>NZ_CP043006.1:0-4800000 GCF_008086345.1 Chitinophaga sp. XS-30 | reverse complement strand
AATTCAGATACCATTTCCGATTACACAAAGCGCTACATCGTTCCCAAAATGCAGGAAGCCCTTTCTCCGGAGCAATCCTGCAAGCTCACGCAGGTGCCGGTGGATTTTGATATTCAGCTGTTTGCTGCGGAACCGGATATCACGAAGCCCATTGCCATGACCTGGGATGAAAGAGGGCGCTTATGGATCGTAGAGTCCGTTGACTACCCGAATGCTTTTATTGAAAGCGACAGCGCGGCGAATGACCGGATCAAGATATGTGAGGATACGGACGGGGACGGCAGGGCGGACAAGTTCACCATCTTCGCGGACAGTCTCAATATCCCCACCAGCATCGTGCTGGTCAACGGCGGCGCCATCGTGTCCATGGCGCCGGATTTTATCTTCCTGAAAGATACGGATGGGGATGATAAAGCGGATGTAAGAGAAGTGATCATGACGGGATGGGGAAAACAGGATACTCACGCGGGTCCCTCCAACCTGCAATACGGCTTCGATAACAAGATCTGGGGCGTGGTCGGTTATTCCGGTTTTTCCGGAAAGATCAACGGCAAGGCTTTCCGTTTCCCGATGGGCGTGTACCGCTTCAAGCCGGATGTAACGGCGTTCGAGTTCCTGGGCAGAAGTTCCAATAACACCTGGGGGCTGGGCTTTTCGGAAGATAACCATGTATTCCTTTCCACGGCGAACAACACGCACAGCGCATATTACTCCATGCCCTACTGGCATATGCAGCGCAGCCTGCCGGGGAAAGATCAGCCAACCGTGGATGCTGTGCAGAAGATCGACGGGCATTACGATGTGCATGCCATGACCCCCAACCTGCGGCAGGTGGATGTTGTGGGCGGATTTACGTCCGCAACGGGCCATCACCTGTACACCGCACGCGATTTCCCGAAGGAATACTGGAACCGCATTGCCTTCATCAATGAGCCTACCGTGCGGCTGGTGCATAACGCCATCATAGCGCCGGATGGCGCGGGCTTCAGGGAAAAGGACGGCTGGAACCTGCTGGCCAGCTCGGACGAATGGTTCGGACCGGTGCAGGCAGAGGTGGGGCCGGACGGTGCGGTATGGGTGGCTGACTGGTACAATTTCATCATCCAGCATAACGTATTCGTGGAACAGCAGGCCCCGCGTGAAACCGTGCTGCCCTTCACCGAGCAGCCGCAGGGCAAAGGGAATGCCTTCGAAAGCGATCTCCGGGATGATGCCCACGGGCGTATTTACCGGATCGTGTACAAAAAGGCAAAGCCCTATACCCCCATGGCGCTGTCGGTGAACGATGTGCCCGGACTGGTGGCGGCGCTGAAGAACGACAACATGTTCTGGCGGATGACCGCGCAGCGTTTGCTGGTGGAATCCGGAAAAAAGGAAGTGATCCCCGAACTGTACAATATCATTATGAACCCCGCCGTGGATGAAGCCGGGCTGAACAGTCCCGCTGTACACGCATTATGGACGCTGCACGGCCTCGGGGAACTGAGCACGGCGGCGCTGGCGGTAGTCAGCAACGCGTTGAAACACCCTGCCGCAGGAGTTCGCAAAGCTGCGGTGGAAATATTGCCGAAGCAGGAGAAGAGCGTTGGCATCATGGCGAAGTCAGGTATTCTGCAGGATAAGGACCTTCATGCCCGGGTAGCCGCTATCCGCGTACTGGCGGATTTTCCCGCTTCAGCGCAGGCAGGGGCATTGCTGTACCGCGTAGCGGCTAACAGCCCGAATGCAACAGATCCCTGGCTTTCCCGTGCCCTGTTCGCAGCGGCCAACACCCATCAGAAAGGTTTCCTGGCCGCAGCGCATGCCGCACAACCCTCGGCACGCGGCGCATTCAGAACAGCCATCATGAAAGGGCTGCAACAGGCCGTTTATACCCTTGATGCCAGAGGCGGCACGCCGTTCGTTGCCGATGTGGCCGGCAGGGAGATCGTGATCCGTGCAGCAGTCAACAGCCGCCGGGAACGTATGCCTGAAGGCATCATCCTCGCGCATGGCGATGCGCAGAACGGCTACGGGCTGTATATGGCAGACGGCAAACTGCATATGACCGTTAACCAGAAAGGGCAGCATTATACCGCCAGCTGTAAAGTGACCCTGCCCGGTGAACTGGAGATCACCGCCTCGCTGTTGAAGAACGGGGAAATGATACTGGCCGTGAATGGCAGGGAAACCGCCAGGGCCAAAGCCCCGGGAATGTTCACCGTTACACCGGAAGCACCGGTAAGATGGGGGGAAGACCCGCTGGAAGACAGCCACATTGCAGCATATCCGGAAGAATTCCGTTTCTCCGGAAGAATGCAAAGCCTGGCGCTTGAGTTGAACCTGCCGGCCGCAACACCCGGTACAACAGCTAAAACAGGCGCTTCAACCATTCCGCCGCTGGTGATAGACATGAAAGTGGTGAAAGACATTATGCAGTACGACAAAAAAAAGATCACCGTAAAAGCCGGGCAGCAGGTGACCATCCGCCTGGAAAATCCGGATGGCATGCAGCATAATCTCCTCATCATCAAACCCGGAACGCTGGAAAAGGTAGGCGCTGCCGCGGATGCCATGGTGAGAGATCCGAATGCCTCGAAGCTGCAGTACGTCCCCAAAATGCCGGAAGTACTGTTCGCCACCCGGTTGCTCAATCCCGGTGAAATGGTGTCGCTGAAATTCACCGCGCCCGCCGTGCCGGGAGAATATCCTTTCGTTTGCACTTTCCCCGGCCACTGGAGAGGGATGAACGGCATCATGACGGTAACGAAATAAAATATACATCAATAAAATCCGGAAGTATGAAAATGATGATCAAGTTGCTAATGGGCCTTATGCTGATCTGTACGGCAGCATGCGCCCAGCGCCATTCAAAAAGCATACAGGTGCTGATGGTGGGCGGCGGCGGCTCCCACGATTTTGACCGCTGGTACAAACAGGCCGATGCGGAAACCCTGCAAAAAGACGGGCTGGCTACCGTGACCTATACGGATGATCCCGCTACCATCCTGCCGCAGCTGGCGCATGCCGATGTGCTGTTCCTCTGCAATAACCAGCCTGTCAAAGATTCACTCACCCGCAAAGCCATCATGGATTTTGCGGCCAAAGGAAAAGGTCTCGTGCTGGCCCATGCCGCCATCTGGTATAACTGGGCCGACTGGCCGGCATACAATCATCAGCTGGTGGGCGGCGGCAGCAGGGGGCACGACAGGTACGGGGAATTTACCGTAACGGTGAATGACAAAAAACATCCCGTTACCAAAAAAGTACCGGCCACTTTCACGCTGAAAGACGAGCTGTATTACTATGAGGAAGATACCACCGGGCCGGGCATCAAAGTACTGGCCACTACCAGTGCGGACAAAGACGGCAAAACCCGTCCCAGTCTTTTTATCGTCAATCACTCCGCTGCCAGGATCGTAGGCTTCGCTTTGGGCCACGATGCTGCATCACATGAGCTGCCTGCCTATCAGGCCATTTTGCGGAACGCGGTAAAATGGGCCGCACGGAAATAATTTTTTAATACTTAACAAGTTTTGTAATGAAACAGATCACCGTAGTTATTGTAGGAATGGGTTTTGGTAAAGAGTTTATTCCCATCTATCAGCAGCACCCCGCTATCAAACGGGTGGGCATCTGCACCCGCAACCGGGCCACGCTCGATGCGTTGAAAGAGAAGTTCAACCTGGATGAGGATCTGCTGTTCACCAACTATGAAGATGTGCCCAAACGCGATGATGTAGATGCTATTCATATCGTAACACCGGTGCCGGAGCATGCGAAAATGACACTGGCTTCCCTGAACGCCGGGAAACATACTGCCTGCACTATTCCCATGGCCATGACGGTAGCCGATTGCCAGGCCATCGTGGAAGCAAAACGGAAGGCGGGCAAAGTATATATGATGATGGAAACCGCGCTGTACACCCGCGAGTTCCTGTACGGTCTCAATCTGGCGGAAACAGGTCAGCTGGGCCGCATACAGTTCGTGCGCGGATCGCATATACAGGATATGAGCATGGAAGGATGGGACGAATACTGGAAAGGTTTTCCCCCGATGCTGAATGGCACGCATGCCATTTCACCGCTGCTGCGGATCAACAACACCAAAGCCGCCACGGTTGTCTGCCATGGCTCCGGAAAATTGAGTGATGACCTGGCTAAAAGATATGGCTCGCCTTTCGCGGTGGAAACCGCCACTTTCACCCTCAAAAATTCGGATGTGATCGCCGAGGCCACCCGTTCCCTTTTCGATGTGGTACGCCAGTACAGAGAGAGTTACGATGTGTACGGCACAAAGATGTCCTTCGAATGGGAGCAGCTGCAGGATGAGCATCATGTGATCTTCGATGGTGGTGAAAATGCGTACCGGCTGGATGTACCGGATACGGATCCCTTGCTGATACCGGAGATCGCGCATTTTACCAAAAGGGAAAAGATCGACGACCCGAACCATGTTTCTTTCCTGCAGGGCGCGGGGCATGGCGGTTCCCATCCTCACCTCGTACAGGAATTCCTGGCCGCGATCACGGAAGGGAGAGATTCCGCCGTTGATGCGCACATTGCGGCCAACTACACCTGCGCGGGCATCTGCGCACACGAATCCGCCATGAAAGGCGGTGCAAGGATCGATATCCCGGATTTTGAATAATAGCGAAAAGGCAGGCGGTTCTCCGCCTGCTGCATACATATTGTGACAACAAGTATTTCAACGGAGAAAGCCCGATATGACAAACCCGATTCCATCACGTCTAACATGTTTATTATGAAAAAATCCATGATGTTTGCTTTTTTAATCACAGCTTCCTGCCTGTTGACCTCTTTGAGATCGACAGCAGCCTCTATTGTTCTTTACAGCGCACCTTCCGGTTTTCCCTCCGGCATCACCGCGTCTATCGATGACTATAACCAGGTTACCATCAGCGGCCTGAGCGGCTACAGCGCATCGATACAAAGAGTGGATTTTATCAGGCATTCTCCCTGGGATTTCTGGAGCATGGCCATCAGTTACCCGGTTTTCAGTGCGCAGTATGCGGATGAGATCGCCATCCAGTTCTATATTCCCGGCAGTTACCCGTCTACTGTGGTAGCCCGCTATTACATCTATTATTAGAAAGTGGCTTTCTCCGTTATTCTTTCAACTTAAAAAACAATTGATGACTTTTGGTGTAAGCACATTCGTCTGGGTATCTCCCTTTTCCACAGCGGCATTTGATCTGCTGCCCAAAATAAAGGGAGCAGGGTATGATATCGTGGAAGTGGCGGTGGAAGATGCCGCGCTGATCGACTGGAAACAGCTGAAATCCAGGGCTGCGGACCTTGATCTGAAAATCACGGTCAGCGGGGCTTTTGGGCCGGACCGGGATATTTCTTCCACCGATGCCCGTATCCGCCGGAACGGCTTGCAATACATTACGGAATGCGTGAAGATAGCAGCAGAAATGGGCAGTCCCGTTTTCGGAGGGCCGGTATATTCCGCGGTAGGCAAAACCCGGATCGTGCCGGAAGAGCAGAAGCGGCAGGAGCGGGCATGGTGTGTGGAGAATCTCCGCGAGGCCGATAAGGTCGCGGGGGACCATGGGGTTATCATCGGGCTGGAGCCGCTCAACCGCTTTGAAACGGATATGATCAATACGGTAGATCAGGCGATAGCGCTGGTAGATGAAACAGGGACGGAGCATATCCGCATCCTGCTCGATACTTTTCATGCCAATATAGAGGAAAAGAATATCCCGGATGCTATCCGCCGCATTGGTAAAAAGCTGTTATGCCATATTCAGGGCAATGAAAGCGACCGCGGAACGCCGGGCACCGGGCATCTGGACTGGCAGGGCATCAACGCCGCACTGGCAGAGATCGGTTATGAGGGGGCTATTGTGCTGGAAACCTTCGGCGCACCGTCGAAAGAACTGGCCCGTGCGGCCTGTATCTGGCGGCCATTGGCCAATAGTGCGGATGAACTGGCTTTTGAAGGGCTGAAGTTCTATAAAAGCGCGTTCCCGCAGGAAATGTAAAATTTATACAATTTCCGCAACGGTATGCCGGCTAATTTTACCGGCATGAAAAACACAAGTAAAATACTGACCGCCGGTATGGGCATCATGGTGCTGACGATCCTTCACCACCTGTACGGCGCCATGATCTACGATGCTCCCTTCCGCCTGCACGTTGTATATTTTGCCGTTCCGGTCATCCTGCTGCTATGGCTCACCCACTGGCTGTACCGCAGGTATGGTGCTACAGCCGGCGGCAAAGCGGCACTGGTCGCTTTCCTCCTCATCACGATAGTTGTTCCCGTGGCGTTGATCGGTCTTTACGAAGGAGGTTATAATCATGTGGTCAAGAATGTGGTCTATTTCGGCGGCGCCTCCATGCAAACCATGAAACGCCTGTATCCTTCGGACCTGTATGAGATGCCGGATGATTTCATTTTCGAGAGTTCAGGTATGCTGCAGTTCGCCGCGGCGATATATGCCATTGCTACCCTGTTGCCGCTCCGCAACAAATCATCCGGCTGATGATCATTGCAGGTCTTTGCTAACGGTCGTTTTTTTATCGCCAGCGGCATCAGTCCCCGGTTTAATATTGCTGAACAGTTCGAAGACCTTTTCCCATTCGCTCCCATACCGCAGGAAGATCATTTTACCTTCCGGGGAAATGAGGAACTTGGAGGGATATCCTTTCACGCCGTAGTTTTCCTGCACTTTCTGGTCAGACATCGCCACGGGCAGCGCATATCCTTCCTTGCGGAAAAAGGTTTTCACCTTTTCCGGCGTATCGAAGCAGGCAATGGAAAGGAATGCTTTTTCCGGATCGTCTTTGATGCGGGCCACCATTTTATTGATCTCCGGCAGCTCTTCGCGGCAGGGCTGGCACCAGGTTCCCCAAAAATCAAGCAGCAGCCATTTGCCGGCATAGTCAGACAGCTTGAAAACCTCGCCCTCAGCTCCCTGCAGCGTGAAATCGGGCGCCGTGTCCCAGGATCTTATGACTGCCTCATGCAGAAATTCGGAAAAATCCCGTTCGGGCAGGTATTGCTTGAACGACTGTTGTACTTCCGGCAGCATGCCCGGCTCCGCCTTGATCTGCTGGCTGAGCACCTGCAGCGCTTCTTTGGTAGCGCCTTCCTTCAGCAGCTCGTCCGAGAAATCCCGGCGGTAGCTTTCTTTTGATTGCAGGAATACCCGGTCATAGAAACTGTCATGCACAGATTCTTCCGGTGTTTTGGGAGAGGCCGCCGCCGCTTTGGCAAGATAAACGAAGGCTTCCTTCCGGTTGGTTTTCACCAGGCGGTCGTACTTGAGTTTGTAGGCATGGGCCAGCATATTTTTATCCGCATACCGGGTGTTGTTGAGGGAATCTTCCGCACCTTTTTCCAGCTTTCCGATGGCGTCATTCAGCAGTTCGTCCGCCATTGCCGCACGTCCGCTATCCGCAAGCTGCCTGCTCAGCATCAACGCATACCGGTTGGCATTGCCGCTTTTGATGATGGCTGGGGAAAGGGATTTGAATTGCTGTACGATGTCCCGCAGGGAATCCGTATCCCGGGTCTTTCTTGCGGTGCTGGTGAGGTACATGGGGTAGGCGGCGTTACGGATAACGCTGTCTTCGTCCCCGATCATTTTGTTGACCAGCAAACCCGCTACGCGTTCGCTGTTATTGGCTTCGTAGATCAGTTCCCTGATGCGTTTTTCCGGTACGCCGTTTTTGCGCAAGTGTGCTATTGCTTCATCCAGGTTCCTGTCTGCCGGCGGGAAGAGATGCTGCGCAAAGCTATGTTGCATCCAGCCTGCGAAGGATGAATGCCGCGCCTTTGAAAGATAGTGCATCAGCATCATGGCGCTGTCCGCATCGCGGGATACCATGCTTTGCAGTTTGTTGTGCAGATGTATGCTGGCGCCTTCCAGCAGATAGTTAGGCGTAGCTTTCAGGGAATCGCTATATACATCATGGTGGTCCCGGCCGGCCAGGTGCTGGATCATATCCAGCTTCTGCTGGGCATATCGTTTTTCATGCCTGAACATAGGATCGAACCTTTGTGTAAAGGCGGCAAACTTTGCGGAGTCCGTATCAAACCCGTCCTTCAGCGCGTCGCTCCAGCTGGAGGACAGGGCCAGCATGTCTTTCAGATCGGCGGGTATCCGGGGTAAGGATTCGGGATCATCCAGCAGTTCCAGCAACAGGGTGTCTGCATACTGAAAAGCAAATTTTCCGCCGTTGACCATGGCCGAATCATTGTTGCGCTGTGTAATGAACGCTCTTGTTATCTTTCCGCTGGCTTCGTTCCAGTCATATTCCTGTCGGTATTCCTGTTGTTTATTGTATCCTTTTGCCGCCGGATTCTTAGTGGCCGTGATACGCCTTACGCCGCCTGAGGCCGCGCTTAGGGAATACTTCAGGGTGGAATCGGGGCTCAGCCATTCGCTGCTTTGCCTTTCCGGCTGTTGCGGGAAGCGGAAGAAAACGGCGCTGGTCTCCTTCAGCAGGTAAATGTTTATGCCGGTAGCCATGATGTTATTATATTCTTCCCGGATGCTCCATGCTTTTCCATGTTTTTCCAGCAAAGCTTTAAGCGCGGGCTGCTCAGAAGGTTCATTGCCGATGATCAGTTCCACGGGTTCCTGCAGCAATGTTAATTGGAACAGCTCGCTGGTACTGTTAATGCGGGCCTCCGTCAACCGGCGGGCATCAAAGTTCATGTCACCGGAGATATTGCGGCAATCCAGCAAGGTGCTTTCCACCCGCAGGCGGCCACCCGGCAACTTTTCAAGTAGCTTGAAGCGGTAGATGGCGGTGTTGGAACCGGCATTGAGCTGCTCATTTTTTTCCATATTGAGCGCTTTGTAATTGAGCGTAGTTCTGTAATGAACTATCGTACCGGGTTGCAAGGTTACAACCTGTCCAAAAGCGGTACCGGTAAAGGCGGTACAAAGGAGAAGGGATAGCAGTGTCTTGATTTTCATGGCGGTGATTTGGGTGGTGTGACCGGCATTGACAGTGTTTTCAGGCTGTTGTCTGGCGGCGCTCAAATTTAAGGTAATTTATTTTTGTCGCTATTTTAAAAATGGCTATTTTGACTCAGTGCCGGAGTTGCTGCCGGTAAATCAGGTAAGCGCTTCTTTGGCAAACATGCCAATATTCCAATCAAAGCATTTCGCAGATCGGGAGTTTTCAATTACGGACGGTCCTTGTTCGCATACGGACAGGTTAAGTAAAATCCGTTATGCAAATCATTGATAGTCATAGCCTGACCAAACTGGCATATTATTCCTGCCAGCATCCGCATGATAAAGAACTACTTTCTCGTTGCCTGGCGGAACATCCGCCGCAATAAAGTGTATTCGACCATCAATATTTCCGGTCTGGCATTAGGCCTTGCCTGCAGCCTGCTCATTATGTTATGGGTGCAGGACGAGCGGAGTGTGGATGGTTTTCATGCCAATGGGGACGATCTGTACCAGGTGTATATCCGCCGGGCATCCGACGGAAAGGCGGAAGCGGGTTATCTTACACAGGGATTGCTGGCGGGGGAGCTAAAGCGGAATATACCGGAGATACAGCATGCAACGGGGCTGGAGGCTATACGGCCTTATACATTTGAGCGGGAAGGGAATGTGCAGCGGATGATGGGCTCCTTTGCGGACGGGGATTTTTTCAGGATGTTCAGTTACCCCTTGCTGGCCGGGTCCCCTGCAACCGCGCTGGCCACAACGGAATCGGTCGCCATCTCCCGTAAAATGGCCGAAACCTTTTTCGGAAGCCCGGCAGCTGCCATCGGCAAGCTGATCCGCTATGAGAACCGGGACGATCTGCGGGTGAGCGGCGTATTCGAAAATGTTCCCGCCAATTCAACACTGCAATTCGATTTTCTGAGAAGCTGGGCGGCCTATGTGAAGGAGAACCGCTGGGTAGAGAACTGGGCAAATACCAGTCCGGCTTCATTTGTACAGCTGCAGGCCAATGCGGATGCTGCTAAGGCAGCAGCAAAGATCAGAAAGTTCCTCGACGGGTATTTGCAGGAAAACGGGAATGTGACAACGGAACTGGAATTGCAGCCATATGAGGAAAGGTATCTGCATTCAACATTCAGGAACGGTGAGATCGTTGGTGGCCGCATCGAATATGTAAGGCTGTTCACGATCGTTTCCTGTTTTATATTGCTGATCGCCTGTATCAACTTCATGAATCTCTCCACCGCCAGAGCCGCCAAGCGCGCGAAAGAAGTAGGGGTGCGTAAAGTGGTTGGCGCCAGCCGGTTTGCACTTGCCGGGCAGTTTGCCGGCGAGGCGGTTTTGCTTGCCGCTTTTGCTGTGATCATTGCGGTGACGGCCGTAGTCGCGTTCTTGCCGGCATTTAACCTGCTCACGGGGAAACAGCTGGCGCTGCCCGTTGACCAACCGCTGTTTTGGGTGCTTTTATCCGGATTGATGCTGATCACCGGCCTGATCGCCGGCAGTTATCCCGCCATATTCCTGTCTTCTCTCAAACCGGTGCAGGTGCTGAAAGGAAGCCTGAAGTTCAGTACCGGCGGCGTTATTTTCCGGCGCAGCCTCGTGGTCTTTCAGTTTGCGCTTTCCATTATGCTCATCGTTGGCATGATTGTCATATACCGGCAAATGGATTATTTCCAGTCCCGCAACCTGGGGTACGACCGGGAAAACCTGGTGTACCTACCCATAGAGGGTGAGCTGGCGAAGAACTATCCATTTTTCAAAGAAAGGGCCGCTTCCATTCCGGGCGTATTGCATATCTCAAAGATGCGGAACTCGCCAACATACATAGAGCATCATACCAACGGCGTCAGCTGGCCGGGTAAAGATCCCGCGCTGGAAACCGGTTTTGCCGATGCGGTTGTGGGATATGATTTTGTGAAGACCCTGGATCTGCAACTGAAAGAAGGCCGCGATTTTTCCCGGGAATATGGAATGGATTCCGCCAGTTTTATCCTGAATGAAGCCGCCGCAGCCATAACCGGTTATACTGACCCCGTCGGCCAGCCCATATCCTGGGGAGGGCGGCAGGGGAAGATCATCGGCGTACTGAAGGATTTTCATTTCAATTCCATGCATCATGCTATTGAACCGCTTATTATCCGCCTGGATGAAAACTGGACCTGGGGCACGATCATGGTAAGGGTACAAGCCGGTAAAACGAAGGAAGCGCTGGCCGGGCTGGAAAAGCTATGCCGGTCGGTCAACCCCCATTTCCCGTTCAGCTACCAGTTTTCGGATGAAGAATATCTGAAGCTTTATAAAAGCGAGCAGATCGTCAGCAGGCTTTCAGGGTACTTTGCTTTTCTGGGAATTTTTATTTCCTGCCTGGGGTTGTTCGGCCTGGCCACTTTTATGGCCGAACAGCGTATGAAGGAGATCGGGGTGCGCAAGGTACTGGGTGCCTCCGCTCCGGATATTTTTGTGCTGCTTTCCGCCAACTTCCTGAAACCCGTTCTAATAGCGATTATCCTGGCTTCGCCCATGGCCTGGTACGCGATGGAACGCTGGCTGGATGGCTTCGCCTACAAGAACGGCATGGAGTGGTGGGTGTTGGTGCTGGCCGGATCGCTCACGGTATTCACGGCGATGCTGACGGTATCCATGCAAAGCATCAAAGCTGCTTTGATGAACCCTGTGAAGAGCCTGAAGGCAGCGTGAGAGAGGTTATCTGTCCAGATATCCGGGATGGTGTTTTCGCAGATATCTTTTCTTGTGCTTCCCGGTAGGAGGGCTGAATTTAATCGGCATATGGAATTTGACCTCCACTTTTTTGTCGTTCTGGATGCCCGGTTCCCACCCCGTGCTGATAAATTGTATCACTCTTGCTGCTTCCCGGTCGATATCGTCCCGGACGCTTTTCAGTATGTGAACATCCCTGATATTGCCGGAGGTATCCAGTACGAACCCTACTTCAACAGTACCGCCAACTCCATCCTGAATTGCCGTAAGGGGATAGCGGATGCTATCTTTAAGTATTTTCGCCAATGCCGGGATTCCCTGTTTGAACCGCGGGGGTGTTTCGTTAAGGAGAGTATGACAATATTGGTGGTTGGGGTCAATATCGGGCAGAAGGACCGGTTTGTGGAATGGGTGGCCGTTCGCCCGGATAGCTTGTTTGATGAAGAAGAAGTGTCCGGATATTCGCTGCACGCTTCCCCCACAAGAGATGCCATTTTTAATCCGGGAAAAACAAGCCGCATAAACGTGGCGCATTTTATGGCAACACTTTTAACCGATGACAATACCTGGAAGATGTGGCAAGGACAGATGCCGGTAATTTATAATGTTACGGGTTGATAAATCAGACAGTCATCCTGAATTTATGATATTAAGTGTTAATTTGATGTATAATTTTATGGTAGCACTGCACTAAGAACAAGGTTTGCATGGTAACGATCCGATATTTATCTTTAGCGGTGCGTGACCAATAGTAACAAAATCTTAAATCCGGGCGAATCATATGCCGCCCTGCCTGATAAAGCGCTTTGGCGTAAGCTGATGGAAGGCGATAAGGATGCATTGGCTTTCATCTACCGGTCATATTTCCCGTCTCTCTTTAAATATGGAATGAAGCTTAATCCGGACGAAAGCCTGGTGAAAGACTGCATCCACGATATTTTCGTCTCGGTCTGGTTAAGCCGGGAACGCCTGTCCCTGACCGATTCCATCAAATATTACCTGTTGGCCAGCCTGAAAAGGAAGATCGCCAGCCAGGCGCAGAAGGCGCAGCCGGAGCAGCTTTTTGCCCAGGCGCTCCGGGAAACAGCCTTCTCGCATTCTCCGGAAGAGGCGCTCATCGGGGAGCAGTCCACCCTGGAATTGCGGGCAAAGCTCGCCAGGGTAATGGAGCAACTGCCCCCGCGCCAGAAAGAGATCCTCTATCTCCGCTTCTACGAAGGGCTGGATACGAAAGAAACCGCTGCCATCATGGAACTGAGCGTGAACTCCACTTATGTGCTATTGTCAAAGGCGCTGAGTTATCTGAAAAAGAACAGTGACCAGCTGATGATACACATTCTCATCGTTCTGCAAGTCATTCATTTTTAGCCCCTTGAAATTATTTTTAAAAAAAGCGGCCGGAGGCGCTAAGATTTTGCCCGTTGCCTGCTTTATCAGTTAAGTATCTATAATGACGTTTCGAGATTTTTCTACAGAGGATTTTTTGCAGCACCCGGATTTTCGCAAGTGGGTACTGGAACAGGATGCCGTGGCTGCCGCCTTTTGGGCGGACTGGATGCAGCAGCATCCTGACAAAAAAAATGATGTGCTGAAGGCAAAGGAGATACTGCAGCTGATCGCCGCACAGGAAGTTTTTCCCTCCGCCGCGGATGAAACGGAAACCTGGAGCAGGATATTACAAACCATAGAAGGCGCCGCCGTGGTAAACATGCCACGCCGGAGCAAAAACATGCTGCGCCGGTTGATGCCTTATGCCGCCGTTCTGGCCGGCTTACTGGTGGCCGTATATGCCGCCTGGCTGTTTTACAGCGGCGGGGAAGTGGAATATAATACGGTCATGGGAGAGCAGCGTACCATAACGCTGCCGGACCATTCACTTGTGAAGCTCAACGTCAACTCCAGCATCCGCTATGCCAAAAGCTGGGACGATCAGCAGCCCCGCGAGATATGGCTGGATGGGGAAGCCTTCTTTTCGGTGACCCATCAGCATAACAACCAGTCTTTTATCGTGCATACCAATGATGTGGATATCAGGGTGGTGGGTACCGAATTCAATGTAAATACCCGCCGGGTGCAAACACAGGTAGTACTGCGGAAAGGGGAGGTACAGCTGACGCTGAACGGAAAGCACGCCGCCGCCGCGCCGATCACCATGAAACCGGGGGATATGGTGGTTTACTCCGCCGCTACCACTGCGCTGACCAATAAAAAAGTAGACCCGGAGGCTTATTCCTCCTGGCGCGTGAAAGAACTGCGTTTTAACGAAGCAACCATTTCAGAAGTGATCAGCTCGCTTCAGGACAATATGGGCATATCCATTGAACTGGCGGATACTGCCATCGGATCGCAGACATTTACAGGTACTATACCATTAGATAATATCGAGGTTTTTTTCAGGACATTATCACGCTCTTTTGATTTGCAAACGGAGCAAACAGGAAAAAAGGCTTACAGGATCAAGTAGTATCAACGAAAATTTTAGACATAATATCTCCCGCAATGCGGGATAGACAGCGCTATGCCTTACAGGGTTCATTTGAATTTATTCGTACTAAACCAACCTAAATCTATTGCTATGGTAGAATTTTACGCCGGGAGAATATGCGGAAGCCTGGCCCTGGCATTGTTGATGCAACTTGGAACGCCGGCAACGGCCGCAGTATCCGGTTCGCACCAGTATCAGCGAAATGTTGCGCTGGCCGGTGCCGTCCAAAAGGATACGCCATCCCGGAAGCTGCCACTGAAAAACGTATTGGCTGATCTCGAACAGCAGTACAAGGTGCGCATCAATTATACCGGTAACACCATCAACGGTATCACGGCACAAAAGCCCGCCGCCAAAGGATCGGAAACACTGATCGACTATCTCAACAACTTCCTGCATCCGCTCGGCCTTGAAGCTGAACAGGCGGCACAGGACCATTTCATCATATACAAAGCGGAGAAGCAGCCCGCCGGTAAACAACCGGAATCTGCGCCTGCAGCGGCATCCGCTCCCGCGCCACAAAGGCTGGAGCTGGAAAGCATAATGCAGCAGGTGTCTACCATCAGCGGACAGGTAACGGAGGAATCCGGTGTGCCGCTGCCCGGGGTGACCATCGTGGTAAAAGGCACCTTTAACGGCACCAAGAGCAACGAAAGCGGCCGGTACACATTGCCGAATGTACCGCCCAACGGGGTGCTCGTATTCAGCTATATCGGCTACAAAACGCAGGAAGTGAAGGTCAACACCCGCACTTCCATTGACGTGAAGCTGCTGACAGACGTTCAATCCATGAAAGACTTCGTGGTCAACGGTTATCAGAAGCTGAACAAAGAAAGTTATACCGGCTCTGCCATCGTGATAACAGGAGAGGAGATCAAGCGCTTCAACCCGCAGAATATCCTGGCCAGCATCCAGGCTTATGACCCGTCTTTCCGGATCATCGAGAACAACCTGGCCGGCTCCAATCCCAATGCGCTGCCTACGATCAACGTGCGCGGCGCCACCGCCATGCCTACAGGCGATCCGAAACTGCTCAGCCGGAACGATCTGGCCCAGATCACCAATCTCCCGATGTTCATGCTGGACGGATACCAGGTGGGCATCCAGACGATCTATGACCTGGACCCCAACCGCATAGAAGCGATCACCCTGCTGAAAGACGCAGCCGCCACCGCCATCTACGGTTCGCGTGCCTCCAACGGGGTGGTGATCATTCAGACCAAGCAACCGAAAGAAGGCGCGCTGGAGGTATTCTACAGCTATGAGCTGAACGTTACCGCACCGGACCTCACCGCCTACAGCGTACTGGATGCCGCTCAAAAGCTGGAATACGAAAGGCTCGCCGGCTTATACACTTCAAATGCGCTGGACAATCCCCACGACCTGGAAAGACAGTATTACGAGAAAAGAAGGAATGTGCTGAGCGGCGTGAATACCTACTGGCTGTCCCAGCCCACCACTACGGACTACGGGCACCGGCACTCCATTTCCCTGCAAGGCGGCTCTCCCTCCCTGCGGTACGGCGTGGATGCCCGCTACCAGACCAACAATGGTGTGATGAAAGGTTCCGGCAGGGACCGCTACAGTCTCGCTACCACCCTGGCCTATAACCTGGATAATAACAAGATCATGTTCCGCAACGCCTTCACCATTTCCCAGGTGAAAGGCACAGAATCCCCTTACGGCGGATTCGAGAAATACGTGCGGATGAACCCTTACTTCCCCAAAACCGATTCCGCCGGTCGCATCATGCGCGAAGTAGGGCAGTGGCGGTACCGGGATGGCGGCGGAAACCGGCAGAACGGCAATCCCGTGCTGGAACCGGTGTTCAACCCTCTGTATGAAGCCACCATCGGCAGCTTCGATAAAAGCGAATACCTGGAATTCATGGACGCGCTTTCCGCGGAATATAATCCCAGCGCAGCCTGGCGCATACACGGCACCATCAGCCTCACCAAGCGGAAACAGGTGGGCGACCGGTTCGTGTCTCCGCTGAGCAACGAATTTTACTTCTATTTACCCGCTGATCTGAAAGACCGCGGTAAATATTACTACAGAAGCGAAGATTTCACGCAGGTGGACGGTAACCTGACCGTCAACTATAACAAGGCCTTTGCCAATGCGCACTTCCTGAACTTCTCCCTGGGTACCAACATCCAGTCATCCACTTTCAATGAAAAATCATTTGTAGCGGAAGGGTTCACGAACGACCGTTTCACGGATATTTCCTTCGCCCGCCGGTACGAAAGGGACCAGGCGCCAAGCGGCTCCGTTTCGGAGAACCGGTTGATCGGCGCTTTCCTCTCCTTCAACTACTCCTGGCAGAACCGCTTCCTGATGGACGGTACGGTAAGGGTGGACGGTTCCTCCAAGTTCGGTTCCGATTCCAGGATGGCGCCCTTCTGGTCATACGGCGTAGGCTGGAACCTGCATAACGAAAAAATGTTCCGCAACACCATCTTTAACCAGTTAAGGATCAAAGCGACCACGGGCCTCACGGGAGATATATCATTCCCCGCCTATTTATCCAATACTACCTATTCTTATTATACGAACGACTGGTATTCCACCGGCGTGGGCGCAACGTTCGCCGCTTACGGCAATTCCGGGCTGAAATGGCAGCGCACGCAGAACTACGACCTGAGCCTGGAAGCCTCCATGTTCAAGGACAGGTTGTATATCTCCCCGCGTTACTATCACAAGCTCACAAAAGACCTGCTGACGGATATCAATGTAGCGCCTTCCACTGGTTTCTCCCAGTATAAGGAGAACCTGGGAGAGATGGTGAACAAGGGTTTTGAAGTGTACCTGCGCGCAAACGTGCTGCGCGGCAAGGACTGGTCCTTCAACGTGAATGCCAACTTCGGGCACAACACCAACGTGATCACCCGCATTTCCGATGCGCTGAAGAATTTCAATGATGAGGTGACCAAGCAGCAGCAGGAAGATTCCTCGCTGAGGACCCGCCCGCTGCTCCGCTACCAGGAGGGACAATCGCTGAACACGATCTATGCCGTGAAATCACTGGGGATAGATCCCGAGAACGGTAAAGAGATCTTCCTCAATCCCGATGGTACCACCACCTACGAATACGATGTACGCAATACCGTTCCGGTAGGGGATCAGACGCCCAAGCTGGATGGTTACTTCGGCGGCAACTTCGTATATAAGAACTTTGTGCTGGAGTTCAGCTTCTATACCCGTCTCGGTGGCGATATTTATAACCAGACGCTGATCGACCGCGTGGAAAATGCGGACCCGCGGTATAATGTGGATAGCAGGGTACTGGCGGAAAGATGGCGGCAGCCTGGTGATGTGACCTTCTATAAGGACATCGCGGACCTCTCCTTCACCCGCACTACTTCCCGTTTCGTACAAAGGGAAAACAGGGTGGAACTGAAATCGGTGTATATGTCCTACGAACCTCCCGCGAAATTCTACAAACGGCTGAAGATGAAGAATCTCCGGTTTGCCCTCAACATGAATGATCTGGGTTACTGGTCCAGCATACAGGTAGAAAGAGGGATCAATTATCCGTTCGCACGGAGTTTCACTTTCACATTATCCTCCCGGTTCTAAAAAGCACAGCGATGAAGAAATATCTGATATCCATCATAACAATATGTACACTGGCATCCTGCAGCAAATGGCTGGATGTTACGCCCCGGTCCGAAGTAGCCAAAGATGATCTCTTTGAAACGGAAGACGGATTTAAAGAAGCCCTGAATGGTCTGTACAGCCGCCTTACGGTAGAGCAGATGTTCGGCAGGGAACTGAGTGTGGGCATGCTGGACGCCATGGCCCAGAACTACAACGTGGATGCGCTGGACAGCCGGGGCTACCGCCAGGCCATACAGTTCGCCTACAAACAACAAACCTTCATGCAGCGGAGGGACGATATATGGATAGGTTACTACAACGTGATCGCCAATGCCAATCTCATCCTGGAGAATATCGACGAGAAAAAGAACATCTTTTCCGGCGTGAACTACGATATCATCAAAGGGGAAGCGCTTGCCATGCGCGGGTTCTGCCACTTTGATGTACTGCGCCTCTTCGCGGATTCCTATGCAACGGAGCCCGAAGGCAAGGGCATCCCTTATGCAACAGCATTCGACAAGGATGCTCCGGCAATGGCCAAGGTGGGTGAAGCGATAGACCTGGTGCTCAAAGATCTGCTGGCCGCGAAGGAACTGCTCCGCGCGAAAGATCCCATCACGATGCCGGGCTACAAGGTGGGCTACCCCGCCTCGGATACCGCCACCGAAACAGATGGTGAGCTTTTCCTGCAGGTACGCCGCCACCGCCTCAACTACTATGCGGTTTGCGGTGAGCTGGCCAGGGTGTACCTCTATCGCAACGATCAGCCGAACGCGCTTGCCAACGCCCTGGAGGTGATCAACGCCGGCAAGTTTCCCTGGACCAGGCAGGCGGATTTCCTGAATGCTGATGACGAAAAGAAAGACCGGATACTGTATAATGAACTGCTTTTCGGTTTCTATGCGCCCAATGCCACAAACCCCATCAGGGATGTGCTGGGCAACCAGCAGGGGCTTACGCTCATTCCCTCGGAAGCACGCACGATCTACGAAGTAGGTGGCGTTGGTGCGGACGATTTCCGCTTCAAACAGTGGTTCCAGGAAGAATCCGGCTCTGCCGGCACTTTCCTGCGGGTAATGAAATATAACCGGGACCCGGACAATAACCTGTACGATCAGATGGTACCGGCCATCCGCCTCAGCGAAATGTATTACATCGCCGCCGAATGCACCTTCGATACAGATCCGGGAAAGGCCTGGGAATATTTTAATACCGTTCGCCTCTACAGAGGCATCGGTACCGAATTGAGCGATCCCTCCAAAATCACCTTTATGAACGAGCTGGCCAAGGAATACCGTAAGGAGATGATCTCCGAAGGGCAGCTGTTCTATTTCTATAAAAGGCTCAACAGCCCTTTAACAGGGCCATCCGGTAGTAGCATATCACCCTCGAAGGCCATCTTCGTGGTGCCATTCCCTGACGATGAAATCGCATACGGTAACAGATAAAAAACATGTCGATGAAAAAAATACTGATAACAGGAGTATTCGGACTTGTTTGCTTTAGCGCCTGCGAGAAAGCAGTTGAACAGGTATATACTTCCCCTGACAATATATACTTCGATTTTAATGATCCGGAGAATGAAAATGAGCGGATAGACAGCATCGGCTATTCCTTCGCGCTCTATCCGGAGAAAGGGACCGATACGGTGTATCTGCCGGTGCGGATCACGGGTATGCGAAAGAGTGTGGACAGAGCGTTCCGGATCACCGTGATAGATACCTCCACCACCGCGGTAGCCGGTGTGCATTACAAGGCGCTGGAGCCGGAATATATCATGCCCGCCGATTCAGGGCAGGTAAAAGTACCGGTGATCCTCTACGGAACGGATGCCCTGCTGCTGGAACAGTCCGTGCGCATCAAATTCCGCCTGGCCTCAACGGCAGATTTTGCCGTGACCAACCATAGCTACGATACGGCTAAAGTGATCTTCTCCAACCGCCTGGAGCAGCCAGTGTGGTGGAATGTGTGGGCCGGCGAACTGGGAGCTTACTCCCGTGTAAAGCATGAGCTGTTCATCCGTACCTCCGGTACAACCGAAATGCCGGCCACTCCATCCGGAGAGGTGGTGCCGATGGCCTTGTTCTATTCCCGCACGTTCCGCAGCTTCCTGAACGATCCTTTTGCATGGGTAGCCGCCAATCCGGGGAAAGGATATACGATTGCGCAGGACGGAACGGGCAAATATGAGTTTTTCAGCATCTCCAATCCTGATAAGACCTACCCGCTGGAGCTGAATCCTGCGGATAACAAGTACTATTTCATGGACGAGAATGGCAACCGCATTATATAAATCAATATTCGGCCACTAAAAACTAAACGCAAACGGATGAAAAATTATCTGTTATATATATTGGGAAGTCTTCTGCTCCTGGCCGCATGTGCCAGGGATAAAGGCAATTACGACTACATCGACATACCGGACCCGGTGGTTACCAACCTGGACACGGCATATATAGCCATCGTGGGAGACAGCCTTATCATCAGCCCGACCGTTGAATTGAAAAGCGGGAAAAACGACTACTCCTGCTTCTGGGAGATAGCCGTGCCGGAGAGAGCGATGTCCCTCGATTATGAAGGGAGAGAACTGCGGATCGTGTTCGGCCTTGCCGCCAACCGGTATAACGTGTTGCTCAGGGTGCAGGACAATAACACCGGACAGCGTTATTTTTATGAATTTGTCATCAAAGGTCAAACGGAATTCACCCGGGGAACGCTCGTATTGAGCAATGACGGCGCTCATTCAAAGCTTTCGTTCGTTAAGCCGGACGACTCCGTGCAACCGGATATCTACAGCGCCATCAACGAAGAAGCATTGCCGGGCGGCGCCATGCAGCTGGTGCCCATCCGCCATCAGTTCTATATGAACCAGCTCAATTTTTACTGGCTCACCTACAGCGGCAACGGCAGCGGCGCTGTGCAGCTGGATGCCAATACCCTCCAGCGTTCCAAATACCTGAAAGAAAATTTCTATGATCCTCCCGCAACCATTGAAGTAGGCAGCATGCTGAATATGCTCGACGGCGTGACAACAGGTATTTTCAATGGCAAACTGTACCGCGGTACCACCGAAACCGCGCCGTTCTGGCCATATTACGGCTTCTGGGGTGTGCCGATAGATGGCAACTACAGCCTGCATCCGCGTGTGCTCTACAATTCTTTCGAAAATCCGTACGACACTTATTTCCTGGGATTTGAAAAGAACAGGAAACAGTTCATCCGTTTCCTGGGCAATACTTATTTCGATACCTCCGGATATAACGTGCCCGTACCGGATACGGCTTTCAATCCGAAGGACCTGAAGATGGACCTGATCCACATGGACCGCTTCAGCGATGATAACCTGTATGCTTATTGCGACAGCATGGGCAAAAAGATAGAGCTGCGGTTTGCTGTAAGGCTCAACGCCGGGCAGCGTATCTTCCGTGCGCTGGCGAAGCGGGAATTTGCCGGAGCATCGCTGCTCACCCCTGATACCAAATGGGCCAGCTCGCCCATACAGGTATTCTTCTTTTCTTCAGGAGACAAGATCTACCGCTACAATCCTTTAAGTGAAGAGATCAGGCCGCTGGATGCCAATTTCAACGGCAAAGATGTGACCATGCTGAAAGTGCTGAACAATGGCGACCTGCTGATGGCCGGTACCGAAGGCAGCCTGTACTACCTGAATATCAGCACCGGTAACAACGGGGTGATCACGAAGCAGATAGACGGGTTCCCCGGAGAGGTGGTGGACATCCTGGCAAGAGATAATTAGACTGACAAATATCCCATGTTCCCGATTTGATACGTTGAGCCAATACCGCCTGGGGAATGCGGAGTAAAAAGCGCTTCGCAGCCAGCGGTGATGTTTGATATGTAAGAAAGGGGTTGTTGCTTCCCGGCAACAACCCTTTTCCTTTTTGCGCCACCGGCGGTCATGCGGCCGTTCGGGTAAAATTGATCCGTTCCGCATTGATCAAAATCCGTTTCGCCGTAGGCTGAACCGCCCGGTCTTATGAAATTGCAGCAAATCTTTTCATTATGCTGCAGGAATATATCAGGATCCGGGGCGCCCGGGAAAACAACCTAAAGAACATTTCGCTGGATATCCCCAAACGCAGGATCAGCATTTTCACCGGCGTATCCGGCTCAGGGAAGTCATCTATCGTATTCGATACCATCGGTGCGGAAGCGCAAAGGCAGCTGAACGAGACCTTCAGCATGTTTATCCGCAACCGCCTGCCCCGCATCAGTCAACCGGATGCGGACGAGATCGGGCATCTTTCCACGGCCATTGTAATAGACCAGAAACGCCTGGGCGGCAATTCCCGCTCCACCATGGGCACCATTACCGATATCTCCGCCGTGCTGCGCCTGCTGTTCTCCCGGATCGGACAGCCTTTCGCCGGGTATTCCAATGCATTTTCCTTCAACGATCCCGCCGGCATGTGCCAGGAATGCATGGGGGTAGGGAAAAAGATTGAACTGGACCTGGACAGGTTCCTGGACAAGTCGAAATCCCTGAATGAGGGCGCAATCCTCTTCCCGATTTTTGCCGTAGGCACCTGGTACTGGAAAAGCTATGTGTACTCCGGCCTGCTGGATAACGACAGGAAATTGGAGGATTACTCGGAAGCGGAATGGCAGACATTGCTGTACGGCAAAGGCTCTTTTGAGGCCGTGCTGGATAACAATGTGCCGGTCAATGCAAAATTTGAGGGGTTGATAGATAAATTCAACCGGTTGTATATACAGAAAGACAGTGCGGAAATGTCTGACCGGACGCGGAAAAAGGCCGAGCAGTTCCTGAAAATGGGGCAATGCCCGCAGTGCCGGGGCGCACGGTTGAACGAGGCGGCACTGAGCTGCCGGATCAATGGTCTCAACATCGCGGAAATGTCCGCCATGGAAGTTTCCGCCCTCACCGGAATAGTCAGGCAGATAACGGACCCGGTAGCCGCGCCGATGGTCGCCACCCTGGCCACCCGCCTCCAGCACCTGGTAGACATCGGCCTGGGCTACCTGAGCCTGGACAGGGAGACCGCCACGCTCTCCGGCGGGGAATCCCAACGGATCAAAATGGTGAAACACCTCAACAGCAGTCTCGCCGACATCATCTACATCTTCGATGAACCCAGCATCGGCCTGCATCCCAGGGATGTGCACCGGTTGAATGAACTGCTCGTCAAACTAAGGGATAAAGGCAATACCATCCTTGTTGTAGAGCATGATCCCGATGTTATCCGTATTGCGGACCATATTGTGGACATCGGGCCGAAGGCCGGCAGCAATGGGGGAGAGGTGGTGTACCAGGGGGATTACAAGGGATTGCTGGCCTCGGGGACCCTCACCGGAAAATCCCTTCATCAGCAGGTAAAGATCAAACCCTCGGTGCGGCAGCGCACCGGCGCACTCGCTATCCGCCATGCCAGCATACATAACCTGCAGGACGTTTCCGTGGACATCCCCACCGGGGTGCTGACCGCCATCACCGGCGTAGCCGGTTCCGGCAAAAGCTCGCTGATCAACAAGGTCTTTCTCTCGCAGCATCCCGAAGCGGTGGTGATAGACCAATCGGCCGTGGGCACTTCCATCCGCTCCAACCCCGCCACCTATACAGGCATCATGGACGATATCCGCCAGCTTTTCGGCAAGGCCAACAATGTGAGTGCATCGCTGTTCAGCTTTAACTCCAAAGGCGCCTGCCCCGGTTGCCAGGGGCTGGGCTTTATCCTTACCGACCTGGCTTTCCTGGAACCGATCCGCACCACCTGCGAGATATGTGATGGCCGGCGCTTCAGCGAGGAAGTGCTGCAATACGCCTTCCAGGGCAAGAACATCACGGAAGTGCTGGAAATGACCGTGGAACAGGCGCTGGCGTTCTTCCGGCGGAAGGAAGTGCAGCAGAAACTCAAAGCCATGTATGATGTGGGGCTGGACTATCTCACCCTCGGCCAACCGCTGAGCACACTTTCCGGAGGGGAATGCCAGCGCATCAAACTGGCCGGGGAACTGCACAAACGCGGCAGCATCTATGTCATGGATGAGCCCACGACCGGCCTGCACCTCTCGGATACCGGGCATCTCCTGGAGATCATGGACCGGCTGGTGGACCTGGGCAATACCGTCATCGTCATCGAACATAATACAGACGTGATCCGGCATGCGGACTGGATCATAGACCTGGGGCCGGGCGGCGGCAAAGAAGGTGGAAGGATCGTTTTCGAAGGCACGCCGCGGGATATACTGCAGGCTGAAGGTTCGCTCACCGGAAAATACCTGCAGGAGCATTCCGGAGGAGAGGCATTAGCGTAGTGCCGGTAAGCCGTTTAAGAACCCGGGCTGATTGTTCCCGCGTATTTCGATGCATCTTGTCGTGTATTGCGGGAGCACGGCGCCGTTGTGGAAGAACTGGTGCATAAAGGCACGCACTGAGTTGGTTTGTCGTAAATTCGCTGTTGCAACAAATACAGCAACATGGAATTAGGTATCAGCAGCTTCGGTGAAGTAAGGCCGGAGGGTGTATCCGGCGGGGCCGCGGAATCCCACCGCAGCATGCAGGAACTTATCGCGGAAGCGAAGATGGCGGACAGCGCGGGGCTTGACGTATATGCATTGGGTGAGCATCACCGCCCGGATTTTATCGTCTCTGCGCCTGAAGTAGCGCTGGCAGCCGTAGCTGCCGTAACGAAGCATATCCGGCTGTCCAGCTCCGTGACGGTATTAAGCTCAGCCGACCCGGTACGGGTATTCCAGGATTTTGCTACGCTGGACCTGGTGTCCGGTGGCCGTGCGGAGATCATGGCCGGAAGGGGTTCCTTTACCGAATCTTTTCCCCTGTTCGGATACAGCCTGCAGGATTATGATGAGTTGTTCGTAGAGAAGCTGGAACTGCTGATGCAGATCAACCGGCAGGAGGTGATCACCTGGAAAGGGAAATTCCGCCCGCCGATCTTCGGGAAAGGCATCTACCCCAGGCCCCTGCAAGCCTCACTGCCCATCTGGCAAGCCGTTGGTGGCACAACAGCCTCCGCCGTCAGGGCCGGTAAGCTCAACCTCCCCATGATGATCGCCATCCTGGGCGGCCGCCCAGACCAATACGTACCCTTCATCGGATTATACCGGAAATCTGCACAGGAAGCCGGGCATGACCCCGCAGCACTGCAGCTCGGCATCAACTCCCAGTTCCATATCGCAGAAAATTCAGATCAGGCCGCAGACGAGTTTTATCCCTCGTACGAAAAACTGATGAACCGTGTAGGGAAGGAAAGAGGATGGTCGCCCATCACCCGCGATCAGTTCGAGATCATGCGCCTGCCCGAAGGCCCCCTGTTCGTTGGCAACGTGCAGGAGGTTACGGACAAGATCATCTATCAGCACGGCCTGTTCAGGCACACCCGTTTCCTCGGCCAGCTCATCAAGGGATATATCGATCATGCCAAAGTGCTGAAAGCCATTGAACTGTTCGGCACAAAGGTAGCGCCTGCGGTGAAGGAAGCCCTGGGGGGCAGGTAATAGGCCGCCGGTACGCCGCCGGCGAACAGCAAAGCCTCGTCTGCGGACGAGGCTTTGCTGTTTACAGGACAATGGGAACAGGTTAAAGAATATCAGACCTGCTGTTATTTTACTGCTAAAGCATAGATAAAGTACTGCTATGTAGATATGCTTTATAGGTATCTTAACAGTACTTGAATAGTACCTTATAGGTACTTTATCTACCTGACACGAGCGGCTGATGGAGCCTTGGTGGGGCCTTTTAAGACACAGAGCATCACAAATCAGCCCCCTTTTGAGAGATTCGGGAAAATAATCATGATGGTGGTTAACAACTATCTCCGTGCAAGCTGAAGGTCAGGAATGCGTGCGGATCACCTGTTCCAGTTCCCTGGCCGGTACAACGCCTGACTGCCGCCATAGCGCTTTCCCTTGTTTGAACAGGATGAGCGTAGGCACGCCCTGCACCTGGTAGGCCATCGCCGCTGCGGGGTTTTTGTCCACATCCACCTTGATAATGGTCGCAGCTTCCCCCAGGCTGGTTTTCAGGTCCTTAAGGATCGGCTCCATCGTTTTGCAGGGGCCACACCATGTTGCGAAGAAATCCACCAGTACGGGTCTTTCGCTGTTGATCATTTCGGCAAAGGTTGCCATATCGTTATTGTTTATGATCATTTCGCAAAAATCATGCTGAAAAGAAAAGAGGCCGGCTCAACCGGCCAGCCCCTCTCTCATGCATCATGAACTGATTACTCAAACCCGTTCGGCTTTAGCAGTGGATTGGAGTTCAGTGCTCTTGACGGAATAGGGAAAACACTTCTGTCCCGGCTATCCGCCGGTTTATCCCACCATTCGTTGCCAAACCTGTTCCAGCGTACCAGGTCGGTCCTGCGGTGGCGTTCACCGATAAACTCCCGTCCCAGCTCATCTACGAATTCGTCATCTGTCAGCCGGGCAATATTCTGCACGTAGCTGTTGGCAGGCCAGTCTGCCGGGTCGAAGTTCCGGCTGCGCACGGCATCCAGCAGCGCCGCTGCACCGGGTACATCGCCCGCACGGTATCTGCATTCCGCCAGGGAGTAGTAGATCTCCGCAAGGCGGATCTCGGTGGCGGAATTGAACTGGAAGAACTGTTGCGACATGGGGAGCCAGGGGAACTTCAGCAGCCTTACGCCCGAGTTTTCTTCCCCGGTGATCACATGGGAACCTTCGTTCCAGCGCCCGCCGGGTCTTTCGGAGAACCTGGCCACCTGGTCCACAAAAGCCAGCGGCCGGCCATTGTATTCCTCCGTTCCGTTCACGGGCCGGGAGCTGTCGAAACCGAAACCATTGGCCCTGTTGAATTCATACTGCTGCCCGATCAGGAAGAAACCTTCGTAATCCGCGTTCTTGGATGTGGTGCGGAAGGGCTGTTTCCTTTTGTCTGCAGCTGCATACCGCTCGTAGGGCATGCCGAGCTTGTAGGTGTACAGCGCGCCATTCTCATCGCGGGAAGGCGTGAGGTGGACGCCGTTCCAGGAACCCCAGTCATTGTCCAGCGAGTAGCGGGACTGGTAATGCATGGTGGCGTTGTACATCCAGCCGAATTCATAAAGGTTCTTCGCATGGGGGAACTCGAAGATGTTTTCCGGGGAGCGGTAGTCTTTTATACCGGATCGGAAGGGGCCGCGGTAATCCGTGTCGATGGAATAGGTGCCGTAATCCCCGTCTATGATGTCCTGCGCAACGGTAGCGCATTCCGTATATTTTGGCGTGCCGATCCATTTTTCCGCATTCAGGTAGAGGCGGACCAGCAATGCGGCGGCGCCTCCCTGGTCCCATCTTCCCACGCCTCCGTTTTTAGAAAGTGCGGGCAATGCTTCTTTCAGCTCTGTTTCGATGTAGGTGAAAACTTCCTGCGGGGTAGACTGGGCTTCGATGGTCTGCGGTTCCTTGTAGATCGGCACTTCGCGGAAGTAATCGATCAGGAAAAGGTAGAACCAGGCACGGAGCACACGCAGCTCGGCTACATGCCGGGCCTGGTCCGCTTCCGTCATGTCGAACAGGGAGTAGTCGAGAGAAGCCAGGTCTTTCATGATCACGTTGCATTGCGCGATACCCTGGTAAGGGCCAACCCATCCGCCGTTGATATGGTTGTCGTCCGGCGTCCAGGTATGGCCATGAAGGCGAACCCAGTCGCCGCCATCGTAACCGTGTTTGCCTTTCTGGGTCCATACGAACTGGTCTGCCGTCAGTTCGGAGATCAGCCAGCGGTCGCCGTCCCATCCGCACCAGTGCGCATGCTCATAAGGGCGTAAAAGTGCCGCGGTGACCGCTTTTTTACTGGTGTAATACTGGTCTGCAGGCGCTACGTCAAAAGGCTCCTCTTCAAGATCGGTGCAGGACGTAGCGGCGAATATCGATAACAGCAGGAAGCTGCATAGTGTCTTTATGTTCATGTCGGATAATTTAAAGTTCATGTTAGAATGTTACCTGAGCGCCAAAAGTGAACGTACGGGTGATGGGGTACACCCCCAGGTCCCCGTAACCCGGCGTAAGCCCCGTAACGCCAACAACGGTAGGGTCCAGCCCGGAATACCCGGTGAACGTAAATACATTCCGTACGCTGCCGTAAAGGCGCAGATTTTTGATCTCCTTTACATGCAGTTTGGGAGACCAGCCCAGGGTAAGGTTGTCCAGCTTGAAATAATCACCTTTCTCCAGGAAATAATCGGTGATCACTTTGCCGGATTTGATGTGGCCGTTGCGGGTATAGGCATCTTTCAGAAGGTTGATGCCCGGTTCCGCCTGCAGGCCATAGTACATCTGGTAAAGGTTCAGGATATCATAATCGAAACGCCCGCGGAAGAACAGGCTCAGGTCAAAGCCCTTGTAAGTAAAGTTGTTTCCCCAGGCCAGTTCATAGCGGGGCGCGCCGTGCCCGATATAGGTCCTGTCACGGTCCGCATTGCCCTCGCTGGAAGCCACGATCTTTTCCTTTCCTTCAATGCCGTCTTTCCAGATCAGTATCCTGCCGTCTTCATCCACACCGGCGTATTTGTAGCCGTAGAAGCTGCCCAGCTCCGTACCGGGGTCCAGGCGGTAAGCGGGACCGGGGTTACCCGGTGAGGGGAGGTTCTGCAGGTAGCGGAAATTGCCCTGGAACTGGTTGTTGGACCAGGAGACCAGCTTTGTTCTGATATAAGATGCGGTAACATTGGTGTTGTAAGAAAAATCCTCTGTGGCCGCTACTTTCCAGTTCGCCGTCAGCTCAATGCCTTTGGAGCTGGTGGTACCAACGTTCACGAACATCTGTTCATGGAGGTATGCGCCAACCGGCACATCGTAGTTGCCGAGAATGTCCCTGCTGCGGCGGTCGAATACGTCCAGGCTACCGGTGATCCTGTTGTCCAGCAACACAAAGTCCAGCCCGATATTATATGCAACAGCCCTTTCCCATTGGAGATTGGGATTGTAGTTGTTGCCCGGGCCGTACACCCTTACCCATTCACCGGCATCGTTCAGGTACCTGCCGTACGGCGCATACCTGGCCAGCGAAGTGTACCGCGCGAATCCGGAACGGCCGGTAACGCCATAGGATGCACGAAGTTTCAGGTCGTTGATCACCCTGCTGCCCCGGAAAACATCCAGGTTGGAAATACGCCAGGCGGCGGATACCGCGGGGAACATGCCCCATTTGTTGTTTGCGCCGAACTTGCTGTTGCCTTCGTAACGGAAAGAGGCTGTCAGGAAGTAGGTGTTATCGAAGTTATAGTTCAGACGGCCCAGGAAGGCAATAAGCTTTTCCTTGCTTTTGTAGGAGTCCATGCCAAGCCGGCCCTCTTCCAGGTTCCAGCTTCCGTCATCGAGGTTGTTGTACCCGAAGCCATCGGAGATGAAGTTCATGTTCTCCGCCCAGAACGCCTGGTTGTTGAACTCCTGGTAAGAATACCCGCCCATCAGCGAGAAGTCGTGCTTATCGATCGTGGTATTGTAATTGCCCAGCCATTCCAGCGTATAATCCGTCCATTTTTCGCTTTGCAGCCGCGCCCGGCCGAGGCGGTTGTTGTTGACGGACTCTGCGGATTTTGAGGTGTAATATTCCCTTCTCAGCATCTCATGCCCCTGCCTGGCCAGCTTTATTTCCGTGCTGAGGTTTTTGAGGATGTTGAGCTTTACGTTCATATCCACGATGGAATAATTCTGGTCCGCCCCGTTTTCCCTGGCCAGGAGGTCCTGCACCGGGTTATACGTGTCGTAACCCTGGAGCGTATTAAAGTTCAGCGGATTGTCAGGGTCCATTACAGAAAGGGTGGGGTTGAGCTTCACCGCCTGCTGGAACGCATTGTAATTGGTGTATTCCTCTTTGGCGATCCGTTGGGACAGGTTACCGGAGAATTCCAGCAAACCATTCAGTGCTTTCTGCTGGAAGTTTGCCCTGTAACCATATTCCTTTCGCTCAGTGGCAATATCGATCCCGGTTTTGCTCCGGTAGTTGCCGGACAGGCGGAAGATGCTGTTGGCAGTACCGCCGGAAACGGTCAGGAACTGGTTGGTGCCGAAGTTATTGGTGCGGATCAGCTCATCGTACCAGTTGGTGCGTGCGCCCCTGTCCTGATCGCGCTGTTTTTCCAGGAATTCCTCCGGCGAGAGCAGTTCAGGTTTGGCCGCTACCACATCATGTTCAACATAGCTGTCGTACGTCACGGTCACATCCCCGCTTTTACCCCTTTTTGTTTGTACCAGTACAACGCCGTTAGCGCCGCGGGAACCATAGATGGCGGCAGCGGAAGCATCTTTCAGTACGGTGATGGATTCGATATCCTGCTGCGCGATATTGCGGAGGTCGCCGCCGGGCATCCCGTCAATCACTACAAGCGGGCCGTTGCCTGCCTCGAGAGAGGCCGCGCCGCGTATCTGGATGTCCGTGCCGCGGTTAGGGTCCGCCGCAGCGGGGTTGGACACCGTAACGCCCGCCACTTTACCATCGATCATCTGCAAAGGGCTGTTATAACCGCCCTGCAGGAAGTCTTTGGCATTGACGGTGGTGACGGCGCTGGTGAGATTTCTTTTCTGCACCGATCCGTAACCCACCACAACAACATCGGAAAGCTGGCTGACGGAGGTTTTTAACGCCACCTTCAGGCTCGTATTGCTGCCTACCGTCATTTCCTGCGTTTCATAACCGATGGTGCTGAACACCAGTACAGCCGTGTCGTTCGGTACATTGAAACTGAATTTCCCCTGGCCGTCGGTGAAAGCGCCGGTAGTAGTGCCTTTGATGCGTACGCTTACATTCGGCAGCGGCGCCCCGCTGTCGTCAGATACAGTGCCGGAGATCTGCCTGCCTTGCGCCAGTGCGCTCATGCAGGCAAGGAGGAACAGGGCGCTCAGGGTGGCGATCCTGCTCCCGGAGTCTTTGCAAAATCGTTTTAGCAACCAGTGAAATTGCCGAACGGAAAATTGGGTGGAGTGTCTCATGATGATTTGAATTTTTGATGATGAGGATCGGGTAAACAAAAAGGGATGAACGGCCGTTGAATGGTCCCGGATCAGACCGGTATAATAAAAGAAAGATCATTCCGGCGGCGGAGCCGGTTAGCAGGAGTGGATTGGCATGGCGTCAGATCGTGGAAAATAGCTGCGTTCATAAGCGACATAGTAGTTTGGGAGCGGACGGACCAGGCAATAAATTCCCGTGCCGGCCAGGTCAGCAAATTTGTAATGATGAATAAATGGTACGATCGGGCAATAGCTATCCTGTGCCGGTTTTGTCAGCAGAAATTTTGCGGCGGGATCAGGCAATAGTTCACCTTGCCGGCCCGGCCAGCCAAATAAATTGACATAAATAAAAACGGGATGCCGTTGCCTTTTCAGACTTTGCTCGCTCGATTAGATCTTCAAATTTCGCACTGATTTTTTATCTGTTAACAATCATAACGTTTACGTTTTTCCTGGCGGAAAACTATCGATGCCGGTTATTAACATCGAGGTTTTTCTTGATTTTTTATCGGGTTTTAGTATGGCTCCGGGTTACATGCAACTTCAACAATAAAGCCGTCATTATATCGGGTTATCATTAAAGCCACATATTTTATATGTGTTGACACAAGGTACATATTTAGGTTGAGTTTTCAAATAAACTTTCCTTGTTTTCTGCTGCTAAAATTTTTGAATTTTAGCGAATGATGGCGGGAAATGCTTTGTGGAAGGGAGTTGTAGGCGTAGGGGCGATTGCGACAGTGTTGAGATCGCATCGTTTTTTAGTGTCGGGGGGCAGTGGAATAACAGCACTGTTTTTTTGATCGATGCGGGGACCGGACTTGTTGGTGATCAGGCTGCTTTACCCTTATTCGCGTTGCCGGTCTGTCACCGGTTGCAATGCATATCCCATGAGCGATTTATCTTATATTCGTGTGCAAACCCCTTGATATGAACAAGCCCGCATTATTCTTCACAACCATGCTGCTGCTCTCGTGCAACCGTCATCTGCAGCAGGCAGTCACATCACGATATTCGCAAATTGAAAATGCGGCCTGGCTTTCCGGCGTATGGCAGCAACAGACGGCGCGCGGTGTTTTGTACGAACGCTGGATGCGCAGCAGCGATTCCTCATTTTCAGGAATGAGTTACATGTTGCGCGGCGGGGATACCCTGGTAAGGGAAACGATATCGCTGGAGTTGCGCGATGGGGAGTTATATTATATTCCAACGGTTAAAGATCAGAACAACGCGCAGCCGGTGCTGTTCCGGCGCGTTGCTTCGGGGCCGGACAGCCTTGTGTTCGAAAATCCGGCACATGATTTTCCGACCATGATAAAGTATGTGCGCATTTCCGCGGATTCCTTACTGGCGGAGATATCGGGAATGGCAGGCGGACAGTTGCGCAAGCGGGAGTTTCCCATGAGCCGTGTTAAACCGTAAAACCCCCGCAACGTCAGACGCCGGTTGTGAAAAAGATTGTCGTAATCCCCCCAAAGGTTGTCGTATCATCCCTCCGCGGCCTTCCTCAAATGACGGTATGTTTGCATCAACAAACCAATAAAACACTAAACCAATAAAACACTCATCTTATGGCAACACAGATTTTCGTAAACTTACCGGTAAAAGATCTTGGCAAAAGCGTGGAATTCTTCACTAAGCTAGGGTACAGCTTCAACCCGCAGTTCACTGACGAGAATGCAACCTGCATGATCATCTCCGACCAGATCTTCGTTATGCTGCTGGTAGAACCGTATTTTTCCTCGTTCATCAAAAAACCGGTGGCGGATGCAACGAAGGCTGCAGAAATGATCATATGTCTCTCCGCTGAAAGCAGGGAACAGGTAGACGACATCATTAGCAAGGCCGTTAGCGCAGGTGCAACAACACCGAAGGAAAAACAGGATCAGGGTTTCATGTACGGCCATGGTTTTCAGGACCTGGACGGCCATCTCTGGGAGTATATGTATATGGACTTGAGCGCCATGCCCACGGAATAAGAGATCATGGCGGAGGCTGCTATATTGGCGGTCTCCGTCTAATCCCGTTGATGATAGTTGAGGTAGATCTTGCCATTGGCTTCCACCAACGGGAATACCCTGATGCCTTCTTTGGACGGTCCGGCATACACCGCACCGGTCTTTACATTGAATTGCGAGCCATGCCAGGGGCATTGTACAGTGCCGCAGATGAGGGGGCCACCGGCCAGGGAGCCGCCCCGGTGCGGACATCTGTCCTCAAAAGCTACATAACCCTCTTCCGTTTTCCCGATCACGATCCGTTGCCCTTTCAGGTGCACCAGTTTCATCTGGTTCAGTCCCAATTCGTTTTCCTCCGCTACGATAACCGGCCCATCACCCTGCAGAAATTCCTCTTTCCATTTACCGGCGCCGGCATAGCGGGGATCTACCCCTATCTGGTTGCGGTAAACAAGCGTTCCGCCCATCCATCCCGCGAACACCAGCAACACCATTCCGGCGAGCTCCAGCCCGATAATGAGGAAAGGCATATACAACCTGTCCCCCCGGAGGACCAATGCCAATATGAATAATACCAGCATGCCGGCGTTCAGCAGGGCATGGCGGGTAGCCCGCTTTTTCCCGGAGCTTTTCGGCGGCACGGTAGCCACATAGTCGATGATGCCGGGTACAGCGGCGAAAACGGCTGCGGCAATGCCCGCAGCTTCCAGGTACAGCCCCGTCTGCCAGTAACCGTCGTTCTCCTGCACAATGGCCAGCACATCAAACAGCAGCGTGCCGGTAAAGAATGCTATCGGAAAAGAAACCAGCATGGGGTGTATGGGGTGGCTGTTAATGGATGCTTTGCTTTTCATGATCGGTTTGTTTTGATCAATAGCGGTCAAACAATCGGTATGCCAAAGCCATTGGGGAAGGGGCAGTAAAAAAAGGCGGGAGGGGTGTTTTTTGTAAACATTTGGGCCTGAACTGTTGTTAAGTTTGTCGCAATATCCCCTTATATTGCCACATTTGCCCTCTTTCCGGTTGTTGAAAGGGTGTAAGTTTACATCACTAAAACCGCAAAACTGATAAGCCATGAAAAGAATTTCAATGCTTGTATATGAGGATGTTATCCTGTCTTGTGTTTCCGGCGTGATGGACCTGCTGATAGGTACCAACAAACTGTTGCAGGCTGCGGGCGAGGAGCCTGCTTTCGAATTGACGCTGGTTAGTGAAAAGATCAGGAATATCCAGTTGAATGTACCAGCCCAGCTTGTCAGCTGCAAAACGCTGGGTGAAGTACATGAAACGGACCTGGTGCTGGCCCCGGCTTTCAATGGCAACCCGGATGTAGTGCTCAAAAAGAATGAGGCGCTTGTTCAGTGGATAAAGTCCATGCACGATAGCGGTACGGAAGTGGCAAGCCTTTGTTTTGGCAGTTATTTTCTGGCGGAAGCCGGAGTGCTGAAGGGCAAAGCCTGTACTTCCCACTGGATGGCGATAGCGGATATGCAGCAGCGTTACCCGGACGCGAAGCTGCTGGCGGATATTGTGATGACGGACCAGGAGGGTATTTACACCAGCGGCGGCGCTTTTTCATCGCTTAATCTCGTATTGTACCTGATAGAGAAATTCTGCGGCAGGGATATCAGCATCCAGATCAGCAAAATGTTCGCTATTGATATAGACAGGGTCAGCCAGGCGCACTTTACCGTATTCCAGGGGCAGCGCCGCCATGAAGATGAGGAGATCCTGCGGGCGCAGTCGTTTATTGAACAGAACTATCATATGCAGATATCCATCGAGCAGATCGCGGAGCAGACGAATATGAGCAAACGGAATTTTATCAGGCGTTTTAAAAGCGCTACGCAGAATACACCGTTGGAATACCTGCAACGGGTGAAGATCGAATCCGCCAAAAAAGCGCTGGAGAAAAACACGCAGAACATCAGCACCCTGATGTATGATGTGGGGTACAATGATCTGAAGACCTTCCGCAGCATTTTTAAACGGGTTACCGGGCTTACCCCGCAGGAATACAGAAAGAAATACAGCCGCAGTACGGCTTGATATCATAAGAGGCTGACAGCAACGTAAAATGATGGGGCCGGGAGCCGCGTAAACGCGGTCAGTTCGCTTGCATTGTCAATGTCTGCTTAGCGAAAATTGTTTTTTAGAGGAAGTAAAAAGGCCGATCTGAAAGGACCGGCCTTAAAATTCTTTTTAATCTTTTTTTCCGGAAACTTGTTTTTCAACATAGCAAGTCAGCCCCTTCATACGGCTGAAGGCCGTCAGTATTTCACCAACCGCCTGGTATAAACTTTCCTGTCTGCCACTACACGCATGATGTACACGCCAGCCGGCACGGCGGACAGGTTCACCGTCTGCCCATTGGCGATCATTCGCGGCCGGATCGCTTCCATTCCGCTGAAATTATACAGCCGTACTTCCAGCATTTCCGCTGTTGTTCCATTCACATTCACTTTTACGGCATCCCTGAAAGGGTTCGGGCCAACGAGCAGCAGTTCGTTTTCCGCGCTCTTGGTCCCCATTGGCCGGTAGGCCATACCGCCCCCTGAAAGCGGTTGGTACAGGCGGTTTTGCGGCACCACTTCCCGGGTCAGGGAGGGGCTGGACCATTCCAGTTTGCAGCCTGCGCCGCCGTTGTGCTCGAAGTACTCCAGCCTGATGTCGTACTGCTGCCCGGCCGTAAGGCTGATGGTGCCGGCGTATTCCACGCCCCAGTCATCGATCCATTGATCGATGATCAGCTGGTTATTGATCCAGAGCCTTCTGCCGTTATCGCTGTTCACATGGAAGGTGTACACTTCCGAATACTGTGGTTGTATCTTTCCTGTCCAGCGTACGGAGAAGCTGTCCGTATTCACCCGGTAATCCGGTGAACCGTTGCCCCAGTTAAAATTCACCGTTTCATCGTTGCGGCTGAAACGAAAGGTATTGAAGTTCATGCCATTGAAGTATTCGCCGGAAAGCCCGTCACCCGCTGTACGGCTGATGATGGCGGAAGATACCCGGTCGTTCCAGTCCGCCCCGATCCAGCCCTGTGTAGCGGTGCGGGTGGTGCTGGCGCCTGCGAAATTGTCGTGCTCGAACAGTTGCACCGTATATCCCGCAGGGATGGTCATAGAAGTGATATCATCGTTGCTGACGCCTCTGGCAATGAGGGCGTTGTGCGTATAGCTGCCCGCCGCGTAGCTGGCGGAATAGCCGCCGAAGTTCAGGTGTTTGTAGAAGAATACCTGATCCAGTGTGGCAGCGGCTTCCAGCAGCATGATGCTGCTGAGTTGCGTAGAGTAGTCCGTTGTGGTGCCGGGTTTGGTCGTCCAGTTCGGGTTCGTGAGCAGGTTGGCAGGATTGATGCCCCGGCCGTTGAGGGCTTGTGCGCTGGACCGGATGGCGTTCTCATAGCGGGTTTTCGTAGCTGCGGGAAGGTTGCCCTGCCTTGCGAGAAGTGCAAAATAGCGGATGAATATTCCTTTGAACAATCCGCCATCTCCCGCGCCCGTTTCGTTGGTGAAGAATACGCCGCCGGTCAGCCGGTTGCTCATGGCGTACTCGGCCGTCAATATCGCATCATCGAGATAGGATTGCGTGCCGGTGATCAGGTAAAGTTCCAGTGCCGCACCTATCCAGGTGCCGATGTTGTAGGAGAATATCCAGGATGTATTGGTGTTGCCGGTGGCAGCGTTGTAGCTGTCCCATACCGCACCGTTAACCGGGTCTACCAGTACGCTTTTCTGCCAGGCGTAAATGGATTGGGCCCGCTGCAGCGCTATGGCATTGCCGGTGAGCCTGTGCAGCCTTGCCGCAAAAATGATCGCCGGGCCATTGGAGCAGGCATTGAAGGAATTTGGCTCGCTTTTGTTCCATTGCACGGCATAACTGCGTTCGGGATGCATACCCGTCTGGATATCCGTCCATAACGTATTGGCAACGTTCAGATAATCGGCGTCACCGGTGTGCTCATAAGCCCTGAGGCTGGAAATGGCGAGCCATTCCATATCATCATAGAAATGGTTCAGATAGGTATTGCCGTTGGATGATCCGATGCCGGTCAGCAGCGTTTTCATTCTTTGCAGGTAGGTTTGCGAGCGGGTGCGGATATATCCGTCCGTCAGCGCATCCAGACCGTTGGAGTTCCACCAGTAATGGAAGGTGCTGCTGTTGGTGTTGTTCTGTTTGTAATAGTTCCCGTTGCCGGAGATGAACAGGTTGTGCGTGCCGGCCTGCAGGGCTTCGGCCACCGGGCCATAGGCGGAAAGCTGGGCTTTAAGCGGGTGTGCCTGTAAAGCCATCAGAAAAAGGGCACATAAAAATAATCGGGTAGAAAAATGTGACATACGCGTGGAATTTGTGGAATGAAGAGATGATTATGGGTCTGTAATGGTTTTCAAACAATTAAAAGGGCTCACATTGTCTGCTCACGGCGGGCATTTATTTCATTATATCGGGTCTCATTTCGGTACGTGGAATGCCGTTCCTAAATATAAAAAATAATTCCGGGATTTACACTTGAAATATCCGGATGGCTGGCATGATTTTTCCGTTTGTATAAGAAAATGATCGTGTTATGAAAACTTCCAGAAGTCAAAACAACCGGCAGTCGAAACAGGGTATGGTGCATACACCGAGACCGGAGATCAGGGATAACCTGGATAGCCGGAAGAATGAGGAGCAGGATAGCAAAGGCAGTGATACTACCCACACTACCCACAACAAGAAGGTATTGAAAGACGAAAAGCTGAAGAAAAAACCCTGATGCGGCAAATCGGGGAACCCTTTCCCCGGAGAAATCAAAAAGAGCTGGCTAAAAAGTATTTTCGTCCTTTCTGTATTCGCATCAATTGCGGGAAAGTGTACGGGCTTCTTAGCCAGCTTTTTTTATGACAGTATCATCCGGATAGTTGTAAATCAGCCTTTGGTTTGAAAAAGCAGTCTGACTTAATGTTTCATCTGGATTTCTCGTTTTTGGATCCGGTTCCTGCGGTTTTTATGCCTGTACCGTGTTTATGGATCCGGTTCTGGTTCCTGCGGGTTTTTATGCCTGTACCATCGTATAGCTGTGAGGTCATTTTAAAGCAGCCGTTATACTCTACAGCCGGCACACTGTACGGCACCCGCAGTTACTTTATGGCTGTGGCGTCGATCTCTATCAGCATTCCATCCAGCGCCAGCCTGGGAACCGGAATGAGGGTGTTGACGGGATAATTGCCGTCAGGCCAGGCCAGCCGGCATTCTTCCACCAGTATCTTCAGTTTCTCTTCGTTGTGATCAGTGACCAGTGTTGTCAGCTTCACCACATCGTTAAGGCCGGCGCCTGCTGCGGCGAGGGCGGTGCGAAGGTTCGAGAACACCTGTTTCAGCTGCAGGCGAAAATCGTTCTGCAGGGTGCCGTCTTCCAGTTCGCCGCCTTGTCCCGCTACAAACACCAGTGATTTGCCCGGGGGAACGACCGAGACATGCGAAAATCCGTAAGGGTTTGGATTGAACAGGCCAGCCGGATTAAGTATCCGGTGGCCTGCGGGTTTGCCTGATGGCTGAGCTGTAGCGCTGCCTGCGGCTGTTAACAGTAACAGTGCGGAGATGCCGCGCTGGAAAAAGGAAGTTATGGTTGTCATGTTATAATGATTTGTTCAGCAGATAGACAATCCTGTTTCCCGAAGTGTGACAGCTTTTATTATTTTTTTCCTGCCAGGTAGTTCGGCAGCAGATTGCCGATAATATCCGTCCAGCCGGCAGCAAAGCTTTCCTTTGCAAAATCGGGTTTGTTGGCGGGGAAAGTTTCCAGCCCGGTATGTGTCAGCTTCAGCCTGGTTTTATTCCCTTCCGGAAACAATTCGAAAGTCACTTCGGACTCGCCCGGATAATTCTGGTACTTCCAGGTGTAGGCCAGCTTCCGGCCCGGCTCCACTGCGGTCACCCTGCAGAGGTGGACGTAGGTTTCCGCTTCACTGCCGCCGGAAAACTGAAATTCAAAACCTACCACGGGCTGAAAGGCAGCAATATCGAAATACCATTCCTTCATCTGGTCCCGGTTTGTGATAGCCTGCCATACGGTATCAGCGGCGGCATCAAGTGTGCGTTCAATTACAAATGGTGCTTTGTTCATGATGTGCAGATTTATTTATGTAACTGTTTGGTTACAAATATAAGAAACCTTTTGGTTACACAGCCAGACCGGATAAAATTTTCCCTGCATGCTGCATCTGATCTAAAACCTGATCCTGATGCCGAGGTTGGCGCCAAGACCGCCGATATTGATATATGATTTCAGCTCATCGGCAGGGGCATCATCATTTTTATAATTTGTTTCCGTACCGGAGGAACCTATGGGCGTATTGGAGTTTTGATCCAGTATGGTGACATACCGGGTTTCCCTTTCTGCGGTGCTCAGGTCGCCCAGCCCACGGCTTTGCTGGGAAATGACTTGTCCGTTTGTGGTATTGATGACCGTGGTGCGTTCATCATAAATGGTCACTTCCTTGTTTTTGCTTTTGACGGGCACATTGCGGTATTCCGCTTCCAGGAATATATCCAGCCTTGGAGATATGGCGTATGTGGCGCCGAGCGCACCCTGGAAACCGATCGTCGGATTGGGGTGCACTTCTTCTTTCCGGTGAATGGACGTTTGTGCGACAACGTTAGCGGGTTGTCCGGGTACGGCACTGGTGCGTGTGGCATCGGTTTCGATATTCAGCCTGCCCCATAAAGGTACCACCATCCCGAAGCGCACGTAAGGGTTCAGCTTGTCGTAACCCGGACTGATCACGAGGCTGGGAGCGAAGTCGACAGCATTCACATATCCTCTTGATTCCACGCTGCCGGCAACGGTGGTCGTTCCTTCTATGGTAGTGATGTTCCGGGTCATCAGGTTTTCCCTGCTGCGGAAGTAGTTGAATGTGCCTTCCAGCGCCAAATAAGGATTAAGCTGGTATCCGAATGTCAATCCCCCTCTGGCGCCTGCTCCGTAAGAGCCGGTCAGCACTTTCTCCGAGATCACGGTGGTTTCGCCGGTGGCCGGATTTACGGCGTTGCGCTGATCCCGCGGCGGGTACGGTCCCACATCGGGAAACTGTCCGGGTGACACACTGAAAAAGTATCCGCCGGCTGCTTTCATATAAAACTTTACGGGCTTCGCGGTCTGTGCACGGGTTAAGCTGGTACTTGCGAAGAACAATACCAATACCGCCAACTGGGTCAGGTGTATGCGGTTCATATAAAATTGTTTTGGTTATTGGAAAGTTACCGATTTTTTCCCGGACGGCCTGCGTTATGCTATGGTTGTTAAATGGTTATGAGGTTCTCGTTTGTCCGGGAAACGGTGCGCAGCGGTATTTGCACCTGCTGTTATTTCTGTATATTGCAGGCATGAGACCACCATTTGAAGCGTCTGCTCCCTATGCGGAGCGAATGGATGCCGCAGATCCGTTAGCTTCATTCAAAAACCAATTCCACTTCCCTCAGCATCAGGGGAACGACAGTATTTATTTTTGCGGCAATTCTTTAGGGTTACAGGCAAGATCCGTATCGGCAGCAATCCGGCAGGAGCTGGAGGATTGGCAGAATATGGCCGTGGAAGGGTACTTCCGGGCCAGGAACCCCTGGTTGTATTACCAGTACAATTTCAGCAAGACCTTATCCGGTATGATGGGCTGCAGCGAAGATGAGGTAACGGTCATGAATACACTTACCGTCAACCTTCACCTCATCCTGCAAAGCTTTTACCGTCCGGATAAAGCGCGGTTCCGCATCATCATGGAAGCCGGAGCTTTCCCTTCCGACCAGTATGCCCTGGAAACCCTGGTAAAACTCCATGGCCTTGATCCCGATGATACCATTATCGAGCTGAAGCCCCGCCCCGGTGCAAAGCTGCTGGAAACATCGGATATCCTGCAATCCATTCACGATCACCGGGCATCACTGGCACTTGTACTGATGGGCGGCATCAATTATTACACCGGCCAGTTCTACGATCTTCCGGCCATCACTGCAGCCGCACATAAGGCCGGTGCATACGCTGGCTTCGATCTCGCGCATGTGGCCGGCAACATCCCGTTGCAATTGCATGCCTGGGAGGTGGATTTTGCCGTATGGTGTTCCTATAAATACCTGAATGCCGGTCCAGGCGCAGCCGGTGGCCTGTATGTACACGAGCGATTCGGTAATGACACTTCATTTCCCCGGTTAGCCGGATGGTGGGGTAATGATGAAAGTACGCGTTTCAGGATGGAGAAAGGGTTCATCCCCCGCAAAGGCGCCGCAGGCTGGCAGGTCAGCACCGCACAGGTGTTTAACATGGCAGCGCTGAAAGCATCCCTGGAAATATTCAGTGAAGCGGGGATAGACAGGTTGCGGGAGAAGAGCATTACGTTGACCGCCTACCTGGAGTTCCTGTTGCAGCAATCACCTTTGCCCTGCGAGATCATCACACCCGCAGATCCGCAGCAGCGCGGCGCTCAGCTATCCCTTTTCTTCCCCGAGAACGGCAAAGCCATTCATGCGAAGATGATGGAGCAGGGCATTATCTGCGATTACCGTGAGCCCGGTGTGATCCGCCTGGCGCCCGCACCGCTGTATTGCTCCTTCATGGATGTGTACCGTTTTTATGAAGTGCTGAAGAATTTCTAACCGGATAATTGAAACAGAACAGATGAAAACATGGCTGGCATTGGGAGATTCCTATACTATCGGTGAAGGTGTTCCCATTTATGAAAGTTATCCTTACCAGGCGCTGCAGTTATTGCGCGCCGCAGGACAGCAGCTGCAGGCTCCGGAGATCATTGCCAGAACGGGATGGACCAGTGATGAGCTGATATCGCATATGCAGCAGATACGTTTGCTGCCGTCGTATGATTACGTAAGCCTGCTCATCGGCGTAAACAACCAGTACCGCGGCATGCCGGAGGAAGCCTATGCAGCCACCTTTGAATGGCTTGCCGCAAAGGCATTGGAGCTGACGGATAAAGTGATCGTCATCAGCATTCCGGACTGGGGTGTTACGCCTTTTGCGAACGACCGGGATCATTCCGGGATCAGCGCCGCAATAGACCGGTTCAATGATATCAATAAAAAGATCAGTGCGGACAAAGGTTTTGATTATATCGATATCACTACTGAATACCGGCGGAACGGGATGTTGCCGGAGAGCGTTGTGGCGGACCAGTTGCATCCTTCCGGGCAAGTGTATAGCAGCTGGGCGGAGAAGATCGCGGCGGTTTGGGGGAAGTCTACTCCGACCGCAAACTCTTCACCGGGTTCGCCAGGGCCGCTTTCGTAGCCTGATAACTCACCGTCAGCATCGCGATCAGCAGTGCGCCGGCGCCTACGCCTGCAAATATCCACCAGGGCATGGTGGTATGGTATTCATATTTCAGCAGCCATTGCCGCAGAAAATACCAGGCCAGCGGCGTGGCAATGCAGCAGGAGAGGAGTACCAGTATCACGAAGTCTTTCGATAACATCCGCCATAAATTGAAGGTCGATGCGCCCATCACTTTCCGGATGCCGATCTCTTTTGTGCGCTGCTCCGCCATAAAGGAAGCCAGTCCGAACAAACCGAGGCTACTGATCAGAATGGCCAGTGCGGCAAAGAAGGTGGCCAGCTTGCCAATCCGCACCTCCACGCCGAATTTCTGCGCATATTCCTCATCGGCAAAAGTGTATTCGAAGGGTGCGGCGGGGTTGTGCTTTTTGAATAACGCGGAGATCCTTTTCATGGCTTCTCCTGTTCCCATTGCCGGATCCAGCTTTACATTGACGAAGTTGCCCGGTTCCGGCAGGACGTAAAATATCATTCTGGGCACCGGTTCATACGGGGAGGTCATGATCACGTCTTTCACCACTCCCAGTACGGTGTAGCGTTTGTTTCTCCATGTTATGGATTCCCCTACAGGGTGTTCGATCCCGATATATTTCACGGCGGCTTCGTTCAGGATAAGCCCCGAAGAATCCGTCGGGAAGTCGATGGAGAAGTCGCGCCCTTCCAGGAATTGCCAGCCCAGCGTTTTTCCATAACTATGTTCCACGCCAACGGTAGCAAAACCATCGTTTGTTCCCGGAGTTTTACCTCTCCATGTAAATCCGCCGTTCCATGACCAGATATTGGTCAGCGGGCCTTGCGACACGGCCACATACGCGGCGGCGCCGGAATTGAGCAAGTCGCGCCGCAATGCCTGGTAATGCTGGTAGATCTCCGGAGTGGTCATCTGTACAGATATTAAGCCATTGCGTTCATAACCCGGAGACCGGTCTTTCGCAAACTGGATCTGTTTATAAATGATCACGGTACCGGATATCAGCAATACCGATACGGAGAATTGCAGTACCACCAGGGCTTTTCTCGGCAGCGCGGCGTAGCGGCCTGCGCGGAAGGTGCCTTTCAGTACCTTGACCGGCTGAAAGGAAGACAGGTAGAGCGCCGGGTAACTGCCGGCTATGAAACCGGTGAAAAGGCTGAAGCCGATGCCGGACAGCCAGAACCAGGGCTGCCCCCAGGGAATGCTTATACTTTTGTCCGCCACCTGGTTGAACCAGGGGAGCGTGAGTTGCACCACTAGGAGGGACAGTAAGAAGGCAATAAAGGATACCAGTACGGATTCACAGAAGAACTGGCGGATAAGCTGGCCCCTGACGGAACCGATGGCTTTGCGGATGCCCACTTCCTTCGCCCGTTTTTCAGAGCGGGCAGTGCTGAGGTTCATGAAATTGATACAGGCGAGCAGCAAAACGAACAGCCCGATAGTGCCGAATAACCAGAGGAATTGTATTTGGCCGCCTTTGTTGACACCGTTCTCGAAATTGGAATAGAGGTGCCATTTCCGCATCGGGTGGAGGAAGAGCGAAGCCGTAACGTCATTGTCCTCTTTTACGAACTGTGTTTTCAAGGCGGATATCTTTGCAGACAGGGCTTTCATATCGGTGCCGGGTGCTATTTCCACCATCAGCTCCGTCATGTTGTTGTTCCATTCGTCTTTCATGTCTTTCACCCATTGCCATTCGGTAATAAACAATTCCCAGGGCGTTATGAAGCTCATGTTGCTGAAGCTGGAATTATCCGGCAGGTCTTCATACACACCGGTCACCTTCAGGTTCAGGCGGTTGTCCAGCTTTACGACGTTGTCTACCGCATTTCCTTCCCCGAAGAGGCTGTTGGCCAGGGAGGCGGACAGCATGATGGAATACGGGTCAGCCAGGCCGTTTCGCGCACCCTGCAGCATCCGGAGTGAGAGCATTTCCGGGCCGGCGGCTTCCATGAAATGACCCAGTTGAGAGAACTTTTTCTCTCCCACGGCAATATTATGCCGGCCATTGGGGGAATACATTACCACGGATGTAAAATCGCTGCCATAGGCATTGCGGAGCGCCGCGGCAAGGGGGATAGGCACAGCATCGCCTACCCCGGCTTCATCGCCTCTGCTGTAATGCTGAAAGACCCGCGCGATACGGTCGTAATTATCATGATAACGATCGTAGGCCAGTTCATCCTTTATCCATAAGCCGATCAGCAGCGCTACGGCCATACCCATAGCCAGGCCGAAAATATTGATGAAGGAAGTGCTTTTTTGCTTCAGCAGGTTCCTGATCGCTATTTTGAAGAAGTTACCGAACATGACGGAAGATTTTTTACGGAAAGCGGTCAACAAGAACATTGCCATGTTTGCAAAACCTTTGCTATAAGGGATTTGAACGTTTTCCGGATGTAAATATACGTTCAGATATGAACGGGAACTGTTCAAAAGCGGACAATTGGAGGATCATTTTGGCCATTCATGCTGAAATCCAGTCCCGGTTCACTATTTTTACGCCCCTAAAGTGAACAAATTGACCAGGCCCATACTCGTTATAAAATTCGGAACGGCTTCCATCACCCGTGAAAACGGGGAGCTGGATGAGTCCGTTGTGGCAGATATCGCCAGGCAGGTATCTGAAGTGCATCAGGATTACAATATTGTGCTGGTGTCTTCCGGCGCTGTGGCAGCCGGGAAAAAATATCTGAAAGATTACGGGGGTACCATCAGTGAGCGCAAAGCCGCTGCTGCCATCGGTAATCCGCTGCTGCTGAGCCGTTACGCCCATTACTTTGCAGGATACGGCATTCCCGTAGCGCAGAGCCTTTGCGAGCGCCAGCATTTTTCCAACAGGAACCAGTTCCTGCAGTTGAAGAAAACATATGAGGAACTATGGGACAGCGGTATCATTCCCATTGCCAACGAAAATGATGTGGTGAGCGACCTGGAGTTGAAATTTTCGGATAATGATGAACTGGCCACGCTGATCGCCGTGGGATTCGGCGCCTCCCTGCTGCTGTTCAGCACATCGGTAGCCGGCGTGCTGGATAAGGAAGGAAAGGTCGTTCCGCAGATCGATGTGATCGATGAGCAGGCCCTTGGGCTGGCGGATACGAAGAAATCTTCCCTCGGTTTGGGCGGCATGGTATCGAAGCTCACCTTCGCGCGCCTGGCCACAAGAATGGGCATTAAAGTGGTGATATTCGGCATCCGTACGCCCGAAGGCATCCGGTTGGCCATTGAAGGGAAAACCGGTACGCTTTGCCTGCCGTTACCCTGCAGCATGCCGGCCAGAAAGAAATGGCTGGCCAGCGGAAGCCTGGTGACCGGCCGCATACAGGTAGATGCCGGGGCTGGACAGGCGCTGCGGAAAAGGCACAGCCTGCTGGCAGTAGGTGTTAAGGCTGTGCAGGAGAAGTTCGAATGCGGGGAAGTATTCGAAATTGTGGATGAACAGCAGACGGTGATTGCCGTGGCCCGTGCCAAAGTATCATCCGATGCATTGGCCGCTGCCGGTAAAACGCAAAATATGGAAGTGGCGCATGCCGATGATATTGTGTTGTTGTAATTAAACAGAACTGAACGTTATGGAATCGATATTACCCTTGCTGGAAAAAGCGCAGTTAGCCACCCGCGGGATCAAATCCCTGCCGGATGCGGAAAAGCAATCCCTGCTGAAGGCATTGGGGAAAAAGCTTGTTGCGCAAACGGATGCGATCATTACGGAGAACAGGAAGGACCTGGACAGGATGCCGGATACGGACCCGAAGAAAGATCGTCTCCTGTTGAACACAGCGCGTATTCTTGCCCTGGCGCAGAGCCTGGAGGACATTGCATTGCTGCCTGATCCGTCCAACCAGGTGATATCGGAAAAAAGACTGGACAACGGCTTGTTGGTGCGCAAGCAAACCGTTCCGCTCGGCGTAGTAGGCGTTATCTATGAATCCCGTCCCAATGTAACGGTAGATGTGGCCGCGCTTTGCATCCGCTCCGGCAATGCCTGCGTGCTGAGAGGCGGTACCGATGCCTTTTACACCAATACCATGCTCGTCAGCATCATCCGTGAAGCCCTGCAGGAAGCAGGAAGCGATCCCGAAGCCGTGCAGCTGCTGCCCACGGACCGCGCGTTTATAGCGGAAATGCTCACGGCCGTAAAATACATCGACATACTCATCCCCAGAGGTTCCCAGCAGCTGATCGAATATGTACGGGAAAACTCCCGTGTGCCGGTGATCGAAACCGGAGCAGGGGTTTGCCACACTTATGTGGAAAGCACGGCCGATCTGGCTATGGCGGCGGGTATCGTGACCAATGCCAAGGTCTCCCGCCCCTCTGTCTGCAATGCGCTGGACACGGTGCTGGTAGACCGCGCTGTGGCAAAGGATTTCCTGCCACTGCTAGCGCCGTCCCTCGCGGCGCATGATGTGGAGATATTTGCCGAGGAAACGGCATACCCCATTCTTGAAGCAGCAGGATATCCCATGCTGTCCAGGGCAAAACCGGAAGATTTCGGCCGGGAGTTCCTGGATTTCAAATGTTCCGTAAAAGTGGTGGACAATGCGGAAGAAGCGCTGGAGCATATCCGCCGTTTTTCATCCCGGCATTCTGAAGCCATTATTACCAATGATAAAGCGCTTACCGAAAGGTTCCTGAATGAAGTGGATGCCGCCGCCGTATATGTCAACGTGTCCACGCGGTTCACGGATGGCGGGGTATTCGGACTGGGCGCGGAGATCGGTATTTCTACCCAGAAGCTGCATGCCCGCGGGCCTTTTGCGCTGGAAAAGCTGGTGACGGAAAAATGGGTGGTATACGGCGATGGGCAGATCAGGGAGTGATCTGTATGTTTAAGGATGTTTCAGCGGATGTGTCAACAGCGCGCGATCACGTCTTCACTGAAGCCGCTCATTGCCCGGCAAACACCCCGTCCATCGCTTCCTCTTCCGGTAAATTGAACTGGTCGGGCAAATGCACATTGTTGATCTCCTCAAACACGTCACCGTTCTCATAACCTACAGATACGGTAACCGTAAGTACCTGGCGCGCGGGGCCTTTGAACGTGCCTTTAACCGGACTGCAGTCCGCAAAATCCCTTCCAACGGAAAGTTTTACATGTTTGTTGGTAACCCATACGTTGTTGGTAGGGTCAATACCCGCCCAGCCGTATTCCGGTATCAGGGCTTCCACCCAGGCATGCGTTGCGCCTTGGCCGCGCATCCCGTCTTTATTCGGACAAATATACCCGCTTACGTAACGGGCGGGGACGTGGTAACACCGGAGTATCTGGAGCATCAGGTGGGCAAAGTCCTGGCAAACGCCGGAACGGTGCTGCAGTATCTCATCCACCGTGGTTTCAATATTGGTGATGCCTTTGATGTATTTGAAATTTTTGTAGATGTATTCGCTGCAATATTCCACTACAGCGGCTACGCTCACATATTGCGGCGGGATGGTGCTGATGATCCGGTCTATTTCGGGCTGGGACCTGATCCTGTCCGGTGTAGCCAGTTCTATGAGATACAGGTTGTCTTCCATTTCTTTTTTCAGCTGTCCGAAACCGGTGTGGAAGTTGATGTCCAGCTGCGTAGTGGCCGTTGTTCTCACCACCAGTTTACTTTCGATGGACATGACCTTGTGGGCGGGCAGCAGGTTGAAACTGCCGGTCTTGTTTCCCCAGTAATCCGTAAAGGTCTGCACATCAGGTTGGCCGGTGATGAGCATATCATGCTGCAGTGTTTCCTGTCCGCGGCACTGGTAGGGGAATATTTTTATTTCGTTCATGCTCTCGCTGACCGGCCTGTCGTATTCGTATTTGGTAATATGGTGGATCTTGAATGTAGGCATAATTGTAAGCTTAGGCGTAAGAAAAAAAATGCTGTGTCAGCTGTTTGGTGAACTGCAAGAGGTCCAGCCGGATTTCTTCCAGGAACTGTTGCAGAGTTTGCGGGTTGAGCGATTCCATGTCCTTGTACCGCACTTTGCTGTACAGCCGTCCGAAGCAGCGGAGCAATGCAGCATTGTTTTCGGAGCTGTTGCCGCTGGCTACTTCCTTCAGGTGCCTTTCTATCCGGCTGAGGGAGTACAGTACGGAGTGCGGGAATTCTTCGTTGAACAGCACCTGGTGCAGCACGTTGTAATTATAGTTGGAAGAACCGTATGTTTTCAGGTGCAGCTCATAACCGGAGAGGGACATCAGCAGGTAACGCCACTGCATGATATCCTTCACTTCATCATAGTTATATTGGATCAGCTGGTATTGTTTGTTGATCAATACAATAGCTTCCAGGCATCTTTCTATGTACTTGCCGAGGTTCATAAAGCTCCATCCCGTGCCGCGCGCCATGGTAATGTGGGTGATGCCGTTGTATAATACGCTGTGCCTTGTGAAGAGGTCCAGCACTTCCATGGCCTGATCGCCGGTCAGGCGGTTGCTGATGCCGGGCTGGTTCATCAGATGGTAGACGGAGTTTACTTCTTCCCATACTTCTTTGGTGATATGGTCCTGCACCCCGCGGGCGTTTTCCCTGGCGCGGTGGAGGATCATTTTCAGGGAGTTGGTATTTTCTGTATCTGAAATGAGTTTGCAGTACGAGCCCCGTATTGCTTTCTATAACGGCGATCTCTTCTTCCGGCATGGTGCTGAACATTTCCAGCACAGGCTTCCAGGTGGGATTGCCGCTCACGTCTTTATCGAAGGAAAGGATATAATGTGTGTGGAAACCACGCGCAACATGCCGTCTGCGCGCTCCATATATCGATTTAACCAGAAGAGGGAATCTGCGATTCTGCTGAGCATAAGTATCTGTTTCTTGTTAAAAGTCCACCACCCAGGTGTCTTTACTGCCGCCGCCCTGAGAGGAATTGACCACCAGGGAGCCTTTGCGCAGGGCAACGCGGGTTAAGCCGCCCGGAACGATCTGCACGCCTCTTGGGCCGTAGAGTGCGTACGGGCGAAGGTCAACATGCCGGGGTTGAAACATGCCGTCTATGAAACAGGGGGAGGTGGAGAGTTTGATGATCGGTTGGGCGATGAAGCTGCGCGGGTCTTTTTCGATCTCTGCCCTGGCTTTGCCCCATTCTTCCTCCGGCACGCTGTTGCCCATGATCATGCCGTATCCGCCGGACTGGTTGGTGCGTTTGATCACCATCTTCCCGATGTTCCGGAATACATGCTCCCGGGCTTCCTGGTCACCCAGTTCATAAGTGGGAACGTTGGAGAGCACAGGCTCTTCATTGAGATAATATTTTATCATGGCCGGAACATAGGCGTACACCGCCTTGTCGTCTGCCACGCCGTTGCCGAGCGCATTTACAATGGATACGTTGCCCTTCCGGTAAGCGCTCATCAGTCCCGATACCCCCAGTGCGCTGTCCGGCCGGAATGTCAGCGGGTCGATGTAATCATCATCGATCCGGCGGTAGATCACATGTACCTGTTTCAGACCGTTGGTGGTTTTCATATATACCTTATGGTTATCCACCACCAGGTCCCGGCCTTCTACCAGGGAAATGCCCATCTGGCGGGCAAGGAATGCATGTTCGTAATAAGCGGAGTTGTAAATGCCCGGCGTCAGCAGCACCACCGTGGGGTTGGATATCTGCGTGGAAGCCATCTGCAAAAGTATTTCATGCAGCAGCAGGGGATAGTTGCTCACCCTGCGCACATGATTGGTCACCAGCAGGTCGGGGAAAATGCGCTTGGTCACTTCCCGGTTCTCCAGCATGTAACTAACGCCGGAGGGCGTACGAAGGTTGTCTTCCAGTACGTAGAACAGCCCGTCCTCGCCCCGTATCAGGTCGATTCCCGAGATGTGCACATAAATGTCATGCGGTACGCGGATGCCAAATACATGGCGGTTGTAATGCGGGCAGGAGGCGATCAGCGATGCGGGGACCACCTTGTCTTTGATGATCTGCTGATCTGAATATATATCTTTCAGGAACAGGTTCAGTGCTTTCAGCCGCTGGGCGATCCCCCGTTCCACCACATCCCATTCGCTGCCGGTGATGATGCGGGGAATGATGTCAAAAGGAAAAATGCGTTCTATGCCGGTATTGTCGCTGTAAACGGTGAAGGTAATGCCCTGGTTCATGAACAATTCGCCGGCGAGCTTGTCTTTCTCCTGGAGGGCGGAAAGCTCCAGCTGTTTTAATGAGGCAAACACTTTACTGTAATGGTGGCGGATATCCCGCGTATCGTACATCTCGTCCCAAATGCCATCTGTTATACTGTATTCATCCAGTAAAGCGGTCAGACTCATAACACAGAAATTTTATTAATATAAAAAGTGGGAACAATGGATGAAAAATTTTGGTTGATACATGGCTAATTCTTCGGTAAAATACAAAAATGTTGTTTGTATGAATGATCTATTGTTGTATTTGTGATATATATTTTCATTGATAATATGATGTAATGCCTTGGGAGATCATTAAGAGGAGGTATTGTTGGAAGTATTTTAAAGAGCAGGGAACTTGTGTGTGTAAAAACAGCCTTCATGAGATTTGCGGATAAAATTCCCGGATAAAAGGAGGGCGTTGTCAAAAGTAATTTTGATTCTCAAACTCATCAAATTACTGCTGAAACACCCCCCTCATTCCGGATATCCGTTCGCTTACGCGCTGTATTTTTTAAAGATGGAGCTGGCGGTATGCCCTCCAAAACCGAAAGTATTATTCAGTGCATAATGCACCGGCTGATGCAGTGATTTGCCAAGCACGATCTGCAGGCTTGCGGGAATGTTCTCATCCAGGTTGACCGTATTGATGGTAGCGGGGATGATATCATGTTTTACGGCCATTACGCTGATGATGCTTTCAATGGCGCCTGCGGCGCCGAGGAGATGGCCGGTCATGGACTTGGTAGCGCTCACGGGAACGGATACATCACCGAAGGCTGCTTTGATACCATTGAGTTCCCCGATATCACCCAGCGGGGTGGAAGTAGCATGTGCATTGACGTAGCTGATCTGCTCCGGTTTTATCTGGGCATCGGCCATGGCTTTGGTAATGCCGAGGTAAGCGCCCAGGCCGTCCGGCGGTGTGCCGGTGAGGTGGAATGCATCTGCGGCCATACCGCCGCCCACGATCTCCGCATGTATCCTGGCCCCTCTTTTAACGGCGTGCTCATATTCCTCCAGTATCAGGGCGCCGGCGCCTTCGCCGATCACAAAGCCGTCCCTGTCCTTGTCAAATGGACGGGATGCCTGTTGTGGCGCTTCGTTGCGTTTGGATAAAGCCTGGGAGGCATTGAACCCGCCGATGGAAGATGCCGTGATGGGCGCTTCCGAGCCACCGGCTACCATGACCAGAGCCTTGCCCAGCCGGATAGTATCGAACGCATTAATGATGGCCGTATTGGAAGAAGCGCATGCTGATACGGTACAATAGTTCGGGCCGTGCAGCTGGTGGCGTATGGATATTACGCCTGCGGCAATATCCGCGATCATCTTCGGGATAAAGAAAGGATTGAAGCGGGGTGTGCCGTCGCCGGCATAAAAATCCCTCACTTCCGCTTCGAAGGTGCCGATGCCGCCATTGCCGGAAGCCCATATCACCCCCACCTCATAACGCTCACTGGCTTCCATCGTTGTGAAATCAAGCCCCGAATCCCGGATAGCCTCATCACTGGCAGCGATAGCATACTGCGTAAAAAGGTCATATTTCTTTATATCCTTTTTCGGAATATAGTCCTCTGCATTAAAGCCATTTACCTCACAGCCGAATTGCGTCTTGAATTTCGTTGTATCAAATTTGGTCAGAGGCCCTGCACCACTTTTGCCCGCTACAATGTTTTCCCAGAAGGTATCGACAGAATTTCCCAATGGTGTAATGGCCCCCAGGCCTGTAATAACAACTCGTTTCATCTTTTTCATGGATTGTACCGATAAATGTACCGAACGGCAAAGGTATATTCAAATTTTTTTTTCATTGTTAATGAATGCTGCTGTTCATGGCCAGTAAAGCTTCTGCGGGGGCTGAACGGGAAAGCTGATAAATATCGGCTGTTTGCCCGACATGTATCTCATAAACCCCGGTTTGCAATGCCTGCAGCAATTCCGCTGCAACAACGCCGGCGGGGATACCGTGCTCACCACCGATTGCCCTGGAAAATTCCGTATTCACCAGCGGGGGCATCAATTCAAATACCTTCACGGGACTGCCTGCCAGCGAGAGGCGTAATGACTGGGTATAGGAATGCAGCGCCGCCTTGCTGCCGGAATAAGTAGGAACGCCGGAGGACGGTACAAAGGCCACGATGGAAGATACGTTCACAATAGCGGCTTCCGCTGCCTGCTGCAGCACCGGCAGCAGCTTTTCAGTGAGGTGGATCACGGAGAAGTAGTTGGTCAGCATCTCGTCTTTTGCCTTTTCCGCCGCCAGGGAACCGGCGGACAAGGTATAGGCGTATGCCGTGCCGGCATTGTTGATGAGGATGTTAAGCTCCGGGAAGTCCCGCTGCACCCGGTCTGTCAACTGCTGTACATCTGCTTCGCTGTTCACGTCGCAAACGATGGCCGTTACATTTTCCAGCTCTGCCGCCGCAGCCTGCAGCCGTTCTGCATTGCGGCCGGTGATGATCACCCGGTTGCCGTTTGCCACGAATAAACGGGCCATCGCAAGGCCAATACCCGCGCTGCCGCCTGTTATCAATACCGTGTTGTTCGTTGTTTTCATGTTTTTGTTTTTTATATAATGATAATATACCGATCGGTATATTTTTAAGCAAAAAAAATCAGCCGGGATATTTGACCATGTTTTCAACGGAAGCCATGATCAGTTTGTGATAGGCCGGCTTGCCGGTCAGTTTCGATATCATCATGGCGCCTTCAATAGTGGCAATAATGGTCAGCGCCAGCTGCTCCGCATGAACAGTGGGGGAGATATCCTGCTGTTTTATCCCTGTTTCGATCAGCTGTACGAGCATCTTCTTCCAGTTGTGGATCGCATCCGCGGCCTTTTTCCGGAGTGCGGGATGCGTGTCATCCGCTTCCACGGCTGTGTTCAGAATGGGACAGCCACCATGCAGCGGCTGTTTCAGAAAATTGTTATATACGGCTATGAATACCGCCAGCTTTTCCCGGATGGTGTTTTTCTGTTCCATCTCCCTCCGCACCGTCTGCATCACTTGCTGAAGATTGTAGTCGAATGCCGCAAGCGCTACCTCATCCTTATTTGCAAAATGCCCGTAAATACTGCCTTTAGTAAGGCCGGTCGCCTCCGTCATATCGGACAGGGAAGTTCCGGCGTAGCCCTTCACGTTGAAGATGGGCGCCGTTTTTTCTATAATGAACTGCCTTGTTTTTTCTCCTTTGTTCATATGGATGGGTGACTTTGCGATACAAAAATATACCAATCGGTATTATTTACAAAATATTTCTTTGATGCTATTTTGCTCCTGTTCCCATGACGGGATGGATGGTTGTTGCAGCACCCAATTGACCGTATGAACGCCGGTTGCAGCATTCAACTGACCGGATGGATGGCTGTTGCAGCATCCAATTGACCGTATGAACGCCTGTTGCAGCATCCAACTGACCGTATGAACACCTGTTACAGCATCAACCCTCCTTCAATGATCCGATGGTTGACCGCAACTGCCGTATCCTTTTCGCCCACATCCTGACCAGGATCCATCCCTGTATGACAAGCACAACGATCAAACCGGCCAGTAGCAAATATTTCGCAGCATTAAAAGTTATCGTGGCGCAGAAGAAAAGCAGCAGGCAGACCGCTGTAGTGATCCTGGATGTTACGGATATAACGGCGAAACGTTGTAAAGACGAAAGTGCCTTTTCCAGCGCCTGCCGCAGGTTATCGCCCGCGATCTTCCTGCGGGCCAGCCGGTAGCCGGTGATGCTGTGGACGATGGCGAACAGCAGCGCGCCCGCCAGTAGCAGGTTGAGGTAGAATGGCCTCCTGTCGCCGTCAAAGAAGTCGTAATACACCAGGAGGATGGCGCTGAAGGCCACGATCTCGATGATCATTTGCCTGCGTATGCTTTTCAGCACGGGATGCCTGTTTTCCTGCAGCATGGCGCGCAGCGGCGCTTGTGCGGTTTTGTCTGTCTGTATGCCTTTCCAGGCGGCTTTTAACTGGTCCATTTTTGTAGTTTTACTTTGATCCTGTTGAGTTTCACCCCAACATAATTTTCACTGATGCCGGTGATCTCCGCGATCTCCTGGTAGCTGAGGTCTTCCAGGTAGAGCGTGATCAACGCCTTGTCCGCATCCTCCAGCTTTTTCAGTGCTTCCATCAGTTGTTCCGCTTCCATGCTTTGTTCCGGCTGGTGTTCAGGCCGGTCGGGCAGTATTTCCGGGTAGAAGACGGGAGGCCTTTTCTTCCGGAAATCAAGTAGGGCTGTGCTCAGGGCAATGCGGTACATCCAGGTGCTGAATTTCGAACGGCCTTCGAAAGACGGAGCGGCTTTCCACAACTGCAGCACCATCTCCTGGAACAGGTCTTCCCGGTCTTCCTTCGAATCCCTGTACAACCTGCATATTTTGTGAAGGATATGCTGATGCTGATCGATCTGCTGAATGAATTGCAATTCGTCCATCGTTATTGTTTATCAAAATGAAGGGTTTCGCCCCGTGCTTCTGCATCCAGCCCCTTGTCTTTAAAGATAAGCCGCACGTTTACCTTTTTGCCGTAAAATTCATGGCGGCTTTTGGGATATATCGCAAAAGGAGGGCGGTTGCCCATTTTTGCATACAGCTGGTTCCCCTGCTGCAGGATGTGCAGTTCCTGTCCTTCCCGTACATAAACACCGGTGAATGCATTCAATTGTTCGTCTTCCAGCCGGAAAACCGGTTCTTCAACGGGCATGTCAAACGGCAATCCCAGTACGATCTTTTCTATGTCAGCCAGCATTTCATTTACCGGCAGCACAGATACATTCGAGAGCAGCACGATGGAGAGCTTTTCCTGCTCGTATATGGCGGAGATCGCGGAGCAGCCGAAAGTGCCGCCGCCATGCCAGTACATCTTCCGCCCGGGATTAACATACCAGCCGTAGCCATAGCCGAGTTTCCCGTTGTGGACGGAAAAGAGCTGCTGTCTTGCCGAAGCGCCCCAATGCCGGTCATCCAGCAGGCTGCTGTTCCACAACTGAAGGTCTGCGGCCGTGGAATAGAGGTCCCCGGAGCCTTTCATCAGCGACTGGTCCCGGTAAGGCGCCATGATCAGGCTGTCCCCCAGCTGGTGGTAACCTGATGTCATTCCCGGTATGATCCGGATGCCGGTGAGAACGCCGGTATGCTGCATGTTCAGCGGCTGCAGTATCTTTTCCCGCAGCAGCGCAGCATAAGGCTTGCCGTATAGGCTTTCCAGTATGTCGGCCAGCAGGAAGTAGCCTGGACTGGAATACCCGTTATCCGCCGAGGGCTGCATGCGAAAGATCGCCTGCAGCGCCTGTTCCCTGCCCAGTGCCAGGCGGGAGGTTGATGTCCGGTAACCGGCAATGCCTTCGTTGTGCGGAATGCCGGAGGTATGTGCCAGTAGCTGCCGGATCGTTATAGCCCGCCATTGCGGGCCTTGCAGCGAAGGGTAGAAGGAGGCCAGGGAATCTCCGGGCTGCAGTTTCCCTTCTTCCATGGCCAGCACCGTCAACATGGCGGTGAATTGCTTGCTGACCGATGCTATCCGGAAAGTTGCATCGGGGAGAAGCGGTACGTTCAGCTCCCTCGAGGCCAGGCCTTTTGTTACCACGTACAAAGGGTGTTGATGCCGGTACACCATCAGCACGCCGCTGAACCCGATCCGGTCCTGCTGTATTTCCATATAGCGCTCCAGCGTTGCCCCGATGCCGGGGGAGGACCGGGGCTGGCTCATCGCCTTGTTTGCCAGGGTTCCTGTCAAAAGGAACAATAAGATCATTTTGTACATACCTGGTTAGTTGCAGAAAGCTGTCAAAACTTACAGGCCAGCCGTAAAAAATGTAATTTTGCGCTACGCTATGGATATCAGCATTAACAAATACATCAGTGATACCGGCTTCTGCAGCCGCAGGGAGGCCGATAAATATATTGAACAGGGACGGGTGACGATCAATGATAACATCGCTTCCAAAGGGAACCGGGTACAGGACGGGGATGTGGTGGAGGTGGACGGGGAGCCGCTGAAGAAGAAGAAAGCCGCCGTTTATATCGCGCTCAACAAGCCGAAGGGCATCACCTGCACAACGGATCAAAAGGACAAGTCCAATATCATCGACTATATTAACCATTCGTCCCGCATATTTCCGGTGGGGCGGCTGGACAAGCTGTCCGAAGGCCTGATCTTCCTCACCAATGACGGTGATATTGTGAACAAGATCCTCCGGGCCGGCAACCAGCATGAAAAGGAATATGTGGTGACGGTGGATAAGCCGCTGACGGTAGAGTTCATCAAGACCATGCGCAGCGGCGTGCGTATTCTCGGCGTGTACACGAAGAAATGCTTTGTACAGCAGGAGGGCAGCCATCGTTTCCGGATCATACTCACACAGGGGCTTAACCGCCAGATACGCCGGATGTGCGAGGCGCTGGGCTACAAAGTGGAGGCACTGAAGCGCACCCGTATCATGAACTTCACGTTGAAAGACCTGCCCGCCGGCAAATGGCGTTATTTTACCAAAGAGGAGGTAGCAGCGATCTCCACGATGGTCGCCAATAGCAGCAAAACAGAAAAAGGCGGCGGTAGTGAGGGAATGGACGAATAGTATCAGGCGAGCTTCAACAGCTGCGGCAGTTCATGCATATTGTAAAACACGGTGGCGCCTTCGCTTTCCAGCTCTTTTGCATTATGTTCCTTCGCATAGCCGAAAACAGTGAACCCGCCTCTCACTCCGGCCGTAATACCGGCCTTGCTGTCTTCTATCACTACGCACCGTTCCGGTGAGAACCCCATTTCCCTGGCAGCATGAAGGAAAATGCCGGGGTCCGGTTTCCAGCTTTCAATATCATAGGCGCTGAATATCCTGTCTTCAAAATACCCGATCAGCCCCGTAAGGGTCAGATTGAGCCTTATTTTGTCCACCGGGCCGCTGGAAGCCACGCAAAAGGGGATGGTGAGGGAATCCAGCAGGGCCCTGATACCCTCTACGGGCTCTACTTCCTCCTGGAAAACTTCAAACGAGCGCTCCCGGAACCGTTGTTCCAGGTCATCGGGAAAGGTTTGTCCGGTACGGGTTTGCAGCATATCGATCACTTCTTTCAGGCGGCGGCCGGCAAATTCCAGCACAGCATCTTCTTCTTTCATATCCACGCCATAAGGAGCGGTCATTTCCAGTAATAGCCGGATGCCGATGACCTCACTGTCCACCAGCACACCATCACAGTCGAAAATGATACAATCAGGTTTTCGCATATAGAGATTTAGAGGTTCCGGTTCCAAGTATAATAAAAAGTATAGTAAACATTTATTATTTTTCGCAACTGATGATTTTCTTTATTGACCACTCTACGGTATTTATATGATCAAGCTCCCACGTTGCTGTTTCCTGCTCGTTTTTTTTGCTGCCGGCGCTTTTGCACAGGGACCGGTAGATCCGGCCCTGCTCAGCGGCCATTGGCCGTCCCGCTGGATCGCCGCGGCGGATGCACCAGCAAAGGAATATGGCCTCTATCATTTCAGGAAATCCTTTGAGCTGCCCTCAAAGCCTGGGCGGTTCATCGTGCATGTCACCGGCGATAACCGTTACCGTTTATTCGTGAACGGTAGTCCCGTTTGCAGCGGCCCCGCGCGGGGTGACCTGTATAACTGGTATTTCGAGACGGTAGATATCGCCCCGTATCTCCGCGAAGGCCGGAATGTGGTGGCGGCGCTGGTCTGGAATATGGGTGCGCACGCCGCCGTTGCGCAGATATCCAATATGACCGGCTTTGTGCTGCAGGGAGATACGGAAGCGGAAAAGATCATCAATACAGACCGAAATTGGAAAGTATATAACGATAGCGCCTACACGCCCTGCTCCCTGGACAATGGCGCGCGCCTCCGCAGCTACATGGTCATCGGCCCGGGGGATGAGGTGAACGGCAGCGCTTATCCCTGGGGATGGGAGCAACCGGGGTATGACGACAGGCACTGGAAGAACGTACGCGAGATCACCAGTCCCGTTACCGCGGGATATGGCACAGACAACCTGTGGACGCTGGTGCCCAGGACCATTCCCCTGATGGAAGAAAGCCTGCAGCGGATGTCCGCGGTACGGCGCGCCGGTATCAAAGTGCCGGAGGGTTTCCTGCAAGGCAGGCAGCCGCTGACCATTCCGGCCAATCAGACTGTCAGCATCCTGGTAGACCAGGCTTTTAATACCGTCGCTTATCCGCAATTGCTGGTGAGCAAAGGCGCCGGCAGCAGCATCCGGCTCACTTATGCGGAAGCGCTGTTCAAAAACGGGAAGAAAGGGCACCGGGATGAGATCGACGGCATGGAGATTGCCGGCAACTACGATATTTTTCACCCGGACGGCGGATCGCAGCGGATGTTCCGGCCATTATGGTTCCGGACCTTTCGCTATCTGCAGCTGGATATCACTACCGGCGGGGAGCCGCTGGTGATCGATGATCTTTATGGGATGTACACGGGGTATCCGTTTGAGGAAAAGGCGTCTTTCCGCAGTAATGACCCCGGATTGCAGGATATCTGGGAAGTGGGCTGGCGTACTGCCCGGCTTTGTGCGGGAGAGACTTATTTCGATTGCCCGTACTATGAGCAGCTGCAATATGAAGGGGACACGCGCATACAGGCGCTCATCAGCCTGTATGTTACGGGGGATGACCGGCTGGTGCGCAAGGCGATCCACGATTTTTACTGTTCCCGTGTTCCCGAAGGGCTCACGCAGGGGCGTTACCCCAGCAACCGTCTGCAGGTGATCGCCCCGTTCTCTTTATACTGGGTGTCCATGATCTATGATTACTGGATGCACCGCCGGGATGATGCTTTCATCACGCAATACCTCAGCGCCGCCCGCGGAGTGCTGGACTGGTATGAAAGCCGGATCGACAAAGCAACGGGTATGCTGGGGCCGATGCGCTGGTGGAATTTTACGGACTGGAACGATGCTTTCCCCAATGGCGTGCCGGATGGCGCCGATGACGGGAATTCCTCAATTATCAGCCTGCACTTTGCCTATACCCTGCAACAGGCCGCCGCGCTTTTTGACGCCTACCGGCAGCCCGTACTGGCCGCACATTACCGGGAACTTGCCGGGAAACTGACAACCGCTACTTACCGGCACTGTTATGATCACGAAAAAGGAGCAATGGCCAATACGCCGGAAAAACGGACCTTTAGCCAGCATGCCGGCATCATGGCCGTGCTGTCCGGCGCCATTCCCGCCGCGGAGGAAAAAGCCTTCCTGCAAAGGGTGATCGACGATCCGCGGCTCAGCAAAGCCACCATATATTACCGCTTTTACCTCATGCTGGCCTTGAAGAAAACAGGCATGGGCGATCGTTATTATGAGCAGCTCACGCCCTGGCGGGACATGCTGAAGATAGGGCTGACCACCTTTGCCGAGAAGGAAGAGCCTACGCGTTCCGACTGCCATGCCTGGAGCGCCAGCCCGAATTACGACTTTCTCGCCACGATCTGCGGCATCATGCCGGGAAGCCCCGGGTTCGCATCCGTGCTGGTGGAGCCGGCAATGGGGACGTTGACCGAAGCGGAAGGAAAGATGCCGCTGCCGGAAGGCGAAGTAACGGTATCGCTTAAACGAAAGAAGAACAATGGCGTAACCGCCGTTATCATCCTGCCCGGCAGTCTGAAAGGCGAGTTCAGATGGAACGGTAAAACCATTCCGCTGCGCTCCGGCAGGCAGGAGATCAATTTATAAATCAAACAGCAACATCGATATGAAAAAATTCCTGGCAGTTCTATTATTAGCTGCATCCTCGCTGCAGGCGCAGGATACTTCCTGGCAGGCCGTGCCCGGCAAGATCACTTCTCCCTGGAGCGAACAGGTAACACCGGATTCCGTATTATCCGAATATCCCCGTCCGCAATTCGTACGGGATAACTGGATGAACCTTAACGGTCTGTGGAACTACGCCATTACCTCCCGGAAAGCGCATGAACCGGGGGAGTACCAGGGCAAGATACTGGTGCCATTCGCCATTGAGTCCGCCTTGTCCGGCGTCGGGAAAACGGTGGGTAAGAACAATCTGCTCTGGTATCAGCATACTTTCACCCTGCCTTCTTCCATGAAAGGGAAGAAAGTGCTGCTGCATTTCGGCGCGGTGGACTGGCAGGCGGAAGTGTATGTCAACGGGAAACTGGCCGGCAGCCACAAAGGCGGGTTTGATCCTTTTTCTTTTGATATCACCACGCTGCTTGGCAAAAAAAATAAAGCACAGGAGATCGTGGTGCGCGTATGGGACCCTACCGATGAAGGCCCCCAACCCCGCGGCAAACAGGTGAGAAAGCCGGAAGGTATCTGGTACACCCCGGTAACAGGCATCTGGCAGACCGTATGGCTGGAAGCCGTTCCGCCTACCTACATCGTGGATGCCAGACAAACGCCCGATATCGATAACCGCACCATTACCGTTGCCACTACCGTACAGGGGCCGATGGCGGATGATAAAATAAAGATCTCCGCCTGGGACGGCGAGAATATGGTATCCGAAGAAGTGGTGGAGCCGGGTGCTACCGCTGTGCTGAAGATCAATGAGCCCAAACTCTGGTCGCCGGAAAGCCCCTTCCTCTACGATCTTAAAATGACCCTGGTGAGAAAGAACAAAGTGGTGGATGAGGTGCAGAGCTATTTTGCCATGCGCAAAACATCCATCGGCAGGGATGATAAAGGTGTACTGAGAATGCTGCTCAATAACAAATTCGTGTTCCAGTACGGCCCGCTGGACCAGGGCTGGTGGCCTGACGGGCTATACACTGCGCCAACGGACGAAGCCCTGAAATTCGATGTGGAAAAAACAAAGGAAATGGGCTTCAATATGATCCGCAAGCACATCAAAGTGGAGCCGGCGCGCTGGTATTATCATTGCGACAGGCTGGGCATGCTGGTATGGCAGGATATGCCGAGCGGGGACCTGGGCAACCGCTGGGAGCCGCGCCCCGGTATTGTGGGCCGCGGTACGGAACAGCAACGCAGCAAAGAATCCGAACGGTCTTACCGCGAGGAATGGAACGCTATCATCGATGCCCTGTACAATTATCCCTGCATTGTGGTATGGGTGCCTTTCAACGAAGCCTGGGGCCAGTTCAAAACGGCGGAGATCACGGAATGGACAATGCAGAAAGATACCACCAGGCTGGTGAACAGCGCCAGCGGCGGCAACTTTGTGCAGACAGGGCATATCATCGACCTGCACAACTATCCTGACCCCGTTATGCCTGATCCCGCCATTTACGGCAGCAAACAGGCTATTGTGCTGGGAGAGTTCGGCGGACTTGGATTGCCCGTAGATGGTCATGTGTGGCAGCAGAAAGATAACTGGGGATACCAGAGCTTCAAAACACCGGAAGAGCTGTTTAAAAGATATGAAGGAATGATCGAAAAAATGGAAGCGCTGATCCGGATAGGGCTATCCGCTGCCGTTTACACGCAGACGACCGATGTGGAGGTGGAAACGAATGGATTGATGACGTATGACCGGAAGGTGATCAAGAATCCCGTAGAGAAATTCGAAGCGGTGCACCGGAAGCTGTATGCGCCTTCGCTGGTGAACATTGTACCTTAAACCTGTTATTACTCCGGCATGGCGACATGCCCGGTATGATAAATGAACAGCGGCTGTCACAAAAGTGATCTGACGGGTATGTTACAACTGTAATTTCCTTCGTCGGATGTCCGGGTAAACCGGGTGTGCTTTTGAGTCAGCCGCTGTTGCGCTCACTGTATTTCGCTAATGAATTATTTCAGTTCCAGCATTACAACGGATTGCGGTGGCAGCAAGGCTGTCAGCTGATCGCCCTGCTTCCTGGCCCCGTCGAAAGCCTTGATCCTCACTTTGTCCGGCTGATCAAAAGTATTGACGTCCGTGAATTTTCCGGATGTGATCACACTGCCGCTCACCGTTTTCCATTTTACATCTTTCAGCGTGGTTTGCAGGCTGATCTTTTGGGTAGGGTGCATATTCACGATGGAAATATGCACGGCGCCGGTGGAATCCTGCGAAGCCGAAACGTTCAGTGCCGGTATGCTTTGGCCGCCGCTGGTGTAATCCGGACTGCTCAGTTGCACCGGAAGGTATTTTGCGTCGTGATGCGCCTTGTACAGATCGAATACATGGTAGGTGGGCGTCAGCAGCATTTTCTCTTTTTCGGTCAGTATCAGCGCCTGCAACACGTTCACCGTCTGCGCCAGGTTGGCGAGGCGTACCCGGTCGCTGTGATTGTTGAAGATATTCAGCGTTACGGCAGCGATCATGGCGTCGCGGAGGCTGTTCTGCTGGTAGAGGAAACCGGGATTGGTGCCGGGTTCCACGTTGGTCCAGATGCCCCATTCATCCACAGCCAGCGCCACTTTTTTCCGCGGATCGTATTTATCCATGATGGCGCTGTGTTTGGTAACAAGGGTATCCATGAACAGGCATTTCTGCATGGTAGTAAAATATTCCTGTTCATCGAAGCTGGTAGCCGATCCTTTGTCGCCCCATGATTTAGGTACAGTATAATAGTGAAGGGAGAGGCCCCACATCTGGTCGATGGGGATGTTCTTCATGCAGACTTCCGTCCAGTGATAATCCCCGGAATTGGCGCCACCGGCGATCTTTTTTAATGGAGCGCCGGGATAGTTCCGGGCAAAGGTGGCATACCGGCGATATTCGCCTGCATAATACTCAGCGGTCATATTGCCGCCGCATCCCCAGCTTTCGTTGCCCACACCCCAGAAAGCCACTTTCCATGAATCGGGATGGCCGTTCTGTTTTCTCAGTTCCGTCATGGGGCTGAGCCCGTTGAAGTTGAGGTATTCCACCCATTTGGACATTTCATCTACCGTGCCGCTGCCCACATTGGCGGAAACATAAGGTTCGCATTTCAGCAGTTCGCACAGTTCCAGGAATTCATGCGTGCCAAAGCTGTTATCCTCCGTAACGCCGCCCCAGTGCGTGTTGATCATCTTAGGCCTTTGATTGCGCGGGCCTATGCCGTCGCGCCAGTGATATTCATCCGCAAAGCAGCCACCGGGCCAGCGGAGATTGGGAATATTGATCTTTTTCAGCGCCTCTACCACATCCAGCCGGATGCGGTCTTTCTTCGGCACGTTCAGTTTTTCATCTACCCAGAAGCCGTCATAGATGCAGCGGCCCAGGTGTTCGGAAAAATGGCCGTAAATGTGACGGCTGATCTCATGTTTTGATGCGCTTTCCACTACCAGTCCGGCAGTCTGCTGCGCGGTTGCCGTTATCGTTGTCAGGAGTATAAGGGCAACGGGAAGGATCTTTTTCATCATGGAATTTGTGTTTATGGTGGAACCTTGCGCAATATAGAAAAATAATTGTCATTTTAACACTACTTTTCTAAATGAAGGTCTGAATACCGGAAAGGTTTTCCATGATGATCTTTGATGTGCATCCTTTTTTCCTTACAGGGTACGCATGTTCCGGGAGATAGAAAGATCGTGTAATATTGACATTAATTCAAGTACCCGGATGCACGTGCCCACCACTGCCATAGACCGGCTGCCGGGCTATGTGCTGCATATGCCACCGGATGAGCTTCACTCTGCTGCTACCGTTCATACCCTTTGCCGCCTCACAGACCGGAATACGGCATATGCGAAGGTACGACAGAACGGGGATGGCGCGAATGCAGCTAGATAAGTATCAGTTATCCGGCCCGTTCATCCAGTACGGACAGCGCTGGCTTGCCTGATTGTTGTATATTTATGCCCCGGCTTCGCAGGCCGGGCTAATTATATGAGTTACAACAAGATCAACAGCAAAATCAACAACGTTTTATGAGAAAGAAATTCCTGGTACTGGCGCTTGCAGTCACAAGCGCCTTTTCCTTTTGTAGTAACCCTGCCGCAGCCCAGAAAAAGGCCGCCTCAGCAGGGAAAGCCGCTTCTGCAACCGGCGAACTGTTGCCGATAGACCCGGATGTGAAAATAGGCAAGCTTCCCAACGGATTGACCTACTACATTCGCAAGAATGCCGAGCCGAGGAACAGGGCGGTACTGTATATGGCCCTGAAAGCAGGTTCTTTGATGGAAACCGATGCGCAGCAGGGCCTGGCCCATTTCGTGGAACATATGGCCTTTAACGGCACCAGGGATTTTCCAAAAAATGAACTGATCAATTATTTGCAGAAAGCAGGCGTAAAATTCGGGGCCGACCTGAATGCCTACACTTCTTTTGACCAGACGGTTTACCAGTTGCCGATCCCGACGGACAGCGCGGAGCTGTTCCGTAATGGCTTCAAAATACTGGCTAACTGGGCCGGGCTGGTAACGATGGAAGCTTCCGAGATCGAGGCAGAACGCGGTGTGATCGTGGAAGAAGACCGTCAACGCGGCAAAAACGCCCAGTCCCGCATGCAAAAAGAAATGCTGCCGGTGCTGCTCAAAGGCTCCCGGTATGCGGACCGCCTGCCCATCGGTCAGATCGATATCATCCAGAACTTCAAGCACGAAGAACTGAGGAATTTCTATAAGGACTGGTACCGTCCCAACCTGCAGGCAGTGATTGCCGTAGGCGACTTTGATCCTGCCGAGGTGGAAGCACTCATTAAAAAGAACTTCGGCCCGTTGAAGAATCCTGCCAATCCCAGGCCGCATCAGGCGTACGATCTGCCGGACAATAAAGAACCGCTGATCAGGAAAGTGACCGATGTGGAATTCCCTTATCACGTCGCGCTGGCCATCATCCGCCACAGGGCCAATATTCCCACCACCACGGTGGATGTACGCAAAAACCTTGTGGAGGGCATGATCAACACCATGATAGGCAGCCGTATCAATGAACTGAAGCAAAAAGGCACCGCGCCCTTTGTGGAAGGCCAGTTCTCTTACGGCGAATATCAGGGTGGCGTTGTACCGGGACTGAAAGCCGCGACCATAGTGGCCGTATCCAAAAGCCCGGAGGAACTCTCCGGCGCCTTCAAAGGCATGATGGCGGAAGTGGAAAGGATGGCGCAGTTCGGCTTTACTGCATCCGAGCTGGGCGTAGTGAAAAAGAACATGGAAGCCGGTAACGAAAAGAGTTTCCGCGAGAAGGACAAAACCTCCTCCAATTACTATGTACAGCAATACCTGCAGCACTTTATGCACGGAACAGCGATCCCCTCAGCTACCTATCGTTACGAACTGATGAAAAAGCTGATCAGCGGGATATCCCTGGAAGAAGTGAACCAGGCGGCGAAGGAAATGATCAGCGAGGAGAATGTGACTATCATTGTACAGGCCCCGGAAAAGAACAAAGACAAATTGCCTTCCGATGCGGAACTGCTGAACGCTATGCGTACTGCCGGCAAAGGTGTTACCGCTTATGTGGACAATGCTGTTAACAAACCGCTGCTGGAGACCAAACCGGTAGCCGGCAAAGTAGTGGCGGAAGAGAAAATAGAAAGCATCGGCGTTACCAAGCTGACATTATCCAACGGCGTAAAAGTGTACCTGAAACCATCGGAATTCAAAAACGACCAGATCATGTTCTCTTCCTTTGCAACAGGCGGCACTTCCCTCATTGAGGATAAGGACGTGCTGGCAATGGGATATGCCTCCAATATTGCCGGTGATGGCATCGGCGAGTTCGATAATTCACAGCTGCGAAAATTGTTGGCAGGCACTACCGCCAGCGTTTCCGCATACATTGGGGAATTATACCAGGGTTTCAGCGGCGGAACTTCCCCGCAAGACCTGGAAACCGCGCTGCAGCTCGTTTATGCATATGCTACTAACCCGCGTAAAGATCCGGTAGTGTTTAAAACCAACCTGGAGGACTACAAGGTCGTACTGTCAAATGCCAGCGTTTCTCCCGATGTTGTCTACAACGATACCGTAAATGGTGTATGGACCTCCTATAGCGAGCGCAAAAGAAAATTAAAGCCGGAAGATCTCGACAAGATCTCCCTGGATAAATCTTTCGGTTTCTATAAAGACCGCTTTTCAGATGCCAGCGGACAGACCTTTGTGTTTGTAGGCAATTTTGAAGTGGAAAAGATCAAACCGCTGCTGGAAACCTACATCGGTGGCCTGCCTTCTACAAACCGCAACGAGCAGTACATCGACCGTGGTGTGAAACCCCTCCAGGGCAAGGTGGAGAAAACAGTGCGAAAAGGCATTGAAGATAAAGCGACGGTGAAACTGGTCTTCCATGGCGACTACGATTACTCGCTAGATAACAACCTGCAGATGAACGCGCTCAAAGAGATACTGCAGATCAAGATACAGGAACGCCTCCGCGAGAAAGAAAGCGGTGTGTACAGCCCCGGCGTTAGTTTGTCTAACGGCAAGCTGCCGGAGCCTTATTACGCGTTCACCATTTCATTCAATTGTGCCGCGGCGAATGTGGAGAAGCTCATTGCCGCCACACTGGATGAAGTGGAAAAGATCAAAAAGGAAGGGGCCGAAGCTGACGACGTGGAAAAGTTCAAAGCGGAGACAAAACGTTCCCTGGAGGTAAGCCTGCGTCAGAACGATTTCTGGCTCAACTACCTGGCAGCGAAATTCAGGAACAATGAAGATCCGACCACTGTGCTGCAACAATCCGAGTACATGAAAAAGGTTACGCCTGCTTCCGTGAAAGCGGCCGCAGAGCGCTATCTGAGCGGTGAAAACTACTTCAGGGCCGTACTGGTGCCGGAGAAATAGCATTACATCATCTTTTAATAAGAAAGGAGCGTATCGGACTTTGATACGCTCCTTTTTTATAGCGGCTGATGTACCTTCAGCATCTCCACCTTTCAGACAGATCGCCGGCAAATATCTTTTTCAGAATTTCCGTATTTTGATCATGGAACGGCATTTAATTGAGTATCGGGCAGGTTTTGCAGTATGCTATGCTTCCCGCGTGAACCGCCGGCCGGTAAATGACACGAGATGAAAAAAACAATATGGGTGATCCTGATGATCGGCTGCTTTGTTCCGGTAATGGGGCAGGCCGGTAAAGGCATACAGTTCTTTAAAGGAAGCTGGCCGGAACTGGTAGCCGAAGCCGGGAAACAGCAAAAGATGATCTTTGTTGATGTGTACACGGACTGGTGCGGTCCCTGCAAGCAAATGGACAAGTTCGTGTTTCCGGAGGAAGAAGTAGGGAAAAGATACAATCCCGGTTTTATCAGTTATAAACTGAATGCGGAAAAGGGTGAAGGAATAAAGATCGCCGGCAATTTCAATATCCGTGCTTATCCGACTTTCCTGTATCTGGATAGTGAAGGTTACCTGATCATGAAGAAGATCGGGGAGACGGATGCTGCGGGATTAACCCGTCTGGCGGATTCAGCATTGCGGATAGCGGAGAAAAGCACGCTGGCCAACATGGAAAAATCTTTCCGCAACGGCAACCGCGAGCCGGCATTTCTCCGGCGTTACATCACCCGGCTTACACAACTGGACCAGGATAATACCCCTGCGCTGGATGAATATTTCAAAGCGCTGCCATACGCTGATCTGAAAAAGGAAGAAACACTGCTGTTCCTGGGCAATAATGTATTCAGTACGCAGAGCTGTTCATTTGTTTTTCTGATGGAACACTATCCCTCGTTAAGCCAGGCGGCAAAGGACCAGCTGCAGGACCGTCTGTATGCGCAGATCGTGGGCCGTTCCATCCCCAATGCCCTGACGCAGAAAAGATTTACGGAGTTCCAACCACTCCTGGCTTATACCGCTATGCTGAATCCGTTGAATGAGCCTCAGCAGGTGTACCTGGAAAGGCTGAAGCTGGTGTATTACGACCTGGTGAGGGACCAGGAGGAGGTAAAGAAAACCGCGTACCGGTGGGTAGCGCGGCTGGACCGCATCTCCAATGATTCCATTCAGGCGGAAGACGAGCGGCAGTACAAAAAGTTCATCACGCCTTATATGGACGGAACAAAAGATAGTACGATCCAGCCCGCCTTTCAGGAGGAAAGAGAGTTGGTGCGGACCGTATATTCCAGCCAGATCGCTTACAAGTACTATTACCCGGCATCGCTTTTTGCCTCGCTGCCGGATACGGATATCCCTGCCTTGCGCGATGCCCTGCAATGGGTCAGCAGGGCGCAGCAACTGGCGCCGGGGCAAAAGGTCTATACCGCGCTGGCGGAATCCTTGCGCAAAAGGCTGAAATGATCAAACTCCGCTGACCCCTACAGGCGCAGATCTGAGGCGGTTTTCGCCTTTGTTCTCCCTTACTGGCACAACCTTTGCATACAGCAGTTGTCGGCAGTATCTATTTATATTAAATTACTAACATATGAAACTACGTATCATATCATCAGCTTTGCTGATGATAGCCATCGTTGGAGCAGGTTGTGTGAGCAACAAGAAGTTTGCCCAGTTGCAGACCACTTATAACGATCTGCTGAATCAGAACAGGGCGCTGGACAGCAAATATCAGATTGCCCAGCGGGACCTTTCCGGGGCTACGGCCAGGGTGCAAAGCCTCGAAGAGCAGATCGCATCCCAACGCACGGGGCTGGCAGCCCTGCAGGCGGCGCTGGACAAATGTCTGAATTCCACCAGCCAGGGTAATACCAATATTTCCAAACTGGTGGACGAGATCAATGCGTCCAACCGGTACATCCAGCACCTTGTGAACACCAAGAACAAGAGCGATTCGCTGAACATGGTGCTCACCAACAACCTGACCCGTTCTTTAAGCCGGGAAGAGCTGAGGGATGTGGATGTGCAGGTACTGAAAGGCGTGGTGTACATATCGCTTTCGGATAACATGCTCTACAAATCAGGCAGCTACGAGATCTCCCCCGCGGCAGGTGAAACGCTCGGCAAGATCGCCAAGATCATTATGGATTATAAGGATTATGATGTGCTGATCGAAGGTAATACCGATAACGTGCCCATCTCGCAGAAGAACATCCGTAATAACTGGGACCTGAGCGCATTGCGGGCATCTTCCGTGGTGCAGGCATTGCAGAACAACTATGGCGTCGACCCGAAAAGGCTGACCGCAGGCGGCAGGGGAGAGTACAATCCCATTGCTTCGAATGACAGCGATGCCGGAAAGATGAAGAACAGGCGTACGCAGATCATCATCACACCGAAACTCGACCAGTTCATGGAGCTGATCGAAAAGGCGCCGGAACCAACTGAAGGCGCTGCAGCAGCGGATTCTACTTCAGGTTCCTGATACCTGATCAATATAAAAGCTGAATGCCCCGGGAATTTCTTCCGGGGCATTTTTTTATGGTGTTTCCTCATATTCATACCGCATCTGGTGCCATTCATTTCCACCTGCATACCAGCTTGAACCGGACAGTAACCCCGCTGCATTGTATGTAAGCGCCCGGGGAGAAGCACCGTGGTACATGGGAAACCGCTTGATCCAGTTATTCCGGGAAAGCCGCGGTGCGGTATCGAAGCCCTCGATGAACAAAGAGAACGGCCGGAATACCAGGCCATGGTCCGCATTCACGAACAATTGCACATTTTCAACCTGGTCATATTCCCAGTGAGGCGCGAGAACGGCGTCCGTGCCGATATAGTTTCCCTGTTGATCATACACGTAAACCATCGTATCATTTTCCGGAGAACCGGCGTTTGTGATGCTGGTTATCATGGAGTCTCCATAATAGGTATATTGATAGGTGAGGCCCAGCAGCTTTTCCGTAGCGGGCAGGCGTTCATTGTTACTATAGGTGAACCGTATCACCTCTCTTGAACCATGCCCTGCATATGCCTGGTGGATATGTGTGACCCTGTGCTGGTGATCATAAAAGAAAGTGTCTGTTTCGAGCAGGGTCAGCACACTGGTATCAGCAACTGATATCCATTTGAGATGTACCCAGGGTTTGTGCTGCTCATTGTATTTAAATTCATGTACTTCCTTGTAATATTCATCCGGGTCAGGGTAGAATCCTATGATCTCTTTGACATCAATGATTTTAGTGAGCAGCCATTCAGGTTGTTCCTGCGGCGGTTGCGGAACGCCGGGCTCTTTAAGGCAGCCGGTAAAGATCAGCAGGCACAGGCCTGCAAGGGCATGTAGCTTTTTCATAATAAGGATATGGAATGGTTAAAAAATAAGGTTCATCAAATGGGTCTTATCCCGTGCTAAAGCAAGAGTGTGGGCCAAACGTCATTAAAAGTAAGCGAAAAGTAAACGCCGGGGTAGTACTGATTCCAGTAGTTTATGCTTTAGGAAGATGATATTCACGCCTTTTTGGGCTGGTTCTCAAAAATATCAATGATCATATCAATTTCCTTTTTGAACATGGTCCTTTTTCTTGTTCCGAAATGGAGGGTGTTTTCGAGGACGTTCTTTCCTTCCCATACCAGTTTGATCCCTCCGGAAGCCATTTCTTCCCGGCACAGGAAATCCGGCAATACGGAGAAGCCGTGGTTATTGCTGAGGCAGCGTACGATGGAGCTGATATTGGGAACGATGTAATTGGGCTTGAAATCCATATGCCGCTCAAAATTCGCCTGCCAGAACCGTTTCTGATGCTCCATGTCCGCCGCCGTGCTGTACCATATCTGCTGTTTCAGCCAGTTTTCCGCTTCCCTGAGCTTGTTGGCGTTGATCAGCTTTTTTATGGGTTTGATATCTGTTCCGGAGCCGCATACCAGCACGATCTTTTCCTTTGAAAACGCCTTGTATTCAAGGTTGGCCTGTTCTCCCTTCCGGGGCGTAACGATGAGGTCCAGCAGCCCGTTGTCGAGATCCTGCAGCATTTGCGGGTACTCCCCGAATTTGATGATCACATTGAAAGGCAGGGAAGAGATGTGTCTTTCCAGCGTGAACTGGAATGTTTCGAAGCACATGCCTATGCTGATGGTGGCGCGGTCTGTCCTGGAGCTTCGGTGAAACAGCTGCTCAACGGTTTCCAGCTTGCACAGCGGTTCTGTTACGAAGTTGTACAACACCTTCCCGCGTTCCGTGGGTACCATCTTCCTGGCGGAACGGTCGAAAAGTTTGTAGCCCGTGTAGCTTTCCAGCGAAGTCAGATGCAGGCTTATCCCCGGCTGCGAGATATACAGCGCTTGTGCCGCCTTGGTGAGCGTTCCATATTCGTAAATGGCTTTAAAGCTTCTGAGCCATTCCAGATCCAGTAACATAATCTATCATTTTAATGATACAAAGCTATGATTTATATTATTATGTAAATACTTATTCTTTGAGGACTTTTGCACAGTTAAAAGTAAAATCCTGCAAATATGAGTACAGTTAGCATCTGCCGCATCCCCGGAAACCCTTGCCGGCAGCCAGGTGAAAAGCAAAGGACTGCCAGCGGCTTTATGGGCGTTGACCATCAGCGCCTTTGGTATCGGCACTACGGAATTTGTGATCGTGGGCCTGCTGCCCACCGTTGCCAATGATCTGCATATCACTATTCCATCGGCGGGTCTGCTGGTGAGCTTATATGCCATTGGCGTAGCCATAGGCGCTCCGGTGCTAACGGCATTGACCAGCGGCATTCCCCGCAAACGCCTGCTGATCTCCCTGATGGGACTCTTCATTATCGGAAATGCGCTGGCGGCCATTGCCCCCGGCTTTTATACCCTGGTGGTTGCCAGGATCGTTACGGGTTTTGCGCATGGCGTATTCTTTTCGGTAGGGGCTACCATTGCGGCCTCGCTCGTGCCTGCCGGGAAACGGGCGTCTGCCATTTCCCATCATGTTCTCCGGCCTTACGATAGCCATTGTTACCGGCGTGCCGCTGGGTACATTCATCGGTCAGCATTTCGGATGGCGGGCAACATTTATAGGCGTTGCCCTGCTGGGCGTCATTGGCCTGGTCTCCAGCATTATCCTGGTGCCGGGCCATCTGAAGAATGAAAAACCGGCTTCCCTGAAAACGCTGGTAAAAGTGCTGGTTGAAAAGCGGCTGGTACTGGCTTATTTGATGACGGCACTGGGTTATGGCGGCACCTTTGTGGCATTTACTTATCTCTCGCCTATTTTGCAGGAGCTGACCGGTCTGCGGGAATCCCTGGTGGGCATTATCCTGCTGCTTTACGGGATCGCCATTGCCATCGGGAACCTGGCAGGTGGGAAAGTGTCCAACAAGGATCCCCTGAAGGCCCTGCTCTGGATATTCGTGCTGCAGGCAATCGTGTTGTTCATCTTTTCCTTTTCTGCGCATTACACTATTCCAGCCATTGTCACATTGTTTATCATGGGCGGGCTTTCCTTCGCCAATGTGCCGGGCTTGCAATTGCTGGTGGTGCAGATCGCGGAAAAGCACCGGCCCGGCATGGAAGATGTAGCCTCAGCATTCAATATTGCAGCTTTCAATGCCGGAATTGCCATAAGCGCTTTTGCCGGCGGCCTGATCGTTGCTTCGCCGCTGGGGCTTGGTGCAACGCCCTGGGTTGGGGCAATATTTGTATTGCTGGCTGTGGGAGTAACACTGCTTAGTACGAAGATCAGCCGCAAATAGTCTGTTCGTTCTTTAACAAGAGGAGGGCGCTTTTAGTGATGCTTATGGCGGTTGTTATTATTTTCTGCTTTTCGCCTTTCATTACTGCGGGCTATTCAGATAGGATGATAAGAAAAAGACTGCATTAACGACAGTTCAACAATTGGTCGGATTTTATTATTTTGTATGTAAATACATCATACCATGAAATACATTTCATTCATTATTTTTTTAACCTCAGCGGGATATTCCTATGGGCAGGACTATATATTAAATCAGGCGACAGCTATTCAACCTGCATCTTTTAAAATTAACAGTACAAGCTATATTATTGGCGCCGGCAGTACTTATTTGGGTATCGGTCAAACAGGAAATACAACAGCCAATATTGCCGGTATTGCAATTGACGGTGTAAACGGAGATTTTGTAGGACTGGATTATCTGCAGATATATCAGCAACGAGATGGGAATGCGTTTATAAAGAATAACAATTCAACGGGAAGTTTAGTATTTGGTTCCGGTGTGGGGATAGAAAGATTGCGCATTACCCCTGAAGGTACTGTTGGTATTGGAGTTACTGCTCCCGGAGCATTGTTTCATATCAGACGTGATGTGCTGGGAGATACTTATCTGCGTGTTCAAAATAATCAGGATAATCCTTCTGTTACTGCTGGGTTAATGTTGACAACCTTAAACGGTAACTGGAGGTTGAATGCCAGAAGGGGAACAGGTTTCTCTATTAGCGCACCAACTGTTGATAATGTTTTATATGCATTAAATAATGGTTATGTTGGTATTGGCACTACCAATCCTCAGTCGCAGTTAGCCGTTAATGGAGAAATTACGGCAAAAAAGGTAAGAATCACGCAAGCCGGTTGGGCGGATTTTGTGTTCGAGCCGGATTATCGCCTGCCGGCAATAAGTGAAGTGAACGATTATATAAAAAAGCATAGGCATTTACCGGGTATTCCCTCGTCAGCAGAGGTTGGAGAAGAGGGATTTGATGTAGGCGTAATGAATCAGAAATTATTACAGAAGGTAGAAGAACTTATTTTGTATATCATCCAGTTAAAAGGTGAGATGGAGGAGCTGAAGGCGCATCTAGAGTTGGATAGGCTTAATTAGATTGAGGTCAGAATATTTATATGAAGAGCAAAAAGGGAATAATGGTGATATCTGGAGAGATGCCGTATTTATATGCGCTATTTTGAGTTGGCCGTCAATTGGATAAAGAGTTGTTAGCCGGGTAGCATTGTTATTCGGTTCATTTTTCTGAGTATTTGAACTTGATAGTGATGATTTGACCACTGCGGATGAAGGTTATTTTATATCGTTTTTATGATTTTCTTTTGTTACTTTAAACATGGTCCTTTTAAGCATTTTTGCCATGTCTCGATTATAGAAAGGGTCATCCTTGAGAGTGGGTGTCGCATATAGAGTTTTACCATATTTGGCTTCAATCTCTTTTCTCTTGATGTATTTGAACCATAAATTTTCAATATTGGTTTCGGGTTTTCGCTGCGCCCGGATTACTTCGATGAATTGTTGTTGCTTTGGGCTACATGGCAAAAGCGTACCGCTACTTAATGCTTCAAGCCAATGTCCGTATTTTTCCAGAAGTTTGATTTCTTCATTTGAGAAGATAATAGTATTGCAGGCAATGGCAAATTTCCCCTTTGCTTTGATGTACTCAATATGGGTTGTCTTATTGTTGGTATTCATAAGCTGATAATTATTTTATGTTCCAGTAACTTTCAACAATAACAGGTACGTTGGGGATAATCCGGGCGCAGGCTTTCGTTATCGAATATAGTGATTTTTTGCTAATTTTTGGAGTGTTTTAGCTTGAGTATTGCGTTGGCAGTGCCAGGTGTTCTCGGAGCTAGCTAATTCTTTCTAAACAGGGAGACTATCTTCCGGTAAAAATATTCGTCATTTCCCCTGAACCTTATACCATCCCTTCAACGCTGCAGATATTTCCTGCTCCTGAACATGATCGCTCAATATATCGTCATAACGCATGCCGCGGACATTCATCAGGTATTCTATCAATACCCTTCCCCTGAAGTATGTTATAGGATCAAAGTGCCCGGGCGCTGATTCCACCCATTGCGTTTTACTTTCCTCCAGCTTATACAGCCTGCTGACCGTTTTCATGAAATCATAGCCGGGAGCACGCATATCATCCTGGCAGGCAATATATTCCGGATAGCCTTCCTGCTTCCATAACGGGGGATGATTGACCGGGCTGAACTTCCCCATGCCGTAACGGTGCACTTGAAGGCAATGCACCATTTCATGTGCAATGGTTCTGGTCAGGTTCCTTTTATTTTGCGGGCTGGTCAGCAGGTTCTCCCCGAAATCCGCATCAATATTCAGCAGGATGTTATTGTCCAGGCTCCTGGCCAATGACGGTCCCAATAATTTGAAGACGATGTTTTTATAGGTTGTTCCGTTCGTCAGGAAGATATCATACTGATAGTTCCTGTCATAAAGTTCAGCGGTTTCCACAAGCGCTGTTGCCTTGTCGAGCACTGCCCGGTAATCACCTTTTACCGGTGTATTGGAATAAATGGTTACGGCTTTGTAAGTAATGCGCTTTGCAAAGAGATTGTTGGGATAGAGTATGAATACAACCAGCAAGCCGGTCACGAGTACCAGGGAGAGGGTAGTGCCGATGAGGATTCTTTTCAGGTATTTTTTCATGGCGGAACGATTTTCTTCAAAATAAGTATTTTCTGCACATAGCGGGTCACGTTTTCTGCGATTATTGACACCACTGATTTGAACGGTAAAAATAGGGTGTTGGCAATCCCGCCCGAAGGAGGAGCTGGGTATGACCGTGATGGAACGGGGAAAGGTCACTGGTCCAGCCGTCCGGAAGAATTCCTTTGTTCAGAATTTTGTTTTAAACTTGCAGTTCAAGCCAAAATGCTGATAATTATTGTCAGAAAGCCGATCAAATCGTGAACACGAACTGCTGCTGCGGGTATCCCGGGGAGATGAACAGGCATTTGAGCAAATGATCTACCTGTACTCGGAGCGCGTATTTTTCCATGCCCTTACTTTCATCAAATCATGGCACCAGGCGGAAGAACTGGTACAGGATATCTTTATGAGGATCTGGCAGAAGCGTGACAAGCTTCAGCAGGTAGAGAACTGGGACAAGTATCTTTTCACGGTAAGCAGAAATTTCCTGATCAATGCCGTACGGCGCGCCGGTGCGAAGTTTGAGCTTGGTGAGGCCGATGATATCCCCGATCTGTTAACCCCCGATCAGCAGCAGGAGAACAAGGAGCTGCGCATCCTGCTGGATAAAGCCATTCAGCAGTTGCCGGACCAGAAACGCGCTGTTTTCACCATGATCCACCTGGAGGGCGAAAGCCAGGAAAAGGTGGCCCAGGCATTAGGGATCGCCACCCGCACCGTCCGCTGGAACCTGGTCTCCGCTATTAATGAGATCAGGGATTTCCTGCACCGGCATGCAGTAGACCCGCTTCCTGTCATTTTGCTGCTTTGCCTGCCGGCAATATAGCCGGGCGGGCTGTTTAAATTTTTTTTTACGGTTGTTGCCGCTTTTCTCCTTTCAGGGTGTCTATAGGTATGTGCCGCTTCGTGCGGCCGTTGCAAAGCGTTGAATATGCATGAGAAACAGCCTATAGCCGACCTGATAGCGAAGCATAACAGGGGATTGTTGTCTGCCGCTGAACAAGAGGCCTTTTTTCGATTGTTTGAAAGGGATGATCTTGATCCGGAGGTAGCGGACTATCTGTGGCAAAACTACCGGCAGTATGCAGACACTGCCATCTGGCCCGAAGCCTTCCGCCGGAAGTTCGCGGAGCGAATGACCAAACGTATCCTCCGGTCTGCCCAACCTTCCGCTCCCAAAGTAGTTCGCATGACGCCTTTCCTGCAAAGGCGCTGGTGGCGCTATGCCGCCGCGGTGCTCATTTTAGCGGGAACAGGCGCTTATCTCTGGAGCATCACCCGCGATCAGCAGGCGGCAGCGCCCGCGCAGCTGGCTCAGGCCACGGTCTCCCCGGGCACCAATGGCGCCGTGCTTACCCTCGCCGATGGCACAAAGGTAGTGCTGGACAGCCTGGGCAACGGTGTAGTGGCTTCCCAGCGGGGAACGGACGTGGTGCTGAAAAACGGATTGCTGGAGTACCATACTACGGATAATGGCATGCAGGCCAGTTACAACACACTGGAGATACCCAGGGGCCGCCAGTTTCAGCTGGTGTTGCCGGATGGCTCAAAAGTGTGGCTGAACGCGGCCAGCACCATAAAATATCCCACCATCTTCACCGGAAGGGAGCGGGTTGTGGAGATCAGCGGCGAGGCTTTCTTTGACGTTGAGCAGGATAAAGCCAAACCATTCATCGTTAAAATAAACAACAGTACTGTAATTGAGGTGCTGGCCACCAGCTTCAACATCAATGCCTATGAGCAGGAGCAGGCGGTCAAAACAACACTGGTGGAAGGTTCGCTCCGGGTGAATGCGAATAACGACCGGCAGATGCTCAAACCCGGCCAGCAGGCGCAGGTAGCCGCGGGCAAGCCTGTGAGGGTGGTGAACAACGTCAACATCAGCCAGGCAATGGCCTGGAAGAACGGGTATTTTGACTTCAACGATGTTGATCTGCCGGTAATGATGCGTCAACTGGAAAGATGGTACGATATACAGGTGATCTACGAAGGAACGGTACCTGACGTTACATTTAAAGGGAAAATGGACAGGAATGTACAGCTGTCCGATGTAGTAGGCTTCCTGAAGAATTTCGGGATCAATGCCAGCCTGCAGGACCGGAAATTGTTGATATCCGGTTCCTGATAACAAGTGATAAATCCAACCAGAATAACCCCAAACCTGTCTGAACAAAGAAGCCGCCACGAGTTGCAGTCGTAGCGGCCAAACAGTTCGGATCGTTTCGAAGGAATATGACTAGTACACTTTCTTTACAACCAAAACCAATGCAATTTATGCAAAAAATCGCTTATGGTTATCTGGCCGCCCGGGGGAGGCGCCGTAACCTTGCCAAAAATCTTCTGGTAATGAAGCTCACGATGATCTTGCTGACAGCTTTTTTATTGGACGCCAGCGCCAGAAGCTCGGCGCAGACGGTGACCTTTTCCGGCACAAAGGTTTCGCTGGAAAAGATATTCGCTGACGTTGAAAAGCAAACGGGCTACTTTATCCTCTATACCAAAAAGACACTGGAAAGCACCAAACCTGTTACGGTATCGGCAGAGCATATGGACCTGCGGGACTTTCTGGCCGTTATTCTCCACGGCCAGCCGCTTAAATATGCCATTGCCAGCAAGACCATTACGATATCCGCATCCGCACCGGCTCCGGCATCGCCATTTATCCCCGAAGCGCAAAATCCCGTTGCGGCCATTACCATCCTGGTGAACGACCCGGGCGGAAAACCGCTTTCGGGCGCTTCCGTGACCGTCAGGAGCAAAAGGGTATCAGGCGTTACAGACGCCAGGGGCATGCTCAGCCTGGATGTTGAAAAAGGAGATGTATTGACGATTTCCTATGTGGGATTTGAAACGAAAACAGTGGAGGTTACCGCTGCTATGCTCTCCTCAAACAGCCTGACCATTTCATTGCTGCCCACAGTTACCACATTGTCTGACGTAGAGGTGACGATCAATACCGGTTACCAGCGCATTCGCCCGGAACAAAGCACCGGCGCTGTTTCCCGGATCAGCACGAAAGAATATGAATCCCGGATCAGCACCAACTTTCTGGATGGATTGACGAACCGGTTGCCGGGTCTCATGATCAACAATGATGTGTCCTTTACAAGCACGGGCCCGGACGGTTTACCTTCCTCCCGGAGTTTGTTCAACATCCGGGGGATCAGCACCATGTCCGCCAATCAGCGCCCGCTGATCGTGATAGACGGTTATCCTACGGAATTGACGCTGGATATGATCGATCCGAACGAGATCAAGTCCGTGACCATTCTTAAAGACGCCGCCGCTGCCACGGTGTACGGCGTGCGGGCTTCCAACGGCGTGATCGTCATTGAAAGGAAGCAGGCTTCGCTGGGCAAACCGAAATTCGCCTTCAGGGCCACTACCGGTATCAGGCCTAAAGAGAATTACAGCCGTTACCGGTGGGAGGACAGTGCCTCTGCCGTTGTTGTCAATTACCAGAAAGCCGTCAACGGCCCAAGCGTCACCGAAAGCGCCTGGGAGCAGTTGCATACGCCCAACAGCACGCTTCCCCGCAACCGGGTATTTCAAATCCTGGCGCAGCAGGCAGCAAAAATAATCACGGATGAGCAGGCGGCGAGAGCGATGGCCGACCTGTACAGCTACGACAATACGGACGACTACAGCCGGTTGTTCCTTCGTTCCCCGGTCACACAAACCTACAACCTGAACGTTTCCGGCGGCAGTGGCAACGCGCTGTATTACATCACGGCGAACCATACACGCAACCGGCAGACCAATAAAAATAACGATAACAACAGGACCTTGCTCAGCGCCCGCAGCACGTTGAGGTTCTCCAAAAAGCTTTCCCTGGAGCTGACAACGGATTACCAGGAGCTGAACTTTAACAGCGCACCCGTTCCGTCCATCACTTCGATAGCTCCCTACGAGCGCTTCCAGGATGTGAACGGCAATCCGTCCTATATTGTAGCAGACGGTATTTCACCTTATTACAATGATGTACTGGTAGCGCGGGGGCTGTATGACCAGTTGTCGTACCCCCTGGTAGACGTGAACGAGATCAGGGATAAAACGCGTACCATCAATAACAGGATTATGGCCAATTTCAGTTATATGATCGGTGGTGGTTTTGACCTGTCGTTCGGCGGCATCTATGAAACTTCCAAGTCGGACTGGCGCTCCCTGGCCTCGGAGCTTTCTTCTGAAGCCAGGCGGAATGTGAATGCCTATGTTACCGTAAACCCTGACGGAACGCTCAAATACAACATACCCAGGGGCGGATATCTCCAGCAGCAGTCCTCCTCTACATCGAGCTATACTGCCCGCGCACAATTGAATTACAACAAAAGGATCGGAAGCCGGCATTCCATTAACGCGATACTGGGTGGGGAAGTAAGGAACCTGATAGAAAAAAGCAACCTGGCCAGCTATTTTGGCTATAATGATGAAACGCTGCTGCAGCAACCGGCGGACCTTGCTTCCATCAGTACCGGGGCAGTCAGAGGCTCTTTCGGGCTGACACAACCTTTTCAAGGCCAGGATGCATACGAAAACCTGTTTAACCAGGCGTATGCCGAAGACAGATTCTTATCAGCCTATGCCAACGTTGTATATTCTTTCAAAAATATCTATTCGCTTACCGGCAGCATGCGTATAGACCAGTCCAACCTCTTCGGTACCAATCCCAAATACAAATACAAGCCGCTTTGGTCTGTTGGCGCGGCATGGAATATCAACAGGGAAGACTTTATGCAGGACGTTTCCTGGATCAACCTGCTCAAGCTGCGTATGGCCTACGGCTTCAACGGAAATGTGGCGAAGATGTCGCTTCCCCAGGTGATCGCAGAGGCAGCGATGAATCCGTACACTTCACCCGCCAGCCCTTCGCTCAGGCTGTTTTCCTACGCCAACAGCAGCCTGCGCTGGGAGCAGACGAACAACTTCAATATCGGCCTGGATTATAATATTTTCAAGAACATCACCGGTACCGTTGATTATTATACGAGAAAAAGTACAGATCTGCTGGGCAACGCGCAGATCGATCCTACTATCGGCGTGAGCCCTTCACTGATCAACACGGCCACTATCAGCAACAGGGGCATAGAAGTGGGTGTGCATGCAGACTGGATCACCAAACGGAATTTCAACTGGAACACGGGTATCGTGGTGGCGCACAACAGCAGCAAGGTGCTGGAGGTGTTCCAGAACGGCGATTATAATCCCGAGACCCTGAATGCACTGGGATACGTAAAAGGCTATCCCGTGGGCGCATTATTCGCTTACCGCTTCGGGGGGCTTGACAGTACAGGGCATCCTTTGGTGCTGAATACGAAAGGGGAGGCCTATCATACGGACAAGAGAGGTTCTTCCACCCCCACGGCACTGGCAATGAAAAGCGATACTTCGGGCCTTACGATGTACATGGGCTCTTCCATTCCTACCGTCAACGCAGGTTTGAGCAACCGGGTAGATATCGGCAACTTCTATGTTTTCTGCATGATCAACTATTATGGCGGATTCAAGGTAAGGGTGCCCCGGCCTAATCCCGCGTCTTTGAGGCCGCAGGAAGGCGCAGGCACTTACTGGAAAGCTCCTGGTGATGAGTTGACAACAGATGTGATGGCGCTGCCGGGATATGCCAATGCCACCGCCCTCAATCCGTATAACTATGCTGACAAATACGTGGTAAACGGAGATTATATTACCCTGGGCGATCTGACGGTTTCTTACAGCTTTGATAATGCGGCGTTCATCAGGAAAGCCGGCTTCAGTCATTTTGAGGTGAAATGCCAGGCTTCCAACCTGCTGACGGTTGGTTTGAACGAATACAACTACAGCATGGCCACCGGTAGCTACCTCAAACGTTATCTGACGCCTACTTACACCGTCGGCATTTTTACCAACTTTTAAATTGTACGAGCGTGAAACACTTTAAATATATTCTTATTCAGCTGGCGCTTGGCAGCGTTGTGCTTACGGGATGCGACAAATACCTGGATGTGACACCCAAGGGGAAGAAACTGCTGTCCACCGCCGCGGACTATGACCAGTGGCTGAACGATGAGCTGCTTGCAAGAGGGTCCGGGGAGCCATACTGCTGGTCAAACTATTTTGGCGATAATGCAGATATTGCATCCATCAATACGCCTCCCAAGCTGCTCCATGAGCTGATCTACACCTGGGCGCCGCAGTTCTCCACAGACCTGAATGCGGCTACTGCTTTCTGGGGAGAGCATTATGCCCGGATCAATCAATTCAACACGGTATTGCTGGGAATAGATGACGCCATATCCGCCACCGGCAGACAGAAGCGAAGCCTGAAGGCGGAAGCCTTGCTGGGCCGTGCGCTGGAATACTTCTACCTCGTGAACGAGTACGGCAAACCTTATGATTCCGCTACGGCCGGCGAAGACCTGGCAGTGCCCTTCGTTACTTCCAATGATGTTACGCAGGACGTACCGGGGCGGAGCACCGTTGCGGAGATATACCAGCACATCATCGACGACCTGAATGCCGCCATTCCCGATCTGCCGGTAGATAACAGTGCCAACCGGTCCCGGGGATCCATGTCAGCGGGCTACAGCGTATTGGCCAGGGTATATTTTTATGCCCGGAACTATGCGGAGGCGCGGAAGAATGCAGCACTGGCATTGACGATGGGCAAGACAGAGATGATCGATTTCAATGGGCCGCTTCCTTCAACGAACCTGCTCAGCACGCATCCGGATGTTATTTATGGCCGGATGGTCCTCGGCCAGGTGGGGGCAGACCTGGATTTCATGCGTTCTTTTGCCGGCAATGATCTCCGTATCAGGATGTTTTATCAGAATACCGATGGCTACACTTTTACCACCAGAGGCGCCACCGCGTACTTCCCACCAGTCTTCAGCCACACGCTGTACTATACCAACGCCGGCACCTCCGTGCAGGAAATGAAACTGATCATCGCGGAATGCGCCGCGCGCGCCAACGACCTGCCGGAAGCCCTGCAGGCGCTGGACGATGTGCGGAAGAACAGGTTCCCCGTCGCCAGCTATGTGCGTTTCGAATCCACCAACCGGGAAGAGGTACTGCAGGAAGTATTGCTGGAAAGAAGCCACGAGCTGCCTTTCTGCGGGCTGCGCTGGTTCGACATGCGGCGCCTGGACAAGGAGAACAGGATGGATGAAGTTGTGCGGTACGATGCGCAGGGCAATGTGATCGCCACCCTGCCACCGCACAGCGACCGTTATACCCTGCAGATACCGATACAGGTTATGCGCTTCCATCCTGATATGCAACAGAACCCATAACCAAAAAAATCAGACAATGCGTACCATTTATAGCTATATATTTTGTTCGTTCATTTTGCTGCTGGCCGCATGCCGCAAGGAAAACGGCCCGGTTGTATTACCGGCAGGCAGCATTTCGTTTCAGTTGCCTGCTGATAAAGATACCGTACAGGTGCCCGTTTCCATCCTGAAGGATTCCGCTATGGTGATCGGGTTGAAAGCGGTATTGTCCGGCAACACATCGTCTGCGGACCATTGGGTAAGCTTTGCTGTGGACACCACCAGGATCACGGCATACCGCGCCGAATACGGTGATGCGCTGCTGCTGCCGGCCACTTCCTGGCTGTTCTACAAATCCACCACCCGCATTGCCGCCGGTTCCCCGGTTTCCGAGGACGCGGAATTGAACATCGGGCTGCAAACGAAGCTGACAGAGTATTCTACTTATGTGTTGCCGGTGGTCATTGCGTCGGTGGACGGCAATCCGGACGGTATTGCCACCAACAGGGTAGTGTACCTGGTGTTCAAAACCGGCAAGCCGTTGTTTATCAGTAAAACCGGCTGGACGATCAATGGGGTATCTTCCGTGTTCAACGCATTTGCCGCCGCCAATATCCTGGACAACAATGACCTCACGACCTACTGGACCAGTAATATCACGCAGCAAATGCCGCAGTGGATCTCCATCAATTTTAACCGCGATGTAACCTTCACGGCCGTGAATTACTATTTGCCCCCGCTGCTGAACTATCCCGCCCAGGGTGGCTATCCCACCTCCATCAGGATAGAGACGAGCATGGATGGTACTAGCTGGACAGATAAAGGTGTGTTTGAGGGCAACATCGCTGATAATATGCAGACGCTCGATGTAGGTCTTACCACCGCCCGGCACCTGCGTTTTACCGCACTGGCATCCGTTAAATACGCTTCGGCATATGAAGCCATATTTATCAGCGGCATATCGCTGGTGCCATAACATTATTCCCTTCAATAAAGAAAATAGATATAGAGATGAGAAAAAGTATGATCCTGACAGCAGTCTGTTGCCTTCCATTAAGCCTGCTGGCGCAAAAGAAGTTTACTATCCATGGAAAGGTCGGTACGCTGGATGCTCCTGCAAAAGCTTACCTGAATTATAAAAATGATGGCAACGACGTCATAGATTCTGTAGTACTGCGGAAAGGCAGTTTCACCTTTACCGGGGTGCTTGCTTCTCCCACAATGGCGGTGCTCACCTTAAAGCACGATACCGTTAGCCGGCCAAGGAACGCAGAGCGTGATGCCCTCTATTTTTATATAGAGAATGCCAGCATTACCGTAACTGCGGACGAATATGTGCAACGCGCCGAGGTTAAAGGTTCTGCCACAAATGATGATGACAGGGCGCTCAAAGCCTTGCAGAAGCCTTACCGCGACAGCGCCAAAGAGCTGATGGCCAAATATAATGCCGCCACACCTGAACAGCGTAAAGACAGTGTTTTCCTGGCGCCTATAAGAGAAATAATGCGGACAACGCAGGCCGGATACGACAGTGTTAACCGGGCATTCATCGCAACACATCCCAACTCCTATATATCCCTGATTACCTTTCAGGAGCTGGAACTGGGCTACAATTTCAATCCTGATACGGCAGCAGTGAAGTTTGCACGCTTCCCCGCCAGCCTGCGGGAATCCGCCGCCGGGAAAAAGATGGCCGCCGTTATTGCAACCAGCAAGAAAACCCAAACGGGTGTGATGGCGATGGACTTTACCCAGAAGGATACCACCGGGAAAGCCGTTAGTCTTTCCGATTTCCGGGGTCAATACGTGCTGGTAGATTTCTGGGCATCCTGGTGCAAACCCTGCCGTGCGGAGAATCCGAATTTGCTGAAGGCTTATAACAAATACAAGGAAAAGAATTTCACCATACTGGGTGTATCGCTTGATGATGAAGACGGCAGAAGGGCCTGGCTGGGCGCCGTGAAACAGGACCGTATGCCCTGGACGCAGGTGTCTGACCTGGAAGGGTTTAAAAGCAAGGCTGCGGTGATGTATGGGGTTACGGCCATTCCTACCAACTTCCTGATAGATCCCTCCGGCAAGATCATTGCGCGGAATCTCCGTGGAGAGGAACTGGAGAAGAAACTGGGTGAGATAATTCCGATGTAATAATTTTCGGGAATGATATAAAAGGCGCCTCCTGTGCAGTTAAGCGGGAGGCGCCTTTTTTTACTTAACAGGTACCATGTGCATCCTTAAAACACTGCCCTCAGGGTCTTTATAATCCAGTACACACTTGTCCGGCGCTAGTGCAATAACCTTCAACGTCGCTTTTTCTTTTGTCTCGTTATCCACTACCGTTAATATTTTCTTGACCTCGTCATATGCCCACGTACCATGCTGTATTTTCTTTTGTTCAATGGATTTTACGGTATTATCCTGATAAAAGAACATCCTGTCCCCACTTTGATCGGGAGCGGGCGGAAATTTTTCCCCGTCTTCTTCATAGAATTTCAACTTCCATTCTTTGCAGATCAGTGCTTTGAAAGTTTTATCGCTTTTCTCCTGGGCACAGACAGGGGCGGCGGGAACCAGTGCCGCATAGATGATAAAAAACATTACGGTAAGGTGTCGTATCATGGATGTAATATTAGCATGTAAATTATTTTTTTCAAAGTGGTGGTGATAACGTTTACCGCATGCTCCTGCCTGATACAGCCTCCTTTTCCCATTTCCGTTGTATGAGGAACAAGCCTATCCAGTACGGAATAAAGACGGGCATCAGTATTCCAGCGAATAATCCACGTAAGCCCCAAAGCGCTATCATATATACGATTAAAAGTGTCCAGACGGAAGCAAAGACCCAATTGTATCTGATAGCCCATTTAGCTTCCAGCCAGACAAGCAGGCCCATTAGCGTAAACATTGCCGTTGGTACGAATTTTCCGATAACGGTACCAAGGCGGTATCCGGAGCCGTTTTGCGGATCCAGGGCTTCCGGATCACTAGCGCTGTAGTCTGGTGCAAAGAAGGCCGACCAGATAAAGAAAATTATACTGAAAACAATAATGCACCACATGTAGATGGTCAGCCACATGGGCAGGATGTCACGGCGTCGGGGAGAAATCTGCCTGTCGAAATCTTCGTCAAAGATAGTTTGTTGTTGATCCATCGGTATCGGGTAGTTTGATGCGTTGATATTATTTTCCGGCTTTCAGCATATAGCAGTCTTACATACATGCAGCACAGTTACAAAATCTACCACAGGTCAAGGTATTTAATCTATCTAATATAGTGCTTTTTACAACAAACGCCCCGGGAACCCCCGGGGCGTTGTGTTTCCTATTCTTCGCCTTTCACCACCGCCTGGCTTACAGCCGTCATCACACTGCCGGCTACGATCAGGTATCCGCCGATGCGGATAACGATCTCCGGCAAAGCTTCGGGTGTAGTGGCCAATACACCACCCGCTGCTATTAACGACAAGCCAATGGCGCGGAGCTTACGGAAGAATGGGGGCGTTTTTGACATGAATCGCTCTTTAATGCCCATAGTGTTCCGTTTTAGATGATGAAAGATCAGGCAGCGCTGTCTGATACCGCCACGAAGGAAAGCGCGTTGCTGAGCTTGGCGCCTACTTCGTAGTCAATACCATTCATATGCTGATAGAAGGAAAGTCCCAATGCCAGGATCAGGGTGCTATCGCCAATCACCGGCGCCAGTACCTCCAGTTCCAGGGATGGGTTGACCTCGTTCGCGATCACCAGCATGCCGGAGTCGATAGATGCCGTGATATGATCCTGGTTCCCGAAGTTGATGGATGCGCCTGCCAGTGTAAATTTGTAGTGCGTCGCCGCTTCGCTGCTTTCGATCAGTTTGGACGGGTTGAGGGCGGGGATCACCACCTTCATGCTCCCGGTCTCCCGGTCGATGGTAGTCGTGTACGGCACTTTGAGCGCGGTGCTGAGGGCTTTGCTGTCGTTCAGCTCAAATCCTTCCAGCAGCTCCATGTCCGCCTCCACGAAATTGCGCAGGCCGCGCGGGCTCACGGTATCCGTTTTCAGGATCATGCCCAGTTGGGACGAGAGCCGTTTGGTGAGGGCCGGCGCATCGATGTCGTTGATGATCGACGCGAAGGAGCGGCGGATCAGCTTGCCCGCTTGTGCTGCGCGTGCGAACTCGCTCAGGTTTTCCGTTACGCGCTCGCTGATGGTTTTTCTGCCTGCAGGTTTCTGGCGGGCGAAGTTGCCCTCTTTGGTGTGGTAGAACACCACGTTGCCAACAGCGCCTTCCAGTTGCATCAGACCTATTTGTCTAGCCATTGTAGTAAGATTTAAGAGAAGTAAATGGACGCTGTTGAAGGCCAGCATCCGTTCAGCCTTTCATCATAACATCCCGGCGACGTCTTTCCGGTCTGTTATGTTCCGGTACCGATGATGCAAAGCTCGCACGCAAAATGATCGTTTCAAAATCACCGTGCCGGATGTGCCGAATATGCCGAATATGCCGTTTTTGACACATGAAAACAGGAAATTTCGTATATTCATCAACCATATTTGACCCTGTTCTAAGCTTAACCCTGCAAATCCCTGCATATGGAAATCTCTATGCATTTGCTTATGACAATCATGGAATGTTACTTCCTTGCAGCTGCAAAGCTGGTCATCCACGCAAAAGAAGTCGCCCAGATCGCAGATGTGGCGGAACGCACCGCCAGGAAGATCCTGCATCAGATCCGTGTAAAGCTGAACAAGACGAAGGATATGTTCGTCACCATCGAGGAGTTTTGTGCGCACAAGGGTTTGAATGCCGATGAAGTAAGGCGGCAGCTCCGGGGTTAACCCGTATCAAACCCGGGGATTACCCATAGATTATCCATGGATCATCCATGGCATATCCATGGTATACCCATAGATACGAAAAGTGACCGGTACTGATTTAACGCGGCTGGGGGGATTCGTATATGCTTACCGGTTTATTTTCTATTGGAGCTGAGGATGATGGCCAGCAGAATGATGAGTGCGCACCAGAGCGGTATGATCCGTCTTTTTTCTCCTATCCTGTGAATGACAAAGAGGGGGGAAACAGCGATGGTGCACCAAAGTGTTTGTGCGATAATGGGGAAGTTTGCATTTCTTTTTTTGTGAAGGGATTTATTGATTTCCAGGAAAAGGAAGAAGGGGCCTGAAGGTACAATGATGTTCAGGCATAATACAAGGATGATTTTCTTCATCTTTTTTAATGGATTTTGGTTTACAGGGGTTAACAGTAAATGCTGCTAAATGTTTAGCAAGCAGCGGGTTTTTTATTTCAGAATTTGTTGCAATCGATTTTTTGTGATGAATGCTTCTATAACTGCGAGGATGTGGGTAATGTCTTCAGCCGGGAGTGTTTCTATTTCCTGGAGTTTGGTGGTGAGGGGGCGGGTATCGTTGAGGAGGTCTATGCCGAATACGAGGCTGTCGAGCGAGGTGTTGAGGGCTTTGGCGATCTTCGCGGCCATGTCTATGGAGGGGCTGATGGCGTCGCGTTCGTAGCGGCTGATCATGTGTTTGCTTGTACCAACTATGTTGGCCAGTTCTTCCTGCCTGATATCCTTTCCTTTTCTGATCTGGGAGAGCCGGTGTCCGAATGTCATATTGTTGGTGATTTGTGGTTGAGCCAAAGGTAAGCAAAAAGCCATTTTACTAAAATCATATTTATGGATATTTAATTATACATATCTGATTTATGGAGTTATTTGAATTGATATTTAATGACCTAAAAGTTTATTTTGTGAACAAATAAGGCTTGTTTATTTATATATTAATATGTACCTTTAATAAACAAATAAGTACATTATGGAAAACAATAAAACGAAACGGCTTATCACAATTTCACGTAAAGTTGAAAACCGGGACGGCAGGCTTGCGGCCATTCCTTTTTTGCGGATAACTGGCAAATGGTTTGAGAAAGCGGGGTTTTGCATAGGGGATATCGTGGAGATAGATGTAGAAAACGGGCGCCTTGTAGTGAAAAGAACAAAGAACTCCTGGCGGGTAGAAAAAAGGGCAGTGGTGGAAAAATATATGGTAGATGAAGTGGGGGAGCGCATCGCGTAAGCCCCCAAATATTTTTGTCAAAACGATTGCCAGTTGCTGTGTTATTTTTATATTGCAATATGTTTGAACCTCGTAAGCACACCGAAGACCTGATACAAGTTTTCTTAAAATAATTATATGCATATCAACCTGAGGCATTCACCCTCGGCAACAAATTATTGATCTTCTTGGATTATCGATTGATATTTTATTGTTCACCCCTAAAACATTGTTATGGGAAAATTTATTATTTCTACGCGCAGTAATGGCGAATTCCAGTTTGTTCTAAAAGCGGATAACGGCGAAACTATCCTGGTCAGCGAAGGCTATACCGCCAAAGCAAACTGTCACAATGGAGTTGCTGCAGTAAAAGCAAATTCCACTGATGAAGGGAAATACGAAAAGAAGGTTTCTGCCAATGGCAAGCATTATTTCACGCTCAAGGCTTCCAATGGTCAGGTGATCGGTACCAGTGAAATGTACGAGACCCCGCAGGCAGGGACAATGGAATAACGTCTGTTATGGAAAACGCGCCGATGGCGGATATTGATGAGAAACTGTAGTATTTACCTGAGATAGATTGCGCGCCAATGTGTTGTTTAAGGAGTACCAGGGCGATCATGTTATTGTGTCGGTGATTTTGTTTGAAGGGGATGATTATGAGGCGCAGGAGTTTTGTGATAATTGAGGGTGGCAGGGAATCTGACCTGGTGACGGATTGATTTTTATGTTGAAGGATAATCGCCGGGCCGGATGCCCGGCGATATCAATACTTTCTATCTATTCGAAGCGTTCAAATTCGAAATACAGCTTTTCCGACTCCTCATTCAGGATATAAAACTGGAAAGTGGAATCGGTGAGCGTAACTACCTCCCCGGCGTATGGAGGATAGTCGAAATCTATCCCGTTGGCGCCCAGTCCCCAGGAAAAGGGGCCGCCGCCGGTTCCGCAGCCGTTGGTGACCTGGTTGGGAAGAATATCAAAAGTGCTGTCTGTCATGAACACGTAATGGTCATCCATCTGGCAGTCAGCAAGAGCGTTCTCCCCGGCCATGATATCCCTGTCAAAAACACCATCGTCGTTAAAGTCGTAGCCGTAAAAAACGGGCACCCAGTTCTTGTTCATGATCAGTTTCAGGTTTTTTTGCCGCAGGGTGGGGGTGTCGTCATTCTTTTTGCAGGCTATAGCCAGCATGGTAAGGAGGATAAATAGCAGGCCGGGCCTGGTAAATCTGGTTTTCATATGTATAGGTTTTTTTGGTAATGTAAAGAAAAGGATTTTATTGCTGGGGTTAGGGGGGATTTTTGTGTGATATGGGTTATATGGGAGATGGATTTGAGCTATTCGGCTCATTTTTCGTCAATATTTGAGCCGAATAGGGAGAATAATCGGCTCATGAACTACAATTGGCGCAACGGGACCGGCCATATTTTAGCCATGATCTCCTGAAACAAAAGAGCGGTATCGATACAGGAGCAGGTATAAGGCAATGGAACTTATACAAGTAGTTTCAGGAACCGTTGGCTGGAAGCGGATTCACTTTAAAACGCCACCATCCTCCGCAGTGCCGGATGAAGTAAAGCGGCTCAATGTGGTTTAGTGATACCGTACTTGGTGAGGAAAAGGAGGTTCAAAGGCCTTCGTCTGGTCGGTCATAAGTACTGATAGAGCGCATAAGGAGGACCTGTGAGTTACCGACCATGTTGTCGACTATGTTACCGATCATGCCCGTTCCGTTATCACCAATGGCAACTGTAAACCGGGATTGAGACGAAGAGACATATTTTCAATGACCCTGGAATTCTTTATATCTAAATATTTAATTCCCATATTATTACACGTGAATTCCAAATGCAATGAACTAAAAATAATTATTGAGCTACAATAAAGTTAGCTTAATCGGTAATATAGTTTCCTGCCTTCACTGTTCTCGGCTATTTGAGGATCACAATTCCGGGAGCTTGGTAACTAAAGTGATTATTGTTTTTCACAGAAAATGTCTTAGGATTATATTATAGCTTTATATTGTTGTTGCTATGATTGACGGGTAACTTCGAATGATGTATTCTATTAAATCACTTACAAAGTGATCGAAGTCAACCCCTCCACTATTTATTAATTATTCTGATATCGTGTCTCTTATTGTTTTGAAATTTGCAAGGGCACTTTCTATATTCTCAATAATATCGTCAATGAGTACCTCCGAATCGGGGAGGTTATCAAGTTCAATCAGGTTATCATCTTTTAGCCAAAAAATATCTAGGTTAGTTTTATCTCGTTCAAGAATTTCATTGTATGTAAACTTTTTCCAGCGACCTTGTTGATTGTCTTTTGCCCATGTTTCTTTACGCTTATTCTTATCGTATACATTATAGCACTGAACAAAGTCCTTTAAATCTGCAAAAGTGATTGGGTTGGTTTTGGGGGTATGATGTATGTTGGTGCGATAGTCATAAAACCAAATTTCTTTTGTTCCCTTTGCCTTAGCTGGCTTTTTCTTTTCAAAGAATAATACATTGGATTTTACCCCTTGCGCATAAAATATGCCGGTAGGAAGCCTTAAAATCGTATGCAAGTTTAATTCTTCCAATATCTTTTTACGAATCGTTTCACCAGCACCGCCTTCAAATAGAACATTGTCAGGTAAAACCACGGCAGCCCTGCCATTTTCCTCTAACATTGAAACAATGTGTTGCAGGAATGCCAGTTGTTTATTGCTCGTAGTGACCCAGAAATCCTCCCGAAGAAAATAGCCCTCTTTTTTTGATTGGTTTTCATCGATTGTTGGAATGTCGCTGCTGCTTCTCCCGAACGGTGGGTTTGCAAGAACAATCGTTACTTGGGGTACCTCCTTTCCGATTTTCATTGGGTTAAGACTATCTGAAACCTGTATATCTGGTGTTTTCTTCAAATCGCCAATGCCATGTAAATATAAGTTCATCAGGCAAAGTCTCGCTGTAGCCTTTTCAATTTCCCATCCATGGAAAGTATCGAACTTCAGAAATTTTTTTGCCTTGTCGGTAAGCTTATTATTCTCACGAATATGATTCAACGATCCTAGGAAAAAACCACCCGTTCCGCAAGAGGGATCTGCGATTGTTTCACCAGGTAGAGGATTCAAACATTCTACCATAGCTTGTATGACCGGCCTCGGGGTGAAATATTGGCCCGCACCACTATTCTCCGCGTTCTTTTGTAATAGAGTTTCGTAAATCTCTCCTTTAATATCGGTGCCAGTAGTTGACCAGTTATCTTCATCAATAAGCTGAAGAAGCCTTTTCAGCTTTACAGAATCATGAATTTTATTTTGTGCACTTGCAAATATCTTCTCAAGCATACCGCCGGAATCAGCCAGGGACTTTAATATCTGCTCATATTGTTCTAAGAGGGTGCCGCCGGAATTATTTACTAGCTTTTTCCAGTTACATACATCTGGCAAACTATATTTTTCTTTATTCTCGTCAGCCATTTTTAGAAACAGCAAGTATGTTAACTGTTCCAGATAGTCGTTATATCCCAAGCCGTCATCTCTTAAGGTGTCGCAATACGACCAAATTTTTTGTGCTATATTATTTGTTGCCATTTTTAAATTTTTAAGCTGCTATTTTCGATGCCCAAACTAATCCCGTACTTAGCAGACAAGCCTTAACAGTTGCTGAAAATTCTGCCGATGGTTGAACTAATTCTTTTAGGTGCTTTATTTTTTCTTTTATTTGCCCTCTTCTTAAAACACTTGGGGCCAAATCATTTTGCTCCATCAAATTTTGAATCTCTGAAACTAGTGTAGAACTTTTAATCCATATTTCTTTTCTTGCTTCTTTCAGTAATTTAAAGTTAAGGTTAAGGCTTTCAATGGTATATCTCGCCCTATCATAGTCCCATCCTGTAGTGGTTATCGGCGTTACTTCTCCATTTTGATTAAATGTAATTTTGAGCACATCTTCTTCTTCGCAGGGGTCGAGGAAGTAGAATAATTCGTCCTCAATAGGAGTATTAGGATCATTTGACTTATTATTTCTTACCGCGAATTTGTCCCGCTTCCTTACATTCCCTACACCTCCACAAACTCTATAGTTTCTCCATGCAAACGCTAACCACCAATAACCACCATAATTTACTTTATCAATGCCCAGTGCTATTTTTTTCGGCCTGAAATGATCGACGTGTAGATGATTGTATACGTCCTTTGCTTCAGAATACCAGCATTTATTAAATGAGATGGACAGTAAAAAATCCTTTAATTCTCGCCACACGCCTTCATTGCCATCGATAATATTATTTCTGGAGATTTCGTCGGGTGAGTTAATAAGCTGCTGAGTTAACGCATCTGCATTGTTTACCCAATCAACATCTGGTTCGAAATCTGTCCTATCAATGTGAATCATTTTTCTTCTTCTTTTGAGAGTTCTTCAAGTATTTCCATAGCTAAGACGTTTTGTCTTTCCAGTTCTTCCCTTGTAAAACTGCTTTTTCCGTGATCCTTAACTCGATTTCTATACGCAACAATAAATCTTTGGTATAAGGGATCTCTGAAAGTATTGCCAAATCCAAGAGCCTCTAACTCTTCGTACAGACTTCTCAACCTACTTTGTTCTTTGGTTGAAAGTTTTCCTTCTTGCTGCTTTACCAATAGTTTGTTTCTCTCATCCAATTTCTGTTGCGTAAACTCATCGATAGTAGTAGGCAGTCCGAATAATTCACTTGTAAGTATTCCTTCAACACCTAGTCCTCGGGGGTCGGTCTCGGCCTCCAGCGCTACGATTTTGCCTTCTGAGGTAGTCTGGAATATCCGAACTTCCTGTTTAGTGAGATTACCGATTACTAAAGGATCATGTGTATTAAGTATAATTTGTGTAGTTGCCGGTCGATCTACCACCTTATCCAGAAACTCTAAGTATCTCCATTTCCAGATAGGGTTTAAGTGCGTGTCGGGTTCATCCAGTAAAATAAGGGAATCTTCATCTTTTGTAAATTTTAATAGACCCAAGACCGTGAGTAATTGCTGTTCCCCTTCACTTAACTCCTTAAATGTAATACTGCCATCTACGTTCCTCTTTTTAACTTTAATCCGTACTTCAGAAATCAGCTTTGAAATGTAGGTGCTTTCCAAGGCCTTAAACAACGCTGTGTTATTGGTGTATGTATTGGCAAGCTCTTTTAGTTTGTCTTTGCCTTTTAGAAAAAGATATAATTGTTCCTGCTGATCATAATCATCGAAGTCTACCTGCACGTCCTTGGTGTGATATATGGGCGCCAAAGAAAGCTCCCATAGCTTTTCAAGAAATGGCCTTACCAATCCTTTTGCTGTCCAGAAAATATCATCAGGATTACTTTTAATTCTATTCTTAGCCCATCCGGGCATTTTTAAAACAAAAAGTATTGATTCTATATCTTCAATATGTAAAACTTCTTTAAGAAAGGTTATAGTATCTTTTTCTTCATGAGTGAAGTATGCCAACAGAACAAAATACGAATGAACAAGTTGAACATAGAATAGTTTCCTCAAGGAATCTAATTCATCTTCTCTAAAACTATCACTAATAATTTTATCATAGAATTTTTTTTGATGATCCCAAAATAGCTCCTTAAGTTTATTACTTAACCCTGAGTAATAGGTAAAAACATATTTTGGTTGATATTCCGATTTTCCTTGTGAAGAAAAAAATGACTTCAACGTTGGTGCTTCGCCATTAACAGCAATGGTATATGCTTTACTAACACAACTAATTTCAATGCTATGCCCTTTTATCTTATAAGCAATCTTATAATCAAAGATTGGAGCGTCTCGCTTCGTTTCTGTACTTAAGTCGAGATATTTAAATATAAGTATTAATGCTTCCAGGAAATTAGATTTCCCTGTAGCATTTTGTCCAAGCAGAACAGTCTTCATTTCCCTTTCGTCAAGATCAATGGAGAAGTCCTTAAGGTTTTTGTATTCCTTGATGTAGACGCTATCTATTCTCATGATTATTCAGATAGTCTTAAAAATGAATCCTTTCCGACTCTTGGCATTTCTATAACTTTACCTGACTCAATGAGACTTTTCAATTCTGCATAAAAAGCATCAATATCTCCTTTTCTATCAGATAGTTGCCAAAGCTGCTTTGCAGGTATAGGTTGGGCATGATCTTGTAATACCTCAAGTATATTTTTTACTTTTTCGTCCATCTGTATGTCTTTAGGTAAATTATTTTTTGTAGTTTTCTCGTCAGCTAAAATTTTCATCTTCTCGAGTTCTATTTTTTCTATAATATTCAAAGCTGATTCATCAAAAGTATTTTGCTCAATTAAAGTTCCTTCAAAAGCCCTTTTTAGAATAGTTTGCTTTAATGTGTCGATTTGGATAATGTTTTGTAATAAAATATGCTCGGTTTTGTCACAAATGGATTTTCTTTCTTCATAGGTTGTTATCATCACTTCTTGCGTTTCTATGCTAGGCAGTAAAATTTCCAAATTTTTAATTTGTGAATAATTAAGACCTTGCCTAGTAGCTCCCGTTTGGGCTTCCATAATAGCTTTTTGAGCGACCGGAGAATTGAGATACGTTGATAAATATTTGTAGAATAGTTTCCCTTCAATTGGTCTCAAAATACACACATGCTGGTTAACATTTGCTTCTTTAAAATTTGAGGGAACAAACGCACATCTACCAATAGATGCGCCAGTAATATTTAGGAGCACATCATGTTGAACAACATGAGTTCGATTCATTTTTTCATGTAGTTCTTTACTTATGTAGGCAACATTATCTAACTCTAGTTTATTAGGGTAGACATTCTGACTCCTGAGAAAAATTACGCCTGTATGTGTATAAACTCCTTTCCCACCTTTAGGAGTAACTCCACTTCCAATAAATTTTAGTAACTTTCCAAGTTTTTCTAGTTTTCCTGAATTGTTTTTTGAGAATATATCTTCCATTAATAGTTGGCCATAATACTTTATTTGCATTATAGCAGTTTCTAATTGTTCCTTACTTTTATCAAGGCTACTTAGCAGTTCTTCAAGTTTTGAAACAATTCTTATTTGTTCGTCTTGTGGACACAACGGAAAATCTATATTGGATAGTGAAGTAGCATTTACATTCGGTTGTCCAATGCCAACAGCTTTTATACCAACCTGTCTCCAATAATCAGCAGTTTGAAAAAAGTAGTATACGTAGGTAGGGTTGATTAGCTGTGACAATTCAATCCGAATCAAGTAAGAGGCAAATACCGATTTAGGTATATTTTGGGGAATCAGAAAGCTTTTCCCAACTGTGGCTCCAGTTCGAGCAAATACAATATCTCCCTCTTTAAGTAGAAACTTATCAATATTTGAAGATTGTATTGTGCAGAATGGTACTTTTTGCCAATTCACTTTACTATCTTGTATATCAGTTATCCTTAAAAACCTGATACCTGTATCTTCTTTAACGGCACTTGCTGTATATCCATAATGTATCCTTAAAGAAATGTCCTTAAGTTTTACTCGCTTCCAACCTTCAGGTAAATCATATTTTTCTTTTTGCTCGCTCATTTTAAATCTTTTCAGAAGATTTTCGTTATTAACTCCTATTTTTTAATTTTTGCGACACTGTTTTTAGTGCATCTCCTGCCTGTTTCTCATCTTTAACGACATCATATACCTGATCAGCCAACCAAAGAGTCAATAGCTCCTTTTCGTCAACCTTTAGAATAGAAGCAAGATTAACAGCTACTTCCTTTTTAGCGATCCGTTCCCCTCTTTCAATTTTACTATACAATGGAGTATCTATCTCAAGTAGCGCAGCTACTTGACGTTGCAATAACCCTTTTGCTTCACGAAGTTCTTTTACCCGAATACCAAATTGAGTTTCCATTACCCTTGTTTTGACTTGTCAGATTTTGGTAAATATAAGCAGTATATCGGGAAGTAATCGCCTCTGAAAAGAAAAATCGTTCGTCCTGATATAACTTCAGATATAGTCTGACTTGAGGGTGTAGTATACTCTGATTGGCGATAGTTGTATCTTAATAAAAATACTCCAGGAAAGAAATTAAACCGGTTCGAATCCTGTAAACATCTTTGCCTATTTGAAGGTTTTAGCAGGATAAGAGATGTAATTAAGTGATTTCTCACGAAGGACAATTCGCGATTATAAACTGCTTTATACTGATAAATAGGCAGTTAATAAAAAAAAGGCACCATTTGTCTTCAAATGGCGCCATTTGGCTTTAGTCGGGATGACAGGATTCGAACCTGCGGCCTCGTCGTCCCGAACGACGCGCGCTACCGGGCTGCGCTACATCCCGAATGGGCTGCAAATTTACTCTTTGCTTCCAAATTTCAAAAAATTATTTCCAAACCACCGCCTCCATCACTTTCCCAAAAACTTCAGATTCCGCCGTATCCCCGCATACTTGCTCCGCTTCAACGGCGATTTCCGGAATATCCGCCGGAATTCCTCCTCCGTCATCTCCTCCCACTGCGATGTCGAAAAATTCAGGATCTCCGGTATCGGCGCAAACTCTTTCTGGCTGTTTGCCCGCGAAAACCGGTTCCAGGGGCATACATCCTGGCACACATCACAGCCGAACATCCAGTTGTCGAACTGCCCTTCCATCGAATCGGGGATCAGCGCTTCCTTCAATTCTATCGTATAATAGGAGATACACCGGCTCCCGTCCACCACCGTCGGGGACACCAGCGCCCCGGTAGGGCAGGCGTCCAGGCACTTCGTGCAGCTCCCGCAATAGTCCCCCGCAACGGAATCGTACACCAGCGGAATATCCACGATCAGTGTGGCAATGAAAAAGAACGACCCGGCCTGTTTATGGATCAGGTTCCCGTTCTTCCCGATCCACCCCAGCCCGCTGCGTTGCGCCCAGGCCCGCTCCAGCACGGGAGCGGAATCCACGAACCCCCGCCCCTGAATATCCCCGAAGGCCTCCCGCAGCTGAAATAAATACTCATTCAACCTGGCACGGATCACCTCATGATAATCCTCCCCATACGCGTATTTCGCCACTTTAGGGGCTTCGGGGGCCTGCTGTTCGGAAGGATAATAATTTAGCAACAGGGTGATAACGCTTTGCGCTCCATCCACCAGCAGGCGGGGATCAATACGTTTGTCAAAATAATTCTCCATGTAATGCATGCTCCCGTGCATACCCTGCTTCAGCCACTGCTCCAGCCGGTAAGCATCGTCTGTCAACTGCTCCGCCTTCGCAATGCCGCAATGGTCAAAGCCCAATGCCCGGGCTTTTTCCTTTACCAGCCGGGTATTTTTATCCAGTAACTGCATATCGCCTACAAAGTTACAACATTCATCCTGCCCCAAAAGGGTGATATTATAAAGGAAAATATATACATTTACCCCCTGAAAATAGTCCCTGACCTGATCAATTGACCCGTATGCCTTTAAAAACACCCAAACTAGTAGCTGTGCTTCTCCTGTTAGCCACCATCGTTGCTGCCCAGGATAAAAAAAGCCCGGCCCGCTTTGGCAGAGTTTCCGCTGAGGATTTCAAACAGACCCGGACCGATCTGGATACCGGAGCCAGCGCTATTATTATGGCCGATATCGGTTCTTCCGCCTTTGATGTTGGAAATGAATGGTTCATCCAGGTGTACAAACGCTACCGGAGGATCAAGATTCTCAACAAGAACGCCTACGATATGGCGGATGTGGAAATAGAGCTGTACCGCGAAGGCAGCAAGGAAGAAATGCTGCAGAACGTTAAAGCCGTTACCTACAACCTGGAAAACGGTAAAGTGGTGGAAACGAAACTGGATAGTAAGGGCGTGTTCACCGAGAAGCTGGACAAGAACCACATCCGCAAGAAATTCACCCTGCCGAACGTAAAGGAAGGATCTATCATAGAAATATCCTATACGGTCAACTCGGAATTTCCCTACCACCTCCGCCCATGGGCTTTCCAGGGCCAGCACCCGGTGTTGTGGAGCGAATATGAAGTGGAATTGCCGGAATACTACGAATATATCTTCATCAGCCAGGGGTATAACGACTTTTTCATCAAAGACAGCGAGAACTCCCGCAAAACCTACAACCTGCGGGTGCCCTCCCAAACGGGATATGGCGGTTCCGCCGTCAATACGGAAAGTGTATCCCTCTCCCCGGGCATCACACGCCACCGCTGGGTGATGAAGGATGTGGCTCCCCTCAAGCCGGAAAACTATATCACCACCCTGGGCAACCATATCAGCTATATCGAATTTCAGCTGGCTACCGTGCGATACCCCAATTCTGTGGCGCAACCGGTCATGAGTACCTGGCCGAAATTCATGGACATGCTGCTGAAAGATGAGGAATATGCCGGTACGCTGGACAAACACAACGGTTTCCTGACGCGTACGGTGGAGGAACTGACGGACGGGGTGACGAGTCTGCGGGAAAAAGCCCAACGCATCTATTACTTCGTCAGGGATAACTATACCTGCACGGACCTCTCGGCCCTCTACGCCAAACAGTCCATCAAAACTACCTTCACCAAAAAAAGCGGCAACGTGGCGGAGATCAACCTTATGCTGGTGGCCATGTTAAGGGCGGCGGGCCTGCATGCGGACCCGGTGCTGCTGAGCACCCGCAGCCACGGAAAGGTCTATCCCATGTATCCCATCGCTTCCCGTTTCAATTATACCGTGGCTACCGTGAAGATAGACCGGCAGGATTATCCCATGGATGCTACCCGGCCTTACCTCGGCTTCGGGAAACTGCATGTGGACTGCTACAACGGGCACGCCCGGCTCGTCAGCCCGGAAGCCCTGGCGCTCACCTTTGAACCGGATTCCCTGAAAGAAATGGAAGTGACGGGCATCTTTCTCGGTCCTGATGAAAATGGCATGCTGAAAGGGCATTTCCAGCAACAGGCGACTTATTTCAACTCTTACAGCCTCCGGGAAAAAGTGCGGGAGAAAGGAGAGGAGAACTACTTCAAGGAAGTGGAAAAGGATTTTCGCTCCAACATCAAACTGAAGAACGGGAAAATAGACAGCCTCACCAGTTTCAGTAACCCGGCTGTTGTGGATTACGATTTTGTGCTGGACCCGGAGGAGGAGAATGGCATGATCTATCTCTCGCCCATGTTCTGCGAAGCGGTGCGCACCAATCCCTTTAAATCGGCCAACAGAAGGTACCCCGTGGAAATGCCCTACGTTCCGGATATCAATTATACCCTGAGTTTCCAGCTGCCGCCGGGTTATACGGTGGAAGACATGCCAAAATCCACCATCGTGAAGTACAACGATGGGGAAGGCATTTTCCAGTACCTCGTAGGGCAGCAGGGCGACATGTTACAGATGCGCTCCCGCCTGAAGCTCAGCCGCGCCACCTACAGCCCGGAAGAATACGAAAGCCTCCGCAATTTTTACGAGATCGTTGTGAAAAAACATGCGGAACAAATCGTTTTAAAGAAGAAGTCATGATGAAAAGATGGTTTTTCCTCCTGCTGATCGCTGCACAGGCACAGGCAGCTGATCCGCAATACGGCATTACCGGAGTGCCGCCGGAACTGCTGAAGGGCGCCGATGCCGTAATGCGGGTGTATGAAAGGAGCATCAAAATGAATAGTGTAAAGGACCTGCGTTTGGTTACCCGCTATGCCGTAACCATTCTGAATGAAAGCGGCGCCAAACATGCGGCATTTTATGAGCGATACGACAAGTTCCACGAAATAAAGAGCATTAAAGGGGCGCTGTACGATGCTTCCGGCAAACAGCTGCGAAAGCTGAAGAACAGCGAGATAAAAGATGAAAGCGCGATAAGCGATTACAGCATCATGGAAGATAGCCGCTCCAAAAGCCACGATTTTTATCACCGCTCCTATCCCTACACAGTGGAGTATGAATGGGAGGAGCGTTGGTCACAGACCTTTTACCTTCCGGGTTGGACGCCGCAGTACAATATCTTCCTGTCCGTTCAGGAAAGCCGGCTGGATGTCACGGTGCCGGCGGATTACCAGTTGCGCTACAGGCATTTCAACTACAAAGGAGAGCCGAAGGAAACGCCCGGCAAAGGGGAAAAAACCTACACCTGGCAAATAAAGGATGTGCCGGCCCTGAAAAAAGAGCCGCTGGCTGCCGGATTTCGCTACCGCACCACAATGGTGTACCTGGCGCCGACTGATTTTGCCTATGGCAGTTATTCGGGAAAGATCAATAGCTGGCAGGACCTCGGCAAATTCATCCGCGACCTGAACAACGGCCGTGAACAACTGCCGGAGAAAACGAAGAACGAAGTGCATGCGCTGGTGGATAATATAAAGGATGAACGGGAGAAGGTCCGCCTGCTTTACCGCTACATGCAGGAACGGACCCGCTATGTCAGCATCCAGCTGGGGGTTGGCGGATTCCAGCCCTTTGATGCGACTTATGTGTCCACGAAAGGGTATGGCGACTGTAAAGCGCTCAGCAACTATATGTATGCCCTGCTGAAAGAAGCGGGCATCCGTTCCAACTACATCCTCGTAAAAGCGGGGGACGGGAATAATGACCTGGTGGAGGATTTTGCGGCGAACCAGTTCAATCACGCCATTCTCTGTGTACCTTCTGCTAACAGCAAAGACACCATCTGGCTGGAGTGTACGAGCCAGACGGCTCCGTTCGGTTACCTCGGGGATTTTACCAACAACCGGCCGGTGCTGCTGATCGGTGAAGATGGTGGCACGCTCGTACGCACACCTGATTATAAACTGGAACAGAATCAGCAGCGCCGCATACTGAAAGCTGCCATCAACGGGCAGGGAGACCTGAAAGGCACTTCCTTCACAAAGCTCACCGGTCTGCAACAGGACTGGTATCACGGTCTGGTGCATAGCGTTTCACAGGAAAGGCAGCTGGAAATATTGAAGGAAAGACTGAGCCTCCCGAGCTACGATATCACCAGTTTCCGGTACAGCGAGCATCCGGATGAACGGCCCGTACCGGCAATGGATGAGTCGCTGGACATTACCGTGACCGGCTATGCTTCCATCAGCGGAAAACGCCTGTTCATCACCCCCAATGTGCTGAACCGCGCTACCTATAAACTCGATGAGGAAACCGAACGTAAAGCGCCCATCCATCTGAGTATGGCTTACCGCGATGTGGACACCGTAGAGATAACGGTACCTGACGGTTATGCCGCGGAATCCGTGTTCAATGATGTGCACCTGGAAAGTCCCTTCGGGAAATATACCGCCACCGTAAAAATGGAGGGCAACCGGATCAGGTATATCCGGGTAATGGAGCAGAAAGAAGGGCTGTTTCCCGCAAAGGAATACCCGGCGCTGGAAGCCTTTTTCAATGCGATCCATAAAGCAGACCGCAGCAGGGTAGTGCTGGTGAAGGCGGAGTAGATAGAACGGCCGTTCACTTTTCCCTTACACAGACAGATATCCTTCTGTCCAGCTTCCGTTCTTCATTGGGGGCATCAGCGGAGGCTTTGGCGTACATGGAGCCGTAGCCTTCTGCCCCCAGCAACTGCACAGGCCTTACCTGCCCCGCCTGAAGGGAGCGCAGCACAGATTCCGCGCGTTCCCGGGAGAGCGTTATGTTGGCAACGCTGTCGCCTATACGATCTGTATATCCGCCTATTTTGACCTTCGTTTTGGGGAATGCATGCAATATGGCCACCAGGTTCCTTACCTGTATCTGGCTTTCTTCGGTCAGTTCTGCGCTGCCGGTCTTGAAGTTGAGATTATCGAAATCGAACCACTTGTCTTTCCCCCCTGTAGTATTCGGGTCTTGCAGAAAACTGACCAGTTGGTCTTCGATCCCGCCTTTATAAGCATGCAGCTGTTTGCCGTCCGGCAGGGTGACTTTGATGTTTTCCCGGGCAAACGGGTCTTCAGACACTTCGTCGATGGCAGATTGTTCCATTCCGGCTACGGTAACGGAATCCGTGTTATGATCGCCACTGCCCGCATTGCAGCCTCTCAGCCAGTACCAGAGCAGCAGCAGTACGGCCACGAGGAGGATCAGCATCCACAGCCAGCGGCTTCGTGCGCGGCGGTCTGCCGTGCCCATTGCATCGCGTACATTACGGGTTACGCTGCCGGCTACACTGGCTAATTTCCGGCTGATATCCCCGAGATTGTTCACACCAAGCACATTGGTCAGCCCAAGACCGGCCGGCACATCGGACAATATCTTTTCTTTCTGGCTGTTGAGGGTGGAGAGCAGGCTGCTGGCCGTCAGGTCTTTACCACCGGCTTGTTGCCCGGCTACTCCCAGGGATATGGGGGCGGCGGTTTGCAACAGGGATTCGGCGGATGAGGTTTTGATGTCCGCATACCCGGCAATGGAACGGCTGATATCGCCCGCCCGGCTGCCGAAAAGGAAACGAAGGATCTCTCCGCCCTTGCTGAGCAGGTCTCCGGGCAATCCCTCCGGAATATGCGTGAAATAGGTGCCGCTCACGTCTTTCACATGGGTCATGAGGTCCGCCGTATTTCCGGGAGCGCCGGCTTTGTGCAGCAGGCCGGTAAGCACAACCGGAATAATGCCATCCATCGCTTTCCGGACGCCGGTTTCGGTTTCGCCCAGCCGGGCCGCTGCTTTTCCGGAAAATTCATCGCTAAAAAGGCTTTTCAGGGTATCAAGCAGGTCGAATGCCATAACAGTGGATTTGAGGTTATTGAATAGACGTATAACGGAATAACAATGTAAATAAGAGGAGGGTTGAGTTTTACCTGAAATTATTACAGTCGCCACTGCATTTTACTGAAATTTAAGCAGTTTGGTATCATTTTTCCTGTCATAATTACGGTCTTTATCAATTGGATCAACATTTGAACAATCTCCCGCACAAGGAGTAAAGCATAAACATATGAATCTGAATAATTTTACCATCAAATCCCAGGAAACGCTGCAACAAGCGCAGCAACTGGCCTTCAATCAAAAGAACACGGCGATTGAAACGGGCCATATCCTGAAGGCATTGCTGTCGGATGAAGATAACAGTATAGAATACCTCCTGAAAAAGAACGGTGTGAATACAGCGTTCCTGGAAGGGAAGGTAGACGAACAGATAAAGAAATATACCGTCATCACCACCGGCGAAGGCGGGCAGGCGCTCAGCCGGGATGCGAATAACGCTATCCTGCGCGCGGGTTCCAGCATACAGGAGTTCAAAGATGAATTTGTAAGTGTGGAGCATCTGCTGCTGGGCCTGTTAGGCGGCAGCGATGATATCGCAAAGCTGCTGAAAGCATCGGGACTGACCGAAAAAGGATTGAAGACCGCCATTACCGAACTGCGGAAGGGAGGTACGGTGAATTCACAGACCGCCGATGCGCAATATAACAGCCTGGAAAAATACGCCAAGAACCTCAATGAACTGGCCCGCGCCGGTAAACTGGACCCGGTGATCGGCCGGGATGAAGAGATACGGAGGACCCTCCACATCCTTTCCCGCCGCTCCAAGAACAACCCCATTCTCGTTGGAGAGCCGGGGGTGGGTAAAACCGCTATTGCTGAGGGGCTCGCTCATCGTATAGTCAATGGCGATGTACCGGAGAACCTGCACAACAAGATCATCTATGCGCTGGATATGGGTGCGCTGATGGCGGGCGCCAAATACCGCGGCGAATTTGAAGAAAGGCTGAAAGCTGTAGTGAAAGAAGTGGCGGAAAGCAATGGCGGCATCATCCTGTTCATCGACGAGATACATACCCTGATCGGTGCAGGCGCCATGGAAGGCGCCATGGATGCGGCCAATATTCTCAAGCCGGCCCTGGCGCGCGGTGAGCTGCGCGCGATCGGCGCTACCACACTGAACGAATACCAGAAGTATTTCGAGAAAGATAAAGCCCTGGAACGCCGCTTCCAGAAAGTGCTGATAGATGAACCCAGTGTGGAAGATGCGATCTCCATCCTGCGCGGCCTGAAAGAAAGGTACGAGAACCATCACCATGTATTGATTAAAGACGATGCGATCATCGCTGCGGTGGAACTGTCTCACCGGTATATCACCGACCGCTTTTTGCCGGACAAGGCGATAGACCTGATCGATGAAAGCGCGGCAAAGCTCCGGCTGGAGATGAACTCCATGCCCGAAGAGCTGGATGAACTGGAACGCCGCATCCGGCAACTGGAGATCGAAAGAGAAGCGATCAAAAGAGAGAATGATGAGGACAAGCTGCGGGAACTGGGCGCGGAGATTGCCCGCCTGAGCGATGAACGCAACACGTTCATGTCCAAATGGAAGGAAGAAAAAGAACTGGTAGATAAAGTGCAGAACGCCAAAGCGGCGATCGAGGACCTCAAACTCGCGGCTGAACAGGCGGAAAGGAACGGTGATTATGGAAAAGTGGCGGAGATCCGCTACGGCAAGGTCAAGGAGCAGGAAGAACTGGTGCAGCGCCTCACAGAAGAATTGAGTACGATATCTTCTCAACAGAAACGTTTGCTGAAGGAAGAAGTGGATGCGGAAGATATCGCGGAGAACGTGGCAAAAGCTACTGGTATTCCGGTAAGCCGCATGCTGCAGAGTGAAAGGGATAAACTGCTGACGCTGGAAGATGAATTGCATAAGAGGGTAGTGGGGCAGGATGAAGCGATCGTAGCCGTAGCGGATGCCATCCGCAGAAGCCGCGCTGGTCTGCATGACCCGAAACGGCCCATCGGTTCCTTTATTTTCCTCGGTACTACCGGGGTGGGTAAAACCGAGCTGGCCAAAGCGCTGGCGGATTTCCTCTTCGATGATGAAAGCATGATGACCCGCATCGATATGAGCGAATACCAGGAGAAACATGCCGTGAGCCGCCTTGTGGGCGCGCCTCCGGGATATGTGGGGTATGATGAAGGCGGACAGCTGACCGAAGCGGTAAGGCGCAAACCTTATTCCGTAGTGCTGCTCGATGAAATAGAGAAAGCGCATCCTGATGTGTTCAACATCCTGCTGCAGGTGCTGGACGACGGCCGCCTCACCGATAACAAAGGCCGTGTGGTGAACTTCAAGAACACCATCATCATCATGACCAGCAATATGGGCAGCCACATCATCCAGGAGAATTTTGAAAAGATCGACGAAGGCAACCGTGAAGATATTGTGGACCGTACAAGGGATGAAGTGATGAACCTGCTCAGGCAGACCATCCGCCCGGAATTCCTCAATCGTGTGGACGAGGTGATCATGTTCCAGCCGCTGCTGCGCTCCGAAGTGAGAGGAATTATTAACATACAATTACAACAACTGAAAGAGCTGGTCGCTAAAAATGGCATGATATTGGAATTTTCCGACTACGCACTGGATTACCTGGCAGAACAGGGCTACGATCCGCAGTTTGGCGCGAGGCCGCTGAAACGCCTGATCCAGAAAGAGATCGTGAACCTGCTGAGCAAAAAGATACTGGCAGGCGAAGTGGAGAAATCGAAACCTGTGCTGATAGATGTATTCGATGGTGTGGTAGTGATCAGGAACAAGTAACAAGTTTATTTTAATACGACGATATACAGTTATATGTAACACCCGGGTGATTCTTCATCCGGGTTTTTTTATGTCGTTATAAATGTATTGTAAATAAATATAAATTAATATTTTATTTAAAGTTATATTACAGTCCTGCCGAGCCTCCATTCTCGTCATCGTTTTCGTCGGAGCAAAAGATCGTGCTGTTGACAATGGGGGGTTAAAAGGCCCGCAGGATAGGCGTGGACTTGAGCTGCGCCTTCCCCTGTGCGGTTGGAATGCCTTATCTTAGCAGGAAACTTCGATATGATGTATCCCATCGGTGAAAGGGAAAAGAAATTCATGGCCATGGCCGTAGCGCTGTCCAGACGGGGCATGACGGAAGGGGATGGCGGCCCTTTCGGGTCCGTAGTGGTGCGGGGCGATGAAGTGGTGGGCGAAGGCTGGAACCAGGTGCTGAAATTGAACGATCCCACTGCCCATGCGGAAGTAATAGCCATCCGAGATGCCTGTAACCGCCTCCAAACCTTTCAGCTGAACGATTGCGAGATATATACTTCCTGTGAACCATGCCCCATGTGCCTGGGCGCTATTTACTGGGCGCGCCCCTCACGGGTATTTTTTGCCAATACCAAGGAAGAAGCGGCTGCCATCAATTTTGACGATTCCTTTATTTACGAAGAGATCAATGTGCCGCACGGGCAAAAGAAAATTCCTTTTATTGCTTTCCCGGATGAAGCAGCGCGGGAAGTATTCCGCCTCTGGATGGAAAAAGGGGACAAGACCCTTTACTAAGGCCCGTCTGTTAACGGCCTGTGTTGAAGAAATGGAATAACCAGAACAGTATGAGCGCCAGGAATATCACGATCAGGGATACGACGGCGATGTAGAGATAAAAATCGGTCTTTCTTTTTCTGTGTGTTTTCCGGTGGAGCTGCTGCAATACATTCCATTTCGCCTGCCGCAGCCAGCCGGGTATCTGTTCTTTCTGACGGATAGCCATCAGCCCCTCCACCGCCTCGCTGCACATCTCGCAGTCTGCCAGGTGCGCTTCCACCTTGTGCCGCTCCGCAGGCTCCAGCTTGTCCTGCACATACGCCATCAGCTGATCCTGGGAGGGACAGTCCGTTTCGGTGAATATGTCAGAAAAATGTTCGTTCATAAATTTGCTTTCGCTAATGCAAGTTAGCGTTTATTTTCACTGTACTTTTCCAATAATAGTTTCAGGTTGCGCTTTCCATTCTGGATGTAGCTCTTCACCTGTAATAGTGTAAACCCCGTCTGCTCCGCTACCTCCTGGTAGGATTTCTTCTCCAGGTAAAAGAGGCGCACACAGGTGGCCTGTTCCGTATTCAGCTGTTCCATGGCAGCCTCCATGTTTTCCAGCAGCTGGTCTTTCTGCACATATACGGAATGGTCTTCCTGCTCGGCAACACCGGGCATATGCGTTTCCTTCAGTTCAAGGTCTTTCCGGTGCCGCAGCTGCATGAGGCAGTGGTTGCGCGTTACCTGGTAGATCCATGCTTTGAAAAAGATCACATCGTGCTTGTGGATTTCGGACAATACTTTCAGGAAGATCTGTTGCACGCTATCCCGTGCGTCTTCCTCATTTTTCAGGTATTTCATGCATAAACCCAGCAGCAGGATGGCATACCTGTCGAACAGCATGCCTATCCAGTCGCTGTTCCCATCGGTTTTATACCGCCGCAGCAGTTCCTGGTCCGTGTATTGATCGTCGGGTTGATTCACGTTGTAAAGATAGCGTTCTGCATAAATAGATGCGGGAGGGAGGGAATTCCATAAAGCGTGGCGGGAATTAATTCATATTGTCCAGCTGCGCCTGCGCCTGGTCCTGCATATTGCCATTCATCTTTACGATCTCGCGGAGCAGGCGGCGGGCTTTGGCGTTCTGGCCTTTGGTGCGGTAACAGAGGGCCAGCTGGAATTTTGCACGCTCTGCATACCTGTAGTTGGTGGAAAGTTTCCTGAACTGGTCAATTGCTTCATTGACATTGCCCTGTTGCTGGTATTGCATGGCCGCCCGGAAGAGCGATTCGTCTCCTGAAACCGGTGCCGGCGCTGCCTTGGGAGTTTCTTCTGCGGCTGGTTCCTTTTTCTCCGGTTCTTTGGCGGCGACTGTCCTTTCCGGTTTGGGCGCCTCTTTTTTAACCGTATCCGGCGTTCTGGCAGCGGTGCGTTTGGCCGTATCCGTTACTGCCGGAGTGCTTTTCGGTGTATCCTTTACCGTTACCGGCGCATTTTTATTGGCGAGCGTGGAGTCTCTGACTGGCGGCGGCACACGTTTTACCGTGTCTTTGGGTGCTGCGGTGGCAACGGGAGGGTGGCTCAGCTGAAGCGGGGGAGCCGGCTCATCCTCGTTATAGGTGCTGTCAATATGTGCGGCAGGAACGGCCGGGGGTTGGAAGTCTGCCGCCCCCGCGGTCTTAACGGGCAATACCATCGCCGCAGGACGGTTTTTCAGATGTTGCTGCAGCAGGAAGATGCTGCCACCGCCTATGGCTATGAACATGATGGTCCAGAAATAGGACAGCAGGCTTTCCCGGGTGCGGGCGGATTTGTGGGTGCGGTACTGTTGCCGCTGTTTTTTTGGTGCAGGGGAATATTCACGGTGCAGATAGTTGCTCAGCTCCGTACTGTATTTTTCGAACGGTTCATGATAATGTTGCTGCTCCAATGCCTGCACGGCAGCACAACACAGGTCGCAATCCACAAGATGCTGCTCTACAAGATGTTTCTCTACCTCCGTCATATTGTCCTGCACATAACGGGGAAGCTGGTCCCTGTTCATGCAGCGAACGGGTGTGAAGATCTTGAAGATCCTTTCCTGCCGGTTATTGGGATTTGGATAATTGTTCATAAGCCTGTCTGGTCGATTTGCGTGGCGAGTTTCTTTTTGGCCTTGCTGAGTTTATTTCTGATCTTTTCTGCGGTGGTGTTGTGGAAGATCGCCAGCTCACCGAAGGAACGGTGCTCAATATAAAACTGGCTGATCAGCTGCCGTTCTTCCGGCAAAAGATTGTCCAGCGCCGCCTCCAGTTGACGGGCCAGCGTTTCGCGCTCAATGGGATTGGTACCGGCGTGCCCCACCCGTCCTTCCAGGTGATGCACGGCCTGCGCATGGCGCGGTTCAAAGGGTTTGCTGTGCAGCTTGCTGCCTGCGGTAAAGTAGTGCTGTATCAGTGTGTAGACAGTCTGGTTTACCTTGCCGTAAAGAAACTGAAAACGGGAGAAGAGTTGCTGCGTCAACGCGGGGAAAACGGTTTCTGCACGATGCTCCTCGTTCAACCGGGGCAGGCATGCGGCCACCAGCAGGTGACTATAACGGTCCAGCAATACACCGGCGGCCTCACGGTCTTCCAGTTTCCTGATCCTGTACAGCAATTCCTTGTCACTCAGATTATTTAGCAGAAGATGCATAAGTCTTATTATTATATTTACGCATTCCGGCGCCAAAAGTTCACCAGCCGGTCATATTATTTAAACAATTAACATGCCATTTGCGATCACAGTAGTTCCGGTCATGCCGCTGCGGGCGGAACCGGCCCATAAAAGCGAAATGATCTCCCAGGCGCTGTTCGGGGAATGCGTTGAAACCGAAACGGTTAATGCCGATGGATGGGTAAAGATCAGGCTGCAATACGATGGTTATGAAGGCTGGGTGACGGCTTCCCACCTGGAAACCATTACCCTGGACCTATTTGAGGCGGCTCCCACGCATATGGCCACGCAGTGGGCTGCGAGGGTGACGGTTAACGGCCAGCCGATGTACATTCCCTACGGTTGTATGCTGAAAATGGGAGAAACAGCCTGGGGCAACGTACAAGTGACGGCGGAAACCGGAATTGAACCTTTTTCACCGCCTGCTTCTCCAAGAACGGCATGGCGGGCAATTGCCCATACTTTTCTGAATACGCCCTATCTCTGGGGCGGAAAATCTGTTTTCGGGATCGATTGTTCAGGATTTACACAATCCGTGTATAAAATCCTCGGCATTCCTTTGCTGCGGGACGCTTATCAGCAGGCTACACAGGGTGAGACCGTGTCACTCATCCAGGAGGCGGCGCCCGGCGACCTGGCTTTCTTCGATAACGAAGCGGGCCGCATTACACATGTCGGCCTCATGCTCAGCGACCACCAGATCATTCACTCCGCGGGAAAGGTGAGAATCGATCCCATCGATCATCTCGGGATCGTGAATGCGGATACCGGCCTGCGTACCCATAAACTGCGGATCATCAAAAGAATGTTGTAGACGCAAAAACGGGCTGTACCAACAGTAATGTTATCCGGTGCTTGTCCGGATATCAGATGGAGCGCATCCCGGTTACGTGATGCACAGGTTCATCGTATTACTGCTGCTACAGCCCGGTTTCTCCGGAATACCGGTTATTTTTTGTTGCCGAAGGTTGTATTGTACAAGTCGAAGCTTTCCATAATGATGCGTTCGGCCACGGCTTTGTTCTGGAACTCGGCCACTTTCACGGTCTTGTTCTCCAGGCGCTTGTATTCTTCGAAGAAATGGCGCATTTCGTGAATAAAATGCGGCGGCAGTTCTGAGATATCATTGATATGGTTCACGCTCATATCATGCGCGGCCACGGCAATGATCTTGTCGTCCGCTTCTCCGCTGTCGATCATCTGCATCACACCGATCACCTTGGCGTCCATGATGCACAGGGGCACACAGTCGATCTGGGAAAGGATGAGAATATCCAGCGGGTCATGGTCGTCACAATATGTCTGGGGAATGAATCCGTAATTGGCCGGGTAATAAACGGAAGAGTACAGCACACGGTCCAGTTTCAGCAAGCCGCTCTCTTTATCCAGTTCATATTTGGCACGTGACCCTTTTGGTATTTCAATGATGCCGGTCACTACCTGGGGGGCATTTTCACCGGGACTGACGTTGTGCCATGGATTTGTTGTCATAACTCGATACTTCTTTTATTGTTTATCAATTCTCTTTTGCGGGGCCCAAATGAACGCACCTTTCATACGATCTTGCGAACCTGCAGCGGGGCTGCATTTCCAGCAAAAGGCAATCATATGAAAGGTGGAAAAAGGTGTTGACCTTGCGCTAAAGGCGCAAAATTAAGGAACAAACACGGAATAGCTATAAAAATGTGGAATGTACAGGCGGAAAAAGTGACTACCGGGTCACGGCGGAGTCCGGGACCATCAGGGAAGAATCCTGCAGGGTACCGGGGGCCATGGACTTCATGTCCATTCCTGGCGGCGCCACATAGGTGGGTAGGATGCTTTCCAGGGTCAGGGATATTTTCCAGTGGCCGCTTTCTTTCACCAGTTGCAGGGTTTCCTGCTGGCTGGCGGACGAGTTCAGGATGGTAACGGAGGCTTTGTCGCCTTCCTCCATATGGTCTACCACCTTCAACTGGGCGTTTTTGATCTTTTCGCGTTCGTTCTCATTGCGTTTGCCGTCAAAGATGGAATAGAGCAGGATGACCTGCTGCGATTCCTTGGTCGCAAATTCCTTCGCACGCTCAAAGTTCGATTCCTGTATGGCATGCATGAATTCCAGTGCAACCTCCTGCGGTTCAGGCCTCTTTTTACAGCTTATCGTGAAAAATAATCCGGATACGCACATCAAATATACAATTCGCCTGTAATAGCTCATGTGGTTGATAGGTTAAAGTTATAGTGTCATTAACAAAATTAACAGGAATCATTCAATTGCACAACTTACAATAATGGCTGTTAAGATCGTGTTAATTCATGATCTTCATTAGCCGCGTCATAAGCTTTGATGATGGCCTTTACCAGGCGGTGGCGCACAACATCTTCTTCATCCAGTTCCAGGTAACCGATACCATCGATATTCCGCAATATCCGGGTGGCCCGGCCCAATCCGCTTTTCTGGTTCTTCGGAAGGTCTATCTGCGTGAGGTCACCGGTGATAATGGCCTTTGCAGAGGAGCCGATCCTTGTGAGGAACATCTTCATCTGCAGGTCCGTGGAGTTCTGGGCTTCATCCAGGAGGATAAAGGCATTGTCCAGCGTACGTCCGCGCATATAAGCCAGGGGTGCTATCTCGATGATGCGGTTGGTCATGAAGTAGTTGAGCTTGTCCGCCGGGATCATATCATCCAGTGCGTCATACAGGGGGCGCAGGTAGGGATCGATCTTTTCCTTGAGGTCACCGGGCAGGAAACCGAGGCTTTCACCGGCTTCCACGGCCGGACGGGTAAGGATGATCTTCCTTACGGCCTTGTTTTTCAGTGCTCTGACGGCCAGCGCTACCGCGGTATAGGTTTTACCGGTACCGGCGGGGCCTATCGCAAAAACGATATCGTTCTTGTCCGCCAGCGCTACCATTTTCTTCTGATTGGCCGTTTTGGCCCGCACGGTACGGCCATTTGGGCCAAACACCAGCACCTCATTAGGGTTCCGGTCTTTGAAATGGTCGATACTGATGCCCTCTTCGTCACCCAATATCTGCTCGAAATAATTCTCGGTAAGATGGCCGTTCCGCTCCAGGTAGCTGACGATCTGCCCGATCTTCTCTTTGGCAGTGGCCACTTCCTCGGGGGCGCCGGACAGCTTGAGCTGCGTGCCGCGGGATAAGATTTTCAGTAATGGGAACTTCTTTTTCAGCAAGTCCAGCTTTCCGTTGTTTACCCCGAAAAATTCTATCGGGTTTACGCTATCCAGGTTAATGATCGATTCTGTCAATGCGGTTCGATTTATGATTTTCTTCATGTCGGGCCTGGACTTCAAAACAGGCTGACTGCAGGGCTTCCGGCCAGGGGGCCTTTTCGGGTTTTGCAGTCAGCCCTTCCTGCGGTCGTCAGATCCGGTATCCATTCGCTTTGAACGCTTCCACGCGTTCTGCTGTGTTTTTGTCGCTCAGGGCGATGATCCGTGCCGCCAGTACTGCTGCGTTGCGGGCGCCGGCCTTGCCTACGGCCAGGGTACCTACAGGCAGGCCTGCGGGCATCTGTACAATAGAGTAAAGAGCATCCACACCACCGGGTAAACCACCTTCCAGCGGTACTCCCAGCACCGGCAACGAGGTATAGGCGGATACAACACCGGGCAGGGCTGCTGCCATACCTGCCGCCGCAATAATCACACCATAACCCTGAGGCTGGGCGTTGATCACCAGTTCCCTTACCTTGTCGGGGTTCCGGTGGGCGGAGGCTACCACCATTTCACTTTCAATACCAAAGAACTGTAAATAGTTTTGCGATTCCTGCATCACCGGCTTGTCACTCTCGGAGCCCATGATAATTAATACTTTCATGCTGCGATCTGATTTTTAATCTACTATAATTTAACGTAAAAAGGAAACTATTTGTTTCCTGCTTCAAAGATATTTAAAAGAAGTCACCCTGCCGCATGAATACCCGTGTGAATTTTTGATAAACTTTGATATATACCTGTTTACCACTATAATAGCAGGAAATTGTATAATATAATGAGTACATTTGACGGATCGCAACCGCCTATGCCAAATTGAATAGTTTCATGAACAATGCTTTGCTGAACCAGGTGGTGGAGGCCTTCCCGGACGCGGTAGCAGTGTTTGATACCAGCCTGCGGTTCGTATCCTGCAATGCGGCATTCGCAGCAGACCATATCAGGTACCTGGGCACTGAAATGAAGCCGGGGGACAGCATGTACAAACTCTGTGAAGCCTGCTGCCCCGAGTTGTTACAGCAATCTCTCTATAACTGGGAGCGCGCCATCGCCGGCGAACGTATCACTTTTGCAGTGGCCGTAGGGAACCCGCCTGTCCACTTCCAGATCAACCTCAGCCCCCTCTTCAATGAAGAAAAGGTCCAGGAAGCCGTTGTTATGGTATGCCGGAGCCTCCAACCGGAACTGGATGCCCGTGAAAACGAACGCTTTTTCCGCAGTGTGCTGGAACACCTGCCTGCCGGCCTCCAGCAGTTCACCCCGGATGGCTGGAGCAAAGACCTGAATGAAATGCAGCGCCAGATACTCGGAGAGGCCCACCCGGCAGTGAACAATCTGCCTTATAATGTGTACCAGGACCCCATAAACCGCCGCAGTGGCCTGCACGCCCTCCTCGAAGAAGTGGCACGCAAAAAAATACCCGTTAAAAAGGAAATGCTCCTGCGCTATAACGAGGAAAAGGAAGAAGGACAGGATGTTGTCAGGCTGGTGCCGCTTTACTACGAAGGCACCGGGTTTCCCGTGCTGGACATGAACGGGGAGATCGCCTATCTATTCCTCATTCTCAGCGAGATCACCGAGAAAAAAGTGGCCCAGATCAGCCTGGAGAAAAGCGAACGGCTTCTGTACAATATTGTGGAGAACCTGCCGGTTGGGTATATCCAGTTCGATAATTTCGGTTTCATACGCCGGGTGAACCAGACGCAGCGCCGGTTCTTCGCTCACTCCGGACTGGATGAGCAGCCCACCGCCTACAATATGATCAGCGACCCCTTTGCACGCCTGTTTGAAATGGACCGCCTTTTCATGCAGGTTTTGCAGAAAGGGAAAATGATGCGCGCGGAGAAAAAACTGGAATTCGAAGTAGATGTAGCGGGAGGAAAAATGAGCCGGGAGATCTACCTGGACCTTACCATGTTCCCGGTAGAGGATCCGGTGGATAAAGATCAGATCGTTGTGGCGCTGGTCAATGATATCACGGAAAAGAAGAGACAGGAAATAGAGAATGCCAAGGCGCAGGAATTCCTGTTGCAAACCGGTGAGATCGGCAAGATCGGCGGCTGGGAGTACGATATGGCCACCCGGCGGCTGAGATGGAGCGCACAGACCTACAAGATACATGAACTGCCGCCTTTCGCTACCATGACGCGGGAAAAGGCAATGTCCTTTTTTACCCGCGATTCCCGCAAGAAGGTCCGCCAGGCACTGCTGGCCTGCATGGAACATGGAAAGGCATTCGATCTCCCGGTATCGCTGCACACGGCGAGGGGCAACCTGCTGCAGGTGCGCGCCATCGGCAAACCGGAGTACCGCAATGGCCGCATTGTAAGGTTATACGGCGTGATACAGGATGTGACGGAGCAATTCAAGATCCGCGATCAGCTGACCCGTAATACAGAACTGATGCGCCTCTTCTTCGATACGATAGATATGGGCTATGCCGTGATGGATAAGGAAGGAAAGGTGAATTTCATCAACCGCAAGGCCCAGGAGATCGTAGACCATGGCAAAGTGATCGGCAGGAACATTTTTGAGGTGTTTCCCATGCTGGAAGGCTCTACTTTTCATGCCCGCGTCCGGCAATGCATGACGCTGCAGGCGCCGGTGTCTTTCTCCTACTACCTGCCCGTACCGGATAAATGGTACGAGTTTCTGCTGGCTCCCATGCAGGACGGCAGCATTTCCATCTTTACCCGCAACATCACCGAAAGCAAAAAGATGCAGCGGGAATTGCGCAAAGCCAATGAACAGCTGTCTTCCCTGAACAAATACCTGGTGAACCAGAACAAACAGCTGGAGGACTTCGCGCATATCACCTCCCATAACCTCCGCGCGCCCATCGCCAACCTGAAGGCGCTGATGCAGATCATGAACGATACGGACAGCGAGGAGGAGAAAGGGCTGTACAACAGCATGTTCCAGGAGGTGATCCGCAATATCGATGAAACGCTGAACGACCTGATCGAGATCGTTCAGATCCGGAAAGACCTGAATGTGGAGCGGGAGCGCCTCCTGTTTGAGGAAAGGCTGCAGAAGGTGAAAGATATCCTGTTTGTGGACATTGAGACCAGCGGCATTGATCTGACTACGGATTTCAGTGAAGCGCCGGATATCCTTTACCCGAGGATCTATCTGGACAGCATCCTGCAGAACCTGCTGACCAATGCCATTAAATACCGCAGGCCGGATATCCGTCCCCGGCTGCATTTTCACAGCCGGATAGAAGAGGGATGCGTAGTGCTGACCGCTGAGGACAATGGTGTAGGAATAGATATGGAGCGCTATGGGGCCAAGCTTTTCGGCTTCAGAAAAACATTTCATAAAAATAAAGACGCAAAAGGCATAGGCCTGTATATCACTAAAAGCCAGATCGAAGCGATGGGCGGAAGCATACAGGCAGAAAGCCGGATAGGAACAGGAACAAAATTTATCATTACCTTCAGCCCCGAATAATTAACTATGAAGCCGCTGCATTCGATCTTTATAGTAGATGACGATCCGATTCACCAGCAGATCACGAAGATCATGCTGGACAGATTGAGTATCTCTAATGACGTAACAAAATTCTCCGACGCACAGGACGTGCTCGAACACCTTCGCGCCAATACGGAGAATGAAACTGCCTTGCCGGATGTGATCCTGCTGGACCTCAACATGCCCGTTATGGACGGATGGGAATTCCTCGAGGCCTTTGCGCCGATCCGCCCGCAGCTATGCAAACCCATCAGGGTGTATGTGCTGACCTCATCGATCGATGATACGGACAAGGAAAGGGTAGGCAAGTTCGATTTTGTGGCCGGGTATCTCACCAAGCCACTGACGAACGATGTGATCATGAAACTGGCAAAGTAAGCCGGGGAAGCTGTTATTGCTTTAACGCGCTGATGGTTGCCACCGGATCTTTTGAGGCAAACACCGTATTGCCTGCCACCAGTACATCAGCACCGGCGGACAGTATATCGTGGGCATTGTCCAGCGTAACGCCGCCGTCTATCTCTATCAGCGCTTTTGAGCCGGTACGGTCTATCAGTTCGCGCAGCGTGCGGATTTTTGTATAGGTCTGTTCAATAAAATGCTGCCCGCCAAAACCGGGATTCACGCTCATCAGCAGCACCACATCCGCATCCCTGATCACATTTTCCAGCAAGCCAATGGACGTATGCGGGTTCACCGCAATGCCCGCTTTCATGCCGAGCGACCTGATCTGCTGCAGGTTGCGGTGCAGATGCACGCAGGCTTCTATATGCACAGTGAGTATCTGCGCGCCGGCCTTCTGAAAAGCTTCCGTATATTTTTCCGGTTCTTCGATCATCAGGTGTACATCACAGACCTTCTTTGCAATTTTGCTGATCTGCGCGATAACAGGCAGCCCGAAACTGATGTTCGGCACAAAACGCCCGTCCATCACATCCAGGTGAAGCCAGTCGGCCTCGCTGTTATTGACCATTTCCACCTCCTTCCCGATTTCGAGGAAGTTGGCGGCAAGCAGGGAAGGGGCGATAATCGGTGTTTTCATGTTCCGGTACTGATGGTTTGATGAACAGCTGCAAACCTACTGAAAATTGCTGGTCTTGACAGAATCGAGCAGGGCTTTTGCTGCGGGATGATCTTTACGGAAGGATAGCGCTTTGGTGAGATCATCGATGCCGGCAGGTTTGTTGCCCAGCTGCAGGAAGGTTTTGCCGCGGAGAAAGAACGCTTCGGCATCCGTAGGATCTGCTTTGGCGGCGAGGTTATAATACCGCCAGGCTTCGCGGAGGTCTTTTTCCAACTCCGCCAGTCTGCCCAGTGCCAGGTAAGCGGGACTGTAGGCTGGGTCCAGTTCGACAGCCAGCTGGTAACTGACTGCGGCAGAGCGGTGATCCATCAGTTTTTCCTGCGCCAGCCCCAGGCCGTACCGGGCTTCCGCGGAAGCAGAGTCGAGTTTCTGGGCCAGCAGAAAGTAGGCTGCGGCTTCCCGGGCCTGCCTGCGGGCCATCAGCAGCTCCGCATTCAGCATCACGGCTTCATATTCACTGCGGTTGCCGGCCTGTTCAATTGCCCGGCTGAGATGGGCGATCGTGGCGGTCGTATCATCCCCGTTCAAAGCAATGAGCGCTTTGATATAAAAAGCTTTGTCCAGCGTACCGGAATCTTTTGCGAAATAGATCGCCTGGCTATCCGCCGCAGCATACTGTCCGTTTTCAATGAGCGCGTTGGCAAGCTGCATACGTATTTCTGCATCCTGCGGCCGCTCGCGGAGCGCGGCACGCATATCCGCTACGGAGGGCCCCCCGGAATCCGGATACAGGGTATGGGTATTTTCCTCCGGAGGTGCCTGGCATGCGGCCAGGAATATCAGCAAACTGGAACGCCATAATTTCATTCGCCAAACTTATGGAAGAAATCCTGTATGTCAAAACAGCGGATCAGGATTGCATCAGCCATTCTTTCAGCTGCTCGTAATCCGCCTCCATTTTTACGGAGACCTTTTGTCTGCCTGAAAGTTCCTGCACCTGCTCCGGTATGCTCACCTGGCTTTGCAGGCTTTCGGGCATTGTGTTAAGGAATTTTGAAGGGTGCGCTGTTTCCAGGAAAATGCCAGTGTGGCCGGGATGGCGCTGCATATACTTTTTCAGGCCCAGGTAACCTACGGCGCCGTGAGGGTCCATCAGATACTGATGTTCCTTGTACACTTTTTCCATGGCGGCAACGGTCTCTTCATCGGTAAAACGATAAGCTGTAAGACTTGCTTTCAGGGCGCGTTCGTTCTGCGCGAACATCTGCAGGATGCGCGCAAAGTTGCTGGGGTCTGCCACATCCATGGCATTGGAAATGGTGGCTACGGCGGGGTTGGGCTCATAGGCGCCATTCTCGAGATATCTCGGCACCGTATCATTGACATTGGTAGCGGCAATAAAATGATGAATAGGCAACCCCATGGCAGCGGCCATCATGCCTGCGCAGATATTGCCGAAGTTGCCGCTCGGCACGGATATAACGGTTTCTTTTTTCCATTGCTTGCTCTCGCGGTAGGCGAAAATGTAATAGAACATTTGCGGCAGCCATCTGGCTACGTTAATGGAATTGGCGGAGGTTAGCGGGCGGCGGGCCTGCAGCGCTTCATCCAGGAAAGCGTCCTTTACCATACGCTGACAGTCGTCGAACGTTCCGCTGATCTCCAGCGCGGTGATATTGCCTCCCAGGGTGGTGAGCTGCTTCTCCTGCAGTTCGCTGACCTTGCCTGAAGGGTAGAGGATGACCACCTCCACGCCCGGCACATTGTAAAAACCATGTGCCACGGCGCCGCCGGTATCGCCGGAAGTGGCTACCAGTACGGTGACGGGCTTGTCCTCATGCCTGCGGAAATACCCGAGGCAACCTGCCATGAAATGCGCGCCCACGTCCTTGAAGGCCATCGTAGGGCCATGGAATAACTCCAGCGCATACACGTTCTCCTCCACAGGGTGTAGCGGGAAAGGAAAAGTAAGCGTTGCGGCGATGATCTTTTTAAGTTCCTGTTCAGGGATGTCATCCCCGATGAACGGTTGTATAACGGCACGGGCAATATTCAGCGGGTCATGCTCGTCCAGTCTCTCCCGGAAGTTCTTTTCCAGTTTCGGTATCGCGGCAGGGAAATATAATCCCTTGTCCGGCGCAAGTCCCTGTATTACGGCTTCCCGGAAGGAAACGCTGTGCTGATGATTCTGTAAGCTATAATACTGCATGTGTAAATAAAGTAAAATTTAATTGATTATACCAACTCAATCTATCACGCGTACGCCGGTGGTGCTGATGCGGCTGACGTGTATCTTGTAGGCTACCCCAAGCGGGGCGTAGATCGTTTCCATCATTTCGGCCACGGCACGGGCGTTATCTTCGCCCTTGCTGAGCATGAAAACGGAAGGCCCGCTGCCGGAAATACCACCGCCGAGGGCGCCGGCCTCCTTGCATCGCAGCTTCAGATCATGGAAGGCGGGAATGAGGATGGAACGGATGGGCTCAATGATCACATCTTCCAGCGAACGGCTGATCAGCCCGTAGTCCTCACGGTAAAGACCGGCCACCAACGCGCCCACATTGCCCCATTGACGGATGGCATCGCGGAGCTGGACCTGTTGCTTGAGGATACCACGGGCGTCTGCCGTCTTCACTTCTATCTGCGGATGGATGACGGTTACCCAGAGGTCCGCCGGGGTGTGAAGCTTTATCACATCCAGGGGTTGATAGCTTCTCACCAGCGTGAAGCCGCCCATGATGGCGGGTGCAACATTGTCGGCATGCGGAGTGCCGCAGGCCAGGCGTTCGCCTTCCATGGCAAAGCGTATGAGGGATTCGGGGGGGAAGTGCCCGTTCAGTAATATATTGGCTCCTGCTACCGCGCCTGCGGCGCTGGCTGCGCTGGAACCGATGCCGCTGCCCGGTTGTATCAGCTTCCGGATAGCAACGTCAAAGCCCAGTTCCGGTTGCCCGTATTCCTGCAGCATAGCCTGCAGGGCCACACCGGCAACATTCTGCGAGGCTTCGAGCGGTAGGTCTGCGCCTTCAATGGCAACGATGTGCACGCCGGGTTTGTCGCTGATCCGGATCTCCATCTCATCGCCGGTGCTGTCCAGCGCCAGGCCGATAACATCGAAACCGCAGGCTACATTGGCGACCGTGGCGGGGGCGAATACTTTTACGGAGGATAAATTCTGCTTGCTCATATATTTTTTTATCGAACGGTCCTGATAATATCTGCAAATATGCCCGATGCCGTTACATCCGCGCCTGCGCCGGCACCTTTCACGATCAGCGGCTGCTCCGCGTAACGGTTGGTTGTGAATAATACGATGTTGTCTTTCCCTTCCAGCTGGTAAAAAGGATGCTCCGGGCCTACGGACTGGAGGCCAACAGAAGCTTCGCCGTTATGGTAACTCGCTACGAACTTCAGCCGTTCTCCTTTATCCGCCGCTCCCTGCAGCAGCCCCTGAAAATGTGCGGCATGCACATCCAGCTGATCATAAAAAGCGGCTACATCTTTCGCGTGCAGGGCTTCTTCCGGCAGAAAGGAGTGATTGACGATATCTTCCATTTCCAGTACGGCCCCGCTCTCTCTGGCCAGGATAAGGATCTTGCGCATAACATCCTTTCCGCTCAGGTCGATGCGCGGGTCCGGTTCCGTGTATCCTTCGTCCTGCGCCGCTTTTACCACCTTGCGGAAATTGGCGCCGTTCACGAAATTGTTGAACACGAAGTTGAGGCTGCCGCTCAGCACTGCTTCTATGGTGTTGATCCGGTCGCCGCTGCGCACCAGGTCATTCAGGGTGTTGATCACCGGTAGCCCTGCGCCTACATTGGTCTCAAAGAGGAAAGAGACGTTGAACTTGCGGGCAAGGTCTTTCAGCTGCTTGTAATTCGCATATGCGGCGGAACAGGCGATCTTGTTACAGGTGACCACGGAAATGCCATGCTGCAGGAAGGTACTGTACAGCCCTGCAACCTCATCGCTGGCGGTATTGTCTACGAATACGCTGTTCCGCAGGTTCATATCCCTTACCCGCTGCGCGAACTGGCGGAGATCCATTTCATGGCCGGCTTCCAGGTCTGCCTTCCAGCTGCCGAGATGAATGCCGGTGTCCGAGAAGCGCATCTTCCGGCTGTTGGCTATGCCCATGATGCGGACCTGCAGGCCCAGTTCTTCCTGCAGGTAGCTTTGTTGCGCCTGCAGTTGTTCCAGCAGTTTGCTGCCTACGTTGCCAGTACCGGCTATAAAAACATTCACCTGTTTGGTCTCCGATTCAAAGAAAACTTCATGGATCACGTTCAGCGCCTTTTTTACATCGGCTTTATTGATCACGGTGGAGATGTTCTTTTCGGTAGACCCTTGTGCGATGGCCCTTACATTGATGGCATTGCGCCCCAGTGCGCCGAAGAGCTTGCCGCTCATGCCATGGTGGTTCTTCATATTATCGCCCACTACGGCCACGATGGCGAGGTCTTTTTCCACCAGCAGCGGTTCGATGCGCTTGTCATATATTTCCTGAGCAAATTCGCTGTCTATTGCGGCCTTGGCCCTGAGCATGTCGCTTTCATGTATGCCGGCGGTGATGGAATGTTCCGAAGAGCTTTGCGTAATGAGGATCACATTGATCTTTTCCCGCAGCAGTGCGTCGAACAGGCGCTTGGAGAAGCCCGGGATGCCTACCATGCCGCTTCCTTCCAGCGTAAGCAGGGCAATTTTCTGGATGCCGGAAATACCGGTCACCGGGAAGGGTTTTTCACCATTGTCCTGGATCAGTGTGCCGTAGTCATCCGGCGCAAAGGTGTTCTTTATCCAGATAGGGATGCGGCGGTTCATGACGGGCTGAATGGTAGGGGGGTAGATGACCTTGGCGCCGAAGTGGGACAATTCCATGGCTTCTTCGTAAGAGATCCGCGGGATGGCGATGGCCTGCGGCACGAGGCGGGGATCTGCGGTCATCATACCGCTTACGTCCGTCCATATTTCCAGCACATTGGCGTCCATGGCCGCTGCAACGATGGCGGCGGTATAGTCGGAACCGCCCCGGCCGAGGGTGGTGGTTTCCCTGCTGATGCTGGAAGCGATGAAGCCGGGCAATACCACGTATTCGAAGGGCTGGTGCTGGAAATAGCTGGTGATCTGATGCTCGGTGACATCAAAATCCACGAGAGCATGTCCGAACTGGGCATCGGTGGAGATCAGTTCGCGGCTGTCTTTCCAGCTGGCGGCAAGCCCCATATGTTTCAGTTTCTCCGCTACTATCCAGGAAGAGAGCAGTTCCCCGAAGCTCATGAGCTTGTCCAGCGAGCGGGCGCTAAGTTCCCCGACCTGAAAAATGCCGTCGCATAAGGATTCCAGTTGGTTGAGCTGCTTCTTTACCTGGCTGAGCAGGCTGCTTTGTATGGCGATGGGGAAAAGTCCCCGGATCGTGTCCAGGTGTTTGTTCTCGATGTCCTGCAATATCGTCCGGTATTGTTCCTGCCCCTGCCCGGCCTGCTGCCCGGCGGCGATAAGCTTGTCGGTAATGCCGCTCATGGCGGATACCACGACCGCCATCCGGCCTTTTCGTTTATAGGATGCTACGATGCTGCAAACCTGTTCTATGGCCTTGGTACTGCCAACTGAAGTACCGCCGAATTTTAAAACCTGCATGTAAGAAAGAATGTTAATAAGGAAATTAGGCAAAGCCTGCCTGAAGGTGTACCAGTAACTGGTCGGTGGACGATATGTGAAAATTAACCCCGCGATGGGGTTGTGGTGGTTGTGGTAATAATAGTGCCCTGCACTCCGGGGAAGAGTTCAGTTATACGGATTATATGTGAGCTGAATAAATGCACTATTATTTTATGACTTTTGCATTACAAAGGTGCGCAATTTAAAATGAAAATACAAACGGTATTGTCAAAATTTAGAAAAAATCTAAAAGAGCGCTAAAAGCGTTCAGTGAAAACTTTTCCTTTACAATTGGAAAATAACCGTAATTTTAGGTTACGATCATGTATTCGTTACCAACATACAAGCATCAGCTCAACTACTGTTTCCTCATGGCCACCCTCGCCATGGATTCAGCGGTTTAACACTTCTTCTGCCGGTCAACCGCCGGCTTATCCGTAAATTAGTACAGTAATCATCTGCATGCCCATGCCTGTTTTTCAGGGCTGGTATTGTTTATTATAATTTACTTTTTATGCCACACTATCATACGCTCGGGCAGATCCCCCATAAACGGCACACGCAGTTCCGCAGGCCGGATGGCAAGCTGTACTCCGAGCAGTTGTTTTCCACGGAAGGTTTTTCATCGAACTATTCATTATTATATCATTGCCACCCGCCCACGGAGATCGTAAAAGTAGACGAGCCTTATAGTGTAGCGCCGCAGGTGGCTGAAGAGAAAATGCTGAAACACCGCAGCTTCCAGGGCTTCAGTATTCAGCCGGAAAGTGATTATCTCAAAAGCCGCAAGGCCATCCTGGTGAACAGCGATTGCCATATTTCACTGGCGGCGCCTGCGCGGAGCACTACAGATTATTTCTACAAGAATGCGGACGCTGATGAAGTACTGTTCATTCATGAAGGCAGTGGAGTACTCCGTACGCCATACGGACGGCTGGAATTCGGCTATGGGGATTATGTGGTGATTCCGCGGGGTACCATTTATCAGCTGGAGTTTTCCGGGGAGAACAACCGGCTTTTTATCGTGGAATCGTTCAGTCCGGTCCGTTTCCCCAAGCGTTACCTCAGCCGGTATGGCCAGCTGCTGGAAAATTCGCCCTTCTGCGAGCGGGATATCCGGCAGCCGCAGCATCTGGAAACAATTGACCAGGCGGGTGACTACATCATACTGATCAAAAAGAAAGGGGTCATGTACCCCATTCACTACGGCCATCATCCCTTTGATGTTGTGGGCTGGGATGGATGTGAATATCCGTATGCCCTGTCCATTCACGATTTTGAGCCGATCACCGGCCGCGTGCATCAGCCCCCGCCGGTACACCAGACCTTCGAGGGCAACAACTTCGTGATCTGCTCTTTCTGCCCGCGCCTTTTTGATTATCATCCGCAGGCTGTACCGGCACCTTATAATCACAGCAACATAGACAGCGATGAAGTGTTATATTATGTGGATGGGGATTTCATGAGCCGCAAGCATGTGACCCGGGGCATGATCACCCTGCATCCCGCGGGTATTCCGCATGGCCCTCATCCGGGAGCCGTGGAAAAAAGTCTTGGCGCAAAGGAAACAAAGGAACTGGCCGTGATGGTAGACACCTTCCACCCGCTGCAGATCACCCAGGCGGCCCTGGGCATCGAAGATGAGCAGTATGTGATGAGCTGGGCCGAATAGGCGTAATTTTAAAGAAAAATAGAAGCATGGAATACAGACAACTTGGACAAAGCGATTTACAGATTTCAGCGATCACTTTTGGCGCCTGGGCCATTGGTGGATGGATGTGGGGCGGAGCGGAACGCAGCGACGCCATAGCGGCCATCAGGGCTTCTGTCGATGAAGGCGTGACATCTATTGATACCGCGCCGATCTATGGGCAGGGAGCCAGCGAGGAGATCGTTGGTGAAGCGCTCCAGGGCATCAGCCGGGACAAAGTGCAGATACTGACGAAATTCGGGATGACCTGGGAAGGGAACAAAGGGGCTTTGGCCTTCAAAAGCCAGGACAACAACGGCAAAGACATCGATATCCACAAATACGCCGGCAGGGACAGTGTGATAAAAGAATGCGAAGACTCCCTCCGCCGGCTACGTACGGATTACATTGATCTGTACCAGATCCACTGGCCGGATGTCACTACGCCCATCGAAGAGACATTCGAAGCGGTATTACGCCTGCAGGAGCAGGGGAAGATCCGTGCAGCAGGGGTGTGCAACTACAATGTGGAACTGATGAAGCAGGCAGACAAAGTAATCAGCCTGGCGTCCAACCAGGTGCCTTTCAGCATGGTGGAAAGATCGATTGAAAAGGAACTGGTACCCTACTGTATGGAAGCAAACAAGGGCATTCTGGCGTATAGCCCGCTGCAACGCGGTATCCTTACCGGAAAGATCAAAGCTGATCATGTATTCGGGGAAGGGGACCACCGTCCCTCCACCAGGTTTTACCAGCCGGACAATATCGCCCGTATCAATGCCTTTCTTGGGCTTATCAAACCGCTGGCAGAAGCAAAGAACGCAACGCTGGCGCAACTGGTGATCCGCTGGACCATCGACCGCCCCGGAATCACGGTGGCATTGGTAGGCGCGCGGAACGCAGGCCAGGCCACACAGAACGCAGAGGCCATTAAAATAAAACTGTCCCCGGAGGAGATCAGCTTTATCAACAAACACCTGTATGCGTTAAGCTTAGTATAAAAAATCAAAAACCAACCATACCAAACAATCTTTTTATGAATACAGCAGAAGTGATGCCGAAGACGGCACAGGACCAACCCGATTTTCTGCCGCTGAATGGCACGGACTACGTTGAATTTTATGTCGGTAATGCGAAGCAGGCCGCACATTTTTACAAAACGGCATTCGGCTTCCAGTCACTGGCTTATGCCGGCCCGGAAACGGGTGTTAAAGACCGCGTGTCGTATGTACTGGTGCAGAACAAGCTCCGTTTTGTGCTGACCACCCCATTGCGCCCGGGTAACGAGATCGCCCGCCATATCGATGAACATGGCGACGGCGTGAAAGTACTGGCCATCTGGGTGGATGATGCGCGTTTGTCTTTTGAAGAGACCGTGAAGCGCGGTGCAAAGCCTTATCTGGAACCGGTAACGGAAAAGGATGAATTCGGGGAAGTGGTGCGCAGCGGGATCCACACTTACGGGGATACTGTGCACCTGTTCATCGAAAGGAAGAACTACAACGGCCCCTTCCTGCCCGGTTACAAGGCCTGGAAGAGCGATTACAATCCGGCGGAGACCGGGCTGTTGTATGTGGACCATTGCGTGGGGAACGTAGGCTGGAATGAAATGAACACCTGGGTGGATTTCTACGCAACGACCATGGGTTTCCGCAATCTCGTTTCGTTCGATGACAAAGACATCTCCACAGAGTACTCCGCTTTGATGAGCAAGGTGATGAGCAATGGCAACGGCCGCATCAAATTCCCGATCAACGAACCGGCGGAAGGAAAGAAAAAGTCGCAGATCGAAGAATACCTTGATTTTTACGGAGGGCCCGGTGTGCAGCACGTAGCGATCGCCACCAATGACATCGTACAAACGGTTGGGGAGCTGCAACGCCGTGGCATTGAGTTCCTGAAGGTGCCTTCATCCTATTACGAGACCCTGCTGGACAGGGTGGGCAAGATAGACGAGGATATTGCACCGCTGCAGGAACTGGGCATACTGGTGGACCGCGATGACGAGGGGTACCTTTTGCAGATCTTCACCAAACCTCTGCAGGACCGCCCTACCGTGTTCTTCGAGATCATCCAGCGTAAAGGCGCCAAGTCATTCGGAAAGGGCAATTTCAAGGCGCTCTTTGAGTCTATCGAACGGGAGCAGGCATTGAGAGGGAATTTATAATACAGGATAAATTACAGGCCGGAACGGCCGGCGGACGTTACAATAAAATCAACCTCGCAAAGGGGCTGTCAGCATACAAAGCAGGCAGTCCCTTTTTATTGCGGCCGGGGCGCGGGTAGTTACGTATGGCTTAGGTGCCTTAGATCCGCCGCCGAAATGCTGCAAAGTTTATGCTGCGTGAGTTTCAGCCCGGAAGCCCAACGCTGGCAATTGTGTTCAGAAGATTGGTTTGCGCCGTTTGCTGCTGATTTTTTTTTGCGCGTTTTATTATAAAACCTATATTTAATTCCCTGCTACTACATTGCAGGTCAACTTGTTTGTAACCTAAATCATATCCTTATGCCAGGTAAAAAAGCAGCGCCGGCAGCACCGGTGCATCCGGAAAAAGGGAAACGGAGCAAACCCGTAACGCCGGAAGAAAAGATTATCAGGAAAATCGTATTGCTGAGAAACGAAAAAGTACTGCTTGATGTAGACCTTGCAGAGCTTTATGGTATTGAAACCAGAGTTTTGAAGCAAGCTGTACGCCGCAATGCTGGCCGTTTTCCGGAAGATTTTATGTTCGAACTCCGCGCTGATGAAGTGGATCAGCTGGTATCACAAAATGTGATACCAGACAAAAAGCGCTTTGGTGGCGCATTTCCATTTGCTTTCACTGAAACGGGCATTGCCATGTTATCCTCTGTTTTGAAGAGCGAGAAAGCCATTGAAATGAACATTTACATCATGAGAACCTTTGTGGCACTACGAAAGATGGCGCTGAGCTACGATGAGGTAATGAACACTTTGAGGTCGATGCGCCTGCAGTACGACAAACAATTTGACGAGATCTTCCACGCATTGGAGCTACTGATGCGGCCTCAGGACCCTCCGCGTACCATGATAGGATTCCTTAAGCCTTGACTATGGCTGGTTTGGCCTGGTATCACAATTTGTGATACCAGGCCAAACCCTTTACTGTTGTACATTACGATGATTTCGTTTTTAATTTTTTCAGTGTTTTCGGTACTTTCCCCACTAAAATTGTTAAATTTGACGTTATATCTATGGAACTGAAAGAACTCTTCGGATATCTATTCATCCTGGCGGGGCTTTTACAGCTGTTGACCGCCTACCTGATTTTCGCCGGAAATCACCATTATGTGTTACGTTTCGCTAAAAGAAAGGTAGGTATCGTAATATATATTATTTTTGCTTTTATACTGTTTTACCTGGCATATTATTTCCTGGTATGAAATCTGGAAAGCGTACACATATGAAGCGTATCATATTTGGTATTTTACTGCTGGCCGGCACTGTTACCGCTCAGGCCCAGCAATCCTTCCTGGAGAATCAGAAGATGTTCCCCAGAGTGGGAGAGGCATTCCGTGAAAAAGAGGAATCGATCAAACAGGAGTTTGCGAAGAAAGGGATCGCATACCCCGCCAAACAAATGTACATCCGCTCCTTCAAGCTGGATAGCGAACTGGAAATATGGGTAAGGAACAACGTTACCGATACGTTCACCCTGCTCAAAACCTACCGTGTCTGCTCTCTATCCGGCAAAATGGGGCCCAAGCGTAAAGAAGGGGACAGGCAGGTGCCGGAGGGGTTCTATTACATCAATGACTTCAATCCCAACAGCAGTTTTCATTTGTCCCTGGGGATCAACTACCCTAATTATTCAGACAAAATACTCAGCGATCAGAAAAAGCCGGGCGGAGATATCTATATTCACGGCAGTTGCCTGACGATCGGTTGCATACCACTGACCGATGATTTTATCGAGGAGGTATATATTCTGGCCGTAAACGCCAAGAACAACGGCCAGGATTTCATTCCGGTGCATGTATTCCCGGTACGTTTCGGCAATACCCGCTCGCTCGACTACCTGGGCAGCGTGTCCCTGACAGACAATGAAGCCCAGAAGTTCTGGGTAAACCTGAAAGAAGCATACGATTACTTCGAGAAAACACGTAAACTTCCTGTAGTTATGGTGAACAGCCAGGGGAAATACGTGTACACCGGTCCTGGCAATGAGGCAGGGCGGGCAATGGCGCAGGCCAATCCTGCAAACACCCCGGGCGCCGGAAAATAGCAACAACAAATATTATAATTAAATATTATTCAGCTGGTCTTTATGGCCAGCTTTTTTATTGCCAACCCCAACATTGCGTTAATTTTACACATTCTTGCTCCTCAAAGCCAAAAAATTTTGGAATCTCGGTTTTTTTTCGAAACTTTCAGGGAAGGTCAAATCAATTTACGTTTATGAATAGAAGAGATGCCATCAGGAATGTCGCTATCCTTATGGGAACAGCGCTTTCCGCTTCCACGTTAGCCGCACTCGAAGGCTGTACCTCCGGTACTAAGAATTACACATTACAAACACCTGAAACAAAAGCTTTGCTGGCGGAGATCGCTGAAACGATCATCCCGGAAACTTCCACTCCCGGCGCCAAAGCAGCCAAAGTAGATGAATTCATCCTGGTTATGGTGAATGATTGCTATGACGAAAAGGCGCAGCAGGTATTTGTAGACGGGTTGAATAAGGTCAATGAAGAAAGCGGGAAGATGTTCTCCGGTAAAAGCTACCTTGATATCACCCCGGAGCAGCGTACAGAACTGCTAACGGCGATAGATAAGGAAAGGATCGCCTACAACAAGCGGGAGAACAAACAGAAAGATGATCCGGCTCATTACTTCCAGTACATGAAGGAACTGACATTGCTCGGATACTTTACCTCCGAACCCGGCGCCACGCAGGCGCTCCGCTATGTGGCCGTTCCCGGCAGATTCGACGGTTGCGTCCCCTACAAAAAAGGCGATCGTGCCTGGGCGTAAACCATCTCTTCATCATCTTTTAACAAGTATAATAATGAACCTTAATATAAAAGCACAGGACCAGAACACCTATGACGCCATCGTCATCGGCTCCGGCGTAAGCGGCGGCTGGGCAGCAAAGGAACTTACGGAAAAAGGATTGAAAGTGTTGATGCTGGACCGTGGCAAGAACCTCGAGCACGGTAAATATGAAACCGCCACCATGGACCCCTGGGAATTCAAACACCGCGGCAAGATCACCCAGGAACAACGCAAGACGCACGACAAGCTGAGCCGTGACTATCCCTACAGCGAACACAACGAAAAATACTGGATCAACGACAGCCAGAGCCCGTATAAAGAAGACAAACGTTTCGACTGGTACCGTCCGGATATTGTTGGCGGAAAATCCATTATGTGGGGGCGCCAGAGTTATCGCCTTTCGGATATTGATTTCACTGCCAATGCAAAGGACGGGATCGCGGTAGACTGGCCTATCCGTTACGCGGACATTGCACCGTGGTATGATTATGTGGAAAAATTTGCCGGGATCAGCGGTCAGAATGAAGGTCTTCCGCAATTGCCTGACGGCCAGTTCATGCCACCCATGGATATGAACTGTGTGGAAAAGGATGTAAAGTCCCGCATAGAATCTGCCTTTAAAGGAAGGAAAATGACGATAGGCCGCGTGGCCAACATCACGCAGGATCTGCCCGGCCGTACCAAATGCCAGTTCAGGAACCTCTGCAGCAGGGGCTGCCCCTTCGGCGCCTATTTCAGTACGCAGTCATCCACGCTGCCTGCGGCCGTGGCAACCGGCAACCTCACCCTCCGCCCTGATTCCATCGTGAATTCCCTGATCTACGATGAGGAAAAAGGCAAGGCCACCGGTGTACGGGTGATCGACAAGCATACAAAGCAAACAGTAGAGTATTTCGCAAAGATCATCTTTGTGAACGGTTCCACACTTGGCTCAACCTTCGTGCTGCTCAATTCCGTATCCAAACGTTTCCCCAACGGGTTCGGCAACGATAGCGGGGTATTGGGAAAATACCTGATGGATCACCATTTCCGTACCGGCGCTTCCGGCATCGCGGAAGGGTATGACGATAAATATATTTATGGCCGCCGTGCGAATGGCATCTATGTGCCGAGATACCGCAACATCGGCTCCGATAAACGGGACTATCTCCGTGGTTTCGGTTACCAGGGCGGCGCCAGCCGTGGCGGATGGGGCAGAGGTGTGGCCGAAATGGGTGTAGGGAAAGACTTCAAGGAGATGCTGACAGAGCCCGGGCAGTGGAGCATGGGCCTTGGCGGCTTCGGAGAATGCCTGCCCTATGAAGATAACTACGTTACCCTTGATGATTCCGTAAAAGATGCCTGGGGGCAGCCCGTGCTGCGTTTCAATGCAGAGTTCAAGGAGAATGAAGCGAAAATGCGGAAGGATATGGCCAGCGATGCAGCCGAAATGCTGGAAGCTGCCGGGATAAAGAATGTGAGAACCTATGATAACGGCTCCTGGCCCGGTATGGCCATTCACGAAATGGGCACCGCCAGAATGGGCCGCGATCCCAAAACCTCCGTGCTCAACGCATTCAACCAGGTACACGCCGCGAAGAACGTTTTCGTTACAGATGGTTCTGCCATGACGTCCGCTTCCTGCGTAAACCCCTCGCTCACTTATATGGCATTAACGGCAAGGGCGGCTGATCATGCTGTTAAAGAACTGAAGAAAGGCAATCTCTGATGAAGAAACTTACAGTGGAGTAAAAAACATCAGATATAAACACATCACATAAAAGGGAAAAGGGAATTAGCTGTTGCTACATCTTCTTTTTCCCTTTTATCTTTTGCTTTTATTGCCAAAAAAAGCTAACTTAAAGTAGGTTTTTCATATTATTACGTCAACGCAAAATTAGCTTACCATGGGAAGAGTCAGTAATGTCTTGGTGGGCAAAGGAAACGCAGTCTATTCCGTACATCCGGACAGCACGGTGTACGAGGCCCTGAAACTTTTAGTAGACAGGAATATTGGCGCATTGGTCGTTGTAGAGAACAATAAATTCCTCGGTATTTTTTCAGAGCGTGATTATGCACGCAGAGTCATCCTCAAAGGCCGCGCATCCAAAGAAACCACTATCCGCGAAATTATGACGGAACACCCGATCACCGTCACCGAAGATGAAACGATCGAAGCATGCATGTTTAAAATGACCGATAAAAGGATCCGGCATCTGCCTGTGGTAGATGATGAAGGATCACTGATCGGACTGATATCTATTGGAGATGTCGTAAAGTACATCATCGACGAGCAGAAGAACATTATTGAAAACCTCGAATGTTATATTCACGGCACTCACCACTAGCCTGGCCATTCCACAACATCAACGACCCGTTAAATTGTTTTATTGTCAGATCTGACCGGACCGCTCAGTTATGCCGCGTATTGGAAAGATAGTTTGGATATGCAATAAAACATGCCACAGTTAAGGATTTACAGATCTGAACAATAAAATGTTTTGCCATGAGCCCGATCTGGCCCTTCCTTGTATTTGCCTCCATCATAATGGTGCTGGTGTTTGCTATTCTTGGCCTGTCCTACGTATTGGGAGAGCGTCATAAAGAGCGTTCCACCGGTGAAGCGTACGAGTCCGGTATTATCTCCACGGGCTCTGCGCGATTGCGTTTCCCCTCGCAGTTTTACCTCGTAGCCATGTTGTTTGTGATATTTGATATTGAGACCGTATTCGTGATCTCATGGGCCATCGCGTTTGGCGAACTGGGCTGGGCCGGCTTCATCGGCGCATCCGTTTTCATTTTCATACTCCTCGTTGTACTGATATACGAATGGCGCAATGGTGCGCTGGACTTCGGTCCGGACGGAAAGAAAATACTCAGGGCCTACAGAAAGATGCGCAGGCAACAGGGAACATTTTCCATCCAGAAAAAACAACAGCATGAAGTGGTGGCTCACGGAACCTAAAGATGCAGCGCCGGACAGGAACGGGCATTTCTCTATTGAGGAAACAATGGGGCAGAGTGTAATGCTTACTTCGGTAGAACGGCTGGTGGCCTGGGGCAGAAAGAACTCGATGTGGCCCTTCCATTTCGGCCTGTCCTGCTGTTTTGTGGAAATGGCTACCGGTATGACGCCGAAATATGATCTGGCGCGCTTTGGTGCGGAGGTGATCCGTGGTACGCCCAGAGAGGCGGATGTGATGGTGATTGCCGGAACAGTATTCATCAAAATGGCCCCCATCATCAAACGGTTGTATGAACAGATGATGGAACCGCGCTGGGTGATCTCTATGGGTTCCTGCGCGAACTCCGGCGGTATGTACGATATCTACAGCGTTGTGCAGGGAGTGGATAAGTTCCTGCCCGTAGATGTATATGTACCGGGCTGCCCGCCCAGACCGGATGCTTTCATGCATGGACTGGTGTTGTTGCAACAGTCAGTGGGCAAGGAGAAACGCCCCCTGAGCTGGGTGATCGGGGAACAGGGCGTTATCAAACCGGAGAAGATATCGATGCGGGATATGAACAGGGAAAAGCGAGCAGATGACTGATTTCAAAACAACAGACGAAATATAGGTACTTTCATTTTTGAATGTTCAACAAAAGGGAATGAAGCCAGTATGTTTAGAATAATCATTAGTACACAGGGGATGATTATTTAAACATCCAGGGACTCCATCCGACCGTGAAAAAAAAGTAAGCGGATGAAAGTAAAAAGGATCACTGCAAACGTATATGAGATATCGTTAGGGCGTGTGAATGCCTTCGTTATCGAGGATGAGGAACTGACGCTGGTAGATACCGGTGCTCCCGGCCAGGCCGGGCTTTTAATGGATGCTGTGACGCGGATAGGGCGTGATGTACGGGACATTCGCCACATCCTTTTAACGCACAGTCATCCGGACCACAGCGGCAACGCAGCGGAACTGAAAAGGGTAACAGGCGCAAAAATATACATGCATGCTGCTGAAGTGCAGCTGCTGCAACAGGGAGACGTGCCGAAACCGGATGTGCCATATTTCCCGGGATTCGTACATAAAATGATGTATCGCCTTTTTATCAGGAATACGCCGGGCAGCGTTACTCCCGTGGAAGTGGATGAAGTACTGGCAGATGGGGACTGGTTACCGATGGCAGGTGGTATTCATGTGATACATGCGCCAGGACATAGTGCGGGACAGCTGGCATTTTTTGTGCCGGGGCAGCGGAATGTGCTCTTTGCGGCGGACGCCGCCATGAATGTATTCGGTCTCGGGTATTCCATATTTTATGAGCAGGAGCGGGAAGCGATGCATACCCTGGAAAGATTATCGACATTTGATTTTGATATAGCCTGTTTCGGTCATGGCCGCACCATATTGCATGAGGCGGCCGAACGTTTCCGGCAAAAGTTCCTGAAACCTCACCCGGTGCAGAAATCCGGCAGGCAAACACCGTATCTTGTGTTGCGGGATGAAGAGATCATCCGGCTACAGGAACCTGAAGAGAGAATATAAACTGGTACAGAAGCTCATGTAAGCAAGGGAAAAGTTCTACAGCATGGCGCATTGAGAACACAGTATAAAACTGTAATCATGCCCGCAGGTATCTTTAACACCCTCTGCTCCCGGTTCGGTGAGAATATATTCCACGAACAACTCACCCGGGATGAGACGCCCACGATCTGGACGCCATTGGGAAAGATCATTGCCGTGCTGGAATTCCTGCGCTCCGAAACAGAACAGCCGTACCGCATGCTCTATGACCTCACGGCTATTGATGAACGCGCCATAAAAAGCAAGTACAACGGCACGGGAGATTTCACACTCGTTTATCATCTCTTCTCCTTTGAACAGAATGCATTCATCCGCCTGAAAGTGGCCCTGCGCGGCGACTATCCGGCGGTTCCCAGTATCACCCACCTCTGGCCCTGCGCCAATTGGTACGAACGCGAAGTGTACGACATGTTCGGCATCAGCTTCGAAGGGCATCCGCTGCTGAAACGGATACTCATGCCGGTTACCTGGCAGGGGCATCCCCTCCGGAAAGAGCATCCCGCAAGGGCCACGGAAATGGGCCCTTTCCGGTTATTCGATGAAAAAATGGACAGGGAGCACGAGGCCCTGCAGTTCTCCCCGGAAGAATGGGGCCTGAAACGCCAGAGCGATGATGCCGATTTCATGTTCCTTAACATAGGCCCGCAACACCCCGGAACCCACGGTGTGCTGCGCATCATCCTGCAACTCGACGGGGAGGACATTGTGGACGCCGTTCCGGACATCGGATTCCACCACAGGGGTGCGGAAAAGATGGGGGAACGGCAATCATGGCATACTTACATTCCTTATACGGACAGAATAGATTACCTGGGCGGCGTCAACAATAATCTTGCTTACCTGCTCACGGTGGAAAAGCTCGCCGGAATTCAGGTCCCTGAACGTGCGCAAACAATCAGGGTAATGCTGTGCGAGCTTTTTCGTATCGCCAGCCACCTGGTTTGGTATGGTACTTTTGCGCAGGACGTCGGGCAGTTATCGCCCGTTTTTTATATGTTCACGGACCGGGAGAAGATCTTCGGGATCATAGAAGCCATCTGCGGCGGTCGTATGCATCCCAACTGGTTCCGCATCGGTGGTGTAGCCCAGGACCTGCCGAATGGCTGGGACACGCTTGTCCGCAATTTCATCAGCTATTTCCCGAAAAAACTGAAGGAATACGACAAAATGGTGATGCGCAATGCACTGTTCAAAGCGCGTACCGTAGGCATCGGTGTGTACACCCTCGAAGAGGCGATCGACTGGGGTGTGACCGGACCCGGGCTGAGGGCCTGCGGGCTGGAATGGGATATGCGTAAAAAACGCCCATACAGCGGATATGAACAGTATGCATTCGACATCCCCGTAGCGCAAAATGGCGACTGCTACGACCGTGCCGTGGTACGGGTGAACGAAATGTGGCAAAGCCTGCGCATCATTGAGCAATGCCTGAACAACATGCCCGCGGGCCCTTATAAATCCGATCATCCCCTCGCCACCCCGCCGCTGAAACAGTACACGATGCAGGACATCGAAACGCTCATTCACCACTTCCTGAATGTCAGCTGGGGGCCGGTGATCCCTCCGGGCGAAGCCATGATCGTCACCGAAGCCACAAAAGGCTGGAACAGCTATTACCTCACCAGCGACGGCAATACTTCTCCGTATCGTGTGAGGGTGCGCACACCGTCGTTCGCGCATATGCAAATGATACCATATATCAGTCGCGGTTACACCGTAGCCGACCTGTTATCTATACTCGGCGCTATGGATTATGTGCTGGCCGATATCGACAGATAAAAATTGTAATAACATGCTGACCACATCAGAAAAGGAACAGATCGAAAAGGAGATACGGCAGGTGCCGCTGAAAAAGGCTGCCTGCATAGAAGCGTTGAAGATCGTACAGCAACACCGCAGATGGGTGTCCGATGAAGGTATCCGCGATGTGGCGGATATACTGGAAATGAGCCCGGAGGAAGTGGACAGCGTAGCCACTTTCTATAACCTGATCTTCCGGCAGCCGGTGGGCAGGCATATCATTCTCCTGTGCGACAGCATCAGCTGTTATGTGATGGGATTCCGCGACCTGCACCGCCAGCTGGTTAACCTGCTGAACATACAATACGGCCAGACCACACCGGACGGCCGTTTCACCCTGCTTCCCAACCCCTGCCTCGGTACCTGCGACCATGCGCCCGCCCTGATGGTGGACAATGATCTGTACCGGGACCTGGCGCCGGATGCCCTCGAAAACATCCTTGCAAAATATACCTGATATGGAACGACCGCTCACACAACATATCACCTTTCCTCCATTGGGCCTCCGGCAATACGAAGCAGTCGGCGGTTACCAGGCGGCGCGCAAGGCGATCAGACATATGACACCGCAGGAAGTCACGGCAGTAGTGAAGGAGTCTAACCTGAAAGGTCGCGGTGGAGCGGGTTTCAGCACAGGTATGAAATGGAGTTTTGTGCCGATGGACGTAAGCGGCCCCAAATACCTTGTGGCCAACGCGGATGAAATGGAGCCGGGTACCTTCAAGGACCGCTGGCTGCTGGAAGGCAATCCCCATCAGCTGATAGAGGGAATGATCGTATCAGCGTTTGCCATCCAGGCCACCGAATCCTTCGTCTTCCTTCGCTGGGCATACAAGACTGCCGCCGCGGAGGTCCGCAAGGCCATTGCAGAGGCCTATGAGGCCGGTTACCTGGGCCAGGACATCCTGGGCAGCGGTTATTCCCTGGAAATGCACCTGCACACCGGCGTTGGCCGGTACATGTGCGGAGAGGAAACCGCGCTGCTCAATTCGCTGGAAGGCAAACGCGCCACACCGCGTGCGAAGCCTCCGTTCCCCCAGGTGAGCGGCCTGTTCGGCAAACCTACCATCGTCAATAATGTGGAAACGCTTTCCTGCATCCCGCATATCATCAACAAAGGGGCCATGTGGTTCCAGTCTCTCAGCCATACCGCTGACGGTGGAACAAAGATATACGGCGTCAGCGGCAAGGTGAACAAACCCGGGGCCTGGGAATTGCCGATGGGCGTTACGGTGCGTGAACTGATAGAAGAACATGCCGGAGGGATGAAGAACGGCTACCGTTTCCGGGGTGCACTGCCGGGAGGGGCATCTACAGATTTCCTGGTGGAGGAGCATATGGAGGTGAAAATGGATTTTGCCGGTGTTGCGGCGGCAGGCAGCCGCCTTGGTACAGGCACGATGGTGGTGCTGGACGACAGGACCTGTCCCGTTGGCTTTGTGCATAACCTGGAACATTTCTTTGCGCAGGAATCCTGCGGGTTCTGCACGCCCTGCCGCGAGGGGCTGCCGTGGACGGAGAAGCTGCTATGGGCAATAGAGCAGGGGCAGGGGAGGGATGAAGATCTGGCGCTGCTGGCATCGCATGCGGCACTGCTGGGGCCGGGCAATACTTTTTGCGCATTGGCGCCCGGCGCGATGGAGCCGCTGCAAAGCGCGCTGAAATATTTCCGGGACGATTTCGAAAGACATATCAAAGAAAAAAAATGTCCTTATGGCGACCATATACATTGACAACAAGGCCTACACGGTAAAGGAGGGCAGAAACCTCCTGGAAGCCTGCCTGCAGCTCGGTATTAACCTGCCGTATTTCTGCTGGCACCCTTCGCTTGGCTCTGTAGGCGCCTGCCGGCAGTGCGCCATCAAAGTGTTCAGGGACGAGGATGACAAGAAAGGCAGGATCATGATGAGCTGTATGGAGCCGGTCCGTGACAATGTACGTATATCCGTCAGCGATAGTGAGGCCACCGCATTCCGCGGGCATGTCATCGGCTGGCTGATGACCAACCATCCCCACGATTGTGCCGTTTGTGATGAAGGCGGCTCCTGCCATCTGCAGGACATGACGGTAATGACCGGTCATAATTATCGCGATTACCGCTTTACCAAGCGAACTTATCGTAACCAGGACCTGGGCCCTTTCCTCAATCATGAAATGAACCGCTGTATACAGTGTTACCGCTGTGTCAGATTTTATAAAGATTATGCCGGGGGGAAAGACCTCGATGTATTTGCGGCGAATAACCATGTGTATTTCGGCCGTCAGCAGCCCGGAAAGCTGGAAAGTGAATTCAGCGGAAACCTGGCGGAAGTTTGCCCTACCGGTGTATTCACCGATAAAACACTAAAGTCGCATTATACCCGTAAATGGGACATGACCTCCGCTCCATCCGTATGCCAGGGCTGTTCCCTTGGCTGTAATACCATCGCCGGAGAGCGGTATGGCACCATCCGCCAGATCACCAGCCGCTATAACGGCGAAGTGAATGGTTATTTCCTGTGCGACAGGGGGCGTTACGGCTACGAGTTCGTAAACAGCCCGCAACGTATCCATCACCCGGCCATCAGGCCGCATACCAACGGAACAGCGTCAGTAGAATGGATGGTGGAACAGGTGGCCAACAAGCTGCGGAGCGGGAAGGCCATTGGTATCGGTTCGCCGCGCGCAAGCCTGGAGTCCAATTTTGCACTCCGGCAGCTGGTCGGCGCCGAACATTTTTACATCGGCATGTCTGATATGGAGCATGACCATACAGCGCTGGCATTGAAGATACTGCGCGATGGCCCGGTACGTACGCCCTCCCTGCATGAGACAGAGAAGGCGGATATGGTGCTGATCCTCGGGGAAGATATAACCAATACCGCGCCCATGCTGGCATTGGCTGTTCGCCAGGCCGTACGGCAGGAACCGCTGAAAGACGCCAAACAGACCGCGCATATAGCCGAATGGCAGGATGCCGCGGTGCGCGAAGCGGTACAGGACAGAAATGGACCGCTTTTTATTCTCCATACTTTCCCCACAAAGCTGGACGAACTGGCTACAAAGACACTACGCGGGGCTCCCGACAATCTGGCCCGTATAGCCTTTGCCGTGAGCCATAAGATAGGCGCCGAAATGCCGGCTGTTAGCGGGCTGACAGCGGAAGAGGCGTTGCTTGTGGAACAGATCGCACAGGCGCTGGAAGCAGCAGACCGTCCGCTCGTTATCGCCGGTTATGGCAGCGGTAACGACGCCTACATGAAAGCGGCGGCCAACATCAGCTGGGCATTGCATAAGAAAGGCAAACAACCGATGCTGAGCCTTACCGTGCCGGAATGCAACAGCCTCGGGCTGGAAATGCTCGGCGGCCATCGCCTGGATTCCGCGCTGGCAGTTTTACGCAATGGCGATGCGGATACACTGGTTATCCTGGAGAATGATCTGTATCGCCGGGCGGATAAACATATCGTGGATGAATTGCTGCAACTGGCGAAAGAAGTGATCGTAGTAGATCACTTGTATAATCCCACCGCGGAAAAAGCCACGGTGATATTGCCGGCCGGCACTTTCGCGGAAGCAGACGGCACCATTGTGAACAATGAAGGGCGTGCACAGCGGTATTACCAGGTATTTGTGCCAAAGGGAGAGATACAGGAAAGCTGGCGCTGGTTCCTGCAGATCGCGGCGAAAGCCGGCATACACAGACTGAACGGGCTGGACAATCTCGATGATATCGTTTGGGCGATGACGGTAGCCATTCCGTCACTGGCACGGATAGAAGCGCTGGCGCCGTCCGCGGATTTCCGCATGGCCGGTCAGAAGATACCCCGGGAGCCGCACCGCTACAGCGGCCGCACTGCTATACTGGCAGATGAGAACGTCAGCGAGCCGAAGCCTCCGGATGATGTGGATACCCCGTTGTCCTTTACCATGGAAGGTTTCCGCGGAGAACCACCATCCCCGCTGATCCCCTTCTTCTGGTCGCCAGGCTGGAACTCGGTGCAGTCGATCAACAAATTCCAGGCGGAAATAGGCGGGGCGCTGCACGGTGGTGATCCGGGAAAACGACTGCTGGAGGCGCACGTCAACGGGCGTATCCCCTTCTTCACGGAAGCGCCGGAACCATTTGTTCCGATGCCGGGCCATGTACATCTGATGCCGGTATATCACATTTTCGGATCAGATGAGCTGAGCATGTTCACCAGCGGCATAGCCGCCAATTCGCCGGAGCCTTTCGTGATCTGGCTGAACCCGGAGGATTTGCATCAATGGGGCATCTCTCCCGGCGTCTGGGTGAATTTTGAAGTGGATGGCCATACTTATACGCTGGCAGCGGAAGCGAACAACTGGCTGCCGCGGGGGATTGCTGCGCTTAACGCCGGTGTGCCGGGCGCGCAGCTTGTGGACATGCCGCAATGCATCCGCTTCAGCCGTATTACGACAGAAACTTTTTAAATCACAGGCTTATGCAACAGGCAGTAAATTATTGGTGGGTCATCGGAGGCGTGTTGTTCGTATTGCTCAACACCGCCGCCGGCCTGATTTGGCTGGAACGCCGGATGCTGGCGCTGTGGCAGGACCGCTACGGCCCCAACCGCGCGGGACCTTTCGGCTTGTTCATTGTACTGGCGGATACGCTTAAGCTGTTCTTCAAGGAGGACTGGATACCGCCGTTTGCAGACAAGGTAGTGTTCGTTTTCGCTCCGGCGGTAGTGGTCGCCAGTGTGCTGATGAGCTTTGCGGTGATCCCTTTTGGCCCGAATGTGCTGGTAGCGGATTTCAACATAGGGCTGCTGTTCTTCCTGGCCATGTCGTCTATCGGCGTCTATAGCGTTGTATTGGGCGGATGGGCCTCCAATAATAAATATTCCCTGCTGGGCGCCATGCGCGGCGCTTCGCAGATGATCAGCTATGAAGTGTTCATGGGCCTGGCACTGATGGGCGTGGTGCTGCTCAGCGGCAGCTTCAACCTGCGGGAGATCGTGGAAGCGCAAAGAGGCATGTGGTACATCATTCCCCAGTTCCTCGGCTTTGTCATTTTCCTCATCGCCGGCGTAGCGGAAACGCACCGGCTGCCATTTGATATTCCCGAAGCGGAAAGTGAGCTGGTAGCAGGTTTTCACGCGGAATACTCCGGAATGAAGTTCGGCATGTTCTTCATCGGGGAGTACCTGGGCATTACGCTGGTATCTTCCATGATCGTGACGCTTTATTTCGGCGGATGGCTGGGCCCGTCCTTCCTTCCCGGCGTGATCTGGTTTATCATGAAAACTTTTGTATTCATCAGTCTCTTCATCCTGCTACGGGCCAGCATGCCCCGGCCGCGTTATGACCAGCTGATGGAATACGGATGGAAGGTGCTGTTCCCCTTATCCTTATTGAATCTGCTGGTAACGGCAGCCATTATACTCATCTTAAAATAATTGCGATGTTCAGTTTGATCAGAAGCATGTGGCTGGTATTTCTGCATACGTTCCATAAACGGGAGACCTACCAGTACCCGGAAGAAAAAGCGCCTTTGCCGGCGCGCTGGCGCGGGCGTATTGCGCTGACGCGCGACCCGGATGGAGGAGAACGCTGTGTAGGGTGTTATCTCTGCGCCGCGGCCTGCCCGGTGGACTGTATTTCGCTGCAGGCAGCCGAAGGGCCGGATGGCCGCAGGTATCCTTCCTTTTTCCGCATCAACTTTTCCCGTTGCATTTTCTGCGGTTTCTGCGAAGAGGCCTGTCCCACTTACGCCATTCAGCTGCTGCCGGATTTCGAAATGGCAGAGTACAACCGGCAGAACCTGGTATATGAAAAGGAAGATCTGCTGATCAACAGCGAGGGGAAATACCCCGGATATAATTATTACAAGGTGGCGGGTATGAGCATCAGCGGCAAAGATAAAGGTGAGGCCGCCGGAGAAGAGCCGCCGGTAGACATCAAAAGCCTGCTGCCATAAATTATCGTATATGGGACCTGCATTCTATATAACCGCCGCGATAGCCGTGATATCCACCCTGATGGTGATCACCCGGTATAATATCATGCATGCGCTGCTGTACCTGATCGTGTCGCTGTTAAGCGTAGCGGTGATATTTTACCTGTATGGCGCGCCTTTTATGGCGGCCCTGGAGGTGATCGTTTATGCGGGCGCCATCATGGTGCTGATCATATTTTTTGTGATGATGCTGAACCTGGGCGCGCAGACGGCAAGCGATGAAAAGTTGTGGCTGACGCCGAAGATATGGATCGGGCCCTCCCTCTTATGCGTGGTGTTGCTGGCGGAACTGGCATACCTGATACTTCAGCCGCAGGAGCGGGTGGACGAGATCATTACGGTGGACCCGAAGGCCGTTGGGCAAAGCCTTTTCGGCCCTTATATCCTCGCTGTGGAACTGACAGGGATGCTGCTCATGGCAGGCATCGTGGGAGCTTATCATCTTGGCAGGCAGAAGAAAAAGATCACCCATCGTTTCCTCGAAAAAACTTCAGACGCATGATGTCCGCTACAACAGCAGGGTTGATCCTTGCAGGAATATTGTTCACGCTCGGATTGATCAGCATGCTCATCCGTCGGAATATCATTTTTATGCTGATCTCCGTGGAGATCATGCTGAATGCGGCCGGGCTGGCATTTGTGGTCGCCGGGTCCCGCTGGGGGCAGCCGGAGGGCCAGCTGATGTTCATGTTCATTCTGGCGATGGCTGCGGCGGAAGTATCCGTGGGACTGGCATTGATCCTGCAATTGTATCACCAGTTAAAAACGCTTGATAGTGATGAGGCCAGCAGGATGCGGGGATAATTAAAAACAGACCTTATGCAATGGATCTATCTGATACCGGCATTGCCCTTTCTGGGCGCATTGATACTGATCCTTTTCTCCCGAAGGATCGGCAAGGCAGGTGTGTCAGTCATCGGCTGCGGCAGTGTGGGCATTGCGGCGCTGATCACGGTCATTGCCGGATTTCAGCTGATGGGGCAGGAGTCGTTTACCTTGCCGTTGTGGACCTGGCTGTCCGTGGGCGAATTGAATATCGGCATCACCCTGCACCTGGATGCTTTGTCCCTCGCTTTCACCTTCGTGATCACGTTTGTAGGATTTCTCATTCACGTATATTCCACCGGCTACATGTCCGGCGACCCTGATTTTGCGCGTTTTTTCGCTTGTATGAACCTTTTTGTCGGCGCCATGCTGATGCTGGTGCTGGCGGATAATTTGCTGTTGCTGTATTTCGGATGGGAGGGCGTGGGCATTTGCAGTTACCTGCTCATCGGTTTCTGGTATAAAGACCCGGCAAACGGCGCCGCGGCGCGGAAGGCATTCATCGTTACCCGTGTAGGCGATACCGCTATGGCTATCGCACTGTTCCTGCTGGTGCAGCATACGCAGACCCTGCAACTGTCCGCTATCCTGGAGCGCGCTCCTGCGCTATGGTCCACCGGTGACGCAACGGTGGTGACCATTGCCTTTCTGCTGATCGGCGGAGCCGTCGGCAAATCGGCGCAATTGCCTTTACAAACCTGGCTGCCTGATGCTATGGCCGGTCCCACACCGGTGAGTGCGCTGATCCACGCGGCCACAATGGTGACCGCCGGGGTGTACCTGATCGCCCGCACGAATGTGCTTTTTACCCTGTCCCCGGCCGCGCAGGCCACGGTGGCGGTCATTGGCGCCGTCACCCTGTTGATGGCAGGGTGCAGCGCGCTGGTGCAGACGGATATCAAAAGAGTGCTGGCCTACTCCACCATCAGCCAGATCGGGTATATGTTCCTGGCGCTGGGTGTAGGGGCCTGGTCCGCCGCTATTTTCCATTTTATCACGCATGCCTTCTTCAAGGCGTTGCTGTTTATGGGAGCAGGCGCTATCATCGTGGCCCTGCATCATGAGCAGGATATGTTCAAAATGGGCGGATTGCGGAAAGCACTGCCGGGCGTTTTTGTGGTGTTCCTCATCGGTGCGGCCTCGCTGGCTGCCATCCCGTTCGTTACCGCCGGCTTTTACAGTAAAGACCAGATCGTATGGCTGGCATGGACTTCTCCGCTGGGCGGCACCTGGTACTGGATCGCCGCCATCACCGGTGCATTCATTACGGCGATGTACACTTTCAGGATGGTATTCCTGGTGTTTTATGGCGCGGAAAAAACACATGTGCATCATCATCCCGGCAATAACATGATGGTGCCTTTATATATGCTTGCCATACTGTCCACCGTAGCGGGATTTATAGAACTGCCCCATACCCTCGGGCATGTGACCCTGCTCAGTGATTTCCTGTCTCCCGTACTCCCGGCTGTGGAATCAGGCGGCTCTGTGGCGATGGAGTGGGCATCGCAGGGAGTGGCGGCAGCGCTGTCGTTCCTTGGTATTTTCCTGGTGTGGAGGTTCCTGCATGTTCCCTTCGCAGATGGCCTGAAGCAGTTCTGGAAAGATGGCTGGGGCTTTGATGTGGCTTATGACCGGATGTTCGTCAGGCCCTTTGTGCTGCTGTCCCGCATCAATAAAAAAGATATTGTTGACCGGTTGTACACCGGCATCGCATCAGTAACGAAAAGTTTGCACCGGATGATGTCTGCCACGCAGAACGGTATGCTCCGGTGGTATGTCATGGGTATTGTGATGGGCGCAGTCGTGATCCTGTCTGTGATCATCTGGCGCGAATTTGTGTAAACCATAAACCGATAACGCATGGTCCTTTTATTGTTCATCCTTCTTCCGGTGATCGGCGCGTTTGCAGCCTGGATGGCTGCGGCATGGAGCAAGGTGTTGCCGCGGTGGATCGCGTTGCTGGTGATGACAGCTGAATTGATCATGGCGGCGGCGCTCTGGTGGCAGGCGGATGGAACGGGAGGCTCCTGGCTCTTCACGTTCGAACGTGCATGGATGCCACGTTTCGGGATCAGCTTTTCTCTGGCGCTGGATGGGCTCAGCCTCCTGATGTTATTGCTCACTTTCTTTCTCGGTGCGCTTTCCGTGCTGGTTTCCTGGAAAGAGATCAGGGAAAAGACCGGTTTCTTCCATTTCAATTTATTATTTGTGCTGGCGGGCATCACCGGTGTTTTTCTGACGACCGACCTGTTCCTTTTTTACTTTTTCTGGGAAGTGATGCTGATTCCCATGTATTTCCTGATCGGTATCTGGGGGCACGCCAACCGGATGTATGCAGCCTTCAAATTCTTCATCTTTACGCAAGCCGGCGGATTGCTGATGCTGCTGGCTATACTGGGGCTTTATTTCGTACATGCACATAACACTAACGAATACACTTTTTCTTATTTCGCCCTGCTGGATACCCCGATGGAGCAGGATGCAGGCCGCTGGCTGATGCTGGGCTTCCTGACCGCGTTCATTGTGAAGCTGCCGGCATTTCCCTTCCATACCTGGTTGCCGGATGCGCATACGGAAGCGCCAACAGCAGGTTCCGTGATACTGGCCGGGTTGCTGCTGAAGACCGGCGCTTATGGTATCCTGCGCTTCGTTATTCCGATGTTTCCCGAAGCGTCCCAATACTTTGCTCCCTGGATCATGCTGCTGGGCGCAGTGGGCATTTTGTACGGGGGCAAGCTGGCTTTTGCGCAGACGGACCTAAAACGGCTGGTGGCGTACACCAGTGTCAGCCACATGGGGTTTGTGCTGCTGGGGGCTTTTGCATTCAATGAAATGGCTTACCAGGGCGTGGTGATGCAAATGATCACGCACGGTATCAGTACCGGTGCATTGTTTATGATAGCCGGGGCTTTGTATGAACGGCTGCATACCCGGGAGCTGGAAAAAATGGGCGGCCTCTGGCCGGCATTGCCGGGACTGGGGGTGGTGTCTATGGTGTTCGTTATGGCATCGCTGGGGTTGCCGGGACTGGGCAATTTCATTGCGGAGTTCCTCATTCTGGCCGGCAGCTGGCAGTCCGCGCCCTGGATCACCGTGGCAGCTACGGTGGGGCTGGTGGTAGCCACGATCTATTCCCTGCGGATCATGCAGAAGGTCTTTTTCGGGGTCTCCTGGCGGGAGTATAAACTGCCGGACCTTTCAGCGAGGGAGGCCCTGATGCTCGTGCCGCTGATAGTGGTCATCATCTGGCTGGGTGTGTATCCCCAACCGGTGATCCGTATGGTAAAGCCTTCCATTCCGGCTGTTGTGCTGCTGAAGCCCGCGCCATACTCAAATGTGGCTATTTATCCCGTCAAGTAAAAAGATAGCATGATGTCAACATCCGATCTTTTAAACATATTGCCTTTGCTGGTCATCAGCGGATCCGCGGTGATCGCGATGTTATTGGTCGCCATCAGGCGGAACCACCGTATTATGCATGCCTTTTCCGTGCTGGCATTCATGCTGGCATTTGTGGCGTTGTTCCTGCAGCCGGATGTGTCCCCGCATATCATTGCGCCGCTGTTCGTGATCGATGCTTTTGCGATGTTCAATACCGGATTGATCCTTGTGGCGGGATTGAGTGTGTTGTTCCTTTCCTTCCGTTATTTCGAGCAGCGGGAGGAGCGCAAGGAGGAATATTATATCCTGCTGTTGCTGGCCACGGTAGGCGGTCTGGTACTGGTGATCAGCCAGCATTTCATCTCCCTGTTCCTGGGCCTGGAAACAATGAGCATCAGCTTGTATGGAATGATCGCTTATCTGCGCAAACGGGAACGGTCAGATGAGGCCGGTATTAAATACCTGTTGCTGGCAGCACTGTCTTCCGCTTTCCTGCTCTTTGGCATGGCGCTGGTGTATGCGCATACGGGGAGGATGGATTTTACCGGCATCGGAGCTTTTCTGGAAACAGCAGGAGATGTACCGGCAAGTGTGGTGGCAGGTTTCGGGCTGATGCTGATAGGAGTGGGCTTTAAACTGGGTATTGTTCCTTTCCATATGTGGACGCCGGATATCTATGAAGGTTCACCGCTTCCGGTAGCCGCCTATATCGCCACCGTTTCCAAAGGCAGTATGCTGGTGCTGCTGATGCGGTTTTACAGGGATATTAACGGATATGAATACACGATATTATGGTGGGTGTTTGCGATCATTGCCATGGCAAGCATGTTTGCAGGCAACTGGCTGGCGCTCCTGCAACAAAATGTAAAGCGTCTGCTGGCGTATTCTTCCATTGCACATATGGGCTATATTCTTATCGCCTTCCTGGCCGGCCAGCATGCAGGGCAGGAGGCCGTGATTTTTTACCTGGTGGCTTATGTAATTACCAGTATAGGAGCGTTCGGGGTTTTGGCCCTGCTGTCCGACAAGGTCAGGGATGCGGAATTGCTCGAAGATTTTTCCGGCCTTTTCTGGCGGCATCCCTGGCTGGCTACCATTTTCACGGGAATGTTGTTGTCGCTGGCCGGTATTCCGCTCACTGCAGGTTTTATCGGGAAGTTCTATATTATCGCCGCAGGCGTAGATGCGGGATTGTGGCTGCTGTTGATCATACTGGTCATCAACAGTGTGATCGGCCTTTTTTATTATATCCGTATGATCGCGGTGATGTTCCGGCCATTGCCCGAAACAGGAGCAGCTGTTCCCCGCGCCGGTCTTCCTTTCTTTGGAATGTTTGCCTTGTCTGCGTTGATGTTATTATTACTGCTGCTGGGCGTATATCCATCCGGGTTAATTGCAGTGATCCGGGAAATGATGTTAACCATGATCTGAGTACCCGCCATAGCTGTTCATTTTTTTTTGTTGATTGAAAACCAATTGCTCTCCTCTCGTCGTACATGAGAGAGGACGCATATTTGCTCCGCTTCTTTAAACCCGAAAAAAATCTCACCATATGGCAAATGAATTAATTGCTCCAAAAGAGCAAGGTGGAGATGCTTTGCTTTCTCCGAAAGGCCTGCAGCGCAGAAAATTTCTCGCTATGTTTGCCGGCACGGCCGCAGTGGCCACTATTGCCGGTTGTTCAAAAGACGATAGCAGCGATGGCGGCATCTATCTTGGTAAAGGTGATATCGGTATCCTGAATTATGCTTATGCGCTGGAACAGCTGGAAGCGGCGTTTTACACACAGGTGGTCATGTCACTCTACAGCGGCGTGACTGCGGCGGAACAGGCCATGCTGACGGATATCCGGGATCATGAGATCGCTCATCGCGAATTCTTCAAGAATGCATTGGGAACGAGCGCTATCCCTGCGCTGGAGGTGAATTTTTCATCTGTCAATTTCAGTAGCCGCGATAGTGTGTTAGGCACGGCAAAGGTATTCGAGGATCTCGGTGTGAGCGCATACAATGGCGCCGGTCAGCTGATCACGGACCCGCAATACCTTTTGCTGGCCGGAAAGATCGTTTCCGTGGAAGCCCGTCATGCCGCGCTGATCCGCGATCTGATCAGCAACGGGTCCTTTGCTGACAATACCGTAGTGGATATGAACGGACTGGATAAATCCAATCCTCCGAATGTTGTATTGTCTGCCGCCTCCGGATTTCTTAAATCCAAACTGAACGCCAGAGATCTCCCAACTTCATAATTTAAAAAAGAGACCATGAATATTCATCATATCATTACAGAACTGGAAAAGGTTGATCCCGAGGTGTACGACCGCCTCGATTCGAGAAGGGAAGCCATGAAGACCTTTGCGAAGCTCGGCGGGAAACTGGCCCTGGCCGCTGTTCCGCTTGCTCTTGGCGGCATGTTCAAAAAGGCATATGGCCAATCTGCATCCACTGTTGTGGGAGTGCTGCAGTTTGCGCTGACATTGGAGCATCTGGAGGCCGAGTTCTACAAAATGGCGGCAGCGGCACCCAACCTTGTCCCCTCGGGCCCTCCGGCGGGAGCTATCGCCACCATTCGCGATCATGAGGTAGCTCATGTGAAGCTGCTGCAGGACACGATCACCGCATTGCAGGGTACGCCAGCTCCTATGCCCACATTCGATTTTTCCGCCGGCAATGGCAGCAACAACGGCCCTTTCAAGGATGTGTTCACTAATTATGACCTGTTCCTGGCCGTTGCACAGACCTTTGAGGACACCGGTGTTAGGGCTTATAAAGGCCAGGCGGGAAATCTGATATCTAACAATGCGGTGCTGACGGCAGCGCTTAATATCCACTCCGTGGAAGCCCGCCATGCGGCGCATATCCGTTACATGCGCCGGAATCGCAATAACGACTCCGCCATCAAACCCTGGATCACCGGCAAAGATACCGGAGGGATCGGGGCGGCGGTGCAGGCCAGCTACGACGGAGAGGAACTGACCACACAGGCCGGCATCGATATCATCAACATCAACGGGCAGACTATCAATGCGAATGCCGCATCAGAGAGCTTCGATGAGCCGCTGACAAAGGAACAGGTATTGGCAATCGTAGATCCTTTTATCGCTTAGGTTTCATAGTGTGTTTGCATGTCGAAGGCGCCCTGCGGGGTGCCTTCCGGCATACCGTCCGTTCGCCGTTACCTGCCATTCCTATAATATTTTACAGGCGGTCGCTTGGTTTTTCTGTTTTTGGCATATTTTGCAGTACTGCTGATCCCGCAGTTAACTAAAAAACAACCCGCGACCGCTTATGATGAAGAATTTATTCAGCCTGTCCATTGGAGTGATGATTGCCATTGGCCCCTTCTCCCTTCAGGCGCAGACACAGACAAAGCTTTTAAGAAATCCTGCCGTCAGTGAAAAACATATCGCCTTCATGTACGCGGGTGATATCTGGATCGCTGACCGGGACGGGTCTTCGCCTTTGAGGCTGACCGTCAACCCTGCTTTTGAGCAGGATCCTTACTTTTCGCCGGATGGCAAATGGATCGCCTTCACCGGCAACTATGACGGCAATTCAGATGTGTACATCATTTCTGTTGAGGGAGGCGATCCCCGCCGCATCACCTGGCATCCCGCGCGTGAGCTGGTAAGGGGCTGGGTGGATAATGAGCATATTCTTTTCTCTTCCGCAGCGGAATCCACCACGGGCAGAACAACACAACTTTACAGCGTAAGCGTAAAAGGCGGCCTGCCAGCAGTACATGCCAGAATACCCGAAGCTACGCAGGGTGCTGTTTCCCCGGACGGGAAATTCACCGCATACATCAAGAATCCGGACCCGACGGAGGGCACGACCATATACCGTCCCTTCAAAAGATACCGTGGCGGCTATATGCCCAAGATCTGGATATTCAACAATGCTACCTGGCAGATCGAAGAGATCCCGCCGGCGAATGCTAACAATGTGCGCCCGGTATGGGTGGGCAAAAGCGTTTATTTCCTGAGTGACCGTAATCATACCATGAATATCTTCCGGTACGATACTGAAACGAAGCAGGTCAGCCAGATCACGAAGTATAAGGATGATGACGTAAAAACACTCACCAGTGATGGTAAAACGCTGGCCTTCGAGCAGGGGGCTACCATTCATCTGCTGGACCCGGCCAATGGTGCGGTAACAGACCTGGCCATCAGCATCCGTGCGGATATTCCATATAAACGCCCGCATTATGAGAAGATCACCAATTTCGAGCGGGTGAACATTTCGCCTACCGGCATGCGCATGCTGGTGCAGGGAAGAGGGGAGATATTTTCCATTCCAAAAGAAAAAGGCGACGTGCGCAATATCTCCAATTCCCCCGGTACGCATGAACGCGATCCGGCCTGGTCGCCCGATGGTAAATGGATATCCTACATATCGGACAAGGATGGCAATTACAAGCTCATCCTCCGTGACCAGAAGGCCATGAAGGAGCCGGTGGAGATAGAACTGGGCAAAACCGTCTATTATTTTTCGCCTGCCTGGTCCCCGGACAGCAAAAAGCTCTTCTACAGCGATGCGCATTTCAACCTCTACTATGTAGATGTGAATACAAAGAAAACCGTACTGGTGGACAGGAACAGCAATGCATCCATACCCTCCGGCAATTCCAATGTATTTGCGCCCTCCTGGTCCCCGGACTCCAAATGGCTCACTTACCTGAAAGCGGCCCCCAACGGTTACGATGCCGTATATCTGTACAGCCTTGAATCCGGCAGATCCGTAGCCATAACCGATGAAATGAGCAATGCCGGTGATCCGTCGTTCAGCGCGGACGGCAAGTATATTTTCTTCCCTTCCAGCACCAACAGCGGCATGGCTATCAGCGGGCTGCATATGCAAACCTATGAGCGGAAAGTATCCTCCAGTCTGTATGCCGTGCTGCTGGCCAAAAGCACGCCCACCATCTTTACCCCGGAAAGCGATGAGGAAACCATAAAAGAAGATCCGGAAAAGAAAAAGGATACCACCAAGGCGAAAGAAACGGCATCGAAAGACGTGAAGATAGACCTCGATGGCATTCAGCAGCGCATCATCGCCCTGCCGTTGCCGGCGGATAATTACAGAGCCGTAGACGGCAGCGTGAAGGACAAGCTTTTTTATATGGTGGATGGAGAAGTGCGTTATTACGACTTCAAAGAGCGTAAAGCAGAAACCTTCACCAAAGCCAACGGATATATTATCAGTGCGGACGGGAAGAAGATACTGCTGGCGTCCCAGGGCGGTTACCAGATCGTAGGCACCGAACGCAAGCCTTCATCCGGCGATGGAAAAGTTGATGTGTCCAATGTCAGCCTGTATGTGGATCCCGTAGCGGAATGGAACCAGATCTTTGACGAGGTGTACAAGATCGAAAGCGACTTCTTCTATGTAAAGAATATGCACGGGGTGGACTGGAATGCCAACAAGAAAAGATATGCGGCCCTGCTGCCGCATGTCAGCAACCGCGCCGACCTCAATTACCTGCTCAATGAAATGATGAGCGAAATGGTGGTAGGGCATAACTATGTAGGCGCAGGCGATATTCCTGCCGGTCCCAATGTTTCGGGCGGACTGCTGGGCGCCGATTTCGAGATCAGTAATGATAAATACCGTATCAAAAAGATCTACAGCGCCCTTTCCTGGAACCCTCAGCTGAAAGCGCCGCTGGCGGTACCCGGAGTAGATGTGAAGGAAGGGGATTATATCCTTGCCGTAAATGGTACGCCGCTTGACGGCAACATGAGTATTTTCAGCCTGCTGCAGAACCAGGTAAACAGGCAGGTGGTGCTGCAGGTGAACAGCTCTCCGACAGAAAATGGCGCCAGGGAGATCATCGTGCAGCCGGTAGATATGCAGAAGGAATACGAATTACGCAAGATCAACTGGATTGAGGATAACCGGAAAAAGGTAGATCAGCTGAGCAACGGGAAGATCGCGTATGTGTTCATGCTGAATACCGGGTTTGAAGGATATACATTCTTCAACCGTTATTTCTTCGCACAGGCCGACAAGCAGGCATTGCTGCTGGATGAGCGTTATAATGGCGGCGGTTCAGTGGCTGATTATGTGATCGATATCCTGAACAGGGAAGTGTTAAGCTATTGGGGTGTGCGGGATGGCCGCAGCTTTACAACACCTGGGAATAGCATCTACGGGCCCAAAGCTATGCTGATCAATGAATATGCCGGCTCCGGCGGGGATATGATGCCCTGGATGTTCAGCCAGAAAAAATTGGGCAAGCTGATCGGTAAACGTACGATGGGCATCCTTGTAGGTATCAGTGGTTATCCGTCACTGATCGATGGGGGGTATGTAACATCGCCAAGCTTCGGCATCTATGATACAAAAGGGAACTGGATCATAGAGAACCAGGGTACGCCTGCTGATATTGATGTGGAACAGACACCGGCTGAAGTGATCGCCGGGCGGGACCCGCAGCTTGAAAAAGGTGTGCAGGTGCTGCTGGAAGAGCTGAAAACAAAAGCATACAAACCAGTGCCGAAACCGGCCGATCCTGTAAGGGTCAAGTAATACCAATTGAAAATAATAAATGAAAAGGGGCGGAGCACTTCCGCTCCTTTTTCATTTGAATGATGTAAATTCGATCGCCCATCCCACCTTATTTACTCCATGTAGACTTTTAGGAAATGTAATTTAAAAAAAAATAGTACGCATTTTGCGAACTTTTTATTAACTTTGTAAAAGTCGATCAGGATGAAGATCCATTTGATTAAGAAGCAGACCATTGAAGAGTTCAAGAGAGTACATCCTTCCGCCAGGGCGCCCTTCAGGGCGTGGTTGTCTATCATACGGCGGGCAGTCTGGCAAAGGCCCGAAGATATCATTGATACATTCGGCTCTGCCGATCTGCTGGGAAATGGCAGTAACAGGGTAGTGTTTGATATCGGCGGGAATAATTACAGGATGATATGCCATTATGTATTCGGAGAAAGGGAAGTTCATTTATTCATCTGCTGGATCGGCACGCATGCCGGGTACACCAGGCTTTGCCTGGATAATAAGCAATATAAAATTAGTGTTTACTGATATGGAACCACTGAAATTCAAGATCATCAAATCCGTACGCCAGTACAACCAGTACTGCAAAATGCTGGAAGAGCTGGTAATGGTCAACAAGAAAAGCGTCCATCACCGCGATGCCATTGAGCTGTTAGAGTGGCTGATCGCCAGGTGGGATGATGAGAACAATACTTTTTCAGACGAAGATCCCATTGGTGTGTTGCGGTACCTCATGAAAGATCATCATCTCAAATCTGTTGATCTTTCAAAGTTGCTGGGCATCAGTACCAGCCTTGTTTCAGATGTTTTGAATTACCGCCGGGGGCTGTCAAAAGAGATCATCAGAAAGCTTTCGGATCATTTCAAGGTATCGCAGGAGTTGTTTAACCGGCCTTATGAACTGAAGGCGCCGACGAAGGCTTAGCAATGCAACCGATCATTTCACCACCATTTGCACGGTACTGTCAGACCGCTGCTCCAGCAGTATTTTCCGCCCATTGGTCAACTCATCCAGCAAACCGTTTTTATAATGACGGACGGTGAGCAGTTCCAGTCCCTCATTATAGGAGATCCTGAACCCTTCATGCAGGACTTTGATCAGCAGCTCTATTTTTTCCGGGTTATTATCGATACAGCAGGAAAAACTGATCGCGCCGTTCTGGGTGAGATTGATCTTGATCTTTTTGGCATGGAAGATATCATAGATCTCACTGATCTTGTCTTCCGTGATAAAGGCAAAATCACGGGAGGTGATGGTAATCAGCACCTGGTTCTTTTTCAGCACGATGATAGGCGGCAGGGAGCGATGGTCCGCATCTTCGCGGATCACGGTGCCGGGGAGGTCTTTATTCAGGAAACATTTAACGTATAGCGGTATTTGTTTGTTCTGCAGCGGTTTGATCGTTTTCGGATGGATAACCTGCGCGCCATAGTAGGCCATTTCTATCACTTCTCCGAAACTGATCTCGGGAATATTGATCGTATTGGGGAAGAGCTTGGGGTCGGCATTTTTTAGGCCTTCCACATCCTTCCAGATGGTCTGGCTCTCAGCATTCAGCAGATTGGCGAATACGGCGGCGGAAAAGTCACTGCCCTCACGGCCGAGGGTGACGCTTTCATTCTGGTCCGTACTGCCGATGAAGCCCTGTGCAATGACGATATTGGCGGTATTGAAGAGGGGAAGCACTTTTTCATTTACCTGCCGCTGCGTTACCTCCCAATCGATATTCGCGTCCCTGAACGTATCATCTGTGCGGAACACATCGCGTACGTCCAGCCATACATTGGTAATGCCGGTCTGGTTAAAGTAAGCACTGACGATAGCGGTGCTGAGCAGTTCCCCCAGTCCCACTATCTGATCATAATAGTAATCATATGGCCGGAGCGGTTTTTCACCCAGGGTCCATTCCGCTTCCGTAAAGAACTGCTGCAGCTGGATGAACAGGTTATGTTCCCTTGTGCCGAGCAGTTGCTCCGCCACCTGGAGGTGGTATTGTTCTATATTGTATAACAGTTGAGCGGCGATCTCCCGTTTACGCAAAAAGTAGTTCTGCGCCACCTTTTCCAGTTCATTGGTGGTTTTTCCCATGGCAGAGATCACTACGAGAAGCTGGTCATCTGAGCAGGACTGGATGATTTTGCCTACTTGTTGAATGCGCTCAATGGTTTCTAAACTTGCGCCGCCAAATTTGAAAACTTTCATAAAGGAAATCCTCTTCTGTTAAAAAATCGTTCGGCAAAGTACGGCAACTTTAGATTTGTTTTAAAATCTATCTCGCAGAAAATGACAATTCCCTTGAAATAGAGGCGATTCCCTTAATTTAGCCCACCCAAACCAACACCAAAACCTGACGTTTATGAAACTGAACCAACGAGTGATGACCCTGGACGAGTTCACTATCCAGGAACTGCGTAATTACCCCGGTGCAACCGGCCAGCTATCAGGCCTTTTGCGGGATATCGGACTGGCCTCAAAGAGAGTGAATGTAGAAGTGAACAAAGCCGGTATTGCGGATATTCTCGGCGAAGCCGGCAAAACCAATGTACAGGGAGAATCTGTTAAAAAACTGGATGAATTTGCCAATGACCAGCTGATCAACTCACTGGGAACCAGCATCTATTGCTGTGGTGTTGCGTCCGAAGAGAATGAAGAATTTATCCCTTTTACTGACGAACATTCCAAAAATTCAAAATATGTTGTGCTGATAGACCCGCTGGACGGCTCGGGCAATATTGATGTGAATGTTTCTATCGGCACCATTTTCTCCGTTTACCGCAGATTGACGCCCAATGGCACGCCCTGCGAGCTGGAGGACTTCCTGCAGCCCGGCAACCGCCAGATCGCTGCCGGTTACATCATCTACGGCTCTTCCACCATGCTGGTGTACGCCACCCGGCGGAGCGTGCAGGGCTTTACGCTGGACCCCAGCATCGGCGAGTTCTGCCTGTCGCACCCCAACCTGAAGGTGCCGGAAGACAGTGATATTTTCTCAGTGAACATGGGCTACTACCATTTGTACGACGAAAAGACCCGGGAAGCCATCCAGTTGTTCATGGCAAAGGATAATAAAGGAAAGGTGTACCGCCACCGTTTCGTGGGCTGCATGGTCTCCGAGATCCACCGCACCCTCATACAGGGCGGCATTTTCATGTACCCGGCGTTCGGAAAATACAGCCAGGGCCGCCTGCGGTTATGCTATGAATGCAACCCGATGTCCTTCCTCATGGAAAAAGCGGGAGGGCTCGCTATTGCAGACAGCGAAAGGCGATTGCTCGATATCAAACCCACGGAGCTGCATCAGCGCATCCCCGTATTCATCGGCTCAAAGAACATGATCGAAACGGTGCAGGCTGTCATCCGGTAAAATCTGGCGCGATATTGGTTCGCACAATTTTATCCTTTAATAAACCGTTTTTAGAAACATGTTCAGAGAGAAGAAATTTTACCAGATCCTTGTACTATCCGTCGCCGTATTTTTATCCTCCCAGGCGCTGGCCTGCAGCAAACCGGTGAGCGGCGCAGCCACCGGTACGGTGAGATCATCCGGCAATATGGAAGAGGACATTCTTTACTACGTTAACAAGTACCGTAAATCCAAAGGCCTCGCCGCCCTGGTGATGAATGAAGTGCTGAATACGGAAGCGCGCGGACACAGCAGGTCCATGGCCAATGGCCGCAGCGCATTCGGCCATGATGGTTTTGAAAGCCGTATCGACGATATCTCCAAAAAGCTGGGCCGTGTAAGCGCTGCCGCGGAGAATGTGGCCTACGGCAACCTGAACGCCGAAGCTGTGGTGAACGGATGGATCAAAAGCCCCGGCCACCGCAAGAACATGCTGGGCAACTTTAACATGATCGGCATCGGTACGGCAAAGGGGAAAGGGAATATTACCTATTTCACCCAGATCTTCATCAACAAACCGGCGGCATCCAAATAGCTGATCCGGTCACAAAATTTACATTTATCGAAAAAGGGGTATCCATGTGCGGGTACCCCTTTTTTGCAAAATGGGCCATCTGCAAACAGGGACAAGGTTTTCCGGGTGATTGCGCAACGAGCATTTATTGAACGGTTGAGCCAGCGCATAGCGTGTACATTTTCCCTTCTTCCCCAAAATTTTTTTGCCGTAAATTGGCGACATGGAAAAACGGAAGATCATAGAGGTGAAAGACCTGGTGAAACAGTACGGCGATTTCACGGCGGTGAAAGGGATCAGCTTCGATGTGTATGAAAATGAGGTATTTGGCCTGCTCGGTCCCAATGGCGCCGGGAAATCCACTACCCTGGAGATCATTGAAACCCTGCGGCAGAAGACCTCCGGGACGGTGATCGTGGATGGCATCAACCTGGATGAAGACCCCGGAGCCATTAAAAAGATCATCGGGGTACAGCTGCAATCCTCCGGATATTACCCCGGGCTGAACCTGCTGGAACTGGTGGAACTGTTCGGGGGACTGTACAACCAGCCGGTGAATGCCCGCGAGCTGCTGAAGGAATTCAACCTGGAAGACAAGGCCACGGCGAAGTTCAAAGCTTTGTCCGGCGGCCAGAAGCAACGTTTTTCCATTGCTACCACCCTGATCAACAAACCCAGGATCATTTTCCTGGATGAGCCGACAACGGGACTGGACCCCCAGGCGCGCCGCAACCTCTGGACGCTGATCCAGCAGGTAAAAGAACAAGGGACCACCGTTGTGATCACCACCCATTATATGGATGAAGCGGAGTTTTTGTGCGACCGCTGTGCGATCGTGGACAGCGGCCGCGTTATTGCACTGGATTCTCCCGATGCGCTGATCGACCAGCTCGTAGCCGGCGGTTTCGAACGCAAAAAGGAAGTGAAGCCGGCCAACCTCGAGGATGTGTTCATTCAGCTGACGGGGAAGGACCTGCGGGAAGAATAGCAAACACTCAATATTTACGGATATGGAAGATCTTCGTTATCCCATCGGCCGGTTTGAAGCGCCTGCAATTATCAACGCTGAAATGCGCAAACGTTTTATCAACGACATCCGGTATCTGCCCTCGCTGATAGAACTGGCTGTACAGGACCTTGACGCCCATCAACTGGAAACACCCTACAGGCCAGGCGGCTGGACGGTCGCCCAGGTCGTTCATCATCTGGCGGACTCCCATATGAACGGTTTCATCCGCCTCAAACTGGCCCTCACGGAAGATAATCCAACCATCAAACCATACCGGGAAGCCTCCTGGGCGGAGTTGCCTGATGTGCAACATACCCCCGTGAACATATCCGTCACCCTCCTGCATGCGCTGCACACCCGCTGGGTAGCGGTGTATGAGCATATGGAGGCGCGGGACTGGGACCTCACCTTTTTTCATCCCGAAAATCAGGCCTCATACACCTTGTCAAAACACCTGGCCAATTACGCCTGGCATGGCCTGCATCACCATGCGCACATCGAGCGGCTGAAAGAACGGGAAGGATGGAAGTAAACAATCAATCATCATACATGGACTGGAAACTACTGGAATCGGAATACCTCTACAGGGTAGAGCCATGGCTCACCCTGCGCCGCGACAAATGTGAGACCCCCAATGGCACGATCGTTGACCCGTATTTTGTGCTGGAGTACCCTGACTGGGTGAATGCGCTGGCTATCACCGCTGACGGAAAGGCCATACTGGTGAAACAATACCGGCACGCCCTCGGGAAAACGCTCCTGGAAATACCCGGCGGCGTTATGGATAAAACAGATGCCGATCCTGAAGTTGCCGTGAAAAGGGAACTGCTGGAGGAAACCGGTTACGCTTTCCCGGAGGTCTACCATCTCGGCGCTGTATCACATAACCCCTCTACCAGTACGAACCTTACCCATATGTTCCTGGCCGTTGGCGGAAAGAAGGTGCAGGAACAGGAGCTGGATGAGAATGAGGAAATAGAACTGGTGCTGACCGATGTGGAAGAAGTGGAAAAATTATTGCGGGATAACCGCTTCATGCAGAGCCTGCACGTCAGCTGCATATTTTTTGCCCTGCAAAAATACCGCTCACTTCAATCCCTTTCCTGACGGGGCATATCGCCTACAATAAAGAAACTGCCGCATACGAGGATCAGGTCGTCCGCTTCCGCTTTTGCGCTGGCTGCGGCATAGGCTTCCGGAACATTGGGGTAGGCGCTGCCCTTCAAGCCCGCCTGGCCGCCAAGCTCAAGGAGCTGCAGCTCGTCCATCGCACGGGGGATCTGGGCTTTCGTGAAATAATAAACGGCATCAGTGGGCAGCAGCGCCAGGGATGCCGGTACATCTTTGTCCTTTACAAAACCGGTCACCACATGCAGCTTTTTGTACGGCATTCTTGAGAGCTGTTCCAGGAGCATGCGTATGCCGGCCTCATTGTGCGCCACATCCAGTACAACATACGGTTGCCGGCCGATCACTTCCCAGCGCCCGCCCATACCGGTAAGGCGCTTGACCTGGCGAAGCGCTGCGGTCAGTTGTGCTTCACTGATCCGCCAGCCCTGCAATCGCAGCAGCTGCACCGCCTGCAGTACGCCGGGCAGATTCTTCTGCTGATAGTGGCCCGGCAGGTCCAGCGTATAGGAACGGGTTTCGCCGGTCTGCGTTTCCTGTACCGTCAATTGCAGGGTTTCCATATCCGGCACGTTGGCTGTGATCCTGAAATGCTGATCGGCAAAATAGATGGCAGCCTGTTGCTGTGCAGCCGTTTCCCGGAATACCAGTGTTGTTTCCGCCTGCGTTTCACTGATGATCACCGGTATGCCCGGTTTGATGATCCCGGCTTTTTCCGCGGCGATCAGCGACAGGGTATTCCCCAGGAACTGCATGTGATCGAAGCTGATATTGGTGATGATGGAGAGCAGGGGAGTGATGATATTGGTACTGTCCAGCCGCCCGCCCATGCCGGTCTCGATAATGGCGATATCCACTTTCTCCGCCGCGAAATGCTCAAAGGCCATGGCCACCGTAACCTCAAAGAAGGAGGGATCAATACGGGGGATCTCCGGCTGTATCCGTTGTACGAAATCCGTAACGGTGTTTTCCGGGATCATCCTGCCATTTACCCGGATGCGTTCCCGGAAATCATACAGGTGAGGGGAGGTGTACAGCCCGGTTTTATAGCCGGCCTGCTGCAGTATGGCGCTCAGCATATGGCTCGTAGAGCCTTTTCCGTTAGTTCCGGCGATATGGATGGTATGGAATTGTGTTTCCGGGTTGCCCAGCGTGCTGCAAAGGCTGCGGATATTGTTCAGGCCCGTCTTGAGAGCGGCCCCGCCTACTTTGCTGAACATGGGCAGGCGGCTGTAGAGATATTCGATGGTTTGTTGGTAGTTCATGTTGCCTTGCGCTTACATAGGAGGGCAACCGAGATTATTCTTCCGTTTGCGGAAGATGCCGTCGCCGCCCTTATCCCAGCTCCATTTGGAGAAGCGGATGGGAATTACGCGCAAAGCTACGAAAGCGTCCGCATGATCCACGCGGCTTCTTGCAAGGTTGCTGAAAAGTGTGGCGGAGCCAAGCACCAGCGGTCCCAGCCGCAAGCCCAGGCCTGCGTCCGCCTGGCCGAAGCGGTTCACGGAAATGGGCACGTATGCCCCGATGTGACGGGTTTCGTACCGCGGGGTGATCAGGAGCTGCGTCAGCGCATGCGTTTTGTTATCATTCGTGGTGCCGCTTAACAGGCCGATGGTGGCGCTGGCGCTGATAAAAAAGCGGTCGTTGAAATTATAATCACCCATCAGGTTAACGGAGGTGGGCAGGTTCATGAAGAACCGGTCATCGGTTTCTTCCCGGGTAAAATATCCGCTCACCCGTTGGGCGTATTGATCGATGGTTTCCCCGCGCTGCCGGTTGAGCAGGCGGCGGTCGAGATGCTCGGCCACCAGGTTCAGGTCCGCACTTGTCGCCGCTTTTTGGTAGCTGATGCCGCCGATGTCCACGATAGAAATGCCGAAACGCGCCTTCCAGGTATCTGCATCGGGGTTCCAGGTGCCGTCTTCATACCGGGAACCGAAGCCATCGGAGTCGGGGCGCCATTCATAGATAATCCCTATATCCGCACCGATGCCGGGATTCTGGAAGGGGCTGTAGAGCGACATCCAGTCGTTGTCCTCCACGGTAGACAGTTCCTCATTCCAGGCATAGGCAGCCTTGCCGCTGTTGATGTCTACACTGCCATCATCGTTATATACAAAAGCGCCGTCCCGCCCCACCGCATACCCCGCGGCCTGGCCGGCAAGGTATTTCAGGGTGATGCCGGCTTTCCAGCGATGATCGCCATAATCTTTAATGACCCTGGCATAGCTGAGGCCGAACTCATTCCAGGAATGGCCGAAGGCGGCCGTATATTTTTCAGCGATGGTACGGTCGAAATAACGGGGATCGGGATAGTTGACAGCAAAAAAGTTGGCGGTAGAAGTTTCCATGCCGCCGCCGTTAGCGGCGCCACGCAGCCGCCAGGTGAATGCGACGGATTGCCGCTCGTCGATGGCATAAAGCCCGGAGGGCAGCATCAGGTCGGCGCTTCCCCATCCATATTGTCTGCGGGTAGCGCTGGTATCCGGAAAATAGTCTGCGAATTTGCGGAGGGTATCGCTGGAGAGCAGCGCGGCTTTGTCAACTTTATAATAGGTATTGCCGGCCCGGACGTCAGCGCCGACGATATTCACATCCCAACGGTAACGGCTACCCGCTGCACTCGCGGGATTGAAGGGCACGGCGTGAATGCCTGCATACTGGCTGGTGTGATATCCCGGAAAGATCTGCGCCTGTGCAGCAGCAACGGCCAGTGATCCCGCTATCAACAGAAAGCACTTCTTTGAGCGTTGGAACATAGAATCGGCTACGGTTAGTAATATAAACGGGAAAAACCGCGTATTATTCTTCTTTTACTGCGGTTTGAAATAGAAGCGGATGGTGCCGAACTGTTCTTCCGGGGCCTCAGTGCTGGCATTGTACCTGATCTTCAATGCCGCTTCCCTCGCAATGCGTATAGCCTGTGGATTGTTAATGGTAGAATTTTTCAGTGTATAGGTGGCGCTTATTACTTTACCTTCCCTGTTTACTTTAATGTTGATGGCCACATACCCGGTCTCATTGCCGTCCCAGGAAGCGTCCGGCCGGTTGACCAGGTTACGCCCTCTCAGCCGGAAATCCGATGCGCCCCTGCCGCTGCCCGGTGTGCCGGTGTAGCCGCTGGCATTAGGGTCTCCGTCCAGTACGCCGCGGTCTCCCGGCTTTCCTGTATTCCCTTCTCCGGTGGAATTATTGGAACCGTTGGCGTTATTACCGCTGTTGGCGCTGGTAGAGGAACCGCCGGTGAATACGGCTTTCGGTTTCTGCGGCGCCGGTGGTGTGGGAGGAGTTTCCGCTTTGGGTTTGGCTGTTGTTTTTGCTGTTTTGGTCTCGATGGTTTTGGCGATCTCTTTAGGTTTGGCAACAGGCTTGACTGGTTGTGCCACTTCCGGCGCATCTTCTTCGTTCTGGGTGGCCAGTTCCCGGGTGTTTCCGGCTTCCTGCGCCTGGGAAGGCGTTGGGGGAGCCGGTGCGGGTATCGGCCGGCTGGCGGCTGGCGGATTGGGATTCAACGGTTGTTCATCACCCATACCGTCATCTGAAGTGCCAAGATTGACTTCCATGCCAAGATCCTGATCGGGCAACGGTGGCGGCGCAGAAAAGCTGATCATCAGCAATGCTACCAACACCAACGCATGCACGGCAACTGTAATGCCGAGCGCCTTAAGATTCTTTTCTTTTTTTTGATCTGCCATCTTGTAACCAAAGATAATGTTTTTTTGTCAGGTCTCTAGTGGTGGCCTGAATGATAACATTTCTTTTAGAAATGGGCGAAATCCAGCTCGTAATTGCCGTTGATGCGTTCCATCGGAGGGTTGAAATAACCATATTTCAGGTCGGGGAATTCTTCCCGGATCAATTCCATCATCTGTTTCATGCCCAGGCATTCACCGGTTTCCGTTACGCCAATTTTACCGAGGTACCAGTCGGGATCAATATTGAAGTTCCGCCACTGGATCATGTTCAGGCCGGTTTCGCGGATGAAAGTGCGCAGGGCTTCGTATTCTTCCACACTGTCCGTCATGCCGGGAAATACAAAATAATTGATGGATGCCCATCCGCCGTGTTCGCGGACGATCTTTATGCTTTCTGCCAGATCGCTGAACTGGTAGTTGTTGGGCCGGTAGTAGGGGGTGTAGATCTTCTCCCGTACGGAGTTGAGACTTACCCGGATGCTGTTCAGCCCTGCCCGGCAAAGCTCGCGTACGGCATTGGGTTTGCTGCCGTTGGTGTTGATATTGATGCTTCCCTTGGCGGTGTGTTTGCGGATCTCGATGATGGATTCGCGGATGGTCTCCCACATCAGCAACGGCTCGCCTTCGCAGCCCTGGCCATAACTCACGATGGGATAAGGTGCGGTTTCCAGGTGAGGAACGGTGAACTCCACGATCTCTGCGGCCGTTGGCTTGAAGGTCAGCCTGTCCTGATTGGAAACGATGTGCTCGTCTTCCGGCTGGAAGGAGATGCAGCCGATGCAGTTGGCATTGCATGCGGGTGATGAAGGGATCGGGCATTCCCAGCGGCCCATGAAATAATTCCGGGCAGCGGGGCAGTGATAGGTCAGCGCACAATTCTCCGCCAGGTGTTTGACGAGGCGGTTGTGCGGGTAGGCGGACAGCATTTCCTTTACGCCGCCTTTCACTTTTTTATCATCGAATCCGGCGCATTCCTGGCGGATATCCTGTTCGATGCGTTGGGCGGGAACATAGAATTTGTCGTCGAACCATCCCGCGGCGGTGTAGCAGAACAGCGGAAGGGTGGGGGCGTCTGGCGCGGTTTCGTATGCGGCGATATAAAAGCCGGTGTGCGCAGGCGGAATGAAGGCAGCCACGGCCCAGCCTTTTTCGCAAAGGCGCATTTCCCCGGTTTCCACATCTATCCCTATCCCGCGCCGGCCGGGCAGCTCATACAGCTGGCCACCATCCGGCAGTGCTATCCATTCATCATCCGGTATGGGCAATGCGTCCCAGCCGCTGCGGCCGGTAACATAGAGGGAGGTATCCTCGAAAATATTCCCTTTACCGTCTGAATACATCAAATATGGAGAAACGTTCATCTAGTTGGTGCGTTGTTGAAAAAAAGTGTTCATGTCCGCCGCCTGCAAAGGGGATATTTCATCCAGTACTTCGAGCTGCAGGAGCCTGTTATTTCTGAAGTCCAGCGTAAACAGGTCGTTCCGCAAAACTACGTTATTCATTTCATTCCATCTGATATGACGGGTGGAGAAGAGTGTGGGCAGGGTGATGCCGTGCTCGTCTATCCGCACAAAAGCGGGTTGCAGAATGCGGTATTCGGCGTAGCCGATATAAGCCATGCCGAGGCCGGCAAGTAACAGGGTGCCGCCGACCACAGGCTGCATATGGGATAAAAAATAAAGGCTGCCGCTCAGGAGGGTGAAGGCCTGCAGCGTGCGCAGCAGAGAATTGGCTTCCCCGAACTTGCGGATGCGGCGCATCATAAAGGGAAAGGTGATGCTGGCCAGGCTCATGATCATGAACAGCGCTACGATCAGCCAGTTTGGTTCCTTCATTTTGTATGCGCCGATCACATTGAACAGGAAGAGCAGCCCCGCCATACCGTGCATTACGGGTTGCAGGCGCAGCCTTGTCATAGCGTTCGGATGTAATATGCGGAATCTGTACATATGCTTATTTCACCATCAGGTTACACAATTTGAAAAGCATGCGGGCGCCCACATTGGCATCCCATTCATCGTGGCCTGCGCTCACTTCATTCAGGTCGAAGCCGATAAGCCTGCGGCCGCTCTCCACCACCTTGCGGAAGAGATAGAAGACCTGCGGCCCTTCCAGCCCGCCGGCAACCGGGGTGCCGGTATGCGGACAAAGCTTCGGGTCCAGCCCGTCGATATCAAAGCTGATGTAGACCTGTTCCGGCAGTTTTTCCACGATGCTGTCGCAGATGCTTTTCCAGGTTTCGCCTTCAAACATTTTTTCCTTGATGTGCTGATCGAAGAAGGTTTCCACGCGGCCATTGCTGTTGCGGATATATTCCAGTTCGGCTTCGCAGTAATCGCGTATGCCCACCTGTACAAGCTTTTTAAGCTGCGGTACTTCATGGAGGGCATTATACATGATGGAAGCGTGGGAATATCTGAACCCTTCGTAGCTTTCCCGGAGGTCGCAATGCGCATCTATCTGCAATATGCCGTAATCGCCGCGGTGCTCGCCAATGGCCTTGAAATATCCGAGAGGTGTGCTGTGATCTCCACCTACGAGGCCCACCAGTTTACCCTGCTGCAGCAACTCGCTGGTCTGGTTATACACCCAGTCGTTCATTTTCTCCGTGCCTTTGTTCACATCATCGAGGGAGCGGCGGAGAAATTCATTATCGTTCACATCGCCGCCTTCGCTGAGGAATTTCAGGTAAAGCTCGGCTTCCTTGCGGAGGTAGTCGCTGCGCAACAGCAGTTGCCGGTCGCTTTCGCGCATGTAAAAGCCCTGTTTCCAGCCATCTTCCACATCCGCATCGTAAAGGTCTACCTGCCGGGAGGCTTTGAAAATATGTTCCGGGCCGCGGGCTGTACCATTATTATACGACACCGTCACTTCCCATGGCACCGGCAGCAGTACCAGCCGGGCCTCTTCCTCACTGAAGGGAAGTCCGAAAATGTTATTCGAGAGCAGCCCCGGCGAGTTGGGATCAAAATTCGATAGATCAGCCATGATAAATCATTACTTTGCTTATTTCGCCGCAAAGGTAATGGTAAAAATCGGTTCCGGAAGGGGGGAAACCTGACGAATATCAGTACCCTCCATTCATTTTTTGGCTACATTTGTACATTAATATTCTGGTAAGGATGAAGAAAACAAGTATAATTCTACTGGTGGTGATCGCAGCATGTGTGGCCGGCATGGTAATGCTGGTGGGTGATTTCAGTACCTACGAGACCTTCGCTACGGCCAGGCAGAAAGAAGGGAAGGAGATCAAGGTGATCGGTGCGCTGGACAAGAGCAAGGAAGTGATCTACGATCCCGTGACCGATGCCAATTACTTCAGTTTTTACATGAAAGACAAAAGCGGTGAGGTGACCAAAGTGATCTTCAACGGCACCCGTCCCACAGATTTCGAAAAATCCACGGAACTGGTACTGACGGGGAAAATGAAGGGCTCCGAGTTTCACTGCAGCCAGATACTGATGAAATGCCCCTCCAAATACAAGGATCAGCAGACGGCCAACAGCGTCGCGGAAAATATTTAATGGTTCACCTTGTTTAAACAATAACTGTATATCGTTCGTATGTAAGCCCGCTGATGGCGGGCTTACATTTATTATTTGAACAGCGGCAAACCGGATTTTCATAAACTTTCTTACGGCTTTAACTTGGAACAGATCAATTACATAGGGGAGCATTTATTACCCGGACAACTTGGACATTTTTTCAGCATTCTGGCATTTGTAGCTTCCCTGGTAGCCACAGTATCTTATTACTGCAGCGTGAAGGCAACGGCGGAGCCGGGCAAGGAATCCTGGCGCAGGATGGGCCGTTGGGCCTTTTATGTGCAGTCGGCCTCCATTTTCGCCGTATTTGGTATCCTGTATTATATTATTGCCAATCACCTGTTTGAGTATAAATATGCTTGGCAGCACTCCTCCCGGGACCTGGAGGTCAAATACCTGTTCAGCTGTTTCTGGGAAGGGCAGGAAGGCAGTTTTCTGCTGTGGAGCGTCTGGCAGAGTGTGCTGGGCCTTGTGCTGGTGCATACCTCCAAAAAATGGGAAGCCCCGGTAATGGCCGTGATCGCCTTTTCACAGGTAATGATGGGCTCTATGCTGCTGGGGATTTATATCGACCTGCCCGGTTTCGAGCACCGCATTGGCAGCAACCCTTTCCTGCTCATGCGGCAGGATTCCCCGGAATCTCCGGTGTTCCAGAACCCCAACTACCTGCAATTCAAACAATTCGTAGATGGTAACGGCCTCAATGAGCTGCTGAAGAACTACTGGATGGTCATCCACCCGCCCGTGCTGTTCCTCGGTTTCGCCTCCGTGCTGGTGCCTTTTGCATACGCCATGGCCGGATTATGGACCCGTCAGTACGGCGAATGGACCAAGCCCGCCATGCCATGGGCATTGTTTGCCGCCATGATGCTGGGCACCGGTATCATGATGGGTGCTGCCTGGGCTTACGAATCCCTTACCTTCGGCGGTTACTGGGCCTGGGACCCGGTAGAGAACGCCTCTCTCGTACCCTGGCTCACGCTGGTAGCCGGTGTGCATACCATGCTGGCGTTCCGCCACTCCGGCCATGCCCTCCGTTCCACCTTCTTTTTCTTCATTATTTCCTATACCCTCATCCTGTATTCCTCCTTCCTGACAAAGAGCGGTGTGCTGGGGCAAACGTCCGTGCATTCCTTTACGGATATGGGCATGAGCGGACAATTGCTGATCTCCATGGCCGTATTCGCCATCCCCGCCTTCTGGGTGCTGATACGCCGGAACCGGGAAATTCCGAAGATCAACAAGGAAGAAAGCACGTATTCCCGCGAGTTCTGGCTGTTCGTCGGTTCCCTCATCCTGCTGGTGTCCGCCGTACAGATCACCTTCAGTACCTCCATCCCTGTGTGGAACCAGCTGCTCGGCCTGTTCGGCCTGAAAAAGCTCTTCAACCTGGATGATTTTGCCACCCCCGGGGATGTCACCTTCCACTATAACCAGGTGCAGATATGGATCGCGTCCATCATCGGGTTGCTGACAGCCGTTGTACAATACCTGAAATACAAGGATACGCCCAAAGGCACCGTGCTGAACAAACTGGCATGGCCCACGCTGATCGCCCTGGGCATTACCGTGCTGATCGGGTGGATCGGCAGGATCAATTACCTGGAATATGGCGCGGGCTTCCTGGTAGCCATTTACCTGATGCTGTTCGCCAGCGTGTACGCGGTAGTGGCCAACCTCGGCTATATCTTCACCGGCCTGAAAGGGAAGCTGAAAGCAGCCGGCGGTTCCGTTGCTCACATCGGCTTCGGGCTGGTGCTGCTCGGTATCCTTATCTCCTCCTCCAAAAAACAGGTGCTGTCCATCGACAATATGGGGGTGCTGACCGGTTATTTCACGAAGGAAAGCGGTCAGAATGCCCGCGAGAACCTCATGCTGCCCAAAGGGCTGCCCGTGCAGATGGGACCGTATTTTGTGACCTACAAAGGCGATTCCATAGACGTGGTGGATAAGGAAAAGACCTTCTTTATCATGGAATACGAGAAGAAAGACAGGCTGGAAGACGAGGCCACCGAACGGTTTACCCTCTACCCGGATGCTTACCTGAACATCAGGGGGCAGGAAGGGATCACACCCAACCCGGATTCCAAGCACTACCTGACAAAAGACATCTTTACTTATATAACGGCCGTGCCGCGGAAAGATGTGGTGACGGACAGCCTGCCATACACACCGCATACCGTAAAACAGGGCGATACCATCTTCTTCTCCAAGGGCTTTATGGTGCTTACCGCACTGAAAACGCAGCCGGTGAGCAAAAACTACCGTCCGGAACCGGGGGATATTGCGGTAGGGGCGGACCTGTATGTGCATACCCGTGAAAACGGCGACTTCAACCTGCAGCCGGTATATTTTATCCGGGACAGCAGCTTCCAGAGCAATGTGCCGGATACCCTGGCGCCGCTCTCCCTGGCCGTGCGGTTCACCAAAATACTGCCGAGCGAGAATAAAGTAGAACTGGAGATCAAGGAAAGCCGTGAACCGATGGACTATGTGGTGCTGAAAGCATTGGTATTCCCGTATATCAATGTGCTGTGGATCGGTATCCTGATCATGACCATAGGCTTTGCCATGAGCATCGTCAAGCGTATCAGGCGTTAACTGCATCGTTCATACCCGCGGAACATGTGGCCGGTCCGGCTGAGCGGTCTTTCCTTTCAGCCGGACCGGATTTAATCCCTATATTAGCCCTCAAATCCTATTGACCTATGCGTCGTTTTCTCCGTACTTTTTTTGTGCTGATCGCATTGCTGGTCACCATTTACTTCCTGGGCCCGAAGCCCTCCGCACCTGTGCTGGAAGGCCCCTTGCCCGAGGTGCCGTCCGCCCCGGCCGCGCTGGAGCAATATATACTGCAGAAAGAAGCCCGCCATCAACTCAAGCCCGAAAATGAAGCCCGTATCATCTGGATGGACTCCCTGCAGCGCAAAACCCCTTACAGCGTAGTGTACCTGCACGGATTTTCCGCCAGCCGGAAAGAAGGCGATCCTGTACATATGGACTTTGCCCGGCAGTTCGGTTATAATCTTTACCTGGCGAGGCTGGACCAGCATGGGATAGATACTTCGGAAGCGTTGCTGGGCATGACCGCCAGCGGCCTGCTGCGGGATGCGAAGGAAGCGCTGGCGATCGGCAAAGCGCTGGGGGAGAAGGTCATCCTGATGGGCACTTCCACCGGCGGCACCCTGGCGCTGGCGCTGGCTGCGGAGTATCCGGGAGATGTGGCCGCCATCATCAATTTATCTCCCAATATTTCCATCAATGAAGCCATGATCGCCATGGTGGACGAGCCCTGGGGGCTGGAGATCGCCCGGCTGGTAAGGGGCGGAAAATACTTCGAATACATTCCTGAAAATCCTGAAAAAGCGAAATACTGGTACACGAAATACCGCCTGGAGGCCGTTGTAGAACTGGAGAACCTGGTGGTGAACACCATGACGCCGGAAACCTTTGCCAAAGTGCATCAGCCAGTGCTGAACCTGTATTATTACAAGAACGAGCAGGAGCAGGACCCGACCGTCAAAGTTTCCGCCATCCTGGATATGCACCGGCAGCTGGGAACGCCGGACAGTCTGAAAAGTGCGGTGCCCATCCCGAATGCGGGCGCTCACGTCATCGGGTCCAGCCTCACTTCAAAGGATATCCCTTCCGTTGAAACGGCCATTACGCAGTGGTGGAAAGCGGTCTCCCGTAATCAGAACTAATTCGTATCTTGTATCATAAACCGTCTATTCCGTGTTTCGCATTCCGATCATCGCCGTTTTGTGCATCCTGTGCCTGGCATATGCAGCTTCCGCCCAACAGCGGACAGCTACAGACACCGTTGCGGTAAGGATGGCGCTGAACGGATCTGAACTGATGCCCTCCATTACATTGCCCATTGTGGAGGTGGTGGACAAGCTGCCGAAGCGCCTCCGGAAACAGCGCCAGCGGTGGACACGCCTCCGGAATGCCGTTTATGTGACCTATCCCTACGCCCGTTCCGCCTCCCGGGTGCTGAAAGATGTGGGCCAGGAACTGGAAGCCATCCCCAATAAAAAACAGCGTAAAGCCTATCTTGCCAACAAGGAAAAACTGCTGAAAGCAGAGTTCGGCGACAAGCTCGAGAACCTCTCCGTTTACCAGGGCAAGGTATTGATGAAGCTCATTCACCGGGAAACCGGCGAGAACTGTTACGAGATCATCAAGGAATTGAAAGGCGGCTTCAATGCCCGTGTTTACCAGACCGTAGCCTTCTTCTTCGGCGGGAACCTCAAAAGCGAATTCAACTCGCAGGACGACCGGGATATAGAGATGATCGTACAGGAAATAGAGCTGTACAGCCGGTTCTATTGACAATTCCCCCTTCACATTTGGAACATCCTTCCATATAACCGAACTTCGCGGAGCAAAATTCCGAGCAATATGAAACTGGATATACTGGCGATCGCCGCGCACCCGGATGATGTAGAATTGTCCTGCGCCGGCACTTTAATGATACATGCGCAGCAAGGGCTGAAAACAGGTATTGTAGACCTTACCAGGGGAGAACTTGGCACCCGCGGAACACCCGAAGGGCGGTTACAGGAAGCGCAGGACGCCTGCACGCTGATGGGCCTGGAGGTCAGGGAAAACCTCGGCCTGGCGGACGGTTTTTTTCAGAATACGCGGGAAGACCAGCTGGCCGTGATCCGTGCGATCCGCAAGTTCAGGCCGGAGATCGTACTGGCGAATGCGGTAGATGACCGGCATCCCGACCATGGCCGGGCGGCCCGTCTGATTACCGACAGCTGCTTTATGGCGGGTTTGAGAAAGATCGAAACGTCCGATAATGGTCAGCCTCAGCAGGCATGGCGCCCTAAACAGGTCTACCATTTTCTGCAGGATCGGTTCCATCAGCCCGATTTTGTGGTGGATATCACCGCCGTGATCGAAAAGAAGATGGAAGCGATCAGGTGCTTTAAAAGCCAGTTTATGGCGGAAAAAGACCATGAGCCGCAAACCTATATCTCCTCCCCGGAATTCTTCGACAGCGTGCTGTACCGGGCTAAAATGCTTGGCAAAATGGTAGGGGTGCCTTATGCGGAGGGCTACACGTCCGCCAAGATGCTGGGCGTGAGGAATTTGATGGATATGATCAATGAAACGACCTGAGCATAGGGCATGACCGGCCCTGAATGAGGGAGTAGCAGCCCGTTTTACAACAGGGGGGAGATGACAGGTCAAAGCAAATCTGGTATACTGTCATTGCACAGATAAAGTATCTTTTTATAGATGTGGCTTATGGGTACTTCAACAGTGCCTTAACAGTACTTCATAGGTACTTTATCTACCTGCCATGAGCGGATGATGGCCCTTTTTACCATTTATCACAACCTTTACCACGTATGGGTAGCGTCTAGTGGTGTCAATCCTTTAGTCCTTTTGAGGATAAGGCCAAAGGGACTAACCAGTGAGGATGGTGTAAACGTAAGCAGTATTTAACCGGCGTATAGCCGTGTGTTGGTGAGAAGAGCGCGTTATTTGCGCTCCTGGAGGGAGCCTTCGGGAGGAGGGACAAAACAATATCCTATACCAGCCTTTGGCCGGCATATGTCAGATACGGTCCAATGGAACCCGCTGCAGTCATGTTGCAAATTTCGGGGCAGCCCTTCATTCGGGTCATCATGACTTGCCGAAACTAGATGAATAAATCCTGCGTAGCGTCAAATTCATCTTGTTTGTTGATGCTGTTTTTGATAAACGGAATCAAAGCAAGGCCAACCGTAAGGATCGCTAAAAGTACATTTCTGAGTTTCATTTCCTGTCGTTTTAATTCTTGCTAACTATATAACTAAATAACGTGCCAAAAGGTTACGGGGATTTGTTAAAAACAGCCATGATTTTTACCCCTGGAATGCTCCGGAAATGCCGGATTATTGCTGGTATTGGGTTTGAATGACATGGTCTCTATCAAAAAAGAAAATAGTATAGATAAATTTTATATGGACTGTTGAGAAATCTATTTGATTTATATCGGCCGGAAGATGAACTTTGCGGCGGCTTTACGAATTAGCATAGCATTAAATCAATAAATCGACATAAGTATCATGAAAAATGCAGTATTATCAGTAGGGGCGGAGTTCCCGGCGTTCGCAAAAAAGGCAGTAGTTTCTATCGAAAAAGGCAAGGAGTTTTATGACATCACCTCCGAGGAGATCAAGGCTTCCGGTAAATGGATGGTGATGTTCTGGTGGCCGAAGGACTTCACCTTCGTTTGTCCCACCGAGATTGCGGAATTCAACAAGCACTATCAGGATTTCGCTGACCGCGATGCTATCCTGATCGGCGCTTCTACTGATTCGGAATTTGTGCACCTCGCCTGGAGGAAAGATCATGACGACCTCCGCGGCCTGCAGTTCCCCATGCTGGCAGACACTTCCAAGAGCCTCGCAGCAGAGCTCGGTATCCTCGAAGCAGAAGAAAAGATCGCTTACCGCGCAACTTTCGTGGTTGACCCGCAGGGCATCGTACGCTGGACTTCCGTTTATGACCTCTCTGTAGGCCGTAACGTGAAGGAAGTGCTCCGTGTAATGGACGCGCTGCAAACAGATGAACTGTGCCCCTGCAACTGGCAGAAAGGCGAGGCTACGCTGAATGCATAACCAAGGCACTGAACAGTCAAAAGTAAGGGCAGGGCGGAAGATGTTGTGCAGAAGCGAATGGGCCGCTGTTTTTGCTTTTGGCTGTTGATTTTTACAGGTTCCCATTTTTCATTTTCAATTTATTATCGTGTTCGCAAGTAATACAACGCAAGATACCGCGCAGCAGGTGCTGCAGACAGTAGGGATAACCGTTCCGGAAGCGCCGGCGAAGCTGCAGGCCCTGGCCGCCACAGATGCCCGCTATCTGAAAGACCTGAAGATCAATGTGACCAATGCTCTGGAAGCCGCTACGCTGCAGAAGAAGGAAGCTTATCTGCTGGGCTTGGCCGTTGCGGTCAATGAAAAGGTGCCCGTGCTGCAGCAGGGGCTGGAGCAATTGGCCCTGGCTGCCGGAGCAACGGATAAGGAAGTGGCCGAAGTGGTGAGCTGCACCTCCCTGATGAATGCCAATAACGTATTTTACCGTTTCCGCCATTTTGTGGGCAAAGGGTTCTACCAGACGGCTCCGGCCGGTATCCGGATGAGCATTATGACCAACCCGGTGACCGGAAAGGAGTTCTTTGAACTGTTGAGCCTGGTGGTGTCCGCATTGAACGGATGCGAAATGTGCGTAACTTCGCATGAAGAGGCCCTGCTGAAACATGGTACCGCAGAGCAGCGGATACTGGATGCGGTGAGGCTGGGTGCGGTTATCAGGAGCCTGGGGGTATTGCTTTGAGGAAGCGTTTGTCCAAAAAAATGGACAGTGGTCCGGCAGTGTGAATAAAAACAGACGGTATAATTTGATAATTACATAAATTAATGCGACTTTTGCAGTCCAAAATTTTTTAGAACATGGCAAGAGTATGTCAGGTGACAGGGAAAAAACCAATTACGGGTCATCACGTATCTTTTTCGAACATCAAGACAAAGAGAAGGTTTCTGCCTAATCTGCAAACCAAACGCTTCTTTTTGGCGGAGGAAGATCGTTGGATCACATTGAAAGTGTCTGCCGATGGTCTGAGAACGATCAACAAAAGAGGCCTTTACGCAGTAGTGAAAGATCTGCGCGCTGCAGGCACTAAAGGTATCTAATTCATTAAGGATCATCTTAATAAGCATACAAAATGGCAAAGAAAGGTAACAGGGTACAGGTTATTCTGGAATGTACGGAGCACAAGAACTCCGGACAGCCGGGAACTTCCCGCTACATCAGCAACAAGAACAAGAAAAACACTCCGGAGCGCCTGGAGCTGAAAAAGTACAACCCTATCCTGAGGAAGGTGACGGTGCACAAAGAAATTAAATAAGGTCAGTTTTAATTGCCTGGTAGTTAATCGTGCAGCTTTCAATTACGATTAGCTCTTGACGATTGACACTTTACAATTAACGATTAACATTTATACAATGGCAAAACAAACTTCAAAAAACTCGAAAGTAAAAGATACCAAGGCGGCTGCAGAATCTAAAGTGTGGACGAAAGTGATCAGGGCTGAGCGTTCTCCCAAAAGCGGTGCTTATACCTTCAAGGGGCAGATCATCCACAAGGATACTGTTGCGGAGTTTTTCAAAAAGTAATTCGGCTTTACTAATCATACTGCACGAAAGCTGTTCGCTGTGGCGGACGGCTTTTTGCGTTTATGCCTTATTTTTGTGACCATATTGACAATTGTAATTGATTCCCATGGGTTTTTTCGATAAGCTCTTTTCCCGTGAAAAGAAAGAAAGTCTGGATCAGGGGCTGCAGAAGACAAAAGAAGGTTTCCTCTCCCGCATCAGCCGCGCTGTTGCCGGCAAATCCACCGTAGACGCCGAAGTACTGGATAATCTTGAAGAGGCGCTTGTAGCCGCTGATGTTGGCGTGGATACGACCGTCCGTATCATTAACCGGATAGAGGACCGTGTGGCGAAAGATAAGTACCTGAATACCAGTGAACTCAACCGGATATTGAAAGAAGAGATTGCAGCGTTGCTGGTAGATGCGCCGGACAGTGGTTTCCGGGATTTTGATGTACCGGAAGGTAAAAAGCCCTATGTGATCATGGTTGTGGGCGTGAACGGCGTGGGGAAAACGACCACCATCGGCAAACTCGCCTATAATTTCAAGAAAGCAGGCAAAAATGTGATGCTGGGCGCGGCGGACACCTTCCGCGCTGCCGCGGTGGACCAGCTGACCATCTGGAGCGACCGGGTGGGAGTGCCCATCGTGAAACAGCAAATGGGCTCCGATCCCGCCGCTGTTGCCTTTGATACCGTGCAAAGCGGGGTTTCGAAAGGCACAGACGTTATTATTATTGATACGGCCGGCCGCCTCCATAATAAACTGCACCTGATGGATGAGCTGAGCAAGATCAAAAGGGTGATGAACAAAGTGATCCCTGACGCGCCGCATGAAGTGTTGCTGGTACTGGATGGTTCTACCGGGCAAAACGCAGTGGAGCAGGCCAAACAGTTCACGGCCGCCACAGAAGTGACCTCACTGGCCATCACCAAGCTGGATGGCACGGCCAAAGGCGGGGTGGTGCTGGCGATTGCCAACCAGTTCAAGATCCCGGTGAAATATATCGGTATCGGGGAGAAAATGGAGGATCTGCAGGTATTTGACAAACAGGAGTTTGTGGATTCGCTGTTCAGTTTGAATGATTGACCGTAACTTTTTATAGAGAATTGCCTGCCGGAATCCTGGCAGGCATTTTTGTTTATAACGGAAGATGAATTATTTTGTCGGCAAATTGTAAACCCGATTATCTATGAAAGTATCTTGTTTGTTTGTGGCCGTATTTGTGTTAGCCGCAATGGGCGCTTCTGCCCAGAATGTCTTTCCCACCCCTTCCGGGAATGTTGGTATTGGAACGAGTTCGCCGGCGAGTAAGTTGCATGTGGTGGACAATGGTCGGAATTATTATGTGAATAGGGGCATAGCTGGGGTAACACAGGATGCACAAGGTCCTAATTATATGTTACTCCATCAGATTTACACCGGCACATTGCTGGCAGACCATTTCGTGATGGGAAAAATTAGTGGAGTAAGAGGGGCGGTTGGTGCTGGAAATAGAAAGTGGACGGTAGAAGTTAATACGGCATCAGCATATAATTATAACACGGGTAGTATTGTCAGCTATAGCGAACCTGCGAGGTTGGTCACATTAGTCTATAATGGAACCAGCTATATGGCCCTGGAAATTGCCAACGGTCCTTCGATTTATTCTTTCTCTTTTACGGGTTACACGCAGAATGACGCTTTTCTACTGGTGGCTGATGAAAACGTTACGAATGTGCAGCTCTTGCAAACACTCTACCCTGTAGGCATACAGGGCCGGCTTGGCGCCGGAACAACCAACCCATGGGCCTCACTACACGCCCATTCCCAATCAAACCTCAATATCGCCAAGTTTACGTTTGGGGATGTTCCTCCTGCTGATGCCTTTTTGAATATATCTAATGGGACATCCGCAACCGGCTCGTATTATCCTGGCATTCAGGGAAGAAGTCTGACACCTGGAAGAGTTTTGGGAATCTTTGTACAAGGAGAAGCAGAAGACGTTGTGCCAAGTGGGGGTGATGTGTCTTTTGCAGCCGTTGTGTTGGAGGGCAGAAGTAAGTACGCTTCAAAGCTCTTAAACAACAACGTCCTCGCCGTCAACAGTTACGGCACCAACCTCATGATGGTCAAAGCAGACGGCAGCGTGGGCATCGGCACCACCACCACCCACGGCCACAAACTCGCCGTCAACGGCAGCGGCCTTTTCACCAAAGTAAAAGTAAAAGCCTACGGCAGCTGGCCGGACTACGTTTTCCAGGAAGGTTACGCACTGCCTTCCCTGACCGAAGTAGAGCAGCACATCAAAACCCGTCAGCATTTACCCGGCATTCCCTCCGGGCAGGAAGTAAAAGAACAAGGCATCGATCTCGGCGAAATGGACCGGAAACTCCTCCAGAAGATAGAAGAACTGATGCTGTACACCATCGCCCAGCAAAAACAGATCGACTCCCTTATAGCCACCAATAAACGGATGACAGCCGAAATGGAAAGGATCAGCGCCGGCCGGCAGCCGCCTCAAAACACCCGTTAACCCCCAAATTTTCAACCTTTTACACCCTGCGCGATGAATCATGCAATTGCTTAAATTTGAATGTTAAATTGTTTTTCCCATATAACAATTCGTCTTTATGCAAGTGCAATCCATAGATCGAGTTGACAGCATATCCGCAGAAGATTTCAGGACCCAGTATTATGAACCCCGTAAACCCTTGATCATTACAGGATTGTCGAAAACCTGGCCCGCTTGCGAAAAATGGACCTGGGACTATTTCAAATCCATCGTGGGTGATACCACCGTAGGGGTTTACAATAACGAGCGGGCAGGCGCCAGAACGCTGGTGAACGGGGCGGATGAGTATATCCCTTTCAGGGACTATCTGGATATGGTGCAGCAGGGCCCGGTGAAGCTGCGCATCTTCCTGTTCAATCTCTTCCAGCACGCACCGCAGCTGGTCAATGATTTTACCTGGCCGGACTTCCTTGCCAGGGGCTTCCTCAAAAAATACCCCATGCTCTTTGTCGGCGGGGCAGGCTCCGTGGCGCATATGCATTACGACATCGACCTGAGCCACATCTTCCACACCCAGTTCATCGGCCGGAAAAGGGTATTGCTGCTGGAAAATAGCCAGTCGGACTTGATCTACCGGATGCCCATGACCGTGGAAAGCGCGGCCAGTTTCGTGAACTGGGCCGAGCAACTGGATGAGAACGGCTTCCCGGCGCTCCGGTACGCCCGCGGGTACACGACCATCCTGGAGCATGGGGATACCATGTTCATGCCCGGCGGCTACTGGCACCATATGGAGTATATGGACGGCGGTTTCGCCATGAGCCTCCGTGCCCTGGACCAGAGCCTGACCGGCAAGCTCAACGGCCTGTACCACATCGCCGGCCTGCGGAGCATGAATAACCTCCTCATTAAAGTGGCGCCGGAATGGTGGTATCAATACAAGCGGAAGGTGGCCAATCAACGCGCAGAAAGGGCTATGAAACGCCATCTGGCCTGAAAAACAGGTGTTAAATAATTGTAAATACTAATAATCTCAATATTTATTGTTAGCTTTGCACCTTCCCACCAAGACTCATAGTCACTCAAAACAGCTTGCCTGCTGTAAAATCAAAGCGTGTCTGCGTGTCTTCGTGGCAAATCCCGGAAAAGGGGATTCTTAAAAAATTGCTGTTTGAAGACAAGAACTTTAAAGAAAGACAAGGTAAATATCATCACGCTGGGCTGTTCCAAGAACATGGTTGACTCCGAGGTATTAAGCGGACAGCTCAAAGCCAATGACATCGATGTAGTACATGAGAATACCCGGCGCGATCATAACATCGTGGTCGTAAATACCTGTGGATTTATCGACAAGGCAAAAGAAGAATCCATCAATACGATCCTTGAGCAGGTGGAATTGAAGGAAAGGGGCCGGCTGGATAAAGTGTTCGTTACGGGCTGCCTGAGCGAACGTTACCGCGGGGACCTGGAATCGGAGATACCCGGTGTGGACGCCTGGTTTGGTACCATGGAGCTTCCCCTTATCCTGAAACGTTTTGATGCGGATTACAAGACCGAATTGGTCGGGGAGCGTTTGCTCAGTACACCCTCGCACTATGCATACCTGAAAATATCGGAAGGCTGCAACCGCACCTGCGCATTCTGCGCAATCCCGCTGATGCGCGGCCAGCACGTATCCAAACCCATCGAAGCGGTGGTGGCGGAAGCGGAAAAGCTGGTGAAAAGCGGGGTAAAGGAGATCATGCTCATTGCGCAGGAACTGACCTATTATGGCCTGGACCTGTACAAGCAGCGCCGTCTGCCTGAATTGCTGCATGCGTTGGCGGATGTGAAAGGGCTGGAATGGATCAGGCTGCACTATGCCTATCCCACTAAATTCCCGCTGGAAATACTGGACGTGATGCGGGAAAGGGATAATATCTGCAACTACCTGGATATGCCCCTGCAACATATTGCGGACCCGATGCTCAAGGCCATGAAACGGCAGATCACCCGCAAGGAGATCTTCGACCTGGTGACCACCATCCGCGAAAAAGTGCCGGGCATTTGTCTGCGTACTACGCTGATAGCGGGTTTTCCGGGAGAAAGCCTGGAAGATGTGGAAGATGTGAAACGCTTCCTGGAAGAAGTGCGGTTCGACAGGGTGGGCGTGTTCACCTACAGCCATGAGGAGAACACCGGCGCTTATGCGCTGGAAGACGATGTCCCCGCTGAGGAAAAAGAACGGCGCGCACAGGATATCATGGAAACACAGCAGGAAATTTCCCTGGAAAAGAACCAGGAAAAAATAGGTAAAGTATTTAAAGTAATCGTTGATAAAAAAGAATCCGGCCGTTACCTGGGCCGTACGGAGTTCGATTCGGTGGAGGTGGATAATGAGGTGATCATTAACACAGACAGGAAGTTGAAACCCGGCGATTTTGTACAGGTTAAAATTACCAGGGCGTTCGACTATGACCTGGAAGGAGTGCTGGTTTGATTACAAACCGGCTTATTGATCACCCGGCCTGTTTTAAAAACCAGCGGGCCACCGAAAAAAATTTATGACAACATTTGAATCATTAGGACTTCAGGAAACTTTGCTGAAAGCAGTCACAGACCTCGGCTTTGTGAATCCTACCCCCATCCAGGAAAAAGCTATCCCGGTGCTGCTCGGCGGCGACCGTGATTTTGTGGGCCTGGCACAAACCGGTACCGGTAAAACCGCAGCCTTCGGCCTGCCATTACTTCACCAGCTGGATATGAAGATCCGCCAGCCGCAGAGCCTTATTCTCTGCCCTACGCGGGAATTATGTCTCCAGATCACCAACGACCTCAAGAATTTTTCCAAATATCTCGGGGACATCAGCATCGTAGCGGTCTACGGTGGTACCGCCATCGGCCTGCAATTACGTGAGCTGAAACGCGGCGCCCACATTGTGGTAGCTACTCCCGGCCGCCTGCTGGATATCATCGAGCGTGGCGCCATCAACTTCGACAATGTGCGTTATGCCATCCTGGATGAAGCGGATGAAATGCTGAACATGGGCTTCCAGGAGGATATCAACAGCATCCTCTCCAATACGCCTCAGGAAAAGACCACCTGGTTGTTCTCCGCGACTATGCCGGCAGAAGTACGCCGTATCGCCCAGAAATACATGGACGATCCTTTCGAACTGACCGTAGGCAGCAAGAACAGCGGCAACGTCAACATCGAACATGAATACTACGTGGTACGCCCCCGTGATAAATATGCTGCGCTGAAACGTATCGTGGACTTCAATCCCGAGATATTCGGCATCATCTTCACCCGTACCAAAATTGAATCGCAGGAGATCGCGGAATCGCTGATCAAGGACGGCTATAATGCAGATGCCCTGCATGGCGACCTCACCCAGCAGCAGCGTGACAAAGTGATGAAACGGTTCCGGGAAAAATCGATCCAGGTGCTGGTAGCCACCGATGTGGCCGCCCGTGGTATTGATGTGGACAATGTAACGCATGTGATCAACTACGAACTGCCGGATGATGTGGAGAACTACACCCACCGTAGCGGCCGTACCGCCCGCGCCGGCAAATCCGGTATTTCCATCGCTATTATCAGTGGCAGGGATATCGGAAAGATCCGCCAGATCGAGCGCGTGCTCGGTAAAAAATTCGTGAAAGCAGAAGTGCCGGACGGATTTGCCGTTTGCGAAAAACAGCTTTTTGCCCTGGTGCATAAAGTACATAACGTGGAAGTGAACGAAGAGCAGATCGATCCTTATATGACACGCATATACGAAGAGTTTGCGGACCTGACCAAGGAAGACCTGATCCGCCGCTTCGCTTCCCTCGAATTCAACGAATTCCTGGCATACTACCAGGATGCCCCGGACCTGAATGTGAAGGAAGACCGCCGTGGTGACGAAAACTCCATGCGCACCCGCAGCTCCGGCAAGTTCACCCGCCTGTTCATCAACCTCGGTTCCGTGGACAACTTTACCCGTGGCGACATGTTGCGCTTCCTGTGCGACAGCACCGGTCTGCGTGGCAACAAGATCGGCCGTATTGATCTGAAAGGCGTGTATTCCTTCTTTGAGGTGGAAAACGATGTGGTGGAAAAAGTTCAGCAGAGCTTCAAAAAGCTGGATTACAACGGCCGTTCCGTAAGAATTGAGACCTCCCAGGATGGTGATAAACGCAAATCCCGCACCTTTAGCGGCGATGCTCCCCGCAAGAAAACATGGTCTGGCAGCGAAGATGGAGGTTTCCGTCCCCGCCGCGAGTTTTCCAAAGCAGGCAGCGGCAGCTTCAGAAGCAAGCGATAATTTCTACAGCAGATAATTTATTTTAACCCGCAGGCGATAAGTTTGCGGGTTATTATTTATCTTGGAAAAAAGCCGGACAGCCAAGGTATGACGACCCAAAGCAAAAAAAATATCATTCCACGTGACGAAGAGCCCTTCCGCCCACTGAAATCCGTAGAGCCTTTTTCCTTGTTTTCCGTCCGGGACATCGAACTGTTCCAGGCAGGGATACATGATCGCCTGTACGAAAAGTTCGGCTCCCATACCGTCAGCTATGAAGGCGTGGAAGGCACTTACTTTGCCGTCTGGGCCCCCAATGCAGCTTTCGTATCCGTCATCGGGGACTTCAACGGATGGAATGGCTACAGCCACACCCTTTTTCCGCGCTGGGACAAATCCGGCATCTGGGAAGGGTTCATCCCTCATGTACAGGAACAACAGCTCTATAAATACTTCATCCGCTCCAATTCCGGGGAGGAACTGCGCAAAGGCGACCCTTTTGCCAACTTTTGGGAAGTACGCCCCAAAACCGCTTCCGTTACCACCAATCTGAAATATAAATGGAAAGATAGCGCCTGGATGAAAAGCCGCGGCGCCAAAAGCACGCTCCAAAGCCCTTTTTCAGTTTATGAGGTGCATCTGGGTTCCTGGCGGCGGCCAGACCTGAACAACCACGAAGTATTCTATTCCTACAAGGAGATCACGGCCATGCTGGTGCCTTATGTGAAAGAAATGGGCTTTACCCATATTGAGCTGATGCCCATCATGGAGCATCCTTTTGACGGGTCATGGGGATATCAGCTCACCGGTTTCTACGCGCCCACCTCCCGTTACGGTACACCGCAGGAGTTCATGGCCATGGTGGATGCCTTCCATCACGCAGGAATAGGGGTGATACTGGACTGGGTGCCTTCCCATTTCCCGTACGATGATCACGGCCTTTACCGCTTCGATGGCACCCATACCTATGAATATGCGGATATGCGCAAAGGCTTTCACCCGGACTGGAACAGCTATGTCTTCAATTACGCCCGCAACGAAGTAAGGTCGTTCCTCCTCAGCAACGCCCTGTTCTGGCTGGACAAATTCCACATAGACGGCTTGCGGGTGGATGCCGTAGCCTCGATGATACACCTCGACTACTCCCGCAAGGCCGGTTCCTGGGAGCCGAATGAACATGGCGGCAATGAGAACCTGGAGGCTATTTCTTTTTTAAAACACCTGAATACCACCATATACGAGCGCTTCCCCGATGTACAGACCATCGCAGAGGAATCCACTTCCTTTTACGGCGTATCCCGCCCCGTATTCATGGGCGGGCTGGGCTTTGGCATGAAATGGATGATGGGCTGGATGAACGATACCCTGGATTACTTCAAAAAAGATCCCTACTTCCGCAAATGGTACCATAACCAGATCACGTTCAGCATCATGTACGCATTCAGCGAAAATTTCATGCTGCCCCTGAGCCACGATGAGGTAGTGCACGGCAAATCCCCGCTCATCTACAAAATGCCCGGCGACGACTGGCAGAAGTTCGCCAACCTGCGCCTGATGTACAGCTATATGTTCACCCATCCCGGTACAAAGCTCCTGTTCATGGGAGGGGAGTTCGGCGATACCAAGGAATGGAACTACAAATCGGAGCTGAACTGGGACCTGCTGAAGCACCCCACCCATGCCAGCCTGCAGCAATACGTAAAGGCGCTGAATCATTTGTACACCTCGGAACCGGCGCTGTTCGCCAACCAGTTTGATCCCAACTGTTTTGAATGGGTGCATCTGGCGGACCAAGAGAACAGCATTATGGTATTCGCCCGCAAGGGCCTTGACGGCGAGGTGATACTCGTAGCGCTGAACATGACCCCCGTTCCCCGGGAAGACTATCTCGTTGGCATCCCCTGGAAACACAGCTTCAAAGAGATATTGAACAGCGATGCGCCCGCCTGGCACGGCAGCGGCGTTGTCAATAAAGGCACCATCAAGCCGAAAGAAGGCCGGCATGGAAAGCCTTACGATATTATCCTCCGGCTTCCACCCCTTGGCGCCGCCATCCTCAAAAGCATCTAACCCATTTTTACTGTTCCCGACTGTTCCTGAAGGATTTGGAATGAAGATTGCTGCATACCAAATAGCCATATTCCTGCGTTATGAATCCGGCAGATCATCAAAAGTTCCATTTGCATCCATAAAGCATAAACAAGAACAGATGAATAAATTCTAAAGCATTTAAACCTTCCCCGGGTTCACCATATCTAAATCCAATCGCCAGGCATAGGATTTACCAGCTTGTACAGCAACAGCTTTTAACCATCAACAGATCCAGCTAACATCTTTAAAACCAGTCTTTATGAAAAACATGTTCCGCAAAATGGGCTTGCCGCTATTGCTATTGGGCGCCCTCTCCCTGATCATTTATGCATGCAGTAAAAACAATTCCGCTGAACCGGACATTCCGGAAGGGCAGCAAAGAGTAAGCCTTATGTTGACCGATGATCCCGGTCTGTTCGATGAAGTATGGATCGATATCCGGAAGGTGGAAGTATTGGTAGACACCTGCGGGAGCGAAAGAGATGATGATGACGATCGCTGGGATGACCGCGACCGCTGCGGCTGGTGGGAAGACCGCCGTGGTGATGACGATGACTGCGAGGTTTGGGATTCCCTCGGTATCCGCCCCGGTGTATATGACCTGTTAGCCCTCCGGAATGGCGTGGACACCAGTCTCGCTACCGGTAACGTCCGCCAGGGGCGCATCAGGAAGATCCGTATTACCTTAGGCCCGGATAACTCACTGGTAAAAGACAGTATCAGCTATCCGCTGAAATCGCTGAACGGGCAGGTAAAGATCGTGATCAAGGTGAGGCATAATGAATGGGACGAGATATCGCCTGATAACCTGCAGCTGTGGCTGGACTTCGATGTGCAGCGTTCCATCATCCAGGTCAGCAGGGGCAGGTTCATCCTGAAACCCGTTATCCATGTATGGACCGTGCGGCAGACCGGTGCAGTGTCAGGAAAGATCCTGCCGAAAGACGCGCAATCCGTTGTAACCGTGTATAATAGTACCGATTCACTGTTCGCCATACCGGGCCGGCACGGGGAGTTCAAGGTAAGAGGCTTGCAACCGGGCACTTACAGCGTATTCGTGAATGGCGGCAACGGGTATAACGACACAACGGTCAATGATGTAATGGTAGAACGGGGCAAGGAAACCAAATTGCCGACGATCACACTATCAAAATAATACTTCTCCGGTCAATACAAAAAAGCCCCGCTTAGTGGGGCTTTTTTGTTAGCTGAAATGCTTACATTGTGATGAGAACCAAAATACATATCCCTGTGAAAAAAACCTGTTTGCTCATTACCATGTTATGTACCGTGCTGGCCGTTTCGGCGCAGCAGGCCGCTAACCGTACCGACGATAAAAAAAGAAAGCAGGGGCCCTGGGTCGAGCAGGTGGGGTCTATCCGCGGGGAGCCTGGTTACAATTGGGAAGGCGTTTACAAGAACAACAGAAAAGAAGGCATCTGGCGGAAATATACGGTCAATGGCGATCTGCTGGCGGAGGAAACCTTCCGCAACGGTGCGCTGGACGGCATGTGCAAATATTTTTATCCCGATGGAAAGATCAGTGCTACTGGCATGATGCTGGCGATAGATATTGAAGGCCAGAAAGATACGGTTATTGTAATAGATCCGGTCACCAATGAAGAGACCTTTACAGAGATCGTGCGCAAAGGCAATTCTGTCCGCCATGGAGAATGGAGGATATACGATGAGGATGGGAGGGTGATGCGGGAGACCTATGACCGCGGTGAGGTGACTGGTTCCGTGATCAGTGATCCGCGCCGCGCAAAATCCGCCCCCCTGCCTCATGAACAACAGTCCGGCCCGGGGAAGAAGAGAAAAGACTGAATTCCCCCTTTTCATTCACCCTTTAAACTGATTTCCTGTATCTTATAATAGCAATTTGTCCTTATCATATACCAGACCCTTTGGTATCGGTTTAACAGATGGCGCTCAATCAGCATCCCCTCCCTTGATAATTGAGTCCCAATGAACCAGTGATAGCGTATCAGGACAAGTCAGCATGAAAATGTTTGTTTAATTAAACCTGAATTAATTCCCGGCATGGTATCCCAAAGCATTCGCGCAACATTACAGCAGATTTTCAAAACAGGTACACTGCAGCTCCCGGACAAAGAAGAGGCCAGGAGGGTGAAAGTGGTGAACATTGTCAGCTTTGCTACAGGCATACTGGTGACAGTTTATGGCATAGCTTTTTATCTTTTGCTGCATTCGCTATACATTCTTATACCCGCGGTGCTGGTCTTTTGCCCAGCTTTTTTTGCGATGATATGGCTGAACAGCAAGCGGCGCTACAATGCGTCGCGCATCGGCATCCATGCTATATTCATTGCCATTATCCTCTATTACGGCAGTATTCTCGGCCGGGTTACGGAAGTGCAGCTGCTGGCGGTTTTCCTGATGAGTGTAGCCCTGCTGATCTGGCGGCCGGAGGAGAAGCTGCCGCGTTTCATCTGTGTGGCCATGCCTATCGTATGCCTGGTAATGCTGGAGTTCATTTATTATTTCGGGCTGGTAGAAGCGCTGCCGCTTTCCGAGGTCACACAGAACATTTACCGCTGGATGGTGATGCCCGTTGTATTGTACCTGAATTATCTGGCCATCAGCCTTTACCAGGGGAACATTATGGAATTGCTGCGCACCCTCCGCAGCAGGAATCTATCCCTCACCAAAAGCCGGAACGAGAATGAAAAGCAGCGCAGGCAGCTGGAAGAGTACAGCCAGCATCTGGAAAAGCTGGTAGAGCAGCGTACAGCCGAACTGGTTAAAGCCAGTACCGCGAAGACAGCGTTTATCAGTGAGCTGAGCCACGAGATCCGCACCCCGCTCAATGCTATTATCGGGATCAGCGAAATGCTGAGCAACATACTCAGCAAGTCGGAAGCAGACCTGCAAACGAGGCAGATGGCGCGGAGTATGAACGCCTCCAGCCGCAATATCCTGGAAACCCTGAACCATGTGCTGGATCTGGCGAAAATAGAAGCCGGCAAAAGTGACGAGGTTAAGCCCGAAACATTTTCCCTCAGGGATCATTTGCGGAATACCGTAGGGATCTTCCAGAGTGTTGCCAGTTCAAGGTCCGTAGTATTGCACCTGGAGATCGATCAGCGTTTCCCTGATCTTATTGTGACGGACAGGGTCATGCTCACCCAGATCATCAACAACGTGCTTTCCAATTCCATCAAATTCACTCCTGCCGAAAAGAACATCCGCCTGCGATGTTTCCATAACGGCCAGAATATGTTCATCCAGGTATGTGATGAAGGCGTGGGAATGTCTGAACAGCAGCTGGAATCCATTTTCCTGCCTTTTGAGCAGGCCAGCCGGGAGGTGTACCGGGAATTCGGCGGCAGCGGGCTTGGCCTGGCCATTGCGAAACGCAAGGTGGAGGCGCTCGGTGGTTCCATCCAGGTAAGCAGCCTGAAAGGGGAAGGCACTCATTTCCTGATCTCGTTGCCACTGACCGTCAGTACAGACAGCGATTGCCAACACAAGGAAGCCCTGGAGCCGCTGCCCGAAGAGACCAAAGTGGTAGTGATGGACGACAGTGATGTGGACCATATGATCCTCAGGCATTTTCTGCACCGTATCGGCATCGTGCATATCGGTGTTGCCAAAAACGGCCTGGAAGGCCTCGCGCTTGTGCGCAGCATGAGGCCGGACGTGGTGCTGATGGACCTGCACATGCCGGTTATGGGTGGCCGCGAGGTGTTCGGTCTCCTCCGCAGTGATGAGCAGCTCCGCCATATTCCTGTGGTAGCGGTATCTTCCGATGCTTTCAGTGAGCAGGAACAGGAGTATATGCAGATGGGATTGGACGGTTATCTGCGCAAGCCTGTAGAAGCAAGGATATTGCATGGCGTTTTGAAACGCCTGCTGTTATATGATACCAAACACCTGAACGCGGCCATACAGGAAGTTAACGGCGGTACGCTGGCCTGAGCGTTGCGTTAGCAATTCACCATCCAGCGGATGCCATACCGGTCCGTCAGGTTACCATGCCATTCTCCCCAGAACTGTTTTGCGAAAGGTACGCCTTGTTTTTCCTCCCTTCGCCAGCTGATCAAATACCTGTTGGGCGGTTTGCTCGTCCGGGAAAGTCAGGGACAGCGCAACATCTCCGCTGGACCCTTGCGCCTTCTGCCCGGGGAATACATCGCTGGTGTAAATGGACAGACCACTGAAATGCAGCCGCCCGTGCAATACCTTTTCACGGTAGGCCTCCGGTGCATTCATGGCCGGATTGTCATAACGGCTCCGGATCTCGACAGTACCGCCGAGGATACCGGCATAATAATTCAGCGCTTCCTCGCAATTACCTTCGAAATGCAGATAGGGGATCAGTCCGGTTTGTTTTGTTTCCATACTTTTTTTATGCAAAACTGTAGAATCGCCTGCATTATAAATTGTACGATTTCGACAGCCGCTCTGCCAGCACAGGTTGTATCACCTGCACGATAGTGAACTGTTCTTTCAGGAACTGCCGGGGAGAAAGTCCCGACAGCTGCCGGAACTCGCGGATGAAATGGGATTGGTCATAATAGCCGCAGGCGTACGCCACATCGGTGAGAGAGCGGTACTGGCAGCTGTACATGGTGAGGATAGCCCGGTTGAACCGTTGGATCTTCAGCAGCTCAGTGGGCGTAACACCGATCACCTGGCTGAATTTCCGCTCCAGTTGCTTGTAGTGCGTGCCAAAGAGCCTGCAGGCTTCGGCAATGGAGGATTCAGGGTTTTGCAGCAGCCATCTGGAGGAGCGGACGGCAAAGTCGTAATCATCATTTTCCTGATGCAGGCGGGAGAGGAGGAACCGGTCCGTGATAGTTACCCGTTCATGATCGGCTTTCGCTTCGTACAGCCGTTCTTCCAGTTCCCGGTAGTCCCTGCCGGCCAGCTCGCCAATGCCCCAGAAGCCGTTGGCAAAAAGGTGTGCGGGAATATGAAAGAAAGGGTAGGAGCCTCCGGGGCGGAAGCGGATGGAGAATATATGCTGCCGGCTGGTTTGCGATATCTGCAGCGCCTGCTTGCGGATACCGATGATATGGGAGCCTTTCACCGTTTCTTTTGCGCCGTTCTTTATCTGTGCGTAGTCGTCTCCGAAATTGAACATCAGCTCGATAGTGCCGTCAGGGATAAGCGATTCCGTATCACGGAAAGGCGGTTTGTCGGCATCGGCTTTCCAGTAACATTCAATGTAGGGCGCCAGTAGCGGATGTGGTTTGAATTCCCTGTAGATCATATTGTTCCGGGATCAGGGGGGGGAAGATACGAACAAAAAGATCGCGAATCGGTTATCTGCCTGTATTCATTTCATGTGCGGGTATTGCCTAATGTTTTTTTTCACGGCGGTTGATATACCGGTACATGCTGAATGCTTTCGTGAAGCCTGATTGCAGGTAAAAGGGCTCCAGTGTTTCCCCTGTGATCAGCGATACAAGGGCCTTGTCCGCTCCTTCATAGTCCAGCCAGCGATTCAATTCCTGCATGATCGCTGTTCCCACGCGCCTGCCCTGCCAGTCGGGGTGCACCATTACATCTTTCACATAATAGTAGCTGGCATGGTCTCCGAGGAGCAGGGCGCAGCCGATCGTTTTTCCGTTTTCGGTATCTTCCGCTATGGCACCATGCACGGCCGCGGCAAGGCGTTTTGCTGCCATCTCTTCCGTCAGCAACGGCGTGTTGCCCAGGCTATGCAAAAGATCGAGGTATTCCCGTACGGAAGGAGTTCTTCCGGTGATGCGTACCGAAGAAGGCAGTGAGTTTTCACTTTTTTTCCGCTTCACGGCAGGCGCTGCAAAATGGATATAATATCCGTTGATCTCCCGGACCGTGTACTGCGCCATGCCGTAGGAATGCACTTCCAGCGGCGTAACGATCTCAGCCTTGTGCTCCTGGTGCAGGTGGTACAATGCATCGATGTGCTGAAGCCGTATCCAGACGTTATTGCCTTTTGATGCCGCCGCTAGCGCAGGGTCGCACAGGAACTGGATGTACGCATTTTGCCAGGAAACACCGCCGATGTTGGGCGGATCGCCCCAGCTCCATTGCGAAGGAAAGCGAAGTATCTGCTGCCAGTACCGGATGGTTTCAGGTATGTCGTGCACAGCGAGAACAGGTTCTGCGTGGGAGAAGACAGGGGTGTCGTTCATGATCGCGGTGTTTGGAATGAATTTACGAAACTCGCAGAATTGTTGGATTATTTGATCAATTCTTCGATCGTTTTTCCAGGCTTTTATGTGGTAGAAGTTGATTTTAGCCTATGTTCATCCTGTTTTGCGGTATTTCCGTATGAAAATAGCCGGAGCATCCTACGATACCCCGGCTATGTGAATTTTTTGTTTTCTTACCGTATCACCAATTCCTCAAATTTCCTTAACAGCAGCAGTTCCACCACGCCATTCACGGTATCTTCCGGTTTCAGCGGCATTACCACGCCGTCCAGCACATACTCTTTCGGCTGGAAGGGCAGGCCGTGCACACGAATGCGGTGATGGGTATAATCTGCATTGTACTTGCCCACGAACTTTTTCTTCAGCCGGAATAATTGTGGTTCCGAGCTTTGTTTGAAGCGCACGAGGTTGTATTGGCCGGTCTTGTAAGCGTAATGGTCGCCTGCATCTTCGTAGAGGATGCTGTGGGTGGTGCCTTCGGCGAAATATACCTGCTGGATCATTTCCATGATCCTGAATTCGCCGACGTACTGCATGTCAGGATACTGCGGTACTACGGCCCCGCCTTTTACGAACAACGGCATTTCGGAAAGGGGCGTGGGGATGGTCACCGTTTGCCCGCCGGTGTATAGTTTATCGGAAAAATAGTAATACCAGGTGCCTTCGGGCAGGTACACTTCTTTTTCTTTCATGCCGGCTTCGCTGACGTGGCTGATGAGCAGGCTGTCACCCATCATGAACTCGTGGTTGAGGTCATGCGTATGTTCATCCTGCTGGGCTACGAAAGCCAACGGACGAAGCATGGGAGTGCCGTAAGCGGCATATTGCCAGAAGGTGGTGTAGATGTAGGGCAGCAGGCGGTAGCGCAGCTGTATGAATGCTTTCACCACGGCCTCGAATTCAGGGCCGAAGCTCCACGGCTCCTGGTTGAAGCCGGTTTCATTGCTGGCGGAGTGGGTGCGCATCAGCGGATGGAACGCGCCGAGTTGTATCCAGCGGGTGTACAGTTCGCCATCCGGTTCGCCGATGAACCCGCCAATATCGCTGCCGGCAAAGGAGAGGCCGGAAACGGAAAGGCGCTGGCATTGTACGGAAGCCAGCCAGAGATGTTCCCAGGATGCGATGTTGTCGCCGGTCCATACAGAGCTCCAGCGCTGGGTGCCGGAATAGGCGGAACGGGTGATCACGAAGGGCCGCTGCGGCATGAGGTGTTTCTTCAAACCCGCTGCGGTGGCTTTGCTCATGAGATGGCCGTACACGTTATGCGCCTTGCGGTGGCTGACGTTCTCGCCATCATAGTCGTGCCGCACATCTTCGGGAAAAGTACCGAGCTCGAATACGGCAGGTTCGTTCATATCGTTCCATACACCACGGACGCCTGTTGCGGTCAGGTCCTGGAAAAGCCCGCTCCACCATTCCCGTACTTTGGGGTCGGTGAAATCCGGGAATACGCATTTCCCCGGCCATACATCGCCTTCCATATAGGCGCCGTCCGCCCGCTTGCAGGCAAAGCCTTTCTGCGTGATCTCCTGGTAGACCGGGTAATCCGGGTCTACCTTGATGCCCGGGTCGATGATCACCACGGTTTTGAATCCATCGTCCGACAAGCTTTTCAGCAGGCCTTTGGGATCGGGGAAGCTGTCTTTGCTCCAGGTGAAGCAGCGAAAGCCTTCCATATAATCGATATCGAGATAAAGCGCATCGCAGGGGATCTTGCGGTCCCGGAAGGTTTGCGCGATCTCTTTGACCTTCGTATCCGGGAAATAGCTCCAGCGGCATTGGTGATAACCCAGTGCCCAGAGGGGCGGCAGCTCTGCTGTGCCGGTAATGCGGGCATATGATTCCGCTACCTGCAATAATGCCGGGCCGTAAATGAAATAATAGTTCATTTCCCCGCCTCGCGCCCAGAAGCTGGACACATCATCCCGCTCATGCCCGAAATCAAAAAGGGTACGGAAGGTATTATCGAAGAAGATACCGTAACCGATGCCGTTGTGAAGGCCGTAATAAAAGGGGATGTTGCGGTAAAGCGGGTCTGTATCTTTGGTATAACCGTAAGAATCCGTGCCGTAATTCTCCATGCGTTTGCCGCGGAGGTTCAGTTCCGTAGGCTTGTCACCCAGTCCGTAAAAGGATTCACCATCCTGTATCAGTTTGGTGCAGTAGACGATCTTGCCGCCTTTTTGCAGATAGTACTGCCAGTGAAAGCCGGTTTCATCCTGATTGATGATGCGCCCGTCTATATCCGTGATGGTGATCCGCAGGTTTTCCCGGGCTACGAATACCCGGATGACGGTGGTAATGATCTCGAAAGTGTCCGCCCATTCGCGGATATCGAAGAATTCGGGAGATTCTTCCAGTTTCTCACTGACCGCGTATGAAAAGTCCCGCTGGAATTGCCCGTCCGCCGCATAACGGAAACGGACGATCTTGTCAGAAATGACCCTGAGCTCCAGGACGGTGGTAGAGGTATAGAAATAAAAATAGTTCCCTTCCTTTTTCCACGATTGAATATTATCCGGGTAGTATTTTACCGAGTACTTACCCGATGTTGTTGCCACTTGCATCGCGCCGATCTGTTTCTTATAACAATGAATAATAGGATGGCCCGAAGGCCATGTATCAACTAAATTAATCAAAAAATCCCCGGTTGTTTGTATTTTTTTAATACGATAGCCGGAGTTATCCCGTCTTTTACAAAAAAATATGACGCATTGGCGAAGTTGCCGGAAATATTGCAGTAAGAAAGATTAACTTCCATATAATGTACTTTTTGCTTTAACCTATTGTTTCGGTTGTGATACAATATGTGTTGTAAAAGAAAATCGGCGCTCCTTTCCAGGGCGCCTTTTTGTATCCCGGAAAGGAGCTATTCCGCGGTTTCCAGCACGGCGATGCGGCCTTTGCTGCCGGCGAGGAATACCCTGCTGCCATTTTTCGCTTTCCTGGCGGCATGGAATCCCTCATTGCTTACCGGCGCCCAGGTGAGGCCGCCGTCGGCAGACATATCGGTACCCGTTGGCCCGGTGCAAAGCACCCTGTTGCCATCCAGGTATTCCACGGCGCTGCGGTAACCCCGGGGCGGGGTGGCCGGGGCTTTCCAGCTGCGGCCGCCGTCATTGGTCAGCAGGCAGTTCCCTTCCCTGGCATCCATCACCAGGTAGTCACCCCCTACGGCAACGCCCTGTTTCCCGTTCCGGAAGGCGAAAGAGAATATCCCCCTGGAGGGCGCGCCCTGTGCTGCGGGAATGGGAGAGACCTTCCAGGAGTGGCCATCGTACCGGAAGAAACGGCTGGCGCTGCCGCCGCTGCAAATGGCAAAGGACTTCCTGCCGAGCATCCTGATGGTGGTGCCGCTGGCGGCAAAACTGGCTTCCCCTTCCCGGGCGGCAGGCCCTTTGAGGGACTGCCAGGTTTCCCCGCCGTCATTCGTTCCCAGAATGGTGAAAATACCATCGATCGCGTCCCCGATGATTACCCCTTTTTGGTGATCCAGGAAATCCATCCCGTCCAGAAAAATCCCCCTGGTATCGTTAAAATATACCTGTTTCCAGCTGCGCCCGCCATCATTTGTCAGGTATATCCTGGCCGGTTCGGCAATGCCCATGATCACCGCCCTGTCTCCGCTGAAAGCCTCTATATCCCGGAAATCGCAGCTGTCGCAACCCGGAACGGTGAACCATTCCCAATGTTTCCCCCCGTCCGTGCTTTTGCCCACTTTACCCTCCGTGCCGGAGATCCATATCACGGAATCATTCACCACGCTCAGCCCCCGGATGCTGGATACCGGGGCGGACACCAGCGCTTTTATCCGGTAAGTTTGGGCCTGTACGGCCAGGGCATGGAACAGGATATAAAAGGTTATAATGTGTTTCATATTTCGCAATATTTGAAGCAATAATAAATAAGAAAAATACAAAATCATTAAAAAGTGTAAGTTTGAATGATATATTTGCAGGGTGCTGCAAACGTGCTTAAACCATTTAACAGTTTAATGGGTTCATTCAAACAGACAGGCCTGTTTTTAATCCTATGGTCACTCGCCATTGTCAGTTCTGTTTCCGCACAGGAGCGGAGTTATAATTTCGATGCCTATGATGTGGACAAAGGGCTTTCCCAGAGTAGCATATACAGTCTGATACAGGACGAAGAAGGATTTTTATGGATATCCACCTTCGACGGTGTCAATCGTTTTGACGGTTATGTGTTCAACGAATACCGGCAGATCCCCAGTCCCAACAGATCCGATTCCAAACCCGTAGAGCGCATTTTGTACAGTTCCGCTTCCCAGCAGGGCCGCGCGGTGGTCAAAAGCTTCGGCCTGCATGGCGGCCGGGATTACGAATTTTATAAGGACAGCCGCAAGCAGTTGCTCGTGGTCCACAATACCGGCATCAGCCTGTATGGCCAATACAAGAACTCTTTTCGCCATGTTTTTCAGGACACCACCTATGTAAACGAGGAGGAGCGGGATTTCGTGCAGAAATTCCACGTCCTCGGGGAAGATGAGGCCACGCAGACCCTCTGGCTGTGGCGGCCGATGAAAGGATTGTATATTCTCGACAATATCACCTACGAGCTGAAAAAGATCATCCTCTATCCGCCTGATTTCGAAAAGCGCAGGCTCCGGCCGGCAACAGTCGTAAAACAGGGCGATCACATCTGGATGGCTTTCGAGCGGGAGCAATTGGTGAAGATGGATATTCACACCACGCGGCTGACAACCTATTGCCTGCCTACGCTCGGAAAGAATCCCGTCATAAAGCTGCTGGGCCCGGATTCCCTGCTGCTGGCCAGTGAAGGGCATATCAGCATCTTCGATATAAAGAAGAACAGTTATACGGACCTGCCGGTTGAGTTGTATAACGACCAGCACGAAAACTTCCAGCCATCCGTGATAGAACTGGATCATAAAGGGAATGCCTGGATCGGCGGGAATAACGGCGTTGTCGTGTACAGCCTGCGCAATCACGAGATCGTCAATCACATTGTCAGCTTCAATACTTTCGAGAACAATTCTTTCAACCGCGTGATCTCCCTCTACCGCGATGCCGCCGATAACATGTGGGTGGGTACGGACGGGGACGGGCTGAAGAAGTACTCACCCAATAAAAAAGTATTCTCGCTGTACCGTTCGCCGCGCATCACGCACAACATCGTGAAAGCCGTGTACAAGCATGATGACGGCCGTTTGTACGTAGGGCTCTGGCAGGACGGGCTGGATATCTATGAAAAGGGAGGGCGTTTCCTGAAAAAGATCACCAATGTGGAATCTCCCGGCCTTTTTCCCAACAACGACCTGCACAGCATCTGCCGGGAAAATTATGAATCCCTCTGGTTCCACTTCAAGGATGGCGGCATTGGATTGTTCAACGTACAGACCGAGCGCTTCCGGGACCTTACGGCCAAAATGAAGGCGCTGGGCCTGCCGGAGCAGGATGACGAATATCCCTTTGTCAGCAAAAGACCCAATGGCGAGGTGTATTTTAATTACGGGGAATACCTGCTGATGTTCTCTGATGCGGACAAAGGGTATAAAGCCGATATCGTCCGGCATTTCCCGGGAGAGAACCTCACCTGTTTCTATGAGGATTTCTGGGGCAACCAGTATGTGGGAACGAAAGCCGGTTTGTATGGCCGCGCCGCAGAAAGCAGCAGCTGGGAGAAGATCCCGCTGCCGCCTAAAGATGTGGAAGTGAAATCCATCAACAAGAACGCGCACAAACAACTGCTGGTAGCCACTACCAAAGGCCTGCTGATACTGAATGAAAAATACGAAGTGGTCAGGCACTACAACAGTTACGACTATACGGGCATGGTCAATGACTATGTATATGCGGTGCTGCTGGATGATAAAGATGATATCTGGGTAAGTCATAACAAAGGCATTACCCAGATCAAGCAGAATTCGGATAACCTGGTCACCTATAATTTCGAGGATGGCCTGCAATCCAATGAATTCAATACCGGCGCCTATTTCAAGTCGATGGACGGAGAATTGTTCTTTGGGGGGATAAGAGGCGTCACCGGGTTTTATCCCCGCAACTTCATGAACAACCCTTATACGCCGAAGGTGGTCATCAAACGGCTGGAGGTGCTGGACAAACCATATCAGTCGGACACCGCCATATCGCTGCTGCATAAAGTGGAGCTGCCGTACAATCAGAATACCATTGCGATAGAATATGTACCGCTGGAGTTCACCAATCCGCTCAAGAACAAGGTGCAGTACATGCTGGATGGTGTGGATGAGGACTGGCTGCAGGCCGGTAGCCAGACGCTCGCCCGTTACACGAACCTTCCCCCCGGTCATTATATCTTCAAGGTCAAGGCATGTAATAATGATGAAGTGTGGAATACCGTTCCCGTAACACTGGAGATCGTCATCAAAATACCCTTCTGGCAATCGTTATGGTTCCGGTTCCTGTTGTTGCTGCTGGTACTGGGTATTGCGTATTATTTTTCCGCGCTTTACCTGGATTACAAGATCCGCAATGAAAAGCTCAAGCTGGAAAAGGAGCAGGCGGTAGACCAGGAACGGGCGCGGATATCCAGCGATATGCACGACGATCTGGGGTCAGGGCTATCCACCATCAGGTTGCTGAGCGAGATCGCCAAACGGAAGATCAAGGATACCGGGCAGACGAAAGAGATAGAAAGGATATCGGAAGCAGCGGGAGAGCTGGTGGACAAGATGAGCGAGATCATCTGGGCAATGAACTCCTCCAACGATTCACTGGCTAACCTGATCGCCTATATGCGCAGCTTTGCGGCGGATTTTCTGGAGCATGCCCGCATACAGCATCATTTCATCATACCCGAGAACATTCCCAATGTAAAGCTCAGCGGCGGCACAAGACGGCACATTTATCTCGCCGTAAAGGAATCCCTGCATAACGTGATGAAACATTCCCAGGCCACCGAGGTCACCATTGAAGTAAAAGTATTCCGGAACATGACCATCATGATCAAAGATAATGGCAAGGGTTTTGATCCTGAAAAGGTACGCCTGTTCGGCAACGGGCTGAAGAATATCGAGAAAAGAATGCAGCAGGTCGGAGGCCAGGTAGACATCATCTCCCAAAATGGTACGACAGTTTTCCTAGATATCCCGTTAAATTGAGTTAATTTTGAAATGCATAACATCTACGTGTGATGTTATTAAATTCAAATGATGGTATATTCGAAAAAAAAGCTGCAAAATAGCATGGATATCATCTCTGTGGCTATTGTTGAAGACAATCACGACATCCGGTCTGCCATGGAGCTGTTGATCAATGGGTCGGAAGGATATGCTTGTATTGGCGCTTTCAACAATGCGGAAAATGCGTTGGAAAAGATTCCACAGTTGTTACCCAATGTGGTGTTGATGGATTTTAACCTGCCGGGAATGAACGGTATCGAGTGTATTACGCGGTTAAAGGCGGAATTTCCCGATATGCAGTTCATGATGCTGACGGTGTATGAAGATGACGACAAGATCTTCATGGCACTGGAGGGCGGCGCAAGCGGTTATATTCTGAAGAAGACCTCGCCGGGCGATCTGCTGGACGCTATCCGCGAATTGCATGACGGCGGCTCTCCCATGAGTTCCCAGATAGCCAGAAGAGTTGTGGCCTATTTTCAGAAACAGGCAAAACCCAACCCCGCCCTGGAAGCGCTGACCTCCCGGGAAAAGGAGATACTGGACCAGTTGTCGAAAGGCTTCCTGTACAAAGAAATAGCCGGTAATCTCTTCATCAGCATTGAAACGGTGCGCAGGCACGTGCATAACATCTACGAAAAGCTGCATGTACGCAGCCGTACAGACGCCGTTAACAAGTATTTCAATCGTTAATTTGTTGATATGGAACGGAGGAACTGCAGGAATGCGGTTCCTCTTTTTTATGCCCTGTACGGCCCTGCAGGCATAAAAAAATGATCCGCCCACCGGACGGATCAAAATGCTGTTTGCTCTCCGGTGTGCCTCGCTCGTGCACCGGGGATGCCGGAGATCGCTATTGCGCTGAGCGCACACTCGTTCTTTGCATATACCTGCGTACAAAGTGCGCCATCAGTACAATGGAAGCAATACAAAGGCATGCCAGTTTAAACATCAGGCCGGTTTTCATAGGTATAGGATTTTATCAGGTTTTCAGATAGTTTTTCAAGGTTGATCAGTATAGAATAATTACGGAAACCCTCAACGCATCATTTGCCAGGAGTCGAATTTTTGAACAAGACGAATGCAGAGGTCTTTGAAACGGTACATATTTTTTTCTTCCTGATTGATCAGCAAGCTTACAATAACCGCAATGATCAGCACAGATATGACCAATGTAAAAAACAGCGTCTTCATAGATATAAGGTTTTTCGTGTTTTTCAATCAAGCTTGATGTAAATATAGATAATTAAGTTAAATGAAAGAATATTTAAATAAAAAAATATTCGCTTGTACCGCATAATTTTAATGTGTAAAGCGTTGGGATGTGAATTTGCATATTCAAACATTTCATTTTCAATAATATAAGTATGGTGCATAAAATCTACTTGGGATATTGTGCTAATCCTTTATTTTTGCCAACGACCGGGTTTTGCTAAAAGATTTAGTAAGTTGCAGGCCCAAGGGTTTCAACATCAAGTGATTAACAGAAAGATTATGGCGGATAACAAAGACCTTTTCAATGCCTATACCGAAGATTCCATCCGTTCGCTGGACTGGCGGGAGCATATCCGGCTGCGTCCGGGCATGTACATCGGCAAGCTGGGGGATGGCAGCAGTATGGACGACGGTATCTATATACTGATCAAGGAGGTGGTGGATAACTGCATCGATGAGCATATGATGGGTTTCGGAAAACAGATCGATATCAAAGTATCCGAGCACAGCGTGACGGTGCGGGACTTTGGCCGGGGCATTCCGCTGGGCAAGGTGGTGGATGTGGTGAGCAAGATCAACACCGGCGCGAAATACGACAGTAAAGCCTTCCAGAAGTCGGTAGGGTTGAACGGTGTGGGTACCAAGGCGGTGAACGCCCTTTCCAGCTATTTCAAGGTAAGCTCCTTCCGGGAGGGCAAGGCAAAAGTGGCCGAGTTCGAACGGGGAATATTGTTAAAAGAGCATAAAGAGGTACCCACCAGCGAGCCCAACGGCACCCTGGTCACCTTTACCCCGGACGATACCGTTTTCAAGAACTATCACTTTATTCCGGACTTCCTGGAGAACCAGATCTGGAACTATTGTTTCCTGAACGCCGGGCTGACGATCAGCTTCAACGGCCAGAAGTATATTTCCAAAAACGGGTTGCTGGACCTTTTGCAGCGCAAAACCAATCCTGACGACCTGCGTTACCCGATCATCCACCTCAGGGGAGAAGATATAGAGGTGGCCATTACCCACGAGAACCAGTACGGAGAAGAATATTATTCCTTCGTGAACGGCCAGCATACCACTCAGGGCGGCACCCATCTGGGCGCTTTCCGGGAAGCCTTCGTGAAAACCATAAGGGACTTCTATAAAAAAGACTATGAGGCTACGGACATCAGGGCCTCTATCTGTGCGGCAATTGCCGTGCGGGTGCAGGAACCGGTGTTTGAGAGCCAGACCAAGACCAAACTCGGCTCTCTCGCCGTAACCGAAGGTGGGCAGTCCATGAAAGCCTTTGTGCTGGAATTCCTGTCCAAACAGCTGGATGACTACCTGCACAAGAACACGGCGGTGGCGGATGCGCTGAAGAAACGCATCGAACAAAGCGAGCGGGAAAAGAAAAGAGCTGGCCGGCATTAAAAAACTGGCCAATGAACGCGCCAAAAAAGCCAATCTGCATAACAAGAAGCTGCGGGACTGCCGCATTCATATGAATGAGGAATACACGGGAAAAGCGAAGGAAGATATGGCCACCCGGCAGAAGGAAACGACCATCTTCATCACGGAAGGGGATTCCGCAAGCGGTTCCATCACCAAATCCCGCAATGTGGAAACGCAAGCGGTATTCAGCCTCCGTGGAAAACCGCTGAACTGTTACGGTCTCACCAAAAAAGTGGTGTACGAGAATGAAGAGTTCAACCTGCTGCAGCATGCCCTCAATATTGAAGAAGGACTGGAAGGTCTCCGGTACAACAATATCGTGATTGCCACCGATGCGGATGTGGACGGGATGCATATCCGCCTGCTGATGCTCACCTTCTTCCTGCAATTCTTCCCGGACCTCGTGAAGAATGGCCATATTTATATCCTCGAAACGCCCTTATTCCGGGTGCGCAACAAACAGCAGACCATCTACTGTTACAGCGAAGAGGAAAAACAGAAAGCAGTGAAAAAGCTGGGCAGCAAACCGGAAATTACCCGGTTCAAAGGATTGGGAGAGATATCGCCGGACGAATTCGGGCAGTTCATCGGAGAAGATATGCGCAAGGCGCCGATCATTCCTTCGCTGGACATGCCGGTAGCCAAGCTGCTGGAATATTATATGGGCAAGAACACGCAGCAGCGGCAGGATTTTATCATCAATAACCTGCGGTACGAAAAAGACCTGACCGAAGCGCCCGCGGAAAGCTGAGACTTTTAAACATAAAAAATGAAGGAAAGCAGTTTTCCTTCAACATGTCATCTATGATATTGCATATTGTATTCGGGCAATCATCCGCAGCTAACCTCAAAGCAGCGTTTGAACTGGACCCGCAAATGGAAGGAGAGATATTGTGTTTCGAAGACGACCTGGCCGTAGGCCCGCTGTTCATCCTGGATACGCCGGAAGGGCGCAGCGGCCGGCGGGACTGGTGGAACATGATGCAGGAAGTGCCGCAGCCGGTGCTCGCTGAAGGCGAAGAACAGGCCGCACCGGAAGATCCCGTACGTTCCCTGAAAGGAAGGCTGCGGGAAGAAGAAGAGCTGGAAGCCTGGATATGGGCAGGGCAGAATGCCTGCGATGTGTGCGGATATTACTGGCTGATCAGTCAGCTGGACCGCTTCTCCGGCCGCATTCACCTCATCTACCTCAACAATCTTCCGTTCCTTAATGAAAAAAATGCGGTGTTCTATCCCACACATCTGCACCAGATATTACCGAAGGAATTCCTGAAGGCCAAAAAGCTGGCGCGTGAGGTATCCCTAGCCGAGTTTGAGCTGGATGGTGAAGAGTGGCGGCGGATGATGAACGAGAACGCCGGCGTGAGAATGCTGGAAGGCGGTAAGAAGATCAGAGGCGAAGCCGCATCTTATTATGATAAGGACCTGCTGCAGCAGCTCACAAAGGAATTCCAGAAAGCGCATAAAGTGATCGCGCTGGCCATCGGCAAATTCAAATACCCGGTGATGGACCAGTACCTTTCCTGGCGGTTGAAGGAACTCATACGGGAAGGAAAGGTGGAAAGCAGGGGAGAACTGAAAACAATGCGGGATTTTGAAGTAAAGCTGCCGGGCGGCGGGGAAACCCCACCCGCGGCAGAAAATGAATAGCTATGGCAGAGATCATCATCACACCACTGGAACTGAGAGGCGAGGACGAACGGGGCCGGAATTTCGACTGGCAGACGTTCCGTACCGGGAATTTTATCCTCTGCTACCGCAACGCCGGTTCCTCCAGCGGACAGCATTACCATGAAGGGAAAAGTGACTACAAGAATCCCGAGATCATGTACCTGCTGAGCGGAAAAGCCGCTATACACTGGTGCCCGCTGGATGAAGACCAGCTGCGTACCGATGTCATCGAAGCGCCGGCAAGGGTAGAGATACCCATCCGGATCTGGCATGAGCTGGAAGCCATAACAGACTGCTCTTTCATTGAACTGAACACATTGGATGACGTAAAGATCGATTCCATAAGGGTTTGGCGGAAAGACCTGATGAACGAGCTGAATATTAAAACCAGGTAATTTATACTATGAGCAATATAAACGGATCACCAGACGAATCGCTGCACAGCACAGAGCATGTGGATGAGAAGTACAAGGACTGGTTCCTGGACTATGCCTCCTACGTTATTCTTGAGCGCGCGGTGCCGGGAGTGGAAGACGGGCTGAAACCCGTACAGCGCCGTATCATGCATGCCATGAAAGAAATGGACGACGGCCGCTTTAACAAGGTCGCTAACGTGATCGGGCAAACGATGCAGTACCACCCGCATGGCGATGCTTCCATCAGCGATGCGATCGTAAACCTGGGGCAAAAGGACCTGCTGATAGAGACCCAGGGCAACTGGGGCGATGTGCGTACGGGCGATGATGCCGCAGCCGCGCGTTATATAGAGGCGCGCCTGTCGAAATTCGCACTGGAAGTAGCTTTTAACGCAAAGACCACACAGTGGCAGCTCAGCTACGACGGCCGCAAGAACGAACCGCTCTTTCTGCCCATGAAGTTCCCGCTGCTGCTGGCACAGGGAGCGGAAGGCATTGCCGTAGGGCTCAGCACCAAAATATTGCCGCATAACTTCCAGGAACTCATAGACGCGTCCATCAAACACCTGCGCGGAAAGAAATTCGAATTGTATCCCGACTTTATAACCGGAGGCATGATCGATGTGGCCGGTTACAACGACGGCCGCCGCGGTGGAAAAGTGCGGGTGCGGGCCCACATCGAGGAAAAAGATAAAAAGACCCTGCTGATCAAAGACGTGCCATATGGCGTCACCACTACCGGCCTGATGGAATCCATCGTCAAAGCCAATGACAACGGCAAGATCAGGATCAAAAAAGTAGTGGACAATACGGCGAAGGATGTAGAGATAGAAGTGCAGCTGGCGCCCGGTATTTCGCCGGACATCACTATTGACGCCCTCTATGCCTTTACGGACTGTGAAGTGTCCATTTCCCCGAATGTCTGCGTGATCGTAGAGGACAAGCCCCGTTTCATCGGCGCCTCCGATCTGCTGAGATACGCCACCGACTACACGAAAGAGCTCCTGAAAAAAGAGCTGGAGATCAAGCTGGCGGAACTGGAGGAAAAATGGCATTACACCTCGCTGGAAAAGATCTTCTTCGAAAAAGGGATATACAAGGAGCTGGAACAGAAGCATAAGGACTGGGAAGCAGTGCTGGCGGCGATCGATAAGGGATTCGACCCTTACAAGAAACAGCTGAAAAGAGCCATCGCCCGGGAAGATATCCTGAAACTCACGGAGAAGCCCGTACGCCGTATCTACCGGCTCGATATCAATGAACTGGCGGAACAGATCAAGGGTATTGATGCCGATATCAAACAGGTAAAACACGACCTCGCCAACCTGGTGGACTTTACCATCAGCTATTACGAAGGCCTGCTGAAGAAATACGGCAAAGGCCGCGAGCGCAAAACAGAGATCAAGACCTTCGACACCATCCAGGTGCAGCAAGTAGCCATTGCCAATACCAAACTTTATGTAAACAAGGCGGACGGCTTCATCGGAACTTCCCTGAAAAAGGACGAGTTCGTAGCCGATTGCTCCGATCTGGACAATATCATCATCTTCCGCCGCGATGGCAAAATGCTGGTGACCAAGGTGGCAGACAAGACCTTTGTAGGCAAAGACATCATTCATGTGGACATCTTCCGCAAAGGTGATGAGCGCATGACCTATAATATGGTCTATGTGGATGCCAAGACCGGTTACAGTCTCGCTAAACGCTTTAACGTTACCGGTATCACGCGGGATAAGGAATATGATCTGACAAAAGGGGAGAAGAATTCCAAAGTGCATTATTTCTCCGCCAATCCCAATGGAGAGGCCGAAGTAGTGTCTGTGCGCCTCAGCCCGAACTGTGCCGCCAAGAAAAAGGAATTTGATTTCTATTTCGAGACCATCCCGATAAAAGGCCGCAGCTCCATGGGGAATGTGGTAACGAAGTACCCCATCCGCAGTGTGAAATTCAAGGAAAAGGGCGTGTCCACCCTGTCCGGCATCAAAATATGGTACGATGATACGGTAGGCAGGCTGAACACGGAACAGCGCGGCCTGTTCGTCGGCAGCTTTGAAGGAGAGGATAAAATACTGGTGTTCTATAAGAACGGTACTTACGAACTGACCAATTATGAGCTGACGAACCGCTACGAATCCAACGATGCCGTATATATCGAGAAATTCAACCCTGAACGGATCGTGACCGCCATCTATTACGATGCGGATAAAAAGCAGTTCAATGTGAAACGTTTCAAAATTGAAACGCAAACGCTGAATAACAAGTTCCTCTTCATCAAAGAAGGCGCGGATAATTACCTGGAGCTGGTGACCACACAGGCGGAACCTGTGGTGTTAGTCAAAACCGGGAAGAAACGCGATCCGCAGGAGGAAGAGATCGCGCTGCATGAAACGATTGAAGTGACCGGCTGGAGAACAGTGGGGAACAAGATCGCAGGGGATGATTTCATCAGTGCCGAACTGTTGACGGAAGATGAGGAAGCGGAGCCGGAAGAAGACGGGAACTTGCAGGGAGAACTGTTTTAGTTTGTTGGGGAGATTTGAAAGCCCTGAATAATGATTGATCTGATTTGAATAGAAAGAGCGTATCAACGGTGGTACGCTCTTTTTTATGCCCGTTTTTTCCGGGCTTCGCGGCATAGCTGGTCCATCAGCTCAATCGTCCATTCATCCGAAATATCCTGCCGGATCACTGTTCTGCTCCTGTACCGGATTTCCAGGTACTTGCGCCTGCTGGTATGACGGGTAAACATAAAATCTTTTTGCCGGCCGCTTAGGATTTTTGATCGGCCTTTAGCGAGGTAGGTCACCGTGATCAGATCCTTGTCCATAATAATTTGGGTGATAAAATGCGAAGGGGCTAGGATGTTGGCAAGTAGAGATATGGCTATGATCAAAGCTGTGCCTATAAGCGTATGGAGAAGGTTCTGCCGCGTAATGTATAAACCGGTCAGGAAAACGAATAGAAAAATGATCAGCGGTAGCGGGTCGAATTTCTTTTTCGGCTCCTTGATGTTCAACTCAAACCGGGGATGCATAAGAAGTTATTGATTCCGTTTTTTCTTCCTCCCTTTCTTTTCTGCTTCCTCCGCCTGCAATTCCTCAAGCGTCCGGGGATTGGTGAGATCGATCTTCCTTTTGTCCATCGGTTCCCCTATGGGGAATTTGCCCAGTTGCAGGGCGTCGTGGAATACCTTTTCGATATGGACCCATTTGCCGGCTTTCCATTTAAATCCCTCATAGTCAAGGTCCGGCACATAAGTGTGCTTCTTTTGATCTTCGCCGCTTTCGGAGATGAGATGGTCGAAGATGATGATATCCATTTCCGGATCGTAGTTAAGCGTGGCCGTTGCATCCTTTTTATATTCCATGATGAAGCGGTTGCGGGTAGGCTTGCGCACGGTATCTTCCGCGAAGCTGAAATACGGGCCGCCGAATACGGGCGCTCCGTTTTTGAACGTCAGCATCTCCGCTATTTTTTTCTGACTGGTCTGCGAGTTGGCATCCCATCCGAAGAGCGTGTAATATTCTGCATTGAAGTAATGGCGCTGTATGATGTTGTAGTACAGGCATCCCAGCCAGCCTTTATGATCGGTAATGGTATCTGTGTTGCGGGAAAAATCCGAGTTGTCGAACAGGGGAAACAGCTTCAGCGCACCATCTTTCGTATTCATCTGGATAACGCCGTAGTGGCGGAAAGTGCCGTTATCGCTTTCCAGCGGCCAGGTAAAAATGCGGAAGCTGCTGTCTTTCGGATAAACTTTCGCCATGGTGAGGATGGAATCGAACCGGTACTGGAAGGAGTGGGCTGTTTTGAGGGCAGCCACCAGTGCGGGAATGAATGCATCGTTACGTTCCTGGCGCACGCTTTCCGTTTTTCCATGGATCACATCATAGCTCATAGCGCGCAGGGAATCCTGCGCAACGTCCAGATTCGCCCGGTCGGAGGGGGAGAGCCGTTGCGCAACGGCATCCGGGATGGCAATGGTCAGCAGCATTATAACAATAACAAGCTTCATAGTTCAGGTATAACAATAAAACGCCGGGATTATTGTGCAACTGTGCCCAGCCTTGATGTAAAATAGGCCCAGGAGTACAGCGTTTTCTGTTCCCGGATAAAGGTAGTGAAAACGCCTTCCGGTTGTGCGAGAAAGCGCAGGATATTGTCTGCGATGGCATCCGGTTGAGGTGCGGCCACATATCCCGCCTTTCCATCCGGCACGATCTCGGGCAGTCCGCCCACGGCAGTGACCAGCATCGGCTTTTCAAAATGATAGGCCATCTGGGAGATGCCGCTTTGTGTGGCGGTCCGGTAGGGTTGCACCACCAGGTCCGCCGCGGAAAAATAGTATTTCACCTCATTATCGGGGATGAAGTCGGAATAGATCTTCACCCTGTCCTGCAGCCCGAGGCGGGTGATCATTGTGGTGTATTGCTGTTTGTCCTCATAAAACTCCCCGGCTACCACCAGTTCCAGGTTCTTTATGGCTTTGATCCTTTCATCCGCGAGAGCTTCCAGCAGGAGGTCCAGCCCTTTGTAGCGGCGTATGAAGCCGAAGAAGAGCAAATGTTTTTTGTTGGCGTCCCAGGCGAGGTGCTGTTTGGCACTGAGAGTGGGAATCGCATCCCCGAAATGGTCATAGACCGGGTGCGGGGCGTAGACAACAGGTTTATCGGTGAGTTTGCGGATGTCTGCTTCCACTTCGCGGCTGAGGGTGATGAAGGCATGGCATTGTTTCACGAAATAGCCGGTAAGCATGGCGTCTCCCGGGCGTTTTTCGTGCGGGAAGAGGTTATGGACCAGGCCGATGATCTTTGTTGCGCCGTTTTTGCGGATGAACCGGGCGATGCTGCCCAGGCTGGGCGCCATGAATGGCAGCCAGTAGGCGATGATGACGATATCCGGTTTTTCCCGGGCGATGGCTTTGCCTGTTTTGCGCCAGTTGAGCGGGTTGAGGGAATGCACGGTTCTGCTGATGTGCAGGTCCGCCGGTGCGGGACTGTCAGCATATTGCGTTTTGCCCGGGAACAGGAAGCCGGGGTATTGATAGGAAAAGGTGTGCAGGCTGACGTCGTTGCCCTGCGCGATCAGTTCACGGGCGAGGCGTTCATTAAAAGCAGCCAGCCCGCCCCGTAAGGGATGGGCCGGGCCTATGATCACGATCTTTTTATGCAGCAGCGCGGTCATCTGTTTGGATTTTCCAGTATTTCTTCCACGAGATAGGAATTGCGCTCCGGTGCATTACGGGCCACCATTTCCGCCAGAAAACCGGTCAGGAACAGCTGGGAACCGATGATGAGCAGCAGGAGGGCCAGAAAAAATATCGGGCGCTCTGTCATTTTGTATTGCAGGTAGAAAAATTTCGCGAAAGTAAGATAGGCCGAGATGACGAAACCCGACAGGAAGAACAGGGAGCCCAGTGCGCCGAAGAAATGCATCGGCCTTTTCCCGAATTTGCCGACGAACATAATGGAAGCCAGGTCCAGAAAACCGTTCACAAAGCGTTCCAGCCCAAACTTGGTTGTGCCGTATTTGCGTTTGCGGTGTTCCACCACTTTTTCCCCGATCTTCCGGAAACCGCTCCACTTGGCCAGCACGGGAATGTAGCGGTGCATTTCGCCGTACACTTCAATGGTTTTCACCACTTTTTTACGGTAGGATTTGAGACCGCAGTTGAAGTCGTGCAGCTTGATGCCGCTCATTTTTACGGTGGCCCAGTTAAAGAGCTTGGAGGGGATATTCTTGGTGAGGGTATTGTCGTACCGCACTTTCTTCCATCCGCTGACGAGGTCATACCCGTCTTGCATGATCATATTGTAGAGGCCGGGAATCTCATCGGGACTGTCCTGCAGGTCTGCGTCCATGGTGATGACCACATTGCCCTGGGCTTTGCGGAAACCTTCATTGAGGGCAGCGGATTTGCCGTAGTTGCGCTGGAATTTGATGCCTTTGATGCAGGGGTTTTCAACGGAAAGCCGGCGGATCACGTCCCAGGAGAGGTCGGTACTGCCATCGTCCACCATCCACACTTCATACATGTACTTGTTTTCCTCCATGACGCGGGCGATCCAGGCCGCCAGTTCCGGCAGTGATTCTTCTTCGTTTTTTAAGGGAACGATAACGGATATGTCCAGGTTATTCATCAGTTTATTTCTTTTTTACCAGCGCAGCGCCCAGCAAGGCCGCCAGCATGCCGGGGATCAGGTAATTGATCAGGGAACCGGCGAGGGCGGATACAATGAGATTGTCTTTCAGCATTGCAATATCCTTCTCACGATCGGCAGTGGATGCGGCATTCGGGCCGGCAGCCACCACTTCGGCAACGAATTTGTCCTTGTATTCCGGGAACAGCTGTACGAATACGACAAAAAAGATAGCAAAAATTACGACAGTTACCGCTGTTGTTCTGAATCCGTTGCTGAAAAGCTCTCCGAAAGAAGGCGCTTCGAACAATCTGCCATACCGGAAAGCGGAGAGGATCACCATGGTTACGATGATGCCGATCGGCGCCCATTTGAAAGCCGCATGGCCGAACGGGATATTGTTAAAATACTGGATCAGGAACAGCACGATGATCAGGCCAGCCGCCAACAGCCCGAACCAGATATGGTTTTTGGTTTTCATGAACGATGCACTTGTTTGTTATTGATGACGGCGATGGCCCTGCCTTTGAGTGTTTTGCCCAGGAAAGGCGTGTTCCGGCTTTTGGAAGCGATATCCTTGTCTGAAAAAGTGTATTCCGCATCCGGTTCAAAACAGGTCAGGTTGGCCGGTGCGCCTTTTTCCAGGGTGATGGCGGGGAGGCCGAAGATGTGCCTGGGAGCGGCGCCGAGCAGTTCCGTCAGTCTTTCGAGGCTCAGGTCCGGCATGGCGGTGCGTAAAGCGCCGAAGCAGCTTTCCAGGCCTATCATGCCATGTTTTGCATATTCGAATTCCACCTGTTTGGCATCCCAGTCCTGCGGCTGGTGATGGGTGGCGATACAATCCACCGTACCGCTCCTGACCGCATCGCGCAGTGCATCCACATCATCCTGACTTCTCAGGGGAGGGTTCACTTTGAGAAAGCTGTCGTACGTCATCAGGTCCGCTTCGGTGAACAGCAGGTGATAAGGTGTAACGGAGCAGGTCACTTTGAGTCCCTGTGCCTTGGCGGCGGCGATCAGCTCGATGCTTTGTCGGGTGCTGACGCCGGTGAAGTGAATGCTGGAATCCGTGTATTTGGCGAGTTCAATATCCCGCCGCAGCATGATCTCCTCGGCGATGGCCGGTTTGCCCGGCATGCCCAGCTGGGTGGAATATATCCCTTCATGCATGAGGCCATGGCCGGAGATGCTGGTATCATCCGGTATTTGTATGATGGTGCCGGAAAAAGCTTTTACATATTGGAGTGCTTTGAGCAGGATGCCGGAAGACTGCACCGGTTTGAGGCCGTCAGAGAAAGCCAGGGCGCCGGTCTGCCGCATTTCGTACATCTCCGCCAGGGAGGCGCCTTCCAGGTTTTTGCTGATGGCGCCGATGGGCAGTACGTTCACTGCGCCGTAGCGGGTTTTGCTCAGCACATATTCGATCTGCGTTTTGGTATGCAGTGCAGGTTGGGTGTTCGGTACGATCATGACCGCCGTGAAGCCCCCTTTTGCGGCTGCTTCGGTACCGCTGCCAAGATCTTCCTTGTATTCCTGCCCCGGGTCGCAAAAATGGGCAAAAACGTCCATCCATCCGGCGGAAACGTGCAGGTTATCACCCTGGATGACCTGCGCATCTTTGGCCGTGATGCTGTCGGAAATATCGGCAATGACGCCGTCCGTGATGAGAATATCCTGAATTTGCCCGTGAAGGGGGGAGAGAGGTGCTACAATCCTGGCGCTTTTGAGTAAAATGTGCATGCAGATAAAGTGATCTTTTGTTTAGTCCCAATCAGGGGCAAATGTAAGCATTTATGCTTTGAGATGTATCCGGGGAATGGTGGTATGTGAATAGAAATTAGGAGAAAGCCCGTTAAAATTTTTTTAAAAATGAAATTAATGTTTACTTTTGCATCCCGTCGTTAGAGCGATGGTGATGGGGTTCGACTCCCGTACGCGGTACTGGAGTTGGGGTTCAACTCCCGATCTCGCTACAAATATTAGCATATCGGATAGCTGTAGTTCGAATCCAGTCATCCCGACAAAAAAGTTCTTATAATATTGTTTAAAATAATTGCAGGGTAATTCCTGTAATACCGGTTTTCGGGACGTAGCGCAGCCCGGTAGCGCACTTGCATGGGGTGCAAGGGGTCGCTAGTTCGAATCTAGTCGTCCCGACAAGCTTTAAAGGTCGTAATCAGTAATGGTTGCGGCCTTTTTTGTTGGAAATGAAGAAATGTTGCCGTATTTTCGTTATCCTATTTAACAAATCCATACAGATAATAAACTCGCATAAGTATCTATGAAATTTCACAAATTACTACATCTTTTCATGTTTGTTGCCTTAGTTTCAAGCAACCTCTTTTGTAACAAGGAGCAGGGTCCGCAGGGTTTCAACAGCATAATAAGGACGACTGCAGAAACAGCAGGGACCAATTGTTCTAATGGTGGCTATAAGGTCGAAAGTGGTATAGATAAGAACAACAATGATATCTTAGAGGACTTTGAAGTGACTAACACTTCATATATCTGTAATGGTATTGATAGCAATGAGCCTGCCACTTTGATTAATGTTAGTGCCGAGCCTAATGGAGACAACTGTAGTAGCGGCGGGTACAGAATAGAAACAGGAACTGATGTCAATAAAGACGGCGAACTGCAGGCATCCGAAGTGACGAAAACTACATTCATCTGTTCTAAAGCACTATCCTACTATGCTATCCTGAATCAGTCTAACACAGAGGCACCGCAAAGCACGATTGTCGAGAATTCGTTAGAGCTAACTATCAACTGGACAAGAATTTCAGCAGGCAAATATTTAGGCACATTAAGCAGAAGCATAGACCTGGAGAAATCAATCATTCTTAGCACTAATCATCAGTATGTGAAATGCCAGTTCCAGAATGATCATGAAATCTTATTGATGAATGAAATGGGGGTTAATTTCTTCGCCGATGGCTTTAGCAATTATTCGTTGTCAATTAAAGTGTTTAATTAATACAGCTATAGAAACCCGGAGTTGTCGCTAGAAAGTTTAGGCCATCAGCAATGGTGGCCTTTTTTTGTTTTATGGTTTTCCATAGCCCCGGTTTAGCGTTCTTTTCATGTTTTCAGTTCAACCTGCCACCAATTGACACAGTTTGGTTTGCAGTCCCCAATCACAATCTATATCCTTTATTACCTATACTTACTGATTGAATTTCACATGTTTATGTAGTATCTGGGAGTAGCAGTTTCGTAGATAATCAAAAAAATAGTTCGTAAATTGTCCCGACAGGACGTAGGCGATACAATAAAGATCGTTGCAGCTTGAATTTACCACATCCCTACACCCATAGAATTTGCCGTTCGCAACCATCAAGGTACTTGAGATTAAGCCCGATATGCTCAATGGCGAATTTGACACATCGCTGAACGGCTACCCGCCTTATAAACGTAAGCCGGTTTTCCCTTTAAAAGCGAACGAATACACACTTGGCAAGGTATCTTCCGATGCTCCGATTGTTACTCGCACATCAGGTAAACGGCAAGCATCCGGATGATCTGGTATTTCCATCACCCACGGCCTTTCCGTTGATGACCGCATGTTGAACCGCAGGGTGATTAAACCAGTGCTCAAGGCAATTGGCATTAGCGAGCGGGCCCTTATTCAGCAAGGCATGCATTCGGTACACGCGCTGTACGGCAGGGCGCGGGACTCGCCGATCGTGGCGTACCTTATGGGGCACGCCACGATCGTTATTGTGATGAGAAATGATGTAGCTGTACAAGAAAAGGAGTTTTTTGTCATTACTTCTAAAATTTAAGATGTTTTTCATATCTTAATCGCCGGCCTTATTTTCGGGGGACCGTTATAAGCTGATTTTTTGAACATCAAACAAGTAAAAAGAAGTGATCTTTTTTCTATTCAATTTAACAATTCCTACATTATGAATGACCAGAACAGCAAAAGGCTTTTTTATGGCAGTTGTTTTGCATTAATCACAACTGCTTTTTCTTTTAGTATAAGAGCGGGCATTCTCCCGCAATTAGGACAGACATTTAACCTCTCTGCAACCCAGCTCGGTTTTATCAACCAGATGTGGTTTTTGGGTTTTCCGATCTCCATGGTACTGGGGGGCATCTTCTATAGCAGCATCGGGCCCAAGAAGATCATGATCTTCGCTTTTTTTGCCCACACCCTCGGGATCATACTTACGATCTATTCAGGAGGATACGCAGGTCTGCTGATTTCAACTTTGCTGATAGGACTTGGCAATGGATGTACGGAGGCGGCATGCAACCCGATGATCGCATCGGCCTACAGCGGAAAACTGATGAACACTTTGCTTAACCGTTTTCACATGTGGTTTCCCGGAGGGATCGTATTGGGAAGTTTAATATCCCTCTTCATGACCAGCATGGGTTGGAGTTGGCAGGTCCAGATATGGATGATCCTGATTCCCACGGTGATCTATGCTATCTTCTTCTATGGGCAGGTATTTCCGAAACCCAAAGTGGGAAGCGCTTCCCTTAGTGTGAATCTGAAAACAATGCTCTCGCCGCTTTTTCTTTTCATCTGCGCCTGCATGACATTGACGGCCATTTCTGAATTCGGCCCTACTCAATGGGTACAGCTTATGCTGGCTAAAAGCGGCGCCGAACCCATGGTGATCCTGGCGCTCATTACAGGGTTGATGGCTGTTGGCAGATACTTCGGAGGAGATTTTGTTCACAAGTTTGATCAAACCGGCGTTCTGCTCGGTTCTGCCATCTTCACCGCGTTGGGCATCTTTCTTTTCAGCACACAGACAGGAGCGATGGCGTACGTTGCCGCGGTATTTTTTGCTATGGGTGTATGCTATTTCTGGCCTAATATGATTGGATTTACAGCAGAAAAAATTCCATTAAGCGGCGCTATCGGCATGTCCGTAGTAGGTGCATTTGGTATGTTTTCCACTTCCATCTGGCAGCCGATCATTGGAGGATGGATCGACAAAGCAAGAGAAAGAGCCACAATGAGGGGATTAGAGGGGGATGCCATCGAGCTGGCTGCAGGCCAGGCTACTCTTTTAAAGATGATGATATTCCCACTGATACTCATAGTCCTGTTCACCATTCTTTTATTCTGGATGCGGAAGAGGAAATCAAATGCTGCTCCCATCGAAGCAGTATAATTTCCCAAGCTGCCAGGCCGGTCATTTCTGAATGATTTTGAATATTTCAGCATGAACCGGCCTGACGTTACAAATCACATCATTCCATCTTTCTACTATCAATTTTTTCAGGAACAAATTATGAAATGGGAGTACAACAGCCGCTATCCATCGATAGATGATCTCAGAAACAGAGCAAAAAGGAAAATTCCCCGCTTTGCTTTCGAATACCTTGATGGCGGATGTAATGAAGATGTTAATCTTTATAAGAATACCGCTGAACTTCGTGATGTAGAATTAAAGCCCTTGTATCTGGCCAAACATGCCGGTTCGGAGATGAGGACTGAATTGTTCGGTCACATCTATGATGCTCCTTTTGGTATTGCTCCGGTTGGTTTACAGGGCCTGATGTGGCCCAATGCACCCGAAATACTTGCCAGAGCTTCATTTGAGCATAATATTCCCTTTATATTAAGCACAGTTACTACTTCGTCAATTGAACGGATCTGTGAAATAACGGAAGGTCGTTCATGGTTTCAGTTGTATCATCCCGCGGAAGATAAAATGAGAGATGATATTATCAACAGGGCAAAATCGGCAGGTTGTTCTGTATTGGTTATTCTTTGCGATGTTCCAACGTTCGGTTACCGTCCGAGAGACATAAGAAATGGCTTGGCGATGCCTCCACGGATGACGATGAACAACATTTTTCAGATCATGGGAAGGCCTGAATGGGCTATCAGGACATTGCTGCACGGGCAGCCGGCATTTGCTACCATGAAGCCTTATATGCCGGAAGGCCTGAACATGAAACAGCTTGGTTTGTACATGAACAAGACCTTTTCCGGCCGGCTGAATGAAGAAAAGATCAAGGCTATCCGGGATATGTGGAAAGGCAAACTGGTATTGAAAGGAGTTGCCGGCGAGGAGGATACGGCGATGGCGATCCGTTTGGGATTGGATGGTATCATTGTATCCAATCACGGTGGGCGGCAGTTAGATGCAGGGCAATCTTCCGTTGGGGCGCTTGCGGCGATAGCAAAAAAGTACAAGGGGCAAATCAAGATCATGATGGATAGTGGCATCCGTTCCGGTCCTGATGTTGCAAGAGCAATAGCCAGCGGAGCAGAATTCACATTTATGGGAAGAACATTCATGTATGGTGTTGCTGCGCTTGGAAAGCAAGGAGGGCATCATACCATTTCTATTTTAAAAACACAATTGCAGCAGCTGCTGGAACAGATAGGATGCGAAAATCCGATGAAACTTCATCACTACAGATGGAATCGCGATCATCACCACAGCCTTTGAACAAATGAGAAGATCAATGTATAGCTCAGGTGGCAAAGCACGGCCTTGATATCCGTCATCTATATCCCCGCCAATTATATTTCCGCGCACAGCATATCATTTGTTTAGGCTGCCAATGATGCTGACGATACAATTTCATATTGATAACCAGCGCACAAGTCCGGGCTCAAGGATCGTATTTTCTTATGATAAGAAAAACATTCTTAATAACCTATTTTTAATTTATTTTATTTCTTGGTATGTTTAATTAACCACGTTGTGAAGAGAAATGTGTTAACCAGATAGCAATTCTACAAGTAATCAATCAACTTTCAAAAAGCGTAGCAGCCGTGCGGAAACCACTGGTTTGTCAGTTTTCCCGGTAGCAAATCTTGAAATTTAAAGTGAAGATGCCGCTGTAGCGGATTCCTCACGGATGGCGGTCATTAGACCACATCCGAATGATGAAGGGGTCATTGTCTTAAATTATTGCAATCGATTGATTTATGCGAAGTCCGGAAATCCCGTACCTGTAAAACTTACAAAGGGTACGACATCTATAACATCCCAAAAGTTTAGCCATGAATGTAAAAAACAACGCAACCAGAACCTGCGCTCTGCTGGCAATGGTATCTTTACTGTCTGTGTCCTGCAAAAAAGGAACGACCTCAGAAAAAGATAATGGTCCGGAAAAACTAAAGCTCCAGACGCTACAGATCACGCCCATCCAGGACCTTAATCAAGGCACAGCGGTCATCAACTCCCATGCTGCATCTACCGCGCGGTCGTCTTTAAAAATGAACTACAGAAGTTATGTCAGTTTAGGACAATCTTCTCTTGGGGTCACTGCTCCAAACTATCCTCGCGTAAAAAAACTCGCTAATGGCAGCTACATCATGTTTTACCATAACAATCAGGTAAGCGCGAGCGTACGCTACGCCACTAGTCCAGACCTGACAACGTGGACACCACAGGGCGATATTTATCAGAATTATAACATCATTGATCAGGACGGACAGGCCAATCAGCGCCGGTTCGCGAACGGCGATGCCCTGGTACTTGCCAATGGGGACATCCTGGTGGTGGCTTCTTTCCGGGCCAATTCAGGGTATCGGCAAAAACCGCTTGATGCCGGCATTGCGCTGCGGCGGAGCACAGATAATGGCGTTACCTGGAGCGCTCCCATAGAGATATATCAGGGTGTGAACTGGGAACCATACCTGTTGCAGTTGCCTTCCGGTGAAATACATTGTTATTTTACCGATGCCGCCCGTACAGGGGTTGTAGGAACGGATACCGGTACGGCAATGGTCGAATCCGGTGATAACGGCAATACCTGGTCGCCCGCTTTCGGTTCCGCTCCTTACTATGTGTTGCGGACGCAGTACACCCATAACGGGGTAACATTCTTCAATAACCAGATGCCAGCTGTCATCAAGCTCAATAACAGGAACGAACTGGCCGCCGCGATGGAAGCTAATACGGGCAACGGTTACTACATATCACTCGCATACTCCGGAACAGACGGTACATGGACGCATCTTAACGTGAACCAGGAAGGACCGGCAGACCGCAACGACATGGCTTTCCAGGGTGCTGCTCCGTATATCAGGCAATTCCCGTCCGGAGAAACCGTGCTTTCCTACAACCGCAGTTCTGCATTTCAGATGCGGATGGGCGATACATCCGCCCGCAACTTTGGGGCTGAATACGCGCCCCTGACGGGTGGATATTGGGGATCTTTAGAGCTGGAGAACAGTCACCAGATCATTGGGGCTTTTCCAAATCCATCCAGTGGTGTGATAAAGGTTGCGAAGTTCATCCTGAATCACCGCATTCAGGCTGCCTCTCAAACCATACAGGTAGATGGAAACAGTTCGGAGTGGGCAAATACGGGCGAGGCACTCTTCGTAGGGGATAGATCCCAGGCACAGGCAACGCTCAGAGTCGCCCAGAATAGCGACAGTGTGTATTTCCTGCTGGAGGTGCTGGACGAAAAAATTGCCGCTGAAGATTTCGCAACATTGCTGACCATGCAGCCCACCAGTAACGATATGCTGACCAACGGCGCCAGACGGTTCATTGTTTCACACGACGGACTGAGATCCACCAATGGATATAACGGCGGCTGGGTTGCCGGAAATCCACAGGCAAACATCAGGGCAACGTACCAGGGTACTATTTCACAGCACTCCGATACGGATGAAGGTTATGTAGTGGAGATGGCTATTCCACGTTCGAGATTAACTATTGTTTCAGGAAAGTTGCTCGTCAATTTTTCCATCACAGACAGTGAGAGTGGCGAAGACGCCATTTTCAACACCACTTCAGCAAGTACGGCAAAATGGATAGAGGTATCCGGATTATAACCGGCATAAACTGTTATAGCAATGAGGCGGAGTTTAACGATTTGGGGAACCGGAAGTGTTAACACGCCTGTTATAGCTTGAATCTAGTCGTCCCGACAAGCTTTAAAGGTCGTAATCAGTAATGGTTGCGGCCTTTTGCAGGGACGAAGCGTGGGCTTTCCGTGAATTGTATGAGGCATATTCCCAATCATTTAAAATCGATTAATTCGTTTAAATCTCTTATTTTAATGGTAAATGCAAAACAAAGGCCTGCCTGCCGGTCAGACTGTCTATTTAACATCACTCGCCGCTCCGACGAGGGATTCTGCTGTTACTGCATCCGGCCGCTTTACCATCAGCACCCGTGTAGAACCCGGGTGAGGCGAATGGCTACGTACTGCAGATAATGCCGCTGGCAAGTTGTACGGTATCCGCTCTATCCCTTCCAACGTGCTCATAGGGCCGGATGGCGTTGTCGTAGGCAAGAACCTCCGCGGTGAAAAACTGTTCAGTAAACTGGAAGAACTGTTAGGCCCTGCCTCCGCCGAATAGTAAATTGCATGCACCTGCGGCGCTTCCCGGTTTTGATAAATCAGGGGCTGATTGCCAATTCCGATATGTCGCTATGGAATGGCTTCCTATATCCTGTAACAGACAGCATTGATGTTCATCCCCGCGCCAACGGATGCGAACACCACAATGTCGCCTGCAGTTAATTTATGTTGCGGGAGCAGCCCTTTCCGGACCATATCGAATAACGTAGGGATCGTAGCAACGGAGCTGTTGCCCAGTTCATGTATATTCATAGGCATTATGTCTTCCGGTATCACAGCCAGATGATCAAGCGCGTACAATGCTTTGACTATTGCTTCGTCCATCTTTTCATTGGCCTGATGTATGAATATTTTGCTTACATCTTTCAGTTGAACTCCTGATTTATCCAGACAATCTTTAATTGCCGCAGGAACATGTTTCAATGCGAACTCGTAGACTTTCCGTCCCTGCATTTTGAGGTACCGGATCCGTGCATCGGCTCCCGGAAAGTTGGATTTTCCCATATCGATATACTGCAACTCGTCTATGGCATATGATTGAACGCTGCTTCCGAGGATGCCGGAAATGCTGTTTTCTCTTGCTTCTGCGATACATGCCCCGGCACCATCGCTGAAGATCATACTATCACGGTCGTACACATCAATCACACGGCTCAGCGTTTCCGTTCCGATAACCAGGCAACGCTTCCCTGCACCTGCCCGGAAATACAGGTCCGCCTGTATCAGGCCCTGCAGCCAACCCGGACAGCCAAAAAGAACGTCATAGGGCACACAGGCCGGATTGCTGATGCCAAGCGCATGTTTTACGCGGGAAGCAAGGGAAGGCACTGCGTCCATTTGAATGGTATGTTTGATAACATTACCAAAATTGTGGGCAACGATGATATAGTCGATGTCTTCAGGATCAACCCCCGCATCCGCAATGGCGCCTTTTGCCGCAAGGCAGGCCATATCAGACGAGCTCATGTCTTCCGGTGCATATCGGCGTTGGATGATGCCGGTGATTTTCTGGAATTTCTCTATTATTTCTCCGGCAGCAGTAGGAATACGCTGCTGGTCATCAGTATAAAAATCGTTGATAGCAAATTCCCGGTTGTGTTTGACGGTAGCAGGAATATAGCTGCCAGTGCCGGTTATTACAGTCGAAGTACTCATCTGAACAGATTTTGTGTTTGCAAATTGATGAACGCTTCTCTAGACAGAGGACCGGGAATATCCCTGCCCCAGTTTTTTAAGCATAATAGCATGTGTCTGCAGCGCTTTCCGGAAGGTGCGCTGCTCATTATACGGCAAGTTAAATTCTTTTGCCGTTTGTTTAACGATCGGCGCCAACTTTCGATAGTGTACATGGCATACGTTCGTAAACAGGTGATGCTCTATCTGGAAATTAAGCCCTCCGGCAAACCAGGAAAGTACATGATTGCGTGGCGCGAAGTTGGTCGTATTCTCAATCTCGTGCACAGCCCAGGAGTTTTCCACCTTCTGTTTCCCATCCGCATGATGCGGTACCGCAAAATCGGAGGTTTCCATAATATGCGCCGGCTGGAAAATACAGGAAAGCAGGAGGCCGCCTGTAAAGTGCATCAGTACGAAACCTGCAATTATATAATACCAGGGCATTCCTGAAAATAATATGGGGAGTACTATTATATAGGCATAATACAACGCTTTATACATACCGATGTGCCACATTGCCTGTTTCAGCGAAATTCGCTCTTTTACCAACAAGTTGCTTTTTTTATACCGCACTACCTGGAGAAAATCTTTTGCGGTCATCCAATACAGGGTCATGATCATGTAAAAGAACCATGCATACAAATGTTGATAGCGATGGTACCATTTCAGGGGTTGGTTGGGTGACAGCCGTATAAGCCCCATGGTATCTATATCTTCATCCAGCCCGGACAGGTTGGTATAGGTATGATGCAATATATTATGCTGGATTTTCCAGTTTACCGTATAACCTCCTATCATTTCCAACGTATAACTGATCAGCTTGTTGACCCTCTTATTGGCGGAATAAGTGCCATGGTTGGCGTCGTGCATTACAGATGTACCAATACCGCTCATCCCCAGTCCCATCAAGACCCACAGGCCCAGGAACAACCAGGCATTGCCGGTACCAAGGCCCGCCAGTATGGCAGCATATGGCCCGAAATAGAGTAACAGCATGGAAGCTGTTTTGATCCACATACCGGAATTGGCATAGGGCGAAATATTTTTCCGCTCGAAATAGGCACGAGCCCTGGCTTTAACCGTATCATAGAAACCGTCACTCTCCTTCGGAGCAAAACGTACTATTGTTGGAGGATGTGGCTTCATACATAAATTTGTAAATCATGAATTGATATAATAACAAAAATCCTGCAAGTATTCAATTAGCTGGTTTCCAATATAAAACACTTGCTTAATATTGGTAATTACACCATTCTTTGCGGAATGATTTCCGCACCGGGATGCCACAAGTGATTAGCCAACTGGCAATAACGGATAGCAGCTTTTTGAATAAAAGGAGTGTAAATTAAGTGCATATTTGTCAGAAATTGGATATGCTGACATAAATAATTGCTCACTTTTTACATTGTGATTAAAGGTTGGCACCTGAAATCGTTATAGGGTAACCATCTTTTTGGAGTGAGTTGCAGGGGGTGGGAGGGGTGCTGATTCGAAATGGGCCAGCCGCAAAAAGGTTTTGGTCACCCACGGCACTAAAACCTTGAGGCCTCCGGGTGACAGCATGTATTTGCGTGAGGGGCTTGAAAGCGGAGCCGATTTTGTATATTTAATTTATCCCTAAAAGCCAGGTATGAAAGAAAGCCTTCCTTCCCGAACCTCGTTTCTTATAGCAGCATGTATCGTATTTATTTATATTTTGGCACTATTGCTCAAAGGATATGCATTTAGTGAACATCCTGTAGAGGAAAATTCGATAAGCTCGATTCTATTTTCGGCATCTTCGCTATTATGCCTGTTTTCAACATTATTGACGCTGCTTTGCTCCATTGCAATTTTATACCCTTTTTTGGTTATTACTATGTACTGTTACGCTGCTTCTCCCATTTCGGCCATTGCCGCTTTTCTGGGAGTCTTCCTATTTTTTTTATTAAAGATGTGTTTACTGTCAATTGCTTTTTTTAAGCTGCAGAATGAGGTGCCAATCATGATAATGACAACGTATGGTCCTAATGTCGATGGCGCCGCATGGGAGCAATTGTACGAGTATAATGATCTTATACGCCACCTTGGGTTTCCTATGGCCGTTGCTCTAATATTGTCCAGTTGTATTTACTTCAACTTTTTTAGTGGAGGCCGAAGCGATAACTTATTTATAAGAGGGGCTTTCGGCGTTAACGCCTTGTATATGGGCATACACCTCCTTTGTTTTTTTTCCAGTAATGGGTACTGGGCCATGAATTATAGAAGCACTTCGTTCCTTCCTGTTGAAGTATTGGTGTATTTGCTGATGCTTATATGGTTAGTGCGCGTCCGGGCAAGCAGACAGAATGAATGACCTTTATTAAGCCTCAATCTGTATTTTCGGTGTCAGGCGGTTAAATTTCACTGAAAAGTAAAAGCATAAGTTGGAAGCCCTATCAGTCCATTGGCATCCGTCGTTACGATTTTCGTGTAAATTAAATTCCCGCCCGAATATACTTTGAGGGTAACTGTTTGACCGGCTACCCCTGCAGTAGATGAATTGCCCCCGATGCCAACGAATATCACATTGTTCGGATAGGTAAGTTCTTTAGTCCATGGAACTGAAATGTCGTTGTAGGAATCCATTGTTCCGATATTGCTGTTTGTAACGATATTCAGTTTGCCCGTGTAATTGCCCGTGATCTCGTATTTCACTGATCTGCTGTTTTTTCGCGGTTCATCCGGCGTGTCATCTTTTTTGCAGGAAATAAATGCAAAAGCAATTGCGAGGAATGTTGTCAGGGTAGTTAAAAATGTCTTTTTCATCTGTTCCGTTTTTTTGATTTCCGTTGTGATGACAAAACTAGATAAAACAAGATATTGCATTTCTTAACTTAAGGTAAGAAATGCAATATACAGCGCGGGGTAATTTTGCGGAAGGCCTGACATGGCCGATTGCAAAACGGCAACGATTATCCGGAAGGAACAACTGAATAATACGGCACGAATGCAGATAAGCAAGCAGGCCGCTCTCATTCACTACCGCCGGATTGAGGCTGGTTTATCCTAACTTGTTATCGCCGGCATATGAATTATACCGCAATAAAATAGATATGGTTTTGCCTTGCCTATGGCTTGGGGGAAGTTGTAGCTTCGCTATTCTTTTTTTTTATTCTGCTTAACGATTCAGAGGTAATTCCAGGATAGCTGGCAAGTTGATAGAGGGGAACCCTTTGGATTAAATCAGGCCTTTTTTTCAATAAACTTGAATAACGTTCTTCCGGTGAGGAGGTCATAAATTCGGAGAACAAATCTTGCCTTTTTTCAGTGAAAGGCAGCTATTCCCTGCGATATGATAATGGCTCCGGTCACAGTTTCGTACTGCAAAACCCGGAGCCATGTTCTTTTATCAATCCGGCAGACTGAAGAGCCTGACCTGGAATACTTTCAGAAATGTGCCGGTGTCCGGCAGCTTCGCCTGCACACCGATGGAAACTTCCGTTTCTTCTGTCAGCTCGAACTCCAGCTTGTTCAGTGCGAATTTGACCATGCCCATATGCTTCAAAGCCATATCCGGCGTATTATCGATATCCGGAAGGGTAACACCTTCGGCTACGGTAATATATTTCTGCGGGCCGCCATCGGAGCAGTCGCCTGTCGTAACTTCCAAAGCGTATTTTCCTGCCGGTAAGGTGACGGTCTGATAGATCTTTCCGTTGGGCACTTCCGGCAATCCCCATCCTGCTTCTATGGAAAGTGCGGCTCCGGGCAGCCATGAGCCGGCATCCAGTCCGCCGTATCCGTCGGCGTTCTTTACATCATCACTCACCGTCCAGTCTGCCGGGATGCCCCATCTGCCTCCGCTGCTGGCGGCAAGAATGGGAGGGCCTGCATTTTTGATATATGCCGCAGTGATATCGGTTTTTACACCTGTAGTCTGCAAAGATGCGTACAGGGTATCTATGCAGGTGCTGTCCGGCAGGTAGGCCGTTCTGTAAGTGAATGTGGTGCCGCTTTTGTAACCGGCCATAACGGTGCTGACCTGATCTGCGGGCGTGAACAGAGAAACCTGGTTGTCATTTTCATCAGTATAGGTATGCTGTGTGCCGAGCGCCCCGCCAGAGACGTCAAAATCTCCCCAGGTGATCGTGGCATCGCCGCTTTCGTTCAGCACACCGCTGGCTATCGGCCGGTTGAGGAGCCCGTCCACATACCGTTCTCCATATACATTGCAGGAGCCGGTCGCGGCAACGGAGCGGTTCCCGGAGGCGTCGAACGTCACCACTTCGAAGGTATGGGCACCTTCACTCAGCCCGTCAATGATCAGGTCCAGCGTATCAACACCGTTTGTTCGTTTAACGGTTACCGTGATAGAGTCGACGCGGTCATCCCGGTAGATCCGGCAGGAGCTGATCTTCGGATCAGCAATAAACAACCCCCGGATCTGCACCCTGTTGTAGCCGGACCTGATTTCCAGTGAATCCACCTTGCCGATGTAAGTGATCTCCCCGCTGGCGGTGTATTTTTTGTAATCGTCCATTTTCGAGCAGGACAAAGCTGTTATCGATATCACCAGCGGCAATATCCATACAGTGAAAATGCTTTTATAATGTTGATGGATCATTTTATTGATTTTTTCAGACATGGAATAGCGGATCACCGGGGATCACCATATACTTTAAGTTCATTGATGCTTTGTGCGGTGCCACCGGCAAAGTTCTCCAGGCATCTTATTCTCATATAGCGCACTTTAGGGGCAAGCAGGTCTGCCTCCCAGTTAAATCCCGCGGCAGCTGTGGTCTGATCTTCCGTATTGTCCGTGCCGTAGGGCAGGCCGGAAGGTTTTACGACCGTATAACTCCCCAGCAGTATCCAGCTGGCGTCCAGTTCCCCGCTAAGCGAGGGAGCGGTGGAGCCATATATCTCAAAACGTTTCATGGTGGTGAGGTAATAATACCGGGAGCCTTCCGGGTAAGGACGTATCCATACACGGCTGACCTTGCCTGTTGTTCCCATATCAAATGTGATGGTATGCGGGCCGCTGCCACCGGGCACCTGGTTGGTGAAGCTTGTCCAGGGCCAGCCCAGCTGCCCGTCCCAGATGTATTGCAGCGCTGCGCCGTTCGTTACCTGGGGGGCGTCTCCCGGCAAGTTGAAGGTAGCAAAGCTGGCCGGGGGGAATTCTGTTTCATACAACGGTTTGAAGGTCTGGTAAAGCGTGTCCGTGGTATTCCCCCATTTGTCGGTCACCAGGAAGCCGAATGTGTAGTCCAGCGTATCCAGCCCGCGGATCTTGGATTCGATGATGTCCGTGTTGGTATAAACGCTCATATTGATGTCCGTTTCGTACTCGTTGAATGCGTTCTTTTTCAGCACGAGAATGGACAGATCTGCCCGGGTTTCGTTACTGGCGGTCATGTTGTAACCCCCAAAAGCAGCCAGTACATTGATGCTTTTGAATACCTTCCAGATCGGCGCCTCCAGCGGCCTGATCTTCACGGTCACCGGCGCTGAGGCCACTTCGCTGCGGCTCACGGAATAGACACTGATCTCATGTTCCAGCGTATCCGCAAATCCATCCACGACCAGCGTATTGGAATGATAGGATGCTTTTACCTCCGCCTGTTTGCCCGTTGAAAGGGTATAGGAAGCCTTTACGTAGAGCAGGTTCGGATCATTCGGCACCGTGTAGGTGAGCACAGCCTTGCCGGCCTGGTTCTCCACCTTGATATTGCTTACCTGCAAAGGCTGGTCCTTACTGTCCGTGGCCGGCATATGTGTGTCATAGTCCCGCATACAGGCCGTCAGGAGCGACAGGGAGGCAAGCATTAACGTATAACTAGCGATATATTTTCTCATGGTTTTCTTCTTTTTTTGATGTGGAGCATTTACCATCCTGGATTTTCTACGAGATTGAGATTCCTCCTGGTGTCGTAGTTGCCGATCGGCCAGAAATAGTCGCGCGGTGCCACGAACTTCTGACTGAATATTACTCTTTCGTTATAGTACGATTCAGCTGTTTTGCCGATGATGCTCCAGCCGGTGATATCCTTGTTCAGTTCCGTGGCCGCTTCTTTCCATCTGCGGAGGTCCCAGAACCGCTGACCTTCAAATACCAGCTCAATCGACCTTTCCCGGTGAATGATACTGCGCAGGCCCTCCTGCGTAGTGTATTTGGTGGGATTGTTGGAGTAGGCGGACCATGATTCCACAACGCCTTTCAGCCCTGCCCGTTCCCGCACTTTGTCCACATACTCGATAGCTGTTGCCGATCCGGCTTCCACTTCATTCAGCGCTTCTGCGTATAACAGGTAAAGGTCTGCCAGCCTTACTTCCGGCCAGGGATAGGTTTTCCAGGTTGGCGCGGCGGTACCGGCGGTGGTGGATTCCCAGTGTACCAGCTTCTTGATGAAATAGCCTGTTTCACTCCAGTTCGTAAAGTGGCCTACACCGGCTCTTTCGCTGTTCTTGGCCCTCACGTAGAACGTGTTCACATCGCTGCCGGTTGCGTTCCCGTCTTTCTGATACCAGATACCGCCATCGAAGCCGAGGTCCGCATAAAACCGCGGTTCCCTGTCGAAGTTGAGGCGGGCGGTCACAAAATTCGGTTCGATGTAAAATCTGTCCGCCGCGGTAGCTGTTCTGAGTTGCTCATAATTCGAAAAGTTCAGGGTTTTGTCTTCTTCAATAGGCACGCCGTTGCTTGTATAGAACATTTTGGCGATCTTGATCGGCGGCGCCCATACTCCCTGCAGGGCAAAGCGGTCGGTGTTGGAACCCCTTTCCATCGGCGGCATGCACAGCGCCTGGTTCACGAAGTACATCAGGGAGTTGGCCCATACATGTTCTATTCCCCAGCGTTGGGTTACGGCATTCCGGATATTCAACTGGGTCTTCATGGTATCACTTAACCTGTGCACATCATTCTGGTACTTGTACAGAGCGAAGCCATTCATTTCCGCGGATTCGATCGCTGCTTTTGCCGCGTCTCTGGCCTTTACCCATTTATCGGGATCAAATGAAGGATTGAACAAGGCTACGCCTTCCTTGTCCTTGAAGTTGGCATAATCCGGGTTGCCGTTGAAGAGAGGGCTGGCGGCCATGATCCACAACCTGGCCTTGATGGCGAGTGCGATGGGTTTCGTGGCCCGTCCCAGCATGGTGTTCTCATCCATGATCCTTTCCGGCAGCACTTCTGCCGCTTCGTCCAGCAACCGTGAGATATAGTTGGTGCAGGAGTCTACCGGCATGCGGGTGGACATAGTGCTCTCAATTTCCGCATCGATGGGAATGTTTTCTTTTATCAGCGGGATGGGGCCGTACATCCGCATCATGTAGAACAGGTAGTAGGCCTTCAGAAAGGTCACTTCCCCTATCCATACGGAGCGTTCCGTGGGCGTGATATCCGGCACCTTGGTCATATCACGCATGTTCTCCAGGAAGATATTGCAGTTGCGGATGCCTACCCACAGTTTCTGATGATCGAAGCGGGTATTGCCGTTCCCGCCTTTGCGTACACCAGCCCATTCATCGAACAGCGGAGCGTCTGCATTCTGCTGGCCCTGAGCGATCCGGAATGCGGCATGCCAGTGCGCCTGATCGTTTTGCGGGTACCATATCTCATCCGCGGAGGTCATGGCGGCATTGTACCAGCCATCGCCGTTCTTCGGGAGGAAGGAGTAGCAGGTGAACAGGAATTTTTCGGCTTCCACACGCAGTTTGAATGCGTTTTCAAGCGTGGCCACGTTATCCGGTACCACGTCCAGGTATTTCTTGCAGGCAAAAAGACCGGAGGACATTACTGCCATGAGTAATACCAGGAGGCTTTTGCGGCTGTCGGTTATATGATTTGATCGCATTGTCGTAATAAGTTTGTTCAGGAATTAGAAGTTCAGCTGTGCGCCCATGCTGTACACCGATTGTACCGGATAGTTGAGGCCGTTTCCTCCCATCTCCACATCCCAGAGCTTGAATTTGCTGATGATAAAGAGATTGTTGGCGGAGAAGTAAAGCCGGGGTGATTTCAGGCCCGCCCGTTTAAAATCGCGGAAGGTGTACCCCATATCCACACTCTTCAGGCGCAGGAAGCTGCCGTTGCGCATCCACCAGGTGGAGGTCATGTTGTTGGGCGAAACTCTCCAGGTGCTGAGGCGTGGCCAGAAGGCGTAGATGTCCTGGTTCTCGGTGGACCAATGGCTCTCACTGATCGCCTGCAACAGATTGGTCTGGTAGCCGCCATCCTGAAAGAAGGGTTGAATGGCCACCGGATCAATGAAAAAGGTGGAACGGGCAGATCCCTGGAAATAGAAGCTGAAATCGAATCTTTTGTAGCCCATGGAAGCGCCGAAGCCGTAGATGATCTCCGGTTGCTGCGGGTATCCGATCGGTACCCGGTCATCGCTGTTGATGACATCATCGCCATTGATGTCCCGGTACTTGATATCTCCTGCCATCAGGCCCGGATCACCGAACTGCATGGGGGAATTGGATACTTCCTTCTGGTCCACGAAAAGGCGTTCTGCAATATAGCCCCAGGCCTGGCTTAACGAATGCCCGGTTGTAGAGAGGTAGGCGAGGGAAGCCGGATACTGCACCTCATCGGTCAGCGTTCTTTTGCTGGTAGCATACGTGAATGTGCCCCGCAGATTGACCCAGAGGTCTTTCGAAAAGGAGTGCTGGTATTTGGCTGCAATGTCTATGCCCTGTGTCTCCGCCTTTCCGTAGTTGGAAGAAGGGATGACGGAGAGGCCATAGGCTGATTCGACGTAGGTCTTGGGCTGAAGTATCTGTGACCGGTATTGCCGGTAGACATCTACCGTCATATCAAAATCGTAGAACAGTTTCAGGTCGATACCGAGATTGATCTGCCTGGATTGTTCCCAGGTGATGTTGGGGTTGGCATATCTGAGGATGGAAACGCCAGGCCGGGAATAAGTGCCTACGCCATCGTTTTTTCCGAAGCTGGCGGAGAATCCATCGTCATTCATATTCACATTGGAGAGATAGAAAAAGCGGTCATCCACATCCCCGATCTGGTCATTACCCACAATGCCATAGGTCGCTCGCAGCTTGAGATCGGTAATAACGGATTTCAATGGGGAAAAGAAAGGCTCGTTGGAGATGCGGTAACCTAATCCCGCGGAGGGGAAGAACCCGTAGCGCTTCTTTTGTGCGAAGCGTTCAGAACCGTTGTAGCCGAAGTTCAGCTCCACCAGGTACCGGTCGTCATACGCATAGGTAAATCTGCCGGAGAGCCCCTGGTTCCGCTGGGGGAGGGATGCTGTTACACTGCCTGCATTCCCCGATTCGTAGCTCGATATGTAGGAGATGAGCATACCGCCTACCGTATGTTTGACATTGAAAGTATGATTGTAGTTCAGCGAGCCTTCCAGCCAGAGCCTGGAATCCAGTTCCTTCGGGCCTTCCGAATAGCCGAGGTATTCGGTGCCAACGAGGCCCAGGGATGTGGCAGAGCCATCATTGAGCGCGCTCAGGTTATAGTTCTGTGTAGTGGGATCGATGATAGCCCTGTAGTAGAACGGATTGTAATTCCTGGATACCTCGTACCGGGAAAACCTTCTCAGGTAACCCATGGCCCGCATGCTGAGCCCGGTGGTGAGGAAGTTGAGGTTTTGCTTTATTTCCAGCTGCGGCTGGATGTTGGATGTTTTGTAAACCTTGTATCCTTTGACCATTTCCGCATAGGGATTCACATACAGGGTGGAAGTCAGCGCCCCGTTGTTGACCGTAGGGTTTGAGCCGAACAGCGGATGGGTGATATACGGCAGTTTGGATTGGGGATATACGGCCGGGAACATTACGGGGTTGGACCGCATGAGGTTCTCGAATATCCTGGAGCCGCCTTCGATCGGCCCCCTGTAATCATCAAATTGCCCGTACATTCTTACGATCAGCTCCGTAGTATTGGTGACATCTATATTGATGTTGGTGCGGACGGAATAGTTGGCCAGTTTGATGTTGTTGTTGAAATCGTTGACCGGGTCCACTTTCAGTACACCATTATCCAGGTTGTATGTACCGGCGACATAATACCTTGTTTTTGGGCCTCCCCCGCTGATATTCAGGTTGTAACCCTGGTTGGCCGTATAGCGTTTGATAAGCTGGTCCAGCCAGTTATTGTTGGGATAAAGTACAGGATCGTCGCCCGCTATGGTGTGGTTGATCTTGTTCTGCGTGTAGGGTTGCACGGCGGTTGGAGACCTTGTCAGGGCAGCTTCGTTGGCGAGTTTCATATAGGTGATGTTATCCGCCAGTTTGAAGTTCCTGGTGTTGGTGGATACCCTGTTCTCGGCCCTGAAACTGAATTTGGCAGTACCTTCCTTACCGGATTTGGTATTGATCAGTACAACGCCGTTGGCGCCGCGGGCGCCGTACACCGATGCCGCGGCGGCATCTTTGAGCACGGAGAAGTCGGAAATATCATCCGGCTGCAGCCTGGCCATATCCGTAGGAGAGGATTCCACGCCGTCTATGAGTATCAGCGGGTCCTGCTTGCCGGTGCCGAAAGTAGACAGGCCACGGATATAGAAGGTAGAGTTATTGGTGCCAAGACCGGGCTCTCCGCTCTGCTGAAAGGAGATCATACCCGCGATCCTGCCGGCCAGCATATTTGTGAGGTTGCCGGTGGGACCTTTTAACTCCTTTACGTTAACCGTTGTAATGGCACTGACCATGCTGGCCTTCTTCTGCGTACCGCCGAAGCCGGTGATGGTCACCTCATTGAGATCGTTGTTTTTTATTGTCATAAGCACATTAATTGTGCTTTGGCCGTTTATATTGACTTCGCGTCTTTCAAATCCGACCATGGAAAATACCAGTACACCATCTGCCGGCACTTTAATGGAGAACATTCCTTTGGCATCAGTCATGGCATTTTTTCTGCCATCGGATTTCAGTGTGATGGTCACACTTTCCAGCACCGAGGAGTCTGAACTTACTTTACCGCGTACGGTGATCTCGTTGTTTTGGGAAAATGCATCCAGGGGAAAAAGAAGAAGGGATAGCGCAACGGCACTGAGCATGCCGCCGGCATAACGTTTAAATTTTTTCATACACGAGGAATTTATAATCAGGTTAAATGGTAAATGTGAACAGGCGCTGTTATGGCGGTTTCTGTGCTGGTGGAATTATTTAAGGGATATGCAGACAGAAAGCTCCTGTTTGCAAATACTCAAGGTGGAAGGCTGAAGGACCAGTTCATTTTTTTGGTTTGATAAATGTTTTATGCAATAATGATCAGTTACCCGGAGACAGGGCGGGAGTATCACATATCCTTTTCCGGCACAGTGGTTGACGGACCGTGCACATTACTATTTCCCTTTTATTTTAATGTTATAGTTAGCGTTATTTACATAGTGTATGCCCTTCTGCATAAATTATTTCTAGTCACTGTAATGCTATCGGCATTTATAAAAGAAAGTGGTTTTGTTACGTGGAATTTTAAATTATTGTCACAATGACACTTATAAATATGATGACCAAGTTAAGATTTATTGTTTTATAAATCAAAATAAAATTTGAGAAGGATGGAATATTCCGGGGTGATATATGCTGCTGATGGTGGTAAGTGTGAATGTTTGAAATCAGAAATGCGCATTATGAAAGAAAAATTGAAATGACTTTATTCTTTTCCGGCAAATGCCTATTTTGCACGATATTATAAACTTAAACCAGAATTAATATGAATGTTTTACGCCCCATTTTTTTAATGCTTTCCGCCGTGGCGTTATTCAGCGGAAGCGCCTATGCCCAGAAGATCAAAGTAACAGGCGGCAGCCTCGCCGCCCTGAAGAATGTCAGGGAGATCAATACGGAGTTCACGTACGAGAAAATGAGTGTCGGGAAATTTGACAAAGAGGAAGATTATGTAAAGAAAAGAACGGAAGAGCTGAACAAGAAAGAGTCCGGCCGCGGAGATACCTGGGCAAAGGCCTGGGTGGCAGACCGCGAAAACCGTTTTGAACCGAAGTTCAACGAGCTGCTGGCTAAAACCGGTGAGGTGACGGTCAATGAGAAGGCCAAATACACCATCATTTTCAATACCTCTTTTGTTGAGCCGGGCTTTAATGTTGGCGTTATGAAAAAGAATGCCTACATCGATGGTGAATTGCTCATTGTGGAAACGGAGAACCGGAACAAAGTGGTAGCTAGACTAACCGTGGAAAAGGCCCCGGGCAGAAGCTTCTGGGGTAATGATTATGATACCGGTGAAAGGATATCGGAAGCTTATGCGGTAACCGGCAAAGTGCTGGCGAAGAAGATATGGTAAATTGAACCGTACTATAAACAGGAGGGTGCATCATAACCGATGCACCCTCCTGTTTATGGTACTTTCCGCTCAAATTCGTTGAGGAATATGCTGTTCACAGGTGTGATGCGCCCTCTTTTATGGTACTTTCAGCAGACCGTGCTGTTGATCGCTATCAGGGCATGTTATGATACACCCTCTCTTTAGTGAACTTCCGTTGCGATCTTATCCCTGCTTCCGCACATATTTTGTGAGGATAACGATCACCTGGCCTTCTATTTTTCCTTCGATCTGCTCCGTATTGTCTTCCACCAGGCGGATATGTTTTACCACAGTGCCCATCTTCGCGTTCAGGGTAGAACCTTTCACATCCAGGGATTTGGTCAGCACCACGGTATCGCCGTTCTGCAGTACGTTCCCGTTGCAATCGCGGTGCAGCTCAACTGCAGCGTCATTGTCATGATCGCCGGTAGCTTTGGCCCAGGCCAATGTGTCATCATCCAGATACATCATATCCAGATTATCCATGGCCCAGCTTTCGTGTTTCAGACGATGCAACATCCGCCAGGACACTACTTTTATCCCCGGCACCTCGCTCCACATGGTATCAGACAGCCCTTTCCAGTGAGTGCTGTCCAGCTCCGCTTTCCTTTCGATCTGCATGCGGCATTTATCGCAGATCAGGATGGTATTGTCCTCGTTGCTGTAGGACTGTGGCTGCACTTCATAGGCAGTTAGTGCATCGCCGGATTGGCATAACTCGCAGCTGCCGGCGCTTCTTTGTTGTAATAGTTCGTCCAGTTTCATGATAATTCTTGAGAATGGGGGCGAAGGTAAGCATTTTTTGCAGGCTTTATTTTGCGGCGCATATAATACAAAAGTTTTAATTTGCCGCCATAATTTAAACCTGATGAGAAATCTGATCATTGTGATGGCCTCCGGCCTGCTGGCGCTTTCAGCCTGTACGAATACCCATAAGAATACAAGCGCGGATACAAGCGCAAATACACCAGACATCCCGGCCGCAACGGAAACGCTGCAAACCGTTATGTCCGTTCCGCCTTCCGTGAAAGCGGGAGAGCCGGTTATGCTGACATTTACGGTATATAACCGGTCAGCAAAGGCATTGGAGTTCTGTAAATGGCATACGCCATTCGAGGGATTTATCGCGGCTTTCCTGGATGTCAGGAACAGCAACGGAGAGGAAGTATTATACCGGGGAGCTATGGCCAAGCGGGTGATGCCGCCGCCTGCGGAAGCTTACATCCAGGTGCCGGCAGGTGATAGTGCTACGGTAGATATTGATCTGCTGAAAGGTTATGATCTTTCAGCGCCCGGAAAGTACCATGCGGTGTACCAGGCGGGTGGCATGAGCGGTCTGGAGCAGGTGAATGAACTTGACATCACGGTAGTGCCATAGCCGGATCGCTTGTACAACAGCGAAGGAGCAGATCAAATCAGTTCGCTTTTGTCCATACCGTTGTGCGCCCGAACATGGAGATGCCCACATAGCCGCGTATCTCCAGTGTATTTCCCTGCAACTTCATTTTGCTGCTATAGGTCTTGCCGCTTTTAGGATCATATATCTTCCCGTCCGTCCATTCGCCGTCATCAAATACAAAATTGCGGAGGATAACGAGGTTGATGAGATTTCTGTTCCTCAGCGCGGCATCCGGGTTCTTGCTGTCTTTACGGAGTGTTTTACCGTCATCTTCATATGCATCTTTTATCCAGACCAGCTTACCGTAGTAGTTATTACCGTTGCGGTAGACCTGCACCTTTGCATCTTTTTCCTCGTTAAGCCAGGTGCCGGTAATGGCATCCGCCTGCTGGGCGAACAGGGCCGTTGGCAGGAGAAATAAAAGGATCAGCCAGCATGTGTTTTTCATAAGACCGTCTTTAAAGGGATAAATTTAGCGGTTTATCCGAACTAAAAAAAACGGGCCTTTTTATAAACGGAACAACAATAGAAGCCGGGGCAGTCACCGCCCCGGCTTCTTCATTTATGCATTCGGGCATTTATCCGTTACGGAGAAACCTACAGCTTTTTCACCATACCACGGGAATGTGGTAGAGCTGTTCCGGATCACGCGGCTGCGGGCAGTCAGGCTGACCGTGTATCCGCAATTGTCCATACCGGATACATCCACGCTCCAGGGGGTATTTTCATCCCCGTCATCACTATTGTCCGCCAGGTTGCCCACATCCCCGGCATCCGGCAGGGCGTCGTAGTAGCGGTGCCGCGGGGTGGGCACTGTGCCGTGCGTATGCGAAGCGGGCTGGAGATTCAACGTCCACAGCGCGAAGTAGGGATGCACTGCCCTTAAATGACCGCTGACAATGTGATTGGCAGCCGTTTTATCGTAACAATGGCAGTCTCCGCCGTCAATCACCAGGTCCAGGCTCTTCGTGAGGTCTACCGATGTGTTGGCGGTGGTGCTGATAGACATGTGGGTATTGTTGACGATCAGCGAAAAGAGGTCTGCCACCTGTTCAACACCAAAGGCGTCCGTATGGGTGAACCGGATGGTGTAAATGCCATCCGTCAGGCCGTCTGTGCTCCATCCTGCGAGGTAGTGCGTCTGGTTATACAGGCCGATCGCAGGGTTTTCCTTGTAGATGAACCAGCCGTCTGCCGGGGACTGGGGATCGCTGAACTCCAGGTTGGGGTCCGGGGTGAAATCGATCATCTCAAAAGTTTCCGAAGTGGAAACAGCGGCATACGTACTGTCTGCAGCGCCATACTTTTTATATTCGATCTTGTATTTGATAACTCCATTGAACCCGTTGCGGTTGATGATGCCGTTGAAACGCACCCATCCGCCATATGGACGGTTGTTATGGGAGGTGGGATTGGTGGTATCCGAATTGACGAGGAAGGTCACGGGATCTATCAGGTCACGGTCCACACCGCCCACATGCGTCAATTCTGCTTCCACATGCGCACCCTGGCTTGGACGGATCTGCACAACAGCATCAATGCGGTTGCCCCAGGTGTTCAGGTCGTTCGGATCAGTAGTGGAGGGAAGCGACTGCCAGGAAAGCACTGCGCGGATGCGGATGATATTGGGCTGGGCACAGGTGCGCACACGTCTTGCCAGGTTGACCGGTAGGTCCACATTATAATACAGCCCATCCGCCGGCATGTTGCTGATATCATGCACGGTAACGCTGGATGTGCCAAGATAGGTATCGAAGGTGCCGTTATTGTCCCAGTCCGCCCAGAAGGCTACATGTTCTTTGGAGCCATTGGTGCAGAGGTCTCCGCTGAAGCCGCTGGACTTTTTAATTTTGATCACGGCGCCGAGGGTGTCCAGCGGGGTATTCAACCCAACGCACATCAGTTCTTCGAAGCTCACATCCGCCTGGCCTACAGGTTTCAGGATCAGGTCGGTGATGGCTTTTACATCGATCTTGAGCTTTTGTACTTCGAACAGATTGTAGCTGCTGACGGCGCTGAATTTTTTGCCATTGGATATCATCGGTGCGATAGTGGTGAAGAAGGTCCTGTGGTCAGGCACTTTTGCCTTTTGGTATTCCTTATAAAGCACGGCCAGCGGCGGAATGGGGGGAATGGGTATGTTCACTTCCTCTTTCAGGTTGATGTGGGCCAGGAAATCCGGTTTCTCCTTTACCTGGAGGGCATCGAAAATATCGCCCCAGATAAAACGGCGGCGGCGTTTCAGCTGGATGTTCGCTTCCCTGACATTCCCGTAATGCGGGATGGCATCCGGGTCGATGGAAGGGATGATGTTCCAGGATAAAACCGCCCGTACCGTGGGGATCACTGCCGTTTTGCAGGTGAGTATCTTCCGGTATTTTTCATCGTCGATGAACAGATGTGTCATGTATTTTAACGGATGCTGCGGGCCGGGAGGCGCTTCAGAGATGTCGGCCACTTTGAAGCTGGAATATCCCATGTCCTGGAACCCGCTGCCATCTTTAAAATCCACAAAGAAACGTACATATTCCTTTGAACCGGTAGTACAGAGCCCACCGCTGTAACCGGAGGCCTGTTTGATGCTGACGATGGCCTCCAGCTTTCCTTTTTCAGGGTCATAGCCCACGCAGGTAATTTCTTCCCAGTGCGTGATGCTCGCGGCTTTTGCAAGCTGGGGAAAGACTTTGCTGAGCAGAAATGTTTGCCGCCCATACTGCAACTCCGTGAGCTGCCGTGCCGGCTGATTGGGGATCTTCAGTTTTTCCATTTTTGTTTTTTTTTGAGGTAACTAATAAAAATGACGGTCCCTGCCCGGAATGTTTTGGGGTAGGCAGGAAGATACAAGAGATGGTCAGATTTGGGGTGTCGGATATAAAATTAAGGGGAATACAGGAGAAAGGGACAGGTATTAATACGTGATTTTGAGGGAGCAAAAAAACAGGCACATTCCTGCAGGTTTTTCAAAAGGTACAGGGATTGACAGAACGAATGTGCCTGCGGAAATAGTTAGTAGTGGAGCGCCAGTTCCTGCGTCCAGAAGTTCTGGTATTTGGCGATGCCGGTTTCTTTCATATCCGGGTCCATCATCGCCATGCAGTGCGTTACACTGCCCATCCAGCCTTTGATGATCGTCCGCTCGGTGAGGATGCCGAAGGCGATGTTTTCCCGGTAGGCTTTATAATTGTACCCCATCTTCCTGATGCGGTCACCTGCGCTGCTGCCGTTTTTGCCGGTATGGCTGACGTAGCTGCTGTCACTCATTTCTTTGTTGTGCAGCCAGGCGGCTTTTTCCAGTTTTTCGTTCCAGGTCACTGCCGGGGCGGGGGCCATGAAGGTGTCCCCACAGTTGCAGCCTTTGCTTCTCACATCATTGATCAACTCCAGCAGCAGCGCCTTGTCTACCGGATTGTCGAACGTGAAAACGGAATCTTTCAACGCAATGGTCACAGGCGCTTTGGCCGGTTCAAATTCGGTCAGTGGTTCTTTTGAGCAGCTTGCTATCAGCAACAGCAATGCAGGGGCCAGGCTTTTCAAGTACGGATTTTTCATGTACGGTTTGTTTTTTTCGGCATGGGAAAGCTGTTCCGCTTGCGGCCATGCAGTGGATAAAAATGTTGTGGATATGTTAGCGAGGAAATTTCGTCGGAGTGGTCGTGGTGTCGTGCTTCCTTTCTTTGATCGTTACTGATGCAAAAATAGATTCGCGGGCGGCGGCAGAAAATGATGACGGTAAGCGGAAGGAATGAGTGTCGTGTTAACACGTTTGGGTGAAAAGGGGGGTAAGGCCAACCTCCGTCAACCGGGAAGATGACCTGCATCAGCCCGGAATATGAAAAAATCCGCTGCAGCGGCTGCCACAGCGGATTTTAAATACATTATACCTTTTGCTTATCTGATTACGGGAGATCTACCTTGGTTTTGTTCAGCACGGAAGTGATGCTGGAGATCACACCTGCTATATCGGAAAGGTCTGCCGGTACGATCATGGAGTTGTTCACTTTGGCCAGCTTGCCGAATTCGGTCAGGTATTGTTCCGCGATGCGGAGGTTCACAGCGTTCATGCCGCCTTCTTCATTAATGGAATGGGCGATCTCCCGGATACCGATGGCGGTTGCCCGGGCGATCAGTTCGATCTCGGAGGCGGTACCGCTGGCTTCATTGATCTTCCTTTGTTTCTCACCTTCGGAGCGGGCGATCATTTCCTGCTTATCACCTTCCGCCCGGTTGATCTTGGCCTGCTTGTCGCCTTCAGATTCGGCGATGAGGGCCCTCTTTTCCCTTTCTGCGCGCATCTGCTTTTCCATGGCATCTTTAATGCTCTGGGGGGGCGAGATGTTCTTTACTTCATAACGGGATACCTTGATGCCCCAGGAGTCGCTGGCTTTGTCCACCGCTTCCACGATGGCGCCGTTCACCGTTTCCCTTTCCTCAAAGGTCTTGTCCAGCTCCATCTTGCCGATAATGCTACGCATGGTGGTCTGCGAGATCTGGATCACCGCAAAGCGGTAATTATCGATCCCGTACGAGGCCTTTTGCGGGTCGATGACCTGGAGATAGAGGATGCCATCCACTTCCACCGCGATGTTATCTTTCGTGATACATATCTGCGAGGCAACATCAATGGCCTGCTCTTTCAGGTTCTGCTTGTATGCTATCCTGTCAATGAAGGGGATCAGGATATGGAAGCCCGCTTCCAGCGAACGGCTGTACTTTCCCAGTCGCTCGACGATGAATACCGACCGTTGCGGTACCACCTTGAAGGTAGACATGAAGGCTACCAGCAGGAAAAGGACCAGAATGATCAGAATAATAGTAGTAGTGCTCATATTGCTTTTGTTGATTTTACGATTAACAGGATGCTTTCATTGCCGGTGATCATCACGGTTTCTCCTGCGGCGATCATATCTTCTGAACGGGCGCTCCAGCTGCTGCCTTTAAAGTTCACTTTCCCATTGTGACCGGGAGTAATGGCTGTTTCCGCCATAGCCGTTTTGCCAATGAACTCATCATCGATCAACTCGGAGGATTTCTTTCGCGACCACAGGAGATTTTTTACCCATTTTCTGAAAAAAAGCACGGATAGCGAAGAGCTGACCAGGAATATGATCAATTGTGCATTGATGGGAAGGTCGAACAGAAGCACCAGTATGGCCACGATCCAGGCCCCGACCCCGAAAAAGAAGAGGATCAGGCCGGGTAAAGCAAATTCCAGCAGGAGGAGCAGGAAACCTATGAGAAACCAGACTGCGGCGGGATGTAACAGGTTGTCCATTAGACGTATATTTTAGGTACGTCAAATGTAAGCCTATTCGTTGAAAATATAGGCTTTATGTTTAATATCGGAGCGGGATGGGTTTATTGTTCCGCGAAATGCCTGAATTTCACCATCGTTTTAACGAGGTTGCTATGCACAATGGGGTCGGATACCCACCGGGGGATCTTTTTGCTGCGGTCTGTTGTCACCAGGTAGGTGATCTTTACATTCCCGGAATGCATATCTTCCAATACCCACTTGCCGCGGGTGCCAGTAATGCGCGTCATATTGCCATTCTCCGGAAAAGCGCGGTGGGAGATGCTTTCAAAGAACACTTCGTTCCCGCTCAGTTGAAATGCCAGGCAGCAGTCCTGGTCATCGAAAGGCCAGGGGATATCATACCGGATGTAGCTGACCCAGCGGTTCTCGTCTGCCGTAAGCATCACCTGGTAATCCCGGGCATTTACGTTCCAGGTTTTGCCCCTTGTCTCGTCTTTCAATACCCGGATAATGTTTTCCTTTGCGGCGCGAACCAGGAACACGGCTTTTATTTCCCTGACCTTTTCGCCTTTCCCGGTGTTGATCCATCTTTCGTAGAGGAATATGTTATCCTCATGTTTTACCAGTTTGAAGGCATTATTGTCCGGCTTCGCAGCGAAAACGAACCGGAACAGCACAATAGTGAGCATGATCAGCATAATCGGAAATTTCATGAGCCTGTTGTTTGGGTACATGGGGCAAATGTGAGGCGGTTTGCTTTGGCGGCCATGAAATATCCGGTGGACCGTAGGGTTAAGGGGTTAAATTGTAAAAATCGCGGTCTGGATGCACACGACCCCGCAGATTGCCGGGTATGCAGTAACCGATGATTTTTTGTATCATTAACCCCGAAAAAAAATACATCATGCTCAAAAGCACCCGTCTCCTTGCCCTGCTGCTGATCCTGGCAGCAGGCACTGCCAGCGCCGCCGGCGTAGATACCGTAACCACCTGGAGCGCGGCCATGAAAAAGAATATCAGGGCCGTTATTGTTAAACCGGAGCAGTACGATAGCCGGGACAACTGGCCGGTAGTATATCTGTTGCATGGATATGGCGGCAACTATGCGAACTGGATCACCAAAGCCCCGGATATTGCGAAAGCCGCGGATACCTACGGTATGATGATCGTTTGTCCGGATGGGGGTATCGGCAGCTGGTATTGGGACAGTCCGGCGGACCCGGCTTTCCGTTACGAGACCTATGTTTCGGAGGAACTGGTAAAATGGGTGGATGCACGTTATAAAACGCTGAAAGACAAACGTGGGCGGGGCATCACCGGCCTGAGCATGGGCGGCCACGGTGCGCTTTACCTCGCTTTCCGCCATCAGGATGTGTTTGGTGTGGCCGGCAGTATGAGCGGGGGGGTGGACATCCGGCCTTTTCCCCTGAAATGGGATATGGCCAAACGTCTGGGCAAGTATGCCGATGAGCCGGAACGCTGGGAAAAATATACGGTGATCAACATGCTGCACCTGCTTGTGCCGGGGGCTTTGTCCATCATCATCGATTGCGGAACGGAGGATTTCTTTTATGAAGTGAATGAAAACCTGCATCAGCAGTTGTTGCTGCGTAATATCCCGCATGAATATTACACCAGGCCCGGCGCCCATAACTGGGACTACTGGCCGAATGCTGTGGAATACCAGCTATTGTTCATGCATCATTTCTTCAGCCGGAAGGGCTGATCAGGCTTGTCGGCAGCGGTTTCCGGCCGCAGTGGCGGCTCTCATATTCCTGCCAGAACCCGGTCAGGCATACCGGCAGCAGCGGCTTCCGCCAGCAGTGATGGCCTCATATTCCCGCCAGGAACTCGGTCAGGCATACCGGCAGCAGCGGTTTCCGCCCGCCGTGGCGGCCCACACAATGCCTGCCAGGAACCGATCAGGCGATTTCCGCACTTTGCGCTTCCGCCAGCCGGAGCTGCTCCCATATCTGCCCTACGATCTCCTTGCCAAGGCCCGTCAGGCCCTGTTCATTGTACATGGGCTGATCGCTGTGGTCCGGTTTGATAATGTCGAAAGCCTGGGGGAGCTGTTCCCATAGATGCCGGTGGGGCCTCACATGATAAACGATGGCGTTGGGCTGACGTTCAATGTCCATTTGGACCAGATACTCCATATTGCCGCGTGTAATTATAACCTGACTGTTCATACGGATGGTTTTATTCGGGATTATAGACAAGAATTAAGCCAGCGGAGAATATGCTGTTTCGGATATTTGGGCAATTTTTTTATTTTTCGGCCATAAACCTGCTTTTGAATGAATTTCTACACACGTAAATGGGTCAAACCTGGAGATCTCAATGCACATGGTACTTTATTCGGCGGCAGCCTGCTTCGGTGGATAGATGAAGAAGCGGCTATTTATGCGATCATCCAGTTAGGAACCAACCGCTGTGTCACCAAATACATGTCAGAGATCAATTTCATCAATTCCGCCCGCCAGGGCGATATTGTAGAACTGGGCATCAAGGCCGTGCATTTTGGCCGGACCTCCCTGACCCTCACCTGCCAGGTCCGCAACAAGATCACCCATAAAACCATCCTCACGATAGACAAGATCGTTTTCGTCAGCGTGGATGAGGCGGGTGTACCGGTTCCGCATAACCGGACAGAGATCACCTATACAGATGAACGTTTGAGGGAATAAGGGTGAATGGGCCTCTCCCCGAAAGCGCAGTTGGTGCGTAAAATTATACTCAGCTATGGAAAAAATTCCCACCGGCGCAAAGCTGTTGGTGAAACCTGGTAATATTTGCAGGGTTAAAATATTTCCCTATCTTTGTACTGTAATAAATAATGTTACAGTATGGGGAATGTGAGGTTTGCGACGGCGATACACATATTAACGCTGCTGGCGTATCTGAAAGAGGAGATATTGTCCTCCGAATACATCGCCGGCAGCATCAATATCAACCCTGTGCTGGTGCGCAAGGAGCTGAGCAATCTGCGTCAGCATGGCCTGGTGCAAAGCAGGGAAGGAAAGGGGGGAGGCGCCATGCTGGCAAAATCTCCGAAAGATATCCTGCTGGCGGATATTTACAACGCTGTGCGGCAGGCGCCCCTGCTGGGCCGTTCCAATACCCCCAATCCGGATTGCGCCGTAGGCCAGCAGATCAACAAGCATATCGAACAGTTATATGATAAAGCGGAACAGACACTCGTTGACCAGTTGGGAAAAACTACCCTGGCTGATTTCGTGCAGAAGTTCTGATTTTTTTTGCCTTAAACTGTAATAGAATACAGTACAGTTGCAGACTTGAAACATATACTCATGAAGCCGGCGGGATTAAAACAATCATCAGCGGCTTCATATAACCCGGAAAATTTAAATAGGAACATATGAAAGTAGCATTGATCGGCGCCGGTTTTGTAGGCGCAGCCATTTTGAAGGAACTGTCTGCCCGCGGGCACGAAGTGAAAGTAATTGTCCGCCATCCGGAAAAGGTCACCGTGCAGGATGACAAGGTGAGCGTAGTGAAAGGGGATGTATTTTCCGATGAGCTGCCGGCCTTGCTGCAGGGCAGTGATGCTGTGGTGAGCGCCTACAATGCGGGATGGACGAACCCCAACCTTTACATTGATTTCCTGGAAGGCTCAAAAGCGATCCAGTCCGCCTTGAAAACCTCCGGCGTGAAGCGTTTCATCGTGATCGGCGGCGCGGGCAGCCTGTATATTGACGGCCAACAGCTGGTGGACAGCCCTCAGTTCCCGGCGGAATACAAAACCGGCGCTACTGCCGCGCGGGACTATCTCACCATCCTGAAAGAGGAAAAGGAGCTGGACTGGACCTTTTTCAGCCCTGCTATCGAAATGCACCAGGGTACATCCGGTGAGCGAAAAGGCAGCTACAGGATCGAACTGGAGACCCCCGTTTTCAATGCGGAAGGCAGAAGCATCCTCTCCGTGGAAGATGTGGCGGTAGTTATTGCGGACGAACTGGAGCAGCCGAAGCATATCGGCCGGCGTTTTACGGCTGCTTATTGATGAATGCATCTATTGCGCAACCATGGCCGGATCATCACCGGATTAATTCATGTTCTCCCACTCATCCGCATTCCTGATCCCCAGTTCCTTTGGCCGAAATACCGGCTGTTTGCCGGCTTTCTTCTGGGCCTGGTAATCCCTGAGGGCTTTCAGGGCCGGGCGCTGCAGGAGCAGAATGGCGATGATATTCAGCCAGGCCATAACGCCCACGCCGATGTCACCCATGGTCCAGGCCAACTCTGCTGTTTTAATGGAACCGTAAAAGGTGGCCAGTAGTATCAGTGCGCGTAATCCCCACACCATCAACCGGTTATTGCCTTTTTTACTGAGATAGGTAAGGTTGGTCTCCGCAATATAGTAATAGGCCATGATGGTCGTGAAGGCGAAGAACAGCAGCGACAGGGCAACGAAGCTCGCTCCCACGGTGGGGAAGTGAACGCCTACAGCTGCCTGGGTAAAGGCCGGGCCGGCTTTCACGCCGGGAAGATGCTCTATGATAAATCCGCCTTCGGGGTTTACCACATTGTATTGGCCGGTGAAAAGGATCATCAGGGCAGTGGCGGTACAAACGAAAAGGGTGTCTACATACACGGAAAACGACTGTACCAGCCCCTGTTCCACGGGATGTTTCACTTCCGCAGCGGCCGCGGCATGCGGGGCGGTGCCTTGCCCGGCTTCATTGGAATAGATGCCTCTTTTTACGCCCCAGGCGATAGCCGAACCGAATACACCGGAAAATGTGGCTTCCAGGTTAAAGGCAGAACGGAAGATCAGGGAGAAGACCGCCGGCACGTCGCTGATATTGATGGCAATAATAATGACCGCCATCAGGATGTACCCGGCAGCCATGAACGGCACCACCAGCTCGGCTACCTTTCCGATACGCTTTACGCCGCCGAAAATGATCAGCGCCAGCAGCAACGTGACGGCGCCTCCGGTAACGGCTACGGGTATATTAAAGGCATTGAATGCGCTTTGCGCGATGCTGTTGCTCTGAACGCCGGGCAGGAAAAGCGCGGTGCTTAATATTGTGGCCACGGCAAACACGGCCGCATACCATTTCACGCCCAGCCCTTTTTCAATATAGTAGGCAGGGCCGCCACGGTATTGCCCGTCTTTTACCTGTTTATAGATCTGTCCAAGTGTTGCTTCAATAAATGCGGAAGCAGCTCCCAGGAAGGCGATCAGCCACATCCAGAATACGGCGCCCGGACCGCCCATGGCGATGGCCGTAGCCACTCCGGCGATATTGCCCGTGCCCACCCGTCCGGATATCGCGATGGCAAATGCCTGAAAGGAGGATACGCCCTTATCTGATGCCTTGCCACGGAAAAGCAGCCGTATCATGTCTTTGAAGAACCTTACCTGTAAAAAGCGGGTGATGACCGAGAAGTAAACGCCTGTAGCCAGGCAGAGGATAATAAATGCATTGCTCCAAACGATATCGTTGATAGCGGTGATGATCTTTTCCATGTTGTTGTTCTAAGCAGGCTGATTGTTGTCGGGCATAAATAAAGTAAAATTTGACGAGAACCGGAAGAAAAAACCGGTATCGGTGCAGAATAGCTTGCCGCAGGCTGGAAAAAGTATGACGGGCCCCCGGCTGACAGGCGGCACAGGCAGGCGGGGGCGCGTGGAGCTGCGGGCTGGAAAATTAATGCCCCGTTTCGAAGAAGAGATGACCGTAGCCGGTATAAAAATGATGAAGGGCTGACCTGTGAAGTTTGCTTCCGGGTCAGCCCTTGTTTACGGGGCAACGTTGAATGGACAATTATTTTACGACATCTTCGAGATCTGTATCCTCATCCTGCGTTGAGCCTTCCATCAAGGCATCCTGTATTTTTTCCGCATCGGCCTGCCTGCTGTCCGTATATTTTTCTTTTTCCTTGTTGACCTGCTGCTTCAGCACTTCCACACATTCCGTTACCGCGGTCTCGAAATGCGGGCTGTTCTTTTTAACGAACAGATCGTTCCCCGGCACTTCCAGCCTGATCTCGCAGTAGTTGTTCTCCGGATTGGAATCAGCGCCCAGGTAAAGCCCCACATTGGCCCTGATAATACGGTCACTTTTAACGGTATCCAGTTTTTCCCTGATAAAATTTTCCAATGCTTCGCCTGCCTTAAAACCTAATGACTGAATGATGATATCCATGATCTAGCTTTTTTGGTGTATCTGTCGCAGTAATTATGCCAACTATTGCGCATAGGCATATTTTTCCGAAGGGAGTTCCGCTACTTTCTGGTAGTTCTGCCGGAATGTTCTCGGCTGGCATTTTTTGAATTTCTTGAATTGCCGGTAGAAGAAGGACACACTTTCGAACCCGGATGCGTAACATACTTCGCTGATCTGCATATCCGTTTCCAGCAGCAGTTTACAGGCCCTGTTGATCTTGTATTCGTTGAGGAATTCAAAAAAGGGCTTCTTCATCGTTCTGCTGAAAAAACGGGAAAAATATTCCTCGCTCATGTTTACTTTGGAGGCAATATCGGCGAGGGATATCTGTTGCTGGTAGTGGTCCTGGATATAGTCGTACACGGTATTGATCCGGGCTTTGTCCGTATGGTTCAATGCGCAGTTGAATTCCTGTTCGCAAAGGAAGCGGTACGCTGTATTGCTGGCCAGTTCCTGCAGTATCTGCAGCAGCAGCACCATTTTATCAAAAGGAGGCGCTTCCAGCAATTGCAGGAATTTCGGTTTCAGCTGCCTGGCTTTGGCGGTATCGACCACTATTCCTTTGTTCATTGCGGCGAACAGGTTGCAGATGGCCGTAAATTCTATGCTTTGCATCCATGTTTTTTCCAGGAAGCCTTCTTTGAGATAGATCACTATCGCGGTGGAAGATTGTCCGGCTTCGGCGGTGCTATGCCAGGTATGAGGAAGGTTTGCGCCCAGCAGCACCAGGTCATCGCTGTAAAAATTTTCGGTGCTGTTGCCTACGTAGCGAACGCCTTGATTGCTGAGGATATAGGTGATCTCCAGTTCCGGATGATAATGCCACGGATAATCAAACTCCTTGTTGCTTTCCTGCAGTTCAACCTTGAATAAATTGGATGCTGACGGTATGGGCTTGAAGTGTGGTTTCATGCTCTGAATATACACGTATTTGTAGTCATTGGCAAGCAATTTCTGCTGAATGGTACAAAATAGAGGATGGAAATATCAAAATCGGACAGTTTTTGTTATTGCCGGATTGGGCTACCGTAAGAAAAACAAAATAGGTGATGGAATGAACAAGATTGTGCAGGGATTCAGTGAAGGATGAAATTACTTTTGGGTATCAATCCAACAGCAACCAAAATTTCGCGGAGGTGTTCCGCGGCAACCAAAATTCGCAAAACAATTACTATGATCTTAAGGGTATTAAAATTGGGACCAGTAAAAAAAGGTGTGCTGGCATTGCTGGCGCAGGTTTTTTTTATTGTTGGCGCGATGGCGCAGGACAAGGTCGCAATAAGCGGCCTCGTTACCGATGGCAAGATAGCCTTGCCGAATGTAACGGTTCTGATAAAAGGGACCAATCAGGGCACTACCACCAATGAAGCCGGGGAGTTTACGATCCAGGCGGAGAGGGGGCAGGAGCTGATATTCTCTTATATCGGTTTTGAAAAGCAGAGCCGGGTCATCGGGGACCAGCGGCGTTATGAGATCATTATGGAACCATCCGCCGGCAGCACGCTGAATGATGTGGTGGTGGTCGGTTACGGCACTGCCCGGAAAGCATCCGTTACCGCCGCGATCTCCACCCTCAAGGGCAAAGAGGTCGCCTCCACGCCGATTGCCAACCTCAGCAACGGCCTCGGTGGCAGGGTGCCTGGCGTTATCGTTAAACAAGGTTCCGGTGAGCCGGGCAGGGATGGCGCGAACATTTATATCCGCGGTATTTCCTCCACGGGCAACAGCCAGCCACTGATGATCGTGGATGGTATTCCCAGGGCATTTCAGCAGCTGGACCCCAATTCCATCGAGTCCTTCACCGTGCTGAAAGATGCCGCCGCCGTGGCGCCGTATGGTGTGGCGGGTGCGAACGGTGTAATTCTGGTGACCACCAAACGCGGCAGTACAGGCGCGCCCACGCTTACCTACAACGGGTATGTAGGCTTCCAGAACCCAGTAGTGTTGCCGGAGTTCGTCAATTCCTACCAGTATGCCACATTACGGAATGCGGCGGCGGTGAATGAAGGATTGGACGAACCCTATTCTGCCGAAGAGCTGCAAAAGTTCCAGGACGGTTCGGATCCGGACGCTTATCCTACGTTCAAAGACATCTGGGGCTCTATCACCAACAGAAATGCTATTCTTACCAATCATAATATCGAGATCTCCGGCGGCGCGGAAAAAGTGAAATACTACGCAGCCCTGGGATACCAGTTGCAGGAGGGGATGTGGGCGACGACCAATACGCGGCGGTTCAACCTCACCCTGAACCTTGACGCGAATGTCACCAATACCACGAAAGTATCGTTCAACCTGAACGGCCGGCACCAGAAAGATCTTTATCCCGCTACCTCTACCGGGCGGATATTCGAGCTGATCGGTTACCTGCATCCGCTGTATGGACCGCTGAAGTTCAGCAATGGCATGTATGGCACTTTCCTGACCGGCAGCCTCTTCAGCAGCGGTTATCAGAAATACAATACGACCGCGATTTTCACACAGGTCTCCGTAGAGCAGCAGCTGCCGTTCCTTCCCGGCCTGAAGGCCAGGGGTACGATCGCGTACGATCCTTCGCACAGCATGAACAAAATATGGTCGCTTCCCATTCAGCGGGCCAGTCTGGATAAATCACAAACACCTTATGTGATCGTAGACGGTATCTGGGGAGCTACCAAGCCTTCCCTGCGGCAGGATTATACCCTCGAATACCAGTTGACCTACCAGGCGGGGCTGGATTATGCGCGGAGCTTCGGGAAACATCATGTTACCGCACTGGCGCTGTTTGAAGCGAAGAGCAATGATTACAGCACGCTCGGCGCGGAAAGAAGAAATTATAACCTGACGATAGACGAGATCAACCAGGGCAGTTCCAGCCAGGCGGATATGAGCACCCGGGGTATTTCCAGCCAGGGGCGCCAGGTGGGCCTCGTGTACCGTGTGGCGTATGACTATGCGCACAAATATATGCTTGAAGCCAGCGGCCGTTATGACGGCAGTTATTATTTCCCGCCGGACGAACGCTATGGATTTTTCCCGGCATTCTCCGTGGGCTGGCGCCTGTCTGAAGAGAATTTCCTGAAGGGCCGGCTGGCCTGGCTGGACAATCTGAAGGTACGCGCATCCTACGGCGAAGTGGGGGCTTTAGCCGGCAGTCCTTTTCAGTACATGAGCACCTACAATGTGCTGGGCACGAACTATGTGTTGGGGAATGCGGCGGTGCAAGGCATCCGCGAACGCGCGGAGCCGAATCCCTACATCACCTGGGAACGTGCGAAGAAAACCGATATTGGTCTGGAAGTGGGTTTGTGGGGCGGACTGCTGAATATCGAAGCGGATTATTTTTATGAGAAACGTTCCAATATGCTCGTGAACCCTGATGTGATCGTACCGGCGGAATACGGGATCGGTCTCAGCCAGGTGAATGCCGGTATTATGGATAACCGGGGTTTTGATTTCATGATCAGTTCAGCGTATCGTTTCTCGGAGGACCTGGAAGTATCGCTGGGCGCAAATATGACTTACGCCAAAAACAAACTGTTGCAGGTCTTCGAAACTCCCACCACCTACAACAACCCCAATCGCCGGATCACCGGCAGGCCGCTCGGCACCCAGTTCGGGTTCAAAGCGCTGGGGTATTTCCAGGAGTCGGATTTTGACGGGACGGGCAACCTGAAATCCGGCATCGCCACGCAGCCCTGGGGGGCAGTACAACCGGGTGATATCCGGTATGAGGACCTGAACGGGGATGGCCGTATCAATGATGATGATCTCACCGCCATCGGCGACCCTGCTGCCGCACCGCGGATAATGTACGGCTTCTCGCCGGCAGTGCGGTACAAGGGATTTTCCCTGGACCTGCTGTTCCAGGGAACGGCACGCTCCAACTGGTATTATCATGGCTCATCCATCATGCCGTTCTGGGAAACCATGCTGCCGTATGTGCATAATTTCGATTACTGGACACCGGAAAACACAGATGCCGCCAATCCGCGGCTGACCTCGGCGCCTACGGTGAACAACTCACAGACTTCTTCCTTCTGGATGGGAAATGCCAGCTACCTGCGCCTTAAAAGTGCCACACTGGCCTATAACATTCCTTCCGCCATCATGAAAAAGATCAGGCTGCAACAGGCCAGGATATTCCTGTCCGGGCAAAATATTTTCACCATCACAGATATGATATACTATGATCCGGAAATAGGGCCGAACAATTCCTGGATCCCGAATAACAGCTGGGGATATCCGAATCAGAAAGCCTTCTCCGTTGGCGCCAACATTACTTTCTAAAAGCGAAAAACTATCTGGTATGAATATGCAATTTCTGCGAATATCGCTCCGGGCGTTCATCATATTTTTCTCCCTGCTCACGCTGTCATCCTGCAGCAAGTTCCTGGACGTGGCGCCGAAGGACCAGGTGTCCGATGCCACATTGTGGTCCACCACGGGGAATGCGGACCTGTTCCTGAATGATGTATATGCCTCAGTGCCTACATTGGAAACCGGTGATCCATGGGAAAATTTTTCCGATAATTCCATGAACGGCCAGGCCGGCAGGGTCAGCACCAATATCTATGGCCCATCGATCTACACACCTAGCAACGCGCCCAACCGCTGGGGGCAATACGTGAATATCCGGAAGGCGAACCTGTTCATCGAAAAGGTAACAGCGTCAGCCCTGCCGGATGACTGGAAGGCACTGAGATTGGCGGAAGCCCGTTTCCTGCGCGCTTATTTTTATTCGATCCTGTGGATGTACCATGGCGGTGTGCCCATCATTACCGATGTGCTCAACCAGAATGAGCAGGGGGATGAAGTGTTCCGCCCCCGCAATACTTCCCAGGAAACCTTTGATTTCATTACCGCCGAATGCGCCGCAATAGAGCCGGCGCTGCCGCTAACCGCGGAATCCGGAAGGGTAACCAGGGGTGCCGTGCTGGCGCTGAAAGGATGGTGCGAGCTGTTCAATGCCGGGGCATTGCATAACCCTGCCAATGATCCGGCCCGCTGGGACCTGGCGGCGACCACTTTTAAAAAGATCATCGACCTGGAGCATTATGACCTGTTCCCGGATTACAATACCTTGTTCTTTGAAGAGAATAACAATAATATCGAGGTCATCTTCGCCAGGCAGCATCTCGGCGGCACCTCGCTCGCCAATTTCAGGGATGGCCACATCGGCCCCCGTTTCGTGAGGGGCGGCCTTACCGGCTGGGGGCATGTGGACCCGACGCAGGACCTTGTGGATGAATATTTCATGGCCAATGGCCTTCCGATCACAGATCCGGCATCAGGTTATGATCCGCAGAACCCTTACGTCAACCGCGAAAAAAGATTCTATCAATCTATTGTATATGATGGCTCAGAATGGCTGGGAGATATCATGATCATGAAACAGGGCGTTGGCAGCCCGAATGCCACGGATCTTAACAACAGCAGCATATCCACCCGCACCGGCTACTACATCCGAAAAGGCATCAATCCGAAATATGCCAGTGCGCAAAATAACGGGAACAGCGCCAACTGGATCATCTTCCGGTATGCGGAGATATTGCTGGGATATGCGGAAGCAAAAAATGAATCTTCCGGGCCTGATGAAACTGTGTACTCGGCCATAAATGATATCAGGCAACGCTCGGATCTCGGCCCGCTGCCTGACGGGCTGACGAAGGACGAGATGCGCATAGCCATTCACCAGGAAAGAAGGGTGGAGCTGGCATTTGAAGAAAAACGCCTGCCTGACCTGCTGCGCCTGAGACTGGCGGAAGTGAAACTGAACGGCCCGCTGCATGCCATCAAAATAGATCTCGTGGGCGGTAACCCGGTGTACACCGTAGTGCCTGCGGGTGGCGGCATGCGGGTGTTCTATCCGGAGAAGAATTACTTTTTGCCGATACCGCAGTCTGCCAGGGACAAAAACAGTAAACTTGAACAAAATCCGCATTATGATTAATGCCGGCTTAACTGAAAAAGAGATGATGACCGGAAGAAAAAGTAAACGAATGACCGTATCATGGATCATCTCAGGATGCATCGCCTGTATATGTTTGTCGCAACTTGCGGTTGCAAACGATCATGGCGGCGCTCCCGGAAAGCTGAAAATAAAAATAGCATTCGGTCATAAAGCGCCACAGCGGCATAGCCGCACGGTGATATTGAAGGGGGCTTCCCCGGGCCTGGAGATAACAGGACTGGCCGGCGCGGGAACGGAACAGAATGATGTGATCGGAGCGGAATCCCTGCTGCATGCTGGTGGCGGCGATGTGGATGCCCTGGTAGCAGATATCAGCTGGCCTGTTCCGACAGCGCCCCCCGAGGAAACTGGCCCGGCATAAGGATGCCAGCACCATTAACGACGATGCTATGTGGGGATACCTGATGACGCATGGATCTGCGGGTCAGTCGAAACGCCTGAAAACCGATCCCTGGAAACAGCCGGATGCACCAATACTTACTGTACAGCTCAACAAAGCAGGTACAGAAGGGTTTTCCATTGCGCTCGAACAACTCCTGCGTCATGGCGCCATGTGGCTGCCCGAACAGGATGTGTTCATCACCCTTGCCAATAAACCGGCAAGTTTCAAAAAACATCTTGCTTCGCTGAAGGGACAGCGCATACTGGATAAAGTGGAAAGCAGTCCCGATGCATCCCTCGAAGCCTTCCGGGAAAGCTGGGAAGATATCGGTAATCCCCGGGAATGGACGGCCTCCTGGCAGACCAGATGGCTGGGGACGACCGGGCATCTGACCGTAACGGCCCCTGCGCATGGCGCCATCTACAAATTCGCGGTGGACAGATGGGGCAATGTGCGCCCGGACTTCGCTTCACCGCATAAATTCCGGCTGGATCTTCACCGGGAGGGAAGCACCTGGAAGCACCAGCATATTGAGAACGGCCTTCCGGTGATCATCACGCAGCTTGAAAAAGACGGACAACTGGCGGAAATAACACAGTTCGCCGCACCGATGGCGGACCCCGCTGCAGTGATCCGCGGATATCTGCCGGGCGTGATGCTCAGCAAAGTAAAACTCTCCGGGAAGCCAGGCGCTTTCAGCTTCGGTTTCTCCCTGCACAATGAAGCGGAAGGAAGAAAGCTGGAAGTGGTGCGGATAAAAGAAGATTACGCGGTTGCCGATAAAAGTACCGGCGACATCCTGCTGCTGCTGCAGATGCCTGATGAGCTCAGCGTTCATGCAGAACAGCCTGTTCCCGTTAAAAAAGGAGAACAGGCGGTACTAACGGTATCGGGTACACTGCGCGATGGCGCCGTGGAGGAGATCATTGTAAAATTACCTTCACCCGCATTTCCGGCATCTGCCGCGGAACGCCTGCAAACACTGGATTTCGCCACTGCAAAACAGCAGGTGACCGCATACTGGGAAAACTGGCTTGGTCGCGGCGCGTTATTCAAAGTACCGGAGGAACCGGTGAACCAGCTGATCCGCGCCAGCCTCTGGCACTCGCTGATACTGCCGCGCCACACCATTGCAGATAACGGCCAGCCGCATATGGACCTGCCTTATGCCAATACCGCTTACGGTCAGCGGAACGCGGACTGGCCGGTAAACCAGTCCGTGTACGTGGATTATATGATATACGGCCTGCGGGGATACAACCAGGTAGCGCATGACGAGTTTGCAGCTATGTTCCGCAGCCAGCAGCAACCGGATGGCAGGATAGGCGGTTTCGCCAACTGGGGCGTGTATTCCCCCGCGCAGTTGTACGCCATCGCGCAAAATTATCTGCTGTCCGCCAACCGGGAACATTTTGAAGCCCTGTTGCCGGATGCTTTGAAAACACTTGACTGGTGCCTGCGGCAGGTAGCCGTTGCCGACTCGGGAACGCATGCAACAGGACTGATACGCGGCCCCTTGAACGATCTTACGCATGATAACCGGGAATGGGCTTTCACCCAGGCGTACTATGTGGGCGGACTGGAACTGTTTGCCAAAGCATTGGCGGTGTACGGGCATCCCCGTGCGGATAGCGTAGCCCGGATCGCCGCTGGTATGAAAGAAGCCGTAGTGAAAGAATTCGCCCGCAGCAGTGTGCAGTCGCCCGTTGTGCAGCTGGAAGATGGCACCTGGATCAACTTTGTGCCTACGGATGCCATGACGCCGCGGCGGCTGATGGAGGAATGGTATCCTTCGGATGTGGATTGCGGCCCGCTGCACCTGTCCAGGCTCGGGGTCATTGATGCCGGCAACTGGATGACTACTGCCATGTTGCATGATCATGAAGATAACTTATTTTTAAAGAACCTGGGCGCAGCCAATGAGCCTGTGTACGTGCAGCAGGCCACCGCCTATTTACGGCGGGATGAGCCCAAAGCCGCTATCCGCGCATTCTATAGCCTGATGGCTTGCGGTTTTTCGCACGGGCAGCTGACCTCGTTGGAGCATCGCTGGGCATGGGGACAATACTACGGCCCGCCCAGTACCGACGGGGCCTGGTTCGAGCTGTTGCGGAATATGCTCATTACCGAGCCCGGGGCGGACAGCCTGCTGATCGGGCAAGCCATTCCGCGGCGCTGGCTCGAAGATGGAAAGCAGATCGAAGTGCGCAAGGCGCCGACCTGGTTCGGCCCGATCGATCTGACCATCAACAGTCATGCTGCGAAAAATGAGATCAGCGCTTCGCTGGAGCTTTCCGGGAGAAAACAACCCGGTATGCTCATCATCCGTTTCCGTCACCCGGATAGCAAGCCTATCCGCTCCGTTACCATAAACGGGCGCGACAGGAAAGATTTCGACAGCACGAAAGAATTTATCCGGATACCGGCGCCGGAGGGAACGAAGTTTATTATTTCCGCAAAATATTAATGGAGATATGTTGAAAATAAGAACCACAATATTATTAGTTGCTTTGTTTTTACCCGTTGTCCACGTTTCCGCGCAGAACGCGGATGTCACGGTAGGATTTGGCAAAACCACAGGGCCTATGCATATGGAGCGCATGGCGCTTGGCCAGGGGGGATTGTCCGACGAGCCGATGCTGTCCGGGCGCATCACAGAGATCAGGGCCTTGCATCCGGGCGTTATCCGGCTGTTTGTGAGTGAATATTACAACGTGATACCCGAAAAGGGGAAGTATCATTTCCGCACGCTGGACAGCATGGTCAACTCCATTTTGCAGACCGGCGCAAAACCGTTCATGAGCTTCTGCCTGAAACCGAAATTGTTCTTTCCGGTCGTGGACCAGGATATTGTGGAACCGAACGATTACAAAGCCTGGGAGCAATTCGTGTTTGATGTGGTGAAACATTTCCTGGACCGCAATGCCGGTATCACTTATTGGGAAGTGGGCAATGAAGTGGATATCGGAGAGGATGGCGGAACGCCTTACCGTTTCAAGCCGGAAAGTTATGCGCGGTACTATGAGCATACGGTTGCGGCCATCCTGCGGGCGGACCCGAAAGCGAAAGTTGGCGGCCCGGCGCTGGCCTGGTATAAATCACCCATCCTGCCGGAACTGCTGAAGGTATGCGCCGCTAAAAAGCTGCCGCTGCACTTCGTTTCCTGGCATCATTACAATAACAGTCCCGAAGTGATCCGGGAACAGATAGATTATGTGAAAGCATTGATCGCAAAGCATCCGGGCCTGCATCCGGAAACGATCATGAACGAGTGGAATATGGACCTTTTCAACCCTCCGCTTGACCCGCGTTTTCAGCCTTGTTATGTGGCGGAAACGGTATGGCAGATGAAGGATGCGGGGCTGGACTGGTCGTGTTACTACCAGATAAAGGATTGGTACGTGTCTTACGAAACATTCGCGAAGATATTTTCACCCGGCGGTGCGGCATTTATGACGCGCTGGTGGAACCGGCAGGCGCAGTTCAGCGGGCTGATCGATTATCAGAACCAGATCAGGCCGGCGTATTATACTTTCAAATTATTGTCGAGGATGGCCGGGGAAAGGCTGGAGCTGAAGTCTTCCAACGGCAAAGTGCATGGCTTTGCCACGCATGATCCGCAGCTGCAGATGCACAATATGATGTTGTGGAATTTTTCCGACCGGCCGGTAATGGTATCGCTGAAGCTGGAAGATCTGCCGAAGGACATGCGGGTGCGGCATATTGTGCTGGATGCTACAGGCGCCGGTCTGGAAGAGAACCAGCGTTTGCGTCCCGATCCGTTCATCAAGGTTGCCGCCGGTACGCAGCAGCTGACGGTGCGGCTGGAGCCCTGGGCGGTGCATTACTGGTCGCTCGAATAGCAGCGCCGTCCGATTTGTGTTAAATTACCGGAACTATGATCGTTGATATACATACCCATATTTTTCGTGCCGATGCACATTTCGGCCCTTCGCTGCAGGCCGATCTGGCCAGATGCCGGATAGATCCCGCCATCTGGGGCGATGTGGAAGCGCGCCACCTGGAAACGACAAAAGCTGCAGATGTAGCGGTTGTGTTTGGTCTGCAGGCCTCCGCAACCGGATGGCATATTCCGAATGACCTGGTAGCCGCGCATGTGGCACGGGCGCCGGAGCGGCTGCTGTTCTTTGCCTCCATTGATCCCGCTGCGCCGGACTACATGGGAGAACTGGAAAAGTGTCATCAGCAACTGGGAGCGGTTGGGGTGAAGCTGGCGCCATTATACCAGAACGTGCATCCGCAGGACCCGCGGTATTACGACATCTACCGGTATTGCGATAAACATGGCCTGCCCATCCTTTTTCATGCCGGTACATCCTTTGTTAGCGGCACAAGGCTGGAATATTCGCGTCCCGTTCACTTTGATGCGGTGGCGGTTGATTTCCCCGGCCTGAAAATGATACTGGCACATCTGGGGCATCCCTGGGAAGGGGAGACCATCGCCGTGATCCGCCGGCATGAAAATGTGTATGCGGACTTGTCAGCCCTCTATTACCGGCCCTGGCAGTTTTACAATTCCATGCGCCTGCTGGTGGAATACAAGGCAACGGAAAAAGTGCTGTTCGGATCGGATTTTCCGTTCACCACCACGGCGGATTCCATTGCCGGTGTAAAGGCTTTGAATGATGTGGTAGGCAACAGCGGGCTGCCGGCTATACCGGAAGATGTTATCGGGCAGATCATACAGCGCGATGCGTTGCGATTGCTCGGATTATCTCATCCATCCACAAAAAAAACATGACGGGGATACCATCACATATGCAGGGATTGCAGTTGCAGGGCCTCAACAAACCGGGGCTGGCGGAACTGCCGGTGCCTGTGCCGGGGCCTGATGAAGTGCTGATACGGACAGGTGCGGCCACGATCTGCACCTCAGATCTGCATGATATACAGTACAATCCTTTCGGCATCCGGTATCCTAAGATAATGGGACATGAAGGTGCAGGAACGGTAGTACAGGCGGGAGCGAACGTCACCGGGTTCCCTGCGGGAACGAGAGTAGCGGCACACCCTGTAGTGCCGTGCGGGAAATGCGGCGAATGCCTCCGGGGATTTGCGCATATCTGTTCCGCGATGGGGCATCTGGGCATAGACCGGGATGGCTGTTTTGCGGAATATTTTGTGCAGCGTGCAGACCGCGTAGCCGTTTTGCCGGATCATATTCCTTTTCATCTCGGCGCGCTGATGGAACCGGTAGCCGTTTGCCTGCAGGCGATAGCCAGAGCGGGAGATATCCGCGGCCGTACAGTGCTCGTCGCAGGTGATGGGCCCTTCGGCAATATCATCGCGCGGCTGGCAACAAGGGCCGGCGCCGGCCGGGTGATGGTGACGGGCCGGGAACCTTTCCGGCTGAACAGCATCCCCCATGTGGAACGACTGCATGAGGCGCTGCCGCAATCGGCTGATGTGGCGATACTCGCCGTCAATGCCCCGGCCGCTGCGGATGCCTGCATAAAGGCGCTGCGTCCGCGGGGAAGATTGGTGGTCTTCGCCAGCAGCACGGAACCTTATCCGCTGGATATGTTTACCCTGCACATCAAAGAACTGGAGATCGCAGGAGCTTGCAACGATGAGAACAGGATGGGAGAAGCGCTGGAATGCCTGGATGATGCTTCGCTGGCGCTGCATGAGCTGGTCACGCACCGGTTGCCGTTCCGGGAATGGGAAAAAGCGATCGCGCTGGCCCGTGACGGGCATGACCGCGCATTGAAAGTAGCGTTGATGTTTGATGAATAAAAATGAACTGATGAAATGACAATCCCATCAGACTTGTAAGATAAAAATGAACTGATGAAATGACAATCCCATCAGACCCGTAAAGAGAATAAAAATGAACTGATGAAATGCAATTCCATCAGGCCCGAAAAGAATAAAAATGAACTGATGAAAATTACGAATGTTGAAGCCTTTATCCTGCAATCGCCTTTTGAGATCACACTGCCTGAGGGCAGCGATGAGGCCAGGGGTGTGAAGCATTGCCTGCTGATCAAGGTCAGCACGGACGAAGGGATCACCGGCTGGTCTGATGTGGAAACCGCCCCGCATGTGGGTGAGGCGGTAGTGAACGCACCGGAAAGCGGTATGGGCGTATTTGAAGGATTGCGTACGCTTGTCATTGGCGAAGATCCCTTTGATGTAGAGCGCTTGTGGGACAAGATCTACCGCGGATCGATCTACTATGGCAGAAGGGGCGTGGCCATCCAGGTATTGTCCGGTTTCGATATCGCCTGCCACGATATCATGGGTAAAGCGATCGGCCGCCCGGTGCATAAGCTGCTCGGTGGTGCGCGGCGGGACAAAATACGTGCTTATGCCTCCACACTGTTCCGTTCCACGCCGGATGACATGAAGCGCGCCTGCGAATTTTATATGAAGCGCGGTTTTACGGCGGTCAAGTTCGGATGGGGGGTATTCGGACAGGATTTCCGGCGGGATGTTAAGCTCGTGGCCGCAGCACGTGAAGCGCTGGGCCCGGATATCGATCTGATGGTCGATCCCGGCTGGATGGTGGAACGCAGCGCGTACGATGCCATTGAGCTGTGCAAAGCGCTGGAACCTTACAACATCTTTTGGCTGGAGGATTTCCTGCATCCGGAAGCCTACGATGCTTATGCCCGTGTAAAAGCCGCCGGTGTGAAAACAAGGCTGGCGGCAGGAGAACAGGAGGCTACCGGCTGGGGCTTCCGGGAACTGATCCGCAGGGGATGCATTGATGTGGCGCAGCCTGATCTCTCCCGCTGCGGTGGCTTCACCCAGGCCAGGAAGATCATATGGGAAGCGGAGTACGCAGGGATCGATGTTTGTCCCCATGCCTGGCTGACCGACCTGCTGACCGCCGCAAGCCTGCATGTGAACGCAGTGCTGCCCAGATCGCTCTTCCTGGAATATAACGTCAGCGATAACCCGATGTTAAGGGAAGTGATCCGCAACCCTGTGCAGATGGATGCGGAAGGATTCATTCCCGTTCCGCAGGGTAACGGTCTCGGTATCGAGATCAATGAAGCCGCCGTAAAAAAATTCTGTATCAACCTGTAAAACAATATGCAAACGATCGAAAGCTATTCCCTTTTACCCGGAGATGCCGCCATATGGTGGCTCGGTCAGGCTGGTTATGTGATCCGGTGCGGAGGGCTGACCGTTGTGATCGATCCTTATCTCTCCGATGCGGTGGCGGAAAGTGCGCCGGAATTCCCGCGGCTGTATCCGCCGGTGATGGCCCCGGAAAACCTGCATGCGGATATCTACATCATCACGCATGATCACCTGGACCATCTTGACCCGGAGACCATTGCCGCCTACCGCAGGAAAAACGATACCTGGTTCATCGCACCCAGGCTGGCCGCCATGAAGCTGCCGGACCTCGGTGTGCCGGAAGACCGTATTGTGGTGGTGAATTCTGCCGAAACATGGCAGCAGCAGGGATTGGAGGTCACGGGCGTGTATGCGCTGCCCACCGGTCCCGATGTGCCGGATACCACCGGTTATCTCCTGCAATTCGGAAACGGAAGAAGTGTTTATCACACCAGCGATACACAATTTCATCCCCTGGTGCTGGCATCTGCGCCGGAAGCGCCGGAAGTGATGCTGGTGCCCATCAATGGCAAATGGAACAATCCCGGCCCCGAGCAGGCCGCCATATTTGCAGCAGCTGTCAACCCGCGATATGTATTGCCGAACCATTATGATATGATGGCGCTCAACGCCGAAAACCCGGTTGTATTTCAATGGTTCTGCAGGCAGCACGGCATCGGGGACCGGTGCGTGATCCCGGAACGGATGCAACCTTTTAACTGGTCAGCCAATGTTTGATCATCAACCTGAAAAAAATTCTGACATGGAATCAAAACCCAAGTTATCAATGGACAAGGAAAAATTTGAATGGATGAAAGCGCAGTTGTATGTGCCGATCGTATGTGATGTGCTGGATTCGCTCGGCTACCGGAACCAGGCCATGCACCAGCGCCTGAGGCCGCTCGATGCCGACAACAGCATTATGGTGGGCAGGGCCAGAACACTGCACTGGATGGAGATGGATTATATTGAAGATGATCCTTACAACCTGGAGATCGAAGCGGTGGATTCCCTCGGTCCCGGTGATGTTGTTGTGCATTCAACGGATTTTGCCGGCACCAATGCGCCCTGGGGTGAGCTGATGAGCACCATTGCCAAGCGTAACGGCGCCGTAGGTTGTATATGCGACAGTATGGTGAGGGATTGCCGCAAGATCATCGACATGAAATTCCCGGTTTTCTACGGCGGCATTCGTCCGCTTGACAGCCTCGGCAGGGGAAGGGTAATGGCATATGATGTGCCTGTGCGTTGCGGAGATGTGATCGTTCGCCCCGGGGAGCTGATATTCGCTGACTTCGATGGTGTAGTGGTAGTGCCCCGCGAAGTGGAAGACCAGGTGCTGGAGATGGCGAAAGAAAAAGTGGAAAAAGAGAACCAGTCCAGGGCCGATCTGCTGAACGGCGATTCCCTGAGAGCAGTGTACAATCGTTATGGTGTACTTTAATGTTTCCCGATGATGAATATACTTTGTATCGCCGCGCATCCTGACGACATAGAAATACTGTGCGCCGGCACACTTGCGCGCTATGCCCGGGCCGGGCACCGGGTGACTATGGCCATTTTCACCAGCGGGAATATGGGCGATGCGCTCATAGCGCCGGATGAGCTGGGCCGCATCCGGGAAGCGGAAAGCCGTGCATCGGCAGCCATCATCGGTGCGGAACTGATCTGGAGCGCCGTGATGGATGAACATGTTTTTCCGGACAAGGAGCAACGGCATATCATGATCGATATCCTGCGCGAAGCAGATCCGGATGTGATCTTCACCCATTCCCCGAACGATTATCATCCTGATCACCGGTATGTGGGGCAGCTGGTCTTTGATGCCTATTTTCAGAAAGGCTTGCCGTTTATTCCCGGGCAAAAGCTGCCGGCCTGCCGTTTCGCCACATCACAGGTCTATTTCATGGACAATCTTGGCGGGATCGGTTTTATGCCCACCGAGTATGTGGATATCACCGATGTGTTCGATATCAAGCAGCAGATGCTCGCCTGTCATAAAAGCCAGTTCAACGCCATGCAGGAACTCGCGGCAACAAACCTCTCCGATATGATAGAAGTACAGGCGAGGTTCCGTGGCCTTGCTGCCGGATGCCGCTACGCGGAAGGGTTTACCCGCATGGATGCATTTCAGCGCGGACTGACCAGCAGGATATTGCCATGATCATCAACCGGACAAAATGGGGGAGCTGGGAAGCCGTGAAATACAGCGCCGGTAATTGCGAGTTGATCGCGGGTATTTCCGCAGGCCCGAGAATATTGTCGCTCCGCTACAGGAACGGAGATAATCTGCTGCATGAGGATAAAACGGATTTCGGGGTGGGGGACTGGCGTATATACGGTGGGCACCGTTTCAGTACAGCGCCGGAGAATGATGAAAGTTATTATCCTGACAATGCTCCCTGTGCTGTGGAAATTGCGCAGGATAAATTGTTGATCAGGGCGCCGCAAAGGCCAAACGGTCTTCGCTTGTCCCTGTTGATCGCTGCGGCCGCCGGAGAAGAGGGATTCGATATTCAGCATATACTGGAAAACGAAGGAGATGCTGCATGGGAAGGCGCATTATGGGCGATCACCTGTGTGCCGCGTGCGGCAAAGATGATGGCCGGTTGCACAGCGCAGAACATTCACTGCTGGCCGGGAACCGATCTCTTGAATTGGCAGGTGGTTGGGGGACAGATGACGGTGCAACCGGGAGATTTCAGCGGGAAAACCGGATGGTATGAAGCCTTTCCCAGGCTGGCGGCGATACAGCCGCAGGGGACGCTGGTCATTCAAAGTCCGGATAAAGTTGCGGCTGGTGATTGTACCGATAACGGATGTAACGTGGAAGTTTTTGTCTGCGCCGGTTTTATGGAACTGGAGACGCTTGGCGGAAAGCATTTGATAGCGCCGGGTTCGGGCGCTTTGCATGTACAACAATGGCGGTTGTTCCCATGATCGGAATATCCGCAGTAAAAATAAATCAATGGAAAAATTTCAGCTTTCGCTTCTCGATGTACTGATCGTCATAGCGGAAACTTTATTGATCGTGATCATTGGCCTGGTGGCGGCAAAGCGGGTAAAGCGAACGGCGGAAGGTTATTTCCTGGCCTCCGGTAATATGCCCTGGTATCTCATCGGTGCAGCCTTTGTGGCTACCAGTGTATCCAGCGAACAGATCGTAGGCACCATCGGGGCCACGTATAAAGGGGGGCTGGCTATTGCCAACTGGGAATGGTGGGCGCTGCCTACTTATCTGCTGATGATGGTGTTCTTCATTCCCTTGTACCTGCGCAACAAGATCATGACGGTGCCTGATCTGCTGAACAAAAGGTTCGGCCCTGCCTGCGGGAACATTTACAGCCTGGTGATCCTCATCGGGTATGTATTCGTATTCCTCCCGCCGGTGATCTACGGCGGCAGCCTTACCATCAGTGAGCTGACCGGCTGGCCCGCCGGTTATGTGGTAGCGGGGATCGTGCTGATAACAGCCAGTTATACGCTGCTGGGCGGGTTAAGTTCCGTGATGTGGACGGATGCCATTCAATGCGTGATGCTGATCGGAGGTGGTGTGATCTTCTATTTCGTGGCGCTGAACAATATTCCGGGCGGATGGGATGCCATGGTATCCGCATCACCGGAACGCTTTCACCTTTACCGTCCGCCGTCTGACACAGAGGCGCCTTTTGCCGGACTGGTACTGGCCTCTTTCGGTGTGTTCCTGTTCTACCAGTCTTCCAACCAGGTGATGATACAGCGTATCCTCTCCGCAAGAAGCACATGGGACGGCATGATGGGCGTCATCTTCTCCGGTTTCATCAACCTCGTACGTCCGCTGGTGACCTGTTTGATCGGCCTGATCGTCTATCACTGGCTGGATGTGATGAAGGAAGGCCCTTCGCTGTTGCCGGATGATCAGGACCGCGCGTTTCCGCTGGCATTGCAGCTCTTTGCGCCTTCGGGCCTGAAAGGTGTGATCCTCGCCGGCTTTTTTGCCGCCGTGATGTCCACCGTCAGCGCGCTGGCCAATTCGGTAGCCACCATCTTTTCGCTGGACGTGTACAAACGTTTTCTGAGAAAAGATGCGGGAGACAGGGAACTGATCATCACCGGGCAGGTATCCGGTGGTGCCGCCCTGCTGATTGCTACAGCCATAGCGCCTTTGGTGGCCAACGTTGGGTTATTCAGATATTTCCAGACGGGCGTGACCTATATGGCTACACCATTCATCTCCGTGTTGCTGATGGGCCTGTTCTGGAAGAGAACAAGTTATTACGGCGCTATTGCCGGTCTTGCCGGTGGAGTTGCCATTCAGGCCGGTCTTGCTGCAGCGCTTTATGCCGCCGGTATTGAACTGCATTGGCTGTACACAGGCGCCATTGCACAGGCGCTGACCATGCTGCTGATCGCCCTGGTATCCCTGTTTACGCCCGCGCCTTCGCCGGAGCAAACGGCCCCTTTCCTCTGGAAAGCGTCATGGCTGAAAGGTGTGGGAGACGATGGCAGGAAACGCCCCTGGTGGAAGCAGGTCAAATTCTGGCTGGTGCTGTATGTGTTAGCCTGGTGTTATATCTACTGGCGGTTCTGGTAAAACATAGCCGGTATTCATCAATCATTTGTTTATATGACCTAACTATAAAGAATCATCGGAAAGAACCCTGTTAATTAGCTGAACAAAGACAAAACAGCCGCTGATATCCCTTCGAAAAGGTAACCCGCAGCGGTAGACTGGCCCGATTATATTGCTTTACCCGCAATCCCTTGCTGCGCATCATACATCTGCGCATGGCTATCTGTGTGCCATAGAAAAGGGAGGCAAACACAACCCATTTGCGTAGGCCTACATTTCATACATATTGTTTAATCATTTAAAACTTTTCCGATGAAAAGAAAAACACATCTTCCCAGCGATTGCGTTACCCGTTTTTTTCCCGGTTACATTATGCTTATTGCATTGGCCCTTGTCTTTGGTGCCAGTTCCTGCAAAAAGAACGATAGGGCACCTCTTTCCGCTCAGGTAGTAGAAACAGCTTCATTAAAAGGAGCGGAGCTTTGGAGTAAAATGTATGAGCAGGCAACCGATGAAGGTGCAAGGATTGTTACCGAATCTTACAAGGCGCTGTCTTCAGCAGAACTGGAAGAATTTCTGTTGTTGAAAACGGAACGGGAACTGAAAGACATTCCCGAATCAGAAACCCTGCTGCGGCAACAGGCAGTTGCGGTAGGCAATTTCAGGATCGCATTGAACAGGCTGTCGCTCGAAAGGCATGGGCAGCCGGTGAACAAGGTCAGCGATGCAGAAATGAATACCATGGCAAATGAAATTTTAAATGGCAGGGATTATGCTATCCTGGGAGAGAGTGCGGCTCCTGCAGGTGGTAGCGAAGCGCGTGAGGTAACCATCGCCGCTCCCTGCTCAAACCCCGGCTGGCCAACGTACGCGCCGGTGATTTCCTCTGTTGGAGGACAGGGATACTATGGAGAATACCGGATGGACAATGATCCCAATGCTACCAATTGTGATTATGAATACCGGTTTCATGGATGGTACAACAACGTACGAGGAGAAAGGAACATTGATAAATGGGTACTTGGGAGTTCCGTTTCCCGGCGCCTTATTCCCTTGCCCGGCAGTAATACGGATACCTGTATCCTTATCGGATATAATACTAAGGTATTCTGGTTGGGAACCTGTTGTGCGGTGTGGTGCAGAATGCTTTGGGTGTAGGTAGTGTGATAGCTTGATCAGTATACCGTCTCCTGTGTTGAAAGCAGGGGCGGTATACATCATCCTGTTGCCGCTTCGCGTTTATTGTTCAAAGCATGATCTTAGAGACTGATTTTCCTTTTCCAGGGATTCCACTTTTTGCTGCAGCAGATCAATTTTTTTGTTGTGATCCAGGAGGTAAAGCGTCAGTTCTTCTATTTTTTTCAATAGTTGCATATTCAGTTCGCCTATATCCTGTCCGTTATTCGCTATGTCAGCAGCAGACGGGATTCCGGGCAGATGTTTGTTCGATTGTATAAAACCGGCGAGTTCCTGCAGGCTGGGCAGGGGATAGTTCTCCTCAAATACATAATCCGGCCATCCTGCAAATGGTTTGACCTTTACTTTTGTGAAGATGGCGTTGCCGTTTACGGCCAGTTTATATCCTTTGGTGTCTGTGGTGCCGATGCCGAGGTTGCCGTTTGCGTCCAGCAAAACTCTGCTGTTGATGGCATTAGAGCCCAGGTGTAAACTTTTGCCTGCTGCGGTTAGCAGGTACATATCACCTGTTGAGTAGATATTCGCCGAGTTGCTGCCGGAGAAAGCCAGCTCATAACTTCCATTGGTAGCAATATTTAGTGTACCGATATCTAGTTCCGGGTTATTGATATTGATCTTCCCGTTATTGAACTGATGCACGCTGCCATTTGAAGTGGTGAAGCCGGTGGTGAGGCTGGTGGTATTTATGACTCTTGCAACAAAGCCTGCGGGTATGCCATCCTGATCCCCTGTTGAGCCGGTTACTTTTATCCACGGCACAATGGTCCACCCGCTTGCCTGTATGTTGTCTTTGAGAAATGCGGCTGCCGTAGAGGTTGGGGAGGAAACATATACTTCAAGTGCAGCGCCGTCATAGGTATTTCCCTCTACGATCCTTATCCTGCTGAAGGCGGGTGTTGGGGAAAAGTAGCTATTATTCATGACAACGATGCTGGGAATATTTCCATAGTGCACAGAGGCCATAAATTCTATGGTCTGGTGCCAACTACTGGTTTGGTCCCGCAGAATAAACCTTGCTGCCGCGCGGTTGCCACCTGTACCATTTGATACCATCGGCCCATTGACGGCGATCCTGTACCAGCCAGTGGATGTAAGATTGGCGGAAACGCTGGTGTCAGCAGTCTGAGCCGATAACATACAGGGAATTTGCATCAGTAATGCAAGGAAAAGGGATAATCTGATTTTTTTCATAGATGTTAGTTTGAATGATTTTTTAGTAGTCATTCCCGGGATAACAGGTTAACTCAGGCACTAATTTACTACTTTCTGATTTTACCACCTCACCTTTACCCCCGCCACCAAATTCCGCATCGCTGCGGCATTATAGTAACGGTTCCCGAACGCATTGATATCACTGCCGGGACTGTACCTTTCATTCAGCAGGTTGTCCACCGCGGCATACAGTTCAAAGGCCCGGAATGCCCATCCGGCTCTCAGCATCACTACATGGTATGATTCGTTGTACACCGTGTTGGCGTCATTCAATGGCAGCGCTGAAGTGAAATGGTGCTGTGCGAAAAAGTACAGCCCTGCGGGCAATTGCGTTTGCATACCGGTGGTCAGCACCTGTTTCGGCACACCGGTGAGGTCGTTGCCGTTATTGAAGCGGAAGAGGTTCAGGGTAAAGCTGTTATTGAGAGTAAGGTTCCGGAAGAAACCGTCATGTTCTTTTTTAAACAAACGGAAAGTGAGCTGCGATTCCAGGCCCGTCTGGCGGGTGCCGCCGGCGTTGGTAAAGAACTCTGCGCCGCCGGCATTCACCTGGCGCACAATGGCGTTCCGCAGGCGGTAGTGGAATACGGATACGTCTGCACGAAAACGTTGCGTACGGTCGGCCAGCCTTATACCGGCCTCATAGTTCCAGCCGCTTTCCGGTTGCAGGTTGTCATAGATCTGGTTGTCCGCCGGGCGTACTTCGGCGGTGGTGGGCGGGGAATAACCGCGGCTGACGGTGGCTCGCAGCACTACGGATTCATGCAGCTGGTAGCTGAGGGCCAGCCGGGGCATCCATTGCGGATCGAAGTGTTTTTTGATCTTTGCGCTATCGCGGAAATTGTAGCTGTAAAAGTTCAGGCTGAGGGCGGCTTCCAGCGTGAGTTTGTCAGCCAGGTCCGCCCGGAAGCGGTTGAAGAAGAAATGTTGGTCGCTCAGGATATCCGCTGCGGCCTGCAAGGGGCCTTTTTCTCCGGCATTGTTATCGTAGTTGTGGATATCCGCGGTGGTCTGCTGCCATTCCAGTCCCAGGTTGTTTTCCCAGCGGCGGGCAGCGCCCTGCCAGGAGAGGTATGTGCGTACGCCCCAGGTCTTTTCCTTCCGGGTTTCATAATTCGTCAGGAAAGGGTTCTCAAAATCCACTGCCGATGCCGTTACGGCGATCACATGTTCCAGCTGCGGGGTAATAGCGGCGGTATGAGAGAGACCACCGAAAAGCATTTTGTTATAGATGCCGGCCTGCTGATCCACAGCCCCCGAACGGGCCTTGCGGGGATCGGCCCTGAATTGGTCCAGGGTAAGGCCTCCGGGTGTGCGGTATCCCAGATCACTGTAAAATGCAAATGCCTGCAGGGTATTCTTTTCCGAATACTGCCAGTTATCGCTGAGTTGCACATAGCCCTGGCGAAGCCGCGTGTTCTCGCGGTAACCGTCTGCCTGCTGCCAGGATTGGGTGAGGCGGAGCTTGTGCTTGCCAAGTACGGGCCGCAGGGTGATGTATTGTGAGAACAACCCGAAAGATCCGCCGGATACGCCCGCTTCCGATCTGCCGGAATGCTCCTGCTGCAGCAGCACCACACCTCCGGAATTAGCGCCGAAAAGGCTGCCGTCCGGGCCTTTCAGGATCTCCATCCTGTCCACTCCCGGCATGCCGATGGCATTCAGATAGGTATTGCCGCCCGCATCGGTCAGCGGGAACTGGTCCAGATAAACTTTTACGTTCCGCACACCATAGGGGGAACGGAGCAGGCTGCCGCGCAACGAAAGGCGGTAGCTGCCGGGTGAACGTTCTTCCAGGCGCACGCCGGGCACGCTATTCATTACGGAGATGCCCGGCTGATACCTGATCATGTTACTGTCCACCACACTAACGGAGGCGGGTACACGGGAGAAAAGCCGGGAACCGGGATAACCGTAAACGGATACGGCAGGCAGCGTATCCTGCGCCCGGCAAAGGCAGGAGAGGAATGTTAATAAGGCCGCCAGGATGATCTTCATGCGCATATTGCGGCAAAAAATACACCATTTATGCCGCATCTTTATCTTTCCGGGAAAATTCCGCATGAAATTGTTATTTTGATCTTTGCATCTTAAATTTCCACTATGAAAATTTTGTTCCTTATCCTGTTGTTGCCCGTACAGTTATTTGCGCAGGGATTTCTCAAGACATCCGGCGAAAAGATCGTTAATGAAAAGGGAGAGAACGTATTGCTGCGGGGCATAGGCCTTGGCGGCTGGATGCTGCAGGAGGGGTATATGCTGCGGGTGAACCGGGAAGGCCAGCAACACAAGATCCGTCAACGGATGGAAGCGCTTGTAGGCGAAGAGAAAACGGAAGCCTTTTATGATGCCTGGCTGGCCAACCATACAACCAAAGCGGACATTGATGCCATGAAAGCCTGGGGTTTCAATTCCGTTCGCCTGCCCATGCATTTTAACCTGTACACCCTGCCTGTGGATAAGGAGCCGGTAGCCGGGAAACATACCTGGCTGGAGACGGGGTTTGCCATGACGGACAGCCTCCTGGCCTGGTGCAGGGCCAATGAAATGTATCTTATTCTCGACCTGCATGCCGCCCCGGGAGGGCAGGGGAACGACCTCAACATATCAGACCGGGATGGCAGCAAGCCTTCCCTCTGGGAGAACGAAGCGCATCAGCAAAAAACGGTGGCGCTGTGGCGGAAGATCGCGGAACGGTATGGAGATGAATCGTGGATCGGCGGGTACGACATCATCAATGAACCCAACTTCGGTTTTGAAGACCCGGAAAATGATAAAAACGGCCTGAAGGAACAAAAGAACGAACCGCTGAAGGAGCTGATGATGGAGATCACCAAAGCGATCCGGGAGGTGGACAATAATCATATCATCATTATCGAAGGGAACGGCTGGGGCAATAACTATAAAGGCATTCTGCCGCCCTGGGACGGGAATATGGTGCTCAGCTTCCACAAATACTGGAATTTCAATACCGTTGCCTCCATACAGCATATCCTTGATTACCGGAACCAATACAACATTCCCGTATGGCTGGGCGAAACGGGAGAAAATTCCAATGTATGGTTCACGCAGGCCATCCGTTTGCTGGAAGATCATAACATCGGCTGGGCCTGGTGGCCGTTGAAAAAACTGGGCAGCAACAATCCGCTCGAAATAAAGAGCAATGAAGGATACGATCAGATCCTCCGCTACTGGAGCAATAACGGCCCCAAACCCGGGGAGGCTATGGCCTGGCAGGCGTTGATGCAGCTGGCCGCCGATACGCGATTCGAAAACAATATTTATCACCGGGATGTGATCGATGCGATGTTGCGGCAACCCTATGATACTACCGCTATCCCTTTCAAAACACATACTCCCGGCGTCATTCCGGCAGTGGATTATGATCTCGGTATCAATGGAGTAGCATATTACGATACCGATACAGCCAATTACCGGGTATCCAACCCCGCGATGCAGGGCGGCAACCGTGGCCGGATGTACCGGAACGATGGTGTGGATATCGGCAGGGAAGGGAACGAATATTTTGTTACGCATATCGAAACCGGCGAATGGCTGCAATACACGCTGGATGTGCCCAATGATGGAAATTACCGTTTGCAGCTGCAGGTAGCGGCAGACAGCACCGGCGGAAAGGCGACTGTGCTGGCGGATGGTAAACCCGCAGGCCCGGCTTTACCGGTTCCCGCTACGGGAGGCGACAGGCAATGGCAACTGTTGGACGCCGGAACGGTACCGCTGAAAAAAGGCAGCCATACCTTCCGTGTAAGGGCGGACACCGGCGGTTTCAATCTCAAAGCGATCATTGTGGCTTCATCTTATTGATGAATACATCGCTGCAACCATAGCGTGAGATCAATAAAAAACGGGCCGGCATAACAATGTTACGCCGGCCCGTTTCAAAATAATTCGACTTTCAAAATAGCGCGATCAGTATTGAAATCCCTCTCTCTTGAAATAATAGAAGTTCCGGAATCCGCCCCAGCTTTCAATATGCGTGGCGGCTAACACCAGTTCATTTTCGTTCAGGGTAATGATATCGTATTCCCAGTTCTGACCTTTGCTGATGTCGCTGCCGATGATGCTGAGTTTTTTTCTGCTTACATCCAGCTTGAATTTGCCGGGCGTTGTTTTCGTTGGCGTGATCAGCACGAAATTATAGGAGCCGTCAAGATCGAAGATCATTTTGTCATTGATCGCATTCTGGTCCAGTGCGTCTTTCCACCAGCCCGGGCCGATATCATCAAAACTGCCGCCGCCTGTCATGCATCCATGCGGGTTGTCCGGCGCCCATACCCATGTTTTTCCCGCCACATCATTGGTCAGCAGGTTCCACATGGGGCTGGAAAAATAGTTCGGATCGTTAGCGGATACGGTAACAGTGGTGGAATCCACCGTAGGCCCGCCTTTTGAATAAGCGTAATATTTGATCAGGTGTTCGCCGGCAAACGGAATGATGGTAACAGCTTTGGTTTCATTGGAAATACCGAAACCAAAATCCCAGAAGGGGATGACGCCCGGTGTCAGGCTTTCCATGGTGATCTCATTGTCGTACCCCGCCGTTTGGGTAACCGTGAATTTCAGGTCAGCGGCAGCGATGGGAGCATCCAGCTCAATGCGGTCTTCCTTCGGATCGCAGGCAGCGGCGAACAGGAGAAGGAAGGAAGAAAGGTATATTGATAATCTTTTCATCTGTTAAAATTTGATGTGTGCAATGATCAGATGTGATGACTAGTTCCAGCCGTTGTTTTGTACCAGGCTGCCGTTGGACAGTCCGATCTGTGTCTGCGGGATCGCCAGCAGCCCCCCTGTTTCCGGGCGGAAGGTGACATTGAATACGGAGTTGGCGGACACATTATCCAGTGCGGCCTTTGCCGTTGCCATTCCCTGGCGCAGGAGGTCCCAGTACCGGTGCCCTTCCATGGACAATTCAAATCTCCTTTCGTCCATAATATGTTTAAGCCCCGCGGCATCGCCGGTCAGCGTGATGCGGTGCAACTGGTCGCCGAAGGCGCGGTCGCGCACCCGGTTGTAGTAATCCTGGGCTTTGCCAAGGTCTGTATTGAGGTTCAGCTCAGCGCCCATGAGCAGCACATCCGCAAAACGGATCACCACATAGTTGTCGTAATTGTCGAGCTGGAAATCACCACCCAGGTCCTCGGGTTTATTTTCATCCAGCGGCGTATTCTTTTTCATGAAGTAGCCGGTGTATTGATACTGGTCACCTACTGCATATGACCCGGCCAGCCCCTCGTCCTGTATGGAGATGATGGAAGCGGACCTGCGGGTATCACCGGCAGCGAAGGCATCCCAAAGCTTCGGGTTCACCGTCGCGGCGCCCCAGCCTTTGTAGTAGGGGAGCAGCACCTGGCTACGGATACCGATCATGACCTGCATGCGGTTGCCGTTTTGCTGGTCCCAGTTCTTCAGCCCCAGGTGCGTGTACTGGATGGCAAATACGGCTTCTGTATTGTTCTGCCCGGCAAAGCCGCCCGTTTCGGCGGAAGCTCTCCAGAGGTTGAAATATTTTTCCACCAGCCCGTGCCCGCTGTTCATGATCACATCATCGATGGCGGCAATGGCCTCCTGTTTAGTGAATACGCCTTCGATATCCGGTTTGCTGTAATAGCCGGTGTAATAAAGGAAAACCTTTCCCAGCAATGCTTTGGCGGCCCATCGGGTGGCGCGGCCCTGCTCGGCGGGCGGTATGTCGGCATACCTGCGGTCGGAGAGATCGGCTGCCGCTATCTTCAGGTCTTCCGCGATCAGTTTGTACACTTCGGCAGGGTCAGCCTGGGGAATATTGTAGTTGCCCGGTTCCAGCGGTGCGGTGATCAGCGGCACATTGCCGAACATCCTTACCAGGTCGAAGTAGTAATAAGCACGGAGGAAGTGTGCTTCGGCGATGAGGCGTTTTTTAGTGTCCTCATCATTACCGAAATCCACGTTATCAACCTTTTGCAGGAATATATTCGCCCGGTAAATGCCCGTATAGTATTTCTTCCAGGCCGCAGCATTGTGGTCGTTATAGTTGTCAAAGCGGTCCCATTGCCGCATACCGCCGTCACCATTGCCGCCGCCGCCGAAACAGTTGTCCGACGCGATCTCCGACGTGAGGGCGATATTGCCGTATCCGTCCATGTTCAATACGCTGTAAGCGGCTACCAAGGCCTCCATAGCGTCTTGCGGCGTTTTATAGAAATCTTCTTCTGTTTTCTGGTCGATCGGGCCGATGTCCAGGAAACCTTTCCCGCAGGAAGCGGTCAGGCTGATCAAAAGTGCTGCTGCGAATGTCCGCATGATGCCGCGCTGCCTGATTGGATGTATAATATTCAGTGTCATCTGTTCATGTTTAATTTTTACAGGCGGGATGAAGTGTTGTTTCATCCATACCAATAGCATTAGAATTTGACATTAAGACCTACCAGGAGCGTCCTGGGTTGAGGATAGTAGCCCAGGTCCGTGCCGGAAGACCAGGGATCTACACCGAACCCTACTTCCGGGTCGAGACCGCGGTAGTGGGTGAACGTATAAAGGTTCAGGCCGGAAACGTATAGCCGTAACTGTTGTACCGGCAGCCTTTTGCCGATCGATCTTTTGAAGTCATGCCCGATATTTACGCTCTTGATCCGCATGAATGAGCCGTTGCGCACATAGAGGTCGGAAAATTTGCTCCAGTTGCCGTTTGCTTCGTCACCCATGGTTAAACGGGGCAGGTAATTGGAGGTGCCTTCGCCGGTCCACCGGTCAAATACGGCGGTGGTGAAGTTATTATAGAAACGGTCGTAAGAACGGGTGCCGTCTACGATCTGGTTGCCGCCCACGCCGGTGAGCAGTATGGCAATGTCAAAACCTTTCCAATCGGCATTCAGATTGATGCCATACGTCTGTTGCGGGTTCGGGTTGCCTACCATGGTCTTGTCGTTCCGGTCAATCACCCCGTCCTCATTCAGGTCAACAAAACGCACATCGCCGGGTTGGGCGGAAGGTTGTATCGGGTTGCCGTCTTTGGAGCGGTAGCTGTCTATTTCCTGCTGGTTCTGGAAGATACCGGCGGTTTTCAGGCCGAAGAAATAACCGATGGGGAATCCGTTCTGCGCGAGGTAATATTCATCCATGTTGGAAGACAGTACGTTGTTATATTCAGGATGAAGGATGCCTTCCTGGTTGGGGACTTCCAGCACCTTGTTCCGGTTGAACGAGATGTTGCCGCCGATGCCGATGCTCAGCTCACCGAACTTGTGGGTATAGTTGGCAGCGATCTCTATGCCTTTGTTCACGATCTTTCCACCGTTGATATAGGGAGCGCCGGTGCCAACGATATCCGGAATGGGCGGTGCTACCAGCCAGTCTTTCGTGGTTTTGTTATACCAGTCGAAGGTGATGTTCAGGCTGTTGAAGAGCGTAGCGTCAAACCCGATGTCGGTTTGCTGCGAGGCTTCCCAGCGGAGATCGGGATTGGGTATTTTGTCCGGCGAGGCGCCTACGGACTTGGGCACATCGGAGCCGTTGCCGAAATAGTAGGAGCGCCAGGCGGAGCTGACAGTGGCCAGGTAGGCGAAATCACCGATGCGGTCATTGCCGTTCTGTCCCCATCCGCCGCGGACCTTGAAATGGTCCAGCCAGCTGATATCCATGAAATCCTCGTTGGTAACGATCCAGCCTGCGGAGAATGCGGGGAAGGTGCCGTACCGGTTATTGGTACCGAACCGGGTGGAGCCATCTGTGCGCAGGGTGGCGGAGAGGATGTATTTATCATCAAAGCTGTAGTTCACCCTTCCGAAGTAAGATTGCAGGATATGCACGGAGCGGGCGCCGTAGGTCTTCTGGGTAAGGTCGTTCGTGCCGTTATCGATGATGGCATGATCGAAGTCCGGGATGATCAGGTCTTCCTTTCTGCCGCTGACGTTAAAGCCGTTGAATTTCCGGGCCGTGGTACCGGCCAGCACCGTGAGGTCATGTTTGCCGAAGTTCTGCTGCCAGGTGAGCGTATTTTCCCAGTTCCAGGTAAAATTCCGGTATGCGCCCATGGTGGCGTAGGAATTGGGATTGGTGTTATTCGTGGCCAGTTCATAGACCGGTACGAATGAATTGTCGGTAACGAACGCGATATCTACCCCGATGTCCGTACGGAAGCGGAGATGTTTCAGAATGGCCGCATCCAGGTACACATTGCCGAGTATCCTGTCCGCTATCCGTTTGTTGTTATTGTTGTAGTCCATCATGCCAATTGGATTGGCTTCGTCCGCGCTCAGCGATGACTTCCCGTATTTGCCGGTGGAATCGAATACCGGAAAAGTGGGACTGGTGTTCAGGAGGCCACGGATGGAGTTGTTGTAGATGTTGCCGGTGCCGATGCCGCTTTGATCGGCACGGGAGTAGGTGAGGTTCTGGCCAACTTTGAAAATATCTTTATAGAGACGGTGTTCCGAGTTGATGCGGAAGGTGATGCGGGAGAACTTCGAGTTGCCCCTTATGCCTATCACGCCGTCCTGCGCCTGGTAGGAGAGGGATGAGGAAAAGGTGGAGGTGTTGTTTCCACCTGCCAGGCCGAGGCTGTAGTTCTGGATAGGCGCGTTGCTGTTGGTTGCCGCCGCCTGCCAGTCTGTTCCCCTGCCGAGTTGTTTGATCTGTTCCAATGTATAAATGGGTGCTCTGCCGGAATTGATGGCCGCTTCATTAACGATGATACCATATTGTTCACCGGTGAGCAGGTCCAGCTTCTTGGCCGGGTTCTGCCAGCCAAAGGAGGCATCAAAGGTTGCACGCATGCCGCCGGCGTTCCCTCGCTTCGTGGTGATCATCACGAGGCCGTTGGCCGCGCGGGTACCGTAGATGGCTGTGGACGCGGCATCTTTGAGGATGTCGATGGTGGCGATGTCCGCCGGGTTCAGGTAAGAGATGTCATCCGTTGGGAACCCGTCCACAATGAACAGGGGTTGGGAATTGCCGTTGGTGCCGATACCGCGAATATTGAATTTCATGGCATCGCCGGGCTGTCCGGAATTGGAGGTGATCTGCACACCGGCGGCCTGCCCTTGCAGTGCCTGTTCAACGCCGAGGGTATGATTCCTCACGAGATCTTTGCTGTCTACCTGTACGGTAGCGCCGGTCAGCAGTTTCTTTTTCTGGGTGCCGTAACCGACTACCACCAGTTCATCCAGCCCGGTAGCGGAGGGCCGGAGGCGGATGGTGAGGCTGGATTGCCCGTTAACAGGTACTTCCTGACTGGCGTAGCCCATGAAGGAGATGACCAGGACGTCCGTAGCCGCAACATCCAGGCGGAACGAGCCATCGGAGATGGTGGCAGTGCCTTTGGTAGTGCCTTTTACCTGAATGGATACGCCGGGTAAGGGCGTATTGTCTTCGGCGTCCACTACCTTGCCGGTAAGGGACTGGCCGTAAGCGCCCGCAGCCATTATGCAGAGCGGCAGGGTCAGCGCTGTCAGGAGCACACATAATTTGTTGTACAGTAGTTTCATGTTTAGCGAATTTGTAAGCAACGTGGGTTGGGAAATTCAGGTTTCTTTTTGTTTGTTCTTTAACGTGATAATAAAATGTTCACTGTTTTCAATTCCTTGTTTATCCTCGTGACGTTATGAAAAATGTTAATCTTTCAAAGTTTTCGTTTGTGCTTTTCCGGTATAAGTGATCATGCCGCCATCCTTTTCCGCTGCTTCGCCCGGGTTGATGTACACGATGCGGAACCAGCGTTTTTTCAGCATGCCCGGGAAGCTGCCTTCCTGCGCCCCGATGGTCAGCGTACGGGAGCCTTCCTGCCAGCGGACGGGAATGTTGAGGAAACGGCCTTCTTCATATCCGTAATTGATATTTTCATCTTCATACAACCGGAAGGAAGCGTCTCTGCCGGTGTACACATACAGGCTGATGGTATCGGCCGGCTTTTCGGCAGTGTACTGGATATCCGGCCCAAAAGGCAGGATAGATCCTTCTTTCACATAAAGCGGCATCCGCTCCAATGGTGCGGGCGCAGTGATATGCTGCCCCCCCGGAAGGTAAACGGCGGTATAGAAATCGTACCAGCCGTTGCCGGAGGGCAGGTATAGCTTGCGCTCGCGGGCCTGGTAATGATACACCGGGTTCACCAGCAGGCTCGGGCCGAACATGAACTGGTCCGCAATATCCCGCACAGCGGTATCGGCCGGGAAATCCATGGGCAAGGCACGCATTACCGTATAGTCGTTATGGTAAGTTTTACCGGCAAGGGAATAGATGTAGGGCATCAGTTTATACCGCAACCGGTTATAGTACACGATGGACTGGTACACTTCGCTTTCTTCCGGTGCGATATTGAACACTTCCCGGTAGGGATATTGCCCATGTGCGCGGAACAGGGGGCAGAAGGCGCCGTACTGGTACCAGCGGGTGTTCAGTTCCTGCCATTCTTTAAGGTCTTCGCCTTCGGGATCGGGCTGATCGTATTTGTCTTCTACGAAGAAGCCGCCGATATCCGTTGTCCACCAGGGTAAACCGGACAGGCAGAGGTTGAGGCCGGCGGGGATCTGGCGTTCCAGTTCATCGAAACGGGCGGCGATATCCCCGCTCCAGGCAGCCGCGGCATAACGCTGGATACCGGCGTTGGCGTTGCGGGTGAGGATATATACCCGCTGGTCCGGCTTCGTGGCGCGCTGGCCTTCATAAATGCCTTTGGCATTCAGGAGGGAATACGTGTTGAAGTATTGTTCAGCTGGACCGATAGCGGTGGGGTTCATCAGCTGTTTCCGTTCTTCGATAGAGGCATTGGAGAGGATGTCCGGCTCGGTGGCATCCAGCCACCAGGCATCTACTCCCAGCTTGAAGAGTTTTTGATCAACGATGTTCCAGAAGAGTTTTCGTGCATCCGGCTGAAAGGCATCGTAGAAAGTGGATACATAGCCTTTCCCTATCCAGTCCCGTTGCCGGTTAATGATATTCTGCGGGTACAGCCAGTTCTTTTCCTCGAACATTTTATAGGTGTCAATGCCTTCGTAGAACTTGGGCCAGACGGATATCATGAAATGTGTGTTGTATTTATGATGCAGCTGCGCGATCATGCCTTTGGGGTCCGGGAAACGGGCGGGATCAAATTCCTGGCTGCCCCAGGCGTCTTCTTTCCAGTAAGACCAGTCCAGCACAATATTGTCCAGCGGTATCCGTCTCTTCCGGAATTCCGCCACGGTCTGCAGGATCTCCTCCTGTGTTTTGTAGCGTTCGCGGCTTTGCCAGAAGCCCATGGCCCATTTGGGGAGCATGGTGGCTTTGCCCGTCACCTGGCGGTAGCCGCTGATCACCTCATCCATATTCTCCCCGTACATGAAATAATAATCGATCTTTTCTCCCGCTTCGGAACTGAAGCATAACTTGTCGCGCAGGGCTGCAGGAGTGGGCGTCAGCCATTTCAGGGATACAAAGGCCTGGGATGATTCCGGTATCCATTCCACGCGGATGGCTTTTTTGCTGCCTTTGGAAAAGTCCGCGGTAAATACGGAGGGGCCGGGATTCCATCCTTCACGCCACCTGTCCAGCACCAGCTGGCCGTCCAGCCATATTTTAATATAACCGGAAGTGCTGGCGTAGAATTTATGCGCGCCGTCTTCGTTTGAAGTGATGTGCCCTTCCCAGGTCACCTTGCCCTTGTCCATCGGAAAGGCCGCCGGGATGCGCCGAAGGGCGTGGAGGAACTCGTAATCGATCTTCGATTCGGATTGCTGCACGTAGATCTTTGCCGGATCTTTCCGGTCGGCATAAGTGGCCGTCAGTCCCGGTTTTCCGTCTTTCCCCGTCAGGCCGGAGAGCTGCTGGTGCGGCCGGTCGTCCCCGAAGCGGGTGATGGAATAATTGTCCCACAGGATGCCGTAGTTGCGACTGGAGACCACGAATGGTACTGCGGCTACGGAATTGTACTGGGTGAGGTCCACATCTTTGTTCTTGTAGTTCATCAGTCCCGTCTGGTGCTGGCCCAGCCCGTAGAAAGCCTCATCTTCAGGCGATTCAAATAGCTGGCGGATGCGGTATAACGGCTTGTTGCCGTAGGTAACAGGATGAAAGGCCTTGCCCCCGCCGGATGCCTCCTGCAGGATGATATTGCCGGCTTTGTCGCGAAACACCACCTGTCCGCTGTGTAATGTAACGGTAACGGACAGCGCGGTTGTTGTCAATATTACTTCTTTATCATTCTCGATAGCGTCCCATTTTATATTGTCTCTGCCGGAAACGGTCACCATCAGGCTCGGGGTGACAGAAAGGGTGTCACCGGCACCGGCGCTTACGTGAATGATGCGGTCGCTCACCACCTGTAACCTTACGTGCCGGGCGCTGCCGGGAGCGGGTTGTTTGATGCGGACCAGCAGTCCATCATCCATTCTTTCTACCTGTCCGGCGAAAGCAGATAATGTAAAAAAGCAAAGTAATACCAGTGGAATCTTGATCAGGTTCATAACGATTTCGGCTGTCGTGGAAAAAAATCAGTTTTAACAAATGTAGCAGCCTCCCGGGAGAGCGGAGGTACGGTATTGTGTATGAATCGGGGTTAAAATGTTAACCGCCGGAAGCCGGATGGTATGTAAATGATTCTCCGAAGGGTGCAAAATGTTAAGCATGGTTCCGCTAACATGCAGATAATCAATAGTTAATTGTCAAAGCGACAATATAAGGATGAGCGCCAGTGTGATCAGCCCGATCAGGCATATTTCCATGACCAGGTACATCTTGTTGCTTTTCCTGTAGTTCTTTTTAAACATAGTACGGCAAAATTATCCATTGCCGCGTGATGCGATGGGGTGGGTTTCTTTATTTAAGGGGTGTGATTTGTTAAAGATCGCTTCTCTTTCCGGCGGCATAGGCGGAAGGCAGCACATTGAACGCTGCCTTGAAGTACCTCGTAAAGTATTTGGGGTTGTTGAAGCCGGTTTCATAGGCAACCTCGGCCACGGTCATCCGGCTTTTCTCCAGGAGTTGCGCGGCGCGTTGCAGGCGCATGGTGCGGATGAATTCAATGGGTGTTTTGCCGGTGAGGGCCAGTATTTTCTTGTACACGGATACCCGGCTCATGAAAAGTGCGCGGCTCAGCTCTTCCACGGAGAAGTCCGCATTCGGGATATTCTTTTCCACGATCTGCATGGCCTGCTGTATGAATTGCTCATCCGCTGAAGATATGGCGATCTCTTCGGGATGTATGGCGATGTGCTGCTCGTAGCTTTTGCGGAGGGAAGCCTGTCCTGCAATGGTATTGCGGATGCGGGACAGCAGCACTTCGAAATTGAAAGGCTTGGTGATGTAGTCCGATGCGCCCAGTTCGAGGGCTTCCAGCTGCTCCTGTTCGGCCGCCCTTGCAGTAAGCAGTATTACCGGCACATGGGCTGTGCGGTGGTTGCCGCGGACCCTGCGGCAAAGCTCCAGCCCGTCCATCTCCGGCATGGCCACATCGCTGACGATCACATCCGGAACGGTCTGTGCAAGGATCTGCCATCCCGCTGCGCCGTTCTCTGCTTCCAGGATGTGGAAATAAAGCCCAAGGTTATCTTTCAGATAGAAACGGAAATCCTCGTTGTCTTCCACCAGCAGCAGCACGGGTTTTTTCCCTTTCGCCGGTGCATGGAGGGGCCGGGGCTTTTCCGCCGATGATTTGATCTCCTCCTGCACGGTTGCCGTCTGGATAAGCGGGGCGGCTTCGCTGTCGATGGGCAGCCGGATGGTAAAACAACTGCCCATTTCAGGGGCGCTGTCTACCGCAATACTGCCGCCGTGCAGTTTTACGAATTCTTTTGTAATGGAAAGCCCGATGCCGCTGCCGGGATTGACCACGGAGGAAGGCAGGTCGTGCTGGAAGAAACGTTCAAAGATGTGCTCCTGTTTTTCCAGCGGTATGCCTATGCCGGTATCCTTCACCTGTATTTCCAGTTCATTGCCGGATACGCTGATGTCTACGGATATCTGCCCGTCTTCCGGTGTGAACTTGAAGGCGTTGGAGAGGAGGTTGAACATGATCTTTTCCATTTTGTCCGCATCGTACCGCATGTGCAGCTCCCTCACCTGGCTGGAAAAGGAGAGGCGGATGTGTTTCTTTTCGGAAAGATCGGAGAACGAATAGGCCAGTTCACGGAGGTAGGCGATGATATCCCCTTCATTCAGATGGAGTTTGATCTCCTGCACCTCCATCTTCCGGAAATCGAGCAACTGGTTCACGAGGTTGAGCAGGCGGCGGGCATTGCGTTGTACAAGCTCCAGCTGGCCTTTGATGCCGCCGTCACCAGTGGTTTTGATGATCTTTTCCAGCGGGGTGATGATGAGGCTCAGCGGCGTGCGGAACTCGTGGCTGATATTGGTGAAGAAACGGATCTTCATATTGTCCAGCTCACGCATGCGCGCGGCTTCCTGTTGTTCCTGCGCCATGCGGTATTTGAGGCGTTCCCTTTCCAGCACGATCTTCCGGGCCAGCAGCAGGGCGCCGAGGATCAGCAGGGCGTACAACCCGAAGGCCAGCGGGGATTTCCAGAAGGGCGGCAGCACTTTGATGTGCAACGTAACGCCGGTATCGTTCCAGATATCGTCATTATTGGAGGCTTTTACGCGGAAAATGTAATCTCCCGCGTTCAGGTTGGTAAAGATGGCTTTCCGCTGCCGTTCGTCCGTGTACAGCCATTCTTTGTTGAAGCCTTCCAGTTTGTAAGCGTAGCGGTTCTTTTCAGGATGAAAGTAGTTCAGCGCCGCAAATTCTATGGAGAACACATTTTCCCGGTGCTTCAGCACGATCTCCCGGGTGCGTGAGAGGGCGGAGGAGAGCAGTACGCGGCCGTTGAGCTTTTCGCCGGGGCGGATGCTTTTATTGAATATCTGCAGATCAGTGAGTACTACCGGCGGGATGTTGCGGTTCCAGGGAATGGCATGCGGATAAAAGAGGTTGAAGCCGTTGCCGCCGCCGAAGATCAGTTCGCCCCTGCTGGTGCGTAATGCGGCGTTCTGGTTGAATTCATTGCCCTGCAGTCCGTCCGATACATCATAATTCTTGAAGAGGGTATCGCGCATGTTGCTGATGCCGTTGGTGGTGCTCATCCAGAGGGTGCTGTCATTGTCTTCCAGGATGTTCAATATGGTATTGTCCGGCAGGCCGTCTTCCCGGCGGAAAACGCGGAAACCGCCGGTGGCGGGGTCAAAAAGATTAAGGCCTTCCCTTGTGCCGGCCCAGATGCGCTGCCGGCTGTCCTGGAAGAGGCAGATCACGTCATCGTGACTGAGGCTTGCGGGGTTGCTGGCATCAAAACCGTAGTGGGTGAATTTGCCGGTGCGGCCGTTCCTGACATCCAGCCCTTCGGAGGTGCCGATCCAGAGGTTGCCCTGGTGGTCTTCCAGGATCGCGGCGATGTATTTGGAATTGACGGAGTTGGGGGCTTTCGGCGGGAAGTGCTCAAAACGTTCGCGTTCGGGCCCCAGCTTGTCCAGCCCGCCGCTCAGCGTTCCTATCCAGAGGTTATGCTCCCGGTCTTCCATGATCTCCCACACGCTGTTATCGGCCAGGCTGCCGGTATCGGCGGGGTTGTTGCGGTAATGCACAAAACGTTTGCCGTCAAAGCGGTCCAGCCCGCCGAAATAAGTGCCGATCCAGAGTTGCTGGCGGTGGTCGATCCACAGGCTGACGATCACATTTGCGCTGAGGCTGTTGGGATTGCCGGGTTCATGCAGATACCGGGAAAAGGTATTCGTGCTGCGGTTATAATAGATCAGCCCGCCGCCGTTCGTGCCGATCCAGAGATTGCCGGCCGCATCTTCCACAAAGCGGTTCACATCATCGAAAGGCAGGCTGTTGGCCGAAAAGGGCCGGTACTGGTAAAGCGGGAACTTGACGATGTGCTCATGGTAATAGTTGATCCCTTTTTTATAGGTGCCCGTCCAGATAATGCCGGTGTTATCTTTATACAGCGATGTGATGCTGTTCTGGCTCAGGCTTTTGTTGTCTTCGCTGATGTTGGTGATGTAGCGGGCGGTTTTTTTCTGCTTGTCGATGATATTGATGCCGCCATGATCTGTTCCCACCCAGATGAGGCCGTTGTTGTCCTGGGTGATGCCGGTGACGATGTTGTTGTTCAGCGCCAGGCCGGGTGTGGACTGGTGAATGTGCGTAAGGGTGCGGGTGGCTGCATTGAAGTATTGCAGGCCGTTCGCCAGGTTCTTTCCGGAGATCCACAGGTCGCCGTCCTTATCCGGGAACAGGATGAAATCCGGCAGGGGATCATTGCGGGTAGCCAGTTTTTCCGGATGCCGGTAGATGATCTGTTTGCTGCGCGCGTCCATTTTTTCGAGCTGGCCGCTGGCGTCCAGCAGCCAGTAGTGGCCATCGGGACCCTGTTCCATTGCCAGTATGCGCTGACCATGGGCATATTGCACAGTAGTGGAACCATCCACTTTATACAGGCCGGAATCCCGGTGGAGGAACCAGTAGGCGCCGGCTTTATCGTGAAAGATGTTGCGCACCGTGTCCCCGGGGATGCCGAGATTGCCCAGGGCGGCGGATATGTTGCGCGAAAAGCTGCCGCTAACGGGGTCGTATATATTGAATCCCCGCCGGGTGCTGATCCAGAGTTTTCCGCCCGGCCCGGCCATAACGCCAACAATGAAATTGTCGGAAAGTGTAGCGCTGTCCCGCTGGGAATACAGGAAGGTCAGGAAGTTGTGCCCGTCGTAGCGGTTCAGGCCGGATGCGGTGCCGAACCACATGAACCCGGTACTGTCTTTGAAGATGGTATTGACCTGGTTATTGGAAAGCCCTTCATTGATGCCTAAACGCATGAACTGGTAATGCGGGGATTGCGCATTGACCAGTCGCCATAGCAAGCAAAGAATGATCAGCAAAAAGGCTTTCTTTTCCATGAAACGCAGATTCCGGCTGTTACAGCCTGCAATATTAGCATAAAATTACAGAACAGCGGGAAGGAGTGAATTTTGGGATATATTTTGAGAATCTACATACAAGATATTGTAAAAAATGATAATTTCATGCTCAAACTAACACTATATGGAAAATCAACACCAAAGTTTATTTGAATTGCAGGTAGACCATGAAGTGACGGGCTACCTTGGCGAAACCGCCAAATGGGCGAAGTTCCTGTCTATTGTGGGATTTGTTATGGTGGGCATTATGGTGATCGTATCACTGTTCGCCGGTACCATTATGACATATTACGGTAATGTTATGGGCGGCGGAATGCCTGTGATGTCGGGTGGATTGGTGACGGTGATTTACCTGTTGTTTGCCCTGCTGATATTTTTCCCGTATTTCTATCTGTATAATTTCGCCAAAAAGATGCAGGTGGCTTTACGTTCTTCCAACCAGGAGGAACTGGCGAAGTCTTTTTCGAATCTGAAGTCCTGTTTCAAGTTCGTAGGTATATTAACGATCGTGATGCTGTCATTCTATGCGTTGGCTTTCATATTCGGATTGCTCAGCGCCCTTGTAATGGCCGCGTAGTTTTTCTGTTCAGGGAATAAAAAAATCCGGGTTAAACCCCGGATTTTTTTAATTCGTCCATGAACTCGTCCGCCCAGAATTCGATGTTGTAATGATTGATATTCTGGTACATGCGTTGCATTCTGATCTGTCTTTCCTGTTTGTTCATCACCAGTGCCCGCAGGAGGCTTTCCATCATGGATTTGTTATCGTATGGATTGGTGAGGATGGCGTCCGCCATTTCCACGGATGCGCCTGCGAATTCGGAGAGCACGAGGGCGCCTTCGGATTCGGGGTTCTGCCCCTGTACGGCGATGTATTCTTTCGCCACGAGGTTCAGCCCGTCGCGCAGCGGTGTGATCCAGGCTACGTCTGAAATGGCGTAGTAGGCCAGTACTTCTTCAAAGGTGAAGGAGCGGAAGAAAAAGTGTATCGGTACCCAATCGATGCGGGAGTACCGCCCGTTGATCTGTCCGATGGCCTGTTCCAGTTCATGCTGTATCTGTTCATATATCTTCATGCCTTTGGCAGGCGGGGTGCAGATGTTGATCAGTTCCACTTTACCGTGCAATGCGGGATGTTCATCGAGGAACTGCCCGAATGCTTTGATCTTTTCCAGCGGTCCTTTCACATAGTCCAGCCGTTCGATGCTGATAATGGTTTTTTTACCAGAGGTATTTTTTTTCAGTTCGGCGATCATTTCTTTGGTCTCTTCTTTCTCCATCAGTTCGCTGATATAGTCCACATGCACACCAACGGGATTGGCGCCCAGTCTTACCTTGCGCCTGCCGGTATCTATTTCCCGGGCCATGGAGCCTATGCCCATGGCGGTGCTGTAGGTGAGGAAGCGGGGGGAGCAGCTGATCCTTTCGGTAACGGTTACCGGCATCAGGCTTTGTACAACATCCACAAAGTTCTCCACGTAACGGGGGATGTGGAAGCTGATGTAATCGCACTGGAGCAGGCTGCCGATGATCTCTGCGCGCCAGGGGATGATATTGAAAGTGTTGGCGGCAGGAAATGCGGTGTGATGGAAGAAGCCAATGGTAAGGTCCGGCCGCAGCTGGCGCAGGTAGCCCGGTACCATCCACAGATTGTAGTCATGTATCCACACCATGGCATTGGGTTCTGCTTCCGCCGCCGCTTTTTCCGCGAAACGCCTGTTGATCTTCAGATAGTGTTCCCAGTGCTCGTGATTGAACTGCACCTTTTCGATGAAAGAAAAGATAGCCGGCCAGAATGCTTCTTTGGAAAAGAGTTTATAAAAGATGTCGATGTCTTCCTTGTCCATTAAAACAGGGCTGGCCTGCAGGTGCGGGTAAAGTTCCTGATCGATATAAAAGTTTTCTGCGTTTTGATCTTCGTTTTGTTTTTCCTGCCATGCGATCCATAATCCCGGCCTGTTCGTTTTGAAGAAGTTGGTGAGGGTAGGGAGGATGCCGTTCGGGCTTTTGGGTGAGCGTCTGACCATTTTGCCATTCTCTTCCACCGTTTCGAAAGGAAAGCGGTGATAGAGCATGACGAGCTGGGTAGATTCGTTGCTCACTTTTTTCGGAACGCTCTTTTTCTGATAAAAAGATTTGAAGTCGTCAAAATGGTTCAGTGCTTCAAGGATGCCCCCCGCTCCTGCGGTATCAGCCTGGAATACATCATTCAGGCGATTGGTGGCTTCCGTCAGCGCAGGTTCGGCTTCACCAACAACCACACCTTTGAAACCAACACCATAAAGGGAAAGGTCATTCAGGGTATCGCCGGCTACCAGCACGTCCTGCTGCGGGACCCTTAACAGGTCGCAGAGCTTCCGGAGTGTGGAGCCTTTGTTTACATCGGCAGGCAGCACGTCCAGGAATTTGTTGGCGGACAGGATGATATCGCAGCCCAGTTCCTTTTCCAGGCGCGCTACTTTTTCCCTGATCCTGTCATCATCAAAAAAGAAGGAGCATCTCCGCTGCTGCGGCACAGCCTGCAAGCGGATGCCCTTAACATCCTCCAGCATTTTCATAACAGCCTCTTTGCCGGGCCATTTGATCTCGATATTGTTCTGTATAGGTTGAATAGGCTCGAGTGTAACACCATCCAGTACGGTGGCGCCAACATCGCAAATAATGTAATCAGGCCTGGGAATAACGGGGTCATTCAATAAAGGCAATACGCTTTCAACCCCACGCCCGGTCACGAATATCAGCCGGAAATCCTCATTGTCCCGGATCATACTGTATAACTGTTCTTTGTGTTGATTGCTTCCTCCTAAAAAAGTTCCGTCCAGGTCTGTAGCTAAAATCATCATTCAGGTTTTAAGTGATAGAATCGAAATAACATGCCAACGGCTCGGGTTGGCGTGTATCCGTATATAATTAAATAATCAGTTAAGTAAGATTAACAAATATGTGGGTTAACTGGATTTCAATTGAGCGCCACAAAGGTACGAAGAAATGAAGCGGGGAAAGACTAAATCGGGTGACAACTTGGCGCTATTTGATGACTATTAGGCATTTGGGGATTGGAAATCAATGCCAATTTGAATATCTGTATTTTTTTATTAATTTAACACATATGAATGTACAGCCAAAACGATTATTTGATGCGGTTAATTATCAGTTACAGCAATTCCCGAAACCGGACATGCTGGTATCCAAAGTGGATGGTAACTGGAAACCTTACAGTACGCAGGAAGTGCAGCGAATCGTCAATCGCCTTAGCGCGGGGCTGTTAAGCCTCGGTGTCAGCGGGAATGATTTCTCGCCCGAAGGGGCAGACAAGATCGGCATCATCTCCAATAACCGCCCTGAATGGGTATTTGCCGATCTCGCTGTACAGCAGACCGGTGCGGTACTGGTGCCTTTGTATCCAACGACCAATCCGCTGGAGATCAAATTCATTCTTAATAACGCCGCGGTGAAATACATGTTCGTCAGCAGCGTGGAGATGCTGGAAAAGATACGGGAGCTGCAAAAAGATATCCCCTCCCTGCAGCATATTTATACTTTCGACGAGATACCCGGCGCCGACCACTGGAGCAAGGTTACCGCACTGGCTACCGACGAATTGCTGCAGCAGGTGGAAACCATCAAGGCCGGCATCAGCGATGAACATCTCGCCACGATCATCTATACTTCCGGCACCACCGGTACGCCCAAGGGTGTGATGCTCACGCACCGGAACATTGTCAGCAATGTGTTCTTTTCCAAGAACAGCTTCCCGTTCCCGGATGCGCCGGATCAGAAAGTGCTGAGCTTTCTGCCGCTGAATCACATCTTCGAGAAAATGTGTACATATATCTACCTGTTCAGCGGTATCAGCACGTATTATGCCGAGAGCCTGGACAAGATCGCGGACAACCTGCGGGAAGTACGTCCCGATGGATTTACTACAGTTCCGCGGTTGCTGGAGAAGGTGTATGAAAAGATCATGAGCAAAGGCAATGAACTGAAAGGCGTCAAACGCGGCCTGTTCTTCTGGGCCGTGGCGCTCGGCAAGAAATACGACAATAATATCAGCGGAGGTTTCTGGTACAATCTCCAGCTGGCGCTGGCCAACAAACTCATTTTTTCCAAATGGCGCGAAGCGCTTGGCGGTAATATCAGCTTTATCGTTACCGGCGGCGCCGCCTGCCAGGAAAACCTGCTGCGGATATTCAGCTCCGCGAAAATACCGGTGTATGAAGGGTATGGCCCCACGGAGAACAGCCCCGTTATCAGTGTGAACCGCCGGTATCCTCCGGGCAATACCATGTTCGGCACTACCGGCCCGTTGATCGAAGGCGTGGAACTGAAGTTCACGGAGGACGGGGAGATCTGCGTAAAAGGGCCTTCCATGATGAAGGGATATTACAAGCGGCCGGACCTTACAGCGGAAACGATCATTGACGGATGGCTGCATACCGGTGACATCGGGCAGCTCATCAACGGGAAATTCCTCAAGATCACCGATCGCAAGAAGGAGCTGTTCAAGACCAGCGGCGGCAAATACGTGGCCCCGCAGCCGATAGAGAACAAATGCAAGGAAAGCCCGTTCATCGAACAGCTGATGGTCATCGGCTCGGAAAGGAAATTCGTTTCCGCACTGATCGTACCTTCTTTCAATATGCTGCGCAGATGGATGGGGCAGCAGAACATCCCGTTCACCACCAACGAAGAGGCCATAAAGAAACCGGAAGTGATCGCCATGTATGAAAAAGTGGTGGAGCGTTACAACAGTTCCTTCAACCATGTGGAACAGATCAAGAAATTTGCGCTGCTGCCGCAGGAATGGGGCGTGGAAACCGGCGAGATGACGCCGAAGCTGAGCCTGCGGCGCAAGGTGATCATGGACAAATATAAAAACGAGATCGAGCAGATATATGCCGGCGCCTCCGCGGCAAATTAGCATGCCTGCAGTGGCCCGGCTCTGGGTTTGTTCCCTGCCGGCAATCCGGCTGTTGACGAAGGGGGAGTGAATGCGCATTTCATTTTCAGCATTTTTACGGTTATTACGGGATCCGGCATATCAGTACACCTGCACTTTTGGTGGAATAAGTTTGTAAACCACCGGTGTAACCACTCTTGACAAAAGCGTAGAGCTGATCAGCCCGCCGATCAGTACGATTGCCAGCGGCGCTATCAGCGGATTATCTGAAATAGCGATCGGTATTAACCCGCCGATGGCGGTAAGCGAGGTCAGCACGATTGGTAGAAAACGTACTTCCCCGGCTTCGCGTATCGCTTCATCCAGACTTTTACCCTGTTCCCGCAGCTGGTTGGTGAAATCCACCAGCAGGATCGTATTCTTCACTTCAATGCCGGCCAGCGCGATCAGGCCGATGATCGCCACGAAGGAAAGCGAATTGCCGGTGATCCACAATGCGGTGGCTGCGCCCACGATCCCAAGGGGGATAACGGAAAGAATGATCAGCGTGCTTTTGAAGGTCCGGAATTCCAGGATCAGTACAGCTATGAACAGGAATGCCGTAACAATGATGACATTAAGAAAACCACCGAAGGATTGCTGCCGGGATTCCACCTCCCCGCCCATTTCATAGCTGTACCCCGCAGGCAGCTGCATGCTGTTCATGTCCGCCACTACATCATCAATTACCCGGTTGGCCAGGAACCCCTGCTGCAAGAATGCTTTCACGGACACGACCCTTCTTTTTTCCTGGTGATTGATGTTCACCGGCGAGGTCTCCATTTTCAGCGTAGCCACCTGTGACAATGGGATGGCCTTGCCCTGCAGGCTGTTCACATACAGATTGTTGAAAGCATCGAGCGTAGGCCTGCCATCATGCTCCCGGGTCAGTAGTATAGTGTAGTCGTTCGTGTTATGATCGGTGTATCTGCCCAGCGACAGTCCCGCTACGGCCAGGCGTACCGTACGGTCTATCTGAACGAAGGGAACGCCCAGCTGTTGCGCTTTTTCGGGCATAATATCCACACGTATATCGCTTTTGAGGAGATCTACCGGGTTATCCACGTAGATGGTGCCGGGCGTTTGCCGGAGCAGCAGGTCCACCTGCCCGGCCAGCCGCCGCAGGGTATCCAGATCGTCCCCGAAAAGCCGTACTTCCACCGGTGCTACCACCGGCGGTCCCTGCTCGAAATTCTTGACCTCCACTTTGGCGCCGGGGTAGGGCGTCCAGGCGCTGCGGAGTTTTTCTATTAACGCCAGTTTGCCGGTTGGACTGGTGTGTTCGTCCAGCTGTACGAAGATCTGTGCAAAATCGCTATGCTCGTTTTCCTGCACAACATTGTAATAGATGCGGGGATTGCCCTTACCTACATTGGTGGCAAAGTATTTTACGGCGTTTTCCTGCTGCAGGGCCTTTTCTATATCCTTCGCCACGCTGTTGGTATAGGCGATGCTGGATTGGGGCGGAGTAGTGATATTGATCAGGAACTGCGGTTTTTCGGAAGGCGGGAAGAGACTGAAGCCGATGAGCTGAAATATATACATGGCCGCGCCGAAGATGATGACTGTGGACACAATGGTGAGCACGGGCCTTTGCAGGGCCTTGTCCAGCAGCCGTGCATAACTCCCGCTGATGAGCTTTTTAAGGCCGCGCATGAAGATGTTGCCATCCGGATGCCCGGTATGCGGTTTCAGTATTTTGCTGGTAAGGAAGGGGATGATGGTGAGTGATACCACCATGGACGCCAGTACGCAGAAGATCACGGCCAATGGCAGGCTGCGGATAAAGTCCCCGGAGCCTTCGGGCATGAAGACCAGCGGCATGAACGCGATGATCAGGGTAACGGTGCATCCCACTACGGCCATCCCGATCTGCTTCGTGGCTTTCAGCGTGGCCTCCGTGGCGCTATACCCCTGCAGCATCCAGCGTTCGATATTTTCCACCACCACAATGCTGTCATCCACCAGCAGGCCCAGTGCCACAACCAGTCCTACAATACTCAGCTGGTTGAGATTATAGCCGAAGAATTGCAATAAAATGATACCGATGGCAAGCGATAGCGGAATGGAGATCATAACGATCACGGCCTGCCGGAACCCCAGCGGCAGCAGGGTGATCGCTACCAGCATGATGGCGATGATAAAGTCGATCCCCAGGCTGCCCAGCCGCCTGTTCACATTTTCCGCCTGATCGAAATGCTGCACCATGTCGATATTTGCGGGCAATGTGCGTTTGAATTCATCGATAACGGGTTTGTATAGCTGTTGTGTTTTGCTGATGTTTTCCCCTTCTTTCTGCGCGGCGGCCACGAATACGCAGCGGAAGCCGTTCAGCCGTGTCAGATAGGTTTCATCGGCGTAGCCGTAGTACACTTTTGCAATATCTTTCAGGTACACGTTGCGGCCGTTGCCGGTGTACACGATGGTGTTGGCGATCTCCTGCAGGGAATGGAAGTTGCCGCTGGTCTTGATGTTGAAGGTCCTGTTCCCCGCATCGATGCTGCCGCCGGGGATGCTGAGGGTTTCATTCTGCAGGCTGCTGATCACATTATTGACCGGCAGGTTCATCTGCGCCATTTTTTCCAGGTTCAGTTCGGCGCGGACCTGTTGTTCCGGCAGGCCGTAGATGTCCACTTTTTTCAGCGGGGCAAGCCTTTCCAGTTTTTCCTGGAGCTTTTCCGCATGGAATTTCAGCAGGTCCCGGGGAGCGTTTTCTGATATCAGTGCGATCTGCATGATATTCACATCCGAAGGCTGGAATTTTTGTATATCGATGCTGATGTTATCTGCGGGGAGGTCGCGCCGTTTGTTGTTGACAACGCTCACCAGTTCCTGGTATTTTTCGTCCACATCGCTGCTGTAGGTATAGTCCACCCGCATGGTGGCCAGTCCGTCGCTGATCTGGGTGCGGATGCGCAGGATATTTTCCAGGCCGAAGATCTCTTTTTCGAGCGGGTCTACAATGAGCTCTTCCATATCTTTCGGGCTGGTGCCGGGATAGACCGCGATCACCGTATAGGTGGGCGCATGCATTTCCGGGTCTTCCGAGCGGGGCATATTGAGGATGGTGGTGATGCCCAGTGCAATGATCATGATAAAGATCACCAGGGTGAACTGGTAGTTCTTTACGGCGTATGCTGAAATTTTCATCTGGCAGGTTTTAGGGATGGAGTGGTGCTTGTTGTTTACCGGTTGAAGGAATGCTGCTGTCTGGCATCACGCGGATGCTGCTGCCATCCGTCAGATAGGCGCTTCCGGAGATGATCAGCCGGCCGGCATCTTCGAGGCCCTGGCTGATGATGACTTTATCTTTCTCCATTCCCGCTACAGTTACTTTTACTTTCCGCGCCGTTTTACCGTCATTGGTGACGAATACGTAGCCCGATCCGCTGTCACCATCCAGCAGGGCATCATAAGGGATCCGCCATGTTCCTGCGGCGGAAGTATTGCGGGAGTTTATCACCGCTTTGCCGAACAAGCCGTAGGCTATGTTGGCGGGTTTTGTACCATCCAGTTTGATATCGATGGTAAAAGCGCCGGTGGCCGGGTCTGTTCCTTCGGACCGCCGGGAGACCCTGCCGCTGAAGGTTCGTCCGGGTGCAGATTCCACTTCCACCGATGCCGTATCCTGCAACCGGATGGCGGCCCATTCCGTGTTGCTTACACTGGCGCGCAACATCCAGTTGCCGGCTCCGGCGCCATTGGTTTGGAGTACCGGTGTGCCCGGTTGTACCAGTTGCCCTTCCGCGGCAAGTTTTCTTAGCACGTAGCCATTCCGGGGAGCAGTGATGACGCTATGGTTGCGGTTAAATTGCGCGGTGCGCAACTGCTGATGGGCGATTTCTTTGGCGGTCCGGGCGTTTTGCAACTGTTCCAGCGTGGCTACGCTGTCGTTATACAGATTGGTTGCGCGCTGATGGTCCCGCTGCGCTTTTTCAAAGGCCAGTTGTGCCTGCTGCACCTGGGCATCTATCTCAACAGGATTGAGGACGGCCACGGTCTGTCCCTGCCTGATGGCATCGCCTTCCTTGACCAGGATGCGCTGGATGATGCCGCCGGTTTTGAAGGACAGCAGCACTTCATCATCTGTTGTAAAAGTGCCTGATACCGGGATTGCGGCCTGTGCTGCGCCGGTGTTCAGCGGCAGGAGTTTTACGGGGATTGCGGCCTGTGCCGGTATTTTCGATGCGGCGGAACCGGAGCCGCAGGCGCTGATCAGCACGGGCAGGGCCAGGAGCAGCATGGGAATGTGGAAGAAGTTCGTTTTCATATGTTGAAGTTTATGCTTTACGGGTAGGTGAAATCTTTGATGACCACTTAATTATTTTGTTACGGGTGTCATCGAACTTCGTTTGATGACGGCATAATTATTTTGTTACGGGTGTCATCGAACTTCGTTTGATGGCGACATAATTATTTTGTTACGGGTATCATCGAACTTCGTTTGATGATTGCCATGTGCATTATCGGGTGTTCGCTAACGGGTATCCGGCCTGGGCGCGTTCAACTTCCGCTGCGGAAACCTGTGCTGCCGCATAAGCCTGCGCCAGTTGCAGGCGGGCATTGGTCAGCTGGTTCTGGGCATCCAGCAGTTCGATGTACAGGAGCTGTCCTTCTTTGTACACCTTCAGCTGGTCGCGGTAGTACTTTTCGGAAAGCTGCAGCTGTGTCCGGGCGCTGGAAAATGCTGCCCGGGCCGTGTGATGGTCGTTAACGGCACGGGTAAGTTCCAGCATCATAGCCTGCATGTGCTCGTCGTATGCTGTTTGCGCCATAGAAACATCTGCGGCAGCCTGCAGTGTACGGTAGCGGCGCTGCCCGCCGGTAAACAGGTCCCATTGCAGGTTAAGTCCCCAGATGTAGTACCGGGTATTGTTGTTGAATGCAAAGTTGAATCCCTGGGAGCCGAGATCGAGGAAAGTATTGACCTTGGGAACGAAAGCCGCATGCTGCATTTTTTGCTGCAGCATGGCCATGTTGCGGGTCTTTTCCAGTTGCACCAGCTCTTCGCGGTAGCGTATATCCGTTGGGGTGACCATCTGCGGATCACCAATTGCCAGGTTGTCTGTCTGAATGCTGTCTTCCGCCGGACGGTTCAGCAGGAAGTTGAACCATGCCTTTGCGTTTTTCTGTCCGTTCCTGGCCTGTGTCAGCAAGGCATCCGTACGCTCGGCTTCCGCCTGGGCACGGGTAAGGGAAGTACTGTTGCGGATGCCGTTCTTCAGCATGCTGTTGTTGACCCGGATATTCTCCTGCACCAGTTCAAGGGCGGCGATATAGATCTCCACGGCCTGCGACGCCTGATAGTACTGGTAGTAGGCTGTTTTAACATCTTTTACCAGCTGGCGTTTGTACACATTGAGAACGGCTTGCTGCCGGGTGATATCTTCCTGCCGGATCTTTTTGGCGTACCATATTTCGGTATTGATCAGCGGGAGGGAAGTGCGCAGTCTCGCATCATAAAAATTGTCCGGCGTAAGCTGGATGGCCTGGTTATCCAGCTGCGGGAACTGATGGCTGTTGGTCAACTCGTTCAGCGTGGAATATACCGGGTTCATCAGGTCGCCTATCGGAATGTCAATTGTTCTGCCGCCGCCGGCCTTGGTGTAGCTGGCCGCAAAACCGGCCTGCGGCAGAAAAAAGGCCCTGGCTTCTTTCAGGGCATACATGCTTTTGTCCAACTGGAAGTGCTGGCGCCGGATGGCCTGGTTTCGGGCGAAGGCCTCCTGTATATACCCATCCAGCTGCGAAGGCTGCGCCTGACTATACAGGGTGATGTTTGTAAACACTAATAGAATAATAATCCTTGATAACATAATGAACATTGTTTAGTAACAAGATCAAAAAAAACAACCAGGGAAACGTGTATCCGTGGTTGTCAGTTGTTTTATGCTTTGATGAACCGCAGGTATTCCTGCACAGCCAGTGCTATCATTTTGATGACAGCCGCTTCATCCTGTTCCATTACTTTCATCCGGCACCGTACGTTCAGTGATACCAGGCCATGGCACATGGACCAGATGGAGAGAGCTGCGATGCCCGGATCGGAGAAGCGGAGGAGTTTTTTATCGATGCATTCCTGCACACAGTCCAGCAGGTAGCTGAAGCAGGCTTTCCCGTTCTTCCAGCCGCTTTCTTCCGCTTTATTCATCGGCGCCCGGATGATGAACATGAGGTCGTACAGGTCCGGTTGCGCATGCCCGAATTCGAGATAGGCCGTAGTGATCTGTTCCAGGCGTTTCCAGGGGCTTTTGCTGGGCGCTTTTTCCAGCAAATTCTGGTGCAGCCTGTCGAATGCTTCCTTTTGCACTTCGTGCAGGAGCTCGTCTTTATCTTTATAATACAGGTATATCGTACCCGGACTGTACTCGATCTTGTCCGCGATATTGCGGATGGAGGTCTTCTCATATCCCTCTTCGAGGAACATGCGCATGGAAGCGTCAATGATCAGGCGCTTCATTTCCTGTTTCTCTCTTTCCTTTCTGTCAGAAATGCCCATGTTAAAATGTTTACGCAGCAAATATAATGAACAGTGTTCAGTATTTGCAAATTTATTTTTATCTGGATAGATAGTGATGTTTTTTTCTTACCGGTCGATACTATTTTCCGTTACCGGTAAAAGCTGGCGCAAACGTCTGCCCGGGGCCGCTTTCCGTTCATCCTTTTCCTTTTATAAGGCCCGGTGTATTTCCGGCATCCGGTGAATTGCCGGTTATCCGGGGCGGAGGTCATTGGTTGATGTGGCCTGTTGGCCGGTTTTGCCCGGGAGATTTACTAGAGCGTCAATTCTCCCGTCAGCATGTCCAGCGCGGTAGCTTCCGGCTGTTGTTTGGTGATATAGGGGACGGACCGTACGAGGTAGACCTGTGTGGCGCCGGCAGCAATAGCAGCGCCGGTGACGCCTCCGAACACAGCGTTCATGAATATGGCTTTATTACGGCGTTGGGCGTCTTCGAGGTATTTGGAGATGATAAACCCGTTCCCGCTTTTTTCCAGGGGAACGATGTTGTTGTTATCGATCTTGTACAGTTCGGCCTTGGTGCAGAAGCCCCAGGCGTTGTTAATGGGGACTTTGTTGTTTTGGTCATCCAGGGTGTACAGGGAGAATTCCTTTTTAGTCTTTTCCGCGTGGAAGGCCGTGATGGACGGTTTGTTGGCCTTGAATTCCTCGTAGGACATATAAACCCCTTCCATATAAAACTGATCTTCCAGGATGGGCATCCGGAGGGCGGACAACTGGGAGGAGATCACGGCTTCTTTCGGAAGGGAGGCAATGGTTGTCTCAAGCAGGGGCAATCCTTCATCCAGCGAGGTTTTCAACAGCAAATGGATCACCCGGGCAATATTTTCATCATGCCGGGAGGTGACCTCCATGCCATTTCGCATTACTATGGTGTCGAACGCCGCGATCAGGGTGTATTGCTGCCCGTCTGCAGAGATATAAGCATCCGCTTTCAGCCTGGCATAGCCCCTTTCATTCATGGCAAATGTTTTTTCATTGATCCGGAGATCCTTTACGGCCCATAACAGATGGGCACCACCGGGTTTCAGCTGCGTTCCATACTGGTTGTTAATGTAATCCTGCAGGAAATGCCGGTGGGAAGTCGCGGGTCTCGCCTCTATTTTTTTGTTGGCGAGGCCTACCTGTACAAATCCCAGTCTTGTTGTGTCCCACTGGACGGGCAAAACTTCAATAGCAGTGACCTTTTCCAGGCGGGGATCGTTATAACCGTATTTCTTCAGGCTGACCGTTTTCCGGGGGGAACTGGTATCTGTGTTTTTGTCATACACGGGATCTTGTGCCGCAGCCGTTTGCATCAGCAATGCGGCTGATAAAATAGCAAGTACTGTTTTCATGGGTATAGCATTTAAAATAGCAAGGCAATTTAAGGTTTTTTGGCTTTCAGCAGTAACCTTCCCGGGTATTAAATTGTTATTATAGCAGCCGTTTAACCATCCATCCATTTATTATTACACGCTGTAGCATTAATGCTTACTTTTAACCGCATCGTATATCAATTTGTGTAAAAGTTAACATGAGGAAAATTGTCATTTTGCTGCTGGGATGGATCATGGGAATCAGTATCCACATCAAGGCACAACAAGGAGAGGCCCAGGCTGAATTGTTAGGGAAATTATTGGACGACCGGACGGGGAAACCTGTAGAATATGCATCTGTTGCTTTACTGAATCCGGACTCGGTGGTTTTGACGGGAATGCTGTCCAAACCCAACGGGGATTTCGATTTTCGCCAACTTAAACCGGGTAACTACATCCTGAAAATATATTTCATCGGCTATGAAACGTATTTCCAGGCAGTGTCTGTAAAACGCTCCACAGATGTGGGCAATATCAGACTGAAAACCTCGGCTACCGCGCTTGAAACGGTAGAGGTGGTAGGAGAAAAGCCGGCCTTTACCATGGAGATCGATAAGCGGGTGTTCAATGTGGACAAGAACCTCGCAAGTATCGGGGGAACGGCTACCGACGTTTTGCGCCAGGTGCCGTCCGTTAATGTGGATATCGACGGGAATGTTTCCGTGCGGAACGGCAGTCCCACTATTTTTATCGATGGCCGCCCAAGCACACTTACGCTGGACCAGATACCTGCGGACGCTATTGCTTCCGTGGAGGTGGTGACCAACCCGTCTGCGAAATATGATGCAGAAGGGATGAGCGGTATCCTGAACATTGTGCTGAAGAAGAATCGCAAAACAGGCGTCAACGGCCTCGTCAATGCCGGTATTTCCACCACCAGGAGCTCCAATGCAGGAGTAGACCTCAGTGTCCGCGAAGGCAAGATCAATCTTTTCATGAATTATAATCTCCGCGACCGGAGATCGCCCATGACATCCAATATGTTCCGTAAGAACCTGTCTGACGACACCACCACTTATATGGACCAGTACCAGGATGGTGAGTTTGGCCGCAAGTTCCAGTCCGGGCGCATCGGGTTCGACTGGTTTATCGATAACCGGAATACCGTTACGCTGTCGCAGGGGATCACCGCCGGAGACTTTAATAACCTTAACGCACAAACGATCTACGAACTGGACGAGCATCAGAACCGTGTAAGATACGCCGAGGGGCGGAACGATAGCAAACGCCAGTTCCGCAACTACAGCACGCAGGTGGGGTATAAGCGCACGTTTTCAAAAGAAGGGCGGGAACTGACGGCCGACTTTACCTATAACCGCGCCAATAGCGAGAACCGGGATGATTATAATCTGCAATACTTCGATATGCAGCACCAGCCGATCAGCTCGCCGATACAGCCCGAGCTGCGCTATGCTAACGGGAACGGTAATACGTCATACTACACCGGCCAGATCGATTTCGTTAACCCGCTTACCGAAAAATCCAAGATAGAAGCCGGCCTGCGGACGAACTCCCGCACCTTCAATAATGTGCTCAGTACTTATGGCCGGGATTTCGACAGCGGGGCTTTTTTGTATGATTCGGCATTGTCTAACGACTACCACTATACGGAGCAGATCAACGCAGCATACCTCAGTTATACCGGGGCGTTCGGGAACTTTGGTTTCCAGACCGGTTTGCGTGCGGAGCAGTCATTCTACAGTGGTGAACTGCGTAATGTGAAAGACGCCAATTACAAGATAGATTATCCGATCAGCCTGTTCCCCAGCATCTTTCTGACCCAGAAATTCAAAGGCGATCATGAGCTGCAGCTGAATTACAGCCGCCGTATCCGCCGCCCCTGGTTCCGGGACCTGCTGCCGAACATCGAATACAATGCGAATTCAGCCAGTCGCGGTAACCCTACGCTGCAGCCCGAGTTCACCAATTCCTTTGAATTGTCTTATCTGAAGGACTTCGAACGCAAGCACAGTGTACTGGCATCCATTTATTACCGTAACACACCTAATGCCATTACTGACTTTTTTGTAGATACGGTATTGAATCTCGATGGTCAGGAACGTAATGTGGTATTGAGATACCCGATCAATGCATCCGTTCGTAATTCCTATGGTCTGGAAGTGACCATGCGGAACCAGCTGACGAAGAACTGGGATGTAACCACGAACGTGAATTTCGCGCAAACGAAGATCGATGCGGAAGACCTGAGCAATGCGGGTTTTGTATGGTTCGGCAAGATCAACAGCAATACGAAGCTGCCGTGGAACCTCACGCTGCAGGTAACCGGAGAATATGAGTCAAAGCGTATTGAGCCGCAGGGAGAGGATGCACCGGAATACCAGATCGATGTTGCTATCAAGAAGGATTTCTTTGAAAAAAAGAACTTTTCCGTGTCGCTGGGGCTGAATGATATCTTTAACTGGGACCGGGACCTGAGTTATACGCGTACTACGTTTTCAGAATCCGAGCGTTACCGGAAGCGTGTTTCGCGGGAGTTGCGGCTGAATGTGAGCTGGAGGTTCGGGAAGATGGATACGAATATATTCAAGCGGAAGCGAGGTGGGGATAGTGGAGGAGAAGGAGAGATGGGGGGAGATGGGTTTTAGGTTTTTCTTATGATATTTGAATGCCCGGGCGAAAGTTCGGGCATTTGTATTTCAAAAGATATACACTGATGATTTGAAATTTACATCATTATGAATTATTTATTTTTATAATAAATTATTGAAATGCATAGTCGGGAAATTCCTATAACTCCTTCATACCCATTATTTTCCCCACGCATTAGAAAATGTAAGAAATAGCCATATATTTATGTTACGGTTATTGAAAGACCGAGAAAACCTATGCGGCTCAAAACCCTGGATGCATCCCTGATATTCCATTTCCGCGGCAGCTCTCCATGGCTTCAGTGCGCCGATTATTAAACAATATCAAGTTACTATACTATGGACATTATCACGTACCAGGATTTTCATCACATCCGGCTAAGCGATTTTTACGCCGGTGCCGATATCAGGGAGATCGATAACTACGAGTTTATGGGTGAGCAATGGATAGGGGAGCTTTCCGGTTTTAACACCTGTCTCCGGCTGATCTCCAATCCTGATGAAACGAGAGCGATTTCCCTTGATTTTACAAAAGACGACGCAGGGCTGGCGGAAAAAGCGCTGAGTGTGCTGCAGCTTCCCTTAAAACGTTCTTGCACGGAAAGGGATCTGGCTGCACTGTTCGGAGAGCCGCAGAAGAAACTGCGCCTTGCCAAGGATACCATGACGCTGGATTATATCATCGGCGAAAATTGCAGCTATTATTTGTCCTGCACCTTGCACCATATCAACGGCCTGATGTACCTGGATATGATCCATGAAGATAAAGTGATCCGCAAGATGAAAGGTAAAGAGAAGAAAAAGGTAATGGAGGAATAGGATATTCTGAATATTTGTCTATTTTTAGTATCAATTATCTGATCTATACCTGAATAAATGACCCGTAACCCGTTTTTAACCTTCTTCCTTTTGTTTGCATTATCCATCCCCGGTTTTGCACAGGATAGCATTGTAGCCCGCGTACAGCAGGTTCCGGAAAAATACATCGCCCAGGTTGGTCAGAAGACCCGGCATTTTGAGCAGCAACTGGATAAACGGACTGCCAAAGCGCTGGACCGCATGCTCAAACAGGAGAAAAAGTTGCAAAGCAAACTGGCTAAAGTAGATTCGCTGGCGGCAAAGAATATCTTCACGCGATCGATTGACTCATTGGGGAACCTCAAATCAAAGCTCAAGGGCAAAACAGACAAATATCAAAAGGTTCTGGGCGGACAATATTTCGGGTACCTGGATACCTTGCAAAACTCTTTGGGCTTTCTGAAAGAATCGAAGGAATTGCTGGGCAAAACGAAGGACATACAAGGCAAGCTCGGCAAGTCGATGGAAAGCGTAAAGCAGCTGCAATCAAAACTGCAGCAGGCGGAGCAGGTGAAGAACTATATCCGGGAGCGAAAGCAGCAGCTAAAGGCACAGCTAAGCCAGTACACGAATATGACAAAGGATCTGCAGAAGATCAACAAGGAAGCCTATTACTACGCCCAGCAGATCAACGAATATAAATCCGTATTCAAGGATAAAAAGAAAGCCGAGGCCAAGGCCATGGAATTGCTGAAGAAAGTACCGGCATATAAGGATTTTATCAGCCGGAACTCCCAGCTGGCCAGTCTTTTTAATCTTTCCTCCGGCAACGGGGCAAACCTGGAACAAAGCCTGGAGGGACTGCAAACCCGGGCGCAGGTGGACCAGATGCTGCAGCAAAGACTGGGCAGTGGAGGCCCTAATGCGCGGCAGGCTATTGCCCAGCAGATGGAAGCCGCCCGTTCACAGTTCGAGGAGTTGAAAAAGAACTTCCCGGATCTGGACAATGCCGGTGATATGCCCGATTTTAAGCCGAAGGAAATGAAGACAAAAAGCTTTCTGCAACGGCTGGAGTTTGGCACAAATGTGCAATTTCAACGGTCTTCCCAGTTCTTTCCTACAACGGGGGACATAGGAGGGCAGGCTGCCTATAAATTCGACAAGAACGGTAGCGTTGGTCTTGGTGCCGCTTATAAGCTGGGCCTGGGCACCGGATTTGATAATATCCGTATATCCCATCAGGGTGTGGGGTTGCGGTCTTTTGCCGATTACAAGCTGAAAGGTACTTTTTTTGTGAATGGAGGTTTCGAGTTCAACTATAATACGCCGTTCGAGAATATGCGGCAGTTGTCGAATGTAACGATGTGGAGCCGTAGCGCCCTGCTCGGTATCAGCAAAAAATACAAGATCAATAATAAGCTGAAAGGGAATATCATCCTGTTGTATGATTTTCTGGCCAATCAGCAGATCCCTCGTACCGACCCGATCAAGTTCAGGTTAGGGTACAGTTTTTAACCTGGATAATTTATACCTTATGAAATTTGTTTTGTTGCTCGGCTTTGTTGGCCTTTTTGCGATGCCTTTGCGGGCGCAGAATGTTTTTCCGACTACAGGGAATGTAGGCATTGGAACAAACGCACCTTCGCAGCGACTTCATGTAAGTGGCGGGAATTTGAGGGTTACTGACCCTGGGCCGTATCCTTATGGAGTGAATATTGATATTAATTTCGCTGGTGGCTGGGCAAGAGAATTCAGTCTTTCCTATGGAGGAACGGGTAAGCTTCTTGCATTTGGGACCTATGGGATTGATTCAATTATGCAATACGCCTACATCGGTGGCAATACCACTGCTTTTTCTCCATATGCATCACCCTGGATGACTTTCAGGCCCAATGGCAATGTGGGGATCGGGACTATTACGCCCGGATCGCTCCACAACATCAATCAAAACACTTTTACTACCTATAATGCGTCGGACAGGGTGGTCTCCATTCATGCAGATAACATGCCGGTATTGGAACTCAGCCGCCCCGCAGGAAGCACGAACGGTACAAAAGTAGGCGCGCTTTACTTCACCAACACCCTCAACCAGTCAGACGCGCACCGGCAAATAGCCGGCATATGGGCGGAGAACGCCGGTAATCCTACCTATCCCGCCTTATCCGGCGGACGGATCGTTTTTATGGCGAAGGCATATGGTGGTGGAACGCAGCATAAAATGATGTTCGATGAAAAAGGGAACCTGGCACTTGGAACATCCAATCCCTATAACTACAAACTGGCAGTAGAAGGAATAATCGGCGCCCGGAAAGTAAAAGTAACGCAGCAAACCTGGGCTGATTTTGTGTTCAAGCCGGGTTATGCGTTGCCCACTTTGCAGGAGTTGTCGGATTATATCAGGGAGCATCAGCATTTGCCCGGAATACCATCGGAGGCAGAGGTATTGGCGGATGGAATTGATCTCGGAGAGATGAATAAAAAACTGTTACAAAAAATAGAGGAGCTGACCCTGCATGTGATTGATCTGAATGAGCGCCTGAAAGCACTGGAGCAGACGCCTGAAAATAATGAAACAGAAAATAAGTAACCTATGAGATATTTGATTTGTTTGTTCCTGTTCCTGTTTTTCGGCGATGGCCTCAAAGCTCAGGTTACCGGGTCGATCTTTGTGGATGGAGACGTTGACAAATTTTACCCGGTGACGTTCTATGATGGCGCCAGGAGCAGCAATATTGCCACCGAACTGGAAATTGGCCGTACAAATGTTCATACCGACAGCCTTTGGCGTGGCTCAATTATTTCGAAATTCAGGTATCACGTTACCGGATGGGGAAATGGTTCGAGTTTTCTCGATGCCGATATACGGCAGGCCAACCCCAGTAATCCTACGATAAAGTTGTTTATCGGTGGCTGGCGGGATGCAACAGTGGCCAGTTCTTCCGGGAGGATCATCATCTGGATGAGGGGAGGTGGAACCACATACTATTACAATGCCAATGCAGCCGTTACCCCCATGGTATATGACGGCGTAGAGAATGCCCTGCCCTACCAGGAGCCAGGCGGTCCCGCGCACAGCTTTAAAACAGCGATAGACGGTTATGTGAATGTACAGGGAATGTCCACCAGTAGTGCCGCTTATTTTAATGGTACTACCGCCAGTTATTTTAGTGGTAGTCTGGGCATTGGCTCTCCGACATTGTTCGCTGGCGCAAATAACCAGGGGCTACATATCAATAAAGGGGATCATTCTTCCATTTTTCTGGGAGACCCCATGGGAGTTGGGTATGGGGGGATTGTGCAGACATCGGATACCAGGCATCGGGTGTTCCTTGGTGCGAATCTCTTTGATGACCCTGCACTCAGCTGGCGCAACCCGAAAGCCGGGAAAGGTGCTGCAGGCATCAGTATCATAGCAGATGAAGGTTCATTGGGGACAATGATTGATTTTGTCACCAGTACAGACGGCAGCTATACACGTAGAATGACCATTCTCGGGAATGGCAACGTAGGCATTGGCACGGCAACTCCAGGCTCCTACAAACTCGCGGTGGAAGGAACCATAGGGGCACGAAAGGTCAAGGTGACGCAGCAGACCAACTGGGCAGACTTCGTGTTTGAGCCGGATTATCAGTTGCCTTCGTTGCAGGAGGTGGAGGCATTTGTCAAGAAACATAAACATCTGCCGGATATTCCATCGGCAAAGGAAGTGGCGGCGGATGGTGTGGATCTGGGGGAGATGAACAGGCGGTTGTTGCAGAAGGTGGAGGAGCAGATGTTGTATATTATTGAGTTGAATAAGAAGGTTGCAGAACAGGGGCGGCGTATTGAACAGTTAGCAGAATTGGGTTATCTCAAAACCCAGTGATACATTATTCGGGATACTTGTCTAATGTCAATCTGATCGTTTGTATTATAAATATTCAACACTAAAATTTAATGTACTAATATTTCTTCTATGTTACAATTCAATTTATTTGGTCAGTGCTGGCGGATATTTGTCATTTTATCTTTCATGCTGACAACTATTAAGGCCTCGCTTTATGGGCAACAAGCTGGGGATCAGAATCTTGGTACAATGAAGATAGTTCCCGTCTCTCCAAATGCTGCATCTTTGGGGAAATTTGGCGATGTGCCGGTTGGCCAATTTACAGGGCTGCCGAGTGTTTCCATCCCTTTTTTTGAAATAGGTACTGGTGATTTGAAATGCGGAGTTTCTATGGCTTATCATGCTTCTGGGATGAAGGTGTCTGACGTCGCTTCATGGACAGGTACTGGGTGGTCATTAAACGCAGGTGGAGCAATATCGCGCTCGGTAAGGGGACTGCCGGACGAATATGGTTTTCTCGATCCTGTAATGACCGTAAAGTTTCTTGATGAGCATCGTGACGATCCAAACTACAGTTTATCCATTCGATATAAATTAATAGATGCAGGGAGAGGCCAGTTTGATACGGAGCCAGACATCTTCTATTTTAGTTTCGATAACTATTCAGGGAAGTTCTATTACAATCAGGAAACGGAGAAATTTCATACCATTACCAAAAGTAATCTTGTAATTAATTATATTCCGAATGAGGGTTTCACGATAAAGACAGAAAGTGGAAACACCTATTATTTTACTGAAAAGGAATATACAAATGTTCAAACCTACTGCAATACGGGAGGTCCCGATAACCCGGAGTATAACATATCTTCTTGGTACCTCAAGAAGGTAGAAAATAGAACTAGTTCAGATCTTATCGAATACGAGTACAATAACAATGCTACTTCTTCTTTTCGCACCGCAAATTCGAGTACTTATTATATAGGGTTGAGTTCCTCCGGTAGTTATTATGGGGACTATCCTGCTCCGCAGGATCAGGATTGTTATTCAGAAATTTCTATCAATTCACGGAAGTTAAGCAGAATCAATTTCCGTGGGGGGTATGTTCTATTTATATCCAACACAAACCGTTGTGATCTTATAGGAGAAAAGGTATTGGATAAGGTTGAGTTATTTGACTATAATGGGGTGCTGAAAAAACGATTTACACTCCAGTATGGATATTTCGGTGGCCCGGGGCTGCCTGCGGTTTGCAATGATAATATTCAGGCCGAAAAGGTCCGCTTAAAACTTAAGTCCATTCGTGAAGAAACTGAAAATGGAGGTATTCTTGAGCAACTGGATCCATATGTTTTTGACTATGAAAACGAAAATGATAATTTTCCAGACAGAAGGTCATTCTCTCAAGACTACTGGGGATACTATAATGGCGCGGTGGGTAATGCAAGTTTAGTACCACAACTGATGATGGGCTCGACTGTGGTGATGGGCTCTGGATATGACAGAATGCCGAATGCCACTTATACAAAGTATGGTGTGATAAAGAAAATAACATACCCTACAGGCGGTTATACCGACTTTTATTTTGAGAATAACAAGGTGTCTGGGGCATATGGTCCACCACCACAGAACTATCAATATGCTTATTTGTCGGGTGATCAGGTAGGGACGCAAACATATTATGAGAAAGAGTTTGTGATTAACAGGGTTGCTGGAGGTGCATACATAAATCTGTCTTTTGGTTTGCTGGGTTGCATGGTGGATTATAACGATTATTACGACTATCCAGGTTTGCGTTGTGCGGACTTAAAAATAATTGGTCTGACTCCTGGAACAGTATCTAAGGATGTTAGTCCAAACTATGAACAGGATACTTACTATTCCAATACACTTTATTTACCTAATGGTACCTACCGGACGACAGCCAATTTTATACAGAGTGGAGTGGATTTTCGCAATTTTTACTATGAAATTTCCTGGGTTGGTGACCCAATATCACCAGTAAACCAAACTGTGTTGGCAGGTGGGCTCCGAATCAAAAAGATAGTGGATTATGATGGTATTAGCCATAGTAATGACAGGGTCAGGAGTTTTGAATATGTGAATGAGGAAGATGGGAATGCGTCCGGATCCTTTATCGGGCCCTGGTCTAATTCGTTTGAAAGTGATTTCACCGTAGAGTTTAATTCTATAGAGCCGGCGCATGAGAACGTACCTCCTATAGCCAGAAGATATACTGTAAATTATTTACGACGAAGTTCTTCCGGGAATTATCCCCTACTTACATCCGGAGGAAGTTATATAGCGTATCGCTGTGTGATTGTACATGAAGGTGATAGCAGCGTAAATGGCAGGACAACTTACAATTATTCGTTTGCGCCTGATGATATAATTCCTGTATTTCCATTTCCTTATACTTTGAAGGATTGGACGAGGGGGAATGTTGAGATTTCAGACATGTACGGAAAATACAATCAGGCTTTGGAACTTGTGCGTAGTACCTTAAATTCATACACATATTCTTCTATAACTGATCCGCTCGTAACGAATGCTCAACTAGGATTGAAAACTGGTTTTTCTACTAATATCATATGGGATAACGAATCAGAATGGAGTCTGTTATTTGGACTGGACTCGATTCAGAAGTCTAAAATACCGGTAACGGTCGCTTATCCTACAATCAGTGGTATTTCTCAGCTGGAAGAGTCCGTTGTGGGGGAGGTGGCAACGCAGGGGTTTCTTCAAAGAAATACCGTCAATACTTACAATGCCGTAAATATGATGCCAAAAACGGTCGAAGTATCTACAAGCAAAGGTGAACAGTCAATAACAAAAATTACTTATCCTGTAGATTATTCTTCAGCACAAATGCCGGTATGGATGCAGCAACTCATACAAGGGAATATGGTGACTATGCCGATAGAAAAATTGTTTATAGAGAAAAGGCCAAATGGAGATTTATATGTAGTAGGTGGTACGATTACTACTTATAAAGAGAATCAGTCAATGGTAGACGAGGTGTACGCGTTAGAATTAGTTAATCCTGTTCCCTATACTTCCTTTACAACGAGCTATGTATCTGCGGGAGTTTTTCATATGGACCCGAGATATAGAAGTCGTGTATCTTTTTTAGAGTATGACGAGGTTGGGAATATTCTTCGTCAGCAGAAAGCAGACGATTATGAGCTGTCTTATCTGTGGGATGATATCGCAATTTATCCTATTGCGGAAGTAGTTAACGCCATGCGTAAAGACATGTTTCATACATCCTTTGAGACTACTGAAGGGAATAGTAGCCTGAACGATAGCCAAACAGGGAGAAAGAGCAGGGTGGGTGGCTATACCCGCTCTCTCGCAAATCTGACTAATGGTAGCTATATTCTAAGCTACTGGGTTAAGAATGGCAGTAGTTGGAGTTATCAACAACAGGATGTTATAGTAAACAACAATGCATATACAATTAACGTAGCTGGACAGATAGATGAACTACGTTTCTATCCAGCGAATTCACAGATGTCAACTTATACCTTCGACCCGCTAGTAGGTATAACGAGTCAATGTGACGTTAATAATCAGATAACGTATTATGAGTATGATGGGTTTGGCAGACTCCGGCTTGTGAAAGATTTGAATGGGAGTATCCTGAAGCAGTATGGGTATCAATATCAAGTCCCGATAAACTAAAAAAACTAAAGTAGCGCTTATTGTGAAAGAGGATTTTTCTGCTAGAAGCGAAATAGTGAATTGGTGTATTTTAATTCATATTAGTGATTTAATTTTCTTATATGCACAAAATTAGTTATTGTATTCTTCAATGGCTGCTTACTACTTTATTGGCTATACTTAATTTGATCGTTTATTCCCAAACGCCCGGCGGCCCCGCCCGCCCTTCAGCTACCCCGGTAACGCAGCCCTCGGCCTATACAAACCCGACGCTCAACTACATCCGGACCTGGGAACCGAGCAAGCCGATGACCGACCCTGTTGCGGTGATCTCCACCGCCAATCCGGTAGCCGACGTAAAACAGTCCACCCAATATTTCGATGGCCTTGGCCGCCCCTTGCAAACGGTGAGCAAAGGCATCAGCCCTGCCGGGCGTGACCTGGTGGCGCCGGTGGTGTATGACGCCTTCGGGCGGGAACAGTTCCAATATTTGCCTTATGTGCCGCAGAGCGGCAATATGAGCGATGGGCTGTTCAAGACCTCGCCTTTCGCCGGACAGGCGGCTTTTTACAATAATAAAACATCACTGCACCCCGGGTTGATGGGGGACACGATATACTACAGCCGGACGGACTATGAAGCCTCACCCCTGAACCGGGTGCTGAGTACCTACGCCCCCGGCAACAGCTGGGCCAAGGAAGGTGGCAACCGCCCGGTGAAAATGGACTACCTGGTCAACACCGCAGCGGACTCGGTGCGGATCTGGACGATGCCCACCTCCGGCACGATCCCGACCTCCACGGCTACCTATGGCGCAGGACAGCTCTACAAGAATGTGACCACAGACGAGCGCGGCGGCAAGGTGGTGGAGTACAAAGACAAGGAAGGACAGGTAGTGCTGAAGAAAGTACAACTGGCCGCCAGTCCGGGCACCGCCCATGCAGGCTGGCTCTGCACCTATTACGTGTATGACGATCTGAACAACCTGCGCTTCGTGATCCCGCCGCTGGCGGTAGAACGGATCAACAGCAACTGGAACGTGTCCACGGTAGCGGCAGGCCTTTGCTTTCAGTACCAGTACGACCACCGGCAGCGGATGATCGAAAAACGGGTACCGGGCGCAGGGCCGGTGCAAATGGTCTATGACAACCGTGACCGGCTGGTGTTCACCCAGGACTCCGCCCAGCGGGCCAAAGCGCCCACGAAAGAATGGCTGGTGACCTTCTATGACGGGCTGAACCGCCCGGTGATGACGGCGCTGTATTCCTCCAATGCCACAAGAGCCCAGCTGCAAGACACGATGAACACGGCCACCGGCAGCAGCAGCCAGAGCTATGCGGTGCCGGGTCCAACGGACCTGGTGCTGGGCCAGCGGGTTGCGGGCATCACCAGCTACAAGGCGCGCAACAGCATCACCTTCCAGGATGGCTTCGAGAGCGAGACCGGGGCGGAGTTCCTGGCCGAGATCGACCCCACGCTGACCACCGGTACCACCACGGTGACGGTGACCAACCCTTTGCCTGATATCACCGGCTACGAGCCGCTGACCTATACGTATTACGATGATTATACCTACACCGGGGCCAAAGCCTACACGGCGGCCGATACCGGCAAACTCCCCCGGGTAGCTGCCCAATACCCCGAACCGCTGATCGCCAGCCCCATGACCCGGGGTATGGTAACCGGACGGAGTACGGGTGCTGGGGACTGACCAGTGGCTGACGACCACCCTGCGGTACGATGCCAAAGGCCGGGTGATCCAGACCCTGTCCGACAACCTGCAGCATGGAGAAGAGGTGGTCACCACCCGGTACGATTTCTCCGGGAAAGTGCTGAGCAGCTACCACCACCATAAAAACCCGGCCAGCGGCACGATCCCCGCCACCCGGGTGCTGACCAAACACCAGTACGACCATGCCGGGCGGCTGACGGAAGTGCGCAAACAGCTCAACGACAATACCACAATGGAACGGATCGTGGCCAAAATGGAATATGACGAGCTGGGGCAGCTGAAAACCAAAAAGCTCGGCTCAGCGGACAATGGCACCACCTATATCGACCAGCTGGCTTATGAATACAACATCCGGGGCTGGCTGAAGAGCATCAACAAGGACTTTGTACTGTCACCCAGCGGCACCGGCCGCTGGTTCGGCCAGGAGCTGAGCTATGACCATGGCTTACGGAGAACCAGTACAACGGCAACATCGCGGGATCAGTGGAAGAGCGGACAGACAAATACCAGCGCTCCTACGGTTACCGCTACGATATGAGCAACCGGCTGCAATCGGCCCAGTTCACCCAGCAGAACAGCACCACCAGCTACGGGAGCTGGCAAAGCAATGTGATGGATTTCTCGGTGCCGCATGTGAACTATGACGCTAACGGGAACATCCTGAAGATGAAGCAGAGCGGGCACAAGAACAATGTTCCCGCGGTGATCGACCAGCTGCGGTATGAGTACACCACGAACACCAACCAGCTGCGCTTCGTGCGGGACAGTGTGAACGATATCAGCACGACGCTGGGCGACTTCAAAGAACCGCCGCAACAACAGCTCCAACAATGCCTCCCCCGCAACGGACTTCGACTACACCTATGACGGTAACGGGAACCTGAAACAGGACAAGAACAAGGATATTGCCTCGATCACCTACAACCACCTGAACCTGCCGCAGCTGATCACGATCACAGGGAAGGGCACGATCGCCTACACCTATGACGCCACGGGAGCAAAGTTGCGCAAGACGGTGACGGATCAAACAGTTTCCCCGGCGAAGGTGACCACCACGGACTACATGGGCGGGCTGGTGTACGAGCGGGATACCCTGCAGTTCGTAAGCCATGAGGAGGGCCGTATCCGGGCGGTGTTCCAAACCGGTCAGCCGTTGACCTACCACTACGATTACTTTGAAAAGGATCACTTGGGCAATGTGCGGCTGGTGCTGACGGAGCAGACGGACTTTTCGATGTACATGGCGAGCATGGAAACGGAAAGCGCCGCCAAAGAGAATGCGTTGTTCAGCAATATCGATGCGAGCCGCAGCGCGCGGCCTCCGGTTACCCGGAAGAGGAAAAGACCACCAGCAAGAATGAATTTGTGGCAAAGCTCAACGGCAATGACCCTGACAAGAAGATCGGCCCCTCGCTGGTGCTGCGGGTAATGGCCGGCGACACGATCGCGATCGGCGCCAAAGCGTTTTACAAATCCACCGGTCCTGTTGACCGGAAACAGCCGCTGGCGCCAGCGGCAGATATGGCGGCAGCGCTGGTGCGGGCGTTCGCCCCCGGTGGCGCGAGTGCGGCAGACAAAACATCGGCCCTCAGCGACAATGCCTCCCCGTTCAGCGAAGGTTTTTTCAACAACGACTACCAGCGGCTGAAGGAGCAGGACCCGGGCAAAGACCCGAACGGACAGCGGCCGAAGGCTTACCTGAACTTTGTGCTGTTCGATGACCGTTTCAATATGGTGGATGAGAACAGCGGGGTGCGGCAGGTGCAGGCACAGCCGGATGAGGTGCAGGTGTTGGGGCAGGACAAGATGGTGATCCAAAAGAGCGGATTTTTGTATGTTTACACAAGCAATGAGACGCCGCAGGATGTTTACTTTGATGAGGTGATGGTGATGAGCATGCCGGGGCCGGTGTTGGAGGAGACGCATTATTATCCGTTTGGGTTGACAATGGCGGGGATATCTACCAAAGCTCCCAACAGATTAGAGAATAAGTTCTTGTACAACGGGAAGGAGTTACAGAACAAGGAGTTCAGCAATGGTGGAGGCTTAGAGTGGTATGACTATGGAGCGAGATTTTATGATCAGCAGATTGGGCGTTGGCATAAGATAGACAATAAAGCAGAATTGTATTTTGCAACTTCATCATATGTCTACGCTTTAAATCAACCTACAAATGCAGTTGATCCCGATGGGAATCTTGTCATTTTTGTAAATGGGAATCATTTTGGTTTTTCGGCCCCGGGGAGCAGCTATTGGCAGACAACGGAACGGGTAAAGGTTGGAGAAAGGTATTCGGGGTCAAAATACGGAGAGCAATGGTACAGTCCTGTTTATGAGAATCGGAATAGATCGTTTGATGGTGCAGTTATGGCCCAATTAGGGGATACGCATGCAAAATACTATGATGGCTCAATAGGAGGATGGCATCCTATCGGGGAGGACAAGAGGGCTTCTGCAACAGCCGCTGGTCGCGAGTGGTATGGCTATCAATTTGGAAAAGCAGATGCAAAACAGATAATAGAGAGCCTGGCTAGGGATAAGAATGGTAATATTATTGAAACAATCAAGATTGTCACTCATAGTATGGGAGGTGCGTTTGGTAAAGGACTGGTAAAGGCACTAAAAGAATATATAAAGGAAAATAAGTTGGAGTATCATGTCAGAATAACTTTGGTTGCGGATTTTGATCCTTATCAGGCCGGAGAATTAACAGCAGATTCGGATATTAAAACAATGCAGTTTATTCATAAGAATAACAAAAATGTAAAAGGTATGGGGTGGCTTGCCAATGAAACACAAAAAGGAATGGGAGAAGGAGATGTTTCTACCAATACAGGTACCAGTACAGATCATTCAATCTTTACATTTTTAAATGAGGTCTCGAAGCTATCAGAAGGTACTTATAAATGGGATGGTAACAAATGGGTTAAACAATAGTGGTAAATATGAAAGCAATTTCAAGATTAGCTATTATTACTACAATTATATTCGGGGTGCTTACCGGATCATGCAATTATGGAACAGGAGTTGGGGAAAAACGAAGAACTCCCAGTGACTTTTTGAATAATGTACCTGTCAGACCAAGTATGTATTCGGCAGATAAAACGGTCATATCTAGACAGCTTCAAGATTTTTTGAATGAACATAAATATTCATTTTACAGTAAAGAGTATTTTGATTCCACAGTATTAAAAATTGATACAATCCTTTATAATAAAGAGTATAATAAAGTGTCAATTTTTGTTGTGACAAAAAATCCAGTTCATAGACAATTAGTGCCTAATCAAAAGCATTCATGGTATTATGATTCTTATTGCTATATTGGTATACGGCAGAAGGATACCTTTAATTTGAAATGGATGCGCCCTTTCAGTGTGTCAAATTTTTATAATGAAAAGGAAGCAGTTAATTATTTAATGCAGCAGTATTTTAACGAGTTCTCCACTCTGAGGAATGCAGACGGAAAGTATGCTCATGATTTTAACTTGGATGACAAACGATTTTGGGAGAGCTCAACATGGGGAAAGTACTTTAAATCAACAGATTAGCATTTGGGCTTCACTAAAGGAGACCCCAAGGTTACAGAGAGAAAAGGTAGTTATAAAGTATATTCTTTGCATATTATTTGCTGGTATGTTTGGTTTGATGTGTAAAGCACAGGTCAGTGTAACGACGGAAAGGAACAAAAAGGGTCTGTTGTTCCTGTCAAATAGTAATTTTCAGTATGACTGGATAGAAGGTTACTCGGAAACCAGGAGTTTAGGCTTTCATTAAAGCGCTGGAATCCCGACAGGAAGCAAAATAGGCTAAACATTAACAACATCACCCGAAACCAAACATAGCCCGAACATCAGCATAACCTAAACATCAACATAACCCGAAAATTTATCCTTATGCTCAGAATACCCATCCTCCTGCTGCTGATCGCGATGATCACCGTAAAAACCCAGGCCCAGCATTACGATATCCTGACCTATAACCTGAACAACACCCCTGTAAACGGTGTAAAGATCAAAACGAACATGCCTTTCACCAATTCCAGCCAGATGCCGACGCTGATCTTTGAAGGATATAATTACGGCACAGCAAATCCTATCGGCCTGCTGCTGACCTACTACATCTACAACGGAGCTTTCACAAATGCGAAGCTCTCCTCATACGGTGCTTACACACCGCCCATTTACCTCGCTAACGAAGGTGGTAAAGTGGTTATTTTTATCAACAGTAAAGATTACTACCAGCGTTTTTCCATAAAGGCATTTGCCCAAGGCATGACAGCCGAAACTGCCGCCAACTTCCAGGGTTGGACGGTTGCAGATGAAGCGCTGTCGGGCACTGCCACGGCTTCCGTACTCGTGCCATACCAGAATGTTTTTGCCGGAAGGGTGGGGATCGGCGCAGGGAGCCCGGTAGCCGGATTGCATGTAGCCAGCGCTGTTACACAAGCCAACGGAGAGATCGCTGCCGCAATATTGGGGAACGCTTATAATCACTGGACCTATTTCGGCGGTGCAACCGCAGGTAAAATACGCGGCAGTAACGAAGGGTATCTGGATCTGGAAACCAATCCAAATGGCACGAATAAAAATATATATATGAATTCCGGCTCCTCCGGGAACATCCTGATGACGAACGGGGGCGGCAGTGTCGGCATCGGCACCAATTACCCCGGTACGTACAAATTAGCAGTGGAAGGCACCATCGGCGCACGCAAGGTAAAAGTCACGCAAAGCACCTGGGCGGATTTCGTTTTCCAGCCGGGATATCCGCTTCCGTCCCTGGCTGAAGTGGAACGCTACATCAAATCCCATCAACATTTGCCGGACATTCCCTCGGAAGAAGAAGTGATCAGTGATGGTATCGATCTTGGTGACATGAACAAAAAACTCTTGCAAAAAATAGAGGAATTAACGCTGTATCTCATCGACATAGAAAAGGAAAACAGGCAGATGAAAGAACGGTATGACGATCTGGAAAAACGGTTGGGGAAAATTGAAAATGCCGCAACGAATAAATCTATACAATAATGAAACGGATATTTATTACGACACTCCTGTGCATGCACACATTCACTGTATTGTTCGCCCAAAATTCCCTGTCGCCCAACCTGATCCGCAACTCATACATGGATATTCTGGATGGTGTTGTACCGGCCGGTTTTTCGGTTTCCGGTAATTTGACACTCACTGCCATGCACCCTTATACGAAAGGATTTGAAGGGCCTTATCTTCCTTCAGCTCCCGCAGGCGCCGCGGCAACGGTGGATGTCGCTACGCAGCAGAACCCCTATTGGTACGGTGTCTACAACAAAGGCCCGAGGGTTTACAGGGGTGGACTGGCTGACGGGTGGTTAAACTATCCCGGCGGCAAAATACTGAAGATCACGGGGGATAATACCGGAGCAAGCACCATGATGTATTTCCCTTTTGAAAGGAATGTGCTGACCTCCAAATTGCGTTTGCGGGCCTGGGTAAAGATCGTAGCCGGAGAATCTGTAAGCTTCGGTACGGATGCCGGATTGGCAAATATTTATTGGGGTGGCTACACCTTGTTGAAAGCAACGGCAGATGCGGGACCCAATGGTTGGTATTATATCGATCAGGTCATCAATACCTCGCGGACTACTTCCCTGACCACCAACGTGTTTTCCATGGGATTAAAAGGCAACAACATAGAAGTGTACCTGGCATTGCCTTACCTTTCCGTATTGGAAGATCAGACATGGCTGCCAAGCGTTGCCGATATGCTGAATCGTGATGGATTGTTTATTCATCCGCTGACGCAGAACATCGGGATCGGCACAAAAGATACCAAAGGGTACAAACTGGCAGTGAACGGAGATGCCGTCTTTACCAAAATAAAAGTGAAATCCTTTTCGGCATGGCCGGATTATGTCTTTCACCCGGAGTATAAATTGGCACCGCTGAACGATGTGGAGGCCTTCATCAAAAAACACCGGCATCTGCCGGAAATCCCCCCGGCCCGGGAGGTCGAACAAAATGGACAGGATCTGGGGGAAATGAATAGCATACTGCTGAAGAAAGTTGAAGAACTAACCCTTTATATGATCGAAATGAAAAAAGAGATCGATTCCCTGAAGAAAATAACTGATCAGAATAAGTGAGTTTAAAAAGCACATTTCTATCTTTTTATCGAATGGAATGAACTAAAACCACATTTTCCCGCAAATAATATCCGTTTTAACGTATTTTGTGCAAAGAAAAACAAGAATAGTATTATATTTAATATATCCTGTTCTGGTCTTTTTCCCATAAAAACGCCGAGACACATGATCAGTGTAACCGCCGCCATGCAACAGATTGCGGCTTGCAGAACCAGTTGGGGAACAGAAAGCGTACCACTTGAGCAATCCATCGGCCGGGTTTTGGCCGAAGCTGTCACGGCTGACCGCGACTATCCGCCTTTTCACCGCGCTATGAGAGACGGGTTTGCCATTCGTTTTTCGGATTACGATGCATCCGGCCGGAAACAATACCCTTTTTATAACACCATCCGTCAGGGAGACAACCTTCCACCTGACCATGCCGTAAAAGTTCCTGCAGGGGGCATCCTCCCGCCGGAAGCTGATATCGTCATCGGAACAGAAGACGCGCAGGAACAAAAAGGACAAGTAACTTTTTCAAACGGGAACCTCCGGGTATACCAGAACATTTTCCATAAAGGAGAAGACGCCATGGAGGGCCAAAAGGTGCTGGAGGCCGGTACACGCATCCACTTTCAGCATCTGGCTCTGCTGGCATCTTTCGGTGTCGCTTCCGTGAAAGTGCATCGCCCGCCACGGGTGGTGATCATCTCGGCGGGCAAGGAATTGCGCCTGCTGGGCGCTCCGGTGGGGCTGGACCAGCTCCGCGATGCCAACAGTTACACCATCAGGGGCATGCTGCAGCAATACGGCATCAGTCCGGAACCGGGCTTCCTTGCACCGGAAGAGGGAACGGCATTGCAGGAGCTTGTTGCAGCTTCGCTGGATGCGGACCTGCTCGTGATCAGCGGGGGAATGACGGACAGCAACACCAGCGCCATTAAAAAAGTGTTGCTGGAATGCGGTGTGGAACAGGTGTTTCACCGCGTCAGGGCCAATCCCTGCAAACCGCTCTGGTTCGGCTACAGTCCTACTAAAACCAGGGTGCTGCTTTTTTCCGCGCACCCTTTTGCCGTACAAACGGGGAGTAAACTTTTCCTTGAAACATATATCCGGGCCTGTTGGAATCTTTCACCGGTCAAACCCTGGTGGTTGCCGTACACGGATCAGCGCACGGCGGTGACGGCGCTGGATGAATATGTGCCGGCTGTGCTGCTGCATAAAAATGGTCTGCGGGTGCGTGGATTGCACGCATCGGGCAACATCGTTTCGGCGGCGCATGCAGATGGTATCATTTGCCATGCTACGGACGCGGGAAGCCTGGAACCCGGTTCGCTGGTGCCGTTCTACCCGTGGATAGATACGCAGGCGCCGCAGGTGCTTTAAAATTTAACACTACTTGAACAACCGGATACTCACATTGACCCCAAAATTCCCGTCCACATTCGTTTTCACTCCAGCCGTCTGCGAGGTATAGCTCATCTGCACTTCTACAGTGTTCTTGAAATGGAACCCTATCCCAGCGGTCACGCTGTTGCTGGTATGGTACATGGCGAATACGTTGGCGAAGTTGCGGGCGAGACTAACGTTGGCGCCTATATCCACAATACTTTTATAACCTCTCACGCCCCGTATGGCTACTTTGGGTTCCCAGGAAGTGACCTGTTCGCTGTGCGTGCCGAACTTGTACGAAACAGCGGCGTAGGCCATGGTGGTATTGCGGCTTTCCACGCCCTGCTTGTTCTGAAAAGTACTGGCCAGGTTGGGCAGTGCGGCCTGTATGGTCAGCTGTTTATTCGTATAGGCCATACCGAAGTCGGTCTCAAAATAATTGTCGCGGCGGTTGTAGGCGTCTACGGAAGGATCATCCTGGTCGCCAATGATCTTGTTGCGCTGAATGCGTTTATTGTCAAGGCCCAATGTTAATCCAAGATGGAGATACTCGTTTTTCTCTTCATTCAGCGGCAGGTGATAGGCATAGGTAGCGCCTACGCGGGTATGGTTGAGCACACCGGCCCGGTCGCTGTACACGGTGAGGCCGGCGGACATTCTCGGGTTTACGCGGTAATCGCCGGTGAACAGGGTCGTAACGGGACCATCAGGCACGTCCGTCCACTGCTTTCTGTAGCCGACATTGATGTTCAGCCCGGAATCAAGCCCGGCCATTGCGGGATTGGCGAGGAACTGGTTCTGGAAGTACACGGCGGGCATCGGGTCCTGCTGGGCGCTGCTGTTGCCGAAATGCTGCGCTTCGGCCAATACCGGCAGCAATATGGTCAATAGGGTAAAGATTCTTTTCATCGGGATAGGTTCAATAGGTACAGGGAAATTTTTAGTGTCTGTCTCTGATCAGTGTGATGGTGCCTTTGAAGGGATTCAGCCCTGCTCCGAAATCGATCACGTAGAGATATACGCCTTCCGCAAGCGGGGTGCCGTTGCTGGTGGTGCCGTTCCAGTCGTTTTGATAGTTCTTCCGGTAATACACTACGCGGCCGGAGCGATCCACTATCCTTACCTCATTATTACCATGCGGCGGCAGGTTGCGTACGATCCAGGTGTCGTTCTTCCCATCCCCGTTAGGCGTTACCAAATTGCTGGCTTCAATGCTGTTCGTGATCTCGTACACATCGATGATCTGGATGGAAAACGGCCTCTCCATAAATTCCCCGTCTTCATTCGTTACCCGCACTCTGATGGTATAACTGTGCTTTGTCTCATAATCGAAAACCATCGCGGCCTTGAGTGTGTTTCCGGCTGTAATAAAGGCCCCATTGTCTTCATCGCCTTCCCCGGTCACGAGCGAATAGGTGCATACGCCTGCGTCTGCATTCGTGCTGAACAGGCCGATCACGGTGCCGATGGCATTGCTTTCATGAATCTGGTTCGCGTTGAGGTTCAGCTCCGTAGGGATCAGGAATGCCGCATGTGTTTTAGTGGAAAGGAGCAGCAACAGGGATAGTACCTGCCCTGCACGGAAAGCCCATGCAGGGATCAGGGTTTTCATCTTATAGGGTAAAAATCGTTTCATGCATAACGTTTTATGGTTATCAGGCTTGGTTAAAAAAGGCCTGACACCAAAAACTCATGACCGGAGCGGTTTTCTCTCTTGAGATCTTTGGGAACAGGCATCCGCACTGGATGCAAATATATTAAAACTTTAATTAAAATAACAAAATAAATATATGTATAATTTAGAACGGATAACCGATGGCGATATTCAGGATGAGGTTCTCCTTCCGCCAGGCGCCGTCCCCGAAATTTATCTGCTTCATCACCCAGCGCTCGCCTTCCGGCAGCCAGGGCTTGCGGAGCGGAAAAGCGAGGTCGAAGCGCACGAGCAGAATGGAAGCGTCTATCCGCAGGCCCAGCCCGGCGCCAACGGCCAGTTCTTTGGAAAACCGGCTGAAGCTGAAAGCCTTGCGCGGGTCTTCGGACTGCCCCAGCCAGATGTTGCCGGCGTCTATGAATGCGGCGATCTCCAGCAGGCTGGCGGGCTTGAACCGCAGTTCGGAGTTGCCTTCCAGTTTGATGTCTCCCGCAGCATTGGCCAGCAGCAGGTTAGTGGAATCATTGACGCTTTCATGATACGAGCCGGGCCCGAGCGTACGGGCGCGGAAAGCGCGGATGCTGTTGCTGCCCCCGGAAAAGAACTGTTTCACAAAGGGCAGGGTGGGCGGAATGCCGAGCGGCGTTTTCCCATAGGCGTAACCGTAGCCGGCATATAACCTGTTCACCCAGCGCCATTTTTCAGACAGCTTGAAATAATGCCGTCCCTCGATATTGAAACGCAGGTATTGCGAGAAGTCGTTATTGAATACCCGTTTTGTGCCGTCCGGTTGCTTCTTTGCCAGCAGGCCGGCCAGGTTGCCGGCTATATCGGCATTGAAGCTGGCGTAGAAGCTGTGGTATTTTTCAACGGACTGGTTATTGAACGTTATGGTGTAGTTGCTGCCGAGGATGAACTGCTTCGATACGGATTGCGCCAGGGCCGGGTCTTGTTCCTTCTGCTGCTGGAATTCATCGGATTCCTTCGATGGCAGCACATAGGTGATCGCCACCGGGTACAGCGCATGATCGAGATAGCGCGTCTGTTTCCAGATATAACCATACTGCATGTTGAATGCATTGAGGTTATACAGGTTGGGCCTGCTCAGTAGCTCATATCCTACACTGAAGCGGGTGCGCGGAACATAGGGCGTCCGCGGGTTGAATTTGATGACGGGTGTAAAGAACCTGGGCAGGGTTAGCGCTACCTCGGCATTCAGGCTGTATGCATTGGTGGAGAGCTGGGTGGTCTTGCCGCCGACCTGTGTTTCAAAACCTCCGCCCAGATTGACCTCCAGCAGATTGGCCCGGTGCTGGAAATTTCTGTTGCGTGCAGATATCTTTACCTGCGAACCCACGAAGCTGTTGGATTTGGACGTGCCGGACACTTCGAATTGCAAAGATCGTTTAGGGTAGGGGGTGAGGAAGAAATTGGCATAGAGCAGGCTGCTGTCCCGCGCGGGACGGAAGTTGGCCCGCACGAACTTGAAGGTACCCAGGTTCACCAGCCGCTGCAGCGTGATGTTATGCGAACTGAGCCGGTAGAGGCTGTCGTTCTGCAGGAACACGGAACGGTCAAATACAATGGGCTTGTACAGGGAATCCGGGTCGATGATCTTGAAGTTCTGATACTGTATGCCCTCATTGCCCCGTTGTATGCTGTCCTCTGCCAGATCGTAGTTCGTATAGAGCGTTACGCTTTTCATATAGAATTGCCGCAGCGCTACGGGGGGAGTAGTTTTTTTGATGGCGAGGTAAAGGTCTACTTTGCCTTTCAGGGTACTATCCACTTTTACGAGCAGGTAATCCGGCGTGAAATAATAGAAACCGTTCTCTTTCAGATAATCGTGTATCCTTTCCCGTTCTTCCTTGATCTTGTCCAGGCTGTAATTATCGTCCGGCTTCAGGATGGTCCCGCCGGTGGTTTGCATGATATGTTTCCCCAGCAGGCCGGTATCGGTATCGAACCGTACCCGGCGGATCGTATAGCGGTGATGCGGGGTTACGGTGAATTTTACACTGGCTTTTTTGCTGCCTTTGTTGTTGATCTCATGATCCACTTCAGACTGAAAATAGCCGTTATCTTCGATATAGCTGGTCAGGATGTCTTCCGTATGCTGGCCTTTGAACTGGCTCAGCAATACAGGTGCTTCCCCCCATTTATTGCGCAGCAGGTGGTTGAGCCCCTTGCCTTTGGGCTCGTTGCCGAGATTGTACAACCATAGCTTGATGGGCATGCCCAGGAATTTTCTGTTCGGATTGGGGCGTATGCGGTCTTCCATGCCGGATTCCAGTTCGCTGTAGTCCTTCGGCTTCTTGTCGTCCCATTTGATCGTTGCGCCGGTGTACAGCCTGTCACCCTCCGGCACGGTGCGGGTGGTGGAGCAGGCGCTCAGCAACAGGGCGCCGGATGCAAGGATCAATATGTGTTGCAGGGTTCTGATCATAAACTGTTACCTGGTTTCCTCCCGCAGCCTTTGCCGGCGGGCTTCTTTTTTTGATTTGCTGAATATTTCCCGGAATTCGTTGTAATCCATGACGATCATAAAGGTCAGCCCGGTTTCCACGATCTGGCCCTGTACCACGGTTTCCGTGTGGTTGCGCTGGTAGGCCCGGAGGCGGTACCGGCCATCGGGTGTGAGCATGTATTCCGCGGATACGTCACCGATCACGGAACTGGCCTGCTGCCCCTGCGTTTGCGCGCCGGATATGCCGATATTGGAGCCTACGCTAACGATCAGCCGGTCGCTGAACAACCGCTTGGATACATCCACTTTCAAATTAGTGCTTTCCTGCCGGTCCCCTGCATCTGTATAGGCATCCGAGCTTTCCAGGTCGAAATTCACATCAAAGCCTTTAATGAGACTCCCGGCCAGATTGTTCAGCTGCTGGGAGACGAGTTTGCTCACACTCCGCCGGGCCATGTCTCCCACACCGCTGGTGGCCTTGGTATCCAGCTGATCGAACGGATTTTCGGAGATGAAGCGATTCAGCACCAGCAGCCCCATGACCTGTTTATTCAGCTCTGATTCCACCTGGTTGATCTGTTTGATGCGGGTGTACACCATGCCGTTCAATGCACCCTGGTCTTTTTCAGGCATATCCAGCTCAAAGGCGATCTCGGGTTTCATCAGTTCCCCGGTGATCTTCAGGAAAACCTCTACGGGCACTTTCTGGTTGAAGCGCCCGCGGGTGGCATCGGAGCTGCTGATCTGGTCGGCCACCAGGTCTGCCGCTACGGCATTCACATCATATTTGGCGGTGATGTTCACATCGGCGCTGAGCGGATCGCCATTCCAGATAATGGTGCTGCCTTTCTCGATGGCAAATTCCCGTTTGATCAGCTGGTTGAGCGACATGGCATATTTCCCTTCGTCTATTTCGTAGCGCCCCGTGAGGCTCATCTTGCTGCTGGGGTCCATCGTCAGATTGAGGGTGGCATTGCCTTTCACTTCCAGGAAATCGCCGTTGGACTGGTCTATAATAAGTTTGAGGGTGGACTGGGGCGTTACTTCAATATCCCCTGAAAACACAAATCCCTTGATCCCCGAGCTCCTGCTGCGGCCGGTATCTGCCTTCACCCGGAAAGTGGTATCGTACATCGTGGCGGGATCGAAAAACTCGATGACGCCTTCGCGGCTGGCGATGCCGGGTTCTTCTTCGGGTATCATCACGGTGACGCTGGATTTCTCCCGCATCTTCAGGTTCATCTCCACCCGCGGCAGGTCCAGCGAACCACGGATGCGCGCCCGTACATCCACAAAGGCCGGCCCGTAATAAAACTGATCGGGGTCGTTCGTGGCAGGCCCCAGCGCCTGGAAATTCTCCGCATTCAGGTCCAGGTTCAGCTGGAACCGGGTGAGGTCCCTGGTCAGTATCTGCCCGTTCAGCACGGCTTCATTCCCGCTGCTGTCCGCGATCACGAAATTGTTGAACTGTATGCCCCGGTCGTCCAGCGCCAGATCTTCGGATGGCAGCTGAATGATGCTGTTGATAGCGGTCACTCTGCCTTTTACTTTCTCAAAATGCATGCTGCCGCGGATCTCGGGTTGGTCTGTAGTGCCTTTTACAGTGGCGTTGCCGGAAAGATGGCCGCTCATGGCGGTGACGTTCCCGAACGTGAACGGCTCTACGCTTTGCATGGTCAGCCGGGTGATGTCCAGCCGGAAGTCCATCACCTCCGCATAGGTGCCCTGCAGCCGGAGGTCGTTATCATTACCCTTTATCGTGGCATCGAGCTGAACGGCCTTTTCTGCCGTGGTATTGGCATTGAGCACCAGCTGCCCGAGCTTTGAGCCCATCACGGCGAGGCTGTCTATCGTCAGTTTGCCGTCTATCAGCGGGGAGCCTGCCAGGTTGGTGATCACGATGCTGCCATTGCTTGTACCTTCCGCCAGCGCGGTATCTTTTTCTATCAGGCTGGTGATGGTGTTCAGGCGGAAGTCTTTCAGGCTCAGCGTCAGGTCAGGCAAAGCTTGTCCTTCGGCCGCGCCATTGCTGGTGATCCGGAGCGCCTGTGCGCCCTGTTGTATACCGATGTCTGCAAATGCCACATCGCCGTGCTGTATCAGCAGCCGGTTATCCCCGGCGGGTGACCAGGGCTGCCGGTTCAGCACGAGCTTTTCTTTCAGCGAGATCAGCAGGCTGTCGTCCGGCAGGAAGCTGATCAGCCCGCCGAGATCGTATTTCGGTGATTCGTTGCGGTTGCCCATGACGAGGCCCCAGTCCACCACGCCGTCATTGGCTTTTGCATTCAACTCCGTGCGTTGCAGCGGTATCTGCGGATGGTACATCCGGCCAAGCACGACGTTCGCAGCCATCTGCGCGGTATCCGCGGTAACATCCACCAGCAGGGTATCTACTTCAAAAGAATCTATCCGCATCCGCGGCAGGGCGAACCTGGCGCTGAGCAGGCTGCTGTCCGTATGCAACCGCCCCCGCAGTGTTAGCGGTTCCGGCAGTTCTACATCGGGGAGCAGCTTGCGTAATGATTTGGGTATGGAGAGGCTGCCGGAAAATTCCAGCCACTGGCTTTCCGCTGGAGCGGCGGTGGCTGTTGCGGCGCCTTTGGCTTCGAGGTGACGGGTCACAAGGTCTCCCGCGGCGGCGGCGAAGGTCTGGTAGTTGAAATCCCCCGAGGCGCTGATAAAGCCGAACGGACCGGTCAGGCTGATCTTTTGCAGCCCTTCTTCTATCCCTGCTTTCAGCAGGATGCTGTCCATCGCGTACATCTCTTTTTCATCCATCAGCTGGATCTTGTGTACGGCGGCATACCCGCTCAGCTTGCGCGGCGCCAGGTTGTCCAGCTTCGCATCGAGGCATGACCGGAGGGTCATGGGAGAGGTGGTGAAATTTGTGGCGTAGAGGTCCAGCTTGTCCAGATCTACTTTGGCCGTGATGGCGGGGTTCAGCGTATCCAGTTTGCCGGATACCGCGAAATTGGCTTTGGCGCTGGAATCATTGATGGCGCCTTTTGCGCTGTAGGCATTGTTTTCCACCTGGGCATCCATTTGAATGCCGTGATAGGTATAACGGTTATAGGTAAACGATGTTATCCCTGCCGAGGCGTTGGCGCGCATCGTCCCGGGATCTGTGCCTTGCCCTTTTGCGGTGAGGTTGCCGGTGAGGCTGCCCATAGTGGTATCTCCCAGGAGGCGGCCTATTTGCAGGCCGTCGATCTGCAGGGCGGCATCGTAACGGATCTTTTGCATGTCGGAGAAATCTTCCAATGCCCCTTTGAGGTGAGCATTGCCAAGTTCCGTACTCAGCTGAAGGTCTGGCCGGAGTTGCTGCATGCCGCCCCGGATGCTGCCGTTGATGGCCATCCTTTGGGGCAATTGCATGGAGGCGGGTAGGGTATTGGCGGGCAGCCAGGAACGGACGCCCCGGTCGCTGCTCTGCACTTTAATGGTCACCAGATCGGCGCCCATACGTTCCGCATCGGTCACCTGGTAGGCTTTCCCTTTTATATACAGATAGTTCTGATCATTGTCTTTGACCTCCATGCCGGGAATGTCCAGCAACGCCAGGTTACCGCCAATTTGTCCATGCAGACTGAGCTGTTTTTTCCACAGTGGAGCCAGCGAAGGGTCGTTGCGCATATCCGGCACAAAATACAGGGCTTCTTCCATTGCTAACGTGGACGGACGTACGTCCGCATCGATCTGCAGCAGGGGCAGCTGACCGGATAAAGTGGCCCAGGATTCCGTCCGCAGGTGAACGTCCGCATCTATGCGGCTGCGGCCTGTTCGCAGCAGGAAGTCTGACAGCTGTGCTTCGCTGTTGGTGTACAATGCTTTGCCTTTCAGCTCCTTCAATACCAGGCCGCTTTGCTCCTGCATGGAACCGGCGTTGATCGTTGCGAAGGCACTGTCGGCACTATAACTGAGGTCTTCCGCATCGAGGAACAGCTCCCGGATGCCGAGGTGACTGTAGTCCAGCGCGTTCGCATAGGGTATCTTCGGCGTCAGGTGGTCGTTCATGGCAAAGTCCAGCCCCTCCACCTGTAATTTTTTAGCGAGCACTTTCCAGGTATTGGGCGCGCCGGGCAGGGTGTCTGCCGCCACAACGAGGGTATCCATCGCCTGCCGGAAATCGAGGCTGGCGGTGGTTTGCTTTACAATCAGCGCATCGGCGGAAATGAAGGTCTGCAGCAGATCGAATTGCGCCTTTCTCAATTCCAGCGAACCGATCTGCCCGTTGGTGGACAAGCCTCCGGATTCATCGCTGTAGGACCATTGACTGTTGCGGATCACCAGCTCCCGGGCATAGAGGTCCAGCGGTGTGGCGGTGGTGTCTTCCGGTTCATCTTCTTCCGGGCGGACGCGGTATAATTGCTGGATGCTGGCTTGCAGGCCATCCAGCAGGAGATGCTTGATGTGATATTTGCCGTCTCCGGGCTGCAGATCGTCCGGGCTGAGTTCCAGCTCCTTCAGCTGCACATGGGCAAGCATGCCGCCGAGTGTGTCATTGAAACGGAGGGTGATACGCCGCAGGGCAACATTGCCGATCCGGTATTGCAGGGTAGTGCCGGATTCTGCTATCACCGTGTCTTCCGTTGCGGAAGGGGAGCTGAATGCATCGATAATGAACTGGTAATTGAATGCGGAGTCCGTTGCCGGCCGGTACACATTGACCAGGGCGTCCTCCCAGTGCAGTGACTTTACATGCAGCTCGTTGCTGAACAGGGCAAAGAGGTTGAAACGGACGGAAAGCTGATGGCTGGAAAGAAGGGTGTCTTTGCGGGTATCGCCTACGAACACATCATCCAGCCGGATCGCATTCAGCCAGGTGACCCGCAGTCCGCCTATTTTTACATCGGTCTTCAGCTGCCCCTGCAGGTAAGATACAGCCCTGGTACGCAGGAAATTCTGAGCTACAGGGAGTTGCAGCAACAATAACAGGAAAACGGGCAGTAACAGCAAGGTTAATAAACTACCAACGATCCATCGAACGATCTTTTTCCGGCGGGGGACACTCACGTATTAATTCGGTTTTATGTTTCGGCAATTCCTATGCTTCTCAAATATCATACCCGCCACAAAAATAAGGGTTTATGCACATCAGCGGCGCTAAAGGCTTTTATTATCATATCTTTATAATTGTAATAAAGAGGAAAAATGTATAATTTAGTCCCCGATCATAATGACTGGTGATACTATTTGACGTGCCTGGTGCGTTCTATGATCGGTAACCTATTAAAACCATACACATTGAAAAAGATCCTTGGATTTGTTTTAATGCTTTCAACCCCGATCTTCACGTATGCTCAGGATTGGCATGTTGGCCTTATCGGCGGGATCAGTAATTACAGCGGAGACCTGAACGAAAAACGGGTTGACTTTCGGTACACCCGGCCCATGGTAGGATTGATGGTGAAGAAGGACATGAACCGCTTCCTGACCCTGCGCGGCGGCTTCAGCTTTGGCATGATCGCCGGGGCGGACAGCACCAATGAAAGCCTGGCCCTGGTAGCCCGCAACCTTTCTTTCCGTTCCCCCATCTGGGAAGGACAGCTGGGTGCGGAACTGAATATCCTGGATATCGATGATAAAGGTTTTACACCCTACATTTTTGCCGGGGTGTCTTTGTTCAGTTTTTATCCCACCACGCGGGATTCCCTGGGCAACAAGATCGCTTTGCGTCGCCTGAGCACGGAAGGGCAGGGGCTTCCACAGTATCCTGAAAGAGGTAACCAGTACGCCCTGCATCAGGTGTCTATTCCTTTCGGCGTGGGTTTCAAATACATTTTTACAGAGAAGCTGACGCTGGGTATAGAAACCGGGCTGCGCGCAACCTTCACGGATTACCTGGATGATGTGAGCACCACCTATGTGGATCAGAATACTTTGCTGGCGGAACGCGGGCAGGCTGCGGTGGACTTTTCCTACCGCGGGGACGAGACGAACGGGGATAAGGTGATCCCCAATCCGAACTATCCGCTGGATGGCGCCCAGCGTGGTTCTGCAAAGTATAAGGACTGGTACATCTTCACCGGGTTTACGATCATGTACCGCATCGGCGGAGGCAGCAGCGGCCGCCCCACGAATTTTTCCCGTTGCCCGCGCATGTAAACTTGTTTTGGCACGATGGTTGCTTTCAGAACGGCATCATCCCCCAATCAAGTCCTAATAGAAAAAGTAAAGGTTGTCCGTTTTTGCGGGCAATCTTTTTTTGTGCCAATGCTGTTCAATGATTTCGCTATCGCGATCAAGTCCGGCCCCGGTTCTCCGGACCTTTTTTTATCTCCTTTATCCAACGTACTTTTGTGGCCTGAACGAAAGCACAATCATGGCATACAAGCACCTCAGGCATTTTATAGATACACTGGAAAAAGCAGGGGAACTGGTGCGCATCAGCACCTATGTAAACCCGGCATTGGAAATAGCCGAGATCGCGGACAGGATCAGCAAGTCCCCGGACGGGGGCAAAGCCCTCCTGTTCGAGAACACCGGATATGATTTCCCTGTGCTGATCAATTCGATGGGCAGTTACCGCAGGATGTGCATGGCGTTGGGCGTGCAGGAGCTGGATGATGTGGCCCGGGAAATTGAAGGGCTTTTTAAAATGCTGTCAAAACCCAAGGAAGGGATACTGGACAAGCTGTCCATGTTGCCGAAGCTGGGGCAGTTCGCATCCTGGATGCCCAAGGTAGTATCCGGGCGCGGCAGTTGCCAGGAGGTGGTCATGGCCACGCCCGATCTTGGAAAGCTGCCGGTGATGACCTGCTGGCCGCAGGATGGCGGGCCTTTCATCACGCTGCCGGTGATCCATACAAAAGACCCGCATACCGGTTCCCGCAACGTGGGGATGTACAGGATGCAGGTATTTGAAAAGGATATGACCGGCATGCACTGGCATAAACATAAAGTATCCGCCAAACATTTTTCCGAATACAAGAAACTGAATAAACGGATGCCCGTAGCGGTAGTGCTGGGCGGCGACCCGGTGTACACCTATTCCGCTACCGCGCCTTTGCCCGAGAATGTGGATGAATATATGCTGGCCGGTTTCCTGCGCAGGAAAAAGGTGGAGCTGGTGAAATGCATTTCGCAGCCCGATCTGGAAGTGCCTGCGGATGCGGATTTTGTCATAGAAGGATATGTCGATCCCGGAGAAGAGCTGATCTGGGAAGGGCCTTTCGGCGATCATACCGGTTACTATTCGCTGGCCGACTGGTACCCGCGTTTCCACGTCACCGCTATCACCCACCGAAAAGACGCCGTGTACCCCTCCACCATCGTGGGTATTCCCCCGCAGGAAGATGCCTGGATCGGCAAGGCCACGGAACGTATCTTCCTCGCGCCCATCAAAATGACCCTGGTGCCGGAGATCGTGGATATGGACATGCCCGTGGAAGGCGTCTTTCACAACCTGGTGACCGCACAGATACAGAAAGATTATGCCGGTCAGGCGCAGAAGGTGATGAATGCGATGTGGGGAGCCGGGCAGATGATGTTCAACAAAATACTCGTCGTAACAGATACCGGTACAAGCATCACGGATTATAAAGCGCTGGCGCAATATGCCTTCCGTCACCTCAACCCCGCAACGGATATCTATTTCAGCCAGGGCCCGATGGATGTGCTGGACCATTCCTGCTCCCGCATGGGCTTTGGCGGCAAAATGTGCATAGACGGAACAGCGAAGCTGGAAGAAGAGATCGATGAACGGTTTGACAACAGCATTTTTACACCCGAAGTACAGGCCGCTTCACTCATGGCCGCTTTCCCGGAGATCAGGGGAGTGAATGCCTCGTTGCTGAAAGAGGGGATACCCTGCATCATCGTTGCCGTGGAGAAAAGCCGCAAGCACCATGTGCGGGAACTGCATCCGCAGGTAGCGGCGCAGCCTGGCATGGAAGGCGTGAAAATGGTGCTGTACGTAGAGCATACGGTGGATGCGCAGGATCTGCCTTCCGCCCTCTGGCGCTTCTGCAATAACCTCGATCCGAAGCGGGACAACATCCCGGCGGAGCGCCCCTCGTCCCGCAACCCGGATAAAGTGACCGCCTGCATGGGGCTGGACGGGACGCTTAAAACAAAAGCCTTTGATGATTTTCAGCGGGACTGGCCGAATATCATCGTAGCGGATGATGCTACCATCAAAGCGATCGATGAAAAATGGGCGCAGCTGAACCTGGGGCCATTCCTTCCATCTCCCTCCCTGAAATACAAGCAGCAGATCTATGGGGAAGGGGCTGTGGTAAGCCTGTAAGCATATTTTTATAGTATGGGAAGCCGCCTCCGCACAGGGGCGGTTTTTCATGCCGGGACGTGCCGGGCATGCGGCCGGAGCAGCTGCGCTCCCTACAGCAATAGCAACACCGCAGCAGCGGCTACCAGCACGGAAAGCAGTATCCTGAACTGCCCGTTCAGCCGGAGCATGCGGCCGAGGCTGAAGCAAACAACGCCCGATGCAATGCCGGCCAGCACTTTGAAGCCGATCACAAAATACCGCCTGATATCCGGGGAAAGATCGAGGAAAAAGAAGGTAGCCAGCAAGGCGATCACCAGTACCGTACCGCCGATGACCGTACCGCCGTTGTCTGCCGTTGCCCGGTAATGGTCAAGATAACCATCCCAGACCTTTTTGCCCATTTCGGCATGGTATTTCTCGCTTCTTCCGGCGCTGGTCGTAGGTTCATAGAACCAGCCACCCGTCACGGACTGCCGCGCTTTTCGTACATCATCTTGTTCGGAATCCATATGAATCAGTTTTAATAACGATAAATCGGTGCCGGCTTTGTTCCGGCGCCTGTTTTGGGGTGGTCCTTCATATGGAGTATGGATAATTGGTTCCTCCAAATTAGGCAAAAAAATCCTTTTTTCCGCATTGCGCAAATCAATTTTCCGAATACATAAACCGGCAGCGGGCGAGGGCGATATCTTTGATGCGGAATTTGAAGACAAACTTTTCTTTATTTATCACGCAATAATTGAGTTGGTCGTACAAGAAAACGGCGCCTTTTTCAGGGCGCCGTACCTGTTGGTGTAACATTGGCATTTTTCTGTCCGTTACACTGGAAATCCTTATGTTATGAAATCAGCCAAATATCTGTTGCCCCTTATCTGCATCCTCGCTTTTGCGGCCTGCAAGAAAAAGAGATCGAACGTTACCGCCTGCGGCATTGAAGACCCCGTGAAGAATCTGGCCTGGCTGAAGGACAGCGTCAACAGCGCAAAAGGCAGGAACCATACCGGAACCGTGAATCTTCGCAGGCACGAAGGGCGGGACTACCTGAATATTCAGCTGGAGATACAATCCTGCCTGTTTTGCCAGATCTACAACTGTGATGGTACGCGGCTTACCGAAGCATGGGACCTGCCGCTGATCCAGGAACTGCAGGCCACCAGTACAGACAATTCCTGGAAGACCATCGCCCGTTTTTGACAACAGTGACGGTATTCATCCCTGCTGCAACAGATGCAATGACAAACATGCTTCGCTTGTTGCAGACCGGCAGATCCTGAGCGCCCGGTGTCATACAGGTTTACTTGTGAATTTCCGATGTGAAATGGAATTCGATATCGGGGTTATTGGCGCGTTCTGTATTAAGATACCATTCCGACTGGGCGAGGTACACCAGGTGCCCGTCTTTATCCTCTACCACATTGGCGCTCTTGAAGCGGATAAAATCTTCCAGCTTCTGTTTTGGTCCCGTGATCCAGCAGGCTTTATAGAACGGCAGGCTATTGAACTGGCAGGAAGCGCCGTACTCCTGGAGCAAACGGTACTGGATCACTTCAAACTGCAGGTCGCCCACACAGCCGATGATCTTGCGGTTGCCGTTGTGCTGGGTGAACAGCTGCGCCACGCCCTCGTCCGTCAGCTGGCTGATGCCTTTTTCCAGCTGTTTGGTCTTCATCGGGTCCTTGTTCACCAGTTCCTTGAACAGCTCGGGTGAGAAGCTGGGGATGCCGGTAAAATAAAAGTTCTCGCCTTCCGTGAGCGTATCTCCGATCTTGAAGTTGCCGGTATCGAAAAGCCCCACCACATCGCCGGGGTAAGCATCGTCGATGATATTCTTTTCCCGGGCCAGGAAGTTATAGGGATTGGCGAAACGCACATCCTTGTCCAGCCGCACATGATGGAAATATTTGTTCCGCTCGAACTTGCCGGAACATACGCGCAGGAACGCGATCCTGTCCCGGTGACGGGGATCGAGGTTGGCGTGTATCTTGAAGATGAAGCCCGAGAATTTGTCTTCTCCCACTTTCACCGTCCGCGTACTGGCCTCCCGGTCCCGCGGCACCGGAGCGATCTCCACGAAGGTATCCAGCAGGTCCTTCACCCCGAAGTTGTTCACCGCACTGCCGAAGAACACCGGCGCGAGTTTGCCTTCGAGGTAAGGCTGTTTGTCAAACGGGTCGTACACCCCTTCGATCAGTTCCACGTCATTCCGCAGTTGCGCAGCATCGGTGGTATTGAACAGTTCATCCACTTGTGGACTGGTGAGGTCCGGCATGGGAACGATATCTTCATCCGTGGCTTTCCGGTTGGCGGCAAAGCTCACAAAACTCTTGTCGTACAGGTTATACACGCCCTTGAAATCCTTGCCCATGCTGATGGGCCAGCTGAGGGGGCGAACGCGGATATTGAGCAGTTCTTCCAGTTCATCCAGCAGGTCGAAAGGATTTTTGCCATCCCGGTCCAGCTTGTTCACAAAAATGATCACCGGCGTATCCCGCATGCGGCAGACCTCCATCAGTTTCTTGGTCTGCTCTTCCACACCTTTTACGCAGTCGATCACCAGTACCACACTGTCCACTGCGGTGAGGGTGCGGTAGGTGTCTTCCGCAAAGTCCTTGTGACCGGGGGTATCCAGCAAGTTCACAAGAATATCGCGGTATTCGAAGGTCATCACGGAAGTAGCCACGGAGATACCCCGCTGGCGCTCAATTTCCATGAAGTCGGAGGTCGTATGTTTCTTGATCTTGTTGGACTTTACCGCGCCGGCCGTCTGGATAGCGCCGCCGAACAGGAGGAATTTTTCCGTCAGGGTAGTCTTACCCGCATCGGGGTGGGCGATAATGGCAAAGGATTTCCTTTTGTTGATCTCGTTCGCGTATTTCATTTCGGTCATAAATGGGGGCAAAGGTACATTTTTATCCGGCCTTCGCCATGCATCCTGCCATCCATTTATCCAGCCTTCCCCTGGCTGGCGGTCATAGAAAATTGACCGGCGGTCACAAACACGATGGTGCGCGTTACTTTATATACTAAATTTGGAATATGCTTTCTACGCTGAAGATTTTATGGAGCAGTCTGAAAATGGCCCTGCAGGAACTGCGGGTCAACAAGCTGCGCACCTCTCTGTCCCTGCTGGGCATCTCCATCGGTATTTTCTGCATCATTGCGGTGCTGACGGTGACGGACAGTATGGAATCCAATATCCGCAACGATCTGAAATCCCTCGGCACCAATGTCATCTACCTTCAGAAGTGGCCCTGGGACGGGGGAGACGGGGAATGGTGGCGGTATATCAACCGTCCGCAGCCGAAATATTCAGAGATGAAGCAGATCAAGGACAAAGTATCCACTTCAGATGCGGTGACCTTTGTTTTTTCTTCCGGCGGCCGCAAGATCGAATACGGTGTAGATTATATGGAGGGCGCGGAAATGCTGGCGGTAACGATGGACCTGGAAAAGATGCAGGCGGTGGATATTGCGATGGGCCGTTATTTCAGTCCGAATGAACTCCTGCAGGGCAGCAATGTGATCGTGCTGGGCGCCAATATATGGGAAGGGCTGTTCCTGACGCCGGAGGCGGCGCTGGGCAAAGTGGTGCGTTTTGCCGGCCGTAACTGCAAGGTAGTGGGCCTGCTGAAGAAAAAGGGCGAAAGCCTTATGGGCGGGGTGATCAATGACAATACCATACTGCTGCCTTATCTCTTCGCCCGTACGATCGTGGATGAACGCCGTTATGCGGAACCGTTCTTTATGGTCCGCGCCAGGCCGGATGTGTCCGTGGGGCAGTTGAAAGACGATCTGACCGGGGCCATGCGGGCGATCCACCGGTTAAGGCCCACCGAGGAGAATGACTTTGCACTGAACGAGATCACCACGGCGCAGGACGAGCTGGAGAGCATCTTCGGGAATATCAACCTGGGCGGGGCGGTGATCGCCATATTTGCGCTGATCGTAGGCGGTTTCGGTATTGCCAATATCATGTTCGTGACCGTGAAGGAGCGGACCAATATCATCGGCCTCAAAAAGGCGGTCGGCGCCAGGCCTTCCATTATTTTGCTGGAATTCCTGCTGGAAGCCATCCTGCTCTGCCTGATCGGCGGTTCTATCGGCCTGCTGATCGTTTATATCGGCACTCTGATAGCCGGGAATCTGTTCAGCAGCTTCGAGATCGCCATGTCCACCGGGAATATTATCCTGGGGTTGAGCATCTCCGCAGTAGTGGGTATTATCGCCGGATTTATACCGGCATTTTCCGCCAGCCGGCTCGACCCTGTTGTTGCCATCCGCAGCAATTAGTAATTTTGCGCCCATTATGCCGATCTCTATTCTAGCTATTGAATCTTCCTGTGACGAAACCAGCGCCGCCGTGATCGTGGACGGGAAAGTGCTGTCCAACATCATTGCCAACCAGACGGTGCATGAGCAATACGGTGGTGTAGTGCCCGAGCTGGCCTCCCGTGCGCACCAGGAGAATATTGTGCCGGTGGTGGACCTGGCGCTGCGCAGATCCGGCGTCAACAAGAAAGACCTTAGCGCCATTGCCTTTACACAATCGCCCGGCCTGATCGGTTCACTGCTGGTCGGCAGCTGTTTCGCAAAGTCGATGGCCCTTGCCCTGGATGTCCCGCTCATCGGCATACATCATATGCAGGCCCATGTGCTCGCCAATTTCATCGATGATCCCAAACCGGCATTCCCTTTCCTCTGCCTCACCGTTTCCGGTGGCCATACACAGATCGTATTATGCGAAAGCCCGCTGCAAATGAAAGTGATCGGCGAAACGCTGGATGATGCGGCGGGAGAGGCATTCGATAAAAGTGCAAAACTGCTGGGCCTACCGTATCCCGGCGGCCCGCTGATAGACAAGTACGCGAAAGAAGGAAATCCTGAACGGTTCCGCTTCCCCGAGCCGCAGATACCGGGCCTGAACTTCAGCTTCAGCGGCCTGAAAACCGCCATTCTTTACTTCTTGCAGGAGAACAAGGCCAGGCAGGCGGATTTTGTGGAAACGAATCTCCGCGATATCTGCGCTTCCATTCAGCACCGCATCATCACTATCCTGATGAACAAGCTGGTAAAAGCTTCCCGCGAAACCGGCATCAGGGAGTTATGCGTAGCGGGTGGCGTAAGCGCGAACTCCGGCCTCCGGAACGCCCTGCAGGCCTATGGCGCGCAACATCAATGGAATGTGTACATCCCTGCCTTCGAGTATTGTACGGACAATGCGGCGATGATCGCCATGGCCGCGCATTATAAATATCTCGCCGGCGCATTCAGCCCGCTGGACGTTATTCCCAGCGCACGCGCAGCTTTTGAATAAAACCATCACTATTAAAAAGCTCATTTTGGAAAAAATTGAGACAGGTAGACGGATATTGCTGACCGGCGAAAGGGATGGCTTTCCCTGCAGCGGCATCAGCCGGCATCATCGCATAGCGATATGCGTCTGCCCGGCCTAGTGACAGCATTGTGATCATGGGAAACAGCTATTTCAGATTTAAACAGTTCACCGTGTACCAACAAGGCAGTGCCATGAAGGTGTGTACGGATGCCTGCATACAGGGCGCATTTACCGCTTTGCATGCGGGCAGGCCCGGCCGTGTGCTGGATATTGGCGCCGGAACGGGGTTGCTGAGCCTGATGCTGGCGCAGGGAGTGGGGGAAGCGATGCCCGGCGGAGATGGTATGATCGGTACCGGTGGCACGGATGATTCAGCATCTGTGGCCCTGATAGATGCGATCGAACTGGATGCCGGTGCAGCGGCGCAGGCACAGCAGAATTTTGAAGCCTCCCCCTGGAAGGAGCGGCTGCAGCTGATCCGTGAAGATGTGCGGGATTATCGTCCGGACTTTTCCTATTCCTTCATCATAACCAATCCTCCTTTTTACGAGAATGCGCTGAAAAGTCCGGATGACCAGCGGAATGCCGCTATGCATGCCGTTTCGCTGGATTATGAGGCTTTGCTGGCCGCGATATCCCGCCTGTTATCGGCGGACGGCCGTTTTTCGGTATTGCTGCCGTATGAGGGGTTTCAGCGGTTCCGGGGGCTGGCGGAGGCGGCGGGCTTTGTGCCGCAGGAATTGCTGGAGGTCAGGCAGGCGCCGGGGCGTGCGTATTTCCGCGCGGTTGGCATCTTTGCACGGGCTTTATCCGCGGCAACACAGCGGCAGGAGCTGACGATATATGACGATCGACGTCAATATACCCCTGCATTCATTCAACTACTGAAGCCTTACTACCTGAACCTGTAGCATACTCCTGCAGGTAGGCATACCGTTCCGTAAGCCTGCCATTGCGGGTGATGGTGGCCTTTTCTATCATGGGGCTTTTTTCTTTCAGCAATTCATCGAACACATATTTCATCAGCTGGTCGCCAAAGAACTGCGAAGCATCCCGCGGCAGTTCATTGGGCAGGTTGCCCACGCACATCATAGTCACCGAATCTTCTTCGTACGGGGCCGTTTTCTTTTGGGTGTAACGGTTGACGCCGTAGGAGGGGTTTTCGATGGTGCCATCGCCCAGGTTGCAGGGAATGGAGCCGTGTTTGTCATCCGTAATGTCGGCGATGACGCGGATGCGGAAGTTGTCCTTGGTGAGATCGCTCCAGGTAAAAAGCGGCTCGATATCCTTTTCCCAGTAGATGCCGTTCATGAGGATGTCGCTGCTCGTCACATAGGGGAGGAATTTGCAGTCGTATTGCGCAGGGTTGGCATGGAAGTCCTCCCGGCTGTAGGTTTTGTCTGTTTTACGAAGATACAGTTCCCCAGCTTTCAGCTGTGTGTAGACGGGGTAAGCGTATTCATTGAAGAGGAATTCTTCCGGCGGGATGTATTTGATCGCCAGCAGGCCCATCACTTCCAGGATACCTGCGGTAACCCTTCCCGAGCCGGTGGCCACGATCTTCAGCGGCGGCAGCTTCACGCCGAAATAGTGGGTGATCAGCTCCTGGAAATCGTGGCATTCATGCACCCGTTTGAAATCAAACAAGCCCGTTCTCCGTCCGTATTCCAGCAGACCGTTATGTGCGCCCACCACTCCGGCAAAGAACCCGAAGCCCAGTATCCGCTGCCCGTCCTCATGCACGAGACATTCATAATCTATGAGGGTGATCTCTTTTTCCAGGATGGCCTGCAGCATAGGCTGGTTCTGGGGCTGCTGTTTCTTCGTATGGGAGAAAAAGAGGTATGTTTTGCCCGGGATCAGTTGTTCCGGCGGCACCTCCTTGATGCCCATCAGGATGCTGCAATGGGAGAGGTTTTCCTGAACGGGGATGCCAGCCGCTTCATATTCCTCATCTTTATAACTGCGGTGAGGGGAGGGTTGCACGGTGATCCTGATGCCCGGGTAATGCGTCATGATCCATTTGCATTGCAGGGGCGTGAATGCAACGCGGTTATCCAGCGGAATCTTTTCTTCCCTGATCAGTCCGATTTGTATGAGCTGCGCAGTCATAAGTTTTTGGATATCATTAACGAATGCTGCAACATTACTGTAAATTTGCTGTTTAGCAAAATAAGTGCAAACGATGAAGGAAATAGCGATGGTGGAAGCGATGCTGGACCGCCGGGAACTGCTGACCGCAGAGGAGCGGCAGCCATTACCACACCTGTTCATGATGGAGATGCTGACGCTGAATGAGCATCTGGTGCAACTGGAACTGAACCCCTCGGCCGGGGGCATAGCGAAGTTCCGGCGGCAGGTCACCGGGATGCAGGAAGAACTGGCCGCTGAGATACGGTCTCTGCTGGAAAACGGGCATGAGGAAACCATGACGGCGACGGAATGGGAGCAGCTGAAAGAGTTTCACTACAAGCAGAAATATTTATTGCGGATTTTACAAAGATTATCTACATTTGCGTCCCGCGATCAGGTGTCTTCATCGTGATCGCGTCCCCCCAGATGGCGGAATTGGTAGACGCGCTAGACTCAAAATCTTGTTTCGGCAACGGAGTGCAGGTTCGATTCCTGTTCTGGGGACAAGAGAAAGGCCGGAGATTTGTTCTCCGGCCTTTTTTAGTTATGCCAAATTCGGCTTTCGCTATTGAAGGATGCAGGATTGCTTTTGTTTCAGCGCAAGAAATTCCGGGAAAGGAGTAATGGGTAAATACCTGTAGCAGATCAGCCTGACTTTAGAAGACGCTGTTCTGTGGGGCAAAACCAGAGTTTTTTGGGGCTGCATTTTCCGTCAACAATCATTTATCAATAAATGCTGCTTTATGTTTCCGAATATACGCTGCTTGCATTTGTTGCAAATCTTCCGTTTTGTATAGTTCGAAGAATTCATCGTCAAGCTTATTCAACGGGTCGCCGTCATCTGATTGGCTGATAGTTTCGTGATTTCTTTTTTCAAAAATCATATTTGCCTGTTTAGTCAAGTCTGCGAATTTGTCGGCCCCGATAAGCTTTAACGCGTTAGGCAGGTGCGTGTAGAATTTCCGACTTGAATTGAAGTAGGACTGGTTGTAGCCGCCATTATTTACTTCTGCTGCTAAAAGCCAGATCATATAGATAGTTTGGCGAGACTCATGGGTGCAGCCCATTAGGTATCCCCACGCAGCTGATCCTGCGGCAGTTTGGTATCGCAGCCAATCCTTATGCTACAACCAGCGCATCGGTAAAACCTCCGGGGAATCATGAGCACCTGGATTAAGGCATCTTTTATTCAAACCAGTTGGTGATGAAGATTCCAAAATTGACATTTCTATTGTAAATCAACGAACTTCAGATACCAAACCCGGAATATCGTCAATATGGATGTTCAAATACGGCATTTCATTTACAAATGATTAACAATTGACGCCCTTGTTCAATAGATAAAAGACGTATTTTACGGCCCAGCCAAACAACCTACAACCCTTATGATCCGTCCTTCGTTAGCTGTCCAAACATTTGCGGCATTTTGTCGAAGGCAGGTATATTTCCTTGTCAATGCGGGCGTTGTTCCCGGTGACTCCCTGCGTAACAAAAGGACCAGGATAATCAATATTTCAAGCCTGATTGCCGCATCACTGGTATTTTTTTTCGGTGGGGGATTGACCATCTTTTCCGGAAGAACCGCGATACTGTATCCGGCAGTTCCTGAAACGGCCATGTTTGTCAGCGTGATCTGGCTCAACCATCAGCGGAAGTACTTTTATGCCGCTTTGATCTGGCATCTTACCTTTTGCATGGCCACCCTGATCTTCGGGATCATGCTTCGCACGGTCATTGACGCCACGCATATGGCGGGATACCTGATCGGAGCACCTTTGCTGATCTTCAAAAAAAGTGAAACCAGGCTTCTGATGGCCTGCATAGCCTGTTCCGTTACGGCGCTGGTGGGGATTGAACTTAATACGCATCTGCATTTTTTCCCTCCGCTGGAAATCTCATCCAGCCTCTATCCCGTGTTCCGGGTAGCTACCTGGACAACCGTGATCGGACTGAATGTTGTGGTGCTCCTGTTCTATCTGCAGCTCAACAATATGCTGATGGACAGGTCCGCAAAAGCGAATGCCAAACTCAGGAGATTGAATAAGAAACTGGCGAAGGCCAGCGCCTACAAAACGGTGTATGTCAACGAAACCACCCATGAGCTGCGGGCGCCCCTTAATGCGCTCTATGCCATCAGCCAGCTGTTGGATGATGAAAGCATAAAAGGAGAGGACCTCCGGAAAATGCATAGCAGTATTGGCCACTCGGTGAACCTTTCTTTAGAAATCATTAACAACGTTCTGGAACTGGCCAAAATTGAAACAGGCAGGATACTCCCGCCAAAAATTGAGCGGATGCAGGTCAGGGGCTGGCTGGAAGACATAAGCCACATGTTTTCCTATCAGGCATCATTCAAGCAGATCACCTTTGAACTGAACGTGGAAGCACAGGTGCCTGATGAAATCAATTTTGCCCGTGTACAGGTTACGCAGATCGTCAATAACCTGATCAGCAATGCCGTCAAATTTTCAAAGGAGTGTTCCGCGATCCGGATTGCGGTTGGCTGCAATAAGCAGGATTGGTGGATAGCGATCAGCGATAACGGCATCGGTATGGACCAGTCTACCCTGGATAAGGTATTTATACCCTTTTACAGCAGCGGTACAGGCAATCCCCAAGGTACCGGCCTGGGTATGCACATCGCTAAAAAGCTGACCGAAAGATTAGGCGGTGGACTGACCGCTGAAAGCGAATTGGGCCAAGGCTCCCGGTTCACGGCCCGGTTCCCCCTGGAGGCGGCGGCGGCTGTACCCGCAACAGCTTTGCCCAATGTTCCTTCGCTTCCGCATCCGGTAAAAGTTCTGATCATTGACGATGACAGCATAGGCAACCGGTATTATGCCAGGGTGCTGAGCAAGATGGGTTGCACTGTTGTTATTGCGGAGACTGGGAAAACAGGTCTGGAGAGCGCCGTGGGTAATCCGCCCGACCTCATTCTGATGGATATGTCTTTACCCGACACCAACGGCAAAGCATTGCTGCAGTCATTTCAGCAACATCCCGTATTAAACAATATCCCGGTGGTCTTCGTTACCGGCAGCTTCCTGAACGCAGACCAGCAAAAGGCTATGGAACTGGGAGCAAAAGCATACGTTGTAAAGCCGCTGCGCGTGGATACCATCAGCCACATTCTGGAAAAATACGGACGGTAATCTGTCATCCGTTTTATGTATTATCATTTGATTGTTAATTATTTATAAGAGCATAAACTTTTTTGATGCCTGCATTATCGATGCAGGCATTTTTTTTATATTACCCGCAAGCCCCGCGCATCCTCCCTTTTCTCAGCGCCTATCTCTATATTCAACTATCTATTTTATTCAGTAACCTTAAATTATTATTTATGGAATCTATTATCCTGCCCAGGCGGCTTTACTGCCCCTTTCCATCCCGTATTAACAGTCACGTCATTGCGGCGGATGATCATACCGTGAGGTGGATCCGCCGGTTCAGGCTGTTGCAATCTGAAGAGCAGATCCGGCTTTACCGGAATCAGGGGTATGCCTATATGGTGGCCCGGATGTTCCCGAATGCAGACTTGGAAACGCTTTGCGCTTATTCCGATCTGAACACGCTGTTGTTTCTGGTAGATGATTTTCTGGATCAAAATGATGCCATGGTATCCGGCGGCCATGACAGCGGCTCCGTAGAGAAATTCTCCCAGATCTTCGTCGCCATTTTAAACGACCCCGCTGTGGGCCACGGGAGCAATGAACCGGTTTTTGCTGCACTGGCGGACCTTTGGGAAAGGATTCTTAAACTGGGAACGCCCCAATGGATAGAAAAATACAAAAAAAGCCTGTGGCGCATTTTCCATGCGGCGCTCTGGCAGCACAAGAACATTGAGGCCGGCGTCTGGCCTCCGTTGGAGGATTACATGAGCCGCCGGCAATACATTGGAGCGGCGAATGTAGCAACGGATTGTATAGAGATGATCGACCGGATCACCTTGCCGGATACTGCCTGGCAACACCCGGTGCTGGTGGAGCTGACGGAGATTTGCCGTAATACCGTCTGCTGGGCCAATGACCTCTTTTCACTCGCCAAGGAACGCGAGATGGGAGAATACCACAACCTGGTGACCATACTGGCGCATGAAAAACGATTATCGATGCCCAGGGCAATTGCCAGGACCATCGGGATCCATGACCAGCAAGTCCGCCGGTTTATCCGCTTGACAGCCACGCTGCCGGATTTCGAAGAAAAGACCAACCTGGAGATAATCCGGTATGTAGAGGGCTTGAGGGCAATCATGCGGGCGAACATCGACTGGAGCAACCACGAAACCAGCCGGTACCGTTTTCAGTATGCTGACCAATTGGAGACAGTGCCCAGATTGTCACTGGTGACTGCGGAAAGGTAGCATGTTTTGAAAATCACCAGGGTCGCCCGCCTGACGCATGCGGGCGGGTGACCCTGGTCTTACCGGCCGTCAGCGCCTTTCCGGCACCATGTCAACTTCCCCCGCTTCCGTGATTGCCGAAAGGAGTAATACAGGTTTGTTATTGACCGCCTTTTTACTATTTTGGTGTGCGAACACACATGACACCCTATTATTTCCATATCAAAAACATATAACCCACTGTTATGAACAGAAAGCATTTCATCAGATCTGTATCTCTCGCCGGCCTTGGTACGGCCTTGTTGCCTGAAAGCCTTTTTGCCGGCCGCGCTATAAGCCCGGAGACCGCTTTGGGCGTAGCAGAACGCTATCCGGAGCTGAATGCCCACAAAATAGCTGCTGTGCATATGGGCGAGGTGAACTTCCACTGGCCAAGACTCGTAGGCAAGAACGCCAAGCTGGATGTACATGGTCAGCACCACCGGGAAAGGGTGCTGCAGATCGTGACGGATAAAGGCGCCACCGGATGGGGACAAACCGGTTTTCGTAATCAGGAAGAAGCCTCGGCTATTGTGGGTAAACCGCTGTCTGCACTCATAGACCCGCAAAATGGCATCCTGGCGGCTACGCCGCGGCATGCAGACATAGCCCTGTTCGATCTCTGCGGCGTTGTCCTGAATAAACCGGTGTACCAGCTGCTGGGCGCTAAAGGAGACCTTGAAACACCGGTGTATAGCGGGATGATCTACCTAGATGAACTGGAACCTTCCGGCAACCCGGCCGGCCTTGATAAAGTAATGGAAAATTGCCGTTGGGACTATGACTACGGGTACCGCCAGTTGAAGGTGAAGATCGGCCGCGGTTTTAAATGGTACCCGCACGACAAAGGCCTGCAAACGGATATTGACATTGTGAACAGGATCCAGGCAGCGTTTGGTAAGGATACCGGTGTATTGGTCGATGCCAACAACGGCTACAGTCTGGATGACGCAAAGGCCTTCATGACAGGGCTGAAAGATGTGCCGCTCGTATGGTTTGAGGAACCATTCCATGAGGAAGCCGGTTTGGCCCGGGACTTCCGCAAATGGATGAATGATAACGGTTACCGGCAAACGCTGTATGCGGATGGGGAATATCAGCCGGACCATGAGTTGTGCATGCAGCTGGGCAAAGAAGGTATTCTGGATGTGTATCTGCCGGATACCTACGGTTACGGATTCTCCAGCTGGGTAAGGTTGATGCCCGAGCTTATCCGCAATAAAACTTTAGCCAGTCCCCATGCCTGGGGCACTTTCCTGAAAACGAACTATACGGCGCATCTTGCGGCCGGGCTGGGAAATGTGGTCACGATAGAAGGCGTGACCTGTGTTACGGATGATGTGGATTTCAGCGGCTACAGGATCGTAAATGGGAAACTGAAAGTATCGGAAGGGCCCGGCTTCGGGATGAAGCTGCTGAAGAAGCTGGCTTAGATGCATGACAAAAATAAAACGGCGGGAAAACAGACCATTCGGTGCGCTGTTTTCCCGCCGTTTTGTATAAAGTCAACTTTATATTATACCATAGCGGTTTTCCATTTTCCCCTCGTGAACAGCCAGAGCGTGAATATACCTACGGAGGTCTCCGATATGAACACGCCCCAGAATACCCCTGAATGTTCCCACCCAAGTTTGATCGCGAGGAAGTAGCATAGCGGTATTTGTATCAGCCAGAAGAACACCACATTGATCTTGGTGGGTGTTTTGGTATCACCGGCACCGTTAAAGGCCTGTACTGATACCATCCACCATCCGTACACAAAATAGGAGTAGGAGAGTATGCGCAGCCATTCCCCGCCGATGGCTATTACTTTCGCATCGTCCGTGAAAATGCTCATCAGCGACTGGGGGAAGAAGAAATACACAAAGGAAACACCAACCAGGAAGATCATATTATAAACGCCGATCTTCCAGATGGAGGCCTCCGCGCGGTCCGGCGCACCGGCGCCGAGGTTCTGGCCGACCAGTGTTGCGGCGGCGTTTGATAATCCCCATGCCGGCATCATGGTGAACATCATGATACGCAGGGCGATGGTGGAGCCTGCTACGGCTTCGCTGCCCACATCGGCCATGATCCGCATCAGGAAGATCCAGGAGGTCATGCCCACGATCATTTGCCCTACACCGCCCAGTGATGTGCGGATAATGTTCATGATGGTTTTTGCATCCCAGTAAAGCTGGGCGAGTGTTACACGGATGTGTTTCCCGCCTTTGAAGAGCAGCCACAGCTGTGTGGCAACACCAATCCCCCTGCCGACGTTAGTGGCGATGGCGGCACCTTCTATACCCATGGCGGGGAACGGGCCCCATCCGAAGATAAGTATCGGGTCCAGGATAATATTGATGCCATTGGCGATCCATAGCACGCGCATGGCAATGGCCGCGTCTCCGGCTCCCCGGAAGATGGCATTGATCACGAATAACAGCATGATCACGCCATTACCGCCGAGCATCCATTGTGTGTACCGGTAGCCGTGGTCTATGCTCCACTGGTCAGCCCCCATCAGGGTCAGCAATTCTTTTGCGAAGAAAATGCCGCCGATGGCGAAAGGAATGGAAGACAGGATGGCGAGGAAAATAGACTGAACGGCCGAAGCCCCTGCGTCTGCCCCTTTCTTTTCCCCGATCCTCCTGGCAATGATAGCGGTCACCGCCATGGAAAGCCCCATCGCAATGGAATATAAAAGGAACAGGTAAGTTTCCGTCAGCCCCACCGTTGCCACGGCGGACGGGCCAAGGCGGCCCACGAAATATATGTCCACTACCGCAAAGGCAGATTCCATCACCAGTTCAAGGATCATGGGTATGGCCAGCAGGAAGATAGCTTTCCTGATGCTGATCTGCGTATAGTCAGCTTCCGTACCCCGGATGGCATTCCCCAACTCTTTCCAGAACGAACTGGAGGGAATATGAGGCGCTGTGTTTGTTGTTGCTTCCATATAATATTTTGATGACACAAATTTAAATGAACGAGTGCCATATAAAATTGTACAAATGTGACATTATATGGGGGGTAATGCGACAAATATCCTGTCCGGGACGGGTAATACTCCCCTGACAGCCGTTTTGCGGGCAAACATAGTTCCTCAATTACAAGCGGTATTCATCAGAATGTTGTTCCCCTGTCATCCCATCGTGTACAAAGCGGTCATCAGCAGGCTATACAGCAGGATCAGGATGATCGCATCTATCCCCAATACAAAACGTTTGGCCGGGGTGCTGTAAATGATGCCGACGCCCGCGATGGCGGTCATCAGCAAGGTTACCAGACCGCTCAGCGCATGGATGGGATTGATGAGCGAAAGCAGGGGACCTTTGACGTACATCAGGTCATCCAGCCCGAGAATGAACATATTGAAGATATTGCTGCCAAGCACATTGCCTACCGCCATATCTATGCTGCCGCGCCTCACAGCGCTGATGGAGGTGACCAGTTCGGGGAGGGAAGTTGTGGCTGCTACCAGCAACGTTCCGACAAAGGACTTGTTGGCGCCGGTCCGTTCGGCAAGCATGTCTGCAAAGAATGGCAGGGCGATGGCTCCGGTGATCACCAGGGATGCAAGCAGCACGTACATTTTTACCGCTTTGCGCAGGGAGATGCCGGTATTGTCTGACGGTGGTGGTGTAACGATCTTGACATCCTGCTGATGACCGCTCTTGTACATCAGCCAGGTAAATACAAGATAGAGAACGATCAGCAGAACTGAAGCACTGCTGAACCAGCCGATCATCGGGAACGCTTCACTGAACAGCATGGCGAGAATAGACAAGGAGATGAGGAAGATGCCGGAGAACCCGGCCAGCAGGTGCTTTTTAGTGACAACGGAGGAGAGCGGCTTTCCGGGAACAAAATAGTCGAGCACAGCGAGGATAAGCAGGTTGAAGGCACAGCTGCCCATAATGTCTCCCACAGCAATATTCGGTGCATCTACGATGAAGATTGAACTGATGCCGGTGAACAGTTCCGGCAAAGAGGTAACTGCAGCCATCACCACCAACCCGAACATAGCCTTGCCTACGCCGGTCAGTTCAGCAATAATGTCTCCATACCTGGAGAGCTGGGAACCGCAGACGACAATCAGTGCGGAACAGGTCAGGAAACCGGCAATGATCATGAACATCGGGATCATGCGCCCGCCTTTTTGCTTTTTATGGTTTCCGGTACAATGAGCAGAGGTTTACTGGTCACGCAGGCCATATTCCTGGTAAGGTTGGTCAGGAAGAAGCGTTCCAGCAGGGTTTTCCTGCGGCGGACCATCGCCATCATATCATAAGGCACAGATGTATCCAGCATTTCGATGGAACTTTTGACAGAAGCGGTTTTGATCAGGCGGAACTTCAGGTTGGTTTTCCCGAAGGTCTTTTGCAGGTAGCTTTTATAAAGCGTAAAATCCTTTTTTTCTTTTTCAGTGTTGTCCGGATCGTCTTTGTACAGATGCACGGCCTCTACTGTTGCACGGTATATTTTGGCGAATTGCAGAATATAGGCGGTGGCGTTTTCATCCGCTTCGCGGCAGCCGGTTGCGAAAACAATATGGCCAGGCTTTTGCCAGACGGCATTTTCAGGAACGAGGAGTACGGGAATATTGCTTTTTCCGGCAACAGCCGCCGCTATGCTGCCGAGGACCACTTTTTTCAATCCGCTGGCTCCCTGGGTACCCATGATGATCAGGTCGATATCATTATCCTGCCCATATTCCAGCACACTGGATATCACAGGCAGATGGCTGATGACCGTTGATATCTCCACCTCCGATCCTCCCGCCACCTTATTTATCAGCCTCCGCATGCGCTTGCGGACGTTGGCCTTTGTCTGCCTGTTGTATTGCCGCCGTTTTTCATCGGTTTCAATAAAGACGCTTTCCAGCGGAATCAGGGAATGATAGAGGGTGATGTTGCCGCCGCTTTGCGAAGCGATCTCGAAAGCTGCCCTGAAAGCCCTTTCGGCAGCAGCGGAAAAGTCTGTGGGAACCAGGATGTTTTTCATGAATAGCTGTTTAAGGATGTGTGATAAATACCGGGATGTTCACGGTTCTCAATACGTTTTCCGCCTCGCTGCGGTGGAAGAACCGGGACATCCGGCTGCGGCCATATGCGCCATAGGTGACCAGGCAGTCTCTCCGGTGCATCAGCTGCGCCAGGAATTCAGCCCTGGGCTCGCCGTTGAGCACGGTGTATTTTACTTCGTCGTAGTGTATTTCCAGGTAGTTTTTCAGCAATTTCTCATGCGGCAGCTCTTTGGCTCCGCCTTCCACTACGTAAATAACCTGAACGGGTATGTCCCGCATACCGGGAAATAACTGTGTAAACTGCCGGATCGCATACATGGAAGAGCTGGTGCCGTTATAGGCGAATATTACTTCCCTGGCGGGGTTCAGTTTTTCCGGAATGACAATGACCGGGCATTCCGCTTCCGCCAGCGCATCCTTGACGAACCGGGTGGGATTGCTGTCGAACAGCGTGGCAAAAGAAGTATTGTGACTGATCAGCAGCAGGTCCGCAAACCTGCTTTCAGCTATGATCTTCAGTATGGGAATACCGGTGGTCTCATGCATATCCGGCTCCATATCCCGTTCCCGGCAGGCATGGATCAGCTTTACCAGGTTTTCTTCTTTTCTTTTGGCTACATCCGCAGCCAGCTCGGCGTTGGTCCGCAGGTCTGTGTACACGCCGTCAGCATGCAAACCGGTCAGCGGCAACTGGGTAGCCAGGATGTTTTCCATGAAAACAAGGGTAAGCTTGCCTCCGGCCTCCCGTGTGATATAATCGAATCCATCCAGCTGGGAGGGAGTGAAGTTGAGTGCGTCTATAACGCCAACGATCTTTTTCATGCGCGAAGGGTTTTGTTTTACAAAGCTAAGAGATGGCCGGGCTACAGTTGATGACCGCGGTTAGCGGACCGGCTGACCCTGGTCCGTTTAACGGTGAGCAATGAATATAGGTAATTTATGGTCATTGATGACCTGCGTGACGAAACTCTTCCGGAACATCATGGAAAGGTCCGAACGGCCATATGACCCGCTGACGAGCATCGGGTGTTTCAGTTCGGATAACCAGGTGTTGAGGTGCTTGCCGGAGCGCCTGGGCAGCACTTTGATGCTGAGGTTGGAAAAATGGCTGGACACCAGTTCTTCCGCATAATCCTTATCCGGCATTTCTTCGTTTTCCGAAGCAGCCAGGTACACCATGACGGCCTGCTTTTGGGTGAGCCCGGGGAACAGGCAGGTGAAACTTCTGATCGCGTGTGTGGAATCATCGCTGCCGTCGTAAGATAGTACAATGCTCTCCGGGAAGGTGAATTTCTCCGGCACCAGTACGACCGGGCATTCCGCATCCTGTACGGTCATGCGCAGGTATTCATTCGGTGTTTCCATCCCGAAGTTCTCATAGAATTTTTCGCTGCCCAATATCAGCAGGTCAGCAAACCGGGTCTCTTTCCGCAGTTCGGGGATGGCGAGGTCATAAGGATATTTATGGACCCGGTGCTTTATACCGTAGTGGTTGCATTCCTGTTCAAATTTCAGGATGTTCTTTGCAACGGTCTTTCCGGCCGTTTTTTCCAGCAGGGGAATGGAGGATGCCGAGCCGGCGGTGGCATAGGTCCAGCTGACGGAGAGGTCCAGATGCGGAAGAAATACGCCGATCAGCATAACAGGCTGCATGTCATTCATACGGCGGGCAAATTCGAAGGCGCCCCGGGAGAACTGTTCTCCATCGAAAGCGAGCAGTATTTTTTTCATGTCAATGGTTTTAGCGGTGTGTGATGAATATGGGCAGTGAGATGATCTTTACTACCGGGTCTGCATGGCTCGGAGAGAGCATGCCGGATATCAGGCCTCTGCCGAATGCCCCCATGACCACAAAGGCGTTCTTGCGGCCCAGCAGGTATTCGAGTAGCTGTGCGCGGGTGCGCTCATCTTCCCTGATCAGGATCTCGTTACGGCTGTAATGGGTGTTCAGCCATTCCTGCAGTTTATGCTGGCTCTTCCCGATCTTTTTTCCGGGAGGGACCACATCGAAAACGATGACTTTTCTGTCTTCCATTTCCGGGAACAGGTAAGCGAATTGTTTGATGGCAAATATGGAAGAGGGGCTGCCATCGTAAGTGAAAATGATCTCGTCTATACCGTCAAAGCTATCCGGTGGCAGTACTACCGGGCATTCCGCAGCGGCAAGCACTTCCTGGACGAATTTTGTTGGCGGGCATTCCCGGTTTTCAGTGAAAGAAGTGGAACTGTCAATCACCAGCACATCCGCATACCGGCTTTCGGAAATGACCTCATGAAGCGGCGCTCCCGCATCCTGGTGAATAGCACAGTTAACGCCTCTTAATTCACAGGCGTCTTTGAACTCGCGGATATGTTCTCTGCTGAGCGTTTCCTTGAGTTGTTCGGGAGAATCAGCGATTTCCCCCGAGATGGCCTTTTCCCTGATAAAAGCCGGGGAGCGGGTCTCGTGTTCCCGGTTTTCAAGGAACACACCGGTCAGCTTCGAATCCGTGAGATTACAGAGGAAGCAGGCGAAATCCAGCCGCTGGATATTCAGTTTCACCGCATCGGTGATATAGAGGATCTTTTTCATCTATGATGCTTTTTGGGAGTTGGAGAAAGTTGATAACATCAGCAAGCTAGTGCAATAGCAGGCGGAGAAAAATGACGGCAGATGTGGATGTCGTTGATTGTCGTCACTGACCGGGATCATCTTCAGGAGGGATGACGGTCATTGTAATACTCCTTGTCAGCGAGGTAAATTTGAGAGCAATCTCCATTTTAACTTTTAAATCCAAAGACATGAAAAAAACAGATATCCAATTGCAGAAAGACGTGATGGAAGAACTACAATGGGAACCATCCCTGGAAGCTTCCGGCGTTGGCGTTGCCGTAAAGGATGGTATCGTTACCCTTAGCGGCACCATCGCCAACTACAGCCAAAAACTCGCTGCGGAGAACGCTGCCAAAAGAGTAAAGGGCGTACGTGCCGTAGCGGTAGACCTCGAAGTCAGGCTTTCCACCGGTGAAAAAAGGAATGATGCTGATATTGCCGAAGCAGTATTGAATGCATTGAAGTGGAACAGCTTTGTGCCGGAAGAGAAGATCAGGATAAAGGTAGACGACGGATGGCTGACGATCGAAGGTGAAGTGGAATGGGGGTTTCAGCGCGAATCTGTGACAAATGCCGTCAAGGACCTGCTTGGCGTAAAAGGTGTCCGTAATCTGCTCAGCATCCGTCCCGTAATTGCGCCTTCCATTGTCAGAGACAGGATCAAAAAGGCGCTTTCCCGGCGCGCAAATGTCGAATCCGAAGGCATTGATGTGCAGATGGATGGCGGCCATGTAACCTTGAAAGGAAATGTGCGCTCCTGGAGCGAACGGGAGGAAGTGGAACGGGCGGTATGGTCTGCTCCGGGCGTTCTGGATGTTAAAGACGAACTGGTTGTAACGCCATGATAAAGGACCGCTACAACAGTGCATTCATGCAGGACCCTTCCTCCTCCACCAGTCTTGAATACCTGCAGGTGGCGAGGGAAGGGGCTTACACCGCCTCATCGGTCTGCGGCTGCAATACCCGCAAGTATCATGGCTTGCTCGTAGTACCGCAGCCGCAGATAGACGGGGAGGAGCATGTGCTGTTGTCAGCTTTGGAAGAAACCTTGTCCTGTAATGGGGAAGTTTACCACTTTGGCGCTCATCGTTATCCCGGAGCCTATTATCCCGAAGGTTTCCGGTATATCCGCGGGTTTACTGCAGGCCGTGTTTTAGAATGGACGTATGAAGCAAACGGCTGTTTGTTCAGGAAAGCGTTGGCATTGGAAGATGAGAAGAACCGGTTAATGATCCGCTATACCCTCCTGGAGGCGCCCGGTCCGGTTACCCTCAGATTGCTGCCTTTGCTGGCGTTCCGGAACAAACATCATGTCGGCGGTTTTAACGGGCATCTGCACCCTGCCGTACAGTCCGCTGCTTCCGGCGTGCAGATCCGGTACCCCGTTTATACCCCGCTGTACCTTCAGCTGTCCGGTGGCAGCGTGTTCTTTGCTTCCCCGGAATGGTTTTATAATGTGGAATATCCGCTGGAACGTGACCGGGGATATACCTTTCATGAGGATTTGAACGCTCCGGGTTTCTTTGAGCTGAAATTGGCGCGGGGAGAAACGATCATCCTGTCCGCCGGTCTGCAGGAAGAAGACCCTTCCGGGTTCCGGGAAGCGTTCAACAGCATGGTCCCGGAAACGGCAAAGCCTTCCGGCCTGAAAGAACATCTGCTGCGCGCCCGCCGGCATTTCCTGGTAAAAATGGGCGATGAAATGGTCATAAAAGCCGGTTACTACTGGTTCGGTTCCTGGGCGAGGGATACCTGTATTTCGTTGCCCGGTCTCACATTGACCGATGGCGATACCGGTACTTTCCGGGCGGTGGTCAGTACCCTGGCAGCCCGGCTGAAAGGCGGGTTGCTGCCCAATGCAGGGATTGGGGAAGCGGCCCTTTATAACACTGCTGATGCATCGCTCTGGCTGGTATATGCCATACAGCAATATGCCGCAGGGCAGGGTGCCGCTGCTGTTTGGGAAACGTACGGGGATATGCTGGCATCCATCCTTTATCATTACCGGCAGGGAACCATGTTCAATATCGGGGCGGATGATGACGGGTTGATATCCGCTGCCGCCGAAGGATATGCGCTGACCTGGATGGATGCAGTCGTTGATGGTGTGCCGGTTACACCGAGAGCAGGGAAGCCGGTGGAGATCAATGCGCTTTGGTACAATGCCGTCTGTTTCTGCCTGGAAGCAGCAGCACTCGCAGGAGATAAAGGCTTTGTGCGGGAATGGGAGGCCTGGCCGGAGAAGATCAGGGCCTCTTTTGTTGCTGTTTACTGGAACGAGGACAGGAAATATCTGGCGGATAACGTCTTTGGAACGATGCAGGACTGGTCTGTCCGCCCCAACCAGGTATTTGCAGTTTCCCTGCCTTATTCCCCGTTAACTCCCGCCATGCAGGAGAGTGTATTGAACAAAGTGAGGAAAGAGTTGCTCACCCCCCGCGGTCTCCGCACTTTATCACCTTCGGATGAAAGGTATCGCGGGGCATACGGCGGGGATCAGCGCACAAGAGATCACGCCTACCACCAGGGAACCGTATGGCCCTGGTTGCTCGGCCATTTTGCTGATGCATACGCACGGGTGTACCAGGAGACGGCATTGCCCCTGCTGGAGGCGATCTTTCAGGGAATGGAGCCGGCTCTGCAAGAGTATTGCCTGCATACTGTTGCGGAGGTTTGTGACGGGGATGCACCCCACCGGTCAGGCGGAGCGGTGTCCCAGGCATGGAGCGTGGCCGAATTGCTTCGCCTGGCAGATACCGTGGAACGGTTGAAAAAAGGATACCGGCGTTTTCAGTTAACAGTTCACAAATAAATATCCATGAAAGTGCTCATGTTCGGGTGGGAATTTCCCCCGCATATTTCCGGCGGCCTTGGTACCGCCTGTCAGGGAATCACACAAGGTCTGACGGCCAATGATGTAGATGTGCTGTTTGTCATACCAAAAGCAAATGGTGATGAAGAACAGGGCAGCATCAAAGTGCTCGGTGCTGCGGATGTACCCTTGTCGGCCCCGCAACAGGAGAACGCGAAGTTCCGGGAAGCGATGACTTTTTTTGAGGTGAATTGTCCTGTTATCCCTTATCTGGGGCCGGAGGAATTCTGCCGGTACAGCGAGGCCAGAACGGAACTGCTGCAGGCAAAAGCTACGACAACTTCACCTGTCCGTTATCCGTTCACGGGCGGGTATGGCAAAGACCTGATGAAAGAGGTCTGGCAGTATGCCCTGGTGGCTACGGCCATTGCCAGGGGGAATGCACATGATATCATCCATGCGCACGATTGGCTTTCCTTTCCTGCGGGTATCATGGCCAAGGAGGTCAGCGGAAAACCGCTGGTTGTACATGTACATGCTACGGAATTCGACCGCTCCGGCGAAAATATCAATATGCAGGTATATGAAACTGAACGGCAGGGCATGCTGCAGGCAGACCGGATCATTGCGGTAAGCGAGCTGACCCGCCGGACGATCATCGACAGATATTTTATTGACCCGGAGAAAGTGGAAACGATCCACAATGCGCTGGAAACGGCCACCGTGTTGCCTGAGAGACGCAAAGCCCCCTTCCGGGAAAAGATCGTGTCTTTTATAGGCAGGATCACCTATCAGAAAGGCCCCGGACATTTTATAGATGCGGCCGCAAAGATACTGGCGAAAGACAAAGGCTTCCGTTTCATTATGGCGGGCAGCGGGGATATGATGTTTGCCATGATCGAAAAAGCTGCGCGATTAAGAATATCCCGCTATATACATTTTACCGGTTTCCTGGATGCAACGCAGCGCGATAAGCTGTTGGCTGCGAGTGATGTTTTTGTGATGCCATCTGTTTCGGAGCCTTTCGGCATCGTGCCGCTGGAAGCCATCAAAGCAGGTGTGCCTGTTATCGTCACAAAGCAGTCCGGTGTACAGGAAGTTTTACAATATGCGCTGAAAACAGACTGGTGGGATACGGACGCCCTGGCCGAATCCATTTATTCACTTGCCAGTTACAACGGCCTTTCCCGGATGCTGTCCAGGGAAAGCAGGAGAGAGGTGGCAAACCTCCGGTGGGAGAAGCAAGGCAACGTTATCAGGGAATTATATCAGCGGGTGATGGATGAGAAACATCAGTAGCCCGGAGTAGCTATCATCATAAAAAAAGAAGAACCCATGAAAAATATCTGCCTGCATTTCCAGGTACATCAGCCATACCGGCTCAGGCCGTTTTCCTTCCTGCATATCGGGGAGGATAACCATTATTTTGATGAAACAGCCAACCGGGATGCGCTGGCCCGGGCGGCCCGGAATGCCTATCTGCCTGCGAACAGGATATTGCTCGATCTGATCCGCCAGTATGGCGAACAGTTCCGTGTCAGCTTTTCTGTTTCAGGGCTGGCGCTGGATCAATTCCAGGAATATATGCCTGAAGTGGCGGCCAGTTTCAGAGCGCTGGCGGATACCGGTTGTGTGGAGTTCCTGGCTTTGCCCTATGGCCATTCCCTGGCAGGGCTTAAAAGCCGGCGGGAAGTTACCCGTCAACTGACGGCACATGCTGATGCCATTGCACATTTGTTCGGACAAAGGCCCACGGCGTTCTGCAACACGGATCTGGCTCCGGGGAATGTTATTGCTGAAGCCGCGGCCGGTTTGGGATTCCGTACCATGTTAACCACGGCCTTGCCTGGTCTGAATGCCGGGCGCGCCCATAGTAACCCCGGGCTGCCGGAAATGAGAATGCTGCTGCAGCATGGCAGCCTTAGCGGAGACATTGCCAACCGCTTCTCCGATGAAGAATGGCGGGAATGGCCGCTGACAGCCGGTAAATTCAGGGAGTGGCTGCAGGCCATGCCGCAGGAGGATGAAGTGGTGAACCTGTCCCTCGACTACACCACTTTTGGTGAACGCCATCCGGCAGCTTCCGGGATATTCGATTTCCTGAAAGCCCTGCCCGCGGAAATGCTCACTATACCCGGGTGGCGTTTCGCTACGGTATCCGAAGCGGCCGCCGCCGCCGAACCGTTACCGGCAGCGGTAATTCCTGCGGAGGGACTACTGCAGGAATGGCTGGGTAATGATCTGCAGCAGGACGCATTTGAATCCCTGTATGCGCTGGAGAAAAAAGTGCACGCCTGTGATGACCCGCAGCTGCAACGCGACTGGCTTTACCTGCAGGCCAGCGACCATTTTTATTATATGTCAACCAGGCACCTTGGTGATGGTGCGCTCCACCGGCAGCTTAGTCCATATAACCATCCGTTCCAGGCCTTCATGAATTATATGAATGTGCTGGCCGATTTCACATTGCGGATAGCGCAATGTCCCGACCGTCAAAAAACAAAAGTCCATGAACGTTATACGATTGAAGCCTGATCATCATTTTGAAGTAAGCTGGGAAGTGTGCAACAAGGTAGGCGGCATCCATACGGTGCTTAGCACAAAAGCGGGATTGATGCAGGCGGAATGGGGAGACAGGCAGGTGATGATCGGGCCGGACCTGCATACCGGTACCGGCAGCAACCCGGAATTTGCGGAAGACAAAGAAATTTTCGCCGGGCTGAAAGCCCATATGCAACAGGAAGGGCTGCCGATCCGTACAGGGCGATGGAATATTCCCGGGGCACCGCTCGTAATACTGATCGATTTTACACCGCTGTTCCAGCAAAAGAATACCATTCTCGGGGACTTGTGGACGAAATTTCATGTGGATTCGCTGACCGGCCAATGGGACTATATAGAACCCGCTATCTTCGGTTATGCTGCTGCAAGGGTCATCCATTGTTTTTATGAACATTATCTGAATGCAACGGACAAGATACTGGCACATTTTCATGAATGGATGACCGGGGCCGGCGTGCTTTATCTTGAAGAGCATGTCCCCCAGATCGCTACCGTTTTCACCACCCATGCCACTGTGTTAGGCCGCACTATTGCCGGAAACGGGCAGCCTTTTTACAGCCGGTTCGATACGTTTGATCCTGACCGGGCTGCCAGGGAATACAAAGTAGTGGCCAAGCATTCACTGGAAAAAACAGCTGCGGCTACGGCGGACTGCTTTACCTGCGTCAGCGATCTCACCGGCCGGGAATGTGAAAAGTTTCTGGGTAAACACCCCGATTTCATTACACCGAACGGGTTTGACGCTTCATTTGTGCCGGATGCGGTGCAGTTTCCCGTCATGCGGGCGGCTGCGCGGAAGAAAGTTATGGAAGTGGCTGCAGCGTTGACGAGGCAGCCGGTTCCGGAGAACAGTCTGCTGGTAATCAAAAGCGGCCGTTATGAATTCCGCAACAAAGGTATCGATGTATTTATCGACAGCCTGGCGAAGCTGAATGAAGGAGAGTTGCCGGCGAAACATATTCTGGCCGTTATATTTGTGCCGGCCCATCACACTGGTCCCAGAAAGGCGCTGGAAGATCAACTGCTTCATCCCGATTTTTTCCATCCTGCAACCGGGGAGGTGCTGACGCACAATTTGCTGGGAGCGGACACGGACCCCATACTGAACCGCATCCGGCAATGCCGGCTGGATAACCGCCCCGGCAGCGCGGTGACCTTAATGTTTGTGCCAACGTACCTGGACGGGAATGACGGTATTTTCAATATGTTTTACTATGATATCCTGATCGGGTTCGATCTCGCCATTTTTCCATCCTATTATGAACCCTGGGGCTATACCCCCATGGAGAGCCTGGCTTTCCACATCCCGGCCGTTACCACCAATGTTTCCGGCTTCGGGATTGCGGTAGCGCATTCCTCCGCTTTTACCGGAAAAGGGATCTATGTGGTAGACCGTAATGACGACAACGAAAGAAAAGTGAGCCAGGATATTGCCGGTATCATCCGGAGAGTTGCTGCGCAGACACCTGAGGAAGAGCTACAGCACCGGGATGCCGCGGCGGAGATCAGCCGTGCGTTCCTGTGGCCGCAGCTGTTTTACCGGTATCAGCTGGCCTACGATTTTGCATTGCAGAAAAGCCTGCAACGGGAGGCGCTTTTCCGTACCAAGCCACAGGTGGAGCCCTTACCGGTATTGCAGGCGAAACAGGAAGAAAGAGCGATATGGAGAAGCATCCATATTCAACCGGAATTACCGGCCAATCTGCAGGTGCTGAAAAGGATCGGCCATAATTTCTGGTGGTCCTGGAACCCGGAAGCTGTTGCGCTGTTTACTGATATGGACCCGGTGGGCTGGGAAAAAAGCGGACATAATCCCGTAGCGTTGCTGGATAATATGACCTTTCCTGCTTTGCAGCAACTGGCGGATGACGATCGTTTTTTAAACCGCCTGACAGCAGTGGCAAAAGCATATGACGGGTACATGGATACGACAAAAACCGATGCTCCGCTCGCGGCCTATTTCTGCATGGAGTATGGCATATCCGGCTGCCTGAAGCAATATGCGGGAGGGCTGGGCATCCTGGCCGGGGATTATCTGAAAGCAGCAAGTGATCAAAACAGGAACCTTGTAGCCGTAGGATTGTTTTACAGGCAGGGATATTTCCGGCAGAAGTTATCGCAGCAGGGCGAACAGGTAGCTGTTGCCGAAATGCAGGATCCCGAAGGTTTGCCTTTATCGCAGGTACGCGATACAGCGGGAAATATACTGTTGATCCCGCTGGCATTTCCGGGACGCACGGTCCATGCAGCAGTCTGGAAAGCCGATGTGGGCAGGGTTCCCCTCTATCTGCTGGATACCAACGTGGAGAATAACCAGGCGGAAGACAGGCTTATTTCCGCGCAACTCTACGGCGGGGACCCGGAAATGCGGCTGAAGCAGGAGATAGTACTGGGTATCGGCGGGGTAAGGATGCTCACGCAAATAGGTATCCGTCCGGATATCTATCATATCAACGAGGGCCATGCTGCATTCACCGGTTTTGAAAGGATAAATGCGATCATGCATACTTCCCATCTGAGTTTTGATGCCGCGCTGGAGATCATAAAAGCCACCACATTATTCACCACCCATACCTCCGTAAAGGCAGCCATGGATATGTTCAGCGAAGAGTTGCTTCGCGCTTATCTATCATACCTCGCGGGGGATTTCAACGTGGGCTGGGGCCGCCTGATGGGATTAGGCAAGCTGAATGCGAATGACCGGGAGGAACAGTTCTCGATGTTTTACCTGGCAGCAAGGCTTTCGGGGGAGATCAACGCCGTGAGCGAACTGCATCGAAAAGTATCAGGCAGATTGCTGAACCCCTTGTGGAAGGACTTCAGGCCGGAGGAACTGCATATCGGCTGCGTGAAGAACGGCGTACATGCGCCCACATGGATGCATCGCCAATGGCAGGAAACGGGTTGGTATGATCCGCAGCAAAGAACCGTTGGCAGCATCTCTGATGATATGATCTGGTCTGTCCGGAAATCGCTGAAAAAACAATTCACAGGAATGATCCGTAACAGGTGGAGGCGTTATGCCGAGGTAAAACCCGGTGCTGTGATGGAGAAACCGGTCCGGCTGGATGAGCATGCCTTGTTCATTGGTTTTGCCCGCAGGGCGGCGCCTTATAAACGTGCGGACCTGCTGTTTTCGGACCTGCAGCGGCTGGCAGCGATCGTCAACCGGAAAGACCGGCCGGTGAGGGTCATCGTTGCCGGTAAAGCGCATCCCCGTGATGATGCAGGCGGCGCCATCCTCAAAACGATCATCGCTGCCTCCCGCCATCCCGAACTGAAAGATAAAGTGCTGTTCCTGGAAGACTATGACATGGAGCTGGCAGCCGGTATGGTACAGGGCGTTGATCTGTGGCTGAATACACCGTGGCCGGGTAAGGAGGCTTCCGGCACAAGCGGTATGAAAGCCGCCATGAATGGCGTTTTACATTGCAGTACGGAGGATGGCTGGTGGGCGGATGTTGCGGAAGGGAGCGGAGGATGGACCCTGAAAAGCGACAATATTTACGATAATGCCGGTGTGCAGGACCGGGAAGATGCAACCGTACTGTACAATCTGTTGGAAAGCGAGATCATCCCGCTTTTTTTTGACCGGAACGAGGCAGGGATACCCCTGGGCTGGACGGGCAGGATAAGCGCTGCATTTACTGCCATAACGCCTGCCTATGATATGAACAGGGTAGTGGAGGACTATGACCGATACTACCGGAAACTGCACATGCGCCATGTACGGCTGCAGGAAGGTGAATATGAAATACCGAAAGCGCTGTCCGCATGGAAGAAAAAGATGATTGCCGTATGGAAGCAGATACATGTCATGTCAATAGAGCAGCCCGTAGCGGATCACCTGGTGGAAGGCCTCGGAGAACTGTTCATCGCAAAAATTGTTTTATATACAGGAGAGCTGACAACAGAAGATATCCGGCTGGAAGTAGTGTTCGCTGCCAAAGATCAGGAAGATGGGTATGCCCTGGTACGGGAATTGACCGTAACGGAAGTGAGCGGAAGCCGGGCGACCTTTGAATGCCGGTTGCCCCTGCCGCTTTCAGGCTCCTATACGTACAGCTTCCGGGTAATGCCCAGGCATCCTGATCTGGCCTATCCACAGGAATTGCCATTGATAAAATGGATATAATTGTTCACATTAAATTACACGATCATGTTGGGAGTACTTTCAGAAGAAAATATCGATCAATTGCTGGAATCCGGTTCTACCGGCCGCATCGGCTGTTATGACGGGGAAAAGGTGTATATCGTTCCCGTCAGCTATGCCTACAACGGCACTTACCTGGTCGCCCATTCTGCGGAAGGAATGAAGATAAAAATGATGCGTAAAAACCCGGAAATATGTTTTCAGGTGGATCATATCGAGAGCGGGAGGAACTGGCAGAGCGTTGTTTTATGGGGGAAGTATGAAGAAGTTACAGACCCCAAAGAGCGGTATTATGCCATGAAGTTCCTGGTAGGCCGACTGATGCATATCCAGGCCAGCGAAACAGCCGGCGTGCAGGGAATGAGCAGGGAGCTGGCCAATCCCGATGAGCAACCTCACGAGCTTAAGCCGGTGGTGTACCGGATCAGGATAAAAGAGCGTACCGGCCGTTTTGAAAAGGATGGGCATGCGCATTGAAGAGCCGGTATTTAACAGGTCGGCACCCGCCTCCTCTTTTTGTCAGGCGGGATTGTTGGCATCGTAATTCACCATCCAGTGCACACCGAACTTATCCGTCAGCATACCAAAAAATGCACCCCAGAATACCTTGTCCAGCGGCATAGTCACCTGCCCCCCTGCAGCCAGCCCGTTGAATACCCGGGTAGCCTCTTCTTCACTATCCGGGCTGAAAGCGATAGAAAAATTGGTGCCTTTTACCACCGCTCCGGTTCCGGCCGGAGAATCGCTGCCCATCAGCACGGTGTTTTTCCCGATGGGAAGCGCAACATGCATGACTTTGTTTTTTTCGCCTTCCCCGCCCTGAAATTCTTCGGGGCTTTCTCCGAAGCGCATGATACCGCCGGGAAATTCCCCGCCGAAAACGGACTGGTAAAATTTGAACGCTTCTTCGCAGTTGTCTGTGAATGTTAAATAAGGATTGACGGCTGACATTGTTCTTAGTTTTTAAGGTTAGACAAATCTTGATCACTGATAGTCAAAGGTAGGGTATTCCGTAACACAGGGGTAGGGTATTCCGGCCAGGTTTCGGGGGTATTGCGACAAGGGGAGTCTTGACATTTATCAAGACTGTTTCCCGTCAAATGTCATTATAGACCCATTTCCCGCCAGTCAACCAGGAGCAATTGCTTCGCTGCAGACATGGCGGGAACCAGGTATTTTAACAATCTATTGCACCGCAAGCGCCGCAGCCACCTTCCGCAGGTCCACCACCACAAAACTGCTTGCCTGCCGCCCGGCCAGGTACAGATAATCGCCATCAATCGCTATCCCGTACACGGTCCTCAACAATGGGTCCTGCAGGTAGAACTTCACTTCCGGCTTCCGGGGATCTGATACATCAATAGCCGCCACCGAATGGTTGGTGGAATTCAATACATAGGCCATCCTGCCTTTTATCGCCACCCTGCCCGGGCCTTTCATGCCGGGATGTTTGATATAGCTGTCGGTTTGCAACGCAAACGGTGCCGTCACATCCATCGTCCAGAAGGTGTTGGCATTGTAGGCGGTGACGTACAGTTTGTTGCCGGACAGTGCCAGCGCGCAGGTGCCTTTCAGCAGGGTAGTATCCAGTACACGGTTTTTAATGACCGGTTTCGCCTTGTCGCTCACATCCACGGCAATGACCGATGAACCAGGCCCGTACCCGGCGAGATAGAGCACATTGTTCCTGGCAAGTGCTGCGAACGCGCCGTCACCGGTATGAAAACTGCTGACGATCAGGGGGCGTTCCGGGCGGCTGATATCCAGGATATACACTTTGCTTTCGGAACTGTGCGTAACATAGGCATAGTTGCCTTCAATGCAGATCTTGCGCAGGCGTGTATAGTCGGAATCGTAGGTGGACAGGTAGCTGCCCTTCCCGCCAACACTGATGGCAGCGGTCTTCTGCGGATGCGCGGGATCTTTGATGTTGAATACGCTGACGCAGTGATTGGTCATGGACAGCACATACAGGTAATGATCTTTTATGGCAACGCTGAAGGCGTCTGATATCGATTCATCACGGAGGCTGGCGGCAAGCACCGGTTTCCGGGGATCACGGCAGTCAATGATCGCCACGTTGTTGCCATCACGGCAAGGGATATACGCAAATCCTTCATGATACAAAATATCTTCCGGTTCGTTCAACGCCAGCGGGTCGGTCAGATAGCCGGTCATCAAAGCGGAGAGGGGCAATACCTTTGCGCCGACCGAAAGGTCTTTCCGGTTAAAGTGGTCGATCGTTGCAGACAGCCATTGTTTGCTGATCGCATTTCTGATGATAAAACCTTTGGCGGTGCCGGCTACGATGAATATGGAATCAGCCGTTTCCGTCCGGATGCCATGGTCCAGCCAGTCGCCTTCCACACCGGTAGGCACTTTCCCGATGCTCCGCCACGATCTGCCGAAGTCGATGGAAACATACACCTCCCGTTTGCCGGTGTACGTAGAATAGTACACGGCGCCATAACCGGCATTCACGAAATCATCGGCGGCATCTGTGAGGTTGCCGGTACGTTTCCAGGTATCGCCGAGGTTGGTACTGTAATACAGGTCCCCGGCCTGATCGGCCTGCAGTAATTTTCCCATTCCCATATATTCCGTGGCAAACAGCGGGGTATCCGCCAGCTGCTGTTTCCGGTTCCAGGTAATCCCGTCGTCCGTGCTTTTATAGATGGTGCCGTCCCATCCGTTCACAACAATGCCGTTGCCGGTTTTTTCCAGCCGGTAGAGGGCTTTCTTTGCAACGGCTCCCATATCGTTCCAGCTGCGGCCTTTATCTGTAGAGCGGTAGATGTGCCCGCCTTTTTCATCGGTATCCGTGGCCAGCAGCGTACCGTTCCCGGTGTGCATGATAGCGTAGGCGGATGTGTACCGTTGGCTGTTCTGCTGTTCGGTGAGCCTGATGAGGCGCTGCCAGGATTTGCCGCCGTCCTGTGTGCCGAAGACCTCGGCCTTTCCGGTGAGTATGTAAAACTCGTTCCTCCGCCCGGTTTCCGCAATGCAGGTGATCTCCGCATCCGTGGGCCGGGCCAGGAAACGCCAGGTATTGCCATGGTCGTTGCTGATGAACAGTTTGCCGCGGTTGAGGCCTCTTGTGGCGCAAAGCATCACGGGGCCTTCCAGCTGGCGGATGGCATCTATCCTGCCGCCTTTTACGAGTTCAGTGGTGGTCCAGTTACGGAAAGGGGCCAGCAGCTCATTGTCTATGGCGGCGTTGTCTGTTGTGGACTGCGCATGGGCCATCATGCCGCAGCAGAGTAAAACAGTGATATTGATGATGATCTTTTTCATGTCCGTTTAAAAAGGGGCCGTACCAAAATCGATTGGATATGCCGGAGAATGGCGTAAGGAAGATGCTCTCCATCGATATGCCCGGATTTGGTACAGCCCCGGTGATGATTTATGGTTGCCACCACATTTTTCCATTGATGTCGTCTCCCCCGATGAGGTTGATCGCTTCCTTGTAGTGAATGCTGTTCAGCGATTGCTCTTCGAGCGGATAGGCCAGGCGGGATGGTATTTTGCCATCGTTGACATTTGTGGGGCCGGGAACCAGCAGCGGGTATCCCGTTCTCCTGTATTCCGCCCAGGCTTCCATGCCGCAGAAGAACAGCGCAAAGTATTTTTGCAGGTACACTTTGGGCAACTGGCCGTCAAAGCTTACGCCCGGCTGGCTGAGATAGGATTCGTCGAATGGGGCGTTCCAGTACTGGAACGATGTTCTGATCCCATCCTCATACAATTGTCTGGCGTCCGCGGTATAGTACCCTTTCAGCGCTGCTTCCGCCTTCAGGAAGGCTACTTCCGCCGCAGTCATCCAGATGCCCGGCTCCGTGCTCACCTGGAAGCGGGTGCCGATGTAGGACTGGAAATTCTGGCCGCCGTTGTAGTTGGCGGATTCCGCCACAGGAAGCCCGTTAGGCAGGCCGACGTATTGCGGGTTGGCGGTGCCAGCGGAGGCGTTGGTAGGCCGCGCGAACTGGAACAACCTGCTGTCGTTGAACTTGCTCAGTGAATCCACGATGAAGGCGCTGACGGATTTGTATTTGAAGGTGAAATCCTGCAGGTTGGCGAGGGAAACAGGCAGCACATCGGGCAGGCTGCCAGTGTAGTGGTACAGCGCATTGTCATCATTTGTTGTTATCAGGGGATACGCAGCCGGAGCGGACAGCATGGTCGTTATTTTTGCCGCAGCGCCCGTTCCCTGTTTGGCGGATATCCGCATCAGCAGGCGGAGCTGCAGGCTGTTGGCGAATTTGCGCCAACGGAGCATATTGCCTTTGTAGATCGCATCGCCGCTGAAAGGCAGTCCTTTCGATTCGTCTATCATGGCGGCAGCTTCCTCCAGTTTCCTGATCAGGTCTGGATAGATGTCCTGCTGCAGATCGTAAGCCGGATCAAACACTTTCTGCTGCAATGCCAGTCCGGCCCGGGAGTAGGGGATATTGCCGTACGTATCCGTCAGAATGGAGAAGATGAATGCTCTCGTGATCTGCGCGATGGCTTTATAATTCTCAAGCCCCTCTGTTTTTTCGCTAAGCGCGATGATATTGTCAATATCCCGCACACGGCTGTACAGTGCCCACACGGTATTGGAATTGGAAGGTTCCAGCTTGAAGCGTTGTACTTCCGTGAAAGTATTGCTCTGGCAGGTGTACTGGATCAGCTCGTTGTTAAGCTCAAAGGCGGACCAGGTGAGCGTATTGGAGATGTTATAGAATATTTGCGGCAATACAACGCCGGGATTGACGTCAACCGGAACATTCGGGTTCGTATTGTCGAACTTTTTGCAGGCCGACAATGCGCAGATGACCAGGCTGATGGTAATTATCTTTTTCATGCTGAACAGTTTAGAAGGTGAGTTTGAGATCGGCGCCAAAGCTCCTGGTGGAAGGTATCTGGGCATTTTCAATTCCGGGAAGGATGGTGCCGCCGGTCACGAATGCGGTTTCCGGATCAATTCCAGGCGCTTTGGCGAACAGCAGCAGGTTACGGCCGGTGAGGCTGAACTGGGCGGACTGGAAAGGCCCCCGGGCCAGCAGCTTGGCGGGCAATGCATAGCCGGCCACTACTTCCCGCAGTTTAAAGAACGTAGCATCGAATGAGTTGGCTTCCACGTTCGGCCTTTTGTAGTAAGCGCGATAATACGTGTAGGCGGCAACGTTCTGTGTGTTGGGGGCCCATTTGCCATCGGTCTGCAATACCACGCCATCGCCCACAATACCTTCTTTCCTGCCCGGCAGCGTATTGGTCAGGCTGCCTGCTTCGGAACCGGCGGAATGGGAATAGGAATAGATCGTTCCGCCAAAGCGTCCATCAAAAAGGAAAGAGAAGTTGAATGCCTTGTAGCGGAAGCTGTTGCGGATACCGGCAATCAGATCGGGATTATAGTTGCCGATCTTCATGGTCTGGCTGCTGAAAACAGGCACGCCGTTCCGGTACACGATTTTCCCTTCCTCATTACGGAGAAAACCTACGCCGTAGATGTCTCCCATTTCACCGCCTACGCGCGCTTCAACGGTGGCATTCTGTGCAGTGGCCAGGATGTAGCTGTTCACACCTTCTGTCAGTTCCACCACCTTGCTGCGGTTCGTAGAAGCCGTCAGCATCACATCCCATGTCAGCGCCCTTTTTACCGGGGTGACCTGCAATGCCAGTTCCACCCCCTTGTTGGTGATCTTGCCGGCATTCATCACCTGGGCCGAATAACCGGATGATATGGCCAGCGGGCTTCTGAGTATCTGGTTGCGGCTTTCGGTAGCGTAATAGGTCACTTCAATGCCAAGCCGGTTGTGGAACAGCTTCAGGTCCGTCCCGATCTCGAAAGAAGTGGTGATCTCCGGTTTCAGATCGGCATTGGGCAAGGTGGAAGGTAGCGTTACATTACCCGGCAGGGTGCTGTATTCGTAATAAGCGCTCGTCTGGTAAGGATCGGTATCGTTACCTACGGAGGCATAGGAGGTTCTCAGCTTCCAGAAATCCAGCCAGTTGTTGTTGAGCTTCAGGATGTCCGAAGCTATAGCGCTTAAGGAAACGGAGGGATAGAAGTAGGAGCGGTTGGAAGCGGGCAGGGTGCTGGACCAGTCGTTGCGCCCCGTCACCTGCAGGAATACCTGGTTCCTGAAATCCAGGTCTGCTACCATATACAGGCTGTTCACCGATTTCAGGGTATTGGTTTCGGAAATGGCCGGTCTTGAACTGGCATTGCCGAGATTATATACGTTCGGCACAACAAGACCGTTGGCGGTTGTGGTGTTGTTGAAGGTATTGATCTGCATGTTGTTCCCGCCGAAGCTGGCATTCCATTTGAAATCCTTCAGGAAGGTATCGCCTTCGTAGCTGAGCAGGAAGTCCGAGTTGCGTTCGAAATAGGTGTAATCCTGACGGCGCACCAGGCCATTGATGGCCACCACCGATCCGATGGGGCGCCTGGACATGCGGATATCGCCGGAGTAGTCGATCCCCGTGCGCATCATCAGGCTCAGCCTGTCGGTGATCGCATAGTTCAGGTAAGCATTCCCGAAAAGGCGGTTACGCTTGAAGTTGTTCAACTGCTCATACATGGTCATATACGGATTGTCTCCCCAGGTGAAGTAGTAATCCTGTTTTGTGCCTTCCTGGCCTTTCACCCAATAGTTCCGGAACCAGTTGATATCCGCATTGCGCTCGAACCAGATGAAATTATAGGTAGGTGATCCGCTGCCATAACCCACCACCGGCAGATTGTCGCTGTAACTGTTGATGTAATTGATATTGGAGTTGAAGGTCAGCCTGGGAGAAATGTTCACCGTAGAATTCACATTGAATTGATGACGGTGCAGCTCGGTGTTCGGCATGATCCCTTTCTGGTTAAAATTGCCGTAGGAAGCCCTGAACCCGCCGATGTCGCCGGTTTTGTGCAGGGAAATGGTGTTGCTGAACGATTGCCCGGTTTCGTAAAAGTCCTTTACATTATCCGGACGGGCCACCCAGGGTATCCTGATGCGGTTGCCCTGTTCATCACGGGGAGAGCCGTATTGCACAAATTCCTGTCCTTCAAAGGGCGCGCCCCAGTTATGCCCGGAGTTGGAGGTATTGGGACCGTCAGGGCCATCGCCGTAAGAATAGTAATCCAGCCCTACACCTGTACCGCCGCCATATTCATTCTGGAAATCCGGCAGCTTGAGCACTTTGTCGAATACCGCCGTGGAGCGGAAACTGATACCCAGTTTTTTGCTGTCTGATGCTTTTTTTGTTTTGATGATCAATGCGCCGCTTGCCGCACGGGAACCATACAGGGCTGCAGCATTCGGTCCTTTAAGAATGGTAATGGAAGCAATATCGTCCGGATTGATCTCCGCGCCGCCGCTACCGTAATCCACCGGCAGATCATTGGATGCCGCCGTTCCGGCGTTGTTGTTGATCGGGATACCGTCTACCACCACCAGCGCCTGGTTTTTGTTGATGTTGAGCGATGATTCCCCGCGTAATACCACACGAACGGAATTGGCAATACCGGTGGAGGCCTGCGTCATGTTCAGGCCGGCCACTTTACCAAGCAGTCCGCTCAGCATATTGGCGCTTTTGGACATGCTGATATCCTCGCCTTTGATCTCCTGCATGGCATATCCCAGTTTCTTCTTTTCCCTGGATATGCCCAGCGCGGTAACCACCACTTCGTTCAGCTTGCTTTTGTCCGCCACCATCTTTACGGTCAGTGCCGCAGTGCCATTCACAGGAACAGCAGCCGGAAGGTACTTTGTGATATAACCGATGGAACTGATGACGATATTGTATTTGCCCGGTGGTGTACGCAGTGCGAAGCGCCCGTTCGCATCGGTCTGTGTGCCGCCGGTGTTGCCCACCCTGATGCTGGCGCCGATCACGGGATCGCCCGACTCTTCATCCGTTACTGTACCGGTGAGCGTATGCTGACCCGCAGCGTTTTGCTCCGCTGCCTTACCGGAGAGATAGATCATTTTATCCCTGATCACATAATTAAGGGAACTGTTCCGGAAAAGCTGATCCAGCACAGCCGGCAGCGTTACATTGTTCATGGATAGTGTAATCTTTTTGCCATAGGCGGACAGTACGTTTTCAGGGTAGGAAAAATAGAATCCGGTTTTTTTCTCCAGTTCGTTACAGACCTCTTCAAGCGGTGTGTTTTTGTAGTCAACAGAGATCCTTTTGCCGGCGTCCTGCGCCAGGATGTACGGACTGCAGCATAACAGCAGGCTGCAGCATAACATGACAGCCAGGCTCATTTTAAGCGGAATGAGCCCCCCGATTCGTTTTTTTTGCATACTTTTAATCTTTGATTGTTATCAGATAGCCGCTTGTTGAATTTGCCGTTCCGGCGGCTGTTTAAAAATGATTGAAGGGTCCGTAACGTTTGGCGTTGCGGATTTTTTTTACCATATCCTCAGTCTGGCTGCACTTTCAAGCGTTATTTTCAGTCCTGTTGTGAACGAGATGATATCCATCGCTTCTTCCAAAGTGGCATTGTGCAAAGTGGTGGTCAGCAGCATGGCCGAAACTTCCGGGCGATCGAAGATGATCTGTACGCCATAATATCTTTCCAGCTCAGCGGCCACATCGCGCAGCGAACTTTTTCTGAAAGCAAGAATGCCATTCCGCCATCCGCCGACTTCTTCCAGATCATTTGCCAGCAGGGCCGTGGAGAATTGGTGCCGCTGTGAGTCGAATTTCAGCTGTTCGCGATGATGCAGCACTGCGAGGTCGCGCGAATCATTCATGACCTTTACACTGCCTTTGGCTACGGTGACTTCAATATCCGCCTGGTTGCCGAAGTGCCGGATATTGAACTCCGTGCTGATGTCTATCGTGGTGAGGCTGCCGGTTTTTACCGCAAAGGGATGTTCTCCGCCGGGCGCCACAACGAAATATGCTTCGCCTTCCAGCAGCAGTTCACGATTGGTTTTGCCATACTCCGTATTGTACCGTAAGTGACTGGCCGCATTGAGAAAAACCAGCGAGCTGTCCGGCAGCATGAAAGAGGTCCTTTTACCGGCTTCATTCTTCATGTCCACCCACGCGGTATTATTTTGTGTTTTGTGCAGATCAGGCGCATACCACAGGCTTATACCTGCGGCGATCAGCAGGCCAATGAGTATCGCGGCCGCGGCAAAACGCCATGGAGCACGCAGCGAACGGGTTTTGGCGGCAGGCTTTTGGTTGTTGGTGATGTCCAGCTCGCTGACAATATCCCTGAATTGCCGGTACCTGGCCTGCAAAGGCAGCGGGTCCGCATTTGCTCCACTATCCTCCTGCCAGTGCTGTTGCATGAATTCCTCCAGCGAAGCACTGTAGGCGGGATCTTCCAGGTATTGCCTGATGGTCTTTAATTGCTCCCTGTTGCATTTGCCCTCAAAATATTGTCGCAACAGCGCGGTGTCAACTGATTTATGCTGCATAATGTTCTATACCGTTCTTACCAGGGTATACACCACCCGGGCAGGTAACCCCCATGCGGTAACAATTTGGTAATACAGCGGCTTACAGGAGAATGGACGTGAGGTGCTCCGCCAGGCGGGTACGAAGCAGTTTGAGGGTAGCGGATATCTGGTTTTCAACGGTTTTGGGAGAGATGTGCAGCCGGGCCGCAATTTCGCGGTAACTCAGGTTTTCTTCGCGGTGCATGAGAAATATCCGGCGCCTTTGTTCAGGCAGTACGGAAAGCCCTTGCTTGTACTCCGTTTCCAGTTCCTTGTAGAGCAGGGTATCGGTTTCGCGGGCATCAGCATATCCCGAGGCGGTATCAAGAGAAAGGAGGGTATCGATCTTTTTCCGCCATGCATTGATGAGGTGGTTCCTGGCGATAGTGAAGAGGTAATTTTCGAACAGGCTGGCTGTACGGATAACATGGCGGTTGCGCCAGACCTTTACCAGCACCTCCATGGTCATATCTTCGGAGAAGGTATGGTCCTGCATATATTTATGATAGTAGGCAGTGACACGCGGATAATATTGATGGAAGATACATTCAAAGGCGCTATCATCGCCCTGCAGCCATTGCCGGATTTTTGTGTTGATTTCCTGTTGAGTCATGACCAGCTTAAATGAATCCTTTCCACAAAGAAAACATTCGCATATTAATACAGTGTTAACTGGCAGTGGTCAGAGATTTTCCTTCCGGAATTTTCTGCGGTGATTAACATTTTCCCCTGATATCATGAAAACGCCATCTCCCCGGTAATGCAGCGTACGCGGGTATTTCGGAGATGTGGCGGCGTGGGCTTTCACTACTTCCAGGATGAAGAAGCTGTATTTCTTTAACAGGCTGGTGTCTGTGACCTTGCATTCAAAATTGGCATAACACTCTTTTATCAATGGGGCATCCACTTTTTCGGCTGGCTGCGGGGTCAGGCCGGTCAACTCGAATTTGTCCACTTCGCTGCCCGTGGTGTTGCCGATCCGGATCACCTGGCTGATCAGGTCGGCCGTTGGAATATTAATGACGCATTCCCGGCTTTTGCGGATCATTTCGTAGCTGTGATTGGCGGCGGTGATAAAGCAACCGATACGGGAAGGGGAGAACTCCATTACCGTATGCCAGCCCATCGCCATGATGTTCCGGCGGCCTTTCCAGGCGGAGCTGACCAGTACGACCGGCCCGGGTTCGAGGAAGCGGCGTATCTCCCATACAGGGAGGTCTTTTTTTCTGTAGTCCGGCATAAGGAATAAGCAGCAAATGTCATGCCTTAGGATGCAGTTTGACCGGCCAGCGCCTGGCTTCATTTGGATTATTGCCGCATTAATGATAATTTAAGCCGTTTCAAAAGAAAAACAGATCATGATGTTATCAAGATGCAGAGCGCTACTCCTGTTCGTATGTGTATGTTTATTGTCCACCGCTCACGGGCAAACGAAAAAGCTTCGCCTTTTTATTATCGGGAACAGTTTCTCGGGGAATGCCGCAACTTACCTGCCGGTGCTGGCGGAGGAGGGAGGTTATGAATTGGAGATCGGGCGCGCGGAGCTTGGCGGCTGCTCCCTGGAAAGGCACTGGCGGCTGGCAGACACCACCGAAGAAGCCAGCAGAGCCTACAAAGGCCGGTCGTTAAAGGAAATGCTGGCGGAGGGGAAATGGGATGTGGTGACCATGCAGCAGTATTCCCTGCTTTCCGGCGATCCGGATACTTATCGTCCTTATGCGAAAAAATTGTATGATCTGATCAAATCCCTGCAGCCGGATGCCACCATTGTTTTGCATCAGACCTGGGCTTACCGTACCGATGCCAAAGGTTTCGGAAAGATCAATCGCAAAGAGCGGGCGGCCCATGCACAGGAGATGTACAATCATTCCAGGGCTGCCTACCACACGATAGCCAATGAGTTGGAAGTGCGGGTGATCCCCGTTGGAGATGCTTTCTGGATGATGAATGGTGATCCGGTGTGGGCGTATAAAAAAGACAGTGCTTATAATTTTGATAACCCCGTAGCTCCCGCATTGCCGGAACAGAAAAATTCCCTGCATGTGGGGTATCGCTGGGCAAACGGCACATTGCGGTTTGATGCCAACCATGCGAACACCGCAGGTTGTTACCTCGGTTCGCTGGTTTGGTACCGTTTCCTGTTCCAGGCGCCGGTAAAGGATGTGAAATTCAGGCCGGAACAGATAACGGAGGAGATGGGCGAACAGCTGAAACGTGTAGCCGCAGCCGTTTCATTGTAATACTTTATTCCTGCACCATTTTGACCGGCGCTTTCCCGCCAGCAGCGCGGTATACCAGCTGCCGTTAACGGTAATGTGATTATCCTGGCGGAGGAACCGCGATTATTCCGTAATTTTCTGTTCCAGAATCGGGGAAACAGCAGTGATCCTGCTGTTGTTTGAGATTTTTTCAGTGCTTAAAGCCGGATATTCTGCTACTTCCGCTGATGAAATGTCTCCGGCGGGATGAGGGGAATATCCGTATAACCGTTAACGGATGCATACAGATTATGATGCGATCGTCGTAGGATCCGGGCCTAATGGTCTTGCCGCTGCCATCACCCTGCAACAGCGCGGTCTTGCTGTTTTGTTGCTGGAAGGGAAGGATACGATAGGGGGAGGGATGCGCACCGCTTCTTTTACACTGCCGGGGTTCCTGCATGATGTGTGCTCGGCCGTACACCCGATGCTGGCCATGTCTCCTTTTTTTCAACGGCTTGATCTGGGCAGATATGGACTGGAATGCATCCAGCCATCGCTGCCGGCTGTACATCCTTTCGACGATGGCCATGCGGCCTGTCTGCATCGTTCCCTCACGGCAACCGCCTCTGGTCTGGATGGCGACGGAACTGCCTATTTCCGTTTGTTTGAGCGGCTGGAACGAAACTGGCCCCGCATTGCCGGAGATGTGCTGGCGCCGCTTCGTTTACCCGCATATCCGATAGAAATGGCGCGCTTCGGCTGGGTGGCGTTGCGCTCTTCCCTCGCTGTTGCCGATGAATTCAAATCCCGGGAAGCCAGGGGCCTGTGGGCCGGCATGGCGGCCCACAGCATGCAACCGCTGTCCAACGCCGCCACTGCGGCAACGGCCATGGTGCTGATGCTGGCGGGGCATTTGTACGGATGGCCCGTGGTCAAAGGCGGTTCGCAATGTATTGCAGATGCCATGGCAGAACATTTCCGCTCTCTGGGAGGAAAGATCGAAACCGGATTTTATGTAAAAGACCTCCGGCAATTACCATCCGCCAAAGCGGTATTATTTGATATCACTCCACGGCAGTTGCTGAAGATCGCAGGGTATAAGCTTACCGCCTTCTATCGCTGGCAGCTGGAACGTTACCGTTACGGAATGGGCGTGTTCAAGATAGACTGGGCGCTGGATGATCCCGCGCCTTTTACCAACGCAGCCTGCAGGCTGGCGGGAACGGTGCACCTCGGCAATACCATTGAGGAAATTGCCGTAGCGGAGCAAATGGTTTGGGATGGCCGGCACCCCGAGCGCCCTTTCGTCCTCTATGCGCAGCCCAGCAAGCTCGATCCTTCGCGTGCGCCCGCGGGTAAACATACCGCATGGGCATATTGTCATGTGCCGAGAGGCTCCAAAAAGGATATGACCGAAGCGATAGAATTGCAGGTGGAGCGCTTTGCCCCCGGGTTCCGGGAACGCATCCTGGCCCGGCATGTTATGAATACCGAAGATATGGAAGCGTATAATCCGAATTATGCCGGGGGGGATATCAACGGCGGCGTAATGGATATCACACAGTTGTTCACCCGGCCTGCGCTCCGTGCCTCTCCCTACCGGACGTCCGCCAAAGGGCTGTATCTCTGCTCCTCATCAACCCCGCCCGGCGGTGGTGTGCACGGCCTCTGCGGTTACTACGCAGCAAAGCAGGCACTGAAAGACATATTTTTATTACATTAGCCGGATATTCCTAATCAACCAACTTTACGTTCAGAGGAGACAAGGTGCACGATCCCGCTTATAATGATAGAGAACTGTTCCGGATGATTGCGGAGGGCGATGAAACAGCCTTCCGGCAACTTTTCCAGTCGTATGCCCCACAGCTGCAGCCTGTTATCATGCATCTCACCAAAACCGCGGCGGTTGCTGACGATATCATTCAGGAAACTTTCCTTCGTCTCTGGATCAGCCGGGACAAGCTGCCGGGTATCGAAAACCCCCGTTCCTGGATACTGCGTATCGTCTTCCACCAGTCTTTCAGCTGGCTGCGCCGCCAGGCCGTGCATCACAAAGCCCTGGACGCTATTTCCCTCCGGGAGGAGACGGGCAGTACTACGGAAGAAGAGGTGATCTATCATGCCATCGTCAAAAGCATTGCAGAGGCGGTGCAGCAATTACCGGCGCAGGCAAAACGCATCTACCTGCTCAGCCGCGAAAAAGGCCTGAAGATCCCTGAAATAGCGCTGGAGTTGGGACTTTCCCCCAATACCGTCAAAAACTCCCTCGTCCGGTCCCTTAAAAGCATCCGCGAACGGATAGAACAGGCAGGGCATTATCTACCGTTGTTCCTGCTGGCCCTGCATGTTATGCAGGAGCTTTTTTGAGGGCGGGGAAATTTCCGTTTCCAACCCGCCACCGTTCCTGCTGAACCATTCAGGTTATGCAGCACCTTTCCTGAAAGCCCAACTTTTTTCCTTTCCTATAGGTCCTGATTTCCCGCTTGCGCGTCTGTGTATATGGACCTCCTGTACTGATACAAGTCCGCGTTTTGAAAGTACCACGTTCTTGAACACTTAAAGGATAATACATTGACCTTACAAGACCGCCTGGCATACCTCGTTGGCAGGGCTGTACAGCATACCGCTACGGATGCCGAACTGGAAGAGCTGACCCGTCTGATGGCAGAAGACGAAACGGGTGAAGTAGCCTTGCAGGTGGAATCCCTGCTTCCGCCGCCCGTTCCCGGTAATACCGATCCGGCACATTGGGATGAGATCGCCGGCCGCATTCTCGCATCAGACCGCCCCGCTAAGGTTGTACCCATGCGCCGCCGTTACTGGGGATGGGTTGCCGCTGCGGTGTTACTGACCGGCGCTGCCGGCACTTTCTGGCTGATGCGGGACGATCGCCCTGCACAAACGCATACGGTAAAACAGGAGATCAAAAACGATGTGGTTCCCGGTGGCAATAAAGCCATGCTGACCCTCGCCGATGGTACGCAAATACCGCTGGACAGTACGGCGAGCGGTACACTGGCGTCACAAGGCAATACCATATTGCAGATGCAGGGCAATGGCCAACTGGCCTATGAATCTTCCGCTCCGGATGAAAAAGCTCCGTTGATCTACAATACTATTGCCACACCCCGCGGCGGACAGTTCAGTGTTACGTTGTCCGATGGCAGCAGGGTATGGCTCAACGCCTCCAGCAGCCTGCGTTATCCCGCGCATTTCTCCGGGGATGCCCGCGAGGTGTCGCTTACCGGCGAGGCCTATTTTGAAGTCGCTAAACAAGACAAGCCCTTTTTCGTGAAAGTGAATGATATGGATGTAGCCGTGCTGGGCACACATTTCAATATCATGGCGTATGAAGACGAAGCCCGGGTGAATACCACCCTGCTGGAAGGGGCGGTGCGCGTCAGCCATGGGAACAGCCGCTACCGCCTGTCTCCCGGACAGGGTGCTAGCCTCCTGAAAAGCACCGGCGTCCTGCATATGCAGGAACAGGTGAATACCGCGGAAGCCGTGGCATGGAAGAACGGCCTGCTGCATTTCGGCGGCAACGACCTGCAATCGGCAATGCGGATGATCGCGAGATGGTATGATGTGGAAGTCGTGTACCGCTCACCTGTACAGGCGCACTTCAGGGGCGTTATCCCTCGTAATGTGAATGTATCCGAAGTGCTGCAGATGCTGGAAATGACGGGGGAAGTGCATTTCGAGGTCAAAGGAAAACAGATTATCGTATCACCATAAAAAATCGGATAACCAACAATCATGAGTCCCTGACAGGAAGTATCCGGACATGAAAAAACCGGAAGCGTTCGTACCGCTCCCGGCTGATGCTCAGGTCCATAATTGACAATCGTTTTCGGCAATTTTCATTATTTACCCAAACCATGCAAATGTATGCATTTAAGGCTTTTTTCCCAAGGCGGGCCAGCGCGTGCCGCCACGGGGCAGGATTTTCCACGATTATTAGAAAAAACGTTACTGATCATGAAATTAACGGTGCTTTTGATGACCATTTCCCTCCTGCAGGTACATGCAGCGGGACGTGCACAAACAGTTACCCTTTCTAAACAGAACATCTCCCTGGGCAAGGTATTTGCCGAGATCGGAAAACAGACCGGCTATACTTTCCTCTACACGGATGAACAATTATCCCATGCCCGTACCATCAGCCTGAACGTTAAAGATATTCCGCTGCAGGAGGCGCTGGACCTGTGTTTCAGGAACCAGCCGCTGACCTATGTCATCACGGACAGGATCATTGTGGTAAAACGGAGAACGCTTGCCGGTGCAGATCACCGGACGGCGGACACCGAAATAAGCGGCACCGTGAAAGATGAAAAAGGAGAACCGTTACCCGGTGTTACCATCCAGGTGAAAGGCACTTCCAAAGGCGTAGTGACCAATGAACAGGGAAATTTCCTCATCACGGTGGCCGATGCCAACGCGATACTGGTAATATCTTCCATTGGTTTTGACCGGCAGGAGATCGCGCTTGCCGGGAGGAGAGAGATCACCGTAACGCTGCAAGCCTCCGCCTCCAGGATGAATGAGCTGGTCGTGGTAGGTTATGGCGAACAACGCAAATCCACCCTCACCAATGCCATTACCACTATATCTTCCAAACAGTTCGAAGAGCAGCCGGTGAACCGGTTCGACCAGGTATTGCAGGGCAGGGCTGCCGGTGTGCAGGTGACCAATTCCACCGGCGCTCCCGGCGGCAGTGTGCGCATCCGCATCCGCGGTTCCAATTCCATCAACGGCGATAACGGCCCGCTTTATGTTGTGGATGGCTTTATCGGCGCGGAATTCTTCGCCATCAATCCCGATGATATCGCTTCCATCCAGATACTGAAAGACGCTTCCGCTACCGCGATCTATGGCAGCCGTGGCGCTAACGGTGTGGTGATCGTGACCACCAAGAAAGGCAGCAAAGACGGGCTGAAGGTGAATTTCACCACCCGCCTGTCATCCTCACAGGTCATTAAAAAAATGGATCTGCTGAATGCAGGCGACTATGCCCAGGTAGCCAATGAACATGCCGCGGCAGTTGGTACTACCGCGCCCTTTACAGCAGAGCAGATCGCATCATTCCGCGCCAATGGCGGAACGGACTGGCAGGATGAGATATTCCGCAACGCACTCGGGCAGGAATATATGCTGAGCCTCAACGGCGGGAACGACAAAACGGGTTACTTCATCTCCGGTAACTACCTGGACCAGGAAGGAGTGATCAACAACTCATCTTACAAGCGTTACACTCTACGTTCCAATATCAACTCGCAACTATCCAAAAAAATTTCCACCTTCCTGAATATCACCGGCTCTTACAGTGCCGCTCAGAATGTGGATATCCCTGCCGATGGAACCATCAGCCCGCTGGCACAGGCGATCACCTGGTCGCCTACCGTGCCGGTGAGGAACGCAGTCGGCGGTTACACGTTGCAGGACCCGGTTGGCTCCGCATTCAACAACCCCGTGGCCATCACCACCGAAGGGATCGTGGCAACGGATCGCATGATGGCCAATATGATCGGCGGGTTCCGTTATGAAGACATGCTGCCGGGGCTTTCCTTCAGCATACAGTACGGCGCCAATTATCTTGGTTATGAGAACAAAAGCTTTACCGGCAAAGCCATCAATAACAATGTGGCATCCGCCAGCTACCGTTCCAACAAAGAGGTCCGTCTGCAGAACACCAATACGCTGAACTACAGGAAAATATTCAACAAGGCGCATAGCCTGGATGTGACGGCGGTAGTGGAATACCAGCAGTCCACCTACAACTACGTTTCCGCCGGGGCCTCCAATTTATCTTACGAATCCCTGCAATGGAATAACCTCACGCAAGGCACACCCGGTACGCCAGGCTCCGGTTATTCCAGGTGGGGGCTGTTTTCCCTCGTAGGCCGTGTGAATTACGGATACAGGGATAAGTACCTGGCCTCTGCCGCCATCCGCCGGGATGGTTCTTCCAAATTTTCCGATCTCAACAGGTTCAGCTATTTTCCTTCTTTTTCCGCAGGATGGGTATTGTCTGAAGAGCCTTTCATCCGTGACCTTCATATATTCAGCAACCTGAAGCTGCGTGGCAGCTGGGGCCTCACCGGCAGCGAGGCGGTTGGGCCGTACAGCACTTTCTCCGCCTATGCGTCACGCAATGCCTCCTTCAGCAACAACTCCCATGTTACGGGCATTGTGCTGGGCAATATCGGGAATCCAGACCTGAAATGGGAAACCACAGCGCAGAAAAACTTTGGTCTGGAAGCGGGGCTGCTGAACGGCAGGATCAACTTCACGGCCGATTACTTTGTAAAAGATACGCGAGACCTGTTGCTGAATGAAACCCTGCCGTTTTACCTCGGCGGCAATACCATTACCCGCAATGTAGGATCAGTGCAGAACAAGGGCTGGGAGTTTTCTGTAGACGCGGTGGTGATAGACAAGGGGAAGCTGAACTGGAATACCTGGCTGAACGTCTCGTTCCTGGAGAACAGCGTGGTATCCATCGGTTCCGGAAAGGAAATGATCTTCGACCCGAACAACCGGAAGATCGGTGGCGGCATGTCCCCGCAATCCGAATTTGTGATCATGCCCGGGCAGTCGCTCGGCGCTATATGGGGCCTTACTTATCTCGGCACCTGGAAACCTTCAGAAGCAGCTGCCGCTGCGGAATACGGCGCGGTGCCGGGGGATTCCCGGTACCTGGACAAAGACGGCAACAATGCCATCGATGCGGATGATTACGGCGTGATCGGTTCCGGCATTCCCAAAACCTCCTTCGGCTGGAACAACACCCTGCGTTATGGCGCCTTTTCGCTGAATGTTTTCTTTCAGGGATTGTTTGGTTTCGACAAGCTGAACTACAACAATGCCGCAGCTATGTACCACGGTGGTGATGCGAGGGAAGCCACGCTGGTGGATATCAAAGACCGGTACATTCCGGGGGTGAACGAAACATCGGACATTCCGGCCTTCAGCACCACGAACCGCAACTTTACCCAGTCCACCCGCTTTCTGGAAAAAGCGGATTTCCTGCGGCTGAAGAACATCAGCCTGTCTTACGACATCCCGAAGTCAAAGATCTGGAATACGGTTGGCGTAAAGGTATTCCTTGGTGCAACGAACCTGTTCACGATCACCGGTTACTCCGGTATCGATCCGGAAGCCAGTTCATCTGCCGGTGATATCCGCCAGGGGATCGATTACGGTTCTTATCCCAATACCAAAGCTATTACCGGCGGCGTAACGGTGAGTTTCTAAAATCCATGTAAAAGATATTCGATGAAAAAGATACTTTTTATACTGCTTGTTTCCCTTGCTGCCGGTTGCAGCAAGCAGCTCACGGAAGATCCCCGCGGCCTGGTGGTGGGCACAACGGGCCTGAGCAATATGGCTGGTCTGGAATCGGCGCTCAGCGGCGCTTACAGCAGCCTGATGGTTGGTTTTGAAAGCGGTTTCGTAACGGTGTCCCAGATCGCCATGTGCATGGGCGCGGACGATCTGACCACGCATCCCGGTTCCAACAAGGAGGAGTTCCGGGAGTTTGACCGGTTCAATGTATCATCGCTGAACAGCCGCATGATCCCCCTCTGGCGCGGCTGTTACAAAACCATTCAGTCCACGACCAATATCATCAACAACTATACCGCCGTGCAGGACGGAGAAGAGGTGAAGATACAGGAGATCGTAGGCGAAGCCTGTTTTTTGCGCGCCTTATGTTACTACTGGCTGACCCGCTACTGGGGCGATATTCCGATCATCCCTTCCGAGAAATATTCGGAGGAATACCTGAACCTGCAAAAAAGCCCGCCCGCTGATGTGTACAAACTGATAGAAGAAGACCTGGCCAAAGCGGAAGCGTGGGTGCCCAATACTAAACGTCATCCCGGCAGGCCCAACAAAGGATCGGTGAAGGCATTGCTGGCGGATGTGTATCTCACCCAGGGCGGATGGCCTGTCAACGATGCATCGAAATATGCACTGGCTGCGGCTAAAGCGAAAGAGGTGATCGACAACAAGGGTATCTATGCATTCGATCTGTACCAGGATGGCTTTCTGCGGATATTCACCGGCGGCACATCGGAAGATGTATTCACCCTGTTCACCCGCGGCAACTGGATCACTTACAATTCATTCTACGGCGTGTCCGGTATGCCTGATGAAGAGGCAGGCTGGAGCGACTTTTTCCCGGAGCTGAATTTTTATAACGATTTCCCGGCCGGATCGCGCAAGGATGCCACGTTTTCCACGGCGTTCATCAAACCCGGTACTACCACGCCGATCCCCTGGCAGAACCTTGCCACCAAACATCCGTACTATAAAAAGTTCCGGGTACAGACCGGCAATCCGGCTGTTTATATGTCCAACAGCCCCGTGCTGATGATCCGCTATGCGCATGTGCTGCTCATCTATGCGGAAGCGCAGGCAAGGTCTTCCGCGGCGCCAGATACGGAGGCTTACAATGCGGTCAATGCCGTTCGCTTTCGTGCAGGGCTGGGCGACCTGACTCCTGGCCTTGGTACGGACGATTTTATCAAAGCGGTGATCGATGAAAGGGCCTGGGAATTCGCCGGGGAATGGAACCGCTGGTTCGACCTGGTACGGCTGGATATGGTGGCCGAAGCCAATGCGAACAAACATGCGGACGACCTGAAGCCGGCCGGCCCCATTACCCAACAGCATTACTGGATGCCGATACCCGGTGCGGATGCCCTGGTGAATCCGAATTTGTAAACAGCACGGCTGTCTCAAATATTCTCCGGACGGAAATGCCCGGCGCGCTTTTGGGACAGTCGTTATTTTCCGCAGCTGATCGAAGAGAGAACACTATCCACGTATAAAAATGACACGTTATGAAAAACAAGTTTACCACACTCTTTGTGTTGTGCTGTCTGCTGATCTCCGGCCGGCTGAACGCGCAATTTCTCCTGCTGGACGATATGGAAGGCAATGGCCTTTGCTCCGGCAGATGGACCTATTACGCCGGAGCGGGCGCTACCGGCGGCGTACAGTTCAATGTGCCAAACCCCCAGCCATCCGGCCTTAACACCAGCTCCCATGTAGCCCGGTTCATCAAAGACACCAGCTGCTTCGAGTACATGAGCGCCAATTGCAGCATGCTGCAGCCCTTTGATCTCACGGCGAACAGCGTGTTCAAAATGCTCGTGTATGCGTCTACGAAAGATGAGATATTATTCAAGCTTCAACCCGGCAGCGACTATACGAAAGCGGTGTACTTCACCTACAAGGTCAGCCAGATCAACCGCTGGGAAGAAGCCACCTTCAATTTCCAGAGCGTCAGCCACCGCACAGACCTGAATTACATCGGCATACATTATATCGATGGCCAAAAGGCCGCCGGTACCTTGTATTTCGACCTGGTGCAGGCGCCCAATCCCACCGGCATTACGCTGACCAATACCACTGTGGCAATGGGGCAGGAGCATGGCACTGTTTTGCAGGCGAAAGTGAACGGGGATATTTTTTCGTCCACACTGAATACCGCTAACTGGACGGCCCTCAATCTGCCGCAAGGGGTTTCGATAGACAGCGTTCACCGGGTAAATGACAGCATTGCCACCATCACGCTCAGCGGCAATTCCCCGGCCAACTATTCCCGAACTGTATTGCAATTGCAGATAGACAGCGCTGAACTGCAAAATCCCAATACCGCTATGTATCTGGCGAAAGGGAATGTGGTATTTGAAGGGAATCCGGCTTGGACGATGATCTATCAGGATGAATTCAATGTAGATGGCCTGCCTGACCGCAGCAAATGGACGGTGGACCCGCGCCCCAAAGGCTGGATCAACGGCGAACAGCAGGTGTACACAGATACTACGCACGACAACATCCGTGTGGAGAACGGCAAGCTCATCATCAAAGGAAAGAAGGATTTTCCTGACGGCAACCCCAACGAACCCTGGTCATCCGGAAGAATGATCTCGCAGGGGAAAATGGATTTCCTGTACGGCAAAGTGGAAGTTTTGGCCAAGTTGCCCCGCGCCCGCGGCTCCTGGCCTGCTATCTGGCTGATGCCAACTACGAGCGCATACGGCGGCTGGCCCCGCAGCGGCGAGATAGATATCATGGAACATGTGGGGAATAACTACGGGAACGTATTATCCACGGTGCATACGCAAAATAATAACTGGATGAACGGCGGCCACCTCAGCGGCTCGCGCAGCATCCCCGACGCAGCGGACAATTATCACCTTTATGCGGTGGAATGGAGCCCGGATTCCCTGCGGTTCTCTTATGACAGCATACATGTGTACACCTACGCCAATCCGCAAACGGACTGGAAAGACTGGCCCTTCGATCAGAAATTCCATGTCATCCTGAACGTAGCCATCGGCGGCGGTATGGGCGGCTCCATATTTGAAGCGGACTGGCCGGACAGTATGATGGTGGACTATGTACGGGTATATCAGAAAGGCCTCGGTACACCGGTGCTGGATTCCGTAGTGGTAACGCCCAAAGACCTGTCCTTTGTGCCGGGCAAAACACAGCAATACACCGCGAAAGCCTTTGACCAGAATGAGCACGACATGCCCATAACGCCGGTCTGGAGCATCACCGGAGCGGGTAATACGATCGACTCCGCCGGTCTGGCTACGCTGCAAACCTCGGGGGTGGTAACGGCTACGGCTACTGTAGATTCCGTGACCGTATCCGGTTCCACGAACTTCAACGTGCGGCCGGTGAACTATAAACCGGTGCCGGCCAGGATAGAAGCCGAGGATTTTGATAATGGCAATGTATGCTGCACGGAAGCCACACAGGATACCAGCGGCGTGCTGAATGTAAGTTACATCGGCGCCGGTACCTGGATGGAGTATGATATTGATGTACCGTCTGCCGGCGATTACCGCCTGCGTTTCCGGGTGGCCGTCAGCTACAACACCAGCCTGAAAGTGCAGCTGGACACAGCGACCCTTGCCACGGTAGCCCTTCCGGCCAGCGGCGGCTGGCAGAACTGGATATCCGTAGCCTCCGCGCCAATACACCTGGAAGCCGGGCAGCAAACTATCCGCATCTGGGCCAATGCTTCCGGCTGGAACTTCAACTGGCTGGAGATCGTGGATGCTGAAGATATCGCCCTCGCACGGATAGACATTACGCCGGACAGCGTGAAACTTGTTGCCGGAAATACCCGGCAATTCACCGCAAAGGGATATGATGCGGACAGCAACCTGGTATCCATCACACCGGTATGGTCCGTGACCGGCGCCGCCAACGAGATCGATGCCGCAGGTCTGTTCACCTCCGGCGCCGTAACTGGTACCTACACCATTTCAGCAACAGCAGAATGTATAACGGGAACGGCTATAGCAGAAGTAACGCCGGTGCCTGTGCTTACGCGTATCGCGATCAGCCCGGACACCATCATGGTCCCGCTGAACGCTTCACAGCAATTCACGGCAACGGCATACGACCAGTTTGACAGCGTGATGTCTGCCCCCCCGGCTATTGTATGGGGAGTATCTGGCTCCGGCAACACTATTTCCACCGGCGGGATATTGACCGCCGGAAACGATCCGGGTACCTACACCGTGACGGCAACAGCGGATACGGTGAGTGGCACAGCGTCGGTCACCACCGGTTACACCTGTACGGTCAACAATAAACATGAAGCGGAAAGCTCATCCAACCATGCTTCCGGACCTTACCTGGAAACCTGTACAGATATTGGCGGCGGCCAGAATTTCGCCGGACTGAACACCGGCAAATGGTTCGCCTACAATACCCTGAACGTTCCCGTTGCCGGCAGGTACCGCATCAGCCTGCGGGTATTATCCACTGCCGCCGCTTCGGTGAAGATCGGGCATAGCGGATATACATTCGGCACCATCAGCATCCCCTCCACCGGCGGTGTATGGAAAACCGTCAGTGATACCATCACGCTGCCGGCATTGACCTATACCGGCATACATGTAATGTCCGGCTCCTTTAAATTCAACTGGTTCAGCATAGACAACTGTGCGGATGAACCGCAGGTGCTGACCCGTATCGAGGTAACACCGGATTCCGCCAATGTAGCCGCTGGGGGATATCTGCAATTCACAGCCACCGGGTATGATGCGGACAGCAACACCATGGTGCTGCCAGCAGTGACCTGGAGTGTGAGCGGCACTGGAAATACCATCACTTCCGGCGGCCTGCTCACGGCGGGGCTTACCTCCGGTACTTATACGGTCACCGCTGCAGCGGATTCCATCAGCGGCACTGCCGGCGTGAACGTGGTGGCCAATGCCTGCACCGTGAACGACAAATACGAAGCGGAAACGGCCAGCGCGAAGGCTCCCGGCCCATACCTGCAACCATGCACGGATATCGGCGGCGGACAAAATTACGCCGGGCTTTGGGTGAATGACTACTTTGCTTACAATACGCTGAACGTACCGGTACCCGGTTTGTACAACATCAGCTTCCGCGTGTCTACAACAGCTCCCGCGCAGATCCGTGTGGGCCACAGCGGCATGGTTTTCGGCACCATCGACATACCGTCCACCGGCGGGGCATGGCAAACCATTACGGATACCATCACTTTGCCGGCACTGAGTTATACGGGCATACATGTGCATTCCGGAACTTTCAAATTCAACTGGTTCAGCATCGATAACTGTGCGCCGGACAGTCTGAATGCCGGTGGTATGGCCTTTGCGAAACCGCAGGAAACAAAAGGCATCATCGGAGCACGCCTGTATCCTAACCCGGTGAACAGTATGGCAGTAGTGGAAATGAGCGCTGGTGTTTACAAAACGGCCACATTGCTCGATATGCAGGGGAAAATGGTGCGCAGGTGGAATATATCATCCGGACAGGCAAGGCTTGACCTGGATCTTGGTTTCCTGCAGAGCGGCATGTATATCCTGAAGCTGGAAGGGGACAGGGAGACGGAGAGTTTGCGGTTGATCAGGTTGTAGCAGATAAATTTTCTTTTGGAAGGGGCGCCGGGTTTTTTCAGCGCCCCTTCTTTATTGGGGTTAGCTAAAATACAGACAGGAACGGCTGTTCGTCACATTTTCCGGTGCATTGGTCACATCCGGCATCTGCATGAGCGCAGGTGTTTTATTCTTGCAGGAAATGATCTGCAATGAAAAAATATTTGTTATGTATCCTGGTTTTGTGCGGCGCGTATGCGGGTTTTGCGCAATCCATCCTGACGGGGAAGATCAACGGGGCCGTAGATGGAGAAGCGGAACTGAACATCTCCCGGGATGTCTGGTATCAGCGGGAAAATTCCATATACAGCAAAATAGGCCCTGAAGGCACTTTTTCCTTCAGTCTCCCTCAGAACGCCCCGGTATTCGTTACCCTGCATTACAACAAAAAGAAGCAACAACTGCTGCTTAGTCCCGGCAGGCCGCTGCATGTCACCTTCGATGCAGGTGATCTGCCCGGTACCATGAAGTACAAGGGCAAGGGAGCAACAGAGAATATGATGATACATGCTTTCTTTCCGCCGCGCCCGTTTTTCATGAAAGAATTCTCTTCCGGGAATCCATATGGAAAGATGGGGGAGGACTCCCTGCTGAACGTACTCTTGCCATCCATTCTCCGGGAAGCGGACAGCCTGCGCGGCATTGTTGCTGATGCCCGGTTGCCAAAGATCATCGGCAAATCGCTCATGACGCATATCAGGTATTATTATTCGCTGAATATGGATGAATTTTCGATGGTGCTGAACAGTTATACAAAGAACCCGGCGGAACAGGCCTGGGCGGATACACTGATGTCGATGACGGGTCTTCCCTCCATGCAGGATATGGAAAGCAGCCCGTATGCCGGGTATTTTTTATCAGCGTACGCGAAGCATGAAATGATAAAGATCGGGAAGATATACAGGAAGGATAAGGAAAGGGGGCAGCTGCTGCTGGAGGAAGCGGCAGGCTTGCCTTTCGATTCCCTGATGAAACTGGCGAACAGTTTTGGGGACGAGATGGTCACCATGCTGGTGGGGAAGAAAAAATTGCCGGCTGCGCAGTACGAGCGCCTGTTGTCCAACCGGCTGACCTACTACGGCAATATGAAAGAGCTGTCGATGGCCCGCCAGCTGCTGCAGCTCCTTACAACACATTTTGCGGACGGTACGGAGGCTGCGGATGGCAGCAGGCTGATCGCCCGGCTGGAAGCACAGCTTGAAGAAGGCAAGCGTAATCCCCATATCATCATTCGCAAAGACTATGCGCAGATATCTTCTCTCCGTCAACTGCTGGCGCCGTACAAAGGGAAAGTGGTGTATCTCGATGTGTGGGGCACCTGGTGCGGCCCCTGCAAGGTAGAAATGGGTTATGTACCTGATTTGAAGGCGCGATTGGACGGTAACGACATTGTGTTCCTCTACCTCAGCAATGACAAGGATGATGCCGACGGGAAATGGCGGGAATATGTGCAGGTCAATAACATCACCGGGGAGCATGTGCGCATGCCGAACGACCGCATTGAACATATCTGGGAGGAACTGTTGCCCGGAGAGAAGATGAGAAGTTATCCCACCTTCTTTATTTTCGGGAAAGACGGCGGCGTAGCCGTGAAAAAGGCCAGGAGGCCGAGTGAAGGACTGTTGCTGGACACACAGCTGCTGGAGTATCTGTAATTCCTTAGGAAATTCAACCGGACGTTGGAAATGCATATAGACGGCGGAGTTGTCTCAAAAGCAATTTGACGGGCGCGTAAACGAAAAATATCTCTATCAGGCACACGAATAAAAATTGCTTTTGAGACAGCCGCCGCTGTCAGTTTCTTTTAAGGACTATTTGTCCAGTCCCCGGTTCTTCAGCAGGAACTTTACCTCGGGTTCCCTTGTCCGGAAAGCTTTGTAGAGATTCATCGGGTCGTCCGTATCGCCTTTTTCCAACACATTCCTGCGGAACGACCGCGCGGTTTCCGGATCGAATATGTCCCCGGTTTCCTTGAATGCGGCAAATGCGTCGCTGTCCAGCACTTCAGACCAGATGTAGCTGTAATACCCGGCGGAATATCCACCGGAGAAAATATGCTGAAAGTAAGTGCTCCTGTACCGGGGCGCGATCTGGCCGATCAGCCCGAGCTGCGCCATTTGTGTTTGCTCAAAGCTGAGCGGATCAATTTTTTGTCCCGCCGGAAGCGTGTGGTATGCCATATCCAGCAGGGAAGCGGCCAGGTATTCCACGGTGGCGAAGCCCTGGTTGAATTTGGACGCGCGTTTCATTTTATCCACCAGTTCTGTCGGGATGACCTCCCCGGTTGCATGGTGTTTGGCATAAAATTGCAGTACTTCCGGCTCAAAGGCCCAATGCCCCATGATCTGTGAGGGTAGTTCCACAAAATCGCGCGGCACGGAGGTGCCGGACAGGGTTTCATAGGTTACGGCGGACAACAGGCCGTGCAGGGCATGTCCGAATTCATGGAAGAAGGTCTCCACTTCATCAGGCGTGAGCAATGCAGGCTGGTCACCTGCGGGCTTTGAAAAATTGCAGACGATGGATACCACGGGAGACACGCCTTCCGCCTGTTTGCGGTAGGAAGTCATCCAGGCGCCGCCGCGTTTGGAGGCCCGGGGAAAGAAATCCATATATATTACACCGATGTGTTTTCCATCGGCTTCCTTCACTTCGTAAGCGATTACATCTTCATGATACCGGGGAATATCTTTGATGACGGAAAAGGTCAGCCCATACAGCTTTTTCGCTACTGTAAAAATGCCGTCGCGCACATTTTCCAGTTTGAAATAGGGGCGTAGCGTTTCCGCATCGTAACTGTACTTTTCTTTCCGCACTTTGTCCGCGTAATAGAACCAGTCCCAGGCCTGCAGTTGTTCGTTTTTCCCTTCCCGGTCCATCACTTCCTGCATGGCGGCCGCTTCTTCTTTTGCCACCGGCAGGGCAGCGGTCCACAGGCGGTTCAGCAGTTCATTGGCTTTTGCAGGCGTTTTGGCCATATTCTCTTCCAGGATGAAGTCCGCATGGCTGTCATATCCCAGCAGGGCAGCCTTATCCCCCCGGAGCGCGGCCAGCCTTGCCACGATCTCCTTGTTATCCTTGTCGTTATCCTGGTTGCAACGGTTGGTATATGCCTTGTACATGATCTCCCGCAAGCTCCGGTTGGCGGAATATTGCAGGAAAGGCATCACACTGGCATTGTGCAGGGTGAAGCGCCATTTCCCCGGTTTTCCGGCTTCCCGGGCGGATATCGCCGCGGCGTCTTTCAGGGAAGCAGGCAAGCCTGCAAGATCTTCTTCCCGGTCCACGATCAGCTCAAAACTGTTCGTCTCCGCCAGCAGGTTCTGCCCAAAGCGCACGGTGAGCAGGGACAGCTCTTTATTGATCTCCCGCATCCGGGCCTGCTTGTCCGTATTCAGACTGGCGCCGCTTCGCACGAAGGATTTGTAGGTTTTTTCCAGCAGCCGTTTTTGTTCAGGATTGAGGTTGCCGGGATGATCGTGTACAGTTTTGATCAGCTGGAAGAGCACGGTATCCAGGTAAATATCGTCATGGTGCTGCGCCATTTTGGGCGCCAGTTGCCGGGAGATGCTTTCCAGTTCCGGGTTGGTATTGGCTGATGTGAGATTGTAGAACACGGTGCTGACCTTCCGCAACAGTGCGCCGCTTTTTTCCAGTGCCAAAATGGTGCCGGCGAATGTGGGAGCGGTTTGCTGCGTGCGGATAGTCGCAATAAGCCGGTTCTGCGCTGTCATGCCTTCTTCAAAAGCCGGCAGAATGTGCTCCGGCCGGATGAGATCGAAAGGCGGTACGCCGAACGGCGTCGTATATGTTTTCAAAAAAGGATTGTCGGTTGCGGGTGCTTGTGCCGCGGCTTCATTTCCGGTGATCATAATGGTTGCCAGGATCAGGCTTTTTGTGATGGTTTTAATATGCATGTTTGATGTTTGCTAAACGTCAGGTTGCTGTTCAGGTCCGGGATGGTCCTCGCTGCCGGGGTTATTCCGCCCGGGCGTGTCGCGGCTTTCGAGGCCGTGTGTGGTACGATCATATTTTCCCTTCAGTTCGTCCAGCACCGATCCCTTCCAGAGCTTTACCCCGATGAAATGTGCCGCCCTGCTGATCATATGCCCGGCCACCGGTGTGGTCAGCAGCAGGAAGAATACGATGGCGATGGCCTTGGTATTCACGGAAATATCACCGAAAAATACCGCCGCTGCAGCCAGCAGCAGGCCAATGCCCAAAGTGGCCGCTTTGATGGTGACGGAAAGGCGCAGGTAAAAATCAGGCATCCGTACGATCCCGATTGCGGCGATGAGGATCACCAGGGAAGCGATCGTACACAGCGTCATGATGATGATATCGTTCATTTCTCCTCCTTTTTTTCAAGATAATAGGAAAAAGCCACCGTGCCCAGGAATGCGATCAGCGCCAGTATCATCGCATCATCAAGGAAAGTGGACTGGCTTGTGAAAATACTGTAAACGGTAATAATGCCGATGCCGATGCTGATCAGCAGGTCCAGCGCAATGACCCTGTCCGCGATGCTTGGTCCCTTGAAGAAACGGAACGCCACCAGCACGATCGAAAGACAGAGTATTGGCATGATCACATAAAAAAGATAGTCGTTCAGGCTCATCGTAAAATGTCTAAAAGTTTTTTCTCCATCCCGTTCTTGATATGTCGGATAAAATCCTCCCTGTCGGTCAGGTACATAACATGGATGTACACCACTTTCTTGTCGTCGCTCACATCCAGTATCAGTGTGCCGGGCGTCAGCGATATCAGGTTGGTGAAGATGGTGATCTCCAGATCGGATTTTGCATCCATCGGATACTTTACAATTCCCGGTTTCATGAAGTACCGGGGGGTGACTACGTCATACGCTACCTGGATATTTGCCTTCAGAAACTCGTACAGGAAATACAATATAAAAATGATTACGGCCGGAACCCGGCTGTAATACCGTTTTCCATCGTTTTCCTGCACCACGATCCAGAGTATCAGGTAACTCAGTACGAAACCGAGTACAAAATTAAAGAACATCAGCTGCCCTGTGAGCGCCACCCATATAAAGGTCAACATGATATTCATTAAAAACTGCTTGACCATAATCCACTGTTAGAAGTTAATGATTTCACGCCCCAGCACTGCTTTGATGTAGGGCGCCGTGTCTTTCAGATCTGTTGCAATGCGTTGGGAGAGGATCATGATATGCTCCGCTCCGAAGCCGATGTACAGCGATATCGCCGCAAGAAATATCACCGGTGCCACGAGGAGCGAACGCTTATACCAGGGCATTTCCGCAAAGTCGTCCGTTACCGCGGCTTCCGTAGCAGGCTTCTTTCTCCAGAATGCATCCGCCCATAAACGGGCGATCACGAACAGCGTAATAAAGCTGGCGATGATCATGGCCGTGAGCAGATACCAGTTGCCGGTAGCAAAACTGGCCTGGAACAGATAGATTTTGGGCCAGAAACCGGACAGCGGCGGTATGCCCACCATGGAGAACAATACCACGGCAATCAGCAGTGAAAGCTTGGGATAGTCCGCATACAACCCTCCCAGTTTTTCCATATTGTTGGTGCCGCTGATCTTGTAGATCAGTCCGGCCGCAAGGAACATGTTGGTTTTAACGATAATGTCGTGAATAAGGTAGAAAACCGTACCGGCCAGCGCCACATCGGTATGCATGCCCAGCCCGCCCAGCAGAAAGCCGATATGGCAGACGATCAGGTAGGAGAACATTTTGCGGATGTTACGTTTGATGAACGCTCCGAATGCTCCCGTCAGCAGTGTGGCTGCAGCAATGATGGTAAACATGGTTGCGGTAAATTCATCCGGGATGAAGATCAGCGTGAATACCCTCAATAGCGCGTATATGCCTACCTTGGTCAACAGTCCGCCGAAAATCGCTGCTATGGCCGATGGCGGGGTATGATAGGAAGACGGTAGCCAGAAATATAAAGGGAATACGGCAGATTTGATGCCGAAGCCCAGGAAGAACAGGAGGCCGGTGATGTTCACAAGACCGCGGTTGTCTATCTTCGCCAGCTTCAGCGAAAGGTCAGCCATATTGAGACTGCCCGTAAGGCCGTACAAGATCGCAATGGCGGTAAGGAACATCACGGAAGCCAGGAGGTTCAGGGTAACATATTTGATAGCGCCTTCTATCTGCGGCTTTCTGCCGCCCAGTGTCATCAGCACAAAGGAAGAGATGATCACTACTTCGAACCAGACGTAGAGGTTGAAGATATCGCCGGTCAGGAAAGCGCCGTTCAGCCCCAGCAGCAGGAAATGAAAGATGGGAAAATAGCCGTATTGTATGCGGTGGCGGCTAATGCCCACGGTTGAATATATGCTTGCCGCCAGCCCGGCAATACCGGCCAGCAATATCATGGTGCTGCTGAAAACGTCCGCAACAAAAGTGATCCCGAAGGGCGCCTGCCAGTCGCCGGCCTGCATGGTGAGAAAGCCGCTGCGCCATGTTTTGACGAATAACCCGATGCTGAGGCCAAGAATGAGCAGATTTCCCGCAACACTGATGATCTGCTGTATCCTTACCTTACGCCAGAAAAATATCAGCAGGATAGCTGTAAAGAGATGTGAGAGGACGGGTAGTATAATGCTGTTGTCTGTCATATGTCTGTATCCGGTGTGTTGAGATCGTTCATGTCATCTGTTTCAATTAATACATACACTCTTTTCAGCAATACAATGGCAAAGGCCTGCAGGCCGAAACTGATCACGATAGCGGTGAGGATCAGCGCCTGGGGAATAGGATCGGCATAGACGCCGCTCAGTATTTTTTCACTGTCTCCAATGATGGGCGGTTTGCCCATGGTAATGCCTCCGAGCACGAAGATCAGCATATTGGCACCATTGCCCAGCAGTATCAGCCCGATCAGCAGTTTAACCATGCTGCGCCGCAGCATCATGAAGATGCCGGTAGCATACAGTACGCCGATCAGTATAATCAGTAATAACTCCATACTACAGGATGTTTTCCGAGATATTGAAAAGGATGGTCAGCGTAATGCCGATCACCACAAAGAATACCCCGATGTCAAAGAATAAAGGTGTGCCAACCAGGCCTACAATAAGCACCGGTGTGTCAAACCACAAGGCCGTCAGGAAGGGCTTGCCCACGAACACCGGCGCCAGGCCGCTCAGGAAGCCAATGGCCAGCCCCACCGGAATAAATGATCCCGGAGGAAACCGCAGCAGCTTTCGCGTATTTTCCAGTTTATTCGCAAACGCATGCAGCACAAAAGCTATGGATGCCATCAATCCGCCTACGAACCCGCCTCCCGGGGAGTAGTGCCCCCGCAGCAGGATGAATACGGAGAATAACAGCAGCAATGGCAGCAGGTAGTTGGAAGCTGTTCTTAAAATGACACTTTTCATACGCTATTCTTTTTCTGTTGAGCTGACCCTTAATTTCAGCAGACTGTACACCCCCAGTGCGGCAATGACCAGCACGGTGATCTCTATCAATGTATCAAAGCCCCGGAAGTCCACCAGCATTACATTCACCACATTCTTTCCCTTGGCCAGCAAATAGGCATTCTCTGCATAGTACCGGCTGGTTTCCTTGTTGGTGGGTTCGTTCATCACTTCCAGCGCAATGATGGCGATCAGGGAACCGAATATGATGGACACGATGCTGTCCCGCACCACAACCCTCGTGTCATTGATGCGCAGGAAACGCGGCAACCGGAAAAGCACCAGTACAAACAGCACGACCGTTAATGTGTCGATGGTGAATTGCGTCATGGCAAGGTCCGGCGCACTGTAGATCACGAACAGCAGGCATATGCAATAGCCGACAATGCTCATGGAGGCCACGGCTGTAATGCGGGAGGAAGTGGAGATCGTTTTCCAGATTGCGGCAATGATGATGCAGAAGATGGTTACATCGTACATGGTGATCCGGGAAAGATTGCTGAGGTCCAGATAGATATTCACCCCGGTGATCAGCTTATAGCCAAGCAGGCCGCTCATGAATATGACAATGACATTGACATAGGAACGCAGATACCCGTTGTGCAGCTTGTTGGTGTACCAGTGGCTGAAAACGTCAAACTTCCCGGCGCTTTTCAATAACAATGTTTCCGGGCTGATGAAATCATACCGTTGCAGCGCCTGCTGCCTGCGGGCCGAAGGTTGCCGGTAATAGTACAATCCAATGCCGCCGGCGAGCGTAATGCCGCTGAGTAGCAAGATGGTGTTGAAACCGTGCCATATTTTCAACGGGGTGACGGCTGCACCGGGCGACAGCGCCTGCACGACCGGTTGCACCAGGGAAGTATCCGTCAGCGCGGGAATGATGCCATAGGCCAGCCCAAGTACCGCCAGCAGCAGCGGAGGCGCCCAGAGACGCATGTCCGGCAGGTGAACCGCTTTGAAGGCTTCCGGAAGATCGCCGCTGAAAGGTTTGATGCCGGCAAGAAAACCTGCGTACAGCAGTAGTATATTGGTCAGTACAGCGGCAGCGGTCAACCATATGTTGAGCGTGCCTGCATGCAATGTGGTCTCATAAATCAGGTCTTTTCCAATAAAACCGAAGGTCCCCGGCAGCCCGGCGCTTGACAAAGCTGCCAGCAAACCGGCGATGGCCACCGGCATCATCACTTTACGCAAGCCGCTTAGTTGTGTAACATCCCGGGTACCGGTCTCATGGTCCAGTATCCCGGCCGTGAGGAACAGGGCCGCTTTGTACAGGGCATGCACAATGATAAATACGGCAACGGCCAGCATGGCTTGTTCGCTGCCTGCGCCCAGCAGGAACACAAGCATGCCCAGTGCGGAAATGGTGGAATAGGCAAGGATGCCTTTAAGATCGGTACGGAATATGGCATGAAAGGCGCTGTATAACATGGTGATACCGCCGGTGATCAGCAACGTGTTGTTCCAGGCAGGATGGGAGCCAAGCACGGGTGTGAAGCGGGCCAGCAGATAAATACCGGCCTTCACCATGGTTGCAGAATGCAGGTAGGCGGAAACAGGCGTAGGGGCCTTCATAGCGCCCGGCAGCCAGAAATGAAAAGGGAACTGCGCGGATTTGGTGAAAGCGCCGGCGAACAGCAACACCAATATCCATCCATAGGCGGCGTTTTCCTTCAGCACTGCGGATGAAGTCAGCATTTCCCGGATGGAATAGGTATGGCTGATGCTGCCGAGCAGGATAAAGCCCGCCATCAGCAGAAACCCGCCACCGCCGGTAATGGCCAGCGCCATGATGGAACTCTTCCGGGATGCGGGATCATCGTTGTTGAAACCGATCAGGAAAAATGAGCTGATGCTGGTCAGTTCCCAGAATACAAACAGCAGGATCACATTGTCTGACAGCACGACCCCCAGCATGGCCGCCATGAATATGCAGAGATAACAGTAAAACCGGTCCAGGTAACGATGCCCCTTCAGGTAATAAGATGCATAAAAGAACACGAGCGCCCCGATCCCTGTGATCAGCAGGCTGAACAGCAGTGAGAGGCCGTCCACTTTGAAGTCCAGATTAATGCCCATGGACGGGATCCAGGGATAGCTGAATAACAGGGCATTGCCGTTCGCGATTTCCGGTAGCAGGAACAGGAAATAGGTGAACAGGCCAAGGGGAAGAAGGGTAACTGCCATAGCTGACTTTCCACGGACCTGTTTTCCGAAAAGCAGGATCAGTATCGCGAATATAAAACCGGAAAGTAGCGCAGGGAGCATCCAGAAAGGTTTTGGTGAACCCTCAATATAGTAAAAGTCCGCCGGAAAACGGAGCGGCTACGGGAAAATATCACCGTCTGCTTCTGCCGTATAAATAAAACGCCCGTTTATAGCAACCCGGAGAGCACAGGCGGAAGAGGAGGTTGCACTGTTTGGCTTCCCCACCCGTTCGCAGCATCGGCATTGCATAAATAGGCCGGGATGTTTATATTGCGGGATGCAACGTCGATTATTATGCAGCCTTCTGCTGCTCGCAGGCCTCTGCGCACATGCCCAAAGTACCTTCACGAACCCTTTGCTGCCTTCGGGTGCCGACCCTTTCTCCTTTTATAAGGATGGATATTATTACTACACCCATACCAACGGGCGCAGCATAGAGCTCTGGAAAACCGCCAGCCTGGCGGACCTGAAAACAGCCCCGCACAAAGTGGTGTACACCCCGCCGCGCGATTCCGCATTCGGGAAAGAAGTCTGGGCGCCGGAAATACATTTCCTGCGCGGCAAATGGTATGTGTATTTTGCGGCCGATGACGGGAACAACCATAACCATCGCATGTATGTGATCGAAAATGATTCGCCGGACCCGCTGGAAGGTACATGGACCTTCAAAGGCAAAGTAGCTGCCGCTACAGACAAATGGGCGATTGACGGAAATGTGTTCGAATACCGCAGGCAGCTGTACATGATCTGGTCCGGCTGGGAGGGAGATGTGAATACCAGCCAGAATATCTATATCGCTAAAATGAAAAACCCCTGGACCATTGAAGGCGAAAGGGTAATGATATCCGCACCCACGCATGAATGGGAAAAAAGCGGCCAGAAAGTGATCGTGAACGAGGGGCCGCAGGCCCTGATGAACGGGAAGAAACTGTTCATCGTGTTCTCCGCAAGTGGCTGCTGGACGGATTTCTATGCCCTGGGGCTGCTTACTTTCACCGGCGGAAAGAACCTGCTGCATGCTTCCGCCTGGAAAAAAACACCGCAGCCGCTGTTCCGCTCATCAAAAGAAAACGGCGTGTATGCACCCGGACATAATTCCTTTTTCCAGTCTCCCAACGGTAAGGAAAACTGGATATTATACCATGCCAATGCCAATCCCGGAGACGGTTGCGGAGGAAAACGCTCACCGCGCATGCAGTCATTCACCTGGAAAAAAGACGGTACGCCCGATTTCGGGGTGCCGGTAAAAACAGGTGAAGTGCTGGCAATACCGGCGAAGTGAACATTGCTTCCCGCAGCCGGTAATCAAACCCGCTGCGGGACCTGTGGGTGAATAACTTGCCCCGGACTACAATGTCCGGATAGCTTCCCACATCGTAGCAGCCACCTGTGCATTCCCTTCCTTGTTCAGGTGAACACCATCGGAAGTCAGTATGCCTTTCTCTTTGTTTTCAGGATTATGGGCAGCATTATATTCAATGAATAATTTGCGGAGATCCACCAGCGGCAGCTTCAGCTCAGCAGCGATCTCGCGGATACCGGCGCTGTATTTGTCCAGATCCGCATCCTGCGCATTGCCGCCATCTTTCTTTTCACCGATCACAGCGGGCGTGCAAAGGATCACTTTGGCCTTTTGCGCCTGCAGTTTTTTGATCAGCGCACGGTAGAACTTCCCGAATTTATCATAGTCCGTACCGGTGCCGGAAGAAGTTTTGTGCCATACATCATTCACCCCGATGTAGATCACCACGATATCCGGCTTTTTAGCCAGCACATCCTCTTCCATCCGCAGGTAGAGGTCATACACCTTGTTGCCGCCAATGCCGGCGCCAATCAGCTCGTAGCTTTCCGCGCCGTCTTTGTGCTTCATCTGGCTGATATAACCCTCCGGCTGCACACCGGCCGCGGTTATGGAATCGCCGAAGAAGATCACCTTTTTCTTTTTGGCGGTGGTGTAGGATAACAATGCGAGTGTACTGCAGACCAGGAGCATCAGGGAAAATCGTTTCATATGGCAAATAAAATTTGCAGAAAATACGAAGAATGCCCGGATGATCAAACTCTTTTTACGGAACCAGCGCCTGGTACACCAATACTTTAAATTCTTCTCCTATGCTGAACCAGGGCGAAAGGTATTCCTGCGTGAACAATACGGCCACCAGCTCATTGGCCGGATCGGCCCATCCATGGGTGTTGAAAGCGCCGCCCCATCCGAATGCGCCGACGGCTGCGGGGGAAAGGTAATCGTTCTTTGCCGTTTCCAGGGCATAGCCGCCGAGGCTGAAGCCAAAGTCTTCCGGTTGCGGAGGATCAGGCGAGATCCGGACATCCGCTGTCAGCTGATTCGTAAGCATCAGCGCAGCTGTAGCCGGACTGATCAGCCGTTTGCCTTTGTACACGCCTTTGTTCATCATGAACTGCAGGAATCGCGCATAGTCGCCAATAGTAGCACTGAGGCCGGCGCCGCCCGAGAGGTAAGTGCCGCGCAGGGTAGGGAAAAGCGGATCAACACCTTCGTAAATTGGATGATCCACCTCCCGGAGTTGGTCATGCGCCGTTTCATACAGGGCGGCCAGCCGGTGATGCTTCTCTGCAGGCAGATGAAAATGGGTATCCTTCATCTCCAGCGGGTCGAAGATGCGCTGTTGCAGGAAGACATCCAGCGGCTGCCCGCTCCATATTTCAATGAGATATCCCAGAAGATCGGTATTCAGTCCGTATGTAAAAGCAGTGCCGGGATCATGCTGCAGGGGAAGTGTGGCCAGCAGCGCCATTTTTTCTTTGAGCGTGGATGCAGTAGTACCGATACCACTTGGCACACCTGCTTTCCGGTAAATTGCCTGCATGACGGGATCGCTGAATACCGCGGCGTATGCGATACCGGAGGTGTGCCGCAGCAGGTCGCGTATCCTGATCTCCCGGCTGGCCGGGCGGGTGGTGTAACTGCTGTCACGCTCGTTGAAGGTAGCCAGTACCTGCGGTTGGGCGAATGCAGGGAGGTATCTGGACAGGGGATCGTCCAGCAGGAACTTCCCTTCCTCCCACAGCATCATGGCCGCCAGGCTGGTAATGGCTTTGCTTTGTGAAGCGATGCGGAAGATGTCCTGTTGCTGCATCCGTCTGCCGGATGCCGGGTCCGCATAACCGAATTGTTTATTATAGATGATCCTGCCATGGTGGATGACCAGTGCGGAAGCGCCGGGGATATGTTGGGCGCGCATATGACGAAGGATCATGCTGTCGATCCTTGACAGCCGCTCCTGTGCGGCGGCGGATGAGGTCATGAGCAGGCACACCGCTCCCGTCAGGAGCAGCGCCTTTAATTTGATGTACATGATGTAAAGTGTTGGCCCGCATAGCGGGAAGGATGGGAAATCAGTAGATGGACCGTACCAGGCCTCCGTCTGCCCGCAGCGCAGCGCCATTGGTGGCAGCGGAAAGCGGGCTTGCCAGATAGGCCGCGAGGTTCGCGATCTCCGAAACGTCCGCAAACCGCTGGATGAGGGAGGACGGGCGCATAGTCTTGAAGAAGTCCGTTTCAGCTTCTGCCGGTGTGATATTTTGTTTTTCGGCCAGCTGGCGCACAAATTCATCTACGCCTTCCGATTTGGTAGGACCGGGCAGTAAACTGTTAACGGTAACGGCTGTATTTTTTGTCAGTTCGGCAAGACCTCTGCTCACCGCCAGCTGCGCTGTTTTGGTCATGCCATAGTGTATCATTTCATCAGGCGTCATGATGGCGGATTCACTGGAAATGAAAATGATCCTTCCCCGGTTCCGGGCAAGCATTTTCGGGAAATAGTGCCGGGAAAGCCGTACCCCGCTCAGTACATTGATCTCGAAGAAACGCATCCATTCTTCATCGGTGATCTCCGCAAAAGGTTTCGGCTCAAAGATCCCGGCGTTATTGATGAGAATATCCACTTCCGGTACTTTTTCCAGCAGGGCGGTTACTTCCTCTGCTTTCGCAAAATCAGCGGCCACGCCGGAAATATCAGCGCCCGGTACGGCCTTTTGGAGTTTTGCTATCGACTCGTTGATCCTGGCTTCGGTCCGGCCGTTAATGATGACCGCAGCGCCTTCTTCCAGCAGCCTTTTCGCGATCGCAAACCCGATGCCCTGTGTTGATCCGCTTACAAGAGCGGTCTTTCCTTTTAATTGAAGGTCCATGTTCGTCGTTTTATTTTGTCAGCACAAATGTCCTTACAATTCAGGTATAAATAATATAGGATAATTTACCTCTTGGTATTAGAATAATGATAGGATCAAAAATCTCCGCCTGCACCGGCCCCGCCTCCGGTACCACCGCCAAACCTGAAACCTTTCGGCGGTTGTGGAGCGTCCTGCAGGGTTTCGGCGATCACCAGCGATTCTATCTGTAGTTTTTCAATGGCTTCCGGTTCATCGTCACTTTCCTTTGTAAAGCCTTGTTTCGGCTCGCGGAGATAACGGGTGAGATACCATGCCACCGCGATCATGGCGGCCCCGCCAGATACCATCGCCAACTCAGGAGAAAGTATCTGATGATAGTGGCGTATCGTAAAAGCGGCCACTGCCATGAGCAGCAACCCTGTTCTCAGCAGCATCGCATTTTTACGCCGGATACCAAGATAAAGATAGATCACCGGAATGGCCGCGGTAAATAGCCAGAACAGCCATTCCAGCCTCATTTCCATTCCAAACATCGCGGAGCCAAGCTCCCTGACCACGAAATAATTGCCTCCGGCATACAGCATGATCAATGCGAGAAGGGATAATAGTTCCAGGCAGGGAAAGTAATGCCGGAATCGCTGCTGTTTCAGCAGCCTGGCGGATGCCAGGTACACCATGAGGGAAAGGCCCATAATGAAAAAAGGAACGAACGCCTGGGCTGTGCTGCCAAGCCGGACGGCGGTATAAAGCACCATTCCGGTCAACCCGATGAACGCCGCCGCGCCGGTCAGCATATTCACGAAACGCAGCGTAAAACAAGTGCCGGTGAGCAGCACGAGCAGATATATCCATATTTCGTCAAGATCCAGCTCGGTGGCGGCCAGAAAACCGGTAATGAAGTATATGCCGCTCAGCCAGATCAGCGCATCATCCACGCCGGACCTAAAATGATGCTTGTGCTGCACGAACATTTCCAGCATCGCATAATAAACGATGGAAAAAAAGAAGATCAGCATTGTTAGTACGTCCTCGTCGTGCGTGCCGGCCAGGAAAAGCCCGAAAGCGCCGAGCGCCGCTACTATTGTGCCGATGAAAAGCCCGATGCGGATGAACGGGTTCGGGGTGTAAAGCTTTACGGGGTAAGCCGCCCGCACCGCCCGCCGTTCTTCTTCGGTGATGCATTTTTTTTGCCATGCCGCATCCACATCCCGCAGTATCAGCCGATTGTCGAGGTCTTTCCTGTTATATGCGATCATTTGTGACGGAGCTTTTGGTTTAAACGGATCAGCAGCAGAATTACACTGACGGAGGAGGTCAGGAAATATAACATGCAGATGGTAAAGTACCCTTCTACCGGTTCGAAGAGCCGCAATACGAGATAGCTAAGGCCGGTGTAGGCATACAACACCATGATCAGCATAAAGTAGAACGAACGGTAACGCAGCGCCTGAAAGTACACGAAGGCACAAACACCCGCCAGCACAGCAGACCAGAGGGCCATACTGCGTTCAAACGAGAACAGGGCGGACAGCACGGCAATAAAAAGAATATGCGTCCCGAAGTTGCTGTAAGTAAATGCAAAGTGTTTTTTTAATGATCTGTATTCGCTGATAAATGCTGCCGCCAACAGTATCACACCAAGCAGCATCCCGGTGTATATCAGGCGCTCACTGGAGAAATCGTTCTGTGAAAAGATGCGGTAGGGCGTGATAGCCACTCCCATCCAGGCGGCAAAGTTCGTGATGCCGAGGCTGAGCACGCCCAGGTGGTCATAATAATAGGCGCTGAATAACAGTACCACCATCGGGATGAAAGTGGCGGCCCCGTACCGGGTACCGAATACTTCGTATTGCGCCTGCAGGTAGGTGATAAAGGTCACGAACAGCAGGCATCCCAGCAATATGGCGTAGTCCGCAAAGGCATGCGGGGAGTATGTTTTCGTCCAGCTAAAAGGTTGCCTGTGCCGGTTGCTGTAGTAAAAACTGCCCATACAGAGGAGGGCTATGGCAAACAGTATGACCTGATGGCCGATGGTATCGATATTTTCATACACCAGGACGCCCAGTCCGCCGCTAAGCAGCAGTACGCCGAGGTACAACATGGTTTTCAACTCCCAGTGCACCGAAAAAAGCTTTCTGCCGGCAGCGGTCTTTACTTTTTCGAGGGAACCGGCGGAGATCAGTTCCTCTTCCGCCAGTTTTTCAAACAAAGGTATATTCATGATCAGTATTCAAGCGTTCCGAACACCCCGTTCCTGTAATCCGCCATTGCCTGTTCCACTTCTTCGGGGGTATTCATAACAAAATTATCTTTCGCGGCCACCGGTTCATCGATCGGTTCGGCGGAAAGGTACAGGATAGCCGAATCTTCATTTGCAGTGATAACGATCTCGTCATGCTCTTTCTCAAACACCACCAGCTGATGCATTTGCGCCGTTTCCTGTCCATTCACGAGGAAGCTCCCTTTGGACACGTACAGCAATGCCTGATAGCCGGGAGTGGCCGTTATGCTCACGGTTTTTCCTTTTTCGATGGCGCCGTTGATGGCGATCACAGGGGTAAAGCTTTTCATCGGGCTTCTCTTGCCTTCGTATTCGCCGCTGGCCAGCCGCAGCTCCACACCATCCTGTTCCAGTACTCTGGGTAATTGCTCTTTGGAGGCGGACTGGTAGTAAGGTTCATCCCATTTGTGGGCTTTCGGCACATTCACCCATATCTGTATCATCTCTTGTACGCCGCCTTTTTCCAGTATTTCTTTGGTGGGGCCTTCGCTGTGCAGCAGTCCTTTTCCCGCGAACATCCATTGAATGCCGCCCGCTTCTATGGTGCCGGAATGTCCGGCATTGTCCATATGATATCCCGCGCCCTGAATGAAAAAAGACACCGGGGAGAAGCCGCGGTGCGGGTGCGGGTGAATGCGCATCGCCGATCCCGCGGGAATGGTTTCCGGGCCGATGTGATGCAGCACGATGAAGGGATTGGCAAATCTGAAGTCTTTATGGGGTAGCGGTTGTATCACAGTTTCATCTTCGGTGATGCGTTTTTCCCTGCCCTGCAGGATGTGTTGGATAGCCTTTTTCATACAGTAACATTTAAAGATGGTACCCGGCAAATATAGCCAAAAAAGGTACGAGCTGAAGCTGCGTTAAAGATAGCTGAGCCACCAGTGCCGGTGCGTCCGTTTATAAGCCGCATATCGTTTGCACAAGGGATAAAGCAATGCTACGATGCCGATCCAGATGAGGTAAGCGACCCATAGCGGATAACCGAAAGTGGGTGGCCTGAAAAGGAAAAGCGTTTGCGGGCTTACAATATCATCCGCCCCGTAGCCGGAAGCAAAGAACAGGATCACGCAAAGCAGGTGAATGATATAGAAATGCAGGATGTAATAAAAGAAAGGTACGCTGCCATATACTTTAGCGACATCCATGGCCGCGCTTTTCCGGCCTTCCATCCAGGCGAGCAGCAAGAGGGCGGGGCCGATGGTGGCGCAGGTGTACAGCAGGGAAGGCGGATATTTCTGCACGTTCATGAAATCTCCGAGGGTGGCGACCCAGTGCGGATGGGTTTCCCAGGTGCCCGGATCGCCGTAGCCATTCAGCAGCCGTACGGCAATGAATACCGCAATCATCGATATACCGGCAACAACGAGTATCCGTTTCCGTTGTGCGGCGCTGACATCCGGCCGGAAGATCCGGCCCAGGCCATATCCGGCCAGCATAATGCCCAACCAGGGCAGGAAGGGATAGATGACGATGAACCCGTGCCCGGGCAAATACTCGAAAAAGGTGTAACGGGTCTGGTGCAGCAATTGCCATCCCAGGCCCGGCTGAAAGCCCGGTTTCGCTTCGATGTAATCCAGGAGATTATGGGAGCAGATGATCAGCACGCCCAGCCCGAGGATCGCCTGCCAGGGCAGGAATACTAACAGGGACAGGCATACGAAACATATCCCGATCGCCCATATCACCTGCAATATCATAACATTCATCATGGGGTTGAAGCTCAATGCGAAAGATACCAATGTGATCTCCACCAGGATGAGCCATAAGCCGCGTTTCAGCAGGAAACCGCTGATCTGCTTCGTGGTTTTTCTTTCCTGCATGAGGCACACGGAAAGGCCGGAGAGGAAGACGAACACCGGGGCGCAGAAGTGTGTGATCCACCGGGTGATGTACAGGAGGGGGAAAGTAGTGTCTACGTTGAGCGGGTCTTCCGTCATGGCCGGCTGATGAAAAAAGTCCCGCACATGGTCCAGTGCCATGAGTATCATAACCAGGCCTCTCAATACATCGATGGAGTAAATACGGTCACGGGAAACAGATAGTGGTTGCATGAAAGGGATATTGTATTATATTAGCATTCTGATGCCATCATCGGCACTTTTAACCATTTCCTATGACCCGGCGCCGCTGTCCAGCGGCGTCGCTATTTTTATCTCATTTCACCACATGCTTGCGCAGCAGTACGATCTGCCCCAGGTGATAGGCAATATGTTGCAGGACCCCCAGAATATAATAATATGCGTTATGCTGGGTTTCCGGGACGGTTGTGAACAGCTTTTCCTCCGGGAAGTTACGGATTGTTTCCACCATTTGCGTAATGGAGTGCTCCAGGCGGTGCAGTGTGGCCTGCCAGTTATTTTCCCCGTGGTTCTCGGGCAGATAGAAATCAGGAAGGTCGCCTTCCTGCTCGGGTTTTTCCCCTTTCAGCTTGCGGGTAACATTCAGATGCCAGAAAATAAGGTGATTGACCAACTCCCATATGTTGTGGGATTCCCCTGCGCGTACGGTCGCCTGTTCCGCGTCCGTTTCCTGCAGATGTTCCAGCAGCGTAACATCCAGCCAGGGCTGGCCATGATAGATATGCTGCAATGATTCCGATAATACAACTAATGTAGACATATAGCAAAGTTTTTTGGATACGGTTCACTACCTCATGATCCTTTTACAATTAGCAGGCCATTCCCTCATTTTCCCGTATTTTTAGCCAAATAAATACCACTTTATGGAGCAACAGCAACTGGAATTTAACAAAAATGAAGATATCATGCGCAGGTTGGTCAGCACCATGAAACAACGGCTGGCGGTGATCGAACAGGGCGGCGGTAAAAAAAGCATTGAAAAGCTGCGCCAGCGCGGCAAATTAACCCCCAGGGAGCGTATTGGCTACCTGATCGATAAAAATTCACATTTCCTGGAAATTGGCGCATTTGCCGCCTATGAAATGTATGCTGAACATGGTGGTTGCCCCGCCGCCGGAACGGTTGCGGGAATAGGTTATGTGAGCGGCCGCCAGTGCGTGATCGTGGCGAATGATATGACGGTGAAAGCCGGGGCCTGGTTCCCGCTTACCGGCAAAAAGAACCTGCGCCTGCAGGAAATAGCCATGGAGAATCATTTACCTGTCATCTACCTGGTAGACAGCGCCGGTGTATATCTGCCGATGCAGGACGAGATATTTCCCGATAAAGAGCATTTTGGCCGCATTTTCCGCAATAATGCCCGCATGAGTGCCATGGGCATCACCCAGATCGCTGCGGTGATGGGCAGCTGCGTAGCCGGCGGTGCATATCTGCCGGTGATGAGCGATGAAGTGCTGATGGTGGAAGGCAACGGCTCCATTTTCCTGGCCGGGCCCTACCTGGTAAAGGCTGCCATCGGCGAAGATGTGGATGCGGAAACCCTGGGCGGCGCCACCACGCATACCGAGATATCCGGCGTAGCCGATTATAAATTCAAAGATGACAAAGCCTGCCTTGACGGGATCAGGGACATCGTAGCGAGACTGGGGCATAAACCCCAGGCAGGTTTCGATCATATTACCCCCGTGGCGCCGCAGAAATCCCCGGAAGAATTATACGGCATCGTTCCGGCGGACAGTACCAAATCCTATGATGTCCGCGAGATCATTGAAAGACTGGTAGATGGTTCCGTATTTGACGAGTATAAGGAAGAATATGGGAAGACCATGCTCTGCGGGTATGCGCGCATCGAAGGATGGGCCGTTGGCATCGTGGCCAATCAGCGGAAAATGGTGAAGAACCGCAAAGGCGAAATGCAGATGGGCGGCGTGATCTATAATGACAGTGCGGACAAGGCCGCCCGTTTCATCATGAACTGCAATCAGAAAAAAATACCCCTGCTTTTTCTGCAGGATGTAACCGGGTTCATGGTGGGCAGCCGGAGCGAACATGCAGGCATCATCAAGGATGGCGCCAAGCTGGTTAATGCCGTCGCCAATTCCATCGTGCCCAAGATCACCATCATCACCGGTAATTCTTACGGCGCGGGCAATTACGCCATGTGCGGCAAAGCCTATGATCCCCGTTTCATCTTCGCCTGGCCGAATGCCAAGATCGCCGTAATGGGCGGAGAACAGGCCGCAAAAACACTGCTGCAGATACAGGTTGCCTCGCTCAAGGCCAGGGGAGAAACCATTTCTCCAGAAGTGGAAGCGAAGCTCCTGAAAGACATCACGGATAGATACAATGCGCAGACCACGCCGTATTATGCCGCAGCAAGGCTGTGGGTGGACGAGATCATTGACCCGGCGCAGACACGCCAGGTTGTAGCGGAATGCCTTAAAGCGGTCAATCAGGCGCCGGTGGAAGAGACGTTCAGCACCGGCGTTTTCCAGGTTTAGGTGCCTGATGCCATTATTGGGCGTTGTAAACAGCTTTCCCGTACTTGAAAAACGGTGGAACTGCGGGGAAAGCAGTCATGTCTCAACACCTGACGCTGCATCATTTTGGTATGGTGACGTCATCAGCTTATGCAAAACATGTAAATCGGTACAGAAAACCATTTTCACTTGGCACTTCGGAATTCTCCATTATTTTTGCAGCCTTAAACGAATTGGGATTGACAAATCAGCAACTGATCATTTATACAGATGGCGCTGCGCGAGGAAACCCGGGCAGAGGTGGATATGGTGTGGTATTGATTTGGGGGAAGGTGCGCAAGGAACTGTCACAGGGCTACCGGATGACCACGAATAACCGCATGGAACTGCTGGCGGTGATCGAGGCGCTGGAAGCGCTGACAAAAGAAGGCCTCTCCATCACTATTTATACGGACAGCCAGTATGTGGTCAATTCCGTTGAAAAGGGCTGGCTGTGGAACTGGATCAAAATAAATTTCAAGGATAAAAAGAACCGCGACCTCTGGGAACGTTTCGTTCCGCTCTATAAAAAACACCGCATCAAATTCCAGTGGGTGAAAGGCCATGCCACCAATCCGGAGAACAACCGCTGCGATGAGCTGGCCACCGCCGCTGCAGATGGCGGTTCCCTGCTGGTGGATGAAGGATATGAAAGAGGGGACTAATATCAGAAAAAATCGTAAATTACCTCGTCGTCTTTAAGCAATTGTTTTTAGCCCGTTTGAACCGTTAAGGCATCATTTTTCATAGAGAAAAATTTGCCCATGCCTCAACTATTTCCTGTGGAGGTCATTGAGCATTCTGCATTTACATGGCTGCCCCGTGTAAAGGTCAGAACGCAGGTGATCTATGCAACCGTCCTGCTCGCAGTGCTGCTCAGCCTGCTGGCCTTACCCTTTATCAAAGTGGATGTTTCCGTCAAATCCGCCGGCATCGTCAGGCCTGTAACGGAGAAGAACGAACTGCGCAGCCTCGTGGCCGGTACGATAGAAGAAGTGCTGGTGCAGGAAGGGCAATACGTCAAAAAAGACCAGCTGCTCCTGCGGCTGCAAGCCGATATCAGCAACAGCAAACTGATGCAGACCTCCTTTGAGCTGGATCAGCGGAATGCCTATATCAACGATCTTACCCGCCTCGCTGCCGGCGGTAGCGGTGGCGGACTGCAATCTGCCCTGTATCAGCAGCAATACAGCCGTTTTGTAGCTTCGCTGAACGAACAGCAGGCGACCATGCGCAAGCTGGAAAGCGACCTGAACATGTACCGGAAATTGTATGCCGATAAAGTGATTGCAGAGAAAGAGCTGCGGGATAAGGAATACGACTATGATAAAAGCGTGGCGATGTACCGCTCTGCCATACAGCAGCAGCGTAGCGCCTGGCAGGAAGAGCTGAGCCGTTACAGGATGGAGAGCAGCCGCCTGCAGGCCGATGCGGCACAACTGGAAAAGCAGAAGGAATGGAACCTGATCAAAGCCCCGGTAAGCGGCACGCTGCATCAGTTCAGCGGCAAATATGCCGGAGGTTTTGTGCAGGTAGGTGAACTGATGGGCATTATTTCGCCGGATTCCAATCTTGTTGCAGAATGCCTCGTTTCCCCCAAAGATATCGGTTACCTGCGTGCAGGCATGCCCGTTAAATTCCAGGTGGATGCCTTCAACTATAATGAGTGGGGCGTGGTAGACGGAACGGTGGAGCATGTGGATAATGATTTCACCCTGGTGAATGACCAGCCTGTTTTCAGGGTCCGCTGCCAGTTCGCCGGAACGGAAGTGCGCACCGCCGGCGGCATCAAAGGGAATATCAAGAAGGGCATGACACTGCAGGCCCGGTTCATTCTCACGAAACGCAGCCTTTTTCAACTGTTATATGATAGAACTGACGACTGGATCAATCCCAATACTTCCGGTAAAAACTAACCCATGTCCGCAACCATCAGATTAAAGAAAAGCGTCCGTGTACGCCAGCGGGATATCAGCGATTGCGGGGCTGCATGCCTCGCATCCGTAGCCGCATTTTATAACCTGCAACTGCCCGTCGCCCGAATCCGTCAGCTGGCGGCAACGGACAGCAAAGGCACCAATGTGCTGGGCGTAATAGAAGCCGCCAACAAGATCGGCTTTCAGGCAAAAGGTGTGAAAGGCCCGTTCGAAGCGCTTTTTAACATACCCAAGCCCGCCATCGCACATGTGATCGTACAGGAAAAACTGCACCATTTCGTGGTGATCTGCAAGGTGACCAAAACGCATGTGGTGATCATGGACCCCGCAGACGGTCTGTACCATAAAATGCCGCATGCGCAGTTTTCGGCTATGTGGACCAATGTGCTGATCCTGCTGATGCCGGATGAGGCTTTTCAGGCAGGTAACGAAAAAGTGTCCCACCTGCAACGCTTCTGGTTCCTGCTGAGGCCGCACCGCTCCGTGGTATTGCAGGCCCTGTTCGGCGCCATGATCTATACCGTCCTCGGTCTCTCCACCTCCATCTATGTGCAGAAGATCATCGACAATGTGCTGGTGGAAGGGAATGGCAACCTGCTGAACCTGTTGGGTACCATTATGTTGCTGATCCTGGTGCTGCAGTTCTTCATCGGGCACTGGAAAAGCATCTTTGCATTGAAAACCGGCCAGCAGATCGATGCGCGGCTGATCCTCGGATATTACAAGCATCTCCTGCGGCTGCCGCAGCAATTCTTTGATACCATGCGGGTAGGGGAGATCACTTCCCGTATAGGCGATGCCGTTAAAATTCGTGTATTCATCAACGATGTAGCTATCGGGCTGGTGGTGAACGTGTTCATCGTATTGTTCTCTTTCGCCCTGATGTTCACTTATTACTGGAAGCTGGCGCTGATCGTACTGGCCATATTGCCGGTGTACGGGATCGTTTACCGCATCAGCAACCAGATCAACAAGAGGATGCAGCGCAAGCTGATGGAAGATAATGCGGAACTGGGGAGCCAGCTGGTGGAATCACTGAATGCTGCAGCCACCATCAAACGTTTCGGATTGGAGGAATATGCCAATATCAAAACCGAGAGCCGCTTTGTACGGTTGCTGAAAACGATCTTCTCCTCATCCGTGGCTAACCTCTATATCGGGAATGCCAGCAGTTTTATTACCAGCGCTTTTGTGGTGATCCTGCTGTGGGCCGGCTCCTATTTTGTGATGGACCGGCAGCTCAGTCCGGGTGAATTGCTGAGCTTTTACGCGCTTATCGGCTATTTCACCGGCCCGGCCATGAGCCTTATCGGCGCCAACCGCAGCTTGCAGGATGCGTTGATAGCGGCAGACCGCCTGTTCGAGATCATGGACCTGGCGCAGGAGGAAACGGGCAACAAAGTGAAGCTTGGTCCGGAACTGGCGGGAGATATCGTTTTTCAGAACGTATCCTTCCGTTATGGCACCCGGGTGGAAGTATTCCGGCGCTTCTCCCTGCAGATCCGCAAAGGGAAGATCACGGCGATCGTGGGAGAGAGCGGTTCGGGGAAATCCACGCTGATGGCATTGTTGCAGAATATCTACCCGTTGCAGGAAGGCAGCATCATGATCGGCAACCTGGATATCCGGTATATAGAACACGAGAGCCTGCGCAGACAGGTGAGCGTTGTGCCGCAGCAGATTGACCTGTTTGCGGGAACGGTGCTGGAGAATATCGCCGTGGGCGAATTTGAGCCGGATATGCAAAAGGTATTGCAGATATCGGCGCAATTGGGGATACTCCATTTTATAGAGAAACTGCCTGAGGGTTTTAACACGATGCTGGGCGAACATGGCGTAAACCTCTCTGGCGGCCAGCGTCAACGGCTGGCTATTGCAAGGGCGCTGTACCGTGATCCGGACATTCTCATACTCGATGAAGCTACTTCTTCCCTGGATTCCGTTTCCGATCAATACGTACAGGAAGTGATGCAGCAATTGCGGGATAAAGGCAAGACCATCCTCGTGATCGCTCACCGGCTGAGCACGGTGGTCAATGCGGACAAGATCGTGGTATTACAGGAAGGGGTGATGGCGGAGGAAGGTACGCACAGCCAGCTGTTGCAGAACAATGCGATCTACTCAAAACTCTGGCACCATCACCAGGCGATCTGATAAAGGATTTTAGTACTGCATCCGGATAAATGCAACGCATTTTGGTTTCAGGGGTTTATTTTGCCGCGAATTTCGCCAGCGGCGTATCGTCCTGGCTCAATATCAGGAATCCTTCCGCAACGCTCCAGGTATTTACTTTTCCGATGATCTCCTGAAACTTCATTTCCACGCTCATATCCGGACAGGCCATCTTTGTGGCGGCCATAGGAGAGAAGCTGAGTTTATCCGGTGCTTCAAGGGTATATTTTCCCGTCATGGAATTGCAGCCGGCGGAGCCGAACACGCGCTGTTCCGCCTGTTCAAAGGTCAGTTGCGCCGGGCGGTTCAGCTTAGTCGTGTCTATCGCCTGCCCATCCAGCTCTATCAGCTGCCATGTTCTGAAAAGGTCCGCATCGTTATTGGCGGCGGTTTTATTGGAGGAGGCGCAGGCGGAGAATATAAACGTTGCCAGCGCGGCGAATACGGGGAAACATCTTTTCATGGTGAGATCGGTTTTAGGTTTTATAACAATAAAGCGGCCAAAAGGTTAATAGCGGCTGTAAAAGCTCTGCAGATCGGTGGCCAGCCTGTCGTATATCGGTCTTGTCAGCTCCAGGAACAGCTCCTGCGGCGGTGGGGGCGGAATATCGCGGCCGCCTATCAGGCGTTTATCTTCATCGCTGAGGGCTCTTTCATCGCCGCGGAAAGTACCGAACTGGTTCTGCCAGGTGAAATTGCCCGGCACCCTGTCCTGCCGCAGTGTGCGGTTATTCTCCACATCGGTGATGCGGTAGTCCAGCACACCGCTGGAGGCCACGGTTTTACGGGTGATGAAAAGTGTGGCTTTCACGGTGATGTACACAATACTATCCTTTTTGTTGCCGGCAACGGGAATGCTTTTGGAAACCTCCCGCTGGGAACGGTCTACATACGTCTGGCCCACAATAAAATCATAAAAGCGCATTTCCATGTACTGGTCCGCCCGGAAGTCCCTGTCCCCACGAACATAACGTTCATCATAAAACTTTACGAAATTGTTGATGCGGCGCTGTTCCAGGTTGCGCACCAGTGCGTCCCTGAACTGGTCTGCGGAGAACTGGAAGTATGGGGAGCGCACATCTATTTCGCTGACCACTACATTGATGAGGGCCATCTGGTAGGCCTGGTCGCGCAGTTGCCGGGCATCTTTGTAGTTGGGAGCGAGGCGCAGTGCGGCGTCGAATTCACTGTAAGCCTCCCTGGCGCCTTGCCTTGAGCCTTCATCGAGCAGTTGTATTCCCCGGGCATACCGTGCTTCCGCTGCATTTTCCTGCGCGCCGGAAATGGCGGCGGAATAATCTTTCGGTTTTACAACGGCATTGGCGGCAGGGGAACTGCGGATGATATCGTACAGGGACTGCATGGAGCGGTATTCCCGGCGCACGGATTCCCATTTCAGGTCATTGTTGGAAGCCAGTGCCTGCCTGGCCCTTCCTTCATGGTAGTCCATGGCGGCTTCGTAGGCTTTTGGTAACAAGCTGAGCGAAGTGGCGTCCTGTGGCCGGCGCTGTAGCTTCTTTACGAAGGACTCAACGGCTGCATCAAACTTGCCCTGGTTGTAGAGCTTTTCCCCTGATTTACAGGAAAACAGGACGATAGCAAACAGGATAGGTAAATAGCGCAACATAAGCGATTAATTGATTGCGAATATAGATAATATATTCAGTATTGGGGCTATTCGCGATGCGTGACGGAATAGCATGCAGCGTGGGGCATGACATCATCCGGCCGGGCTTGAGCGTAACGTACTCCCAAACAGGTGGGAGAGTCGTATTACCCCCCGGTCAGATCTTGTAATTCCGCCGAAGCTCCCGATCCACTTCCCGTTGCTTGATGGAATCGCGTTTGTCATGCAGTTTTTTACCCTTGCCGATACCGATCTCCATTTTGGCCAATCCTTTTTCCGTGACGAAAATGCGCAGCGGTACGATGGTGTATCCGCGTTCCTGGATCTTTTTCTCCATTTTCTTCAGCTCTTTCCTTTGCAGGAGCAGCTTGCGTTCCCGGAGGGGATCGTGATTGGCGTAGGTGCCGTGGGAATATTCAGCGATATGAAGGCTTTTGACGAATAGCTCTCCTTTGGAGAAATAGCAGAAGCTGTCGTTAAAACTCACTCTTCCGCCGCGGACGGATTTGATCTCGGTACCGGTCAATACCATCCCGGCGATATATTTATCTTCTATCGCAAACTCGAAATAAGCCGATCTGTTCTTTAATTCTGCCATGTGGAAAAGTAAAAGGTAAAATGTCCCGTTTTTACTTTTCAAACAACTCCAGCAATGTGCTGATCCTGTTCTTCAGGTCTTTACGGTCCACGATGAAGTCCAGGAACCCATGTTCCAGCAGGAATTCTGCGCTTTGGAAGCCTTCGGGGAGGTCTTTTTTAATTGTTTCCTTGATAACGCGCGGGCCTGCGAAGCCAATGAGGGCGCCCGGTTCTGCGGTATTGATATCGCCCAGCATAGCGTAAGATGCTGTTACACCGCCGGTGGTGGGGTCTGTCATCAACGAAATATACGGAAGTCGCGCTGCGGCCAGTTGCGTGAGCTTGGCGGATGTTTTAGCCATTTGCATCAGTGAAAAGGCGCTTTCCATCATCCTGGCTCCGCCGGATTTGGAGATGATCATCAGGCCAACCTTGTTGGCGATACAATGATCGATGCTCCGCGCGATTTTCTCGCCCACAACGGAACCCATAGAGCCGCCGATGAAGTTAAAATCCATACAGGCCACAACCAATCCTTTCCCGTTCACATCACCAGCCCCTACGCGCATTGCATCCGTAAGGCCGGATTTCTTCTGCGCTTCTTTCAGCCTGGCGCCATAGGGTTTCAGGTCATTGAAGCCAAGTTCGTCTTTCGGATAGATGTTGGTGAACAGCTCCTCGAATTCATTATTGTCAAAGATGATCTCGAAATACTCAGGTGAATTGATCCGGTTATGAAAGTTGCATTTGTCGCAGACGTACAAATTGGCTTTCAGGTCTTTCATTGTCGTCGTCTTCTTGCAATTCGGGCATTTGTGCCATAAACCGTCCGGCGCTTCCTTCTTCTCACTGGTAGTGGTCTGAATGCCTTGTTTGATTCGCTTAAACCAGCTCATACTAGTGTTTGTGCTAAAATTAGATTAAAGAATAATGATGCAAGATACGATAAAATTAAAATTAACCGTAAATCGTGGGGCAGGGTGAAAAAAGACCGGGGTAAACGACAGTTGATCCGCAACAGTCATTTACCCCGGCAAGCTCTTTGGCAATTTGTTTACCAGATACTTTTCAGTCCATACACGGCCGTTTTGCCCAGTTTGGCCGTTCCGCCGCTTACGGAGAGCGAAAGGGCGCGTTTTGCGGCATCGATATTCACATTTACCGGCATGAATAGCAATCCATCCGCCGTAAACACCTCTACGCCAATGCGGTCAGCATAAATGATCAGGGACAGGCTGCCGTTCACGAGGGGAGCCGGTGCCGTTACGCCGTCTATCTGCAATTGCTGTTTCGCTACATCGTACACCACAGGGAGGCCATTGATATCCAGGGTTACCTGGCTGGCGTTGCCGGGCTGGATCGATGTTCTGATCTCCAGCAGTTCTTCATGGATGTCCGAAAACGGATTGGCGCTACCGGCTTTCAATCTGCGGGCGCTGATAAGGTAAGTTTTGTTGCGCAGGGACTCCAGTTCTTTCACGGGCGTACGCGTGAGCCGCAGGCCCTGGGCGGTACGCACAAGCTTCAGCTCCAGGGGAATGCTCATGGCCTGGTTGAAGCTTGATGCGCCTTTGTCCGTATGCGTACGCCACCAGCCTATTTCGATGCGGCGGCCTTCCGGCTGGTCGCTGAAGGTCTGGGAGGCATAGAAATCGCGCCCGAGCTGGCCATTCAGCCTTTCCGCTTCCGGGGTGAATGTGGAACCATCGAATGTGCCGATCGCATATTGGCTGTTGGCGCCGGTGAGCACCCATTTTTTCTCCGACGGTTGCCCTTCTACGGGCAGTTCGAAGAACTCGGGGCATTCGAAGAGATAACGGTCATCGCCGGTACCACCCATCGTCACACTGCTTTTTGTCCACTTTTTCATATCCGGGGAGGTGAGGAATTGCATGCTGTGCTGACCGTTATCCCGCTCCACATAAAGCACCATCACCCATTTGTTTGTGGGCGCATGCCAGATCACTTTGGGATCGCGGTTGTCTTTATTGATCCGGTGCACCACGGTGCGGTCCATTTTGGAGAAGTTCCGGCCATCTGTGCTCCAGGCCAGGCCCTGGCCCCAGGACCTGGCGCCGGTGAAATACATGACCATCGGAGGTTGACCGGGTTTCCCGAAACCGCTGGTGTTATTGCTGTCTACCACCGCGCCGCCGCTGAACATCGGCCCGAATTTGTCAGGATACAACGCTATGCCAAGTTCTTTCCAATGCACAAGGTCTTTGCTGACCGCATGCCCCCAGTGCATATTCCCCCATTTCACGCCGTAGGGGTTGTGCTGGAAAAAGAGATGGTACTCCCCGTTGTAATACACCATGCCGTTGGGGTCGTTCGTCCATCCCCGTTTGGGAGAGAAATGGAACTGCCCGCGCAGTTTTTCCTTGTACAGTTCCCCTTCATTCCGGTCTTCATCGCTTTGCCGGATGGGGGAGAAGGCTTTGGAATCCTTGCCCAGCTTGTCTACCCGCAGCTCAATGTCCATGCCTTTCCAGGCGCTGATATCGAGGTATGCCAGCCAGTCCGGCTCGCCGTCCGCCAGTTCTATGTCAAACCAGCGCTCGTGTTCCCCGTCTATCCACAATTCCACGTTCTTTTTCGGCGCGCCGTTCTTTACCGGCAGCACCAGCCACTTTTTAGAGGCTTTGAAGGTGCTGCTGAATTGTTGTGCGCTGGCGGCCTGTACAAGGAGGCACAGGCATAATATTCCGGTCCATATTGTCTTCATGACATGTAATTTAGTCGTTAGTGTTCTGATATCTTTTACCATCCGTTATTCTGTTTATACAACCCGCGGCTGTAGTTGATCTGGTTTAACGGAACGGGGAGGTATTCGTCCCTGTTCTTCCGGAATGCGGCATCGCTGAGATGGGCGGACCTGTTTTTTTCGATGGTAAAATAGTGATTGATATATTCAGCGGCAATGCCCCATCTTACCAGGTCGAAGAAATGATATCCTTCGGTGGCCAGTTCCAGGCGGCGCTCCCAGCGCAGTGCCTGGCGGGCAAAGGGCTGCGTCCAGGTGCAGTTGACGCCCGGCTGGTAGGTGGCTACGCTGTAATTGGATACCGGTGTATCATCCGCTTTTCTGAGCCTGGCCGTACTGTTTGCGGAACGGGTGCGGAGGTCGTTGATCAGCGGGAGCGCTTCCAGATGCCTGCCCAGTTCTATGAGGGCTTCGGCTTTGAAGAGCATTACGTCGCTGAACCGGATGATATCCCAGTTCTTGGAGCTGGACATGAAGGGCGGGATCTTCTGGAAGGAAGGATCATCCGGTGATACCGCTTCTTTCAGGCTGGCGAATGCGTCATAGACCTCCGGCGCGCGGGCCCAGGAGCGCTGGAACACGAACAGGGGATCGTATTTGAACGGTTTGCCCGGGATGGCTACCGTATGGTCCAGCCGGGGATCGAAGGTGCCGGTCTGGTAATCGCCGGATTCCGCTACATCCACATCGTTATAATGATCGAACATGGGCAGGCCGTTCGCATCTGTTTTGAAGGAGTTGATCAGGTCGTGGCTGGGCACATGGAACCCGCAGCAGCCGAATTCCTGGTTCATGGGATAGTTCAGTGCATGGCCGTAATCCAGCCGGCCTTTCGGTGTGCCGTCGTCTTTCGAATACTGGATGGCGAATACGGATTCCCGGCTGTTCTCGGATTGCGTCAGGAAGTTGTCGCCATAGTCATCGTTGAGCCGGTATTTTTGTGTGGTAATGATCTCATCGCAGAGTTTGTTGACCTCTTCCAGTTTCGCCGTGTTGATGGCGGTCACTTCATTTTTTTCATTCTGTTCATACGCTTGATACAACAAGGTTTTGGCGAGGTAGGCTTTGGCGGAGGACTGGCTGGCGCGGCCGATCTCGGGCTGACTTGGCGGCAGTTGTGCAACGGCTGCCCGGAAGTCGTCCGCAATTTTTGTCCAGAGCGCATCATTGGAAAGCGCCCTGTTGGAAATGGTATCATAGGCCGTTCTTTCCGCATTTTCATCGATATAAGGGGTGTATTTGAAAAGGATCTTCAGCAGGAAGTAGAAATGCCCGCGCAGGAAGCGCATTTCTCCCTGCCGGGTTTCCCGTTGCGGGTAGCTGGCGGGGTCGATGGCGTTGAGGCGTCTTAATGCATCGTTCACCCTGCCTACGCCTACGTATAAACGAAACCACAACTCATCGGTCAGGCCATTGTCCACACGATTGAGGGAAAAGGTTTCCAGCAGGTGGAACTCGCTGAGGTCACCCGGACCGTCCCCGCCTTTGTATGCGTCTCCCCCGCGGATGCTGCCGTAGGCCCAGAGGCTGGTGTAGGGGGATGTGTAATGGTCGTTGCCCAGTGCGGAATAGGCGGCGATGACCATTTTGTCGATATTTTCCGGCGTGTTCAGATCATCGTCCGACACTACGCCCTGCGGCGTCTGGTCCAGCACATCCTTGCAGGATGGCGTGAACAGGAACGTTATCAGAAGGAGTATGACGAGATTTTTCATTTGTCAGTTTTTTAATGGTGTGTACAGATCAGAGCGAAATGTTGAAGCCTGCCGTAACGATGGCTGGGATGGGAAAGGAGTGGCCGGGAGCTTCGGGGTCCGCGGCGGTGAATCCTTTGCTCTTGATGGTCAGCAGATTGCTCCCCTGCAGGAATACCCGCGCATTTTGTATGGGCGTGTTCCGCAAAGCGTGGCGCAGATTGTAACCCAGCTGGATGTTCCGCAGTTTCAGGTATGATCCGTCCTCATAAAAATAGGTGGAGGCCCTTCCCTCATTGTTCCTGTTCACCAGCGTGAGCGCCGGTATGGTAGAGGATGAATTGGCCGGCGTCCAGGCATCAAGCGTTCTCTCGCCCCAGTTGCTGCCTACCCACAGGGAGGAAAAATCGGTAAAGGTCTTGAAATCGTTGTACACCTGTATGCCCTGCACTCCCTGCAGGAAAAAGCTCAGGTCGAAATTCTTCCATGACAGTTCCACATTCAGCCCGTATATGAAATCCGGGTTGCCGTCTGCGATATAGTCGCGGTCCCTGTCGTCAATGATGTTATCGCCATTGAGATCGCGGTACCGTATCCTGCCCAGTCCTTTTCCGGTCTGTGCGGGTGATTCATCCACTTCCTTTTGTGTGGTGAACAGCCCGTCCGCGATATACCCGAAAGAAGAGTTGATGGAGCGACCGAGGATGGTCTTGTCCGTTCCGTTGCCGGGATAGGAGGTCAGCACCTGGTCGGGCAAATAAGTGACCTTGTTGCGGTAGGTGGAAAAGTTGCCGGTGACAGTGAAAGCCAGGCCCCTGGAAATATTGCCGCTGTAGGATAGCAGGGCTTCCAATCCCTTGTTTTCCATGGATGCGCCATTGAACCAGTAGTTGCCGCCTTCTCCCTGTACGGCGAGGTAACCCGGACTGATGAGGATATCGGATGTTTGTTTGACGAAATAGTCCACCGAACCGGTCAGTTTGTTGCCGAACAACCCGAAGTCTATCCCGAAATTGGATTCTTTGGTGCCTTCCCATTTCAGGGAATCGTTCCCCTGCTGTATCCTGGTAAAACCGGAGGGCAATTGTCCTGATCCGCTGCCGTTGATATCATAGGCGCTGCCATTGTCGAACGCCCAGGTGGGATCAATGCCGTAGATCGAAGCATAGAGGCCATAGGTGGCGTTGTTGTTGATCTCCTGGTTGCCGGACCGTCCCCATCCGTACCGGAATTTCAGGTCGGAGATCACAGACAGGTCTTTCATGAATGCTTCCTCGCTGATGCGCCATCCGGCGGAGAAAGCGGGGAACATGCCATAGCGGTACTCCCTGCCGAAACGGGAAGAACCGTCCCGGCGTAGAGTAACGGAGGCCAGATAACGGTCGGCATAAGCATAGTTCACCTTGCCGAAGAATGATAACAGGGCGTAGCCGGAACCATTACCGCCATTGTCTTTATTGGAGGAGCCGGCATCGATATATGCGTAATCAATATTCTCCAGCGCATATCCCTGCCTGCTGGCGAAGAACGACTGGCTCATATACCGGATCTGCTCATGCCCGGCCAGCAGCTCAAAGCGATGCTGCCCGCGGTCCAGTTTGTAGTTGAGCGTGTTCTGCCAGAGCCAGTTGCCATCATAGCCCTGGTTGGTGGAGGTTTGGTTGGAGGGATCGGAGAGGAAGCCGGAGACGTAGGATTTGCGCAGTGTACGCTGATAGTTGCCGTTGTAGTCGATCCCCAGGCTCGTTCTGAAATGCAGGCCGGGAATGATGTCCAGCTCCGCATACACATTGCCGAATATCCGGTAGAAATGATTGCGGTTCTGCTGGTTGTCTTCAATAAGGCGAACGGGATTGTGGCGGTCCGTCATGCCCGGTGCGGGGCCGCCCCATCCGCCGTCTACACTGTGTACCGGTACAATCGGCTGCTGCACCAGGGAGGTGAACAGGATGTCGCCGATGGGAATGAGCGTATTGCGGATGTAGGAGAAGTTCAGGTTCTCGCCAACCTTTAGCTTGTTCTTAAAGAAACTGTAATCCGAGTTCAGCCTTGCCGTGATCTTTTTGTTGTTGGATGTCCGCACCACGCCTTTGTTATCGTAATAGCCGAGGGAGAACAGGGAGCTGCCTCTTTCCCCGCCGGTGCTGACGGAGAGGTTGTATTGCTGGATCACGGAGGTCTGCGCGATCTCGTCGTACCAGTAAGTATTGGCCGGGCGCATGGTTTCCGCGGCATCAATGAAATCCGGATAGATGATGCTGTTCAGCACGGGATTATCATAATCGCCGTTCCAGTCGTATTGATAGATCTGGTTGTTGTTGGGATTGCTCCTGTCATTCACCGCCGCTTGCCAGTAAGCCTTTCCTCGGCCGTCCGCATCGAGTGTTTTCTGTTTGGCGGCATAGTATTGCAGGGATGTGGAGGCGTCAAAATCCACTCTTGTAAAGCCTTTTTGCGCTCTTTTGGTGGTCACGATGATCACGCCGTTAGCGGCGCGGGAGCCGTAGATGGTGGCGGAAGAAGCATCTTTCAATACCTGGATGGAAGCGATATCGTCCTGGTTGAGCTCCTGCAGCCCTCTTTTGGTGGGAACGCCGTCGATAACATACAACGGATCATTATTGCCGAGTGTGCCTACGCCGCGGATACGTACCGTAGCGCCGCCGGAGGGAGAACCGTCACTTGTGATGAAAACGCCCGGCACACGGCCCTGCAGGGCTTTAACGGGATTGCCGAGGGGAACGTCGCGGATGGCTTCCACATCCACTACGGACACGGCGCCGGTAAGGTCGGCCTTTTTCTGCGCCTGGTAGCCGGTTACGACTACTTCATTCAGGTCGCTGGCATCTTTATCCATGGCCACTTGTATGTTTCCGCTGGCCGGTACTTTAACCATGGCTGGTTTCATGCCGATGTAGGTGAAGGTCAGCACTTCATTGACTGCCGCCGGTATGGAGAAATGGCCGGCGCTGTCGCTGATCACCGTGCTGCCGGTTGCCTGTACGCTCACACCGGGTAGCGGAGTGCCGGTGCTTTTTTCCGTGACGGTGCCCGTCACTTTTTTCTGCTGGGCAAGGCTGGTCAGCCCTGTGAGCAGAATGGCAAAAATTGTCAGACAGTATTTCATAACTACGTGGTTTTATAAGTATTAATTATGCTTTCAGTGCATCTGCTGCTGTTGTATCATAATCGGGGCAGGCGCCTTTGTACGTGGTAATAGTGGCGGCGAGCCGGTTGGCAAAATCCAGTATTTCTTCGGGCCGGGCATTGCCGGGCATCATGGAAAGGGTGGCGGCCAGGAAGGCATCACCGCTGCCTACGGTATCCACCACCGTCGTTCTGTAACCCGGATGGGTATAGGTTTTGCCGCCCATATCCAGGATGGCGCCGTTCGCGCCCATGGTGAGGATGATGACGGGAATGCGGAATTTTTCCCGCAGGAAGGCGAGACGGGCGGTGGTGTCTGCGGGGGCGGCGTACCAGTTGCTCACCAGTTCCAGCTCATCGCTGTTCAGTTTGAGAATATCTGCTTCCGCAAGCAGCTGGCTGATAAGTTCCTGATCATAAAAAGGTGCGCGCAGATTGATGTCCAGCACTTTGGTCCGCGCCTTTTTCAACAGGGAGAACAGGGTGTTCCGGGATGCGGGATGACGGCAGGCCAGGCTGCCGAATACAAAGTATTCCGCCTGCTCCACCAGCCTGATGTTGATATCATCCGCCACGATATGGTCCCATGCGGCGGGGAAAACGATGTCATAGGTCATGTCTCCGTTAGCCTGCTGCTGCGCATTGACGATGCCGGTGGGCACGGTATCGTCAATCTGGATGTAGTCCGTGCAAACGCCTTTGCCGCGGAGATATTCCAGCAGCTCCCGGCCGCGGTCATCATTCCCGACACGACTGATCATGGCCGGATGGCAGTGCAGTTTGTGCAGATGATAGGCGACATTCATAGGCGCCCCGCCCGGCTGAGGCCCGGAGGGAAGCAGGTCCCACAGGACCTCACCGTAGCAAACGATACTGTGGCGTGGAATAGACGGTGGAATTTTCATAATGTCCGGTATTTATATTAATGCATAACGAGTGTGCCTTCCAGTTGTTCCAGCGATTTGCCTTTTGTTTCCGGCATGATCTTCCAGACGAATATCAATTGCAATACCATCATGATGCAGAAGAACAGGAAAGTATTCCCGCCGCCGAGGTTTTCTGTCAGCATGGGAAATGCGAACGCGATCACAGCGGCCATTATCCAGTGCGTCATGCTGCCGAGCGTTTGACCTTTGGCCCGTACCTGGTTCGGGAATATCTCCGAAATGAACACCCATATCACCGCACCCTGCGAAAAAGCAAAGAAGGCGATGTACACCAGCAGGAAAATGGTAACCGCCAGGCCGGAAAAATCATCGAGGTAAAATGCACGCGATACCAGCCCCAGTGTTACGATCAATCCCAGGGAGCCGATCAGCATCAGCGTTCTCCTGCCGAAACGATCGATGAAATTGAGCGCCAGCAGGGTAAAGATGAAATTCACGAAACCGATGCCTACGCTGGAGAGCAAGGCGGATTGCTTGCCGAGCCCCGTCATCTCGAATATCCGCGGTGCATAATAGATGATGGCATTGATCCCCGATACCTGGTTGAAAACGGCAAAAACGATGGCCAGAAAAACCGGGAAACGGTTCTTCCGGGAAAAAAGGGTTTCCTGGCCACTGGCGCCATGGGTGCTGATATCCTGCCGGATCATCTGCATTTCTTTTTCAAATCCCGACGGATTGATCACCCGGAATATCCGCTCCGCCTGTGCAAAATCGCCTTTCCGGATCATCAGCCAGCGGGGGCTTTCCGGAACAAAACGCAGCAGTACCAGGAAGAGCAGGGAAGGAGCGGCCTGCACGCCCAGCATCCACCGCCAGGATGATTCGCCTTCCTGCCCGATCAGGTAATTGGAGAGGTAGGACACGAGGATGCCGAAAACGATGTTGAACTGGAAAAGCGCCACCAGCTTGCCCCGGGATGCCGCCGGGGAGATCTCTGATATATACACCGGCGCCGTAACGGATGAGGCCCCCACGCCAACGCCGCCAAGGAAACGGAATACAAGGAACACGTACCAATCGGTCGCCAGCGCTGTGCCAAAAGAAGAAAAGAGATATAATACCGCAATACCGATCAAGGTCTTCTTCCGGCCCAACCGCTCTGAAGGGATACTGCCGAACATGGAGCCGATGATCGTGCCGATGAGGGCGATAGACACCGTGAGCCCGTGCTGGAACCCGTCCAGCTGCCAATATCTTTGTATGGATTGCTCCGCACCGGAAATAACTGCTGTATCAAAACCAAAGAGAAAACCGCCAAGGGCTACCGTAATGCTCCAGAAGAAAACTTTGCTATTCATATATCGTGTGGAATTTCACTCAACTTACAAGCCTTTCTATTTTTTGGGCTAAATACCTGTTTCAATCACTTTTGAAATCGTATCATTTTTGAAATGTTTCAATATATTATTTTCCAAATAAATAGATAGTGTAGATAATCATCATTCAAAAACTGTTTTAGATATGGTTTCCGGTTTTTTCAATTCCGTGTCATTTATGCGGTATTGTGGCAGCATATTTTATCCGGGGATTGGCGAAAAACGCTACATTGGATAACAAAACTGATACAGTCATGAGCGCGTCCAGGTGTATTCCTCACTTTTTGAGCCGGACGGTACTTGTGGTATTGATCCTGTCCGCTTTCGCCGCGGGTTGTGGTCAGCCAGCCAAAATCCGGCATTTCAGGATAGGTTTCTCGCAGTGCGGTGATGCGGATCACTGGCGAAAGTCCATGCTGGCGGAAATGCAGCGGGAATTATCCTTTCATCCGGATATTGAGCTGATCTATAAACAGGCCGACGATAACAGCCAGTTGCAGATCCGGCAGGTGAAGGAGCTGCTGGCGGAGGGGATCGACCTGCTGATCATTTCCCCGAATGAGGCCAGTCCGCTTACGCCCGTGGTGGAGGAAGTGTACAACCAGGGGATTCCCGTTATTGTGGTGGACAGGAAGATCGCATCCACCAGTTATACCAATTATATCGGGGCGGACAATTATGAGATCGGCCGGATCGCCGGGGAATATGTGGCGGCGCTGCTCAAAGGCAAAGGGAAGGTGATAGAGGTGATCGGTCTGCCGGCTTCTTCTCCGGCCATTGAACGGAAACGCGGGTTCAGCGACGGTATCAGCCGCCATCCCGGTATCCGGTTGCTGGAGCAGGTGCATGGGGACTGGGTGATGCAGAAGTCGGAATCCGCGCTGGGCAATACCGGCAACCTCCTGCGGGAGGCGGACCTGGTGTTTGCCCATAACGATGTGATGGCGCTGGGTGCGCGGCATGCGGCCATCCGGGCGGGGGCGCACGATATGAAGATCATTGGCGTGGATGCACTGCCGGGAAAGGGCGCTGGTCTGGAAATGGTTTCCGGCAAACAGCTGAATGCCTCCCTGTTGTATCCCACCGGCGGCACAGAAGCCATCCGCAATGCCATCAGCATAATGAACAAGGCATTGCTGCCTAAAGAAACTTTTCTGCAGACCCTCGTAGTAGATTCCACCAATGTGCGGATGATGCAACTGCAATCCGACAAGATTTTCAACCAGCAAAAGGATATAGAGCTGCAGCAGGGTATGATCGCGGAGCAGCTGCGGGTCTATAAAAGCCAGCGCACGATGTTGTACGTGCTGGGCATCACGCTCTGCGCCGCGGTGTTCTTTGCCGGGCTGCTGTGGTATTCCCGCAATCTCAATAAACAGATCAACCGCAAGCTGGCCCTGCAGAATGAAGAGATCAGCCGCCAGAGCCGGCAGCTGATGGAAATGAGCGCGGCGGCGGCGGAAGCGAACGAGGCCCGCATCAGTTTCTTCACCAATATTTCTCACGAGATCAGAACACCGCTCACGCTCATCACCGGACCACTGGATGAAATGCTGCAGCATTCGCGGTTGCAGGGTGGGGACCGGCAGCAATTGTCGCTCGTCCGGCGGAATGCCAACCGGCTGCTGCACCTGGTGAACCAGCTCATGGATTTCCGCAAGCTGGAGTTTTCCAAAATGCAGGTGCGGGCATCGGAAAACGACCTGGTATTGTTCTGCCACGAGATCGTGGAGATCTTCCAGCAGACCGCCCGCAAGAGGGGGATGGACTGCCGCTTGGTGACATCGGAAAGAAGCCTGCCGGTGTGGATGGACAGCGGGATGATGGACAAGGTATTGTTCAATCTGATGTCCAATGCCTTCAAATTCACGCCGGACCAGGGTGCGGTGCTCATCAAGCTGGAGAAACGCGGCGGGGAGGCGGTGATACAGGTGCAGGATACCGGCATCGGCATGTCCGCCGAGGTGATGCAGCATGCTTTTGATACTTTTTACCAGGGGGATGTGAACAATCATAAGGGCTCCGGACTGGGCCTGGCGCTCTGCAAGGAGCTGGTGCAGCTGCATCACGGCTCCATTACCGCCAGCAGCGGAAAGAACAGGGGCACCATCTTCACGGTCACCATTCCACTTGGGAAAGATCATTTCCGGCCGGAGGAACTGAGCGGGTCTTCCGCGAGAGAGGAGCCGCAATTTTATACCGCGGACCTGCTGCCCGTGCCGGATGAACAGTTGGAGCCGGTTGCCGGTAACAGGCGGTTCGTGATCCTGCTGGTGGAAGACAACCCGGAGCTGCGGAGCTTTATCCGCCTGCGGCTGTCTCACGACTATGAAGTGCTGGAAGCGGAGAACGGTCAACAGGGTCTGCAAATGGCCTTCGAGTATCTGCCTGACGGCATCATCTGTGATGTGATGATGCCGGTAAAGGACGGGCATGCGCTGCTGAAAGAGATCAAGGCGGATGTCAGAACGGCGCACATACCCGTGGTGCTGCTGACCGCGCGGGTCACGCCGGACCAGCAGGTGGAGGGGCTGCAGAACAAAGCGGATGCTTATATCGTCAAACCTTTTGATTTCAAAATATTGCAACATACGCTGAACAGCCTCATGGCCAACCGTAGCCATCTGAAGGAGCATTTTACGGCGGATGTTCCGGCGGGCCTGCGCAGCGCGGTGTCCCGGAAAACAGAGCTGCGCTTCGTTTCGGAGTTCACCTCCATTGTTGAGAACAACATCGGCAATGAAGATTTTTCCATTGAAGATATCTACCGTCAGATGAACATCTCCAAAGTGCAGCTGTACCGGAAGGTGAAGGCGCTGATGGGTACCAATATCAACGAATACATCCTGAACACCCGTTTACAGAAGGCGCGGTACTGCCTGCAGCACGAAGATATTTCTGTAGCGGAAGTGGCGTACAAGACGGGGTTTTCCTCACCGGCTTATTTCTCCACGGTGTTCAAAAGCAAACTGGGGGTTTCCCCGACTGCTTACAAAGGGAAAAAGAAGGACAATGGTACGGGGAATGACAAGGCTGAATGGACTTGACCGGCGGCGGTGCGGACTTGTTGAAGCAGCTGGACGGATGCTATATGTCTGCAATAGAAGAGAGGATGCACCATGCATACAGCTCCATGGATATGTTTGTTCCGATGTTATATACCTGCAATAAAAGAGAGGATGCACCATGCAGATACATCCTCTCGTTCTGTAGAAAAATGTGAATCGCTTATGCGTTGCGGTTGATGCAGTTCAGGTCGTTGAATGCTTCCGTCAGGCGCTCTACGAAGGTTTCTTCGCCTTTGCGCAGCCATACGCGCGGATCATAGTATTTTTTGTTAGGCTTGTTCTCTCCTTCAGGATTGCCGAGCTGAGCCTGGAGGTATGCTTCGTTCTTTTTATAGTATTTCAGCACGCCTTCCCAGAATGCCCATTGCATATCGGTATCGATGTTCATTTTGATAACGCCGTAACCGAGGGTCTCGTTGATCTGGTTCTTCGGAGAGCCGGAGCCGCCGTGGAATACATAATACACCGGTTTTTTGGCGGTGCCGAATTTTTGCTCGATGAATTCCTGGCTGTTTTTCAGTATCTCGGGGCGCAGTTCAACATTACCCGGGCTGTACACGCCATGCACATTACCGAAAGCTGCGGCCACGGTGAAGCGGGAGCTTACCTGAGAGAGTTGTTCGTAAGCATAGGCTACATCTTCCGGCTGTGTGTACAGCAGGGAGTTCTCTACACCGGAATTATCCACACCGTCTTCTTCACCGCCGGTAACACCCAGTTCTATCTCGATGCTCATACCGAGCTTGTTCATTCTTTCAAAGTAAGCTTTGGAAGTTGCGATGTTCTCATGGATGGGCTCTTCTGAAAGGTCCAGCATATGAGAGCTGTACAGGGGCTGGCCTTTTTCTTTCATGAAGGTTTCACCGGCATCCAGCAGACCGTCGATCCAGGGCAGCCATTTTTTGGCGGCATGGTCCGTATGCAGGATCACCGGCACACCATAATATTTTGCAACTTCGTGTATGTGCTTCGCGCCGGAGATACCGCCGGAGATGTTCGCCTGCAGTTTATCATTGGGCATTCCTTTACCAGCGAAGAATTGGGCGCCGCCATTAGAAAACTGGATGATCACCGGAGAATTAACCTTGGCGGCTGTTTCGAGCACTGCATTCGCGGAGTCAGTGCCTACCACGTTTACCGCAGGCATAGCAAATTCATTTTCTTTGGCATCATTGTAGAGCGCTTCCAGCTCTTCACCGAATAATACGCCGGCTTTGTACTTTCCCATAAATGATATGTTTCTGTTTTGATTTAAGGAAAGCAAATATAGGGAATTCAAATTTTGCAATTTTGCAAGATTTTGCGGCGTAGATGCATCTTTTTTGAAAAATTTACAGGAATATGGCCTGCAAACGGTTGCTATGGCTAAAAAAGCACTGGTTTTATTTGTTGTTGTTTAATGAGGGATTTATTTCACCGTCAGGGTAGTGCCGCTGATCTCCACCGTATATTTTGTCAATGCACCGGTGGCAGGGCCGTTGCTCACGGTGCCATCCGTATTGAAACGGCTGCCATGCCCGCAGGAACTGCCGCATTCTATCTTTTGTGTTGCGGAGGCGTAGTTGGACAGGGTGCAGCCTTCATGGGTACAAGTACTGGTGAGCGCCGAAAAGGATGCCGGTACATTGCCTGCGGCAAGCCTGATCAATACCACGCCGCTGCTGATAATGTAGTCGCCGATATTCGGGATCTGCGAATTCAGGTTGACGGTAAGCCGGGCCCCACCGGGATTCGGGTTGGGATTCGGGTTTGGATTCGGTGCAGGTTCCGGGGTGTCCCCGCCTTTGCTGCAAGCCGCTATCCCGCCCGCACAGGCAATAACAAGCGTTATGCCCATGTTGGACAAAAAATCTCTTCTTTCCATAAATTGAGTGGTTTGTTTGCAAGTATTACGGAGCGGTATCTTTCGGGGTTGCCTCGTTCCTGCGGCGTAGCGGCAGGAAACCGCGCGGAAGGGGATAACAGCCTGGTGGAAGCGGGCGGCGGCGGGTCCGGGGGAATCAGTGTTGTAACGATACCATCAGTTCCCGGAAATATTCCGGCGCATGCAGCAATCTGCTGCCATACCAGGAGAACATCTCGCCATCCACCAGCCTGATGTCCGCATCCGGCAGATACTCCCGCACTTCTGCGATGTGTTTTTCACAGAAGGGGTAAGGCTCGCTGGACAGCAGTACCAGCCGGCATCCGCTGGCTGCCAGTTGTGCGAGGGAAATAACAGGGTAGCGGGGCATGTCTTCAAATACATTGCGGAAACCGCAGGCATGCATCATTTCATGAATAAAGGTATCCCCGCCCGCTATCATCCATGGGTTCCGCCAGATGAAGTACGCCGCAGGGATAGCCAGAGATGGGGGCTGCAGCCGCGCGAACCCTTCTTTGATGCGGGATGTTATGGACAGGGCTTCGGATGTTTTTTGCAGGATGTTTCCCAGCGAAAGGATCATATTGCAGGCATCTCCCAGGTTCTGGATATCGCTGATCCAGACGGGGAATTTTGCGGCGAGGGCTTCTATCTGCGCTTTTTCATTTTCCTCCTTGTTGGCAATGATGAGATCCGGCTGCAGGGAAATGATCTTTTCGATATTGAGCTGCTTCGTACCACCGATGCGGGTAATGCTCCGGAACCAGCTTTCAGGATGCACACAGAATTTGGTGATGCCCGTTACGCTGACGCCCAGGTCATACAGCAGCTCGGTCTGCGACGGCACTACGGATACAATGCGCCGGGGAGGAGAGGGGATCTCCACGCTTCTGCCTAATTGATCTGTAAATAACATGGTCAGCTTCCCAATGCCTGGATGATGTCGTATTTCGTGACGATATGCGCATTGCCGCTTTCATCCTGTGTGAGCACGGCACCGTTTTCCTTGTTGATGTACATGGTGAGCTTCTCGATGGGCGTATCCATGGACACGAGGGGAAAGGTTTTATGCATCACCGCTTTAACGGGCGCTTCTTTCAGCTCCGGCTGATCGATCAGTTTGCTGAACAGGCCGCCTTCGGAAATAGCGCCGATGTATTCACCATTGGCGGTTACGGGCAGGTGCTCTATATCGAATTTCTTCATTTTGGCGATGGCGCCGCTGACGGTCTCTTCCGGTGCAATGGTGACCAGCGGAAGGTTACGGCGGCTGTTCACAATGTCTTTCACCGTTTTCACATCCAGGAACCCGCGTTCCATCATCCACTGATCATTATATACTTTTCCCACATAACGGCTGCCGTGATCGTGGAAGACCACTACCACCACGTCCTCCGGTTTGAGCCGGCTCTTCAGCTGCTGCAGTCCCGCTATGGCCGAACCGGCAGAGTATCCCACGAAGATGCCTTCTTCCTTGGCGATGCGCCTGGCCATAACGGCCCCATCCTTATCGGTCACTTTTTCAAAGTGATCTATCACGCTCATGTCGTAATTCTGCGGTACGAAATCTTCCCCGATGCCTTCCGTGATATAAGGATATACTTCATTCATATCCAGCTCACCTGTTTCATGAAATTTTTTCAGCAGGGAGCCATAGCTGTCTATTGCCCATACCTGGATGGCGGGATTCTTTTCTTTCAGGTATCTGCCGGTGCCGGTGATGGTGCCGCCGGTGCCGGTAGCTACAACGAGATGGGTGACCTTTCCGTCTGTCTGTTCCCATATTTCCGGGCCGGTCTGCTCATAATGGGCATCGCGGTTGGCGAGGTTATCATATTGATTGACGTAAAATGAATTCGGTACCTCCTTGCTCAGCCTGCGGGATACGGAGTAGTACGACTTCGGATCTTCCGGCAGCACATTCGTAGGGCATACGATCACTTCGGCGCCAACAGCTTTCAGGATGTCCACTTTTTCTTTCGACTGTTTGTCTGTTGTGGTGAAGATGCATTTATATCCTTTGATCACGGCGGCCAGCGCCAGTCCCATACCGGTATTGCCTGATGTGCCTTCGATGATGGTGCCGCCGGGTTTCAGCAGTCCCTGTTTTTCCGCTTCTTCCACCATTTTGATGGCCATACGGTCTTTGATCGAATTGCCGGGGTTGAAGAATTCCACTTTGGCGAGTACGGTGCACGGCAGTTCCGCCGTTACCCGGTGCAGTTTCACGAGCGGCGTGTGCCCGATCGTTTCCAGTATATTTTCGCAATACTTCATAATCTTGATGCTTGGGTAACGAAATTAAGGTAATTGGTTGAATGATGGTTTATATTTGCTTCTATGAATAACATCTTCATCACCGGTATCGGCACAGGCGTGGGGAAAACGATCGCTTCAGCCTGTGTTACGGAAGCATTGGGCGCTAATTACTGGAAGCCCGTACAGGCAGGCCTGCAGGATGCAACGGATACGCAGACCGTGCGCTCGCTGCTCAGTGACGGCAGTCATGTCAGGGATGAACTGTACCGGCTCCGCATGCCGGCATCCCCGCATCTGGCCGCTGCCAGGGAAGGGATCACTTTGCAGGAAGACAAGATCGTACAGCGGGCGAAAGAACTGCAGCAGCCTGATGTTCCGCTGGTCATAGAAGGTGCCGGTGGCCTCATGGTGCCGCTCGGCAAAAAGGTGTTCATGATCGATCTGATCAGGGCGCTGGAAGCCAGGGTGATCATCGTTGCGCAAAACTATCTCGGCAGCATCAACCATTGCCTGCTGACGGCCATGGCCCTGAAGCAGGCCGCAGTTCCGGTGGTTGGCTGGATCTTCAGCGGAGACCATCATACGAATGAAGATGATATCGTGTCCTGGAGCCAGTATCCCCGCATCGCGCGCATTCCGCGCGTGCGCAGGGTGACCCGCGAATTTGTTACCATGCAGGCGGAATTGTTGCAGCCTGCTTTATTGCAATGCCTGTCTGCCTGATGGTCACTAAAAAGGATATACGAAAAGCCTATCTTGCCAAACGGCAGTCCCTTCCGGAAGAAACGGCAGCTGAGCTGAATGCCGCCCTGCTGGAGCAATGCCGGCAACTGCCGCTGGAGGATGTAAATGTAGCGCATCTCTTCCTGCCCATTATGGCAAAAAAAGAAATCGATACATGGCCGCTGGCGGACTGGCTGAGGGAAAGATACCCGGGCATGCAACTGGTATTGTCCCGTTCCTACCTGGCCACGGGCAATATGCAGCACTATCTTTGGGAAGCCGGTACCAGCCTGGTGCACAACTCCCTCGGCATTCCGGAGCCGGAGAGCGGCAGACTGGTAGCACCGGAGGAAATAGACCTGGTATTCGTACCGATGCTGGCCTTCGATGAACAGGGCCACCGTGTGGGATATGGCAAAGGCATGTATGACACCTTCCTCCGGCAATGCCGGGCCAATGTCAGGAAAATAGGGTTATGCCTGTTCCCGCCGCTGCCGGCCATTGAGGATGTGTATGCCGGAGATGTGCCGCTGGATATGGTGGTTACGCCACAGCGGACCTGGTATTTCTGAGGGCTCCCGTCATATGCCGGCAGTTCATTACAGCAAAATGCCGGCAGCCAGGTAATGCGGACAGGCGGCCGCAGGCCTTGCAGCAGCATGTCAACATCAACATTCATCATTTAAAATATCAAGCCTGTGTGGCGTTATCTGAATTATCTTTTATATCCTTTTTCCCTGTTATACGGACTGGTATTATGGATACGCAACCGTTTATACGATAACGGTATGCTCACAGCCGTGGAATTTGATCTGCCGGTGATCGCCGTAGGCAATCTTTCCGTTGGCGGGACCGGCAAAACCCCTCATGTGGAATACCTGATACGCCTGCTGAAAGCGGCATACCGCGTGGCTACGCTAAGCCGCGGGTATAACCGGCGTACCCGGGGTTTCCTGCTGGCGAAGGCGGACAGCACTTCGGCAGACATCGGGGATGAGCCTATGCAGTTCCACCAGAAGTTCCCGGACATCACGGTATGTGTTGGCGAAGAAAGGATGCTGGCCGTGCCCCAGTTGCTGGGCGACCGCCCGGAAACACAGGTCATTCTCCTGGATGATGCATTTCAGCACCGTTCCATCAAACCCGGCCTCAACCTGATGGTGACGGACTACAGCCGCCTTTTTACACGGGACCATGTGGTGCCTTTCGGGCGTTTGCGGGAAGGCAGGAATGGATATTACCGGGCGGACGGCATCATTGTATCCAAATGCCCGCCGGAGCTATCCACACAGGAGCAGGAGGCCATTTACCGGGAGATAGCGCCCTATCCCCACCAGCGCCTGTTCTTTACCTGCCTGCAGTACGGTCAGCCTTACGGCATGCTGCAACCGGATATGGCCCCGCCGCCCCCGGGCGCAAGCATCCTGGTCGTATGCGGGATCGCCCGGCCGGAACCTTTGGTACATCATTTGCTGCAACACTACGCAAATGTTCACCTGCTTTCCTTCCCGGACCATTACTATTATACACAGCAAGACCTGGACAAGATCAAAATGGAGCTGGACCATATGGACGGCGGGGCAAAACATATCATTACCACCGAAAAGGACGCCGTTCGCCTCCATCTGCTGAAAGACAGCATTGCAGCCATGCAGCTGCCCATTGCCGTTATGCCGGTAGAAGTGCGGTTCCTCTTTGATGGAGCAGATTCATTTAATAGTTATATTTTTGATTACGTTGCAGATGCCATGTTAGCGGCTGAGAATGAATAAGCTGAACAAATGTGCGCCGCCACCCAAAAAACAAACCATGACAAAAAAGAAGAAACCCAAAAAAGACAGCAGCCAGAAAAAGACCTACAAAGGCATCGTGGACATCACCCGTTCGGGTATGGCATATGTAGCCGTGGAAGGTCTGGCCAGCGATATCATCGTCAAGCAGAAAAACCTCAATACCGCCCTGGATGGCGACGAGGTGCTGGTGAATGTGATCCCGCCCGCCCGCCGGACCGCGCGTATGGAGGGATTTGTAGCCGATGTGCTGAAGAGAAGAAAAACCGAATTTACCGGCACCATACAACTGAACAAGAACTTCGCTTTCCTCGTGCCGGAGAAAGGCGCCTTCGTGCCTGATATCTACATCCCGGAAAATTCATTGAAAGAGGCGAAAGATGGCGACAAGGCCGTAGTGAAGATCGTGGCATGGGGGGAAAAGTCCCGCAAGCCCGTCGGCGAGATCGTGGAAATACTGGACGCTACGGATACGAATGACCTGGCGATGAAGGAGATCCTCATCGAAAGCGGCTTCCCGCTCCATTTCCCCGAAGATGTGATGACGGAACTGGCCGCCATCAAAGAGAAGATCACCGCTGCGGAGATCAAAAAACGGAAAGACTTCCGCAAGATACTCACCTTTACGATAGACCCCGTTGACGCCAAGGACTTCGATGATGCGCTCTCCATCCGTAAACTGAAGAACGGTTTATATGAAGTAGGGGTGCACATCGCCGATGTAAGCCACTACGTATTGCCGGCTACGGCGCTGGACAAGGAAGCGGAGAAACGCGCCACATCCGTGTATTTGCCGGACCGCGTGCTGCCCATGCTGCCGGAGAAGATCTCCAACGAGCTTTGCTCGCTAAGGCCGCATGAGGACAAGCTCACCTTCTCCGCCGTTTTCCAGATGAATGAACAGGCGGAAGTGAAGCAATTCTGGCTGGGCCGGACCGTTATCCATTCCGCACATCGTTTTACCTACGAAGAAGTGCAGGAAGTGATAGAAGCGGGAGAGGGACCGTATGACCAGGAAGTGTTGCTGCTCAACAAAATGGCGCAGACCATGCGCAGCAAACGTTTCAGTGAAGGAGCCATCAATTTTTCCTCGCAGGAAGTGCGCTTTCAGCTGGATGCCAGCGGGAAGCCCATTGGGGTAACCATCAAGGAAAGCAAGGAAGCGCACCAGTTGATCGAAGAGTTTATGCTGCTGGCTAACCGCACGGTAGCGGAATATGCATCGAAGCAGCGGGTGAACAAACAGCCGGTGCCATTCCCTTACCGCGTGCATAATACACCGGATGAGGAAAAGATGCATGTGTTCGCCGTGTTCGCCAACAAGTTCGGGTATAAATTCGATGTGAACACACCGGAATCCATCGCGCGGTCATTCAATACCATGTTGCAGCTGGTGCAGGGCAAACCCGAGCAGCATGTACTGGAAACACTGGGCATCCGTACGATGGCCAAAGCGGTGTACACCACGGAGAATATCGGTCACTACGGCCTGGGATTCATGCATTACAGCCATTTCACTTCACCCATCCGGCGTTATCCCGATGTGCTGGTGCACCGCATACTAGCCCAATGCCTGGCCGATGAAGTGAAGATCGACAAGCTGCTGGAAAACCGCTGCAAGCATTCTTCGGACATGGAGCGCAAGGCCATGGAAGCGGAACGTGCGGGCAACAAATACAAACAGGTGGAATACATGCAGCAGTTCCTCGGTGAGGAATTTGAAGGCGTGGTCAGCGGTGTGGCGCATTTCGGCTTCTGGGTGGAAACCGTGGACGCCAAATGTGAAGGGCTGGTGAGCCTGCACAACCTTGCCGAAGATTTTATACATTCGGAATCGGAATACGCATTGATCGGTCAGCAGACAGGAAAAAAATACCGTATAGGCGACAAGGTGATGATCCGCGTGGTAGCCGCTAACCTCGCCAAACGCCAGCTGGATTACGACCTTGTGGACGGCGGCGCGGCAGATGGTTCCGTACCCCGGCGCGCATCGGCGGCAAGGCCATCCAAACCTGCCTCCCGCACAGGCACAAGATCCCGCGGCTCCGCACCGGAGCACAGGGGGAAACCCAAAACCAGGAAAAAGAAGTAACAAAATATCCGTCATGCATTCATTTAAAGCGCTATCAGAGAAATTCGAACAACAGTTTGGCAAAAGACAATTCCCGGATTTTCCCGCGAACCTCTACGATCCCGCCCAGTACATCCTGGGGATCGGCGGTAAAAGGATAAGACCGGTGTTGACATTGCTGGGAAATGAATTGTTTGACGAAATACATCCGGATGCTTACCATGCCGCCAATGCGGTGGAACTGTTCCATAATTTCACGCTTATTCATGATGATATTATGGACAAGGCGCCTCTCCGCCGGGGCAACCCTACCGTACACACCAAATACAGCGATTCCGCCGCCATCCTGGCCGGAGATGTGATGCTGATCCACTGCTACGACTACCTCAACAAGATACAGCTGCGTCTCCAGCATAAGATCACGGCCGTTTTCAATAAAGCGGCCCGGGAGGTCTGCGAAGGCCAGCAACTGGATATGGACCTGGAACAGATGTCGCCGGAACAGGTGAATTATGCGGATTATGTAAATATGATCGCGCTGAAAACATCGGTGCTGCTGGCCGGCAGCCTGCAAATGGGCGCTATCATCGGCGGCGGCAGTGAAGGGAACCAGGGGCATCTTTATGAATTCGGCAAGAACGTGGGCATTGCCTTCCAGATACAGGACGACTATCTCGATGCGTTCGGAGATCCTGAAAAATTCGGGAAACAACAGGGGGGCGATATCCTCATCAACAAAAAGACCTTCCTGCTGCTCAAAGCCCTGGAGCTGTGCACTCCCGCGCAGAAGAAACATCTGCACGAGTTGATGGAACGCAACCCGGAAAACAAGATCGCTGAAGTGCTGCAGGTCTTCCACGATTGCAAAGTAGATACCTGGGCGGAGAAGGAAAAAGAACGTTTCTGCAACGCCGCTTTCGAACACCTGGATGATATTGCCGTACTGTCAAAACGCAAGGAGCCCTTGCGTGAACTGGCGGATTATCTGCTCACAAGGCAGCATTGACCGTAAACCGCCGGGCGGATGAAGGATCGCTCTGCCCGGCGCTATGAAAAACTGGAAAAAAGACTATTTTTGTGCGACATATGAATTACAGGAAATGGTGTCTTCCTGTCACAACCGCTCCTGAACAGAGCTGATGGCGCCTACAAAGTATTAATAACGTATATTAATATCTATCCCGATTTGTAGGTATGAACAGGCTCAAGAACTCCTTTGAACAATTTTTTATTGCGTCCCACTTGCTGAAATGGACCCTGCTGGTGCTACCCGTAGCCATTACCGCCGGTTCACTGGTGGCGCTTTTTCTCTGGCTGCTGGATGAAGCCATCAACCTGCGGTTCGTTCATCCCTGGCTGCTATACTTTCTGCCGCTGGCCGGTATCTTTATTTACCTGTTGTACCGGTACACCGGCAAGAATTCCGAAGGGGGCAACAACCTCATCATGGACGAGATCCATCAGCCAGGCGGAGGCATTCCGGTACGGATGGCCCCTTTGGTGCTGTTCACGACGGTGATCACCCATTTGTTCGGCGGATCCGCAGGCCGGGAAGGTACGGCTGTACAGATAGGAGGCAGCATGGCGCAATTCTTTGCGAAGAAGCTGAAACTGGCGCCGGAAGATGTGAAGCTGCTGCTGATGACCGGGATTGCCGCGGGTTTCGGTGCCGTCTTCGGCACACCGGTGACGGGCGCCATTTTTGCCCTGGAGGTGATAGCACTTGGCCGCATCCGGCATAATGCATTGTTGCCCTGCCTCATGGCCAGCGTACTGGCGGATATTACCTGTTCCGCCTGGGGGGCGCACCATACGCACTACCAGATCGGCAAACTCCTGGAAGGAGAGATGTTGTTCTCTTTTCTGCATTTCGATCTGTTGCTGCTGCTGAAAGTGGTTATCGCCGGTGTATGCTTCGGACTGGCCAGCTATATGTTTGCCGAGCTTTCCCATACCATCAAGGATTACAGCAATAAGTGGATAAAGGTGAAATGGATGGTCCCGGCTACCGGGGGCCTCATCGTCATCGCACTGACCTGGCTTACCGGCACGCAGGATTACCTCAGCCTGGGCGTCTCCAATCCTGATCCCGCTGCAGTGTCTATCCTTTCCTCCTTCCGGGAAGGCGGAGCCGGAACATTCAGCTGGTTCTGGAAACTTCTGTTCACGGCCGTTACACTAGGCATGGGATTCAAAGGCGGAGAGGTCACCCCGCTTTTCTTCATTGGCGCTGCGCTCGGCAATACCCTGGCAGTGCTGGGTGGCGCCCCGGTGGACCTGATGGCAGGCCTGGGCTTTATTGCCGTATTTGCCGGCGCTACCAATACCCCTATCGCCTGTACTATCATGGGTGTGGAATTGTTCGGCGCAGACAATCTCCTCTATTATGCGATCGCCTGTTTTACCGCGTATTATTTCAGCGGGCATTCCGGCATCTACAGCGCGCAACGTATTGCCGTGCCGAAAGCGGACCGGCCGGGGGCGGAACCTGATACCACTTTGCGGGAAACAAGAGCGGCGCGCATCAGGAAATTCCGGTTTAAACGGTAAGTCTTCGCCCCATTCCCCGATATCTTGTAAATTAGCGTACTTATTGACCTAAAATCAACGAATGTCTAACTCGCTTTTCAGGAAAAAATCCCTGACCAACATCCTGCAGGAGGCCAAAACCCGTGATGCTGATGCACATGGCAGCTCCGGATTAAAAAAGGTCCTGAATGTACGTGATCTTACATTGATGGGCGTAGCCGCCGTGATCGGCGCCGGCATCTTCTCCACCATCGGGCAGGCAGCCTATAACGGCGGTCCCGGCGTGATCTTTCTCTTTTTGCTCACCGCGGTTACCTGCGGGTTCACCGCCCTGTGTTATGCTGAATTTGCTTCCCGTGTGCCCGTTGCCGGCAGCGCTTATACCTATTCGTATGTGACCTTTGGCGAACTGGCCGCATGGATCATCGGATGGGCGCTTATCCTCGAATATTCCATCGGCAATATCGTAGTGGCCATTTCCTGGAGCAGTTATTTCAATAATGTGCTGGAAGGCATGAACATTCATCTGCCGGCATGGCTGACAACGGACTACCAGACGGCGAAAGCGCAGTTCAGCGCGGGAGCGGACGTTACCGCCTGGTCAACCGCCCCTCTGCTCGGCAACTGGCGCGTGATCATGAACATCCCGGCATTCCTGATCGTGGTGCTCGTCACCATTGTAGCCTATATCGGCATCCGCGAAAGCAAACGCAGCGCCAATGCCATGGTGGGATTAAAGATCATTGTGCTGCTGGTGGTGATCGCCATCGGTGTGTTCTATATCAATACGGATAACTGGACGCCCTTTATGCCCAATAAATTCGAAGGGGTGCTGAAAGGCGTATCGGCGGTGTTCTTCGCTTACATCGGCTTTGACGCCATTTCCACCACCGCAGAGGAAAGCGCTAACCCGCAACGGGATATGCCGCGCGCCATGATCTATTCCCTCATCATCTGTACGATCATATATGTGGTGATCACCCTCGTGATCACCGGTATGGTGCATTACTCGGAATTCAACCATGTATCCGATCCGCTGGCTTATGTATTCGAGATGCTGAATATGGAAGAGATCGGTTACGTGATCTCCATCAGCGCCGTTGTGGCCGCTACCAGTGTGATCCTGGTGTTCCAGATCGGGCAGCCCCGCATCTGGATGAGTATGAGCCGGGATGGCCTGCTGCCGAAGCGTTTCGCCAAAGTGCACCCTAAATACCAGACCCCGGGTTTCTCCACCATTGTTACCGGTTTCATTGTAGCGATCCCTTCGCTGTTCGTGGAAAGCGGTATTGTGACCGATCTGACCAGCATCGGTACCCTCTTTGCATTTGTGCTGGTATGCGGCGGCGTGTTATTGCTGCCGCCGGTGGACAAAAGCACGAAGCGGTTCAATCTGCCTTATATCAACGGGCGCTTCATCATTCCGGTACTGTTTATCGTATTCTGTTATTTCTTCCGGGAGAAAGTTGATTTCCGAAAATTCGATCATGAGCATATCCTGTTCAATATTTTTCTGGTGCTCGGCGCTTTCATTGCGGTGATGACCTTTATCAAACGTTATTCGCTGATACCCGTACTGGGGATGTTGTGTTGCCTGTACCTGATGATAGAGATCCCCGTGAAAAGCTGGCTGGTATTTTTCTGCTGGATGGGCGGAGGGTTGATCGTGTATTTCCTGTATGGGTATTGGAAGAGCAAGCTGGCTCCGCAGCGATCGTAGTATTTCAATTATTTTATAAAAATAAACAGCGCCGTCCGGAAATTTCCGGACGGTTTTTTTAAAATTTTCTGTTTGAAATAATTATCTAAATTGCAGCTAACCAAAAAATGAATACATTGAACGTTAGCCCGTACAAAATTCAGGCGAAAGGCCTGACCAAATACGAGTTTGAAAGCATTGGCGCCAAAGGAGCCATTAAAAAGGGAGTGGAAATATTTCCGCTGGAAGTCCCGGGCATATATAACTTCGCGTTTGGAGACCTGCTGCCAGATGGCACGATAGACGATGAAGCGGAAACGAATAACGGCGATATGCCGCGTGTGTTTTCTACCGTTATTGAAGTCATGGAAAAATTTCTGCATGCACATCCGAATGCATCGCTATTTTTTTCGGGCAGCTCTCCGCAGCGAACGAATGTTTATCAGCTAATCCTGAAAAGGTATCATGAACGGTTTTCCTTCAGCTTCCAGATCATTGCTTTTCAGACTGTAAATAACGAACCGCTGGAATCAATATTTGATCCGGAAGCTGAAGGAAATTTTTTAGGTTTTCTGGTAAAAAGAAAATAATTTTGATTAAAATTTAGGTACGATGAAACTGTTTAAAAATCGAACTTCAAAATTGAAAGAAGCTTATCCGGTTACTGTACGTACAGAATTCAGAGAAACTTCTTTTCCGGAAAAAGTAGCCCGGGCCAATAAGTTACTTAAAGAAATGGGCTACACTAACAAGCCATCGCTTCACTGACCTGACTTAAAAAATGCAAATGATATTAAAGGGAATGCCGGATCCGGTATTCCCTTTCTTTTTTCGTACCTTACAGGTAGTACAGTTCTTTGATCATTTTAAAACTTATGTTATGAACCTCCTGCAACGCATTGACCGTTGGGGTGAAACGCATCATCCCAAATGGATAGACGGGCTGAGAATGCTACTCGGGCTGATCCTGATGTGGAAAGGCATACAGTTTGTACAAAATATCGACCTCCTGAAGGTGCGCATCACAGAACAGCCTTTCCTGACCGCATTGTCTTTCTGGCTGGCGCATATCATCGTGTTCGCACACAGCCTGGGTGGTCTGCTCATTGCCATCGGCCTGCTGACCCGTGTGGCCATCATCGCCAATATTCCCATTCTCCTCGGCGCCGTATTCTTTATCAATTCCCCCACGCAGCTGTTCTCCGTGCATTCGGAGCTGGCGTTGTCCATTCTCGTGCTTTTCCTCTTGCTGTTCTTTCTCGTGGAAGGCAGCGGAAAGCTGTCGGTCGACGAATATATGCGCCGTCACCCGGAGAAAACGCCGGGATAAGCCAGCCATGTTGTATTTTTGCCTGTTATGAAGTATCAAACAGGCGACAGGATCCTGCTGCTGCATTCCAAAGAGGAAGGCACGGTAGTGGATATCATCAATGACAACATGGTGATGGTGGAGATCAATGGTACCAGCTTCCCGGTGTATCTGGACCAGATAGACTTTCCCTATTTTCACCGTTTCTCGCAGAAAAAGACCCCGATCCCGGCCAAAAGAACGCCCGGAGAGGAAATACGCAGGGAGAAGCCAGCACCCGTAAATAAGCCCGAAAAAGGCATGTTTCTCAGTATGCTGCCGGTATTTGAGTTCGACGGGATGGATGATGTGGTATCTACCCTGAAATTTCATCTCCTTAATGAGACCCGCAGCAGTTACAGCTATCATTTTGAGATATGGCTGAACAATTCCCTTTTCCTGGAGCTGAAGCAGGAAGTGCATCCATTTCAGCATACTTACCTGGCGGACCTGCAGTTCGACCAGCTGAATGACAATCCCCGCTTTGAGTTCACGTTCGTGCCGCAGGAGGCGGACCTGAAACTGGCCGCGTCCTATCATAAAACGTGGAAGATAAAGGCCAGACAGTTGTTCCAGCAACTGGGTGAATTGCAGCAGAAACAAAAAGCCACGATCGATTATACCTTATTCGACAAATACCCCCTGCGCGAGGAAAAGGATGCTTACGGCTTCAGTCCGCAGGACCTGAAGAAACTTTCCGCCCTCACATCCCATCTTTCCGTCAAGGAGACCACGCCCGTAACCGCCAAGTATGAAATAGACCTGCATATTGAGAAACTGACGGACGACTGGAAGGGACTGAGCAACCTGGAGATGCTTGGCATACAGCTCAATGAGTTCCAGCATTATCTCGATCTGGCGATAGCCCAGCACCAGCCCGGCATGATCGTGATCCATGGCGTAGGCTCCGGGAAACTGCGTGATGAAGTGCACGAGATACTGAAAACGGTGCCGGAGGTGAAGTACTTTGTGAACCAGTACCACCCGTTCTATGGTTATGGGGCCACGGAGATATTTTTTAAGTAACTTTGCCCTCTGGTAAAACCACCCGGTACAGCTGTGCTATCGGCTTTCCGGCAACGGAAGGCAGGAAAGTCCGGACAGCACAGGGCAACGCACCACCTAACGGGTGGGTGCCCCGTTACGGCGGGGTAACAGACAGTGCCACAGAAAATAACCGCCCGCTTCGGCGGGTAAGGGTGAAAATGTGGGGTAAGCGCCCACGGCTGTGCCAGGCAACTGGTATGGCGGGTAAACCTTGCGTGCTGAAATGCCATGTAAACGGTCGTTCGAGGGCGGCCCGTCCGATGACCGAGGGTAGGCAGATACAGGCGTTCAGTGATGGGCGTCGCAGATAAATGATAGCAGTTCCGGTGCAAACCGGGATACAGAATCCGGCTTATAAGCTGTGCCGGGTGGTTTTACCTTTTTACCCCGAATCCTCACCCTAAATACCATACCTGATGGACAAGGAACAATTTGAGCAATTTCAGCAGCAGCAACAAATGAAAGATGACCGCACCTGGGGAGCACTGGTGCACCTTGGCGGCATCATCGGCCAGGTACTGATCTCCATGGTCGGCAATATCATCGGCGCACTGGTCATCTGGCTGATCCGGCGTAACGAATCCCCTTTTATGGAGAAAGAAGGGAAAGAAGCCCTGAATTTCCAGATCACGGTCAGCATCATACAAGTGGCCATTGCCATCATTAACGGCATCCAATGGGGCTTCTGGTCTTTCGGCCGGATGTTCAGCGGGCCGGACTTTTTTGATGTTCCCAATGTGGGCTACAGGGTGTTTTCACTGCTTGGCCTGATGCAGCTCGTATGGCTGCTGAATGTGATCTTTTCCATCATTGCGGCGGTCAGTGCGAATAAAGGTACGCATTACCGGTACCCGGTGAATCTGCGGCTGATAAAATGATCCGGCAGCGCTGCGGGCGGCGAGCCATCCTTATAGACAATAAAAAAAACAGGTTGTATCAGCTATGAATACAACCTGTTTTTTTATGCTGCTGTGCATATTGACTAGTCTCTCGCCGCAGGAGCCAACCGGGCTTTTCTCCGGTTTTCCCTGGCGTTTTCGCCTCTCGTTTTTGCGGCGAGCTTCAGCGCTTCATACACATTCACCATACCGCCGGAAGTAGATAGCTCCGAAAAATCGATCGTTTCATCTTTCGCACCGGGTTTGTTCACCAGGTTTTCCGGCAGGGGAGAAGCGGTTTTTTCAATGATCTCCTTCAGCTGGCGCGCACTCAGGTCCGGGTAATAGGAGAGTATGAGCGCCGCTGCACCGGCTACTACCGGAGAAGCCATACTGGTGCCGCTGGCATTGTTGTATTTATTGCCGCCGGGGATGGTGGAGTAGATCTGCACACCCGGCGCGAATACATCCACTTCCTTTTTACCATAGTTGGAAAAACCGGCTATTTTGCTGCCGGTGCGGCCATTGCCGAGCGCGCCTACGGTGATCAGGTTATTGGCTTCCCTGCCATCGTTATAAGTATCTTTCGGGAAGTTTTCCACTTCGTCATTGTTCGCGCCGTCGTTACCGGCCGCATGCACCAGCAGCACGCCTTTTTCCTCTGCATAACGGATAGCGTCGTCTACCCACTCTTTTTGCGGAGAGAAGCCTTTGCCGAAGCTCATGTTGATGATCTGCGCACCATTGTCTACCGCATAACGGATACCAAGGGCCACGTCTTTATCCCGCTCGTCACCTTCCGGCACTACTTTTACGGTCATAATGCGCACATTATCCGCCACACCGTCGATACCCAGTTCATTACCGCGTGCGGCGGCGATGATACCGGAAACGTGCGTGCCGTGTGTGGCGAACTGACCCATTACATCGGCATTGCCATAATATTTGTCGTTGATATCATTCAGGTTGTCGCCAACGATGGTGGCGCGTTTGTCCTTCGGTTCCTGCCCGGAGAAATCGGCCTTGCGTTTCAGGTCCTTGATGTATTCGGCCAGGTCGGTTTTCAGGGCCTGGTAGGTCATGCCTTCTTCGCCGGTGCTGTTGAGGAGGCGCAGGGCAAAGCTTTTGGCCAGCATCACGTCCTGGTCATTGCTGCGGATGGTGTCCAGCTGCTTCAGGCTGAAATCGGTCGTTTTCAGGTATTCGGAGAGGATGGCTTCGCATTGCAGGAGGTTTTCCTGCACCTTGAGCATCATTTTGTAGTTGGATTTGTTCTGGGATGATGGGCGTTCGATGCGGTCCTTCAGGCGGTTCCAGTACGCAAGCTCCTTGCTGTCCGGCGCGAGGGCGGAATCCGGGTCCACATACTTTTTCTTCATGCGGAAATATTCGCGGGTAGCCTCATCGGAATCTTCTTTCACGCTGCTGCCATCCTTGGCGCCGAGGAAGTTCCAGCCGTACACATCATCCACATATCCATTTCCGTCATCATCAATGTTATTGCCCGGGATTTCGCGGGGATTATGCCAAAGCACGGGTTTCAGGTCCTCATGCGTGGTATCGATCCCTGAATCCAGTACCGCAACGATCACCGTCTGGCTTTTTTTGCCTTTCAACAGCTCGCGGTATGCTTTTTCCACACCAATCCCGTAAACACTGTCCGTATCATAACTCAGCAATTGCCAGTTCTTCGGAACAGGGGCTCTTTGTTGGCCAAAACTTTGTGCAGACGTCAAGATTAGTACACATGCAACAACTGCCAGCTCTCTGCAGATGAATCTCATTTTTGTATAATTTTCCTATAGATTACAATTCAGATACCACAATTGGTTAAAAATATGATAAATGCGTTATAACAGGCGTTTTGATGTGGTGAGCGGCGTAGCACGGTGACCATTGGTCTGGCTGCACTAGAAAAAATGGCGGCCCTTACTTGTCCAGCTCCGCAGCTTCAGCCTCTTCCTGCACCATTTGTCATAAACTCCCGATGGCATGCTGATTATCCCGTACTTTTAACTGACCCGTCAACCAGTCTCCTGATCGAGCCCATCAACCAATCTCCGGGAAAAAGGGGCAAAGTTCCGTTTAAAATCGTTATCCGCCCAGCCTTTAACATAAGTTTCACGATCTGACCATTCTATTTTTTCACATATTAAATTTCCGCCATGTCTAGAATTCTTTTATTCCTGCTGCTCATGTGGAGCACAGCGGATGGGTTGCCATCCACAGTCGTACAAAAGCCTGCGGGCCTTGTTCCGCGGGAGAGTTCCGCCACCACATTCTTTTTTATTCACTGCGCCGAAACCGCAGGGGAAGCGCTTAGTCCCACCGGCCGGGAGCAGGCGCTTGCGCTGCAGGCATTTCTTGCCGATACGGAAGTAGCTGCGGTGTATGTTCCGTATCGCCATTGCCTGATAGAAACGGTGCAACCCCTTGCCAGCGCCCAGGGCCGCAAGGTGGAGTATTTCCGGGATGCTACCGTTGAAGCGCCGGATGTCATGAAACACATCCTGGATGTTATGATGGAAAAACACAAGGGAAAGGCCGTAGTGATCTGTGCGCCGGCAGAGAGCATAAAGATCATGGCAGGCATGCTGGGTATCCGCGAAAAGGCGCTCCGGAAGGGGAATGGCACCTTTAATGAAGTGTTGCTCGTGAACGTCTGGTGGATCGGGGAGGCAGTAGCACAAAAGTTGAATATGAATTTCCAAAAAAAAGTGTAATATTTATACCAGAGAGTGCCATTGGCACTCTCTCATAAGCATGGTTTCCGTTTAACGAAAAAGCGGGGTTCTCCAACCCCGCTAATTCTCCTGCAACTGTTACAGGTCAAACTTTATTCCCTGTGCTAATGGCAATTTTGTCGTGTAATTGATGGTGTTCGTCTGCCTTCGCATATACGCTTTCCATGCATCAGAGCCGCTTTCACGACCGCCTCCCGTTTCCTTTTCTCCGCCGAAAGCACCGCCGATCTCCGCACCGGACGTACCGATATTCACATTGGCAATACCGCAGTCGGAGCCGTTTGCGGAAAGGAATTGCTCTGCTTCCCGCAGGTTCAGCGTCATGATAGCGGAGGAAAGCCCCTGTGGTACACCGTTCTGCAGCGCAATCGCTTCTTCCAGCGTGTTATATTTCATCAGGTAGAGGATGGGTGCAAATGTTTCGTGCTGTACGATGCTGTAGCTGTTCTCCACCTCTGCTATCGCGGGTTTCACGTAGCAGCCGGATTCATAACCTTTGCCTTCCAGCACACCGCCTTCTACCACGAAGGTGCCGCCTTCGGCCTTGCATTTTTCGATAGATTCCAGGTAAGCCTGTACGGCGTGTTTATCGATCAACGGCCCCACATGGTTTTGTTCGTCCAGCGGATCACCGATGCGCAGCTGGCCGTACGCTTTCACCAGCCTTTCTTTGAAGGCATCATACACACTGTCGTGGATAATGAGGCGGCGGGTGGAGGTGCAGCGCTGCCCGGCAGTGCCTACGGCGCCGAATACGCAGCCGATAAGGCTCATATCCAGGTCCGCTTCCCGGGAAATAATGATGGCGTTGTTGCCGCCGAGTTCCAGTAAAGACCTGCCCAGGCGCGCTCCTACGGCAGCGCCTACGCTCTTGCCCATACGGGTGGAGCCGGTGGCGGAAACCAGCGGGATGCGGGTATCTTCTGCCAGCCAGGCCCCGGCTTCGCGTTCCCCGATGATGAGGTTGCTCACACCTTCGGGCACGCCGTTCGCTTCAAATACCTTTGCAGTGATATGCTGGCAGGCAATAGCCGTAAGCGGTGTTTTTTCAGAGGGCTTCCAGATGCAGACGTTGCCGCATACCCAGGCCAGCATAGCGTTCCAGCTCCATACGGCTACCGGGAAGTTAAAAGCGGAGATGATGCCGGTGATACCCAGGGGGTGCCACTGCTCATACATCCGGTGGCCGGGCCTTTCCGAGTGCATGGTGAGCCCGTGCAGCTGCCGGCTGAGCCCAACGGCAAAATCGCAGATGTCGATCATCTCCTGTACTTCGCCATATCCTTCCTGCAGGCTTTTGCCCATTTCGTAAGATACGAGTTTGCCCAGCGCTTCCTTGTTGGCGCGGAGCGCGTCGCCTACCTGGCGCACAACTTCCCCCCGGTGCGGCGCCGGCCACTGGCGCCAGGCCAGGAAAGCTTCACCGGCCTTGCTCACTACGGCATTATAATCGGCCCGGCTGGCGGTGCGCACAGCGGCAATGTCCTTCCCGTCCACCGGGGAAGAGGATACGATCTGGTTCCCGCCGCCGGACAGCCATTGTGTGCCGGTGGATGCTCCGCTGTTAACGGCGTTGATGTTGAACTGTTTCAGGATGTTTTGCATAGCTGTTTTATTTGTCAATTACCGGGCCATGCCGATAATTAGTAAATTTAAAGATGAATTTCCTCCACCAACCCTGGCCCTGGTATGTCGCAGGGCCGTTGATCGGGCTTTCGGTGCCGCTGTTGCTGATCATTGGCAACAAGGCCCTGGGCATATCGTCCTCTCTCCGGCATATCTGCGCGGCCTGTTTCCCCGGCAAAATTCCTTTTTTTCAGTATGACTGGAAAAAAGAAAGCTGGAATTTATTTTTTGTGGGCGGCATCTGCCTCGGAGCGGTCATCACCCTGGCCTTTTTTCACAATGGTCAGCCGGTACAGCTGGACCCCTCTACTATCGCAGCACTGAAGGCTGCGGGCGTCAGGGAATTTGATGAACTGATGCCGGGCGATATCTTCAACTGGGGCCGTGTGGCCAGTCCCGCCGGCCTGTTGTTCTTTGTGCTGGGCGGGTTCCTGGTGGGCTTTGGCACCCGTTATGCCGGGGGATGCACCTCGGGCCATTCCATCATGGGGCTGTCCACGCTGCAATGGCCTTCCCTGGTAGCCACCGTCTGTTTTATGGCCGGAGGTTTTATCATGACCAATTTAATTCTACCTCACCTGATGAAATGGCTGCTGTTATGAAAAACCTGAAATACCTCCTGATGGGCGCCCTTTTCGGCATCATCCTCGTTAAATCGGAAGTGATCTCCTGGTTCCGCATACAGGAAATGTTCCGCCTGGAATCCTTTCATATGTACGGCGTGATCGGCAGTGCGGTGCTGACGGGTGCGCTGGGCGTACTGCTGATCCGGAAACTGCATCTCCGCACGCTTGGCGGCGATCCCATTGTGATCCCGAAAAAGGTATTCACCAAAGGCAATATTTTCGGCGGACTGATATTCGGATTGGGCTGGGCGATTACAGGCGCCTGCCCCGGGCCGCTGTTCGCACAGGTAGGCAGCGGGTTCACGGTGGTGATCATTACCCTTTTCAGCGCCATTGCCGGCACCTGGGCGTATGGATGGCTGAAGGACAAGCTGCCGCACTAGCGTCAAAAGCGCGGACCTATTGCTTCCCTGTCTGCGCCGAGTAGGTGCTTTCAAATATCTTGTCGGCATTGTTCGCTTCAAATCCTTCCCGCCGGTGCGCCCTTTTGATCTCCGAAGCGGGGAGATGCGCAAACTGCGGCAATACCCTGCGTTCCGCAAACTCCACATATGATCCGGCGATCCTGTCTGTTTCGTTATTGGCGAAAGCGGCCGGTATCATGCGGGCTATGGTGCTGCTCTGGAGCAGGCCGTTATCCGGACTGGTCTTGATCTTCCCTCCGGCATCATTGAGGCGGAAGCCCTTTTTCTCCAGGAAGGCATTGAAGTCCGCAATGGTATTATATCCCGGTGGGAGATTATGGACGCTTACAGTGAAGTGGTTGAGGTAATACCGGTTGTAGATCACCCAGGCGGCATATTCGCTTTCGGCGGCCAGCGTCCGGTAGTCCTGCAGCGTGGGGGTGCGCCAGAGCGCGCTGTGCAGGAAAATATCCACCGCTTCGCCGTTGTTCAGGTCCAGACCGTCCACGGGGTCCTGTTTTACTTCGGCGGTATAACTGCGGATGATCTGTTGCGCGGTTTCGCTCAGGTCTTTTACACGCAGTTCGCTGATGAAGATGCGTGGGTAAGATTCCGAGGGAGGCGCATACCAGTAAGCATCCAGTTTCTTTTCCGGGAAGTTGTAATACTCCCGTTTCGTATAGCCGTAATGCAGGAATATCTTTTCGAGGGACGAAATGCCCAGATGCTCCACGCCAAGTGTGCGGAAGGCGATATGGTCGTTCTCTATATCCTGTGCCTTGCCGATAATGCCTTCTGCTATCATGGCATCTATAATGGCGCCCACATCGGGTACGCGTTCCCTGTAACGGCTCATGAGGCCATCCAATACTGTTTCCAGTGCTGTCATGTTGCTTTTTTGATGGTTTGGAGATGTGATGCGAATATGGTTGGCGGACAGAGGACCATCATGGCACATGCGAGCAGGTGCTGCGCAGGAAAGAGAGGAGTGAAAGCTGTATGTTCAACAATGCGTTCATTACAGCGAATATAAGGTTTTTCGAAAAGTGAAACGGGAGTTTAACGCATTGAATTTTGTTAAAACTCCCGCTCAGCGGTATCAATATTGTTCCTGGTCGTTAGGGAAATCCCGTCTTTTGACATCGTGGATGTACTGCTGGGTGGCCTTGTAGATATCATCGTAGAGGTTCAGGTACCTGCGGAGGAAGCGGGGCTTGAATTCCTTGTTGATGCCGAGCATGTCGTGCATGACCAGCACCTGTCCGTCCACATACTTGCCCGCGCCGATGCCGATGGTGGGAATGGTCAGTTGTTCCGCTACCTGTTTGGCCAGGAGGGCGGGTATTTTTTCGAGCACGATAGCGAATGCGCCTGCTTCCTGCAGCAGTTTGGCGTCTGCCAGCAGTTTCTGCGCTTCCACATCTTCTGTGGCGCGTACGGCGTAGGTGCCGAATTTGTAAATGGACTGGGGGGTGAGGCCCAGGTGGCCCATTACCGGTACGCCTGCGGAAATGATCCGTTTCACGGATTCGATGACCTCTTCACCGCCTTCTATCTTGATGCCGTGTGCGCCGGTTTCCTTCATGATGCGGATGGTGGAGCTGAGGGCTTCCTTGGAGTTCCCCTGATAGGAGCCGAAGGGAAGGTCTACCACTACAAAACTGCGGCGGATGGCGCGTACAACGGACGCGGCGTGATAGATCATCTGGTCCAGCGTAATGGGCAGCGTGGTTTCGTGGCCGGCCATGACGTTGGAGGCGGAGTCGCCCACAAGCAGGATATCCACCCCGGCATCATCCAGTATCCTGGCCATGGAAAAATCATAGGCGGTGAGCATGGATATCCGTTCACCGTCGGTTTTCATCTTTTGCAGGATGTGTGTGGTAATGCGCTTGATCTCTTTATTAACAGCAGACATTATCGGAAATTGAAAAGTAAGGAATTGAAATAAAGGGTAAAAGTAAAGGATTAAGTGATAATCTGCTGCGGTTTGCCGTTTTTTACACGGGCGGTAATTGGCCGCAGGCCGGACTTCAGCTTTTGATCTCCTTGTAGAGGGAGCGGACGAGGCCGTCTGCCAGGCCGATCTTCGGAACATAGATCTCTTCAATATCCGTCCAGCGCATGACATTTACATATATCTGGAGCGCGGGAACGATCACATCCGCCCGGTCTTCCCGGAGGTGGTAGAGATGAATGCGTTCTTCCACAGTGAAGCTGCTGAACTCTTTATAATAGTCTTTCAGCAGATCGAAGGAGAGGGGTTTTCCTTCTTTTCTTTTGGAGAGGGAGAATATTTTGTTGATGTTGCCGCCGGAGCCGATGGCGATGACCTGTTGCGACCCCGAGGTGCGCAGCTGCTGTTTCAGGAAGTCTTTCATCTGCTGCCAGTGCTGCTCGGTTACCATCCCCTGCAGCAGCCGGATAGTGCCGATGTTGAAGGATTCCTTGAATACGAGCCGGTTGCCGCTGAACAGGGTCAGTTCCGTGCTGCCGCCGCCAACATCTATATATAAATAACTTCTGGTTTTGTCAAGGTTCTCCGCCACATGGTTCTCGTAGATGTAGGAGGCTTCTTCCTGTCCGGTGATGACCTGTATGTCGATGCCGGTTTCCTGTTTCACTTTTTCCAGTATCTGAAGCCCGTTGCTGGCATCGCGCATAGCGGAGGTGGCTGCGGCTTTGAGGTATTTTACTTCATATACATCCAGCAGCAGTTTATATGCTTTGATGGTGTTCATAAGGCTTTCGGCGCGTTTTTCGGAAATGCTGCCGCCGGAAAACACGTCCATGCCTAAACGCAATGGTACACGTACCAGGTTCACCTTCGTGAAATCCATTTCCCCGTTGGATTTGGGAGATGCGTCAGATATTAACAAACGTGCGGCGTTGGAACCGATGTCTATTGCTGCCAGCTTCATAACTCAAATACGGATTGTGTATGATTTGTTACGGAAAATGACCAATCCGTAATGAGGTCAAAGGTATGTTTTTTCGTGAAGGTATTTATATATTTCCACCTGCGCCCGGCTCTTCCTGCCGCTGGAATGCTTGTATGCATTCTGCTGCTCATTGTCCAGCACCCGCACTTTTACGTTGCTGTTCAGCTGTATATTGAGTATCTCTATCAGTTCCTGTTTGATGGAGGGCGTTTCAATGGACACGGCCGCTTCCACGCGATGGTCCAGATTGCGCACCATCCAGTCGGAAGACGCGATATAGACCTTTTCGTGGCCGTTATTATGGAAAATGAACACTCTGGCATGCTCCAGGTATTCATCTACAATACTGATCGCTTCAATATCCTTTTTCCATTTTTTATTTTCCGTATAGGCGCAGCAGATGCCGCGTATGACCAGCTTTACTTCCACGCCGGCCCTCGCCGCGTCGTACAGTTTGCCGATCAGTTCTTCATCGGACAGCGAGTTCATTTTCAGGATGATGGAGGCGGGTTTTTTATGGCTGGCATGGCGTATCTCGCGGTCTATCATCTTCAGAAAATGTTTGCGCATGTTGAAAGGGCTTACCACAAGGGTTTTGCAGGCATGCAGCAGTTTTTCGTCGTGACGACTGTTCTCGAGGTAGGAAAAGATGCGGTTGATATCCGCCATAATATTGCGGTTGGTGGTCAGCAGGCAATGATCGCCGTAAATGCGGGCTGTTCTTTCATTGAGGTTGCCGGTGCTGACGAAACCGTATTGCACGGTAGTGTTGCCGAGGCGCTTTTTGATCACACAGAGCTTGGCATGTACTTTCATGCCGGGGATGCCGTAGAGCACTTTAACGCCTTCTTCTTCCAGTCTTTCCTTCCATTTCAGATTGGCTTCCTCGTCGAAACGGGCACGGAGCTCCAGCACTACCACCACCTGTTTGCCGTTGCGCACGGCATTGACCAGGGCGTTGATGATGCGGCTGTTCTTTGCCAGCCGGTATGCGGTGATCTTGATGGTGGTCACGTTCGGGTCCATGGCCGCTTCACGGAGCAGGTCGATGATGGTATCGAAAGCGTGGTAGGGGAAGTGCAGCATCACATCCTGCTGGGCAACGACCTGCATGACACTGGGGGCGTTCTGGAAAAGCGGATGGATAAAGGTTTTACGGCGGGTGCGTTCGCGGGTGAACACCTGTTCCGGGAAATTGATAAAGTCTTTGAAGTTGTGGATCCGGCCGCCGGGGATCAGGTTATCCTTTTTTGACAACCCCATGCGGCGCATGAGGTATTCGAGCAGCAGGGCATCGATCTGCTGATCGTAAATAAAGCGTACAGGCTTGCCTTTGCGGCGGGCCTTCAGGCCTTTTTCGATCTGGTGAATGAGGCTGGTGGCAACATCATTGTCAATATCCAGCTCAGCATCCCGCGTTACCTTGATGATATGAGCGGAAAACTTGTCGTATCCGAAATAGGAGAAGATATGCGGCAGGTTGAAGCGGATCACATCTTCCAGCAGAATGATGGCATGCTCATGCTCCTTCGAAGGCAGGATAATGAAGCGGGGCAGGGTGGAAGTGGGTATCTCTATCAGCGCAAACTTCTGGCGGATGGAATTGTCCGCCCGTGCGAGCACTACCGCCAGGTAGATCGACTTGTCCCGCAGATAGGGCATTTGCGGAATGCTTTCGATCATCAGGGGGATGATATTGGTGCGCACTTCCTCATTGAAATAGCCGGTCACGAATTTTTGCTGATCGCGGTTCAGTTGCTTTTCGGTGAGGAGGTGTATCTTTTCCCGTTTCAGTTCGTCTTCTATTTCTTTCCAGATGCGGTTGAACTCCTGCTGCTGGCTGATCACGGTATTCTGAATGTCTTCCAGTATCTGGTCTGCATTCTCCTCCAGGTGCATTCTGACGGTGCGGCCCACGCTGCTCATGCGTTTGAGGGTAGCTACCCGTACCCGGAAGAATTCATCGAGATTATTGGAGAAGATGCCGAGGAAGCGGATCCTTTCGAGCAGGGGAACGGTCGTATCCGCTGCTTCCTGTAATACGCGGGCGTTGAAGGACAGCCAGCTGATGTCGCGAACTATGGTCTTTCTCTTTTTTATCGTGGGTTGCTGTTTGGTCACTCTTTTCACCGGAGCTTTTTTTTCTTTCACCGGCTTTATAGCGAGGGCATTCTGGTCCATAGTCATATCACATGATTTAACATGTATCCCTGTTGGCATAGGGATACGATCACAAAAGTTAGAAAAAAGCGTGCGCCGGGCTAATTGCCTGTGTTAACTTAATATTAAATTACGACTTTTTGTTGTGAATAGGCAGCCAGATGAAGGAGAGGAGGCCCAGGATGCAGATCAGCAGCGTTTGTGCGCCCCATATGATCCAGCCGAAGGCAACGCCGGTGGTTTCGGGGATATTATAAAGGAGCAGGGTCTTCTGAATGAGGAAGGGGTACACGCCGATGCCGCCGGGGCTAACGATCATGGCTACACTGCCGAGCACCAGCACCGTCAGCGCCGCGGTAAAACCCAGTTCGCGGGTGGCGGGGAGGCAGAGGAAGCCCACATATAACATGGCCAGGTACTGGAACCAGATGCAGACGGTGTGGAAAATGAACCATCCCAGGTTCCGGCGATCCATTTTGCCGATGGAGGAAAAGCCGTCCCACACCCCTCTCATCAGGGCCCTGACCTTGATAGCAGCTTTTGAAGCGGCAAATCTTTTGAACAGGAAGATGATGATGCCGATGACGGCGGCGGCGATGGCCAGTATGATCAGCCATTGCCCGGCATCCGCGTTGGCGAGCTTGGTTTGCAGGGAGGGCCAGACCTCTGTGGAGAGGTAACCGGTCACCAGGTCCAGCTGCAACACCAGGCAAAGCAGGAATACCAGCATAAGGCAAACGAGATCGAGCGCCCGTTCCGCGATCATGGTGCCGATCAGCTTGTCCGCCGGTATCTTTTCGTAATTGGCGAGCACGCCGCAGCGGGCGATCTCACCCAGGCGCGGTACGCCCATATTCACGAGATAACCTACCATGACGGCAAAGAAGGTGTTCAGGGTACCGGGCCGGTGCCCCTGGGTAGCAATGAGTATTTTCCAGCGGAGGGCCCGGGAAAGGTGGCTGCCGATGCCGATAATGAAAGCGGGGACCACCAGCCAGTAATTGCCGCTCAGGAAAGCACGTTTCACATCCTGGAACTGTTCGGGCGTCATGTCTTTGACGGCAAGCCAGATCATGAAAAGGCCAATGCTCAGAAAAGCCAGGAATTTGAGAATGTTTTTGAGCGCTTTTGGCATGAGCGGTAATGGCTGGGTTTACAGTTTGTTGCCTTCCTTCGGGAAAACGGCTATGGGAGTATGTTGTTTGGCTTCCTCGAAATCCATGGTGGCATAGGATATGATGATCACAATATCCCCTACGGCAACCAGCCGGGCGGCAGGGCCGTTCATGCATATAACGCCGGAGCCCCGTTTACCTTTAATGATATAGGTCTCCAGGCGTTCGCCGTTATTTACGTTCACCACCTGCACTTTTTCATTTTGTATGAGATTGGCCGCATCCATCAGGTCCTCGTCTATCGTGATGCTGCCCACATAGTTCAGATTGGCCTCCGTAATTACCGCCCTGTGAATCTTTGATTTGAGTACTTCGATCAACATATTTCTGGTGTAGTCCGCAAAGGTAGAGGAATTTTAATTAACAGAAAGGCCGCCCGCCCGTATTTATCATTTTGTTGACAGCCGGGGCAGCAGACCCCGGGGGGATCCATGGGTATGCTACGGTTATGCTATGGCTATGCTATGGTTATACCATGGGTATACTACGGTTTGGCGATGATCATATTATCGATCAGCCGTATTTCTCCCAGTTTGGCGGCCGCCAGCGCCACCATTTCCCCCGCAACCGGTTCGTTCAGCAATGCAAGGTCGTCCGCATTAGCAATTTCTATGTAATCAACCTGATAACCAGCATTTTGCAGTTGTTTGGCAGCATTCTGCTTCAGGTCAGGAAAGGGGATGGACCTGACATTTTGCTTTACGTAGCGCAATGTTTGGCTGATCTGTGCGGCGATCTGCCGTGCCCGGGGATCGAGGCGCATATTCCGGCTGCTCATGGCCAGGCCGTCTTCTTCCCGCAGGGTGGGGCAAATGTGTAATTTAGACGGAATTGCCGTTAACTCCAATAATCGCTTGATAATCATGCATTGCTGATAATCTTTCTGCCCCATGAACAGATCGTCCGGCTGTACGGCCTCCAGCAGTTTGTGTACAATGACGCCCACCCCCTGGAAGTGGTTGGGGCGGTAGGCACCCTCAAGCACGGTTTCCAGATAACCGAAGTCGTAATACCGGTGCTTTGCGTTCACGCCTTCAGGGTACATTTCGTTCACGGAGGGGAGGAAAAGGATATCGGTGCCGGCGCCGGTCAGTTTGAGTATATCTTCTTTAATGGTAACGGGATATAACTCGAAATCTTTCGGGTCGTTAAATTGTGTAGGATTTACAAAAATACTGCAGACGACGATATCGGAGACGGATCGGGCGGTACGGATAAGGGAAATATGCCCTTCATGCAGGGCGCCCATGGTTGGCACGAAACCGATCCGCCTGCCTGCCGTTTTTTCCTGTTCCAAAGCCTCCTGCAGACGGGCAATTTCTTTAAATAGATACATAAAGGTATGCTTAAAAGGATGTTAAAAGTGACAAATTGGCCCTTTTAACCTAAAAATTTCGTAGTTTTGCAAGCCAAATTAAAAATAACTGCATTAATAATCAGCATTAAATGTCCACAAAGAAAAGAATTCTTTTTATCGCCCAAGAGATGTCGCCGTACCTGGAACTGAGTGATTATGCGGCGATGGTCAACAAGATGGCGATCAGATCTAATGAGGCAGGTTTGGAAGTGAGGGTTATCATGCCAAGGTTTGGAAGCATTAACGAACGGCGGCACCGTTTGCATGAGGTGGTCCGTTTATCGGGTATCAATATTGTGATAGACGGGGACGATTACCCGCTTATCATTAAAGTGGCTTCTTTACCGAATGCACGATTGCAGGTGTATTTCCTGGACAATGAAGATTATTTCAAGCGGAAAGCGGTTTTCCATGACGATGACGGCAAGTTTTATGATGACAATGCCGCCCGTGAGGTGTTCTTTTGCAAGGGCGCCCTGGAAACCGTGAAGAAATTTGGCTGGCCGCCGGACATCATTCACTGCAGCGGCTGGATGACCTCTCTGATACCCCTTTATCTTAAAACAGCCTATAAAAAGGAGCCTGTATTTGCCCATTCCAAAACCGTCTTCTCCCTGGAGCCGGCTTCTTTCAAGGAGAAACTGGGCGCTTCCTTTGTGAAAAAAGCGATCATCAGCAACCAGATCAAGGAAAAAGACCTGGAGCTGTATAAAGACGGCACCAATGCCGCTCTCAACAAGGGCGCCAGCAAATATGCCGATGCCGTTGTACTGGCCAGTGACAAAGCGGACAAGAAACTGGTGGAGGAACTGAAAGCGGAAAAAGGCAAGATACTGGTACCGTATAGAAAAGAGAATGAAGATCTGGCAGACTACCTGCAACTTTATCAACAATTATTAGGAGCAAAGTAAACGTTAAAAATCAGCGGTAAAAAGTTAAAATCAGACGTAAAAACTTGGCAACATTACAGTTACTGGTTATTACTGCTTATTTTTAACTTTTTATTTTTGAGGCATAGCTTTAAATATCAAGTTTTTACTTTTCAATTTAATTAAGTGAAGATCAATTTCAGGAACCTTGGCTGTGTAGCTGTATTTTCGACAGTATTGTATGCCCTTTCGGGTTGTAATGAATCAACTATTCTGGGGAAGGATCTTATTCCCGATGCCGATAAAGTAAATGTAAAGGACACCACTATCAATACCCTGATCACTTCCAGTGTGTACAGGGCAGATTCCAGCATCCGCACCGGCCAGGGCAATTACAGGGCAACCATGGGCAGCATCACCCATGACCCGGTGTTCGGCAAATCCCACGGCTTTCTGTACACCCAGGTAGGGCTTTCTTCCAATGAGTTCACTTTCGCGGGTACCGGCCATGTGCTGGATTCCGTGGTATTGTATGTGGGGTGCGACACGATCTGGTATGGGGAAAATGCCCCGGTCAATTACAAGGTGTACCGGATGAATGAACCTGATTTCAAGATCGATTCCAATTACAGCTATACCCGTCCTTTAAGTTATAATCCCGCTGAACTGCTGGCAGATCAGAATATATATCCCGTGTACCCGAAGGACTCCCTGTCCATCTACGGCGTAAAATATCCCCCGCAGCTGCGCTTCAAGCTCAGCAATGCATTCGGGAACGAATTGCTGCAACAGCGTGCGGATGCAGCTTTCCTGTCTGACTCCGCATTCCGGGTGTACCTGAAAGGCTTCGCTATTGTACCGGACACGATCAATGGCAAGACCATGCTGTTCCCGAACCTCAACAGCGGCGATACCCGCCTGACGGTGTACTACAGGAACTCCACGGACGATTCCCTGACCGCGAATTTCCCTTTCCAGCAATATTCCAGTGCACATGCCAACTTCTTCACCCGGAATTATACCGGTTCCGAAGTGGCGCCGTATCTCAATACGGACAAACCGATGGGAGAGAACCAGATCTTCCTGCAGGAAGCACCCGGCATTTTCGCCCAGCTCCGCATCCCGGACCTGGAGAACTTCCCGAAGGCCATTATCAACAAGGCCGAACTGGTCGTAACCCAGATATCTACGGGCACAACACCCAGCACGATATTTACGGAGCCGGACCGGCTCTTCCTGTGGAGATATATCACGCACGACAGCCTGGGCTATATTGTTGACTACGGTAATCCCAACAACCCCGATCTGGCTTACTACGGCGGTAATAAAACTGTCATTGATTTACCCGGAGGGATCAAAGTTGTTCAATATAAGTTTAATATTGCACGGCATATGCAGTTCATTGTCGACAAGAAGCTGGAAAATTCAGTGTTCAAGCTGGAAGCCATCTCCGGCAGGTACAGCATTGATATGCGCGGTGTGAAAGCAGGCGGCGGCAATGCCACCCCGCCGGCAAATGTGAAACTCAGAATCATTTACACTCAACTATAATCATCAGAATCGACGTTTTATGCCTTACTTATTTACCTCAGAGTCCGTTTCTGAGGGCCACCCTGACAAAGTTGCCGACCAGATATCAGACGCCCTCATCGACAATTTCCTTGCATACGACATTTCATCCAAAGTAGCCTGCGAAACACTCGTTACTACCGGGCAGGTGGTACTGGCAGGCGAAGTAAAATCTGAAGCTTACCTTGATGTGCAGGACATTGCCCGTGAGGTGATCCGCAAGATCGGATATACCAAGAGCGAGTATATGTTCGAAGCCAATTCCTGCGGTATCTTCTCCGCGATCCATGAGCAGTCCCCCGATATCAACCAGGGCGTTGACCGTAAAAATCCTGAAGAGCAGGGTGCGGGCGACCAGGGTATGATGTTCGGCTATGCCACCCGTGAAACCGAAAACTATATGCCGCTGGCGCTGGACCTGGCCCACAAGCTGCTCATTGAGCTGGCCGCCCTCCGCCGCGAAAATAAAGATATCAGCTACCTGCGCCCGGATGCCAAATCCCAGGTAACGATCGAATACAGCGACGATAACAAACCTGTACGCATCGACACCATCGTGATCTCTACCCAGCACGATGATTTTGCGGATGACAAGGAGATGCTGGACAAGATCAAGCAGGATATGATCAACATCCTGATCCCCCGCGTGAAAGCGCAGCTGAAGCCTGAACTGCAAAGCCTGTTTACGGACAAGATCACCTATCACATCAACCCCACAGGGAAGTTCGTGATCGGCGGTCCGCATGGCGACACCGGCCTCACCGGCCGCAAGATCATTGTAGATACCTACGGTGGTAAAGGCGCGCACGGCGGTGGTGCATTCTCCGGTAAAGATCCTTCGAAAGTAGACCGTTCCGCGGCATACGCCACCCGTCACATTGCGAAGAACCTGGTAGCTGCCGGTGTTTGCGATGAAGTGCTGGTACAGGTATCCTATGCTATCGGTGTAGCCAAGCCCTGCGGTGTGTTCGTAGATACTTACGGCACCGCGCGGGTGAAGATGAACGATGGCGAGATTGCCCGGAAAGTGGAGGAGATCTTTGATCTTCGCCCTTATGCGATCGAACAGCGCCTGAAACTGCGTAACCCGATGTATGGGGAAACAGCGGCTTATGGCCATATGGGCCGGGAGAGCAAGGTGGTAACGAAGGTGTTCAACGCCGGAAAGAAAACGGAGAAGAAAGTTGAAGTGGAGCTGTTTACCTGGGAGAAGCTGGATTATGTGGAAAAGGTGAAGGCGGCGTTTGGGTTGTGATGAATGTAACAACCGGAAGATCATCATAATGAAAGAGCCGCACTGTTTAGCGCGGCTCTTTCCATTTTTAACCGGGACACATTATTTCAATAATGCCGGTTTGCTGTATTGCAGCAGCCATTCATAGATGGAGAAACCATTCTCCCGCCAAGCGGGATTAAAGTATTGTGACCAGCAGCAATGGCCGTGATCACCCACGGTCAGTTTGGACAATCCTTGCTTGTATTTATTGGTGCTGTCTGCATACAACCTGGAATTCCCCAGGAACACGGGTTCTTCCTTTCCGCCAAAGTACCAGGTGTGTACATTGGCATCAGCCGCAACTTTGAAGCTTTTCAGATTTTTTTCGTCGATAGTCGCCGGTGACATATTGATGGCTGCGGCGATCTTCCTGGCCAGGCTGGGGTGTGTTACGGCCATTCCAACAGACCATCCCCCGGCGCTATAACCGGTTATGTACACCCTTGAACGGTCTATCGGATATCGTTTGACCACGTCATCCAGCACACTTTCCAGATGCTCGGGGCCGAGTGACCAGCTTTCCGCGAGAGGAGCCAGTACGATGAATTTATATTTTTTGCCGTCCACTTTATTTATGGCGTCGATTTTCTTGCCGGCATGCATTTGCTTGGTAACACCTTCCCGGAATATCTTGGAAAGGTCTTTTCCGGCAATGCTTCTTCCATGGAGGCAAATAATGAGCGGATATTTTTTCCCTGTAACATTTTCATCCGGGAGATAGAGCAATGCCGGCAACTCATGCCAGGGAGTTGTTCTGACCTTTATGGGTTGGAACGGGGTGAGATTGGCCTGTTGCTGCGCGAAGGCCGGCAATCCCAAAAGAAGTAAAAAGGTGACTAGTTTCATATCTTGACTAATTGTAAAATTTTACGATGACCCTCGGCGGCAGTTGGCGGCTGAATGCCTGAAGATGGTCCCTCAGTGCGGAGGCTTCTGCGGGATCAATAGCGTAAAAAGTGACGGTATCCCCGCCACAGATCACGTTATCCCTGATCTGCCAGGTGGCTATTTTTGTCCACCGGTTCAATAATTCCGGTTCAAACCATTCTTCGTACACTATAGCGATCCGGGCATGCCGGTTTTGCGTAAGCTGATGGAGATAATCGGGCGTATATGCATGCCGCAGCCTATTCCCGGCAACTTCATTGTCCCCCAGGCCCCAGAGATCAATAATTTGATTGTTGCCGTAATAGCTGACAGCGCCAATGTCATTAACCGCAATGGATGTATGATGATAATGCTGCCGAAGGAAAGCACCCATCTGGTATTGCTGCTCGTAGATATTTCTGCTGGCCGGGAGCAGCATCGCACCGGCGGAGACAGCCCTGAGGAGGAAGGGGGTAGCGATAAAGAAGATGAGAAGGGCCAGCATGAACTTGCCCGGGAGCCATTGGGCGGAGAACCAGTTTTTGATGTGCTGGTATTGTAATGCGGTAAAGGCCCCTGCCGTTAGAATACCCAGCAGCAAAAGATAGGCTTCATACCGGTAAAGCCAGCCCACAGAGGCAAAAGCCAGATGCATGACCGCGCCGGTAACAACGATGAAAGCCAGGTGCTGTATTTTACGAAGGGGGGATGCCGCCTCCTTTTGCGAACCTGTAAAAAGGGCCAGTACTGGCAGAAGAATGATCAGCCTGAGCAGGGTAGTGCCGGAGAGGGAAGAGGCGCCGGTCGGCGCAAATTTCGGATTGAAAAGATTGGCCAGCGTATTATTGCCGTACATCAGTTTGAATACCAGTATTTCCTGCGCGGATGCTTTTAGTTGCTGTATCCCGCCGGACAGGTTACTCCCTTTAAGCAGCACAGAGTTGGGGAAAAAATATCCGCCCTGCTGTATGGACCACCAGCCGAACAGGCTGACGGGAAGCAGCGAGACCAGCAGCAACAAACCCGCTTTAGCCCAATGCCGGTAATATACCAGGAGCAGTACGATGGCGCCTGCCAGGAAAAGTGATTCAAAACGCGCCATCACGGCCAGCGCTCCAAGTATTGCTACCGTTGCAGCTTTTTTGATATTACCGTTGCCTGCCAGCAACTGCAGTGTATGCAGCATCAGCTGCAAAACGATCCAGCAATGCAACATATGTTCCATCCCTGAAAACACAAGCACAGGTATTGGGGTCAGTAGTACGGCCGCAGCCAATATCCATAACCTGTGCCCATCAGCAATTCCGCAATAGGCCAGCAACCTGTTGGCTGCATGAAGTGTCAATAGTCCGAAAAGGAGGTTCAGGCAGAACGGCAGCATATCGGGGAACCAGCCGGCCTTGAAGAATAAAGCCAGCAGCAGCGTGTACAGCGGGGAAGAAGAAGTGGAACTGAACGTGCCGGCATTAATGCCCCAGGTGCCGTTCAAAGCAAGGTTCTTCGCAATGCTCATATGGATGAAAGTATCATCCAGCGGGTATGAGAAAACGCCCTGCGTGTATCCCTGCATCTGCCACAATATGATACCGCATAATATGATCAGTAAACCTGATGCCGTCAGTAACGGATATTTTTTCATGTGCTTATAATTGCAGCAGCACCTCTTCCAGGGTCATGCCGATCATGCCTTCCAGTGTGATCTTTGACTTGCGGAGGTTTCTTTCCAGTTCCACCTTACGTACCATTTCTGTATTGTATTGCCTGTAGGTGGCGTTGTAATTTTCCACGGTAACACCCGCTGCTCCGTTGGAAAATTGCTCTTCTGTCTGGCGGAATGTATTGAGCGCATCTTCCAGCAGGGGCAGCTGAAGTTCAAGCAGCTGTTTGTTAGCGGCGTATTCCTCATAAGCTTCCAATACCATGGCCTTCAACTCCAGGGCGTCACTCTTTTTCTGCTCTTCAGCAATCTTTCCATTGGTTTTTGCCATTTTAACAGCATTGGGGATACCGATGAAATTGCCAAGCGGAACGGATACGCCGAAATTGTAGCGCGGAAAGAATGTATTGTTGTTGCCGTTCTTGATGGTGAACTCATTCAGGTTGCCGGAAGCCACAAAATGGTTCAACCATTCCGCTTTGGCGCGATTGGCCTCATATTTTGCAGCCAGCTTTTTCAGATCATGGACCCTCATGTCAGGATTGTTGAGGGCCAGCTCAACCAGCTTTACTTTTAATCTTGCCACGGTTGGCTGATCAGCAGGCAGGACCATCAGTATGGTCGTATCGGTTCTTTGCGCCTGGGATACGAATCCCAGACCAATTAACAGTAGTGTAAGGAGTTCTTTTTTCATTGTTTGTTATTTAATTGTAGATATTTTAGTTTGATAGAAATTCCCGTAAGCGCATTCAGCAGGAATGCAGATTCGATCAGCCCGGCGGCTTCCTGCGCATATTGGCCGACTGCCATGGAGAAAACTACGGCTGCTATGCTGATGAGGAGCAATCCGTCCAGTTCCGTTTTGCTCCTGAAGTAATTGACGACGGCATATTGCAATACCAGGAATGTATTGATACCGACGATGATGATGCCTATCCAGCCCATTTCCAGTGCCACCCTCAGGTAGCCGCTGTCAGGAGGGAACCCGGCCAGCACATGGCCCGGGTTATAGGTTTTGCCTTCTTCTCCCGAGGTGAGCACGCCGCCACCGATCGGATGCGTATAGATATATGGCTGTATCCGGTGCCTGTTGATATCCCTTACATTCAGCGAGGCGTCTTCCGACCCCACAAAAGCTGTTCTCACCCGAACGATCGTCGGGCTGCCATAAAACGGCCCGTAAAGGACCAGCACCGCAAACATACCGAATACTACGGCCATGATAACGGTATTGCGCCGGTGAAGGTTGGCCAGGAAGAATATCAGCAGTCCCATTGGTACCATAACATATCCGGTACGGGTGCCGGAATAACCGAGTGACATCATATGGAGGAAAAGGGAGACCAACAGCATCAGCTTCACCGGTAGACTGATAACCGTCTTTTTTGCCGTGAGCAGAATCACGCAGATGATGATGCCGCAAGCCATCAACAGGCCAAACACCGCAGGGTCGGACATGAAGGAGAAGATGCGTATGCCGGTAAGGATCACCACTGTCTTGAACTTTTCAGGGTAAAGGGCGATGTAGTTTTTTTCGAAAGGCATTAACCCGAACCATTGCTGAATACAGCCATACAGTGCGGCCAGCGTGGAGATGATAAGCCAGAACTTGAAGAACAGCTTTACATCGTTCATGGACCGGATCATTTTCATGGTCACATAAATGAACAGCATATTGCGCATGAATACCCGCATAAAGGTGGTCCACCCCGTACGCTGAAAGATGTTGGGGTTGAAAAACTGGATCAGCAGATAGGCAATATACACGTAGAATGTGATGAGCAGCGGATCCCGGAAAAAATCCACTTTGGACATGCTTTTGTCTTTATTGTTGATCAGGCTGCCTATCAGTACCACAAACAGGAGGAGATCCATGGGTACGCCAATACTTAATTCCATGCCGGACATCCGTTCCACCACCCTGACCGTCAGGCCGAATGTCAGCAGCATAAAATACCCCAACCGGAAATTCAGCAGGGTAGCAACCACCATCGCTGTTCCGATGATGCCGCCAAACAGCACAAGGCTCATCTTGTAGTCAATAGTGGCCACATAGGTTATCGCCGGGATTAAGAGTACCCAGGCGATAATTCCCAGTATCTGCCAGATATTTTTTGTGCCGGTTTGCATTCGAACTTCGTTTACAGAAACATGATTTTAAAAATGATCATCCCGATGGTCATCGCTATAAAAAAAAGGATGAGTCCCTGATGTAACTTCTCATTGATCACTTTCTTCTCCTCTTTTTTCATGCTTGTTGATTATTTATAACTGATGTATGTTTTACTTCCCTGAAACTGCCTTTAAACAGGAATTGCATTCCGATCATTGTCAGCACCCTGTAGAGCAATATTGATAACAGGATGGTTGTAATGATCATTACAATGAGGAAAACGGTCGTATGTTCCCTGAACCAGTCGATGTTTATCAGCTGATACCTTATGAAAGCCCCTACAGACACATGTATCAGGTAGATATAAAGTGAATAGTGCCCCAGCATCTGCAGGAAGTCCATTACCTGGTATTTTGACAGTATAAATGACAGCACGATCGTGAAAATACTGCCGGCGATGGCTACAAAAGCGTACAGGTAGAGGTTCATTTCCGGATAACGCAGGAAATAGTACTGCGAAACAACAAACAGCGGCAACAGCAACAGCAAAGAGGAAAAGGAAGAAAGTTGTCCCCTGGACCTTTCACTGAAGAAGAAATCCGCGCATACGCTGCCGATGGAAAAGAAGATATAGTGCAACGCAATGTCATAGAATGTACTGATGTTTTTCAGAAAAGGGGCGATGCCCAGCAACACCAGACCAATCAGCAACTGCCATTTCCCTTTGGTCTTCAGCACAACCGTTGTGAGCAGATAGAGCATGGATACATTGAACAGCGCGAACAGGTACCAGAGCTGATCCAGCTTGCGGGGCTGCACAAATATGTTGAGGTAATCAGCACTGCTCCTGTCTGCATTTGCATAACCGCCGCCAGATAATATCTGCAGGGTGATCTGGATGACGGCCCACAGCAGGTAGGGGTACAGGAGGGTATTTACCTTTGCAATAGCATAGTTCTTTGGGCTGCGTTTCAGCAGGCTTCTGTTAAAGAACAATCCTGAAAGTAAAAAAAACAGCGGCATACGAAAACTATATAAGGCGTTGTTCAGGTCGATTACCCAGGGCTTGACGACTATCTCACTGGATATCAGACCATAGGCGGCATGCCTGTACACCACCAGAATAATAGCGATGCCTTTGGCATAGTCAATCCATGCGTATCGGTCATCTTTTACTCTCGGGCCAATGTGGAATAAATTTTTGAGCTCATGTTGGACGTTCACAATAGTTTTTTTTGGGGATTAATGCTCCAGGAAGTCTTCCCGCACATTGTTCAATACGGCCCCTATGAATTTATCACCCAGTTGGTGAAGGAATTCGATAGAATCCTTATCTATTTGGTTGAGGGAAGCCTTGGATGAAAATATGGCAACTACTCCTTCTACATATTCAGAAAGTTCCTTGCTATCGGTATAGTCATTTAACGGTGCTCCTTCCAGTAAAATAAAATCATAATGTGCTTTCAGTTCGTCCAGGTAATTCAGCAGGTGATTCGGGGGAAGTATCTCGGAAGGTGTATAATCCCCACCCTTGCAGCCAATTACCTCAATATTATCGATCGCGTAAGTAGTAACAATATCCCTGATCTTTTCATAGCTGAATTCGCTTGGTGGAACGGAAAAAGATTCCAGCAAAGGCTTGGCTTCCATTTGCACGGTGATATCGTTATTGCAAAAGTTGGTATCGATGACCAATACACGCTTGTTGCTAAGGCTGAGGCTATAAGCCAGGGCCTGGGTAAGTGTGGTCTTTCCCTGCTGCGGCTTGGTACTGGTAAGCAGGAATATCTTGCGACCGCTGTGCTCGATCTCGAAACGCAGCTTGCGCATCAACTCGCGGAAAATGTTCTGTCTTTTTTTCAATTGCTCATCATCATCTACTCTTTTCTGCAGCACCTCCAGAATGCTGTATTTGTGAAGATCGGCATGATTGATCGTGTTGATCAGTTTCAGGGCTACATGTTTGCCGAATATGGAGGGAGATTTGATGGAAGAATCTGTAAATTCCAGGAAAAGGAACAGCAGGGATGAAAGCATCAGTACAGAAATACCGGCCATGCCCATGATGATGACGCGCTTGGAGGATTCGGGCTTGAATGCCGGTTGCCCTTTAAGCGTCTGGCGGAAGTCATCCTGCTGTACTGAACGGTTGTCCAGGGCTGAATTCAGTTTTTCTTTCAGCTTGTTGTACTCGTCCTGCGCAAGTTCTACTTCCTGCTGAAGTGAGGTTACCGTGGCTTCCTTGTTGGCGTAAGAACCAACGGAGTATCTGAGGGTACGTATCTTCATTTCCAGGCTTTGCTCATTTTGCCTGGAAGCATTGAGCTCTGCCTGTAAAGAAGCGCGTTGCTGCTCCAGTTCTTCCCGTGTTACGGCCTTACCTGTAGGGACAGACACACTGATGAGTTTTTTCTGAAGTTCAGCCCGCAGGTTCTTTATTCTAAGATTCAGATCATCGTCTTTGGAACCTCCGCGAATATATTCATCGTTCAGCTCATTGATCTGTTTGCGAAGGGAAATGATCTCGCTGTTTTGGTTATTATATATGGTCTGTCCGCCCGCGATCTGCTTCATCTGATCATTTATATTTCCCAGTGCGGCTTCTATAGTATTCTTGTTTGCCCTTTCATCATACAGGGCCTTTTCAAATTGCTTGATAAGGTCCCACTCGTTGCCGCTGGCCGCTTCCACATTCAGCAGACCTTCCGAGGATTTATACATTCGCAGCGCTTCTACCTTTGCATCAAGTTCCAGCTTTTTTTGTTCTACCAATGACTGGAAAGTTCCGATATTTTCAACGGACCGCTCGGTACGCGAACTACGGTGAAAACGGATAAATTCATGGTAAAGCGTATTCACAACATGAGCCGAGAGCTCAGGATTCTCTGAACGGTACACGATATCTATATAGTCAGTCCGCTGCAGGCGGCCGACATATAGCTTCTTCCGGATAGACTCATAGTCATAGCGATATAACTTCATGTATTCTAATACCCTTCTTTCATCTTCGTTGTAGGAGGTAAGCATCTGCAAGGAATCCAGCTTCTGCTGGCAAATGGTCAGCATAGCTTCTTTATTGGCCCTGCGATATGCGTCGGAGTTCAGTTCTTTCTCCGTAAGATGAGTGAACGGTTTGTTGGATGTGAGGTCATGTATCAGCAAATTACAGGACAGAAGACCTATGACAAGCGGTGAGTTGATAGTTTGGATCACGTTGTCGAATTTCACATCGGCTTCAAACAGATTGACGTTCTCCTCTCTCAGTTTGATCTGATCGTTTGTGGTGAAACTGGTAGACATCTGTGCAGAAGAAACATACAATTTAGGCCTGCCCATTGTGAATACAAAAGCTGCCGCAATAGCGCCGAATGTACTCAGAATGATCCACCACTTTTTCTTCAGCAGGGCCTTTATGAAATATGTTATATCCATACTATTTATAATTTTTTATTAACTATATCTTTCAAAAAAAATCTGGAAATCCAGATCATTAATAGATGTATCCGGCTTTCCGGTGTTACATCAGGATACCCGTGTGTGACAGGGAATACAAAATTCCGGGGCACTTACCGGTACCGGTTAGAAGTTCAGAGGAATGGTAAAAAATAATGAAAGCAAGGCCGGAATGGGATATCCGGTGGTCATGCCTGGTTTTTTGAAGGATGAGGTTATTTCGAAAAGCAAAAATAGTTGAAAAAAGTCAAGAGCCAAAACAAACCGGGAAGATACCTTTGGGAAAATGATCCAATTCGTCAATAACTATCTCTCATCTGCATGGCAGCATGCAGGGCAAAAGTATATTCGGTTTAAAATGCAAATTTATATCAATACGACCTAAAAAAAAATTAATCCATGCGAAATACCTGAAATATTTAGGGAACGCGGGTATTTAGGCAGTGAAAATGGTGAAAAGGGCGAGTAGTGAAGAAACCAATGGGAACAGTTAAGGGCCCTGATAAAGAAAAAGGGTTGCATCAGATCTGATGCAACCCTTTAGTCCTTCAAAAGACCGATTCTATTTTCTGAGTATTTTGATCGTTTTTGCAGTGCCGTCAGCCTGCACAAGCCTCAGCAGGTAGATGCCTGAAGCGTGAATGTATGAACCGGTGGTCAAGCGGATGGTAGATTTGCCTGCAGGCATATCTGACCTGTTTTCCGTGTACACCAGTCTGCCGGTCATATCCACGATCTCCAGTTTCACATTGCCAGCCCGTTTCAGCTCTACATCCACTGCCAGGAGGTTCGAGAACGGATTCGGGTAGGCGAGCATCCGGATACCGTCGTTTTCTGCGGACAGCGGATCAGCTTTTGTTGCCTGTGTGGGGCTGCTGATCATCAGGGCATTATTATCCAGTTGTTCGCCGGAGGTAGCATTCACTTCCATGGCATTCAGATAACCTACCTGGCCGCCTTCCGGCAGGCTGAGTACGAAGGATATCTCGCCGTTCTCATCCGGCACCAGGTCTGTAAACTCAATGGTATTGGCGCTGTTGTTATGGGCGTAAAGCGTCTGGCTTACTCCACCGATGGTGAATACTGTGCTTCCGTTATCCGGTTGCGGCGCCCACCACTTGCTGCTGGAGAAGAATTTGATGCTGTAAGTTTTAGCTGCATCCAGACCGGTAAGTTTGCCCGGCATGGTGAGTGCGCCATTGAAGAACCCTGGCAGTGAGCCGAAGTACATGTACTGGCTGATGACTGCATCCGGGTACACGCCGCTGTTATTATAGGTTGTGGCGCCTTCAATGCCGGCAGCCCACCACCATGAGTCAAATACCAGCGATACCCCGGTGGTCTGCCCCTGATCGTCTTTCAGGTTATTGGTCACTTTTTCAGCGATATTGTTCCAGGGGGCAGGAGCATCTGCATTCAGCCTGAAATTGAGCATCAGTTTATAATCCGGCGCAGGTGGCGGTGTACCGGTGATCTCAAGGTCGAACGTTGCTGTGTCAGCCAGGTCGCCCTGATCTTTGGCAATCACGCGGAGACCGGAATAAACGCCTTCATCGGCCAGGCCAGGTGCCACACTGAGAGACACGTTCCCCTGAGATTGCACCAGGGTTACGAATGACGGAAGATTTTCGGTGCTGTAAGTGAGCATGTCGCCATCAGGGTCGGTAGCGCTGATCTGGATGCTGCCGGTAGTGCCAGCCTGTACAGCCTGGTTGCCGATAGCGCTGATCACAGGGGCCCGGTTTACCGGCGGTTCAACCGGACCACCTTCTCCCGCTGTCACCTCCATGGCATTCAGGTAGCCTACCTGGCCGCCTTCCGGAAGGCTGAGTACGAAGGATATCTCGCCGTTCGTATCAGGTGTCAGGTTGGTGAATTCTACTGTATTGGTGCTGTTGTTGTGTGAGTACAGCGTTTTGCTTACACCGTTAATGGTAAATATGGTGCTTCCATTATCCGGCTGTGGCGCCCACCATTTGCTGCTGGAGAAGAATTTGATGCTGTAAGATTTGGTGGCATCCAGCCCGGTGAGTTTGCCCGGCATGGTAAGGGCACCGTTGAAGAATCCCGGCAGTGAGCCGAAATACATATACTGGCTGATCACCGCATCCGGATACACGCCGCTGTTATTGTAGGTTGTGGCGCCTTCAACACCGGATGCCCACCACCATGAGTCGAATATAAGCGACACACTTGTGGTATTGCCATCCTCGTCTTTCAGGTCATTGGTCTCCTTTTCAGCAATGTTGTTCCAGGGGGCAGGAGCATCTGCATTCAGCCTGAAATTCAGCATCAGTTTATAGTCCGCTGTCGGCGGCGGGGCGCTGGTTACTTCCAGATTAAAGCTGGCAGTGTCGCTCAGGCTACCCGCATCGGTGGCGATCACACGGATATCATTATAAACACCCTCATCGGTCAGACCCGGTGCTACGGTCAGGGATACGTTACCCTGAGACTGTACCAGCGTAACGAACGACGGAAGGTTTTCGGTGCTGTAAGTGAGTACATCTCCGTCCGGATCGGTCGCGCTGATCGGGATGGAGGTCGTAGTGCCGGATTGTACGGATTTATCTGCGATGGCGGTGATCTCCGGTTTACGGTTCACAGGCGGTGTGCCAGCACCACCGGCATTCACTTCCATGGCATTCAGATATCCTACCTGGCCGCCGGGAGGGAGGCTCAGCACAAAGCTGATCTCGCCGTTGGTATCAGCCATCAGATTTTCAAAGATGACAGTGTTGGAACTGTTATTATGTGCATACAGTGTTTTGCTTACACCGTTGATGGTAAATACCGTACTGCCGTTATCCGGTTGCGGGGCCCACCATTTGCTGCTGGAGAAGAACCTGATGCTGTACGGCCGGTTTGTTTCCAGGCCGGTCAGCTTGCCGTTCATCGTAGTAGCTCCGCTAAAGAAGCCTTCCAGTGTACCGAAGTAGATATACTGGCTGATCACAGCATCCGGGTAAACACCACTGTTATTGTAAGTTGTAGCGCCTTCTACACCTGCAGCCCACCACCAGTCGGTGAATTCGAGGCCAACAGTCGTCACTTCACCGTTTTCGTTGAGGAGATTGTTGGTCACCTTGTCCGCAATATTGTTCCACGGCGCCGGTGCATCCTGGTTCAACCGGAAGTTCAGGAACAATTTATAATCCGGTGTAGGCATGTCCGTTACATTCAATGTAAAGGTATGCTCTGTTATCCCGCCGCGGTTATCAGTTACGCCAACTTTTATATTATAAGTACCGGATGCGCTGTAGCCAGGCTCAATAACCAGCAACGCTGTATCGTTCTGGCTGGAGAGCGTTACGAAAGCAGGCAGGTCGATCGCAGACCAGGTAAAGGATTCACCCGGGTTCTGATCTGTTACCGTGATCTTCACGGTATCGGAAGCACCTTCATTCACATTGAACGCTTCCATCGGAGTGATCACGGGCGCATAATTGTCATTCACCACAAGATCGAAATATGCAGTATCTGCACCATCATAGATGTCCTTGGCAATCACACCGATATTATTATAAGTGCCCTGCTCATTGGAAGCCGGAGACACCACCAGGTGAACGTTTCCCGGAGCTGCTGATACAGATATGAAGGCAGGTGCGTTCAGGAGGCTGTACGTGATCGGATCATTATCTTCATCCGTTGCTACCACCGGTATATTCACCGTTGTACCATACCGTACGGTCTGGCTGCTGATGGGGGATATTACAGGGGGATTGGTCAGCGTTCTCGCACTGTCGTACGCAGCATAGCCGGAAGTTCCGCCTTCCCCTATTGCACGGATCCGGTAGTAGGCCAGGGTGTTGGCTACCAGGGTGGAGTCTGTGTAAGCTCCTGTTCCGTTGGTTACGGCACCTATTGTATGGAGGAGGGTGAAGCCACTTGGAGCAAAACTGCGATATATTTCAAATCCGCTTTCGTTGTTTGCGGTATCAGACCATGTAAGGCTGATGGCAGAAACAGACAGCGGGGTAGCGGAAAGGTTGAAGGGTGTTGCCGGAGGCGTAGGCAGCGGGTTCGTTGTTGCATTGGCCGTATTGCCGTAGGCGGATTCGCCGGCGGCTCCGATAGCCCGTACTTTATAATAGTAAGTTGTGGACGCATCCAGCAATGAATCTGTAAATGCTGTTGCATTGGCGGCGGCAGTAGCAACGATTTCGAATGTTCCGGCTGCACTCAGGCCGCGGTAGATCTCGAAACCGGTTTCATTGTTGCTATTATCCGTCCACGTCAGACTGATCTTGCTGTGGTTCACAGTGCTGGCAGCGAGTGTAGTGGGGGCTGCCGGGTTGGTGCCGGTTACGCCCGGGTCATCCATGTAATACTGGGCAGGAATGAGCTGGCGGGTGGTTGCACCTACCGCTGCATTGGTCCAGTACACACCCAGAGAGTGGCCTCCGGTGCCCTGGTAGAAGGTAACGGCGATCGGGTACACCCCGGCCTCTGCTACGGTCACTGTACCGCTGCGGTACTGAGCGCCATGATTTCCGTCGTTATTAACGGTAGCGGTGGCGCTGTGGCTGTAGGGCATATTGAAATACAACTTGCTGCCGTCATCTGAGTTGGTTTCAAAAATATAGGTGCCGGCAACCGGAATGTGAATATATCCTGTCCACAGGAAGCCATACTTGGTGGTCACGCCGTTCGGCCTTGCTGAAATATCGGGAGTAGCCGACCTTCCGGTCTCAGTAGGAGTGAGGTTCGCAAAGTTAGGAAGACTGTTCCAGGTTCCTGAGTATTTATAATATTTATAGGCGAGTTGCCCGCGTTTGGTCACTACAGTCAGCTGACTGCTGGCAGTAGATACTTTGCCGGTAACGTCTTTCGCTTTAATGTACACGGTATTGGGCGTGTTGGCAGTAAGGCCGGTAATGGTGTCCCGGAGCGTAGCTGCGCCTGTAGAGTCTTGCAACGCGCCATTCACATAAACATCATATCCGCCGATACCGGCATCATCTGTTGCAGCATTCCAGGAAATGATGAATGAGTTGGTGGTGATATAGCTGGCGGCAAGACCGGTTGGCGCTGCAGGAGTAGCATTATCAGCCGTAGTGGTGCCTTTAACCTCTGCGGATACCGGCGCAGCGGCATTATCATTTACCGGGCGTACCTTGTAATAGTAGCTGCTGTCGGGAAACAGGCCTTCATCTGTATAACCGGTTGCATCCGCAGCTACTTTGGCAACAAGTACATAAGGCCCGCCGGGCTGTGTACCGCGGTACACTTCAAAGAATTTCTCATTATGCGCAGGCGCCTGGCTTTGTGCCCAACTGAGGGTGACAGATGTTTGGGTGAAACCTGAAACGATCAGTCCGCTGATAGCATCAGGACCGTTGATACCATTGGCATTCACGATAAGGAAGGTATCGGAGGATTCGCTGATGCAGGAGTCTGCTGCGAGTACACGAACGGTATATTTTCCGGGAGTAGAAGCAGTAATGCTGTTACCTGTGCCGATCACAGGTGCATACCCCGCCCGTTTCCATTCATATTGTTCAAGGCCTGCGGGTACAGTCAGATTAACACTGGTACTGCCGTCTGGCGCCGGTATTACATTCGATGCGAGCCCGGAGGTAGTGATTACCGGTGCCGATGTATTGGGCTTGTAGGCAATGTTCAGCGGAACGGGAGACCAGCCGGTCCATCCATGATTGGAGAGCGCTCTGACGCTGTATGCCCCGGGAGTGTTTACCACAACCTGGTTGGTATTGCCGGGGATGGCTACGCCATCTTTCCGCCATTCATAATTTGAAAAGCCTGGAGAAATACCGATCGTTACGCTTGTACCGGGGCAGATCAGGCTGTCGCCATGCAGCGGCCAGGGTTTGAGCCTGTTGGCCCGGAGCATGAAGGGTACAAAGTCCGCTTCCTGCCATGCACGGGTCCAGCTGTCGTGTGTGGCAGTTGGATAGAAGGAGAACTTCAGATTACCTCCCGCGTTATTGATGGCTGCCACTACCTGGTCTGTAGTATAAGGGGCAGGGTTGCCATCCTGGCCACCCTGGAACAGCCACATGGGCAGGAATTTATAAGTATTGATGCTGTTGATGTAATCCAGGGATGCAGCACTCATGGGTAAAGACGCCGCGGTCAGCTGGGGATAACGCATAGTCCATGCCCATGTTCCCTGTCCGCCTGACGAAAGACCGTTTACATACACACGGTCCAGGTCTGCTTTCGTAAAGGTAGCCATGGAATCCAGCAGTTCCTTCACGTTATCATACTCACTGTTGCCCCAGAGGCCTTTACTTTGCGGGTAGATCAGGAAACCATCAAAGGTGCCGTTATCCACCAGGTCGCTGAATTTCTTGCCGCCGTGCAACAACTGGAATTCATTGTCATAGATCGTTCCTTTCTCACCCAGCCCGTGAAAGAACAGGTAGACAGGATACTTTTTTCCATCGGACACACCATGCTGGTACGTTTTCGGGAATTTAAGCCGGAAACACATACCCTTGTAGATGTACGCCTTGTAAGAGGTCGTCGTCCAGCTCATCCTGTTGGTCTTTACCCACTTGCCGATCGTACCCCATTGCGGCTCAACAGGGGGATTGCTGGAGTTGTAGATGACGATAGGATCGCTTGGATCAAGGGTAGTTTGCGCCCCGGCAGTACCAGACAGCAGCCATAACGGGAGCAAAAGCAGGAGGTGTAAAAATCGTTTCATAGACGAATGAATAAAATTGTATATATAGTAGATGTATGTAATAAACCAACGTCAGGACATGAAAAGTCATGTCATAAAAGCGATCGGATCGCGAGAAGTTCAGAGGAATGGAAAAAAAATACGCAGTTCTTTGGAGTTGAATCCGCAGCTGCTGTTGGTTTTAAGAAGGAAGTGGTTAGGGATGAGAACTGTTTTTGCTGAAAATGACAAACAATTCTCCTTATGATGTGCGAAAATAAATAAAGAAAGTAATATGAGTTACGTTTTTTTTGTTAACAGCATGTTTTGGTTCATGAACTGCGGTATTTAGGCGGTGAATGGCTGAAAACGGGTGGTCAGGAAAAATTGATCCTGCGCTCAGACCTTTCCCAAACGGCTGACTGGCGTTTTTTCAGGAAGCGGGAAAAGCCGTGATACACGGCAATATTCATGAAAAGGAAATAAAAAGGGATATAGCAGTAGGGCACCTTGATACCTTTCCTGGCGAGGATATATCCGGCAGCCGATGCGATATAAAAGGCAAGTTGAAGGCCCAGTACAAGTGTGTAGAGGTTGCCGGCCTGAAGCCAGACCAGGGCAATATTGGAGAGGAGGGCGAGCGGCAGGCATAATGGTGCAAGCGTCCAGCGGAGCACCCGGTGGGAAACATACTGCCAGGTGATCCTGGGATACCGGAAGACGTTAAAAAGCGGCAGCAGCATCCCCATGGACTGAAATCCCCCCGCACTGATCCTCACTTTCCGCTTATATTCTTCCCCGAGGGAAGCAGAGGGCGTTTCCATGGCGTATGCATCCGGTGCGTACTTTACTTTATATCCCCGCATATTCACACCGAAGGAGATCACAAAATCATCCAGTATGGTATCCGCAGGAATCGGCTCATAAAGCTCCGTACGGATGGCAAACAGTTCTCCGGCGGCGCCCATTACGCTGTAAAGCTCTGCATCCCATTTCTTCAGGAGAGACTCGTATTTCCAGTAAGCGCCTTCCCCCATGCCCTCCGCATCATCAGCCGCTGCAATCACTTTCTTCTCTCCGGCTACCGCACCGGTAGCCGGATCCCGGAACCAGGAGATCAGCCGGCTGACCGCATCCTTGTTCAACAGCGTATTGGCATCGGAGAAGATCACATACGGGGCAGTGGCAAAGCTCATGGCCCTGTTGATCGCAACGGTTTTCCCCTTCCGCGCCGGCTCATGCAGCACACGGATCTGCGGATAATCCGCAATAATCGCGTCCGTTCCATCTGTGCTGCCGTCCGTTACAAAAATGATCTCCAGCAGGTCTGCCGGATAATCAAGTGCCAGGGTGTTGGCAATCTTTTCCCGGATAAATGACGCTTCATTATAAGCTGCCACCATAAAAGTGACTTTAGGCCTAAAAGATACTTCTTCCTGGTTTTCCGATCCGGACGGGAAAAAAAGCCTTTTCACCCGGATGACTATATATAATAATATACCGTAGCCGATATAGCTGTAAAAAAGTATGAACAGGCTTATCCAGAAAATGAAAAAAAACCAGGATTCCATGCAGATGTATTTGATAAAGGGGTATAAACCGCGCACAAAATTATTACAATTTCGGTCATATGCAACCGGTGGACATCGTTTTACCCGGTTTTGGGTGATTTTACAGAGCTAATTTTCGTTTATGCTAAATTTTCCTCCTTTTACGGGTCAAATCAAACCATTCACAAAAAAAATAAATGTATTCCGGAGAATGTTTTACTTTTGTTCCAGCTATTACGATTGTAAACACATTATACATATGTTTACAGTACAAATCGGTTAATACATCGACCATTCCAAGTATTCTGCCATCATCCCCTGAAAAGCTACCGTGTAATTTTTGGACCTTATCCGTTTAAAACCTGGTGCGTATTTTTCAATGAATACATACCTCAATTTTAAACATTTAACCGGCTCACTGGCGATCGCCTGTTTGCCCTAACGGATAAACTGAAAATTAATAAAGGATGAAAAAGAAAATTTTAATTATTGACGATAGCTTGCCACTGAGGATGTTACTGGAAGCAATTTTTTCAAAGCAATACAGCGTAGTGTCAGCATCTGACGGACTTGCTGCAATGCAATGGCTTTCGAGCGGGAATAAAGCAGATCTGATCATTACAGATATGGAGATGCCGAACATCAATGGAGAAGAACTGCTTGACTTTTTATCCGGCAGTTATCTATACCAGGATATTCCGGTAGTTGTTATTTCAGGTTTCAATCTCGAAAATCTTAACGCTCTACCTGTGAAGTATGCAAATGTGCAGTCTGTTTCCCAAAAGCCGTTTGATCCCATGACGTTGATGGGGACTGTTTCCCGGATACTGAATCCTGCCCTGACGATAGCAGGTTAAGGATCTTTTTTACTATTGTTTGATTAGGCTCAAAAACCAATACACTAATACGCTGCAATATGGAGACATCTACACCTGTTTTAGTTTGCGCTGCAGACGCTAAAGAAGATACCGTTGTTCAGGACTCCCGCAACCGGCTTGATATTATGCCGGGAGAGCGATTTGTTTTACTTGTGGGTGTTTCGGGAGCATCGGTTCCTTCCAACAAAACGGATTTCAGGTATGTGATCGTACCAACCGTAAAAGACGTTCAGCTTGTCATCGGACAATTGCTCAATATCCATCACCGCGCTCCTGCAGCCATTATCTGCAAGGCAGGCGAAGATCTTGAGGCCGTGCTGACAGAATGGAAAAAGTATTTTGCATCCAACAAGGCATTGCTTTCCTTACCTTTTTTCATCCATCCGGAATCTATTAACGAGAATATCAAATCCGTTATAAAACAATTTGGCTTTATTGATGATATTATTACTGATGAAACCTTCGGTCTGCTGAACAGGAAGATCGGTTTTGTAAACAAGTTCAAGCAACTGAGCGCCTTCAATGCCCGCCAATTGAAAGCAGGTTATCAAAAGAAACGCCTTGGGAACATTGGCAAACGCTCGTTCGATGTACTTGTATCCGGCCTGGCGCTTGTGGCGCTGTCTCCATTGCTGATAGTGATCGCCGCTGCCGTGAAGCTGGAGTCCCGTGGTCCTGTATTCTATGCTGGTCGCCGCGCAGGAAAAAACTACAAGGTATTCAAGTTTTACAAGTTCCGTACCATGGTAGCGGATGCGGACAAGCAGCTGGACAAGCTGAAGCATCTGAACCAGTATTCTGCTGATTCCAATGGGCCGGTATTTTACAAGGTTTCTAACGATCCCCGTATTACGCGTTTCGGCAAATTCCTCCGGAACACCAGTCTGGATGAGATACCTCAGCTCTATAATGTATTGAAGGGAGACATGTCCATTGTAGGTAACCGTCCGCTTCCATTGTATGAAGCTACTACGCTGGTAACCGATCAGTGTGCGGAAAGATTTCTGGCGCCCGCCGGTATTACCGGTTTGTGGCAGGTCAGCAAAAGAGGTAACAAGGAAATGTCAGCCCAGGAGCGAATTGATCTGGACATCAACTACGCCCAGAAGTACTCCTTTTCCATGGACCTTTGGCTAATGGTGAATACGCCATTGGCATTGATCCAAAAAGATAATGTGTAATGTCAGTTATTATTGAAGCGATAATTTTTACCTACTTAGCCGGATGCGTACTGTTTAATTTGATTTTTGCCATTGCTGGCAGTGTTAAAAGAAGAAAGAAGACCGAATTACTCACTGAAGCCACCTATGGCAGGATTGTTATCCTGGTACCTGCATACAAAGAGGACAGCATTATTCTCTCCACCGCAACGAGCTATGCAGCTTTAAATTATCCTGAAGACAAATACGAACTTGTTGTCATTGCGGACTCTCTGCAGCCGGAGACCCTGACTTCGCTGGAAGCATCCGGCATCCGGGCTATCAGCGTGTCATTTGACAAAAGCACCAAGGCGCGGTCCCTCAATGCCGCATTCGCCCAATTGCAGAAAGAATATGATATCGCCCTGATCTGTGACGCTGATAATGTACTGGAGCCGGATTTTCTGCTGAAAATCAACAAAGCTTATCAGAATGGGGAATATGTCATCCAGGCGCAAAGGGTAGCCAAGAACCTGGATACGCCGTTTGCCGTGCTGGATGCTGCCAACGAGATCATTGCCAATCATATATACCGCAAAGGCGCCAATTCGCTGGGACTGTCCTCTTCCGTGATCGGTTCGGGCATGGCCTTTCATTTCCCGCTCATCCGGGATATTATGAAGGAAATTGATGCCACCGGAGGTTTTGACAAGGTATTGCAGCTGCTGGTCGTTTCCCGCGGGTATTCGATTTACTACCTTGAGGATGCGCATATTTTCGACGAGAAGGTAGAAAGCTCCGCCACATTCAGCAACCAGCGCAAGCGCTGGATGTCCAGCCAGTTCGTATATCTGCGTACATACTGGACAAGGGGATGGAAGGCGCTTTTCCGCGGCAACCTTGATTATTTCAATCTTGCCGTCTGCCAGAACCTGTTATTGCCGCGTATGTTGCTGCTGGCAGCATTGCTGGGCGGCACCTTCATTTACCTGCTGCTTTTCCGCTACCTGGAAATCCCTTTAACATGGTGGCTGGCGGCGCTGGTGCTGAACGGAGTCAGTCTGCTGCTGCCCATCCCCCGGAAGTTCTTTTCCAAATATCTGCTCACGGCTATGCTAAGCCTGCCGCGGGCAATGGGGATCATGGTACTGCTGCTGTTCCGTCTGAAAGGCGCGAACAAGACCTTCATACACACGAAACATACCAAAACAGCGATCGATAATCCACTATTAAATGCAACCAGAGAATAGCCCATATTACCCGCTGGTTTCCATCATCACCGTTAATTACAATAACACCGCTGTGACTTGTGAATTGATGGCATCGCTGCAGCAGAACAGTTATCCGAACATGGAGGTGATCGTAGTGGATAATGCATCGAAGGAAGATCCCACCGACGCGTTGAAGGGATATGCCGGTGTGCAACTGATCAAAAGTGAGGAGAACAGAGGATTCGCCGGAGGTAATAACCTTGGCATCAAAGCCGCGAAAGGAGAATATCTTTTTCTTGTCAATAATGATACTGAATTTACCGACGGCCTGATAGAAGGACTGCTGGAAGTATTCAGGGACTATCCGGATGCCGGTGTGGCCAGCCCCAAGTTTCATTACTTTTTCCAGCCGGGAACGATCGAATACGCCGGTTACCGGCAGGTGGATATGTTCACCGGAAGGAATAGTATGATTGGATGCCGGGAACCCGATCAGGGCCAGTATGACGCAGTATCCGAAACACATTATGCGCATGGAGGAGGAATGATGATATCGGCCCGGGCGCTGGAAAAGGTTGGACTGATGCCTGAAGTGTATTTCCTGTATTATGAGGAATTCGACTGGTGCGAACAATTCAAAAGACATGGATACAAGGTATATTACCAGTACAAATCCCTGATCTATCACAAAGAATCCATGACAACCGGCAAGAACAGCCCGTTGAAGACATATTATATTACCCGTAACAGGATATTGTTCATGCGCCGTAACGTAAAACTCCCTTCACGGGCGTTTTTTATGGCTTATCTTGTACTGTTTACAATACCCAAAAATACCCTGCAGTTCATGCTGAAAAAGGAGAAAGTTCACCTGAAAGCATTCTGGAACGGTATTTTCTGGAATCTGAAACACCTTAAAAAAGTTAACGCATGTGTGGTATAGCCGGGTTTATCGATTTTACCAAAAAAACAGATGCAGGCATCCTGCGCAGGATGACCGATGCCATGCTGCATCGTGGTCCTGATGATGCCGGATACGAAACATATGAAGATGCATCAGCCGTTATAGGGCTGGGGCAGCGCCGCCTTTCCATCCAGGACCTTTCCGCTTCCGGTCACCAACCAATGCACTTCAGGCATTACAGCATCATTTTTAATGGCGAAGTGTATAATTTCAAATCCATCAGGAAAGAACTGGAAGAACTTGGTTATACTTTCCAGTCGGGATCAGATACGGAAGTACTGCTGAAAGGATACGATGCATGGGGGGAAGCCATTCTGGATCGTTGCATCGGCATGTTTGCCTTTGTGATCTACGACCGGGAAAAACGCAGCCTGCTGCTCTGTCGCGACAGAGCGGGAGTAAAACCCTTGTACTATTACTGGCACGAACAGGTATTGCTGTTTGCTTCCGAGCTGAAAGGCATTTGCGAACACCCCGCTTTCCGTAAAGATATAGATGAGAACAGCTTATCCCTTTTTCTGCAATACAGCTATATTCCCGCGCCATTTACGATCTACCGAAATACCCACAAACTTCCTCCGGGCCGGTTGCTGAGGGTGCAACTCCCATCCGCCAGTGTGCAGGAGCATACTTATTGGGACGTATTGGATGCATACCGCAAGCCGCTGTTGCAGATACCCGAACATAAGGTGTTGGAAGAGACTGAAGCGCTGATGAAAAGCGCATATAACTACCGTATGGTAGCAGATGTGCCGGTAGGGGTATTCCTGAGTGGTGGATACGATAGTGCCAGCGTTGCTGCCATTCTGCAGAAAGATTCCGGCAGCCGTATCAAAACCTTTACGATAGGCTTTAAAGAGCAGCAATGGGATGAGTCCGCAGAAGCAAGAAAGATCGCGCGGCATCTGGGGACCGATCACCACGAATGGATCGTTGGGCCTGATGATGCGAGGAATGTCATGGAATCGCTTCCCGAGATATATGATGAACCATTCGCTGATAATTCTATTGTGCCTACAACACTTGTCAGCAGGCTGGCCAGCAAGGAGGTGAAAGTGGCACTGTCGGCCGATGGCGGTGACGAAGTGTTTTCCGGTTACAACAAGTTTAACCAGGCATTGCGTTTCACCAGCCGTTTCCCGAAAAGTGTGCAAAGCATGCTCAGCTATGGTATGGGTCTGGTAAATCCCGAACTTATCCCATTCTTTAATAAAAAGTACAACTTTGCTTCCCGGTATGAGAAAATGAAGCTGATCTGGGGATCCGGTAAACCGCAGGAAGCGCTGAAGTACATCAGCCAGTATCTTACCGAAAGTGAAGCCAGCTATTACATGGGAAGAAAAACGGAAGGATATCGTACCAATTTTGACCTCAACGGTGAGTTGGCGGACATGAATGACCCGCTGAACCGTCTGCTGGCTATTGACTATAAAACCTTCCTGGTAGATAATAACCTGGTAAAAGTAGACCGGGCTACAATGTCTGTGAGTATAGAAGGCCGTGAGCCGATGCTGGATCATCGCCTCGTGGAATACCTTGCACAGGTGCCGGCTTCCATCAAGGTAAAGGACGGCGTCAACAAATATATACTCAAATCTATTGTACATAAATACATCCCCAAGTCCCTGATGGATCGCCCGAAACGGCCGTTCATAGCTCCTTTGCAGGAATGGTTCCGGGAAGACCTGACGGACAGGATGCAGTATTTCATGTCTCCCGAACGCCTGGAAAGGACCGGACTTTTCAATGCCGCGCATGTGCAGCAGCTGTTGAAACGCTATCTGGCAGGGGAGAAGATAAGTTACCAGAAACTCTGGAATATATTGGTGTTCCAGCTTTGGTATGACCGCTGGATCGAAAAACTATAGGCTCATATGCAGCAGAATGGAAAAATAAAGGTTTTGCAGGCTATCCGCCAGGGCAAGATCGGCGGTGGAGAAACGCATGTACTGGATCTGGTCGCAACGCTGGACCGTACCAAATATGATCCTGTAGTACTGTCTTTCACGGATGGCCCGATGATCACCGCATTGGAGCAACTGGATATCCCTGTGCACGTGATCGCCAGTGAGAAAGCATTCGATCTCGCTGTCTGGAAAAAAGTGAAGCAGTTCATCATAGATAAGCAGATAGACCTGGTGCATATGCATGGCACAAGAGCCGGCACCAATATTCTCTGGCCGGCGCGCCGGCTGAAACTGCCGGTGATCTATACCGTTCACGGCTGGTCTTTTCATGAAGGGCTTAACCCGTTAATGAAAAAAGCGCGTATAACGGCTGAAAAATTTATCACCGGCAGAACGAAAGCGAATATCTGTGTTTCGGAATCCAACCGGCAGACCGGGATCAGTGCTTTTGGCGGATTTGATGCAGTGGTGATCCGGAATGGCGTGAACTTGCGTAAATTTGATCGTTCTAAAGCATTTGACAGTGTAAGAAGAGCATATGGCATACCTGACAGCCAGGTGGTGATCGGTTACATTGCCAGAATGACCCTGCAAAAAGCCCCGCTGAATATGATCAGGGCATTGGCCATGGCGGCGAAGGATGCACCGGAACTGACCTTGCTGATGATAGGGGACGGGGAACTGAAAGCGGATGCAGTAGCGCTAGCCAAAGACCTGGGTGTAGAGGACCGGGTGATATTCGACAAGTTCCGCCAGGATGTGCCGGCTGTGCTGCAGTCAGTGGATATTTACTGCTTACCCTCCCTGTGGGAAGGATTCCCGATTGGAGTGCTGGAGGCCATGGCTATGGCAAAAGCAGTAGTCGCCAGTGATGTGGATGGAACGCGGGAAGCGGTGAAACATGAAGAGAACGGCGTGCTGGTGACAGCCAATGATATTCCAGCATTGTCCGCCGCATTGGTGAGGCTGGCAAAGGACCCTTCATTACGACAGCAGCTTGGCAACAACGCCAATGCAACGGTAAGAGAAAACTTCAGCGTAGATAAGATGACGCGACAGATCGAAGACGTTTATCAAAAAGCAAGAACAACATGATTTCAACACTAAATTTAGATATGACACAAACTGCGATTACTTACGAATACGATCGTATTGCCGATATCAAGCGTTTGAATTTTATAACCGACAGCCTGCAGAAGGAAATTCCCGCAAACGGGCGTGTACTGGACGTAGGTTGTGGAAATGGCGTGATCAGCCGCCATCTGGGTCAGTTTGGATATGATGTGCTGGGGATAGATATCAGTGACAAGACCATAGATGTAGCGCGTTCCCGCAACAAGTACCCCAATGTTCGCTTTGAGGCCATCAGCGCCGAAGCACTGACTGCGCAGGGCGAAAGATATGATGCCGTGATCTGTAGCGAAGTGCTGGAACACCTGGACCATCCCGGTGGTCTGCTCAAAACCATCTACGCATCGTTGAAAGACGATGGCCTGCTGGTGGTAACGGTACCTAATGGCAAAGGCCCGCGTGAAATGTTCGTTACAAAACCAATGCTGAAGGCCCGCAATAATCCCAGGGTCTGGAAATTCATTAACAAGATCAAGAACGCTCTTGGCTTTAAAGGCACTACAGCACAGTCACAGGCAGATAACCTGGACCATGTTCAGTTCTTTACCAAAAGTGACCTGTTGCAACTCGCGGGAAACAATAATTTCAAGATCATCCGCTTTGCCAAGACCAATTTTATTGAAGATGTGTTCCCTTTCTCTCTTTTCTCCAAAAGGATCAAATTCCTGCAGACGCTGGATTGCCAGGTAGCGGAAATACTTCCCTACAGCTTTACAGGCGGATTCAATACCTTGTGGAAGAAGAAGGCGGAGTAATATTCCTGCCATCGCCATGCCAACGTGATATTTCAGCCGGATAGCGGAGACGCTGCCGGCTTTTTTATGCATGGTCCAGCGCGGCATCGATTTTGTCCAGCAGCAGAGGCGCTTTGTCGAGATCGAATTTCCGGGCCAGCAGCTTACCCGAATGCATTAAAGTATCGTAATACTCGATGGTGAAGGTCCGGGGGTTGGCATTTCCTTCAGACCAGTCGATATAACGCAGATTGTCCTGCACCACCTGTTCGCGAAAGGGACTGTTCATGATGATCGTCTGAAAGATAAATTCATCTCCCCCCCAGGTATATTTATAAAAACGCACCAGCGCAGGATGGCGGCGGACAAAGTCAAGGCAGTAAGCAGCACACTCCCGGGTGAGGCTCCACCAGAGGGAGCCGCCAAAAACCTCCATCCCCAGCGGGTGTTTGCGCGCGGGCAATATTTGATTGACTAGCTTGGTCAGCCGGTATTTCCCCGGTATGCGCAGATCTTCAAAATGATATTGTGTGATCTTGGAGATGACCCTTTTCAGCTCGGCAGGCGTGAGAATGTCCAGGTATTCTTTACCGGCATTGGCCGCAAAAAAATCGTACAGTTCTCCGGCACTGACGAGTGGATAGTCCTGCGCACTGATGAGATGAATGGACGCATAAGGTTCTTCTGATGCGAGTACGGCTTCAATTCCTTTAAAAGCTGCAGCTATTGTACCGTAGCCCGCCCAGGTGACTTTAACCCTGTCCCGGATGAAACGGACGCGGGGCAGATTGATCTTCGTTTCCCATTCACTCAGGCTGGATTTTCCATCCAGATGTATGTAGCAATCGATACGTGGATGCTGCAGACGTAAAAGCAGGCGCTCCAGTTGCCCGGGATTTTTGTGGCAAAGAATAACGAACGCTATTTTCATTTGAATAATTTTTTCCCGATCAGCATTTTGATATCCTGCCAGCCGGCAACAAGTATCTGTTTAAATTCTATATGGATGTATTTGCGGAGGAAATAGTAGCCGAACGCCACTGCAAATATGAGGTTGAGAACAGACGCGACCGCCACCGCGCTGACATCAGTGTAAGCCCACACCAGTGTAACGTCCAGTATGATATTGAGGATCAGTTTCAGCAGGTTCTTGTAAAAGTTCACCTGCGGCTTGTTGATCATGTCCAGTGTAACGCCGATAAAGCGGTCGATCGGAAAAAGAATGGCCGATAGCAGGATGATCCTCACCAGTATGGTGGCGTTCAGGTATTGCTCTTCAGCCAATATCAGGATGAGCGGTTTGGTAAAAATGAATAACAGGAATATGAACGGAACGATCATTATCGTTACAATACCCGTGTAGCGTGCAAATGCCCTGGCAACTTCCGGCCAGTCCTTCCGGTTGGCGGCGGCAGAAATGGTTGGCTGCGCGGTAGCCACGAAGCTGCGGAGGATGATCTCTATCACTTCCATGAACTTCTGCGGTATGCTGTAAATCGCCACGGCAGCAGGACTGATCATGGCCCGGATGATCATGTTATCCGAATAGTTCAGCAGCGAAGAGGAGAGCATGCTGCCCACGATCAGCCTGCCGAAACGGTATAGTTCAAGTACCTGTGTTTTTGTGCGGAAAGCCATGCTGCGAATAAGCGTCCACCGGAAAACCAGGCTGTAGGCACTGGCCAGTATCAACGACAGTGCATAGGCATACAAGACGTTTTCCAGCGACACCTGTTCCAGCAGGTACAGGGCAATCAGGAAAGCCAGGAAAGAGCCATTCTGCAGTATGCGGATATGCACGATCTTGTTGAAACGGTGGCTGGCCTGCAGCACCCAGGTTGCGAAGTTGAAAGGCAGGGAAAATAAGGTCAGCAGCCCGATCCAGCGGATAAAGAAATGCCAGGTGGATTCAAAATAATTGTACCCGATAAAATATACAGCGAACGATGCCACAACGAAGATGGCCGTCACTACCAGGGAGAGATACCATGCAGCGCCAGCCACCTGTTTGGCCGTATCTTCATCCACGCCTGCGTAGAATTTAATGATGCCGGACTGCAGCAATGCCGTGCGTACCTGGTCCAGCACATTATACGTACCGAGGAAGATCACCCATTCTCCGAATGCATCCAGTGATAATATCCTGACTAATAATGCAAAGGATAAAACATTAAAGAAGGCGGTAACCAGGTTGCCTGTCAGTGAGTGAAAATGCCTGTTATTGAAAACTGATAAAAACTTAAAAGCCATGGCTCATTTTAAAACAACTGGTCACATTAAAGAAATAAATCTTTCATAAAAAGAAGACAGCAAGGGGCGGGCAGGTAATTTTGCCTGCGCAAAGTAAATATAATTTTACGTGAATTCTTATAAAATCGGGGTTTCTTTTTTCTGAATAACTATTTGATAAATAGTTTTATATGTATGTAATTTCCCAATACTTTATGAATAGATATAATAAATATTCTATTTTTTTACTATTTGTTACTGAAATTTTGTTTTCTTTGTATAGATGCATATTACTTATTGATTTTATTGAATCAAATTCATATGCAATCGAAAGTTTCCAGTTTTAGTTTTACGAGCGATACCATACCATATCAAAACCATGAAGAACCAATTATCGTTGTATAAAATCGTGCCTAAACTACGTGTGCTGCATATATTAGTTTTATTCCTATCCTTGCCCTTGTTGGGATCAGGGCAGCAGCAGGTACCCGTAACCCTCAACGAAAGCACGCTATCAAATATTGCCGGGTATTACCGGTATCTTCCCGCAGGATACGAAACCGGTACAAAGAAGTATCCGGTGATCGTTTTTATTCACGGCGTCGGGGAATTGCAGAATGGAGGAAAACCGCTCTCAGCGGTGCTGGCAAACGGCATCCCCAAGCTGATCAGTCAGGGTAAGTTCCCTGAATCTTTTACGGTGAACGGTCAGCAACATGCTTTCATTGTCATCTCACCGCAATTTAAAACCTGGCCCGGTTCTATTGACGCCATCCGGCTGATCGAATACCTGGCGAAGGATTTGCGGATAGACATGAACCGAGTGTATGTTACGGGCCTTAGCATGGGTGGAGGCGTAACCTGGGGCGCGATATCCGAGAGCAAGGAAAATGCGGTGAAATACGCCGCGGCAGTGCCTGTCTGCGGTGCGTACCAGCCCACAACGGCATTGGCTGCAAGTATCGCTTCCAGCAATATCCCCGTATGGGCGCTGCACAACAAGTATGATGATAATCCGGCAACTAAAGCCCAATTTTCTATCGATTGGGTAAATATGATCAATGCTTCTCAGCCCGCACCCAACCCGCTGGCACGCGTCACAATTTTTGATGCCTATGGTCATGATGCATGGACGAAGGCATACGATCCCAACTACCGGGAAAACGGGATGAATGTGTACGAATGGATGTTGCAATATACCGCAGACCGGGAGCCGGGCTCGAATGATCCGGTACCGCCGCCGGTAGCTGCAGGCAAAAGGATCGTGGTGCCGGTATCCAATTCGGCCAACGGTAGAATGGAAATTTATTACCCCAAAGTACAGGAAACTTTAAATGTAAGCCCGGGGGACACGCTGTGTATCCCGGCCGGTGAATATGAGTATATTCATTTTGGCAATCTCGCGGGCACGCAGGAGAAACCGATAGTGATCACCAATTGCGGCGGGCTGGTGAAACTGGGCATAAAAAACCAGGGTACCGCTTCGGTCTGGAGCCTTTCCTCCTGCAAATTCATAGAGATCGCCGGAAACGGTGCCGCCGGCGTGGAATACGGTTTTGACCTGAATGGTACGAACGTGACCGGCGCAAAGATATTTGGCATGACGTTGGGAAGCGGAAGTACTGATTTTGATATTCATCATGTGTTTATCCACGATGGCGGCATTCTGCTGCAGGCCAAGACGCTGCAGTCATGCGACAAACCCGAATACCTGGAAGGGAGCTTTGTAATGCGGAATGTCAAAATACACCATGTTAAAGCAAGGAATGCCCAATGGGAAGGGTTTTATATCGGTAATACCCATTATTTCTGGGACGACGGTACTTGTACCAATCTCCGGTCTCACTGGATCGAGAACCTGGAAGTATATGATAACGACCTGGAGAATATAGGCAGTGACGGCATTCAGATCAGCATGACCAGGAATGGCAATAATAAATTGTATAACAACAGGCTGGTCAATTACGGGCTGAATAAAAATGATGCTCATGGCTATGGATTGCTGATAGGCAGCGGGAGCAGTGTGAGCGTTTATAATAATTATGTGTCCGGCGGTTATATGCCGGGCATTAATATTTTTGGCAGCGGCGTTAACAAGGTGTATAATAACGTTGTTGAAAATATCACCTATGAAGGGATCAGCGTATCGGACAAAATACCCGCTGGTGTGGATGCCTCGCTTTTTCCGGCCCCCACCGCCTACATTTATAACAATACGATCTCAAATACGGACGCTGGCAGAAATTCCGTCAAGATATTTGCCTACCGCACCACACTCGCACATAAAGTTTATAATAACCTGAGCATTGTTAACGGAACGGCTTATGACTATCCGTCCAAAGGCCTTTATATCAGAGGAGACCAGGCAATATTGCTGGAATCCGGCAATAATCTGCAATTCAGTACAGGGGATGCGGCGGGACTTGTAAATGCCGCAGGCGGGGATTTTCATCTGAAAGCGGAATCTCCGGCTGTAAATACTGGCAGGGATATGCAGGATCTGGAATTGCTGACGGATTACGATAATGTAGCGCGGCCGCAGGAAGGGAAGTACGATGTGGGTGCTTTTGAGCAGCGTACTTCAGCTGGCAATACACCGCCAATTGCAGATGCAGGGAATGATATGACGATAACCCTCCCTGTCACCGCCATTCAACTGGATGGCTCCGGATCTTCCGATCCCGGAGGGAGTATTGCTTCCTATGCCTGGAAAAAAGTCAGCGGGCCGGCCGGGGAAAGCATTGCCAGCGCTTCATCTGCCAAAACAAATGTCAGCGGCCTTGAGGCGGGCGACTATATTTTTGAGTTGACGGTTTCCGATAATGAAGGGCTGACTGCAACTGACCGGGTGGCCGTTAAGGTAAATCCTGCGCCCAACAAAGCTCCGGTAGCCGATGCCGGCAGCAATATAACCATTACATTACCGCAAAATACGATAACACTCAATGGGGAATCCTCTGCGGATGAAGACGGAGAGATCGCTTCTTATGCCTGGAAAAAAGTCAGCGGGCCGGCCGGGGAAAGCATCGCCAGCGCTTCATCAGCCAAAACAAATGTCAGCGGTCTTGCGGCGGGCGACTATATTTTTGAGTTGACGGTTGCTGATAATGAAGGGCTGACTGCAACAGACCAGGTGGCCGTTAAAGTAAATCCGGCACCTAACAAAGCTCCGGTAGCCGATGCCGGCAGTAGTATAGCCATCACGTTGCCGCAAAATACGGTAACACTAAACGGGGGATCCTCTGCAGACGAAGACGGAGAGATCGTTTCTTACACCTGGACCAAACTGAGCGGAGGCACGGCAGATATAGCCAATCCCTCGGCAGCCTCAACCGAAGTAAGCAACCTGCAGAGTGGCGTATATAATTTCAGGCTTGTCGTTAAAGATGACAGCGGCGATGCTGATACCGCAACGGTGAGCGTAGTTGTTAATGTCAGCGGAAATAACATACCCAAGGCTATAGCGGGCAGCAATGTTACCATTACGCTCCCGCAAAATTCCACTGTGCTGGATGGTTCTTCTTCATCCGATCCGGATGGCGATGCACTGACGTATTGGTGGCTGAAGGTCACCGGCCCGTCTGATGTGAAGTTCTCCAATGCTGCTGCTGCTGTCAATACAGTTACCCAGATGGTGGCAGGCGTATACGTGTTCCAACTGCTGGTGACTGACCCCGCGGGAATGGAAGATTCCGCCAGGGTGACCATTACCGTTCTGCCCGAGGAGTTGCCTGCCAATAAACCTCCGGTAGCGAATGCTGGAGAGAACAAGACCATTACATTACCGATCAATACCCTGACATTGACCGGGGCATCTTCCAGTGATCCTGATGGTACGATCACAGCATATCAATGGACGAAGATCTCGGGCCCCTCGGGTTTCCAGTTCTCGAATTCCTCCGCAGCGATCAATACCGTTTCCCACCTTGTTGAAGGCGTATATATTTTCAGGCTGACGGTAACAGATTCAGATGGAGCCAAAGATTCCGCTCAGGTCACCGTTACCGTTCTCCCTGGTGAACCTGTTGAAAACAAACCACCGGTAGCGGTCGTGGAATATGAAAAGGAATTGCAGCTGCCCAATGATTTTGTGGAAGTGGACGGCAGGAATTCCAGTGATCCTGATGGGGTTATACAAGGCTATGCCTGGAAACAATTATCCGGTCCCGCCCGGGTTTCCATCGTCAATCCCGGCCTTTCCGCAACGCGTATCATCAACCTGACGGAAGCGGGTAACTATATGTTTGAACTGACGGTGACCGATGACGATGGAGCTACAGGCAGCGCTGCATTTGAAGTTATCGTACTGGGTGATAACCAGGTGAAGGCCGACACAATTACGGCATTCCCGACGCCGGCGTCTAATGTGGTGTATGTGGATATCAATTTCCGGATCGAAGGAAAACTGCAGATCTCTGTATATAATATGAATGGAGAATTGAAGTCTCTTGCCACTTATCCAGAAGGCGGCCAGTCCCGGCACCAGGTAGATATCAGCAATTTGCCGAATGGCTACTTTATCCTTGAGCTCCGCGGGGAAAACGGTTTCCGCTGGAGCAGGAAGATATTGAAGATCAGATAATAACAGTGAAAATCAGACTTTTTTCCAGGTATTGCTTCCGGGATCGAATTGTTTAATGATCCTGGCGGGATTGCCGGCAACAATGGAAAATGGGGGAACATCCCGGGTGACTACACTGCCGCCTGCTACAACGGAATGTTTTCCTATGCTGACTCCGGCGGTGATCACGGCATTCGCACCGATCCAGCAATCCGCTTCAATATTGATCTCTGCTGTTTCGCAGGGTTGCAATGAAATGGGCATATCCGGATCCTGATAGCCGTGGTTCAGTCCTGACATAACAACGTTTTGTGCAATGATCACATGATTTCCGATCCTTACCGGGCCAATCAGCACATTACCGATCCCCACGCGTACATGTTCTCCAATGAAGACACCTCCCATACCATTGTTCACGGTAGCAAAATCTTCGATCGTAGAATGGGCGCCTAACACAAAGGGATTGAACGGCAGCACATCTATCCTGGTCCTGCGACGGATCAGCGAGCCTTTACCTTTATGATGGTAGAACGGGTTCACGAACCAGCGTACCCACAAGCGCGGGCGTGCCTGGTTCTCCGGCATCAACAGGCGAAGCGCCAGTTGTTTGAGCCGGGCATTCTGTTTTATCTTTTCTTTGAAACTCATCTGGATTCGTATGAATGAATGGCCTCATAAATACCTGCCACTGAATTTTCCCAACTATGGGAACGGGCAAAGCGGATCCGTTCTGCCTTTTTTAGATCAGGGCCTTCATGCAATGCTTTTTCTATCAACCCAACATATTCCTCCGGCTGATCTGCCAGATACACATAGTCCTTGAACAGGCTCATCGTTTTAGTGTTGGTCGCTACGGTCGGCTTACCCATGGCCAGGTATTCATCGATCTTCAACGGGTAATTGCCAATAGTGACCGGGTTGACCAACTGGGGGTTAAGGCAGACGTCAAATGCCTGGATGTAGGACGGAAGCTCATTTACTTCCTTACGGCCCAGGAAGTGTACGTTGGGCAACTGATGGAGGGAGCTGCTGCGAAAAGCCTCGTCTTCCGGCCCCACCAGCACAAGGCTCCATTCACTGCGCTCCCTGGCTATATTTTCCAGGATGCGAAGATCCAGCCGCAAGGTGTTCAATGCGCCTACATAGCCGATAACCGGGCCTTGCACATGCGCCAGGTCCGCCGGAAGCGGATGCTTCTCATCAGCATTAAAAAGGGAAAGGTCACAGCCCTGGCCTACATAGTAACTGCGGGGATTGTACTGCTTTAACATATCGGCCAGGTAGAGTGAATTGGCTACTGCCACATCCGCCCCGGCAATATGCTGCGGCTCCAGACGGCTGCCGTGCTTTTTCCAGTAATCCACGCCAAGCAGGTAATCCCGGCTGTAATACACATAGGTTTCCGGCTTCAGCAGCGCTTTCATGTGAAATCCACGGAACATGTCATTATCATTGAAAATGATCACATCCCTGAACCCCATTTTATTGATAGCCAGCCGGATGTCCGCAGCGAATTTTTTGTTGTTCTGCCTGTTGAACCAGGAAAATACCGATGTGAACGGTATCCAGTTGATCGACTCCAGGATCGAGGATGGATAAAGGTTCCAGAGATTTTCACCAATGGGCACAATATCCGGCACTTCGCCTTTTATGGCGCGGAGATGATACACGACATTGGGGTCATTTTTCGACTGCAGGATCGTTTTTCTGTCCAGCGGGGAGTTGACGTATAATACCCGGTTATGCCTGGCAAGCTGAAGAGCAATATTTTTACAGTTGCTGCCTATTGGGGTGTACCATTGCTGAAGGCCGATAATAACAAAGTCTCTGTTCTGAATGATCATAATTGACCGGTGTGGCTGCTGGCGGCGATTAATAAATGTTTGATAGAAATAGCAAATTTAAAGACAATTCTTTATATTTGGATTGAAGAAATCAACAGACTGTTCAAGCCCCGTCAGCTCCCTTTACCATTTCCTCTGAATGACCTGATCGTTTCACGTTCACATCTCAAGGTCATGAAAGACAAAGCATACTACCCCTCATGGACAAATCTTGCCAAATATGGCAAATACCTCGGCTATTTCAGCGAGTACATCCGCTATGCCGACTGGAAATCACTCCGCGCCTCGCTTCGTTTCGTATTCTTCAACAAGCCCACCCATGAATGCTGGGACGCTACCAGCGCATTGGGGAAATTCCGCATCAGAAGCGGCACAACGGATTTTCAGTTCGTGAACTACGCCTATGAGAAAAAGATCCGTGACTACCTGAAGCGGGAAACGGATAACGGCAACCTGGATGTATTCATGGATATCGGCGCCTGCATTGGTGAATACAGCATATGGCTGGCCCGCAAAGGCGTAAAATGCATCGCTTTTGAACCGGTGAACTATGAAGCGATCCATACCAATATCAGCCTGAATGAACTGGGAGACCGCATCACCGTCTTCAATTGCGGCCTCGGCAGCAAAACGGAAAACGTGAAGTTCAACATCATGCAAACCGTGACCAGTTCCAGTTATATCGACCGGGAGAGTGGCGAAGGGGATATTCGCATAGAAAGGCTCGATGACCTGATCTCCCGGATCCAGCTGGAGCCCGCCGGCAATATCATCGTAAAACTGGATGTGGAAGGGATGGAAACCGAAGTGCTGGAAGGCGCGCGGAACTTCATCAGCGAGGCCGCCAACCTCCGCATCATCTTCGAAAGATATGAGAACGACAATACGGTCAACGACAAGCTGGCTTCCCTGGGAGACTTCACTTTCCAGGCGCTGGATGAATACAATTGCCTGGCCACCAAAGTGAAATCTCCCTGATTCACCTTTTTTACTTAACTTTTACGCTGTACAACATGTTTTATCTTTTTTAAACAGCGTAGAATGGCAGAAGAAACAATAGATGTCCGCCTCCTGACGGCGGAAGATTACTTAGATCTGAAAGAGTCCATGGTATCCGCATACTCGGATATGCCGGGGAACTACTGGCGCGAGGGCACCATCCAGCGGCTGATAGACCTTTTCCCGGAGGGACAGATAGCCGTGACCGTTAACGGGAAAGTAGTGGGCTGCGCCCTGGCGATCATCGTGGACTATGAAAAATTCGGTGACGATCACACTTACGAACAGATCACCGGCTACTACACCTTCAATACCCATAACCCCAAAGGAGACACGCTCTACGGTATTGAAGTGTTTGTGAACCCGGATTTCCGCGGCAAACGCCTTGCCCGCCGGTTATACGACGCCCGGAAGGCCTTGTGCGAACATCTCAACCTGGAAGGCATCGTTGCCGGTGGCCGCATCCCGAACTACGAGAAATTCTCGGATAAAATGACGCCGCGGGAATATATCGAGAAAGTGCATGACAAAGAGATCTACGACCCTACGCTTACTTTCCAGTTCTCGAACGACTTCATCGTAAAAAAAGTACTGCGCAACTATCTGCCGAATGATGCCGCCAGTAAAGGTTTTGCCACCCTGCTGCAATGGTTCAATATCTATTATGAGAAAGACAGGGATACCATCCGCTACAACAAATCCACCGTCCGCATCGGCCTGGTGCAATGGCAGATGCGTACCTACAGCGGTATGGCCGGTCTGTTGCAGCAAGTGGAGTTCTTTGTGGATGCGGTAAGCGATTATGAAGCGGACTTCGTGGTATTTCCGGAATTTTTCAATGCACCGCTGATGCTGGAGTTCAACCAGCTGGACCCGGCGGCGGCCATTCGCGGTCTCGCTACATACACCGATCAGCTGCGCGAGGAATTTTCCCGCCTGGCCGTTTCCTACAACGTGAATATCATCTCCGGCAGCATGCCCATCGTGATCGATGAACAGCTGTATAACGTCAGCTACATCTGCCGCAGGGACGGTACCTGGGACCATTTCACAAAGATCCATCCCACGCCCAGCGAAGTGTATTCCTGGGGCATGAAAGGAGGCAGCGACATCCGGGTGTTCGATACGGATTGCGGAAAGATCGGCATCCTGATCTGCTATGATGTGGAGTTCCCCGAACTTTCCCGCATCCTGGCGCAGCAGGGCATGCAGATACTGTTCGTGCCTTTCCTGACGGACACGCAGAACGGCTACAACCGTGTGCGTTTCTGTGCCCAGGCCCGTGCCATCGAAAATGAATGTTATGTGGCTATCGCCGGATGCGTTGGCAATCTGCCGCGCGTTAATAATATGGACCTGCAATATGCCCAGTCCGCCGTGTTCACGCCTTCGGATTTTGCCTTCCCGGTCACCGGCATCAAGGCCGATGCCACACCCAATACTGAAATGATCGTGGTGGCGGATGTGGACCTGGTATTGCTGAAAGAACTGCATGCATTCGGCAGCGTACAAACATTGAAAGACATGCGTCACGACCTCTACGAAGTAAGATTGAAAACAAAAAAAACGGAATAACCATGCATCAGCATACCATCAACCTCGCCCTGCAGATCGTTCCCCAGGTGTCCTCAGACAGGGCATATGCCGTAGTGGACGAAGCCATTGCCGTTATACACAACTCCGGTGTGAAATACCGGGTATGCCCTTTTGAAACAGTGATGGAAGGAACATACGATGAACTGATGGCGGTAGCAAAAAAAGCCCAGGAAGTTTGCTTTGATGCCGGCGCCGAACAGGTGCTCGTGTACATCAAAATGCAGATACGCAAAAACAGCGATGTGACCATGGAGGAAAAAGTGGAAAAGTACGATGCGAGACAATCTTGACGGGTCAAACCGTTACTGCTGTGGAATAATATAGTGCTAGAATGTACGGTACGGATGCGTTAAATTAAGGCTGCAACCCAATTACGCAACCAAGTATCTAAATTTCTGCACATGAAACGATTCTACCATTTGATCGTAACGTGCTGCCTGCTTTTGCCCCAACTGTTGTTTGCGCAGCAACGCACTGTTTCGGGAAAAGTAACAGCCAGCGAAAATGATGCTCCGCTACCCGGAGTGACCGTACAGGTCAAAGGTACTTCCACCGGTACCACCACAGATGCATCAGGCAATTACCGGATCACGGTAAACAGCGCCGATGCCATTATTGTTTTCAGTTATGTCGGGTACCTCACCAAAGAGCTGCCGTCAGGTGCAGGTACGCTGAACGTGCAGCTGGAGCTGGACACCCGCAACCTGGAGGGTGTAGTAGTGACCGCGCTGGGTATCCGCCGGGAAAAGCGCGCCCTCGGTTATGCCGTGCAGGATGTTAGCGGCGAGGAACTGGTGACCGCCCGGCAAAGCAATGTCGTCAATGCCCTGCAGGGCAAAGTGGCGGGCGTACAGATCTCCGCAGGCGGCGGAGCGCCGGGCCAGGGTGCCAGCATCGTCATCCGCGGCATCAACTCCCTCGATGCCGGCCGCAGCGCTCAGGCGCTCTTTGTCATAGACGGCGTGCCGATGGACAACAGCACTTACACTACCGGCGATCCCAACAGCATCCGTGGTATGGGCAACCGCGCCAGCGACATCAATCCAGACGACATCGAAAGCATCTCCATCCTCCGCGGTGGCGCTGCCACAGCCTTGTATGGCCTCCGCGCGGCCGGAGGCGCGGTGGTGATCACTACCAAATCCGGCAAAGCGGGACAGGTGCGTATCAGTTATACCAGCTCCTACGGCATCGATGAAGTGAACAAATTTCCCGATGTCCAGTCCACCTACACCCAGGGTTTCAAAGGCGTTTACGATCCCGTCAATTTCTGGCCTACCTGGGGCCCTACAGTGGACGAGGCCCGTCAGCTGGACCCGGACCATCCGGCAAAGCTGTTTCATCATTACAAACGCGGTTATGAACAGGGCAGCCAGTTCAGGAACTCCATCAATCTCAGCGGCGGAACGGAAAAGGCATTGTTCGCAGCGTCTTTTTCACAGTTCAACCAGGATGGCGTCATGCCTTTTTCCGATTACAAGAACTATTCCGCCCGTGTGAACGGAGAGTTGCGCTTCAGTCCGCAATTCCGGCTGAATGCTACGCTCAACTATATCAACTCCGGGGGGCTGCGCGCCAATGCAGACCGTTTTAATGAGCAGCTGACCTATTGGGCGCCTGCGCACGATGTGAAGGATTTCCTGAAGCCGGACGGCACCATGCTTTCCTACGGCACCACCAGCAATCCCATATACGGCCTGTATTCCAACCAGTTCGAAGACAATGTGAACCGCATCATCGCCAGCACCAATTTTGTGTATTCTCCCGTAAGCTGGCTTGATATCAACTACCGCATTGGTGCGGACTGGTATAACGATGCCCGTACCCATACCGCACCCGGTCGCCTGGGTGTGCCGGATGAGCTGGTCTATGGCGATAACAGGTTCGGTTTTATCAATGAGTACAATCTCAATAACCGTATCCTGAACTCCACCCTGATGCTGAACTTTAAAAACAAGATCACGTCAAAGCTGCATTCCGATCTGAAGGTTGGGCACGACCTGTATGATAATAAACTGAAACGTACCTCTACCACCGGCGATACGCTGGACATCCCGACGCTGTTCGTGCTGCAGAACGCCAAGCTGGTAAGAGGATCGCAATACCTGGAAGACTACCGCATCATCGGCCTTTTCGGGGACTGGACCCTGTCCTGGGACGACTGGTTATACCTTTCCCTTACCGGGCGTAACGACTGGTCTTCTTCACTGCCCATGGAAAACCGCTCTTTCTTTTATCCATCCGCCAGTCTCGGTTACATCTTTTCCGAGCATCTGAAAACATCCTGGCTGGACTATGGTAAACTGCGGGCATCATGGGCAAGGATAGGCAAGGATGCCCAGCCTTACAAAACAGCGGCCGGGTATGGTACGCTGGCCACACCCATCGGCAGTGTCATCGGCTGGACGCGGCAGGACCTGCTGGGCGATCCCAACCTGAAGCCGGAGTTCACTACCTCCTTTGAAACCGGCGTGGAACTGAAGTTCCTGAAGAACAGGATAGGAGTGGACTTCACCTGGTACACCTCTAAAAGCAAAGATCTCCTGATCCCGGTGTACCTGCCGTTGCCGAGCGGTTCGGAACAGTTCTATACTAATGCCGGTTCTATTGGTAACAAGGGCGTAGAGCTGTCGCTGAACGGCACTCCCGTATCTACGCGGAATTTCAGCTGGGATGTGCGGGTCAACTACTCCGCCAATCGCAACAAAGTACTGGCGATCCGCGAAGGGATGGATGAGATCGTGGTCAATACCCACTTTGGATACACCGGCTCCACCGCTACCCAGAAGTATATCGTCGGGTATCCCGCAGGTGCTATTTTCGGTTCACATTACAGCCGCTACTTCGGGTCAGACAGGGATGAAAGCATTATGATCGATCACAGCAGGCCATTGCTGATCGCACAGACAGGCGACCTCCGCGGTTTCCCCGTGTACAATGCCGGTCAGAAATACCTGGGCAACGGCTTGCCCAAATGGATCGGCAGCATTACCAATAACCTGCGCTACAAACAGTTCAATCTTTCCTTTATGTTCGATACCCGCCAGGGTGTGGAGAAATACAACCAGTTCTCGAATTTCATGGCCGCCTTCGGCATTGCTAAATTCACAGAGAACCGTAATACCGTCACTACTTTCAATGGGGTATTTGCAGATGGCACGCCTAATAATATTCCGGTGTACCTCGGGCAGGATATCCATGAAGGCCGGAACTACAATGAGGGCTATTACCGCACGGTGTACCGCAGGGTAACGGAAAATTTTGTGGAAGACGCCTCCTGGATCCGTTTGCGGAATGTGAGCCTGTCTTATTCACTGCCCTCCGCGCTGGTGTCCGGAACAGGGTTCCTCCGGGATGTGACGCTTACGCTCACCGGCAATAACCTCTGGCTGAGCACAAAATATACCGGCTACGACCCTGAATCCAGCTCCTTCAGCGCAAGCAGCAACACCGTTGCCTTTGCAGGATTTACCTATCCCGCTGTGAGAAGCTATCTGGCCACCCTTAATGTTTCGTTCTAAACATGCTGATTATGAAAAAGAACATCCTTAGTATATTATGTTTGACCGGATTGCTGGCGATGACGGGCTGTAAGGACTACCTGGACGTCAACACCAATCCCAACCAGGCAGTAGAGCCGCCCATCGATGGCCTGCTGGCCAGTACCAGCTATAATACCGGGTATAATGTGTACCGCACCGGCAATATGACATCCTACTTCGTGCAGCACCTGGCCTCGCCCAGTGTAGCCAGTGGATCCGATGTGTACGACGAAGTGGATTACGGCACCACCTGGTATAATCTCTACAACAACATGACGGACCTTTATGACATGATCGCGCTGGCGAAAGCGAAGGGATCCAGTCAGCATCTGGGCGTAGCGCAGATCATGATGGCCATGAACCTGCAGATGGCTACCGATCTCTGGGGAGATATTCCCTACAGCAAGGCTTTTGTAGCTAGCTCTACAGATCCCGAAACCCTCACACCGCCGTACGACACTCAGGAAGAAGTATATAACGCCGCTCTGCAACTGCTGGACGATGGTATTGCGGAGCTGAATAAAACGGATTCCAAACTGGTGCTGAAACCTGCGCAGGACCTGATACACGGCGGCGATCTGGATGCCTGGAAGCGTACCGCGAACCTTGTTAAAGCCCGCTTGCTGAATCATTATTCCCGCAAAGCGACCTACAATGCCACGAATATTCTGACCGCTCTTTCCGCCAGCTACACCGGCAACGGCCATGATGCACAGCTGACGGCGTTCCAGACACTCAGCCCCTGGAATGCTGCCGCAGTGAACAACAGCCGGAATTCACTGGATGGCTGGCTCAGCGAGCAGTTCGTCAATGCGATGGATGGTACCGACTTCGGTATGCTCGACCCGCGCCTGCCGTACATTACAGACCTTACTCAGTTTGGCGATTACCGCGGTACGCCGAATGGTCAGGGCAGGATCGGTACCGGAACGGATGATGAGGAATGTTATCTTTCACTGGACGGGTTCTATTCAAAAGCCGGTGCGCCCCTGCAGATCGCCACCTTTGCGGAAGCAAAGTTCATTGCGGCAGAAGCGCATTTCCGTGCAGGCAGCATGAAGAATGCGTATGATGCATATCTTGCCGGCATTGCCGCGCATATGGATAAACTCGGCGTTCCCGGACCGGAGAAATCCGCTTACATCAATAACGCCGCGGTATCGGTGGGAGAGAACAATATCACCCTGGCGCTGATCATGAAAGAGAAGTATGTGGCCATGTTCCTTCACCCGGAGGCTTGGGCGGATGCACGCCGCTTCGACTATCAGTACATGAACTTCGGGTTGCCCGTGGGCGCACTGCTGCCTGATTTTATCCGGAGAGTGGCGTACCCGAGCACCGAAACCAGCCGCAACTCGGCCAATGTGCCGCCGGTAACGAACCTGAACCAGAAATTGTGGTGGGATCAGTAAGGGAAGCAATGATCTGTCTGTAAATGGGCAAGGGGTGTGTTCAACAGTAATTCACCCGGTTTTATCCGGGTGCCTGATGGAGAGAATTTTCGTTTGCGCGATTCTCAAGCCCGTCAGGTTACTGTTGAGACAACCCCTTGTCACTTACAAATGACCAAATACCAGGTAAGCCATCCCCAGCGTCACAAGGATATTGAAAACCTGGGCGATGATAAAGGCCATGGCCGGACGGCCGTTCTCCATCCTGAAAATGTCGGTGAACTTCGTTTCCAGGCCGATGCAGGCAAATGCGATGGCAAAGAAACAGGTCTGCAGGTCCTTGATATTGCCTTTTACGGAGGCTACCAGTGTGGAAGGCAGGAGGAAAGAGAAAACGAGCGAGACGATGATGAAGCCCAGCACGAACTTTGGAAAGCGGTCCCAGATGGTGCGGAGGCCGGGTTTCGGCTGGTTGGTCTCTTTTTTGGAATAGGTCCACCATACGGAAATGAAGAATGCGGCGAGGCCGAGCAATACGTTCTGGGAGAACTTCACCAGTGTGGCGTATTTCAGGGCTTCGTCCCCAAGCATGGTACCGGCGGCCACAACAGCGCCGGAGGTATCTATAGTGCCGCCCAGCCAGGCGCCGGCCACTGCGGGGGACATATCCATCCATTTGGCGATATAGGGCATGAAGATCATCATGGGGATAGCCACGATCAATACCAGCGAGATCACATGCGAGAGTTTTTTATTATCCCCTTCAATGGCTCCTGAAGTGGCGATGGCTGCGGATACGCCGCAGATGGACACGGCGCTGGAGATCATCATCCTGAATTCATCATCCAGCCGGAACTGTTTGCACAGCCAGAACGTGAAATACCAGACGGTGAACACTACTACCACGGATTGCAATACGCCCAGGCCGCCGCCTTTTACCAGCTCCTGGAAAATAATGCCCGCGCCGAGCATCACCAGCCCGATCTTGATGAAAAGCTCCGTTTGCAGCACCGGCCGCAACCATTCCGGCAGGCCGATCACATTGCTGATGAAAAGCCCCAGCAGGAGGCTGAACAATACGATCTCTATCCCAAGGTCTTTGATCACGGCATTGCCGGTGAATACCTGCGCGAACATGGAGATCGCCATGACGGCGATCAGCCCCGTGACGATACGCACATCAAAGCGTTTCCTGCTCAGCAGGCCGGCCAGCAGCAGGCTGCCGAGCACCCAGAGGAAGAGGCCCCCGGCATGATAGAGATTGTCGGAACTGCCCAGTTTCGCCATCAGGGTATCGCTGCTGTTCCAGTTGAATTTAGGCATGGAGGGATGCAAGCCCAGGCATATCAGCCCGATGCTGAGAAATGCGATGATCACCGCAATCCAGTCTTCATGTAATGGTTTTCGCTGCATTATTGTTGTGTACTAAGGTTAGTGGAAGAAAATATACCCGATGATGATGGCGGCAATAACGCCCACAACGTCTGCGATCAGTCCGCATGCCAGGGCATGCCGCGTTTTTTTGATGTTGACGGACCCGAAGTAAAGCGCCAGCACATAGAAAGTGGTTTCCGTGGAACCCTGCATGATACAGGCCAGGCGGCCCACGAAGGAATCCGGCCCGTAGTTCTCCGGCTTCATCAGGTCTATCATCAGGCCGCGTGCGCCGCCGCCGCTGAAGGTTTTCATGATCCCTACCGGTAATGCCGGCACAAAGTCAGTGTTCAGTCCCATCCATCCTACCAGCAGCGCGATGCCATTGGTGATGAAATCGAGGCAGCCTGTTACGCGGAACACGCCGATGCCTACCAGTATGGCTACGAGGTAAGGGATGATCATCACGGCGGTGGTGAAGCCTTCTTTGGCGCCGTCTATGAATGCTTCATATACATTGATCTTCCGCCTGGCCCCGGCAACGAGGAACAGGATGATCACGGAGAAGATGATCAGGCCGCCGATCATGGCGGTGTAAGTGGCGATATCTTCCGAAGGCATGGTATGCATCCAGGCATAAAGGCCGTACATCAGCAGCAGGAAACCGCCGATGAAAACAAGCACCGGCAACCGGAAGAGGTTGATGCGCTGGTAAGCGGCCACGGCGATCATGCCGGACATGAAGGAGATGAATGTACCGATCATGGTGGGAATGAAGATGTCGGCCGGATTGGCCGCGCCCATGGCCAGGCGTACGGCCATTACACTGGTGGGAATGATGGTCAGCCCCGCGGTATTCAGCACCAGGAACATGATCTGCGGGTTGCTGGCGGTATCTTTCTGCGGATTAAGTTCCTGCAGTTCTTTCATGGCTTTGAGCCCGAGTGGTGTAGCGGCATTATCCAGCCCCAGCATGTTCGCGGAGAAGTTCATCACTACGGAGCCCATGGCCGGCGCTTTTTTGGGCACCTGGGGAAAGAGCCTGGAAAACAGGGGATTGACGAACTTTGCGAATTTTTCGATCATTCCTGCCTTTTCACCGATCTTCATGATACCGAGCCAGAGGGTCATCACCCCGGTCAGCCCGATGGCGATCTCTGCGCCGGTCTTGCTGTTCTCGAAGGTGCTGGTCATCATTTTGGCGAAGACCTCGGTATTGCCTTCGAAGATGAGCTGGTACAGCGCCACTATAAATGCTATCACAAAAAAGCTGATCCAGACGTAGTTTAATGCCATCTTGAATGATTATCGGTTTGAATGTAGTTGTTCCGCTCCCGCTTTTATGCCTTACGGATCAGCGGATTAGCCCTTTGCACTGGTTCCGGCGCCCAAAATAGTAAATTTTAACACGCTTTACTCGCTGAATTGCACTATCTTTGCGCAAATTTTTTTAAGAAATGGCTTTGCAAGCAGGAATTGTAGGATTGCCGAACGTAGGGAAGTCCACATTATTTAATGCTGTCTCTAACAGCGCCAAAGCACAGGCGAGCAATTATCGCTTTTGCACGATCGAACCGAATGTTGGCCTCGTAGATGTGCCGGACGCGCGGATATCGAAGCTGGAAGAACTGGTAAAGCCTAACCGCACGGTGCCTACCACCATCGAGTTCGTGGATATTGCCGGTCTTGTTAAAGGCGCCAGCAAAGGGGAGGGTCTGGGCAACAAATTCCTCGCCAACATCCGCGAAGTGGATGCCATCGTACATGTGATCCGCTGTTTTGAAGATGATAATATTCTCCGTGAAGAAGGCCCCATCAACCCGGTGGGCGACAAGGAGATCATTGATACCGAGCTGCAGCTGAAGGACCTCGAAAGTGTGGAGAAGAAAGTGGCGCGTACGGAAAAGATGGCCCGCACCGGTGGCGATCCCAAGGCAAAAGCGGAGTTCGAGATACTGAAACGCTGCCAGGAGCATCTGGAACAAGGGAAGAACATCCGCGAACTGGCGCTGTCCAAAGAAGAGCGCACAGCTATTGCCGATCTCTTTCTGCTGACGGAAAAACCGGTATTGTATGTAGCGAATGTAGATGAAGCCTCACTGCATACCGGCAACAAATTCTCCGAAGCGCTGACCGCCGCTGCAAAAGCAGAGCATGCGGAAGTGATCGTGATGAACAATTCCATTGAAGCGCAGATCACGGAGCTGGAAGATGCGGAGGACAAGGAAATGTTCCTCGGAGAATACGGCTTGAAAGAACCGGGCCTGCACCGCCTGATCCGTTCTACTTACAAGCTGCTGGACCTGATCACTTATTTCACTGCCGGGGTGCAGGAAGTAAGGGCATGGACGATCCACCAGGGCTGGAAAGCGCCGCAGGCAGCCAGTGTGATCCATACGGATTTCGAGAAAGGTTTTATCAAGGCGGAGGTGATCTCTTACGACGATTTTGTGAAGTACGGATCGGAAGCTGCTGCAAGAGATAACGGCCGTTTAAGGATCGAAGGCAAGGAATACGTAGTGAGTGATGGTGATGTGATGCATTTCCGTTTCAACGTCTGACCAAAGATACCCATGAGTTGATCATGAGGGTTACAACAAAATAAGAAAGCCTCCGGAATTTCCGGGGGCTTTCGCTATTTATGGCAAAGACTGAAAACTTAGAGATTGTAGCCGATGGAGGCGTACCACTGCGCGCCTACGGTGGGGTTGCCCCATGATTGCACGTAAGCGTTCTGCAGCAGGTTGGAGCCGCCGATCTTCACGGTTACTTTCGGCTGCGGGAAGAATTTGCTCACCTGGGCGTCCAGCGTGCCGAAGGCGGGTATTTCGCCGAGGTTCAGCGCCCGTACAACCGGCCCTACGAAGGAAGAAGACCAGATGAAGCTGTCCTGCCAGCGCCAGGTGACATTGGCGCTGAAGTTGGAACGGGCAATATTCCGGTTGGCTACATACAGGTTATACCGCACCTTGGGCGTGTTGTACATGGCCTGGAAGTTGCCGAGGTCTTCCTGGTTGCTTAACTCGTTGTAGGACACATTTCCACCCACCACGAACTGCTGCGGCAGGTTATAATCGAGGCCCAGTGCCCATCCCCATGATTTGATATCCTGGTCGTAATTGACCGGGATGGAAAATACTTCCTGTGTGGTGGATTTGATGAGTACCTGGGAACCGTTGAAATTCCGGAAGGTGTTGGTGTACACATAAGCGTCTATCATCAGTTTGTTGGCTATCAGGGCCTTGTAGCCAATTTCAAAGGCGATGATCTTTTCCGGTTTGAACTCCCGGAAAGTATAGGCTTGTGGCGCACCGGCCTGTACGGATTCCAGCGTGAATACGGGCACATCGTTCAGACCGTACCGTTCGCGCAGGAAGGGCAGGCCGCCGAGCAGCCTTGCCTGGGGCGTTCTCAGATCGATATACTGGTCTTGGCAATGCGGGATGCGGAAACCGGTCTGATAAGAGGCGCGGATATTATGCGTTTTGAGGAAGGTGTACACGGCGGACAGGCGGGGGCTGAACTGGCCTTCGAAATTCTCGTTCTTGTCGTACCGCAATGCGCCGGTCAGCTTCAACTGATCGTTCAGTACTCTTTTACCCACCTGGAGGTAACCGCCGAATTCGTTGACCCGGAATTCATCGCCGTTATCATCCACGGCAAAGATGGTCTTTTCCGAATTGAGCGCAAAGACCCTGTAGTTGCCGCCGATCATCAGCTCCATGAAATCGATCTGGTTCTTGAAGTTATACATGAACTCCGCCTGGTACAGGTTGGTTTTGTCCAGGAACTTGGCGCCAACGCCATTGGCATCTCCGGGGATGGGTTTATCTTTTACCGTTTGTGCAGCGGTGTTGAATGCTGCGGTCCCGGGTATGAGGCGGCCCTGATCGGCCACATCCCTGGCGGCCTCATGGTAGGCGGGGGAGTTGCCTTTGATGGCGGCTGCGGCCGCGGCAAATGCTTCCTGCGGGTTCTGTCCGCCGCCCACACCCTGCTGGAATGCGGTCACGAAAGCGGGGAATGCTGCACCGGCGTAAGCGCCGAAGTATTCCTGGAACCAGGTGGTGCTGGGCTTCCAGGCTTCATTGATGCCAGCGCCAAGGGTGCCGATGGCGTAGGAATCGCCGGAGCGCTCCTGGGTGGTATAGGCCCTCACATAAAAATTATCGCTTCTCAGTTCCAGTTTGTACTGGCCCATCCGGAAATTCTTGATGGAATACCGGTCTGCCCCGGTGTACACGGTAGTACCGGTACCGTAGCTGCCCTGGGCGAGCAGTTCCAGGTTGCTGTTGAATTTATAGTGAAGGGCCACATTTGCCTTGAGGTTTTTGGTATCGTAATCGGCCAGCGCGCGTTCTTCATAACCTGTACGGGATACGAAGGTGCTGGCACTGTCCGGCATAAATGCGCCGAAGACTGTTGCGGCCGGTATTCCCGTCTGGGCGGAGAACTGTGCGATACCCTGGCCGAGCGGATTGCCCGGGGCGGGATTGAGGGCCACGGGTCTCAGGCTGCCGAACATATTCACATTGGTCTCATCACCGTAGATGTTCACCCCGTTATAACCCGGATTAGCGCTGCGGCTGCCGGATTTGAGGTTGTAGCCGTTGAGCACGCTCTGGTCCCGGTCGTCATACGCCTGCCAGTCGTCCGCTTTGATATATCCCAGGTTCACCTTGAAGGCGAATTTATCGTTGAAGGCTTTGGCATAGCGGACATTGACATCGTAATAGCCGGTGGAGGAGGAGCTTCGGCCGGATTCGTTCAGGATGCCGGTTTTGATATTGGCGCTGAGGCCCTGGTGCTGGAAGGGGCTTTTGCTGTTCAGCAGGAGGATGCCGTTCAGGGCGTTGGGGCCGTACAGGGCTGAGGCGGCTCCCGGCAGCAACTCCACATTATCCATATCCAGTTCGGTGATCCCTACGATATTGCCTACGGAGAAGTTAAGCCCCGGAGCCTGGTTGTCCATTCCGTCTATCAGTTGCAGCATGCGGGTATTCCCGTTGCTGTTGAAGCCGCGGGTGTTGACGGATTTGAAGGTAAGGCTCTGGGTGCTGAGCTCCACGCCTTTCATATTGGCCAGTGCATCGTAGAAAGTGGGCGCGGGGGTGGCTTTGATAGCGCGACTGTCCAGCTTCTCAATGGAAACGGGAGACTGGAGGATGCTTTCCGGTACGCGGCTGGCGGATACCACTACTTCCTGCCCGAGTATTTCGGTGGAGGACAGCTGGACGTTGACGCTTGCCGAGGCATCGGACACCGTGACTTCCCGGGGGGAATAACCAATGTACGAGAAGGTGAGGGTCAGGGGCAGGGAGCGGGAGGTATTGATCCTGAAGCTCCCGTCTGCGGCAGTGATGGCGCCCGCTGTAGCGCCTTTGATAGATACCGATACACCCGGCAGGGGCTGCGTGGTAGTAGCGTCAACTACCGTTCCGTTGATCGTGGTTTGATTTTGTGCCAGCACAGATTGCCATGAAGCTAAGAGCAATACGATGAGCCAACAATACTTTGGTAAAGTACTTTTCATAATGTGAGAATTTAATGAGGAATTCTGGCTGACTTCGGATATTGTTTTTTTTAAATAAGCATATTGTTCAGGGCCTGTTCAAATTATACAGAGAAGTTAAGGGTTTTTTGGGATTCCGAAAAGTTTTCTGTCAATTGTCTGAAATGCAATTGATTGCAGGTTATTTGGCTGGTGTTTATGGTTTTGACAGGAAGTCTTCCAGGATGCGTCCGATCTTTTCAAATTCGATGAGGAAACCGTCGTGGCCGTACGGAGAATCTATTTCATGATAGATGGTATTATGCATATGTTCGGCAAGGGTCAGCTGCTCTTCGGGCGGGCAAAGGATATCGCTGGCAATGCCGATCAGGAGCGTGGGCTGTTCGATCTGGCGGAGGGTGATGGCGACCTCTTCATGCCGTCCTCTGGCGATGTTGTGGCTGTCCATGGCTTTGGTGAGCAGCCAGTAGCTTTGGGCATTGAAACGCTTCACGAGTTTATCGCCCTGGTAAAGGATATAGGAAGATGCTTTGAAGTTATCCGTTTTCTCTTTGTCGGGATCGGTTTGCATGCGCACAAAGGTCTGGTAGTTGCGGTAGGTGAGCATGCCGATGGCCCGGGCGGCTTTGAGGCCTTTGGCGCCGGCGTCCGGGCGGGGCTCTTCCCAGGTAGGGTCTGCTTCCAGGGCGAGGCGCTGGGCGGTATGTACGCCAATGCCCCATGCGCTTTCAGCGGCGCCGGTACATAACAGGAAGAGGCGGCCGATGCGTTCCGCTTCCATCAGCGCCCATTCCAGCACCTGGTATCCCCCCATGGACCCGCCCACAAGGAGGTGAATGCGCTCGATGTTCAGGTGTTTGCGGAGCAGGATGTGGGCATGCACAATGTCCCTGATGGTCACCTGCGGGAAATTCCGGTAGTAGGGCTGCCCGGTTTCGGGATTGACGGTCAGCGGTCCGGAGGAACCGTAGCAGGAGCCAATGACATTGGCGCAGACAATGAAGTGCTTTGCCGGATCAACAACCCGGCCGTCACCGATCAGGCCCTGCCACCAGTCGGCCACATCCGAATTAGCCGTCAGGGCATGACAGATCCAGACCACGTTATCGCCGTGTTTATTGAGCGTACCGTAAGTATGATAAGCAATGTCAAGCCCCGGAAGAACTTCGCCGGACTCAAGATGGAAAGGCTGGTGGCTGTGGTGGATATGCAATGACAACTCCGTTCTGAATTTTGCGCAAACCTACAAAAGTCGCGGACGATTTACAAATCCCGGATTACGAATGCCGTTCGTCAGGTTCGGGTTTTTCCGCTATATGCCATATCTTTGAATATTATTTTTAACATCACTGCATTATGAAGATCGCCTTACAAAGAATTGACGACGGGTTTAATATGGAAGCTGTGGACGAACAGGGCCACAAAGTATTAATGGATTCCTCCGTGGAGAACGGTGGCAAGAACAATGGCGTACGCCCCATGCAGATGCTGCTCATGGGCCTTGGCGGCTGCTCGGCGATAGACGTGGTGATGATCCTCAAGAAGCAGCGCCAGGAGGTCACGGACTTCCGCATCGAGATAGAAGCGGAGCGGGAGAAAGGGAAGGAGCCATCTTTATGGGAAAAAGCGCACATCGTTTTTTATATCAGCGGGAATGTTGATGCTGATAAAGCATCGCGGGCGGTGGAACTGTCCATGAACAAATATTGTTCAGTGGCAGAAACACTCCGTCAGGGCAAAACCCAATTGACCTGGGAGGTGAAGCTCAATAGCTGATCCCGTCTGCCTGCATAAAGCGACGGATCATACAGATTTATACCGCAGATGAAGCCGGCAAACCGCAGGCTCCATCCACCCGTAAAAATGAGGATAAACAGATGAAACAAAGAACGAACAAGCCAACATACCACCCGGAAACACAAGCAGTCAGGATCCAGTCCGAACGCACTTCGCATATGGAGCACAGCGCGCCGATGTACCTCACTTCCAGCTTTTGCTACGAAGATTCCGAGGCCATGCGCGCCGCTTTTGCGGATGAAACCGATGCTTTTATCTATACCCGTTTCAGCAACCCCACTGTAGAGGAGTTCATTCAGCGGATGTGCGCCCTTGAAGGCGCCGAAGCCGGTTTTGCCACCGCTTCAGGCATGAGCGCCGTATTCGGCAGCTTCATGGCATTCCTGAAAACGGGGGACCATCTGTTGTCTTCCCAATCTATCTTCGGTTCTACGCATACCGTTATCACAAAGTTCTTACCGAAATGGGGCATTGAACATACCTATTTCGATATGACGAAACCGGAGACCATCGAAGCGCTGATAAAGCCCAATACAAAGATGATCTTCGTGGAAACGCCTTCCAATCCCGGGCTGGATGTGATAGATCTGACGGCATTGTCAGCTATTGCAAAGAAGCATAAGATCATCCTGAACGTGGACAATTGCTTTGCCACTCCGGTACTGCAAAAACCGCTGGCGTTGGGGGCGGACCTGGTAACCCATTCCGCCACGAAATGGATCGATGGGCAGGGACGTGTACTGGGCGGTATTGTGCTGGGGCGCAAAGAACTGGTGGATGAAGTGTATGCCTTTTGCCGCAGCACCGGCCCTTCGCTGTCACCCTTTAATGCCTGGGTGCTGAGCAGAAGCCTGGAAACGCTGCACATCCGCATGGCCCGTCATTCCGAAAGCGCATTATCACTGGCTAAAGCCCTTGAAGGCAACCCTCACCTGGAATGGGTGAAATATCCCTGGCTGACCAGTCATCCGCAACATGCCATTGCAAAGGAGCAGATGACCGCAGGTGGCGGGATCGTTTGTTTCGGGATCAGCGGCGGGCTGGAAAGAGGCCGGCGTTTCCTGGACCAGCTGGAGCTGCTGAGCCTGACGGCCAACCTGGGAGACAGCCGCAGTATCGCTTCTCATCCCGCATCCACCACGCATGCCAAACTGAGCGAGGCAGAAAGGCTGAATGTGGGGATCACTCCGGGTTTGATCAGGATATCAGTGGGACTGGAACATGTCGGCGATATCATTGCGGATATTGAACAGGCGCTGGAAGCCAGCAAGGCGTAGAGCCGCCGCGAAAAGCTGTTGAATGCGGACGGGATGTCATCCTGAGACCACGAAAATGTGCAGGCGGCGTCAGGAAGACCGGAGTTCCCGGCAGCGCCGGACTTGGCAGTAAATCAATTCGTAACCCTTTACATGCAGATATGCGTTTCTTTCTGACCCTCATACTCACTGCGGCCCTCGCTTACCTCCTGGGGCTGTTCCTGGACTGGTGGAGCATTGCGCTCGCCGCATTTGCCATTGCCCTGTTGTTGCCGCAAACGCCGGGAAAAGCATTCTTCAGCGGCTTCCTGGGTATTGCGTTGTTGTGGGGCATGATGGCGGGAGTGATGGACCTGCGCAACGATCACATTCTTGCCACCCGCATGAGCAAACTTATTCTTCAGTCTGCTTCCCCCTTCGCGATGGTGATGATCACTGCCGTGCTGGGCGGTATTGTGGGCGCGCTGAGCGCGTTGTCCGCCAGTATGTTGCGGAGAAAGAAAGTTGGGCGTGCATGAGCATACTCTGTTAAAGTTCCTTTAAAACCATCAAAAACCATATAATCTGCAAAGGAGGCTGCTATATTTGATATATGGTAAAAATTCTACTCCTTTCCCTCTCCATTGTGCTGGCCGTTGAAACCCAGGCCGGCGTCATCAAAGGTCTTATTACCAACAATAAAGGTGAAGCGCTGCCCTACGCCACCGTCATGATCAAAGGCACCACCAACGGTACCACCGCCAATGCGAACGGCGTTTACCAGCTGGAGCTGCCGGCCGGCGAGCATACCATCATCTGCCAGTACATGGGCTACCGGAAGGCGGAAAAAACGGTGAAGGTAGCGGATGCGGAACAGGAGGTATCGTTCGCCATGGAACCGGTCAGCATGCAGATCCGGGAAGTAGTGGTGAAGTCCGGAGGGGAAGACCCCGCTTATGCCATTATCCGGGAGGCCATCAAAAAAAGAAGCTTCTATCAGCACCAGGTGAAGGCCTATACCGCGGACGCCTATATCAAAAGCCAGTTCAAGCTGCGCAGCACGCCCACGAAATTCTTTGGTCAGAAGATAGACCGGGAGGACATGGGCGTGGATTCCACCGGCAAAGGCATCATCATGTTATCAGAATCCGTCACAAAAATATCGCACCGCGAACCGGATACGAAGCTGGATGTGATCTCATCCAGGCAAAGCGGGGGAGGGCTGGGTTTCAGTATCCCGGTTACGATCAGTTTTTATGACAATAATGTGGAAGCGGTAACCTCGCAGATAGGGCCGCGCGGGTTTATTTCCCCCATCTCGGAGAATGCCCTGGCATATTACCGCTACCGCCTGGAAGGCTCATTCATGGAAGACGGAAAAATGGTGCACAAGATCAAAGTGATGCCCCGTCGCAAATATGAACCGCTCTTTGCCGGGTACATTTATATTACCGACGAAGATTGGCGCATCCACAGCACAGATCTTATGCTGACGAAGGAATATCAGCTGGAGCTGGCGGATACCCTGATCATCAGGCAAACGCATGTACCGGTGAACAAAGAGGTCTGGCGGACGAAAGACCAGGTGGTCTATGCTGTGCTGAAAAAGTTCGGCTTCGATCTGGCAGGCAATTTCGTCAATGTATATTCCAACTATGACCTGCAACCTGTTTTCCCCAAAGGATATTTCGGGAAAGTAGTGATCAAATACCAGAAGGATGTGAATGAGCGGGACTTGCGATATTGGGACAGCATTCGTCCCATGCCGCTGGAAAAAGAGGAGTTGCGGGACTTCCGGGTAAAGGATTCAACGGCAAAGGTCCAGCGGGATTCCAGCCGCTCCCGCTATCACCTGGATTCCCTGCGCCGTAAACCGCAAAAGGTGAAGGTGACGGACATCCTGATGAACACCTGGGGGCATAACTGGTATTTCAAGCGGGATACGGTGATCGCCTCACATTCCTTTTCCATGCGGTCACTGATCAGTGCGCTGAGTTACAACACCGTGGAAGGGCTGGCCGTAAACCTGCAGCCCTCGCTGACCTTCAGCCTGCCGGGCAATAAAAGGCTCCAGATGAGCAATGTCGTTCGCTACGGCTTCAGCAATACTCACCTGAATGCATACACGTTTCTGACCTACGGCGGTAGCAGACGGGGTAGGAACAATGGCAATATATGGACGGTTGGCGGTGGTAAAAGAATATCGCAGTTCAACAGGGAAGGGCCGATCGGGCCGGTGACCAATTCCCTTTATACCCTGCTGGTGAAAGAGAATTACATGAAGCTGTATGAGAACTGGTTCGGCAGCCTGGGTTTTCACCGCCAGTTCCCCAGTACCCTGCGCCTCAGTGTGAATGCGCTGTATGAGGACCGCATACCGGTGGAGAATACCACGGACTTTGTTTTGTTCAAAAATGAAAAGAAGATATTTAGCCCCAATCATCCCGAAGAGCTGGCCGCTTTACCTTTTGAACGGGAACAGGTGCTGACCACCAGCGTTTCACTCAGTTACCAGCCGGGGCAGCGGTTCATTGAATATCCCCGCAGCCGCGTAGCCATAGGCTCAAAATACCCCACGTTTTCGGTGATGTACACCAAAGGTTTCCTGGATGCTGATTTCGACAAATGGAAAGTATCGATGCGGGACAACATGAATTTCAAACTGTTCGGTGAGCTGCGCTATAACCTGTCCGCCGGCGGTTTCCTGAACGACCGTGCTGTCAGCATCCCCGACCTTCAGCATTTCAATGGCAACAGGACTTTCTATAACATCCGCTATCTCAACAGTTTTCAGGTGGCGCCTTATTACCAGTACAGCACATCAGCAAAATTGTATGCCACAGCCAATGTAGAGCATCATTTCAATGGCCTGCTCACGAACAAGATACCCTTGTTCAACCGCCTGAAATGGCATCTTGTAGCAGGTTCCAACGCTTTTTATGTGAACCGCGACAATAATTACGTGGAGATATCAGCTGGATTGGAGAACATTTTCAAGATGATAAGGGTGGATGTGGTAGCAGGGTATCAGAGTCAGCTGCCCACGCGTGTAGGAGTAAGGGTAGGCTTCGGCGGGATCATCGGCGGTGCGTTCAGGATCGAATAAAATACAAAGGCTGTACGGATGATGATCGTACAGCCCTGTTTTTTGCTTGCCGGATAATGCTATCCTCGTCTTCTATAACTTCTTGCCTTTTTGGTATTGTCACTTCCAAAAAAATAAACGCACAGGCGGTATGCCCATAAACCGATCACAATGGCAAAGAAGTAATAAACATAAATATTCATATAGGTCCTATTTAGGGTTAGTGACAATTCATTCCTCACGGGGTACTGTCCTCTTGTAAAACCGTATTTTCCAATTCCGTGCCACAATTTTCAATGGTTGTTCACACCCACAAGGCATATAAATATAAATTACCCCTAATTTGTTTTGATTCTCAATATATTAATGAAGATGATCGGGTTTGCTTCAGCTGTGGATAAGTATTTTATGTACATTTGCGGCGTCATGTCACAAATTAGTGTGACAGAAATTTTGTTCCACCGGCGTTGGTCCTTAAAATTTCAACATGGTATTACATAACAGATTGTCTGCCACCGAGCTGAAAGCCCGGTTGGCAGCGGAAACATTCAGGCGGGTAACGGTATCCTTCTACCAGTACGCCAAAATAGCAGACCCACAGCTTTTTCGTGATGAGCTGTACCAGGCACTGTTTCAATTACAGGTTTTCGGCCGTATTTACGTAGCGCACGAAGGTATCAACGCGCAGGCCAGTATTCCCGAGCATCATTTTGAGGCGTTTAAGCAACACCTGTATTCCATTCCGTTTCTCAACGGTGTGCGATTGAACATTGCGGTGGACGACAACGGCAAATCGTTCTGGGTACTGCGGATCAAAGTGAGGGAGAAGATCGTGGCGGACGGGATTACCGATCCTTCGTTCGATATGGACAACCGCGGGAGGTATGTGAATGCCAGGGAGTTCAACAAACTGGCAGAAGACCCGGATACGGTGATCATCGATATGCGGAACCACTACGAGTTTGAGGTGGGGCATTTTGAGCGTGCGCAGGAAGTGCCTTCGGATACCTTCCGCGAGCAGCTGCCTATGGCTGCGGAGATGATGGAGCCTTACAAGGACAAGAATATCATCATGTACTGCACCGGTGGCATCCGCTGTGAAAAAGCCTCGGCCTATATGCTGCACAGAGGTTTCCGTAACGTTTTTCATCTCGAAGGCGGCATTATCGGGTATGCCAACAAAGCTAAGGAATGGGGGCTGCCCAACAAGTTCCGCGGCAAGAACTTCGTATTCGACGAACGTCTCGGGGAGCGAATCAGTGAAGATATTATCAGCCAGTGCCACCAGTGCGGCGAGCCTTGTGACACCCATACCAATTGTGCCAACGAAGGCTGCCACCTGCTGTTCATTCAATGCGAAAAATGTGCGGCAAAATACAACGGCTGTTGCAGCGAAGCCTGTACCGATATACTGGCACTGCCTGAGGAAGAACAGGCGCAGCTGCGGAAAGGAGTGGACAAGGGGCTGATGCTGTTCAATAAAAGCCGCCGCCGGCTGAAGGGTTGATGTGATTTACCTTTTCAGGTACCGGTTATTCAATATCTTCTGCATTACTTCGTCTTTCAGGTTACGGCTGACGGGGATGTGGTGCCCGTTCACCAGCAGTTCATTCCCTTCGATGCTGTCTATTTTCTCCACGGCCACAATGAAGGATTTGTGCACTTTTACGAATCGTTCGCCCGGCAGATAATCTTCCACGCCTTTGAATGTCAGGTAGGTGATGAATTTCCGGGAGGTGGTGTGTATAGCCACATAGTTCTGCAGGGCTTCCGCATACAGCACATCGCTGAAGGCGATCTTTTCCAGCTTGTTATCGCATTTGATGAAAAACCAGTCCGCCTGGCCTTTCTGCCGGAGATTGAGCTGTGCTTTGGCTTTCAGTACCGCTTTCAGGAAACGTTCGAATGGCACGGGTTTCAGAAGATAATCGAGCACGTCCAGCTCAAAGCCTTCCAGCGCATAATCAGGATGGGCCGTTGTCAGCACCACCAGCGGCGGCGCGGGCAGTGTGCGCAGGAATGCCAGGCCCGTCATCCTTGGCATCTGGATGTCCAGGAACATCAGATCTATTTGCTGTGACTGCAAAATAGCCGCAGCTTTGGGGGCGCTGTCGCATTCCCCGGCCAGCTCCAGGAAATCCACATCACCGATATATTCTTTCAGCCCTTTGCGGGCAAGTGGCTCGTCATCCACAATGAGACAGCGGATATTCATCATATATTGATGGTTAGTTGAACATTACAGGTGCTATCATTGATCGCGATCTGAAGATCATGTTTGTCCGGATACAGCAGCTCCAGCCTCCGTTTTACATTGGCCAGTCCTATACCACCGGGAGAAGGCGCTGCTTTCTCTTCCGTGGTATTGAACACGGAGAAGCGGAACTGCTGTCCCTGTTTCTCCATCCTGATACGAACGGCGCTGTGATGGTGGGTGGAGAGGTGCTTGAATGCATTCTCCACAAAAGGGATGAGCAGCAACGGCGCTATGGGAAAGCCCTTCACTTCCGCACCGGTGCTGAATTGTATGGTATATTGCTCATCGTGGCGGAGCCTTTGTATGGCTACATAGTTTTCCAGGTATTGTATTTCCTTTTCAATATCGATCTGTTCCGTATTGCAGTCGTACAGCTGATAGCGGAGCAACTCGGAGAATTTCATCAGTGTTTCGCGGGCCGGGCGGTTCTCTTTATCAATCAGGAAGTAGATGGTGTTCAGGGAATTGAAAAGCGAATGGGGGTTGATCTGGGAGCGGAGGAACTGCAGTTCCTGCTCTGCACCGGCCCTCAGTGCGCTTTGCAGGCGGTGTAAGGTCCGCAATTGATCGATATAGAATTTTATTCCGGCAGCAGCGCCCACCATGAAGAACAGCGGAATATACACATCATACACCTGCGCCCGGAAAGTGGCATTGGGCCAGTGGGTGATGCTGGAGGCATAGGGGAGCAGAATGAGGTGCAGCAGCCGGATAACGATAAAACCCGTTAACAGGACAAGCACTGTGAAACTCAGGGCGAATGCGGCGTAACGGCGGGTGTAGAGGAAACGGGGGATGAGGATGTAATTGGTAAAATATACGGCGGCAGCCAGGGAAAGTACTTTCAGCAGGCCGGCGAGGACGGTGGGCTGCAGGTCAGGATAATCATCTATCCGCAGGGCCATCCATACCACAAAGAATGCGATCCAGAACAGCACATGGTGCAGCCGCCAGTCGATGATCTTTTTAAGGATGTTCATACCGTAAGTTAAATGTAAGGTATTCCGGCGACAGGGGAATTACACGAAAGGAAGCGCTGGCTTGACAAGTTGCGGCGGTTTCGTTTTTCCCCGCGTAGGGGATGCGGGGCAGCAGGGCGACAATATTATCGGAACGGGTTTTCCGATGCGCAGGTTTTCTCTTTCTGCCAGCAGGCAGCAGGATGACAATATTATCGGAACGGGGGGCTGTCCCGGGCAGGTGTGGAGGAAAAGTATTGATCCGCGAGTCTCCACCGGCCTGTCCGGCCAGCCCCGCTTAATATAATCAGGAATAATGAAAAAACCGGTACTGCTGTTATGTATTGTTCAGGTTATTATGGCAAGCGCTACGGCGCAGGATTCCACGATGATCGGCAACCGCTTCCTGCAAAGGCAATTCGTTATCGACCGTAACGGGTTCCATACGGCGGTTTTTGTGAATAAGCTGTCCGGCCGCAACTATAACCGGTCGGGGTCCGAAGAATTTTATTTTGCTGTGGACGGCAGAAGCGTCAGCGGCACAGATGCTACCTTTATTGTTACCCGCAAATCCCTGCACCGGAGACCGGACAGCGCTCAGGAGCTGCGCGTCCTGATGAAGGGCGAACAGGTATCCGTGGAACTGGTGTACGAGTTGTATGACGAACTGCCGGTTATCCGCAAACAGCTCATCATCACCAATAACACGCAAAAACCGGTGGCCATCACGGACCTGGAAGTGGAACGGCTGAACCTGGAGCCCATCAGCCAGCAGATGACGGACATCATTTCCGAATACGGCACCCACCTCACCTGGCGGCCTTATGACGGGAACCACCACGATGCTGCGGTAATGGTGTACCATACTTACGACCGTGAAGGCTTCATTCTGGGGAATGAGGCGCCCAGCGTGCTGAAAAAAACGGAGGTCTTCCGGCATAACCTCCGGGTTTCCATCGGGATGAACGAGATCGGTCATCCCTATCCCTTTAAAAAATGGCTGGCGCCGGGAGAACGTTTTACCAGCCCGAAAGCCTTCATCTGCATGGTTAAATCGGATAAATGGGAAGATGCGTTCGAGGGGCATTTTGCCGATTTCGTCCGCACCCGGCTGGGAGTCAAGCTGTTCAAACGGGATGAAATACCTTTTTCTTTTTACAACACCTGGCGGCCCTTCTTTACAAAGATCAGCGATACACTGGTGCGAAAGCTGGCGGATGGTTTGTCCGGATCAGGGACCGACCTGTTCATTATCGATGACGGCTGGCAGGCCCGCCATGGGGATTGGGAAGCGCATCCCGTAAAATTTCCCGACGGGTTGAAACCGGTATGCGACCATATCATCGAAAAAGGCATGAAGCCCGGCCTCTGGCTGAGCCTGGCTACCGTGAGCAGGGAAAGCAGGGTGTTCAAGGAGCATCCGGAATGGGCGGTGCTCGACAAAGCGGGGAAACCCACTTACCTGCACGTGAATTCCAATGAACATTGCACCATGTCTTTATCGACAGGGTATGCAGACCATATCCTGCAACGAATGAAAGCGCTGGTAAGGGAGAACCGGCTGGCATATCTGAAGCTGGACTTTGCCATTATCAATTCCGCCTATGTGCTGGATTATGCGCGCAAAGGGGATTATGGCGCGAAGAAAGGCGCCCCTGACCGGGAAAGCTCCTACTACGCTGCCTATGAGAACGCCATGCGGATATTTGATTCTCTGCATGCCGAGTTCCCGGATCTGCTGATAGACTGTACCTACGAGGTCTGGGGAGAGTACTACATCAATGATTTTGCCCTGATACAGCACGCGGATTACGACTGGCTGACGAATTACAACGAAGATCCGCCATTGGGGCCGATCAAGATCCGCCAGATGTGCTACGACCGGGCAAAGGTCATACCCGCGGCCACCAACCTGATCGGCAATCAGTTGATCGACACGGATTTTTCCCGTTATACCTTCCTTTCACTGGCATCCGGTAAACCGATCATTGTAGGTGACGCGAGAAAGCTGACGCCTGAGCTGAAAAGCTGGTATGCCAAATGGAATGCCTGGTTTAAAATGATGGATGCGCGATACCAGTTCACCCGTTTTTCGCAGACTTCTGATGTGTTCCCGCGGGCCGGTACCGGCAACTGGGACGGTTGTTACAAGTTCAACCGGGAAAAAGACGGCGGCGTGCTGTTCTTTTACCGCAACGGATCGCTGGATACCAGCCGGACGTTTGCGATGCCTTTGGTGAATGCGTTGCACCGCTACAGATTGTTTGATCCGGAAACCGGTTCTGTTTTCGGGGAATACAACGGGCAGGACTTGCTGGAAAAAGGTATTACGGTGCGGATACCGCGGCAGTTCGAAGCAAAGGTGCTGGGGATTGAAAGTGTGGAAAGGAAATAGTGTTGCGGCAGGCTGTATGGCTGTATGCAGGCTTCCGGCAAGCCGTTTGTAAAACCCTGACCTTGGGTCTTGCAAAGACCCGGGAATACGTCAGAACCAGGTGTTCACCTGCCCGTCTGATTCCGGTTCACGGGTTTCCTCGGGATCGGGTTTAGGTTCCCCGGGGATTTCCGCCGGGGGATGCAGTACATCTTTGCGGATGGCGCCCTCGATCACGGCGCCTTCCCTGATTTCCATCGTCATGGCAGTTACATCACCTTTTACATGCGCCTTGTCGCAGATCACAGCTTTGTTGGTCACCTGCACATCGCCCTGCACCTTGCCCCATATGATCACATCCGGGGCATATACATGCCCCCGTACAACGGCCTCTTCCCCGATGACGATCTGGCCCGTGGAGCGCACATCGCCATTCACCCGGCCTTCAATACGCCCGGGAATGGCCGCTTCAAGACCGCCGCTCACCGTCACTTCCCTGGGCAAAACGAAGCTTTTTGCCGGGCCCTGTCCCTTTAAAAAATTGAAGATCGACACGTTATTGGATTGTAGTAGTATGGGTATCGTTTTCGAAAATGGAAATGATGGAACTGGAATTACCGAGATCCAGCCCAACGCTTCTGGCAGCCTTGTTGTCGGATATCCGCAGTGAATTGTAAAGATAACCGATACTGATCAGCTTTTCAGGTTCCGGCGCTACTTCCACGGGAATGAAATCGCGGAACTCCTCGATAAAGGCATCCGTCAATTCTTTGTAGTGCGCACCGCCACCCATCAGGTAGATCTTTTCGCAGTTCTCATAATCGAGATCTGTAAAATAGCTGCGCATCAGCGGAGAGATCACTTCCCGGTAATATTGGGTAAGCACCGTTTTGCGCATTTCCCGCAGGTCTATCCGTTTACGGTTGGTGAAGATCGAGCCTTTCATGAAAGCATCATCTACCTGGTGCTCATTCTTCATTTCCAGGTAATACTTCTGGTTCAGTTCCCGGGTGAGGTTATTGATCGCGTAGCGGATGCCGTGGGAGCTGAAACAGGTACGGTGCACCAGACCATCGCCGGTAGCCATGCCGCCTTCCACGGTGCCGAAACCGAAGCTCACGGCAATGAAATTGTCCAGATTAGGATTGTTGGTCGTTTTTTTCAGGCCAATAATGCCGCCTACGATCTCGGGGATCACCTCAAACTTTTCAATATCGAACATGCCTTTTTTGAAAGCGCCGTTGTTATTGAACGTCTGCGTATCATAATCCACCAGGAAGTGCCTTTTATTCAGGAACTGCTCTGCGGCTGTTTTGTAAACATTGTAGGTAGAGAACGGGAATCCCATGGTAATGGAGATGGGCTGCTGCACTTTATCCAGCGTATTCAGCAGGGCAGCTTTGAACAGTATCTCATAATCCTCCTCCGAAGGGGATGCGTTGGTGATCCTGCCCGGGTTGATCCCGCCTCTCTTGGCGAGGTTGCCCACCAGATACCATTTTTCGTCCTTTTTGATCTTTAAGCCGTTCAACAGGTCTTTGGAGGAATTTTCATTGTTGCCGAATGCGGATTCGAACACGCTAGGGAATGCAATAGTTGATACCTTCATAAATACACGGTTTGAATTGGATAGTGGCAATAAATATATAAAATATTGATAAAGAAGAGAAATCGGGCGCATTATTTTATGGTGAAGCTGTTAGACCCCATCCGCCCCGCAAAAATAGGCATAGGCGGATGAATGGCATCAGAACCGCAGGTTTTTCAGCTTCTTGTACCCTATCCATCCGGCAAGGAGCAGCAGGAGGAAAGGCCATAAACGCACGAAGAACAGGAGGATGCTCCGGCAGACATCCAGACCGTTGAGGAGTGCGGAACTGAATTCCTTCCCGAAAGCCGGCCGGATGATCTGGCCCGGATGAACGATTGTTACTACATCCGCCGCAGCCGGCTGGAACAGCTCCACGCTGAAAGTGGCGTAGTGCGTGTCGTCCTGTATGCCAAGGTTGGCGATCTGCCGGTCGATCTTCCTGTCTTTTCGTATATCCTCATACGTGGCAATGTCAAGCGCCGTATTTTTCTTGTCCGGTTTCACCGTTGCGGGTGTTTCGTTGTTCCGCAAGGCATTGGAGAGATAGTCCAGCGTCTTGTCCTGTTCCCGGAGTGTGCGGTATTCAATGAAGGCGGCCGTTCCCGTAAGGAGATGCACAACGGAATCGAGGCCGCTCACCGGTATCCGCAGTGTAAGGCTGGCGGTGGGTGTGTAAAGCCTGACGCGTTTGAGGGAATCCCGGGTATAAGGCATATCCCGCGTTGCGCCGTATTCGTTCCGGATGCTGCTTTCCACGATCATGCCGTTCATGCCGCTGACGGTATGTTCCAGCAGGGAAGTAGCCTGTAATACGTTGTTGACCCGGCAACGGACATCGGCAGATCTTACCCGCTTCCTGGATGGGGAATGCAGCAGGGCCATATCATTCGGGAATGCGATGGAATCTGCCGCTTCGGCGTAGGCTGTTGTGGTTTGTGCGGTTTCGTTCACTGCTCCGGACTGGCATGCCGAGAGCAGTATGGCCGGTACGGCCAGGTAATAGAAAAGAGAGCGCATAGGGTAAGTTTTCTCTTTATGCCGGTTGCGGGGAAGATGTAACCTGGAGGAAATGTTAAAGTAAGCTTAATAAGCAGGGTGCGTAAGCGTTGTATAAGCCAGCCTGTGATTTTGCAGATCGGTATTGCTTATCTTTATCTTATGATGAAAAACGAAATGGCATCACGCGCATCACTGCCGGAAGTCTGGCAGAGAGGGCCGGTACCAGGTATCCCGCCGTTACTTCAGCCCGTGGCCCATGCACTGTTGCAGGCAAGAGAAGAGTTGGAAGCGTTGATGGGAGGATTCGCAGATGCATGGCTTTGGCAACAGCCGTCAGGTGTGGCTTCCCCTGCCTTTCACTTGCAGCATCTTTCCGGTGTGGTGGACAGGGTGTTTACCTATGCACGCGGGGAAGCCTTGTCTGCAGTACAACTGGAGTTATTACGGCTGGAAGGTGTTGCATCTCAACCTGCACTTACAGTTGAAAATCTGGTCATGCGTTTTCGTATTCAGGTAGATGCAGCATTGGCGCAACTTTCGGGAACAGATGAAAGCATACTGACGGATTTTCGCGGAGTTGGCCGGAAGCAGTTGCCATCTACCGTTATCGGGTTGCTGGTGCATGCTGCGGAACATACGATGCGGCATATCGGGCAGCTGCATGTTACCGTAAGGATCATCAAAGCCGGATATGATGAATAAAAATTAGCATCGTATCTTCTACCCGATTTTTAACATGCGAACAGGAAATCAAACCTGTGTGAAAGATGGAACCACTCAGAGCCTTGCTCACCACTTACGCTTATAATATTCTCGGTTCACTCGAAGAAGCAAAAGATATTGTACAGGATGCATACCTGCAATTCATGCGCCTGGATGAAGAAGATATACGTGAGCCAAAAGCTTACCTCATCCGCACGGTCATCAACCTGTCCGTTAACCGCAAGCACAGGCAGCAGAAATTGCGCGCCGCCTATTATGGGGAATGGTTGCCCGAGCCGGTAGCCACGGAGCGCGCGGACACAATGCTTGACCGTAAAGATGTATTGTCCTATTCCCTCATGGTGCTGCTGGAAAAGCTGGATGCCCGGCAACGCGCGGTATTCATTTTAAAAGAGGCATTCGACTATGAGCATGCGGAAATAGCCGCTGTGCTTGATATCACCGCAGAACATTCCCGCAAGATACTGAGCCGCGCAAAAAAGCAGCTGGCGCTGGAACGGAATGCAGACAGGCAGGATGCAAGCGCCGCGGATATGCAAAAGTACCTGGAGGTGATCCGGCAGGGCGATGTAACCCGGCTTGAACGGATGTTGTATGAAGATGTGGTGCTGAAGGCCGATGGCGGCGGAAAAGTAACCGCCAGCAAATACCCGGTATGCGGAAGGAAATCCGTTATGGCCATGCAGCTGGGCATATTCAGGAAATTTTATGCCGATGCAGCTATAACGATCAGCATGATCAATCATCAGCCTGCATTCTTCATTTTCATCGGAGATCAGCTGGTCAGCTGCCAGATATTCACCTTTGCGGGCGACCGCATCTCGGAACTCTATATCGTCCGTAACCCGGATAAGCTGCGCACTTTGCAAAAGCATTATGATGATTGCAGGATATGAGAAAATCTCTGTAAAAAAAATCCCGGAACCTGTCACGTTTCGCACCGCTTGTTTGTCTTTATACGCAAATAATTTTCGAAACCATGGAAAGGATCAATTACCGGGAATACCCGGACGGCCTGATGCAGGCCATGAGAACGGTGCAGACGTATATTGACAAGTCTGGCCTTGATCACCTGTTGCTTGATCTGATGCGGGTACGCGTGTCCCAGATCAACGGCTGTGTGTATTGCCTGGATATGCATTTCAAGGAAGCGGTACATGCCGGGGAAGACCCGTTGCGGCTGATCTCTCTTCCGGCCTGGCGGGAAGCGCCATACTATTCACCGGTGGAACGGGCCGTACTGGCTTTTGCGGAAAGGCTGACCAGGATGCCGGAAGGAGATGACGGGGAGGGGCTGCATGATGAATTGCTTCTGCATTTTACCAAACAGGAGATCGCGCTGCTCTCTGTAGCGGTGGCCCAGATCAATTCCTGGAACCGGTTGATGAAATCGTTCAATCCGGAGGCGGGAAATTATGTGGTGGGGTCGAAAGGGAAAGACCCCGAAGCATGAGGTATCATATAAACCATTGCAAGCGTGAAAAAAGGAGGTTGCCCGGGGTATCCGGACAACCTCATCTATATACAGCGATGGGAAACAGATTATTTATTGATCTCCGCCATTACCCTGTCGTACAGTGCCTGGCCCCGTAATCCTCTGGCGATCACTTTACCGTTTTCATCCAGCAGGAAATTGTCCGGTACCGCGTTGATGCCAAATAGCTGTGCTACGGGTTCCTGCCATTTCTGCAGGCCGGATACGTGGTACCAGGGCATACCGTCTTTGATGATCGCCCGTTTCCAGTAGTCCGCATTGTCATCCAGCGAAACGCTGATGATATTGAAGCCTTTTTCGTGGAAGGCATTGAAGGCCTTCACAACATTCGGGTTCTCCGCGCGGCAGGGGCCGCACCAGCTGGCCCAGAAATCCACCAGCGTAAGTTTTCCGCTTTTCACCACTTCCTGCAGGTTGAGGGGATTGCGGGCGGTATCCAGTGAAGAGAAGGAAGGCATAACGCTGCCGATCTGTATCTTCTTTGCCATAGCCAGCCGCTCCGCCAGTTCCTGGCCGGTGGGGGTGTTGCGGATGTCTTCATCCAGCAGGTTGTACAAAGGCGATATTTTCGCATAATCGATCTGGGCCCCGGCTATCTGGGCCAGTGTTTCAACGGAGATATGCGAGCCTGGATGTTCGCGGATGAACCGGACGCGCACATTGTGCATGGAATCGAGCAGTGCGGAATATTCGTTCTGCAGGCCTTTGAATGCATCGGTCTGCTGCGCTTCCCTAGGCGTGCGTGCGGCGCTCATTCTCAGCTCAACCAGCCTGCTCAGCACAGGTGAAGTTTGTTTCTCCAGATGCTCAGCATCCTGGTTGACCTTTGTGCCCTTTACAGTGGCATAACGAATGGAATCCTTGCCGGTGATGGAGATAAGGCCATCCTCCAGGTAAAATTTCCGCGAATCTTTCCGCTGGGTCCGCAGGATGGGTTTTTCAAGCCTGATGTAAGCCAGCGTTGGTTGCGTTACAACGCCGCGGAACTCGAACCGTCCGTTGATGGCTACCGTTGAATCCGACAGTTGTTTTTGATCATCCATATAATTGATGAACACGCTGTCTTTTCCTTTCCAGCCCGAGATCTTCCCTTTGATGTGAAAATTTTCCTGTGCGGAAGCGCAAAGCGGCGCTGCGGCACATAAGTATAACAGATATTTTTTCATACGGTGTTTTTATGGATTATTCGTAACCCGGGTTCTGACCAAGGTTAGGGTTGAATTGCCTGTCTTTGAACGGAATAGGAAACAGCGCGGCTTCCGTCCGCCAGCCGGGTTTACGGGCGCCAAAGATGATATCCGCCTGACCGGTTCGTTTCACATCGAACCAGCGGTGCCCGAATTCGGCGAACAGTTCCGTCATTCTTTCTTTCATGATGGCGGCCAGCAGCGGTTCTTTGGCGATATCCGGACTGATGTCGGATAACAGGGGCAGTCCGGCCCGGCTACGAACGGTATCCACATCGGCGATGGCGCCGGAGAGATCATCCTGCATGGCGCGGGCTTCTGCGCGGATGAGGTATTGCTCTGCGAGGCGAAGCACTACGGTGCCTTCTTTTTTGGCGTTGGCCTGCGTGTTGGAAAAAGTTTTGTATTTCGCGGGGCCGCGGAAGCCATTTGCACCCACCCGGGTCCAGGCATCCGTACGAAGGTCCCCGGGCTCAAAGGCGGCATCGAGCCAGGTACTGAAACGGTAAGTGGGATTGACTTGCGAGCTGGTGATGGCACTGCCTTCCGAAGTATATAAATTGGCGCCGGCATTGCCCAGTTGGAGAATAACTTCGCCGGAAGTGGCAAGGAATGTTTCTTCCAGCGGCCCCATTTTGTAGAATCCTGCGTTAATGACTTTTGTGGCTTCGGCTTCCGCTTCTTCCCAATTCCCGGTGTACAATTGTACTCTCGCCAATAGGGCAGTCGCTGTCCATTGGTTGCCTCTTGCCCGAAAGCCGGTACCGGTATGCTGGTTGCCGGCCTTTTCCTGTGCGTAGCGGAGGTCTTGCCGGATCTGTTCATAGACCTTTTCGGGAGATTCACGGAACAGCAGTCCATTGGTGCGGTAATCTGCTGTTGTGGTCAGTGGCACAGAGTCGTACATATTCACCAGGTAGAAATAGGCCAACGCACGAAGGAAATGCGCTTCGCCTGTCAGGAATTCCTTGTTCGCCGGGGCGATGCCCTTTGAGTTGCCGATATGCGTAATCGCATTGTTTGCCTGGTAGATAGTGCTGTAAAAAGAGCCCCATAATGCACCGTTGATCGTGTTCATAGAGGCATTCAGATTATTCTCGAAGAAAAGCGGGAACTCCCCGGTCAGCGAAGTTTTTTCCAGTTCGTCAGCGCTGAGGCCCAGGTTTCCCGTCATAGCGCCGGTAAACGGACTGGCTACCCAGCCGGATACCAGGCCGGCGTAAATGCCCCGCATGGCGGAATTGGCCTTTGCATCGGTGGAAAAAGCGGATTCGGTGCTGAGCTGCGTAATGGGCAGCGGAACGTCCACAAACTTGCGGCAGCCTGTTATTGCCGTTCCTGCGATGAGTATAATAAAGAGCCTGTTAAGACTTTTCATATATGAAGATTGAAATAGTTTATAAATAAAGTTGTACCCCAAAAGTCACCGTGCGCAATGGCGGCAGCCTGAAAAGATATACCGTCTCGGGGTCTGTGCCTTTAACCGGTGTAAAGGTCAGCAGGTTTTGCCCCTGGGCATATATCCTGGCCTGCGTCATTTTCGCCCGTTTTATCCAGCGCTCCGGCAGGAAGTAAGAGATGGATGCATTTTTCAGCCGGAGATACGCTGCGTCCATATAACCCAGATCGGAATAATTGGCGGCATAGTTACCCGTCAGCGAGGTGGATGTGGAGCTGCGGGTGGTGAACTTCTGGATGCGGGTAATATCGCCCTCTTGCTGCCAGCGGGTAAGCACCTCCGAAGGAAGGTTCTGCATACCGCCCACCGTCATGGTCTGGAACCCGGAAGTGGCCTGGGAGGCCATCCAGTTCTTTCCCATCTGGCGAGTGAATTGCAGCAGGAAACTCACCTGCAGCCCTTTGTAACGGATATTGTTATCCAGCCCGCCATAAAATTCCGGATCGGTATCAAACAGTGACTGGAAATCGCCGGCAGTGGTAAAACGGTTATCCTTGTCCACATCTTCGATCATCCAGAGGCCCGTTTGCTGATCGATACCGGTAAAACGCGCAATCCGCACCAGGTTAAGCGATTTGCCGATCTCGTACCTGTTGGCGTGGCTGGATTGGGCAAGCCCGGGATAGGCGATGAGCTTGTTGTCCGGAACCGTAATGTTGAAGCTGGTCGTCCAGTTAAGGTCCTTTTTACGGATATTCTGGCTGGTCACCATCAGCTCAACGCCTTTATTATCTACCAGCACACCGTTCAGATTGGCGGAGATGCCGGAGAAGCCGGTTGTTTGCGGAAGGGGATAGTTCACCAGCGGATCGCTGGTACGGTTCTTATACCAGGCCGCGGATACCAGCAACCTGTCTTTCATGAAGCCCAGTTCCAGTGCAAATTCCAGCTTCACGTTCCTTTCCCAGTGCAGGTCCGGTTTAAAAAGCCCCGAGGGAACAAAAGCTGCGGAGTCCTGGTAGTTTGGATAGAACGCATTTGCCGTATAGGCGTCCAGGTATTTATAATCGCCGATCTTGTCATTCCCCGTAACGCCGTAGCTGGCGCGCAGCTTGCCAAAACTGAGCGCGGGCAGGAACTGCATGAACGGCTCACTGGTAAACAGCCATGCAGCGCCGGCAGCGGCGAAGTTGGAAAAACGGAACTCGGGCCCGAAACGGCTGGATCCGTCCCGCCTGCCGGTGAGATTGAGGATGTATTTGTTATCGTGGTTGTAATTGATACGGCCAAAGAAGGCAGCGTATTTATACTGGTTGAGATTGCTGGAAGGATTTGCGAAAGAGATGCCGGTGATGCCGGTCAGGGAACCCAGGAATTCATCGCTCGTATAATCATTTACAGAAAAATTATACCCTTCGTTCCATTGGTTTTGAATGGTGCCGCCTGCCAGCGCATTCAGCCTGCCCTTGCCGATGTTGCGGAAATATTCTGCCTGCGGCTCTATGATCCAGCTCTGGAAATTGTTCTTCCCGAAACTGGTGGAGCCGGTAGCATTCGCTTTGGCCGGGTTTTGGGAAGCAATCGGATCTATTCTCAGTTCATCCACCTTGATGCTGTTATACCCGAAGCTGCTGCGGATCACCAGGTCCGGTAATACGCGGTAGGACAACATGGCGTTGGCATTCAGGTTATCCGTACGGGCCCGGTATTTTTTCTGCAGGGCGGCGAGCGGATTATCCACCGCCGTTACACCACCTTCGTTCCAGGCAAGGTTGCCGAGGGAATCGTACAGCAGGAAGTTGGGCGGGAGGTTGAGCTTGCTGGAAAGATCCGCACCCGCCGTGCGGTTGATGCTGGATGTATAACTTCCGGTAATGGCAGCATTGAATTTCTGATTATCGGAACGGGTATTCAGGCTGAAATTGCCCATGAACCTTTCATTCGGCATTTCGCCGGGGAATACATCTGTTTCACGGGTATAACCGGTGCTGACGCGATACTGTGTTCTGTCCGTGCCGCCGGAGATGGCGATCTGCCCGTTGGTCATACGGGCGGTTCCGCCGATCAGCTGTTTGGCCAGGTTATTATCGCGTGTGGTATCCCAGAGGAGAATATCATAGGCATTGGAATTGGTCATCGCAAGGTTGTCGTTCGCAAAGGCTTCCTTGCGCATGGCAACATATTGCTGCGTATTCAACAGGTCAGGCATCGGCGCTTTGCTGAAGCCGGTGGAGAAGTTGGCGTTCACGCTGGTCTGCCCGGATTTTCCTCTGCGGGTGGTGATGAGCACAACGCCGCTGGCGCCGCGGCTGCCGTAGATGGCGGTGGCGTCCGCATCTTTCAGAATTTCGATGCTCTCGATGTCTGCGGTGTTGATGGTTCCCAATGCACTCAGCCCGTCCGTTACGCTGGAACCATTGATGGCGGAGCTGATGCGGTTAAGGCGGTTCTCGCCGCTGGCGAGGGGAATGCCATCCACAATATAGAGCGGCTCATCGCTGGCTCCTACGTTGGGGTCTACCTGTGTATTGCCCCTGATCTGCACTTTGAATCCGCCGCCCGGCACACCGGAGGCCTGTGTGATCACCACTCCCGGAACGCGGCCCTGCAAGGCGGCGATAGGGTTGTTCACCGGTGTTTGTTCTATTTCCTTTCCGTTGACCTTGTCGATATTCCCGGTATTGGTCCTTTTGGACGTACGGCCATATGCCTGTACCACAGCTTCGTCAAGCGCGCTAACGGCAGGTTCCAGTACGATCCGCATAATTTTCAGGGAACCCACGGGCACTTCCTTTTTCTCAAATCCAAGAAAAGTGATCTCCAATACATCGCCTTCTTCCGCATTGATCACGAATTTGCCATCACCGTCCGAGAAAATGGCCTTTTTGGTATTTTTTACCCGGATGAGGGCCCCGGGCAGCAAAGCGCCGTTCTTATCCACGACCACCCCGGTGATATCCACCCGCATGATAACGGACGCTACCGGCATATCTTTTTTCCGGAGGATGATATTCTTCTCCCTGATCGAAAAATCCAGCATCTGCCCGGCCAGCAATTGTTGTAAAAACGACTGCAGCGGGGCGTCCTTCACCCGCAGCGTAACCGGTTTGGCATGAACAAGGGCCTCCCGGTCATAGAACACGAGATAGCCCGTCTGTTCCTTTATCTCCGCAAACACCTGTTTCAAGGGCACATTACTGCCACTGAAGGTCACGGTTTGAGAAACGCCTTTCGCCGATACATGCATACAAAAGGTGAGCATTAAATAAGCGGTTAAACGCATGACACGCACAATTTTGGTTGACACCAGGCCGCACAAAGGCCGGCCTTTACAAAGAGCATTAATTTGCATACTTTCGCAAGAGTTAATGGTTGATTAAATAAATAGTCTGCCCAGACTTGTCTTATGTTGATCGGCCATGATCCGCCGTTCCGGCTGCAACCGGAACGGTTTTTTATGGCATTACTTCAATCCTTCTCTCTGCTGTCAGCTGTACATTCAGCTTCATGTCCCGCAGCACTTCCAGTACCTGGGACAATGGCAGGCTGCGCTGCAGTTCTCCGCCGAAAACCCGGTCCGGTATCCGGCCTTTGTACACCACTTCCACATCATACCAGCGGGAGAGTTGCCGCATCACTTCTTCAAGACTGCTGTTCTCGAAATTGAAAATGCCGTTCTTCCAGGCCAGCACCTGCGCCATGTCCGGCCGGAGAACCTGTATCTGCCTGCCTGTTACCTGCGCCTGCTGGCCAGGTTGCAATATCACCTGTTCGTTCCCGCTGCTGACCTTTACGGCGCCTTCAGCCAGGGTGGTGCGTATCGCGTCTTCATCTGCATAAGCATTGATATTGAAGCGGGTGCCCAGCACTTCCACCATTGTGCCGCCGGAAGTATTTACCCGGAACGGCATACCGGCATTTTTGGTGACTTCGAAGTAGGCTTCTCCGGTGATGGTGACTGTTCTTTCTTTTCCGGTAAATACGGTGGGATAATGGATGGAGGATGCGGCATTCAGCCATACCTGCGTGCCGTCCGGCAGTACCAGCCGGAATTGCCCGCCACGGGGCGTAGTGAGGGTATTGTATTGGATGATAGCGGTTGCGGTGGCGTCAGGTTCATATACCAGTTGCCCGTTCTGCTGGCGGGCGGTGGCGGCTTCCTGTTGAATATCCTGCCCGATGGCGCTGTCCAGCGTTACAAGCGAGCCGTCCGCCAGTGTGAGCACAGCTTTGCTTTTGCCGGGAGCTACATCCGTGGATGGTTTCACGGCAAAATGCTTCCGGGGGAGCGATCCCGGCCAGAGCGCCACGGCGCCTGCGAGCAATAGCACAGCAGCGGCGGCGGCCCACCATGACCGCTGGATGGTAACGTTTTTCTTCCGGGGCTGTACGGCAGCCAGGATGTCCGCATACAGCTGGTCCGCCTGTTCAGCGGAAGTGTTGCTATCGGGCATATGCTCAGTAAGCAATTCATCCAGCAGTTCAGCTGCCGGCTCATCCTGGAGGCCACTGCCGATGGCGGTCAGCAGCTCCGCTTTTTCAGCAGGTGTACAGGTTTTATCATAATATCTGTGAAGCAGATAATTTAATCTGGCTGATGGCATAGTAAAAAATTGACCGGTTATATGATTGACAATCGGGAAAGCGGAAAGGGGTAGTGGGGGCAAAGAAAAATTTCAGGAGCAGCATCCGTATAGCAGAATGCCCGGCCATAGCAATGCACGGCCGTTATCCCGGAGGTAATTCCGGATATGGAGCAGTGCGGCCATGATATGTTTTTTGACGGTTTCCCGGGAAATCCGGAGTTGTGCGGCAATCTCCTCGTGCTTCAGCCCATCCTGGCGGCTGAGCCTGTACACCTGTTGCTGGCGCTCCGGCAGGAGGTTGATAGCCTTGGCAAGCAGGGTTTCCAGCTCACGGAACTGCGCTTGTTCCTCCGGATCATGATGGGTGGCGGAAAAGGGTGCGCCGAGGTCTTTCAGCAGGCCGGTTTCCATGGCTTTTCTTTTCATGCCGTTCAGCACATGGTTACGGGTAAGGCGGTTGATATATCCCGGCAGGTGCTGTATGGCAGTGAGTTCCTGCCTGTTCAGCCATATTTTGACGAACACATCCTGCACCACATCCCGCGAAATCGCCTCGGAATCGGTCATCCGCAGTGCAAAAGAATAAATGAACTGATGATAGGTATCGAAAAGACGGCGAAAAGCGGTTTCATCTCCCTGTGAGAGCAGGTGCAAAAGTGTTGTGTCCTGGCCTTTGATGTCGTGCATTACAGAATTCCTGCCTCCCCCGCAGTATGATGGTTGATCCCTGGCGGTCAAAATTAATAAAATACCCGAAGGGTTTTATCTTTTATGTTTCCCGTTTTGCCCGGTAATGGTTGGGGGACATGCCCATCAGTTTATTGAACATCCTTGAAAAATAATAAGGATCGTCCATGCCCAGCTTGTACGCGATCTCTTTCACCCGCAGGTCTGTAAAGATCAGGTACTGGCAGGCCTTCTGCACTTTCAGATGATTGAAGTACTCCATTGGGGAGAAGCCGGTCTTCTTCCGGAAAACATAGGAATAGTGAGATACGGAGAGGTTGACGGAACGGGCGATGTTTTCGAGCGAAAGCATCTGCGACAACTGTTGCTGCATGTAGCTGATAGATAACTCCACAGCATCGGAGCTGGTCTTTTTCCCGGAAAGATTGAATTTGTCGTCATACAGGAAAGTGGACAGGTAATGCCACAGGCACATATTGGCATAGGAAATATTATCGTTCCCGTAACCTCTTTCCAGGCTGGCATAAATATCCTCGAACAGGTCTATCCTTTTTTGCTGAAAGGTAATAACCCCCTGATAACCGTTGTACTGGCGTTTTACCGCTTCCGCGATCGCTTTGGCGGCAGGCCCTTTGAAATGCGTCCAGTAGATGGTCCAGGAGTCGTTCTCGTCGGCTGCGTAACTGTGAGTACTGCCCGCGGGGATGATCACGAAAGTATCCGGCTGCAGGGAATACCGCTGCCTGCCGATCTGTGCCGTGCCTTTGCCTTCCTGGCAATAGATCAGGATATGCTGGTCTATCCCCTGCAGGCGCTGCCGGAAGTGATATTTCGCTTTGGGATAATACCCGATGTCCGTCACAAATAATCCACCGGTGACGGGGTTATCCTCACAGAGGTCCGATATGATCTTGCCGGGCAATACGATGGCGCGCTGGCCTTCAAACCCTTCTTTTTTACGAAGCATGTGCAAAGCTAGAAAGAGAATTGAACAATACGCTGGAATTGCAAAACAAAGGTTATAGTTTTAGTCCGGATATTCATGTTGCCAGGGCCTGTGCCGGTCAGCCGCATACTCCTCGCAGAAGGAGCCGTGGAAAAGCATTACGGATACTTTTAAAGAAAATGAACGATGAATTTATTGCCCATTTCAGCTATCTGCTTCGCCATTTTGTCCGCCAGCCAGGGGAGGGGGACGGCCGCGCCTCCGCCCGAGCCTTCGCCCAGCATTTATCCCGGGGTGGATACCAGCGGGCAGACCGCCCCTGCAAAAATCACCATTCACCCCGGTAAAACAAAGCAGACGATCCACAGTTTCGGCGCTTCGGATTGCTGGTCTGCCAAATTCATTGGTAAATGGGAGGATGTACAAAAGAAAGACCGGGTAGCTGACCTGTTGTTCAGTATGGACACAACGGCGGATGGCACGCCGAAAGGGATCGGCCTGTCGCTCTGGCGCTTTAACATCGGCGCCGGGAGCTTTGAGCAGGGTGATGCCAGCCGCATCACCGATGAATGGCGCAGAGAGGAATGTTTTCAGCAGGCTGATGGAAGCTACGACTGGTCGAAACAGCAGGGCGCGCAATGGTTCCTGCAGGCCGCAAAGCAGAGAGGCGTGAAGTACACGTTGGGATTTTCGAACTCCGCGCCGGTGCATCTGACGAAGAACGGCAAGGCTTTCAATAGTTCGGGCGGCACCAGGCTCAATCTGCAGGAAGGGAAAATGGATGCATATGCCGGTTTTATGGCGACCGTCACCAGACACTTCGGTTTCGATTATATCAGTCCAGTGAACGAGCCGCAATGGGCCTGGGGCACGGCAACAAAGGCATCCCAGGAAGGCACGCCGGCTGCCAATGACGAGGTGGCGGCGTTAACCCGGCTGCTATCGCAGCAACTGGCCGGAACAGGCGCCAAAGTCGTGATCGGTGAAGCGGGACAGCTGGATTTTCTGTACGGCCGGAATACGGATAACCGGGGAGATCAGATCAGCCAGTTCTTCAGCCCGGCTTCCGCAAATTATGTGGGCGATCAGGCCAATGTGGCGCATATCATCAGCGGGCACAGTTACTTCACCACCTGTCCGGACAATAACCTCATCAACGTCCGCACACAATTACTGAACAGGATCAAACAGGTAGATGCTTCGCTGGAGGCCTGGCAGACGGAGTTTGGCATACTTGGCGATATCTGCGGCCGGTACAACGGCTCGCCGCGCAATACCGGTATCGAATACGGTCTTTATGTGGCCAAAGTGCTGCATCATGATCTGGTGATCGCCAATATGACCTCCTGGCAATGGTGGCTGGCCATCGGTCCGTATAACTACAGCGATGCACTCGTGTACATCAATGATCCCGCCGGTAATATCAATGTACGTGGTTGCAAAACAGATGGTATTGTGCTGGACTCCCGCCAGCTGTGGGCATTCGGCAACTACGCCAGGTTCATCCGCCCCGGTATGCAGCGGGTGGAGACGACTATTGAGGGCAACAACGATCCCGCCGTTGCCGCCGCCACGCTGATGGTTTCCGCTTATAAGGATGAGGCCGCGAAACAGCTGGTGGTCGTGATCGTGAACCCGGAATCGAAAGAAAAGAACCTCCAGCTGGAAGGCCCGCTGGGCAGTACTTTTGCGCAGTACACAACAGATGCCACCCGCAGTCTGAAGCGAACACAATGTATGGTAAACGATATCGGCATTCCGGGAAAGTCCATCGTAACGCTGACCGGCACTTATCAATGATAAAAGGATCATCAGCTGATCGCTGACGGCTTTCTATAATGGTTCCTATAAGATCAGATCATGGCTCAGCAATTCAATTACAGCTATATCACCGGCATATCATTCATCTCCGCATTGGGCGGTTATCTTTTTGGATTCGATTTCGCGGTGATCTCCGGCGCACTGCCTTTCCTGCGGATCACCTTTGCATTGAGCGCATGGTGGGAAGGATTCCTTACCGGTTCCCTGGCATTAGGCTGTATGGTGGGATGCCTGGCTGCCGGTAAAATGGCGGACCGTTACGGGCGCAAACCCGGGCTGATGCTGGCAGCGCTGATCTTCACCATCTCCTCAACAGGCATGGCCCTCTCTTCCGGGCTAACCGTTTTTGTGATCATGCGGTTTGCCGCCGGTATAGGCGTAGGTATGGCATCTATCCTCAGCCCGCTCTACATCGCGGAAATATCGCCTGCGCATGTGCGGGGCCGTAATGTGTCCATCAATCAGCTAACGATCGTTACCGGTATTCTCGTTACGAACCTGGTGAATTACACGTTGGCGGACAAGGGAGATGAAGCCTGGCGCTGGATGTTCGGTCTTGGTGCGGTGCCTTCGCTGCTCTTCCTGCTGGGCGTAGCCTGGCTGCCGGAAAGCCCGCGCTGGTTGATCGGCCGGGGAAGAACGGAAGAGGCGGAGCGTACCCTGCGGAGGATCGGGGATGAACAGTTTGTACGGGCCTCTTTCAGTGACATCACGGCATCCTTGAAAGGCACCCTGAGCCAGTCGTACCGTGCGGTATTCGAAAAGGCCGTTCGCCCCGCTGTAATTGTGGGTATAACGCTGGCCGTATTTCAACAGCTTTGCGGCATCAATATCGTATTCAATTATACCTCCACCATATTTGCATCTGTAGGGGCGGACCTGAATACGCAGCTATCCGAGACCATTTTCATCGGTATCGTTAACCTGGTATTCACGCTGGTAGCCATGTGGCAGGTAGATAAACTGGGGAGGCGGCCGTTGATGCTGGCAGGCTCACTGGGGTTGTCGGTCGTGTACATTGTGCTGGCATTCCTGCTGCGCAACCAGGCAGCAACAGGATGGATATCCTTTTTTGTGCTGCTGGCGATCGCTATGTATGCCACATCCCTCGCGCCTGTTACCTGGGTGCTGATATCGGAAATATTCCCTAACAGGATCAGGGGAGTGGCCTCTTCCATTGCGGTGCTCGCACTCTGGGGCGCATATTTCATCCTGGTATTTACGTTCCCTGTGCTGGCGGAGGAGCTTGGCACATACGGGCCATTTTATCTGTATGCGGGGATATGTGCGCTCGGGTTCCTGTTCATTCGCAGTAAAGTGAAAGAAACAAAGGGGCAGACTTTAGAGCAGTTGGAACATCAATTAACCGGACATTAAACGATATCATGCAATCAAGACTGATAAGCACATTACACACATTGTCCATAGCGGAAAAATGGTATTTCCTGCTGTTGGGAATATTTTTCCTTCTGCCGGTTTCCGCGTCTGCACAAACGCTTTCGCTGGCAGGCCGCTGGCAGTACCGGCTGGACCCGCAGGATACCGGTATTCAGCAACAATGGTTCCTGCAGGATTTTGCCGGGAGCATTACCCTGCCCGGTACGCTGGACGATGCCGGCATCGGTGCGGCATCTTCCTTGAACGATGAATCGGTCAATAAAGCAGTGTTGCTGATGCTGACGCGCCGGCATTCATACATCGGTCCGGCCTGGTACAGTAAGGATGTGGTGATACCTGCCGGTTGGAAAGGGAAATATATTGAGCTTTTACTGGAGCGGGTATTATGGGATACACGGATCTGGGTGGATGGACAGGAAGCCGGAACACAGGAGAGCCTGATCGCGCCGCATCGTTACGATCTGGGGAAGCTACTGACACCGGGCCGGCATAAACTTGTTATCCGCATAGACAACCGCAAGCGATACGATATGAGCACAAGGGATATGGCGCATGCCTATACGAACGGCACACAGATCATCTGGAATGGCGTGATCGGCCGCATGGAGCTGAGCGCCAGGGAGCCGGTGTTTATCGAACAGTTGCAGGTGTATCCCGATGTGAAAGGCAATAAGGCCAGGGCCGTGATCTCGTTCCGGAATGTCTCGGGCCGGGCAAAGCAGACACGGCTGAAGGTCATTGTAACAGGCCGGGACAACAGGCGGGTATATGCCAGGGAGATGCCGGTGAACATCAAGACCGGAGCGGCTGTACAGGAACTGGATATTCCATTGAAAGATGCGGGACTGTGGGATGAGTTCGATCCCTGCCTGTACACGTTGAGGGCTACACTGACATCCGGGGTGGCGGATACCCGCAATACTACTTTCGGGATGCGGTCGCTCACAAATGATAAAGGATTGCTGCAGCTGAACGGCCGCCGCATATTCCTGCGCGGCACACTGGAATGCAACATTTTCCCGCTGACGGGTTATCCGCCCATGGACCACAAGGGATGGGAGAAAGTATTTGCATCGGCAAAAGCATACGGACTGAATCATCTGCGTTTCCATTCCTGGTGCCCACCGGAAGCCGCATTCGCGGTGGCCGATTCGATGGGTTTTTATCTGCAGATAGAGTTGCCTTTCTGGAACAAAAATGCTGGTCAGGATGAAAGCATGAATGCCTGGCTGGCCGCCGAAGCGCAACACATCATCCGTGAATACGGCAATCATCCTTCCTTTTGTTTCTGGTCGATGGGGAACGAACTCGAAGGTGATTTTTCCTGGCTGTCGGCTATGGTGACCCGCCTCAAAAAGCAGGACCCGCGTCATCTTTATACCACCACTTCTTTTTCATTTCAGCGTGATCATGGCCGCTGGCCAGAGCCGGAAGACGACTTTTTTATTACCCAATACACCAAAAAAGGATGGGTGCGCGGGCAGGGTATCTTCAATACCATTCCCCCGGATTTCATCACGGATTATACCAGGGCGACCGACAGTCTTCCCGTGCCGCTCATTACCCATGAGATCGGTCAGTATTCCGTGTTCCCGAATATGGAAGAGATCAGCAAATACACCGGTGTGCTGGAGCCGCTAAACTTCAAGGCTATACGTAAAGACCTGGAAAGGAAAGGGCTGTTGCCGCTGGCGGAACAGTATCTTATGGCCAGCGGAAAATTTGCCGCCAATCTCTATAAGGAAGAGATCGAAAGGGCGCTGAAAACAAAGGGCATGAGCGGCTTTCAGCTGCTGGACCTGCATGATTTCCCCGGCCAGGGTACAGCCCTGATTGGCATACTGGATGCGTTCTGGGATAGTAAAGGGCTGGTTGCTGCGGAAGAGCACAGGCGATATTGCGGTGCTGTTGTACCGCTGCTGCGCTTTGACAAAGCTGTTTATACCAATGCAGAAACCTTCGTAGCAGCGGCAGAGGTCGCCAACTTCAGCAAAGGTGCACTACTGAACAGTACGGCGATATGGGCTGTGCATGATCAGTCCAGCAGACAGCTCGCCGGAGGTGAATTGCCCCCTCAGCAGATCGCTATCGGTAACGGACAAACGCTCGGCACATTTTCTTTCGATCTAAAAGACGTTAAAACAGCCAAAGCGCTCACCATTACCCTATCGCTGAAAGGGACGGGCTACCGCAATCGCTGGAGCATCTGGGTGTATCCGGCTAAGGTGCCTGCGATGAGAGCCGCGCATGCCACCGATATACCAGGCGAAATTGCCGGGCACGCATCAGCTGTTTCGCCAAGGGATGCGATATATACGCGTTCCGTGACAGAAGCATTACGGTTGCTGGAGCAGGGGAAGAACGTATTGCTCAATCCTGATACCTTGGTGCTGAAAGGCGTGGAGGGCCGTTTTGCGCCGGTGTTCTGGAGCCCTGTGCATTTTCCGGCGCAACCCGGTACAATGGGGATACTTTGTGATCCCACCCATCCGGCATTCCGGCATTTCCCCACGGCGTTCTACAGCGACTGGCAATGGTGGGACCTTATCACATCGTCAAAGACCATGATCATTGATTCGCTGCCGGAGGTGACGCCGGTAGTGCGGGTAATCGATAATTTCTTCAGGAACCGGAAGATGGCGAATGTGATCGAGGTGAAAGTGAGCAGGGGGAAGTTGTTGCTTACCTCGATAGATCTGGAGCGCGATCTGGATAAACGGCATGCGGCGAGGCAGTTCAGGTACAGTCTGGAGCGGTATATGAATAGCGGGGATTTTGAGCCGGTGGTGGAGTGGAGGGGTGAGGAGGTGATGGGGTTGATAAGATAGGTAATGTCGCCGGGTATCATAAACCAGGGGAGCAACGGCAGGATATTGTATAGTCGGTGAAAGAAGGAAGAAATTGTAAAGCAAAGGTTATCCGGATATCCCGGACAACCTTTGCTTTACAGTGATGAGAGACAGGTCGCTTGTTGATCTTCATCACCCTCCTGTCATACAATGTCTACGACGGAATCTAAGTCACAACAATCTCACCGGGACTGCCTTGATAATTTATCAGTCTTTCAATATCCACATCACCCCGTTCACGTTATCACCTTCGCTGAATTGCCGCTGGATGGCCTGATCAAGATTTTTGGTATTATAGCTCAGTTCGTTGGAAGGATAAAGCCACCGTAAGGGGAATTGCGTGGTGGGAGTATTCAGGTTGGTACTGGAATTCAGCACGAACTCCGGATATCCCGTACGCCGTTGTTCATACCAGGCATTGTAATTGCATCCCTGCAGAAATCCGGCGATATACTTTTGCGTGATGATCTGCTTCAGTTGGTTCTGTTCGCTGCCGGTCAGGGTGTTGGCCGTAATATAGTCCTGTATATATGCATCATCGATCTTCATGTTGTGATGATAGTCGGTGAGATCGGGCGTATATGCCGCCGTGAATTTCATAGCGTTGGTAATGCCGGCGGCGTAGTATTCCTGCGCAGGTGTTCCCGTTATCCATCCGCGGACAGCGGCTTCTGACAGGATGAATTGCTGCTCCTGGTAGCTAAATACGCTCACCGGTTCGGCATTCACGAGGTTTACGTACCGGTTATTCAGGTCTGAGTAATCTTTTGACACGCGCATATCCTGCAGCACAGGGAATGCATCTGAGGGTTCTGCACCGCGGTATGCGTTCCAGTCGGATGGCTGCATGCCTCCCGCAATTTTAACGGGAGAGGGCTTGGCGTAATAAAAGAGCCGGCGATCGTTCATTGCCTTCATCGGGTCGATGAGGGTAGCTGAAAGCATGGTGTAGTTTGATTTTACAAAAGAATTTCCTGAACCCGCCGGCACATCGGACCAGGGATAGTTCTGGCCGGCCGTCGCATTATAGGCCAGCGCGAAATTATCTTCGTAGCTGCGCATCAGCGGACGGTTGGTTGCGATCTCCCGGAAGCGGTTTATTACATCCAGATCGGCATCTCCTGTTTTTCGGTGCAGATTCATCAGCACATGCAACTGAAAACTGTTGGCCAGCCTCCGCCAGTTATCGGCTTTTCCGTTGTAAACAGGGTCCCCGGAAAAGTCGGCGCCTTGCGCAAAGAGATTGTTGGCGCTATCCAGTTCGTTAATGATGCCCATAAATACTTCTTTTTGCGTGTCGTAGCGCGGCTGGATGATATTATCGGTTTCTCCTTTTACGGCCTCTGTGTATGGGATGTCACCTACCTGCATGGTGGTGTGGAAGAACTGCCACGCCCGTACGAAATGTCCCAGCGCTTTAAAGGACCGTTGCTGGCCTTCATTTTGCGCAGCCGCTATCATAGGCGGAACATTCCGTAATAAGGTCAGGCGGTCAAAACTGCTTCTTCCAAGCCTGTTGTATTGCAGATTTTCCTGTCCCTCACCCCAGGTGAGGTATTTACCAAGCAGGTATGGTTGCATGAATCCTTTTGTACTGCCGATACTGTTCTTTGTTATGCTCAGGATTATGTTGGTGGCCAGCATGGCAGACGTAACTTGTGTGGTCTTGTTGGGATTGGTATTGATCTCGTTAAACTTCGAACATCCTGACCCAATCGCCATCGCCAGCGGGATCGATAAAATATATTTGAGCTTTGTATGTTTCATGTTGTAATGTTTTGATAAAATGATGCTGATCAAAACCCTGCCTTGAAGTTAATGCCGATCATCCGTTGCGAGGGCGAGTTGAGGTTTTCATCGTCCACATCCGGATCAGAGAACCTGAATTTCGTAAACAGAAAGAGGTTCTGCGCGGTGATGGAAACAGATGCATTCCTGATGAGGAATTTGCCGAGCACACTAGCTGGGATCCGGTATCCTAAAGACATTTCACGGACCTTGACAAAAGATTTCTTTTGCACGCCATAATCACCCGCCCGGAAGTTCTGCGTATAATCCTGATAAGAAACCTCCGTATCATTCGTCTCGTATTTGCGCGTATCGCTAACTATGTTACCAAAGTTGTCATAAGTAACGCTTCCGGAAGTAACCTTTACGCCGTTGCCGACATAGTTTGTTTTCCCGTTCACCACTTCATCGTAACGCCAGGAATTGTCTGTGTCAGGATGTGTTCCGGTATCAAACATCTTGTCGTTGATATAGTTATACATCAAACCGCCAATACGCCCGTCAATATTCAATCCCATCATAAAATTCCCGAACTGGAACGTGTTGATAAAACCAAAGCTGAAGTTGGGGTCCCTGTATCCGTATTTCATTACATAGTCGCTTTCAACGGGATAGCCGTTATTGTGAATTACATTACCCTGTGGATCTCTCAGCCAATAGTAGTCGGTATAAGCGTCGAGCCGTTCTCCCTTTTTTACCCAGGGACTTTTTGCGGAGTACACGGAATCCAGGTTTTTATAATAGCGATGCTGGTTGGAAAAATTGATAGTGGATACCCATTCAAATTTCCGTTTTTTGATTACCGACCCCGAGAGGGTGATCTCTATTCCTTTACGGACATATGTTTCGTCAGTATTGACCAATGTGCTGGAAAATCCGGAGGAGTTGGGGATGGAAACGGATATCTGACGATTGTAGTAATACTTGTTGAAATATGTTATGTCCAGATTCAGGCGTTTTTTGAAAAGATAAGCAGCGGTACCGATCTCCCAGGTGCGTTGCGAGCTGGGCAGCAGACTTGCTCCCAGCAGGTTGCCGGGATAGCTGGCCGAGTTTAACGTATTCCATGCGGAAGTGGTGGTAGAATACAGGCGGTTGATGGCATAGACATCGGCGGGAGTTTTGAATGTTGCCCAGGAGCCCCGGATCTTCCACATATCAGCGAAAGCCGGCATTTCAATTAGTTCTGACAAGACGATGCTGGAGCCGATAGATGGATAAAAGTAATCCCGGTTCTCTTCCGGCTGCGCGGAGTTCCAGTCGTTGCGGCCTGTTGCTTCAACGAACACGGCGTTTCTCCAGCCGATGGCGGCCCTGCCATAGAGACTGTTTACTTGCCTTCTGGCGTAACCCGGTGTGATCGTGGGCGGTTCAACGGAACCGGCGAGTGAGTAGAAAGTGGGAGAGGTCAGTCCATTCCTGGTGGCGGCGGAAAGGCTTTCATCTACCCAATAATAGATGGTGCTCCCGGCCATGAGGTCGATGGTGAAGTCGCTCACTTTTTTCTGGTAGCTCAGCATGATATCATCATTTGTACTCCAGCCATAGTCCTTGTCGATCCGGTAAAGCCCTCGCGCATTCCAGCCTCCGCGGGTGGAATAGATATTGGCAGTCGGGTTGGAAAAGGTCTCCTTGTTATCATACACATCATAACCGATTCGCAGCAGCAAATTCAGTTCTGGTGTGAATTTGTAGTTGGCAGTAAGGCTGGCGTTCACCGTACTTTGCTGAATACCGTTGAGCTTTTCGTAGGCAATGAGATAAGGATTGTCGTACCAGTTGGTGTACATCCAGTTTTGTGTCTGGTAAGGTACTTTCCAGTAGTCACGGTACTGTCGGATATCATATTCCGGTCCGGTCCACATTGTAAGCTGATAAATATAGCCCTGGTTGCCATATCCGGAGCCCCAGATTTGCGGTGCTGTTCTTCTGCTGATGCCCACATGGCTTTCCAGCGTGAATTTATCGGTGGCCTTTAGTTCTCCACCCAGTGTGAAGTTGAACATGTTCAGCTTCGCATTGGGAAACTGGCCTTTATTGTATATATGGTTCAGTGAAGCCCGGAAACTGCCGTACTGGCCGCTTTGGGATACGTTGATATTATTGTTGGTGATCACGCCAGGCTCCATGAAATTCCGCAGGTTATCCTTTCCGATGGAATTGAGAGGTCGGTCGTCTTCAAATTGTTTGGTTTCCGGGTTCCAGTCACGCGCGGTTTTACCTATGCCAAGTCTTGGCCCCCATACGTAATCATTGTCAATCTCTCCGTTCTGTCCGCGGCCGTAAGCGCTTTGTGTTTTTGGAATGGCCAGGAAACCGTTTTGCAACATCGTGTTACTATTGACAGCTACAGCAAGCCCGCGTCCAGCCCCCTTTTTTGTGGTAATGAGGATTACGCCCCCCGCGGCCCTGGAGCCGTATAATGCTGATGCAGTGGGCCCTTTGAGGATATCCATGCTTTCGATGTCGTCTGTCGGGAGATCCCGGAGGTTGGTGTTGCCATAGGGTACGCCATCTATCACCAGCAAAGCACTTTCACCCCGCAGCTCTATTGTGGGCCGGGCAAAGAACTCGGTCGAATTTTTGACCACAAGCCCTGACACCTGTCCGGTTAGCGAGGTGGCTACATCCACCCCTTTCACCGTTTGTACGGCATCGCCTTGTACCTTTTGCACAGCATAACCAAGCGCTTTTTCCTGCCGCCTGATTCCCAGTGCTGTGACTACGAACTGATCCAGTGAGATGGCAGACTCCATCAATGTGATTTCGACGGGCTGTTGGCCGCTTACCGTATGTTCAACTGTAGTGTACCCGATCAGGCTGAAGACCAGCACATCGCCGTCATTGACCAACTCCAGGTTGAAACGGCCATTGGCATCGGTGGTGGTTCCTTTGGAACTGCCCTTTATATGTATGCTCACACCCGGTAATACGTTACCCGCTGAGTCTTTCACAATTCCCTTTACAGGTATTTGCTGCGTTTCTGCTGATAGATACCGGGGCAGCCCGGCGGCTTCCTGCTGCTCTGATTTGACAACATACAACCTGCCGGCGATCCTTTGGCAAACAAGGCCCAGCGGCTGGATGTACTTGTTCAGCACCGTTTCAATATTCGCTGCTTTGAATGCTCGTTTGTCCGGCGCCGTAATCTGTTTTCCTTTCAGTAGTTCGGTGTTGTAGTTGAAACGGACATCGAATCGGCTTTCCAGCTCATTGATGACCGACACAAGTGATACGGTCGCCGGCTGTGTGTTGAGTACGCCGCCGGCGCCTGACCGGGCAGCCGGCAACTGCAGGAACAACAGCCATGCAATAGCTGGTATCAGCCGAAAAAAGACTGATCTTGATTTTCTCATAGTTGAAGTTTTGAATATTGGAAGGATGCTATTTCTTGACGTATAACCGGTTATTTTGTAATTGAATATTGAGCGCGAAAGTTTGTTCAAGCGTTGTCAATGCCTGCTGCAGATCGTTAGATGCAAGGTACCCGGTAAAAGGCAGGTTAGCTGCATCAGGATAATCAAACACCACTTCATGTCCATATTGTTCTCCGAGTTTTTGCATGACAACGCTCAAAGGGTCTCCCCTGAAAGCAATCAGATCGTATTTCCAGGAAGTGTAAAGCAGGGTATCCGCCTTTTGCCTGGAGAGCCTCTGTGTGGAAGTGTTATAGTCCGCCATTTCGCCAGGTTGCAAGATCATGGTTTGTTCTCCGGCGTCAACTTTTATACTTCCCGAATTCAGTACTACCTGTGTTTTTTCATCCTTTGCATTCACATTAAATGCAGTGCCGAGCACGGTGACGTCAAGCGAACCCGATGCATGCACAATGAAGGGTTTTGCAGCCTGTTGTTTAACAGAAAAGAACGCCTCGCCCTGTAACCACACTTCGCGGTTGCTGGTGTTTACAGAAAGACGGGCCCGTTGGTTCAGGCTGATCACTGTGCCGTCTCCCAATTGGATGGTCTGTACTGCCCTGGAACTGTTTGAATAATGTCTGAGATTGTTTTTCCGGTTGTATTGCAATGTCACGAGCAAGGCAATACCGGCCACGGGTATGACGGCTGCCGCAATCTTTATCCAGGTCCGTTTCCAGAGCGGGATTACCGGGGTGGTGACCGGGAGGTTAAGAATAGAGGTCAATACAGCTTCCGCGGCCCAATCAGGCATAACCGGCCAGCTTTCGTCAGGCGGTAGCTCCTCCACAGTGGGAATGGCATTGAGGGAAGGCTGATGCTGCAGGTATGCAAGCAACTGCGCACGCTCCTCCGGCGTACTTTTTCCATCTGCCAGCCTGATGAATATTTTTTTTATTTCGTTTTGATCCTCCGACATTGGGTTGAGCTGATATATAACAATACGATTGAAGAAACAGTCAGGACGATCCGGGGCTAACTTTTTTTTCCGGCAGTAGTTAAAGAATACGGAAAACAGCCAGTAGTACGGCAATATCAGCATACCGCAGGAGATATCCCCTGACGAAACGGGAGGCCTTTACCAGCTGGTCCCGGACGGTGTTAACGGAGATACCGAGACGCCCCGCGATTTCCTGATTGCTGAGGCCATCCATCTTGCTCATTTTGTAGATCAATTGCCGCTGGGCAGGCAGGCACGATATTGCATTCATCTGCAGATGCTCAAGTTGTTTGGTATAAAGCTGGTGTTCGGAGAGGTTAAGGCCCTCTTCGTAAATATGCAGGAACCATTTACGGAATTTCTCGTCATGGACGGCCTTTTTCAGATAGTCGAACACATAGTTCCGGGCGGATCGGAACAGATAGGCCTTCAGATGGCGTGATGGGTCCAGCGCTTCGTGACGGACCCATATCTTCATGAATACCTCCTGCACTGCGTCCAGCGCTACTTCCGGTGAGCAGCAGAGCTTCAACGCATAACCATAGACCTGGTTGCGGTACCTATCGTATAAAATACTGAAAGCCGCTTGATCTCCATCACGGATCATCGCGCATAATGCTTCGTCTGTGGTATCTGGTAGTACTCTCATAGATTTTGGTTCGCCAACCTGATTACTGGTCAAATATATAAAATAATGATGTCGGAAATTACAGCGTATATGTAAGTTTAAATAAAGATAATCCTATAGTGATGTGGGAAAATTCCGGTTCTTTTTTATATAATAGATGTACCGGATACATTTATGTCAGCAGAGTTGAGGGGGAACGCACTATTTTTCTTAGGTTAGATGTACAAAGCAGACTGGTTTTTTCAATTTATTTTTAAACCACTTTATGAATACTAAAATTGAAGCCAATGAATAAAGAAATAAAATCCTACAACGACTCCCAATCCAACACAGACAAGGTAATCTGCCAAAAACTGGCGCAGGAGATCGATAAACATTTGTCTGAAGCGGAAAGCAAGATCTGGCACCGGCACCCTGTCTGGTTTTTGAACGGCAACCCGATCGTTGGCTATAGCAAACTGAAAGACAGTGTCAGATTGTTATTCTGGAGCGGCCAATCCTTTGACGAAGAAGGCCTCCTCCCCGAAGGATCTTTCAAGGCTGCCGAAGCGCGTTACACCGATGAAAGCCAGATCGATACGGACGACCTGAAGCGCTGGCTGGAGAAATCGCGGCTGATCCAGTGGGACTACAAAAACATCGTCAAACGTAAAGGAGTCCTGGAGCGGCTGCTGTAAAACCGGCATAAAAAACAGGGAGCTGTCTCAAAAGTAATTTGATCGGCTGGAGAATCGCGTAGACGAAAATACTTTCCATCAGGTACCCGGATAAAAACGGGTAAAATTACTTTTGAGACAGCCCCCTTCAATTCACAATATCCCTAAAATTCCAAAGCTTCGGCCTGCAAATTCACGGTATTCCAGTTCCCCACAGATACCACCAGGTCGTGATCCTTGGGCAGGCTCACATTTACTTTTTTATTGACCGGCGTATTGCTCGTCCGGTTAATCGAAAACGCCTGCACCTGTACATTCTTCAACGAGCTTCGGTTGCCGAGACGGAAAAGGCTGAGGTCCGGCGCTACGGTGATGTCCGTTTCCGTACCGGGACCGCCGCCAACGCCGCTGATCGCCAGCGACCGCATCTGGTTGCCGACCAGGCGGGAGAATGTTACCGTAAATTCCTTCTCCATATGTGGCGCAAAACGGATCTGCGAAGCATCGGCATTCACCATCAGCGAATCTCTGTGGCCGGGTTGTGTTTGCACATTCTCCAGCTTGATCGTTGTGCCATCCGGCATGATGCTGTTGAACGTGTAGTTCCCTGCGCCATTGCCAACGATGTGGCGGGTGTAACTTCTGTTGACAGGCAACAGATACGCCCCGGGCAACAGGTAGCAGGGATGTGAGCCGGGGATCTCGCTGTATATCCTGTTGTTGAAATTTCCTGCTCGGAGGCCGTTTTCGTCCAGTATCTCGATATCCGCCGGGCTTAACAGGAAGTCAATGATAAAGCTGGTCAGGCCGAACGGGCCACCGAAGGGCAGGTCGTGATCGGACAGCATATAATCGCCGTTGCTCATCTGGCCCAGGGTGATACCATCGCTGCTGCTGAATTTAACACCGGCGCCGCCATTGAAATAATCATAATGCAATACACCGCCATCCATCCGGAACTGCAGGCGGCAGTTGGGATTATCGGCATGATTGCAATCCCAGCAGAACAGCTGCACACCATCCAGCGAGCCAATGGTGGTAGAGCCGTCAGGACTGAGCTGCGGGCCGGGATGGCCTGCGGGATAGATAAAACGGTAAGGCATGATGCAGTGTGAATCGCTCAGCCCATCGATATACCCCGCATCCCAAATGGCGCCGGAGGGGATGAAGAACAGGAGCGGGGCCACATTGCGGTCACAACCCGTCAGGAAAGCCCTTTCGATCTCTCTGGCCGTTTGCTCTACCCGCGCCGTGCCCTCCCGGCTCTGGTCGTGGAAGTGGATCAGGCTTTCGCGGCTCAGCAGTTTGCCGTGTATGGCGGTGAGCATTTTATGCACACTGGCTTTGGTGGTGGTAATGGCATTCGTTTCGCCTTTCCACAGTTTATCGGCCACCAGGCTGGCGAGGGAAGTACAGAAACCGGTAGCCAGCCCGCCATTGTCCTGACCCTTAAGAAAATGCTCATAGAAAACATAATAGGCAGCGGTCAGTACCGGATGCCCGAATACCGGGTCCAGCAATTCATGCCAGACCTCGGCCGCGCCGAAAGTATCTTCAAACGTTCCCCAGCTGGGTATGCCGTCTTTGAAGTTATTGAAAGGCAGATTATGGATGCCGTAGGTGAAGGGTATTTCCAGCACCCGGGGTTTGGTGGCTGTCCTGCTATTGCTCACCATCCCATCGGGATTCCTCACCTGTACGCTTACGCTGCCGCCGCTGCTGCCGGTTCCGCCGGTGCCGGGCATCAGGAAAATGATCTGGGTGGGTGTAACGCTGGAAGCCGGAATGGCAGCGCCGTTCACCAGCACGGATGCGCCCGCCAGAAATGCCTTGCCGCTGATGGTGATATCCGTGGCCGGTGCGAGTGCGGCAGGCAGCGTATCCAGTTGCGGCTTGATGCGGAGCGGCACACGGTTGCTTTCAGTGCCGTCCGATGCCCGCCTGACGTACACTGATTTCTGCCCTCCTGCGATATTGGAAGGTACGGTAACAGTGATGCTTTCGTCCGGATTGATGACAGGTACCAGCGTGGCTACGCCATCGATGATCACCCGGTCGTTATTCGCGAACTGTGTGCCTCGCAGTGTGATGTTGTTGCCGGGGAATACTTCGGAAGGGTTGATCTCCGTGATGAACGGACGGGTCAGCAGTTCTTCCCAGGCATCTTCGGAGAACTGGAAGAAACGGTTTTCGGCGTCCTGGCCTGCCAGTGCTGCGTCGGCGCCGGTGGCGCCGGGTTGGCCCTGTGCGCCGCTCACGCCGTTGCGGGCATCCCGGCAGGTTTCTCCGTTGCCGCTGCGTCCTCCGCTGCCTCCGCGTCCGCCACTGCCGCCATTGCCGCCGCGCCCGCGCTGGCCGCCCTGGTTCTTCAGGCGGAAGGCGTTATTGGTGACGGTAGTGGCCAATGTGCCGTCCAGCACGCCGATGGTGATGCCGCCGCCGTGACCGCCATTGCCGCCACGTCCGCCATCACCGCCACGCCCGCCATTGCCACCGTTTCCGCCGTCTCCCGGGTCGCTCACGCAATGCCATCCAAAGAACCAGGCGCGTTTTCCGCCGCTGCCATCGGCGCCATCGCCGCCGCTGCCACCTCGCTGGCCGGTACCACCTTTGATGCCGTTTTCACCGTTCAGATCGATATTGGGGATGTTGGTGAGATCTTTTACCCACATTTCCAGGGCAGGAGCATTGCGGCCGGCTGCGCCACTGATGCCGGAGGCTCCGGCTCTGCCGTTTTCACCATCCAGCCCGTGACGGGAACCGGATTTGGTATGGATGCCGTTCCATCCGCGGCCGTTCAGGCCGGGATCATCCAGCCGGGGAGGGGTGGAGCCGCCCGGCCTGCGCCAGGTGATATTCGCATTGCTGCCGCAGATCACCCGCTCGGCAATGATATAAAGTTTTTCCACGTCGGGCTCTATGATCACCTGTGTATTGGTAAGGTCCAGCACGCCCGCAATGATCACGGAAGTGTTCACCGGCAGCGTGCGCAGCATGAGCGGCCGCACATTTTCCGTTAGCGAAGGCCAGGCCTCCGGCTTGAAGGCCGCAATCTGCTTCAGGAAAGTTTCTTTGTTGTTCAGCTTTAAACCTGTTCCCGTCAACTGCACGACCTCGTTCAGGCTGATGTTGCTGCGGAATGCTTCTATGGTCGGGCTGGTGCTGATCGCTTCGCGGGAGAGCCGCACACCTGTTCTGTTAAGTACCGTCAACGCATCCAGCCGGCTGGAAAGGCCCGTGGCATTGATGGTGCCAACCGGCCGCGAAGGGGTTAAGGGAGCAGGTGCAGCGGCCGTAGCCGTTTTTAGTACCGCCGTACTGTTCCGGTTCGGCAGGTAACGGGCAAGATGCTGTTTCTTCTGTGCCGCGGTCAATTGCGTAAAGCTGGTGGCAAGCTTGCCCCAGTTCACTTTCACTTCTTTCTGTTTCCTCGGCGCGATCAGCACTTTCCCTTTGGGGATGGAGGTCGGTACTTTGATCTGAAGGGTGGACAGGTCGCTGATCTTTTCCACACCGGCTGCGTTCATGATCTCTTTGACCGGCTGCAGACGGGCCCTGCTTTCATCCAGACTGGCGATCACGTTGACGATGGCATTGAGGCCGATCTTTGCTTTGATCTTTGTTTCCAGCGTTTTTGCAGCCTTGACGCGGGTGTTCCAGGCCGCTGAAGTGAAGGCCCCTTCGCGGATGATGATGTCACCGATCTTGCCTTTGAACTGGTAGCTTCTGCCGTCCATTCCCGCACCCGCCCTGAAGCCCAGCTTGCCTACGGGTTCGAGCGTGCCGGTCACCTTCAGCGAGGCCACGGCTTTGTCATTTACCTCCAGGGCGAGTTTGCCCGCCTCATCGCGGGAGAACCTGACGCGGTGCGTTTTCCCCGCAGTGAGTGCGGTTTTGGCGGCGAGGCTCTTCCAGCCGCTGCCTTTGATATGCACACTGCCGGTAAGCAGCCCCTTGGCATCAATGAAAAGCGCGGCGGGAGGGGACTGGGATTCGATGATGTTCTGCCGGCTGCCTTTTACCGCATCCGGGATCACAATGGCTTCCAGTGTGAATGTGCCGCTCTTTTCCACTTCCGGGATACGGCCCATGTTGATAAAGCCTTTCTTTACAAGGAACTGGTTCTCTGTTTCTGCGCGGGCAATGCTGCCGCTCAGTGTTACCTGCGAGCCATGTACTGAGCCGTCAAAGGCTCCGTTGTTTTCAGCACGCACGTACATCAGCGTTTTTAGCTGTTTCATGTGGATTTTTTTGGGGGTTATGAATCAGGTATGGGGATTGACAATAGGGGTCTGTAATAACGATATCAACGAAGTTATGTATTGCACGACATCGTGTCAAGCGTAAAAGTACGCATGTCGGGTATTGGGCGGCAGATGGCGGAATGGGCCGGGTGACTGGCATGGCCCGGCTGATTTTTGTACCTTCGGAGCAGCATGAAAAATCGCAGAGCCTTCCTACAGTCCCTCGCTTCCCTGCTGCTGTTGCCTTCTCTGGCAAACGCCGCCAGGCCAAAGCTCCGCATCATGGGGGTGAATGGATGGATACCGGCATCCAGCCTTGGCTATTGCCTCACGCATGAGCATGTGATGGTGGATTTTATTGAAGCCGGAAAGATCAGTAAAGACCGGTATGATGCGGAGGAAGTGTACCGCACTGCCCTGCCTTTTCTGGACGATCTCCGAAAGGCGGGATGTGCAACCATGTTCGAGTGTACCCCGGCCTACCTCGGGCGGGATGTGCAACTGTTGCAGCGCCTTGCCAACGGCGCAAGCCTCCAACTGGTCACCAACACCGGCTATTACGGTGCCAGTAAAGAAAAACATCTGCCGGCCCACGCGTACGCCGAAACGGCGGAGCAGCTTTCCGCACGCTGGGTGCGGGAATACGAAGAAGGTATTGAAGGCACTGCCGTGCGTCCCGGATTTATCAAGCTGGCGGCAGATAAAGGCCCGCTAACGGCAGTGCAGCAAAAGCTCATACACGCGGGCGCTATGGCACATCTGAAAACCGGTCTTACGATTGCCGTGCATTCCGGTGATGGCGCTGCGGCGCGGGAAGAATTGCAGATCATCCGGGGGCACGGGGTTGCCCCGGCCGCATTCGTTTGGATACATGCCCAGAATGAAACGGATTTTTCCATCTTCCGGGAAATGACGGAAGCCGGCGCCTGGGTAGAGTTCGATGCTTTGAAAACTGACAATCACGACCAATACCTCCGCTTTCTGGGATATATGAAAGCGCATCGCCTGCTGCATAAAGTATTGCTGTCGCAAGACAGTGGCTGGTATTACGTGGGCGACCCGGGCGGAGGGCCTTATCGTCCTTATACCGAAATATTCAATGCATTCATTCCGCTGTTGCTGCGAAACGGATTCTCCCGCCAGGATGTGGAGCAGGTGCTGATGCGGAACCCGGTGGAGGCCTTCGCGGTGAGGGTTAGAAGGGAAAAGGACTGAAGATCACGTAAACGGACAGGCATAAATGGACAACGGGCGTATCAAGTTTGATACACCCGTTTAAAAATTTGTTACTGTCTATGCAGCCGGCGTCCTGTGTTTGCCCTATATCGATTGCTCGAAGATAGACTTCACCTTGAACTGCTGCGCATGCTGATCATACCATACCAGCTCAGGATCATGCCTGAACTGCAGGTCCAGCAGATCGTGAAAACGCTTGTGTTCGGGAAACGCTCTTTTCAGATTGGCGATTGTCAACGGAAGAATATCCGCGCCAGCGTTAGTACTAAAATAATACTTCGTTTCCTTGATGCGCCCTTTACCTTTTGACACCTCTACCTCGCGGCTGTACACATGAAAATACTTGTGATCCAGGATGAGGTATGCGTGATTGTTGATGAAGCGGTAATCGCGCTGTTTTTCATCGCGGAAACCAAAGATCTCACTTTTGTCCAGCAACAGGGTTTCACCTGGTGTATTCACTTTTACTTTGGAATAACGTAAAGGCACGTACGCGCTGATCTTGTGTGCTGTATGACTGAGCTTTGCATTCTCAAAGTCTTCCGCGCTCAGGTACACGCCGCTTTGCGCAAATGTCTGAAAGCTAAGAAGGGTAAGCGATACCACGGAAATGGAGAGGAGTATTCGTTTCATATGTTATCGTTTTGGTGCTGATACAAATTTACATTTTGGCAAAGATAGTAACATGATAAATATCATGTGAATAATTCCGGTTTCGCATGAAATTATCCATTATATATGATCTGTGCCGTCCCTTTTTCGTGTTATATGTTATCCCGGCTGGCCGTCTTGAGGACAATGTATTTCGCTTTATGAAAACTTCCGGATGTATTGTGGGTAAACTTCATATAATCGAATATTATATATGTTTAAACGGCGGCATTTTATAGCGGTTTTAACAAAGTTTTGGATAAAATCACAGTACATAGTACGCCTGACTGTCCATTTGAGGGATTTCTTCCTCCGGCAATTGCGTTTCTTCCATCATCTGTAACAAGTCGCGTTCCACTCTTCTGGCAATGGCCGTCATGGGCGTATCTGTGGGTTTGTTCTCGAATGGGTCCTGCAGATTGATGGCCATTTTCTCGATCAGCAAAAAGGAGGCGGAGATCGCAGCAACCAGCGGAACCTCCACAATTCCCAGCAAATCGATCAGGGCGAAGGGCAGCAGCAGAATGAAGAATATAACGGCAAAGTGGGTGTACAGGCTGTAGGTAGCCGGGAAAATCGTGTTTTTGATCCTTTCGCACCGTCCCATCGAATCGCAAAGGCGCGTCAGGGTCCGGTCCAGCTCCACCTGCTGATACGGATTCACCCATTCATGCTGCAGTGCATATTTCAGGTCGCGGCTGTGCATCTGCAGCAAACCTGCCGGAATGTTGTCGAATTTAGCCAGGTAATTCAGTTCCCGGCGGGAGAGCAGCCGGTCCAGTCCTTTTAACGGGTCCTTTTTCCTGAGCGATTGCCCGAGGGCGTAATTCCATGCTATCTGTCTTTTGACGAACTGGTCCCGGAAATGCCTGGTCTCCTCTGATTCGTTGGTATTATCCATCATGGACGTGAGTTGCCGGACCAGTGTACGGGAATCATTCACAATGGCTCCCCAGATCGTGCGCGCCTCCCACCACCTGTCATATGCCTGGTTGGAGCGGAACGCCAGCAGGAGGGACAGGACTGTACCCAGCACCATGGGTACCGCAAGGGGAATGGAAATATTCTTCAGCCCATACTGGTAGTACAGTACATTAATGATCAATGTGTAAACTGTTACAGCCAGTATTTCGTACTTGATCTTGCCGAATATATAATTCAGCGGTATTCCTTTCTTCAGTAGCATAGCCAATGGGTTTAATGTTGCAAGGAAGGTGGGCCTGCGTATGCCTCAGTTGAGGGCATAACTTCAGTGTTGTTCCACCAGCAATTCGGAAATAGAGGTCGCTGCGGTGATCACCTGTTTTTGAACGGTCATTTTCAGGTGCTTTACCGGCAGCTTGCATTTTTTGATGAGCCGGTCAGGATTGTAGCTGTCATTGCAGGGGCATTGGTAACGCAATCCTTCCGGCAGCGCTATTTCGTGGATCTCGTGCGCTTTCAGGAAGTTGCGTAATGCCGGGGTGGTGGTGCCATAAAAGAATTCTACCTGCAGGGTGTTGATCACGCCGGAGTATTTATTTTTCATGACTTCGCAGGCTTCCCGGAATTCATTGCTCACGAGAGCATAATGTTTTGGAGACCTGGAGAAGACCCAGAAATCAAGGATAGAGTCAGGCAGCTTGAGGGCATGCATCAGCGTGATATTAAGCTCCTCATTATGCTGTTCTGCCAAGCTGTGTAAATAACTTAAAGAGCGGATGGAAAGATCTGTGGGTACAAGAATGTTTTTCATGAGCGATTTAATTTTAAGGCAAAACTATTGGTGTGGGGTTAAGAGCTGGTAAATGGAAGGTTAGGGTTTTGCTGAAAAATGGTTAGAATATTGGTTAAAAAAGGTTAAAATCCGGTAAGAGAATGTCTTTTCAAGTCTTTTTCTCCTCTTCTGCACTTAATTTTGAACAGATTGATTCATATGAGAATATTACTAATAGAAGATGAACCGGCGGTGGTGTCCGTTATTTCCAGGGGATTAACCGAATCCGGCTACGAGATCAGCGTTGCACCGGATGGGGTAATTGGGCTGGACATGGCGAGGAAGAATAACTTCGGTCTTATCATCCTAGATGTGATGTTGCCGGGCAGGAATGGCATTGAGGTCTGCCGGCAACTCCGGTCCGAAGGCGTGCGTGTGCCGATACTGATGCTGACCGCTCTGGGGACCACGGAGAATGTTGTAGTGGGGCTGGATAGTGGCGCGGATGACTACCTGACCAAGCCTTTCAAATTCCAGGAACTGGAAGCGCGTATCCGTTCGCTGATGAGAAGGCAGGCGCCGGCATACAATGGTCAGCCCGTACCGCATCCGGGCAATATTCTGCGGTTGGCGGAGCTGGAACTGAATACTGATACGAAGCAGGCTGCCAGGAGTGGCCGGAATATTATGCTGACGGCCACAGAATACCGGCTGCTGGAATACCTTCTGCGAAATCCCCGCAAGGTATTATCCCGGGTAGAGATACTGGAGCACGTCTGGGGCATCGATTTTAATATGAACACCAAAGTTGTGGATGTGTACGTGAATTACCTCCGGAAGAAAATAAACAGGAATAACGAGCCGGAACTGCTTCATACCGTAGTGGGACATGGCTATATGTTGAAGGAAACGCTGACAGATGAAAATCAGTAACAAGATCATGCTGCTCTTTGCGCTGCTGACCGTGTCGATCATCACAGGCATGAGTTTTTTTGTGTATTATCTCGCCAACCAGCATTCATTCGAGGACTTTTACAAACGTCTGGAGATACGCGCCTACCTGACCGCCCACGCCGCCTTTCCGCCAATAGGCACAGATACGCTGGCCTATAATTACATCCGGGACCGTCATCTGGAAAAACTGCCTTCAGAGCAGGAGTACATCATTCCCGTCAAGCCATCCGGCAGCCTGAGACCACATCCCGAACTTGATCTCCCGCAACGTTTCTATGAAAGCATTATCCGCAATGGCCAGGAAACCCTGCGGAAAGGAGAACGTTTTTATGAAGGCATTCTTTATGCCCATACGGACGGCAATTATATTGTGATCGTATCCGCGGTCAATGAGTATCGCGCGCAATATATGGCCGAGCTGCGAAGAATATTGCTGGTATGCTTTATCATTGCCGCCACTGTGATCATCGGCGCGGGCCTGTTTTTTTCCCACTATATCCTCAAGCCCATTCACCGGATCATGGACCAGGTAAAGAATATCAGCTCCGGGAATCTGCACATGCGGGTGGAAGCGAACGCCGGTCAGGATGAGATGAGCGAGCTGGCAGCTACTTTCAATAATATGCTGGACCGGCTTGAAACGGCATTTGAAACACAGAACAACTTTGTGAGTAATGCATCTCATGAGTTGAGCACGCCGCTGACCGCCATCATCGGAGAAGCAGAACTGGCGCTGACGAAAGAGCGGGATTGCGGAAGCTACCAGGTTTCCATCCGTAACATGCTCCGTGAGGCCGAACGCCTGGAACATATTACCCGGAGCCTCCTGCATCTGGCGCAAACGGGTTTTGACGGCAAGAAGCAGGATTGGGGAATGGTGCGTACCGACGAATTGCTCTTTTCTGTCAAACATATGATAGACCGGATCACACCGGAGAATAAAGTAGAGATCGATTACAGTCTTTTCCCTGAAGAAGAAGAAAAAATGAGCATCCCCGGCAACTTCCAGTTACTGGAACTGGCGCTGAGCAATATTGTCAGCAATGCCGTGAAATATTCCAGCAACAGCCCGGTTTCACTGGCGCTGGCGGCAACCAACTCAAAGAATATCATCATTGTGCGGGACAGGGGGATCGGTATTCCTTCAGAAGATCTGCCCTATATATTTTCGCCCTTTTTTCGTGCGTCCAATACCCAGTCCTTCAAAGGATATGGCATCGGCCTGCCGTTGACGAACAATATCATCCGCATGCATAAAGGGGAGATCATTGTAGACAGCCGGATGAACGAAGGCACAGAGATCAGGGTGGAACTGCCATCATCATGATTTCCGGCAAAATTCTCTACTGATACGACCAATTTTTACATGCCAGACATGCATGCGCCGCCGGGCCGTCCGGGGCCTTGCAAAGCAAAACAGCGGTCGGATCAGAAAGAGTTGCTATGAGGAACCGAAAATTTGAATCCGGGCTATTTTGACGAACACCCGGCACTAACAAAAAATCCCCCGGATGATCCGGAGGATTTTGAGAATGAAATAAGTCAGGTCAGGTGGTTAGCAAATCTTTTGGGAAAACGGAACGGGATAAAACCGCTCTGGCAGCTTCCGCTTTCTTTACGAAGTAAGGTTCTTTGCTATAATCTCTTACAGCGCTGCTGATCTTTACTTCATGTTGTTTCTTTTCTTTCTTGAAAATCCGTGAAAACATAAAGACCTCCTTTTTATTTTTTCAAAACTAAAACTATTTTCTGACAACTAAAAATGCATCGTAATTAATTCCGGATTCAAATTTCATCCAGCGTCCTTCCTTAAGCCCGAATATCCGGAACAAATTTTCTATCTCCCGCAAATTTGCATTGATCCCCATTTGATAGAGCCTTGTTTTTGCCGGTGTATTTCCCTGCGCATACACCGGTACTTTCCCGTGTACATCTGTGTATGCAATAATGGTAGATGCAACTGTTGCCAGGATCTTATCCCTGTCCCGGTTATTGGATATAGCATAATCATCTACTTTGCCTTCTGCTTCATACCAGTTGCCGAATCCCAGATTGATCACCGGTTTGCCATCCGGAAACGAAAACGCTTCCTGATAGTTGACAATCTTTTTGATGGATCCGCGTGGGCCGTTGCTTTCAAAAGTGAAGCTTCCACAGGTATGGTCGGCTATATAATCATATTTGTCAAGATGCATATGATTGAGTTGAATCAACAAACAATGAGTTGCAATTTACATCGAAAGTATATTCATCCCAAACTGTTGCAAATTTTTTTTTCACCAATACACACAAACAAATTTGTAAATTGAAAAGGCAATGGACCGCTTACATACAGCAGGCTTTATTTTGCAAGCGAAAGGCTGTCCAGCCTCCTTTTCAAAAGATCGTTCTCTTTTTTTAATTCGATCATATACAAGGTCAGTTCCTCTATCTTTTGCAGTAATAGTTTGTCCATTTCGCCGAGATCAATGCCTTCACGTTTCACTTCCGCTTCCGAAGGTATTCCCTGCAAATGCCGGTGTGCGTTGATATGTTTTTCGACCTCGTACAACGATGGTAATGCATGTTCAGGTGAGAATACAAAATCAGCCCAGGTGCCCTGTTGCACTTTTACTTTTCTGGCGCCAATGGTACCTTCAACAGCCAGCTTGTGCGTACCGGTGTTTTTTGTGCCGATGCCGATATTCCCGGCAAAATAGTTGAGTCCGACGCCATTGGCGTATATGGTATGATTATAGTTCAGGCCGGTAGTGTTTACACTCGTGTCTGCGGCCGTTTTAAACGTGATGGCAGGGCCGTTTGGCTCCTGGAAGGGGAGCGGGTTCTGCACACCATCGTACACAACGGGAGTGACGGTATAGTTGGCTTTATAATGATAAGTAGTCTGTCCACCTCTGAGCCAGATGATGATGCGCGCTGTGCTGTTTGATAATGTCGCATCTTTCCATCCGGCAATGAATATCTTGTTGGTGGCATTGGGCACGTTATTCTGGCGGAGATCGGCATCAATAAAGTTGACTGCATTTCCCCAGTTGTAAGTATGGAACCTGAATTTTGCAATGAGCGCGCCGTGCCAGGAATTATCCATGTGTACGCTTGATCTGCCTATTTCCAGTTCCGTTGCGGCGTTTGCCGTAAAACCTGCATCAAGGAATGTTACCGGGTAGAATTTATCCGTGTCGCCATTCACAACAAATGATCCGGTTACTTCTGCGGCAAATACCGGCATAGTTGTAATAAACCATAAAATGGAAGAAAGTAAATGTTTCATCAGTAATAAAAGTTAGTGGTTATTTTTTTCTGTAATAAGCTGTTCCAGCTTTTCGATCCGTTTAGACTGTTGATCGTTAATTTTTTGCTGCGCTATCAGGTAGAGGGTGAGTTCCTCTATTTTCTGCAGCAGTTTGCTGTTCATCTCACCGAGGTCTAGTCCATTTTCTTTTACTTCCTGCTCACTGGGTATATGCTGCAGATGCCGGTGTTCCAGGATGTATTTTTCAACCTCCTGAAGGGAGGGAAGATTGTAGTCAGGGGCAAATACATGGTCCGCCCAGGTGCCCTGTGTCACTTTTACCTTCCTTGCGCCGATGGAGCCTTCTACGGCTAACCTGTGCTGGCCTGGATTAGTGGTGCCGATACCGACTTTCCCGTTTGCCAGGATGGTCATCAGCGTGCCGGTGAAATTTTTGAAATTGAACCCTCTAACGGAAGAGTTATTGGACAGATTGACACCGTCGTCATTTACACCTATATTCAGGTTGTAACCGGAAGTACTAGTTCCTGTCGCCAGCAGTATCTGTTGTTGGCCATTGACTATATGCAGTCTCGCAGCGGGTGTGATTGCGCCGATACCGATATATCCCGTTGCCCTTTGTATCGTCAGCGACGTGTGCAGGAATGCATTAGCGCCCGCATCGCCATATCCCCATATCGCGAAATTTGAACCGCTATTGTTACCATTCTCTGTTCCCAATAGCCCTATATTCCAACGCCGTGATCCGGTAGAGAAACTGCCCATATTTAGACCAATATGCGGAGTCCCCAACTCATGTGTGCCAGCCGCGGTAAGAAACCTTGAGGCCCGGCCGTCTCCCGAGATCGAAAAGTTCGCATCGGACTGAACCGGGTCAAGCTGGTTGTTGATGTAAGATTGGCCAAACAAACACCATTTGCCGGTCAGCAATAGCGTGAGGGTCAAAAGATAGATTCTGTGTTGCATATATCAAGGATTGTTACTCTCTGGATTATTTAGTAGAAGAGATTAATTGATGTTGTTGGTAGCAAGTTGCGGAAAAGGTTCTGCAGGGCAGTAAAATTTTGGAATACCAAGGGAGGGATAACAAGTAGAGAAACTTTTTTTCATGGGTAAAACAGGATAACATTAATAATTATCCAATATAAAATATTTTTTTCCAGGATTTACAATTTGTTGTTTATCCCCGAATCTATTCATACCTTCGTTTCGCTCTCATTAATCAAAATCCATACTTTTCTGCGCTACCCGATTTCCGCCCGTGATCTCCCGGGGCAGGCGTTATTGTGTACCCCGCAGTAGCTGTATGGAGAGATGGGAGATACCCTGTTCGTTTCTTCCGCTCAGCTTATTCACATCAACATTCCAAATCAACACTATGAACAAGTTTTCATTGCTGCTTTACTGTGCCCTTTTCTCCGCCATTTCCCTCGCCTGCAGCAAAAGATCATCCCCATCGCCGGACAGACCTGCCAAACTCCGCGTCCTCGGCTATCTCATGAGCCATAATAACTGGGTGGCGGATGCGGAATCCATCGATCTGTCAAAGATCACTGACCTCAACCTTGCTTTTATGAACCCGGATGCATCGGGACAATTCTTCGTCAATGACAATGTACATCAGCTCGTGAAAAAAGCGCATGAACGGCAGGTACGGGTATTCATTTCCATCGGCGGCGGAGAGCCGCCTGCGCATCTGGCTGCGATGATCACGCCGGCAAACAGCGGAATGCTGATATCGGGCATCACCGCCCTCATGGATAAACACAACTTCGATGGGGTGGACGTGGACTTGGAGAATGACCTGATCAATGAACACTACGCGGGTTTTGTAAACGCCCTGGGCGCCGCTTTGAAGGCAAAGGGAAAGCTCATGACGGCAGCCCTGGCTTCCTGGAACGCGCACAAGATACCGGACGCCACACTCGCATTGTACGATTTCATCAATATCATGTCGTACGACAAAACCGGCCCCTGGAACCCTGCCAACCCGGGACCGCATTCGCCCTTTGAAATGGCGGAAACGGACTTCCGTTACTTCCACATCACCCGCGGGCTGTCAGCCGAAAAACTGTTCATCGGGCTGCCGTTCTACGGATACGGATTCGGGACCAACGCACCGGCAAGCATTCACTACAAAGACCTGATCACCCAATTCCCGGGTGCTGAAAATGGGGACGAGATTGCCGTGCCCGGCGGTGGCAGGATCTATTATAACGGTCCCGCTACGATCCGGCAAAAGGTTAAACTGGCGCTGGGCAAAAAAGCCGGCGGCGTGATGATATGGGAACTGAAACAAGACAGCCGGGATGACAACTCTCTGCTTGGGGCAATTAACGCTGTAATAGGGGAGTAGACGGTTTCCGGGGCCGGAAAAGCTCCCTTTCCGCCCGTATCAGGATTTTTTTTTACCTTTTGTAGGTAATTTTGCCGGATTACCTGTCCTGATAACGAGGCAGTTCATCTGCCGGCAACGGGGTTATGGGAAATGATAGAGAATAATTCGCACATAAAGGAGTTGCAACTGCAAATTGCACGTTACGAAAATGAGCAGGCGTTTGCCGACCTGTTCCGGCTTTTGTATGACCGCCTGCTCCGTTTTTGCATTCAGTATGTGCAATCCCCGGAAGCCGCCGAAGAGATCGTATCCGATGTATTTGTGAAGATATGGAATCGCCGTGCTGAATTGATGCAGGTGGAGAATCTGGAGGTTTATCTCTTTGTAGCCGTCAAAAATCATTCGCTCAATTACCTTGAACAATATTCCACCTTACGCATCACCCCGATCGATAACGGGCTTGCCGAGCTGAGCACTTCCCTGGATCCGGAAAAGGAGATGGAATGGAAGGAAATGCTCCTGAAGCTGGATATCGAAGTGAACCGTCTGCCGGACCAATGCCGGAAAGTATTCCGGCTTATCCGGGAGGAGGGTTTTAAATACCGGGATGTAGCCGCTATCCTCAATATTTCTCCCCGTACGGTAGAGACCCAGCTGTTCCGCGCCATCCGGCGGCTGAATGAGGCGATCGGTCATTACCGGCCCAAAAAAGCCCGGCCCGGGAAGATGGAGCCGCCATTCCTGATATTGCTCTCCCTGCTGCCTTTCTTCTACTGAAAGCACTATCCATTGCTCCTTTTAATGAATACCCTGCGGGGATGAACCTCCCGGTCTTTCACTTTCTTCCTGAACTTTTTTTTCGCGCTTGTAAGTATTTTTTCCTTTTTGCCTGTCCTTCCTGTTACAACGGCTTGTTATGATGTCCAACGAAGAACTATTCATCACTTTAGCCGCCCGGAAACTGGCGGGTGAGGCCAGCGCTGCCGAACTGCAGCAGCTGGATGAGCTGTTGCAGCAACATGAGGTCCTGCAAAGCCGGTACCTGCTCATGCAGCAGTATTTCCGGGAATCTGCCCAGCATACGCCGGCAGACACGGAGCTGGCGCTGCAACGTACACTGCAGAAGCTCCGGCGCCCGGAGGAGGCGCCGCTGAACCAGCGTAACCGGTGGTGGAAATGGACAGCCGCAGCTGCTGCGCTCGCGGGAATAGCGGTGGCATTGACCGTATTCTGGCCGGGCAGGCACGCCGGTACGGGGCAAACGGCTTCAGCGGCTTCAGACACTGCGCTATGGCTCAAAAGGGAGAATGGAAAGGCTACCCGCGCCGTCATTGAATTGGCGGATGGCAGCAAAATATGGCTGAACGCGGACAGCAAACTCACCTATCCCGAAGTCTTCGGCAAAGCCAGCCGGGAAGTGTACCTCAGCGGGGAAGCTTTTTTTAACGTGGCCGGAAGTGCAGACCGGCCGTTCATCGTGCATCTGGCGAAAGGTATGGTAAAAGTGCTCGGTACTTCCTTCAATGTTCGTGCGTATGACGATGAGCCGGTGCAAACCTCCGTGACCACCGGTAAAGTGGCCTTTATTCCCAAATACGGGGATGCGGACCACTTGCCTGATACCTTTTATATCACGCCTGATGAAAAAGTAACGTTCCGTCACACGGTCGATAACATTGTGAAAGAAGCGACCTCGGGAGCAGATGACAAAGCCTGGACGGAAGGACGGCTGGTGTTCAGGGATGTTTCCCTGGAAGATATCTGCCGCGAACTGGAAAGGACCTTCGGCAAAAAAGTAACCTTCAACTCGGATAAACCACGTCAATACCGGATGACCGGCGCATTTCAGAATAATAACCTTCAGGAGATCATGTACTACCTGGCAAAATCAAAATCGTTCAAATACACGATCACGGACAGTCTTCTGCTGATCAGCGAGTAATCACGACTATAGTATATCAAAAGTAGCAATCAGTATTTAACAACCAATTTTCACAACGTTATGAAAGAAAGACCATTGCAATTGATGGGGCCTTTCCGTTCGTTGTCCCTTCCAATGATCCTTTGCATGACCTTTCTGTGCATGCTGGATCTTAAAGCGCAAAAGGCCTATGCCTCCAACATACAGCGCCCGGAGCCGGAACAACAGGCAAAGGATACCAGGAAACCGCTTGAGAACCGCATCAGCCTGCTGGTTAAAAATGAAAAGCTGGTGGATGTGCTGGAAAAGATCGAGCAGCAGACACAGTATGTGTTTGTATATTCGAATGATGAGATCAGCGCATCCCGGAAAGTTTCCCTGAACGTCAGGGAAAAGAAACTGGAAGAGATACTGGAGATGATCCTGTCCCCACTGGATATCCGCTTTGAACTGATCAACAACAAGATCATCCTGAAACAGGGAAACGTGTTCGCCGCCGTTTATTCACAGCAGGAGAACGTGACCATTAACGGTCGGGTAGTGAGTGATAACGGTGAGGGCATTCCCGGAGTAAACGTTCGCCTGCAAAGTGCCTCCAATATCGGCACTGTCACCACCGAAACAGGGCATTTTACCCTGCGCATCCCGGCGGACCGGGCAAATGATACGCTCATTTGCACATCCGTGGGCTTTCAACCGGCCACCGTACCTATCAATGGCCGCACTACCCTCACCATTCTGCTCAGTACGGATTCCAAAGAACTGAGCGAAGTGGTGATCACCGCTTACGGCTCCCAGCGAAAAGGTCATGTGACCGCGGCGATCAGTACCATCTCCACCAAAGATATTGAAGGCCGCCCGGTGGCCAATATGTTCCAGGCATTGCAAGGCACCGCCCCCAACCTCACCCTGCAGCAGGCTACGGCCGAACCAGGCGCCGCGCTCACGCTGAACATCCGCGGAGTGGGCAGTCTCACCGGCAATGGCCCGCTTATCATCATCGATGGCGTGCAGGCCAGCAACGAAGGCCTGCAAAACCTCAATCCCTACGATGTAGAAAGCATCTCTGTGCTCAAAGATGCAGCGTCCTCCGCTATCTACGGCTCTCAGGCGGCTAATGGCGTCATCTATATCACTACCAAAAAAGGTAAAAAAGATGAAAAGCCAGCTGTGCAATACAACGGTCTCTATGGCTGGCAAATGCCCACTTCCTTACCCCGGCAGGTAGAAGGATGGGAATATATGACGCTGAAGAACGAAGCGCTGGTGAACTCCGGCAAAACGCCCCAGTTCTCCCCGCAGGAGATCGCCCACTGGCAGCAACGGGGCTCCGAGCCGGCATATCTGAGAGAAATGCTGCGCAAATTCACGCCGCAGCAGAACCACAACATCAACCTCACCGGCGGCGGGAAAAGCAGCAGCTACCTGCTCTCCCTGGGATATGTGAACCAGGGGAACATGCTGGAGAACAGCTACCTTTCCAATGCGGACTTCAACTACAAACGCTACAACGCCCGCGCGAACATGTCCGTAGAGGTCAGCAAATTTGTACGTGTGGATGTGAATATGGCCTACACAAAATCCTATTTCAACCGCCAGCAGGCGGATATCGGTCTGCTGATGCGAGATGCCATGCGTACACCGCGGATCTACCCGGTGAAGGATTCGCTCGGCAACTATGTAGTACCGGCGCTGAACAGCAATAATGTGATCGCACAGCTGGAATATGGCGGCTACAACCGCCGTGAAAGGGATAACCTGCTGGGCGGGCTCAACATTGCCATCACCCCGCTGGAGCATTTTACCATCAACCTCAATGCCTCCGGCACTTACTCGATCACGAACGATAACAACCGTACAAATAAATACACTTATGCGCCGTATTATACCACGGCCAATCCACCCATTTACAACTCGCAAACCATCTCCGAATACAAAGACCTGACCACCAACGTTTTTGCCACAGCCGAGTATGAAAACACTTTCGGCAGGCATTATGTAAAAGGTCAGGTTGGGGCCAGGAGCGATGCCATGAATGAGAACTATGGCCTGATGGCCAGGCGGCATGGCGTTACCAACCTGGATCCCGACTGGAGCATTGGCGGCGGATATATCCCCCGGCCGGATGGTACGCTGGATTATGCCACCATCGGAGAATACAACGATATCAGAAATCCCAATCTCTATGCACTGAATTCCCTTTTCGGCAGGGTGAACTATGTGTATAACGACAAATATCTGGCGGAATTCACCTGGCGTTACGACGGGTCTTCCAAGCTGGCCCCCGGCCATCGCTGGCAGTTCTTCCCGGCCTTTTCACTCGGCTGGCGCGTAACGGATGAAGATTTTCTGCAGGGCTTCCGGGACCGCTTCGGCAATGTGAAATTTCGCTATTCCTGGGGTCAGGTGGGCAACTCCAACATCGGCGGTTTCAACTACCTCGCCAGGGTGACCCTGAACCCCAACAAATATCCGTTCAACAACACCGCCAATCCCGGTGCAGACTTCACAGCTTTCAACGAACAGCTGGAATGGGAAATTTCCACGATGAGCAACTACGGGGTGGATGCGGATTTCCTGAACAACAGGCTGCAGGTGTCTTTCGACTACTTCAACAAACGCACCACCGGCATTTACCTCTTCCAGGTGGTGCCGGGCACTGCCGGCATCGGTTCCAGCCTGCAGAATGTGGGCGAAGTGGAAAATCAGGGCTGGGAACTGGCGGTATCATGGCGTACAAAGACCGGTGCTGTTAACCACAGCATCGGCGCCAATCTTTCCGATAACCTCAACCGGGTGATCCGGTTCGGCCAGGAGTCCATCCGTGGTTCCGACTATTCTTATATCATCCGCGAAGGCTTCCCTATTGCATCCTACTTCGGATACAAATCCAACGGGCTTTATCAGAACCTGGACGATATCAAGAATGCGCCGAAAGTGCCTTTCGCGAACAACCAGCAGGTACAGCCCGGAGATATTCGTTATATCGACAGGAATGAAGATGGGGTGATCGATGCGGATGACCGTTTTGTGTTCGGCAATCCATTCCCCCGTTATACATTCGGATTTACTTACAACGCCACCTGGAAGAATTTCGATTTCACCATGTTCTGGCAGGGCGTAGGCAAACGCTCCCAGTTCCTTCGCGGGGATATTGTGGAAGCATTTCATAATAATGAAGACCATGCTTTCGTACAACATATCGATCGCTGGACGCCGACCAATCCCGATGCCACCTATCCGCGCCTGACCATCGGTACCGCAAACGCCAACAACTTTGCTTATTCAGATTACTGGATGTTTGATACGAAGTATCTGCGGCTGAAGAATCTCCAACTTGGATATTCATTGCCCAGATCCGTTACCAGCGCAGTGAACCTGCAGGGCGCCAGGCTGTATTTCACCAGCCAGAACCTGCTGACCTTCACCCCCCGCCGTTTCCGGGAACTGGGTGTTGATCCGGAGTTCACGCAGTATGACGACAAGCTCGGGTTTTCCAACTATAACGCCATTGCAGGCCGTAACTATCCCAATGCAGCCACGTTTGCATTCGGGCTGGATATCAAATTCTGATAAACAAGTGAATTATGAAAAAATTATTCCTGATAATATGTTGCACCTCCGCACTGTTCAGCTGCCGCAAGCTGGATCAGCCGAACACGCGGGAGTTCACTGAAGAGGCTTACTGGAGGGATGAGCAGGATGCGCTTGATGCCCTCGCCAGTTGTTATGAGAACATGTCCAACGACTTCTATTATTTCGGCAACGAAGCCCTGAGCGATAATGCTTATGTGGCCGGAACCGGATTCAGCGGCGTGTCGCTTGTGGCAGGAGGCAGCTATGATCCCGCCAATCAACGGGTGAGCAGCGAATGGTCATACCGCTACGGCGCCATCCGTAAATGTCACATCGTACTGGAGAATATAGACAAGGTGCCGGTGATCAATGAAACATTGAAACGCCGCATCATCGCAGAAGCCCGGTTCATCCGCGCATATTCCTACTTTGAGCTGACCGACTGGTTCGGTGATGTGCCGTTTTTCACTACGCTGATCTCTGTAGATGAATCCAGGTCCATCGCCCGCACGGCCCAAAGCTCCGTGCTGGATTTTATACTGGATGAGCTGTCAGATATCCGGAGCGACCTGCCCGTGAATACCCAGTATGCCGAGAAGGACAGGGGCCGTATCACCCGTGGCGCCGCCATCGCGCTCAGCGCAAAGGTCCGCCTCAAAAAAGGAGAGTGGGGAGAAGTGAAAAAGGAATGCGAGTTGCTGGTCAATTCTACAGAGAACGGCACCTACGGTCTCCTGGGCAATTACGCCAACCTGTTCACCGTAGCCAATGAATTCAATAACGAAGTGATCCTGGACCTGCAGTATGGCGGTGGCAGAACATTCGGCACGCAACGCAGCTTTCTCCCGCAGACCGTAGCCCTGCTGCGAAGCACGCTGGTGCCCACGCAGGACCTGGTGGACGACTATATCATGATGAACGGAAAAGCCATCCGCGAAAGCGGTTCAGGGTATAACGAGAACGATCCGTATGTGAACAGGGACCCTCGTTTCAGGGCCACCATCCTGCATCACGGCTCCACCATCACCGATTTTGAAGGCCAGGTACAGACCATCCTTACCCAGCCCGGCTCCGTTCCCTCCACCAACAGCGTGGACGATCAGGGCGCTTCGCCTACCGGTTACTATTTCAGGAAGCACTACGATCCCACAACGCCGAATTACAACTCCGGGCTCAACCTCCCGATGATCCGCTACGCGGAAGTATTGCTGATGTATGCGGAAGCAATGACAGAATTGAACGAAATGAATGCGGATATCTGGAACAAGACCATCCGTGCACTGCGCATCCGGGCCGGTTTTACGGATGCCGGCGCTACCGTATTCCCTACGGCCACGCAGCCGCAGATGAGAGCGATCGTACGCCGGGAAAGACGGTCTGAACTGGCATTTGAAAGCGTGCGTGCTTTTGATATCCGCCGCTGGAAGATCTCCGATGAGGTGATGAACCGGCCGGTGAGAGGCATTAAAGTCAGCTCCGGCGCCTTTAACAAAGACCCGGATGGCTATATCATCGTGGAAAGCCGGCGGTTTGAAGATCCGAAACATTACCTGTGGCCGGTGCCTACGTTTGAACGCGATCAGAATAAAAACCTGGGCCAGAATCCGGATTGGCAATAATCCATCAATCTTAAACTCACTGTTATGAAAAGATATATAGCTGCATTCCTCATCGCTCTGCCTGCCATTTTCGCCGGTTGTAAAAGAGACGATTATAAACTGAATACGAATATCATGCCGGTGGAAAAGCTCACCGCACCGGTAAATGATAAATACACCAAGCTGCAACCTGCCACCAGCGCTACGGTTAGCTTTGAATGGGAGCAGGCACGGGCGGAAGACGGTTCCCTCGTTTTGTATGAAGTGGTGTTCGATGAAGCCGATGGCGATTTCTCCGAGCCGGTGGCCAGGATCGCGTCAGACGGCGGCGGCATTCAGAACAAACTGACCCTTTCGCACAAGGACCTGAACAGCATGGCCGGTAAAGCGGGCATCCCGGCTCTCGGCATCGGCAAGCTGAAATGGGCGGTATATGCTTCGAAAGGATTCAATATCCAGGCTTCCAAGGAAACCCGTACCATCGAAGTAGAGCGGCCAAACGGCTTTGCTGAAATTCCGGTGGACGTTTTCCTGACCGGTGAAGCGACCGAAGCGGGAGCAGACCTCGCCAACGCACAAAAAATGAAAGCCCTCACCGCCGGCGTTTTCGAGATCTATACTTCCCTGAAAGACGGTACATTCCAGTTCATTGACCGTAATACCGGTACGCCCAACACCTTCTACATGGAAGGGGCGCTGCTGAGAGAAAACGGTGAAAGCACCCACAGCGGCGGCACCAAAGTGTACCGCCTGCGGCTGGACTTCAACAATGCTACGGTCACCGCCACCGAGATCACCGGCATCGGCCTGTGGTTTGCGCCCAATGACGAGATCATGTACGACCTTGCCTATGAAGGCAACAGCACCTGGGCTTTCCATGACAAGGTGATCACCTTCAGACAGGAGTCCTGGGGCCGCGATGAACGGTACAAGTTCCGCCTGAACGTGAAGGATGCGGAAGGCGTGGATGGCCAGGAATGGGTAGGCAGCTCCAATGCGGATAACAGCCGTCCCACCAGCGCCACACCATTGTCTTTTTGGGAACTGAAGCCTATCACGAATAACGACCGCTGGAACTACTGCTACAAGTTCATGACCGAAGTGGATACAAAGGCCTGCGACGTAAAAGTGTACTTCCAGGCAGACAAGAACTACACGCATGAAGTAATCATAAAATAACTGACGCATGAAGGGTTTATTCAAGAACGTATCATTTGCACTGGCGCTGACCGCCTCGCTGAGCTCCTGTCTCAAGGAACCGGTGGACGATGGCCCGGGACCGGGTGCGGGGAAAACAGCTTACGTGTACAATTGGCCCGCGATAGCGGATTCATCCTACACTTCCCTGATCGCTAATTTTTATAACCAGTCGGGCAAATACTATAACGAGAACAGCGCAGGAAAGACCGATTTTCACTACTGGCGCAATGCCCATGTGCTGGATGTGCTGGTAGACGCGTACCAACGGACAAACGACCCGCAGGTCAGGACCCGGATGGATGAGTTGCTGGATGGCATGAAAGCAAAGAACGGCAATACCTATGTCAATCATTTTTATGATGATATGGAATGGATGGCGCTCTCCTGCCTGCGTGCCTATGAAACCACCAGCGACGCAAAATTCAAGACAGTGGCGGAGCAATTGTGGACGGATATCAAAGGCGGCTGGGATGAAACCTGGGGCGGCGGTATCTATTGGAACAAAGACCGGGGAAATAAGAATACCCCCGCCAATGCTCCTGCCGCCATTATTGCGGCACGAATGTACCAGCTTAACCAGGACCCTGCGGACCTCGACTGGGCCAAACGGATCTACCAGTGGCAAAAGACCTACCTCGTAGACCCGGTTACCGGCCTGGTATGGGACGGGCTGGATGGTACCGGGACCAATAAAGACTGGAAATTCACCTACAACCAGGGGGTGTACATCGGCGCCGGTATCGAGTTGTACAAGATCACAGGGGAGAACGTCTACCTCAATGATGCGCTGAAGACCGCCAACAATTCCCTCACCGGCGATATGACACAGGGAAATGTGCTGAAAGATGAAGGCGGGGGAGATGGCGGCCTGTTCAAAGGTATCCTGGTGCGGTATATGATGTTGCTGATCACAGATGGTTTCCTGAACAGCACAGACCAGGCGAAATTCGTCAATTTTCTCAAGCTGAATGCTGAAACCCTGTGGCTGCAGGGCACATCGAGACCGCAGATACTCTTCGGCACCCGGTGGACGGTGCCGCTGACAACAACAGACCTCTCCACACAACTGAGCGGGGCCATGCTGATAGAAGCGGTGGCAAAACTGAAGGAACTGGAGCTGATCGACTGATGCCCGTCCTGATATAACCACATCTTTATTTACACATAACAAGCAGCGGTATCCCCGCTGCTTTTTTATTGTCTTTAGTGTAATTTGTTGATAATCAATTACATACCAATATTAACCGTCTTTCGACTGCCATATTAGAAAAAATCAGACAAAAAAGCAGAATTTATGGACAAATTTTAAGAATTTTGCCATTACCTTTTAAATTATGAAAAAATGAGCAAAATACCCACTACATTATTTGACAAAGTATGGGATGCGCATGTGGTCAGGAAAATTGAAGACGGACCAGATGTGTTTTTTATCGACCGGCATTTTATCCACGAAGTAACGAGCCCTGTAGCATTTCTGGGGTTAGAGAACAGGAAGGTGAAGGTGATGTTCCCCGAGAAAACATTTGCTACGGCCGATCACAATACACCTACCATCAACCAGCACTTACCGGTGCAGGACCCGCTTTCCGCCAATCAGCTGAAAGCCCTGGAAACCAATTCCGCCAAATACGGCATCTCCCACTGGGGGCTGGGTAATCCCAAGAACGGCATTGTACATGTGGTAGGCCCGGAGAACGGCATCACCCTCCCGGGTATGACCATTGTTTGCGGGGACTCACATACCTCCACCCATGGCGCTTTTGGCGCTATCGCATTTGGTATCGGCACCTCTGAAGTGGAAATGGTGCTGTCCTCCCAATGCATCATGCAGCCCAAGCCTAAGAAAATGCGCATCAATGTGAATGGCCAGCTGGATAAAGGTGTTACATCCAAAGATGTGGTGCTGTACATCATCTCGCAACTCACAGCGGCAGGCGCCACAGGATACTTTGTGGAATTCGCGGGTGAAGTGTTCAGGAACATGAGCATGGAAGGCCGTATGACCGTGTGCAATATGAGCATTGAAATGGGCGCCCGTGGCGGTATGATCGCTCCGGACGAAACCACCTTCGCTTATATTAAAGGTCGTGATAAAGCGCCGAAGGGCGAAGCCTGGGATAAAGCGCTGGCTTACTGGAAAACGCTGAAGACGGATGAAGGCGCGGTTTTCGACATCGAATACAACTACAACGCGGCAGATATAGAACCCATGATCACCTACGGCACCAATCCAGGTATGGGCATGGGCATCACCCAACACATCCCTGTTGCGGCCGACACCGGCGGCAGCAAAGCCAGCTACGAAAAGTCCCTGGAATACATGGGTTTTCACGAAAAAGAAGGAATGCTGGGCAAGAAAGTAGACTACGTATTTATCGGCAGCTGTACCAATGGCCGTATTGAGGACTTCCGCGCTTTTGCCGCTATCGTTAAAGGCCGGAAAAAGGCGGACCATGTTACGGCCTGGATCGTGCCCGGCTCGCATATCGTGGAACAGCAGATCAAGGAAGAAGGCATACTGGATATATTGACAGAGGCGGGTTTCCAGCTCCGCCAACCGGGTTGTTCCGCTTGTCTCGCTATGAATGACGACAAGATACCCGCAGGCAAATACGCGGTGAGCACCAGCAACCGGAACTTCGAAGGCCGCCAGGGCCCCGGCTCCCGGACGATGCTGGCAAGCCCCCTCGTAGCCGCAGCTGCAGCCGTAACCGGTGTGGTAACGGACCCACGGGTGCTGCTGGCGGACTGATCCGGCTGCATGGCGGCAGGCCGGGCTTGGAACACCGGCAGGCAACAGGCACCAACCGGAAATGCGGGCGGTTTCCAACGCCCCGATATCTGAAAATTCATAAAAACGATCAACTCATCATGGCTTACGATAAATTCACGATTTTAAAAAGCTCCGCTGTTCCGATGCCCATCGAGAATGTGGACACCGACCAGATCATCCCCGCGCGCTTTCTGAAAGCAACCGAACGCAAAGGCTTTGGGGACAACCTGTTCCGCGACTGGCGGTATAATACGGACGGCACTCCCAAGCCCGATTTTGTGCTCAATAATCCCATCTATTCCGGCAAAATACTGGTGGGCGGCAAGAATTTCGGCAGCGGCAGCAGCCGGGAGCACGCAGCCTGGGCGATATACGACTACGGGTTCCGTTGCGTCGTGTCCAGCTTCTTTGCGGATATCTTCAAGAATAATTCCCTGAACATCGGCATACTGCCCGTTACCGTCAGCCCGGCGTTCCTGGACAAGATCTCCACGGCCATCGAGGCCGATCCGGCTACGGAACTGGAAGTGAACCTGCCGGAACAAAAGATCACCATCCTGGCAACAGGAGAAAGCGAATCATTCGATATCAACAGCTACAAAAAACATAACCTCACAAACGGTTTTGACGATATCGATTATCTCCAGGCGATGAAAGACGAGATACAGTCATTCGCCGCAAAGAGTTTGTATTAAAACAGCCTTCAAGACTATGCCAGTCCAGCGTTATGTAGAGATCATGGATACCACGCTCCGCGATGGTGAGCAGACCAGCGGCGTTTCTTTTTCTCCGTTAGAAAAACTGACCATTGCCCAGCTTTTACTCACCGAAGTAAAGGTAGACCGCATTGAAATAGCCTCCGCCCGTGTGTCCGAAGGAGAATTTGCCGCGGTAAAGGCCATTACCAAATGGGCCAAAGCCAAGGGTTTCCTGAACAGGGTAGAGGTGCTCACCTTTGTGGATGGCGCCGTTTCCGTAGAATGGATGCAGAAGGCCGGTGCAAAGGTCATGAATCTCCTCACCAAAGGTTCGCTCAACCACCTGACGCATCAGCTGAAGAAAAAACCCGAGCAGCATTTCGAGGAAGTGGCCGCAGTGATCGTCCTTGCGCAGAAAAAAGGACTGGAATGCAATGTTTACCTGGAGGACTGGAGCAATGGTATGCGCCATTCCCGGGATTATGTATTCCAATACCTGGATTTCCTGCAGCAGCAACCCGTTAAAAGGGTCATGCTGCCGGATACCCTCGGTGTGCTGGTGCCTTCTGAAGTGCAGGAATACGTTACCGCCATCGTACAGCGCTATCCTGCACTGCATTTCGATTTTCATGCGCATAACGATTACGATCTTGGTACCGCCAATGTGCTGGAAGGCGTAAAAGCCGGTGCGCATGGCATTCACTTGACCATCAACGGGATGGGAGAAAGGGCAGGGAATGCGCCGCTGGCCAGCGCCATCGCTGTGCTGCATGATTTTATGCCGGAAGTGAAGACCGCCGTGGCCGAAAAATCGCTCTATCATGTGAGCAAGCTTGTAGAAACCTTCTCCGGCTTCCGCATACCGGCCAACAAGCCCGTGGTGGGAGAGAACGTATTCACGCAAACGGCCGGCATCCATGCGGATGGCGATAAAAAGAACAAGCTCTATTTCAGCGATCTGATGCCCGAGCGTTTCGGGCGCCAGCGCAAATACGCCCTGGGCAAAACCAGCGGCAAGGCCAATATCGAAAATAACCTGCAGCAGCTGGGCATCCAGCTTTCCGAACCTGATCTGAAAAAGGTCACACAACGGATCATTGAACTGGGCGACCGCAAGGAAATGGTGACCCAGGCGGACCTGCCTTACATTATCTCCGATATTCTGGACAGCAGCCGCTTCGACGAAAAAGTGCAGATACAGGATTACGTGCTCACCCATTCCAAAAACCTCCAGCCTTCCGTGACGATAAAGATCTCCGTGCAGGGAGAACTGTTTGAGGAACATGCCCCGGGAGACGGTCAATATGACGCCTTTATGAACGCCCTGAAAAAGGTGTACAAAAGAAGGAAACAGGAATTGCCCCTGCTGGCGGATTATGCGGTGCGCATACCGCCCGGCGGCAAAAGCGATGCCTTGTGCGAAACCATCATCACCTGGAGCTTTTCCGGCAAGGAATTCAAAACAAGGGGGCTGGACAGTGATCAGACCGTTTCGGCGATCAAGGCCACACAAAAAATGTTGAATCTCATCTAATACACCTTTATGGCAAGCAAACATATTTTAATTGTTCCGGGAGACGGAATTGGACAGGAAGTAACCGCAGTCGGCAAAAAAGTGCTGGACAGGATAGCGGCAAAGTTCGGGCATACCTTTACGTATGATGAAGCATTGATCGGGCATGTTGCCATTGAGGCTACGGGAAATCCCCTGCCGGATGAGTCCCTCGAGAAAATGAGGAAGTCCGATGCCGTGCTGTTCGGTGCGGTAGGCCATCCGAAATACGATAACGATCCCTCCGCCAAAGTACGGCCGGAGCAGGGTTTGCTCAGAATGCGGAAAGAACTTGGCCTGTATGCCAACCTCCGCCCCATCAAACTGTTCGATGAGCTGCTGGACGCTTCCAGCATCAAACCGGAGATACTGAAAGGCGCGGACATCCTTTTCTTCCGGGAGCTGACCGGTGATATTTATTTTGGTGAAAAAGGCAGGAAGAACGATGGTGATACCGCTTACGATATTGCAGAATACAGCCGTTATGAAGTAGAGCGCATCGCCCGCAAGGCATTTGATGCCGCAAGGACCAGGCGCAAAAAGCTGTGCTCGGTAGACAAGGCCAATGTGATCGAAACCTCCCGGCTCTGGCGGGAAGTGGTGCAGAAGGTTGCGCTGGAATACCCTGATGTGGAGGTAGAACATCAGTTCGTAGATGCTACCGCCATGCTGCTGATCAAAGATCCCCGCCGTTTTGATGTGGTGGTGACCGCCAATCTCTTTGGCGATATCCTGACGGACGAAGCGTCCCAGATCGCCGGTTCCATGGGCATGCTCGCTTCCGCATCGATCGGTGACGGTACGGGCGTATATGAGCCTATTCACGGTTCTGCGCATGATATTACCGGCAAAGGCGTTGCCAATCCGCTGGCATCCATCCTGTCCGCCGCCCTGCTGCTGGATATTTCCTTCGGCCTGAAAGCGGAATCGGATGCTGTGATCAATGCGGTGGACCAGGTGCTCAAAGCTGGTTTCCGCACGCGGGACATTGCCAACAGCCAGACGCCCGCCGATAAAATACTCGGTACGGCGGCTATAGGCGAAGAGGTGCTGAAGCTGATCTGACGTTCAAGAAATGTTGCCTGTCCGCATTTTTCTTTAATTTAAGGCAGAACCTTGATCCATGAAGAGAAGTACTGTTTATAAATTCAGGCAACTTTCCATTGTCATCGCCACCTGGCTGATAGCGGGATTTATTATTGCTGTGTACGAACACTTTGTGTTGCATACCAATCATTCGGCCGGGCCTGCGCCCGGCTATTCTTTTCTGGTGTCTGTGCTGATGAATATGGGCACTGGCCTCATCGGTGCGCTGGTGGGCGGTAGTCTCCTTGTTTTTTATGTGAACGTCCGCTTCCGGGACAGCTCTTATGGCGCAACGGTAATGGTGGTGATGTTGTCATTTGCCGGCGTGGTTTTCCTGGTGAACATCGTGATGCGGGCCTTCATGGAAGAGCCGGATATGTACCGCCTTTTCAAGAACAGTCTCGTTTGGGCCGTGATACTGGCCATCACACAATTGTTCCTGCAGATCAACAGCAAGTTCGGGCAGGGCGTATTCTGGAATTTCCTCCGCGGAAAATACAGCACGCCCAGGGAGGAGCGCAGGATATTCATGTTCCTCGACCTCAATTCCTCCACGACCATTGCCGAACAGCTGGGTGATAAAAAGTATCATGCCTTTCTCAAAGACCTTTTTTCCGATATCACCAATCCTATCCTGGACAGCAAAGGGGAGATATACCAGTATGTGGGTGATGAGGTGATCGTGGCCTGGAAGTACGGTAATGGCATCGATAACATCCGGTGTATCCGGTGTTTCTTTGATATAAAGGAGCGCCTGCGGCAGCTGGAGGGAAAGTACAAAGCGGAATACGGCCTGGCGCCTTCCTTCAAGGCCGGCATCCACTGCGGAAAAGTGGTGGCCGGTGAAATAGGCATCATCAAGCGGGATATCACCTATTCCGGTGATGTACTGAACACGACCTCCCGTATCCAGAGCATGTGCAGGGAGTTCAATGAAGAAGTGATCGTATCGGCTGACCTGATGGCGGAACTACGGCTGACGGCGCATTATGCGGTGCAAACGCTGGGCACTATCCGGCTGAAAGGCAAGCAGAAGGAAATGCAGCTTGTGGCATTACGCCTGGCGCAACGCGGCGGGAATGTTCCGGGAACAGTATAAATCGCTTTTTATTTTGTTTTGCTGGTAATTTTTTTCTGTTATCTTTAAAGCATATGGGGAAATTTATTACTGGTATTCAACAGGTGGGCATTGGTGTGAAAGATGCCTGTGAAGCGAAACATCTTTACAAAGTCCTTTTCGGGATGGATGTACTGATCTTTGAAGATAAGGCTGCGGCTGCTCTGATGACCCGTTACACCGGCACAGAAGTACACCACAGACATGCGATCCTGTCACTCAACATGGCCGGTGGCGGTGGATTCGAGATATGGCAGTTCACTTCCAGAGAGCCTGTTACCAGGGCCGTGCTTCCCCGGTTGGGAGATCTGGGCATTTTTGCCGTAAAGATCAAATCCCGGAACGTGCCAACGGCGCATAAATATTTCAGCTCATTGAGTAATGTGCAGCTTTCCGATATCTATACTTCTCCCGACGATCGCCCTCATTTCTGGCTGACGGACCCCTACGGCAATCATTTCAATATCGTAGAAGGCGATGAATGGTTCAAGACCGATAAAGGCATCTGCGGCGGCGTGGTTGGCGCGGTGATCGGGGTGAGTGATATGGACAAGGCCCTGCACTTCTACCGGTCCGTGCTGGGGATCGACGAAGTGGTCTACAGCGGGGAGGCGCCCATGCAGGATGTTCCCCAGGGACAGGCCTCCGGCGAAACCTGCAAGCGTGTGCTGCTGAAAAAACAGGTGGCCAACAAAGGGGCGTTCAGCAAATTGCTCGGCGCCGTACAGATAGAACTGATCCAGAATACGGTGATCAGTCCGCAAAAGATCTATGATAACCGCTACTGGGGAGATTGCGGCTTCATTCATATCTGTTTCGATGCACTGGATATGGATGGCCTGAAATCCGATTCCACGAAGGCAGGATACTGTTTTACCGTAGATAGCGCCAACTCGTTCGATATGGGGGAGGCAGCAGGACGGTTCTGCTATGTGGAAGACCCGGACGGTACCCTGATAGAACTGGTGGAAACTCATAAGGTACCTGTGCTGAAAAAATTCGGCTGGTATCTCAATCTTAAAAAGAGAAAGGAAAAAGGCGATAAACGGCTGCCGGACTGGGTTATCGGGATGATGGCGCTGAATAAAATACGTTAACGAAAGCGCGGCCGTCTTCCCGGGAGTACAACCGGAGGAAGTTGACACTGCGGTTCAGGCAATCCAGCCAGATTAATGTGGTCCAGGCCAGAAAAGGAATGAAAAGCAGCACATACCAGTGATCCAGCCATATCATTCCCGCAATATTCAAAAGCATCCAGTATAAAGGATAGGTAAGCAACAGCAAGCCAAACAGCACGGAATCGTAAAAAACGGTTCCGTTTGTTTTTTGTACCACAAACCGTTTTACCAAAAGATAGCAGGGGATATGGAGTATCCACCCTGCGGCGGCGGGCAACAGCAGTAAAATGATCCCTGCCAGGTCCGCCGCAAAAGAGGCGGTATTGGCAGGGGAAAGCGCCGGAGGTTTCAGCTGTGCCACGACCTTTTCCGCCTGGTGCGGTGATATTCTGGCCTGTATGTCTTTCAGCGATGTTATCGTATGGCTGGAGCCGGGTATACGGGTATGATTGCTGATCAGCATCTGTGCCAGCTCATCATTACCGTGGGCGGAAAGCACACTGTGCTGCAGCTGCGCGGTCAGCAAGGTGTTGAAATGAAGTATGCGTTCGCTCATGGAAAGCGTCGCTGGTATGTCTTCTTCCCTGATCTTTTCCCCGAAATGCACCAGTATCCTTTTTCCGAATCCGGAGAAGGAATTGTAATTCAGTCCCACCGGCAGCACCGCACAGTTCCTGGCCAGGATTGGATTCTTCCATGCCTCCAGCGCGATCCTGGCCGTGCCTTTCTTCAATGGCCGGAGGTCCCATTGGTTCTTGCAAAGCCCTTCGGAGAATATCAGCAGAATACCGCCCTGCAGCAGCACATCCTGACAGCGCTCGAAAGTGCTGTCGTTCAGGGCGAGGTATTCCCGGCCTTCGCTCAGCCGGTAGATCGGGATCATCCGGAGGGCAGATAGGAACTTGCGCACCAGCGGCTTGCGGAAGGCATCCCCGCGCGCGAGGAAATGTACCGGCCGCTCAAACAGACTGCCGAGCAGAATGGCATCAAAAAATGAATTGGGATGATTGCAGGCCAGGATCAACGGCCCCTCGCTTTTCAGCAATGCCCTGTCACTGAAGGTAACCTGCCGGCAAAAAAGCTTCAGGGCGAGGCGTGACAGGATTTTTACGAATGCATACAGCAAATGAAAGGATTTAGCTTAATCTGATCGCACATATTTCTACGCAGTCAATATATAGCAATTCATGGATATTATCATGTTTCCCGCGCAAAATCCTGCCGGGCCGTTTTGCACGCACCCCGGTAGTGTCAGGCTGGCATCCGCCGTTGTCCGCTGCTTAACGGCACACATCTTTGGTTGTTTCGCGATAACGATGCATCGTGTTTTTTTCAGAGAAGCAGCTTCTTCCTCAGTTCCGCCGGAATATCAGTGGCTTCGTCCACATCGCTCAGGGTGGGCAGCAGCGTATAATCCCATCCCAGGGCCTGCACGCTTTGCAGGGTGTCACTCATGACGCTGCCGGTGCTCCATCTTTTATTTTCAAAAAGGGAAGGGGCGAAGGCCCGCATTCCCAGCAGGTAATACCCGCCGTCGGTAGATGGGCCGGCCACTACCCGGGAGGATTGGAGTGATGAAAACGCAGTGTCAATAACAGCCGTACCCAGTGCAAAACAATCGCTGCCGATGATGGCGATATGCTGGTACCCTGCTGCAAAAAGCTCCCGGAAAGCCTGTTGCATCCTTTCTCCCAGATCTCCGTCAGCCTGTGCTCTCTTTTGGTAAACAGCAGCATCCCACAGATCGTTCTCCTGAGTTCCATCCGCATAAAAAACAAACTTGTCTGCCTGTACAGGCCGGGTGATGGCAGCAGTATGCACCAGCAGCTCCCTGTAGACGGCAAGAGCCGTTTCTTCTCCCAATGTGGCGGCTATACGGGTCTTTACCCTGCCGAGGACGGGATGGCGAACGAAAATGATCAGCGCTTTTTTGTGCATATGATTTATTTGGTTACCGTGCCGCCGCAGCTGGAACCGGCGCCGGCAGTACATCCGTAGCAATGCTGGTTGACGACGATCTCCCGATGCTGCAGTGCTGCCATATTCCATGTGGAAAGGTGGCGGGAGTTTTCACAGGCTACTTCCAGGTCGAGCATCTGGTTGAAATCGCAGTCATACAGCTGTCCGTCCCAGCCCACGGAGATCGTGTTGCGGCACATGACGCTGTGCGCCGCGGCGGGATTGAATGCCCGCACCAGCTTGTCCATATACTGCTCATAATTGCCGGAAACCACCAGATAATCCAGGTACCGGCTGATGGGCATGTTGGTGATGGCGTACAACTGGTTGAATGATATGCCGAAGCGTTTGAGCAGCTCCGTTTTGTATTCTTTTTCCAGGGTTTCCTGCGCAGGGGGCAGGAAGGCTCCGGCGGGATTATAGACGAGATTCAGCTGCAGCCCGGTATCCGGCATGCCGTACCCGGCTTCGTTGAGCAGCTGCAGCGCCCGGATGGAGGCATCAAATACACCATCCCCGCGCTGGCGGTCTGTTCTGTCCTGCGTGAAATAGGGCAGGGAAGAGACCACTTCTATGCGGTGTTCCCGGAAGAATTGCGGCAGATCAAAGAACCGTTTGTTGGACAAAATGATGGTGAGATTGCAACGTACGATCACATGCCGGCCGAGTTGCCGGATGTTCTCCACAAACCAGCGGAAATCCGGATTCAGCTCGGGAGCGCCGCCGGTGAGGTCTACCGTTTGCAGGGAAGGGTTTGCTGCCAGTACATCCAGACAAAGCTGCATGGTTTCCCGGGTCATGATCTCCTTCCTGTCCGGCCCCGCATCTACATGGCAGTGTTTGCAGACCTGGTTGCACATCTTGCCCACGTTCACCTGGAATATGGTGATCTCCGAAGGGCGGAGCGGGTAAAGCTCTTCTGCCCTGAGCTTGTCGCTGAACAGCGGCAGGGTATGGTCCGTACCGTTCTCCAGCACCGCGATCTGTGCGGTGGAGCTGGCCAATTGATGATGAAGCGCTTTCAGTGATTTCATGCATTTCATTTACGGGTCAGGCCTACATCGAAATGGCTTTGGTTTTATTCATCATCTGCACGCCGTGTACCAGCGCGGCGCCGCCTTTGATGGCAGCGGCCACATGAACGGCTTCCATCATTTGCGTTTCGCTCCATCCCTTTTCAAAGGCGTCAGCGCTGTAGGCATCGATGCAATACGGACATTGCACCGCGTGGGACACCGCCAGCGCGATCAGGGATTTCTCCTTTGCAGTAAGCGCGCTGTCTTTGAATACTTCGCCATACCAGCCAAAGAATTTATCTGCCAGCTCTTGCTGATATTCGCCAATGGCGGTGAATTTTTGCAGGTCTGCTGCATCGTAGTAATGATTAGCCATGTTTATTCGCTTTTATAGTTTTGCAGGAACAATTCCCAATCGTAAGCTTTGAACCTGATTGCCGGCTTGCTGGCCGGAGGGATGATCTCCATGAGCTTCAGCAATGTGCGCATACTGTCTTTGCCGCCAAAATCGCGCCGGAACCAGCCCATGATGGCGGGAACTTCCACAATATTGTCCTCCGGCCGCCAGTTGCATTCCCCTCTCAGGTACACGGTAGTAGCAATATCAAGCTGCCGGCCAAGTCCCTCCGGTTTGTAGTAGGCGATAGGGGGACAGCTCTTTGCCCCGCAGTTCAGCGCGAAATGAATGCGCCAGTCGAGTTTCTTCACCCGGTTCCTTTTTTCGAAGCGGGAAGGAAATGGCTTGTTCAGGTAGCCGAGGCTCCATTTTATCTTCGAGCGGCGGAGCAGATCATGTTCCACATCATCAAGGCTCAGCATATGGCCGGCAATGGCGATCTGTTTGCTTCTGAAGAACCGGTTGCGGTTGCTATACTGTTCCGGCTCATCACGCAGGATGATCTGCGTATAGGCGTTATAGATATTTATCCAGAATGCCTTTTTCTGCTCGTCCGATTGCAGTTGTTCCAGTGCTTTTTCATGAATGTTTTTAAGGATATGGGTGAATGTATCTACCGGCTCGCCGGTTCTTGCCGCATACAGCAGTTCCTGCGAAATTTCCACCAGGCTCATTTCCGAATTGGTTTTGTTGATTTGATCAAATGGGGGGCGTTCATTTGCCTGGAATAGCAACAGGCATAATGCAACTGTCATCTTCATATAGCTATGTACGGCACGCGTCATCCGGCGGTTTTCCCGAAGATCGTTTATTCCGTGCTCCCGGCCATTGGTCCGGGAAGATATGTTTGAAAGTGGAGGACAAACTGTTTTGTCTTACCCCTCTTTCAATCCTGCTTTTCTGGCGATGCGGTAATACAGCGGCGGGCACCATTTGTGGAACCACCAGAGTATCCGTTCACTGCGGGCGATAACGATGTGATGCTGCTGCCTGGCGATGGCGCGGAGTATTTTTTGCGCGCATACGGTCACGGGGATGCCGTTCTGCTGGCCGGCGTCCATCTTGTTATGCGGTTTGCCGGAGGCGGTAAGGGCGTTGAGGGAGATTGGCGTCTGAATGCGTCCGGGGCTGACGATGGTGGCATAAAAGCCGGGGATGGAGTGTTCTACCTGCAGCGTTTCAAAATATCCTTTCAATGCATGCTTGGCCGCGGCGTAAGCAGTACGCTGCGGAAAGCCCATTAGTCCGGCCATGCTGCTGAGAACGGCTACCTGCCCGGTTTTCCTGGCCCTGAAGTGCGGCAGCAGCAATTTTGTGAGGTTAACGGGACTGAAGAAATTGATCTCCATAATGCGGCGGTCCACTTCCGGCGAGGTATCTTCCGCAAAGGCCCGTTGCGTGATACCGGCATTGTTGATCAGGATGTCGATGTGCCCGTAGGTTTGCAGCGCCTGTTGCACCAGTCCGTCCAGATGCGCCGCATCCGTCAGGTCTGCCGGAAGTACGGTACAGCGGGTGGTGTATTGCAGGCAGTGGCGTTGTATCTCCTGCAGGGCTTCCTGGTTGCGGGCGCTGAGAATGAGCGCAGCCTGCTGTTTTGAAAGCTGGATGGCCAGTTCCGCACCAATGCCGGAAGAAGCCCCTGTGATCCAGACCACTTTATCAGTATAGAATTCCATTCAAATGTCTTTGGGATGACGGATCATCCGGTGGTAAACCTGTTTGATGGCCGCGGGTTCCGCACCCTGCCTGAACATCCGGAAAGCGGTCAGATTGGCGCGCTGCACGGCCCACCAGCTGTTATGCTCGTATTTGCGGGCGGATACCAGCACATCTTTCTGTATCACGGTATATTTCGCCGTTTTCCTGGCCCTGGCTACAAGATCGTATTCTTCCATGATAATGAATCGTTCGTTGTATCCGCCATGCTGCCCGAAAACATCCCTGCGGATGAACAATGTTTCATCCCCTCCGCTGACCCAGGTCCGGTCGAAACGCGTAAACCAGGAATTGATCTTCAGCATCAGCCGGGGTGAATCGAACCGGAAGCGGAACCGCCCCATTTCCGCGCCTTCATTGATTGCCTGCATGATATCTCCGGCAAAGGAAGTGGGGGGCAATACGTCCGCATGCACAAAATAGAGGATATCGCCTGTTGCCATCGCCGCGCCGGCATTCATCTGAAAGGCGCGGCTCCTTGCCGCTACAACCGCCACTTTTGCGCCGTTTGCCCTGGCTATGCCGGCAGTATCGTCTTTGCTGGACGCGTCTACCACAATGATCTCCCTTATCAACGCAGCATCGCCTGCATGCAGCCTTTGCAGGCAGCGGGCGATGTTCGGCGCTTCATGAAGTGTGGGAATGATAATGCTGATCACGTTCAGTTGTCCGTTTCCGGCTCAAGATAGGAAATATTTAATGTGTTCCGTGCCGCCGGCGGTTACGGTCCTTTCTTCGCCGGGCACTACCGGCGGCAGGAAAAGTATGCATTTCATGATAGGGATCTATTCCCCATCGAGATAAAAATGAAAGCTGTCGCCGCGCAATCCAACGCGCATGGCTTCCAGGGAAATGATCTCGTTGGGGGCTATATTGCCCAGATTGGCATTGCAGCCGGTCAGTTCCAGGAAGTACAGCTGCTGGCTTTTGAGTGGTGCTTCCCAGATGATCTTTTCTCCCGGTATCTGCGTCAGTATTTCCTGCACCAGTCCTTCCCGCACTTCTCCGGAATCCCGGTAAAGCCCAACGGTGCCGCTTTCCCGGGCTTCGGCCACAATGTATTCGGCGCCGGCTTCCAGTTCTGCCTTCATCAGCTCGATCCATTTATAAGGCGGGGTGATGTGTTCGCGGTCTTTGTCTTTCGACCCTACTTCGCTCAGCACGGTGCCGATCTTCGCCAGTTTCTCGATATATCCGCATTTTTCGGCATGCGGGATGTCCAGCGAACCGTCTGATACTTCCATATGGCTGATGCCGTATTCCCTGATGGTCTTCACATAGTCATCAAACTGGTTGCGGATCAGGAATGCCTCAAACAGCAGTCCGCCGAAAAAAACAGGAATATTGTGGGATTGGTATATCTTGATCTTCTCCCCGAGATTGGGGGTCACATAGGCTGTGCCAAAGGCCAGCTTCACCATATCCACATGCGGCGCCGCGGCGGACATGAAGTTCTTCGTCTCCTGCAGGCTGAGGCCTTTGTCTGTGATCATCGTAAGCCCGTAAGTGCGGGGCTTTTTCGTGCGTTCGGGTATTTTTTCCAGTGTAAAGTTCATGGTCCGTTCTGCTTTATTCAGCATAAAGATATTTAAATTTTAATTCCCTAATTTGCAGCATGCTCATTCAAGCTTCCTGCCTGCTCGATTTTACCTGCACAACCCAGGTACCCACTACATTCATGTTAAGAGCGAGAAGCGGAGTAGGGCAGTTCGTCATCAAAGAGGAGCTGCATACCAGTCCGTTCCGGACAATGACGGAATTTACGGATAACTACGGCAATCTCTGTCAGCGCATCGTGCTGCCGGAAGGGAATTTCAGGATCGAAAGCAGTGTGCTGGCCGATTGCATGCCCACCATCGAAGTAGATCACAATGCCGGATGGACCGCTATCGAATACCTGCCCGATTTTATGCTTCATTACCTTTTGCCGAGCCGGTATTGCGAGTCGGATAAAATGGCGGACCTGGCCGCGGAGATCACCAAAGACTTCAAACAGGGGTATCCCCAGGTGGAAGCGATCCGGCAATGGGTGCATTCCAATATCCGCTACCAGTACGGCACTACGAACAGTTCCACATCGGCATGGGATATCCTGTCTACAAAAACAGGCGTGTGCCGGGATTTTGCGCATCTGGGCATTTCGCTTTGCCGGGCGCTGGATATTCCGGCCAGGATGGTCACCGGTTACCTGTATGGGCTGAAGCCGATGGACCTGCATGCCTGGTTTGAGGCATATCTTGAGGGCCGCTGGTATTGTTTCGATGCCACCCAGACCGAACCGAAAGGCAACAGGATCAATGTGGCTTACGGGCGGGATGCCGCGGATGTGGCATTTGCCAGCCATTTTGGGCCGGTGGTGCTGAACAGGATGGAGGTAAAGGTGGAGGAGAAAGTGATGTGAGGTTATTTTTTTGTGTATTCCCTGAATATCCCTGCTACCAGCTGCCGGTGTACAATGACGGATTGGATCAGCAGCAGCAGGCAGATCCAGTCAATTTTAATTATAATAAACAACCGGATCGTGTACACCGTCGGTGTAAAAGCGGCAATACAGGCCGCACCCATCGCATTCATAAAAAGGGTGGCATAATATCCCGCTTCGCGGTGTATCAACTGTATAATGATCACAATGCCCAGCGTTACCAGCCCTACAATATGGCTTTTCATTAGCATAACTTCTGTAAGGCCTGTTACCAGTAGCAGATAGATGCTGAACAACACCACGGTGAGCAGGGGAATCAGCTTGATGAATCGTTCCGTTGACATAAAGGGATAATTTTATCCCCAAAATACTTATTTTCGCCCCAGATTCTCACAAAAGGAACCATGACATTCACAGTAATGCTTTAATACATCCTCTCTTGTCGTTCTGACACGCTCTCTCCGGCTACCGGAGACGATACTTCTTTTTCTTAAAGCAAAAAAACTACAATCGTGGAAAAACTGAATAACGCGCAAATTCAGCAATTTGTGCAGGATGGTTATGTTCGTCTGGACAATGCATTTTCAACTACACTGGCGAACCAATGCCGGGAAATATTATGGAAGGATACGGGCTGCGATCCCGATGATCCCGCTACATGGACGCAACCGGTGATACGGCTCGGGCAGTATGCGCAGGAGCCATTCCGCGAGGCCGCGAATACGCCCCTGCTGCTGTCCGCTTATGACCAGCTGGCTGGCGCCGGTACCTGGTTTCCCCGTTTTACGATGGGTACTTTTCCGGTCCGTTTTCCCGCTGCGGAGGACCCGGGGGATACGGGCTGGCATGTGGATGTGAGTTTTCCGGGAGAGGACCCGGATGATTTTTTCGCCTGGAGGTCCAATATAAGATCCAGAGGCCGTGCGCTGCTGATGTTATTTCTTTTCTCTGATGTGGAAGCGGATGATGCGCCTACGCGTTTACGGAAAGGATCACACCTCGATGTGGCGAAACTGTTGTTGCCGGCGGGGGAAGCCGGATTGTCCTTCATGGAGCTGGCGGAAAAGCTGGATGTTTCGGCCGGGCGTCCGGAAGCGCTGGCAACAGGCAGGGCCGGTACGGTGTATTTATGTCATCCTTTCATGGCACACGCGGCGCAGCCTCATCATGGCAGGCATCCCCGCTTTCTGGCACAGCCGCCGCTTGCCGCACGGGGGGAGTTTGATGTTTTCCGGGAGGGAGATGATTTTTCTCCTGTGGAAATAGCGATCAGACGGGGTGCGGGATTGGAGAGATAACTATATATTTACGGGAATTATCGCCAATCAACCGAACATGAATAAACTGCTCATCCTCCTGGGGATCATCCTTGCATTCACCTCCTTCGCACCGCGCCAGTTGTCCTGGACGGCCATCGGGGATTCGATCACTTATCTGAACGATCATCCTGATGAGACCGGCCATCGCGTAACCGAAGGGTACCTCAGCCGTGTTACCGGTAAACTGAAGCATATCCGTTACACCAACCAGGGGCATAATGGCTGGACGGCGGTACGGGTGGCAAAGGAGATCGAAAACCTCGGGCTGGAAAAAGCAGATGTCTATTCCGTTTTTCTCGGAACGAACGACTGGTGGGCGGGTCTGCCGCTGGGGACTTTCCAGGACTATCTCGGCAATACGGGTAATGGCACTTTTTATGGTGCTTACCGCACGATCATCAACAAGGTCCGTACACTGAATGAGGGCGCGGCGATCATACTCATCACGCCCATGCAACGGGTGGACTTTGTGTATTTGCAGAACATGAAGAACAACGCCTGGGGTTCGTATAAGGAAAAGAACGGACAGTCGCTGGCCCAATTTGCCGAAGCGGTAAAAATGATCGCAAGGCATGAAGATGTCAGACTGATCGATCTTTACCACCAAAAAAGGATGTCCCTGAAGGACCTGGTGAAGTTCAAACGGCTGAAAGACCCGTCAACCGGAGCATACCGGGATTATCGTTATCCGGATTTTATCGGCGTTCCTTTTGATCCTGAAACAGCGGAATACCCTTATCCCCAGGAAGCCATCGATATCACCTACGATGGTCTTCATCCCTCGGATAAAGGCAACAGGATCATTGCGGATATGTTGGTGAAAGTGATGAGGAAGCTTTAGGAAGATACAAATGAGCTTCGATCATGGTCAGGTAAAAATAGAAAGCCCCCGGGTATCATACCTGGGGGCTTCGTATACATTACCATAACGGTCAGTCCTCGTCGGGGTCCGCATGCAGGATATCCTGGTGCTCTTCCGGCCGGTAATTGGCGGTAAGCGCGGCCAGCTTTTTCTTGCCGTATGCTATCCTTGTGATCAGCACAAACAGCACCGGCACAATAAAGATGGCAAACAGGGTGGCGATCAGCATACCCCCGAACACCGTCCAGCCAATGGTTTGCCGGGAGATGGCGCCTGCGCCGCCGGAGAACATCAGCGGCATAATACCGAGAATGAACGCCAGCGAGGTCATCACGATCGGTCTCAGCCTGAGCTTCACCGCTTCCATGGTAGCCTTCATCAGTTCCATGCCCATATCCACACGTTCTTTCGCAAATTCCACGATCAGGATGGCATTCTTCGCAGCAAGACCGATGATGGTGATCAGCCCGATCTGCGCGTAGATATTATTATCCAGCTTCGGCAGGAAAGTCAGCGTCAGGATCGCGCCAAAGATACCCAATGGTACGGAGAGCAGGATGGAGAAGGGGACCGACCAGCTTTCATACAATGCGGCCAGCAGCAGGAATACGAAAATAATACAGATGGCAAAGATCATCAGGGTAGCATTGCCGGATTCTTTTTCCTGCAGGGAAAGGCCGGCGAACTCGTAGGTATAACCTGCGCCAAGTGTTTCCGCCGCCGTTTCTTCCAGCGCCCTCAAAGCATCACCGCTGCTGTACCCCGGTGCGGCGCTGCCGCCGACCTCAATGGAACGGAAGATGTTGAAGTGGTTCACGATGGATGGGTTCTCGATCATCCTGTGCGTGACCAGTGCGCTGAGCGGAACAGGATTGCCCTGCATATTTTTGACATAGAGTTTATTGATGTCGCTGATATCCATACGGTAGGAGGTGTCCGCCATCGTCACCACGCGGAAGTTACGGCCGTACTTCGTAAAGTCGTTCACGTAACTGTTGCCCAGGTAGCCGGAAATGGTGCTGTACACACTGCCGATGGACACGCCCATTCTCTTCGCCTGGTCCCGGTTGACTTCCACCAGGTAGTTAGGCGTTTTGGAATTGAAAAGCGTGTAGGCCATACCTATCTCGGGGCGCTGGTTCACGGTCATGAGGAACTTGCCTACGGCTGCTTCGAACGTTTTGATATCGCCGCCCTGCTGGTCCAGTATCTGCATGGAGAAGCCGCCGCTTACACCAAGACCGGGAATGGCCGGCGGAGAAACGGCGAGGATGGATGCTTTCTGGTATCCCCGGTATTTTCCCTGGATGCCCGCCAGTATCTCGTTGACGGTACGGGTCCTTTCCTCCCAGGAGTGCAGCTGCACAAAGAAGGTGCCTGCATTCGGCTTGAAGGAACGGTTGAGCAGGTTGATGCCCGAGATGGCGCTGATATTCTTCAGTTCAGGGTAATCCTTCTGCAGGTCTGCCGTGATCTCGTCCATCACCTGCGTGGTGCGGATGGAGGAGGAGCCTTCCGGCAGGGTCACCCCGGCGATGAAGATGCCCGCATCCTCATTGGGTATGAAACCTGAAGGCTTGGCGGAGAACAGCCCGAACGTGCCGGCGTAGATGCAGATCAGCAGAATGATCAGCAATGGCGCGCGTTTGATAGACCATTTCACGCCTTTGGAATAACGCCTCGTCACTTTGTCGAACCACACATTGAACTTATAGAAGAACCTGTTGAAGCCTTTGGTGTTGGCGCCTAATGTGGACGGCTTGAGCAGGATGGAGCACAATGCCGGGGTGAGGGACAATGCGATGAAAGCGGACAGCAGTACGGACACAGCAATGGTGATGGCGAACTGCTGGTACAACTGGCCCACCATGCCGGGGATGAAGCCCACCGGAACGAATACCGCCGCAAGGATCAGCGCAATGGCGATCACCGGCGCCGTGATCTCCTTCATCGCCCGCCGGGTAGCTTCGGGCGCACTTAGTTTGTCGTGGTCGATGTAGTGCTGTACGGCTTCCACCACCACGATCGCATCATCCACAACAATCCCGATGGCCAGTACAAACGCCAGCATCGTGAGGTTGTTGATGGAAAAGCCGAAGAGGTTGAACAGAATGAAGGTACCGATGATCGATACCGGGATGGCGAGTATGGGAATGAGCGTAGCCCTCCAGCTTTGGAGGAAGAGGAATACCACTACGGTCACCAGTATCAGTGCTTCTATCAGGGTATGCAGTACGGCGTTGATCGATGCCTTTACCACGGATACGGTTTCATATGCTACCACGTAGTCCACATCACTGGGAAACTGTGCTTTCAGTCTTTCCAGCGCGGCGTAGAGGCCTTCAGCTGTTTCCACGGCGTTGCCCCCGGGGGTTTGCGCGATCATCATCGCGGAAGAGGTCTGGGCGTTTACCTTGCTGGTGATGTTGTAAGCGAACTCACCCAGCTCCACACGGGCTACGTCTTTCAGGTACACGATAGAACCGTCTGCATTGGTTTTGACAACGATCTCGTTGAACTGTTCTTCTGTGTTCAGGTCGCCGTCGAGGATCACGGGGAACTCGAAGACCTGCGAGGAGGTCTGCGGCCTGGCGCCCACGCTGCCGCCGGGGATCCGGGTATTCTGTTCCTGGATGGCGGTATTGACGTCGGCCGGTGTGAGCCCCAGCGAAGAGAGCTTCGTGGCATCGAGCCATACACGCATGCTGAATGGCTGGCCGAACGCGGTCACATCACCCACACCTTTCACGCGCATCAATGCATCGCGCACATAAAGGTTCACGTAGTTGGCGAGGAACTTCTGGTCGCGGGTGCCGTTGGGGGATACCAGCGCTACCATCATCAATACGTCTGTATTGGCCTTCCGGGTGGTAACACCAAGACGCCTTACCGCTTCGGGCAGTGCCGGCTCGGCAATGCCTACCCGGTTCTGTACGTCCAGTGTCGCAATGTCTATATCTGTGCCCACATCAAAGGTCACGGTAATAGCGGAACGGCCGTCGGAGGTACTGTTGGATGACATGTAAGTCATGCCCGGCGTACCGTTGATCTGGCTTTCTATGAGCGTTGTCACCGTTTGCTCCACGGTCTGCGCATCCGCACCCGTGTACGTGGCGCTAACCGTTACGGTAGGCGGCGCAATGTTCGGGTACTGGCTGATCGGCAGCGTGGTAATGGCAATTGCCCCTATCAGTACGATCAGTATGGATATAACGATGGAGGTAACCGGCCTTCTTATAAATACTTCTGATATCATATGTCGTGCAATGTGAAAAGTTCCTGTTCGTATTCAAATGCTCAAGTCTTCTTTCAGGGCTTGGGTTGTTGCTGCGGTTGGGGCGCTACTTTGGCGCCGTTCCTGATGTTGATCAGCCCGTCTGTAATGATGGTCTCGCCATTGGACAGCCCGCTGGCCACTACTACTTTATCACCTGTCTTTTGCCCTAATACAACAGTACGCTGTTCCGCCGTGCTGCTGTCGGATACCACGTACACGGATGACTGGCCCAGCTGTTCCGTTACCGCTTTGTAGGGGATGACCAGTTGTTTCTCCGGGGAGTGGCTGAGGATGCGTACGGTGGTGTTCATTCCGGCCCTCAGCAGTCCATCGGGATTGGCGAATGTGGCGCGGACGGTGATGGTGCCGGTACCGGGGTCTACCGCGCGGTCCAGCGCGGATATCCTGCCGGGTGCGGGGTACGGCGCTCCGCCGGGCAACACCAGTGTGATCAGGGAGTCCTTTTCCACTGCCGGGCTTTTTTGCAGGGCAAGAAAACGTTGGATCTCCTGTTCGTTGACCGGGAAGTCCACCGCAATAGGATTGGTGGTGGAAATGCTGTTGATGAGGGTGTTCCCTGCGCTGACCAATGCGCCCATGCGTACCTGGGACATCCCGATGGTACCGTTGAACGGCGCAATGATCACGGAACGGTTAAGGTCCGTGGTGGCGGTGGTGAGTGCTGCGCGGGCAGAAAGGGCCTGGGCTTCTGCATTGCTCAGATCGGTTTCCGCGTAATCCAGCGTTTGTTTGGCAATGGCGTCCTGCTCGGCCAGCTTTCGGTAGCGTTCCAGGTCGCGCTTCACCCTGGCCAGGTTGGATTCTGCGATGGCCAGCGCAGAGCGGGCCTGTTCCTGTGCCGCGGCATAACGGGTACGATCTATTTCGTAAAGCCGCTGGCCTTTGGAGACCGTAGCGCCGTCCGCCACAAAAATACCGGTGATATAACCGCTGACTTCCGCGCGGAGGTCCGTCTGGTTCAGCGGTACCACACTGCCGGGATAACTGCTGGCGCCGGTCACGAATTGTTCCGCGGCCTTGCCGGTGGATACGGGAATAGCCTGCTGGGCGGGGCGCTGCTGTTGCTGGCTGCCTCCGCAGGATACGGCTGCACTGGCGCCGAGGAGGATAAATGTTGCAATGTTGATACTCTTCATGGTAATTATCTCAACGGGTTGTTCGTATAATGTTCTTGCTTTATCGCGCTGTTTGAATGGTGCCTACTGCACGCTGTACATCCAGCTTGCCGGACAGTACCGCATAGAGCGCATTCAGATAGTTGACCTGCGTGGTGCGGAGGTCCGTTTCCGCCGTCATCAGGTCCAGGTAAGTTTTTATGCCTTCGTCATATTGCAGCTTGATGGTGTTGTACACTTCTTTCGAAAGCTCCACGTTCTCCCGGGCGGTCACCCAGTCGTTCAGGTTGGCTTTATAAGTGGCCATCGCCATCTCGTACTGGGAATTGATCTGGTTGCGGAGATTGACCAGGTCCCAGTCTATCCGCTCTTCCATTAATTGCGACTTGCGGATCTCCTGTGTCCGTTTCATTCCCTGGAATATCGGTACGTTCAGCGTGAGGCCGAAAACGGAGCGGGGATAATCCACATCCAGCAATTTCGAAAAGCTGTTGTTCCGGTAGTCCCAGGCATAATTATAAAAGGCAGAGAGAGAAGGCAGGTACGTCCATTTATTATATTGCGTGTTGATCCCCTGCAGCTGCCGCTGTGTCTGCAACTGCCGGTATTCTATCCTGTTGCGGTAGTCAAATGCCACGGTGGTATCCAGCGATATCTCGCTTTCCATGGAGGTGTTGTCGAACGACAGTGTTAACGGGGCTTCCGGGGAAAGGCCCACCACTTCCTTCAGGTATGCGTATTTATACTTCAATATCGCCGCGGTGCGCTTCAGGTCTGCATTGGAATTGCTGAGTGTGATCTGCGCACGTTTAAAATCGGTCTTGTCCACGATCCCGGTCTCATAACGCGCCTTTGCATCCTGCAGCTGTTTGGTGATCCGGGCGATGTTCTCTTTGATGATGGAGAGCTGCTCTTCACTGGTCAGGATATCATAATACGCTTTGCTGACCTCAACGATCGTGTTGATCTTCGTATTTTCCGTGTTCTGCTCATTTTGCAGCCGCACGTATTTGGCGGCTTTGGATGCCTGCAGCAGTGCAGGATTGACGATCTGCTGATCCGCCTGCAATACGAGCGCGGCTACGTTCCTTTGCCCCATCTGGATCACCTGGTCTCCGATCACGGCGGTGGGTATGATGATATTGTTGTTGTAAGTACCGGTTGCGCCGATCTGCGGGAACCAGCCGGAGAGGGCAGAGGCGATATCCCGTTCGCCGATCTCCTGGTCAATGGCCGCCTGTTTTACATTCGCCTTGTTACGCAGCGCAAAATCAATACACTGCTCAAGGCTTGCCTTTGGCGGCAGGCCGGTGGAAGGCTGTTGCTCCTGCGCATGCATGGTTAACGAAGCGGCCATGAATAAGCCGGTGAGAAATAAACTCCTGATATTCATCTGTTCATATTTATTTTTTACGGGTCAGATGGAATGTTATTTCATCTGTTGACATTTATTTTTTTCGGGTCAGATGGAATGCTATTTCATCTGTTCATATTTATTTTTTACGGGTCAGCCTTCGATGATTAAAATGATCATTCCCCTGTCTGTTCAATGATAATTTTAATCACGCCGGTTTCCTATAAAGTAATCGTTCCTATTTTTTAATCCCGTCCCAGATGATGCCTACCATGTTCCGGAGGTCTTCCTCATTGAACCTGAACATGGGGTTATTGCTTCTTTTGGCCGTGGCAATCACCGTTCCGAGGAACGCAGCGCTGATAATATTGATGTCCAGCTGCTTGATATGCCCGCTGTTGATGCCTTCTTTGAGGAAAAGCGATACTTCATCCTGGAAACACATGGTTTCGTCCGTAAAGATCTCGCGGACAAAGGGGGAGGAGTAGAACTGCTCAAAAAAGCTCAGCACTTCGGGGAAGCGGCTATAATAATTCACCAGATTGATCCAGATGCTGACAAACCGGTCGCGGTAAGTATCATTCGGGTTATGGTCCCGGAAAGTGGCGTCATGTATCTTTTGCTTACTATAACGGAAAAGTGCTATGATCAGTTCATCCTTGGAGGCGAAGTAATGATAAATGGTGCCGGTGGCCACGCCGGCATGTTGCGCTATCTGGCTGACGGGAGTGCCGTGGAAGCCGAATTCACGGATCAGCTTCAGGGTGCTTTCAAAAATGGCCTGCTTCTTTTCGGTAGCTGCCGATGTTGTCAATTGAACGTTCATTCGGTCGCAAAATGACACATTATTTATGACAAATTGTAAGGGGTATCAGGAAATTAACAAAAGATTGACAATTTGGTTGACTATTTGAAAGGGGCAGCAGCGGGATGGGCTAACAAACGATGGAGTGCCTGGAGTGTATTATCGTTGTACCTTCCAGTGAGCGGACGTACCGGGTTTCCGTTCATCGGTACCTTTCACCAGCACGGTATCTCCTTCGTTCAGGTTGCCAAATACTTCCACGCCCTTATTGGTGACCATGCCCTGCCGCACGTCCACCCATTGCGCTTCGCCATGCTTTACTACGATCACGAACTTCCGTTCCTGGGTGGTGGCAATGGCCGGGGCTGGCACCACATAAGATATTCCCTGGCGCTCCATGCTGATCTTCACGTATGCAAAAGCGCCGGCCTTCAGCAGCTGGCGGCTGTTGTCCACTTTAAATTCCCACAGCTCTGTGCGTGTGGCCGGATCTATGGCGCCGGATTTACGGGTTAATGTTGCCGTGAATTGTTGTGTGGGCCAGGCATCTACGGTAAAAGCAACTTCCTTCAGCGATGCTGCGGTGTTCACATACACTTCCGGCACCGCCGCCCTCAGGCGCAGTGTGCGGTTGTTCTGGATGGTGAACAGCATTGCGCCGCTTCCCACTAGCGTTCCGGGATCAGCGTTGCGCGCGGTGATCACGCCGTCGAACGGCGCGGTGATATGCAGGTAGCCGGATACGGCTTTGTATGCCTGTGATTGCCTGGCCGCTGCTTCGTAGCCGGCGCTGTCTGCCAGCATTTGCTGACGGCTGCGCTCCAGGTCCGCCGGGGCAACGATACCCGGTGTCTCCGCCTTTGACGCCCGGTACAGCCGCTCGAAATTGTCCCGGCTGGAAGCCCATTTCGCTTTGGCCGAAAGCAGGGTGGCTTCGGATTCCGCGAAGCGGCTGGAGACTTCCGGTGCTTCGATGACCGCCAGCACCTGTCCCTTTTTTACATTATCACCAAGGTCTGCTTTCATCGATCGTACAAAACCTTCCACTCTTGCAAACAGCACAGCCTGTTCATAGGGAAGCAGTTCTGCAGGCAGTTCCACTGTTTTCCTGGCGGTGTCCGCTTTCAGGATGAAGGCGGGAACAGTGTCGGTTCCCGGCGTTTCTGAAGCCGGGCTTTTGCTGCCGCTGTCACAGGAAACCAGGAAGATGGCGGCTGATAGTATCGAAATAACGCGCATATTATTGTTTGTCATAAGTTTTGCTGTTTTCATCATCCGGGTCAAGGGACACGGACTGGTAAGACCTTCTGCCGGTCAGCAGCTGGTAAACATGAGGAAGAAAGAACAATACACTGATCGCTGAAAATAACAGCCCGCCGATCACGGCTACACCCAGGGGGGCGGTCTGGTCCCCGCCTTCTCCGATGCCCAGCGCCATCGGCATCATGCCTGCTATCATAGCCAGACTTGTCATCAGAATAGGCCTGAGCCTTGCTTCCGCCGCCTGCATGTGCGCGCCGGCGATCCCCGTTTTCCGGTTTTGTTCCGCATGGGTAATATAAAGCACCGCATTTGCGATGGCTACGCCCACTGCCATAATGGTGCCCATGTAGGACTGAATGTTCAATGAGTGGCCGCTGACGAGCAGCAGCAAAAGGGAGCCGGCAATCACCGCGGGGATTACGGACAATGTGGTCAGCGCTACGCGGAACGACTGGAAGTACACGGCCATCACGAGGAAGATCACCACTACGGCGATCAGCAGGCCAAACTGCAGGCTCGTGAGCGTTTGCCGCAGCAGCTCCGGTTGGCCGCGCATGACGATCCTTGCGCCGTTCGGAAGTTTGCCGAGGCTGCCAATGGCCTGATCTACCTGTTTGAAAACACCGCCGAGATCTTCCCGGTGTACATTGGCCGTTACGGTAATATATCGTTGCTGGTTCAGCCGGTCATATTCCCCGGGCATGGTGGCGTATTTCCAGGAAGCCACTTCACTGAGATAATGAGTGGTGCCTGCGCCGCCGGAAACAGGAATGGCTTCCAGCTGCGCGGTACTGTTCATCCGGTATTCAGGGTATTGCACCTGTACCTGGTAAGCGGTACCGGTCACTTTATCCAGCCAGTAACTGGGTGCGGTAAAACGGCTGGAGGATGTGGCCGTTGTGGTGGCTCTGGCGATCTGTTCGCTGGTGATGCCCAGCTGCCCTGCTTTTACGCGGTCCACTTCCAGCCTGATGGCCGGATAATCCAGCGGAGTGGCTATTTGAATGTCGCGCAGGGCAGGGATGGCGGACAATTTTTTTACCAGTTCGACGGCTGTTTTTCTGCCGGCTTCCAGGTTGCGGTTGATGACGGCTATTTCAACGGGGTTCGTGCTGCCCAGGTTCAATACCTGTTCCACAATATCTCCCGGCTCAAAGGATATCTTTACGCCTGGCATGTTCTTGCCGACAGCCTCCCGCAATTTTTCTTTAAAGGCAGTGATGGGGACAATGCCTCTTTTTATTTTGATGCGGGTAACGGATTCATGTGGACCGCCCGTCCATAAATGAATATAGTTGACCGGGTAGCTGGAAGGCTGCGTGCCGATGAAAGTGGAGGATATTTCGGTGTTGCCTTTTCCGGCAATGCTGTCGCATAGCTGAAGAAGTTTTCGCGTAGCGTCTTCCGTTCTTTCAAAGCGCGTGCCTACCGGCATGCGAAGGCGCACCTGCGTTTGCCCGCTGTCTGCCGGCGGAAAGAGCTCCGTTCCGGTAGCAGAAAGCAGCAACACCACCAGTCCAGCCGAAATGAGCAGGAACAGTGCTGTAAAGACCCTGAATCTCGCGGCCGAACGCAGCCCCGTTGTATGATAACGTGCTTTTATCTTTTCAAAGAAGCCGTTCCTGTTTTCCTTTGGCAGATGATCTTTCAGCATCCAGTTGGAGACGACGGGCACAAAGGTCTGTGATAACAGGAAGGATGCGATCATCGCAAAACCTACGGCGAGAGACAGCGGCATGAACATCGCTCTCGGCACGCCGTTCATGAACAGCGCCGGTACAAATACAGCCAGGATGCTCAGCAGGATCAGCAGTTTAGGCCCCGCGATCTCGCGGGTGGCATCGGCAATGGCTCTCGCCCTGCTTTTACCGCTTTCCATGTGCCGGTGGATGTTTTCAATGGTTACTGTGGCTTCATCCACCAGAATGCCTACCGATAAAGCCAGGCCGCCGAGCGTCATGATATTGATCGTTTGCCCGGTGAGGTATAGCAATGTTGCAGAGGATAACAGCGCCAGCGGAATGGTCATGATCACGATAAGCGCGCTCCTGCGGTCGCCCAGGAAAAGCAGTACCATCAGGCCGGTGAGGATGGCGCCGAGACCGCCTTCGAATAAAAGGCTTTTGAGGGAATTGATCACGTAACCCGATTGATCGAAAGCGTAAGTGACCTTAATGTCTTCCGGAATGGATGCCTGCATGTCCGGCAACGCCGCTTTTACACGCTGTACCACATCCCAGGTGGAGGCATCGGCCCGTTTGGTTACCGGAATGTACACGGAGCGTTTGCCGTTGATCAGCGCATAGCTCGTTGTTACATCCGCACCAAGACTTACCGTGGCAATATCCTTTACATACACGGAAGGGCCCGTGCCAAGATGAAGCGGTATATCCTGCAGGTCTTCCAATGTTTCGATCATGCTGTTCTGCGGCGTGATGTAAGTAGTGTCGCCAATGCGCACATTCCCCGCCGGGGCAATGCTGTTGAATTTCACGAGCGACTGCACTACCTGGTCCGGCGAAAGGTTGTGGCCACGGAGTTTTTCGGGGTCAACCGTCACGAGCACCGTCTTCTGGTTGCCGCCAAATGGCGGCGGGGCAGACACGCCGGGGAGCGTGGAGAACATCGGCCGCACACGGAATAAGGCAAGATCCGATATCTCGCTCAGGGAACGGGTATCTGAACTGAATACCAGCTGGCCTACCGGCACGCTGCCGGCATCAAAGCGGGTGACAAAAGGCGGTACCGTTCCCGGCGGCATGAATGCGCGGGAGCGGTTCACATATCCCACAACTTCCGCCATGGCCTGACTCATGTCGGTACCTTCGTTAAATTCTATCTTGATAATGGCAGCGCCCTGAATACTTTTCGATTCCACATATTTCACACCGGTGATATACAGAAAATGGTATTCATAATAAGAGGTCACAAAGCCTTCCATCTGCTCCGGAGAAAGACCGCCGTAAGGCTGTGCTACATACACCACCGGCAAACCCAGCTTCGGGAAGATATCCACCTTTGCATTGCGGATAGACAGAAAGGAGAAAAAAAGTATGGCTATTACCGCGACCAATATTGTAACAGGATGCCGTAATGCTGCGATGATCAGCTTCATATCATTGTTTCAGGTTGTCAATAAAAACGTCCAGGTTGCCATTGGCCACCGATATATCCAGCAGCGCACGCCATGCCTGAACGAAGGCGCCGGCCTGGAAGCTCTCGGCTTTCAGCAATTCATACTGTCCCTGCATCAGCCGGGTGAAATCCGTCAGGCCGTTCTCATAGCTCAGCCGCAGGCCGGTATAGGCGAACTGCGCGGTACGTGTCTGTACCAGCGAGTGTTGCGCAATGCCAAGTTGCTGATCGAAGTTGAAAGCGGCATTGTTCCGCTGTTGCTGCAGATCAAGTTTGACCTGTTCCAGTTGCGCTTCGTCTGAGCGCAGGAGGGATTGGTACTGTTTTTTGCGCAGGCCGGTTCGCGAAAAACCGAGCACGGGAAAGCTGAGTTGTATGCCGGCGCCATAATTATTGCGGGAGAGCGACCATCCGTCTGCCTTGTTCACCGTTCCGTCCGCGGCAACGCCAGAGCCGCGCGCATAGGCATTGGCCCAGATGTCCAGTTTCGGCCGCCATTCCCGCTGCACCGCTTTCAGTGCCGCCTCGCTGACGTCCAGTTTGTCCTGGTAGACCTGGTACAAAGGATGCATCGCTGCGGCAACACTGGTATCCGGGAGTGCCGGCAGGTCATGAACCAGGAATGTATCCGCCAGCAGCCATGCTTTCGGCTGGTCCGGAACGCCGGTGAGCCTTGCCAGTTCCGTCAGCTGCTCAAAGTATTTCCTTTGCAGGGTCAGCAGGTCTATTTCCGCCTGGGCGAGTGCGGACTGGAACTGGGCGGTATCTATGCCGGGGCGCAACCCTTCTTTTGCCAGCACGAGGGATTGCTCCAATCCTGTTTTACTGCGTTCGATATTTCCCTTGCTGCTTTGCATCAGTTTGAACAGGTACACGGCATCCAGGTAAGCGGAGATAACGGCATACTGTTGCCGGAAAAGGGCATCGTTGTACTGGCTGCCAGCCAGCTTGTATTGAGCGGCCGCCTTTTCCACCGCGGCTTCGCGCTGCCCGAAAGTGAGCGGGCTCCATGTCAGCAACGCCGATAAAACGGTACCCGGCACCGCATCATAGGTATTACCGGCGGAAGGCGGACCGCTGATGGGCAGGTACATACCCGGGTACGTCATCCCGGTAATATTGTTATAGGTAGCGTAACCCGCCTGGTAACCGGCTGTCAGCTCCGGCATCAGGGTGTTACGGGCGAGGTCCGTCCCATAAGCGGCGGCATTGGCCTGTTCCCGCTGCGCCTTTAGCTGCGGCTGCTGTGCCGCTGCGAGGGAAACGGCTTCCCGGATGGAAAGGCTGCGCTGTTGCGCGGCGAGGCGGCCATGCAGCAGTACAAGAAGGCATCCGGCGCAGAGGGTTTTAAACGGTAGCTTGAATAAAGTCATAGTGCTGTTCCACGAGGGCGTATTGCGTGATATGAAAACGCAAAGCTATTCCGGGCCGGCAGTCCTTTATGGTATTTTTGAAAATGGTTTGGTATGCGCTGCTACAGGGAACGGAAAGATTGCGGCGTATGGCCGGTGATACGCTTGAAGAATTTTACGAAATGGGAGGGGTCGGAAAAATTCAGGGAAAGGGATATCTGGGATACGGTTTTGTTCGTGTACCGCAGCAAACGTTTGGCTTCGTTCATAATATGATCGGCCAGTACTTCGGCGGCAGACTTGTTTACCGCTTTCCGGCAGGCGGCATTGAGGTTCTGCGGGGTGGTATTGAGCCTGGCAGCAAAATCTGCCACTTTCATTTTAACGGGTGGCGCGCCGGTATGCAGCAGGCCCATGAAGGTATGGTACAGGTCTGTTCTTGCCGCTGCGCGGTTCGGTTCCTGCCGGGCGTTGTTCAGTATCCTGGCCAGCAGGGCTTTTAAAAGGCCTTCAATAATGTACAGGGTCATTTCCGTTGAGGCCCGGTGTTCTTCTGCCAGCAATTCAAATAAAGGTAAAATGCCCGGCTCATGCTCAGGGTAGATGCAGGGTATGCCGTTCAGGCGGTAGAGCAGCATTTTCAACTCCCGGTCCAGGCTCTTTTCAATAAAAGCATTTTTAAGGATCAGCACAAAGCCCTCCGGCTCCGTCTGCAGTGCCCAGTTATGCACCTGGTCCTGCGTAATAAAGAAAAGCACATCCGGCTTAATGCTGTACTGCACGCCATCGATCCAGTGATCCCCGGTGCCTGCGGTGAGAAATACGATCTCGAAATAGTGGTTATGCTTATGGGGAGCGGTGTTCCGGATATTCTTCCGGAACCGTTCCACCTTTATCAGATCGTCCGTATTGATCTTGTTCTTTACCGGGATGTTGTTGTTCATCAGGCAACGAAATTACGGATATCATTCAGATCTTGCTATATCCGTTCCGGTTACCACTTCCGGCGGCGCTGCCGGACCTTTTGCAAGGTCAGCTGAAAGGTGCGCATGGCGGCATCTCCCAGTAAAATATGCGAGGCGCTGCCGGACGATACCTCCTGCAGCCCGTGATAATAGCGGATGCCGAGGTGCAGCCTCCGGCTCCTCAGCACTACGCCCATCGCTACACCATAATCAAAATCGTTCAGGTCATCCCGGTCAAACACGCCGTAACCATAGGAGAAGGTACCGGTGAAATCAAAGTTGCCGCCCACTTCCACCGCACCATAGCCACCCAGCTCAAAGGCCAGCCAGTCCAGCGGGCGGATGCCCAGCAGCAGGGGCAGCTCAAAGTAGTTGATCCGGTAACGGACGCTGCCATTGAACACCCCGGAGGTGTTGTATTCAATTTTGCCGCCTTTCATGGAAAAGGCCAGCTCCGGTTTAAGGTAAAACTGTTCAGATAAGGTGAATGTTGGCGCAAGGGCTATGCTTAATCCCATCCGGGGAACGCCGCGGCTGCCTTCATGATTGGAAAAATAACTGAGGCCGGGTCCTGTTCTGAGAATGGACGGCTTTTCCCTGACGTCCTGCGCCTGCACACCAAAGGCAACAAGGCATAAAGATATGTTCAACAGGAATGATCTGTAGCGCATAAAATAATGTAATTGAAAGATAAAAAAGATGCGGCCCGGCTATCACATGAACAGTATGTTCATGCCTTCGTTACCGCAGCCCGGAAAAAGACCCGGACCAGCCAGCAGACTGGCCCGGGCTTGCTGCTTTCCCGGATAGTATTTCATTGTTCAGATCTTGTTATGCCGGCCGGTATGCGAATAATAATCCGTTAAACGTCGGTACATACACATTTCCCTCCGGCCCGATGGTGGTGCCAACAGTGAAGATGGTCGTGCCGGGCAGGTGCTTTCTGTCCAGCTCCTTTCCGGTACGGACATCCACGACGGCGAGGTCATTATTAAGTTTTCCGGCAGCGGCGGCGACGGTGACATAGGACAACCCTCCGGCTGCCTGTGTGGCTACGCCCCGGTTATGCATATCTTCCCGGCGCCATAACAGCCGGGCGCTGTCTCCCTCGTCCCTGATGCACATCAGTGCCGCGCCATTGCCACCTGCTGGCATGATCAGGCCTTCCGGAGAAGTGGATTGGCTGCCGCCGGTTTCATACCCGATCTCAAACTGCCAGATGTTCTTCCCGGTTACGGCATCTATCGCATGCAGGCCGCCTGCATTATCATTTACATAGATGCGTGAGCCATCGGCGGAAATATCCGGACTGGAGGCACTGCCTCCCGGCAGCGCAAGGTTTTCCCAGAGCAGCGTTACCGCAGGTCCGTTTGTTTCCGTGTACTGCATGGCGCGTAATCCGGCCTGCGCAGTACCGGGTTTCCAGTAGGTGAAATAGAACCGGCCGTTTTGCTGGTCGAAAGCCAGGGTGTTCGCACATGGGCAGTCCGCAGTGCCGCGCATGCAGGCTCGTGGGTCGAAGGTCTTGTTCAGCGAATGCTCCGGCGCCAGGTTCACCGTTTCCATAACGGGGTTGCCGGTCGCCTTGTCCAGCACATAAATGAGGCCGATATGGGTGATGAAGATGAGCCTGCCGGTTTGCGTGAATTGCGCTGACAGGGGAAAGCCGGTAATGGGTGTTTCCCACAACAGCTTTCCGGATCTGTCGAACGCATGCATGGCCTCATCATCTGCGAGATAGATATGCCCCTCCCGGTCCAGCAGGGCGGAGGAGGCAACGGCAAATTTGTTCACCTCATCGCTGCACCATACCGTTTGCCCTGTTTCACTGTTCAGGGCATACAGGTGGCAGCCGTCTGCGCTGGTGGTCAGGTACACTTTGCCGTCCGGACCGGTGGTTGGCCCGAGGTTGATGGTGCCTTCAAATTTCCGTTGCCAGGCGAATGCCAGTTTCTTTGCGCCCCGCACCGGCGAATAATCCGAATTCCGGCTATCTGCATGAACGGCAGGCCACCCGGCGCCATAAGCGGAGGTGGTGTGCCGGCTGCCGGCACAGCCTGTCATAAATAGTCCGCAGATCAGCGCGTACCAGCAGGTTTTGCTGATGTATAAATGGGACCGCCGGATTATCATACTGCGCATTCAGTTTTGTTTTTTTCTGGTATTTGTTGTGTTATTCCGGCCTTCGCCAGGCGCCGGGGTGCTGATGGTACCGGCCCATTCTTCCGGATATTTTGTGTATCCCCGGGGGACAGTGAATTTCCGCGTTCATATACGGAAAAACACCATCATCCCGGGCTACGTTAAAGCTTATGTACCACTACCTGCTTATGCACGGTCACCAGCGGCTGCGGTGGCGGCACCACTACGGGCGCAGGTTTTAAAAAGACCCTCGGCGGAACCACCACTACCGGCGCAGGTCTTACCACCACCACCGGTGCCGGTTTTACCACAACTACCGGTGCGAGTACCGGGCGACGGGCTACCACCACCCGGCGATACGGCCTTACTACCGTTACGCTTGCCGGCGGCGGAGGAGGTACTACCACTACGCGGCGAACAGGGGGCCTTACAACGACTACCTGTGCATTTACTGCTGTGCTGACAGTACCCAGTATCAGGATCAGGGGAATGATGAACTTTTTCATAGTTTGTGATTTTAGGTATTGGACTGGCGGTAATCCCTGAAGTCAGGCCATCTGCGGTGAAACAGCCAAACCCGGGGGTGAACCGTCTTTTAACGTATCTGGACCCACAGGGTATCGGCAGCATTTACGCCGGTGAAGATGCCCAGCCCGTTGCTGATATTGGTAGGCGGAGCAACGAGGTTGCCGGAATTATTGCCGTTATCCTCATACAATGCGGCATATTCCGGTTGTATCCGGTACAGGATCACGGCATGCCGGCCATAGTAAGAGAACCTGCCGAGAGACAGCTGCTGGCTGTTGCCCCGGTGCGGCGGTATCCTGAAAACAGGTTCCGGTTTTTCGATGATGTCGTCACCGATATTGAAAGTGATCGGCTGCGGATCGGCTTCCAAATTCCGCACCACCAGCAGATGATATTCCTGGTCAGGATTATCCCAGGTGTACTGTATGGGATCAGGGATCTCTACCCCCGTTCCCGACCCGAGTTGCGGCACTGTGAGGCTTGTACCGGATGCCGCTACCGTTCCGGGAAATGCCGGCACTTCCGTTGTGGCCGTGATCTCCCGTCCATTATAAGTAAACGAAAGCTGGTACGTTTCTCCGGCAGCGATCTGCAGGGATGCGGTGCCATATTGGCCCGCAGCGGTCTCCATCAGCGGCCAGGACTGGCCGTTATGGCTGATCTGCACCACCAGGCCCTCCAAAGGGATCAACGTATCCGTTTTACCATAGAGGATCTCTTTTGTGATCTGCACCTTCACCGGCTGACCGGGAGTGAGGTAGCTTTCCACAACCGGCAGCGGATCAGGCGCCAATGCATCTTCCTCCGTACAGGAAGAAAAGAAAACAAGGAGTGCCGAAATTGCCGGGATGATATATTGTCTGATTTTTTCCATGGCGGTGCTTTATTTTAATTTCAGGCTGAGTGAGAGATTGGGCGTGAATCCCAGGTAGTTGACATCGGTTTCCACAATTTCATTTTCAATGATGTCGAAGTTCTTGTACCAGATATTGGTTTGATTATAGAGATTGAACAGCGAGAGGCCGATGGCGCCGTTGAACTTCCCGGGCTGGCCAAAATTCAACGTAACGGCAACATCCATGCGGTGATAGTCCGGCAGCCGCAGCGCGTTTTTCGCTGATACGTTCAGGTAATCCACTTTTGTACCATCCAGCAAAGTGATCTGGTATCCTCCGGTGGGAGCAGTATAAGGCTTGCCGGTCATGTACATCCAGGATAAGGAGAAGTCGAACCTGCCGAGCCGGTAATTATGGACGGTCTTAAATTCGTTCCGGATGTCGTTGGATGCGGGGAATTTATCCGGCCCGTACACGTCAAAATCATGAGTGACCTCGGCCAGGGTATAACCTATCCAGCCATTGTACCGCCCTGCCTTTTTCTGTATCAGCAGATCGATGCCCCGGGCTTCTCCCGTGCCTTCGTAGAAGAAGTCAGCATAATTCGCCGCACCGCCTGTTGGCTGGAAGCGTAAGGTGTATTCGGACAAGCCTTCCATCTTTTTGACGTACACCTCCGCATCAATAAGGAACTTCGCATTTTCCCAGCTGGCGCCGGCGGAATACTGGCGCGAGAAGCTTACGGGTATCCGCTCGTCATCGGTCAGCAGCCAGAAATCGCGGCTTCCGCGCAGTACATCCTCGCGGATCACCCTTTTGGCGAACTGGTAATACTGGCCTGCGGACGCTTTCAGTTTCACCCGCTCGCTCAGCTGGAAGTCTCCCCGGATGCGCGGCTCAATATACCATTGGCCGGTAGGGGAAAAAGAAGTGACGCGCATGCCCGGCACCAGCAGCAGTTTGTGGTCCGCCAGGCTGATCTTGTCTTCCAGGTAGAAGGCAAGGGTATTGCCTTGCGTCTGGCGGTCTATGAGCGTGAGCGTATCGTTGCGGGAATACTGATAGGAGATATCCTGGTAATTGTATTGCACACCAAAGCCCAGCCGTTGAACCGGTGAAACCGTCCATTCCCAGTCCGTGCGCACGGCGTAGTCATACAGCTGGTTATCTTCAATAGCGCCGCTCTGGAAATGGCGGTCTGCCCCCAGGGAATCGGTGATGACGCTGCGCAGCGTGTTTTCCCTTTCGCTGAAATAGTTCGAGTAGCTCACGAGTGTGTGGCTGTAGAGGGCGGGAGACCATTGTTTGCTCCATTTCAGGCTGGTGCCGGTGTTGCCCCAGCTGGCCACGTCCGTTGTGTTGGCAAAGAAGGAGGAGAGCCGCCGGGATATCCAGGAGCCGCCTCCGGCTTCAATGCTGTTATCCATATGATCCTTGCCGGAATAAAAGCTCCAGCTGAACACATCCCCGGCGTCTGAACGGAAGGTCAGCTTGGCATTAAGATCGGAGAAGTAAGATTGCACGTCCGCCTGACCGCGGAAGCGTTCGCCTATGCCGGACAAACGCCCGCTTTGGTTGCGGCCATTGTCTATCGTAGCCTGATCTTTCAGTTTGTCGTAAAACGAAGTGGCAAAGCTCCGCCGGTAAGTGATGAGGGCAGACATTTTTTTGCCCAGCGGCGTCTCCACAAATCCGTTCACACTCAGAAAGCCCGCGTCAATACCGGCGTTGAATGCATTTTTGTTGCCTTCCTTGCCGGTGATCTCCATGAGGGCAGACAGGCGCCCGCCGTATTTCGCGTCGAAGCCGCCTTTGTAGAGCTGCACGTCCTTGATGGCATTGGCATTGAATGCGCTGAAGAAACCGAAGAGGTGGTCTACATTATACACCGTAAAGCCATCGAACACCACCAGGTTCTGGTCCGGCGTACCGCCCCTGACATACAGGCCGGCGGATTGCTCATTCCCTGCACTGACGCCCGGCATCAGCTGATAAGCGCGGAAAATATCCTTCTCGCCAAGCGAAGGTAGCGAGGCGATCATTTTGGGGTTCATGCGGATCATGCCGATCTGCTGATTCAGTTTGAAACGTTCCCTGGATTCCCCGGTCACCACCACTTCTTTTAAAGCACCCGCGTCGGCGGTGAGCCTGATGCGGAGGCCGGACAATGGTGCGTCGTTTCCCAGCGGGTAATCCAGCGGCCGGTAGCCGATGCAGCTGAAACGAAGGGTGAAGGTATCGCGGGGGATGCCGGTCAGCATAAAATAGCCATCGGTGTTGCTGCTGCTGCCAATGCGGCTGCCTGCTACGGTCACCGTTACTGCGGAAAGCGGTTCGCCGGTGGCCTCATCGGTTATGCGGCCGGATACCTGGCGGCTGTCCTGGGCCGAAAGGGCCGATATGCATAAACAAAAGATCATCGTGAATACAGGTAACTTCATGGTTTGCGTTTTATCGGTCCGCCAAAGGTAGAGCGGCGCGGAGGACGAAATGATCGTGACGGGATGAAATGGACAAAATGGAAATTGAACCATCCCCGCTTTTGAATGCCCGCTTTATACTGACCGGCCGCCTGTGTCAGATCAGCCCCCAATTTGTCCGCTTCACCCGCCCTTTAAGGCGCACCGGATATTCCATCCGGTACCTTTGCAACATGAGGAGATTTTACCCGGTAACGGGATTGATCATTGCGTTGTTCATTGCCCTGATGCGGCATGCGTTGGGGGTGTACCGGGAGGAAATGATGCATTCGCTGGTTACGCTGGCCGGGTCGTTCGTCAATGCGTTTTTGTGCTGGATGCTCGTGCAGTATGTGATGCAGCGCGCCCGGCCGGAGGGTTACGGCTGGAAAGGAGTGTGGGCCGTAACCGGATGTGTGGCGATGTCCGTACTGCTCTTTTATGTTACGCAGGATGTCAGCGAAGTGCAGCAGCGAATCGAATATGCCCCGAGGGGTATGCTGGTATTGCACTTTCTGCTGGTGACGCGGGGGATCGTGATCGGCGGATTCCTGTATTTCATCGCTTACCTGTTGCGGATGTCCGCCCAGAGCCAGCAATCCAGGCTGGAGAACGAGCGGCTGAAGCAGGAAAATCTGCAGGCACGGCTGAGCTTGCTGCAGGAGCAGGTAAGCCCGCATTTTCTTTTCAATTCACTGGGCACCTTGCGAAGCATGACGCATGAAACAGCGCCGCGGGAATTCATCCAGAAGCTGGCCGAAGTGTACCGGTACCTGCTGAACAATCGTATGGCGGACCTGGTGGAACTGCAGGCAGAACTGGATTTTACGCGCGCTTACCTGCATATTCTCAAAGAAAGGTTTGAAGATGCGTTGTTTATCGATGTGCGTGTGGATGCCTCCTGGTACACGAGAAAACTGCCGCCTGCCACGCTGCAGCTGCTGATCGAGAATACGGTGAAACACAATGTCGTGGATGCGGAGATGCCGTTACGGATCTGCATCAGCACGGAAGCGGAAGGCTGGCTGGTGGTCAGCAATTCCATACGGCGGCGCAATGTGATCCGCAACAGTCTCGGTACCGGCCTGAGCAATATCCGGGAGCGCTACCGCATATTGGCGGACCGTGATATCGTTGTGCATGAGACCATGGAAAAGTTCGAAGTAAAAGTTCCATTATTAACCGGTAGATCATGAATGTACTGATCATTGAAGATGAAGCCAAAACGGCTAAAGAACTGAAAGGCATGATACAGCGCCTTGACGATGCGCTGACGGTGGTGGATATCATTCCCTCCGTAAAGGCTGCTATCCAATGGCTGCAGAAAAATCCGCCGCCACAGCTGATCCTGTCGGACATACAACTGGCGGACGGGTTGAGTTTCGAGATATTCAGGGCTGTAGATACCGGCTGCCCGGTGATCTTCTGCACCGCATTTGATGAATACGCGATACAGGCTTTCGAGACCGTTGGCATCGATTACCTGTTGAAGCCGGTGGATGAGGACAAGCTGGCGGGCAGCCTCCGGAAGTATGAGCGCATGAAACAGTTCCTGGGAGGGAAGACGGCCGATCCGCGGCTGGCAACGCTGATGACGCAGCTGCAGCCGGTGTACAAAAGCGGGCTGCTGGTATTCCGGAATGAAAAGATCATCCCGGTAAAAACGGCCGATATCGCATTCATCTATTCCGCCGGTGGGCTGGTGACGCTGTACACCAAGGGCAACCATACCTATACCACCAGGGAGGTGCTGGATGAGCTGGAATTGCAGCTGGACCCAAAGCTGTTCTTCAGGGCCAACCGGCAGTTCCTCATCAACCGGAACAATCTGCTGATGGCCGAACATTATTTCAACCGGCGGCTGGTGGTAAAGCTGGATGTGAACCCGCCCGAGCGCATCGTGGTCAGCAAGATAAAAGCGCCGGAGTTGCTGGCATGGATGGAGGGCTGAACCGTGCCGCTTACTTCATTTTCTTCCGGATCTTGTCCTGCAAGGCGGTGATCTCGTTGATACATGCTTCGAGGCGGGAGTATCCTGCGCTGTTATCCAGCGCCAGATCTTTTTTGGTTACGTCATAACCGGCCAGAAAAACTTCGAGGTGGGAGAGGAAGCGGTTATTTTCCCCGAAGAGCGCATCGTAGATGTCATTGTTCAAACGGTCTCCTTCCGCCTGCAGCTCCGTACCCACCAGGTCCGTAACATCCCGCATCTTTTGCATCACCGCCGTCATCCGGGTTTGCAGCAGTTCCAGGGCGTTATCGTTCACTTTGCCGCCCGCCACGTTGTGCCGGAAAAGGCTGTCGGATAAGGACTTCCTTGTTTTCATGTACAAGCTGAGGTCTTCTTTCAAGAGGCCTAGCTGCTGGTCCAGCGCCGCAGCCTTTTCCCGGAAGAAATATTTGTTGACATCGGCATTCAGGTGTTTGATCCATTCGAGCAAACCGGTTGTAACGTCGGTTACCACGGGCTGGCCGGATTGTGCGGATGCTGCGCCGGAAAAGGTCAGCAGCAAAATGAAGCTGAGTATGAAGGATATTTTCGAAAAGGTCATGCTGCGGGTATTTAGGCGCCGGTTTTGGTATATTGATGATGCGGATGACTGCACGGCGTGGTTACCAGTTTTCGGGGCCGCGCAGATTTCCGGCTTCAATTTAAGGAATTTCAGACTTTATCCACCACCACGCGGTAGTGGGGATCTTCCATAACATTTACTTCGATGATGGATGCGGCATTCTTCAACAGCAGTTTGCAGTCCTCACTCAGGTGCCTCAGGTGCAGGGTCTTCCCTGCATTTTTATACCGTTCGGTCAGCCGGTTCAGGGCTTCTATGCCGGACATGTCCACCACGCGGCTTTCCCGGAAATCGATGACCACTTCCGCGGGATCGGCGGCTACGTCGAACTTTTCATTGAAAGCTGTGATGGAGCCAAAGAAAAGCGGTCCGTATATCTCATAATGTTTAACGCCTTTGTCGTCCGTATATTTTTTCGCCCTGATGCGTTTGGCATTCTCCCAGGCAAATACCAGCGCCGAAATAACAACGCCGATCAGCACCGCTACGGCGAGGTTATGGAAGATCACGGTGATTGCGGCTACGAGGATACCTACGAATACATCGTGCAGCGGCATTTTACCGATCATCCTGATGGATGCCCATTCGAATGTACCGATTGCCACCATGACCATCACACCGGTCAAGGCCGCCATCGGCACCTGTTCTATCAGTGAAGAGCCGAACATGATGAAAACCAGCAGCATCACGGAGGCGATGATGCCGGATAAACGCGCACGGGCACCGGAGGAGATATTGATGAGGCTCTGGCCGATCATGGCGCAACCGCCCATGCCGGAGAAAAAGCCGGTCACGATATTGGCAGTACCCTGTGCTACGGCTTCCTTGTTGCCACGGCCGCGGGTACCGGTGATCTCGTCTATCAGGTTGAGGGTAAGGAGACTTTCTATAAGGCCAACACCGGCCACAATTACCGCATACGGCAGGATCACCTGCAGGGTTTCCCAGCTGAATGGCACCGCCGGAATATGGAAGGGAGGAAATCCGCCTTTGATGGAGGCCACGTCCCCTACAGTTCTCGTGTCCACATTCAGCCCGATCACTATAGCGGATATCACCAGGATAGCGGCCAGGGAGGAAGGAAAAGCTTTGGTGAGTTTCGGAAGGCCCCAGATGATGAGCATGGTCAGCAGCACGAGCCCGACCATGATGTAAAGGGGTGCGCCGGTCATCCAGTGCAGCGCTCCCGTAGCGTCTTCCACCTTGAATTGCACGAGCTGGGACATGAATATCACGATGGCCAGTCCATTTACAAACCCGAACATCACCGGATGAGGGACCAGGCGGATGAATTTCCCGAGTTTTAGTACCCCGGCGATCAATTGAATAATGCCCGCCAGCACCACGGTAGCGAAAATATACTCCACGCCATGCGTTTTGGCCAGTGCTACGATCACTACGGCTACCGCGCCCGTAGCACCGGAGATCATGCCCGGGCGGCCACCCAGGATGGAGGTCACCAGCCCGATGGTGAATGCCGCGTACAAGCCTGTCAGGGGAGACAGCCCGGCGATGAATGCAAATGCCACCGCTTCAGGGATCAGCGCCAGGGCCACGGTGAGGCCGGACAGTATCTCGGTTTTGTAGTTGACTTTCTGTTTGAAATCAAATAGGTTAAGGTAAGCCCTCATGTTCGATGGTTTATTATTAAAATAGTAAAGACGATATGATCAATATGAAATTTTGGGATGGCCTGAGTAAAGGACATCCGGGCAGTAAACAGTCAGCGGCTGTTTATCAGGGTGGAGTAACCGTTGTAGATGTGAGGGTGCTTGCCATTTCGGCAGCAAAAGTATAGTTTCCCGCCCATAATTCAAAATGCGGACGGAATTTGCATGTTTTGTTCTTATATCGTAATATTGCAATAAATTATCTGACCATGGGCATTACGCGTACGGAGCTCTTCAGCAAGAAGCAGAACGAAATGGCGGCGATGGCGAAGGCCATTGCGCATCCTGCCCGCATCGCCATACTGCAATACCTCATCAAGACCAATACCTGCATCTGCGGGGACCTGGTGGACGAATTGGGGCTTGCGCAAGCCACCATTTCGCAGCACCTGAAAGAACTGAAAACAGCGGGACTGATCCAGGGGACCATTGAGGGGACCAGCGTGTGCTATTGCATCCACCCGGGTAACTGGAAGAAGTACCGCGAGTATTTTTCCGCTTTCTTTGCGGAGGTGAAGCCATCAGATGGCTGCTGTTAAAAAAATTTCCCTGTATTTATCGTAACATAGCAATATAATAATAAATGAATAACTGCAATCCAGCCCAAAGAAAGCGATTGGGATTCCTCGACCGTTACCTGACCTTATGGATATTCCTGGCCATGGCCATGGGTGTGGCCCTGGGGTATTTTATTCCTTCCAGCGCCGGTTTCATCAATTCCTTTTCTTCCGGCACCACCAATATCCCGCTGGCTATCGGCCTCATCCTGATGATGTACCCGCCGCTCGCAAAAGTGAATTACAGCAAGATGGGCGAAGTTTTCCGGAACACGAAGATATTGGGTGTTTCCCTGCTGCTGAACTGGGTGATCGGTCCCATATTGATGTTCGCGCTGGCAGTGCTTTTCCTGCATGGTTATCCGGAATACATGGTCGGCCTCATCCTCATTGGCCTTGCGCGCTGTATTGCGATGGTGATCGTGTGGAACGAGCTGGCGGAAGGCAACCGGGAGTACGCAGCCGGCCTCGTAGCGCTGAACAGCGTTTTCCAGGTATTGCTGTACAGTGTATATGCCTGGATCTTCATCACCGTTTTGCCGCCGTTATTCGGCATGAATGGGCTGGAAGTGCATGTGACCATCGGGCAGATCGCGGAAAGCGTAGCGATCTATCTGGGCATTCCGTTTGCCGCGGGCGTCATCAGCAGGTTTGCGCTGGTCCGCCTGAAAGGAGAGGAGTGGTATCAGCAAAAGTTCATTCCGGCCATTTCCCCCATAACATTGATCGCGCTGCTGTTCACCATTGTGGTGATGTTCAGCCTGAAAGGAGAGCTGATCGTGCAGATACCGATGGATGTGCTGCGAATAGCGGTTCCGCTGGCGATCTATTTTGTGATCATGTTCCTGGTGAGCTTTGTGCTGGGGAAGGCCCTGGGCGCGGACTATTCAAAGAATGCTTCCATCGCCTTTACGGCGGCAGGCAACAATTTCGAGCTGGCCATAGCTGTGGCGATAGGCGTGTTCGGGATCAATTCCGGCCAGGCTTTTGCCGGGGTGATAGGCCCGCTGGTGGAAGTGCCGGCACTGATCGCGTTGGTGAATGTGGCGTTCTGGCTCCGCAAAAAATGGTATGGCGGGGAAGCGCCGCTTGTGGCTTCAGGGAAAGCATGAAGTAAACCAAACCTATAATTGAAATATATGCAGAAAGTACTTGTTCTTTGTACCGGCAACAGTTGCCGCAGCCAGATCGCGGAAGGCTATTTAAGGCACTTTGCCGGCAACCGCGCGGAGATCTATAGCGCAGGCGTTGAAACACATGGCGTAAACCCCAGGGCTATCGCTATCATGGCGGAAGACGGGATCGATATCTCCGGCCATACCTCCAATAACGTCAGCGAATACACCGGTATCGATTTTGACTATGTGATCACCGTTTGCGATAACGCAAAGGAAAGATGCCCTGTTTTCCCGACCAAAGCGGTCAAACTGCATGAGAACTTCCCCGATCCCGCAAAGGCCACCGGTACGGAAGAAGAGATCATGGCGGAGTTCCGCAAGGTGCGGGGGATCATTAAAGCATACTGTGAGAAATTTGTAAATGAATACCTGGCCGTAAATGCGCAATAAGCATCATCCCACAGATATTTTATCCGGCTGCAATCTTTAGCGAAGGCTCAGGATTGCAGCCGCTGCTTTGTTCATACTTCTACAAACTGGCTCCCTTTTTCTCATTTTTTTTGAGGCGAAAGAAAGAAGCCTACCTTTGGTTTGTGCGCTATTTCCAAAGTAACGATAAAATATGAAAGTTAAACTGTACACAATTGCGATGCATGCCCTGGTTTGGGTACTGTTGCTGGTTATCCCCTATGTTACAACAGACCAGGTTTTCAATTCCCTGGACCCCGCATCCGATATAAAATATCTTTTACTCTGTTTTGTTTTAAGCATCGTATTGATAACGATCTTCTACTTCAATTTCCTGTTTCTGATCCCTAAATTTCTGCTCACAAAAAAATACTGGCTTTATTTTTCATTTCTTTTGCTGGCGATAGCATCCGTAATTTTTCTCTCCGGCGCCATATTTATCTTTTCCGATTTTAACCCTGAAATATTAGCCAAAACAAATCCGGATATTGAGAAAATCATCCCGGTTATCATCGTCAATGCGCTTTTGTTGTGGCTGCTGTCCATTGCTTCTTCTATTTTATGGGCGGCTTACAACAGGTTGAAGCAAACGGAAAGCGAAAGGCTTTCGGCGCAGATCGCTTCGCTCAAATCGCAGATAAATCCTCACTTCCTGTTCAATACACTGAACAATATTTACGCTACGGCCATTGATACTGCGCCAAGGGCGGCGGATATGGTTGACAAGCTTTCGGAGATGATGCGCTACACCATGAAGGACACACAGCAGGATTTTGTTTTGCTGGAGGATGAAATCAACTACATCAACAATTTCATTGAACTGCAAAAACTGCGTCTGGACAGAAGTGTGAAACTGGAATATCATAGCCTGGAATTTATCCCTTCTCTGCAAATTGCGCCTATGCTGCTGATCCCCTTTATTGAGAACGCGTTCAAGCATGGCGTTAATTCTGAACAAAAGAGCCACATCAGGATTGAAATGACCATGAACAAAACGGCATTCCAGCTGAAGGTGGAAAATAATAAAGTGAATGTTCAGAAAGATATTGCGGAAAGAAGCGGGCTGGGAATTGAAAATACAAAGCACCGGCTGAATCTGATCTATCCTTCCAATCATCTGCTGGTCATTAATGACACCGGAAAGGAATTTTCCGTTTCTTTGCATATCAACCTGTTATGATCAATGCAATAGCCATAGACGATGAACCGTTAGCACTGACCGTGATTGCATCCCTGTGCGATAAAAGTGAATGCGTCAATCTGCAAAGAACTTTCACCAAACCCAGCGAGGCACTAAAGCATTTGCGGAAATTTCCGGCCGACCTGATCTTTTGCGACATACAAATGCCTGCCATGACAGGGATTAACCTGGTAAGGTCATTGCAGCAAAACACCATGGTGATCTTTACCACCGCATTCAGCGAATATGCTGCTATCAGCTATGAGCTCAACGCCATTGACTATCTACTCAAACCCATCAACCAGAAACGTTTTACACAGGCGGTTAACAAAGCGCTGGAGTATTTCAACTATGTCAACAAAAAAGATCAAAGCGCAGGGAAACATATTTTTGTTCGCGCTGATTTCAGCCTGGTGAAAATTCCTGTAGCGGATATTCAATACGTCGAAGGGCTGGCCGACTACCTTAAAATCTATATCAAAGACCGTAAAACGATCGTGGCGCGGATGCCTATGAAAGACATGATGGAAAAATTGCCTGCTGCTGATTTCATTCGTGTGCATCGCAGTTTCATTTTACCGTTCCATAAAATTGAAGCGGTAAGAGGAACAACTATTTTCATAGGCGACAAAGCATTCCCTATCGGAAGAACTTATACCGAAGAGTTTTTTCGTCGCTATTCTTCCTGAATCCCCTCCTGTTCCCTCGCCTGCAGAAAGAAATAGCGGATAGGCGCTACGTTCTTCGCATAAATCTTTCTCTTCTTCTCAAAAAATTTCACGCGATTTTTTTTGATTCCATATTTGCATCGTGATCAAAATGATTGTCGAATGCAAACGGGAACACATCATAAAAACATGCTAATTCGTTATTATGTATAAGAAAGTAATCGTAATAAGCCTTCTTCTTCTATTCAGCAAAACGTTATTGCTGGCGCAATCAAAATATACCGTAAGCGGAACGGTGAAGCAGGCGTCTTCCGGCGAAACACTTATCGGTGTAACTGTAATGGTAGTGGAAAAGCCCACAGTAGGGATCATCACCAATGAGTACGGCTTTTATTCTCTTTCGCTTCCCAGGGGCAACTATACGTTGCGCTTTTCCTATGTAGGCTACAAACAGGAATTGGTTCCCGTGAAACTGGAGTCCAATATCACGGTGGGCATCAGCATGTCTGATGAAACCAGTTTGCAGGAGGTGGTCATACGCGCGAAAAGAAATAATGATAATCTTACAAAAGCCACAATGGGTACCGAGGTGCTGAATATGAGGGAGGCAGCGAAGATCCCGGTGGTATTTGGAGAAAAAGACCTGGTAAAGACCATTCAACTGATGCCAGGTGTAAAATCCAACGGTGAAGGAAGCACCGGATTTTCCGTAAGGGGCGGGGCTACTGACCAGAACCTTATACTGCTGGATGAAGCGCCGGTATATAATGCATCGCACCTGTTGGGTTTTTTCAGCTCCTTCAATAGTGACGCCATCAAAGATGCCACCATTATTAAAGGCAACAGCCCGGCGCAATATGGCGGCCGCCTTTCATCCGTGCTGGATGTAAAGATGAAAGAAGGCAATAACAGGGAGTACCAGGTCAGCGGCGGGCTTGGCCTGATCAGCAGCAGATTGACGATAGAGGGGCCTATCCAGCAGGAAAGATCGTCATTTATTATTTCCGGCAGACGGACCTATGCCGACCTTTTTGCAAGGCTTTCTTCCGATATGAAAGACGTCAAATTATATTTCTACGATCTGAATGCCAAAGCTAACCTGGCCATCAACGACAAGAACAAATTATATTTCTCCGGATATTTTGGCAAGGATGTATTCAGTGTGTCTAAATTGTTTGGAAGTGACTGGGGCAATGCTACCGCTACATTAAGGTGGAACAGCATATTGAGCAGCAAATTGTTCTCCAATACCTCGTTCATTTATAGTAATTACGACTTCAATGTAGGTTTTAAAACGGATGCCAGCGAGATCAATTTCAATTCCAATATCAAAGACCTGAACCTGAAACAGGATTTTACCTGGTATCTGAATACCAAAAACACCATACGTCTTGGCTTTAATTTGATTCATCATACCATCACCCCTACAAAAGCGGAAGGGACGGATATTGTGAGTATTGATAAAAGCCGTAAGGGATTGGAGAATGCGGTGTATGCGAGCAATTCCTGGAAGGCTTCCGACAGAATCAATATTGACTATGGATTACGGCTTTCGTCCTACAATGTGCTGGGTGGCGGCACCTATAATATTTACAAGGATAATCAACTCATCGACTCCGTAAAACTGGCTGATGGAAAGATCGGGAAGACCTATTACAACCTGGAACCGCGGATTTCAGGCAGCTACAGCCTGAACGCTACCGCAACTATAAAAGCGGGCTATGCCCGCAACACACAGAACCTGCACCTGATGAGCAACTCCACCGGCGGTAGTCCCACCGATGCATGGATCGGCAACAGTTATAACATCAAGCCGGAGGTAGCCGACCAGTTCAGTATAGGGTTCAGTAAAAACCTGTATAACGCCTTGTTTGAAGTGAATACTGAAGTGTACTATAAAACGATGAAAAACCAGATAGATTTCAAAGATGGCACCGATATAAACACCGCTCCCGATATTGAAAGCGAACTGCTCTTCGGGGAAGGCCGGGCTTATGGCATAGAACTTCTAGTGAAAAAGAAAAGGGGAAACCTGACGGGGTGGGTAGGCTACACCCTTTCCAAAACGGAAAGGCAAATCAAGGGCATCAATGATGGCCAATGGTATGATGCCAAGCATGACCGCACCCATGACCTGTCAATTGTAGGTATTTATACGCTTTCTCCGCGATGGACCTTATCCGGCACGTTCATTTACACCACCGGCAACGCCGTTACGTTCCCTACGGGAAAATATGTGCTGAACGATATGGTGGTTTATCAATACGGCAGTCGGAATGCGGACAGGATGCCCGCTACGCACAGGCTGGACATCAGTGCCACTTATGAAAGGCCTTCCGGGAAAAGATGGCAGGGCTCCTGGAGTTTCGGACTATACAATGTATATGGCCGCCGCAACCCGTTCGCCATCACTTTTGAAGAGAACAAGAACAACCCTAAGAAAATAGATGCCGTGCAAACCTCGCTATTTCAATGGGTACCCAGCATAACCTATAATTTCAAATTTTAAGCAGGAATACAATGAAAAACATTGTCAGCATATTATTCATCGCCTTACTTTTTACGGGTTGCGAAAAAATAGTGGATCTGGATTACAAAAGCAATCAATCCAGAATTGTCATAGAAGGCAACATTACCAACGAAGCCGGACCGTATGATGTAAAAGTGACAAAATCCACCAGCCTGACGGACACGAGCAGTTATCCAGCAATTGATGATGCTATAGTGACGCTCAGCGACGATGCCGGAAACAGCGAAACGCTCATGTCAATCGGAAATGGAACGTACCGTTGCAATACGTTGGTTGGGGAAGAGGGTAGAACGTACACGCTAACCGTACAGGCCGAAAATCAGACCTATACCGCACAAAGCACCATGCCGCAGCGGGTGCCTTTTGATTCCATTAAAGTGGAGACCAATATCGTTACCGGGGAAACGGAATACAGCTTAATACCGGTGTATGCGGACCCTTTAATAAATGGCAACAATTACCGGTTTGTGTTATGGATAAACAATAAACTGATCAGCCAGCACCTGGTGCAAAATGATAAAGTAAGAAATGGTGTGGTGAACTCCGTGAGGCTGGAAATAAATGATGACGACATTGAATTTAAACCGGAAGACCTGATCGCTATACAAATGCAATGCATTGATAAAAATGTGGCATTGTATTACACCACTTTGGCCCTGATGGGTGACAGCGGACCGGGCGGCGGTACGACACCCAACAATCCGCAGAATAACTTTTCAAATGGTGCGTTGGGACTGTTTTCAGCGCATACGGTGGAAACACGTAGCGTTACGCTACCGTAGTTCCCCGATGGCAACAGCGAATAGCCGTTTTGACATAAGGGATGCGATTTGTAAGTCTGTTACAGGTAAACACTTGAATAAACAGTTGTAGGGTAGCTGCGGCCGGGGCATTATTGTCCCGGCATTTTTTTTTGATCAATTAATTTAATAATCGTAATATTGCGATGTAGTTGATCGGGAAGATGATAACACTTGTTTAATGGACCGGTCAGCATAACAGGAACAAAGGATATTTTTTTCACCTAATCTATCGCAATATTGCAATTGAACGATTAAAATAGATCAACATGCAAACAGATGAACAGCTAAAGGAGCTTGTAAAACAGAAATACAGCGAGATCGCGTTGCAGGACAAAGAGACCAATCAATCCTCCTGCTGCGGGTCCGGCGGCTGCTCTGCCGATGTGTATAACATCATGAATGAGGATTATACTACTCTGGAAGGGTACAACCCGGCTGCAGACCTGGGCCTGGGCTGCGGCCTGCCTACACAATTCGCCAAAATAAAGCAAGGCGATACGGTGATAGACCTGGGCAGCGGCGCCGGCAACGATGCATTTATCGCCCGTTCGGAGACCGGTGAGGGCGGCAAAGTGATCGGTATAGACTTTACAACAGCCATGATCGATAAAGCCAGAACGAATGCGGAAAAGCTCGGCTTCAATAATGTGGAGTTCCGCCAGGGGGATATCGAGAAGATGCCGGTGACGGCGAATGTGGCGGACGTTGTGGTGAGCAACTGCGTGTTGAACCTGGTGCCTAACAAAGATGGCGTGTTTAAAGAAATTTACCGGGTGCTCAAACCCGGCGGCCACTTCAGCATTTCAGATATTGTGCTTTCCGGTGAGCTGCCGGGGCCGTTGCAGGAAGCGGCTGAGATGTATGCCGGCTGCGTTTCCGGGGCCATTCAAAAGGATGAATACCTGGACCTGATCCGCGCCAACGGCTTTTCCAACATCACCCTGCAAAAGGAAAAACGGATCATCATTCCTGATGACATCCTGCAAAACTACCTCAGCGCCGAGGAGATCGCTGCGTTCAAGGCGGATAATACGGGGATACTCAGTGTTACAGTGTATGCGGAGAAAGGTGAGGCTGGCTGCTGTGGGCCGGATTGCTGCAACTGATAAAACCGGTTTCGCCGCCTGCCGGCATATTGCCGGGGCTTGCATCGGGAAAAGGTATCTGTCACCTGCCGGCATACTGCCGGGGCTTGCATCCCCATGAAGGATTTGCGGCGTGATCATAACGAAGTATATCAGCGGTCGCTTTTCCCGGGTTGAGCGGCACCGGAGGATGGAACTTTCTGCAAAGAAAAGGGCCGACCTTTTTGGTACTACAAGTACTTTTTGGTCGGCCCGTTCTCTTTTATAGATCATCACTTGTTTTCTTTCCCTTCCAGCACCTGGCCGATCCGTTGTTCCATATCCTGCAAATGATAGCGGGATACGCCTTTTTGCGCGGACACCGCTTTGCGGATATCACGACGCAGTTCCGTCAGATGCGCCCGCATGATGCTGGAAACATCATTGCCGGTAGGGTCCGGGTTGATGTAGAAGATCGTGCCGTTGCCGAGATTCCTGCCCACGATCTCGTTGACTGCCGCAAACGCTTTGAATGCATTGTCAAGATACTTTTTCTGCTGGTTCCGGCGGAAGATATCGATCGGCTTGCCGGAATACAGTTCACCCCAGATGCCTTGTTTCAGATCTTCCAGGAACTCGGCGGCACTGTAGGTTTTTATGCCTTTGTTGCGTTCCGCAGTTTTTATCAGGCCCATCAACATGCCGGAGCCTTGCAGCTTCATGAGTATGTTGGATTGCGCAACGCCGATATGCAGTATAGGGTCCGTACCGGTCAGCGCTGTCAATGTGTCGTTAATGAGCCATTCAGGTGTTGCAAACAGGTCGTCCCGCAGGAATTGCATGGCTTCCTTCTGCTGCTGCCAGGCCACCGGTTCTATCACCGGGCCGGGCTGTTCCACGCTTATGGCATGGTAGTATTCCCCGCCTATGCTTTTCAACACCTGTGCCGTATATAACCTGTACTGCTTCAGCACCTCTTCGTACATCATTTTCAGCTTCCCGTAGCCTTCATTCGGCTCCCGGGTCCATTCCCGCAATTGAGGCAGGATGCGTTGCAGGTTCTTTATACCATACTTTGCCGCCACTACGGCATTGTCCCCAAGATCTTCACTTTGGTTCCGGGGATCGGCAGAACTGTTTTCGCTGCCGAAATAGAGGCGTTTGTTACTGGTCAGGCTGTCGATGATCAGCTTGTTCATAAACGCGGCTTCTTCTTTGGCGGTGCGGAACGGCGGGCGCCACCGGTACCCCCATTCAATGGCCCATCTGTCGTATTCCCCGATCCTGGGGAATATGCCTTTTTGCGAGATGCCGTCTTCCGGCTGCGCTACATAGTTGAAACGCGCGTAGTCCATAATGGAGGGCGTGTGCCCATGTGCTTCCACATAGGCTTTATCCCGCAGTTTTTCTACCGGCACGGTGGAGCTGGCGCCGAAATTGTGGCTGAGGCCCAGGGTATGCCCTACTTCATGGGAAGAAACGAAGCGGATTAGCTGGCCCATCAGTGCTTCATCAAATTCCATTTTACGGGCGGCGGGGTCGATAGCACCGGCCTGGATCATATACCAGTTGCGTACCAGCTGCATGATGTTGTGATACCAGTTGATATGGCTCTCCATGATCTCCCCGCTGCGCGGGTCATGCACATGGGGACCGCTGGCGTTGGCTATCTGCGAGGGCTTGTACACGATCACATTATGCCGGGCATCATCGATGCTCCAGGTAGAATCGTCCTCAGGAGCGGGCAGGGCTTTGATGGCATTCCTGAAACCGGCTTGCTCAAAGGCCTGCTGCCAGTCGTTCACCCCGGCAATCAGGTACGGTACCCATTTTTTCGGGGTAGCGGGGTCGATGTAATAGATGATAGGATTGGCGGGTTCCACCAGTTCGCCGCGCAGGTATTTTTCCTCTTCCCCGGCTTTCGGTTCCAGCCTCCAGCGGGTGATCAGGTATTGCTCCTTAACGCCCTGGGGATCAGTATCGAAATCCACATAACCTCTCACAAAATATCCTACTCTGGCGTCTGCCAGCCGCGGCTGCATGGGCACTTCGGGCAGCAGCACCATGGAGCTGTTCAGCTCCCAGCTGTCCGGTATCGTGGACGGGGTGCCCTGTTTGACCAGCTTGAGATAAGTTCTCATCATCCTGATCTCTATATTCCGCGGGAATGTTTTAATGGAAGCGATGTACGACTTGTCTGCCTGTATCGCGCCAACGCCGAGCACTGTTTTCGCCTGGGCGCTGAAATGGAATATCTCGTTCTCTGTATTCAGATAATCCGTTATATCGATCACGGTGGTGCTGTCCTTTTTGTTGTAGGCTTTCACGGGGAATGCAGCGGCGATCGGCTCAAGATTGGAATTGATAACGGAGCGGTACAAACCGTTGGCGGTGGAGTCTCCCGAGCGTTCGTTGAAGCGCATGACTTTCATGAATACCTTGTCCGCCGGTCCTTTTTCAAAGTGAATGACATTTTCGGCGATCTGATCTCCCGCGTAGCCGGTCATTTGCGGTCTTGGCCCCGCTGCGGCCCTGGCAATACGGTTCACCACGAGTATCGCCCGGTTATACATAGAATCGGGAATCTCGAAGTAATACCGGTTATCCAGCTGATGTACCTTGAACATACCGTTGTGTGTACTGGCCTTTGCGGTGATCACCTGCTCATAGGGCTTGATGGCGGAAGGAAGGGAATCCTTTTTCTTCGCAGCTGAATCCGCAGGTGCGGCTGTTTGTGCATTGGCGGCAACGGAGAGGCCAAGCAACGCAAATAATGTGATGTTGAATCTGGGCATGGTTTTATTTAAATGTTTCTTCAAGTTTGCTGATCAGCGCCTTACCGCGGAGATCTTTGGCGATGATCTTTCCGTGGGGATCAATGAGGAAATTTTGCGGAATGGAGCGGACCATATACAGTTTTGCCACGGCATTATTCCAGTACTGGAGATCGGATACATGTTTCCAGGTCAGGCTGTCCTGATGGATCGCTTTCAGCCACTGTTCCTTTTTTCCGGGCTGGTCCAGGGAAACGGACAGGATATCGAAGTTCCTGTTGCTGAAGCGGCGGTATGCCGCTACAACAAAGGGATTTTCATCCCTGCACGGCCCGCACCAGCTTGCCCAGAAATCGACCAGCACATATTTGCCGCGGTAATCAGCCAGCTGTACCGGAAGCCCGGCGGTGTCCGGCGCCGTGAAAGCGGGCGCCAGTACGCCGGTCCTTACGCTCATATACCGGCCGATCAGTTCCCGCAGCGCCTTGCCTTTTTCGCTTTCGCGGACGGAACGGCGCAGTTTCCCGAACAAACGGTCATATTTCCGGATATCATCGGGAATAGGGCCGATGGCGTCTTTCAGCGCATCGAGGCTGACCAGGTAATCCGGATGCTGTTGTACGAACCGGATCTCCTGTGCTTTCCTTGCGAGTTTAAGCGCCAGCATCTCAGAGCGGTACTGTGCCAGCCCTATCGTATCGTATTTCACTTTGGCCGTTTGTGCGTCCAGCCAAGCTTGCTGCCTGTCCGCCAGTTTGCGGTCGGTATCCTGCAGTGCCGTTGCCAGTTCCGTTTTCTGCCGTGCGATCTCCACCGTATCGGTTACTGAAGATTGCGCCAGCAGGTTACCGCAGAAAAGGCAGCAGATGATAGCGGATAATGATCTGATGTTCATAGCTTGTTTGATTTTAGTGAGACAAAGCACTACCATGCCGGTGCATGATGCACCGGCTATAGTGGTACCCCGGGTTCCCAGGTTTTAGAATGTGCGGCTTCCCTGGCCTTGTTCCATATAAGTGATATTGGCAATACGGCCCTCGCCTTCAAAGTCGGGCTGGGAGAGGGCCTGGATAGTACCGGTGGAGCTGATCGCGTGCAGCCATACTTTATAACGGCCGTTGGCAAAAGAAGCAATGGCCAGTACATTCGTAGTGGTGGGCACCGTGGTGCTGACGGGCTGCGGGTATTTGATATGCTGAATGCAGGTAACCGTTTCTCCAGCAGGGAGGGTGACCTGCAGCGATTCCGTAGTGGTGGCTACGTCTGTCAGATAAACCCGGTTGCCCAGGGCATAGTAGATATAGTCCGCGTCATAGTTGCCGCCAATGGCATCGGCGGACATGAGGCCGTGCTGCGGGGGCAGCGTATCGGTTGCCAGTATCAGCGTACCTGAACCGATCAGCTGGCCGTAGCGTACATCCATCTTGATGAGATATCCCGTATCCTGCGGGTTCCGGAACAGGGCCAGGGCTACGCTGCGGCGGCCGGCATAACCGGTCATCCATTCCAGGCTGGCATGCATGTTTTTCAATATCGCGGCATTGTTGCCCATGGACGCAAAGTAGGCGCCGTCAAAAAGCACCATCGAACGGGTATTGTTATCGAAGCCCATATCCAGCGCTCCAACGGCGGCAACGGGAGACAGCTGATAGTTCACCGGCGGCATGGCGGAGAACAGCGCTCCCTTGGTCATGGCATATGCCTTGCCATCGTTGATCAGCCTTACATTATTGCTGTTCATGGACTGCAGCAGGTTCTGTGGCTTGTGGGTGGCGGGTTTTGTAAAGAACATATCATCAAAGCCCAGCACCTTCGTTCCGTTATCGATCCGGTATATGCCCGCATCCTGATCTGAAAGCACGGCAAACGTATTGAACAGATCGGTAGAGGAGAGGGCCATTTTGAAGGAGGGGACAAATACCGCTTTTACGGCGTTTCCGGCAAGGCTGGCCCCTTCGTTATAGAACGATATCCAGTTATCTATACGGCCGGTGCTGTGAATGAAGTCGAAATCCGTTTTGCCTTCATGGTCTTTCAGCAGATACCAGCCGCTCATATTCTGGGTGGATACGTTCAGGTTCATATCAATGAGCTTTGTAACGCCCGTTTCCCGGTCTCTCACATTGAATACGAGGATGTACTGTCCGGGATTCAGCAGCACTTCATAATCGAGGTCTTTGGTCTTCGCCAGCGTATCCGGTTTCACGAGGCCCGATCCCTGAACGAAGTTGGTCGTAAAGGCCGTCCAGTAAAAATCGAAGCGGTTTTCTTCCTGTACGGCGGGACTGATGCGGAGGTAATCCTTGTGGGTGAATACAGCATAATCTTCCTGCAGGCCGCTCACCACTACTTCCGGCAGCGGCCGGTCGCCTGAAGTGCTGTTATCTTTGTTGCAGGCGCCGGCCAGTATGGAAAGGAGGCCGGCTGCCAGGATATATGATTTCTTCATGTTGACAGTATTGGTTTTGATCAGGGAAATGTAACCGCGGAACTGGATGGATCGTCCGATTCCCGCAACGGCGCTTTGCCGCTGGCGATATTGTCCGGATCATTGTTGAAGGTATTCAGCGCCTGCTTCAGCAGATTGGCGTAATTGGCCAATGCGCCTGCATTCAATGCGGCCTGATACCATTTTTCATCTATTGCTTCATTCAGGACGTCCACCATAAACTGGTGCTTCCCGGTGCTGTATCTTCCGAAGGTGCCGAAAGCAGGGGCGAGGTAGCTGTCTACTCTCCAGGAATAGAAGCGTTCCAGCCGGTCGGAGAATACGATGGTGACTTCCGTAGCCTTTACTTCCCCGATGCCGAATTCTTCATTGGCGGCGAGCTGCAGCCGGAGGCGGTGGCTGTTGTCTTTCAGGCTGGCATCGCGCAGCAGTATTACCGGGACCATGGCTTTCACGTCGTGCGCTTTCACGACCATCATGGGCGCCAGCGATGGATCGCCCAGGTCTTTATAATGCACGCCGGGCTCAGCTTTGAAGGGCCTTTCGGTGATGAGGGTGTCGGTGATCTGGTTGGTTACCGGATCACGTACATAGGTCTCTTCATATTCCGTGATCTGCACCAGCTTTACCGGCCGGTCATGATCCGTGATGCCGCCGATGGTATTCACCTCGATGAAAACAGTATCTGTGGTAACCGCGGCATCGGCATATATGAACGTTTTGCTGACTGTGGCGGTATCTTTCAGCTGCACCCTGGCTATGTCGCTGTACACGAGATGTTCCGCTTTGCGGCAGCCGGAGGTGACAGCCAGTGCAACACCTATAAGGCAGATGTATCTTTTCATGGCGGTGATCATTTATTGTGATAATTGATTTCCCGGTCCGGCACTGGTACGATGTACCTGGCCGGTGATCCGGTGTAATAAGCATAAGTCCAGCTGGAAGGCAGCGTGGTGACATTGAACCGTTTATAGGTAAAGAAGGTCTGGCCTTCTGCATAGAACTCGCGCACGTATTCCCTGATCAGTTTGTTCCTGCGGTCTGTTTGCCAGTCCGAAGCGCTGAAGCCGGTAGTGAAGGGAATGCCTTTTTGCGCGCAATAGGCGCCATAAAATGCTTCCGCTGCCGCCTGGGAAGCAGCGCATTCGGTGAGGACCAGGTACATTTCGCTCAGGCGCAGCAGCGGCACCTGCAGTATCGGCTGATTGGCTTTCTGGAAGAATTTCCGGTACATGACAAAGCCGGTGCTTCCCGGGGTGGTCTTGTATCCCCACAGGCCTGTCCATCTTACATCCGCCGTTCTTTCCGCAATGGGGAACAGGTTGTTGAGGTAATAGTAGCCGTCCTGAATGTTGAAGTCGGACCGGGCGAGGCTGCCGCTTTCCCCGAAGCGGGAGTTTGCGGTCTGCTCCAGGTTGTACACGCTCAATGCCGCGATGTGCTCCGGGGACATGGTGTAGTCGCCTGACACGCGGTCGCTTTCCCTGCCCAGCCGGAAGGTGGCCACGCCGTTGCGGTCTTTGGCATCGATCACCATTTGCGCGTATTTCGCGGCATTGGCCCGATTGGCGTCTCCCGAGGGGCTCAGCCACATGTACACCCTTGCTTTCAGCGCCAGCACGGCATAATAGTTCATGCGCAGCTGGCGGTACATGTAGTAGTTATCGTTCACGGCGGGAGGATCGATGGTATTGGGCAGCGGGTTCAGCTCGTTCAGGGAATACAGGGTAAGGGGATCTGTATCTTTGAGCAGGGCTTCCGCTTCCGTGAGATCAGCCAGTACAGCCTGCGCGAAACTCTGGAAGGCGATGGGCGTTACGATCTCTTTGGATACTGCGGTAACGTAGGGGAGCACGGCCGCGGAGCCGGGATTGTCGGGCATGGGGCCGAACATCCGCAGCACATCGAAATGTGCAAACGCACGCAGCGCCAGTGCTTCGCCTTTGATCAGCGCATAATTGTCTTCCGAGAAGACTGCCTTTTTGATATCTATCCTTTCCAGGATGCTGTTAACGTCTGCGATCACTTTATATTGACCGGCATAGGTGGCATCCAGCCAGTCCCTGACCGTAGCGTCCGTGTAGTTGGCGGCCGCCAGATTGGTCAATGCCGTATTGCTCGGTGATACCACGTCCCAGTTGCGGGCCATGTATTCTATATTGCCCCACATCAGCGCATCCCCGTAGGTGCTGCTGCTTTTCATATGAATGTAGGCGCCGGTGAGCGCATCCCGGAACCCTTTCTGGGTCTCGAACAGCTCATCTTTCGTGGTCTGCGTTTCCGGTTTCACATCAAGCCATTTGTTGCAACCGGCGACAGCCCAGGCGCTCATTAGTATGGTAGCGATAATTGTTTTCTTCATGTGGCTTTCGGTTTAAAAGGTGGCAAACAGGGTCATGGAAAATTGCCGGGTGAACGGGTAATCAAGACCGCGCTCCTGGCGTACGCTGGAGAGATAGAACAGTTCGCCGGTGTTGACGGCGATGGTCAGCCCCTGCATCCGCATGCGTTCCAGCCATCTGCTGTCCGTAACATCATAGGAGATGTTCACGTTCTGGCAGGTGAGCGTTGATTCATCCTGTACAAAGCGGGAGGAAGGGCTGACCCGCAGCGTTTCGTTCAGTCCCCGGAAGAACGCTACGTCCCCGGGTTTTAGCCAGCGGTCGTAGAACACCCGTTCATCGACATTCAGAAAGCGGTCTGCATTCTCTATTTTATCTATCAGCGTCTGGTTATACAGCTGGCCGCCGAAACGGAAACCGAAGGAGGCGTTCAATGCCAGCCCGCCGTAACGGAAGAGCGTGCTGAAATTGCCGCGGTATTTCGGCTGGTCCAGCCCAACGGCCATACGTTCTTCCGCCCGCCAGGTATAGGTTACCTCCCCGTTCCGGTTCATGTACAACTCCCTGCCGGTGCTGGGGTCTATGCCGAGGGACTGCACGGCGTAGATGGTATGCTGCGATGCGCCTTCGCGGATGATCTTGTTGGGCGTATTGCTGGTGAAATCCACCTGTGTGGCCAGCTTTTCATTCGCCGCTTTCATGGCTTCGGAAAGTTGCACGATCTTGTCCCGGTTGTGCGCGATGTTACCGGTAACGGACCAGTGGATGCGGCGGCTGTTGTTACGGATGATGGCTACGCTGGCCATCAGTTCCCAGCCCGTTTGCTCCAGCTTCCCGATGTTTTCCACATAGCTGGTGAAGCCGTTGGAGTAGGGGAGTTCGAGGGAGGAAAGGAGATTGGAAGTATATTCCCTGTACACATCGGCCTGTATCATCAGGCGGCTTTGAAACAATTCCGTTTCCAGCCCCAGATCATATTTGTCGGTCTTCTGCCATTGCAGGTCCGGATTGCCCAGGGAGGTCTGGTGCGCGCCGATCCAGTTCTTGTACCGGTCGTTGGTAACATAGGTGTAGGTGGCCAGCGGCTGGTAGGCGGAAAAGGCCTGGTTGCCCGTTACGCCGTAGGAGCCGCGCAGCTTCAGGCGGTTGACGAAGTGCAGGTTGTCCCGGATGATCGGCTCGTAGTGCAGGTTCCAGCCTGCGCCAACGGAATAGAAAGGCGCAAACCGTTTGTCTGTGCCGAATTGTGAGGCGCCGTCCACACGGTAGGTAAGATCGGCGAAATAACGTTCGTCATAGATATAGTTCAATGTGCCTACAAAGCCTACTCTGCGGGTGGTGGCCTCGCTTCCGCCCGGTCCGCCGTTCTGTTTGTACTGAAGGGCCATGCCGATGAAATCGATGCTTTCATCCGGGAAGCCTTCTGCATCAAAAAAGTAATTCCTGGTGCGGGTGTCGGTGGCATCCAGGCTCAGGCCTGCCGTCAGCCCGTGTACACCGGCAAAGAGATTGGAGTAGGTAGCAGAGAGCCTTCCGGTGTAGGAAAAATCCTTTCCGCTGGCATAGGTATAACTTCCCCTGCGGAATATGTCTGCATCGCTGTATTGTGCGAATGCGGAATGCGAGGCAGGTTTGAAGTCATCGCCCGAGCTGAGCGTACCCGTAACCCCGATGCCGCCGCGCAGCGTCAGCCGGTTCACCGGCATCCATTCGGCCTGGAAGTTATTGGTGATGGTGGTGTAAGCGCTTTTGGTAAAGGTATTCAGCGTGGCGTCATACACAGGATTGGCATAGGGGTTTACGCCGTGCTGGCTTTGCGTCCAGTAGTCCCAGCTGAAAGGCCGGAAGGACTGTGCCACGTTCCCCTGTGCATCATAAGGGTTCCAGTAGGGGTTGAGCTTTACATAATCCCCGAAAGCGCCCCAGGGTGATTCATTTCCTTTTGTATTGCCGATCATCAGGCTGTTGGAAAAGTTCAGCCTGTTGAGCCGGTAGCTGAGCGTAACGGTACCGTTGACGGTTTCGCGGCCGGAGCCTTTCATGACCCCGTTTATTTTGTTGTACTGGCCTTCCAGTGCATAACGGAAGGTCTGGTCGCCGCCTTCCAGCCGCAGGGAATGGTTCTGGTCCACCTGCGTGCGCAGCGGCTTGGCCATCCAGTCCGTATTCACCCCGCTTTCCACGAGACCCAGTACCTGGTTGTAATATTGTTCCATCAGCAGGTTCTGTGCTGCGTTTTTGGTAGGATTGACGTAGTAGCCGGACAAGCGTTCCAGTTCCAGTTTTTCCCTGGCGTCCAGCAGATTGTAGCTGCCGAGGTCCGGTATGCTGAGGTTCAGCCCGCCGCGGTAAGTGAGGCGCAGTTTCCCGCCGGCCGGTTGCCTGGTGGTGATCACCACTACGCCGTTCGCGCCTTGCGAGCCGTACAGCGCGGTGGCGGAGCCGTCTTTCAGCAGCGTGAGGGATTCGATCTCGTTGGCATTGAGGTCCATCAGCCTTTGCAGGGTAGTGGGAAAGCCGTCCAGGATAATAAGCGGCGTATTGAGGGCAGCGGCAGTATTGTCCTGCAACTGGTCGATATTCGGAAGATTGCGCGTGCCGCGGAGCTGGATATCCGGCAGGCGGTTGGGATCGGAGCCGATGCGGTTGTCCGGGACGATGTAGAAAGACGGATCGATGTTGCCGATCGTTACGAAGATGTTCCGGCCCTGGAACCTTTGCAGTTCCTTTTGCGTGATCACCCTGGTGGCGCCGGTATAACTTTCCTTCGCTTTGTTGAAAATGCCGGTGACCACTACATTGCTGATGGTGGAGATGGCCGGCGCCAGTGTGATGCGGACCATTTTGCCGGCATCCCTGATGGTGAAGCTGGCGGGCTTGTACCCGATATAGCTGATGATCAGCACGTCCCCCGGTTCGGCATCTATACTGAACCTTCCATCGGCATCCGTTGCCACGTTCTTTTCCTTTCCCTGCACTCTTACGGAAGCGCCCGGCATGGGGGAGCCGTCCGTACTGTCCGTCACGCGCCCGGTCACCGGCAAAAATGCGGCTATGGTGTTGCTGCCGGAAGCCGGAGGCCTGGGAGAGAGGATGATCGTGCGGGTCTGCGCTTTGACTTCAAACCAGAAGGGCTGATCTTTCGCCACAAGGTCCAGCAGGTCGTCAAGCGGCATGCCATTCACCTGCAGGGATACCGGTTTGGCATCGGCCAGCATTTCCTGGTTGTAAAAGGTCACATAGCCCGTTTGTTGCCTGATGGACTGGAAGATCTCCTTTACCGGGATGTTCCGGCCGGACAGTGTTACTTTCTGTGCTGTTACAGCGGCCTGAACATGAATGAGTGCAGCGGTCAGAAAAACAATCGTCAGTTTCATTGCTAGAACAATTGATGCTGCATTGATGCGACGGCTTCGCATGTTGCTCCTGCCCATCGCGAACAGCGATTTGGTTGATACCCCCTGAGCCGGGAGCTGCCAGACAGGCGCGGCAGCAGGAGACGGCTTGGGATAAGCTGTAAAATCCATAACTTACATCTGGTTTGGGTTGATAAAATAAGCGGTTATTCTTCGAAGGAAAATTGTTTACAGGGATCGGCCCAACCGTTCTGCCGGGGGTGTTGGTAGCACCTTCGGCTTTTTTTATGGGCGTCCCTTCAGGCTGTTATTTCATGCTGTCATGCGGTTTGATTTTATGGTGATCGTATTCAGGTACAGTTGATGTTTTATGGCATTACAACCAGTTTGCGTCCTTGTTCCAGCCGGAAATGCACATTAGACCTTTCGAGGATGAGCAGTACATCCTGCAAGGTATTCTGCTTGTTGATCTCGCCTCCGAAGCGGATGGCGGGAACGCCTTTGGCATAGGTCACTTCTATATCATACCAGCGTTCCAGCTGCCGCATCACTTCTTCCAGGCTGGCATCTTCAAAATTGAACAGGCCGTTCTTCCAGGCCATGGCTTTGTCGATATCCGCATCCGGGACCAGTGTCAGCTGTTCTCCCGCACGCTTCAGCACCGCCTGCTGGCCGGGTTTGAGCGTTTGCGATTGTTTGCGCGTATGCAGCTTCACCGCACCTTCCAGCAGTGTTGTGCTTATTCCGGCTTCATTCCTGTAGGCATTGATATTGAAGCTGGTGCCGAGCACTTCTACGTTGGTGGCGTCGGAAAGCGCGACCCTGAAAGGCATCCGCGCATTCCTGGCTACTTCGAAATAGGCTTCCCCTTCGAGCGTTACCCGGCGTTCTTCACCGGTGAATGCGGTGGGATATTTAATGACGCTGGCGGCGTTGAGCCATACCTTGCTGCCGTCCGGCAGCAGCAGCCTGAACTGCCGCCCCTTCGGCGTGCTGATGGTGTTCCAGGCGATTTGTCCGGATACCGTGCCGGTGGGATCATAACCCAGTTGGCCGTTCCGCAGGAACACCTGCACGCCGTTCTGGTTGGCTACAATGCCGTTGGCAATACTGTCCAGCACCACTTCAGAGCCGTCCGCCAGTGTCAGGACGGCGCCATCACGCCCCGGAGCGATGACGTCCGTTGCCGCGGCAGGCGCGCGATGGACCAGTATCCGGTCCGTATTCCGCTGCGTGATCCAGAAGTAGGCCGCGGTTCCCAGCAATACGACCGCGGCTGCATACCTGAGCCACCTGCGCCGTATGGGATGTGTGTTGCGAAGGGGGGCTGCGGGTTTCATCAGTTCGCGTATCCTGCTCAGGCCGCGCTGTTTGTTCATTTCCCGGTGCAACTCTATACCATGCCATGTTTTCAGCATGGCCTGCACAGCTTCCGGGTCCTGCAGGCGGTCGAAAAGCGCCTGGTTCTCCGGGGAGCTGTTCTTCCAGGTTTGCAGCAGTTGCTGTTCCCCTTCTGAAAGCGGTTCTTCCGTCAGCAGTTTTTGCAGCAGCGGTGCTACAGGTTCCAGCGATTCGATATTAAAAAAAGGGAAATCCTCCTGAGTCATGCCCGTTATTTTCAGTAAAACAACTGAAGGGAGGGAAGCGTGACAGATTTTTTTTAGTTGAATATGATGGTGGGGGAGCGCGGGATATGCCCGGCATTGATATTACAGGAAAAGGAGCAGGGGTAAAAGGTCGCCAAGACCTTTCCGCAGCAGTTTGTTCTTCAGTTCCTTAATGGCCCGGCCTTTGCGCTGCCGGAGGTTCTCCATGCTAATGCCAAGGCGTTCCGCGGCTTCGGCGGAAGGGAGGTCTTCTATGTAAAGCAGCGATATTACCTGGCGGTAAGGCTCAGGGAGCCCGGCCACTTCCCGGTAAATGAGGCGCATCAGGTCCGATTCCACTACCAGCGATTCCAGCTGGGCATCTACCGGTATTTCCGTTCCGGAAAGTTCCTGTGCTGTGCGCTGCCTTACCCGCAGGTGTTTCAGGTAGTTGAGGCTGGCATTCCTGGCGAGGGTGAAAAGGTAACTCCTTAATTTTCCGATGGATTCGAAGCGGGCCGGCGCCTGCCATAGTTTGACCAGTGCATCGAGCGCAATGTCCTCCGCCTGCTGCTGGTCCTGCGTGATGCTGAGGGAAAAATACACCAGGGAATTATAATACGTATCGTGAAGATAAGGGTATATGGCAGCATCGCCTTGTGCTATGCGCGCAAGCAATTCATTCCCGTTGTATGTTGAACTGGCTGGCAAATTCGATTTTGTATTGACCCCCTTTTATGCAAACAATAGCAAGTGCCGGTAATGGCTACTTTCAGATGCGGTTCCCTGCGAGGTAAAAGTACCTGCGGCTGAGCATGTTTAGTGTTTGTTTGCCGTGTCCGGGCGGTAAAGTACAAAAAATGCCGTTATTTCACCCGCAACAATTTCGCATTGATGGCCACCACAATAGTGCTCACGCTCATCAGCACCGCGCCCATGGCGGGACTTAACATAAATTCCGGATACAGGATGCCGGCGGCCAACGGAATGGCTATGACATTATAACCGACGGCCCAAAGCAGGTTCTGGATCATTTTGCGATATGTGGCCCTTCCGAATGCGATCATCTGAACGATGTCTTTCGGATCGCTGTTCACGAGGATGATATCTGCCGTTTCCGCTGCCACATCTGTTCCGGAACCTACCGCAATGCCAACATCAGCCTGCGCCAGCGCCGGTGCATCATTCACGCCGTCGCCGGTCATGGCCACGATTTCGCCCTGCTGCTGGAATGCTTTCACTTTGTCCTGCTTCTCATGCGGCAGCACATTCGCCAGGTAACCGTCCATTTTCAGTTTTGCGGCAACAGCGGCGGCCACTTTTTCGTTATCACCTGTCAGCAGAAAGGATTTGATATGCATCTCCTTCAGCTGGGAGATCGCTTCCGCCGAGGTATCGCGGATGCTGTCCGCCAGGGTGATGATCCCGGCGGGCACATCATCTATCAAAACAAAATTCACCGTATCGGTTGACTGATCAACGTCACCTGGTATTTCCGGCAATGCAGTCTTGTTCTCCCGGAAATAATTCGGTCCTGCTGCAATCACTGCTTTTCCGTTCACTGTGCCTGACACGCCCATGCCCTGCATATATTTGAAGCCGGTGGAGGTCCACAGCTCAAGCCCACTGTCTTTCAGCCTGCGCATGATGCCCTGCGCAATGTGATGTTCGGAATTTTGCTGCAATGCCGCGGCGTACTGCAATAGCTGATCGGATGAATACTGATCCCCGAGCGGGATGATCTGTTGTACTTCGTGCGAACCTTTGGTCAGCGTACCGGTTTTATCAAAAATAATGGTCGTCAGCTTCCGGGCATTTTCAAAAGCGGTACGGTTACGGATCAGCAGCCCATGCGTAGCGGAGAGGGTAGTGGAAATGGCTACGACCAGTGGTATGGCTACACCAAGGGCATGCGGACAGGAAGTGACCATGACCGTTACCATTCTTTCCAGGGCAAACGCCATCTCCCGCCCGGCTGCATACCATATGACGAATGTGATAACGCCTACGCTGATGGACACGATGGTCAGCCACCTGGCCACCTTGTTCGCAAGGTTCTGCGTTCTGGATTTTGTTCCCTGCGCGGCCTGCACCATGCCGATCACTTTGTTCAGGTAGCTGTCGCTGCCGGCGCCGGTGACTTTTACCTTCAATACGCCGTCACCGTTTACGGCGCCGCCGATCACTCTGTCATCCTTTCCCTTTTTTACCGGCACGCTTTCGCCGGTGAGCATGCTCTCGTTCACATCCGAGCTGCCTTCCAGCACCATTCCGTCAGCCGGCACCTTCTCTCCCGGTTTGATCAGCATGAGGTCGCCATTCCGGAGGTCTTTCAGGGAAATGTCGGCCACTTCGCCGTTCCGCTCCACATGCACGACGGAAGGCATCAGCGCGATCATGGACTGCAAGGCGCCGGAAGCCGCCAATTGCGATCTCATTTCCAGCCAATGCCCCAGCAGCATGATGTCTATCAGCGTGGCCAGCTCCCAGAAGAAATCCATGCCCGGCAATCCGAAGATCACGGCAACGCTGTAAACATAAGCGGTAGTAATGGCCACACCAACCAATGTCATCATCCCCGGGTTCCTGTGCTTCAATTCCGCTACCAGGCCGGAAAGGAAAGGCCAGCCGCCATAGGCATACAAGCAACTGCTCAGCGCCAGCAGCACGTACCGGTCTCCCGGAAAAGTCCACGAAAAGCCGATCCATTGCTGGATCATATGGGATAACAGTAAAATGGGTATGGTGATGATCAACGATATCCAGAACCGCTTCAGGAAGTCTTCCGTATGATGGCCGGCATGTTCATCGTGCCCGCCCGTGTCGTCCTGCTGCTTGTGATGTGCATGTTCATCATGCCCGCCGGTGCTGTCCTGCTGCTTGTGATGCGCATGTTCATCGTGATGCATGTGCTGGTGGTGGTGATTTTCCATCGTCATTATGTTAGTGTGGCCAGGAATGTTAACGGTTATTCAAGCGTCTCCTTCACTTCTCCGCAGGTCATCATCTTTTCGCCAAAATATGGATTTTTGATTTCCTTGCCGGCGCTGAGCCAGTATGCGCCTTGGTTGTCCAGGGCCATCGGGCAGAAATCAACATACAATTCTCCGCTCTTCAGTCCGGATTGTTTGACGAGTGCAATAAAATCATTGCTCAGCGTACTGTAGGCTACGCGTTGCGCTTCGATGTCCGTAGCCGATGTAATGGTATTGGCGGCACTTCTCACCGCATCGGCGCCTGACATTCCTGCTGTGCCGGCTGCGATTGCGTTGCCCGCGATCTTTGCCTCGGCGGCGTCACCGTTGATAAGGGCGTTGGTCAGGTGAATGTAATGCGGATAAACGGCATTCAGTTTGTCGTCTTTTAATTGAACAGCGGATGTGGTATGCGGCATTTCCGAATGGTCATGATCTGCATGTTCATGTGCTGCTGTGTTTTCTTTTCCTGCATTGTTCCCGCAGGCTGAAAGCAATACTGCCAGCGCTAAAGGGGTAGTTGTTCTGATCAAAGATTTCATAAAAGTTGCGTTTTATTGAATAATAAGTGATATGACTAATGTTGATGTGCCGCCGTGGGGTTCATGCCCCGTTTTAAAATGTACTCGCTGTAGAGCAGATACGCTCCGGTGATGACGACCCGGTCTCCCTCCTCAAGCCCTTCCGTGATCTCCACGGCGTCGAAGGTTTCCATACCCGTTTTGACCGGCTGCGGGTGGAATTTTCCTTTCCCTTCCGCTATCCATACGTGCGCGCCGGCCGCTTCCCTGATCACGGCATCCACAGGAATATTCAGCGTGTTGCCTTTGCTTTTAACCGGCAGCAGGATATTCACCTGCTGGCCCGGCTGCCATTGAAGGCCGGGATTATTTACCGTGCCCCGCACCTGTATGCGCTGGCTGTTGCTTTGCAGTGCCGGATCAATGAACTGTATGGTCATTTCCTGCGGTGCATGCTCCCAGCCCGCAACGGCTACTTTTACGGATTGCCCGGTCTGAACCGTCCTGGCTTCGGCTGGATAAATATCCGCTTCCACCCATAGCCGGTCATATCCCTCCAGCCGCATTATGGCGCTGCCTTCCTGAACATATTGGCCCGGTGATATGGACAGTTCGGCAACTATCCCGCTGACGGGGGCGGCATACGTAACATAAGGGCTGGTTTTGCCGGATCGCATCAGTTGATTGATCTGTGCATCTGACTGGCCATACAGCTGCAATTTTTGGCGGGCGCCTTCTTCGAGCTGCCGGAATTTTGCATCGCCGGGGAATTCCCTGACCTGGGCTGCTGTTATCATATACTCCTGTTGCAGGCTGGCCAGCTGCTCCGAATAAATGCTGTAAAGCGGTTGCCCTTTCTCTACTTTCACGCCCGTTTCCCTGACCTGCAATGTTTCGATGCGTCCGGCTATCCTGGCGGATATCACGGCGGTTCTCTCCGGATCAACGGCCAGTCTGCCATTCAGCTGTTTGTAGTTTGAAAGGCTGTCCTTTCCCGCTGTCATAACGGTGATGTTGGCCAGCGCTATCTGGCTTTCGCTTAAAGTGAGCGAAGCATCCGTATTGTTCTTTTCAAAGGGCACCAGGTCCATTCCGCAAATAGGGCAGGTGCCCGGTTTGTGCTGAATGATCTGCGGGTGCATCGGGCAGGTGTAGGTCTGCTGACCGGTCTCCGCCGTTTTGCTTTCGTTCTTTCCTTCGCAGGCAGCAAGCCATGCGAAGGGTATAACGGCCAAAGCTTTCAGAAAATTTATCCGCTGCATGTTGCTATGGTTTTATTTTTATGAAGCTTTCACTATCCACCAGGTAAGCGGCATTGGCGGCGATCTGCCAGTTCCGGATATCCGTAATGATCTGTACTTTGTCCTCCAATTCCGCGCCAACAGTTACGTCTGCAGGTTTATATACATCACCTTCTCTTCTGAAAACAACAGCCCTGTTCCCGAGGCGCCAGACCGCTTCCTTCGGCACCCAATATCCATCCGGGAAAACCACCGGCAAATAGGCCGTAAGCAGCTGGCCAGGTTTCAGGCCGCTGTCTTTGATATACACCCTGACCAGTACAAAGTTTCTATCGCGCTGAAAAACGGGTTCCACAAGGCCGATGAGACCGGCCTGCATGTTGTTGCGGTCATCAACGGGATGAAACAATAGTTTTTGCCCTTTTTTTATGCCGGCCGCCAGCGCCGGGGCAAAGGAAAACTCCGCCACCAGGCCGCCAGCTTCGTACACCGTAAACATGGTTTGCCCTGCATTGACGTATTGGCCTTCTCTCAGCAGAACGGGACTGGCAGCCGGGGCAGGGGAGGCTGCAGCAGGTATGGCGCTTCCACTCATGCCCATGCCGTCGCTCGCCGCAGGCAAGGCAGCCGGCATCGGTGCGGATGGCCCTTGTGGCCCGGTACTGCCGTTTTCCAGGATGTAGCCGTTGCTGTTGCTGAATACCGGGATGCGGTACAGGATTTTGCCGGTGCGCAATACCCCGGCTATACCGGAAGCGGGCATTCCCAGCAACAACAGCCGTTGTTTCGCTTTTTCCAGCATGGCAGCATCCTTCGATGCCGCGATCATCAACAGTTCCCGCTGTGCCGCGGCCAGGTCAGGGGAATATACCTCCATGATCAGCTGGCCGCGTTTCACCGGCTGATAGTTGTACCTGATCAGCAAACGTTCTATCCTTCCGCTGACCTTGCTGGCAATACCCGTCTTGCGGCGGGTATCATAGGCAGTGGCGCCGCTTACCTTCGCGGTGAATATGCGGGCGCCGCTTTCAGGCATGATGGCAGGGATGCCGGAGACAACCTGTGTGTTGACGGCTTTGGTCAGCGCGGTGCTGCTGCTGTCTACCACCAGTTCCCTGTTTGCGCGCTCCGGCGCTTCTCCCTTGCAGGAGGCCAGGCCGGCGGCGGCAATGAGCCCTATTATCGTACTAGCGATATAACTGTTTCTCATATTCAACGATCATTTCGTAAAGTTTCCCTTTCTCATCCAGCACTTCGGATTGCATCATGGTCAGCGCTTCCCAGGTATCCACAACATTGGTCAGTTCCAGCCTGTTTTCCTGGTAATTCCGGAAGTTGGCTTCCATCGCCAGTTGCAAGGCAGGAATGATCTTCTTTTCCATGTTGCTGATGCGGCTTTGCATGGATTGTATCTCGTACTGCATGCCATATAACATGCCTTGCGCCTCCTGCAGCATGGCGGCTTTCTCCTTTTCCATGCCCATGATGTTCAGCTCCATGGCCTTTATTTCGGATTTATACATCCTGGAGGCCCATGGCGCAATGGGAATGCTGATCATGCCCATGGCGCTGAAGCCTTTGGGCATGGAGGAGGACAGCGGTTGCATGTGATCGAACCGGAGCCTGAAATCCGGTTTCCTGTCATTTTCCATACTTTCGATGTTCAGCTGCATGGAGCGGATGCTTTCGTTCATCACGGACACATCCTTCCTGCGGGTGGCGAGGCTGGCGGTATCGTAGGAGGCCGCCGGGGAGAACGAAGGCGCATGGGCGGTGTCAATTTCAAAAGCCTGGTTGCCCGGCGCATTCATGAGGCTGTTCAGCCATGCTCTTGATTTGGCGATCAGGCCCTCCTGCATGCGGATCATATTGCGGTTCTCTTCGATCTTTGCATCCGCTTTATACACACTTCCCAAACTGGATTGATTGTAGGGATACCGTACTTCTTCGATCTTTTTCATCGTCTGCAATATCTTTTCGTTTTCCGTCAGCACCCTGATCTTCTGCATGGCGATCAGCCAGCCGTAATACAGCTGCTTTGCCCGGGCTTTCAACTCATTCAGGGTAACGTCCCGCCCTGCTCTTTCCACATCTCCCTGCGAGGCGATGTATTTCTTCCTGGCCTGGAGCTTTGCGGGATTGGGGATGTCCTGCTCCAGCTGGAACATCAGGTTTCCCCGGTCCCGGCCATCCATGAGCGTCTGACCCGGGTAGGGCGTCATGAAGGTGCCGGCGCCCACCATCGGGGCCATCCACGCGGTAGCGGCGTCCGCACTGTATCTGAACCCTTCTGCTTTCAGGCCGTAGGATTGCAGGAGCACGTTCTGCCGGTCGATACGGCTTAAAACACTGTCCAGCGGCAACACTTCCGCCTGCTGCGCATACAAGGACGGCGCGCAAAGCAGGAGGAGCCAGGTGAAAAGGCTAATGACGGACTTCATGTATTTGCAGTTTTCCATACTTCCTTAATTCATATTCTTTTGACATTAAAAAGATGAGCGGCGTTACCAGCAGGATATGCGTCGAAGAGGTCAGCACACCGCCGATCATCGGCAGCACGATAGGCTTCATCACATCGGTGCCCACGCCGGAGGCCCACAGTACCGGTATCAGGCCGAAGAGGGATACGCAGACCGTCATGAGCTTGGGCCGCAGGCGTTTGGCGGCGCCATGTACAACATGCTCCAGCAGGTCCTGCCGGGTGATGGTGTCCGCCGAATTTCCTTTTTTATTCACCAGTTGCTGCATGGCATCATTCAGATAGATCACCATCACGATACCCGTTTCCACCGCGATGCCGAATAAGGCAATGAATCCCACCGCCACCGCAACGGAGAGGTTGACGCCCCAGAAATATATCATATATGCGCCGCCGATGAGGGCAAACGGAACGGTGATCAGGCTCAGGAAGGCTTCGCGGATGGAATGGAAAGCGAAATACAGGGAAAAGAAAATGATGATCAGCACCAGCGGAGCCATCCATAACAGCGTCTGCTGCCCGCGGATCAGGTTCTCATATTGCCCGCTCCATTCGAGGTAATACCCCGGCGGCAGGATGCCTTTTGCTTCGTTCATTCTGCTAACCGCTTCCTGCACGGTGCTGCCCAGGTCGCGGTCGCGCACGTTGAACAGCACAGCCCCGCGGAGCATGGCGTTTTCAGACGTGATCATCGGCGGACCGTTCTCGAAGGTTATATCCGCTACGGCGGACAGCGGCACTTCGCCGAAGACCGGTGATATGACCGGTATCCGCCGGATACGCTCCACGCTGTTCCGGTAATCCTGCGCAAGCCTTACGCTGATGGAAAAGCGCTGCCGCCCTTCGATGGTGTTGCCGATGGGCGCCCCGCCCAGTGCTGTTTCAACGGTCTGGTTCACATCGTCCACACTCAGTCCGTAACGGCCAAGGTCAGCCCGGCGCACATCAATGCTCAGGTACTTTCCGCCCGTCACCGGCTCCACATAGAGGTCCATAATGCCGGGCGTGCCTTCCAGCGCCTTTTTTACCTTTTCGGAAACAGCTGCGATCGTGTCCAGATTCTGTCCGTAGACTTTCACGCCCACATCGGTACGGATGCCGGTGGCCAGCATATTGATCCGGTTGATGATGGGCTGCGTCCAGCCATTGACCACACCAGGGATCTGCAGTTTGGCATCCAGCTCGTTAATGATATCCTTTTTGGTCATGCCTTCCCGCCATTCCGATTTCGGCTTGAGCATGATGATCGTTTCGATCATGCTGATGGGGGAGTTGTCCGTTGCGGTACTGGCCCGCCCGGCCTTTCCCAGTACCTTTTCCACTTCCGGGAGAGATTTGATGATCTTGTCCTGCACCTGCAGGATGCGTTTGGCTTCCGCGTTGGATACATCCGGGAGCGTAACCGGCATGAACAGGATGCTCTGCTCATCCAGCGGCGGCATGAACTCGCTGCCCAGGCTCTTCAGCAGCGGAATGGTGATGGCCAGCGCCAACAGGTTCACGGCAATGGTGGTCTTCCGCCATTTGAGCACCGTACGGATAACCGGCTCATATATCTTCTCCAGTACACGGTTCACGGGGTTGGCATGGTCCGGCCGGAATTTTCCTTTCATGAAAAAGGATATCAGCACCGGCGCCAGGGTGATCACCAGCAAGGCATCCACCATCATGATGAACGTTTTGGTAAAGGCCAGCGGATGAAAAAGCTTGCCTTCCTGCCCCGTTAGCATGAACACCGGTAAAAAAGAGGTGATGATAATGATCGTTGCAAAGAATACGCCGCGGGAGACTTGCTTGCTGGACCGTTCTATTACTTTCAGCCGTTCTTCCTCGCTGATCCAATCCGGCGTTTTCTTTCCGGCTATTTTCCTGAACCAGTTCATGATGTTGATTTTTGTGCCGCTTCCCAGGCAGCGTACCGTTCTGAAAGATGTTTATACGCGTTCTCGCTCATAATGATCCCGTTATCCACGATCACCCCGATGGCCAGCGCAATACCGGTGAGGGACATGATATTGGACGAAATGCCGAAGGCATTCAGCAGGATGAAGCTGGCAGCCAGGGTAACGGGGATCTGGATAATAATGCTGAGGGCGCTGCGCCAGTGAAAGAGGAAGATGATAACGACGAGGGAAACGACGATCATTTCTTCGATCAGGGTATGTTTGATGGAGGATATGGATTCCCGGATCAGCTCCCCGCGGTCATAAACAATGTCGAATTTCACCTTCTCCGGCAGGCCTTTGGCCACTTCCTGCATTTTGGCTTTTACCTTCTCGATCACGTCGGCGGCATTCTCTCCGTATCGCATGACAACGATACCGCCTACACGCTCGCCTTCGCCGTCCTGGTCAAAGATCCCCAGTCTTGTTTCACCGGTCATTTGCACGGTGCCGATGTCCGACACTTTCACGGGGATGCTGTTCCGGGTTTTAACGGCAATATCCCCGATCTCTTCCCGGGATTGCAGGTAGCCGGAGGTTTTGATGATGTACCCGATATCGCTTAGCTCGAACTTCCTTCCGCCCGATTCATTATTATTGGCGCGGATGGCGCCGATCACTTCGGGAACGGAGAGGTTGTAGTAGAGCAGTTTGTTGGGATCGAGGGTCACCTGGTATTGCTTTTGAAAGCCGCCGAAGGATGCGATCTCGCTGACGCCATCTACATTCTGCAGGGCAAATTTTACGTACCAGTCCTGCAAGGCCCGTTGTTCGCCGAGATCCATTTGCGGCGCGTCCAGCGTGTACCAGAGGATATGGCCTACGCCGGTGCCATCGGGACCGAGTTGCGGTGTTATGCCGGCAGGCAGGGTCCGGGAAATGGTGCTCAGCCTTTCCAGCACTCTTGCTCTTGCCCAGTAGATATCTACATCATCCTTGAAAATGATGTAGATGAAGCTCATGCCGAACATGGACGACCCGCGCACATATTTGATGCGGGGAAGCCCCTGCAGGTTGGTGACCAGGGGATAGGTCACCTGGTCCTCGATCAGCTGCGGCCCCCGGCCCATCCATTCCGTGAACACGATCACCTGGTTCTCGGACAGGTCAGGTATGGCATCGATGGGATTTTGCTTCACGGCAAAGAATCCCCAGACAAACAGGACGGATGCAAGTATCAGTACAATGAACCTGTTGCGGATGGACCATTCGATAATACGATGTACCATAGTGATTATTGCTGGTAACCGGTTGTTGTGCCGGCTGGTATGATGAATAACAATAGCGGAGCGGACCTGTCAGCCGCGAAAATGGCTATGCAGGTCGTTCCGGGGCGGAAGATCCCCGGGGCAGGCAGTATCAGATCAGGAAGGTACAGTAAAGGATATGTGTTTCCACCGGGTTGACCCGGGGAGGGGCGTGGCTGACACGATGGGTATATTTTACCGGCAGCACGGCTGCAGCGGAGAAGTCGGGTTTACTATGCAGCGGTATGACCGCGCCGGCCGGCTGCATGAAATGAACGCTGCTTTCCTTGGATTGCTGGTCGTTATCGAGCTTGACGGTCTTATGCTCATCTTCACAGCAGCTTTTGGCGCAGATGCCCGTTTCGGGGCCGCATTTTTCGCAGGGGTGCTGTTCCCCATGCCACAATGCGACATCTACCAGTTTGCCATTGCAGTAATGCATGTGAAATGTGGCCCCTGTGGAAGAGGCCATATAAAGAACGGCTAGTATGAGTGCCACGATCTTTTTCATGCTGTACCAAAGGTAGGCATGCAGGAACGGATAATTGTTACATAATTTTGGTTTTCTGTTATGAAGTTCAAAAGAACCGGGCTGTGCCAGAAGCAGTTTACCCCGGTCTCATGCGTATCCCGGATGCCGCGCATCTCCGTCCCGTTCACCTACCGGTACTGCCCAACAGCAATGCCCGTTTCCACCGAAACAGCCAGCAATCGCTTCCGCCAGCGCTGCAACTCATTTTCCCTTTCTTCCGCGCTCATTCTTGCCGGCCCATATACAACATGCGGCGCCAGTACGGTGAAGCCGGTAAATTCGAGCATGCCCCGCTGGATGGGGCGCAGAATGCCGTCCATATCGCCGTTAAAGCCATCTTTTACGTAATGTTCTGCCGCGCCGCCGGTGGTGAGGGATAATAGCGCTTTTTTTCCGCTGAAGACGCCGGTTTCATACAGCCTGCCCTGCCCGTAAACGCGTCCCATGGCAAATACCCGGTCTACCCAGCCTTTAAGGATGCCCGGCACGCTGAACCACCAGAGGGGGAACTGCCAGATCATCAGGTCGCACCATTCCAGCTTTTCCTGTTCGGCTGCGATAAACGGTGCGAAAGCCCCGGTAGCGGTAGCATGCAGCTCCTCCAATTGTTGTTTGAAGTAATGAGGGTTTTCAAGTGCGGTAAAATTATCTTTCCCGGAAACCGGGTTGAACGGCATGGCGTAAAGGTCCGATATACGGAGGTCGTGCCCCGCTTGTAAAAGGGTTTCGCGGGCGGCGCCCAGCATGGCGCTGTTGAAGCTCTTCGGCTCCGGGTGTGCATAGATCAGCAATACTTTCATCTGTTTATCTTTTTTTGTGCCGGATGAAACCTGCGGTTGGGCGGATTCATCTGTCTTCAGCATGTTGAGGGCGTAAAATTAGCCCTGCCTTCGCTATTTTTGCAGTGTGTAACCGATTGTAGGGAACGAACAAAAATGTATGTCAAACAGAAAAGAAAACTCAACGAACAGTCTCAACCGGCAGGTGCTCAATGCGTTCTGCGGCGTAGTGTACACGCTTGATCTGATTGGCGGGCGCTGGAAAATGCTGATCCTGTATAAACTGGGATTGGGGCGAAAGCGTTTTTCCGAATTGCGGAAACATCTTCCGAATATCAGCGAACGGATGCTCACATTGCAGTTGAAGGAACTGGAAAAAGATCACCTCATTGTACGCACCGTGTACCCGGAGGTACCGGTGCGTGTGGAGTATGAGCTGACGGAACAGGCAAGGGTGTTAAGCCCCATCTGGCAGGAAATGGAAAAGTGGGGGGATGCGCACCGGGAGCGTTTTGGTGACCGGGCGGCTGTGAAGGCAGAAGGAGCCTGAAGTATTCAGTTTTTATACTTAAAATGTTATGATCACTTTTCCGAAAGCCTGGCCGGATTTAAACCTGTGGAAAGCATCCTGTACCTTTTCAACAGGAAAAACGCTGTCCACTACCGGCCTGATGTTATTCTTTTCGATGGCCTGCACCAGATCGCTCAGCTCCTGTGCGTTGCCAACGGAGTATGCCTGCAGCCGGATGTAGTTCGTGATTAGCGGAATGAGGTCAACCGTCAGCCGGGTGCCTGTCAGCAAGCCGATCAGTCCCACAAAACCATGCTGCTTTACCGAGAGGATGCTTTGTGCAATGGTATCCGTACCGCAAACATCCAGCGTCACATCTACACCTGTGCCGCCGTTCAGGCGTTTTACCTCACTGCTCCATTCCGGGAATGCCCTGTAATTGATCACTTCTTCAGCGCCCATATCCTTCAGCCGTTGCGCTTTTTCGCTGCTGCTGGTGGTGGCGATCACTTTTAACCCGAATGTTCCGGCGAGCTGCAGGGCAAACAGGGAAACCCCGCCGCTGCCTTGTGTCAGGATGGTTTGGCCTGCCCGGATATTGGCCTGCTCTACAAGGGTAGCCCAGACTGTTAACCCGGTTACCGGCAGAGGAGCCGCTTCTTCATCCGTCAGATTGTGCGGGCTGCGGACGAGGGTGTTTTCAGGTTGAACGGTGTAGGCCGCCAGCAGGCCGGGGCGGGAGAAGCCGGTTCTCAGCTGGTCGTGGTAAGGTGTATTCCTCCCGGCCTCCCAGCGGGAAATGAAGGGGATGATGACGCGGTCGCCCTTTTTCCAGCGGGTCACTTTGCTGCCCACTTCTTCCACGATGCCCACGCCTTCGGACACCGGGATGTGGGGGAGGGGGATGCCGAAGGGTATCCTGTTTTCCACAACGATCAGGTCGTGGTACTCCAGGGCTACGGCGGTAGTTTTCACCAGCACTTCATTTTCCCCGAAAGCCGGGGTGGGTATATCTGTCAGGTGTAAATGTTCGATGCCATGCTGTGTTAACTGGATTGCTTTCATTTTAATTTATTTACGGATCGGATGGTGTTTTGTTTGTTGATACTTTACGGGTCAGATGGGATGTTATTTCATCTGTTCATGTTGATATTTTACGGGTCAGATGGGATGTTATCTCATCTGGTTGTGTGCTGACAAATATAGTGTCTAAGCATGGTCTGCAGAGGGGGTTAAATAGACTTTGTAGCAGGTTGAATCAGACATCGGCCCCCTGTTTGCCTGTTTTATGGCAACCGGCCTTATTTATGCAGCTGTTATCATCCTTCTGCCGGGGTATTCCTGATACCTGGCAATTAGCGTAAAAAATATCCATTTTTCCCGGCCGCCTCCTATGTTCCTTCCGTCATCCGCCCGTTGTTCCGCAGACCTATAATAGGAACGGGTTCCGGGAAGCTCGGGGCTGTGGTAGCACTGTTGTTAGGGGCAGGCGGGATGGTGGTTGGAGGGATGGCCTTTGCGCGCTATCGGAGGATGACGCAGGGGCCGGGAACATAGGGCATTTTGATGGAGGCTGCGTGCATGCGGATTGAGGTGGCACAAGCTTTGTACTTCCTCTTTCATCAACAACCGTTGAAACCATGGCCAGACAAATTTTACATCAATCAATTGCTGTAGACGGCATCGATGTCTTCTATAGAACGGCCGGAGACAGGAAGCATCCACCACTGTTGCTTTTACATGGATTTCCTTCCTCATCGGCAATGTTTAAAAACCTGATGATCGCTTTGTCCGACAGGTGTTATCTCGTGGCCCCTGATTACCCCGGGTTTGGATTCAGCGCTTTCCCGGGCAGCCGTCATTTTGAATACTCCTTCAGGAACATATCGGACTGCATCAATAAATTTACGGATGCCATAGGCTTGAAGACTTTCACGGTCTATCTTCATGATTATGGCTGTCCCATTGGATTGCGCCTGTGCGTGAACCATCCTGAAAAGATAGAACGGATAATTGTCCAGAACGGCAATGCATATGATGAAGGTATTGGCCCGCAATGGGATGAAACGATAGATTATTGGCAAAACCCCACACCGGAAAAGAAAGAAAAGGTCGCCGGTTTCCTGAGTGAAGAAGGCACGAAGATGCAATATACCGCGGGAGTGCCGGAGGAATTATTACCCAGGATCAGCCCGGAATTGTGGATGCTTGATTGGGAACGTATGAAGCGGCCCGGCAATATTGATATGCAGTTTGAATTGAATTGTGATTTCAAAACCAATATCGACATGTTCCCTGTCTTTCAGGCGTATTTCCGTACGCATCAACCTCCCGCTCTGATCATATGGGGGAAGTATGATGTGTTTTTTGGTGTGGAGGAAGCGTATTGTTATCAGCGGGATTTACCTGATGCACAGGTTCATGTTATCGATGGCGGCCATAAGGCGCTGGAGACGAATTTTGATGAGGTGTTAAGCCTGATTGATGATTTTCTTTGTGAAAAAGGGGTAGTCAGGTAGCCGCATATAATCCATGACATCGCTGAATTTATCCTCTCTTAATGGTTTCCACTTCTTCAGGTGTTCAGGTGAATGAATATTTACCCGTACTTCAACACAGCCCGTTGTCCGCGTATCAGCGCTTCATCCGCATCTATCACCGCCGCCACGGGAATATTCAATACCTGGCAGGCCAGTGTATAAAGCGGGGTATGCAGCGGTCCCGCCACCAGATAAACGGGCATGCCGGGAGGCACCGCTTTCAGTTCCGTACCGATGAGCAAACCGCTTAGGTAAAAACGGTTGTGGGCCGGAGATATTTTTTTAAGCAATTGGTTAGTCCGCACCATAAAGGCTGCATGCAGCAGGTTCTCCGTCTGCCCGGCGTGTACGCCTTCAGTAAAGCAGGCGAGGGCGGCCGGGTCGTTCAGTAGTGTTCCATCATCCCCTACCGATGCGGCCAGGATGCTGTGCGTGGACAGCAGGTCAAAAAATTCGCCTGTCATGAAGCTTTGAAAACGAACCGCCTGATGATTGTTTACCACTACGTGTTTGGGATGTGTACCCGGCATCAGCAGCCATTGATCCTGTGTTGTATCGGGCAGCCAGGCAGCACAACCGGCTGCTTTGGTCTCTTCGCCACGCATCACATCATTCCCGCTGCGGGCGCCGGAAATAATGATGAACCGGGAAAAGGCATGCACGGCCAGATCTGTTCCGCTCAGGCTGAAGGGCAACTCCTTGTAGGGCAGCTCTACCATGCCAATACTGGAAGATGCCATGCCGGATAGCACGACCGGCACCTCCTGCAGCGGAATGCCCGTCCTTTCCGACAATGCATCAATATGCCGGTTGATGATCGCGGCAAAGAAATCTTCACGGGGGAGGGACGTTTGTTGCCATTGCTGGTAAGCGCCCGCAATACCGTTGTCTGATCTTTCTTCTGTAAGAACGTTCCCGCTGCCGGTTTCCACCAGCCGCAGCCGGAATGCGCTGGTGCCCCAGTCACAGCTTAAAAAATAATTCATCTGCGGTCTGTTGAATATGTTTTCATGCTATTTAAGTTATCTGATCATTCGCTATGCCGGAGAACATCATACCGGTAGCTTTCCGGCTATTCCTCCTCCATCTTTATCCGTTCCACATTCCCCACCAGGAAAATATACGAGCATGCCCCCAGCAGGCCCAGCACGGCCACAAATACCAATGCCGGCGCAAAACTGCTGCCGCTGGCCAGAAAGCCTATGGCGATAGGCACAATGATCCCCGACAGCTGACCGATGAAATTAAACACGCCGCCTGTCAGGTTGATGAGGTGTTTAGGCGGCAACGTAGATACAAATATCCAGGTGATGGAGGCAAAGCCTACCCCGAAAAAGGAGAGGGACATGAAAAAGATAATGAGCGCAGGCTCATCTACGTAATTAGCCCCGAGTATGAAAGCGGAGACCAGCAGACCGATGATGATGGGCCTTTTGCGAGCTTTTGCGGGCGATACGCCTCTTTTTACCAGGTAGTCTGACAGAAAGCCGGAACACAATATGCCGGTGAATGCCGCGAGGTAAGGCACCGAGGCCCAGTAACCTGATTTGATGAAGTCCAGCCCCCGATAATCTACAAGGTATTTCGGGAACCAGGTGAGGAAGAACCAGAGCGTGGAATTCACGGCAAACTGGCCGATATAAATGCCCCAGAGTTTGCGGTAGGAGAGTACGGCCTTCAGATCGGCCCAGCGGAAAGCGGTTTTATTGCCGGCCTGTTTGTCCACCAGCCCGCCGCCGCGCTCGATATGCTTCAGCTCAGCGGTATTGACGGCTTTGTGTTGCAGCGGATCACGATAGAACACGTACCATACAATGCCCCAAATTACGCCGATAAGGCCGGTGATCACGAACAGCCCTTTCCATCCGGCTTCCAGCTGGATCTTTGACAGTACCGGCATCAGGAAGGCCAGGCCAAGGAACTGGCCGGAAGTGTACACGGCAATGGCGGAAGCGCGTTCATTGTCAGGGAACCAGTTGCTTACCACCCGGTTGTTGATGGGAAAGGCCGGGGCCTCAAATACCCCGGTGGCCATACGCAGCCCGAAGAGGGTGGCGAAACCCCTGGCAAAGCCCTGCATCACGGTGGTGAGGGACCATGCAATGAGGCTGAACGCATAGAGGATACGCGGGCTGAAACGGTTCACCAGTATGCCGCCGGGTATCTGGAAGGCCAGGTACGTCCAGCTGAAGGCCGAAAAGATCAGCCCCATTTGCACCGGTGTAAAGTTGAATTCCTTGTCTATTTCAGAAGCGGCTACGGCCAGGTTGCTTCTGTCCATATAGTTGATCACCACGTTCACAAATATCAGGAACAATACCTGGTACCGTATTTTTGTAGGTTTTACGCTGGAATTGAGTGTTGTCATGTATCAGTTGCTGATCTGTGTTTACCATTCCGCTACGCTGCCGTCTGTATGGCGCCACACGGGGTTGCGCCAGTTGTGCCCTTCCGTGGCCATTTTTCTGACATGTTCTTCGTTGATATCTATTCCGAGACCGGGTTTGGAGGGGATGTCCACATAACCGTCCTTATACTGGAATACGGTTTTATCGGTGAGATAGTCCAGCAGGTCGCTGCCCTGGTTATAGTGAATGCCCAGGCTTTGCTCCTGGATGAAAGCGTTGTGACAGGTAGCGTCCACCTGCAGGCAGGCCGCCAGGGCAATGGGACCAAGTGGACAATGCGGCGCGGCAGCTACATCAAAGGCCTCGGCCATGGAAATGATCTTTTTGCATTCGGTGATGCCGCCGGCGTGGGAAACATCGGGCTGGATGATGTCGGCATACCCCTCCTTCAACAGGGTTTTGAACTGCCACCTGGAGAACATGCGTTCACCGGTGGCAATGGGGATGGCTACGTGTTGTGCAATTTCGCGCAGGTCCTCATTGTTTTCCGGCAGCACCGGCTCCTCGATGAACATGGGGCGGAAGGGTTCGAGCGCTTTGGCCAGTATCTTGGCCATAGGTTTGTGCACCCGGCCGTGAAAGTCAATGCCGATGCCAATGCCCGGGCCCACGGCCTCCCGCACGGCGGCAATGCGCTGAATGGCCGCGTCTATCTTTTCATAACTATCTACGTACTGCAGTTCTTCCGTGGCATTCATCTTTACGGCCAGAAAGCCCTGCTCCGCCATCTTACGCGCGGCAGCTCCCACTTCGGCGGGACGGTCGCCACCGATCCAGGAGTACACCTTCATCCTGTCGTGCGCTTTGCCGCCCAGCAGCTGGTGGACGGGGGCGTTGTAATATTTTCCCTTGATGTCCCACAACGCCTGGTCAATCCCCGCAATGGCGCTCATCAGAATGGGGCCGCCGCGGTAGAAGCCCGCGCGGTACATCACGTTCCAATGATCTTCAATATGCATGGGATCTTTACCGATCAGGTATTCCATCAGTTCGTCCACTGCTGTTTTAACGGTAGCGGCTTTCCCTTCTATGACCGGTTCGCCCCAGCCAATGATCCCCTCGTCTGTTGTTATTTTCAGGAACAGCCAGCGCGGCGGCACCTGGAACAGTTCGTAGCTTTTTATTTTCATCTGTATGGATTTGTCTTTTTACTGCCTATGATGTCTTGCTTTTGCCTTAGTGAACGCTTCGCGTTTCATGAGGCAGGATAGCACCTCGCTGCAGGGCATCTCATAACGTCATGTTGTTTTTCAGGCGGTGGATATGTTTTCGTACCCAGGCACAGTACCAGTATCTCATAACATAACGTTGTTTTTCAGGATTGAATGGCGCGGATGAACTGCCGCGACTTCTCCGTGAGTTGCCGCAGGTACTCCGGCGTAACGGCGGCCTGTGCATTCACGAGTGCGCTGCCAATGCCAAAACCGGCAGCCCCTGCTTTCCGGAAATCGTTGATATTCTCCGGCGTAATGCCGCCCGTAGGCAGCAGGTGCATTTTGGGCAGCGGCGCCAGCACGTCTTTAATATAAGCAGCAGAAGTAGCCGGGAATACCTTGATCATGTCCGCCCCATGTTTCCAGGCAGCGTAGATCTCCGTGGCCGTATAGGCGCCCGGAATGCTTACAATGCCCAATTCTTTTGCGGTTTTGATCACTTCAGGCTCCAGGACAGGGGAGAGCACGAAACGCGCCCCCGCCGCAACCGCCTCCCGGACCATAGCGGCATCCAGCACCGTACCCGCGCCGATGACCATCTTGTCGCCCATTTGAGCGGATACTTCTTTGATGACGGCCAGCGGCGCGATTGAGTTCATGGTCACCTCCAACAGGCGGATACCACCCGCGTACAGGGCCTCCGCCAGCAGCGGCACGTCTGCCGGCTGTGCGCCGCGGATGATGGCAATGATCTTGTGTTCAAGGATTTGAGAAAGTGTAGACATGGAATTATGGGTATGGTTGAACAACGGAAAGATAGAAAGAAGTAAGTGTATTTTCAACATTTCTTAAACCCCGCAACGCATCTGCCGTAAAAGCAGCTATATTCCTGAGGGTTATGATATTATCCAACTTTATTATATATTTAGCCCGTAAATCCTTGATTTTAACAGAATAATATGGAAAAGCAGATAATAAACGACTGATATATCCTGTTTTAATCAGGTAATTTGTATTTTATCGCATTCTAACAACTGGTGTCAATTTGAGTACTATTTTTTACTACCTGCTGCTGCCGGTAGTGTATCTTATCAGCATTCTTCCCTTTCCGCTGCTATACCTGCTTTCGGATGTATTTTTCTGTTTGCTGTATTATGTTGCAGGCTACCGTAAAAAAGTCGTGCTGCAAAACCTGGCCAATGCGTTCCCGGAAAGATCAGCATCAGAACGTGCACGGATCTGCCGTGATTTTTACCGTTATTTCTGCGATCTGTTCCTGGAGACCTTTAAAACATTGACGATCAGCAAAGCAGCCATGATAAAGCATTGCGCTTTAACGCCTGAAAGCGTGGCCCTGTTTGAACGCCTGCATGCCGAAGGCAAAAGCGTTGTACTGGTGATGGGGCATAAAGGCAATTGGGAATGGGCCGGCAATACATTCAGCATTTTATGTCCGCAGCAACTGTACGTGGTGTATCATCCGCTGTCCAACAAACACTATGACGGGCTGATGTACAGGATGCGCACACGCTTCGGCACCAAACTGATCGCCATGAAGGAAACCTTCCGGGAAATGGTGAAGCTGCAGGGGGAGATTAATGCTACGGCGTTTATTGCCGATCAGTCGCCGCGCCCTGACAGCGCGCAATGGCTTACGTTCCTGAACCAGGACACCCCCGTATTTACCGGCACCGAGCGGATCGCATCAAAATTGAACTATCCCGTGGTATATGTTTCCGTTACCCGTGTAAAACGGGGATACTACACGGTTTCCGCCGAGGTGCTGGTGGAATCGCCGGCCCTTGAGCCTCCGGGAAATGTTACGGCCCTTCATACCGCCAGGCTGGAAGCCGATATCGTTCATCAGCCGGCTACCTGGTTATGGTCGCACCGGAGATGGAAACACAAAAGAACAACAACACCAGCAACGCTTAAAACAACGGAATGTTAGCAGGAAAACAACTCATTTTAGCCACCAAGCCCTATGCGCAGGAGCAACGCGCCCTGAGCTGGTGGTACACCATATCTACTTTAGGGCTGCTGATGGCATCACTTGCCGCTACAATGATGATGCCCTTCCTTTGGCTGCGGATCGCCTGCAGTGTGCTGTCCGGATTGCTTATTGTGAGAATGTTCGTGATCTATCACGACTATCAGCATCATTCTATTTTAAGGAACAGTGTCATTGCGGAAGGGATCATGACGGTATTCGGCATTTACATCCTGGCGCCGTCAAGTATCTGGAAGCGTTCGCACGATTACCATCATCAGCATAACTCGAAATTATACAGCGCCAGCATCGGCTCTTACCCCGTTGCCACCACCAAAAAGTTTGCGGCCATGAGCCGGCGGGAGCGCGCGATGTACCTGTTCACCCGGCATCCGCTCACCATTCTGTTCGGTTACCTGTTCATGTTCATTATCGGCATGTGCATCAATTCTTTCGTTGTCAGCCCCAGGCGCCACTACGATGCGTTGATAGCACTGCTGGTGCATGTGGCCGTGTCGGCAACCGTTGTAGTGCTTGCCGGCTGGATAGCCTGGGTGCTCCTGATATTAGTGCCCATCTTTATCGCCTGCGCGATTGGAACATATCTTTTCTATGCCCAGCACAACTTTCCGGGAGTCATCTTCAACACGAAGGAGGATTGGTGTTACGACGAAGCTGCGATGTTATCGTCCAGTCATATGGTGATGAACCCGGTCATGGCGTGGTTCACCGGAAACATCGGCCTGCATCATATTCACCACCTGAATGCCCGCATTCCGTTCTATCGTTTGCCGGAAGTGCTGAACAATATCCCTGAGTTACAGGCCGCCACTACTACATCACTTCGGTGGAAAGACATTCGCGCCTGCCTGAAACTGAAGGTATGGGACCCGGAATTACAGATGATGACGGGTTTAAAAGCGGCCCGGAGAAACGGGGAAACAGGCGGAATGGAGAGTGCGCGCTTGCTTAAACAGGTTATCTGGAGGCTTAAGGGGAAAATCAGCTGAACGGCAAAGGCAGCATTATTGACGGCGCTTGTTTATCGCGACAGGGAAAGCGCCGTTGTGCTGTTGAAAAGGGGAAACTCCGGCTCAGCATCTACCAGCGTCTCCGCCTGCTGATTTTACCGCTACCCAGGGCTATGGCCAGCAAGGCAACGAACATCCCCAGAACGATTCTCAGCACCCTGGCAATAATGCGCAAAAAATCCATCCCGGCGCTGGTAGAATTCCTGACAGGGATTCGGTTCCCGGAGCGGTAGTGAGCAGGAACATATCTTCCTTTTCGAAAATGACTTTTAACCCAACCCATATTTTTGGTTTTATGGCAATTGACAAGTAAGATGCTATTTAAATTCCTTCAGTAACGAACTGGCCGCCTTCAGACTGGAAATATAGTCGGATAGTGCCTTGACAAATAATTGGGAGTAGTCCGCGTGGCTAAAACAATACACTTCATTAAGCCCGGTTTTTGTGGTCAGCACCAATTGGCCATATAGATAATTGTCTGAAAAGCGGCGGTCCGGAGAGCCGTCCTTATTGACTTTATACCAGGTGTGTCCCACAACCCGGGAATCATCAGGCACTATCTCTGTTTCAATAAATAACGCCGGGCATGATCGGGAACTCTTTTCTAAATTTCCATTCCATAGTGAATTGGTTGACAGGTGAAGGTATAATAAGCACAAATATTTGGAGTCTATTCAGGCTTTACCAAAAGCACTGAATATGCTTCGCTACATGTTTTTACAAGCCGATCTGCTGATTCCTTTCCGAACAAAATTGTTCTATTTTTTTGACAATAGTTAAGGGGAAATTTCCTGTTTTTGGGAAATAGAAAGGCCGGAGGTTTGAATCCTCCGGCCTTTCAACATGTGGCAATATTATCAAGAATGTGGCTTAACCTGCCAGTAAATGACCGCTTACAAAAACAAGCGCAGACGTTAAGGTATCTGGTCTCTTACGCATCGCACATACAATCCGAAATGTTTATCCAGCGCGCATCTCATGACCGTTTTATTATCGATATGCACACCGCGCCCCCAGATGGCCGTCTGATCGTCCCGCGAGTCCCTCACATCCGCTTCCGTGGCACTTGCCATATAAGTAAACTCGCCCATTCCGGTAAAGCGGCCATCCCTGGTCCGGTATCCGCCCAAAAGTATCCCCGTACCTGAAGGAACATTGCCGGTGTTCCATACGGAATCACTTCTGAACAACACTCCGGCCTCATCCATACCTAGAAATTCCTCCAGTTTAATCCAGTCATCCTGCGTAGCAATACGCCAGCCAACAGGCGCTAACCCTCTCGCATCGTTCACTGCAAACCAGTTATACATGCGGCCGTATGTGAGGACTTCACCCGTGTCGTTCCGGTAATAACACCATGCCGGGGTACCTTCGCGGCCCGCTTTTTCCCATTCCGCTGCGGACCTGGCATGCGGAACCGAATCTCCATTTCGGAACGTCAATACTTCCAGATTATCCGCAGACCATACCTGTTCCCCGATCTTTACACTTGTAATTTGCGCCCCTTTGTCATTATCCTGGCAATATAGGGATTGACAGCCAAGCAAGATAAAATAGCCTGATGCAAATAGCAGACGTCTCATACAACCGGATTTTTGATAAAGATAAGCATAGTCTGATTACATTTTCCCTGTGCAAGGTACTTACCGGCGCTTGCTATTAGAATATCCGTCTGTTTCCGGGGCGTATTTGTAAGGGAAATTGTCTTGAGCTTTTCAGGGAAAATGAACAGGACCAGTTTGTCAATTAAGACTGATTCCTTTCTGCGATCCCGCTGGCATCCGGACGTTTTCGTGTTTGATATCCAAAAAATGGGTAAAATCTGCCATGGTCATAAAATTATCAATTTGATAAGAATGAGTTGCCGGGTAGTACGGGCGCCCATTTTTATTGTCTTCATACCGGCTGGTTTACTGCTGAGCTATGGTATCAAAACGGTGGTTACAACCGTCCAAAAAACAATTGTCAGGCAGGTTCAGAATAAAAAGAAGAATATAGTTTGCATCCGATAGCTTAGCAGTATAAAAGAGAAAGAAAACATCGATGGCAATGATGCGGTTCAATTTGACGATAGGAACTCAACTAAAGAATAAAGAAGGCGCCTCTATTTTGAGACGCCTTCTTTCCCCGCCAGCCAAAGCGTCAGCGGCTGTTTTTAATATTGATTGGTTTTCGAAATGAACAACGTTCTTATTGCACCGGCTCAGGATTTCTCCCGCGCAATTTCAATCATGGCCGATAATTCTTCTACAGCAATCTCGTTCAATCCACCGAAACCGGAAACGTTGAAGCGGATATTGCCTTGCGGATCGATTACGATTTTAGTAGGAATGGCACTTACACCGTATAATTTGGCGACTTTGCTTTCCTGTGTGGATTTGTCGCGCAGGTCCATCAGTACCTCAAAGGAAAAATGGTTGTCTGTAACATACTTTTTTGCGGCGGCCGTCGGGTCAGCTTCTCCCTTGTCCATTGTGTGTATGAAGAGGAAGACTACATTGGTGTCCTTTTTGTACTTATCCACCGCCATTTGCATGGAGGGGAATGAAGCCTTGCAGGGACCACACCAGGTAGCCCAAAAGTCCATAACCACCACTTTCCCTCTCAAATCAGCAAGAGATACGGTCTTCCCGTCCACATCCTGTAGCGTAAAACCGGAAGCGGGCTTGCGAATGGCCTTTTTCATAGCCTCTCCGCGAATTTTAAGCCTTATATCTTTGAGGAGTGCATTTTTCCGTTCTTCGAACCCATCCGCGGAGCCGTGTACGGCTACATAGGCATCCCGGTAAGCTGCATTGGCTTCCCTGTTCGCAAAATTCGCCTGCAACGCATCCTCGATCAGGGGGAAAGCTTCTTTAAACCGTTTTGTGGCAATCAGCGCACTCAGGTACGAAGATGCTACCAATGCGTTTGCACCACCGGCATACTTTTCCTTGATGAACTGATAGGCTTCTTCCTTCTTGCCCTGTTTTATCAGCGTATTCGCGTAGCTGGCAGCTGCCATACTCAGGTATCCCCGGGTCTGCCGGATAGCGTGCTGCGCTTTCCTGCTGGTGTCATTGGTCTTTGCAAGCGCCTTGTATTGGGCGTCCATGGAATCGATCGCCGGTTTGAGGCGTGCGGCCAGGTTTGCCGGATCAATGGCCGGCAGCCGTATCAATTCGAACAAATAAAGATCCTGCGAATTCGATGACTTCAACACATCCAGGTAATGCCACATTTTTTCCGCATTGTCTTTCCGGGCATATTCCGAAGCCAGTCTCGATGCAGCAAAAACCGGAGCAGGCTTCTGCGGGTATTCTTTTCTTGTTTTCAGATACAGCGCTTCCAGTTTCTCCACATCTCTTTCCGACTGCATGTTATTCGACAGCTGGATGTGCCGCAACTCTCCCCGGGGAAATTGTTTTATACCCGTCTCCAGGACTTCTTCCGCTTTGTCACTCATCCGTTTTACCGCATAGTAGTTGTAAACGAATATCCGGTCTTTCTCGGACGGGCTTTCCTGCAGGGAACGCAGTTTTGCGTTCAGTACTGCGGTGTCTTCGATGGAGGACAGCTCATCTATCCTCTTCCTGGTCTCTGCCCAGCTATCTTGTGATTTTGCTTCAATTGCGGCGAAAATTCCTGCCGTCAATGCCAGTATTTTAAATAGTTTCATTGGTTTCCTTTTTGAAGTTTTTTTTCATTATCAATCCCTGTAACTGAGATGTGCGATCTCGCCAAACCCTGTGAAGATGTTCGTGGCGGCATTGCCTGTTACATCACCAAGGTTGTCAAGATCGAAATAGTGCACTTTTCCTTCCTGGCCGTCGGTGGTGGCCACCACCAGGCGTTTGCTCGTAGAGCGCAGCAGCTTCATATCCGCGATCTGCACGCTGGCAGGAAACGAGAATACCGGCCTGGAACTGTTTGCAAGCATATCGTACAGGTAGATCTTGTTGTTTGCGGCGTAATACAGGTGTTTGGCCACGCTGGACGTGGTAAACGAAGTGGCCTGTTCAATATCCGGACTGTTCCCGATCTTTTGGTTCATACCGGGCGTAGTGCTGGACAAGGACAGGATATACCGGCCGTCGGCACCTTGCATGACGAAGTAATACTCGTCGCTGTAGGCGCCCCTCACGCCGTAATCGGAGGCCAGCATAGTCATGCCAACGTTCCCCATATTGAAAGCCGCTGCATCGCTCCCGGATGCGACCGTGAGTTCGCGATCCAGGTAGCTTGCCTGCATGAAGCGTTTGTGCTTGTTGTCGTAAAATAATGTAGCCGTCTGGGAAGAAGTGATGATGGCAGGGAACAGCGTGTAATCGCCGGGGAAACGGTCTGAAAAGGGCTTCAATACCTCCGCGGGAAAGAATAGAGGTCCAAGCCCCGCATGGAGTCCTCCATCGGCGATGATATACTGGTCGATCGCTGCTTTACTGATCGCATAACAGGGTAGGGAAGAGAACTGCTTGCCTTCGGGGAAAATATCGGTCGTAATACCATTCTGTACGAGATCGTTGGCATTGAAACGATAAACGCCCTGGTCGGTAAAGAAATTGATCAGTGCCATACTGCCGTAGGGGTCAATTGCCGCGAAAGCTCCAAGTGCCTTGCCGGGATAGGTAGTATTATTGATAAGCTCGGCGGGGTTCAGGAACAGTTCGCCGTCTTCCCGGATAAACGACAGCTGGGCTTTACCGTTCTTGCTGTTGGAAACCAGCCATCCTTCGTAGAAACCACCATTTACCGTCAGCCGGTAAATCATAAAGGAAGCGATGCCTGTTCGGTTATTGGTCACTTTATATTCCAGTTCGTACCTGCCCGGCTGGAGTATGATATTTATGTCCAGGTCCTTGTCACGGGAGAGGATAACGGTATCGCCTCCTACCTGCCAGGCTTTCCATTGATAGGAATAGCTGTCCTGGGAAGGAACGGATTCCGTCAATATCGTTTCCACCTTCAAGGTTTCGAACTGGGTTACGGTAAAGATTGAATCCGCGGTTTTGACGGATACCGTGTTCTGCTTTTCAAACCGATAATCCTGCTTGTCTTTCTGGCAGGCGGTGAATAGCATGACGAAACCTATGCATAAAAAAATGTGTCTTAACATGTCTGCCGTTTTTCAGTTAAAATGTTACGTGGTTACCATTTTCGTCTATCAGCGGGCCATTGGCGGCTTCGTATTCCTGCAACGCGTTCCGCAAACGGACGGGCAGGTTGTAAATGCCGCTGGTGCCCAGCGCCTCGTATGAAAAATCGGTGAACCCCGTTACCTGGATCATAAACCTGAACTTCGCCGCGCTGAATGGTCCGAACGCGCTTTCCACATCGGGCCAGTAGGTGGGTTCCACGAGCTTGTTGGTGATCTTCACCAGTATTTTCGACAGGTTGTAGCTGCCGCCTATTTCCTGTCCCACGGCTCCCGGGCTGAAGTCCTTGCTTTCGGTCACCTCGGCCACAAGCCTGAACTCGTTGTCCGCCATTTCTGGCGTATTCATTACGATAACGGGATAGTCCACCGTCAGGGCGCCGGCGGGGAGCGTGTGTTGCGGGAGGATGAAGTCCACATCCGGGCGCGCCGTAGTACCTGGCCCGGCTTTCACCGCGATGGTCCTGGGATAGTCTGTCGCTCCGCCCACCACGCGCATCTTCAGGTAGATGGTATCCTTGTCGATGGGGGCAGGAGAGAAAGCGAACGAGTAGCTTACGCTGTCGATCTCATATTCGCCCACGTAGAACGCAATACCGTCGCCCCCGCTGTAATCGATCAGCCCATCCTTCTGGCACGAACAGCAGAACGCTGCGAGGCATGCTATGATAAAGTATCTCATGCTTGTTTTTTTAATTGTAATTGGGATTGAATTCCAGTTCCGAATCGGGGATAGGCAGCACGTATTTGCTCAGCGCAACGTTGGTGTTCATGAACTGCATCCTGGCTATTTTCCTGCGTTTGTAGTAGAAGAACAGCTGTCCTTCGGCATAAAATTCTTTCTGGTATTCCTTGGTGATCTCGTTTTGCAATGCGGCAGCTGTGATGGAACCGGGCGCCAGTTCGGCAATGCCCCTGCCTTTCCTGACCACGTTCAGGTAAGCAGCGCCCTCCGCGGGGGTAGCCGCGGATTCCGCCATGATATAGTACATTTCGGACAACCGGATAGCCGGCACATATTGGTCGAGCCGGTTGGAATCCAGTGTATTGGAAGCGGTGTAGGTTTGCCAGTACTTCGAGGGAAAGGGCGATCCGCCGTCCTGCTCGATGCGGTACAAGTACCGGAAGTCTGTGCCGCCGCCGGTGGATGTTTCGTAAAGCGTCTGGAAGTTGCTGTTGGAGCGGGTGAGGCGCATGTTGGCGTTTCCGTAGAACCGGAAATACTCGTTATTGACCCAGTTCAGCATATCGCGCACACGGATGCAGAAGACCTGCTCGGTAAGGTACAACCGGTCCCGGAAAGCCGGGGCTGCCGAAGCACGGGAGAAGGTAATGAGAGGAAATACTGCAGGGCTCACCACTTCCTCCGCGGCATTGAAAGCACTTTGCATATCTCCCGCGTACAGCCGGATGCGGGCTTCCAGTGCTTTCAGTGCGTAGTAATTCATTTTGATGCGCCTGTTCACAGCACCGGTCAATATCGGATCGTAGTCTTTCAGCAGGTCCTGCGCTTCGGCCAGGTCCTGCAGCGCCAGGCTCACCACTTCTTCCGTAACGGAAGGCACCACGGGATTCTGGTCCACCGTCTTTTTGTATGGCACGGCCTTCTTCCCGGCACCGGCGGTATATTCCTGGCCGAATATCCGAAGCATGTCGAAATGCAGCAGGGCCCTCAGGCCCAGGGCCTCGGCCCGTATCGTGGCGTAACCGGCGTCACTGAGCACATTCCGCTTCGATTCCGTATTCAAAATCACCTTGTTGGCGCCGGCAATAGCAGAATAGGCGGCGCTCCAGATTGCATTGGTGTACCCGATCACTTCTCCCGATGCATAATTCAACGCACGCGTTTCGAGGAAAGGCGCACCCGCACCGGAAACGGAATAGTTCTGCGCCAGCGCCGACATAAAGCCCATAGTGAGGTTATCGCCGTACAGTGCCCGGCTGGCGAGCTGGGAATACACGCCCGTGAGCGCTTGCTGGAATCCGACTTCCGACAGGAACAATTCCTCCTCCGACAAAGTGGATTTGGGCGCAACGTCCAGGTATTTGTTGCAGCTCGCAAGTGCGGCGGCAAGCAACATAAAAGAGATATATCTGAATAGATTTCGCATGTCATTCATTTTATAAACCAACTCTTAAGGAAAGCGAATACGTCCGGGAAAAGGGGTTGCTGGTGCCCCGCTCGATCTCGATCGAGCTCAGCCGGAAAAGATCGTTCGTAATGGCCGTAACCTGCAGGCTCCTGAACCCGAGCCGCCTGATGAAAGCGCTCCGGTAAAAATTATAGCCGAACGATGCGGATGTCAGCGTCAGATTATTATCATCCTGCACAAAACGTGAGGTAAGTTTAGTCGGTACGGTAGATACCCCGATCCGGGTGTATTTGCTGTGATCACCCGGGCCGGACCAACCGAGGTCGTACGCCCGCCTGTCCACATTCCAGCTGGGGTCCACGGATTCCACCCGGTCAATCAGCGTCTGGTTGTACAATTGCCCGTCGAACTGATAGTTGAAGATCAGGTTCATCTCGAAGCCTTTGTAAAGCAGGTTCGTGCCGAAGTTGCCGTTCCATTTCGGAATGCTCACGCCGTAAGCCACTTTATCAGCCGCATCCCATTGATAAGTCTTTTCCCCGTTCCGTTTCAGGAACACTTCGGAACCTGTAGCGGGGTCCACACCAAGCGAAGGGACCACATAAATGGCATTGATGGACTGTCCTTCCTCGAACAGTACATTCGGCACCAGTTGCGCTTCGTTGCCGGCGTTCAGCTTGTCATTGGACGCCTTCAGTTTGTTGGAGAGTTTCTTCAGGATGTTCCTGTTCGAAAACCCGTTCACATTCACCGACCACAGCAGTCCTTTCGATCTGTCTTCTATCAGTTTCATGCGTGCGGAAAACTCGATGCCGGTGTTCTCGATCTCGCCCAGGTTTTCACTGAAGCTGGAAAAGCCGGTCGACGGAGCAAGCGTGATCTGCGTCAGGGCATTTTTCGTGTTTTCCCTGTAGAGGTCCACCCGGAGGTCGAGCCGATCCCCGAACAGCACCGCATCAAACCCCACGTTGGCCTTGTACACGTTCTGCCAGCTCAGGAAATCGTTGCCGAGCCCGATGAGCGTGGCGCCCAGCTCGCCATAGTAGCTGGTGCCCACACCAAAGCTGTATCTCGACCTGGCGCTGTACGCCGGTATGTTCAGCGAGCCGGTGGTACCGTAGCTGGCGCGCACTTTCAACCTGTTCACGACATCGCTGGTACTGAACCAGTCTTCATTATGCAGATTCCAGCCCACGCCTGTAGACCAGAATGTGCCGTACCGCTTGTCGGCCCCGTATTGGGAAGAACCGTCGCGGCGTGCGGAGACGTCCAGCAAAAAGCGGTTATCGTAACTGTAGCTGCCGCTGAACACTACACCCAGCCGCCGCACAGTGCTTTCATCGCCCGCGGGCCGGCCGTTGGCTTCGTATTGCGCGGCAAACAGCAGGTTATCGAGCCGGTCATACGGGAAGCCCTGGGTGACCATGGAATAGTACTTGTTGGTAGAACTGGAAAAATTGAAGCCCAGAGTGGAGAACAGCTGATGCTTGTCCGTAGTAAGATTATAGTTGGCTGTGGTAAGACTTTCGTAACTATGACTATCCTCATCTCGGACAGTGTACGAGCCTTTCTGGTTCAGATCAGTAATGGCATCGAAGCGGCTATCCTGGGCACTGAAAAACTGGTCGGCCCCGGCGCTCTGTTTGTTGAGGCTGAAGCTGGACTCGATATAGAAATTCGATGCTGGCGTATAACGCACCTGGAAGTTGTTGGATATCCCGAAATATTCGGAACTGTTCACCGAATTGAGGCTGGCATCGTACAGGGGGCTGGGTATCCTGCTGTAGGTATTGTTCAGCCGGTGGATCAGCACATCTTCCAGCAGCTTTTGGGGATTCCCTTTTTCATCATAAGGCGCCCAGTAAGGGTTCAGCCGCACGTACTCGCTGAATTCGCCGTAAGGCGATTCATTGGCCTTGTTCTGGAACAGGCGGATGGAATTTTTGAATTGCACCTTTTTCATGAGGTAACTCAGGTCGAACTGGCCGGAGTAATTCCTCCGGTCCTGGCCTTTCATGACGCCGTTCTGCAGGTCTGCCATTACCTGAATACCGTAGCGGATCGATTGGTCGCCGCCCTGCAGGTACAGCGAGCTGCGGTTGCTGTAGCCATTCTGTACGGGGATAGACAGCCAGTCGGTATTGACGCCGCTTTTCGTGGCCTTGTACCGCTCGTTGTACAGCACGTCTCTTGCATGTTGCGTTTGTGCGCTTTCGGAAGTATAAACACCCGCCCGTTTCTCGAAATCGAGCTTCTCTTGCGCGTTCAGAAGGTTGTACACGGAAAGGTCGGGTGTGGTAAAGCGGAAGTCGTTATTGAAGGTAACCTGGATCTTTCCCGGTTTGGGCGTGATGGTAGTAACCACCATCACACCGTTGGCACCGCGGGAACCGTAGATCGCCGTTGCGGAAGCATCTTTCAGCAGGGTGATGCTGTTGATCAGGTTCATATCGAGGTCTACGATACGCTGGAGGCTCACTTCGAATCCATCGAGAATGAAGAGCGGCGCATTCGGGTTGTTGGAAAGCTCGCCGCTCAGGTTCGGGAACGAGTTCTGGCCACGCATCTGGATCTCGGGCAACTGGTTGATGCTGCCGCCCATCACATTATTTGGAACGATGCGGAAAGACGGGTCCAGCGCGGAGATCGCCGCAAATATATTATTGGCGCTCACTTTCTTCGCCTCTGCGCCCGAGATGGTTTTGGACGCGCCGGTGAAATTTTTGACAGAACGCTGGAACATCCCGGTAACAACTACCGTCTCGATATTCTGGATCAGACGGGCCAGCCTCACGGTAATGGTCCCGTCGGAATTGACAGCAAAACTGCTTTTGCCGTTGCCTTCCGTTTCTTCCGGCCGCCCGTTTACCTGCACCGACATTTGTTCGAAAACCGGTGTTGTTCCGCGCATCCTGATACCGGCGGGTGAATAACCTACCGACGAAAATACCACCAGGTCCCCGTCCTGCAGGTTGTCCATTTTAAAACGGCCCTGCCTGTCGGCCATTTGGCCGGAGGGTTTGCCCATGATAGAAACAGAAACGCCGTCAAGAGGATTGCCCTCCATATCTGTCACCCGCCCGGATATCGCCAGGCTGGGCGCATCAGCGTTTTGCGCGGCGGGCTGCCGGAGTTTGGCCGGCGTGATATTGATGGTGTTGTCGCTGATCCCGAAGTTCATTCCCTGCCCCTGGAGCAGCTTGTCCAGGAAATCATGCAGCGGCATGTCTTTCGCCTGTATCGACACTTCGCGCGTTTCTGCGACCTGAACGATGTTTTTTGAGCTGAAGAAAACGAAGTAACCGGTTTGCCGTTGCACATCCCGTAATACCTTCCTGATGGTAACTTTCTGTCCGTTGAACGTGACGTTTTGCGCGACAACTGCTGCCCTTACCTGGAAAAGCGCGGCTAGTAGCAGGACTACTGATAGCTTCATCACTAATATGATTTTGGTTAATCGCCGGTTTGGGACAGGCTGCCGTCGTGGCCATAGCTTCCCCAAACCGTACTCCGAAGCGGTTTTTTGCATAACTTGCATCAAGTTTGGTTGATAAATAATTAGTGGTCGAAATCGCTAAAAAAATCAGCTGTAACATCCGGGAGTGGTCTCAACACTTCCGGTTTTTTTTGCATTTTACATGCGAAGAATCCGGGCATATTCTCTTACGCCCGTATCTGAAGTGGCCTGCTATTTAGAGATGATCAGTTTATTTCCATTTTCGATCCTGAATGTCAGGTCCGTTTTTTCGAACAGCCGGATGAGATTGTTCAGGCTCATTTTGCGGCTTACCTGTCCATAGAACGGTGCATCTACCGGAACGCCGTCTTCGATCACCACATCGATGTCGTACCAGCGCTCGATCTGGCGCATGGCTTCTGCGAGGGGTACATCCTCAAAATCGAACGCCCCGTCCTTCCATGCCAGTGCTTTTTCCGCGTCCACGTTCAGCACTTTCAGGTCTCCGCTTCCGGATCGCGCTTGCTGCCCCGGTTGCAATACCTTCCGGTCGTTGCCTGCCTGCACGCGCACGGAGCCTTCCAGCAGCGTCGTGTACACATGCGATTCGTTATCGTAAGCATTGATGTTGAATTTTGTGCCCAGCACCACCACTTCATCCCCGTTCCTGAGCGTGGCAATGAAGGGATGTTGCGCATCCTGGCGGATCTCGAAGTACGCTTCGCCGGTAACTGCCACCCGGCGCTCATTGCCGGAAAATACGGTCGGGAAGCGGATGGAGCTGCCTGCATTCAGCCACACTGCAGATCCGTCGGGCAAAGCGATCTGAAACTGCTGGCCTTTGGGTGTAGTGATCGTATTGAAACTGTTGGCCTGCTGCCCTTCGGCGCCTTCCTCGTAGCGGAGCTGTCCGTTGGACAGCACAACGCTTGTGCCGTTCTGCTGCGCCACCATACCATTATGGAAGCTGTCAAGCGGAACCTGGGTGCCATCTGCAAGGGTGAGCATTGTCACACCCCGGGCAGGCATAATATTGACGGAATCAGCGGAAGCCAGATCTGTGGAGTTCCCGGCAGGTGTGCTCAGGAGGAAATATCCGCCCAGGGAAACGAGCACGGCCGCAATGGCTGCAGCCCAGCCCCAGCGGCGAAGGAAAGGAATCCGGCGAACAACGGGCTCCCGGCCGGCGCGGATCGCCTGCAATACTGCCGCAGGTTGCAGCGGAGCCGCTGGTACTTCGCGGGTGCTTACCTGCTCGTACAACGCAGTGAGGAGCATCTTGGCCTCTTCTTCGTTGGCAGGATCACTGAGCCACAGCATAAGCTCATTCTCCTCTTCCGGAGTGCAGGCGTTGGCGACATATTTGTCCCATAAAATGTGCAGATGTGCTGGTGTCATAAAATTCCCCCCTATATTAAAAAGACAATTGGCCTTCCCCTGCGGGTAGGCCGAATCAAAAAAAAAATCGCGGATCTTACATATGTTTATTTGTCAATCCTATCCAGCTGAATTTCAGTATATATATCCCGGAGGGCTACATGCAATAAATGGTAATGGCCAGGGTCAGCAGGTGTGCGTCCAGGTAAATACGGATACCTTGCAGGGCCTGCTTCATGTGATATTTTACGGTATTGATGGAAATCCCGAGTGCATTGGCGATCTGCTGATAACTCATGTCCTGGCCGCGGGACAGTTTATAAACGGCGCGCTGCTGCTCCGGCAATTGCGCGATCGCTTTTGCAACGAGCGCGTGAAACTCCTTCCATTCCAGGGTTGCTGAGGTGGAATCATCGCCATCCTGTATATTTTCCGCTATCCGGTTAACAATTACCTTTTCCATGGCGAGCCGCTTGAGATAGTTGTAGGCTTCGTTCCTGGCTACGGTTTTCATCCATGCGGGAAAAGAATCTACAGTAGGAAGGGTTAGCCGGTGCTGCCAGATTTTAATGAATACGTTCTGGGTGATCTCTTCGGCGAGGAATTCGGACCTGGTAACGGCGAGAGCATAGTAATAAATATTGTCCTTGTGATACTCAAACAATTGCGTAAAAGCTTGTTCATCACCTTTGCTCATCTGCAAAAGCAGATCCAACTCACTATTTCCCGGCGTGATTGACAATAATTTAAAAGCGTTTAGATAAAAAAGGTAAGGAAAGTTCAGCCCTGAATCCTTCAGCAGGTGTAAATATAGTCGATTTAAAAATACACGCAACGGCAGGCCGCTTATCGTCTCCTGGAAGTATCACTGCATCTTCTCGCCGGGCTATGCGGATTAAACGGTTTTGCAGGATAGCGACCGTCATCATGCGTTTATCAATTATTGATCTATTTTTATTGTTTATCAATAAATATTTACTATTTTTACTTCAACTTTAAAACTGAGCCACATGGAAATCAAAATTACCAGCAGGCAGACATTGAATGTATTGCTTATCCTTTCATGGATAATATTCGCAGGTCTGTGCATAGAAGCTGGCGGCTTTATTGCGAACGCCATTTTTGCAATTGCTAACCCGGCTGTCGTTACGCGTCTTTGGCAGCAAATTGATCTGTCGGCACTATTTGCTTACGACCACGGGCATTTTTTTGCGGTGACCTTGATCATGAGCATTGTTGCGGTAATGAAGGCCTGGTTATTTTTTCTGATCATCAGGATCCTGCATAAAAAGGACCTGGATATGTCCCAGCCTTTCAACAAGAAAGTGCGGATCTTTATTTTTCAGCTATCATATGTGACGTTAGTGATCGGTTTGTTCTCCTGGTATGGTGTTAAGTACACCCGGTGGATGGTTGAGCAGGGGGTCAGCATGCCCGATACGTTATACCTGCGATTAGGCGGGGCTGACGTGTGGTTGTTTATGGCGGTTGTATTATTTATAATCGTACAGATCTTTAAAAGGGGAATTGAAATTCAATCAGAGAACGAATTAACAATATAGGGCATGCCGATTATCGTAAATCTTGATGTCATGATGGCTAAACGGAAAATGTCGCTGAATGAACTTTCAGAGAAGGTCGGCTTAACATTGTCCAATCTTTCGATCCTTAAAACCGGTAAAGCGAAAGCCATACGTTTCAGTACACTTGATGCTATTTGCAAGGTGCTGGATTGCCAGCCCGCCGATATCCTGGAGTATAGAGAAGAACTATCATAGCTTGAATGTCATTCAGGCTAATGTTTCCGCCATTTTGATTAATACAGGGAGTGAAGAAGTACGGACTTTTGCATAGTACAATTAAAACAAAGTTGATATGCAAAAGACAATTTTCATTACAGGAGCTTCATCCGGACTGGGAAAGGCTGCCGCCGGACTGTTTCAAAGCAAGGACTGGAACGTAATTGCGACCATGCGAAACCCGGCTAAGGAAACTGAGCTGACCGCACTCGCCAACGTAACCGTATTGCCGCTCGATGTAACAGATGCCGCACAAATTAGAAAAACCGCAGGAGACATTCTCGCAACCCGGTCAGTTGATGTGGTATTGAACAATGCAGGATACGGTTTGATTGGGCCGCTGGAAGCATTTAGCGATGAGCAGATCCAGGCGCAGATGCAAACCAACCTGTTCGGTGTCATAAATATTACGAGAGCATTTCTCCCCGGCTTCAGGGAAAGAGGAAGCGGGACTTTCATCAATATAACATCCTCTTTCGGATTATTGGGGTATCCAACCTGCTCTATTTACAATGCAGCCAAGTTCGGCGTTGACGGATTCTCTGAAGGCCTGGCTTCCGAGCTGGCCCGGTTCGGGATCAAAGTGAAGGTAGTAGCACCCGGTGGTATGCAGACTGATTTTGCCGGAAGATCCATACAGACAGGAATGCATGAGGCGTATCAGCAATTGGTAGCGAAAGTGGGAGAGGGGTACAGTGCTGAACAAATTTCCCGCTACACAAAAGCAGAAGACATAGCCCGGGTTATCTATGATGCGGCTACGGACGAGCGCGACCAATTAAGGTATATTGCCGGTAGTGATGCCATCGCTTTATATGAAGACCGCCTTGAACTGACACCGGAAGGACAGTTTAAGAAAATACGTTCCCAGTTTCTGTTCTAGTGCTCACAGTGGCTGCTGTGAGGCTAATGGGCGCTGACAGGAGGTGCTTTCTTATAATTGACTAAATTTGTTGACAATGAAGAAACAACCGGTTATATTCCATTCGTTATCCCAGTTGCATAAAGCGATGGGACAGCCGGCTCCATTGCATCCGCTTATCAGTATAATGAACTACGGGGACGCGCATTTTGACCCTAAGGATTTCGAACAGGGCATTATGCTGAAGTTTTACAAAATCTCGTTCAAAACCAGTTTTTCCGGGAAACTCAAATACGGCCAGGGGCACTATGATTTTGAGGAAGGAGGAATGTCGTTCATAGCCCCGGGGCAACTGTTGAAGATGCAGGACGAGGAAGCCGATTATGACGGCATGACACTCCATATCCACCCGGACTTCCTCCGTCCTTATCCGTTGAATGCAACCATCAGGCAATACGGCTACTTCAGCTATTCCGCCGCAGAGGCCCTGTACCTATCTGAAAAGGAAAAGGCAACGATCCTTAGCATTTACCGGTTTATCCAGGATGAGCTGAACGAGCGGATCGATAAATTCAGCCAGGATGTTATTATTGCACAGATTGAATTGCTGCTCAACTATGCCAATCGTTTTTATGATCGCCAGTTCCTTACCAGGAAAGCGGTAAACAACGATCTTCTTGCGAGACTGGAACAACAATTGGATGACTACTTCAATGCGCATAATTCGTTAATGAAGGGACTGCCTTCGGTTAATTTTGTAGCGAAAAACCTGAATGTAACGCCACGATACCTGAGCGATCTGTTGCGGAACCTTATCGGGATGAACACCCAGCAGTTCATCCATGAAAAAGTCGTTGAAAAGGCCAGGGAATTCCTGGCAAAAGATGAACTGACGGTCGCGGAGATCGCCTACCATTTGGGTTTCGAACATCCGCAATCATTCAATAAGCTATTCAAAAGCAAAACATCGCTGTCTCCTTCAGATTATAAAAAAAGTTTGCTGAATTGACTCCCGCAAGCCCTTTCCTGAGCCCCGGCGCACTATCCGGTTTAAGAAAGCGATTGAAATGCAGGAGAATAATCTGCCGCACCTTTGTCGAAAATAAAGCCCATATGGTGAAAAAATGAAGCGCATGAATATACAAATCTTTATCAAACATTGGATCGCAGCCAGCAATGCGTTCGATACCCAAAAATATCTGGAGTTTTATTTACCCGATGCTATTCTGGACGATCCGTCAGTAGGGAAAAAATTCACCGGGCATTGGGGGATCAGAGAATACTTTGACAGCTACTTTGTTGGCTACAATACGCATACTGAACAAGTGGATCTGACTATAACTGGCGGGGAAAGTGCGCTCCTCGAAGTAGAATTTGCAGGTACCTTCCCTGAAGGGAAGATTGGCGGAACTTTTGATTTCAAGTTTAAGAACGGAAAAATAGCCTTTGTCAAGGCAGATCTGCTTCACAAAAATAAATGATAATGAGTAACAATAATTTTGACGATATCATTCATCGTTCTCTGGAAATCAGAAAAAAATACCACGATCTGGAAATGCTGCATCACGGCAGCGAATGGACCGTGGAGGAAGATGCATTGGCCTATCTGACGGATGCCGGGTTGGTGGGACGTAATATTATGGCGCACCAGGAACGCTGGCCCAAAGCGGATTCTCAATCCGAACTGGAGCATAAACTGGGCGAGAATATCTGGTGGCTGATTGTACTGGCAAATAGGTCAGGGATTGACATAAAGGAGGCCGCAAGCAAATTCCTCGACAAGACCGAAGAATTGTTTTAAAGTACGCTTTTTGCGAAGCGTTATCATCATCAGGGAAGGGGAAGCTTTTTATATACGGCGTATCATCATATACTTTACTAATGATCAGCTTGTTCCGTCCCTGCAATTTAGCTCCGCCGACAATACCCTGTTTATAAAAGCCGGCACATAACGTTGAATGCTTTAAAGCGATGGTTGTCTCCCTTCCTGAAAATGGAAAATGACCGTGTATAGCATCCTCCCGAAAAAATAATTTCACAAAACCGAAATTTACACTAAATTAAATGTGTAAATAACCCGGCCCCATCATGAAAGAACCCATTGAGATCAAGTGTCCTTTGACAGAAGACCACGTGCTCAATAACCCGAAGCGGACATATTTATCTCAATTACCAGCATATCCGTTAACCAATGCGCGGTACAGGAAAGAAATCGGAGTTTGGGGAATGGCCGGCAATTGACCGTCCGGCGCAAACAGCAAAACCCGACGGGCTTACACTTTAACTTTGATGCCCGTTTATCAGCTGCATTATTCAATTGTAACCATAATCCCATTATTATGTCACAAGCACTTTCAGAAGAACAGTTTTATGCAGGGTTGCAACATTTGCCCAGGCCCCAATACCCGTTCCCCGATTTTATACACCCTGATTTTCAGCAGCAGCGGGAAGAATATTATGCCTGGATCGACCAGGAGTACACCTTTCATAGCAAAGCTGCCCGGGAGAAACATAAGCAGCATCATCTCACCGATATTGCAGCACGGGGATGCCCGTTTTTAAAAGATATCCGGGAGCTTCGCCCCCTCGCCAATTATGCCGCCAACGGGGCCATGATGGACGATTACTTTGATCGCTGCTCACACGATGAAATGAATGTTGTGAAGAATCGTATAATGGATCTTTTAACCGGGGAGGACATTAAAGAGCCTGCTGACAATGGAATATTGCATCAGTTCTGGATGTTGCGGCAAGATGCTGTCAAATGCGGAATGCCGGAGCGCTTGTATGCGAAATATATTGCCGCTATACGCAATGTACTTGTTGGCTACGCTGACGAAAGAGTATACTACAGGACCAATACGCCTCCACCGCTCCCTATTTACCTGATCATCAGACTGCATACCAGTGGAGTCCTTCCATTTTGCAAATATGTGGCGATGCAAAAAGATTATCGGGAATTACCGGATGATATACTGGAGCACCCGCATATACTGCGTATTCACGACCTCTGCTCACTGCTGATTGGTATGCATAATGATTTTATTTCCCTTCCGAAAGAGCTGCATAGGGAAGGGGATACAATGAATATCGTAAAAGTAATCCAGCACGAACAGAAGTTATCAGTTGATGAAGCCTATATGGAAGCATTGAAACTCCATGACAGCTGCCTTGGCGAATTTGTGCTTTTACATGAACACCTGCCTCCGTTTGGCGTGCTGCAAAATATGGTATATAACTATGTGCAGGATCTAGGTATTATGGTAGCAGGCGTTTATGCGTGGCATACCAATGATGTATCCCGCTATGTAAGTGGGGGCTATGTTGATGGAGAATTTGTCAGCAGTAGAGATCAATAAAATGATACTTGACAATGAGCCTCACATTGTCGGATGAGGAACTAATTTAAATTAATTTATTATTGTTTTACATTAATTAGTATATTTGTTTCATTAATCTTTGAGGAGTAAGATGAAACAAACAAAAATCATAGCCAAAATACTTTACACCGGCAGCAGGGTATTGGCTATCGGGTATGCAATAACCACATTTTATGCGCTGTTCTGCATCCTGACGGGAATATGGACAGGCTTGCCTGATGAAAAAAAGCTGCATATTTTCTATCCGTTTACTACGGAGCCATTCCTCATGGCGGAAAACAACATGCTATACCTTATATTCTCATTTCTGCTTCCTTTGTTGTTATACAGCATGTTTTTCTGGCTGGCATCAAATGTGTTCCGGGTTTTCCGGGAACCTACATTGTTTACGCCCCAAAATATAGTTCATCTAAGGCGGTTCTATAGGTTTAACCTGATAACACCTGCTCTGGCGACCGCAGTCGGCAGTTGCTTTGTTCCTGTTGAAGATTTTATTATTGCATTGATCGTAGTGCATTCTTTCCTTGGAGTGTTCACCTATTTCCTTGCGGCGATTTTTAATCAAGGCATCGGATTGCAGAACGAACGGGACTTATTTATTTGATTATGGCGATAGTAATAAATTTAGATGTGATGCTGGCCAGGCGTAAAATGCAAAGCAGGGAGCTGGCAGAAAAAATCGGGATTAGCACCGTGAACCTTTCCATATTGAAAACCGGAAAGGCCAAAGGCATCCGTTTTGAAACGCTCGAAGCCATCTGTAAGGTGCTGGAATGTCAACCCGGCGATATTCTGGAATATAAAGACGACGAGAAATGAACACGCTTAGCATTTCCAACCTCCACAAGACCTATCCAAACTGCGTGAAGGCCATTCATAATATTTCACTGGAAATCGGGAACGGAATGTTTGGGCTGCTGGGGCCGAACGGCGCAGGAAAATCATCATTAATGAAAACCATTGCCGGCCTGCAAAAAGCAGATAGCGGCAAAATTCTGTTTAACGGCGAAGATATTCTGATAAACCCCTTATTGATAAAAAAACACCTGGGGTTTCTTCCGCAGGATTTTGGAGTATATCCTAAAGTTTCAGCCTATGATTTGCTCAATCATTTGGCGGTCCTGAAAGGCATCACAAAAAAAAAGGAGAGGAGGGCGCAAATCAATGAACTGCTCAATAAGGTCAATCTATATGAGGAACGAAACCGGGAAGTCCATACCTTTTCGGGCGGGATGAAACAACGTTTCGGGGTAGCACAGGCGCTTTTGGGTAACCCTAAAATCATTATCGTAGATGAACCGACTGCGGGGCTCGACCCCGAAGAACGAAACCGCTTAAACCTGCTGCTGAATGATATTAGTAAAAACAAGATTGTAATGCTTTCAACCCATTTGGTGGAGGACGTGAAGAACCTTTGTTCGCATATGGCGATTATTAAAAACGGAACATTGTTGTGTGTTGGCGCTCCTTCGGAGCTAATGGCGGGGATTGAAAATAAAATCTGGCGAAAAGCAGTGACACAGGCCGAATTTCAAGAATATAAGGCCGGGGAGGCATTTATCAATTATGAACTTAAACAAGGGGAAATTTGTATTAACATTTTTTCCGAACACCAGCCTGAAGGTTTTGACAAGGCATTGGCAACACTGGAGCACGTTTATTTTCATCAACTTAAAATAAATCCCACCCGATGAATCCGGTTTTGCTTTTCGATATCAGGTCTTTCGGAAAACCAGCCGGGTATATTGCAATCGTTCTTTTGACAGGATTCGGTTTATTTGCAGGATATCAGTTCAATATTACTGTTGGGGAAGGTGTTTTTTTGAATAGTGCCTATACTGTAGGGTTTATGATGGGATTTTTGACCTTGTCCCTTGTTTTTACAGGCACCATTTTTGCCGGGCAATTGATGTTTCGGGAAAGGGATGCCCGTTTCGATCTAATTATCTTTTCCACGCCCATCAAAGCGCCCCGTTTTATTCTAGGCAGGTTCCTTTCGTTTTTCGTATTGACCTTTCTATGTTTTTTGCTTATAGCTATCGGGTTTACTACCGGCCAAAACCTGCGAACCGGAATCGGGATGAATCCCGTTTTTCATTTATCCTATTATCTTTATCCGCTTATAGTTTTGGGTATTGTCAATTGTCTCATGGTATGTGGTGTCTTGTTCTTTTTGAGTGTTTTCACCCTAAATAAAATGGCTGTTGTTATCGGAGGGTTAATGTTGTACGTTCTGTATATGGTCGGGCTGATCTATTCAGGTTCGCCTTTTATGGCAGGTGCCTTGCCCCAATCCGAAGCTGCCCAAAGGATCTCGGCAATAACGGACCCTTTTGGACTGTCGGCCTATTTTTTTCAAGCCAGGGATTTCTCCCTGGCAGCGCGTAATCAGAAGCTGGTTCCCCTGTCGGGTATGTTTTTATTAAATCGACTGCTGGTCTGCTGTTTTTCGCTTTTTTTAATCGCCATTGCAGTAAAATCCTTTTCATTCGGGGCGGGAAATAGAGGATTGGGAGGAGGTAAAAGACTTCAGATCCTTCAGAAAGCAGATAATAATTTCCTGACTGCCGGCTCCGTAACCGTCCGGCAAAACCACCAACAGGCCAACAGCATAAAAAGTATCCTTTCTTTTGTGAATGTCGATTTGATGTGTACTTTTAAGAGCATTGTTTTTTACGTCATTTGCCTGCTTTTGCTGTTTTATGCGGGAATGGAAATCTATGCGGCCATCGACCAGGGAATCCGTATTCCTCAACACTATGCAAGTTCCGGATTAATGGCAGAAACTATCAACGGGACTTTTTACCTGCCTTGTGTATTCCTGTCAGTTTACCTTGTCAATGAATTTTACTGGCGTAGCCGTATCTCCAATTTTTCACTGGTGGAAAATGCAACCTATTTTTCCTTTGTGAAAGCTGGAGGGAATTGGTTGAGTATTTCCGCCGTGCTCTTTGTTTTTTCGTTTTTATTGATTTTGGAAGGGGTCGTTTTTCAATGGATATTCGATTATCCGCGTCTTGACGGAACGGCCTACTGGGGCGTATTGGTTTTTAATACTTTCCCACTGGTCCTCTTGTCGGGTTTCCTTGTTTTGTTGAACGCATCGATAAAGAAAAAATATCCCGCATTGGCAGTTGCTGTTGTTTTTGCCGGCATTTTCGCCACACCTCTTTCCAAAGCACTTTTTGAAGTTTCACTACTCCGGTTTTTGTCGGGTTATCGTGGTGCGTACAGCGATTTTTTTGGGTACGGCGTTTATCTGAATAGCTTTATTTATCGGCTTTTATTCGGTTTGGGTGTACTGATGATCTGCTGGTTGATTTTTGATTATCTGAAAAGTAAAAAATTAAACCTAACTAAAATTGTAGTAAGCATAATTGCTTTCGGACTTATTTTCTATGCCGGAAGCAGCTTCTGGAAAGGCCATTTTGCCGAAAGTGAAAATGCTCAATTCCTGAGATCCGCCAACTACGAAAAGAAGTATCGTAAGTATCAGGATCTTCCGCAGCCCACGGTGGTAGCACTTAAAACCCGTATAGATTTACACCCGTCCAAAAATGCTTATGTCATTCACGGAACATACACACTGAAAAACCTAACCGGACAACCTGTTGACAGTATCTTATTCAACTTTGACGAAGCCCTTCAACTCGAAAAAGCGATTTTTACATGCAACACCCGATCATCCGAACTCAAAGAGAATATACAGGTTTTAACGCTCTCCCAGCCATTAACTCCCGGAAATGAAGCAAAATTAGACTTTTCCCTACGTTACCAATGGTATCCGGTTAATGGCCACGCCCCAATGAATGCCATTATCGAAAATGGTTCTTTCATGCGTATAAGCCGTTACTATCCTTTAATTGGTTATCAGTCAGGATATGAAATTCCAGGTACCGAGAAAGGCAGAAGGGCTGAATTTGGACTTGATGGGGCAACCGGTGTTAAGCAACTGGAAGCTCCGAAAACCAACCCACTGAACTTTATTGATCTGGACATGACAGTTTCCACAACGTCCGGTCAAACAGCCATTGGGACAGGAGAATTGGTCAGGCAATGGAAACAGCATGATCGACATTATTTTCAATACAAAGCTGAAGATATTCCCTTTCGGTTTGCGGTCTCGTCAGCGGAGTACACGGTGAAAGACGCCTTTCATAAGGGCATAAAGATCAGTGTTTTTTATCATTCCTCTCATTTTCAGAACGTAGACCGGCTGATTGACAACGCCAAACAAGCACTGGACTACTGCATTGAAAATTTTGGGGCCTATCCGTTTAAATCGGTATCCTTTGCGGAAGTTTCGTCTTTTACCGCCGGGTTTAACGCTACAGCATATCCATCGGTTATTTTTATGACAGAAAATATGGCTTTTCACACCAATGTAGAAGCTGACAAAGGCCAGGACGTTATCAACGAACTGGCAGCCCACGAACTTTCCCATTTCTGGTGGGGAAACAACCAGATTTCGCCTGATGACAGGGAAGGTGCAGTAATGCTGACCGAGTCTTTTGCAATGTACACGGAGATGATGCTGTACAAAAGCATGTATGGGGAAAAAGCGATGAAAGAGCAGGTGAAAATCCACGAGCAAATTTACCAATCCGAAAAAGGATTTGCCAAACCGCAACCACTATATAAGGTGACGCCTGAAAATACCCATATTTCATATTCCCAAGGGACAATAGCAATGGTAAAACTTTCTGAAGAAATAGGCGAGCGAAGGTTAAACCAAATCCTCAAAACTTTTCTTGCGAAATACAAATACCCACAACGGGCTATCACTTTAGATTTTTTAGATGAACTGAAGAAAAACTTGAGCCGGGAGGAGTACAGGAAAATTATTCGATTATTTACGGATTGAAATAAACGAACTATTGCGTTCAGCCATATTCAAATACTTTCAGCTGAATTTGTTAGCGTGAAAATATTATACTCCGGGTTTTCTTTGTCGGTTTCCGCTGATTTTTTAAAGTCAAATTTCGTTAGAAGGTTGGTTGAACGCTGATTGTCCTTATGCGTAAATGCTGCTATCTTTTTAAGTCGGATTGTCTGAAAGGCATAGTCAATAACTTTTCCAGCCGCTTCTTTCATTATTCCCTGCTTTTGAAAGTTGCTCAAAAGCTCATAGCCGATTTCGCACCTGTTTTTGTCATTTGAAAAGTCAAAAAGACAAATAGTGCCCACAAAGGTTTTGCTATTTGTCAAAGTTATGGCCCAATAAACGGAGTCATTCTTTTTAATGTTATCATTGATCCTATTGATAAAGTTTATGGCGTCTTCAATCGTCTTGCTGGCTTGCCTGTCAAGATATTTGTTTATTGCTGCGTCAGCACGCAAAGCAAAGATATCCTGCCCGTCATCAACTGACAATTGCCTGAGCGTCAGCCTTTTGGTTGTCAAAACCGGGAAAGGTGTAAAACTGCTGTTTGTCATTCGGTTATATTTAACTTGTCAAAGTTACCGAACTATTCCATCAGCGCCACCGAACACCACAGATATGGCGCCTGCCCATGAAAATCACCGGCATTTCGCGGACGGTTGGCGTAGTGCTGTTTATCATTCTTCTTGCCCGTACCAATACAAACTTCGGTCACGTTTTTGCGTTCGTCGATATACGGAACCATAGCCATCCAGGCTTTCCGTGCGGCGGGGCCGTATGCTGCGGCATCCAGCCAACCATGTTGAATACCCCGGATAAACGCGTAGGTGAACATAGCCGTTCCGGATGTCTCTGCCCAAAAGTCCGGCTCATCAATCAATTGATTCCACATGCCATTTGGTCTCTGGTAATCTTTCAGGCTTTTCATCATAGCCAGATAGCCTGTCATAATACGCGACCTGTCTTTATGGTCTTTGGGCAGATCACCAAGTAAGTTGGCCATGCCTACAGCCATCCAGCCATCTCCTCTTGCCCAGTATAAAGGGACATCCGGTGCATGATAGAAAAGGCCGTTTGGACGTTGCAATTCATCCAGATACAGCACCATTTCCTTTGCTGCGCGATCGATATATTTTGTATCTCCGGTAACCTTGTATGCCTCGTTTTGTACAACGGTAATCATGTACATATCGTCAATCCACAGCCGTGTTTGCCAGGAATACCCCTTTTCACCCCATGCTTTTTCATCCGGTTTTGCATGCTCCGGCACGTTCCACTGGGCATCAGCATAAGCCAATCCCATATCCCGGTACCGGGTATCTTTTGTTACCTGGTAGAGTTTGAGGGCAATGCTTCCGAACATATTGTAATCCACATGGTTCATGGGCGGCAGCAGCGCCTTTTCCCGGCCAAAGAAGGGTTCGAATTTAAGCTGCAACCGTTTGATTAGCTGCTGATCCTTTGTTTTCAGGGCATAATCCAGCGCGCCGTTCCATGTACATACTTCGGCATAATGGATCCATCTCTCAGCATACAGATCATGCTTGCAATCAACGAAATGATAGGCCAGATCCTTCCCAACCTCCATCGGCGTAAACCCCTTCGGAAAACCCGACAGGGGATTTTGCGCGGATAAACCCTGAATGGAAAGAACGGTTAGTAGCGATAGCAACAAATTTTTGAACATAAGGCTGTTTTTTTGACTGACTGACTTGACGCTATTTTTTACGTCCGTAAATTGAATAGCTCTTTGAAGCTCACTTTTGCGGAAGGAGGGTAGAGATAAAGTAGTATCACTTGTCACGATGATGCTTATTTTTCAAGCAGCGCTGCAACACACCAAAGGTAGGGAGCCTGCCCGTGATAATCTCCTGTTCTGCGCGGACGGTCGTAATAATACTGTTTGTCGTTCTTTTTATTGGTCCCCACACAAACTCCGGCAACCGCTCCTTTTTCATCAACATACGGCACTAAAGCCATCCAGGCTTTCCGGGCCACAGGAGCATATTCTTTAGCATTCAGCCATTTTTGTTTTACGCCTGTAATTAATGCATAGGTAAACATTGCTGATCCTGATGTTTCCGCCCAGCTGTCTTTTTCATCAATTAACTGATTCCACATGCCTTCAGGCGTTTGATGTGCTTTTAAACTCTCCATCATTGCCCGGTAGCCCTGCATAATACGCGGACGGTATTGGTTATCCTCTGGTAAGGAACGCAGCAGCTCCGCCATGCCTGCAGCCATCCATCCATTACCGCGCCCCCAGTAAAACGGCACATCCGGGGCATGATAGAACAAGCCATTCGGCCGTTGCAGCGTATCCAGGTACAGCACCATTTCTCTGGCTGCACGATCAATATAATTTACATCTTTGGTTACTTTATATGCCTGGGATTGTATGATGGTGATCATATACATATCATCGATCCAAAGCCGTGTCTGCCAGGAGAATCCCTCTTCTGCCCATGATTTTTGCCCAGCATTGGCCGTTGCAGGAACTTCCCACTGCGTATTGGCATAGGGCAATCCCAGCTCCAGATACTTTTCGTTTTTTGTTATCTGATAAAGCTCCAGCGGCAGGCTGCCAAACATATTCAGATCAACATGATTTTTAATGGGCAAAAAAGCTTTTTCTGTTGTAAAAAGCGGTTGGAATTTTTTCTCCAAAAGATCAAGCAGCGCTTTATCGTTTACCAACGATGCATATTTAAGCGAGCCGTTCCAATAGAATGTTTCCGGATAGCTGATCCATTTACCCGCATGTAACGCATGTTTCGCATCTATAAATCGGTATGCTATCAGTTTACCTACCTCTTCGGGCGTATAACCTTCGGGAAATTTATTCAGGCTGCTTTTTTGCGCCACTAAAAGCTGAAAAGGCAATAGCAACAGCAACGTAAAGATCTGCTTATACATTATACTTATTTTTCTATTAAACATCATTTTATCCTCCATTATTAATCTTTAAACCTGAATGCAGATACTTCTGCCAGGCCGGGTTGACGCTGGGCATCGTAGCCGGACTTGGGAGCCAGCCTGAAATAGCGGAACTGCTTGCGTTGAGGCAGATCTATGTATTGTTTCAACAGATCGATATTATTGAGGGTAAATACCCCAAGGTTTTCCCAGGAACTATTGTCATTACTGATCAGTAGCTGCAGTTCCTTTATTTTGCGATCACCTTCTTTCTGGTTGATGATAAAGCCGTCAACGCCGGATATTTCTCCCATGTCTACGGTCACCCAATGTCCGGGGTAATCCGTTGGATCAGAAGAGTACCGCGCAATCCAGAAGGTAGCGGTATTATTATCTATCAGGCGGGATGCCAGACGACTGTTGACAGTTTCCTCCGAGCTGAATGCTGCAATAGCCCATTCGGTCTTGGGGTATATGTATCGCCATTTCTCACCGGAGGGGCGGTTTTGCGGTATGGCAATATTCACCGGGGCGCCAAAGTTGGGTGCCCCGTCAGCGTTCCAGGTAAAGCGCTGGATCCGTGGGTTGCGGCCGTTATTATCGCCGCCGCCCGCGCGTGTACGTGCGTGGTAAATGAGCCAGTCTTCTTTTCCGTCGGGGGATTTAAAAAAACCATTATGTCCGGGGCCATAGGCGCTGCTTTCTGCTCTCATGGAAAAAACCGGTTGGTCCTTCTTCGTCCAGTCAGCAGGATTCATCGGATCCCCGTTTTCTTTCAGTGTGAGCAGCCCCAGGCAATAGCCATCTACCCAGTAACCGCTGCCTGAATACACCACAAATACCCGGCCCTGGGGATTGGTCAGCACCTGCGGTCCTTCATTGATAGGATTACCCTTCTTTTCCCAATCATAGACAGGCGACGATATGATCACTTTTTCGCCTGAGATGGTCCAGGGATTGCTCATCTTTGCGATGTAAATATGCTGCGGCGGCGCCCCGGCATTGCCTCCCGACCACATCATATATAGCTGGCCGCCATGCCGCAATACTGTACCATCTATCGCCCATTGGTCCGAAGGGTCGGATATTTTCCCCTTTATCACCCAGTTCCCTTCTACAGGAGTAGGCGAAGAATTCTCGAGCACATACATGCGATGATTGGCATTCGCGCCGTCATCGGCTGCAAAATAAAAATACCATTTCCCATCAATCTCATGCAGCTCGGGCGCCCACAGGTTTTTTGAATAAGACTGACCGGAGGGGGGCGTCCAGACTTCATACCTGCGTGCCGATGCCAGCGATGACATGTTTCTGGTTTCCAGGATAACCAGTTTGCTGCCCTGGGTAAAAGTATAGTAATACGTCCCGTTTTTCTGGACCACCCAGGGATCAGCACCGCCGGGCATGATCGGGTTCGTGAACGTACTGTCTACGGTGAATGCGGACAGATCATCCTCACCGGATGGTGGGGGAGGGTTTACCGGCGGCGGCTCACCGGTAGTGCCCGATGATTTATGGCAGGCATTGTACAGTAAGGTACCGCTGAGCATACATACTGCAACTATTAATCGTTTCATATAATGCATTTTTATTTTCACTTGACCAGCGTTAGCGAATAATAATGTTTTATTGTCTTCTACAGGGTTCAGGGTGTTATACCAAGATATAACTCCTGTATTTGTACGGTATTGCCCTGTGATGTGTACGATCCCTGGTTAAAACATTGTGCTTTCTGTGCATAGAATTTCAGGTAACGATAGTTGGATTTTGGCAGGGGGATATCAACGGTTTCCTGCAGGGATGCTGTTGCGGCATCGGGAATAACCACATCTGTTGCAATCACTTCGAAGTTTATACCATCGTTGCTGCCGGATATCTCATCAAATCCGTACCATCTTATAAAGGCCTGTGTAATGTTCCTGTGACGTATTCTGAAGTAATTCACATCCTGGGCCGTCTTCATATCTACGGTAAAATAAATAGCCGCTCCGGAAGGCACCGTTACCTTAGTGGTCGTACCGGATGTTTTGCCCGGCCTTACGAGGCAGAAATTGGTGGCGAGATCACCGTCGATGGCAGCCGACAATGAGTTGCCTTCCGGATCACCGGTTGCGATCATCAACTCATGAGAGGCGGTCATTGTCCAGCCTTCCCTTGGGTAATCGCCGCTAAAGGGCACTATCTCTACCGTTATCGTAGCATTAACGGAAGGATTTTGTCTGGAGGATACAGTGATGGTAGCCGTTCCCTTGGAAATGCCTTCCAGCAAGCCTTCCTGGGTTATTGAAACCACCTCCGGATCAGAAGAAGCATAATTCAATCCATCATTTGCCTCAAGTGGTGTAAGCATGATCAGGCTAAGCAGGTTATGCTGTTCTCCCTTCTTCAGTTGCAGTTCGGATGCCAGGATCTGTATAGCTGTCGCCGGTACAATTATTTTATCTACCGATGTTACGGTAAATTCAACGTTCTTTCCACCTACTGATATGGTAATCGTGGCAACACCTTCGGTTTTCGCCGTCAGCATGCCATTACCGTTTACCGAGACCACATCCGGGTTGGATGAAGAAAAATTCTCCGCCCTGTCCGTTGCATTTTCGGGCAGTACGGTCACTTTCCAGCCAATATTGAGCGTAGTGCCTTTCAGCAGCGTAACGCCGCTGCTAAGCTCTTCACTTAAACTGATGCTTTCCACGCCTACTTCTTTCACCTCCGGGAGATTTTTGCCGCAGCCTGCGAATAACAGGCCGAACAGCAAGGTCTTGGCTGCAAATGCGAACACTTTATAATTGTTCATCATGTAATTCAATTTAAAATACATAGTTTTTTATGTCTGCAGGTTTTGTTTACCAGCCAGGGTTCTGTACAAGATTTTCACTTCTTTGCATTTCGGCCAGTGGTATAGGGTACAGGTAGTTCTTACGCTTGAAGCTACGGGTCTGCACCTTTCTGCGCACATGATATGCCACCTTGTTCCCATCCGGATTCATACCGGTAAAGTCACCGCCCTGACCACCCTGTCCGGGTGCATTTTCGGCTATCATCCACCGGCGTACATCGAAATACCGCTGTCCTTCCGTAGCCAGCTCTATACGCCTTTCGCGGCGTATGGCTTCGCGCTGTAAATCCTGGTTGCCCATGATGGCAGGGTTCAGGTCTTCCAGCTTCGGGATGCCGGCACGCTCCCGTATCAGGTTAACGTATCTCAGCACATCCGGGTCCGCAGGCGACATTTCATTGAGCAGTTCGGCATAAAGCAGGTAAAACTCTGCCAGGCGGAATATAATGGAAGGCCTGTACATGGAGGTTACTCCCGGGGTACGGCCATACACCGTACGGTTCATCCGCTTGTATAAAAGATATCCCGTAAAGGGGGCGCCATCTCCTACAGAGTTATCCGAATTGCCACCTTTGTAAAACTGCGTTTCATTGTTGCTGATATGCCATTTTTTGCCGGAAAAAGTGATCGTGTTATAAAAACGGGGTTCACGCCCGATATACATGTTGGAAACTTCTACTTCATCGAGCGTGGAAAAACCGGTTTCGCTGTATGCAGGGGATGCCGGAAGGAAAGAAGTGCTTTTGACAGGATAACCATCCGACATGTAAAAATCATCAACGAGCTCCTGCAGTACGTGAAAGGCGCCCAGGCCGGAAGGCTCGCTCCTGGGAGTGGCGTACTGGTCAAAACCACCGCCGTTGTAAGCTTTCCAGGATGTGGCCGAATTGGCCCAGATAATTTCCGTATTGTACACCTGGAACAGTTCATATACAGACTTTTCGGGATCGAAAGTGCCGGCGTTTTTGTAAAGCTGATACCGTCCGCCCTGTTCGGCATATTCGATGAATTCTTTACAGGCCTGCACAGCTTTCTGCAGTTTGCTGTCGTCGCGATCCGGGAACAGGCGTTTGCCGTCCTTGTTCGTCAATTGCAACCCCTCGGCAAACCCTCCGTTGAAGAGCGGGCTGGCGGCATATGCCCATAACTTTGCCCGAACGGCTAATGCTACGCCCTTGGTGGGAACGGCACGAAAAGATTCATTGTTGTGGTAGGGCTCCTGTTCCATGCCTTGCATAGCTGCCAGCAGCTCCGTGTCAATAAAGTTTATCACTTCATCGAGAGAATTACGGGGCAGATCCAGCTCGTCTTCCAAAGTCATGGAGTGGTCCACAATAGTTATGGGTCCGTAAAGCTCCATCAGGTAATAGTGGTACAGCGCCCTCATAAACCGCACATTGGCTTTGTATCGCTCTACTTCAGGTTCGGTGAGCACGGCAGCGCCGGGGCCGCCCTCCTCTACAATGGGCTTCGCTTCTTCCAGGAATATATTGGCCTGGCGGATACTTTCGTACAGCGTTTTCCATCTTTGCGCAGCGGAGTTTGAGGAATTCCACTCGTTATATTTTCCAGCGTTGTTGGCCAGCCTTGTAAAGATCTCATCGGCATAGGCTGTCCATGGGTTGCCCATACCGTCTGTTTCTACCCATACCATAGAATAATCGGGGCGGTTATTAAACACCTGGGAGTACCATTTTCTTGTACGGTCCACGTTATCAAATACCTGGGAAATATCGCTGATACCACCTGCCACTTCATCGGACACATCCAGGAACTTGCTGCAGGACGTAAAATATCCCAGGGTAAGTGCTATCAAAAGCGTATGTATAATTCTTGTTTTCATGCTTAAAATTTTTTTGGCCGGATTTTATAAGTTTACCTCAAGACCGAATGTAAAACTGCGGGACATGGGGTAGCTCATACCCTTGTTGCGGTTGCCCATTTCCGGGTCCCAGTATTTTACATCATCCCAGACGTAAAGGTTGTACCCCATCAGGTACACCCTGGCGCCGCCCATCCTCAGTTTTTTGGTCAGCTCTTTTGGAAGCGTATAGCCTATTTCAACATTTTTCAAACGAAGAAAGCTGCTGTTCCGCAACCACCAGGTATTGGGCTCTTTGTTGACGTTGTAGGCATAATGACTGTGGATTCTCGGCATCACAACATCCTGACGGGGATTGTCTGCCGTCCAGCGGTCCAGGAAGGCCGTCCGGTAATTCGCTTTCTCCACGCCCCAGTTGAAAGGCCAGAAATTACTGTTGCCCTGACCCAGCAGGGTAGATGAATTGCCGGTTCCCTGGAGGAAGACGCTCATATAGATTCCTTTATACTCAACATTTAACCCAAAACCAAAATTGATCTCGGGGTTTTCGGGATTGCCTATCCCTCTTTTACGGTCATTGTTGTCAATGATATTGTCATTATTCAGGTCAGCAAATTTAATATCGCCCGGTCCCAGTGTGCCCTGCATGGATACCACAGGCAGGCCTGGCTTCAGCTGGTAGGAGTAGGTGCCGTTGGCATTTTCTGTTCTGACGAAATCGTCATCTGTATAGAGTCTCTCGGCAATATAGAGGGACTGATCGCCCACCCGCGTACCGGTAACTGCCATCCAGGGATGGTTTTGCGGCAGCTCATCGTATTCTACAATTTTGTTGCGGGCAAAGGTGAAGGTCCCCCTGGCAGATACCCTGAACTGGCCGATATTATGGCTGCTTTTCAGGCTTGCGTCCACACCATGATTATCCACAATACCATAATTTTCCCAGGGATTGGCATGGAACCCCGTTGCGGCATTGATCGTATTGCGCTGTATCAGGATACCCGAACGGCGATTGTTGAAGTAGTCTGCCGTCAGCTCGATCGTATTGTCGAAAAATCCCAGATCGACCCCCACATTGCGCTTTTTCTCGATTTCCCAGGCAATGGTATTGTTGACAAACAGCAGGTCGTATATACCGGCTCCCATGCCATTGGTGCCGCCGGTAGAACCAATGCCCTGATTGAAGGTATGACCGCTCGTATTGAAGGTGGCCCGGTAAAGGAAACGGGAGCCGCCTGTATTATCATTGCCGGTACGGCCGTAAGACAACCTGATCTTGGCGCTGCTCAACACATTCCGCAGTGCTTCGGGATAGAAAGGCTCGTTGGAAACAAAATAGCTTACGCCCACGGCAGGGAAAAACCCGAACCGGTTTCCTTCCGCAAATGCTTCGCTGCCCGTATAACCGAAATTTCCCTCAATAAAGTAGCGATTGGCGAAAGAATAGGTGGCACGTCCCACGAGGCCCTGTTTCCGGTAGGGAAGCACCGCATCGCTCCGCTGGTTCTCTTTCTGCATGTAGAGTACCATGCCGCCTACAGTATGCTTTCCGAAAGTACGCGCATAGTTGAGCGATCCTTCCACATATATATTGCGATAGGAACTGGTACCGGTAAATTCTGGATCTGTCAGCTGGGGGCTGCCGGAAACAGATGTAATATATACCAGCTTGCCGTCCGCATCGCGCCCGGTGGCGTTATACAGGCTGGGCCAGTAGTTGCGCAGGGTAGAGGCATTGCCTTCATAGTCCAGGCTGACCCTGGCACTGGCACTCAGGCCGGTTGTAACGATCTTCAGATCCTGGGTTACCCCCACGTTGGATTGTATCTGTGTGCTGAATTCCTTCCGGTACCCCTGGTTATACAGCATATTGTAGGGGCTGCGATTGTTGCCGTCACTCTGTATCTGGTATGTGGCCAGGGTCCCGTCACTGTAAATGGTAGGGAACAGGTGTGGCGGCGTATTGAGCATAAAGCCGAAAATATCATCGGGTGACCGGTTAGCAGTGAGCCTGTTAACATACTGGCCGGCGAGGTCTATATTCAGTTGAGTGGTCTTGCTTACTTTCAGATCAATATTGCTCCGGAGGTTATACCGCTGAAAGTCGAAGTCGCTGTCATATTTGCCCATGGGGTTTTTCTTGAACACCCCTTCCTGGTTGAAATAGGCCATCGATACGAAGTATTTGGCATTTTCCGCTCCGCCCCTGAAATTTAACGTGTAGCGCTGGTTCTGCACACTTTTCGCCAGCAACTCCTTCATCCAGTTGGTATTCGGATACAGATCGTTATCCTCCCCGCTGCGGTACCTTTCAATCTGTTCCGAGGTCTTATAGGGATCAAAACCATCGTTAGCCAACGCTTCATTGGCCAGTTCAAGGTACTCCCACGAATCTACGAACTCGGGCAGTCTTTGCGGACTGGCCGTTGAGTGTTCGGCACGGAAAGATATCCTGGGTTTGGATACAATCCCCCGCTTGGTGGTTACAAGAATAACGCCGTTTGCGCCTTCAGCACCATAAACCGCCGTTGCCGCTGCATCCTTCAGCACGGAAAAGGTTTCAATCTCGTCCGGTTCAATATCATTTATCTCACGCGGGATACCGTCTACCAGGATCAAAGGGCGGGAGCCTCCTCTAAAGGTACTGATGCCCCGGATCCAGAACTCCGCATCATCCCTGCCCGGCTCTGCCGTACGCTGGATGCTTATCAGCCCTGAAAGCTGACCGGCAAGGTTACCTGTAATATTGCCGGTGGGGGACATCAATTCGCGCGAACCGATAGTGCTTATGGAACTGACCATGGCTTGCCTCTTCTGCTTGCCATAACCTACTATTACCACCTCGTCGGTCAACAGCACATCCGGTTGAAGTACAACATTCAAAACAGTACGGCCATTCAATGTCGTGTCTTTGGTCAGGAAACCCGTATAGCTGAACGAAAGGACATCTGTAGCCAGCGCGTCAATGACATAGAGCCCCTCATTATTCGTGGCTGTACCAATCGAGGTGTTCCGGATCCTGACGGAAGCGCCTACCAGCGGATCTCCATCCGAACTGGTTACCTTGCCTGTAATACGCTTTCTGCCTTGTTGCGCCTCCTTTGGCACAGTGCCATTATTTTGTGAATAGGCGATGCCTGTACTGATCAGTTGGAAGAGCATGGCAAGCGCTCCAACAGATAGTATCCTGCACAGTCCTGAAACAGACTGTGCGTTTTTTACTTTCTTTAAAAGTTTTCTCATAACTATGAACTTTGATATTCCCGTTGGTATTTCTGTATCAGTATTTCTATGTCAGGTTTTATATGTCAGTTTGTTTTAGCGGGGCCAGACAACGCATAGGCGCACCATAAAAGGGCTGCCTGACCGTGCAGGTCTCCTGTCCACCGTCTTCTGTCCAGATAGTATTGATAATCGTTCTTCGCCCCGGTCCCTTCGCACACATTCCTGATATCGTAGTTGGCATCCAGATAAGTCAGCAGCGCAAGCCACGCTTTGCGGGCGGCAGTGCCATATTTTTCCTTATCGAGCCAACCGTTCTTTACACCTGTGATCATAGCGTATGTGAACATGGCACTCCCGGATGTTTCTTTCCATGATGACATATTATCGATCAACTGGCCCCACATCCCGTCAGACATCTGGTATTTCAGTAAAGTCTCCATCATCTGCTGATAACCCTTCATAATTCTTTCCCGGTAAACATTATAACGGGCCTCTTCGGGTAGAATACGCAGCACTTCCGTCATTCCAACAGCCATCCAGCCATCGCCACGGGCCCAGAAAAACGGTGCGTCAGGAGCATGAAAAAACAGGCCGTTGCTGCGTTGCAGCCGGTCAAGGTATAGCACCATTTCCCTTGCGGTACGCTCGATGTACCTTTCATCTCCTGTAGCCAGGTATGCCTGGGCCTGTAATGCCGTAATCATGAACATGTCATCGATCCACAGGCGCGTCTGCCAGGAATAACCATCTGCGTACCAGTCTTTTTGCGATTGCGTTGCTGTGGAGGGCAGCGTCCACTGCCCGTCGGCATACTTCATCCCAAGTTCCTTGTACCTGCTTTCTTCTTTCCGGGTATATATTTCAAGCGGAACCGCTCCAAAAACATAATAATCCACTTTATTACCCGCGGTAGTATTCAGGTCCGGCTGCAAATGCTTTTCGGTCGTAAATAAAGGCTCGAATTTGTCCACCAGTGCATTGTACAGCGCATCATTTTTGGTGGCTTTTGTAAACCAGAATGCACCCAGCCATGCACATACGTCGGGATAGGTAATATGATCGGCTGTGTACTGGGAGTTTACGTTCCCCCAAAAGGAGGGCTTTGTCTGCAGAAAGCGTTCGGTCAGTTTTATGCCGATTTTTTCAGGCTGAGACCCTTCCGGAAAGTTTGCCAGGTCATACGCTGTGGAGTCTTTTTCCACATCCGGACCGGGTTCCGGCTCGGGTTCAGCACTCCCTTTGCTGCAACTGAATAAGAAAACCGCAGTGAAAAAAAATACAGCTGGCAATACAGATATTTTCATACGTGGATTTTATCGTTATCTCGTCTGCTATGGAATGAATAGAAAATTCAGTCTCTGGCCAGACGCATCTTTCAGTACATTGTGGAATATATTGCTGTACAAAGTAAACAGATGCCATTCATGAATTCTGTTCAACTTTTTGACGAATCGTATCAAATAGCTGGCGCTTCCTGCTATATTGACATAATTCCGGTATAAGGCAATCATATTCTAATGCCATTATTTATATTTGAGTTTAACAGGACGTACTATGCATCGTTGGCTTATTCGGCTTGATAAAAAAATGACGAAATTTCTCTGCTATATTGCCTTGCTGCATCTGATATTGCCAATTGCCGCTTCCCCATGTCATGGCCAATATTACTTCAGACATTACCAGGTTGAAAATGGATTGGCCCATAATGCCGTTTCTTCCATCATACAGGACAGCAAAGGTTTGATCTGGATAGGAACAAGAGGTGGCCTGAATAGCTTTGATGGCTATACATTCAAATCCTATGAAAACAAAAATCACCCGGTCAACAACATCGGCAATAATATAATAACGGTTCTCCTGGAAGATGCTAACAGCGCGTTATGGGTAGGGACAGGGAAGGGTTTATTTAAATATGATCCATACAAAGAAGTTTCTACAAAAGTAGCAGCTGTACCCGCAACTTATATCAGTCACCTGGCATTGGATGATCATAATCATCTCCTGTTATTGACCGGCAACCGTTTATACCGGTACAATAGCGACAGCCAGACGGTGGAAGACCTGGAAATCAGAGGGTCGTGCATTGCGCGTGGCATCAACAATGAACTCTGGATAGGAAGAGAAGATGGCACAATTGGTAAATATAATTTTGAAAACCGATCAATTGAAAATATCCCTATAATTGACCAAAGCATTCCCTTGCACTTAAGGTCTATCAGCAGGATATATCCCATTAATGAAGATGAACTGCTGATCGGGTGTTTCACCCAGGGGCTTAAAATTTACAATCATAAGACCAGAACCTGCAGGCCTTTAGCGTTATCGCACAACAACCGGGCATCAATATACGTGCGGGATATTGTAAAGGGAGAGGAGCAGCAATACTGGATAGCGACAGAGTCCGGGGTATATATTTACAACCTCGCCACTGGTGTTGTGCAACACCTGGTGAAAAGAACCGGGGACCCATACTCGATATCAGATAATGCCGTATATACCATTTTCAGAGACCGGGAGGGCAGCATGTGGGTGGGCACCTATTTTGGCGGCATCAATTATTATTCAAAAGAAAATGCAAAGTTTGAAAAATACTATCCTCTTCCCGGGACTAATTCAATATCAGGGAACGCTGTAAGAAAAATAGTTCCTGGTGAAAAGGATAATCTATGGATCGGCACTGAAGATGCGGGCATTAATAAACTGGATCTGAAAACAGGACAGTTTACCAATTACACTGCACCCGGGAACAAAGAAAGCATCTCCTACTACAATGTACACGGATTGCTGGCTATAGGCAACCAGCTTTTCATCGGGATGTTTTATAACGGTCTTGATATCATGGATACCCGCAGCGGTAAAATTACGGACCGGTTCAAGCTCATCAAGAACAACGGTGATGAAACCAGTGATTTTGTAACCTGTGTTTACCTCACAAGGGATAGCACTATACTTATTGGTACAGCCTATCATGGCCCGAGCCTGTATGTCTATAATCCCCGGCACAAGACTTTCAAAAATGTCCCGCAAATTCCGCACAATGTTTATACATTCGATATAACGGAAGACAGTCAGGGTAATATCTGGACAGGAAGCGTATCAGACGGCGCATTTTACTTCAATCCTGAAACAGGCCGGCATGGCAACATACGATTCGGTGACACTTTGAATAACAAAATTATAGATGAATTTGCAGTATTTGATATTTTTGAAGACAGCAATCATGCTTTATGGTTTGCTACAACCGGCGGCGGGTTGATAAAATTGAGTCCCGACCGGAAAACGATCAAAAAGTACACTACGAAAGACGGGCTGCCCACGAATGTATTATATGCCATCCTGGAAGATCATTCCAAACATCTATGGATCAGCTCGCTCAAAGGTATCATCCGTTTCAATATCGCAACTGAAGAAGTAAGGGTTTATACACAGGCCAATGGATTGATAACCGACCAGTTCAACTATAACTCTGCTTATAAACATACCGATGGGAAAATGTACTTTGGTTCGGTTAAAGGGATGATCGCTTTCCATCCCTCGTCATTTGACCCAAAAAAAACAAGCCCTCCAATCTACATTACCGGATTCCAGATCAACAATAAAGAAGTAACACCCGATACGACAAACAGCCCACTTTCCCAATCTATTTTATATACCGACACCGTAGTACTTCAATACAACGAGAATAGCTTCAGTATTGAATTTGCGGCATTAAATTTTTCTGCACCGGAAGTAACAAGATATAAATACCGGATGAAAGGTCTCGATGAATCCTGGACCTATCTCAGCACCAACCGCAACGCCTATTTTACAGACCTGGCGCCGGGGAAATATGAATTCATCGTACAGGCTGAAAGCAATACCAAAAGCTGGGTAGGTAAGGAACGTCATTTGACTATCAGGATACTGCCACCTTTTTGGAAAAGCAATACAGCGTATATATTATATACATTGGCGCTTGCTGCCTGCTTATATTTCCTGGTGCGGTTCTATCACCGGCATCTCGAAAGAAAGAATCTCCGAAAACTGCAACTTTTTGAGCACGAAAAGGAAAAAGAAATTTACAAGGCAAAGATCGAGTTCTTTACCAATATCACTCACGAAATTCAAACACCGCTTACACTCATCGCCGGACCTATTGAGTGGCTGAAGAAAAAATTTGGTGAAGATACTGACATCAAGAAAAGCCTTGCAATAGCCGAAAAGAATACCAAAAGACTGGTAGAGTTGTCCAGTCAGCTACTTGACTTCAGGAAAACCGAGGCCAACCAGTTCAGCCTGAGCTTTGTTAAAACAGATATTATTGCGCTGGTTGCCGATCTTGTCAATGTATTCAAACAGCAAGCCAACAGCAATAATGTTGATTTAAACCTGGAATTACCGGAACGCCACTTTATGGCGTTTGTCGATAGAGAAGCCTTTATCAAAATATGCACCAATATGATCTCGAACGCTGTCAAATATGCGGCTGAGAAGGCAACAGTAACTATCCATACCATAAAAGATTCCGACAAACGCTTTACTATTCTTTTTATGAATGATGGCAAAGGCATACCGGAAGAATTCAGACAGCAGATATTCGAGCCCTTTGTCAGGTTGAGGGGAAACAATAAACCGGGAACCGGTATTGGTCTGTCGCTTGCAAAGTCGCTTACTGAGCTGCACAACGGATCGCTGCAGTTGCTTTCCGGTAAGCAAAATTCAATAATTTTTGAGCTGCAATTGCCCGTGCATCAGAAGTTTGAATTTCAATTGAGCAGCTGGAAAAAGATAGAATGACAGGAGGGAAGCCACGCTTGTTACAAACCAAATAGCCTTTGTATAGTGGCTGCGGGAGCTGGTAACCTGGGGCAGTCGTACAAAGCCTGCATTTACTGTTGATTTATCGCTCTTTCAGGAGCGAATTGGAATATTCCAAAGGGTTAACCTTAAAATACTTTTGAAAGTTCCGGGTAAAAAGACTTTGCGAACTATATCCCACCATTTTTGAAATTTCATATAAAGAAAATTCATTCTCCGCAATTAAACCGGCCGCTTTTTTCAGGCGTGTAATGTCAATTAATTCTTTGGGCGATAATGATGAAAGGGATTTTATTTTTCGGTAGAAAGTAGTGCGGCTCATAAACATGTGCTCCGCCAGCTTGTCAACATCAATATTGGGATCTTTAATATTATCACGAATATATTCATCCAGCTTTTTAAGGAATGCTTCGTCTGTTTTCGAATGCGCCATTACTCTTACATCTTCAAAAGGGGAGCAGGCAAAATGCTCTTTTATTTTCAGCCGGTTTTTAAGCAGATTAGAGATCTGCACCAGCAATAGCTCTTGTGAGAAAGGTTTCTGGACATACGCATCCGCACCTACTTCCAATCCTTCAATGTGGGCCTGATAAGTATTTTTGGAAGTTAACAGGATGATAGGAATATGGCAGTATTCTACGTTAGACTTGATCAGCCGGCATAGTTCAAAGCCGTCGATACCGGGCATCATAATGTCTGATATGATAAGATTTACCACTTCGGTGTCCAGTATGCCCTGTGCAACTTCCCCATTAGGGGCCAGCAGGATCTTATAGTTCTCGCCTAGAACGATAGATAAAAAATCCAGGATATCCTCGTTGTCGTCAATAATAAGAATGCTGTCAGTCATGTTATGCTATCTTTTTCCATAGTCCCATTCAGGCTTCCGGGAGTTCCGGTGCAGATTATGCCCATTGGGTCTTGTATTAGTGATGTATAGGAATTGCGTGCTAATACACCATTTACCTGGTGCTTGAAGTGGCATTGCCCATAACGTGGGGAGGGGAATGTCTCCTGTACCAAGCTTCCGGGTAAATAGTCATAGAACCGGCACATAATCGCTGCGTTAAATATACATAATTGTTTGTATTGGAGTATGCTCAAATTTCCGGGAAAATGTGATTTTGGGAAATCCTGGGTTGGCCGTTACTGGGATGACGGTTGCCTGTTGACGTGGTGGCATTAGTAAACAAATACACTAAAAATCAATGTATTAGGTGATTGCCAGGCCTGGATCCGGACAATTTCCATTAAGAAGCCGAATAGCTTGTTTAGAGGAGGGATGCCGTCTTGCAGCCGCGCTTTGGGCAATACCCTGTTACCTGCTGGTTTTCTAATCATTTTTTTCTAATGCTTGAAATATCTTACTGAGGATAAAATACGCTCTTGTATGGGGATACCAATTTCCGTATGCACCGGAGGTCATGGCAATTACCATATTTTCCTCGGGAACAACTACCAAATGATTTCCGCCATTTCCTGATGCCCATAGATAGTTAACTTCTCTTCTGCCAAACTTTCTTCTTGTTCTGTACCAAAGCATACCATATCCGTCAGCCAAAGGATTATAGTCCCCTATTGCAGTGGAGTATTCGTTCAATAGCCGATTCATATAATCATAATCGGCTAACTGTTCATTTCCCCATTTTCCTTTGTTAGCAACCAATAAACCCAATTTTGCAAAGTCCAGCGTTGAAATGTAAAGATTACCAGCGGCGCCGGTTTGATTTGCTGCATTAGTGTACCAGTAAAACTCTTTAATCTCCAATGGGTCAAAAACCTTTTGTCTGGCATAATCCCTTAGACTCATACCAGACTTTTCTTCGATGAGCGCCCCGATCAGAACAGCGTTGATATCAGCATAAACCCATTTTTTCCCAGGCTCGCTTGATAATGGAACGCTTAACAAATACTTCACCCATTCGTCCTTTGACATCCATTTCCCTGCGCTGCCCATTGTTTCAGGGTTGTCGGAATCGGCATCTAAACCAGAAACCATGTTCAGCAGATGAACTAGCCTGACCTTCTTATAATCATCATGAATTGAAGGGTATTTTTCCTTAGGAAAGAATGAGTAAACGTCCTGCTCTAAATTTTTTACCAATCCGTCTTTGATGGCTACGCCCAAAAGCAAAGCAGTAATACTCTTTCCCGCAGACCGAATGTCATGTATGTGATTACGCCAAAATGTATTGTAGTAATTCTCCAGTACAATTTTGTTGTCTTTAATTACAATCAGTCCTCTATAATCTCTCTGCTTGAATTTGGCCATAGTATCATTAAGCGCATTAATGGAGTCTTTATTGAAACCAGCATCTTCCGGGCTAATAGCGGGAATATTCGGGATGGCTTTCATTTGTGCATATGTGGAGTGCGATAGGAACAAAAGGAAAAAGATCAGGGATTTTTGCTTCATAGCTTGGATGGAGTTTAATATTGTCGTGTTAATTTCAGTTTAACGTTAATAGGAGGTAACTCCCAAATATACGCAATAACCCTTTGAACGCCATGCTGCCGTCTTTGAGGATCAAGTAAAATTCCTGTGGGGGCTCATCGGTTTGTTATAGCACCTTATTCCGGGTAGCGGCTGTTCATACTATGATCAATGCCGGGCCGCTACCTTGTGATGAACGAAGGATAACCGAAGGATCACGCCGGGGCACGTGGACTTAATGCGGAAATGGTCTGAAGTTCGTGCGGGTTTGAAAGATCTGGCGAGGGGAAGATACCGCCAATAGCAAGCCCTCCATAAGGACTGGCGCTTGCGGGAAACTGACTGGAAATATGGTGTGGGAGGGTCTGCGTTCAATGGATGGGTTACTTAACAAAATGTATCCTCAGGCGGGGAGTGGCCTATTCCCGCTGGATGACTGGCGGGGTTGGGGAGGTGTATGCGGAGGCTATTTTCTGCTGATGTGCAATGCCTGCCAGTGATGGCCACCGCTGCTGCAACATCGCAGCTTGCTGGTATCCGGGTTTGTGGTAGACCAGCTTTGTCTGCGGCTCCTGTACGGCAATGATATCAGCGGCGAGGTATTTCCGGTTAAAAGATGCGCTGCTGCTGCACATACCTCTTACCTGCAGGGTTACGATCAACGTTCCCTTGCCGGGCACATCCACATGCAGCGCCGCGCCCGCAAATGCCTCGCGGGTATCCAGCTCGATCATAGCGGTTTCCGTGCCCGTTACCCGGCGTTCCCCGAAATGAATGCGGGTGGCGATCACTTTTACTTCCAGCATGGTGATACCCCTGAACTGCGGCAGTACCTGCGGGGGAATATGCAAAATACCGTCCTCAGCGAGTGTTGGCGCTACGGTAAAGAAGCGGTCTGTTCCCGTGTGCTGGTTGAAGCGGAAGCCTGCGATGGCCCCGGTATTGCCGATACCGCCTTTGATGATCGTTTTGTTGAGGCGGTTGATATGGCTGCCATCGCAACGAACATCCAGTTCACACCGGCGAATGCGCTGCGGATAAGACGGCCTTTGCTGCTGGCGGCGCCGAAGCGCTGTGCGGCACGGCGGGTGGCAGTCGTCTGCCGGACGGTTTCCGGCATGCCGCGGAAGTAGTGTTTACCGTCCCGGTAATAGCCGATCATATTGCCGGCCTTACCCGTGAAGGTAAAGAAGGAGGTTTGTTTTGCCATTGGATACGGTATTTGTTAACATATGAATATAACACTTCTTCCGGATAAAATTGGCAAGGGAGTTGATGATTAATCATTTATCCTTTCTTTTTTTGGAGGAAAACGTTTTTCAATCCTTATTTTTGATTAAACCAATTATGACAAGATGATTAAACACTTATTATTATTTACGTTCATTTGTTTTTTCTTCCTTTTCCGTATTGGCCCAGGAGTATGAGTTGCCCACTGAAGCAGCTATTACAAAACGCGTACAAGCTTATATCAGCGGCCTTGAGCAGACAGATAACATGGTGGATGAAGAGAGCGTCCGCTGCGAATGGAGGGTACCCAAATCACAATCCCTGAACTCAGCGAAATTGCATGCATTCACGATATCCTTTTATCTTAATGAGGATGACGAGGTATTGTCCAGTAAGTCCGCAGTATTGAAAGGATTGGGTGCAACGGAAATTAAAGACGCCCGTGCCGAAAAACAGAAAGGATACCTATATCAGATGACTACAAAAACTCCGTTCGGGACCAGCAATGCCGTATTTTTTACCGCCCCTGGAATAGGTGCTGAAGTAACGGTGAGCAAGGCTTTGTCAGCTGATATTCCCGAGCTCAATAAGGAGGCCGTCGCCAACCTGATCTTAGAGTTGCTGGGGAAATAAAGTGTCGTCATAGCTATAGTTAGTATTTTTCCAGATCGTTAAACTGGTTGTTCTATTAGAAGTTCGTTCAGAATATTTTCAACGGAAATCATTTGCCGGATAAAGTTGCCAGTAGATTTTCCAAATTGTTCATTGACATCTTGAATCCTTCTGTGAAGCCCATTTCAATCATCTTCTCCATGCGGGCAAGGGATTCGTTATAAATAGTAATACTGACCTTTGTTTTTCCGTTTTGTTCGTTGAACGTATAATCCCAATCAGAACCCGGCAATTGAGGGTTTTCATCTTTGTCTGCAAAAGCATTGAATAGTTTGAAGTTGGTTTTGGGGTTAATGGACGTGTATTTTTGAATAGCCCAATGCTTTTGTCCTTCCGGACTTACCATTGCATAAAATCTTCGTCTGCCAACTTTAAAATCCATGAATTTTGTTTTTGATGTCCAGGGTTTAGGCGCCACCCATTGGTCAAGGATTTCTGCTTTGGTAAATGCGTCCCATACCAGCGAAAGGTCAGCATCAAATTCTCTTGTTATGAATACCGTTTTCGCTGCTTTGTCAACGGTAAAATCAAATAGCAAATTGTTGTTCATTTTCTCTGTTTTTTTAGCGTCAGTAATACGTTGTCGAGTTGATTGAATTGCATTTCCCAAATTTTCCTGAGCTTGGCTAGCCAATTGTCAAATTCTTGCATTTTTTTTGGATTAAAGTGATAATAAATTTCTCTGCCGGAATGTTCGGGTTTGATTAACTCGCATTCCTGCAATACTTTAATATGCTTTGATACGGCTTGTCGGCTCATATCAAATTTTTCCGCCATTGCATTTGGTGTTAACGCTTGAGCAGCAATTAAAGTTAAAATGGCCCTGCGTGTTGGGTCTGCTATGGCCTGGAATAAGTCTTGTTTCATTTTTCAATATTTAATTGCGCAACCCTCAGGTTGCAAATATATGTGCAACTTTCGAGTTGCGCAAATTTAAATGCAATTATTTTGTCGGGGTAAAAGTTGGGAAGTTTTAGTTGTTGTCGGAGGGATTGTTACAGTGACGCTTACCGGGTAATTATTATCACTGATGAACGAAGAACTATTAAACGGGATAGAAGAAAGTTAAATTGAAGCTATCTGTAAGACAAGTAAATCGGTAATCGAAACTGTTTTCAAGTCGATATTTTGTTCTTTCTCATCTTTGTTAGTTCCGTTGGGGCATAACCAAATTGCTTTTTAAAAGCGTAAGAAAAATGAGATAAACTCTCAAAGCCAAGTTCCACATAGATTGAAGACGGCTTTTTATCGTTCTTTTCTATTTGATAGTGAGCCTCTGTAAGTCGTTTGTTCTGCAACCATTGCCGGGGCGACATACTAAATACCTTTTGAAAATCACGTTTGAAACCTGCGAGACTTCGTCCTGTCAATTTTGCAAAGCTGTCAATCGGAACATTGAACTGGAAGTTAGATATCATAAACTTTTCCAAATCAATTTTATGTGGTTCGGAAAAGTCAAAAAGAAAATTTTCAAGTTCAGGTTTTGCAAGCAACAAAAGTTCAACCGCTTCTTTTACCTTTAATTCACTTAGCGGATGGTCGATACTTTTCGGATTGACTGTATAAGGAATCAACGAGTTGAAAAACCCTTTCAAATAGGTACTTTCGGGCAGAAGGATATTTGATTTGCCGTGATATTTCACCGTTGTTTCCAACTGCTTTTCCAGGGCATATTGTCCCAGAATATCTTCTTTCAGAATAAACATCAAAGCCTTATAATATTCGTTATTTTTTGGAGTTTTGGTGGTCTTCACGAATTGGTGCTTTCTTACCAGATATACTTCGCCAGACCTTGCTGTAATTCTATCGGTGGAGGTCTCAAAAGTCATTTCACCCGAAAGCTGCAATAATAGAACACTTTCGACCAGCAGATTATCATATTCTGTTTCCTTTTCTGTATCCAGAGAATAGACTATGGCATCTGAAAATAAGTTCTTCGTATGCTTTTTCATCCTTTTATCAGTTATTTCTACTCAGGCAATCCTGCCATTTTAGCACTCTCTTTCCATAACAGATCTCTTGTGTTATTGTCTTGTGCAAGTTGGGAAGGATTGGGAAAGGTAAGCTTTCCCCTTACAAGTGATGCATAAATTTTGTCCGTTGGTAGCGTAACTTTACCCAATGCAAGCTCTGCCAACGCTTCGCCCGAACGTTTTGCTGTCCCCATAAAGAAAGCAGGTTTAAACATACTGACCACATAGAATAACGGTCGAATGAAAACGGGCAGCAATATTTTTATAAATGCCGATTGTTTGCCCATTAGGGATGTATCTCCGGTCAACCCGGGATTGTATGCAATCACACTGATACCGCTGTCGTCTTTCAAACTTATGGCTGAAAGGGAGCGTGCGGTAAGAAGATTGCAGAGTTTTGTTGTTGCATAGAAACGCATGCCTTTCGGACTATTTTCATCAGGATAAGCCAATTCCTCTAGGTCTAATGTCTTCGGACCAAAAAAAATGATTTCGGGGTCGTGCGAATCACTTGTCGTGATAACAATTTTACCGCCTTTTGCCAAATTCGGCAAGAGTAACCTTGCCAGCAAATAATGGGCAAGATGGTTAGTGGCAAATGTCAGTTCAAAACCCTCTTCACTTCGTTGTTTGTTATCGGTCGCTTGAATACCGGCATTTAATACCAAAATGTCAATTTTAGTATTTCCCAAACGTTGTTTTATGTTGTCAGCAAAAGAACTAACGCTTTTTAAAGAAGAAAGGTCAAGCGGAAGAATTGCTGTTCCTTCAGGCACAATACGTCCGCTTCCCCGTACACCAGCATATACTTTCGTGTCGGGCAATTCTACAAAATGTTTTAAGGCTTCTGCACCAATACCTGATGTTGCCCCTGTCATTACAATTATCATTGTGATTGAGTTTATGTTCAGGTGCAAAGGTGGGAGTAAAAAACTTAACAAACTTTCCTGTATGGCTCAATTTTCTTTCTTGTATGGCTCACTTGGAAAAATTGGGTGGTGAGTGGCTTGGTAAATTCTTTCTTGTGCGGTCGGCTTTTCTTTGTGTCGGGTATCGTCCTGTCGGCTGGGGTCGTCCTGCCATTGCCGATCGCTCACAAATATACGTAATAACCCTTTAGGGGCAAGGATAGCAATTATTTTTTGAGGTTCTTTGGAATTTACCCGTCACTCCAAACAATACGTGTTTCTTTCATTTGTTCACCATAAGCTTATTGCTCATTTTCTACCCTGCTGATGTCGTAAATACCATGCTCATTTTTAACTAAAGTTTCATTGGTAGAATTCAAAAGAAACTCATCTCTGAAAACCGATAACTTCTCAAATTGGAAATCTTTATAACTGTGGTATTTACCGTGATACAATATTTTATCCGGAAATTCATAAAGGTGTGCCTTATAGATATTTTCCTTCTGATGGTTATCCATAATAAGCACTTCTATCCGGTAATAGGTTTCTTTTAACCCTTCAGCCGAACTATAACTGGTAGAAAAACGGACACCAAATGAGGTTTGGATTTCCAAAGTTCTGTCTGTTAAGATCCATTCATAAGAGCAGAGCTTATAACTATGATCTATGAAAAAAGCATATTTCGGCTCCCCGTACTTGCTTTTTATCGTTGCCAGAAAATCCTGCTGCTCTTTTTCCGTTTTTACCTCGGTTTCGGAAAAAAATGCGACAGGTTTTTTTGTACTATCGGCCAGCGTGGAGAGGTTTTTAAAGTATATATTTTGAAATTGAGCAACGCTGTCCAGGGTGGGACTTCTATACACGAACCCGAAATTCTTTTGCGGCACTTCCAGGTCAAAGGCATCGGAAATAGTGTTGTTGATCTTATAGCGCAACATTTCATCCGTTAATGCACCATCATGTAAACTATCATGTTCAAAGTCATCTACTAAAACATGTTTAGCATAAAGTCCAGGTACGTCTTCCTGAAAACTTATCATTTCCAGATCAAATTTGCTGTTTTTTTCAAGAACCTCAGGTTGCTCTACAATAGCAACCTGACTACAAGATTGCAGCATAAGAATAATCGCGATGAAATTAACAAATCGGTTCATGAGATAAAAATTATGGTATTATTCGCCAGATGGTTTGAAAAATAATATACTGATAGCTTTTTTAACGGAATTGATTGAAATCCGTTCAGACTACTTATTTGTTGAAAGCTGATACCAGTGAGGGCTTTAAACAAGAATGGCGTCTAAAAGACGCCACATTCGTGATTCCGCTGGGATCCTGTATATGGTGCTTATATGTTCTTAGGCGCTATTTTCTATCGCTCTTCAACCTAGGTTAACGAATCGGTTAACAGACAGAATGATTTACATTGAGTCGTTTTGGGCAAATACTCACTCTTGTGCAAAGTTACGAATAATACTTTGTGATCCCTTACTTACTTAGGTTTTGGAACAAAGGGTTTTCGTCACGAGAAGCGAACATTTACATGTTCACAAATACCTAGGAGAACTCAGCCCCCCGGTTTTGCTGTAAAGTCCCGATAGCCGTTAAATGAGTGGACCGGATCCTGGATATAGTTGAACGCGAAAGGGATCGAACCAAGATTTATCCTAAATTGAAGCGTCTGCAAAAAAACAGCACATCAAAGTAAATTTCAAATCGGTAAATTTGGGCAAATCAGACTTAAGTCTTTTAATAAACATGGAACTAACAGACCAAATCGAATCAAACTCATTATTTGAACTTTACAAGGCTTTAAATCTATCGGTAAGTCTCTTTGACCTTACAGAAGGGTTTACCATTTTCAACCTGAACGAAGTTGGCTTCGAACTACCTTACAAATCGGCATCTTTTCGACCTAATTTCTTTTCCTTTTTATTTGTAAAAGAAGGGAAAGGGCAATATCGTATTGATGAACACAGTTTTGAAGTAGAGCCCCATTCTATCTATTTCACCAATCCAAGCAATTACCGAACGTTTAGCTGGCGGGAAATTCAGGATATAGTATTAATTACTTTTGACGAAACCTTCCTGAAAAAATATATCGGTGAAGACGTTTATACTGATTTTCCTTTTTTGCTCTCAGAAGTCGTTCGCCCAAAAGTTGTTACGGACAATTTTTTTCTGGAGACCGATAGCATTAACCGGCAAATATTGAAGGAGTATAGAAAAAATACACCTTCAAGGTACAAAATTATCGGTCATTTGCTGGCAGTGCTGCTTTTTAAAATAAAGGAGCATATATGGACAGATTACAATCCTATCTATGAGGGTAACAGGAGCTCCCAGATCGTCATTTCATTTAAAAGATTATTGGAACAGCATTACCGTGATCTGAATTCAGGTAAAATTGATATGGCTTTCAGAGTACAGGATTATGCCAATGCTCAAAATCTGCACCCCAATTACCTGAGCAGCGTGATTAAAAGCAAGACCGGAAAAAACATAATGGCATGGATCGCTGAAAAAACACTTACAGAGGCAAAGTCACTGTTGCAAAATGCATCCATACCGGTTAAGGAAATTACTTATAAACTGGGATTTACAGAAACCGCCCATTTCAGTAACTTCTTCAAAAAACATGAAGGCATTTCCCCGATCCAATACCGTAAATCCCATCATCTTTAAAATTCGCAACTCTTCCTTTAACTGGCGCAAGAATAGAATAATTCACCCAAAATACCTTTGTCTTGTAAAAATTGTTAAACAAGATAAATACAAACAAAATGGGACGAATATTCATTACAGGCTCGTCGGACGGGCTCGGTATGATGGCCGCAAGCCTATTGATAAATGATGGTCATCAGGTAGTGTTGCATGCCAGAAACGAACAGAGAGCTGAAGATGCACTTAAAGCCAACCCCAATGCCGAAGCTGTACTTACTGCAGACCTTTCCAGCATAGCCGAAACAATAGCTCTGGCAGAGAAAGCAAACGCAACAGGCCGGTTCGACGCCGTTATCCACAATGCGGCTGTCGGATACAGAGAATCCCGAAAAATAATAACCGAAGACGGCCTGCCGCATGTTTTCGCCATAAACAGCCTGTCGCCGTACATCCTTACTGCCCTTATAGAAAAACCGAAAAGGCTGATTTATATGAGCAGCGGGCTTCACCGTGACGGGGATAGCAGTCTCAGCGACCTTTTGTGGGAACATAAAACATGGAATGGATTTCAGGCCTACGCCGATTCCAAACTGCATAACGTCCTGTTAGCTTTTGCGGTGGCAGCCCGATGGGCGGGGACAGCGTCAAATGCTTTGGAGCCGGGATGGGTAGCCACGAAGATGGGCGGCCCAGGTGCTCCCGACAGTCTTGCTGATGCTCCGCTGACACAGGTATGGTTAGCCACATCAAGAGATCCGCAAGTATTGCAGTCCGGAGGCTACTACTACCACAAACAGCCACGGGAAGTGCATCCTGATTGCAGAGATCGGGAGATACAAGAACGTTTTATTGAAAAGTGCGCGGAGATTTCCGGAGTTAAGCTTCCGTCTTAGGACACTGGCTGGCTTATCGTTGTTGCCCGCACTTTAAAATTTGCAACTCCTGCTTTACCCTGCGCAACAATGAGCCTCCCTCCCCCTGCCAGCTTTGCATCAACAAATTTAAAAACAGATCAAAATGAAAAATTTATCAGGAAAAGTAGCCGTGGTCACCGGCTCATCAAAAGGAATTGGCGCAGCTATCGCCTTAAAACTAGCCGAAGCCGGCGCTAAAGTAATTATAAACTATAGTGGTGATCAAGGTGCCGCCGATGAGGTTGTTGCTCAGATCGAATCCAATGGCGGAGCGGCGTATGCGATAAAGGCAAATGTTAGCAGCAAAGAAGAGATCATCCGCCTGTTCGACGAAAGCATTACCCATTTTGGCAAAGTGGACATTTGGGTCAATAACGCCGGTGTGATGCTGAACAATTTCATCCGGGACCTCACCGAAGAGCAATTGGAAAAGCAATTGGGCATTAACTTCAAAGGCGTTTTTTATTCGCTTCAGCAGGCCGCTACTAAGCTTGCAGATAACGGAAGCATTATCAATCTTTCGTCTACAGTTACTCGTACCATTTTCCCCACCTATGGTGTTTATGCCGCCACCAAAGCAGCGGTGGAACAAATGAGTCGTGTATTTGCCAAAGAGATCGGTGCAAGGGGTATCAACGTCAACTGTGTATTGCCTGGCCCTACAGGTACCGGTCTGTTCCTCAATGGCAAGTCGGAAGAACAGATCGCACAGCTCGCTGCTACCAACGCTTTCAAACGCCTGGGCACCCCCGAAGATATCGCCAAAATAGTTGCGTTCCTGGCTACGGACGAAGCTAAATGGATTTCCGGACAAAGCATCGGTGCCAGCGGAGGAATGGCTTAGCGAAATACAAACAAATAATGTCAACAATTAAATTTCTATAAAAATGAACACGCTTAATAACAAAGTAGCCTTGATCACAGGCTCAGGAAGGGGCTTGGGAAAAGCCATAGCGGAACGTTACGCTGCATTGGGCGCTAACATTGTACTGAATTACTCCAAAGATAAAGCGGCTACCGACCAGGTGGAAAGTACCATCAAAGCGATGGGCGTAAAAGTTATCTCCGTGCAGGCCGACGTAAGTAAAGTAGCCGATATCAAACGTCTTTTTGGAGAAGCGAAAAATGCTTTTGGTAAAATAGATATTGTTGTAGCCAATGCCGGTATTGAAATGGTAGAAACGCCCGTCACCCGCTTTACAGAAGAGCAATTCGACCGCTTATTTTCCATCAATACCAAAGGTGCTTATTTTACCATGCAACAGGCCGCTCTGCATGTGGAAGATAAAGGACGTATTATCTACATTGCTTCCAGTACTACTGCATTTCCTGTTCCGGGTATGGCGGTATATGGTGGTAGCAAAATTACGCCAAGATACCTGGTAGACGTATTGTCAAAAGAAATAGGCCATCGGGGTGTTACCGTTAATTCCATCATCCCTTTTGCGGTAGACCATTCCGGCATTTTTGCAGAAGAAGGCAGTTATCCGGAACTACGTAAATCCTTATTAGAAAGTTGCCCGATGGGACGATTGGCGGAAGTGGAAGATGTGGCTAATGCTGCAGAATTTTTTGCCACTGACCTTTCTTCTTTTGTGAGCGGCCAGCACTTGTTGGTAAACGGAGGGGCTACCCAATAAGCTGCACATGAGGAATAATTTAAAATTTATCTTACCGGTGCTGCTCTTGTGTGCTTTACAAGCCTGCGGGCAGACCGGTAACCATAACCATCAAACTGTTACAGAAATGGAATTTACAAAAATGAGCAACCCAAAAGTACAGGCCGCCATTGAAGCCTGGCAAAAAGGGGACACGGCGATGTGGCTTTCCTTTTTTACTGCTGACGCCAGGCTCCTGGACGATGGACATCCAAGAGATTTTAAGAAATTCTCTACCGAAGCAATAGGGCATGAACGCTTTACCAGTATCGACAGGGTGGAAAATAACGGATTGGATATTTACGGTAGCTTTCACAGCGACACCTGGGGGGATTTTAAAACCTATTTCAAATTCCGTTTGAACGAAGATGGGAAATTTCACCGGCTGGAAATAGGACAGGCTAAATATTGAGATTTTAATTCAAAAACAATTAAAAGCAACATTGAAATGAAAACATTAGCAAATAAGAAAGTGATTGTATTGGGCGGGAGTTCAGGATTAGGGTTAGCTACCGCCCAGGCAGCAGCAGCAGACGGCGCGGAAGTGATTATTGTATCGAGCAACCAGCAAAGGATCGACAAAGCATTGGAAACTTTGCCCAATAACAGTAAAGGATTTGCGGTTAGCCTTGAAAAGGAAGAAAACATAAAAGCGTTCTTTGCCGGTACGGGCAACTTCGACCACCTGGTTTATACGGCAGGTGAAAACATATCCATGAGTATGGTAGACGATACGGAGATAGAAAAAGGAAAGGATTTTTTTACCATTCGCTTTTGGGGCGCCTTTGCGGCCATTAAATATGGAAAGCAGCATATCAACGAAGGCGGAAGCATAAATTTAATGAGCGGCAATTTCGGGCAACGTCCGGCCGCCGGTTATAGCTTGGGGGCCACGATTTGCGGTGCAATGGATGCTTTTACTAAAGCGATGGCAGTAGAGCTGGCTCCGATACGGGTAAACAATATTGCGGCAGGAATTATCGATACCAATCTGTGGGGCAATATGAACTATGCCGACCGCGAAGGTTTTTTCAAGCACCTGGAAAATACCCTGCTGTTAAAAAGAGTGGGTAAACCGGAAGACATCGCACAGGCATTTGTTTATCTGATGAAACAAACTTATGCCACAGGGCAGTCTTTGGTTATTGATGGTGGGGCTGTATTGGTCTAATTTATAAGCCGGGAAAAACCATAATCCTCATTTTGGATAATCATTATCGCATTTTGGTTCATCGAAGCTTTGGTATCCATAGGACATTTGCCTTATAAATAAAGGTCCAACAAAAAAATATCAAGATCATGAACAAAACAGTATTGATTACGGGAACATCATCGGGGTTCGGTGCTTCTGCGGCCAACTTCTTTGCAGAAAATGGCTGGAATGTTATCGCCACGATGCGTGATACCGGCAAAGCTTCAGGTTTAAGCAATTCGGAAAACATTTTTGTGGCCCGGCTGGATGTAGAAGATACAGCCTCCATACAATCAGCCATTGACGCCGGTATTAAGCGCTTCGGAAAGATTGATGTATTGGTAAATAACGCGGGATACGGGCTCTTCGGCATTTTTGAGAGTGCCGGCCGCGAAGCTATTCAAAACCAGTTTGCGGTAAATGTATTCGGGGCTATGGACGTAACCAGGGCTATACTCCCTCATTTTCGTGGAAACAAATCCGGGGTCATCATCAATGTGAGCTCGGGTGCAGGGGCCATTGGCTTTCCAATGGCATCCATTTACAGCGCCTCCAAATTTGCCTTGGAGGGTTGGTCAGAAGGACTTCGTTATGAACTGGCTTCTGTAGGAATCAAAGTAAAAGTGATTGAACCGGGCGGGGCCCCGCAAACAGGTTTCCTTAACCGTGTAGGCGGCGAAAGCGCAGGATTGCAACCGATCAATGATTACCTTCCTTTTCTGGAGCAAACCGGGAAAATGTTCCAATCGATGGCGTCAGGTTCCGACACCGATGCCGTGGAAAAAGTTGTGGCCGCCATTTACGAATCTGCTACCGACAACAGTACCCGTCTTCGGTACTCCCCAACTCAGGATATCCAGCCCATCTTACATGCCCGTCGCTCTTCCTCTGAGGAAGCCTATCAGCAGTTTACCACCAGCATTTTTACACCAGCCAATGCTTAAGATCACTTTATAAAACATTCAAATGAAAACCATCTTTATAACCGGCGCATCTTCCGGCCTGGGAAAAGCTACAGCAAAATTGTTTGCCCAGAAAGGCTGGAAGGTAATTGCAACAATGCGTCAGCCTGAAAAAGAAACAGAGCTGGTGGCCCTTGCAAATATGCACCTTTTGCCATTAGACGTGACGGACGGGGAATCCGTTCAGAAGACAGTTGAAGCCGCCATTGCCATCAGCCCCGTCGATGTTGTATTCAATAATGCCGGTTACGGCTTAACCGGGCCATTAGAGGGGTATGTGGATGAACAGATAGCCCGACAGTTCAATACCAATGTATTGGGGGTAATCAGAGTAACACAGGTGTTTCTTCCACATCTGCGGGAAAGGAAAAGCGGGCTAGTTATAAATACCACATCTATAGGTGGATTGGTGACTTTCCCTTTTAGCTCAATTTACCATGCTACCAAATGGGCGGTTGAGGGCTGGAGCGAAAGCATGTCGTATGAGCTGGCAATACATAACATCCAAATGAAAACGATTGCTCCGGGAGGGATTGCGACGGATTTCATGACCAGATCCCTGGATATGAGGAAACATGAGGCCTACGCTGAGCATTTTGACCGGTTTTTAGCAGGTTTCAGCAATCCTGATAGTCCGCTGCAATTCTCATCTGCCGAATCCATTGCCACAGTAGTTTATGAAGCTGCCACCGATGGCAAAGACCAGCTCAGGTATCTTGCGGGAAATGACGCCAGAGCTATCTACGAACATAGGTTGAAGGTAGGTGCCGAAGCGTTCAGAAAAGGTGTGGCAAAAGGACTGGTTAGCTAATCCGTTCGGCGTAATTTTTTTAAATTTATCATTGAAAATAACGTTATCATGATGAAGAGCATAACCACAACTATTGTGCTGATCGCGGTCGCGATGATACTGCTTTCCCTGACACCGGGGAAAACCGATCCTGATGTATCCGTCAAAAACATCGTACTTGTGCACGGGGCCTTTTTAGATGGTTCCGGGTGGGAACCTGTGTATAACATCCTTACAAAGAAAGGATACCATGTATCGGTAACGCAACATAAATTACAAAGTTTAGAAACGGATATTGCGGAGGTAAACAGGATTATTGATCAGCAGGCCGGCCCTTGTGTATTGGTGGGTCACAGCTATGGAGGTGTTATTATATCACAGGCAGGTAATAACAGCAAAGTTTCGGGACTGGTGTACATCGCAGCTCATGCTCCCGAAGCCAACGAAAAAAGAAGTGAGCTTTTCCGGAAATATCCTCCGGCCTACACTTCATTGATCAAAGGCGAGGATGGCTATGACTATATCGATCCGGAAGGCTTTCCCGAAGACTTTGCTGCTGATTTGCCAGCGCCTAAAGCAAAATTTATGGCCCACGCTCAAATGCCTACAGCGGATATCTGCTTTCAGGGATTGATTGATAATCCGGCATGGAAGCTAAAGCCCTCCTGGTATATGATCGCTAAATCGGATAGAATCATCAACCCTGAGCTGGAACTTTTTTATGCGCGAAGAATGAAAGCAAAAAAGATCGTAGAGATCGAAGGCGGAAGTCATTCTATATATGCTTCCCGCCCGGAAGAGGTAGCCCATCTGATAGATGCAGCAGCAAAGGCTTTATCTAAATAACTAATAACCGTTTATCGGTTCACAAAAAAGAATTATGATAGATCAGTCAGTTCCCAAAAAAGAATTACGATATTATAAATCCATTTCGGATTTATGCAAAGCACTCGGCGTTCCCAAGCCTGCCCACCCTTTGATTGTACTGATTAATCACGATGAAATATCTTCAAATGAAGTGCGTTACCTGGTTCATGACTTCTACATGATTTCGTATAAAAGTAATTTGCACGGCAAGCTAAAGTACGGCCAAGGCTATTACGATTTTGACGAAGGTGGGCTGATCTTTGTCGCTCCCAACCAGGCATTGTCCGTTATTGATGAGGATAAATGTCAGGGGCGAAGCTTATTTGTTCATCCCGACTTTTTTGCGGGCCACCCCTTGTTTAAATCAATAACTAAATTCGGATTTTTTGGTTACAATATCAATGAAGCCCTGCATCTTTCTGAAAGAGAAAGAGACAAAATTCTGCATGTGTTTGGGGATATTAATGACGAATTAGAGACCTCCATTGATGATACCAGCCAGGAACTGGTGATTTCTTATATAGAAGTCCTCTTAAATTACAGCAACCGATATTACAAACGACAGTTTATAACAAGAAAGGCCGTTAACAGTCCGGTTATAGAGCGATTTGAAACCCTATTGAATAGTTACTATGCCACTGGGCTGGCTTTGGAAAACGGAATGCCGTCCGTAAAGTTCTTCTCTGACCAACTTAACGTTTCCCCCGGATATTTAAGTGATTTGTTGCGCAGCCTTACCGGCCTTAATACACAGCAGCACATTCATGGGAAATTAATAGAAGTGGCCAAACAGAAACTCTCTAATTCAGACCTCACCGCAGCAGAAATCGCCTATGAGCTGGGCTTTGAATATCCGCAGTCTTTCAATAAACTGTTTAAAAACAAGACCGGTATGACACCGCTGGCGTTTAGAGAACAGCTTAATTAGCTCATTTTCCCTTTACAATTTATAAGTAATGAAAAAAGTCGCCCCCTGATAATCAAGAGGCGACTTTTTTCAGTGATTCCGCTGGGACTCGAACCCAGGACCCATACATTAAAAGTGTATTGCTCTACCAACTGAGCTACAGAATCATTTTCACCATTAAAGCGGGTGCAAAAATAGGAATATTTTTATTCCTTCCAAATTTTTCAATAATTTTTTCAAACTTCCCGCAACGTATATACACCAACGTTATATCATCACCGCCGCTTCTTCGGCCGCTTCTGATTAAACTCCAGCATCGCAGATATCAGCTGCGCCCGTCCTTTCTCCGGCCTGTCCAGGAACAATATATGCGTGCCTTCAGCCAATGTCAGAAACTGCTTCTTCGGCGCATTCACCAGTTTTTCCTCCAGCGCTTTCATATCCTCCGGACGGCTCCAGGTATCCAGTGCCCCCCGTACCACGAGGATCGGCACCGTAATATCCTTCGCATGCCACAATCCCTTTCCCTGCGCGGTATAGAAACTCTCCGCCCGGTATCCGCCCGGCACCACCAGTACGGAATCTTCATCAAAACTTACCGCGGTTTTTACATAAGCCTGCGCCACAGCGGGATCATACCATTCGGTTTTATCCGCTACGGGAATGCTGTTATTCCACAGCTGCAACAGTGTGGCTGCATCTGCACGGCGCAGCGGGGGAGTGGCGGCATAGTAGAACTGCGATGTATCGAGTGGATTGCGGTAACGTTCGGTGAACCGCCAGGGGGCTTTCACGTTATACAAACTATTCAGCATGATGAGCGCATTCACTTTATAGGGATAGATGCAGGCGTAATAGCCCATCCAGTGCCCGCCGGTGGCTGTGCCGAAAAGCGTCACCTGCCGCTGGCCGGTCCGCTCGATGATGAAATTCACCGCGGCATCAATATCCCGCGATGCTTCGGCGGAAGAGCCATTGATGACATAACGCTTGTTGGTATCGTAGTCCGGGCGGGTGGACTTCTCCCATCCGCGAACATCCATGATGTACACTTTCAGGCCATGCTTAGCCAGGTCTTCCGCGAGGGAACCGCCGGGCACAGGGAGATCATAAAGCGCAAGTGAGCCGGCACCGCCGCCGTGCACCAGCAAAATAGGAGGTTTCCTGCTACGTTTGCGGCCAGATATTTCCCTGATGAAGATCTGCACACCGGGATCACTGCTGATCATAAAATCTTCCCGCGTGATCTTTTGCGCAGTGGTTTCGGTGCTGATCAGAAAAGGAAGGAGTAACAGGACTTTCCACATAGTTAGATAGCTGGATGAATAGGCAAAAATACTATAAATTGCAGTAATAGTTATCAAGTCGCGCATGAAACCATATGATATCAGGCCTGTTACGGAAACCAGCCTGCCGCTGCTGGCTCAACTGGAGCGATCTACATTTTCGGAAACGTTCCAGTCTGTCTACAGTGCGGCGGACCTGCAGAGCTTCCTTGATGAACGGAAGAGTGATGCCGTTATCCGGAAAGAGTGGGCGTCAGCGAACTCCCGTTATTATTTCATCTACTTCAACAATACGCCTGCAGGTTTCCTGAAGATAAACCTCTTTCGTCAGCCTGACAATGGCGGTCCGCTGCCGGAACCGGTTATGGAACTGGAAAAGATCTACGTGCTGAAAGCCTTTCAGGGGAAAAAGCTGGGCAAGGCACTCATGGATCACGCTTATGCCATGGGCCGGGAACATTTCGTACGCACGATATGGTTAGGTGTATGGGAACACAATCTATCCGCGCGGAAATTCTACGCGAAAGAAGGATACACGCAATTCGGCGAACATATTTTTGCAGTCGGGCGACAGGCCGACCGGGACCTGCTCCTGCAAAAGCCCCTGTGAAAAAACTATAACAAATAGCGAAAAATAAGGAGATCGTACCCGCTCTTTTTTGCCAGCACTTAGATGAATAGCGCATCCAACTGTCATGCCAGATCCGGGGGCCACAGTCGTAAAGGGCCGAACCGGCCGGCATTCTGCGACTTTGGAGCGTAATATCAGAAAAAAATCCTCTTCATATTAAAAATTTGATTTTACTTTGTGTTGCAAAGTAAAGGGAGTTACATCCCTTCTTTTTTACATCTTAACTTTGAAATGCAAAGTACTTTCTATGAAACAGATCGTGTCGCTCTTCCTTTCAAACAGGGCCTATGCCAGGGGAATACTGTTACTCCAGGTCAACTGCATCGTTTTTTGTCTCGGCGCCATGCCGGATACTGTAAACGACGGGATGCTCTCCGGTTTTTTCTTCTTTCATTTTTTCAGTGCGATAGCGGCATTCATCGGTATCTTCTTTACCGCGCGGGGGAAGAGAAGGAGTGTGTGGACGATCATGCTGCTGCTGTTGTTGATCAGCGCATACGCCCTGAACAGGCACATCCCGGTCTTCAGGCCTTCGGTTACCTGGTTGTCCGCCGTACTGGTCATTACGGGCGTCAATTTCCTGCTTTTCCATTTCTGGGAGGCCCTGCCCGCGTGGTTCCGGTACATGCAGTTGTTCATCATGGGCGTGGGCATGGCCTTGTTTGCTTACTTCGCGGTCTATTTGCTTCCGCTATACCCGCTGAGCGTAATGGCCCTCATCGCCCTGGGGATCTCCCTCCATACCTTCGTGCCAATCTTCCTGCTGATACAGGCTTTCGTTGTGATGCGGGATACGGCATGCAGGATACGCTCCGGCGTTACGGCCTTGTGGGCAGGCGGGCTGGCGGCGCTGATCTTTGCCGTAGTGTATGGTTTTCTTTACAATGCTGAAGTACGAAAGCTCAATCTCGCTTACAACCGCACCATCGTGGAAAGCAATGGCGATCTGCCCGCATGGGTGGAGGCTTCCCGGCAGGCGACGGGCGGGATCATGGAACATAAAGTACTGTGTACGGACCTGCTGTATCTCCGCCCCAAATGGGAAATATTCAACCTGGGCAACTTCCCCGGCCGCAATTTCGGCGAGCGCATACAACATGACCCGCTGATCGTGGCGGCAACGGCGTTTGCGCCGCCGCTGGAAATACCGGTGGATGACCGCATCAAAATACTGGAATCGATGTACGATGCCCGGCACGAAGCGCAGGAACGCCTCTGGTCGGGAGACGACCTTTACACCGGGTATGTGAACAGCAAGGTAAAGATCTGGCCGAAGCTGCACCTCGCCTATACGGAAAAAATGCTCTCCGTCACCAATCCGGATATCAAGGGTTTCAGGGGAAAGGAAGCCATCTATACCTTTCATTTGCCGGAAGGCGGTGTGGTCACATCCCTTTCCCTATGGGTGGCGGGTAAAGAAGAAAAAGCCATCCTGACCACAAAAGAGAAAGCAGACACGGCATACCGCACGATCGTGGGGGTGGAATCCCGCGATCCTTCGCTCGTGCGCTGGCAGGAGGGCAACACGGTCTCCGTACGGGTATTCCCCGTGATGCCCGGCGAATCCAGAAAATTCAGGATAGGTTTTACCGCGCCGCTGGCATCCGATGGCAAAACGCTGCAGTACGATAACATTTATTTTGATGGCCCCTCCGCAACCAGCGCCCTGGAAGATGCCACGGTATCCTTTGATGGGAAACCGGCAGGACTGAACGGCACCGGCACGCGCCGGAACGGGCGTTACCGGGCGGACTGGAAGATCACCATGTTGGATGAAGGCATCACACCGCATGCTTTCTCCTTTAACGGCATGGCCTACACGCTGCAACCTTACCAGCTGCAGCGGGAAAGGGTTAGCACGGATGTGGTGTATGTAGATGCGAATGCAGCCTGGACGCCCGGCGAATTCAACGAAGTGCTGCGGCTGTCGGCGCCAAGACCGGTATTCGTCTGGCTGAACGATCAGATGGTGCAGGTATCGGAAGAAAACCGGGAGGAATGCGTGGAATTATTGCTGGCAAATCGTTTCAGCCTGTTTCCCCTGCACAGGATCAAGGCTCCCGCGGCTTCCCTGCTGATCACCAAAAGCACCGCGGCATCACCATCGCTTGCGGACCTCCGGGACAGCAGGTTCCGGAGCGATCTGGCTGCTTTCCTCGCGGCGCCTGATCTGCCGAAGGTACGTTTGCTCAATATCGGCGGCGAACTGTCGCCTTACCTGAAATCCCTGAAGGAACACCGGGTATTCCGCTACGAAAAGGGCGGCATCCTGCTCCTGAAAATACTCCTGGACGCCGGCACTTTTGCGGCCGATGCGGAAACGGCGGACAAGGTAGTGATCGATCACGCCAATGTGGCGATCACCAGGCAACCGGCGGACACGGCCGGTATTCCGTCCGGAGCACCGGATCACCTGATGCGCCTGTTCGCTTATAATCACATCATGCAGCAGACGGGCAAAGGCCTGATCACCGGCTCAGCAGGGCAGGAGCAGCTGGTGGCTGCCGCAAAGGAGGCCTATGTGGTATCCCCGTTATCCAGCCTCATTGTATTGGAAACACAGCGGGATTACGACAGGTTCGGCATCAAAGACGAAGGCAGCAGCCTGAAGAACGCTTCCCTCAAATCTACCGGCGCCGTTCCGGAGCCGCATGAATGGGCACTGATCATCCTGGTGCTGTTAACGCTCATCTATACAAAATTCCGTCCGTCATGGCGCAAAGCAAACGTATAATTCCCCATATCCTGTTCCCGGGCCTGATCGCCGGCGTGTACGTCTTCATTGTGTGTTATGCGCTGGGAGACTACATCGCCTGGCGCTCTCCGGGATTCCTGCTCGGCATCGCTGCTATTCCCATGGTGATGATACGCGATGCCGGCAGCAAAAAAAGCCTGCGCTTCTATTACGCAGCACTGGCCTGCTGTGTACTGGCCTGGATCGTACCGGCCAAAACCCTGCTGTACCTCTCGCTCGTTATGGCGCTTTGTTTCCTGGCAGACAGCGCTGTCGGGCGCATCAACTTCCTGCCGCTGCTGGCTATGCTGCTGATGGCGCCGGTATGCGATTATATCACGCAGATATTCACGTTCCCTATCCGCCTGCAGCTGACGGAATGGGCGGGAAGCCTGTTGCAAATAGTGAGTACAGGCGTAACCGTTGAAGGCAATACCATTTTTCACCGGGGAAATGAATTTGCTGTGGACGCGGCCTGCATGGGACTGAACATGATGGTGGCCTCCATGCTCTGCTGCATCATGCTGCTGGGATTTTATCAGAAACGGCTGGACCTCCGGCTGTCCTTCCCGCTGGTGGCCGTGTTGCTGGCCTTTACCGCTGCGCTGAACATCTTCAGCAACCTCTTCCGGATCATCCTGCTGGTGCAGTTCGCCATCCTGCCGGATCACCCGATGCATGACGTGACCGGTATCATTTGCCTGGCTGTTTATGTGATACTGCCGTTGCTGATCCTGGTGCCATTCCTGGTCAAACGGCTGGGGAAACCACACATAGTAAAGCCGGGAGCGGAAACCGATCCGCATATGATCACGATGGCGCATATCTGCCTCGCCGGCTGCGTTTTCCTGGTCGCATACAAGATCATGCTGCCGGATGCGCGGCCGTCCGTATCCGTTCCCGATGTGACGGGATATCAGACTACCGTGATGGACAATGGCCGTCATCAAACTGGAAAGCCCCGCTTCGCTTGTTTATGTAAAACCTGTTCCGGGATTTTACTATACGGACCATCATCCTTCCATCTGCTGGCGCGGCAGCGGGTATGCGTTCAGCAATATCCGCGAAACCCGGATGGCCGGAAAAACGGTGTACACGGCTTTGCTGCAAAAGGGAACGGACAGGCTGTTTACGGCCTGGTGGTACGATAACGGGGATGTACAAACGATATCACAGCTGGAATGGCGCTGGCTGGCTTTCCGTAACAGCGGGCGCTTTTCCCTGGTGAATGTGAGCGCGGCGGATGCGGTCAGCCTTCAACAGGAGGTCAGCCGTTTGATGCGGCAGAGCGGGGGGCTGCTGCGGAGTCTGAGCGCGCGGGCTGGTTGAACATCTCCGTCAGCAGGTGAAAAAGCTCCGGATGATGCGCCTCCATCAGGTCCGGCCGCTCAAAGAAATATTCGGCAACCACGGCCAGAAATTCCGCCTGGTTCATCGCGGCATAGGGATTGATGTCTGACTGACCGGTTTCTATGCGCCGGATCTCTTCATGCATCACTTTCAACCAGGGCAGGCTGTAACTGTTGCGCAGCAGGCTTTCGGGAAATCCGTCCACTGAACCGTCTGATTTATCCACCAGATGCACGAACTCATGGATGGCGGTATTGCTTTTGCCGCCGTTGTCCGCAAAGCCGGCCCTGAGTGCGGAGCGGGACAGCAGCATTTGTCCGTTCAGGGCGCCGCTGCCTACCATTCCCATGATATGCCGCCGGTCGCCTTCAAACTGGTATTGCTCGTCGAAGGTATCCGGGTACACGATAACATTGGTAAGATTGCGGTAACGCCAGCCCGGAAAATAGAAAATAGGGATCACGGCGCTTGCCGCGATCAGTACTTTATCAAGATCTTCCACTTCAATGCCTACGCCTTCTATCGTCACCTGCTCCAGGAACAGCTTTACTTCCGAGGCAAACCTGGTTTGCTCCTTTTTGTCCAGCTGCCGGTAATAACGGACCTGGTTGCCCAGCAGCCGGTTAACATTGGCCGGAACGGGAGAAGGGCCTTTACGTTTGGGTTTACGGGTGAACCACCAGAAGAGCAGCGCCACTACGATGACGGGTATAGCAAATTCCATACGCCAAATTTCAACTTTTTCCCTGAATTATTGTTTAAATTACTGAACATCAATGTGAACTTATGCCTCGCTGGATACGTATTTCCCTTATTTCATGTGTTAGCCTGATCGCGCTGGTCATCATACTGTGGCTGGTGCTTGCGCTGGTCATCCGCAGCAACAAACAGGCGATCCTGGAGGAGATCACCGCCCAGTTCGGCAGCCGCATCAATGGCACGCTGGAAATAAGGGACATGGAGCCTTCGCTGATCCGCAGCTTTCCCAATGTTTCCGTAAACCTGATGGACGTGACCGTGAAAGACAGTCTTTACAGCGTTCATCAACGCCCGCTGCTGACTTTCCGGGAAGTATTCGTCAAAGTGAATACCTTCGCCATCCTTCGGGGAAAGGTGGACATCCGTCAGGTTTTCCTGAGAAACGGAGGTATCCGCCTGTTTACAGACAGTACCGGTTATTCGAATACCCATCTTTTCAAAACTGACTCATCGGCGGAAAAATCGTCAAAACAACCCACTATTGCCAACTTCCGGTTGGAAAATGTGCAGCTGGAGATCGAAGACCTGGTCAAATCAAAGCTTTTCCGTTTTGATATCCGCAATCTGCGCGGCCGCATGCATAACAGCGCGGCAAAGTGGACCTGCGACCTGAATACGGAAACACTGATCAGGGACATGGCTTTCAATACCGCAAAAGGGAGCTACGCCAGGCAAAAGGTATTGAAAGCAGACCTGCACCTGGAATATGATAAAAAAACAAAAACGCTGCGCTTCCCTTCCCAGACCCTGCGCTTCGACGGCCAGGGAATTGTATTCGACGGGATATTCAACTTCTCTCAAAAACCAGCCGTATTTACGCTGAAGATCAAAGCAGACGATATCGGTTTCAGAATGGCCGCTACCATGCTCCCGGTATCCGCATCGCAGAAGCTGGACAGCATAGGGATATCCGCTCCGCTGAATGTGCTGGCCGACATCAGGGGACGCATGCAGTTCAGGGATACGCCCTATGTGAATGTGACCTGGAACACAAAAGGCAATACCCTCACCGTCAAAGGCATCCAGCTGGAGGAATGCAGCTTCAGCGGTGGCTTCCTGAATGAAGTGGAACCCGGAATGGGGCATGGCGACAAAAACTCACGGGTAAGCCTGTACGATTTTAGAGGGCTGTTCGACAGCATCCCCATTACCGCGGATACCATCCGTGTACTGAACCTCAAACATCCGGTGCTGACAGGCCGCTTCAAATCCAGCTTTCCCCTGGTCAGCCTCACACGGCCCATGGGCGCCCACCTGTTCCTGTTCTCCAAAGGCAATGCCACCGTAGACCTCGAATACGCGGGCGGATGGGATGCCAAAGACACAGTAGCCGGTTACCTGAAAGGCATTGTGCGGGTCACCGACGGCGCATTCACTTATATACCGCGTAACCAGTCATTCGGGCAATGCAATGCCACCCTCGAATTCACGGGGGAAGACCTGTTTATCCGGGATGTGAAAGTGCAAAGCGGCAAAAGCATCCTGCTGATGAACGGAAGCGTCCGCAATATGCTCAATTTCTATTTCGATGCACCGGAGAAGATATTGCTGGACTGGTCTGTCAGCAGTCCTCTCATCAACCTGAACGAGTTCCAGGGATTCTTTGCGCGGCGAAAGCAACACCGGCAAAAAAACTCACGGCGGCAAAGGGTCAGCATGCTCCGCCAGCTGGATATCGTGCTCGATGCCAGCCGTGTGAATATGCAGGTAGACCTCCACAAAGTGCAGTATCAGAAGTTCATTGCCCGGAATGTGAAAGCCACGGTGTTCCTGGACAGGGAAAAAGTGCAGTTGAGCAAAGCAGCTTTGCAAACCGCCGGAGGTTCCATGCAACTGAACGGCAGCATCACCCAGGCGGGTACGAACGACCGGTTCAATCTCGATGCCCGTATCAACCAGGTACAGGTAGACCAGCTTTTTAATGCATTCGATAACTTCGGACAGGATGGTATCGAAGGGAAGAACCTGAAAGGCACTTTCTCCGCTAACGTGAGCTTAAGCGGCGGTATCACAGAAAATGTTTCGCTGCGCCCCAATTCCATGTTCGGCACCGTACGCTTCGATCTCAAAAAAGGAGCATTGCTGAACTTTGAGCCGCTCGAAAAGATCGGGCGCTTTATCTTCCGCAAGCGGGATATGTCCAACATCACCTTCGATAACATCAGCAATACCCTCGAAATAAAAGGCGACAAAGTGATCATTTACCCCATGATCATTTCTTCCAGTGTACTGAACATTGAGCTGGAAGGCGTGTACGGCCTGACAAAAGGCACCGATATCAAAATGAAGATCCCCCTCCGCAATCCCAAAGGCGATGAACTGATCACTGACATAGCCGAACTGCAGAAAAGGCGGAAACGCGGTATCGTCATCAATCTGCATGCAGTGGATGGGGAGGATGGCAAAGTGAAGCTGAAGCTCGGGAAGGGCAAAGATGATGAATAACCCCGTATTGAGTAAGGAAATCCCCATGTCATAAAGCTGTGAGCCCCGCTGCGCTGCATTCTGCGGACAGGAACCTTTTTTGATGTCATATCCCCGGCAACCACATTGTACACCAAAACAATCAACTTATGGCACAGCAAAACCTGGAAAACAAAAAAGTAGCCGTGCTGGTAACAGATGGCTTTGAAGAATCTGAATTTACAGAACCGGTAGCTGCATTGCAGCATGCCGGCGCGTCAGTGGAGGTGATCTCGCTGAAACCCGGAAAAGTGAAAGCCTGGGCGGACAAGGAATGGGGCGATGAATACCGGGTGGATAATACGGTAGACAAAGTGAATGCCGATGACTATGATGCATTGGTATTGCCCGGAGGCGTGATGAACCCGGACAAGCTTCGTATGGACCCGGGTGCAGTCAGTTTTGTGACCGCATTTACCGACAAGAACAAACCGATTGCCGCTATCTGCCACGGCCCCTGGATACTGATCGAAACAGGCGCGCTGGAAGGCCGCACCGTAACCTCCTGGCCATCGCTGAAAACAGACCTGATCAATGCAGGAGCAACCTGGGTGGACGAGGAAGTGCATGTGGACAACGGTCTTGTGACCAGCCGTAATCCCGGGGACCTGCCGGCTTTCTGTAAAAAGATGATCGAAGAGATTGCCGAAGGCCGCCACGTCAGCAGCGGGCAGACCACCGGCGTAAATCAATTAGGCTGAATAAATAAAATCAAATTGAAGAGCTGTCTTATGTCTATAAGATGGCTTTTTTATTTCCGGACAACAACATGTGTATTTTTCTACCCATGAGATCTATTGCAATCAGCTGTAAATCACCACCTTGCACTTCAGCAAGGTTTTGGCGGTGATGATGGAAAACAGACGATATGGCAAATTACGAAGGCAAGGAGGATAGCCCGCGCGCCGGAAGCCTCTACGAAAACACCACGGTCATCAATGTTTCAAAAACCGGCAGGATCGTTTCTGCCGCGGCAGGTTCCTCACTCATGTACATTGGCCTGGCGGACATTTCAAAATCCCCGCTGAAAGCCCTTGGACGAATGCTGGTGGGCGGTTATCTGTTGTACCGGGGCCTGTCCGGCAATTGCCCGCTGTCCGCCGTAATAGAGAACAACGTCAGGGCCAGACATGCCCGCGCCGTCAACATCCGCAGCACATTCCGGGTGGACCGCTCGCCGGTGGACGTGTATGAGTACTGGCGCAAGCTGGATAACCTGCCCATGTTCATGGCGCACCTGCATCATGTGGAAGTACAGGACGAGCGTTATTCTCACTGGACGGTAAAACTGGCCGGCGACCTCACACTGGAGTGGGATGCGGAGATCGTGGAAGACCGGGAGAATGAAGTTATCAGCTGGCGGTCCCTGGAAGGTGCGGCTGTGGCCAATTCAGGAAAAATTACATTTAAAGAACTGGAAGATGGCGGAACGGAACTGCATGTAGTGATCAGCTACCGGCCACCTGCAGGCTTTGCCGGCGCAGGCATAGCGAGACTGCTCAACCCGGCATTTGAAAGGCTGGTGCGGAACGATGTCCGGAATTTCAAACAGCATATAGAGAAAAGTCCCAACCTGATATAAAACCAGCGCCGCGGCATTCCGGCGGTGGCACAAAAAAAGAAGGCTCCATCGAACGACGGAGCCTTCTTGTAATACGACCCATTCTTTATTACGGTCTGTATGCTGATGGAAAAGTGTCAGGCATCGGTGTGGGCGTAGTATCCCGCTGCGGCCAGTTTGAAGTATCCTTATCCTTACGGTCTTTTTTCTTCTTTTTGTCCGGCTTCTCCTGCTCCGGCACCGTATCCCTTACCGCGGCCGTTTCACTGGCCGAAGGCGCGGGAATGCCTGAATAGCTGACACTGCTTTGTGTGACAATGAACGCAATGAATACTGCGATGATAGCAATTGGTGTGATAGGCTTTTTCATAATTAATGGCTTTTTTATTGTTATGTAATGTGGTTGCACGGTTTGATCATCATCAGACTGGAAAACAAATACTGCACCATTTAAAATCAATTGTTGTTGTACTGCTGTAGGGGAAATTTCTGAACAGAAAACGTGCAGACTGTGTATTCAGCTACTCATCGGGCAGAAGGTCAGGGCAGTATCTGCCTTTCCCGCAGGGTTTCGAGCACCTGGCTGATCATTTCGTGCCGGGCTTTGTTGTAGGCGTCAATACTGCCGTTACTGATCCAGAGAGTGATGGTCACCCGCAGGTTCGTGCCTTCGATATTCTCGAAGTAGATGTCCGGTTCCTGGCTGAGATCCCGGATGCTTTCGGCAAGCGTTGCCGTCAGCTCTTTCAGGGCCAGCGCCGGTTCCTTATTGAAAGGAATGAGCAGGGTGAGCTGTACCTTTCGCTCCGTAGAGAGGGAATGGTTGATAATGGACTTCTGAAAAATGTCTTTATTCGGAATGATGATGTGCAATCCGTCATGTGTGCGCATGATGGTGGAACGGAACTGTATCTTTTCCACATTGCCGGTGAAGCCATTGGTTTCGATGACATCCCCCACATTGAATGGTTTGTTGAACGTGATATAGATACCCGAGATAAAGTTGGCCGTAAGGTCCTGGAACGCAAAACCCAGCGCCAGCCCCAAGATCCCCGCACCGGCCAGCAGGGACGACACCGCTTTGTCCAGCTTCAGCACCTCCAGCGCCGTGAACAGTCCGATCGCGAAAATGACGGCATAGGCCAATGATGACAGCAAATTGCTGATGGCAGGCTGATGGGATAACCGGCAGGATAACCTGTACATCGTTCGCCGGGCAAACCTGGCCAGCAGGTAGAAACACACGAATACGATCACCGCCACGGCCAGGTTGGGCAGCATCTTGATCGCCGCCTGCAGCCATCGGTCCAGCTTCGCCCAGATGAGGTTTGTCCATTCCATGTATTGATTGCCCATACAGAGATCAAGCAAATACTGTTCCGCCGGTACGCCATCCCTGCAATGGTCGCGTACTGCGCAGATAAAGCACAATATCGTTACCTGGCATGAAACTGCGCAGCTTCCGCTGCGGGTCATGATTTTTTGCGTAAATGGTAACAAGAAATTCCGTCATCGTTCCATCTTTTACATTTCCGTGACTTAGTTTTGTTCTATCAATTCCAACTGTCATTTGCCGGGAGACCCGCTACAGGAAATGCTTTGCAAAAAAGCGTTAACGGAATTTTCATGTTTTTAAAATACCATACTATGCTCAACAAATTAAGATTAGCGTTGCTGGCCGGTGTACTGATCGCCTCACAGGGATTTGCCCAGGCGCCGCCGCGCATCGTTTCCCTGAACGGTACGGTTACAGAGATCGTGTGTGCCCTTGGTTTTGAAAAGGCCCTGGCGGGCGTGGATGTAACCAGTACTTATCCCGCTTCCGTAAAAGCATTGCCCAAAGTAGGGCATAACCGCAATATTTCCGCGGAGCCAGTGCTGGCGTTAAAACCCGGTATCGTGATCTCCACCTCCAATTATATTTCGCAGGCCGTGCTGGACCAGATCAAAAGTGTAGGCGTAAAAACCCTGCTGCTGAAGCAGGAGTACTCCGTCAGCGGCACCAGGTCGCTCATTTCGCAGATCGCCGCGGCATTGGGGGTACCCGAAAAAGGAGCGGAGCTGATCAAAAAGATCGATCAGGAACAGCTGGCGCTCAAAGTAACACCCGCCAAAAAGAAAGTGCTGTTCATCTATGCCCGCGGCGCCGGTAATATGATGGTGGCCGGCGATGGTACTGCTGTTAAGGAAATGATCAATATGGCCGGAGCGGAGAATGCCATCACCGGTTTTTCAGAATATAAACCGCTGAGCGCCGAGGCATTGATCGGGGCAAACCCTGACGTGATCCTCATGTTCGACACCGGCCTGGAAAGCATGGGCGGTGTGGACGGGCTGCTGAAAGTGCAGGGCGTGGCGCAGACCAATGCCGGGAAAAACAGGAAAGTGATCGTGATGGACGGGCAGTATCTCACCGGTTTCGGGCCGCGGGTGATCGGCGCCGTGAAGGAACTGGCGGTAAAGATCAACGGTTGATGGAGAAAAGAACAGGACTGATCGTCCTCATGAGCATATCATTGCTACTGGTCATCGTTATGGCTACGGGCACCGGCGCCTTGTCCATCAAACCGCTGCAGGTGGTCGCCATCCTGCTCGAAAAACTGGGGCTGCGCATACCGGTAGCTTATGATGATAACATGCCGGCCATTCTGTGGATGATCCGTTTGCCGCGTGTGATCCTGGCCGTGCTGATAGGGGCGGGGCTTGCCGTGGCGGGAGCGGCCTTACAGGGATTGTTCCGCAACCCGCTGGCTGACCCGACGCTGATAGGCGTCAGCGCGGGCGCTTCTTTTACCGCCGTGCTGATGATCCTGTTGCAGGCATCCGTGCCATTATTGCGAAACATGTACCTCATGAACCTCGCCACCTTCGCCGGTGCTTTTGTAACCGCATTGATCGTATTCAGGATATCCCGAACGGCCGGTCAGGCGGTGATGACCACCATGCTGCTGGCCGGTGTGGCCATCAACGCGCTGTGCAACGCCATGACGGGGTTTCTCACCTATAACGCCAATGAAGAACAGCTGCGCAGCATTACGTTCTGGACGCTGGGCAGTCTTGGCGGCGCCAGCTGGCAGACCGTTTCCGGGGTATTGCCTTTTATATTGATACCGGTGCTGCTGTTGCCGCGCACCGCGCAGGCCCTGAACGTTTTTGCACTGGGAGAGCGAGAAGCGATGCACAGCGGCGTGAAAACGGCGGCGCTGAAAACACAGCTGATCATTTATGCCACCATGGCCGTTGCGGCAGGTGTTGCCGTAGCCGGGATCATCGGCTTCGTGGGATTGGTGGTGCCGCATATCATCCGGCAGATCGCCGGGCCGGACCACCGGATCGTAGTGCCCTGCTCGGCGTTGACAGGCGCCATCCTGCTGACGCTGGCGGACCTGATCAGCCGTACCGTAGCCGCACCGGCGGAAGTGCCGGTAGGTATCGTTACGGCACTGGTAGGCACACCGGTATTCATCTGGCTGATCATCAAACAAAAGAAATTATCCTTGGCATAATGCTGGAGATCGATCACATATCACTACGCCTGGGCGGAAGGCCGATACTGGATAATGTTCAGTTCCGGGCGAATGACGGTGAGCTCTGCGTGCTGATGGGCGCCAATGGCGCCGGAAAAAGCACCCTGCTCAAAGCCATCGCGGGAGAGTACCCGCATTACGAGGGCAATATCCGCCTGCACGGGCAGGAGCTGCGGCAGCGGTCCATTAAAGATCAGGCCACGGGCAGAGCGGTATTAAGCCAGCAGATCAGCCTGCAGCTTCCCTTTACCGTTATGCAGGTGGTGATGATGGGCCGGTTCGTATATGGGCAGGAGAATGCCGCGCTGGATAAAGCCATTATGCTGTACGCGCTGGAATTGTTGCAGGTAGCAGACCTGAAGGACAGGAATTATCTCACCCTGTCCGGCGGTCAGCAACAGCGGGTGCAGATGGCGCGCGTACTGGCGCAATTGCTGGAAGTGCCGGACCTGGAAGGGGCGGATTACAAGGGAAGGAAAATGCTGCTGCTGGATGAGCCGGTTACGGGCATGGATATACGTCATCAGCAGCTGTCCCTGCAACTGGCCGCCCGGCTGGCCCAAAAAGGCGTGCTGGTGGTAGCCGTGCTGCACGACTTCCAGCTGGCGGCGGCATATGCGCAAAACATCGTGCTGCTGCACCGGGGAACGGTGTACAAACAGGGCAGGCCGGAAACGGTGTTGACAGAACCGGTCATACAGCATTGCTTCGGTGTGCCGGTGCAGGTACTGTCACATCCGCAATATCCTTATCCCCTGATAGTGGCCGGTATGCCGGATCAAAACAGCCATTCATACAATCATCATATTATGGAAACAACGACCAATAACTCCCTGAAAGAACAATGGATACAGTTCCGGGAACAAAACCCCAAAAACCGTATCCGCGATGCTGCCCGTAAATTGAATGCCACAGAGGGCCAGCTGGTAGCCGCTTTCACCGGCGACTGCGTAACGGCATTGCAAAATGATTTCCGGAATATACTGCCGCGCATGCCCCGGCTGGGCCGCGTCATGGTGCTGACCCGCAATGAAAGTTGTGTGATCGAGCGGAAGGGTATTTTTGAGGAAGTCAATGTAGAGAACAAACACGTTGGCCTTGTGCTGGGAAAAGATATTGACCTGCGCATGTTCCTTAGCCATTGGGCATATGGTTTTGCACTGACGGATGATGAAACCGCAGGTTTCAAACGGTCGGTACAGGTGTTTGATGCCCAGGGCGAAGCCGTGATCAAGATATTCGCCCAGCCGGAAACGGATATGGCCGCATGGGAACAGCTGGTAAAGGATTTTACCGCGGCGGAACAGTCAACCTCCATCGCCATTACCCCGGCCCCGGCACCACGGCCTGATGCCGCGGAAATCGACAAAGCGGCCTTCCTGGAAGACTGGGCTGCGCTGAAGGATACGCATGATTTCTTCCCCATGCTGGCGAAATATAAAGCCGGCCGCCAGCAGGCGCTGGAGATAGGGGAAGGCAGGTTTACCCGCCGGGTAGATAATGGCGTGATCAAAGCAATGCTGGAAGATGCTGCCGAAAGCGGACTGGAGATCATGGTTTTCGTAGGCAATCACGGCAATATTGAAATACATACCGGTCCCGTTAAAAAGATCCTTGAAATTCCGGGATGGATCAATGTGATGGACCCGGATTTCAACCTGCATCTGCGGCTGGACGATGTGGCCCGGTGCTGGGTGGTGGAAAAACCCTCCGTGGATGGTACCGTTACCTCCATTGAAGTGTTCGATGCCGGCGGCGAAATGATCGTACAGTTCTTCGGCAAACGCAAGCCCGGAAATCCCGAGCTGCAGGCCTGGCGTGACCTTGTGGCGAAATTCCGGGCCTATCCGGAGGTACTGCAGGCATAATGATCTCTCCGGGGAAGCGGTTGGCCTGATCTGAGCCGCTACGCTGCTTCCCCGGAGCTTCACGCATATCTGTTGCGTACCAAGCCGTATATTTGCAGGTATGTACGCGATCGTAGATATTGAAACAACAGGGGGGTATGCCAGCGCCGGCAGCATTACCGAAATCGCCATCTATATTCATGATGGCCACCAGATCGTACAGCAATTCGAAACGCTGGTGAATCCCCATCAACCCATCCCGCGTTACATCCAGGCGCTGACGGGCATAACGGACGACATGGTGGAGCAAGCTCCTCCCTTTGAAGATGTTGCGGAAGAAGTGTTCAACCTGCTGAAAGACAATATTTTCATCGCGCATAACGTCAATTTCGATTATTCTTTCCTGCGTCATCAGCTGGATGCCTGCGGTTACCGCCTGCAAAGCAAGAAGCTCTGCACCGTGCGCCTCAGCCGCAAGATCTTCCCGGGATTCCCGTCCTACAGCCTTGGCAATATCTGCCGTTCCCTGCACATCAACCTGGTGAACCGTCACCGCGCCGCCGGTGATGCACTGGCTACCGTACAGCTGTTTGAAAGACTGTTGTCGGCCGACAACAACGGGACCATTGCGGCTGCACTAACAACACGGTCAAAGGAAAGATGGCTACCGCTGCATCTCCCGCAGGAACAGGTGGCCGATCTGCCATCCACCCCGGGGGTGTACTATTTTCATGATCAGAAAGGGAAAGTGGTGTACGTTGGCAAGGCTAAGAATATCAGAAAACGGGTGACCAGCCACTTTACCGGCAACAACGCCAACCGCCAGCGGCAGGAATTCGTGCGGAACATACACAGCATCTCCTTCGAGAAAACCGGTACGGAACTGATGGCGTTCATCCTCGAATCCATCGAGATACGGCGGTTATGGCCGATCTACAACAATGCGCAGAAACGGATCGAATCCAGATACGGTTTTTATGTGTTTGAGGACCAGCAGGGATATATGCGGCTGGCCATTGAAAAACGCCGCAAATACACCACTCCGGTGTTTGCCTTCAATATGCTGACGGAAGGGCATCAGCGGCTGCGTACACTGGTGCGGGATTTCAAGTTATGCCCCAAGCTGTGTTTTTTGCAAACCAGCCAGGATACCTGCACCGGCGTTGAAGAAAAAACATGCAAAGGCGCCTGCGAGAAAAAGGAAACGCCGAAAAAATACAATCTCCGCGTACAAAAGGCCGTGGCGCATCTGTTAGCGGAGCAACCCTCATTCATGATCGTGGACAGCGGGCGGGAAGCCACCGAACAAAGCTGTATCCTGATGGAGAAAGGGCGGTTCTATGGCATGGGATATGTACCGCGCGATGTGCCGGTATCCGAAGCGGAAACGCTCAAAGACTGGCTGACGCAATACCCGGAAAATGAGTTCATCCTCAACCTGCTCCGCCAGTATGCCGGCACAAATTCATCAAGGCTGATCAGCCTGTAGCGGAGCGGGGATATTCCATCCCGCATCTCTCTTTTCCTTCACCAGTTTATCCTTTTCCTTCTCCGCATCCGCCTCATCGATGCAGCTTTTCACCTGTATCTGCCCCTTCGTGCCGTTCTTCCCCTGCCGGATGAACAGCTTTGGGCCATTGACCACCACTTCCCAGAATTTCTCTCCAAGCGTCATCCGGGTAGTGCCTGCGGGGGCCGCAACGATCTCTGTTAACGGTACGGTTTCCGGCGCCTGTCCCAACCGCCGCAGGATATCCTCCATAACGCGCTGCGGCTGCTGCAGCCAGTCTTTCGCATAAACCGTCATGGTCTTCCAGCCGAAACTTTCGAGCATGGCGGGGCGCTGGTAGTATTGCTCCAGCACATTGCTGTGGCGGTAGTAATTGTCGTCATCCACCAAAATGCTCAGGGCAAATATCCCGTCATCCGGTTTCGCTTTTACAGCCAGCGAACAACGGAAACCGGACTGGCCTACCTGTTCAGACACTGTAAAGCCCCGCGCTTCCAGCTGTTCCCGGATCTCCCGAAGGATAACCGTGTCAACAGCGCCATAACCGGAAGGTTTTTCCGTAGCCAGTCCCTCCAGGATGTGGCGCGCCTGCTCCATATTGCCGGTGCTGACCGCTTCGGCGTAGTGAAGGAAACGCCGCAGATAACCAGCTCCCGCATTATATACGTTCGTGATCTGCTGATGCCGGATGCTGCTCACTACGGCCATGTGTTTTTTGGCTCTGCTGAAGATCACGTTCAGCCTTTTTTCGCCGCCTTTTTTGTTGATGGGGCCGAAGTGCATGGCCATTTTGCCCCGGGGGTCGGGTGCATAACATACGCTCATGATGATGATATCCCGTTCATCGCCCTGGACGTTTTCGAGGTTCTTGACGAAAAGCCCGGTGAACTGGCCGTTTTCAGTACGTTCCATGGCCTCGTCCAGCAGCGCCTCAAATTTCCGGTCGCCCGCAGCCACTGTTTCCAACGCGGTAGTGATGGCATGCTGCTGCTCCTGGCTGAAGGCCACAATACCAATGCTTTCCGCCGTTTGTTTCAGCAACAGCTCCCGCACAAGATGGGCGATATAAGCGGCTTCGGCGCTGTTCCCTCTTTTGGCGTAAGTGCCGCCGGGCAGATGATGAAAGCTGATGCTGCGGTCGAACAATGCTTTATGGGTGAACAGGGCATCGGAAGGCGCAGTAATGCTGATCGGCGGTTTTTCGCTGCTGTGGATGCTTCTGTCCGGTATCGTGAGCAGGCTGGCGCCGTAGAAAGCGTGGTTGCTGTAGCTGATGAGGGTTTCCGAATGGCTGCGGTAATGCCATCCCAGCATAACACTGCTCATTTTGCGGGCGCCTTGTGTAAGGAGGCTGTCCGCATCGGCGCTCAGCAGCTCGTCCTCTTCCTCATCCCTTTCCAGGTCATCCGGGTCACCGGCTTTGGCGGTGAAGAAATCGGTTGGCGGCATCTGCCGGTCGTCTCCCACAATGATCGTTTGCGGTGCGCGGTAGAGGGATGGCACGCCTTCTTCCAGGGTGATCTGGCTGGCTTCGTCAAAGATCACGGCATCAAAGAACGGCTGGTCCAGCGGCAGGCTGTCGCTCACGCTCAGCGGGCTCATCAGCCACACGGGCTTCAGGTCTTTCAGTACCAGGCCGCTGCTGCGGGAAGTCAGTTCCCGGATGCTTTTGTGCCGCATGCTTTTGGCAAATTCGTTTTCCAGTATTTTCCTGCCTTCCGCATACAGGCGGGCTTCTTCATCTGCTGCATGGCCGGGTTGCACATGCTGCAGGAAACGGCGGCGGATATCCGCACGGATGAATGCGGCATTCAGGTCCAGCAACTGACCGTAACAATGTTTTACTTTTTCCACGGCCTGCCCGATCACCTGGCTGCCGGTGTTGGCGAATGGTTTGTTGAACTGGTAGAGTTGTTTGAGGGTGTGGTGCGCCATGCCGGCTTCCAGTTCTCCCGGCGTCCAGGGAAGGCTGCGGAGCGCCTGTTTCAGCGCATCCGGCATGCCGGTGTAATTGCCCAGCGCGGGCAGCAGGTCTTCCAGTGCCGGCGCGTTCAGGCGGATGCTTTCCAGTTCGTCCCGCAAGGAGAGGAGGTGTTGTAGGGGCGGGTCCTGAAAGGTCTGCTGCAGCTGCTGCTCCAGCCGGTACAGGGTGTCCTGCAACCTGGCAAGCGCCACCACCGCCTGCTTTGCCTGCGGATGCTGCAACAGGTATTGCAGGGAGGGATCAGCCAGGCGTGTGCGTAGCCTTTCGATGGACAGCCAGGTGAGATCGATATTGTCGATCCCGCGTTCAAGTTGTATGCTGCGGCGTTTTCCGGCCAGTTGTCCGGCGGCATCATGTTCCGCTTTCAGCAACGCCAGTATGCTGCTCAGCGGCGGTTTTACCGTGTGTTGCGACCAGTCGTACCGCGTTGTCAATTGTTTTTGCAGCCTGCGCCAGTCGCCGGAAAGGAACCGCCAGAAACTGTTCTCGTGTTTTGCGGCAATGGCTATGGCCTGCAAGGTATCCTGCTCACCGGTTTTTTGTGTCCAATGTATGTTCTGCTGCATGGCTTCGTCAAGCATCCGCTGCATGGACCGGCAAAGTTTCACTTCCCGCTCGAAGGCTTGTGCTTCCGGGTGTTCAGGATCAACCAGCTGCAGGTTGTTGCTTTCCGCCAATGGCAGCAGGAGCGTGGCCTGCACGGCCAGCTGTTTCAGCGTATCCAGGGTTTGCACTTCCAGATCGTTCGCCTTGATCACTTCTTCCACAACCGATAATAATGATTGACAGCCGCTGACGAGTTTGTCCAGCAACGTATGCGGATGTTCCGCCGCAAACACCTGTTCATGCACCCTGCTAAGCGGGTGTGCGGCGAATACCGGGTCCGCGCCGCTTTCTTCCAGCGCTTCGCCCAGCAGTTCCACAACATGCCCGTGCGCGATCCATTGCCGGTAATGCGGTACTTTTTCTTCCTCCACAGGGTCCAGCGGGCGCAGCAGCGGCTTCAGGGCCAGCAATCGCTCCATAAGGGCACGCACGGCAATACCGGCATGTTCCTGTTCCTGCGCATGCGTATCGTGAAATTCCTGCAGCAATTGAAGTTGTTGCTGAAGGGTATGCAGCAGCGCGTTCCGCTTCACGCTGATACTGTGAAGGTCCGGCCCCTTTTGCAGGAACGCTTCGTAAGTCAGCTTCAGGTCTTTAATAAAGGCGCGTTTATCCGCCTGGCTGTCGTGAATATAGCAGCACAGCTCATCCAGTCCCTGTTGTTTCAGGCGGTGATATACCACATCCAGCGCAGCCCTTTTCTCACAGATGAACAGCACCTGTTTGCCTCGGGCCACGAAATCCGCAATGAGATTGGTGATGGTCTGGCTTTTCCCGGTGCCGGGAGGGCCCTGGATGATGTAGCTTTCCCCTTTTCTGGCTTGCAGAATGGCCCTGGCCTGTGTGGGATCTGCCTGTATCACATGGAACCATTCTTCCGGCAGCGCCGGGGATGGCGTTGCGGTTTCTTCCACCGGCTTTGGCTGTGCGCTGAAGAGCTGCTCAAATACGGCATGCTGTTGCGGCTGATCGATCACGGCATTGTAATCGCGCACCAGGCTCATCTTCTTGTAGTTGAAATTGCCCAGCACAATGTGACAGGTGTCGAAATCCCAGCGGTAGGGGTTCTCCGTTTCCGCGGCGATCTGGAACAGCTCCTGGTCTTCCGGCGCCGGCAACGGCGCTTTTTGCAGTTTCTGATGATATTGATTCACGGTATCCCGCGCTTCCTTGTATATCAGCCGGATGCCCGGCTTGTCCGTGTACTGCAGCACAATGCCGCGGTTGGCCCCTTCGATCTGCAACTGCAACAGCTGGTAGAATTGCGTCACGCTCATCTCTTCGAGGTCAACCATATCCGGCAGCGTGATGCCGTACAACTCGCGCAGCTGGTTGGCCAGCACGGGATTGACCTCGGCATTGTTGTCCGTAATGCTCAGTACATACTGATCGCCGCCAACCTGTTTTCTCTTTTTCAATGATACCGGAATGAGCAGGAGGGGGCTGAAGATGCTTTCTTCTTTTTCTCCCTCTTCGCTGAGGTTGTGCCAGCGCAGGAAGGCCACTACGAGCTTTAGCTGGCTGAACCCGTATTCCTGCACGTCACGCTGCGCTTCCAGCCGCACTTTGTTCAATACGGAAGGCAGGTAGATATGATCTTCGAAGCGGAGATATTTGTTCAGCACCAGGTCTTTCATGCCAATGACATGCCCCGCGATCCCTTCATTCCAGGTAAAAAGCAGGTCCGGGCGGATGCTCTGGTGATGCAGCACCATGGGCACACTCCCCAGCGTAAGGTTCACGAAGCGAGCATTGGGTTTGTAGTAAAGCAGGCGGTTCCTGCGGCTGACATCGAACAGGCGGTTGCGGAGCTTGTTGAGGATGAAGGCCTGCCGCTCTTTGCGCTCATGATGGACCCAGCCGGCCACCTGTGCCAGATCGATCTGTTTCTCCGGATCGAAATCACGGTAATGTTCCAGTCGCCGTATGGCCTCCTGCAAGTCCTGCGTGCGTTCCGCGCGATGTAATGCCGTCATTTCCGTGATGAGCGTACCTACGGCAGGATGGATACGGGCAAAACGCAGGGGATGGGCGCGTTGCGCGACAAATGCATCCAGTCCCTCCGGTGTCCGCAGATCGAGGCCGAACGCCACGCTGGCCAGCACGAGACCGAGGCAGAAAATATCCGTCTGCTCATCATGATGGCCGAGCAGCATTTCATAACTTCTATATCCCGGAATGTACGCCGCATGCCGCAGGGGTTGCTGCAGGTCTTTATGCACCAGCAGGCTGAAGGAACCGTTGTCGTCCGCCAGTACCTTTACTTTGTCCACCACCCGGAAATGCGGATGCTGGCTGCCGGTGAGGGCATCCAGTTTGTCCTGCGCCTCCTGCCCGGGATGCGCAATAGCGGTATCGATGGTGAGCGTACGGCCTTGAGCCTGAATAATATCGTCATGGTCAAACGGCGCGACCATACCGGCATCGTGAATGGACTGCACCGTGTTGAACAAGGGCAATACGGTAGCGATAATATCGTCTGTTGTATAGGCTCCGTGCTGAAAAGCAGTCTGCAGGAACTGCGAAAGATCTGTTGTTCTCAAAGTATTCGTTTATGCTGGACAGTTATCACCGGGATGAGCAGGCAAACTCTCCAAAGTTACCATTTCCCGGGATTTGCCAGGGGTTTTTCGAAGGATGCTGGTTACCAGGTTTTTGTGCTTTTTACCGGGAGGAAACAGTTTTTATAAACGCTGGATAACAGGGAAAAATTTCAGTCGGGGACGAATTACTTTTTGCTTTAAATTGCCGGGAGCAAAAATTATTATTTCATGGCTATGGCATACCTTGTTTTACAGTGGTTTACAGACAAACCGTGTAGTGTGTTACTTTTTTATCATAAGTTAGCATCATGGAGCGGACCTCATCCGGAACTATAGCAATTTCTATGTCCGGCCCGGTAAACTGTTTAATGTCCTGAATACTTTGCCACTCCGTTACGATTAAAAACTCCATTCCCTCATACACATTTCTGGTCAAAATTTTAGCAGAAACAAAACCATCTATCAATACCAGCTGTTTAAAGGTGTCTTTTTCAAGATGATCAATGTAGTCCCTGGCCCGTTCCTTTTTTGCAATGCCTTTCCAATGCCTTTCTATCATAGTGTTATATTGAAAGATCATACCGCTGTTCCCGCAATGGTTTGCCGAATGCGGTGGACTTTTTTTCTTCCGTTAATCTGAATCCGTGCCGCTGATAAAGGGAAGACGCAGCATGTAATTCGTGCGTGGTCCACAGGTAAGCGTGCCGGTATCCTTTTTCTTTGAGGAAATCCATGTAAAGCTGCATGAGCTTTTTCCCCAAACCAATACCTCTGTATTCCGGCTCGAGGTAGAAATAACGAAGTTGCGCGGTGTCATTGCCCCGGTGCATCAGCAACACAAAACCGATGATATTATTGTTGTGTTCGCATATCCACACCCGGTCCAGCTGATCATCATAGTTTTGATAGAACTCATGCAGGCCGGCCCCCACATAGGTTTCAAAAGATATACCGTAGTCATACTCCGTACTATACAGCTTGCCATGCCTGTAAATGATATATCCGAGATCCCCGGGCTTCAGCGCTGTTCTTATCTGAATACTATCCAGATCAATCGTTTGTTTCATTTTTTCAGATTTTTCCTGTTGATGAGCAATTGTATCTCCTTCATTTTTTGTACGAGCTCCTGACATTCTTTTTCTGTAAGATCTTTGAAAGTCGTCCCCACCTGTTTATCAGAGGCTTCATTCAGGGTTTCAAACACTGCTTTTCCTTTATTGGTCAATTGCAACATAGCCGCACGTTTATCGGTGGGAGAGCCAGCTTTGGTGATGAGTTTGTTCTTTTCGAAGTGCTTCAGGATGCGGCTCAGGTATCCTTTGTCGATATCCAGCAAAGCAATGATGTCCGAGGCGGTTAGCATGGGACTGTGATATAGCTCATACAGAACCCTTACCTCAGGCAGGGAATAGCTGCTATCCAGGATATGTCTGTCAAGCAGGCCAATAATATTGGTATAAAACCGGTTGAAAGCTCTGATCTCGTTTATGAATGCCTGTTTCATAGATCAAAGATATCCATAATAGTTGACGTTGTCAACTATTATGGATTGAATATCCCGATCGAAGAAATTCGATCCCGGGAATTTTTCCAATCTTGTCCCTGGTTTGAACGCTTTGAATTGCCGCTTCAATGGAGGCGGGAAAAAAGGAGGGTTACGATGCCGTTCGGCTTTCGTTTGCCTGATCATCAGACCGCAGTAAGGCCCTCTCCCTACGCCGTAAACTGCAACTCGCTCAGCCCGCGGTACAGCCCTTCATCCTTCACCATCAACTCCTCATGGGTACCTTCCTCCACGATCATCCCTTTATCCAGCACCAGTATCATATCCGCGCGGCGGACGGTGGAGAGGCGGTGGGCGATGACGATGGACGTTCTTCCGCGCATCAGTTTGTCCAGCGCATCCTGCACGAGGCGTTCGGATTCGGAATCCAGTGCGGAAGTGGCTTCATCTAGTATCAGGATACCCGGGTCTTTCAGCACGGCACGGGCAATGGCGATCCGCTGGCGCTGCCCGCCGGACAGTTGTATGCCGCGTTCGCCCACCACGGTATCCAGCCCTTCGGGGAAGTTGCGGATGAAATCCAGCGCATTGGCCTGCTGCGCGGCATCGATGATCGCTTCTTCCGTGGCGTCGGGGTTTCCATACGCAATATTTTCCCGGATGGTGCCGCCAAAGAGGAACACATCCTGCGGCACTACGGCCATCTGGTTGCGGAGGGCGGACAGGTCGAATGACCGCGCATCTTTCCCGTCGAAGTAAATGCCACCCTGCACCGGGTCATAGAAACGGAGCAGCAGGGAAACGATAGTGGATTTTCCGGCGCCGCTGGGGCCAACAAGCGCCACCTGTTCACCGGGCTGCACGGAGAAGCTTACATGATGCAGCACAGCGATATCTTTCCGGCTGGGATATTGAAAGCTGACATCTTCGAAACGGATGGCGCCGGCAATGCTGCGGGTGCGCTCCGCCGGGGGAAGGGGGTGAATTTCCTCTACCGGCTCATCCAGTATCTCCAGCAGGTTCTCGGATGCGCCGATGGCGCGCTGGATACGGGTATATATTTCCGCCAGCCCGCTGATGGAGCCGCCGATGAAACCGGAATAGAGGATGAAGGAGAAAAGCTGTCCCACGTCCAGTTGCCCTTCCGCCATCAGCATGGCGCCTTTCCAGATCACGGCCACCATGGCGCCGAACAGCCCCAGGATCAGGAACGACACAAAAGCGCCCTGGTAGGAGCCTGCTTTCATCCCGGTTTTGGCGGCCTCATTGGTTTTATTGCGGTAACGCCCGATCTCGAAAAATTCGTTGGCAAATGCTTTCACATTGAAGATGCCCTGCAGGGTCTCTTCCACGATGGTATTGGATTCGGCCACCTGGGCCTGCACCTGTTTGGAGAATTTCCGGATGAAGCGGCCGAATACCACTGCCAATACGCATATCACGGGGAGAACGGCCAGCATGAACAGTGTGAGTTTCGCGGAAGTGAGCGCCAGCAGCACAATGCCGCCGGTGATGATGATCACCTGGCGGAGAAACTCGGCAAGCGTGGTGGTGAACATGTCCTGCAGCTGCGAGATATCCGAAGAAATGCGGCTGTTCAGTTCCCCTACACGCCGCTCTGCAAAGAATTTCATGGGCAGGCGGATCAGGTGACTATACGTGGCCTGTCTCAGTGCAGCGAGTGTTTTTTCCGTTACGGTCACAAATATGCGGATGCGGAAATAGGAGAAAACGGACTGGAGTATCAGCACGGCGGCGAGTATCAGGCCGATGCGGTCCAGCTGCTGCAACAATACGCCCTGATGCCCCGCGTCCACCAGCTCTCCAAGCAATTTCGGAAAGGCCAGGCTTGCCGAGGTGGACAATAGCAGCATCAGCAATCCAAGGCCGAATTGCCAGCGGTAGGGTTTCGCATACTCATATAATCGCAGTGCCTTCCTGATGCTCGAAAAGCTAACCTTTGCGCGTTTGTGCTGTTGTTCCATAGATCGAAATTAAGACATTCGGCTATGGAGTAGACGATCCGGCAGCCGAAATATTGTTTTTACCGCCGTATTCCTGCTGGAGATGCCGTAATAAGCCGCTTACTCAAATGCCCGGAAACCCTTATGCTGCGCGAGTGCCAGCATTTCCTTGTCCCCGCTGCTGTCCCCGTAAGCATAGATGGTCTCGAAAGCGGTGAGCGGAACGGCTTCGCGGATGCGGCAGACCTTTTCGTCCCCGTTGCAGTTCTTTCCTTCCAGGAGGCCGGTGATCTGGTCGTCTTTCACTGCCAGCCGGGTGCCCAGGCAGGGAATGCCGAGCGTCTGGCTCCAGGGTGCTACCCAGTTCTCGGCAGAAGCGGTAACAATATATACGGCATGCCCTTCCGACTGGTGCCAGGCAATGGCATTGAGCGCTTTGGGGCGCAGGAGGGAGGGCAGCCGGTGCCGGCAGAAGTCGTCGCAAAGCTGCTGGAATACCGGAAAGCTGTCGTTCCGGAAAAAGAACCGCAATACGATCTCTTTCATCCGCTGATTGGAGATCAGCTTCATTTTGAACATGACCAGCAGGGGCGAAAGCACCAGCATCCCGGCATAGAAAGCCGCGCTACCTTTCTGAAACCGGATGATCTCAAACAATGTATCCTTTGTTGTAATGGTACCATCGAAGTCAAAGAAAGCGATAACGTTCGTCAAGATCTCATTTTTTAGTTTAACCGGAAACGCCCGGCAGATAAATATACCAAACCGGAATGCCTGTTCAGAGTTTCATTTTTTTGAAGATGAACTCGGGAATGCTCCTGATGATGAACATGATGTACCGCCAGAACCATTTGGTGTAAATAACGTTCTTTTTTGCGATGACGGCCTTGAAAATATCTTTGGCCACATCTTCCGGACGGGCGGTGAGCAGGGGCGGGAGCGTGAGGTCTTCCGTCATGCGGGTGTACACAAACCCGGGTTGTACGCTCATCACATGTACACCAGCGTGGAACAGCCGGTTGCGCAAACCGGAAAGATAGGCGGTAAAACCGGCCTTGGCGCTGCCATACAGGTAGTTGCTCATCCTGCCTCTTTCCCCGGCCACGGAGCTGATGCCCACAATGGCGCCGGAACGGCGCGCGGCCATATCCTCCGCCACTACATTCAGCACGGATACCGCGCCGGTGTAGTTCGTATGCAGGATGCGCGAGGCTTCCTGCCAGTTTTGCTGCCCGGTTTCCTGGCTGCCGAGGTAGCCGAATACGCAGATCACCACATCCGGTTTTACCGGCAGCTGGTGATAAAAGGTATGGTGACTGTCAAAATCCAGGGCGTCAAAAGCATGCGTGGTCACTGCAGCACCGGAGCGGATGTGCAGGTCCTGCTGCAAAGCGTACAGCTGCTCCGGTTTGCGGGCAGCGAGCTGAATGGCATAGTTTCCGGCGGCATATCTCCGGGCAATGGCTACAGCCATGTCTGAAGTAGCGCCTAATATCAATACGGTAGGTGTCATCGGGATCTATTGGGGTGTTAACAGAAGGCGGTCGGATTGTACGGAACGGAATTTACCGCCGGGATTATAGGTGCGGACGATGTCCATGAACTTTGCGGCGTTGGGATAGCTCTTCCAGAACACTTCCTGCTGCATGCGGGCATCTTTCGTGAGGTAAAGGCGGCCGCCGTATTGCAGTACGAGGGCATCCAGCTCATCCAGAAAAGGGAACAGCCCTTTGCGCACGGGAAAGTCCAGCGCCAGCGTATAACCTTCCATCGGGAAGGAGATCAGATCGTCCTGCTTGCCGAAAACCTTCAGCACCGCAAGGAAGGAGCCCCATCCTTTGTCACTGATCGCGCGCAGGATAGCGGTCAGGCCTTCTTTCCGGTCTATCGGCAGCACGAACTGGTATTGCACGAAACCATCCCTGCCGTAGCCGCGGTTCCAGTGATGGATCGCATCCAGCGGGTAAAAGAATGGCTCATATGGCACTACGCCTTCCATCACCTTTTTGTAGTTCTTCCCGTAATAAAGGGCATTGAAGGCCTTCACGGAAAAATTGTTCAGTGCAAAAGAGGGAAGGTTGAAAGGAACGGTGAGTTTCATTTTGGGCGGCAGTACCAGCGGATCGCGGCCCTGCTTATGATTCAGCTCCCCGGGGGTGGCGTGCTCGCCTACGATGAGGATGCTCCTGCCAAAGGCCTTTCCCTTCTGCAGGCAGTCGATCCAGGCCATGGAATAAGTGTAATGCGCATGTTCATCGAAAAGGCGCAGTATCTCGTCCAGGTTTTCCGCCTTGATCTGTTTCTGGCGGATGTAGGCCGTTGCTATCTTTTTGAGGCGGAACCTTACGCTGGTGATGATGCCGGTGAGGCCCATCCCGCCGCAGGTGGCCCAGTACAGGTCGGAATTGTTATCCCGGGAGCAGGTAATGAGACCTTTGCCGGTCAGCACATCCATCCGGATAATATGATTGGAGAAGCTGCCTTCGGCGTGATGGTTCTTGCCATGCACGTCCGATGCCACGGCGCCGCCGACGGTGATGAATTTGGTGCCGGGGGTAACCGGCAGGAACCATCCTTTCGGCACGGTGATCTCCAGCACCTGGTCCAGCGTCATGCCGGCCTGGCATTCAAAATCCCCGGTTTCCACATCAAAAAGCAGGGCTTTATCGTACCGCAGGGTGGAGACGCTATGCTCTCCCAGGGAGGCATCGCCATAACAACGGCCATTCCCCCGGGCAATAATATGATCATGGGTATCTACATACTGTTTCAGCTGCTCCTCCTGGGAGAAGGAGCTTTCTTCACATGTCAGCACGGGGTAGTTTCCCCAGTTTGATAGTTGTTTGCGCATTTTACTCAAAAAAACTTTTATTGGCCGGTAAAATGGCCGGCAGTAAATAAATGATCACATAAAAGCTCAGTATCCAGAGGAAAATGGTTATTTGAATAAAGCGGTCTTTGTACAGGATTTTGGTGGGAGAACCCGTATCGTTCTCTACATAAGTGATCTGCAAATATCGCATTAATCCTGCAATAACAAAAATGGTGGTATAGTAGAGCCGGTAGGTATGGAAATGCGCCATCGTATCCGGGTCCATCGTGTACATCAGGTAAGTGACGATGATGACGGCGGATACCAGTGCGAGGGATACATTGAGAAAGTCCATATTATACCCCTTGGAGGCTAACCGGACGTCCTTGCCGGAGGCTATCTTGATGACAATATCGTCCCGCCGCTTGGCGATGGCCATAAAAAGGGCCAGGAGAAAGACCATCAGCATCAGCCATTCCGATACAGCGATCACCGCCAGTACACCACCGGCTTTCACCCGCAGCACAAAGCCGGCGGATACGATGAAAATGTCAACGATGGAAATGTTCTTCAGGCCGAAAGAATAGGCCAGGTTCAGCACGAAGTAGATGCTCAGCACGAACATGAACTTCAGGCCCAGCAGGTAAGCCCCGCCAAGGCCGGCCACTACCAGGGCAAAAAAGATGCCCAGGGCGGCGTTCTTTGAAACGGCCCCTGAGGCCAGCGGGCGCTTGCATTTGGTAGGATGCGCCCTGTCGGCCTCTATATCCCGGTAATCATTAATAATATAGATACTGCTGGCCAGCATGGAAAAACAGGCAAAACCCAGCAATAACAACAATATTTTATCTACATTGAATATTTCACCGGCAAAGAAGAGCGGAATGAAGAGGAAAGCATTTTTTGCCCAGTGTTTTGGTCTTAATAGTTTCAGATACTGCAAAGGGATTAAGCATTAATGCGTCGCAAGATACAACGAATCTAAAGAATTGTGTTTAATTTCGCCCCATTAATAACGAAATAACATTATTTGTAAATCTAGCCCCTGATGGACCGTTTTTTGCTGACGCGGCGCAACGCGACGATAATGGAGAGTATCATCATTATTGGTCTTGCCCTTGTACCGCTATTTGTAACATTCCCTTACCGTGTGAATATCTTTTTGTCATGGGAGGGGGCATATCGCCTGTCTCTCGGGCAGATGCCTTACCGTGACTTCGGAACGCCGCTGGGTTTTGGCTACTGGCTGATCCCGGCTATGTTCTTCAAGCTCTTCGGTCCGCAACTGATCTCGCTGGTGAAAGCGCAGGTATTGATCAATATCGCGGGCGGCTTTGCGTTCCGATCCATCATGAGGAGCATGCAGCTGACTTTGGGGGCGCGGGTATTGTCCGTATTGCTGTTCGTGCTGTCCTATTCCTTTTCCAATTTCTGGCCCTGGTATAATCATACGGTGATCATTTACCAGCTGATCGGCCTGGCCTTTCTGTTATGTTCGCTGAAAGGCGGGAAATGGCGCTGGCTCACCCTTTTTGCGGCGGCTTTTTTCACTTTTCTCAGCTTTTTTACGAAACAGGACGGCGGCGGGCTGGCTTTGCTGCTTTGTCTGGCGCTCCTCGGATATCACAGTCTGCATGAAAAACGGTGGACGGAACTGCTGGGGTTCATTGGTTTTTACCTCCTCACGGCCTGCCTGTTCATCCTTCCGTTCGTACCGCATGGCTTCGGGTACTGGTTCAACCACGGTCAGCCGCCCCATAATTCCAGGCTGGCCATATCGGATTTCGCGGATGAGATCATGAACTACTCCCAATGGCTGAAGTTCTATTTCCTGCTGATCGTATTGGTGACCCTCCCGGCACTGCGGAACTGGAAGGCGTTGTGGGCAGATAAACGGCAGATGACCTTCCTGCTGCTGACCATCGGCATACTGGTGGAAGCGGCCTTGTTCCAGGTGACGAGTTATACGCCGCCGGACAACAACATCTTCTTTCATAGCTTCGCTTTTGCTTTCATTATCACCCAGTTGTCGCAAATACTGCAAATAAAACTGGAGCAACTGCGGTATTTCCTGGTATCCGGGCTGCTGGTACTGCTGTGGTGGTCCGGAACTTTCTACAAATATGTTGACAGAATGCTCGCCAGAGTGCTTCCGCCCAAAGTGGAAACGGTGGAAAGCGAGGAAAATGTGGTGTCACGCAACAACTTCATGGTCAATACAGATACAACGGATGTCTCCACTTCTTTGTGGATATTTTCCGCATTGCCGGAGTTCAAAAATGTGTACATGCCGCCCTCTACTGTAGAAGGAATGGAGCGGCTGATGAATATGCCGGAAATAAAATCCAAAGGAAGAGGGGTGAAGGTATTGAACCTCAGTGAATTAACCCCATTAGATCATGCAATAGGCTATCAGCTGGAAACCGGGCGCAACATTCCGCTATGGCATCACCTCGGCGTGGGGATGTTCAACAGCCAGTTGAAGGATTATTCGGAGAAAGTGAGGAACCATTACTACGATGTGGTGATCTTCGAATATGCGCCGACGCTGAACAATTTTTTCCCTTTTGCGCTGCGCGACGAATTGAAACAGCATTACCGGCAGGTGGATACTTTCCTGGCTCCACGCCGCCCGACCAATGCCACGATTGAGGTGTACGTGCCTTAGCCGGAACGTTTACAGTCATGCACACTTTTACAACTATCAACTTTCCGTAGAAAGCGGGTGGAACGGTGGGCAGTGGAGGAACAGCGGGTGGTCACCGGGTGATCTCCGGGGAGAAGGTGGACTTGATACAGGGATGATCTGCTGCTGGCAGATAAAGAACAGGGGCGGATAGGCGCCCATCAAACGGAAACCATGAACATGTCCCGCAAAACAAAACTCATTACCGCTCTCGGGCTGGTGTATATCCTTTGGGGCTCTACGTACCTGGGCATGAAGATCGCCACGGAGGTGCTGCCGCCATTCCTGCTGTCCGCCATCCGTTTCGTTATTGCCGGAGGCATCATGCTGGTGATCGGTTTAACAGTGGAAAAGGAGAAAACGACCCCGAAGCAATGGCTGAATGCCGCTGTTGTGGGCGTGATGCTGATCGGCATCGGTAATTCCAGTGTAGCCCTGGCAGTGCGGTATATGCCAACAGGACTGGTAGCCCTGTTCATAGCGGCTTTACCCGCATGGATCATTGCGCTGGACTGGGCCTTTTTCAGCAAGGAACGCCCGAAGGCGCTTACGCTGTGGGGATTATTCCTCGGTTTTGCCGGGTTGTGCTACATTTTTAACCCGCTGGACACCTCGCACCGGGATTACCCGCTCTGGCCCATTCCCATCCTTACCCTCGGCTCGCTGGCCTGGGCTTTAGGGTCTTTATTGTCCCCGCGCCTGAACACACCGAAACAGCTGACTTCCTCCGGCATCCAGATGCTGGCAGGCGTGGTATCTTCCGTTATATTGAGCAGCCTGCTGGAAAGACATGAGTGGGGGGCGCTGCAGGCTGCCACTATCAGGACCTGGTCCGCCGTGCTTTACCTCGTGATATTTGGTTCGCTCATCGGCTATACGGCCTATAGCTGGCTGGTGAATAATGCACCTGCGCGGCTGGCATCTACCTACGCGTACGTGAACCCGGTGGTAGCCATTCTGCTGGGATGGCTCGTTGCGAATGAGACCCTTTCCGGCCGGGCGCTGACCGGTTCCGCTATTGTAATCGCAGGGGTGGTGCTGATGACGTTGACGAAGAAGAGCAACGGGCACTGACAGGTTCAGCCTTTGCAATCGCAGGCGTGGTACTGATGACGTAACCGGCACTGATCATTTGGCCGGGCGCAGCCAGGGCTGAATTTGCAGGCACTGATCATTTCGTCAGTTCAACTTCAAAATGAAGTATATGCTCATTAGCGACCAGTAGGTCATTAATTTGCGACATATTCCTGAGCGTTCCCACCAGTTCATATTTTCCTTCAAGTATCACATCGCCCGAACTGTTTTCTGTAGTTTTTGCCGTTGCGATCTTTTTGATCTGCAGGTGATTGTCTTTAAATAGCTGTTCCAAAGCTTCCGTCTGCAAGGCATGTTGCCGGTAACGGATAGCATAGTACTTTTTTTCCTTTCCCCAGACGATGAGCTCTTCGGCAAAAGAGAGCCCCGCCAGCACCACGATGGTAGCGATCAGCGTAAACAGCGCCAGCATATAGTCTCCCACACCGATGGACATGCCGATGGCGGCGGAGATCCAGATGGTGGCAGCGGTGGTGATGCCATCTATCGTAAATCCCCCGCGAAAGATCACCCCGGCGCCGATGAAGCCCACACCGGTGAGAATATTGGACGCAATACGGTCACTGCTCATCACCCCACCGATCTGCACACTGAGGATGGTGAACAAGGTGGAGCTCATACAGATCAGGGCAATGGTCCGGATACCTGCTGCCTTCCGGCGCCATTCCCGCTCCAGCCCCAGCAGACATCCGGCCAGCAGCGCCAGCGCAACACGGGAACAGGTGATATTGATCGCTTCTTCTGGTAACATTATTGAATAGTTTAATGAATTAAAGCCTCAGTACCGGTCAGGCAACGGCACGCCGTTGACAGACAGCAGCCGGTCCAGCCGCACGGTAAGCCCGTTGTCCATACGCAAATACTCTGCCTTGTTCACCGTATAGAGATCGGCAATAATTGCGGAGACCTCCTGCCTGTCACCATTGTCATCCAGGAATACCAGCAGGGAGGGGGTACGCATGGTAGCCCAGGCCTCCAGGCGGTCGTAATAGTCGCAGTTGATCGGCTGATATGATTTTTCATTCATCTTCATAAAATTTGCTTTGCAAAGTTCGCGCCGCGTGCCCTATTTTTGCAGCACTGAAAAAAAAGTAACCTGAAAAAATAATCCGGCATGTTAGAGTCTACCTTTAAGTTCCCGAATCAGACGGCCTTTTATAAAGGAAAGGTACGGGATGTTTACACCATTGAAGACAAATGGATGGTGATGTTTGTGAGCGACCGTATTTCTGCGTTTGACGTGGTATTGCCCCGCCCCATCCCTTACAAGGGGCAGGTGCTGAACCAGATCGCAGCAATTATGCTCGATGCCACAAAGGATATTGTGCCCAACTGGGTGAGATCCGTGCCATTGCCTAATGCCACAGTTGGCCTGAAGTGCGAGACCTTTCCCGTGGAAATGGTGGTGCGCGGGAACCTCACCGGTCACGCCTGGCGTACCTACAAAAGCGGCAAGCGGGAGCTCTGCGGCGTAGCGCTGCCCGAAGGGCTGAAAGAGAACGATTATTTCCCCGGCGGCCCCATCATCACCCCCACCACCAAAGCGCATGAGGGGCACGATGAGGATATCTCCCGTGACGAGATCATTTCCAGCGGCCTGGTGAGCAAAGCGGAATACGAGTTGCTGGAAAAGTACACCCTCGCCCTGTTCCAGCGCGGACGGGAACTGGCAGCCCAACGCGGCCTCATCCTGGTGGACACCAAATATGAATTCGGCAAGATCGGTGATACCATTTACCTGATCGACGAGATACATACCCCGGATTCTTCCCGTTTCTTTTACTCGGAAGGGTATGAGGACAGGCAGAAAGCCGGTGAGCCGCAAAAGCAGCTGAGCAAGGAATTTGTGCGGGAGTGGCTGATGGAGAACGGCTTCCAGGGCAAGGAAGGCCAGCAGGTCCCCGAAATGCCCGATGCCTTCGTGGAAAGCGTGACCAACCGCTACATTGAACTGTTCGAAAAGATCACCGGGCAACCGTTCAAAAAAGAAGCGGTGAGCGCGGAAGAGGCGGAAAAGAAGATCGTAGAAACGCTGAAAAGCTTGTAATCACGGAAAGGGCGGCGTAAAGCTGCCCTTTTTGTTTTCCCTGGCAGGAGCCTGCACCTGCCATCCGTAAACCCGTTCCCCGAAATCTCCAACAATCCCTACATTTGTAAAGCATATTACGAAACCAGGCATGATGAGGGTATCCTGTAACAAGTAAACACCAAGGTGCCATCAGACCAGTAAAAGACAAACGACTAACGGATGAAACACCTTGCAGCTTTAAACAAATACTTCGTAAAATATAAATGGCGCTTTTTACTGGGGATGCTCTTTACCGCGGTCTCCATCGTGTTCACCGTGTTTCAGCCCATCCTCGTCCGCCAGATATTCGACCTGCTGGACCAGAATATCCGCAATTACCGGATGATAGAAGATACGGGACTGAACAGCGCTTTCCGTTCCGGTTTCTCCAAAACACTCACCTTTTACGGCGTGTCCATCCTGGGCCTGGCGCTGCTGAGCGGGTTTTTCATGTTCCTGCAACGGCAGACCCTCATCGTCATGAGCCGCCATATCGAATACGATCTCAAGAACGAGATATTCCAGCAATATCAGCGGCTGGACCTGAATTTCTTCAAGATGAACCGCACGGGCGACATGATGAGCCGCATCACGGAAGATGTTTCCCGTGTGCGCATGTACGTAGGGCCGGCCCTGATGTACGCCACCCGCACCGTTATTATGATGGTCATGATCATCTGGCTGATGTGGGCCGTAAATCCCCTGCTGACCCTTTACACGTTATCTCCGCTGCCTTTGCTGGCGCTGACCATCTATTTGGTCAACCGGGTGATCCATAAAAAAAGCGAACGCATACAGGCACAGCTGTCCAATATCACCTCCGTAGCGCAGGAATCCTATTCCGGCATACGGGTGATCAAATCTTACGTACAGGAGGAACCCAGTGCATTGCATTTCGAACAGGCGAGCGAGGCCTATAAAAAAAGCTCTATCAGTCTTGCCAGGACCGATGCGCTCTATCAACCGGCCATGGTGCTGATGATAGGGCTGAGCGTGATCTTTACCATATTTATCGGCGGCCTGCAGGTGATCGAAGGCAATATTACGATAGGTAATCTCGCGGAATTTGTGCTGTATGTGAATATGCTCACCTTCCCGTTCTTTTCCATCGGATGGGTAGCTTCCATGATACAGCGCGCTGCGGCTTCACAGCAGCGGATCAACGAGTTCCTGGATGAACAGCCCCAGATCCGCGACCAGCCTGATGCCAAAGACATGCCGCTGAAAGGGGAGATCCATTTTTCCCATGTATCCTTTACTTATCCGCATACCGGCATCCAGGCGCTGAAAGACTTTGAGCTGAAGATACTTCCCGGTCAGAAAGTAGCCGTGATCGGGCGGACCGGCTCGGGGAAATCTACGCTGGCACAGCTGCTCATCCGCATGTACGATCCGCAGGAAGGACAGGTGAAAATGGATGGAACGGATATCCGGACGCTGAAGATCACAGCGCTCCGCAACCAGATCAGCTACGTGCCGCAGGATGTATTCCTTTTCTCTGATACCATCAGCAACAATATCCGCTTCGGAGAACCCGCCGCATCCGAAGAAGCCGTACGGAAAGCAGCCGCGCAAGCGGCCGTGGAAAAGGATATCCTCCAGTTCCCCGAGGGCTTCAACACCATGGTAGGAGAGCGCGGCGTTACCCTCAGCGGCGGCCAGAAACAACGTATATCCATCGCCCGCGCACTGGTGCGGGACCCGCATATCATGGTGTTTGACGACTGCCTCTCAGCCGTGGACGCCCGCACGGAAAAAGAGATCATCGGTAACCTTTATGCGTATCTGCAGGACAAAACAGCCATTATCATCACGCACCGCATCTTCACACTTTTTACGTTCGACCGCATTATTATGCTCGACGAAGGAAGGATGGTAGAGAGCGGAACCCATGAGGAACTTTTAGCGAAGAACGGATACTATGCGGAGCTGTATGCACGTCAGCAAACAGGGGAAGAAGAGAGCGTAAACGAATAGCTTTCATCCGTTTGTATTGCGCTCCTGTCAAGCTTTGCGCGAAATATAAGATGTTTTTTCAAAATCATTTAAAATTATTTTGATATTTGTAAAACAATAGTATATTTGTTGATTATTGATCATTCAAACAGGATTTGATTCGTTAACACTTAAATCTATCAACTGTGGCGTACGAAAACAACAATCAACAGGAAAGAAACAACGACAGCATCTTTTCCAAGAGATTGAAAGCGGGCAAAAGAAGAACTTATTTCTTTGATGTAAAAACAACCCGGGGGAACGACTACTTTCTTACTATCACAGAAAGTAAAAAACGTTTCAACGACAACGGTTATGACAGGCACAAAGTATTCCTGTACAAGGAAGACTTCAACAAGTTCCTGAATGCATTAACCGAAACTATCAATTATGTGAAAACAGAATTGATGCCCGATTTCGACTTCGATGCTTACAATCACGACTACTCAGAAAGCCGTGAAGATGAGCAGGATGGTGAAAGTGTAGAAGTTGTTGCTCCCCGTGCTGAAGCAGAGACTGAGACTGTGACCGAAACCGAAGTGACCGTTGAAGCAGAAACTCCGGCTTCTTCCGCCGGTGAGGAAGTGGACAAATGGTAATTTTCTCCCTGCCAGCTTTACGATATGATATTTAAGACCTCCGGTAATGCCTGAGGTCTTTTTTTATGCCCTCATCCCGCCTGAAAACCGGGTATGAACCGGGGGTTATCCATAGTTTACCGGGGGATTATCCATGGATGATCCATAGCATATCCATAGCATACCCATAGATGCGAAAAGTCCCTGATCTTCTTTTAATCGTTTTAAGAATAGATCAGGGACTTTTTGTTAAAATAGTGTAAGGCCGATGCATGCCTTGCAATCGGCTAAAATAGCATCAGGTTACCGCATGCTTTTATATGCATTGATCAGCCCGTTGGTAGAGGAATCATGAGACGTTACGGCCGTGTCCCCGCTCAGCTCCGGCAGTATCTTGTTCGCCAGTTGCTTGCCAAGTTCCACACCCCATTGATCGAAAGTATAGATATTCCAGATCACGCCCTGCACAAAGATCTTATGCTCGTATAACGCAATGAGCATACCGAGCGACCGTGGCGTTACCTGTTTCAGCAAAAAGGAATTGGTAGGCCGGTTGCCGGTAAATACCTTGTAAGGCACCAGTTCTTCCGGAACACCTTCAGCCCTCACTTCATCCGCTGTTTTTCCGTTCATCAGCGCCTCCGTTTGTGCGAAGAAGTTAGACAGCAGTTTGGGATGGTGATCGCTGAGCGGATTATGGCTGATGGCCGGCGCAATGAAGTCGCACGGAATCATTTTGGTACCCTGGTGAATGAGCTGATAAAAGGCATGCTGACCGTTTGTGCCCGGCTCTCCCCATACGATGGGGCCGGTCTGGTAAGATACCGCCGCGCCTGTACGGTCCACATACTTGCCGTTGCTCTCCATATTGCCCTGCTGGAAATAGGCTGCAAAGCGGTGCATATACTGATCGTAAGGCAATATCGCTTCGGAATCTGCGCCGAAGAAATTGCCGTACCATAACCCGATCAACGCCATGATCACCGGAATATTCCGTTCAAAAGGCGTATCCTTGAAATGGTTGTCCGCTGCATGCGCACCGGCCAGCAGCGTTTTGAAATTATCGAAACCCGTAGTGAGGGCAATGGACAGGCCGATGGCGGACCAGAGGGAATAACGGCCGCCTACCCAGTCCCAGAAGGCAAACATGTTCTTCGGATCGATGCCGAATGCCTTCACCGCTTTTTCATTGGTGGACAATGCCGCGAAGTGCAGCGCGATATCTTCTTCGGAACCGCCCTGGGAGAGGAACCAGTTGCGCGCGGAATGCGCATTGGTCATGGTTTCCTGTGTGGTGAAAGTTTTGGAGGCGATCAGGAAGAGGGTTTCATCCGCCTTTACTTTCTTCAGCGTTTCAGCAATATGCGTTCCATCCACATTGGATACGAAGTAGGTTTGCATGCCCTCTACCCAGTATGGCCGCAATGCTTCCGTGACCATCACCGGGCCAAGATCGGAACCGCCGATGCCGATATTCACGATATAACGGATACGCTTACCCGAAAAACCTTTCCAGGCCCCGGAGTGGATGCGTTTGCAGCAGTCTTCCATCTGACGGAGCACCTCGTTCACTTCGGGCATCACATCTTTTCCGTCCAGCATGACCGGCTGGCCGGAAAGATTGCGCAGTGCGGTGTGCAGCACGGCCCGGTCTTCCGTCACGTTGATCTTTTCCGCGCCGAACATGGCCTTTACCGCCTCATCCAGCTTGCATTCCCGGGCCAGTTCCTGCAGGAAGCTGAGCGTCCGGGGCGTGATGATATTCTTGGAGTAATCGAACAGGATATCTTCGAATTGCAGCGAGCATGACCGGAAACGGTCAGGGTCTTCCGCGAAAAGGGTACGCATCTGTGTGTTTTGCATGTCTGCTGCATGTGCCTGCAGTTGCTGCCAGGCATTTGTAGCAGTCGGTTGTACGGATGGGAACATATAGTCTGATTAAAATTCTTTCAAAAGTACGCAGGGGAATCGAGAGATGAAATGCCCGGAACAACTTTTTTGCGTGGATGGGCGGATGGCTTACAGGATCGTTTTCCTGCGCAGCAGCTGCAGCAGCACCGCAAGCGCAAGCACGGCAATGATAATGGTGCCGGTAGATACCACTATAGCGGAATCGGCTCCGGCGGCGGCCTCTCTTTTCAGCACGATCCCGTAAAAAGCCCAGATGCACACCAGGCCGTAATAAATATTGTTGAACCGCAGGATCATCCATAACGCCAGCAATGTGCCCACGCACATCATGGTCACCGTCCACGTCAGTTCGGAGATGCCGAAACCCTGCCACTGCACGGACACCAGGAAGGCGGTGATATTGGCAATGGTGGCAATGCTGATCCAGCCCAGGTAAATACCGAACGGGAAGTGTATGAACAGCTTTTCCCGGGTGGAAGCGCCGGAATGTGCGATCCGGAAATTGCGGTGTATCATGATCAGGCTGAACAATATCACCAGCATGAAGAGGAGGGACAAGGGCAACATTTCATAATGCCAGGCAAAAAGCCAGGAAGCGTTACCCAGGCAATTCAGCAGGAACCAGCCCCGCATACGGCTGATGAAAGCTTCCAGCTCCAGGTGATGCCCTTTGCTGAAGGCCAGCCATAACTGGTACGCCGCAAACCCCAGAAGCGCCAGGTAGATCAGTCCCCATACAGAAAAGGTAATACCGGCAGGAACAAAGAGATTGGGGTACTTTTCGGACAGTTCGCCCGTGGATTTGTAGTTCAGCCGCCCCGCACCGGCCAGCGCATTCACCGCGATCACTATCAGCAAAGCCAGTACGTTAAAGATGACCCGCTGCCGGTGGCGGGATATGTTGATCAGCATTTCCATAGCGATAGTAATTTACGGTTTTCTCCCCGCAAAAACTCATCCAAAATCAACCCTGACAGCCTGCTATAAATTCCAAATTGATAATTCGTAATGGTTTATTTAACTTCGCGCCTTATGACAATAGAACAATTGAAGGCTATGAGGGACCGTCTGTACGTCCTGGGAGGTTTTCTTTAACGTACAGGACCGCATAGACAAAATAGAGAACGATAAGCAGATGACGCTGGCGCCCGGTTTCTGGGATGATAACGACAGGGCCACTGCCATCCTGAAAGAGATCAAGGTAAACAAATTCTGGGTTGACCTCTACGAGCAGGTAAGTACCGCTATTGAAGATAGTGCAGTGCTGCTTGACTTTCAAAAGGAGGGAGAAGCGACCGAAGAGGATGTGAATGCCGCTTATGCCGCTGCGCTGAATGCACTGGACGAGCTGGAATTCAAAAGCACCCTCAACCAGCCGGAAGATGAGATGCCCGCTGTTTTGACCATCAACTCCGGTGCAGGTGGTACCGAAAGCCAGGACTGGGCAGAAATGCTCCTGCGCATGTACCGCATGTACGGGGAAAAACAGGGCTGGAAAGTGAGCGAGATAGATGTGCAATACGGCGATGGCGCCGGCATCAAATCCGCTACACTGGAATTTGACGGGGAATTTGCCTACGGATTGCTGAAAGCAGAAAGCGGGGTACACCGCCTTGTGCGCATTTCGCCGTTCGACTCCAATGCCCGCCGGCATACATCATTCGCCTCCGTATTCGTATATCCGCTGGTGGACGATACCATTGAGGTGGCGGTAAACCCGGCGGACCTGGAATGGGAATTCTACCGCTCCGGCGGCAAGGGCGGGCAGAACGTGAACAAAGTGGAAACGGCCGTTCGCCTCAAGCACATCCCTTCCGGCATCATCATCGAATGCCAGCAGGCGAGAACACAGGGAGAGAACCGTACCAAGGCCCTCACCATGCTGAAATCCCGGCTGTACGAAGAGGAGATCCGCAGGCGGGAAGCGCTGAAGAACGCCACCAATGCGAACAAACGCAAGATCGAGTGGGGCTCCCAGATCCGCTCCTATGTTTTCCATCCTTACAAAATGATCAAAGACCACCGTACCGAATTTGAAGTAGGCAACGTACAACCGGTCATGGACGGGGAACTGGACGGATTCATCAAAGCGTACCTGATGATGCAGAAAGAAGATGAGAAAATTCAATAACAACAACAAGATCTAGGCCATGCACAACGCTTATTTTGACTTTGCAGCACCTGCAAACGAACCTGTCATGAGCTTTGCTCCGGGCTCCCTGGAAAGGGCCGCCCTGAAAAAGCAGCTGGCAGCATTCAAATCCACGGAACAGGACATCCCCATGTACATCGGCGGCAAGGAAGTACGTACCGGCAAAACGGTAGACATCCGCCCTCCGCACGAGATCAAACATAAACTTGGCCACTTCCATGCCGGAAATGCCAGTCACGTTACAGACGCCATCAACGCCGCACTCGCCGCGCGTCAGCAATGGGCGGACACTCCCTGGGAGCACCGCGCCGCCATTTTCCTGAAAGCAGCCGATCTGCTGGCCACCAAATACCGCGCGCATACCAATGCCGCTACCATGCTCGGGCAGAGCAAAAATGCCTACCAGGCGGAGATTGACAGCGCATGCGAACTGATCGACTTCCTCCGTTTCAATGTGCATTATCTCACCGAAATTTACCGGCAGCAGCCCATCAGCTCCCCCGGCGTGCACAACCGCCTGGAATATCGCCCGCTCGAAGGCTTCGTGCTGGCCGTAACACCATTCAACTTCTCCGCCATCGGCGGTAACCTGCCCACCTCAGCCGCCATGTGCGGCAACGTAGTGGTATGGAAACCGGCCAATACACAAGTGTACCACGCCAGCTTCTTCATGAAAGTGCTCATCGAAGCCGGCCTGCCGGACGGGGTGATCAACCTCGTGTATGCAGACGGCCCCACCATCGGGGAGGTATGTTTCGCGCATCCGGACTTCGCCGGTATTCACTTCACCGGCTCCACCGGCGTGTTCCAGACCATGTGGAAGACCATCGGCAACAACATCGCCAAATACAAGACCTACCCGCGCATCGTTGGGGAAACCGGCGGAAAGGATTTTGTGATCGCGCATAAGTCGGCCAATGTAGACGCCGTGGTAACCGCGCTGGCACGCGGCGCCTTTGAATTCCAGGGGCAGAAATGCTCCGCCGCTTCACGCGCTTACCTGCCTTCCAATATCGCGGAGGAGATCAAATCAAAACTCGCTGCCGAGCTGAAAACGATGAAGATGGGCACCACGGAAGATTTTTCCAACTTCATCAACGCCGTGATCGACGAACGCTCTTTCGACAAGATCACCAGCTATATCGACAATGCGAAGAAAGACCCCGCAGCGAAGATCATTGCCGGCGGCAATTACAGCAAAACCGAAGGCTACTTCATTGAACCGACTGTTATTGAGGCCACTGACCCGAAGTACATCACCATGTGCGAGGAGATCTTCGGCCCCGTGCTCACCGTCTATGTGTACGATGCGGAAAAATTCGAAGAAACGCTTGAGCTGGTAGACAATACCAGCAGCTACGCCCTCACCGGCGCAGTATTGGGGCAGGACCGCTATGCGCTGGAGTTCGCTACCGCAAAGCTCCGCAATGCCGCAGGCAATTTTTATATCAATGACAAGCCCACCGGCGCCGTGGTAGGGCAGCAGCCCTTCGGCGGAGCGCGTGCATCCGGCACAAACGACAAGGCCGGTTCCCAGCTGAACCTTTACCGCTGGCTCAGCGCCAGAACCGTGAAAGAAACACTGGTGCCGCCAACAGATTACAGGTATCCCTTCCTGCAGGAAGCGTGAATACATAAACCGCTCCGGTAACGTTGAATGAAAAAGCACTTTTCCAGCAAATAGCAGACGGCAGCGAAGAGGCCTTCCGGGAGTTGTTTACGCTGTACATGCCCCAGGTATATCCGATGATCTTCCGCATGGTGGAAGATGCGGATATGTCAGAAGATATTCTGCAGGATACCTTTCTGAGTGTCTGGACGCATCGCGGCAAGCTGCCAGGCATTGTAAATCCCCGTGCCTGGCTGCTTCGCATTGCCTACTACAAATCCCTGACGGCCTTACGGAACCGGAAAACGCACCGGAAAGCCGCCGAAGCCATCTCTGCGGAACTGCGCAGTCCGTTTGCCGCCAGCACATCCGAAGAATCCATCACCTGCAAGAGCATCATCCGGCTCGTTCGCCAGGCCGTGGAACAATTGCCCCCGCAACAGCAGAAAGTGTACCTGCTGAGCCGGGAAAAAGGATACAACATCCGGGAAATAGCGGGATTGATGAAGCTTTCCGAACAATCCGTGAAGAATACGATGGTGCGCGCCCTGAAATTTATCCGGGCCGCGCTCGAAAAAGCAGGTTATTCACCATTATTTATAGCCACAGTATTATTTTTGAACTACCGATAGGTACTATACTAACGTTTGTCAGTCTTTAGTATGAACGTAATGAATGAATAGAGAACGGATTATAGCGATCGTAGCGCAGGCACGCGCCGGGCAGGCTACCGATGAGGAGCTGCAGGAGCTGGCTGATGCATTGGACCGGGACGCCGACGGTTCGGTGACTTCCGCTATGGAAGAATCGCTGCAACAAGGCCGGCAGCAGATCGCTTTGCCCGGCCGGGAAAAAGCCGACCGCATGCTGGCGGATATCCTGGAAACCGGCCAGGTGCTGGAAGACCCGGGTGAGGAAGCCGAAACGCCGGCAGTCATAGCACCGCTGAAACCCGGGTGGAAACGCTACGGAAGAGCAGTAGCCGCCGCAGCCGCAATATTGCTGCTGGCAGGGGCCACTTATTTCCTGTTGCGGCAGTCTCCCCGGCCGGAAGAAGCGCCGGTTGCCGGCACAAACCCGCTTGCGCCGGCTGCAGAAGGGCTTCCGGCAGGTAAAAAGGCCGTACTGACCCTGGCTAACGGCGCCACTGTAATGCTGGATGAACAGCATAACGATACCATTACCCGGCAGGGGAATACCAGCATCGTGAAAAAGGAAGATGGCCGGCTCGCATACCAGCCGGGCAATGCAGCCGCAACCGGCCTTGCGTTGCGCAATAAAGTGTCCACCCCCCGCGGAGGCCAATACCAGGTTGATCTGGCAGACGGCAGCAGGGTATGGCTGAATGCCGCTTCGTCCCTGCTTTTCCCGGTGGATTTCAGCGGCCATGAAAGAGTAGTTGAACTGGACGGCGAAGCCTATTTTGAAGTAGCGCCGGACAACAGCCGGCCCTTTATGGTGAAAGCCGGACAAACAACCGTACAGGTACTCGGAACGCACTTTTCCGTATCCGCTTACAGCGACGAAACATTACAGAAAACCACGCTGCTGGAGGGCAAAATAAAGGTGCTGGCAGGGAATACCGGCTATCAGCTCCAACCCGGCCAGCAAGTGGTATTCGATAAAATCCGCGCCGGCTCAAAGCTGGTGCCGCAGGCCAATACGGAAGAAGCCGTTGCCTGGAAGAACGGCTACTTTCAGTTCAGCGGCGCCGATGCCACCGTGCTGCTGCGCGAGATATCCCGCTGGTACAATATTGAAGTGGTGTTCAATGGCATCCCCGCAGGATATGAGCTGAGCGGGAAAATAGACCGGAGCATCCGGCTATCCAGCATCGTTACCGCACTGCGCGAGGGCGGCGTTCACTGCACGCTCGAAGACAACCGGCTGATCGTTAACAAATAATTAATTATCCTCGTAAATTCCTTAAAAAATGAGGATATTGCTGCTGACATGTAGGAGTATTGGAAAATTACCTGCACATGAGGCGGAACTTTACACTTTTACTTTTTTGTTTACTTTGCTTCTCCACTGATGTTCATTCGCAGCGTGTAACATTAACCTACGAAAACGCTCCCCTGTGTGATATATTCGCTGCCATCCAGCAGCAAAGCGGTTATTCCCTGTTGTATAATAACAAGCTCCTGAAAAGAGAAAGGCCGGTTACGATCGATGTGAGGAACGTTGGCCTGGAAGACGCACTGGCAGCCTGCCTGCACCATACTACACTCACCTGGGTGATCACGGACGGGATCATCGTTATCCGCAGAAAAAGCAGCAGCGAATTGCTTTCGGCGCTTTCCAGGCTGAGCGGAAAAGTAGTGGACGATACGGGCACGCCATTGCCCGGCGCCAGCATAAAGCTCAGGGAGCTCAACACCGGCACCCTTGCGGATGAAAACGGCAATTTCCTGCTGGAGAATGTGCTCCGCGGCCCCGTCTCCATCGAGGTCTCGTTTATCGGCTTCCGCACCCTCTACAAGAAACTTCTGATCAGCGACAGCCTTTTGACTGTCTGGCTGCCGCTGGAACGGGACGAAAGCAACCTGGCCGAGTTCACCGTCACCGCACTGGGCATCGCCCGCAAATCCCGAAGCCTCACCTATGCCACCGAAGTAGTGGCGGGCAGCGACCTTACCACCGTCAAGAATACCAATGTGCTGAACAGTCTCAATGGCAAAGTGGCCGGCCTGCAGGTGAACCGGACCTCCGGCGGCGCGGGCGGCTCCGTAAGGATGGTGCTGCGCGGCGACAAATCCACCCGCAACAGCCAGCCGCTCTATGTCATCGACGGCCTTCCGGTGTATAACCAGGTAGGCGGGCCAAGTGCGGGACTGTATAATGAAATACCCGATGCCGGTGACATCATCAGCACCCTCAACCCGGATGACATTGAAAGCATCACCCTGCTCAAAGGCGCTTCTGCCTCCGCATTGTATGGCAGCCAGGGCAGCAATGGCGTAGTGCTGATCACCACGAAAAAAGGAAAGAACGGCACCAGCCGGATCGATTTTTCCAGCAGTATGACGATAGAAAAGGCCAGCATACTGCCTGAATTGCAGTACGATTATCTGCAGACAACCCCTCAGACAGCCACGTCGCCCGGCAGTGACGACAGCTGGGGCGCAAAAGGCGCTGCCCAATCCGCAAAAGATTATATGAAGGACTTCTTTCAGACCGGGCTGACCTTCATCAACAGCCTGGGGCTGCAAACCGGCAACGAACGATCATCCAACTACCTTTCCTGGTCCAATACCGATAATAAAGGTATACTGCCCACCAGCCGTTATAAACAGCATACGCTCAGCTTCCGGCAGAGCAGCAAGCTGCTGAACGAACGCCTGATCTTTGAAGGAACTTTCATGGGCGCGGTACAGCATGCCCATAACCGCGTTACGCCAGGCATATATTTCAATCCTTTGCCCGGTTTATATATGTTCCCGCGCGGGCTGAATTTCGATGACTACAAACAGTTCGAGTATTTTTCGCCCTCCCGTTACCTGTATGCGCAGAACTGGTGGAACATCAACCACGATAAAGACCTGGCGAACGGTGGCGGCTGGGGAGGGCAGGACTATCAACAGAACCCTTACTGGACATTGCAACGCAATGCATCGGATAACCGCAACCAGAACGTATATGCGGCAGTGTCCCTGAAATATCTGCTGAACAGCTGGCTTTCCCTGCAGGCACGCGGCAACATCAGCCATTTCCAGAATGACTATGAACGCCGGATCTATGCCACCACACAGGCCACGCTCGCCCGCGCCAACGGCAATTACTTCTCCGGCCGCACGAATAACCGCGCCCTGTACGGCGACCTGCTGCTGACCGGCGAACAAAGGCTGGGCAGCGACTGGAATATGGAGTTCACCGCCGGTACCTCCATACAGGACCAGCAGGGAAAGGTGATCACGATCGAAGGGTCGCCCTCCGTGCCAAATGTTTTCCTGGAATCAGCGCTGGAACGCACCACGATAGATATCCGGAATACCGCCACCAACCGCCAGCTGCAGTCCGTATTCGGCAGCCTGCAGCTCAGTTACCGGAACAAGCTGTTCATCGATCTGTCTGACCGGCACGACTGGTCTTCCACACTGGCCTTCACCACTACGGAAGCCCGCGGGTACAATTATTATTCGGCCGGCCTGAGCGCCATGCTGCGCGAATGGGTGCGCCTCCCGTCTTTCATCAATATGGCGAAAGTGCGCGTTTCTTACGCCATTGTCGGAAATGATATCGCGCCTTTCAGCACGTATCCGCTGTACACATTCATGGGCGGCGGCGTTTCCAATCCTCCCGTGAGCAGGCCGGTAGCGGGAGTGCCGGGTATCGAGCTGCGCCCGGAGCTGAACAAATCGCTGGAAATAGGCACGCACTGGAAACTGTTCGATAACAGGCTTTCGATGGATGTTACCTGGTACAAATCCAATATCATTCACCAGTATTTCAGCGGCGTAAGCCTGCTGGCCGGTCCGGGTACGCTGGCGGATATCAATGCAGGCAATATCCAGAACAAGGGGCTGGAGGTTACGGTAAGCGGAAAACTGATAGATCGCCCGTTGCTGAACTGGACCAGTACGCTGAATTTCTATCATAACAGCAACCGCGTGATCGAGCTGTTCGATTACGGTGTGGTGGACTTTGCATCCAACCAGCAATACCGTTTAACCGGCGGATCAGGGGCCGAAGATGGCATCCTGAAGAAAGGCGGCGCCTATGGGGATATCTACGGCAGAGGGTTCCGCCGGGACGATCAGGGAAGGATCGTCATCAATTCCGCTACCGGCATACCTTACTATGAAGACGGGCAATACCTCGGGAATCCCAATCCGCGTGTTTCCGTAGGCCTGAAGCAGGACGTCGGTTTCCGTAATTTCAGTTTCAGCTGCCTGATAGACGGAAAATTCGGCGGCAAGGTACTGAGCTTCACCAATGCCTTCCTCGATCAAATGGGCGTCAGCGCAGAAAGCGGGCGGTTGCGTGATGAAGGCGGTTATATGATCATCGGAAATGCAGTGGACGAGAACGGCCACCCCTGGCAGGGACAATCACCCGCCCGTGAATATTTCAAGCAAACCAGCGGCAAAACGCCCGTAATGGAACAATACATGTACAGCGCCACCGCCATCAGGCTGCGGGAGATATCCCTTTCGTACAAGGTCCCTTCCCGGCTGGCCGCATTGCAACACCTCCATGTTGGCCTCACCGGTAATAATCTTTTCTTCTTTTTATTGAACGCTCCTTTCGACCCCGAGCAGGTAGCCGGTGTTAACCCCGTAGGCGTAGGGGTAGATGTGTTCGGCCTGCCCATGAGCAGCAGCCTGGGCCTTACCCTGAAGTACACTTACTGACCCGCTTGCCGGCATCCCCGGGCCGGCAATGCATTTTTTCCGCCACAATAGGTACCACTATTTCAAGAGTGCGTCTTTGTTAGATAGAAGGTCCACGTATTTATGATAACTCAACTAAAATCTGACGTATGATGCGTTTATTGTTCTCTGTTATTTTACTCTTCCTGTTCCACCCCATGATGGCCCAGACACGCCAGGTCAGGGGAGTGGTGAAAGACAGCACCGGCGCTCCGCTGATCGGGGCCACCATACGCCTGCAGGGCACGGCTACCGGCAGCATCGCTGATCAGGAAGGCCGGTTCATGCTAAGCGTTCCGCCGGGGGCTGCCACCCTGGAGATAACTTCGGCGGGATTTGCCACCAGGCGCGTAAGCATCGGCGCCTCCGATACGGAAGTCTCCGTGATCATGGAGCCGGATGTGCAGCAACTGGAAGGCGTTGTGGTAACGGCCCTGGGCATCACGCGCAAGGCGCGAAGCCTGACCTATTCCATGCAGTCCGTTTCCGGCGCTGACCTCTCCACCGTAAAGAATACGAACGTCATGAACAGCCTGAACGGTAAAGTGGCCGGCGTACAGGTAAACCGTACCTCCGGCGGCGCGGGCGGCTCTGTGAGAATAGTGCTGCGCGGCGACAAGTCCACCCGCAACAGCCAGCCGCTCTATGTGATCGACGGTCTCCCTGTCATCAACCAGATCGGCGGTCCGGATGCCGGCCTGTATAATAATGCACCGGACGCGGGAGATATCATGAGCACCCTCAACCCTGATGATATCGAAAGCATCAACCTCCTGAAAGGCGCTTCTGCCTCCGCATTGTATGGCAGCCAGGGCAGCAACGGCGTAGTGCTCATCACCACGAAAAAAGGGAAAAACGGCATCAGCAAGATCGATTTTTCCAGCAGCATGACGGTTGACCGGGTGAACATACTACCGGAACTGCAATACAAATATTCACAGACGACTCCCGGTACCGCCACATCTCCCGGCAGTGACGACAGCTGGGGCGCAAGCGGCGCAACCCAGCCGGATAAGGATTACGTGAAGGATTTCTTTCAAACAGGCCTGACCTTTATCAACAGCCTCAGCCTGCAGACCGGCAATGAAAGATCATCCAACTATCTCTCTTATTCCAAAACCGATAACAAAGGCGTACTGCCCACCAGCACTTACAAACAGCATACGCTCAATTTCCGGCAGAGCAGCAAGCTGCTGAACGACCGCCTGATATTTGACGGTACATTTATGGGATCGATGCAGAAAGCGCACAACCGGCTTACACCGGGCGTTTACTTCAATCCGCTTACCGGCTTGTACCTGTTCCCGAGGGGGCTGAACTTCTCCGATTATGAACAATACGAATATTTTTCCTCCGCCCGTTACCTGAATGCGCAGAACTGGTGGAACATCAATTACGATAAAGACCTGGCAAACGGTGGCGGTTGGGGCGGCCAGGATTACCAGCAGAATCCATACTGGACGCTGTACCGTAATCCTGCCGACAACCGCAATCAGAATGTGTACGGCGCCGTGTCCCTGAAGTACCTGCTGAATGACTGGCTGGTATTGCAGACCCGCGGCAACATCAGCCATTTCACCAATGAATACGAGCGCAGGATGTACGCCACCACGCAGTCCACTCTCGCCCGCGCCAATGGCAACCTTTTCTCCAGCCGCAGCACCAGCCGCTCTTTGTATGGCGACCTGTTGCTGACCGGCGAACGTCAACTGGGCAATGACTGGGGCATCGGTTTCACCGCCGGTACGTCCATACAGGACCAGCGGGCAAAGATCATCACGGTAGCCGGTTCTCCAACTGTTCCCAATGTTTTCCTGGAATCAGCGCTGGATAAATCGAACATAGACATCCGCAATACCACGGAAGGAAGTCCCACCGCCAACCGCCAGTTGCAGTCCGTATTCGGCAGCCTGCAGCTCAACTACAAAGAGATGCTGTACCTCGACCTGGCGGACCGGAATGACTGGTCATCCACACTCTCGTTCACCCCCACGGAGAAACGCGGTTACAATTACTATTCCGTTGGCCTGAGCGCTGTACTGAATGATCTTTTCCGCCTGCCGGCCGTGGTGAACCTGGCGAAGTTGCGGGCATCCTATGCCGTGGTAGGGAACGACGTAGCCGCCAACAGCACTTATCCTTTATACACATTTTCCACCGGTGGGGTATCCAATCCGCCCACCAGCCAGCCGGCCCCGGATTCGCTGGGCCTTGGCCTGAAACCGGAACGCAACAAATCGCTGGAGATCGGTACGCAGTGGAGCCTCCTTAACAATCGCCTGTCTGTCGATATTACCTGGTATAAATCCAACATCATTCACCAGTACTTCAGCGGAATAGACCTGCTCATCGGCACCGGCACCAAAGGGGATATCAATGCCGGCAATATCCAGAATACCGGTATTGAAGCATCCGCATCGTACCAGGTATTCAATAACAGCAAATTCAACTGGACTACCACCGTGAATTTCTCCCGGAACAGGAACAGGATCGTGGAGCTTTTTGATCCCAACATAGTGCAGGGCGCAAATCCCGCATCCATTTACAAGCTGCCCAGCAGCGGCGGATATACCGCGCTGAGACTGGATGGTTCTTTCGGTGATTTCTATGGCCGCACATTTCAGCAGGACCCGCAGGGAAGGGTAGTGGTCAACAGCACAACACACCTGCCCATACTGATAGACAGCCTGTTCGGCAACCCCAATCCCAAATTCATCCTCGGCTGGAATAATACCTTCTCCATTGGTAATGTGTATATTGGTATGCTGATAGATGGTAAATTTGGCGGAAAGGTGTTCAGCATCACGGAAGGGTATATGGACCAGCTTGGCGTGAGCAAAAGAACAGGAGATGCCCGTGATAATGGCGGCACCGTGAACATTTCAAATGCGGTGGACGAAAATGGCCATGCCTGGAGCGGTACGGTGGATGCGCAAACCTATTACAAGCATATCGGCGGCAAAACGCCTTCCGGCAGCGCGTATATCTTTGATGCCACCGCTATCCGGCTCAGGGAACTGTCCATAGCCTGGAAGCTGCCGCTGAAAGGGAATGCGGTGAAAGACCTCCGGCTGGGCCTGATCGGCAACAACCTGTTCTTCTTTAAACGGGATGCGCCGTTCGACCCCGAGCAGGTAGCCGGGGTAAGCGCCGGTGGCGTAGGGATCGATGCCTTTGGCCTGCCTTCTACCAGGAGCATAGGGGTTAACCTGAAATGTTCCTTCTGAGACACCACTTCTTTCACGACCAATTGAATGTATATGAACAAACATAAAAAACTCCCGTTATTGACGCTGGCCTGCTCGCTGATGATAACGGCCTGTACAAAAGACTTCAAGGATATCAATACCAATCCGGCAGGCGTTAAACCGGATGTATTCCTTGCTGATTTCAAGGCGCTGGCCCTTCCGCTGCAGAATGCGCAGCGCAGCCTTCATCATTATATCAACTGGCAATATCAATTGCAGCGCAATCTTAACTCCGATATCTACAGCGGTTATATGATGACGCCGACCCCGTTCAACGGCGGCAACAACAACAGCAACTATTTCATGATGGATGGATGGAACGAGTGGATACTGAATATTGCATACGACGGCGTGATGCAGGGTGTGGCGGACTATGAGAAATTCAAGCCCGAATACACCGGGGTGGATTTCAATGATACCGATGCACTGGGGCTGATCCTGAAAGTGATGGAAATGCATAAAGTAGCAGACATCTTCGGACCGCTTATTTACACGAAGTACAGCAAGCCGAATGCCGACCTGTCCATCGATTTCGATTCCCAGGAAAATGGTTACAAGGCGTTTTTCGCCGACCTGGACGTGGCGGTGGAAAAGCTGAAACCTTATGCCGCCGGCACCAAAACAGTGACCACCGCATTCAAGAACGCCGACCTTATCTATGGCGGAGATCCTCAGAAATGGCTGAAACTGGCGAATACCCTTCGCCTGCGGCTGGCATTGAGGATCGTGTATGCTGATGCCACGCTGGCAAAAACAGAAGGGGAAAAAGCACTGGACCCCGCCAGCGGGGGACTGCTGGACGGCAACAGCGATAACGCGCTCGTTGATTACGGATCGGAAAGCCCGATAGTGGTGATCATTGAGGACTGGAGCGATATCCGCACCGGCGCGCCGCTGGCTTCTTTATTGCAGGGATACAGCGATCCGCGCATCACCCGGTATATGACCCCGGCGTCCGATGCAGCGGTCAGCGGCCAGTTCATCGGCATCCGCAACGGCGTAGCTATAGATGACAAGTCGAGATACTCCGGATACTCCAAACCCATCGCCTCCGCTGCTTCCGCCAACTATTTCGACAGGCTGAAGGCCAAAGCCAAGATCATGACCGCGGCAGAAGCCTGGTTCCTGAAAGCCGAAGCTGCCCTGCGGAACTGGAGCAATGCAGGAAACGCCGAAACCAATTACGAGACCGCCGTGGAACGGTCTTTTGAAGAATGGGGCGCAGGGCCGGCCACTGCCTACCTTCAGAACAACACCGCCACCGCCAGCCCCTATATCGATCCAAAATCTATGGTCGCCAATGCGAACAACGTACCGGCTGGCAATCCCAACCTCAGCACCGTTACCATTCAATGGAATGCCGGTGATACGGATGAACGCAACCTCGAAAGGATCATCACCCAGAAATGGATCGCGCTATACCCTGACGGCCAGGAAGCCTGGACCGAATTCAGGCGCACCGGTTATCCGAAACTGTTCCCCGTGATCGTGAACAACAGCAACGGCAGCATTTCCGGGTTCATCAAACGTTTGCCCATTCCTTCCAAATTCAGGAACAGCAACCAGGGCGGCTATACGAGGGCGCTCACCATGCTGGATGGTCCGGATAACGGTGGAACAAAGGTCTGGTGGGATAAAAAATAATCTCTTTCACTGAAGTGTTACAACAAAAAGCGGGTGCATCATACTTTTGATGCACCCGCTCTCTTTAAAAATAGATATGTTTACATCTTTTTAACAGCAGCAATCGCTTCTTCCACATGCTGTTCCGCTTTGGTCATGGAATTGAACTGATGCACCACTACGCCGTTCTTGTCCAGCACATAGGTCACCCTGCCGGGCAGCATCATGGTTTTGGGTACGCCAAACAGTTTGCGCACCTCGTTACCCTCATCACTCAGCAAAGTGAAAGGCAGTTTGTATTTCTCCGCAAATTTTTTGTGGGAGGCTACATCGTCCGCGCTGATCCCTACTACCTGTACACCTTCGTCCTTGAATTGCTCGAAGGAATCACGAAATGAGCAGGCTTCCTTTGTGCAGCCCGGGGTATCATCTTTCGGATAAAAATAAACAACAACAGGGCCTTTGGCCAGTGCGTCAGATAGTTTGAAGTTTTTACCGTCCTGGTCTTTCAGTTCAAAATCCGGCACTTTGGAGCCGTTGGCGATCTGTGATTTTGCGGTAGAGCCGAAACCGAATATGGCTAGTGTCAAAAGCATGGCAGGTATGATTTTCATAATGATGAATATTTTCTCCAATAAAGCTACAAAAGGCAGGCCACATCAAAATGTTAAAACAGCAGACGCCACTGGTATTATATAAATAATACATGCTTGACGTTTGTTTATTTTTGATCTGTGCCATTAATCCTTATTTTTGATCTCTAAATCCCGTTTGTTTTGAAATCTATTTTGACGGACCGGCAACTCGCGATCACTATCGACAGGCTTAGTCACCAACTGATAGAAAACCATCTGAATTTTTCGGATACTGTGCTGATAGGCCTGCAGCCGCGTGGCATCTACCTGTCTGACAGGATATATCATAACCTGCAGCGGCTCCTGCCGGGGGTACAGATCCCTTACGGCCGGCTGGATATTACCTTTTACCGGGACGATTACAAAAGCGGCAAAGGGCTTCAGGCGCCTGACGAGACCGATATCGAGTTTTCCCTGGAGAACAAACGTGTGGTATTGATCGATGATGTGCTGTACACCGGCAGAACGATCCGTTCCGCGATGGATGCCATGCTGGACTTCGGCCGCCCGGCCGCCATAGAGCTGCTGGTGCTGATAGACCGGCGTTTCAGCCGGGAGCTGCCCATACAACCCGATTATACCGGCAGAACGATCGATGCGATCATTACGGAACGGGTGAAAGTATTGTGGAAAGAAAGAGATGGAAAAGATGAAGTTGTGTTGATAGCATAAACCGCTTATATTTGCACCTTAGAATGTCACTCTCTGTTAAACATCTATTAGGTATTCGCGATCTGACGCGTCAGGATATAGAGCTCATCTTTCAAACTGCCGACCAATTAAAGGAAGTTCTGCAACGGCCTATTAAGAAGGTCCCTACTTTAAGAGATACCACTATCGTTAATGTATTTTTCGAAAACTCCACGCGCACCCGCATCTCGTTTGAGCTGGCGGAAAAGCGGCTTGGGGCGGATGTGGTGAATTTCTCGGCCTCGGGGTCTTCCGTATCAAAAGGCGAAACACTGATCGACACGGTCAACAACATCCTGTCCATGAAAGTGGATATGGTGGTCATGCGGCATTCCGCCACCGGCGCCCCACATTTCCTGGCCAGGCACATCAACGTGCCGATCGTGAATGCAGGGGACGGTATCAATGAGCATCCCACACAAGCCCTGCTGGACGCTTTCTCCATCCGGGAACGGCTGGGCAGCGTAGAAGGCAAGAAAATCGCCATTTGCGGCGATATTATGCATTCCCGTGTAGCCCTGTCCAATATTTACTGCCTGAAAAAACTCGGCGCTGAAGTAACGGTGGTAGGCCCGCCCACGCTGATCCCCAAGCATATCGGGCAGGCATTGGGCGTGAACGTCAGCTACAATATGCGCGAGGCCCTCGCCTGGGCGGACGTTGCCAACGTACTGCGCATTCAGCTCGAACGCCAGAACATGCCGCTGTTCTCTTCCCTCCGGGAGTATTCCCTGGCATACGGCGTCAACCGGAAACTGCTGGACAGCCTGCAAAAAGACATTGTGATCATGCATCCCGGCCCCATCAACAGGGGAGTGGAGCTGAGTTCCGATGTGGCGGACTCCGGCCAGTCCATTATCCTGGACCAGGTGGAGAACGGCGTCGCCACCCGCATGGCCGTGCTGTACCTGCTGGCGAGGAAAGAATCCTGATATTTTTCTTCTTCTTTTGATGGCTGATCTTCTTCAACGATCAGCTTATTACCGGTTATCATTCGCTCCTGAGGCTGTCGGCAGGATTTACCCTGGCAGCTTTCCAGGTCTGGGAGATAATTGTAAGCAGGGTAATGAACAGCATTATAAAAAAGCAGAGCATCACACTTCCCAAGCCATAGGGAGTACGCAGCGCAAAATTTTGCAGAAAAAGATGGCTCAACAAATATCCCGCAGGCAGCGCAATCCCCCCGGCAATCAACAGTAGCTTGATAAAACCCCGGGATAGCAGCATCATAAGGCTGCCGCTACCGGCTCCCATTACCTTCCGTATGCCAATTTCCTTTCGGCGTAGCTCGGTAGTATAGATCACCATCGCGAGCAATCCCATCAGGGCAATTACAATGGCCATCAGCGCCAGGACCCCCAATGTAGTAATACTGCGTTTCTGGGCATTATCTTCATGAATTTTCTCTGAAAGCCAATAGGCCTGGAGAGGTTGACCAGGATATACGTGCTGCCAGGCCGCAGCTACCATATTCATTGTATGTGCCTTATCGCCCGTATTCACTTTAATGTTCAGCAACTGGAAATTCGCGCTGTCTATCCTGAATGCCAGGGGGGCTATCGCCACTCCCATGTTCTCGAAATGGAAATTCTTCAGGACCCCGCTTATTTGCATCACGGAAGAATCGTTCAGCCACACCCTTTGTCCAACAGCATCGAAAGGCGTTTTAAAACCGAACGTTGCGGCAGCCTTTTCGTTGATGATCAGTAGTGAGCGGTCGCGCTGCGGAAGGAAATTATTGCCAGCCAGAAACTGGAGCCCCATCATGGGGATAAACTGCCTGTCTACATAAAAGAGGCTCGTTTTCACCGGATCATCCTCTTTGCCGGCTTTAAGCGGAACGCGTTCACCATGGAAGCGCCCAAAGTTCCCGGAGGTAGCTGCTACGTTCTCCACACCGCTTAGCGCCGAAATTTCATGCATCAGCAAATCCGGGGGATTTCCCTGCAGCTGCAGGCTCAGAATCTGCGTTGCGTCAAAACCGGGATCCGCATCCGCCATATAAGTAAACTGCCGGTAGAATGCAAACAGGAAAACAGTGATCACCAGGGAAACTGACAACTGGAAGATCAGCAGCCCTTTACGCAAATTCATCCTGCCCAGAAGATGGAAAGAAGGCATGCTTTTCAATACCTGGGCCGGATTGAAAGCTGATAATATCCAGGCTGGCAGCGATCCCGCAAGCAGACCGGTGAAAAGACTGAATCCAAGGAATGCCAGGAATATCTGCCAGGTGACTATCGTCTCGGGTATGATGTCAAATACCCGGTGCCGGATATTAAGCATCAGCAGCAACCAGGCCAGCATAAGAGAAAAAAGTGATATCAGCACCGCCTCCATGATATATTGTCCGAATATTTGCAACCGGGTGGCTCCGGAAACCTTTCGGATACCAACTTCCTTTGCGCGTGTAAGCGATCTGGCGATGGAGAGATTCGTGTAATTGAAGCAGGCAGACAGCAGTATGATAAAAGCGATTCCTGCCGCGGCCATTATCTTGCCCCAGGTGGCGCCACTGTGAAAGTCGTTATAAATATCATCCCAGGAAGGCGTGATCCCGTCAAGCGGCTGCAAGTGGAACTGAATGCTTCCCCGGGAGGGATCATCAACCAGTGAAGCCGCCAGGCGTTCCAGATTGCCGCTCATCTGCTTTTTCTGAACACCGTCCGGCAGTATCAGATAAGTATAGGCATCACTGTAAGCATTCCAGTTCTGCAGTTTTTCCGGCAGGGCACCCTCTTTTTCCAGTCGCGGTATTGTGCTGGCAGACGCATAGGCATCAAACCGGATGTGCGTGTCGGCCGTCTGTGGCTCAAACACCCCGGTAACCAGGTAGTCACCGAGGCTTCCCATTGAAATGATCCTGCCCATAGCATCCGCATTCCCAAAGAACCTTCGGGCCGTTTCGTGACTGAGCACAATACTGTTTGGCAACTGCAGCGCCATGGCCGGATTCCCTTTTGCGAGCCTGAACCCGAATACACGGAAAAATGCGGGGTCAGTATAACACCCGTTCACCGGCAGTGTTTTTTTGCCTTCCGTTGCCCTGCCTTTCAGTACGGGATACAACTGAACCACCTCCACTTTATCCCTGGTCAGCGCATCACGCAACGGCAGAGGAGAACTGGCCAGCTTCCAGGCATTACCCTGCGGATCGCTCAGTTCCGTAATTACACGATAAGTGCGTTCCGGTTGCGGATGGAAATGATCGTAACCGATGTCCTTACTGATCTGCATAATGACCAGCAGGCAGAGGCTCATGCTTAATGACAGGCCAAAAATATTGATAACGGTAAAAAGCTTGTGCCGGACGATATTGCGGTACGCAATCAGCAGATAATTACGAAACATGCCTGAAATTTAGGCATTCCATTTTTCAAAGCCTGTGCCATAGAGCTATGTACTGAAAAATAATTAATTACAAAGGGTAAACATAGTATATTTGTTCATTAACGGTCGCATACCGTTCATTATAGTAACAATTCCTGAAATTCAATAGCTTAACCTTCATGCGCACCATTCTGTTGTTACTGGTCTCCAACGTTTTTATGACGTTTGCCTGGTATGGGCATCTCAAACATACCAATGTTCCGCTATGGAAAGTGGTACTGATCAGCTGGGGGATCGCCTTCTTCGAATACTGCTTTATGGTGCCGGCTAACCGTTACGGATATACGGACGGGTTCAACGGCTTCCAGCTAAAAATGGTGCAGGAAGTGATCACATTGACCGTTTTCTGCGTTTTTGCCGTGCTGTTCCTGAAGGAGCCGTTGCGCTGGAACTACCTCATATCTTTTGCCCTGCTGTTGGGAGCCGTATATTTCATGTTCAAAAAGTAATCCCTTTAACTTTTCGTTGCTATTCCACCAGCGGTAACCTTATCCGCTGATTAATTCCTATTTTTGACAACTTGACTAAACCGGTTACTATTTCATGTTAAGATACCGCACCCTTTGCTGCCTGGCCGCCATGCTGTTATGTGGCTTTACCGCCCTGCAGGCACAGACAGCTCCTCCCTTGAATGCCGCCGAGATCCGGCTGCAGATGAAAAAACTGAATACGCTTGGAAGTGTATTATATATGGCCGCACATCCGGATGATGAAAATACCCGGCTGCTGGGTTATCTCGCGCAGGAAAGCCTGTACCGCACCGGCTATCTTTCCCTTACCCGCGGCGATGGCGGGCAAAACCTGATCGGCAACGAGCAGGCGGAGTTATTGGGACTGATCCGCACGCAGGAACTGCTGGCCGCCCGCCGCATTGATGGCGCGGAACAGTTCTTTACCCGCGCCAATGACTTCGGTTTCTCCAAGAACCCGGAGGAGACCTTTACCATCTGGGACCGTAAAAAAGTACTGGGTGATGCCGTATGGGTGATCCGCAAGTTCCGGCCGGATGTGATCATTTGCCGTTTCCCGGCGGATAGCCGCGCGGGGCATGGTCACCATACCGCATCCGCCATGCTGGCGGCGGAAGCCTTTGCGGCAGCGGCAGACCCTGCCCAGTTTCCCGAACAGCTGGATAAAGTAGAACCCTGGCAGGTAAAGCGCCTCTTATGGAATACCTATAATTTCGGCGGCAATAACACCACTTCCAACGACCAGTTCAAGCTGGATGTAGGCGCCTATAACGCTTTGCTGGGTAAAGGTTTTGGTGAAATAGCCGCAGAAAGCCGTTCCCAGCATAAAAGCCAGGGCTTCGGCGTGGCATCCTCCCGTGGCTCTTCCCTCGAATATTTCTCCACCATCAAAGGCGATGCCCCGGTCCACAGCCTGCTGGACGGCGTGAATACCAGCTGGGCACGCGTTGACGGCGGTGATGAGATCGGCCGGTTGATACAGAACGCCCTGATCGCATACAATATGGATGATCCGGCGGCCAGTGTGCCAGCCCTTGTCGATATCCGCAAAAAGATCCGCGCATTGCCGGACGGCTACTGGAAAACGGTCAAACTGCAGGAAACCGATAAACTGATCCTGGCCTGCGCCGGCATCTGGATGGAAGCATTTACCCGCCAGGGCGAGATCGTTCCGGGCGAATCTGTGGAAACGGACCTTCAGTTCATCAACCGCAGCAGGGTGCCCGTTACCCTGAAAAAGATCAGCATCAATGGCGAAGATGTGGGGGAGGAACACCTGCTGCCGTTCAACCGTTTTGAATCCATCCGGAAAACGGTGACCGTGCCGCAGCGCACCGCTATTTCACAGCCTTACTGGCTGCAGCATCCGCATCCGCCCGGCACTTACATCATCAATGATCCGCAGCTGACCGGCAACCCGGAGAATATTCCTTCGCTCAGGGCTACTTTCTTCCTGGAAACAGGTGGAGAAACCATTTCCGTGACAAGACCGCTCATTTACAAATTCACCGATCCCGTCAAGGGCGAGGTATATCGTTCCCTGGTGATAGCGCCGCCTGTTGTGGCCTCGCTGGATAACCAGGTGTTCATCTTCACACAGGCCGCACCGCAGGCCGTGCCGGTAAAAATACGTTCCATGAAAGGCAATGTCAGCGGCGCCGTGCGCCTGCAGTTGCCCGCAGGGTTCCGGGCGGACAAAGCATCGATCCCCTATGCCCTGGAAGGCAAGGGAGATGAAACGGAAGTTGTATTCCAGGTGTCGCCGGTGAAGATAAACGGGCAGAACATCGTGGATACGTTAACCGTTGTGACCACAGCTAACGGCAGAGAATATACGAACAGCATCACCACCATTCAATACGACCATATTCCGTCCATTACCATTTTCCCCTCCGCCAGCGCAAGGCTGGTAACGGTGGACCTGAAACACAACGGCCGCCGCATCGGCTATATTTCCGGGGCAGGGGACAAGGTGGCGGAATCGCTGCGGCAGGTGGGCTACATGGTCACCTGGCTGGGAGAGAAAGAGATCATGAGCGGCGACCTTTCCCAATATGATGCGATCATTACCGGCGTCCGCGCCTACAATACCCAGCCACGGCTGCGTTACTGGCAGCCGCGGTTGCTGGAGTATGTGAAGAACGGCGGAGTGCTGCTGATACAGTACAACACCAGCGGCGGGCTGGTCACTGACCAGATGGGCCCTTTCCCCTTCAGCCTCTCCCGGGACCGGGTAACGAACGAGTTTGCACCCGTGAAATTCCTGCTGCCAAAGGATTCCCTGTTCAGCTATCCTAATACCATCACGCAAAAGGATTTCGCGGGATGGATTCAGGAACGGGGATTGTATTTCCCTTCCCAGGCAGATAAAAGCTACCGCAAACCGTTTGAAATGAACGATCCCGGAGAACGCCCGCTGGACGGCTCCACCATCATCGCGAATTACGGTAAGGGAAAATATATTTACACCGGCCTTGCTTTCTTCCGCCAGCTACCCGCCGGCGTTCCGGGAGCATACCGGCTGTTTGTGAACATGATATCGAAATAAGATGAGCAATCGACAAGCAAATACCCGCATGCGGATGTCCGCCGGCCTATGCATCGTGATCGGACTGGTCATCGGTTTCCTGATCAAAAGGGTGCATATCGGCCTGCTGATAGGTCTTGTACTTGGCCTGCTGAGCGGTGCTTTTTTATCAAGAAGAAACTGAAGCAGGTTGCGGCTGAAAAAATAAAACCACGCTGATGAATAAACAGGAAGAAAAACCACCGCTGTTCCCGCGCTGGTCCATCTGGTACATTGTCGTAGCGGCCTGGCTGATTGCGCTGGTCATCTTTTTTTACTTCTTCACCAAAACGTTCGCATGAGTTATCCTGATTGGATCGTGCTATCCCTCACGCTGGTGGCTATCATACTGTATGGTGTCTGGAAAAGCCGCGGCCAGAAGGATATGGACAGCTATTTTTCTCGGCAACCGCACCATGCCCTGGTACATCGTGCTGCTGTCTATCATGGGCACCCAGGCCAGTGCCATAACATTCCTGTCCGCCCCCGGTCAGGCTTATACGGACGGGATGCGCTTCGTGCAGTATTATTTCGGGCTGCCGCTGGCGATGATCGTGATCTGCATGTTCTTTGTGCCGATCTTCCACCGGCTGAAGGTCTACACCGCCTATGAATACCTGGAACAGCGCTTCGATCTCAAAACCCGGACGCTGACCTCCTTCCTGTTCCTGATCCAGCGCGGCCTGTCTACCGGCATCAGCATCTATGCCCCTTCCATTATCCTGTCGTCATTGATGGGCTGGAACATCTACTATACCAACATTTTCATGGGCGGCCTGCTCATTATCTATACCATGTACGGCGGCACAAAAGCCGTTTCCTACACCCAGTCCCTGCAACTGGGGATCATCTTTGCGGGGATGTTCATGGCGGGATATATGGTCATGCATCTTTTACCGCAGGAGATCGGTTTCCGGGAAGCGTTGCATGTTTCCGGCAAAATGGGCAAGCTGAATGTGATCGTTACGGATTTTGATGTAAAAGACCGTTATAATATCTGGAGCGGGGTGATCGGCGGTTTCTTCCTGGCCCTCTCGTATTTCGGTACCGATCAAAGCCAGGTGGGGCGGTACCTCACCGCGCGCACGCTCACGGAGAGCCGGATGGGGCTGTTGATGAATGGCCTCGTGAAAGTACCGATGCAGTTCCTGATCATGCTGATCGGTGCGCTGGTATTTGTGTTCTATCTCTATTTCCGCGCCCCCATCAGCTTTAATGAAGGACAGGTGAGGAAAGTGTACAATTCCGCTTATGCCCCGCAGATGCAACTGCTGGAACAGGAATACAACGAGCTGTCCGACCGCAAGCAGGCGCATGTGCACAAGCTGGCGGATGCATTGAAAACAGAGGATGAAAAGGATATCCGTGTTGCGCAGGCCGAACTGAAAGCCGTGGAAGACGCCTCCATGCTCGTGCGCGATTCCGCCAGGGTGCTGATCAAAAAGGCCGATCCCACCGCGGAAGCGAACGATACCAACTATATATTCCTGCATTTTGTAGTGCATAACCTGCCGAAAGGACTGGTGGGGCTGCTGATCGCCATCATCTTCCTGGCCTCCTGGGGCAGTATCGCCGCAGCCCTCAACTCCCTGGCCTCCACAACAATGGTGGACGTGTACCAGCGGATGATCAACCAGACCGCCACGGACGGGGAGTACCTGCGCATGTCCAAAATATGGACGCTCATATGGGGCGTATTCAGCATTGCGGTAGCGCAATTCGCAACCGGGCTAGGCAGTCTCATTGAAGCGGTGAACATCCTCGGCTCCCTTTTCTATGGCACCATTCTCGGCATTTTTGTGGTGGCATTCATGATGAAGTGGGTGAAGGGGAATGCGGCCTTCTGGGGTGCGCTGGTAGCGGAGCTGCTGGTGATCACGGTGTACATGTCGGATATCGTGTCTTTTCTCTGGCTGAACGTGATCGGCTGCCTGCTGGTGATGCTGGTGGCGGCCATCTGGCAACTGTTCGATAACGCGAAACGCGGCAGCGGGGATCTGCCGGAACAGGCTTAAGGACTGCCATCGCTTTTTATCCGCTGATTTACATCAACCTGGAACAGACCCGCATAAAAAACGGGCTGCCCCGGTTGGAACAGCCCGTTCAGCTATTTGATCTCCTTTACAGGTTAGCGATCAGTTTCTCATTCAGCGCCACATAATCCGCGTTATTGGCCTTTTTCGCCAAAGCGATGGATTGCTCCGCGGTTGCTTTCGCGCCCGGTTTGTCACCGATCCTTGCCTGGATCTTGGCTTTGAGGTGCATTACCCAGAAAGCTTCGGGGCTTTCTTTGGTAGCGGCATCCGCATACTCCAGCGCCTTTTTCAGATCGCGGCCGGTCTCATAATAATAGTTGGCGGCCTGGAAGTAAGGTTTCTTTGCGGTTTGCATGGCGGAATCCAGCTGCGCCATTACCTTGCCGTCAATGTCCGCCGTGATCTGGATGGGCACCAGGGTTTTATCCCAGGCCATCATCATGGTCATGGAAGTGGGCATCACATTTTCGAACAGGATGATGAAGGATTCAATGGCAAAAGGCAGCTCCTGTATCTCTGTTTCAAAACGCAGTACATCGTCTTCCTTTTTGTACCCGTCAACGCCCCAGTTCTTCAGGCCTTTGTTGAGCACGATCTCCCAGCCGTTCTGAGACGGTACGGTGTACAATGCATACTCGCCGGCAGCAACAGGCTGGCCGTTCAGTTTCACATCTTCCCCGAATTTGATACGGGTAGCGCTATTGGCGCCGGTACGCCATAATTTGCCGTAAGGCACCAGGTCGCCCATAATGGTACGGTCCTTCTTTGCCGGACGGGAATAGGTAACCTCCACAGCGGAAAGCGCAAATTGCTGCTTGAGCGTCTGGGTGGGACTGGGCGCAGGCATTTTGATGCCCTGTGCCGTTGCAGTGAGCCCTGTTGCCATACATAAGGCCACTGCGGATAAGATCATGGAAAGCTGTTTCATGTCAGATTATTTGGTGGTAATAATAATTGAATACTTATTCGATCAGCCCGTTACGGAATGCATATACCACGAGGCCCACGGTGTTCTTCACTTCCATCTTCTCCAGCAGCTTCTGCCGCAATCCTTCCACAGTACGGGGGCTCAGGAAGATCCTTTCCGATATTTCCTGGGTGGTCAGCTCGTCACAGATCATCTGCAGCACTTCCATTTCACGCTCTGTCAGCTGTACCTTATGCTTGAAATCAGGTTTGAACTGCTGCTTGTTCTTGTGCAGCACTTTCTTGAGCAGGGCGAGGTTTACGTTCTCATTAAAGTAAAATCCTTTTTCGAAAGTGGTGCAGATGGCCTCATAGATCTCCTCCGGCTCGCTGTTCTTCAACAGGTAGGCATTGGCGCCGTTCTCCACAAGATGCACGATAAAGTTGTCATCCTCATACATGGTAAGAATGATGATCTTGACATCGGGGAATCTCTCCTTTACCTTGATAGTAGCCTGTATGCCATCCATCTTCGGCATTTTCAGGTCCATCAGAATAACGTCGGGCACGTCATTTTCCATGATCTGGAGGAGGTGCTCGCCGTCTTCGGCTTCAAACATGACGTTTATATTGGCGTAGGGCGTGAGCGTATTGATCACACCGCTGCGGAATATCTTATGGTCGTCAGCGATAGCGACTTGAATAGGCGGAAGCATACAAGACAGGTTTTTGCTTAGATTACAGGCTGAAAATTCTCCACCGTGATCTCGGCGATGGTACCGGCGGGTGAATTTTTCACAAAGGTGATGTTTCCGCCGATAATATTCAAACGGCTCTCGATATTTTTTAGCCCAAGGTGCCCCGTTTTCCGGCGGGAGGCCTCCAGACTGTCAACCAGCATGCCGTTTCCGTCATCTTCCACGCGAATGGTCAGCAGGCCCGGCGTGCTGCGGTAACTGATCACCACTTTGGTGGCCCCGGCATGTTTGAGGATGTTATTGATCACCTCCTGTACCACGCGGTACACATTCAGGGCTTTTTCCCGGTCTACTTTATATTCGGAGCCATCCGTACGGAACTGAATGGCGATCTGCCTGTTCTTGTTCATCAGGCTGGAGAACGAATCCAGCGCATGACTGAGCCCGAGGTTCTCCAGGGTGGTGGGATGCAGGCTTTGGGAAATGAACCGCAATTGCTGGATGATCGTATCCGTAAAATCCTTGGTCTCCCTGATCCGTTCCTTTTCGCCGTTGCCGGCCAGTTGCAGGAGGTGATTAAGACTGAGCTTGAGCACCGAAAGCTGTGCGCCCACCTCATCATGAAGGTCCTCCGCAATGCGCTTGCGTTCGGTTTCCTGCCCCTGTAATACGGCTACCAGCCGTTCCTTCTGGATCTGGAGATCTTTGTCTTTCAGCCTGAGCTTATACTGTACCACCTGCTTCTGCTGCAAAACCACCAGTATTATCACAAAAATGCCCAGCAGGAGCATAACCAGCGTGCCAACCAGTATCATTTCTACGAGGTTCATGTTCTCGCGCGTTTAATTTTAGTCAGCCCAATATAAAAAAGAATCAGCTGAATTGTGCCTGCTATAAAGTTAAGGGACCAGGTGATCTGCTGAAGGTCTCGGAAAGTTTCCACGTAAATACTGTTCTGGAGGAAGTTATAGGTCAGCGCCTTGAGGAAGTGACAGCAAAGATATACGAACAGCCCGGAGTTGAACCAGAAAAGGGGAAGACTGTTCATATAGATCGAACGTTCGATAAGATCTTCGTCTTTCAGCAATTGGAGGAAAACAGCGATACCGCAGCTGATCAGCACCAGGGTCCGGTAGCTGGCAAAAATAGAGTTGAATCGTTTAGGGCCTTCCCAATATAAAATATCCATGAAAAAAATAACGGTACCGGCCAGGGTAAGAAAGATGATCAATTTTTTTGCACCAGCGCCTTTGATCACCAGGAAGTAGAACCAGGAGAGCACATAATACTGTACCAGGGTCATCACGGCTACAAAAAGCATATTGTTCATCCTGAAGATAAAACCCTGCAGGTAAGACCCTCCCGCAAAAATGATACTGGTGATCAGATAAGTAAAGATCACCTTGCCCGGCTTTTGCAGATGCCTGTATTGTTGAAAAAAGGGGATCAAAAGTAAACATTCGATCCCCAGCATTACAAAGAAAGAAATTAGAAAAATGTTCGGCACTTAATAGTCTTTATCCGTTATCAGAGTTCAGCGCATTCCCCTTCGGGCAGTCATATGGACAAGAAACGCCATCATCCAGGATATCTTCACCGGCGGCGTCTTTGTTAAAGCCGGGTGCTGAAGAAGGAAGGATGTCGTTCCCTTCTTTGTCAACCGCCACGATCACAAATCGCTTGTCGCGTTTGCCATCGCCGTCTATATCCAGTCCGTAGTAGATCCGTAAGCCTATTGCATCGGGATTGTCCAACAGTTTATGCAGTTTCTTCTCACCAAAAAAAGCCGAAATCGTAAAGTTCTTGTGTTTTTTGCGATCGATCTGATCGATGCGGAAAGCCTGTGTCAGCTTAGCGCCTTTTAGCAGGGAGATGAATTCTCCCGAGTCTCTTGAAAATTTTGACATTGCGTGTAGATTTTAATAGGAATAAATAATTATCGCCGGTAAAATTATTATAAATAATTACTTTTCAAAGTTTAGTCTTTATAACACCCCCGGTCGACCGTACACCCCGCAAATCATGTTATCCCTTGTTGGTCCTGCATTTATATCGCAGTGAAACCGCCCGTTCCCCGGGGCTCTTGCGTAGTTTCCCGCATAAAATGCGTAGAAATACGCATTCGGCAAAAAGCGTGGTATAACGCTTGACTGGCAGTTTATTCTTCCTAAACTTTGTAGCGATGATTTGAAGAACGGTGGTTGATGGCATCCGTGTTAATTCCAGAACAGATTTTCACGCATTCAGGCCTTTCTACCATAGTTTGTTCGTTAGTATGCAGAGGGTTTGCCGGAGCCCGGAGTCCGGAAGTAACAAGCGGGTTAACCCCCAAAATTTGAAAACCAAAAAGAGATCGCTATGAGTTACATGTTGATTGGGAACATCTCTGCAATGATCTGTGAAGAGTGTATTGAACCCCTGGCCAATGCGCGTATCAGGATATATCTGCCCGGTGAGCAATATAATACCGAGCAACTGGCACGCGGAATATTCAAAGACCTCCGGCAGCTGTCTGAAAGGGACGTAGATGCCAAATCCGAGCGGCTGCTCGCAGAATCGGTGCTGGACGAACGGGGAAACTTCTCGGTGACCTGGGAAGACCTCCATCTGTTCACAGAACCGCTGGAAATGGATATCTGCCTCAGCAGCATCCAGGGCCGGCAGCACACGCAGAACGTTTGGGTGCAATACCACCTGAGCACGTTCGTGCCGCACTGGAAAAGGAATAAGGACAGGCATATGGGGGCTTTTGCCTACGTTGTGCCGTCCGATAAGTGGAATGCCATCCGTGGCGAATTCAGCGCATGGGTGATCACCGGCGCCGTAAAGGACGCCAGCAGCTTCCTGGGCATCGGAACGGTAAGGGTGGAGGCATACAATGCATGGAATAACCGCCTGCTGGGCTGGGCAAGGACCAACAAGAACGGACGTTATAAATTATATTTTTCAGGAAAAGCGGTGAATAGCAGCAAAACGCTGCAGAAGGGCAGGGAAGAAGGAGTTACCGGGCACGGGCCGGACGTGTACTTTAAAGTGTACGCCGGTAACCAGCTGATCTGGTGCGAGAACAAAGATGCCGCATTGATGCCGGAGCGGAGGCAACTCTCCCCCTGTTCAAAACTGAACATCCTGATCCGGCCGGAAACTGTCAAACGGCAGACAAGGCTTACAGGATGGCTGAATGATCTTATACATGCGAGTAAGACACAAGTGAATTATAAAGACCACTATTTAGTGTAGCGGTCTCACCCAATGTTGGAAAGCCCCAATTCTACAAACAGCTACCTCCCTCAGCCAAGCCTCCCACAGGTAGCTGTTTTTTTCTTTTTCTGTTTACCCGGAGGCTTTTTGGGAGGCTGTAGTTATCTTCTCCTGTTTAGCTGTCAAAATCTTGGATGAAATTGCTGGAGCGTGTCGCGGAGGTACTCCCGGTCTAAATGCGTGTAGATTTCGGTGGTAGTAATGCTTTCATGCCCCAGCATCTCTTGTACGGCCCTGAGGTCCGCCCCGCCTTCAACAAGGTGTGTGGCAAAGGAATGACGGAACGTATGCGGGGAAATGGTCTTTCTGATGCCGGCCCTTACCGCCAGGTCCCTGATCATCAGAAAGATCATCACCCTGCTCAGGCCGCTTCCCCGGCGGTTCAGGAACAGGATATCCTCCTGGCCCTTTTTTGCCGCCATGCCCTTTCTTGTTTCATTGTAATAGATCAGGATGTAGCGGACGGCAGCCGCACCGATGGGGATCAGCCTTTCCTTGTTCCCTTTCCCGATCACCCGGATAAAACCATCATCAAGATACAGTTGGGATATCTGCAGGGAAATGACCTCGCTCACCCGCAGCCCGCAGCTGTACATCGTTTCCAGGATAGCTTTGTTCCGGTGCCCTTCCGCTTTGCTGAGATCGATCTGCCCGATCAGCAGTTCTATTTCCTCAAAGCTGAGGAAATCCGGCAGCTTGCGGCTGGTCTTGGGCGCTTCCAGCAGTTGTGTGGGGTCAGCCGGGATCATATCCTGCATCAGCAGGAAGCGGAAAAACCCCTTGATCCCCGAAACGATCCTGGCCTGCGAAGTAGCGCTCATGCCCAGGGAAGCGATCCATTGCACACCGGCCTGCAGATCGTCCAGCGTGATCTCCTGCGGGGACAAAGGCTTGTTCACGGCCTGCAGATACTGCGTCAGCAGCCGTACATCCCGCACGTACGCCTCTATGGAATTGGCCGCCAGCGACTTCTCCAGCTTGAGATATATCTTGAACCCTTCGATATTTGAATCCCACATGCGATAAAATTACAAATTAACATAGCTTTGCAGGATGTTCTTTTTCAGGAAAAAACGCGTAACAGACTTCTTGAAGGCCATCGGCACAGACATGCATTCCCATCTCGTTCCCGGCGTGGATGACGGTTCGCCCGACCTGCAGACCTCGCTGTCTTTCATCGAACAGCTGCAGGAACTGGGGCTGCGCAGGCTCATCACCACGCCGCATATCATGACGGAACTGTATCCCAATTCACCCCAAACGCTTGCCGTACCATTTGAGCAGCTGAAAAATGCCGCGCTGCCCGTACACCTGGCAGCGGAATATTATATGGATGAGCAATTTCCCGCACGGATGGAAAAACCGCTGCTCACCCTCGGCGGCGAAAGGGTGTTGGTGGAAATATCGTTTACCAGTGAACCGTTCCAGCTGCATAGCTGGCTGTTTGACCTGCAGACAAAGGGTTACCGCCCCGTACTTGCCCATCCGGAGCGGTACGGTTACTTCCATCACCGTCCGGAGACCTACCGGGATATCCGCAGCCGCGGGGTAGACCTGCAGGTGAACCTCCTTTCCTTCACCGGCTACTACGGCCGGCAGGTACAACAAGCTGCCTGGTGGCTGGCGGAACAGCAACTGGTGGACCTCATCGGAACAGACCTGCATCATCACCGGCATCTCCGGGCCATCACGGCTATCGGAGACGATAAAAAGCTGGTAAAGTTTTTAATGGAATACCCATTCAGGAATAACGATCTTTAAAATAAAAAAAAGAGAGCCATAGAGACCTAAATCTCTCTGTTTATTCATCCTATGATTTTAAATCCTATGAAAACTTTGATATGGTGCTGCGAAGTTCAGGTTTAAGGCAGGAAGAAAAAACTCAAAGGGCATTACGTTTTAACCGAAGCGATCTTTCATCCTTCCGGCATCCGCAATATGCCGCCTGATGCTGAATTGCGGCGAATGCGGAAGTTCCTCGTCCGCGGGATGCAGTCCTTCGGCAACATGCCATAGTACTTGCTGAATGCTTTTGAAAAATGACCATGGTTCATATAGCTGATCTCATGCGCCACCTCGGCAACGGAGAACCTTCCGCTTTTCAGCAATGCCATGGCCTTGTGCATCCTGATCTGCGAATAATATTCATATACATTCTTCTGGTAGATTTTCTTGAACAACTGGTTGAATTTCGATTTGCTCATGAAAATCTCCGCCGCCAGTTTTTCCACGGCCGGGAGGGGTTTGGACAGGTCGGCGAAAATACGTTCCATATAGGCCACCATCTTTTCCTTGTCCGCGATATTGATCCGCCCGGTTTCCCTGAACTGGGAAATGATCCGGTCCCAGGAAAGGGATATCAACTGAAGGATAATGCCTTTGTAGGCGATGGCCCGGCAGTCATATGAAATAGACCTGACCTCGGGTATCTGTCTCGCCGCGGTGTAAATGGGCATGTCGATATCCTGGTACAGGTAAAACTGTTCCTGTATGTTCCGCTGCATGAAATGTTTGCTGTCCGGCATCACCATTTCGCCGATATTGGCCCGCATCCATTCTTCGGTCATGACCACCAGGAGGTAATTAAAATAGGAGCCTTTCCGCGCACAGAGCCAGGTAACCACGCCGGACTTGTACACCAGGAGGGAGCGCAGGTTGCTGCCGGTGGTGCCGTAAAATTCCGGCCCAACGATCTCATCACTGTTGAAACTCCCGATGTTGTAACGAAAATTCACGGTATGAGGGCTTCTGCTCGTGATCATCAATACCAGGTCGGTTTGCATCATAAGGTCCAGCGTACATAGGGATAGTCCGGGCTCTACATGGATCACTTCCGCAAATCCCTCTGCCACTGCGGCCGGAAATACGAACCGGCCGTCCTTTACCCGATGATGAGCCCCTGCTATTTCATTGACATCTTCCGCTAAATCAGAGAGCCATGATCCGTCCAGATCAATTTTTAGACTAATAGGCTTCATGGGCTTGGTTAAAAAACTCCGTCAAAGAAAAATAGAAGAGGGCAAGGGTTATGCTCCTGCAGATTTTTCTTTTACTCGAATAGTGTCAAATATTGGTACTGCAGGCTGCTAACAGGTATCAGGCAATTTTGTCGGCATAGGTATTTGGTCTTTTCTGTAAAGTTAAACGACTCCACGAAAAAGACAGCAATTCCAGCACCATTCCTTTATAAATGACACTTTTGAGGGATGGCGCCGTCAGCCGGTTCAGCAGGTCCCGGGCACGGCGGTCCTGATCGAGATACGAGAACCAGGTTGTGCCGGCGCCATAGGCCTCCATGATCCGGCCGCCAGGCGTAGCCAGCAAGCCCAGGTTATCGGCCATCCAGCCCGGGGTCATCGTAATGGTAAGCTGGTGGCAGAAGAGAGTGCTTTCGAAGGTCCGGGTAAAGGACAGGTTTGCGGAATGGGTCACAAAAGCGCCGGTTTCCCCGTCATGCACATCGTATCTGCAATGGAACAGTTCGCTGCCGGGCAGTTTTTCATAACAGAGCGAAAAAGGCTGTTTCCTCCGCAGCCTGATGGCCGACAAGGAAAGTCCAGGCTCCACGGGAATGGCTGCGGCAAAGCCTTTGCCAAAGGTGGAAGGGAAATGGAATCGTCCTTTCTTTACCGCTTTCCCGGCCCCGGCCGTATCGTTGACCTGCAGGGCCAGGCGGTGCAACCATTCCCCTCCCGGGTCAATGTCAAGGATGATCTTGTTCATGTTTACAATAACGCTCGGAATCTCATATTATTAAATAATATTTAAATATAACTATGTAACAGCAATCGTTAGCTTATTATAAATAAACATAAAGTGTTAACAGGGGCATTTTTTTGTATAAAATCAGTTAACAATCGATTCAGGTTGAATAATTACTATAATAACGGCGCAAATTTTAGAATTGAACGAATAAAAAACCTGATTCTTTTGCTACTTTTACGGCTGCCGGTTTTTAGCAATAATGCTATATTGGCCGGAATTTACAACCACTGTTATGACGGATTCATCGTTAAAAAGGATACAAAAGCTGCTGGTGGCGAACCGCGGGGAAATTGCCGTAAGGGTATTGAGAGCTGCAGCAGAATTACGGATCAGGACCGTAGCGGTCTTCACCTATGAGGACCGATATTCACTACATCGTTACAAGGCGGACGAAGCTTACCAGATCGGAAAAGACGATGACCCCCTGAAACCCTATCTCGATGTGGAGGCTATCATCCACCTGGCCAAATCGCAGCAGGTAGATGCCATTCACCCCGGCTACGGCTTCCTGAGCGAAAGTGTGCAGTTCGCCCGCCGCTGCAAGGAAGAAGGGATCATTTTTGTAGGGCCGGACCATGAGGTGATGGCCCAGCTGGGCGACAAGGTAGCCGCCAAAACCCTCGCCAGGAGGGTAGGGGTGCCATTGATCGAAGACAGCCAGGCAAAGCTTGAAGATATACAGACCGTTATAAAGGAAGCCACCCGCATCGGTTTTCCCGTGATATTGAAAGCGGCGGCCGGCGGTGGCGGACGCGGCATGCGCGTGGTGCAGCAGGAAGGACAGCTGGAAAAAGCCTTCATCGAAGCCCGCAGCGAGGCCGGCAAAGCCTTCGGAGACGATACCATCTTCATCGAAAAATTCATCGAAGAGCCCAAGCATATAGAAGTACAGCTGATGGGAGATAACCACGGCAACATCGTGCATCTCTATGAACGGGACTGCTCCGTGCAACGCCGCTTCCAGAAAGTGGTGGAAATAGCGCCCTCACCGAACCTGCCCGTTGAAACCAGGAACGAGATCTACGGATATGCGCTGGCGTTAGCGCGTGAAGTGAGATACAACAATGTGGGCACCGTGGAATTTTTGGTGGACCGGCAGAACAAGGTGTATTTCATAGAAGTGAACCCGCGTATACAGGTGGAGCATACGGTAACGGAAGAAGTTACCGGCATAGATATCGTGCGTTCCCAGATACTCATTGCCAAGGGGCATCACCTGTCCGACCCGGAGATATTCCTTAAAAGCCAGGAAGATGTGAAGCTGAACGGTTTTGCCATTCAGTGCCGTGTGACCACGGAAGACCCCGAGAACAATTTCACGCCGGACTACGGTACGGTGATCGCCTACCGCAATGCCGGCGGTTTCGGCATCCGGCTGGACGAGGGCAGTGCCTATTCGGGCGTGAAGATATCGCCCTTCTTCGATTCCATGCTGGTAAAGGTCACCGCTTCCGGCCGTACGCTGTCCGGCGCCGCGGGCCGCCTGCACCGCACCCTGAAAGAGTTCAGGATCAGGGGGGTGAAGACCAATATCCGCTTCCTGGAAAATGTGATCACGCACGATACTTTCCGCAAAGGCAACTGCACGGTAGGGTTCATCGACAAACATCCGGAACTGTTCAAACTCTCACCGATCCGCGACCGCGCCACCAAGACGCTCATGTACCTGGCGGACGTTACCGTGAACGGGCATGTGGACGTAAAAGGCAAGCATGACAGCAAACGTTTCCGTGCGCCGCATGTACCTTCCTTCGATCCGCTGGCGCCCCTGCCGTACGGCACCCGCAACCGGCTGGAAGAGATGGGAAGGGAAGGATTTGCCCAATGGCTGCGGAACGAAAAACCGGTGTACTTTACCGATACCACCTACCGCGATGCCCACCAGAGCCTGCTGGCCACCCGGGTGCGCTCGAAAGATATCCTGGCCGTAGCTGAAGGCTATGCCCGCAACAACCCCCAGATCTTCTCCATGGAAGTATGGGGCGGCGCTACCTTCGATGTTGCCATGCGCTTCCTGCACGAATGCCCCTGGCGCAGGCTGCAGCAATTGCGGGAAGCCATGCCCAATGTACTGCTGCAGATGCTTTTCCGCGGCTCCAACGCAGTGGGTTATTCCGCTTACCCGGAAAACCTCATTGCCCGGTTCATCGAAAAAGCCGCGGAAAACGGTATCGACATCTTCCGCATTTTCGATTCCCTGAATGACATCGAAGCCATGACACCAAGCATCGGTTTCGTGCGCAACAATACCAGTTCCCTCGCGCAGGCCGCGATCAGCTATACCGGGGATATCCTGAATAAAGACAATCGCAAATACACCCTCGGTTACTACCTCGACCTCGCCAAACGCCTTGAAGATGCCGGCGCACACATGCTCTGCATCAAGGATATGGCCGGGCTGCTCAAACCGCAGGCCGCCACCGTACTGGTAACATCCCTGAGGGATACGGTAAAGCTCCCTGTTGTGCTGCATACGCATGATACAGCTTCCGTACAGGCCGCCACCTACCTGAAAGCCATAGAAGCCGGCGTGAATGTGGTGGACTGCGCCATCGCTTCCCTCAGCGGCCTTACTTCCCAGCCCAACCTGAACGCAATGGCCGCCATACTGGAGAACCATGAGCGCAGCCAGCCCATGAACCTGGCTTCACTGAATGCCTACAGCAATTACTGGGAAGATGTGCGGGAATATTATTATCCTTTTGAATCGGATATGAAAGCCGGTACCGCCCAGGTGTATGAGAACGAGATACCCGGCGGCCAGTACTCCAATCTGCGCCAGCAGGCGGAATCCCTGGGGCTGGGAGACAAACTGGAGACCATCAAGCATAATTATGCCGTAGTGAACCAGCTCTTCGGCGATATCGTGAAAGTAACGCCCAGTTCAAAGGTAGTAGGGGATATGGCTTTGTTCATGACCGCCAATAACCTTACAGCCGCCGATGTGATGGACGAAACCCGCAACCTGGCCTTCCCCTCATCCGTGCAGGGCTTCTTCCGGGGAGAGATCGGCTCGCCATACGGCGGTTTTCCCGAAAAGCTGCAGCGCATCGTGCTGAAAGGCCATCAGCCGCTCAGCGGAAAACCCAATGCACTGCTCCCGGCGGTGGACTTCGATAGCGATTTTGCGGCCTTCCAGCTGAAGTATCCCATGGCGGAGTTCCTGGACTACCTGAGCTATCATATGTTCCCCAAGGTATTTGACGAATACTACCAGCATGCCCAGGTGTACGGCAATGTGGAAGCTATTCCCACACCAGCTTTCTTTTACGGGCTGCGCCTCGGCGAAGAGATACTGATCACCCTGGGCAAAGGAAAGACCATCATTGTAAAACTCATGTACATCCTGCCGCCGGATGAAAGCGGCATGCGTACCGTGGTATTTGAACTGAACGGATATACCCGCCGCGTACAGATAAGGGATAAAGCCGTAAAAAGCGAAGTGCCCGTCAATAAAAAGGTCAGCGACCCGCTCAATGAAGTCGGCGCCCCGTTGCAGGGAAAGCTGTCAAAACTCCTGGTAAAAGCCGGCGACGTTATCAGCGCCAATGCCCCGCTGTTCATCATTGAGGCGATGAAAATGGAAACAACCGTGACCGCTACCCGTGAAAGCAAAGTAAAGGCCATTCACCTGAGAGAAGGTACGATGGTGCAACAGGATGACCTGGTCGTGGAAGTGGAATGATATACAAAGGCTGCCCCGGGTTCGCGGAGCCTTTGCCTTTCCGGTAAAAAAGAGGAGGCGACAAAAGAAAAATGAAGGGGATTGCTGGAGTGATGACAGGTCTGCATCAGTACCCGAAAAAAATCAGGGGCTGACCAAAAGTTTGGTCAGCCCCGCTATCTTGAAAGATATCAGCTGCTAGAACTTCTCCAGCCCGCTGAAAAAGAAGTTGCCTTCAATTTCGGCGTTCTCATTGGAATCAGATCCGTGCACGGCGTTACGGCCGATGGACTCTGCGTAGATCTTGCGGATAGTACCTTCCTCAGCCTGGGCAGGATTGGTAGCACCGATCAGCTTGCGGAAATCTTCCACGGCATTGTCCTTTTCCAGGATAGCCGCAACAATGTGCCCGCTGCTCATAAACTCCACCAGTTCACCGTAAAAAGGCCTTTCCTTGTGTACAGCATAGAATTCACCCGCTTTCCCGGCGGACAATTTTGTCAGTTTCATGGCTACGATCCGGAAACCTGCTGCGCAGATCTTGTCCAGGATGCCCCCGATATGTCCGTTTTCAACGGCATCGGGCTTGATCATGGTAAATGTTCTGTTAGTCATATTGAAGATTAGTCGTTTATCAGGTGGAACAACAATGACCGGCTATTAACCGGTTTTGCGCGCAAAAGTAAACAGTTTTTGATTAGCAGTAAAAAATTTTGAAATTCTGCCTCAAATAAAGAACTTCGCACTTCGTTTGCATAAACGAATCCAGGCAGTGCTTTAACCGCTTGTATCTTATTAAATTATAGTTTTTGGAATGAAGCCAATTGAGGAAATTAAGCCATTACTGGATAGCCCCAAAAAAGTGGTGATCACCATGCATCAGAAGCCTGATGCGGACGCAATGGGTTCGTCACTTGCCCTGTACCACTATCTCAGGCGTAAAGGCCACGATGTTACCGCCATCTCGCCCACCAATTTTCCGGATTTCCTGAAATGGATGCCGGGGAGCGATAATGTACTGGATTTTGAATCCGCCCTGGATAAATCCCTTAAAGCGCTGGACGGAGTGGAATTGCTCTTCTGCCTGGATTTCAACCACCTGGGCAGGACGAAGAACATGGAACCTTACCTGGAAAAGCTGAGTTGCATCAAGATATTGGTGGACCATCACCTGGAGCCGCAGCCCGATTTCGACTACGGCATCAGCGATACCACCGCCGCGTCCACCGCCCAGCTGATCTACGAGATCATCTACCGCCTCGGGGATGAACATTATATAGATAACGATATTGCACAATGTATCTATGCCGGTACGATGACCGATACCGGTTCCTTCCGTTTTGCCTCCACTTCCGCCCGGGTGCACCGGATGGTGGCGGATCTGCTGGAAAGGGGACTGGAACATGAATACATCCACCAGGCGATCTATGACAATTTCCTGGAGAACCGCCTGCGTTTTATCGGGCACAGCCTGCTGAACCGCATGGAAGTGTTCTACGAAACCAATACTGCCATGATGGCCATCCCTTACAGCGACCTGAAAAGGTTCGATCTGCAGACGGGGGATACGGAAGGATTGGTAAATTTCCTTTTGTCCATTCAAGGCATTAAATTAGCAGCGCTGATCATCGACCGGAATTCGGAGGTAAAGCTGTCTTTCCGCTCCAAGGGCAATTTTTTGATGTGAATACATTCGCACGCAAATATTTTGAAGGCGGCGGCCATTTCAATGCTTCCGGCGGCAGAAGCCCGGATTCCCTGGAAAGGACCGTTCAGCGCTTTCTGAATGCCATGCACGAGAATGAAGACCTTTTGCAATAGATCCGTTCATACCAATACGGCCTGATGGAGCCTTCAGGGTTCCATCAGGCTAAAAAAGTCTAAATAAGCTGGTGGCGCCGATAAGGTTTCATCAGGCCCGAAAAAAATCTGAAACTAACTGGTGAAACCGCAAGGTTCCATTAGGCCCGAAAAAAAATCTAAAATTCACTGATGAAAAAGAACAACCTGTTACTTGTTGCATCACTGGGCTTGCTTGCGGCAAGCTGCGGTACCGGCGGCCCGAGGAAAACTCCCGGTGGCATTGATTATACCATCGATGTGAATGGCAAGGGAGAAAAGCTGAAAGTGGGCGACACCGTGCTCATGCACTTTACCACCTATCTGAACGATTCATTGCTGATGGACTCCAGGAAAGAAAGAGCTGGTACGCCCATTACCGTTGTGATCAAAAAATCCGAAGACAAACTGGACCTGATGGACGGCTTCGTTGAATTGTCTGAAGGGGACAGCGCCACATTTGTGCTCCCTGTTGACTCACTGCCGCAAATGCCGATGTTCGCCAAGAAAGGTGATAACATGCGGATCGCTTTCCGCGTGGAAAGCAAATATTCCAAAGCCAAACAAAACGCCAAGGAAGAAAAAGAGATCAAGGAATATATCTCCAAGAACAACCTGACCACTACCACCACTCCCTCTGGCGTTTACATCGCCGTGACCGAGGAAGGTACCGGCGAACAGCCCAAGAACGGTGATATCGTTTCCGTGAACTACACCGGTAAACTGCTGGATGGCACCATGTTCGATTCCAACCAGGATACCACCCTGCGCCCCGGCATGCCCCTGCAGCCGCTGACTTTCCCCGTTGGCCAGGGCCGCGTGATCCCGGGATGGGACGAAGGTATCGCCCAGCTGAAAAAAGGCTCCAAAGCCACGCTGGTGATCCCTTCTTCACTCGCTTACGGCGTTGACGGCAGCCCCCCGATGATCCAGCCGAACAGCGTACTGGTATTCACCGTGGAACTGCTGGACGTTAAACCCGCTGAAACACCGGCTAACTAGTCCGCTAGTACCTTGTTATATTATTACATAGAGGCTGTATCAGAACGTTGATACAGCCTCTTGTTATTTCGCCCCCTGTTCCCCGCCCTCCAAAAAAATTCCGGATATCGTAAATGAATTACCCGATCGCGTAAACGCCCCGCGTAATGGCACCCGACCTTTGCGCAAATTCCGGCTGTCCTGAATAAAAACCGGAATCCTAAACTATAAAAGATGAAAAGAAGGATCCTACTAATCCTGTTATGCCTGTTTGCAGCTGCAACATCCTTTGCACAGCGGTCCGGCGGGCATATTACAGGTAAAGTCACCTCAGCGGACGACAGTCCCGTTGCCGGCATTACGGTTGAACTGACAGAGACCGGTGCCCATGCTATCTCCAACCAGGAAGGCGTTTTCAGTTTCAGGAACATAAAACCCGGGAACTATACCTTGCTCATCAACCTCCGCAACCACGAAGAAGTGCGCCGGACGGTTACTGTGGAAAATAACAGCACCGTTACGGCGGACCTCCGGATAGGCCTGCAGGTAGGCGAGTTGCAGGGCATCATCGTAACCGGCAACCGCAACAGCTTCAAGGCAGACCGTACTTCCCAATCGCTCCGCATTGCCACACCCTTGCTGGAAGCGCCGCAGAATATTCAGGTGGTGACCGGCAAGCTGATGGCCACCCAGAACATCATTTCCATGAGCGATGGCGTAGCCAAAAATATCAGCGGCGTCACCCGCCTGGAGCACTGGGGCGATATTTACACCCGCATCAATGCACGCGGCGGGCGCCTGGCAGCTTTCCGCAACGGCGTGAACGTAACCTCCAGTTGGGGTCCGCTCACGGAAGATATGAGCTTTGTAGACCATATCGAATTCGTGAAAGGGCCGGCTGGATTCATGATGTCCAACGGTGAACCGGCAGGTATCTATAATGTGGTGACCAAAAAGCCTACCGGCATCAGCAAAGGCGAAGCTACCCTGACCTACGGCAGCTTTGATCTCATGCGTGCTACGCTGGACCTGGACGGGAAGCTGGATAAACCCGGGAAAGTGCTTTACCGCTTCAACCTGATGGGACAAACCAAAAACTCCTTCCGCGATTATGAATTCAACGACCGCTTCAGCATCGCCCCGGTGATCAGCTATCAGCTGGATGAGAAGACACTGCTGACCGCAGAATACACCTTTCAGCATGTTACCATGTCTGACCTCGGCTCCGCATACGTCTTCTCCACAGAAGGTTTTGCGGTGTACCCGCGCAACTTCAGCATGTCCAATCCCGCTATTGTGCCAAGCAAGATCAATGAGCACAGCGCATTCGTGAACCTGCAGCATCAGCTGGACGACCAGTGGAAACTGACCGCCCAGATCGCGCATTTCAACTTCAAACAGGTATCCAGCGATATATGGCCTGATGCCGTGCTGCCCGATGGCAACATCATCCGCAGGCTGTACGCATTTGACGGAGATATCAGGAATACATATGGACAGGCTTTCGTGAATGGCGATGTGACCACCGGCGGCGTTCACCACCGCATTCTGGCCGGCCTGGACGTAGGTACGAAGGAAGCCCTCTACGATTGGGGACAATCACATCAGCTTGACTCTGCGAATGGTTATTTCAACGCGCATGATCCCAGTTATGGCATGCCCATTGGCGGTATCCCCGTTTTCGACCGCACTACCAGCTTGTCACAACGGGCCGTTTCCAGGGTAAACCAGTCTTATACCGGCCTGTACTTCCAGGATGAGCTCGGATTTTTCGATAACAAGCTGCGCCTCACACTGGCCGGCCGTTACACCTATGTAAAAGAAGGTGAAATGGAAGAAAAGCAATTCACCCCAAGAGCAGGCATCAGCTTTTCTGTCGATCGCAGCACTTCTGTTTATGCGCTCTACGACCAGTCTTTCATCCCGCAAACGGGCAACCTCAGAAGCGGCAATCCTCCCAAACCCATCACCGGGAACAATATCGAGTTCGGTGTGAAGAAAAACTGGTTTGACGGCAAGCTGAGCACTACGCTGGCCGCCTATCGCATCATCAAGAATAACGAACTGTCTGCCGACCCCTCCGGCACACCCGCAAATCCTTATGTGCTCCAGCTGGGCCAAAGCCGGGCGGAAGGCGTTGAAGTGGATGTGATGGGAGAAGTGGTAACCGGTTTAAGTGTGGTGGCCAACTATGCATTTACCGATTCCTACGTGAGCAAAGAGGGAGGATCCAACGGCAACATTATCACGAAAGGCACACGCATTGCCGGTTTTGCCAAGCATAACCTGAATACCTGGCTGACCTACACCCTGCAAAGCGGTGCGCTGAAAGGCGCGGGTATTGCCGGCGGCTTCAGCTGGCAGGCAGAGAGAAGCTCATGGGCATGGACCACCGAACCAAGCAGAATGTCCCTCCCCAACTATTTCCGGCTGGATGGCGGGCTGTTCTGGGAAAAGAAGAAGATCAGGCTCACGGCCAACGTCTTCAATATCCTGGATGAATATCTTTATACCGGCGCGGACTACGGTGCCTATTATTACTGGCAGGCCGAGCCTCCGAGAGATATCCGGTTCAGCATGGCTTACAAATTCTAGGAGCGGGCAATACCGCAAAACAAAAAACGGGCAGCGTCAAAAAATATGATGCTGCCCGTTTTTTATATGAGATATGATCAGTGTATGCCGGTATAATTATGCGGAGTGATCGCTTTCAGCTCCTTTTTCAGGGCGGCGCTGATCTTCAGACCGTCTATGAACTTTTGCATGGTCTTCTGCGTGATCTGTTCCCCGCCGCGGGTAAGCGCCTTCAGCGCTTCATAAGGCTGGGGGTAATTCTCCCGGCGCAGCACCGTCTGAATAGCTTCAGCCACCACAGCCCAGTTATTGTTCAGGTCTTCTTCCAGTTTTGCAGCATTCAGGATCAGTTTACCCAGCCCTTTCCCGATGGATTTCGTGGCGAGCAGGGTATGGGCCATGGGCACACCCACGTTCCTTAGCACAGTGGAATCCGTCAAATCCCGCTGCAGGCGCGAAATGGGCAGCTTGGCGCTCAGGTGTTCAAACAGCGCATTGGCCAGACCAAGATTGCCTTCGGCATTCTCAAAATCTATCGGGTTGACCTTATGCGGCATGGCGGAAGAGCCCACCTCATCCTTTTTGATCTTCTGCTTGAAGTAATCCATGGAAATATACGTCCAGATATCCCGGCAAAGGTCCACCAGTATATTATTCACTCTTTTGAGCGTATCGAAGTGTGCCGCCAGGTTGTCGTAATGCTCTATCTGCGTAGTGTATTGCATCCGCTGCAGGCCCAACGTATTGTTCACGAACTTGTTGCCGAACTTTTCCCAGTTGATGGTGGGAAATGCCACATGATGGGCGTTGAAGTTCCCGGTAGCACCGCCGAACTTGGCTGCAAAAGGCACCTGCCCCAGCAGCTTTATCTGCCCTTCCAGCCTTTCCACGAACACCAGTATCTCCTTACCCAGGCGGGTGGGGGAAGCCGGCTGACCATGTGTTCTGGCCAGCATCGGCACCGCTTTCCATTCCTTCGCCAGTTTTTTCAGATGCAGTACCAGGTTGGCAATGGCCGGCAGGTACACCTGCTCAACCGCATCTTTCCAGAGCAGGGGAGTGGCCGTATTGTTCACATCCTGGGAGGTCAGCCCGAAATGCACCCATTCCAGTTTATCTTCCAGCCCCAGGGCTTTCAGTTCATTCTTCAGGAAATATTCTACCGCCTTTACATCGTGATTGGTGATCTTTTCGGTATCCTTTACCAGTTGTGCGTTCTCCAGGGAAAATGACTGGTAAATGTTGCGCAGGGCGGGAATTTTGGCTTTGGGCAGGGTAAACAGCTTCTGTTCAGCCAGGGCAATGAAATATTCTATCTCCACCTGTACACGGTAACGGATCAGTGCATATTCCGAAAAATAAGGGGCAAGTTCTTCCAGTTGTCCCCTGTAACGCCCGTCCACCGGGGAAATAGCAGTTAAAGCTTGTAGTTGCATCATGTTTTTATTAACCATTCAAAATTGCCCCTGGTGACCTTCAGCGTGTATTACCGGCGTTGGTATGCAGGAATTACTTTATTTTTGCAGGCTCAAAATTACAGAAATTGGAACGGAAAGTAAAAGTAGCTGCGGTTAGTTATCTGAATACGAAACCATTATTATATGGTTTCAGGGAACATAAGGTGATGAACATGATGGAACTGAGCATGGATTATCCCGCCAGGATAGCCCGCCAGCTGATAGACGGGGAGGTAGATGTGGCCCTCGTGCCGGTAGCCATCATACCCAGACTGAAGGAGCATCATATCATAGCCGACTTCTGTATTGGGGCCGAAGGGCCTGTAGCCTCCGTTTGCCTCTTCAGCGAGGTGCCGCTGCAGGACATCAAACGGATATACCTCGATTACCAGAGCCGCACCTCTGTAGCCCTGCTGAAGCTGCTGGTGCGCGACCACTGGAAGCTGAACGTGGAACTGATAGAGACGGCTGAGGATTACCAGGATAAAATTACCGGTACGGATGCGGGCCTCGTGATCGGCGACCGTGCCCTTGCGCAAAGGCATGTATCCCCCTATATTTATGATCTTGCCGAGGCCTGGATCCGGTTTACCAGCCTTCCCTTCGTATTCGCGGCATGGATCAGCAACCGCCCGCTGCCCGTGGAATTCATCCAGCTTTTTAACGATGCCAACAGCATCGGTTTGAATAATATTCCTGCTGTGGTGGCGGAGAACGTCAGCCCCGGACTGGACCTGACCACCTATTATACCCGCAACATCAGTTACCGGCTGACCCCTTCGAAAAGGCAGGGGATGCAGAAGTTCCTGACCTGGCTTCAATAGCCGTTGTTACCGCTTTTATGCTTAACTTACCATACTAAATTCCAGGTAGTATGAAAGTAGGCATCCTTGGCTCCGGGGAAACCGGGCTGACCCTTGGGCGGGGCCTTGTTCGTGCAGGCTACAACGTTATGATCGGTACAAGGAACCGCTATAAGGAAAAGTTGCAGCAATGGATACACGAAAACCCTCATACCGCGCAACTCGGCACCTTTGCCGAAGCGGCTGCCTTCGGCGCCCTTTTGTTTCTTTGTACAAGGTGGACCGGTACGCAGGCTGCGATAGAAACGGCCGGGGTCTGGAATTTCAGAAAAAAAGTAGTTGTGGATGTCACCAATCCCCTGGATGGCAAAGGTCCGGATAACATGGGAAGGCTCCATTTCTCCCCGGGCAATGCCGGTTCAGGCGGGGAAAGGGTACAGGCCTGGCTTCAGGATGCCCATGTTGTGAAAGCGCTGAACTGCACCGGCCAGCAGTTGATAACTGATCCGCATCTGGAGGAAGGGCTACCTACCATGTTCATTGCCGGCAACGATGATCTGGCCAAAAAGGCTGTTACCGATCTGCTGCATCATCTGGGCTGGCGGGATGTGGAAGATACCGGCGGCATCGACATGAGCCGTCACCTGGAATCCCTCTTCATGATATGGTGGGCTGTAGGTTTCAGAACGGGGAAATGGCATCATGCCTTTCGGTTGCTTCGTCACTAACCGGCCCTTTTTTCAGGCTGGAACGATAATTGCCAAATTACCGGAAAGATTGTCTAACCTTAAAATCTGTCACTATGTTACGCTGGGCGCTTATTTTCTTCATTATCGCAATTGTAGCGGCTATTTTCGGTTTTGGCGGTATTGCCGCCGGTGCTGCTGGCATTGCAAAGATCCTTTTCTACATTTTTGTGGTGATCTTCCTGATATCCCTGATCGCGGGGCTGATGAGAAGATAGTTGTTGCTGTTTTTCCCTTGATGGGGTAATTTTCGCCGCAACGGCCTCAAAGGTCCTGCATGGAGATCAGCTGGATCGCGTCCGGGTTGTCCGAGAACGCCTGCAACAGCCGGTCGCCATGGGTATCCGTAATGAATACCTGGCCGTAGTCCGGTCTCAGCACCAGGCTGATCAGGCGGGATACCCGTTCCTGGTCCAGCTTTTCGAACACATCGTCCAGTAAAAGGATGGGTGGGAATTGTTTGTGCGCGCGGATGGCTTCATATTGCGCCAGTTTCAGGGCGAACAGGAAGCTTTTGCGCTGCCCCTGGGAGGCGCTGTTCTTCATGAGATGCTCATCCAGCAGAAAAAGGAGATCATCCCGGTGAATACCCTGCGTGGTGCGTTGCATTTGCTTGTCCCGCAGGCGGCTACCGGCCAGGAGGGAAGCGAGGCCCTGTTCCTGCAATTGGCTCTGATAGCGAAAAGCAACGGTCTCATGCTTTCCGGCGAGGTAATCGTACCGGTCCTGTACCTGCCCGATGAAGGTCTCCAGGAAGGCCTTGCGCGCTTCGTACACAGGAATGCCATGCTGCACCAGCTGCTCATCGAACACATCGAGCAGGGCATCGGTGGGCTGCATGGTTTTCAGCAGGCTGTTCCGTTGCTGCAGCACTTTGTGATAGGCAATGAGGTGATCCAGGTACCCCGGCTGCAACTGGGAGAGGAGGCTGTCCAGCCATTTCCGCCGCCCTTCACTGCCGCCGAGGATGATCTCGGCATCGTCAGGCGCGATCATAACGGCCGGGAACTGCCCGATATGCCGGGAAAACCGTTCATAGGCCTCATCATTCAATGCGATCTCCTTTTTCCCTTCTTTCATGGTGCAAACGACCTTTTCGCCCTTCGCATGCCTTTGCAGCAGGGCTTCCAACCGGAAGCCGTTCGTTTCGTACTGCACATTCTGATGCTCGGCCGTGCTGAAATAACTCTTGGAAAAGCAGAGATAATAAATAGCGTCCAGCAGATTCGTTTTCCCCGAGCCGTTCCGGCCTGTAATGCCTACGATCCTTTTGGAAAAATGGAAAACACGGTGGGAGTAATTCTTGAATTGGGTGAGCGATATTTTTGAAACTGATAACAAGCTTGCAGGATATAATTAATATAATGAAGTAATATTTTTAACAGATAGTGCCGCAATCCATTGCGTATTGCTGTAGATGTCCGTACATCCTTCTGCAAAATTGCTTGAATTTGCAGATTTTCCTGTTATATTTGCGAACAAATTTAGAAATAGTGCAAACTTTAACAGACGTGAAGACGAAATTCACCAAAGAGACCTATCTGTACTGGTATGAATTAATGCTGTTACTGCGCCGCTTCGAGGAAAAGGCCGGTCAACTGTACGGGATGCAAAAGATCCGCGGGTTCTGTCACCTTTACATCGGCCAGGAGGCCATCGCAGCAGGGGCTATGACCGCTACAAAACCTGGTGACAAGTTCATCACTGCTTATCGTGATCACGCGCTGGCCGTTGCCAAAGGCATTTCCGCCAAGGCTTGTATGGCAGAGTTGTTTGGTAAGGCAACCGGCTGTTCCAAAGGTAAAGGCGGCTCCATGCACTTTTTCTCCAAGGAGCACGGGTTCTTCGGCGGCCACGGTATCGTAGGCGCGCAGATCGGTACCGGTGCAGGCCTGGCATTTGCAGAGCAATATCTCGGAACTGATAATACAGTGCTTTGTTTCTTCGGAGACGGCGCCGCCCGTCAGGGTATGCTGCATGAGACCTTCAATATGGCCATGCTGTGGAAACTGCCGGTGATCTTCATTTGTGAGAACAACCATTACGCCATGGGTACCTCGGTAGAGCGTACCTCCAATGTACTGGACATCTATAAACTGGCCGACGCTTATGAAATGCCGGCCGACTCCATCGATGGTATGAGCTGCGAAGCTGTGCATGAAGGTATTCAGAGAGCAGTAAGCCGCGCACGCGAAGGCGGCGGGCCCACCCTGCTGGAGATCAAGACCTACCGCTACCGCGGCCACTCCATGAGCGATCCCGCCAAATACCGTACAAAAGAAGAAGTAGAGGAGTATAAAGAAAAAGATCCGATCACAGTTGTGCTGAAAACTTTGGTAGATAATAAATGGATCACTGACGCCGAAATCGAAGCGATCAACGAACGCGTAAAGGCAGAAGTGGAAGAATCCGTGAAATTCGCAGAAGAAAGCCCCTGGCCTTCCGATGACGAACTGCTGAAAGACGTGTACACGCAGGAGGACTATCCTTTTATTATGGACTAAACAAAAAGTAACCCGCTTACTTTTGAACATACAGCAAAACAAAAATGGCAGAAAACAAAACTCAGACAAGCAAACCTGCATCTACCCAGGAATTCGACCTGCAGCAATCTGTAGACAGGGCGCAGGATTTTTATAGCAAAAACAAGAACTTCATTCTCGTTGCCCTGGTGGCTGTAGTGGTGGTTATCGGCGGCTTCATCGGTTACAACCGCTTTTTCAAGGAGCCGAACGAGAAAAAAGCGCAGGAAGCGATCTTTGCAGCACAGAACTATCTGGCCGTGGATTCTTTCCGTCTCGCACTGAGCGGGGACGGCAATACCTACGGTTTCCTCCAGGTGATCGACAAATATGGCAGCACAAAAGCCGGCAATCTCGCCAGGTACAGTGCTGGCGTATGCTACGTGAAACTGGGCGACTACCAGAAAGGCATCGAGCAGCTGAAAGCATTCTCCAGCGATGACCTGGTGCTGCAACCGCTGGCGAATGGCCTCATTGGCGACGCCTATATGGAGCTGAACAAAGCAGATGATGCCGTAAGCTATTACAAGAAAGCAGGTGCTGCAGATAATGAGCTGATTTCACCCATCTACCTGCTCCGTGCAGGGCTGGCGCTGGAAAAAGCCAACAAACCGCAGGACGCCATTGCCGTGTACCAGGAGATCAGACAAAAATACCCACAAACGAACGAAGGCCGCGAAATGGACAAGTACCTGGCCAGGCTTGGAGTGGTGAAATAATTTCGGGAAATGTCTATACACAATCAGACCTTACTCAACAACGCTGGCATTCTTCACCTGGAGGGTGCCAGTGTTGTTATTGTTTATACGGAGTGGAACGACTTCATTACGAATGAGCTGACAGCAGGCTGCGAACGTGTGCTGGACGAATACAAGGTCAGCCACCGCAAGATGCTGGTGCCCGGTTCTTTTGAACTGCCCTTTGCCTGCAAACAGATATGGGAACAGACCAAAGGCACCGGTTCACAACCCTCCGCCATCGTGGCTTTTGGCTGCATCATCCGCGGAGAGACCCCGCATTTCGATTACGTTTGCAAAGCCGTAACGGAAGGCGTGCTGCAGCTGAACCTGGAATTGCCCATACCTGTTATCTTTGGCGTGCTCACCGTGGATAATGTGGAACAGGCGACCGACCGCCTTGGCGGCGCTCACGGGCACAAAGGGGAGGAGGGCGCGCTTACCGCGCTAAAAATGATCGCTTTCCAGCGGCAAATGGCGCGATAAAGCAGCGGTTAATTATCTTTATGACCATCATCTGATACTGATACTGCATGAACGTACAGCTTTTTATACCATGCTTCGTAGACCAGCTCTTTCCTGAAACCGCTTTTAATATGGTAAAGGTGCTGGAGAAGCTGGGATGCAACGTGAGTTACAATACAGAGCAAACCTGTTGCGGCCAGCCCGCGTTCAACGCCGGTTATCAGGACGAGTGCCGCTCCGTGGCCACCAAATTCCTGAAAGACTTCCGGACGTATGATTACATTGTTTCGCCAAGCGGCTCCTGTTCCGGGTTTGTCCGCAATTATTATGGCAAGCTGTTCGATAATTCCGCCGCACATAACGATGTAAAGCTGCTCAGGAAGAACCTCTACGAATTCACGGAATTCCTGACAGACGTGCTGCATGTCAGCGACCTCGGCGCTACCCTCGAAGGTACCGGTACCTATCACGATGCCTGCGGCGCCCTCCGCGAATGCGGCATCAAGGAAGGGCCGCGCAAACTGCTGTCCAAAGTAAAAGGCCTGGAACTCAAAGAAATGACCGATTGCGAAGTCTGCTGCGGATTCGGCGGCACCTTCTCCGTGAAATTCGAGCCGATATCCATGGGCATGGGAGAGCAGAAAGTGCTCAATGCGATCGACAGCGGCGCCGATTATCTCATTTCTACAGATCTGAGCTGCCTGATGCACCTGGATGGCTATATCCGCAAACACGGGCACAATATCAGGATCATGCATATTGCGGACGTACTGGCCAGCGGCTGGTAAATCGTATCAACTCAACCCAATTCAGTTCATCATGCAATACTGGTTAGTTAAATCCGAACCCTTCAAGTACTCCTGGGATCAATTTGTTAAAGATGGGCAGACCTTCTGGGACGGCGTGCGGAATTATGCCGCGCGCAACAATCTCAAAGCCATGAAAAAAGGAGATATCGTGTTCTGGTATCACAGCAATGAAGGGCTGGAGATCGTGGGTATTGCCAAAGTGGTGAAAGAACATTACCAGGACCCTACCACACCAGACCCCGCCTGGGTAGCGGTGGATCTCAAACCCTTCAAAAAACTGAAAAAACCCGTTACCCTTGCCCAGATGAAAGCAGAGAAAAGTCTCGCCAATATGGACCTGATCCGCCTTGGCAGATTATCTGTGGGTGCTGTGAAGGAAGCGGAATATGAAAAGATCATGGAAATGGCCGGCATGTAAGGTCCCCTTTGCCGGTAATTTTTTTTGCGTAATTTGTAACCCGCAGCACAGCAGAATTTGCGATCATTTACAGATATTGCCCGGAATCATATTCCGGGTTTTTTGTTTGTTTCTCCTGTTCCGGAGCCGCACAAGATCTGAGAAAAGGTGCTGAACATTAAATATAAACCGATGAAACCGAAACTTGTAGTGCTCACCGGCGCCGGCATCAGCGCAGAAAGCGGACTTCGTACTTTCCGCGACAGCGACGGCCTCTGGGAAGGATACGACATTTACGAAGTAGCATCGCCGGCAGGCTGGGAAAAGAACCCGGCGCTGGTGCTGGACTTCTACAACCTGCGCCGCCGCGATGTCATGAACGCGCAACCCAATGCCGCGCATACCGGCCTCGCCACGCTGGAAGAGCATTTTGACGTACGCATCATCACCCAGAATATTGACGATCTCCATGAACGTGCCGGTTCCACCAAAGTGCTCCATCTCCACGGTGAGATCATGAAAATGAGAAGCGATATCGATGAGCGCACACTATACCCTTACATGGATGACATCAAGATAGGGGACCTGGCACCCGATGGCGGACAATTCCGGCCGCATGTGGTCTGGTTCGGGGAAGCCGTGACCATGATCGAGCCCGCCGTGCTGGAAATTGTGCAGGCAGATGTGTTCGTGCTGATCGGCACTTCGCTGAATGTATATCCCGCAGCGGGACTGGTGGATTATCTGCGCGGGGAGATACCGAAATATATCATTGACAAAAAGATACCGCCGGTCAGGGATAGCGGGTACCATCTTATAGAAAAACCCGCCGTGGCGGGCATGGAGGAACTGCTGAATATCCTCATTTAATGATCAGCATACAGAAAACGAGGCTGTCCGCAGCAATGTAACGGGCGGGCGATCACATCAACGAAAGCATTTCGTTGCCGGATACCCGGGCGTGGCCTGCTTTTGACTGCCGCTGCATTAAAATCTATTCAAAACTCTCCTCAAACCGGATGTCGTGCTCTTCCAGTTCCCGCAGCACCGGGTTATATACCTCGGGCATCACGGGAACATGCAGGCCTTTCAGCTGGAGATTGCCGGAAAGCAGCAGTTTGGCCATGATCCCCAATGGCAGCCCAACCGTTTTGGCCATGGCAGTACGGAGATTATCCTCCCCCTGCACGATCATATAGCTGTGCAGTTTCGTGGCCATATTCCGGCGCTCAAACTCTATCTCGTGCAGCATCACGATCATATCCTTGTCCGAAGGCTCCATTTTCAGCCGTACATCCAGCACATGCTGCAGTACACCGGCACTGGTCTGTTCGCCCTGATTGATCAGGTCTCCGTTAAGGATACCGAGGAATTTCAGCTGACGGATCAGCTTGCTTTTGCTGCTGACGCCGAGGAACTTCGCAATATTCTCTTCATGGCTCAGCTGCTTGTCCACTTTGACGTGCTGCGCCGCCCATTTGAAATAAGGCATATTGGTCGTGTCCATCTTCTGCGCATCGTCCGTCAGTCCCAGTTTGACGAGCGCGTTCCAGCCCTCGCAAAAATCCGGATACCGCAGGGTCGCCCGCATGAAAGTGGGAATATTGCCCAGTGAATACACATCCACATAACTCAGCGAATCCCGGTTGGGGTAATAGGCCAGTTTGCCGAGGCCGGGGACCTGCACGGTTTTGGACTGATCGAACAGCTGAGCGTACCCGACTTCCTTCACTTTGCCCTTTTCGCGGTAGATGGCGCCGGAGGTGCCTGCCAATACGATATTGCGGGAATTCCAGGATATTTTGTACTGCCAGGGATTATCGTTGCTCTCGGGGGAAACCAGTCCGCCGCAGTAAGATTTGAAGGAAAATATCTGCCCGCCTTTTTTTTCAATGGAATGGATCAGTTTCATGGCGGACATATGGTCGATCCCCGGGTCCAGTCCCATTTCGTACATAAAGAGGAGGCCGGCTTTCTCTATATCTTTCTCCAGTTTCCGGATCTCCGGATCGATATAAGAAGCGGTCAGCAGGTTTTTGGAGGACCGCAGACAGTCTTTCGCGATGATAATGTGCAGCGCCGGCGGTAACAGGGAGATCACCAGGTCGGTTTCCTGTATCAGCTGCTGCCGCACCGCCTGGTCTTTGATATCGATAGCAGCCGGTGTGGCGTAATATGACTTGCCGATCTTTGATTTGATGAGCATGAGGTCATTATCCGCCACCGTAATATGCCATTTTTGCCGTGGAGCATTTGCCAGCAAATAATCTATCAGACACGTAGCAGATTTGCCGGCACCAAACAATAGAATGTTCTTCATAATTTTTATAGAACTGGTTAAAACTATCAGGGAGTAACAATAAAATTCGGGCCAATGTTCGTATAAACGGGCGTTCCGGCCTGGCCTGAATCCATTCTCTCTCCCAATTAGGCTTTGATTTTCACAGGGTTATAAACAAATAGCTTGCCAATCTGAAGCAAGCTGGTATATAGCAAAATTTGCATATATAGAACATTTGCCGGAGATGACGCGAAAGTAGTATAATTTGTTTTAAGCACCAATCTGCCCCCATTACCGGAGACCCTTCTTATTTATTAACATTAAGCCCCCAAACCCTCTGAATTCGCGGCGAAAGCGTTATATTTGCTCTTCATTTAATGGGACTGAAAAACCTGTAAACCAATAACATAATGATAGAGAATACGGACAATCAAGACAATCAAAAGGAAGGTAGAATTGTTCAGGTCAACATCGAGGAGCAGATGAAAACCGCGTACATCGACTATTCCATGTCGGTGATCGTGGGACGTGCGCTTCCGGATGCGCGGGATGGGTTCAAACCGGTGCATCGCCGGGTACTGTTCGGGATGAATGAGTTGGGGAACACCCATAACAAACCTTACAAAAAGTCCGCCCGTGTGGTAGGGGATGTGATGGGTAAGTATCACCCGCATGGGGATGCTTCCGTTTACGACACGATGGTGCGTATGGCGCAGCCCTGGTCTTTGCGCTACCTGCTGATCGACGGACAGGGAAACTTCGGTTCGATTGACGGTGATATGCCCGCTGCCATGCGTTATACGGAGGTCCGCCTGCAGAAGATCGCGGAAGCCATGCTGGACGATCTGGATAAGGAAACGGTGGATTTCACCCTGAACTTTGACGATACGCTGGAAGAGCCCGTAGTATTGCCCACCCGTATTCCCAACCTGCTGGCCAACGGCGCCTCCGGTATTGCCGTAGGTATGGCCACCAATATCATGCCCCATAATCTCTCTGAACTGGTGGACGGCCTGCATGCCATGATCGATAACAAAGACATTACCATCGATGAACTGATCAAGCATGTAAAGGCGCCCGACTTTCCTACCGGCGGTATCATTTACGGCTTCGAGGGAGTGAAGCAGGGATTCGAGACCGGCCGCGGAAGGGTAGTGGTACGCGGCAAGATCAATTCGGAAACGACCAAAGCCGGCAAGGAAAAGCTCATCATATATGAACTGCCTTATCAGATCAACAAGGCCGTACTGCATCAGAAGATAGCACAACTGGTGAATGACAAGGTGATCGAAGGTATTTCCGATGTGCGCGACGAATCGGATCGCGATGGCATGCGCCTCGTGATAGACCTGAAACGTGAAGCCATTCCCAACGTCATTATCAACCAGCTTTATAAATATTCCGAACTGCAAACCTCCTACGGCATCAACAACGTTGTGCTGGTGAAAGGCCGTCCGCGCGTGATGAACCTGAAGGAGCTGCTGGCTGAATTCGTAGAGTTCCGGCACGAAGTAGTGACCCGCAGAACGCAGTATGAATTGCGCGAAGCGGAGAAAAAAGCGCATATTCTCGCAGGTTACCTCATCGCGCTCGATCATCTGGATGAAGTGATCGCCCTGATCCGCAACTCTTCCACACCGGAAATTGCGCGCGAAGGACTGATGACCAGCTTCGGGCTGAGCGAAATACAGGCCAAAGCTATTCTGGAGTTGCGCCTGCAAAGGCTCACCGGCATGGAGCGCGACAAGATCCGTGAAGAATATGAAGATATCATGAAACTCATCGGCAGACTGAAAGAGATCCTCGGCGATGAAGGCCTGCGTATGCAGATCATCAAAGACGAACTGGCGGAAGTAAAGAAAAAATTCGGCGACGAACGCAGAACGGAAATACAATATCTCGCTGCGGAAATGCGCATCGAGGATATCATCGCGGAAGAAGATGTGGTGATCACCATTTCTCATCTCGGTTATATCAAACGCACATCAGCATATGATTACCGGCAGCAGAAGCGCGGCGGCCGCGGAGCCATCGGCGGAAAAACAAGGGATACGGATTATATCGAACATCTGTTCGTAGCCTCCACCCACCATACCATGCTGTTCTTCACGGAAAAAGGCCGCTGTTACTGGCTGAAAGTGTATGAGATACCGGAAGGAGAGAAGCAAAGCAAAGGCCGCGCCATCCAGAACCTGATCACCATTCCGTCTGACGACAAGATCCGGGCGATCATCGATATCAAGGACCTGGGCGACAAGGACTTTATCAATAATCATTATATCGTGCTCTGCACCCGCAACGGCATCATCAAGAAAACACTGCTGGAAGAGTTCAGCCGTCCGCGTCAGAACGGAGTTAACGCTATCACCGTGAATGAAGGCGACCAATTGCTGGAAGCCAAGCTCACCAACGGTAACAGCGAGATCATGATGGCCATCCGCAGCGGCCGCGCCATCCGTTTCCCGGAAAAGACCGTACGCGATACCGGCCGCGGGGCTATTGGCGTGAGAGGCATCGAGGTGGACAATGAAAAGGATGAGGTAGTTGGTATGATTTGTGTTGATAAGGAGGATAAAACCCGTACCGTACTCGTAGTATCGGAAAAAGGATTTGGTAAACGTACAGATATTGAAGAATACCGCATCACCAACAGAGGGGGAAAAGGGGTGAAAACCATCAGTGTTACAGAAAAAACAGGGCCATTGATCGCCATCCTGGACGTTACGGAAACGAACGACCTGATGATCACCTGTAAATCCGGCATCACTATCAGAATGGCCATAGCGGACATCCGCGAAGCCGGCCGTGCAACTCAGGGCGTACGGCTCATCCGGATGGATGATTCCGACGAAATTGCTGCCGTCGCCCGCCTCGATGAACAGGAAGAAGAAGTGGAACTGCTGGCAGAAGGCGAAGCCACTGAAAATGAAGGAGAAGGAACCGGGGACGATAGCGGCGACGCACCGGCGGCAGAAACGCCGGAAACAGACACAGAAGCTTAAACTTCTTGCGAACCATAAACAATTAACGATAATTAAAAAACCTGAGTTACATGAAAAAACTATTTGTATCTCTTCTCTTTTGCAGCGTCGGCTTTGCGGCGGTGGCGCAGCGTGCAAAAGTGAATAGTGCGGATGAAAAACTGTCAAGCAACAAGCTCGATGAAGCAAAAGCAGATATAGAGGCAGCACTGCAACATGAAAAAACCATGAACGACGCCAAAACCTGGTATGTCAAAGGCAAGATCTACGAAGCCCTTGCTACCAAGGAGAAAAGCGCCGCAGACGCCATCACCGCATACGAATCCTTCAAAAAAGCATTGGAAATAGATCCCAAGCTGAAAGAAGCCATCCTGGAACTGCAAAACAGGATGTTCAATGTATATGCCACCGTAGGCAACGCAGGCTATGGCCAGCTGAATGAGCAGAAATGGGACTCTTCCTACGCCTATTTCAAAAAAGCGTTCGAGATACAGGACTTCTATAATGGTAAAGACCTCGGCGGAAGCATTCCCCGCGATACCGCTATGGTATTCTACGCAGGCTATGCCGCCAACCAGGCCGGCAACAAGGATGCTGCATTTGAACAGCTGAAGAAAGCTGCCGAGCTGAAATTCAAGGCTGAACCGGCATTATACGTAGTGCTTGCACAGCTGTACGAAGAACGCGGTGATAACGCCAACTGGATCGCCACCATCGATTCCGCCAAGGTATTTTTCCCGGCAGACAAGCGTTTTAACGAAATGGAAATGCTCTACTATTCAAAGACCGGTAAAACCAATGAATTGATGAGCATGATGGAAAAGAAAGTACAGGAAAATCCGGATGACTTCGGCCTTCAGCTGGACTATGCCATCCGTCTGGATAACCTGGCGAATCCCCGTGACGAAAATGGCGCCGATATGCCGAAGCCAGATAACTACGATGAGCTGATGAATAAAGCGGAAACAGCCTATAAGAAATCGCTGGAATTGAAAGCAGATGATGCCACCGCCAATTTCCAGCTGGGCGCCCTCTATTTCAACCGTGCGGTAGCGCACAACAAAGAGTTGAACAGTATGGACAGCAAACAGCAAAGCTCTGCCAAGGCCAAAGAACTGCAAACAAAAGTAGAGCAGCTGATGGACCAGTCCCTCCCGTTCTTCGAAAAAGCAGATGCAGGATTCTCCGCAGAAAGCGAACTGGAAGCCAGTGACAAACGCACTTACGAAAGCTGCCTCTACGCACTCCAGAAGATATACGCTATCAAAGGCATGAATGACAAGGTGGATGCTGTCAAGAAAAAACTGGAAGCATTGTAAACCGTCGTTCTGACAATCTATACAAAAAGCGCCCCGGGACCACAGATCCCGGGGCGCTTTTTTATGCATCCAAGGAAACAACTGCCTTATTTAGTGCATAAAATTCTACACTGCTCCGGAAGGAATTATTAAAAGACCGCAGCCAATAGTTGTTTCATTTTTCCTTATCCATTGTTAATCATTCAATTAAATATGCAGCCCCAATCTATAACCGTAGGCAGCTCCGTTGGCATGGTAATTACACCATAACAGCAGGATTATCAATGAAAACTTCATTTCACCATATCAAAAATCCTTAAAATTATGGTCACAAGAACAAACACTAACGGAACCCAGGAAACGCAACAGCGAAAAATGTATGCAGCACCTGCACCCGGCCGGCCGGACCACAGACGGGAAGACGAACTGGATGAAATAGACGATGTGCAGGACGAATATGATGATGACAAGAATCAGCAGCTGGAAGGCTATGACGAAAATGAATATGATGCGGACGACCGGCGTAAACGCCATGAAGCCCAAATGGCCGATGGAGATGCCGCAGCGCATGAATCCGCCAAGCCGGCCCGTACGCCCAGTCGCCGCGGTTTTGCTGCCATGGATAAAGAAAAACAAAGAATGATCGCCAGCAAGGGAGGCAAAGCATCTCACGGAGGTGGTCGCAAGCCAGGTAAAAATCGTTAACGGAAATCCGATCTCTGTTTTTCAATGGTTGGATGATGAATAGCATGTTCATTATCCAACCATTGTTGCTTCAATGAAACCCGCATATCTGGCTGAAAATTGTTTAAATTGTCGTTGTGAAGCCGGCTTTGTGCACAGATGAAAAAACATTCCAGATGAAAGCGATAACAGTACCCGCATTCCATGCCATTCCCGAATTGACCGATCTGCCGGAGCCAGGGGTGAAACCCGGTACGGTAAAGATCCGGCTGGCCGCAGCCGGTTTAAACCCGTTTGACTGGAAGATGGTGGACGGCATACTGAAAGATCATATGCAGCATGTTTTCCCCCTGATCCTCGGTGTAGACGGCGCCGGCATAGTGACCGAAACAGGGGAGGGCGTAACCCGTTTCCGCAAGGGCGACCGGGTATTTGGCCAGATGCTGCACACACCGGTGGGAGAAGGCTCCTATGCGGAATTTGTGGTAGTTCCCGAAGACGCGGCGATCACCCCGGCACCGGAGACTATCCCCCTGGCGGATGCAGCAGCCTTGCCCACCGCGGGAATGACCGCACAGCAATTGCTTCACAGATCAGGATTACAGGAAGGCCAGACGCTGCTGCTTACCGGCGCCACAGGCGGTGTGGGCTCATTCCTCATACAAATGGCCGCGGCAAAAGGCATCCATGTTATTGCCACCGCATCGTCTGCGGAAAAGGCAACGCAAGTGCTCGGGCTAGGCGCCTCCGCAGTGGTCGATCATACATCCGCGCCGCCGGAGGAGCAGGTGAAAAAAATGTATCCGGGCGGTGTTGACGGATTGATCGATCTTGTAAGCGACCGCGCAGGGTTTTCCCGGTTGCTGCCCCTCGTGAAAGAGCAGGGCATAGCGCTAACCACCATGTTTGTGGCGGATAAGAAGGAACTGGAGGCCCGTCATCTGCAGGGAGGAAACTTTGAAACGAAAGGCACACCGGCATCCCTCGATGCCCTGGCCAAAATGATAGACGCCGGGACGCTGAAGGTGCCGGTAGACCGTAAAATATCCATGGGACAGGCGGCTGCAGCCATCGCCGCAAGCCGGGAGAAGAAAAGCAAAGGCAAAACGATCATTGTGATCGATGATTCACTGTAAAGCTTCGCGGACTTTTTTGGGAAGACCGGCCACCACCAGATCATAGGAGTTCTTCGTCCATTCCAGCAACAGCTTGTCCGGAATAGAGCCGTCGAACGACACGGTGTTCCAGTGCTTTTTGTTCATATGATACCCCGGGATCACACCTTCATAACGTTCCCGCAATTCGATCGCTTCCTCGGGATCGCATTTCAGGTTAACACTTTCAAATCCATCTATATCCAGCAAAGCGAACATCTTTCCCATCACGTTAAATACTAATGTTGTTTCCCCGAACGGGAATGCCTCATCCGTACCGGGAAGGGACAGGCAAAAGTCGCGGTATTTTTCAAGGTTCATAACCACGAATGTAAAGATTTCCGGAAATTTGTGCGCAGGCTATGTACCGGAAAATATAAACCTTATATTTATCGGATGATCACGTTTTTTGCTTCGATTATCCTTTTAGTATCGGGCTACTTTATTTATTCCCGCGTTTGTGAAAAGATTTTTGTCATTGATCCACAGAGAAAAACACCGGCAGAAACCATGGCCGACGGGGTAGATTTCATACCGATGCCCCGCTGGAAGATTTTCCTGATCCAGTTTTTGAATATTGCAGGGCTTGGGCCCATTTTTGGCGCGGTAGCGGGTGCCATGTGGGGACCAGTGGCCTTTTTATGGATCGTGCTGGGCTGCATTTTTGCAGGCGGGGTACATGACTATTTTTCGGGAATGCTGTCCCTCCGCCACAACGGGCAAAGCTTCTCGGAGGTATCCGGCATTTACCTCGGCAACGGTATCCGCCAGTTCATGCGTGGGTTCTCCGTTGTGCTGCTCATCATGGTAGGCACCGTTTTCATCATGGGGCCAGCCCGCATCCTGACGGACCTGACCGATGGCTTCGGCGGCACCGTATTCTGGGCAACCCTCATCTTTGTGTATTACATCTTGTCCACCATTTTGCCGATAGATAAACTGATCGGGAAAATATACCCGGTATTCGGTATCGCGCTCCTGTTCATGGCGATAGGGATCATGGTGATGATGATCTATAACGGGCTGCATGTACCCGAGCTGACGCTGACCAGTTTTGGCAATCAGCATGTACGGCCGGAGAAGTTCCCGGTTTTCCCGATGTTGCTGATCACGATAGCCTGCGGGGCCGTATCCGGTTTTCATGCCACGCAATCGCCACTCATGGCACGTTGCATACGCAATGAAAAACAGGGCAGGAGCATCTTCTTCGGCGCTATGGTCACCGAAGGGGTCGTAGCCCTGATCTGGGCAGCCATCAGCATGAGCTTTTTCGGCGGCGTCCGGGAACTGAACGATGCCATGGATGCCCATGCCGGAAATGCCGCCTGGGCGGTTAACCTGATATCGAATTCCCTGCTCGGAAAAATAGGCGGCGCCCTGGCCATTCTCGGCGTCATCGCTGCCCCGATTACCTCGGGAGACACTGCGTTCCGCAGCTCCAGGCTCATCATCGCAGATTTCCTCAAACTGAACCAGGGCCCTGTATTGAACCGCCTGTGGATCACCATCCCCTTATTCGTGGTCGGCTTCCTGCTCACACAGGTCGATTTCGCCATCGTTTGGCGGTACTTCGCGTGGACGAACCAGACGCTGGCAACGGTGGTATTATGGACGATCACGGCATTCCTGATCCGCGAAAGGAAGTTTTACTGGATATCACTGGTTCCCGCCTTTGTGATGACGGTAGCAACAGTTTCTTACATCCTGGTGGCGCCGGAAGGGTTTTCATTACCGGTGAACCTGTCCTATGCGGCAGGTCTGATCTGCGCGCTGGCATTGCTCGTGCCGGTGGTCCGGACGGTGAACCGGCAGGCCAGCCACAGGCTGAAGACCAGCGGTTAACGAACAAGATAATCCGGCCCGCCTGATATTCCCGGTTGCCATGCATACAAGCGCATGGCAACCACCGGTTTGCTGTAAACATACCTACTGCCCGGCCTGGTTCCAGCCCCGCACGTCAATACCATTGCCTGCCATACATCCCGCCATCCGAAGCGTTCTATCCGTTCCCCATTTATGAAGCCAATCATCCTGTATGGCAACATGCCGGTTTATTTATATTGAAAATCAAAGTCTTATTACAAGAATAGCCCGCCTGCTTCCCCATATTCAAACATAATTTCCATCATTTTGGAGATTCGTGCCATTAGTGTCAAATAGACAAGTATATATTTGTCAGGAATTCCATGATTAACAGGTTGACGGGTCAATACAGGGACCTGATGCATTATTTAGTTCATTACCCATTTTTTTAACCAAAATTATTACGTTATGAAAATTGAACGATCCCTATCAGCGAATACACATTCCCATTATTATTAGTGTCAATTTAACATTTAAATAGTGTAGGCAGCTTACTGTTTCAGGGCGCTTGCCTGACATCATTTAAAGCGTTGCCACAAAACCTCGTTTGTTTTTCTGCAGGACGGTCGGTTCAGTACCGTCCCGGGCTTTTATTGTCCTCATACTAAATTACTCACCATGTTGAAAATGATTTCTACACGATCATGGAAAAGGCTCTTTATAACAGCGGCAGTGTTATTGACGGCTGCTGTTTTTTCCCGGTTGCCTGCACAGGATTTCCGTCTGGTACAGGGAGTGGTCCTTGACCAGCAGAAAACCCCCATCCCCGGCACAACCATCCAGGTAAAAGGAACGAATGTCAGTGCCGCTACCGACCCAAACGGAAAATTCTCCCTATCCGTTCCGGCGGGCAAGCATATCCTGATTTTCAGTTTCATTGGAATGGTATCGCAGGAAATCAACATCGCCAACAGGAATAATATTACTGTAACCTTAACGGAAAGCACTGTTGGACTGGATGAACTGATCGTGATCGGTTATGGCAAGCAAAAGAAAGAAAGCGTTGTTGCCGCGGTTTCCCAAACTACCGGGCAGGTGCTGGAGAGAGCAGGCGGCGTATCGAATATCGGCGCTGCGCTCACGGGGAATGTACCTGGACTTATTACCGCCCAAAGCACGGGCTTGCCGGGTGAAGAAGATCCCCAGATCATTATCCGCGGCCGCAGTACCTGGAACAACTCCAACCCGCTGGTGCTGGTGGATGGCGTGGAACGCCCCATGACCAGTGTGGATATCGGTTCTGTGGAAACCGTTACCGTATTGAAAGATGCATCCGCCACCGCGGTATTCGGCTCAAGGGGAGCGAACGGCGTAATCCTGATCACGACAAAAAGAGGCAAGCTGGGCAAAGCATCTATCAGAGGCACGGTCAATACTGTCATGAAAGTACCTTCCAGGTTACCGGGGAAAGCTGATTCATACGATGCATTACGTACGATCAATGACGTGATCGAATACGAGCTGGCGATGAGGCCTGAGGGCTGGAATGATTATCGCCCCATGGATATCATCAACAAATACCGTTACCCGGCAAACCTGGAAGAGGCGGAGCGTTATCCCGATGTGGACTGGGCGGACGTCCTGTTCAAAGATTATGCGATGTCCCAGAACGTCAACCTGAATATCAGCGGAGGAACGCAATTTGTAAAATATTTTACCAGCGCCGATTTCCTGCATGAGGGAGACCTTTTCAAAGTATATGACAATAGCAGGGGATACAATCCCGGTTTTGGCTTCAACAGGCTTAATGCACGCAGCAACCTGGATTTCCAGCTGACGCCGTCCACGCTCTTTAAAGTAAATCTCGCGGGCTCCTATGGTGTCAGGAAAAGCCCATGGGGATTTTCAGGCAACCAATATGGCAGCTGGATCGACGCATATACGACTGCCCCCGATGTCTTCCTGCCGGTGTATGCGGACGGTTCATGGGGCTACTATGCACCTAATGAAGGCCGCGCGGAAAACTCGGCCCGCAGCCTCGCCACCAGCGGCATTCAATATCAGACCACCACGCGTATCACCACCGATTTCACACTGGAGCAAAACCTGGACAAGATATTGAAGGGGTTGCGGTTCAGCGGTACGGTTTCCCTGGACAATACTTTCATCGAAAGTAACCGGGGCATCAATGACCTCTACAACAATGTGCAGCGCAAATGGGTTGACCCGGAAACCGGGATCGCAACATACAAGGAAGTTTTTGACGGCGCCACCAATTTCGATTTCCAGGAAGGCATCAAATGGTCTCCCGCAGCCGGTGATGTAACGGGTAATCAACGCAGGCTGTTCTACCAGCTGCAGCTCAATTATGCCAGGAATATTGCCCGTAAACACTACGTAACGGCAATGGGACTGCTGAACCGCAATATTACCGCCAGCGGCAGCATGATCCCCTCTTACCGGGAAGACTGGGTATTCCGCACTACCTACACCTATAATAATAAATACACCTTTGAATATAATGGTGCATACAATGGCTCGGAAAAATTTGCCCCGGAAAACCGCTTTGCCTTCTTTTCTTCCGGTGGTGTGAACTGGATCGTTTCGCAGGAAAACTTCATGAAAACGGTAAGTTTCATAGATCAACTGAAGCTCCGCGCTTCCTATGGCCAGACAGGTTTCGACGATGTTGTCGGCCGGTTCCTGTACCTCACGGAATGGGGCTATGGCGGCCAGGCGAGACTGGGCATGACCGGCGAAGCGGCGGAGCAAAGCCCGTACAACTGGTATCGTGAGTTAACCGTTGGTAATCCGAATGTACAATGGGAGCAGGCGGAAAAATTCAACGCCGGCGCCGACTTTGAACTGTTCAGGGGCTTCATCAAAGGCAAGGCCGATTTCTTCATGGACAAAAGATCGAAAATCCTGCTGGCCAACCGCACCTCTGTTCCGTCCTATTACGGCGCAACGCCTCCGGTGGCCAACCTGGGCCGCGTGAACGCTCACGGCTACGAACTGGAACTGCATATCAATTATCAGACAAAACGCAACCTCCGTCTTTGGGCCGATCTCAACATGACCCATACCAAAAACAAGGTGATCGAAGCGGATAACCCTGCTCTGCTGCCTGCTTACCAGAAATCAGAAGGAATGCAGATAGGGCAGGCCTATTCTTATGTGAGTAACGGATATTATAATACCTGGGATGAACTGTACGGCAGCACTATTCATAACGCCAATGACAACCAGAAGTTGCCCGGCAACTACTATCTGGTTGACTACAATGGGGACGGGGTGATCGATGCGCAGGACAATATTCCCTACGGCCACTCCGGCTGGCCGCAGAACACGTACAATGCCACTTTTGGAATGGACTGGAAGGGATTAGCCGTCTTTGTGCAGTTTTATGGTGTGAACAATGTGACCCGCCAGGTGGTATTCAATAGCCTCAGCTCCCAAAACCATCTGGTATATGACGAAGGCACTTATTGGTCGAAGGACAATCCGAATGCGGATGTGCCGATGCCCCGCTGGCTGTCTACCCCCGCAGGTTATTACCGCGGCACGCAATACATGTTCGATGGTTCATACCTGCGGTTGAAAAATGCGGAGATCGGCTATACTTTCCATAAAAAGTTAGTGAAATACGCAGGGCTGGAGTCGCTCCGGATCTATATCAACGGTAACAACCTCGCAGTCTGGAGCAAGATGCCGGACGACCGCGAATCGAACTTCGCAGGTACGGGCTGGGCATCACAGGGCGCTTATCCTACCGTAAAACGCTACAACCTGGGCGCCAACATCATTTTCTAAACAAGTTTGCTATGAAGAAGTATAATAAACTGTTGCTTGCTGCCATCATCGCCGCCACGCTTATTGGCCAGGTGGCATGCAAAAAGTTCCTTGACAGGGAGCCGCAATCCATCGTATCCGCAGAAGATGCTTTCAAGAATTTCACCAATTTCCAGGGCTTTACAGAAGAGCTTTACCATTGCATCCCCGATTTTACCAACGCATACTGGACCAATTGCTGGAACTGGGGAGAAGACGAAATCCAGTCTACTTCCCGCGATTTTCACTTTGTGGTGAAGATCGACAACGGCGATTTCTGGGGCTGGCAGGCCCAATTCGATGGCTGGCAAGCCGGATGGATGGACCGTAACAATACCAGCACCAATGACGACCGCTTTACCAAATCGCTCTGGAAGCTTGGCTGGTACGGTATCCGAAAAGCCAATATGGGGCTGGAGAATATGGACAAGCTGACCGATGCCACACAAGAAGAGAAAGACCTGATAAAAGGCCAGTTGCTATTCTTCCGGGGTTGGTTCCATTTCATGTTCATCCAGTATTTTGGCGGATTACCGTATATCGACAGGGTGCTTCCGGGTGATGAGAAGCTGACCCTCCCGCGTTTGACGTACAGCGAATGTGCTGATAAAGCCGCCGCTGATTTCAGGGAGGCGGCCAACCTGCTGCCTGTCAACTGGGACAATACCACTGCCGGAAAAAGAACGTTGGGCAAGAACCAGCTGCGCATCAACAAGGTCATGGCACTTGGATACCTGGGCAAGAACTATCTCTGGGCCGGCAGCCCATTGATGAACTATGTTTCAACCGGCAACCATGGTTATCATGCGGAGTATTGCAAAAAAGCTGCCGCTGCATTCGGCGAGTTGCTGACCCTGTGCGAAGCAGGCGATGCGCCCCACAAGCTCGTAGAGTTTTCAAAGTACTACACCAACTTTTATTCTACCGGCCAGAATTGGCTGCTGGCAGGCAGCACAGAGGCCATCTTCCGCTCGTCCTACTTCGGCGGCAACAGCTCCAACTATAATACCAGCAGACAATATCAGCCCAATGGCATACTGGTTGATGAGGCGGTCAAGTTCCTGCCCACAGCTAATTATGTGGATTATTACGGCATGGCGAACGGACTGCCGATCAAGGATATCACCAAAGCGGACCCGGAATCAGGGTACGACCCTTCGTATCCCTGGATGGGAAGGGACCCCCGTTTTTATAACGACATTGTATATGATGGTGTAAAGTGCATTCAGGGCGCCACTACCGATGAGCCGAACCGTTACGCCAATCTGTACACAGGTGGCAGCTATCGCGACATCAGCACCGGCAGCCGTACCGGGTACCTGCTGTACAAGTTCATCCCCATTACCGTAAATAAATATGACAACGGCTCCACCTACGACAAGGCGTTGAATATCCATGTGCCATACATGCGCCTGGCAGATGTGTACCTGATGTATGCCGAAGCTGCTGCCCAGGGATACGGTTCGCCCTCGGGAAAAGACGCCAACTATAGCAAAACAGCGGTGGACGCGGTGAACTTCATCCGCGACCGGGCCGGGGTGGGACATGTAGCGGCACAGTTCCTGGGCTCACTGGAAGCCTTCATGCCCGAACTGCGGCGCGAACGCGCGGTGGAACTGTCCTTCGAAGGGCATCGTTTCAATGACCTGCGCCGCTGGATGTTACTGATCCATAGTCCTTATACACTGAAGAAATCTGTAGAATTCGACCGCGCGCCGGGATTCAGCACTACCGATCCGAAGAGCAACCGCGTGCTCAATCTCCGGGAAGTAGTGATCCTTGAACGCCGCTTTTCTGAAAAACATTACTGGCTTCCGCTAAAAAATTCGGACGCCAGCATGTACCTGGAATTTCCGCAGAACCCCGGCTGGTAAATCACACCACCCATTCATGTATCGTGTACCGTTAATATTGAAATTCATGAAGCATATAAAATTACTGATGGCGATCTGTATCCTGGCGGCAGGCACACCGTCTGCACATGCACAGGATACCGCGGCAAATGTTATAAACCCCGGGGAGGAAGCGGTGCAGGTGGCTTTCCGGAAGCTTGCCAAACGCGACCTGCCCGGTGGCGTATCCGTGGTTGACGTATCCTCGCTGATGAAGCAGAACTATATGACCTATAGCCTTGAGAATATGGAGGCCTGGGCCAATGGATATAATGGCAACAGCATGTGGGGCATGGGCAGCTACCTGCTGCTGATAGATGGCGTACCGCGTGACGCCGGCAATGTATTGCCAACGGAAATAGAACAGATCTCGTTTCTGAAAGGTGTAAATGCCGTAGCGCTCTACGGAAGCCGGGCCGCCAAAGGCGTTGTGTACATTACCACCAAAAGAGGGCACGCAGGCACGCAACGGATCGATGTAAGGGTGAATAGCGGCACGCATGCACCGAAAGCCTATCCGCAATACCTTGGGTCCGCCGAATACATGACCCTGTACAATGAGGCCAGAAGCAACGATGGGCTGACCCCGCTCTACACCTCCGAAACGATCTATAACTACGCTTCCGACAAGAATATATACCGCTATCCCGATGTGGACTATTATTCGGATGAATACCTGAAAAAAGTATATGGCCGGCATGATGTAACAGCGGAGATCTCAGGAGGAAGCGACAAAGCCCGGTACTATGCCAACATCGGTTACAATACCACCGGCTCACTGCTCAATTTCGGCGAGGCTGTTAAAAACGACCGGGCCGATCGTATGAATGTACGCGGTAATATCGACATTAACCTGAACGATTATATCACCTGCAATGTAGATGCCGCAGCTATTTTCTATACCGGCAGGGGAGTGAACACCAATTACTGGAGCAGCGCTTCCACACTGCGCCCGCACCGTTTCACCCCGCTCATTCCGCTGGCCATGATAGAGCCGGAAGATGAAGCTACACAAGTGTTCGTGAGCAACAGCAATCATATCATCGACGGCAAATACCTGCTGGGCGGAACACAGCTGGACCAGACGAACCCCTTTGCTGCGATCTACGCCGGAGGCAATAACAAATACAACAGCCGGCAGTACCAGTTCAATACCGGTGTGAATGCAGACCTGCGGAATGTGCTGAAAGGGCTTTCTTTCCGGGGTGCTTTTGCCGTGGATTATAACGCCTCCTACAACCTGTCTTTCAATAACAGTTATGCCGTGTATGCCCCTGTCTGGAACAGCTATTCAGGAGTGGACCTGATCACCAGCCTGACGCAGTATGGCCAGGACGCTACGTCCGGTGTGCAGAATGTAAGCAGCAGCTGGTACCGGCAGACGATCTCGGCAAGTGGGCAGTTTAACTATGTGAACGCTATCCGGAACAGGCACCATCTTTCCGCCACGCTGCTGGTGAACGGGTTCCAGCAATCGGAATCCGCTCTATATCACCGTACAAGCAATGCCAACCTCGGCTTGCAACTGGGCTATAATTTCAGGCATACTTATTATGCTGATTTCAGCAGCGCCCTGATCCATTCGGCGAAGCTGCCCGAAGGGAACAGGCAGGCCTTTTCACCCCACAGTCTCCCTGGGCTGGCGCATCAGCAACGAACCCTTCCTGCGCGGTTCGGGAGTGGTGGATGACCTCCGCCTGACCGCAACTGCCGGCATATTGCATACTGACCTGGATATTACTTCCTATTACATGTACCAGGGGGTTTATACAGTGGCCGGCAGCTGGTATGGATGGAAAGACGGTACCGGCGGCCCGGCGACTGAATCGAGAAGAGGCAATAACCCGGAAATGAAATTCCCGCGGCGCGATGAGATCAGCGCCGGGCTGGAAGGCTCTTTCTTCAAAGGACTGGTGAAAGTGGATGGCAATTTCTTCGTGAACAGGATCACCGGCAACATCATCCAGGCTTCTGTACTGTTCCCGTCCTACTTTACAACCGGCTGGCCCGTTTCTTCTTTCATTCCCTATGTGAACTACAACGATGATAAAAGGATAGGCTTAGATTTCAATGTGAACCTGAACAAAAAACTGGGCGAAGTGAACTGGACCCTCGGCGTGTTGGGGACCTGGTACAAGACCACCGCGTCCAAACGCGCGGAAGTGTATGAAGACGACTACCAGTACCGCCAGGGCAAACCGCTGGATGCCATCTGGGGGCTTCAGCACCTTGGATTCTACAGGGACCAGGATGATATCGACAATTCTCCCGCACCGGCCTTTGGTCAGGTAAAACCAGGTGACATCAAGTACAGGGACCAGAATGGCGACGGGATCGTTGACGGCAGGGATGAAGTATTTCTCGGCAGGGGAGGCTGGTTTGGAGCACCGCTGACATTGGGCATAAACCTGGCGGCAAAATGGAAGCACCTCAGCTTCCTTGCGCTGGGAACAGGCCGCTTCGGAGCCATGGGCATGAAGAACAGCACTTATTTCTGGATGGATGGGGAAGACAAATACTCCATCGTTGCACGCGACCGCTGGACACCCGAAACACATGCCACCGCAAAATACCCGAGGCTGACAACGTTTAACAGCGATAACAACTTCCGTTCCTCCGATTTCTGGATATACAAAACCAACCGTTTTGATCTGGCCAAAGTGCAGATATCTTATGATCTGAACCGCGTGCTCGGGGAAAAATCGGTTGTACGCGGACTGGATGTATATGTCAGCGGGTTCAACCTGCTGACCGTATCAAAGGAGCGTGAAGTAATGGAACTGAATGTTGGCAGCGCACCGCAAACCCGCTTGTATAACCTGGGGGTTAAAGCGCAATTCTGAACAATTGTTATCACCGATCAAGTAAAAGCATATGAAACCGAACATGATACATTTTACCACACAAGGTCATGTTAATGTGAGGTTTATCTCAAGCATGTTTACATCTTATTGGCCTCGATGCATCTTCGATGTCATCTGGCCCGTAAAAAATAAAAATATTAACAGATGAACAGAAGCATAATTATGCTGTTGGCGGCCATCTTTATACTGACCAGCTGTAAAGATCTGCTTGAGCCTGCGATTGAGAACAACCGCGAGCTTGACCCGAACGCCTATCTTCCGAATGACGCACGGTTCCCCTATGGCATCCTGCTTAACGGGTACAACCGTATTCCCACCAATTCCTGGTCATTCAACGATGTGGCTACGGACGATGCAGTGTCCAACGATCAGGCCAACGCCTTTCTGAAAATGGCCAACGGGCAATGGACCGCCGCCAACAATCCGCTGAACCAGTGGACGAACGCCTATGCCGCCATACAATACATCAATATTACGCTGGGAGAGATCAGCAAAGTGAAGTGGGCCGCGGACGAAAAAGTCAGTGACCTGTTTGCCATGCGTATCACCGGGGAAGCCTATGGCCTGCGTGCCCTGTTCATGTACCATCTGTTGCAGACACACGCGGGAACAAGTGGCGCGGCAATACTTGGCGTGCCGATCAATACGGAAGTGCAGGGCGTTGGCACGGACTTCAACAAGCCCAGGGCCACCTTTGATGAATGCGTGAAGCAGATCTACAGCGACCTGGACGAGGCGGAGGAAATGCTTCCGCTGGATTACGAAAACATTCCTGATGCCTCACAGATCCCTGCAAAATACGGCGCGGTGACCAAGGAACAATACGATCGCGCTATGGGCAACAACTTCCGTGGCCTGTTCTCTGCACGCATTGCCAAAGCGCTCAGGGCAAAGACCGCTTTGCTGGCTGCCAGCCCTGCTTTCAGTGAAGGCAATACAACAACCTGGGCAGACGCGGCCAATTACGCTGCGGAAGTGATCAATCTCAAAGGCGGCATCAGCGGGCTGGCTTCCAACGGCCTCACCTGGTACGCCAATGTCTCGGAGATCGCCGGTCTGGCTGACGGCGCCAATCCGCCTGAAATACTCTGGAGGAACAATTATGGTGAAAACAGGGACCTGGAGCAGGCCAACTTCCCGCCCAGTCTTTTCGGCAACGGGCGCGTCAACCCGACGCAGAACCTGGTGGACGCATTTCCCATGGCCAACGGATATCCCATTTCAGATCCCGCCGCCGGCTACGATCCGGCTGACCCATATGCCGGCCGCGATCCCCGGCTAAAACATTTCATCCTCCTTAACGGCGGCACGGCAGGGCCTAACAACACCGTCATCACAACCGCCGCGGACGGCAATACCAACGATGCGCTGAACAGGGTGGAAACATCTACCAGAACAGGATATTATCTCCGTAAACTGCTGCGCCAGGACGTTAACCTCAATCCCAATTCAGCCAATAACCAGCGACATTACAGGCCTCATATCCGGTACACGGAAATATTCCTCATTTACGCCGAAGCGGCAAACGAAGCCTGGGGGCCAACAGGTACGGGCGGCAACAGCTTTTCAGCCTACGATGTCATCAAAGCTATCCGCGCAAGGGCCGGAGTAGGCGCCACCAACGGCGATCCCTACCTGGAAACCGCCAGCGGGAACAAAGAGCAAATGAGAGAACTGATAAGAAATGAACGGAGACTGGAACTGTGCTTCGAAGGCTTCCGCTTCTGGGACCTCCGCCGCTGGAAAGTGAGCCTGACAGAAACCGCCAAAGGCGTGAGCATTCAGAATAATGTGCATTCGGTGATCAATGTAGAGGAAAGAAGGTTTCAGCCCTTTATGATTTACGGCCCCATTCCCTATGGCGAGATACTGAAGTTCGGTTCCCTGGTACAAAATCAGGGATGGCAATAAAAGACATCTTAAAAAATATACGGATGAAAAAGTTTCTGATATCAATCTTACTCTTCTTTGTACTGGCATCCTGCAACAAAGATGTAGTATTTCCCGACTACGACTACCAGACGGTGTACTTCGCCTACCAGTACCCGGTACGGACGATCACCTTTGGCGAGGATATCTTCAGCACGGAACTGGATAACCAGGGCAAGTGCAGGATCATGGCCACAACGGGCGGTGTTTATTTCAGTAAAAAAGATATCCATATCGGGATCACGGTAGACAATTCCCTCCTGGGCACCGGCCTTTTGTTTGGCGTGGGCAGGGATGAAATACTGCAAATGCCGGATAACTACTATTCGCTGGCAGCCAACAGCATCGTTATCCCGGAGGGCGGCCTCACCGGCGGGGTGGAAGTGCAGCTTACCGATGCATTTTTCAATGACCCTGATGCCGTTAAGAATACTTATGTCATTCCGCTGCGCATGACAGAAAAAGGTGCCGCGGATTCCATTCTTGACGGGAAGAACTTCATTCTTTATGCCATCAAATATGTGAATACCTGGCATGGCAATTACCTGCGCCGCGGAAAAGACGTTGTCACCGGAAGCGTGAACCAGACCATCGTGCGGCACCGGCAATACGTAGAAGAAGATGAGGTGAACAAACTGTACACCCGCTCGCTGAACGAAACCGAATTCCCGGTGGTATTCAAGGACAAGGATGGCGTGAACATCAATTGCACGCTGCTCCTCACGTTCAATGAAGCGGGCGAATGCACCGTTGCCGCTGCGGGTGGAGATTACACCGCAACGGGTAATGGCCGGTTCGTGAAAAGAGGGGAAAAGAACAGTTGGGGCGGCAAGGACCGCGATGCGTTGTACCTCAGCTACCAGGTGGCCTTACCGGATATGCAGGTAAGCGCTACCGACACGCTGGTGATGCGGGACCGTGCCGTAGCCATGGAAACGTTTACCCCGGTTGTCAAATAATCTATTGGCCATCTTTAATCACGTAACTGATATGAATAAACTACACAAAATAGCAGCAGGTATCACTGCATTGGTAGTGATGGCTGCCTGCCACAAGCATAAAACGCCTGAATTCGATGTAGAGAAACCGGAAAGCGTAGCGCTCCAGGAGGAAATAGATGCATATCCGGCACTCAAAACCTATATCAACCGGGCCGCACACCCTGATTTCATCTGGGGAACGGCGCTCGGATTACAGGAATATCTGGATAAAGGCGTGAAATACCGGCTGGCCAATAAAAACTTCGATGAGATTGCACTGGGCTACGAAATGAAGCATGGCGCAGTAGTACAGGCCGATGGCAGCCTGAGCCTGGACAGGGTCACAAGCCTGCTGGAAACGGCCGGCCAGGCGGGTATGACCGTTTACGGGCATACACTGGTCTGGCATGCGAATCAGAACGCAACTTATCTGAAAGGGCTGATCGCGCCAATGGTGGTAACGGCTCCCGCCTATGCGAATGACCTGAATACTGCCGGGCTGCTCGATCATTCGTTCTCCGGCTGGAACCGCTCCAGCCCCGGCGCGGGCATCTCCGTAGCCGACGGCGAAGGCATGGGAACCGGCAATAAAGCCATAAAGCTGGTATCCGCCGCCGGATCATCCTCTGCCGGCGCTTTACAGCTGATCAGTCCGGCTATCCCTGTAGATAACTCCCATAAATATGAAGTGATCATTTATATCAAATCGGATATTCCGGGCGAAGGCCGCATCGCTTTTGAAGGGCTGAACAATAACACGCCGGAGATAGACTGGACGAAATCCGGCACGCCTTCCGAGACGTTCACTACCGGCATCTCCTGGAAGGAGATCAGGTTCCAGGTGAACGATTTTTCGGGAGACAATTTTTCGCTTCACTTCGATCTCGGCTACAAACCGGGAGTGACGTATTATATCGATGTGAACAATCTTTATGTGTACGATACCCAGGGCACTCCCGCCATCAACAATCTTGTTGCGAACGGCGATTTTGAATCCGGCGATAGCTGGGGAGGATGGGGCAACAATTCTATACGGGGTGTCACCGCGGATGGCATGGGTGTTGGCAACAAAGGGAAAGCCTTGTATGTCACCAACCCTTCAAAAACAGCCAATTTTTGGGATGTGCAGACTAGCTATCCCTTTGAAGCCCCACTGAGCAACGGAGAAACGTACAATCTGAGCTTCTGGGTGAAAGGTACAGCGGAAGGTATCATCAGGCCGGAAGTGCAAAGCGCCAACTATTCATCCAACGGGTTCGGGCAAGTTCCCGTCACCACCGAATGGAAACTGGTAGACATCTCCACAACGGTTACTACGGCGGACAGGATAAGGCTGATCTTCAGTTATGGCGAGTTTGCCGGAACGGTGTATATCGATGATGTGGTGCTGAAAACCGCTACGGCATCCGGTGGCAGTACAACCGTGGTGGAAAAGACAGCACCGGAGAAAACAGCCATCATCACCGAAGCGCTGGACAGGTGGATGGCCGGTATGCTGGGTGTCAGCAAGGACCATGTAAAGGCATGGGATGTGGTGAACGAGCCGATGGATGACGGCAATCCTTACGAGTTGAAAACAGGCGCAGGCAGACCGGACATGGCCGCGGACGAATTTTACTGGCAGGATTATATGGAAGGCAGGGAATATGGTGTGACCGCATTCAAAATGGCCCGGCAATACGGCAATGCCGGCGACATTCATTTTATCAACGATTATAACCTTGAATACAACCTCGATAAATGCCGCGGACTGATCGCCTATGTCAATTATATCGAAAGCAAAGGCGCAAAGGTAGACGGCATCGGCACACAGATGCACATCAGCATTACTTCGGACAAGGAGAATATTGCTGAAATGTTCAGGCTGCTGGCCGCTACCGGCAAACTGATAAAAATATCAGAACTGGATATAGGCGTAGGCGTGAAAACCACCGAGGCTACCGCCGAACATTACCAGGCACAGGCCGAGATGTACAAGTATGTCATCGACAAATATTTCGAGCTTGTACCTGCCGGTCAACGGTACGGCATTACGCTCTGGAGCCCGCTGGACAGTCCCGCCAGCTCCAGTTGGAGAGCCGGTGAACCGATTGGCATCTGGACGGAAGAATATGTGCGCAAGCTGGCTTATGCCTGGGTAGCCAGATCGCTGGAGGCAAATACCAAATAACGGATGGCAAAGGTTTTTAGCGCGATCATATGCATTGTAACAAGTGTTATTGCAGGATGCAACAATCCCGGCAGTGAAGCCGTCCTGCTTCAAACCGGCGCATATACGCTGAGCCCTGCTGATTACGAATTTGCCGGCAGCAACGCCCAATACAGATCAATGACCGCCAGGCAGCTGGAAGACAGGTTGGTGGAGGAGGGGAGGATACTGGCCTTTGCAATGGACCACCGGTATGATACCATCAGCCTGCTGCAACGGCAACTGGAATATGCAATGCGCTATTATGCGTCTTCCGTGGATGGGTATGTCTGGAACAGGGAAGTGAAGCCTTTGCTGAAAGTAACAGCAGATGAGATCCGGGAAGCATATGCCAGGCGGTCCACCGAATATCTTCTGGAATTTATCCGTTTCTCCAACGAAGAACAGTTGAAGAGATATTTTGCCTCAACACCGCTGGTGAATACGGCGAAGGAATTTCATGCTTTGCGGAGAAAAACGAAAGCGGATCCTGTTATTCAATACTACAGTGTTTTTCACCGTTACCCTTTTTATCCATCAGGGGTCTATTCAGGTAAAATGGCCCGGCCCCGGGCGGGGGATGCCTGGGGCCCTTTTGAAACTCCCTCGGGGTACTACGTCATGCATGTAGCGGAGGAAAGAAAAGTGACCCAACGGCCATTCGAACAGGAGCAGGGTCTCATCCGGGAAGAGCTGTTGAATGCGCTCAGGGAAAAATATATCCTGGAAAGCCAGCGGCAGATATTACAGGAAACCCGCCCGCATATACACCGGGAGGCGCTTGCCGGGATAGCGGCCAAAGTGAATACCATGGAAAGGAAGTGGCCAGGCGTAGATTCGGGACTAGTGCTGATGGAATACCATTTCCGCGGGAAACAGCACCACTATACAGCAGCGGATTTTATGGAATTTGTACAATGCCAGCCGATGTTTACCGGATCGCTCTCCGAACCGCAAGACATAAAGAAAATGCTGCATGCCTACCTGATCAGTATCAGTTTGTTTGCCAGGGCGCAGCAGTTGGGCATCGAACAGGATACTGCTTACCAGCAGTTCAGGAAGCGTTACCAGCAGGGTATTTTCATCACCCATTACAAACGGCAGCATATCTATCCGAATATATCCATCAGAGAGGGGGAAATGGAAAGTTATTATCGTGGGCATAGCAGCGACTTTACATGCTTCGCAACGGCCACGATTCTCGTCAGCCGATATCCGGATATACAAAGTGCTTTTGAAGGCAGGAGGCTGTTAATGGAAAAGCCACCCACGGAGGCCGGCAGGGTAGAAGTACGGGTAAAAGACACCACCTGCAGCGAGGCTGTTATTGCGGCCGTATCAAAACTGGAGCCGGGAGCAGTGTCGGTGCCTGTACCGGAAAATGGGTACTACTGGATCATATCCCTCGTATCAAAAAGTGGCGTAATGCCAATGCCATACAAATACGCGCGAAAAAGCATCCGCGAACTGCTTTTCTCGCAAAAGGAAAAAACGCTGATCGCCGAGCTTGAAACGGAATATCCGGTTAAGGTAAATCACATCGCGGCATATCTCGCGAAATCAAAATAACAATCAATGGTACAGTCAAACTTTATGCTCCATCGTTAAACCAGTAAAATTCTAACATTATGAAGAAGTTCTTTTTAGCATTCGCCTTGTTCTTTATATCGATCTCCAGCAGTTTTGCCTACCAGCAAGCGCTCACAGCTGGTCCTCCCATTAACTATGCCGGGATGAACGTGAGCATCAACATGAATTGCAGTTATGTATATTTTCAGTGTACCTGGTCTAATTCCGCTAGCGGGAACGGCAACGGCTCCACCGTTGCCTATAGTGACGATGCCACATTGATCGGGGAATATAATTATAGTGAAGGATACAATTCCCAAGGTTATAGCCGTGGTGTGTTCAGCTACCGCTATTGGGGATCCGTTCAGGTGTATTTAAGCGCCTTCAACTGTACCGCGCAGGCATTGCTTGAGTGGATGCCCTGATACCCCTTATTCGTCTGAATCGTTTGACCTGGTTGCCATCATTGATTGCAAAGCCCGGCCAGGTTCTCAGGAACTTCCGGCCGGGCTTACCTTTCCTGTTTACAACAAAAGAAGTATTTATGATCAAAATGTGTGTTGTTCAAAGCCGTGTACTCAGCCTGCTTGCCGGCTTATTGCTTTTGTGCCGGATCGGCGCAGCGCAATCCATTACCCTGGTAAATCCCGTGCTCAGCGGGTTCTATCCTGATCCCAGCGTGGTAAAGGCAGGGCCGGATTATTACCTGGTCAACTCCACCTTTTCCTATTTCCCCGGGTTGCCCATATTTCATAGCAGGGACCTGAAAAACTGGAAACAGATCGGCAACGCGATAGACCGTACCACGCAGATGCAGTTCATGAAACAACGTACCACCAGGGGCTTGTTTGCGCCTGGCATCAGCCATCATAACGGTATTTTTTACATTGCCTGCACCAATATCGATGATGGCGGCAACTTTGTGATCACGGCAAAAGATCCCGCCGGTCCCTGGAGCGACCCCGTATGGCTGCCCGCGGTGAGAGGCATAGACCCATCCGTTCACTTTGTTGATGACAAAGCGTATATCATCTACAACAGCGATCCACCGGAGCACAAAGCGCTTTATCCGGGGCATCGCACCATACGGATGTACGAATTTGATCCGGTAGCCATGAAGGTGACCGGAGAGGAAAAAATACTGGTGAACGGAGGGGTTGACATCTCCAAAAAGCCTGTCTGGATCGAAGCGCCGCACCTGCTGAAAAGAAATGGCTGGTATTATCTTTATGCGGCGGAAGGCGGTACATCCGTCAACCACTCCGAAGTAGTGCTTCGCAGCAGATCTGTCTGGGGGCCTTACGAGCCTTATGCACAGAACCCCATCCTTACACAAAGATACCTGCCGGAAGACAGGAAACATCCCGTCACCTCCACCGGCCATGCCCAGCTGGTAGATGGTCCTGATGGCAATACCTACGCCATATTCCTGGCCTGCCGGCCATATACCGGCGACTATTACAATACCGGGAGAGAAACATTCATTGCGCCTGTGGAATGGAAGAACGACTGGCCGGTGATCAATCCCGGTCAACAGGAAGTGCAATACTACTACCAGGCAGCTTACCGGGAATCCGCACAACCCGGTGCACTGCCGCAAAGCGGGAATTTTTCCTACACTATGAAGTTTGAGAAAACGCTCGATCCTTCGCTGTTATTTCTCCGCACCTGCGACAGCAGTTCCTTTTCCCTGGGCAAACGAACCGGACTTACCCTGAAGCTGAAGCCGGAAACCTGCATGGGTACCGGCTCTCCTTCATTCATCGGAAAGCGGCAGCAACATCTGTTTTGCAGCGCCGAAACAGCGATGACCTTTGCGGCTTCTTCCGAAAACGAAAAAGCGGGTTTCATGGTGTATTATGATGAAAACCATTTTTACTATCTGTGTAAATCCGTCGCTAATGGCAAGCCTGTGCTGCAGTTATTCAAAGGCAGGGAACGTTCCGATGAAATGGAATTGATCACTGCGGCGCCATATGAAGGCCAATCGGACAAAGTGGAACTGAAGATCGAGGCCAATGGCGATCACTACAATTTCTATTATGCCGTGAACCCGGGTAAATGGAACATCTTGAAAGGCGGGCTGGATGCAAAGTACGTCAGCACGAAGCATGCAGGTGGATTTACCGGGTGTTTCTTCGCCATGTACGCTACTTCATCCGGCAAAGTCTCCGGCAAAGCTGCCAGCTTTCAATACCTGAAATACAGTGGCAACGATCCGATGTATAAATAGGGCGCTGGCGCGGAAAAACCAGCTGGCGGCAGGGATCAGCAATCCACGCCGGGGGAGATACTGATTAATTGCTGCCATCCCGGTCGCCCTTCCGGTTATGGGCAATAAACTCGGATGGCAGCATATTGAATTTGGCTTTGAAAGATTTGGCAAAATAGTTGGGTGTGGAAAATCCGACTTGGTAGGCGATCTCCGCAATGGTCATATCACTTTTTTCCATTAATGCCGCGGCCTTTTCCAGCCGGTAGGAACGGATGTATTCCACGGGCGTCTGGCCGGTAAGCTCCAGCAACCTGCTGTACAGGGAACTGCGGCTCATGCCAACTTCCCGGCTCAGGCTTTCAACAGAAAGTTGCGAACTGTTAAGATGCTCTTCCAGATAGCTGACAATTCTGTTCATGAGTTTTTCTCCGGACGATGCTACATCCACTTCCGGTGTTAGCACCTTTATATGCCTGGAATACGTGTTCTTCAGGGTATAATTGAGTTGCAGCAGGTTCCGTATCCTGGCATGCAGCATCTCCGAATTGAATGGTTTGGTGATGTAGTCATTGGCGCCGGTTTCCAATCCCGCGATCTGTTGATCTTCATTCGCAAGGGCTGTCAGCAGAATAACGGGAATATGGCTGGTCCTTTTATCCGCCTTCAATTTTTGCAGGAGGCTTATGCCATCCATCTGCGGCATGCTGATGTCGCTCACGATGAGTTCGGGATGAAGCGCCAGCGCTTTTTGCCATCCTTCCTTCCCGTCAGCGGCCTCGATCACTTTGCAGCTACTGCGGAGATTGTCTTTGAGATAGAACCTGAAATCTTCATTATCCTCCACTAACAGTACGAGGGGCATATCCGCCGTTGAGGGTTGCGCTTCGCTGGCTGCAGTTGTGATTGCCGGCAGCGGGGCATCCTCTGCAAAAGAGAGCTCCACGGCCTGCTCAACTTGCAGCGCCGGCGGCAGGGCTTCCTCTTCGCAGGAGAGCTCCCCGGCCGGCTCAACCTGCAGCGCCGGTGCCTGACCGGCTGCAGACTTCAAGGGAATCCGGATAATAAATGCCGCACCTTTCCCTGCTTCGCTTTCCACGCTGATGGTTCCGCCATGCATTTTGATGAATTCTTTGGTAATGGACAGGCCTATACCGGTGCCCTGGTTAAGTATTGCAGCAGTAGTGCTGGTTTGAAAGAAGCGTTCGAATATCTGGTCTTTTTTCTCACCGGGAATACCGACCCCCGTATCTGTCACTTTAATGGATACCCATGTCTGCCCCGGTTCAGCCGGACTGTCTATCTCCTCCAACTCAACGATAACGGAGCCTTCCTCCAGTGTGAATTTAAAGGCATTGGACAGGAGATTGAAGAGAATTCGCTCTATTTTATCATGGTCAAAAAGCGCATCCAGCTTAGGCAGGCTGGACCTGAATACCAGATCTATATGTTTCTTTTCAGCAAAATCCCTGAAGGAACCCGTCACTTCTTTTACGAATGAAACAAATTCACCTTCGGACAACTGCAGCCTGAGCTCATGCTCTTCCATCTTCCTGAAATCAAGCAGCTGGCTCACAAGGTTCAGCAACCGCCTCGCATTTCGTTTGATCATGTTCAGCTTTTCCAGCCTGCTGCCAGCCGGTTCACCGGCAATCAACTGATCCACAGGTCCCATGATCAGTGATATCGGTGTCCTGAAATCATGGCTCAGGTTGGTCAGGAATTTTATCTTCAGCCGGTCAAGCTCCTGCAGCCGCCTGGTTTCCTCTCTTTCCTGCTCCAGCAGGAATTTTTTCCTGAGCCTGGTGATGCCCCTGTGCCGGCTATAGAGCAACAGACCGCCGATAACGGCGAGATAAAAAAGGTAAGCATAGGTCGTCCGCCAAAAAGGGGGGCGTACATAGATCTTGATGACCGTATCTTTTGTGCTCCATATCCCGTCGTTATTACCTGCCTTTACATGAAAGGTGTACTCACCCGGATCGAGATTGGTATAAGAGGCCGTATTAGCGGTACCGGTGTAGTTCCAATCCTTGTCGAACCCCTCCAGCATATAAGCGTATCGGTTCTGTTTCGGGATAGTATAGTTCAGCGCCACAAAACCCAGTGTGAAATTCTGTTTATATTCCAGCCGTATTTCGTGCGCAACGGAAATATGCGCTTTGATGGGAGCGCCATCTCCCGGGACAACTGTTTTATTGGATACTTTCAGATCGGTCAGCAATACTGCCGGTACGTTACGGTTGACAGCAAGCTGGTCCGGATTGAAATAATTGAATCCATCAAGCCCTCCGAACATCAGCTCCCCGCCGGACAGCCGGATACCGGAGGTGTGCACGAAATTATTATTCTGGATACCATTGTGGTGGGTATAATTCCGGAATCTCTTTTCCGCCATATCGAAACTGCTGATGCCGGTGTTGGTACTGAGCCAGAGCAGGCCGTTCAAATCCTCGATAATATGGTAGACAGTGGCATTTTGCAGGCCATCCTTTTCGGAAAAATTAATGAATTGACGTTGTTTTTTGTCAAACAGGCTGAGTCCTTCCCCGTAGGTCCCCACCCACATATTGCCACGGCTGTCGCACAGCAGCACCTGTATCTTGTCTCCGGGCAGTTGACTGTTGTTCTGGGTGTATGTTGTCCATTGACCACTGCGGGGGGCGTAAACCACTATTCCTCCGCCGTGTGACCCGATCCAGATATTGCCCGCTCCGTCTTCCTCAATAGCCCTGATGTAAGGATTACCCGGCAGAAATGTCTCATTTGCCGCATCTGGCCGGGGCCGGGGAGTAAAGCGGGCCACAACTTTACCATCTTTCAACAAGTTTACGCCTTCGCCATTCGTGCCGATCCAGATGTTGCCTTTACTGTCTTCTTTGATGCAGAAGATATCGTTTGAGCTGAGCCCATCCGGACCGGCACCATGTTTCAAATGACGGTATTTTCCGGTAGCGCGGTCCAATATCACAAGCCCCTGGGCATACGTGGCTATGTATAATTTGTCATCACGACTCTGATGCAATGCCAGGATGGACAGGGGCTTGTCGTTCGGCACCGGCAGTTCCAGATCCGCCGGACTGACCTGTTCAGTTTTGCGATTGAACCGGAACAGCCCGCCACCGTCTGTTCCCATGAATATGTTCCCCTGCCTGTCTTCCACAAAGGCGCTGATAATGGGAGGGGGGTGGCTGTTGCCGAATATCGCACTGCTCAATTTCACATCAAAAAGATTCAGGTTCCTGTCGTACTTGTTGATACCGCCCCGGAAAGTGCCCAGCCAATAGATGCCCTGCTTGTCGATATACACGCATCTGATCGATTTGCTGGTCAGGCTATAGGTATGTTTTCCCCTTGGCACATGGGTAGCCACCGTTTGGGATTTGATATTGATGACATGCAACCCTTCTGCGGTGCCGACCCATAAATTCCCTTCATCATCCGCGGCGATGCAGGCGATCTCATTACTGCCGGGCGTCATACGCTCGTCCCCGAGGCCGTGAAAAGCATTGAATCCGGCGCCATCCCTCCTGTAAGTGCATAGTCCCTGCATAGTGCCGATCCAGATATCGCCATTCCTGTCTTCAGCAATTGCCTTGATATCATTGTTGATCAGGCTTAGCGGCTGGTTGCTGGCATGCTGAAATCTCTTTATGGTGCGGGATGCCTTGTCATATAAATAAAGGCCGTTACTGGTCCCGGTCCAGACCCGTTGTTTGCTGTCCACAAAAACGCACATCAGCACTTTAGGGACCTGCATGCCATCGTCTGCCGCAGCCAGATCGATACCGGTAATGCCGCCGGAAACGGGGTCAAGCATAAACAGATGTTCAAATTGGGCTATCCATACGTTACCGGCATGGTCGCTGTGAATACCACGTACCACTGCATTTGACGGCAGACCGGGAATGCTGTCTTTCCCGGGATAATGGATGAACAAATCCTTTTCCCGATCATACCGGCTCAGACTTCCGCCACTGGTGCCGATCCAGAGATTGCCTGCTTTGTCTTCATGCAATGCCAGCACCTCATTGGCCCGCAGGCTTGTTGTATCCCCCGGAATATGCCGGTACACGATAAAATTCGCGCCGTCAAATTTATTCAGGCCATCATCTGTGGCAAACCACATCAGGCCATACCGGTCTTTAATGATCGCATTGACAGTATTGGATAGCAGGCCATCTTTTGAAGAAAGCGCCGTGAAATTTATATGTGGTGATTGTGCTGACCCCGCATGCGCAAAAATCAGCAAAAGGAAGATTGACGTATAGATATATTTAGGCATAAATAGTGCTGTCGTTAAGGGAGAAAGCAGATCGTGGTTGTCATATCATCATAAAAAGCCCGGGTTGGCGATTCCTGCTGGGTACAGGCAAAGTACATCATTACGTGTGAATTTACGGATCATGGTAACTGGCCGCAGATCAATGATTGTTGCGGGGCAAACATTTTTGCTACGGATTTCAACAAATGAACTATTTCCTTACTGCTCCGACTATTACCTTTGTTTTAGTGTGAATTTAACATTTATTTTTTATTTTCAATGCGCAATGCAAATGCCCGGCAGGGATATCTTGATCATGATTAATTTTCCACAGCTATATGAAACAACTGATCGTACTTTTAGCCGTACTGGCCGGCATCACCCAGCCAGTTATTTCCCAAGACCTGCCCGCACAGGCGCCGCCGGGTTTTGATGTTGAACGCTCCGGCATAGCGCAGGGCAGGATAGATACCATATCCTATCCCTCGCGAACGGTGGGTACCACACGAAAGGCTTTGCTGTACACGCCACCCGGCTATTCATCAGACAAAAAATACCCGGTGCTGTATCTGCTTCATGGCATTGGAGGAGATGAAAGGGAGTGGCTGCATGGCAAACCGCAGCAGATACTGGACAATCTTTATGCTGACGGGAAAGCAGTACCGATGATCGTGGTGATGCCCAACGGAAGAGCCATGAAAGATGACCGGGCTACCGGGAATATTTTCGACAGCGCCAGGGTAAGGGCATTCGCGGTGTTTGAGCAGGACCTGTTGAATGACCTGATCCCTTTCATTGAAAAGAAATACCCTGTGTATGGAGATCGCGAACATCGCGCCATTGCCGGATTATCCATGGGAGGGGGGCAATCGCTGAATTTCGGATTGGGGAACCTGGACAGATTTGCCTGGGTCGGCGGTTTTTCTTCCGCGCCGAATACCAGGCCACCGGACCAACTGGTGCCTGATCCGGAGGCCGCCCGGAAGCAATTGAAGTTGTTGTGGATATCCTGTGGTGATAACGATAATCTGATCACTTTCAGCAAGCGGACGCACGACTATCTGCAGGAGAAAAAAGTGCCGCATGTGTATTATATCGAGCCGGGCGGGCATGATTTCAAGGTCTGGAAAAACGGGCTGTACATGTTCTCCCAATTCCTCTTCAAACCGGTAGACCCTTCCGTTTTTTCTGCTTATCCTTCGGCAGCCTCCGCTCAGGGAGGGCCGGTTCGATAAACATACCGCCAATGAACATCATTTTTTCGGGGATCAGCATGATCCTCTTCCTGCTGCTGCCTGTTACGATAAACGCCCAGCAATGGAAAAGCGACAATGGAGACGGCACTTACACCAATCCTGTTATCCCGGCCGATTACCCGGACCCGGATGTGATCCGCGTAGGGGACACCTACTACATGGTCAGCACCACCATGTTTGTTTTTCCCGGGGTAACGCTGCTGAAGTCGCAAGACCTGGTTAACTGGGAATATTGCGCCAACGCCGTTCAGCGCTTTGATTTCAGCAAGTGTTACGATCTTGACGGGTGCAACCGGTATGCGCACGGCCAATGGGCCACCAGTTTGAAGTACCATAACGGAAAATTCCATTTGCTTTTTATTACGTTGGATGAAGGCGGGTTCTTATGCACAGCCACCGATCCGGAAGGTCCCTGGGAAGTCAGGAAGCTGCCGAAAGCATTTTATGATCCGGGCTTGTTCTTTGACGAGGACGGCCGCATTTACGTGGTGCATGGTTACGGCAAGATCTCCGTAACCGAGCTGGATCAACATTTTGCGCCCAAGAGCCGGGATTCGCTGGTATTCACCGGCGATATCCGTGGGGGACTGGAAGGCATGCATGTATATAAGCTCAATGGGTATTACTATCTGTATGGCACTTACGGGGGCAGGGACGGCATACAGGTGGCGCTCCGCTCAAAGCATATCTATGGGCCGTATGAGCAGAAAGTAGTGATACGGGATACGACGCCGGGCGTGAATTTCGGTATTCACCAGGGAGCATTGATCCAGACGCCGTCCGGCGAGTGGTGGACGATGCTTTTTGTAGACAGCGGGCCATTCGGCCGGTTTCCGTCTTTGCAACCCGTAGCCTGGGAGAATGGCTGGCCGATGGTAGGCGTTGACGGAAAAGCAGTGGTGCGGCATAGAAAGCCGGATGTTGGCAAGGTCCGGCCAGTGAAGGCGTTGCCCACATCTGATGAATTCAATGAAAAGGCCCTTGGTATGCAATGGGGCTGGAATCACAACCCGGATCCGGCGGCATGGTCGCTTACCCGGAGGCCGGGATATCTGAGGCTGACCACAGCAAAAGTGGTGACCAATCTGCGGGAAGCACGGAATACGCTGACGCAGCGCCCATTTGCCCATTACGATCCGCAGATCCCGACCGTTGCTGTTACAAAGATTGAAACCGGAGCAATGAAAGATGGGGATATAGCCGGACTGGCCGTGTTCCAGGACCCGTATGCCTATATTGGCGTCAGGCAGACAGATCGTGCGAAATACGTCATTATGGTCAACAATGGCCAGGTGATCGATTCTGTACGAATGACCGGACGGACAGTTTATTTGCGGGCCATCGCCTCGAACAGCACCGCAAAAGCATCATTCGAATATAGTTTTGACAACAGCCGATTCCTGCCTTTGGGTGACGAACTGGCGATGAAATTCAACCTCAAAATATTTACCGGGAACAAATTCTGCTTATTCAATTATGCGACGAAGGAGACCCGGGGATTTGTGGATGTGGATTGGTTCAGGGTGGAGTAGGCATCACGGGCTCGCGGATCTTCCGTCTATCGTAAATCATATGCGGCAAATGCCGTCATTTAATTGGGCTATTGAGGGGGAGAATCCGGTGTTTTTATATTTAACATAATATAAATTATAGAACAAATAAAGATTGGGAAAACCCAATGCTGCGGCGACTTTAGAGGCTTTATCAGTATTTCAGCAACCGTATTCACAGTGGTATTTTGTACCTCATAACAGCAGCAAACCGTGCAGCGCTACGGGATGATCCACGTCCTCAAAAAGCTCAGGAAGGCGATAAAAGAAATGAAATGACCGGGATAAAAAAAGCAGCAGAACCCAAGGGCCTGCTGCTTCAAGCATTATGTTCCACAACGCGTTTTGCTACGCCGCTGCTTTTTCTTTCTTACCTACTTTGATCTTCGCTGTGGCGGTTCAGCAACCGTATTCACAGTGGTATTTTGTACCTCATAACAGCAGCAAACCGTGCAGCGCTACGGGATGATCCACGTCCTCAAAAAGCTCAGGAAGGCGATAAAAGAAATGAAATGACCGGGATAAAAAAAGCAGCAGAACCCAAGGGCCTGCTGCTTCAAGCATTATGTTCCACAACGCGTTTTGCTACGCCGCTGCTTTTTCTTTCTTACCTACTTTGATCTTCGCTGTGGCGGACTGCCGCAGTTTGATGATGCCTACCCAGTGCATGGCTTTCATCACCGGATAAGTGGGATCGAATTCATACCATTTTTTAGCGAAGTTGGCGCTGTCCTTATGCTTGTGGTGATTGTTCTGGAACAGTTCACCCAGCAGGAAGATGCCCCAGGGCTCGGAGTTCCTGGAATGGTCGCCATTATCAAAGTTGCTGTAACCGTATTTGTGGCCGCACCAGTTCACCACTGCACCCTGGATCGGGCCCATCAGGAAATGTATCGGCAACAGCAGGAACCACCAGAAGCTGGGCGCAAAAACGGCGTAAAATGCAATATACAGCGCTATCCACGTCAGGCGTGTTGCGCGGTGGTCACCTATACGGTCCATCGCTTCCCAGGTGGGCAGCGGATCTTTGGTGAATTGCGCATCCGGCAGCTTCGTATTGTTTACAAAATCTGCGTAAATCGCGCGGGTATGGATCATCATATGCCATACATCCTTAAAGAAATGCGGTGAATGCGGATCGTGTTCAGTATCGCTATACTCATGGTGCATGCGGTGCATAACGCCATAAGCTCTCGGGATCAGATAAGAAGAACCCTGGAAAAACCAGGTGCAGAAATAAAACACACGCTCCCATCCTTTGCTGGTGTCATACATCTGGTGGGAAGCATATCTATGCAGGAAAAATGTATGGAAAAACAGGGAAAGGAACCAGTGTGCAAAAAAGAAAGTCAGTATCGCTACCATGTCGCTCATTAAAAGAATAAAAAAATAAGGCCCAAAGTTAACCTAAAAATAGGGTAATCAGGAAGAATTTAACTTGCTGTTAAAGAATATATTAATGTATCATATGAAGGACTGGCCTAGTCTATCCGGACCCTTCGCAGCTCCAGCAGGTTCAACCCGTTACTGGTAAGGCCTGTGACATTAGGCTGACGAAAACGTACCGCCATATCATAGAATAACGGCACTACCGGCGCATCACGGATGACCATCTGGTCCATTTGCTGGTAATAACGATATCGTAAGGAATCCTGCGTTTCCTGCAGCGCCAGTTCATATAACCTGTCGAACTGCGGATTGTTGTACCGGGTATAGTTGGGCGGCGCGGGATTTTTGCTGTAGAACATGGCCAGATAGCTTTCCGCATCGGGATAGTCGGCGATCCAGCTGCCCCGGAAGAACGGCACGGCTGATTTGGCCACCTGGTCCATCAACGTGCCTTTTTGTATCACTTCTACCTGTATCTGCATGCCGATACCCTGCAGCTGATGCGCTACATAATTCGCCAGGTCTGCATAAATGGGAATAGATACCAGCTTTATCTCCGGCAGCCCCCTCCCGTCCGGATACCCGGCTTCCCGCAACAATCTCCTGGCCAGCACGGGATCATAATGATACCCTTTCACCTGGGTGGTATCAAAAGACGGCAAACCGGCCGGCACAAATCCTGATGTTGCCGCTATCCCGATGCTGTTCCGCAGATAGGTCATCATTTTCGTACGGTCGAAACCGTAGTTGATGGCCTGCCGGACTTTCAGATCGCGCAGCGGGGAGTCTTTCACGCCGGGCATGGCGGGGTCCATCACGATACCGAAATATTCCGTATTCAGATAAGGCGTTTTATCCAGCATGATCTTCCCCTCCCACTCCTTTTTCAGCTGGCCTTGCTTGGTGAGCACTTCGTCTTTGAACGAGGTTTCAATATCGTTGATGAAATCCAGCTGCCCCTGCCGGAACAACAGGAATTCCGTGCCTTTGCTGTCTACAAAAGACACTTTCACGGCATCGAGATAAGGCAACTGCTGCCCGGCCGCATCTTTTTCGAAATAATGCGTATTCCTGTGCAGGATGAGGGCCTGGCCTTCATCCCAGTAGTGAAAAATGAAGGGACCGGTGCCGCAGGGGTGTTTGCGGAAGTCCTTTCCATACTTCTCCACCGCCTCATGCGGCACAATGGAGCAATATTGCATGCTGAGAATACCGAGTATCGGGTGAAAAGGCTGGAAGAGCGTGAGCTGGAAAGTGCTGTCATCCGGTGCGCGGAAACCTGTCCCGGGATCCAGTTTCCCATTGAATATCCATGCGCCGGGCGATGCCGTGGCCGGGTCCATCACCCTTTTCAGGCTGTACACCACATCGGCCGCTGTCATTTTCCGGCCTTTGCCGCCGGGGAAGATATCGCTGTTGTGAAAATATACGTCGTTGCGCAGGTGAAAGGTATAGGTCTTCCTGTCATCGGAAACCTCCCAGCGCGTAGCCAGTGAAGGCCGGATATTCAGGAGGCTGTCCGGCTCCACCAATGTATTATAGATCTGGCGCACCGCCCAGAGGATGGCCTGGTTCTTCGCGAATGCGGGGTCCAGCGTGGGAATGCCTTCGGGCTGATTATAGCGGAAAACCATTTTCTGCCCCCGCTCGGCCTGCCCGCAGGATAAACAGCAGATGGAAAATATGCAGATCAGATACCTCATAAAAAAGTAAAGATAACTGCCGATGATCAAATTATCGTACGCAAAATCCCCTATTTCAAATATCTTTCCGCTTCAAACCGGATTTCGTAATGAGAAGGCTTTTCCTTGTGTTATTTACCTGTTGCATGCTGGCGGACGCCACTGCACAGCAAACTTCATTCTCCCGCGCGGATACCCTCCGCGGAACGCTCACACCTGCACGCAGCTGGTGGGATGTTACGTATTACGACCTCTCTGTGGAGGTTTTTCCATCTGAAAAATCCCTGCGGGGCAGCAATACCATTCATTACCGCGTGCTGCAGCCGGCAAAAAAAATGCAGATCGACCTGCAGCAGCCCCTGCAGATCGACAGTATCATACAGAACGGCACGGCGCTCGCCTTTCAACAGGAAGGCAACGCCTGGTTCGTCAACCTGAAAGCCCCGCAGCCGAAAGGGAAGATCATGCAGCTGGCAGTGTACTATCACGGCAAACCCAGAGAAGCCGTCCGCGCCCCCTGGGACGGCGGTGTGGTCTGGGGAAAAGACTCCCTTTCCCGCCCCTGGATCGCTACGGCCTGCCAGGGACTGGGCGCCAGCGTATGGTGGCCGAATAAGGACCATCAAACAGAGGAGCCGGACAGCATGCAGATCAGCGTAACCGTGCCGCAAGGCCTCATCAACGTATCCAACGGCCGCCTCCGCAGCAGATCAGGCAATACTTTCGTATGGTTCGTCAGCAATCCTATCAACAACTATGACATAGCGCTTAACATCGGCCACTACAGCAATTTTACCGATCAGTTCAAAGGCGAGGCCGGTAACCTTGATCTGAGCTACTGGGTGCTGGATTACAACCTCGCCCGCGCAAAAACGCATTTTGAAGTGGTAAAACCCATGATGCAATGCTTCGAGCACTGGTTCGGCCCCTACCCTTTTTATGCAGACGGCTATAAACTGGTGGAAACACCGCATCTGGGCATGGAGCATCAGAGCGCGGTAGCTTACGGCAATCAATATAAAATGGGCTACCGGGGCAAAGACCTCTCCGGCTCCGGATGGGGCACAAAATGGGATTTCATCATCATTCATGAAAGCGGTCATGAGTGGTTCGGCAATAACATCACTACAAAAGACATCGCGGATATGTGGGTGCATGAATCCTTTACCAACTATTCCGAAACCATTTTCACCGAATGCGTGTACGGGAAAAAGGCAGCGGAACAGTATGTACAGGGTATCCGCCAGAACATCCAGAACGATATCCCGATCATCGGTCCCTATGGCGTAAACCAGGAAGGCTCCGGCGATATGTATTACAAAGGCTCCAATATGCTGCATACTATCCGCCAGATCATCGATAATGATGAGAAATTCCGGCAGATCCTGCGGGGGCTTAACAAAACCTTCTATCACCAGACCGTGACCTCCAGGCAGGTGGAACAATATATCAGCCGTCAGGCGGGGCGCAACTTCTCAAAAGTATTCGATCAGTATCTGCGTCACCGGAATATTCCCCGGCTGGAGCTTAAACAGCAGGGCAGCGTGGTCAAATACCGCTGGCTTTCCGACGTTCCGGGTTTCAACATGCCGGTAAAGGTACTGGCTAACGGCAAATGGCGTTTCATCAACCCCAGCACGGATATGCAAACGCTGCAACTGGATGATGAAAAGGAATTGCAGGTGGACAAGAATTTCTACATCAAAATTCTGCGCAGTTAATACACCCGTTTAATTCCCTATCTTTGCCGCATGCGTTACAAGGTTGTCAGCATGGGCGATGCACTGAAGGAATTTCTGAACAAAAGCCGTTTCAAACCGCGGCTGATGGAAGTGCGCATACAGGAAAACTGGGAACAGGTGGTGGGGAAAACCATTGCACGTTATACAGAGAGCGTTCAGCTGTTTGACAATAAACTGGTGATCACCACTACCGTAGCGCCGCTCAAACAGGAACTGAATTATTCGAAGGACAGGATCATTCGCCTTGTGAATGAGATGCTTGGCGAGGAGATCGTGAAAGAGGTAATGATACGATAGCATCTTCATCCTGTAGCCTGTTCACGAGGCGGCTCAGGTCTTTCATCGTGATCTTCGTGCGCAGGTGCATCATTACGGTCGCTTCTTCCTCCTGCACCAGCACCACCAGATGGTCCAGCCGGTCCTCATCCTTTCCCTGGCTCAATACCTGCACATTAGCCCCTTTTCTTTTCAACTCCACCAGCGGCTCGAATTGTTTTGACCGGTACAGGTCTTCTTTCAGCAGATCAATGGATTCGCGGGTCACTTCCTCGCCTGCTATGGTATAAACGCGGAGGCTCCTGACCTTTTTCAGCGCCCATTTGATATCACGGGCATCACCGTCGAAAGCCCTGGCGGGAATGAACCAGCTCACCACCCGTAATGGCAGAAAGCTCAGGCCGATGCTGAAAGTATGGGCATCGCTGCTGTATTCATTCGTGAAACGGCGCAGCTCTTTGCGCTGTGCGGAGGCGGTAGTTGCGGATAAGGCGAAACAAACAGCGAGTATAAGTAAAGTACGGTACATAAAGGGTCATGTTTACAGGTGATATACTATACAGGAAGACGCCGCGGATGGAGGACGGCGTTTTCTTGCTTGCTTATTTTTTCTTCTTCGGTAGTTTGGACAGGTTCTCGAAACCGTCGATCTTGATATCCCCGGCAATTTCGGCGATCTCGTTCAGGCTGATATCCCCGAAGAGCGACAGCGCCACAAATTCACTCGGGCTTCCCACCAGCATGATCAGTTCCGCGATATTGCCTTTCGCATTCTCTTTGATCATGAATTTCACGTCAGCGCCTTCGTTGCGGAGCGTCATCAGTTCTTCCAGGTCTGCGGTCAGGAACTGGGCGGCTTCTGTGTAGAGCTTCTTGCCGTCCTTCGTATTTTCCTTGACGAGGATGCGCAGCCCTTTCAGTTTGCCGACCACATTGGACAGCTTCTGCACGTCAGGGTCGTCCACAGACAACTTGGAGAACATGGAGAACATCTTCGGCGTAATATTGATCACGGTGAAGGAAGGATCATCCTGGTACTTCCTGAAAAATTTGTCGATGACCTGCGCTGAAGCATACTGGCTGCAGCAGAGACCGACGACTATGATGAAAAGGATACGTTTCATGATGCTTTGATTTGTGTTACGGTAAGTTGTTGATATGCAGTTCCAGAATAGCCGTTAGTTGTTATTTCCCCGGATCATTTCGGTGGCGTCATGGAAATAGCTGAGCTTTTCCATTTGTTCCTTGCCTTTGTTCAGGTTCCGGGAAAGTATCTGTAAAGCGCGTTGTGTTTCCTGGTAAGCCAGCTTCGGGTCGGAATAAGTATCGCGCATGGCATAAGTTTCTTCCGGCGCATTGCGGCGCTGTTCGAAGGAAAATATGCCGTAACCAAAACCGGCGGCCATCAGCAGCACGGCGGCATATTTCATCCAGCTGTGCCAGAACGGGCGGATGACTGTGCCGGATTCCCAAGGCGCCGGCCGGTCAGTGAACAGTTCCGGCATGGTCATCTCCTCCCCCTCCTGGTAATATTGAAAGAGGGGCGCTGCTTCACGGAGATCGGGCGGCAATTCGCCGGAATACTCCGTATAAAACCGGCGCAGTTCGGCTTCCTCGGCCAGGGAGGTTTCGCAGGCCCAATACTTTTCAAGTAATTCCCGGATGTTACTGTGTTCCATACACATGCAAATTTTGTAATTGTTCACGTACCTGCTTTCTCGCGCGGTGCAGGTTTACTTTCACTTCACTCATTTCTATTTCGAGCACTTCTGCGATCTCCTGGTAACTCAACCCATCCATATCCCTCAATTGCAGGATCGTGCGGAATTTCTCCGGCAGTTTATTGATCAGCCCGTGCACCCGGCGCATCAGATCGCTCTTTTCTGCGGTCTGATGCGGGTTGTGCTGCGGGCTTGCCGGAACTTCCTGCGCCCGGCCAAGATCATCGGTCATCCGGTATTTCCGGCTTTTGATCTTGTCCAGCGCCAGGTTGCGGGTAATGCGCATACACCATGCTTCCAGGTTCTGCAATTCTCCCATTTTTTCCTTGTTGTGCCACACTTTGATCAGGGCGTCCTGAATGATGTCCTTCGCATCCTCCTCATTACCCAGCAAACGAAGCGCAAAGCGATAGAGCTTCTGCTTGATAGGCATGATTTGAGTCATAAATACTTCAGACGACATACAGATGTTTAGTTTGGCGGAAGGAGATGCCCTTTCAAATGTGTTACATTAAGAAGACGACCGGTAAAATACTTTGTTACAAAATTTCCGGAAATATTTCGGGAAGACTGGCAATCAATTGGTTAACCTGATCCTCGGATCTACGAGGCTGTATAATACATCGGCCAGCAGGTTGATGATCACAAAGATCCCGGCAGTAAACAGTACTGCGCCCATCACTACGGGGAAATCGAATTTCTCCAGCGCGTCCACCGTAACCTTGCCGATGCCTTTCCATCCGAAAATATACTCCACAAAGAAGGCGCCTGCCAAAAGTTCAGCAAACCAGCCGGTGATTGCCGTGATCACGGGGTTGAGTGCGTTGCGCAGGGCATGTTTGTACAGGATGGTCCTGCCGCTCAGCCCCTTTGCATAGGCTGTGCGGATGTAATCCTGCCCCAGCACGTCCAGCATGGCACTTCGTGTTAATTGTACAATAATAGCTAATGGTCTGATCCCCAATGTTATAGCCGGAAGCACCAGATTGCGCAAATTGAGGATGCGCCCTTCGAAGGGGTCGATATCGAAGAGGCTGCCGGTCATATGCAGACCGGTGTAATCGCTTAACACAAAACCAAAAAGGTAGGCCAGGATGATCCCGGTAAAGAAAGATGGGGCAGAAATGCCGATCACGCTGGCAAAAACAGCGCTCGTATCCATCCAGGTATTTTGTTTGACGGCTGACAAAATGCCAAGGGCGATACCGGCAATGGTGGCAAAGATCATCGCCGCCAACGCCAGCACCAGGGTGCCGGGCAATGCTTCGGTGAGTATCTCCCAGACGTCTTTCTTCCCCTGGTAACTCCTTCTCAGGTACGGGGTTTTGATCACCAGGTCCCGCTCCCCTCCCAGGCTGATCAGGGGAAAGCTGTTCAGAGAGGCTTGCTGCTCTGCTTTGCTGTGGATACCGATGGGCGACAGATCGTTCAGGTACAGCAGGAACTGTACGCCCATCGGTTTATCCAGGTGCAACTCCTTCCGCACGTTCTCCAGCGAGGTCACGTCAGCCCGCTGACCAAGCGTCAGCCGGGCAGGGTCTGCCGGCAGCACATTGAACAGGAGGAAGATAATGATCACCACGCCCAGGAGAACGAGGATGCCATATCCCAGCTTGCGAAGGAAAAAACGGAACATATATGGTTGTTACGGAATGTCGTTATAATGCCACTTGCCGCGGATAGTGCCCTGGTCCAGCAGAATCAGGCAGGGCGTGCTGCGCCCGGCGGTCTTGATAGCCGTGCCGTCCATCTGCAGAAAGGGAAATTCCGTTCCCCGCTCTTCGCTGAACAGCTCAACGGCAGCACGGTTGGAACTGGTCACCCCATAGATCATGATCTTTCCCGCCTTCCATTGCTCCTGCAGGGCTTTCATTTTGTTTTCCCATCCCCTGCCGGCTTCTTTCACATCCCGCACCAGGAAGAGGTACATCGGCCGTGTTTCGGTCAGTACGGCCTCGGTCTGGTTATTGCCGTCAAAATCTGTCAGGATGAAATCCTTGATAGCCGGTTCCGCATTCCCTTTCTTCACCAGTTCGTCCTGCCGGTCCACATACTTCCAGGTTGTATCCTGCCAGGGGAAGTTCTCTTCCGTGAACTTTTCCTGTTTGCCGTCCTTTTCATAGATCAGTACGGTCTTATATACATCAGGCGTTGAGCCGGGGGGCGCTTTCATTTTCTCCGGGATGTTGTTGCCGGGTTTATAAGGCAGGCAATCCACGATGGGCAGGTGCGCCAGCGTGTACCATTGCAAGGCCACGGGGAATAATACTGCCAGGATCATCAGCAGTCCGGTTGCCCGGGCGGAGAGGAACGGATTGATCTGTTTTCTGTAAATGAATATGACCACGATCATCACCAGCAGGATCACGTCTTTCCAGAATGACTGTTCCGCCGTCAGTTTAATGCAGTCGCCAAAGCATCCGCATTCCCTGATTAGACCGCTGTACAGGGCAAAGCCCGTCAAAAACGTAAAGAATATGATGAGCAGCAGCAGCAGGAACGAGAAAATACGCATGCGGTACCCCAGCAGCACGGCAACGCCTGCAATGATCTCGAAAGCGTTCATGATCAGGGAGAAGATCAGGGAAAAGGGTATCAGGGCGTGCAGGTGCAACACCTCGAAAAATTCATCCATTTTATAACTCAGGCCCAGCGGATCATTCGCTTTGATGAGGCCAGAGAAAATGAACAGCACCCCCACCAGGATGCGAAATAGGATAAGGATCATTTTCATCCGAATATAATTTTTACTATTTACAGGTCCGATGGAGCCGTGACAATGCCGGCTTCATCGCTCAGAATTTGTTGTTTATGAATGGCCGGATGGAACGCCCGGCATGCATTGGATATGGGCGTTTCATAGTTGATGTTTCGCTTCTTCCAGTTTTATCAAGGCAAAAACGGCATAATTGACGATATCAGTATAGTTGGCGTCCATTCCTTCGGAGATCAGCGTTTTGCCGTCATTCCGCAGGATCTGCTTTACCCGCAACAGCTTGGTCAGGATGAGGTCCGTAAAGGATTCCTGGCTCATATCCCTCCAGGCCTCTCCGTAGTCGTGATTCTTGTCCTCCATCACCTGGCGGATAAGGCCGATCTTCGCGTCATACAGGCTGGAAACGGTATCCAGGGGAAGGTCATTATAAGGCTCATCGGGCAATTCCATCTGCATCAGGGCGATCACGCCATAGTTGATGATACCCCTGAACTCGTTGCTGATATCATCGTCTACCTTCTGTTTGCCCATCTCCTGTATGTTCCGGATGCGCTGCGCCTTGATAAAGATCTGGTCCACGATCGATATCGGCCGCAATACCCTCCAGGATGTGCCGTAGTCTTTCGTCTTTTTAATGAATATCTCCTTGCTGCTGTTGATGATACGTTGATATTGTTCCGATGTTCTGCTCATAATGGTCTCATTTAGCGGCAGATATATTAAATTGCCAACTCAATGAGTTTCAAAAATACAGTTTTACATAAAGAATTTACCATCAGGTGCCGGGGAAAATTGACAGATCTTTCCAGACCTGTGGTGATGGGCATTATTAATGTTACGGATGATTCCTTTTATGCCGGCAGCCGTACCCGTGAACTGCATCATATTACAGAACGGGCCGGCGCTATGCTGGCAGCGGGTGCGGCGATACTGGATATCGGGGCCCAAAGCACCCGCCCGGGCGCCCCGGAGATCGGCGCCGCCGAAGAAACGGAACGCCTGTTACCCGCCATTCACGCCATCCTGCACCATTATCCTGAGGCGCTGCTATCTGTAGACACCTACCATGCCAGCGTGGCGGAGAAATGCATCCTGGCCGGCGCAGCCATTGTGAACGACATCAGCGCCGGCGGAATGGATGACCGGATGCTCAGCACCGTCGCCCATCTCGATGTTCCCTACATTGCCATGCATATGCAGGGCACGCCCGCCAGCATGCAGCTGAACCCGCAGTATGAAGATGTTGCCCGCGAAGTGCTTGACTTCTTTATCCACAAGGTCCATCAATGCCGGCAGCTCGGCATCCGGGACGTGATCATCGATCCCGGTTTCGGCTTCGGCAAAACACTGGAACATAATTACCGGCTCCTGAAAAACCTCCATACCCTCCAAATACTGGAAGTGCCCATACTGGCAGGCGTTTCCCGGAAGTCCATGATACACCGGCTGCTGCATACCAATGCCGCCGAAGCCCTCAATGGCACAACGGTCGTGCATACCCTCGCCCTGCAGCAGGGCGCTGTTATCCTGCGGGTGCATGATGTAAAAGAGGCCATGGAAGCGGTAAAGATTGTTTCGTTTCTCAACACATTATAGCTAACTAAATATTTCTATTTTTACTGCATGAAGGACGTATATAAATTTTATGGATTTGAGTTCCGTTGGCTGAATGTGGTGGACCTGCTGATTGTCATTTTCCTCGTCATCCAGTTGTACCGGCTGCTGAAAGGGAGCCTGGCCTTCAATATATTCATCGGTTTGCTGATGGTCTATGCCGCGTATTTTCTCGTACGCTCCATGCAAATGCCCATCCTCACGAATATCCTGGAGAACTTTATCAATGTGGGCCTGATCGCCATTATCATCATCTTCCAGCCGGAGATACGAAAATTCCTGCTGGTGCTGGGCAAGAAAACCCCTTTGAGTAAAGACAGCTTCCTGACCAAGCTGTTCCTGCCGGACCGGTTCAAAAGCTACAAGGAAGAAGAGCATATCATCAACGAGATCATTGTGGCCGTAAGCCATATGGCGGCAGCCAGAACAGGCGCGCTCATCGTGATTGCCACTACCTACCGCGTAAAGTTCGATACCGCTTCCAGCATAGCCATAGAGGGAAATGTGAGCGCAAAGTTGCTGGAAAGCATATTTGAGAAGAACAGCCCGCTGCATGATGGCGCACTTATCATAGTCGGCAACAAGATACTCGCGGCCAAGGTGATCCTGCCGGTATCCGAAAATCCTGACCTGCCTACCCGCATCGGCATGCGGCACCGCTCTGCCGTGGGTATCACGGAGCATAGCGATAATCTGGCCATTGTGGTCTCCGAGGAAAGAGGCACCGTTTCCTATGCGCAGGACGGGCAGCTGACGCAAAACGTATCGCTCGAAGAACTGAAAGTGAAACTGTATGAAGTACTGGTGGATGGGTACTGAACCACAGCCACGTCTTAAAATACAAAGTCCTCCGGCTATTACACCGGAGGATCTATGTTTGGGGGGATGACTCTGAGAATAATATGTTAGTTGATGATAACTGTTGTCATTTGTTGCTGTACGGCCACCACATATCTTCCTGCCGGCAGCGTCTTTAACTGTAACGTGTACACGCCCTTTTTATGTCCTCCCGCCAGCGGCACCATCCTCTCCGGCTCCAGCCGTTCATTGTAGATCGTGCATGGCACCGTACCCTCCTGCCATTCCAGTACAGGCATCGCTATACAAAGAACGCCGGGCGCTGAAGGCAGTTGCCGCATGGTAGCCGTATGAGTGAACGTAAACAGAATCAAACTCCAGATATACATATGAACCGCTTTAAGGGATAATTTCAAACGGTTCTTTACAGGAGATGATCATATCGATCGGAAGCCAAAGATACAACATTTTTTATCCTTATATGACCGATTTTGTTAAGGCGATGTTAAGCCGGTCAGAAGGCGTCTTCCAGGTGTAATATCTCCTGCAACCCTGCCGCAGTAAAGGTAATGGAGATGATATCGAAACGTATGGCCTCGGGTTGCAGACCGTGCTGTTCCAGGTAGCGGTCAGCCACCTGTTGCAGCGATGCTTCCTTGCGGTAATGCACGGCTTCCTCGGGCATGCCGAAATACTGGGTGCTGCGCGTTTTTACTTCTATGAAAACAATAGTCCCGCCCTGCCGGGCAATGATGTCGATCTCCTTCCGGCCACTGGTCCAGTTGCAATGCAGGATATCATACTGCTTTTGCCGGAGAAACGCCACAGCCAGCTGCTCGCCCTTTTTCCCCAACTCGTGATGAGAAGCCATTCGATTTATATATTTTTACAACCTAACAATGGAATCATGAGCAACCGGAAATTATTTTACCTGAACGGAAAGGTACAACATTATGCCTGGGGTGGCTATTCTTACATCCCCACCCTGCTGGGCTTGCCCGTAACGGACCAGCCTGCGGCGGAATACTGGATGGGCGCGCATCAGAGCGCACCTTCACTGGTAGATGAACAGCCCCTGAACGAATATATAGCGGCGCGGCCGGCGGAAATACTTGGTCAGGCGGCGGCGGACCGTTTCGGACAACTGCCCTACCTCTTCAAGATACTGGATGTAAAAGATATGCTGTCCATACAGGTACATCCCACCAAAGCGGAAGCGGAAAAAGGATTTGCCCGCGAAAATGCAGCCGGCATCCCGCTCAATGCACCGAACCGGAATTATAAGGACGATAACCACAAACCCGAGATCATGGTGGCGCTCAGCGAATTCTGGCTGCTGCATGGTTTTCTTCCGGAAAATAAACTGAAGGCCGTGCTTCGCGAAGTACCGGAATTTCCCCGCTGGCGGCCGGTATTTGACCAGGAAGGTTATTTCGGCCTGTATAAAAAGGTCATGGAAATGCCGCAGGATGAGGTGAACAGCATGCTTCGCCCCCTGGCGGAACGGGTATTGCCGGCTTATCAGCAGCATCAGCTGGATAAGAAAGACCCCGCTTTCTGGGCCGGCCGGGCCATTGCGAACGACCCGGAAGGTATGGGGCGGCTGGACAGGGGGATCTTCTCCATCTATTTCTTCAATATCGTATATGCGGCACCGGGAGAAGCCGTTTTCCAGGATGCCGGTATCCCCCACGCCTACCTCGAAGGGCAGAATGCCGAACTGATGGCCAATTCCGACAACGTATTGCGGGGCGGCCTTACGCCGAAGCATATTGATGTGGAAGAACTGCTGAAACATACCCGCTTCGAAGCCGTATATCCGCACATCCTGAAAGGGGAAGCCGTACACAATGGCCAGGAACAGCGCTACCCTACCCCCGCGCCGGATTTTGCCATCAGCACCATCGTCCTGAAACCCGGGGATGTGTACGAACATACTGCCACCTCACCGGAAATATGGATCGTTATGGATGGAAAAGCTGTGGCCAGCGGCTCCGCGGAGCTGCCGCTGCAAAAGGGCCGGTCCGTTTTCGCCGCCTTCGGGGAGCAATACCGCATCGCCGCGGAAGTGCAAACGGTGATCTTCAAGGCATCTATACCATAATTCATTACCTTTACATCGTTTAAAGCAAAAGCGCAATATGAAGAAAGAGACAATATCCAAAGTTTCCCTCATCGCAGGACTGATTTTCCTGACCATTCTCGGCCGGCTGGTGACCAACCATATGGGCATTTATAACTTCACCGCCATAGGCGCCGGTGCATTGTTTGCTGGCGTGGTGCTGAAAAATAAACGGTATGCTTACATCGTTCCATTGGCCGCGCTCTTCCTGAGCGACCTGTTCTTTGAGCTTTTTACCAGCATTCAGGGTTTCTACGGCGGCGAAATGCTGTTCGTGTACATTGCCTTTGTGCTCACCACCTATATCGGTACCCGCATCCGCAAAGCGAACGCCGGCAACATCCTGCTGGCCGCCATCGGCTCCGGGCTGATGTTCTTCCTGATGTCCAACTTCGGCACCTGGCTGTTCCGGGATATGTACCCGCATACACTGAGCGGATTGCTGGCCTGCTATTACAGCGCCATTCCGTTTTACAAAGCAGAAATGTTCGGCAGCTTCTTCCTGAATACCATCATGGGCAATATATTTTACACCGGATTGCTCTTTGGGGCTTATGCTTTACTGAAACCCGTTATTGTGCGGGAAGAATCTGATAATGAGTTATTTGCGTAGAATTATTTAAATATCTTATTTGAGAGGCGACAGGCACCCTGTCGCCTTTTTTATGCGCGGTTCAGGCATCCCATTGCAGGAACCAATACCCCTCATGCTCCACTTTCCGGCAAGCCGGTAAAACCACCGGCACGGCAAACAGCGGGCAATCGACAACCAGGGTATGGAACTCCCCGTTCTCTCCGCACACGTCCACTCCCTTTGCCTCCAGGTCTGCAATCAGCACATCGTCCAGTATCCTTCCGAGGAAGGTTTCGCCCAAATGAGCATTACAGGAAACGATCAGGCAGCGGATGCCGGATTGCAGCATACGGTACACCAATGTTTTCCGGTCTTCCTGCCATAAGGGAAGCAGGGCTTCGATACCCGCGGCGGAGCAGACCTTTTCTTCCCATTCCCGGTGCGGCTGCAGGTCTATATCCCCGAAAACGGCGGCGGTGGCCCCGTATTCGTTTGCGAGACCGGTCAATGTGCCGGTAAAATTCGTTTCATACTCCTGCCAGGTACTGGCAATGGTGGTGAGCGGCAGGGCGAGTGCAGCTGCCTGCTGTTGCAGCAGGGAGGCCGGGAGGGCGTGAGAGCGGGATATGCGGCCGTTCTCGTTCATCATATTCAGCAGCGCGAGGGGGTGATGCCCCTGCCGCACAGCTTCCATGAAAGCGAAACAGCTGTCTTTCCCGCCACTCCAGGAACAGATAAATCGGTGATCAGTCATCCAGTTTGAGTACGGCCAGGAAGGCTTCCTGCGGCACTTCCACATTGCCGATCTGGCGCATCCGCTTTTTACCTTCCTTCTGTTTTTCGAGGAGTTTACGTTTCCGGGAGATATCGCCGCCGTAACATTTGGCCGTTACGTCCTTCCGCATGGCGCTGATGTTCTCGCGCGCCACGATCTTGGCGCCGATGGCCGCCTGGATGGCGATGAGGAATTGCTGGCGCGGCAGCAGCTCTTTCAGCTTTTCGCAGAGCTTGCGGCCGAAATCATTGGCCCTGCTGCGGTGGATCAGGGCGCTGAGCGCATCCACTTTCTCGCCATTCAGCAGGATGTCCATTTTTACGATATCGCTGTCGCGGAACCCGATGGGTGTATAGTCAAAAGAGGCATACCCGCGGGTCTGGCTCTTCAGCTTGTCATAAAAGTCAAATACGATCTCCGTCAGCGGCAGCTCGAATATCAGTTCCACACGGGTGGTGGTAAGATAACTCTGGTTGATCAGGATACCCCGTTTGCCAAGGCATAAGGTCATGATATTCCCGATATATTCCGGCTTGGAGATGATCTGCGCGCGGATAAACGGCTCTTCGATGCGGGACATCTTGGTAGGATCGGGCATCTCGGCCGGGTTGTTCACAATGATGGGCTTTTCGTCACGGGTGTCATAGGCAATGAAGCCTACGTTCGGCACGGTGGTGATCACCGTCTGGTTGAATTCCCGCTCCAGCCGCTCCTGGATGATCTCCATATGCAGCATGCCCAGGAACCCGCAACGGAAGCCAAAGCCCAGGGCCTGGGAAGTTTCCAGCTCGTAAGTGAGGGAAGCGTCATTCAGCTGCAGCTTGTCCATACAATCCCGCAACTCCTCGAAATCTTCCGTCACTACCGGGAAAATACCGGCAAATACCATCGGTTTCACTTCTTCAAAACCCTTGATCGCTTCTTTATAAGGATTGTTGGCGAGGGTGATGGTATCCCCCACTTTCACTTCCCGCGCATTCTTGATGCCGGTGATGATATAGCCCACATCGCCGGTCTTCACTTCTTTTTCAGGCTGCAGGCCGAGTTTGAGGATGCCTACTTCATCCGCAAAGTATTCTTCGCCGGTATTGATGAATTTGATCTTGTCGCCTTTCTTTATGCTGCCGTTATACACCCGGAAATAGGCGATAATACCCCGGAAGGAGTTGAACATGCTGTCGAAGATCAGGGCTTGCAACGGGCTGTCAGGACTACCCTTCGGCGCCGGAATGCGGGTCACGATAGCTTCCAGTATATCCTCGATGCCGATGCCGGTTTTGCCGGAGGCCAGCAGTATTTCTTCGCTTTTCACGCCGATCAGTTCGATGATCTGGTCTTTTACCTCCTCGATCATGGCGCCGTCCATATCAATTTTATTGATAACCGGGATGATCTCCAGGTCGTTATCCAGTGCCAGGTAGAGATTGGAAATGGTCTGGGCCTGAATGCCCTGGGCCGCGTCCACCAGCAGCAAGGCGCCTTCACAGGCGGCGAGCGCGCGGGAAACCTCGTAGGAGAAGTCTACGTGGCCGGGGGTATCGATCAGGTTGAAGACATATACCTCCCCGTTCTTTGCGGTATAGTTCATCTGGATGGCGTGGCTCTTGATGGTGATGCCCTTCTCGCGCTCCAAGTCCATATCATCCAGCACCTGCGCCTGCATATCGCGGTCGGAAATGGTGTGTGTAAATTCCAGTAAACGGTCCGCCAGGGTGCTTTTACCATGGTCGATATGTGCAATGATGCAGAAATTCCGGATATTCTTCATATATATTCCAATGTGCGCTGCGTTCTAAGGCCACGGTGACTGTTTTTCCGCTTCCATCGCAGCTCAGGCAAAGTTCGAGGCGCAAAGGTATTAAATTTTATGCTTCTTTTATGCGATCGTGCCGCTCTTTTCGGGCGTCACATGAAACATTCATTTTATGCATGAATAAACACTTTTCCGTGGCCGTTTCTGCCCCTATTTCTTTACTTTTAAAGGAAAAACCAGAACATGGCGCTGCAACAACAATTCGAAGAGGCCGTAGCGGCCAGCAAAACACTCGCATCCAAGCCTGATAATGATGTGCTGCTGCAACTTTATTCGCTGTACAAACAGGCTACAGAAGGCGATATCAATATAGAGCCGCCTGCCAATCCGTTCGACTTCGTCGGCAAAGCGAAATTCGATGCATGGACCTCCCTGAAAGGAAAAACGAAAGATGAGGCGATGCAGGCGTATGTGGACCTGGTGAATAAATTAAAAGGATAAAAACCGAATGGCGTAACTTTGAAGGTATGGTACCAGATTACATGATCAGTGAGCAAACACAGCATTTCCTCGGCCTTGAAGAACAGTTCGGCGCGCATAATTATCATCCCCTGCCGGTGGTATTGACCAAAGGTGAAGGTGTTTTTGTGTGGGATGTGGACGGCAGGCGATATTATGATTTTCTGTCCGGTTACTCCGCCGTTAACCAGGGGCATTGCCATCCGAAGATAGTGGCGGCGCTGGTAGAACAGGCATCACGGCTCACCCTTACCTCCCGCGCCTTTTACAGCGATCTGCTGGGTGAGTACTCCGCCTATATTACCCGATATTTCGGGTACGACAAGGTTTTACCGATGAATACGGGGGTGGAAGCGGTGGAGACGGCCCTCAAGCTGTGCCGCAAATGGGGATATGCCGTAAAAGGCATTCCGGAGAACAAAGCGAAGATCATCGTATGCGCCAACAACTTTCACGGCCGTACACTGAATGTGGTGTCTTTCAGTACAGACCCCCAGGCCAGGAAAGACTTCGGGCCTTATATGCCCGGTTACGAAGTGATTCCCTTTAATGACCTGCCCGCGCTGGAACAGGCGCTGCAGGATAAAGATGTTGCCGGATTCCTGGTAGAGCCCATCCAGGGTGAAGCCGGTGTGATGGTGCCGCATGAAGGCTATTTATCCAAAGCCAGGCAATACTGCAGCGATGCCGGAGTGCTGTTCATGGCTGATGAGATACAGACCGGCCTGGCCCGTACCGGCAAACTGCTGGCCTGTGACCATGAAAATGTGCGCCCGGACGTCCTGATCCTCGGTAAAGCCCTTTCCGGCGGCATGCTGCCGGTATCCGCCGTGCTGGCGGACGATGAAGTGATGCTGACCATCCGGCCCGGCGAACACGGCTCCACTTATGGCGGCAATCCCCTCGCCTGTAAAGTCGCCATGGCCGCGCTGGAAGTGCTGCGGGACGAAGGCATGGCGGAAAATGCTGTTGTGATGGGCGAACGCCTCCGGAAAGGCATAACAGCCATCCGTTCCCCCTTCATCAGTCTCGTTAGAGGGAAAGGGTTGCTCAACGCCATTGTGATCAACCACCCGCATGAAGACGCAGCCTGGGAGCTGTGCCTGGCCCTCAAAGAAAACGGCCTGCTGGCCAAGCCAACGCATGGGGACAAGATCCGCTTCGCCCCGCCCCTGCTGATCAATGCGCAGCAGGTAGACGAATGTGTGGGCATTATTCAAAAAAGCCTTGAAACACTTACCAATGACGCAACATAAGGCCATACGCAGCTCCGGATGGAAAACAGATATGATGATCGGCTTCCCCGACGGGCTGTTGCTATTGCTGTTCTCCACACAGATACTCTATACCAAAGCCCTCACCGTGCAGGCTTTCTATACCATTCACCTGCTGTTGCTCGGCGCGTCCACATTGCTGATGATGATCGCTGTATTCCGTGCCAACCGCGGGGAACATGACGATGAAGGCAGGATGAGCCCCGAAGAGCACCGGAAATTGCAGGGGCTGGACCTCACGCAGGACACCATCTCCCATATTGCGGATGAAATGCAGCAGGACCAGCAGCAGTGGGAACAGACCCTGCGGCAGGAACAGGTGCAGCTCCGCGGCTACAGCTGGCTGCCCGCGGTCAGGAGCATGCTGGCTACCGGCATATTTTTCCTGCTGGGTGGACTGGTGGCCTTTCTGCCGTTTTTGATGCAGGAGGATTTCAACGCCGCCGCCAAGGTGAGCCTCACACTCAGTCTTGTTTTTCTCCTGGTATTTGCCATGCTGAAATCCCGCATTACCGGGCAACGCCCTGTGCGGCTTGCCTTCCGTTACCTGATCACCGGATCATTGGTGCTGCTGGCATCATACCTGATCACTTCCGCGATATAGCGGGCGGGCGCCGGGTGATTCCCTTCTTCATAAAATTAAACGGGTATTTTCAATAAAAGCGGGCGGCCCTGATCGGAGCCACCCGCTTTTATTTGATCCCGTCCCACCGGGTCAGCCCGTGCCTTTGGGCTATTGAGGCGGATCGCCATGAATGATGCATTGATAGCCCGTTGGCAATGGGGAGAAGTGAGCAGTTTGAGGAATATCCATCATACTATCATACCGCTATCAAAGCATTGATAAAGCACCTCTTTATAAAGGTACCTTATGGGTACTATAACAGTACTTTAACAGTACTTTAACAGTACCTTATAGGTACTTTATCTACCTGACACGAGCGGATGGTGGAGCTTTTGTCCTATACTGGAAAAGCTTCACAGGGTACGGTGATGTAAATACAGGGTTTGCTTTACAGGCTTTTGGGGTACAGAAGAAAATCCTGCTACGGGTTTACGGGTACTGAACACCGGTTCACTGCCGCCGTGCCCGCCGGTTCCGGTGGAAGACCACACAGCCAAAGGCCACGAAAGCGCCCAGCATGGAAAGGTAAAGGCCGGCTTTCTGCTCCGGGCAGATGCCCATCTCGCAACGGGAAAAGATCAGCATATTCCGGAAAGTCCATGCCGCCAGAAAAGCGGTGGTAAAAAGATTCACGCGCAGCGCCCATTGTTTTTGAAGAAGAAACAATACCAGTATCAATACAGACACACCTATACTTAATTTACCCGGCTCCCCGAAGCTGGACCCTTCGGTATTCAGGCCCGTGAATACCATATGCTGCCCGTCCGCATGGATGGATATCCACGGAAGAAAAGCGCTGATGATCACAAGGATGATGGCTGCGATGCCGATGATAGTGGTTCTGGACATTGTTTTTAATTGAACAGGCAAAGTAAAAGGGAAAAAACGGAAAAGAAAAATGTGAGCGGAAGATACAGCCTGATAAAGTACCTGAATAAGGATAAGCGGATAGCTTTGCCCCCGTTGGTGGGTATGTTACTGATACGCTTTGCTTTCTTTCATTTTCACCATCACCACAAGGCCGGACAGGAAAGTAATGATCCCGGCAATATGTACGGCCCATACAAGGCCGAACAGGCTTGCTACGCCCCCTGCCATTAACGCCCCTGCTGCATAGCCGATGTCTCTCCAGAACCGGTAAACCCCAAGAGAGGAAGCCCGCCAGGATGGATGTGCGGTATCACTGACTGCTGCCAGCAGTGCGGGGTAGACCATTGCTGTGCCAATGCCCAGCAACACAGAGCCGGTCAGTCCCGCTGCAAGCGCGGGCAGGAATGTACTCCCGATCACCATATGCCCGAATGCCTGTACGAACATGCCCCATACGATCAGCGGCTTTCTGCCGATTTTGTCCGCAAGGGGCCCGGTGACGATCTGACCGAAACCCCATACCACAGGATATACCGCTTTAATCCAGCCAACGCCTTCCAGGCTTACGCCCGCTGATATGAACAGCAAGGGAAAGACGCCCCAGGACATTCCATCGTTCAGATTGTTGATCAGGCCGGCCTGGGAAATGGCAAACAGGTTCCTGTTCCTGAACGACGTTTCGCGGAATACCCACAACAGGTTGGGCTTATGAAACTTTTCGCCGGGAGCCTGTTGCTGTGCAACCTGCACTGACTCAAGGCGGGCATGGGCGCGCGTATCCCGTACAAGCCATATGGACAAGGCCAGCCCTGCGATGCTATACAGGATGCCGATGTAGAATGGCGCTGGCCGCAAGCCGTATCTGGCAGCCAGATACCCGGTAAGCAAGGCTGTGAGGCCAACTGCGCCGTATCCGGCGGCTTCATTAAGCCCCATCGCAAAGCCCCTCTTCTTAGGGCCAACCAGGTCAATTTTCATGTTTACGGTCATGGACCATGTAAGTCCCTGGCTGATGCCCAGCAGTATATTGGCTGCGATGATCCAGTTCCAGGCCGGACCCCAGGCAAGCAGGAAGGGTACCGGCAGGCCAACCAACCAACCGGTAATTAAAATCCGCTTCCGGGTGTATTTGTCGGCCAGTACGCCCGATATAAGATTGGTAAAGGCTTTCACTACGCCAAAGGCTATGATGAAAGAGAAAATAACAATTTCAGCACCGATCTTGAATTCATCGGTGCCTACCAGTGGTACGACCGTTCTTTCCAGACCGACCATTCCACCTACCAGCATATTCACCAGCACCAGCAGGGCGAACTGTTTCCAGTTTTCTTTTAATCCTAATCTGATCTCCTCCATAATCAGTTTTTATGCATTCAGGAAACAGCACACCTCTGACACTGAACAACGGCAATTGCAGGTGTTCTCATTAAAGCACTGTTTTAAGTTCGTCGTAAAGGTAATGGAAAGCCCCATCTATTCAATGTAATTATTGAATAGATGGGACAAGTTTGACACTGCAATTGCAGTTATGCGCATAAAAAAAAGTGGCAGAACTTCTACCACTTTCAACTAATGTATATGCCTCACTACACGCTATTGCTCTGCTGAAATTTCAATCGGGTAGCCTTTCAATTGCCATTCCGGGTAGCCCTGATCCATTCTTTTGGCCTTGTAGCCTTTGCCTTTAAGTAGCGCAACGGCTTCATCGGCATACACACAGAACGGGCCACGGCAGTAGGCTACGATCATTTTCCCCCTGGGCAGCTTTCTGAGGAAGGATTCCAGCTTTTCAACGGGAGCGGATATTGCCTTATGAATATGCCCGCGGTTGTATTCTTCTTCCGGCCTGACATCTAACAGTATGATCTCATCCTGATCCAGCAGTTTTTGCAATGACGCTGCGTCTACAGCATCCATCCCGCTGTTATGGCCTTTTCTGAAATCATGAATTACCTTTTCCACCTGCGCGTTGTACGCAAAACCAAGTTCGCGCAGCCCTGCCCAGGCATCGAAGACATTTGCACCCGTCAATGTATAATGAATAAAGTTGCCATTTCTTGATACTTTAACAAGCTTGGCATTTTTTAATGTTTGCAGATGTTGTGATGCATTGGCAACAGACATGCCGGCATAACCAGCGATCTGCTCTACCGAAAATGGCCCCTGTGCCAGCAGATCTATGATTTCCAGCCGATGAGGATTGGCCATCGCTTTGGCTACTTTCGACAACTCGGTGTAGACATTATCCTTAAATTCTCTTTTGTTCATCCCCTGTTCGCTTTTGCTTTAGCACAAAGCTATCGAAAAGAGCTCAGCTATTCAATAGCTTTATTGAGCAACGACATTAACCCCACTCCTGCCTGTTACCGGCCTCCGGGTGGGCAGTTTTCCCGCAGGAAGTGGGTGTACAGTGTAGAAAGATGCTCAAACGTCCCCTCTCCTTCGCTGATGCTGTGGGTGCGGTTGGGATAGGGCATGAACTGGAATATCTTCCTATGCCGGATCAGCTCGTTCACCAGCAATTCCGCGTTCTGATAATGTACGTTGTCATCCCCGGTACCGTGGATGTACAGCAGTTTGCCCTGCAGACGGCTGGCGTAAGTGATCGGCGAGCCGTCGGTGAAATCTTCCCTGTTCTCCTGCGGCAGGCCCATATAGCGCTCCTGGTAAATATTGTCGTACGTCAGCTGGGAAGCCACGGCAGCAATAGCGATGCCGGCTTTATAGATCTCGGGGTACTGGAAAAGCAGGTTCAGGGTCATGGAGCCTCCTCCGCTCCATCCCCATACCGCGATCCGGTCTTTATCCACATAAGGCCATTTCAGAATTTCTTTCGCGGCCATTGCCTGGTCCCGCGCATTGAGGCGGCCGATCTTGCGATAGATGCTTTTGCGCCAGGTACGGCCTTTCGGGGCCGGGGTACCGCGGTTATCCAGCGAGATGTAGATATAGCCGTCGCCTGACATATCTCCCGCATACAGGAAATTGCGCCCGGCGCCAAAACCGTCTTCCACAGTACAGCCGGCAGGCTCTCCATATACATAGAAGACCACGGGGTATTTCTTCGTGGAATCAAAGTTGGCTGGTTTGGCGATCCAGCCGTCCATCGTAACCCCGTCTTCCGTAGTTACCTGGAAGAAGCTGACGGGACTTTGCTTTGCAGCAGTTCTTGCAGCATCAGCACCAAAGTTCTTGCCAGTCAGGCTTTTATGGTCCGGCAGGGAAATACGTTCGCTGACCGGAGGCATGGCATGGTTCTCGAAAACGTGGGTAGCAAACCGCCCGTTAGGCGAAATATCATATTTGTGCGTGCCCGGCTGGTCGGCCGGTGTTACCTTTTCCGCCGGGCCGCCGGACAGCGGTACGCGGTAGAGATACTGCTGCGTGGCATTTTCCGGGGAAGCGTGTATGTAGATGACCTTGTTCTTTTCGTCAATAAGACTGATGTTGATCACATCGTAATTGCCGGGTGTGAGCAGCTGTTCTTTTTTACCGTCCGCCGAAATGCTGTAGAGGTGCCTCCAGCCATCCTTCTCGCTGACCCAGATGAAGGCTTTGCCATCCTGCACCCAGTCCCAGCCGGTGATATCATCATTGTCCCAGCGGGATTTCACATCTATCCAGGCCTCGTCCTTTTCCGTATAAATCGTTTGCACCTTCCCGTCTGCCTGGCAGCGCATCAGGCGGGAGGTATTTTGCTTGCGGTTGAGTTGCTGGATGATCAGTTCGTTTTTACCGGGTAGCCATTCCATGCGGGGAATATAATGCTGCTGCGGATCGCCCGGCACCTGCATCCAGGTGGTCTTTTTACTTTGCAGGTTAACAACGCCCACTTTGCAGGCGGAGGGGCTTTCCCCTGCCTTGGGGTATTCCACCGGGATGGTGTAGGAATAGACAGAGTCCGTATTATCGATCATCAGGAAATCCCGGATCTTGCCGGCATCGATCTGCCAGTAGGCAATATTTTTGCCATCCGGGCTCCAGCGGAAGCCGTCGCGGCAGCTGAACTCCTCTTCATAGGCCCAATCGAACGTGCCATTGATAAGCCTGCGGGACCCGTCTTTGGTCAGCTGCTCTGTTTTGCCGCTGGCAAGATCTTCCACATAGAGATTATGGCCGCTGACATAGGCGGCCTTAGTGCCGTCCGGAGATATTTTGGTAAACATCAGCGAAGATTCCGGCAGGGATTTGCCCAGTTGGCGCAACCTGCCTGTGCCGGTATCATAGATCCAGTAGTCTCCACGGGTGTGATAGCGCCAGACGCGGCGGGTGTTGGTAAAGACAAGCAGTTGTTTTTCATCCGGCGTAAAGCTGAAGTTGCTGATATCCAGCGGAGTGTTGCGGCCTTCGGGGGTCAATGCAGCTGCGGGCACTTTGATCATGCGCTGATTGTCATTTGCCTGGTAGGCAACAATGGCGCCGTCTTCTTCCCTCCAGATCCCCTCCCCGTTCCGGGTCCATTTCAATTCCTGTGCGAATACGGGTGCTGTGATGACCAGGAGCATACAAAGCACCTGGATTTTACGGATTACATGCATATAGACTGAAAAATTGGATAATGGGTAAAAATAATGGAATTATCTGCAATGGCAGGCGGGGAAAATGTTAAATGGCAAAAGGGGTAACAAAAGGGCGGGATGATGGATATAAGGATGTGGATAACATGGAAACGATTGCAATTAAAATATTGATAATGTATAAAGTTAGAATGTGGATAAGTTATCTATAAAAAATTTTGTTGATTTATATTTTTCATTACTTTTACGTTAATTAAGCAATCCTATTGAAAAACTAAACACAAATGGTACAGGTATCCTATTCTTACAAAAACCGGGAATTCGTTCATTTAGAGGATTCCATCATGAACCAGATCGCGGAAAGCGGTAAACGTATGCTTTTCGCCCTTTTGGAACCAATTCACGACGTATTAATGCAGGAGAACGGCAAGATCAGGATTTGTCTTGACGAGCACCCGAACATTGAGCTGGAAGGCTTCAGTGCACCGGTGAAAACCAGGATCGAGCGCACCTTGCGTGGCGAAGATCATGATTGCTAACCTGATACGCTCCATTTAACCGCTTTTTTACAACACCTACTGATAATGGCGGTGCATCCGATGCACCGCCTTTTTTATACCTGTGGGATAAACGGATTACGCTATGGCAAAGATCACCAGGACTATCCGTGTCCGGGGAAGTAAACTAACGACTGGCTTTATATTTTTTTTTACTGCAATATCCCTGCTGATCATCGGCTGGCTGAAAGATGCCAGGGGTTTGATATGGACGGCAGTTGTGATACTGGTTTTGCTGGCCACGCTGTCACTTGTACGCCGCCGGACGGTGGTAACGCTGGATGAGAAGGGCATCCGTTACAAAAGCCCTTTCTGGGACCTTCATTTTTTGTGGAACGAGGTGCAATCCTGCGGGATCTATTACGTCAGGAACCGGGAGGTTTACCTGGAGCAGGCGGAACATGCCGATATAACCCACCGTGAGGGCTGGCCGCTGACGATCTTTGTGTCCACCCGCTCTAACTATTTTCCCAGCCGGGAAGACCGGTTCATCAACCGCCGGGATATCCATTTCCGCTGGAACCGGGAGGCCTGGGATGTGATTGCGAGGAATGTGAGCAGGGAGGCGTTGGGGGGAGTGTGACCCAATGCTGATCCCGGAACTGAATTGTCGTCTTTTCCGTATATTTGCAAGGCTATGAAAAAGATAATAAGCAAATCCATCACCGTCAACAAAGCCGCTTTAAAAGAGGCGTTGTTGCAGCCTCGGGAGCAGCAGGCCGGACGAGTTGAGCATCTTTCCCGAAAATCGAAGGAAAGTGGCATTGTCGGTAAGCTTGTTGAAATTCGCGAAAAGGCAAAAGCGAAATAAAAAAACTGACCAGAACGATTGTTGATTTATGCCATTGTACCCCTATGCCTCAGGGCCTTCTGTGCCTCCAACGCAAAGTTTTGTTTTCCCGACAGATTTGGGCTGTCTGTATATTATTGAATTTTACAGTTCAATCGGTCGTTTTTCTGACGATCCCATCCTGCACAATGACGGATTAATTTATGAGATCAATATTACAAGGAGTTATCTGGAACGTCCTCCGAATAAAGGTGAGCGAAAATTTGACAATCTGGTAGAGCCCACCATCCGGGAGATACTGAATAATTTTATACAGGCGGGAGGTATTCTGCCGGTATATTTTTATGTCTGTGAAAATGGCGATGAAAAAGAAAATGCGCGTAGCCGCCTATTTGCGGAACGCTGGTATTTGCAATCCACGCTGGAGGGCTGGATACTTTATAATTTTGAACTGAAAGAAGATCAGGCAGACCCGTCCCCATGGTTCCTTGGCTTGCTGATCCACGAGGATCATCCGAATGCCGGTACTTTTTCGCAATGTTTTGAGAATTTCATCACCCGGGAAATTACGCAAGGCAAGGTCATTCAAACAAGCCGAGTATAGAAAAAGGCCGGAAACCCCGGCCCTTTCCAAAATATCATACAATGAAATATCTTATCTGCTATTGATCTTGGAAAGCAAACGCAGTATTTCCAGGTAGAGCCATACCAGTGTTACCAGCAGGGCAAAAGACCCGAACCATTCAAAGTATTTCGGTGCGCCCTGCGCTACCCCGTTCTCGATCAGATCGAAATCCAGGATCAGGTTCAATGCGGCCACAGCCACCACCACCAGGGAAAAGCCGATGCCAAGCAGGCTGCCTTCGTGCAGGAAGGGAATATTGATATTGAAAAAGCCGAGTACAAAGGCGATCAGGTAGAATACACCGATCCCCATGGTTGCGGTCACCACGATCGCTTTAAACCGTTCTGTAGCCCGGATGATCCTGGCGCGGTACAATACCAGCATGGAGATAAAAGTGGCGATGGTCAGCCCCACGGCCTGCAATACAATACCATCGTACAGGCTGCTGTACATTGCGGATATTGCGCCGAGCGCCAGACCTTTGGCCAGCGCGTATGCCGGCGCCAGGTAAGGGCTCCACTCCTTCTTCACAATGATAATGATCGCCAGCACAAGGCCTCCGATAACACCGCCCAATACCAGCGGCATAATGTTCTCACCCTTGGAGAACGCACCCCAGGAATAAACAGCGGCGGCCAGCACCATGGCCAGCAGGAACGCCATTTTACCGATCGTACCACCGAGCGTCATCGACTCGGAGTACTCCAGGCGGGATGCCTGCTCGAATGTTTTTTCCTTCAGTACAGGGTTGTTGGATTCAAATAATGCCATGTTCAGTAAATATTTTTGATAATGGTAAATATACAATGTTTTCAGGAGTTGGCAGCTTAGTCCTCCTTCCCTCCTTTTTCCCCTGTAAACCAATGCTCCTTGTCACGGAACAGCACATTAAAAGTGGTCAGGGAGCCATAAATGCGGGTGATGTACTGCTGCATGTTCACTTTGTCCTCATCACTGAGCAGTTTATGGCTGTTGATCTGCTGTTCCAGCACCCGCAACCTGTCCCGCACCATAACGATCTTGTGAAAAAACGCCTCAATGGGCACTTCCTTGGGCTTCAGGGCTGGGTCTTTCGGCTGCAGCAGCATTGTTCCGCCAACCCACCTGTCCCCAAGCGGCACGATCTCTGAAAACCCGCCCCAGAGGCGCAGTATTTTCAATAGGGAGGTTTCCACCTGTGAAACGGTTTCCACTTCCACCGTCTGGTTCTCCATATACAGGACCTCGAACAGGGGATCTGTTTTGTCGATCTCTTCTATGCCATGATTGATGAAGGTGACCACGAACTGGGCGTATTTCACGCCAATGATCACACCCGGCCCAAATCGTGCGTGCTGTACACGCGAGCCGATGCCTGCTGTGAGTTCTTCCATGCTGTTTTTTTGGCAATATAACAATTACCCGGATGTTTCCTGCGTGTTCACCTCGCGGCCGGAAAAGGAAAGGATGGTACTGTTGAGCAGGCGGCGCATCCGGCGTTCGGTTTCTTTATCCGGCCGGGGGATCAGGAACTGCACTTTGTAATGCACTGCGTCTTTTTTGATCTCCAGTATCTTCAGGGAAAAGCTGTTATCGGTGATATTATTGGAAAACGGGCGCAGTACGCTCTTCAACTCCTTTTCCACCACATCCGGCGAGGCATGATGCTTCAGGTCCAGCTCAAATTCTATGGTCAGCTTCTTAATGTTCTGCTTGCTCTGGTTCAGCACCATGGAGGAAAAGATCACCGAGTTGGGGATCAGCACAATATCATCATCATCATTCTGCAGCACTACGTTGATCAGCGTGATATCCAGCACCTTTCCCCGGTATTCGTTCACCCTGATCTGGTCACCGAGGGACAACTGGTCAGAGAACATGATGATCAGGCCATTGATCATATTCGTCACATAGTCTTTCGACAGCAGCGCGAATGCGGCAGCGGCGATGCTGAGGCTGAAGAACAGCTGCGACAGGTCCGAACCGAAGAACATGAGCAGCGCCACGAGGAAAAAAACGGTATTCAGCACGGAGGAAATGCGGTTGATGCCCAGCACAAAGTTGTCCCGGGTCAGCTTTTGCAGCCGGTGCTTCTGGAGGTACCAGAAGATCATCACGATCCAGCCGACGGAGATCAGCAGGTTGGCGCCGAGGAAAAGGGACAAAGCATCAGCCATCCGGCCCAGCCAGGCATATTTTGCAAAAAGCGCCTGCTGGGTGAAGTTGAAATACATCAGGCCAAGGTACACGAGCAGCTTGATGATGAAAATGAGTATCTGGTTCCTGAATTTCTTGCGGTTATATGTAGCCTGGTCTGTTAACATTGCCAGCAAAATTACAAAAAAGGCCGGCAACAAAAATGCCGCCTGCCGTTTTGCTCTTGCGGAATGAATGAATTATTCGCGGATGTGGGGCTGCCGCGCGGGGGACTTCAAAAAAGGGCTGCCTCTGGCGAGACAACCCTTCATATGGTACCGGTTTTCTATGGTCTATTCAGCGAACAGCTCCGCGAGTTTTTCCTGCAGCGCTTCTTCCCGCAGGTCTTTGGCGATCACCTTTCCTCCGGGGTCCAGCAGGAAGTTGGTGGGCACCGCACGGATGCCGTATTCTTCCACGATATCGCTTTTCCATCCTTTCAGATCGCCCACATGCGCCCAGGTGAGACCGTCTTTTTCAATAGCGGCGATCCATGCATCGCGTTTGGTGTCCAGCGTTACGCCGAGCACTTCGAAGCCTTTTGCGTGGTATTTGTTATAGGCGGCCACCACGTTGGGGTTCTCCTTGCGGCACGGCCCGCACCAGCTGGCCCAGAAATCCACCAGCACATATTTGCCTTTGTAGCTGGAGAGTTTCACGATGTTGCCGGAGGTATCCGCCAGGGCAAAATCCGGTTTGGCGCCTATATCGGTTTTGGCAGCAATGTCCAGCGTTGTTTTCAGCTCACGGCCATAGACAGAATTGAGCGCGGCCGGCTTCAGCAATGGCATCAGTTGAGCTACTTTCGCCGGCGCGGGATAATTGATATACCGGTCGATGATGACCCACGGCGTTACCGGGGACGCCGGATATTTGCGCACAAAACGGAACACTCCGCTGTCCAGGTCCCTACCAAGCTCATCAAAACCTTTCCTGACCGCTGCACGGGCTATGGTGTCTTTTGCTTTTTCAGCAGCGTCGAGCTTTTGATATAGTGAGCCCGCTCTTGTATGCGTGGCGCCCCAGATATTCTTCCATTCATCGTATGCCGGCTGGTGTTCGGCGCCCGTAATGCTCACTTCGCTGAAGGTGCTGTCCGCGGTAACGTTCATCGTTCCTTTATTGGCAAAGAAACCGAAGCCGTTCCGCAATCCGTCGATCCGCAGAAAGTAAAATTCCCCGCTGCTGGTTTTCCCGCGAAAGGAGAATTTTCCCTCTTTCAGCATAACGGAGTCCAGCACCTGCTTCCCGTCTTCCGAGTGGCCGAGGTACACTTTCCCTTCGGAGCGGTCCCTGATGTTCCCGTTCAGGGTAAATGCGGCCTTCTCCTGCGCATAGGCAGCGGAAGAACATAACAGCACAAAGGCTAACAATCTTTTCATTCAACTTTATTTTAAAGGTTATGGTACTTTGAACCCGATATCCACGATCCTGCCGAAGCCTTCATACATTGTTTCGTACGTGGTAAAATGGCCGACAGATGATACTTCGAAGAAATACAGCTTTCCCTGCGTTCCGTCCCAGGTTGCGGCAACCAGCCGTGAGGCGCCGCCCGGATCGCGCTGGAACTGCATTTTCACGATGCTCTCCCCTGCCGGGAAAGCATATTGCTGTACGGTAGTATTGGAAGTGGTCTCGTAACGGTACATCACATTGCCCGTGGCATAATAGATATGCGGCGTGAGCGTGGAAGATGCTATGGCCGTCATATTCAGCAATCCCGGTGCATCCATCTGCGTTTTCTGCAGGGTAAGGTTCGGAGGATCGTTATTAGCCACCGCCAGTTTGAAGCGGAGCAGCCAGGGCGCATTGGAAGCGTCTTTCATCACAGCGTTATACTCGCGCGTTACATTCGCGGTATCCATGTAGAGGATATCCATGCCTACATCATTCAGATCGAACAGTGTGCTTGCCGCCGCGGGAAAATCAGAAAGCCCCTGCAGGCCCACCACATAAAAACGCTTCGCCAGCTTGTCAAACGCCACGGTGGTGTACGTGGTGCCTCCGGCAATGTACGGCGCCATGTCATAACTGTAGTTCCCGGCCGGTGTGGCCAGCGCTTCCCCCCATTTCTTGGTGCCGGGGAAACCGCCTACCAGGTTGGAATGCACTTTGCCGTTGTTGATGATCACCCCCTGGGATGGGCTGTTGTAAGTATTATTCATCATCCACATCAGCCGCGTAGGTTTGGATACTGCCGGCGCAGCGTAGAACAGGTAAGCATAATCCCATTGCCGCAGCATCGTCTGATAGCTCAGTTCCATACCGTTATTCTCGGTCAGCAGATAGATCTTGCGGGAAACGTTGGAAAAGCCGTCGGTCACCTGGTAAGGCGTTGTTTCAAGCTTTACCGGTTTTCCCATGGGATGGTCCGCATTAAGACTGCTGTACACGCCCAATTCCAGCGTACCATCCGGCAGGATCATGGACAGATCGCCGCCCGTCCCTTTTTCTTCCAGTATCAGCCAGCCGGAAGCATACTTGTTGGTGATGATCATATTGTAAAAGATCGCGGTGCTTATCCCGGTGTTCTTGTCCGTAACCCTGTAGGTCAGGCGGTAGTTCTGGCCAAGGGTAAAAACCGGGGCAGCGATCTTCACGGCCAGGTTACGTTCAGTGGAGATCACCGTCCTCGGCAAAGTATAATCGCTGGCCGGTGAATTGTCGAACACCATCCATTCATAAGCGAGACTGTCCTCGTTCCCCGCCAGTGTTTGCTGAATCACCGGTGTGATCTTCAGGGAGTCGCCCAACGTAATGGAAAGGCTGGCCGGCGTGCTGTCATCGGATATGGAAAGCTGATTGATGGCGACATAATCGTAATTGCCTTTATCCTTATAACAACCGGCTACCAGTATGGTGCATAGTAAACTTGATATCGTCAGATTGAATTTCATCCGTTAATATTTTATTTTTTTACGGGTCAGATGGAACCTCGGTTTCATCATCATACTTTTTAACAGTTAAGGAAACACAACGCGCTCTCCGTTCTCGTCCAGCATCGGCCCGTTGGCCTGTTCATAATTGTAGAGCGCGAGCTTCAGCGCCTGGATGTAGAAATACTGGTCGCCCGGGTAAATGGCGCCTGTCCATATCGTACGGCCGGTGACATCTATCATGAATTTGAATTTGGTGGTTGAATAGGCCCCGAAGCTCCAAACCAGGCTGTTATCCCAGTTGGCCGGCTTCAGCAGCTGATCGTTGATGCTGATCTTGTAGTGCAGCCGGTCGTACCTTTGCGAGATAGTGCTTGTCCGGTCCTCATATCCCGGCTTGAAATCCGCGGATTCAGCCACCTCGAACACTACGTCCACAACACTGTCCTTCAATCCCGGTCTGCGGTAAAGCAGTACCGGTATCCTGGCCGTGTATTCCCCGGCTGGTATGATCAGCGGTTGCACGGCATAATGATATCCGGCTATGGCGGTGGAGGTATCCACTGTTTTCAGATTGATCTCCCTGTCGCGGTCAGCGGCGGTGCCCATGATCCGGAAATTCAGCCAGGCGGTATCCACGGTCAGGTCTTCCGGTCCCGTTGCGAAGGAATACACAATGCTGTCCGCATTGGTAACGAACTTTGTAAAATAGACCCTCGGATCTTCCTGGTACATCAGCCTTTCATCCTTCGTGCAGGCTACAAAGAGCGTTGAGAGGAACAGGGCGGCGTATATGACGATTTTGTTCATGTTCATCCATTTATTATTTACCAAATTCAATTTCGGCCTGCGGCAGCGGGAAGGTGTACTTGGCTTCCGTCATAGGGTTGCCAACGCCGTCAGGGATGGTGGCGATATTCCTGCGTTTCAGGTAGTACCAGAACTGGCCTTCGCCGTAAAATTCCTTGCGGTACTCCTTTTGTATCTCGGCATCCAGCGTAGCGGCATCGGTCAGCAAAGGCAGGCCGCGCACTTCTCTTACCTCATTGAGGAAAGCCAGTCCATCCGTCGGCGTAGCGGAAGCTTCCGCGGCGATGTAGTACATTTCCGGCAGGCGCATGACGGGAACAAGCCGCTGTTTTACATTGGCGGTATTTTCCACATAGTACTTTTTTGTGTACACGTTACCTCCTGCGGTGGTGGCGGACCAGATGGATTTTGATGCCGCCGGTATCCGCATGTCCGTACCATATCCTGGCTGGGATACTTCGAACATATTGTTCACTTTCGTGAGGGTGGACCAGAGGTCGCGGTTATCATCCCTGGGATCCGCAGCGGGTTTGAAAAGGTTTTCGGCATTCCTTCTGAGGCCGGAAACATATACGGAGAAGATGTGTTCCGGACTGAAGGTGACATCCGAAGCGGTGGTGGAGACGTCCACATTCAGCCGCAAAGCGGTCATGAAACTGAATTTGCCGCTCTCTATCACTTCCTTCGCGTACTGCAGCGCCTTGGGCTTGTTGCCTTTGTAAAGGTACAGGCGGGCCAGTGCGCCTTTTACCGCCCAATAGTTCAGGTGGTTCTGGCGATACATCAGGAAGAGGTCGAGTGATACCGAACCCTGATTGCCCGCAATCTGGTCGATATCCGTGTGAACGGACAGCAGTTCCTCCGCGGCCAGCAATTCCGCCTCGCATTTATCAACAATAGCGCCCACCGTGCCTTTTTCCTGCGGCACAACGGTAAACTGTTCCAGGTACGGAATGGCCGGCAGGGCTGCATTGGCGCCGTCCAGATACGCAGGCGCATAAAGTTTCAGCAGTTCAAAGTGCAGAAAGGCGCGCATGGCCAGGGCCTCCCCTTTTATGATGTTGTAATCGGTATTGCCGAGCATGCCCTTCCGGCTTTCGATGTTCTTCAGGATATAGTTGCACTGGGCGATGGCGGCATATGCACCTCCCCATAAGCCGGCGAGCAGCTGCTCCACATCCAGGAGGTAGTTTGCGGCTGTGTTGGTGTAAGTGTACCGGGCGATATAGCCGTAGTAGCTGCCCGTGGTCTTGTTCTCATACCTTCCGGCCAGCACATCGAGCAAACCGAAGCTGAGGTTCCTGCCATAAAGCGAGTCCCCTGCTGCCTGCTGATACACGCCGAACAGGGCATCAATGAATCCCTGTTTGCTGGAAAACTGTTCTTCCTCCCGGGTTTGCGTTTTAGGAGACACATCCAGCCATTTGGAACATGACGAGAGTGAAATGGCAGTTCCCAAAACAAGCATGATCCGATATTTTCTGCTGAATTTCATATTCATCTATTTAAAGGACTAGAATGAGGTTTGTAACTGAAGCGTGAATGTACGGCTGAACGGATATGCCAGACCGCGTTCGCGCTTGATGCTGGTGAACCGGAACAGGTCGCCCGTAAAGAAGGTGATCCTTGTGTTCTGCAGGCGCAGCTGCTTGTTCAGTTCATCTGAAAAGCGGTAGTAGGCAGAAAGGCTTTCGCAGATCAGCTCATTATTGTCCTGCACAAAACGGGAGGAAGCCCTGGTAATGGAACCTGTTACACCGTCCGCCGGCACCAGCGCCTTGAAAAAGGTCTGGTCGCCGGGTTTCATCCAGCGATCCTCTGCTACCCTTCTGTCCACATTATAATAAGCATACGCCACGTTCTCCACCCGGTCTATCAGCGTCTGGTTATATGCCTGGCCGCCATAGCGGAAACGGAAGAACAGGTTCATACCGATGCCGTTGATCTCCAGGTTGGTGCCGAAGGTCCCTTCCACTTTGGGGCGGCTGTCTCCCACAATGATCTGGTCCAGCGGGCTATAGGTATTGGTAAGCTTCCCGTCCCGGGTGCGGAAGATCTCGTTCCCGGTGGAGGGATCTATGCCCAGGGATTCCACGGCCCAGATGGCGGTGGTGGACTGGCCTTCAGCATACCGGATGAGCGGCGTGGACGAGTAGGTTGTATCCGCCCGTTTGTTCATCTGTTTCAGCGTGTTGGAAACCTTTTCGATCGTGCTCTTCACATGGAAGGCATTCACGAAAACGGACAGGTTGTTGCGGGAACCCGGGTTATTGATCAGGTTGACACGGGCATTCACTTCCCAGCCTTTGCTCAGCACATCGCCCATGTTTTCAGCATAGGTCCCGAATCCTGATGATGGCGGTAAGGAGATGTTGGCGATGCTGCCTTGTGTTGTTTCCACGAAATAGTTGGCCACAACATCCAGCCGGTTGAAAAGTGTAATGTCCGCGCCAAAATTGCTTTTTAGCGTTTGCTGCCAGGCGAGGGCGGGATTGCCGAAACCGATGAGCTGTGTTCCGATAATGCCGCGGTATTCCATCCCGGTGTAGTAATTGCTCGTATTCAGGCCCAGGTAGCTGGGGAAATTCTGCGAACCGGTGTACCCAAGGGAGTAACGCAGTTTGAAACGATTGATGAAGGACAGATCCCTCAACATCTTCTCGTTATGCAGGTTCCATCCGGCGCCAACGGACCAGAAGGGAGCGAACCGTTTTTCCGATCCGAACTGGGAAGATCCGTCCAGGCGGTAAGACAGGTCCAGCAGATAACGGTTGTCATAGGCGTAGCTCAGGTTGCTGAGGTAGCCCAGCAGGCGGGAACGGTACTCGGAGCCGAAGGGCTTGCTGCCCACAGGGAACTGGTTGCCCAGGGTCAGCTGGTCCATGCTGGGATTCGGGAATCCCTGAACAGTAAAATGTTCCCCGCTATGCGCTATATCCTGGAAGTTCCAGCCAATGGTCCCGAAGAACATGTGGTCCCCGAACCGTTTGTTCGCATCGGCCATCAGCATCCCTTCCGAAGTGTTCCTTCTGCCATATCCTTTCTGGTAGGTGCCTTTCTCAAAGGTTGGCGTGGCCACAAAAGAGGTATGCTGTGCGGGCCTGAACACATCCAGCTCATCTTTCTGCTGGGTTATGGCCAGGCGGGAGGACAAGCGCAGCCAGGGCGTTGCCTGCCATTGTGCGGAAAAGTTATTGGTCAGGTTCAGGTAAGTACTGCGATGCACTGTATTCAGCGTGGCGTTGTACAGCGGATTCACCGCCCTGCCGGGCCCACGGCTATCCAGGTTGTCATAATTATCGAAGTTCCGCAGGTAAGTACCGTCTATGGTACGCACTTCTTCCAGGTACACCTTCATGTTCCCGTCTTCATCATACGGCGTCCAGTAAGGATTCAGTCTGGTATATTCCCGGAAACTGCCGTATGGCGATTCATTGCCCCGGTTGGCGCTGATGGTCAGGTCGTTCCGGAACTGGAAGTTTTTGATCCGGTAGCTCAGGTAGGTATTACCCATCATATTTCGGCGGTCGGAGCCTTTCATGACACCCTGCTGATTGTCATAGGTAAGGCTTACACCATAAAGCGCATCATCGGCGCCGCCTTCCACATAGATATTGTGTTTCTGGCCGATGCCGGTGCGCAGGGGCTGGGCCATCCAGTCCGTATTCACGCCGCGTTGTATTTCAGAGAGCCTGTGATTGTAGAAATATTGCAGTTGTTCGTTTGTTGAGTTCCAGGAATTATTGTACACGCCGGCCTTATATTCCAGGTCCAGCTTTTCTTTTGCATCCAGCAGATCGTAGCCGGTGAGGTCCGGCGCTTCCACGAACATGCTGGCATTGTAGGTTACCCTGAGTTTGCCGCTCTGGGGGCGGATGGTTTCGATCACGATCACACCATTGGCGGCGCGGGAACCGTAAATGGCCGTAGCGGCCGCATCCTTGAGGATGTCCACTTTGGCGATGCGGTTCATGTCCAGATCATTGATCCTTTGCAGCGAGGTTTCAAAGCCATCCAGGATAAAGAGCGGAACGTTGGGAGAATTGTTGTAGTTGAATATGGCATCATTGTTTGTCTGGCTGATATCCACCAGGCTATTGCCGCCGCGCAACACCACTTCCGGCAGGGCATTGGGGTTGGAACCCAGGTTGATGTTCTCCGGCATCTGGAAAGAGGGGTCCAGCGCCTTTAAAGCGGACAACACATTGTTATTGGTCACCCGGCTGAGGTCTTCCTGTGTGAAGGAAGTTGCCGCACCGGTAAAGTTCTGTTTGGGACGGCTGAATACGCCTGTTACCACCACATCCTTGATCGATTGCTGTGAAACAGACAGCGAATGCACATGTTCACCCGATTGCTGGATAGTCACCACCAGGGTTTCATATCCCATGAAACTGATCTGCAGCTTCGTTCCTTTGGGTACACGGATAACGTAGCGGCCATCCGGACCGGAGATCACGCCGGATTTTGTACCCAGCACGGCTACGGAAGCGCCCGGGATCGGTTCCTTCGTTCTGGCGTCGATCACTCTTGAATGCACCTCCAGCAGTTCTCCGGGAGCAGGCTCCGGATCTTTCGGATAAGTGGCTGCCGGTTTCAGGATAATCGTTTTGTTGGAAATGGTAAACGTGATGGGCTGATCGGCCAGCGCCATTTGTAAGACCTCTGCCAATGGCGCTTTTGTTACATTGATCGTCACATTTTTTGTGCCGTTCAGCGATGCGTTATTGTACAGGAAAGCATAACCTGTCTGTTGCCTGATCTCACGGAAAACCGTGCTCAATGGTGCATTTTTGACGTTCATTGTCACCTCCTGCGCCTGCGCATATGAAAACGCCTGCAGGAAAAACAGTACAGTGAACAGTGCGAATAATCTCATCTTTATCGCATAGCGATGCCAGGTCACCCCGGGAGGTGACTTCAGATAGTCAGTTAGTTTCATACTAGCAGTCCTTTTTAATTAATCATTAAATGCAACAACGGCGCTTCATGCGCGGGATAATTACGCAGTACTCGTTTGATTCTGAATGTTGAAATTTTTCCCCTCTATTATAATAATGGTTGATCTTTATTCGCTGTTTTGTTCACTTGTATTTTGCCGGTCAGGGTTTTACCGTAACCGTTCTGTTCTCGATACCGAAATGTACTGCTTCCGTCAGCTCAAGCATTTTGAGCACTTCGGAAAGCTTCTCCTGCCTGGAAATCTGCCCGGTGAATGTCTGTGTTTTTATATTTTCAGTTGTAAATGCGACATCTACATTGTACCAGCGGCTGATACGGCGCATGATGGCATCCAGGTCCTCGTTATTGAACAGGAACAAGCCATCTTTCCAGGCTGCCGTTTCTTCTGCATAAGGCAGATCTATTACTTTCAGATCTCCGTTCTTATGCAGCCGGGCCTGTTGCCCCGGTTTGAGCAAACTGCTGGCCCCTTCGCTCCTTACCTTTACCGCGCCACGCAGCAGGGAAGTTTTCATGGAAGATTCATTAGCGTAGGCCATGATGTTGAACTGGGTACCTAACACCTCCACTTCCATTTTATCCACTGCTACGATGAAGGGTTGATTTTCATTATGCGCAATATCAAAAAATGCCTCACCCGTCAGTTCCACTTTTCTCTCCTTTCCGGAAAACGCCGTCGGGAAGCGCAGGGACGAAACCGCATTCAGCCATACCTTGCTGCCATCCGGTAAAATGATCTGGTACTGGCCTCCCCGTGGGGTGTTGACCGTATTGTAATAGAATACAGCCTGGTTCCCGGCATTTCCGTTGTCGTAGGCCAGTTGCGCACCGGCAAGCTTGATGACCTGCGTATTGCCCTGGCTGCCCAGTGCTCCGTTCTGTGCGCTATCCAGCTCGATAATGCTGCCATCGCCAAGTGTAAGTGTTGCCTTGTTGCCACCCGGCGCCACATCGTGTTTGTAATGACCCGTGTTTTCAGCCGTTTGTGCCGGTTGATCCGCAAAAAAGAAATATCCGCCTGCGGTGATCAGCAACAATACTGCAGCAGCGGCCGCCATCCGGCGATACCACCTGCTTCTGCCGGCAGTCCGCCGGTCGATCGCCTGCAACATCCGCAGCCGCAATATGTCAGCATCTTCAGGTATTTCCGGGAATGTTCCGTTTTGATCGTACCATTCGTGCAGTTGTGCTTTTTCAACGTCGGTAGCCGTCCCCTCCAGGAACTTCTGTGCCAGTTTATGTAAATGATCTTGGTCCATGGTTGGTATTGGAAGGGCGTTTACAAGTATAGAGTCTTCCCGGGGAAGGTTACCCTTAGTGTTTTGAAAAAAAATCTAGAAAAAGAAGTGAAAGGCTTTGCCGAGGTTCATTCGGATAATGCGTAAAGCCTTTGTGAGATGGGCTTCCGCTGTTTTATGGGAGATATTGAGATTTTGGGCAACCTCTCTGATGGACTGGTCATATAATTTGGTGGCCCGGAATACGATACGGCATTTTTCGGGCAATTCGCAACTGAGCCTGTCCACGATCTCCAGCATGAGCTTGTGCTCAAGGGTGCTGGCAGGTGCAATAACAGGCGTTCCGGCTGAAAGATGCAGCTCCCTGCGCTGATTTTCCCTGGCCATGTAACGGTAAACGGCATAACGCACCATGGCGGAAAGATATTTGGACAGTTCCCCGATCTGCAGCTCGTGCCTTTTCTGCCAGAGCGTGACAAAGACATCCTGTACAATTTCTTCAGCGGCGGCGGTACTTTTCAGATGGTAAAATGCGGAGGCGTATAAGCGATCCCAGTAGCGGTCATAAATTGTTGTGAACGCTTTCCGGTCATCCTCCCTGATCATGTCCAATAATGCAGTGTCCTCCAAAAGATGCATATACAATAATACTAATACAGCACAGTTCTAAATTGATCTTATCAATGAAATTGGTTGGTTTGTTGCACAAAATACATAATAATGGGGATATTGTCGGAAAAAAATCTAAAATAGACGTCATGCTTGTATAATGACAAACATTGCTAATGTTTTAACCTGAAGAATGCAATTGCGTACCGCGGCACCGCCGTCTTCGGTGTGGGCAGCCCCCTTCCCCCCGCTCAACCTCCTCCAAACCGCTCCCGAAACGCCCTCTCCAGTGTCTCCCGATGATCAGGATGCGCAATAGCCGTAAGCGCTTTGGCCCGTTGTTTCAGATTTTTGCCAAACAGGTCGGTAACGCCATATTCCGTAACCACCCAATGAATATGCCCGCGCGTGGTCACCACACCTGCCCCTTCTTTCAGGAACGGCGTGATGCGGGAAATGCCTTTATTCGTAACGGATGGTAACGCAATGATGGGTTTGCCCCCCGGCGAAAGCGATGCGCCGCGGATGAAATCCATCTGACCGCCGATCCCGGAATATTGCCAGGTACCGATGGAATCCGCGCATACCTGGCCGGTGAGGTCAATCTCAATGGCGCTGTTGATAGCGGCGGCTTTAGGGTTCTGGCGGATGACACTGGTATCGTTCACATAACTGATATCCATCACCCGGATAGCGGGATTGTCATGTACAAAATCATACAACTTTTGCGTGCCGGTCATAAAGGAGGTAACGGAACGGCCGGGATTCAGCTTCTTGCACCGGTTATTGATCACACCGCTTTTGATCAGCGGTATCACACCGTCGGACATCATTTCTGTATGCAGACCAAGGTCTTTATGATGAACCAGGTTCTTCAATACCTGGTCCGGAATGCTCCCGATGCCCAACTGCAAGGTGGCGCCATCTTCCACAAGCGCCGCTATATTCTTCCCGATCTGCTCTATAGCCGGGGAAACCGCGCTGGAATAGTCCACAACAGGAAGTTCCGCCTCGTGAATAACCATAGCATTGATCTTGTCCATATGAATGAAACCGTCCCCATGCGTACGCGGCATGCGGGGATTTACCTGGGCGATCACATGTTTCGCAGTATCTACAGCGGCACGCGCAATATCAACAGAAGTGCCGAGAGAGCAGTATCCATGTACATCCGGTGGGGACACCTGTATAATGGCTACATCCAGCGGAAGGATACCACGATAGAACAATTGCGGTATCTCACTGAGGAAAATAGGCACGTAATCGCCGGAAGCACTGTTCACGACTTTGCGGGTGGCTGCCGAAACAAAAAGTGAATTGAAGAAGAAGCTTTCCCGGAATGAAGGCTGGTCAAAATCCAGGTCGCCCAATGTGGTGATGCTGACCAGTTCTACGTTCTTCAGTTCCGCATGCCGGGCCTGCATGGCTTTGATAATATGAACAGGACTAGCGGCGCTACCGTGAATGAATACACGGTGTCCTGACTGTATGGCCTGAACGGCGGTAGCCGCATCAATATAATTACCTTTCATAGGATACAAAAGTGCGATATTCCGGCCATATAGGGAATGACAAGCATCATTGGGACGGATGACGGGTATTCTTCATAAAAATCCCGGCAGCCATTTTTCAGCCTGCCGGGACTTTTCCAATGGGAGGATACGGCATTCCGTTACCCGTACAACCCCATCCATGCGGACCATAGCCGGCCCTCTTATTCCGTTACTCCCGCCGCTTCCAGCATCAGGTAGTGCAGGTCTGTATTTTTGACGAATTGTTTGAGGTTTTCGCTACCAGGGCCCATCATTGCCAGTTCAACATAATCGCCGGAATGGTCCATTGCGCCCCAGCCGATGGAATTGTACTGCCGTTGCATGACCGCCAGCTCTTTAAAAGGCAGTTTATAGGGATTATAAAGGCCGTCACCATCCATTTTGGCGTAGTGAGAAAGCAACTGCGCAGCTTCTTCTTTTTTGATGGCATACCCCTGTGCGGCTTCGATACGCTCTATCACCTGCGCCGCTGAAAAATCCTTGCGAATGCCGTGCAGTATCCAGTCATTCGTATGCCGGTATTTTTGTATCCTGTCGAAGTTTGCATTGGCTTTTGAGCCGGAGAACAGACCGGGGTTGGCATTGCCGTGATCGGTAGTGATGATGACGAGGGTATGCTTGTCTTTCATCGCAAAATCCACAGCTACTTTTATGGCATCATCGAAAGCGATCTGGTCATACAGCAAACCTGCTGCATCATTGGCATGCGCTGCCCAGTCCACTTTACCGCCTTCCACCTGCAGTACAAAACCCTTACTGTTGGTGTTCATATGATCGATCGCTGTTTTCGTCATTTCTGCCAGCGTAGGTATTGCCTTTGTGATCGCCGCATCCTGCATGGCATCGAGCGTGTAGGGCAATCCGTCTTCATGAAATACGCCAAGTACCGGTTTTCCTGTACCGCGCTGCAAAGTCAGCATAGCTTCCCTGTTCTGCAGCACATGATATCCTTTCTGTTTGAACTGACCGAATACATCGGCCTTGTCCTTTCTTTTGTCTTTGCTGAAGAACTCCGCACCGCCGCCCATCATGATATCGAACTGAAGATCGAGGTATTGCAGGGCGATGTCCGCCTGATCGCCACGGCTTTTGCTGTTCACGCAAAATCCCGCGGGTGTGGCGTGGGTTATCGGCACAGTGGTCACACATCCTACGGACTTGCCGGCCGATTTGAATTTCTGCAGAATGGGCTTGTATTCCTCTCCGTTGGGACCAACGTTCAGGGAGCCGTTATTTACCCGCATGCCACCGCCCCAGGAAGAACTGGCCGCGGCGGAATCAGTTACCAGCGAGCTGGCGGAAGCGGTATCCATCAGCGCACGTTTCACCAGCCCTTCCGTGTACAGGCGCATCCACTCGCTGCTCCGGCCTTCCTTCCGCTGTAACAGCAAATCGGCCATGCCGAGCGTTCCAACGCTCATGCCGTCGCTCACCAGAAAAATGATGTTCCTGGCGTGGTCGCCTTTCCTTCCGGTAGCGGCGGAAGATGCCAGGGCGCTAACCGGTGCTGCAATTGCACTGCCGAATACGGCCAGTGAGGTATTGCGGAAAAAATCTCTTCTTTTCATCCGTTCGTTTTTACTTTTTTCGGGCGGGATGAGCCTTCGATATATAAATCATCAATCCCCTGCGGGATTAAACATTGCTTTATACATGCCGGCTGCATCTGTATGTTTTGTCTTTTGAGCAGCGCACAGGTATGCTTTCCCGGCCCTGAATGGAATGTACAAAGATGGGCCGAAACCGATATGCATCCAATGCGATGCCACTAATTAACACAGAATTAATGCCGAACAGATTACATTTTTGTTCGCATCAAAATGGAAGTTTTTTGTATTTTATCCGCTTAAACTGATACAGATTATGCAAAGATCATTGTTACTGATCCTGCTTGCGGCCGCTTTGGGCAGCTGCGGCACAACAGAACAGAAAACCACCGCTCCGGAAAAATGGAGCGCGGAAAAAGCCAATGAGTGGTATGCGCGGCAGGACTGGCCGGTGGGCGCAAACTACATTACCAGTTCCGCCATCAACCAGCTGGAAATGTGGCAGGCGGAAACCTTCGACACCGCTGCCATCAATACCGAGCTTGGGCATGCAGCCTCTATTGGCATGAACACCATGCGCGTTTTCCTGCACGACCTGCTTTATGAGCAGGATTCTGCGGGCCTCTTCAACCGGATGGAAACTTTCCTGCAGATCGCCTCACGGCATAACATCAGCATTATGTTCGTGCTGTTCGACTCCGTATGGGATCCCTTCCCTGCCCTCGGAAAACAGCGCGATCCGAAGCCGCATGTACATAATTCAGGATGGGTGCAAAGCCCCGGCATCAAGGTGCTGACGGATTCCACACAGTATCCCCGCCTGGAAGCCTATGTAAAAAACACCGTGAAACGTTTTGCGCAGGACGACCGGATCATCTGCTGGGACGTCTGGAACGAGCCGGACAATCCCAATGTCAGCGCTTACGGGCATGTGGAACTGGAAAACAAAAGCGATTATGTGTTGCCGTTGCTGCGAAAGACTTTCGAATGGGCCAGGGCCGTACAACCGGAGCAACCGCTGACCACCGGGATCTGGACCGGGGACTGGACGAGCGACTCCACGCTCAGCCCCATCGCCAGGCTGATGATCGAAGAGTCTGATGTGATCTCTTTCCATACTTATGACGACAGCCTGTCCGTGGAACAAAAAGTACAGCAGTTGCAGCGTTATCAGCGGCCTTTGCTTTGTACGGAATATATGGCCCGGCCGCGGCAAAGCACTTTCCAGAGCATTCTGCCGATATTCCGGAAGCACAAGATAGCAGCCTATAACTGGGGTTTTGCGGAAGGGAAATCGCAAACGAATTATCCCTGGGACAGCTGGAAGAAAACATATACCGCCGAGCCGGAGCTTTGGTTCCATGACATTTTCCGGAAAGACGGTACCCCTTATATCCAGGAGGAAGTGGACTTCATCAAACAGCTCACTTCGAAAGAATAATCTTTACCTCCTTCGGGCCTTTAACAGTTGACCGGACCTTCCCGTTCGCCATCCTGGTATGTTTTACAGAAACAATGCCATATGGTGTGGGGAAGGTCCCTTCAGCAAAATCAAGGTCGCCCAGGTGCGGTTCTATTTCAATGGTCCTGCAACCCGGCGCCGTTACTTTGATGCCCAGCACATGCTCCGTCAGCCAGGCCGTAGGTCCCGATGCCCATCCATGGCAGAGGCTGTGCCGCAACCCGATATAGCAATGCGCACCATAGTCCCCGTGAATATCTTTCATCCCCTCCGGCACCACTTCATCAATGCGCGAAGCATCGGGTATCCAGTCCATATTGAAATCTTCCCAGAAGGTCGTAGCGCCCAGGGCCAGCATAGCGCCCCAGTATTGCCGGATATCCCTTAATGCACCGGCATAATCACCAGCTTTGGCCTTTGCCTGCAGCATATAATAACCGAAGAAGGTGGAATAGTGTTTCGTACTGTCTTTCCCGATCACTTCGTTATTCATTTTTTCCGCGGATGCGAGGCCGGATAACGCCAGCATCGCCGCAGCCTGTTTGGAGCCGTTGGGGTCAGGGACATGCTGCTGAAGACGGGTCGCTGCTTCGGTACATTGTGTTGCCGTTTCGGCATCTCCCAATACTTTGCTCAGTTCCGCGCCTGCATGGAGCGTCATCACCATCATAGCCTGCAACCCCGCGTGAATGGCGGGTTCATTGCCGCTGGAAGGCCAGTCCAGGAACCGCATTCCGCCGTCCAGCTTTTCCCGGTTATCCGGGCCGATCTTTGTGATCAGCATATTCAGCAGGCCTTTCAGGTAGGATGATTGTTCGCGGAGATACTGGATGTTGCCGGTGTGCAGGTACCAGTCGCGATGCAGCAATACCCACCACATGGAGTATGCACCGATACCGTTCATATATTGAGGCAAGGGGGTAATGTCGCGGGCGAGGTCCAGGCTTTTCGGCACAACGTTCTGCTCCCCGAACACCGCGCAGATGGTGGACACTTCGGGGTGAAGGTCTCCCACCCACACCAGACGGTCGCGCTTGATGCCATCCCACAGATAATCCTGCATATTGAGCTGTACGGTGTATGCCCCGGTAAGCCATATTGTGTTCAGCAAAGTATCACTGCAGCGGAAAGACCCTTTGTAGGGCAGGTCACGGTATATCAATACGGCATTAATTTCCTTCAGCTGAAGCGCCATATTCTCTTCCACCAAGTCGATCCGGACAAAACGGAACCCGGTATTGCCAAGCTCCAGGCTGCCGAGCCAGGGCACTTCAACGATCATATCCCGCATGGCATGATCGTTTGTAGCGTTCTTCTCCCCGCCGATATCGCTCATCGCTTCACTGACAGATTCGCCGAAACGCACCCTTACCTTCGCGGGTTTGTTGCCTTTATAAACGCCTGTAACGATCTGGATACCGCCGTGGATCTCCCGGCCAAAGTCGAGCATAATGTATGCACCGGCTTTTTCCAGGGTGCAGATATCACGATTGGAAAGGTCCGCCTGACCATTCCGTTTTACCAGCAGGTTGCGGGCGTTGGCCATGCCGCTTTCCATAACGATCCTTACCGGGCTGAGCCAGGTACGCGTCAACTCCGGGGTGTAAGCCTGGGTTCCGGCGCTGAAAACAGGCGGCAGCTTTTGTGCGGACAAGCCAGTGGCAATAAGCAGCAAAGGGAAAAGAAGCGATTGTTTCATGCCGTCAAAATAGGATGAAAAACGCGGATTGGTATCCTGCACCTACCCGGCGCGGCAAAAAAAGGGGGTACGTTAAACAGCTTAACTTTTCAAATTATGCGCCCTGCTCCTCGCCGCGTTCTCCTGCTCTGCCAGCGTCCACTGGTCCGTAGTTGTAGTGGCCAGCCATATCTTCCCTGATTTGCGGAACACCTGCACGTTGAGGCCAAGTAACCTGAAGAATTGTTCCTCCAGCGCCTTTACCGTTACATCCCCGCTGACATCGATCCAGGCGGATGTATGAATATTACGCACCTCTTCGATCGGCGTATCCGGAGGCAGCTGGTCTGCAAGAGGGCTTGCTTCAAAGCTTGCATGAGGGTTCTTGTAGAATTCGATCTTCAGGTTGGGCCAGGCTTTCCTGAAATCCTGCTGAATGGACCGGATAATGGATTCTTCTGTGATAAATATTTCCATGATAGCCAGTTTTTATATTACAAATCTACTTCTCGCGGGAGAGCCGGGCGATGACGGCTGTTAATCCCCGCATTGATATCCGTCACTGCTTTGGAAGCGGGAAAGCCGGAATATTGTTTAAAAAAAGAAATGAGCGATCAACGCGTCAAACTGGAAGAAAGATATTTCCTTGAAGGGCCGCGGTCCCGCCTGCTGGAGCTGTCCTTTGCGTTCCAGGTATTGCTGGAATTCATTAAAGGTTTCCGGGTACTGCACTTCGTAGGGCCTTGTGTGGCTGTATTCGGTTCCGCACGCATCCGGGAAGGCGAAGATCATTATGAACAAGCCCGGCAAATGGGCGCCGGTATCGCCAAAGCAGGTTTTACGGTAATGACCGGCGGCGGCCCGGGCATCATGGAGGCCGCCAACCGGGGCGCTAAAGAAGCAGGTGGCCCTTCCGTCGGTTGCAATATCATCCTGCCGAGGGAACAGACCCCTAATCCGTATATGGACAAAACCGTCAGCTGCAAGTTCTTCTTCGTGCGGAAAGTACTGATGTTTAAATACTCCTGCGCCTTCGTGATCATGCCCGGGGGCATCGGCACGCTGGACGAGTTTTTCGAAGCGCTCACCCTGATCCAGACCCGCAAGATCATCGATTTCCCCATCGTACTGATCGGAAAAACCTACTGGGAACCGGTCATGCCCCTCTTTCACAGCATGATAGAAGCCGGCACCATCGGCATACACGATCTGAAATATCTCCTCTTCACCGATTCCGTTGACGAAGCCATGGAACATATCAACCGCTATGCAACGGAGAAATATAACATCCAGCGGAAAGGAAAATTCAGGCGATGGAAAATGTTTGCGGAGTAACCTTATAATTAAATACATTTTTATCCTTTATTATCAGAATATGCCGTAACTTTGAGCCGTTTGAACATCTTATATTAAGGACAAAAAGGTGTTTAATTATATACCATGATCATTAACGCTTAAAAACATCCCATCATGCAAGATCTCGATCAGGCTATTATCGGACAGCTTGTTGCTGAAAACTACCGTACAGCCGCCATCTTCAGGAAATTCAACATTGACTTCTGCTGCAATGGCAACCGCAGCATTGCCGACGCCTGCCGGCAAAAGAACATCGATCCCGCAACGGTAACGGCCCAGCTGGCGGCGGTACTCACGCAGCAGCAGGACAGCGCAGCGGATTACAACAGCTGGCCGCTCGACGCCCTTACCGGGCATATCCGGCAGAAACACCACCGGTATGTGGAAGAGCAGATACCGGTGCTGGAGGCCTATCTGCATAAGCTATGCAGTGTGCACGGCAACGATCATCCTGAGCTTGCGCTGATATTCGATCTTTTCCGCGCCAGCGCCGGAGAATTGATCATGCATATGAAAAAGGAGGAATTGATGCTGTTTCCCTATATCGAAAGAATGGTTCAATCGGTATCAGAGCAGGCGCCCCTTCCCCCTCCTGCTTTCGGCAGTGTCTCCAATCCCATTGCCATGATGATGCAGGAACATGATCAGGAAGGAGAACGCTTCCGGAAAATACAGGAGCTGAGCAATGATTTTTCCGTACCACCGGACGGCTGCAATACCTATCGGGTGACCTATGCGCTCCTGAAAGAGTTCCAGGACGATCTGCACCTGCACATTCACCTGGAGAATAACATTCTTTTCCCGAAGGCCGGCCGTATGGAAGAAAGCATGAGCATGACGGGAAACAGTTGCAGCATTCAGCGGTAGCGTTACAGATCAATGCCTGCGCTGATGCCGGTCATTGCAATGCTGTAACACACCGGCGAACTTTGAACCAATAATTCACTTGTCAAATCTTTTATGATGAATCTCAGATATCTCCTCATTTTTTCCCTTGCAGCGCTGCTGGCACTGGCAGGCTGCGGCGGCAACCAGGAAGGATCGGGCCAGGAAACATCCTCGGCAGAGGCCCCGGCAGACAACAGTCTTGTTGCCGGCAAAACCGACAATGCTGATCCCAAAGGCATCGGCAAGTTCAGGGACGTTCCGCTTACCCATCCGCTGGATGAAGCCATGGTCGTCAAAGGCCGTGAGATCTCCGATGTCAAATGTATGTCCTGCCACAAGCTGACAGACCAGAAACTGGTTGGCCCGGGCTGGAAGGGCGTAACAGACCGGAGAACACCGGAATGGATCATGAATTTTATCACCAATGTGGACGAGATGCTGGAAAAGGACTCCGAAGCGCAAGCCATGCTGGAGCTATGTATGGTAAGGATGCCTAACCAGAACCTGACCGATGAGGAAGCAAGGGCCGTACTGGAATTTATGCGCAAAAATGATGGAAAGAACTAATCATATTTATCTCTCTTAATCTTCACTCAAATGAAAATCTCGATCCTTTTACTGGCAGTAACCAGTGCTCTTGCCATACAAAGCTGCAAAATGAAAAGTACGGAATCTGCTGTCAGCGGAGACGCCGCAGCGAAGACGTACGTTGCCCCGGGCAAGTATGACGAACTGTACAACTTTGTTTCCGGCGGCTTTAACGGACAGGTATCCGTATATGGCCTTCCGTCCGGGCGGCTTCTGAAACTCATCCCGGTATTCTCCGTGCATCCTGAAAACGGGTATGGTTTCAACGAAGAGACCAAACCGATGTTGCAGACCTCCTACGGTTTTGTGCCCTGGGACGATCAGCACCACCTCGCCCTCTCGCAGACCAATGGCGAGCATGACGGCCGCTGGCTCTTCGCCAATGCCAACAATACGCCCCGCGTTGGCCGCATCGACCTGAAAACATTCAAAACCGCGGAGATCATAGAGCTGCCCAACAGCGGCGGCAACCACTCCTCCCCTTTTATTACGGAGAACACGGAATATGTGATCGCCGGCACACGCTTCGCCATACCGGTAGGCAACCAGGAATCACCGCTGGACAATGCCTCCTTTAAAAAGAACTTCAAAAGTACCGCTTCGTTCATCAGCGTGGATAAAAATACCGGGCATATGAGCGTCAGCTTCCAGATCATCCTGCCGGGCATGGACCTCGATCTGAGCCGCGCGGGAAAAGGGCCTTCCCACGGCTGGTTCTTCTTCTCCACCTATAATACGGAACAGGCCAGCACGCTGCTGGAAGTGAATGCCTCCCAAAAGGACAAAGACTTCATCGTTGCCGTTAACTGGAAAAAAGCGGAGGAATACATCAAGGCCGGAAAAGGCAAAAAAATGCCTGTGGAATATTACCACAATGTATATGATGAAGAAACGCACAGCGCCACTTCCCGTATCATCAAAGAAGTGCTGACGCTGGACCCCGAAGAGCTGAAAGACATGGTGTACCTCATCCCCTGCCCGAAATCTCCCCACGGCTGTGACGTAGATCCCTCCGGCGAGTTCATCGTAGGCAGCGGGAAACTGGCCGCCCTGATCCCCGTGTTCTCTTACCAGAAACTGATCAAAGCCATTGACGATAAAGCGTTCGAAGGCGAATACAACGGCATCCCCGTTGTCAAATACGAAGCAGCGCTGCATGGTGAAGTCCAGAAGCCGGGGCTTGGGCCTTTGCATACGGAATTTGACGGAAAGGGCAACGCCTACACCTCCTTCTTCGTATCGTCCGAGATCGTGAAATGGAGCGTGAAAGACCTGAAAGTGCTGGATCGCGTTCCCACCTACTACTCTATCGGCCACCTCATGGTGCCGGGCGGCGACACAAAAAAGCCCTACGGAAAATATGTAGTGGCTTACAACAAGATCACCAAAGACCGCTATCTGCCAACAGGACCGGAACTGGCACAAAGCGCGCAGCTCTATTCCATCGACGGGGACAAGATGCAACTACTGCTGGATTTCCCCACCATCGGCGAACCACACTACGCCCAGGCCATTCCGGCGGAAAAGATCAGGGAGCAAAGCGTCAAGTTCTTCGACATCAACAAGAACAAACATCCTTACGTTTCACTTGGAGAAAAAGCCACAAAGGTAGTACGCGAAGGAAATGTTGTGCATGTGTATATGACAGCCATCAGATCACACCTTACACCGGATAATATAGAAGGCATCCAGGTGGGTGACGAAGTGTACTTCCATGTGACCAACCTGGAGCAGGACTGGGACATACCGCACGGGTTCGCCATCAAACATGCGCCGAATGCGGAGTTGCTGATCATGCCCGGGGAAACAAATACCCTGAAGTTCGTTCCGGTAAAACCGGGAATATATCCCTTCTACTGCACGGACTTCTGTTCCGCGCTTCACCAGGAGATGCAGGGTTACCTGAGAGTATCTCCCAAAGGCAGCAACGTTCCCCTGAAATGGGGCACGGGCGAAGAGGAAGCGGCAGCTCCCGTAGCAGCAAGATGATTTTACACCGGGGCAGTACCTCCGCGATGTACTGCCTCATTTTTTGCATCTGTCATGAATAACAAATTAAGCAAGTTTGCCAGGATCAGCGTTTTCATTGCCATAGGCTGCATTGCCGCCCTCTGGTTCGTGCCCATGTGGCGGATAGACCTGGCAGCTCCGCAATACCCGGAAGGCATCTTCATGCAAATATGGATAAATGACGTAAAGGGCGATGTGGATGTCATCAATGGCCTGAACCACTACATCGGTATGAAGACCATTCACAAAGAGGACTTCCGGGAATTCGTGTACCTGCCCATCGTTCTGGCTGCATTCTGCATCTTTGGCCTCGTTGTGCTCATCAAAGGGCGCCGCCGGGCATACTATATCTGGACGGGTGCTTTGCTGGCCATCGCCACCCTGTCCATGTACGACTTCTGGAAATGGGAGTATGATTACGGGCATAACCTCGATCCCACCGCACCGATCAAGGTGCCGGGCATGGCCTATCAGCCGCCGTTCATCGGTTACAAGAAGATGCTGAATTTTGAGGCCCTCTCCCAGCCGGATATCGGCGGCTGGCTTTTTATCACCGCAGCCATATTACTCACCAGCGTATCCATTTATGAATGGAGGCGCGCAAAAAAACAGCTTCATGAAAATCCTTTTGGGCAGTCTCCTGCTTCTCGCCGGCATGACAAGCGCATGCAACAGGGCGTTTGAGCCGATCGTTTATGGCAAAGATGCCTGCGCACATTGCAAGATGACCATCATAGACAAACGGTTCGCCGCCGAGATCGTCAACCCGAAGGGCAAGGTGTTCAAATTCGATGATATCAGCTGCCTCCGTGCATTCACCGCGGAAATACCCGGCAGTATGATATTCGTCAATGCCTACCGGGAGAAAGGGGAGCAACCGCTCAACGCCGCCACGGCCGTGTATCTTCATCATCCTTCCTTTAAAAGCCCGATGAGCGGAAATATCACCGCTTTCGCCGGGAAAGACGATGCGAAGGGACTGCAGGACAGCCTGCAACTCGAATTGCTCACCTGGGAAACTTTACCGTAATGCTGTTCAGAGCCATCCTGCTAAGTTTATTGCTCCCCGCAGCTGCCGGCGCTACCGTTGTAACAACGGGGCCATCAAGACCGCTGCAAGGCGTCCTTGACAGCGCACGGCCCGGTGATACCATCCTGCTCGCGCCGGGGCTTTACCGGCAGCATGACATCATCGTCCGCAAACCCCTCACCATCATCGGGCTTCAATACCCGGTATTCGACGGGGAAAAACGCCACCAGGTATTCATCATCACCGCTTCAAACGTCCGCATACAGGGCATCACCGTGCAGCACACCGGGCGCAGCAGTATGGTGGACATGGCGGGGATCAGGCTGCAGAACAGCCGCGGGTCCGTCATCCGCGATTGCCGGTTCCTGTACACCACCTACGCCGTGTACCTGGAGAACAGCAGGCACTGCATCATCACCGGCAACTACATCAAAGCCGTGACAACCGATGAACTGCAATCCGGCAACGGCGTCCATGCCTGGAAATGCGACAGCCTCCTGATCGCCGGCAATACGATCTCCGGCCACCGGGATGGCATCTATTTCGAGTTCGTTACCGGCTCCTCCATCCTCCGGAACATCTCTCATAACAATATCCGGTACGGCCTCCATTTCATGTTTTCCCATAACGATACCTACAGCTATAATACCTTTCGCAACAACGGTGCGGGCGTTGCCGTGATGTACACCAAAGGCGTGACCATGCACAGGAATACCTTTTATCATAACTGGGGAGATGCCTCCTACGGCATTCTCCTGAAAGAGATATCGGACAGCCGTATCGATTCCAACCGCTTTGTCAAAAACACTATCGGGATCTTCATGGAAGGCAGCAACCGGATACACATCAGCGGAAACGAATTTTCGTCGAACGGATGGGCCATGCGCGTACAAGCCAGCTGCGAAGCCAATGTGATCGAAGGGAACAATTTTCTTGACAACTCGTTTGATGTGGCTACCAATGGCACCATGATGCTGAACACTTACAAAGGAAACTACTGGGACAAATACGATGGATATGATCTGGACCGGGACGGAACAGGCGATGTGCCCTATTACCCGGTCAGCCTCTATTCCGTCCTCTCCGAGCGGGTACCGGCGGCCATGATCCTGTACCGGAGCTTTCTGACCAATATTATGGACCAGGCGGAAAAAATGATGCCTACCATCATCCCGGACCAGCTCAGGGATGATCGTCCAAGAACAAGAAAATGGAACTTATGATCCGTATAGAAAAACTTACCAAGTCATTCGGCCGGTTCAAGGCGCTGGACAATATCGATCTCCGCCTGGAAAAGGGGCAGGCCGTATCGTTGCTGGGCCCCAACGGCTCCGGGAAAACAACGCTGATCAAATCCATCCTTGGCCTGGTTGTGCCGGAAAAAGGCAGCATCGCCATCAACGGGCAGATCATCCGGGAGGACGAGCATTATCGCGCCAATATCGGGTATATGCCGCAAATAGGCCGGTATCCGGACAATATGACCATCGAACAGGTGATCCACATGATCCGCGATATCCGTAAAGCGCCAGCCGCCTGCGATGAAGAACTGTATTTCAGTTTCGGGCTCAACCGGATCAAACACAAGAAAATGCGTACCCTCTCCGGCGGCACCCGGCAAAAGGTCAGCGCCTGCCTGGCCTTCCTGTTCTCACCGGATATCTACATACTGGACGAACCCACCGCCGGGCTTGACCCTGTGGCCAATGAGCTGCTGAAAGACAAGATCGCTGCCGAATGTGCCAACGGGAAACTGGTGCTGATCACCTCCCATGTGCTGAGCGACCTCGACGGGCTGATCAGCCATATCATTTACCTGCAGGATGGCAGGCTGCTTTTCCATGAATCTGTGGAACGCCTGCAGGAATGGACCGGGGAAAGAAAACTGAACAAAGTAATTGCCAACATCCTGCAGGAACAAAAACCCGTGATATGCTGACCTTAAGTAAATACGTGCTGCTTGACCTGCTGAAAAACAGGTCTGTTTTGATATACTCGGTGGTGCTGGCCATCCTGTCGTTCAGCCTCCTGAGCCTTGACGGCAACAGTACAAAAGGGCTGCTGAGCCTGTTGAATATCACATTGCTGTTTGTGCCGATCATCACTACCCTCTTTGCCACGATCTATTTTTTCAATTCGCTGGAGTTCATTGAGCTCCTGTTGTCCCAACCGGTGAAGCGGGCCAGCATCCTCCTCTCGGAATACGCCGGCATGGCGCTTTCGCTTGCCGCTGCGTTTGCCGGAGGTGTTGGCATGCCTTTGCTGATCATGGTGCCGGGCGCAGCCTCCCTGATGCTGATACTGACGGGCGTATTGCTCACCTTCATTTTTACAGCGATAGCCTTGCTGATATTTGTGCTGTCCAAAGACAAGACGAGAGGCATCGGCGCAGCCATCATTGTTTCGCTGTTTTTCACGCTGTTATTTGATGGCCTGATGATGACCTTCATCTATGCTTTCAGTGAATATCCGATAGACAAGGCGCTGGTAGGCATCATGAGCTTCAACCCGGTAGATCTCGGGCGGGTGTTGATGCTGTTGCAGCTTGATGTGGCGGTATTGATGGGGTATTCAGGGGCTTTGTTCAAGCAATTCCTCGGATCTGCCAGCGGCAGCATTTATGCCATCATCTGCATGATCAGCTGGGTGGCGGTGCCTTTGTTGCTGTCCGTCCGGATTTTCAGGAGAAAAGATCTTTGACAGTCATTTCTTTTTGACGAGCTGGTTATTGATCACCAGCTTGCCTTTGCCGGTTTCATTCGCCAGGTCCTGTATGGTTGTTTTGTCAAACATCTGCCGCAGCTGTACCTTGATGGAGCGATACTGTTCATGCATGGGGCAGGGTCTGCTTTCAGAGCACTCCTTCAGGCCGAGCACGCATTTGGTGATGATGCCGTCTTCTCCCACAGCTTCCAGCACAACGCGCACCGGCAGTTTACGGGCAGCATCCGTCAGGTAAAAGCCGCCGTTGGGGCCGCGTACGGAGCTTACCACACGGTTGTTCTTCGTGAGCAATTGCATGATCTTGGCGGTGAAGTACTGCGGTGAGTCAATGGCCGAGGAGATCTCGTCAATTCCCAGCTTGTTGTCCACCGAGCCTTTCAATGCAATGTAAATGGTGGCCCGAAGCGCATATTCCGCAGATTTCGAAAGCATATGTATCGTTGATTTGCCTGCAAAATAATCATAAAACCCATTCCGCAAAGGAGTCCTGTGTCTCGAACAGCTTCAATCCGGCCAGTTCAGTACCCGCAGGCAGCTTTCCGCGGATGGCGTTCCGGATAAAGAGGAGGAGATTTTCGGCGGATGGCTCCGCTTCCATCACCAGCAGATTATCTTCCTGCGCCATGCCCGGATTTGCATCCACATAAGCGCTGGAAAGCACAAGCTGATGGTCCAGATGCGTGATCACCGTTTCCTGCACCAGCTTTTTGAGCTCCTTGAAATCCAGCAGTATGCCCGGGGCAGGAAGGTAAACATCCTCCTGCTGCGTGGACCTGACCGTGACGTGCAATACATAGGAATGACCGTGTATAAAACGACAGCTGCCTGCATATCCATAAAGGGCGTGCGCCGTTTCAAAGCGAAAGATCTTTGTCACCTGAAGCATTCTATTTGCGATTTATAACAAAGCTAATATAAATAAAGATAAATACATCCTTTTATCCTAATTTTACATCTTTAACACTCACTTGTCATGGAACAACATACACCCATCAAACGGCATCCTTCTCTACAGGCCATTTCCGGAGACCATCACTTCGGTCTTTTACTGGTCTGGAAGATCGGTGAAGGCCTGCGGTACAACGTTGCCCCCGGGCGTATCAGCAGGTATGTGCTTTTCTTTTTTGAACGGGACCTGGAGCCGCATTTCCGGGAAGAGGAAGAACTGCTTTTTGGCAAACTTCCGGCGGACGATGCGCTGCGGAAATCAGCCGAAGCCGATCATCATACGCTCCGGGAGCTGGCTGCGGGCATCCGGAAACACCCGGATGATACTGCTATGCTCAAGGCGTTCGCGGATACGCTGCGGGAGCATATCCGGTTCGAGGAAAGGACCTTGTTCCATCACCTCCAGCAAACCCTGTCCGCTTCAGACCTGGAACTGGCAGCCGCCAGGGCGCGGAACCGCGGGCCGGAACTGGATGGGCAGTGGGAGGATGTTTTCTGGAAAAAGAAATAAACGTTTTATACGATGCACACATTTCATATCCCGGTCATGGGACTGGCTTACACGATCGACAGCCCCATCAAGGTGGCGCGTTTCGGCATTTCATCTGTTATTTCAATTATCGAGGACCGGTTGATAGAGATGATGCGAAGTCATTATTACCGCCAGCGCAATGAACCTTATTTACCCATTTCGTCCAAAGAGGACGATTACCGCGCAAAAAGGATCACAGATTACCTGAACCTGGTGAACAGGATCGTACAGGAGCAAATGGAAAAGCTGCGGCATGCGGCATTTGAAGCAGGTTCGGAGATCGTAAAATATTTCGAGATGCTGCCGGAGGACAACCTGGCAAAACAACTGTATCTGCAGCTGGTGGGATCGGAGGATAACACCAACCGGGCTTCCATCGAAAAGAAATTGCGCGAAAGCATACAAGCCGGTAGCATTGACGTGAATATTATGACCAAGACGGACAGGCAGCATTACGGAAAGGATGGCGCCGTACTGGAAGATGGCTCGGATGCCGTAGCGGCTTTGCGGGGATATGCCAACAGCGATCTCACCGGTTCGTCCATCATTTTCTCTGCCGGAATGAACCCGCGCCTCTACAACTACCTGGAAAAATGCCGGCAGTTCGATGCAGATGAACAGGGACAGTTCAACAAAAAGATCGTTATCAAAGTAAGCGATTACCGCTCCGCGCTCATACAAGGCAAATACCTGGCGAAGAAAGGCATCTGGGTGAGTGAATTCCGTGTAGAATCCGGATTGAATTGCGGCGGGCATGCATTTGCCACTGATGGTTACCTGATGGGGCCGATACTGGAGGAATTCAGGATCATGAAACAGGAACTGATCAACACCCTGTTTGAACTTTACAGCGGCGCTCTCGCCAAAAGGGGCGCTACCGTTCCCGCAACGCCTCCCCCATTGAAAATTTCCGCTCAAGGCGGGATCGGCACGGCGGCGGAAGATCGCTTACTGCATACCTATTATGAGCTGGACAGCACCGGCTGGGGCACACCGTTCCTGCTGGTACCGGAAGCCACCACTGTGGATGCGGAAACACTGCAACATCTCTGCGCCGCGCAAAAGGATGATGTTGTGCTCAGCCACCAATCTCCTATGGGCGTAAGGTTCCATTACCTGAAAGGGCTTAGCGGAGAAGCGGAGCGCCTGCAGCGCATCCGGAGCGGGAAACCCGGCAGCCCCTGCACGGAAAAACACCTGTCGTTCAACACCGAATTCACAGCGCAACCCATCTGCACCGCATCCATACAATATCAGCGCCTGAAGATCGCGCAACTCAAAAGCAGCAACCTGCCGGAACCGGAATACCGGAAGCAGATGAATACTGTCCTGGATAAGGAATGCCTCTGCACCGGGCTCAGCAATTCCGCCGCAATAGCGTACAACACAACAATGGTGAAAAACCAGCGGGCAGTCACCATTTGCCCGGGGCCCAACATTGCGTATTTCAACAAAGCCGTATCCCTGCAACAGATGACCGACCACATATACGGCAGGGCCAGCGTCATTACAGATACGCAGCGGCCGCATATGTTCATTGCAGAGCTGCGGTTATATATTCAATACCTGAATGAACAGCGACAGGCAGCCGTTCCCACTGCTCAAACACAAAAATCCCATACCGCCTTCTGCACAAATCTGCTGGAAGGCATATCCTACTACCGCGGTTTGCACCAGGAAGGCATCATCCCGGACAAGCGTTTCCCGGATATGCTGGATGAAGCGGAAGCACAGATCAGGGCCATGTGCTGAAAAGCGCAAGAACCGGGTTTTCTAACGTCACACAGCCTGTTAGTTTTGTGTTGTAAAATGATCTGATCATGACAACACTACTAACAGGCATTACAGACCGGCTGAATAGCAAAAACTGGTCAGCCGTATCGGAAGATCTGCATGCCAGAGGTTATGCGACCGTAACAGATGTACTCAGTCCCGATGAATGTGCATCGCTGATCGCAGCCTACCAGGCAGACGATACCTACCGGAAAACCATTGTGATGGAACGGTACCGTTTCGGCCTGGGGGAATACAAATACTTTCAGTACCCGCTGCCGGATATGATTACCGCCATCCGCGAAACCGTGTACCCGCACCTCGCTCCCGTTGCCAACAAATGGATGGAAGTATTAAATACCGGCAAACACTTCCCGGCCACGCACGCGGAGCTGAAGGCCCTGTGCCACGCCAACGGGCAAACGAAACCAACGGTACTGATCCTGCAATATGGCGAGGGTGGTTTCAATACCCTGCATCAGGACCTGTACGGCGATATTTTCTTTCCGCTGCAGCTGGTGCTGTTCCTGAACCAGCCGGGAGAAGATTATACCGGCGGGGAGTTCGTGCTGACGGAGAACATCCCGCGGGCACAATCCAAAGCCAATGTGCTGCAGCCCCCGCGCGGGAGCATGCTGCTGTTCACCACCAGTTTCCGGCCGGTAAAAGGCAGCAGAGGATACTACAGGGTGAACATGAAACACGGTGTAAGCCCCTTGCATAGCGGCAATCGCTATACCCTGGGCGTGATCTTCCACGACGCCGGATAATGACAGCAAGAACCGGGTTTTCCGGCAAACAGAACCTTCTTAACTTTAACCATCATGGAAACACAACAAGCCATCAACTATAAACGCATAGCAGACGCAATTGCCTATTACCGGGCGCATTTCAAACTTCAGCCAAGCCTGGAGGAAGCGGCCGAACATGTGCACCTGAGCGTCTTTCATTTTCAGCGGATGTTCAGGGAATGGGCAGGCGTTACGCCAAAGCAGTTCCTGCAATATCTGAGCCTCGAACATGCAAAGGGAATGCTGAAATCCTCCGCCACGCTGTTTGATACCGCCCACGAAACCGGCCTGTCCGGCACCGGCCGCCTGCACGACCTTTTTATCAGGATGGAAGGGATGACACCCGGAGAATACAAGAACGGCGGCGAGCAGCTGCACATCAATTACAGCTTTGCGGAAAGCCCGTTCGGCACCGTGATCGTTGCCTCCACATATAAGGGCATCTGCCATATGGCCTTTGCCGATGATGGGCCGGAAGCGGCATTCCGGGAACTGCAGGCCAGTTTTCCCCATGCGCAATACACCCAGTTGCTGGATACGATACAGCAAAACGCGCTGTTCATTTTTACGCAGGACTGGGACCGCCTGCACGAGATCAAACTCCATCTGAAAGGCACTCCCTTTCAGCTGAAGGTCTGGGAAACCCTGCTGGCCATTCCTCCCGGCAGTCTTTCCACGTACGCAGGCATCGCCGGAGAGATCAACAGTCCCGCCGCCTCCCGCGCCGTAGGCACCGCAGTGGGCCACAACCCGGTGGCATTTCTGATCCCCTGCCATCGCGTGATCAGGGCATCCGGCGAACTGGGCGGGTACCATTGGGGAGAAACCCGCAAAGCGGCGATCATTGGCTGGGAAGCCAGCAGAATACAAAGGCCATGATCCGTCATCATGATCTATCCTCCCATCATCTTCATCACCTTATCCGCACCGGAAAAGTACGCTTCGGCGGCCACCGGCCCGGAAAGATCTATGGTACGCTCCGTTGTGCCTCCGGTAAAAAAATGAAAAAGGAGAACAGGGTGTTCTTTGAAAGCGAGGCAGCGGCCATACACGCCGGGTACCGCCCCTGCGGCCGTTGCCTGCCGGAACAGTATCAACGCTGGAAATCGGAGCGCGACAGGCTCCGCCAGCAGTAGAATACCACGTAGCTTTCCCATCCCGGGAACTGCTGAAAGAATGCCGCCATTTTTGCCTGATCCGTTTTATCATCGATCACGTTATGCCGCAGGAGCGCGTTCAGCAGGCCGGCATCTCCGAAAGGGATGCTGCTTTGTTCACCGAGGCTTTTCATCAACGCATAGTTGGCCGTCCATATACCAATGCCCTTGATGGCCGTGAGCGCTTTCTGCCGGGAGGCATGGTCCGGCAGCAGCAATAGTATTTCCTTACTCACCAGCCCATCGGCAAAAGCCCTGGCCGCGGTAACCAGATACTGCGCTTTGCTGGCGGAAAACTGCATCGCCCGGAGATCATCGGGCTGTACAGCCGCGAGGCGGGACGCTTCAGGAAAGATGTAATGCGGGACGCCATCGTGCTCAACGGTCTCCCCGTAAGCCTCCACGATCCGCCGTTTAAGCCGGTAGGCGAATTTAAGGTTGATCTGCTGCCCGATAATGCTCCAGGCGATGGCTTCAAACAGATCGGGTATGCCCACGAGCCGCAATCCTCTGAAATCTGCTGTCATATAAGCCAGCGCCGGATATTTTTTCAACTGCCCGTAAAAAGGCCGGATATCCCTGTCCAGGTCAAACCACACGCAGAGGTAACTGGTAATAGCTTCCTTTATTTCCGGTGTGCACGCCGGCTGCAGGACTTTCACCCGCAAACAATCCACACCCCCGGAAACCTCCATCAGCACAGGAGTGCCGTCTATCTTAATTGCCTTGACAACATGATCCGGGCCAAGACGGTGCAGGCATTCATCAAAATTCCGGTTGAGGAACCAGTGGCATTCCGCAAAGCTGAAAGGCGCTTGTACGGGGATATCAAAAACAGCATTCATCCTGCAAATGTAGGGCCTGAATAGTACTGCACAACCCGGTTATTGCGGAAATGGAGCGCTGAATGCATATTTTCCCGAACCGGTACGAATGACGATCCTGCTATTTTCCTGTTGTATCGTACCTTTGTGGCAGGCAGAATGCCAATCATCCGCCGTCATGATCACCGTCATCGCTTCCGGGCGCACAAAAATGCAGTTTTACATCACCCTGCTGTCAGGGCAAAAGATCACATAAAAATCTAACCTGATGAAAACGATTTTAGTACCCACCGACTTTTCTACCTGCGCAAACAATGCCACCAATTTTGCCGTACAGTCCGCCAAATATTTCCCGGCAGAGATCGTTCTGTTGCATGCCATCGATGCTGATGGCGGGTTATACACCGATTACATGGGCGTAAACCGGGAATTCAGCGAATCGCTCATGGAAGAAGCCGGCGAGCATCTGTCACAGGTTAAAAAAGCCATCCTGGAAACAGAAGGTATTGCTGTTAAAACAACCTTGTTCAGAGGTTCTGTACATGAAGCCATTCTTAAGACAGCAGCTGATATTGATGCCGATATCACTATAATGGGCACATACGGCACCAGCAGTTTCGGGGACAAACTATGGGGCAGCAAAACCGCTGCGATCATCGGTAAAAGCAAGATACCCGTAATGGTGGTCCCGTTTGGCTACGAATGGAAAAAACCGGAAAACATCATGATGGCCACCACCAGGTTTGAAAGGGAACCGGCGGTCCTCGATTTTCTTTTTGAACTGGCGGATCAGTACAAAGCCGGTGTACGCGTGGCCGTATTTACAGATGAGGACGATGACAAAGCCGGCACATTCCTGGAACATCGCTTTAACATGGAACATTACGGCAGTATGCTGAGCGAGACATATGAAGCGCAGCAGATCACTGCTGTTAACCTTTATGGCCCCGAGTTTGAGGAAGGGATACAGCGGTATATCGATGAAAATGGAATTGATATGCTGGTGATGATCACCTACCAGCGTAGTTTCTGGGACAGGATATTTCATCCCAGCAAGACCAAAAGGATGAGCTATCAGACCAAAGTGCCTCTCTTGGCCATTCCCGCGAAATAGATACCGCAAAGCAACCATTCGCTTCAATATTTGTTAATTAAATATACAAAATCACGAACCGGACATGATAAGGGAACAATTACTGCAATTAGGACAAATACAGGGCGACCCCTGCGTCACCATTTCGCTGAATACGCACAGAACGCATCCCGACAGTTTGCAGGATGCCATCAGGATACAGCAGTTATGCCGGGAAGCGGATAACAGGTTGTTGAAGGAATACGGCAAACGGGACATCAAAAAGATCAGGGAGGCGCTCGAAACCATTCCATCGGAAATAGATGTGAATTACAATCTGGACAGTCTGCATGTGTTTATTTCAGAAAGCACCAGGGAGATCATCAGGTCCCCATGGCCGGTAAATGAAGATGCTGTTCACATCGGGCAGGGATTTGCGGTCAGGCCGCTGATAAAAGCGGCTAACCGTGTAGCGGAATATCTCGTGCTGCTGCTTTCCCAGTCCGGCGTATCACTCTACGAAGCGATGAATGATGCCATTACCGGAGAGATCAGGAATGACGACTTCCCCTTCCCTTCAAGTCCGTACTACCTCACTCATCACGATGAACAAAGCGATGCCAGGCAGGTGGACAATGCCGTCCGCCAGTATTTCAACAAGGTAGACAAGGCTGTAGTAAAAGTGCACCACGAAACGCAGCTGAAATGCATTGTGATATGTACCGGCAATAACTACAGCCACCTGATGATGGTGGCGGACAAACCTGGTATTTATGAGGGCCATGCGAACATTAACTATAACAATACCACCCCTCACCATATTGTATCACAGGCCTGGGAGATCGTCAGGACCCGACAGAAAGAACAAAGGGCAGCTGCGATCAGCGAAATGAAAGAAGCCGTATCCGGCGGCCTGGTGCTGACCGATCTGCAGGAAATATACCGTGCCGCAAAAGATGGCCGGGGAGACCTGCTGATCGTCCGCAATGAATTTTCCCAGCCGGTAAAAATGACCGGCGAACGTACCTTCGATATCATCAGCGACCCGTCTGCAGAAAGTGCTGTTGACGATATCGCCAGTGATGTGGCCTGGGAAGTGACTTCCCGTAACGGAAGGGTTGTGTTCACGGACCAGGAGGAAATAAAGGAGTTGGGGGATATTGTATTGAAGACGAGATATTAGACGGCCGGCGGTCCGTCGAAAAACGGATCAAGGTGAAAAGTTGCGGGGATAGGCTGGAAATTATTTGTATGGCATCCCGATTTAACTTGATCCCAAAATTCTGTCAGCAATAGTGTTCTGCCTGGCACACCATCACAAAATTTGCGGCACCGAAGCTGTCCGCATGCGAATGAATTCCTTTAAAACAAAAAGGTCCGGCGGATGCCAGACCTTTTTGTTTTTTTGTGACTCTGTCAGGATTCAAACCTGAAACCTTCTGATCCGTAGTCAGATGCTCTATTCAGTTGAGCTACAGAGCCGTTGGTATTGTGTTGAACGGGATGCAAATGTAGGGAGAATTTTTATTTCTACAAATCTTTCCCCTTTTTTTTCCTCAAATTTATTTTTCCATTTACATTTGAAGGATCATCAAACCCGTCGGGACCCGTGAAAATACAGCTTTGGAGCATTGGAAAGGAGAATGATGCCTACATCAACGAAGGTATTCAAATTTTTCAGAAACGATTACAGCACTACACCGATTTTAATATAAAGCTGATCCCCACCGTAAAGCAGGCGGCCAGTCTTTCCATTCCGGAACTGAAAAAGCAGGAAGGGAAGATCGTACTGGATATGCTGCAGCCGCAGGACTATCTGCTGGCGCTCGACGAAAGAGGGAAAACGATGACCACACCGCAACTGGCCGATTTTCTGCAACAGCGCACCAATGCCGGCACACGCCAGCTGATCATACTGATCGGCGGTGCGTTCGGCATCGATGCCGCCGTGCTGCAACGGGCACAGCTGCAATTGTCCCTCTCCGCCCTCACCTTCCCGCATCAACTCGTGCGGCTCATCGTCACAGAACAGGTGTACCGGGCGTACACCATACTGAACAATGAGAAATATCATCATCAATGACTATTTTTACAAACTAACAGCACCAACGCATGACCATTACCTTAGCCATCATCATCATCACCAGCCTTATATCCGTTACTTCCTTCAACCGCCCTGAGCAGATCGACAAACTGAGCTTCTGGCCTTATTACGTGAGGGAACGCAAGCAATATTACCGTTTCGTGACCTCGGGGTTTGTGCATGCGGATTACATGCACCTGTTTTTTAATATGCTCACGCTCTGGTTCTTTGGCAGAACGATAGAATCCGCTTTCGTCATCATTTTCGGCGGGAAATTGCATTTTGTGCTGTTATATCTGCTCGGGTTGATACTACCGGACATATCCACCTATTTTAAATATAAAGACACTTACGGCTACCGGGCCATTGGCGCCTCCGGAGCGGTTTCTGCCATACTATTCTCGGCTATTCTGCTCTCTCCATGGTCTACTTTGCTGGTATTTTTCATACCGTTGCCCGCTATCATCTACGGCGTGCTTTTCCTGGCCTACTCCGTGTACATGTCCAGGCGCGGTGGAGACGGCATCAATCACGATGCGCATTTCTGGGGAGCTGTACTTGGACTGGTGTATCCGCTGATATTCAAGCCGGAACTCGGTAAACTGTTCCTGAATCAGCTTTTAAGCATCTTTTAATTCGATCTTCAACACTTCTTTTGTTCCGGGCGTGATCCTGAAACGGTTGTCTATGCGCATTCCCGCTATCCAGACGATCTTTTTCTGCGATTCCAGCACCCAGACCTTCTCTTTTTCCGGCAGGGACAATTTCTGGTCGATGAAAAAGCGGCTGAGCTTCTTCTTTTTGGTCATGCCCAGCGGATAGAAATAATCACCCTGTTTCCATCTGCGCAATATTAGCGGAAAGTGCAGCTGCTGTTTATCGATATACGCCATGCAGGAGTCATCGGATATCTGAATGCCGGTCGTGGTTTTGATGTGCAGTTGCTTGCCGGGCAGCTGTACCGTCTCCTGCCCTTCTTCGATTACAAAGAAGGTGGATGCTGTGGCTTCGAGCGGTGTGATGATCAGCCATTTCCTGTCCCGCACAATGCGGTAGGCCGGTGTAGCCACCCATTTGCCCGGCTCACTGTCCAGCAGCTCCACAACCTGGGCCGCCTGGGCGGGGCTGCAGTGAAAGGGTTTCAGCAATTCATAAACGATCGTATGTAATGGCTGTACCTTCTTCAGCTTGTTCACCGGAATGAAATATTCCTGCTTCCGTTGTTCCAGCAGGTTGCGCCGGTGAAAGGAAAGGGCCTGGCGGTAGAGCATCTCCGCTTCGCGGAAGCGCTGTATCGATGCGCCGGTATTTTTAACCACCTGCGGATAGGCCTCTTCCAATACCGGCAATACACGATGCCGAAAAAAATTGCGTGTGTACTTGTCCGTTGCATTGGAGCTGTCTTCCACATGTTCCAGCCGATGTTCCTCCGCATAGGCCGATATATCTTCCCGGGTGGCGAACAGGAGCGGTCTCACCAGCATGCCCTGTTTGGGCAATATGCCATGCAGACCGGCCATCCCGGTGCCTTTGCTGATATTCATCCAGAGCGTTTCCACATTGTCCTGCATATGATGCGCGGTAGCGATGAGATCATATCCCTCCTCCTGCCGCACCTTCTCCAGCCACATATAACGCAGTTCACGCGCAGCTACCTGGATGGATTGCCGGTGTGTTTCAGCATGCGCAGCAGTATCGAATTGCATGGTATAGAACGGCACGTCATATTTGGCGGCGAGCTGCCGCACAAATTGTTCATCCCTTTCGGATTCCACGCCCCGCAGCCTGAAATTGCAATGCGCAATGCCGATGCTGAGGCCGGCGTGAACACAGAGATGCGCGAGCACCACGGAATCGCGGCCACCGCTGACCGCCAGCAATAAACGCCGGGAAGGGTCGAAAAGCTGTTCACGCCTGATATATGACTGAAGCTGATTATGCATCATTAAAGCTGTTGTTTTGGTTGTCCGGCCATTATTCATCAACCAGGTCTTCGAAAGCGGCCTGCAATTCGCTGTGTGCATGCATGTCCTTCGCCTCCCTGGCCACCAGCATGCCCTTCTCGTAGATAGCCACTGCCTCCGCCGTAGCGCCGCTGCGTTCCAGCAGTTTGCCGAGATGGTAGTAAGACCCTACATATCCCGGCTCTGCAGCGAGCAGGTCCTCGAACACCTCTTTTGCGGCCATATCATTCTTTTGCTTGATGTATTCCAATGCCAGCGCGTGTTTCAGGAAGCTGTCATTCGGACTGTTTTCCAGGAACGCTTTAATTTGCGCAATTCTATCCATAATACTTATTTCTAATTTAAAAGCCTGCCCGGTGGTTGAGGCTGCAAAAGCTAAATCCCATATATTTGCCAATACTGCATTATTCAATTAAACCAGTTAACGGATATGAAGATCTTAGTATGTATCAGTAAAACGCCCGACACAACTGCAAAAATAGCTTTCACAGACAACAACACGAAATTCAGTGAAGCGGGCGTACAGTTTATCATTAACCCGTATGACGAATGGTATGCACTGGTTAAGGCCCTGGAACTGAAAGAAAGCGGCAGTGCCACGGCTGTTCACCTTATCACCGTAGGCGGTGCGGATACCGAGCCTGTGATCAGGAAAGCCCTTGCCCTTGGCGGTGATGAAGCTTTTCGGGTGAATGCAGACAGCCAGGACAGCTTTTTCATTGCATCGCAGATCGCGGCACATGCCAGGCAGGAAAATTATGATATCATTTTTACCGGTAAAGAAACAATTGACTACAACGGATCGTCCATCGGCGGCATGGTAGCGGGATTGCTTGAGCTGCCCTATGTTTCCATTGCCTCCAGCCTGGAGCTGAATGGCAGCGCTGCCACGCTGAAACGCGAGATCGAAGGCGGCGAGGAGATATGCGAGGTTAACCTGCCGGTGGTGATCTCCTGCCAGAAAGGAATGGCCGAGGCGCGGATACCCAACATGCGCGGCATCATGGCCGCCCGTACAAAACCCCTGAAAGTCACAGAGCCGGTGCAAACGGAAACACTGACCAGCATTGTTTCTTTTGAACTGCCGCCAGCGAAGGCCGGCGTGAAAATGATCCCCGCCGATAACATGGAAGAGCTGGTGAAGCTGCTGCATGAAGAAGCAAAAGTGATCTGAGCCGGTATGATGCAGGCGCTGATGCTTTGCGATCATCCACAGCCAGGTTATCGAAACCGGTCACTTTTACGGAAAACGGAGCCTGCTCTTTAAAACCAAAACAACTGAGGTTCCTTTATCTCAACTCAAAAAATTAAAAAAATGTCTGTTTTAATATTTGCCGATCAGTTCCAGGGAAAAATAAAGAAATCCGCATTGGAAGCCGTACAATACGGTGCAAAAGTAGCGCAACAACTGGGCACCACCGCCACCGCGCTGGTACTGGGAGAAGTGCCGGCCGATGAGCTGGCCTCCCCTAGTCAATATGGCGCAACGAAAGTGCTGCATACCGCCGATCCCCGTCTGAATGAGCTGGAAGCCGGCGTTGCCGCGAAGATCGTGGCGGAAGCCGCTGCCGCGGAGAATGCTGATGTGATCATCTTCTCCCACAACTTTTCCGGCAAAGCCATCGCCCCTCAACTGTCCGCACAGCTGAAAGCCGGTCTCGTTGCCGGCGCCATCGCGCTGCCGGATACCGCCAACGGCTTTGTAGTGAAAAAGAACGTCTTTTCCGGCAAGGCCTTTGCGAATGTGAATATCACCTCACCGAAGAAGATCGTATCTGTTCTTCCCAATACCTTCAGTCTTGAAAACACCGGCGGTACCGCTACGGTAGAAGCCTTTTCCGCGAGTATCAGCGACAGCGATTTCAAAGTGAAGCCCGTCAAAATTGAAACCGTCAGCGGGGAAGTACCGTTAACCGAAGCGGAGATCGTGGTGAGTGGAGGACGTGGCCTGAAAGGCCCGGAGAACTGGGGCATGGTGGAAGACCTGGCGCATGCCCTCGGAGCGGCAACCGCCTGCAGCCGTCCCGTTGCGGATGCCGACTGGCGGCCGCATCATGAGCATGTGGGGCAGACCGGCTTTACCGTTCGCCCGAATCTCTACGTAGCCATCGGCATCTCGGGAGCCATACAGCACCTGGCCGGTGTAAACGGCAGCAAGGTGATCGTAGTGATCAACAAAGACCCCGAAGCACCATTTTTCAAGGCAGCGGATTACGGGATCGTTGGCGATGCATTTGAAGTAGTGCCGAAGCTGACCGAAGCCGTGAAGAAATATAAAGGAATCTCCTGACCGCACAAATGGCCAGTGCATGCAGGTAATTACGAATTACGGATAGCATTTATACATACGCAAAAAATATATCCGTAATTCGTAATTAATAATTCGTAATTCACTATTGTTAGCGCTTTTTAGATATCGGATATTTTTCTAACTTCACATCTTATACCGATTAAAACGTGAGCGCTAACGCGTATTGACAGTATGAGAAAAATAGAATTGGAAATAGTTGCTTTGTCGCACAGTATTACGCAGACCCACTCATATGCCGTGGTGTTGGGAGAAGTGAACGGATTAAGGCGTTTGCCCATAGTAATCGGCGGGTTTGAAGCACAGGCCATAGCAGTAGCACTGGAAAAGATGCAACCCAGCAGACCTCTCACCCACGATCTCATGAAAAATTTCATGAATGCATTTAGCATTGATTTACATGAAGTCGTAATCAGCAATTTACAGGAAGGGATTTTTTACTCCAAGCTGATCTGTTCAAACAGCGAAGATACCATCGAAATAGATTCCCGTACATCAGACGCCTTGGCGCTGGCTGTACGTTTTGGATGCCCTATTTACACTTATGAGAACATTCTGAACAGTGCCGGTATTCTGCTGGACGATCCGGCCGGAAAAAAGGTCGGCAAGCCTGCAGGCACGCCATCCATATCCGAGCATGAAAAGGGTGTGGAAGACGACCTGAAAGCGCTCAACCTGGATGAGCTGAACACGCTGCTGCAGGAAGTCCTGGAGCAGGAAGACTACATCCGGGCCATCGCCATACGCGATGAGATCAATAGCCGTAAAAGTAAATAACGCTTGTGATCCTCTTCCCCAATTGCAAGATCAACCTCGGTTTACATATTCTGCGCAAGCGGGAGGATGGTTTTCATGACCTGGAAACGGTATTCTACCCCCTGCCCCTTCAGGATGCGGTCGAAGTAGTCACCGCCGATGAAATGATCTTCAGCCAAAGCGGTATGGAGATACCCGGCGATGCCGGCGATAACCTTTGTACAAAAGCCTATCAGTTGCTGAAGGCCGATTTCCCTCATATTCCGGCCATCCACATGCACCTGCACAAACAGATACCTGCGGGCGCGGGGCTTGGCGGTGGTTCCGCCGATGGCGCCTTTACCCTGAAACTCCTCAACAGCAAATACAATCTGCAGCTTACGGAAGAACAGCTGGAACGATACGCCGCCCGGCTGGGCAGCGATTGCCCCTTCTTTATCCGTAACGTGCCCTGCTTCGCCAGCGGTCGCGGGGAGATCATGGAACCGCTGGAGCTGGACCTGGGAGGATACTCGTTCCTCCTGGTGCATCCGGGCATACACGTCAATACCGGTTGGGCTTTCGGACAGCTGACACCGGGCAGGCCCGATATTCCGCTGCGGAGCATCAACTGGCAGGATGTTGCTTCCTGGCGGGACCTGCTTACAAATGACTTTGAGGAAGTGGTGCTGGCGGCATACCCTATCATCAGTGAAATAAAGGAAAAAATGTATGTTGCCGGGGCGGTTTATGCCACCATGAGCGGGAGCGGTTCTGCAGTGGTGGGAATTTACCCGAAGAACGAGATCCCTGATATCCCCTGGAGTGAAGGGCATCTGGCTTTCCGGATCCCCTGAACGGGGTTAGCTGCTTTACCAAAAAAAATTAGCCGGCCTCTTACAGAAACCGGCTAATACTTATCTAAAAATGAACATCTCTTATTTCACGGAAGCAACAAGGCTCTTGAAAGTTTCAGGTTCATTCATGGCCAGATCAGCCAGTACTTTCCTGTTAAGGCCAACCTGCTTTTCTGACAGCTTGTGAATGAACTCGGAGTAAGTTAAACCTTCCGCTCTGGCCGCAGCATTGATACGGGCGATCCACAACTGACGGTAATTCCTTTTCTTCAGTTTGCGACCTACATAGCTATAGGTTAAGCCTTTCTCCAGAACGTTTTTGGCTACGGTATAAACGTTCTTACGTTTACCGTAGAAGCCTTTCGCTTGTTTTAAGATCTTTTTTCTTCTGGCTCTTGACGCAACTGCGTTTACTGAACGAGGCATGTTATGCTTTTTAAAACTTGTTTAATAAATTGATTATAATCAGCGCAGTACGAGCATACGCTTCACCAGGTTCAGATTCGCATCAGCTACCAGGCTACTTCCTCTCAGTGAACGCTTTCTTTTGTTAGACTTCTTCGTCAACAGGTGACTTTTATAAGCCTTCGGGCGCTTAATGGCTCCGCTTCCGGTCACCGTAAACGTCTTCTTCGCACGGCTATGAGTCTTTACTTTAGGCATCTTACATCAAATTTGGTCTGCAAAGGTAGGTAATTATTTTATAAATAACACAAGTGTATCAAAAAAATCTCCCTGTTTTCAACCTCAACAAAAAAAAGTTAACATTTTTTCCACCCGGTTAATTCCTTGAATGTCAAATTGCCCATACTTTATAAACATCAAATTAGCTCAATTTATCTATTTAGGGAAATTTTCTATTTTTGCGATTAACCATATTATCATTAATTTTAATTTAGATTTATTGAAGATTTATTCCATATCTACCGAACCGAATTAACCGAAGCCTATGAAAACGTTTCTCTACACCTGCAATCTGACAAGCCATAAGAAAGGCTTCTCATCTTCACAAACACCTATATATATGTGTTACACAATGCCACAGGCATCAGGTGTGTAACGCCCCGCGTTACCCTGCCTATGTTTCACCTAATGTTTGCGACAATGAGAAGATTTCTACTCCTATTAACCATATTATGCACTGTACTCATTTCCACGGTACAGGCGCAACGAAATGCCAGGCTGACCGCTCCTAAAGACGTTTGCGTGAACGGCTACGCCAGCATGCATGCTTTCCTTGAGGAAACAAACCCTGCTCCCCCCGGAGAAGTAATGGTCAACTGGACTATTGTGAGACCAGACGGGACCATTATCAATCACCGTTATGACCAGGAGGCGGGTTATCCGGGTGGGCACCATCCGGATTTCAGGTATATGAGCCCCACGCACGGCCAGTCGGTAACCTTTGAGGTTCTGCAGGAAGGCCAATATACCGTGACTGTGACCATTGAATACATGCAGAGCGGTACGCTGCGCACCAGTAATTCCCGAACAAAGCAATTCACGGCATACGATTGTTCCATGGATGAATGTGAAGGTACCTTTACCCCTTCCACCAACTTCAAGGAAACATTCGGCACTTTCGTGGCCGGCGGGCCAAGAAGACAGGTGGCAGCGCCGGCAACTGTGGAGTATAATTTCCTTTCCTCCGGCAACCTGGCGGACAACGACTACAGCATTTATTATAACTCCCGCCTTGGCGGACGCCCTGAATGGGATAACGTGGGAGACCACACGGATAACGGGAACGGCGGTATGTTGATCGCCAACTCCTCCGATGAACCGAAACTCTTCTACAGAAGACCCGTGAACAACCTGTGCCCGGGCGCGAAATATAACTTCTCTGCCTGGTCATCAACCTGAACTCGCTACAGGTATTGAACAGCACCTGCCAGCAGGAAGATTACCGCTATGCAGGGGTGACGTTCATTGTGAGGAATGCCTCGGATAACAGTATCATCAAACAATTTAATACCTACGATGTATCAATGGACCTCTCCCGCAATTTACCGGGAGATCAGCGTTTAACCGGCTGGCAGAGATTTGGCGGCACGGTTACCCTGGCGCCGGGTGAAGAGAACGTGATCGTGGAGATCATGAACAACAACCCCGGCGGTTGCGGTAACGACATTGCGGTGGATGATATCGAATTCGTATTCTGCGCACCGAGGATCTACTCATATATAGATGGTCTGGGTGTAGATAACGACATGGTTTGCCCGGGCGCTGAAATGACCATTACGTCCGTGATCGAGCCGAGCGATTACTTTATTGATCCGGTGTATGTATGGGAAATGAATAAGAACGGTGGCGGATGGGGACCTGTGAACGAACCGGGATATACTTATGAAAACGGAGACACCTCCGTTTTGATTATTGGCCCCGGCGTGCTTGAGGAAGATGATTATATACAATACCGCCTTTACGTTTTTGAACGAAATAACGTCAATACACGAGGGTGTTACACACCTGGCAACATGGTAACGCTGAGCGTACCAAGATTGCCAACGATCCTCGCATCCCGGCCGCGGATATGCCGGGGAGATACCACCACGCTGACAGCCAGCCCACTCGAAGGGCCTGGCATTACCGGGTATGAGACATTTGAATTCGTAGGCCCGAATATCCTCGCATGGCCTACCCTTCCCGCCCCGAAGGACAAGGTAATGGTAGCGCCCGTGGCAAACAGTACTTACGAAGTAAAGGGCAGCATCCAGTATGGGCAATATGGCAATGGCCAGCCTCGCGTCTGCCATAAAGAAGCCAGTATTACGATTGAAGTAGATCAGCCTCCGGTGGTGAATCTTGGTCCGGACCAGACCGTATGCGTCAATGAAGCGGTAACGCTGGATGCCGGGGATGATAATGCGGTGTACCCGATACTGTGGCAGCCAACCAGCCAGACCACCCAGACCATTACTGTCAATGCACCGGCCGTTGCTTCCGCACAATCCTATCGTGTAGCCGTGACCAACGGTGAATGTACCGTAAGGGACACGGTGATGATCACTGCCGTCCCCTATCCGGTAGCCACTATCCTCAGCGGAACCTCCTTCTGTAATACCGCCATCATTCCGCTTGTTGCGGTAGACCCGGATCCGGGTTATTCCGGCGAATGGAGCATTGTTGGCAACGATTATGGTGCAACCATCGATAATCCGACCTCTGCATCCGGCGCTCTGCTGCAGAACATGCCGTTTGATCAGCCCGTCACCGTAAGGTGGACGGTAACCTCTACTGCGGCCGATTGTTCCGATTTTGCGGAGCAGGATGTTATCAGGGAATCCAGGCCTGTGTCCACACCCGGCCCGAACCAGGTGTTATGCACCAATGTGTTCACACTGGCGGCAAATGCTCCTGCAAATGCCACCATGGAAGGTACCTGGAGCGTATCCGGCGGCGGTACGGTGACTTTCGGCGATATCCATGATCCTGCTACTACCGCTACGATCACCAGCGGTCCGGGTACACTTACACTGGTATGGACGATGGCCAAGCTGAACAGCCCCTCCGCCTGTCCCCCTGAGAGCAGAAGCATGACCATCCGTTATGTGGAACCACCTACCCTCACGATCAACAGCACGGATATTGCCAGCTGCCGCGGCGCAGGTGGCGTGAACCGGTTTGAAATACCTTACACGCAAACCAATGCGAACACCTACAGCCTGCAGGCCGTTGCGCCCAATCCGCTGCCAGGGTTCAGCAATATCACCAACGCATCCTTCGTGACACCGTTGCGGATCAACTACCCGGCCGCTACACCGGCCGGCACCTACACGTTCCGCATGGTAGCCAGGAGAACAACACCTGCCGTTTGTGAAACCGAAGTATTCTTCTCTGTAAGGATAGAAACACCGTCAACGATCAGCTCGGCAAGCAGCAGCTCACAAACGATCTGTATCGGCAACTCCGCCACCCTGACGGTGAACGGCACGCTTGGTTCCAATGCAACCTGGGTATGGTACGAAGGAGGATGCGGTGTCGGTTCCCCGATAGGTACTGGCCAGTCCATCTCCGTGTCACCCACATCATCCACAACTTATTATGTAAGAGCAGAAGGTGGTGCACCTTGCGCAAGCACAAACTGCGCTTCCGTTTCGGTGACTGTCAACCAAAGGCCTGCCGTTCCGGATGCCGGAGTGGACCAGGAACAGTGTAACAACCCGTTATTTGTACTGGATGCCCTGACCCCGAATGTCGGAACAGGCTCCTGGACACTGCCTCCGGGAGTGATCATCATTTCCGGTGGTCTCAATAACCCGAAATCCACCGTACTGGTACCAGCCGGCCAATCTGTTACCCTCCAGTGGAGCGTGACGCTTGGTCAATGTACTGTTGGTCCGGATGAAGTGGTGCTTACCAACCTTGCCCCTGTCACGAATAATGTGATAGAAGAAGATCAGCTGATCTGTTCCGGCGAAACACCGGAGGAAATCACCACGGTCGGCACCCCCACCGGCGGCAACGGTACCTACACCTACCAGTGGCAGCAAAGCACAACCAGTGCCTCAGCAGGCTTTACGGATATCAGCGGCGCCACGGATGTGAATTATCAGCCACCGGCGCAAACCCAGACAGTATGGTACCGGAGGGTAGTTACAAGCGGCGCATGTATTGCCAATAGCAATGTGGTGGAAATAACCGTTTCAACACTGCCGCCTGATGCAGACTTCGTACCGCCTTCCGTATCTGTACAATGTGTGAAAGGGACCGATTACACCACTTATTTTGGCATCCCGGTATTCAGCCATCCTGAAGGCCTGTCATTCACCGTGACATCAGCTGATGTTACTACGCCTGCAGCCTGTGGCGAGATTATTACGCGCACCTGGACTGCGACGGACATTTGCAATAAGGTAACGACAGCTTCGCAGAGCATTACAGTGATCGATACGATTCCACCGAGACTGGTGGGAGATGCACCGGCAGATACCACGGTATCCTGCGATGCGGTACCGTTGCCGGTTACTTTCCTTGTAACTGATGAATGTACCAATGATGCCGATATTGATACCACATTTGCTGAAACGCGCGTTGATGGTGGTTGTCCCAATACTTATGAGCTCATCAGAGAGTGGACGCTTACTGATGACTGCGGTAATGATACCATTATCCGCCAGGTTATCAATGTTATTGACACTACCAAACCGTATTTAATAGGTCTCGCTCCCGGGGATACCACCGTGTCCTGCGACGCGGTGCCGCTGCCGGCTACATTCCAGGTGGGTGATAACTGCTCGGCCAGCGCGGACGTAGATACTACATTTACCGAAACACGTATCGATGGCGGCTGTGCCAATACCTATCAGCTCATCAGGGAATGGAGGATAGAAGATGAATGCGGCAATGATACCCTCATCCGCCAGACTATCAACGTCATCGACACCACCAACCCATACGTGGTAGGCATCGCTCCGGGTGACACTACAGTGTCCTGTGACGCTGTGCCGCTACCAGCGACATTCCAGGTGGGAGACAATTGCTCGGCCAGTGCGGACGTAGATACTACATTTACCGAAACTCGCATCGACGGCGGTTGTGCAAATACTTACCAACTTGTGAGAGAATGGTTGCTGGAAGATGAATGCGGTAACGACACCCTCATCCGCCAGACTATCAACGTCATCGACACCACCAATCCATACGTGGTAGGCATCGCTCCGGGCGACACTACCGTATCCTGTGACGCTGTGCCGCTGCCTGCGACATTCCAGGTAGGTGACAACTGCTCTGCCAGCGCAGACGTGGATACGACATTTACCGAAACCCGCATCGATGGCGGTTGTGCCAATACTTACCAACTCATCAGGGAATGGACTTTAGAAGATGAATGCGGCAATGATACCCTCATCCGTCAGACGATCAACGTCATTGACACCACCAATCCATACGTAGTAGGCATCGCTCCGGGTGACACCACCGTATCCTGTGACGCTGTGCCACTCCCGGCTACGTTCCAGGTGGGTGACAACTGCTCGGCCAGTGCGGACGTAGATACCACCTTTACCGAAACACGTATCGATGGCGGCTGTGCCAATACCTACCAACTCATCAGGGAGTGGACTTTAGAAGACGAATGCGGAAATGACACCATTATCCGCCAGACCATCAACGTCATCGACACTACAAACCCGTACGTTGTAGGTATCGCACCGGGCGACACCACCGTGTCCTGCGACGCAGTACCGCTCCCGGCTACATTCCAGGTGGGCGACAACTGTACTTCCAGTGCCAATATTGATACTACCTTCACAGAAACCCGTGTAAACGGCAGCTGCGTCAACTCCTACCAGCTTATCAGGGAATGGACCATCGAAGACGAATGTGGCAATGATACCCTCATCCGCCAGATCATCAACGTTATCGACACCACCAATCCATACGTGGTAGGCATCGCTCCGGGTGACACCACTGTTTCGTGTGATGCGGTACCCCTCCCGGCGACATTCCAGGTGGGAGACAATTGCTCGGCCAGTGCGGACGTGGACACGACATTTACCGAAACACGTGTAAACGGTGCATGTGCCAATACTTACCAACTCATCAGGGAATGGACCATCGAAGACGAATGCGGCAATGATACCCTCATCCGCCAGATCATCAACGTCATTGACACCACCAATCCGTACGTAGTAGGCATCGCTCCGGGTGACACTACCGTATCCTGCGACGCGGTACCGCTGCCTGCAACATTCCAGGTGGGTGATAACTGCTCGGCTAGTGCAGACGTAGATACCACATTTACGGAAACTCGCATCGATGGCGGTTGTGCCAATACCTACCAACTCATCAGGGAATGGAGGATCGAGGACGAATGCGGAAATGATACCCTCATCCGCCAGACCATCAACGTCATCGACACCACCAAGCCATACGTAGTAGGCCTGGCGCCGGGTGATACCACCGTATCCTGTGACGCTGTACCACTGCCCGCTACATTCCAGGTAGGTGATAATTGCTCGGCCAGTGCAGATGTAGATACGACATTTACTGAAACCCGTATCGATGGCGGTTGTGCTAATACTTACCAGCTTGTAAGAGAATGGTTACTGGAAGATGAATGCGGTAACGACACCCTCATCCGCCAGACTATCAACGTCATCGACACCACCAATCCATACGTAGTAGGCCTGGCTCCGGGCGACACCACCGTATCCTGTGACGCTGTGCCACTGCCTGCTACATTCCAGGTGGGTGACAACTGCTCGGCTAGTGCGGACGTAGATACTACATTTACCGAAACCCGTATAAACGGCAGCTGTGCCAACTCCTACCAACTCATCAGGGAGTGGACGCTGGAAGATGAATGCGGCAATGATACCCTCATCCGCCAGATCATCAATGTTATCGACACCACCAATCCGTTTGTGGTAGGCATTGCTCCAGGTGACACTACGGTGTCCTGCGACGCTGTACCGCTCCCAGCTACGTTCCAGGTGGGTGACAACTGCTCGGCCAGTGCGGACGTAGATACCACATTTACCGAAACCCGTATAAACGGCAGCTGTGCCAACTCCTACCAACTCATCAGGGAGTGGACGCTGGAAGATGAATGCGGCAATGATACCCTCATCCGCCAGATCATCAATGTTATCGACACCACCAATCCGTTTGTGGTAGGCATCGCTCCGGGTGACACTACGGTGTCCTGTGACGCTGTACCGCTCCCGGCTACGTTCCAGGTGGGTGACAACTGCTCGGCCAGTGCGGACGTAGATACCACATTTACCGAAACCCGTATAAACGGCAGCTGCGTCAACTCCTACCAGCTTATCAGGGAGTGGACGCTGGAAGATGAATGCGGAAATGACACTCTCATCCGCCAGATCATCAACGTCATCGATACCACCAATCCATACGTGGTAGGCATCGCTCCGGGTGACACTACGGTGTCCTGTGACGCTGTGCCACTTCCGGCTACATTCCAGGTAGGTGACAACTGTTCTGCCAGTGCAGACGTAGATACTACATTTACGGAAACACGCATCGATGGCGGCTGTGCCAATACTTATCAACTCATCCGGGAATGGACTTTAGAAGACGAATGCGGAAATGACACTATTATCCGCCAGACGATCAACGTCATCGACACCACCAATCCATACGTGGTAGGCATCGCTCCGGGTGACACTACGGTGTCCTGCGACGCTGTGCCACTCCCCGCTACGTTCCAGGTGGCTGATAACTGTACATCAAGCGCCAACATCGATACTACGTTTACCGAAACACGCATCGATGGCGGCTGTGCAAATACCTACCAACTCATCAGGGAGTGGAGGATAGAAGATGAATGCGGCAATGATACCCTCATCCGCCAGATCATCAACGTCATCGACACTACCAACCCATACGTAGTAGGCATCGCTCCGGGCGACACCACCGTATCCTGTGACGCTGTGCCGCTCCCGGCTACGTTCCAGGTAGGTGATAACTGCTCTGCCAGCGCCAACATCGATACTACGTTTACCGAAACACGCATCGATGGCGGCTGTGCAAATACTTACCAGCTTGTAAGAGAATGGTTACTGGAAGATGAATGCGGAAACGACACCCTCATCCGCCAGACCATCAATGTTATCGACACCACCAACCCATACGTGGTAGGCATCGCACCGGGCGACACCACCGTATCCTGCGACGCTGTGCCACTCCCCGCTACGTTCCAGGTGGCTGATAACTGTACATCAAGCGCCAACATCGATACTACGTTTACCGAAACACGCATCGATGGCGGCTGTGCAAATACTTACCAGCTTGTAAGAGAATGGTTACTGGAAGATGAATGCGGAAACGACACCGTCATCCGCCAGACCATCAATGTTATCGACACCACCAACCCTTACGTAGTAGGCATCGCTCCGGGCGACACCACCGTATCCTGTGACGCGGTACCACTCCCGGCTACGTTCCAGGTAGGTGACAATTGTACATCAAGCGCCAACATCGATACTACATTCACAGAAACACGCATAAATGGTGCATGTGCCAATACTTACCAACTCATCAGGGAATGGACTATCGAAGACGAATGCGGCAATGATACCCTCATCCGTCAGATCATCAACGTCATCGACACCACCAATCCATACGTGGTAGGCATCGCTCCGGGTGACACTACAGTGTCCTGTGACGCTGTGCCGCTACCAGCGACATTCCAGGTAGGTGACAATTGTACATCAAGCGCCAACATCGACACCACCTTCACAGAAACGCGGGTAAACGGTAGCTGTGCCAATACCTACCAGCTCATCAGGGAATGGACTTTAGAAGACGAATGTGGCAATGATACCCTCATCCGCCAGATCATCAACGTCATCGACACCACCAATCCATACGTGGTAGGCATCGCTCCGGGCGACACCACCGTATCCTGTGACGCAGTACCGCTGCCGGCTACATTCCAGGTAGGTGATAACTGCTCGGCCAGTGCAAACGTAGACACAACATTTGCCGAAACCCGTGTAAACGGTACATGTGCCAACTCCTACCAGCTCATCAGGGAGTGGACGCTTACCGATGAATGCGATAATGACACCATTATCCGTCAGATCATCAACGTCATCGACACCACCAATCCATACGTGGTAGGCCTGGCTCCGGGTGATACCACCGTATCCTGCGACGCGGTGCCGCTGCCGGCTACATTCCAGGTGGGTGATAACTGCTCGGCTAGTGCAGACGTGGACACTACATTCACAGAAACGCGCATCGATGGCGGCTGTGCCAATACTTACCAACTTGTAAGAGAATGGTTGCTGGAAGATGAATGCGGAAATGACACCATTATCCGCCAGACCATCAACGTTATCGACACCACCAATCCGTACGTAGTAGGTATCGCTCCTGGTGATACTACCGTATCCTGTGACGCAGTACCGCTACCAGCGACATTCCAAGTGGGAGACAATTGCTCGGCCAGTGCGGACGTAGATACTACATTTACCGAAACTCGCATCGACGGCGGTTGTGCCAATACCTACCAACTCATCAGGGAATGGAGGATCGAGGACGAATGCGGCAATGATACCCTCATCCGCCAGATCATCAATGTCATCGACACCACCAATCCGTACGTGGTAGGCATCGCTCCGGGCGATACCACAGTATCCTGCGACGCCGTGCCGCTGCCTGCTACATTCCAGGTAGGTGACAACTGTACTTCCAGTGCCAATATCGATACTACCTTCACAGAAACCCGCATAAACGGTAGCTGTACTAATACTTACCAACTCATCAGGGAATGGAGGATCGAAGATGAATGCGGCAATGATACCCTCATCCGCCAGACCATCAACGTCATCGATACCACCAATCCGTACGTGGTAGGCATCGCTCCGGGTGACACTACGGTGTCCTGCGACGCTGTGCCCCTCCCCGCTACATTCCAGGTAGGTGACAACTGTACTTCCAGTGCCAACATCGATACTACCTTCACAGAAACACGCGTAAACGGCAGCTGTACCAATACTTACCAACTCATCAGGGAATGGACCATCGAAGATGAATGCGGCAATGATACCCTCATCCGCCAGATCATCAACGTCATCGATACCACCAACCCGTACGTGGTAGGCATCGCGCCAGGTGACACCACCGTATCCTGTGACGCGGTACCGCTCCCGGCTACATTCCAGGTAGGTGACAACTGTACTTCCAGTGCCAACATCGATACTACGTTCACAGAAACGCGGGTAAACGGTAACTGTGCCAATACCTACCAACTCATCAGGGAATGGAGGATCGAAGACGAATGCGGCAATGACACCCTCATCCGCCAGATCATCAACGTCATCGACACCACCAACCCATACGTGGTAGGCATCGCTCCTGGTGACACTACGGTGTCCTGCGACGCAGTACCCCTCCCTGCCACATTCCTGGTGGGTGACAACTGTACTTCCAGTGCCAATATCGATACTACATTTACGGAAACGCGCGTAAGCGGTGCATGTGCCAATACCTACCAGCTCATCAGGGAATGGAGGATAGAAGACGAATGCGGCAATGATACCCTCATCCGCCAGATCATCAATGTGGTAGATACCACCAGGCCAAGGGTTACCAGCCCCCTCCCGGCAGATACCACAGTCTCCTGTGACGCCATACCTGTACCGGCAGTACTGCAGGCTACCGACAACTGCTCCGCCGTACCGGACATCGACATCGTGTACAACCAGACCCGCATCAATGGCAGCTGCACCAATACTTATCAGCTGGTAAGACAATGGACCATCAGCGATGAATGCGGCAATGACACCATCGTCATTCAACGGATCAACGTGGTGGATACCAGCAACCCTGTGTTCGTTCTGCCGCTGCCTGCTAACATGACGGTGGAATGTGACAACATCACGCCGCAACCGGATCTCACAGCAACCGACAATTGCTCTGCCAATGTCACCGTTGTGAAAAACGAGATCCGCCAGCCGATACCCGGCCGTTGCGTCAATAATTACCTCCTTATCCGTACATGGACGGCGATTGATGACTGCAACAACACCATCACCCATACACAGACCATTACGGTGATCGATACCACAGCTCCGGTATTCGCCATGATACCGCCGGCGAACATCACTGTGGCCTGCGATGCCGTACCGGCCCAGCCTGATATCAGCGCAACAGACAACTGTTCTGCCGGCAACGGGGTTACCGTCACCAGGTCACAGACCCGTGTAGATGGCGCCTGCGCGAACAGCTACCAGCTGATCCGTACATGGACCGCTACGGACGAATGCGGCAATACCACTACCCTCACCCAGACAGTGAATGTGGAAGACCGCGTAGCGCCGGTATTTACAACGCTTCCCGCGGCCGATACCACAGTTGCCTGCGATGCAGTGCCGGCACAACAGTTGCTCATGGCAACGGACAACTGCTCCGTTTCCGCCAACATCGTGATCACACCGGCAGAAACCCGCGTGAACGGCAGCTGCGCCAACAGCTATCAGCTGGTCCGCACATGGACGGCTACCGATGAATGCGGCAACAGCACCCAATGGACGCAAACGGTACATGTGGAAGACCGTATCAGACCGGTATTCTTCACCCCCACTCCGCGCGATACCACCGTTAATTGCGACGCCATACCGGTACCGCCGGTAATGATGGCCAGCGATAACTGTACCGATACCCTGAACGTCAATGTGCAGTTCACGGAAGAACATATCGACATCACCGGTGCATGCGCCAACAACTACAGACTGCTGCGCAGATGGAGGGCTACGGACGAATGCGGCAACGCCACCACCGTCATCCAGGTGATAGATGTAAGAGACACCACCAGGCCGCAATTCGTGGCTGCCGCTCCGGCGGACACCACAGTGAATTGTGATGCGATCCCTGTTCAGCCGGTCATCGAGGTGATGGATAACTGCTCCGTAAACGCCGATATCCAGGTGACCAGGGCAGAAACCAGGGAGAACATCCCCGGCGCCTGCGTCAATAACTACCGCCTCATCCGCACATGGACGGCTACAGATGAGTGCAACAACACCACTGTACTTCGTCAGGTGATCACTGTACAGGATACTACCGCCCCTGTATTCACGATGCCAACACCGGCCAATGTGACCGTGGAATGTAATGCCATCCCTGCACAGCCGGTGCTGACCGCCGCCGATAATTGCAGCACAGGAACTGCCGTAACGGTAACACGCGCAGAAAGAATGGAACAGATCCCTGGCGCCGTGTGCACCAGCAACTACCGCCTCATCCGCACATGGACGGCTACTGATCAGTGTGGCAACGCCACCACTGTAACACAGATCATCACCGTTGTAGACACCACGGCACCGACCTTCACCATGTCAACGCCGGCGGACGTCACAGTGGAATGTAACGCCATCCCTGCGCAACCGATGCTGACGGCCACCGATAACTGTACGCCTTCCAACAATATCACGATCGTCAGGAACGAACGCCGTGAGAACATCCCCGGCGCCTGCGTGAACAACTACCGCCTCATCCGCACATGGACGGCCACCGACCTCTGCGGTAATGAGAACACGGTACAACAGGTGATCACCGTACAGGACATTACTGCTCCGACGTTCACCCAGTCCGTTCCGGCAGATGCCACTGTAGAATGCAGCGCCATCCCGGTTATGCCAAACCTGCAGGTGACAGACAACTGCACACCGTCCAACCAGGTAACGGTAGTGAGGAACGAACGCCGCGAAGACATCCCCGGCGCCTGCGTGAACAACTACCGCCTCATCCGCACATGGACGGCCACTGACGAATGCGGCAACAGCAGAACGGTACAACAGATACTCACCGTGGTAGATAACACGCCGCCTGCATTCACCGTAGCCACACCGGCGAACGCCACTGTGGAATGCAGTGCCATCCCGGCAATGATCGACCTGGCCGCAAGAGACAATTGCACCACCAGCCCTATCAGCATCGTGCGAAACGAACGCCGCGAAGATATCCCCGGCGCCTGCGCGAACAACTATCGCCTCATCCGCACATGGACAGCGACGGACGAATGCGGTAATGCCGCAACTGTTACACAGGTGCTGACAGTGGTGGACAGAACCGCACCGGTATTCACCATGCCAACACCGGCAGATGTAACCGTAGAATGCGATGCCATCCCGGTACAACCGGACCTGACCGCTGCCGACAACTGCAGCTTCAGCAACAACATCACCATCGTGAGGAACGAGACCAGGGAGAATATCCCCGGGGCCTGCATGAACAACTACCGCCTCATCCGCACATGGACGGCCACCGATGAGTGCAACAACAGCACTACGGTAAGACAGGTAGTGACCGTGGTGGACAGAACAGCGCCGGTATTCACCATACTGCCGCCGGCCAATATGACGGTAAATTGCCACGAGGTGCCTGCTGCTCCGGTATTGACGGCAACAGACAACTGTTCCGGCAACAACGTCACCGTAGTGTACACCTTCAGGAAACAGCTGCTCTCCGCAACCTGTATCAATAACTACAGGTTGACACGCACCTGGACGGCAACCGACGAATGCGGCAACAGTGCAGTAGCCACGCAGATAGTGACAGTGATCGATACCATCGCACCGGTGTTCAATGCTCCGGCGCCGACAGATATGACGGTAACCTGCGATGCGATCCCCGCACCGGTGACCGTCACCGCATCTGACAACTGCACCCGCCCGGGCGGCGTGAGAATCACGCACGAGCAGCGGAAAGAAACCGATCCCGGATCCTGCAGCGGCAACTATCGCCTGATCAATATCTGGACGGCCAGAGACGAATGCGGCAACACTTCCGTACTCCGCCAGGTGATCACCGTAGTAGATACCGTAGCGCCGGTTATCGCAGCTCCGCCAGCCGATCTCACCGTACCATGCGGTGCGCCGGTACCAACAGCGAACATTACGCTGATGGCGACGGACAACTGCGATCCGTCCTTCCCGAAACTGGTCAGCTATACCGTAGATCCGTATGTGAGGGATATCTGTAACGGCTACACGATCACCCGCAGATGGAGCGTTGCGGACGAGTGCGGCAACGCTGCGCAGGAAGTGACACAGCGCATCAATGTGCTGCCCTGTCCGAAACCCGAACTGGAAGCAGATGTTGTGGTGAATTGCTCTACCGATCCTTTCATCACACTGAGAACAAGGGGCAATGTGAACAGGCCGGTGTACACGCTGACCGGCGTCACACCTGCCAATGCAGTAAGGGTTCCGGCAACCTCATCCAACCCCCGCTTCAATGTGAACGGCGCCACTACGGCCTCCTTCATCGTAAGGGACGGCATCACCGGCTGCGCTTCCGATACCGTGACCTATAACATCTCCTATCTGCAAATGCCGGTGGTCAACCTGGGCAACGATACCAGCCTTTGCGGCGGTAACGGTATGGTACTGGACGCTGGCGCTGCCAACTTCGGATACCAGATCCAATGGTCTACCGGCGAAACCACCCAGCGCATCAGGGTAACGCAACCAGGTACCTACCGGGTAACCGTGAGCAATGGCATGTGTACGGCCACTGATGCGATCAATGTAGGCGTTATTCCAATGCCGCTCGTTGATCTGCCGGATACGACCATCTGCCGCGGCCAGAACGTCATCCTCGACGCGTCCGTTCCGGGTGCCTCCTACCTCTGGAGCACCGGGGCTACCACGCCTTCGATCAACGTGAGCACACAGGAACAATTCTGGGTACGCGTGGCGAAGAACGGATGTATCACCATCGATACCATTAATGTAACCGTAAACCCGCCACCGGATATCAGCCTCAGCAGGGATACCACCATCTGCCCGGGCCAGACCGTAATGCTGACGGTAAACACCAACGCAGGCCGGATCCAGTGGGGTACCGGAGAGGTCGGCAACGCTATCCTCGTAAGCAGGGCCGGCAACTACTCCGTATCCGTGTACAGAGATAATTGCGTGGTCCGCGAAACAGTGCGCGTAAGCCAGCGCCCGGATATGGAATTCGATCTGGGGCCGGACAGGATCATTTGTCCAGGCGGCAGCATACTGGTGGATGCCCGTCATCCGGATGCAGCGACCTACCGCTGGAATGACGGGGACCTCAACCCTGTGAAGTCCATCTCCCAGGGGGGCAGGTATATCCTCGGCGTGCTGGACAGGTATTGCGACAGGTACTCGGAAGACAGCTTCAACGTTATCGTAGCCGGACCGCCTGTAGTGAACCTGGGTAACGACACAGTTATCTGCCGCGGCCGCCGCTTCATGCTGAGGTCAAACGCCGTGAATGCCACCTCTTATCTCTGGAGCAACGGTCAGACCACCAGTTCCATTGAGATCACCGAGCCTGGCACCTACAGCGTGACCGCCTTCAACGATTGCGGCAGCACTACGGACGAGATCACCATCGATGTGAAGGATTGCGACAGCCGTCCGGACTTCCCAAATGCCTTCTCTCCGAACGGAGACGGCAACAACGATGTGTTCCGCCCCGTGATCAGAGGCCCGATGTATGATTATGAATTACGCATCTTCAACCGCTGGGGCGAACTGGTATTCCTCAGCAGGGATATGGAAAAAGGCTGGGACGGATGGTACAAAGGCCGCCCTGTAGATATCGGCACCTTCGTATGGTGGCTGACCTATAAGAAAGTGGCCAATGGACCGGCCTTCATCATCAAAGGAGATGTGACCGTGATCAGATAACAAACAATATTACATAACGCTAAAAAAGGCCAGGCCTCCTGTAACGGGAGGCCTGGCCTTTTTGTGTTCGTAGTATGTTGATGGCAACCAGCAAAGATCAGGAACCGTATTGCACATCATGAGCCAATATGTTTTCTGGACAGGCAGCCGGTGAGAGACACCTCCGGCATCCGGCAATAATATGCAAACATCCTCCAGCTACTGTACTGGATGGGCATTGACGTACCGGCCTTGTTATACGGTGTAGGCCATGTGACGAAAGTTTGCAATGAAATTGATGCGTTGTAGCAACTCACTCCTTCCCTATTCTGCCCAGATGCGTATCCTTGAAATCTGTTATGAATTTCAGGCCATATCCGAACAACCGGTCCATGCACGAATGCGCAAAAAGAATGATGCCGGCGAACGTCACGATCTCGCTGGCGAACCAGGTTCCTGCAAAATAGACCAGCAGGGCCATAGCCTTGTGGTGAAAGAAATTATAGATATACGCCCCCGTTTTCGGGCCGGCAACATACCCGATCATGCTCACATCGGGCAACAAAAGGCAACCAAAGAACCACCAGAATGACAAGGTGCACTGTTGCTGGAACATCAGCACAGCCAGCAGGAACATCGCCAGTTCTTCCAGTTTTAGCAATTTAGACATAAGCAGCAGAGGATTTGGGAAGCTACAAATGTCAGATTAAAATCCGGCATAAAAAAAATCCCGGTGCAAATGACCGGGATTTTGATGCGTATCAGTATAACATTCGTGTCTTGATCGTATGATTGACTTCCTTCAGTAGGGCAAATGCTTCCTGGGAAAGCTTTGAGTCCACATCCAGCACCACGTAGCCAATCTGGTCGTTGGTTTTCAGGTACTGGCCCAGGATGTTGATGTTCTTGGAAGATAAAGTGCTGTTGATCTCGGACAGCACCCCCGGCACATTCCTGTGAATATGCAGGATGCGATGCGTATTCTCCACTGCCGGCAAACTGAGCGCGGGGATCGTATGGGAACCGAAGCTGGCGCCTTTCTCCAGGTAATTCAGCATTTTCTCGCTCACATCCAGCCCGATGTTATGCTGCGCTTCCTCTGTGCTGCCCCCGATATGCGGGGTCAGGATAACATTGGGGAGGTTCTGCAAAGGCGTGGAGAAAGCGGCCCCGTTCTTTTCGGGTTCTACCGGAAATACGTCTATTGCCGCACCGGAGAGCCTGCCGCTTTGCAGCGCTTCCTTCAGGTCGTCCAGCTCCACCACTTCGCCCCTGGCGTAGTTGATGAAAATAGCACCTTCTTTCACATGTTTGAGCGTTTCCTTGTTGATCATGTTCACCGTGCTCTTGTTGGACGGCACATGAAGCGAAATGATATCTGCCTGTGAAAAAAGGTCCTTTATTGTGCGGATCTGGGTGGCATTGCCGAGGGGCAGCTTGGTCTCCACATCGTAGTAGATCACGTTCATTCCCATCGCCTCTGCCAGCACGCTCACCTGGCTGCCGATATTACCATAACCGACGATTGCCAGTGTTTTGCCGCGCAATTCATAGCTGCCGGTGGCCTCTTTCATCCATACACCCTTGTGGGCGGCAGTATTTTTGTCCGGAATACGGCGGATCAGCATGATCGATAACCCGATCACCAGTTCGGCAACTGAGCGGGTATTGGAATATGGTGCATTGAATACCGCTACCCCCAGTTCGGTGGCCGTTTTCAGGTCTACCTGGTTGGTGCCGATACAAAAACAACCAATGGCCTGCAATTTCTTCGCCGCAGCCAGTACGGCCGGGGTGATCTGTGTTTTCGAGCGGATGCCCAGCAGATGCGCGTCCTTCACTTCTTTAATAAGATCCTGCTCGCTGAGCGCCCCGGTAACTTTACGTGTGTTGGCATAACCGGCATCTTTGAACTCTGCAACAGCGGCATCACTGATGTTTTCCAATAAAAGGATGTTGATCTTCTCTTTCGGATAACTGGTTAATTTCTTCTGGCTCATGATGATCATTAGTTCTTCTGTGACATAAAAGTGACAATAGCACCCATGCTTTTGTCACCAAAAAGTGGCACAAACCTACCAGAGTTTCAGCAATAATCAAACAGCCGGGGCTACATATTAGAGATTGCTTAAAAAAGCCGCCTGCATGTTAACTTTTTTTGAATATTTTCTAGTGGAATCCCATCAATGGGCATGAATATTGCTGAATATCGTGATTTTTAATCTATTATCACGAACACCGAATGAATCGTCTGAAGGCAGTTGTCTGTACCGCGTTTATTATCTCTGCAAGTGCCGTTGTTCATACCGGATGCAACAGCAGTTCCGCCCACCGGAACACTGAAAAAAAGGCACCAAAGCCAGTATCTCCATATACATTGGGATTGAGCGAAGAGGAAGAGAAAGCTATTTCCGGCAGCGCTTATGCTGAACGCGTCCGGCAGGAAGTAGCGGAGATGATGCGCCACCGCTTGTCCCCGCGGACTTTCAGCGGCGCCCTCCTCATTGCGAAAAAAGGCGTGATACTGTATGAAAAATACCAGGGCGAGGAAAATCACGCTACCAAAACTCCGGTGACGGACAGTTCCTCCTTTCAGCTGGCTTCCATTTCCAAGACCTTTACGGGCATGGCGGTGCTTTCCCTCGTGGAAAAGGGCAAACTGGGCCTGGATGATCCCCTGCAAAAATTCTTTCCTGATTTTCCGTATCTCGGCATCACGGTCAGCATGCTCCTCAACCACCGCAGCGGATTGCCCAACTACCTCTACTTTTGCGACAGCCTCATCAAAGACAGGTCCATCTTCCTGACGAATGAAGAAGTCATCCGCCTGATGACGGAACATAAACCACCGGCACAGTATCAGCCGGACAGGCATTTCAATTACTGCAATACCAATTATCTCCTGCTGGCTACCATTATAGAAAAGGCCAGCGGGCAAAAATACGCGGACTATCTGCAGCAAACATTCTTTACACCGCTTGAAATGACCGGCACTTTTGTGATGGACCCTGCCCAGGCGCCCCGCCCGCATCAGACCATCAGCCATCTGTTCAGCTGGAAAGCGGAGCCTGACAATGCATTTGACGGCGTGACAGGAGACAAGGGCATTTACAGCACCGCGCGGGATATGCTGAAGTGGGACCAGGCCATTTATTCCGGCAACCTCTTCAAGCCGGAAACCCTCAAAGCCGCATTCACCCCATACAGCCATGAAAAACCGGGTATCCGCAACTACGGTTTCGGCTGGCGCCTCATGGCTTACCCGGACAGCACGAAGAACATTGTGTACCATAACGGATGGTGGCACGGCAACAATACCGTCTTTTACCGCTTTGTGGAGGACTCCACTACCCTCATCATCCTCGGCAACCGCTATAACCGCGGCATCTACCAGGCCGTGCGGCCGCTCCGCGCCATCCTCGGGCATGGGGACAGCGAAGAAGCCGGAGAGGAATAACGCTGAAAGCCTTGAAACCCATAGATAGATCCATCCAACACAAATAGCCGGGCCTGAACGCCCGGCTATTTACATGACCACCGCCGTCATGTCCGGTTCCGGACATGGTAATTACCAAAATCGGACAATTTTCCGTTACTTCATTTTTACAATGCATTAAAAATGAATGGATTGATTTTCCTGTATTGTTTTTGCGGCATGCCGTCAAAATCAGTTCCGCTATGTTCAGCAATTATCTGAAAACCGCATCCCGAAGCCTCTGGCGCAACAAACGTTATTCCATCATCAATATTACCGGCCTTACGCTGGGTATCGCCGTTTGCCTCGTGATCTTCGTGATCATCCGGTACGAAAAAAGCTTTGATGGTTTTCACGCAAAGAAGGACCGCATTTTCCGGGTGCTAACCGTCAGCAACAAGCCTGGCGGAGACTACTCCTATACAGAAGCAGTGCCTTTCCCCCTGCCAACTGCGCTCCACAATGATTTTCCGGATATGGAAGAGATATCAGGAGTAGCATCTTTCGGGGAAAGGCTTGTTTCGGTAGCTGACAGCAAGGGGAATACTTACAAAAAATTCAAGCCGCGTATATTCTTCCTGGAGCCATCTTTCTTCCGGATATTTGATTTTACCTGGCTTGCAGGCGATAAATCCACAGCCCTGAATGACCCCAATTCCATAGTGCTCAGCCGTTCGGTAGCCGAAAAGTATTTCGGGGACTGGAGAAAGGCCATGGGGAAAACCCTGCGGCTGGACCAGTTGTTTTCCCTTACGGTCACCGGCGTGCTGGATGATCCGCCATCGAATTCGGAGTTCCAGCTGCAGGTGGTCGTACCTTACAGCCATCCAAAGTTCGGACAGTCAAAGGATTGGGTGAGCCTGGACGATATCCATCATTGTTATGTGCTGCTTCGTCCCGGCCAGACCGCGGCACAGATCGACCGGCGGCTCGTATCCTTCTCGAAGAAATACAAAGCGGCCGACAATGAAAGTACGCACAAGCTGCAACCGCTTGCCCGGGTGCATACAGATACCGCCACCAGCAATTTTATGGGGCGGGTAGTATCCGTTGAGCGCATCCGGGCGCTGTGGCTGATCGCGGTATTCATTCTGCTCATTGCCTGTATGAATTTCATCAACCTGTCCACCGCACAGGCGGTGAACAGGGCAAGGGAGATCGGCGTACGCAAGGTACTGGGCAGCAGGCGGTGGCAATTGCAACTGCAGTTCCTGACGGAAACATGCATACTCGTATTTACATCGCTGTTGCTTGCGGTAACCATCGCCTCATTCATCCTCCGGTTCATCGGCCTTGTCATGGAACTTCCGCTGCACCCCCAAATGCTGCTGAATATCCCGGTGTTCCTTTTACTGGCAGCCATTTTGGTGATGGTCACTTTTCTGGCGGGAGGCTATCCTTCCATGGTATTAGCCGGTTTCAATCCGGTCAACGCATTAAAAAGCAAGGTAGCGGCATCCCGCAGCAAGGCAGGTATTTCCCTGCGCCGCGGATTGGTGGTGTTCCAGTTCATCATTGCGCAGGCGCTCATCATCGGCACACTCATCATTCTTCAACAGCTCAATTACTTCAGGAACCAACCCCTGGGCTTTTCTCCCAATGCCATGGTGAACGTCCCGTTCCGCAACGACAGCGCCGGCAACAGCAAGATAGGCTACCTGCGCGACCAGCTGAAGATGATCAAAGGGGTGGAACAGGTGAGCTTCTCCAATTCCACCCCCTCCGAAGCGGGTAGCTGGTGGACCCCGTTCAATTTCGACCATGCGGAAAAACATACCGATTTCGCCGCCATCTCCAAATGGGTAGATGCGGATTTCGTAGATACCTACGGGCTGCAGCTGCTGGCGGGCAGAAGCCTTACCCGGACGGATTCCGTCCGGGAATTCATTGTCAACGAAACGCTCGTGAAGAAACTCGGTCTCGCCAGGCCGGAGGACATCCTTTATAAAGAGATCGATGTCTGGAATGGTTTTGCCAAGGGGCCGGTGGTGGGTGTGGTAAGGGATTTCCATACCGGACCGCTGAAAGATGCCATCGGGCCGGTGTTCATGTGCAATGTCAGGCAGCGGCTGAACTCGGCAGGCGTAAGGCTCTCCGGCAGCGACCTGCAGGCTTCCATAAAGGCGATAGAGAAATTATGGACAGAAAATTTTCCGGAGCAGATATTCGAATACCAGTTCCTGGACGATAAGATCAGCAGCTTTTACAAGGAAGAACAGCAGCTGGCGCAACTCTACAAGATATTTGCAGGTATAGCCATTTTCCTTAGCTGCCTGGGCCTGTACGGGCTGGCATCTTTCATGGCCGTACAGCGTTTGCGGGAAGTGGGTGTACGAAAAGTGCTTGGCGCCACCGCATCCAATATCGTGCTGCTCTTTTCAAAGGAGTTCATGGTGCTCATCGGCATCGCTTTCGTGCTGGCTACTCCCCTGGTATGGTATTTCATGCGGCAATGGCTGCAACATTACGTGTACCGGATCGACATTGGCTGGGGTGTTTTCCTGGCCGGGGGCATCGCATCAATGGCGGTTGCGCTGGTCACGGTCAGCTTTCAGGCGGTAAAAGCGGCCATGACAAATCCCGTAAAAAGCCTGAAAGCGGATTAATTTCCGGTACCGGCTCAAACATGCGGCAGTTGCACCGTGAAAATGGTTCCGGCCACCCCGGTAGCCTGTACCCGCAACTCCCCGCCATGCCATTGCACGATCTTTCTGCAGATCGACAGACCCAGGCCATGCCCGCGCTGGTGTCGACTGTTCCGGCCCCGGTAAAATGGCTCGAATATCCTGTTCAGTTCATCTTCCGGAATGGCTGGGCCGTTATTGCGAATATGTACCAGTATATGCCGGCTGTCGAAATCGATGCTCACCTGCGCGGCGTTGTCTTCGGAAAATTTGCAGGCATTGTCCACCAGGTTGATGAATAATACTTTCAGCAGGCTTTCATTACCTTGACAGATAATGCTGGTATCCTGCTCAGGTTCCCTGACGAACTGAATATCCACTTTACTGCCGGTCTTGCGTTTCAGCCGGATGAAGTCGCCGGCCTCCAGCAGCATTTCATCCACCCGTATCGGGGAGAAGGTAAGCTCACGGCTGTTCATATCCGGTTGCGCCAGTTGCAGCAGGCCGTTCGTTAATTCAGACAGCCCTTCGGCATCTTCCAGTACGGATTGCAGTACTGCTTCGTACTCCTCTCCGCTCCTGCGTTTGGCCAGCGTTACCTGCAGCTGGCTGATAATAGCCGCCAGAGGCGTTCGCAGCTCATGGGACGCATTGCCGACGAAGCTCTTCTGCTGATCGAAAGAATGGCTGAGGCGCTGCAGCATCGTATTGAAGTTTGCGCCCAACTGCGCGATCTCATCTTTCCCTTTTATGGCTACCCGCTCATCCTGCAGATTGCTCGCATTGATCTTGTCCGCCTGCTCCACGAGGCGCTCCACCGGCTCCACCATCTTTCTGGCGAAAAAATAACCGATGACCACCAGCAGCACTACCGCCACCAGCAACTCTATAACAAGAATACGCTGCAGATTGCGGAGATTCTGGAAGCCGTATTTATCAAAAGATGATACGATCACCAGCACGGACATATTATCCTCCGTGTAATACACACCCGCCGTTTCCCCGCTATCATCCCGGCGCACATAACGTTTGCTGGTTTTGATGCGTTCCAGCAGCGCCCGCGGGGCATGGAGCGCGGCATCCTTCATATTGGAATACAAAAGGTTGTAATGGTCGTCATACACCTGTATGGTTTCTTCATACAGGTCCTGAAAGGTGGTCTTGTCCAGTTTCCGCAGCAGCCCTATCTGCACCTCATCATTTTCAATGATCACGGCGCCGATGGACATGGCTCGGTATTCCAGCCGGCCGAGATATTCCTCATGCCGCGTCCGGCCGGAGAAATAGTAGGCCAGCACCGCAAAGGCCACGAGCAGGAAAGCGGCGGACAAAGTATAATAGAGCGCTATTTTATATTTGATCTTCATTCCCCAGACAGGTAATATCCCATACCGGTTTTGGTATGCAGCAGCTTATGGTCAAAATCCTTGTCGATCTTTTTACGGAGGAAATTCATGTACACTTCGATCACATTGGTACCGGTATCGAAATCGATATTCCATACTTTCTCCGCGATAACCGCCTTGGAGATCACCTTGCCGCTGTGCAGGGCGAGCAGTTCCAGCAGTTGATATTCTTTGGCCGTAAGGGGTATCTTTTTTCCGCTGCGCAGCACTTCCTTTCGCTCCCGGTTGATCTCCAGGTCCGCAATCATGATCCTGTAACGGTTGTCAGGGATGGTTTCCGCTCCGGCGCGCTTGAGGAACACCCGGATGCGGGCCAGCAGTTCCCGGAAATCGAAAGGTTTAACGAGGTAATCGTCTGCTCCCAGTTCGAAGGCCCGCATTTTGTCGTCCATACCCACCCGGGCGGTAAGCATGATCACCGGCACCCGTGCATTCCTTTGCCGGATCACTTCACATATCTCGTACCCGGTGTGGCCGGGGAGGTTAAGATCAAGTATCACGAGGTCGTAGTCCCCGGAAGCGGCCAGTTCCTTTCCCCTGCGCCCGTCATACGCCAGCGCTACGGAAAAGCCGTTCTCTTCCAGTCCCATTTTAACGGCATTGGCCACTTTCATTTCGTCTTCAACGATCAATATCCTTTGCACGGATGTAGATTTAGTATTTGATCCCTAATCGGTATGTTTCCGGTTGGGCAGCACATTTTCTCTTGACCAGCTGATGCGCTGCCGGAATGGATAACTTCTCACCGGACATGCTGATAACTGGCAGTGCTGGCAGCTTTCGGGAATGCAGGGGTCTATATGAATGAAAAATTCCACTTCATGCCCCTTCAGCTCGCGGTCTACCAGTTGCTCCAGTTCCTTCATTTCTTCATGCGCCCGGCTGAGTTCCAGGTAATAAGGCATGGTCACATGGCAATCGATATGATAGTCGATCCCATACTGCTGTACCCGCATGTTATGCACATCGATCCAGGCGGGATGGCGGTGCTCGTTCAGTATCCCTATCACCCGGTCCATCACCTGCATGTCCGTTTCATCCATAAGACCGGAAATGGATTGCCGCATCAGCTGATAGCCTTTCCGCAATATCAATATTCCCATGATCACGGACGCGGCCGGATCTATCCAGGTTTTCCCCGTCAGCCGGATCAGCACCAGCGCCACGATCAGGCCGACCGACGTATAGGCATCCGTCAGAATATGCTGGCCGTTGCCGGTGATGGTAATGGACGGCAGTTTCTTTCCGGAACGGACGAGGTAGAGCCCGAGCAGGAAATTGGCCGCGGACGTGGCAACGGTTATCCAGATGCCCTGATCCACTTCCTCCAGCGCGGGCTGGTGAATAAAATACTGTACCGCCTTGAACAGGATGAGGCAACCGGCAATGAATATCATGGCCCCTTCAAAACCGATGGAAAAGAATTCCACTTTGCCGTGGCCGTAAGGGTGGTTGGCATCTTTGGGTTTACCGGAAAGGTAGATGCTGTAGCACGCAAACCCTCCCGCCACTACGTTGATGATGGACTCCAGTGCATCTGAAAGTATGGCTACGGAGTTCGTTACAAAGTAAGCGGTGAACTTGGCGGCGGTAAGCAAAAGGCTGATACCAAGTGAAAGCAGGATGATCCGGAATTCCTTTCTAACCAAAAGCGCGTGATTTTAGACAAAGAAAAAGGAAAGTCACAGAAAAACGGTGATTTTTTTATAACCGGTCAATGCTGTAATTTAGGAATCACTGCTATGCAACTGCGAGAAGAAATACTGAAAGAACATTCCAAAGCCCACTCCCTGTCCATTGCCCGCTGGATAGGCAATAATCCCGCGCGGCTTGATCAGCTGGTGCAGCTTTTTCTTTTTGATGAATACCGGGTGGTGCAGCGTGCCGCGTGGATCATGAGCCTTGTGGCGGAAGCGCATCCTTTATTGTTGAAACCGCATTTGCCGGCTATGGTTGACCGTATGGGCGATGACAATATACCGGTGGCGGTTAAACGAAATGTTGTGCGCGTGCTGCAGCATATGGATATTCCGGAGGACCTTCAGGGACCGGTGATGAACTACTGTTTCCGTTTCCTGGAAGACCCGGCGGAAACGGTGGCCGTGCGGGCTTTCTCCATGACCGTGCTGGCCCGGCTGGCGAAGCAATATCCGGATATTAAACAGGAGATCGTACTGCTGATCGAGGATCAGCTGCGGGAAGGTGCAACGGCGGGGTTTATCAGCCGTGGGAAAAGAACGCTGAAGGAGTTGGGGAAGATCAAGGGGTGATAATTACCGGAGGAGGCGGGAGCTTGGCACGATGAGATGCTGAACGGCGTTGACTACGTCGGTGCCGGATAAGATATTGAGGGGCGTTAATCCCGAAAGCAGCAGGTGACGCGGCGTGTCTCCAATGCAGCATACCTGCATCAAAAAGCCCGGAGCATTCACCCCGGGCTTGTATCCGTAAAATTATACTACGCTTAGTTGCCGCTATTATTATCAGCGGGTTTGTCTGCCGGTTTATCCTGCGTTGCGGGAGCGGCCGGGGGCCTGTTGGCATATTTGATCTCAATGGGCCGGCGTACAGGCGGTGCGCCTGCAGGTGGCTGCGGACGTGGTTCACGTGGCTCACGCGGTTCACGCGGCGCCTGGTCAGCTGCTCCTGCTGCGGCAGGATCTCTTGGCTCTTTAGGCTCTTTCGCGGGTTTCTTCTTGGCCGATTTCGGCGCAAAAATGGCGATCATCCGTTTGCCTTCCATGGTGGGCATCCCTTCCAGGGCGCCTACTTCAGAGAGGCGTTCCGCAAATTTCAGGAGTATCAGCTCACCACGTTCCTTGAACATGATAGCACGGCCCTTGAACTGCACATATGTTTTTACCTTGTTGCCTTCCTTCAGGAATTTCTCGGCATGCTTGGCTTTGAAATCAAAATCGTGATCATCCGTATTCGGTGTAAAACGGATCTCCTTTACCTCGCTCTTGTGAGCGTTGGCTTTCATCTCCTTCTCTTTCTTCTTCTTTTCGTAAAGGAATTTATTATAATCGATGATACGGCATACGGGGGGGGCTGCATTCGGGGATATTTCCACCAGGTCCAGAGCCAGATCTTCCGCCATGCGCAAAGCCTCCTCCGTCCGGTACACTCCTGGCTCCACATTATCGCCAACCAGTCTGACTTCCGGCACGCGGATCATTCTGTTTGTGCGATGCTCCTGTTGCTGTTCTCTTCTGAAATTAGGGTTTCTACCCCGGTTAAAGTTTGGTCTTGGTCCTTGTTGCATTAAAATGATAAATTGTTAAAATAATTTGATGACTTTGCCGCTGATCTGTGTTTTATTCCGGCAATTTCATCTTGCTGGTTAAAATTCTTTATAGAAACAAACGGATCACTCAAAAGGTTTTCGGTTGACCACTTCGTCCTGTACCAGTTTCATGAATTCGTCCGTACTCATGGCGCCAAGGTCTCCCTTCGCTTGCCTGCGTACGGCTACTTTACCGTCTGCTTCCTCTTTTTCTCCGACTACGAGCATATAAGGCACTTTTGCCATTTCCGCCTCGCGGATCTTTTTTCCGATCTTTTCGCTTCTGTCATCAATTTCAGCGCGAATTTCCGCTTTTTTTAGCAATTCTGCCACTTTTTCTGAATATGGCAGGAACTTGTCACTGATTGGCAGGATTTTTACCTGTGTGGGGGTCAGCCACAACGGGAATTTCCCTGCACAATGCTCTATCAATACGGCAATGAATCTTTCCAAAGAGCCGAATGGCGCACGGTGGATCATTACCGGGCGGTGCGGTTTGTTATCGGCCCCGATATATTCCAGCTCGAAACGCTCCGGCAGGTTATAGTCCACCTGGATGGTGCCCAGTTGCCACTTCCGGCCCAGCGCGTCTTTCACCATGAAGTCAAGTTTCGGGCCATAGAAGGCGGCTTCGCCATATTCGATGACCGTACGCAGGCCTTTTTCCGCTGCTGATTCAATAATGGCCTGTTCCGCCAGGTTCCAGTTCTCGTCCGATCCGATATATTTCGTGCGGTCTTCCTGATCCCGCAGCGAAATCTGTGCCGTAAAATCCGTAAAGCTGAGACTGTTGAATACATACAGCACCAGGTCTATCACTTTACAGAATTCTTCCTTCACCTGGTCAGGCCGGCAGAAAAGGTGTGCATCGTCCTGCGTAAAGCCGCGCACACGGGTCAGGCCGTGCAGCTCTCCGTGTTGCTCATAGCGGTACACGGTGCCGAATTCCGCGAAACGCACCGGCAGGTCTTTATACGATTTGGGCGATGTTTTATAGATCTCGCAGTGATGGGGGCAGTTCATGGGCTTGAGCATGAACTCCTCTCCTTCCTCCGGCGTATGGATCGGCTGAAAGCTGTCTTTCCCGTATTTCTCGTAGTGGCCTGAGGTGATATACAGGTTCTTGTTCCCGATGTGCGGGGTGATCACGGGCAGATAGCCACTTTCGAGCTGTGCTTTCTGCAGAAAAGCCTGGAGGCGTTCCCGCAGCATGGCGCCTTTGGGCAGCCAGAGCGGAAGGCCCAGCCCCACTTTCTCGGAAAAGGCGAAAAGTTCCAGTTCCTTGCCCAGTTTACGGTGATCACGTTTTTTCGCTTCCTCGATCAGGGTCAGGTATTCGTCCAGTTCCTTCTGCGAGGGGAAAGTGATACCGTAGATGCGGGTCAGCATCTTGTTGTTCTCGTTCCCCAGCCAGTAAGCCCCGGCAATATTGGTCAGCCTGATTGCCTTAATGAACCCTGTGCTGGGAATATGCGGGCCGCGGCAGAGATCGGTGAAATTGCCCTGGGTGTAGAAGGTAATGCTGCCGTCCTCCAGTTTTTGCAGGAGGTCCAGCTTATACGGGTCCTTCTTGTCCGTGAAATATTGAATGGCATCCGCCTTGGATATCTCCCGGCGAAGGTATGCATTGTTCTGTTTGGCAAGTTCGGCCATCTTCACTTCCAGCTTCCGCAGCTCCTCGTCGGAGATCTGGCGGCCGTCCAGGTCCACATCATAGAAAAACCCGCCGTTCTCCAGCGAGGGGCCGTAGCCGAATTTCACTCCCGGGTACAGTGCTTCGAGCGCTTCTGCCATCAGGTGCGCCGAAGAGTGCCACATGGTAGCCTTGCCGTCAGCATCCGTCCACGTCAATAGCTGCAACGTTCCGTCCGTTGTAATGGGGCGGGAAGCATCTACCACCTGTCCGTTTACTTTTGCCGCCAAAACCTTGCGGGCTAATCCTTCGCTGATGGATTTTGCAATGTCGAGTGCTGATACGCCTTGTTCATACTGCCTGACTGCGCCATCCGGGAATGTAATATTGATCATAAATCCTTTTCTCAAATAAATAGCATGCGAAATTACGAAATCAATCAGTAAATGCCAGCATTCCCTGCCTGCATTAAAAAATAATCCTCAGGAACTTTACAAATTAATAATTAATGGATTGTAATCCCGCCGCAGTGGGGCAAAAAGCTGCCGGTTTCGCCTGCATCCATTATTTTTGCGCCATGCAAACAACGGCAGACAAGATCATTCATTTCAATGACCACCTAGAATTTACCGGCCAACTCCCTCCCGGGATCCGCATCATGAACCCTTTCCGGGAACAGGACGGCGTATCGGCCATCATGCAACAGTTCTACCGCAAATTCTACAGCGATCAGCGCCGCCGGCAGATGATCGTGGGCATCAACCCCGGCAGGTTCGGCGGCGGCGTCACCGGCATCCCGTTCACGGACTCCCAGCGGCTGGCAGACCCCTGCGGCATTGTGATCCCCGGTATCCGGACCTATGAGCCTTCTTCTGTATATGTTTACGATGTTATTGCTGCGTATGGCGGGCCGGAACGATTTTACGGGGATTTTTACATCGCAGCCATGTCTCCCCTCGGTTTTACCGCGCTCAAACCCGGCGGCAAAGAGGTCAACTACAACTATTACGACAGCAAAGCGCTGACCGAAGCCGTCTATGATTTCATGGTATCCAGCCTGCGCAAGCAATTGCAGTTCGGGATCGACCGGAGTGTGGGGTATTGCCTCGGCACCGGTAAAAACGCGGATTTTCTTATCCGGCTGAATGAAAAGGAAAAATTCTTTGACAGGGTCGTGCCGCTGGAACACCCGCGTTTTATCATGCAGTACCGCAATAAAAGAAAGCAGGAATATATCGATAAATACCTGACAGCATTCAGCGACCACCCGGTTGAACGGTAACCGCGAACAGTCAGTACCTTGCTTTCCCAGGGGGGGTATTGATAATGCAAGGCATCTGTTACGCTCCCGCAATGATAACCGCGACCGGATCAGTACCCGCTTCCCCGGAGGGGTTATTGATAATGCAAAGTATCTGTTACGCTCCCGCAATGCAGCATTTCGTCCCCGAAATAAGGATTCAGCACTTCGGTTTTATCGCTCAGCCAGTATGCGCCCCGGTCCCCGAAAGCCATCGGGCAGTGCTGGCGGTACACGGTGCTGCCTTTCAGACCGGTATTGTGCAGGAGGTCATACAACTGATCAGACACCATCTGGAAAGAGGCGCGCCTGGCTTCGAGACCACCTTTTTCCATCAGCATACCATCCAGTTCGGCGGCAATATCACCCGCGCTTCCCCGAATAATGCCCTGGCGGGTGGAATCCACCTCCAGCCCGGCTACCGGCAGGCTGTCCAGATGATATTTCAGCGCCGCAGCGGCCATATCCGCCGCCAGTGTGTCCGCTTTCACCAAAGCGCCGGATAATTGATAATATGCGTTCATCGCCTGCCGGAGGGAATCATAGAATTCACCGGAAAGATCTGCCTGTAAAACAGACGCTCCCTGTTCCCCTTCTGCTGTCGCGGTCTTGTTACCCTGCTGCTGACAAGCGCTGAAAACGGCGCCGGCTGCCAGTATCCATAAACATTGTTTCAAACGCATACGATTGGTTTTTGGGCAAATATACCACCAAAAAATATACTATCTTTGCGCGTTTAACAGCAATTTTAGTATGCTCATCGCACTGCAGGACATCACATTTGAATTTGGCGCAAGGACGATCGTGGAAGATTCGTCCTGGCACATCGTACCCGGCGACCGCGTAGGCCTGGTTGGCCTGAACGGCACCGGGAAGTCCACCCTGCTCCGTATCATCAATGGCGAATATTCTATTTCCAAAGGCAGCCTGAACAAGATCCGGAACCTCAGTATCGGCTTCTTCAACCAGGACCTCCTGAGTTTCGAGACAGATGATTCCATTCTGAACGTGGGGATGACGGCATTTGAACAGGCGCTCAAAGTGGAAAAAGAACTGGAGATCCTCACCGAAAAACTCGAACATTCCCAGGACGAAGCCCTGCTGCATGAGTACAGCGATAAATTGCACGAATTCGATACGCTGGACGGCTATAACATCCGTCACAAGACCGCAACCGTCCTGGAAGGCCTCGGCTTCAGCACAGCAGACCTGGACCGGCCGTACAACCAGTTCTCCGGGGGATGGCGCATGCGCGTATTGCTGGCCAGGATCATCCTGCAGCAACCGGATGTGCTGATGCTTGACGAACCGACGAACCACCTCGACCTCCCATCCATCGAATGGCTGGAAAAATACCTGTCCAACTACAACGGCGCCGTGATCATCGTATCGCATGACCGTTTTTTCCTGGACAGGATGGTCAACAAGGTAGTGGAGCTCTATCAGCAGCAGCTGCACCACTATGCCGGCAACTACTCTGATTTCGAAGAAGAAAAAGTGCAACGCCGCGAGTTGCAGCAACGCGCTTACGAGAACCAGCAGGATTATATCCGCCAGCAGGAAAAGTTCATTGAACGTTTCAAGGCGAAAGCCTCCAAGGCCGCGCAGGCGCAGAGTATCGCCAAGCGGCTGGACAAGCTGGAGCGCGTGGAGCAGGTAGATGGCGGCCCTTCTAAGATCCGCATGAACTTCTCGGTAGACCGGATGCCCGGCAAGATACTCAGCGCCCTGGAAGGCGTCAGCAAATCTTTCGGCAATCTTCATATTCTTAAAAACGCCAGCGCGGAGATCAACCGTGGTGACAAAATAGCGCTGATCGGCGCGAACGGCAAGGGGAAATCCACGCTCCTGCGTGTCATTGCCGGCACCGAGCCAGTTGAAGGCAACCGGGTCCCCGGCCATAATGTGGTCATGAGCTTTTACGCCCAGCACCAGCTGGAAGCGCTGCATATGGATAATGAGATACTGGAAGAGCTGAAAAGCTGCGGCAGCGGTAAAACCGAGATGGAACTGCGTTCCCTGCTCGGGTGTTTCCTCTTTCAGGGCGATGACGTGTTCAAAAAGATCAGGATACTCTCCGGTGGGGAGAAAGCCCGTGTAGCCCTGGCGAAAGTGATCATCAGCCAGGCTAACTTCCTGCTGCTGGACGAACCGACGAACCACCTGGATATGAACTCCGTGGAAATGCTCATCGATGCGCTGGGTAAATACGAAGGCAGCCTGGTGCTGGTGTCCCACGACCGTTACTTCGTGAGCCGCACCGCTAACAAGATATGGGAGATCGTAGACGGCGAGATCAAGGAGTTCAAAGGCACCTACACAGAATGGGAAGAATGGAAAAAACGCATGGCCGCCCAGTCGCAACCCCCGAAAGCGGAAAAAAAAAGCGCAGCAGCAGCCCGGCCGGCGCCCGTTAAAAACAACAACCCGATAGATAAAGACCTGAAAAAGGAACTGCAAAAGCAGCAAAGGCAATTCCAGCAACTGGAAGAGAAGATCGCGAAGCTGAAAACAGATGTGCAGCAACTGGAGGCACAACTGGGCAATCCGGAGATCTATGGCGACCGGGACCGGTTCCGTACCGCCGAGGAAGCCTATCAGCAGGCCGGTGCCACATTGGCAAAAGCGAACGAGGAATATGAAGCAGTGTTCGAGAAAGTGATGGAGCTGGAAGCAAAAGTACAGGGATAACCCCCGGAAACAACAGCGCACGCCGCAAAACCCGGCTTTGAAGGCATTTTACAGCAACCCTCCTGTATGAAAACACTTTTGGTTACATTGGCCTGTCTTTTTTTTACAGCCCTGTACGGGCAGGAAAAGCAGCCGAATGATACTGCCAGCGTCATCATCGCCAATGATACCCTGAAAGGAATTACCATTACCCATAAAGTACCCCGGACCCTGGGGATGGAACATTTTTCCCTCAAGGAAATGGAGCATATTCCCGTATTCATGGGCGAGCGGGACATTCTGAAAACGATACAGCTGCTCCCCGGCATCAAATCCGCCGGGGACGGCAACAGCGGCTTTTACGTGAGGGGTGGCAGCGCAGACCAGAACCTCATTTTGCTGGACGGCACACCGGTGTACAACGCCTCTCACCTCATGGGGTTCTTCTCCACATTCAACGGCGATGCCATCAAAGACCTGGCTTTTTATAAAAATGCTATGCCCGCACAGTACGGCGGCCGCTTGTCCGCCGTTGTAGACGCCAGCACCAATAACGGTGATGACCAGGAATACCATGTCAGCGGCGGCGCGGGACTGATCGCAGCCCGTTTGAACGTGGAAGGACCGATCGTCAAAAATAAATCGTCCTTCCTGCTTTCCGGCCGCAGAACGTATGCAGACCTGTTTACACAACTATCAAACGATTCCGCGATCCGGAACAGCAACCTGAATTTTTACGATCTGAATCTCAAAGTCAATTTCAGGGTGAACGAGCGGGACGAGCTTGATCTTTCCGCCTACACCGGGCATGATATAATGCGCATCAGCAATACTTTCGGGCTGGAATGGGGCAACAGCGTGGCATCCCTTCGCTGGCGGCATATCTTCAGCAACAAGCTGATATCATACGCATCCCTGCATTACAGCAGCTATGAAAACACCACTTCCGCCCTTCTGTCCGACCAAACGGCCTCGCTCCACTCCCGGATAAGGGACTACAGCGCGAAAGCCGAGTTACTATACACACCTGATGCGCGGAGGGAAACCCGCATCGGATGGCAAAGCACATATCATATTATGTTCCCCCTTCTGCTGGAAGGCGGTGAAGGTTCCGGGATCAACCAGCAGCAGCTATCCAAAAGATACTCGCTGGACAATACATTGTACATCAACAATACCTGGAAAGCCACCGAAAATCTGAAACTCTCTTACGGCCTCCGCGCCACGGCATTTCTTGTATTAGGGAACGGCGATTTTTATGATATCGACAGCGATGGCAAGATCACGGATACACTGCGCAGTAGTGCCGGACAGATCGTAAAGACCTATTTTAATCTGGAGCCCCGCATCGCCGCGCAATATACGCTGCATAAAACCGGATCGCTCAGCTTCGCTTTCACCCGGAACGTGCAGCATCTGCACCTGGTATCCAATGCCACGTCCGCCAATCCTACCGACAAATGGGTGGCCAGCTCCAACCTCATCAAACCGGAAATAGCCGACCAGGTGAGCGCCGGTTATTCGGAAAGCATTGCGAACGATGTTTTTGAACTGAGTGTGGAAACCTATTACAAGGCCCTGCGGAACCAGATCGATTACCGGAACGGCGCGGAGGTGTTCTCCACCGAGCCGACAGAGACCATGCTCCTGTTCGGCAAAGGCAGGGCTTATGGCATGGAATGGCTGCTGAAAAAGAAGACCGGCAGGCTGACCGGCTGGATCGGCTATACCTTGTCGCGCTCCGAACGGAAGATCGAAGGCATCAACAATAATGAATGGTATAATGCAAAACAGGACAGAACACATGAGTTCTCCGTGGTAACCTCGCTGCAGCTCTCGAAGAACTGGGTACTTTCCGCCAACTGGGTGTATCATACCGGCAATGCCGTAACCTTCCCGGCAGGCAAGTATATTGTGATGGATGACCGGCTGGTGTATTACTATACGGAACGCAATGGCTACCGCATGCCTGCCTACCACCGCCTGGACGTGGCCGCTACCGTGCAGTTGAACCGCTCCGCCCTCCACTTCGGGGTATATAACGCCTACGGCCGCGAGAACGCCTATTCCATTTATTTCCGCGAATCCCGCGAAAATCCGGATTACACGGAAGCGGTGCAGCTTACCTTGTTCCGTTTCGTGCCATCGGTCACCTACAATTTCAATTTTTAACGGCTTATGAAAAAGACCTTTCAACTCATATGCATCATCGCCGCGGCAGGACTGGCTGCCAGCTGTGAGAAAGTGATCAATGCAGGATTGCATCCGGCGGAGAAGAAATATGTGATCGAAGGCATTGTGACGAATGAAGATACCTGCAGGATACTGCTGTCCATGACTAGCAATTTTACGGACGACAACAGTTTTCGTGGTGTAAGCGGTGCGCTGGTGCAAATATCCGATAACGGCAGTGGGTCCATCACCATTCCGGAAACAAGGCCTGGCGTGTACGAAAGCCTGCTGGTGAACGGCGTCCCCGGCCATACCTACCAGCTGAAAGTGACGGTAGCAGGAGCCGTATTCACCGCTACAAGTACCATGCCTTCGCCCGTGAATTTCGATACCCTGTTCGTCAGTCGCATTAACTTGGCCGGCCGAAACCGGATTGTGGCCAATGCAGGTTATAAAGACCCTTCATCCGTCGGCAACTACTATAATTTCGTGCAGTATATCAATGGTGCGCAAAGGCCGGATATCTATGTGAACAGCGACAATCTGTCCAATGGCCGCGATGTGAACTTCGCGTTGTACTCCCCCACCGAATTACAGGAAGAAGGCGACATCAGGCCGGGAGACAGCCTGCGGGTGGAGATGCAATGCGTCGATGCTAATGTGTACAAGTTCTGGTACAGTCTGAATGCGGGCGCCAGCGGCTCCGATGTGCTGGCCACCCCATCGAACCCGGTGAGCAACATTGCGGGAGGGGCGCTGGGGTATTTCAGCGCGCATGCGGTGCAGTATCTGGGGATGAGGGTGGAGTGATTTATACAAACCAAATCATAACTCAATGTTTCGATTCTTCCGTAAATCAGGAGCCGTCAAATGTCCTATCCCCGAAGAGAACAGGCTGTGGGTGGAAGAAGCTTTTGTCTGGCTGCTAGCGGAGTTCGGTGCAGAAAAGATCAGGAGCAGGAAAGTTTTGCGCCCGGTGCCGGAGGATTTCCCTATGCAGTTCGATCAATCTGAAAAAGACGCCTATGCCCTGCTGCCGGTGATTGCCGCGCAAATGGAAACGGAACCGGGCGGCATCAGTCTTGGTTTCTATGATCAAACGCTGGTAGAGTTTCCCACAGGCAACGGCAGGATGTTTTCGCAGCAAACACCCGGAGAACAATATTCAGCAGGAACTTTCCAGGCAGGTAAAAAAAATGGAAAATACCTGATATCGATAGAAGCCGCGCAGTTAAAATCGGCAGAAAACCTTGTCGCCACGCTGGCGCATGAAATTGCGCATATCAAACTGTTAGGGGAAGACAGGATAAAAGAAAACGATGAACATCTTACAGATCTTGTTCCGGTAATCTTTGGATTGGGAATATTCAATGCCAATTCTTCTTTTAACTTTTATGCCGGCCACGATAGCTGGGGATACAGCAAGCAGGGCTATCTCAGCCAGCAGGAATGGGGATATGCGCTGGCGCTGTTCGCCTACTTCCGGAATGAAGGAGAGAAACCGGAGTGGGCGGATTATCTGGTGCCGAATATCAGGTCGGATTTCAGGAAGGCGATGGCATATATTTCTGGTAATAAAGATAAAATCCTGTTGAAATAAATATCAGGAAGGGATCAGATGGTAGGGAATAATGCCGGTTCTCGTCATGATAACAAGTATCAGGACAATCAACATACTGATCAGATATCCTAAACTCCATTCCGTTTTCCGATTATGCTTTATGAAAAGGACTATGAGAACAATCAGGTGCAGTAGTATTCCGGGAATATAAACCAAGCGCTCATAACGATAATAATCGGCAGCCCCCATGCCAAATAAAAAAGCAGACAAAAGGGAAAAATACTGTATTGCAATAAAAAGAATGACGTTAAACAGCCCTAGCAACGCCGGGCGCATATAATTCATACCTTACTTAATAATTTCAGTACTATTTTATACAATACATAACAAAATAATACCCCTGCAACCAGATCAAACAGCACTATAAACACCCTTTCTCCCGCCCCGTCAGGAGTAAGTACCCGATGTAGGGAATACGGGATCAGGTTGAAAATAACAGGATGGAACAACACCAAGCTCAGAAACAACACCAATATCCCCAACGCGATCAGCAACGAAATAAGCTTTATTTTCACAGTATGAACACCATATTTGTAAGCTAATTTAAAAGTTTATGAATTCAAAATTCAGTATGGCCAGATTGACGACTGAACCCCGGATCGTTACGTCCCTGGCAGATCTCCTGATCGAAACAGTGGCAAATGGCGGCTCCGTGAGTTTCATGCATCCGCTCAGCGTTGAAATGGCGACCGCTTTCTGGGAGTCCTCATTAGCGGCGGCCGATTGCGGCAAACGTGTCATATTGGGTGTGTTTGATGAGAACCTGCTGATCGGAACAGTTACCCTGCTGCTGGACAGCCCTCCCAATCAGCCGCACCGCGCCGAGATCGCCAAGCTGATGACGCGTACCAGTCATAGAAGACAAGGCGTTGGCCGAGCCTTGATGCAGGCAGCCGAGCGCCTAGCGATTGACTGCTGCCGTACACTCCTGACGCTTGATACCGCGGAGGAAGATGGGGCTGCCGGGCTGTATGAAGAATTGGGATTTCAGAAGGCCGGGGTTATCCCGGATTTCGCGCTGAAGCCACGGGGCGGGCTTACCGGGACGATCATTTACTGGAAGCGGATTGAAAAGTGAATCTCCGGCAGCCATTACGAGCTTCACCAAAGAGGATAACGCTCTAACAATAACTAACAATTATATGGTGGCAATTTTATTTTATATCATTGTCAAATTTTATAAATTTTTCTCCTATTGAATAATCTAACTCCAAACTGTCAATAATCGTATGAGACAGTAATCCTTTTTGATACAATCTATTTTCAAATGAATACTGATTGAGCAACTCTAAAAGTCTCATTAAAGATGTTCTATCTTGTTCAGAAGTGTATGTTGTCGCTAAACTAACTTTTATTAGATTTATTAAATCAGCTTTTCTTTCATCAAATATTTCTCTATTCATTTTACTTAATTAGGTTATTCAAATTATTAATGTACATCTGGTAGCTCCCTCCACCATATATTCCTCCTTGAGAAGCCGCTCGACCAAAGATGTAAGTACTCCCTGGTGCAATCTGAAATTGAGATATTCCAGACATACTATTCCAACTTGGCGGAAGTGCTAAGCCTGCTCTATTGGTATAGTTTGTAAAAGTAGGAAATAGATACCTTCCACTTTGATTTGCAGCGCCACCATAAAACCTCAATCCAAACGTTGCATTATCAGCAGTACGTAAAGAGATTGTACCTACTTCAAAACTTTCCAGAATTTGTTTCCGATAAGCTCTTGGCACTCCTTGTGCTTGAAGGTAATTAGAGGCAGCCCGCACACCATCGTAAGCACCTGCTCCCCCCCCCATATTGGACACCGTAGAAAGCCCTCCAAATATCGCAGCCCCTTCAATAAATGCAAATGTAGCATTTAACACCGCTCCTTTCTTGTCTCCATACTTCGTTGCCGCCAAGGCTCTTACTGTTGAGCCCAATACCGGTGTCATCCCGATCATCATTTCAGACATCCCGAGAAAGAGCTTCGTCCCCACTCCTTTTTCTGCCATTGCCTTGGCAACGGAGTTCCCACTTGTTTTATCTGAAATATAAGGTGCAATTCCCGTCATCACATCTTTCCTCATCGCATCTTCCCGTTGCCGACTCAACATATAAGATAATCCCGCGGGTGTACTTAGCTGCCATTGCCTGAATTCCGCTCGTTGCCCCCAACCTTGCATGGTTACTTTCAATACATTTAACGCCGGATAGTGTGTGTTTCCGTCCACATCTACATTTGCAACTGGATTATTACCACAGTATAAATAGGGAGATAAATTTGGATAATTTCCGTTCTTTGCGTCTACAACATGCCAGCGGGCGACTTGCGGGTCATACATTCTTGCTCCATAATCATACCACTCCAAGCCCGAACCGTCCATAAACTCTCTAGCCTGTAATTCCTTCCCATTGTACTTTATATTATTCTCGGGATATGTAGGAGCTGTAATGGCCTTCGAACTGATTTCCTTCATTGTTAGCCCGAACGGATAATAATGCGTCTCTTCATTTACCCCCCCTGTGCTCATGACAACAGTCAAGTCGTCAAAATAAACATCTTGCTGACTTTCATTGCTTGTATAAACATACAAATAGCCGTTGCGCGTAACTGGCATTTTATTCTTAACAAGGTATTGCAATTCGTCAGGAGCAGATTGTATTTGCTTCACACCACTGTTTTCTTCCACCAGATTCATCTGCTCATCAAACAGAATATAATTCAGATAAGCCTTGGGCTTGTCAGAAAGACCGTTATCAGATCGATCCTCCTTCAAACGCTGATAGGAACCAGAGGTGAAACTTTGATTAAATGGTGTGCTGACCCTTGCACCGCCTATCTTTGCACCACCGGATTCGATCCTTCCAAAAGCCTGCAACAATGGGCTTAACATATCCACTGCCGGATCCGGAGTTCGCTTCCGAACCGGCTCTTCCGATTTGAAAAAAGCGTTCACCTTTACACTAACAGTGTCTCCACACATTACTTTCAGCACCAGGGAAGGGCCAATCCGTTTATCCGGATATTTGGCATTCAATCTGGCTACATGTTGATTACTGGAATCTAGAGCAGGGTAGCCAGAAGGCCGGACAACCCTCGAAGCCTCAATATTGCGGAACAATCTATTCTCGAGTTCAGCTGAAGGAGGCTCCATGGATGCGTTGTAGGTACTGATGTCGGTCTGCTCCGAATAAACGATCCTGACATTGCCCAGGTGGTCTTTGATGAAGTAGTCATAATAGTAGGCAATCGGCAACGCAGGCTTCTGAATAACCCTTATCCGTCCTTCGCTATGTGATATATACTTCAGCACATTATCTTCGTAAACCAATCCTCCTATGTAGTCAAACTTTCGCTCCACCGGAGCCGTGCCAGTACTATCAATAACCCGTTTCTCTATTTTAGTGCCGGCTGCATCATATTTATAGTAGATCATCCCCTTTCCTGCAACAGAAATTGATATGGGTAAGTCCAGTTCATTATATACTATTGATGTGATCCCCTTATTCTCATCAATCTTAAGGTTCCCGTTTTCATCGTAAATATAGTCTACAGGCTGACCAGTCGTAGTCTCTTTGAAATCTCCCAAGGTTGAATTCGGATCATTGCTGGCATCGGTAACATACAGCAATTGATTAGAATTGGTATAATACCGGTATGACAATACATCAATATCGGTTGAAACTCCCCCCTTCATCCCTTTACGAACGATCTCCAACAAGTTGCCATTCAGATTATACTTAATTCTTCCATTGTTACTGACTGGGCCCAAAACTGAATAGTTCATTGTTGTTTGAAGCCAGTTACTACCCCCATCCTTTTGTGTAAAATCCGCTTTGGTCAAGCGGCCCGTTGGGTCATATTCATATCCGTAAGATCTGGCTGGGCCATCTCCTCTCCAAATAACTCCGGCAATTTCACCGGTAAACTGGTTCTCCGTGTAGCCATAATCATAAAATAACTCTTCCCCAAATGATCCCGTGCCTGCTCCGTATATGTAATCCTTGTTAATGCTCTTTAACTGACCACCAATACTATAATCATAAGTCATATCCCTTAAGCCTCCCAAATTTTTAGTCTTCAACTCACCGGTCTCATAATATGTGTTGCTAGCAAGAATGCGCTCAAGAGCATTATCGTCATTCAACTTCATAATAGAAGTCATCAACCGGCCCGCATGATCATAGTTATAGATATTTAAAACCCTTGTCTCCGGGGTTGCAGCGTTACCTGGTTTCGTATGACGCTGGTAAGAACTTATCAACTTATTATTAAAATCATAGAGATTTGTCACTGTTTCAACTCCCCCTGCTGCGTTATCACTAACTGCCTGAATGATCCTCCCTTTTTCATCATAGTAGTTAGTTGTATATAACCATTGGTTGGTTCCCAACACCCTTACACCTGTTCCGGTCAAATACCCGGAAACCGCGCTCGTCTTGACAATATCATCTTTATGAATATTATCCCCTTGTTGGGGTTTTGAAATATCACCAGCCTGATAAGGCTTATTTCCTCCCCATGAATAGTGATCGTAGTAGTAATACGTCAATGGAGTAACATCTGCTGATGGTAAAGTAGGTACAGGGTTATAAATTGTTGTCTGAACAGTACCTACCGCGCCGGGATCCACAATTGCTTCAAACTCGTCCCCATCCACAGAGGTAAACCCATCTTCGAAAACGATACTTCCCGTGGCTTTATACAATGGAATACTTGCATTCCGGAGAGGTAAAACAAGGTCGACCGGTAATGGAGGCCCATAATTAAAAGTCATCTGACCCGCAGCGGGCAGCAAATCTATTTCGTTCTGCAACTGCTCTCTCGTCTTTATTGAGTTATACAAACCTTCCATTACAACCCGGTTCAACTGGTCGTAATTGGTCACTCTCCAGCGACCAGCAACCTTATCTCTCCCGTTACGCTTAAATACAATCCGGTCACGGTTATCATATACCATTTCTACCGCCTGCGTTCCTGGCGCTTTCTCCCAAATCCGCCTCCCCAGTTTGTCATACTTAAAGTTAAAGCATAGATTGTACAGCACATCAGGGTTGGCCAATATGGCCTTATTCCAAAATTGAGGAACAACTCCCAAAATGGAAACAGCTTGGGGCGGGAATATAAAACGTAAAAGTCCGAAATCATCGTACACATAATAAGTAGACAACCAACCATTGTAATCAACTCCGCCGGTAGTCAACTCTTCCTTTTCGAGTATGAGTTTCCCTTCCAAATCCCTGTACACGACACTTTTCTTCCCATGTGCATCCGTTGCATATGTTTTCGTTAGAGTATTTGCGGGATAAAACCCTCCCGCATTTGGCACACCGACCTCGCCATTGTCATTCATACCCCATTTTACGATATCTTCCTCGGCTGTATTCAGTGTATACGTTGTCGAAGTCCCTCTATTGCTGCCTGTCCAGCTATTACCAACGGGCATCTCCTTTATAGCTCTGTTCAACGGAGACTGTTCATAAACATTCTCGGCATAATAGACTTTTTCTCCCGTAAACCGGTTGTCGTTCAAAGAAGGTGTATTATAAAAGGCATACTGCTCAGTAAATGGTGCAGTTCTGAAAGCTCCAGTATATTGGGTTGAGGGATAAGGAAGATACATATAATGCTCCTTTCCATCCGTTTCAAACTTCTTTGCATGTACAATATCATTCCCCCCTGGAGTAATTCCTCTTTTGACAAGCTGAACCTCTCTACCCATTCTATCATAATAGGATGTCTCCTGCCTGATCTGAGCATTCGTCTTAGCTTCCATGGATGCTTCGCTAGTGTCTGTAAAAGGCACCAGCGGACTCCAGGTTCTAACATAGTTAAGATTAATGTTCGTATAGGCTCCGGGAGTAGGCTCCAGTGTTCGTGTTGGTTGAGGAACAACGTTTATATTGTATGGCTTGATTTGCGCATGAACAACATTTCCGATCACAAGAGAAAACAAGAATGCAAGAAATCTGGACATATATAATGTTTTTTACCAGTTCAGTAAAGCTTTTATTATGGAAGGGGACAATTGCAGGCATCCTTATAATCATATCGGGTCAATACATTCCTGTACCTGTCTCTTACAACTTTCAACCGTCTGAACACATCGTAGTCGTAATACATTAATTCGTTATTGGGGCCACATTTTGAAGATAACCCCACCAAGGGATAGTGCGTATAAGTAGTCATAGCTGCATCTGCAGGAAAAACCCGAACATCATCAATTGGATATGACTCTGTTAGCACCAAGTTATCGGTCGTATAATTTGTCTCAATGTATTCCCATTTATTATTTACCCGACGGTTGTAGGATAGCTTATAGCTGCGTTGATTGGGGCGCACAAAATTAATCTGGTAGGAAAGTACGGGATAATAAAAGGCTCCTGTATGAGCTCCCCCGGCACCTGCACTTTGATGATGGCTTTCAAAGTTCTCATAAAATACTTCAGATTTTACGGCATTCGTAATCTCTGCTTTCAATAAGCTATATGGACCGTAGATATAGGTTTTCACCACCCCATCATTTGATCGCTCAGACTCTACAAAACCGGTAGATAAATCATAGGCATACAGCATTTCCTGTCGGAATGGTGAACCATTCAGGGAGAATTGTTTTCCGGTAAGAAGCGTTTTGGGTTCCTGCTGTACCCCTGTTATAATTCCATAGCTATAGTGATGGATTTCTTTGTTTCCACCATATGAGATTTTCTCCTCTCTTATCGGGATGACCTGATTTAACATGTTTCCACAAGCAGCATATTCTCCGGAAGCAAGTTCGTTAATTTCATCTCTGTTTGCCGGATAGTAATATTTCTGTGAATAATTCAAGCCCTTTGATGTATTATGGATAACTTCTCTTAAAAGTGTCCCATCAGGGCTGTATGAATAACTCTTTTCTGCAGTCAAAAAGGCTGATGGATTCTCCATACTATACGTCCGTTCGGTTTCTTTAACCATCCTGAAGATATCCCTAACGTGATAATAAACTGTCTGATACCAGCGTTGACCGCCAACCCAGGTAAACTCCAAGGTTATACTTACGCCACGGGCCTTGCGTTGTTCCGCAGCTAACGACTGGTATTCGTAAATTGTTTCCTGCACCGTATTTCCTGCTGCATTAACAAGAGACTTATTATACAATAATCCTCTTTTATACGCATAGGATGTTGGATAACCAAACTGCCTGAAATTATCAATTGAATAAGTAGTTCCCAAAGAAGCATTACTTATAGAAAAATCATCAGGGTAATCTGAAAAATTGTGATAACGATAGATTTCCGAGCCTCCATCGGGATTGATAACTTTAACCCTTGAATACCCCAAAGCAACACCGGTAAGGTCAAACTGATTAAATAAAACAGTGTTGTAAACACCTTCTCCTGAAACCGTGCAATTACTGGGGAATATAAAATTTGTCGTTACCTTGCTATATTTGAAGTTCCTCAGGAAATGCTGCCCGGAAGACTTTCCGTCCTCCGTTGTATATTGAAATTGTTTAAGAAAAGCCTTTCCTTCATTATCGATCTCGCTGATAGACTTCACTCTCAGTCCGCCAGCGTAACGATTCATCTGAAGGGCATCGTCAAAGTACATGTTTAATTCATATTCAAATAAAGTCTTCCCTCCAATACCATACTCTATTTCTGACAGGGAAAATTGTTTGGTCTTTTCCAAGTCAGGCTCTTTGTTAGCTTCTGGTGGATATGGCGTGGCGGCAGTATTATTGTTATGATACCCCCAGTGATCAAAAGACCCGCTGTTTCTTGCAGGAAACGTGATAAGCGGGTTATTGTAGTACTTGAATCCATACAATTTCATTGATGCACTCAAATCATACCCTATTATATATATATCTTTCAACGACAACCTGTTAAGATCACTATTTGAACTGGGTGTTCGTATATAGTCATGTCTTAGTAGAATTCGCTTCAAAAGCGAATTTCCTCCATAGAGATCCATACTTACCAATCTGTAAGCACTGGTTAGGTCGAGCCTGTCAGCAGTGTAATTAAAGATAATTTTACCTTGTTTGCCAATGACCTGATACAGATATTTAGGGGCCTTGTAAGTAACCGGATTACTATTTTCCACAATCGTAGGAGGTGGCGCAGATCCACAGGAGTTTGTATAGTTAATCTTGACTTTTGCGTACCTGTAAGTCGTAATATCCGAACCAGCGATATAAAGGAAAGTTATCTCGTCAGTCTTATTGAAGCTTTGCATAGAGTTAAGATACCAAGCAGAGATATAGGGAGTAGCTCCATCCACGGTCTCTCTGGAACCGGTGCTATTTCCAAATATGAACGTAGTTCCTCTTTCATCTACGACCTGCCAATGTATATTCACAAAATCATCAGGCCCATTTGGTCGCAGCATCGTTACGGTCATCTTTGTTGGTTGCGTGAATACAGGTATCTTATTTTCATCGAAAACAAATGAAGCAGATTCGTATGGAGTGGTAAGTATGAAAAGGTCTGGTTCTCCGTCCCACTCTCCGTTTGCGATCTTTGTTGCTCTTGTTGCGGGTGTATGGGCTTCCGAATTGATCTCTGCGCCAGTATTGTTTTTCCCGATATATCCATTGGCAAATTCATCTGGTATACCTCTTACAATCCTGATAATGGACCCACCCGCCTGTAAGCTCCAATTCATGCCAACAAAAGATGCGTAGTCATGCAGCTTTATTCCCGAGGCTTTGTAAGATAAGCTGACAGGAACAGACAAACCCGCAGATTCCAGCGTATAGAGTGGGAGATTAACCTGCGGCTGGCCTTTATAAAAATCAACATTGACATTTTGATTAAGGGCATTGGCCAGATTATTTGGTGATGGCAACGACACCATTACTTTATCTTCATGCTGTCCAAACACCGGCGTAAAAGCCAAAATTACCAGCAGCAAAATTCCTGAGCATCGCTTCAAGGTGCTAAAAATGATTAATTCCTTTGTAGAGTTTGAGGAACTATAGGCATAGAGAGCATTAATGTACATAGGCTAACTTTAAACAGTTCGCAATATAAAATAAAAAGTCAAGGGGGCAAGGAAATTTCGTTCCAAATCCCCCCAAGCAAAGAAGCCGTCCAACCGGACGGCTTCTATTTTTCATTGGGCTGAAACCGGAAGGATGAAGGGCCTCCCACGTCCTCCATCCAGTGCTGCCATAGCCCGCGCAGCTCCTGCCAATCCCCACAACGCTCTCCCGCGTGTCGCCGGTGACACATGATGCGCTGATATTCTTTCCCTTTGGCAGGTTCGACAGCGCGCCGCCGGGAAATATATTCAACGCAGTAAGTTTTTGTTTCTATGATGCTAACTGGAGATAGTGAAGCGGTATTCTCATAACGCCGTGGGTTCAGATGTCGCGCAAAAATAACTTCCCTTTGCCTATAAAAGTAGCACGATTATCCCTTTTTTATAGTTATTTCCGATTTTATATACAAGATATTGATAATAAACTGATTGCAAGCCAATTTACCAGAATTTCCACCAGGACCGGTTCCCGCGCAATGTCAGCGATTCTATCTCTCCGGGGCCTCCTTCCGGCCGCCGCGCATAGTCGATCGCTGTCAGGATATAATGATAAAGATCCTTCTCCCGCCCTTCCTGCACCCGCCGGATCACCCGCATCCCGGGCTGCAGCTGCCAACCGTTGCGGGCCACCACCCGGAAACGCATATACCAGTCCCGGCCTTCCGGATCTATCACCAATTCCGATGCCTCCGTGGCCCGCAGCACCACCTCCGCCAGATATCCCGCTACACCTGTCAGGATCAATCCCTGCTGCTTCGCAAAACTGCTTTCCGGATTGCGGAGCTTCCCTTCCGCAAACGCTTCATCAAACATCCGGTCCAGCTGCCTGACGCTGGCTGGACTGTAATCCAGTTTTATATTGGCATTGGCACTGTTTTGCCGGAGAAATTCTATGGCGTACAGCAATTCGCTGTGCCGTGACGTTGTTGTGCTCATTGAAGTGAAAAAATACAAAAAACTGATAACTTTATAGGAACCAGTCCAAATCGCTATGGAAGCATTTCCGCATATACGGATCATCCTCGGCATGATCCTCAGCCTCAGTCTTGCCACCCTGTTGAAAGCCGCTGTAAAATTCATACAGCATCCGCATCGTGTAAAACCATACTGGATACATCTCCTGTACGCTTTCTTCATCTTCCTGGAACTGCTGCTCTTCTGGTGGTGGGAACGGAAACTTGCGGGCATTCTGCACTGGACCTTTCCGGCATATTTCTTCACCGTCTGCTATATCCTCACCTTCTACGGCCTCGCCTCCCTGCTCTTCCCGGATGATATCAAGGATTACAAGGGTTATGAAGACTATTTCTTCTCCCGCCGCAAATGGTTCTTCGGGCTGCTGGCCATCACCAATTTACTGGACGTGGCGGACACCCTGCTGAAAGGACTGGAGTATTTCTATTCCTTAAGCTATCCTTATTATCTGGCTGTAAACGGGATAGACATTGCCTTGTGCATTGCAGGCATGCGCAGCAGCAGCCGGGCCTTTCACGGGTTCCTCATCATCTGGTTCATCCTGTTCAAACTGATCGATATCGGGAGGATATATTTTTACTGGTGAGCCAGGTGCACCCCTATCTTGATCACCACCTTCCTGACCCGGTCCGGCGCGACGGGATGGAGATTGGGCATATGCAGGTCTGAAGGAAAAAAGATCGCAAACATCCCTTCCTCAAAAGCTGTGAAGAACGACGGCCTTTCACCGAAGAGCATATAATCGGCGGCTTCGTCATATGGTCTGGATGGCGTTTGGCCGTTCAGGATGGCATGCCCCATCTGTTCTTTCCCTTTTACGATATATTGCACGTCGATGTATTTTTTGTGCGATTCCATCTGTTCGCCGGAAGGGTCCACCGTATCGTATTCATTCACAATAGCAAAAATATCTGTCCCGTCAATTGCATACTTTCCTTTTTCCAGTGCGGAGAAATCGGTTTGGCGTAGATAGCCGAAGGCTTTGATGAATGCGGGTCCCAGGCAATGGTAGCGGTTCGCGTTAGCAAGTGTATCGATGATCATACATGAATTTAACAACAAGATAATGAGAAAATCGAATTAGCACGAAATTCTGTCTTATTTTCATGAACACAATTTAACCCGTATATCCGAACCCGTTTTCCACATCTCTAAACAAATAAAACACTATGAAAAGAACAACCCTTCTTTGTTTTGCGGCCATCGCATTATTGGCTGCATGCCGCAAGAATGTGCAGGAAAATGCACCGGTTTTAATCGATGAAAAACAATCCGCCCCGGAAATGATGGCCAGCGCCGCGCTGAACAGCTGGATGACGGACCTGCCGGACAACGTTAGCCTCGCGCAGCTTTCTATTCCGGGTACCCACGATGCAGGCGCGCGTTTTGAGCCGATATCCGGCACTGCCAAATGCCAGAACCTTACCATCGCCCAGCAACTGGATGCCGGCATCCGCTTCCTGGATGTCCGCTGCCGCCACATCGACAATGCCTTTACCATCCATCACGGCGCCATTTACCAGAACCTCAACTTCCAGGATGTGCTGAATGCCTGCACTGCTTTCCTCAACGCCCACCCGGGCGAAACCATCGTGATGTGCGTAAAGGAAGAGCACAATCCGGAAAATGTCAGCAGAACTTTTGAACAGACGTTCGACAGTTATGTGCAGCAGAACCCGGGCAGATGGCGCCTCGCCGCTTCCGTGCCAACCCTCGGCGATGCACGGGGCAAGATCGTGCTCCTCAGAAGGTTCGGTGCTTCTTCCACTCCCAAAGGTATTGCTGCCACCAGCTGGGCGGACAATACCACGTTCAGCATCAACACTCCGGATGCCAACCTCCGCGTGCAGGACCAGTATGTTGTGCCGGACAATAACGCGAAGTGGAACCGCATCACCGACCTTTTCACCGAAGCCAACGGCAGCTCCAGCAACACATTGTATATCAATTTCACCAGCGGTTACCGTTCGCTGATCTTCGGTATTCCGAGCATTACAACGGTGTCCAATAACATCAACCCGCGTATTACCACTTACTTTACCAGCAATACTTCCGGCCACTACGGCATTATTCCCATGGATTTTGCGGATGCCGGGAAGGCACAGCTGATCGTGGATACGAATTTTTAGGGCCCGGCGCGCAAACGTTCCGGCCGGATAAAGAGGAATGCACTGCCTGAACATAGCCAGACCGGAGACGGATTGCACCCTCACACAAAGAGCCTGTATCAACAAGGCGATACAGGCTCTTTGCCTATCGGGATGATCTGCGTTATTTATTTGAACTCCAGCCAGTCCAGCGTAAAAATATGCTGATCAGGCTGCTGGTCTTTCCGGAACACAAAGTAAAGATCGTGCTTGCCACCGGGGTCTTTCACCGGGACAGTCACTTCCTTCCAGCTGTTCCAGTCCCCTGTAGCCTTGTATTCCAGGGTACTGATCACCGGGCCGTCTTTACGGTCCGCATGCACTTCCAGCACCGCATCCCGGTTCAGGGAAGAATACCGGTAGGTAATGCTGCTGATGCCTTTCAGGTCTATCTGCCGGAACATGAAGAATGATTTGTTGTGAATGGAGCCGAGGTGTTGCGATGCGCGCCCGATGTTACGGATGGAATCCGCATCTTCTGCCTGTACGCGCTGAGCACGTAATACCAGCACATCGCCAGCGCTGAGCGGAACAGTGCTGCCGCCGCCATCGGTGTATGTTGCGGAAAGCACATAGCGGCCGTTGGCGCCTTTGGACAGATGATCTTTCAGCGTAAGGCTTCCCTCCTGCGGCAGGCTTGCAGAGGCCTGCTGTTCACCGGTGGAGAGGATATATCTGGCTATTTCCGCGGCATCTTCCTTCGGCATTTGCGGATGGGCGGCCATGGAATGCTCTCCCCATACGCCGCCGCCACCTTTGATGATCTTGTCCGCCAGGTAAGCCACGGCATTCTTATCACCTTTATACCGTTTGGCCACTTCCACGAAAGCAGGGCCTACGGAGGGTTTGTCCAGCTGATGACAAGCCTTGCAATCGCTGGCTTCCATCATCAGTTTGCCTGCGCTTTGCGGCACTACGGTGACCTGCTGATGCCCCAACTGCGACTGGCCTTTTACTTCCGGCACGTATTGCAAGGCAACCATCAGGCGGTCTTTGCTGATCTCCCCGTCTTCCTTGTCTGTCACCGCAACGCTGTACTGCAGCGGAGACCGGTCGGAGAAGAAAGTGCTGTTGCCCGGCGTGCTGATCTTCACCTGCGGAAGCGTATTGCCAACATTGATGGTGATGGTATCCATATCGGAAGCTCCTGCAGGATCGGTTACTTTCAGCACCACCTTATGCAGACCGTTGGCGGAGAAAGTATGAACAGGACTGGCTTCGCGGGATGAAACTTTATCACCCTCAAAATACCATTCGTATGTCAATTGATCGTCTTCATCAAAATCATAACTGGCGCTGCTGCTCAGGCTGACCTTCAGCGGAGCGGTGCCAACGGTATCGCTGCTGGTGATCTTTGCTACCGGCACGCGGTTGCCGCCGTTATAGGTGATCTTCACCAGGCGGGCATCCACATTATCAATACCGTAAACGGAGCCGTATTCCAGCATATACATATCGCCATCCGGACCGATGGCCATGTCTATCGGCCGGCGGAAATCACCGTTGGAAGACATGAAGGGCTCCATCCGGCGGTAGTTGTACTGTTCATCCAGCCGCACGGCAAACACCCAGTTGCGCATCCAGTCGTAGATGAACAGGGCATTGTCGTAGTATTCCGGCAATTTGGTGTCAGATTGCAGGGACTTGTTGAAATGATAAACAGGCCCGGCCATGGCAGAGCGGCCGCCCGCGCCTATTTCGGGAAACTCGGCGGACAGGTCGTAAGGGTACCAGATCATCGCTTTTTGCGCCGGGGGCAGATCCTTCAGGCCGGTATTATAGGGCGAAGGGTTTTTCAATGCGGCCGGATCGAAAAGCGGTCCCAGCTTTTTGGTGGCAAAATCATATGCATGGTACGCCTTGTTGTCCCCAACGAGGTAAGGCCAGCCATAATTGCCGGGTTTGCGCGCCTGGTTGATCTCGTCATACCCACGCGGCCCCTGGTCTCCATCCTCTCCGGCATCCGGACCAATCTCCCCCCAGTACAGGATACCCGTAGCCTGGTCCACCGAAATGCGATAAGGATTGCGGCAGCCCATGGCATAGATCTCCGGGCGGGTGCCGGTGGTACCTTCCGGGAAGAGGTTGCCGGCCGGAATGGTATAGCTGCCGTCTGCCTCCGGGTGAATGCGCAGCACTTTGCCGCGAAGGTCGTTCGTGTTGCCGGCGGACCTTTGCCCATCGAAAGTAATGCGGCCGGGAATCGTATCGATGGGCGCATAACCGTTGGAGGCAAAGGGCACTGTATTATCCCCGGTAGAAATGAACAGGTTGCCGTTCGCATCCCATTCCAGCGAACCGCCGGTGTGGGCGCTGACTTCCAGCTCGATGGGGATTTTGATCAGCACCTTTTCGGAGCTGAGGTCAAGAGAGTCTTTCCCCGCCAGTCTGAAGCGGGACACGTACTGCTCCGCCGGCTGTTTCGCCGGTGTATAAAAGACATAGACGTAGTTGTTCTTTTCGAACTGCGGATCGATAGTGAGACCCAGCAGGCCGTTACCGAACCCTTCTTTCGTATCCGGCATTACCGGGAACGTATATACGACTTTAGTCTCGCCGCTTGCCGGATCGTACCGGAAGAATTTGCCGCTGCGCTCAATAAAATACACGCTCCCGTCCGGCGCCACGGCCAGTTCCATCGGTTCGTTCAGGTCGTTGGAGAGGATCGTTTTGGTAAAACGGTTATCCTCCGGTGTTTTCACCGCGTATGCCTTTGTGTAGTCCAGCGGCTGGCCGTCTCCCATGGCATATTGGATGCCGCCGAGAATATGCTGCAGGAAAAGCGGTTCGGCATAACTCTCATCGGTGTGGCCACCGCCGGTATAAAAAGCCCTTCCGCCATCGTATTCGTGATACCAGGCAATCGGGTGGTTATCACCGTTATCCCCGCCATCATAGGTATTTTCATCCAGCGTAGCCAGTACCTTGATGCCGCCGTGAATACTGCGGTAATTATACCATTCATCGGTACGTTCCCAGCGCTCCGGCAGGCCTTTCATGGCGATAAATGAAGTGTCTTTTACCATGATGGTGGCCTTGCGCACATTCGGGTCCTGCGGATGGCTTTTGAAATAGGCGCCGACCAGTTTATTGTACCAGGGCCAGCCATACTCCGTGTCCGCTGCGGCGTGAATGCCCACAAAACCGCCGCCGGCCTGGATGTACCGTTCAAAGGCCACCTGCTGGTCGCCGTTAAGCACATTGCCGGTGGTGTTCAGGAATACTACGGCCCGGTATCTTTTGAGTTTGCTTTCGGTAAATACAGATGCATCATCTGTGGTATCTACCCGGAAGCCGTTGGCTTTCCCCAGTTCGGAGAGGGCTGCTGCGCCGGCCCGGATAGAGCTGTGATGCCAGCCTTTGGTTTTGGTAAAAACAAGGATGCGGGGTGTGCTGTCTGAGCAGGCCTGCAAAATGAAAACTGACAATACGGCCAGTACGGTGAGAAACTTGAAGCGCTTGAGCATAAGGTCCACTGGTATTTTTGATTGAAGGCATCAAAAATAATAGAATAACCGGGGGTTTTTATAGCCTATTTCATCATTTTTTTTTACTACCCGTGAATATTCCATCATCTTAGTGAATATACCATCATCAAAGCCCCTTCCCTTCCAGCCAGCTTTTGAAGTCCGCCACCCTTTCCCGGCTGATGATCACGTCCATCTCTACAGCGGGCTGAAGCTGCAGGATGAGGCGGCTGTTGTAATAAGTAGTGATCTTGCGGATAGTATCCAGCTGGATGATGAACTGGCGGTTGATGCGGAAGAACAGGTTTTTGTCCAGCAACCGCTCTATCTGGTCCAGCGAGTAATCCAGGGGGATACGCTGACCGGCAGTAGTAGTGGCATAGGTGATACCTTTTACGAACTGCAGGTAGGCAATATCCTGCGCTTTAACATATACCAGCTGGTTGTTGATCTTGCCGATAAAACGGGTGCTGTTCCGGCGCAGGAATTCATCCGCGATCTTTGCAATATCGATGCCCGGCGCGGTGGACGGCCGGAACGTTTCGTATTTGCTGAGCGCCCGGCGCAGCTCTTTCAGCTCTATGGGCTTCAGCAGATAGTCGATGCTGTTGACCTTGAATGCCTGCAGGGCAAAGTTGTCATAGGCGGTGGTAAAGATCACCGGTATTTTGACCTCCGCCTGGTCGAACAACTCGAAACAATTGCCATCCGACAGCTGGATATCCATGAGGATCAGGTCCACCGGATGCCGTTCCTCCAGCCATTTTACACCTTCGGCCACGGAACTGATAACAGCGGTCACGTCAACCGCTACATCACATTGCTTCAGTAAACGGATCAGCCTTTCGCTGTTGTGTACCTCGTCTTCAAATATTGCTATTCTCATGATGCAGGAATGATTGGGATCTTTACAATAAAATGATCCGGCGATTCTTCGACCGCTATGGAGCGGCTGCTGGCCAGCTCATAACGTTTGCGGATATTGTCCAACCCTATGCCCGGAGATACTTCCCTGACGGTTTTCCTTCTCAGCGGATTGCTGATGAGCAGAAAATCGCCTTCGCTTTTCAGGGTGATGTGTAAAGGATCGTTGGAAGAAAAACGGTTATGCTTGATGGCGTTCTCCACCAGCATTTGCAGGGTGGCGGGCGGGATCATCCCCTTCTCCTTCACCTGCGGGCTGATCTCCTCCGAGAATACGATACTTTGCTGATGCCGGATGCTGATCAGGAACAGGTAGGATTCCAGGAAATCCAGCTCTGTTCTGATACTCACCAGGTTCTCGAATTTCTTGTCCAGAATGTAGCGGTAGATCTTGGCAAGCTGGGTAATATATTCCGCCGAAAGGTCCGCGCTTTTATAAACAAGGTTGGTGAGCACACTGAGCGAATTGAAGAAAAAATGCGGCTCTATCTGGTTGCGCAGGGCATCGTACTTCGCCTGGATGTTCTCCCGCATGAGCCTTTCCGTCTGCACCTGGTATTCCTTCCATCGCTTGTAATACAATATAATGCCGTTAAAACAAACGGCGATCACATAGAACAGGAAGGTGCCGAAGATCAGATCATAACTCAGGGAGGTGAAACTTATCCAGGCATCGTACTCCTTATACAACCAGATATCCGTTACCGCATATACGAAACCGAAAAGGAAAGATGCCATCAGACCATACACGACCAGCGAGGAGCAGATGAACAGCAGGCGAATGAATATCGTGCTTTTTGCAGCCTTTTTCTCCACCGTACGGGTCAGCCAGGCAGCTCCTTCCCATACCAGCAGGCCCAGCAACACATAATAAAGGCTGAATACATGCGAACGAAATGCAGATTCCCCTACCCTGTTGATGAACGTAAGGTCGAAGGATTTGAAGATCAAACTGAATATATACAGAATAACGATCCTGGACAGGTAGCGGAACCAGCGGCTCTCGGGCAACCTTATCAGGAATTCGTTGCGTGGGTTGTCAGACTGTTCTTCGTTCATCAGTAATAGTTGTGTTCTTTGAACCATGACAATGCTTTACGGACGGCCTCCTCCACCGGCGTATATTGGAGGGACAGTTCAGCCGCTGCTTTCCTGCCGGAGTAGTAATTGTCCAGGCACAGCATATAGGCAGTGGATGGATTCAGTTTTCCGCCTTTCCCCGTCAGGAGTTTTCCGAGTGCGCCGGCCAGGCCAGCCGCGCTCAGCACGAAACCCGGGACCCCGATCAGCCATGCGGAACGGTTCTCCAGCCGGTTGACCAGTGCAAAAAATTCGCGATAACTGAGGTTCTGGCCTGCCAGCAGGTAACAATTACCAGTCTCCCCTTTATGCAGGGCATTGATGATCCCCTGGCAAACATCATGAATATAAACGAAATTTTTTCCGCCGGGTGGGTAAAAGACAATTTTTCTCTTCAGCCCATGCAACAGCAGCTTGCCTGAGCTGGGTTTCACGTCATTGGGACCGATCATGAATGTGGGATTGACCACCACCGCGGGCAGCCCTCTCCGCTCCACCTGCTCCAGCACATATTGCTGTGCAAGGTATTTGGTATTGATGTAACCGGAATTGGCATGGAACAGCGTGAACCCGTTCAGTTCCGTACCGGGGTTTAATTTAGTGCCCGGACCGATAGTGTTGGCCGTACTCACATGCACCAGCCGGGTAACCTTGCAGGCCAGGCAGGCGTGTACAATGTGTTGCGTACCGGTGAAATTGATCCTTTCATATTCCCCGTAGGCCACCGACCATTGTTCCGTTACAGAGGCAGCATGGATCACCAGGTCACACCCCTCCACGGCCTGAAACACATCCGCTTCGCAGTCGATATGCCCGCGGAAGATCTCGCAGGGGATATCCGCTATCCCCTTCAGGTCCGCATTCGGACGTACCAGTACCCGCACGTCGTAACCCAGACGGTAAAGCTCGCGGGTGAGATTGGAGCCTAGAAAGCCGTTGCCGCCTGTCACCAGTACCTTATGCATACCGTATCTCCTTTTTTACTTCGCGGGATACGATCCTCAGTTTCATTTCCATTGGCAGCAGATGCATGCAGAAGTGGCTGATCCGGTTCATCCACCCCGGAATGATCACCGGCTGCCCTTGCAATGTTCTGCGCAACGCAATTTCCGCAATCGCTGGGGTGGACAGCAGGCCCATCTTTCCTTTCAACCCCTGGCTGATGATGCGCCTTGTAGCATTGGAATTGGTCATAATGGGACCGGGATACACTACACTGACGGACAGCCCGGTGCCGGCAAACTCTTCCCGCAGGCCGAGGGAAAAAGAGGAAATGAATGCTTTGGAGGCAGGATATACCGTTTTATAGGCAATGGGCGTAAAAGCCGCCATGCTGGAAATGTTCATGATATAACTCCGCGGGTTCCGCAGCAGATGCGGGATCAGCAGGCGGGTGATCAATGCTGTGCTTCTTACATTCAGCTGAATGATCTGGTCGATCTTCTCCACGGTGGTGCTCATCATGGCGGAAGTGCCGCCCATGCCCGCGTTATTGATCAGGAAATCTACTTCAAAATGTGCGGTGATATGATCGATATGCGATTGCAGCGCCGCATTATCCGTCAGATCGAACTCGAACACTTCCGCCCTGATGCCGAAGGCCGAAGCCAGATGACGGGCGATGGAGGTTGCATTCCCGCCCGGCAGGGCGATGAGCAGCAGATTGTGGCCCAGTCTGGCACACTGGATGGCAAATTCCCTTCCAAGGCCGGAGCTGGCGCCGGTGATGAGCGTGCAGGTATTTTTGGTTCCCGGTTTCATACCTGCAATATTGCTACATATGGCCGGGATTACCGCCGAATTTCTGGTGAATTGGCGGATTTGGGGGTTGAGTTGTTGGGATAATTACCGGCAGTAGTTGCCTAAAACTCCACCGTCTCCGTACCGGACCATTCCGTTTCCGTGATCACCGGATCAATGATTGATCTGCCTGTATTGGGGATCGTTACGTGTATTTTTGTGAGAACGTTCCTTTTGAATGTGATGGATTTCTCGCCTATAGGCACCATGCTGCCGTCCGGCTTTTCCCAGGTCATTTTTACATTAAGCGGCCAATAGATTGAGTCCCGCGTTTTGAATTCTTCCGTTGTATAAATGAAGTATTGATTATTAATATCCGCTGGCGTTACACTTTCCGGGTACATGACACCGGCCGGAAACTCAGCATGCAGCTTACCCGAAGTAAAGTTAGATGCGCTGAACTGAAGGCCGAAGGACATTCTTTTCATATTCAGCGAGATGATAGCAGGAGCCCCTGTAGCCGAAATAGTAGTCTGCCCGCGATAAGCATCTATTTCACTACAATCCTGGTATGCCAGTTGCTTGGTAGAATCAAGCGGGTCAAACAGGTAGAAATGGGATAACGTATCCATGATCGTATTGTAGTGTTCTATGATCGGCCCACTGCTATCCATACGGTTGCGGAGCGTTGTATAGATCGGCCAGTCAAAATATTGCTCACCATTTTGCCAGGTATAATAAAGCCCCGTACCTGTACCCCGCTTATAGACATACGTAATAATTGTAAAGTCCCCTTCAACTGGCAAATCTATAACCAGAGAATCTGCGTTATTAAACAGCCCTCTGGAAATCGTAACCATTCGCACACCATATTCGGTATTGACATGCCCTTTCAATATCACCCCATACAACGTACTATCCCTCAACTCTCTCGCATACCCCTCCACATCATTCACCAACCGCCCATTCGGCAACGGCGATTCTGTTGCCAGAATATCCCCCGTCAACCGTAACCGCGTACGCACCGTTTCTCCGGAAGCCGGCGGCTCCACAGGATCAGGGGTCTCTTTATCCTTTTTATTACATGAAATAGCTAACGTGAAGGAAAGGGTCAGCAGCAGCAATGTTGATCTCATCAGGCAACGGGTTTGATTAATTCCGCCGCAAGATAGCAAAACAAAAAAAAGATATGGCAGAAAAAATCTATATTATATCAATAAAAAACAATTTAAAATTCATTAGGATATGTAGCAATGCTGTTAGTCTAAACCTTATGGTTCAGCATTTTCAACAGAGGGCAAAACGTTTTAAATATTTGAAAGAAATGATATGGTTTATCAACAAATATGTATTTTGAAGAATGCCCAAAACAGAGAATATCTAACCCAGACACTAGTCTAACAAATCACAAACATGAAGATCTTATCCCTTTTCCCGCTTACTGCCACATTCCTGCTGAATATGAATACCGTGAATGCGCAATCCTACATCAATAACCAACTGACCCCGGTACAGGGAAGCGCCAATTTCACGATATCCGGGGACGGACGCGCCTCACGGTTTTTTACTGCTGCCGGTACACATGCTTCCGGTGTGGGTCACATCAGTCTGCACACAACTGATTTTGAGATTACAGCAAGGCGATGGAATATTGGCCTTTCCGGCGTTGAAAGTTCCGGTAATGCCGGTTCGAACTTTTCCATCTGGGGGTATGGGGATACAGGGAGTTATCTTTATACAGCGCTGACGATCCAACGTTCCAACGGATACCTTGGCATTGGCACTGCCGCACCTGAAGCAAAATTTCATGTGAATGCTCCGCAGGGAATCCCTATAGCCAGGTTTACACAATCCAATGTTCTCCCTGCAAACGGGTATGTAGACATCCGGAACATCACGGCTTCAACGGGTCTTTTTATACCAGGGTTAATTTCCCGTTCTCATGCGCCAGGAAGGCCCTTTGGTCTCTACCTGATCGGAGAGGCTGAGGATATTGTGCCCATTACGGCTGATACTGCTGTGGCAGCAGTGATCATTGATGGAAGAAATAAAGCCGGTGCAAAACTGGTCAATAACAACCTGCTTGCCATCAATTCGTATGGACAGAATTATCTGATGGTGAAGGGCAATGGCTCCGTTGGTATCGGCACAACGGATACAAAGGGTTATAAATTGGCAGTCAACGGCAGCGGTATATTCACCAAAGTAAAAGTAAAAACATTTGGCGCCTGGCCGGACTATGTATTTGAAGACGGTTTTCAACTACCGTCGCTGGACGAGGTGAATACTTTCATCAAACTTCATAAGCATCTGCCGGATATGCCTTCTGCTGCAGAAGTAAACGAAGAGGGTATAGACCTCGGAGAAATGAACAGGAAATTGCTGCAAAAAATAGAAGAGCAGACACTCTACATCATCAAGATGAATGAAGACATGAAACTGATGAAACAAAAAATACAGGATCTTGAAAATCAGATCAAATAGCATCCGTACAGGATGTCGGAACTAAACGGCATCCTGTATTCCCTCAAACTAAAATTCCACCGTCTCCGTACCGGACCATTCCGTTTCCGTGATCACGGGATCAATGATTGATCTGCCGGTATTGGGGATCGTCACCTGTATCTTTGTGAGGACGTTCCTTTTGAATGTGATCGATTTCTCGCCTATAGGCACCATGCTGCCGTCCGGCTTTTCCCAAGTTATTTTTACATTAAGCGGCCCGTAAGTAGAATCCTGCGTTGCGAACTCATTTGCCAAAAAAATGAAATGCTGATCATCAATATTCTCCGGTGTTACACTTTTAGGATGTATTCCGCCATTCCCGGAACTCGCATGCAGCTTACCGGAAGTGAAATTAGCGGCGCTGAACTGAACCCCGAACGACATTCTTTTCATATCCAGCGAAATGATCGAAGGTGTACCGGTGGCGGTCACTGTTGTTTCTCCCCGATAACCATCCGCCTCACCGTAGCCTACGAGACCCAGATAATTGGCTGAATCAAGGGGATCAAACAAGCGGAAACCCCACATGGTATCCCTCGTCTTATTGCCATTATTCATCCGGTTGTCAAGCGTATTGTTTATAGGTTCATCAAAATACTGCGCTCCGTTCTTCCAGGTATAATATAAGCCCGGACCTGTCCCCCGTTTATAAACCTGAACAATGATCCTGAATTCACCTTCAACCGGGAGATCTATAGCAAGCGAATCCCGGTTATTGAATAAGCCACAGGAGGTTGTCTGCCAGTATCCCCATGACGTATGCTCTTGCAATAACACGCTATACAACGTACTATCCCTCAACTCTCTCGCATACCCTTCCACATCATTCACCAACCGCCCATTCGGCAATGGCGATTCTGTTGCCAGAATATCCCCCGTCAACCGCAACCGCGTACGCACCGTTTCTCCGGAAGCCGGCGGCTCCAGAGGATCAGGGGTTTCTTTATCCTTTTTATTACATGAAATAGCTAACGTGAAGGAAAGGGTCAGCAGCAGCAATGTTGATCTCATCAGGCAACGGGTTTGATTAATTCTGCCGCAAGATAGCAAAACCCGAAAAAGATATAGTTAAAATTTTCTATATTATAACGATCAAAAATAATTTAATACAGATTGAAATATGTAGCTGTACTGAAGCCAATTAACTTCGGTACAGCTACACGCTCAACTATTTATAATCATCGTTCTGATCAAGGTTCGGGTTCTTATCCAGTTCCGCCTGCGGGATAGGGAACAGCGTCCGGGTTTTACCATCGTTCTTCGGCCGGTGATTGTACCAGGTCTTCCGGGAAAATACCCCGAACCGGATCATATCCATCCGGCGATGCCCTTCCGCGGCAAACTCCCATCCCAGCTCATCATAAAAGCGGCCGTACTGGATGTCCGCACCACCTTCCGGACTCGCCACCGTACCATTGGGCTGCCAGTAACCGTATTGATAAACACTCCCCTGCAACAGCTGCGCGCCGGTAACGGTGGCCTTGTCGGGCTCGGTAGCAGCAAACGCGCGCTGCCTTACTTCAGACACCAGCAGCGCGGCATCATTAGCAAGACCTTTGCGCAGCAGGCATTCCGCTTTCATCATCTTTATATCCGCAAAGCGGAAGATCGGGTAATCTGTACTGAGGCCTCCCCTCGCGCCAGGTTTGATCTCGAATTTACCGATACGGTAGCCATCAAAATAATCTGTTCCTTCAATACTCGGTACATTCTTCGTATAGGTCAGTATCAATGCGCCGGTAGTCACGCTATATTGCGGCCCCATGATCCAGGTATCTTTCAGACGGGTATCATCGGGATCGTAGGTATCGATGAACTGCGGTACGGCACAGTTACCGCCCCACATGGCTGCGGCGAGGTTCAGCACATTAACGTGCGCGGTAGCCAGGGTCTTGCAGTGAATAATATTCTGCGTAGCGAAGATCTCATCATACGGCACCGCAAAAATGAGCTCCTTCGAGTTTTCGTTATTGGTCAGGAAACTCGTTTTATAGGCTGGTTCCAGGATGTATTTCCCGCTGGCGGCAATATCATCGCATTGCGCGATGCATTTGTCCCACTGCGGTGTGCCGGTATAAACCTCCGCGTTGAGGTAATGCCGCGCCAGGATCGCTTTGGCCACCCACCTGTTCAGGCGCCCGTAGGTAGCTTTGCTTACATCTGTGCTCAACAGGTCCATATTATCCAGCAGCTCCTGTTCCACAAAATCGAATACCTGCTGACGGGTGCTTTGCGAGGGCAGTTCCACATTGGTGAAATCCGTAACGATAGGCACATTGCCATGCGTATCCACCAATATCGAATAATAGAACGCCCGCACCGCTTTCAGCTCGGCAATCACATTTTCCTTGCCGTTGGCGATAGGAATGGAGCCGGACTCTATCTGGTAAATGATCCGGTTGGCATTGTTGATGCCCGAGAAACAGTGATTCCACACGTTCTGCGGCTGCCACTGGTTCGCCGGCCATTCGTGTTTGTGCATGCGGTGATATGTACCGGCATCGTACCAGCCATTCGGACGATTAGGTGTTACGATCACATCTGCCGGTTCTTCCTGCAGGTCAAAGTTCCCCTGCCACCCCGCATACATACCGCGCATAACTGTATATGCAGGCGCCAGGATCGCGGGCAGGTCGCTTTCAGATGGATTGAAGGATGTCTCCAGCACCTGATCGTACACTTCCTCATCCAGATTGGTGCAGCTGCCGAACACCAGCAACAGCGCTGTCATAAAATATGTTATCCTCATAATAATAGCTTTTCAGGTTAAAGAGTAAAATTGACACCTAATGTGAACGTACGCGTGGTGGGGTATTTATCCCGGGAATCGTTGCCGGGTTCGAGGCCCAGCCGGCTTACTTCCGGATCGATGCCTTTGTAACCGGTCAGTACCAGCAGGTTTAACGCCGACGCATACACTCTGGCCTGCCGGAAGTATTTCGAGCCGCCCACATTCAGGTTATACCCCAAAGTCACATTATCTACTTTCCAGTGATCACCGTCCTCGATGTAGTAGGAAACATAAGCCAGCGGGTTATTCAGCTGCCGTTTGCCATACACATTGTCGAACGCGGATTTCAGCATATTGTATTGCTTGATGGTGGGGTTTTCGTAATACATCCGCTGATAATTCAGTATCTGGTAGCCGAACTGCCCGCGCATGTTGATGGACAGGTCCAGTTTCTTATACCGTACCGCCAGGTTCCAGCCTGCGGTATGTTTGGGAATACCGTTGCCCAGCACCTTCCGGTCATCCGGTTGCGCGTCATCTATCGGTTTCGGCTTGCCGTCTTCCCCTTCAATGATCCATTTGCCGTCATCATCGATATCGATGGATTTGTAACCGTAAAAATCACCGACCGGTTGCCCTACTTCCACTTTGTGGGTGGTCACCTGGATGGGTTCACCGGTATGGCCGGTAAAGAAGAAATTATTGGTGGTCTTGTACAGATCATTGGAAATGGACAACAGGGTGTTCTTGTTGTAGGCCCAGGTAATGTTGCTGCTCAGGTTGAAGTCCTTCGTCCGGATGATATCATAATTCAGCAATATCTCTATCCCCCGGTTCCTCATTCTGCCTGCGTTGGCGATGGTGGACCCGAAAAGGTTGGGCGGAACCGGCACGGGGAAGTTGTACAGCATGTCCCTGGTATCGCGCTGATAGAGATCGATGCTGCCGTTTATCCGGCGCCACACCGCAAAGTCCAGCCCGAAATTGTATTCTTCCTTTTTCTCCCAGCGCAGGTCCGGATTGGGGTTCCGCACGGGCACCAGCGGCTGTATCCAGTTGCCGTTGTACAGGAAACGGCTGGCACCGTCGTAGTTCAGGCTGATGAGCGACAGATAGGGATCACCCGGTACTGTACCGGTAACACCGAAGCCGGCCCGGACCTTCAGATCATCCACAAAGCTGCTGCCGGCCAGGAAAGATTCCTTGCTGATGCGCCAGCCTGCGGAGATAGCGGGGAAAGTGCCCCATTTATAGTTACGCCCGAACTTGGAAGAGCCTTCATGACGCATGGTAAGCATCAGCAGGTAACGGTCATCCCAGGAATAATTCAACCGGCCGAAAAAGCCGATCAGCTTGTGATTGTTCTTGTAGCTGGACATGCCCGATCCCTGTGCGCCGGCCGTCTGCAATCTCAGCTGGTCACCGGATTGCAGCCGGTTGTAGGTGTACAGTTCCGTAGGAAAGTCGGAATTGTACATCGAAAAGCCCTCATTCGTCACGTCCTGCCAGCTGTAACCGCCGAGCACGGTGAACTTGTGCCGTTGTATCGTTCTGGAATAATCGCCCGTCAATTCCAGCAGGTTGTCGCGGAAAAGCCATGTACCGCGGGAAGCATAGCCCCTGCGCCGGCTCAGTTCGGAAGCCTTGTGATCGAAGGATTCAAAATACCCTGAAACCGAGGAGGTCTTCACGCTGGACAATAGTAATTTGATATTGAAATCACGGATGGGGGAAAAGATCACATTGGCATTATAGCGCATTTCCGTCACACGGTCCTCTCCTTCCACTTCCTCGATCGGGCGCACGGGGTTGTCGTAATTATAGGCATTGAGATCTTCCCGCCATTTGCCATCGAAAGTGTACACGCTGTCCGTCGGATTGCGGATGATCGCCTGCCGGTAGATGTACGCATAGTTCGGAGCCGCAAAATATTTTCGGTTGCGGCCGATCACGCCGAGATTGAACTTCAGCCTGCCATCGAGCATGGTATGATTGATGTCTGCCCGGCCGGTGAGCTGTTCGTTATTGGAACGTTTGAAGAGGCCTTCCCATTCCCGGTAATTGATCGTGGCCACATAGTTGGTCTGCCCGTTACCACCCTGCAGGGAAAGGTTATGCGTATGGCTGACGGGTGTGCGGGTGATCTCTTTCAGCCAGTCCGTGGAGGTACCGTAGTCATATTTCTCGCTGGCTGTTGGTACAAAAAATCCTTCCTGGATCAGGCGGCGGTAGTCATCCGCATCCAGGAACTCCATTTTACGGGCAATACTTTGTACGCTCACATAGCCATCATAGGTAATGGTCGCCGCCTGTGCGCCCTTCTTCTTCGTAGTGATGAGCACAACGCCGTTCGTGCCTCTTGTGCCGTAGATCGCGGCAGCGGAGCCGTCTTTCAGCACGTCTATCGACTCAATATCTTCCGGCGCCACAGTATTCAGTGCGCCCGGGATACCATCTATCAATACAAGCGGTTGTGTGGAAGACAGCAGCGTGCTGTTTCCCCGCAGGGAGATCTGCGTCTGGCTATTGGGATCGCCACTGCTGGTGACCACTGCCAGCCCCGCCACTTTGCCCTGTATCAGCTGCCCCGCATCACGCGCGAAGCCTTTTACAAAATCCTCCTGTTTTACGCTGGCCACAGCGCTGGTCACATCGCCTTTGCGCTGCTTGCCGTAGCCTATTACCACCACTTCGTCCAGCCCCTTGGTTTCGGCTTCCAGGGTGATCAGCAAACTGGTCTGATTGCCCACCGCCAGCTCTCTTGTGGCATAACCGGTAAAGGTGATCACCAGTATGCTTTCGCTGTCCGGGACTTCCAGCGAAAAACGACCTTTGTTATCAGTTACCGTTCCCGCAGATCCGCCTTTTATACGAACGGATACGCCAGGTATAGGGTCACCGCTTTCTTTATCGGTGACAGTGCCGGAAACGGGGATGGCGGGGATGCCGCCATAAATGCATGTGGAAATCAATAACAGGCATAGTATGCCCATCTGCCTTATGAAAGGTTTCATAAGCGAGTAGTTTTTTTGGTTATAAAATGGGATATCCGCGGTTTAAAGACTAAGTATTACGTCCAGACAATAATCTCCTGCATTGGCCCAATGGCCAATGGTTACACCGGATCGCGACTTCAGGCAATAATCTCCTGCATCGACCCTTTCGTCATTGTTCACATACTATAATAACTATCAAATTAACACTTAAAATTACTCGGATATCACAGGGATGTAGTTGCCGTTTTTGATGAATATTGATCGGATTTTAGCAGGATGATTGCCTGTGTAGCAACGGATTTTAACGGTTATTGATCGTATTTTAGCCCTATCCGCATTTGGTTTGCAGTGGGCCTGGTCATTCCGCAATTACCTGGAATGCGTCAGTCAATACCAGCATAGTACCGGTCTGCAGTCCTTTTATCTTAGCGGTTTTCCCTTTATTCACCAGATCTGCGCATTGTTTGTCCGTCAGTTTCTTTCCGGCTGCTTCAAAGGGTATTTTAAAGCCGCAGGCATTGAAGTTGGCGCATCCCCAGGCGGTGTTACCTTTCTTCAGCGGATGGGCCTTGCATTTGGGGCAGGTGAGGGATTCGGGGCTGGCGGGCGGTTTGGGGGCTTTCTCTTTCTTTTCACTGTCTGTTTTTTTGCCGGTTGCGGCGGGAGGCGGTGTTTCGGGAGCGATGGCGATCGTTTTATAGACAGCCGTCTTTACTTCGCGGGTGAGGTCCACCACCATCTGCACCAGTTCCTGCTTGAAGGTTTCCATGGCATACTCGCCTTTCTCTATCAAACGCAGCTTGCGTTCCCATTGCCCGGTGAGTTCGGGACTTTTCAGCAATTCCGATTGTATGGTATCGATCAGGTCCATACCCGTCTGCGTAGCAAAAATGTTCTTTTTCTTTTTTTCGATGTATTTCCTTCGGAAGAGGGTTTCAATAATATTGGCCCGGGTGGAAGGCCGGCCGATGCCATTATCTTTGAGCAGTTCCCGCATCTCTTCATCTTCCACCTGTTTGCCCGCGGTTTCCATCGCCCTCAGCAAAGTAGCTTCCGTAAAAGGTTTCGGGGGTGTGGTTTTGCCCTGATGCACCCGCGGTTCATGCGGACCAGTCTCTCCTTCTTCAAATACCGGCAGTATTTTTTCTTCTTCCTCCCCTTCTTTCTTTGCGCTGCTGTCGTTCACATAGACCAGTTTCCAGCCTGGTTCCAGTATCTGCTTGCCCGTTGCTTTAAATGGTACCTGGCCCACTTTGCCCAGCACGGTGGTATTGGCGACGCGGCATTCGGGATAGAAAGCGGCAATGAAGCGGCGGGCTACCAGGTCGTATATCCGTTTTTCATCGAGGTGCAGGTTTTCCGGATACATACCGGTGGGTATGATGGCATGGTGATCCGTTACCTTTCTTGTCATCAAACACGGACTTCAGTTTAGGAATGGGCTTTTCCAGCACAGGCGCGGTCAATGCCGCATAAGGCGTAAGGTCCCGCAGGATGCCGGCTACTTTCGGGTGCAGGTCTTCCGACAGGTAAGTGGTATCTACTCTCGGGTAAGTGACCAGTTTTTTCTCGTAAAGGTTCTGAATGTGCCGCAGCGTTTCATCAGCGGTGTATGCATATTTTTTGTTCGCTTCTACCTGCAGGGCCGTAAGGTCGAACAGGCGGGGATTGCCTTCTTTGCCTTCTTTTCTTTCGAAGGATGTGATCTCGAACGGATGTTCTTTCAGATAGGCCAGGCCTTTGGTGGCGCGGTCCAATACTTTGATGCGGTCTATCGCCGCCGTAAATTCCACCTCGCGGTAGATCGTTTTCAGCTCCCAGTATTCTTCCATCACAAAGGCATTGATCTCCTTCTGCCGCTGTACGATCATGGCCAATGTGGGCGTCTGCACGCGGCCGATGGACAAAACGGTCTTTCCCTGCGCGAATTTCTTTGTAAAGAGCCGGGTGGCATTCATACCCAGGAGCCAGTCCCCGATAGCCCGGGCGCTGCCAGCGGCGTAGAGATTATCGTATTGTGCGGCATCTTTCAGTTTTTCGAATCCTTCGCGGATGGCCTGTTCCGTCAGCGAGGATATCCAGAGCCTTTTCACCGGCGCGGCGCATTTCGCTTTCAGCAGCACCCAACGCTGGATCAGCTCCCCCTCCTGCCCGGCATCCCCGCAGTTGATCACTTCCTCGCTTTGCTGTACCAGGTTTTCGATAATGGCGAACTGCTTTTGCACCCCGTTATTCTCAATCAGCTTGATGCCGAAGCTGGGCGGGATCATGGGCAGGTCTTCCAGGCGCCAGAAACGCCACTGCTCCGTATAGTCATGCGGTTCTTTGAGGGTACAGAAATGCCCGAAGGTCCAGGTTACCTGGTAACCATTCCCTTCCCAATAGCCATCCTTGCGCTGCCGCGCGCCGATCACTTCAGCAATATCCTTTGCCACACTGGGTTTTTCAGCTATACAGACTTTCATACCGGATAGCAAATGTCGGATAATTTGCGTGAAATCCCTTTACTTTGCAGATCGATGTCGCTATTCATTACCTCTCTCAATTCGGGCAGTAACGGAAACTGTTATTATATCGGCAACCAGGAAGAAGCCATTCTGGTGGATGCCGGCATTTCCTGCCGGGAAACGGAACGGCGTATGGCGAGGCTGGGGCTGACGATGCAAAAAGTAAAAGCGATATTCGTTTCACACGAACATATTGATCACATCCGCGGCATTCCCGTTTTATCAAAGAAATACCGCCTGCCGGTGTACATTACCGATGGCACGCTCAGCTACAGCCGGATGCAGCTGCAGCAAACCCTGGCTTTCCGGGCATTTGAGCCGGTGGTTATCGGGCAGCTGAAGATCACCGCTTTCCCGAAACATCATGATGCCTCGGACCCGCATAGCTTCCTGGTCACCTGCAATCACACCGATACGCGGATAGGCGTGTTCACCGATATCGGCATTCCCTGCGATCAGCTCACCAGCCATTTCCGGCAATGCCATGCCGCATTCCTCGAAACCAATTATGACGAAACGATGCTGGAACAGGGCCGCTACCCTTATTTTCTGAAGAACCGCATCCGCGGCGGCAAGGGACATCTTTCCAATACCCAGGCGCTGGAGCTTTTCAAAGCCCACCGACCGCCGTTCATGAGCCATCTGCTGCTCTCCCATTTGTCGAAAGACAATAATTCGCCCGAGCTGGTGCATGAAATGTTCGCTCAGCATGCAAACGGTACGGAGATCGTGGTAGCATCGCGCTTTGCGGAAACACCCGTGTACAAGGTCTCTACGCTGAAATAAAACAGCCGGTCGCTGCAAATACTGTCCTGTGCTCACCCATTCGCGGCATGCAGCGGGCTTACAAACCTGATAAAATTATTTGGGGGAAGCCAGCTGCCGGTCCATCTGTTCGGCAGCCGTTGCGTCGCACACTTGTACGGTGGGTTCGCTATCGACTTATGCTGTAATTTTCATATCTCGCCCATAATTGCCTTATCAAAGCACTTTTTGCAGGAAGGTTGTTGCAAGGTCCATTGTTTTTGCAAACCAGGGATCGAAGAACCAGAACGGATGGGGCGTATCGGGCAGCTCATGCGCTTCGCTGTAAATATTCAGGGCTTTCATTGCGCGCATCATATCATCCCTGCCGGCATGGAAGCGGGGCAACGCGCTGTTGATAAAAAGCATTGGCACGGTATTTTTGCTTACATGCGTTAACGCGGAGGCCGCCTGCCATTGCTCCGGCCTTTCCTCCCAAGTGCCGCCAAGCCATTGCGCAGCCGCTGCACCTTCCGCAGATTCCGGGTGCCGGAAAGCCAGGATGCCGTCAATATCTATAGCCGCCTGTATATAGGAGGAATAAGCGGCGGCATCAGCATAACCATTTCCCGTGTCATATTCCGCCACACCATTTGTCGCGCCAAGCAACGCCGCCAGTTGCCCGCCTGCCGAGCAACCCATTGCAGCGATCTTTGCGGTATCAATACCATAAGCAGCCGCATTGGCGCGCATCCATTTCACCGCGGCCTTCAGGTCCTGCACCGCCGCCGGGTACCGCGCTTCCGGTGACAGACGGTATTCCGCGGAAACCGCAACGAATCCCCGTTTCACCAGCTCTACCGCCATGGCATGATTATGCGATTTGTCCCCGGAACGCCAGCCCCCGCCGAAAATGAGCAGCACTGCCGGCCGGGGCTTTTTGTCATCCTGGTAATAAACATCCAGCAACAGGCTGCGGCCACCGGCTTCCCGGTAAGGCACATCCGCAGCATGCAGCATATTTTTCGCAGGCCCGGGCGCCGCTATCCGGATAAAAGGATATTTCTTCCGTTCCTTTTCAAATGTGCTGTTGACGGCAAAAGAAGTGTCCCGTGGCACCGGAATATCCATCCGCACGTTCTCCAGCAGAATGTTGTCGGCATCGATCAGTTCCTTCCCTGTTTCCGCCTGAAAAACACTGTTCCTGATGCTGATGTTCCTGACGGGCATTTCGGGAAGCCCGCGGATAAAGACCGCTCTTTTCGCTCCGCGGCAGACGATGCGCTCGAACACCATATCCCGGAACACCGGTGTTCCCTCATTCACTATGGGCCTTTCGTCCCGCTCACTGTCCGTCGCGAATTTCACGAAGTAGTACAGATCAAAGAATACCGCTTCATGCACAATATCTTTCATGAAAATGTTCCTGGCATAGATCTTCTCCACCACACCGCCGCGGCCGCGGGTGGACTTGAAGCGCAGCCCCTTGTCGGTACCCATGAAGGTACAGTTCTCCACAAAAATGTTCCTCGCGCCGCCGCTCATTTCACTGCCCACTACAAAACCGCCATGCCCTTTGTAAACAAGATTATTCCTGATAATACCGTTCTCCGTGGGCTTTCCGCGTTTCCGCCCTTCTTCGTCCTTACCGGATTTGATGCAGATGGCATCATCACCCACATCAAATGTGCAGCCTTCTATCAGGAAATTGCGGCAGGACTCGATATCTGCGCCATCGCCATTCTGCGCATAGGCCGGGTTCTTTACGGTCAGATCACGCAATGTCAGGTCTTCGCATAACAAAGGATGCAGGCACCAGGCAGCCGAATTCTGAAAGGTGATGCCCTCCAGCAATACTTTCCGGCAATTATTCAGTACAACAAGATTAGGGCGGAGGAAATCCTTCATATCCGCATAATCGGCCAACGTTTTTTCCGGCGCCAGCAGCATGCTCCGGTTTCCTTCCTTCGCGGCCCGGTATTGCTCGCTGGGATACCATTCTTTACCGTCTTTGCGAACAACACCTCCGGAAGCCACTTTCTTTTTCCATTCGCTTTCCGTCAGCTCTCCCTTTCCCACAGCCCGCCATACATCACCATTCCCGTCGATCACCCCTTTTCCGGTGATGGCCACATTTTCCTGGTCTTTCCCCCAGATGGGCGACTGGTTCCTGGCAGCGGAACGTCCTTCATAAACGCCTTCCACCAGGGGATACTGTGCTTTGTCGGCTGTGAACAACAACGTAGCAGCGCTTTTCAGATGCAGATTCACATTGCTTTTCATCTCCACCGGGCCTGTGAGCCAAATCCCCTCCGGCACCAGTACAACGCCGCCACCTTTCCGGCTGCATTCTTTAATCGCATTGTTAATCGCTGCGGAATTCAGGGCAATGCCATCTCCCACTGCACCGAATGCCTTGATGTTGAATGTATCCTTCCTGAAAACCGGTTGCCTGATCTCCGGTAGCCGCTCCCAGCTGTACTGGGAGAAACCGCTTGCCGCCATGCTCATTGCAGCGGCCAGCAGGAGAAATATTTTACCTGTTTTTCGTTTATTCATCATTGTCAGTTTTTTTTGCCCGGGGATCCAGCCGCCAGATATCTCATGGAATCGGACAGGCTCCTGATCCAGCAGCAGTGGAACAGGGCTATAGCCGGCTCAAAAATGAATCGGTCGTGCCTGCTATCAGACAATCCTCATAGTTCGTTTAGCCGTCAGCGGAGATATTGTTCCAGGTCCAGCCCGCGCGCTTTCATTCCTTCCACCGCCAGCGCTGCAACAGCTTTGGCGCCATCGGGACTGAGATGTGTGTTATCCTGTTTCCCGGAGGGGTAGTTCATATGCCCTGCGGGAACATGTAAAAACAGGCGGATGGAACCATCCTCCCCCAATTCCCGCAACAACCGCGAGGTCTCCTGCTCCAGGTCTATCAGCGGCACCTGCAGGCTGTCCGCCAGTTCCCGCATGGCGCCGGGGTAACCTTTGTGGGTATCCAGCAGTACGCCATGTTCAAAATGCCGCCGGGCAATGGAAGTCAGCAGTACCGGCACTGCCTTTTTCGCGCTGGCTTCCCGTACGAAACGGGCAAGATTGGCTTTATACGCTTCATGGGAAGTACCGGTGCCGGGTTTATCGGTCTTTTCATCGTTATGGCCGAATTGTATCAATACGTAGTCCCCTTCCTGCAAGCCTTCCACAACAGCCTGCCAGCGTCCTTCACGGATGAAGGACAATGTGCTCCGGCCGTTCATTGCCCTGTTCTCTATCCGCACATCATCCCGGAAGAAAGCGCCCAATGCCATTCCCCAGCCCGTTTCCGGGTAAAACGCCGGTTTCTTGACGGACATGGTGGAATCACCGATCATCCAGATCGTCATTCGTTCTTTTGCCGGCAGCAGCAGGGATAACAGCAGGCATACGGCAAGGCTTTTCATCACTGCCCGCCTTTTTGAAGTGACAGATTCAAATGGGAAAGGATCATAACGCAAAATTTAACGTGAAACGATGGCATTCAATTCAACCGTGGATGCAACGGTCCGGCTGAACCCCGCAACCGGCGGATAACGATCAGCAATTTTATACAGAACTTTCTGTTAAATGAAGCGTCCGGGGCTCTTTTTCTACGCAATCGTTCCCGGCAACGATGGCATGCCTCATCAGCAGACCGGCTCAGCGTTCGTAGATCTCCAGCGGCAATCCGTCAGGGTCGGAGAAAAAGGTAAATCGCTTGCCGGTCAACTCATCCACTCTCACCGGTTCGGTGTTCACCTGCTTTGCCTGCAGGGCATTTACAGCAGCATCCACATCATCCACTTCAAAAGCCAGGTGCCGCAAGCCCTGCGCCTCGGGCCGGGATGGCCGTGGCGGAGGATCGGGGAAAGAAAACAGTTCAATGATATAATTTCCCTGCAGCGACAGGTCCAGTTTCCAGGAACCACGCGCTGCACGGTAGGTCTCCCGCTCGATCTCAAAGCCCAGCACCTCCGTGTAAAATCTTTTGGAGCGCTCATAATCTGAACAGATCATGGCGATGTGATGTACTTTATTCAATTTCAGCATGGCACAAATCTAATAATATTGTATCTTAAAGAGCGTTTAACGAAAATTCCACTTATGCACACCTTTCATCTCAACAGACGCCACTTTTTGAAAGGAGCTACCGCTTCCCTCCTGCTGTCCTCACTCGGAGCGCAGGCGCTTGATTTCATCGATCCCGCAAAATCATATCGTGTAGGCCTGATCGGTACCGGCTGGTACGGCAAAAGCGATCTGTTCAGGCTGATACAGGTATCACCGGTAAACGTAGTGGCGCTTTGCGATGTGGATAAGAACATGCTGGCAGGTGCGGCGGAGATGGTCGCCCAAAGGCAAAAATCCGGCGCCAGACCGAAGTTGTACACGGATTACCGGAAAATGCTGGAAGATCACAAGCTGGATATTGTGCTGATCGGTACGCCTGACCACTGGCATGCGCTCAATGCCATTGATGCCATAAAATCCGGCGCGCATGTGTACGTGCAAAAGCCCATCAGTGTGGACGTGCTGGAAGGGGAAGCCATGGTGGCCACAGCCCGGAAATACAATCGTGTGGTGCAGGTAGGTACCCAGCGGAAAAGCACACCGCACCTTATCGAAGCCAAAAAGAATATTGTGGATGCCGGGCTGCTCGGCAGGATCTCTCATGTGGAAATGTGCTGCTACTACCACATGCGCAACAACGGCAATCCACCGGTGCAGGAAGTTCCTGATTTCTTTGATTATGATATGTGGACGGGCCCCGCCCCCCTGCGGCCGTTCGACGGCATGCCCCATCAGCGCTGGTGGCGCGCATTCATGGAATATGGCAATGGCATCACCGGAGACATGTGCGTGCATATGTTCGATACCGTCCGCTGGATGTTGCAGCTCGGCTGGCCCAAACGCATCACCGCCACCGGCGGCATTTACGTGCAAAAAACAGGAAAATCCAACATCGCGGATACGCAAACAGCCGTTTTTGAATACGACAACCTGAATTGCGTATGGCAACACCGGACCTGGGGCACACCGGCTGACCCGAAGTACCCCTGGGCATTTACGCTCTATGGCGAGAAAGGCACACTGAAAGCCAGTACGATGGCGTACGATTTTATCCCGCAGGGCAAAGGCGAGCCTATCCACAAGGATGTGGTGTACGAAAAGGAAAAATATCCTGAAGATGTGACCGAACCTGGCATTGAGCTGAATGCAGCACCTGCTACACGTTTGCATATGCTCGACTTCCTGAAAGCGATTGAAACCGGCAGCCGTCCTGTTGCGGATATAGAAGAAGGACATATTTCCACGGCCAGCTGCATACTCGCCAACCTTTCCATGCACACCGGGCGGCCGCTGGTATATGATCCGGAAAAACGCATCATCACCGGTGACCGGGAAGCGACAGCCCTGCTGCAGCGGCCCTACCGCAACCCCTGGGAGCACCCGGCGGCGATGCTGTAAAACGATGACATTACTAACCCATGCCTTGATAAACCACGTTAAAACGAGCCTGTATGCTAAAGAAGGATACAGGCTCTTCTTTTCCGGGTATCCTGTGAAAAACACATCCCTTCCAAAATGCGCAGCTAGCCGGGAAAATTTCCGCGGCCGGCGCGGCGGCTGTACCGGCCGGGGAATTACATCCATCATACCATATCCTGCATAATTCAAACACCGGGTAACGGGACTGTTTAAAGCATGCGGAAAAGGGCTAAATTTGAGCCGTAAACGAGATCATTTTATGGAATTGACGAGCGGATCAACATATCAGGCTGCTTCCAAAGTAGCCGCACCAATAGCTGAACATTTCGCGAAACACCTTGCCTGTGCGGAAAAGAACGGCGAGGAAGACCTTGCCAGCGCCCCATCCGAGATGATCGTGCAAAAGATCATCGACGTGGCTTTCTGGGCAAGCCTGCGCAAAGAAGAAGGCATCACTACCCGTATATCCATCGCTTTCATGAATCCCGATGAAGTGGGGAAACCGCTGCTTTTCGGGCACCGGCTTCCTTTCGGCGTGAAAATGCTCACCAAACTTGCGCCCGGTGTGGAAAGGGCCGGTGTGCACGTAGGCGTATGGCATGAGGGTGGCGAATTATATATCTGGGGCACTACCATCCAGCTGCCGAATTACTGTTTCGTGGTGGATGTATCAGAGCCGGGCCTGCTGGTCGTTAAACACCGCCGCATCACCGGTCTGGGTAAATTCACCAATGTGGCTGTGCTGCGGGGAGACCAGATCAAGATCGTGAACGAAGACAGCGGCCTGCTGCCTGACAGCCCGCCGATACTCAATTCCCTCCTGGGCATCGATACCTCGGCCGTCTGGAATAACCCGGTAAATGTGCTGATACAAATTGCCGTATCGATGCGCGCGCACCGGCGTGGCGGCATACTGCTCGTTACGCCCTCCAATCACGAGGGATGGAAAGAATCGATCGTACATCCGATGCAATACCCGGTATCACCGGCTTTCTGCGGCGTGGCCGATCTTATCCGGCAGGATAGCGATAAAGTGAGCGAGATCTACTGGCAAACCGCCCTGCGCCGGGAAGTGGAAAATGTAACGGGACTGACCGCCGTGGATGGCGCTACCGTGGTGAACGACCAGCATGAGCTGCTGGCCTTCGGCGTAAAGATCGCCCGTGCCAGCTGGTCCACTCCCGTAGACGAAGTATTGTTTTCTGAACCCATCGTTGGCGGCATTCCCTTGCAGATACATCCTTCGAAGATCGGCGGCACCCGGCATCTTTCCGCGGCCCAGTTCATACATGACCAGCGCGATTCGCTGGCGCTGGTAGCCTCGCAGGACGGGTATTTCACGGTATTCTCCTGGTCCGAGGCCACACAAATGGTGCAGGCGCACCGGATAGACATACTGCTGATATAAAACAGCAACTTACGGCAGCTTCGCCACCAGCCGCTCCGGCATCAGCCGCAGCACCTGGTAGATGAATTTCCATTTCAGGCCCGGTACAATGGTGAATCCTTTACCGGCGCCCGTTATGGCTTTAGCGATAAAAGCGGGTTCCAGCATGAGGGATTCCGGCAGGTCCAGCCCGGCCGTCATCTTGCTGCGGATATATCCCGCCACGATAACGTTCACCGTCACACCCCGGGGGAAAAGATATTGCCGCAGGCCGGCGAGGTATTGGGTAAAGGCGGATTTCGTACTGCCGTAAATGAAGTTGCTCTTCCGTCCCCGTACGCCGGAAAGCGATGATAACCCGATGATCCTTTCCAGGTGGGGATTCGCAGTGTCCGTCGCAATGATATTGAGGATGGACACGGCTCCGCAATAATGCACTTTCATCATCCTGAAGCTGCCTTCCCAGTCCAGCAACGCTTCTTCATTGTGCTTCAGATAACCAGCGGCATACAGCACGATATGCGGTTTCTGCGGCAGGCTTTCGTAGAAAGACCGGTGGCTGTCAAAATCCGCAGCATCGAAATAAAGGGTTTCAACCGGCAAAGCCCGGAGATCGTCCAGGCTCCGGGAGGCTGCGATCACCTTGTAACCTTTATCCACATACAACCCGATAGCCGCCTTTGCCACGTCCGAATTGGCGCCAAGCACCAGTACAACTTTCTGCATGACGTAAAGATAAGCGCGGCAGCCTGAATTTTCCAGCGCCTTCATGCGCTTGTTTCACCTGCTATGCGTCAAAAAAAAGCAACATCACGAAGAAATGGAATGTTATTTGACCACAATGCGGTTATATTTACGGTGATAAAAGCCCTTTGTTATGAAAAAGCTGTTCCTTTCGCTGACCACCTCCCTGTTCCTCGTTTCCGCACTCCTTGCGCAGGAAAAAAACGTGCTGCCTGACTGGGCTTTCGGTGGATTTGTGCGCCCTGTGGATGCCAACCCCGTCATCTCCCCGCGGGAAAATACCTATTTCAGCTGCCCGATGAAAAAAGAGATGGTGGCCTGGGAATCCAATGATACATTCAATCCAGCCGCAGCATTGAAAAAGAAGAAGATCGTGGTGCTGTACCGCGCGGAAGACAAGTCCGGCGAAGGCATTGGTAAAAGGACCTCCCGCATCGGTTACGCGGAAAGCCGCAACGGCCGCTCCTTCAAACGCCTGCCCACGCCTGTGCTGTATCCGGCAGAAGACAGCCAGCGGGGGAATGAGCATCCGGGCGGCTGCGAAGACCCGCGGGTAGCCGTAACGGCCGACGGGTTGTACGTCATGCTCTATACCCAATGGAACCGCCAGACGGCCAGGCTGGGCGTGGCCACCTCCCGCGATCTTGTACATTGGCAGAAACATGGCCCCGCATTTGAAAAGGCCTATAACGGAAGGTTCCGGGACAAATGGAGCAAATCCGCTTCCCTTGTCACCAAGGTGACCGATGGCAGGCAGCTGATCACAAAAGTGAACGGGAAATATTTCATGTACTGGGGCGAAGAAGCCGTATTTGGCGCCACTTCCGACGATCTGCTCAACTGGTCTCCCGTGCTGGACGAAAAGGACAGTCTGAAAGCCTTCATCCGGCCACGGAAGGGGTATTTCGACAGTGGCCTGACCGAGTGCGGGCCTCCGGCGGTGATCACCGAAAAAGGCATCCTGCTGTTATACAACGGCAAGAATAGAAGCGGCGCCAGTGGCGATCAGCGCTTCAACGCCAACGCCTATTGCGCCGGCCAGGTGCTGTTCGACCTGCAGGACCCGAGCCGCCCCATCGCCCGGCTGGATGTGCCGTTCCTCCGTCCCATGGAGCCGTTTGAAAAAAGCGGTCAGTATAAAGACGGCACCGTATTCATCGAAGGGCTGGTGTACCACCGGAAGAAATGGTACCTGTATTACGGCTGCGCCGATTCCCGTGTAGCCGTAGCCGTTTATAATCCCCGCAAAACCCGGCCTGGTGACGAGATCCCCGCCCGTGCAGGAACTGCCGGGGACGAAGCGAAACAATAACCGGTTCCCATACGTTGCAGGTTGCTCCGCCGTGAAGCGCTTCCCATTGACGAAGCGAAACAATAACCGGTTCGCATGCTCCTGCCACCGTTTTGTGCAGGGACAGTGGTGAAGCCCGGTTAATCCCGGTTTCCGGTCTTATCGCATGCTTGCGCTGCTTCCGTAATCGGCATACCCGGATTACGGCCGGAATACCTAATTTTGCGGCATGAATCCTGAATCGTTCCAGAATAAACCCTCCCGGGAAACATTACCCGGCATGACCGGCCGCTTCCTGCATGGAGAACATCATTCCCTGGCTTACTGGGAAGGAAAGGCCGGTACCCTGCTGCCGGTGCATCAGCATATGCATGAACAAATGACCTACATCCTCTCCGGCACGCTGGAAATGGAGCTGGATGGCGTAAAACATGTCCTCAACGCGCATGACGTACTGCTGATACCACCGCATACCCCGCATGGCGGAAAGGTGATCACCGATTGCAGGCTGATCGACTCCTTCAGCCCGGTACGGGAAGATTATAAATAGAACGTCCGCTGTCATCTATTAAATATTGGCAGAAATTTGTACTTTTCTCACATCATGAGAAAGCTACTCTTCATTTGCCTCGCGCTGTGCTGTGCAGCGCTCACTGCGGCATCGCAGGATACCCTTTTCCGTTTTGCGCTTGTTACGGACACCCATGTGGGTACTGAAACCGGGCAGGAAGACCTGGAACGTACCATCGCGGATATCAACCGGCAACCACAGATCGATTTCGTGATCTTCTCCGGCGATATCACCGAGTTCGGTTCGGATGAAGAACTGCGCCTGTCCAAAACGATCATCAGCGGGCTGAACAAACCCTGGCATGTCATTCCCGGCAACCACGACACCAAATGGTCCGAAAGCGGCTGCAATTCCTTCAGGACGGTATTCGGTAACGAAACCTTCAGCTTTGAGCATAAAGGCTACTGGTTCATCGGCACCAATTGCGGGCCCAATATGCGCATGGGGCCGGGCCAGGTGCCGCGGGAAAATATCGTCTGGCTCGACCGGCAGCTGAAAAAGCAAAAGGACAAAAACGTCCCCCTGATCTATATCAACCATTACCCGCAGGACAGTGGCCTGAACAACTGGTACGATGTGCTGGACCGGCTTCGCGGTCGTAACGTAAAAGCCATGATCTGCGGTCATGGGCATGCGAACAAGGCCTATGACTGGGAAGGCGTGCCGGGCATCATGTGCCGGTCCAACCTTCGCGCAAAAAAACCTTTCGGCGGATACAACATCGTTGCCGTAACCTCCGGGGAGCTGGTGTTTAACGAGCGGACGCCCGGCATCACCACTTTGAAAGCATGGCACAAGGTCCCCACCACCGGTAAACCCGCCTGGGTCCCTGACCCTCCACGCCCCTCCTATGCCATGAATAACGCCTACCCGCAGGTGAAAGTAAAATGGCAGGTACAGGAAGCCGGCGATATGGGAAGCGCCGTGGCCATCACGGAAGACAAAGTAGTGTACACCAACACCAACGGCGAGATCAAAGCCCTGGACCTCGAAACCGGCAAACAACGCTGGAAATTCAGGACAGGCGGTAAAATATATGCAACACCGTTAGTAGAGAACGGCATGGTGATCGTTCCCTGCACAGATGGTTTCGTGTATTGCCTGCAACTAAAAAATGGTAAACCGGCCTGGAAAAAGTCAACCGGCAAGGCCATCGTATCCTCTGCCGCCGCGTATGACGGTCTAGCTATCATTGCCGGTTCAGACGGGCATTGCCGGGCCTGGGAGATCGCTACGGGCAAACTGCGCTGGAACTATGATGGCGTGAAAGGTTTCGTGGAGACAAAACCATTTATTTATAAAGACAAAGTGCTGTTCGGTTCCTGGGGCAATCATTTCTATGCGCTGGATGCCGCTACCGGAAGCCCGCTGTGGGATTGGACCAATGGCGCCAACAACCGCATGTTCTCCCCCGCCGCCTGCTGGCCGGTGGCCGTCGCCAACAAAGCCTGGCTCGTTTCGCCGGACCGGTATATGACCGTACTGGATACCGATACCGGTAAAGAAATCTGGCGCTTCCGCGACACCGCTAACTGGGTGCGGGAATCCATGGGCATTTCGCGGGACAGCAACCGGGTGTATGCCAAGACCATGCAGGGCCATGTATTGGCCTTCAACGCCCGCAGCCAGGAAAGGGAAATGCTATGGAAATCACCGGTGGAAATGGGCTACGAGATATGCCCCTCCCCGCTCAATGAAAGCAATGGTATATTGTACGTTCCCACCGGTTCAGGCGTAGTGTATGCCCTCTCCGCCGCTGATGGCTCGCTGCGCTGGAAACACAAGTTCTCGAACTGCCTGGTGAACACGGCTCAGCCGGTGGACGGCAACAAGCTCATTACGTCTTCTATGGACGGGAAACTGCTTTGCCTGGAGATTACGGAGTAGCCCCCATGCAAAATATTGGCGGGAAAAAACAGCCCGGGAGATTCCGAAATTACGTGATGCAAATGCACTGAAAAACAGCACTGAAGCGGTAGAAATATCCGGCAGGAAACGATGTTGGATTCATATTTTGCAACATTGATGCATTTAAGTATCTTCGCAGGATAATACGAAAATGCAAAAACCCATCAACATAAAGAACCCGCAGGAATTCAAAACGCATTACCTGCTTGATCCGCCGTCCTCCTGGTGCGAGGCAGGCCAGACCAACACCGGGCCTGCTTTTATGGAGGTAGTCCCGCTGGAAAAGCTGCGTCCCTCGATGAAAACCGGCACAGCGGCTACCCGCCGGAACTTTTATACGATGGTCGTGATCACGGCCGGCTCCGCAAGGGAAACCATCGGGCACCGGACCTGGTCGTTCGATGCGGGCACGATCTATTTTATTCCCGAGAATGTGCTGCATTCCACAGAACACTGGAGCGCGGACATCAAAGGATTTCATTGCATTTTTGATACCGACTATTTCCTGCTTTGCCTGCGCAACCAGGTGAAGTTGCAGCTATATCCTTTCTTTCAGCCGGAGAAACAACCCTTCCTCAAACTTTCTCCCTCCTCAGCCAAACCGGTAACGGAACTTTTCAGCAAGCTGAACATGGAGCATTGCCGCAGGAAAACCCTGAACGATGACCTGCTCGTACGTCTCTACCTGAATGTGCTGCTGATAGAACTGGAACGACTTTATCTCCGTCAACAGCAGGTAAAGGAAACCGCGCTGCCCAAGCAGCAATTGCTGGTTGCACAGTTCAAAAAACTGATATCGGAATATTATACAGAAAAACGCCAGGTATCGGACTACGCGGGAATGTTATACGTCTCCCCCGGTTATCTGAACGATACCATCAGGGAGCAAACCGGCAAACCCGCCAGCTACTACATACAGGAACAGGTAATACTCGAAGCCAAAGCACAGCTGGTACAAACGGAGCAGACCGTTAGCCAGATATCACTGAACCTCTCCTTCTCGGACACCTCCTACTTCTGCAGGTTCTTCCGCAGGCATACGGGAAGCAGCCCGGAACAATACCGGCAAAAGGTCTTTCTCCGCGATTAGCGGGCTACCCGCTAATTGCATGATACTAAAGATGAAGACCCGCGTACTGGGAAACGTCAGTCATTCGCGTACAGACAGGCGTAAACAGATGCAATTGCAATATCCGCCTATTTTGTCAATTTACGTATAGGCGTCAGCATTACCTTGCGGAACTCTACTTCAGACCCTTCCGCCTGCAAGGCGATCTGCCCTTCGCTGACGGTACAATCGTGGCCATGGTTTACCAGATCGCCATTCACCCACACTTTCACCTCACGGCCAAGGCATTCTACGATCATGGTATTCCACTCTCCCAGCGGACGTTCGGAATTATCGGTTAAATTGATGATGCGGCGCTCCTTGCCGTCCACTGCGCCCCAGTTCTCTTTCGGGCCACGGCGTTTTTCCATCTCCGGCACGGCAATATCCTCCCCGATGCACCAGAAATCACCGGCATTGCGATGCATCAGCTGCACTTCCACAGATTTCGGGAACATCCCGTACAACACCCTGGGCGTAGAGGCATGCACCAGCACCCCGCAGTTGCCCGGCTTTCCGGGGAAACGGTATTCCACCTGCAGACGGTAATTTTTGTAGCTGGAATCGGTAATGATATGCCCCTGCGGATTGGCAAGACTGACCATCATGCCGTCACGGATGATAAAAGGGCTAGGCGCCTGCGCGTCTTTGTCCATGGCAGGCACATCGATATGCCAGCCTTGATGATCTTTTCCGTTAAAGAGGCTGCGGGTTTGGGCCGAAGCGGTGATGGTAAGAAAGCTGGCGATGATAACGAGGAAGTTTTGCATGTGGTACAACGTGGTTAAGGGTGTTTGAAACTCACGCAATATAGGGATTTTCAATTCAGGGTAATGAAGACAAACCATCATTTATAGCGTGAACAGGCGGATTACCTAACCAATTACGACAAGATTTATTGGCTTTTACCAATTCGCTCGATTGAGGCAATAATGAAGCAAACCACTTGTCCTCATGTTATATATGAATAATTAATGAGAAAGAAGAAATCCTCATACAAAGGCCTCCGGAGAACCGGAAGCCCTATCCATTCATCAACCTAACGATTACCAAACATACGTTGCAACTCCTCCGTTGACTAGTTCACTCGTGACTAGTTTACCATTATACCTGATATTGAACCGCTGAGGAATACTGCCACTATTCAACACGATCAACACCTTCTTCCCCTCCGGCGTTTTGAACGCTACGTTCTCCAGCGAACCCGCAACATCCGAAGCGATCCGCACAGATCCGGGCCGAACAAATTTGGATGCATGCGCAATGATGTAATACGCCACATTCCGGGATACATTCGCCCCGGATATCGTCAGCGCACCAAGACAAGTACTGCATCCTCCGGGTGTATGCGGATCATAGGCAGGATCGGCCGCCAGGTTCCATTCCAGCACATTCCGGCTCCAGTTACGGGTAGCCCCGATGATCAGGTTGCTCACATGCCATTGCAGGTCGCCCGCGAAATTACCGGGACCGCCCACCCATTGTTCCGTGAAATAGATGTGTTTCTCCGGGTACGCATCATGCACCTGGGATAACGCGGAGATCTGGCCGCCATAAAGATGAAAGGCCGAACCATCCACAAATGCACTGGCCTGCGGGTCTTTCAGAATATCCACCGGGTAATCCGGCCGGTCTGCATTATGATCGTAAACGATGATCTTTGTGGTTATACCGGCAGCCTGAAACGCAGGGCCTAAGTGATGCTTGATAAAGTCTGCCTGCTCCGCCGCCTGCATCACCATACTTGGATTGTTGCCGCCATGCAGCGGCTCATTCTGCGGTGTGATAGCATCGATGGTAATGCCTTCCGACTCCATCGCCTGGATGTATCTAACAAAATATCCGGCGTATGCGGCATAATACTCTGGTTTGAGGCTGCCGCCGACAAATGCTTTATTCGTCTTCATCCATACCGGCGCCGTCCACGGAGAGCCCAGTATCTTTATCTGCGGGAACAGCGCTACGATCTTTTTCAACACGGGGATCAGGTCTTTCTGCTCTTCAGCGATGGAGAAATGCGCCATGTTCTCATCGGTTTGCCCCTCCGGAAGATCATTGTAGGTGAATGTATGCGCGCTGAGATCGGAAGCGCCGATGCTCACCCGCAGGTAACTGACGCCGATGAATGTACTGTCCCAATGAAACAGTTCCTTCAGCAAAGCCTCCTGCGCGGTGGCCGGCAATGCATTGATCAGGCTGGCGCTGCCGCCGGTAAGCGTATAACCGAAACCGTCGATCTCCTGGAAGGTCTGCGATTCATCCACGGTAATGGTGGGATAAACGTTGAATGTATCCCGGAATACCAGACTCACCTGCTGCGGGGCAAACAGCACAGACCGGTCCGGCTTCGTGAGCCACATGGCCACATCCGAGGTTACAGGGCCGGGACCGGGCGGGTCTATAGGATCAGGGGTACCACCTCCGCTTTTGCAACCGGCGGAGGATAGGCTGACCGACAAGAGCAGCGGCGCAATCGCCAGCCATAACTTTTTACTCATTTATCGATCATTTTATACACTCTTACATAATCTATTTCCATGTTGGTGGGAAAGATATTGTCATCCACACCCTGCTGTCCTCCCCAGTCGCCGCCCACAGCGATGTTCAGCAACAGGTGGAAACGTTTGTCGAACGGCCATACCGTATAACCCTTGCCTTCGTTGATGAACTGGTAGATCAGTACATCATCGATATATCCGCGGATAGCGTAAGGCGTCCAGTCCACACGGTAAAGATGAAATTCCGTCATGGCATTCTCGATCACCTTTGTGCTGGTCTTATGGGTGCCGATCTTGAAATAGTAGGCTTCGGTATGTACGCTGATGTGGATCTTGTTGGGATCGTAGCCGACATGCTCCATGATGTCGATCTCGCCGGACTTGGGCCAGTCGCCATACGCCCAGTCGGTCGGCAGCATCCAGATAGCCGGCCATGTGCCTTTACCTGCCGGCAGTTTCGCTTTGATCTCGAAGCGGCCGTACAGGAAATCCCCTTTGCCTTTCGAGATCAGGCGGGTGGAGGTATAATTGCGGCCGCTCATGGCTTCCTTTTTCGCGGAGATGGTGAGCACGCCATTCCCGACGAAAGCATTCTCAATCCTGTTGGTATAGTATTGCAGCTCGTTATTGCCCCATCCGTGGCCGCCGATGTCGTATCCCCATTTGGCAGCATCGGGCAGACCGTTGTAGTCAAATTCATCCTGCCAGACGGGCGTGGTCTCAAAGGTCCAGCCTTTATCCTGCGGTCCCTGTGACGGCGGAGTAACCGGGCCGGGGCCGTCTTTTTCCTGGCCGGAGCATGCCATCGCATGCAACCCGATCAACAGGATCAATCCATATTGTACTGTTTTCATAACATATGTTTTATTGCGGCCGGCAGCGGAACATTCCCACGCTTAAGATCAAATCATGGCTGCATGGAAACCCCACCGCCGGCCGCAATGTAAAGTTACTGTTCTTCGAGGAACCTGATATTGTCCAGCGTAATGCCATCCGGACCAAGGGTGCCGTTGTTCGTGCTGCCCCCTTTGATGACCATATACACGGTACCGTCCTTATCGAACTTTATCTTGCCGTCCTTCCCTTTGCCATCGCCATCACAGGCGATCACGGCAAACTCGCCGTCGAACGGTGCATTCCCGCATCCGGACCAGGTGTTCATGGCAATGAATTTGGTGCCGGAATAGTCCTTCCCCTGTTCCGGCGCGGCGGTACCGAAGACCACCTCAAACCAGGTATCCGCGGCCCCGCCGCCTTTGATATGGGCCGAAAAGGTATATTCCCGGTCTTTTTTCACCGTTACTGCCTGATAGATGGCGCCGTTGGAATTGCCGGTATTGGAAAACGTCATCATGCCATTGGCAATGGCGATAGCCGTTTGTGTACCACCGGTATTCAGCACCGTCCAGAAGGCTTCGCTGCCCGGGGACATATCCCCGCCTTTCAGGATATCTACCGCCGGGAGATCATTGGCAATGTTCACTTTCTGCGCGGTGGTGGCATAGCCGCCGTGGGTGAAAACCGTCAGCTGAATGGTATATTCTCCTTTCTTCGAAAAGCTGAGCGTGTCGGATGCCTTACGGGAAATGCCGTTCGTTCCGTAGTTCCACAGCCAGATGAATCCACCAGGCGTCGTGCTTTGCACGGCTACCTTATTCGGATTACCGGAGAGCGGCGTTGCTGTAAAAGCCGCTGTGGGCAAAGGTTGCAATGATATTGTTGATGATTCCGGCGTGCAGGCCGCCAGCAGCAGCATGCATCCGGTGATATATAATGCTCGCATGATGTTAGTTTGATGGTGATAGCCTGTTTATTTCGTTCCTCCCCATTCCTTGCTCTGTTCGAGCTTTGTATTTTCCAGTTCCAGCAGCGGAATAGGCAGTATCTCGTGCCTGCCGGGTACGAATCCGCGGGGGCCCAGAATGGCGGCAGCCTGACCGGAGCGCACCAGGTCGAACCAGCGATGGCCTTCACCGGCCAGTTCCAGTCTTCTTTCCCTGAAAATATTGTCTATCGTAGCTGGAACAGGGGTAAGCCCCACACGCGCCCGCACGGCATTCAGCAGGTTGTAGGAACGGGTGCCGGTGCCGCCGCTCTCACCGTTGCGCACCAGCGCTTCGGCCTCCATCAGATAGGTATCGGCCAGGCGGATCTCGTAAAGGTTCTGCGGATAATTCAGCTCCTGGGAACCGCCGCCGGTGGTCCTGTTGGATACGCGGCCGGCAAGTTTTTCGAGGAAATAACCGGTGTTCATATATCCTTTTTCGTATTCGGCAATACCGTTCTCTTCCAGGCTGTCGAGGTTCGCCACAGTGTACCGGTAGCGCGGGTCGAAATGAATAGCGTCGAAGAGGCTCTGGGTCACAGGCAGGAAGCTCCAGCCGGACACATAATCCGGCGCATCGGCGGTCAGGGCTTTGTAACCGCGCGGCCCTACCATAATGTTGAGCACATTCCCTTCCGTGCAGGCCACGCAATCCCAGGTGCCCGCCGATGTAGAGGTAAATGCGATCTCGAAAATGGATTCGCTGTTGAATTTGCTGGCGTTATCCGATTTCCAGAGATCCCCGAAATCCGCCAGCAGGCGGTAGCCATATTTGGCGTTCACCTGTCCCGGCGTAGCGCCGTTCACTTCCGCGAACTCGGCTGCAGCAAGCGCCCATTTCTCCTGGTAGAGGTACACCTTGCCGAGCAATGCATGCACAGCGCCTTTTGTAGCCCTGCCGCCTTCTGAAGCGATGGGCACCTGGTCCGGCAGGTTCGGCTCTTCGATGGCCGCTTTCAGGTCATCTTCTATCTGTTTGTACACATCCGCGGGCGGGGCCTGCAATACGTCGTACATTTCACTGGTGGATACCGGCAGGGAGAATAACGGCACATTTTTGAACATCCGCACCAGGTCGAAATAAAAATAGGCGCGCAGGAACCGGGCTTCTGCGATGAAGCGTTTCTTGCGGTTCTCATCCATCGGCACATCCGGCAATTTGGCAAGGATCACATTGGAGCGGAATACACCGGAAAAGCCTTTCCGCCATAATTCGTTATGGGGACCAACTTCCGAGGTAAGGGTATAGTTGGAAAATACCTGGAAGGAGTTGATGTCCGTTGAATTGCCTCCCCCGGCAACATGATCGTCCGATGCGGCATTGAATGCGCCCACACGGGTCACATAGCCGCCTCCCTGCCATCCCACCACATCATATGCGGCGATCAGCCCCTTAAAGGCTTCTTCTTCATTACGGTAATAGTTCGATTCAAGGTCCAGGCCTCTTGGTTTCACATCCAGGAAGCCGGTGCTGCATGCACTGATCAATTGCAGCCCTGCTGCCAGCATCACGACGAATGGAATATATTTCTTCTTCATTTTTGATCTGCTTTAGGTGATTAGAAAGTAGCGTTCAATCCGAACATGAAAGAGCGGGCCTGCGGATAGATACCACGGTCTATGCTGAACACCCCGCCGCCGATCTCCGGATCATAACCGGTGTATTTCGTGAACGTAACGAGGTTTTCGCTCATCACATGCACTCTCAACCGTTGCAAGCCGATCCTGCCGGTCAGTGAATTGGGCAGTGTATATCCCAGCTGCAGGGTTTTGATCCGCAGGTAGCTGCCGTCTTCCAGGTAGAACTCGGAGGAATTGGTGAAGTTCTTGTTCGGATCGCCGGTGATCAACCTGGGATGCTCATTGGAAGTACCGGGGCCGGTCCAGCGGTCCAGCGCTTTCGTTTGCCAGTTGGCGTTGGCAATGTCCAGCCGGCGAAGCCCCTGGAAGATCTTGTTGCCTCCGGCACCCTGGCCGAACAATACGATATCGAAGCCCTTCCAGGCGGCGTTGGCGGTGAAGCCGTAAGTCCATGCAGGCGTAGGATTACCGATGAAATCGCGGTCATCCTCGGTGATCATGCCATCGCCATTTTTGTCCCACCAGCGGAAATCGCCGGGCTTCGCGTTGGGCTGGATCATAGCGCCATCTTTACCGACATACGCATTTACTTCGTCCTGCGTCTGGAAGATGCCCAGCGTCCGGTAACCGAAGAAAGAGTTGATCGGCTGGCCTATAGCGGTACGGGTGATGGTGCCCATCGTCTGGAAGCTTTGCCCGCCGGAAAGATATGCTATCCCGGTGCCCAGGTCGGTCACCTTGTTTTTGAGATAGGAAACATTGCCGTTGAGCGAGAAGTCGAATTCACCGATCGTTTGGCGATACCCCAGTTCCAGTTCCACGCCGGTGTTCTCCATATCCGCAACATTGGCGGCAGGATTGGAAATAGCGCCAACGTAGGACGGGATACGGGGATTCTGCAGGATGTCTTTCGTGGCTTTTTTGAACCAGTCGAATGCCAGGGTAACATTCCTGAACAGGGTCGCTTCAAAACCGATATTGGCCTGGCTGGTTTCCTCCCATTTCAGATCGGGGTTGGATGGCGCATTGGGGCTGTAACCGATGAGGTAGCTGCCGGAATTGCCGATCGCATAGTTTCTGCCGCTGCCGATGGTGGACAGGAAAGCGAAGTTCCCGATATTATCGTTACCTACCACACCGTAGCCGCCGCGCAGCTTCAGGAAACTTATCACCTGGTTTTCCGGCCAGAAGCTTTCACGCGATGCTACCCAGCCTAGGGAAAAGGACGGGAACACGCCGTATTTGTTATTGGAGCCGAAGCGGGAGGAGCCGTCTCTGCGGATGATGGCTTCCAGCAGGTATTTTTCATCGTAGTTGTAGTTCACCCTGGCAAACAGGGATGCAATGCGGTGGTCAGCCCCCTCGCTGCCGTCAGATAAACGTTTGTCCGCCGGCACCTTGAAATTGAGGGAGGCATCGTTAAAATTATCCGCCGGCACGTCGTTGAAAGTAACGTTAATGCTGCGGGTACGGTTATCCATATACGCCCCCTGGCCAGCCAGCACCGTAAAGTTGTGGTCGCCAATAGAGCGGGAGTAAGCAATGGTGTTCTCCACGTTCCAGTTATACCCGCTATTCGAAGAGCGGTTAAAGGAGGTGCGGGAAGAGATATTGGAGGAATTAAGCCAGGATAAGGGCGTAAAGGATTCCGAGCCCCAGAAGGCGATCTTCGCGCCCAGTGTGGAGCGGAGTTTCAGGCCTTTGAGCGGTTCGGCCTCCAGGTAGGTATTGCCAACAACATTATGGGACCAGCCGTAATTGCCGATGCGGGTAGAGATATAGGCCAGCGGATTGGTCATTTCCTGGCCAACGGCGCTCGAAATACCATATGGACGGCCCAGTGCGTCCCTCCGGATGCCCACATTCGTATAGGGGGCCGCGCCGGCAATGGCCGGATCGGTGATCACCACGGGAGTGATGGGGTCAAGATTGATGGCGGAACTGAGGGGCCCGCCGAATTCGCTGTTGGTATTGCCCAGACCAACATTCTTGTCATACGCATATCCCACATTCTCACCGAAGGTCAGCCAGGGTGTGAGCTTGTGGATGGAATTCAGCCGCACGTTAAAACGCTGGTACTTTGAGATATCGGATGCCACGATACCCTCCTGCTGCAGGTAACCGAAGGAAGTATAGAAAGTGGAACGGTCGCTGCCGCCGCTTACGCTGATCTCGTGATTCTGTCTTTGTGCGCTGCTGTTGAAGATATGCGATTGCCAATCGGTTCCCTTGCCCAGGGATTCCGGATCGGCATATACGATACCATTGCCGTTGGCTACGGAAGCTTCGTTGCGCAGCGTGGCATATTCTGTTGCATTCAGCAGCTTCAGTTTACGTGCAGGTGCGGAAATGCCGTAATAACCGTTATAATTGACCGTAAGCTTGCCGGCCTTCCCTTTCTTTGTGGTGACCAGGATCACGCCTGCCGCGGCACGCGCGCCGTATATGGCCTGGGAAGCCGCATCTTTCAATACTTCAATGGATTCAATATCATACTGGTTCAGATAACCGATGCCGCCGTTGTCCACCACCACGCCATCTACCACCCACAGCGGATCATTGTTGCCGAAGGTGGTAATACCTCTTACCCTCACCGCAGCGCCGGAGCCGGGCTGACCGGAACTTTGGGCAATGGTAACGCCGGAGGTACGGCCCTGCAATGCCTGTTCCAGCCGGGTAATGGGCATATCCTCCAGGTCTTTGGCCCTTACGCTGGAAATGGCGCCGGTAACCACACTTTTCTTCTGCACGCCATAACCTACCACTACGGTTTCCGTCAAAGCTGTCTCCGACAGCTGTAATTTGATATCCATGCTGCTGCCGCTGACTTTCAGGGTACGGGTATTGTACCCGAGCACACTGAAGATCAGGGAGGCATTGGCATCCGGCACACGAATGGTATAACGTCCGTTGGCATCTGAAGCAGTGCCGGTAGAAGTGCCTGCCACGCGTACAGTGGCGCCTGGAATGGCTTCACCGGCATCGTTGGAGATACGCCCGGATACCGTGATGGCCGTATCCAGCGCCTGCAGCTCTTCCGGTTCCGGTTGCCTGATAATGATGCGCTTTCCCTCAATGGTGTAAGCCACCGGCTGCCCTTTGAGCAGGGAGCGCATGGCTTCCTGTACCGAGACGTTCTTCAGCTCGATAGTTACCGGCTTCAGACGGGATAACAGTGTTTCATCATATACCATGGAAATACCCGCCTGACGGGCAACTTCCTTCAAGACCTTTTTTAACGGGGCGTTCCGTTCCGAAATGGAGATTTGCTGCGAAACTCCTTTTGCGCTGATCTGCATGCAGGCAGCGAACAGCAAAACGGTGGTCAGTTTCATAACTTGGAACAATTTGGTTGATGAGTGCCTTCGCGTTTGGAAAGCTCCGCCACTAAAGTTTAATTTCATACTTTTGTGATGTTTGGGAATTACGAAATAATAGTTCTGAGAGGGACTATTGGCAGGATACCCAGGCTATTATCCGGAAGTGTTGCAAGCGCTTCCGGTTTTTTTTGGGCATACCGCTACCATTAACTTGTTTCAGTCGTTTTCATAACGGTCAATTTAAAGTTTGTTTAGTGTTCATGAGTCCAGCCTGGCTGCACGTGGAAAAACAGCTACAGGCGAGGGTATTGATTCTTTTATTCGGTTGATGATACCTTCAGTTTTCTGCCGTCGAGGGTAAACCTCGCTCCGTTGGGTTCCAGCATATGCAGTATTTCAGACAATGGCAGGCTTCTGCTGATGCGGCCTCCATATACGGCGGATGTCTGTTCATTCATATACGTGATGTCTATATCGTACCAGCGGGCTACCTGGCGCATGATATCGGACAGTTTTGCGTTATCGAACTCGAAGAATCCCGTTTTCCAGGCGACCACCTGCTGTACATCGGCGGGATGTACCGTAACCTTGCAGGTTTGCCGGTCATACCGTGCCTGCTGACCGGGTTTCAGTACCTGCCCGGTGCTTCCCTGTTTCACTTTTACGGCTCCTTCGAGCAATGTGGTGTTCACGCTGCTTTCATCGCTGTAGGCCATTACATCAAAGCTGGTGCCCAGCACCTGCACTTCCATATGTCCCACTTTCACCAGGAACGGCTGTTGCGCATTGCGCGATACCTCAAAATACCCTTGCCCCTGCAGCTCCACCAGTCTTTCGTTTCCGGTGAACGCGGTGGGGTATTTCAGGCTGGATGCGGAATTGAGCCAAACTTTGCTCCCGTCCGGCAACACTACGTGAAACTGCCCACCCCGCGGCACCGTGAGTGTGTTGTAACCTACAGTCCCTTCATCGGGTTCACTTTCGTATTGTAATTGTCCTTTTTGCTGCAGTACGGTGGTGCCACCCTGGCGGATCACCTGGTTGCCCGCGCTATCCAGGGTTACGGTAGTACCATTGGCGAGCGTAAGCACAGCCTTGTCACTGCCGGGGGCAATGTCTTCCGTCGTTTGCTCAGCCCGGGCCAGCGGCATGGGGGCCGGCCGGTCCGTATTATAGCGATAGATGCCTGCGGCCAGGAGCAACGCCACGGCCGCGGCCGCAAACCAGTAGCGCCGGTTGCGGGGCCGCATGTCCACCACTTTCCCGGAGGCGCTGATCTCCTGCAGGAGACGGTTCTCTATCCGGTCGCTGATCGCTGCGGGAATTTCCACCTGCGTATCCATGGAACGTTCAAACTCCTCCTGCATGCTGGCAAGCAGGGTACGGTGGGAACCTGTGGTTTGCAGCCATTGCATGAGCGCTTCCGCTTCTTCACGGGTGCATTGGCCATCCAGGTATTTCTGTAACAGTTCTTCGTGTGGAGCCATATGATCAGGCGGCCCTTTTTGACGGGTACCTGATATGAATATCCGTTTTTGAGGAATGAGGGTACCCCGGGTTACAAAAAAATTCAGGAGAAGGGCTACATTATCCTCAAACTGATATATAAAGCGCAGAAAACATCGCCGTAGCGGAAAACATAGTCATGGATGAAACGCATGCCCAGCACCATATGTTTCTTCACGGCATTACGGGAAATACCCAGGATAGCGGCGGCCTCATCATAACTGCGGCCTTCCTGCCGGCATAACCTGAAAACATTCAGCCGCTGACGCGGCATCCTGTCCAGCGCCTCATGGAACAGGCGGTCGTACTCCCGGGACTGTGCCACTTCTTCCGGCCGGGCAACTCCCCTTTCCTCCAGCTGCTGCAACAGCTGCTCCCTTAATGACCGGTCTGTGGCGATCTTTTGCAGCGTTTTGAATACATGATTGCGGGCGATGCGGTAGATATATCCGGAGAACGGCAATTCCGGATCGATGCGCTCCCGGATCTCCCATACTTTCATAAATACGTCATGCACCAGGTCCTCCGCAAGCGAAGGTATCTTGCAGAAACGCAGAATATAATAATACAGCGGAGGATGATAATGGCGGTAAATGCTGGTGAATGCAGACTCATCACCTTCTTTCATCCTTACCAGCCAGTCTTTTCCGGATAACATCCGATCCATAACGTTCCGTAATTTGGTATGTTGCCTTTGCGTAAATCTAAAGAAAAAAATCATTATCATCATCATCCCACCGGCAAGCCGGAAGCGTTTAACATACACCTCCTCAGCAGACTGCCATATTATTGCTTATATTTAAATTTAAACGCTGCGTTATGAAGAGATTCTTCCAGGTCAGGAATAAATTCAAGATTTGTTGTGTTTTGATTGTGATCATCGTACTGGTGCTATTGAACAACCTCCGGTCGAGGAAGCATATTTCCAGGCTGGACAAATCTGTTTCTTCCATTTACCAGGACCGTCTGCTGCCGGCCACTTATCTCTATGAGATATCCAACCGGCTGTATCAGAAACGGCTGATGCTGGAGGAAAAAAGCGGCCTGCAGGCAGGCTGGGCTTCATGGAAGGAGGAAAAGGACAAGGAGATAGACAGTCTCGTGAAGATCTATGACAACACTTATCTGACGAAAGAAGAAAAGGAACAGTGGACCCGGTTCAAACAACAGTTGAAACGCTATACGGAAATGGAGAATGCCGGCTTCACCGAGATGTCCGACTCCATGCATCTTTCAGCCACCCGTGAAGGTTCCCTGGACGAGCATTTCCGGCAGAGCGTGGCGTTGCTGAACAATCTTGCCGTTATACAGGCCGGGGAAGGCAAGAACCTGCAGACCGGCTCCCATGATATCGCCAGCGGATCAGTGCTTGGTTCCCACCTGGAAATGGTACTGCTGATCATTTTAGGATTGATGGCGCTCATTCTGCTCAGCATGTCCGATAAACATGTGCTGAACACAGACCAGAAAGCCGGGTTGAATTAGCGTACCGGACACAATCATAAGAAGTTGATTTTCTGTATTAGTATCCTTTTGGTGACCTGGTTACCAAAAAGTGCATACTTGCTGACCCGGACAGGACCCCTTAATTTTATATCTCATTAAAGACAGCATAGCAGCGGATGACAAAGATCAGATTAAGTATTCTGGACCAGTCGCATGTACGGCAGGGCAGTACAACACGGGAAGCCCTGCAGGAAACGAAGGCACTGGCAGAGTTGGCGGACAGCCTGGGCTTTGAAAGATTCTGGGTTTCAGAACATCATAATATTCCCAACATTGCGGGCTCCACACCGGAGGTATTGATCGCATACCTGGCGGGGCAAACCAGGCGGATCCGCTTAGGCGCTGCCGGCATCATGCTCCCTAACCACAGTGCGTTGAAAGTTGCGGAAAACTTCCGCATGCTGGAAGCCCTGTTTCCAGGGCGCATAGACCTCGGTATCGGCCGGGCGCCGGGGGGCGACCGGTTAACGGCCCGCCTGCTCAACCCGCAGAACACTTTCTCCGAAAACGAGTTCGTGCAGCAGATCATCGATCTAAAAAATTTCATTTCGGATCACGCCGAACCAGGTTCCGTACACGAGAAAGTAAAGGCCATGCCCCAGGCAGAAACCGTTCCGCCCCTCTGGCTGCTGACTTCCAGCGGCGGAAGCAGCCAGTTGGCCGCTTATTTCGGCGCCGCACTTTCCTTTGCCCAGTTCATCAACCCCAACGGCGGGCCGGAAGCGGTAGCGCAGTACCGCGCAAAATTCAAGCCTTCCGCTGAACTGAAAGCGCCGGAAGCCAACTTTTCTATTTTTGCGTTCTGTTCGGAAGATGAAAGGGCCGTGGAGCGGTGGCAAACGGAATTCGACTATCGCCTCCTCCATATCGAAAGAGGAAGGGACACCCCTATCCCACCGTATGAAGAGATCGAGCAGATAGAATATATGCCGGAAGAACAGCTCCGCATCAACTACAACCGCGGCCGGATGATCTGTGGCAACCCCGAAAGCATGCGCCGGCAGATAGAAATGTTATGCGCGCAGTATGGTGTGGATGAGGTGGTGCTTTGTACGATCTCCGAAAATGCTGCGGCGAAGACGGAATCTTTCCGGTTGCTGGCGAAAGCGTTTGCCTTGAGAGAGGCCTGACGTGCCGGGCTATACGGGGAGTAAAATGCACGGTTTCAAGGCTGCGGCCACGCCTGCGACCCAATAAAAAGAGCCTGTATCACCAATCTGATACAGGCTCCTGTTTATTTCCGCGATCGGATTATTTCAAAGATCGGATCACTTCAAAGAATTGATCCAGCCGGCGATCTTCAAAGCGTCTGCTCTGGGGACCTGCGGCATGGGCGGCATTTCTGTGGCGTAGCCGGGCCAGTTCTCCGGGTTCGGATTGTAGATCAGCTTCACCATCATTTCGTTGGAATAGTTACGTTTGGCAATATCCCGGAATGCGGGGCCTACCTGCTTTTTGTCGGCATTATGGCAGGCGCTGCAGGTGAATTTTGCCAGGAGCGGTTTTACTTCCTCGTAAGTAGGCACTTTAGCTACGGTTTTTACCGGAGCGGCAGGGGCTTTCGGCTTTGCAGCTACCTTTGTTTTTGCCGCTGCTGCTTTGGCCTCCGCCTCAGCTTTTGCTTTAGCTTCCTTTTCGGAATTATAAGTGCTTACCCCGCTCATGGATAACTTTGCGCCATCCGGGAAGTTATTCAGCGTATAATAACCGGTGGGATGCACCAGTGAATAGAAGTTATCGCGTTCCCGCACACCGTTCAGCGTAATATTATGGATGTAGTACTGGCGCATGTTATCAACGATGATGCGCACTTTATAGCCGTCATCGGATACTTTTACACCTTTTACTTCGCAGGTTTCGTTGTTTACAACGGGACTGCCGTACACTGAATGGTATTTGTAGATGAAGCTTTCCACGGAATAGGACGCAAGGTCTGCCGCGGATTTCTTGTCTACCGGCAAGGTGAATTCTATTTCAAAGCCATCAGGCATCGCTTTTACGGTACGCATTTCAAAAGGCACGCGGTTGTTCCACACCAGGCGTTGCAGGCCTTCGTTGGCATCACCGGCGGAGCCCCAACCGCGGTTGGTCTCACCCACGAACAGGGAACCGTCTTTTGCCCAGGCCATGCGCAGTACGCCGGACTGGAAATTACTGCGGAAATCAAAAGCTACGCCCTGGTACTCACCTTTTACTTTTTCCAGCACTACGCGCATGATCTTGCTCTGCCCCTGATCGCCAACAAGCACCTGGCCTCCGAATGGCCCGAAATAGTTATCGGGGATGGCCAGCATTTCGGAATTGGAGATACCCAGCACGCCGTGCGGCAGCCATACGGCAGGCAGGCGCAACTCAGGGATCGCTTTTTTCACATCGAACATGGTCTTGAATTCCTCATTCACCCTGTTCTCCGGCTTGATATAACGGCCCTGCTCATTCTTGATCCGGCGTTCATCCACCTGTGCATAGATCTGTTCCGCTTTGAGTTTCAGCGGGGAATTCGGCTGATCGGTCCAGCGAAGACCTGCGGGATGGCCCACGAAATCGCCTTTCCTTACATGCCACACACCACCGGACCCCATCCAGTCGCCCTGGTTCTCTGTGTAGAACAGTTCACCGTTGATCATGCCCAGTCCGCATGGAGAGCGCATACCTGTAGCCCAGGGCTCCAGGGTGCTGCCATCGGCGCTGATATGCATCATCCATCCGCGCCAGGGAACACGGCTTTCACCACGCCACCATTCCTCGTTGCCGAAGGCTACGTTGCCGGATACGAAAAAGGATCCGTCAGGCGCCAGCTTAGGACCGAAGCTGTATTCATGATAGTGACCGGATATCGGCCATGCATATACGGTTTCATATACATCTGCTTTACCGTCCATATTGGTATCGGTCAGTTTGGTCAGCTCACCACGCTGCGCGCAGTACAGTGCTCCGTCCTTATAGGCCAGGCCCAATACTTCATGGAGACCGGAAGCGAACTTGCGGAAGAACGGACGCCTGCTGGTGGGATTTTCCACGATAAAAATATCGCCGCGGCGGGTAGCTACGCCAAGATCGCCATTCGGCAATACCGTTAAACCCCCAACTTCCAGCAAGGTGCCTTCGGGTGCACTCATCTTCATGATCCGGAAATAATCTTCTTCCTTCGGCGTCTCCTGCGCATGTACCGGCGTTAACTGCGTAACGGCTGCGGACAAGGGCAGTAAGTATAATGCTGCTTTCTTAAAAAGCTTCTGTGAAATATTTTTCATTACTAACTACAGTCAAAGTTTTTAGAAAAGGATGGAATAGCTTAACCTGCCGCGTACGGGAATGATCAGCTCTTTGCGGCCGTTGGCGTCGCGCACGAAGGGTTTTGCCCCGCCGGCGTCCTGCAGCTGCAGGTAATAGGAACGGCCATCGACCACATACATGTCTTTGTCCAGCACTTCGATCTGTGCGCCTTCTGCGAGTTTCGCATACAGATCAGCAGCGGGTGAGGCCACGGTCAGCTCACGCTGAATGCCATGTCCGTCTGCCGATACGCGGATCTGGTCCGTTACGGCAGAACCGAAGATCTGGTAACGGAATGTAGGGCGGTCCTCTTCATCCAGTACATATCCTTTCGGGCGGTATCCGCTGCCGGTGGTGTCCGCTATCCAGGCATCCTGCTGACCGGCTAGGCGGCCGAGCGTGAAGTAAGGGATACCAAAGCGTTGTACAGCGCCTTGCGGGCGGGAAGTACCATTACCGCGTTCATGCCACATCGGCGTTGTTTCGAGGAAATCACCTCTCCATACCTGAACGATCATCCCCCTGTCCATATCATAAGTATAATGCACTTTTTCCGGGCTGCCCACGGAAACGGCATGCACTACCTTCGGCTGGTCCGGCACATCCATGAAGCTGCGCAGGATGGTATTGGAAGGAGCGTCCAGCAGAATGGGATCTGTCTGGTCCGGTGTAATGGCATCACCGAAGTACACTTCCCTGAGGCCCGGTCCGGATACGCTCAGGCCCAGTGATGGGGAGTCCCATTGATTGGACCTTGCGTACCAGATCTCTACCGGTACATTGCCTGCGGGAAGGTTTTCCTTTGCACGGTTGCCTCTGCCATCTTTATTATTTACCCTGATCATGCCACCGCCGCCGGAAGTATTCAGCGAAAAATTGTATTCGCCCGCTTCTTTCACATGCAATGTTCCTTTATAAACCAATGCATATTCGTTGGCCAGTACAGGAGAGTTGGCGGTAAGCGCATCGGCGTTTCCTTTTGCCAGTTCCTTCAGTTTGCTGAAATCCGCATCCCGGGCCACCGGACCGGCATAAGCGATATATTGAAGGCCGGTCAGTTCAGGCAGAGGCGTATTGTATTGTCTGATGCTGATGTTCCTGAATGCAACGGCGCCATGATCTCCCTGGATGCGCAACGGGCCGGCGGCTTTTTCATCCCCCCCGCCTATCGCGCCGCGGGTAGGCCCGTTCAGCTCGATGTTCTCGTGGATCATCACACCATTCAGTTCCACACGCAGTATCCTCGCGTTTGCGGTTTTTTTGCCGGAAGCATCGAAACGCGGGGCCTGGAAAGCTACCTTCAGGTGCTGCCAGAGACCGGGGGCTTTGCTCACGTTCTGGCGGGGAGCATACCCTTCAAACCCTTCGTTACCTTTTCCACGGCTGTCGTCCCAGCGTTCGTAAATACCGCCGTTGTCACCCGGGCGCGGTGTTTTAACGCCCCAGCTGTCCAGCAACTGCAGTTCATAGCGGCCCTGCAGGTAGATGCCGGAGTTGGCACCCGCGGCCATCATGTAATCCAGCTCCAGGTCAATATCACCATGTTCAAAACCTGAAAACAGGTCCTGCCCGTGATTTCTTTTACCAGGGAGATTGACCAGGATACCGGTACCTTTTCCGGTACGCAGTACGTTCTGTTTTTCCAGGTTGGCATTCACATCCCCGGCGATCTGCCAGCTGCTGCCGGGATCCTTAAATGCAGAGAGGTCCTGCAGGGATATTTGCGAAGACTGGCCGACGGCCTTCTGATTCAATGCCAGGCCGGCACTGCACATAATTAAAAAGCCGATCCCCGACCGGCTTAAAAGACTGTTTGTTGATCTTAGTACCATGGTTGCTAAAATATGAATAGTTTCTTACGGATGGAATATTTAATTGAAGAATGGACAAAAAGTCGGATGAAATTCCACGAATTGTAAACGGATTGTGAACGGATTTTAAATAAAAACGAAATGCAGCGGATTACAGGTTGTATTTTCTCTCATAAAAGCCCATTTCAAACGTTTGCTATTTGATGCTTTCAAATTCTATGGTTGCGGGGATGATGACCTATTTTGAATATTTTCCAATGCCGGGTTTACCAGCTTTAGATAACGACGAATCCCGGCCAAACCTTCCTGCCGGGATTGTGTTATATATTTATCCATCACCAAAATACAACTACGATGGTAACACAAACATCTTTGTTCACGTTTACGGGAAAGGCCGGTAACATGATCGGCTATACCGGGATAGTAAAATTGATTGGCCGGACGAACGATGGACGAAGAAATGGACAAGCTTCACCATTTCCGGTGTTCCTCTTTTCAGCAGTACCGGGCTGTTTGGGCAGAGATTTACCGGCTTCATATTGGGGGATGCGATGAAGCCGCGTTATTTTATTTCAAGTGGAGTATGCCGTCTTTATCAAAATAGTAATCTACGGCGGTGGTGAGTTTCAGTTGTTCTAAAAAGGTTTCGACCGGCAGGTTCCTGTCAATCCTACCGGTAAAGCGTTCCCGGGCAACCAGTTTGCTGTCCATCCTGACCTTTATGCCATACCATCTTGGCAAAACGGTGCAGATGTATTGCAGGTCGGCATCATCAAAATAAAAGATGCCCCGCCTCCAGCTCAGTTCCCTTTCTTCATCGAAAGCCCGCATTTCCGGTCGGGCGCGGCTGGTGCAGATCAGTTGCCTGCCCGGTTTCAGCGGCACTGCATTTTCTCCCGACAACATCACTACCGCGCCTTCTACCAGGGAAACCACCACACGGCCGCTATCGTAGCTGTTCACGTTAAATGCGGTACCCAGCACTTTCACGGTACCCTGCGGCGTATGTACCAAAAAAGGACGGGACGCATCTTTTGCCACATCCAGGTATGCCTCACCTTCCAGACGGATTTCCCTTGTACCTCCTTTGAACCGGAACGGAAACTCCAGTTTGGTAGCGGCATTCATCCAGACGATGGTACCATCGCCCAGCGTAATTTTGTAATCCAGGCCCACCGGCACGGTCAGCACGTTAAGGCCTTCGGGAGCGCTGGCATCAGCAGTGTATGTGAGCCCCTTATGCTGGTTGGTAAGCTTTACGGCGGGAACCTGGATAGCGCTGTCAGTATTTGAAAGGTTCACCGTTTCGCCCGTGGCAAGCCGGAGTTTGATATTGTTGTCTGCCGTTATTGTATAATGAGGGGTATCGGCGGTAAACAGGGTGGAGAGTATCATGCAAATGCCTGCGATAACAGCGGCGGCGATATAATAAATGTATTTTTTCAGGACAGAAGTCTTCTTTATCGGTTTCCAGCGAATATTATCCGCCTTCCCGATCTCCACTCCGGAGAACCGTGCCAGGTATATCTCCCATCCTTCCGCGATCTGTGGATATTCTTCCATGAGCCGGTCGAGGTAATCCTCATCCTCCCTGCTGATGATGCCTGCGACCTTCTCGCTCATCAGTTGCTCAATATATTCCTCGTTCGTGACCATTTTAGATATAAACAGTTTTTCCCGGTGCACGGGTTAATGATTGTTTTGATTTTTCAGGGAAAGGCGCAGGTCTTTCAATGCAAGCGTCATGTGCTTTTTTACGCTCTCCTCGCTGATATTCAATGCAGCGGCGATCTCTTTGCGGGATTGTTGCAGGAGATATCCCCTTTTAAAGACTTTCATCCGTACCGGTGGAAGTTTGTCCATCGCATTATTCAGTTGACGCTGGAGATCATCCCGTTCCAGGCGGTTGTTCGGCAGAACGAAGTCATGCGGCAACGAGATAGCATCGTACCGTTTCCGGTTTACTTTGTTCGACTCCAGTTTGTTAATGCAGCGATTGCGGATGCTGACGAACAGATATTTTTTCAGATGGTTGATATCCGTAAAATCTTTGGAGGAGTATATCTGCCAGAAGTCAATAAAAAACTCCTGCACGATATCTTCGGCTTCCGCTTCGTTCTGCAGTATTCCCAGGGCAGCAATCCACAACCATTTCCTGTATGTAGTATAAATATGGTCAAAAGCAGTTTCCTCCCCTGCTTTCAAGCATTTCAGCAATTCACTATCGTTGTTAAAAAAAGGCATTAAGATGCGTTTCAGCGGCGAAAATATGCGAATCACTCAAACCGGTGTATGCGCCGGTAGAAAAAGTAAGAATAAATTAATGTACGGATTAGAACAGCTAAATGGAGGAATGATGATATTGTTTTGGATCGAACAATATGCAACGCTAAGATAATATTATTCTGATCAAATCCGCAAGCGCCTTAACACAAAGTTTACACATGCAGCTTACCCCGTGAAAATATAAATGCTGTCATACTGATATATCGATATAAACGTGACTGTTCAGAGAATCATTCTTCCTTAACCAATTTTTAACACCATCAGATTATGCGATCATTTTTATCTATTCTATTCCTCATGCTGCTGTCTACGGACGGTTTTTCATTACCGGATTACAAGGTAACACTGAAAGCAGAACAGGTGCCGCTTAAACAGGTTCTTGCTGACATAGAGAAACAAACGGGTTTGTACTTCATGTACAGCACATCGCAGTTCAAGGGAACGGAAAAGGTAAGTATTCATGTGACGGAAGCGAAGCTGGAAGAGGTTTTGCATACTTTACTGGATGCGCGGGGCATGAAGTGGGAGTTAAAGGACAAAGCGATCGTGCTACGGACGGCGGATAAAAAAAATGATGCGGCAGGCGATCATATATCATTATTGACCGGCATTGTTACAAATGAAGAGGGCGTTGCTTTGCCCGGCGCTTCCGTACTTGTCAAAGGCTCAAAGTCGGGAACGGTAACAGATGCCAACGGCAACTTCCAGATACGCAATGTTTCAGACGGTGCGACACTGCTGATACGATACACGGGATATGAAACCACAGAAATAAAAGTGAGCGGCCAACGCGCATTCGCGGTAAAACTGAAGGCGAGTGTGAACGGGCTGGATGAAACAGTGGTGGTTGCGTACGGCACAACTACACAGCGCTCAAACACCGGTGCAATCACTGTGGTACGTGGGGAGCAGATACAATCACTGCCGAACCGGTCATTCGACAAAAGTCTGCAGGGACTTGTGCCGGGATTGCTGGTGACCAATGGAACGGGGCAGCCGGGGGGCGGTGTGAGTAATTTTGTGCTGCGGGGGATTACGACGGGGACGGATGCATTCTTCGGATCAACAGTAAGGAATCCGCTGATAGTGATAGACGGGATCCCTGTGACGCAGGACCACTTTCAGCTTGCCATAAGCGCATTGGTAACACCTATCAGCAATCCCCTTTCGCAGTTAAACCCAACCGACATTGAATCAATTACAGTTTTAAAAGATGCAGCAGCCATCGCACTGTACGGGTCAAAAGCAAGCAACGGCGTAATTCTGATTACCACCAAAACAGGTCAAAAGGGAAAGACAATGTTCAGCTTCAGGCATCAAACAGACATCTCCTCAAAACTCAAAAACAATGCTGAAATGGTCAGCACGGACGAGTATCTGGAATTGCTTTATGAAGCCTACCGGAATACGAATCCAACATTGTGGACCGATGCCGCCATCAAAAAAGATCTCCTTTCTAAATTCCCATACCGGATATCTGGAAATGACACAAGCTTCTACCCCTCACCCAACTGGTTAGAGGAATTATATGTATCAAATGCCATTACGACCTCCAACGACATCTCGATGAGTGGCGGAACTGACAAAACCAAATTCTATGTAAACGCTGAATACACCAAGCAGAACGGGATAGTCAAAAAAACCGGGTTTGACAGAAAATCGATACGGATTAATTTCGAAAGCAATCCCGTTGATTTTCTTAAAATCGGCTTGAACACTTCCTTGTCCCATACCAAACAGGACTATGCCAATCCGTTAGAAAGCTTCGTTTCGGCTTCGCTCAGTGATATAATGTCTCCTCTTAACCCTATACGGCTTGATGACGGGACCTATATATTCAATTATCAATGGGGACTGCCACGTTCTTCGTCTATCTTTTCAGCAAATCCTGTGGCAGCGGCAGAACACAATATAAATCGCAATGTATCCTTTCGGGGTCTCACCAAGTTCTATGGAGATATTAATTTCCTGAAGTATTTCACGCTTGCAAGCAGCATCGGGTTTGATTTCATGCTTGCCGAAACCAAGGAGAAAATTGACCCCCGCTTTCTGTCCACCCGCCGGGCACTGGGAGGATCAATTCAGGAGGCCGACATCAGAAGGACAACTGTTATCAATACCAATACATTGCGGTATAATAGAACGTTTAAGAACGTACATAGTGTAAATGCATTCTTTGGCCACGAAGCTCAAATCCTGGAACAAAAAAAACTGGGAGGTTCTGCTCAAGGCAATGCAGCAACGCTTCCCTACTACGATGAAATAAGCAGCCCTGGATACCCTACCAATAGCGCAACAGGGCTTACGACACGGCAGACATTGCTCTCTCAGTTCGGCCAGGTCAACTACGCCTATGCAGGCAAATACATGCTATCCGCCAGCCTCAGACGGGATGCCTCCTCCGTTTTTGGCAGCAAAGAAAGATGGGGCACCTATTGGTCAGTGGGTTCCGGGTGGATTTTGTCGGAAGAAAACTTTCTCAAACAGCATGACAAAATTATCAGCTCCCTGAAGCTTAGAGGAAGTATTGGTGTAGCAGGCAGTTCCGCTCCTATCGGCAATTCTACAAGATATGACTTGCTTGAACTAAGGAGCTATCAAGGTCAGGTTGCGCTCACCCCTGTTTCATTCGGGAGCCAGCTCTCCGGTGGAAATCCAAATATCAAGTGGGAAAAAACATTCACATGGGACGCAGGATTAGAAGCAAAGCTATTCAGCGGGAGGATCAACTTAACCTTTGATATCTATAACAAAAAAACATCCAATCTGATATACAAAATGAACCTGCCGCTAACTACCGGCAATCTTTCATTATTAAACAACATAGGAGATCTTCGCAACAGTGGTACCGAGATAGCTATATCCGCCGACCTGATCAGACGGAAACATCTGACATGGAACCTACGTGCAGACTGGAGTTCAAATCAAAATAAACTGATAAAAGCGGATGTGCCGCTAACGACTTTAACAGGAGGGCTTCTAAGCAACGAAGAAGGTCGCAGTTTTAACTCATTCTATTTAAAAGAATGGGCCGGCGTCAATTCGGAAGACGGAAAACCGCAATGGATTGACTCCACTGGAAAAACCACCGGAAACTATAATCAGGCCATAAGCTCATTTGTTGGAAAGCCTTCTCCGGATGCATTCGGTTCCGTTATAAATACGATTTCATACATGGGCTTTTCCATCTCCGCACATCTCTATTATCAATACGGATTTAAATTATATGACTGGGCATTTTCCCAGACCTACTTGAATGACGGAGAATACCCATACATTCATCAGGTAAGAGAATCTCTTGACCGCTGGCAAAAACCAGGCGACAAAGCAGCAAACCCGGTTAGAAAACTGAATAACACTGACGGAGGAACAAGAGCATCTACCAGATATTTGTTTGACGGAGATTATATCAGGTTAAAAAATATTGTCATTTCGTATAACTTTCCCAAACGGGTACTGGAAAAAATAAGCCTGAACAGTCTTAAAGTATTCATTCAGGGAAATAATCTGGCCTTATGGTCCAAGTTCCCCGGAGTTGACCCTGACAATGCAAGTGTCGGGGGTACAGTTGGCTTCAGCTATCCAAATCAAAAATCTTATGCTTTCGGCCTTAATGCCAGCTTCTGAATTCAAGACCACCCAAATAGAACATTTATGAAAAATGTCATACTGATTTTAGTATCAATATTTTCAATAGTTGCCTTTTCTTCCTGCGGAAAAGACTTCCTGAATACGGAGAATAAAACAATTATTGAGAGTGAGAACTACATTCGCGATCTGGATGCCACTGCACAATACCTCAATGGCATTTATACAACCCTGGCCAATCTGAACTCGGGATATAAAATGGTATATCCCGAGGTGGCTGCAGATAATATTAAACCGGTATCTGGTTCAAGCGGTCTGTTACATCACTATCTATGGGAACAGCAAGCAGATGACGATTACAATGCCACGTACAACACCAATTCATTTTACAGATCTTATTATTCTATAATACGTTCGTGCAATCTAGTTGTTCAAAAGGCCAATGAGTTCAAGTCTGAAAATCAGCAGAAGTCGGATCTATTGATCGGACAAGCATTGGGCATTAGGGCTATGCTGTATTTTGAGTTGGTGAACACTTACGCACAATCATATAATTATAGTTTACAGGCGGGTCACGCAGGCGTTCCTTATACCGTATCTCCCGATTGGAGTCTTGATAACCATAGAGCAAGTGTTATAGAGATTTACAAATATCTCATTGAAGATCTGGAAAGCGCAGCGGCTTTCCTTGAGGAGAAGGAGATGAATTCCTTGTATATGAACAAAAATATGGCAAAAGGACTGCTTTCAAAAGTCTATCTTTTTGCAGAAGATTTTGAGAATGCCAAAAGGATAGCCGGCGCAATTTGCCGTGCAACCCCACTAATGACAATGCCCGACTATCCTGATAACCTCTTTACACTGGAGGATTCAGAGTCATTCTTTCTGCTGCCTCCCGAAATCAATACATACAGGACAACCTATCCGGGAGCATACTTTTCCCCAAGTCCGAAAGGTCAGTCTCTATCATTCATTGCTACAAACGACGTAGCTGAATTGGTACAGGAAGACAGCATTGACTGTAGAAAAAACTGGGTCGTCAAAAGTGACGAAAACTGGCTTATAAATAAATTCCCTTCGGGGCAAATCAGTACGCATCCTACTCCTGGCGGATCCTACTACCCCTCTCTGCTAAGGGTTTCTGAAGTCTATCTGATTGCTGCAGAGGCATATGCAAGACTCAACATGAACGATAGTGCCAGATTCTTTATAAATGCAATTCGCCTGAGGTCTAACCCGGAAAAGGAACTCATACAAACATCAGGAGAGGCACTGCTTGATTCCATATATAAAGAGCGAAGAAAAGAACTAGCATTTGAAGGAACAAGGCTTTTCGATATCATGAGATGGAAACAGGATATTAAAAGAAGTGATGCGCCAGCCAGTTCAGCTTCTCATCTTTCTTACCCAAGCGACAAAATGATTTCACCTATTCCTCAACGAGATGTGTTGATCAGTGGGCTGAAACAAAATCCTGGATACTAAAATTGGAATAATATGTACTCGATGACTATTCTGACTGTTCTCTTTTGGATAAATACATTCTGGCATTCTGTAAAAACTGATAACCCAGGAAGAATGAACACGATACTAATAGAAACAGACACCGCTAACCTGAGTGGGCAAACTGTTACTATCAACGCCTCTCCTGTATACTATATATCTGGCCAGCGATATGAAGACACTATTTATCAAACAAGTCATAATGGGTTAGCACGATGGGAAATAGCCTCAAAAGAACCGATTTTGGTTTCATCAGAACTGTTATTTGAGAGTATCTCTCATAATATATACCTGGAACCAGGAGACAGCATTCATGTTGAAAACAAAAACGGGACAACCAAGTATACCGGACGTGGATCCGAGAAGCTGACGCTGATACAGAAAATATCAGACAAGCTGACAAAACTCCAAAAACCCTCTAATCCGAATTACTATACCACAAAATCTTTACAAGACTATCTCGAATGGAATAGCTATTTAAACATCGAAAGCAACATTACGACATCTCTTCTGGATGAAGCAAAACCAAACCTCACAGTTGATAGCTATCAGTTTCTTAAACAGATACTATTGGCAAAAATTGAACACAGGCGTATATTTAAATTCGATCACCTACGTGAAAAGGCTGAAGTTTTTGGCATTAAAGGAAGTAGTCTGTGCAATATTTTCGATTCGACCCTTAACAACGAAGTTGCCACATGGCTTCGATCAATCCGGGAACAGGTAAATTTCGATGTATACTACTATCAGTATGTAAGAACTTTGTACAATCGGCAACATGGCTTTACAAGCGACAAAGAAGTCAAGATAAGCCCCAAAAGAAAACTCTCCTATTATGAACTGGCAAAAAAGGTCTATCAAGGTGAGTTACTCGATCAATATTATGCATTCTTAATTCCAAAAGAAGTATTGAAAGAGGAAGGATATACTTCTTCGAATATAAAGCTGTTAAAAGATTTCTATAGTGGGAACGGGAATACAAGCATGAAATACGTTAAATACGTTAGAAAAGCGGAAAATGATCTGATCTCGACCTCATTAATTAAAGGAAATAGTTCCCCTAACTTTGAACTAACCGATGCCTGGGGCATGAAAGTATCAAAAGTCAATCTGCTGGGAAAGATCACGATTATGATGTTTCCCGGTAGTGAGGGCAAAGAAAATACGGCCTACATTAATAAAATAAAAGAGCAATTCAAGCAAAACGATCTAGTAAAAATATGGAGCATCCTTGACTTTCCAACAACAGACCAGGACAGTACAGAAATACTATTTGCTGGAGAAAACTATGAGACGATAAAAAGAATATTTAATATCACATCTGTGCCGGCTGTCCATATTATCAATCAAAATGGCAAAACTAACTCCACTGTTTATCCTTCTGGAGAAGACTCATCGTACCTCTACACTATTAAACACAATGTCGGTGCGGAATTGACCCCCATTCTTCATGACGGTCCATATATTTTGCTACGAAAGGACTCAATCGAAGTAATCTCCATTGACACCAAAAAGGCAACCAGCCAAAAATACGCCTTCGGCGAAAAAGTATCCTTTAAGGCCAGAACTGATAAATATGAGGAGCTGTTCGATATACACCTCGAATACAAACACCAGCCCCCTCCTTCCGTCTTCGAAATGCCTGAGGAACTAGTTGTACTCTCGGATATTGAAGGAAATTTCTCGGCACTCAGAAAGTTGTTGGAAGCGAATCGCATAATAGATAAAAATATGAACTGGACTTTTGGCAAGAATCATCTGATATTGAACGGGGATATAGTTGACCGGGGAAATCAGGTGACAGAATGCTTATGGTTGATATATGCATTGGAGCAAAAGGCAAAAAAATCCGGAGGGCATGTACATTTCATTCTCGGAAATCATGAAATTCTGAACTTAAACAAAAGGAATATTTATGCCAATTCAAAATATATACGAAACGCTTCACTTATCAAAATACCTTACGCAGAATTGTATAGTGAACGAACTGAAATCGGAAAATGGCTCCGGACAAAAAACATCATGGAAAAGATCGGGAACTATCTCTTTGTCCATGGAGGTATCAGTCCAGAAATGAACACTGTCGACCTTCCCATCCACGAAATAAATAACCTTGCCAGAAAATATTATTCAGAAGACTCAACTGCAATAGCATCTTCAGATCGAAATCTGAAGACCATTTTCAATTATAGCACCTCTCCGTTTTGGTTCAGGAAATACTACCGCGAAAAGGAAAAAAACATGGATGTAATCATCCATAACACCCTTCATAAATTTGATGTCAAAAAGATCGTTACAGGTCACACTATCGTTGCCGACCATATTACACAACACTATGACGGAAAAGTAATTAATACAGACACGCGCCATTCCAAAGGGAAATCTGAAGCACTATTAATAAAGAATTATAAGCTGTACAGAATAGATACAACCGGCAAACAATATCCACTATAACTGCCAATACCAGGTTTTTCTCCTCCACAATACACCCTAAAGGGCTTTATCATCAAGGGCAGCTTTGATGATAAAGCCCTTTTTTGCCCACAAACCATTCTTCTACTGAACAAAAGATACAGTACGGATGTCTAACTTAGTGCTGTATATAAAGCGGCCGCCATATACATATTCTTAAATCCTTAAAAAAGCAAATCATGAAAAAGCAATCATTTAGAAAGTTGTCTATAATTGGCTTGATCCTGATGGGAGCTTCCGCAGTAACAGCAGCGTTTATCCCATCTAAAGAACAAAAGGAGGCTAATACCAGATCCGGTGGTCAACTACTGCCATCTACCAGTGGGGGTGGTGTGGACACCTGTACTGATGTAGGCGGCGTAGTAGAATGTAACATCACCGCCAATTCAGGAACTACTACTATTCCTGAATTGAATGTAACCACGATAACAACCCTCAGGAATGGCGTTCTCACAAACACGACTAACAACACAACACTTGGCGTGGACCCCATCGAATAGAAAAATTTTGTATCGACAAAACAGCGAAAATAACTGTTTACCCGTTAATTGGGTAAACAGTTATTCGCTTCATGATTCACAAAAACAATCTTGATATGGCAACAAAAGTCCAGTTAACCGTATTGTTGATCATTCCGTTTATTCAGTGTTGCAATCATAATAAGTCCTCGAATATACCCGCGCGTTATTATCATAAGGATGCTTCATATCGTTTGAATATTGAATGTACAGCGGATACTTTGAGATTTCCATTGGGTGAAGATATATTCAATACGATCGAATCGTTCAATATCTTCTCTCAGAATGATAAAAGGTATATCTCGTTCTATGAGGGTACTTCCGAGACGATAAATATCTATCACTTTGATTCCGGCCGCTTGACGAAGCAAATCCATATTAAAAGCACTATTCCCGAAAAAAAGTTTAGTAAGACCTCCGTATTCACGAAAACGATGGATAGTATCTTTATTGTAAACAACAATAATATATACATAATTGACACGTCTTGCAACATAAAACATTCTTTCACGTTGCAAGAATTGGACGCTCATGCAATGATCCTTTTTGAGAATAGTCTGTTGCCAGCATTCCAGGGGAGTAAAATAATTACCGGAAGACATGCCAGAAGCCTCGGTGCGTACCTGGGAACCCTGCAAATGTGGAAAATGATTTATTCCTTTGATCTTAAAACCGGTAAAATGGAGGAGTTCTACAGTCTTCCTGATACCTACCTGAATAACTTGTTCGGTTACAACTTTCTTGACTATAGCTTCTGTTACAATGACAAAAAACGATTCGTCCTAAGTTTTCCGGCAGATACCAACATCTATGAAACCGATCTGAAGAAATATCATGTGGCATTCTACGGCCAGAGCCGATACCAAACATCGCCCATCCCTCCGGTTCCCAAAAAAGAGTTACTAACCAACATGGAAGTGCGCCTCAAAAGCTACCTTGTAAGAGACTCATACGGGGAAATCTACTTTGATCCCATAAAAAAAAGATATCTGCGGGTAGCAAAATCCGGTCTGACCGAGTCTGAATATAGTGAGAAAATCAGGTCAAAAAAGCAACGGCTTATCATACTGGATGAGTATCTAACTATTATCGGCGAGTCCGCAATAGATCAAAATGTTTCTCTTAGCAGCATTGTTATAACAATGAACGGGGAAATATATGCCAGAGTAAATAGGCAAGATGAGTATGCTGTGAATTTTGTCAGGCTAGAATACAGTGAAGAAAGTGTACGAAACACCACTCATTTAACAAAAAAGTATTAACGATGTATCATTTAGCTAAGTTATTTATCGTCGCTGCAATATTTACCTCTGGCTGCACATCCATGGGCGAAAAAGGAGATAAGAAACAACCTGTTATGAACAAAGTAGAAAATGATTCGCTCTTTAAGCAGCTTATGATCTTGACGAATAGTAAAATTCCATCGGAAAAGCAAAACGATTCATTGGCGTTCCTTATCCTTCCTTTAAACAACAGTTGCCCTTCCTGCCGTGACAAAACAATTGATAGCATTTCCAGACACATTTCATCATTAAAGAGCAAACATTATATAATCATTTCTGCTAATGATGGCATTAAAAACATGCGAGCTACATTTACTAAGAATGACAGGAAAATACCTTCCGCACCGGGTAGAGTATTTCTGGACAGTATGGACCTCGCATATAAGTTCGATCTATACGCATCCAACCCGTCCATGTTCTATACTGCAGGAGGAAAAGTATATAAGTCAGTCTATGCACTCCCCGAATCAATAAAGCAGGATTTGCAGGAATTCTTTTCCGGGTTTCGGAGTAAATAAAATGATGTTGTCTATGTCCAATCATGTTAAACTGGCTATTTATGAACCTGGAAATGAAGGAAAGAAAGGCAGATACTTTACCCTCCGCCTGAAGACCTTCGTTGGGAAGGAAAGATCTGTTTTCAGACCACCCAGCAAAGCTTTAGTTATTCCTTCGATTGCTGGAGACTTTCAAGATTTCCTGGAAACCCTACTTAAATTTCAGGTAATAGACCGAAAGCACCAATGGATATATGAGGATGGGCATATCATACTCAATGGCAACTACCTCTCGAAGCAAACGAAAAAAGCCGAATGTTTGTGGTACATTTATGGTCTGGAAGAGCGGGCCTTTAGACGTGGGGGACATGTCCATTTTATTCTGGGAATGGATGAACTAATGTTGCTTAATGAAAAAAAATGGATAGATCAGCATCCCGACTATGCATTTAGCAGAAAACGCTCTTCCGGTCAGTCATACTCCATACTTTATGATGGGAATAATGAACTGTTGAGATGGCTTCGCACTAAAAATATCGTAGAAAAAATCGGATCATCCCTTTTCCTGAACAAAGAAATCGCTGCTGAAATACTGATGTCCGGACTTCCTATTACCGAGATCAACAAAAGTAGTTTCGAAGATCGCTATAAGGGGCTTGCATTTTCTCTGGATCTTTGCTCAATACAAAACATTGTCGAAAAATATGATGTACAAACAATTGTAACAGGAAATTATCATATAGCTGAAACAGTTTCATACTCTAACGGAACAATAATAGACGTACCAGCCAGCAAGAAAGAGGCACTTCTCATTCAGAACGAAAGCTTTTACCGGGTGTTTAGCGACAAAGAAAAAGTCGAACTGACATTATAGTAAGAATGGTATGGATATTTTGTCACGAAAACAATACTGCAGGAGAGCATGCAAGATACCGGTATTCCCCATCATAAAATTAGCTACCGGTTGCCGCTCATGCTCAACAAACCAGTGAACAAATTTCTCCTCCTTTATTTTTTTAACATGGCAAAGGAATTGGACTATACTCCCAGCTTGCTCCACATAGTATTTATCGTCCAGAACATTCGCTGCCTGAAGGTAAACACTTGCTACTCCACTTAAACCAAAGCTCTGACTCAAATTATTGAAAGATAAACCCGGGTTGGGAGTAACAAGTATTTGGCCAACAGTATTACGATAAGATTCTTTTTGAAAAAAGTCGAACGCCTTTAAAAAAGACAGTGAAATACCCGGGCTTCCTTCCAGAAGAGAAAAAGACAGCTGCTTACCGGAGGAGGATTTCCAATCCATTGTTCCGTTTCCCCGGACTGCTTTTCTGATTAGCCAGGAAAGTCCTCTTTCCGCTGCTTCTAAAGAGTCACCATGATTAAACTTCTGTCCAAACAGCAGTAAATAATATATAATGCCGGACATGCCGGATCCGAAACCCGGTATGATCCTTCTTCTTCCGGATTCGTTGAAGCTCCTCATCCAATAGCCCTCGGCGTCTTGTTTTGCAACAAGAAGCGTAGCATATTGAATTAGTCTTTCATCCAATGTTTCTTGCTTCAGAAAAGCAGCGCAAAGCAAATTAGCGATTCCCTGCCCCGCCATCCCCCGTACAACATCTTCATGGTCCGACGAATCAGTTAATAGTTGATTTATCCAATTGCGATACTCTTCCTTATTCTCGATCAACCCGCTATTCATAGCTGCAACTAATGCTACTGCTATGCCGTCTGATCCAAAGTGCAGTCCAGGAGTATGACGATCAGCCCTGTCGATATACTTATTCTTAATCAGTTCGATTCCCATTTTGATCTGACTTTGTGCTAGTGATACATCAAATCCCATCCTCTTTGCGTTCGCTAAAAAATAAATAATTCCGCTGGCGCCGCGATTAAAGCTCGCATACCAGGCTTTATTGATCTTACTCTTTTCTTCCGACATATTTTTCATATCCTCCGAAAACCATCCCTTTTCGCTATCTGCCATCAATGAAGTGCTCAAGGCAAATATTCCCTTTTGAATAGTATCGAGTATCTCATTTTGCGAGAATAATATCCTGGGGACAGTCGCTCTAGGTGATCTTCCTATCTTATCCCGTTCATACTGCAAGAGAAAATTCTTGATCTCCCCCGCCAGCGGCCGCCGTTCCGGCTCCGGATCCATACAACGCGCCACAAGGTCAGCAAGCAGCTTGTCGGGCATCAGGAACTCCACCTTGCGCTGCAGCTCCTCCCGTGACACCGTCGTCAACTTATACGGCGATATCCCCGTCCACAACTGCAGCATGATCGCGCCAATGGAAAATATATCCTCCTTCACTGTGGGCACGGCAATCAGCTCCTGCTCCGGAGACATATACCCGATCGTCCCCAATTGAAACGGGGGGCTCGGATAGCCTGCAGCCAGTGAATAACTTAGCTCCATATCAATAATTGCCACCTTCCCTCCCGGCATGATCATGAAATTATTCAATGTCACATCCCTGTGTACTACCTGGTGCTGATGCATCACCTCCAGTATTTCCACGATCCGGACCAGGTAGTCCAGGAATTTCATGCCAGTCTTGTTTCCACTCAGCAAGCCCTCCTGCACGGCGTTGCCTCCCTCCTTAAAAACCGTATGCAGTGATTTTCCCCTGATCCTCTCAATTACCAGGTAATAATTCCCGTTTTCCTCAAAGCTTCCGAGCAACCTCGGCATCCTGATCTTGTCCTGCAACATCGCATGCAGTTGCTCCTGCCACATCAGACGGTCCCGGATATCCCTGCCGTGTTTATCCTTCGAATCTCCCGAGGTCCCCTCCTTGATCACGCAGAACCCGAACCGCGTAAGACTTTTGATGTAAAGGCATTTCACCACATCATTCTTCTTACTTTCTTTCAGGCTTTTCAGGATGATATAATTGTACCCTATCCGGTTGCCGCTCTTCTTTTCGGATTTCTGATATTTTACAGGCTCTTCATCTACCTGATCGATAATCGTTTTTGCAACAATACTCATCTCAAATATTTTTAAACGCCCAGAAAATATCCCATCCCGGCAATCATCATCTCCATGATCCGCCGTTTGAACCGGAAAGAAATCTTGAAGTATCCTTCTTCATCATAATAATAACTCTGCCGGGCATTCGAAAACTTGATCGGCGCACCAAAATCTTTCATAAGGTTGAGGTATTTGTACACACATCGTTCTGAAATACCGATCTTATCGGCAAGATTGGATGGGGTCCCTGTCGCTTTTGTCTGAATAAGGTGATCAATGCGTTGCAAACGCTGTAAAGTGTCTGTTGTCATTGGAGAATACGCTTTTAGGTTTAAGTCAACGGTTCAGGTAATAGGAACTCGTATCTAACCAACTGTTAAATATCACTGTAACCAATACTTCATGCGGATTATCGGGTTAATTCCTACTGTGTCTTTCTATAAAATTGACATATTTAACACAAAAATAAAATAGCAGATCGGACATATCATTTGTCATTTTGGACATTTCCCGCCGGACGCCTCACATCACTCGGCGGGTGCCCGTAAAACCTCCGGTATATCCTGCTGAAACTCCCATAATCCATATACCCCACCATCTCCGCAATCTGCCTCAGCGGATAGTTTGTTGACGAAATGAGGTCCCTCGCCCTCTCCAGCCTTACCCGTCTCACGAACGCCTGCACCGGCTCCTGGTATATCCGCTTGTAACCGTACTTCAGCCGGGATACGCTCATGCTGTATTCCCTGGCGATCTCCCTGTTCCCCAACTCCCCGGAAAGATTATTCAGAATATATGCCTGTATCGTGGCAAACAGCACTTCCTCCGTATCTCCTGCATCACTGGCCGTTTCCGCATCCATCAATGCTATTGCCAGCAAAAGCGAAATATTGGCCGGCACTGCTATCTCTTTCATTTTATGATCAGGATGCTTATCCCGTATCTCACCGATCAACTCGTAAAAGCGGGGCGACATAATGCCCGCCCCGGGTATGGCATATGCCTGCATATTATCTTCCGCTTTGCTGAGCAGCTCCCGGACGATATCTGAATAGGGCGCCAGCATCAATAACTGTTCCCTTGTAAAGTCGATATGAAAAGATTCGTATATCTCTCCCTTCTTCAGCCACGCCCGGTTCAGTTCATTGCCCAGTTGAAAGAAACCGAACTGACCTGCCCGGAGCCACAGTTGCCCCACACCAGCCAGTTCGCACCGTAAACTCCCCTTTATCATGCAATGCAAAGAAGAAACAGGCTCTTCTGCATATGGAGCGATCTCTGCATCCTCCTTCGCAAAGAAAACATGGTTGCAGATCGTAAACCCCTTGATCTGTACCACCTGGTGCACGATATCAACAGTTGCGGATTCCTCCAGTATGGCCCCGGCAAAAGGATGAAGACGGGAACGGTACTGATATGGGATGTCATGACGCAAAACGGAATGCTGCCGGGCGATAAACCGCATACGGAGTTTCGGGAAAACAGGGGAACTGTGATGCATAGAGTGGACAACTTAAGCTAATTGGTGTCTTATAAGGATTAACGGATAAAAGCGACCTTCATGAACTGCAAGTAAGCTAATAAGTGCATACGGCGATATTATCATTTCATTAATTTCCCTGTCAATGGAAGCAAATACTTCCTCATTCATGCATTTTTTTTAACTAATTTGTTGACAATTAATTAATATTAACCTATGAACCGTACGCTGACATACCTTATCCTCCCGCTCTTCCTCCTCTCCTGCCAGGCGGATCGAAAAAGCAAAAAAGACATCCTGAAAGAAAAGATCGCCGCCAACAAGATCCGGCTGGAAAAGGTTTACCAATATGAATACCGTTTCGGCCAGCCGGACACCGCCAACGGCTTCCTTTTTCAACTGACGGAATATGATGCTTCCGGCAACGCCATCTACAGCAACATCTATCACCGGAACGACTCTACGCTGAATACCCGCGAAGAATACTATTATGATATTCACGGAAACGACTCTGCCACCGTGTCTAAAGACCACGAAGGCAATATTACCGCAGTGGTGAGAAACGAATATGATGATAACCACCGCAATACTGCGCGATTATTCTATAATTCCGAAGGGCAGCTGGACAGGAAGATCATCTATGCCTATGATAAAAATGAACAGGTAAAGGAACTGACATCCCGGGATGCGGCCGGCAAAGTGATCTATGCCTTCCACTATACTTATAATGAACATGGGGATGAAGCCCTCACCAGTGAATTTGACAAAGACGGCAAGCTGGTGATGAAATCAGAACTGGTCAATGACACAGACACTTCGCTTCACTACGATGTTTATAACGGCAGGAATGAGTTGACGCACAAATTTTTCAATACCATCAACGAAAAGAGATATGTCACCAGACAGGGATATATGGACATGACAGACAGTTCCATGCACAATACCACGCTGGTGTACGACCAGCATGACCTGATCATTGAAAGGATCACGTATGACCCGCAGGGCGAGCCTGCGCAACTGACGAGGATCGTGCGGGAGCAATAGTGCGCCGGTGCAGGATAAGGATCAGTGCGGTCACCACAATGCCGAAGCCGGACATTAACCCGAAGGCCCAGCGCAGGCTGAGCGCCTCCGCAATGAATCCGATCACCGGCGGCACCAGCAGAAAACCCAGGTAACCTACTGTGGAGACTGCCGCAATAGCCGGACCATTGGCCATGGTAGTGGATTTCCCCGCCATGCTGAACACCAGCGGAACAACGCAGGACACACCAAGGCCGATCAGCATGAAGCCGAAACCGGCCGTAAGCGGCTGCGGTAGAAGCGCGGAAAGCAACAGCCCACAAAACATCAGGATGCCGCTCCACTTGATCATCGTTACCACACCCAAACGGTTCACGATCCTGTCCCCGCTGAAACGGCCAACGGCCATGGCCACCATATACACCACAAACCCCGCGGTCACCACCTCCCGCGACGCCTGCACGGCCTTCTGGAAATAAATGCCGCTCCAGTCGTACATCGTACCTTCGCAGGACATCACGGCAAAAGATATCAGCCCGTATTTCAACAGGCTTTTATCCGGCCACGAAAACCTCCTTCTGCCCACCGGAGACGGCGGCTGATGGAGGCTGCCGGGGTAGGCAAAAAATCCCATGATCACCATCAGTATGCCCACGATCATGAAATGGATGCCCGGCGATATCTGCCAGAACACCATCAGCCCGCCCAGTGCAGCGCCGCTGAAACCCGCCACGCTCCAGATGCCGTGAAATGTGGTGATGATGGATTTTTCGTATAATGATTGTACGCCAACGGACTGCGCATTCATGGAAATATTGAGGAGGTTGCGCGAAGCGCCGAAACAGAACAGCGCAATCACCAGCTGCCAGACTTCCGTTACAAAGCCCAGCACACTGAGCATCGCGTTGAAGGCCAGCGCACCCGCGAACATAATGGTATTGCTGCTGAAACGCTGCAACAGCGCACCCGTTACCGGCATCGTGAGCATAAGGCCGAAAGGCAGCGCAAATAATACGCTGCCCAGTTGCGCTTCATTCAGCTGAAGCCTTTGCTGCAGATCAGGTATCCGCGATGCCCATGTGGAAAACCCGAAACCTGATATAAAAAAGAATAGTGCTATCGCTATCCTCGCCCTTCTCCTGTCATCCATCATCCTGTTACTTTGTTTTGACACTGCCGGCCAGCAGCGTTGTTCCCAATCCCAAAACGGCGATCAGGGCAAAAGACCAGCGGAGACCAAATCCTTCTGCTACAAAACCGATCAGCGGAGGTCCGAGCAGGAAACCCAGAAAACCGATGGACGATACCATGGCCAGCGCCACACCGGGAGCTATTGTTTTCGACCGCCCGGCTATGCTGTAAGACAGCGGCACCACGGAAGCCACACCTAGCCCCACCAGCAGAAACCCGATAGTGGCCGGAACGATCGTGGGCAGCACGACAGACAAGAGCAACCCGCTGAGTATCGTCAACCCGCTGAATTGCAGCATGGCCTTGGCGCCGAAGCGGGTAATAAAATGGTCCGCCGCAAAGCGACCGCCTGCCATGGCGCTCATGAACCCTATAAAACCGAGCCTGCTCCATTCCACCGGAGCATGCACCACCTGGTCGAAATAAACGCCGCTCCAGTCGAACATCGTGCCTTCGCAGATCATGCAGGCAAAGGTAATCAGGCCGAGCAGCATAATGTTCCTGTCGGGTTTCACAAAAATGGAATTGCTGCCGCTTTTCTTCGGCGCGTCCCTCGGCAGCACGTAGGCGGCAGAAGTGGCGATCAGCAGCATCGTCAGCACAAAAACAATAGCATAATGCACCAGCGGCGTCTGGTGCTGCGCTACCATCAGCGCACCAAGCAAACCACCTGTAAAGCCGGCCAGGCTCCACAACCCGTGAAAGCTCGCCAGGATGCTGCGGCGGTAGAGGGCTTCCACTCCCACGGCCTGCGTGTTGGCCGCAATGTTGATCATGTTGCCGCAAAGACCGAACAATACCAGCGAACCGGCCAGCAATACCAGGTTATTGGCCGCTCCCAGCAACAGCAGCGCTCCGGGATACAGAAACGCCGCAATCAGCATGATCAGTCGGCTGCCGAAACGGGACACGAGGTAACCCGAAAGCCCCATCCCCGCCATCTGCCCCGCAGGCAATGCCAGCAAAAGGCCGCCCAACGCGGCATCACTCAAACGCAAACTCTCCTTGATATCCGGTATCCGGCTCGCCCAACTGGCGAAAACCAGGCCCTGGATGAAGAAAAATACAGAAAGCGCCAGCCGGTATGCCCTGGGCGCGCGTAATGATATCGAATAAGCCAATTGCATGATGATGCAAAATTATTGCAACCCCCTGTACCTGTTTTCTCCTATAATGACCATTATTTGTACTGTATTGATATTGATTTAAGTGTTAATTTTGCCTTATCATGAAGAAGATCGAACTGGAAGAGATCAGGCCGGACGCGGGAAAGTCCTTCCGCCTGAAGACGGATTGCTTCAAAAAGTCCTTCTACTGGCATTTCCACCCGGAATATGAGATCGTTTACGTAGAGGGCGGCTCCGGCACCCGCCATGTAGGGCAGCACCTTTCCAGTTATACCGACAGTGACCTGATCTTCATCGGCCCGGATGTACCGCACCTGAATTTCGACTACGGCCTGAAAACGGAGATCAACCAGATCGTGGTACAGCTGAAAGAAGATTTTCTGGGAGAGCGTTTCCTCCAGGCGCCGGAGCTTTCCGCGATCAAAGTGCTGTTTGAAAAAGCGAAATACGGCCTTTCCTTCACCGGCGAAACCAAATTGCAGCTGGCGGAAAAACTGAAGCAGATGCCTTCACTGGATCATTTCCGGCAGCTCATCAGCCTGCTGGAGGTCTTCCAGATCATGGCCACCAGCAAAGAAGTCGTGCAGCTGAACGATCAGACCAACAGCCACAATCAGCTGCAGAAAGACAAGGAACGCATGTCCGCGATCTACCGTTATGTGGATGCCAGTTACCACCTCCGGCCGGATGTGAACCATATTGCACAACAGGTGCATATGACCACGGCCGCTTTCTGCCGCTATTTCAAGAAACAGACCGGTATGACGTTCACGGATTTTGTGAACCATTGCCGCATCAACCAGGCAAAAAACCTGCTGCTGCAGGACAGATCGGTGACCGAAACCTGTTTTGCCACGGGCTTTGAGCAACTCTCCTATTTCAATAAAGTATTCCGGAAGATCAACGGGGAAAACCCGCGGGATTTCAAAAAACGATATTTACATTAGCGCCCGCCTGCAGCAAATTGCAGTGATCAGGATCAAAAGACATTACATCAACGCCCATGAAGCAACAACTGGCCCATATCGCTATTGTAGTAAGTGATTATGATGAAGCTATCGCATTCTATACGGAAAAACTGCGTTTTCAACTGCTGGAAGATACGGTATTGAGTGAAACCAAGCGATGGGTGCGCGTAGCGCCGCCGGGATCCGAATGCGGGTTATTGCTGGCCAAAGCGGCCAATGAGGAGCAAAGCAGCCGGGTAGGTAACCAGACGGGCGGGCGGGTTTTTCTCTTCCTCCATACGGATGATTTTGACCGGGACCACCGGAACCTGATTGAACAGGGCATCCACATCGTACGGGAGCCTGTAGTGGAAACATGGGGCAAAGTACTGGTGTTTGCCGATCTGTACGGCAATTTGTGGGACCTGATCGCACCGGCCGCTAAATAATGGCTTATTTCTCCGCGCTGATCAGGATAAATTCTTTCGTGAGCGTTTCGCCGTTCATCCCTTTCGCGTCCTCAAAATAAAAATCGGTGCCGCGCACCCTGAAGCCCTCTGCTTCCAGCATAGCAGTCACTTCCGGCTCATTGTACAGCCGGAATGCGTACTGCACGAAAGGCAGATGCTGCATGAAGCGCTGGCTGCCGAAGGACAATACCATGCTGCCACCGGGCTTCAGCACCCGCCGGATCTCCTTCAGCATACCCGGCGCATCCTCCCAGAAATACAGCGTATTCACCGTCAGGAATTTGTCGAAAGTATTGTCCGGAAAAGGCAAACTGCGGCCATCGCCCTTGCGGAACGATGCGGTTCCGGCGGCCACCTGCTCCCGGTTCATCAGACCGGCTTCGGCCAGCATCGTATCGGAAATATCCACGCCCGCATAACGAAGCCCCCTTGCCATAGACAACAGCTCCCTGACATGATAGGCGTTACCCGGACCAAGCTCCAGGATATACGCTCCATCCGCCGGCGCTGCCAGTGCCATCGTTTTTCCGATCACGCCGGCATTGTTATCGTTCATCTTTTCGGCGGCTTTGATGCCATCCTCGCCGGAAGGGCATTTCAGCTGCGCCGCAATATATCGCTGATCTTTATTTTCCATGATACTAAAGGTACACAAAACGAGTATATTTATGTATGCGTACATTACTCATCATCCTGCTGATATTGCAGACATTTTCAGATACGGCCGCACAACAGCTTCGTGTAGCCGTTGCCGGCATAGACCACGGTCATGTGGGCTGGATACTCGGCCGTAAGGACAAAACAGACATTCAGCTGGCTGGCGTTTATTCGGCCGATACCGGCCTGGCAAAACGATATGCCAAACGTTACGGTTTTTCCGAAGACCTTATTTATGCCGATCTGGGCAAAATGCTGGATGCGGTAAAGCCGCAGGCTGTGCTGGCATTCGGCTCCGTTTACAGTCATCTTTCCGTGGTTGAAGCCTGTGCCCCGCGCGGTATTCATGTGATGGTGGAAAAACCGCTGGCCGTGAGCCAGGAGCACGCACAAAAAATGGAGGCGCTGGCGAAGAAACACAGCATTCACCTGCTCACCAACTACGAAACAAGCTGGTATCCTTCCGTGGCAAAATCTTTCCAATTGGTGCAGGATAGCAATTACGTGGGGCAGGTACGGAAAGTGGTGATCCACGATGGCCACCAGGGTCCGAAAGAGATCGGCTGCAGTCCCGAATTCCTGGCCTGGCTGACAGATCCGGTGCTGAATGGCGGCGGGGCGCTGACGGATTTCGGCTGTTATGGCGCCAACCTGATGACCTTTCTCATGAAAGGAGAAAAACCGCTGGCCGTAACAGCGGTAACCAGGCATTTCAAACCTGCTGTATATCCGAAAGTTGACGATGATGCCACCATCATTGTGGATTATGCTGATGCGCAATGCATCATCCAGGCTTCGTGGAACTGGCCTTTTAACCGGAAAGATATGGAGATATACGGCGACAAAGGGTATATCATGGCGCCGGACCGGTACAACCTGGTGCAACGCAACGCATTCGGCACCGTAGCCGGGAAGGTAACGGCAACGGATATACCGGTTTATGAGGACCCGTTCCTCTACCTGGCCGATGTGGTGAACGGCAAAATACGGCCGGAAGCATACGGACTGTATGCCCTGGCCAATAACCTCCTGGTGGTAAAAATCCTTGAAGCCGCCAGGGAATCCGTGCGAACAGGCAAACAGGTAAAGCTCTGACATACAAGCGCCGGATGTGAGAAACATCCGGCCGCATGATATGATGATAGACTAGACAACTGGACTTGACTATACTGCAGACGACATCCGGTGCCAGTTTAAACGGATGCGCTTGATGTATGGAAAATTTTCTTTTCCATTTCTCTTCTGTAAGGTGCTGCCGTTTGCGCGCCCCAACGGGTGATGGCGATGGCAGCGGCGCGGCAGGCAAATGTGGCGGCTTCCTGCAGGCTTCGGTGCTCGGCCAGCGCTACGGCCAGGGCCCCGTTGAATACATCCCCGGCAGCGGTAGTGTCCACTGCGCTCACGGCAACTGCGGGAATGACGGACAACTGATCTCCCTGCAACACCAGCGCTCCCTCCGCCCCCAATGTCATTACAACAGCCTTGACGCCTTTCCGGTAAAGGATGCCTGCGGCTTCAACTGCCGAGTCCATTCCCGTTACCTGGATGCCGGACAGCCGGGAGGCGCCGATGCGGTTGGGGGTCAGGATGGTGACCTGCTGCAACAGTTCATCACTGCAGGCGTAGGCCGGTGAAGGGTCCAGCATTACGGGCACGCCGGCAGCAACGGCCATACGGGCTGCCTGTAATACGGTCTCCTCCGGGATGTCCAGCTGCAGCAACAGGTAATCCGCCTGCCGGACCGCTTCCGTGGCGGCCGGCAATTCATGGGCAAGAAAAGCGCTGTTGGCACCCGGAGCGATGGTCATACTGCTCCGGGCGTCCGCATCAACGGTAATGAATGCCACACCGGACGGAAGGCGCTGATCGGACAGGATGTGATTGGTATTGATGCCTTCCTCCATCAGTTGCTGAATGGCCTGCCGACCGAAAAGATCGTTGCCGATCTTTGACAGGAAGGTAACGGCAGCGCCTAAACGGGCAGCGGTCACTGCCTGGTTCGCGCCCTTGCCGCCCGGTGTTGTGAAAAATTGCTCTCCCATGACCATTTCGCCTGGCACAGGATGGTTGTGCGCCCGGATGACCATGTTGGTGGCAGAACTCCCCGCAACAACGATCCGGGGCCTGGGGTTTTGGGTTGTCTGGATGATAGTGCTCTTCATAAACAGATTTTAAGGTCTTTTGATCAGGCGCCATTCCGCCATCTGGAACAACGTGCCGCCTCTGACGGACGTGATGTTCAGCCGGTAGTACTTGTATGGCGTCCTGTCGGGGAAAGTATATTTGACCGTCTGGAAACGCGATCCGAAGCTCTGGTCCGTCCGCTGGTCCAGCACTACCCAATCCACATCGTTATTCGATCCCTCCAGCGTCCAGTTCTTCGGGTCCCGGTCCGGAGCGTCATTCGCGGAAGTCAGGGTGTAAGCGCCGGAAGTTTGCGGCGTATCAAACTCCAGCTTCATCCAGGCGGAAGTGAAGTTGAACAGCAGAAACTTGGTATTGATATTATTATCGATCAGTTTGCCGGATGTTTCATTGGCATTGCTGGTGTTCTCATACTGCGTGGTGTACCGTATATTCGTACCCGTGATATCGGTCTCTATCAGCCTGGCAGGGTCCAGCACCATTACCAGCGTCTTTTTTGTTTCATCGATCAGGTGCTTTGTGGGGTCGCTGATGGTCAGCGCCAGTACGGGTTTACGGTTCGCATTGTTCTTCAGCGAAGCTGTTTTGACGCGCAGATCGAATTTGGCCGTGTTCGTAAAAGCATCGAACGAGGCATTCAGCGGCAAAATGTAATCATCATCCTTTCTGAATAATACGCCGTCTGTGATCGTGCCGTCATCGATCAATGCCTGTGCCGTATCTGTCACTTCATTCACGGACAGCGTAAAAGCACCGCCCGCGGCGCCGCCGAGGGTAAGGCTTACCGGTAATATTACTTCGGTTTCACCCAGGGTATGATCATCGGATGAAGGCATGGACAGCAGCGTACCGGCATTGGTGAAAGACAGGTAATGCAGCTCATCTTCCCGGATCAGCCCCGCTGTATTGATCACGACAATGGCCATGCTGCCGGAAGGCGACAGGGCATTCTGCTTGCCGGGATTCTCCAGCCGCACGGCCAGCACCAGGTTTTTGCCGTAGTGTTTTTCCACCGCCTGCATGTTCACTTCCAGCATTACCGGTATGGAATCCAGCCCGAAACGGATGTCCGCTGACTTGGGCAGCTCATAGTACGATTCATCCAGCAATACGGCGTCCGGCAGTACCTGCGCTTCGATCAGCTTCCGGGCCGTATCCTCGTCCGGGCGGATGCCCAGGGTGAAATATTTGGGCGCCGAGGCGGACATCACAATATTCAGTGGAATGCTGAGCTGATCTGTATTCAGGATGTAGTTATTCCCGTCAGGAATGTTGATGGTACCGGCTGTACTGGCGATGGACACCGTTACCGGGCCCATGTCTTCATCCTGGAATTTACCGTCTTTCTTACAGGCAAGGAAACTGGCGGCCAGCAGCAGCATCAGCCTCATTTTCATATGGAATTGTTTGTAGGTCATCGCAATCATTTTTTTATATTCCGGTATAGGAGGTCACCCACACTCTTCCATCCAATCCCCATTTTGTGTCTGCGGGTATCTGCAGCCAGTTGAGCACCTGCCGGGCAACATCCGCGGGTTGCGGCACCAGCTGCGCCAGGTTGGTAGCGGAAGTGGGGCACATCAGATCGCTGAAATCGTCCCAGACATAAGCGCCTTTGATCTCGAAATCGTTATGCAGATCGCTCTGATCTTTGAAAACGCCGCCGAACCCATCCTTGCAGCTCCAGTAGCCGATCAGGTAATCTTTATACGGATGCGAGGAAGGCAACTCCGGGCTGCATACGTAGTTGGCCACCACACTGTCCGGCAAGGCTGCGCCCCAGAATTTGACTTCCGTGATGTAGGCGTTCAGCCATCGCTGGTTGTCCGTCACATTTCCGGGCATATAACCCAGTGTGAGCGGCGCATCGGTATCGAAACTGCCGTACTGGGTGATGTCCATTTCGCGGTTAAAGCCGCCATCCGTGTACAGGCGAAGAAAACGTTTATCGTCACGGTTCAGGAATACGGCGGTCAGGTCATGCCAGCGGCCGTCGGCAATATTGGTGGCGGTAGCCATGTTGAACCCTCGTCCGTTCTGCCCGAAATGCACACCCCATCCATTGCCTTCCAGGGAAATGTTCCACCCGGTATTGTTCCACCAGTCGAGGGACATATTATTGCCGATCACGGAGGGATAAGTGTAGGAATAATCTCCGTACGGCGTGCGGTTCTTTTTGATCTTCAGCGATATGGTCACTTCATTGGTATCGCTCAGGTTATAGTCTGCACGGCCGTCCTCAATCGTGGCGAACACCGCATTGGAAGGATCATCACCGTACAGGCGCACGGCTTTGCCGGAATAACGGTTACCGGTGTACGGCCTGTCGATAAAGTTCGGCGCATAACGCGGGGAATAAAAGAAGGTGAAGGTATTCACTTTCGGATTGGCCAGGATCGTGCCGTCATCGTCTCCGGGATCTATGGAGAAAGGGCCTCCGTTACCTGAGGTGATCACCACCAGCCAGTCCTCCTGCGACCAGGTTTCCCGCTGCTGCAGCGCGGCCATGATCCTGCCGATCTGCTCATCGGCTTTCAGGATAGCCGCCTTGTATTCCGGAAAATTGATGTCATACCCATAAGTGTCGCCGGCTTCGGCTACGCCGCTGAACTGGCCGAACACCAATCCTGCGGTATCGATCTTCAGCTCATCCAGCAAACCGTTCACCATCGCTTCATCATCATTCCCGAATGTGCGGTTGACATCCGCACCGGTGATCAGCATGGAACCGAGCGAATCCGCAGCACTATACGCCGCAATACGGAATGAAGGGTTGCGCTGCCGTATATAGTTGAAAAATACCGGGAATTCCTGCAGATGATTATCCGAGAATGCTTTGTCCAGCACACGATGTTTTTCTTTACGAACGCCCGTCAGCAGGTCGGCCCAGGCTGTAGGACGGATGCTCAGGGTATCGCTGATGCTGTGCCAGGAATAGATGGCATGTTCCTGCATAACCTGCAGATTCGGCGCCCTGGCATCGCGTACCGACTCGCCTCGTGCGCCATCTACCACCAGCAGCAACACTTTCGGTGTTCTGGTGACAATGCCCGTGGTATCTTCGTATTCCCTTGCTTCGATCAGCCTGTCAAAGCCCTTGTTGCAGGCGATGACCGTAAAAACTGCCAGTATCAGCGCTATCCATAACTTGCTGCTGTTCATAAGTATGATATTTATTCTTTTAATAACAACCGGATGATATTGCCTGCATCTTTTTCGTTGAACCTGGAAAAGGAACCGAGCAGCAATGCCTGCGTCTGACCGGAAGAATTCTTTGTTTCAAATACTTTGGACAGGTGCCCGTCGAAGTCACCTGCGTTATTATAACCTGTAGCCAGGGAACCGTCCGGCCGCAATATCATCAGCCCGGTACGGTGTACAGCGCCATAGTTCCGGAAAGACCCGTTGACGACGATAAGACCGTTATCCAGTTGCTGGGCGTGATAATAATTATCGTTGTTCCCCATCGGCAACGGCTGGAACGAAGGGTCCGGCGTACCATCCCTGTTCAGCATCACCAGGCCGCTGTAAGGCTGCCCGCCAAACTTGCGGAAAGAGCCGGCCAGCATATATTTCTGCGTAACCGCGTTGTACCGGATGCTGCTGATCCCGTTATCCGCGCCTTCGCCACCAAAGCCGGGGTCCAGGCTGCCATCGGTATTGATCCGCGCGATGAAAGGAGCATCCTCCCCATTGTACCGCGTAAAACGCCCCACAATGATCAGCTTGCCGTCTTCCTGCATGATGGCGTCCGAGATGGGACCATTGGCGCCGTCAAAACTGCGGTGCCGGGTGAGATCATAATTGAATGTGGAATCCAGCGCGCCATCAGGATAAAAACGGATCAGCTGGCGCACCATCGTACTGTCCGTGATCAGCGAATCCCGCTCCATCAGGTAGTCCGACTGGTCATAGATATATTGCAGATAGTAATTGAAATTGCCGATAGCCGTGATCATGTTATTGTGCACGAACACTTTGTTGATGCCGCCGTCCGTTCCGCCATTGAAGGCCGGTACCGTATCTTTCTTCGAAAAGGTATTGACGATAGCGCTATCCAGCGAGCCGTTGTTGTTGAGCACGGTAATGTTCCGCATTTCCGCCTGGTGGATATCGTAAGAGGAAAAACCGCCAGCGATCACCAGTTTGCCATTCGGCAGCACGGTGATGGCGGAGATCCCGCCATCCGCACCCCTGCCGGACAAGAGTGTACGGTCCACTTCCCCGTCCCGCGAGGTAAGCACGATGCGGTTCAGCGGCTTTACCACGCCTTTACGGTCGAAATCAGAGAAATGGCCGGTGAACAGCAGGCGCCCGTCAGCATACTGGTACACATCAGTGATCCGGTTGTTAGAGCCGGTAACGACTTTAAAATTAGGATCAACTTCCAGTTTCCCCTTAACGGAGAATACGGGGCCGAAAAATATCTGGTCTCCGATGGTGATGGAAGAAACGCCGGTGCTGGCTGTTTCCGGTACCCTCACCTGTATGCCGGTGGAATCTACGGATACGATCTCTCCCGCTTCGCTGTTAAAGTTGAAGCTGATGGAATCCTGATGCGGAATGAGGCCGCTGGCTTTGAAGCGGATCACGGTGCCCGGCGCGCCATCCCCGGGTGTCGGCGGATCGGTGCTGAGGCTTACCCCAAGTGGCTGCCGCCCGCCCGCATATGGATCGGGAAATGATTTATTCTCTTTCTTGCAGGCCATGCACATCCAGAGGACGATCCAGGCCATACCGGTATATTGTATTGCTTTCATGCGTATTTTCAGTTTTATCAGTCTTCAGTATCCAGGGCTGCTTTCATATCGGCCAGAAACTTGCCGTAGTCCCATCCGAAATAGTTATGGTCATCCCGCAGCACATGCACCGCACCGTTGTAGGTGAGGATATTGCTGGACGCTACGTCCGTACGGTTCCAGTTATCCAGCGGCCGCGCCGGATTGGGAATATAGGCGATGGATAGCTGGCGGTAGCCTACGTACTTCACACCATTGTCATCATTATAGATCACCCCGATGTTCATCGCTGTTTTGTTCCAGGAGAGGTAACCCTGGCCGGGATATATGGAGCGCAGGTTATAATCGATCTGCGGATAGTCCTTCAGCTGATTGGCGCCATGGAACATATAGCGCTGCAGGTACTGGCTCCAGATAGCGGATGGCACATCCTCCAGGTTCACTACCGTATCGTATCCCAATGCATACAGATCGATATTCATCCGCTTCACCAGCCGGCCGATACAACGGTCGGTCGGGGAAAAGAAGGTGAGCGTATCATTGCCGAAAACGTCTTCCATTCCGGCAAGCCTGGCGATTGCCGCCACACTGTCAAAATGAAAAGGAACGGCATCGAGATAATCCATGGTGGTGCCTTTGAAATTCGGATCATGCACACCCGAGTCCCGGTAATACTCATCTTTCTTACAGGCGCTCATCCAGACGAGGATGCCCAGTAAAACCGTTAACACATGTAGCCTGTTGATCTGCTGCATAAAATATGTTTTATCGTAACCAATAATTATTCAATTGCATATAAGGATTATTATCGAGTGCGGCGGGGCTTAGCGGCCAGGTCCATCCACCGTTCTCGAATTGCGCCTGCGTAAGCGGATAGAAACACCACTGTGAGCTCATTACCCTGCCGGTGCGCACCAGATCGAAGTAATAATGCCCTTCCATCATCAGCTCTTTCACTCTTTCGGCAAAAACGGCTTCCTTGAGCTGCGGCCCTCCACCGCCCTGGTAGAGCGCTGTACGTGCGCGTGCGCGGATGAGGTTCAGCAGGCGGATCGCTTCATCGTCCTCCCCGATCTCCGCCAATGCCTCGGCATAGATGAGGATAGCTCCGGCGTACCGCAGGATGATCAGATCATTGTCCACATTCACATCGGCATTACCCTGTTCGTGCACACTGCTGTACTTGAGGAAAAGGAATGTGCCATCGTTGGCGTACATCTGCGCATCGAACCACATTTCCGTGCGGGCATCCGGCACGCCTGCGGGATACAGGCGGCGCAAATGCTCTGCGCGGATGAAAGCGAAGCTGTACTGGTGTGTGGCAGCAGGGCGTTTATAAGGCCAGTGCGTAACGAACTCGGAGAGATCATTCCATTTCTCGCCCAGGGTTTCCCCGTAGTTGGAATTGATCACGATATCGAAAAGGCTTTCTTCGGAGCGGCCTTTAAAGATGGTGAAGGATTCCTCAATGGGCAGCAACCGGTAGGCATCGCTTTCCTCCAGTTCTTTTCCGGCGGCGGCGGTGCCTTCATAATATTTCCGGGCGTTCGCCTTGTCGAATCCCGCGTTCCACATACTCAGCTCCATGATAAGCGCCAGCGCCGCTCCCCTGCTGGCACGGGCGCCGCGGAAAGCCGGGTCCGTAAAGGTCCAGGGCAGATCGTCTTTCACAGCGTTCAGCTCTTCGATGCATTTATTCACTACCACCGTCATCTTTTCACGCGGCAGCGGCGTTTCATGATAGGCCGTGGTGAAGTACGGCACATCGCCCCAGATCCTTACCATGATGAAGTAGGTCAGGCAACGCATGAACACTGCCTCCGCCTGGTATTTGCGCACATCATCGGGCGAAAGGCCCGGTATTTCACGGCGGGTCAATTCATAGTGCAGGATATTGCTGGCCTGGATGATGCGGTAATAAGGCTTCCAGTCCATCATCCGGTTGAATCTGAAAATATCCCAGAATCCTTTCCCGGATGGCGTGTACACCACATTCATCAGATCGTTCTGGGCAATCACACCGATGAACGTACGGTCGTTCCCGTCATTCTTCTGCGGGGACTCTCCGAGCATACCGGCCCTCAGCTCACCGGCAGCGGCAAACAACGGGCAGGAGCCGGTAGCATCGCGGAACAGGCCGTAGATATCCCAGGCGTTCTGCTCCACATCCTCCGGCGTCTGAAAGAATGCGTTGCCGGACAAACGGTCCAGCGGTTTTACATCCAGGAATTTCTTGCACCCGTGCAATGCCGGGAGCGTGAGTAATGCCGTGATATATAGTATCCTGCGAAACATATGCAATGCTTTAATGATTAAAATTCTACGTTCAGGCCAATGTTATAGGAACGCGGTATCGGGTATCCGCCGGACTGGTCGCGCCCCAGCGCGGAAACATTCTCCGGATTGGGACCGCTGTAGCTGGAAAAGGTCGCCACGTTGTTGCTGGACAGATAGAGACGCACCGAGTTCAGGCCATAACGTTGCGTGAATGTCCTGTCCACCAGGTAAGCCACTGAAATGGTATTGATCTTGAAATAGGAACCGTCTTCCTGTATCAGCGTCTGATCATAACGGTAAGGCCTGATCTGGGAATAGCGCACATAGTCAAAGGGATTGGGATATGCGGCATTGCTGCCTGCCCCTTTCCAGTAATCCACGGTGCTGAAATCCACTACAGCCCTGGGATTGTAGGGATCACCGAGGAACTGCATCCTTTCGGCCAGCGCATTGTTCAGGATATCCCTGATGGCCGTGTAGGAAGCGCTGAGATTGAAGGAAAAACTCTTCCAGTTGAGGTTGGACTGCAACCCGCCGGTGATCACCGGCTGGGAATTGCCCGCCGCGATATAGTCGTTATTAGTAAGGATATAATCGCCATCCACATCCAGCCAGATGGGATCTCCCGCGCGGAAGTAGTTGGTGCCGCCGCCATTCCGGTAAGGCAGGCCGGTTGCCGGATCTACCGGAACATCCTTGTCCGATCCGTACACGCCATTCGTTTTGAAGAGGTAATTGGTGAGCGAATTACGGCCCACGCGGTACAGGATGTGCTGGGAATTGTTATTATCAAACTGTACCAGCTGTCTTGCACCGTCAGGCAGGCTGGTGAGGATGTCCTTGTTGATGGCGCCATTGACAGAGACCGTCCAGTTCACGGCAGCAGTAGGCGGCAGGGGACGAAAGGTCAGCATCAGCTCATACCCGTAATTGATCAGCGATGTTTCATTCGTAGTGATGAAATCAAAACCGGTCATATTGGATACGGATTTATTGCGAAGCAGGTTCTTTACGGTCTTGTAGTAAGCATCGAACAGTACCTCGATGCGGCTGTTGAACAAACCGGTTTCCAGCCCGAAGTTATACTGCGTGGTGGTGGTAGGTTTCAGATAGGTATTGGGCAGCTGCCCGAAGTTGATGCCCAGGCGGGGATTAGCGTTGTACGTTCCCCGCGGGTCGTACGTACCATAGATGGCGAAGATATCGCCGGAGGGCACGATGTTCTGCCCCCAGCTGCCGCGGATAGAGCCATAGGTAAGCCAGGAGCTGTTCTCAAAGAGTTTTTCCTTGTTGTAATTCCAGCGCAGGCCGATGGAGGGATTTTTGGAATAGGGGTCTTCGAAACCGCTGCCGGAAGAGCCATCCAGCCGGTAGCTGGCATCCAGCACATATTTCTGCTTGTAGTTGTAGCTGAAAGTACCGGCAAATGAAGCAATATGCCCTTTGCTGTAATTATCCAGCAACCCGCCGCCGCGTGATGCCCAACCGTCAAACCCCAGCGGGCCACGGTACTGATCGTTCGGTGTTTTCTCCTGCTGTATCAGCTGCCCCTGGAAGCCACGGTTCTGTATCTCGTTGAATACCGCCACATAAAAGTTGTGCTTCTCTTTCAGCGAATGAAAATAAGACAGCATGTTACGGTTGCTGAGCGTGAATTTCCGGTCGTTATACGCATACACCTGGGAAAAATCGTTACGCGCCGCGGCAGGCGTAAACCGGTCTTCCGTATTGGAGGAATAGTCGTAACTCAGGAAAGTAGCGGCATTCAAACCGGGAACGAACTGGTAGTTGATGTCTATGCTCGTCCGTAAATTCGCCGTTTTATTGTCATTCTCGGTGCCTAACGCGGACAAAACGGAAGATGTGCTTTGGTAAAACGAAGGGCCAGGCAGCAGCGAGGACGCATTGGCATTGCTGGACACGCCGTTCTGTATAAGCCCGTTGCCATCCCCCTTGTTCCGTTTGCCCACCTGGGTGGAAAGCGTGGTCAGCACCCGGAGCTTCGGCGTAGGCTGGTACAGCATATTGGTGTTGATGGAATACCGGTCGAAACCCGTGTTGCGGATCACGCCTTCTTCATGATAATAACCAAGGTCTACCTTGTAATTGAATTTGGGATCACCGCCGCTGATATTCGCGTTGTGGGACTGGTTGAAGGTGGTCTGGTAAAAAATATCCTGCCAGTTGGTGGAGTTGTTGTAATAAGGGTTCAGGCTGTCAGCAAGAAAAGGGGTGGTAGAGATGCGGTAGATATCATCCATATTCTTGCTGTTGTAGATCTGGTTGATCCGCAGGCGTCTTTCCTCCACACCGCCGATGGTTTCGCGGAGCTTTGGCGGTGTGTTCACGAAGAAGTTGCCGGTATAGCGCACACGGGGCACCTGTGAGCTGCCGCGGCGGGTAGTGATGAGGATCACGCCGTAGGCGGCCCTGGAGCCGTACAGCGCCGTAGCCTGGGCATCTTTCAATATCTCCATGCTTTCGATGTCTTCCTGCGGAATGAGCGACAGCGGGCTTACACCGGGGCCTACCGACTGATAGCCGTATTCAAAATTGGCATCCGCTTCTATCGGCACACCATCTATCACGTACAAAGGAGAAGTAGGCGATAAAAATGCATCATTACCATTCCCTTTTACATCGATATTGGACAGGCCGCGGATCTGTATCATTCCGCGCCCGCCGGGAGTACCCGTATTATTCTGGATGTTGAGGCCCGGCACACGGCCCTGCAGCAGCTGCTCCACATTGGAAACGGGGATATCCTGCAGGTCCTTCCCGCTGATCTTCACGGCAGAGCCGGTAGTGGTCTCGCGCGTTTTGCGCTGATAACCGATGATCACCGTTTCACTGAGCTTGTTCTCATTCACGGTCAGCCGGATGTTGATCTCTCTTTTATTGTTGACCTTGACCTTATAGTCGGAAAAGCCGATGTAGCGGAACAGCAGAATACCGTTCGCAGGTACCGTCACAGAGAAAACGCCGTTCTCGTTCGTTACGCCAACCGGTTTGGGCGGCGTTCCTTCCTGGATGCTCACGCCCACGAGCGGCTCGTTGGTTTCGGCATCCCTGATCACACCTTTTACCTGGATCCTGGCCGGCGTCTGGGCCTGCAACATGGTGCAAAACAGCATACATAGCATCAAGCCGGCAATACCTGGAAATTTCATGAGTGTAGAGTTTATCATTACAGTGATTGTATTTATTCGTCGCGGAACCTCGGGTTATGCTGGAAAAAGAATATGACCTCCCAGTCGCCTTTCCGGAAAATGGAAAAGTTGAGATCGATGGAACAGGTTTCCCGGATATTCCCGAAACCGATGCGGTCCCAGATGAACTTCACATATGCCTGTGATCCGTCCCCGTTCGTGTACCGCGTCCGGTAACGGACCAACGGGATGGGGTAAGCCACATCGTAACGTACTTCCGTTTTGGTGGTCACCCGGTTGAAGCCGTGCACCAGCGTATCCCAGGCCGTCCTGTTGAATTTGGCCGGATCGATGGCCATGGAATCCTTGTCCATGAACTTGAAGGTGAGCGAGCTGCCATCGCCTTTCCTGCGGAATAAGACACGGATGCTGTCATTACGCAGGGCCAGGTTCGTTTCGTCGTCGGTGACGTTCTGCACGCCCGGGTTGTTGTAGATCAGTTTGTACACGGAAGAGTCGGAAGGGTTAGGGTAATTCGCGCGCTGAAGCCCGGTGACGGGATCGTATTCATAGGGAGAATACGGCTGCTCCCGGTAAGGCATCACCGCCAGATCTGTATAAACATTCTTCCCGCCTGAATTGGATGCTTCCACATCGAACAGGTAACCGGAATCCGGCTGCTCCCGCAGCACGGAATTGTCCGCTGCCGCCCAAAGGATGAACTCGCCGGAATTGGGGCGGATCTCCCAGGCGGGATGCGTTTCCACTACCCTTTTCGCATCTATCTCCGCAATGGATTTTTCTTCCCCGTTATAAGCCTGCTTCCAGACCAGGACCTCTACCGGCGTTGCAAGGTCTGTCGTTGGCTCGCCGGTTGTCTTGTACCGCACATTCGTCATTTTGAACTGAATGGGTGTGCTGGAATTATCTGTATTGAAGATCTGCGCGTACAACGTTGTACGGCCCATAACCGGACTGAACACTTTCTGGTTGTACACCGCACGGGGGCTCAGGTAGTCTAGGTCATCCGGCGCCCACTTCCTGCAGGCGGCCAATGCCAATACCACTATTAATACCGTTACTGTTTTCCTTTGCATGATCGTATTTTAAGATGGGCTGTTAATTCAATGGCCGGATGGTGATATGCTTCACATCAAAGCCTCCGTCTTCTATATAAAAAAGCATTTCCTGCGGGCCTTTTTCCAGGTGCACCGTGTTAACAATGTTGACCCGTCTGTTGTAATCCCCTGTATTGGGCACCACCACTGTACCGGTCACATTCTCGCCGTTGAATTCTATGCGGAACCTCCGGTTGTTGTTAGGCGTGCCTGCAAGGGTATAGATATTGTAGAAACCGGTTGTTTTCACATCCACACTGTATTTCATCCATTCTCCCCCTTCCGTCCAGCCAATGTGATAACCGCCGCCGTCATTTTTCGTGACGTCAATATCCACGCCTTCATCCCTTCTGTAATGATTCCCGTTATTGCCGGAATTATTGTCATGGTATCCCACGCCTTCACCGCCGGGCATGAAGTCTTCCAGCGTGATCAGCCCGGGAATGGGCAGCGGACGGCCCACCGGAAGGAATTTCATAAAGCGGAGATCGAAATTGGCGAAGTCGTAATATATCTTCAGCACATGCCTTCCTTCGGTCAGGTTAACGGTTGTGGAGATGTCTTTGAACTGGTTGTACCCACCGGATGAGGTCATCATAATATGACTGCCGATCACCAGTTTGTCATCCAGCTCAAGGTGAATGCGGCCGTCGTTATTTGGACTGCCGTACCGGAGAATAAAGGTGTAAGCACCGGTTTCCGTTACCTGAACGGTGTATTTCATCCATTCATCCGTTTCCGTCCAGCCTACTTTCATGCCGCCTTCCTCGGAGTTCGTAATGTCTACATACTCCGCGGGGCGGAATTGACCGCCTTTGTTGTCCAGCGAAAAGTCGTGGTACGCCACTCTCGCACCGCCGCGGTCGAACTGTTCAAAGCCGATGACACCGGGGATAAAGAACGGATATTCACCCCATGGGCTGGAGTTGGTGGGGTTCATCCTGCGGATGAATTCATCGAAGCCGAACATGTGATCCTTTTCGAGGATGTTCACTATGCCGTTAGTGGTACTGATATCTATGGCCATGGTCGTAGCGGTGCTCCAGCGGTTGGTATAGATCACCCCTTTGGTATCGCTGAAGCGGATGACGCCGGGACCGCCCTTTACATGGCCTTCAGCATCCGTATAGGTGAGCTTGCCATGCATGGGGTAGGCATACCGTACCGCCGGCAATGTCAGCCCGTCCTGGAACAGCATACTGTCCGCCCGGACCACGCCTCTGACGATGTACCGGCAAACCAGCGAATCCAGCTGCTCCAGCGGCACGGTACCAATGTGCATTTGCGGGCGGTCCTGCATGTTGCGAAGCGTATTCATGCTTTCTATCGCCTGGTTGAAACTCACATCCGCCGGTGCAAATACCGTATAGGCGCCGGTACGCAGGCTGTCATCCAGTGCTACCCGGTTTACCGCCAGCAGGAAGGAATCGTACTGGTGCTGGGATTCGAGGAATTCATAAATATTGCCGTCAAAGGTTTTCAACTGGTTTTCATACGCATAAAAACCCTTGTCTTTTTTGCATCCGGTGTACAACAGTCCCGTTAAAGAACAGGTAATGAACAGGCCGGTGAGCATTTTTATGTTGCGCATAACTTTATCAGTTTTTATCATTGCCAGTAGGGATTCTGTTTGATGAGAGGATTCTGCGTCAGCACTTCATTGGCAACCGGCCAGTAGATGCCGCCATTGCGGATCAGCTCCAGGAATGCAGGGTCGTCCTGCTTGATCTTCTGCAGCCTGATCAGGTCGAACCAGCGCCAGCCCTCTCCCATCAGCTCTTTGCGGCGTTCACGGAAAATAGCGTCGATCAGGTCGCCCTCTGTGGCCGCATCATACTTTTTGATCCTGCGGAGGTCCCGGATCGTGTTCAGGAGGTCAATAGCCCCCTGCCGCTGGCCGATCACCGCCAGCGCTTCTGCCTGCAGGAGCGTGATATTCTCCAGACGGGTAACGAGGATGGAACTGGAATAGATGCGGAAGGATGGATCAGTGGTGCCGCCGTCCTGTATCTCCTTGACCTTGCTGAAAATGGGCACCTGGCTGGAAAAGCTGGTGAAATACCGCTGGGATGTGGGCGCGCCGGTGAGGGTATCCAGACTGAAACGCTCGTCCAGCGGCTGGTCAAATACGGAGAGGATGGTGTCCTTGGGGATGTAAATGTCCGGTAACGCTTTGTTGATCACGGGGCGGGCAAGGCTCAGTTCTTCGAGGTGCCCGGAGAAAGAGGCATCCACATGTCCCCAGTCGAAATTGAACCCGAGGATGTGATTATGCTGTTTCCAGTGAAAATATCCGCCTCTGCGCGTCAGGTCCTCCGTGCTGAGATAAAAGCTGCCGGCCTTGCCGTAATTGTCCAGCACAAAACGCCCGTACACGGAGGCATCCACATATTTGCCCTGCCAGGCCGCTACGTGGGCCAGCATGGCATATGCCGTGAGTTTGCGGGCCAGTGTTCCCATCCAGCGGGCATTGCTTTCATTGTAGTAGTTGCCCAGCTGCTGAGGATCATCTGCACTGTAGCGGTAAGGTAGGTCTTCGGCGGACTGGAGCATTTCTTTTTCGATGAATGCCAGTACCGTTTCCTGCTTTTCCCGCGGTTTGTTCGTGAATACCCCGTCATGCGAAGCGGTGATCAGGGGAACATCTCCCCAAACCGTCACCAGGCAGAAATAGGTATAAGCGCGCATGAACCGCATCTGCGCGATGTCCACCCGCATATTCTGATCGGTATATTTGGGATCACGCGCTTTCACCTCGCCAACATGTTCGAGGAACATATTCGCGGCATTGATCACCGCATAAAAACGGCGCCAGTTGGAGAGTGATTGCAGCAGGGGGTATTGTGCCCTGAGATCCCCGCGGATGATGGCCTTCAGGTCCTGCCGCTGAATGGCGGTAAAGTCGCCCTGCCGCAGTTCCCCGTACATCCAGAAAGCATTGTTATCTGCCAGGGCAGCCCGCATCAGGCCGTACACGCTGATCAGCGCCGTACGGGTATCTTCATGCGAGTTCCAGAAATTCTTTTCGGATACGGCATGACTGGAATCAATATCCAGCAATTTTTCGCAGCTTGTCTGGAGCAGACAGCCTAACAGGATCGTATATATGAATAGTTGCTTCATGTCAGAGTTCCATTTTTAAACCGATGGTATATGTCTTGGGAATGGGCAGGCCATAACCATTGTCAAAACCGTTGTAATCCACCAGTTCCGGATCACCGCCGGTATAAGGCGTGAGGGTGAACAGGTTGCTGGCGGTGCCGTAAAGGGTGAGGCGGTTCAGGGTGCCGTTCTTCTTCCACCATTTTGCCTGTGTCATATCATACTGCAGGGAAAGGTTGCGCAGTTTGAGAAAGGAGCCGTTCTCCAGGAACAGGTCCTGGTCCGTACGGTACGGCACTACGGTGCTCCAGGGATTATACAGGGGGTATTGGTCGTAATTGCCCGCTTTTGTCCAGAACGTGATCTCCTTTACCGCATTCATGTCTATCATCCCTTCCCTGTTCACGAAATCCAGCCGGTTGGCCATTTCATGATTCATGATCTTGCGGCCGAGTGTATAATAAAAAGCAAATCCGAGGGTGAAGCCGCGCCAGCTCACGTCGCTGTTAAAGCCGCCTGCGAAAACCGGCAATGCATGCCCCATGAGCCGCTTATCCTGGTCGTCGATCATGTAATCGCCATTCAGGTCTTCCCACTTCGGATCTCCGGCGATCACCGGGATACCTTTATAGTTCAGGGGCTTTTGTGTAACCGGGTCCACCGGCACATCCGCATCGCGGTTATAAATGCCGTTGTTCTGCAATAGCCAGTACTGATCGATGGAATAGCCCACTTTCAGCAGCCTGGTGCCGTTGGCGACAGCCAGTTCCTGCAATCCATCCGGCAAGGCAAGCAGGGTGTTGCGATTGTAATTCGCGTTCACACCTGCCACCCACCGTACCTTGTAATTATCCGGCAAAACGGACAGCTGTGCGGAGAGGTCAATGCCCCTGTTGCGCACTTTCATGCCGTTCTTGTATTGCAGGCTGTAGCCATATTCCGCTGAGAAGGGAATGCCCAGCAGCATATTCTTGTCCACCCGGTCATAAGCAGCAAGGGAAATGCTGAGCCTGTTCTGCAGGAAACCTGCATCAGCGCCGATTTCAAGCTGATCTGTATAAGGCCATTTGATACCATAGCCAATATAGCCCGAGGTATATGCCCGGCTCATGCCCGGGAAGCCGTTGTAGGAAAAACGGACAGGGTTATTGCTGAAGGAAAGGTCCGAAGTATATTGCGGGCCTTCTCCGAAACGGTCGTCCGGCAGCAGCCTCCCTACTCTTCCCCAGCTGGCGCCGAGCCGGAGATGACTGATGCCCGGATGATCTTCCAGCCAAAGCTGTTTCGCATTCAGGCCGGCGGCAAAGGTCGGCGCAAACATCCACCAGTTGTCCGGCTGTGCGCTGGAAGATCCGTCAGCCCTCAATAACAGGGAAAAGTCCAGCAGGTCCCTATATTTATAAACACCTCGCCCGTAGAAGGACAACAGGCGGTGACGATGCTGGTCCATGAACATATAGGTCAATTCATGCCGGAAAGATTTCGGGCGGTATTTATTGTCATCGTTCGCGGAATGCAACAGGTTCACACGGATCAGGTCATTCGGCCCCTTGTAAGCATAAGCGTAGCTGTAGCGGTTGTAATCCGACTGGAACACCTGCCCTGCTTCAACGGTCAGGTCATGCGCTTTTTTCCACTGGTGACGGAAGGTGAGGGTATTGTCGAAGAATACCCGCTGATTGTAACCGAAATAATTGGACACATAATTCACCGTTTCCAGCAGGGTGCTGGGGTAGAACAGATCGCGCAGCCCTTCGTTATAATCAAAGCCGAAAGCGGAGTTGAAGCGGAACTTGTCAGAAAAACGGACATCCATCTTGAAGTATCCGTTCACTTCATTGAGCTTGTTCTCGTCGAACGATTTCGTGTATTCGTTCAGGAAACGGCCGTAATACTCTTTGTTTGGCGGCAGCGGATTGCTCAGATCAGGCATATACTGCATTTCCGCGAAACGGTCCCGCAGCGAGGTATTGCGTGTTCGCTCCAGGCGGGTGCCGTTGATCAGGGCCGATATGGTAAGTCCGCGGACAGGCACCATATTGATCTTGAACAGGGCGTTATAGCGGTCCAGGCGGGCGCCGTCAGCGGAGTTGTTGGTTTTGCGGTTACCGGCGGCAAACATGAAATTCGCACGTTCCGTACCACTGGAGAGGCTGGCATTCACGCCGTACACCGGTCTGTTCCGGAAATAAAGATCAGACCAGTTGGAGGGCCCGTAATACGCGTTGTTCGTAGAGTCGCGCAGGTACAAAGGGTAATTCTGCAACTGGTCCGTATTCGCATATTTATCGTAGAACGGCTGGCGGAAATCGTTCTCGAATTTTGCGTTGGTTGTAAACGTAGACGGCCTTTGCACCATGCCGAAATACGTATTGAAAGTGATTCTCCGCTTGCCCATGACCGGAGCTTTGGTGGTAATGAGTATCACACCGCCGTTCGCAGCACGTGGACCATACAGCGCGGCCCTGCCGAAATCCTTTACCACTTCGATGGACGAGATATTGTCCGGATCGATCGATGAAAGAATATTGGTAGCCGGCCCGATCCTGTTGTAATCATACAGCTGGATATCAAATGCAAAGGGGTGATCCATGATCATCGGGATGCCATCGAGTATTACTGTGGGCTGCGCTTCATAGATATCCCGGCTGCTGATCATCGGGATGGCGGTGCCCCTGATGAACATGCTCATATTACTGCCGGGTTCGCCGCTCGGCTCCTGTACATATACACCGGCGGCGTTGCCTTTCACCAGTTGCTGTAATGATGTGTATGGATAAATGTTTTCCCTTTCCAGTATCAGCGTATCCGCTTTTCTGAAAACCGTTTCCGCTTTCAATGGCGGAACGGAATCCTGCAGGATATGCAGCCCGGTGGCCCCGGCGGAGTGGGCATGGGATAGGCAATACATCAGCAGGCACGTGATGTTGATCCGTACAAATGAACACATAAGTATATATTTTTTAGAGGCAGGAAATACACTGCCCTGCAGCGATGGTTACACTGTCAAGTCCGTGGAAAAAATAAAATAATGTGAAAAGTATCCGTTAACCTTCAGCTATCTAGTTAGGCCTAAATCGATTTAGCAATTAGCTTACAGTTTAGCGGGATCTTTCATAGTGTTTCGCATACTATCGTTTTTAAGAATTTGGGAATTTTATCAGTCCATCATTTTGTCAAGTGATTTCAGAAACATAACGTGTTACATGCGTGCGGCTTTACATTTACTCTGGGTTTCTGATCTTTGGTTGAACGTATTTTGTACATTTATTAAACCAAATATAGAGAGACTGGCGGTAATATTTTTACCATTTTTACCAGTAAATAGATAAACCCAACACCGAGATCAACACCTAAATAGCGCTAAAACAAGTATCATGATGCATGCAAATCGAGACAAAACGGATAATCCCAGAAAAATGCAGATAACAGGAACGAGCGTTCACCGGCCATATAATTCGTTTATTTGACGCTTTATTGATCAATTACATCCGATTACCCTTATGGCGAAAGCTGATACGCTTATCAGGCTTGTACACACCCTTAGCAAAGCTGAGAAACGATATTTCAGACTGTTTTCATCGCTGCAGCAGGGCGGCAAAGATTATGTCAAATTATTCGATCTGCTGGAGAGCAATATTTTCCCTCATGCTTCGGCAGCGCGGGAGGCATTTTCCCGCGCTCATCCGGCAGCGAACTACGAGGTCTGCAGCAAATATCTTTACAAGGTGATCATGGATTGCCTGCTTCATCTTCGCCTGCAAAGCAACAGGCATGCAAACCTGGCAGGAAGCCTGATCAAAACGGAGATACTTTTTGAACGATCGCTGCATGAAAAAGCGCAACATGAACTGCAACGCATCCGTCAGGCAGCTTCGCGCAGTGAAAAACACCTGCTCCTGCTGTCCGCCATGCAACTGGAGATGCAGGCGCTGCACATGCTGGATTTCGCAGAGATCAGCGAAAAGGACCTGCTGGCAAAACAATCGGCGATCAACGCAGTGATCGGTTCCATCCGGCATAATCACCAGCATCACAATCTCTACGAACTGCTCCGGTACCGCCTGCTGCACAAAGGCACGGTACGCACGGCAGAGCAAAAAGAGGCGCTGAATGATCTGCTGCTGCATGAGCTGGACCTGGTCGCCAAAATGCCGCCGGAAACACAGGAAAGCATCAAGACGCACCTGCTGTTCCAGGCCAACTATTTCCTGATCACCGGCAACTACCATGAGGCGTTAAAAACATTTCATGAATTGAACCATCTGCTGGAAACCCATGAAGAGATATGGGCCGATACACCGGCAGAGCATCTGTATGTCATAGAAGGGATACTGGATAGCTTGCGATCCACAGGACGGTATGAGGAACTGCATCTTTTCCTGGATAAGATCCGCCACTTCAAAAGCGAGGCGCTTTACATAGAAGTAATGGTCCACCGCCTGTTGTTCATTTACGAAACGGCCAGTTATATCGATCGAGGGGATTTCGGGCATGCGCTGGCGTTGCAGCCGGATTACGGTCAGGTGTTATTCGGTAATATGCATTTGCTGGACAGCGGCAAACAGGCGGAGATACATCTTTACCTGGCGCTTGTGCATCTGGGCAATGAAGATTCCAACAGCGCCTATGCGGCCCTGGAGCAGGTGCTGCAGCATACCGGCACTTACAGCCATCTGCCCATTTTCCGTACGTTCAAACTCATTCACCTGTTGCTTCACTACGAAATGAGCAACTTCGAATACATCCGGTACGAGACCAGGGCCTTTCGCCGGCATCTGCAGGCAGACAGCAAACGCTCCCACCTGCTGGAAAAAACGGTGATCCGTTTTCTGCGGCAGGGAGAGCTGTCTACCGTGATGGCCAACCGTATGGCAATGTGGAAAAAGATCAGCCAGGAGTTCGACAAGATCCGGGAATCACGCTACGAAATGCAGCTGATGAAGCTGTTCGATTTCTCTGCATGGATCGAGGCGAAGCTGAAAAAACTGCCGCTGCGGGAGATACTCCAGGAGAAGTACCAGCAAGCCCATGGCGGTGGTGCTACCTGATCTCGAAAACATGCGTCCCTGCCGCTACTTTCACTTCCTTCCCTGCCAGCTTTCCTTTGAGGTAAGCGTTCGGCACATCGAAGCGTACGGTGGCAGTTGAGTTGGCCGGAATCGTTATCGTGTAGTCTATAGCGTTACCCCGCTTCTTCCAGGAGGTAATGATCTTGCCGTTCGGACCGGTGTGCTCCGCTTCAAAGTGGTCCAGCCCCGCAACAAAATGCGGCTCCAGGATCACATTGCGGAAACCGGGTTGCGCTTCGTCAGGGTGAATACCACCCAGGCCTTTGTAGAGCCAGGCGCCGATCTCCCCGAACATGATGTGATTGCGGGACATATCGCGGGTAGCGGTAATGTCCCAGTTCTCATACAGCGTTGTAGCCCCGTTGACGATCCACCAGCCCCAGGATGGGAAATCTTCCTGGCTGGCTACCCTGTAAGCTACATCGGCATAACCGTTCTCGCTGAGTGCGTTCAGGATCGCCTTTGTGCCCAGCAGGCCTACATCCAGGTGAAAATTGTCCTGCTCTACCCTTTTTGCCAGGTTTGCGGCTACCGTGGCTTTCATGTTTTCCGGCACCAGCCCCCAGAAAAGCGCTACGCTCAGCTCCGTCTGCAGCCCCTTGCTGTAGATGCCTGTTTGCGGATCGAGGTATTTGTCGTTAAACGCCTTGCGGATCTTTTGCGCCAATGCGTTATACTTCGTATAGTCGTCAGTTTTACCCAGCAGCTTCGCTGTTTTTGCCAGGATAGTGGCGTCTGTATAATAGTACGCGGTTGACGTGAACTCCACAGGGGATTTGGATTTCACCGGCACCCAGTCTCCCAGCCCCCAGCTGGTGAGGCCGGAGGGATACAGATCATCGATATGGTCCACATACCTTTTGATGTTATCATAACAGGCAGCCAGCAGGCTGGTGTCTCCGTAAAAAAGATAGATATTCCAGGGGATGATGGCGATGGTACTGGTCCAGTCCGGCCCGTTGCCCCATTCGTAGCCCCAGCCACCGGTGGGAATGATAGAGGGCAGTACGCCATTGGGCTGTTGCTCGTCACGATGGTCCGCCAGCCATTTTTCGTACACGGTAATACCATCGAAACTGTAAAGCCCGGTCTCCACGGCAATCTGCCCATCCCCGGTCCAACCGTTCTTTTCGCGTTGGGGGCAATCCGTCGGATAGCCGAAGAGGTTAGAGAGGTATGCATTATTGGTGGCGGTCCATATCTTGTCGATCACCGGATTGGAAGAACTGATCCTGCCCACCGGCGGTACCGCGCTATGCATGAAATACCCGGTCAGGCTTTCTTTCTTCAGCTGCACAGGCTTGCTGCTGACCACTTCCACATACTGAAAGCCCTTGTAGTTGAACCGGGGCATGAACGTTTCCTCACCATTTCCGCTGAGGATGAAAATATCCGTCTGAAAAGGATCTTTATCATCCGTGGGGCGGTAATGCACATCGATATTGGAAAGATCGGCACGGCCGTTCTTGTGTAACTGTTCCGCATGTACGAGACGGATCACGGTGCCGGAATCTCCGCGCACGGTGAGTTTGCTCACCCCGGAGATGTTCCGGCCCAGGTCGAATACATACAATGAATCGCTGAATTTATTGACCGTCTTCACGCGGATGGCTTCCACGTTCTCCACGGGATGCATGGCCTGCGCTACGATGTTGGTGGAAGGCGCGGCGCGCAGCAGCACATTCTTCCATTTGCCGTCATCGAACCTTACGGTGTTCCATCCCGGTTGCTCCAGGCGGGCATCATAATGTTCCGCGGTGTATATGCTGTTGAAGATCACTGGCCCGAGAGCTGTTTTCCAATCCTTTCCGGTGGTGATGGTTTCCACGGAGCCATCTGCATAAGTGACGCGGAGATCGAGGCAGAAGGTGGGCCTTGCGCGCCAGGGCGCTTTATCGAAATACCATACGGCGGTAGACTGGTGATTGTACCATCCGTTGCCGAGCATCACGCCAATGGCGTTAGCGCCCTGTTTGAGCTGGCTGGTCACATCATAGGTCACGTACAGCGTACGGCGATCGAAGCGGGTGTACATCGGGTCCAGCCGGTGATTACCTATCCTGTCGCCATTGATATACAACTCATACAGCCCGCCAACGGCAATGTATGCCCGCGCGCTGCTGATCTTTTTTCCGGCGCGGAACACTTTGCGAAAAAGCCCGGCAGGCTTCGCATGCACATCATTCAGATCGCTTACCCACGCTCCTTTCCAGTTGTCTATTTCCATCATGCCGGTCTCGAAGCTGGACGCAGCGGAATGTTTTTTTCCATCCTTGTCCCATACATCCACCCGCCAGTAATACCTGGTGAACGGCTGGAGCGCAGGTCCCTGGTACACGGCGATGTTATTTTGGGATGCGGACCTGGGAGATTTCCAGCCCTTGTCCAGCGCAGATGAATCCACGGAAACGAATAACTGGTAAGCGGTTTGCTTTGCACCCGGACGATCATCCGCGATATACCAGGTAAAACGCGGATGCCTGGCATCGATGCCCAGCGGCCTTTCGAGGTATTCACATTTCAGGCCGGCGGGAGCGCCGGGTGTTGCGGCGATGGCCGAAGGCAGAGATATCCATACGTACATCACCAGGAATGCGCTGATCAACTTCATGCTAAATCGATTGAGTTATGGCTTGTAAAATAGGGAATCTAAAAACACGAAATGCAAAAAATCACCGCCGGGCAGGACGGTGCAGGATGGTGAATGTGGATGAAAGCGGATATAAGCTGATGAGAGGATCAGGGGTCAGGAGAACGCGGCGTTTATCTGAAACAAGCATAAGTGATGCGCAATAAAATAAAACGCCTTCACCTTTACCTGGATGGAATGGAGCAGATCAGGCGGCCCTCGGGCCATAAAAAAGGCCGGTTAAAGAACCGGCCCCGTCAGCTGTCTTGAAATCTCTGAAGTTTATCTGGCTTGTTGAGATATTGCTGCACGGATCGTTTTCTTTTGTGAAAACGTTCTGCCATAACGATCCTTCACACGCACTTCAATCACATGTTCTCCCGCTTTCAGATTGGCAGGGATATTCCCTGTCCACAGGTGCGTACTTTCGGAAGGATTACCGGGGCGGCGGCCCGGCATCAGCTCTTCCGCCTGATCCCACTTGTTCAGCAGGTTCAGGTAGGCAGGATCGAAAGCTTCCTGGAAATTCATCATCTTCCATTTACCATTATCTATGCGATATTCCAGTGTGTCATGGTGACTGCCCATGAAGAAATTGGCGTAGATAAGTGCGGATGTGCGCTTCTGCGCGGGCACTACTTTCGGTACATAGATCTCTATCTGGTAATCCGCCGGTTTACCGGCCACTTTGTAATCGATCACGTACTGGTTGCCGGTAAAACGGAGGTAGGCGTAACCTTTCGGCGTACCGTCCCGCATCGTGGAAACAGGAACGCCCTGTTCATTCAGCTCACCGGAATACCAGTCACCGGAGGTGGTGCCGGCATTGTATTCATGATGCGGCTTCGCTCCTTTCCAGCCCTGCGCATCGGTAAAGAAACGCTGGTTCTGGATGTGCGTGTGGGCAGAGAGGTTCAAGGTATAGGGATAATCTTTCAGGAGATCAAATAACTGCTGGCGGTCCTCATCACGGAAGGAGTCGCCTTCTTCCCAGATGGGGATATGAAATGCCAGTACAATGAGTTTGTCTTTCGGCACAAATTTCAGGTCGTTGGCTACGAATGCCAGCTGATCCGGGCGAAGGCCACCCCAATAACCCTTTTCATCGCGGGGGTCCGGATAAAGGATATCATCCAGCACGATAAAATGGACCTGGCCCTGGTTGAATGCGTAGTTGGCGGGGCCGAAATGCGCTTCGTAGGTTTCATCGGAGAGGGAATCCGTTTTGGCGTCGAAGTTCATATCATGATTGCCCATCAGGTTATACCAGGGAATACCGATCTTTTTCAATGCGTCAATATAGGGATTGAACAGTGAGAGGTCATTCCCTACGAGATCTCCCAGGCTGAGCCCGAAGCTTACGCCCTGCTTGCCTTCTACTTCTTTCACCACACCTCGGTAGAAATAATCCATTTCAGCAAGGTTGTAGGCCTGGGGATCACCGAAGATCAGGGCAGTGAAGTTCTCTTCCTCCTGATAGGGCGTCAGTCCGAAATCTACTGAAGCCGGCAGCGGACCGGTTGCGGCCGAGCCCTTGAATTCCAGCGCCGGGGAGCCTTGCGGCTTATGAATGTAATAGAATGCGGGGAGATTGTTCTGGTCAACCGGCGTTTTGTAGCCGGAGGGTTTTATCACGAACAGGATGTTGTCATTCCCCAAAGGCAGGGTGTATTGCCCCTTGCTGTCCGTCTGTGCCACATCCGTTCCATTGGATACCGATACGCCCTGGATACCTTTTTCCTTCCTGTCCTTTTTGCCATTGGCATTCCTGTCTTCATACACATAACCTTTTACCATGCCTTGCGACATAGCAGCCATCGTAATGATGAGCAGGCATGCGAGCAGCGAGAGTCTTTTCATTTACCGGATAATTTTTAAAGTTCGATGCCCAAAATTAGCAGGTTCAGGCCAGCAATGGAATTAATAAAATATTAAGTTTAAAACACCGTTACAGGAAAGATTAAGCCGTAATGCTTAAATTTGCAACAATTTATAATTAATCGTTATACCTAAATCAAGGAGAGATACCTGTCAATGATCTTTCAAAAACTGTTTCAACATCCAGTATGGCTCAAACTCATCGGCAATGAAAAGGATTTTCCGGATGAAGAGCACCGGGCATTCAACGCCATCAGTGTATTTACGCTGATCGTACTGACAGCCCTGCTGCCGTTCAATCTTTTTCTCCGCCTGTATCATATGGCCCTGCTGATAACCCTGCTGATCATCTTCCAGGTTATATTGTACTATCTCTCCCGCTTCCGTGGCCGGATGGCAATAGGCATGAATATCTACGCCGCCATCAGTTACCTCACCCTGATCTTCACATATTTCTTCAACTCCGGCAGCAACGGGCCTGCATTGTACCTGTTCTTTCTGACCCTGATGCTCCTGGTCACGTTTACGCCTAAACGGCAGCATCTTTTATGGCTGGCGCTGCATGCCTTGACAGGCGCAGCAATGCTGTATATTGAATATTTCCACCCGGGCATTGTCTATGATCCTTATACATCGCCACGGCACCGGTTCATGGATATCGTCTCCACATACATTATCTGTCTTTTACTGGTACTGCTGCTCACAAAATACCTGCAGAACATCTACCAGCGGGAAAAAGCGAAGGCTAACCGTATTACGGATGCCCTGATCATCAAGAACAGGGAACTGGAAGAGATGCACCGGGAAAAGGACAGGATATTCTCCATCATCTCGCATGACCTGAAGAAACCGCTGGATTCCATTATCAGTTATATGCAGATGATGGAACAATACAGTTTTGGCGAGCAGGAAAGGCGGGTGCTGGAAGAAAGGCTGCTAACCCTCTCCCGGCATACAAGCGACCTGCTGACCAATCTGCTCTCCTGGTCAAGAGCGCAGATGGAAGGAGAACAGACGCGGCTTGGCCCGGTGCAGGTACGCGGGATCGTGGAAAAGGAAATAATGCAACAAATGGTCATTGCGGACAGGAAATCGATCCGGCTGGAGCAGCATATCGACCCGGAGTTATACGTAATGGCCGATACCAACCTGTTGCAGCTGGTCATGCGCAACCTGGTAGGCAATGCTATAAAATTCACGCAGCCAGGCGGGCTGGTGGAAGTAAAGGCCTACAGGAACAATGAAGAGGGGTGCATCCTGGTAAGAGATAATGGTATAGGGATACCGGAATCCCTGCATGCCGGGCAGTTTCAGGCCCTGAGCCAGCATGCGCGGTATGGTACCGCCAACGAAAAAGGCACAGGTGTAGGGCTGTTCCTCTGCAAACAATGCATCGAATTACAACAGGGCCGCATCTGGTTCGACAGTATTGCCGGCGCAGGCACCACCTTTTATATAGCCTTGCCTGCGGCGCAACCGGACAAGGGCCAGATCCCGTAATACGTTTATTGTTTGATCCACATTTTCAGTACAAGGTCATCTGAACGATGCACCATCCGGTAAGAAGGCGGCACCTCATCTTCCAGGCTGTGAAAAGTCACCAGCCTTGTGCCGCGCGGCCTTTTATCCAGCGCCATATAGAGATACCGGGAATAATAGGTATAGAGTGAAGCGGAATAGGCGATCTCATGATCGATACGATCCTGCTGATCGATGTTCTCGAAAAAGGAATTGTAGAAATAGAAATTATCGTACGCATCCAGATCGATATGCGTAAAATTATCGTGAATGAAATGTACGTTTGGCAGGCCGATGCTCTTTTTCGCATTCACGGCATAGTTGTAGAGGCTTTCTCTTTGTTCCACGCCGTGGAACTGCACTTCGGGGAACAACTGTGCCCCGGCGATGCAGAACTTCCCGACGCCGCTGCCGATATCCAGTATCCTGTTCCCCTGCCCATCCGCAAGGAAGGCGGCTGCTTTTTCCGCGATCACCACCGGGGACCAGTGGCGGCGGGACAGGCGCTGGATGTGTTCAGGGTAATAAAGGTCAAATAGTGTATCCGTCAGGCTCTTGATACGCGGATTATACATTTTTCTTCCGGATTATCTTTTTGTAATCATCGGGCTGCAACAGCTCTTCCATGCTTTTATCCTGGAATTTCAGCGGCGTGATGAAGAATATCCATCCCTGATCTTCCGGGCTCTTGATAACAAGGTCGGGGTTCTCCTGCAGTTTGGCGTTCGGGCCAAGGAGTTTGCAGGTTACCGGAGCATGCACCAGTATCTCCCGGTCGCCGGAAATGATGCTGGCCACAAGGGCGCCACGCTCAAAAGTGCCTTTATGACGGGCCCAGGTAATCCGGTCGATCTTCCGTACGCCTGATAATTTGAAAGCGGAAACCCCAACAAAACCAACGGTACCATTAAAGTCTACCCACTCATGATCTTTCGTAAAATGTATGCGTGGTCTTATATTTGTTGATATATTCATGACGCAAAGGTAACTTTATGCTGCTTAACAAGCATTGAAAAATATCAATTTCCCATTACTATCGCCCATGAGCCTTGCCGGACTGTTCCCGATCGACAAGTGGAACTTCAAATCACAATCCATTTTCACCAACCTGCCGGAAGCAGAATCCGCGCAGTTGCGGAAACACATGACAGAACAACCATATACGAAAGGCAGTGTGCTTTTCCGCGAGGGTGCTGTACCTGAGGGCATTTACTTTGTCCGGGAAGGCAAAGTCAAAAAATTCAAGGCAGACCGCGAAGGCCGGGAACAGATCATTTATGTGGCCAATGCCGGGGAATTGCTGGGCTATCATGCCATTCTGGCCGAAGAACGGTACCCGGACTCTGCGGTGGCGCTGGAAGACAGCCTGATCGCTTTTATCCCTAAAGCGGACTTCCTGTTAACCCTGCAGCAATCCGCTCTCCTTTCCAGACGGCTGTTACAGACCCTCAGCCATGAATTTGCCGTGCTGTCCAACAGCATTTCCGTATTTGCACACCGTTCCGTCAGGGAGCGCCTCGCCATTGCCCTGATCGTGCTGCGGGAAAAGTACAAGGAACCCGGCGTTCCGGCGGAAGAAACCAGCATCAATATCTCCCGGGACGATCTGGCGAACATTGTAGGCACCGCCAAGGAAAATGTAGTACGGTTCCTGAAAGAGTTCAAACTGGCCGGCATCCTCTATACCTCCGGCCGGCAGATCTTCATCCGGGATGTAAAACAGCTGATCAGCATCTCCAATTACGGCAACCGGTGAAAACTGCCGGATAACTGGTCAACAGCCGCCTGATGGGCCACGGCGCCCGCTGACCAGCGCCACGCCACCACATGCCCCGGATGTTACAATCGCCTTTGCGTTCGGGAATCAGCTTCCCCCTAGTGCACGGTACAGCGACACCAACCCCTGGTACACCTCTCTCCTGGAGGTGATCAGCGCCAGCTCGGCCTCCAGCACGCTTTTCTGCGCCGTGATCACTTCCAGATAGGATGCATACCCGGTAGAGAATAGTGTATTGGCGGTAGACACAGCGCCTTGCAAAACCGCTACTTCCTTGCTTTTCAGCCGGTAAGCCTGCTGCTGGTTCTCAACACCTGCCAGCGCCGTTGCGATCTCCTGGTACCCATTCACAATGGCCTGCCGGTAAGCATAGAAAGCGGACATGGTGGCCGCTGAAGAGATATTGAACTGTGCCTTCAGTTGCCTTTTGTTGAAGACGGGAGCAGTAAGGCCGCCCGCAACGCCCCATGCCATAGAGGCCGGCGTCCTGAACAGCAGGCCTGCTTTGAAGGCGTTGAAACCAGCATATGGCGTCAACGTAAGGGAGGGCAGAAAAGCAGCCCTTGCCGCGTCTATATCCGCCTGCCCCGCACGGAGCTCCAGCTCCGCCTGCAGCACATCCGGCCGCTGTAACAGCAGGCCTGCCGGTATCCCTTTGTTCACGATATCGGGCAATACAGCTGTAACGCGGCGGGTGATGGGCACCGGCAAACGGCCGATCAGTGCATTCAGCTGGTTTTCCAGCCGGGCGATCTCCTGCTTTACATGAAAGGCCAGCCCCTGTGTGCTCAGCAATTGGGCGGTGAACTGCTGCACCGCCAGCTCGGTAGCCCTTCCCCCCGCTTTCTGGATATTCACCGTGGCTACCGCACTTTCCTGGAGCGTGATGTTACGCCGGATAATGGCCAGTTCCTGGTCCAACGCTACCAGCTCGTAATACATTCCCGCAATGCCGGCCACAACCTGCGTTCTCAGCAGGCGCTGCCCTTCACGGGAGGCAAGAAAGCGGCTGTACGCGGCCTTTTTCCGGCTTTTCAGCTTGCCCCACAGATCGATCTCCCAGGAGCTTCTGAGGCCGATGAAATAATCAGGCACCTTGTCCGGGATACGCTGGTCCTTGTCAATATTCGGAGAAAGGTTGGTATCAAAATTACCTACCCCATTCATCGTATAATCACCATATCGCTCCACACCTGCTGAAACCGCCAGATCTACCGAAGGCTGCCAGGCGCTTTTGGCCCCCAGCAGGTTCGCCTCCGCCGCGGCTATACGTTGAGCGGCCGACAGCAGGTCATTATTGCGCCGCAAAGCGGTATCTATCAATGCCCGAAGGTGCGGATCGCTGAATATCTGCTCAAAGCCTGAAAGCGATAATGTGTCTCCTTCCGGCTGCGGCAAAGCTGTTGTGTCCGGCAGTGTCAGCGGCCGGGGCAGGCTGCACGCGCTGAGTCCGGCGATCATCAGGGTCAATATCCCTGTACGTATATTATTCATTCGTGTAGGCTTTAAATTCAACATTCTTCTTCCTCGTCATCGATGCAAACAGCACATACAGCCCCGGGATCACCAGTACGCCGAAAAGCGTGCCGATGAACATGCCTCCCGCGGCGGCGGTACCGATGGAACGATTCCCCAGCGCACCCGCTCCACTGGCCAGGCAAAGAGGGATCAAACCGGCAATAAAGGCAAATGAGGTCATGAGGATCGGCCGTAATCTGGACACCGCCCCTTCCCTTGCAGCCTTCAGCACCGATGCCCCCTGCGTATTCCGGAGGATCGCAAATTCCACGATCAGGATGGCATTTTTGCCAAGCAAACCGATCAGCATAACCAGCGCCACCTGCGCATAGATGTTGTTTTCAAGTCCCAGCAGCTTCAAAGACAGGAAAGCCCCGAAGATCCCGGCCGGCAACGACAGGATCACCGGCAAGGGCAACAGCAGGCTTTCATACTGCGCCGCCAGCAACAGGTAAACAAATAACAGGCAGATACCGAAGATGAAAATGGCCTGATTCCCTGATGCGATCTGCTCCCGCGTCATCCCGCTCCACTCATAGGAAAAGCCGCGGGGCAGCTCTTTTTCCGCCACCTCTTCTACCGCGCGGATCGCATCCCCGCTGCTGTAGCCCGGCGAAGCATCGCCATTGATCATGGCCGCTGTGTACATATTGTAACGGGTGAGCTGCTCGGGACCATACACCCGCTCCAGCTGGATGAAGTCGGCATAAGACACCATCTCTCCCTGATCATTCTTCACATGCAGCAGCAGCAAGTCCTCCGGTTTCGTACGGTATTGCGGCAGGGCCTGTACCATGACTTTATACATCTGCCCGAAGCGGATAAAATTGGAAGCGTAATAGCTGCCCAGCAGGGTCTGCAGGTTACGCATGGCATTTTCTATGCTTACCCCCTTCTTGGCCGCCATCGCCTGGTCCACATGGATCAGGTATTGCGGGAACTCCGCATCGAAACTGGTGAAAGCGCCGCTGACCTCCGGGCGGTCGTTCAATGCTTCAATGAACTGGTTGGTGATGCGGGCCGTCTGTACAAGGTCTCCGCTGCCGCTCCGGTCCAGCAACCGCAGCTCAAAGCCGCTGGAATTGCCGAAACCCGGTACCGTTGGCGGCGGAAAGAACTCGATCGAAGCATCTGATATCTCCCGCGTTTCCTTTTGCAGCCTGGCGATCATCGTATTTACATCCGCCTCGCGTTCGTCCCAGGATTTGAGATTTACCATGGCCATACCATATGATGCTCCGGCCACTTCGTTTACCAGGCTGTAACCGGCAAGCGTGGAAATAGATTCCACTTCCCCGAACTGCGAAGCGATCTCCTCCACCTGGTCCAGCACGTCCTCCGTACGTTCCAGTGTAGCGCCCGGCGGTGTGGTAACGTTTACGTAGATCATGCCCTGATCCTCCGTCGGGATAAAACCGGATGGCAGGACAGCGCTGATGCCCCAGGTAGCGGCGAAAAAGAAAAGGAGACACGTTAAGGTGATCAGCCGCCGGCCGGCGATCAAGCCGACAAATTTCGCATACCCTCTTTCCGTGGCATTATAGCCGCGGTTGAAGCCGTTAAAGAAACGCTGTAACAATCCGCGTTTTCTTTTGCCGCCATCGTGTTTCAGCATGATAGCGCAAAGCGCGGGCGTAAGCGTAACCGCATTGATCCCGGATATCACAATAGCGACAGCCAGCGTGAGGGAGAACTGACGGTAGAATACCCCTGCAGGGCCGGATAGAAATGCAACAGGAACAAACACAGCGGACATTACCAGCGTAATGGCCACCAATGCGCCGCTGATCTCCCGCATCGCTGCCAGGGTGGCCTGCATCGGAGGCATATGCTCCTCGGTCATCTTCACATGCACAGCTTCCACCACCACAATGGCGTTATCCACCACAATGCCGATAGCCAGTACCAGGGCAAAGAGCGTAAGCAGATTGATAGAGAAGCCCATCACCTGCATAAATGCCAGTGTTCCGATCAGTGCTACCGGAACGGCCAGCGCGGGGATCAGTGTGGACCGGAAATCCTGCAGGAAGATGAACACCACGATGAACACCAGCAGAAAGGCTTCAATAAGCGTATGGATCACTTCCGATATGGATGCATCCAGGAAACGTGATACATCGTAATTGAAATTGTAGGTCATGCCGGGCGGGAAGGAAACCTCCTTCATCTCCTCCATCTTCGCTTTTACAGCATTGATCACATCCCGGGCATTGGAACCAGGGCGCTGTTTCAGCATGATGGACGCTGATGGTTTGCCATCCGTTTTGGATACCATGCTGTAGGTCAGGGAACCGAATTCCACATCGGCCACATCCCGAAGATGCAGCACAGCGCCATCGTTCCCCGCACGCAGCACGATCTGCCGGTATTGCTCCGGCTCAAAGAATTTCCCGGTATACCGCAGCACATACTGCAGCATCAGCGGGTTCTTGCCGGAGCTTTCGCCCGTCTTTCCCGGCGCGGCCTCGATGTTCTGGCGGCGGATCGCTTCAATGACCTCATCCGCGGAAACATTGTAGGCCAGCATCCGGTCCGGCTTCAACCAAATGCGCATGGCATATTCCTTGGCGCCCATGATCTCGGCACGGCCGACCCCGTCAATCCGCTTCAATTCCTGCAACACCGTGATATCGGCAAAATTGTAAATGAACTGCTCGTCCAGCGAAGTGTCTTCGCTCATGATATTCAGGTAAAGGAGCATGCTGTTCACTTCTTTCTCGGTAGTCACCCCGCTTTTGATCACCTCTTCGGGCAACTCATCGATAATGGTAGCCACCCGGTTCTGCACGTTGACTGCAGCCTGATCAGGATCGGTTTCCACATTGAAATTGACCGTTATAACGGTGATACCGTCATTGCTGGATACAGAGGACATATAGGTCATGCCCGGCACGCCGTTGATCGCCCGCTCCAGTGGCGTAGCTACCGCTTTGGCGCATACTTCCGCATTGGCGCCGGTATAACGTGCCGTTACAGTAACCGATGGCGGCACAATGTCCGGGAACTGGGTCACCGGCAGGGTAAACAATGCCAGGAGCCCTATCAATACAATAATAAGAGATATGACCAGTGATAACACCGGCCTTTTTATAAAAGTGTCAAACATGTTCTTGTGATTTTCCGGTAAAGCCCTTTGATCAGTTACGCAATAAACTATCCATGGAAATGGCGCGCGGTTCTATTTTCATGCCGTCGCGGATATTGCGGACGCCCTCGCAGACTACCCGCTCGCCGGGCTTAAGGCCGGAGGCCACAATGTAGAAGTGCGCAAAACGCGTTTGCGGGGAGAAGCTCCTCATCTTCACCGCATTGTCCTCATCCACTACGAATACATAATTCTTGTCCTGCATTTCAAATACGGCTTTTTGCGGGATGATGACTACGCCATCCAGCTCGCTGGCCAGCTTCACCTTACCGCTGGCGCCATGCTTGAGCAGCTTCCCGGGATTGGGGAAACGGGCCCGGAAGGCAATGGAGCCGGTATTGGATTCGAACTCTCCTTCGATGGTCTCTATTTCCCCGGTGTGAAGGTACCGGGTGCCATCCGCCAGTTCCAGCAATACCTTTTTGTAATGATCAGCTCCTTTTGCAAGAGATTTGGTGTACCGCAGGTATTCGGTTTCAGAAACGTTGAAATAGGCATATACCTCGCGTGTATCCGATACCGTAGTGAAGAGCGAGCCTTCATTGATCAGGCTGCCTTTTTTTAGCGGTATGCGGTCAATAAACCCGTCAAAGGGGGCGCGGACCTTTGTATAGCTCAAACGCATGGCAGCGTTCGTTTCCGCAGAGCGGGCTTCGTCTATCCTGGCCTGTGCCGCCAGCAGCCTTGCCTTTGCTACATCCAGTTCGGAGTCCGCCACCACTTTTTTGTCTACCAGTAACTTCACCCGTTCGGTTTCCAGCTCTGCGGCCTTCGCCTCTGCGATCACATTGCTCAGCACGGCCCGGGCCTTCGCCAGTTCAGCATTGTATTCGGCATCGCTGATCGTGAAAAGCAACTGCCCTTTCCTGACTTCCTGCCCTTCATCCACATATATTTTTTCGAGGAAGCCGGTCACTCTCGCCCGGATCTCCACATTCTGCACCGCCTGTATATTGGCTACATACGACCGGTACAACATTGTATCTTTTTCGATCAGCCGGGTAACCGGCAGGACCTTGATTTCATTCTCGTTCTTCTTCTCTCCTTTAACAGCACATCCGGCAACAACAAAGGCCGGCAGCGTCATATACATCCACTTGATCAGGCGCATAACAATATTATTTGTCTTTAAATACAACAAAACAATTTCCGCGGCCGTAGTTTACGGCCGACACTAGTCACATATAAAAAGGGGAATTTTGCTCAGAACGGTGTGAGCCTGAACAGGAAATAGTAATAGGCCGGTAAAAAAGCGTACTGGAAGCGGTATTCACCGGTCTTGTTCTCCGCGATGAAGATGCTTAGCGCGGGATTCTGTGAGAACTGGAAAACCGCGTGGTTCTCAAAACTGTACTGCCGTACATTGGCAGGGATATACAGCCGTTGTTTGCGGCGGTTCTTGAAGGTTTTATGTATTTCATGCCCCGCTTTCTCATCCGCTTCAGGATGTCCCGCATGGCGTTGCTCTTGCCCGGGTAACAACAGGCCGTTCTCTGCAGCCATCTGGCGGTGAGCAGAAAGTACCGGCAAGGAAAAGCTGACCAACTGAATTGTCAGCATAATGGAACAAATTGCCCACCTTTTTAATATTTGCCGGTTTATACGCATGAAACGCAAAATTAAAATTTCGCGTGTAGAAGTCAAAATGAATTGAAACAGAATGACATGTTAGTGTTATGCAAAAGCTGAAAAACGGGACCGTAGCCAAAGCTGTTACAGCCCCGTTCTGTAAAACAGCTACTTCAGTTTGAACTCCCTGACCTCCGGCTGCACATTCCACCCCTCCGTTATCAGCCGGTACGCCTTGCCCGGCACATCTTCTTTCGAGAACCGGATCTTCACCGTCCTCGTTTCCCCGGGTGTCAGCGAAAAGAAATTATCGGTGTAAAATGCCGGGCGGATGCTTTTGCCATGCTGATCCTGCAGTTTCAGCCGGGTGAAAAAAGCCATGACTTTCGTGGGATTGCGGAGCGTTACTTCCAGTTCGCCTTCCTTCACCACTTTTACGGTAGTTTTCAATTGTATGGCCGGAAGATCGTTGATCTGCTGAAAACCCGCTGTAGCAGGCCCCGTCATCGTCCATTTGCCTTCATAGGCGTCTTTCGAGCGCCAATAGAAAGACCGGGCTACAGGTTTGCCGCCGGCATCGCTCAGTTCCAGCGAAATAAAATGCACGGGCGTAATGTTATCCGGAAAATCAAGGGTAATGGCATCTTTTACGGTGCCATCCGCCGGGATATCCACTTTCACTTCTTTCGAAGATATGATCTCCGCATGCAGATTATAAACCGTAGCGGTAAGCCGGTATTGCGGGAAGGCTTTCCGGAAATCGTTATACACAGATACGGTGTTCTTCAGATAATCGAACTGCGCGTGCAGCGGCTCGAGCGCGTTTTGCGAGTAATATAATGCCGCTGTGGGCTCCAGGCTCCAGTCATACATCCGTCCGCCTGTCTGCCTCACGGGACTGTTATGGTACCAGAACAGGAAACCGGATGCCCAACGGTCCCCATACCCGAACTTGTTATAGTTCCACACTTCCCAGATGGCGCGGTAATTCATTGCGCCCACGAATTGCGCTTTCTTCGCAAACTCTTCTATGGACGATGATTCCCCGAATTCGTTCACCGCCTGTCGGTATTTTGTGGTGATCTGGTGAAAGCCGCCGCCATCCATATAATTCCACACGCTGTCCACGATGGGCCAGAGGTCTTTAGCAGGCATCATCTCGCGGAGCGATTCCACCGTCGGCAGGCAGGGCGTACCGTATTCCGGATTGAAACCGTCCACACGGCTGCCCCTTGGCGAAGCCGTGTTCTCGAAGTACTGCATGGGGTTTTCATATTTATATGGACTGCCGTCGTGCACGCCGCAGCATTCCGACTGCATCTGGTAGCCGCGGCTGGGGTCCAGCGACCGTATCAGCTCCGGCGCTCCGGGCATTTCAGTGGATTCGTTGGAGGATACGTGATAAGCCAGGGAGGCATGGTTTCGTATGCGCTTCACCGTGGCCGCCATATTGGCCAGGTATAACTCCTTATCCGCCGGATAACGGGTATCCCCGGTCATCCAGTATTCGTTCCAGACCAGGAAACCCAGTTCATCGCAACGGTCGAAGAAATAATCCGATTCGGCTATGCCACCGCCCCAGAAACGGATCAGGTTCAGACCCGCTTGTCTGGTATATTCCAGTTCCGCATGGGTGCGCTTTACCGAATTGCGCAGCATGGCATCCGGTATCCAGTTGGTGCCGCGGATGAAAACAGGGTGGCCGTTCACCAGGAAACGCCTCGACTTGTCCGGCGTCTGCTGGTCGGATGTGATCTCCCGCACGCCGAATCTCGTGGAAACGCTGTGAATGGCCTTTGCCTGCCGCTCGAAAGAAAGGTCCATCGTATATAGATGTTGTTCTCCTTTATTCAGCGGCCACCAGAGTTTCGGGTTTTTGATGACGATATTTTCGAATGTAATCGTCTTTGTTTCATGGGCAGACAGGTTTACCGGCTGCCGGAAGGATACCGCTGTGCCCTTGATGGCCCCTTTCACAATACCCTGCTGTGGCTGGTCCGATACATTCCTGACCTCTACCGAAATGGTCTGGGTGGAGGATGTGGTATCCGGCAACGGCAGTTTGGAGTAGACAAAAGGATGCTCCAGCACAACATCGTCCGTAGAATAGATCTCCACATCGCGCCAGATGCCGGTATTTCTGTCGCGCACACCGTCCGGGAAGGTAAAATCCCAGCCCACACTCATCAGCATGGTCACGTTTCTGCCGATGAGGCCGTCCCCGCCGTTGCGGTTCTCCCCGATGGCGCCGGTGCGTTGCTTGTTCTTATAGTCGCTCTGGCCGGGCGTATCCACCGGTGTAACATTAACGGCCAGGATGTTCTCCCCGTTTCTTTTGGCGATGTTGGTGATGTCAAAAGCCCCGGCGTTGAACATGCCCGCCATGCTGCCCAACTGCTTTCCGTTCAGCCAGATATCGCTGCGGTAGTTGATGCCGTGCAGTTTCAGCCAGATGCGTTTACCCTTTACCGTAGCCGGTATCCTGAACGAGGTGCGGAACCAGTAGTGATAAAACTCCCGTCCCGCATCGGCGATATCGGGGATCACCTTGCGCTCGCGGCGGTTAATATCGCCAATGTAGGGGTCCGGATACACGTTATTGGCCACGAGGGAATTCAGTACCGTTCCGGGTACGATGGCCCTGAGCCAGTCCCCGGCCGCGTATGCGGATGTGGATACCTTGCTGCCGTTCTCCGGCACTTTGTCAAAACGCTGCATTTGCCAGGTATGACCAAGGGAGGAATGCAGGAATACAGCGTCCGGCGCGGAAGGATGCGACAGGGTTTTGACCTGTGCGGAAGAAGCTGCGCTGAAAGCGATAAAAGATAATACCAGTAGACGTTTCATGTAGATATCAGCGGAATTTGATTTCAAATTTAAATCGATTGCAATACAACGGTTTAAAAAAGCCGAAGTCTCGGCAGCGTTGTTATAAAACGACACAGACCGCCGCGAGGGCGGCCTGTGTCGTCATCATATTATTTATTGGATACCAGTCTTTGTTTATCCTTCAGCAGTTGTGCTTTCAGGATGTCGTAATCCAGGTCCTGCACGGCTTTTTTACCATCAATAGCCAATGCAGCGGCGGTTGCGGCGCTTTGCCCGAGGATCATGAATACCGGTTCCATCCGTATGGAACCGAAAGCGATATGGGAGCTGGATACGCAAACCGGTACCAGCAGGTTCCTGCATTCCGCTTTTTTAGGGATGATGGAGCCGTAGGAAATACGGTAAGGCTGTTTGGTGTCTACCCCGATGTCTCCTTCATTCTGCACAAAACCATCGGGTTTTACGTAGCGTTGCGCGTTGTGGGAATCGAGGGTGTAGGAGCCCATTCCCACGGACTGCGGTACTTCGCGTTTGCTGAGGGTCTCATGCTCGGTCATCACGTGCGTGCCGATCATGCGACGGGCTTCGCGGATGTACAGCTGGTGAGGCCAGTTGCCGTTGTCCCGGAACTCATCTTTGGCCAGCCCCCATTTTTTCATCTCGTTCTGCACATCAGCGGGTACGCGGGGATCGTTGGCAATGAAGTAGAACCAGCCTTTCTGGTATTGTTCATGCTCGGCAATGATCTCTTTCCGCCTTACATAAGAGGCATCGGGATAATCGTAGTTCATGCCGATATTGTCGGTACTGAAAGGGCCGTGGTTATTGGTATCTGTCTTTCTGTTCGGGATGGGGTCGAACTTGTTGAAGGTTTCGCGCCAGCCGGAATTGAATACCCGGAGCAGCAGTTCGTACTGTGCCGGATCATACCCTTCGGGTTTGGGGAAAGGCACCCTGTTATCCGGATGCCGGGTGAGGCACATGCGGAAGCAATAGGCCTGTATCTTGTCATCCCCTTCTCCCCGTTTGCCCGGGTCTTTATCAGACACCTTGGGCAGCAGTCCGCTTTTGGGATCACCGGGGACCTTGTAAGGGCTGATGTTTGTTTTAAAATGATGTCCGTGATGCAAAATGCCCGTCTGTGCACCATTCCATTCCTCTCCGTACACACTGTTCGCCTCGCGGCCCACATGGTATTTCACACCTGCTGCAGCCATCAGATCGCCTTCATAGGTGGCATCGATGAACATCTTTCCGGAAAAGATCTTGTTGCTGAGCGTTTTGATGGAAACGATGTTCCCTCTTTTCTTGACAACACCCTTCTCCCGGTCCAGCCACTCATCCCGGTACACTTTGATATTATGCTCCTTTACAAAGTCTTCAAAAACCTTTTCTGCAACATGCGGCTCGAAGATCCACATCGTACGTTCCGTGCCGTCCATAGCCGGAGTGCCCTGCCCTTTGTTGCCGTATTCTTCCTTTTTTTGCCATTGCCAGGCATCGGGTTGCTGGTAATGCATATACACACGGTGGTAAAATTCGCGGGCCAGTCCGCCGATCACCGATTTATCGCCTGTATCGGTAAAACCGAGGCCTCCGGAGGATAAGCCGCCGAGATGGGTGTCAGGAGATACGATCACAACAGACTTGCCCATCTGCTTGGCCTGCACCGCGGCGGTTACCGCCGCAGAGGTACCACCATAGATCACAACATCGGCATCAATTTTTTGCTGCGCCAGTACTTGCGTAGCAATCAGAAAACATAGAGGAAAGAGTAATTTCTTCATAGCGTGGAATAGTTGTTCCAAAAGGGAATAAATATATAAAAAGTTTTCTTAGAAAGAGAACGCATAACGTTCCGGCGATGTATTGCAGGTTTTGATATATTTTCATAACATGCAGCCGTATTTAAAAGCGCAGGTGTAAAATGACAGCCAGGACATTTGTAATTGGAGATATTCACGGTGCACTCAGGGCGCTGGAACAACTTGTCGGTATCATCAGGCCAACCGCGGCGGACCGGTTGATCTTTCTGGGAGATTATGTGGATGGATGGTCGCAATCCGCCGGGGTAGTTGCTTACCTGATGGAACTGGACCGGCGTCACAACTGTATCTTCATCCGGGGCAATCATGATGCCTGGTGCGAGGCCTGGTTGCGTGGCGGCCTGGAGGACGAAGTATGGCTATTCCATGGTGGCCGGGCTACCGTGGACAGTTATGAGCAGCTCAGCGCCTCCAAAAGAAAGGAGCATCTGCGGTTCTTTGACCGCCTGGTGAATTATTATGTAGATGAGCATAACCGCCTGTTCATCCATGCAGGATTTTCCTCCATGCACGGCCCCTCCCGCGAACCCTATACGACCAATTTCTCCTGGGACCGGACGCTGTGGGAAATGGCCCTCGTGATGGACCCGCGCATTCCCAAAGACGCCAGCATCTATCCAAAACGATTGTTGCTGTTCAACGAGATCTACATCGGCCATACGCCTACCACCAATTACGGCGTCAATATCCCGATGCAGGCCTGCAACGTCTGGAATGTGGATACCGGTGCGGCTTTCAGAGGCCGGATATCAGCCTTGGATGCTGATACCAAAGACTTTTGGCAAAGTGATGTGGTCATGCACCTTTACCCCGGTGAGGCGGGAAGGAACCGCTGATAAGCGACAACAAATAGACCTTTTACCCCATAAAATGCACCAGCTATTGTCCCGATCATACCAGATACGCAATAGCGTTTCGCGGCCCTGTTGAATGTCATTAGTTTGCGGCCCATAAAAAATTGTTAACACCCCAAACTGAAAATCATGAAATTTCTATGTTCCACAGCAGCAGCCCTGCTTGTTGTTTGTCAACTTTATGCGCAGCAGATCCCGCAGGAAGAAGAAAACGCCTCCGCTATTCTTTATATGAAAGTAAAGAAGCCCACCATGTTCATCCCGCAAGGGGTTGACGGAGACGGGGAATCCACCGCTCCCATCCGGGGGAAAATGAAAAAGATCACCGCTGTCCGCCGCGCCGTTGCCCGTCCTGCCCAGCAATTCATCATCACCGAAGCTGATGCCCCGGGCATGACAATGGCCATGCGCAGTTCAGTGGTTTGTGCAGCCCCTGTGGTGGAAGAAGACCTGGAACCCGTGTACAGCGCCGTAAAAGCGCACATGCCCCTCTATTTGCCGTACAAGAACAGCAAAACCGGCATCTGGCAGGGATTCTATTACAGCTGGGACAATAATGACGACGGCGCTAATGATGCGCATCGTGCGATCGATTACGGCAAAACCTCGGTAGCCGAAAATGAGGACCCTACCTTCGGCGTATATGCCATCGCTCCAGGCAAAGTGATCGACGTAAAATGGTCCAACGGCGGCGGAAATATCGTGGAGATCGAGCATACCGCGCCCAATGGCTACAAATACCGCAGCAAATACCTGCACCTCCGCAACGGGTTCGACAATGACCGGGCGAAGGCCCAGGCCACTTCCGGTAAATATAAATCCTTTGCAGACAACGGCACCAGCAGCAAATTGTGCTGGGGTACCAACAGCCAGAAGATCGCCGTGAAGGTGAATGATATCGTGAAAGGCGGCCAGTTCATTGCTTATGCCGGCAATACCGGTTCCGGCGGTATCGGCGTGATCCTGAATGATGACGGTACGCTCAAAAATGCGGATACGCGGTCATTCAATGTACATCTGCATTTTGAAGTACGCGTACAGGACACCCGCAGCGGTCACAGTGGCGACTGGGTGCTTGTAGATCCGTATGGCGCTTACAATCATGGCGGTGTGGACTGTTACGACCTGGATGCCAGCACACCATTTGCCCGCCTCTTCGCTCCTTTCTATCCCAACTTCCACAATGTGCCGCTGGACCTGGTGAACAAATTCTGGGGGTACTACACCGGTATGGGCATGGCGCTGCAGACCGTGAGTGTGGACCGGAACGGCAGCAACCTCTATGCCGCCGGATCTTTCCAGTGGGGCCTGCCCGGGGCATGGTACACCCGCTTTTATATGACCGGAGCCACTTATCAGAATTATTTCAATACTTACGGTCAGCAGGGATTCCGGCCCCGGCAGCTTTCCGTTACGAAAGACGGCAGCGGCAATCCCCGCTTCACCGCCATCTGGGAAAAGAAACCCGCCGGCCAGTCCGCCCACTCCGTGCATAACCGCGATGATGCCAATTTCGGGAATGTCTGGAAGGAATATGTGACCAACAAAAAATGGCATGTACAGGAACATGTTGCCTATATGGTGAACGGCAAACGGTATCATGCCGCCGTATTCGTGAATAAACCGAACGATAACGGTTTCTATCTCTATTACGGCCTGAGCGGCGCGGATTTCGACAAGAAGTTCAAGGAATTGTACGGCAAATGGGAACTGAAAAGCATCAATGTCAACGGCAACACCGTAGGCGGTGTATGGCGGCCTAAAAAGAGCAACTACGCAGCTTACTACGGCATGACCTCCGCCGGTTATCAGACCAGGTTCAACCAGTTCGCCGCAGAAGGGCTGCGCCTGATCAAAGTACAGAATTATGACAACAACGGACGGTTCAGCGCCGTCTGGAGCAAATAGCGTTCCGATTACTCCTGCACATCTGAAGGGGTGGCCTTGATGGCCGCCCCTTTTTCTGTAAAAGTTTTTCCGGCGTAAGTTATTTTTTCTATCTTTATTCGTCTGGAAGAGAAAATATCAATTATTTATCAGCCAAAAAGTACTTCTCCGGCCACGTCAGAAAGAATATTAAATCCACGTTAATAAACGCAAATCCAAAAACAGCTTTGGTTTTTACCACTACTTTTACAGGTATAAGCTTTCACAGACCATTACCTTTCCTGAATAATTGCCTTGGCAGCCACATCAACATATAACGAGCAGGAACTGCTGCAAATGCTTTCTCAAAACGATTCTACCGCATTTGAGATCCTTTATGACATATACTGGGAATCGCTTTATAATACCGCCTATAAACGGTTGCAGCATGAGGAACATTGCAAGGATGCAGTGCAGGATGTATTCGCCGATCTGTGGACCAGGAGAAAGGAACTGGAGATCGACAACCTTGGCGCCTATCTCCATACCGCCGTCCGCTTCCAGGTATTGAAACTCGTTAACCGTCACAGCACCAGGAATACCTATTTCGATCCTTTTGAAACAGTATTGATCTCCTATATGAATGCGGATGGCAAAGTGCGGGAAAAGGAACTGTCCCGCATCATAACCGCCTGGATGGAAGAACTGCCCCGTAAACGCCGTGAAATATTCCTGCTTTATTTCGAGCAGGAGCGCACTACAAAAGAGATCGCCGCCCAGCTGAACATCTCCCAGAAAACCGTTCAGAATCAATTGGGAACCGCCATGCAAAGCCTCCAGGCACATATCGCGGTCCACCTGCTCTTTATCGTCTCCTCCGGTATCTGACACAAAAAATTTTATTTCTTTTTTGGGAGTTTTACCCTTTTCGGGTACATCTAATGAATCATTTCGCCGCAAGATGAAGTCCAGTCATAGAAAATCGTGGAAGATACTCCTCCGCAAGTACCTGTCCGGTAAAAGCACCGGGGTAGAAAAACGCTTTCTGGAAGAGTATTATGATGCTTTCGGGCATAGGGAGAACATCCTTGACGGCCGGAGCCGGGAGGAGAAAGACCTCCTGGCGCAAAGTATGAAACAACACATCCTGCGGCAGGCCGGTATCACTCCGGCCACTGTGACGGTACCGCTTTTTCGGCGTACCTGGTTCAGGGCGGCATCCATACTGGTGCTATTGGGCAGCGCTGCCTGTATGTACCTGCTATGGTCTCCCCGCAAACAGCAGCACAAATCCCTGGCAGACCTTGGCGCGCCAGCGGGAAGCATCCTGCCCGGCGGTAAAAAAGCTTACCTCACCCTGGCTGACGGCCGCCGCATTGCGCTGGACGATGCCGCAAAGGGAAGGCTGACCTCCCAGGGCCAGACCCTTATCGTGAAGGAAGAAGAAGGACAGTTAAGATATGAAGGCCTGAATGGTGATGATAAAGTATATTTTAATACCATCTCCACCCCGCGCGGAGGCGAGTATAAGGTCGTGTTACCGGATGGAAGCGCTGTATGGCTGAATGCGGAGTCTTCCATCCGGTTCCCTACACAGTTCAAAGGGAACGAACGGCGCGTGGAGCTCACCGGCGAAGCCTATTTCGAAGTCGCCAAAGCCGGCGGCCATCAACCGATGCCCTTTATCGCCTCGGTGAACGGCATGGAAGTTACCGTACTGGGCACACACTTCAACATCAAAGCTTATCAGAATGAAGCCACCATCCGCACCACGTTGCTGGAAGGGGCCGTGAAAGTGAGCAGGCATGCTGCATCGGACCAGGCGGTCATACTCCGTCCCGGGCAACAGGCTGCCGTTACCGGCGATCAGCAGATCAGCGTGAAAGCAGTAGATGTGGAGGAACAGGTGGCCTGGAAAAACGGCCGGTTCGATTTCAGGAGCGAACAGATCTCCGCCGTCATGAAACAACTGGAAAGATGGTACAATGTTGATGTGGTGTACGAAAGCATGCCTTCCGTCCATTTCTCGGGAACAATATCCCGGAAAGCAGACGTAAAAGGAGTGCTGAAAACGCTGGAAATGACCGGCGGTGCGCATTTCAGGATAGAAGGCCGGAAGATCATCGTACAGCAATAGCAGATAATATCAAGAACACGTAATCGCATATACAAACTGATATAAGGGCATACTCCTGGCGGGGGAAGTATGCGCAACAGGCCAATGCCGCCTGCAAAAAATTATAAACTTTTCAAATAAGCCAGATGAAATTGAAAACTTTCTACAAAGTTTCGGGCCTCCCTATGCCCATAACCGGACGGTTGGTCTCCCGTTTTTTTACAAAAGTGAAGCTGACCTCTTTTCTGTTGTTCACGCTCTGCCTGCAGGCATCAGCGCTGGGTTTCGCACAGGAAAAGATAACGCTGGTTTTCAGGAATGCGCCGCTGGAAAAGGTATTCAAGGACATCCGGCGGCAAACGGGATTTCTTTTCGTGTACACGGATGAAACACTGCAAACGGCCAAAACAGTCAACCTGAACCTGCGCGACGTAACGTTAAAACAGGCCATGGACGCTTGTTTAAACGGACAACCGCTGACATACGCGATCGTAGACGATGCTATCGTCATCAAGCCGAAACCGCGCGCCGAAACTGCTCCGGTCACATCTCCCCCACCCCTGCCAGCCGATACGCTGATTTCCGGCACCGTTACTTCCGATACCGGCGAACCGCTTCCGGGTGTGAATGTGCGGCTGAAGAACGGTACTACGGGAACGGTTACGAATGAAAAAGGCGTGTTCAGCCTGTCCGTTCCTCCTTCATCCGTACTGATCGTTTCCTATGTAGGTTACCTCGCACAGGAGATCAATACCGGCAGCCGGAAAAACTTCAACATACAGTTGCAGATATCGGCAGATCCCATGAACGAAGTGGTAGTCGTAGGTTTCGGACAACAGAAGAAGATCAGCGTAACAGCCGCTATTTCCTCCATCGGTACAAAAGAACTGCTGCAAAGGCCACAGGCCAATGTGAGCAATATGCTGGTGGGTATGCTGCCGGGCGTGATCGCCGTGCAACGAAGCGGAGAGCCGGGCAGCGATCAATCCACGATCAGGATCAGGGGCACCGGCACCTTCAACGGCAACGCAGATCCGCTGATCATGATCGATGGTATAGAAAGACCGGAATACAATAACATCGATCCGAATGAAATAGAATCGGTGAACATCCTGAAAGATGCCTCCGCTACGGCCATCTACGGTGTACGGGGCGCCAACGGCGTAATACTGATCACCACTAAAAGAGGAAAAGCGGGACAGGCGCCCTCCATGAGCTATTCCGGCAACGTGGCTTTCCAGATGCCGACATTGCTGCCCGATTATCTCAACAGTTATGACTATGCAAGACTGTACAATGAGGCATTGATGAACGACACCTACATCACCGGTTCTCCCTACACACCGAAATTCAGCGAAGCGGATATCGAAGCCTACCGCACCGGCTCCGATCCGATCTTTCATCCCAATACGGACTGGATGGAGATCTTCCTGCGCGACTATTCCATGCAAACGCAACATAATCTCAATATCAGCGGTGGCGGCGACCGGGTGCGGTATTTTATTTCCGCAGGATACTTTCAGCAACAGGGTATCTACCGTTATTCGGAACTGAACCCGGAGTTCAGCACCAATGCAAAGAATACCCGGTATAACTTCCGTTCGAACCTGGATTTCACGATCACCAAACGTTTTTCCGCCAACGTACAGATGGCGGCGCAGATCGAAGACCGCAATTACCCGGGCAACTCTGCTGCTACTATCTGGCGCGATATTTCCTGGACCAATCCGCTCGGCTCTCCCGGCCTGATCGATGGCAAAGTGATCCGGCTGCAGGGGCAGACATCCGTTGTCAATCCCTTCTGGACCCTGCTCAGCGCCGGTTATTACCAGCAGTTCAGGAACAATCTGAACAGTTCCGTGCGCCTGAACCATGAACTGGATTTTATCACCAGGGGCCTGTCCATTTACGGTACGGTAGCCTACGATATCTTCTACAGCCAGGCCATCACCCGCTCCAAGGAAATACCCTACTATATTGCGATGAAGGACCCCGGCGCTGCGGACAGCATTCGCTTTATTCCCCAGGGAGAAGAAGGCCCGCTGGGCTTTGCGGAAACCATGGGAAAGAACCGGCGGATATATGCGGAAACAGGCATCAACTATGCCCGCAGCTTTGGCAGGCATAACGTTACCGGCCTGCTGCTGTACAACCAGAGCAAATACTTTTCGCCTGATCTCGTACTGCTCGTGCCAAACGCCTACCAGGGCCTGGTGGGCAGGGTTACCTATAATTACGACAACCGTTATCTCGCCGAACTGAACATGGGATACAACGGCACGGAAAATTTCGCTGAAGGACGGCGCTTCGGCCTGTTTCCCGCGTTCTCGCTGGGATGGGTAGCCTCGCAGGAATCATTTTTCCCCAAAGGCGGCGCCATCAGTTACCTGAAAATACGCGGCTCCTACGGCGAAACGGGCAATGACAAGATCGGCGGTGAAAGGTTCCTTTACCTGCCCTCCTCCTACGGCTACAGCGGCAGCTACTATTTCGGTACAGTGGGGCAGAACTACCAGTCCTACCAGGGTTCTGTGGAGAACAAGATCGGCAACCCGCTGCTGACCTGGGAGCGTGCGCAAAAAAGCAACCTCGGGCTGGAGCTCAACCTCTTCAATGACCGGCTAACCTTCGTCGGCGATGTTTTCCGGGAGAACCGCAACAACATTCTCGCCAACCGCGGCACCATTCCCAACATCGTTGGCGCCAACCTGCCCGCATACAACCTTGGCCGGATGAGGAACAGCGGGTTTGAAGCGGAGATCGGCTATAAAGGGAAAGTACAGGCATTCAACTACTGGGTGAAAGCCAACTATACCTTCGCGCGCAACAAGATCCTTTTCATGGATGAAGCGCCCAAGACCTATCCCTACCAGAATGTTACCGGCAACCGCGCCGGCCAGTTCATGGGCCTCCTCTCCGACGGTTTCTACAATACCTGGGAAGAAGTGAACGACCCTAAAAGACCGGTCAGCCAATGGAACAACAACAAGATACAGCCGGGGGATATCCGCTATGTGGATGTGAACGGCGATGGAAAGATCGATGTGGATGACCGGATGCCGATCGGCTATTCCAATATCCCCGAAAAGATCTTCGGCATCTCCTTCGGCGGCAATATCAAAGGCTTCGATTTTTCCGTGTTGCTGCAGGGGGCGGACAATGTGTCCATCCAGTATTTCGGTCGCGCCCTCTGGCCTTTCATCAACGGCCAGGAAAGCGCAAAGGCCAACATCCTCGAACGCTGGACGCCCGAAAGATATGAACAGGGGTTGCCCATCACTTTCCCACGCCTCTCCATGAACCCCAACCGGAATACGGACCACAACTTCCAGGAATCGGATTTCTGGACCAGGGATGCCAGTTACGTGCGGTTAAAGAATGCGGAGATCGGTTACACCATCAATGGCGCGGTAACGCGCAAATGGGGCCTCAACGGCGTACGGCTGTATGCCAACGGCGCCAACCTGTTCACCTGGAGCGATGCCAGGGAATTTGATCCGGAATCCCCCTCCGCCGGAGGCAATACGGAGATCACGGCTTACCCGTTACAAAAGGTTTTCAACATGGGTGTTAACATAAAATTTTAATCAACGATGAAACGGACTGTTCTTTTATTGACTGTTGTCTTCTTTTCATGCAACAGGGATTTTCTGGAAAAACCACCCGGTGTAGATATTACGGAAGATGTCATCTTTTCTGATATGACGCAAACGGAAACATTTGTGGCCGCCACATACCAGTCTTCCATTCCTAACGGATATCCGATGAGCGGCGCGTTGGAACGCCGGCTGAATGGCGGCATCCTGGCCGCAGCCTGTGATGAGGGGGAAATGGCCAATACCTGGTCGAATGCCCAGGGCTGGAATTCCGGCATCATACCCAATAACAATATCCTGTGGGATGAGGATGAACGCGTGAACTCGCGCTGGCAGGCCATCCGTAAATGCAATATCCTGCTGGAACGGGTGGATGGCATACCCAATGCCACGGATGCATTCAAAAAACAGGTGAAAGGGGAAGCTTATTTCCTCCGTGCGCTCCTTTATTTCGAAACCGTAAAACGGTACGGGGGCGTACCGATCGTAGATAAGCGGCTTAATGCGGAAGACGAGATACTGATTCCCAGGAGCCCGCTGGAAACCTGCATCGATTTTATCATCAGCGATTGCGATGCGGCCATTGGCCTGCTTCCGCCCGCACAACCTTCAGCAATGCAGGGCCGTGCCACCACCGGCGCGGCGCTCGCCCTCAAATCCCGCACCCTGCTGTATGCCGCAAGCCCGTTGTTCAATACGGCCACGCCTTATATCGACTTCGGCGCGAATAATCCGTTGATCTGTTATGGCAACTACGATCAGAACCGGTGGAAAAAAGCTGCGGACGCCGCAAAGGCGACGCTGGATTGGGCCATGGCCAATGGCTGCGCCCTCGTGGAAGAATATGGGGCGGACAGGAATTATGAAATGATGTGGACGCAACCCGATAACCGGGAGATCATACTCGCCAGCAAGGCGTACGGCGCATGGGGCCGCGGCGGCCGACCCATGGCGGTGATCATGCCCAACTGGGCCGGTTCCAGCTGGCAGGATGGCGGCGTGTCCGTTCCCTTCAACTTCGTGCAGCACTACGAGAAAAAAGATGGCACTCCCCAACAATGGAACATGGCGGGCGGCAACGATCTGTTGCAGAAATACAGTGAGCTGGACCCACGCTTCCGGCAAACCATCGTATCCCACGGCGATACCTGGAACAACGCCGTCGGCAAAATATCCCTCTCCGGCCCTCCGCATAGCAACCATTGCAGAGGCGGCCACTGGATGATCAAATCCATTCCGAGAGACATCCTTCCCACGGGCAGCAGTTCCTTTGTCATCAACTGGATGGTATTCCGTCTCGGGGAAATATACCTGAACTATGCGGAAGCCCTGAACGAAGCGGAAAACACACCGCCTGCCGAAGCATATGACGCAGTGGACGAGATCAGGCGAAGGGTGGATATGCCGCCGCTGCCCCGCGGATTATCAAAAGAGGCCTTCCGGGAAAGGGTACGGAATGAACGGGCCGTGGAGCTGGCTTTTGAAGAACACCGCTTCTGGGATATCCGCCGCTGGCTGATTGCCGGAAATGAAGGCGTGATGAAAGGGTCCTTCTACGGGCTGAAGATCACCCCGGCAGCAGATAATCCCGCTGAAGCAGCTTATCTGCCGGTAGTATTCGAAAACCGGGTATGGAATGACAAAGCTTATCTCCACCCGTTCACACCCGGCGAGATATTCAAAGGCTACCTGGTACAAAATCCCGGCTGGTAATCACTAAAACTTGTACAACATGAAGCGCAAAAAATACGCTATGAATATAAGACGGAATGCCGCAGTCCTCGCGATATGCAGCATGAGCGCCTTTCCGGCGGCCGGCCATTCTCAGGCAACCGCCGCGGCCGACTCCATTCCCGTTGCATACGGCATGCAGCCCCGGGAAAAAGTAACGGCGGCCATCGCCACCACTACGGGCAACGAGCTTTCAAAAACGTTCGCTCCATCATTAAGCAACACGCTGTACGGAAGAATTCCCGGCCTCATCGTGATGCAGGGCAGCAGCGAACCGGGATACGATGCACCATCGCTCTATGCCAGAGGCGTCAGCTCCTTTCGCGATGGCAGCCTGATCACCATTGTAGATGGTTTCGAATCACCATTCGATCAACTCGCACCGGAAGAAGTGGAATCCATCTCCCTGCTGAAAGATGCTGCTGCCGTGGCACTATACGGCATGCGTGGCGCGAACGGCGTTTTGCTGGTAACGACCAAAAAAGGCTACGAAGGCAAAACACAGATCAATTTCAGCGCACAGACGGGCTGGCAGCAATTCACCGATCTGCAGCAACCACTTGGCGCATATGATTACGCACGCCTGTACAACGAGGCGCTGGCCAACGACAACAAACCGCTGCGTTATACCGATGCCGACCTGGAAGCATACCGCCTCGGCAACGATCCTTATTTTCACCCGGATGTGAACTGGAACAAGGAAGTGCTGCGCAATACCACACCCATCCGCAACTTCAACCTGAATTTCAGGGGCGGCGGCAAAGGCATCCGTTTCTTTGTACTGCTCAACGCACTGACCAACGACGGCATGTACAGGAACACGGACCCCAAACGGAAGGAGAATACCAATGCCCGTTTCCTCCGGTATAATTTCCGCACGAACGTGGATATTGCCGTGACCAAAAGGCTGACCGCCGCTTTATACATGGGCGGAAGGATCGAAGACCGCTCCTCCCTGAACGGCACTACCGCGGCGGAATTATTCGACATGCTGATGCAAACGCCACCCAACGCATTCCCGGTGTACACGCCGCAGATGGAATACGGCGGCTCCTCACTGTACAAGAATCCCGTTGCCACCGTGCTGAGCACCGGCATGTACAATAATAACAACCGCAATTTCCAGGGCATCTTCTCCCTGCGTCATGAACTGGATTTCCTGCTGCCCGGCTTGCGCGCGGAAGGCGCTGTGGCATTCAGCAACTTCTTTGCCGGTACATCCATACAGAACCGAACCTATGCCATGCAAAGCATGTCCAGGGACGCCAATGGAGATACCGTGTACACCACCATCGGCCAGCATACGCCGCTGACGCCGGCGGAAGGGTACGGAGACCAGTGGAGGCGCTCCAATGTGAGATTCAGCCTGAACTACGACCGCTCCTCCGGTCCGCATGAGATCAGTGCATTGCTCATGTACCTGCAGGATAAATATGTCATTGGCGGGAATAATGTTCCTTTCGCCTATCTCAACTATGCGGGCAGAGCAACTTATACCTACCGTAAAAAATATACGGCGGAGTTGGCCGCCAGCGTCATGGGCACCGATAATTTTCCCGTGGGTGAGCGCTTCGGCCTGTTTCCCGCACTGTCCCTCGGATGGATACTTTCGGAAGAGCCATTCCTGCATACATTTTTCCGGGACGGATTCCTGAAGCTGCGGGCATCCTACGGGAAAAGCGGGAACGATCAGGCAGGCGGGCAGCGCTTCATATATGACCAGTATTACTTCATGCAGGGCGGATACAACTTCGGCAATGCCAACAACAGCGCCGGTGGCATGGTAGAAGGCAGCCTGGCCAATCCCGGCATCACCTGGGAACGGAAACGCACGGCCAATATCGGGCTGGATGCCCTGTTCCGCAACAAATGGAATTTTTCGCTGGATGTGTTCACCGAAAACCGGTACGGCATTCCCGTTACACCCGATGGTACAGTGCCGGCCTTTCTGGGCGCAGCCCTGCCTTTGCTGAACATTGGCGAAGTGAGGAATACAGGATTTGATGCGGTACTGGGATATCAAAGTGATCCATCCAAAACGTTCCGGTATTTCTTCGAGGGAATGGTGATGTTCTCCCGCAACAGAATACTGGAAATGTCCGAAGCCGCCAGGCCATATGAATACCTGCGGCAAACCGGCCATGCGGCGGGACAGCCCTTCGGCCTGGAGGCAGATGGATTTTATCTGCCCGGTGATTTTGATGCGAACGGGCAGCTCAAAGCCGGCATCCCCTTCCCGCAATTCGGGCAGGTACGCCCGGGAGATATCCGGTATAAAGATCAGAACAACGATGATATGATCGATGAGTTCGATCACAAACCCATCGGCAAACCTGTAATGCCGGAATGGACCTACAGTTTCAAAGCCCGTTTGTCCTGGCGCCAGTTCGACCTGGAAGCATTTTTCCAGGGCGTAGCCAACCGGAGCGTTTACCTGAACGGTCCCGCCGTATGGGCTTTTCAGCAAAACGCAGGCATAATGCCCCTGGCCCTCGGCAGATGGACACCGGAAACCGCCGCTACTGCCACCTATCCCCGGCTGACCACCAGCGCGAATGATAATAACTACCGGCTGTCGGATTTCTGGCAGCGCAATGGCGGCTTTTTGAAACTCCGCGCACTGGAGATCAAATACACCCTGCCGGCTTCACTGATCAGCCGCATCAAACTGGAGCATGCCGCGGTATTCGTTTCCGGCAACAACCTTTTTTCACTGGACGACCTGCCGGATATGGACCCGGAAGCACTGACCGGCTATCCCTCCCTGCGCACCATCAGCACAGGCATCAGGGTAGGTTTCTGATAACAGATGTTTGAATTTTAAACTTGAAAGATGAAATATCATTTATCCACAATACTGATCCTGACCGGCATGCTGCTCACACAGAATGGATGTAAAAAGTCATTCCTGGACAGGCAATTGGGAACATTGCTGTCCGAAGAGCAGGTGTTCACCTCCTATCCCAACACGGAAAGGTTCATCAACGGTTGCTATGCCTGGCTGCCGGGAGGCTTCAACCGGATAGGCGGCGCCATGCCCGATGCTGCCACGGACGATGCGGAACACACGGCCGAGAATGCCGACATTCAGCGTTTCAACAATGGCGGCTGGAATCCCTCTACCAACCCGGATGACCAATGGGCCTTTTGTTACGAAGGTATCCGCAGAGCGAATCTCTTCATAGCGAATGCCGACCGGGTGAACCTCGATGCCCTGAGACTGGACCCCGCCAATCAGACCGAATATCAGAACAGGCTGAACGATATCGTACGATGGAAAGCCGAAGCCGCTTTCATCAGAGCATACTGTTACTTTGAACTGGTGAAAAGATACGGCGGCGTGCCTTTGATCACCCGCGTGCTTTCGCTGGACGACAACCTGGCCGATATCCCGAGGAATACGCTGGACGAATGCATGCAGTTCATCTCCACGGAATGCGACCAGGCGGCGGCAACACTGAACCTTTTCCCCGGACGGGTGGCCAACGATGCCAATGCATCCGGCAGGGCTACCAGGGGCGCCGCAATGGCCCTGAAAAGCCGTGCGCTCCTCTATGCAGCAAGCCCGCTGTACCTCCAGCCGGATGACCTCACCGGCAACAAACCAACAGATGAAAACAAATGGAACGCAGCAGCGGACGCGGCAAAAGCAGTGATCGACCTGGAACCCTACTATTCCCTTGTGGGCAGCTATACCAGTCTTTATAACAGCATCGCCAACACGGAACTGATACTGGCCCGGCGATACGCCGCCGCCAATGACTTCGAACGGGCGAACTATCCCGTGGGATACGACCAGGGACAAAGCGGCACAACACCTTCCCAGAACCTGGTAGACGCCTACGAGATGAAAGACGGCACGGCATTTAACTGGGACAATCCCGCCCATGCCGCCGCACCCTTTACCAACCGCGATAACCGGCTGGCGCAAACCATCCTCCTGAATAACGCCAGCTGGAAAGGGCGTCCCGTTGAAGCCTGGGCAGGCGGACGGGACGGGCGCGGTGTGGAGAACGCTACAAAAACCGGGCATTACCTGCGCAAACATGTAGCGGAAGATGTAAACCTCGTTACCAATACCACAAAAGTGCATGCCTGGCCGTTATTCCGCCTCGCCGAGATATACCTCAACTATGCGGAAGCACTGAACGAATCACAGCCCGGCCATACCGATATTCTCCTCTATCTGAACAAAGTGCGGGAAAGGTCCGGCCAGCCGCCCATCGATGCCGGGCCGGGGCAGGACGAGATACGCCGCAGGATCCACAATGAAAGGCGCATTGAGCTGGCTTTCGAGGACCACCGCTTCTGGGACGTCCGCCGCTGGAAGGATGGCATGACTTACTTTGCCGCACCCCTGCGCGGCCTGCAGATCACCCGCACGGATGCCGGCACATTCACTTACACCCCGGTTGTCGTTGAAAACAGGGTGTACTCGCCCAGGATGAACCTCTTCCCCATTCCACGGCAGGAATTGCTCAAATCAAACGGCTGGCAGCAAAATGCCGGCTGGTAACCAGTATCGGTCTGAAAACCAAATCTGATCCATGAAAAGAAACATATTGCTCGTCATCAGTTTATTGATCTCCCTGTTCGCACAGGCCTCGCTGCCTTTGCAGGACCTGGAGATATGGACGCCCAGGGTGCATAATCCCGCTTTTGCAGAACCGGGCGGTGAATTCATCGTAGAGCTGAAAGGTACGGCAGGCCTCTCCGCCAAAGGATGGAAAGCCAGTGTAAAGAACGATCTAAAGACCTGGGACTGCAGGATAAAAAAGGCCGCACCCGGCCGCATCCATCACGGGACCGAAGACGGCTGGCTGCTGACGGTAACCCTGCCCGCCGGTATTCCGCCGGAATTAATGACACTGGAAATCAGCCATAGCGCCGGCAAAAAAACCGTATCAGCAAGATCCGTACACATCGTACCGGATTTTGAGCAGGATTTTTATATCCTCCACCAGTCAGACCAGCATATTGCGGAAGACCACGCAGTAGAGCCGGGAGGAAAGTCCAGCAAACGATGGGGCGTTGGCAGCAGGGAAGCCTTGCAATGGATGACCCCGGTGGTGAATCTCATCAACCCAAGATTTATCATGGAAACAGGAGATAACATGCACCTGTATTTCGAGTTCGATTACTGGTGCGGGATGGATACCGCCAAACGCAGAGTGCAACGATTCTTCGAGGGGCTATCCGGCCTCACCGTTCCCCTGGTGATCAGCACCGGCAACCACGATATCGGCTGGCATAATTACATCCTCGTGGATGAATGGCGTAAGCTGTACACCTCGGAACTGGTGGGGCAGCGCGCTTTTTCCTTCAAAATGGGGTCGTTCTATGTGCTCAATACGGAATGGACAGTGCCGGAAACCTGGCTGGACTGGGCGAAAGCGGACTATGCAAAAGCAAAATCAGATCCCGCCATTAAATTCCGCCTGCAAATGACCCATTTCTACGACGGCCCAAACGCTTCCCCAACCGTAACACCGGTGGGCGACAGCAACGACCTGGTGCTTGTAGGCCATAATCATCGAACCAGAACTTTGCAGACAAGCCCCTATTACGTGCTGTCCGTTGGCACCGCCCAGGACCACCAGCGGGCCGCATTCTACAATTTTCAGCGCAACGCCGGAGGATGGACCTGCCCGCAGGTGAAAACACATGCGGATGGCATCAATGCCCATCACCTGGTAGGCGATAACGGTGCGCCCAAAGTTTCCGCCAGCTACGCGAACCCGAATAACGGCGGGCATACCGCCAATACGGTCAATATCAACAATGCGCTTCCGCACGACTTCTACGATGGCAGGATCAGGTTCCTGCTGAAACACGGGGAATACGCGGTCAACGGCGGCACCATCCTCTCGCAATACGATTACAATAACGGCAGGAATACCGCCGTGCTGGTGAAAGTAAATATCAAAAACAGCAGCGGGACAACCGTTAGCGTTCAACCCAAATAGTAACAGATGAATAAATATATCACCATCGTTTTGCTGACCGGCGCACTCCTTGCCGCCAGCCCGTATCAGGACAAAAAGGCCACATTTACGATCGCTTTCGGCTCCTGCAATAAAACCACGCTGCCGCAACCGCTATGGCCAAGGATCATCGGAGACGAACCGGACCTCTGGATATGGCTGGGCGACAATATCTATGGCGACTCGGATGACACCGCCGTTTTGAGGGCCAAATACAACGCGCAACTCACGCAGGAAGGATACAAAGCGCTGGTATCAAAAGTACCGGTCATCGGCACATGGGACGATCACGATTATGGTAAAAATGATGGCAACAAGACTTTTGCCATCAAAAAAGAAAGCCAGCAACTGGCGCTGGACTTCCTGGGAGAACCGCAGCACAGCCCGCGCCGCAAACAGGAAGGTATCTACGCCGCCTATGAATACAAGATCGGCAAAAAGCTGCTGAAAGTGATCCTGCTGGATGTGCGTTATCATCAGGACCCGATAACGCGGGAACGCAAAGGATACATCCCCCACCCCACGGCGGATATCCTCGGCGCGCAACAATGGGCATGGCTGGAAGCGCAGTTGAAAAACAGCAAAGCTGATGCCCATATCATCGGATCAGGCCTGCAATTCATCCCCAATGAGCACCGGACGGAAATGTGGGCCAATTTCCCCGCTTCGCTTCAGCGATTTTATGACCTGCTGGTGTCTACCAGTGCAAAAGGGGTGATGCTGATCTCCGGTGACCGCCACATTGGCGAGTTTACCAAAAAAGAAATACCCGGCATGCAATATCCTTTATATGAATTCACCGCCAGCGGTATGACGCACGCCTCCGTCAATGATACGCTCAACGTCAACAGCCGTCGTATCGGCAATCTTGTCACCAAAAAACACTACGGCCTGTTCAGGTTCCGTGACCGTGGAAAAACCCTAGAAGTGGAAGCCAGTCTGAAGGGAGAGCAGGGCGAAACATTCACAACTGAAATAATACGCTTAAGAAATTGAAATGTTAATCTATCCTTTAACTGAAAATCAAATCATCAAAAATGAAAAAAATGATCACCCCCTTCAGCGTAATGCTTGCCATTATCGCAACACTCGCTTCCTGCGCCAAAAAAGCAGAAAACCCGAAAGCGGAAGCGCTGTTGACCCCGGAAACAACGCTGGTGACGAACACCGCGCTCAATTCCCTGTCTTTTATTGACAACGATGCCGTCTGGATGGACGTGGATGGCAATGAGATAAAAGCACAAGGCGGCTGGATACTGGAAGAAGACGGTACCTATCATTGGTTTGGGCCGCAGTTCGGTAATTCAGGCGATTACAAGTTCTACGCCATCAATCACTACACATCCGATGACCTGCAAAACTGGACAAAGCAGTCCCCCGCCATTGCACCCGGCATGTCTGGTGTGCCGATGAACGCCAACAGCTGGGTTGGCCGCCCCTGGGTGCTGAAAAACCCGAACCACAACAACTATGTGATGGGGCTGGAATGGGGAAGCAGCGGTGTGGCCGGCGTCCGCAACCAGTATATTTTCTTCACCGCCACCTCCATCAACGGACCATGGACCTACCACGCTGACAAGCGCATACAGAAAATGGCGGATATCAACGGTACGCTGTATTCGCTTGGCGATATGGGCGTTTACAGCGAGGGAAATGATGCCTGGATCATGTACACTTTCGACAAACCGCAGGCCAACTATTCGCAGGCTGTCATAAAACTGGATGATGATTTCATGACCCCGCTCTCCCATTCCGTAACCGGCGCCTATACGGAATTCACCGGTCAGGGATGGCAGGCCGGCGTGCAGGAAGCAGCGGCAATATTCAAGCGCGGCAGCACTTATTACTATTTCACTTCTCTCTGCAATGGCTGGAACTCCAGCGCCACCCGTTACAGGACTGCCAGCAGCATGCTAGGCCCCTGGACGGCCAATGCCATCGTGCCTACCAGCCCGTCTTCTTCCAATTCTTTCAACACACAGCATGATTTCATCCTGCCCGTTACCGGCACCGCAGGCACTACATTCATTTATTGCGGCGACCGCTGGAGCAACTATACCGGCTCCGGCACAGGAAGATACGGTTGGTATCCGCTGACCTTCGACGGATCAGGCGTGCCCACGATCAATGCTCCATCCTTGTCTGCCAACGGCGGCGACTGGGTATTGAACCTGGAAACGGGAGAATGGAGCGTACCCTCCGCGAACCTTCTGCTGAATCCTGGTTTTGAAAGTGATTTTTCCAACTGGACCTATAGCGGCAATGCCAGCATTGCCACCGCAACGGCAGAAGTGCACTCCGGCACAAAGGCCGTCAAATCATGGAGCGCGTCCGCCTATACAACAAGCCTGCAGAATGCCTCGGCTACCAATTGCGCAGCCGGCAACTATACTGCCAGCGTATGGTCCAGGGGCAGCGGAGCATTCAGCCAGCGGGAACTGCAGGTGTATATCAACAATGTATTGACAAGAGACACCACCTTATCCGCCAGCACAAACTGGACGCAGTATTCGATCAGCAACATAACGGTACCCGCAGGCGCCGACGTGAAGATCGGCATTGCATTGACCGCCGGTGCAAGCGCCTGGACGCAGTTCGATGACTTCGAGCTGGTGAAACAATAACGGCCGGAAATCCATTGAGAAACAGATTGACATTTCCAGTAAAGCGGGCCACCCTCAAAAGTAATGGCACCTGATTCCTGCTCAGGTGGTCTGACAAAGAGAGGTGGCCCGCTTTTGTGCAATTCCTCCGTTATTACCGGTAATACGTTCATTTACCGTATTTTTGCATCCGTTTATGGTGAAGATCGACAATATATCACTACCGGATTTTCCGCTGTTGCTGGCGCCCATGGAGGATGTCAGCGATCCGCCGTTCCGTGTGGTATGCAAAGAGAACGGTGCCGATCTTATGTACACCGAGTTCATTTCCAGCGAAGGCCTGATCCGCGATGCGATCAAATGCCGGAGGAAACTGGACATCTTCGATGAAGAGCGGCCGGTGGGCATACAGATCTTTGGCGGTGATGAGGAACGTATGGGCATGGCCGCGAAGATCGTGGATGTGACCAATCCGGAGCTGCTGGACATCAATTTCGGCTGCCCCGTTAAAGGGATCGTAGCCAAAGGCGCCGGTTCCGGCGTATTGAAAAATATCCCGCTGATGGTCCGCCTCACGGAAGCCTGTGTGAGGTCCACTTCCCTTCCCGTTACCGTTAAAACCCGGCTGGGTTGGGACGATGACACCAAAAATATTGAAGAGGTGGCCGAACGGCTGCAGGACGTTGGCGTGAAAGCCCTCACCATCCATGGCCGCACCCGCTGCCAGATGTACAAAGGCGAAGCGGACTGGTCCCTCATCGCTAAAGTGAAGAACAATCCCCGCATCCGCATCCCCGTTTTCGGGAACGGCGATATTGACAGCCCGCAAAAAGCGCTCGAATACAGGAACCGTTATGGAGTGGACGGCATCATGATCGGCCGGGCTGCCATCGGTTATCCCTGGATCTTCCGCGAGATACGCCATTTCCTCAACACCGGGGAACAGCTGGCAGCGCCAACAGTAGCAGAAAGAGTAACGGTCTGCAAAAGGCAGCTGCGGAAATCACTGCAATGGAAAGGCCCGGTAGCCGGTATCTACGCCATGCGCCGTCATTACCTGACCTACCTGAAAGGCCTCCCGGGCATCAGGGAATTCCGCAACCGCCTGGTAACACTCAACACTCCGGAGGAAATAGAAGCTGTACTGGACGAGGTGCTGCGTACCTACGAAGGTTTCGAGATGGAGCACACTCCTATCCACCTGGTCAATTACCACGAGAACTGCCCCCTGTAATCACATCAATACACATACTCCGGCGGCACAATGCCCTTCAAACGCAGGTGCATCGTAGCCTGTCCGCGATGATGCGTGATATGGTCCAGCGTGGCGTAAAACCCGGCTATTTCATTTTCTTCCATCTTCAGCCCTTCAAGCGTCAGGCGAAGGGCGGCATAAGCTTTCCGTAGTTCCTTTGTCAACGTTTTTTTGTCTTCAGGAGATGGCTGCGGCGCCCAGGCCGTCTCTTTCATCAGCATATAATTGGCTTCCCACCATCCGATACCGTAAGCGATGTGATGCATCAGTTCACCGAAGTTCCATACACCGGCTGCCGGCCTGAATCCATATTCTTTTTCGGGCATTGCTTCCGCTACGGAAAGCGTGTACTGTTCCGACTGCTCCAGTCGTTCCATGAATTGCTGTTTCATAAATCTGTAATTTTTATGAAACAAAGCTATTCTGCCGGCGGCACAGGGGATTAAGAAATCTTGCTCATTTTGATGTACTGCAATGGCGGCATTTTATACCGGCGGCGGAAGGCTGCATGGAAGTATTCCATACTGTTGAATCCGGAGGAATAGGCAATGTCCGACAAAGGCAATGCGGTGCTTTGCAGCAACATGGCGGCGTGCTGCAGCCGCAGGGATAACAGGAACTGATGCGGACTGCTGCCGGTAAAGGTCTTGAAGATGCGGCTGAAATGAAAAGGGCTTACAAGACTGTGCGCGGCTATGGCCTTCAGAGAAATATCAGCGGAAAAATGCTGCATCATATATGCTTTGGCCCTCTCCATGGTGACAAGGTGATTCCGTTTCAGCCGGGCGTGTATCCTGGCGTCCGGCTGGTAATCTGTAATGTCCAGCAATACCCTGGAGACCATATCCAGCACCAGCTGATCGATCTGCAAACGGCTACCGGTGCGGGAAGCCACCAGCTCCAGGATATAAAAATGCAGGAATTCAGTTTCCGCGTTCGTGCGGATAAGCGTGGAATGCAGGTCGTTACTGGAAAAAAACCTGGTTTTGCCATACTGTTCCCTGACCTGTTGCAACATTTCGTCAGAAAATTCAAAGATGGTGCATTCATCAGGCACTTCGTGTACATGCGTTACCGTGCGCTCATATTCCGGTTTGGTGATAAGAATGCAGCCGGTATAGGAATCCAGCGCATTCCGGAAAACGTTGAACACAAAATTGCCCTTCCGCACAAAACTGATCGAAAAGGCTTCGCTGTATTCCGGCCTGGATGTGCGGCAGTCCACACAGCGGCACCTGAAATCCAGTATGCGGTAAAGGTCGGAAACGTACAGCGTATGAATATCCGCGTCCATACTATTCGCAATCTTTCCGGTTATAGGGAGATGGCTCGAATCTCAGCTGCTCATTTGCTTCGGGGTAAACCGGCACGCCCTTGTCATCGAAATTATCCGCCTGCGCCTCATATACCTGATCTCCCATCAGTTTGAATATCACCGGTCTCACACTGTTCATGCCTTCGCTCTGGTAGCTGTAACTGGCCCGGAGAATATTGTCCTGCAGCACACCGGTAAGGGTACCGCTGCTTTTATCCTTTTCATGAAAGTCATAATCCAGCTGGCCAGCCACCTGTTCGTCATTGATCACCAGCTGCAACCGGAAGGTATCCCGCCCCACCGCTTTGAGGTAGCAGGCCGTGCCTGAGGCCAGGGCCGCTTCTGCCGGCAGGGAATCATTCACAGCCTCTTTTTTGCCGGAGCCTCCGTTACAGGCGGCCGCAATAACGGAAAAGGTCAGGATCGTGGCGATTGCATTTTTCATATATCGATGTTTTAACATGATGTATAAAACTACGCAAAAAAAAGTTTCAAGGGACGATCGCACTACTGACATAAGGTTGTCAAACCCCGGTTGTTCCTTTGTATCAACAAAAAAAATTACGATAATGGCAACTATTCCTGCACTCCTGAAAGAAATGGAGCAAGAAGCACAAACAACCCGTAAAATGCTGTCCCGCGTTCCTGAAGACAAGTACGACTGGCGCCCGCACCCCAGGAGTATGGATCTCCGTACACTGGCCACGCACGTTGCGGAACTCCCCACCTGGGTACCGATGGTGGTCAATACAGATGAGCTGGACTTCGCAACCAGTCCATATCAGCCTGTACGGATCAACAATTCCAGCGAGTTACTGGCATACTTCGAAAAATCACTGGAAGACGGCCTTAATGGCTTGGCTACGGCTGATGAAGCAAAATTCGGCGACACCTGGACGCTTCGCTCAGGCAACGAAATATATTCCGCTACGCCGAAATCGGAGATGATCAGGACCACCTATTGCCAGATCGTGCATCACCGGGCACAGCTGGGGGTGTACCTGCGCCTGCTGGATATCCCGATCCCCGGTAGTTACGGGCCGAGCGCAGACGAACAGTAAAACCCCGTCAAGACAGGTTAATGCATGCAGATTCTGACCGTAGATGGTGCATAGTGGCGATAACCCACGGTGCGCTATCTGCGGTTCATCCATTTTTCGTTGATATAAAATGTACCGAACGGCACGATGGAGGCCCCCAGGGCGATCAGCATCTTTTTCACAGACCAGTCCAGCGCGATCTTCACTTCGATGACCAGTATCACATATAGTACGAACAACACCCCATGAGCCATACCCACCTGTTTGTTCAACCAGGGCTCTTCCGCGAAGTATTTCAGCGGCATGGCGATAAAAAGTAATACCAGGAAGGAAATACCTTCCAGCAAGGCTATGAATTTAAGGCGTTTTACAGCAGCCGGTGTTTTCTTTTCCATTTTGCAATACTACAGCAGATTCAGATGATGGAATATGATCCAGATCAGGAGATGACACAGAAAATCCTGTCATTTGCCGGGAGGAGCCGTATTTTCTCCTTTAAAGGCTGTTTTAATGGACGTCCAGATACCTGCAATACTCAAAAACAGCAAGGCAGACCCTGCAAAGGAAAAATACCGTTCAAAGCCGGCCAGTCTCGTTTGGGAAATGATCGCTGCAGGATCGGGATCAAAAACATACCAGCAAAGAAAAATTCCCGCAGGGATATTTGAACCAGCCAGGAAGACTGTAGCAAACGAACCGAGATCCGATCGATCACATCGTTTTTGCCGGAATACGATGATCAGAAAAAAAAGCAAAGTGAAGAAAAAAGCGGATACCGCGGAAATTTTGTTCAGGTCATACATGTTAACAAAAAATGGATGATTAGTAAAAAGAATAAAATAATTACTGCAATACGGTTAACGCCCGGCAAACTTCTCCTTTCCGGTAGCATATCCGAGGTATGCGCCAGCTGCAAAGGCAACAATACATAAAGCCTCTCCAACAACTTTTACCAGTATGGGACCGCTTATCATATTTGCAATCAGCGGCAATACGAACCCACCGGTCAATGAGGCTGCACCGGCGCCGGCGGAGAAAGCCAGAGACATCACGGAGAAGGTCTTGTACTCTTCTGTTTTTCCGCGGCTGCCGGTTGCTTTGCCGGACCTTACTTTTACTGCGGAAGCATTTTGAACGATTGAAATATCTGACATACAACACAGATTTATTTACATCGAAACTACAGCTATCTTTCTGGTTCAAAAAATTTTACACATCGCTTTTGACGGGAAATATCTCGTTATTTCGAACATTCCGCAGCCGCAATTAATTTTTTCAGCTGATCTCACCATGTAACAAAAAGGTGCCTGGTTTCTCCCGGCCTACCATACCCCGTTCTCATCATCGATAGCCCTGCGCCTGCAACTGAAATAATTCAGCATAACGGCCTCCAAGCGCCAACAACTCATCATGGCTGCCGATCTCTTTCAGTTCGCCCTGCTCCAGCACAAGAATACGATCAGCCATTCTCACCGTAGAAAAACGATGCGATATCAACACCGCGGATTTCCCTTTTGTAAGGTCGGCAAAACGCAGGAAAACTTCATACTCCGCCCGCGCATCCAGCGCTGCAGTAGGTTCATCCAGTATCAGCAACTGTGCATTTTTCATATAGGCCCTCGCCAGTGCGATCTTCTGCCATTCACCGCCGGACAGTTCCACGCCCTGATGGAAACGGCGGCCAAGCATCTGCCCATATTTCCCGGGCAACCGCTGCGCCAGTTCATCGGCCATGCTTTTACGCGCAGCGCCGGCGATCATGGCTTCATTATCCAACTCACCGATATTGCCGACGGCGATATTTTGCGATACCGTCATCTGGTAACGCTGAAAATCCTGGAAGATCACGCCTACCTGCGTGCGAAGTTCTGCAAGATCATATTCCCGCAGATCATGCCCGTCCAGTAAAATGCGGCCCTCCACAGGATCGTACAGGCGGGCCAGCAGTTTTACCAATGTCGTTTTACCGGCGCCGTTCTCTCCCACCAGCGCCAGTTTTTCACCGGCATGCAATGTGAAATTCAGATGACGGTTCGCCCATCGTTCTGCATTCAGATATTTAAACCCTACATTCTCAAATACAAATCCTTCGCGGATTGGTCGTGGGAAAGGCCTTGCCTGCTCCGGCTGTACAATGCGCGGTTGTATCTCGAAGAACTCGAACAGGTCCCGCAAGTAGATCGCCCCCTGTGTTACACTGGTGAAACGGATCAGCACGCCTTCCAGCACGCCTCTCAACTGCCGGAAAGACCCGCCCAGGAAAGCAAGGTCCCCTATGCTCAGGTTCCCGCGCACCGTATCAAGAATGATAAAAACATAGGCAGTGTAATACCCTACTCCTCCGATGACGGCAAAAAATACCGCCCAGGAATGGTATCGTACGGACAAACGTTTCTTGTCGTGGTAAAATTTGTCGGACAACTTCCTGAACCGCCCCACCAGGTAATCCGACAGGTTGAATATCTTCACCTCCTTCACGGTTTCATCGCTGGCGCCGATATAGCGGATGTAGTCCAGCTCCCGGCGGTCGGAGGTCTGCCCCCATGCCAGCGCGTAGAACTTGTCATTAAACCAGGTCTCCGAAAAAAATGCCGGCAAAACAGATACCAGCAGCAGCAGTATCAGCCAGGGACTGAAAGCAAGCAACCCCGCGGCAAGAAAACCCATCGTGATCAGGTCCTGCACCTGGCCAAGCACTTGCGACAATAATACCGTACGCCCCTGGGTCTGCTGGCGGGCGCGTTCAAGCTTGTCGTAAAAAGTGGAATCCTCAAACTGGTCGAGGTCCAGCATCGCCGCATGCTGCATGATACGCACAGAAGTATAGTTGGCCACCTGCTCTCCCAACAACCCGTCAGCCAGCGTGATCATACGGCTCAGTGCGCTGGTGATAACCACCAGTCCGAATTCCAGCCCGACTAGCTCCCATAGATACCGGTAACTCTGGTCACCGGACAACTGGGTCATGCGCACCACTTCATCGAGGATCAGTTTACCGGTATATAACATCGCCAGCGGCATGGCGGACTGGATAGCGCGAAGCAAAGCGTTCCCGGCCGTAAGCCAGGGACTGGTCTGCCAGACCAGGCGGAAAAAGGCCGGCAGATTCCGTAGCGCCGCCATTCTTTCTTTAAAGCTCACATCCGGTTCTCCCGGTTTCCTGTTAGGTCTTCTCATGATTAAAAAGATAATCAAATTTCGGGATTGCGGGAAAGGATTTGTAAGCCGTCTTCCGGCCAAGGCTTTTCCCACCTCCGAAATCATACAAATTATATGTATGTTTGACGGAAGTGCAACTGGCCAGCACCGGCGTCTCCTTCCTCAATGGCGGGAACGTTGGCATCGGCACCACCACGCCCCAGGCCAAACTCGCCGTCAATGGCGATATCTTTGCCAAAAAAAGGTCAAAGTTACCCAGTCAGGCTGGCCCGATTATGTATTTCATGAAGATTACAAGCTCCCTGCCCTGAAGGACCTGGCTGCCTTCATCCGGAAAAACAAACACCTGCCGGGCATACCTTCGGCGGACGAAGTAAGCAGAAATGGCATCGACCTTGGGGAAGTCAATAAAGAGCAGGTAAAAAAGATCGAAGAGCTTACCCTGTACATCATGGAACAAGATGATAAATACATGAAACTGGAAAAGCGGCTGGAATTGATGGAGACGAAGCTGGGCAACATGGAAAAAGCCCAACATTAATTCCACGGGGAAGGGATCGTTGCGGCGTCTTGCCCCGCAACGCCCCCCCATTCGGTCAACATCCACGGCTACAAGGTTTATGGAATACCCGGACTGCTAAACCCCAGGCTCTTTAACCCCCGCTGCACTTCCGGGCACTTCATGAACAGTTCCCAAAACAATCCGCTGCGATAGTTCTCTATCATTACAATGATGGGCCCCTGATCGATGGCAAGGAAAGAACCGGCATACCATCCCTCCTTTGGTGAAAAGGCATCCACAAAGCCGTATTCCTTCCAAAGTTTGTCTCCCCGCTTATAATAAAAGTAATGCAATGCCTGCATGGATTCGGCTGGTGTATAGGGGAAGGATGACAAGGCCGCCGTGGGCGCGATTACGCCGCGATCATTCGTGGGCGAACTGGCTGTGTAGCCATTCGGTATATCACTCGCTGTCAGCCCCCAGCACCGCTCGCTGTAGCCATTGTTTTTGGGGTTAGCCCTGCAATACTGGTAGTTGATGAGCGCGTGATTCTTTTGCTGGCTGAAGTAGTCAGCATAAGCATCCTTCAAACCATTCGGATCAATGCCCAGGAAAGAGTAGTGCGCAAAGAACAGTGGGCCACCGTATGCAGGGCCCAGCGGTAGCTGGATGCCGTGATAGGTGTTATTGTTCCGCATGGCTCCGTTACGGGCCCAGCCATTGTGATACACGCCTGCCGGTATGGGATAAGTGTTGGAAGACGCGGCCAGCACGTAGGTGATCAGGCATTCATTCCAGCCGCGGACAGGATGGTTCATTTCCCATCCATAATCCGGGCTCCAGTGCCAGTAAAGCACTTCTTCAGCGTTCTTTCGGAACCAGCTCCATTCCACGGCATTCCATAATGCGTCAATATCTTTCCGCAGCGTGGTTTCCCCTTCATCCGCGCCATTGAAGTACTGGCGCGCACACAACAGGCCTTGCAGCAGGTATGATGTTTCCACGAGATCAGCACCATTGTCTTTTGCGCTGAAGGCAACGGCAGCGCCAGTGGCTCCGTTCAGCCAATGAGGGAAAGCACCGTGGAATGTCTGCGCCTCATTCCTGAGGAAGCTGGTGATCCGCTGCAAGCGGGAAAGACCTTCTGCCCGCGTGATGAAATTGCGGTGTATGCCGGTGATGATAGCCATGATGCCAAAGCCGGAACCACCGGAAGTCACCACATCACCCGATGTATTCCGCTCCCGCGCCAGGCCACTGACGGGGTGTCCAAAATCCCAGAAGTAACGGAAGGTCTGTTGCTGCACTTTCGTCAATAATGCCTCATCGCTGATACGCGGAAATTTGTCCAGTGAATCTGCAGGTATGACCTGCCCGGGCGGCGGCGGGGAGAGTGCGGGGGATTGCTGCGAGGCGCTGGCACAACCTGTTTGAAAAGCAATCCCTGCACATAGGATTATCCATATTTTTTTCACGATCATTTCATATTAAGCAGGACCGGGGCGCCATCAAAGGGCCATCCGGTCCTGCGGATGTTATACTTTCAATATCCGCTGTTTTGCATCAGCTTGTAATCGCTGGCATAAATTTCATCCTGGGGCACCGGGAATACCTCATGCTTGCCGTCCACAAAAGCCTTGCCATGCGCTCTCATGACTTCTCCGGCGCGTCCCTGGCGAACGAGGTCATAGAAGCGGTCATGCTCCATCGCCAGTTCCACACGGCGTTCTTTCCAGATAGCGCTGCGCAGATCTGTTTGTGAAGCCGCCGGTGTATTGGCCAATCCGGCGCGGTTCCGCACTGCGTTTAAAGAAAACTGTGCTTTTGAAGCCTGCCCGAGTTCATTGGCAGCCTCCGCATTCATCAGGTACACTTCGCCCATGCGCAGTATCCGCACATTCTTGTTGGCGGTGCTGGTGGTATTGCCATAGGTTTCCTGCGTTCTGCTGACATATGCCTTGTAGTTGTAACGGGGATTGGCGGCGTTGATGATGATTACGCCATCGAACAGGGTATCCCCGATGCTCATGATGGTGGCTTTTCGCCGCACATCGCCATTTTCATAGGCGTTGTAGAGGTCTTCACTGACAGAATTGAAGCCCCAGCCGGTGAACACCTGCGCCCCTGCATTAAAAGTCCCGCCCCGGATGCCCTGCACCTGGGAATATTGCTGCACGGCAGCAAAAGGTGCAGTACCCTTGCTTTGTATCTCAAATAGTGACTCGGCGTTGTTCTCGCCTACCTCCCGCCATATGGTCGCATAATCAGGAACCAGCGCATACGCGCCGTAAGTACCATCGATGATATCATCCGTGAGCAGCAACACCTGGTCCCATTTCTGCTGGTACATGCTGACCTTGGCCAATAATGCAGCGGCAGCCCCTTTTGTGGCGCGCCCGAGGTCCGCAGCGTCATACGCTTCTTTACCAGGCAGCAGGCTCAATGCCAGGTTAAGATCGGACTCGATAAATGCATACACATCCGCCACAGGCCGACGGCTGTTGATCTTCTCCAGGTCAGCCGGGTTTTCAGCATTTACAACCGTATCTACGATCGGCACGTCACCGAACGACCGGACCATATTGAAATAATAAAAAGCGCGCAGGAACAAGGCCTCCCCTCTCAACCTGCTTTTCAGGGCATCCGTGATCTGGAATTTCGGCACATTGGCCAATGCCTGGTTGCAGCGGGAAATGCCCTGCGAATTACTGCGCCATAAAGAGCGGAAAGATGGTGTAGTGGACGAGTAGGTAAGATTATCAAGCTGATCTTTATCGGTTCCCAGATCGCCGGGGGCACTGCCTTTGTCCGCATCATCCGAAGTGATGCTGGTAACACCCACCCAGGCAAAACCAGACTGGTCCCAGGTCAGCAATTGGGTATAACAGGCGTTAACGAACTTGACGGCGTTCGCCGGATCGATGAACGTGCTGTCTGTTGCCGTAAACTCGCCCGGTACAGCCGGATTGAGCCAGCTTTTGCTGCATGCGCTGATCGTTAGCGCAGCAGCGATGCCTATAATGATAGTGGATATATTGATCCCGTTTTTCATAAAGTTCCGTTTTTAGAATGAAGCATTGATACCAAACATGTACGTAGTGGAAACCGGGTAGATACCCAATTCTATACCTGAGTGGATACCGTTATTGCTCCCGGAAAGGCCCGGCAGCTCGGGAGTAAACCCGCTGAACTGTTTAAATATCACCGGGTTTTGTGTTGAGGCGAATATCCTCAGCGAGGTGATCCCGATATTCCAGTTGCGGGACGGAATATTGTACCCTGTCGTGATATTGTTGATCCGGAAGAAATCTCCTGATTCCACATAATAAGTGGATGGTTTGGGAATAGTATTGGATGCACGGGGCACAGTGGCATTGATGTTATCAGGCGTCCATCTCCCCTCTGCCCGGGCAAGTTCTATGTTGTCATTACCGATGCGGACCGCTTTTTTGCCGTTGTATATTTTGTTGCCGTAATTACCATAGCAATCGATGCTGAGATCCAGGTTCTTCCAGGTGAAGCCTGCATTCAACCCGAAATAGGTTTTCGGCTGGTAAGACCCCACAAATACCCGGTCGAGGTCAGTGATCATACCATCCTTGTTTACATCAGTGTAAATGAAATCGCCCGGTTTACTGCCGGTTATTTTGGCTGCGGTTGCGTCTACTTCCTCCTGCGTTTTAAAGATGCCCGCCACTTCATACACCCAGAAGCTGCCTATTTCGCGGCCGGGTACGGTATAGGTCACAATTTCTCCATTGCTAAGGCTCCCTCCTCTCAACTGCAAAGCCCCTTTTACATTTTCCACATTGTTCCTGTTGAAAGTAATATTGAAACCGGCAAAATAGCTAAAGTGCCCATTCACCTTGTCCTTCCAGTTCAGATTTAGTTCAACGCCCTTGTTGCTTACATCCGCAGCCCTGGAATATACCGAGTTGTCATTATCACCTGCCAGCGCCACGAGGGTCACCGGGATGTACACATTCGATACCTTGTTGTAATAGGTGGCTTCTACTGACAGTCTTCGCCGCAGCACGCTGAATTCCAGCCCTGCATCCACTCCTTTTGTTTCCTCCCAGGACACCTGGGCATCCCTCAACTGGTTGATGGTAATACCCGGAACGATATCGTAACCGCCGCCGCCAAACCAGTAATTGCCGGCCTGCGATACGGGATTGACGTTGGAAAGAGAACCACCCGGCACCCTGTCGTTACCCAGTTTCCCATAACCAACCCTCAGCCGGAGCTCATCAAATATGCGCTGATCTGCCATGAACCGCTCCTGCGAAATTACCCATGAAGCGCCTGCTGAATAAAAAGTCCCCCATTTGTTATTCGCCGGAAAATTGCTGGAACCATCGCGCCGCAACACCCCGCTGAAGTTGTAGCGTTTGTCAAACGTATAGGTCAGCCTTCCGTACAAGCTGGCCCGGTTTACCAATGATCCCCGATTGACCGGAATTTCCAGCGAGCCGGGATCAGCATAAGCCAGGTACCAGAGGTTAGAAGCTGCTGGCACATTATCACCGGTTGCTCTCAATTGAAACCCTTTGGTACGCTCGGCAGAATATCCGGCCGTGGCGATCACTTCATGGATGTTGCTGAATGTGCGATTGTAAGTGGCATTATTATCCAGGTTGTAGTAAAATGAGTTCCCGTTTTCTACGGACAGGGAAGACAATCTGTCATCATTTGTATGGACGGGCGTATAGGCATAGCTGTAATTGAGTATATCGTAATTATTCCTGTTGAAGCTGAAGCTGCTTCTCAGGGAAAGGTGCTCAACCGGCCTGATGATCGTGTACACGTCCCCCTGCAGTCTGGTGCCTTTGTTGGTATTGTCAACCAGTTCATTTGCCTTGACGGGGTTTCCCACACTCAGGCCTACCAGCAACCCATAATCGCCATCCGGAAATCTCACCGGCGTGGTCGGAGCATTCCGGTAGGCATCATTGAACGGGTTGGGCTTGTCATTAGACCGGGTAATGCTGAAATTGATATTATGGCCAAATTCAAGAAAAGGCGCTATTTTATAACTATTGTTCAGGCGGAAATTTACTCTTTCAAAGTTCTCGTTCCTTACGATCCCCTCATCGTTAAAATATCCCGTACTGAAATAGTAGCTGGTCTTCTCCGTACCGCCGCTCAACGAAAGACTGTAATTCTGGATCATCCCGTTACGGGTGGCCTCGTCAAACCAATCGGTGTTATACTGCAATGTATCCAGACCGAACATCGGGGGCTGGTTGTCATATCCTCTTGCTTCATTAGTATATTGCGCATAGGTCTGCGCATCAGCCATCTTTACTTTCGAGGTCATTGACTTCAATCCAACATAAGAATTAAAATCGATTTTCATTTTACCCAACCGGCCCTTTTTAGTGGTGATCAGCACAACGCCGTTGGCCGCTCTCGATCCATAGATGGCTTGTGACGCAGCATCTTTCAATACTTCGATAGACTCGATGTCTGCATTATTGATCCCTGTGATATTGTCTGTTATCACGCCATCCACTACGTACACCGGGTTGGCATCACCGGAAACGGTATTGGTGCCTCTTATCCTCACCTGGGGCTGGCTGCCCGGGGCGCCGGATGATATTACCTGGATGCCGGACGCCTTGCCCTGCAAACCTTGCGCAGCCGTCAATACCGGCTGCCGGGCCAGCTCTTTCCCGTCGATCTTTGCTACGGAGCCCACAACCTGGCTTCTGCGCAGGGTTCCGTAACCGACTACGACCACCTGCTCCAGCTGGGTATTGGAAGCCGTCAGCGTTACATGGATCGTCGTTTGCTCCCCTACCGCGATCTCCCGCGAAGCAAAGCCCAGGGAAGAAAGCATGAGCACCGCGTCTTCCGGTACGATCAGGTCAAAATTGCCATCACCATCCGTAACGGTGCCGTTTGTTGTACCTTTTATACGTATGGCTACACCGGGAACAGGTACACCGGATTCATCCGTAACGCGGCCTTTCACCCTTTTGTCCTGAAAAATGCTGTTCGCCTGTTTCAACACCACCAGGTTGTTCTCTACCACTTCGTAAGCAAGAGAGGTATTCTCCAACAACCTGTTCAGCACGGTCAACACTTCCTCATCCACCGCCGAGACGCTGACTTTAGGGGAAGATTCCAGCAAGCTTTGATTGTACAGGAAGCGGTAACTGCTTTTCTTTTCAATGGCGGCCAGCACCTTTTTGATGTCTGCCGATTTTATATGCATGGTTACCCGGGACTGGGAATGCACTGCCGCCGTAACATGTAAAAGGCCGGCCAAAAGAAGGATACCAGTCAATTTCATAACGAGCACTAGCTTTAATAGATAAGGTTTTCCGGGGGAACCGGAAAAAATCCTGCTTTTTTTCATACTTTAAGCGTTGAAAAGGTTTAATAATTGGTAGAGCAACTTTGCAAGGGTTGTCGCATACCGCAGACTTTTTCAGCATACGGGGTCCCGCTGTAACGGGACTCCGTTCCTGTTTTTACTATTTTGAAGGCGCTATTTTTTGCCTACGAGCTATTGACGGGAGACATATGATTTCGATTTAGATCAATTAACCATTAACGTGAAATAATAATCGTGCTTTCCTCAAACCTGTATTGAAAGGATGCCGTGATGTTGAGCGCGCGCATCACCTGTTCAATGGGCTCTCCCCGGAAGACGCCGGTAAAGCGCAATTCCGCTATGGAGCTGTCAGTAAACCGGACGCGTACGTTATACCATCTTTCCAGCTTCGAGGCCAGTTCCCGAAAAGATTCGTCCTGGAAAACGAGGACGTCGTTCATCCAGGAAGTTTCGAGAATAGCGCTGTCCTGCAAGGTGAGATTGCGGATGGAAACCAGCGGCTCCAGATCGCCGCCGGTTGGTTGTGTGTTGTTATGCAGATTGGTTGATGACGGAGAATGGTCATGCACTACCACGATCTTTTCGTTTGGCTTGAGGCGGATCCGCTCTTCCGGCCGGTCTTTCAGCGACACTTCAATACTTCCCTGTATCAGCGCGGCTTCCGAAGTTCTGTCATCCAGGTACGCCTTCAGGTTGAACCGCGTGCCTAATACCTTAACGTCCATTTTGGCGGTATGGATAATGAAAGGCCGCTCGGCATCCCGCACCACATCAAAAAAACCCTCTCCGGTAAGCGTTACCTCCCGCTTCTCTAGATCAAACTCCTTGTTGTACGTGAGCTTGCTGCCGGCGTTCAGCCATACACTGGTCCCGTCCGGCAACTGCACGTATGTTTTTGAGCCATATTGTGTTGCGACTTCACTAAAAACAGCTTTGCGGTCACCCTGAGGCCGCTCAAAAAAGAACCAGGTAACAGAAACGAGCAACACCCCTGCGGCTACAGCCCAGGTTATATAGCGGCGGGCAACGCTTTTCCGGGAGCCTTTCAACAGATAATCCTCCTCCTCCGGCACAGCGGCAGCCGGCAAGCCCGCTTCGGGCATTCCCCGCTCCTGCATGCGCCTGATATGCTTCTTGTAACTGTTCTCTATCTGCTCCGGGTCTGTTTCCGGCAGTTCGCCCTGCCACAACTCATCAAGTGCCTGGATAGGAAAATGAAGTTCAGGATGGGCGCGCAGAAGCTGCTCCAGCTCCTTCAGTTCTTCTGAAGAGGCCTCACCGGCGAGTTTTCTGGCTATTAGTTCCCATATACGTGCTGCAGATGCCATAACGTGTACGTAGTTGATACTTATAAGGAGATGATTTGCGGGAGAATCTACCAAGCGGCAGAAAAAAATTTGGGAAACTTAGGGCCGGACCGTTTTTTTCAGGTCAACATTCACTGCCTTGCCGATTTTCTGTAGGGCAATAGCCAGCTGGTTATCGATGGTTTTTACAGAAATATTCAGGATAGCGGCCACTTCCTTATAGCGAAGCCCGTCTTCCCGGATCAGTTTGAATACCAGTTTGCAGCGAGGTGGCAAAGACTGGATCGCCTCCTGCAGGCGGGCCTGCAGTTCCGCCGTTATCATGCTTTGCTCGGGGTTGTTATATTGACTTTCCAGCTCCACATTGAGCTCGTCTATGGCAATGGCTACCTTTTTTTGTTGTTTGAGGAGGTATTTCAGGGCAGTATTCCGGGTGCAGACATAGAGATAAACCTTCAGGTTGCTGATTTCTTCCAGGTGGCGGCGACGCTCCCAGATGTTGATGAATACATCAGATACGATCTCTTCAGCCATCTCGGGAGAACGGGTAAAAGCACACGCAAACTGTGTCAGCGGTCTGTAGAATTTCCCGAACAACTCCCGGTAAGCCGGCTCATCATCATATAACGCGATGCGGCGCTGCAGTTCCTGGACGTTCATTAACGAAGACATATAATCTGTTCGAACCCCCACAAGGTAGGTAAAAAAATACTTGTTGTGATGTTGTTAAAACAGACTTAATATATGATGTTACTACCGAATGAACATTGGCATATCTTACTCCGCAACGATCACCTTTACCCCCCGTTCGGTCAACATCCGCACCGTATCCGCGGCTACCAGGTTATCCGTAATGATATAATCCACCTGTTCCAGGCTGCAGATCCGTCCGATCCCCCGCCGGTCAAACTTCGAACTGTCCGCCATCACCACCACCGTCTGCGCCAGGCTGATCATTTTCATATTCAGGCTGGCTTCCGCCAGGTTCGTGATCGACAACCCGAATTCAGGGTCTATCCCGTCCACACCCACAAACAGCACCCCACAGGAAATGTCGTCCAGCAGCCGCTCGGCAAAAGAACCCGCAGCGGAAGAAGAGCTTTGGTGAATAAGGCCGCCGATCTGCAATACATCCACAAATGGGCGGTTGCATAACTCTATCGCCACCTTCAACGCCGGGGTAATGACGGTGAGATGCTTGGCGGGATGAATAAACCGCGTCAGCTCAAAAACCGTGGTCCCTGACCCGATAATGATGGAATCGTTCTGCCCGATCAGGGTTTCGGCCGCTTTCGCAATCTTCTTTTTCTCCTCCGTTTTAATAAACTCTTTCTCGTTGATAGGCCGCTCAATAGTGTAAGGGTTCTGGGTGGAGCCGCCGCCTTTGGTACGGTACAGCAGCTTTTTCTCCTCCAGCAACTTCAGGTCCTTTCTGATGGTTACCCCGGAAACCTGCAGCGAATCACTCAATTCCTGGATGTCTACCCGCCCGTTTTCCTGCAGTTTCTGCAAGATCAGCTGATGTCTGTCTGTAATATTCATTTGAACTACCGATCTTATTTAACTTAAAATAGCTTTCATCAAATTTAATAAATAATATAAACATATCATGCAATAAAGCCTGGGCGCAATATTAAATTTCCGCTAACCAGCTGTCTTTCTTTTATTTTCAAGTGTTTTCGATTCTTTTCATTCGCTTAATATTGGTTTAACAATTGCTTAACTTTAATTTAATTTTGTTTAATTAAGTTTAATTTCTACTTTTATTGAAGAAAGTATTTAAAGATTCCACAGCAGCTCAGATTCCACGACTGATATGAACCATCAGTTATCGCACCACTTATTTATTCAAACTGATGAATGTAAAACCAAAAAAAACACTATCAAACATGAGCAATCAAAGCTTCACTACCATGTGCCGCAGGTACATGCTGGGCCTTTTGCTGCTGGTACTGCCCGGAGTTATGAACGGACAGACGCAACGAACAGTACGCGGAACGGTGACGAATGACAAGGGCGAAGTCCTTATCGGCGTCAATGTGCGGATCAAAGGCAGTAATACCGGCATCACCACCGGCGAAAACGGCCGTTATCAGCTGACCATCCCCGGGGAACAATCTGTGCTGGTATTTTCTTTCATCGGCTTTGCCGAACAGGAAATTGTTGCCGGAAACCGCAACACCATTAATGTGCAACTCACCCCTGCCGCCAAGGACCTGGAAGGACTGGTTGTAGTAGGTTACGGGACCCAGAAGAAGATCAATCTCACCGGCGCGGTAGACCAGGTGGGCAGCGAAGTGTTTGAGAACAGGCCGCTGACCAATGTTACCCGCGGCCTGCAGGGCGTGATCCCTAACCTCAACATCCGCATGACCGATGGCAAACCCATTCGCGGCGCCACCTACAACGTTCGCGGCACCACTTCCATCGGCGCCGGCGGCAGCGCATTGATATTGATAGATGGCGTGCCGGGAGATCCCAATCTCATCAATCCTAACGACATTGAAAGCGTGACCGTGCTGAAAGATGCCGCAGCAGCGGCCATCTACGGCTCCCGGGGCACTTTCGGCGTGGTACTCATCACCACCAAAAATCCCGTAAAAGACAAAACCACCGTAAATTATTCCGGCAGCGTATCTCTCAACGAACGCACCATCAAACCCAAACTGGTCACCAATGGCTACCAATGGGCCAAACACTTTGATGAAGCTTTCTCCTCCTGGAACGACTACGCTTCCCATCCGCAGAAAGCCAATTCTGTATTCCCCTTCTCACTGGATTACCTGGATGAACTGAAACGCCGGGACGAAGACCCTTCCCTGCCGAAGGTTGACATCAATCCGGCTACCGGGGACTATGTATATTATGGTAATACCGACTGGATGAAGGAGCTGTATGCAGATGCCAATCCTTCTACCGAGCACAACCTGAGCATATCCGGCAGCAGCAAGAACGTCAACTATTATCTCTCCGGCCGCTACATGGCCCAGAAAGGCGTTTTCCGCTACAATCCCGATAACTTTTCCACCTACAACCTGAGGGCCCGCGGCTCCGTACAGGCATTCCCCTGGCTGAAGGTGGAGAACGATCTCTTCTTTTCTCAAATGGACTACTTCTTCCCCATCCTCAACCACCCGGGCAACACGCCCGTCTGGAGAAGGATTTCGGACGAAGCATTTCCCGTTGCCATGCTCCGCAATCCTGACGGCACCCTCACAGAAAATGCGGCGATCGTTTTCGGCAGCTTCATTTCCGGCAACAACTACTCCGAAGAATCCAGGCAACTGATCCGGAACACTTCCCGGTTTACCGCCAGCTTCTTCGAGAACAAGATGCATGTGAATGGCGACCTTACCCTATCCCGCCAGAACAACGTGGAAACCCGCCTGTACACCCCGGTTCCCTACAGCAAAAGACCGGACGTCATGCTGGAACGCGGGGAAAGCAAAATGAACGAAGACGATGGCAAGACCAGCTATATCGCTGCGAATATCTATGCCGACTACGAAAAGACCTTTAACAGGCACTATTTCAAAGGCATGATCGGCTACAACTATGAGCATTCCTTATTGAAAAGCCGGTATATGCAAAGAGATGGCCTGCTCAATAATGCCCTGCCGGATTTCTCGCTGATGAACGGCATGAACTTCATCCTGCGCGGCGGCGGCAGTGAGTGGAGAACGATCGGCGGCTTCTTCCGCCTGAACTATATCTTTGATGAACGTTACCTGTTCGAAGTGAACGGCCGGTATGACGGAACTTCCAAGTTCCCGCAAAACCAGCAATGGGGCTTCTTCCCTTCCGCTTCAGCAGGCTGGCGCGTGTCCCGTGAAAAATTCTGGACGCTGCCGGTGAATACCATCAGCGATTTCAAACTGCGCGCTTCTTACGGTACCCTCGGGAACGGCAACATCTCTCCCTACCAGTTCCTTGAAACCATGTCCGTAGCCCAGCTGGCGCGTGTGCTGAACGGCATCCGGCCGGATTATACGCAGCAACCGGGCGTTGTACCCGATGGGCTGACCTGGGAAAAAGCCACCACACTGAACTTTGGTACAGATATCGCTTTCCTGAACAATCGCCTGAATGCTACATTCGACTGGTACACCCGCAAGACGACCGACATGTTCACCACCGGCTTGCCCCTCCCTTCCGTATTCGGCGCGAGTGAGCCTAAGGGCAACTATGCAGACCTGGAAACCAAAGGCTGGGAGCTTTCCATCGGCTGGAAAGACCGTACCAAAGGAACACAACCTTTCTCCTACGATGTACGTTTCGTACTGTCTGACAACAAAAGCACCATCACCCGCTTCAACAATCCGCTCGGCCTCATCAATACCTATTATGAAGGCATGACGGTAGGCGATGTCTGGGGTTTTGTGAATGATGGCTATTACCGGGATATGGACGAGGTGAATAACCGCGGCATCGACCAGAGCTTTATCCGTGTATCCGCCGCCAACAGGCCCTTGCCCGGCGATATCAAGTTCAAGGACCTGAACGGCGACAAAAAGATCAACGAAGGCGCCGGCTCGCTCTCCGATCCGGGAGACAGGGCGATCATCGGCAATACGCAACCGCGCTACACTTACGGTTTCACCTCCAACATGGAATGGAAAGGCATTTTCTTCTCGCTCTTCGTACAGGGTGTAGGCAAGCGTGATTTCTGGCCGGGAACCGACAACTCGCTCTTCTGGGGCGCCTTTAACCGTCCATATAGCTGGCATCCTGAAGATGTGGTCAACAACATCTGGTCGGAAGAGAACCCGGACACCTACTTCCCCCGCCTGCGCGGCTATACGGCGCTCAACTCCCGTGCGCAGCTGAGAGTGCCGCAAAGCAAATACCTGCAGAACGTTGCATACATCCGGCTGAAAAACCTCAGTCTCGGTTACACCCTTCCCGGCTCCTGGGTGGAAAAAGCAGGCATCGCCAATGCCCGTATTTATGTGACCGGGCAAAACCTCTGGACCTGGAGCCCCATGTACCGGAACGTGAAAACGCTTGATCCGGAAGTGATCGAAGGGGCAGACCCGGAGCTGGCCAGCGGCGCCGGCAACGGGATGGCCTACCCGATGATGAAAACCTACACCGTAGGCGTCAACGTGACATTCAAATAGTCCTTACCAATCAGACTAACGATCTGAAAGGCATTCACTAAAAAAACGAAGAGATGAAACGCATTTTTCATATACTCATAGCTATGGCGGCGCTCACAGCCTGCAAGCAGGACCTGGACCTGAAGCCATTCGACAAACTGTCTCCCGCCAACGCATTCAACACGGAAAAAGATCTCCAGCTCTACGCGAACTCCTTTTATCTCATCCTGCCCACCGGTACGGATATTTCCAGAAGCGATGCATTGAGCGACTACCTTGTTGGCCGTACCATTTCCAACTATATCTACGGCACTTTCAGCTCCACGCAGGCCTCCGGCTGGAGCTGGGCAAACCTCCGCAAGGTAAACTACTTCCTCGAACATGTAGGGCAGGCGAAGATCACAGATGAAGCCCGGAACCATTACATCGGTCTCGCCCGTTTCTTCCGCGCATGGTTCTATTTTGAAATGGTGAAGAAATTCGGTGATGTGCCTTACTATAACAAGACACTTGGCGTAGATGATCCGGACCTCTACAAAGGCCGCGATCCGCGTACACTGGTCATGGACAGCGTACTGGCCGATATCGACTTTGCCTGCACCAACATCCGGAACACGAAAGACAATACCGCCTCCCAGGTAACACGCTGGGTTGCGCTGGCGCTGAAATCCAGGATATGCCTGTTTGAAGGCACCTTCCGCAAATACCACCCCCAGCTCAACCTTTCCGCCACGGCAGATGCCTGGCTGACCGAAGCCGTTGACGCCGCAAACCTGGTGATGACAGGCAATCAATATCGACTGCTCACCAGCGGGGCAGCGGACAAGAATTACCGGAACCTGTTCATCAACGAAACGCCGAACAATACCGAGATCATGCTCGCCGCCGTGAACAGCAAAAGCCTTCGCGTATTCAATGACGCCAACTGGTATTGGACCAGCGCCACCTACGGCGGCAGGTACAGCTTTACCAAAACCTTCATCAATACCTATCTGAAAACCGACGGTACACCGTTCACCGCGCAGGCCGGCTATAACAGCATCCCCTTCGTCACCGAGGTAAAGGACCGTGACCTGCGCCTCAAACAATCCATCCGCCTCGGCGATTATACCCGGGACGGAGCGGCAGCACCCCCTGATTTCACCTATACCTATACAGGCTATATGCCTATCAAAGTGGCTGTGGACTCCAAGGCTACGGATGGTGTGGCGGAGAACTTCAATTCTCTTCCCATCATCCGCTATGCCGAAGTGCTGCTGAACTACGCGGAAGCCAAAGCAGAACTCGGCACCTTCAGCCAGGCAGACTGGAACGCCACCATCGCTCTCCTGCGCCAGCGTGCCGGCATTACCGCAGCGCCCTTCCCCGCAGTGGCCGACACCTACCTGCAGCAAAACTACTTTCCGCAGATCACCGACGCCGCCCTGCTGGAGATCCGCCGGGAACGCGGCATTGAGCTGGCACTGGAAGGCTTCCGGTATGATGACCTCCTGCGCTGGAGAACGGCAACACTGCTGGAAAAACAGTATGACGGCATGTATGTGCCCGCCCTCAATACCCTGATGGACCTGAACGAAGACGGCAAAATGGATGTCTGCTTCGTCACCACCATTCCGGCAGACAAAGTGCCCGGTGTGTACTACTTCCTGATCGACAACGTACAGTTCAAACTCTCGGGAGGCACCAGCGGCAACCTCATCCTGTTCGATAACCTGGAGCGTAAATTCGAAGACTATAAATACTTTTACCCGATCCCGTATAACGAGATCATCCTGAATAGCAACCTGGGGCCGAACCCGGGCTGGCCAAACTGATCCCGCGTTTGAAATAACAAAAACTGATACAAGCATGTCAACCAACAACGAAACATTATTTGACAAAGCCGGCATACCAAAGCAGTTGCTCTGGGGCTATATCGGCATCATGATCTTCATGATGGGCGATGGAATCGAACAGGGATGGCTGAGCCCTTACCTGGTCGATCACGGAATGACGGTACAGCAATCCGCCACCCTGTTCACCGTGTACGGGATCACCATTGCCATTTCTGCCTGGTTTTCCGGCGTGCTCGCGGAAGGATACGGCGTCAAACGCACCATGTTCATGGGGCTTGTGCTGTACATCCTCGGTACGGTCGGCTTTGTGGGATATGGCATGCCGGAACTGAATTACCCCGTAATGCTGCTGACGTATGCATTACGGGGCTTCGGTTACCCGCTCTTTGCCTATTCTTTCCTGGTGTGGATCGCGTATGTAAGCCCGCAAAACCAGCTTGGCCGGGCTGTCGGCTGGTTCTGGTTCGTATTCACCGGCGGGCTGAACGTGCTCGGCGCCTACTATTCCAGCTGGGCCATCCTGAAGTTCGGGCATCTGAACACCTTATGGACCTCGCTCTTCTGGGCATTGCTGGGCGCATTGTTCGCATTGGTGCTCAACAAGCCGCAGGCCAAAAAGACCGCCGCCTCCGGCTCGCAGGCCAAAGAACTGATGAAGGGGCTGACGATCGTTAAGGAAGAACCCAAGGTTTTGCTGGGCGGTATCGTACGCATCATCAACACCACCGCGCAGTTCGCCTTTCCGGTATTCCTGCCGATGTACATGGCCAGGCATGGTTTTGATACCACGCAATGGCTGCAGATCTGGGGCACCATCTTCACCGCCAACATCATTTTCAACCTGATCTTCGGGTTCGTGGGCGACCGGGTGGGATGGCGCAATACCGTCATGTGGTTCGGCGGCGTCGGCTGCGCAATCAGTACATTATTATTCTTCTATGCGCCGCAGATCTGGGGTGGCAACTTCTGGATGGTAATGGCCGCCGGTGTGCTCTGGGGCGCGTTACTGGCCGGATATGTGCCGCTGTCCGCACTCGTGCCCTCGCTGGTAAAAAAAGACAAAGGCGCTGCCATGGCCATACTGAACCTCGGCGCCGGTCTCCCCGTATTCGTGGGACCAGCTATCGTGGGCATATTCATCGGCAGCCTTGGAGAAGAAGGCGTGATCTGGATACTCGCCGCGCTCTACGTGATCAGTGCAGTGCTGACACGTTTCATTACACTGCCCGATAATGCAAAGACCCTGCATCATCATAACAGCAAGGCAGCACTGCAAACAACCTGACAAATTATTACAGCATGAGAATATTGATTACAGCTCCCTATCATGAGAAGGGATTGAAAGTACTTGAACAGCAATTCGGCGAAATTATCTACAGATCCTGGAAACCCAACGGAAGAGCATATAACGAAACAGAACTGCTGGAACTGCTGGCTTCCACCAAAGCGGAAGCGCTGATCACGGAGCACGACCTGGTGACCGCTGCCGTTATCAAAGCCAATCCCCATTTGCAGTTCATCGGCGTTTGCCGTGGCACGCCTTCCAACGTGGCCGTAAGCGAGGCATCGGAACTGGGCATTCCCGTATTCTTCACCCCTGCACGGAACGCGCAGGCGGTGGCGGAAATGTTCATCTCCAACGTTATCATGTTGCTGCGCAAGACCATTCCGGGGATCGACTGGCTGAAGGGCCGCAACTGGCAGGCCGGCGCACATGATTCGTACCTCCACTTCAAAGGCAATGAACTTGCCGGGAGAACCATCGGTATGATAGGTTTTGGCGCCATCGGGCAACTGATCGCCAAACTGGTGCGCAACTACCCCTGCAACATCCAGTTCTTCGACCCCTATGTAACGGAATACGATAAGTCATACCGTAAACTCGGGATTGAAGAAGTCTTTGCAACGAGCGACATCGTGTCCATTCACCTGCCCGTTACCGCGGAGACAAAAGGCATGATCAACGCCAGCCTGTTGAATAAGATGAAAAAAGATGCCATTTTTGTCAATACCGCCCGCGCGGTAGTGGTGAAACGGGAGGATCTGCTGGATGTGCTGGAAAAACAGGCGATCCGTGGCGCTGTGCTCGACGTGTTCGACAATGAGCCGCCTGATGAAACGGATTACCGCATCATCGACCATCCGAACGTGATCGCCACACCACATATCGCCGGCGCCACGTTTGAAGTGGAAGACCATCACGTAGAGATCATGAACACGGCGTTGTACCAGTGGTTTGCCAGGGGCAACCGGCAGATCGCGGAACTATCGAACAAGGCCATACTAAAAGCACATATGCAATGACGATGCAGGATTCATATATAATTGTAGACATCGGCACGGGAAACGTACGCGTGGCTGCGGCCGCACAGAACGGTCAGGTGCTGGGTGTTGCCAGAGAGGATATCGTTTACATCAAGGATAATGATTACCCGGATGCGCTGTACTTTGAGCCGGAGCAATTGTGGCAACAGGTGCTGCGCCTCGCAAAAACAGTGCTGGCATCCGTTCCCGCCGCTTCGGTAAAAGCCATCACCGCCACCAGCCAGCGCGAAGGCATCGTGCTGATCGGCAAGGACGGCGCGTCCCTCATCGGCCTCCCCAATATCGACCATCGGGGAAGGGAATGGGAATCCATCATGAAAGACAAAAGCCGCGTGTACCATCTGACCGGCCGCTACCCCACTTCCCTTTTTTCCGCAATGAAGCTGGTGGGTATCCGGGAACGCAAACCTGCCATATGGGAGGCCTGCCAGACTTTCCTCAGCATCAGCAACTGGATAGAATATAAAATGAGCGGCCTGATCCGATACGAGCATTCCCAGGCCTCGGAAACACTGCTGTACGACGTGGCCCGCAAACAATGGTCGCAGGAACTGTGCGGCGTTTTCGGGCTAAACATGGCGCTGCTGCCGGAAATCGCGGATTCCGCCACCATGCCGGGCAACATACTGCCGGAGGTAGCCGCGCAACTTGGACTGAACAACAGCGTTGGCATCGTTATTGGCGGCGGGGATACGCAGCTCGCTATTAAAAGCACCCGGCCTGCTGTGGATGATATGGTGATCGTATCCGGCACTACAACACCGATCGTAAAACTCACCGGCACGTATAAACTGGATGCGGAAGAACGTACGTGGACCAGCAGGGATATTGAACCCGGCCGCTTTGTGTTCGAAGCGAACGCAGGCGTAACGGGACTGAATTACCAGCGCCTGAAAGAGATTTTCTACCCGAATGAAGGATACGATATTATAGAAAAGGAATTAACGGAGAACAAACATACGTTCTGCATGGCTTCCCTCGGCTCTCTGCTGGCGGACGAAGAGGTGCCGCTTACCCGCGGCGGCTTCATCTTCCCGGCGCCGGTTTCTCATCTGCTTACCCGCGGCTCCTTTGTATGGGCCACCATTTTCGACATCGCCTGTTCCATTTCCAGGAACTACCACATTCTCGCGGAAGTGGACGGCCATCGCCCGGATTACATCTGGGCCTGTGGCGGCGGGTTGCAAAGCAAAGTGCTGCGCCAGCTGATCGCCAATCTCACCGGTAAAAAAGTACAGATACGCCAGGCCTTCCAACAATCCTCCGCCATCGGTGGAGCATTGATCTGCAACCAGGCCTTGCAGCTGAACGTTCCCATGGATGACAGCATTGAAGTAGTGTACCCGCAGGAGCAGGAACATTACGCCGCACTGTATGCGGAATGGGAAAAAACAAGGGGATATTTCAGGAACATGTGCTGATCGTCAGGAAATGAGGCCCTCCCGCTACATTTCCGACGACCGCTTTTAATTCAGAACAAGCAAAACTTATGCTCAATCAATTTATAGGGATCGATGTAGGCACCCAGGGCGCGCGCGTAGTGCTGATGAACGATACCGGGGACCTGCTGGGCAGCCGGGAAGAACAGTTCTCCCTTTCCCGGGAAGAACAGTCCCCCGATACCTGGTGGGATGCCTGCCTGCGCTGCCTGCAACAACTGGCGGCTGACAGTGACCTCTCCGCCGTAAAAGCAGTGTCCGTCACCTCCACCTCCGGCACCATCATCCCTATGGGAAAAGACCTTCAGCCGCTGCATAACGCCATCATGTACAGCGATGGCCGGCAGGTGGAAGAAGGCAACACCTGCAAAGCCGCAGCGCTGAAGTATCACGATCAGGGCTACACGGCGTTCAATACCAGCAGCGGACTGCCCAAAATGCTGTGGTTCCTCAACAACTTTCCGGAGAAGGTGCCGCAGCTGTATAAATTCATCCATGCAGCCGATTTTATTATCGGCAAACTGTGCGGCCGGTTTGACATCACGGATTACACCAATGCGCTGAAATCCGGCTACGATGTGGAACAGCAGTGCTGGCCGGCTTATATCACCGGACAACTGCCGCTGAAGCAGGAATGGCTGCAGGAAGTGGTGCCCTCGGGCACACCGGCCGGCAAGGTCCGCAACATCCCGGGCCTGGGCAATGAGGTAATTGTTGTAGCCGGGATGACGGATGGCTGCGCTTCGCAGATCGCCTCCGGCGCGGTGAACCCCGGCGACTGGAACACTACCATCGGCACTACCCTGGTAGTGAAAGGCGTGACCACCCGCCAGATCAAGGATCCCGAAGGCCGGCTCTACTGCCACCGCCACCCGGAAGGTTACTGGATGCCCGGCGGCGCCAGCAATACCGGCGCGGATTGGGTAACAAAGCATTTTAATGACGACCTGTCCGCATTGAACGAAGCCGCCGCAGCCATCATGCCCACATCACATCTCTCCTGGCCGCTGATGCAGCAGGGCGAACGCTTCCCGTTCATCGCACCGCAGGCAAGGGGATTTGAGCCGGATGGACTGTCCGCCGCCGAACGCTTTGCCGCAGGCATGGAGGGCGTTGCCTATATCGAAAGATATGCCTACGAAGTCATCGAACAGCTGTCCGGCGAGAAAGTAAAAGCCGTATTCACCGCCGGAGGCGCCAGCAACAGCGCCGTATGGCTGACGATCAGGAGCAATGTGCTGAACCTTCCGTTATACAAGATGAAACATGTAACGGGCGCTACAGGCGCCGCCATCCTCGCCGCGTCCAAAACACATTTCTCGTCCATCATGGAAGCCGCTGCGGCCATGACGCAGATCGAAAAGGAAGTAAAACCCGCTCCTGCCATCATGGCGGTGTACGAAAATAATTACATAAAATTCATACAGGCACTCAAAGAAAAAGGATACATTTCAGGTTATGAATACGCTTGATATTTTTCTATTACGGCACGGACAAACCGCCTGGAATGCAGACAATAACCGCTACTGCGGCAGATCGGACATTTCACTGACCGCCAGAGGCATACAACAGGCGGAGCTGGTGCGCGACCAGCTGAAAGGCATCACCTTCGACGGCGTTTACTCCTCGCCGTTAGAACGCGCTTTCATGACTGCGGTTATTGCATCCGGCGTGGATGTACAAAAAGACCAGCGGCTGATTGAAGCGGATTTCGGGGACTGGGAGCGAAAGACCAAAGAAGAGTTCATTGCCGAAAACCCTTCGCTGTGGACCAACTGGATGAATGACCCCGGCACTCACCGCGCAGGCGGCACCGGCGAAACCGGCCTGGAGATCGTTACCCGCGTGGACGACTTCTTTTCCGAACTGGTGCAGAAACATACATCCGGCAATATCCTCGTAGCCGCGCATAACGGCGTGAACCGGCTGTACCTCGCCTACAAGCTGGGCATGCCGCTGAAGAATTACCGCATGCTGGTGCAGGACAATGCCTCCATCACCATGTTCAAACTGTCTGCCGACGGCTCCTTTACATTAGAACACCTTAATTCAAAATTCTGATCATGATAGCATGGTATAAAAAACTCGCGGCCTGTGGTGTGGCGATAGCCCTGAGCAGCGCTGCATTTGCACAGGATCATACGATCAATGTGCTGAACATCAAAACAGCCAAAGACCTGCGGGCATTCTTCAAATACACCGGTAAAGACATTCCCTTCATCAGCGGCCACCGCGGCGGCGTAAATGCGGGCTTCCCGGAAAACAGCATCGAAGCATTCGAGAACACCCTGCGCCATACTCCCGCCACTTTCGAGATCGACCCGCGCCTCACAAAAGACAGCGTGATCGTATTGATGCATGATGCCACACTGAACCGCACCACCACCGGTAAAGGGAAAGTAGGCGACTATACGCTGGCGGAACTGAAACAACTGTTCCTCAAAGATGTGGAAGGCAATGTCACCAGCTTCCGCATCCCCACCCTGGAGGAAGCGATTATCTGGAGCAAGGGAAAAACCGTGCTGATACTGGATAAAAAAGATGTGCCTTTCGACATGACGGCGGCCATCATCGCCAAACATAAAGCGGAAGCTCACGTTATGGTCACCGTACACAACGCAAAAGAAGCAAAGTGGTATCACGACCGCAACAAGGAGATCGTTTTTGAAGCTTTCGTAAAAACACAAAAGGCCCTCGAAGAATACGAAGCCCTCGGCATCCCCTGGACGCACATCATGGCGTATGTTGGTCCGGATAACAAACCGGAGCTGAAGCCCCTTTACGCCAACCTGAACAAACGCGGCGTCATGTGCATGATCTCCACCGCGCCTACGTACGACAAGCTGACTTCCGCGGAAGAGCGTGCCAACGCCTACCGCGCTATCATCCGCGACGGCGCCAGCCTGATCGAAGCAGACCGTTCAATTGAGGCTGCGGAAGCAATTAAGACCTTGCTGCCGGGGAAGAGCAGGAAGGAGAAGTTTTTTGGGAAGAAAGTAATTTGAGTCATCAGATAAATATGCTAACGTAAGCCCTTTCGCAAGAGAGGGCTTTTTCCTGTATATTTATCATTCAAAACCACATCCCCATGGCCATCATCACCCTCGTCCTCATCTGCATCATCGCCTTCCTGCACCTGTATTTCCTTTACCTCGAAATGTTCGCATGGACAACCCGCGGCCCGAAGGTCTTCCGGCAGATCCCCAAAGAACTCTTCGAACCCACAAAAGTACTGGCAGCCAATCAGGGTTTATATAACGGGTTCCTCGCGGCGGGATTGATATGGAGCCTGTTCATCGATGACGTGGCATGGCAGCAGCATGTAGCGGTCTTCTTTTTATCCTGCGTAGCCGTGGCGGGTATTTATGGCGCCTTGTCCGCCTCCCGGAAGATATTCTTCATACAGGCGCTCCCCGCACTGGTCACAATTCTCCTGATCTTCGTGCTTTAAAGTATTTGCGGGAAAAATACAGCATAGACACCAGTGTACCGGTGATACCGGCCAGCCCGGTGACCATCACCAGCTGCATGTAGAACTGCAGCCAGTTGGCCTGCAGGTTGAATACGGTTTTCGACAGCAGCACGCCCACGCTTCCCAGGTATCCGAAAGAATCGGCAATGTATATCAGGAACCCTACATTCCCGGCAAAACGGAAAGTAGCAATGAACCGGTCGAACAAAATACTGTTGAAAGGAATGTAGACCATATACAACCCAAGCCCCACCATCAGCATCCAGCCATACATCTGCAGCTGCAAACGCTGATAAAGGATGGTGGCGCCCAGGGCGATAATGAAACCCGCCAGCATCATCCCCTGCGCCAGCATGAACGCCCGGAAATTATTGCGCATCCAGATCATGGCGGCGATCAGTACAAGGATGATGAGGGAAATGGTGGTTTCCGTCTTCGCAAAAACACCGGCTTCCAGTGCCACGCCTGATTCCCGCCACATATCCGCCATAAAGCTGTCCCGTATCTCCCGGAGAATGGTAACCAGTATATAAATGACCACCAGCGCAAAGATACCGGGCAGAAAACTCCGGAGCAGCGCACTGCGCTCCGCTTTGGCCATCGGTTTGCGGTCCATCCGCTGTTGAATGTCCGCCTCGTCCGGCGGCGGAATTTTTTCCAGCAGAATAACGAATACAAACAGCACCGGCATAAAGATGCAGCCTACCACAAAAGGCATCCAGTATTCACTGACCGTCCAGGCATCCATCACCCATTGCGCCGTTGTTTTGGCCAGTCCTGATGCAAAAATGAAACTCACGGCCAGCGCCGCGCTGATCAGGTCTGTCGTACGCCGCCCTTCCACATAGGAGAACACCACGCCCCATAACATGCCCAGCGGAAAACCATTGAGGAACAGGCACCAGAAATTGTACGGCGGCGGCATCAGCGCAAACATCAGCCATGCCAGCCATGACATGCCGACCAGCGAAAAGATCAGCATATGCCTGCGTACCCGCTTCATTTCCGAAATAAAACGGATGCCGTAAAATTTGGCGGCCATGTATCCCAATACCTGTGTGATCACCAGCACGATCTTGTAGTCCATCCCGAAAAGGGTGTGCCCTTCGTAAGCCGCCACATTGAAGGCTTTGCGAAACGTGAAGATAGCAGTGTAGGCAGAGAAACTGGTGATGGCCGCAAAGATCGCGGTCCAGATCTGGCGTTTGGTGAACATATACATGGAAGATACGGTGTTAAAAGCATAAAAGGTAAAAAAAGGGCCGTCCACCGTAGTGAACAGCCCTGCGGGGTGAATCAATATATGCTAGACTTTAGTTTCCTATTTTGATGAGTTTCAGTATCTGGCGTTTCGTGCCTTGCAGGATCTCTACGTAGTAGATACCGGCCGGGTAGCTGGCGCCGATACGGAGCGTGCTGTTCGGTGCGATATTATCGCGGCTTTCAACGAACTGGCCGCTGTTATTCAGTACACGGATGCTGATCGGTTGCGGATCTTTGCTGATCATGAGCAATACGAACTGATGCAGGGTCGGGTTCGGCACCGCCACAACCGCCAGGCCGCCACCGGAGGTCCATGGTTTGTTGCCCGGTACAAGCACTTCCGCATTCGCTGTGCTCACATTACCTGCACTATCCGTTGCCGTGATGGTGATCGTATAGATACGCCCGTTCCCAAAGATAGCACGCATAGCGCGCAGCCTTACCTGGTGATCATTCACCACTTCCCAGTCAGCCGCAGTGATCGGCTCGTTGCTGGTGACGGTCAGGGTAGTCGAAACCGGACTGCAATCCGAAACGTTGTAGTTCACCGTTACAGGTTTCATCTGGTTGTTGGCTATGGTGATGATAGACGGGTCTGTGCTGACGCCGGAGATCACCGGTGCGATGCTGTCCCCTGCCAGCATGGTGATACCGCAGGTATCCGACTTCCCGCCGGCATTGGTGGCGATCAGCCGGATCAGCTGATGCCCCTGCACGATGCTGCCCGGTGTTGGCAGCTGCGTATAGCTCACACCGGCTGGATCGCTGACCTGCGCCAGGGAACGGTAATCCGGTATCGTGATGGAGCAGGCCGCATCGGCATTGATCAGCAGGGTCGTATCCGGACAAATGATCTGCGGCGCCAGGCTGGCGGTGAGATTGGAGGGGCTGCTTTCATTGTGGAACCGGTCCACCGCCGTTACCGCATAGTAATATGTTGTGTTCGGCTCGATGGCCGTATCGGTGAATGAGGTTTCGTCCTGCAGCGTGATCGCCAGCAGATCGCCGGAGGCAGCGGTATCGATCTGCGGTAACGTAGAGCGGTAGATCACGAACTGTCTGGCCCGGTTCATCTCATCTGTGGTGCTGGCCATGTTCACCCAATTGAGCGTCACGGAATCGCCCGCATGCGGGAAGGCATTCAGCGCAATAGGTGCGTCCGGCGACACCGCGTCCCGCCAGGGCATGGTGGGTTGCAGGGCCGGCCTGTTGTAGAAATGCAGGCGCAGGGAGTCGCGGAAGCCCAAACGGGTAGTGGACCGCAGGCTGCCGGTATTGTAGATCGACTGGCCGTAAATATGAGGGTAAGCACTGTCCCGGTTCATGCGCATCTGGTCCGGTATCTGTGTGGGCTCCTTCCAGGGCGCGGCCTGCGCGGCATCATTCACCTTATAACCGGCCATGCCGATGTAAATGTGGCGGCCATACGCATGACTGTTCCACCAGGGGATCAAAGCGGCGTAGTTGGCGCCGGGCTGGCCGATATACCAGTACACCTGCGGCATGATATAATCCACCCAGCCTTCTTCCAGCCATTTGCGGGTATCCGCATACAGCGTAGCATAGTGTTGCAGGCCGGAAGTGGGTGAACCGATGGCGGGGTCGGTACTGTTACGATAAATACCGGAAGGCGAAATGCCGAATTTCACCCAGGGCTTTACCGCTTTAATGGTGTCGTAGAGGCGTTTGATCAGCAGGCTGATATTATCCCTGCGCCAGTCGCCCCGGTCTGTAAACCCGCGGGGGTCCGCGGCGTAAGTAGCATCATCATTGAAAGTAGACGGGGAACCGGGATAGAAGTAATCATCGAAGTGGATGCCATCCACATCGTAACGGGTAACAATATCATCGATCACACTGGTGATATAATCCCTCACCTGCGGGAGGCCGGGGTCCAGCACCCGCAAGGTACCCTGGCTGAGCAGCCATTCCGGATGTTGTTTGGCCACATGGCTTTCCGCGAACACTGGCAGGTTGTTCGAATTTCCCACGGCGCGGTACGGATTGACCCAGGCATGGAACTCGATGCCGCGTTTATGGCATTCTTCGATGGCAAATTCCATCGGGTCCCACAAAGGGTCCGGCGCTAAGCCCTGGGTACCGGTAAGGTCGGACGACCAGGGCTCTATGGCGCTGTTGTACATCGCATCGCACTGGCTGCGCACCTGTACGTACAAGGCATTCAGGCCGGTAGCCTTGTGATGGTCCGCAATGGTGATGAAGGCAGCGCGTTGCTGGGCCGGGGTCTGCGTTCTGTTGGGCCAGTCGATGCCAAAATAAGTGGCCACCCAGGCGCCCCGCAGTTCCCGCTTGGGCGCTGTCTGCGCGATCGTAAAAAGGGGAAACAAAGCGCATAAGATCAGGATACGTAGAAATTCAGGCATTAAACGGGGATTTTGGTTGAAACAATAAGAGCTTTCCCTTACTAAGATCAACTCACGAACGTTCGCCGTTATCGCCACCCAAAATAAATTTCCGTAGGTTTGTAACCAGAAGGTTTCGTAATTAATGTTTTTATATGGAAATGAGAAGAGACGTATTCCAGGCCATCGCGGACCCCACCAGACGGAAGATCATCGACCTGCTGGCGAGGCAACCCCTGAACCTGAACGCGGTAGCAGACAATTTTGACATCAGCAGGCCCGCTATTTCCCGGCATATCCGCATCCTCACCGAATGCGGGCTGATCACCATCCGGCAGCAGGGCCGGGAACGATATTGCGAAGCCCGGCTTCAACAGCTTAAGGCCGTGGCCTCCTGGGCGGAACAATACCGCACCTTCTGGACGGGAAAACTGGATGCCCTGGAGAGCTTCCTGGCAAAAGGGCAAAAAACGGCGAAGAAGAAAAATACGAAGGGATAGCCGGACGGTCAGATAGACCGTTCTTTGCGCTGCCGGAACAAAAACGTGAAAATACCGCCGATCAGCAGCGCTTTGACGGCCCAGTTGAGCAGAAGTTTATGGCTATAGGGCTTTTCCAACCACCAAAGATCGCCCAAAACGGCGAATGCAAAGAATACGGCGACATTGATCAATAAAAGTATCCACCATTTCATCTTTCAATTTTACGCTTTTTTGCGGAATTAACCCAATAGAAAAACGGGCCGGGCTTTCGCCCAGGCAAGTCTAAAGGGCCGCCACTGACCGGACTGTTTCGCCGCCAGCTTACCATAAAAAAACCGCCCCGGAACCCGGAGCGGCAGATTGTTTTTGTATATGCGAGGCAATATTAGCGGAAACTCCTGCCGGAACCGGACTTTTCAGAGCGCTCCTTTGCAACGGAAACACCAATTGCCCTCCCGTCAATCACTTTGCCATCAAGTTGTTTGATCGCCTCCTGGCCTTCCGGCGCAGTGGACATTTCAACAAATCCGAACCCCCTGGAGGTGCCGGTGTACCTGTCCATGATCACCTTGCTGGAAACGATATTCCCAAAGGGGGCAAACAGGCTGTGTAAATCTTCATCCTTGAAATAAGACAAAAGATTGGATACGTAAATGTTCATATAATTGTGTTTAAATGTGTGCTTTTTAAAAATCGGCCCGCAGCCTTGCCAATACCGGTACTTTCACTATACGCATCCATTTCAGCAGCAGAATGATATAGTACACGGGGTCGAGTTCATATTTCCGGATACCGAAATTGATAGACGACGGATGTTTGTGGTGATTGTTGTGATAGGATTCTCCCAGCATCAGCACATCCATGCGCAGCAGATTGGAAGAAGTATTTTTCAGCGTATAGTTCTTGTACCCGAATTTATGGGCAAACCAGTTGATAATAGCTCCGTGAACAGCACCCATGGCAATGATCACCGGCAACAACAGGAAGAGCCAGGGAGAAGAGGCGAAGAAAACGAACAGCAACACATAGGCCGCCACCCATAACAACCGGCTCCAGCCGGAACTGGCAAACTTGTCGAACTTCCGCCAGTCAGGCAGGTTCTTCGTAAAACGTTCCTCTATCTTCATCTTTCCGTGGAAGATCTGACGGTATATGCGGCTGGTACGCCACATCATGGAAAATACGTTCTTCGAATAACTTGGCGAATGCGGGTCCAGCTCCGTGTCTGTGTACGCATGGTGCATGCGGTGCATGATCGCGTAAGCTCTGGGGCTCATATAGGAAGAGCCCTGGGTGATATAAGCAAATATATAAAAGACCCGTTCCCAGAACTTGTTCATCTGAAAGGCACCATGCGAAGCATAACGGTGTTGCAGAAAAGTCTGGGAAAACAGTGATAAATACCAGATGGCAATAAAAAAAATAATGATAAACATGAAAACGAAAAATTGATGAAAAATCGCGGGTAATAAAATCTCCGGAGGAGAAACCAGGAACGTAAGCTGGAAAGGTGTGAGCTATCGCAGATTTGCAGCAGAAATAAGTAGTTGTAGCTTTTATTACTATCTAAAGGTAGCTAAAATAATGTTAAACAAATCACAATGCCTCAAATAGCCGATATTCGTGTATCTTTACGTACCTATATATTAAATAAAAAGTATAATTACCTTGCATTTTTACGATTTTGACTTCGACGATGATCTATTGGATGGCATAGATGCGATGGGATATACCACCGCCACACCGGTTCAGGAACAAGTGATCCCCATCATTCTATCCGGTAAAGACCTGATCGCTTCGGCTCAGACCGGCACAGGTAAAACGGCCGCCTTCCTCCTTCCCGTAATTCAGAACCTCCTTACCCATACGCACGATGCGAATCAGATCAATTCCATGATCATTGTGCCCACCAGGGAACTGGCGGTACAGATCGCGCAGGCGCTGGAGGGAATGTCTTATTTCACGAATATCAGTTCCATTGCCGTATATGGCGGTGGTGACGGTAATTCCTTTGCGCTGGAGAAGAAAGCGCTGTCTTCCGGTGCGGATATCGTGATCTGCACCCCCGGCCGCATGATCGCCCACCTCAATATGGGCTATGTGAAGCTGCAGGGACTGAAATACCTGGTGCTGGATGAAGCCGACCGCATGCTGGATATGGGTTTTCATGATGATATCGAAAAGATCATCTCCTATCTGCCGAAAGACCGGCAAACCCTGCTTTTCTCCGCTACCATGCCGGACAAGATGCGCAAACTGGCCCTGAAGATCCTTAAAGATCCAGAACAGGTGAACATAGCGATCTCCAAACCGCCGGAAAAGATCGTGCAGGAGGCTTTTGTTGTGCATGAGGACCAAAAAGCCCCGCTGATCAAACATGTGCTGGAAGGCCGGCCCAAAGAAAGCGTGATCATCTTCTGCTCCAGGAAACAGAATGTGAAACAGCTGTCCCAGCTCCTCAAAAAGGCCAGGTTCTCGGTGGAAGAGATCCACTCGGACCTGGAGCAGGATAAAAGGGAACAGGCGCTGCTGGACTTCAAGAACAAAAAGCTCAACATACTCGTGGCGACGGACATTCTGAGCCGCGGTATCGATATCGAGGATATTGATCTCGTGATCAATTATGATGTGCCGAACGACGGGGAAGATTACATCCACCGCATCGGCCGTACCGCCAGGGCCGCGACAGACGGCACCGCCTATACTTTTATCACACCCAGGGAACAAGGCCGTTTCTCCCGCATCGAACAACTGCTGGGGCATGAGGTCGTAAAAAACCCCGTACCCGAAGCCTTTGGCCCCGCACCGGTGTACCAGCCGAAAAGCCGCAAATCCGGCGGCGGTGGTGGCGGAGGCGGCAACCGGCAGGGAAAAGGTGGTTACCGTAAAGGCGGCAAGCCTCATGGCGGCAAACGCCCGGGCCATCAGCATGCAAAAAACAAAGGCGAAAGAGACAGCAAACCGCAGAATCCCTGATATTTTCCACAGCAGGGCATGTATCGATCATTATCAGCTGTCAGACTGGTAAAGTCTACGCTATTCTTCAATTTCTTCATCATATCTGATATCGGCAAAACTGTTACATTATGTGCAGCAGGGAAAGAATCATTGCCGGGATAAACAATAAAACGCTCTGTGGCTCCAACGTCTTCGCATCCTGAATGAAAGCCTTTTGATAATGTGGGAACTAAGGAGCGTTTTATTTCTATAGCATATTTCTTCTTTGGGCTATGCTCAATCACAAGATCTATTTCCGCCCCAGCAGAAGTGCGGTAAAACCAAGGGGTAACACCAACAGGCAAACAGGAAAGAAGATTTTCAATCACAAACCCTTCCCAGCTAGCTCCAACTACTGGATGCCCAAGGAGATCATCCTGTGTTTGCAGGTTTAGCAGGGTGTTAATCCACTATCACGTATATATACTTTCGGGGCTTTCACCAGCCGTTTACCGATATTACCAACCCGGGGACGCAGTGTTCGTATAAGCAGAAGATCTTCCGGTAATTCGATATAGCGCCTCGCAGTGGACGTTGCAACACCGAGGTTTGTATCGATTTGTGCAGTATTGAGTTGGCCGCCCTGGCTATGTGCCAACATCGTCCACAAAAGACGTAGACTGGTAGCAGGAATACGGGAACCGAACTGAGGTACATCTCTTTCAAGATATGTGCTGATGAAGTTCATGCGCCAGCGTAAGCTGGCTGCATCCGTCTTTGCCAGAAAGCTGTCGGGGAAGCTGCCGTGTAACCACAGCTGTTCGACGCCTGAATATTGAGCCGCTATCATTTCAAAAACGGTAAGCCCGGGCAACTCTTTATAGGCAATACGTCCTGCTAATGATTCGGACGATTGTTTTAGAAGATAGAGGGAGGCTGAACCTAAAATAAGGAACTGGCCTGTTCGATGGCCTTGCCTGCGCTGGCGGTCGATAACACCTCGCAATATTTGGAATAGTCCAGGTACGCGTTGAATTTCGTCCAGGATGATGAGTTTGCCTTTATGCAGATCAAAATAGGCTTCTGGTTCGTTGAGCTTTGCCTGATCGGAACTGTGCAAATTAACGAAGCCCGTTAACTTGCAAAACCACCCACAGCATAACAAATTTTTAACACCTATCCAGTAGCATATGCTCTACTTTAGAAATGCGGTTAATTCTCCTGAGTGTTCGGGAGGCCGCAATCGAACATTATTTTAAGGGGAATGTCTACTCCCCTTTTCTTGACACCACACCCATCGCATAGCAGATAATTAACAAATATTCGTGGAGTTTAGACTTAAATTGTCGCCCGGTCCGGGCCTACAAAGCCGTTTCCTGAATGGTGGCATTGCCCGGCAGGTCGTACGCCTGTACGCTCAATTTTGCCCCTGCAATGTCTGCACTGTTGAGCGTCGTGTACGTCCACAGATCGGAGCCGGGCACTCCGGCAACGGCAAGCCATTCTTCCAGTATGGCGCCATCCGCATCGATGATCGATATACGGACGGATTGCACTTTGAAGTCGTCTGTCGCCAGTACGGCAATTGTACCGCCTGCGGAGCCGTTATAATTACCGGTATCCACCGAAAGGATCACCGGGGCTTTGAAGAAATCGGCGAGCGCGGTGTTGAACGCTGACGTACCGAGTGGGGATTTTGCCGCATACGCTTCCTTCAGAGCGGGATCGGCAAGCACGGTTTTGGCATACCGGCTGGCTTCCAGGAAATTATTCCGGACTTCCAGCTGGTCCGTTGTAGGCGTATATTCCTTTGTTACCGCCGGCAGGCTGATCACCGTTTTGCCGGCACGCTGCCGGAATACGAGCTCATCGCCCAAGGCGCCGCTGGCGCCACGCATGATACTGTTACGGATCTGTTTCATTTTTTCAGGATTTTAAGGTTTAAAAATATTTGTTTGATCAACGTCAAGTACTTTTCGTTAACAGTTACAAAATTCGTACAGCCATCTCCGAAAGGATATATCGCAGCGGAGAAAAAATATACCGCAGAGGACAATTTTCAGGGCAGTGATACTAAATTCGCAAAACGCTCTGCCTCAACCTCAACACAAGGAGAACACAACAAACACCCAGGGAGAAAGAGGGTAAGATCCTGTCACTCCCATCACCTTCATTTTGCAACGACCTTGTAAAAAAAATTTATGCCGCTTGCCGGCAATTCAATAGCTTTGAAAGATGAAGGTCCTCAGCCTCTTTTTAAGTATCTGGATACTGTTCTGTTCAGGTGTTCCCTGTACAGACCGGCAATCGGCCTGCGATAATGCAGGCGGGGAGATACACACGGGCCTGGCGGACCATGAGGATTTCGATCATTGTTCCCCCTTCTGCATCTGCTCCTGCTGTGCAGTGACCACCGCCCTGCCGAAAGCGGTCAGCTTTTTCCACCGGCAGGCAGTATTACCGGTCATTCCCGAGATATTCATCTGCCCCCCGGTGAGCGACTATGCCAATGCATGCTGGCAACCACCCCGGCAAGCCTGATTCCCCCCCCATTATCCGTAAACATTCCCGCATCCGGTCTTTTGCCGGTATGCCGGTGTTGCATGCATTCCTCATATAACTGAAACAGATGCTTGACAAAATCATCAGATTTTCAATCTATAATAAACTGATCATCGGGCTGTTCACCCTGGCATTGATGGCCTGGGGGCTGTATTCCCTCTCCCGTTTGCCCATTGATGCCGTGCCGGACATCACCAACAACCAGGTGCAGGTGATCACGCAAAGCCCTTCCCTGGCGCCGCAGGAAGTGGAACGGTTCATTACATTCCCGGTGGAACAAACCCTGGCCATTATTCCGGAGCTGAAAGAAATACGCTCAACATCCCGGTTCGGCCTCTCTGTGGTAACGGTCATCTTTCATGACGATGTGGATATTTACTGGGCACGCCAACAGGTGAACGAAAAACTCGGTGAAGCGGAAAGCCGCATTCCTGCCGGGATAGGCAAGCCGGAAATGACGCCCGTATCCACCGGTCTCGGTGAAATATATCAATATGTGATCCATCCCCAACCGGGTTACGAAGCAAAGTACGATGCCATGGAGCTCCGTTCCATACAGGACTGGATCATCCGGCAGCAATTGCTCGGCACACCGGGCGTAGCGGAAGTGAACAGCTTCGGCGGCCTGCTCAAACAATATGAAATAGCGCTGGACCCGGACAAGCTGCGCAGCTTCCGGCTTGGCATCAATGAAGTGTTCACCGCACTGGAAAGAAATAACCAGAATACCGGCGGCGCTTACATCGATAAAAAACCCAATGCCTGGTTTATCCGGAGCGAAGGGCTGATCCAGTCGCTGGACGATATCGGCAGGATAGCGGTCACACAAACAACACAGGGTTTCCCGGTGCTGATCCGCGATATTGCTGAAGTGCGCTTCGGACAAGCAGTGCGGTATGGTGCGCTTACCCGCGCCGAAGGAAAGAACCGCGGAGAGGCCGTCGGCGGCGTGGTGATGATGCTGAAGGGCCAGAATGCCGGCCAGGTCGTAAACCGCGTGGAAGAGCGGATGAAACAGATACGGCAATCGCTGCCGGAAGGCGTGGAACTGGAAGTGTACCTGAACCGCAGCGACCTGGTGGGCCGCGCCATCGGCACCGTCAGCAAAAACCTGATCGAAGGCGCCCTCATCGTGATCTTTGTACTGGTCATTTTCCTCGGGAACTTCCGCGCCGGGCTGATCGTAGCTTCCGTAATACCGCTGGCCATGCTGTTTGCCATTTCGATGATGAACCTCTTTGGCGTATCCGGTAACCTGATGAGTCTCGGCGCTATCGACTTCGGCCTTATCGTAGATGGGGCGGTGATCATTGTGGAAGCCACCATGCATCACCTCGGGCTTCGCAAACTGCACCGCTTCAGCCAGCAGGAAATGAACGAAGAAGTGTACCTGTCCGCCTCCCGCATCCGTACTTCCGCCGCATTCGGGGAGATCATCATTCTCGTGGTATATCTGCCCATCCTGGCATTGACCGGTATTGAAGGGAAAATGTTCAGGCCGATGGCGCAGACCGTTTCCTTTGCCATTCTCGGCGCCTTCATCCTTTCCCTCACCTATGTGCCGATGATGAGCGCCCTGTTCCTCAGCAAGCGGACCAGCGGCAAACCGGGGTTCTCTGACAGGATGATGCATTTCTTTCAACGTTTATACCATCCCGTTATACAGGGTGCATTACGGCACAAACTGATCGTTGTGCTCACGGCCGTATTGCTGTTCATCGCCGCTGTCATCACCTTCCTGCGGCTTGGCGGGGAGTTCATTCCCACCCTGGAGGAAGGGGACCTGGCCATTGAAATGCGCCTCACTACCGGCCGTTCCCTGCAGGAATCGATCGACAAGATCAACCTGGCATCCGACCTGCTGCTGAAGAATTTCCCGGAGGTCAAAGAAGTGGTGGGCAAGGTAGGATCGGCGGAGATCCCCACCGATCCCATGCCCATGGAAGCGGTGGACGTGATGATCGTCATGAAGGATAAATCGGAATGGACCTCCGCATCCAGCCGCGAAGAACTGGTGAACAAAATGCAGGAGACCCTGGAAGCGATACCCGGCGTCAACTTCGGCTTTTCACAGCCGATACAGCTGCGTTTCAATGAACTGATATCCGGTGTACGGCAGGATGTGGGCGTGAAGATATTCGGGGAAGATCTCGGGACGCTTACCCGGCTGAGCGAACAGGTAGGGCGCATCATCACTGCCACCGAAGGCGCCGAAGATCTCTACCTGGAAAAGATCACCGGCCTTCCGCAGATCGTTATCAGGCTCAACCGGGAGATGCTGGCCCGCTACGGTATGGATGTGAATACCGTTAACCAGGCCATCAACGCTGCCTTTGCCGGACAGTCCGCCGGACTGGTATATGAAGGCGAACGGCGGTACGATCTGGTCGTGCGTTTCTCTAAAGTGAACCGGCAAAGCATTGAGGATGTCAAAAATGTGTATATCAGCGCGCCGGACGGTCACCAGGTGCCGCTTGACCAGCTGGCGGATATCCGGTATGAACCGGGACCGGCCCAGATACAACGCGAAGCCGCCAAACGGCGCATTATCGCCGGGTTCAACGTTCGCGGGCGGGACATAGAAAGCGTTGTGGAAGAAGTACAGGAGAAGATCGGACAGGGAATAAAACTTCCCCCGGGGTATTTCATTACTTACGGCGGACAGTTCGAAAACCTGCGCGAAGCCGAGACCCGCCTGTCCATTGCCGTACCCATTGCCCTGGCCCTGATATTTTTATTGCTTTACTTCACTTTCCGCTCCATCAAACATTCCCTGCTCATTTTCACCGCCATTCCCATGGCAACCATCGGCGGCGTACTGGCGCTGCTGCTGCGCGGCATGCCTTTCAGCATTTCCGCGGGCATAGGGTTCATTGCCCTCTTCGGGGTAGCGGTGCTGAATGGCATTGTGCTGATCGCGGAATTTAACCGCCTAAAAAAAGAAGGTATGACCGATCTTGAAGCGATTGTGCTGGAAGGCACGAAAATACGGCTGCGTCCTGTGCTGATGACGGCTACAGTGGCCTCTCTGGGCTTCCTGCCCATGGCCCTCTCCAACACCGCAGGCGCGGAAGTGCAGAAACCGCTGGCCTCCGTTGTGATCGGCGGACTGCTGACCTCTACCCTGCTCACACTGCTGGTACTGCCGGTGCTGTACATCTATGTTGAGAAGATCCGCCCCAAAGTCCGGCCCGCAGTAATAGCGTCGTTGCTGATGCTGATGTGCAGCTTGCCTGCTTCCGCACAGGAAGAACGTTATTCGCTGGACTCCTGCATACATATCGCGCTGCGGCAGAACAGGCAGATGATGGCCGCGCAGGCGGACGTGGATGCCTCCCGCCAGATGCGGGCAACGGCAACGGATATCGGCAAAACAAATGTGATGCTGCAATACGGCCAGTATAACAGCTATGTAAAAACAGACAACAATATTTCCATCATGCAAAGCATTCCCTTCCCCACTCTTTTTGGCGCACAGGCCAGGCTTGCGGACGCCGGGGTAAAAGGAAGCGAGCTGCAGATGGCAGCAGGCAAAAACGAGCTGATCTACCAGGTGAAAGCGGCCTGGCACCAGCTGCTGTACCTGCATGCGCTGGAACAGAAACTGCAGGACCAGGATTCCATCTTCTCCCGGTTTGCCAGCGCGGCGGCCGTAAAACTGCGTACGGGTGAAAGTACACTGCTGGAAAAGACCACCGCCGAAAGCCAGCTGCAACAACTGCGCACACAGCTCCAGCAGGTAAAAGCAGATATCAGGCTTTACCAGGCCAGGCTGCAAACGCTGATGCATGCGGAAGCACCGGTGCAGATAACGGAAGCCCCGCTGGAGGAATTGCCATTCACCACGGGAAATACCTCGGGCAACCCGGGCCTCCAATGGTACCGGCAACAGGCCCTCATCGCCGGCCAGCAACAGAAAGTGGAAAAGAACCGTTTGCTGCCGGATATCACGGTCGGCTTTTTTACCCAGACGCTGACAGGCGCACCGCTGCATGCAGGCAATGCCCCTGCCGCCGGAGCTGGTAACCGCTTCAACGGCCTGGAAGCAGGGCTTGCCATTCCACTTTGGTTCAAACCGCAATCCGCAAAGATCAAAGCTGCGAGGCTCCATCGGCAGGCGGCGGAATATCGCTACCAGCTGCAACAGAAAAATTACGAAGGAAGGTATAACGAGCAGTTGCAGCAAATTGCCAAATTCCGTGAATCACTGCAACAGTACCGCAATTCCCTGATCCCGCAGGCGGACCTGATGATCACGCAGGCCACCAAAGCATACCGCAGCGGAGAGATCGGGTACGTGGAATACCTGCAAAGTCTTCGTACAGCCAGTGAAATACAGAACGATCATCTGCTTGTCCTCAATAATTACAATCAAAGCATGCTGCAGTTGCAATATCTGTCAGGCAACAAATCTGAATGATCATGAAGCCGGCATGATGGAAATTATCGTAAAAATTAAATATGAACGGATGAAAACGACCTTCAATCATAACAGGATAATGGCTATCTGCCTGCCCGCCCTTGTACTGCTGCTCATTTCCTGCGGCAACAAAAGCAAAGCGCCGGCGGCAGACAGCACCGCAACAGCGGAACATCACGAAGAGAACATCGTGGAACTGACAAAAGCGCAATACCAGACCGTGAACATACAAACCGGCACGGTGACGCTCCGGGAACTGAGCGGAAGCATCAAAGTGAACGGCATGCTGGATGTGCCGCCGCAGCAAACCGTGAGCATTTCCATGCCTTACGGCGGCATTCTCCGCAATACCACCCTGCTGGAAGGATATTGGGTGAAGAAAGGGCAGATCATCGCGCGGATGGAGCATCCGGATTATATCCAGCTGCAGCAGGACTACCTGGAAGCAAAATCACAGCTCGGATACCTCTCCCTGGAGTTTGCGCGCCAGCAGGAACTGAGCGCAGAGAACGTCACTTCCCGGAAAACCTTTCAAAAAACGGAGGCCGACCACCGCAGCCTGCAGATAAAACTGGAAGCGCTCAAACAAAAGCTCCAGCTGATGAACATCAATGTGCAGAAACTGGAAAAAGGCACCATCCTCCGTTCCATTCCTGTTGTAACACCCATCAGCGGATATGTCACCCGGGTGAATGCGAACATCGGCAAATTCGTCAGTCCGAACGAAGCCATGTTCCAGATCGTGGATACAGAACACCTGCATGCGGAGATCACCGTGTTCGAAAAGGACATCCCGCGGCTGAAGATTGGCCGGAAAGTACGCTTCATCCTGTCCAGCGAAACAAAGGAAAGAACGGCCACCATCCACCTGATAGGCCGCGAAATTGACAGCGACCGTACCATCCGGGTGCATTGTCATCTGGACCGGGAAGACAGGGAGATGATGCCCGGCACCTATCTCAAGGCCTGGATAGAGACCGGCGCCGCCGAAGTGCCTTCCCTCCCCGAAAACGCGATCGTGATGGATGGCGGGAAACAATATATTTTCCTGCAGGAGCCGGGAGACGACGACCACTACCACTTCAGCCGGGTGGAAGTGAAAACCGGGGTAAGCGAAGGGGGGTACACGGAAGTGATGCTCCCCTCTGCTGTGGATGCGGATACTGCCCGGGTAGTGATCAGCGGAGCGGCAGACCTGCTGGCGAAGATGAACAGTGGTGACGAAGAAGGGCATGGGCACTAAGCTCCATCTCCATTGAGAAGGCTGAAAAGCGTGTTTATGGAAAAATAATTGCCCCTAATCGGGAACAACCCGCCATTGTTTTTATTTTCTCCATTACTTTTGCGCAATGCAAATCTCTTTTCAGCAAAAAACTGTCGTGATCACCGGTGCTACTTCAGGCATCGGAAAGGCGCTCGCTGTTGCGTTTTTACAGGCGGGCGCCTTTGTAGCCGTTTGCGGCCGCAGGCAGGCCGCCCTCGACGAGATGCAAAAAGAATGCAATTCAGCCAGTCTGCACACCTTTGTGGCGGATGTGAGCCAAGAGGCAGATTGCAAGGCATTCATCAATAGCGCGTTGGAAAGGTTCGGGAAGATAGATATACTGATCAACAACGCCGGCATCAGTATGCGGGCATTGTTCAAGGATACGGATGTGGAAGTGCTCAAAACGCTGATGGACATCAACTTCTGGGGAACGGTACATTGCACGAAATACGCAATGCCCTCCATCCTGGCCAACAAGGGCACGATTGTGGGCGTCTCTTCCATTGCCGGTTACCGCGGGTTACCGGGCAGAACGGGGTATTCCGCCTCCAAATTTGCCATGCAGGGCTTCCTGGAGGCGCTGCGTACGGAAAATCTGCATACAGGCGTTAACGTGATGTGGATCTGTCCGGGTTTCACCGCCTCCAATATCCGCAACACCGCGCTGGACAAAACCGGCCATTCCCAGCAGGAGACCCCGCTGAAGGAAGAACAGCTGATGAGCGCCGAAAAGGTGGCGCAGCATACCCTGAAAGCCATTGCCAAACGGAAACGCACACTGGTGCTAACCTCCCAGGGACGGTTCACCGTTTTGCTCAGCAGAACATTTCCGCGCCTGCTGGATAAACTGGTTTTCTCCCACTTCAAAAAAGAACCGGGCTCCCCGCTGGAATAGCAAGCCTGTACAAATGATTTTTAATTTTTTCCTTTTTACTTTTTGCCTTTCTTTGCACTGGAAAAAACCGGCCCCTGAGCTACAACATGCCCATTATCACATTGACATCCGACATCGGCTTGCAGGACTACCTCACGGGAGCCATCAAGGGCCTGTTGCTGCAAAACTGTCCGGATGCCAGGCTGGTAGATATTTCCCATCATATTTCCCCCTTTAATCTTCCGCAGGCAACCTATATCTGCCGCGCCGCTTTCCGGCATTTCCCCGAAGGCACTTTTCACCTCGTGCTCAACAATCTTTTCGACCGCAAGGCGGATTACCTCCTGATGGCGAAGCATAACGGTCAATATATCTGTTGTGCGGACAATGGCCTGATGACGATGATCGCCGGGGAGATGCCCGCCGCCGTCGTACGCCTTCCGCTTGACCCCGGAGCGCCGAAAACCACCATCAACCTGGTACATATCATGGCACAGGCCATCCGGCAGGTAAATGGCGGAGCCGCTTTGGAAGATGCTGGAACGCTGGTTTCGGAGATCGTGGTAAAAAATAACCTTCAGCCGCTCACCGGCGCGGATTACATTGAGGGTCAGATCATTCACATCGATAATTTCGAGAACGTAGTGGTGAACATCACCCGCGAACAGTTCGATGAACACCGTAATGGCCGCAAATTTGCCATTTTCTTCCGCCGGGATGAAATGATCCGCAGCATCAGTGAAACCTATGCAGATGTGCCGGAAGGCCAGAAACTGGCGTTGTTCAATTCCGCCGGTTACCTGGAGATAGCGGTGAACAAGGGCAATGCCGCCGGCCTCTTCGGGCTGCAGGGCTTCAGCCGGGACCAACTGCAGCAAGCCACCTACCAGCAGCTCTCATTTTACCAAACCGTACGTATAATCTTCGAATAATGGTCAGGATAGTGAAACTCACCATCGATCCCGGGAAAGCCGCCGCATTTGAACGCATTTTTTCGGAAAAGATGCTGCTTATCCGCAATTTTCCCGGTTGCCGCCACCTGGCGCTCTGGAAAAGCCATCTTCCGGCAGGCGTTTTCATGACCTACAGCCTGTGGGATGGCCAGGATGCGCTGGATGCCTACCGGCATTCCGCGATGTTTGCGGATATCTGGACCGCCATAAAGCCCTGGTTCACGGCAAAACCCGAAGCCTGGAGCCTGGATGACATCACCCCAACACGTTAATATGTTAAAGTATTTATAAAAAGTTAAAACTATTGTTCACATTAGCTTAATTGGTTACTTTTTCTATTTTTGTCGGAATATCTAAAACAACCTTATGAATTTTAACCGGATCAATAACATTACGGGCTGGATAGTGTGCATAATTGCCTGTGCTGTTTATTTAATGACCATGGAAGCCACGGGAAGCCTGTGGGATTGCGGCGAATTCATTTCCGCGGCCTATAAAGTACAGGTGCCCCACCCCCCCGGTGCGCCCTTGTTTGTATTGATGGGCAGGCTTTTTACGCTGCCCTTCGCCCCCTCCGAGGCTGCCCTTGGTGTGAACATCATGAGCGCCCTCTCCAGCGGTTTCACGATCCTGTTCCTGTTCTGGACCATCACGCACTTTGCGCGCCGTATCCTCTCTCCCCAGGGAGAACCGCTCAGCAACCAGCAACTGCTGGCAGTAATGGGCGCCGGCATCGTAGGTGGCCTGGCCTATACTTTTTCCGACTCTTTCTGGTTCTCCGCAGTGGAAGGCGAGGTGTACGCCATGTCTTCCCTCTTCACCGCCGTTGTGTTCTGGGCCATGCTCAAATGGGAGCATGAGGCAGACAGCAAGTACGGTGACCGCTGGATCGTGCTGATCGCTTATCTCATGGGCCTCTCCATCGGCGTCCATCTGCTGAACCTGCTCACCATCCCGGCCATGGTGCTGATCTATTATTTCAAACGCAGCAGCAAACCCACCACTACCGGCGCTTTCTGGGCCTTTGTACTGGGATGCCTGATCACCGGCCTCGTGCAGAAATTCATCATACAGGATACCATTAAAGTATCCGGCATGATGGACGTGTTCTTCGTGAACAGCCTCGGCCTCCCCTTCTTCTCCGGTTTTACCTTTTACTTCGTAGCGCTGATCGGCCTGCTGGTATATGGCTATATGAAACCCAAATTCGGGTTCTATGTTCCGCTGATCGTGATCGCCTCCGTGATCCTGATCCCCGCATTTGCCGACGGCGACAGCGCCGGCGTGCACATCTTCCGGTTCATTCTGGCCGCAGGTGTGCTGTTCATCCCCTATTTCATTAAAACCTTCGGTATCACCCTCAATGCAGAGAAACTCAAACATGCTACCCGGCTCATCAATGCCTGCATCTTCTTCCTGCTGATGGGCTACTCTACCTATGTGACCACCATGATCCGCTCTTCCGCAGACCCGTCTGTGGATATGTACAATGTGGATAATCCCGTTTCCCTCGTAGGCTACCTCGGCCGTGAGCAGTATGGTGATTTCCCGCTGTTATATGGACAGGTATTCACTGCCCGCCCGGAGAAATACGAATCCACCGGCAACGTGTACGCCCGTGTTAAAGACAAATATGTAGTGGTAGGCCAGAAACAGGCGCCGGTGTACAACAGCGCCGACAAAATGCTGTTCCCGCGCGTTTGGGATGCTTCTAACGACCAGGGGCATGCCGATTACTACAAAGCATTCCTGAACCTGAAAGATGGCGAAAAGCCCACTTTCTTCGATAATATCAAGTTTTTCGTCGGCTACCAGGTGAACTTCATGTATATCCGGTATTTCCTGTGGAACTTCGCCGGCAAACAGAACGATACCCAGGGATTCGGCAACCCGCGCGATGGCAACTGGATATCCGGCATCGGTCCGTTAGACAATCTACTGTATGGCGACCAGTCGGAAATGCCGGACAGCCTGCTGAACAATAAAGCAAGGAATACTTTCTTCTTCCTTCCACTGATATTGGGATTGATAGGCTTCTTCTTCCACTATAACCGTCACCGGAAAGATGCATTCATCGTAGGCCTGCTCTTCTTCTTTACCGGATTCGCCATTGTGCTGTACCTGAACCAGGCCGGCAACCAGCCCAGGGAACGTGACTATGCCTATGTAGGCTCTTTCTATGCCTTTGCGGTATGGATAGGATTGGGTGTGCTGAGCGTGTACAACTTCTTCCTTCAGAAAAAACTGCGCGTAGCCGCTCCGCTGGCTATTGTGCTTTGCCTCGTAGCCGTACCGGTGCTGATGGCACAGCAGGGATGGGACGATCACGACCGTTCCAAAAAAGTGATCGCCCGCGATGTAGCGCGCGACTACCTCGAATCCTGCGCACCGAATGCCATCCTGTTCACCGTGGGCGATAACGATACCTACCCCCTGTGGTATGCGCAGGAAGTAGAAGGCATCCGCCCGGATATCCGCGTGATCAACCAGAGCCTGTTAAGCGCAGAATGGTACATAGAGCAGCAGCGGAAAGCCGTCAACGAAAGCCCGGCCATTCCCATGACGCTCAGTCCCGAAAAATACCGTGGGGACGCCCGCAGCTATGTGATGCATTATGATAACGGCAAGCTGCCGCAGGACCGGTATTTCAATATCAACGAAGTGATCGCCTTTGTTGGAGATGACAGGGATGCCGCCAAAGTACCGCTGACCAGTGGTGATAAAGTGAACTACCTGCCCACCAAACACCTTTTCATCCCTGTAGATGCCGCCGAAGTAGTGAAAAACGGCACCGTGGATGTTCAGGACAGCGGCCGTATTGTACCGAACGTACAGTTCACCATCAACAAGAATGTGATCTACAAAGGCGATCTGGCCATATACGATATCATCGCTACCAATAACTGGAAGCGCCCGATATATTTTACCAGCCCGATAGACCTCGGCTTCAACGAGTACCTGCAGGTAGAAGGCCTCACCTACCGTCTTGTGCCGGTACGCCGCGCACCTTCGGATGAAATGCTTCCCGGCCTGAATGATCAGGTGCATACCCGCAAGATGTACGATAACCTGATGAACAAGTTCGTGTACGGCAGCGTGGATGTGCCAGGCGTGTATTTCGATGAGCCCAACCGCCGCATGCTGCATAGCCTCCGCAACGCATACACCAAGCTGGGCGTAGCGCTGGCAAAAGAAAACAAAAAAGATAAAGCGCTGGAAGTGCTGAACAGGCAGGATTCCGTTTTCCTCCCGGAAAACATGCCTTATGCCATGACCACCCCCGGCAACATGCATAACCTCTGGAGCATGGAGATCGTGTACGCCTACTACCTGGCCGGCGATCCAAAGAAAGCCGACGAGATCTCCCTGCAGCTGATCCGGGATCTGGAGCAACAGATGCGCTACTACCGCAGCCTCCCGCCACGCCTGCTGACTAATGATCTGCAGGACGATGCCCGCCGCGCCGAACAGTTCACGCTGATGCTGAAGCAATGGAAGATCGACTTTACCGCAAGCGACTCCGCGCAGCAGGCCGAAACCGGCCAGCAGTTCAATACGGTGCCGGATAGCAGTAAATAATTGAATGTCTTAATATGAGAAAAGCCTCCTGTTTAAAGCGGGAGGCTTTTTTTAGTGAATGGCTTGTTGGTAAACTGACGTTAAGGAGTGAATATCCTGTTCAATTACCGGGATGCCTTAACCACGTTGATTGAAGTGGCTGGTTTGACCGGTTTGCCTTTCAGGGTAACCGTTTCGGCAGGAAGCGCTTTCGCCTTTCGAAAAAGTTTGATTTTGGAAAGAGGTACTTTTTGTGCGGCATTCCACAAATCGTAATTACGCTGCATGTTCATCCATAACTCCGGCGTGGTATCAAAGGCCTTTGCCAAACGCCACGCCATTTCCGCACTGATACCCTGATGCTCATTTAAAAGCATGGACAACGTTTTACGGGTAATACCCAGGTTATCCGCAGCATCACCGCCGCTTAAACCAAGTGGCTCCATATACAGATTCTTCAAAATACGACCCGGGTGTGTGGGCTTCATCCCTCTTTTAAGCATAATACATTCCTTTAATGATAATCCAAATAATCGACAAGATGCGCTTTCCCGTCTTCAAACTGAAAGATGATACGCCAGTTAGCTTTTACGGTTACCGCCCAGTAATTCTCCAAATCCCCTTTTAGCTTATGGAGGGCAGAACCGGGAAAGTTCATATCGCTCACTTTTTCTGCGCCATCCAGCAAAGTCAGGATATCTCTTATCCTTTCAACCTGATCGCGTGGCAGCTTCGATGCATCGTTTTTTATCCAAAAGCGCTTTAGCCCTTTATGCTGAATACTGACGATCATAATACAAATATAACATGTTACGTTATGGGTTACAAATTTATTTTAAAACACTGATTGCATAGTGTTCACATCATCAGTACGCGTTTACCGGGGAAGGTACCGCTGCCTTGTCATCCTTCACATCTGACAGTATGCACAGGATAGATAACAAAAGAGAACTAAAAGGGTGAATTGCTCATCGCAGAAAATAAAAAAAGGACAGACTACTATAGCCTGTCCCCTTTCAAACATTTTTATGTGTACAACAACTCCGCGGCCATCCCGCCCCGATTCTTCACGCTGCCAATGATAGTCCTGGGTTGTCCTAAAAATTATACCCCACCGTCAATGACAGATTCCTGTTCTTGTATGTACGGTCAAGAGACGCATCACTATCTTTATTTTCGCCGATATTGGCCAATCCCGGCTCATACGCTACCGCCAGGCTCAGCTTCCGGTAACTTGTACCCAAACCAAAGCTCAGGCCATAGTCCCACCTCGTAAAACCGTTCGTTGCCGTTGTTCTGTCTCCGAAAGTTTCAGCGGTGATCTTCTCATGTGGTATGTTTTCGGAAGAGCTGACGGTCCTGCTTTTAATAATCTCTTTTCCTCCAATGCCATAAGCTGCATATGGCCCTGCATGTACGAAAAGCGCAGACTGTGCATTCAGATGCAACTGATACCCCACTTTTAAAGGTACCTGAAGATAGGTTTGGCGGGTAGTCGTTTCGTAATAGGTCACCGGTGGATTGGTGCTTCCGATCCACACTTCAGCGCCTTCATGCCTGGTGCCTTTAGTAGTGAGGGACAGACCGGATTGCAGGTAGAGGGATTTTGAAAAATGATAATTCGTCAATAACCCAACCTGGAAACCGGGCTTGCTCTTTTTATCCGCAATGATATAACTCACTTCTTCGATGGCATTTGACAGGTTAAAACCGGCATGCAATCCGAATGTAAAATGATTGTTCTGTGCATGCAGGTGCCGGGCCGGAAGCAACAACGACAGTGAAAGCATGGCGGGCAATAAGAATTTCATAGTATAGTGTTGTATTTTACTGTTTGGCGATCATTTCTCTCAGATTCTTCACACTGGCTGTAATATCCGGCACACTGTTATCCCAGTTATGCTCGTATTCCGCGGAGAACACCCCTTTGAATCGTTGTGCTTTCAGTTCTTTCACCACGCCTTCAATATTGCAAACGCCGGTACCCCACACCACATCGTGTGCTTTAGGTGCTTTCACGTTCAGGTCCTTAAAATGAAGACTGAAGATATGCCCTTTCAGTTTTTGCAGGCATTCCACGGGGTCCAGTCCGGAACGTACCCAGTGACCGATATCTGCGCAGGCGCCGATATACTTGCTGCGGCCCTCAATGGCGGTCAGTACACTGTCCGGATGCCAGTAATGGCTGGGTTTGGGGTGATCGTGGATCGCTACTTTGATCTTGTATTCGTCCGCCAGGCGGGACAGTACATCCAGATCCTGCGTACGCGGCTCGGAGGTAATGATCTGTATGCCCATGGCCTTTGCAAAATCGAACATCTGTTTCCATTCTTCTTCTCCGCGGGGAGATACCACGCCGAAAGCCACCAGTTTCTTCTTTTTGGATTTCAGCAATGCCAGCACCTGCTCCCGCTTGGCGGCATCCATCTTGAAATCCATATTACCTTCGATACCGCCGCCAAGCCGCTGACCGTTATAGCACTCCACATACTGCAATCCGCAGGAGTCCAGCTTGTCCAGCGCTTCCGCCAGGGTAAAAAGTCGGAATGAATACGACTGGGCGCCGAGCTTCCAGCCCAGTTTCGCCTCTTTCTGCTGTGCAGCAGCCGGTGAAGCGTACATCATGACAGCCATACCTGCCAGCAGCAGGCCTTTTCGCAAAAAATTCATAAACGCGCATTTAATTTGGATCGTCCGGAAGCCGACTAAAGGTGGCTCCTGCTGACGGATGATGAATAATATCCGAAAATTAACTGCCTTTTCCCAGTAATGCAAGAACGGAGTGACCAGCGGCACTGAAAAATTGCGTTAAAGAGTTTTTACGTAATTTAGATGAACATATGACGCCGGAAACATCCAAGGCTCCATCCGGCCCGTAAGACAATAAAAATAAACGGATGAAAGGATTTGTGTTCTCAAAGTACGAGCCGGCTGATAAAAATCAGTCGCCGTTCGGGAAAATGCTGGACATTTTCACGCAATTGCTTACCTATACCAGCGGTGACGTTGCGGAAGCCCTGCAATGGCTCACGGAACTGGATAAAGAATACCAGCTATCCGATAACGACTATGGCATCGGTGATTTCATAGAAGATCTTCGTAATAAAGGATATATACAGGATAACCCGGATAGCGGCAATATCTCCATCACGGCAAAAACAGAACAGACCATACGCAAACGTGCACTGGAAGAGATATTCGGCAAACTGAAGAAATCCACTGCCGGCGATCATAATATCCGTAAATCGGGTATGGGGGATGAACTGAACGCGGAAACCCGTCCATATGAGTTCGGGGACCCGCTGGAGCAGATCGATATGACGGCATCTATCCGCAATGCGCAGATCAATCACGGTATTGATGCGTTCTCCATGCAGCAGGACGACCTGGAGATCCAGGAAACCGACTTCAAGACGCAGACCTCCACCGCCCTGATGATCGATATCTCGCATTCCATGATCCTTTACGGGGAAGACCGCATCACGCCCGCCAAGAAAGTGGCTATGGCCCTCAGTGAACTGATCACCACCCGCTACCCGAAAGATACGCTGGACATCATCGTATTCGGCAATGATGCCTGGCAGATCGAGATCAAAGACCTCCCCTATTTGCAGGTGGGGCCTTACCATACCAATACCGTAGCGGGACTGGAACTGGCCATGGACCTCCTGCGGCGCAGGCGCAATCCCAACAAGCAGATCTTCATGATCACGGACGGCAAGCCCACCTGCCTCAAACAGGGCAAGCAATACTACAAGAACAGCTTCGGGCTGGACAGGAAGATACTCAACAGAACGCTCAACCTGGCCGCGCAATGCAAAAAGCTCAAAATACCCATCACCACCTTCATGGTAGCCAGCGATCCCTGGCTCCAGCAATTCGTGAAAGAATTTACGGAAACCAATAACGGTAAAGCCTTCTTCTCCGGTACAGACAAGCTTGGACAGTTCCTGTTCTATGATTTTGAAAGCGGGAAAAGGAAAACATTCTAAATAAAGAAACAATGGGCATGGAAAAGATCAAAACCCTGGGCGAGCTCAAAAAGAGCGGATATGTGTACAGGTCTGTAAAAGAAGAGATCAGGCAAAACCTGGTCGCAAAGCTGAAAAGAAAAGAAAGCACATTCCCCGGCATCATCGGGTATGATGATACGGTGATCCCCGATACCGAAAGAGCCCTGCTCTCCCGCCACAACATCCTCTTCCTGGGGTTGCGGGGACAGGCGAAAACGAGAATGGCGAGGCAAATGGTGGACCTGCTGGATGAATACATCCCCATCGTGGCCGGTTCAGAAGTGAATGACAGCCCTTTTGCGCCCCTCTCCCGCTTTGCGCGGGACCAGGTGGCCACCCTCGGCGATAAAACACCCATTGCCTGGCTGCCCCGCGAAGCCCGTTACGGGGAAAAACTCGCCACGCCGGATGTTAGCGTGGCCGACCTGATCGGGGACGTAGACCCCATCAAAGCGGCCAATGAAAAGCTGAGCTATGCGGATGAACGCGTGATCCACTTCGGCATCATCCCCCGTTCCAACCGCGGCATCTTCGTGATCAATGAGCTGCCGGACCTGCAGGCCCGCATCCAGGTGGCGCTTTTCAACATCCTCCAGGAAGGCGATATACAGATACGCGGATTCAAAGTGCGCATGCCGCTGGATATCCTCTTTGTATTCACCGCCAACCCGGAAGATTATACCAACCGCGGCTCCATCGTCACACCGCTGAAAGACCGCATCGAAAGCCAGATCATCACCCACTACCCGAAAACACTCGAAAACTCCCTGCTCATTACCGAACAGGAAGCCGATGTGCATGCGGAACAACAGGCCGTGCAAATGCCGGATATGATCAAACGCATCATTGAACAGGTAGCTTTTGAAGCGAGGGGCAGTGAGTATGTGGACAAGAAAAGCGGGGTTTCCGCCCGCCTCACCATTGCAGCATTCGAAAATGCCGTCAGCGCCGCGGAGAGACGGGCCATCATCAACAGGGAAAAATCCACCTACGTCCGCATCAACGACCTACAGGGCATCATTCCCGGCATCACCGGCAAAATAGAACTGGTGTACGAAGGGGAACAGGAAGGCCCTTTGCAGGTAGCCGTGAACCTGCTCGAAAAAAGCATCCGCACCATGTTCGCCACCTACTTCCCTAACCCTGACGCGTTCAAGAAACGGAAAGCAGGCAGCACAGCCGATATGAACCCTTATCGTCCCATTATCACCTGGTTTGACCAGGGTAATTCCCTGCAAATGCTGCAGGATGCTACGGACAAGCAATACGAAGCCGCACTGACACAGGTTTCCGGCCTGCAGGAACTGGTAAAACAGCTTTTCCCCCATGCCAATAAGCAGGAACGGCTGCTGATGATGGAAATGGTGCTGCACGGCCTCTCCGCCTATTCCCTGCTGAGCAAGAAAACACTGGAAAACGAAACGCGGTTCTCGGACCTCCTGGGCACCATGATGAATTTCAGCACTTCAGAAGACCCGGAAGAGGATGAAGAATTATAAAGAAATGCTATTTTTTTCTATTTTGTTGTGTATTACCCACGTTAAAAAACAGTGAAAACCATGAACAGAAGGCATTTCTTATACAACACCTCTGCTATTCTTGCAGGTTCCGCGTTGTTACCCTCCGCATTACGGGCCGTAGCCCCAAGCGACACCATCAATTTTGGCGTGATCGGCGTCAACGGCATGGGCTGGAGCGATCTCAGCGCCATGCTCGGCCACCCCGAAGCCCGCTGCCTAGCGCTCTGCGATGTTGACCGCAACGTACTGGACAAACGGGCCGGCGAACTGGCGAAGAAAGACATCAAAGTGCAGCTGTATGCCGATTACCGGCAAATGCTGGACAATAAGGATATCGATGCCGTGATCATCGGCACACCGGATCACTGGCACTGCCTCCAGATGGCGGATGCCTGCTCTGCCGGGAAAGACATTTATGTAGAAAAGCCCATCGGCAATTCCATTGCGGAATGCCGAGCCATGGTGAACGCACAGCAGCGGCATAACCGGGTAGTGCAGGTAGGCCAGTGGCAGCGCAGCATGCAGCATTTTGCAGACGCCATCGCCTTCGTGCATTCCGGCAAGCTCGGAAACGTGAGGCTGGTCAAAGCATGGGCATATATGGGCTGGATGAAGTCCATCCCCAAAAAAGACATTACACAACCACCTGCCGGAGTGGATTACAAGGCCTGGCTGGGACCCGCGCAGCAGCGGCCTTTCGACCCGAACCGCTTTCATTTCAACTTCCGCTGGTACTGGGATTATGCCGGCGGGCTGATGACCGATTGGGGCGTGCACCTTGTCGACTACGCCCTCTACGGCATGAAAGCCTCCAATCCCAAATCCGTAGTGGCCTCCGGCGGAAAGTTCGCCTATCCCGATGATGCCGCCGAAACACCGGATACCCTCACCGCCATTTATGAGTTCGACGGCTTCAACATGCAATGGGAACACGCCACCGGCATAGACGGCGGTCCATATGGCCGTACGCACGGCATTGCCTTCATCGGCAACAACGGCACCCTGGTGCTGGACCGCGGCGGATGGGAAGTGATTGCGGAAAAAGACAGGATGGAAGCCATCCCCTACCGGAAAGCATCAGACAACGGCCTGGTGAAACATACCCGCAACTTCCTCGACGTGATCAAATCCCGCAAGCTGGAAGATCTCCACTGCGATATTCAGACTGGCGCCAACGTAGCCGTAAATGCCCAGATGGGCAACATCGCCTTCAAAACCGGGCAAAAGGTATACTGGGATGCCGGCAAACAGCAATTCACCAGCAAAGACGCCAACAAACTGATCACACCACAATATCATAACAACTATAAACTGCCTAAATAATAGAGAAAATGCATCGTATCAAATCTTTACTGGTATCAAGCGCCATCCTGTTCCCGGTTTTCCATGCCGTTGCCCAGGAGGCCAAGCCGCAGGACACGGAAGTATGGGAGCCCGTTCCCGCCATTGTAACGCTCGGAACCGCCGCATCCGCCCCCTCAGACGCTATCGTGCTGTTTGATGGCAGGAACCTGGACAGCTGGGTATCTGACAAAGGCGGCGCCGCTCCCTGGACCATCAAGGACGGGGCCATGACCGTAGCCAAAGGCAAAGGCGGTATCAAAACCAAAGAAACGTTCGAGGACTTTCAGCTGCATATCGAGTTCCGCACCCCTGAAGTGGTAAAAGGCGAAGGCCAGGGCCGCGGCAACAGCGGTATTTTCCTGCAGGAATTTTATGAGCTGCAGGTGCTGGATAACTATAATAACAAGACCTATTCAAACGGGCAGGTGGGCAGCATATACAAGCAGGCCATCCCCCTCGCCAATCCCAGCAGGAAACCCGGCGAATGGCAAACCTACGATGTGATCTGGACGGCCCCCCGCTTCAATGAGGACGGCAGCCTGAAATCACCCGCCCGCGTCACCGCATTGCTGAACAATGTGCTGGTGCAGAACAATTTTGAGTTGCTCGGCAAAACCCTGTATATCGGCAAACCCTTCTACGAGAAACACGGCGCAAAATCGATAGCGCTGCAGGACCATGGGGACCTGGTGAGTTTCCGGAATATCTGGGTGAGGAAATTGTAAATAGCACGAAGCATCAAAAGCAAATGCATAGCCTGTGCATGGATAAATAAAGATGCACTCTACAGGCCTGAAAAAAGGGAGTATCATTCGGTTGATACTCCCTTTTTGCAACTGACAGTGAGGTTCCGGATTACTTTTGGATCGCTGCCTGCGAAGCCTTCAGATCATCAACCTCCTTCTTCAACGCGATCATATGCAGCGTCAGTTCCTCTATTTTCTGCAGCAACTTTCTATTCATCTCACCAAGATCCTGCCCCTCCTCGGCGATTTCAGATGCCGTGGGAATATCCGGCAGATGTTGATGTGCTTTAATGAATCTCTCTACCTCGTACAGCGACGGAAGCTGATAATCAGGTTCGAAAACAAAATCGGGCCAGGCACTGTAAGATTTGACTTTTACCTTCGTAAAGATGCCGCTGCCATTCACCGCCAGTTTGTACCCCTTTGTATCGGTGGTGCCGATACCTACACTGCCATTGGCTTTCACCATCATCAGATTTTGACCTCCGCTATTCACCGCCAGCACATTATTATTGACTAGCGGCGTTCCGGTCTTGCTCCGGCTATCCAGTATCATTGCGGCATAAGAAATTTCCGCAGGAACAGGGACTACATCATTGGCTTCTGCGGAAAGATACAATCCGAATACCCTGCCCGGTGCATGCGACCGCCCGGTAATAAACGGTATATATTGCTCCGTAGCGCTTGTTGCGTTAGATATCGACAGAAAGGCGTCTGTAGCCGTTATGTTATTAAAAGTAAAACGGGCGATATTGCTACCTGGAGGTGAATTAACATGTAATTTCGCCAATGGGGCATTTGTTCCTATTCCGACAAACCCGTTATGGTGCAATCGCATAATCTCCATCAGATTGCCGGTATTAACGAAGAACTTCATGGCGCTTAACCGGTTGGAGGCAACCGTTCTTTCCACCTCAATTTGCCCAACCTGGGTGCCGGCCATATTGAACTTGATGGCGCCAACGCTTCCCATGACATCTCCCATATGCGTTAGTTGCATATTGGATGGATTTGCCGTCCGGATTTCCAGTCGTTCCGCAGGAGTGACTGTACCGATACCGACGGAACCGGTATCCTTGATGGCATTGTTGAGGGTCTGACCGAAGGTGTTAAGAGTGAGCAATAAAAAGGGCAGAAACAATAAAACGGGTTTACGGGTCAATTTTTGCATGATGGTGAAAATTTCATAGTTATAAAGATGAGGACGATCTAAAATAGCAAATTTGATCGTCTGATCAAAAAATACTGCAAGAATGGCCAACAAGCAGATTTTAAGGAAACCTCCCCAGCCACACCCTCAACTCCTGCCAGGCCTCAGGCGCAAAATGCTCGTTCAACGCCGCCATTTCCTCCCGCCTACAGGTAACACAATGCAGAAAAAGATGATTCAGTCCGGCAGCACTTTAGTCACTACCTGCTTATTCCCACTTGCTTTCAGCGAGCTGTCGATGAGCGGGAAGTTCTTCCGGAACGGAGCCATCACATCCTTGTCACCATTCAGCACAAGGAAGGACACTTTTATTTCTGCAGTAAAAGAACCGGATCATATCTCAGGTGATAACGGTATCAGGGGCCTGATCCTCGTTAACAACAGCCGGGAACCAATAAAAAAGAGGATGTATCAAAAGTGATTTCTACCCGTTTTGATACATCCTCCCGCTAAGATCAGTTGTAACCGTCGTTCTGCTCCAGGTTATTATTACCGGATATCGCCTGTGTAGGCACCGGGAACCTGTTAAAATGCGCATCTGAAGGTGCATGATCCCACCAGGAAGCAGTGGTGAATTTCTTCCAGCGGATCAGGTCTGTTCTGCGACGGCCTTCTGCCAGGAACTCAATCCCCCATTCATCCAGCATACGATATTCATCCAGGTTGCCGGCGGTAACCGGGTCCGGGTCTACACCTCCCTCAAAATTGCGTTTCCGCACTTCATTGATCAATAGTGCGGCGCCGCCTTTGTCGTTGTCACGCATCAGGCATTCCGCCAGCATGTATTGAATTTCCGTCAGCCGGATGGCGGGATTGTCAGCCCCCCAGCGAAGACTTTTGTCCGTATTGTTCGGGATAGGCACTTTCACTATCCTGACGCCGGTATTTTCCTCTCCTTCTGACATTTTGGATGGCAACTCACTGATGGATGCATAGCGTTTACCGGGACCAACTTCCGAAAAGCGGCCTACCTGGTCTACGAATACCATCGGCAGATTTTTATACTCTTCCCCGCCAACGATCACATCTCCCGCAGGCGTCAGGTGCGGGCCTACGATGAACATACCTTCATAATTTCCGCCGCCCAGGTATTTGTAAGATCTTTTCCGGAGATCGAGGTCATTGTATTTTTCATAGGGGGAACCCAGCTTGTATTCGGCGTACAGCTCTCCTGTCGGCTTCCTGGACGGTGTGAGATGTGCGCCGTTGTTGAGCCCACCATCCACATCAAAATATTTTGCCGTATTGTAATGGTAGAAAACACTGAAGAACCAGTTATACTGGAGCTTGTTGAATTCAGAGGGAATGGACCAGATGATTTCCGGCGATTCGTTATTTTTGAACGTATGGGGCCCGTACCATGTCGGGTCCAGGCTGTAGTCTCCATATTGTTTGGCCAGGATATCCTGGCAAATCTTTTTGCATTCCGCAAACATAGGCTGACCGATATAGGCTTCCGCATTAAAATAGAGCCTTGCCAGCAATGCGGCCGCACCGGCCTGCCGGAAAGCGCCTTCTTCCTTGTCACCGGCCTTTTTATTCGGCAATTTCAGGATCGCTTCCTTCAACAGCTTTTCCACATGCGCGAATGTTTCTTTGTCGGTACTACGGGGAAGGGATTCTCCTTCCAGCGATTCAAACACCGGCAGTCCGCCAAAGAAATCAAGCCCTCTCAGGTAGAAGAATGCAATGAGTGTATTGAGCTGGTTCACATGATCATCTTTATCCTCCTGCGTCAATGCGAATTTTGTATAGTCCAGTTTCTCAAGATCCTGCTTCGCATCCAGCGCGAGCGCTACACCCATGAGTGTACCGCGCCAGGTGCCCCAGATCCATCCGTCATCCGGCGTCCAGCGGTGATAATGAAAACGTTCATTCTCTCCGCCATTATACCAGTGGCGGCCTTTGGTGGTAATGGCAAACTGGTCCGCCGTATATTCCTGTAGGTTCCAGCGGTCCTCACCAAGGTACCAGCGGGCGTGGGTAAAAGGGCGATACAATGCGGCTTTGATATCCTTCTCGCTTTTAAAGAATGTTCCGGGTGTTACCCGGTCGTGAAACTCCTGGTCAAGGTTTGTACATGCTCCCAATAAGAGCACGATGGCTGCTATAATCCTGGTGCCAAATATTTTTTTCATACTAATTACTTGTGGAAATGAACAATGTGGCAAAGTTTCCCTTATCAGAAATTTGCCTGCAGGCCAAACATGAACGTACGTGTTTTCGGGTACACGTTCCGCTCTTCAAAACCGGGTTCAAGCCCGTTGATGTTTACTTCAGGATCAAGCCCGCTGTAATTGGTCAGCACGAACAGATCGCGCGCGGTAACGTACAGGCGCAGTCCTTTCAGCGGTTTCACGGCTTGCGGCCGGAAAGTATAGCCGAAGTTGAGCGCATCCATTTTCAGGAAAGAGCCTTTCTCCAGCCAGTAGTCGCTCAACTCTTTTTCCCCATGAATATCTTTGTGTTTGCCGAATGCTTCGCGCAGCACGTTTTGCCCGCGTACATTCGGAAGGCTGTAATACATGTTGATCATGTTGTACACATCATGCCCGATCCAGCTGCGCATGTAAACACCCGCATCAAAATTTTTCCAGGTCACGGAATGATTCCATGACAGGATCAGTTTTGGAATGGCATTACCGATGAACACTTTGTCTTCGATCTTCTTGGCCTGTGCGGTCACATCAAAAGCTTTTCCTGACCGATCGTACAGCATCCACTCCCCTTCATCCGTAAAACCGGCAAAACGCCAGATAAAAAAGCGGCCGATATCTTCCCCGGGATAGAGGCGCACGGCACTGCCGGGGTTACCCGGAGCGGGAAAGGATTTACGGTCTGAAAACGTCTGCCCGCCATCCAGTGTAGTAAGCGTACTGCGGTTGGCAGATGCCACGATGCCTGTAGTATAGCTCCAGTCCGTGTTTTTTACCGCGTTCCAGTTCAGCTCAAACTCATACCCTTTGTTTTCCATATTGCCCACATTGATGCTGGTTTTATCGTGAATAGCAGGCGGCTGGGAAACACTCACATCATAGATCATATCATCCACCCTACGTTTGTAGAAGTCTACACGGCCATGAAGGCGATTATCAAACAATGCAAAATCAAGCCCGATATTAAATTCCTTTTTTACTTCCCAGCGGATGTCGGGATTCTGGTTATGCAACACACCGTAGGTGCGCAGCCATTCACCGTCAACAAGCCACCAGGTATCAGGACCGTACACGCGGGTAGCAACATTGGCATTGAATCCTTCATTACCGGTAGCGCCGTATCCCCCACGGATCTTCAGGTTATTTACGATGGATGAGCCTTTCAGGAAGCTTTCTTCTGAAACACGCCATGCTGCAGATATACCGGGGAAATTACCCCATTGGTTGCCTTTGGCAAACTTCGAAGATCCTTCATGCCGCAATGATGCAGTGAGTATATAACGGTCTTTGAAAGTATAGTTCACCCTGCCGAAAAAAGCGATCAGCTTCACGGTGGCACTCTTCCAGGAACCAATACCCGCGCGGCCGTCAGCCAGCCAGGTGCCGGTGCCCATATCATTGTCTGCAATGCCGTCTACCGGAAAGTCCGAGTTATTGGCGCTGAAGCCCTGGCCATTGAAATCCTGGTAAGTATATCCGCCTACGGCATTTATGCTGTGATGGCCGATGGACTTATTATAGTTCAGGGTCAGCTCCAATGTGCGGTCATTCCAGCGGCTGTAAGACTGGCTGGCATTACCGTCAATATTATCGTTACGGGAAATGCGGTGCTGCGCAGAGCGATAGAAATTCCTGTGCTCGGTATCATTCTTGAGCGCAATCATACCGGAAGCATACAAGTCCTTTGTAATATTGATCTTCAGCGTAGAGCTTGCCAGCAGGTATTTGAATTGCCCCTGGTCTTTCCGCAGCTTTACTTCCGCCAGCGGATTGAAATAATCATACCCCCCCAACAGTATGTTGTAGCCGGTTACATCGGACGCATCGTAAGGTGTTTCCGTTGGGTTCATTGTCAGCGCCATATTAAATATCCCGTTATCGCTGAAATCAGCATTTGCCTGTATGTAGCTGATATTCGTGGTCAGCTCTGCCACCCCGTCAAAAAAGCGGAAATAGGTATTCACACGCCCGCCAGTTTCTTTTCTTCTGGATTCGATGGCCATACCCACCGCATCGCGGGCCATGAAAGACGCATAGATCTGTGCATTCTCCGTGCCGCCATTCAGGTTCAGCACATAGCGCTGGCTGAAGGGGGATTGATTGGTCACTTCGTCGTACCAGTCCGTTTTATGCCCCAGGTCCGTTCCCATATCGTTGGCAACAAATTCTTCCGGGGTGAGGGATTCTGGTCTTTTACGGATGGATTCCATAAATAATTCGCTGGTGAAGGTCGCCCGCACGGTGCCGGCCTTTGCTTTTTTGGTGGTGATGAGGATCACGCCACCGGAAGCCCGGGTGCCGTAAATAGCGGCAGCGGAAGCATCGCGCAGCACGCTGATGGATTCAATATCTTCTTTCACGACGGTATTGATGTTGCCACCGGGGATACCATCTATTACCACGAGAGGGCCCATGCCCGCATTAATGGAGTTCACCCCGCGAAGTTGCAGGGATAACCCGGCGTTGGGATCTGTTCCATTCGTGGATAATACGGTGAGACCGGGTACCTTTCCCTGGATAGCCAGCAGCGGCGATACAGATCCGGCAATGAGGTCACGCTGCCCCAGATTGGTAACAGCGCCGGTGAGGTCCCTTTTGTTCATGGTACCATACCCCACTACTACCACTTCATTCAACTCGGTATCCTTGCTTTCCAGTAAGATGACGTTGATGGTGGTCTGATTGTTCACAGGGATGGCCTGCGCAGCATAACCGATATAACTGAAAGTAAGTGTGCCTCTTTCGTCTATCCGGATGGTGTATTCTCCCGTTTCATTCGTTACGGTACCGGTGCGGGGGCCGGACACAACGCTGACGCCGGGAAGCGGTATCCCCCTGCTATCCGTCACTTTTCCCTTCACGGTGATCTGCGCCAGCGAGTTTTCATCTTTTTTGATCACCACGAGGTTATTTTCCAACCGGTCAAAAATGAGACCGGTACCCGTCAACATCTGCGTCAGCAAGTCCATCACGGGCATATTTCTGGCATCCACAGTGATCTTTAGATGTTCGTTCAGCACCAGGTTACTGAACACAAACCGGTACTGGGACTTACGCTCCACTTCCTTCAATGCACGGGTAAGTTTGGTATTCTGGAAATCCACACTGACCCTGTCCTGTGAGTTTCCTTCGTACGCCGTAACCTGCAATGTGGTAAGCAGCAACAATGCCATTGTCAGTTTCATAAGTAGAATCTTTTTAAACGCCCTTTTGGAGGGCAGTTTAATACAGGTGATTTTCATACCTTAGAGGAGGTTTAAATGTTAGAAATGCGGCACAGGTATTGTTTCCAATACACTGACCATGTTTTTAGCCGGGGGAGAACAGGTACCAGCTGTGCTCCCCTCCTTTTTTTAAACGGGAATATTATTTATTGACGCGATTTTGGTGACTGATCTTTATTTCTTTTCCGTTGATGCTGTACTTGAATCCATAAGAAGCCTGCAGCGCTTTCATGACCTGGTAGATATTTTCCTTTTCAAATGTGGCGGTGAAGCTGTATTGCCGGGATATCTTATCCTCAAATATGATCTTTACATCAAACCAGCGTTCCAGTTTATCCCGGATATCCCAAAAGGTCTCATTTTCAAATACCAGCTGGTTCTCTGACCAGGCGGTTTCCAGGTTCACCTGGTTGCGGTTGTAGGAAAGCGGCATAATGGCGGTGGATGGCGGCTGCACATCGGCGGGTTCCGGGCCGGGTGCCGGAAGTTTTTGGATGTCTTTGCTGATGACGAATTTTTCCTTTGGCGATAATGTTTTATAAGCAGATGCGGTATGTTTTAAATAGATGGCCACCTTTCCGCTGATGAGGGAAGTCTCGCTTTTCTTTTCCTCCGGATAAGCCTTCACATTAAATACAGTACCCAGTACCTTTACGTCATATCCATCTACCTGAACAATGAATGGCATAGCGGCATCATGCTCTACATGGAACAGCGCTTCCCCTTTCAGGCTCACAGAACGGTTGCTGCGGCCAAAAGCCCTGTCTACCAGCAACTCAGAACCAGCATTCAGGATCACGGTAGAACTGTCCGGCAACTTCACGGTACGTTTCTCCGCAAGGGCTGTTGTAAAGAGATAATTTTGTGCTGCTGAAGGCTCAACGATATTTTTGCTCCGGAAAAGGAAAAAAGCCACTACGGTGACCGCAGCCACAGAAGCTGCTACTGCCATGGTTCTCCGGATATTCCGTTTCCTGGTGGCGTCATACATTGGCATTACCTCCGGTTCCGTTACAGGTGTTTCTTCTGTTGACTCAAGGAGCATGAGAGAAAGGCCCAGCACCAGCTCACGGGCTTCCGTGAGCGTTGCCGCCTCTTCCGGATGCCGGGAAAGGTAATCTTCCCAGTAAGCAGTATCCGCGGGACTCCTGCGGTAACAATAATTGATGAAAGTATCATCTATCACCAGTTGTTCTATCTCTAAACGATCGGGCATACCATACCTGTTTCCTGTATAGACGGATGTCTTTGCAGGATTTACCAACTTTTCCTGATCTTTTTTGAAAATTTCTTTTGAAATGGAGTGGCGGCGGCTTGCAGGAGACGGATGGGCGGTTGGAGGATGGAGGGATGATCACTTTTTTTTCAGAAAGCTGGATGACCGCTCCGCGATCAAACCCTTAAAGCAGCGGCAGGAATGAAAACACCGCGGCAAACTTCAGGCGCGGATGAGCCCGCTTCAGCTCTATCCGGAGCGCTTTGATGCCTTCATAGAGGTTATTGTAAACCGTCCTGGTATTGAGACCTGTACGCTCCGCGATCTGCTCCGTGGTAAGCCCCTCGTAATATTTCAGGCGGATCACTTTTTGGCAGCGCGCAGGAAGGCGCTTGTAAGCCGTCCTGATGGAAGCCAGCAACTCTTCGTCCGCCTGGGTGCGCACAAGGCTTTCCAGCACAGAGGGTTCATAGGCCGTAGTATCGATGAAACCAGCCTTCTGCTGCATATGCTTCGTATGCCGGTAATGATCTATCAGTTTGCGGGTGAATGCACGGGTAAGATATGCTTTGGGTTCCATTACGGCGGCAGCCTCCATATTCTTCTGCAGCAACTCCAGGAAAAATTGTTGCACCAGGTCCCGGCTTTCGTCCTCCCCATATCCCCAGCGGGTGGCGACATGGATCAGGTGAACGTGGAACAGCGCATACCAGTTATCAACGTGTTGTGAGAGACTTGAACGCATAACTTGCTTGCTCTTGTGGCGAAAAAGTAAGAAATTAAATCCAATCCAACCAAAATTTCCTTTCAGTTGACCGCATCACCAACAGCTATATGTTTGTATGGGTAAATCCATAAAGACCAACAGGGAGAAGATGAAGCAGCAATTAAATCCACTGTGGCGGTACGCCCGGAAAGTAGTAGCCGCAGAACTGGATGATGACCATGACCCATCGGGCTTTGATGAAACAGACAGCGAAAAGGTTAGTCAAACAATAACGGTCTGTACATTGCCATATAACGAAAAAGGCCGCCTCTTCTTTTGAAACGACCTTTTTTGAGGTTCCGAGCGGATTCGAACCGCTGTACGAGGTTTTGCAGACCTCTGCCTAGCCACTCGGCCACGGAACCATGAATTTTGATGGACTGCAAAAGTAGTAAATTTTGGATATTTGCCAAATATGATTAGCATATATTCGATTACGGATCAAAAAAAACGCAAAGTATGACCACAACCATAGCCGAATCCGAACTGATACTCAACTCCCGCGGTGCCGTGTACCACCTGGACCTCCGCCCCGAAGAACTGGCGCCCACCATCATCACCGTAGGTGACCCCGACCGGGTAAAAGCCGTTTCAAAGCATTTCGACCGTACCGAAGGTACGTATCAGCACCGCGAATTTGTCACACATACCGGATATATCGGGGAAAAACGCATTTCCGTGGTATCCACCGGCATTGGTACCGATAATATAGACATTGTCCTCAACGAACTGGACGCCCTCGCCAACATCGATCTGAGCACCCGTACGGTGAAGGAAACGCCTGTTTCCCTGCAGATCATCCGCCTCGGCACTGCCGGCTCCCTGCAGGAGAGCATCCCGGTAGACAGTTTTGTGGTATCGTCCCACGGCCTGGGGCTGGACAACCTCCTGCCCTTCTACACCTATCAGAACACGCCCGGGGAGCTGCAGCTGCTGGAAGCCTTCCGGGGACAGACCAGGATGCAACCCAGCGCGGTAAGGCCTTACCTGATAGAAGCATCGGCCGAACTGCTGGGGCATTTCACCGAAGGCTTTCACACGGGCATCACCGTTACCTGTCCGGGTTTCTACGCCCCGCAGGGCAGGGTGCTGCGCGGCGCGCTCTCCCATCCGGAACTGATAGATCAGCTGACCCGTTTCAACTTCGAGAACCGCCATATCACCAACTTTGAGATGGAAACAGCGGGCATTTACGGCCTGGGGCGCGTACTGGGGCATCAATGCCTGTCCGTCAGCGCCATCGTGGCCAACCGCATGAGCAAACAATTCAGCAGTGATGGCAATGCTGCGGTGGAGCGGATGATCACAAAGGCGCTGGAGATCATTGCCGGGATCGCCTGACGGCATATGCGGCGGGTTCGCAGCATGTTGGCGCAAAAAGGCTTTTGCGCGGCCATGAAACGGTGGCGCCGTACCGGTCAGCCGCCCGCACCGGCCGGATAAAAAACCGGTGCCCCTGCAGCGCCATCAACGGTACCGCCCACCTGCATCCTGCCGCTGAAGGGAGTGACACAACGGCGGCCCCATCCGTGATCCGCTGCCGGCGGCCTAATCATCAAAAACAATTTCTACCTTTGCCATAACATGAACATTCATTTCTATAAATACCAGGGCACGGGCAACGATTTTGTGATCGTAGACAACCGGAACGGGGAATACAGCGCCCTGACCACGGAACAGATCGCACACCTGTGCGACCGGCGCTTCGGTATCGGGGCGGACGGGCTGATGATGCTGGAAACGGAAGCGGATTACGATTTCAAGATGAAATATTATAACGCGGATGGCCGCGAAGGCAGCATGTGCGGCAATGGCGGCCGCTGCCTTACCGCGTTCGCCCGCCAGATGGGGATCAGCAAACCCGAACTGCGGTTCATCGCAGTGGACGGTCCGCATGAGGCCCGCCTCCGCGAAAACGGCTGGGTAGACCTCAAAATGCAGGATGTGCAGCAGGTGGAAGCCGGCAACCTTTATTTTTATCTCAATACCGGCTCCCCGCACTTCGTGAAATTCGTGACCGATGTGCAGGAAGTGGATGTGTACGAAGAAGGGCGCAGCATCCGGTATAACGACCGTTTTGCCGCCGAAGGCACCAATGTGAACTTTGTACAGGAAGTGGACAACGGCATTTTTGTACGCACCTACGAACGTGGCGTGGAAGATGAGACCTTCTCCTGCGGCACGGGCGTTACCGCCGCGGCACTGACCTCAGCGCCGGAGGAACCGGGGGCATACATCATCCCCGTGGAAACCCTCGGCGGGCACCTGGAAGTACGTTTTACCCGTACCGGCGAGCGCAGCTACAGCGACATCTGGCTCTGCGGTCCTGCCACGCTGGTATTTGAAGGAAATATTAAAATTTGATGCCCCGGCCCGCCGGGGATATTTTGGTGAACTAATTTCCACTACCTTTGCGCCCGGATGATCCAGTACTTTAAAATTATCGATGCCCGCACTGTTGCCATTGAGGAGCCGGAAAACGACTCCTGGGTGAATATTACCCCTCCCCTCAAACAGGCGGAGTTCGAACAGCTGTCCGAATCCCTGGATATTCCGCTGGACTTCCTCACGGATTCGCTGGACATTGACGAGAAAAGCCGTTTCGAACTGGAGGACAACGTAAAGCTCATCGTTATCAAAACCCCCACGGAGAACAACTCCATCAACGAAAGCGATGCCCATTACATCACCATTCCCATCGTGATCATCCTCACCCACCACCAGATCGTTACCGTCAACTCATTCGATAACGCCGCCATCAAGAAATTCCTGAACACCTTTCATAACCGCCATCCTGAAAAGCGGAACATGATGGTGCTGAAGATCTTCGAGAAAGTGGTGATGAACTTCCTGGACTACCTGAAAGAGATCAATCACCGCCGCAACCTGCTGGAACAGAAACTCTACGATTCCAACCGGAACGAAGAACTGCTCTACCTGATGCGCATCCAGAAAAGCCTGGTGTATTTTGTAACGGCCCTGCGCAGCAATGAACTGCTGCTCATGAAGCTGGAACGCACCAACTTCCTGGGCCTGAATGAAGACGAGAAGGAATTCCTGAATGACCTGATCGTAGATACTTCCCAGGCGCTTGAAATGGCGAACATCTATACCAACATCCTCAGCAGCACCATGGATGCCTTTGCCAGCATCATTTCCAATAACCTGAACTTTGTGATGAAGCGCCTCACCTCCATCACCATCGTGCTGACCCTCCCCGTACTGGTAGCCAGCATTTACGGCATGAACGTGGAGATCCCCTACGCCCACTCCCAGTACGCCTTCTACATACCGGTGACCATCGCCATTGTTACCGCGGTGATCATGAGCTGGTATTTTATGAAGAAAAAGTGGTTCTAATACCGTTCCTTCACCAATGCGGCCAATACCTTATCGATCGGGAGCGTTACGGTTTCCGCGGAAAAACTGTCCCAGTCGATCCACCGGACACCTTCCACCTGCGTTACGCCTTCGGGTATCTCGAAGTCGAACGGATTGGCCAGAACAGGTTTGGTAAACGGTGATACGGGCTTTACGAGATAATAGATGGAAATGATCTGCGAGCTGTTGTCGAACGCCGATATCTGGAAGAAGTCGGTAGTATAAATATGTTCCACCACCTCCACATCCTGGTCCAGCTCCTCTTTCCACTCGCGGATAATGCATTCCAGCGTGCCTTCGCCGAATTCCAGCCCGCCGCCGGGGAATTTGGTGTAATATCCGCCGCGGATGTACTCGTCGCTCACCAGTACTTGTTTTTGTTCATTGATCATGATGCCGTACACACGGACGGTAAAGACTTTCATCTGTTAATATTTGATTTTTACGGGTCAGATGGGACCTCATGCCCGGTTTCCTATACCTGTTATTATCTGTTCATCGCGGCGCGTTTCATGTCCGCCGCCATGTCGTGCCCAAGGTAACGCTCTATGACCCCGTGTATCCAGTAGATCACCGGCGTCAGCACAATGGCTACAATAAATTTATAAATATAGTTGACGATGCAGACGCTCAGCACCAGGTTCATGGACCAGATGGGGTTGCCGTCAGGATTGTAAATACGGGGACCGAGATTGAACGCTATGAAGAGCACCACAAAGCTGTCCACCAGCTGCGATACCAGCGTGGAGCCCGTGGCGCGCAGCCATATCTTCTTCTCGCCGGTCACTTTTTTAATGCGATGAAAAGTGAATACATCCACCAGCTGCCCGATCAGGAAGGCGATCAGCGAAGCCACGATGATCAGCGAGCTTTGCCCCAGTATCTGGTTATAGGCCTTGTCCATATCCGGTACACCGGAATTGACCTTGCTGCTGATAAAGAACTCCGTGGGCGTCAGGCGGATGGCCAGGAAAAAGATGATGAAAGCAAAAAGGATCAGTCCCGCTGTCATAAAAGACAGGAAACGGACGCCTTTGGTACCGTAGTATTCATTGATAATGTCCGTCATGATGAACACCACCGGCCACAGCAGTACCCCGGCGGTCATATTGAAGTTATACACTTCCCCCATGAGCTTCAGGTTGATGGCAGGCAGTCCTAATGTGGCCTCCAGGGAAAAGAGCTTTACGCCGATGATCTCCGCGATGAGCGCATTGGCCACAAAAAAACCGCTGAGAATGAGGAAAAGCCGGGTCGGTTTATCTTTCAGGATATTGGTGATCATATGAACAGTTCCAGTTGGATCAGGAAAATAATGACATTCAAAATAAAAATATAGGGATGGACGTTCGCCCAGGTAGTTCTTTTGGCAAGCAGCAATATCACCGCCAACAGAATGGTGATGATATTGAGAAAGGGGGAAACGAGGTAACCCAGTACCAGTATATGTTTGACGATACCTTCGAAATTATCCTGATAATCCGTCATCCTGATGACAAAACCCAGCAGATAGCAGCAATTGCAGATAAAGCTGAATTTTACCAGAAACCTGAGCCAGCTCATATTGAAATTTCCGATAAAATACAGTTATTTTGGATTCTTTAAAAACCAAACCTGAAATACCCGATGAAGCAAAGCTGGCAAAAAGCCGTTCTACCGCATGTTTACGCTGTCCTCATTTTTCTGGGGCTCTCGTTTATTTTTTGCAGCCCGGTATTACAGGGGTTAGAGCTGAGGCAGAACGATACCGTACAATGGCAGGCCATGTCCCAGGAAGCGCGGGCATACCATGAAAGCACCGGCATTGAGCCTATCTGGACGAATGCGATGTTCGGCGGGATGCCTACCTACCAGATCTACATGGCGCAGGATAATTATACCTATATCATTCATCAGATACTCACGCTTGGGCTGCCCAAACCCGTGAATTTCTACTTTCTGGCGATGGCGGGTTTCTATCTGCTGCTTTGTGTGATGCGCTTCCGGAACTGGATCGCCATTATCGGGGCGGTGGCCTTCGGGTTTACCTCCTACAACGCCATGATCATTTCCGCCGGGCATGATACCAAGATGTTCACCATCGCGTACATGGCGCCCATGCTGGCCGGCATATTGCTGGCCTACCGCGGCAAATTCTGGCTGGGCGGCATCATTACGGGCCTTACGCTCTGCCTGATGATCACCTCCGGCCACTACCAGATATTATATTATATGCTGCTGATCTGCGGCTGCGTGGGCATAGGCCACCTGGTATATGCGCTCAGAGAGAAACAGGTGCCGCAGTTCATTAAAGCCACGGTTGTACTGCTCGGCTTCGGCATCCTTTCCGTACTGCCGTCCACCGTAAGCCTGTGGACCACTGCGGAGTACAGCAAATACACCATGCGCGGCGGCCTTTCCGAACTGACGCCGGAAGCAGGGAAAGAAGGGAATAAATCAGCCGGCGGGCTGGATAAGGATTATGCCTTCCAGTGGAGCCAGGGGCCTTTTGAAACACTGACCATCCTGGCGCCCAACCTTTACGGCGGATCTACCATGGGCAAGCTCTCCACTTCCAGCGAAACCTATAAAACACTTTCGCAACTGGGCATGCCCGCGGCGCAGGCGGAGCAGTTCATCAACGGCAGCGTACCGCTTTACTGGGGCCCGCAACCCATGACGGACGGCGGTGTTTACTGGGGCGCGGTGATCGTCTTCCTGTTTGTGCTGGCGCTCTTCATCATCAAAAGCCATCATAAATGGTGGGTGCTCGCAGCCTGTGTGCTGGGTGTATTCCTCGCCTGGGGCGACCATTTTGCTTTCTTCAACTATTTCATATTCGATCATCTTCCGCTCTACAACAAGTTCAGGGCACCGGCGCAGGCGCTGATCATACCGCAACTGCTCGTGCCTTTCCTGGCCTGCTGGGCCTTGAATGATGCCCTGAGCGGCCAGATCGACAAACAGCTGCTGCTCAAACAACTGAAAAAAGCCCTGTACGTTACCGGCGGCCTCTGCCTCCTGCTGATCATCGCCTCTTACGGCATGCTGGATTTTACCAGCGCTACAGACAGGGCCAGAGCCATGTACCAGCAATTCAGCGGCAACAACCAACAGATAACGGACCAGCTGATGAACGCCCTGATAGAAGACCGGAGCGCCCTGCTGCGGACCGATGCTTTCCGTAGCCTGGCCTTTGTGCTGATAGCCGCGGCATTGCTCTGGGCCGTGATACAGCAAAAGCTGAAACCCACGGTATTCTTTATCCTGCTGGCGGCAGTGGTGGCTATAGACCAGATACCCGTGGATTTCCGCTACCTGAATAAAGAAAACTACGTTACCCCTACCGATTACCGCAGCACCTTTGCCGCCTCCCCGGTAGATGAAGCCATCAAAAAAGATCCGGACCCGTATTACCGCGTGCTCAACGTCGTGAATTTCCAGGACGCCCTCAGCTCCTATCACCACAAGGCCGTAGGCGGGTACAGTCCCGTTAAGCTGGCGCTCTACCAGGACCTGATCGATCATCAGCTGTCCAAAAACAATCCGCGCGTGCTGAACATGCTGAACACCAAGTATGTGATCTATGCAGACCAGCAGCAACAATTGAATTACCAGCGCAATCCGGACGCGCTGGGCAATGCCTGGTTCGTGGACAGTATTGTATGGGCCGCGAATGCAGACCAGGAAATGAAAGCGCTGGACAGCCTGCCCGTAGAACATGCCGTTGTGATCGACCAGCGGTTCAAGCCCCAGCTGGAAGGATATGCCCCGGGCAAAGACTCCTCCAGCCGCATACAGCTTACCCGATACGGGCTGAACCAGCTGGAGTATCAAAGTCAAAACAGCCAGGCCGGCTTCGCTGTATTCTCCGACATCTATTATCCCGCCGGTTGGAACGCGTATGTAGATGGTAAAAAGACGGAGATCATCCGGGTGAACTATCTTTTGCGCGGTATTAAAATACCCGCCGGTGAACATAAAGTGGAAATGAAATTTGAGCCCCGCTCCTATTATCTCGGCAATACCATTACCAGGTGGTCTTCCATCCTGATGATGCTGCTGTTTGCAGGTGTGATTGCCATGGAGATCAGGAAAAGCCTCAAAAGCAACTAGCATGTATATACTGTATCGCATCAAGAAAAGCATCAAGTTCCTGGTATACGGCTTGTGGAGGGACATCGGCATCTTCTTCGTATTCCTCGCGGAATACCTCCGGTTCAGGAAACGTTCGGGCGAGCGGTTCAGCATACGGTTGCGGGACCTTTATCCCTGCCTGGAAGACCGGACGGTGAACACTCCCTTTGACCAGCATTACATCTATCATCCCGCCTGGGCTGCCCGCGTACTGGCGCAGACCAGGCCGGAAAAGCATATCGACATCTCATCCATCCTCAGTTTCAGCACAACGGTGTCCGCCTTTGTGCCGATGGAGTTCTACGATTACCGCCCGGCCGATGTGCAGCTCTCTGCCCTCCATTGCGGGAAAGCAGACCTGTTGCAATTGCCTTTTGGAGACAACAGCGTGCAGTCGATCTCTTGCATGCATACCATAGAACATGTGGGCCTGGGCCGGTATGGCGATCCGCTTGATCCGGACGGCGACCTGAAGGCCATCCGCGAACTGAAGCGTGTGGTAGCGCCGGGGGGCGACCTGCTTTTTGTAACACCCGTAGGCAAGCCGGCCATTCATTTCAATGCCCACCGGGTGTACGGCTATGCGCAGATCATGGAATATTTTGAAGGGATGGAGCTGAAAGACTTTTCACTCGTCCCCGATACCGGCGGGCTGATCAATGCCGCCACGAAAGAACAGGCAGATGCGCAGCGCTTCGGATGCGGATGTTTCTGGTTTAAAAAATCTGATTAAAAGCGATCATATGTTTCGTGTTGGAACCACCAACGAGTCCGTCCGTAAAGAATGGATCAAGAATACACTGGCCCGCATTCCCGCGGGAAGCAAAATACTCGATGCCGGCGCCGGAGAATGCCAGTTCAAACCTTTCTGCGGCCACCTGGAATATATCGCCCAGGACTTTGCGCAATATGACGGCGGAGGGGACGTTGGCTTGCAGACCGGTGAATGGGATAACTCGAAACTGGATATCGTTTCCGATATTACCGCTATTCCTTTGCCTGACCAGAGTGTGGATGCCATTATGTGCACCGAGGTGTTCGAGCATATTCCGGACCCCATCAGCGCCATCCGGGAGTTCAGGCGGCTGCTGAAACCCGGCGGCTACCTGCTGATCACCGCGCCCTTCTGCAGCCTCACCCACTTTGCCCCATATCATTTCTATTCCGGCTTCAACCGCTTTTTCTATGAACATCACCTGCCGGCCAATGATTTTGAGATCACCGACCTGGAGATGAACGGCAACTATTTTGAATATACCGCACAGGAAGTTCGCCGCGTGAAATGGGCCGCAAGGGAATATGCCGGTACAAAGATCAGCCTGCTGGACAAAGTGATCCTGCATGCGGGGTTATGGGTGCTGCAACGCCTTTCCAAAAAAGATAAAGGTTCCAGTGAGCTGCTGGGGTATGGGGTGCATGTGTTTGCACGGAAGAAATAGTCCAACGGGGCCGGAACTGCTGCCATGAGAGAATACCTGTTCCCACTCAATACCACAGCCTGGCTTCCACTTTCTTCAGATAAGCTTTTGCCGGGGCATGCAGCGGCGTGCGCTGCTCCCGGCCGGGAATGCGGAATACCTGCGCCCATCCGGCCAGCCAGCCTTTCCAGTTCCAGCCGGTTTTTTTGAGGAACTCCAGGGACCACATCACCGATGTGGTGATAAAGCACAGCAATGACAAATAACGGTAGGCCACCTTGCTTTTATTGACCCATAACATTTGCATCTTTTGCATATGCGGGGTACGGCCCAGCGGCGACTCGTTGTGCAATACCACCACCTCCGCCGTATAGGCGATGCCGTAACCTTTGTCCAGCACCCGGTAGGTAAGATCATACTCCTCCATGCCGTAGAAAAAATCCACCGGATAAAGGCCCGCCTGCTCATATACTTCCTTCCTCACCGCATGCCCGCAACCGATGAAATACGGCGCCAGGAACTGCGTTTTATGCCGGTATTTTTCGAAACGTTTGTGCGGGAATGCATTTTCCTGGAGCTGATTCGTGCTGGCGTACAGTACCTTGAAACACAGTATGCCCACATTATGGGCGGTGATGAACGGCGAAGCGAACGCTCCGGCGATCTTCTGCAAAGCATCCGTATCCCGGAACCAGGCATCATCGTCAAGCGTAATGAGCACGGGCGCCGTGGCTTTGGAGATACCGAGGTTACGCCCCCGCGCCACACCCAGATTTTCAGGGGAGTAATGATATTTGAAACAGGGGTAGCCGGCAATAAAATCCTCCACCACACCATAATCCGCCGTGGAAGCATTATTGATAATGATCACCTCTTCCAGCAGGGTTGCCGCTTCCTGCTGCATCGTGATGTTACGCAACAGTGCCAGGAGATCTTCCGGGCGGTTGAAGGTGATGATGATGATAGATAATTGCTTCATAAGTCAAGACAAAAGACTGCGGTATGCGGTCGCAAAAGCGTCCATTCCAAAATGTTCCCGGGCGTAACGGATGTTATGCTCACTCATCCGGCGCAGCAGCTCCGGCCGTTGCGCCCACTCCCGCAGGCATGCCGCCGCATCCGCTACCAGGGCATCCTCCGCCAGGTTCGCATCCAGCAGATGACCGGCTTCGGGAGAATGTACATGATACGGAATATCTCCCACATTCGTGGCCAGCACAGCCAATCCACGAGCCATACCTTCCATGATCACCATCGGGAAACCCTCCCGGGAAGAGGTGATCACGATCACCTGGTGCTGCCGGTAGAGCCGGTCTATCGCCTCCGCGTCCGTCTGCTCCCCGTAAAAGATGCAGCCAGCCCGTAGATCCGCCGGTATGGCATCTTCCACCGGTCCCACAAACCCCGCCTGCACGCCTGCTTCCTGCGCGATCCGCGCCACAAGGTGCGCGCGCTTCTCCGCTGTGCCGCGCCCTACATAAAGGATGCGCAGCGGCCCCTCCGCCTGGCTGGCAGTATTTTCCGGAAGGGGAATGCCATTCATGATCAACCTGATCCTTTCCGCATATGCCGCCGGTATGGCGTATTGCCGGTACAGCGCAAGATGGCTGTTGATCGCATCGCGACTGATCATCACGGTAGTATCGTAAAAAGGGATGAAGGGTATGCGGATGTAGGAAAAGCTACAAAAGGAATGGATCAGCTCTATCTGCCGGATATCTTTCCGCAGATGCGGGCTCAGCTTGTACGCAAAATTGCACTGCCCATTGAATACCAGTGGCCGGTGCTGCTGCCGGTGAATATAAGCGGCGGCTATTCCGCGCCAGATGAGGTTCAGAAAATACAGCCACTTATTGTCCGTGTACGCGGAGATTGAAAAAACAGTGATGTTTGCCCCCCGGAACTTCGGCAGCATGGCTTCGTTCATTGATCGCTTCGTAAAAAAGATCACTACTTTCTTCTCCGGGAAAAGCTGCACGATCTCGCTATGCACTTTCTCCGCGCCGCCAACATGATAGAAGGGGAAAAAGAAGAAGATATCATACTCCGCTTTCAATGGCCGGAAACGGGCGATCAGCCTGCCTAGCAGGGCGAAAGGAAAAATGAATACCCCTTCTATGCGTCTTTTCAGGATCAGCCATGGATACATTTACTTGTCTTTTATGCTTTTACCCTTCACCCATTTGCCCATCCCCGTCAACAGGTCTTTCATCATCCCCAAAACCACCCTGGCATCAAAAGCGGAAAACTTCCCTTTCGCCAGGCGCCCGGCCAGAAAACGGCGTTTGCAATGGAACTGCCGGAAGAACAGGTTGACCTTTTTGATATGCTGCGCAGTGACCGAAGCCTGGTGTACCCGGTACAACAGCAGCGTTTCCGGCACTTTGCCGATACGTTTTCCATCTGCCAGCAGGCGCAGCCAGAGATCGTAATCCTCCATATGCTGCTGACGAGGATCATATCCATATTCCCGCAATACTGCACTGACGGCCATGATCCCCGGATGCGCGATAACATTGCGATAAGGCAATACCCCCTTTATCTCCTCTTCAGATACATAACGGCGGTCATCCGGCCAGGTACCCGTTTCTCTCCCGGTTTCATCAATAAACGTAACGAAACATCCCGCCACGGCGGCGTCCGGGTGCGCATCCAGCCAGTCTGCCTGCCTGGCAAAACGTTCCGGCAGACAGATGTCATCACTGTCGATCCGCGCGATGTAGCGCCCTCTCGCTGCTGCAATACCGCGGTTCAGCGTGGCGATCAGCCCCCGGTTCTCCTGGTGGAAATAACGAATACGGCTATCCGCAAATGACAACGTTATCGCTTCGCTGTCATCCGTGGAACCGTCATTGAGTATCAACAGCTCAAAATCCCCCTCCGTTTGTTCCAGTACGGACCGGATGGTAGCCGCCAGGAAGGCGGCGCCATTATAAACGGGTAAAAGTACGGATATACGTGGTGATGCGGGCATGTAACTGTTTTTCTATATCCGGTGCCAGTCTCCCGGAACCAGGTCTTTCGCGTCCGCTTCACTGGTAGCGAACCAGCGTTGCGGGGCCACAACTTGTTTGTTTTCAAAAGTATTCAGCCAGGCGGCCCACCAGCTGAAACTGCTGTTGGCGATCACCTGGTGGCGGCAACGGCTCATCAGGAAGAGGTCTTCATACTGCGTATGGCTCAGCGCACCACTTAATATCTCACAGGGAATGCCGGGCGGCAGATTGTTGCGCACCCATTCCGGATCATTGGTAAAGATATAAAAGCGCGCATCCGGCAGCCATTCCTGCATATATTGCGCAGCCTGCTGATAATACGCCGGTTCGCAGATGCCATGATATTGTACGGCATCGGTGCTGGTGTAATCCCCGCGCCGGAAATGCATGGCCACGCTATTGCTCTCCGCCAGCGCCGCCGCCTTCTCCTGCACCGCTTCGGGAAAATCCACTTGAAAACGGAAATCTTCGCGGATAATATCCTTCACCGGCTCGAAGTAACGCCAGCTCTGCCAGTACCCTTTCAGGTACACCGGCGGACTGACCCGGAAAAAATCCGGGGCAAAATGAAAGAGCGGCTCTTTATATATCCTTCGCAGACGGGCCGGCAACAGGCGGTTCAGTACCTTCGCCGGCAGGGATGGCTGAAATGCTTTCCACACCCTGTCCTCCGCGATCTGCGCATTGATCTTCAGCCCGTCCAGCGCATACATGGCAGCCTGACGCGGCTCATAGCTGGCGGGATCAAGCAGCAACGGCACCTTATGCTTCAATGACAGGCAACGGCCCGCCGCATATTGGAACATCTGGTTGCCCAGCCCGCCTTTTAATTGAACAAGGATCAAATTCAGCTGATTTAGGCGCAAAAATATCTATTTATCTCCACTTGCCGGTAATGACAATAGCGTACATCGCAGCCGAATAGGCATTTATCCGTTTAAATCCTTAAACTTGTGCCAAATTCAGCATTTTCCGCTATAAATATAGTGCGGCATCCGTTCACTATACAATAGCAACAAGCATTGCGCGTATGGGCATCATCCGGAATCAAAGCATCAAATCATCTATCATCACCTATATCGGATTTGGCATTGGCGGCCTCTATACCCTCATGGTGGCGAAGCTGGTGGATCCGGACATTGCCGGGCTGACGCGGTTCTTCATCAGTGTGGCCACCATTGTTTTCGCCGTGTCCAACATGGGCTCCGTAGCCATGATGAACAAGTTCTTCCCTTACTACCGCGACCTGCTGCCGCCCGCCAAAAGGGATATCTTCGGTATTGTGCTGATACTCTGCGGCATAGGCTTCCTGCTTTCCCTCGCCGGCGCTTATTTTCTGCAGGACCTGGTGGTGCGTAAATACGGCACCAAAAGTATTTATGTCGTTGACTACTATTATCTGCTGATGCCCTTCAGCTTCTTTTACCTGCTCTTTTCCGTCTTCGAGAACTATTCCTATAACCAGTACAAATCCATCTACCCCATCTTCCTGAAAGAAGTAGGACTTCGTGTGCTGAACCTGATCATGGCCATACTGCTGATCGCCGGCCTGTTCTCCGTTCCCGCGTACGTATGGAGCTATACCGGCATTTACGCCGTATTATTCGTTGTGCTGATCATTTATTTGTACCGGCAGCGCGACCTGATCTTTTCTTTCCGCATCAGCCGCGTAACGCGCAAGCTGGCCCGCAGAATGATCTCTTTCAATGCCCTGCTGTACGGCGGCGCAGTGCTGAGCGTGGTGGCCAGTAATATCGACAACCTGTCCATTTCCAGTGTGGAGGGCCTGAGCAAGGGCTTTGTTTTCGAGTTTTCCACCTATATCAGCACGCTGATCCTGATCCCGCAAAGGAGCACGATCGCCATTGCGGTGCCGGTATTGGCCAAGGCCTGGAAGGACCGCGATCTTCCGGCCATACAAAGCATTTACGCGCGCTCTTCCACCACCATGTTCACTTACGCCATGCTGGTCTTCATCCTGATCTGGCTGAATGTGCATGAGGTATTCCGCATCCTGGCCATCCCGGAGATCTATTACGAGGGCATTCCCGTGATCTTTTACCTGGGCATCATGCGCACGCTGGAAATGAGCTTCGGGGTGAATTCACAGATCATCGGCACATCCAACCACTGGCGCTTCGAGTTCTTCTCTACCCTTATACAATTCAGCATTGCCATTCCGCTGAATGTGACCTTTCTGAAGATGTTCGGCATCCAGGGGAATGCGATGGCCAACCTCCTTTCGCTGACCGTATTCAGCCTCGTCCGCTTCAGCTTCCTCTGGTTCAAATTCCGGCTGCAGCCCTTTACGCTGAAGACGCTGTATATCCTGCTGGCCGGCCTGGCCGGTTACCTGATCTGCTATTTTATCCGGATAGATGACCCTTACCTCAGCGTGATCGTGCGGAGCGTATTGTTTACCGGCATCTTTGCCGGAACAGTGCTTTATTTCGGGTTATCGAAAGATGTCACCGAAGGGTATGAGATGATCATGCGGCGGCTGCGGCGCAAACAGCGGTAAAACAGCAGCTGATCAAAAAGAAAAATAAGGGCTTTGAGGATTGCTTAAACAATGACAGGTCTCCATCAGGTACCCGGATAAATCAGGGCTGACCATTACTTTTTGGTCAGCCCCGTACATGCAGTGTATAGCAGGAAGATTATTGTTTGATGGCGATCCTGCCGGTTTCATCGATACGTCCGAGGAAGATCCGTATCCCCGTTTCCGCGAAATATTCATCTACCGCCTGACGGGCGCCCTTCCAATGACCATAGTCATCGATAATGAGAATGCCGCCGGGCTCCAGCCGGGGAAACAAATGGATCAGCTCATGCTTGGTGGAACTGTACCAGTCCGTATCCAGGCGAAGGAGCGCAATTCTTTCCGGCAAAGTTTCCGGGATGGTTTCCTCCACTTTACCGGCCACATACCTGATCTTGTCTTCAGGATAACTGCTCTGCCCCATGGTAGCCTGTACGGTAGCCAGGTTCGCATATGCCCAGACCACGCTTGCCTCTTTGTCAGTATCGCGCTCGAGCTGCGCGGAAGCCTGCTCGCCCCTGAAATCCCTGTCTACCTCCTCCGGTTCGGGCATGCCGCCAAAAGTATCATACATATACAGCGTTCTGTCAGTATCCTGCATAGACACCAGCGTTTCCGCCACAGCCAGCATACTGCCGCCTTTCCATACCCCGCATTCCACAATATCTCCCGTAATGCCGCTTTCGTTGACATACCGGACGGCCTCCACCAGGGAGAAGACCCGCTCAGCACTGGTCATTGTGTAGGGCTTTACTTTTTCCGTTATCTCGCGGTGAAAATTGTCAAAATCAGCAGGAAGTGCAACCGTTTCAGGAAAAACGGAGCGATAGATTTTCTTCAGATAGTTCATACAACAGTGTGACAGATTAAGCTCGGCGGTAAAAATAAATATTATTTTGTATTAATATTTACTTTTTTTTTCGGCTGATACAGTTTACGACAGCGGCAGGTCCATTTATCGGGGCAAATGGGTATTGCGTTGCGTATTTTTGCTCTCGTCAGGGCTGGCTTACAGCAATTTGTGCTGCCGGCATCGCTTATAACCTCCCCGCTCCGGCATAATACCTCTTCCAATATGGCTCTTTCAGATCGCTGATCACCACACCGGAACTGGAAGATGCATGCACAAAACGGTCGTTTTCAAGATAGATGCCTACATGGGAGATGCGTTTGCTGCGGTTGATAGCGAAGAACACCAGGTCCCCAAGCTGCAGCTCGTTCCGGTTCCGGAGACGTTTTACCTTGTTATAGAGTTGAATGGAGTTGCCGGCGATGGACATCTGGAAGACAGCGCCCAGCAGGGTGTTCACGAAATTGGAGCAATCGATCCCGGTTTTGGAGTTGCCGCCAAGGCGGTAGGGAGCGCCCCACCAGTCCTCAATAAAAGTGAAGAGCCGGGCATTGCCGACATTTTCCACCGGCACGTCCAGCAGTTGCGCGTATTTGAACTGCCAGCTTTCGGCGGCTTCGAGACTGTTTGCGGTGGAATTGTTTTTTGTCTGTGTATTGCGGCCCTTGTACTGGTGAACGGAAGATTTGGCGTCCGGGGAGATGGCGATGCCATCAATGAACTCCATTTTTTCTTCCTGCGGTTTTGCCGGCTTCGATGCGGTCTGCTGTTGCTTTTTGGTAACCGCACAACTGGCAAGGAATACAGCGCAAACTGTCAGAATAAAAAAGGTCTTTCCCGTTCTTCTCATCATGTACACCGGTTTAAAATGGTTGCAATATAAAAAAAATGTCGTTTTTTTGCTCTTTGACCCGCTCCATTTTTCAAGAACAGCGTATAAGAACCGACGACGATGAAGTTTTCTCACCTGCACGTACACACGCAGTTTTCGCTGCTGGACGGAGCTGCGGACATCAAGCAGCTCTATAAGAAATCAATGGCCGATAACATGCCGGCCCTTGCCATCACAGACCACGGCAACATGTTCGGCGCATTCCAGTTTGTTGCAGAAGCCTATAATCACAAGCTGAATCCAGATGATCCTAAAGATAAACGCCTGAAAGTCAAGCCTATTGTGGGCTGTGAATTTTATCTGGTGGAAAATCGCCATAAACGCCAGTTTACCCGGGAGGAAAAGGACATCCGTTACCACCAGGTATTGCTGGCAAAGGACGATGAAGGGTACCGCAATCTCATCAAACTCTGCTCCCTGGGCTTCATGGAAGGCCTCTACGGCAAATATCCCCGGATCGACAAGGAATTGATCCTCCAATACCATAAAGGCCTTATTGCCACTACCTGCTGCCTCGGCGCCTCGGTGCCCAAGACCATCCTTAAACACGGTGAAGAAGCCGGGGAAAAGGAATTCAAGTGGTGGCTGGATATCTTCGGGGAGGATTTCTATGTGGAGATGCAGCGCCACGGCATTCCCGAACAGATCAAGGTGAATGAGGTGCTGGTACGGTTCGCCGCAAAATACAACGTGAAGATCATTGCTTCCAACGACTCGCATTATGTGGACCAGGTGGATGCCAACGCGCATGACATCCTGCTCTGCATCAATACCGGCGAAAAGAAGAGCACGCCCACGATGAAAGAGTTTTCGGACGATGATGTGATGGTGAAGAACAAACGTTTCGCTTTCTATAACGACCAGTTCTATTTCAAGACCACGGAAGAAATGAGCAAGCTCTTCCCTGATCTGCCGCAGGCGCTGGACAATACCAACGAGATCGTGGACAAGGTGCAGCTGCTGGACCTCAAGCGGGACATCCTGCTGCCCAACTTCCCCATCCCGCCCAATTTTCTCACGCAGGACCAATACCTCCGGCACATCACCATGGAAGGTGCGTACAAGCGTTATTCGGAGATGACGGCAGAAATAGAGGAGCGCATCAACTTTGAGCTGAACGTGATCGAGAACATGGGTTTCGCGGGGTACTTCCTGATCGTATCCGATTTCATCAAAGCCGGACGCGACCTCGGCGTATTCATCGGACCAGGCCGCGGTTCCGCTGCCGGCTCCGCTGTAGCCTATTGCATTGGCATCACCAATATCGACCCGATAAAATATAATCTCCTGTTCGAACGGTTCCTCAACCCGGAACGCAAGAGCATGCCCGATATCGATACGGACTTCGATGATGAGGGCCGTCAGAAAGTGATCGATTACGTGGTACAGAAATACGGCAAGCAACAGGTAGCGCAGATCATCACCTACGGTACCATGGCCGCCAAAATGAGCATCAAGGACGTGGCGCGGGTAATGGACCTGCCGCTGATGGAATCCAACATGCTCGCCAAGCTGGTGCCGGACAAGCCGGGCATTCAGCTCTCCCGCATCTTCAATGCTCCGCTGGAAGGCGAAAAGAGCCTGGCGGAAAAAGAAGGGTTGATGGGAGAAGATATCGAGAACGTCAAGAAACTGCGGGAGATCATCAAAGGCAACGATGTGCAGGGAGAAGTGCTGCGCGAAGCCTGCGTACTGGAAGGCTCCGTACGCAACACCGGCATTCACGCCGCCGGCATCATCATCGCCCCGAAAGACCTCTCCGAGCTGATACCCGTGGCCACTGCCAAGGACTCCGACCTGCTGGTGACCCAGTTCGAAGGCAATATCATCGAAAGTGCGGGCGTGATCAAGATGGACTTCCTGGGGCTGAAGACCCTCACCATTATCAAAGGCGCACTGCAGCTGATCAAAAAGAACCATAACATCGATATCGACATCGATTCCATTCCGCTGGACGATGCCAAGACATATGAACTGTACCAGAAGGCCGAAACCAACGCCACATTCCAGTTTGAAAGTCCGGGTATGCAGAAGTACCTCCGGGAACTGAAACCGGATAAATTCGATGACCTCATCGCCATGAACGCCCTCTACCGCCCGGGCCCGCTGGAGTACATCCCCACCTTCATCCGCCGCAAACAGGCCTGGAGCCGGTGACCTACGATGTGCCGGTCATGGAGGAATACCTGGCCGAAACGTACGGCATCAACGTATATCAGGAACAGGTGATGCTGCTCAGCCAGAAAATGGCCAACTTCTCCAAGGGAGATGCGGATATTCTCCGGAAAGCCATGGGTAAGAAGCAGAAAGCCGTGCTGGACAAAATGAAGGCGCAGTTCATCGCCGGCTGCAAGGAAAACGGGCATGACCTGAAGATGTGCGACAAGGTGTGGACGGACTGGGAAGCATTTGCGTCCTACGCCTTCAACAAGTCTCACGCCACCTGCTACGCCTTCGTGGCATACCAGACCGCCTACCTCAAAGCCCACTATCCAGCCGAATATATGGCCTCCGTGCTGAACAACGCCAGCAACCTGGAAAAGATCACCTTCTTTATGGAAGAGTGCAAGCGCATGGGGCTGGACGTACTGCCGCCGGATGTGAACGAATCCTTCAACGGTTTCGCCGTAAACAAAAAAGGTCAGGTACGCTTCGGGCTGGGCGGCCTGAAAGGTGTAGGCGAGGCCGCGATCGAGAGCATTATTGAAGAGCGGGAAAAGAACGGCCCGTATGCCACCATATTTGATATGATCAAACGGGTGAACCAGCGCGCCGTGAACAAAAAATCACTGGAAGCCCTGGCCATGTCCGGCGCACTCGACTGCTTCCCGGAACTGCATCGCGCCCAATATTTCCACAAACCGGACGGAGACAATACCAATGGCCTTGAAAAGATCATCAGGTTCGGGCAACAGGCACAGGCCGGCAGCCAGTCCTCCGGCGGCCTCTTCGGCGATGAACTGATGCCCGAAATACAATCACCGAAGATCCCCCCCTGCGATCCCTGGCCGCTGACCATCAAGCTGAACAATGAACGCGATGTAACCGGCATCTATATCTCCGGCCATCCGCTGGACGATTACAGGTTTGAGCTGAAGTATTACAATATGAACACCATTGCCGAAGTACTGGAATATCAGCACCAGCTCAGCCAGCCATCCGACAATAACAAAGGCCGGGAACGGTCTTTCCGCATGGCTGTTTACGTCACGGGCGCAGTGGAAAGGATATCCCGCAACAACAAACAGTTCGGCATCATGACGCTGGAGGATTATACCGGCAAGTTCGAATTTGCCCTGTGGAGCGAGGATTTCCTCCGTTTCACCACACACTTCAAATCAGGGCTTTGCCTCTATGTGAACGGCGCTTTCAAACCCAGGCGTTTCAACGACAATGAATACGAGTTCAAAGTGCAGGGCATGCAACTGCTGCAGGAGGTAAAACGCACCCATACCCGGAAATTAGGGCTGTTCACCCAGCCCCAGCATATTACCACGGAGGTGATCGACTTCCTGGTAGACAATGCCGCCAAACATCCGGGGAAATGCGAAGTGTACATGCAGCTGATAGATCCGCAGGAAGACCTCACCGTTAAACTGCATACATTTAACCGGCATATTGAGATGAATGACGAGTTGGCGCATTTTTTGGAGCAGCAGCCGGATATCGATATCTATATTGACACAATCAATAAGTAGGCGTGTCAAAAAAGCAGTAGTTTTACACCGGTTTAGTTTTTGCATATATTGCATGTCGATTTGATAGTCGTAAAATATCAAAAACGTTAAAAACCAATCATTTACAAGATTTTACAAACTTTTAAATTCATAACAATGGCTTTAGAATTCACAGATGCGAACTTTCAGACCACCGTATTAAGCTCGGACAAACTGAGTGTGGTTGATTTTTGGGCGGAATGGTGCGGCCCCTGTCGCGCGATCGGCCCCGTGATCGAGGAATTGTCCAAAGACTACGATGGCAAGGTTAACGTCGGTAAGGTGAATGTGGACAACAATCCGCAGATCTCCATGAACTATGGCATCACCAGCATTCCTGCGATCCTGTTCATCAAGAACGGCCAGGTAGTTGACAAACAGGTAGGTGCAGTGCCCAAATCTGTTCTGGAAAAGAAAATTCAGGCTAACCTCTAAAAGAGGCTAACCATAAAGATCCGGAGAGGGTGCATCAGCTAATGATGCGCCCTCTTTTTTTTGCCGTCTGTTCCTGCCTGACCGCTTCTGCCGCAGATTTTTATGTGATCTCACGGGAATCGCTTATTTTGCTGCAAGATCAACCTCAACATTCACACAAAATCACTGCATGGCAACATGGGAAAATATTGCCCGGGGCGGCCTGGGTATGATCTTTCTGATCGCTGTTTGTTACCTGTTAAGCAATAACCGCAAAGCCGTAAACTGGAAACTGGTCGGCATAGGCATTTTTGCCCAGATCATGTTCGCCATGGGGGTGTTGCACACGCAAGCCGGCGGGCAGCCCGTCTTCTGGCTTTGTTTCGGGGTGCTCATCCTGCTTTTTACGGTCAACCGGCTACGCCGGAAGCAAAAGGAAGGCTTCGGGCTTCCCCGGGATGCCGCAAGCTGGGCATTGGCGCTTGCCGCCCTGGCCGGTTTTTATTTTGGCATCCTGCGCAGCCATCAGTATACCTACCCCGCTGTGGCTTTCTTCGCCGGCCTCCTGCCGGTGGTGGCGATGATCAAGGTACTGCAGCGGCGCAGCCTGGAGCTGCTGAAATGGACCATCCTGGCAGCGGGTTTCATCCTTACCCTCTCCGTTTACCTGAAGCTTTGCAATCCCGAAGTATTCAGAAGCGTACTGTCCTCCATCTCGGGCGCTTTTGTAGACCTGATCAATATCAGCCACAAAGGCACCGAATTCATGTTCGAGGGGCTGGCGGATTTCACCGGCTCCTGGGGTTATATATTCGCCGTGCAGGTGCTGCCGAATATCATTTTCTTTGCCGCCCTGTCGTCTATCCTCTACTACCTCGGCATCCTGCAGAAGATCGTATATGTATTTGCCTACCTGCTGAACAAGCTGCGCATTTCCGGGGCAGAAAGCCTGTCTACCGCCGCCAATATTTTCCTGGGGCAAACGGAGGCGCCGCTGATGATACGGCCCTACCTGGAAAAGATGACGCGCTCGGAAATACTGTGTATCATGGTGGGCGGCATGGCCAATACCGCCGGTAGTGTGCTGGCCGCCTATGTGGGCATGCTGGGCGGGGCGGACATCGACCAGCAGAACTATTTTGCCCTGCATATGCTCAGCCAGAGCATCATGAGCGCCCCTGCCGCCATAGTATGCGCCAAGATACTGTTCCCCGAAACGCAGGAACACCTGATCTCCAAAGATCTCCATGTACCCAAGGAGAAACTGGGTGACAACTTCCTGGATGCGCTGTCCCTCGGCACCACCGACGGCCTGAAACTGGCCGTGAACGTAGGCGCCATGCTGATCGTGTTCACCGCCATGATGTACGTGGTCAATGCCATGCTGGGATGGGCGGGCGGTCAGACCGGGCTGAATCCCCAGATCACCGCCATGAGCGGAGGGCGATATACCTCGCTGTCCCTCGAAATGCTGCTGGGATACATTTTCTCCCCCGTAGCCTGGATGATCGGTGTAGCGAAGCAGGATATGGTGGCCATCGGGCAGCTGCTCGGGGAAAAGACCGTGCTGAACGAGTTCCTGGCCTACAAAAGCCTGGGGCAGATGAAAGCCGACGGCGTGATACAGGACCCCAGATCACTGCTCATTGCCACATATGCCCTTTGCGGATTCGCCAATTTTGCCTCTATCGGCATCCAGATCGGCGGGATCAGCCAGCTGGCCCCAAACCAGCGGAAGAACCTCACCGAACTGGGTGTTAAAGCACTGATAGGCGGCACCATCGCCTGCCTGATGTGCGGTTGCATAGCCGGGGCCCTGAGCTGACCGGAAAAAAGGGGGATTGATCGAAAAATGACAAAGATCTCAACAGCCATGCTTACATTTACAATACGGATGCCTATTTACCATCACCTATAAAAGCAAAACTTGCGTAATCTTGCCCTGATCGCCTTGATGATCTTCTGCTGCGTATCCGCCACAGCACAGCGTAAATGTGGTACCGAAGAAGCATTGTCCCAAAAGCTCCTGCTCCAGCCGAAACTGGCCAAAAAACTGCAGCTGGTGGAAAGCCAGCTAAGCCGGCAAAGGCCGGACAACCGTTTTTTCCGCATCAATCCCCGGGTAACCATCCCCGTCGTAGTACATATCGTTCTCCCGGACCCTGAACAGGTGACCAATACACAGATATTGGGGCAGCTGGAAAGCCTGAACCTCGACTATATTGCGCAGAACACCGATATCAGCCAGGTACCGGCCATGTGGCAAAGTCTTGTTGGCAATTCGGAAGTGCAGTTCTGCCTGGCCGTGCGCTCTCCGGACGGGGACCCCACCACCGGCATCATCCGTACCGCCACTTCCCGCAACTCCTTTTCCATCAATGGCGCCGCCCGGGACGTGAAATACGCCAGCACCGGCGGCAGTCCTGCCTGGGACAATACCCGCTATCTCAACATATGGGTCTGCAACCTGCAGGATAATTACCTCGGCGTGGCCACCCCGCCCGGAGACATCTATCCGCCGGAGGAAGACGGCGTAGTGGTGCATTACCGCGCCTTCGGCAATACCGGCACTGCTTCTTCCCCCTTCAACCTCGGGCGTACCCTCACCCATGAGATCGGCCACTTCTTCGGCCTGCGGCATATCTGGGCAGATGACGGCGGCGCATGCGTTGATGATGACGGCGTAGACGATACCCCGAAACAGGGCAACCAGACCTATGGCTGCCCCTCCTTTCCTGTAACGGACAATTGCCAGCCCTTCACGCCGGGCATCATGTTCATGAATTATATGGATTATGTGAATGACGCCTGCATGTACCTGTTCACCACCGGGCAGACGGACCGCATGCGCAATGCGCTGGACGCACAACGCGCATCGCTCATGACTTCGGACGGTTGTGTACCGGTAGACCTGAAGCTCAGTGATGCCGGCATTACCGAAATACAGCAGCCGCAGGGCTATATCTGCGTCACCGGCCAGTCGCCCGTAGTCACGCTGAAGAACCGCGGCGCCGATGTGCTCACCAGCGTAACCATCCGTTATGCCATTGACGATGGCGCCCCCGTCAGCCAGAGCTGGACCGGCAGCCTGGCCTCACAGGAACAGACCAGTGTAACCTTGCCCGGCTTCAATGCCAATACGGGCAGCTTCACCCTGAAAGTTTATACCGATCTCCCGAACGGCCATGCGGACGAAAAACCGGAAAATGACACCAGTACCATCAGCTTCAGCTATTATGCCCCGGTGAACTTCCCCTTCCTGGAAACCTTCGAAGGCGGCATATTCCCGCCCGCGGGCTTCAGCATCACTAATCCGGACCGCAGCTTTACCTGGGAAAGGGCCGGAACAGGCAGCAGAGGCAGCAGCAGCTCCGCCGTCATACGCAACCTCGGCTATGCGGTGAACGACCAGGTGGACGAACTGGCCGGGCCGGTAGTGGACGCTACCAGTGCGGATTCCGTATTCCTGTTCTTCGATATCGCCGCGGCCGTGGCTACCGACCCGGATATGCAAGGCAATCCCTGGGATACCCTGGAAGTGCTGCTGACTACAGATTGCGGGCAAACCTTCATTCATACCGGCTACAAAAAATGGGGCAAATCCCTCATCACCCGGGCCACCCGTGTGATCGAAGAATTTGTGCCCGGCCAGAACGAATGGCGCACCGATTCTATTGACCTGACACCCTTCATCTATCATCAGCAATTCCGGGTCGTTTTCCGCAATACTTCCAATTATGAGAACAATATCTATCTCGATCATATCAATATCGTTCAGAAAGACAAGAACCGCAATCTGCGGGAGAACGGCATCCTCATCTGGCCCAATGCCTTCAGCAACCACTTTTATATAGAGTTCGATACCTGGCCGGACGATCTGCAGGGCCTCTGCGTCTATGATGCCTCCGGAAGGCTGGTGTACCAGCGGCAACCGGTCACCCGCGCCGGTAACAGGATGACAATTGATTTGGTAAATGAGGCAAATGGTGTTTACTTTGTAAAGTTGTTCTACAGGCAACAGGTGAGGACATATAAAATAGTGAAAGTAAAATGACGACGACCATCGCTAGACAGCCCGGACTTGAGACAATACTTACCGCATCCGCACTGGACAAAGATCTGCGCAGGATAGCAGAAAAGGTTTTGCAACAGGAAAGGCTCTCGCAGGAAGACGGCGTAACGCTGTTTGAAAAAGGAGACATCGGTTATCTCGGCGCGCTGGCCAACCACGTACGCGAACGAAAACACGGTAACAAAACCTATTTCAACCGCAATTTTCACATCGAGCCCACCAACGTTTGCGTGTTCACCTGCAAATTCTGCTCCTACTCCCGATTGTACAAAAACCGCGAAGAAGGCTGGGAACTCAGCATAGACGAAATGCTGGACATCGTGAAGAAATATGATAACCAGCCGGTTACTGAAGTGCACATCGTTGGCGGCGTACACCCGAAAATGAATCTCGATTTCTTTGCAGAACTGATGCAAAAAATAAAAGCGCACCGCCCGGAGCTGCATATCAAAGGCTTTACGCCCGTGGAGCTGGATTATATGTTCCGTAAAGCAAAAGTGAGCGTGGAAGAAGGCATGCGCATCATGAAAGAAGCCGGCCTGCAATCCCTGCCCGGCGGCGGCGCAGAGATCTTCCACCCGGATATCCGGCAGCAGATCTGCCATGATAAAGTGGATGCAGATGGATGGCTGAATATTCACAAGACCGCACATCACATGGGCATGGTCACCAATGCCACCATGCTCTACGGACATATAGAAGCTTACTGGCACCGCGTTGACCATATGACCCGCCTGCGCGACCTGCAGGACGAAACAAAAGGTTTCAACACCTTCATCCCGCTCAAATTCCGCAATAAAGACAATGAAATGGCGCACATACCGGAATCCACCGTGGTGGAAGACCTCAAAGTGTACGCCATCGCCCGCCTGTATATGGACAACTTTCCCCACATCAAGGCCTACTGGCCGATGCTGGGCCGGAATACCGCACAGCTCACCCTCTCCTTCGGCGTAAATGATCTCGATGGCACCATTGACGATACCACGAAGATCTATTCCATGGCAGGCTCTGAAGAACAGAACCCCTCCATGAACACCGCACAGCTGGCAATGCTCATTAAACAGGCCGGACGGGTGCCGGTGGAAAGAGATACGGTATATAACGAAGTGAAAGATTATTCCGATGTGGTCTTTTCAGACGAGGAACTCATGAACTGACCGGAACCGCATTGGCATAATACGGCCCTTTTACTATCTTCAGGGCTCAAAAATCAACACGCATGAAATATTCGATCATACTGGCCGCCATGAGCTGCCTGTATATCGGGGCCTGTAACAACAATCCGGCTTCGAAGCAAGGCAGCGGCAACGAAACGTCCACTACAACAACAGTAACGGAAAATAACGGCCCGGCCTTTAAGAAAGAAGGCGTATTGTCCTTCATCAGCAAGGAAAAAGGCGATACCATCAAGACCATCGATATAGAGATCGCAGAAACGGACGAAGAAAGAGCGCAGGGCCTGATGGACCGCAAAGCGATGGCGGAGAGCCAGGGCATGTTGTTCATCTTCGCTGCGCCGGAAGAACAGTCTTTCTGGATGAAGAACACCTACATTTCGCTGGATATCATGTATGTAGATGAAAAAATGGAGATCGTATCCATCCAGAAATATGCCACGCCCCTGTCCGAAGAAAGCCTGCCATCCTTCAAAAAAGCCCAGTATGTGGTAGAAGTGAATGCCGGTTTCACCGACCGGAATAAAATAAAATTCGGCGACAGGATCGCCTTCACCAGGCAATAAACTGCCGTGAATACAGCAAGAGGGGTTGTCCGTAAAAATCCGGGCAGCCCCTCTTCTATTTGGCGGCCGGAGACTGGCTCAGGCAAAACCAGACCGGCCTTTATTGACGGCCGGGTATAACTTTTCTTAAAATTAATTTAGATTTAAACTCCCGGATCAACCAATTCGTACCTATTTGAGTACTTTTCCTGCAAGTTTTGTGCATATGGATCATTCTTCATTGGACGACAGCGAATTGCTTTGCCTGATGCAAACGGGCAAAGAATGGGCCTTTTCCGAGATATACCGCCGGTATTGGGAAAGGCTGTTGGCTGTTGGCTATTACCACATGAAAAATAAAGAAGCGGCTAAAGAGATCGTGCATGATGTGCTGCTCAGCCTCTGGCTGCGCAGGGAGACGCTCGTGATCCAGTCCCTCCCTGCCTACCTGGGCACTGCCGTCAAATTCTCCGTACTGAAAGCCATTACCAGGGAAAAAAGGCAGCAGGAATTGCTGGCCGCGAATAATACCACCCTGGAAACAGTGGCGGAAGAAGAAGAAAAACTCGACGCCAAGTTCCTGAAAGACTTCCTGGCCGGAGAGGTGGAAAAACTGCCGGAGAAAACCAGGCTGGTCTTCAAATACAGCCGGGAAGAGCATCTCTCCATGGTTGAAGTAGCCGACAAACTCGATATATCCCTCAAAACTGTTGAATACCACATCACCCGGGCGCTGAAAAGCCTCCGCTCCTCCCTGCGCAGATTCTATATTTTCCTCCTGCCGGCGGCCTTCACAATAATTTTCTAAAAAAACAGAGCTTTCCGGCTAGGGTTCCGGTGAAGTTATGGGTACTAATAGGGAAACAGGCTTTTGCCTGTCAGATATTCCCTGATATGAAATTATATTCCTGTTTACTGCCGTTATCATTATCCATCATCAACTTGCCCGGCGATACGCCGCAGTTTCCTGCTCCGTCGGGGGAAACCGGAAAGTATCCGGAAAGCGGCCCTGCCTGTCGCCATAGGACCAACAGCAAGCCGGCCGGCCTGATCAACGAGTAACGCCAACGCATATACCATATAAAATGACAAGAGAACATTTACAAGATCTTATTACCAGGTACGCCAATGGAACAGCCAGTCCGGAAGAAATAACGGAGCTGCACAGCTGGTACCGTGCAATGGATATGGAAGAAGTGCACTGGCCCGCGGAAGATGAGTACGAGAAAGAGCAGGTGCGTCAACAAATGTTGCATCGCCTGCAGCAGGAAATAAAGCAGGAAAAACGCAGCGGCAGGATCTACAGGCTGTCCCCACTGCGCTGGGCGGCAGCAGCAGTGGTGCTATTGCTTGCGGGAGCAGCGATCTGGATGATGAGGCCCGTTTCAGCGCCATTGCCGGTGACCGCCACAAAAGATACGGTCTTCCGTAACGATGCAATGCCCGGAGGCAATAAAGCCACGCTTACCCTGGCGGATGGCAGCACGATTACGCTGGACAGCACCGCCAACGGCACCATTGCGCAGCAAGCCGGCGCCAGTGTACAGCAGCCGCAGGAAGGCAAACTGGTTTACCAGCCAGGTACCGCATCATCCGGCATCAGTTATAACACACTTGCCACGCCACGCGGGGGACAATACCAGGTTCTCCTTCCGGATGGCACAAGGGTATGGCTGAACGCCGCATCCTCCCTTACGTATCCCACCGCCTTTACCGGCCCGGAAAGGAAAGTGGAGCTCACCGGCGAAGGATATTTTGAAGTAGCGAAGCATGCAGCGAAGCCATTTAAAGTGAAAACGAACGAGATCGAAGTGGAAGTGCTGGGAACACATTTTAATATCATGGCGTATGCGGATGAGCAAACCATCAGCGCCACCCTGCTGGAAGGCAGCATCCGGCTGGCAGCAGGCAAAGAAACCATCCTGATGGAACCCGGGCAGCAGGCGCAACTGAACAGCGCTACGCAAAAGATCAGGCTGGCAGCCGTTAATGTGGAAGAAGCAGTGGCCTGGAAGCACGGATATTTTTTATTCAACAAACAGGATATGGCCGGCATTCTGCGCCAGGTGGCCCGGTGGTATGACATATCCGTACAACTCCCCGCTGAAATGCCGAAGGACGCCTTCTCAGGGAAAATATCCAGGGATGTAAAATTATCAAAACTGCTGAGCGTATTGGAAACCAGCGGCCTGCATTTCAATATAGAAGGGAACAAACTGATCGTGAACCGATAAAAACATCATTGCACTCACCTAAAAAACCTGTAGATATGAAATAACAGCTACCACCTTCATCCCTCTCGTCCAGGTGAATAAAAAAACCGGAAGTGTGCGACCACTCCCGGCGAATAGCCTGGACCATCAACTACAAACAATCTGTACTCAATTGCTCATTGTAAATCCAAACCATCACAAATGTATGAAAGATAACATTCTTTTCAAGTGCATGCCGGAAAGGCCGGGGAATCGCCGCATGCCGCATAAAATAATGCTTGTTATGAAACTCACCGCTGTTCTATTATTTGTTGCCGCACTGCATGTCAGCGCCAAAAGCTTCAGCCAGCAGGTTACACTTTCCAGCAAAAATGCAGGATTAGCCAGCATCTTGCGGGAGATAGAACAACAGACCGGTTACCAGTTCTTCTACAAGGAATCCTTGCTGGAAAAAGCAAACAGGATCAGTATCCGTGTAAAGAATGCGCCGCTCGCGGAAGTGTTGGACCGCTGTTTTGCCGGACAGCCATTTACGTACACGATGATAGACAAGATCATTGTGGTAAAGGCGGCAGAGGCCGCCACGGTAAAGCCGCCGGGGGAGATAACCGGCAAGGTATTGAATGAAAGAGGCGAAGTGATGATCGGCGTATCCGTATTTATCGCCAATACCAACCAGGGTACCATTACGGATGAAAATGGACGGTTCCGGCTGACTGTAGACGATCCGGAGAACACGATACTGGAATTCAGGTTCATCGGTTACGAATCGCAAACCGTCAGCGCCGGGAAACAAACGAACATACAGGTCGTACTGAAGGAATCGGCCAGGAAACTGGATGAGCTGGCGGTAGTTGGTTTCGGTACCCAGCGAAAAGTAAACCTCACCGGTGCGGTAGCTACTGTGAACGGGGACGTATTTGAGGGGCGGCCCGTAACCTCCACTTCTGCGGGGCTGCAGGGAGCATTGCCCGGCGTTACGATCCAGTCCGCATCAGGGCAGCCCGGACAACCAGGGTTATCCATTGCTATCCGGGGAGTGAATACGCTGAACAGTTCCAACAGTCCGCTGATACTGATAGATGGTGTGATGGGCGGCAATCACGAGATGCTGAACCCGGATGATATTGAAAGCATTTCCGTGCTGAAGGATGCGGCCTCCGCCGCCATCTACGGCGCGCGCGCAGCGAATGGCGTGATACTGATCACGACCAAAAAAGGCAGGATCGGCGATCAGCTCTCCCTCAACTATGCCGGTTATGCAGGCTTCCAGCAACCGACCCGTTTACCGGAGCTGGTGAACGGACGCGAGTTTATGGAACTGCACAATGAAGCCAGGGAAAATGCAGGCCTCGCCGCAGTATATCTGAATGATGCCTTTGCTGCATACGATGCAGGCAATGATCCGAACAATTATTCCAATACGGACTGGATCAATGAAATCTACAAATCTTCCGCATTCCAGCACAGCCATACGCTCAATCTCAGCGGCAGCAGCGGGAAAACAGGATATTACCTGTCTTATGGCCGCCTCGATCAGGACGGGCTTATTGTTGGAGAAAGCTATAATGCAGCCCGGAACAACCTGCGGATACGGGTGAATACGGAAGTATTCGACAGGCTCAAGCTGGATGCCAATATCAGCTATATGGATTTTAAAAGGCTGGACAATGCGTCCTCCGGTACCGCCGGCGTCTTCCGGCTCGCGCAGCGCATCAGCCCCCTCGTTCCGGTGAAGTGGCTGACGCCGGCAAGTGGCGGCGGATGGGAAGAAACGCCGTATTATGCGTACGGATCTGTTACCAATCCGGTGAATGTTGGCTATAATTCCGGGTACAACCGGTTCCATTCCCGGAATCCCGCAGGTAACTTTTCCGCAACGCTGAAACTTGTTGAAGGGCTGAACATCTCCGGTCAATATGCTTTTACCAGCGTTATGGACCAAACGAAAGAGTTCAATAACGCCATGCTGCGTTACACGCCGGACGGCTCGGACGATCCAGTCAATGCTTCCTTGCGCAACAGTATCTCCCGTAATAACAGGGATGACCTGACTCAGACTTTCATCAGCCTGCTGACATATGAAAAGGACTTCGGAGGGCATCACCTCCGGGCACTCGCAGGTTACTCCCAGGAATGGGGATTTACCGCATGGCTTGGAGCGGCCCGCAGGAACATCCTGATGGATGGCGTGGAGCAGATAGACCTGGGAACGGAAGACATCTCCAACAGCGGCACAGAATCCCACTGGGCACTACGCTCCTACTTCGGGCGGCTCAACTATGATTACAAGGAAAGGTATCTTTTTGAAGCGAACCTTCGCCGTGACGGTACTTCCCGCTTTTCGCCCAGAAACCGCTGGGGCACTTTCCCTTCATTTTCCGCAGGCTGGAAACTCAGTGAAGAACCTTTCCTCCATTTCATAAAGCCTGTGGTAGACCTGGCAAAAATAAGGGTCTCTTATGGCGAGCTCGGCAACCAGAACGTGGGCGCCGGAGATCTGTACCCCTATCTTACCGGCATTACCCGAGTGCTGAACCCATATCCCATGGGCGGCCTGGAAACGGTAGGTTTTTCCCAGGGTTCATTAGGCAATGAGGAACTGGTATGGGAAAGCATAGAGATGACCAACATCGGGCTAGACCTGCAATTGCTGCGCAACCGGCTGTCGTTCACTGCCGACTGGTTTGTGAAGAACAATAAAAATGCGTTGCTGAAACCGGTCTATCCTTCGCTCATCGGCTTTACCAGCGCTGCAGCCCTGCCGCTGGTGAATATGGGCAAAGTGCAAAGCAAGGGATGGGAACTGAGCGCCGGCTGGAGAGATCAGGCAGGCGGCCTGCAATACGGTGTGAATTTCAACCTTTCAGATGTTACCAATAAAGTAGTCACCCTCGGAAAAAGCGCGGCTTCGCTCGGAGAAGAGCTGATCAGGGAAGGCGACCCGCTGAATGCCTTTTTTGGTTACCAGACGGACGGGCTGGCACAGATAAGCGATTTCGGCGGTTATGATCAGAATACCGGGAGATACACAGATCCCGGGTTCCCGACCATCAGCAGCTACACCGCCATTACACAACCGGGGGATCTGAAATACAGGGATATCAGTGGGCCTGATGGAAAGCCAGACGGCATCATCGACAGCCATGACAGAACGATAATAGGCAATCCATACCCCCGTTACACCTACGCCCTCAGGGGAGATCTGGCCTGGAAAGGGTTTGATTTCAGCTTCTTCCTGCAAGGTGTTGGCCAGGTAGACGGCTATCTGAAAGAGGAAGCGATCCATGCTTTCATCAACGATTATTCCGTTCCGCAAAAGATACACACCGACCGCTGGACTCCGGATAATACGAATGCTGCTTACCCCCGGCTTTTTTATGGACAGACGCACAACCGGGAATTTGCTGATTACTGGATACAGGATGCATCCTACCTGCGGGTAAAGAACATCCAGCTTGGCTATACGCTGCCGGTGCATCTTACGCGCAGGGCGAATATAGACAGGATGCGCGTATATGCTTCCGCAGACAACCTGTTCACCCGCTCCGATTACTTCTATGCCTATGACCCGGAAGTACGTTCCACTTCCGGAGATGCGTATCCGCAGGTTAAAACAATTATTCTGGGCATGACCATCACCTTTAAATAATCAAGCAATGAAACCAGCTATAAAATTATTCACCGGTATCCTGTTGCTTATTGCAGCAGGCTGTAAAAAAGATTTTCTCGACAAGTTCCCCCTGGATTCCGTTACCAATGAAACCTTCTGGCAAACAGAAGCGCAGTTGAGCGCTGCAACATTGGTATGTTATTCCTCTTTTTCCAAAGACCTGATCAACCTTGGAGAGGGTTGCGCCGAGTCAGCCTACTGGGGACAGATCACTGGCGGCCTCAACAAGGTTTCCGGCGGCCAGCATGGCAATGACGGCTTCCCGGTATCCAGTTGGTGGAATACCTCCTATGCAAACATATTCCGCTGCAATAACTTCCTGGAAAATTATAACCGTGCGGACATCCCGCAAGAGGTAAAGGACCGGTATGCAGCAGAAGTAAAGGTGATCCGTGCATTTAACTATTTTATCCTTACCGGCCTTTATGGTGATGTACCGCTGGTAGACAAGGTGCTCACCGCCGAAGATCCGGTAACATACGGGCCCCGCACTCCCAAAGCCCAGGTAGTGGACTGGATGTTGGAGGATATGGATTGGGCGGCAGAAAAACTAAGCGGAGAACGGCCTGTTGGCAAAGACATAGGCAGGATCAACAAATGGGGCGCCCTCGCTGTCAAAGCCCGCGTAGCGTTGCAGAACGAACGCTGGGAAGTAGCCGCTGACGCCGCATGGCAGGTAATGCAGTCCAACCAGTTCTCGTTATATGCAGATTATACGGCGTTATTCACGATCGCATCAAATATCACCACCAACCCCGCCAACAGGGAGTCCATTATCTGCGGCCTTTATGCGAAGGACCTGCGTATGCATAACCTGAGCGGCGAGGTCTGCAAGCCTATTGATTATGTGCGTTTCAATCCCGGTAAAACGCTGGTGGACGCTTATCTCTGTACTGATGGCAAACCTGCTGTCAAAGGATATGAATACCGGGACAACAACACCGTAGAGCTGTCACCCTTATATGACCGCACGGAGCCTACCTATGCCAATTACTGGGAGAACCGCGATCCCCGCATGGGCCTTACCATATTGAAGCCCGGCGCTGCCTGGACAGGTGGTAACGACGGCACCCCCGGCAGCAATACAACGCCTACTCCCATCTTTCACCTGCCCCGTTTCGCCGGTCTGAAAGCCAATAACAGGAATGGCGCCAATTCCATGACAGGCTTCTACTTCATCAAGTATTGCGATCCTTCCGTTGCCTTGCAAACCAATGGCGATTACAATGACATCCAGGTGCTCCGCTATGCGGAAATACTGCTTATCTACGCGGAAGCCAAATTCAAACAGGGTCAGCTGACGCAGGTGATCCTGGATCAAACCGTCAACCAGTTGCGTACACGCGTGGGCATGCACCATATGATATTGACGGAGCTGGCAGCCTGGGGAATGGACATTGAAACAGAGCTTCGCCGCGAACGCCGCATAGAGCTGGCTTTCGAAGGTATGCGCCTCTTTGATATCTATCGCTGGAAAGAAGGCGAGCGTATGGGCCTGCCGGTTACCGGCCCCAGGGCTTCCATTGTGATCCAGGAACTCGGTCAGAATCCTTATGCCGCCAACGGACTGGATGCCAATGGCGATATCATTTATGAAAAATCCGTGAATGAAGGGGGCGGCCGGAACTTTGACCCGGCCAAACACTACCTGTGGCCCGTTCCTAACGGCGAAAGAATAAAAAATCCAAACCTGGGCCAGAATCCCAATTGGGACCTGTAGTCAGATATACCGGAACGTGGATGTTGCTTCATCCACGTTCCTTCTTCAAATCCATAAAGACCGCCATGAAAAAATTGATGTTGCTGACCTTTTATGCTGGCCTCTCCCTATCCTGTTCCAAAAGCGATAAAGCCGTCTCTTCGGAATATGAACCTCCCGTTGCCGATACCTCCACTCAGAAGGTAATTACCGTCATGAGCTATAATGTCCGCTCCTGCATACCTTATGTTCCGGCGGGCAACACAACACCGGATGTCAGCGCAACGGCAGATGTGATCAGAAGCATAAGCCCCGATGTGGTGCTGATACAGGAACTGGACATCAAAACCACCCGTTCCTATAATACAGACCAGCTTGCCGCGCTGGCCGGATATACCGGCATGCAGTACACTTATTTCTCAAAGGCCAGCACCTATCAGGGCGGTGATTTTGGCATCGCTATATTGTCAAAACATAAAATTGAATTTTCTAAAACACATTTGCTGCCGAAACTGGAAGTACCGGGCCGGTACGTAGAGCAAAGAGCATTGTGCGAAACCCGGATCACCTTCCCGGGAGGGCATACCTACACCGTCGCGACTACCCACCTGGACCTCACTGTAGAAAACAGGCTGGCGCAGGTACCGGTCATTGACAGCATTCTTTCCCGGTCATCTTACCCCGTTATTTTCGGCGGGGATCTTAATGCCGTTCCCGGCTCCGAAACAATTGACCTGCTGGATGCCGCGGCTTTTGAAAATACCTGTAAAACGAACTGTTTTACGATCCCCTCAACCGGACCCGACAGGCAGCTGGATTACATCACTATCCGCCCGGCCGGCAAATTCAAGGTTGTCTCCCATCAGGTCATTGGTGGCGTAACCGCATCTGATCATTTACCGGTAGTAACCGTGCTGGAAATGAAATAATACCCGCTTCGCGTGCAGCCCCCCTGCTTTCCTGTGCCGTTACCCCCCGGCACAGATTTCCTCCCCTCCTCCCTTCCAGTCCCAATTTTTCATATCTTACTATAACTGTAACTGAAACTTTAACCAGCCTTTATTGAGGAGCACGTAACCATTAACAGGTATTCCTTCATCAAAAACAGTTTTATTATGACACGAGAATTCAATGCTGCGGGCTTGCAGTATCCGTTCGAGCCTGCCACCAATCGCCATGCGCTGTACATGGAAGAAAAGATATCCGGCTGGGTAAACCGTTACTATGCTTTCCTTCCTGAAAAAGTAAAGAAAAAATATACACAGACCGGGATGGGCCATGCCGGCGGATGTATGTTCCCCCGGGCCAACAAGGCCCAGCTTACCGCGATCTGCCGTTTCTATATCTGGGCCTTTACGATAGATGACACTTTTGAATTTGCTACGGTAGAAGAGATAGAAGTGATCCGGGGGAAAGCCATGGCCATTCTCAGGGGCAGCATGATGGTGCAGCGCGATGAACTGTATGAACAATTGCCGGTGCTGCGGCAGGAACTGGTGAGCATGGGTTCGGACCTATGGCTGGAGCGCTTCTGTCATAGCCTGAATGTGTATTTCGACGGGCTGAAAGCGGAGATACCTTACCGCAAATCGTTGCAGTTCCCTTCATTCGGTGAGTTTGTGAACATCCGCGAGAAAGCTGTGAACGTGTATCCGCTTGTTGACTTCGCCGAAGTGATCACCGGCTTTGTGCTGCCGGAAGAGATCCGGCAGCATCCTTCCATCCGGCGGCTCTCCCAGCTGACCTGCCATATTCTTTCCTGGGCCAACGACTATTTTTCCGCGCACCTGGAAAAAGGCAGCGATGTGCTGAACCTTGTGCTCATGCTGGAACATCATCGCCAATATTCCATGGGGGAAGCATATGCGGAAGCCATTCGTATCCACGACCGGGATGTGGCGGAGTTCGCCGCGCTGAGGGCTTCCCTTCCGGATTTCGGCGTATATGCGGAGGCGGTCATTGAATTTGTGGAGAACCTGGAGCTGATGATCAGTGGCTACATGCACTGGACGCTTCAGTTGACCGAACGGTACAAGAAAGGTGGTCATCCCTCACGGGAACTGAAACATGCACAGGCGGTAAGCGCATAGGTTTATCCCTTCCCCTTTGCCGGCATTTACCCGCTGAGCCGGGGTAAATGCCGGCAAATCACGTCGAACAGGTCCTTTGGCTCCACAGGTTTCAGGATGATGGAGGCTGCTCCCGCATCCATCAGTTCCTGTTCATGCTCCAGGCTGCCGGTACAGATGACTACGGGGATGTTGCGAACATAAGGCGCCTGCTTCAGGTGACGCAAAGTCTCTTCCCCGTTCATACCCGGCATATGATAGTCCAGGATAATGATCTCCGGCAGATTCTGCATGGTTTTCAGCTTGCTGATCAGCTGCATGCCGCTGGTGACGGAAGTTACCACACATCCGTAGAGGCTCAGGAACCGGGAGAGCAGCATATTGTTCATATCGCTGTCATCCGCTACCATCACATGAATATTGCTGAGGTCGATATCCGTTTCCATGATGTCTTCCGCAATATCTTCCTGCCTGCCTTCCAGGAGCGGCAGTTCCAGCGTAAAAGTAGTAAGGCCGTTACGGCTGGTCAGCTGCAGGGAACCTTGCAGGGAATCCGCTTTGCTTTTGGCGATATACAATCCCAGGCCGGTGCCTTCCGTATGTTTGTTGCGCCTGTCCCTCACGAACATATCGAACAGCACCGCCTGTTTGGCCGGCGGTATATCAGGGCATTCATTGGTCACCGCCACCCGGAACTTCCCTTCTCCGGACTTCTCCACACGCATGCGCACCTTGCTTTCCTTATTGGCATACTTGATGGCGTTGGCCAGCAGGTTGGTGACAATAAGGTTCAGCTTGAGCGTGTCGCTGAGGATGATCTCCGGCATCTCTTTCGAAATGGAAAGCTCCAGCCGGATACCCCGCGTTCCTGCCCTTACCTTATTGAGACTGATCAGCTTGTGAAAAAATGGGCCGATGGCAAAGGTTTCCATTTCCGGTGTATCCACTTTCCCCGCTTCAATCTCCGCCATATCCAGCACATTGTTGATGATGTTGCGCATGTTATGATTGGCGGCAAGCAGCAGGTCAACATACGGCGCTATCTTTTTCAGTCCGTCATCCAGCCTGATCTCCCGTTTGATCAGTTGCGCGGTAAGAAAAGTGGCGTTCAGCTGGTTGCGCAGCTCGTGCGTAACTTTATATACGAAGGTCTTGATACGGCTGTAAAGCGTTTTGTTCTCCCGCACATAATACAGCATCACCAGTACATCGAACAGCAGAAAGGATGGCAGGGCCACCCAGCGGAAGATGTACTGTTTATAAACCGGCATTTCCATCGGGGGAAACACCTGTACGTAATAGTTCCATTCGAGCAAACCCAGCGTCAGCAGCGTAGCGCCGATACCGATCAGCTGGTGTTTCGGTTTTGAATATACCAGGAAGCAGACGCCGAACAGGAATGCGACCATCAGGGAAATATTGATCAGCTGCCCCAGCATGGCGCCGAAATAGAAAGCCCCTGCGCAATGTACGATGAGCACACTTATGCTGGCCATGTTGTAACGCCGGAACGCGTTCATCACAATGATGAGCGAAAACAGGGCGCCTTCGATCATGGCGGGAATGTATATCTCCAGCAGACCGGTATAAAAATAAAAGAGATGCCCGACCACAAAAGCGAGGAATGCAGTGACCAGGCTAAGCCCGTTGATGATCCGGGCCTTCTTGGCAGCGCTTTCTTCCAGGCCTTCCGTGCCTGCGTGCACAATAGCACGGACCATGTTCAAAGGTAACAGTCGTTTGATGTAGGTGTTCAGCTTCATACGCGTTTGTCCGGCAGTACCAGCATTTTTGCCTTAACCGGGTCAACCATCGGTCTGTAATATACCGAATAAATCGTTGGGAAATATTTCGAAAAGATATATATGTATTACTGTTACAGCTCTTCCATCGTGAACGGTTTTTCGCGGCCTTTGTGCTGCTGCTTTACTTTCAGGATGTCCTGCTCAGTTACCCGTCCGGCCTTGTTGCCCCAGGCGTTGCGAATGAAGCTCATGAGCTGTGCCAGGTCAGCATCCGAAAATTCGTCGTTATTGATGATGCCGGGCATATCCCCGCTGATCTCGGGCGCTTTGTAGATCTTGCCGTTCACTTCAACGGGTCCGGTAAGGCCGTACAGTACAATGGAGATCAGCCTTTCTTTTTTGCCGGTGACCAGGTCTGAATGATTAAGCGGAGGCGCAAGCGACTGGATGCCGTCTCCGTCCGCGCCGTGGCAGGTCTGGCAGATGGTTTTGTAGATGAGGTTGCCGCGGGGAAATTCTTTCACCAGGGTTTCATCCAGCTTCGCTTTACGGCGATTGGCGATATCCGTAATGACCTTTTGCAGGTGACGGCGGATCACGAGGTTGGTATCCGCGCTCCATGCGGTGATCTCTTCGAACAATGCTTCTTCCCTGTCGCGCACATTGCTGATCACGGCATCCGCCACAAACCGGTTGTCCGGGAATCGCTGCCAGATGGATCTTAAGAGCCGCCCGGCAGCGGCGGCATTTGCTTTTTGCAGGGCCGGCAGCACGTAAGCCACCGCAGGGGCCTGACGGGGACTGGCGGCCAGTTGCTCCAGTAGCGGCACTGCAATGGCGCTGTTGGAGGTATTCAGCAAGGAAGGCAGGGCGGCCAGGGCCTGTGTCCGGATGTTTTCATCCGGCAGCTGCAGCAGTGCGATGATATCGTTGATCGTGAGTGCCTGCAGGCCTTCCAGCGTCCACATAGCATGGATCAGGCCCAACGGGCGATCTGTTTGTTGCAGGCGCGCGCGGAGTGCCGGAATGATTTGCCGGTACCGCCCGTCTACCAGCATTTGCTGGGCTTTGTCCCGCACCCAGCCGTTCCTGTCGTCCAGCTGCGCGAGCAGTTTTCCGGGATCAGCCGTCAGTTGCACCGGTTGCGGGCCTTTCACGCCTTCGGGCAGCACGCGGTAGATGCGGCCGCAGTTCAGCGGCTGTGAAAGGCTGCGCATACCGATCTCGTTCTTCAGGTAAGGCGTGAGATAGGTCTTATGCTGAATGATGCCACGGTACATATCCAGGATGTACATTGTGCCATCGGGACCGAGGTGCAGGTTAACGGGGCGAAAACGTTCGTCCGTGCTGGCGATGAATTCCTTCCCCTGGTAGGCCTGCCGGCCCAGCGCATGATAGCCGCTGTCCCGCAGGATGTTGCGTTTGATGAGGTTGGCGGAAGGCTCCGCAACGAAAATATTGCCTTCAAAATCGTTGCCATAGGCGCCGCCGCGGTACACGAGGGGGCCGCAGGCTGCGGTGAAGTTCACCAGGCGCAGGCTATCGTCCAGCACACCTTTCATATACCCTCTGTTCACACCCGGCGTAGCGCGGATGGGATATACCCGGTTATCCGGTACGATATTGCGGTTGAAACCGTCCACCGTCCGCTGGTTGGGATTGGTGGCGCCCAGGCCGGGGCTGAAATAATCGCCCAGTACATTTTCAGAGTTGTTATTATAAAAAAGCCTGCCGTAATTATCCTGCGAGATGCCCCACTGCCCCCGGAAATGTGTGGTTTCCTTCAGCCAGCGGTCACCAGCCTTGCGGTATCGTTTTGAGGATTTGGCATTATATATCCAGTTGTCCATAGCGCGGAGCAGGCCGTTCGGCTGGTGCTCCACATTACCGCCCTCCGCATATTTTTCGTCCACGAGGATCTTACTGCCCGGTTTGTCCCCTTTCACTTCAACATACCATAACCGGGGCGGCTCCGCCACCAGCAGACCGCCTTCCACGAAGCAAAGCGCGCGGGGAAGTACGAGGGAATCCAGGAAAACGGTACGTTTGTCCACCGCACCATCCCCGGTTGTATCTTCCAGTATAACGATCCTGCCATTGGGCGCTTCTTCCCCGGTGCCTGCGGTATCCGGCATGTAACCGGTCATTTCCGCCACCCACATCCGGCCTTTTTCGTCAAAGACCATCGCCACGGGTACGATCACCTGGGGTTCGGCCGCTACCAGCTGTACGGAAAAACCGTCTTCCGTTTCCAGCTGTTTCAACGATTGTTCTCCGGTGAGTACGGGTGATGCTGCAAAGCGCTGCCGCATGGCCAGGGAATCTGATTCGGCGCTCTTTTCCGTGTTGTTGCAGGAGGCCATTAAAAACCCGGCTATCAGGCCGGTGATCCAAATCCTACCCATCGTTTTAATACCAGGATGCATAAATTGAAACCGATTGAAATTCGACTTTAAAATACTTCAGCGGGGGCGGAATTTCAAATTTGATCGATGGGCAGGCTGGAATTATTTTATCAGCGGTTCAAAAGGGCGGTTTGCAGGCGGATGGGGAAATTTGCGGAGCATGGGCTTATGAGGCCGGCAGCATGTTTCATGGGATTGTCGGCGGATGAGATCGCAAGTGCCTGGCGGGGCAGTTGGCAGAGCCGTGTGGCAGATGGAATGTATTGCGGGCGGATGAGGCTGTTGGCTCATGTATCAAAAGAACCGCTTGCGGAACGCGCTCCGCAGATGGGAATACCCGTTCATCAGATTACCGACAATGAAATTCTCCTTCAGGTTGTTCCGCAGTGTACTGCGCATGATGCGCACAACCGTGTCTTTCTCCACCTCCCCTGTCTCCTTCACCCTCGCCAGGCGGTTCACGGCAACGAGGGCAATGATGGCCCCGAAGGCAAAGAGGAAGTTCCACTCATGCAGCTCCACAAGGTGAAAGGCTTTGGTCCAGTTAGGCCCACCCCACTCCGCATCGATCTTCAGGTGGCGGCCGGTGAAATAATCCGCCAGGGAGCCTCCCAGCAGCGGCGCTATAGCGGAGAACACCGCCGTGACCACGTTCCGGGTGGAGAGATAAACGATGGCATCAGCACTGGGCGCAAGCTTCAGGCCGATATTGGTCAGCGACAGGTTGATCCCCGCATTGGAAAATCCCATCAGGATGTGAATCAATGCCAGCAAGGTAAGGTTGGCCCACAGCTGCGAGTAAATGCCGACAAAACACCAGGCCACCAGGCACAGGATATAGATCGGTGCACCGATGGCGATGATCGTTTTATTACTGTAGCGGTCCGCGAAATGCCCCCATATCCGGATGGTGAGAATGCTGGATAACTGGCTGAGGATGGTGAGGCCGATAATATAGGAAAGATTGAGGCCCATGCTCTTCATCATGAATACCGTAAAAAAGGGCGAAGCGATGTTCACGGCAAAGACCCAGGCGGAATTGAAGATCAGCAGCCTTCTGAAATTGCTGTCTTTCAGCGGCCGGCGAAGCATCGAAAATATGTTCTCGCGCGTCAGGAAGGATTGCGGCTCGGGGGTTTTGGAAAGGTACAGCGTTCCGATGATGCCCACTATCCCGGCCACAATGAACATCCAGCCGTAAGCGTCCATCTCCAGGACGGGATAATTGTCCCGCAGATAGTCCAGCCCCAGCGCCAGTACCAGGCTCAACACCACGTTCATCGTCTGCATATAGCTGCTGCGTTTGGCAAAATAGCCGCCCAGCTTCCTTTCCGGCACCAGGTCCTTCATCCAGGAGTTCCAGGCCGCACCGGCGATAGCCCCGGAAAAATAGTAAAAGAAAAGGATGGGTATGATCAGCTCAATGGTCGCGTATTGCGGCAACAACAGGGGGAGCAGGCCAATGATCACTAACGGGAACCTGGCCAGCAGGGAGCCCACAACGGTCACCACGCGGCGGTTGTTGTACCGCCTGACCAGCCAGATGGAGATCAGCTGGAACAGGTTGACCAGCGTAGGCAATGCCGCGATCAAACCCAGCTGCAGGTTGCTGGCCCCCAGCAGGATAGCCATGGCTATGATGAACGCCCCGCCCGTCAGCGTGGTCATTGTCTCTGAAGCCAATCCATCCCAGATAACCATCTTTAATCCGTGCCTGACTTCCTGTTCCGTAAGTGTCTGCCGTGGCTTCAAATCCATTTATCGGAGTTTTGAAGAAGTGGACAATGATTGTACCAAACAAGGTACCTGAAAAAACGGGCCGGCCGTGTTTTAGCCGGCTGGCCCGCTATGCGTTACAAGATATTATTTTTTAATTAAGGCTCCTGAAATCTACCGGAACCAGTTTGCTCACCCCCGGCTCCTGCATGGTTACCCCGTAGATCACATCAACAGCTGCCATCGTTTGTTTGTTGTGCGTTACGATGATGAACTGGGAGTTGTCGGAGAACTTTCGGATCATATTGGTGAATTTCCCCACATTGGCATCATCCAGCGGAGCGTCCACCTCATCGAGGATACAGAAGGGGGCCGGTTTGATCAGGTAGATCGCGAACAGCAGCGCCGTGGCCGTGAGGGTCTTCTCCCCGCCGGACAGCTGTGTAATGGCTGCCGGGCGTTTACCTTTCGGTTTTGCAATGATCTCGATACCGGTATCCGCCAGGTTGGAAGGATCGTTGAGGATCATATCGCACTGGTCCTCTTCCGTGAACAGCGCCTTGAACACCCGGATGAAATTCTCCTTCACCTGGTTAAATGTATCGAGGAACTTCTGGTTAGCGGTAGATTCCACTTCCTGGATGGTAGCCAGCAGGGATTCCTTCGCATTCACGAGATCGTTCTTCTGTTCGAGGATGAACTCGTACCTTTTCTTCATTTCGGTATAAGCCTCAATGGCAGTGGGGTTGATCTCGCCCATGTTCTCCAGCCGTTTCTTGAGGCGTTCCGCATTGGCCTGCAGGTCTTCCACAGGCTGCGTACCGGTGCGGTCTTCATCCAGTATCTCGTCCAGGTTCACTTTGAACTCTACGCTCAGCCTTTCTTTCATGGAGGCCAGTTGCAGTTTCAGCTCATTCACTTTGTCCTTGATCTGGTTGAGATGCTGGTCCAGCATATCCCGCGTTTTCTGCTTGGAACGTAAAGCGCTTTCCAGCTCCTGCAGCTGATTGCGGAAGTTGTAGTATTCCTGGTCCTTTTCGTTGAGCGCTTTCTCTTCTTCCTCCCGTTTGCGGAACAGGTCTACCAGCCCGTCTTCCGACCGCAGCAGCCGGTCTTCCGCCGCCGCGATGTTGCCGGCGGTATCTTCCAGCTGTGCTTTATTGCTGGTGATCTGCTGATGGAGATCGCTCAGCTGCTTGCGCTTGAAATCCAGCTCCTGTTTCAGTCCCTGCACTTTACTGTGCTGGCGGGTGTGCTGAAGGTTCTGGTTATTGAATTGCGTGCTGGCCTGGTTGAACTGCTGCTCCGCTTCCTGGGAAGCGCGGTCCGCCGCCACGATGCTGTCGTGCAGCGTATGTACGCGGTCGTTCAATGTTTCCAGTTCATCACGCACGCTCGAAATGCTTTGTTCGTTGGCGGCGAGGGACTGCTCCATCTCCAGAAGCCGCTTGTTGCCGGTCTCAATAAGATGATGGAAGTTCTCTATCCTGTTCTGCAGGCCGAACAGCTGGTTATTCAGCTGGTTCACCTTTTCGCGGAGTGCGTTGATCTTGTTTTCATTGAGCTGGCTGTTATAGCCCAGCACTTCATCATGCTTGGCCTGCAGCTGTGCTTTGAGGGTGCCGCAAACACCTTCCAGATCGCGGATCTCTGCATCCAGTTTTTCAAGGTTCTTGGCGCGGCCGAGTTTCTTGCCTTCGAAGAGCCCTACGGAGCCGCCATTCATGCTGTATTTGCCCCGGTGTACCCGTCCGCCTTTCTCGGTGATCAGCACATCCTGGTCCGGCAGTTCAGCAAAACTGATCTGTGTAAGGTCACCTTCCGCGATGAATACTTTCCCGAGCAGGTAATTGCCCAGCCCTTTGTACTTCTCGTCGATCTCCACTACGTCCAGCGCCGCCGTGGTGCCGGGAGGCGCGAACAGGCTGCCGGCCTGGTGATTGAACTGGTCCAGAATGAAGAAATTGGCCTTGCCCTTTTTATGCAGGTCCAGCAGCTGAATGGCCTGGATGGCCTCTTCGGTGTTGTTGACTACATAATAGTTCAGGTAAGGCTCCAGCAGGTTCTCTATACAAGTACGGTAATCTTCCCTGCAGAAAAAGATATCACTGAGGATGGGGGCCTTGTTGTTCCAGTCGCTGTTCTTTTTCAGGAACTTGATACTTTCGGGATAGCCTTCGAGGCTGTCCACCAGGGATTTGAGCAGGTCGTATTCATTCTTTTTGGAATCAAGTGTCCTGTTCTCGTCCACCAGCCGGTCCCGCAGCCCTTCTATTTCGCTTTGTGTGGTGAGTATTTTGCTTTTGGTCTCTTCCTGGAAGCGGATCATCTCTTCCAGTTCATCCTTGCTGCCGGCCAGCACTTCCTGGAGGCCGGCCTTTTCGTCTTCCAGTGTTTTTATCTGCGTTTCGCGGCCGACCTTCTCTTCCTGCAACTGCTGGATACCCCGTTGCAGGTTCTGCACGGAAGTATCGGCTACGGCTACTTTCTTTTCCGCTTCGAACTGCTGGCGCTGCCACTGCTGCTGATCCTGCCGGAGTTTTTCCAGTTGCTGCTTCTTTTCGGCGAAATGCTGTTTCTTTTCATCCACCATATCCTGCAACCCTTCCAGTTCATCCTGCATGGACTCGAAGACTTCCTGCTCTTCCGTTACCTGTGTTTCGGTAAAGGCAATGGATTCCGTCAGCCCGTTCAGCTGGCCTTCCGCATTGCCGAGAAAGTCGGTCAGGTTCTTTTCCCGTTCTTTCAGGTAGGTAAGCTGCTGGGTGGCCAGGTTCTTGTCGTTTTCCTTGGTGCGGATGCTGGATACCAGTTCATTGAAGGAGCGTTGGAGCACCTGCAACTCTCTTTCCTTGGCCACAAAATGGAGCTTATCCTGTTCAACCGCAGCCTCATCGGTGGATATTTCCGCTTCCAGGGCCAATTTGCGGTCGGTTTCCTGTTGCTGCTGCTCCGTCAGGTCTTTGAACGTGATATTGAACCCTTCCAGCGCAGCTTTGGCCAGTTCGATGCTGGCTTCTTTATATTCCTTTTTGATCTCGTAGTAGCGTTCGGCCTTCTTTGCCTGGCTTTCGAGCGTCTTGAGGTTGTTGTTGATCTCGAAAAGCAGGTCCTCTATCCTGTTCAGATCACCTTCTGTGGCGTCCAGCTTGGATTTGGCTTCCTTTTTCCGTGTTTTATAGATGGAAATGCCGGCCGCCTGTTCCAGCATGCGGCGGCGGCTGTTCTCCTTGTCCTTGATGATATCGTCTACCATGCCCAGCTCGATGATGGCGTAGGAATCGGTGCTGACACCGGTATCCATGAATAGATTATGGATATCCTTCAGGCGGCAGGCCACATCATTCAGCCGGTATTCACTGTCCCCGTTCTTGTAGAACTTGCGGGTGATGGTCACCGTGGTAAATTCCGTTGGCAGTACATTCTTGGTATTCTCGAACGTCAGGCTTACTTCCGCCATACCACTGGCGGAGCGGGTACGGGAGCCGTTGAATACAAGCCCCGCCTGGTTCTCCGAACGCAGGTTGCTGATCTTGTGTTCCCCGATCACCCAGCGGATAGAGTCGATAATATTACTCTTTCCGCAGCCATTGGGACCAATTACCCCGGTTACCCCTTCATCGAAGTGCAACACGGTCTTGTCCGCAAAACTTTTAAACCCTTTGATCTCTAGTGTTTTTAAACGCACAACACCTCCTTTTTATGAGCCGCCAAAGATAATCGAATAAAGTTGATTTCAGTATCATGGGGTTGCTGCTCCGGTCGGGCGGTCAGACAGATATGGCAACACAATGTTCTCTTTAGAGGTGATCCTGAAACAATTGGTAAATTAAAAGAGAACACATAATATTTACTATTTATTTATACACACATGGGGATAATTTTTGTCAGGATGGGTCGATTTTGATGATTTAAATAATTGATAATGAAATATATGTTATATTCATTTCAATAATTGATTGATTATTAATATCGATCGAAAAGATGATGCTTATATTGTAATTTTGCGGCTAATGCAAGATCGTTGGTTCAAAGAAGCGAAAGCCTTTATATTCAGTTATCATTTCAGCACCGGACTCCGCACGACCCTGAGCGTTGTGGTCCCCTCCGTGATCTTTGCCCAGATCGGGCGGCTGGACATGGGCATCTCCATTTCGATGGGCGCCCTGTGTACGGCGCTGGCTGACGTTCCCGGCACGATCCTTCACAAGCGGAACGGCCTGCTGATCAGCACCGTCCTGATCTTCCTGACGGCGCTTGGCACCGGGCTGCTGCAACCTTACATTCCCCTGCTCACCATCTGGATAGGCCTCTGCAGCGTATTTTACAGCATGTTGCTGATCTACGGCAACCGGGGCGGCAACATCGGCATCGGCGGGCTGCTGGTGATGGTGAGTGTGCTGGCGGAAAACTACACGGCCCGGGGAGCCGTACAGATGGCTGTGCTTACCCTCAGCGGAAGCATCTGGTACTCCCTCCTGGCCCTCCTGCTATGGCAGATCCGCCCCTACCTTACCGTTCAGCAGACACTTGGGGACTGCATCCAGTCCACCGCCCGGTACCTCCGCATGCGGGCCGACTTTTACCTGCCGGACAAAGACCTTACCGCCACTTACCGGGAAGTATTCGCCCAGCAGGTGGTCGTGAATGAAAAACAGGAAGCCGTGCGGGAACTCTTGCTGAAGATGCGCTCTGCCCAACAAGGCACAACCAGCATCAGCAAAAGCATGGTACTCATTTTCCTGGACCTGGTGGATATGCATGAACAGATCATGGCCTCCCAGATGGACTATACCTCCCTGCAAAAGCAGTTCGGTAAAACACAGATGGTAGCCCAGCTGCATCATGCCATCCTGCAGTTTGCCGAGGAACTGGATAATATAGGCGTGGCCGTTACTGCCAGCCAGCGCTCCCTGCCGAAGGTCAATCTGAAATTCGAGCTGGAAAAGGCGCGCCGGGAATTCAAAGCCTACCAGGCCGGGCTGCCCACCCTGAAGGAAAGGGCCGCCCTCCTTCCCTTTGAGACCGTGATCGATAACATGCAGCACATCGCGCAGCGCATCTATAACCTCCACCGCCTCACCCGCCTGGAGCGGGTAAAGGAAACAACTTTCGATCATCAGCTGGAACTGTCCAGGTTCACTACCCGCCATCAGTACGATCTGGCTACCTTCCGCAATAACCTCACCTTCAATTCGCATATCTTCCGCCATGCGATCCGCACCGGGCTGGCGATGGTATGCGGCCTGCTGCTGGGGCTGGCGCTCGATCTCAGCAAGACCTACTGGATACTGCTCACCATTATGGTGATCATGAAACCCGGCTTCAGCCTTACGAAAACCCGCAGTTTCCAGCGCGTGATCGGTACGCTGATCGGAGCGTTCTTCGCCGCAGGCATCCTGTGGCTGACCAAAGACGATACGATCATCTTTTCCGTGATGCTCATATGCATTCTCGGCGCGTACAGCTTCAATACCTATAACTATGTGGTGAGCGTGGTATTCATGACCCCGTTCATCGTGTTCCTGCTGCATTTCCTGCAGCCGGCGGACTTCCAGAACCTTACCCATCGGGTGATAGATACCCTTATCGGCTGCGGCATCGCGTTTTCCTTCAACTATTTTTTCTGGCCAAGCTGGGAATACCGCTTCCTGCCGGATTATATGGTCAAGACCATCGCGTCCAACAAACAGTACCTGACGCAGGTGATCAACCTGTACACGAACAAGCCATTCAGCCTGATCGCCTACAAGCTGGCGCGCAAAGATGTGCATGTGAACACCGCCAATCTTACCGCAGCTTTCCAGCGGATGCTGTCCGAACCAAAGAGCAAACAGAAGCATGCATCAGAGCTGTATCATTTCGTGGTACTGAGCCATACCCTGTCCTCACACATCGCGCAGCTCTCCGCATTTGCGCTGCAACATGGCATGCGGCACAAACGCCAGGAGTATAAGGACATCCTCCTGTTCCTGCTCACCGTCATGGACCAGATCGAACAATATGTACGGGAAGGCGTGATCTTTCCGGAGCTGCAGCCCACACCGGCCTTTCAGCAACTGGAAGACCACCTGGAGCAGCTGTTGCAGGTACGGCAGCAACAGATCAACGAAGGGCAGGGCAATACCCCCGAGCGAGAGGAAATGCTGGAGATCAAGCATGTACGGGACCAGTTCAACGCCCTGTATTCCGTGTTGAAAGATATGAAGAAAGCCGCCGTGCACGGGGCAGTGATCGCAGAGGGGTAGGTTATGGCAAGGTTACTATGCTGGAAGCACTGATCTCACTCAGCACTCCCGTATCACACAGAACTGATCCGTCACCGGCTTCAGCCCTTTGAGGATATATTCGAAGAACAGCGGCCCGTATTGCGCATAATAAGGCATGAAGTTCTCCTTTCTTTCCTGCAGCGAACCGGCCGGGAACAGTTGTTCCTTTAAAACCCGTATCTGGTCCGTCTGCCAGGCAAACTTTTTCTTCTCCGCACGCAGGAATTTGTGCTCCAGTTTGCCTACGGATTTTACCGCCCGGCTGCGCTCCGCATTCACCGAAGCCACCAGGGTGATATCGATAGACCGGGCCTTGGCCTCCATCTCATTGTACAGCTTTTCCACAGCGGCATATTCGTCGCGCAGCACGAGCGCCGCATTGGTGCGCTCAAATACAAAACGGTTGACCAGCAGCTCTGTATCCCCGAACAGCGCCTCTATTGAGATGTTCAGCTTTTTGAGCCGTTCATCCTGTTCCCGCTTTACCCAGAGAAAGGAATTGCGCAGCAATACAACGGGATAAGGCACATTATGGCGAAGGAAAAGCTCCTTCAGTTCCAGCCAGTAAGCCACCTCCCCGCCACCGCCGATGAAGGCCACATTCGGCAGGATGGTTTCCTGAAGAAGCCCGCGCAGGATCACATTAGGACTGAAACGCTCCGGATGTTCATATAATTCTTTCTTCAATTCGTCCCCGGTGAATGACAACGAAGTGTGAAGGATTTTCCACAGTTCCCCATCCCTGACGATCCGCTCCCGCTTGTCATCCTTCAGATAGAAAAGATTTATCTCCCGGGGATTTGCCTGAACTTTATAATTTTCCGCAAGTTTCTCTATCGTTTTCCCCACGATCCCCGCGGAGCTTTGCTGCCACAACTCCTCTTCCATCACGGGGATCAGTTGCTGCTTGAAGAGCGGATTATCGGGGATCAGCACCACCAGCCCATATTGCCCGAACAGGTCATTTACCAGGCTCAGCGTGGCTTCCTGTATGGTGGAATGTTCCAGGTAAGCTTTACGCAGCATACCCAGCAGCTCAACCGCGAACGGGCCGTAGCCGATACTGTCTTCCACCTGCTGAATGAGGGCTTCCAGCCCCGTCGTTTCCATCCTCCCCACTGCGCCGGTCTGCTTTGTATTCCAGGTCAGCTTCTTCCCTTCCAGGTTAATGGAGCCCAGCTCCTCCAGGTCCGCATCTTCACTGCCCATGTAATACACCGGCACAAAGTGGTGTTGCGGATATTTCAGCTGTAGTTCCCGGGAAAGTCCGATAGTTTGTAGTATCTTGTACACGAAATAGAGATATCCCGTAAAAATGTTCGGCTGATGTGCCGTACACACGGTAAAAGTATTCGTGGCCTGCAACAGGCCGATATTCGCCCTTACTTCCTCTTTTAACGTTATTCCACCGTATTGCTGATACAAAGCTTCCGCCAGGAGGTCTCTGCGCATGGGCTGCATCGCCTTCACCGCAATGGCCTTTCCGAAATCGGGGTCTACGGCCGTGTGTTCATAGAAGGGACGCAGCGGCGGCCTGGCCGTCAGAAAATCCGCAATGATCGGACTACAATAACCTGTATCAATAAATGGTAAATAATGATGACTAACGACTGGCTGTATATGATTGATCACTTCCTCGAAATTTGAATGCACGAAGATAAGGCAATTGCGTATTACCAAATTTGAAGTTTGAAATTACATATTTCATTTTTCACAATGTTGCCACTTATCATATTTCCGGCGTCAAAACCGGACCGTGCCAAAATGATAGCTGATTTTTCTGGCAGCCAATTTGTAAATATTAAACATTCCGTGAATGATTTTCACACCCTGTAACCCTTGATTGATTGTTGAATGCTAAAAAACTGTTTCAGTATGAAGATTGCGTATATAGCCTCGTATTTTCCCCGGGAATGTGGAATTGCAACATTTACCGAAAACCTTATCCGTGCCGTATCTCAGGATAAAGAAGCCCCGGAGGTATCCGTGATCGCGATGAACGATGACGGGCAAACGTATGAGTACCCTCCGGAAGTGACCTTCACCGTCCGTCAGCATCATATGCAGGATTACCTGGCTGCGGCGGATCATGTGAATAACAGCGGCGTGGACGTAGTGGTGCTGCAGCATGAATTTGGCATTTTCGGAGGAGAAAGCGGCATTTATATCCTGCCCTTCCTGAACCGGCTTAAAGTACCTTATATCGTCACTTTCCATACCATATTGCGTGAACCTTCGTTCACACAACAGCTCATCGTGCGCGAGATCGCCAGGCATGCGCAGAAAGTGATCGTTATGAGCAAACTCGCTATCAGCTTCCTGACCAATCTGTATGAGGTGAATGAGGACAAGATGATGCTCATCCCGCATGGCGTACCGGATTTCGGCAATCTTCGCATCGATGAAAAAAAGCTCCCCGAAATCATGCGTTACCGCAAGGTGCTCTTCACTTTCGGGTTACTAAGCCGCAACAAGGGCATAGAGACCGTGATCAAGGCATTGCCCGCTGTGATCTCCAAGCATCCTGATACCCTTTACATCGTGGCAGGAAAAACCCATCCTGCGGTGCTGCGCCATGCCGGCGAAGAATACCGGAACAGCCTGAGCTCACTCATTTCGGAACTGAAGCTGGAGGACCATATCCTGTTCGTGGATAAATTCCTTTCTGAAGATGATCTTTTTGCTTACCTCCGTCACAGCGACATCTATATCACTCCTTATCTGAGCGAGACACAGATCACCAGCGGCACGCTCACTTATGCGCTCGGCGCCGGTGCAGCCGTACTTTCCACTCCTTACTGGTATGCGCAGGAATTGCTGGATGAAGGCCGGGGCAAACTGTTCGGCTTCTCTCAGCACAATGAGCTGGGGCAAATTATCAATAACCTGCTGGACGATGAACTGGCGCTGGAAGGATTGCGCAGCAAAGCGGCGGATTACGGCGCCGAATTGCAGTGGAGCCGGGTTGGCGCCCGATACCGTAACCTGATGCGCAGGATACACAGCACGCCACGTTCCGCGGTAAACAATACCCGCCTCATGCCGGATGCTTCGCAGATGCCGCCGCTCAACCTTTCACATATCAAAAGGCTGACAGACGACACCGGTATTGTGCAACACGCCAAATACGGCATTCCCAACCTGAAGGAGGGGTATTGCCTTGATGATAACGCCCGCGCGCTGATGCTGATGATCATGGCCCACCAGATGCGCAAGACCAAGGAAGCACAGGACCTGCTGCCTATCTACCTGAGTTATATCCATTACATGCAAACACCGGACGGCAATTTCCGGAATTTCCTCAGCTTCAGCCGCCAGTACCTGGATGAAGTCGGGTCCGAAGATTCCTTCGGCCGAACCATATGGGCATTAGGCTACCTCATCCGGTATGCCCCCAACAATTCTTACCGCGAGTTTGCTTCGGAGCTGTTCCATCGCTCTTTCCAGCATTTTGCTGCGCTGGAACACCTCCGGGGCCGAGCCAATGCCATCATCGGCGTTTGCCACTACCTGAACTATCACCCCTCTGATGAAGGGAAATTCGCCGCGCTGAACACGCTGATCAAACCAATCGTCAACGCCTGGGAGCAAAATAGTCATGCAGACTGGAAGTGGTTCGAGAAAACCATGACCTACGATAACGGCATCCTGCCGCTCGCGTTGCTGCATGCAGCGGAAGTGACCGGTAACGAGACCTGGAAAACGATCGGATTGGAGAGCCTGGCCTTCCTCGAAAAGGTCACCATGAGCCAGGGCTATTTCAGTCCCGTTGGCAATGACGGCTGGCACACCGAAGGCGGCGAATGCCCGGTATTTGACCAACAGGCCATTGAGACCATGGCTATGGTGCTGCTCTATCAGCAGGCGCATGCCCTCACCGGCAACCGCGGCTATCTCCAGAGAATGTTCACTTGCTATAAATGGTTCCTCGGCGAGAATACGCTCCGTATCTCCCTGTATGATGCAGAGACACACGGGTGCTGCGACGGGCTGGAAAAAGACGGACTGAACCGTAACCAGGGCGCCGAAAGCACTCTGGCGTATTTCATTTCCCATCTTGCCGTGCTGAAAAGCAGTGAAATGGCCGTGCCCCGCCAGGAAAAAGCAGCCCAGACCACAACCCTCATCACCGCCAATATGGTAAGCAAGATCATTTGATCCGGGATTGAAACGAAGTTCCATCCGACCACTGAAAGACAAATATTACCCGGATGAAACGAAGTTCCATCCAACCATTGAAAAGACAAATATTACCCGGATGAAACGAAGTTCCATCCGACCACTGAATAGACAAATTATTATCCGGATGAAACGAAGTTCCATCCAACCATTGAAAAGACAAATATTACCTGGATGAAAATAGCGATCCTCTCCCCCGTAGCGTGGCGGACACCACCGCTGCACTACGGCCCCTGGGAGCAAATGGCCTCGAACGTAGCCGAAGGCCTGGAAAGTCACGGCCACGAAGTAACACTCTACGCTACTTCCAACTCACACACGCATGGAACACTTAAATCCCTGTATGCAGACGGGTATGAAGAAGACAAAAACCAGGATGCAAAGGTCATGGAGTGTATGCATATCAGTTACCTCATGGAACAGGCCGGGGACTATGATATTATCCATAATCATTTCGACTTCCTGCCGCTGACCTACTCCAGATTGGTGAAAACGCCGGTGGTAACCACGATCCACGGGTTTTCCTCGCAGAAGATCATTCCGGTGTACGAGCGTTACAATGATATCGGGCATTATGTATCCATCAGCAATTCGGACCGGAGCCCGCACTTACGTTACACGGCAACTGTGTACAACGGCATTGATCCGGACAGCTTCGATTTCTGTGAAACCCCGGAGGACTACCTCCTTTTCTTCGGCCGTATGCATCCGGACAAAGGTCCCTGTGATGCCATCGAGATCGCGAAAGCGAACAAGATGCGCCTCATCATGGCCGGCATCATCCAGGATGAAAGTTATTACCATGAGAAAGTGCAGCCCCTGATCGACGGGGAACAGATACAGTACATTGGCCCGGCCGGGCCGGTGGAACGGAACACGCTCCTTGGCAAAGCGAAAGCCCTGCTGCATCCTGTTCATTTCGATGAACCTTTCGGCCTGAGCGTGGCGGAAGCCATGATGTGCGGCACCCCGGTGATCGCCTACCGCAGAGGCTCCATGCCGGAACTTGTCAGGGATTGTGAAACAGGATTTCTGGCGAGCGGGCTGAAAGATGCGATAGAACGGGTGGATCAGCTGCATGACATCAGCCGGAAGACCTGCCGCGAATGGGCCATGTCTCAATTCAGCATGCAAAAAATGGTCGGTGATTATGTGAAGGTATATGAGCAGGTGCTTCACCGGTCATAACACCGCGAAGCACCTGCCGGAAGCCTATCCGGCTTTGATCTTTTCCAGCAGTTTCGCCAGGTTCACCGTAGCGAAGGTAGAAGCGTAATCAGAAAGACCATAGGGAATGACCAGCTCGTCATTATGGATCAGCGCACCGCAGGAATACAGCACATTCGGCACATATCCCTCCCGTTCATCCTTGTTCGGTATCAGCAGCGGCTCCTTCAGCCTGCCGATCTCCTTGGTCGGATCTTCCAGGTCCAGCAAGGTAACGCCCAGGCAATAAGTACGCATTGGCCCTACGCCATGGGTGATCACCAGCCATCCTTCCGGCGTTTCGATCGGTGAGCCGCAGTTACCGATCTGCACGAATTCCCAGGGATATTTCGGCGTTTGCAGTATCACAGGATTCTCCCAGATATTGATCTTGTCCGAATACATGATGTAATTATTGATGCCGTCTATGCGGGACATCATGGCATATTTGCCGTTGATCTTGCGGGGAAACAGCGCCAGGTTCTTGTTCTGTGCACCCTCTCCATAGAGGGGCATGATCTTGAAGTGGTAAAAGTCCCGCGTCTCCAGCAATTTCGGCTGAATGGTCACTCCGTCAAAAGCGGTGTAGGTGGCATAATAGGTCACCCCGCTTTTGTCGCCGGTATATTTCACGAAACGGGCATCCTCAATCCCGCGGCTTTCGGCATCGGAATATGGAAAGATCACCCGGTCGGAAATATCCGTATCCAGCGAAAAATTGATCTCATAATAGGAATCTGCCAGCCAGAGCAACCGTTCCAGGTTGCGTTTCAACAGATGGTCCACCTGGTAGCGTTGCTGCATTTCCCGGATCACCCGTTTCAGTTCCACATACACAAAAGTATCCGGCAGGCCGTTGCTGACCTCACGGATCACGGAATCGGGCAGTTTGATGGAGGAGGCGTTCTGAAAAAAGATATGCTTGTGATATTCTGCGTTGCGGATAATATCCGGTTCATCTACATAATTACCGGCCGGGATGATGGTAATATCATTGTTCCGGTTGATGGTAGCGCGGCGGAATACAATGGAGGATACGTGCCCTTCCCCTACTGCCCGGAAGCTGAGGATGATGCGTTTTTCCCCTTCTTCCAGCCCGCTCTGGTCCACATCCTCCACAATGGAAGGATTGAAGAACGCGGCAGACTCGATGGAAAATTCATTCGTAAAAAAAGAACCGATCAGCAACCTGCGCTTCATCTCAATGGATTCCGGATCGATCTTCAGTGCCAGGAAGAGGTTCTTCAGTTTGTCCGCATGCCTTTCGAAAACCCGGGTAATGTTCCGGTGGCGCTTGGAGAATTCACGGAGTATGGGCGTGATCGTTATATCCACCTCTACATCCGTCATTTCCATTACTTTCAGGATAATGCCCTTTGCACGGGCATCCCCGTTAAAGAAAAACCGGGCCACCACCCGTTTAAGGTCGGGTGTAACTTTTGTCGTCTGCCGTTCAATGGACAATCTCATAGATCTGTTTGTTTATTTTAAGCTTTAAATGATGATGCTCCCGAACGGCGCCGGTCTAGGCCAGGCACTGGAACCCGTCAGGCAGCACTGCCCCTTTCTTCACAACTACGATGCCATCTTTTATGGTATATTTCTCAAAATCGCCGTCTTCCATATGCTTGCCCCCGTTGATCCGCACATCGTTGCCGATGCAGGCATTCTTGTCGATAATGGCGTTATTGATATAGCAGCGGTCGCCGATACCAATAGGCGGACGGCCTTTGCTGCGGGCATTATTGATCTCGTCCAGCGTCTGATAGATGTCGTTCCCCATCAGGTAGCTGTTACTGATAGTAGTGCCTTTGCCGATCCGGGTACGAATACCCACCACGCATCTTTCCAGCCTGCTGGCGTTGATGATGCAGCCGTCCGCGATGACGGTCTTTTCCAGCGTGGTCCCGGAGATCTTGGCCGGGGGCAGCATGCGGGCACGGGAGAAGATGGTCTTGCTGTCATCGAAAAGGTTGAACTGCGGTATCTCATCCGTCAGGCCGAGATTGGCTTCAAAGAACGATGAAATATTCCCGATATCCGTCCAGTACCCTTCGTACTGAAAGCTGAGCACCTTATGCTGGTTGATGGCATTGGGTATGAGCTCCTTCCCGAAATCCGTTGCTTCCGGCTGGCCGGCCAGCAGATCGAACAGGAGCTGTTTATTGAAGATGTAGATACCCATGGACGCCAGGTATTCCCGCCCATCCCGGTGCATGTCCGCGCTTACCTCTGAGGTCCATTCCGGCAACAGTTCTTTTTTGGGTTTCTCGATGAATGCCGTGATGAAGCTCTCCTCGTTCGTTTTCAGGATGCCGAAATCCGTTGCTTCCCGGGCATGCACGGGAATGGTAGCGATGGAAATATCTGCGCCTTTGGCGATATGATGATCGATCATCTCGCGAAAATCCATCTGGTACAGCTGGTCACCCGAAAGGATCAGGGCATAGTCAAACTCGAAGTTCTCCAGGTGGCGCAGGATCTGCCTTACGGCATCCGCTGTACCCTGGAACCAGGTGGGGTTATCCGGCGTCTGTTCCGCCGCAAGAATGTCTACAAAGGCTTTGCTGAAATGCGAAAAATGGTAGGTATTCTTGATATGTTTGTTCAGCGAAGCGGAGTTGAACTGGGTCAGCACGAATATGCGGTGCAGATCCGCATTCAGGCAATTGGAAATGGGGATGTCCACCAGGCGGTATTTTCCGGCTACGGGCACTGCGGGCTTCGAACGGCTCCGGGTCAACGGATAAAGCCGGGTTCCGGCCCCTCCTCCAAGGATGATTGAGATAACGGCATTAGACATAACGTAAGATTTACTTTAGGCTGGTATAAAGATCAATATATGATTGCGCTGCTTTATCCCAGGAATGATCCAGCTGCATGATTGTTTTTTTGATGTTTGAAAATTTCACTTTACTCCTGTACAATTCCAATGCCCTCCCGATGGCATGGCACACATCACCTGTGGATGCGTGGAAAAAACGGATACCGAAACCTCCCGGATCACCGAAATCCACAACCGTATCTTTCAGCCCGCCGGTGGTCCGCACGACCGGCACAGTCCCGTAGCGCATGGCATACAGCTGGTTCAGGCCACAGGGTTCCACCCTGGAAGGCATCAGCAGAAAATCCGCACCGGCATACAGCTGATGCGAAAGCGCTTCATTATAACCGATAAAGACGTTGAAGTGCGTACCGGCATACTGCCGGGCCTGTTGCAGCATCCATTCCGTATGTGCGTCCCCGCTACCCAGGATGAGGAAATTCAGCTCACCCGGATGCTCGTATAGCGACCGGCCGATGATCTCGGGCAGGAGGTCCGCCCCCTTCTCTCCCACCAGCCTGCCGATGAAAACGAACAACGGCAGCGAAGGGTCCAGCTCAAAGGTCTTGCACAGATGCTGCTTGTTGGCCTTTTTGCCTTTGGTCACGTCCGCAAGGCCGTACCTGGTGGCGATCATCTCGTCCGTAGCCGGGTCCCACACCTTGTCATCGATACCGTTGAGGATGCCGGTAGCCTTGCTTCGCTCGGCGTTTAGCAGGCCTTCCAGCCCGTTGGCGGAATAGAACAGCTCTTCCATATAATTCGGCGATACCGTGTTCACCTTCCAGGCGCATTTGATAGCGGAAGCCAGCGGGTTGATCGCTCCCTGCCAGTCCAGCATCCCGCTTTTCCAGAGGTCGAAAGACGGGATGAGGTATAGCTTGTCCCATCCAAACTGTCCCTGGTATTGGGCATTATGGATGGTCATGACCGTAGCGATATGCTTCAGCCGGCTGTACTTATAGCCGAAACGCAGCAGGAAAGGTATCAGGCCGGTATGATGATCATGACAATGGACCACATCCGGCTGATGCTGCCATTCGTTCAGCCAGTCCAGCACCGCCACCTGGAAGCCCAGGAACCGCTCGGTATCGTTCATATAGCCGTACACGCCCGGCGTGTCCAGCAAGCCGGGGATATCCACCTGGTAAAGGTCGAATCCCAGTGCATTGGTACTTTCCTTCCAGACATTAAAGTGGTACCAGTCGTGTCCCAGCCATAATCCGCCCTGATGCACGATCTCGTAGGAATGCTTTTCCCTGAAAGCAGTGTTGTAGGCCGGCATCACCACCTTGGCGATCGTTCCGGCCGACTGTTGATATTTAGGCAAAGCACCCACCACATCTCCCAAACCGCCCACTTTTGCTACCGGGTAACACTCCGCGCTGACGTGTAAAATCTCCATGCTGATGTAATTGCTTATAAATTAACTCGGAAAACTTAGAAATCAAAGGAGTAGGGAAAAATTAAACGTTAAAATCAAAAGTACCTAAAAAAGTAACCGGCAACGTTAGCCCGTTTTAAATGTTATGCTGCCGCTGTTGTCCGGAACCGATGGTTTTGTGAGGCGGGTTCCTTATTTTTATTTATGCAATTCGGACGCGTCAACCCGGCCACACTGAATGATATCGACTTCAAACTGCCTGCAGAACCGGTTTTCAACAAAGCCGCGCTCAGGGGCAAACCCTCCGGCCGGCCGGATTTCCGGCTTGGCTGCACCAGCTGGAACCGGAAAGAATGGGTAGGCAACGTATTTCCAAAAGGTACAAAGGAAAAGGATTTCCTTACCCGGTACGCAAAAGTCTACAACAGCATTGAGCTGAATGCCACACATTACCGCATATATCCGCCGGACACGATCCGGAAATGGAAGGAAAAGGTGGCCGGGCAGGACTTCCTCTTTTGCCCGAAGGTGCCGCAGGGCATCAGCCATTACAGCAACCTGGTAAATGCCATGGACCAGACCAGCGCCTTCCTGGAAGGGGTTGTGGAGTTCGGGGAACACCTGGGGCCCATCTTCCTGCAGTTGAGCGAAAGTTTCGGCCCATCGCGGAAAAGCAACCTGTTCAACTACCTGGCCTCCCTGCCGGTGGACCTGGAGTTCTTTGTGGAGGTCCGCCACCCGGACTGGTTCAGCGATCCCCGGCACAGCCAGGAGCTTTTCAGCACCCTGCGCAACCTCAATATGGGCGCCGTGATCACGGATACAGCAGGGCGGCGGGATATGGTGCATATGCACCTCCCCATCGCCCACACTTTTATCCGTTACGTAGGCAACCACCTCCATCCTACGGATTACAGCCGTGTGGACGACTGGCTGAACCGGATCAGGTACTGGATGGACCATGGGCTGGAAAATACCTGGTTCTTCATGCATATGCCCGATGAAACGGCCGTCCCTGAACTGAGCGCCTACCTCGCAGGCAGGCTGGAAGCCATTTGCGGGTTAAAAGTGCCTTATCCGCAGACCCATTCTGATAATACCCTCTTTTAACAATCCCGGTTAAGTATTAATTTCGCGCCATGATCAAGCGTGAAAAGCTGATACAACTCGGCCAGGCTCTCAAAGGCGTGTTGTATTTCGATGATACCATGCGTACCCTCTATGCCACGGATGCCTCCGCCTACCGGGAGATGCCCCTGGCAGTGGCTATTCCGGAAGACGAAGAAGATATCAGGACCCTGATCCGTTTCGCCCGTGAGCATAAAACCTCCCTCATTCCCCGCACCGCCGGCACTTCGCTGGCCGGGCAAGTGGTGGGCAAAGGCATTATTGTGGATGTTTCACGGACGTTCACCCGCATCCTGGAGATCAATACCGCTGAAAAGTGGGTACGGGTGCAGCCCGGTGTGATCCGCGATGAGCTGAACCTTTTTCTGAAGCCCTACGGCTTCTATTTCGGGCCGGAGACCTCTACCGCCAACCGCGCCATGATCGGCGGAATGGTGGGCAACAACTCCTGCGGCTCCAATTCCGTGGTGTACGGCAGTACCCGGGAGCACCTGCTCTCCGTAAAAGCCATCCTGAGCGACGGCTCCGATGCGGTATTCGAAGCCCTCAGCCCGGAAGCCTTTCATGCCAAATGCGAAGCCAATGACGGAAAACTGGAAACAGCGCTGTACAAACAAATCCGCACCCTGCTAGGCAACGCGGACAATCAGCAGGAGATCCGGAAACAGTTCCCAAAACCGGAGATCCTCCGCCGCAATACCGGCTATGCCATTGACATGCTGCTGGAAACAGCGCCGTTCACCTATGGCCGGGAAGATTTCAATTTCTGCAAACTGATCGCCGGCTCTGAAGGCACACTGGCCTTTCTCACCGAGATACGGCTGAACATATCCCCCCTTCCACCGAAAGAAACCGGTCTGATGTGCGTGCATTTCAATACGATCGATGAATCGCTGCGCGCCAATATCATCGCCATGCGCTATAAACCAAGCGCCAGTGAACTGATCGACCATTTCATCCTGGAATGCACAAAAGACAATATCGAACAGCGCAAGAACCGCTTCTTTGTACAGGGCGACCCCGGCGCCATCCTGGTAGTGGAGTTCTGCCGCGACACCCGGGAGGAGATCACGGCCATCGCCGCACAAATGCAGGCGGAAATGCAGGCGGCGGGACTGGGATATCATTTTCCCCTCCTTTTCGGTGAGGACACCAAAAAGATATGGACTCTCCGGAAAGCCGGACTGGGCCTGCTCAGCAACCTGCCCGGCGATGAAAAGGCCGTGCCGGTGATAGAAGATACCGCTGTGGCCGTGGAAGATCTTCCCGCTTATATTGCGGAATTCAACCAGATCCTGCAGCGATACGATCTTTTCTCCGTACACTATGCCCATGCCGGCAGCGGTGAGATACACCTCCGGCCGATCCTCAACCTGAAGACCAAAGAAGGGAATGAGCTCTTCCGCATCATTGCACAGGAGATCGCCGCCCTCGTAAAAAAATATAACGGTTCCCTCAGCGGCGAGCATGGTGACGGGCGTTTGCGGGGCGAGTTCATCGAGCAGATGATCGGTCCGAAGAACTACGCTTTGCTGAAGGAGGTCAAATACGCCTGGGACCCGGAAAATATCTTCAATCCGCACAAGATCGTGGATACGCCATCCATGAACAGCATGCTGCGGTATGAACCGGGCCAGAAAGCGCCGGACCTGAAAACCGTATTCCACTTCCCGCAGCAGACCATCCTGCAGCATGCGGAACAGTGCAATGGCTCCGGAGACTGCCGCAAGACGCACCTGAGCGGCGGCACCATGTGCCCCAGTTATATGGCTACCCGCAACGAAAAGGATACCACCCGCGCCCGCGCCAACATCCTGCGGGAGTTCCTGACCCAATCCACAAAAGAGAACAGGTTCGACCATCAGGAGATATATGATGTGCTGGACCTCTGCCTGGCCTGCAAGGGATGTAAGTCCGAATGCCCCTCCAATGTGGATGTAGCGAAGATGAAGATGGAATTCCTCCAGCATTATTACGATGCCAACGGCGTATCCCTCCGTACCTGGATGATCGGCAATTTCAGGATGCTGACCAGCCTGGCCGCCATCGCCCCGGGCATGTACAACTGGCTGGTGAAAACAGCCGCGCCTTCCCGGCTGATCAAAAAGATATCCGGCTTTGCATTGGAACGCTCCATGCCAACGCTGGAAAAGAAAACACTGCGCAAATGGCTGCAACAGCACCCGCAGACCGGCAAGCAGCAAAGAAAAGTTTACCTGTTCTGCGACGAGTTCACCAATTATAACGATACCCATGTAGGCATTAAAGCCGTACAGCTGCTGCGCAGGTTGGGCTACGAGGTAATACCCGTCGATCATCCGGAAAGCGCCCGCGCGCTGCTCTCCAAAGGTTTTCTGCGGAAAGCAAAGGTCATCGCCGAAAAGAACGTGCGCCTGTTCAGCCGGCTCATCTCGGAGAAAATCCCGCTGGTGGGCATTGAGCCTTCGGCCATCCTGGGTTTCCGGGACGAGTACCCGGACCTCGTGGGCGAAACCCTGCGGGAAGACGCGAAGCAGCTGGCCAAACATGTATATATGATAGACGAGTTCCTGTCCATCGAGGCGGACCTCGGGCATATCCACAGCGGCATGTTCCGGCCGGCGCAGCAAAAGATCAGGCTGCACGGGCATTGCCAGCAGAAAGCCCTGTCCGGCGTATTGCACAGCAAAAAGATACTGAGCCTCCCCGAAGGCTACGAGGTGGAGATCATCCCTTCCGGATGCTGCGGCATGGCCGGTTCTTTCGGATATGAAAAAGAACACTATGATGTATCGATGAAGATCGGTGAACTGGTGTTATTCCCCGCCGTGCGCAACGCTGCCGAAGGAACACTGATCGCTGCGCCCGGCACCAGTTGCAGGCACCAGATCAAAGACGGAACAGGAGCGCATGCCCTGCATCCGGTGGAAATATTGCACGATGCGCTGGCCTGAATGGCCTCCCGGACAGGTAAAATGACTTAATTTTGGCAGGTATGAATAAAAAGCAAGGCCCGATAGGCGTGTTCGATTCCGGTTATGGCGGATTGACGGTACTGAAGGAAATCGTAAAAACGCTGCCGCAGTATGATTATATCTACCTGGGAGACAACAGCCGGGCGCCTTACGGGATCCGCTCTTTTGAAACTGTGTACCATTATACACTGGAATGCGTGCAGCATTTGTTCAATATGGGTTGCCACCTGGTGGTGCTGGCCTGTAATACGGCTTCTGCCAAAGCCTTACGCACCATCCAGCAAAACGACCTGCCGAAGATCGATCCGGAACGCAGGGTGCTGGGAATTATCCGGCCAACTACGGAGATCGTCGGCAAATACACCCGCAGCCGGCAGGTGGGCATTTTCGGCACCACAGGAACAGTTAATTCGCAGAGTTATCCTATCGAGATAGAAAAATTCTTTCCGGATGTCACCGTGTACCAGCAGGCCTGCCCGATGTGGGTGCCGCTGGTGGAAAACGATGAGTATAACAGCGATGGCGCCGATTTTTTCATCCGGAAATACGTCCGCCAGCTGATGGTACAATCGGCTGATATCGATACGATCGTATTGGGATGCACGCATTATCCCCTGCTCATCGGTAAGCTGCAGCAACATCTGCCGCCGGGTGTGCAGTTGCTTTCACAGGGAAGCATTGCAGCAGCCGGTTTGAAAGACTATCTGCAAAGACATCCGGAAATGGCGGAAAAATGCAGCACCGGCGGAACAAGAGAATTCTTTACCACGGACGATACCGAGACCTTCGACCGGCAGGCAGGCATCTTTTTTGAGGCGCCTGTCAAAAGCAGGCACCTGTCCTTATAATTCGTATATTTAGTTTAAACAGACCTTTATCATATGCTTAGTAAAACGATCCAAGAAGCACTGAACGCCCAGGTTGCGCTGGAAGCCGCCTCATCGCAGGCCTACCTCGCTATGGCCTCCTGGGCAGACATTCAGCCTGGCCTGCCAGGCGTTTCCGACTTCTTCTATAACCAGTCCGATGAGGAAAGAGTGCACATGCTTAAACTGATCAAGTTCGTGAATGAACGCGGCGGATTTGGTATTGTGCCGCACCTGGGGCAGCCCATCATCACCTTCCAGTCACTCAAGAGAGTATTTGAAGAATTCCTTGCACACGAGATCAAGGTATCGGAAAGCATCAATGATCTTGTGCATATGGCGCTGCAGGAAAAGGATTATGCGACCCATAATTTCCTGCAATGGTATGTTTCCGAACAGATAGAAGAAGAAAGGCTCGCCCGCACGCTCAATGAAAAGCTTGAGCTGATCGGGGGAGACAAGAGTGGTCTTTACCTGTTTGACCGTGATATCCAGAACATTCGCATGCAGATCAGCGGCGGAGGCAAAGGACATTGATATACGCCCGTTACAGCAGCGCTGTTGATACAGTGCTGCTGTATTTTCCGCTTCCATTCTGCTGTTCCCGTCCAGCATTTCCCATCCGCGACAGACCCAACCCGGTAACCAGCATATGAAACATTAATACACCTACTTATACCATAATGGACCTTACACCGATACCATCCCACATGCGTACACCACCCGGGAACAGACGGCTTTTATACAGGTATATTCTGCTGGCCGTGCTGATACTCCTGCTGATCAGCATTGTGCTCATCGGTTATTACAAACAACAGCGGTTCAGGCAGCTTCATGCCGCCGTTACAGAGCTGACGGATGTGCGCAGCCAGGTAGAACAGATAGATCATGCCATTCAGAACATGTATGCTGCGGAAAATAACTTCCGTCTCTTTACCCTCACTTATCAGCATGAACATCTTGTCAATTATATCACGGCGCTGCGGGGCATCACGGAAAGGCTGGATTCTGTGGAAGCGCAGAACCGCCGGGAAGGCAATCTGAAAGGCCTGCTGGTGGATAAGGCCTATAAAACGGGCATATACCTGGAAGTCCGTTCCATGATGGATTCTCTGCTGGCGCTGAACACCGGGTGGGATACTTCACAGCGGACCGAAGTTTTCCGTGCACCGGTCATCCCCATCGCCCGGGAAAAGGTCAGGGTAGATTCTATCATTTCCCGTACCCCCGTTGTACCCGTGAAACGAAAAAAACTGTTCGGCCGGCTGGCGGATGCTATTTCCAATAAATCCGCCAAAACGGATACGGTTGCCGGCAGGCAGATCGTCAAAACCAGCGTGTCGCTGGATACCACCGGGGATGGCCTGCAGTATAGCCAGCAACAGATGCAGAAGATACACGACTATTATAACCGGGCCTTCCGGCAAATATCACAGGGGCATGCGCAGCTGAACCGGAAAGAATACGATATGGTCGTTTCCAATGACCGGTTGCTGAAAACATTGCTCAGCAACCTTCAACTGCTGAAGGAGGATGAAATGGAAGCCGCCCGCCAACGGCAGCTGGCGCTCCGGAACGACATCGGTGCAAAGCTGAACGAGCTGAATACGGAAACCCTGTATATTATCCTGCTGATCGGAGGTCTCGGCCTGGCGATCCTTACCTTGTTATGGCGGAATTATCGCACCGGCATATCCCTTAACAGCGCCCGGCATCAGGCCATGCGATTTTCGAAGCTGAAAAGTGATTTTGTGGCCAGCATGAGCCATGAGATCAGAACACCGCTCAGTTCCGTGATAGGCTTTTCCGAACAACTGGGAAAAACCAGGTTGAATACCGAGCAGTCCGAATACGTTGGCGCTATTAATTTATCCGCCAATATGCTGCTTTCCGTTGTCAACAACGTACTGGATTTTTCCAAGCTGGAAGAGAACAAGCTCACCCTGGAAAGCGCTCCTTTCTCTCCCGGAAAAGTCATCGACGATATTGCCCGGGGGCTCCATATCAAAGCAACGGAAAAAGGCATCGGACTACAGGCCGCCTGCAATTTTCCCAGAGAAGTGACCGTGAACGGCGATGCATTCCGGCTTAAACAGATCCTGTTCAATCTTGTAGGAAATGCCATCAAGTTCACCAGCCGCGGCGAAGTAACCATTACCGCCACCCTGCGCCAGATACAGGGCAAAATGTTGCTGGAAGTAACGGTGACCGACACTGGTGTGGGCATTGACAAAAAAAATCTTTCGCATATTTTCGAAGAATTCACACAGGCAGGGGCTGGCAGTGCCAGGGCGGAAGGCACCGGGCTGGGGCTGACCATCGTGAAGAAGATCATAGACCTGCACGGAGGGGAGATACAAGTCACCAGTACGCCAGGCAAAGGTTCTGCCTTCCGGTTCTCCATTCCCTACAAACCTTCGGATGCGCAGATGGTACTGATCACCAAGAGGCCCCAGGAACCCGCTGCAGTTACCATGCCCAGGGTATCGCATGTACTGCTGGCGGACGACAATACGCTTAACCGCAGGCTGCTGGAACTGATCCTGAAAAAGCTGAAAGTAAATTACCGGTCCGCAGAAAACGGGAAAGAAGCGCTGAAGCTGCTGGAAGAACATGATTTCGATATTGTGCTTACCGACATACAGATGCCCGTGATGGACGGCCTTACACTCACACATCAGATCCGCCTCCTGAAAGACCCGAAAAAAGCATCCCTGCCCATACTCGCCATCACCGGCAATGTAGTGAAAGAAGACCTGGACAAGTATATGGCCGCAGGCATGAATGGCTATATTCTCAAACCCTTCCGCGAACAGGATGTACTGGAAAAGATCACGTCTTTCAGCGGCAAGGAAAGCCCGCCGGTCGTTGAATCCGGCGCAAAAAAATAACCACGCGCGAAGCGTGGTTAAGGTCATTAGATACCTGGCTGTAGCAATCTTGTCGCCAGGATTTCTTTGCTAAACGTAAACTGCAGCAAGCATGGCAAGGATAGTGCCATGCACTATTCCTTTCATAATCACCTCATTATCAAAAGTATTGGTATTGCTGTCATGTGCGATTCTGTACAGTGATGTTCGCATACGGACACCCTTTGTTCATCAGCATTGCAAAACTGAGCGCACCGGCAACATACGCTGGCACATCGAGCCAGTCCGCCGTAAACCGGCTGTCCAGCGCAGGGAAGAGCCATTCACCAACCGCTATCGCCAGCAAAGTACCGGCAACGATCCGTTCCCGTGACAGCCGGCAGGCAGGACCCGCGCCGTAACGCAACCGGTTTATCAGCCGGCGTTCCGCAGCATGGCAATGCAGCATTATGGGTACGAACAGAAAGGGATCAAGGTAGTTGTCTGCAAACGGAATGCGTATGCCGAGCACTTTTTGCGACAGCTGGTGCAATAGAAAGACCAGCAGCATCAGGAGGAAAGGAATGGAGAAGAATGGTTTCATATCAGAATGCGGCGAGGAAAACAAAGAACAGGATGATCATGATCACCGGGGATAATGCCAGCAACAGGACAAAAACGGGAATTTTCAGGATCAGCTTCAATATAGCCAATACTGCGGGGTCCCGGGGGGAAGGCTTCATCCAGTTGATCAGCATGTTAAAACGGTCTTTGATCATGCCGATAAAATCCACTCCCTGGTTATCCTTCATAGCTGTTTTTGGGGTTAGATGTTTCAAAGACCGTGCCTGAGGGATAACAAAAATGGGGAGCATTGCTGCCTCCCCATGCTGTTGATTGTCAAAATAATTTTACTGTTGGGGAACCTTTACGGCCTGCCTGCCGACGAGCTTCCATTTTCCGCCATCCCGGCCCCATACCAGCATGATGTGGAGGTGCACGGAACCTGGTTTGCCGCCATCATTGCTTTTGGCGTTCAGTGTATGCCGTACGACGGCCGTTTGTCCGGTTACGGCAATAGTCTGATCGCTGAGGTCAATGCTCACAAAATCCGACTGCCCGCTGAGCAGGCTCCCGATAAAAGCGGCCTTGTCTTCAATCTTGCCGGAAGAATGGCCGTAGCTCAGCTTCGTGGCCGTCAACCGGTCCAGCTCCGCCTGATCCGCGTCCACCATGGCTTTTCGCAATGCTTCCACAGCACTGGCCACGGCAGCTTCATCTTTGGTCTGTGCAGCGGCAAAATTGAAGAAGGAACTCAACATGATAATGGATAATAAGTATTTCATCAGTTAATATTTGTTTTATCAGCCGGATGGGATCCGTTCAGTTTAACAATTTTCATACGGGTTTGGTGGAACCCTTTCAAAATACAAAATGTTTATTCACTTTTCAGGAAAAAGTTAGCTTCGCAGGAGGAAACTGTTCCGTCTCTGTTGCCCGGCATAAGCGAAGTATCAGTAGATTTTCTTTAAGTTGTGTAAAAATCCTGTAAAACCACTATCCATGATGAAGCCGGCATGTTCAAAATAATCATTAAACACACAGGGGAATGATTATTTTAAACATCCGAGGCTCCATCCGGCCCGTAAAATTAAAAATGAACGGATGAAACAGCAAAGCGTTACGCAGGCCTTCATCAACTGTCACACCCACGTATTCACGGGTGACCATGTTCCGCCCCATCTTGGCAAGAAGATGCTGCCCGGCCCCATTGGTTATATCCTCACCATTCCGCTGGTCGTCAACTTTTTCCGCTGGTGGTATTACCGGGTCAAGCCGCTTTATTTCGGGCGTACGGCCCGGCGTTTAAGGAAGCGGTACTATGAGGCCGGCCTCTGGCTGCACCGGTACAAAGCCATCAGCCTGTTGCTGACGCTCGCGGGGATCATACTTACTATTGATGCGCTGCTGATCATCATAGCCTGGGGAGGCGAGTTCCTTTCCTACGAAACGCAATTCAGGGAGGTAACGGCGTTCTTCTACCGATGGCATTTGCTTCCATCCTCACCCCTTCTCCAATACGGCATTATCATCCTGGTGCTGCTGATCATACCATCCGGCCGCAACCTCGTGTGGTTCGTGGCTTCCCGGACCCTGCGGCTGCTGAAGGTGCTGCCCGGACCCAAGACGCGCCAGTACCTCATCCGGTACATGAGCATCGGCCGGTTCGCTTTCTACCGGAAGCAGCACAATATCTTTCATACCCTCACCCGGCAATATCCCCTGCGCACCCGCTTCGTGATCCTGCCCATGGATATGGACCATATGGATGCCGGCCGGCCACGCAGCAACTACATGCAGCAACTGGCAGAGCTGAAAAAACTCCGCCGCAACAACCCGGATACCGCCCTGCCTTTCGTGTTCGCCGATCCGAGGCGCATCGCCGCAGATCCGGGATATATGCAAACGATCAGGGAATGTATGGAAAAAGAGCATTTCAGGGGCATCAAGACCTACCCGGCACTGGGTTATTATCCATTCGACAAAGACCTGCTGCCGCTGATGCTATACGCCTGTGAACACGATATTCCTGTGCTGAACCATTGCATCCGCGGGGTGATCTTCTATCGCGGTGAAAAGAAAAAAGAATGGAACTACCATCCCGTTTTCTCGCAGGCTACCGATGATGAAAAACTGCAACTGTTCCAGAAAAAGAACGTGGACTTCTCCACGAACTTCACGCATCCGCTCAATTATCTCTGCCTGCTGGACGAGAAACGGCTGCGGCAGTTGCTGATCCACTACAACGACCCGGCGCTCTTTTCCCTGTTCGGTTTCCGGGATGCCGGAACACCGCTGGAGAAGGACCTTTCCCGGTTGAAGATCTGTTTCGGGCATTTTGGCGGAGAAGATGAATGGCTGCGGTACCTGGAAAGCGACCGCGATCTGCGGAACAATAACCTGCAGTTTCACCCGGACAGGGGGTTGAACTTTTCAGAGGATTCTGCGCTGGAAGGGATCTGGCGTTATGCCAGCTGGTTCAGTATCATTTACAGCCTCATGCTCCAATATCCGAATGTGTACGCAGATATCAGTTACATTCTGCATGATGCCCGCACCCATCCCCTGCTGAAGACCACTTTGTTACCGCAAAGCGGCATAGCGGACCGGGTGCTGTTCGGAACGGATTTCTATGTGGTGAGGAACCAGTTGTCGGACAAACAGATATGGACGAATATGGTAGCCGCCCTTTCACCGGAAGAACTGACGCAAATGGCAGTGCTCAATCCACGGCGTTTCCTCTTTAACAGGATACATGGGGAGGTGGATCAGGCGTAAACAATCCCGTTTTTGCATTTTTTCGATAAAAAAAACCATGGCTGAGAGAAGAATGGTGATCCGGGATCACACCTCTCGCAGCCATGGTTATGATGTTCTTAAACGCTTGCACTGTTGGGACAGCGTACCTGTCCCGCAATTGAATATTATACCTTTCCGAAGGCCTGCTCCATATCGGCTTTGATGTCATCAATATGCTCAATGCCAAGGGAAATACGCAGCAGTCCGGGTTCCACTCCGGCAGCCCGCTGTTCTTCCTCACTCAGTTGCTGATGCGTAGTGGTAGCAGGATGGATGATCAGTGTTTTGGAATCACCGACATTCGCCAGATGGTATATCAACTGTAACGATTGTACGAATTTATCGGCCGCGTCTTTGCCTCCTTTGATCTTGAAAGACAGTACTCCACCAAAGCCATGCTTCAGGTATTTCTTGCCCAGCTCATGGTATTTATTGCCCGGCAGCCCCGGATAATTAACGGATTCAACGGAGGGATGCTGCTGCAGCCATGTTGCCAGGCTGAGGGCATTTTCAACAGTTCGTTGTACACGGAGGGACAGGGTTTCCAGTCCCTGCAGGAACAGGAAGGCATTCTGCGGCGCCAGCGACGGCCCCCAGCTGCGCAGGCCGGTCACCCGGGCACGAATGATGTAGGCGATATTGCCAAAGGGGCTTTCCACTCCGAAAACCTCCCAGAACTTCATGCCGTGATAAGCATCATCCGGATCGGTGAATTGTTTGAACTTGCCGTTGCCCCAGTTGTAGTTTCCGCCATCTACAATTATACCACCGATGCTGTTGCCATGTCCGCCGATCCATTTGGTAGCCGCCTGTACAACAATATTAGCACCGTGTTCGATAGGCCGGAAGAGGTAGCCGGCCGCCCCGAAGGTATTGTCCACCACCAGCGGCAGGTCATGCTTCTTTGCCAGTGCCGCGATCTTTTCAAAGTCCGGGATCGCAAAACCCGGGTTGCCGATCGTTTCCACATAGATCGCTTTTGTACGGTCATCGATCTGGGCCTCAAAACTGGCCGGATCATCCAGATCCGCAAAGCGGGCTTCCACCCCTATCCGCTTGAAACTTACTTTAAACTGGTTATAAGTGCCGCCGTAGAGATAGGATGAGGTGACGAAATTGTCACCCGGCAGCAGGATATTATGCAAAGCGATAAACTGCGCAGCCTGTCCGGATGCCACGGCCAGACCTCCTACCCCTCCTTCCAGGGCCGCCACCCTTTTCTCGAACACATCCGTTGTGGGGTTCATAATGCGGGTGTAGATATTGCCGAACTGTTTTAGCTGAAACAGATCGGCAGCATGCGCCGCATCATCGAAAGTATAGGAAGTTGTCTGGTAAATAGGCACAGCTGCTGCTTTCGTGGTGGCCTCTGGTTGGTAACCGGCATGGACCTGCAAGGTCTCAAATCGTAATGGTGTGTTTGACATAAATGATTGTTTTAAACGGGAATTAGTCTACAAAATAAGTAGAGTAAATAACATCACAAAATAAAACTTGCGGGAATGGTGACAGCACATCAAGAAAACCCTGCAGCTCGTCAAAGCAATGATGCAGGTACACTGTATTTGCCTTGCTTTGTGATGAACACCAAAAACGAAATATATGTTACACCGTAATTTTTTTCACACCATCACTGTTCTTGCAGTTGTCTCTCTTTCCGCTTTTACCTCAGCCGCCAGGGCCGGCGGGGATCATTTCAAGGTCTATCTGAATAACAAGCTCATCATTGAGCAGTCCATTCTTGGCACATTTACCATACAGCAGCTGCAACTGGACAAAGCCAATGTCAACGACAAGCTGACCTTTCATTACAGTCACTGCGGCGAGATCGGCAAAAGCCGGAAAATAGCCGTCAGGGATGCCAGGGGAAAGCTCGTACGCGAGTGGAAATTTGCAGATGCCAGGGGCAGGCAATCCGGTATGGAGATACCGGTAAAGGAATTGCTGGAATTGAAGCAGGAAGGCCTTCAATTCGTATATTCCGCTCAACAGTTGCCGAAGGGAATGGCGCTGGCCGCGCTGGTGATGGCCGATAAGAGGACGGGCTGGCTGCCCTCTGCTTCCGGATGGATCGTGAAGGCGATGCTCTCCGGCTGGGATCATCCCCCGGTGGGTCTGATTTAAAGGCAAACGGGGCCGGAAACTGCATCCCCGCGGTTTCCGGTTTTCCCTTAAAAACCAGCGCCTGTCACCTGCCAAGCTCACTCCTTATCTTCAGGAATTTTTCCTATCTTGACAACTCATTCACCTATACTTATTATGATGAGTTTGTTAAGCATAACTGACTGGTTTGGACAACTGCCCGTTTTCGAAAAGGTGTATTGGTCCATTGCCATCTTTTTTACGTTATTATTTCTTGTGCAGAATGCCATGAGCCTTTTCGGAGGAGAGCATGACGGCGCTACGGGTGATGTGGATGAAATGCTGGATGCGGATGACGGCATCGGGTTTCAGTTTTTCACGATCCGCAACCTGTTCGGATTTTTTACGATTTTCGGATGGGTGGGCCTCGCTGCTATCCATGCCGGGCAATCCAACCTGGTGGTAGTCGCTATTTCCACGATAGCGGGCCTTGCCATGATGATGCTGATGGCTGCCTTGTTCTACTATACCGGCAAGCTGGCCTACAACGGCACATTGAAAATGGAAAATGCCATTGCTTCAATAGCCACGGTGTACCTGCCCGTACCGGCTTCCCGTGCCGGCGTCGGCAAAGTAAATCTCAAAGTACAGGGTGCGTTCCGCGAACTGGATGCCGTCACTGATGATGCGGAAGAACTGCGTACAGGCGCCCTCGTTAAAGTTACCCAGGTTTTGAACAACCAGCTCCTTTTAGTCACCAAACAAAACTTATAGATCCATGGATTATGTATTGATCGCTATTGTGATCGCAGTCGTTTTTGTGTTCACAATACTGTACTCATTGTTCAAAAGGTACAAGCGTTGCCCCTCGGACCAGATACTGGTGGTGTACGGCAAGGTAGGTAAAGGTCCGGACGGTTCCCACAGCGCCAGATGCATTCACGGCGGCGCGGCCTTCATCTGGCCGGTGATCCAGGACTATTCTTTTATGGACCTCACCCCGATCTCCATTGAAGTGAACCTGACCAATGCCCTGAGCCGTCAGAACATCCGGGTGGACGTGCCTTCCCGTTTTACCGTAGCTATTTCCACCGAGCCCGGTGTGATGACCAATGCGGCCGAAAGGTTGCTGGGCCTGCAGCGCCCCGCTATCCACGACCTCGCCAAAGACATTATCTTCGGTCAGTTGCGCCTGGTGGTTGCCACAATGGACATTGAAGAGATCAACAACAACCGGGACAAGTTCCTGGCCAATGTAGCCTCCAACGTGGAAGCCGAGATCAAGAAGATCGGCATGAAGCTGATCAACGTGAACGTAACGGATATCAAGGACGAATCCGGCTACATTGAGGCGCTGGGTAAAGAAGCTGCGGCCAAAGCGATCAATGAAGCGAAAAAGAGCGTAGCGGAGCAGGAAAAATTCGGAGAGATCGGCAAGGCCGAAGCAGACAGGGAAAAAGATATCACGATCCAGACCACGCTCAAGAACAGGGACGTGAGCATTGCGGAAACGCAGCGGGACCGTGATACGCAGATCGCGGAAGCGAATAAGGACAAATCCATTCTGATCGCCGCCGCCAACAGGGACGAAGCGATCGGTAAAGCGGAAGCGGAAAGGGATACCCGTATCAAGGAATCCGAAGCGAACGCGATAGCGGTGGAAGGAGAAAACCTCGCCCGTATCAAGATCGCACAATCGGAAGCGGAAAGAAGGGAAAGGGAAGCTGAAGCCGAAAAACGCGCCATAGCAGCGGAAAAGATACAGTCCGCCAAGGCGCTGGAAGAAGCCTATGTTGCAGAAAGAAAAGCGGAAGACGCGCGTGCGGAAAGGGAAAGAGCATCCCAGAACGCGAACGTTGTGGTAAGCGCCGAGATACAGAAACAAAGAGCCATCATCGAAGCACAGGCGGAGGCAGAAAAGATCCGTGAGAAAGCAAAAGGCGAGGCGGATGCGATCTTTGCCCGTATGGAAGCAGAGGCGAAAGGTATGTACGAGATACTCACCAAGCAGGCCGAAGGCCTTGACCGCATTGTGCAGGCAGCCGGCAACAATTCCAAGGATGCCGTGCTGTTGCTGATAGCGGATAAACTGCCGGAACTGGTGAAAATGCAAACCGAAGCGATCAAGAACATCAAGATCGACAAGGTGACGGTATGGGATGGCAGCAATGGACAGAACGGTCAGTCCTCCACGGCCAACTTCATTTCAGGCCTCTATAAATCTGTGCCGCCGTTGCAGGATATGTTCAACATGGCCGGAATGGACCTGCCCGGTTTCCTGGGCAAACAGCAATCCAATGATACGGTGCTTCCTGCGGAAACAACGGAAGTATAGCCATACTTGTTTTATACGGACGGCTGCTGTGTCTGCGGATACAGCAGCCGTTTTCATTGTCATTTTACTATATTGCAACACAATAAAAAGATAATGTGATGTTCCGTTGCCTGCTCTCCTTCCTGTTGCTCTGCCAGTGCTCAAATGCCGGTGCGCAGGCGATCTCCGCGCAGTTGTACAAACGGGTGTTCATACTGGACAATCCGCCGTTTGAAAGCTGCCATGCTTCCACCATCACACCGCTTAAAGGCGACAAGCTGATGGCCGCCTGGTTTGCCGGTAAACATGAGGGCAGCAGCGATGTAGGTATATGGACTGCGGTATATGAGAATGGGAAATGGGGCAGTCCCGTTGAAGTGGCCAACGGCATTGTCAATGATACGCTGCGTTATCCCTGCTGGAATCCCGTATTATTCAGGACCCGCGCCGGCAAACTCTTGCTCTTTTACAAAGTGGGAAAATCTCCCCGTGACTGGTGGGGCATGATGATGACCTCCACCAACAACGGCAAGCGCTGGAGTGCGCCGGAAAGGCTACCCGATGGAATGCTCGGGCCGATCAAGAACAAGCCCATGCAACTGGAGAACGGCGATATCCTCTACCCTTCCAGTACGGAAAGCGCGGATGAAAAAGCATGGCATATCCATCTTGAAAGATCTGACCGCGACGGGCGCAACTGGTCGCGCATTGCGATCGATAATGATACTTTCGGAGTGATACAGCCCAGTATTCTCCGGTATGGGCATGACTCCCTGCAACTGTTATGCAGAAGCCGCCAGAACTATGTGGTACAATCGTGGTCAGCCGACAATGGCGCCAGCTGGGGGCCTTTAAGCCCCACAAATCTTCCTAATCCCAATTCCGGTACTGACGCTGTGACGCTGAAGAACGGGCTGCAGCTTATCGTGTACAATCCCCTGTACCAGGGGCGTGAATGGTGGGAAGGAAGAAGCAGGTTATACGTGGCAGCATCGGAAGACGGCCGGAACTGGCAGCATATTTTTTCACTGGAGAACCAACCGGATGGCGAGTACAGCTATCCCGCCATCATACAGGCAGAGAAGGGCCTTGTGCATATAACGTACACGGCGGAACGAAAAAATATCCGTCACGTAATATTACATATTGCGAAGAAGGAGAACTGAAAAAAAATACTATATTGCCTGACAAGCGCGATCTACCCCCGCGCAACAGGTTACCCCTTTCACCCACCCAAAATTTCATAATACCCGGCGCCCGGAAAGGGGAAGGTGTTTTTTTTAAGAAAAATAAACTTAAAAGTTGTAGTTATGGAAATTGTACGTATTTTTGAGGGGAGAAATGGAGAGGGCGGGTTGTATGCAATGCGGTATGCAAAAAGCAGTCCCGATGAATTCACCCGTATGTTCCGGCTATGGGACGACCTGCAATACGTAAGGGAATTTTGCATCGCCCATTTCGACGATCTGCAATCATCTTTCAAATGGCCCCATTCCCTTGAGGAATGTGTGCAGGAGATCATGGATGAAGCCGAACAGATGGAAAGCCAGTTATATGAATTTTGTGCAACAACGGAATTGCAGCAAATATTCAAGCCGCTTCGCAACCATGAGTATGTGCTGTACCCTTTGCAGCAATCCAAAGCTTGTGTAATATCAAATATGTACAGGCGCCCGAAGATCAGAATTTACGCTATTCGCCTCGCGCCTGATTTATTTATCATTACGGGTGGCGCCATCAAGCTTACGGCTACCATGCAGGAGCGGCCGCATTTGATGGAAGAGCTGGCAAAACTGGAACGGGCAAGAACATGGCTGAAAGAAAACAACCTGGATATCCCGGATGCTTTAAACTGAACTGATCATGAATTTACAGGAAAAAATCAATCGCCTGACCAGCAACAGGCCTTCCGAATGGAAGCAGGAAGCAGCGGAAAGGATCGCGGCACAAGGCTGGAAGAGAAACTCCCGCGCCGTAGCGCTTCGCGTACTGAGCGTATTACAGGAAAGAAAAATGAACCAATCCGCACTTGCCGCGCAGATGGGCGTTTCTCAGCAACAGATCAGCAAGATCGTGGGGGGAAAAGAAAACCTGACCTTCGAAACCGTAGACAAACTGGAGAACGCGCTGGGTATTACGCTCATCCGGGTTGATATTCCGGTGGGACAGTCGCCGACAGCAAAAACACCCAATTCGGCAAAAAAATAAGCTGCTCCCGCGGGGCGTTATACGATCACCACTTCAATGCCCATATCCTCCAGCAGCTTCACCATATGTTCTGAAATACCTTTGTCCGTAATGATCTGATCCACTTCTTCCAACCGGCAGATCTTTCCGAAGCCACGCTTTCCGAACTTGGATGAATCCGCCAGCACGATCGTTTTTTGTGCAGCGGCGATCATCTGCTGATTGAGATGAGCCTCCATAATATTTGTTGTCGTCAACCCGAATTCCGCATCTATACCATCCACACCAAGGAATAACTTGCTGCAAGAGAAATCTCCCAGTATCTTTTCCGCATAAGGCCCGGTGACAGAAGAAGAGTTATTCCGGATCAGACCACCGAGCTGCATCACTTCTATTTCATGATACCGGTTCAGCTCAAGCGCCACATTCAGGGCAGAAGTAATGATCATCAATGGACCCCGCGGCTGTATATGTTTCGCCAGCGCCAATACCGTGGTACCGGAAGCAATAATGATGGCGTCGCCCGGGACGATCAGCGAAGCCGCCATCTTGCCGATGTTATTCTTCTCTTCCCGCCGGATCTTTTCCTTTTCATTTACCGGTTTGTCATTCGTATAGGGATTCTGCACGGTAGCCCCTCCATGAGAACGGTACAAGAGGGACTTGTCTTCCAATAACTTCAGATCCTTTCGGATTGTTACACCTGAAACATCCAATTCTTTACATAATTCTACCACATTTACATACCCCTTTTCATACAAACGGCTTAAAATAAACTTGTGCCGCTCTGCGATATTGATCATTGACATAGAGAATATTATTTATTCAGATTAACGGTGGAACCTTGTCATGCATATTGGAAATCATCTCATTACGAAACACTGCAATTTCTTCTGAACCCTTAAATTACGGAGGTTTTTGGTAAAAACAGGTAACCGGGACTGGACAAAAATAGAATTATTAATTAGTTAACATTAATAAAGATGTCAGATTCAGTGAACTAGCTGCTTTCAGGAGGAATCCGTAAAAACAGGAAGTCCGTCCTCCGGCATTACGGATCATTAAATTATTTAGTTACGGATTGTTTGTTTTTGTTTTATTTTTACTAGTTTTGTCACGAAACGAAACAACTTAAAATCCAAAATCAACAGCCACGTTTGAAAAATCACGGACCAGGCCGGTCCGGCAAATCATTAAGATCAGTATGGCAATGATTATACGACTGGCAACATCGGCCCGTTCAGCTGCTTTTAACTGCTTTCATTATCTACTAACAGGAAACTATCGAAAAATTCGCGCTTATGCAGGTAAGGGACCCGGTTGTCAGGAACCGGCATTATTGATTGTATAAAAAGAAGGCACCACACCACACTCTCCACACTATCAGACTTTCATCAACGCTAAATCTACATATTTATGAAGCTACTTCAACGATTCCTGCGCTTTCGATGCATATCGGCCTGCTTCGGGATCCTTTGTTTTTCCACGCTCTCTCTCCAGGCGCAGGACCTGGCAGTCACCGGCAAGGTGATATCGGCTGCTGACAACACGCCGTTAATGGGTGTCAGCATTCAGGTACAGGGCACGTCCAAAGGCGTTGCCACAGATGTGAACGGTGCTTTCAGCATCAGCGCACCCGCAGGCGCTATCCTGAAATTCACGTTTATCGGCTATCTGCCCCAGGAGGTAAAAGTGGCCAAAGCCGGGCTGATAGAAGTAAAACTCCAGGAAGATGTACAGAAGCTGAATGAAACCGTTGTGGTGGGTTACGGCACGCAGAAAAAGGCGACCCTTACCGGCGCCATTGCCATGGTAGACATGACGGAAAAAGAGGGGCAGCCGATCACCAACGTTTCGAATGCATTACACGGTACCCCCGGTCTTTTCGTGAACCTGAGCAACAGCCAGCCCGGCGTTGACCGTTCCACGATCCGTATCCGCGGTGTAGGCACGCTCAGCAACAACAATCCGCTGGTACTGGTAGACGGTATTGAATATTCCATGGACGAGCTGAACCCGAACGATATCGAGTCCATTTCCGTGCTGAAAGACGCGGCGGCCGCCATCTACGGTTCCCGTGGCGCCAATGGCGTTATCCTGGTGACCACCAAAAAAGGACGGGGCAAGGCCCGCGTGAACTACAGCTTCTACCGCGGTATTCAAAAAGCCACCTACCTGCCGGACGTTATCGAAGACCCGATCCAGTACATGCGGCTGAAGAACCAGGCGCTTATCAATGAAAATAAAGCGGTGGACTACTCTGATGCCGAGATCGCTGAATACGAACAGGGAATGAAAACAGACCCGATCGTGTACCCCGCCAACAACTGGTACAATATCGCCCTCAAGAACGGCACCATCCAGAAACACGACCTTAGCATTTCCGGCAGCACCGAGGAGTACCAGTACCGGCTCTCACTCGGTTATCTTGACAGGGACGGCATCATGTTCGGCCCCGGCAACCACGCCAAGAACTATTCCCTGGGCCTGAACGCCTCCATGAATGTCACCAAAAAACTGAAAGCGGGCATTACCCTGGATGGCTACTACCGGAACTACACCACTCCTTCTTATACCAGCTTCTGGCAATACCTTTCCCGTACGCTGCCCATTATGACCGATACCCTGGCTGACGGCCGATATGGCAATTCCTGGCTGCGCACGCCAGGGCGGAACAACTGGGAACATCCGCGCATGATCGCCTACGGCGCCATCAGCAAAAAAGTGGTGCAGCGTTTTCTGGCAACGGTGTTCTCCGAATACAAGCTCCCTTTTGATATTACCTACAATATCAAATTCGGAGTGGATAAATACGATGGACTGCTCAGTCAGAACTACCCGAGGCTGCAGACCTTCAATCCCAAGACGGGCGCAGCCACCAACTGGAACAGTCCCGCTACGGCACCAAGATTCGCCAAAACAGACGAGAACGACATCAACATACATTTCTACAATACGCTGGACTGGAACAAAGCCTTCGGAAAGCACAACCTTTCCGCAATGGTCGGCTCCAGCTATGATAATTTCGATACCGACCAGTTCAATGCCAGCATGACCGGTTACCTGGATGCATCCCTCCCGGCACTGGATGCGGGAACGATCTGGAATGCCACGGGCGGCAACAGTACCCGTGATGTGATCATGTCATACTTCGGGCGCGTGAACTACGAATTTGACGGCAAATACCTCCTGGAAGCTACTTTCCGGGCGGACGGCTCAAGCCGTTTTGCCGCAGGCAACCGTTGGGGCTATTTCCCCGCTGTGTCCGCAGGCTGGCGCATTGACAGGGAATCTTTCTTCAATGCCAGCTTCATCGATCAGTTGAAACTGCGTGTTTCCGCGGGTCAGCTGGGCAACCAGGCTGTTGCCCTCTACAGCTACGAACAGGCCGTGAACCTGGGGCAGGACTACAGCTTCGGCGGAACGCTCTCTTCCGGCGCTGCCGCCACGGCTTATGCAGACCCGAGCATTTCCTGGGAAACCACCACCACCTACAACGGTGGTGTGGATGTGAACCTGCTGAAAAATCGTGTAGCCCTTACCGTTGATGTGTATAAAAAAAGAACGGATGGCATTCTCCGGGAAGTGGCACTACCCTCACAGGTGGGAAATCTTGCCGGTCCGAAACAGAACGTAGGTACGGTTGACAATACCGGTTACGAGATCACGCTGCAGTACAAGAACAGCTTCCGCGATCTGAACTATTCCGTTTTCGGCAACATCGCTTACAACAAGAACGAAGTGGTGGATCTGAAAGGCGAGATCATTTACGGTACCGGCACCATTACACAAAAAGGCTATCCCATCAGTTCCTACTACATTCTTGAGGCGGACGGGTATTTCCAGACACCCGATGATGTGGCTAAAGGACCTGTTCAAAGTAACGATACCAGGCCAGGATACATCAGGTACAAGGATGTGAAGGAAGATGGCCTTATCAATGGTGACGACCGTGTTGTAGTGAGCGCCTCTTCCATCATGCCGAAATATACTTTTGCTTTCGGCCTGAACGTGGACTACAGGGGCATTTCCCTCTCCAGCGCATTCCAGGGCGTATCCGGTGTTAAAGTATATCCTACGGCAAACCTCGCCTACCCTTTCAACAACGGCGCCAATGCCACCAAGGAATGGGCAACGGACAGCTGGACGCCTGAAAACCCGAATGCACGCCTTCCCCTGCTGACCACCGCCGCCACCTGGAACTTTACACAACGCTCCACTTTCTGGCTGCGCGACGGATCGTATCTCCGCCTGAAGAACATACAGCTGGCCTATGCGCTGCCGCAGGCCTGGCTCAGCAAAGTAAAGATCAACAGGGTATCTGTATACGTGAATGCAGAGAACCTGGTAACCTTTTCGAAGTATAAGGACTTTGACCCGGAATCCCTGCTCAACAGGAATGAGATGTACACCTATCCCATGCTGAAAACTTTCAGCGGAGGTATTAACGTTACTTTATAATGCGACAAAACATGCATATGCAAAAGATATTATTCACAGCAGGTGTTGCCTGCCTTTTTATGGCAACGGGCTGTAATACGGATTTACTGAACACTGCTCCTACCGACCGGTACGTGGAAAGCACGTACTGGACCACTCCGGAGGCGGCCCGGGCCGGCCTTACCGGATGCTACTCTATATTGCGCAACACCGGCATTTATGGCGGAAAAGGCTCCAACAATGCAACGGCGTTATGGGAAGAAACAGCTTCCCCCAATGCCTACAATTACAGCAACAGCATGAGCTACAACGCCATTGCCAGCGGTCTGCAGCAATCAGCCAGCGGTGGAGTGATCTCTGCCCGCTGGGCTGATTGTTACGGCGGCATAGGCCGTTGCAACACCTTCCTCGCCAAAGTGGATGAGGTGACCAGCCTCCCGGCCGCGGAAAAAGACAGGATGAAAGGAGAAGCTTATTTCCTGCGCTCCCTCTATTACTTTCTGCTGCAAAACTATTATGGCGGTGTGCCCGTGATACTGGACCCACCCAACAAGGAAACGCAAAGCGATATCCCGCGTGCGCCGCGTGCAGATGTGGTGGCACAGATCTTCCGGGACCTGGACAGTGCGGAACTCAAGCTGCCCTACAAATACACCGCAGCCGGCGACAAAGGCCGCGCTACCCGCGGCGCAGCCATGGCACTCAGGACAAAATTGCTGCTGTATGAGGCCAGCCCGCTTTTTGCCGGTACCAACAATACGCAGAAATGGAAAGACGCCGCGGATGCTGCCAAAAATCTCATGGACCTCTCCGGGCAGACCGGCTACGGCTTGTTTGAAGACTACCGCCAGCTGTTCATGCCGGCCAATGAGAACAACAAGGAAGTGATCTTTGATGTGCAGTACGTGTTCCCGAACCAGGGCAGCTCCTTTGACCTGATCTGCCGCCAGTATGGTACCAACCAGCCTTTACTTGGGCTGGCAGAGGCCTACCTGATGGATGATGGCCTGCCCGCAGCACAATCTCCGCGCTACGATCCCGCGAACCCTTACCTCAACCGCGACCCCCGCCTGTATGGCACCATGACCTTCCCCGGTGATATGTACATGGGTGAAGTGGTGACCAATACCCGTTTTGCCATCACCGGTTTCGGCATGAAGAAATTCAGCATTTACGACCGCGAAGCGCCGCCGGCGGACAAGGCTTCGCTCGTGAACGGGCAGTCTGAAACTAACTTCATCGTACTCCGGTATGCCGATGTACTGCTGATGTTCGCGGAAGCGCAAAACGAGTTCGGCGGACCGAACGCCGATGTTTATGATGCCCTGGATACACTCCGAGGACGCGTGGGCATGCCCAGGATCGCCCGCAATAAAACACAGGAGCAGCTGCGCAGTATCATCCGCCATGAAAGGCGCATCGAGCTGGCCGGCGAAGGGCAGTATTACAACGACATCCGCCGTTGGAAAACAGCTGAAACGGAATTGAACGGCGATGTGTTCAAATACAATGGCGACCGTCTTGAAACAAGAAAATTCAATGCCGCCAGGGATTACTGGTGGCCCATACCGCTGGGCGAAAGAGACCTCAACCCGGCATTGGAACAGAACGATTTTTACTGATTACATTCATTCATAAGTGGAATTAAAAAAACAACGCGGGGAGTTCTCTTCCCGCGTTTTATTTGTATGCAGTAATGTCGATATAGAATTAAAAATTGACTTTATCAGTTCTTCTCCAGTACGCTGATGAGTATCTTTTTTCCCTTTTCGTCCAGTACACCGGGCATGCCGGTGGAATCCGAGGGGATGAAGTGTCTTTTGAACGCCAGGATAGCGGCAGTGGTGTCTGTCAGATCATATCCCACGGTACGGAGCGCCTGCAGGGTGGAAAAGTTTTCCGGCACCTGTACCAGCGAGGTATCCCCGTACCAGAGGCCGAAGCCCTTTTCTGCCAGCTGGTCCCAGGGGAACAGCACACTTGGGTCATTCTTGCGGCGGGGCGCTATGTCCCCATGACCGATGAAGTTGGAAGCGGGGATGTTGTACCGATGCTGCAGGGTATCGAGCAGTATCATCAGGCTGCGTACCTGTGCCGGCTCGAAAGGCTCAAACCCGTTATTGTCCAGCTCAATGCCAATAGAAGCCGAATTGATATCGGTCATTGTGCCCCAGCGGGCCACTCCGCCATGCCATGCACGCAAATAGTCGTTAAGCATATGATGGACAGTGCCATTCCTGCAGATCACATAATGCGCGCTGACCTGTGTGCGCTCCAGCGTAAAAGTGCGAAGCGTCTGCTCACAGGAGTTTTGAGCGGTATGATGAATGATGACGAAGTTGGGCTTGCGCAGATTGAAATTAATGGTACCTGCCCACCAGGGGGCGTTTGCCACAGAATCTATCGCCACGGCGGCAGGCTCCTGACGCAATACGGCAGCCCACTGCTTTGCCTGTTTCCGGTAGATCTTGTTGGTGGCTTTGTAGGGCTGCGGTGAACATCCGCAGCAGATGATTACCAGTGCCAGTATCAAAAGTCTGTTCATATCTAAAACTACGACTAAATCCGTAAAGTTCCGGCCGTTGGCCGCACTTTGACTATCTTCAAAGTAAAAGATATATTTTATCTTTAACCGGTATATGAAAAAGATCATCCTGTTCCTGTTTGCTTCATTTTTCCTGTATGAATGTCTCGCTCAGTCTGCAAAGGAGCAGGTGTACACGATTGTGGATGAAATGCCGGAATATCCCGGAGGCCAGGATTCGCTGCTTCGTTATATCACGCGCTATACACGTTACCGTCCGGCGAAAGATGAGGATATCCGGGGATCAGTGCGCATACAATTTGTGATCGATAAAAAAGGAAGCATTTGCGATATAAAACCCGCGGGTGACCGCCAACCCAATTCACTGGAAAAAGAAGTCATCCGCGCGATGAAAGCTATGCCAAAATGGAAACCGGGAAGGCACAAAGGGGAGCCGGTGGCCGTTCAATATTTTCTTCCCATACATATTTGTTACACGCAAGATTGATCTTTTGAAAAAACTCCTGCAGAAAATATTCCGCAAACCCGTGATCTGGCTGGCAGACAGGATATCTTCGAAACCCGACAGCCGGCTGGTGTTCAGTTCGCTCTCCCAGCTACGGGAAGACATCCTGAAAGGCAAACAGGAGAAAGGCTTCCTCCTTTCTGTTCAACCGGAAAAAGCACGCTTCATCATTTTTTCTGACCAGCACAAGGGCGCCAGAGATGCGGCAGATGATTTTATGCCGGCGGCGGACAACTACATGTGCGCGCTGGACTGGTATTATGCACAGGATTATACGCTCGTTAACCTAGGCGACTGCGAAGAATTATGGGAAAATACTCCCGGCGTCGTCATTGAAAAGAACAGGCTGTCCCTGCTTGAGGAAGCGAAGTTCCTGCAACAGGACAAGTACTACCGCATTTTCGGGAATCACGACCTGGAATGGAACTACGCCGTGCCGCGGATGCAGTTCCTGAAGCCGCTCTTCGGCGCAAAACTGAAAGTTCATGAAGGGTTGATCCTGCAATTCCCCTATGACGGGGAGACATACTCCATCCTGCTGACCCACGGCCATCAGGGGGATCAGCGGAGCGACGGCAATGCTTTCTCAAAATGGTTCGTGGCGGCTATCTGGACGCCCATACAGCGTTTATTGGACATCCGCATGAACACTGTTTCCGATTCATTCGACCTGGTAGACCGCCATAATGTGGTGATGTATGAATGGACCCTTCAATACAAAAACACTTTTCTGATCTCCGGGCATACGCATAAACCGGTTTTCGCTTCGCTGGACCATATTGACAGGTTGACGAAGCAACTGGAACGGGCGCAGCAGGCAGGAGACACCGCACTCGCCATCCGTTTAAAGAACGACCTGGCCAAACGGGAGGCCGAATACGCCGGAAAACAATTCGTGAAAACCATGGCCCAACCTACCTATTTCAACACCGGCTGCTGTTGCTTCGATGACGGGGATATCACCGGAATAGAAATATCGGAGGGATTTATCCGCCTGATAAAATGGGAAGAAGGCCAGCGCCGGGTGCTGGAAGAATCGCCCTTGTATTATGTATTCGAGCAGTTGCCTGCTTGACGCTACCCTATTTTCAGGTCCACTTTCTTTCCGCTGGCGATCGCCTCATAGATCCCTTCGATCACGATCATGTCCCGCAGCCCTTCCTCTCCGGATACGTTGTTGGCGGGTTTATTCTCCAGGATGGACAAGGCCACACCGTCCATATGCGCAGCCTGCTGGTTGATGGGCGCGATATCCAGCGGGCCTTTATTGGTGCGCATCTTTTGGCCGCTGTAGCCGAAAGCATTATTGATCTCGAACCATCCTTTCTCTGCGCCGGCAAACAGGCGGTTCACATTGGTGGTGTAAGTGGAATATGAATTGGCAATAGCGCCGCCGGGGAAATAAAGCTGCCATGCAAGCGATTCTTCCACATCCCTGAATTTCTCCGGCATCGTTTTGGGGAACTCCTGTGCCGTTACCGCGATGGGCTCCTCTCCTATGGTGTACCTCGCGCCCTGGATAGCGTATATCCCCACATCCATCAATGGCCCGCCGCCGGACAAAGCCTTCTTCAACCGCCACTGATTGGGGTCTCCCGCGCGGAAGCCATCACTCGCCTCCACCGCCAGCACCTTACCGAACACCTGATCGCGACTGTGCCGTATAAATTCCAGGTGAAAGGGATCGTAATGCAAACGGTAACCTATGGCCAGCTGCTTATTGGCTTTTTTGCAGGCATCGATCATCTCCTGCCCCTCTTTTACGCTGACGGACATAGGCTTTTCGCAGATCACATGTTTGCCGGCCTTTGCACCGCGGATGGTAAACTCCGCATGCATGGAATTTGGCAGCACGATGTACACGATGTCAATATCTTTATTGTCCGCGATCTTGTCGAAATTATCGTAGTTGTACACATTCTGCTCCGGTATCCGGTATTTCTCCAGCCATACGGGGATCTTTGATGGTGTGCCGGTAACGATGCCGCGCAGTTCGATGTGGTTTGTTTGTTGTAATGCCGGCGCCAGCTGGTGAGTGGAATAACTGCCCAGCCCTACCAAGGCAACACCAAGTTTCTTTTGCTGTGAGGGAACGGCCAGCCCGGCCAGCGGCATTGCCAGCGCTCCTGCGCCCATATAGGCAGAATACTGAAGGAATTTTCTACGGGAATGGAACATGGGAAAGGGTTTTTATGGATGGATAAAATACGGTTAAAATGGCATACCTCCAATACTCATTTTTCGGAAAGCGCCTTGATCTTCGGCAGGGAAATATCCCAGCTTTCCACGGCACCGGGGTAGCACTGCTCATGCTCATCGGTATCACCGTAATCACCCACGCGTACGAGCAGGTAGGTATGGCCGTCCCGCTCCTCCAGTTTGTAGGTGATGGTCTCCTGCTTCGAAGTATCCGGCTCATTGATCCGGAAGGTGAAGCTGAGCAAGGTGTAAGGGTCCGCAATGGCCACTTTCCCATCCGCTCCGGTCTGACCGTCCTTTAATTTCCACACAACGGGGCTTCCGGGCCGCCAGTCCGACTCCAGCGCTTCCACCTCCGGCCACCATTCCTGTATCCATTGTTTGCTCAACTGTGGGTCGGTCAGCACTTTCCAGACATCTGACACATGGGCGTCTATAATAATCGCCTTTTCGATGAACAATTGTCGCATAGCCTGTCGTTTTCTGCACATATCACAGTAATTGTACCAAAAAGCCGGTCCTATTGCTGCGGTGCGGTGAGCTGCGGCCATTCCGGATCGTAATACACAAAAAAGGCCAGCCAGATCGTCCGCGAGATGCGCATCAGCAACGGCTGCATCAGCACAAGCAATACGCCGTTCAGTCCCAGCCACCAGAACAGGCGGTTATCATCCAGCGAAAAACCGATCAGCACCCACCATGCTACAAATGTGGCCACACTGAGGGCAATGGAAAGGGCGTAGCTGACATAGCCTGTGCCGAAGTAAAAGCCTGTTTCCGGTTCTGTGGCCTGCCCGCAAACGGGGCAATGCTTATTCATCCGCATAAAGCGGCGAAGGCGGTAGGGGTTTGATTCCTCGAACAGCCTGCCTCTGCGGCAGCGGGGGCATCTGTTACCCAATATGCTCAAGAGCAGGCTGGGCTTATGTTGTTGTTGAGCAGCGCACATATATTGATCATTTTAAGCTCTTTCTGAAATCATCCGGGGTGACGCCCTGGTATTTTTTGAAGAAGCGGTTAAAGTAGGAGTTGTCCTGGAAATTGAGGTCATACGCGATCTGGGTGACGGTCATATCGGCATTGGTGAGCATCCGTTTTGCCTCCAGCAATATCCGCTGCCGGATCAGTTCCCCGGCGGTTCTGCCGAGCAGCTCCTGGCAGAGCGCATTCAGATGGTTTGGCGTGATGTACAACAGCTCCGCGTATTGCTTTGGTAATTTGATGGAACGGAAATGCTTATTGATCAGTTGCCGGAAGTTCCGCAGCACGAGTTGCTTCTGCTGCGGCACCTGCTGCAATGCCCGCGGCGCGGCAATCTTTTCCGTCAGCAGGAATAACTGCAACAACAGCGTTCTCACCATATCATGCCGGATCACATCCGCCAGCATATACTCGAATATTTCCGTGATCTGCTTTCTGCTGTCCGGGGGTATATCGATGATCTGGTCTCTGCTTTCCCCACTGAAGAACGGGAAACGATCGAGATAATCGTGATCAAGCAGGAACGCGTGAAAAAACGCCGCGGAGAAATGAACGATGTACCCGTCCACGCCGGGCTTGAAATGCCAGCTGTGCACCTGACCCGGCGCCATGAAATAGAGCTGGTAAGGTTGTACGGTAAAAGAAGTAAAATCGATAATATGGGAACCGCTGCCCCGGGTGAACAGCACCAGGTGATAAAAATCGTGTCCGTGCTGGGTATGTACCTTTTGATAGTTCTTTTCCAGGTAATGGTCCAGCCGCTCCACCAGCAGATCCTGCTGATGATGCCCTTTACTGATGCTGCAGATGTTATATACCGGGATCACCGTTTTCATGACGGTACAAAGGTACGGCGGGACGGAGAAGCGGCAAATGGCAGTTTATGGGGTTTATGGTACTTTTTACCGTTGGGCGGTAAAAATTGTTCAAATCCTGGTATCGCATGCGGCCATACCAGGATTTTGCAACAAATTATTCCTGGTTCACCACGTCCAGAATGGTGAAAGTTTTCATGCCGGCGGGTACCTGCCAGCCTACTTTCTGACCTTTGCGGAAGCCGATGAGGGCGATGCCTACAGGGGCTGTTACGGATATTTTCCGTTGTTTGATATCGGCATCATCGGGCATCACCAGCACCACTTCCATTTCCTTGCCGTTATTAGCGTCCTTGATCTTTACTTTTGAGTTCAGGCGGATAGCATCCTCCGGAAATTCCTCCTTGCTGACGAGCTTCGCTTTCTTCAATTCCGTTTGCAGCGCCTCGATGCTATGATTGCCGGACAGTTCCTGGGTGCTCAGGTAGGATGTCAGTGTTTCATGATCATCATGTCTGAGTACAAGTGTTTGTTCTGCTTTTTTCATAGTTTTTTGATTTATGAATGAATGTTGATTGTCTTTTGCTATTAAAAGTTATAAAACGAAAAGATGCCATACACCGGCCCCTTTTCTGGTCCGGGTAATAGCAAATAATATAAATACAAGATGTAACCCTGTGCCGCGGGAGTTAACTAGCAGGCCAGGGTGGAAGTATTGAAGTCCTTAAAGTTTGAAAAATAGTACAGCTTGTTGCAGAAAACGCGGAAATGCTGTTTGATACAGGCATAGAAATGCAAACCATCCGGCAGGACGCGCCGGAAAGTAAAAATGTTTGCAGTATGTACAATGCCTGACATACTGCAAACATAAGAAAATATCGTTAAAACTGCTGCTTTATCTTTTTTCAGGCACCCAGAGCAGCGCATCGGCCACCACGAGGCCTTCGCCGGTTTCTCCGGCGGAGATCTCCACATAGGAGCCAGTGCCTTTTTTAAGCTTGAAAGTGCCGAGTTTCACCCATTCCCCGGAGGTCTGGCCCACCACCTTTACATCTTCGGCCTTCACCGGCACCAACTGCTGTTTTTTGCCGCTCACCACTTTTACATGAGTAACAGCAGCGTTATTTTTCAGACGCGGATAATACATATAGATCGCATAACGGCCGGTTTTCCCGATAGCCGGGCGGAAGATGGCTTTTGCATTTTTTTCCGCTGTAAGCATATCCGTACCGTAAGCGCCTTTGCCTTTTTCTGTTTTCCAGTCTCCTGCCAGCTCCGGGTTTGCCGTCGCATTGTCCAGCAGCACATCACCCAGTCTGCCGTCCGCTAGCGGGTTGCTGGTAAGGATGCCGGCCACTTTGGCGGCGTCCACTTCCTGCACGGAAGTGCCGTTGGCGATGGCGAGGTCCGCCGCCACTGCCGTTGCCTGTGCGAGTGCCATGAACACCGGTTCCATCCTGATGGAGCCGTAGGCGATATGGCTGGCCGAAAGGCAAACGGGCACGAGCAGATTGCTGCACTCCCCTGCCTTGGGGATCAGTGCACGGTAAGATACCGGATACGGCGGGAAACCACCCACTTCCACATTTCCTTCGTTCTTCACCATATCTTTCCCGTTCTTGCGGATGACGATACGCTGTGTATTATGCGAGTCCATAGTATAGGCCGCCATGCCTACGCCATCGGTCACCACTTCCTCCCCTACGCAATTCGCCTGTGTCATCACATAGGCGCCTACCATGCGGCGGGCTTCCCGCACATATAACTGCGGAGACCAATGCCCGTTGTCTGTGTATTCATCCTTTGGATAGCCCCATTTGCGCATTTCCTTCTGCAGGGGCGCCGGCACACGGGGATCCGTAGCGAAGAAATACAGCAGCCCTTTGGTATAGTCCTCATGCGCTTTGATGATCTTTGCACGGGTCGCATAGTCTGCTTCCGGGTAATCGTGGTTCGCGCCGATCATATCTGTGGAAAATCCGTTCCTGTTATTGATATCTGTTTTGTTATTGGGCATTCCGCTCACGATCAGGTAATCGTTGAGGGTTGTTCTGTTGGGTTGCGCCTTGAACAGCCGTGCAAGCAGCTCGTAACGGTTGATATCATAGTTATCCGGCTCTGTAATGGGCACCATATTGGCGGGGTCCCTGGTGAGGCAGATGCGGTAATTATAAGCCTGTACGAGTTTGTCCCCGCTGCCTTTCTGCGCCAGCGGCGCGGGGCTGATCCCCCACAACAGTCCGCTGGAAGGGTCGCCGGGTGTTTTATATGGATCAACACCGTCCGGTATCTGATGCCCGTCCAGCATTTGCACGCCGTTCCAGGTTTCGTTGTACATATCGTTCCCTTCCCTGCCCACGGTGTAGCTCACCCCGGCTTTTGCCATCAGGTCGCCTTCATAGGTGCAGTCGATGAACATTTTTGCGGAAACGGTAACGGTTGCTCCGCCGGCATCGAGCTGAATTTCCGTAATGGCGCCGTTCTCTTTACGGGCGGAGAGCAGGCGATGCTGGTACAGCACTTCCACCTTCGCACGATTCACATAATCTGTAAAAAGGCTTTCTGCTACATGCGGCTCAAATATCCATTGTTCAAATTTGCCGTAGTGTTGCCCGATCTGCCGGTAAAATTCCAGCGAAAGGCCGCGGATGGCGTATTTATTGCCGATGTCAGTGTAACCCAGCCCCCCGGAGGAAAGGCCGCCAAGATGTTTGCCCGGTTCTATCAGCAGTACGGAACGCCCAGCCTTCTTCGCCGTGTATGCAGCAATTACGCCGGCTGAGCTGCCGCCATAGATACATACATCTACCTTAAAATTACCCCATGCCAGTTGCTGACATAAAAAAAACGCTACCGCGCAGATCAGGAATTTGCACTTCATGGTTTGAATCTGTTATATGTGAATGATATTATGCCGGTGTCAGTAATCTCTTCAGGTATGCCGGATAGCTGTTCTTATCAACACCGCCATCCCCGGCCGTAATACTGTCCCCGAAGCAGACGATGCGCTTTTGCGGCAGATCATGATAAACTATATATTGATACGCGGCCAGCCCGATAAAACGATACCCCTCCGGCGTGGGATGTACACCATCGGTTTTATTGGTATTGGCAACGTTCTGGATCAGCGAGTATTTATCCAGCCCCACTTTCCCGGCCTTGTCGAACAACATGCCGAGATCCAGCAAAGCGGCATGGTATTCCGCCGCCAGCTCCTTTATCGTTCTGTTTACCGCTGCCCTTCTGCCGGAAGGACCTTCCGTCCCGTAATGTTCCTTTTTGTGCCGGGAGAACAGGTATTCCTCAATAAACGGACAAATGGTCATCAACAGTATCTGGCTTTGCTGCGCCTGTATCTTTTCGATAAGAGTGGCCACATTCCGCCGGTATTGATCCAGCGGAATATATTTCATGCTGTTCATGTCGTTCGTGCCGATCATCAATACCGTCAACTCCGGCTTGTGCGCGAGGCAGTCCTTATCGATCCGTTTCAGCAGATCATTGGTATTGTTGCCGCCGATGCCGGCATTGATCACCAGGTAATCCGGATCATCTTTTTTTCCGGCCAATGCCGGAAGGTCCGCTGCGAGGGCCAGTGCGCCCAGGGTAGCAGCAGACAGGAAAGTTCTGCGTTGCACGGTTCTCGTTATTTTTTTATCTACAAATTCACCTGTACCACAGGCGCCGCAAACGTATCAATGGCGTTTGGCACCGGAAGATACAAAGTTTTGAATTCCATTGTACCTGTTTGTGGTATGCCGGGCAATACGGTTGTGCTTTCTTCGGATGGAATAAGCAGCGTCTGCGCAACGCCATCCTGATCTGTATAGGTAAGCCTTACCCCCGGTGAACGGGGATCCGCTTCGTCCCATTGCAGTTTAGTGTTACCGTTATCTATCACCGCGCTTTTCAGAATGCGGTTGATCAGGTTGCTTTCATAAAAATCACCATACACATCACCATTCACTTCTGTTCTGACAGACTGGTCGTTTTGGGCATTGTAACTGTACACTTCAAAAATATACGGTCCTTCTACCATATTATCAAGGATAGCTCTGATCGTATCCACTCCATTCGTGCGGTTAACGGTAACTTCCGCGGAATCTGCCTTTTTATTCCAGTAAATGCGGCATTTCACAATGCGGGAGTCGGTTTTCAGCAGCCATTCCAACTGGATGCGTTTATTCCCGGGATTAGCTTTCAGGGAATCTACTTTTCCGGGATATACCTTTTCCCCGCCCGGTACAAAATCCTTATAGGCTTTATCTGTCTTTTCACAGGCAGCGAGACAAAATCCCGCCGCCAGTGAAAAGCATATATATTTCAAGAGTTTCATGCTTTACGATTTTCAGTTTGATTACTGTATTTGACCAAAGAAAGTCAATTCCGCCATCCAGAAATAATCTGAATTGCCGAAGGTTTCCAGCATCTTGATGCGGATGTACCTTACCGGTGGCGCGTCAATGGGTATTTTAAACTGATGGCCTTCCTGGGCACGGAGAATATCGTCATTTGAGTTCACGCCTGTGGGCAGGCCTGATACTTTCACCACTTCGAATTCGGACAGTTTCGTCCATCCGTCAAAGCTGCCGTCAGGATTATAGTCCGTTGCGCCCCAGAGCTCAAACAGCCGCGGATCGCCGGCGGCGTACAGGAGGTTCAGTTCGTCGAATGCGCCGCGGGGTATTTCCACGAAACGGCTGAGCTTTGCGGTCACCCCCAAGTCGAACGTCACCCAATGCGGGACGCCGGAGCCATTGGCAGTACGGGTCCAGGTGCTATTGGAGCTGGAACCGCCCTGTACCTTGTCGTTCCAGAGGTTAGTCAATGGCCCTGAACCGAACATGTTCGCATCAGTGGCCAGCTTCATCGATCTGAAATTGGCTTTATCCAGCTGCTGCTCGAATAACGGCGTCAGCAACTTCCAGACCGTATCTGAATAATTCTGCCATCTGTCCCGCACGAACAACCCGAACCAGCGTTCCGTATCGTCAAAACCGCGTACGGAGAATTCGCCTTCCGTCTGGCTGGTATAATACATATCAGACTGAACAGGGTCACCGTTCTCATCTCTCGTTAAAACCCCGATGGCAATACTGGCAGAATCTTCGTTACTGAATCTTGCGGTAATGCCGCCGAAATCTTCCGAAAAATCCAGCGAAGCGAGTGTGGACATTACAGGAGGCGTCAGCGGTTTTACTTTCACTGTTACCGGCTCCGAGCTCACTTCCGATCTGCTCACGGCATAGAGCTTTACTTCTCTTTCATCCGTATTGCCAAATCCTTCGAGTGTAACGAAATTGTTGTAGAACGTGGAAATGGATTCCATTTTTTTCCCATCGCGGATCTCGTACACCGCCTTGATGTACAGGAGTTCGGGATCGGACGGGATGTCGTAGGTCAATACAACTTTTCCGGGCTGATTATCTACGTTCACGTTGGAGACCATCCCGGGCGCCTTGCCGCCTTTGGTGAGCGGCTCCAGCTTTTCCTCCTTGCAGCCGAAACCTGCCAGGAGCATGCCAAATATAAAAAGGTGATATATACGCATTGTCATGTCATTAAGGTTTATCGATCAGGAGCATTACCAGCCCGGGCTTTGCACCAGTTGGCTGTTATCGATCAGGTTCTCTTCCTTGACCGGCCACAGGTAGTCGCGTTTACGGAATACCGGGTTGAAAAGGTATTTCACCTGGTAATAGACATCGGCTGTTTTCCCGAAGTTGTTCCATCCGGTAATAGGCTGGCTCATCACGCTTTCCGCCTCTTTCCAGCGGCGAAGGTCCCAGAAGCGCTGGCCTTCAAATGCCAGCTCTATCAGCCTTTCCTGATGAATGATCTTTCTCAGGCCGGCTTTTGACTGCGGCGCACCGGGACTGGTGGAAAAGTCCGTCCAGGATTGCTCCACACCGTTGAGGCCTGCCCTTGCTCTTACCAGATCGATCCATTTGAATGTTTCCACACCGGGGCCCTGCCATTCGTTCAATGCTTCCGCATACAGGAGGTACAGGTCTGCCAGGCGGATAACGGGCCAGGGATAGGTTTGCGGGGTCACTTCCGTTGCGGAGGACACTGTTTGCGGGTTCACGAGCTTTTTGGCCCAGTACCCGGTCATGGAGTAAGCCCAGGCGTGGTTGTTGGCGATCTGCCCCAGCTTGGCTTCCACGTACACATTGTCCGCATCGTTGAAACGGCCCTGTCCGAACCAGCGGCCACCATCGAAACCGAGACCGGCGTAAAACCTTACTTCCCGGTCGAAATTGAGATTGGCGGTCACGTAATTGGGTTTCAGGCGGAGCGCATCGGCGGAAGTAGCGGTACGCGTGCTGTAACGGGCGTTATAGTTCCAGGTTTTGTCTTCAGAGATCGGCACACCATTTTTGGTATAATACAGTTCAGCGATCTTCAGCGGCACACCGAAAGAAGATAATGTTGCAGATTGTTTGTCGCCGGAATACAGGCGGGGCAGGTTTTCCAGTTGTGCGGCGACAGGCCGTGCAACCGGGTTGGTCCAAACCGCCTCGGGATTCCATTTTTCGCACAGCGCATTCCGGACGCTCATTTCCGTGATCGTTTCCGGGGAACCGGGGAACGGCAGGAAAGCCTGGTTGAAATAATACAATTCATGCCCTGCGGCGTGGCATTCATCGATCGCTTCTTTGCAGGCGATCATCGCGCGTTCCCATTTCGTATCCTCGTAGGCGGAAGGAAAGAGTTTTACAGCATTCTTGCCGCCACCGGTATGTGCGGCATAATCAGGGTTCCCGTTAAAAAGCGGACTGGCTGCGGTTACCAGCAACCGGGCCTTCAGGGCTTTGGCGACAGACTTCGTCACACGGCCCTGCTCTGTTGCCTCATTCACAATGCGGTCCGGCAGGTTCACCACCGCTTCGTCCAGCAGGCTGGCAATATAGTTGACTACCGAATCCACTGGTTCCTGGCTTACTTTCACATCCGCAGTATTGCTGGTAATGGGCAGGTTCTGGCGGATCAGCGGGATAGGCCCGTACATCCTGAACAGGAAAAAATGATAGTATGCCTTCAGGAATGTAGCCTCTGCCGCCCAGCGGTCTTTCTCATAATCATCCATATCCGGCACCTTGTAGATATTCTCCAGAAAGGTGTTGCAATCCCGGATGGCCACAAAAAAGCCCCGGCCTCCGTTGGTGCCGCTCCAGTAATCGGAATAGGGATTTACCACATTCTGGAAGCCTTTTGCGATCTGCCAGGCAGGTTTCACGAGGTTCACATTGAATTCGTTTGCCCAAAGCTCGTCACCTCCGAGAAAGGTGGGATAATTGTAGCAATCGGTAACCCTCGGCAGATAGCTGTATATGGTAAACAGATATTGTTCCGTTGTATTGCGCATCCTGAAAACGTGGTCTACCGTAGCGATGTTATCCGGTACAATATCCAGGTAATTGCAGGAAAATAATAATGGCCCGAATAAAGCGATCAGCCATCTTTTTAATTTTTTCATCCGTTTATTTTTTGAATTAAACATGATCAGAAGGACAATTGGGCGCCGATGTTGATGACACGCTGCACAGGGTAACCCAGACCATTACCCCCCATTTCCACATCCCACATCTTGAACTTGCTGATGACGAACAGATTGATACCGCTGGCATAAATGCGGGTCTTTTCCATTTTGATCCTGCGGGTGAGCGCGGTAGGCAATGTGTAGCCCAGCTCCACGGTTTTCAGGCGAAGGAAGGCGCCATTCCGCATGAACCAGGTGCTGGTCAACGCGTTATTGGCTATCCTGCGGGCGCTGAGCCGGGGCCAGGTGGCGTACAGATCGCGGTTGCTTTCTGACCAGTGGTCATCGGCATAGGCTTTCAGCATGGCGCGGTCTCCCACAAATGGCGCGGTAGAGTCCGCGTCTATCCAGAATGATTCCCGGGCCAGTCCCTGGAAGAATGCAGAAAGATCAAAATTCTTGTACCCCAGCGAGAACCCGAAACCATATACGATCTCCGGCCGGGTAGGATAACCGATAGGTACCATATCCCGGGTAGTGATCTGCCCGTCTCCGTTCACATCATGATATTTGATATCACCAGCACCATATTCACCGAAGCTTTGCAGCGGGGAATTGATCACTTCAGCATCATCAGCAAACAAGCGTTCCGCGATATATCCGCGTTGCTGTGAAAGCGGGTAACCTACCCTGGAAAGATATTTTTCCACGTAGTCCGGTTCCTCCACTACATCGAACTTGCTGGTGGCATAGGTGAAATTACCTCTCGCCTGCATCCACCAATCCGCATTGAAGCTGTGGCTGTAATCAACGGAAAGGTCAAAGCCCTTGCCGCTGGCTTCACCGATATTCGCCTGTATGTCCGCATTGCTCAGCAGGCCCATGGTTATGGGAATGTCCGCGCGGGTCATCAGGATGTTCCTTCTCTTTTCGGTATAGATATCCAGCAGGATATTGATCTTGTTGAACAGGCCGACCTCGATGCCATAGTTGGTCTTGGTGGCTGTTTCCCAGGTAATGTCATTATTGCCGTAGCGATTGATGAAAACGCCGGGGCGCGAATAGGCGTAGTCCGTTCCGAAGGAAAAACCGCGGCTGCCGTCATTCATATTTACATCGGCAAGATAGAGGAAGCGGGCATTCGGGTCGCCGATCGCATCATTCCCCACCAGGCCGTAAGTGTAGCGCAGCTTCAGGTTGCTGACCACTTTGGTGAGGGGTTTAAAGAAAGGTTCGTTGGATACCATCCAGGCTGCGCCTATGGAAGGGAAGAACCCGAAACGATTGCTTTCGTAAAAACGCTCCGATCCGTTGTACCCGAAATCGTATTCAAAGAAATAACGGCTGTCATATCCATAGGTAAGGCGGCCTGATACGCCGATGTTCCGCCTGGGCAGCGAAAGCTGGAGAGAACCCGCATTGGCCATCACCTGGTTATTCATGAGAAATACCAGCATGCCGCTTACGTTATGCTTGTCGTTAAAAGTACGGTTATAGTTGGCTGTCGTTTGCAGATACGTGGTAGCGCTGATCTCCTTCGGCCCTTCGCCATAATTAAGATACTCCGTGCCGGTATTGGGGTTCAGCATGGAGAGATTATACTTGTCCGTGTACTTGTCGTAGTTCCCCAACGCATACCAGAAGGGATTGTAAAAACGCTGCACATCAAAATAGGTGGTGCGGGCGGTGTTGAACAGGGCGTGGAAGGAAAGCCCTTCCGTGATAAAGGACAGGTTCTGCTTCAGCTCAAACTGTGCCAGCAGCTTGGAGCGCGTGTATTCCTTGTATCCTCTCACCATGTCCGCATAGGGATTGATGTAATTACCATCTCCGTAGTTGCCGAACATGATATGCTGCACATAGGCATGTTCATCGTCTATCGGATAATACGCGGGGAACAGCACGGGATTGGACTGGATCACTCTTTTGTACATGGTGGCGCCACCGGCCAGCGGTCCATTGTAATCATCGAAGGTGCCGGACAGGCGGATGCCTACTTCTGTGCTTTTTGTCAGGTTGATGTTGACGTTGGAGCGCATGGAGTAGGTATTCAGCTTGATGTTGTTGTTGAAGTTGTTGCGTTTGTCCACTTTCAGCATGCCATTATCGCGGTTCATGGTAGCCGCCAGGTAATAACGGGCTACTTTACCACCGCCGCTGACGTTGAAGTTGGCGCGCTGGTTCATGGTAGATTCCCGGAAGAGCTCTTTCCGCCAATCGGTTGCAGGAAAAACGTAAGGATTTGTGCCGGCGATCGTGTTATCGATCTTGGCTTCGGAATACGGCAGCTGACCGAGCGGGTCGCGGGTCAGCACAGCTTCGTTGCCGAGGCGCATATAGGTCACGGGGTCAGCCAGTTCTACATTCCTGGTAGGGGTGGAATTGGAATTTTCCAGCCTTACGGAGATCCGGGCCTTGCCTTCCACACCTTCCTTGGTGGTGATGAGGATCACACCGTTGGCGCCCCTGGCGCCGTACAGGGCGGTGGAGGTGGCATCTTTCAGGATGGAGAAGCTGGCAATATCGTCCACCTGCATGCGGGAAAGGTCCGTAGTGGTGGTTTCGATGCCGTCTATGAGGATCAGGGGGTCCTGTTTGTATCCAAAGGTGGTCACCCCGCGAATGAAGAAGTCCGCATTGTCCGCACCAGGCTCTCCGCTGCGTTGATAAGCGATCACACCGGCCAGACGGCCGGCAAGGGCGGTCGTGAGGTTGCTGGACGGAACTTTCAGTTCTTTGGGGTTGATGGTGGTAATGGCGCCTACCACTTCTTTCTTTTTCTGCGTGCCGAAACCTACGATCACGGTTTCCTCCAGCTGATTGGAGGCTATCGCAAGCTGTACATTGATGACTTCCCGGCCGCTGATCGGTATTTCCTGGCGATCGTAGCCGATCATGCTGAACACCAGCACGGTGGCATCATCGGGGATATCCAGCACATACTTGCCGTTCAGATCGGTAGTGGTACCAATGCTGGGCGTGCTTTTAACGGAAATCGTCACGCCCGGCAGCGGCATGCCCGTGGTATCGGTGACGGTGCCCCGCACATCCCTTTTCATCTGCACCGCTCCCTCCTCTCCTTTGGTAGTAATGGCGATCAGGTTGCCATCCAGCAGCTTGTATTGCAGATTGGCGAGCGGCAGCACAGTTTCCAGCACCTTAAATACCGTTTCATCCTTTACATTCAGGTCGATCTTTTTATCGGTCCTGAGCTTTCGTTCGCTGAAGATGAAATGATATTTGGTCTGTGCTTCGATCATCAGCAGCACTTTTCTCAGGTCTGCGGACTGCAGGTCAAGGGAAACCTTGTCCTGCGAATGAACCGACCCGGAAACATGTAAAAAAGATAACAAGAGAAGGCAAAAGGCTAGTTTCATAATCACGAGTACCTTTATTAGCGCATGCGGTGGACTGCAAGCACGCACTAAATGCTTTTTTTTCATAACTTGTGTAGAATTAGTTGTTAATAATCGGAAACAGCCATCCCTCAACAGAGACTGCTTTCCATTAGGCTAATGGAACGGGGAATGGCTTCAACATTTCCCGTTTTTTTATTCCTATTTCTATAGGCTACTGATTTTGGTGATCGCTTAATAAATGATTACGGTATCGTCTGCTATTTTGTAATTGAAATGTTCCGTCAGCCGCAAGGCTTCCAGCGCCTGTTCCAGCGGCTCTTTGGAAAAGATGCCGGTAAACCGTTGCTGTTGAATGGTTGTGTTCTCGAAGCGGATAGACACATTGTACCAGCGTTCCATGCGGGATGCAAGGCTGGCAAAGGACTCATCCTGGAAGATCAGCTTGTTGTCTATCCAGGCCGTTTCTACAATGGCGCTGTCTTCCTTTGAAAAGTATATTGGTTTGATGATCGCCGGTGTTGTTCTGTCGGACAGTTGCTGCAGGGAATCCACGCCGTTGGTCACGACCAGTTTTTCCGCGGGCCGCAGCCTGATCTTTTTTTCCGGTCTGTTCTTCAGCTGTACTTCCACTTCTCCCGATATCAGTGTGGTTTCACTGGTACTGTCATCCGGATAGGCTTTGATATTGAAGCTGGTGCCCAGTACATTGATATTCATCTGTTCCGTATGTACAATAAAGGGGCGGGACGCATCTTTGGTCACATCAAAAAAGGCTTCTCCTTTCAGATAGACCTCCCGCTTATCGCCTTTAAAGCGGAGGGGATATTTCAGTTCGCTATCTGAATTCAGCCATACGGTGGTACCATCCGCCAGTTTGATATGGGAACGGGTGCCGCGGATATTGTATTCTCCGGAGCCCGTCTTCCCGTCCCGGCAGCAGGCCCGTTGCTTCCAGGATATAATAGGTTGCCACAAAAAAGATCAAAGCCGCCGCCATGCGGGCCATGAGTGTCCACCAGTTTTACGCGGCGGACACCGGTTTCCTGCACCGGCCACAAGCTGGTATCCATAGCCTCCATTCTTCCTTTGAGCTTGTCAAAGGCGGTGCGGGTCTCGTTTTCGTCCGGATGGCCGTCACCATGCCCCCAGAAGACCTGCAGGGCCTCGCCCTCCTTGCGGAGTTGCGGGTTTCCCCGGGTCAGGGCATCCAGTTCCTGCTTTTCCTCATCCAGTATTTCACCGGAGAGTTTCCTGGACAGCAGCCATAAATAGCGTTCTTTGTGCGTTTGCATAAAAGCTGCGTTTGCTCTCTTTTATACCAAGACACGAAACAGGAATCATCTTACGTACTCTTCCGGAAAAAAAATTTCAAATCGTGAGGGAAGCCAGTAACAGGGATAGTAAAACAGTGGTATCCACGGCTGCGGGCGCGTTCTTTTGCCGGGCTGATAAATATGGCTGGAGGACGATATGGAGCGTTTTCACCGCTTTGAACAGTTGGGTTTCCACCGTCCGGTGCGAAAGGTTCATGATCTCCGCCACTTCCCGGGGCTTGAAACCATCCTCACGGATAAGCCGGAATATCTTCCGCCGTTTGGGCGGCAGCATTTCTACTGCTTCATCCAACCTGGACAGCAATTCCTTCCATTCGGATGCTTTATAGGGATCGTGAGAATAGGCGATATTGAGTTGTTCCGGGTTATCCGTGGTTACCACGCGGTAGGCGGAAAATTTACGGAGATAGTTCAGGGATTGATTGCGGACGGCGGTGAAAAGGTATTTTTCGATATGCAGAATGTCCTGGTAGGTATTTCGTCCCGCCCAAAGCCTGAGAAAGATATCTGATACGATCTCCTCGGCGGACTCGTGGCTATGCACATATTCCACGGCAAAACGGACCAGCCGCTGGTAGCAAAGATGAAACAATTCTTCGAACGACCGTTGGTCATTTTCCTGTGAAACTCTTTGCCATAAAGTATTCAGGTAAGTCTTGTCAATCTTCATACCGGGAATATTTATTCATAAACGCTTTCACTCATAGATATATACTGTAAGTATCTGCTGACATGGAATTTGTGACTACCCGGTAATATACGAGGGTGTTCCGGGTGTCTAAAGTACATTTAAATATTGGAAATGCAAATGTGGGGGTGGAATTTGGAATATTAGCAGGGCGCCTGCACGCTATGCCATTCATGGGCGATATTTCGCATCAGCAGCGCGTTATCAAACTGCACCGTTCCCCCGGGGAAGATCTCCGTGTCTTCAAAAAAGCTGGACTGCACATTTGTAATGGCAAGCGGTTCTACCTTCCATTCCCTGGTTTGCAGCCGCAACCCGTCGAGTTTTTGCCCGTCAGGCGAAAAACCGGTGCTACCTCTCTCAAAGAAACGGGATACGCCGGCAAGATCGTCAAATATTGAGTCTGTATTCAATTGGTCTGTTCGTTTACCGTCAACAGATATGAAGGTTTCGTCTTCGCTGCGAAAGGAAACATGATAGTGGTCCCCGTTTTCCCGCACATCGAATTTTGCCAGATAATGCCGTCCGGGAAAGAAGCGGCCACCGGCAAATGCATTCAGGCGGGAACTGGTGTCCCGCCGGGGAATATATACCCCTTCCCTTTCCACTCCGTTTTCCTCCCAGGTTACCGCAATGCGGTGCGCGCCATTCTCAGAGGATATCCCGGTAAACTGTGGCAACCCTTTAGGGCGTATGTTCTTCAGACGAATGAGACAGATACCGGCAATCGCCCGTCCTTTATATAACTTCGGCCGGAAGGGCGCGGGAAGTATTTTTTGTACTGCGGATGGGTCGACTGTAAAATTGATCAGTATCCTGCGGTCGATCACTCCTTCAATAACCGGTATTTTCATAATTGTCAATTGCTGTTCAGCAAAGATATGATACAAAAAAACATTCAAACGATAGCCGCAGATTTTCTATATTGTTCCTTCAGCCTGCCCACATGAGACATTTGCTATGCCTGATCGGCATATTTCTGCTTAATACCCGCACGCATGCACAGATACAGCAGCCGTACATCCTGAACGGCTCAGCTACCCAGCGTACCTGTAACTGTTATGTGCTGACGCAGGATGTGACCAACGCCAGCGGCACCGTCTGGAACAAGAACAGGATCGACCTCACCCGGTCTTTCAATTACGTTTTTGAAGTAAACCTGGGCTGCAAGGACGAAACCGGGGCGGATGGCATCGGCTTTATCCTCCAGACCCAGGGAACGAATCTCGGCGGATCCGGGCAGGGACTGGGCTTCAAGGGCATCTCCCCTTCCCTCGGCGTGCTGATAGACACCTGGATGAACGGGGACGAAAACGATCCCGGATATGACCACCTGGCGATTCAAATGAACGGCCTGTCCGACCACCTTGGTCCGGGTAACCTGGCCGGTCCCGTTACGGTTGCGGAGGGACAAAGCAATATTGAGGATTGCCAGTGGCATCTTTTCCGCATCAACTGGAACGCTGTGACCCATCTGCTGGAAGTAAGCGTGGATAACCGGCCAAGGCTTTCCATTACAAAAGACCTGGTCAACGATATCTTTGGCGGCGATCCGATGGTGTACTGGGGTTTTGCCGGTTCCACCGGCGGGGCCACCAATGTGCAGCAGTTCTGTGCAGCGCTGCGGCCGGAGTTCGCCTTTAACGCTGGACAGATACTCTGTGACGGCACCCCGGTAAGCTTTGCTGACAATTCCAGTTCTTTTGGCGTGATCACCCGCCGCTGGTGGGACCTCGGGGATGGCACCATCTCAACGGCAGTGCAGCCGCCTCCGCATACTTATCCCGCTCCGGGTGTGTATGAAGTGAAAATGGTGATCGAGGACAACAGCGGCTGTATTTCCGATACCATGCGCTCCCCGGTGACGATCGGCTCCTACCCTGTGGTGGATTTCGGGCCAACTGAATTCTGCCTCACCGGCAACCCTTTAACGATACGGGATGCTTCGCAGGTAGATGTGGGCACCAAAGCCCGATGGGAATGGGATTTCGGCAATGGATCTGTGTCCCTCGCGCAAAATGCGTTCATTCCCTATACCGCACCGGGCCGGTACGATGTTTCTCTCCAGGTGACCACGCAGGAAGGTTGCAGCGCCGGCAGCACGGGTACTATAGACCTCTTTCCCACACCCCTGATCAGCGGAACCGGTATCAACGTCTGCATCGGCGATCCAACGGAACTGGAAGGGAACAATCTTACGCCGGGCATCGCCATTTCACAGTGGTACTGGGCCCTCGGCAACGGGGACACGAGCCGCAGCAGGCTGGTCAGTTATCCCTATGCCGCAGGCGGGACCTATACGGCCAGGCTGCATGCCATCAGCACGGACGGCTGCCCCGCAGCGCCTGTAGCGGTAGATGTGGATGTAGTGGACCTGGAGGTGAATGCCGGCAGGGATACCATAGTAGCTAAAGGCCAGCCATTGCAGCTGCATGCGCAGGCAACCGGTGAAAACCTCCAATATACCTGGCTCCCGGCCATCGGCCTGAATGATCCTTACAGCCCCGACCCGGTTGCTGTATTGCAGAAAGACCAGGTGTACCAGGTAACGGTGACATCTCCCGAAGGATGCCGGGATGATGATATGATAGCTGTCAAAGCCTATGTTGGCCCTGAATTTTATGTTCCCAATGCCTTCACGCCCAATAACGACGGGCGTAACGATCTGTTCAGGGTCATCGCTGCCGGGGTACCGGTACTGGACTTCCTCCGGGTGTGGGACCGCTGGGGCCGGCAGGTCTTCCAGACGGCCGATCTCTCCACTCCCTGGAACGGCACTGTAAACGGCCAGCCCGCCAGTTCCGGCACCTATGTATGGATGGTGCAGGGTGTGGATTACCTCGGAAAGAGATTCAGCCGCCAGGGCACGGTAACGCTTATACGCTGATGTATATGTGCCAAAAAAAGGCTGCCGCCAGCGTATGTCCTGCAACCTGACCGGCTAAATAGCCATTCAGGCCCTTCGGACCGCTTTGCGGCAACCTCTTATCTGCAGCGTATCATACCATTGTCTGGCAGGCGGGGCCAAAGTTCAGCAGGCAGTGCCAAACCCTGCATCCCGCTATCTCCTGGAATTGCTCACAACGATCTTCTCCCTCCGCACGATCTTTCCTTTCACATCGCTCACCGCTACTACATACACCCCATCCGGAAGACCGGCTACGCTCACCGGCACATTGGTACCGGAAACCCGCGATGCCGCCACTTTTGCACCGGACATGGAGTAGATATCCACGTTATACGTCTGTGCCGGATCTGGACTGGTGAAGTACACTGTGCCTGAAGCCGGATTGGGCCGTATCGAAGGCTCCGCCGGCGTGGTCAGTACCGGCGCTTTCATCAGCATCGGGCTGAAAAAAGACGGCTCGGGATAGGTGAAGGGGAAATCGATCTGGGCCTGACGGAACTGCATTTCCAACTGGTCCGTCCAGCCAAAGGCCGTATCGGCATGCCGCTGTACATTGAAATTGGCCGCACCGCTCCAAAAATGTACAAACTCTCCCATGTTCAGCGCTCTTTCATACTTGCCGTTACGCTGGGGGAAATATTCCGCCAGCAACACAAAATACCGGTTGAGGCAGGCGCTGCTGTCCGACTGGCTGTAGATGGGATAGAACCAGTTTTTGAACCATTGGGTGCCGGCTCTCGGAAAATCGTCCACATTATTCATAAAATCGGTGTAAGCGGATTGTTCATCAGCCGTCCAGCCCATGCGTTTGTACACATCATACACAAATATCTCGGCCCATTTGCTGTCTCCCCATATACCGAAGGCCGGAGAGCCATCCACCCCATGCGCGGCAAATTCCACCACATGCCCGATCTCGTGCGTAGTAGCGCCCAGGTTCCAGCCGCTCCTGTCCGTCCACACCCCTCCTACATCGGAAACGTTCCGGTAATCATGGTCTGCGCCGAATACGGTAGCCGGGTGCCCACCGGAGTATGTGGCGCCATGGAATATCAGGTAAAGCGTCGGATCGCTGAAGGTGCCGTAGTTCTCCTTCACATAGCTCCATACACCGGAGAAATCCTCCTGCATCCAGGTAATGGAGGGGCTGACGGCTTCATCATAATACACACTGATCTCGCCATCCTGATACACACGATCCAGCAATTTGTTATGCTGGAACCAGTGTTCCTGCCAGGTTGCGGGCGAAGCGTTCGTTGGCGTGGTGGCCTTTACATGGGCATATGCTGAATTTCCGTAGGCGTTCTCCGCGCGCAGCCGATAGTAATATGTTGTGAAGGGGGAAAGCTCCAGGGAATGGAAACGGGTATTCTGCGGTTTGATCTCCCGGGAATAGTTCCAGTTCAGGCTGTCTGTTGACCTTTCGAGTTTGTAAATCGTTTCATTAACAGCATTATCCGTCCAGTTCAGCACGATCTGGTTGCCGGATACAGCCTGCGCCGTGAACCCGGACGGTGCTGCGGGAGCCGAGGTATTGAGCGTGCCGCTGCCTGTACCGAACAATTCCAGTTCTGTCAGTTGTGTGATGGAACTGCCGCTGTTGGCGGTCACGCGCAAACGGTAATAGGTGTACGAATTTGTATTCGGGAAACTGAACAGCCGCCGTTGCCGCCTGCCGGTGAATTTATGCCCGGTCTGGGTATTGAGCATTGTCCAGCTCGTGCCGTCCGTTGAACCTTCGAACGTCCAGTTCCTCGGGTCGCGGTCCGGCGCATCATTTCCCGAAACGATGGCATACTGGCTCACCACCGCACCGGCGGGCAGGTAAAACCGCATCCAGGTAGTGCTGGCCCACGCCAGGTATTTGCTGTAAAGATCGTTGTCGATAAGCTTTGCGATGCCCTCCCCGCCGGTTGTATTGTGTTGATCGCTGATCACACCTTCCGTAAAATCGGTGATATCTGCCAACACCGGTGCGCCGGTAGTGATCACGCTCGCGGAAGCGGTGGCTGCGGAAGTGCCTGCGGCATTCTGGGCCCTCACACGGTAGATATAGGGCGCGGACGCACTGAGGTTGCTGTCCGTGTACTGCTGCACATTCGCTGCGGTGACCACGGCAGTCTGAAACGCAACACCATCCATACTGCGCTCGATCACAAAACCGGTTTCATTGGTAGAATTGTCCGTCCAGCTGAGGCTGACCCGCTGGCCGGATAAAGCGGTGGCGGACAGATCATCCGGTGCTGTGGCCACTCCCGTGGCCCAAAGCTCCCATTCCGCCAGCTGGGTATCCACGCTGCCGTTGTTGCCGGTGATATTCAGCCGGTAGTGCAGGTAACTCACGGAATTGGAAAAGGGAAAGGTGCGCGTCTGCAAACGTGCGGTGAACAACTGGTTCGTCTGGGTGTTAAGCACCGTCCAGCTGCTGCCGTCATTGGAGCCTTCCAGCGTCCAGTTCTTCGGGTCACGGTCCGCATGATCATTCCCGGAGGTAAGCGTGTACTGGTTAACGATGGCGGGGTAAGCGGACTGGTAGCGGATCCATAAAGCGGTTTGGCCGCCGGTGAAATACTTGGTGCTCACGCTGTTGTCTATCACCCTGGGATAGTTCTCGTTCGCATTGGTGTTATTGTACTGCGCGGTAAGGATACCGCCGTTGTCCGTAATGTCCGCCTGCGCGGAAGCCTGCATAACGCCGCATAGCAGCATAGCGCAGCAGGCAGTGCTCTGTAAAATTTTCAGGTTCATAAAAACGGGTTTTAATGAAGTGATGATGGAATAGGGCAACACGGGTTCAACAATCTCATGCTGCTATAATTTCCTGAAATTTCCGGGTCAGCGTTGTCAACAGAAAGCAAACAGATTGTTAACAGAACTTAAACCGGCGGCTAAATTATTGGGATACAGGCACAATGATTGCGACATTGTCAGCAAAACCTTGTCAGATGCGTACATTCCATATCAGTTATCATCAGCACGACGTAAAAGTAGAGCAACAGGAGGAAGCGCTTTTCACGGTGCATTTACCCGATTTTACCATGCGCTTGCAACTCCGGCAGGATAATGAAGGGGCGAATCACTGGTTTGAAGAGAACCGTGACAATGAAACGGCAGAAACCCGGGGTATCGGGCAGGCGATAGAAACCTATCTGGCCAAAAGCAACTAACTCCGCTGTCTTCCGAGGCGGCATAATGGGTATTTTTATCGCCGGATGTGGAAAATATTGCATGGCTGCGTCACTCATTGCATTTTCCCGGAATATTTACCGGGCGGTAAATCTGCCTTCTGTCTAACAACCATATTTCCGGCATTATTCTTCGATATATTCAGACAGAAGTTTCTTGAAAGGGGTGGTCCTGAAGAAGGATCTGAGAACAAACCCACATTACCTGATCTGGATAATTCCAGCGTAGGAAAAAAAGAAACATCTGAAGAGGTTGTCTCAACAGAGGCGGCCTCTTTTTTTATACTGCAGGAATAAAAATAAACACCGGGGCGCAATGGTGATAAGGTCTACCTTTGTAGCAATCCATCTGACCCGTAAAAAGTAAATATGAACTGATGAAATCTATCCTGATCCTTACCGATTTTTCAGATGCCGCATTTCACGCGGCGGAATATGCCTGTGCGCTGGCAACACAGATGCAATGTGAAAAGGTAGTGCTGTACCATGCTTACCGGAGTTTTGTTCCCACAACGGACCTCCCGGTATCCCCGGTGAAAGACAGCGGGCAGCTCGGCCGTGAGAGCCTGCTGCTGCTGGAAAAGCTGGCGGAACGGTTGCAGGGCAAGCTACCTGGGGACACGGAGATCATCCTGCGGACGGACGATGTGGTATTGCCCGAATCGCTGAACGAGATATGCCGGCGGGAAGGAACGGAACTCGTGGCGATGGGTATTACGGGAAAATCCCGCCTGGAAAAGATGCTGATCGGCAGCACGGCGATCGATGTGCTGAAAAGCAGCGATTACCCGGTGCTCCTGGTTCCTCCCGCGGCTTCCATAGCGGCGGTAAAGCATATCATTTTTACCACTGATCTCGATGATACGGCGGAAGACACCCCTCTCCCGCTGCTTGAACAATTGTTCGGGTCCCTGCAGGCGCAGCTGTGGGTATTGAATGTAACACCGCCGGATAAGGGATATGATCCGGAAACGAAAAATCAACTGGCAACGCTTCATGCCTTGCTTGACCGTTTTGCGCCTGCTTATGAATTTATAGATGAACATGATGTTGTGCGGGGTATCATGGGATTTGCGCAACAGAAAGATACTTCCCTGATCGTAATGGTGCATAAAGACCAGGGGTTGTTCCACAGCAGCATTACCCAAAAACTGGCTTACCGGACGCTGACGCCTGTCATTACCTTCCGGCAGCGTTGATGATCGCTGTCATCATCAGGCAGGAATATTGCAGTTAATTTGCGATCAATGAACAGCCGCATGGATACCCTTGAATTTTCCCCTCATCAGCTGCGACCGGATGAACTGGGCAGCCGGTTAAAGACTGATATACGTCATGGCCTCACGGATGACGCTGCCGCAGCGCGCCTGGAAGAATATGGCCCTAACGCCATTGAAAGCCGTGAAAGGATCTCCCCCTGGATGATATTGCTGCATCAGCTTAAAAGCCCGGTAGTGTACCTGTTGCTCGTAGCGGCAGCCATGTCCCTCTTCTTCCGGGAATGGCCGGATGCCATCGCTATCGGCGTGGTGATCCTGCTGAATACGGCCATCGGGTTCATTATGGAGTTACAGGCAGAGCGGTCTATGAAAGCGCTCGAAAAGCTGACACGCCAGGCCGCCAGGGTATTGCGGAACGGGAAACTGAAAGAAGTGCCGGTGGAAGAGATCGTACCGGGGGACATCGCGTTCCTGGAGGCCGGGGACATGGTGGCGGCGGACGGAAGGATCGCCGATGCCACAGACCTTCAGGCGGACGAATCCGCACTCACCGGGGAGTCCGTACCAGCGGAAAAATCCCCTGAGCCCGTGGAAGCGGAAACCCCGCTCGCCGAGCGCACCAATATGGTGTACAAAGGCACTTTCATCAGAAAAGGCAACGCACATGTGGTCATTACCACTACCGGTATGCAAACGGAATTGGGCCATATTGCCACCATGGTGGCCGGTGCGAAAAAAACGGCAACACCGCTGGAGAAGAAACTGGAAGGCTTCAGCAAACGCCTGATCGGCATCACCATTGTGATCGTGCTGCTCATTTTCGTAGCCGGGCTGCTCAATAAGGTACCATTCATGGATATGCTGCAAACCTGCATCGCACTGGCGGTAGCGGCCATACCGGAAGGATTGCCCATTGTGGCCACGCTGGCCCTCGCGCGGGGCATGATGCGGATGGCCCGGCACCAGGTGATCGTCAAAAAACTCTCCGCCGTGGAAACACTGGGCGCCGCCACCATGATCTGCACGGACAAAACCGGCACGCTGACGGAAAACAAAATGGAAGTTACCGCCGTGGTGCTGGATGAAAAAGAAATAGACCCGGAGAACGGAACAGATGATGCGCCCGGGCTTGATCTGCTGCAACGGGTGGCCGTGCTTTGCAACAATGCCTCACTGGAAGGGGAAACCGGCGACCCGCTGGAGCTGAGCCTCCTGCAATTCGCAGGGAGGACCGGCGCCGATATCAGGAAAATGCATGCCGCATTTCATAAAAAAGCAGAAGCGCCCTTTAATTCGGATACCCGGGTGATGGGCACCATCCATCAGGGAGAAAAAGGATATTTCATCTCCGCAAAAGGCGCCACGGAAAACCTGGTGGATTATTGTTCCCATATCTTCCGCCGTGGCGAAACAGCGCCTTTCCCTGATGCGGATAAACAGCGGTGGCTGGATTTGACCGACAAGCTCGCAGCCTCCGGCCTGAAGCCCCTGGCCTTTGCCATGAAGGAAACCGACCGGCAGGAAGATGATTTTATGCAAAACCTGGTGTTCCTGGGGATCGCGGGATTCCTTGATCCTCCGCGTGAAGGTGTGCAACAGGTAATCAGGGAATGTCATACCGCGGGTATCGGCATTATCATGCTCACGGGAGACCATCCCGCCACCGCCGCCAAAATCGCCAGCCAGCTGGGTATCAGCAGCCATGAAAATAACGGCGCTATCAACGGTAAGGATATGGACGGCCAGCGGGACAAATGGCTGCAATCTTCCGTATTTGCGCGCGTCAGCCCCAAACAGAAACTGGACCTTGTGGAAGCGCTGCAACAGCAACATCATATCGTAGCCATGACCGGTGATGGTGTGAATGATGCGCCCGCGCTGAAGAAAGCGGACATCGGCATTGCCATGGGCATACGCGGCACGCAGGTTTCCCAGGAGGTGGCGGATATGATCCTGAAAGATGATGCCTTTTCTTCCATCGTAAAGGCGATCAAACAGGGCCGGATCATTTTCGAGAACATCCGGCGGTTCATCATCTTCCTGCTGTCCTGCAATGTGAGCGAGCTGCTGGTGATCGGGGTGATCGCGCTGCTGAACCTGCCGTTCCAGCTGGCTGCATTGCAGATACTGTTCATCAACCTGGTCACCGATGTGCTGCCTGCAATGGCACTGGGCTTCACGAAAGGCGACAATACGGTGATGCTGAAGAAGCCGAAAGACCCGCGCCAGCCGATCGTTGATAAAAAGCGGTGGATCTCCATCTGGGTATATGCTGCCGTGATCGGCGGCAGCGCAGTGACCGCCGCATTCGCAACAGATGGTGCAACGAACAATGCACTGTTCTTCACACTGATCTTTTCCCAACTGCTGCATTCCTTCAATATGACCACCGGCAGAGAGAAATTCCTTTCCGGCCCGGTGGTCCGCAATACATATCTCTGGTTCGCCAATTTGCTGAGCATCGGCCTGACGCTGCTGGCGCTGACCATTCCTGCCGTAGCAGAAGCCCTGCAACTGGAACAGATGGCATGGCGCAACTGGGGCATTATTGCCCTCTGCAGCGCCGGATCGCTGGTGGTCATACGGTTGCTGAGGAGCCTGAAGATCGTTGCCTGAAACAAAAAAGGAGCTGTACCCAAAGTAATGCCACGGAGAATCGCGTCAGCGAAAATGCGCTCCATCAGCTATCCGGATAAAACCGGTAGCATTACTTTAAATACAGCTCCTTCATGCTGCCTGCACCCGCACTACTCTGCAGGGGGGCAAACCTGCATCAGCATCACAGCGCTGCTGGCCTCGTATGATTGTACCACGCCGCCCGGGCAAGGCACTTTGTAATTCCTGTAAGTGATCCCGCGCGTGGCATCGCGGTTTCCCCAGGCGGTGTTGATATTGTGCCGGACCCAGGGCAGATATTGCGCCTGCCCGCCTTCGTTCACCAGCGTCATCAGGTAATGGCCGAAGATCGCCTTCAGCACACCCTGTTCGTTCCAGTCCCCTTCCGCCGGAAGAATGCCATCGGCATCACACATCACGTTCTTTGTATAATCGGCTGCCTGCTTCGCGTTATCCAGGTAGGACTGCTCTCCCGTAGCTTTGTAGAGCATTACGGCTGCGCCGATGAATGTGCCCTGGTTGTAGGTGTAATCAGACCAGCCTTTGTTGCCGTTGACATTGTTGTCCGCTACCCTTCCCTTTGCGGGGTCGTACAGGTTGGCGAGGCCCCAGCTGTAAATGCTTTTGGCTTTGTCCAGGTAAGCGGTTTCGCCAGTGATGTCATATAAGGTCATGGCAGCGATCACCGTGGGGTAGTTGATGCAGGAATTTTTCCCTGTCTTGTTAAAATCCCACCACATGCCCCCGCCTTCAGCATCATAAGATTCGTCCCATACCCGCTGAAAACCTGCAATGGATGAGGCCAGGTAGTCTTCATTGCCGGTGATCCGGTGCGCACGGGCCAGGGAAATGATCCACCACATCATGTCGTCATGGATGAACCAGACGGTCCTGTTATTCCAGTTGAACTTGTCGTACCGGTTATAACCGCCCTGGTAAACATCTGTGATCATCGCCAGGTGGGCAGGGTCTTTCGTGCGTTTCCAGGTATTCATCACCAGGTCCCAATACACGGCCTGCGTCCATATGGAACCGATATCCTTCCTCTCTGTTGTGGAATAATAGAGCTTGTCTTTCGTACTGTAAAATACGGCGTTGAAAGTATTGAACGCCGCATTGGCATCCTTCGCTGTATAGGATACTACGGGCAGCGGCGGCGGCTCCGGTGAAGGGCCTCCGCCCGTATCGCTTTTGCTGCACGACAGGGAAGCGAAGGCAACCAATAAAAGAAACATCTTTTTCATCCGTCTATTGTTTGAATTTACATCTCTGCAAATCGGGTTTACCAACCCGGGTTCTGTACAAGCTCCCGGTCGTTATTCACATCATTTGATGGTATGGGAAAGAAATAATGCCTTCTGTTGAATACGCGGGTTTCAAACGGTACAACATCCAGAAATTCCGGCATGTCCGATGTGATGTTCAATCCGTATATCGGCCCGTTCTCCGTTTGCTCGGCAATCTTCCATCTGCGCACATCAAAAAAGCGGTTATTCTCGAAAGCCAGTTCCACACGGCGTTCCTTGCGGATCGCTTCGCGCATCTCCGCCTGCCCCACCGGTGCGGGCAATCCGGCGGAACCATACTGCGGGATGCCTGCCCGCTCCCGGATCAGGTTCAGGTATTTCAGGGCATCCGCATTGCCGGGTTCTGCTTCATTGATACATTCGGCATAGCTCAGGTATATTTCAGCAAGGCGGATGAGGATGAGCGTACGCCCGTCCGTATCCCACTTGCCCAGACCCATGGCCTTGCGCACAACGTAACCGGTAGTAGTATAATCACCGCCGCCGGTCTGTTTGCCGGAGTTGCCGGTATTGTTGAAACGGGAGATGATCTCGCCATAATCTTTATTCAGCCAGAGGCTGCCATCAAAAGTGATATTCACATAAAAGCGCGGCTCACGGTTCACCCACTGATTATAGATGTTACGCGCCTCCGTGTCGTATGGTGTCTGAAAATCGGAAAAACCTGTGGCCACGTAGCCCGACTGCGGATCGGTAATGCTCCGGCCATTGTTCATGAAAAATGCGTCCACCATATTCTGGGTAGCGCCCAGGCCGCCGCTGCCTTTTACATCGCGGGAGCTGGCGCCGTTATGATAAGGGGTCAGTTCATATTGACGGGGACCGAGGGAGTTGCCTACCCTCGCGAAGATCACTTCGGAATTCCAGTCCGTGAGGATCACATCGCGGCAGGAAAGATAGGGATCAAAAACACCCTGGGCATTGTTCTTTTTGAACAGGTCATATGTTCCCGGCACAAACTCATTAAGGAAAGCTTTATAGGCATCTGCAGCGTCCTTCCATTTCTGCACGTCATAGGTCTGGCTGATCAGCTGCTTGCCGTCCTTGTTCTTCATATCCGCAAAATCCGTATTCCCGTTGTACAGGGGACTGGCGCCATACATGAGCGCATTGGCGCGGAAAGCGAGGGCCGCACCTTTGGTGATACGGCCGAAGTCCTGATCATTCCTGGGATTCACCGGCAGGTCTGCCGCAGCTTTCTCCAGTTCGGCAGCCACATACGCCACACATTCCTCAAAGGAATTGCGGGGCAGCTGCAGGTCTGCCTCCACCGGGGGCGCTTCTTCCGGCAGAAGAATGATGGGGCCGTAGATGCGCATCAGGTAAAAATAATACATCGCCCGGAGCGCCCTGGCTTCCGCCTTGTATTGAGTGATCAGCGCGGGAGAAAGATCTGTGATGCGATCCGCGTTTTCCATGAATACGCTGGCCGCGCGGATACCGCGATAGAAGTTCCGCCAGTAATCGCCCACGAAACCGGAGCTGGCATCCCAGTTGCCGATATTCACTTCGTTGGACTGTACAAAAGACCATACGTAATCCGCTTCATCGCTGCCGCCGGTCCACAGGCCGCGGTTATTGTCCCCGCCGGGGTTACGCTGGCCGAACTCGTCCGGCACTCTTCTGTACACATCCGCCAGGAATTTACGGGCGGTTTCCCAGGTCCTGAAAGTCTCTTCTATGGTCAGCCGGTCATCCGGCACCTGGTCCAGGAACTTGGAGCAGGAGGAAAATACGGCCAGTGCCAGGAAAGTATATAGTAGCTTTTTCATCCGTGAATATTTATTTTTTACGGGCCGGATGGAACCTTGCTGGTTTCATCCGTGTATGTTTATTTTTCGGGGGTTCGCTCCCCTTTTCCAATGGATCCGCGGGATCAGAACCTGAGGTTCACACCCATGGAAATCGTTCTGATATTTGGATAGGAAGTACCATTATCCGTGTTCAGCTCCGGGTCCCATAACTTGAACTTGCTGAATGTAAGCAGGTTGATGCCTTGCAGGTACACGGAAGAGTTGCGTATGCCGTACCGCTTCAGGAAACTGGATGGCAGGTTGTAGGCCAGCTGCGCGGATTTGAGGCGCATGAAGCTCACGTCCTTCACCCACCAGGAACTGGGTTGTGTATTGTTCTTGTTCTCGGCTTCGCCGTAAGCGAGGCGGGGATAAAAAGCATTGGGGTCCGGGTTCTCCGGCGTCCACCTGTCGGTTGCAATACTGTAGGCATTGGTGAGACCGCCACCGCCGTTGAAGGGAATGATGGCAGATCCCCGCAGCATGCGGTCCGCATCGGAAATCCCCTGGAACAGCAGCCCGATCTGGAAACCTTTATAGCCAACATTGAAACCGAAGCCATACACCAGGGAAGGCACATCTCCCCGGCCGATCCTGGTCATATCATTTGAATTGATCAGCCCATCGCCGTTCAAATCCTTGTATTTGATATCACCTGGTTTGATGAGCTCTTTATCGCCAGGCACCGCGCTGCGGTTGATCTCTTCCTCGGTCTCGAACAATCCTTCCGCAATGTACCCGTAACGCGCCAGCACATTGTTGCCGCGGCGCTCCATCCAGGGATACAACTGCGGGGGAGAATCGTCCTCTACCAGAATATCCTTGTTGTACGTGATGTTGCCCCTCAGGCTCAGGTCCACTTCCCCGATGCGGGTATTGTATTCCAGCGTAGCGTCTATGCCTTTATTATCCACAATGCCGAGGTTGCCGTACTGCTGGTTCTGCAATCCCATAAAATCCACATTGGAAGCACGTCTCAGGAAGATGCCGGTACGATGCTCTTTGAAGAGGTCCACGATCAGGGACAGCCGGTCATTCAGCAAACGGACTTCCATACCGAGGTCCTGCTTGTTGGAAACGGACCATCTCACATTGGTGGCATAACGGTTGATGTTGATGCCGTCCACATTCTCGAACGACTTGCCGAAGCGGTAAGCACCACCGTATGTATCCAGCCTGGTGATGTACAGGAACCTTTCTTCCGCCGTACCAAGCCCGGTGTTACCGTTGGAGTAGCGGAACTTCAGGAAGGATACGGCATTCTTCAGCGGAGCGAAGAACTTTTCATTGGATACCACCCAGGCTACGCCCATGGCCGGGAAAAACCCGAACCGGTCCTGCGGCTCAAACAACTCGGAACCATTGTAGCCGAAATTGAACTCGGCAAAGTAACGGTCGTCATACGAATAAGTAGCCCTGCCGGCCAGGCCGAGTGAACGCTCCGGGATAGAGCTGATGAAATCACCGGCAAGGGCATTGGAATAATCGCTGGTATAGAATAGCGCAAGACCGCCTACCCGGTGTTTGTCAAACGCCCTGTCGTAGTTGATGGCCGTTTCAGTATAGAACTTCCGGCTGGTCCGGCGGTCGCCGCCGTTGTTGTCAAAGTTCAGGTAGTCGTTTCCTGTGAACGTCTTGATCAGGTTCAGGCTGCCATCAGGCTTATATGGGTCGTTCTGATCGGGGAAATAAGTGTCTTCCCTTTTTGAACGGGTGATGTAGTTCTGGTTGTAAGTATCAAAGGCGAACATGGCGGTGGCGGACAGGCCTTTGGTAAGCATATCCAGCTCCTGCGTAGCCCTGATATTGGAAAACAGCTGGTTCCTGAATTCGTTGCGGTATCCGCGGCGGGTAAGGTCCGCATAAGGGTTACGGAAACCGCCATTGGATGACTGGCCGGGCACAAAGCCGCCGGGATACATCACGGGGTATGCTATCGGCGCCGCGTCCATCGCGCTCTGGAAGATATCATGCGTGTTGATGCCCGGATAGTTGCCGTTGGAGAAATATCCCTGCAGGCCCACATCCAGCTTCGTTGTTTTGGTTACCCGCAGGTTCACGTTGGTCGTAAAATTATAGCGGTTGTACTTCAGGGAAGAATTGTATTGTGCCAGGTCATCCGTTTTGAGGAAACCGGTTTCGTTAAAGTAGCCGAGGGACACATAATATTGCGCGTTCTCCACACCGCCGCTGGCGTTGAGGTTGGCGCTGCGGGTATGGCCGTATTTGTTGAACACCGCATCCATCCAGTCCACATTCGGATACAGCAGCGGGTCGGTCCCGTTCTTTGTATTGTCGATGTGCTCCTGGGAGTATTTGGGGTTCTGGTTACGGGTGGTCAATGCTTCGTTGGCGAGATTCATATAGGTGATACCGTCCAGCATCTCGGGTCTTTTGGTAAAGGTGTTCACCCCTTCATTATAATCGAAATAGATCTGGGGTTTGCCCACTTTGCCGGTCTTGGTTTTCAGCAGGATCACGCCATTGGCGCCGCGAACGCCGTACACTGCCGTGCCGGCCGCATCTTTCAGTACGGTAAAGGATTCGATGTCTTCGGGGGAGATATTGTTGATAGAACGTTCCACCCCATCCACGAGGATCAGGGGGCCGGAAGCATTGCCGCCGCCGAAGGTGGAGATGCCGCGGATCCAGATGTCTGCGCTGCCTTTTCCCGGTTCACCGGTACGCTGCACGCCCACTACACCCGCGATCCTGCCCGCAAGCATGGAGGTGATATCCTGTGAAGGCTGTTTGAACTCCGCAGGTTTCACGGTGGATTGCGCACCCACCAGGCTTACCTTGCGCTGGGTACCGAAGCCGATCACTGCGACCTCGTCCAGCGACTGGCTGGCCACTTTCATCTGGATGTTCAGCGTGGTCTGCGTACCTACGGTCACTATCGCGGTTTCGTAGCCGATGAAGCTGAATGCCAGTTTGGCTTCTGGTGATTGCACCAGTATCTTGAATTTGCCCGCCACATCGGTAGAGGTCATGGTGCTGACGCCTTGCACGGCTACGCTTACACCCGGCAGGGGGCTGCCATTCTCGTCCACCACGGTGCCGGACACTACAATATCCGCACGGCCTGCCGCGGGTGCGGGTGGCTGCCCTGCGGCGGCAGCTTTCCGGCTGATCACCACAATGTCGTTCACTTCATCGAAAGCAAGCTGCTTGTTTTGCAACAGGGCTTCCAACACCCTGTCCAGCCGCTCGTTCGAAAAGGAATGTGACCCTGCGGGATAGGAGCGTAACAGCTGTTTGTCATAAGCGAATGTGACTTTTGTGGTCTGATGCAATGCCTGGATGGCAGATTCCAGGGATCCCCCTTTGAGGTTGATGGTGACGTTGGTTTTTTTCAGGATCTGCCCCTGCCCGGCATATACGGGCAGTATGATGGAGGCACTCGTCAGCATGACGATGATAACCAGCACCCTTTTCCTGAGTGTTTTGATCATTTTTTTCATACGTAGTTCAGGCTTAAATGTTATAGCGTAAGTATCGCAGCTGTTTGCACTGCTTTTAGTAGATCAGTATTTGATGGTTATTGTTGACTTTTATTTTCAGGCGGTGAATAGCGGCCAGTACTTCCGCTGCTTTAACAGGTTCCATGGTAGTGGGTAGTTCCGTGGTGTACCGGGTTGCTTTAACGTGGTCTTCCGTGGAAGTGATCTGAATGCCGAAATTCTTTTTCATCAGCACCACCATATCATCAAAAGAAACATCATTGAGTATCAGTTTGCCCTGCTGCCATTCGATCGTACCAGGGGCCAGCACTGCTACGCTGCTGGTGCCCAGCTGCCTGTCATACACCAGTTCCCGGCCTTTTTCGAGGATGTTCACCTTTCCGGCCGCCTTCACGCTCACTTTGCCGGACACTACGCCCACGCTCAGTCTCTGCAGGCCCTCATAGGCGGAAATATTAAAGGATGTGCCCAGTACCGTAGTGGTCAGCGGGCCGCTTTCCACGATAAAGGGCTTTTGGATATCGCCTTTCACATCCACGAATACTTCCCCGTCAAGGATATGGAGTTTCCTTTCGCGGGAGAAATCAGCGGAGATACGGACGGTAGAACCGGCATTGAGCACAAGGCGGGAACCGTCTTCCATTTGTATGGTCCTTTGCTCTCCGTCAGCGGTGCTGATTTGGGTATAGGATGGGGACGGGTTCAGGAGGAAATAGGCGAGACCGCCGATCCCCAGCAGGATCACCGCCGCGGCGGCCCAACGGCTTGCCGTGCGCAGGTAAAAGGATTTAGCAACTGAAATTTGGGGTTGGATATTTTGCCATATTTCCTGGCGGACAAGGCGCTCCTCCTCCGCTCCCATCAACATGACAGGAACCTCGTCGAAGGAATCGTACCAGTTTTCCACTACTTCGCTCTCCTTCTCCGGAGCCTTTCCAAGCAAATACTGCCGGAACAGCTGCTTAATTTTCTTTGCTTCCAATATGCGCGTTTTAATACCTTATCCTGAAAAACAGGGTTTGGTACTAGTCAACAGGAAAAAAAATTTCAAAGGTTTTTGTGGACGTGCAGGAACATATAGGCAAGCATTAATGCCCATTCCCCTGAAGAACTGGCTTGCAGGGAGTTACGTAATCTTTTGAGGGCTTCCGTGAGCTGGTTCTTGACCGTTTGCTCGGACAGGTTGAGTTTTCTGGCAATATCGGGGATGGAGCAGTCGTCTTCCCGGCTCATCCGGAAGATCTGCTGCATCCTGGCCGGCAGACGGCTGACGGCCGATTCGATGGAGGCTTTCAGTTCTTTGGTTTCCAGCGCGTCATTGTTCAGCTGCCCCTCAAGGATATCGAAGATATCCAGCTTTTTGATCTCGGTGGCGGTGAATGCATAATGGCTGATGACGCGGTACTTGATGGCCGTGAAGAGGTAACGGCCGAGGTCCCCTTCCTGGTCCGGCGCTATCTCCTTCCGGCGGCGCCACAGGCTGATCATCACTTCCTGTACCAGGTCTTTTGCCTCATCCTTGTCCACCCGCTGGCAAGCCTTGAGGTACAAAGCCTTCCAGTAGCGATCATACAGCACCTCAAAGGCAGCGGTATCATCCCCTCTTAAAGATCGTAGTAATTCTCCATCGCTGATCTGCTTGTCGTACATTGTCTGCGGAGTGGTTTGGACATTAGTGGTAACGGGCAAAAATAATATTCTTCGTTAATTCCGGGTTTTAATTTTCAATGACTATCCATATATATGCCCGAAATGGAACAACAAGCCATCCGGCAATTTACAGGGCATGGTCCTTCAGGGGATGATCTGCAGCCGCTTCCCTTTTTCTATGGCCTGTGTCCGCCGTTTCACCTCCATTTTTTCAAACAGCCTGGAAGAATGGGTTTTGATCGTGTGAAGGGAAAGGAACAGCCGGGCGGCGATCTCCTGGTTGCTAAGCCCTTCGGCCATCAGCTGCAGCACTTCAAATTCCCTTTTGGTCAGCTGGAGCGCCTGCAGGGCTGTTTCATTCAATATAAACGGCGCACCGTTCTGATGGACAAATACTTCCTTTTCCACCACCACGGTCTCCACTTTCGGCCGGGCCAGCTTCAGCGCCAGCCAGATGCCCAGCGCCGTAAAAATGACCGCGATGGCGCCAATATACAGCTCCATGGCGTTGCCCATGATCACAAAATGCAGCTCCAGCAGGCGCAGCAGGAACAGCAGCAGCGCCAGCGCCACACCATACAGGAAAACAAGTTTGTATTTCGACAGGAAGTTATTGGCCATCATACATCCGGAATAGTTCATTTACGGCCCTTAAATTAGAGAAAATACAGGGAACAGGTGCCGGAGCCCGGCAAAACCGGCCGGCAGACCATAAAAAAGCAGGGCCAGCCTCCCGGCCAGCCCTGTCAATAATTGCGGGGCGCCCTTGCTCAATGGGCTGTGGCGAGGACTTCCCCATCCTTCCGGTTGCGCCTCAATATCCAGGCACAGATCAGGGAAACGGCCAATCCAATCGGGAGGACCTCGAAATAGCTGATCAGCACCACGAAAAGCGGATTCCGGTACATCTCCTTGAAATCGGCCATCTGTACCGCTTTCTTTTCCAGCTCTGCCGCGGTGGCTCCATCCTCCCGGGCCGCATTCATCACATGCGGTATGTACTTGTCCATAAAATCCGGGATGAACACATAGTACTCCACCAGCCATACCAGCACATACATGCTGGAGGCGATCAACGAAATGAACATCCCGATCCTGAAAGCCTTTCCGAAGGTGATCAGGCCACCGTTGAATTTGTCCCGGTAATTCTTTATCCCTACGAAGATCAGGGAGAAAGCGAGAAGCATGGCGGCATACCCGAGCACCATATTTCCCTCGAAATTCTCATTCCGGTAACACATTACCGTAGAGGTCACCATCAGTACGGTGAGGATCAATCCGGAGATCAACCCGAAAACGATCACATTTTTTTTCATATAGATCCGGTTTATAAGTCCGGTTCAAAAATCAACGATTTTCCGGTATTCCGGTTCATACTTTAGGCTGATTTTTAGGCGGATGGTACTTTTGGCTGACCGGTCAGGGGCATTATGAGGTCGATTCCCCCGGAGTATCTGCCGTCATGACCGGTTTTCCTGTTATTTGGACAGGTCATCAAACCGCCTGTCCAGCAGGCATATCAGGAAGTAGGCAATGGCGCTGATGATCAGGGTGTACCCGACAAAGCCGAGGACTACGAAAACATCGTTCCATATCCAGTTATAAGTTGCGGAAAAATAGGAAAGGGACACCAGGATGATTCCCAGCAGAAGGGCAGGTAACAGAAAGATTTTCATAGGATATGTGAGAGATATAATTGACTTGTCTAAAATTAGGCAAGCGCTCCCACTGTTTTTGTAGTTGTATTCCTAAAGTGCTGTAGTAATTTAGCGACTGTCCGTGAACCACTCAGACCGGTATCGTTGTGCTGTTCACCGGCTCATCCTCCCCGGGGTTCACCTGGTAGCTCAGCACTTCCCCGCTCTCCAGCAGCTCTACAATGCGGTAGCCCGTGTAAGGCGTTCCCCAGCTGCCGCCGATATGTGCATCAAAGAAATAATGTTTGCCGTTCTTTTCCTTCATGCCATCCTCTATATGGTCATGCCCGTGGAATACGGCGCGCAGGTTCTGCTGCCGGGAGAACATATCCACCAGTTCCGGGCAGTCGATACCATGCTCCGTCCATTTCACCGGGGTGATATGCATGAATACGAACAGGTGTTTTTTGTTGCGGTAACGTTGCAGCTGTTCTTCCGTCCAGCCGAGATCCGGACAGATATATTTCCCTTTTACATCCGCGGTGTTCAGGATCAGGAAGGCGGCGTCCTCCGTTTCGAAGGCGTGGTGCCAGGGAATACCCCAGGTCTGCTCCCAATCGCTTTCCGGCGCCATATCGTGATTGCCATGCGATACATAATAGGTCATCTTCAACTGGTCCCAGGTCTTCTTCGCCTCCGGCAGGAACCGGCTGTCGTCATGAAAAATATCCCCGTTGATCACGGCGAAATCCAGCCCCCTGCGGCGGCCTTCCCGGTTCAGCCATTTGACCATCTTTTTATGGCTCTCGTAATAGGTGGTTTTGGGTTGCCCGTAATGCCCGTCAGAAGCCAGGGCAAAGCGGAACCGCACCTTTTCCCGGTCCGGCAGGCGAAAACCCACGGGTGAAAAGGACTGCAAAGTATTGCCCGCACCGATGATCACGATGCCTTTCAGGGCCATTTCGAGGAAATCTCTGCGAGTGAGCATAATATGAAGATAATGATTACCGAAATATATGGAATGCTGTTTGATTATAATAGCCCGGGAACAACAGTAAAACAAATGATATGGTTAAATTGTAGTGAAAAAAAGAAACGATCTGACGTAGTTCATCCGGATATTATATTTATTTACCTGTAAAATTGGCAAATGGACAATACAGAACAGCGTGACAAACCGGTTATTTCCAAAAGTGTGGACGTTTTTTTTACCGGGGTTTACAACATTTTCAAGTTCATCGGCCGTTTCTTCAGAGAAGTGATGCTTCCGCCATTCGAGATCAAAGAGTTGATTCGCCAGTGTTACCAGGTCGGATATAAATCCCTGGCGCTCATCAGTTTAACCGGATTTATCACCGGTCTGGTGTTCACGAAGCAATCCCGCCCCTCGCTGGCGGAATTCGGGGCAACCTCCTGGCTGCCTTCCCTGATCGCAATAGCCGTGATCCGGGCGTTGGCCCCGCTGGTAACGGCGCTGATCTGTGCGGGTAAAGTAGGCTCCAGCATAGGGGCCGAACTGGCATCCATGAAGGTAACGGAACAGATCGATGCGATGGAGGTATCGGCCATTAACCCGTTCAAATACCTGGTAGTCACCCGGATACTGGCCTGTACCATCTGTCTGCCTATACTAATGGCCTATACGGCATTGATCGGTATGGCGGGCTCCTACCTCGATGTACACCTGAATGAACAGACCACCCTGGCTGCTTTCCTGCAGAGCGCACTGTCCAACATCTCTTTCCTGGATTTCGCCGCTTCGCTTGGAAAAGCCATCATTTTCGGGTTCACCATCGGCACAGTATCCTCGTACCTGGGATATAATGCCACACAAGGTACCCAAGGTGTGGGGAAAGCTGCCAACGTTTCGGTGGTCATTTCCATGTTCCTGATATTCATTGAAGAGATCATTATTGTTCAACTGGTAAATATGATACGCTGATATGAAAACATTTACACCGGATATCGATTGGGAAGAAAAGGTGATCACCATCAGCGGGCTGTACAAATCCTTTGGGGATAATCATGTATTGCAGGGAGTGGATCTGGACCTTTACAAAGGGGAGAATATCGTTGTGCTGGGGCGTTCCGGTACCGGTAAATCCGTTTTGATCAAGATCATTGCGGGATTGCTGAAGCAGGATGCCGGGACGGTGAATGTGCTGGGGCTGGAAGTGAATAAACTGAACAACCGGGAATTGCGGGAGCTCCGGCTTAAAGTCGGCTTCTGTTTTCAGAATGGTGCGCTGTACGACAGCATGACGGTAGGGGAAAACCTCGCATTCCCCCTTACCCGTAATGAACCGGGCATGAAACGGGAGCAACGCAACAAACGCATTGAGATCGTGCTGGATGCCGTTGGCCTCTCGCAGACCATAGACCAGATGCCGGCGGAGCTGTCCGGCGGGCAAAGGAAACGTATCGGCATCGCCCGCACACTGATCCTCCGGCCGGAGATCATGCTGTACGATGAGCCCACTGCGGGGCTGGACCCCATTACCTGCATCGAGATCAATAACCTGATCAATGAAGTGCAGCGGCGGTTCAAGACCAGCTCTATCATCATCACGCACGATCTCACCTGTGCCAAGGCCACGGGTGACAAAATAGCCGTGCTGAAAGAAGGGCGGTTCATCAAAAAAGGGAATTTTGAAGAGGTCTTTGAATCAGATGATGAGCTGATCAGGGAGTTTTATGATTATAACTTTATACAATAAGCTGTGACGCAGAAGCATTCCATCTGACCCGTAAAAATTAAATATAAGCTATGAAAGGTTCAAGTACTAAGAGAAGCGTTATCGTAGGCATATTCATATTTGTTGGCCTGCTCATATTTGCCGCGGCGATACTGGTATTGGGCGGACAGCGGAAATCCTTCATCCAGTCCGTGCAGGTAAAAGCCCTTTTCAGCGATGTAGGCGGCCTCGCCAAAGGCGATAACATCTGGTTCTCCGGTGTGAAAGTAGGCACTATCAGAAAGATCAGCTTTGTAGACCATAACCGCATTGAAGTGTTGATGGACATCGAAAAAAGCTCCCGGCAGTTCATTCATAAGGATGTGCTGGCGAAAGTAGGTACAGACGGACTCGTGGGCAACAAGATCATCGCCCTGAGCGGAGGCACTGAACAGGCACCGCCCATCGAGGACGGGGATGTGCTGGCCATCGCCAATACCATCAGCAGCGATGAACTGATGAACACCCTGCAGGTGAACAATAAAAACCTCGTGGAGATCACCGGCAACCTGAAGACCATTTCAAAAAGCATCGTAGATGGACAAGGTACCCTTGGCCGGCTGATCAACGACTCTTCCGTGTTTTTAAAACTGGACGAGACGATGGCTTCGCTCAGCCAGACCATGGCCAATACCCGCCTGCTGACAGAAGGCCTGGCCGATTATGCGCAGAAATTGCAGACAAAAGGTTCTCTGGCTAACGACCTGATCAGCGATACCGTTGTTTTCGGCAAACTCCGCAGCACATCGGTACAGCTGGAGGCGGCTTCTCAGGACGCCAATGAAATGATGCGCAACTTCAAAGCCATCAGCGCGGACGTAACTAACAAACTGGGCAGCAGCGAATCCGCCGCAGGCGTGATCCTGAACGACCCCCAGGCAGCGGAAGACCTGAAGGCCACCCTCTCCAACCTGGAAAGCACCACGAAAAAACTGGATATGAATATGGAGGCGCTGCGCAGCAATTTCCTCTTCAGAAGATACTTCAGGAAGCAGGAAAAGGAACAGCAGAAAAAGGAGAAAGACAGTGTAAGGAATGCGGGGAGGTAGGAAAATAACAGGACAGGCATTAAAAACACCTGCCCTGTTTGAACATTATTCTTTATTGGAATCAATATTCTTCGGCTCGGTATTCAGCTTGATATTTTTGGTTCGCCGCCCTCTCAGCCTGATATTCAGGAACTCCACCATCAGCGAGAAGCCCAGGCAGGAGTAAATGATGCTCTTGCTGATCTCCTGGTGAAATCCGCTGGCGATCAGCACCACACCAATAACGACCAGGAAAGACAGTGCCAGCATTTGCAGCGTAGGCTGTTTGTTGATGATCCTCGTCACCGGACCGGCAAATAACATCATGATCACAATGGATACCACCACGGCAATGATCATCACCAGCACATTCTCTACCAGTCCCACCGCCGTCAGGATGGAATCAAAGGAAAAGACGGCATCCACCAGCACGATCTGCAACAGTACGGAGCCCAGGCCGTGAGGCTTACGGGTGCTTTCATGTTTATCTTCCGCATTTTCCTGCAGCTTGTGATGTATCTCCAGGGTGCTTTTAACGATCAGGAAAAGCCCCCCGGCCAGCAAAATGATGTCTTTCCAGCTTAGCGGGATGACCTCTCCGTTCAGCCATTTGAAATTGATCACAGGGTCTTTCAGGCCAATGATCCAGTTGATGCAAAGCAACAGGCCAACCCTGAACACCATTGCCAGGCTCAACCCGATGTTCCGGGCCTTGCGCTGCTGGTGCAATGGCAGTTTCCCTGCTACAATGGAGATAAAAATAATGTTGTCAATGCCCAGCACGATCTCCAGGAAACAGAGGGTCAGCAGGCTTATCCAGACGGACGGATCGGCAAAATCGGGAATAATGAATTCCATGGGTGTTATTTTTCAGTTTTAGCAAGCACAAGATATGCCAGTTCCGGGAATCTGCAATTCCTCCCCTTGCATCCGGCCCTTTTTTATTATATCTTACTCTGATTTTTGGCCAGACAACCCGTTGTGGCCTAAAGCCATGATATCTTCAATCCGTTATAATGAAAAGACTGACTCACCTTGCCTGGGCATCCATCCTGTCCTCCGCAGCGCTCCTTCCGGCTTGCCGGGACCAGGGACCGGCTGATAAAAGGATCAAACAGATGGATTCGACACAAACCGCCCGGATAGCCGCTGCCATCGAATCCGAAGTAAAACCGGAACTGGCGGAAGGCCTCACCGTGAAACTCTGGGGGATCGACTCGCTCGTGATCTCCCCCATTGCCATCGATATCGATGATCATGGAAGGTTGTATTACACCACCACCAACCGGCAAAAGAACTCCGAGTTCGATATCCGGGGGCACCGGGACTGGGAAATACCCTCCATCAGCCTGCAAACGGTGGAAGACAGGCGGGAATTCCTGCGCAAAGAGCTTTCCCCCGAAAACAGCGACAGGAACCGCTGGCTGGCGGACCTCAACGGGGACAGCTCGCACGACTGGCGCGACCTCACCATTGAAACGGAGAACGTCTACCGCCTGGAAGACATTTCCGGTGACGGCGTAGCCGATCTTTCCCAACTGGTGGTGGACGATTTCCATGATGAAGTGACCGATGTGGCCGGCGGTGTGCTGAGCGACGGAGAAGACCTCTACGTAGCCGTAGCGCCCGACCTCTGGAAGATGCGCGACAAGAACAAGGATGGCATCGCAGACGAGAAAACGTCTATCTCTCATGGATATGGCATTCATGTGGGATTCAGCGGTCACGGCATGTCCGGCGTGGAAATGGGCCCGGATGGCCGGATATACTGGCAGATCGGCGATATCGGATTCAACGGCAAAGGTCCCGATGGCCGGAAATGGGAACACCCCAACAGCGGCGTCATCGCCCGTTCCAACCCGGATGGCAGTGACTTCGAGATATTCGCCTATGGCATCCGCAATACCCACGAATTTGTATTTGATGAATACGGCAACCTGATCAGTGAAGACAATGATGGCGACCATCCCGGAGAAAAGGAAAGGCTGGTGTACATCGTGCGGGATTCGGACGCAGGCTGGCGCAGCAACTGGCAATACGGCAAGTACCGCGACCCGGACAACAACACCTACAAAGTATGGATGGATGAAAAGATGTACCTCCCCCGCTTTGAAGGCCAGGCCGCCTATATCACCCCTTGCATCAGCAACTTCGTCAGCGGCCCGGCCGGAATGGTGTACAACCCCGGTACCGCGTTAAGTCCCGAATATAAAAACACATTCTTCATCGCGGAATTTGTAGGCAACCCCTCCAATTCCGGCATACACAGCTTCCGCCTGAACCCGAAAGGCGCCAGCTTCGAGCTGGGTGAGCATAAAAAGATATTGGGCGGCGTACTCGCAACCGGGCTGGATTTCGGTCCCGATGGCGCGCTGTACGTAGCCGACTGGATAGACGGATGGGGCACGCATAATTACGGGCGCATCTGGAAACTCGATCATCAGGACGCATCGGCCATGGCGATACGCAAGGAAGTGCAGACCCTGCTGGCGGCAGATTTCAGCAGCCGCAAGGAAAGCGACCTCGGCAATTTGCTCAAACATGCCGATATGCGGGTGCGGCTCAAGGCACAATTTGAGCTGGTGAAGCGCAAGGACGAAGGCGCTGGTATCTTCCAACAGGCGCTCAGGCAGACAGGCGACCAGCTCGCACGCGTACACGCGATCTGGGGCATCAGCCAGCTGGCACGGCAAGACGCGCAGTATGCCGCTACTCTCCTGCCCCTGTTGAAAGACAATGACCCCGAGATCAGGGCGCAGGCCGCCAAATGGCTGGGAGACATCCGGTATGCCGCAGCCGGCCCCATGCTCGTGCCGCTGCTGAAAGACACCGCCAGCAGGGCGCGTTTCTTTGCCGCGGAGGCCCTGGGCAGAATTAAATTTGAAGGAGCCGTGCAGCCGCTGATCGCCTTCCTGGAAGCGAACAACGATGAAGATGCCTATCTGCGGCATGCCGGTTGTGTGGCATTGGCAGAGATCGGCAAGGCAGAGCCGGTCATCGCCCTCGCCACCAGTCCATCCCGGGCATTGCGGATCGCAGGCGTGGTAACGCTGCGGAGGATGAGCCATCCAGGGATTGCCGTTTTCTTAAATGATACCGATGAATTTGTAGTGACCGAAGCCGCGAGGGCCATCAATGACGACCTTTCCATCAAAGACGCATTACCCGCGCTGGCCGGATTACTGAATACCACTGCGTTCACCAATGAAGCGCTGCTCAGGCGCGCGATCAATGCCAACCTCCGGGTAGGCTCGGATTCCGCGCTGCAGAACGTTGTCAATTATTCCCTGAAAACCGGGGCACCCGATAAAATGCGCGCTGAAGCCATCGAAGTGCTGAGCGTTTGGGCCAAACCCTCCGTGCTGGACCGGGTGGACGGCAGATTGAGAGGCGCTATAGAAAGAGATGCCGCCCTGCTGACCAGCAAATCCGCCGATGCCCTTACGGCGCTGCTGAAAGATCCTGAACTGAGCGTGAGGATCAGCGCGGCGCAAGCCATCAGCAAACTCAAGATCAAACACGCATCCGCCCAGTTGCTGACCGTGCTGAAAACCGACCGGGAAGCCGTTATGCGCGCCGAAGCGCTGAAAGCCCTGGTGGCATTGCAGGCGCCGCAGGTGGAAGAAGCCATCCGCTACGCCCTCTCCGATAAAGAGAAAAATGTGCGGGTGGCCGGACTTGACCTGCTGGAGAAAATGAACATTCCCGCCGAAACGATGGTGGTGCTGCTGAAAGGCGTGATCGCCACAAAAACCATGGAAGAGAAACAGGCCGCCATCCTGGCGCTGGGGAAACTCCCCGTTGCCCAAACGGACCAGGCCTTTACGGAACTACTGGACAATATGGCTTCCGGCAAACTGGGCGCCGATGTGTACCTGGAGCTGGGTGAAGCGATCGACAGCACTCGCTCTGCCCCGTTGATCGCCCGCTACAAGGAGATCAGCAGCAAATTCTCGCCGGATGATCTCCTCGCCTCCTATGCCAGCACCTTGCAGGGCGGAGACCCGAGACATGGAAGACAGCTGTTTTTCCGGAACCAGAACGCGCAGTGTATGAAATGCCATGCGTTTGACGACCGTGGCGGCAATGCCGGGCCGCGCCTGAACGGCGTAGCCAGACGCCTCACCCGCGAACAGATACTGGAATCGCTCATCTCCCCCAGTGCGCGCCTCGCGCCGGGATTCGGCATGGTATCCCTGGAATTGAAGGATGGGGAAAAACTCACCGGCGTATTGCAGGGAGAAACCGCCACCGGCCTGAAACTGAAAGCCGGTACGGAAGCAGACCGGGTGATCCCAAATGCGCAGATCGTAAAAAAGACGTATTTCCCTTCGAGCATGCCGGATATGAAGGCGCTACTGTCCAAGAAGGAGATCAGGGATCTGGTGGCTTTTCTGGGAGAGTTGAAGGAGGATAATTAGTTGATTGAACAATGCTGCCGTTGCCGGGAAAATCACTTCCCGGCAACGGTTATAAAGGCTGAAAATTTAATTTTTTTGCTTACTTTCGTGCGCCCGGGTTGGAAACGGTCCGGGATTTCAGACTCTGTAGCTCAGTTGGTAGAGCAGCTGACTCTTAATCAGCGGGTCTAGGGTTCGAGTCCCTACAGGGTCACAAAACGCCTCTCATGATGAATGAGGGGCGTTTTGTACTTAGACGGGATTCGAACGAAGGGATGGGGTGGCTTCGGTCATGTACAAAAGTTGTTAGAGCATTTTCCGGGTTATAATTCATTAATCAGAGCAGCTGCAAGGCTTGTTTTACAGTGTCCTTGTTAGGCTTAGAAACCGGTATTTTCTCACCAGACATTAAGAGTAGAATACCACCGTCTTCTTTTAACCAGCTTTTCACGTATTTTGGATTTACCAAGTGACTTTGGTGAGTTCTTAAAAATCCGTTGGGGTGTAGTAAATCCGCATATTCTTTAAGCGATTTAGAAACCAATATTTTTTCACCACTCGAAAGGAAGAATTGAGTATAAGTATTATCTGCTTCACAACGTACAATTTCTGACAAAATAACATACCTTATTTCGCCTTGCATCTGCAGGGCAATCTTGCGAATGTTCGGTTCTGGTTTCTTTAGTTGTTGCAGTAAAAAGTCGAGCTGCGAAGTCTGTATTTGTGTTGCCAATTTATACTCGGCTTTATTTACCGATTTGATCAATTCTTCAATATCGACAGGTTTTAAAAGATAATCTAACGCAGCAAATTTCACAGCTTGAATTCCATATTGGTCGTAAGCGGTAACAAAAACAACTTCGAAATTACGGGATGGCAGCAGCTTTAGTACATCAAAACCTGTTTTATCGCCCATCTGAATATCCAGAAATACTAAATCAGGCAAATACTTTTCAATAGCATCAACCGCATCACTTACACTTTGCGCCGTGGCGATAATACTTACCTGCGGACAGTGCTTTTCCAGTAAAGTCCGCAAGTTTTCCAAGTTGGAAATTTCGTCATCTATTAAAACAGCTCTCATCATATTATAGCCAATCCGTTAATGTTAAACATATTTTAGTGCCGTTAGTGGTTGACTGTATAGCTAAGGTAAAATGATTTCCTTTATAAATTCTATTTAATAGTGCTATTCTACTGTCACTTAATTGAAGACCCAAGCCATCGAACTTTTTCTCCGTGTCAAATCCATTTCCATTATCGGAAACAGTTAAGACCAAATTATTTGCTTCCTTAATAAATTCAATCATGATTTTTCCAGCGGTAGCTTTTTGTGATATACCGTGTTTCACCGCATTTTCTACAAAAGGCTGCAGTAGCATACTTGGTATCTCAACGTTATCGAGGTTTTTGGAGCAGTTAATTTCGTACTTAAAACCAAACCGCAATTGCTCCATTTGCAGGTAATCGTCTAATAATTTTTTTTCTTGTGACAAACTGATCAGTTCTTTATCATCAAGTACATTACGAGTTAACCGGGCAAATTTAGAAAGGTATTTATTGGCATTATCTATTTCGTTTTTGTTCATTAAATTTTGGATACCGGAGAGTGCATTAAATAGAAAATGAGGGTTTAATTGGGAACGGATCGAATTTAGCTGAAGCCTGACAGTGTTTCTTTGCTGCTCTTTTTCCGTCAGCCTTCTTTTGTTACTTTCTTTGATGAAGTAAAGGATAACGAGAAAGACTAATCCAATAGATAATGCTACGATAAGCGCATATTTCAAAAGTTCTGATTTGGTATAGTTCTCCTGATCTAAAGTGACAGAGAGCGTATGTCTGGTTATGTATTCTTCTATATCTGTTGGCGGAGAGGTATTCCATCTAATCAATGGTTGAATAATAATTTCATAATCCCCCGATTTTTTGAAAACACTTTTGTCAATCTTTATATAAGGCGAAAGCTTATGATCATCAACATAACCGCCATATAACCAACTGGTTGATTCAAAAATTGTTTTATTTGTTTGTTTATCCTTTATGGAGGTGTAGTAGAGATAGTCAATATCTGTTCTGTCTTTAACAATGGTTAGCTCGTCGTCTTTTTCAGTGAAAATAAAGCTTGTTCTTTCTTTTGGCCCTATTATATGGCTATGATCAAAGCCCTTTTCAGTTACGGAACGTTTTGCAAAAGCCTTGATTTCCGCTCTTGGAATAGGCTTCCCGTAAAAAACAGACTTCTCAATATCAAGAGGTTTTTCGATGCTGTAAATTATTGTTGTAATAGTTTTGTCCTTTATAGGGAAAATACCAAGTGTTGTAGATCTGAATATTTCGTCCGGCCTTTCAACATCCTTTAGTTGCTCTCGGTTGATCGGTTTATTTACTACTATTGGTTTATCATCGGCTAAAATTGTGTACCGATAGTGTTGTACACTATCTTTCTTTCTAAAATAAATTTGGATACTTACATTGTTGACTTCCGGTAAATAACTGAAGGAGGTATTGGGTTGATTAGGAAAAATATTATTATAATAGACATTTTTTGCTGAACTATCAACAGACATAAGTAATTTTCCTCCAGCAGCGTACTTGCGGGAAAAGTTGATGCCTTTTTGTGCATTCACCGTAGATAGAGCGACAACGAAGCTGAGAAATGTAAAGATGATCCTTTTCATGGTTTTAGTTTAATTTTCATCAAACTTGTCGCAATAATAGCAAACTTAAAACCATAAAACAGTAAAGGCAATGTTTGAGCTAGCAAATGTAGTGTTTTGTGCAGTATTTGAATATAGTCAAAAGAAGCGGTCTTCGTTAATAATCAAAACTACCTTATTTAATAGGCAACAATTTTCTCAGATCTTCTGACAAAGAGTTCGAACTTAGTACCAATGAGCTCACAGGAAAACAAAAAGGCCTTCAAATCGCGGAACTTGAAGGCCCTAATACCAGGACCGCCGGACAACGCATCATTGCTAAACCCCCAGTATCCATCTGACATCAAAAGCATCGGTTACCTCAACTAGTTTCTGGTCATCGCTATTCCTTGCAAAAAGATGGGGTTCATTTAATCCCAGTTTTTCAATAAGCGCTTGCCTGTCATCCGTATTTTTACAATGCAGAAAAATAGACAGATAATTCCCAAGTGTTCTCCCTTCGCTGTGTACCAGGTCCGAACCATAAATAATCACACTATCGGAAACAAGCGACCCGCTGACGACAGGCATTTCTGTGTAACCTTCCAATTCCTCCTCAAAAGTTTCAAATTGCAAAGTGCCGCCAAAACAGGTTTGGTAATAAGTGAGTGCTTTCCTGCAACTACCGGAAAACGTAATAAAAACAGCACTCACAAATTTACCACGATCAGAATCATTCATAACAGATAAATTAAGCACCCGGAATACCCGGTCGAACTGGCCAGAGGGCCCGAAAATGCCCGAAATATCATTTCCGGACTTGCCTTGACGATCCGGCGCAATAAAACTGTATTGCTCTCCATGATTTTATGCCCTGTCGGTGGGCTTTGATAATTCATCTCACCCATTCGTATAGACCTTACGGTTGTAGACATACGAAACCGTTAGAATGCCCAGCACCACCAATGGCAGCAGCATAAACCCGATGTTTTTATCTACACAGGCGTGACTGATGAATGCAAAGATGAGATTAAAGGCCAGGCCCGCATATGCCCATTCTCTCAGCTTCGCTGGTATCCGGGGAAGGGAAATCGCTAAAACACCGAGGGCTTTACAGATAATAAGCGTGTATGCAAAGTAATCGGGATAACCCAACGGTCTTGTACCTGCGGTTGCGTACTCCGGTGAAAAAAGCAGGGTGCCTAGTGGCATAACACCTTCCCAGAGGATAATAATGATCGTTGCTACCCAAAAGATTATTTTATTCTTCTTCATTTTTACTAATTATTAACTATAAACTATTTTGACTCAACATATTTCACAAAATTATCCAGGATGGCTTGCCACCCTTGTTGCTGAAATTCCGGAGCATTTTCTGTTTCGGGATCAAAAGTGGTTGCGATACGGGTCTTTCCATTCTGTGCCGTAAACAAGGTAGTAGCCTTTCTGCCGTCAGACATGGTGTAGGTAATTTCCTTATGCAGCTCCACCCGGTCATAAATGCCCTCAAAGTCAAAACCGAAGCTGCCGTCTTTAGCTTCCATCCGGTTCTTGAACTTGCCACCTGTTCTCAGATCGTTTTCACTGGCCGGGCAGTGCCAACTTGGATCCGGACTATTCCATTGCATAATGTCGCCCGGTGTATTCCAGGCCTTCCAGACGTTTGCTACGGGAGCATTCACTGTTGCTTCAACCGTAATTCTTGTTGCTTGTTCCATAACTGAATTTTTGTTGTTTAATGTTTACAGTTCAAAATTATGATAGAAGACAAGACATTGGCTGTTGTGAAAATGACAATTTCAGGGGTGATTATGACAAAACTATATTTTATCTTGCTATATAATACCAAGTATTGATATGCAGATCTCTGTCTTTGTACCTGAATATGGGGTAATTGAAGCCGTTACGCCGCCGTTCAGAACCTTTCATACCGCCAATGAGTTTTTAACTGCATTTGGCAAAAAGCCTGTTTTCAAAGTCGAGTATGTGGGCTTGCAAGAATATGTACCCGCCAACAATGGCGAATACACGATAAAAACCGACCGGCTGCTCAAAGACGTCTCGGCAACCGACCTGCTGATCATACCACCTGCCTTTGGCGATACCGTTAAAGGAATTCAGGCCAATGCTGAAGCAATACCTTATTTCAAGAAGCTGCATAAGAACGGTTCAAGCCTCGCCAGTTTATGTATCGGCGCTTTTCTATTGGCCGAAACGGGTTTGCTCAATGGTAAAAAATGCTCGACACATTGGGCTTATATCAATGAGTTCAAAGAAAGATACCCGGATGTGGAAGTGGAAGATGGCGCGATAATAACGGAATACGATAATATTTATAGCAGTGGTGGGGCAAGCAGTTTATGGAATTTAATATTGTACCTGGTTGAGAAGTTTTCGGACAAGGAAACAGCGATCATGATCTCAAAATATTTTGCGTTGGATATCGGAAGGGATAGCCAATCACAATTTGCAATATTCAAAGGCCAACGAAATCATGGGCATGAGGATATTCAAAAAGTACAGGATTACATTGAAAAGTACTATTGCGATAAATTATCTATTGAAACTTTGGCCAAACTGATCAATACCGGCCGCAGAACTTTTGAGAGAAAATTTAAAGAGGCCACCAATAATACACCCGTAGCCTACATACAAAGGGTACGGATTGAAGCCGCCAAAAAATATTTTGAAGCGTCAAGAAGAAATATAACTGACATCATGTTTGATGTAGGTTATACGGATACGAAAGCATTCCGGGACACCTTCAAGAAGATCACAGGGCTTACGCCAATCGAGTACAGGAACAAGTTTGCAAGGATGGCAAATGAGGTGTGACAACGACCAATTGCTCTGTCTTGTACCAAAAAAGGTCGCACCAGATCAGGATAATCTGGTGCGACCTTTTCCGCCAAAATGCTTATCCGAACCGTGTTTTAAGAACTCAAATCAAATTATAAAAAATCAGATACAATCAACAAAATGATTGGATTATCCAAAAACTCAATTCCTCATATTCAACTGCAAATTACCAAGTGGCCCGATCCAAAATACAATTTTGTTATACCCGCAAAGGACAAAAGTATCAATACCATCGGAGTATGGCAAGTAACGTCTTAACAAACTGGCACCTGAACCTGTTGCCAGATAGTCAGCATTCCTTACAGGCCGATAATACTTGAAATCTCCGTCGAACCGGTATTCAACATCACAAACCGAAGCATTACGATCGTCGTCCATACGCACATAGGTGTACCATCGCTTGCCACCACTACTAACATAAGTAGACAGGCTGGTATAGGGCGGCACCGTACAGGCAGTTACACCTAAATCACGATCAGCGTTATTTTCCGCAGCGTTAATATTCAGAATGCCATACTTTCCTTCCCTTGAAATCTCATTTGCTAATGTTTCGAACTGTGCCTCACTGGTTTTATTAAGCGAATACCCATATTTCTCCCGGGATAGTTTATTCAGTTCATTCCTGAACTCCCCTATTGCCTTTACCTGTTGTTCAAGCAACGCTTTGCTGATGCCTTGCCTACCCAGGCTTCCACTTTCCTCCATTTCTTCAATTTCATTTGATTCTCCCTCATTCTTCAAACGGAGGAATTCATCCATCTCTTCTGGTGTCAGCGATTTGTAATCCTCTAATAATATCTGGGCGCTTTCATCGGTTAGATGCTGATGAAGTTTTTCAAAGAACGCTTTGGGTTTGGACAATTCCGATTTAACGGAAGAGGTAACTCCACTGCCTTTTTTGCAGGAACTAATGCCAATAGTTATAACAATAGCAATGAATGCGCATGCGGCCATGCATAGTTTCATGAATGGTTTCATAGACTTAGTTTTAAATTTTATTGAAAACTGATTACTTCCTTGAATTAAGGCGTAATACATTTTTTATGCCATGGCAGTACGCAAATTTATCGCTGATTTGTGGCGGGTTATTACACGGTTTATCTAAATCAATATCCTAAACTGTAGGATATTCCGAATTTTCATTTATGGGAAATTTACTATGAGAGGTCCCGGCAATAATCGTAATCCTGCCAATGGCCGGAAATACACAGCATTTACAATACTACTTGAAAAGAAACCTATTTAAAATTGAATTTAACGGTCACCATGACATACCCCGGCCTGATCTCCATCCTGTTCAGCGTGGTGCTGACCGGGCCCAGGATCACCTGTTCCACCAACTTGTTATTGGAAATATTCACCCACTTTAACTCGAATTCAATCTTTTTCTTTATCCAGTTATACTGGTATTTCAGGTCGTAAAAAAGATTGTTATAGGCATTCCCGCCTAATTTTGCATGAAACTGGTTCCATTCGACGCCTACCGAATGGCTATTGAGCGGGTAGAACATCATGTCCAGCTTTTGCACCAGGTATTTTGCCCTGGCGGCATCAGCGCTGCCGGAACTGTGCTGCCGGCTTTGTGACAGGGAAAAAGTATAATCCAGGCTGGCCCATTTGAAGCGTTTGTTGTTGAACCTGAATTCCAGCGTTTCATTGCTGTTCCGGTTATGAATGACCGAATCGTTGAACAGCATATCAGACCTGCTCACACCATGGCTGATATCCAGCGAAATATTACTTTTGAGCTTTGTGAAGAACTTCCCCGCGCCGCCGGTAAATTTGCTTGACACTGCATTGTTGTCCTTTATGATATTCGCCACCGTATTGGAATTTCCGGTGGTATAGATACCCGGCATCTGGTTCCTGTTCTCGATAGTGTAGTTATACCGGAAGTTGAAGAAAAAATTGCTGAGCGGGTTCCTGAATTCCAGTATCGGGTTCACATATTTTGAAATATTCCGGTTCATCAGGTTTTTGCTGTTCATGACAGACAGCGTGGCGGGAGAAGTCAGGATATACCCATCGTACAGCTCGTTTATGGGAGAAAATCTTGTAGTAACACCGGCAATGAGTACACCTTTCCAGTAGGAGAAAAACTCCCGCTGCGCATAGACCCTCGGCTCCAGGACAAACCGGTTTTCGTGCGAACGCAAATCCCTGACGCGATCGCGGGCGGAAATATGATATAATTTCAGGGGCAGATGCATTGACACGATCCACCTCTGGTTCCTGAAATTCAGGCCGGATGCCAGGTAGCTGCACAGATTGTTGAACTGCAGTTCATTCCTGAACGCGTCTCCGTAATATGTTGCCACATCTTTATCACCCCGGCCGGACAAGCGGGAAGACAGGTCCTTGCGCGAAAAATCAATGCCTGCATCTGCGGAAAGGGTCCAGTGTTCCCTTGCAAACTTGATGCTGGCGGATTTGCTCAGATCAAACGATTCCATCCTGTATCCCTGGGACATCCGCAGCACCGTATCCCCGAAATCAATGATGGACTTGTCAGGATAATAAAACTGCAAATATTCCCTGGGATAAACATCCAGTGTTTGCCGGTCTGTCTGGTAGCTCACAAACGACTGCACGTTTATCAGCTTCTTGCCCAGGGGCAGAATGGCGCTCAACGAATTCTGGAAACTGCCGGTAGGCGAGCTCAGGTTCTCGGTTGCCGTCAGGCGCTGCCCGGACAGGGTGCGGTGCACCAATGCACTGTCATCATTCCAGAACATCCGGTAGGAGGAAACATTCTTGAAAAAGGTCTTTTTCGAGTTTTTGGTGATCGTGAAGCTGCCTTTCAGGGAATTATTATAATAATGGTTCGTAATTTGTTTGGACAGTTTCAGCCCCCCGATATTCGACTGGTAAAATGATTCTTCCGAGGCGGATGTACGGTCGGTTTTGTTATTGATGAAGCTCACATTGGCCTTCACCTCCCACTCCTTCCCGATGGAGGTGACCAGGTTGCCGGACGCCATATGCACATTGTTCATCAGGTATTTTTCCGGGGATATGTTGGGCACGGCGGCATTTTCAACGGACAGGAACCTGATGGGATCCGCGTTCTTCACGATCCCTTCATAACGATCGCCAAAAGCCAGGATATTATCCTCGCTTTCCACGCTTTCCCCGTTGTTGTTGGTCTTATAGCTCAGCAACCACTGTTTCTTCTGCGCCAGGAACATGGGCGTAAGTTGTATATTCCACAGGAACGGCGAATATCCGACCCCTACCCTTCCTTCTCCGGTGTACGTTATATTGCTCTTCAGCTTAACATTGATAGCCGCTTTTTCACCGGGCACCTTATCGCGGAGGATGCTGATCGGCTGGTGATTCTCCAGCACTTCCACATTGCCGACTGCTGATATGGGCAATGAGTTATTAATAATGCCGTAGCGGCCTTCCATGAGATCTTTCCCATTTACATAGAACTTGTTGACGGCTTCCCCGTTGTAGAAAACCGTTCCGTCTGACTGTACCTTAATGCCCGGCAGCCTTTTCAGCACATCCGCCAGCACCCGATCTTTCTGATTCGCAAAAGCACTGATATTGTAGGAGATGGTATCGCCGGATTTTGTAATGATCTGCGACTGTACGACCACCTCCTTCAGCAACGATACCTGTTTTGACAGAACGAAATCTATAGTCTGGCTTTCATTCCTGATACTCCGCCGTTCATCTTTGAAATTAAATGCCCTCGTCCTGATATAAAGCCCCTGCAATGTGGTGTTCAGCCTCATCGAATAGGCGCCGTTCACATCGGTCATCGCGAAGGTGATGATGGCTGCCGACAGGGTATCGCCTACAATAACATTGACATTGGCAATCCCCTCCCCGTCCGGCCCCGTCACTTTTCCTTTTATGACGCTTTGCGAAAAGGCAGCATTAAAAAATAATAAAAACGCTATCGGCAATATATGCTTCATGTTCAACATTACATCTAAGGATTGAATCGCTGCCGGAGCGACCTTTCGCTAGTGATCCGCTGCAGCGGCTGGTCCCGGTTGGGCAACAGCAGGTGCGCCTTTTCATAGTATATGATGGCGGAATCCGGTCTTTCCAGGTTTGAGTACATATCGCCTGCCAGGAGGTAGTCCAGGTAGGTAAGCCCCTTTTTCTTCAACAGTAATTTTAATCCCAGTTCCTGATTGTTCGCTTCATTCAACAAGCCCGCATACTGGCTGAGATATGGCCTGTCGTTCCAAAGCACATCATACAGTTCCCCCATGATTTGGCCGCTGGCGGCTATATCCGTTTTGCCTTCAGCTACAGCCAGCTGGCGGTAAGCGGCCAATTTCAGCACTACCGGCCGGGCAAAAAAGAAGGGCAGGATGGCAACCAGTGCGATGGCGGCTTTGGCGGGAATGCCGGCTTTCCTCCCGCGATCCCCTGCCCAGGCGCCCGAAACGGCCAGAAAGAAGAAAAAATACAGGACCATATAGCTTAAAGAAAACGGGTAAGAAAAGAGGCTAAAGACCATCAAGGCCAGTATAGCAGCCCCAACGCCCCTTTCTTCCGCGCTGAACGCACTTTTGGACTGGCGGGCAAAAACGCTGAGCACGATCATTAAAACAAACAACCCCAGACCAACAATACCCGTCTCTATCCAGATCTGCAGGAATTCATTATAGGCATACAGCACAAAGTCCGCAAGGCGTTTATCACCGGCATTCGCCGGGTCGGAGAAATAGTTCATCTGGTATGCCGGGTAAATTTCCCGGAAAGTACCCAGGCCGTGCCCGAATACCGGCGCATCTGCGACCATGGGCCGGCAGATCTTCCAAACCAGCATCCTGCCGAACACGGAAACAGTACGGATGTTGATCACTACGAATAAAAATGCCGCCAGTCCCACAACTCCCCCGGCCAATATCGCTTTATGCGCCTTCAGGTAAGCCCATGCTCTGGGAGCCACGTCATTTTTCGCGAACTCACAGTAGAGGACGCCAGCCAATACAGCAAGGAAAGCAGCCCGGGATTCCGAAAGCAGCAATGCGGCCAGGCCTGCAAGGATGACTGCCACTGCGGAAGCCTTTATGCCGCTGAGCTGGCCCCACCTGATCTCCAGCCTGCTGTAAAGGAAGGGGATAATAACCGCCAGCAGCCCTCCCAGCATAGCGGGGTGACTGAATGTGCCGGATACTTTGATCCGCGGGTCTTCGCTCAAGCCGGGTAAAAGAGAAAATTTCTGAAGAACGGCAAACAAACATTCCAACAGCACGATGCCCATAAAGGTCATCTCTGCCAGGGCATACAGCTGTCGCCTGACATTACCGTTCCCGGCAAAGACCCTTACCGAAAAGTACACGCTGCCCCCGCAAAGGAAAGTGATGATCTTCTCGCTTTGTTCACTGATAAAGTTGGCCGGTTTCCCGATCCAGAAGATGTCGCAGACCAGGTAAAGGATAAAGACAAATACAACGATATCCAGCCTGCTAAAGAAAAAAACGCCCTTTTCCCGATGCTGGCGCAGCAGCTGCATAACAGCTACCAGCGCGCCTGCACAGGTAAGGAAAAAGAGGTAGAAGAACTTGAAAGACATCACGCCCATGGCTATTTGGGTGGTGTACACCAAAGGCGTTAACAGCAACAGGCAACAGATCACCAGAAATGACGCCTCCAAAGCGGGAAGTTTCGTCTTATCCTGCGTCACCACCATACCTGCGTTTTATTGCTGATCGTAAATGGCCTGGACAATTCCCGCATATCTCCCTTTTTAACCAGCCTGTACAATCCCTTGCCCGGGATGCCGGAAAAGCTGATCACCGAATCCTTTGCGCAGATCCCGGAAGCAACGGCTTGCCAGGTACTGTTCCCATTCATCACAAACAGGTCATACTCCTCCCCTTTTTCGACCCAGGAATCCGTACCGGTGTTCAGTTTCTGGAATGAAGCATCAATTTTCGCCCGGAAATCCGGCGCAATATGATTTACCTTGCCGGTACTGTCCACCATATAGACCGGGCTGGCGATCTTATAGCTGTCACCATCCTGGATAGCCACCCGGTAAAGCATGGGATAGCCCATATTCCTGAAAGTAACGGTATCCTTTGCGGTGACCTTCCCCCAATAGAGCGGAGCCCATTTTCCATAATCCAGCACACAGATATAGGCGTAGGAATAGCCGTACGGCTCCTTCAGCACAGCAGGCAGCGCAATATCCTTTACCCGGGTGTGCTCGCCGGTAACGTCTGACCAATGGTTGTGCTGAAGGTGCTTTAGTACAAACTTCGGGGAATCGACAAAAGGGGCAATGGAATCCTTCCAAACGTCCTGTTTCCTGAAATTCAGGCGGAATGCCTTGGCGCAGTTGACCAACTCCCTTCCGGAAGGCGTGGAGAACTTCCCTGTCTCATCTATAAACACTTCCGCGGAATGGGTACCGTTCTTGCAGCCCCAGTGCGGAATGAAATCAACGGTAGCGGGTATGCCAATGGCCCGTAAGAAGTAAACATTCAGATAAGAGCCGGCATAACAATCTCCGTACCGGAAACACAAGATCTCGTCATACCCGGGGCTTTTCGACATAAAAGAAGGCCTGGGCGTATAGTCGAATATGCGCCCTACCTTATATAAATTGAACGCATAATACAGTTCATTGCTCTTCATGTACAGGTTCCGGAAAGAATCTTGCCGCGACTTCTGGATCAGTTCCGATATGTCCTCCGCATACCTTTCTTTAACATCCTTCCGCCATGCGCCCGGATACTCATCAAATACCTTATAGGGCAAAAGGTAGTTCAGAAAATGATCGAAGGATACGTGCTTGTTCCAGGGATACTTCCGCCAATCCGCAAATGCTTCTTCGATCGTTTCTGCAATATCCGCTGTGGTCATGATGGTAGTGTCGTAGCGGTAATGGGGCCGGAAATCGATGTTATTGGAAAACAAGTGTTCCTTCAGTATCGTATCGTTCTTATAATCTGCAAACCTGAGCGGAACAATTTCATTGTTATCATTCCTGTAGAATTCAACGGTTTCACTGCCAACGTATGGGGTATTCTCTTTCAGGAAAGCCACTGCCTTCAACTTCAGGGAATCCTCCTCCGCGGCATACTTCCTTTCCAGCTTGCCCCAGTCGATCCCGCCGGCTTCGGGCCTTTCACAGGAAAATAGCAAAAAGGGTAAACACAAAAATAGCACACACTGTTTCATATGAACAGATCATTGGTGAATACAAAAAATGCAGCCATTCGCCCAAACACATCGCAATGCGCAACGGGAAAATGGTCGCTGCTCAGTTCTTCTCGATCGGATTGTTGTTAAAGCTGAAGAATTCCTTCATCACCCTTTCCTGGGACGCAATCATATCTCCCTGGGTAAGATTGCTGCCGGGAATCTTGTTATTCAGCTCTTCTTTTGTCAACTGGGCTTTTATAGAGGCAAAAGGCTCCTTTTTATACTCCTGGTAAGTGGTCATAAACCGCTTCCTGGAAATTAACTTAGGCGTCACATTATTACCGTAATACAGCTGATCCGCATATGTAATGAAGGTGTAGTTTTCAATGTTCTTGTTGCCTACCAGCGTCCAGGAATAATTCTCTTCCCCGTCCTGCAACTTCACGATCAGACCGGGCAACCCGCAGAACTTGTAAGGGCCGTCCTGGAAAGGAATATCCGGTGTAAACCAGGCCGTCCAGGTCCTGCCTCCGAAATTCATCGTGGCTTTCTGTGTTTTGTAAGTGGAAATAGTGGCCGTGTCGGGTTGTATTTTCCAGTCGAACTTCAGTTTCTCCTCGTATGCAAAAAGCTTTCTTTCGATCCCGTCGATGAACTGGATGCTGTTGGAGGCGGCCAGCGGGTATTTCTTTAAAATGCGGTATCCGAACTTCGGCATCTTGATGAGCTTTTCCATTTGCACGAAAACGCCTGTTTTCCGCATGGTCTCCATCTGCGCCTTTAATATGGAATCCTGCGCCAGTACAGTATAATCCCTGTAAACAGACTGGCTGCCGCTCACAACGTCCAGTACGGTCAAAACGCTCGCCAGGGAATCACTGCTCAGGTTGGGCTTATATTTCAATTCATAAAAGAACCGTGTAGAAGCCACCTTGGGATCAGGCACTTTGTTGGACATCAGCACGGCAAAAACACCGCCAACAATGAGCACAGGAATGATAATAAATAACTTGTCGAATTTCATAAAAAAGAATTTAACACTTAGAAAATACACCGGCGGTTCTGCGATCTCCCACCGGCACCAAACTGTTTATAAATGATGAAGGTTTGCCGTTAATTGCCCGGATGCGCCTATCTTTTCCGCCAGCAGGCCCATGATCATATTCGGCGTATTCTTCAGGAATTGGTCAAATGCTTCGCTGCTGTATTCTCTTGCCGGCATACTACCGGAACTGATATTGCTATAACAGGCAAACCATCGCTTTAACCTGTCGTCGTCATCCGTCTGAACGACCATATCCGCAACACAGGAGCGCACGGCGTCCGTTACCGGGCCCTGCATCCCGTCCGAATGGCCGGTAAACCGGCGTTGTTCCACTTCCTTCAGCAGGCTCATTAATATCACAGTATGGATATTGGAATATTTCAAGCTATAAAACGCCGTATCTTTCATAATAGCAGCAGCTTTATCCGAACTGAAAATTGCATTCGGCCGGGCGGTCAGCAAGAATGCGGACAACATTCCAAGTATGGAACCGGCCTTTTCCGCCTGGTTATTCCGCCGCAGCAAGGCCGTATAATTATGGTAATGGGAAATGGAATCGAACAGCAGCATATCGAAATGGCCGGATGCGATCAGGCGTTCGTTGGTTTCAATAGCAGCGGCAACAAGGCGGGTTGCGCGCTGATGATCGCCTGCTTTATGAAAATAATAGGATTTGGAGCGGTTATAGATATTGGCAATAAAGTCAAACAGCAAGGGGGGCAGACCGCTGTCCAACCGGCTAACCAGCCGCTCTCCCGCTTCAAAGCAGGCATTTGCCACCTCCAGGTTCTTCCTGGCATATTCCACACCGTCTGTAAAATATTTCGATATGACGTATATCGTTTGCCTTTCCTGCAAGGAAAAGAACTGCTTCAACGTGTCAATGTACATCCTGAGGTACGCGGAATCGCTGATGAAGCTGTTTTTATTCCACTTGTATCGGTCTCTGTAGTCCATTTCGTCTATTTTAAACCGGCCATATTTTATACTTGATGAAGATCATTTTCTCCAGGCAGGCGTTCAATACCACCAACAGGCTTTGCTGTATTTCCTTCATGGCAACCGCCAACGGAACATGCAGCATGCCGGCATCGGAATAAGAAGCCGGCACCTCCTCAGGGGCTATCCTTTTAACGCCCGCCCCCTCCTCAGCAAATGTGGTGTACTCGCTCAGATCGAAGAAATAGTCCCCCCATATTTCATTATTGAGCAGCAGGGTGTATAATGTGTCCGATGCTGCATAGTCCTCTTCCATCATTGTGAAATTCAGGGGAACTTTCCGGGAAAACGCCCGAAAGCTGTTCAACAGCGTTTTATCATCTATCAGCGAAACCGCCTTTAGCCGGACGGTGATGTTTTTCACTACAACAGCTTCGCTGGCGGCGGCTTGCTTCAACAGGCCGAGCAGCAACGGCAGGGCGCTTTCCTCCGTCAAAGACACTGCTATCCTGACTACAACAGCATGGTCCGCCGGGCCAATACCGTATCTTTCATAAAATTTCCGCGCTACGTCCAGCCCCTCAATAGCCAACTCCGGGGAATCATTCCCCGGCACGGACCATGCGGGCTCAGCCGATAACACATGGCTATGGTCTATGCGGAGCGGCGCTACCTTCAGGTGCTTCAGCACCAGCGCCCGGAAATCATAAAACGTCTTTATTTCCCCGGGCTCATCATGTACTATTATCTCATAATACAGCAGCAGCGTGAACAATTCATCCGGCAACAGCTCCCAGCGTTCAGCCTTGATCATTTGAAAGAGATGCACGTTTAGCTTAACACCCATGCACTTCCTGCAGGAAAAAATAATGACATGCTCCCGCTCATCGCCCCGTTCCCGGAACGGCCGTGTGTAGATATTCAGCCTGGATAGTCTTACCTGCAGCATGCTACGAAAGTTTAAGCATTAGTTTTTCCGGTCCCCGTTCCACGATGTTATCGGTCTTCCAGACGATGCCGTTCTTATCTACGCGGAAAGCGGGAAATTTCTCCAGGAGCGCCTTCAGCGCCGCGGCAATCTCCATATTGGCCAGCTTGGACCCGATGCAGCGGTATGCGCCGTACCCGAAACTCAGGTGCCGGGTCATTTCCCTGTCCAGCTTGAATTCATCCGGACTTTCAAAAACCGTTTCGTCCCGGTTGGATGCGCCTATGCAAACCAGCAGTTCAGCGCCTGATTTAATGTCTGTCTGCTCCAGCACAAAATCGCTTTTGGCATGCACCATTAAAAACTGAACAGGCCCCTCCAGCCGCAAAAACTCATTGATGGATTTGTCTACCAGGCCGGGATCGGCAATTAAGGCGTCCAGTATGCTTTTATGCTTCGACAAAAAGACGATGATATTGCCCAGGAAATTGGTCATGTTATGATGCCCGGTGTAGATCAGGAACAAAACTATCGAGCAGAGGTAAAGCACGTCCACCGCCTTATCTCCGTTATTAGCGGCGGACTCCGTGATCAGCATCGCGATCAGCGAATGAGGGTTGTCCTTGTTCTGCAGCTGCCTTTCCGTGAATTTCTCCATAAACCGTATGAGCTCCCGGTATGTATCATTTTCCGCGGACCGGTCCTTCCGGGCATTGAACAGAATGTATTGCAGGTATTGCTGCTCTTTTGCTTTTATGATAACATACAGCTCATCGCTTTCTGCTTCGGTGAAGCCCATTACCTCGCAGATGATCTTGAAAGTAAAGGGGTCCGCATACTCGCCGATGAAGTCGAAACCCGGCTTCCCCTCGAACTTTTCCAGCAGCTTTTCCGCTTTTGCCTTAAGGCCTGCTTCATCGCAGATCAGGTTCTTCATAGAAAGCGCCTGAATGATAATATCGCGGAACCGGGTATTGGTTTCCGGCGTAAATAACCGGGCGATATCCACGACCGAATTTTTCAGCTGCCCCCCGTCACCTTTGTTCTCTTCATCCTGCCAGTGGGATACATGCGGGCTGCAAAGTGCCGCAAATGAAGCATTATAGCCCATCACCAGCCATTTGGTGGGAGAAACCCTCAGCATATCCTTCTTTCTCCTGATCTTCTTGTAATCTTTAAACGGGTTGTCAAAAGAAACAGGTTCCGGCATAATGTGCTGTATAGCATCCATAGTATATTCTATTTTATATCACCAGTTGTTGTTATAAATGAAATCGGAGGACTTCAGCCCCTTTTCAAAAGACGCTACCAGGTCCGCTTTGTTTTCTTCTCCCGCGTGGGACATGATTTCTTTTAACCGGATATCCGCGGCAATGGAATTGCGGAAAGTCGGGCAGGGCGCATTCTTTTCCATCCATGATTTCGGGCATCCTCCACCGCAGATCGGGAAAACCTTGCAGGAATGGCATTGATAATGCGCGTTCTTTTCAATCGACTCAAACCAGTTGCTGAAGATCCGTTTCGGCTTGCTGTCTGCATCCAGGAATTTGATATTGCCCATTTCATAGGCCGTATCCTTATACACGTCCGTCAGTGAAACTTCCGTGCAGTTAAAAACATTACCGTAAGGGTCGTACATCTCCGAGCGCGCATCCGTAGCCATGCAGGTATTGTATTTTCTCTCCCGGGGAAGGATAAACGAATAACGGTATCCGAGCATGATCTTCAGGCATTCGAGCTTCAGCCGCAGGTAGGCAAACTCTTCCTTGGTGTAGGAGCTTACATCCGCATGGTTCTGCGCCCAGGAATAAATGGACATAAAATAGATGCTCCTGATCTTGTCGTGCAGGTTATCTTCCTTCAGTTTATACAGCAAGGGCTCAATGCCGGAAAAGTTATCCTTGTTCACATTGCACCTGATGGAAATGCTGTGCCTGTTCACATCAAAGTAATCGGACAGCAGGATGCTCAACAGGTTATTATAGATGGTATGGAATGATCCTTTCTTCGTTTTCAGCGCCCTGTTCTGGTCATGAAAGTCACCCAGTCCGTCCAGCGTCACCTCCATATGCCTGACGTTGAAATCCTCGATCAGTTCCTTAAAAACGCTGAACTTCAGGTTCACGCCATTGGTAACGATCTTGCTTTGATACCTGATATTGAGCCTGGCGGTCATCTCTTTCAGCCGGGCATTGATGATCCGCATGCTGCTCAGGCCGGATAAGGGCTCTCCTCCAAACCAGCCAATCTCCAGCCCGGTGCAATTGCCGGCCGCCAGCTTGGTTTCAATGCGGGACAGTATCTTGTCTATTTCCAATTCACCCAGCAGCTTTTCCTTATGTTCCTGCCCGCAATAATGGCAGCCCAGCTGACACCAGGCACTGGGCTGGATCACCTCGTACAGCGTTGAACTGTTCTCTTCGTTATGCGCCCTGTTCTCTGCTATGACCGTGCTGAGTTCCTGTTCCCCATCCGCTACCAGCACTTTCTGGTCTGCCAGGTATTGAATGGCGCCCTCGGGAATATCTTCCAGCCTGTTGTCCTGCAACAGCGTTCTGAATTCCCTGGCTATCTTAAGCAGCTTATTGGTCCTTGTAGAATACACCAACACCTTGTCCGGCTCCAAAAAACTTTCTGAAAACACGATGTAGGAAGATAGCTTATACTGCATTTTTCTTCTTTTTAAATAAGTTAACAATCAGTTTGAACGCCAGGTAGTAGAATATAGCCGTAAACACGAAGGACAGGATATTGGAAGACAGATATTCAATAGATACGGATTGCCCGTTTATCAGCGCTTCGATGATCCTGTAGATCCGGAGCGGAAAGTTGATCACCGAATCTGCATTCATGAATAACATGTAAAACACGAAGAGGAGAATAAATACCATGGACGCTACGCCGTAGGAAGTCAGGAAAATATTGAGCGGGGAAGGTTGCCAACTCTTGTTGATCCCGATCATCTTTCCATAGAACTGGTTTGCGAGCAAATTGGACCGGCTTCTCAGGTTGACGATATTCGTCATGTCAGACAGCACCCAGTATCCATCGAACCGCAGGAACGGGTTGAGATTGATCAGCGCCCCTATGCCTATAAAACACGATGCCGCCAGGTAAACGTGCCGGAAGGTAAAAAGATAGATCACGGACAAGATGGTCATAAACAGGAACTGCATGTAAACGCCCGCCAGGTCCACAATGATCCTTTGCTGCTTTTTCAGGCGCCAAATTTCCGTAACATCGGAATAGAGCACCGGCGTCAGCAGGTAAAACCCGAACCCGATCTCCCCGCATTTTGCCTTGAATTTCTCGGATGCGGATGAATGGCCGAACTCGTGGAGCAACAGGGAAAAGAAATTCAGGAGAAGACAAGGGATAATGATGTTCAAATGCAAAAAGGGGAATATGATCCCGTGGGTTGAAAACTGAGGGAATTGCGATACCCCGATCTCGGAGAAGAACAGCGCTACATTAAAAAGCACTGTACAGGCCAAAAGGGTATAAAATACTTTCGGGGAAAACAGGAAAACGAACTTGCCGGCAATAGCCCTGGCCACCCTGGCGGGAAAGATGCGGAGCTTCAGCTTGATGTACTTGTTGGAGAAAGAGAGGTCCGGGATGCGTTTCATCTCCGTTTCGCCCTGGAAAAGGTTATACCCGGCCAGGTTGTCCTTTATGATCGTGATCACGTTATCGGTGGACAGGTTCCAGAGGTATTTTTCATTGACGTAGTCGGTCAGTTCCGAAATGCTCAGGTTCCCGTTGATGCCGCTGATGATCTTCACAACGTTGTTGTCCACGAAAAACCGTTGCTGGATATTCTCCTTATCATCGTTGATGAATATAAAGCTCTTCCTCGCATCGAAAGTGTACCAGCGGCAGCGCGGGTTGATCGTCAGAACGGTATTTGCATTTACGTCCATCATACATTGACCTGTCTTTCCTGGTGAAGGTATTTTGTCAGTGCGCTATGCACCACCGCGGTCGTATAGCAGGAATATTGCTCGCCGGTGATGGAACTGCCGCCCCCAAAGCGGTTCAGCGAGCCGGCAGTGCGGCTGAAATTCCACTTTACCACGTTGGGATTGGGGATCGCAAGGAAGTTCGTATTGGGAAAAGAGCCGTCCTGGAACTGGTTGTCAAGCAGCCATTGCAGGCTTTTGTCCACCGTTCCCGTATATTTTTCGCGGGTGACCGTATCCGAGCAGAGAAGGTCCAGCACCAGCGCCGTATAAAAAGCGCTGCCGGACCTGGTGTAATTGCAGGCAAAGCTGCCATCCGTTTTCTGCAGCCTGACCAGCTGCGAGACCGCCTTGTCAAAATACGACATGTCCACCTGATCATCATAAAGCATTCCCTGCAGCACAAAATAGGTGGCATATATTTCGGAGGTCCACCAATAGGACGGCCATAACCCGTTGTCCGATCGATTTTTCAACAGGTATTCCCTCAACCCGGGCACAAATGCTTCATCCCTGGCATACCTGCATGCAAAATAGTACGCCAGCGCACTGACGCACACCTGTGACTGGCACCACCCTTTCAGTTTACCGGGACTAAGGCCTATCCTCTCCACAAATTCCGTATTGCTGAGCTTATAGGTACTGAACCCGCCGTCTTCATTTTGCCCGCCTGCCCACAAGCCTAATGCTCCGGAACTGAGCGGGGCATACCCGGCCTTGGCGATGGCGATAAGGGAGCAGGTGCTGGAATCGTAGTCGAACGTCCAGTCGTTATTATATCCCCATAAACCATTATGGGTATTATTGATCAGGAATTTTCCTGCAGCATCCAGCATGGCCGGCTCATCGTTGAAGATCGATATGAAGCCCGTGGCCCATACATTGCTCAGGCCCTGCTTGTTCATGACATCATTCCAGCTGCCATCGGCAAACTGTTTGTCCCTGATGTACTCCAGGGCCGTCTGTCTTCCGCTGTGCACATCGTATTTGCCGCAGGAAGGCGCTGCCGGGGCGCCGCGCCTGATGATCTTATCGATCCTGTACGCTTTTATCTGCACCAGGTAAAGGCTCAGGGTATTCAGCATCCCGTTCAGCAGGGTTTCCAGTTTATCCAGCTTGCTGCTGTACTTCTTACAGACCAGGAGCGCCTTCCGGTAGTAGGCAATGGACAGGTCCAGCGCTTTCTCAAAGGTGCCGGTACCGATGCATAAGCTCTGTATATTGTCCGCATTACACATCGAAAAAAAGAGCCCGCGCTCGCTCAGGGACTTGTTCAGCTCGATATGGCATATGTTGTTCTTGGAAAACTGCAGGTCCTTTACCACATCCTCGATATCATCCTGGATGCACCGGGCTATTGAAAAATGATCGATCAGCGATATCAGGTCCCTGTAGATCTCCGCCGCACCTTCATTTTTCCCGGAAGATACCTTATGATAGAAAACATCTACTGCCGCTTTATAAAAGCTGCACTTTCTGATACACAGCTTTTCATAATCCGCAAAGCTCATATTGATATTATACTGTTTGTCCTGCATGATGCTGGCCATGAGCTCCTTTGTCCTGATGCTCCAGGTGGCCCAGAATGCATGATTGCCTCCCAGCAGTTTGCCCAGTATCTTCATCGCCTCTTCGTGATAGATGTGCGATTGCAGCAGAGTGGCCTGCGAGAGCTTTTTATTGTTGATGAGGGAATCCTGGTCTGCCAGCAAATCGAGGCACAACAGGTATTTAAAATAGAAGAAGCCGCCTATCGATACATCCTGCACAAACGAATTGAACTTCAGGCCAAATGCCTTGAAAAAGAAGACAGGCATGATCAGGTGCATCTTCTCCTCTGTAAAACGATCCGGGAAAACCGTGGACCTTATGCCGGTTGGCAGATCTACATGGTCATCCAGGTACTTGTACAGATGTTGTTCAATGGCGAAGATATCGTTCTTGTCAATGGGTATATGAGCGCTGATGATTTTCATTATTCTCCAATGAATTTTTAAAACAGGAACACCGTACCGCGGTGCTGTGGCTGCAGCAAGGATGATATAGAGGACAAAAGAACTTTTGCCCTCTATATACTTCGGACCTAAAGGATCATTAGGTAATGGATGGCTCAACCGCCACCACCACATCCCGGGTCTCCAATCCAGCAAACGCTGTTGGGTCCTACTGCAGAAGTTGACAGCTGTGCCATTTCCAACCTCTCTTCCAGTTCCTCAATCTTGAAAAGGTTCAGATCAACCTTCTCAGCGGCGCTTTTTTGATCAACATTCTTCAATGGTCTTTTTTCCATAGAAAAACTGTTTAAATGGTGAAGAAATAAAAAAAGAAAAAAAGTTCAGGCAAGTATTGTTGCCATGGTATGGGCACACGAGAACAATGCTCACCGGTGCGAACAGCGTTTCTCCGCCAGCGGGCAAAAAAGGTCCGCCTTAGCGCATTACGTTAACGAATGCACAAAACATGTTTGAGCTTAGCGATGCTGGGCTATATATTGAGTTGATATCTGGGTTATGCAAGCCATTACACTCCGTTACAAACATAGGGTCACTAAAAGTCAACAAACTGAGTATTGGTCTTGCGGATGGCTTGCAGCCGGTTAAAAAAAAGATTTAGGGTGTTAAAAAATAGTGTCTCAACAATTACATTTTGTACACCTGGAATGGGATCGGCGCACAATTTCAAACGTCTTAGCTATATCAAGGGCCTCACAAACTTTCCGCCGGTACACTTTGCTAAAAGGTTTAAGCTGACGGGGCTGGCACATACATCGTGGTCAACTCCTTTCAAACAAAAATGCGCATTGGAAATTTTCTTACTCATCCAAATGTAGCAAAAACTCATTTGAATTACCTACTTTTTTCAGAATATTTTTTTCGCGTTATCTCCCCACTGCGGTCCAGTTTCAGTGAAGGTCCGAAAGCGTGGATAAGCCCGAATTTTTTATTCCGGGTATCCAGCACCAGCTTGTAGTTCAAAAAAAGTTTGTTGCCTGTCATGCCCGCGATGCCCATTTTGGCCATCTGTTCAACCTGTGCATCGCTGACCCCTTCCATGTACGTGGAATACCGGAGCGGGATCTTTTTGCCGGCGATCTCGATGGTTTCATTTGATGCGAAACTGTTGGCCGTGATATATTTATCCCAGGATTTAACCTGGTGCCGCAGATGTGCGGTATTGTGAACCGCGAGTTGCCGGCAGGTACTTTCATCGGTCAATAGTTCATACATGCTGGAGCCGGTATCGAAGAAGATCATCTTCGCATCCCCCTGCAATTTCACCGGAAGCAATATGCTTCGCCGCACGTACGTGAAATCCACGAGGGAAAGATGAGGAAGCAGCGCTGCGGGTACGACTGGTGAAATGCTCAGCTGGCATCCGGGATAATCAATGACGGCCACTTTCCCGTCAATCAGGTCGGTCCCTATCGTGCCGATGATGTCCATACGGCTTTCGTCATTCCAGTCAATGTCTGTGCTATCGAACTGCTCCACCGCTATTTCGCCGGCTGTAACGTGTGTTTCCCCGGCTTCAAAAGATATGTTCTTTAATGTCTTCCCCGGTTCGCCCGGCGGAAGGGCTTGAGGATATTTCCGCTGAATAGCGGTCAGCATGTTCCGGTACAGCAGGGAATAAGGAGAGCCCAGGTCGAACTGCATATAAAACTGACGCGGGCAATGGGCCAACCTCACCGGGATCAGCAGGGCCGCATGAGGTTCCCATTGCCGGCCGATGCTATCACCCTGCCAGATAAAAGGAATAGTGGATGTTCCCGCGGGCAGGACAAGCTGGTTTTCCGGCAGGCCGGGAACGGATTGTGCCTTTGCGGCAGCGGTCATAAAAAACAACCCCGCAACAACTGCCGGTAAAATGCCGCTTAAGAATCTGGGTTTCGTTTGCATCCTGGATCTTTTTCAGGATACAAAACTACGCTCTCCTGGCTGCCCTTCAGCCGTAGTTTACCCGGCTTTAACACGACATTTATTGATAATCAGCTTCTTATATTCACCAAAAACCCGGCATTCCTGATCCGCCAGAGGGTGGTGCTGATCAGGATGGCATTCAGCAGGTACATGGACACAAAGATCCAGATATAGTGGAGCAGGAAGCCCCCCGGGAAATATACAGATACAATAAAGTTATAGCTCAGTGACAGCAGCAGCAGCATGCTAAGGGTCACCGCCCAGTACACTTGCCGCCTGATCATTAACCGGGCAAAAGCGATGACCGCATGATTCTGCTGGCCGGACCTTTTCAGCAAATAGACCGGAATCAGGAAATGCACCAACGGAACTACCAGGTAACTGAAACAGGAAAGGCACAGGATCTCCAGGAAATGTTTCTCCTGTTCAGCGCCGCCCCGGCTTACCGGAGAATTTGAGCTGCCGGCCACAGCAGTACCGGGCACATCGGCGGTCAGCATTTCGAAGGTTGTATCCAGGGCCGCAGCAATGGCCTTGATGGTATAAGGCCTCGGAACGCTCTCCCCACTCTCCAGCCGTTGAATGGTCCGGACGGTAACATTCGCCATTTCCGCCAACTGCCCCTGGGTAAATCCCTTCTTCTTCCTGGCAACTGCTATTTTCTGATGTAATTCCATCCCAAAAATTGTTTTCCGGAGGCCGCACAATTGCGCCGCACCTTGCTTTGCAAGATAGCTAAAAAGCATTGAAAACGCAGGGAGATGCCGGTGAAGACCCGATATAGCCGGTTCAGGCGTCTCCCGCAACAACCCATCGCATTAGACATGGCAGCACCGGGACCCGGAGACAGCAGGACGGTTGTTGGCAATCAGACAAAACACGATCCTCAATACGACTACAATCATATTGAGTTTGGCAACAACTGCCACTGCCGGATTCCGGAATTTTGCCAAAACAAATTTTCAATAAAAAGCAAAGTTATGCAAGCAAATGAAACAGGAACTTCAGGTTCCACCTCCTCAGCAACAAACAAAACAGCCCTCGTAACAGGAGCCAATAAAGGCGTTGGTTTTCAGATCGCGAAAGCGCTTGCCGATAATGGCTACACCGTATATGTAGCTTCACGCAACCTGAAAAATGGTGAAGATGCTGTGGCTGAAATCAGCGGAAAAGCCCGCGCCATACAGTTGGACGTAACCGATCCGGTTTCTGTTCGTGAAGCTGCCGCCCGGATCCATAGCGACTTTGGCTATCTTACGCTGTTGGTCAACAATGCCGGGATATCAAATGCCGGGATTCCCAACCGGACACTCGAAGAGATCATGGCCGCCAACCGCGCCAGTGTAGCCTCTATTGATGAGATGCGTACCGTTTGGAATACCAATGTTTTTGGCGCTCTGGCTGTTACCCAGGCATTTTTGCCATTATTGCGCAATGCGCCTGCTGCGCGAATCGTAAATGTATCAAGCGCTTTGGGTTCGCTCGCGCTCAATATGGAAACGAATACCCCCTGGCGAAAAAGCTTCGAAGTGATCTACGGCGCATCCAAAACAGCACTTAATGCCATTACGGTGGCGCTTGCTATTGAACTGGAAGATTCCAATATCAGGGTAAATGCCGTAACGCCCAGCTTTACCGCTACTGCACTGAATAACTTTCAGGGTACTGATCCCGTGGAAGTAGGTTCGCAGGAGCCGGTGCGTGTGGCATTAGAGGAAGATGGTCCCACTGGCATGTTTACGGGACCCAATCGCGAAATTTTCCCCTGGTAAATTTCCAAAAGGCTTGAAACCTATGGAGATGATTGCTCCATAGGTTTCTATTTTATCTTAAATTTAAAAAATGAAAAAGGAAGATCAACTTATCCGGTTCCGGTCCATTTCCGAGATACATAGAGCCTTCGGGATGCCCAAACCAAAACACCCGTTGGTCAGCATAACCTATTTTGATAAAGACCAGCCTTTAAATCCCGGTAACATACCTGGCTATGATGTGTTGAGTTTCTATAAAATAACGTTCATTGCAGAAAATGCCGGAAGGCTGAAATACGGCCAGAGCTATTACGATTTTGACGAAGGAGGAATGTTGTTTCTGGCGCCTAATCAATTGGTGGGAAGCACAGAGAATAATGGTAACGCATCATGCTATATTCTGCTGCTCCATCCTGATTTTCTACAAGGTTATCCCCTGGCAAAAAAGATAAAACAATACAGCTATTTTTCCTATGCTGTGAACGAGGCCCTCCATTTGTCAGACGAAGAAAAACAAACCATTCTCTCCGTATGCGCAATAATAGAAAAAGAACTGAACGGCAGGATTGACGAATTCAGCCAGGAAGTAATCATTGCCCAAATAGAACTGTTGTTGAGCTATGCCAACCGCTTTTATCAGCGACAGTTTATAACCCGTAAAACCATCAATAATGATATCCTGCAAAAAACGGAAACCATTTTAGATGCGTATTTCAACAGTGAACAATCTTTGAAGCAGGGAATCCCAAGCGTACGTTTTCTTGCCGGACAATTGAATATTTCCGCGGGATATTTAAGTGATGTGCTCCGCTCATTGATAGGAAAAAGCGCTAAACAATACATTCATGAAAAACTGATTGAAAAAGCGAAAGAAAAACTTTCTACGACACAATTAACAGTCAGTGAAATCGCTTACGAACTAGGCTTCGGGCATCCGCAGAGCTTCAGTAAACTGTTTAAAAACAAGACGGACCTGTCGCCTTTGGAATTCAGGGCATCGTTCAATTGACTGTTAAATCATGGGAAGGATGCCGGATGCTTTACCATTAAAATAAACTTTACCTTACCACCTCACTCACCAAAATAACGGGAACGGCATTGGTATAATTTATAAAATCCGCACGAATCCTATCTCTATTTGGAGCGATAGCCGCTTGATATTCATGTAAGCTTTTAACATAAAATGTACCAATAGCCATAAAAGGCAAAGGCTGGTTGGGAACACCGCTGGAAAGCCCCTTTTCAATAGTATATTTAACCAGGTTTGATCCCAAAAAACCGGCCACCATGGGCATGTGCTTAGTCTCATAATACGCCATATCAAAGGTTTTACCCTCGGCATATGGGTACATGACGGATATCTTGATCAAGCCATTCTCCGTAGCGGCAATGTCGCGTTTTTCGGGTTCGCCGGATCGCTTTTCCTGGCTGAATGCGGCAAAACAAGTGGCTGAAAGCAAAAAAGATAAAATTAGCTTGAACTTCATGACTGATAATTTTACGGCAGCGGCCGTTGACCCCATGAAACCAACATCAGAAAAAAAGGTCGCCCTTAAAATAGGCGGCACACTCCATTCTCCATCATGCGCTCTTATCAACGGGGCAGGCCAACCACGGTCGTCCTTTACATCAGCTTTTTATGCTGCTCCCCCCACTTCTCCAGTTGTCTGATGATGGGTTTCAGCTGGTAACCTATCGGCGTCAATTCATACTCCACCCGCGGCGGCACTTCTGCGTAAACGGTCCGTTTCACAATTTTATGCTCCTCCAGTTTCCGCAGTTGCAAAGTCAACATTCGTTCCGTTATATTGGGCAGCTTTTTCTTCAGTTCCCCAAACCGGTGCTTCCCGTTCGTTAACCAGGAACAAATGACCAATGCCCATTGCCCGCCAATAATGTTTGCTGCATAAGCTTCTGCACATTCATCTGCCAGGGCCTGTTTGTTGGCAAAGTTTGTTGACGTTTCTTTGATGCGGGACATTACTTACATTTTTTATAGTACATTACAATCAGCTGCTAATGTACAAAACTAAGGGTATCCGCTTTATTTTTGCGTCATAACTTTCAAGTTTTTGACAAGATGAAAACATTGGTAATCGTAACACATCCTGATATTGAAAATTCAGCTGTCAACAAAAGATGGATCAGAGAACTGCATAAATTCCCTGACAAATATGTAGTCCACCAGCTATACAAGGTTTACCCTGATGAAAAAATCGACGTACTGGCGGAACAACGGCTGGTTGAGCAATATGACAAAATTGTATTTCAGTTCCCGTACTACTGGTTCAATTGTCCTCCGCTTTTGAAGAAATGGTTCGATGAAGTGTTGACGCATGGATGGGCTTACGGCAGTAAAAGCGGGTACAGGGTTTCGGGGAAGAAAATTGCACTGGCGATATCACTGGGGGTTGATGAACACGAATATCGCCGGGAAGAAAGATATAAATACACCCTGGCAGAATTAACGAGACCTTTTGAGTTGACTTTTGAATATGTAAAAGCCGATTACAGGCCATTCTTTGCTTACTACGGGATGGAGTTCAACACTTCGGAGGAATGGATTGAAAGAAGCGTTCCGCTGTATCTTGATTTCCTGGATGCTTTATAAAGACTTTGCCTGCTGCCGGAGAACGGGGACAGTCTGCCCCCTTTTACAGCGCTTATTGGCATAAACAGTACGCTCCCCTGCGGTTAACCATGCTACATCTCCATGTCGCATTCTCCCCGCAGGAATGGCACATACGCACTGTAAAGGACATAGTATTGTTGCCGACATTTGTATCGTAAAAAAACACACGATATGAATAAGCACATCCTCACCCGTCTCCCCGTTATTATTGCTTTAGCGATGTTGGCAGCCTGCCAGCCGCGTTCCACCAATGAACAAAATACCTCAGCTGAAACAACGGAAACGGTTGCCGGCAAAAGCATTCAGCCTGCTGACACCGGTTACGCAGCTGTAAACGGGCTAAAACTGTACTATGAGGTTTATGGCAAAGGCAAGCCCATCGTACTCCTCCATGGCTCCTTTATGAATATCCCCCTGAACTGGTCGCACATCATCCCCCTGCTGGCGAAAGACAGGCAGGTCATCGTAGCGGAAATGCAGGGCCACGGGCGCACAAGGGATATATCCCGGGAATTCAGCTATGAAAATATGGCGGACGATGTATCCGGACTGCTCAGGCATCTCAAGATAGACAGTGCGGACATACTGGGATACAGCATGGGAGGCGGAGTTGCCTTCCAGATGGCCGTGCGGCATCCGGAGCAGGTACGCCGGCTGGTGGTACTGTCCGGTACCTATGCGCATGACGGATGGTGGCCTGATGTAGAGGCCATGTATTCAACGATCAATGCGGATATGTTCAAAGGATCACCCATACAAACGCAATACGACAGCCTTGGAAATGATCCGGCGCATTTTCCGGAGTTTGTGAAGAAGGTGATAAGCATAGACCTGAAGCCTTATGACTGGTCCGCAGAGGTTAAGAACATCAAAACTCCCCTGTTCATGGCTATTGGCGATGCCGACGGCGTACGGTATGAGCATGCCCTGGAGCTGTTCCGGGCCAAGGGCGGCGGAAAAATGGGCGATATCCACGGCCTGCCCCAATCCCGCCTGGCCATTCTACCGGGCACTACCCATATCGGGATGATGATGCAGACGGACTGGCTGATCCCCATGATCACCGATTTCCTGGATGCCGACCTGAATGCACCGCCGCCGATGTTTTAGGCCGACATAGCCATTATCTTTCCCATCAGCCTGCAAATGCAGGATCACAAATATCAAAAGCCACTGATTTTCAGTGGCTTTTTACATTAACCTCCCTTATTCCCCGGAATTTGTTGTTCATCCCGCAGAATAAATATTATCTTTGTAACTAAGATACTTACATAATAAGATATAAAATGAATACCGACATCATCAAACACGTCAGAAAACTGAACCAGTTACATGCTTACACGACTATTCAGATGCACGAAGCCGTTGCCCGAAAGGCGGGGCTTTCGGGAACCGACCATAAATACCTGGGCTTTCTGATAGAAAAGGGACGGATGACCGCCGGCGAGCTGGCTACATTGACCGGCTTGACGACCGGCGCGGTTACGGGTTTAATAGACCGGTTTGAAAAGAAAAAACTGGTCAAAAGAAAATTTGCGGAAGACGACAGGCGGAAAGTCTTCATCATGCCAAACACGAAAAATATCATGGCGCTTTTAGAACCGCTGTACAAGGAATTCCGGAACAAATCGGAAATACTCTTTGCATCGTTCCCGGACAAGGAAATCAAAATCATTGAAACGTACTTATCGAAGGCTATTGAACTGATGAATGAAACAACTGACACGTTGCGTTCAACAGCTTCCTAGTATAAAAACAACCTTACCTGCAATAGCAGCAAAAAGTCAAATAAATACAGCATATGCGTGCTTACATACTTCGTTTTCAGGAAACAGATAAAACAACGCTTGCCATGGCCGGAGGCAAAGGCGCCAACCTGGGGGAATTATCCCGGATGGAAGGCGTAAGGGTACCGGAGGGCTTTTGCATTACCACGGAAGCATATAAAGCCATCATGGGCAATAACGAAATGCTTGACACGCTGCTGGATCAGCTGGCCGCGCTGAAAGCGGATAACAGGCAAGGCATTCATGAGATCTGCGCCGGCATCCGGAAGGCGATAGAAAACATAGCGATCCCCGCGGACATTGCCGGTGAGATCACCCTGCACCTGGAACAGTCTGGTGAAAACAACGCCTATGCCGTACGGTCCAGCGCCACTGCGGAGGATTTGCCAACGGCGTCCTTTGCCGGCCAGCAGGATACGTATCTGAACGTCATCGGGAAGGAGGCGGTCCTGAAGGCGGTCAGCAGATGCTGGGCTTCGCTGTTCACGGAAAGGGCGGTCATGTACCGCCTTCAGCAGGGTTTCGACCATCGTAAAGTACGCCTGGCTGTAGTTGTGCAGCAGATGGTATTCCCGCAGGCCGCAGGGATACTGTTCACGGCAGACCCTGTCAACTCCAGCAGGAAAATAACATCCATTGATGCCAGCTTCGGACTTGGCGAGGCCCTGGTCTCCGGCCTCGTGAATGCGGACAACTATAAAGTGCGCAATGGCAGCATCATCGATAAAAAGATATCCGGCAAGCATCTGGCAGTCTATCCCCTGAAAGATGGCGGTACAAAACAAATGGAGATTGCACAGGAGATGCGGCACAAACCGGCGTTGACGGATGAGCAGATCCTGCAGCTGGAGCGAACCGGCAGAAAGATCGAAGCGCATTTCGGCTGCCCGCAGGACATCGAATGGTGCCTGGCTGATGATACGTTTTATATTGTCCAGAGCCGGCCGGTCACCACCCTGTTCCCCATCCCCGAAGCCAATGACGGGGAAAATCACGTCTATGTATCTGTCGGCCATCAGCAAATGATGACCGATCCCATCAGGCCATTGGGCCTGTCCTTTTTCCTGCTGACGACCCGCGCCCCTATGCGCACTGCGGCCGGAAGGCTGTTTATTGACATTACCGCCATGCTGGCTTCGCCAGCCGGCAGAAAAATAGTCATCCATAACCTGGGGCAATCCGATCCGCTTATAAAAGACGCACTGATGACTGTTGTGGCGCAGGAGGATTTCATAAAATTATTGCCGGATGATCAGCAAGCACAAAACCCCGCCAAAAACGGCCGGAACATTCCGCCTCCGGCTTCTCCTGCGCAGATAGAAAACGATCCGGCCATCGTTGCGGACCTGATCAGGAACAACCAGGCGTCGATAGCAGCGTTAAAACAAAACATTCAAACGAGATCAGGATCAGATCTGCTGGATTTTATCCTGGAAGATCTGCAGGAATTGAAAAGTCTCCTGTTTGGCCCTGAAAGCGCAACGGTGATCAAAGCTGTTGTAGAGGCCTCATTATGGATCAATGAAAAAATGAACGAATGGCTGGGTGAAAAGAACGCCGTAGATACCCTGTCTCAATCCGCCCCCGGTAATATTACCTCGGAAATGGGTCTTGCGTTGCTGGATGTTGCCGACGTAATTCGTCCGTATCCGGCAGTGGTGGACTATCTACAGCATACGAAGAATGAGCGCTTTCTCGAAGAACTGCCTCAATTTGAAGGCGGGCAGGCAGGCAGAGCGGCGATCTCCGCTTATCTTGACAAATACGGGATGCGTTGTGCCGGGGAGATCGATATCACCAGAACACGCTGGATCGAAAAGCCTGTTACCCTGCTCCCCTTGCTCCTCAGCAATATCAGAAACTTTGCGCCGGGCGCCAGCCATCGGAAATTTGAGCAGGGACGGCAGGAAGCATTCAAAAAAAAGCAGGCGTTGCTGGACCGGTTGAAGCAACTGCCGGATGGTGAACAAAAAGCGGTAGAAACGGAACGAATGATCGACCTGGTGCGGAATTTCATCGGCTACCGGGAATATCCAAAATACGGGATGGTCAACCGCTACTTCGTTTACAGGCAGGCGCTGTTAAAGACAGCCGCACAACTTGTACAAGCCGGGGTACTGCAGGAAACCGAAGATATTGACTACCTCTCTTTTGAAGAGCTCCGCGAAGCCCTGCGCACAAACAGGGTGGATGACCAGCTCATCAGGCAACGAAAAGACGCTTACAAAACATATGAAAAACTCACTCCCCCACGCGTTATCACATCAGACGGCGAGATCTTTACAGGCCGGTACAAGCGGGAAGATCTCCCCGCCGGGGCCATTCCGGGCCTGGCGGTTTCCTCCGGAGTTACAGAGGGACGGGCGCGGGTTATCCTGAACATGGAAGATGCCGATCTGGAAGACGGGGATATATTGGTGACGGCCTTTACCGACCCCAGCTGGACGCCATTGTTCGTTTCCATAAAAGGCCTGGTCACCGAAGTAGGCGGACTGATGACCCATGGCGCTGTTATTGCCCGGGAATACGGACTGCCTGCGGTTGTGGGGGTAGAGCATGCTACAAGCCTGATCAAAGACGGGCAACGGATCCGGGTGCATGGAACGGAAGGGTATGTGGAGATACTGTAGCATCCCAAAAAACAGCAGCCCCCGTCACCGGAGGCTGCTGTATCAATATGGCAAGTGATCAATCAGACTACATCAAACCTGTCCAGGTTCATCACTTTATTCCAGGCCGCTACAAAGTCTTTCACAAATTTACCCTGCGCGTCTACACTTCCGTACACTTCTGCAATAGCTCTCAACTCGGAATTGGAGCCGAACACCAGATCGGCGCGGGTAGCCGTCCATTTTATTTTGCCGGTGGCGCGGTCGCTGCCTTCATACAACTCTTTGTCCTCCGTAGCTGCCTTCCAGGCAATGCCCATATCCAGCAGGTTTATAAAGAAGTCATTCGTCAGCAGGCCCGGGCGGGCGGTAAAAACACCATGCCTGGAACCGTTAAAGTTCGTGTCCAGCACACGCATGCCACCCACCAGCAAGGTCAGTTCGGGAGCGGTAAGGGTGAGCAACTGCGCTTTGTCGATCAGCAATGCTTCGGTAGATACGGGTAATTTCGACTGGCGGTAGTTGCGGAAACCATCAGCAGCCGGCTCCAGGTACCCCATCGATTCCACGTCGGTCTGTTCCTGCGAGGCATCCATACGGCCGGGCGTAAAAGGAACGGTTACCGCATTCCCGGCATCTTTCGCCGCTTTTTCGATACCTGCGTTACCGGCCAGTACGATCAGGTCCGCCAGGGAAATTTTCTTTCCGTTCGTCTGTGCGTCATTGAATTCTTTCTGAATGCCGGCCAGTATGTTCAATACCTTTTGCAGCTGTACCGGGTTGTTTACTTTCCAGTCCTTTTGCGGAGCCAGGCGGATGCGGGCGCCGTTGGCGCCGCCGCGTTTGTCGGAACCGCGGAAGGTGGAAGCCGAAGCCCAGGCGGTGGACACCAGTTCAGATACGCTCAGGCCGGATGCCAATACTTTTGTCTTCAGGGCTGCGATATCCTGCTCGTTTATCAATGGGTGATCAACTGCGGGGATCGGGTCTTGCCAGATCAATTCCTCTTCCGGCACTTCCGGGCCCAGGTAACGGCTGCGCGGCCCCATATCGCGGTGCGTCAGTTTAAACCATGCGCGGGCAAAAGCATCCGCAAATGCTTCCGGGTTTTCCAGGAAGCGCCTGGATATCTTTTCATACACCGGATCAAATCGCAAAGAGAGGTCGGTCGTCAGCATGGTAGGGCGATGCTTTTTTGCACCGTCATACGCATCGGGAATGATATCCCCGGCATCTTTCGCTACCCACTGATGTGCGCCGGCCGGACTTTTGGTAAGCTCCCACTCAAAGCCGAACAGGTTTTCGAAGAAATTATTGCTCCATTGGGTGGGCGTTTTCGTCCAGATGACTTCCAGTCCACTGGTAATGGTATCAGCGCCTTTACCGGAGCCATAGCTATTGCTCCAGCCGAGGCCCTGCAATTCCAGACCGGCTGCTTCAGGCTCTTTGCCTACATGGGTGGCAGGGGCCGCGCCATGGGTTTTGCCGAAGCTGTGCCCGCCGGCTATCAGGGCTACCGTTTCTTCATCGTTCATGGCCATGCGGCCGAAAGTATCACGAATATCTTTAGCTGCGGCAATGGGATCGGGATTGCCATCGGGACCTTCAGGATTCACATAGATCAGCCCCATCTGCACGGCAGCGAGCGGATTTTCCAGGTTGCGGGAGTGGATAGCGCCATCCGCATCATCGTCAGACACCAGTACGCCATGTTCTTTCGGAACACCTTCGGAACCATGCGCATAACGCAGGTCACCACCCAGCCAGGTAGTCTCGGCACCCCAATACACATCTTCCTGCGGCTCCCACACATCTTCACGCCCACCGGCAAAGCCGAAGGTCTTGAATCCCATGGATTCCAGCGCTACATTCCCGGTAAGGATCATCAGGTCCGCCCATGAGAGTTTGTTGCCATATTTTTGCTTGATCGGCCAAAGCAGCCTGCGGGCTTTATCCAGGCTCACATTATCCGGCCAGCTGTTCAGCGGGGCAAAACGTTGCTGCCCTGCTCCCGCACCGCCGCGGCCATCACCTACACGGTAGGTACCGGCGCTATGCCAGGCCATACGGATGAACAAGGGACCATAATGCCCGAAGTCCGCCGGCCACCAGTCCTGCGAATCGGTCATAAGTGCGTGAAGGTCCTTTTTCACCGCTTCCAGGTCGAGGCTTTTGAATGCTTCGGCATAGTTAAAATCTTCCCCCATCGGGTTGGATAAGGACGAATGCTGGCGAAGGATATTCAATTTTAACTGGTCAGGCCACCAGTCGCGGTTCCTGGTGCCGCCACCGCCAATGCTCTGCTGCATGCTGCCGTTGTGAAAGGGGCATTTACTGATGTCGTTTGATTCTTTTCCCATTGTTATAAGTTGTGGAGTTGGATAATACTAGACTGCTCCTGCATTTTTGCAGATCAATAAAATTAGAACAGTTTAAGGTATAATCAGAATCAATTGATTCTATATTTCAATAGCTATAATCTATTACAAGATAATCATTTCCGCCTGTTACAAGATAGTCAATCCGGACCGGACCACGAAAAAAGCCTTCAGGCAGTTTGACCTGAAGGCTTGTGCGCTACGGCTCCGGAACCTGGTGACACGCCGCTATGATATGCTTACCTGCACCTGATGTTACGGCTCTCTCAACAACACATCCTTATAACATCATTTCATCCAAACTACCTGCCTTCCAGCAACGCAGAGGGAGCATAGCCAAACTGCTTCCTGAAAGCGTAGGAAAAATGGGAAAGATTCTCAAAACCTACTTCATAACAAACATCCACCGGCCTGCTTTTTTGCTCCACGAACCGGTAGTGTGCCAGCTCCAGGCGCTTCTGCGTAAGCCATTTCTGCGGCGTTGTATTGAAAGCCCTTTTGAAGTCGCGCTTGAAGGTGGTCAGGCTCCTCCCGGTCAGGTAACCGAACTTTTCCATCGTCATATTGAACATGAAATTCTTTTCCATATAACCGACCAGATCGATCTTTCCCGGCTCTTCAAAGTTTGCCAGCACATCATCGATTCCCGGGTCTATTGTCCGGAGAATGCTGATGGCCTCCATTATCTTCAGGGAAGCAATATCCGCGGGGAGCGTTTTCATCTCGAAATAAGGGATCAACGAAGCCAGACAGCTTTCCAGCAAAGGGTGATCGCTGTAGCAATGGATCTTCTGCGACACAGCGGCCGGGGGCTTTACATTCAACCGGTCATAAAATTCCCTGAGCCTGGGGGCGGACAAATGCATCACCACCGTTTTATGCGGCTGCCCGTCTTTGGGATAGTTGATGATCGTAGCCAGCTGGTTGCGGGGGATCAGGAAAATATCCCCCTTTTTGAACATATAGGTGGCATCTGCCTGCACGATCTTTGTTTCCCCGGAAATGAACCATATCAGCATATGATGCTCGAACATGATATCCGACTTGAAGAATTTGTCCTCATAGCAGGAAAGCTTGATGTCATCCGTTATATACTTTGCTTTATACTCCATATGGCGAGGTTTGGTACAAAAATAATCCGTACGCTTCAATCACGCTTTGTTTTAAAGGCCAGATTCACTTTGTTCATCCGGCCACAAAAGGTTGTGCAGACACAGACATCTGAAAATCAATGCACAACAAACTTCAGGCCCGTCAGCTCTTCGCTTAGCTTCCAGAGCTTTTTGGCGCTATCCCGGTCCAGCGAATAAGGCTGCACGCCTCCTGCCCCTATTGTACCGCTGGTACTACCGGACACCAGCTCCGCCACATCCGCATCTTCACAATACACCCCGCCGATATGGTCCAGCTGCCGGCTGGTAGCACACCAGACCGTGGTGGCCGCACCCTGCGGGATCGTTTTCAGCCCTGCCGCCACCTCCGGTAAAATATTGCCTTCGGCATCACAGATACCCATCTGCTGAAACAATTCTACCGGTGCTTCCCGGGCTAATTCGGTCCCCCCGATAGAGCCGGGATGTAAGGAATATGCCCTGACGTTAAATGCTTTGGCCGCATTGTCCAGCTCCAATGCAAACAGGTTGCTGGCGGTCTTTGATTGCCCGTAAGCCTGTAAGGTCTGGTATTCGCGATGCAGGAACTGAGGATCATCGAAATTGAACGGGGACATATGATGCCCTGAAGAGGATACATTGACTACCCTGGCGCCATTGGCTTTTTTGAGGGCAGGCCATAATCTTGCTGTCAGGTGGAATTGTGCGAGGTAATTGGTGGCCAGTTGTGATTCGATACCGCGATTGTCCCGCCGCAGCGGCACCCACATGATGCCTGCGTTGTTGATCAGCAGGTGAAGCGGCCTGGCCGATGACAGGAATTGCTGCGCGAATGCGTCAATGGACGCCGGGTCCATCAGGTCCATAGCCGCCAGTTCCACATTGGCGATACCCGCCAGGTTCCGTGCCGCCTTTTCAATATCCCGTGCCGGTATCACCAACGTAGCGCCCGCGGCAGCCAGGGTTTTGACGGTTTCCAGGCCAATGCCCGCGTTGCCGCCCGTGACGATCGCCACCTTTCCGGTGAGGTCTATGCCTTTGATAACATCGCTTGCTGTGGACTTGGCGTTAAAACCGGAGTTCAGCGGTTGCTGCAGCGCTCCCTGGTAATTGTGTTGTTCCATTTTTTGATTTGTTTTTGTTGGAACAAAAGTAAAGCGCGCAAAAACCCCCGACTTTGTTTTAAAGGCCGATTTTGCTTTGTTTAAAAGACCACTTTTTCATTTTCCTGCTGATATCTTTGATATCAGCTTCAGGGTCTTCAGATCAAAAAGCAATACTTCAGGCTTATCCGTCCTGTCGTATTTGCCATTATTGTTCGAGTCATAATCCCCTGTAACCACAAGCCCTCCTGTTTGAGGATTAACGATCCAGGTCCGCACAAAAAAACGGTCTTCCGTCAGCTGCACCTTTTCCTGTCCATCCGTGGAAAGCATAATGATCTGGCCGGGATCTTTCCAGTCGATGTTTTTACTGTTGTCAAGATTAACGGTATTGGCCACAACGATCACCCGGTTGATCTGCAAGCTGTCTATCCTGATCTGTTCGATCTTCTTTATGAAAGCGTCTTCAGGGAAATCAACCTGTTTCGATTGCCCGTTCCGGGTGTTGATGAACAAAAGGCTTTTGCTGCTCATAGCGAACATCTTCTCTACATTGTCGATCGCGGCCATCACATAATCTGTTCCTTCGAGCAAAGTCAGCCTGGTGAAGTGGGCAGAACTGTACTTGTCTTGTCCGTAAGCTGAAATGGTCAGTAAAGCAAAAAGCAAGATGGTAAGCGGCTTCATGTTGGGTGTTTTCAGCAAGACGACCCGGTGCGCAAAAAGTTTCAGGGGTACGGCCCGAAAGCCTGCTTTTTCCGGAACTGGATAAATTCACTCGAGTTGCGCAATGAACAGACAAGTCTGTCTACTTTCAATAAAATCTCCTACATTTGCATCATAAACCCATTCCGCTATGCAACCAAGAGAAAGGATACTGGATACCGCGCTGGCGCTTTTTCACAAACAGGGCTATAATTCTACGGGGATCAACCAGATCATAGCCGAATCCAATGTTGCAAAGGCCAGCTTCTACCAGCATTTCAAGTCGAAAGACGAGTTGTGCGCGGCCTTTTTGAATAAGCGGCATGACGTCTGGTTTGCCAGGCTCGGGGAATTCACTGCAAAGAGCAGAACGGCGAAGACAAAGGTGCTGGCCGCTTTCGATTTTCTGGAGTTGATGAATGAAACGGAAGATTTCAGAGGATGCAGTTTTCTGAACCTCCTGTCCGAGATCCCTGCTGAAAAAACGGCGATACTGCTTATCATGCAGCGTCACAAGAACGAACTGCGGGAACATTTCACCCTTCTCCTGGAGGATGCTCCGCTGGCGGACCATGTTTATCTGCTGTTTGAGAGCGCCATTGTCGAAAGTCAACTTTTCAGAAGCCAGTGGCCGGTAAAAAAAGCTAAATCGATCGTACATAAATTAATACGCTGATCATATGGAACAGAAATTTCCACTGCCGCCGTTCGACCGGGAAACGGCGAGCCTGAAGGTACAAATGGCCGAAGACGCCTGGAATACCCAAAATCCCGAAAAAATAGCCCTGGCTTATACCATTGATACGGAATGGCGGAACCGCGATCTTTTCATCAATGGACGGGAGGAAGTAAAACAATTTCTCACCGCTAAATGGCAAAAGGAACTGGATTATAAGCTCAAAAAGGAGCTATGGGCCTTTACGGACAACAAGATTGCCGTACGGTTCGAGTATGAGTGGCATGATAAAAGCGGGCAGTGGTTTCGCTCATATGGAAATGAGAACTGGGAATTCGATGAAAACGGTTATATGAAAAAGCGGTTTGCCAGCATCAATGATCTGCCGATCACTGCGCAGGAAAGAAAATTGAAATAGCACCTGCTGCATCGCGCTGCCGGGTCAAAAGCAGCACGCATCCTTCAGTAAGCGCCCATACCCAGGACTGATTTTGGTGATAGCTAAAAATAACGAAACGCATCTTTTAATAGGTGCACGCCCATACCAAGGACTGATTTCGGTGATAGCTAAAAATAACGAAACGCATCCTTTAATAGGCGCACGCCCATGCCCGAAACATCTTCGGTTGAATTCGACAATATCACCACGCCCATATCCCTGTTTTTGTCAAAAGCCAAGAAAGAGCGGAAACCGCCCGTGCCGCCGGTATGGTGCCAGTAGCGGCTATCTTCCGTTCCGCCGATGTGCCAGCCGAGGCCCAGGGCTAAGTCCCCTTGCTGAAAAGTGGTCTGTTGCGTCAACAAAATGGCCGCTTCAAGCGAACCGGCATGCCTGCCCATTTGCGCAAGGGCATAGCTGATCATATCGTTCAAAGTTGACCGGATGGCGCCGGTGCCCGGCATGGAAGGGAAGTGCCAGGGGGAAGCGGGCAGTCCTTTTTCATTATATCCCTGTGCAATGCCGGCGCTATCCGCTTTGGTCAAGGTGATGCGCGTATGGTTCATTCCCAGTGGACGGCAGATGATGTCCACTATCAATTCTTCATAAGTGCGGTTTGCCCTGCGGGCAAGAAGATTACCCAACAACCCGCCGCCATAGTTGGAATAGGCATAATGGGTCCCCGGTATCACGGAGGGTTTGTAATACATCAGGAAGCCGTAAAGCCGGGCATCATCATAATGCAGATAGGGATCAGCAAAATTGATCATCCCGCTGAAAAAATCATCCGGAAGACGGGGCAGTCCGGAAGTATGGTTGGAAAGATGCTGCAAGGTAACGGCATTGCCTTCGTAATGCAGATCAGGGATGGAATCCGGAAGATAACCGGAAACAGGGTCATCCAGCCGCATCCTTCCATCGATCACTTCCCTGGCCAGCAACAGCGCCGTAAATGTTTTGGAAATGGAACCGATCTCGTATATCGTGGATGCGGGATCGGGAAGCATACCGTTGCCCTTGCGGACCTCGCCGTAGTTATACCGGTAAACCGCATCCTTCCGTATGACCGCCACGCTCAACCCTGCTGTATGAGACTGCTGGATGTAGGGCCTTACCGTGCTTTCCACAAGGCTGTCTATAGCCGACAACAGGGGATTGTCGCTATCCGCCTGCTCAGCCTTTGCTGTGCTTTGCGATACGGCAGATATGGCATATCCGCATAATAGCATAACGAGGCAGAAAGGGAGTAAAAATGATCGCATAGGAGGAGTCAAGCCAGTTTAGTGATGGATAACGCCAATTTACAGGTTTATTTTTTGGGGGAAGATGTTTTAACTTAACGCTCAAACCGGCATGATCCGGTACGCGCAATGCCGCGCCCCTTCGATCACATGGTCCAGCCGCTCCACCGTAGCCCAGGCTTTGAATATCTGCTGAAAGGTCTGCAATTCCACTTTACAGATATCGTGACAGGCATTGGCGGCGGCGCAGATCGGGCAATGATTCTCGATCAGCAGATACCCCTCCCCGTCCTTCTGCCACTCGGCCAGATAACCGTCCGAAGAACGCAGGGCCGCAAAACGCGCCACTTTCGCCTCCAAACCGTCTTCCAATACAAGAATATCGTAATATCTAAGCAAGGCTTTATGCTCCCGGGCGGTGATCACATTCTCCAGCGCCTCGTCTCCCAGCACATCCCGGATGGTGTTGATCAGCTGTACCGTCAATTCGGCATGCGTGTCGGGAAAACGGCGGTTCCCGCGGCCGGACAGGCTCCACACGAGCGACGGCCTCCCTACTCCCCTGGAAATCGACTCAAACTGCACCCAGCCCTCCTCCGCCAGCCGCTGCAACTGCTGACGCGCACCTTCCCCCGTGATCCCCAGCTCCTGCGCTATAACGCCCGTAGCCAAAGGCCCCTTCGTCTTCAACAACAATAAAAGACGATCCGTAGATGAAGTAATATGTGCCTTGTAATTTTCCAAGTTTTTACTTGCTTTATTGGCAAATATCGTAACTTTGTGGCGAATTTTAATCATCGTATTTATTACCATGACGGAAATTACCGGAGACCATTGACAATTTACCGCTCCTGACGTACTATCTTTGTACTACCAACCCTTTGCAAATACGGCAATAAATAGAGATAGGCGATCCGGACGGCATGGTCAGGAACGGTCGTTGACAAATTGACAAACTGATAGAGAAGAAAAATATATCATGAGTGCAGAACAAGACATATTACAGGAACTGGCTGGCCGCGAGTACGAGTTTGGCTTTGAGACGCAGATAGAAATGGATATTGCGCCCCCGGGCCTGAATGAGGAAACGGTCCGGTTCATCTCCGCGAAGAAAAACGAGCCCGAATGGATGCTGGAATGGCGCCTCAAAGGCTACCAGCTCTTCAAAAAGCTGGCCATGCCCACCTGGCAGAACTTCAAACTTCCCGATGTTGATTTCCAGGGTGTTTCCTATTACGCCGCTCCCAAAAACCAGATAAAGTACGAAAGTCTCGATGAAGTGGACCCCGAGCTGCTCCGTACCTTCGAAAAGCTGGGCATCCCCCTGGAAGAACAAAAAATGCTCTCCGGTGTAGCCGTGGATGCGGTATTTGACAGCATCTCCGTAGCCACCACCTTCAAAAAACAGCTGAATGAGCTGGGCATCATCTTCTGTTCCTTCGGCGAAGCCGTGCAGGACCATCCGGAACTGGTGAAGAAATACCTCGGCTCCGTTGTTCCGCAGTCCGACAATATCTATGCAGCCCTTAACTGCGCGGTATTCTCGGACGGCTCCTTTGTATATATCCCGAAAGGCGTCCGCTGCCCCATGGAACTGTCCACCTACTTCCGTATCAACGCCAAAAACACCGGCCAGTTCGAACGCACCCTCATCATCGCGGATGAAGGCAGCTATGTGAGCTACCTGGAAGGCTGCACCGCACCGATGCGCGATGAGAACCAGCTTCACGCCGCTGTGGTGGAACTGATAGCGCTGGACAATGCCGAGATCAAATACTCTACCGTACAGAACTGGTATCCCGGTGACAAGGACGGTAAAGGCGGCATCTACAATTTCGTGACCAAGCGTGGCATTTGTAAAGGCCACCATTCCAAAATATCCTGGACGCAGGTGGAAACCGGCTCCGCCATCACCTGGAAATATCCCGGCGTGATCCTGCAGGGTGACCATTCCATCGGGGAATTTTACTCCGTGGCGGTGACCTCCAAGAGACAGGTAGCAGATACCGGCACCAAGATGGTGCATATCGGCAAAAACACCAAAAGCCGCATCATCTCCAAAGGTATTTCCGCCATACACGGCCAGAATACTTACCGGGGACTGGTAAAGATCGGCCCGAATGCCTCCAACGCAAGGAACTTCACACAATGCGATTCCCTGCTGATCGGCGACCGCTGCGGCGCGCACACATTCCCGTACATCGAATCCAGGAACAATACAGCCATGGTAGAACACGAAGCCACCACCTCCAAGATCGGGGAAGACCAGGTGTTCTATCTGAATCAACGCGGAATTGACAGCGAACAGGCAGTGAACATGATCGTGAACGGATACGCAAAAGAAGTTCTTAACCAGCTTCCCATGGAGTTTGCCGTGGAAGCGCAAAAATTATTATCCATTACCCTGGAAGGTAGTGTAGGATAACATAAAAGTAAAAGAAATGCTCAATATCAAGAATCTGCATGCTGCAGTAGAAGGCAATGCTATACTGAAAGGCATTAATCTGAATGTGAAAGCGGGTGAAGTGCACGCCATCATGGGGCCCAACGGCTCCGGTAAAAGTTCCCTGGCCTCCGTACTGGCCGGAAGGGAAGCTTATGAAGTAACCGAAGGATCTGTGGAATTCGAGGGGAAAGACCTGCTGGAGATGAACCCCGAAGTACGCGCCCGTGAAGGACTGTTCCTCGCTTTCCAGTATCCCGTAGAAATACCCGGTGTTTCCAACATCAACTTCCTCAAAACAGCCGTGAACGAGATCCGCGCTCACCACGGCCAGCCCCCCATGCCTGCGAAAGCGTTCCTGGACATGCTGAAACAAAAACAGAAACTGATGGAGTTCGATGCCAATCTGATGAACCGCTCCCTTAACGAAGGTTTCTCCGGTGGGGAAAAGAAACGCAACGACATCTTCCAGATGGCCATGCTCGACCCGAAACTGGCGATCATGGATGAAACGGATTCCGGGCTGGATATCGATGCCCTCCGCATCGTTTCCGCCGGCGTGAACAAACTGCGCACGAAAGACAACGCTTTTGTGATCATCACCCACTACCAACGCCTGCTGGAATACATCGTTCCGGATTATGTGCACGTTCTGTACAACGGCCGCATCGTGAAATCAGGGACGAAAGAACTCGCCCTGGAGCTCGAAGAAAAAGGATACGACTGGCTGAAAGCCGACATCCGTTTAGAAGAACCTGTACAATAACAACATGACGACCATCGCCACGAACATATCATTATTCGACAGCCTGCCGGAACTGTTTGAAGAGCAGATCGGCAGTGCACTGTTACCGGAAACCCGCCGGGCCGCCTTTCAGCGATTCCGGGAACTGGGCTTTCCTACCGTAAAAACAGAGGACTGGAAATATACCAATATGCTGCCCTACCTGAAAAACGGTATCAGCATACAACTTCCCGCAACGCCCGAACTCACCGCCGCACAGCTGGAAGCCACCGGCCTCCTGCTGCCGGATACCTACCGCGTGGTACTGGTGAACGGAGAACTGCAGCCGCAACTTTCTGAACTGCCCCCGGCCGCACAGGTGACCGTGCGCAAATTGAGCGAAGCCGCGGAAGAAGCCGCCTTCCAGCAATACTTTTCAAAAAGCCGCAAGCTCGATGAGCACCATTTCGCACAGCTCAATACCGCGCTGTTCACCGATGGCCTCTTCATCGAAGCAAAGGCGAAAGCAATGGTGGAACAACCATTGCATATCATACAACTGTACCACAGCACCGGCAACCTGCTCGTACAACCCCGGCACCTCTGGGTAGTACAGCCCGGCGCCAGCCTGCAGATCATCGAATCCGCAGCAGCCCTCAGCCTTTCCGGTTCCGTACTGGTCAACAGCGTGATTGAAGCCGTTACGACCGAACGTGCGCAACTGAGCCACTATCAGCTGCAAACCGCCGGCCAGCAAACACGCTTCATCAACCAGACGCTGGTACAGCAACACGGCAAAAGCCTGTACAACAACTATACTTTTACCCTCACGGGAGCGGACATCATTCGTAACAACCTGAATATTTCACTGGACGACGAAAGGACGGAAACGCACCTCTACGGCTTCTACCTGGCCATGGGCAACCAGCTGGTAGATAACCACACCTCCGTAGACCACCGCATGCCCAATTGCGAAAGCAATGAGCTATACCGCGGCGTGATGCTGGACAAAAGTACCGGCGTATTCAACGGCAAGATCTATGTACATGAAGATGCACAGAAGACCAACGCCTTTCAGCAGAACAACAACCTGGTGCTCAGCCCGGATGCCAATATCTACACCAAGCCGCAGCTGGAGATCTTCGCGGATGATGTGAAATGCAGCCACGGTACCACCATCGGGCAGGTGAGTGAAGATGCGCTCTTCTACCTCAAAGCCCGCGGTATCGGAGATATGACCGCCCGCAGCATGCTGGTGAAGGCATTCGCTTTCGACATTACGGCACAGGTGAAAATTCCCGCCGTCCGCAAACAGGTAGAGCAGCTGGCTGCCCAATACCTGTCCGCTGCCGCGAACAACTAAACCGGAACAACAATGGAAACCATCACCCAGCATATCGTATGGCCTGAACTGGAGCTGATCCGGAACGATTTCCCGATCCTCAAACAGACCGTTAACGGCAAACCGCTGGTGTACCTCGACAATGGGGCCACTACGCAGAAACCGGTACAGGTGCTCCGCGCCATGCAGGACTATTACACCGGCTATAACAGCAATGTACATCGCGGTGTGCATACCCTCAGCCAGCAGGCCACTTCCGCCTATGAAGCAGCCCGCCAGCAGGTAGCCCACTACATCGGCGCACATGCGCATGAAGTCGTGTTCACCAAAGGCACCACCGATGCCATCAACCTGGTAGCGGCCGGTTTCCGGAAAGCCTTTCTGAATGAAGGGGACGAGATCATCATCTCCGCCATGGAACACCATTCCAATATCGTTCCCTGGCAGCTCATCTGCGAAGAGAAAAAAGCGAACCTGAAAGTAGTGCCCGTGGACGATAAAGGGGAACTGGATATGGAAGCATATGCATCCATGCTCAATCCCCGTGTGAAACTCGTGAGCATTACCTGGATATCAAATACCCTCGGCACCGTGAACCCGGTGAAGGATATCATTGAACTGGCGCACAAACAGGGCATCCCTGTGCTGCTGGACGCCGCTCAGGCCGCAGGGCATATGCCGCTGAAAGTGCATGAGCTGAATGTGGACTTCCTCGCGTTCTCCGGCCATAAAGTGTACGGGCCCACCGGCATCGGCATCCTCTACGGAAAGGAAACCTGGCTGAACAAACTGCCTCCCTACCAGGGCGGCGGCGATATGATCAAACAGGTGACCTTTGAAAAAACGACCTATGCCGAGCCGCCGCTTAAATTCGAAGCCGGCACCCCCGCCATCGCGGAAGCCATAGGGCTCGGCGCGGCATTGGCCTATATTACCCAGACCGGCATCCACAAGATCATGGCATATGAGCATCAGCTCACCAATTATGCGCTGGAACAACTGCGCACCATCGATGGCCTCCGCCTGATCGGGGATGCTAGACACCGCTCCGGCGCCATTTCCTTCCTGATCGGCAATACGCACCCTTCAGATGTAGGCGTGCTGCTGGACCAGCAGGGCATTGCCGTACGCACCGGCCACCACTGCACCCAACCGCTGATGGACCGCTTCGAATGCCCCGGTACCGTAAGGGCCTCCCTCGCTTTTTACAATACCGCAGAGGAGATCGACAAACTGGTGGAAGGCGTGCGGAAAGCCGTAACTTTGCTGGGATAAACCGTGTTATTATGACTATTAAAGAGCAACAGGACAGGATCATTGAAGACTTTGAGGTATTTGGGGACTGGATGGAGAAATACGAGTACATCATCCAGCTCGGGAAAGACCTGCCGCTCATCGATCCGAAATACAAGACGGATGAAAACCTCATCCGCGGCTGCCAGAGCAAAGTATGGCTGCATGCGGAAATGAAGGAAGGCAAACTGGTCTTCACGGCGGACAGCGATGCCGTGATCACAAAAGGGCTTGTGGGACTGGTGATACAGGTACTGAGCGGTCAGCCGCCCAAAGACATCGCGGAAGCCGACATCTATTTCATAGACGCTATCGGCCTCACCAGCCATCTCTCCCCCACCCGCTCCAACGGCCTGCTGTCCATGCTCAAACAGATCAAGCTCTACGCTATCGGATATCAAATGAAATCAATGCAAAACTGACGAAGGATGGAAACAACACTCAGAGACCAGGTAGAAGCAGCACTGCATACCGTGTACGATCCGGAAATACCCGTGAACATCTTCGATCTCGGGCTGGTGTACAATATCGAGATACAGGACGAAGGACAGGTGCTGGTGGTAATGACCCTCACCGCCCCCGGCTGCCCCGTAGCGGGCAGCATCATGCAGGAAGTGAATGACAAGATACTGGCGATAGAAGGCGTTACCGGCGCGGATGTGCGCCTTACCTTTGATCCGCCCTGGACAAAGGAAATGATGACCGAAGAAGCAAGACTCGAATTAGGATTTATGTAAGCGCAAGACAAATGGCAGAAGACCTCAGCATCATACAAGGCAGCAAAACCGCACAATACACATCCCTGCTGCCGCAGATCAAAGCACTCATCACCGGCGAACCGGACGAAACCGCCAACCTGGCTAATATTGCCGCGGCGCTCAAAGAGCAGTTTAACTGGCTTTGGGTGGGGTTCTATCTCGTTAAACAGGACGAGCTGGTACTCGGCCCCTTCCAGGGACCTGTAGCGTGTACCCGTATCCGTAAGGGCAGAGGCGTTTGCGGCACCGCATGGGCCAACGCCGCTACCCTGATCGTACCGGATGTGGAAGCATTCCCGGGGCATATCGCCTGCAGCAGCCAGTCCCGCTCGGAAATCGTAGTGCCGTTGAAACGGAATGGTGAAGTAGTGGGTGTGCTGGATGTGGACAGCATATCCCTCAACGAATTTGATGAAACCGACCAGCGGTTCCTGGAAGAGATCGTTTCCTGGCTGTAAAAACCAGGATCGCAATAATCAAAAAAAGCGCGTGTACCGGTAAAGGGTGCACGCGCTTTTTTTATATTCTCCGGAACGGCTATTGCGCAGCCTTCCAGGTATTATTCGTGCTGTTCACATCCGGCAGTACCCTGTCCGGATCAATCGTTACGCTTTCAATCTTCCCGCCTACGGTATGACGGAAAGCCTTTACAGCCCCGTTCTGCCAAATTTCCACCGGCAGCTTCACCCGCTTAACGGCTCCGCCGGTTTCTTTCACTTCCACGGTTACCGGCATGGGCATTTCCTCGAGGCAGGCAATGCTGATGATGGCGGTGGTATCGTTCTGGTATTTCACATCGGTTACCGCCATATCCAGCTTCCAGTTATCGAGTATCCATGCGCGCCAGAACCAGTCCAGGCTCTCACCGCTGCCGTTTTCCATGGCACGGAAAAAATCCCATTGGGTGGGATGTTTGAACGCCCAGTTATCGATATAATATTTGAATGCCTTATCGAACCGCTCTTCGCCCAGCACTTCCTCGCGCAGCAGCTGGAGCCCCAATGCCGGTTTATAATAGGCCAGGATGCCCAGGCTGGCGCCGCGGATCACATCTGCGCGATGGAAGATCGCGCTGGCGGAATCGTAGAACATGGTGCGGCTGATCTGGTGACGGTCCCTCGTGCCGTGGGCAAACTCGCCGTTGTTGAAAGCTTTGTCCGCCAGGCTGTTGATGAAAGTATTGAAACCCTCATCCATCCAGGCGCTGCTTCTTTCATTGCTGCCTACGATCATGGGGAACCAGTTGTGCCCAAACTCGTGATTGGTCACCCCCCACAGGCCGGCTTTCTGGGAGCGGGCGGAGCAGAACACGATGCCAGGGTATTCCATCCCGCCAACGATACCCGCTACGTTCACGGCCACCGGGTAAGTGTAAGGATACCATTTTTCCGCATAATGCTCGATACAGCCTTTAACGAACTCTGTCGAGCGGCGCCATGCGGAGTCTCCGGCACTTTCTTCCGGGTAAACGCTCATAGCCAGCGCCTTTTTACCACCGGGCAGGTTAATACGGGCGGCATCCCAGATAAAGGCGGGGGAAGAAGCCCAGGCAACGTCCCGCGTATTCACGCATTTGAATTTCCAGGTCAGGCGCTCCTTCTTCGGCCGTGTAGCCGGGTCCGTTACCTCTTCGGGAGAGCGGAGCATAACGGTCTTATCGCTCTGCTGCGCCTTTTTGTAGCGCTGTACCTGTGTGGCCGTCAGTACCTCGGCAGGATTAAGCAGCTCACCGGAACCAACGATGATATGGTTGGCCGGGGCATTGATGGTATATTCAAAAGTGCCGTATTCCAGGTAAAATTCACCCTGGCCGAGATAAGGCAGCGTATTCCATCCCAGCACATTATCAAACACGCACATGCGGGGATACCACTGCGCGATCTCGTAGATCTTGCCGTTCTTAGTTTTGAGGATGCCCATACGGTCTGTTCCGTACTCGGGGATATTGAAAGAGAAGTTCACTTTCAGCTGTACCACGCCGCCATTGGCTTTCAGCGCTGTGGGCAGGTCCACCCGCATGCGGGTATCGATCACTTCATGATCAACTTTCTGCTCTTTACCGCCGGAGATCAGGGCCACCGTACCGATGGTGTACCCGCCATCGAAATTGCGGTTGGCCCAGCGGCCGCCGGAAACGGGTGTTACCGCGCCACCGCGGGAATCCGGTTTGTAAATATTCTGGTCCAGCTGCAACCAGAGGAAAGGCAACGTTTCCGGGCTGTTGTTCTTGTAAGTGATGATCACGGAACCGCTGATGCTTTCCTTCACATCATCGAAAGTGATATCGATCTTGTAGTCCGCTGCGTTCTGCCAGTATCGGGTACCGGGCCTTCCGCTGGCGGTACGGGTTTCATCGCCTTCAGAAACATAAAAAAGAGGCTCGAATGCTTTGTATGCATTGAATTTGGAGGCGCTTTGCTGCGCGGATACTGCCATCGGCAGGCATAACGATCCCAGGAGGACCGCCAGCAAACGGTATCTGTGTCTTAATGCGGGCATAGATTTGTTGATTAACTTCCCGGTAATCTAGGCATAAAATCCCGTTTTTTAAAACCGGTTATGATGGGTGGCGGGTGAGAGCCCCGGGACTTCAGGACTGTTTCATAGCAGACAGGATCGCTTCCCCCCGGGGTGACAGCCGGTATCCCGGTTTGAGGCTTTCCGTGAGCCCCAGTTCTTTCAGCTTGCGCACCTGCAGTTTCAGCCATTCCTTATCCACTTTCAGGGCAATGGCCATATCCCCGGCCTTTTCTTCCGGATGCCGTTCGATATACCCCAGCACTTTGCGGGTCCAGGCCCCGTAGATGCTGCGTGCATCCAGGCCAGCCAACTTTTTTCGGATCATGTCGATAGTGGCGGCATCCACATCCGCATCCTCCCTTAATGCAATGCGCGGGTCCTCTCCCCTATAATGCAGGCGGATGCGGTACAACTGCCCCTTATGTTTCTCCAGTTCCGCCATCAGTGAGGCCTTCGACGGGAAACCGGACCGTTTCGCGTCCTGGTCCGTGATCTCCTTTTCCGTGATCTCCTCCACCGCATCGATCACCAGTACGCCAACGCCTGTACGCAGTGTAGTGCCGGTCTTCACCGTTGGCCGCAGCCATTTGCGGAAAGCCAGGCTGATCCGGCCATCCCTGATGCCCTGAAGGTGTATATGCCTGAATAACATAATTCTAAAATACGGTAATCCTCCGTTTGCACGGCAAGCCCTTAATAAATCGTAATTTTATGCCCTTAAAATGAGGATGTATGAAGATAGATATCTGGTCGGATGTGGCCTGCCCTTTCTGCTTTATCGGTAAACGAAACCTGGAAGCAGCGCTGGCGCAATTCCCGCACAGGGATGAGGTAGCCGTCACCTGGCATAATTTTGAGCTGGACCCGCAGGCTAAAACGGACTACAAAGAAAATCAATACGAATTGCTGGCCAGAAAATACGGGATGACTGTAGAGCAGGCGAAAGACAATACCGAACGGGTGGTGCAATCCGGCCAGGCTGCCGGTATTGCTTTTGATTTTGACCGTGTGGTGCCCACCAATACGTTCAATGCCCACCGCCTGATACAGCTGGCGCACAGGCACGGCTTGCAGGATGCGGCGGAAGAAAAACTCTTTAAAGCGATGTTCGAAGAAGGGAAGCATATCGGCCGGAAGGAGACCCTGCAGGAGATAGCGGAGGCAATTGGTCTGGATGCTGCCGCTACAGCGGAGATGCTTAACGGAGACGCTTATACGGAAGCCGTACGGGCGGATGAAGCGGAGGCGCAGTCGCTGGGGATACGGGGCGTGCCTTTCTTTGTGCTGGACCGGAAATATGCGGTTTCCGGCGCGCAGCCGGTGGCCGTGTTCCTGCAGGCGTTGCAGCAAGCCCGGGAGGAATCGCTTAAAAGTTAAACGGAGTTCCCGCTGGTGGGAAGAATCACCTAAAGGCTAGCTGGGTTCCGGCAAACCGGAAAGGATCGCTTAAAAGTTAAACCCGGCCTTCAGCCCGAAAAACCCGGTGGTACCGTCCTTGAACCAGGCTTCGTATTTGCCCTGCACGTCCAGGCCAAGTACACGGATGCCTATGCCCGGCGCCAGGATCACCGCCGAACCGCTGTTGTCCCCGGTAAAATTGGCCGCACCGCTTTCCAGCTTCATGTAAAGGATGGACACCAGCTGGTATTTCAGTCCCACTCTTACCGGGATCGCAGACACCGCAGGATACTTGTCCCCGGCCGCATCGCGCTGGCCGCCGAAACGCATGTACCCCACCGACCCGGTGACGCCAAGGCCCGCTACCAGTTTGATATCGGCATTCAGCCCGACACCGTACCCGGTATTGTGGGTACTACTGAAATCTCCAACAGGAAAACCGGCCTCCGCATAAGGCCCGATGCTGAAACGTTTGAGCTGGGCATGCGCGGCAATGCTGCCGGATAACAGGAACAGCAGAATGATCACTGATTTGTTTTTCATGCAAGGATATTTGGTGGTTATGAGCGTGTTATGCGAAAGTATTACTTATTTGGGGAACTGCTCCGAACACTGTCGCAAATACGCCAGCGGAGACTTCCCGGCGAACTGCCTGAACTCCTTGGTAAAATGGTTCTGATCGTAATAGCCATTCCGCACAGCGGTCCCCATCAGATCCCGGCCATTGGTATTCCGTAAATGGAAGTAGGCATGCAGGAAACGTTGCAGACGGGCATATTCCTTCGGGCTGATACCGGTGACCGTAATGAACTGCCGTTCGAGCCATTTGTAATTTACCTGCAAACGGCCTGCCAGAGTTTCTATTGATACCACACCCTTTGCTCTCCGGATATTCTCCACAGCGGTTTCCAGTAAAGGAGGCGGCATCCGTTGCTGCAGCATATCACGGCGGATCAGCGCCGATATCATCCCGATCATCTTTTCAGGCGTTTCTGCCGCATGCAGCAATGCGTCCCAATCTCTCCCCAATACCTCTCCCAGCGGCCATACCGGCTGACACCTCAGCACAGGCAATTTTTCTGGCGCCAGCATATAAAATCCAGTAGCAGTGAACCGTACGATCAACATCGCATGTGCAGACGGGCGTAAATGAACGTTCAGGAGCAATTGCGCGCTGCACCAGCCGTCAAAAGGCCGCAGTTGCTCATCCAGGCAGAACACAAGCACTGGTACGCCATCACTGAATAACAGAGAAGCCGGCATGATCGCTTCCTTTCCAAATAACCAGAAGCCCTCCACTACGGAATGCAAATCTCCGGCAGGACGGAATGTCATGCTATCCGCAGGAAGCGCCTCCTCCCGTAAAAGATATTTGAGCAGGTGAACAGGCATACGATGTAAAATTACGGCAAAGCCGCCATGCAGTTTTTGTCTAAATTTTACTATGTGAAGTTTTCACTTCGTTGCAACTTGCCTGCATGATAAAACCGATCGTAGTATATGGAGCGCCCATTCTGCGGAAAGCCTGCCTGCCAGTGAACATCTCCGATCCGGGGCTTCCCGCGTTGATCCGTGACCTGCGGGATACAATGCAGCATGCGAACGGCGCCGGGCTTGCCGCGCCACAGATCAATGAAGACGCGCGTATTTTCGTAGTGCAGCAAGATGAACATGAAGGCGTAATTGTGTTCATTAACCCGGTTATAACCGCCTATAGCGATGAAATCTGGCTGGATGAAGAAGGTTGCCTGAGCGTCCCCGGTTTGCAGGAACCCGTTCCCCGGGCACTGGAAATCACCATTAACTGGCTGGATGAAAATCTAATACCCCAATCGCAAAACCTAAGTGGTCCCGTAGCCCGCATCATTCAGCACGAGTACGATCACCTGGAAGGCAGGTTGTACTTCGACAGGTTAAGCCCCTTGCGCAAACGTCTGCTGCGGAAACGCCTGGAGCGGATCCGGAAAGGACAGGTATCATGCCCTTACCCGCTCCGTTTTACTCCCCGCTGATCACCGCCGGTCCCGCTTCTCCCGGATGATGCCGTTAAACGAGATGGGCTGGCGGTTGGTACTGGTCACCTGAAGGGAGGCATACCCGTCCCGCGAGATGGTAAAATAAAGCTGCTGCACGTCCTGCACATCATTGGGCTTGACGGTGATATTCCATCCACCCTGTTTGCCGGCCTCCTCTTTGTATTCAAAATCTTTCGAAACGAACTGTATGCCGCCTTTTGTGGGGTCCATCGGCGCGGTGAAGGCACGGCCGAAATAAGGCAGAAAGGAGTTTACCGTATCCCGGGAAACAACTACATCATATCCATCCCCCGCGATCTGGCGGTTCCTGCCACGCATCGGGAAAACGGTCTGCGCCTGGAAAACAAACGTACGGGAGCTTACCAGCTGGCTTATACGGCTTTCGTCCATATCCTGGCTCTTCTCCTGCGACTGCACAGGGGAGCAGGCTATAAATGCACCTGAAAACAGGAACAAGGCTAAGATTGACCGGATGATTTTCATGTTGCAATGATTTATAAGCCTATACAACAAATCACAGGCCATAATAGTTGGGGATTTTTGTATATATTTATCGTGTAATCCTAATACCATACACTATGACATCTGTTATGCTATTCTCGCTCGCAGCAGCGGTGTTTTTCGTTGCCCATGTGTTCCTTTTGTTCACCTCATTTGGCAGGGAAAGTTACAGCAAGCTCAAGTACCTCTGGTCTCACCTGACGCTCTGGATCTGCGGCATCCTCGTTTTCACCCTTACCTCATTGTATGCCGGTACCGGTGAATCCGCCATCGTTGACGTGTTTGATACACCTGTCAAACGCTGGCTCATCCTGGTGGTCACTGCCGCGCTTTCCATCGTGGCCCACACCATCGTGCGGCGGCTGGTATTGCCCCGTTACCAGGCAAAGTAAACAACGGGGGGCATGCCCTGCCTCAGGCGGGGCATGACTTCATTCGCTGTTCTTCCGTCTTCGTCATCGAAGGGATGCCCCGGATACTCATTTGCCGCTCCGCCCAGGCGCTCAGCATCTCAATAAAAGGCAACAGCTCCACCCCCTCTTCCGTTAACCCGTATTCCACTCTGGGCGGCACTTCATGATATACGATACGGGTCACCAGACCGTCCTCTTCCAGCTCCCGCAAAGCCTGTGTCAGCATCTTGGGCGTTACACCGGTCACATACCGCCGCAGCTCTCCATAACGCATCACACCTTTCTTCAACGCCCAGATCAGGCGTCCCTTGTATTTTCCACCAATGCGCTGAAAGGCATAATCGACCGTGCATTGTTCTTCCTGTTCTTCCAGGCCGTTTTTTTTGAGCATACATGAAAAATTTTCCTGTTGATAATCAACAATAGTCACCTTCTGGTACATAGCTTACCAAAAGGTGCATACTTGTCTCAAATATAGTACCATCCCTAGATTTGCATCATCATTAAAATGTAAAACAATGAAAAGCATACAGATCAACAGCTTCGGGCTGGCACAACTTTCCATGCAGGATATCCCTGTACCGCAGCCCGGGAATGATGAAGTACTGGTAAAAGTAACGGCCGCCTCTCTCAACTATATCGACCTGGACGTGATCAGGGGCAATTACGATCCGCATTTGCCGCTTCCGCACATCCCCGTGTCCGACGCGGCCGGCATTGTAGAAGCGGTGGGCAACAACGTCAGCCAATGGAAGAAAGGCGACCGGGTGACCACTCATTATCTACGGGAATGGATCAGCGGCCGGAGAACGGAAGCCATGTTCCATAAACGCCAGGGGCTTGAATTTCCCGGTGTGCTGGCCGAATATATCGTGCTTCCTGCCGCAGGCATCATGCGCGCGCCTGTGAATCTGAGTGATGAAGAAGCCGCTACATTGCCCATTGCCGGGCTTACGGCCTGGGCAGGACTGGTAGAGGCCGGCGAAGCAAAACCCGGACAAACGGTGCTGATACAGGGAACCGGTGGTGTTTCCATCTTCGCCATGCAGATCGCCAACTATCTGGGCATGAAAACCATTGCCCTGACCGGCGCGGAATCCAAGGCCCAAAAATTGAAAGCGCTCGGCGCGGATGAAGTGATCAATTACAAGACCCATCCCGAATGGCCAAAGGAAGTACTTCGGCTCACCAACGGCCGCGGTGTGGACGCTTCATTGAATATCGCCGGCGGCGGCACCGTCAGCCAGTCCGTACAGGCGCTTGCCATCGGCGGTTTTATCGGCCTGGTCGGGTATCTCGACAATCCCGCCATTCCGCTTGATTTTTTTAGTATGCTCCAACGTAACGCCAGGATAGCAGGCATCACCGTCGGCAGCCTCGAAAGCTATGCGCATTTTGTGACGTTCATAGAAAAAACGGGGTTAAAACCGGTGATCGATTCCGTTTTCCCTTTTCATAAAGCTGCCGATGCGCTGCAATACCTTGAAAGCGGGCAGCATTTCGGCAAAGTGGTGATCAGCTTCCGCGATATCCAGTCGTAGTATCCCGGCATGTGATGTATATTGCATACATGCCTGTCAGGAAGATCATTCATGTAGATATGGATGCGTTCTATGCATCGGTAGAGCAGCGCGACAACCCGGAATACAGGGGCAAGCCCATTGCGGTAGGCGGCTCTCCGGAAGGGCGTGGCGGCGTGGTAGCCACGGCGAGTTATGAGGCACGCAGGTTCGGTATCCGCTCCGCCATGCCTTCCAAAAGAGCGCAGCAGCTTTGTCCCGATGTGATATTCGTGCGCCCCAGGTTCCCCGCATACCGCGAGGCATCCCAAAAGGTCAGGGAAATTTTCCGGCGGTACACCGATCTGATAGAGCCGCTTTCCCTTGACGAAGCCTACCTGGATGTGACGGAAGACAAGCTGCAGATCGGCTCCGCCATCGCCATTGCCCAGCAGATCAAACAGGCCATCCGTGAGGAACTGCAGCTGACCGCTTCGGCGGGTATCTCTGTCAATAAATTCGTGGCCAAGATCGCGTCCGACATGCAGAAACCCGATGGGTTGACATTTATTGCACCGGAACAGGTGGAATCATTCATGGAAAAGCTGCCGGTAGAGAAATTCTTTGGTGTAGGGAAAGTGACCGCGGAAAAAATGAGACGGATGAACCTGCATACCGGCGCCGATCTCAAAAAGCTGACAGAGAATGACCTGGTGCAGCACTTCGGAAAAACCGGCCGCTTTTACTACAGGATCGTTCGCGGCATCGATGAGCGTGAAGTGCAACCGCACCGGGAAACCAAATCACTGGGCGCGGAAGATACCTTTCCGTATGATCTTACCACCGTAGAGGAAATGAATGCGGAGCTGGACAAGATCGCTGTAACCGTCACGGAACGTCTGAAAAAATATGATCTGAAAGGACGGACAGTCACGCTGAAGATCAAGTACAGTGATTTCAGGCAGATCACCCGCAACCAGTCTTTCCCCTACCCCGTCAGCGATCTTGAAACGATCGCAGGAACGGCGAAACAGTTGCTGCTGAAAACGGAGCCGGATGATGTGAAAATACGTTTGCTGGGGATCACGCTATCTAATTTTGATGAAGGTAAAAATGCTGAAAGTCCGCAGCTGACGTTGTTTTGAGGAGGTCGAAAAAATAATTGCTAAAATATTTTTCTGTTTTAGCAAAACATCCTAATTTAGTGGTGTTATGAATATGACGGTAACAATTATATCACCAGAAAACAAAAAAGCGATCCTTTTTTTAAAGACGCTTCGCCTAGAAAAGGAGTTGCTCCGCAAGTTCCTGCGCGAAGGCGGTGATGTAAGCAATTTTAAAACCTGGAAAAAAACTCAACCTGTTTGGTTAGCCCTTACAACTTCACAATCAAACCAGGATTCCTTCCAGCAAAACCAAATGTGACCTATGAATTTGAGACCATCAATGGTCACATTTATGCCGTACAATTTGTAGAAGCAACGTCTATCACTGATCTTTTGGATGACTATCCCGTCATTTCAAACGCTATTTATGTGATCATAGAAGTGCTGCGTGCTAACGGCAAAATAAACTGGGATGGCTGACCATCCGAGGCGGGAAATCATCGCTGAAGAACTGATCAAACTGCGGCGGGCCATTGGTGCTGACAAGAAAAGAGGATTTCCCGAGGCGGTATAAAGAGGCAGTGTAAATAAAAAAGGTGACGGAAAGCCTTTCACTTCCCGCCACCATTATTCAGGGTTTTTCTACGCTTTTCTGGTCACCTGCGGCATTTGTATCGTTACCTCATAAGTACCCGCTACCAACAGGCGGAACGCAAAACGGGGATTCACGTTGTAGATCGGTTCCTCCGTAGGCGTTATGCCTGGGTCTATTGTAGCAAACTCGCTGGGAATGCGGTAATACATCAGGTATCCATAACCTGGATATTCCAGTATAGGAAAAGGCGTCAACTCGAAATTGCAGACCATCGTTGTGTCCGTATATTCTACCGGGTTGAATTTGGCATAGGTCTCAAATGTCGGCCTGTCACCGCGGCGGATCAGCTCACCGGCTTTGGGATTGAAGGGCACACCGTTCTTGTCCACTATCTTGAGCCTTACCTGGTACCCTTCGTCGGACACCTTGCGATAGGTCATTACCGGGATGGCAAGGTCCCCATAGGTATTGGTACCGTCGATGAAATAGGCACAGCCTGGCGCGCCCTCCTGGCGGAATGGCTGATCCAGTATCTGGATCACCGATATATCGCGGAAAGTTTTGGTGCCGCTGCCGTTGGACACCTGCACATCAAACGAATAATTGCCGGTGGGAATGTTGATAGAACCCTCGTTGAAGATCAACTGGCCGGACTTCTCCACGATCTCCAGCGGCGGCACCATTTTTTTCTCCCGTTTCAGGTTCAGCAATTCCACCGTGGTATCTGTATCGGGATTGAAAAGCGCGGTCCAGATATACACCTCTTTCTCTTCGGAAAAAAGGGTTGTGGGTTTTCCCGTAGCCAGGTCCCTCACTTCCAGCAGCTTCACGCTGATGGGGTAATTGGAACCATCCAGTTCGAATGCTTTCGGATCAGCTCTATAATTCGTACCTCTGGGCACGCGGAACGTATCGTTCACATAGCGTATCTGGTCGCTGATATACCCTACCGGGATCTTTTTGCAGGAAACGGCGGCGGCCAGGATGAACAGGCTGGCCAGTATGCCCCGGTGTATCTTTTTATGCATGTTACTTGTGGTCATGATCGTTTATTTAGGTTCGGTGGCAAAGGTGAAGATGTGGGAGTTGGCCAGCACATGCAGCACTCCGTTGGTGGTCAGGATGCCAGTGGTTTGCGCAACTATACGGGTGTCCCTTTCCGCTTCCGGAATATCGGAATTGTCGATAGGATCAACGGTGCCGATCACCTTTGAGAAATAGATGTATTGCGGGATGATGGTCAGCCCGCCGGTCTGGTATTCGCCGGTGGGATCGTCCCGCAGGGAGATATGCCTTTCTTCACCATCTTTGGCGGAAAAGAATGCGCCATCTTCCGTCAGCCCGGTCCGCTCGATCTTTTCGGGGAAAAGGTAGGCCCTTAGGGAATCCTTTAGCAGGTCAAAATCAAGCTCGCTGAACTCGAACACAAGGTTCTCGTCATTCGCTTCCAGTCGCTTTCTGGCCTGCACCACCTTTTTCACGTAATGCTGGATGGAATAATCGGAAGGGGCAAAGAAAGTGCTGCCTGCGGCATTCACTTCTTCCTGCAAACCTGTTCTGTCGATCAGCAGCAGCAGGGTATCGAACAGCGGGTTCGTTTGCAGGTATTCGTAAGTGGTGCCGTTGAATTGCGGGTTGTGGAGGTCTCCGCCCACGAGGTAGTCATTCTTTTTGCAGGAAGCAAAAGAGAAGATCAACAATGCAAAAAGCGGCCATTTTATGATACGTTTCATGATGTCAGTTTTTAAGATGATCAGAGTCTGCCGTTCCAGTAAGGCGTTTGTTTCATGAGCAGGTTGTCTTTGAACAATACTCTGGGTATAGGCCAGTAATTACGGCCATAGGCGGTATGCCCCGGTTCAAGCGCGCCGTTGAAAATGGAATTGAAATCGGTGATCTTTCCGGTACGGAGCAGGTCCCAGAAAGCATGGCCTTCCGCGAACAGTTCCCGCTGACGTTCATACACCAGTTCACGGAAAAATCCATCGCCGGTGATGCCCGGGTCTACGTCTCCGATACCGGCGCGGTTACGGGTCATATTCACCAGTGTGCGGGCGCCCGGCTCATCTCCGTTCATATACAGCGCTTCGGCACGCAGGAGAATGACATCCGAGAGACGGTTGATGATGATGTTGTTGGAATAGCGGGGATCTCTGCGCTCATCGCCATCGCGGTAATATACTTTGGCGTATTTCCGCAGCATGAGCATATCCTGCGCGATGGGATCTTCGAATATCCATATTTTCCTGCGCAGGTCATCCGGGGTGAACAGCCTGTTCATGGTTTCGCGGAGCACCAGCCAGGGCACTCCTTCAAGATTGCTGCCCGGCTCCCTCGTAGCCAGGTATGGTGCATACAGCGTTTTCTGACCGATGCCTTGGGATGAGCCTTCATTCTGCTCATAGTTGATATTGATCTCGAAGATGCCTTCCGTAGAGCGGCCTACACTGATGGCTTCATACTGTGCGGAATCCGTAACGAAAGTCAACCCATAGCTGCCGGGATTGGCCACAAGGTCCCGTGTTACCTCCTCGCATTTCTCATAATTCTTCATCCAGGCGTAAATATGTGCCTGCAATGCCAGCGCGGAGGCTTGGGTAGCCCGCACTCCCCTGTCCGATGTATTGACCGGCATCTGCGGCAGCAGTGCTACAGCAGAATCCAGGTCTTCCAGGCATTTGGCCAATACGATATCCTGTTTTTCCCTGCCGTAATTTTTCGCGTCATCAACATCCTCTACTGCTTCCAGCACCAATGGCACATCTCCCCATACCTTCGAGATGAAAAAGTAATTGAAGGCCCGGAGGAAGTAGGCTTCTCCCAGGAAATAGTCCTTGTAGCCGGATGTGAACGTTGCTTCCGGGATGTCCGGTATTTTCATGATCAGCAGGTTCGCCTGGGCGATGGCTTTATAGAATTTCGTCCAGTTCTGCAGGTTCTCCAGGTATCCGTAGTACACACCGTCAAAAGAGCCTTCGCGGAGCTGGTGGATGGCGTAATCTGAGTAATAAGTGATCCGGAAAGTATTGGCCGGCACATCGCCGTAAACATAATAGCGGTTCTCATCCGTCAATGCATCGCGCAGCAGGGAATAACCGCCCAGGAGCCCGGCAAGGGCATCCCCCTGGTTTTTCCAGAACTTGCCGCTGGAGGGATTTTCCTTGGATTCCAGTTCCAGCACCTTGTTGCAGGCCGTGCTGTTTACCAGGAACCATCCTGCCAGCAAAATGGGTATGATATATTTGAAACGTTTCATGATCTTTCAGTTTAACAGATAACAATCGGATTTGTGTCAGAAGCTGAAGTCCAGCCCCAGGGTATATTTTGCAGGGATCGGGTATCCATCTCCCGTATATACGCCGTAGGCGTTTACCGCTTCCGCATCCGGAATAGTGGAGCGCTGGAAGGTGTACAGGTTGTCGATCATCCCGTAGAACCGCAGGCGCGTGAGCTTGAGCCTTCTGAGCAGTTCAGGGCCAAGGTTATACCCCACCGTAACGTTCTTTACACGGAGGTAGCTGCCGTCCTCGATATACATGGTGCTTTTATCAAAAAAACGATAAGGGGAACGCTCACCATTCACCAGGGAGAGTGTTGGTATATCGGCAATATCACCGGTTTTCTTCCAGTAGTTGAGCTTGGAAATATCCATCATGCCTCTTTGCATCAACTGACGCTCACCGCCATTGCCCGTGGCCTCGAAAAGGTATTCCAGGCGGCGGTTCAGGTAGCTGTTCATAATATCGCGGCCAAAAGTGTAGTTCAGGAAAAAGCTGAGGGAAAAGTTCTTCCAGACAAAAGTATTGAGGATACCGCCATAGAATTTAGGATTGGGATCGCCGCCGATGATCTGGTCCATCGGTTCTTTCAGGTCGAAATTCCCGTCCTGGTCTATCAGGATAGGGTCGCCTTCGTGATAGTCCCACCCTACGAAGTTCTTCATCGGCTGGCCCGTCAGGAAGTTGTAGGGGATGTCTTCCGGGCTGGCGTATATCCCGGCAAATTCGAATACATAGTACTGATTTACAGGGAGACCTACGGAGAGCAGGTAATCCAGTCCATATACCCCGGTATTATAATTGAATACGATACTTCGGCCGCCGTTCGGCAATGCAGTGATCACGTTCTTGTTGTAGGAAAAGGTCCAGTCCGTCACCCATTTCAGGGTACTGCGATCAGGCAGGTTGCGGGTATTGAGGGTCAGCTCCAGTCCGGAATTCCGCAGGCCGATAGCGTTGGTCTGTGCCTGCGTGTATCCGCTGGCGTTCGGCAGCAGGTAGTTGAAAAAACCTTTGGTGGTATTCCGGCTATACAGATCAGCTACCAGGCGTACCCGGTCTTTGAACAATCCCATTTCCACACCCACATTTCCCTGCCGCGATTCTTCCCAGGAGAGATTACGCTGTGCGATCCCGTCATAGTAATCCGGGGTGATCACCGGCGTACCGTTGTAGGAGGTCGTTCCACCCGCGCCGTTAAATCCGGCGCTGTTGACGGTGTAGTTGTTATAACCCAGGTAATTGCTTTCCGGCTGGTTCCCGGTAATACCGTAGCTGCCGCGGAATTTCAGGAAGTTCATCCATCCGGCTTTCCCCTGCATGAACGGCTCATCCGTTGCGATCCATCCGACGGAAACGGAGGGGAAAAAGCCCCAGCGGCTGTCCCGGCCGAACTTGGAAGAGGCATCGGCGTTAAATACCGCAGATAACAGGTAACGTTCCTTATAGTCGTAGTTCAGGCGTGCTAGCAGGCTTTGCAGACCGGTTTCCTGTATCTGGCTTTCTGTATAGGAATAATTCTTGTTCGCCACGATCACCCGCCACACGTAGTCATTGGGGATAAGGTCCGCCTCCCCGTAGTTGGAACGGTACATGGTATATTCGATGTTCTGGCCGGCCAGGGCATTGATGGTGTGTTCCCCGAAACTTGTGGAGTAGTCTATCGTAGCATAGGCGGTGATGTATTCAGATTTTGAGGCGAAGGAAGAGGCAAATCCCTGCCCGTTGTCCCGCACCACGGATGGCTGGTAATAATCCCGGTTCGAGGTCTTTGTCTGATAATTGACCGTACCGTTGAAGTGCAGGTTTTTGAGGATATCTGCTGTAAAGGTGGTACTGAACTGGAGATCATTATCGATGTTCTTGTCCACCCGGTTATTGTTCCCCAGCAGGTATTCCCGGCTTTCATCCGTCAACGCATAAAAAGAGGAAGGCAATGTATAGGTGCTGAACGCGAAGAAGCTGCCGGTACGTTCGTTGATGCTCCGCGGACGGTCCGTCCGGCCCAGCCTGAAGCGGGTTTGATTCCGCAGCCAGGGCGCTATGGTAGCTCCTACAGAACCCAGGATGGAATAACGTTTGAAACCGGTGTTCTTGACGATACCATCTTCTTTGTAATGGCCGAGGCTTAAGCGGTAATTCACCGATTCAGTGGCTCCGGCTACGGAGAGATCGTAGTTATTGAGGATACCGGTCTTATAGAACATCCCCTGCCAGTCGGTAGCATTATTGAAAGCGGGATTGAGGCTGTCCGTCAGCATCATGGGCAGGTATTCATTATCTACATATCCGTTGTAAAGGAACAGCACATCCTGTTTCATTCTGCGCTCCTGCGCTCCTATCACGGTCTCCACCAGTTTGGGCTTTTGCGCGATGCCCATGTAGGTGCTGAAATTGAATTCCGGTTTCCCTACTTTGGCGCGGCGGGTCTTGATGATGATCACACCGTTCGAGCCGCGGGAACCGTAGATCGCCGAGGCGGAGGCATCTTTGAGGATGTCGATGGATTCGATGTCGTTGGGATTCAGGCCGGCGATAACGTTGGTACCGGTACCATTCCCTTCCAGCGCACCGAGATCGTTGGTGGTGGTGATGATACCGTCTATCACATACAAGGGTGAACTGAGCGCGCGGGCTTCGTCGTACCCCCGCAGTACGGAAGTATTGCCACGCACCACCAGGCTGTTGCGGACACCCGGCTCACCGGAGAAGTTCTGTACATTCACCCCGCTGACGCGGCCCTGCAACATCATGTCCACACTCGCCGCGGGAAGGTTCGCGATCGTTTCTCCTTTTACCGTTGACACTGCGGCGGTATTCTTCCGGCGGGATACCTCCTGGTATCCGATCACCACCACGTCCTGCAGCATCTTCTGATTGTCTTCCAGGGTGACGTTAAGGATGGATCTGCCGGCAATCTCCACTTCCTTGCTGTTAAAGCCTATGAAGGAAAAGACCAGCACGCCGGAAGACCCTCTGAGCGTCATGGCGAATTTGCCTTCGGCATTTGTTACAGTGCCGCTGGTTGTCCCCTTTTCCATAATAGTTACGCCCGGCAGAGGATTGCCGGATTTGTCCGTTACCGTGCCGGTAACGTTCCGTTCCTGCGCCATCCCCTGTAAGGATAGCAGTAGCAGGAACATCAGGTAGATCATTTTTTTACACATACTGTTAAATTTTGGTTGTCGTTGTTGAATTGGTAAGGAAAATGTTTGTTGGTCAGGAGCTGTTTACTTTCATATGTTCATATTTAATTTTAACAGGCCGGATGAAACCTTTGACGATTAAAAAATCTACTGTGTGTTAGCGATCATTTTAATTATACCGGCTGCATATATGTTGTTCTTTGGACACGGAAATTTTGCGTCAGGGCATAGATATCCCGTTCGCCACGGATGGCAATTTTTTACACGCGTGATATGTGATGTGTTATATGTTGTCGCGTTTTATAAAAGCCGTGCGTCCACAGATGATACCTGTTACAAGCCTGTTATGCCACTTGCGGCGCACTGTTTTGCTACCGTTATGGCAATACTTTCCCGTTCGCCACGGATGGCATTTTTTTACAAGCCTGATATATGATCTGTTACATGTTGCCTCGCTGCGCTAAGGCAATACTCTCCCGTTCGCCACGGATGGCATTTTTTTACAAGCCTGATATATGATCTGTTACATGTTGCCTCGCTGCGCTAAGGCAATACTCTCCCGTTCGCCACGGATGGCAATTTTTTACAAGCCTGATATGTTGCTTTACGCTGGTGTTTTACTGCCGCCAAGGCAATACTTCTCCTTCCCGCCCGAAGGCAGCTTTAGCAATGTGTTCAACTGTTGGTGTGTTTGCCGCCCCTTTTCATCAAGCATTCGCGCAGGGTATCCTGCCGGCGTCCGGGTCAGCCGGAACATCCTCACAAAATCGATTTAGCGTCCTTTCGGTTTCGGTCAACACAGTGTTTGTTCCCTCTCGGAAGTGTTTCGAATTTTACTGGTGATTTTCTGGTTTCGTTACTGGTGAAGTTTTTTCTGTTTTCTTTTTACTGGTGAGTTTCTTTTTCTGTTCCAAAAAGTTGAGTAGCTAGTCCCTCATTTCAAACAATACAATTTGGCGTTTCTCGCGATCTGATCTGGTCTTCTCTGTTGGGTGTATGATGTAACAATACTCCTAATCTATCACCTTTGCGGATAACTTAAAAATACCTCTTCCGCTAAATGACATTGTAATGACAAGTTGTTTTTCCTGTCGTCAACAGGCAGTTGGTTGTTACGGCCTGTCTATTGCGCTGATGCAGATTAAAGTTACAAAAACAAAAAACAATCTTTACAAAATCTTAACAAAAGCAGGTATAAAAAATCCCGGCACCTTTCAGGATACCGGGACATTTCAAAACTCTTCCTGTCAATATTTTGCGGCCTGCCCTGTTTTGGGAATGGACCGTAAAATGAATTCCCGCAGATGGTCATTGCTGGTGGCCAGGTCATCTTTGCGGAGATACATCATGTGCCCGCTGCGATACCCTTCCCAGGAAAGGCGGTCTTTCATTTTGCCGCTGGGGTCCAGCTGCCACATGCTGTATTTGGCATTGAAGTAATCACAGGCGCCATCGTAGTACCCGCTCTGGATCAGCACATGGAGGTAGGGGTTCTGGGCCATAGCCTGACGCAGGTTCTCGCCGGTGCGGTTGCCCTGGTTGTCCCAGGGGAACACCGGGCCGAACATATAATATTTCAGATCGGTCTTATACTTCAATTCTTCTCTCAGATAAATGTTGATGGCGGGCGTAAAGGAATGGAGCCAGGAAGTCAGTTCCGCATTGAAATCCACCCGCTCGCCGCCATCTTTACGATCGATGCCCAGGTACCGGGAATCCAGGCGGCCTACGGTATAACCACGATCGCGCAGCAATTCTTTCCAGAAGAAATTGGTGGGAATGTCCAGGTTCTGCTGCATGACCACCCGTTCTGATAAACCGGCATAGCGGCTCACCTTGCCGGCAATCGCCTTCTTTTCTGCCTCGCTGATGAAACCGCCTTCCGCCAGCGCGGGGATATAGTCCTTTATGGTAAAGGTCTCCACTTCCTGCAAAAGCGTGGTCAGTTCTTTCTGCTGCAGATCGGCCGGCAATGCCTTGTGGTACCATGCCGTGGCGGTGTAATAAGGGAGACGCAGCGCGGCGCTTACGGGGCCAGTGCGTTCGATGCCCAGGTCTGTAGGCGACACCAGCACTACCCCGTTCAGGTAGATCCATTGCGCGTTCTGCAGTTCCAGTGCCAGCCCGGAAACACGGGTGGTACCGTAGCTTTCACCAACGAGGTATTTGGGCGAAGCCCAGCGTTTATATCGGGAAAGGAAAGTATTGATCCATTCCGCGAGGTATTTGATGTCCTGGTTCACCCCGAAAAACCTGCTGCCCGGCACGTCTTTGTTAGCGGGGCGGGAAAAGCCGGTATTCACGGGATCTACATACACGATATCGGCCACATCGAGGATGGAATGCGGGTTGTCTTTCATGCCGTATGGCTGCACGGGATAGCCTTCATCATCGATCTTCAGCACCCTGGGGCCGGTATAACCGATCTGCATCCACACAGAAGCCGTGCCCGGCCCGCCATTGAAAGAAAATACCAGTGGCCTTGTGCCGCGGTCCGCCACGCCCTGTCTTTCAAAATAAGTATAAAATACACCGGCGATGACCTTGCCTTCATCGTCCCATACCGGCAGGGTGCCGGCAATGGTTTTGTAGGGGACCTTCTGGCCGCGGATGGTCGCTTCGTGCGTGGTCTCCACCGAGGTATCGATGCTCAGGGTGCGGCTCTTTCCGCCGGATGATTTGTCTTCAGCCGGGGTGGCAGGCGCTTTCTGCGCGAAGAGATGGGTGCTGCCCAGGATGAGGGCGATGGTGAGTATGCTTTTCATATTTTAAACATAGGGATTATTCTGATATGAAAGCGAAGATTTTGATCAGTGGTGGGCGGAGTACAACCCTCACCCCTTCACTTCTCCCGGTGTGTATCCGAAATACCGTTTAAAGGCCTTTGTAAAATTCTGGGGTTCACTATACCCGAGGTCTATAGCAATGTCCCCTACGGATACACCGCCGTCCTGCAGCAGGCGTCTGGCGTGATTCATCTTCAGTTCATTCAGGTATCCGAACACGGTATTGCCGAACAGCTCCCTGAACCCCTTCTTCAGTTTGAAATCGTTCAGGCCTGCGGCGCGGGCCACCTGTTGCAGGGAAATGGGCTCAAACATATTGAGGGTAACGAACTGGCGGGCGGCATGGAGCTTTTCGATGTCCGCCGGTTTGATCTGCAGCGGCTTCCGGCCCATAAGATCTTCCGCTTGCTGCGCCTGTAGCAGGAACAGCTCTATGAGCTTCGCTTCGTGAAAAAGCTGTTGCATATGCCCTTCATAACCGCAATGGATCATTTCCCGGATCACCCATTTCTGCTGCGGTGTAATGGGCATGGGCCAGGGAGAAAGATCGGCCACCTGTCCTCTCGCGATCTTGTCACCCAGCCGCAACAGGCAATCCAGTTCGGTGGATAGCAGCCTTTCAAAGAAAGCGGGGCCGATATCGATGCCGAAATTCCGGGTGACCGGCGTTTCCACCAGGTAATACCCGTCGAAATCCGGCGTATAACATAGTACATGCTGGTTGCCCGCTACCTGGAGGTCTTCACGGCGGCTGGCTGTTACGGCAGAACCTGTGCCTTCGAGGGAAAAGTACATGCAGAGAGACGGAGTGTCCTGTTTCTCTGCATACCGCACAGGCTTCTCCTGCCGGGATTCCGTAGCGAACACATGGGTGTCCTTCCATTGATATTCCAGGCAACGGACTTTGGATTGTATTCCCTGATCATCTGTATAAATCGTTTCCGGAGCGGGCAGTGAGGTGGTCATCGGGGTAAAATTAGCAAAACTTTCCTCCCGCACTTCACCTGAAAAGGACCCCGTATGCCGCAAACAGCGCGGATCGCGGGATGCTGGCGGACGGATTGACCAATGCCGTTGATCATTTTTGAATGGTCATCGTAAGCCCTCAGGGATAGGTCAGCGCATCCAGCTTCTTCCTGTAATCGTACTGCAGGTCTTCATGCTGCGCCGCTATTGATTTTTCGATCTTGCGAAGCTGTTGGAAATACAGGTTGGAAAGCTGTACACTGTTATCCAGCTTGATACCGGAGCGCCGCATTTTTTCGCAAAAGAACAGCAGCAATTCCGCCTCTGCCTGTTTTGAGCCGGTGAAACGGATGTGCTTGTTGGTGATGCGGAGTATCTTGCGCAGGGTCTTTTTGGTGTAATAAAGATGCGAGGTGGACAGGGATGCAAATTCAAGGTCGATGAATTCCTTCACGGAAGCGATATAAGCGTCCAGGTCATGCGCCTCGAACAACAGGTAGGTGAGCAGTTCCTTGCTTTCCTTTTTGAATTTGGCCAAGCGGAGGCAAAGCTCCACCAGTTCTGCCGGGGGAACAGTGTTCAGCTCCTTTTTCAGTTCAGTAATAGTTGCCGTCCTCATTCCGTATAAAAATCGATCAATGCGCCGAAATAGGCTTCATTCCAGCCTTCGGTAATGTTATCATAATCTTCATCGGGGATATTGCTGTGCCGCAGTTCCGCCGAGGTGCCTTTTTTATGCGGATGCAGGATGATCGTAACGATGGAGGCTTCTTCCTGTTCCCCGAAATACCATTGCTGCACGATCTTCCGGTCTTCTTCAAACTCCAGGTTCATGCCTTCTATGCTGCCATCCCACAGGGAAAACTCGGTGCCCGGTGTTGCGCTCATAACGGCCTTTTCACCAGACCACAGCTGAATGGTGGCCGGGAGTGTCAGTGCGCGGAACACATCTTCCGGTGGTGCGGGAATGACATAGTGCTTTTTATAATCTTTCATCAGTTTACTTTTATTCTCTACGGGGCTGATGGAATGTTATTTCATCAGTTCATTTTTATTCTCTACGGGGCTGATGGAATGTTATTTCATCTGCCAATTTTATTTTTTACGGGAAACCTCCCTCATTATCACTGATCCAGCAACTGAATGCCTGTTTGGGTAAATGCGATCTTCTGTTGCTTGTACAATGCCCCGGTGGTCATCTTGAAAGTCTTCTTGCTCATGCCGAAGAAAGCCACGATCTCTTCCGGATCGGATTTGTCGTGATAAGGAAGATAGCCATCATTTTCCTGCAGCAGCCGTAATATCTTGCCGGCTTCGTCTTCCACCTTTTTATATCCGGCCTGACCCGGTACCACATCTATCTTGTTGCCTTCCCGGATAGCTTTCACAAAGCCTTTCAGGCGTTCACCGATATCATAGGTCTTCACCTGGTCTGCTTTGTGCAGGATGCCGGTATGTTTGTTGTTGATGATCGTCACCAGGCCGATGTCTGTACGGCGGTAAATGATCAGGTCTACCACATCCATTTCTTTTATGGTCAGCTCCTCGTTGCTGAGATAGGCATCGATCTTTTCCGTAGCGGCGATGCGGCCGGTCAATGCATCAATATAGATCCGCACCAGGTATTCCTGCCCTTTATGCATCCGGTTAAGCTGCTGGGAGAGCGGTACAAAAAGGTCTTTCATCAAGCCCCAGTCCAAAAAAGCCCCCTGTTCGGTCACATCTACCGCTTTGAGGGTCACAATATCGCCAGCCACGCCATAAGGCCGGTCTGTTGTTGCAATAAGGCGGTTCTCCGAATCGTGATAAAGGAATACTTCCAGCTCGTCACCGGGCCGTGTGCCTTTGGGCACATACCTTTTGGGAAGCAGTATTTCCTGGTCGCCCCCATCCATAAAGACGCCAAAATCTGTTTCCTTTTTTACCTTTAAAATGTTGTATTCCCCGATTTTTACCATGTTTTGTATATAATTCGGACAAAGGTACAACAAAATAAACCGTTTGAAATGCTTTACCATCAATCATATAATGAAAAAATGCCATCAAGACCATCCAATAACATATGGGTTAATTAGGTGCTATTAAATATTAGTACTACCTTCGTGTCAATACATTTTATAATTATTTACACAATGGAACAAAAATTCACCGGAACTGTAAAGTTCTTCAATGAGACAAAAGGCTTTGGTTTCATCAAACATGATGAATCAGCCAAAGAAACTTTTGTACACGTAAACGGTCTCGTTCACGAGATCCAGCAAGATGACCGCGTAGAGTTTGAACTGCAGGAAGGAAGAAAAGGCATGAATGCTGTTAATGTTAAACGTATAGATTAAGCTTGCTTAACAATATCGTTTTACGGGCTGGTCTGAAGACCAGCCCTTTTTTGTGCCCGGACCTGAACAATCGTGGCGCCCGGCCTAAAAAAAAAGCTGCCTCAAAAGTAACCCGGGGGGGAACGCAATGGCCCCACCGGACATCCGGGAAACCGGATATCATTACTTTTGAAGCAGCTGCGGCAGGCAAACTCACCTGCCATTATCAGCCCTTACCTGAAGATCTGGGTCAGATCTTCCTGGGGGGTCAGCACCAGCTGGCCCCCCTGCTGGCTCAACCCGGAAAATATGCATTGTACCTTTCCTTCCGTTGCGTACATATCCGGCACCGAAGCCTGTATGAAGCTGTAATCCCGGTTATTCCCAATATAGTATTGCTTTTTTTCCGCGTTCCTGATAATAATGCCGGACTGAAAGAAAGATTCCGGGTGATGCTTTTCCATTTCCGGCATATTGATCCGGATCAGCTCTGACCATTCTCCGGGCTTCACACCGCTCAACAGGGGAATGACCGTTGTACCGAGATTTATCATAAAGGGGTTCTGGGTAAAATCATAATAAATTTCATCCACTTCTATAGTCACATCTACAAGCGGAGCGTCGTCGGGGAAATCAAAATAAAAATTGATCAGGTATTCGTCTCCCTGCGGTTGTGGATAATTGTACCGCTCTGCAATTTTCTTCCCATCGAAGTAAAAGGGCGGCACTTTGCTGGTATCATCCTGCAAATTCAACGTTTGCGTGTAAACAGTTTCGCCATTGCTTTTGTTCCTTAGCTCCATCTTCACCTCATTTCCTTCAAACGCAACCTGGCTTTGGGAATAGGGTACCATTACCCTCCCATACAATTCTCTGACCTTTTCCCCGTCAAAATATTGTTCCAGCGTATCACCGAGAATGAACCCGCTCATCGTAACAGGTTTGAATGCCTTCACCGGCTTGATGAACAATTCCCCTTCCCGTTCGCAGGCGCTCAGCAGAAACAGGAACAATGGCGCCATCAGGCAATATATGTAAGATCTTGTTTTCATAATTGTCAAGCTTTTAGGATTAGAAATTATAGGAAAGAGAGAGACTGAAAGAGCGCCCCGTATAGCGGGTGAAGGTCTGGCGGTCGCCTATCAGCCGTTCAGGACCGTTTTCATTGAGCCTGCCGATATAGCCTTCCTCGAATTGTTCGGAAAAGCCCCATTTATACCTGAAAGCATCTGCCCACTCCGCATTCTCAGGCCAGTTCTTCGCATCCTCCATTCCCGGTTTATATTCATAGGTCGTATGATCATTGATGAAGAAACGGAACGGCATATCCAGCAGGTTGCCGAGGTTCAGTTTCGCTTCCATCTTGCCGGACAAAAAGCGGTAAGTGATCTGAGCGTCCATTTGCGCGCGGGGGCGTTCGTACTCTATCATGTTGGGATTGGCTCCTGTGATAAATGTTTTGTAGCCCATATAATTGTACACGATGTTCATACCCAAGCGCTCACCGCGGTATTGCAGGCCGATATTGTAAAGTAGCGGTACCTGCCCGTATAAAGGCCTGGGATATTTCATGTACGTATAGGAAAGGGAATCCGTTCCGTCAGGCAGTTGGTGAACGATCCTGTTGCGGGCGCGCACCTGTGACTCCTGCAGGGTGAGATTACCGCTCAGGTAAATATCCTGCAGAAAATCCCAGGCGGGATAGATGAAGCCCAGGCTTTTGCGCAGCTCGAATTCCCACCCTCTGACTTTCGCCCAGTCGGAATTCGTAACGATAATGTAGTACAGCCCGGTATTTTCCGGATCTTCCGCGTAATACTCTGCCGGTTTGTCGAAATACTTGTAGAAGTAACCGGCAGAAATAATTTCACCGGCTCCCGGGAACCATTCCAGTTTTGCGTCGTAGTTCTTTACCAATGTGCTGGTAACGCCATTGCTCCGCATGATAGTGCCATACGAAGGATTGTAGCGGGAAAATTTCGAGTTTTCCATCAGCCCGGGGCGTACAATGCTCTCGCCGTAGGACAGCCGCACATTCAGATTCGTCACCGGGGAATAGGTGAGATTCGCGGAAGGGAGGAAATACCAGTCCTTCGCTTCATCGAAGATAACCTTGCGGGTCAGGTCTTCCCTCCGGCTGGCGGAATTCCGGATGGTGTCCAACCGGAAGTAGTCGGCCCGCAAACCCCATACCAGTCGCAGGTTGGGGAGTATCTTGTTGTCGAACATGGCATATACGCCTTTATTCACACTGGTTCCCTCGAAGTTATTGAGCGAGTAGTAGGCGGGATAATAGAACAGATCCGTGCGGGGGTTTTCCATGCTCATATAGGTACCCCATTCCTGGATGGGAATGGTGGGCAGATTGCTTTGCAGTCCGGCGAGCGTTACCAGCGGCAGCACATTCCAGTAGTACCAGGCATGCTTCTCCAGGTAGTTGAAACCGGTCTTGAAGGTATGGGAGGTCTTTCCGAGGCGAAAATCAATGGCAGCGCTGACATCAGCGGAAAGATTACGCTCCTTGTAGGTATAGCGGTCACGATGCAGGTTGCCCTGGCCGGGATCTGTGGCAGTACCGGGCAGGTATTCATAGAGGGGTGCTTTATTGGCTACTTCGCGGCCGGCGATAAATGCAGATACGGCGTCCTTCTCAACGGAGGACAGGTGCGTGCGCGCCAGGTTCCATTCGATCTTCACGGGATCGAAACGGTGGCTGCCACTCAACTTATTCTGGATCAGGTCCACGAACTTCGGCCGGTCGTCTTCCTCGATATCCGGGAATTTATTTACGTAATTATCTTTCGGATTTTCATGGGACCATCCTTTGATACGGCTGAACCGGTCATTGAAGATATGTGTGTAAAGGTTATACGTGCTGATCTGGTGTTTATCTGTTTTAAAGCCGCCGTTGAGCAGCATGCCAATGGTTGTATTGAACCCGTAAATATTGCCCGTATTCACGTCTGTGGCATCGTAGGGATCAGTGCGTTGCCGGCTCCAGCCACCACGGCGCATTTCCGAGATGTGGTCGTTGCTCTGCGTATTGCGGTAGGTAAGCGACCCGACGAAACCGATCCGGCGCAGCTTTGCTTCGCTGAGTGAATAAGCGCGCCCAAGGTTGAACTGGTAATTTTGCGAAGGCATGGGCTGAAAGATGCGTGCGCCGAGCCTCTCCGTGCCGCCGATGCGTTTATTCTGCTCTCCTACCTGCGCGGCCGTTACAGCATTCTGATCGTCCGGCATCCGCGGGTTGAATGCATCGCTCAGGCTGATGATGCCATCGGGAAAATGGTCGCGGCCGCCGTCATCATATCCCAGGTAGTCATATTTACCGCGGCCGTAGCTGTAAAAATCCTTCCCCATGGTGCGCGTATTGATGGAAAGCCCGGCACTGACAGATGTAAAGTCCGATGCGGGAATAGCTTTGGTATTGATCTGTACAAGGCCGCCGGCGAAGCCGTAAGGCATATCCGGCGTGATGGATTTCACGACCACGATATTATCCACCAGGTTGGTGGGAATAAGATCGAACTCAAAATCCCTGTCCTGCACATCCGTACTGGGTAATGCGCTGCCATCCAGGAGCGTAACGTTGTAGCGCTCTGCAATGCCTCGCACCACCACTTTTTTGTTGTCTTTGGTACTGATGCCGGTTATACGTTTCAGCGTTTCACCGATGTGTTTGTCCGGCGTTGCCCTGATCTGCTCTGCTGAAATGCCATCAGACAGGGTGGCGGCATTTTTCTGCCGGGTGAAGAGGGAAGCAATGCTTTCCTGCCTGGCGGATGCCTGTACCGTAAACGCGGCCAGCTGCCCTTTTTGTCTTTTCAGGGTAACATTAAGCACAAACGTCTCGTTTTCTTTTACCACAACGTCTGTCACCACTTTTTTCCCGTAGCCGACAGATGATATCTCAGCCTGATAAGTACCCGGTGGTAATGAGAGGTGAAATGAGCCGTCTGATGCGCTCATGGTCCCTTTATTGCCGATGCGGATAGTGACATCCGGAACCGGCTGCCCGCTTTCCGCATCAATGATCCTGCCCGTTACTGCGCCCGGCGCCTGCACTTTCACCACAACGTAACCGTTCACTGCATTATACGACAGGTTTGTTTCTTTGAGTAGTGCTTTCAGTATGCTGTCAACCGGCTGGTTTTCAAACTTCATCTGTGGAGCCATATATCGGCCAACTGCGCTGGCGTCATATCCAAAGGTCAGTTCAGATACAGCCTCCAGCCTCTTCAGGGCCGCATCCATTTTCTCCTGGTTGAACGCGATGGTGATCTCTTTTTTCATGCCGTTCTGGGAACGGGCGCGCGAAGCCACCATAAGCAGGGCCGCGAGCAGGCACAGGAATTGTACAAAGACTGCCGTCTTTTTTCTGTTTTCTTTCATACTTTTGTTTTGATTTTATACAACTTATACCGGGAAAGGTGCCTGTTACAGCGGGCATCTTTCCGCTTTTAAAGCGCTTTGGTCTTAAAGGTTACTGTTTTATTACGGATCGTATAGTCGTTGTTGTGGATCGCGGCAAGCACGGTCATCATGTCTTCCATACCGGTATCATATTGCAGCGCGATGGTATAAGCCTGTTCTGCCACCTGACTGTCCCCCGCTTTCAGCGCTATGCCATAGATGGTATGAACGGCGTCAGCCAGTTCGGCAAAGGACGCCCGTTCCAGCCTTATCCGTTTGCTGCGCCATTGTGCTACGGTTCTCAGGTCGAAGTCCGTGATACTGCTCTGACCGTTCTGATGTTTATAGGTCAGCTTTTTACCCGGCATCAATAGTCCCAGCGCCGTACGGTTATCCCTGCTGACCATTACCTTTCCGGTTGCAACGGCAACTGCTACCTGCCCTCCCTGTTTTATGCTGATCTCGAAAGAAGTGCCCAGCACCGCTGTCCGCAGCCCGGCGCTTCGCACAACGAAGGGATGCCGGCTGTCTTTTGCGATCTGGAAAAATGCCTCGCCCTTCACCAGGGATACATTTCTCTCCCCTTCCCCGAATTGTTCCGGGTATTGCAGGCTGGCACCTGAGTTGAGCACGACAATGCTGCTATCCGGCAGGACCACTTTTTTTACCGTGCCCAATGATGCTGCTACCGTGCGGAGACGAGCTGGCGCCGTAACCGCTTTTTCTTTCGGGGAATACAGCGTGGCAACGCCTTGTGGTTTTCTCGGCGCATTCCAGACAACGGCGAGAAGCAGCACGCCGGTGAGCATAGCGGCTGCGGCCCACCAGTATTTGTGAATGAATCTGCGGCGGGGTTGCGCCGGCAGCGTTTTTCCCTGGATTGTGCGCCAAAGCGCGGCCAGTTGCACCGCCTCATCTTCCCGGTCCCGGTACCAGGGTTGCTCCGTTACCGGCAGGGATGAGAACCATATGTCAACAGTTTCTTTCTCCTCCGGAGACAAGGTACCAGCCCTGAATTTTTCCAGCAATTGCAGTAAACGGGCATCATCTGATTTTCCCATATACCAGTAAAGCAGTCAAGCTAAAGAAAAGTACCAGATGTTTGCATATGAAATAATTGTTAAGGGGTTAGAGCAGCCAGATGGAGAGGTAGTGTTCCAGCTTGCCGCGCAGGCGTTGCCGGGCATTGCCCAGCTGGTTCTTCACGGTTTGTTCGGAGAGGGAAAGTTTACCGGCGATCTGTTTGTTGGATAAACCCGCGTCCCGGCTCAACTCAAATATCCTGCGCATTTTCTCAGGCATTGCATTGATCTCTTTTTGCACCAGGTTATTCAGCTCCTGATGGCTGAGATGAACATCAGGAGGCATATCCGCTGCCAGGTCAAGCACCGCCTCCCTGGAATAATGCCGCTGCCGCAGCCTTTTCTCCATCAGATTAATGATCTTGTTCCTGACCGCAGATTTCAGGTACGCCTCCAGCCCGGATGCGCTGTCCGGGACCTGAATGGCACGGCCCGACTGCCAAAGCCAGGTAAATACGTCCTGCACACAATCTTTGGCATCATCTACACTCCCTGTTCTCGAAAACGCAAACTGCACCATTGCCGAAGCATGTCTTTCATAGATCGCCTGAAACGCGGCATGATTGCCAGCCCGCAGTAATGCATACAATTCCTTATCTGATAAATTCTGCATGAGGCGAATAAATATGGCGGTGAAAATAACCGAATAATATTACCATATTGTTAAGAAGGCGTATTTTACAATGCCCTTTCAGAGAAGGCAACCTCAATCTGACAGCTACGAAAAAACACCTTGTATGAAGCATCTCTTATGTACCATCCTCCTTGGCTGGAGTTTCCATCTTGCATCAGCCCAGGACAGCAAGCTACGCATTATCATGATCGGGGCGCACCCTGATGATTGTGACATCAAAAGCGGCGGTACGGCCGCGCTCTTTGCAGAAATGGGCCATGCCGTGAAATTCATTTCGGTAACCAACGGCGATGCAGGGCATATGGAGCAGGGCGGCGGCGCGCTGGCCAAACGCCGCAGGGCTGAAGCCGAAGAAGCGGGCAGGCGACTTGGCCTTACCTATGAAGTCATGGACAATCACGACGGGGAACTGCTGCCTTCGCTGGATGTGCGCCTGGACCTGATCCGCAGGATCAGGGCATGGAAAGCAGATGTGGTCATCTCCCACCGCCCGGTGGACTATCACCCCGATCACCGTTATACCGGTATATTGGTGCAGGATGCGGCCTTTATGGTGATGGTGCCCAATATCGCGGCGGACACGCCTCCCCTCACAAAGAACCCCGTCTTCCTGTATTTCCAGGATCATTTCACGAAGCCCACCCGCTTTCAGCCTGATGTATGTGTGGATATCACACCGGTCATCGACAAGAAGACCGATGCACTGGATGCACACGAATCACAGTTCTATGAATGGCTTCCCTGGATCTCCGGTTATAAAGGGAAAATACCCGCGGGTAAACAGGAACGGAAAGCCTGGATCAAACAAAACCGCTGGCCTTCGCTGGACAGTACCCTGAGAGCCGGCCTGGGAAAATGGTACAGCCCCGCACAGGCGGAAGCTGCACATTATGCGGAAGCTTTTGAATTGTGCGAATACGGCGCCCGGCCTACGGAGAAAGAGATCAGGCAGCTATTCCCCATGCTTGGAACGGAATAAAAGAGCAACCCTAATCCCGAAAAGTTAAATATATTTACGTGTAGAATAGAATAGGACAGCTTAAGAGGCTGTCGGTTAATTATCTGCTATGCACAATATATATGAGCTGATCAGGGAGCTGGAAAATATTCAGGGGCTGTCTAAACACGAACAACTGGTACAGGGTATCATCAATGCGATCAACGACAAGGTCATTCAGCGCGGAGACATGCTGCCCTCTGTGAATAACCTGATAAAAGAGCTGGGGTTTGCGCGGGAAACCATCGCAAAAGGGTATAAAGAACTGGTCAGCCGGGGCATTGTGGAATCGAAGAACCGGATCGGTTTTTACGTAGCCAGGGAAAACACGGAACATAATCTGCGGATCGCGCTGATCATTTTTGCGTTTGACAGTTTCCAGGAGGTGCTGTACAAAACGTTCCGCGACAGCCTGGGCACACCGGCGGTCATCGATATATTTTTCCATCATAACAATATAGACGTACTGGAAAGCATCATTGCCAACGTCAGGGGCAAATACGGCATGTACGTGGTCGCCCCCATCCCTCATAAAAAAACGCCGGAGATACTTGGCGCACTGCCGCTGAACAAATTCCTGATGATCGACCGCTACCTGAAGATGGACGGCGATTTCTCCTACATTGTGCAGGAGTTTGAAAAGCCCACCTATACCGCGTTTTCGCAACTGGCGCCGGCTATCCGTAAATTCCGCGGAATGGTGCATTATCACAGACCGGCATCCGATACCCCTATAGAGATACTGGGGGCATACAAGCGGTTCGTGAAAGATTTCAAGATCAAAAGCGTGATCCGCACGGAGTATGTTCCCGGGTCCATCGAAAAGGGATATGTTTATTTCACGATCAACAATGCAGAGCTTTGGCTGATGCTGAAAGATGCCAAGGCAAAGGGTTTCAGGCTTGGCAAAGATGTGGGCATCCTTTCCCATAACGATGAAGTGGTAAAAGAGATCATCTTTGACGGCATCACCACATATTCCACAGACTTTGCCGTCATGGCCGAAAAGGCCGCCAGGTTTGTGCTGACGCGCGAAAAGATACAGGAGGTCGTTCCTACCGTTCTGTTGCGCAGGGGATCTTTATGATTGCATTATTATGAATCTTACCATACTTCTGAGCTTCCTGTTCGTAACGGTTGTGGCGGCACTGGCATCCATCTATGCCACGAGAAAAAAACAGCAGCAAACACCGGTGGGCTTTTACCTCGGCAACCGCAGCCTGGGTTTCTGGATGATCGGCAGCTCCATGTTCCTTACCAATATGAGCGCGAACCAGTTCATCGGCGAGAACGAGTTCGTTTACACCACCAATATGTCCGTCATGGCATGGGGCATGAGCTCTGTGCTGGCCATGCTGATCGTGGCGGAATTCCTGATGCCGGTGTACCTGAAGATCGGTGCGGTAACCACGCCTGACTTCCTGGCTAAAAGATTCGATGTGCAAACGCAACGGATCGTTTCCGTCATCTTTCTTCTCGGATACCTGGTGAACCTCATCCCTTCCGTGCTGTATGGCTGCGCAGTGGCCATCAACGGGATCTTTCGCGTGGATGAATGGCTTGGCATCAGTTACTTTTCCGCTATCCGGCTGATCGTGCTGATCGTGGGCATTGTGGGCTGCCTGTACAATGTGCTGGGCGGCCTTCGGGCCATCACCATTACCGATGTGGTGCAGGGCATCGGTATGCTGATCGGTGCAAGCCTGATCGTATGGTACGGGTTCCGCTACCTGGGCGATGGCAGTATCCGGCAGGGTGTTGAAACCCTGACGTTCTCGCACCGGGAACACCTGAATGCGATCGGCGGCCCCGGAGATGTGCTGCCATTCGGTACACTGTTTACCGGTATGCTGCTGATCAATATCTACTACTGGGGCATGGAGCAATATATCGTACAGGAAGCCCTGGCCTCCAAAAACCTCAAGGAAAGCCAGAAAGGCATAGCCCTTGCCGCTGTCGGGAAACTGTTTGCGCCGCTTTTGCTGAATGTTCCGGGATTGATAGCTGTGCATTTATATCCCGGCCTGGATAATACCGCTACTGTCTTCCCGCGCCTGGTGAGCGATATTCTGCCGCCTGTTTTCATCGGGCTGGTGGCTGCCGTGGTTTTCGGAGGAGCGCTCAGTACCTTCAATGCCGGGCTGAACAGTACCGGCACCTTATTTACCATGAACCTGTTCCGGCCCTGGCTGGAAAGGAAAGGCCGCCCCGCCGATGAGCACAGGCTGCTCCGCAGCGGAAAAACGCTGCAGATCGGTGTGACCATCGCAGCCATAGTGTTCTCTCCCTATATCATGTATTTCGATGGCGGCTTTTACAACTACCTGCAGAAAGTAAGCAGCTTTTTCAGCGTGCCGGTCTTTACCATCATGGTGGTGGGCCTGCTGACCAGGAAAGTGCCTCCCCTGGCTGCCAAGATCGGGATCACATTCTTTGCGACGGTATATACGGCTACGCAGTTCCTGTTCGATACAGGATTCCACTACCTGCATGTGCTGGCCATATTATTCCTTGTCACCACGGCCCTGATGCTTTTGATCGGCCGCCTGAAGCCCATGGCCAGGGCTTTTGCACTGCCGCAGCAACCTGTGTTGAATAATCCGCCGTGGAAAAACCGTTTTGGATATTATATACTGCTGCTGGTGCTGATGGTGTCGATATTCATCCTCTTTTCACCGGCAGGCATCGCATAAACGGTTTTCCAGGGCTTTGATATTATCATCTTGATTAGTGATACCCTTTTGCCCAAACAGCGGTTTTTTTTTGGCGGATCGGATTAATGTAATAAATTAGCATTATAGTATAGGATAGTATAGAATAGATGATAGCCATACTACCCTTATCACGTTATGAATCAATAAGATAAATAAACACGTTATGCGCCATACCGTCATGTGCCAACCGTAAGTCTCAACCTTTGATTATCTGTCAACCGTATGTTTTAATGCATTTAGCATGGCGATAGCGCCAGTCAACATCTCAATCGCTTGAATATGAATTTCAGATTTACCTGCTTTAACAGCCTGAAGCGTTTGGCTTGCCGCTTGCTGGCCGTTCCACTTTTCTTCATTTTTTCGGCGCATGCTTTCGCGCAAAGCACCGGGCCACTGAGCGGCTTTGTGCTGGACAGTGCTACACGGGCGCCGATAGACCGGGCGTCTGTGGTCATAAAAGGCACCCGCCAGGGAACGAGTACGGACAGGTCGGGCGCCTTTACGCTGGATGTTTCCGGCAACCAGGCATTGCTCGAATTTACCTGCGTGGGTTACAAACCCAGAGAACTGATGGTTCAGAAAGGAAAGCCGCTGACGGTGTACCTGTCCCCGGCAATCGATACTTTCGGCGCGGTAGTGATCACGGCTTTCGGCCGCAAAGAGCGGCGCGAGGCAGTGGTAGGCTCTGTTACATCCATACAACCGGGAGAGCTGAAGATCCCGGCCAGCAATCTCACCAATGCCCTGGCTGGAAAAGTGGCCGGCGTTATTTCTTTTCAAAGGGGCGGACAGCCGGGGCTGGACAACTCCTCATTTTTCATCCGCGGCGTGACTACACTCGGTTACAGCAACAGCCCGCTTATTCTTGTTGACAATATTGAACTGACGGCCAACGATCTGGCCAGGATACAGGTAGATGACATCGCCAGTTTTTCCATCCTGAAAGATGCCAGCGCAGCTGCCCTATACGGTGCCAGAGGCGCCAACGGCGTCATACTGGTGACCACCAAAGAGGGCAAAGCCGGCAAGGCCAAGGTGGAACTGCGGGTGGAATCCGCTATTTCCGCGCCTACGAAAAGCATCAAACTGGCGGACCCTATCACTTATATGCGCACCTACAACGAAGCGCTGACCACAAGGGACCCGCTGGCCACACCGTTCTACAGTCCAAATAAAATCATCGGCACACAGAAAACCCTGAACGGGGAAGGCGGCATTTATCCCTACATCTACCCTGCCGTGGATTGGGTGAAAGAGATATTCAAGGAACGCACCAATACGCACCGCGCGAATTTCAGCGTAAGCGGCGGCAATGATCTGGCGAAATATTATGTGGCCGGCTCTTATTCGAGAGATAACGGTATTCTGCAGGTCAACCCTGTCAATAATTTCAATTCGGGGATGCGCTTCGAGAACTACCAGCTGAGGGCGAATACCAGCATCAAGGTCACGCCTACTACCGAAGTGGGCGTTCGCCTCTGGGGCAATTTCAATGAATATATCGGCCCCATCAGCAACCAGGGCGGCGGCTTTGCAACGGACCTCTACTCGCAGGCCCTGCATTCCAGTCCGGTTGCTTTCCAGGCTTATTATTTGCCGGACAGCGCCAACCGCAATACCAGACACATCCTGTTCGGCAATGCGGTCAACCAGACCGGCAACCTGCAATCCAATCCCTATGCATCACTGATGTACGGGTACAAGAGTTTCTCCGAATCGCGCATGTCTGCCCAGTTCGAGGTAAACCAGAACCTGAAGTTCATTGTACCCGGACTGACCTTTTTCGGATTGTTCAGCACCAACCGTTATTCCTATTTTGATGTCAGCCGCAATTATCTTCCCTTCTACTACGGCATACAGAGTTTTGACGAGCAGGCCGGCGAATACAAGCTCAGCTGGCTCAATCCTCAGCCCGGTGCTGCAAGGGAATACCTCGGTTACCAGGAAGGGCCTAAATATCTGAATACCTATCTGTACATGCTCGGGAGGATAGACTACAGCAACGCCTTCGGTCAGCATACCGTTGGCGCCTCCCTTATCGGCACACGGCAGCAAACGCTCAACGGGAATGCCGGGAGCCTCCAGGCCTCCTTGCCCAACCGCAACCTGGGCCTTTCCGGCCGGGCAAGCTATTCCTACGATAACCGTTATTTCGCTGAATTCAATTTTGGCTACAACGGATCGGAAAAATTCGCGCCTGCGCACCGTTACGGTTTCTTCCCTACGATCGGTGCGGGATGGGTGATCTCCAATGAAAAATTCTGGCAGGGCGGCGTCAGCGAAGTGATCACCAGGCTCAAGCTGCGCGGCAGTTATGGCCTGGTGGGCAATGATGCCATCGGCGATCCCAACACGCAACGTTTCTTCTACCTGTCCAACGTAGCGCCCAATGCAGGGCCGGGCGCCTCCTTCGGCACCAATAATTCCGTGACGATGAACGGCACGGTGATCTATGCTTATCCCAATCCAGATGTGACCTGGGAAACCTCCCGCAAAACGAACCTTGCAGCGGAGATCACTTTGTTCAACAGCCTGAACCTGGTGGCGGAGGTGTACCGGGAGAACAGGTACAACATCCTGATACAGCGTGGGTACATTCCCGTTACGGTGGGCATAGAGAACGCGGCCCTCAGCAATCTCCGCTCCAACCTGGGCAAAGCGCTTTCCGAGGGGCTTGACCTGAACCTGAACTACCGCAAAGATTTCAATTCCGGCCTGTGGGCTTCCGCATTGGGCAACCTCACCGTTACCCGCAACAAGGTGATCCACCTGGAGGAGCCGGAGTACCGCAATCCCTGGAGTTACCGCACCGGCGGGATGATCAGCCAGCCCTTCGGCTACATCGCAGAAAGGCTTTTCGTGGACGACAAGGAAGCGCGCAATTCACCAACGCAGATATTCGGAGATTATCTGCCCATGGGTGGCGATATCAAGTACCGCGATATCAACCAGGACGGTGTGATCGACCAGGACGATATGGTGCCCATCGGCCTCCCCTCCACGCCCCAGATCATTTATGGTGCGGGTTTTTCCGTGGGGTATAAAGGTTTTGATCTCAGCGCCTTCTTCCAGGGTTCGGCCAGATCATCTTTCTTTATTGATCCTTCCGCCCGTACCGATTTCAACGCCGGCGTATTCGGTACCGCACCCTTCGCCAATAATGCGCAGATATTGCAGGCTTATGCAGACGATCACTGGTCCGCCGAAAATCAGAACCTGTACGCGCTCTGGCCCAGGCTCTCCACCTACGAGATCCCGAACAATCAGCAAACCAGCACCTGGTGGCTGCGGGACGGCAGCTTCATTCGCCTCAAATCCGTGGAAGGCGGCTACACGCTCCCAAAAAAATGGAGCAGGCCGGCACACATGAACAGCGTACGCATTTATTTCAGCGGTTTGAATCTGCTGACCTTCAGCAAATTCAAATTATGGGACCCGGAGCTGGCCGGAAATGGCTTCGCTTACCCGATCCAGAAAGTATATAACGTTGGCCTGAAATTCGAATTCTAGCCTGTAACGATAAAAAAAGAGGATATGAAGATCATCTTAAAAATATTCCTGGCCGGTTGCATCATGACTGTATTGCCCGGGTGCAAAAAATACCTCGATGTAACACCGGACAATGTGGCCACACTGTCCAGTTCATTCAGCAACGCCAATGAATCGCAGGCCTACCTTTTCGGCTGCTATGCCAATCTCCAGCAGTTGGCGGACGTGAGAAGGAACCCGGGTTTCACTGCTTCCGGCGAGATCATATTTCCCATCAATATGCAGGATCAGACTACGCTGGGGGGACAAGGCGGCGATGGCGGCTTTAACCTGATGCGCGGATTGCAGAACAGCCTGAATCCCCTGCATAATTACTGGGACGGATATAACCTGGGGCTACGGCTTTGGGAATCCATCCGCATGTGCAATATCTTCCTGGCCAATATTCATTTGCCGCTGGATGTGCAGCCTTATGAAAGGCAACGCTGGTCCGCAGAGGCGAAATTCCTGAAAGCATATTACCACTACTGGCTGCTGCGGATGTACGGGCCTATTCCCATTGCGGATGCCGCCATTCCCATCAATGCCGGCTCTGAAGAAGTACGGCAGCAGCAGCAAACGCTGGATTCCTGCTTCAATTACGTGATCAAAACGCTGGATGAGGCCATTGCCGGTCTGCCTCCCGCCATACAGAACGCTGCAGCTGAAGCCGGACGCATCACGTCCACCATTGCGCTGGCCGTCAAAGCGGAAGTGCTCGCCACACAAGCCAGCCCGCTTTTCAACGGCAATCCGGATTATGTTTCTTTCAAAAACAAGAGCGGGCAACCGCTGTTCCCCGCCACGATGGACCCGCTCAAATGGGAACGCGCCGCCGAAGCATGCAGGATAGCAATAGATGCGGCTGTGGAAGCGGGAGCCAAACCGTATGAACTGCGGATACAGGGCAACATCGTCAGCATGTCCGACCAGACGCGGCAACTGCTCACACTGCAGGGCGCTTTTGTGGACGGCTGGAACCCCGAACAGGTCTGGACGCTCAACCCGCATTACGGCTGGCAGTACATGTCCATGCCCAGGGTAACCGCAGAAGCTGCGGCCAACGTGTTCGCCGTCTATTCCAATTTCTCCGTACCGGTGGCCACATCAGAGATATTTTACACCCGCAATGGTGTGCCGCTTAATGAAGACAAGACCTGGGATTATGCGGGCCGCTATCAGCTGCAGACCGGGGATGAAGCGCACCGTTATTATATCAGGCAGGACTATACGACCGTAAAAGGCAATTTCTTCCGGGAGCCGCGCTATTATTCCAGCGTTGCTTTCGATGGCGCCACCTGGTTCGGATCAGGCAATACGAATGACAACAATCCGAATTATGTGAACGCGGTGAATGGTTATGCTTCGCCACCCGACCGTACCCGGTACAACGCCACCGGCTACTGGCCCAAAAAACTGGTGCATTACCAGTCCGTACCCGGCCAGAATACCGTATGGCAAACCTATCCCTGGACCTTCATCCGCCTTTCCGGCCTGTGGCTGCTGTATGCGGAATGCCTGAATGAGGCTTACGGTCCGGATGGGGAAGTGTATTCCTGGATCGACAAGGTGAGGGAACGCGCCGGGCTGCCGGGTGTGCTGGAATCCTGGGCGCAATACTCCCGCAATCCTAACAAGCCCGCCACCAAAGAAGGGCTCCGCCAGATCATCCACCAGGAAAGAAGGATTGAGCTGGCCTTTGAAGGCCAGGCGGGCTGGGACCTCCGCCGCTGGAAAGAACTGCAGGCGGTGCTCTCCTCCCCCTTCCAGGGATGGAGCGTATTCAACCGGAGCATTGCGGGTTACTACCAGCTGAGCACCGTGTACCAGCCTTCATTTGGATTAAGGGACTATCTGTTCCCCATACAGGAATACGATCTGATCACCAACTCCAATCTCGTTCAAACACCCTACTGGTGATCTTTCGTCAAGAACCGTTCAAAAAATGACTATGGCAAATCAATATACAATACCGTTATGGCGCATGCTGCCTGTTGCATTGGCCGTGATGACGTTTTCCTGCAGCAAGGTCAACGATTATAAAGATGTCGTTTCGCAGGACAAGACAAAGCCTGACCCGGTGTCTAATGTGAAAGTGCAAAATGAGGCAGGCGCGGCGATCATCACTTACGATCTCCCCGAATCGGACAATATCCTCTACGTGCAGGCCAACTATATGATCAACGATCAGGCCAGCCGGCAAACCAAATCATCATTCTATTCAGATACGATCCTCGTAGGCGGTTTTGAAAAGAATGCGGACTATACCGTAACGCTGTACACGGTGAGCAGGGCGGATGTAAAATCAGACCCCGTGGAAGTTACCGTGCATCCCGGCGTTCCGGCCTACCTGCAGGCGTTCCCCACCATTGAAACGAAGCCGGATTTCGGCGGGGTAAACATCAATGTGCTGAACCTTTCCAAAGCTAACCTGGGCATCGTTACCATTGCACAGGACGCGGTCACCAAACAGTATGAGATCATTCATCAGAACTATACGAACAGCGACACGATTTCCTACAGCCTGCGCGGATATGATACCATCCCGAAAGACTTTGGCATTTATATTACCGATGAATGGGGGAATATATCAGACACGCTCTTCTCTACGATAACGCCGATCTTTGAAGTGCAGATGGATAAATCCAGGTTCAGTCCATATGTACTCGGCACCGATGCCCGCACAGGCTTTGGCTGGGAGATACAAAACCTCTGGAATGGCAATACGGGATCACCGGGTTATCATACCGAGCAACCCATTCAGCCTTTAGTATGGCCTGCCGTGATCACGTTCGATATGGGCCAGACGGCCAAGCTGAGCCGGTACACGATCTGGAACCGCGGGATTGACGGTAGCGGCAACTGGCTCTGGCAGGCCGGAGCACCGTTGAGCTGGACCTTATGGGGACGGGCATCCGATCCTGTGGATGAAACGCTGCCTGACGGCCCCGGCGCACCCGGTGTGGGCGAAACCTCTCCCAACGGCTGGATCAATCTCGGCACTTTCCGCCTGCTGCCCAAACCATCCGGACTCCCCAATCCGCAGTACACGAATGCGGACCTCGATTTCTGGAATGCAGGTTTCAGCTACAATTTTTCGCTCGATCTGCCCAAGGTGCGGTACATCCGTTTCCAGTGCCTGGAGAACGCATCGCTCACCAATAACTTTTTCAACGTCGCCGAGTTGACATTCTGGGGAGATCCCAGGTAATTCATAAAAGAGCCTATATGTATATGAAAAATTCATTGCTGCTTCGGATAACGGTTTTGGCCGGCCTGCTGGCTTCCTGCTCGCAGCAGCCGGATGATTTCAAAAGTTTTCTCAACGGGCAGGAACTTAAATACCCCGGCGCCATTACGCAGGCATTCACCAGGCCCGGCAACCTGCGTATCGGCATCGGCTGGTCGCCCAGCGCTGATCCCTCTGTTGCAAAGTACAGGGTGTACTGGAATAACTATGCAGATTCCGTGGATGTGGCAGCAGCTACACACAGCCCTTCCGATACGGTTTTCGCCATCATCGATAACCTGCAGGAATATACGTATTCCTTCTTCGTGTATTCGCTGGATGCAAAAGGCAACCGCTCTATCCCCATCGAGATACAGAATGCGAGAGTATATGGCAATACGTACAGGCAAAGCCTGATGAACCGGCCCATCAACCTCACGGAGCCTTACAAGCTGCTGAATGACGAGGGCAACGAACTTACCCTTAATTTCCTGACACCGGACAGCACAAATATCATGACCTATATCCGGTACACCGCCACGGATAACGAACTGAAGGAAGTGGCTTTACCTCCCGGTCAGCAGTCGGTCACGCTGAACGATTTCCGGTACGGCACCAAAGTGGCGTACCAGTCGTACTACAAACCGGACCCGATAGCGCTGGATACCTTCCCCGCAAGCCTGGTGGATACGTTCCCGCCAATCGAATTCGGCATTGTGAAATGCGACAAGTCCCTTTTCCAGGCAGTCAACCTCCCTTACGATGTGCAGCCCTACGAAGGGCAGACCAGTATAGCCCGCCTGTGGGACGGTTCAGACGGCCCGCAGGGCTATCCGAATATCTTCCACTCCAATGGGGACAGTCCGCTGCCACATCATTTCACGTTTGACATGGGTAAAGTGTATGACAGTCTCAGAACGATGGAAGTGACCGGCCGTGATTGCTGCCATAACCCTGTAGCATACGAGATATGGGGGATTGCCGATATTGCCGGCGCCGCCACTACCGTGCCGGGCAATGATGCGGACTGGAAGGCCGATGCACTGGCTAAAGGCTGGATACTGCTGCAGGAAGTGACCCGTACAGATGATGGAAAGGGACCTTATACCGTCAACTTCTCCACCGAAACGCCGCAGATCCGTTATATCCGGATCAGGATAAAAAGAGTGGACAGCAATGAAAGTGCCTACAGCAACCTGAGTGAGCTGACACCGGGATACAAGAAGTAAAACTTTCATTGCCGGAATATACAGGCGATATTTATAGTCAATAAAAAAGCAATATGGATCAATACAGGAATACCTGCGGCACACCACCAGCACGGCCTGAAAGCAGGAAGAGCGGCAGGATGAAAGTCATCACCGGCCTTGCCCTGCTTTGCTGCGCGGTAAAGGTTTCCGCGCAGGACCGGCCCCTGCAGCTCTGGTTCGACAAACCTGCGGCGCAATGGGAAGAAACGCTTCCGCTCGGGAACGGCCGCCTGGGCATGACGCCGGACGGCGGGGTAGAGAAGGAAAAAATAGTGTTGAACGACATCACCCTCTGGTCAGGCAGTCCGCAGGATGCCAACAATTATGAAGCTTACAAGCATCTGCCCGAAATTAGAAGATTGCTGTCCGCCGGCAGGAATGATGACGCGCAGCGGCTGATCGACAAGAATTTCGTGTGCCTTGGCCCGGGTTCCGGCGGCCCGCAATGGGGCTGCTTCCAGATGCTCGCGGACCTGGACATTGCATACGCTTATGAGAACGGGGCCGCCTATACGAATTATCGCCGCCGGCTTTCGCTGGACAGCGCTATTGCCACCACCTCCTTTCAGATCAATGACATTCAGTATGTGCGCGAATATTTCACCAGCTTTGGCGATGATGTAAGTATCATCAGGCTGAGCGCCAGTGAAAAAGGGAAGATCAGTTTTTCCCTGGGCATCAGCCGGCCGGAGAAAGGAACATCCGCTGTCAGCGGTCAGGTATTGACCTTAGCCGGCCAGTTGGACAACGGAACAGATGGCAAGGGCATGCAGCATCTCACGGAAGTGCGGGTGATCAATACCGGCGGTACACAATTCTCACAGGGAAAGGAACTGGTGGTGGAAGGCGCTGACGAAGCCCTGATCATCATCTCCACGGCAACGGACTTCCGGGAGCCGGGTTACCGGCAACTGGCAGCGAAGAACATGCAGGCCGCGCTCCGGCAACATTACAGCGCACAGCGGGCATCGCATGTCCGCAACTTCCGCAAACTGTTCGGCCGCGTAGCGGTAGACCTGGGAACCGGGCCGGCTGAAAGCCTTACGACCGACAAACGGCTGGCCGCCTATTACCAGCATCCGGAGGAAGACAGATCATTGCCCGCGCTTTTCCTGCAATTCGGCAGGTACCTGAGCATCAGCAGCACCCGGGTGGGCCTGCTGCCACCCAATTTGCAGGGGCTTTGGGCGAACCAGGTACGCACACCCTGGAACGGTGATTATCACCTGGACGTGAACGTACAGATGAATCACTGGCCGGTGGAAATGGCCAATCTCTCCGAACTCAACCTTCCGCTGACGGAACTGGTGCGGGGGCTGGTGAAACCCGGCGAACGGACTGCCAAAGCCTATTACAACGCAGAAGGATGGGTGGCCCATGTGATCACCAATGTCTGGGGCTTCACCGAACCGGGCGAAAGCGCATCCTGGGGCGTTACCAAATCGGGATCAGGATGGCTGTGCAATAATCTGTGGGAACATTATGCCTATACCAATGATATCGCTTACCTGGAAAGCATCTATCCCATCCTGAAAGGATCGGCACAGTTCTACAAAAGCATACTGGTGAAAGATGAAAGAACAGGCTGGCTCGTCACCTCCCCTTCCTCTTCCCCGGAAAACAGCTTCCTGCTCCCGAACGGTAACCATGCCAGCATCTGCACAGGCGCCACGATAGATAACCAGATCATCCGTGAACTTTTTACCAACGTCATCATCGCGGCGGAGCGGCTGAAAACCGATAAAGCGCTGGCCGATACATTGCGTGCGCAATTGCAACAGCTCCCGCCCGCCGGCATCATTGCCCCGGACGGCCGGTTGCAGGAATGGCTGGAAGATTATAAGGAAACAGATCCGCAGCACCGGCATATCTCGCATTTATACGGACTGTACCCGGCCAATCTGATCACCGCCAACGGCACGCCGGAACTGGCCGCAGCCGCAAAGAAATCACTGGAAGTCAGAGGCGATGACGGCCCCAGCTGGGCCATTGCCTACAAACAGCTGTTCTGGGCCCGGCTGCTGGACGGCAACCGCGCGTTCAAACTGCTGCGGGAGCTGCTGAAACCCACACTTCGTACAGACATCAATTACGGCGCAGGTGGCGGTGTATATCCCAACCTGTTCTCCGCAGGCCCTCCCTTCCAGATAGACGGCAACTTCGGCGCCGCAGCAGGCATCATGGAAATGCTGATGCAAAGCCATGCCGGTTACGTGGAGCTGCTTCCCGCAGTGCCGGATCTCTGGAAACCTGCCGGCAAGGTAAAGGGACTGAAGGCCAGGGGAAACCTGACCGTTGATTTTGAATGGGAGAACGGCATCGTCACACAATATAAGATCACATCGCCCCACCGCAAAAAAGTGAAACTTAAGGTGAACGGGCAATTGAAAACCGTGGTAGCAGGAAAATGATCATTCACGCCATACCTGCCACAGCATAAGCAACACATGAATAGCAGAAGGAAAAGGAAGTACAGTACCGGCGCAGCCGTTTGCAGCATCATACTGGTATTTTTAAGTTTTGGTGCAGGCCGCCTGCATGCACAGGAGATCATCATTCCCCTGGTGACGGAAAACAATGCGCTGGTGCTGGAGGCCGGCAAAGCAAAGGAGCTGTCCATCATCTATTTCGGTAAAAAACTGGCCAATGCGCAGGAATACCAACTCGTACCTTCTGCATACCGGCAAACCAGCGATTACAGCGGCCTGCTGAATGCGGCTTACACTCCTTCCGGCTCCCGCAACCTGATGGAACCGGCTATTACAGTAACCCATGCAGATGGCCACCAGTCGCTGGACCTCCGCTACGTTCGCCATGAACAGCAACAGCTTGACCATGATGTTACGCTGCTGAACATTACGCTGAAAGATCCTGTATATGACTTTGAAGTAGTGCTGCATTACAAAGCGTACGTTAAACAGGATGTCATTGAACAATGGTCGGTGATCCGGCACGGGGAAAAGGGGAACGTTACGCTCCACAAATATGCGTCCGCCAATTTATACCTGAAAGCAGGCGGGTTCTGGCTGCAGCAGTATCATGGCGATTGGGCGAAGGAAATGCGGCCGGAAGAATCGAAGATCACCCACGGCATCAAAACCCTGGACTCGAAGCTGGGGACCAGGGCCAATATCTTTCAGCCCTCCGTGTTCATGATCTCGCTGAACGCCCCGGCTTCGGAAGACGAAGGCACCGTGCTCTACGGCGCACTGTCCTACAGCGGGAACTTCCGCACGGATATAGAACTGGATTACCAGGATAATCTGCGGATCATTTCCGGCATCAACAATTATGCATCGCCATATACCCTCAAACCGCGGGAAGCATTTACCACGCCTTCATTCCTCTACATCCTGTCCCAAAAGGGGAAAGGGTACGCCAGCCGCCAGCTGCATGACTGGGCCAGGAATTACCGCATCCTCAACGGGAAAGGCGAACGGCTGACATTGCTCAACAACTGGGAAGCCACTTATTTCGACTTCAACGAAAACAAACTGAAAGCGCTGCTCCGCGATACCAAAAAACTGGGTGTTGATCTTTTTCTGCTCGATGACGGATGGTTTGCCAACAAATATCCCCGCAATAACGACAATGCAGGCTTGGGCGACTGGCAGGAAAACAAGACCAAGCTGCCCAACGGCATTGCCAGCCTGGTCAAAGAAGCCGCGGCCAATGGCGTGAAATTCGGGATATGGGTGGAGCCGGAAATGGTCAACCCCAAAAGCGAATTGTATGAAAAGCATCCCGACTGGGTGGTGAAAGAGCCCGCGCGTGAAGAACATTATTTCCGCAACCAGCTGGTGCTGGACCTCGCCAATCCCGCCGTACAGGATTTCGTGTTCCGCACGATGGACGATCTGTTTACCCGCAATCCCGGCCTGGCCTACATTAAATGGGATTGCAATGCCGTGATCTATAATGCCTATTCCGCTCATCTCGGCAACCACCAAAATCATTTTTACATAGAATATATGCGCGGATTGTACCGTGTGCTGGAACGCATCCGCGCCAAATACCCTGATGTTCCCATGATGCTCTGCTCCGGCGGCGGTGGCCGGGTGGATTACGAAGCCCTGAAGTATTTTACCGAATTCTGGCCCAGTGATAATACAGACCCGCTGGAAAGAATTTTCATGCAATGGGAGTATTCCTATTTTTATCCCGCCGTCGCTACGGCCAACCATGTAACGGATTGGGGGAAACAACCCGTCAAATTCAGAACGGATGTAGCCATGATGGGCAAACTGGGATTTGATATCGTTGTAGCGCATCTGGCTGAAAAAGACCTGGCCTATTGCCGTAATGCCATCAGGGAATATCATTCCTTTAAACACATCGTATGGCAGGGAGATCAATACCGGCTGGCCGATCCCCGGAAAGACGAGATAGCCTCCATTGCGTATATCAGCAAAGACCGTTCTGAAGGCGTTATATTCAATTATCTCACCAGCAACCGGTATGGCGCAGGCAGCAGCCGCCCCATCCGGTTAAAAGGGCTGGACCCTGCGGCCATGTATCAGCTGGAAGAGATCAGCCTGTATCCCGGAACGACCTCTCCCACAGATGCAGACAGGCCGTACTCGGGAGAATTTCTGATGACAGTGGGCTTCAATCCGGAAGTCTCCGGCAGCAGAACGAGCGTGGTGCTGCGGTTGCAGAAAAAATGAGGTGCTGGCGCAGATGGTATGGCTAACTGATGGGCAGATTGTGCAGTTTCAGAAAAGATAGCTTGTCCCAATACCCGCGCTGAAAAACGATCTTGTCGTGCTGCACATGGAAGAACCCGCAGCCGCGAAGGCCGTTGGGGTCTTTCCATTCCAGTATGGCCCATTCCCCATCCTGAAAGATATTCTCCGGAATGCAGATCATTTCCGCCGCGGCAAACTCCCCGGCGAACATCTTTTTAATGGCTTCCCTACCGGTGACCGGCAGGTTGGCCACCTGGTGGTTCGTAGCATCGTCTGCATACAGTTCCGCAATGGCATCCACATCCGCACGGTTGAACGCATCGATCCATTTTTCGAGCACTTCTTTCGGTGTCATTTTGCTATTTTTAGGTGATGTTCCATCGAATATAGTAAAAAAGGCATGCAATATATTGACGGTGTAACCGGAGGCCGCGGCGGTGAAATGATCCAGCACCGGCATTCGGATTTTTTGTGTATTTTGCCGCCGCGAACCTGTATGTCATGTCCCTAAATACCCGGGTAACCCCAAGCGGTGCTTTTACCTATGTTACAATTTTTATGATGCTTTTGCTGAGCGTGGCTGCCCATGCGCAGTTGAAAGCGGATTTTACGCCCAGTAAAACCGGCGATTGCGAAAGCCTGATCACCAAATTCAATGATAATTCTACCGGCAACCCTGTTTCCTGGCAGTGGAACCTGGGCAATGGCTCTACCTCTACGCAGCAAAGCCCCAGCGCCTCTTATACCACCGCCGGCACCTACAAGGTAACATTAACTGTGAAGGACGCTGCGGGCAATACCAGTACCGCGGAAAAGACAGTTACCGTATGGGAGAAGCCCAAGCCTGATTTTACGGCCAGTCCTGCCAAAGGTTGCATCCCCTTTGCGGTGACATTCACGGACAAATCGAACCCTGTGAATGGCAGCATTACCGCTTACAGTTGGGACTTCGGGGATGGCACCACCGGTTCCGGCAGCAGCCCGATACATACTTACAACGATGTATTGTCCCCCGCAGTTACCCTCACCATTACGAACAGCAACGGCTGTACGGCTTCAAAACAGCTCAGTAATATCGTAGATGCGGCGGCTTCGCTGACGGCTAATTTCACCGTATCTGACCGGTTCCTGTGCGCTGCGCCGGCTGCACTGACGGTGACCAATACCACTACCGGTCCGGGTACGCTGACCTATAAATGGGAATTTGGCGATGGCGGCACCGCTTCCGGCGCTAACCCGGGCGCCCATACGTACACGGCCAAAGGCGTTTACAAGGTAAAGCTTACGGTTACCAGCGATAAAGGTTGTACCGCCACCAAAACATCCGAAGATATCAATGTAGCCAATTTCAAAACGGATTTTCAGTTGCCGGCCAGCATCTGCGAGAACAGTTCCGCCACGTTGTTTACGGCAGCCAACAACCCGCAATCCAACAACGTTACCTGGAGCGTTGACAAGGGGTATGTCAACAGCTATGGCGCAACTGCCTACTACTACCCTGCCGGTACCGGCACCGTAAAAGTGACCATGACGGCTGATTACGGCAGCTGCAAGGAGAGCGTGACCAAAGACCTCGTGGTAAAACCTGCACCGAAGGCGAATTTTGTGACCGATCAGCAGGCGATCTGCGATGTACCGGCCACGGTGAAGCTGACGGACCAATCGCAGGACGCCACCAGCTGGAACTGGAGCTTTGGCAACGGGCAATCCTCCACGCAGCAAAATCCTTCTGTCACCTATAACAGCCTGGGATATTTCAATATAAAACTCACTGCCAGCAATGCATCCGGCTGCTCCAGCACGGCAGAGCGTTATGTGTATGTGCAAAAACCGGAGGTCTATGCCTATGCCAGTGTTTCCGAGGGCTGCGAAGGGCTGACCCCTACTTTCAGCAGCTACGTAAATACCGGAGATGCCATTGCCAGCTATGAATGGGATTTTGGTGATGGCAGCCCCAAGTCAACAGAAGCGGCTCCCTCACACACGTATAACAAGGAAGGCGCATACCCTGTAAAGCTGACCTATACAACTGCCAATGGCTGTAAAGGAACAGTGAACCTGTATTCCTACAACACTATCCGGGTATATAAAAAGCCCAAGCCTGATTTTTCATCTCCGCAGGCGCCCCAAGTCTGCGGCAACAACTGGGTGCATTTCAATGGCACTACAGATGTGGGTACAAGCTGGGCCTGGGATTTCGGGGATTACCATACCGGTTCATCGCAGCAAACAAAGCATAGCTACAGGGAACCCGGTACCTACACGGTCAGGCTGACCGTTTCCAATCATAGCTGCAGCGAAACGGTCACCAAAACGGCCTATATCACTGCCGTGAACCCTTTCCCGCGCTTTGCCAGGAAGAATATTGATTGCGATAATCGTACAGAGATCAGCTTTGATGAACTGTCGCTGGGTTCGGTTACCAGCTGGAAATGGAACTGGGGAGATGGAAAAGAAAATACTTACACCGCAAAAACAAGCCCTGTCAGCCACAAATATGATAAAACAGGCGTGTACTTAGTAAAGTTGACCGTTACAGACGGGACCTGCACCAGCACGGATTCCATGAACATCAATGTGTACGCGCCATCCCCTGTTACCATTACTACGGACAAAACAACCCTGTGCGGTAACGAAACGCTCAAAGCCAGCGTAGTGTCTTTGGACAGATCTATCTATACCAACTACTGGTATAACTCCTGGTCTTCTTCAGACGGCACATATCCCAATTGGGCTGATTACAACTCCGAGAATGCTACTTTTATCAACCTCAAACCCGGCAAAAACACCATCCGGTATGTAGCCTATAACCTGCAGGGGTGTACGGACAGCAGCAATAAAGTAGAAGTGAACGTACACGGGCCGCTGGCCAAATTCCTCTCCCCGCCTGTGCTGGAATGCCGGGGCACCGAGCTTACTTTTACTGACCAAACGGACGTTTCCGGAGGAAAACCCATAAAATCCTGGTCATGGGATTTTGGCGATGGCACTCCCGCAAAAGTATTTACCGCGCCTCCTTTCAAACACACCTACAACAGGTCCGGCTATTTCTATCCAAGGCTGACGGTCACGGACGAAGACGGCTGTACCAGCTCCGCTGACGGTTCCTATCTGCAGGTGAACGGCCCCAACGCGGATTTTGTGCCAAGTGCAACACTGATACCGCCCGGCGGCAACATATGGTTCTACAACTATACCACGGAAACGGGCGGCAATGCCACCTACCAGTGGGACTTTGGCGACAATACCTCTTCCACGGACAACAGTCCGTACAAGACCTATCCCGATAAAGGCGTCTATACCGTAAAACTGCTGGCGAAGGACGATAACGGCTGCATAGACAGCGCCAAAAAACAGGTCAAGGTATCCAGCGTCAGCGCAGGCTTCACGGTCAGCACTTCATTTGTGAATAACAGCGGCTGCCCGCCGGTGACAGCACGTTTCACCAATACCTCCGTTAACCATGCCAGCTCATATTGGGATTTCGGCGATGGCAGCTTTTCCACCATCAGCAATCCCTCTCATACCTATACCTATGCGGGGAAGTATAAAGTGAAGCTGAAAGTGGTGGGCGATGCCGATACGGAGGATGAATATGAGCAGGAAGTGGAAGTAAAGGGACCTTACGCCACCATTACAACCTCCGCCAACGGCGGCTGCCTCACAAAAGAGATCGAATTCCAGGTAGATGCATCTAATGCGGTCAATTTCGCCTGGGATTTTACAGATGGTATTGTTACCGAAACAACGGATGCCACCATCAAACATACCTTTAAAGACCCCGGCATTTACAAGCCCCGCCTCATCCTGTCAGACCAGGCGGGCTGTAAAGGCACTGCTTTCCTGGACGGGCCGATCGTTATCGACAAACTGGATGTAGCACTGACATCCGCGCCGGCGTTCATTTGTGATGAAGGCTGGATCACTTTTACGCCCGCTTTCAACAGTTATTCCATTGATGAACTGAAAGAAGAAGCGCAATATCAATGGACGTTTGAGCCAGGGCTGCCCGTGGAAAATGAGGCCACTGCCACGCCCGGTTTTTACCTTGATAAAACGCAGGGGTATAATTTCACGCTTACCACTACTACCGCTTACGGCTGTACGCAAACCGTAAGCAAAACGATATATGCCTATCCCAAACCCGTATCGGCCATTACCGGGCCTTTGCAGACCTGCCAGGATGCGCCCGTAAGCTTCAGCGGAACCGTGAGCAATATGAACGATGTTACCTGGAAATGGGATTTCGGCAATAACAATACAGGCGCCGTACAGCAACCTGCTGATCAGGTATATGACAAGCCGGGGCCTTCAGCAGTGGCGCTCATCGTTACCAGCAAAGACGGCTGCAGCGATACCACACATCATAACATCGCTATCGTACCGGCGCCTGTGGTGAATGCAACTGCCGCGTCAGGAGTCATATGTCTCGGCAACAGCACCACGCTGAGCGCCGGCGGCGGTGTTGCTTATCAATGGTCGCCGGCCACGGACCTGAGCAATCCCCTCGCCCCCGATCCTGTAGCAGCTCCCCGGGAGAACACCACTTACGAGGTAACCGTGACGGATGCCAACGGATGCAGCAATACAGATGATATAAGTATCCGCGTAGCGCAACCATTCACGATAAAAGCCACGCCGGATACGGTACTGTGCCTCGGGCATGTGCTGCCCTTGCAGGTGTCGGGCGCTGATCATTACGTATGGACGGGAGAAGGCCTGGATGATGCCGCCAGCCCCTATCCGCATGCCACCATCAAAGCAACGGGAAGTTATACCTACCAAGTAACCGGTTACGATGCCGACGGCTGTTTCACCCATGACACATCGCTGGTTGTCAGCGTGCACCCCTCACCTGTCATCAATGCAGGGCCGGACCGTACAGCGATGGCAGGTGTACCCGTAACGCTGGGTACGCAAGGCAGTCTGGATATCGTAAAATGGACCTGGACGCCGCCGGACTATCTTGACTGTGCCGACTGCCCGACACCTGTGGCCCGGCCCAATATATCCACCAACTATACCGTGGCAGTAGAGAACATTTACGGCTGCAAGGCCGCGGATGAAGTGCTGGTGAACCTGGTCTGCGATATGGGCGCTGTATTTCTCCCCAATGCCTTTACCCCGGACAATGATGGTGTAAATGACCGGTTCTATCCCAAAGGACGCGGTGTAAAAGAAGTGGCATGGATGCGCATCTACGACAGATGGGGCAGCCTGGTATTTGAAAAAACAAATTTTCAGATCAACAATGCCGCCGCCGGCTGGGATGGCACCCGGAAAGGCCAGGCAGTGCCATACGGCAGTTACGTCTATGCCATCGAGACCGTCTGCGAGGATGGGACCACTTTCCTGTTCAGGGGAACGGTTCTGGTGATCAGGTAACTGATTGACAGCGGCTGTCCGTTTTCCGCCAATGCTGATCTTTCCACCCTGTCCCTGAATTTTAATTTGTAATTTCTTACGGTTATATTTGAGTATATAGCGTGATCTCCAACAGATAAATGCCACATCATGAAACAACTGACACAGATTTCAATTGCAAGCCTTCTATTGACATTAACCCTGAATACCACGGCGCTGCTTGCACAGTCCGCCCAACCGGCAACCGGACCGACCTATCAGAACCCGCTGCCCATAGCATTCGGGGACCCGTATGTACTGCATGTAAAAGGTGACAAATATTATATGTACGGCACCGGCGGCAGTGCCAAAAACGGGTTTGCCGCTTATTCTTCTGCGGATCTGGTGCATTGGAAAGACGAAGGGCAGGTGTATCACGCATCCAACAGCAATGGCTGGAGCGATTCCACGGCCGCATGGAACGGAGCTTACTGGGCGCCTGAAGTGTACGAATACAAAGGCCGGTTTTACATCTTCTACAGCGCACAATGGAAAGAGAATCCCGGTAAAGAACTTGAGAATTTCCGTATAGGCGTAGCCGTGTCTGACCGCCCTACCGGGCCATTCACTGACCTCAACAACAAACCTGTTTTCGATCCCGGCTACCCCGTCATCGATGCCAATATCCTGTTTGATAAAAATGGCAAAATTTATCTCTATTACTCCCGTTGCTGCTATAAGCACCCGGTAGAGAGCGAAGTGGCCGATTGGGCCAGGGAAAAGGGGTGGTTTGATGTGATAGAGGAAAGCTGGGTATATGGCGTTGAGCTGAAACCTGATTTCAGTGGTGTAACAGGCGAGCCGGTATTGTTGCTGCGCCCTCCTGTAAAAATGGATGACAAGCAATCGGAATGGGAAAGCCGCTCCGTTACCTCAAAAGAGATCAACCGCCGGTGGACGGAAGGTTCCGTGGCCTTTAAAAAAGGAGATACTTACTATATGATGTACTCCGCCAACTATTTCGGCGGCAGGAATTACGCGGTAGGATATGCCACGTCCAAAAGCCCGCTCGGGCCGTTCACCAAAGCTGCCAATAATCCCGTATTGCAAAAAAACGTGGAGAACGGCGGTATAGTGACCGGAACGGGGCATAACAGCATTACTTACTCCCCGGATGGTAAAGAGATGTTTTGCGTATATCATGCCCGCACATCGGAAACAGGCGAAAAACGTGTTGTTTTTATTGACCGGATGGAGATACAGGAAGACGGGGTGCTTGTTGTGGAAGGGCCTACAACCGCACCGCAGGCAGTGCCGGGGAGCAGGTAGTTTTTACCGGGATTTTACTCATCGCCATTTCACCCATTATTTACTATTTAAACTATTTAGATATGATGCTGCAATATCTGATACAGGAATTCGAACATGAAGTAAACAGCACCCGTAAATTATTGCAGGCGGTCCCTGAAAAAGACCTCGCCTATAAACCTTCTCCAACGTCCTGGACTATGGGGGAGCTTGCACAGCACATTGCCACCATTTACTACTGGTACGTGGGCGCATTGACACAGGACGTTTACGACATGGCTGCGGATCATCTTGAACGCGGTGATACGAATGATATCAAAGCTACCCTCGCGCTTTTTGAAAGTAATGTGGAGAAAGCCCGGGCTGCGTTAAAATCGCTTACGGATGAGCAATTGCAGGACAACTGGACCATGAAAGTAGGGGAACGGACCGTTCTTGGCCCCATGCCGCGGGGAATTGTAGCGCGCGGGTTTCTTTTTAATCATATTTATCACCATCGCGGTGAAATGATCGTTTATCTGCGTGCTACCGGAAACAAGGTGCCCGGTATGTACGGCCCTACCTACGAAGAAAGCAGGGGAAGCTGACCCAGGTCGCAAAAAGCCCTTCAAGTTGTCGTATATGGCCCCTTCGGGTGTTTAATTTTCCCGCCATCTTTGCTGTATCAGAATTTAGTGGAGCAGCAACCATTCCAAAAACGGGCGGAACCGAAAAGCCAGACGAGTAGGAACAAAAATGAACGTCATGTCAAACAACAATGTTTCGTTGCACAGAGTGCTTAAAGCCTCTCCCGAAAAAGTTTACAGAGCATTTACGGAAACGCTGGCAGTCGCTTCCTGGTTACCTCCTCACGGATTTCTTTGCACTGTCCATGAAATGGATGCGAAAACAGGCGGTTCCTTCAGGATGTCGTTCCATAACTTTTCTACCGGCAACAGCCATTCGTTCGGTGGAACCTACCTGGAGCTCAAACCTAACGAGTTCCTGAAATACACGGATAAATTTGACGACCCCAATCTGCCGGGAGAGATGATCACCACGGTCTGGCTTCAGAAAACGATAGTGGGTACAGACATAAAAATCACCCAGGAAGGCATTCCCGCTGCCATACCCGCGGAAATGTGCTATCTGGGCTGGCAGGAATCGCTGGAAAAGCTGGCTAAGCTGGTTGAACCCGAGATACCGGATGCATGATCCAGGGGGCTACCAGCCCCTCTACCGCATCTCCCGGACGGCCAGCACCCAGTGATACGCGCAGCAAACCAGCAACACCGCCACAGCTCCCCATTGCGCACCCGCCGCATCAGAAGCCATGCCCATCAGCAACGGGAAAATAGCGCCACCGGAAACGCCCATGATCAGAAGGCCAGACACTTCATTGGACCTTTCCGGCATCCGCAGCAACGCAAAGGAAAACAGGATGGAAAAAATATTGGCGCAGGCAAACCCGGCCAGTGCAATGCCGGCGTAGATCAGACCGGCGTTGTCAGCGAACAGCAGCAACACCATGGCAGCTACCGCGGCAACGGCTGACGCGAGGTAAAAACGGTGTGCGGACCATTTGGCCAGCAGAATAGCGCCGAGGAACGTGCCAGCGGTTTTGAAAACAAAATATACGCTGGCTACATAACCCGCCTGCTCAAGTGCCATACCGGTGCGCTCCATCAGTATTTTGGGAGCGGACACATTCAGCCCTACGTCAATACCTACCAGCGTCAATATGCCCAGGAAATACAGGAATATGCGGCTGTCGCCCAGCAGGGCGAAGCATTCCCTGATGGTAGAAATATTCTCCTTGCGGCCGTCTTCCTGCAGCGGCGTGGCGCTTAGCCAGAGAAAAGACAACAGCGTGATGCCCGCAAATACGATAAACAGCAACTGCCAGTTCCCGAAACGCGTGACCGCATAGGCTGCAATAATGGGGCCCAGAAAGGAAGATATCGCTTTGATGAACTGTCCGGTTGTGAGGCTGCTGGTCAGCCTGTCTTTACTCACCACATTGGTCAGCAGCGGATTGAGGGCCACCTGCAACAGCGTATTGCCGATGCCCAGCAGCGCAAAGGCGGACAGCACCACCGGCAAGGTGTAGGATATCATCGGCACCAGCAGGCCGATGCCGGTGATGAGCAAACTCAGCTGCACGGTACGTTTTCTGCCGATCCTGTTCATGAGCATGCCGGTAGGCACCGAAAAGATCAGGAACCACAGGAAAACCGCCATGGGCAAAAGGTTAGACAAGGTATCGGAAAGACCGAAATCCTGTTTTACGTAGCTGGTGGCAATGCCCACCACGTCTACAAAGCCCATGATGAAGAAGCCGAACAATATAGGGGCCAGCCGTAACAAACCTGTTGTGGCCGGTGGAATTGATGAATTGCTGTTAGCTTGCGTCATAAGTTGTTGGATGTTGTATGCATTATAAATTCAGCAGGGCCATGCGGGCATACAGTTCTGCAATGCAGGCTTCGTCCAGCAGCCACTTGGGCTTTCCGGTCTCATCCCGCTGATCGCTCCAGTTATGGTTGAGCAGACCGTAGCGGTCACGGTTGTTCCAGGCATGGTCTACCCGCGCAATAATTGCTTTCAGGTACACGGGATCTTTGTCCACCGCATACAGCGCAGCGTATCCACGGAACAGCACCGTAACAAACCAGGGCAGGTCGCAAAATTCGCTGCGCATGCCTTCCTGCGGCTGACCGAAATAGTGATAGGCGGATTCAGCGGTCTGCTTCGCATCCCGGTAATATTTTTGCTCCCCGGTGAAAGCATAAAGCATCATGGCCGCTTCCAGCATAGATCCCGAATTATAGGTGTAATAGGTCGCATTGACCGCACCCGTAGCGGTTTTAATATCGTTCCGGTACAAACCGGCGGAGTCACGCAAATGCCTGTTCATCCAGTCATAGAACTTAATGCCCTGGCGCAGGTAATACGGCTCTTTGGTAGCCTGGTATATTTTGAGCGCGGCCAGTGCGGCCATACCATTGCTGCAGGCCGGCTTTTGATCTTCGTGGCCCTCCAGCCAGGTAACGCCGCCACCGAGCACATCCGTCCATCCGCTCATGATGAAAGTGAATACTTCCTTCGCCCTGGAAAGATACAGCGGGTTGCGGGTATTCTCATAGGCTTCCATATAATCGATAGCCACGAGGCCGTTGTCGTCATAATAACGGTCTACCTTTTCGAACTTTGCCGGATAAGCCTGGTAGCCCGCTGGCTGACGCGTGGTATCGCGGTATTGGTACATCGCCGCCATCGCGGTATCCACATAAGGCCGGTAGGCCGTCTTTTTGCCGGGCAGCCGCATCATGATGCCGGCGGAAGTTACCACGCCGCTGAGTGGCCAGAGGTAACTCACTTCCTTCGATTGTACATTCCCGTCCTGCATATAGGTGAGGGAATCCTTATGCTGCTGCGGGTAATACTCTGAAAAAAGCCCGTGCTCCGGTACCCGGTACAGCGTCCATACCCGGTGGAACATTTCTTCCGCCCTGCGCTGGTACTCGCGCTGCTGCGCAATGACCGGCAACACCATCATGGTCAGCACCGAACTGAATAATATTCTTTTCATAATCCCCTATTAACGTTCATCCGTTCGCGTTATGAACACTGCGAACGGATGAAACGGTTTACTCTTCGTTTTTCCAGATCGATATCCTGGCATAGATCTCTACCATGCCTATGTGCGTGAGCAAGGAATAGTATCTCCCCAGGTCGGAGCCCGACCAGTCCTCATAGAACTGGAAAGTACCGGGCAGCCTGCTGTGTTCCCACGCATAATCTACATTCGCCACAAGGGTGTTGATATAGGTGGCGTTTTCGTCCAGCTCATACAGCTCCAGGTATCCGCGCAACAGCACGGCGGTAAACCAGGGGTCGTGCGGCACGAAGAACCGCCCGATATTGGTCACCTGGCGTGTAAAGAAATTATAGGAAGCCTCCGCCCATGCTTTCGCATCCGCCAGATAAGCCTCTTCGCCGGTGATCTTGTACAGCAGGGCAGCATTCTGGATCATGGCGCCGGAATTGTAGGTCCATTTAGCATAGTTGATGCTGCCATCCTTGATCCATATGGAGTTCCAGAAGATCTTGTCCGAAGGGTCCAGCATATATTGTTTGACCCAGTCGTACCAGCGTTTGGCGGAGACTAGATAGTCCCCGTTCTGTTCCTGCTGGTACAGTTGCAGGGCCAGCGTAGCGGAAAGCGCGGTCACATTGGTGGCCTTGATATAATTCGGATCGTCAGGATTGTTCAGCACACCTTCGTTCCAGTAAAGGCCACCACCTGCTTCGGGACTTTCGGCGGAGGCACAGAACGCGTAGCAAATTTTCGCGTTGGTGAGCAATTGCGCCTCCCGCGTGAGCCGGTAGGCTTCCAGCATGTCTATACCCGTAATAGCGTTATCATCGTAGAAACGGTCCGCCAGGCCTTCGCTTACGGGAATGGACTGGTAGCCGGCAGGCTGGCGGGATGCGTCCAGGTATCCCTCCATGCCCGCGAGGGTACTGGTATAGTAACCCTGGTACACTTCGTCGGTAAAACCCAACTGTTTGAGCAGCGTGGCTGCCGTAAACATGGCGGAATACGGCCACAGGTATGCATACCTCGGGTCTCCGGGCTGGGCGGGGAAATTTTCCCTTACATAGTTGCTGCCGCTGATGCCGTAGTTCCTGTAAATATCGTCGAGCGCCTGGCGGGCTTTGAGTTTGTAGCTCAATGTTACCGATGTGGTATCGCCTTCCACCTTCACGGGCACATCTTCCCGCTCCTTGTAACACCCGGTAAAGGTAAACGCCGCTGCGGCTATGATTAAAATGATAGGTCTCATATAAATGACTTTAGTAATTCACCAATTAATGCACGGTCAGTTGATAGGAATAATCTTCCGACGCATTCAGCTGCAGGGTAAAGTCCCCTGTTTTTCCATCAGCTCCTGCCGGGTATTTGTAAGTGAAATCCCACTGTGAATTATCTACCGGCACCACGTTGTAATAAGCGGCCGGTGTATTGGCATCCGGAGGTGTGGAATTGGACTGGTTCTCGCTGCCATAGTAGAGGGTGCCGGGGGTACCGCCCGCATCCATGGTGGTGAACTGGAATTTAAAACGATCGTCTTTCCAGCTGCCGAAATCGAAGTAAACGATGGGTACGTTCTGCGCCGCCCAGGTTCCGTTACCGGCGTAGGCGAGGTTGCCGATCACGCTGTTGTATGCGGATGCGAACACGCCAGCATCGGTGATCTCTATCATTTCCGCGGCGGCATTTGCAAAGTCCAGCCGGATGCGGTATATCTTATCCCCGGTCTGCTGGTTCTCGCCGCCTTCCTGCAACCTGCTGCCCTGCATGGAGTAGGTTACGGGCGTGCCGCTGTTGCGGTCCGTGAAAGTGAAAGCGCCGTCTTTCAGGCGGGTAAATATCTCGAACACGCCATCGGTACCCGGTTTCATGGCCAGGGCATTGGCAAGGTCCGTTCCGCCTTCAGTGGCCGCACCGGTGATGAATACATTGTCAGGTATTTCCGTAAAGCCGGATGGCCTTTCGATCACGATCGTCCTGGAGGAATCCGCGCGTCTTTCGTTGAGTCCCTTCATGGCAATCACCGTCCATTTCAGGGAACCGGAGGTGGAGGGCTGAATGCCCGCCTTGCTGGCAATGGCGTTCAGCACTTTGTGGGAAAGCGCAAGGGAATTCTGCACCCCGTTACCGCCGGAGGCAACGGTATAGATGGGGCGCGTAAAATCGCCGTCCAGCGTATCAAATGCTACTTCATACATTACTAGGCTGCCGTCTTCCGCTCTGGCCGGGCTCCATTCAAAGTTCACCACGGCGCTGGTGGCGGGCTGCAGCTTGTAATATTTGCCCACTTCTGGGTAATACAATTCTTTAACGGTGGAAATGTTGCTGTTGATGGCTTTCTCCTTTTCGCAGGAGGCAAAGGCCCCTATCGCCAGCAGCGCGGCCAGCACGTTATATACCCTGAATTTGAAAGTATGTGTCATGATAATATCTTTTTATTGATGTTGGTAATGGTTGTACTGGTCACCAGCCGGTATTGTTCGGCAGCAGGTTTCGGTTCATTTCTATATCCGCCTGCGGCACCGGCCACAGATAATGTTTGCTTGCGTCGAACACACGCCTGTCTGCTACAAGATGGCTGTTGCCCACCTTCATGCCGTAGAGCGTTCCGTTCATCACGGTCTCCGCGATCTTCCAGCGGCGGATATCGAATATCCGCTGGCTTTCCAGCGCCATTTCCGTTCTGCGCTCACGGCGCACGAGGTCGGTTTTGGCAGGATTGCTTAAGCCGGCGTAGTTCGAGAAATTGAGGGCCGCCGGATCGGTGAAGCCTGCACGCTGACGGATGACCCTGATGGTCTTATCCCAGGTATCCGCATCCAGCTGGTTCATCATCGCTTTTGCTTCGGCGTACATCAGCAGCACATCCGCATAACGGATGAGGATAAGGTTGAGACCGGAATTGTTGTTGCCGTCCGCCGTGCGGTCGTAGTACTTGCGGAAATAGTAGCCTGTTTTGGAGGCGTCCGCTTTGTCCGCCGCGTTATCGCCGCTGCCGGGCGCGGTTTGTATGGTGATGGTGTCCCCGCGCTTGGTGATGAAGGAAGAACCATCGTGAATGATGGTGGCTTCGAGCCTCGGGTCCCGGTTACGGAAAGGAGTGTTCTCATCGTAGCCGGAGCCGGTTTCATTGATGCCCTTGCCATTGGTCATGATAAAATCATCTACCAGGGACTGGGAAGGCGCCATGCCGCTGATAAGCGTGCCTTCGGTGAAGGGTATGAAGAAACGCTGCATGGCATGCGTTCTGCTCACCGGTACGAATTCCAGGTTGAGGATCACCTCGCTGTTGTTCTCGTTTTCCGGCTGAAAGATGCCGGGGAAGGAAGGGAACAGGGTGTAAACGCCGTATGTGCCGTCCATGATCTGCTCCAGCACGGTAGCGGCTTCGCTCCACTTGTTGTCGTAGAGCAGCACTTTGGCCTTCAGGGCCGCGGCGGCGGCTTTGGCGATGCGGCCCTTTTCCGCATCGGGATACGCCGATTTCTGCGGCAATATAGCGGCCACTTCATCCAGCTCCGTGAGGATATAGTTCACCACTTCGGCTTTGGCCGTACGGGAGATCTGGAAGCTCTCTTCGTAAGATATCTCGTTTTCGATCAACGGCACATTGCCATACCAGGTAACGAGATGAAAATAATGGAAGGCGCGGATGAACCTTGCTTCAGCGAGGTAGCGGGCCTTCAGGCCGGCATCAAGACCAGGCACTTTATCTATATTGGCGATGAGATTATTGACGTTGCGGATGCCTCCGTAGTGAAAAGCCCACTCCCCTGCTACGCGGTTGGTACGGCCATCGTACGCGCCCGCGGCAATGCTCTGCGCGGCGCCGCCGTTCACAGCGCTGGAGCTGAATGAATTATCACTGAGACTTTCATTGAAGAAATAATAATCTGCGGAATACATGCCGGCATAGCAGTTATTGAGCACCTGCTCCGCGGCTTCCGGCTTTTGCCAGAAGGTGAGGTCGGTATCCTGGTAGGACGGGCCAAGGTCAAGCTTCTTGCAGCCTGCCGCTCCCAGCAGCAACGCCCCCAACACAATTGAACAATACTTTCTTATCCTCATAATGCGATCATTTAAACGTGGTTAAAAGTTGATATCCAGCCCTACCGCCCATACTTTCTGAACCGGGTAGATACGGCCGCTCGTGGCGCTGCTCAGCTGGTTCAGGTTGAGGGTACTGTTAAACTCCGTCAGTTCGGGGTCCATACCGTTCTTCATGCCGGTAACGGTCCACAGGTTCTGCCCGGTGAGGTACACCCTTACCTTCTGTATCTTCGCGCGGTTGGTAAGACTGGCGGGCAGCGTATAACCGAGCTGTGCATTCTTCAGCCTCGCATAAGCAGCGTTCTCCAGCCAGAAGGTGGAGTTCGCCCTATTGTTAACGGATTCCGTACCGATGGTAAGGCGGGGATAGCTTGCGTTCGGGTTGTTAGGCGTCCACCGGTCGATATGCTGCGCATACACGTTATCCCAGTTGTTGTGGAATGCCTCTACGCCTTCGCCGCGCAGGAACACGTTCCTTTTGCCGACGCCCTGTATGAAAATGCTGGCATCAAAGCCTTTCCAGGTTACGCCGTAGTTCAGCCCGAAGGTGAAACGGGGAAAAGGATTGCCCATGATGAACCTGTCATCGTTATTGATGACGCCATCCCCATTGCGGTCTACATACTTGATGTCCCCCGGTTTTACCTCGTTTGCGAAAGCAGGTTTGGGGCTGTTCTTGATATCCTCCAGGTTCTGGTAAAAGCCATCGGCCTGGTAACCGTAATAGGAACTGATCGGGAACCCTTCGCGGTTGATGTAGGTAACGTCCCCTTCCTGGATGGAGGTACGGCCTTTGAAATCAACGATCTCATTCAGGTTGTCCGCCAGGTTGGCGCCTACGGTGTGATTGAACGCACCGGTCTTTGCCCTGTAGTTCACCGCCAGTTCAAAGCCCTGGTTCTTCACCTTCCCGGCATTCTGAAAGGCAGGCGTAGCGCCGTACAAGCCGGGTGCGGGCAATTGCAGCAAAATATTATCCGTGATCTTGTGGAAGTAATCGTAACTGATGGTAAGCCGGTTATCCAGCATAGACAGGTCAAAACCGATGTTGGCGGAATTGGCGGATTCCCAGGTGATCACCGGGTTGCCAACCGCAAACGAGGCGCCTGGCTGGGCTATGTTATTGAAGCCATACATATTGCTCACGGTCGTGTACACGTTCATGTAGCCATAATTGGAAATGATCTGCTGGTTGCCCAGCTGGCCCCAGGAACCGCGCAGCTTCAGGTCGCCCACCTTCTCCTTCACCGTTTCCATGAACGGCTCATCTGTAATACGCCAGGCGGCGGAGAACGATGGGAAGAATGCGCCGCGGTTGCCTTTGGCGAAGCGGCTGGATGCATCGTAGCGGAAATTGAATTCGAAATAATAGCGGTTGTTAAAGGCATAGTTCAACCGGCCGAATGCAGAGTTGAGCGCCCATTGGTCGATCCGGGTACCGTAGGTATCGTTGAAGCCCGTGAGGGTTTCGGTACCGGCGATGGAATCTCCCGTTGTATTATCCACATTGAGCCGGCGGGTCTGCCGGTATTCGTTCTTCCAGCCTTCTGTGGCATACCCAAGCAAGGCCTTTACCTCGTGCAATTCGTTGAAGGTACGGTCGTAATTGAGCAATGCCTGGAAGTTGTCCTGTATGCTGCGGGCATGGTTCACCGTTCTGGCGCTCTGGTTGTCTGACCCCGAATAGGGCGTATAGTCGATGGACCGGCGGAACTCGTCCATGTTGTTCACGCGGACATCCGCACCGTACACCAGTTTGGCGGACAGGTGGCTGGTAAGCGCGTATTCCGCATTGGCCATGTAGTTGTAGCTATCGTTGTTGTACAACCTGCGGCCGCCCTGCTCCAGCTGTGCCAGCGGGTTATTGGAGGCTGTAGGCGCCAGGAAATAGTTGCCGGCCGTGTCTTTGACAGGATAGATGCGCGGAATCCGGATGGCCGTGGAGATCAGCCAGTCGGAATAATAAGCATGCTCCCGGATGTGTTGTTTGGCGTAGGCGAAGTTGCCGCCCAGCTTTAATTTGCCCAGCTGCGTGCTGAGATTGGCGCGCGCGTTGTAACGCTTGTAACCGTAGTCGGGTCCGCGATAGAGACTGTTCTGGTTGAGCAGCCCGCCGGAGACCAGGTAGGATACCTTACCCACCGCGCCTGTTACACCAAGGTTATGATTATGCTGCAAAGCTGCGGGGCGCATCACTTCGTCCATCCACCATTTTTCTGAACCTTTTTCCCCCTGTTGGCGGATCTGCCCGGGAGAGAACTGCGCCGTCTGTCCGGAATTGACCAGCGCCTCATTTTTAAGCTGCATGTATTCCACCCCGCTCACCGGTTTGATGAGGAAGGTAGGCTGCTGCGCGCCCGCCATACCGTTGTAGGTAACGCGCGGCACTTTGTTGAGCTTTCCTGTTTTGGTGGTGACCAGTATTACCCCGTTGGCAGCGCGGGAGCCGTAGATGGCGGACGATGCCGCATCTTTAAGCACACTGATGCTTTCAATGTCGTTAGGATTAAGCAGATCAAGCGATCCCGGCACACCATCTACCAATATCAGCGGGCTGGTATTGTTGACGGTGCTGACGCCGCGCACGTTGATATTGATAGCCGCGCCCGGCTCGGTAGCGTTCTGCTGAATGATGAGGTTAGGCGCAGCGCCCTGCAGGGCCTGTACCGCGCTGGTAACAGGTTTGCCCTCCAGGTCCTTTGCTGTCACTACGCTCACCGCACCTGTAAGGCTGGTGCGCTTCTGCGTGCCGTACCCCACCACCACTACGTCCGATAACGTGCTGCTGGCTACTTTAAGGGATATGTTCAGCTGCGCCGCGGATGTAAGCGGCACTTCCTGGCTGGCATAACCGATGGAAGAGAATACCAGCAGCTGGTTGCTGCCGGCCGGGACCTTCAGGGAAAACGTACCATCGGCGGCCGTAGCCGTGCCGGTACCGGTGCCCTTGAGCGAAATGGATACGCCCGGAACAGGTTGTTTGGTAGCATCGTCCGTAACGCGGCCTGTAATGGTCCGTGATTCCTGCGCATACGCGCCGCGGCCCGCCGCCAGCAGGAGCAGCAGCACCATCAGCGGGAGCCTGCTTCTGCGCGAGAGCCTTTCTACAATAACGTGATAATAAGCTAGCATTGGCTTCATTTTTTTGATCAGAAGTGGAATATGTTTTTATAACGCCCACCGCATCAATACGCAGCAGGTTTGTCGGACAAGCTGTACTCCAGCTTTCCTCCGCGTGTCAGTTGCTCAAACGGAATGGCGTTCTGCCTGAGCTTTTTGCCGTTGAATGTTGGCTGATGGAGATAGATATTGCCTGTGCTGTTGTTACGCGTAACGATCTCTATGGTATTACCTTTGTAATATTTCTTATTCAGTTTGATCTCCACCTTGTCGAACAGGGAGGAGGCGATCTGCATTACCGGTTTGGCCGCAGCCCCGCCCTGCACATCGAACAGCCCCATGGCGCTCATCACGTACCAGGCGCCGAGCTGCCCCTGGTCCTCATCCTGTCCGTAGCCATAGCCATGCACCCCTTCGGTGCCGTAAAACTCGTTGCAGATGGCCCTCACCCACTTCTGGGTAAGATGCGGTTTGCCCGAGTAGTTGAACATCCAGGGCATTTGCAGGCAGGGCTGATTGCCGTGATTGTAAGGTGCAGAAAGACCGGAGAAGGCATCGATAGTGGTACCGCCGCCGAAAGTTGTTTTCTGCGCGGCAGTGAAAATGCTGTCCAGCCTCTTGTTGAACTCTGCCTTGCCTATTTTGGCCACCAGGCCCTCGGGATTGTGCGGCACATAAAAAGTGTACTGCCCCGCATTCCCTTCCTGGAAGCCCCGCCAGGGCTCAGTGGGCTTGAAGTTGTCCACAAAGCGGCCATTGGCATAACGGGGACGCATATATTTTGTAGCCGGGTCAAATATCTTTTCCCAGCCTTTGGAGAGTTTCATCAGGGTATTGTAATCGCCGGTTTTGCCCAGCGCTTTTGCCCACTGGGCCACCGCATAGGCGCTGAATGAATATTCCAGCGTATGGGAACCGGAGAAGGCCCACTCGCCCGGTTTCGGGTCGATATGGTCCACATAGCCATATTTGCGGAAACGGGCCACATCATCTTTCCCCGCACCTTCCGGCCTGTTCTCGTAGCCTATCTCGTTTTTAAGCGCCGCTGCATATCCTTTGGCCACATCAAAATCGCGGATGCCGTAGTTGTATGCACCGGCTATCACAAGGCTGACGAAGTTGGTGCCCACGCCGGACACGTATTTGCTGGAAGCGATACCGTCACCCAGCCAGCCTGCATCGTTGTAAACCAGCAACTGGCTGCTCACGAAATCCGAATAGTATTCCGGGTAAGCCAGTGCCCAGAGCGGCGTAAGGTTCCAGAATGCACCCCATACGGCATCTGTATTGTAATGGTTATGCAATGGCACACCATCTTTGTTCAAAGGAATTTGCCCGTTGCCGCCGGTGTTTTTGGGATAAGCCCCGTTCACATCGCTGGCAAGGCCGCGGCCTAGCACGGCATGGTACAGGCCGGTATAAAATTTTGTACGGTCGGCTTTCGTGCCGCCGCTCACGGTAATGCGGCCGAGGTATTCGTTCCATTGGCGGCGGGACTGTTCCCTGGCCTTGTCGAAATCCATAGCCGCAGCCTCGTGCTGCATATTTAGGCGGGCGTTCTCTACAGAAGTATAGGAAAGGCCGATGCGCACCGTAACAGCTTCCTGCTCTTTGGTAGCAAAGGTGAGGTACATCCCCGCCCCTTTTCCGCGGATGTCCGCGGCGCCGGCAGTTTGCGTTTCGCCGCGGAAAGTGCCGAAAGCGGCAGGTTTTTTATCGACCACGGCGGAGAAATACATGGCCACCTCGGCACCCGGCTGGTACTTTTGCACGTAAGCGGGCAGGGTGATCACGTACCCTTCGATGCGGCCGTCCGGCGACATGTACACGTGTGCATCCTTCACTTCACCGCTCTCGCCCTGTTTATTGCCGATATCGAAAAGAATATGGGAATCGCTGCCGGCCGGAAAAGTAAAACGCTGAAAAGCCACGCGCTGCGTAGCCGTCAGTTCGGCCCTGATCCCGTAGCGTTTCAGCAGCACGGAATAATATCCCGCGGTAGCGGTTTCGTCTGCACGGTCAAATGCCGAGCGATAGCCGGAAAGGCTATCCTCCAGCTTACCCGGCACCGTCACCAGCGGGCCCCTGGAGGGCATCAGCACCACGCCGCCCACCTGGAACTCGTGAAAATTGGGGAACCCTTCAATGGAAGTATGCCTGTAATCGTAACCCACAGCCTCCCAGCCACTGGGATTGCCGTAGTGCCCGTTTGTAGAGGGGCCGGGTTTGGCCATGCCGAACGGCGAAGCGCCGGGCGCAAAATGGAACCAGCGGCAATGCGCGGTGCCGATCAGCGGATCTACATATACCACCGGATCTTTCTTTTCCTGTGCACTGAGCGGAGATACTGAAACGAACAGCAACAACCAGAGCATCCAATTTTCCTTTCTCATACGTGTCATTGTTTTGTGGTGATGACGGTCCGGAGCCTCTGTCCCGGACCGTTCCGTTTTTATTTTATAAAAGCTTTGACCACTTTAGCCGTGGTGCCGCTTTCATTGATGATCTTGTAGGACCCCGCTGCGGCGGGTACCGCGAAGGTTTCCGCGTAGTTGTACCGCTGCCGGAACCCGTTGGCGGTTTCCACCAATACAGATGTTCCTTCCACCAGCATCAGCACATGGCATTTGCCCGCGGTTTCCACCGTTATCGTACCGGTAAACTCGATCCGGTGCACGTCATAGAAATGTTCCGCATGAGTAGGCGCATGTACCAGCTGCCAGTTCCCGCCGCTGGCGATCACCTGCTGCGTGGAGATCAGCTCTTCTTTTACCCGCGCGCCCTTGCGGCTGAAATCGAGATTATTGAAAGCGTGATCGATATTGATGGGCCTTGGTTTCCCGTTAAGGTCCAGCCGCACCCAATCGTACATCTTGAACGTAAAGATGTAAGGGGTGGCGCTGATCTCCAGCACCAGGTTGTCTTTCCCTGAGCTGTGCACCGTACCGTTCGGGATCAGGAAAAAATCATGTTTGCCGGCAGCATGCGCCTGCACATATTTTTCTATATCAATGGCCTTGTTCTCTTCCACGCTTTCTTCCAGTGCGCGGCGGAAAGCGGCGGGATCAATATCGTCCTGGAAGCCGAGGTACACCTTCGCATCCTTGCCGCAATCGAGTATGTAGTAGGTTTCATCCTGGGTAATGGTTTCCCCGAATTGCTCCTGGATGTATTTTACGCGGGGGTGGCACTGTATGGAGAGGTTGCCGCCGTTGAAGGTGTCCAGGAAATCGAACCTGATCGGGAAATCGATGCCGAAACGTTGCTCATCCTGTCCGAGCACTTCTTTGGAATGCTTCATCATCAGCCAGTCGAATGCAATTTCCAGCAACCGGCCATCGCTTTCGAATACCAGCCCGTTTTCGGGAACGATCATTTCAAAGGACCAAGCGTAGTTCACCTCATCTTTATTGAGACCAGCTATCTTTTCCTTCATCCAGTCCCCTCCCCAGGCGCCGGCCTCAAACCATGGCCTCACCCGGAAAGCGTTTTGGGAAAGGTATTGCAGCCCTTTGCTGATGGCCGCATGGCTGGCCCAGGTGAACTGTTCTCTCCACTGGCCGTCCGCGATCACTTCAATAGAAGGCAGTATTTCTTGTTTGTATGCGTTGAGCAATACCCAGTCTACGAAGTAGAAACGTTTGTAGGTTTCCTGGTTATCGTCCCAATGCTCCTTGCCCAGGTTATTGGCGGCACGGGCGCGCATGCGGTATTGCAGCTCGTTCTTGGGAAGATCTACATACACTACCGGCGCATTCAATCCCGTGAGCGCCGCACCCGCACCAATGACAAGCGTGATGCCCTCCGCCGCAGGCTGTACGCACTGCAACTTTTCGTTGTCAAAAAGATCTTTTAAGGTGATCGTCGCCCTTCTGCCCCATACCGATCCCTTCTCACCGAGGAAAGGCGCTACCAGCGCTTCTATTTCTTCCACGGGTTTCATTAGCGTGGCGGTGTACACGAGGTTCACGGCCACACCCGCCGCAGTCAGCTCCCGCTCGAGGGAGCCGGCAATATACTCCCAGTCGTTACCGATATATCCGTCTATCAAAATAACATTCCGGTCGGTCATCCATTTTGCAAGGCTGGCATATCCACACTGGATGCTGCCTGCTTCCAGCCTGGCGAAAGGGTACATGTCGTAATGACCCACCGGGGGAACCGCTCTTTCTGCCGTTGTAACCGGCATCAGGGCCTGGGTTGTCTTTCTCCAATTCATCATGGTGTTCATATTCTGTCGCGCGTTGCTGTTATTTATGGGTAACGAGTACGGACCTGCATATCCATGCGGCTCCGGAAAGGGCCGAGTTTTCACCACGGCTGGAAATGTGTATGCTGGTGCTTATGTTGTTTTGCTGCAGGCAGGCCCGCAGCGCAGGCAGGAAGTATGGATGCGCCTTGCGGATGTTCCCGCCGATCACCATTCGTTCCGCATCAAAATCTGCAAGCCAGGGAGCCAGTACCTCGCCTAAAGCTTCGCCCAATTCCGCGAACAGCGCCAGCGCCACGGTATCCTGCTTTTCAGCCAGTTCACCGATGTGCTTCACTTCCCCGAGGCGCCGGCCGGTGCGTTCGTGATATTCGTTGAGCAGCCAGCGGGAAGAAATGTAATCTTCCGCGATGCCTGTTTTATAAGGCAGGTGATAGATATATCCTTCCGGCGGTACGCCTTTACCTTCATGGAGTATTTCGTTATTACGCAGGAACGTTCCTCCGAGGCCGGTGCCAAGCGTAATGGCCACCATACGGCTGCAGCCGGCGCCTTCACCCGCCCATGCTTCACCAAGGGCAAAACAGGAAGCATCATTCTCGAAATAAATGCCTTTTGAAAACGCCAGGGATGCTTGCAGCGCCGCGCGGATGTTCATGCCGTAGAGGGATTCGTATTTGGCCACGTCCCTGATCTGCGAGATGCCGCCGGGGTAATCGAACGGCCCCGGCATGGCGATGCCGATGGCCGCCACTTCCGTGTTGGCTGCGGTGAGCACGCGGCCGATGCAGGCCGTCCACCGGTCGAGTATCTCCCGGGCGCCCGCAGCTGCGTTCACCGGTTCTTTGAACTTGCAGTCATCTACCACCGCACCGCTGGCCAGGTCCACAAGGGCCGCCGTTATATGAGAACCGCCAATATCCGCGCCGATCACATAGTTATTGTTCATATGTTTGAACATATTAGAAATTAAGAAAAAAATATCCTTTTCCTGCGCGGAGCAAAAAAAGGAGCCTATAACGAGATCAGCGGTCTGATCTTATTTCAATGGAATACGTGAACTTGTCCGACCTGTAGTAGCCTATGTTATATTCCACCGGTCTGTCGCCCGGATCATAAACGAAACGTTCCCTGAAAAGCACGGGACACTTCGGGTCCACCTGCAGCTTTTTGGCCACACTACCGGCCATCAGGGCATTGATATGTTCACTGGAACGCACCACGGTGATATCGAACTTTTCAGACAGGAGCTGATATAACGGACGGTTCAGGTCGTCACTTTCCGTAAGGGTGATACGGGGATGAAAGTAGCTTTCGAAGTAAACGATCGGTTCGCCGTCTACACCTTTGAGTTTACTGAGCTTGCAAATAGACGTGTTGAGCGGAATGTTGAAGAAGCCGGCCTTTTTTTCATCGGCCTTCACTTTCTCCAGCGTGAGCAGGAGGTTGGATGTGATGATGCCGCGTTTGGACATCTCTTTGGTGAAACTCTGCCAGTCCTGCAGACTGGTGGAGAGCTGGCGTTGCGCCACTTTGGTGCCTACCCCCTTTTTCCTCGTCAGCAGTCCTTCGTACTCCAGCTTATTGGTGGCCTGCCGGATGGTGTTCCTGGAAACGCCCAGCCGGTTGGCCAGTTCCACTTCCTTCGGCAGAAAGGAGCCGTTCTGGTATTCAGGCTGGCCGATCAGGTTCCGCAGCAGTTCTTCCACTTGTATGTGGAGCGGCATTTTGCTCTTATGGTCTATCCTTAAACTCATGTATGAATGTTCAAACATAGTGATTTTCTGAACATAAAACAAGCCCCGGGAAAAAAAATCTCACGGGAGGATGGGATGGCGGAACTTTTCAGATTATGGATACTTCGTTTCTTTCAACGATTGGCTTGATAAGCAGGATTTAAACGCGGCATCTGCACCTTCGCCTCCTTTCGCCATTCAGCGAGCTTTTTATGAAGACTTGCCGTTACCTGCGGATACAGCTTTGCCAGGTTGTTTTTTTCTTTCATGTCTTTTTGGAGATCGTATAATTCGAGAGAGCCGTCCTCGAAGTATTCTATGAGCTTCCATTTACCATCCCTGATCACACTGCAGGGGCCGGAGGCATTGGGATGGCCGGTGCCTGTATAGTTGGGAAAATGCCAGAAAAGCGACCTGTTGCGGCTTATGCTCTTATCTTGCGTAAGCAAGGGCGTCTGGTTGATCCCGTCAATATATTCTTCACCGGCATACAGGTGTGCAAGGCCAAGCAGGGTGGGATAAAAATCAGTGCTGATAAATTGCGCATCAGTGCTCCGGCCGGACTTGATATGGCCGGGCCATTTAATAATCAAAGGAATTCTGATGCCGCCTTCATAAAAATTGCCTTTGTTGCCGCGGAAAGGCCAGTTGGATGTTATCCGCCCGTGTCCGCCATTGTCTGATGTGAAGACCACTATCGTATTGTCGGAGAGTCCCAGCTCATCAAGTTTTTTCATGATCCTGCCGACGCTTTCGTCTATGCTTTCTATCATCGCTGCATACTTTGGACGGGTATGCCCCTTCAGGGAATCAACGGGTTTTCGGAGGTATTTCTTTATCAGGCTGTCTTTGGCCTGGATAGGCGTATGAACGCCATAATGCTGCAGGTAAGCTAAAAACGGGCCTTCTTTATTTTGTTCAATGAACCTGAGCGTCTCATCCGTCAGCCTGTCTGTAAGGTATTCTCCTTTCTTCCCGTCGGGAAATACCTGCCATTCCACAACAGGGCTTTGGGGGTTCATCTTCCATTTGCCGGCATAGGGATAGAAATAATCCATCGTACTCCCCATGCCTCCGCCGCCCATATTCTGTTCGAAGCCCTGGAATTCGGGGAAATATTGTTTATCCCAGCATACATGCCATTTGCCTATTGCCGCTGTTTTGTACCCGTCTTTTTTCAGTACTTCTGCGAATGTTACTTCTTCCAGCGGAAGGTTCTTGGTATAATCGGCATCCATCAAAGGCGTGTTCGGCAGGCGGCTATAGCCTTCGATCGGTATTGCATGGGTAATGTGCAGGCGCCCCGGGTATTTCCCGGTGAGGATGCTTGCACGGGTGGGCGAGCATAAAGTGCTGGCGGCGTAAGCATTGGTAAACTTAATGCCCTGCTTTGCCAGCTTATCGATATTAGGCGTTTCGTAATAGGTGGATCCATAGCAGCCAATATCGCTGTAGCCCATATCATCAATTAAGATGAAAACTATATTCGGCCTTTTACCCGTTTTTTTGACCGAGCCACTGAGCAGCGGCAGCAAAAGAGCCAATAACAAGGCTGCTTTCGCGAACGATCTTACTATTTTATATAACATCTTTCAACCATTATTTTCTGCTTTACATACCTTCCGCGGCAACCAGATACCAATCACCAGTTATCCGTACGGAAAGGAGAAGCCGGTAAGCCTTCCGTATTAAAAAGTTCGCCTGCGAACCAGTCTTTAAAAGCATATCGGACTGCTACCGGATTTTTTACCTGGTCAGACCGCAAGCGAACACCGGTTGACGTTATTCTGGCACTGGCAGGATGAAAGACCTTATCCTCCCCTGCTATTTCGAACAGCGTAAGATCCTTCGCTCCTGCATACAGCCCGTTTTGCGCATGATCGAAAGTGATATCAACAATGTCGTTGTTGACTTTCATCGACTTGTAAACCGGGCCTTGATACGGAAGCTGATTCATCCCATAATCCCGTGCCAGCGCACAGTAGGCCAGGCGTTTGGCTACCGTCATCTTGTCCGGCGGATGGATCGACATTTCTTTCCCTGCATCAGCGGTTACCGCCATTGCCGAATTAGGGATCAGCTGCAAGGCCTGCAACTGTGCTTCCCTGAGAAAGGCAGATATCCTATCGCCAGCGTATTTGAATGGCGCAATTTGCACATAGTAAAACGGCCATTCTCCGCAATTCCAGCGCTTGCGCCAGTCGGCTACCATAGCCTGCATCAGCTGCGGATACTCCTGGTAGTTTTTCCGGTTGGCTTCTCCCTGGTACCACAATACTCCTTTGATACTAAACCCGGCGATGGGATTGATCATGGCATTATAGAGCACTGCAGGGCTATTCTGATTCAGTTTTGCAGTACCGCCGGCAGCCGGGATCTCAACCGAAGGAAAGGACTGCAGACCAGCGGCGCTCATCCATGCTTCAATGCGGGTTCCGCCCCAGGAAGTGTGAAGGATCCCCACAGGCACATCCAGCCTCTCCTGGATGATCCTGGCAAACAGGTAGGCAACTGCGCTCATCTCGCTCACGCTCGCTACATCCGCTTCTTCCCAACGGCGAACCTTTGCATCAAATTGAACCTGGTCAGCCACCTGACGTGTAACCTGGAACAACCGGATGTCGGGATTCTTCGCGGTCATCAACAGATCGTTTGAACCTTCTACAGGCTGGTTGCGAAAGCCTTTAACGGGCATCGACATATTGGACTGACCTGAGCAAACCCATACCTCCCCGATGAGTATGTTCTTCAATACCAGTTTTTCACCATCGTCGAAGGTGATATTGAAAGGACCGCCTGCTGCCGGAGTACTTACCGAAACCTGCCAAAGGCTGTCGCTTCCGGCCTGAGCTGTGTACGATTTTCCATTCCAACTGGTGGTGATCTTCACCTTCGCCGCCGGGCGTGCCTTCCCCCAAAGCGCGGCATTCGTCTTTTGCTGCAGCACCATGTTGTGATCGATGACAGCCGGAAGAATTACCTTGGCGCGGGCAACCGTAATCACCAGCATAAACAGCCCTGTCAATACTTTTATTCGTTTCATATGACTTGTTGATTTTTTCCGAAAATACCTTGCGTCTGCATCTATTGCTGAAGGAGAATCATTTGTGCTGCGAAGCGTTTGCCCAGTTCCGTGGCCGAAGCGGCATCGAAATGGGTGTTGTCTCCCTTGTGAATGAGTCCTTCCGAACTGGCAAGAGCGGTGTTTTTTACTTTCCCCGGCAATTGCCTTAGCTGATTATTTATCAATTGATAATTATCCCGATAACGCCCAAGTTCCCCGGCAACAAAGGGCAGATTGCTATCTCCGGCCGCCTGGCGCAGGCGGCCGATGAGCGATTCCAGCTTTTCGAGGTAGCCCGCAGATCGCTCAGGCTTGCTGTTCGCCTCTCCCTGATGCCAGATAATGCCTTTGATTACACCGCTTTTCATCGCTATGCGCAACCTCGCCATCGCGTCGTCATATGGATATGCCCTGGTCACGCGATCCATTGCTCCGGGCACCCAGGATTCAATTGCTGTGCCGCCGACAGCACACGGGATCAGGCCGATCCGTACTGAGGGATCAGCTTTCGCCATTTCCAAACCAAAGGCAAGTCCCGGTCCAACGCCTGCCCTTGCCGGCTTGTCAAAATGCAAGGGATGCGACGCTGTTACCCATTTATTCTTCTTATTCAGCATCTGTACATTGGATTGCGAAAGGTTGCGGTATTCGTCGGAGATGATCCCCCGGCCAGCCATATTGGACTGTCCCACCAGCAGATAAAGGTGCAAGTCGGGATCCGGTTGATCCGGCTTTGAAAATGAAGTAAGCAGCAGCACTATCGCAAAAAGCGAACTTCCGGCTTTTATCAGGTTCATGGATTGATATTTAGCAGTTATGTTTTGTTTATCAAGGTTCAGGCTGTCCGTTGAGCAGCCATGGCAGATTAAATTTCTGAAATTCTATGGACCAATGGCTGTTTGAGGAAGAAGGTGTTTCTTTTTGCTCTACTAAAGCGCCGATGGCAAAGTCAGCTGTTTTAGTCATGCTTGAGTACCCTCCTTTTCCTTGTGCAGCGGCCTCTTCCTGCGTAATGGTATTGTGCAGCCGCCGGCTGGCATACCAGGTCTGTCCTTCGTTATAACTTACGCGGGCCGTCATGTTATAGCGGGTGCTTGTGCTGGCTGAATTCAGGAAAATAATACGGGAACGACTGCCGGCATAGCGAATTATCGAGCCTTGGCAGCGCGGATCAGGCAATGCAGCAGCGGGGGCAAATGCAGAAAAGCCCCCTTCAATCGTTCCGGTGGAGATATGGCGTCTTTTAGCAGCCTGCCAGGGCGTTCCGCCGGGCCGATCGTTACGCATAAGCGTGCCGTTAGCCCGTTCCACAATTGTACCTTCATCCGTTCCTGCAGGAATAATCTGGTAATGCCAGGTTTGCCCATGGTCATCGCTGTAAATGTTCCGCCTCCTGGCCGGGATAATCAGACGGCCGGGACTCGGGCCTCCGGTAGTTTGTATGCCAACGCCAGGCCCCATGGCATCCCACGTCATCGTGGGAGGCAACAGTGTGCTGGTTTTATCGACAGGCTGCGCCCAGGTCGCGCCATTATTATCACTCCATGTTACATACACGCGTCTTTGCCCCCAGGTGTCAATCGGTTCCGTATCACCGCTACCGTTTTCGCTGTGATTGGCGTCGTTCCAGGACATAAAGAGCCATACCCGGCCAGTGTCCCAGTCAACAACCGCCGTGGGGTTACCCCATGTGCCAAGGGTTGCTCCTGCAATAGTTTTGAGCGCTGACCATGTTGCACCGTTGTTCGAAGATGTTTTACAGACGACGTTGATATTGCCGTAATCGTTGTCATTATCCGCTCTTCCCTCGCAAATAGCGATGAGCGTACCATTGGTTGTGCGTACGATAGAAGGGATACGATAGGCATGAAAACCTCCGGTTCCCCCATCAAACAGCTTGATACTTGTATGTACTGCTGCGCCTGCTGTTACTGCTGCCATTGCCTTCCCATCAGGCTGAAGACTTTGGCTGGCGGTATCGGGGCCTTCCGGCATGCCGGTTCCTTTCCGGCATGCGGAAACCGAGACGAGGCAAGCGATGGCAACGACAGCCGCCATCTCCACATACGCCAGGCGCCATCGCCGGAAATCTGCGTTTAACGGTTTACGCCAAAGGCGCAAGAACGGAAATCGTAAGGGGGTCGGATTGAGGTTCTTTTTCATAATATAATAAGTTAAGTGTAAATGCAGGACAACGGTTAAGGAATTGTAACGTCTATTTCGCGAACAACACGTAGCTGGCCTTCATGGCTTGCATTGGAAGCGATGAAGACCACCTTGTAAGTTCCGGGTGTGGCATAGTTAAAAGAATAGCTGCCGAGATGCGGATTAATAGCACTCTTGATGGCGAGAGGCCGGTCCGGTCCCATATCGGTTTTAGTAATCTCAAATCCTTTGCTTATCGCCCACGACTCCGTATGCACCTCTTTGTTCTTGTGGTTCCCATTGAAGCGGATGGCTCCGGAACTTTCAATGACTGCACCCCGGTTGGGATCAACAATCTCTCCCTCGTTAATGAGATTCCAATCTGCCGTGGTGAGCGTTGCAAGCGAAGTAGTGCCCAGATCAGTCTGTGATTCCAGCGAAAAAGCACGGATGCGCCATGTGGAATTGGCGCCGTTTTCCGCTTGCGGTTTACAGATGTAACGATAAGCATAGTAAAGTGGCTTCCCGTCCACAACAAATTCCCTGATATCTTTCGTTCCGGACGGCAGGGATGCGGAGGCTCCTCTCGTATTCAGGGTATAATAACTGGTGATATCGGTCCATGTTGCCGCACGGATGCTTGCAATGTCATAAGTCCCGTTAAAATCGGAGGAAACCATAACTGACAGCTGGTCCTCCTGTGTTCCATTATTAAGCGTGGTAGAAAACGATGAAAGCAATGCCTTTACATCGAGGATACGCCCTTCCCGGTAGGCATAATCGTTGCCGAGAATGCCGGGGTAAAAAGAGATGATGGCTGCATCGCCGGAAAAGCTGAATGTGACCTGATTAACCGTGTTGCCTGAAGAGTCAACGACAGCAGTAACCTTGTAGCCGGTTACATTGAAGTCGGGTTCGCTGATGCCTTCTTTATCACAGGAAGCAAAGATGGCAAGGCACAAAGCTGATACGATATATTTGAATCTCATATTGATCAGTATTAATGAGTGAATTTACCATCCCGGATTCTGAACGAGCGTGCGGTTAAGCGACATCTCCCTGGTTGGAATGGGGAACAGATAATTTTTTTCTGAAACGTTAAGGCCGGCCCTTGATTCAAATTTATAGGCTGATGCGGCAATCTGGCTGATCTCGGTACCTGCTGCACGCATCTCTTCTATGAACTTCTGCCAGCGGATGAGATCGCTTTTTCTCAGGCCTTCAAAACACAGTTCGCGGCTGCGTTCATCCTGCAGGAAAGCGCGAAAGTTGTTCTGCGAACTGTAATCTCCGGGCTGAACATCCGCATCGCCGGGAACCGTGATCCCGGCGGTTGCCGTGGCCCCCGTTCCGCCCCCGCCTGTTATCGTGACGGTTGGCGCCGAGGTGTAGAACGCCCCGCGATCCGTTATAGTGATCGCAGTTATCGTGCCGCCGGAAACCGTTGCGCGTGCTGTTGCGCCGCTGCCACCACCACCTGTTATCGTAATATCCGGCAGGTTTGCAGAAGAGTATCCGCTGCCGCCATTCGTAACGGTTATCTCGCTCAAATTTTCTCCATGGATATTTTTACCAAAGGCTCTTCGCCTAACGAGATTCACCGCATTTATGGCTTCTGTTGATGGCGTCGCAGTCAGCTCGTTATCCGCTTCAGCAAACATCAGCAGAACGTCTGCATAGCGCAGGACCGGATAGTTGATTGGCGTAAAGCTGGTACTTTTTGGTGTGAGCACTTCGTACATCCGGCGGTACTTGCCGCAGCTTCGTTGCCAGGTATTGCTCTCTGGCCAGTACACCTTCTCGGCGTTGTTGGCCCCTCCGTAAATATAGGGTGCGATATTCCAGTCACGACGCTCATCAAGCGCCTCATATCGGCTGTAAAAACGGGGAGTTGCGTTGATCCGTCCAAGGCTGTAGCCAGTATCCACGTTCGTACAACGAATACCATTCCGGGAACCCAGTCGGCCACTTTCCGTATATGCATCTGAACGATTTCCCCAGAATTCAACTTCGAACAGGCTTTCTTCAATGTCATATTTATCTGCCGCAAGATTGATGAATACCTGGTTATAGGAGTTATTCAGGGCATGTGAGGCCTCCGCATCGTCGATCACCTTTTTGGCCCAATCGCGGGCGTCCGTATATTTCGATTTGTCATTCAGCGGATAGCCGGCCATGTAAAGGCATACCCGCGCAAGGATACCCCGTACGGCGGACTTATTCGCCCGTCCGCCGAAGCCCAGCGTTTTGATGGGCTGCACAAGCTGCTCGGCTTCCTGCAGGTCGGCCAGTACCTGGTTGTAGACTTCCGAAAGGGGAGCGCGCGGCTGCTGCGTATCGTCGGGTGATGTGGTCGTATGAAGGATCAGCGGTACGCCGCCCCACATCTGCGCAAGCAAAAAGTAAAAATAACCGCGAAGGAAAAGCGCTTCTCCTTTGATCACCTTCCTTTTATCTTCATTCATCTCCGGCCGGTTGATATTCTCAAGTACCAGGTTGGCGCGACCAATACCATTATAAAGGGTTTCCCATGTATTGATTACAACCGGATCAGCGCTGGAAAAATTGTACACCTGCACGCCTGCTGTAAGGCCGGCATGGCTATATACCCCTTCATCCGTGATATCGAATTGATAGAAAATATTGTCTCCATAAAGATCTGAATTGCCCAGTACATCGTAAACACCCGTAAGTGCATACGTCAGTTCCTTTTCCGTGTTATAGTATGTTTCAGGAGCCAGAAAATCGCTCGGTTCGGTTTCAAGGAACTTGTTACAGGAGCCCTGTGTGATCAGGGCAAATGCCAGAAGAGATATATGAAACGACTTCATGTTGCTATTTTATTTAGGAACTAAAAACCAGCCCTGATGCCGAAAACCAGCGTTCGGGCCATTGGATAAGCGGAATAATCGAAACCCGGTGTCAGGGCGGAGTTCCGTACCGAAACCTCCGGATCCATACCGGAATATTTCGTCCAGGTATAAATGTTCTGAGCAGAAACGGTGGCCGACAGACTTTTCACGAAGGTCGGCTTCAGGAACCTCGCAGGGAGCGAATACGCCAGGGAAACGGTCTTGAGCCGGAGAAATGATCCGTCCTCCAGAAAGTAGTCCGAGTAATAACCCCGCTGGCCAAACCCTCCGGCGCGAAATATCTTGCTATCCTGGTTATCCAATGTCCACCGGTCGTTGTAAGAAGCATATTGATTCAAATTGGCGCGGTTGCTAACGTTGCCTTCGAACATCATCCGGTTGGCATTGTATATCTGGTTGCCATACGACCATTGAAAGAATACATTCAGGTCGAAGCCCTTGTAGCCGAAGTTATTATTGAATCCTCCCGCATGTTTGGGCAGTACACGTCCGATAACAACCCGGTCCTGTTCATCCACTACTCCGTCAAGATTGATGTCCTTGTACCGGATATCACCGGGCTGAACACGGTATCTTGCCAGTCCATTCGTGGGTTCTGTGAGTTTAAGGGTATATGCACCGCTGGCCGACTCGTCGAAATCATCCACCTGATAAAGCCCGTCGGTAAGATAACCGAAGAACATTGCGGCGGGCCCATTGATAGCAGCAATGTAAAGGGGCACCGTATTGAAGCTGGTTTCCCATCCCACTGTGCTTAGCAAATTATCCTGGTTTTCAGCAAGGCCCGTCACCTTGTTCCGGTTGAAACTGATATTTATATCACTGCTCCAGGAGAATGATTTTGACCTGACGTTGACCGTAGTCAGCGTTAATTCAAGACCTTCGTTGCGCACTTCCCCGATATTCTTGTAGACCCTGGAAAAGCCCGTCGTCGTTGGAAGATTGGCATTCAGCAACAGATCGGAAGTGATCTTGCGATATACATCCGCGGTGAATTGTATCCGGTTGTTCAAAAAACCTACATCCAGGCCCATGTCGATCTGGGTGGTACTTTCCCATTTAAGTTTGGAGTTGCCCAATGACGACTGGATCACGCCGGTGGAAGGGCTTCCGTTATGGAAGGAGTACGAAGCACCTACCGGACTGGTCAGTCCCGGCAGGGTGGCGAAATCGCTTACACGATTGTTTCCCGTTACACCATAACTGGTTCGCACCTTCGCCTCGGAGATAAATTTCAGTGCTTTCATAAACCGTTCTTCCTTCAATCTCCAGGCAAAAGCCGCGGAGGGAAAGTAGGCCCAGCGGTTTTCAGGAGAAAACTTTGATGAACCATCCGCGCGAAAGCTCGCTGTAAACAGGTACCTGGAACGATAATTATAATTCACCCGGCTGAGGAATGAACTGAGTTTGTTTTCTGATGCTGATGACGAGGTAGATCCGGGGATCCCCTGTTCGAGACCGGCGACGCCAAGCGATTCATTCGGTACGTTCTGCGATAAAAACCCGTAGCCTGCGGAATTGGTACTCTGCAAGGTAAACCCTCCCAAAACTTCCACACGGTTGTGCTTGTTGATCCTTTTGGTCCAGGTCAGCGTGTTTTCGTTTAGCCAGCTGCTCCTCTCGGAATGGCTGACACTACCATACTGACCGCGGGTATTATTGGGAAATATCGGTGTGCCGCGTGAAGTCTGCGAGTTGTAGAAACTGGTATTTTTACGGCTGCGGCTTTCAATGCCTCCGCTTACCCGGAGCTTCAACCCGGGAATGACATCGATTGCAATAAAAGCATTGGCAATAAGATTTCCGGAGATTGATTTTCGAATTTCGTTCTCTGCTGATTTGATCGGATTGATCCTGTAATCCATCGTATGATCGATATCTTCATCAATCAGCTCATCACCGAGATCATCAGTGGCCGGGTCCAGGCTTTTTCCCGATACAGGACGGGAGCCCCAAACGGAATATAACAGGTAGCTGCTGGCTCCGGTTCCGGCATTTGCAGAGGAAGCGATCTGTCCGTTATTTTCAAACCGGCTGTAGTTCACATTGAAACCCACGTTCACCTTCTTGCTGATTTCCTGGTCCAAAACAAAGCGGCCCTGGTAACGACTTTGACCGGAATTTATCAGCACCCCTTCCTGGTCTGAAACGGAGCCGGAAAGCGCATATTTCGTTTTGGCGTTACCGCTGCGGAGCGCGATGTTATACACCTGCATGGGTGCCCGGCGCAACAACCGGTCCTGCCAGTTTATGCCGGAAGTCCGCTTGTAATCCTCGATCGTCAATCCGTTTTGCAGATAATAATCGGTGGCAGTCTGTTCATCCCGCTCAAACTGATAACGAACAAAATCATAGGGATTCATGAGCTCCATCCGGTTGGTCACTTCCTGGAAACCGAGAGATGCGGTTGCCGTGATGGATGGGGCGCCGATTTCCCCGCGTTTCGTCTCGATCACGACAACACCATTCGCACCCCTTGCTCCGTAGATCGCAGTAGCAGACGCATCTTTCAGAATGTTTATTGTCTTGATATCTTCGGGGTTGATGGACATGTTCTCGGGATCCTCCATCGGAAATCCATCGATAATAAAGAGTGGTGAATTGCTTTGCGACAGCGAGTTTGCGCCGCGAATAACGATGTTAATGCCTTCATTTCCAGGCTGTCCATCGTTGGACGATACCTGAACGCCCGCGACTCTTCCCGCAAGCGCCTGATCGAACGACAAGACCGGAGCCTTTTGCAAGTCCTTTACGTTTACCTGGGAAACAGAGCCGGTCAGATCTTTTTTGGAGGTGGTTCCGTAACCGAGTACGACCACTTCGTTCAGGCCGGTGATGTTAGGCTCCAGTGTGACAGCAATAAACACCCGCCCCCTGATCGGCACCTGGGCAGTACTGAACCCCAGGTACGTAAAAACTAGGGTTCCTTCAGCAGCAGGAACGCTGATCTTAAAATTGCCAGACGTATCCGTCTTTGTTGCGGCGATCCCGTTTTTAAACTTGATGTTTACGCCCACCAATGCCTCGCCTTCGTTGTCTGTAACGCGTCCTGCTATAACAACAGAAGAGCGTTGCGCCGCTGCCTCCCGGGGTAGCGACAATGCTATCAGCGCTATGATCATCATTGTTCCTAAACAGCGACGCATAGGTACTTTGATGCAAACGAAACGCTGAATAGCCGTTGGTTCGTGGTACATGTGATAATGATTTGAATTGGTTAGCATTCGCTGTTCAGGGCCTCTGGCAATCCCCGGCCTGTCAGCAGCGATTGTTATGATAATAATTGACTCTGGTTGTTAATTTTATTTAGCGTAAAAGCAATATGTACAGGGAGACTTTAAGCAGCCAACCTTTGAAGACTATCGCTGAGTCTTTCCGGGGAAGGTCCTTAATTCTCATTAATCGTGGAATCAAACTTCAGTAATCATGGAATTCATTCTTTTACGCCCTATGCTTCAGAAAAGGTGCTAAAAGCTATCGAAACAAATTTAGTAGTTATGTCCTACATATCAAAATATTTTTTGAAAATTGATCGTATATCAGGTCTGCTATTCCCGCTATTACCAGTCATCAACATGTGAAACAGGTACAATAGTAGCCGTATCAATTCCTCCAATATTCCGTACAGCACTGCAAAAAATAACCCGATAGAAACAATTTTTATCGCCTGGATAAACTCCGCTTTCTTATAAAAAGGAAAAACCGGGTATGAATATATCAATGTTGTTCAAATGTACCACATATAACTATCCATTTCACAAGTTCTTACACCAGATTAATTTTACCGGGCCGGCCAATCCTGCCGAATGCAGCGGCTGCTTACCGGTCCATCGCTGCGCAACCGCGTTATCTTTCAATGATTTCATATAATTACCCAGTGTAGTAGTGATCTTTATTTTTACGGTATTGCTGCCGCCTCTCAATGCCTGGCCACAATCGTAAATATGCTTGCCATACCACCTGGATCCCAATGGCTGGCCATTGATCTCCACTTCTGATATGCCGAATACTTTTCCAAGATCGAGCGAATGGCAGTTTCCCGGGTCGTCTATCTGAAATTGCTTTTCATAGACAATAACTCCGGCAAACGATTGAAGCTCCGGATCCTTTTTAAGATCGATCAGCTTCTTAAATATCGTTGTACTGGGTTGTTCATGTACCTTTTCCAGGGTTACATCCCATGGACCTTCAAGAGCACTGGATCGTTCTCCGGCAACTTCCCGGAATGGATATAACTCGCCTTCAGTGTCTTCAGTAAACACGATTAGCATGGATTGGGCCGGATTGAGACGGATCCCGAGATTGTTCTTTGCGCTCTGATAAGGATACAGGTATTTTTCGCCTGTTTCGGGATCCCACAGCCATGCGCTTTTATGCTTTACGTTAAAGGTAGCCGTGAACGCATGGGCTTTTTTCTGGTGATAGTTACAGATAAAGAAAATGTCTGCCTCGTCAGTCTTGTAGTACACCTGACTTACATATGAAACAGGTTTATCGAACCTGACAAATGGGGTTACCTTAAATTCAGACTGCAACTGTGCATACCAGTCTATGATCTTTCCTTCGGGAGCCGGGAAGCACCTAACATTCCCTGGAAATGCCTTTTTCAGGGATTGAATATCACTTTGCACTTTTTGATTCCCTGCCCCGGCTTGCAGCTTTCCGAAAGTCTTGACAGGTTCCTTTCCGATAAAGATCACCTGCCCGCCTCCAGCAGCAAATTTCCCAAGTAATTCCGGGGTTCCGGGAGCTATCGATTCTATTTCGGGCATCAGCAGTACCTTATAGCTTCGCGTATTGTAATGCATCCGGCCGTTTGAAAAACTGCACTTTTGCAGAATGTTTTCATTTATATAGTCGCAGCCACTTCCATGCTGGTGAATAGCCTCCCATATATTGTTCGCGTATGCAGGATAAACGATTTGCGGAACTTGTTGATACTGAAGGCCAACCTCGGACCACATATCCGCCAGCGGGAACATGATGGCAATGTCCGACTGCATTTCCGAATGCTGAAAAACTGCAGATAATCTGGCTTTATAGTCGATCCATTTTTTCAGATAGGGCCACCAGGTATTGCCCTCACTAAAATAAGTTCCATAACGTACCCAACCTGGAAAAGGAACGTCCCGGGGACTATGGTTGAAGCCATGCAAGATGGAATGGGTAACGCCGGAAAGATTACTTTGATCCCCTGCTATCTTTATCTTTTCCAGTGTGGAGTTGAAAACGAGATCGGTATTGGTAATTTCTTCGCAACTGATCACACGCTTTCCGGTTAATCTTGCCGCCGAAGAAACAAATTTATTAACAGGCCGGTACGCCCTGCCGGTCTTAAAGGTGTTTTCCGGCAGATCACCACCTATATCATCGCGAATCCAGGTTTCACATTCCGGAATATCGGGCAGCATCGCTGATTCTAAAGCATAATATTCACGGCCATAAGCCTGCACCCTTGATTTTACATTGTTCTTCCCGCACCAATCTATAAAAGTTTGTAAAAATCTTTCATTAAACAGCTCCAGGCAGGTCGTTTCAAAATCGTATCTCACCCGGTTAATTTCATCCTGTGTTTCAGGCGAAAGCGTGATGATGTTTTCAATGGACTGCGCACCGGTATGTGTGAGTCTTTTGTTTAACTTAAAGAGAACAAAAGGCAAATAGGGTTCCAGCGAATACCCTCTTCTCTGCCTGAACTGCTCAGCCATATCAACGCACCAATTCGATCCGCGTAATTCCAGACTGTCAACAAATACTGATCTGAAATAATCTCCCATATTGCCAATTTGGGAGGTGAACGCATCAGACATTCTATCCAGGTAACGTTGTACCGCTGCCTTGTTGTAGTGATCGAGAACCGGTCCTGAAGCTCCGGGTGATCCATGGGTTACAGCTGCATAACCGGTTAATTTTGTGATCGTATAAAGCACGTGGTCGCCGGCCGGTACATCTACAATGATCTCCGCATGCGCTATTTGTGAATTGAGGTCGATTCCGGGAGTGAAAGCGTCGAGTTGGGCTGCTGAAAGCCTCAATCCGAAAAGTTCCATCGAACCGGCTTTGCGTTTCATCAGAAACCTGGTTTCAGCCAATAAATCCTCCTTCTTTATCCTGAATTGCTGCGGACCTTTCAAACGTTTTGTTCCGAGCGCAAGTAACTGTATCTGCTCATCATCTTTAAGGAATTCGCCACCGAAGGGCCAGCCGGAGCCAACAATGATATCGCAGGTAATGCCACGCTCCCTGGCGGCAATCAACGTTGCTTTCAGCACAGCCAGCCATTCCGCACTTAGCCAGTCCAGCGTCCGGTAATCCATTGCGTTCCCTCCTTTGGGAAATGCCACGGGATTAATTTCCACTCCTGAAATGCCTTTTTCTTTGAGAAGATCCAGCTCGCGCAGCAGTTCCTTTTCATTTATCTTTCCCCCATTCCACCACCACCGTACAAAAGGACGGGCAGCAGCCGAAGGGTTCTTGAAATTTTCATACAAGGACGCCGCACCGGCATTTGTACCCGGTGCAGTCAAAAATTCCGGAAAAGGAAAAGCATATATGAGGGGGGCCAAAGAACTTAATTTGACAAAATGTCTTCTTGATAAAGCCATAAAATTCCCGGGTTGTATTTGGTATTGCGTGTTAGTCTACTGTATCGGATTGCCATCGCGGCACATTCCCCAATGACCGGTCACCAATATAGGCACACCGTAATGAATCGTCAGAAGTGTCGAAAAACAAACTTAGTAGTTATGTAGTACATATCAAAACATTTCTTGAAAATTGACAACATAACGTACCGGCCATTCCCATACATACTGATCATCAACATATAAAAACGGTATAGGTAGACCCGCATCCAATTTCTATAAAAACCCTTAGTGTACTGGATACACACTTAATGTAAAACATTTTCCGGCATCTGGCTAAATCCTGCATTTTTTGCAAAAAAGCAAAAATCGGGAACGAATATATTTGTTTTGTACAATTGTGCTACATATACTTGTGGAAGTAATGCTCAGTGTTTAATTGCCGCCCGGAATACCACAACAAGTGTCTCGCCAGCAAGCACTAAGGTTGTGTTTTGACGAAATCTGATAAATAACACTGTTTTCCACCGGATATGAAAAATAAAATTGACATATTTTTTTGCACAAGCAAGCTTGCTCTTACAGCGGTCTCTATAGCGATGCTGACAATGAGCGGCTGCCGGATAAACAAAGGAATGGGCAATAATAAACAGCAGCTCAATGTTCTTTTTATCGCGGTAGACGACCTGCGTCCTCAATTGGGTTGTTATGGAGATACGATCGTGCAAAGTCCAAATATTGATAAATTGGCGGGATCAGGCGTGCTGTTCAATCGCGCTTACTGCCAGCAAGCTGTATGTTCTCCTTCCCGGACTTCTTTAATGACAGGAAGAAGACCCAATACGACAAAGGTTTGGGACCTGAAGACACATTTTCGCAGTACTATTCCCGATGTAGTTACCTTACCGCAGTATTTCAGGAGTAATGGTTATCATACGCAAAGCATCGGTAAAATTTATCATGATCCCGCCTCGGCACAAGATGCCCCTTCCTGGTCTGTGCCGGAGATCGCCGCAGTAACAAAAAAAGAAGGCAAATATGTGTTGCCTGCAAATCGTCAAACAAAATCTTCGAAAGCAGTGGCAACGGAACAGGCAGACGTGCCCGATAATGCCTATATCGATGGACAGGTAGCAGATCAGGCGCTGGAGGTTTTAAGAAAGATCAGGGACAAGCCCTTCTTCCTGGCGGTAGGCTTTCGCCGCCCGCATTTGCCGTTCAGCGCGCCAAAAAAATACTGGGATATGTATGACCGGGAAAATATCCCCCTACCCCTTCACCGCACCCCTCCCGGCAATATACCCGCCTATGCGGTGCATAACAACCAGGAGCTTAGCGGGTATAGCGACATTGGATCCAATGATTCAATTACTGATCAAAAAAAGCGGGAACTGCTACATGGGTATTATGCCGCGATCAGTTATACTGATGCCCAGATTGGAAAAGTGCTGGCAGAGCTGGACCGTTTAAATTTAACAAAGAATACCATCATCGTTTTGTGGAGCGATCACGGATTCCATTTGGGCGAGAAAGGATTGTGGGCAAAATCAACTAACTATGAACTGGATACCCGCGTGCCTTTAATCATTGCGGCGCCGGGGAAAGCACAAGGAGCCAAGTCCGATCAACTGGTTGAATTGGTAGACCTATACCCCACTCTGGCCGAACTGGGCAATCTTCCTGTTCCCGGTGGGCTCGAGGGGACTTCTTTAGCGCCATTATTGATCAGGCCGGATCAACCCTGGAAAAGCGCTGTATTCAGCCAATTCCCCCGACCCTGGCTGTACAAGGGCGAACCTGCAACAATGGGGTACACTATCAGAACGGACCGCTACCGTTATGTAGAATGGCGTGACTTCAAAACAGATACTGTCAAGGCAACAGAACTTTACGACCATCAGGCCGATCCTGGTGAAGTCAATAATATCGCCAATATTTCAGCGAATATTGCTTTGATCAGCGAACTGCAACGGAGGCTCCGCAATGGGTGGCAAATGGCTCGCCCTCCTGAATTCAACCGATCATCTGCTCAGTAACTAATTCCAGAATTAGTTACTGAAAATGCTTAAATTGAAGGCGCTGAAACCCGGCGCCAGGGAATTGTTATCCCGTCAACAACTCAGCGCCTGCCCGGTGAAGTGAGTTCCGATGGTGGTTCCGCCAAAAGCAGATTTATTCAACGTTATTGCAAAAATTAATCATCATCATGTTATTACAAAAAATGAAGTTGACCCGCGCGATCCTGTTATTCCTGTGGCCGGTGGCCGCTTGTGCCCAATCGGGCCTTCCTGTACTGCAAGCCGGCACTGTTAGTATAAGCGGAGAGGTCGCTATCCCGGAAACGATGAAGAAAGATAGTGTATGGCTATTGCTGGTAATCCCTCAACCATTCACAGGCGAAAACAAACAATATAAAACGTTGCTCGATCCCGATGGGCGGTTTGCGCTGAAGGTCAACACAGAAACGGATATTAGCAGATGTGCCGTAGGCACGGATATAAATATGGAAAATCTGATTACCGTTCTGTTAGCAAACGGCCGGGATAGCAAAATAACCTTTAGCTATAGTGATGATGGAATTATTGACAAAGTAAAGACCAGTGATGATGCCGGGTTCACTGAAGAAGATCTTATCCTGAGCCTGAACAAGTTTAACGAAATGATCGGTTATAGATCCGATAAACCGATCGAACGCTTATATGATAAACCGTTTAGTGTTTTTCTCGATCATACAAATAGCATCTTGCAGGAAAGGCGGGCCATTCTGAACAAACCGCCCCTTTTATCTGAAAAGATGAATGAGATTATATTCAAGGACTACTTACTGGCAATGTACTATGGGTATATATTTAATTACCATGATAAAATGGTTTTAAACTACAGTAACACGAATAATCGCAAGCGGCCGGACAGTTCAGAGATAAAGAAGCCTGGCCGCGAGTATTATTCGTTCCTTAAAGACCTGGACCTGAATAATCAGTTACATCTGTATGGCTTTTCCTACCCGGATTTTACGCAGGAGTTGCTGGAAAATAATATATTGAATATCCCGCGTATTCAAGATACCCCCATCCGTGAATGGACAGAAGAAGTAAAAGATATTTTGGAAGATCTGATCGGATCGGATCAGGGCTTGTTCTATGATATCCTCATAGGCAACGCCTATGCAATGCAATTTGGCACGGAGCTAGAACCATTGACAACAAAACAGATTGAAAACATCAAAAACTATTACAAGGGAGGCGAGCTGGAAAAGATCCTGCTGCGGAAAAACCAGGACATAAAACAACTGGCCCTCGCAAAAGAGGCTGTGGTAGTCAACAATACTCCGGATGTATCCCCCGAAGAGCTAATGAGTACTATTATCTCGAAATATAAAGGGAAAACCGTTATTGTTGACTTTTGGGCAACCTGGTGCGGACCTTGCCTTGAAGCCATAAAAGCATCCAGGGACATAAAAAAGCAGCTAGTCGATAAAGATGCTGTATTTATTTATATAAGTAGCCCCTCATCGCCCCGGGAATTATGGGAAAGGCATATACAAGGTATAGGAGGAGAACAGTATTACCTGTCTGCAGAAGAGTGGAGATATGTGTTGGACAGCTTCGATTTTAGCGCTATACCTACTTACCTGATATTTGATAAGGAAGGCGTACTGAAACAGCAATTTACAGGGTACCCCGGGAACGAAGAGATGCAAAGGCGGATCGAAGCAGTACTGGAAGGTGATCTTATATCACATAAGAAGCAGTGATCCCGGTATCAGGATTTAATCACAGCGTTCTTATCCGCAGGAAATTTGGCGTATAGGGAAGGATATTAATCTCTTTTCAGCCAACCGGTGATGCTCATCCTCGGCTTGTTTGCCACCAGTACTTCATGTTCAACCTCGCTGCTTTTGAAGAAAACCGTTTTGCCCCCCACAGGATCGATTTCCTGAGAGGCTTTTCCGGCATGATGGATGGAAAGTTGCCCGCCGTCGCCGGCAACCCAGTCTGTGTTGAGGTAAATGATCATAGAGTATTGCCTGCCGGAATTGTTGCGGAACTGGTCAATATGTTTTTTGTAAAAACTCCCCGTTTCGTACAACGCATAATGGAATTCGTAACCATTGATGCCGGTATAGCAGGAACTGTTCAGGTGCAGGATGAGGGCATCCATCAGCACAAAAAAGGCGTTTTCGTGGACATCGTTGTGTTTTTTGTCCAGCCAGTAAATGAGGTCGCTGCGCACGGTTTTGTCATGCGAAACCAGTTGCCTGTTACCAGTTCCGGCGGGCTGCATTTGCCCGCTTTCTGATAACCGTACCAGATTGTTTTTAAGGTCCCCTGCCAGCTGGCGGCTTAAAAAATTGTCTGCGATGCCAACCCCGTTTTCAACAAAACTGTTGATGAGGGTTTCAAAGATAGCTTGCAAGGAAGAGGATTGTATAGGGACAGCATTGTCCGTATTGCGGTGAAGGTAGGGTTTAAAACCGGTGTTTTGTCGCTATTGCCCCTTAATCTTGTCCCGCTCAGCCCTTTTATTTCATAGTACAGGAAGTAACTTGCAGCAGATAGCCGATAAGTAAATCACATTAATAATCAAAGTACGACTATGAATAAAGATGTTCGTGAAACTCCGGAGAACGGCGCAGCTGATTATGAGGAGCACCTCGGTCCTCTTATATTTGAACCTGCGGCAAAAGAATTATTGTCGCATATTGTCACATTGCCCGCTCATTCCATTCTGGAAGTAGCCTGCGGCACCGGCAGGGTCACCAGGCATCTCAGGGAAAGTTTCCCTGCAGCTACCAGGCTGGTGGCTACTGATATAAACACCGATATGTTGGACATAGCCCGGCAACAATTAAATGATCCTTCCATTTCATTCCAGGTAGCCGATGCGCAACAATTGCCCTTTGCCGATCACTCTTTTGACCTGGTAGTGAATCAATTTGGATTGATGTTTTTGCCGGAAAAACAAACGGGGGTAAATGAAGCCTTCCGCGTACTGAAGCCTGGCGGCCATTTTGTTTTTGCTACCTGGGATCGTGCGGACAGCATGCCATTGACCGAATTACTGCTAAATACCCTGATCATTCCTGTATTTAAAGGAGAGGATACCACCCGTTTCTGTATTTCCACCGCTTTGCACGATCCTGCTGTATTGAACACTTACCTGGAAAATGCGGGGTTCCAGCATCACCGGGTAATGTTCGTTTCCTTTAAAGGTCACGCGAATTCTCCTCAACAGGTGGTAAACAGCTATTTTCTGAAACATCCTTTAGGCAGAGCCGCAAAAGAAAAAGAACCGGCTGACTTTGATCGTATCGCCAATGAGCTGGAAGAAGCGGTTATTCAACGATTCGGGACCGGGGCGTTTGAGTTTGAGTTAAGGGCGCTTGTTGGTATTGGGCGGAAAGTTGATTGATCTGTTAAAATGAGGTGGATTGATCACATATCGAATACAGAAACCACATTCCAATGGCACAACACGTTAATCCAGATCAAGAAAAGTCAATGCAAAGCGCATTGGCTTTTTCTGTACTTTAGCCATTTATAAAAATGAACCCTTACGTCTTCCGCCGAAGGCCAGCATATTTAGTTGTATTGGCGACATTTCATGAGGGTTATAACCAAGTTAGAGGCAAGTTTACCGAACAACACAACCGACAAACATAGAAAATGTACAAATGAATACGGGCCTATTTTTTCAAAAAATCAGAACCTATTACAACATTTCAGAACAAGCCGAAAAGGCTTGGGCAGAACTTTTGACTCATAAAAAATATAAAAAAGGCGACAACTTTATCTCCATCGGAGAACACCCAAAAAAAGTGGCTTTTGTAATCAACGGACTTTTCTCTCAAAACTTTATTACAGACGAAGGTAACATAGTCATAAAATACTTTTTCCCTGAACAACGAATGGCTACTTCTTTAAGTGCAATGTTAGGAAAACACCCGAGCCCATTTTACATTGAAGCCATTGAAGATACTACGGTTTTTGAATACGACTTCTTTGAATTTAAAAAACTCTTTGACAAATACCCGGACATTGCACAGTTCTACATCAAATACAACGAACAACATTGGATTATTGAAAAAGAGCCTTTGGAAATTTCTATGCGTACCGAAACATCTGCAAAACGATATGATGATCTTCTGAAAAAATATCCAAACCTGTTAAGGCGACTTAAAAAACATCATATTGCTTCCTATCTCGGCATTACGCCAACACAGTTGAGCAGAATATTTTTTGCCAACAAATAAGCTATTTTCCGTTTTCTCAACATTTGTAAAAGTTTAGCCCAAAATGTTGCCACATTTTTGCATTATCAATTAACAATTTGAAAAATGCAAAAATGGCAACAAGAGTATTTATCAACTTACCAGTGAAAGACCTTGACAAATCAGTGTCTTTCTTTACCGCACTTGGGTACCGCTTTAACCCTCAGTTTACAGACGAAAATGCAACATGTATGATTATCAGTGATAACATATTTGTGATGCTTTTGACTGAAACTTATTTTAAAACTTTTACTAAAAAGCAAGTTGCAGACGCTAAAACTACAACAGAAGTACTTATCTCATTAGACACAACTTCGAGAGAAGAAGTTCAAAAAATGGTAGCAAATGCAAAAGAATCAGGGGCAACGGTCTACGCCGAACCACAAGACCACGGCTGGATGTATCAACATAGTTTTGCCGATCTTGACGGCCATCAATGGGAACTTGTCTATATAGACGAAAATCAACTACCTAACCAGGAATAATAACGGTTATGAAAAAAAGTAAAATTATTTTTTGGACTGCAACAATTATTATCGCAATAATGGAAGCTGTAATGCCAATCAGTACCTGGATTTTTGCACCCGAGTATATGACATTTGGTACTAGAGCATTAGGGTATCCCGACTATTTTGCTTATGCAGTAGTAATAGCAAAAGTACTTGGCGTTATTGCAATTGTATATCCAAATGCATCAATAAAAATAAAAGAATGGGCGTATGCAGGATTATCATTTACGCTAATTTTTGCTTTCATAAGTCACGCTTGTGTAGACAGGAACATTGGATATATGCTTATGCCTTTGGCTTTTCTTGGAATTCTTGCCGTTTCATATATTTATAATCAAAAAAATCAGAATGATGGCAAAGTATAACCCGGACATTGACAACTACATTGCACAATCAGAAGATTTTGCAAAACCAATTTTAGAACATTGGAGAAAATTGGTTCACAAAAATTGTCCTGATGTTGTTGAAGTGATAAAATGGAGTATTCCGCATTTTGACTATAAAGGCGATTTTATGTTTGTTATGGCTTCCTACAAAAATCACTGTTCATTCACTTTCATTAAAGCAGAAATAATGACCGACCAAAGGTTAAGGGAAAGTAAAAACCTTAAACCGGTTCAACGTTTTTTGGGTAAAATCACAAAGCTTGACGATTTGCCTTCTGACAAGGAATTCACTGCAATGCTCAAAGAGGCGTTTCAACTGAACGAAAAAGGAATAAAATTGGAAGTTAAAAAATCAGACAAGCCAAAAGTTTTAGAAACGCCAGATTACCTGGTCAAAAAATTAGCGAAAAATCCGAAAGCAAAAGAAATTTTTGAAAGCAAATCCAATTCGTTCAGAAAGGAATACATCGTCTGGATTTCAGACGCCAAAACGGATGAAACAAGACAGAAACGAATGGACCAGGCATTGGACTGGATTACAGAAGGAAAAAGCAGATTTTGGAAAAGCAAAAAGTAAAGCATACAGACGAGAAATACAGTTCTTGAGGGAGTGCCATTAAACTGGGTCAAGGGCCCGGGCTTAGAGCCGACTGCAGGGGACTCTAAGCCCGGGCAAATCTTTAAATATCGAGCTGCACCCGGTCGCCAAAAATTATCGACAACTGCGATACCGTGATGCCCCCGTTTTGTAGTGGCTCCGTCCATTTCTTCTCTATATTCCGGGTTGCCAGATAGATCAGCTTCAACAGCGCTATATCGCTCGTAAAGGCCCCTTTGCTCTTCGTTACTTTGCGTACCTGCCGGTGGAAGCCTTCAATCGTGTTGGTCGTGTAGATCAGCTTGCGAATGGCTGGCGGATATTCAAAGCGCTGAGCTTGTCCCTGTTATTACGCCAGGAACTTGTCACCACCGGATATTTCTTGCTCCATTTTCCTTCCAGTTCATCCAGTTTATTTTGCAGGCTCGATTTCTGGCAATCAGTTATTTGCCGTTTTAGTTCGTCTGATATATTTGTCCATTTTGTTTCGTCTGTCAAAATAAGTCTACAGCTACATTCTGTTTCCGTTACTCCTGTGATTTGTCTAAACCAATCAAAATATGTCCATTCTTTTGGTTTTGGCGAAAACAGAAAAAGTCCATTGTTGTCCCAATGAACTTCGGTTGCTGTTCTATAAATCAACGTAAAACGTTCTTTATCCGGCTTAATAAAAAGTCGTTCTTTTTCGTCAATACCAATTTCTAGAATTTTGTCTATCGTCATTCGCTTTCTTTGAATTGGTTGTTATATGCTTTTACGTGGTGAGGAAATTCCTCTTCAAAGAATGGATAAGCTACACCTTCTAATGTGATTTCAAATTCGTTTCCATCCATTCCACTTATTTGGTTTCCTAACCCTTTAATTTCAATTCCGTTTTCGTTTCTAACTTTTAAGTTCTCAATTGTTCGAATTGATATTAATTTGTCTTCTGGATAGTCGTCAGCTAATTCGAGTTTTTTTTCAAGGCAATATTTTTTAAAAAAGTCGTACCCCGAAATAATATTGGTAAAATGTACTAGTCCAAATACAACACCCATTGGTACGTCTGCTTTTTCAAGTTCAGTAGTACCGATTATTTTGTCGTCAAGAAATATGCCATACCGCTTTGTTGTCATGGGTGTGTTTCGTTAAGTGTCGCATAACTATTTTCGCCTTGTCGATGTGGCGAATTTTAGCACAAAAGTTAAAGGGAATCCTTACTGTTGATCATTGCATAAATGCTTCACAGAAACACTTCAGCCGCCATATTGCCAAACCGGTGTTGGTGTCTGGGCTTGTCGTCTATCGCCTCATCGAAATATTTTCGTGTACCCATTTTACCTCTTCGTCTGGTGTTACTTTGTCCAATGTGCTGCTTACTCTGCTAAATGTTGCTTGTGCAAAATCGTAAGGTTTACTGTCATCAAAATATGGACCAACAACGCCTAAAATCCAACCGTCTTTTGCAGCCCAATGAGGTTCGTTAACTCTATATTTAAAAACTTCGTAGTGAACGAAGTTATTCTGTCCGTCAAAGTCAAAAGTAACCCGTTTAATATGTTCTATTTCATCAGGACAAGCATCAAGCTCTGTCGGGAACTCTAACCAATTTGCAAGATTACTTTCAGCACCCTTTATCAATGTGTTGTATTCCTTGGGAAAAAGATTTGTTTTGTTGTGGTCGGCTAAAAGTTGAAATGCCATTTGTCTTGTCAAAATATTCTTTGCAAATGGCAGTACGTCATTTTCGGTCAGTTCTTGTCCACTTTCAAGTTTGTCGTAGAGTTCTTTAACTCTGTCAAAGCGTTCTGCATTAAGCTTGTTGTTCTGTCGGTTAACAGTAATAAGTCTGTAAACGGCAAAAACTACAATTGCTAAAACTATCAGTCCGATTACTATAAAAACTATTTTCATTCTTCCCTTACTTTGAATTTGTCTGTCTGCGAGTAGTGTCTGTTAATCTTGCCACTAACTCCCAAATATACACAATAACTCTCCAGGTGCAAGGACAGTAATTATTTTTTATAACTCTATGTAAGTTACTGTTTATAAATTAATTACTTTAACTCACACTAGGTTTCTCTATTGCGCATTTTGTGTATTGTTTTTCGATTCGCCGTGACCGTAATACAAACCTGGACCACTTTCAATGAAATGCCGTTCTCCAATGCAATAGTGATGGCAAGTGTATGGCGAAAAAAAAGCGTGGTCAGCTTCTTCTTAATGCTGTATAGATCGACTACTTCCTTCAAGTAGCCATTGCGTACCTGGCATTACTGTCTATCGGCAATAGTGCGCCCCTTTTTTATTACTGCGCCATTTCCAAGGTTTCGCCGGAGCGCATTTTTTCTTTACCGGCTTTTCAAAATGGGCAATAAAATAATCGAAGGCTTCCTGCAGGGAAATTTCCGCTATGGGGTCAACCGGGATGGCCGGACGGTCAGGCGGATAGAGTGGCTTTGCCGTCCTTAGCTTTTTTGGCCAGGTGCTTTTTGGGATAGATTAAGATAGAGAGGTTCTGCTTGCTCATGACAACTGTTTTTTAAAAAGATGAAGAATGAAATGTTTTGCGTTCTTTCAAATCTTTTCAAAGCCTCACCAATTATTCAGTGACCAAATTTCAGGGAAAAATTCAGTCACCGAACAGGTTGCCATTGATTGATATTCTTTGCTATACAATTTTCGCAAAAGCCGCCGCGGCGGCATATTTAAACGAAAACAGGCATTCTTTAGAATACCTGTAGTGATTCCGCTGGGACTCGAACCCAGGACCCATACATTAAAAGTGTATTGCTCTACCAACTGAGCTACAGAATCATTCCCTTCATTTTCAAAGGGAGTGCAAAGATATGTATTAAATTATTTTTCCCAAATAATTCAATAAACAAAATTCAAAAAATCACGGAAACGCCCTCCCACACTACTTTCCAGGCGCAAAAAATATCTTGCCGCGCAAATGCGCCGGCTCCTGCCCTTTGCTCATATATATTCAACGAATAATATTTTCCGGACACCCCAGTCATCTACCATATTATCATAAAACGCACTGCCCGGATTCCCACTCTGCCCACCGGGATAGATCCCGTATGCCCGGGTCTCCGGCCCCAGCTCCACCACCATTCTCCACGATGGGCCATGCGTTTTTTTCGTCGCATTCACGATATGCTGACCGCCGCCGGTCTCCAGCCCCATACGGCTGAACGCGGGCAAACTGCGCGTCAGATGCCGGATATCAGTGCCACGGGCCTTCCCCAGCGCCACAGCGGGCATAACGGCCACACGGGCGGCCACGCTGTCGAATGACCGTTGTACCAATTCGGACAGGGTTTCTTTTTGCGGCGTATGGATATTGTCCACAAAGTGCATGGCGGTATCGCGGAGCAGCCAGAGCAATGTAGTTTTGGATTGCGGATACTTCAGCGGGATATTGTCGCGCTGCAGATCATCCTGCCATATCTGTTGCTCCAGCTCTTCCCACAGCATATTGAAAACGGTGGCAGCCTCGCTGTCCGGCGTGCTTTCGCCGTTCCAGGCAAAGAGCCATTTCATGCATTGGCGCTGTGCATCGGATTTCAGACCCACCGGGTCCAGATGCGCCATGATCAGCGGTATGGCGGTGGTGGCAAAGAGGTTCAGGTTATCGTTCTGCAGCGCCATCATATCTTCCGGCGTGATGCCCTGCATGCCGCGCAGCTGTTCATTAATGCGTTTGCCGCGGTACAGGTCGTATTCCCCGATCAGGTGATAGGGATACGTGCTGTCTGTCGGATGCTGATTCGCGGAGCTGACGAAGCCTTCGCCGGGGTTGAGGATATGCGGGTTCTCCGCCTGCGGGATGTAGCCCTGCCAGGCGAAGCTGCTGTCCGAACCGGGCATCACGAACTTGCCCTGGTCTTTCCAGCGCAGCGGGTACTGGCCGTTATGCCAGATGGCGATGTTGCCGTCTTTCCCGGCGTAGATGAAATTCTGGGCGGGACAGGTGTAAATGCTGATGGCGGCCAGGTAATCCTCATAATCCTTTGCATGGTTCAAACGACTGAAGGTCAGCAGCTCATTGGAGGCGTCATGCGCTTTCCAGCGGACGGACAGGAACCCGGGGCCTTTATAGGTATCGTCATACATCACCGGTCCCCACACCGTATAGGCCACGGTATCCACAAAGGTCTTCCCGCCCCTGATCTTTATCTCCTCCAGCCGCAGGTCCGCCTTGCGGTAAGCGCCGTTGAACAGGTACTCCTCCTTGCCGTTACGGAATTCCATACGGTAATAGTCCAGCACATCTTCGCTGCCATTGGTAACGGCCCATCCCATATGATCGTTAAAACCGATAATGATGCCGGGAGCGCCGGGCAGGGATGCGCCATATACATTCATTTGCGGGGTATGTATCTGCATTTCGTACCAGAGCGAAGGCAGGCTCAGGCCCAGATGCGGGTCATTGCAGAGGATGGGCGCGCCGGAACGGGTCTTGCTGCCGGCAACGGCCCAGTTGTTACTGCCATTGTCCGGATCAGGATGATCGGGCTGGAAATGATAGAAGGCTTCATTCTCCCGGATCAGGCTGTCCGCCGGTGCTATCGCGTGGACGGCGGGCGCGGGATATGCGGTGCCTTTCGGGATGATGGGATCGAGCGTATCGGAAAAATCAGGATACATCAGATCGAAATCAGCCTTGCTGAAAAGACGGCGCGCGTTCGTGTATTCAAGATCGTTATGACCGTAGGCGAGGTCATAGCTCATGTATTTCAATAATAAGGCTGTTTTAAGCTTGTCCCAGGGCTCGGGGCTGTAGCCGAGCAATTTGTATTCGAGGGGATAATTGCGGGGGCGCAGGCTGCGGATATAGGTGTTGATACCGGCTGCATAAGATTCTACCTGTGCTTTGGAAGCAGGGTCGCTGTCCATTTGCTTTACGGTCTGCTCCGCGGCATAGACCATGCCCATCCGGCGCTGGCGGCGGTCGTATTCCAGCATACCCGGACCAAGGATCTCGCAGAGACGGCCCGCGGCGGCCATGGTTTGCAGTTCCATCTGCCAGAGCCTGTCCCGCGCATGCAGATAACCCTGAATGAAATAGGCATCGTTTTCGTCGGTTGCGAAGATATGCGGCACCATACGCTCATCCAGCCACACTTCGGAGCGGCCTTTGAGGCCGGGGAGATCAAGCTGTTCTTCTCCGGGCGGGCCAACGGGATCGGCATGTTGCCAGAAACCATGCTGCGGGCTGAAAAGCATGCCGAATGCGGGCTTGTTTGCCCAACGGACATGCAGGGCCGTTACGAGGGCGATCGTCAGGACGAGGGGTATGAATCTCATAACGGGAAGTTACTGATTTCCTACTCTTTCACGAACGAAAGCATGGTGGTATTTTTGGCGGTCAGGCCGGTCATGCTCAGCTTGACGCGCTCATACATGGCAAATACCTTTTTCAGTAAAGCATATAATTCCTTGTAATTGGAAAAAGCCGGTTTTTCGATGGGCTCCTTATAACCGAGCTTCTCGCATACGAGGGGGAAAGCGCCGGAGAACCGGTGTTTGCCGCCTACTGAGAGGTTCAGCACCAGCTCCAGCTGCCCGTCTTTGAGGGACATGCTCAGACCGGCATCCACATCCTCATCTTCCGTATCCACTACAATATAAAAAAGGGCTGCAGGAATATAGGTCGTTCTCGGATAGCCGAACTCTGCGATCATTTCTCGCACTTCATCTGTGTCATAGTTCGCAAAACGTTCCGCAGGCTGATGCGCTGCCGAAAGTTCCTTGTACCAATCCGCAAAATCAAGTTCTTCCAGGACTTTTTTCATTAATGGCTGTAATACCATGGTTATTTCATTAGGTGTTTGGTTACGCTTATGGTGTATTTCTATATTAATATACGACAATCTGTCAATAAGTTACATTATCTTTTCAAATATTTACGCTTTGTAGTAATTGTTCTACCTCCGCAAAGGTATTGAAACTATGCAACACCACCCTCAACCGCTCCTGCCCTTTCGGCACGGTGGGATGCAGGATCGGTCGTACATCCAGCCCTTGTGACTGCAATTTCCCTGCCACGTTCCGGGCCTGCTCGTTTCCGGGCGTCATCACCACCTGGATGGGCGTTTGGCTGTCCAGACGCTTTTCCGGCGCCAGGCCTTCCCGGAACTGCGCGATCAGTGCCTGCAGATGCTGCCTTTCCGCATGCATATCGGGGAAAATATCATAACTGGCCATGATCACGGCAATGGCATGGGGCGGCAACGCTGTAGTATAGATAAAGGAGCGGGAAAAATTGATCAGGTAATCCCGCAGCACCGGGGAACCCAGCACAATGGCGCCGTGGCAGCCTACCGCCTTGCCGAAGGTATGCACCCGGGCAAAACACCGGTCTGCCAGTTGCAGGGCCTGCACAAGCCCCTCACCCCTCTCGCCCACTACCCCCGTGGCATGCGCTTCGTCCACGATCAGCAGCGCGCCGTGCTTGTCGCACAAAGCTGCCACAGCCGCCAGCGGCGAAAGGTCGCCATCCATCGAATAAACGGATTCCACGGCCACGAATACACGCCCATCGCCTGCCGCATTGACAAGCTTCTTCTCCAGGTCCTGCAGGTCATTATGCAGGAAGGAAAAGGCCTGCGCCGCGGATAAACGGATGCCGTCACGGATAGACGCATGGATCAGCTGGTCGTACACGATCACATCGCCTTTCTGCGGCACGCAGGAAAACAGGCCCAGATTGGCGTCATAGCCGGAATTGTAGATCAGTCCGGCCGGTGCGGCATGAAAACCGGCCAGCAGCTGCTCCGCTTCTTCCACCAGCGCGTAATTCCCAGCCAGCAAACGCGATCCGCCGCTGCCATGCACCTGCGCAAGCTGACGGCTGATGGTGAGCGCCGCTTCCTGTACCCGCTCGCTGCGAGCCAGGCCGAGGTAATCATTGGAACAGAAATCGGCCATCCGGCCGGGTAGCCGCAACCGCCGGAAAGCGTGCTGCTCCCGCCGCTTCTCCAATGCCTGCTCCAGAAAGTCTTCCTTTCTCATGGGCCAAAACTAAGTATCTTCTCTGTAACTTCGTGCCTTCAAATTACAGTAATGTATGAGCAGTAAAGTTTCCATACTCGGCCTCAAACTCCCTACAGACCCACGCTGGGTAAACCTGGCCGCCATTTCGCTGGAAGAAGTGTTGACAGATCATGCATTCTGTGAACAGAAAGCAGCTACCTCCTGCATCTCGCTGATACAGCGGTATCCGGACAGAACAAGGCTGGTGGACGAGCTGGCGCCCATCGTTACCGAAGAATGGGGGCATTTCCGGCAGGTGCTGGCGGAAATGAAAAAACGCGGGTTCACCCTGGGCAAACAGCGCAAAGATGCATATGTGAACGAATTGATCGGTTTCCAGATCAAAGGCGGGCATCCCATGGATGTGCTGCTGGACAGGCTCCTGGTCTTCGCCCTGATAGAAGCGCGCAGCTGCGAGCGTTTCCGCCTGCTGAGCGAAGGGCTGGAAGATGCCTACCTGCGGGAGTTCTACCGCAAGTTCATGATCTCCGAAGCCGGGCATTACAAGCTGTTCATAGACCTGGCCAATGAATACCTGCCGGAAGAAAAAGTGAAGGTGCGCTGGCAGCAATGGCTGGATTTTGAGGCAAAAATGATCGCTACCCTGCAGGTGCGCGGGGACCGGATGCACTAGAAATGAAAACCCAGGTTCAGGTACGCTTTCAGCACACCGGACTGGTCCGAATACATCACCGACCCTTCCAGCGGGCCGAGGCGGGTGCTGTAACCCAACGTCATTCCGTAACCGCTCAGGTAATGGAATTTTGTGCTGGCCAGCCCGTTAAAATCGTATAACGCCACCGCTATCCGCGGTATGAAGAAAATGTTCTTTATCGCTTCGTACTGAAACCCCATTTGCAAAGAGGATACGCTGGGCGTGGTCACCTCCCCCTCATACAGCCCCATGAACGGGATCTGGTTGCGGGTGAAATCCGTAACCCCGCCGATCAGGAAATCGTTGATCAGCGTCTGGTCATAGTTGAAATTGATGCCGGCATAACCGCTCAGGTTCAGCGCGGAGCGGCGGCCCGTCTGAAAATAATAGTTCATCTTCAGCAAGACCCGCTGGTAATCCCCGAACAGCAGGCCCAGACTGTCCAGCGGCAATTCCGAACCCTCCAGGCGCACCTTGAAATCCGGGCGCTGCTGATACACCAGCCCCCCTTCCAGGTCTATCTGTGCACCACGGGTAGGATATATTTTCCTGTTGAGCGTGTTCAGCCCGTAATATAAAAATGAGTTGAGCTGCCTCGTATTCCCCTCCAGTTCGATGTTTTGAGAGAGATTGGGTTTGAGCCGCATGTACTCCCAGCGGGTTCCCGCGCCGATGGCCATCACCCTGTTCAGCATAAACTGGAGATTGGCGCCGACAGACGCGTACTTGCTGCGGTATTCCTGGCTTTTCCGGAAGCCGTCGTACACATGCAGCGGGTTGTTCGCATAATAGGCATTGATACCGAAACCTTTGTTCCGTTTACGCCCGAGGTATTTGAAGAATTCCCCCCGCAGCCGCGGGTTCTCGCTGATGGCGGCGGTAGCGGTAGCGCGGGAGTTGGGTACCACAAAATTGCGCTGCGTGAGATTGACAATAGCGCTGACATTCGTAAAGGTATTGTAATGCAGGGCCAGCTTCACAAAGGTCAGCGGGTTCTCCTCCACATCTATTTCCAGTTCGCTGCGCCCGTAGCCCAATGGATTGAGGTGATAAGTGATCTGTTTATAAAAACGGGTGCCGTACACATTCAGCACAGCCTCCCGGATCTTCTCCGGAGTATAGCAACCGCCGGGGTCCAGGCCGAGGCGACCGCGGAAGAATTTTTCATCGGAATGCACGAGGCCTTTGACGGCAATCGAAACTATCTCCACATCAGGCACCGCGGGCAAGCGGTTCTTTACAAACGGCGGCTGCGGGTACAGGGCATTCAGCGAATCGGCAAGATGTTTGAAAACAGGATACATTTCCCTCCCCTTCCGTTTTCCTTCGGCGAGAATAGAGTCCGCGCTCCCGAAGCTTGCGGCGGAATAGTTCTTCAGATCGTGATGAATATAAATATCCGCCAGCTTGCGTGCTTCCACGAAATCGTCCGCGTCCTTGTAAAATCCAAGCTGATAGATCACATCGATGGGGGTCACCAGTTCGTCCGCCTCCCGCAATCCGCCGCTGACGTTTGAACCGATAATGATATCCGCCCCCATTTCCTTTGCCGTCACGGAAGGAAAGTTCCGCACCACGCCACCATCCACCAGCTTTTTATCGCCGATGCGCACCGCCGTAAAAACCGAGGGAATAGCCATACTGGCGCGCATACTGGTTACCAGCTCTCCGCTGTCCAGCGTTACGATCTGGCCGGTAGCCACGTCTGTAGCAATGCATTTAAAGGGGATATTGAAACGGGAAAAATCTTTCACGTCACGCACCGGCCAGGCCAGCCGGGCCAGTTCCAGCCAGAGCTGCTCCCCGGAGATCACGCCGGATGTGATCTTGGGCTTTCCGTATTCGAACGGCACTTCCAGCATATAACGGTTGTATTCGGCGCGTTCCTCATAGCTGATCTCTTCCAGGGAAGGCTGATTGGAAAAAAGCGTGTTCCAGTCCAGCCGCTTTGCGATCACCGCCAGCGAATCACCGGAATACCCGATGGCATACAGGGCGCCGACGATACTGCCCATGCTGGTGCCGGACAGGTAATCGATACGAAGGCCTGCACTGTCTATCGCCTGCAAGATACCAATATGCGCCAGTCCCCTTGCCCCGCCACCACTAAGCGTGAGGCCGATATGCGGCCGTTGCTCCGGCGCCTGTTGCGCGGAGAGGGTATAAGGATAAAACCCGGCCAGAAGAAGTAAGAAAAATAATCGATGCATGCGGTCAACCATCCTGCTAATAAAGGTAACGGATTTAATCATTCTACGGGCTTTGCGGGAAAGTGATTTTATTTATTAAAGTAATTTTCTATCTTTTCAGGATAACAATTTCACATTATGAACGCATCGAATTCAAAGCAGAGCATCTGGCAGGTGATCTTTGCCTCCTCTGCCGGCACATTGATCGAATGGTACGATTTCTACATCTTTGGCAGTCTTTCTCTCATTCTTTCCGAAAAATTCTTTCCCGATTCCAATCCCACCCTCGCCTACATCGCCACACTGGCCACATTTGCCGTAGGTTTCATTGTCCGGCCGTTCGGCGCCATCGTTTTCGGCAGGCTGGGTGATATGGTGGGCCGGAAATACACCTTCCTCCTCACGCTCCTGATCATGGGCGGTTCCACCTTTGCCATCGGCCTGATACCGGGTTATGCCACTATCGGCATCCTGGCGCCCATCCTGGTACTGATCCTGCGGCTGGCGCAAGGCCTGGCCCTCGGCGGCGAATACGGCGGTGCGGCTACCTACGTGGCGGAACATTCACCGGATCACCGCAGGGGATATTATACCAGCTTTATCCAGACCACCGCCACGCTTGGCCTCTTCGTTTCGCTGGGCGTGATCCTGCTCACGCGGATGTCCATGACACCCGAGTCCTTCAACGCATGGGGATGGCGCATTCCTTTCTGGCTGAGCATCTTCCTCGTATTGATGAGCTATTATATCCGCATCAAACTGCAGGAATCCCCGCTCTTCACCAAGCTGAAAGCGGAAGGCAAAACATCAAAGAACCCGCTCAAAGAGAGCTTTGGCAATAAAGAGAACCTGAAGCTTGTACTGCTGGCGCTCTTCGGCGCTGCCATGGGCCAGGGTGTGGTATGGTACACGGGCCAGTTCTATGCCCTGTCTTTCCTCCAGAACACCATGCACATCGAATTTGTACAATCCAACGTGATCATTGCCATAGCCTTGCTGCTCGGCACACCGTTCTTCATTTATTTCGGTCACCTGTCAGACAAAGTGGGCAGAAAAAAGATCATGATGACGGGCATGCTCATCGCGGCACTGGCCTATTACCCCATCTACGGGGCGATGGACCGCACGGCAGATCTTTCGCTCAAAACCGAGGTCGCGGAGATGCACCGCATCGAAAGCAGCATTTCGAAGGATGCGGATGGCGTGTCCATAGAAAAATCCGCAAAGATCCACACGTACACAGACAGTACCAAAGTAAGCGAGATCACCACCACCATGAACAACAAGACCGATGTGAAAACACAGGTTTCCGTCAGCAATGCTAACCTCGCCTGGCTGATCTTCCTGGTATTCATACAGGTACTTTTCGTAACGATGGTATATGGGCCGATAGCAGCATTCCTGGTTGAGCTGTTTCCTACGCGTATCCGGTACACTTCCATGTCGCTCCCCTACCATATCGGCAACGGTGTGTTCGGCGGTCTGTTGCCGGCCATCGCCACATTGCTGGTGCAGCAGACGGGAAATCACCTGGCGGGGCTGATCTATCCGATCGCCATTGCCCTGATCTGCGTAGTGATCGGCGTGATATTTATAAAAGAAAAGAAAACGAAGGAGGGTTATGCGGAAGTTGCAGATCTCTGATCGCGCATTGCAGCATTGGCGCAGCCTGTAAAGGAAACTGCGGACATGCGGTCGCATCTTTGTTTCTCCCAATGATTTTTTTTATAAGTTTACAGCTTAAAGGGAGGAGCGCTTCTTTGACCACAGCTATCGCAGATATCAATAAAAACCTGCTGGAAAAGGTGTCTACGGGCAACGAGCGGGCATTCAGGGAACTTTTCCGGCAGTATGCGGACGTCCTGCACAATTACATCCACCATCTCACGAAATCTCATGAAATGGCGGAAGAAGTTGTGCAGGACATCTTTTTACAGATATGGACCTGCCGCGAGCTGCTGGCCAATGTGCGGAATTTCCGCAACTATCTTTTCGTCATTTCCCGCAATCATGCGCTCAACGTATTGAAAAAAGCGCTGCGCGAAAAAAAGCGGCAGCAGGAATGGGAGATCAGCAACACCACACAACTTCATTCTGAACAGGCGCCCGACCTGGAACCCCACCTGAGCCTGATAGAAGAGGCTATTCTGCAACTGCCTCCGCAGCAGCAAAAAGTATGGGTCATGAGCCGCAGGCAGGGCCTGAAATACCGCGAGATAGCGGAAAAGACCGGCCTCTCCCGGGAAACGGTCAAAAAATATCTCCAGCACGCCACACATGCCATCACGCAGCATGTGACCTCCCGCATGGATCTGCTGCTGCTCTCTCTGCTGGTGGCCCACCGGCTCTGAACTTCCGGCCAATGAAAAATTAACCGCTGCTGATCTTTTCTTGCCTTTCTGAAAAAATTCCGCTCCCCCATACCCCCTTTTCCTCCCTCCGGTTGTTCCTGTAATAAAGGAAAGTATTTTCTCATGGACGCATCCCGCTCAAGACTGGAACATTTGTTTGAACGCTGGTTCAATAACGAGGCTACACCTGCCGAGAGCGAAGAGCTGCAGCAATTGATAGAACAGCCGGAAACGGACCGGCAGTTGCCGCCGCTGCTGAAAAAAGCATGGGAAGAGATGCAGTCCGCCGCCGTGTACACTGCCGCGGAAAAAGATGCGCTGGCCAGCCGTATCCTGCGAAAAGCCGCCCCCCGCCATACGACCCGTCAACGTTACTATTGGGCGGCTGCCGCGGTGGCCTGCCTCATCGCAGGCGGCGCCATCTGGGCCAGCTTGCAGCGATCCGCAGCTCCCGGGCCTGCAACCGCTGCTGTCATCGACACCACTATGGATGTGAGCCCGGGCAAACAGGGCGCACTGCTGACCCTGGCGGGGGGGCAGACCATTGTGCTGGACAGCCTGGGCAACGGCCTCATCGCCAACCAGGGCGGCACGCAGGTGGTACTGAACAACGGCCAGCTGTTATATGATGCTGATGCTGCCGAATCTGTCAGTTATAACACCATTCGTACGCCGCGCGGCCGCAAATTCATGCTGGTATTGCCGGATGAAACGAAAGTATGGCTGAACGCAGCTTCCTCCATCCGCTACCCTACCGCTTTCACCGGGAATGAACGCTCCGTGCAGATCACCGGGGAAGCTTACTTTGAAGTAGCGAAAAACAAAGCCCGGCCGTTTTCCGTAAATGTGAACGATCAGGTGCGCATAGTGGTGCTTGGTACACATTTCAACATCAAGGCTTATGATAACGAAGCCTCCGCCAACACTACCCTGCTGGAAGGCGCGGTGATGATCGCCAGCGGAGGAAAGGAGCAGCGGATCAAACCCGGGCAGCAGGCCAGGGTGAGCAACGGCGCTATCCATGTAATGAATGACGTGGATATGCAGCAGGTGACTGCCTGGAAAGACGGTTACTTTAATTTCAACGGCGCCTCCCTCCAGGATGTCATGCGCCAGCTGGAACGCTGGTATGATATTGATGTGCATTACCAGGGCAACATCCCCCATCTGACCTTTGACGGAGAACTGCCCGTAACGCTGCAGCTCTCGCAGGTGCTGAAAATATTACATAAAGTAGAAGTGAAATACCGTATCGAAGAAGGAAAGCGACTGATCATTTTACCATGAACCAATATCTAAACAATGCAACAACAACCAGGATCTGAATTTTTAGAAACCTAGCCAACTGCTTTTCGGTACATCCGGAACTAAAAAACAGGGAAGTGTTTGCGGCACTTCCCTGCGGACAGCTTCAGGCTAACCCCGATAAAATAAAGTCGAACAGGACTGCTTCATCATCATTAACCTAAAACTATTCCAAAAGTATGACTTTCTACACGAATTGGAAACGTCCCTTTCATGCCTGCATGAAAGCGGCAGGGCGTACCTGCGGGACCCGGCACCGGCCGGCACCGGAACATGTCTACAGTACACTGAAAACACTGGTGAACACAATGAAATTGACAACTATTATGCTCCTGGCCTTTTGCCTGCACCTGAGCGCAAAAAGTGTGTCGCAAACGGTAACCTTCACCGGCAGGAACGTTTCCCTCTCCGCCGCGCTGGATGCCGTTAAAAAGCAAACCGGTTATGTTTTTTTCTACAACAGCAACACCATCCGCAGCAGCAAGCCCCTGAGCATACAGGCGGTGAACCAGCCGCTGCAGGTTTTCCTGGACAATATCCTGAGAGAACAGGAACTGGCCTATTCGATCGAGGACAGGGTGATCATCATCACCCGGAAACCCGCCACACCGGCAGGTTCCACCGTCGCCATACCGGCCGCCACCATCAAAGGCCGCATTACGGACGACCGCGGCAATCCGCTGCCGGGCGTATCCATCAAGGTAAAGGGCGGCAGCAGGGGCACCACTACAGACGCGGACGGTTTTTTCACACTCAGCGGTCTGGATGAAGATGCCGTGCTGGAGATCTCCTTCATCGGCTTTACGTCAAAAGAAGTCAGCATCAAGGGTAAAACCACGCTGGACTTGCAGCTGGCGCCTTCCAGCCAGGATATTGAAGCGGTAACCGTAGTGGGTTATACCAGCAAGAACGTGAAATACCTGTCCAGCGCGGTCAGCACCGTTTCCGGCGAACGCCTGCGGGATGTGACCTCCAATAACCTGTCCGACCTCCTGCAGGGCAAAGCAGCCGGTGTTGTGGTGTCCTCCGCATCGGGCGACCCTACCTCCGGCGCGGCCATGCTCATCCGCGGACAGAACACACTGGCCGCCGGCTCCGCTCCGCTGTATGTAGTGGACGGCAATATCGGCGGCACCTTCAACCCGAATGATGTGGAATCCGTGAGCATCCTCAAAGATGCTGCAGCGACGGGCCTTTACGGCTCCAGGGCGGCCAACGGCGTAGTGATCATCACCACCCGCCAGGGCAAAGCAGGCAAATCACGCATCGAGTTCAACTCTGCCACCGGCTTCAACAAGGCCAACTTCGGCAAGTTCAGGCTGATGAACGCACAACAGCTGTACGACTACCAGAACACTTTCACCACCCGCCCGGAATCGGTGCTGGAAACGGATACCGACTGGCTGGACCTGGCCTTCAGAACGGCCATGACGCAGAACTACTCCCTCTCCGCTTCCGGCGGCTCCGACAAAACACAGTTCTACGTAGGCGGCAACTACTATAATGAAGAAGGTACGCTGCTCACCAACCGCAAAAAGGCGTACAGCTTCCGTACCAATATCTCCCACCGCCTTACCGAAAAACTGAAAGTGAGCGTACTGCTGAACGGCATCTTTACAAATAACGACAATCACCAGAGCAGCACACTGTACGATGCTTTCGTGAACCTGCCCTGGGACAATCCTTACAATGCGGACGGCTCTCCCCGCCCGGGTAACAGCGCGGGCTGGCTGGGGCGCGATCAGCATAACTTCCTGCATTCCCTGCAATACAATCTTGCCAGCAACCGGAGATTTGAAGTAACGGGGGACCTGAACCTGGATTACACCATCGTGAAAAACCTGACCTTCTCCTCTTACAACAGAACGTATTTTTCCAACTACAAATCGATGGATTACTACGATCTGCGCTCACAGGAAGGCGTGGCGGACAAAGGCAACCTGTTTCACGACATTGAATACGGCAACAGGCTGTTAAGCTCCAACAGGCTGCGTTATGAGAACAACTTCGGAGAACACCATCTTTCCGCACTGGCCGTAGGTGAAACCGAAAAATACTATTTCGATAATAACGAGATATCCGGCCGCGGGCTGCCACAGGGCATGACCGCTATGTCTACCGCCACGGAAGTAAAGAACAATCCTTCCGGCGGGCGCGATGAATATGCCTTCTCCAAATGGCTGGTGCAGGGCGACTATGATTTCGCCAATAAATACTTCCTCGTAGCGTCGTTCGTGCGGGACATCTCCTCCAAGTTCGGCAACAACAATCCCGGTGGCAACTTCTACCAGGTGGGCGCTTCCTGGATACTCAGCAACGAGCATTTCATCCCTTCCACCAGCGCCATCAGCTTCCTGAAGCTGCGCCTGAGTCACGGTACGGTGGGCAATGCCCCGTCAGGCAACTACCAGGCGCTGGGATTGTATATCTACGATCAATCCGCCAGCTATGCCGGCCTGGCCGGCTCCTATCCCTCCCAGAAAGCGAACCCTGACCTTACCTGGGAAAAGATCAGGGTGAACAATGCCGGTCTTGATATCAGCTTCTTCCAGAACAGGATAGCGCTGAATGTGGATGTGTATGACAAAAGCGCAAAATCCCTCCTGATGACCAGGCTGCTGCCACTCACCAGCGGCTATACCAGCGTGCTGGAAAACATCGGGTCTGTCAACAACAAAGGGATCGAGGTCAGCCTCCATACACAGAACCTGACCGGTGCATTCAAATGGGAAACCAACTTTAATATCGCGCATAACCGCAACCGTGTAACGAAACTCAATGGTTCAGACCAGTTTGCCAATGCCGGCAATATCCAGCCCGTAGGGCTGGGGCATGATATGGACAAATGGTACATGCGCATATGGGCCGGCGTAAATCCGGAGAATGGCGATCCGCAATGGGAAAAGATAGAGACCGATGCAGACGGCAAACAGATCGTCACTTACACCAATTCCTACAATCAGGCCACTTTGCAATATACCGGCACTTCATCCGCACCCAAACTTACAGGAGGTTTGTTAAATACCTTCTCCTACAAAGGATTTACGCTCAGTGCGTTCATCAACTTCGTCAGCGGGAACCAGGTGTTTAACAGCTTCCGTCAGTTTTTTGATTCCGATGGTTTGTACGACAGCTACAACCAGATGGTGCTGGCCGATGGCTGGAACCGCTGGGAAAAGGCCGGCGACATCGCCACCCATCCCAAACCGCTGCTCGGTGGCAACAGGGCCTCCAATGAGCCTTCATCGAGGTTCCTGGAAGACGGCAGCTACATCCGCCTGCGCAACGTGCGCCTCTCCTACGATCTGCCGCAGGACCTGCTGGGAAGGGTGAAGATCGGCAGCGCCAGGGTATTTGTCAGCGGGGATAACCTGTGGACCGGCACCAGCTTTTCCGGAATGGACCCCGAAGTGGATTTCAGCTCCGGCGTTTCCGGCAACAAATATCCGATCAGCAGGAAGATCCTGTTCGGTGTAAACATTGGGTTTTAAAAATGAAGATCATGAACAGCAAACACATTCTCGCCATATTCATCTCCGGCATGGTAGCGCTTGGCGCACCGGCCTGCAAAAAATACTTCGAGCCGTCTACCGCCAAATCGGAAGACGAGGCGCTGCGCACGCCGGAAGACGTCTCGTCCGCTACCATTGGCGCCTATGCCGTACTGAAAAACCCTGCCTATGTGAGAAGCATACACTTCCTCACGGAATACCAGGGCGACAATATTGCACAGGGGCAGGCATCGTCAGACAATCTTTCCAACGCCTACCGCTACACACACCTGGTAGACATGAGCCACGTTACCAATGTATGGCAACAGTCCTACTTCGTGATCAATGCCGCCAACAAGGTGATCGCTTTCGTTCCGGATGATGCCTCCGCTACCCTCCGGCAGCTGAAAGGCGAAAACCTGTACCTCCGCGCCATGATGTATTTCAACCTCGCCCGTGTATTCGGCAGGCCTTACGCGCAGGACAATGGCGCCAGCGAAGCCGTGCCGGTAATGCCGGAAACCGGGGCGGAAGAGCTCCCGGCCCGCCAGACCGTAAAAACGGTGTACGAACAGGTGATCGGCGACCTGGAAAGGGCCGCCAACCTGATGACGGAGGACAAGAACAACAACTTCGCTTCAAAAGAAGTGGCGCAGGCGCTGCTGTGCCGCGTGTACCTGTATATGAATGACAATGAGAAAGCGATAAAGTATGCTGACACGGTGATCAATTCCGGCCGCTACGAACTGCTGCGGGGCGGCGACTACCAAAACTACTTCCGCGGCGTTCCCGAAAGCAACCGCGAAACCATCTTCTGCATCCGGCATATGAAAACAGAGAACCGGGACTTCAGCGCCATCGGCTCCATGTACTTCAGCGAAGGCGGACAGGGCGTAACCGGCTGGGGAGAAATCTATGCTTCCAAACAGTATATCGACCTGCTGGATAAATACCCGGAAGACCTCCGCCACAGCTTCATTTCGCCTTACACCACCGATGGTACGCTCAGCTATCCTTATCCCGTACCGGTCACCAACATCCGGTACAACACAAGGTTGAACCCCAATACGCCGATGTATTATATCAACAAATACAACTACCAGGAAGGGTTGGTGAATCTCAGCTCTCCCGTGTACCTCCGCCTGGCGGAAGTGATCCTGAACCGTGCGGAGGCCAATGCCAAAGGCGGCAGCGGCGGGCTGCAGGCAGCGCTGGATGATGTGAACCGGATCAGGGAACGGGCAGGACTGAGCGGAACGGCCCTGCATACGCTGGCCAGTGTGGCAGCGGCGGGGAAAACAGTGCTGGATGTGGTACTGGAAGAACGCCAGCTGGAACTTGCCTTTGAAGGGCACCGGGCGTATGACCTCTTCCGGAACAACAGGCCGCTGGAACGGAACTACCCCGGCACGCATGCGCTGAACAACACCCCCAATACCGACATCACACAAACCATATTGCCCACTGACGACAGGGTGATATTCTTTATTCCGAACAGGGAAAGACTGGTGAACAAGAATCTCACGCAGAATCCCTGAAGCCGTTAGGCGCTACGCTTTATGTTTGAAGGGGATGTATTGTAACAGATGCATCCCTTTTTTTAAGCACTACTGCTCGTCAAAATATCCCAACTCCTCCCGCAGGTCCAGGAACGGATGCGCCGCCGCCAATGCCTGTGCTTTTTTCAGATAGGCCGCCAGGAACTGCCGGTGCTGCGGGGTTTGGGGGTTAAACGGCCGGTGCTGCCTTGCCCTGAGCAGGTCCTTCACCTGCGCCAGCAAAGCCTGCCCTTCGGGATGCAGGCAGGCGGCCGTGAAATGGTCCCAGACATAACGGATGGCCAGATCGTTGGGATGCACCAGGTCTTCCTTGTAAAAACGGTAATCCCGCAGATCATCTATCACCAGCTCGTATGCAGGGAAATAAAAAAGCCGGTCGAATTTATTCACCAGGTGATGCACGGCCTGCAACAGTACAGCCTTGCCCAGGTTGTTCTCCACCACCCCATCGCGTACATACCGGACAGGGCTAACGGTGAACAGGATGTTCACCTTCCGGTTGGAAAAGAACAGCCGGTGCATCATATTATCCAGCGCTGCAATGATTTCGTCCGCCGTCAGCAGTCTTTTATAGAAAGCTGCATCCGGCACTCTATGACAATTGGCAACGATCCTGTTGTTTTCTTTCAGCTGGTACACAAAAGCGGAACCCAGGGTGATGATCAGCCAGTCTGCTTCTTTCAGGCGCTGGCTGGCAGCGGTCTGTGACTGGTTGATGGCGCGGAGGGTTTCCTCCGGGGTGGGCGTGGAAAACCGGGAATGATGGTCCCAGCTGTGCCAGAGGTCCTCATGCAGAAAGAGGTCTTCCTTCCCATACTGCTTCCCGTCCAGGTAACTTTGCATGCTTTGCGCAATGCTCAGCGGGTTAAAGAGGATGCCGTTGGGATTCATGAGGGTGTTGAACTTGTGCTGCTGCAGCAGTGCGCCGATCTCTTCCGCAAAGCAGGAACCGGAAAGCAGCAGTTTGTCGCTATACTGAATAGCTGGCTCCAGGGGAGCAACGGGAAAGGTCAGGCGAAAGTTCATGCTGCAAAAGTATCAAAATACCTTAATGCAGAAATATCTGGTCTGCCAGCAGGGCGGCGGCCATCAGTTTTTCCTCGTTCACCGGCAGCGCAATCTTGCGGGTATGGCAGAAAGCCGCCAGGTTCTCGGTGGCGATATTCCCCACCAGGTCATCCTGCGCCATGGGGCAGCCGCCGATACCGCGAATGGCACTGTCGAAACGCCGGCAGCCGTTATCGTAAGCCGCCGCTATCTTTTCCTCCCAGGTCTGCGGAGTGGAATGAAAATGTGCGCCAAACTCGATCTCCGGGTAAGCGGGAATGAGTTTGGAGAAAAGTTCCGCGATACCTGCCGGTTGCGCCACACCCACGGTATCGGCCAGGGAAACCACCGGCACTTCCAGCTCGGCAAAGGTGTTCGCCCAGTACAATACCGTACCGGCATCATACGGATCGCCGTAGGGGTTGCCGAATCCCATGGAAATATAGATCACCAGCTGTTTGCTGTTCTTCACGCAAAGCTCCTGGATGGTCTGTACCTGCTCCAGCGCCTCCGCGATGGTTTTATTGGTATTGCGCAGCTGAAATGTTTCGGAGATGGAAAAGGGGAACCCGAGGTAATGGATGGCATCATGGCTCACGGCATCCTCCGCACCGCGCACATTGGCCACGATGGCCAGCAGCTTTGTTTTACCGGCGGGTTGCAGACCTTTCAGCACTTCCGCCGTATCCGCCATCTGGGGAATGGCTTTGGCGGAAACGAAACTGCCGAAGTCCAGCGTATCGAATCCAACATCCAGCAAAACATTCAGATAACGGACCTTGTCTGCCGTGGATATTTGTGTTGGCCAGCCTTGCATGGCGTCCCGCGGGCATTCAATGAATTTGAGCATGATGGAATAGTTATCCGGAAAAACATCAATTTAGGATAAAAAAAGGGGAATATGAAAAAACAGCGATGTTGCTTTTTATGCTAATTTCGGAACACATCATTTACAATAACCTGACTATGCTGCACGAGATCATTGCCCCGCCCCGGCACCTGGAGAAGTATATCCGGCATTTCTGGGTATTGGAATATGACAGGATCACGACCGGGGACAGTCTGTTCAAGGTATTTGCGAGAAAATTCCCGCGCCTCGTCATCCAGCACAATGAGGGTAACTCCGCTATTTATGAAGATCAGCAACACCTGCCGGTATCTTACCTCAGCGGCCTTAACGCTGTCTCTTACACCTGCGGCATACAGCCTTCCGTATCCATTACCGGCGTGAGCTTTTACCCGCATGCCATCAAAACATTCTTCCGGTTCGATGTATCGGAAATGATCAATGAATTGCCCGACCTCTGCAATTTTGTTCCGCGTGCCTGGATCAGTGAGATCGTGGAAACGAAAGACTGGCGGCAGCGGATAGCGATACTCGTGCGTTTTTTCACCAACCGGTTGCTGGCCGCCAAAGAGGATGACCGCTTGTGCGCCATGAGCTGGCAGCTGATCGATCTGCATCCCGACCTTAACACGATCAGGAAGATCTCCAGGGCCTGCAATATTTCAGAAAGGCAATTGGAACGGCGGTTCAAAGCCTGCAACGGCTATTCCCCGAAACAGTTCCTGCGGATCTCGCGGTTCGAGAAATCGTTGCTCCTGCTGCGCAACGGCGGGTTCGGCAAACTTTCCGATGTTGCCCATGCGCTGAACTATTCGGACCAGTCGCATTTCATCCGTGAATTCAGGGAATTTTCCGGGCATACGCCTACCGAATATCTCCGGATGAATAAAGTGTATGAAGAGAATGCCGCATTCATCGTAAAAAACGATCCCTAAACAGCCGCCATCCGCTGCTTCATGGCTTCATAAAGGATGATGCCGGCAGCTACGGATACGTTGAAGGATTCGAAACCATTCTTCATGGGGATGTGGAATTGCATATCGGCAGCTTTTAACAGCGCGGGATATACGCCTTTGTCCTCCGAGCCCATGATCACCGCTACCGGTTCCTGCCAGGGGCAATCGAACAGCTGTTTTTCCGCTTCCATTTCGCTGGCCATTATTTTAATGCCATTCAGGTGGAGGGTGTCGATAGCTTTCAGGAGGCTGTCCACCCGGCAGACGGAGATGCGCTCCAGTGCGCCTGCGGAAGATTTGAGCGCTTCTTCGTTGAGCGCTGCAATGCCCCTGTCCGGGATGATGATGGCCTGCGCACCGCAGCAAACGGCGCTCCGGGCGATGGCGCCGATATTGCGCACATCGGTAATGCCGTCAAGAATGAGAAAAAGCGGCGTTTCGCCGCTGTCTACAACATGAGAGATCACATCCTGCAGGTCCAGGTACGCCACTTTGGCCGTTACAGCCACTACGCCCTGATGGTTGGCCTGTGTAAGGCTGTTGAGCTTCTCTACCGGTACAGTATTGATGGGCACACGCTGCTCAGCCGCCAGCTGACGGATCTGGGGAATGATGTCCCCGGAAGCATTTTTCAGGAGAAATATACGTTCTATGGCCTTTCCGGCCTTCATGGCCTCTACCAGGGGCTGCCGGCCGATGATCAGCGCGGATTGCTTCGGTTTGGGCGGCGATGGTTTAAATCGATGGTTCATCGCGGCAAAGATAACGCATCAAAGCTCCCCTTCCAGCATCATGAGCTTAATCTTTTGGATGGCGGCAACGGAGAGGGAATCCGTGATCTCATGATCCTTCACCATCCGGTAAGCGGTTTCGAAAGGTATTTTGCGGATGAACAGTTGTTCGGTCTCCTCGGGTTCGGCAGTCCGCTGTTCCAGGCCCCTGGCGAGGTACACGATACCGGCCTCGTCACTCACGGAGTTGGAGAGATGCAGCTGAACGATGGGGTCCCAGCGGGCCGCGACAAGCCCGGTCTCTTCCAGCAGCTCCCTTTGGGCGGAAAGCAGCGGGTCTTCCCCGAGGGGGCCGCCGCCTTCGGGTATCTCCCAGCTGAATGCCTCCAGCGGGAAACGGTACTGCCCCACGAGGTATATATTCATCTCTTCATCCAGCGCCACTACACCAATGGCCAGGTTCTTGAAATGCACGACGCCGTAAATGCCTTTGCCGCCATTTGGATTGATCACCTGGTGCTCCGTCAGCCGTATCCATTTATTATCGTACTGCACGGCTGTTGACAGTATCAGCCAGGGGCTTTGCTGTGTATCCATGCCCGCAAAATAAATCAAATCGACAGGTAATAGTAATAAAACTCCTCATCTCTTTTGAAACCGGTATCCTCGTACAGCGCCCGCGCCTGCCCGTTCGTAATCTGGGTTTGCAGCATGATGTAACGGGCATCCGTATTTTCGCCCAGTATGCGGGATGCGGTAATCAAGGCCCTGGCCGCGCCTTTGCGGCGGTGATCCGGGTGAACGAACAGGTCGTTCAATATCCAGGCCTTCTTCATGCCGATGGAAGAGAATACGGGATATAACTGGGTAAAACCGATGATCTGCCCTGCGTCCTCCGCAAGATAGACGACGCTTTCCGATCTTGACAGCCGTTCGGAGAGGTAAGCCTTTGCACCTTCCGTGTCAGGCGCCTGTTCGTAATGTTGCCGGTAGGCATCAAAAAGTATGGCGAGTTGCGGGAGATGATCGGTTGTTGCTTTGATGATCTGCATATGAAATGGAACTTTTGAAAAATTCGTTGTTGCCGGCCGGCGGAAGGCTAATTGGTGAACCGTGCCGGCCTGAAGAAGTATTGCTATTGCGCCCGGGCAGCCGCATAAAAAGAACATTGCAAGTGCTGCGACATTGTACCGGAAAGCACTGTTGCTCCCTCTAGTAACTCGTCCGCACCGGGAAGATCTGACCAAGATGGTGTTGCAGATGCCGCAGATAATCCTCCGCGATATACTGCAGGGTGACCGGCGCATTCGCCCCTATCACACAGATATTCCCCAGTGCAGCTTCCGGTATCAGCGGAAAGATGGAGGCGATGTGCTCATTGAGGCTTTTCCATAGACTGACCAGCGTTTTCCAGTCCTCCCGCTGATATTGCCTGGCTTCCACCCAGAAATCCTGCGTGTAGGAAGGTAACTCCTGGTATTCCGCCTGCTGGCCACGAACAAAGCGTGCATAGTTATTCGTCGCCGAATCGATGAGATGGCCCAGTATCTCCTTGCGGCTCCATTTGTGCGGAGCTGGTTTCAGCCCGGCTTCGATATCCGAAAAATGCAGCAGCCGCTCTGCCGCCTGCGCCACCGTCTCCCGCAAGTTTCCGGCAAGTGATGCCAGTGGCGGCGGTGTCAGGCTGATCTCCATCTTGATATCACATCGTTCATAACCGCCCTTTTCGAGTTGCTGTTCTTCAAAGCCGAGTTTGCAGTACATCGTGATGGCGGGTGTCAGTACCCGGTTGGAGTACAGCACCATCTTTGTAAAACCGGCTTCCGCCGCGCGTTGCTGAATGGCGGTGCCCAGCAGCCAGCCGAGCTTCCGGCCCTGAAAGCGTTCATCCACCCCCATCTTCGTCATTTCCACGGTCTGATCGTCCAGCTTCTTGTACGCCACGGTACCCGCGATCTCGCCATCCGCGGCCACAAAGATGATATCTCCGCCATGATCGATGATCTGTTCCTGCGGATGCTCCAGCACATTGATGTCTACCTGCTCAAGTTTAAAATACTTGCTGATCCAGTGTTTGTTCAGCCGCTCGAAATGCGGCTGCAGGGAAGGATGCCAGCTTAATACGCGGATATCATTTGTTGCGTTCATAACTTTTGTTCTTGTTAAATGCATTGTTAACGATATATACGCCCAACAGCGTAACCATACAGGAAATGCCCATTATCCAGTTCAGTGTTTCACTGAGGATCAGCCAGCCCAGGATCACCGCCACGATGGGATTGATGTAGGCATAAATGGAAACCAGCGAAGGCGGTAAATTGTTCAGTGCAAAAACGTATGCGGAATAACTCAGCAGGGAGCCGATGAAGATGAGATAAAGCAAACTGCCCCATAACTCACCGGTAAAGCTGGCCACGGTCAGGTGCTGGCCCATCAGTCCCGCTATCACCAGCATCACCAGTCCGCTGAACAGCATCTGGAAACCCGCGCCGTACAGGTAATTTATCCCGAGCGCCCACTTGGCCGTTAATACCGAGCCCAGGGCCCAGAACACGCAGGCCAGGGTAATGAGCATGATGCCGAAGCGGTATTCCGGCTCCATCAGATGGGCCAGGTTATTGTAGAAGATCCCGCCGATGCCGGCCAAACCGATCAGCATGCCGATAACCAGTTGCCAGGAGATCCTTGTCCGCTGTACCAGGAAGAAACTGAAAATGGTGATCCATATCGGTACCGTGGCAGCGATGATGGCGCCGAGACCGCTGGGGATGTACTGCATGGCCCAGGTCATCAGGCCGTTGCTGCCGCAAAGCATGATCACCCCGATCACGAAGAGCCTGGAGAGTACCGGCGTTTTCGGGATCTTGTAACCCTTCAGCAGGAAGAAAGCCGTCAGGATGACCCCTGCGCCTGTCTGGCGTAGACCGGCCAGCATCATGCCATGCATGTGCTGCACCCCGATGCGCGCAGCAAGGTAAGTGGTACCCCAGAAAATGCTGACAATGATCAATGCCAGGTATGCGTTCGTCTGTTGCTTTTTCATGATTGCTTATGATGGTAAAAAAAACCGGGCGACAGGTAGAGACCCATCGCCGCTCCTATTAATATCAACCTCTAAATCAATTGTTGCCGATGATGGCGGAAAGGTCTGAAATGGCTGTGGCGATGGTTTCCAGTTCATGCACGACCTTGTCGATATCCTGATCCGTAGTGCGCCAGTTGACCAGTGCGGCCCTGATGGCGGGGGTGCCTTTATACACGGTAGGTGTCAGGTACACAAGGCCCCGCTTGACGAGCTGCTGCAGGAACAGGTGGATATGCTCCTGCAGCCGGTCTGCCGGCTGGTTCAGCGAAAAGCAGACCACGCACATCCGTACCGGGGCCAGCAACCGGAAGTGCCCGCTCTGTACGAGCCGTTCTCCCAATTGCCGGGCCAGCCGGATGTTGGATTCGACCATATCTCTGTAGCCTTCCGCCCCGTAGGCTTGCAGGGAGAACCAGGCCGGAAGCGAGCGCAACCGCCGTGAGTTCTCGGGGGCGTAATGAATGTAGTTGAAGTTTGCCGCGGGATCGCCGAGATAAGCGGCGCCCGGGTTCTGGAACACGGCCAGCTGCAACTGCGGATGACGGGTGTAGATCATGGCGGCGTCATAAGGTACGTTCAGCCATTTATGCGCATCGATAGTGATGCTGTCCGCCGCTTCCCATCCGTTGAGCAGATGCCGGTAACGCGGACTTACCGCTGCAAAACCGCCGAATGCCGCATCGATGTGCAACCAGAATGTGTGTTCTTTTTTCAGTGCGGCCAGTTCCTGCAGATCATCAAAATCTACTGTATTTACTGTACCTGCACTGGCAATATAAATGAAAGGCTGGTCCGGATGCCCGGCAATCCACGCTTTCAGTGCCTGAAGGTCTGCCGCTTCCCGGTCCGGCAACGTGGGCAGCAGTGTGAGCGCATTACGTCCCAGGCCGAGCATGGACAGGGCTTTATACACACTGGAATGCGGCGTGGCGGAAAGGATATGTACCGCTTTCAACGCGGCTGCACCGTCTGCCGCCACATCTACCCCCTGCTGCGCTCCCAGCCACTGCCTGGCGGTGGCCAGTCCCGTGAAATTGGACATGGTAGCGCCACTGACAAAACAACCCAGGTAGTCTTCCGGCAAACCGAACAGCTGCCGCAATAAAGCAATGGTTTCCGTTTCAATATGGTAAGATACCGCCGATCTGTCCGCCGGGTTCATATCTATGGTAGCAGCCAGCCAGTCGCCGGCCAAAGCCGCGGGCGTAACGCCCCCTGTCACAAAACCGAAGTAACGCGGGCCGGCATTCGCCACCAGGTGATCACCGAAACGGTTATCAAAGGCTTCCAGCGCAGCCGCAGCGCCCATCCCCTTCTCCGGTAATGCGGCAGCAGGAAAGGAAGGCATGGCCTTGCTCACCTTCTCTTCGTGAAGATGACTGAGAAAGTCACCGGCATAATCAGCCGTCTGCTGAAGCAGTTCGGAAAATTGCAGAAGATCGTGGCGAAAGGAAGCATTCATAACCGGCGATTTCGAAGTCTTAAAATTGACAGCTCAAAATTCCGGCATTTTGCTATAAAAAAACAGATTCAGTTTTGTAAATTTTGACCAGATCAGATGGGTTGATCAAAATGAATGATCCATGACGAACATCATTCGTCATCAGAACAAAAGGCCGCCCTTTTCATGGTCCAGCAGCCATTGTTTACGCCACAAGCCACCGGCATAGCCGGTCAGTGCGCCATTGCTGCCGATCACACGATGACAGGGCACGATCACCGCCAGTTGATTGCGGCCATTGGTGGTGCCCACCGCACGAATGCTTTTAGGATTGCCGATCCGTTTGGCCAGGGCAAGATAAGTGATGGTCTCCCCATAGGGAATGGTGGTGAGGTGGTGCCAGACCGTTTGCTGGAAAGGTGTTCCGGGTTGCGCGATGGGAAAGTCGAACACTGTTCTTTTCTTATCGAAATACTCCTGCAACTGCAACGCGCAGGTATGCAGCAGCGGCGCGGCCTCCGGTGTTGACGGCGCTTTTTCATCATCGATAAAAGACACGGCCCTGATGTATTCCGCGGTACCGTATATCGCAATCATCCCCACAGGGGATTGGGTATAGATGAGTTGCTCGGCTGCTTCGGTAGTCATAATAATGGTTGCTTATGCTTTGTATGTGCCAGTTGAAAGATGATGTACAGATGGCGGGCTTCATGCAACACGAACATTTCCAGCCAGTGCGCAATGCTGAACTGTCCGTACACGCCATGTATGCCGGTACGTTGCAGATCCGTTCCGGAAAGCGTATCCACCAGGGCGATCAGGTCCTGGCGATCCTGTACGTATTGTTCAAGCAGGATATCTTTCCGCATATCCTTGAACTCCGCAAAACGTTTATCTTCCTCCCAGATATACGGCTCAAATACAGGCGCATCTTCTTTCATCATTCTTTCTATGCGTTTTTTGTAAACATGATGGAAAGCGGCGAGGTGCGCGGCATTCTCGAAAGCCGTCCATTTACCCGGGCGCAGGTCCAGATGCAGCTGTTCTTCCGGAACGGCGCCGATGATCTCTTCCAGGGCGAGATGCTGGACGCGCAGGCGTTTATCGAGGGAGAAGGGTAAGGTCAACTGGCTCATTTGAATGATTGAATGGAGGGTAAAGTTATGGAATATCGGGGATAAATATGGAGCGATGTCCCTGATGGGCAGCAGCATCTATGTGAGTTGTTCTGTTGAAACAGACCGGCAATTATCGTAATTGCGTCAGTCGACTGACCTAATTTAGCTAAATTGCGTCAGCCGACTGACTTAATTTAGATAAAATGCATCATTTACCCTTCACTCTTACATTGCATAAGTTCCGTTTTTTCTATCACGTCAAATCCCAAAGCACCTTCCGATACTTCCAATAGCAGGCAATGATCGGCAGTGATTTCAATCCTTCCCGGCAACACTCCGGGACTCTAAAACCTTAATCCGCTTATCCTGTTCAATAATATACAGCGTCAACTCCTCCACTTTCTGCAATAATTTCCGGTTCATTTCCCCGAGATCAAGCCCATCCGCCAGCACTTCCGATTCCGAAGGCATGTCCGGCAGATGTTGATGCACTTTGATGTAGGCATCCAGTTCCTGCAGCGAAGGCAGCTGATACTCCGGTCCGAATACGAAATCCGCCCAGGTTTCCTGTGTGACCTTCATTTTACGGGCGCCGATAGTGCCGGCTACCGTCAGTTTGTATTGGGGGTTCAACAAACCTATTCCCACGTTCCCGCTTCTGGACACCGCATATGGAGAAGCTAATATTACATCTCCATTCGCTTCAAAAACAAGCGGCGCAACATATCCGCCGCCAGGACGCGAGCCATAAAATTCCAGTGAGGACAATGTTGGCCCGCCGGAAAAATATCCGTCTTTTCTGTGTGAGATGACCCAGTTATGTACATTCCCCGCCGGAAAAGCAGATAAATCCTTCACCCTGAAATTGATATCGGAATAAACGACATTACTTCCATCGCTCAGAATGGTCAGGCCATCTCTTGTTGCACCATTGTCAATGGTCAATTTATTAACGGGCGCTGTCGTACCAATCCCCACATTACCTGTTCCGGGAAAATGGTTCTGAGCAAGAGCATTCAGGGATGTACAGCAGAGTAAAAACAGCAAAAACGGATTTACAAACTTTTTCATAGTGTAAAGGGTGTTGGGTTTAAAATATAAACATACATTATATCCCAATATCCGGAAAAATATTTATCACATAAAATTCTCACCAAACAGTTCCCATTTCCGTAATTTTGACCAGATCAGTACAATTCGCTTTTATGGAACATCTATATCTCCAGGTGGCTGACCGCATCCAGGCCATGATCGAAAAAGAAGTGATGAAGACCGGCGACAAGCTCCCTTCCGTCCGCTCCCTGAGCAAAGAACAGGGTATCAGCATGAGCACCGTCTTCCAGGCGTACTATCACCTGGAAAGCAAGGGCTACATCGAGCCGCGTCCCAAATCCGGCTACTACGTGCGCTTCTCTCCCCGCCGCCTGCCGGAAATGCCCAAAGCCTGCCGTCCCGTCAAAAAGGCCTCGGAAGTGAATGTCGGGGATATGATCACCGAAGTGTTCAACCACCTCAATCCCGATGACGTTCTGCGTTTCAACGTAGCGGCCCCTCCGGAGGAGTTGCTGCCCGCCGCCAGGCTCAGCAAATCGCTCATTCAGGCCATGCGCGCACTGCCCGCAGGCGGCGTGAACTACGAGAACCTCCAGGGCAACCTGCAGCTGAGACGCCAGATCGCGCGGATGAACATGCACTGGGGCGTGACCACTTTTACCGAAGAGGATATCGTGACCACCACCGGATGCATGGACGCACTCACCTTATGCCTCTCCGCTACCACCCAACCGGGCGATGTCATTGCACTGGAAAGCCCCGCCTACTGCGGCACCTTCCAGCTGGCGGAAAGCCTCGGGCTGAAGGTACTGGAACTGCCCACCAACCCGGTCACGGGGGTGGACCTGGAGTATCTGGATAAAGCCATTCCCAAATTCAGGATCAAAGCCTGCATTTTTGTGACCAACTTTTCCAACCCGCTCGGCGCCTGCATGCCGGACAAGAACAAGCGGGAGCTGGTGAAGCTGGTGAACAAATATGATATCCCGCTCATCGAAGATGATATCTATGCCGATCTGTATTTCGGGAAAACACGGCCTTCCAGCTGCAAGCAGTACGATCGTTACGGCAATGTGCTGCTGTGCAATTCCTTCTCCAAATCCCTCGCCCCCGGCTACCGTGTGGGGTGGACGATGCCGGGCAAGTATAAAGACAAGGTCCTCCGCCTCAAGCTCAATCACTCCGTATCCAGCGCGACCCTCCCCCAGGCGGCCATTGCACATTTTCTGGAGAACGGGCGGTATGAGCACCATCTCCGCAACCTCCGCAAAATGCTGCACACCCAATGCCTCCGGTACCAGCAGGCCATTGCGGACTACTTCCCGGAAGACACCTGCGTTACCCGCCCCCAGGGCGGCTATGTATTGTGGCTGGAGCTGAACCAGGCTATCAATACTTTTGAGCTGTATGATCTGGCCATGAAAAAGAAGGTGAGCTTCGCCCCGGGCAGGATATTCTCGCTGCAGGACCGGTACAATAACTGCCTGCGCATCAGCCACAGCCATCCCTGGAGCAAACAGATGGACGATGGCCTGAAAACCATCGGCAAACTGGCGCACCAGTTGCTGCAGGGGCGTTCATAAAAATGGCCAGGGCAAAAATGCCCCGGCCGTCTGTTACCCTACAACTGTTTACTAAACGGTTTTACGGTAATTCCAGATGGCAATACCATTGATCACCGCCGCAAACACGAACATGATACCGAAGTAATACCGGATATCCGCCCAACCGCTGCCTTTCAGCATCACCATCCGTATCACTTTGATGAAATAAGCCGCGGGGTTGAACAACGTGATCTTTTGCGCCCATACCGGCATGCTTTCTATCGGTGTAAAAAGCCCTCCCATCAAAATAAAAATGATCAGGAAAAACCAGGAAATGAACATGGCCTGCTGCTGGGTATCGGTAAATGTGGAGATCAGCAGCCCCAGGCCCAGGATCGCCAGCAGGTACACTGCGGCGTAAAGGAATACCCAGACGATATTCCCTTCCACCGGGAGGTTGAACACCAGCAAGCCGGCCACCAATCCGAATCCCAGTTCAAACAACGCTATGATCCAGAAAGGCAGCAGCTTTCCGATAATGAAATGAAATTTGCGTATAGGCGTTACATTTATCTGCTCTATTGTACCGGTCTCCTTTTCTTTCACGATGTTCATGCCGGAGAGAAACCCGCCGATCAGCGTGACCAGCACGCCTAATATGCCCGGCACCATGAAATACTTGTAATTCATGTCCGGGTTGTACCAATACCGCTGGTCAACCGCGATGCGGGCGGGGCCGTCGTCTTCATCCAGCGCCAGCCAGTCCAGCCGCAGCTGCCGGTTGAAGCTGCCGATGATGCTGCTGGCATATCCCGCCGCAAGACCGGCCTTGCTGCCGTTGATGGCATTGACCATGATATGCAAACGGGCTTCATCTTCCCGCACCAGGTCCCGCTCAAAATGCGGCGGAATGGTCAGCACCAGGTCCGCCCGGTCCATCGCAAGATCGTTGTACGCCGTTTTGGGGTCCCAGGTCTGGCGGTGCAGGGAAAAATAACCGGAAGCCAGCAGCTTGTCCCGCAACTGACGGCTCCAGGATGAACCATCCTGGTCCACGATATCAATAGTGAGGTTCCTGATCTCGTAATTGGCGGCAAAAGACAGCACCAGCAACTGTACCACGGGCACCACAAAAATGATGGGCAGCATAGAGCGGTTGCGGAAGATCTGCAGGAACTCTTTCTGTAATATGAAAAAGAGGGTACGCATCAGCTTAATCTTGTTTTAAAGTTGCGGATACTCAGTCCCAGGAAAAATACCGTCATCCCCGAGAGGATCAGCGTAGGCAGCCAGACCTGTTGCAGGCCGCCGCCTTTCAGCATGATGTTCTTCAGGATAATGATGAACCATTTTGCCGGGAAGATATTGGACAATACCCGCAGCGGCACCGGCATGCTCTCCAGCGGGAATACGAAGCCCGACAAAAGAATGGTCGGCAGCAGCAGCCCCATCATGGAGATCATCATGGCCGTTTGCTGGGAATTGGTGATGGTAGATATGAGGATACCGAGGGACAAAGCGGTGAGGCCAAACAACAGGCATTCCAGCAGCAACAGCACAAGGCTGCCTTTCACGGGCATGCCGAACACCCAGTAACCCATCGCCAGGATCAGCAGGGAGATGATGAATGACAGGGCGATGTATGGCAGTACTTTCCCGGCGATGATCAACAGCGGGCGCAGCGGCGATACCAGCAGTATTTCCATCGTACCCAGCTCTTTCTCCCGTGTGATGGTGATGGAGGTCATCATGGCGGACACCAGCATGAGGATCAGCGTCATCACCCCGGGGACGAAGAGGAAAACGCCCTTGAGCGAAGGATTGTATTCCATCCGCACCGCTGTGGTGATCGTTAAAGGCAGGTCCGTTTTACCACCCATTTCCTCCTGGTACTGCATGATGATGGCATTGGCGTAATTGGTCAATGTTGTGGCGGTATTGGGGTCTGATGAATCGGTGATGAGTTGCAGGGGCGCTTTGCGGGCGTGATGAAAATCGTGCCCGAACCGGTCGGGGATCACCAATACCAGTTTGATATCTCCTTCCCGGAATGCCGTTTCCACCGCATCGCGGGAAGAAAGGTAATGGCTCACCGCAAAATGACCGGAAGCGGTCATCCGGTTGATCAGCCGGTGGCTGAAGGCATCCTGCGAATGGTCCAGCACAGCGATCTGCGCTTGATGGATCTCGTTGGTGATCGCAAAACCGAACAGCACGATCAGCACGACCGGCATGCCGAACAGGATCAGTAACGTACGCTTGTCGCGGAAAATATGGTAACATTCTTTTCTGACAAATACCAGGAACTGACGCATAGTACTATGATTTTGCTCTTGCCAATTGCAGGAATACCTGGTTCATGGAACCGGCGTTGAATTGTTCTTTCAGTTTGTGCGGCGTGTCCAGCGCTTTGATCTTCCCGTCCACCATAATGGAAATACGGTTGCAATACTCCGCCTCATCCATATAATGCGTAGTCACAAAAATGGTCACGCCCCTGTCCGCCGCTTCATAGATAAGGTCCCAGAACTGGCGGCGGGTGATCGGGTCCACGCCCCCGGTAGGCTCATCCAGGAACACGATGGAAGGATCGTGAATGACAGCGATGGAGAAGGACAGCTTCTGCTTCCAGCCAAGGGGCAGGGAGCTGACCAGCATATTGCCTTCCTTTTCCATTTGCAGTTTTTGCAGCAGCGCGGCGGTCTTTTCCCTGATCTGGGCATATCCGAGGCCGTAGATGCCGCCGTAGAAACGGATATTCTCCTTTACGGTAAGGTCTTCATACAACGAAAATTTCTGGCTCATGTAACCGATACGGCGCTTCACCTGCTCCGTTTGCCGGTAAATGTCGTAGCCGGCTACCATGGCTTCTCCGCTGGTGGGGGTGAGCAGGCCGCAAAGCATGCGCATGGCCGTGGTCTTTCCCGCGCCGTTGGCTCCCAGGAAACCGAATATCTCTCCCTGCGCCACTTCAAAGGTGATGGCGTCCGTAGCGGTGAAATTGCCGAAACGTTTGGTCAGGGCTTTTGTGATGATCGCATAGTTTTTCATCCGGTGCTGTTTTAATGTTGATGTGCTCGTTCCTCTACCGCCTCGTTTTGCTGCATCAGCTGCATGAACGAATCTTCAATCCCCGGCGTTGCGGGAAGAACCTGCAGCGCTTCATGCTCCAGTGGTTGCAGGTAAGTTTCCAGTTCAGATACGGCTGCATCCAGCGTTACGTGCAGGTATTCACCGAATGCGAAGCAGCTGTGCGTGCCTTCGAACGCGCGGATATCTGTCAGCAAACGATACATATTCACAGCACGCACGGCCCATACCGGTCTTCCGAAACCTTCCACGATGGCTGCCGGTGTATTGATCTGCATGATGCGGCCCTGCTGTATCAGCGCCACCCGGTCGCAAAGCGTAGCTTCATCCATGTACGGTGTGGATACCAGGATGGGAATGCCTTTTGTTTTCAGGCGCTTCAGCATCTCCCAGAACTCCTGCCGCGAGACCGGGTCCACACCGGTGGTCGGCTCATCCAGGAAAAGCACCTGCGGTTTGTGCACCAACGCGCAGCACAGGGCCAGCTTCTGTTTCATCCCCCCGGACAACTTGCCGGCGGGCCTGTTTTTGAATGGTGCGATCTGCTCATAGATATCCCTGATCAGCTCGTAATTTTCTTCCACAGCGGTGTTGAAGATGGTGGCAAAAAAATTCAGGTTCTCTTCGATGGTGAGGTCCTGGTAAAGCGAGAATTTCCCCGGCATATAGCCCACCTGGCTGCGTACGGAACGGTAGTCCTTCACCACATCGGAGCCATTCACATATGCCGTGCCCTCATCGGCCAGCAGCAAGGTGGTCAGGATGCGGAACAGGGTGGATTTCCCGGCGCCATCAGGACCGATCAGCCCGAACAGTTCCCCTTCCTCCACGGTAAAGGAAATATCATGCAGCGCTTTCACATCGCCGAAGCTTTTATGGATATTTTGTACTACTACAGGTTGCATAAGCTCAGTTTTTGGATAACCGTATTTCGCCGGGCATGCCTATTTTCAGGCCGCCATCGTTTTCTACTTTCACTTTCAGCGCGTACACCAGCTGTACTCTTTCCTCTTTCGTCTGAATGGTCTTGGGCGTGAACTCTGCTTCAGCGGAGATCCAGCTGATGGTGCCTTTCCAGCTTTTCATCTCCCCGCCGGGCAGATCCGTCTGCACTATTACCTCCTGCCCTGTTTTCACCTGGCCCAGCTGGTCTCCGGAGATGTAAGCGCGGAGGTACATGGTGCGGAGGTCCGCTATTTTGTACAGCGGCTTGCCGAAGCTCACCACTTCCCCGTTCTCCACGTATTTTACCAGCACCGTGCCTTCTACAGGATTGATGATGCGGGATTGCGCCAGCTGTTCCTCCACCTGTTCCACCTGGTAGCGCAGCGGCTGGGTTTCGCTGGTCAGGCCGCTGACCTGCGTTTGCAGGGAGGAAGCTGTTGAGGCGTATTGTTTTTCCAGTTCGGCTATCCTGGCGTTGACATCATCCAGTTGTTTTGTGGTGGCGGCATTGGCTTTGAGCAGGTTCTCCACTCTTTGTTTTTCCCGCTGCCAGGTGGCGATCTGCTGGCGGATGACTCCCAGTTGCGGAGATACGTCAGGCCGTTTGCTAAGCACCGCCTCGATGTTGGCGCCCAGTTGGGCCTTTTTCAAACTGAGCTGCGTGGAATCTATGGCGCCGACCACTGTGCGGGCGGGCAGTATCGTACCTTCTTCCACATCAAAGCGAAGCAGCCTGCCGGTGGCCTCCGCCGATACGATGATCTCTGTGGATTCAAAATTGCCGTAGGCGTCGGCGGCGGCATCTCCTCCGTTGCATGCGGCAAAGAGGATCGCAGAAAGTATAATCGTTACCGTTGTTTTCATCTGTTCATGTTTATTTTTTACGGGGCAGATGGAATGGTATTTCATCTGTTCATGTTTATTTTTTACGGGGCAGATGGAATGCTATTTCATCTGTTCATGTTTATTTTTTACGGGGCAGATGGAATGCTATTTCATCTGTTCATGTTTATTTTTTACGGGGCAGATGGAATGCTATTTCATCTGTTCAATACCCTTTAATAACCTGGTAATTTAATCTGGCATACACCAGCTGTATCTCGTGCGTTCTCTTTTCGATCAGGGCCTGCGTTTCCGCATGGAGGTCCGTGAGATAATCATGCACGGTCAACACTCCATTATCCAGCTGGGCGGCGGACACCTGTTTTACCTTCGTTCTCAGTTCCAGTATCTCCTGGTCTTTTTCAATGGCTGCAGCTAGATTGGTGATCTCGGAGGATTGTTGCTGCAGCTGCGTACGGGTGTTTAGAGAAAAGGCGTCCGACTGTGCGCGCAACTGTTCTTCCTGCTCCCGGATCACGGCCTGTTCCGTGCGGTTGCTCCGCCAGTTCCAGAGCGTCCAGTTAAGGCGCAGGCCGGCGAGGTAGTAGAAGTCGAATTTATTCTCCAGCATATTGAGCCCGGGCCTGCCGTAACCGCCTTGTGCAAAGGCGCTGAGCCTGGGCATGGCGCGGGTGCCGGTGAGTTTCGACTGCTGCTGCAGCACACCGGTTTGCAGGCTGAACAGTTTCAACTCCGGGCGGTTCAGCGTTTCATTTTGTTCCCCGGCGGCCGGGGGCAATTTCAGCCGGGTATTCTCCGCCAATTCCTTCCCGGTGAGCATCGACATCACTTTATATGCCGTGGCCCTGCCTGTTTTCGCTTCAAAAAGCTGTTGCTCCGTTTTCAGCAGTTCTGCCTGCAACTGGTCCACCTGGCTGGCCAGCACAGTGCCATTGGCTACGCCGGCCCCCAAACGTTCCTTCCGTTGTTTCACTTCCGCCAGCATCTGCTCACGGGCTGCGATATGCTCATTCCACAGCAGGGCATTGAAATAAACCTGCAGCACCTGCTGCTCCAGCTTGTAAAGCTCCACTTCCACCTTCTGGCGTTCGGCCTGTTGCAAGGCCAGCTGCAACTCCCGCTGGCTGGCCGTTGCGCCGCCATCATAGATCAGCTGCTTTACGTCAACGGTGGCTTTATACTGATCGCGCGAAAGCTCCGGAATGTCCACATTCGGGAGTTTGATGGGAATGGAAGTAACGGCGGACTGGTACGTGGCCTGGCCGTTCAGCTCCACCTGCGGCAGAAAGTTCGTGCGGATGTTGCGGAGCTGCAGGCGGGTGATGTTGTCCTGCGCTGCCTGCTGCCGCAGCAGCGGATAGTTCCGCCGCGCCTGCTGACGGGCCGAATCCAGGCTGAGCAAAGGCTCCTGGGCGAGGGCTGCCTGTAAAAGCAGTAACAGCAAAAGCAAAGGGGGTAAAGGTTTCATAATTAACTCGTTTATTTAACTATTTGGTTAATTGCACGGCAAAAAAATCAGGGCTCCAGCGAGGTCAGCACAAAATCTGTAATGAAGTGTTTCCGCTCTTCCATCATCTTTGCAAACGTCTTGTCATTTATCTGAAAAACAGCCTGCAGCAAGGGCTTGCCCACAAAGGGGAACACACACATGGAAATGAGGCTGACCATCAGCTGCCAGGGATCTACCTTGCGCATACGCCCCTGCTCCATTTCCACGGCCAGCTCTTTCAGGAACAGGCCGATGTTCGGCAATAATGTGGTACTGGCAAACCTTTGCAGAATGCGTTCCGGATTCTGACTGATCTCATGCACCACGAACAGGGGCAGATAAGGCGCCCGGCCCAGCGAGGTGATGTAATGGTCCACCGCCGCAACGATCTTTTCCCGCGGCGTCATATCCGCCTGAAAAATATCGTTCACGCCGGACAGCAATTGCCCTACAGCTTCCTCGAACACGATCTCGAACAACCTGTCCTTACTGCGGTAATAATAATGCAACATGGCCTTGTTGATGCCTGCTTCATCGGCAATATCCTGCATCCTGGCGCCTGCCAGCCCCTTCTGCACGAATATTTTCCGGGCGGCGGCAATGATCTGCTGTTCTGTTGTATTGTTCGTCTGCATCAACTAAGTTGTTTAACCAAATGGTTAATACAGGGACAAAGATATGATTTCGGTATGATCTTCCAAATTTTCAACGGATTTTTTTTGTTGCGTCCTGCTACCGGGGCTGCAGCATCGCCGCCACCCGGTCATCAAAGCCGGTAATGCCGGAATGGTCAACCTTTATCTGCCCCAACAGTTCCATCAGTGCCGGGTCATGCTCCGCACGTTTGCCGGTTTTCAGATCGATGTGTGCGAAGGTGGACCAGAGGAACGATTTTATCTTTTTCTTCGCATCGTCCGTCATCCACATTTCCACCTGGATGTGCTGCATGGAAAAATCCAGCACCCGGGAGAAGATATGCACCTTTTCCGATACGAATGCGGGTTTCAGATACGCGATCTGGTGCTGGGTAACTACCCATCCTAGTCCTTTTACGGCATATTCCTTCAGATGCAGACCATAAGAAGCAGAGAGATGGTCTTCCCGCGCATTCATAAAATAATTCAAATAAGCGGCATTGTTCAAATGCCCGAAAGGGTCGCAATCGTTGAAGCGGATCAGGTAGGGAGTTTCCGGTTCCTTGATGATCATCTTTGCATGGTTTAGGTAATGAATGTAAGAAAAAAAGCCGGGAACAGTGCGAAACTGCCCGGCGTTGCTATGTCAATTTGTTTTTAACGCATCAGGGTCACAATGGGATCATGAAAATATGCAGTCTTACTAATTAACAACCCACGATTGTATCTTTTGCTCGTCTTTATGCCCTCCACCAGTCCCGCCCCTGTGTACAACAATGCCCAAATTGCTGTACACAGGATTGGTGGCTGATGTTGGATTTATGTTGAGTTTATATAGATTTATTTAAGAATATCGATATATCAAATCAAAAAAAAGTCAACTCAATTGCAGGAAGAACATGGACAGTTGCTTCATCATCTCTTTATTAATGGTCAGCTGGATATTTCGTCCTTCTTTCGTGCTGATCAGCACGCCGCTGTCTACCAATATTTTGATGTGATGCGAAACCGTCGGTTGAGAAAGGCAGGTCAGATCTTTAATATCGCCGCAGCAGACACAGTCCTTACAGGCAATACTCATCAGAATCGCCATCCGGTGCTTGTCCGCCAGTGCATTCGCTGCTTTTTCAACCATCGCTATCGCTGCGTTCATGATGCAAATATAGGAACAATTTTGAAATATCGAAACTTATCGATTTATTTTTAAAAAAAACTCCTGTGTACAATAGAAAGCTCTTTTGGTTCACAACTTCAGGTATGTAATAACAATAGATATGGTTCTTTATTAGCGCTAAATGAATATTTTATATTTTACTATATTCGTTGTGCAGGGATAGTCAAATGTGATTTGGCGGCTTGGCGTCAAGCTATGACGACATCTGGAAACAATCAGGATACTACAAAAACAATGAAATATTTACTTTGCGTGCTTTTTGTACTGGCTACCGGCACAATAGCATTTGCTCAACAAGCAATTCAAAATGACAGTGACTACGTAATTCAAGACAGTGTTCTGATTACAACACGAAGCGGCGTTGATATTGCTGCAATTATTGTTCGGAAAAAGAACAACACCGCACCGCTACCGGCAATCTTGTTTTATACTACATACTACCAGGATGCAAACGATGCTTTTTTCGGCAAGAAGTCTGCCGATAGAAACTATGCAGGAATTGTGGTCTATGCTCGTGGCATAAAGACTGATTTAAAACACTATGCTCCTTACGAACATGAAGGGACAGATATTTATGATATTATAGACTGGATCAGTAAACAACCCTGGTGCGATGGAAATGTAGGAATGTATGGCGGCAGCTATACAGGTTATTCTCAATGGGCAACAGCTAAAAACATTCACTCTGCTTTAAAAACAATTGTTCCACAAGTGGCGGTTATGCCGGGTTATGATGTTCCGATGGAAAACAATGTGCAGATGAATTTGGGTTTGTATTGGCCTCATGACAATATCTATAAAAAAGAACCTTTAAGGAGAAGCCTGCCTTTTGAATGGTTTGAAAATGGCATTGCTTTTAAAAATATGGATAGTCTGGCTGGCTATAAAAACCCGGTTTTCCAAAAATGGCTGTCCCATCCGGATTATGATGGTTATTGGCAATCGATGGTTCCTGCACCGGCGGAATACGCTAAAATCAATATTCCCGTCCTGACTACAACGGGGTATTACGATGGCTCCCAGATCGGGGCCCTTCAATATTTCAAACTTCATAACAAATACAACAAAAATGCCAACCACTATTTTGTTATCGGGCCTTATGACCATTGGGGAGGTCAACGCAAACCTGCAAAAATACTAATGGGTTACGAAATTGACAGTGTAGCAAATATCAACATGATGAATTTGGCTTATGACTGGCTTGACTACATTCTGAAGGGCAAATCTAAACCTGATCTGCTGAAAAACAAAGTCAACTATCAGCTTATGGGGACAAATGAGTGGATACATGCCCCCACCTTACAAAGTACAAGCAACGACACGCTGACTTTTTATCTGGACAATAAGACACTCTGTGTTCAGAAGCCCGAAAAGAAAGGATTTCAAAAACAAACGGTAGATTTCAAGGACAGGAAAAGTCAGAACAATTATTTCACACCGGAAATTATCTTTGATACGTTGAATGCAAGTGGTGGATTAATATTCGCATCGGAGCCTTTTGAGAAAGATTTTTCGATAACCGGCTCTTTCACTGGAAATCTATTCACAACAATCAATAAAAAGGATATGGATGTTTCGCTTGCGCTGTATGAGTTAATGCCCAACGGAAAATATTTTTTCCTTACCCGGTATGTTGGCAGGGCAAGTTATGCTAAAGACAATTCAAAAAGACAGCTATTGCATCCCGGTAAAATAGAAAATATCCCTTTTGACAATACCCGGTTTGTAAGCAAGAAAATCAACAGGGGAAGCCGTCTGGTCATTTTGCTTAATATCAATAAACATCCTTTTGAAATTATAAACTATGGTTCAGGAAAACCTGTTTCAGATGAAACAACAGGAGATGCCAAAGAACCATTGCAAATAAAATGGCACAACGAAAGTTACATTAAAGTTCCTGTCTGGAAAGATTAAACAGACAAAAAGAGCACCGGGCACTGATCGTCTATGCTGCAAAATGAACGATCAGGCAACGCTTGACGGTTATTGTTAAAATACGGCGAGTTGCTACAACAACGGCGAGAACAGTTTTACCACGGCCTCCCCCAGCCTCTTCCAGCGGCCGCGCTCCACCCAGGCTTCCAGCGTCAGTTCCGTGCAATGCATCAGGTCCTGCAGAAATGCCTCCGTGAGCTTCCAGTTCATTTGCTTGCTGTACACGAATGCATTTACCTCAAAGTTAAAATCGAAGCTGCGGATATCCATATTGGCGGTACCGATAACGGACAGGTTCTCATCCACCACCATGGTTTTTGCGTGCACAAATCCCTTGTTGTAGCGGAAGACGCGCACACCGCAGGTCAGCAGGTCTTCATAGAACGATTCGGATGCCATATTCACCACTTTGCTGTCGCTGACGGAGGGCACCAGCAGGCGTACGTCCCGGCCGGAAAGCGCGGCCTGTTGCAGGGCATGCAGTACGGAATCGTTGGGAATGAAATATGGCGTGGTAATGTACACGGACTTTTCCGCCTGGTTGATGGCGGCGAGATAAGAGAGCATGATGGAGGAGCGTTCGGAATCCGGGCCGCTGGCGGCGATCTGCACGAGATCGTCCCCGGTGTCAGGGATATCCGGGAAATATTCGTGGGTAATGGGCATATCCACATCGGCACAGAAATTCCAGTCGCCCATAAACAGGAATTGCAGGGTATGCACACCCGGGCCTTTGATGCAGAGATGCGTATCCCGCCAGAAGGGCCAGTCGGGATGCGCTTTCCGGTAATCCGGGTGGTTGATATAACGGTCTGCCACATTGATGCCGCCGATGAAACCGGTATGGCCGTCCACCACCACTATCTTCCGGTGGTTGCGGTAATTGAGCCGGTTGGCGAGCAGCCGTACGCGATAGAAGGGAAATACCTGTATGCCGCTGGCGCGCATCTGTTTCAGGAAGCGGCGGTTGATATCGCTGCTGCCGAAATCATCATAAATGAACCGCACTTCTACGCCGGCCCTGGCCTTTGCCTGCAATATTTCAATAAGCTCGCTGCCGATGATACCTTCCTCGAAGATGTAATATTCCAGGTGGATGTGATGTTTGGCGCCCAGCAGGGCTTCCCGGAGCAACGGGAATTTCTCTTCCCCGTTGAGCAGCAGGATGGCTTCATTGTCTGCCGTGATGGGTGACAGGGAATCCCGGAACAGCAGGCGGGCAATGCCGGTTTTGTTGCTGACAAGGGCGGAGTGTTCCGTCAGTGTCTGGCGGTTCTCCTGCTGCAGGTAGGTTTGCAGGCGTTCGGAGAGCCGTACGTTGCTAAGCCATTTACGGCTGTAGATGCGGTTCACCCTTCTGTTCATCCCCACCAGCAGGTACACGAGCACCCCGATGCCGGGCAGAAAGAACAGCAGCATGAGATAGGCCAGGGTCTTACCGGTGGTCTTTGTTTCCAGCAGCGCTTTAACAGCTACCAGCGTTGTAATGCCGTAAAGAATAATAATGCCGATGGCTTGCCAGTGATCCAGGATGAATTGCCACATAGTGTGTTGATAAACGTGTACAATAATACGTTATTCGGCGGAAGGATGTAAATGATCCGGCCCGGAAAGATGAGAGGGTTGCGGGCAAAAAGGTATGGGAATGATGGCTGGCAGGGTATTCCGGGGCATAAGAAAGGCCGTACCATGCCGCGTGCATTCTTCTATATTAAGTTGCAGCATAGTACGGCAAGCAGTTCTGGCAGGGGGAAATTATCTTCCGCCTCCGCGGGCACCGCCATTGCCTCCACCACCACCACGGTTACCACCGCGCTGGCGCATGGCTGCCTGCGATTCCTGGTACTTTTTGTACTGTTCTTCGCTGAGGATGCCTTTTACTTTTTCATTTCTTTCTTCGTTGAACTTTTGAAAAGCAGCACGGTCCGGGCGGTTGCCTGAAGCCTGCGCATCTTCCCGCATTTTCTGCATGGCTTTGAAAGATTGGGTGAACACCGTGTCCAGCTTCACCTGCTGCTCTTTGGTGAGCTGCAGTTCCTTGGTCAGCCTTTCGATGGTCATTTTCACGCGTTCTTCCACGCTGCGTCCGGGGCCGCCCTGTTGTGCAAACACACTGATGTTCGCTGCCAGCGCAAAGGCCAGCAAAAGCATGATCTTTTTCATGATGGATCGTTTAAAGGGTTTTGTGGGAGTTTGTATTATTTATTTTTTGTACTGTCTGTTTTGGCCGGGCTTTTCTTCCAGGGCCCGTTCATCCGGCGGAGCACCTGCTGTACCATGGAGTCGAAGGCCGGTTGCTGCTGCGGCGTGCAGATATCGCGTATTTCACGGAAGTGCCGGAAGGTTTGCATATCTATTTGTTTCTGCTTGGCGGCGATGGAGTCCGCTGCCGATGAAACCACGATGGAGTCCGCAGCCATGGAACTGCCGAGCAGCTTGTAGAACCTGTCTTTTGCATTGCGCATTTCCCCGAAATAAGGCTTCATTTTGTCCCAGTGCTGATCTTTCAGCGCCTTGTACTGCACCATCTGATCTTCATTAAAACCCACCTGTTTTTCCAGCAACTGCATAACACTGCCTTTGTTCCGGTCGTCCCGGTTCGCTGTTTTCTTCGGGTCGTGATCCGGTTTCATGCGGACGAAGAATACCAGCAGCAAGATGTTGGTGAGCAGCAGGATCAATACCAGCACGCTCAGCATCTTGTTCCTGGTGAATGTTTCCTTCATTACGGTTCTATTTTTTCGTATTCATAAAAAGTGGTGATCCCCAGCTGATATTCATCGGCAAAGGCTTGCTGCAGCAGCGCCTGCTCCACACGGTCCTGCCCCGGTTTCAACTGCGTAACGGCCAGGCCGGCATTAATGGCCAGGATCAGTACCAGTCCGGTTATGGCTACAGACGGCCGGGTAATGATCGCGATGAAGCGTTCCCAGGTATCCACTGCACCGGATTGCCGCATACGGGCCTGCAGACGGGTAAAGAAAAAGTCTCCCGGCTCCGCCCGCTGCGCTCCATCGAGGCTATTGAGGGTGCTTTCCACTTCAAATCCGATATCTCGTCTCTTTTTCATATTCGCTGTATTTAGTTAGACGATAAACAACAAGAAAACTTGCACTCGTTTTAATCTTCATTCCGGTAATATTCCTCCAGTTGCTGGCGCAGGTTCTGCCTGGCGCGGTGCAAAAGGCCTTCTACGGAGGAGACGCTGGCATCCATCGCGGAAGCTATCTCCTTGCTGCTCAGGCCTTCCAGCTTATGCAGCACAAAAGCGGCCTTCTGACTGTCCGGCAAACGGGCAATGGCCCTGAATAGCAGGTTCGCGCGCTCCTTATTGGCCAACGCCACCCCTGGATGATGAAAATCCGGCGGATCTATGACCAGCTCATTCTGCTGGCCGAACAGGCTGTAGACTTTTCCCCATCGCTTTTTCCGGCTCTTTTTCCTTAAATGGTCCAGGCACTTGGTTACTGTTATGCGATATAACCAGGTGGATATCTGTGATTCCCCTTTGAACGTTCCGATAGATTCATAAGCCTGCATGAACACCTCCTGGGACACATCTTCCGCATCCGCTGCATTTTGCAGGATACCGAGGGCGGTATTATATACCATACCCTGCCACTGACCCACCAATTGCTTAAAGGCGGTCTCGCTCCCCTGCTTCAAATGTGCTATGATATCCGTCAATGTTCAGCGTATGGATGTTAAAACGGTCTTCTCATCATTCCGCCCGGAGGGCCACCGGGGCGTTCCCAACGCCGTTCTTCACCGCCATCCCGGCTATTGGTATTGGCTTTCCCGAAATTCCGGAGCTTGTATGTAAATGTAAGCATAAAATATTGGGTAAGCACCTGGCTTCTGACGTCCGTGGTCACCTTGCCGTTCTGTATCCGGCTGATGCTGCGGTTCTGTTTCAGCAGGTCAAAACCGGAGAGCCTCAGTTCGCCCCGCTGGTTTTTCAGGAATTTCTTGCCTACACTGGCATTCCAGAGGAAATAATTCTGGTTATTCCCTTCACTGAGGCCGGAATACAGCTGGTTATTCAGTTCCTGCTGCATCACCCAGCCATTCTTGCTCAGCAGGTTAAAGCTTACCCCTGCAGTGTGGGAAAAATATTTCGTGGTAGATTCCAGCGCCGTAGGATCTTTCACGGTATTGAAATTCGCGGAATAATTCACCGTAAAGTCCACATACTCACTGATATTGCTCGATATCACCGCTCCGAGGTTATAATTATAGTTACCGGTGAGGCTGGTCACCTCATCGATCATATTCGGCGTTTGTGTAAAGCCAACACCAGCATTGGCGTTGAAGTTGGATTTGATGAACTTCAACGGCACCCCGTAGGTGAAGAAGGAACGTATGCTCCAGTATCCGTCCAGGTTCACCGGTTTGGATATCTGACCGCCTTCCAGCAAGGTGAAAGTGGGCGTCAGTACGGTATCCGACTTGGCAAAGTAGATCGCATTGGTCACATAATCCTGCGTGCTGCTGAAGAACACATTGGCAAAGAAATTATGCCCGCTCTGCGTATTGGTATAGTTGTACCGGGTGGCCAGGGTATGCCCGAAAGACTGGTCCAGCTCCGGATTACCCATGGATACATTGATGGAATTGCCCACATTCAGCACATTCTGCAATTGCTGGATAGACGGGTTGTTGGTGTTGGTACGGTAAAATACCCGCAGGCGGCCGTATTCACCGGCTTTCATCATCAGCATGGCATTCGGAAGGATGTTGCTGAACGACTGGCGTACCTGCGCGGGTTGCGGGAACAGTGCGTCGCTGGCCAGGGTGGAATGCTGATAGGAAACCCCGAAGGCCAGCATCTTGTCCCGGTTCCCGATACGGTAAGACACTCCGGCATTCTGTGCCGTGTAGGTATTGTTGAACAAGCTGCTCTGGCTGGTGTCCATCAGGGCATACTTGTCAATATCCGTATCATAATCGAACGTTTTACGGTCCGAATTGCTTTTGGATACCGAAGGACTGTAGTTGAACTGCAGCTGCCCCTGTTTACCCACCGGCTCTGTATAAGCAATGTTCGCATTCAGGTTATGACCGTCGGAGAAAGGCAGTATCTGCTGGTTAACGGTATCGGCTAAATTACCGTTCTTGATATCCGTAATATAGTTGCGGTTAAAGGTTTCCCCGTCCCGGTCGTTCGCGCCAAAGCCAACGCTGAGGGACACTGTGCGGCCTCTCTTCGCGAAAGCATGGCGGTACATCAGGTTGCCGTTCAGGTTATACCCGGAGCTCGTTGCGCTGCGGATATTCTCGGAACTGGAAATAGGATTGATGCCAAATCCGTCCGGAGAGATGGTGGTAAAACTGTTGGAGGAAGAACGATTGTTCTGGAAGCTGATACCCGGGGTAAAAATGATGGTATTGGACGAATCGATCTTGTATTCTACCCGCATATTCAACCGGTGGTTATAGTTGTTGCTGGAAGATCGCTGCTCTTCGGCATTGTACTGGCTGGTACCATCATCCCGCACGGTTTGCGTATTGGTGAATTCCTCGTTGCTGTTATTGCTGTTATTAAAGAAATAGCTGCCGGTAACGGAAACCTTTTTGCCCCATTCATCGCTGTAGTTGACGCCGAATGAATTGGTTTTGTTGATCCCGTCCTGCTGGCCTACCATGAAGTTCCCTCCGCCACCGCCAAAGCCTCCTCTGCCGCCGCCACGGCCACCTCTGCCACCGCGACTGGAACCTGCGTTCATCACGCCCAGCAGGTCCTGCTGCGAGAAATTCTGCTGGTTGATGTTATTGGACAGACCGATAAGGGAAATACGGCGGTCGCCGCTGAACAGGTTCACACTTCCGCCGGCGTTGTACCTTCCATCGGTGCCATATCCTGCAAAAATTTTCCCGAACTGTCCCGAGCGCATTTCAGCGCGGGTCACTACGTTAATGGTCTTTTGTGAATTGCCGTCGTCGAAGCCGGTGAACTGTGCCTGGTCGCTCTGCCGGTCAAACACCTCGATCTTCGAGATCATTTCGGCAGGCAGGTTGCGAAGCGCCAGTGTAGCATCTTCCCCAAAGAACTCCTTCCCGTCCAGCAACACCCGCTTTACATCTTCCCCATGCGCTTTCACTGTCCCGTTTTCCACTACGATGCCGGGCATCTTCCTCACCAGGTCCTCACCGCTGGCATCCGGATTTGTCTTGTAGGCATCGGCGTTATATTGCAGGGTATCCCCTTTCTGCTGCGCCGCCGGTACCTGCCCCTTGATCACTACTTCCTGCAGGTCGCGAGACGATTTGGGCATGTAAATGGTGCCGAGGTCTTGTGTTTCAACCTGCAGCATAATGGCGCGGGTCAGTTCCCCGTACCCGATGTAAGTAATAGTAATGATATAAGGAGCGGGCTTCAGGTCCGGTATCTGGAATGCGCCCGCTGTATTCGTCAACACCTGTTTCCGGAACCCGGCGTCTTCGGGAGAAGTGAGCCGGATCGTGGCGTTCCGGAGCGCGGAACTGTCCGTTTTGTCCCGCAGGGCGCCTTTCAGCGTGATGTTTTGTGCAATTGTCAGTTGCACGGTTAAAATCGACAATAAGAATGTAAAAATCAGTGCATGCCGCATAATTGTGTGATTATTCTGTTTGATTGGACGCTATATCGGCGGAAAACCTTTGGGAAGCCGCCAAAAAAGGAGGAACGGCCATTGACATGGATGAATGCAGAAAAGCAGACCGGTTGCGGCGCATGCAGGACGGTACATGATGCCATTGCAAAAAAAAATGCCGATACTAGCACCATCCCATTAAATATTCATATGATCAACGTTCTTATCCGCAGTTTTCTTTTTGCATTATTGACGATTCCCGGCTCCGTGTGCCTGGCACAAAAGCTCAGCGTAAGCGGCCTCAGTGTGGAACACCTTCACAACCCGCTGTCGGTAGACGCCCCGGCGCCAAGGTTGAGCTGGAAGATCACATCCACATTAAAAGACACCCGGCAGACCGCCTATGACATCAGGGTGGGCACGGACAGGAAGGGTTTAACTTCAGGGAAATCCCTGGTGTGGAAGGCTTCCGTGCCATCAGACCAGTCCGTGCTCGTTCCTTACGCAGGTTCTCCCCTGCAATCCAAAACACGTTACTACTGGCAGGTAAGAGTGAAGGACAATCATGGGCATACTTCCGCCTGGAGCGATGTTCAATGCTGGCAGACCGGTTTGAAAGCCGGGGACTGGACGGCGCAATGGATCGCCGTGAATGGCCCGGACACATCGGCCATCTGCCCCCTGTTCAGAAAAACCTTCTCCCTTCAAAAGAAAGTGAGATCGGCACTGGTGTACATCACGGCGAAAGGTTTATACGAAGCGCATATCAACGGGCAGCGCATTGGCGATGATTATTTCACGCCGGGCTGGACCAGCTACAAGCATCATCTTCAATACCAGGTGTACGATATAACGGATGCTGTGCGGACCGGCGCCAATGCAGTGGGCGTAACACTGGGCAACGGCTGGTACAAGGGAAGGATAGGTTTTAACGGGCAACGCAACTTTTATGGCGATACCAGGGCTTTGCTGATGCAGCTGGAAGTGGAATATACTGACGGCAGCCGGGAAACGGTGAACACGGACGACAGCTGGAAAGCTTCTCATGGCCCGATACTGGCATCCGATATCTATGACGGCGAGATATATGATGCAAGGATGGAGCGGACCGGCTGGTCCACCGCAGGATATCGGGAAGATGGTACATGGACGAACGTGCGGATACTGGAAAAAGGACCGGAGCAACTGACTGGCATGAGCGGCCCTACCGTGAAAAAACACGAGGAGTTCAAGGCCCTGAAAGTATTCAAAACCCCCAAGGGCGAAACGGTCGTGGATTTCGGGCAAAACCTGGTGGGCTGGGTAATGCTTGATGCAAGTGGCCCCGCAGGCACAAAGATCACGTTAAGCCATGCGGAAGTGCTGGATAAGGAAGGGAACTTCTACATCGCTAACCTCAGATCTGCAAAGGCGCAAACGACCTACATCCTTAAAGAAAATACCACGCAGCGCTTCGAGCCTCATTTTACTTTTCAGGGGTTCCGGTACGTGAAAGTGGAAGGATATCCGGGTGAGTTGAAGACGGAAGACCTTACCGCCGTAGCCATCTATTCGGATATGGCGGTTACCGGTAAATTCACGACTTCCCATCCCCTGCTCAACCAGTTGCAACATAATATCCAATGGGGGCAGAAAGGCAACTTCCTGGATGTGCCTACCGACTGCCCGCAGCGTGATGAACGCCTGGGCTGGACCGGCGATGCGCAGGCCTTTGCCAACACAGCTGCCTACAACATGGATGTGGCCGGCTTCTTTACCAAATGGCTGAAAGACCTGAAGGCTGATCAGCAGCCCAACGGATCTGTGCCGCATGTGATCCCCAATGTGCTGGGCGCGAATGACGGCGCTTCCGCCGGATGGGCCGATGTATCCACCATCATTCCCTGGGATATGTACGTGGCGTATGGCGACAAGCGCCTGCTGGAAGTGCAGTACGAAAGCATGAAAAAATGGGTGGGTTATATGACCGGCGCGGCCAAAGATCATCTCTGGAACACCGGTTTCCATTTTGGCGACTGGCTGTTCTACCGTCCGGATGACGACAATGACGGCAGGGCTGCGGTGACCGACAAATACCTGATCGCGCAGACCTTTTACGCGCATTCCACGCAATTGCTGATCAATGCCGCGGAAGTGCTGGGCAAAAAAGAAGATGTGGCGCAGTACACCGCGTTGCTCCATAACATCAGGGAAGCCTTCATCAAAGAATATATGACCGCTACCGGGCGGCTGGTATCCAGCACACAAACCGCTTATGTGCTGGCCCTGCAATTCGATATGCTGCCGGAAGCGCTCCGGGCATCGGCGGCGGAACGGCTGGTCACCAATATCAGGTCCTACGGGAACCACCTCACCACGGGCTTTTTGGGCACCCCTTACCTCTGTCATGTACTGACGCGCTTTGGTCATACCAAAGTGGCTTACGACCTGCTGATGCAGGAAAGCTATCCCTCCTGGCTGTACCCGGTAAAAATGGGCGCCACCACCATTTGGGAGCGCTGGGATGGCATCAAGCCCAACGGAACTTTCCAGACACCCGGCATGAATTCCTACAATCACTACGCTTACGGCGCTATTGGTGACTGGATGTACCGGCACATCGCGGGTATCAATTCCGATCCTGCCGCTCCGGGTTATAAAAAGATACGGATCGCTCCCCGACCCGGCGGCGGCCTCAGCAGCGCTTCAGGTGAGCTGGAAACGCCTTACGGGCGGGTTACTTCTTCCTGGACGCTGAAAGACGGCCTGTTCAGTCTTGATGTGCAGATACCGGCCAATACAACCGCAACGATCACCCTGCCCTGTGCGGAAAAGGCATCAGAGGTCGGTTCCGGCAGTTACCATTTTGAATGCAGGCTGCCGCAGGCTGCGGGTAAATAAATATCCATAGAGAAAAGGAACATGGCCCGGGATGCTGAACAACTTTTAGTTGCAGTATCTCCGGGCCATGTTGCTGTTTTCAGTCATCAGCAGGCACATTGAAGGCATGGAGGGCCGTGCCGGCAACTCATTTCACTTCCTTCACATAAGTTTCCAGCCATTGCGTCTGTTCCCACAACAGATGCAGCAGGTTTTCCCGCGCGGCATAACCGTGGCTTTCAAACGGCAGCTGCACAAAACGTACGGTACCGCCATGCCCTTTAATCGCATTGTACAGCCTTTCGCTCTGGATGGGGAAAGTGCCGGAGTTATTGTCCATTTCCCCGTGGATCAGCAGCAGCGGGGTTTTGATCTTGTTGGAGAAGCTGAAGGGGCTCATATTGAAATATACCTCCGGCGCCTGCCAGTATGTGCGTTGCTCCGCCTGGAAGCCGAAGGGCGTCAGCGTGCGGTTATAGGCGCCGCTGCGGGCAATACCGGCTTTGAACAGGTTCGTATGTGCGAGCAGGTTAGCCGTCATGAAAGCGCCGTAGCTATGCCCGCCAACGGCTACGCGGGTGCTGTCCCCCACTCCCATTTGGGCCAGGGCCTGTATAGCGGCGTGTGCGTTGAGGTATAGCTGTGGAATGAAATTATCGTTCGGCTCTTTGTTGCCTTCTCCCACGATGGGCATCTCCGCATTGTCGAGAATGGCATAACCCTGTGTTACCCAGAAGATGGGGCCGCCATAACCCGCACGGGTAAACGTATATTTCGATCCCCTGATCTGCGCGGCATCCGCGGCGGACTTGTATTCGCGGGGATATGCCCAGATGATCACCGGCAGCGGGCCGTCTTTGTCCTTGTCGTACCCCTTGGGCAGGTAGAGGTCCCCGGCCAGGCCGATGCCGTCTGCCCGCTTGTAGCTGATCTTTTGTTTCACGATGCCGTCCAGCGCTTTGTAGGGATTGGTAAAATCCGTGATACGTGTACCGATGGCCGAGCGTTTGCGGAGATCACGGATATAGTAGTTGGGCACATCGGAGGGGCTTTCGCGGCGGGTCAGGAAGATGAGCTTTTCCGGGTCCAGCAACTCTTCCACAGTTTCGTAGAAGGGCGCGGTGCAGCGCCAGAGCATGGTGCCTTTGCCGGTTTTCACGTTATAGCTTTGCACGAAAGGCATATCACCCTCCGGGGAAGCGCCGTTGGAGCGGAGCAGCAGCTGCCCGTCTTTCCGGATGAGGAGCGTGTGGCGGTTATACTGGTTGCGGACGGTAAAGGGTGTGCCGATATCGCTGTAGGCATCGTTGCTGCTGCGCTCAAAAAGGGAATCCAGCCGGCCCGTTTGCCGGGAATAAGTGGAGAGGCGCATCCTGCGGTCCGCGAACATGGATTCGTACACGAGGGCGAGGTCTTTTGTGCCCCAGATCACCCGGGAGAAGCGGCGTTTGGTGCGGAACAGTTCCTCCGGCTCCCGGTTTTCCACGGCATCCATCACGTACACGGCATCGCGGTATTCCGCTTTGTTGCGGCCCAGGCCGCCGTCGAGCGCTTTTGCGTAGTAAATGGCATGCGGTTCGTCCAGCTTCCAGGAGAAGTCGCGGGGCCGGTCTTCCACATCATCAAACCCGATGGGCGCACCTTCGGAGGAAGGGTTTTTGGCGAGGGTTTTCAGCACTTTGCCCCGGAGGTCCCTCACCGTATAGGTATGCGGGAATCCTCTTGCCGGAACGAGATAGGAAAAGGGTTTGTCTATCGTCCTCCATAAAAGATATTGCTCATCCGGGGAAACGGATACATAAGCATGCAGCCCCGGTTCCCCCAGGGGTTGCTCGGACTGCAGGTCGTTGATCACCAGTTGCGCGGTGGCCATATATTCGAACAGCGCTTCATCATACGGGGATTTGATGAGATCCTGGTAGGTGCGCGATGCGGCATTCTTCCCGAGGCTTTCCTGCACAACGGGCCCTTTGGGCGCCGCAGGCGGGGCCGGTAAGGGTGGACGGCCTTCCGGCACGGTCTTGTACAACAGGCTGTTGTTGCCCAGCCAGGTGAAGGACTGTCCAAGTACCGTGTTGAGCGCAGCTTTATTCACCTTGCGTGCCGCTTTGGCGGCAATGTCTATCACGTAAAGGTCTATCCGGCTGTCCAGCGTATTGGTGAACGCCACCATCTTCCCGTCAGGGCTCCATTGCAGGGAACCGATGCGCAGTTCTTCAGGCAGCCCGCTGATGCTGAAGACGGCTTTGGTGCTGATGTGCTTCAGCTGAAAACCGGCGCCATAACTTGCACGGCTGGGGCCAAAGTTGCGCGGGTCCAGCCGCAGGCCCGCTATGCGCAGCTCCGGCCGGGCCAGCTCTGCTACCGGTTCATAGGAATTACGTTCCGTCAGCATCATCCATTCCCCTTTATCGTCTACACTAACGGAAGGTGTGGGCTTCGCCAGCAGCAGCTCTTCCAGTACGGCGGGCGGGCGCTGGTAAGTGACGTTATCCTGGGCGGACAAAGCGGTGCCGGCCATCAGGCATAACAAAAGCAGTAATTTTCTCATGAGATTCAGATCTGTGTTGATGGATATATAGCGAAAGTAAAAAAAGCGGCGGGAATCGAAAACTAAAGCATCAGGTCTTCTTCCCTGATGAGGTTGTGCTTCAGGGCATACATGACCACACCGGCGGTATTGCGCACATTCATCTTTTCCAGGATGCGGGTGCGGTATCCTTCCACGGTGCGTTTGCTGAGGAATATCCTGTCCCCGATCTGTTGCGCGGTCAACTGCTGGCAGATCAGCTGGATGATCTCCTGTTCGCGCTCGGTAAAGGCCACCTGTTCTTTCTTGCGATAGGGATTGAATTTGCTGCGTGCGATCATGGAGGCCAGTTTGGAAGAGGTGGTTTTGCAGTAATAGGTCCCGTCTTCATACACGCTGGTGATCGCTTCCAGTATCTCCTGTTTGTCCGCATTCTTGAGCAGATAACCTTTGGCGCCGGCTTCCAGCATTTCCACGATCTGGTCTTCTTCATCGAACATGGAGAGGGCGATGATCCGGGTATCGGGATCTGTGCGGATGATCTGGCGGGTTGCGCTGATACCGTCCATATACGGCATTTTGATATCGGTCATCACCACGTCCGGTTTTTCCTTTGCTACGATCTCGATCAGTTCGCGGCCATCGGAAGCCTGGCCCACAAGCGCAATATGCTCCTGCCTGGACAGCATCAGTGAAAGCCCGTCAAGGAAAATCTCGTGATCATCGGCAATAACCAGTCGTATATCGTAATTCATGGGGATAATGCTTCTCGGTTGTGGTGAACAGGGTGCAATACAAATATACAAATTATCACTGGTGTCCGGCAACTAATGCGAAAAGACTGAAAATTCCACGGACAGCCATTTTTTAGCCAAGGTATCGGATGTTATTCCGCAAACGATAATGGATATGACGCAAACAGGAAATATAAAGTTGGCAAGTATTATCTGCGTTTGCCGTTACGCTTTCATATTAGTGATACACCCTGTATATTCCCGCGGTTTTTAGCGGAAGCTGAACTCATGATAAGAAAAGGGGCCACATCACCATATCCATTAAATTCCGGAACCGGAAACTTTGTCCGATATCGAACGGTTTTTGCATCCTCATTTCTTATAACAATATGATTATAAAACACTTAACTCTGGCACTTTCCTTGAAACATCCCGGCGTATAAATTTTGAACCGCCAATGGACAAAGCGCTTCCTGCCGCCTATGTTGCACAAAGAAAAAGAAAACGCCTGCTGGTATTGCTGGCCTGCGCCGGAGCCCTCGTTGCGGGTGTATTCCTGCTGCGCAGCTGGCTGCACCCTTCCATCAGCCGCTCCGCCATTACTACCGCCACGGTGGAAAGAGGCAATATCGAGAACACGCTGAACGCGGCAGGTGAAATTCTGCCCGAATTCGAAGCGGTGATCACCAGCGCCGTGAATGCTTCCATCCAGGAAGTACTGGCAGACGCCGGCAGCAGCATCAAAGCCGGGCAAAGCCTGCTGAAGCTGGATAAATCCGGGATCGAGGGAGAATACGAAAAAGGCAGATTCCAGCTGGAATCCAGGCAGAACGAACTGCGAAAGCTCAAACTGGCGCTCGATAAAAGTTATTTCGACCTTCAAAACAGCAACGAGATCAAACAATTGCGCATCAATGCGCTGCTGGCCGATCTTGAGAACAGCAAACGTTTGTTCAAGGCCGGCGGCGGCACACGCGAGGATGTGGAGCAGGCGGAAATGAACCTGAAAGTGGCCCGGCTCGAAAAAAAGCAGCTGGAAAACGAAATACACAACAAACAGCAGTCCATGAAAGTAGAAATGCGCGAATCCGAAATATCCGCGGCCATACAGGCGCAGGAACTGAAAGAATTGAAGCGGAAGCTGGAACAGGCCAGCGTCACTGCCAACCGCAGCGGTGTGGTGACCTGGATCAACAAGAACATTGGTACCGTAGTGCGCGAAGGCGAAGCGCTGGCGCGCATCGCGGACCTGGGCAGCTTCAAGGTTACCGGCAGCATTGCAGACAGTTACGGGAACCAGCTTTCGGCCGGTATGCCGGTGCGGGTCCGCATGCAGGACAAAGATATCAGGGGCCGCATCCAGACCATTTACCCTGCTGTACAAAACAATGCGGTTACATTTGATATACAACTCGATGAGCCGCATCATCCGCAATTGCGCCCGAACCTGAAAGTAGAAGTATTCCTGGTTACCGCCACCGGCAGCAATGTGATGCGCATCGCCAACGGACCGGCGTTCAAAGGCGCTTCGGGCCAGCAGGTGTTCGTGTTGCGGGGCAACAAAGCCGTTCGCCGCACGGTACACACGGGCATGAGCAATTTTGATTACGTGGAGCTGAAAGACAATGTACAACCCGGCGATGTCATCATCACATCAGATATGAGCCAATTCAGGAACGCCCGTGAAATCACGTTGAAATGAAGAGACTGCTGATCATATTACTTTGGGTGGCTTCCGCAAAAGATACGGTGTCTCAGGACCTGCCCGGCGACACGCTCCCGCTCACCCTCCCGCAGGTCGTGAGCATGGCCCGCAGCGGCTCCATTGCATCAAAACAGGCCATCACCGTCAGGAAAACAAAATACTGGGAATGGCGCACCTACCGCTCCAATTACCAGCCGCAGCTGGCGCTGACCGGAACATTGCCCGGTTTCATGAAAACCACCACGCCTGTTACGCAGCCCAACGGCACCGTAAAGTTCGAGCCGATACATAACAACAACTCTACGCTCAACATGGCCTTCAGCCAAAGCATCACCGCCACCGGCGGCAGCATCTACGGCGCCACCGAGCTGCAGCGGTTCGATGACTTTGACCGCAATACCACCCTCTATAATGCTATTCCCTACACGATCGGGTACAGCCAGCCGCTCTTCCGGTTCAACCAGCTGAAGTGGGACAAGCGAATAGCACCCCTCCGTTACCAGGAAAGCCGCCAGCAGTATATTGCCGATATGGAGCTGATCGCTGTAAAGGCCTGCGGCTATTTTTTTGACCTCCTGCTGGCCCAGGTGAACCACCAGATTGCCGAAGCCAACCTGCAGAACACCCGGCAGATACAACGGATCGCTGACGAAAAATTTGCTTTAGGGAAAATTTCCCGCAATGAAATATTACAATTGCAACTGGAAGCGCTGAAGGCCCAAAAGTCTGTCGGCACAGCGATGCGCGATATGGAGATCGCCAGCCTCAACCTGCGCGCCTACACCGGCCTGCAGCAGGCCAGAAATATCTCGCTGAAACTGCCGCCGGCTGAGATCGACATGAACGTGCAGACAGAACGGGTGCTGGAAGAGGCCTTTACCAACAATGCCGAATCCATTGGTTACCTGCGGAGGATACAGGAAGCAAAGCGGGATGTGGCCAAGGCGCGCGGGGAAACGGGGCTGAACGCCACGCTGAATGCCAACCTGGGCTATACCAACACGGCGCCTGCGATATCAAAAGTGTACCGCAGCCCGCAGAACCAGCAGTTGGTGGAAATCGCATTCTCCATCCCGATCCTGGACTGGGGCCGGTCACGCTCCCGCACCAGGACGGCGGAAGCCAACCTGGAATTTTCGCAGTATGAAGTAGAACAGGATAAACAAAATTTTATACAAGCCATTACAACGCAGGTAACCCTGTTCGACATGATGAAAGGCCAGGTGGCGCTCAGTGCGCTGGCAGACAGCATTGCCACGGAGAAGTACGAGATCGCGCGGAGCCGCTACGTGCTGGGCAACCTCAGCATTACAGACCTCAGTATCGCCTTCGCGGAAAAAGACCAGGCCAAGCGCGACTTCATACTGGCGCTGCGCGGATTCTGGGGGGCCTACTATGAACTGCGCTATTTATCCCTTTACGATTTTGAACAAAATAAAAAGATCACTTATGATACATTTACAGAACATTGAAAAGGTTTACCGTACTGACACGGTGGAAACCCAGGCACTCAACAGCATCAATCTGAATGTGGCCCAGGGCGAATTCCTTTCCATCATGGGGCCCTCTGGCTGCGGCAAAAGCACATTACTCAATATCATGGGCCTGCTGGACGAGCCTACCGGCGGCAATATCAGCATTGCCGGCAACACGGCAACCAGGCTCAACGACAAACAGTTGGCCAGGTTCCGCAACCGCACTATCGGCTTCATCTTCCAGAGCTATCATCTCATTAATGATCTCCGCGTGCTCGACAATGTGGAGCTGCCCCTGCTTTACCGAAAAGCCTCTGCCAAAGAAAGGCGGCAGCTGGCGCTGGATGCGCTGGAAAAGGTGGGCCTCAGCAACCGTACCAAACACTTTCCCTCCCAGCTTTCCGGCGGGCAGAAGCAGCGCGTTGCCATTGCAAGGGCCATCGTAGGCAAGCCGGGCATCATCCTTGCGGACGAGCCGACCGGTAACCTGGACAGCGCCATGGGCAATGATGTGATGGAAATTCTCGTACGCCTGAACAAAGAAGAAGGCACTACGATCGTAATGGTCACCCACGATGAAAACATGGCCCGCAAAACACACCGCCTCGTGCGCTTGTTCGACGGGTCGCAGGTGCAGTAACATTTAAACTTATCCCAATGCTCAGGAACTATTTCAAGATCGCGATAGCCGTGCTGAAAAGAAGAAAGTTCTTCACCTTCATCAGCCTCTTCGGCATCAGCTTTTCCCTTACGATCATCATGGTGCTCACCGCATTTTCCGACCACCTGGTGGATTCCGCTTACCCGGATGCCCACCGCAACCGCAACCTGTACGTCAGCATGATGCGGCTTACCGGCGAAAAGCACGGGTTCAGCAAGAACGGCCCACTCAGCTACTATTTCCTGGACCACTACGTCAAAAAAATGAAAACGCCGGAAAGAGTCGCCATATCTTCCTTCCACAAACCAAGCAATACCTATATCAACAACAAAAAACTGGTGATCGACCAGAAATTTACGGATGATGTATTCTGGGAAGTGCTGGATTTCGAGTTCCTCGAAGGCAAGCCCTACACGCTCCGGCAGGTCAACAATGCGGAGAAAGTAGCGGTCATCTCGGAGAATACCCGTGAAAAGTATTTCGGTGATCTGCCTTCCGTGACAGGCCGTTATATTGAAACGGACAACGTTCGCTACCGCGTGACAGGTGTGGTAAAAAGCGTGCCTATCACACAGTTCTCTACTTACGGGGACATGTATCTGCCCCATACGCTGGCCAAAAGAGACCCGCGGAACAAGGAGCTGAACGGCGAATATTTCGGTATCTTACAGGCAAGGGACGCCTCTTCAAAATCCGCCATGGCTGCGGAATACGATGAGCTGATAAGCCGGCTGCCGGTGGATACGCCCCATTACGACAAGATATCCAGCAGAGCCGACCCTTACCTGGCGAGCTTCACGCGCACGTTCATCGGCAACCAGGAAAATTCCGGGGTGAATACACTGCTGCTGTACACAGGTCTCGTACTGGTCTTCTTTCTCCTTTTGCCTACGCTCAACCTGGTGAACATCAACATCAGCAGGATCATGGAACGTTCCTCCGAAATAGCCGTCCGGAAGGCCTTCGGCGCCTCCTCCGGCACACTGGCCGTACAGTTCATCGTGGAAAACCTGATCCTGACTGCGATCGGCGGCCTCATCGGCATCGCGCTTTCCATGATCATCCTGGCCGTATGGAACAACTCCGGGGTGCTGGAAGATGTGTACCTCTACCTGAATGTAAAAGTGCTCGCCATCAGCCTGCTGGTATGCCTGGTATTCGGCCTGATGTCCGGCGTGTACCCCGCCTGGCGCATGAGCCGGCTGCATGTGGTGACCGCATTGAAAAACTATTAAAAAGATCGTATGTTCAAGCATCTATTTACGCTGATTTGGAACAAGAAAAAACAGCATGCCCTGCTGATACTGGAAATGATCGTTTCCTTCATGGTGCTGTTTGCGGTGTTCACGCTGATCGTGTATTACTACACCAATTACCGCAGGCCCATGGGCTTCCGGTACGATAATGTACTGGCCGTTTCCTGGTTCGCCCCGCCGGGGAGCAATACCAACAAGGATTCCACGTACAACGTGTTCCAGTCCCTAAGGCGCAGCGTAACCTCCATGCCGGAAGTCAAAGGCATGTCTTACGTCAGCACCAACAGCCCCTTTTCTGTAAATACCACGAACAACGGCATCACCTACAACGGCATTTACCAAATGGCGCATTACTACACAACGGACGATCATTTCCCGCAGACAGTGGAAGCGAGCATGCTGGAAGGCCGCTGGTTCAACGCCAATGATGCACTGGGGAAGGAACAGCCCATGGTGATCAACGATGTGCTGAAAGAAAAATTCTTCCCCAATGAAAGTGCAGTAGGTAAAACGCTGGAGCTGAACGGGCAGCAGAACCGTATCGTTGGCGTGGTGCAAACGCTGAAGGACAAAGGGGATTATGCCCCGCTGACCGCCGGCACCTACAAGCGCATGGACGACAGCGCTTTCCTGTCGCGCATCCTCATCTCCTATCAGCCCGGCGCGGACGCGGGTTTTGAAAGCAGGTTGTTCCGCACTTTCAGCAACGCGCTGAAAACTTCTACCATCGAAATAGAACGGCTCACGGAGAAACGTGTTGCCATGAACAATACCACTCTCATCCCCATGATATTTCTGCTGGTGGTGGGCGGATTCCTGATCGTGAACGTGGCCCTGGGCATTTTCGGCGTACTCTGGTACAACGTGAGCAGGCGCAGGGCGGAGATCGGGCTGCGGCGGGCGATAGGCGCCACCGGTTACGGCATTTCGGGGCAGATCGTCAGCGAAACGATGATATTGTCCACCTTCGCGCTCCTCATCGGAGTATTCTTCGCTGTGCAGTTCCCCTTGCTGAACCTGTTCGACATGCCTTCCGGCGTATATGTCACGGCTATCCTGCTTTCCGTGCTGTTCATCTACCTGCTTGCAGCGATCTGCGCGTTCTATCCCGGCAGGCAGGCGGCGCAGATATACCCGGCAGTGGCTTTGCATGAAGATTAATATTACATTTACGACCGTATGATCCTGATCATTGACGACGATATTGCCGTAAGGACCTCCCTCCTGCTGCTTTTGCGGCAGGAAGGTTATGAAGCCGGGGCTGAAGACAGCGCCGCCGGGGCTATGGCCGCCATACAACGCCACCGGCCTGACCTCGTGCTGCTGGACCTGAATTTTTCCCTGGGCACCAGCGGCCAGGAAGGCATGGAAATACTGCAACAGATCAAGCAGTTCGACAATACCATCCCCGTCATACTCATCACCGGCTGGGGCAGCATAGCACTGGCCGTGCAGGGCATGAAGCTGGGCGCCAGCGATTTCATGACCAAACCCTGGAGCAATGCCAATATCCTGCAATCCGTAGGGACCCTGCTCAGCCTGCAGGGCAAAAAAAGCGCACAGCAAAGCCGCAGGCAACTGGATGCGCAGTTCGATTTTTCGCATATCATCGGCGATGATCCCGCCATGCTGCGCATCCTGGAAACCATCGGCCGGGTGGCCGCCACCGACGCCTCCGTGCTCATCATGGGCGAAAGCGGCACCGGCAAGGAACTGATCGCCGAAGCCATTCACCAGAACAGCCTGCGCCGGAACAAGCCCTTCGTAAAAGTGAACCTGGGCGGCATTTCCACCACGCTGTTCGAAAGCGAAATGTTCGGCCACATCCGCGGAGCTTTTACAGATGCACGATACGACCGCACCGGCCGCTTCGAGATGGCCAGCAAAGGCACCATTTTCCTGGACGAGATCGGCGACCTCGATGCCGGCAGCCAGGTGAAACTGCTGCGCGTATTGCAGGACAGGACCTATGAAGTCCTGGGCAGCAGCCGCACCAAAACCGTAGACGTGCGCGTGGTGTGCGCTACCAACAAAAACCTGCATGACATGGTGGCGGAAGGCGCGTTCCGGGAAGACCTGCTATACCGGATCAATCTCATCACCATCCACTTGCCGCCGCTGCGCGAAAGGCCGAAAGACATTCCCCTGCTGGTGAACAGCTTCATCCGCAACTTGCGCGAGATCTACAACCGGCCGCAGCTCAGCGTTACCAAAGAAGCCATGAAATGGCTGCAACAGCTGCCGCTGCCCGGCAATATCCGACAACTTAAAAATCTGACCGAACGCACCATACTCGTGAACCATACCGACACGCTGGATATCCCGCATTTCCGCTCCCAGCTGGAGCTTTCTCCTTCCAAAAAAGGGCAGCTGCAATTGCCCGGCGTAGGCAGCGCCACACTGGAGGAGCTGGAAGTGGAAATGATCCGCAGGGCCATGAGCTTCCATCAGAACAGGATCGCCAAAGCGGCCACAGCGCTGGGACTTACCAGGAGCGCATTGTACCGCAGACTGGAGAAATATAACATCCCGTATGATGAAGCTGAAGACTAAATACCTGTTGTTCGTGGCTATCCTGCACGGCATTGCGCTGGTGCTCACCTATTTTATCTTCAGGGAGAACCGCTGGCTCTTCCTTGTTTCGGAAATATTTATTGCCCTTTCGCTGGTAGTTGCCTGGCGGCTTTACCGCCAGCTGATCGCCCCGCTGAAAATGCTCATGCAGGGCATAGAGGCCATCCGCGATAAGGATTTCAATGTCAGGTTCCTGGCAACGGGCAAATACGAAATGGACCAGCTGATCAGCGTATATAACCAGATGATAGACCAGCTGCGCGAGGAACGGACATTGCAGGAGCAACAACATTTCTTCCTCGAAAAACTGATCCAGACCTCTCCCACCGGCATCATCATTCTCGACTACGATGGTAATCTGCAACAGGTGAATCCCCGTGCGCAGCAACTGCTGAAAACACTGCCATCGTTGCTGAGCGAGGTCAAAGCCCTGGGCTCCGGCGATTCCCGCAGCATTTCACTGAACGGGGTGAACACCTATAAATTGCAGAAATCCCACTTCATAGACCGGGGCTTTCCCCGGCATTTCGTGATGGTGGAAGAGCTGACAGCCGAAATACTGGCAGCGGAGAAAAATGTTTACGGCAAAGTGATCCGCATGATGGCGCATGAAGTGAACAACACTATCGGCCCGGTAAATTCTATCATAGCTTCCACGCTCCAGGCGCAACCGCTGGACGCACAGCACCGGTCCGCCCTGGAAGTGGCCGCTGAACGCAACCAGCATCTCAACCGCTTCATGCGCAACTTTGCAGACCTGGTGAAGCTGCCGCCCCCTGACCGCAAGCGCACCGATCTGACCGCCATCATCAAACAGGTGGCCTTGCTGATGGAGTTGCCGGCAAAGGACAAAAACATCCGTTTCCGCTTCCATCTTCCCGCACAGACCGTATGGGTGCAGGCGGACAGCCATCAGCTGGAACAGGCGCTGATCAACATCATCAGGAACAGCATCGACGCTATCGGCCGGGAAGGGGATATCACCTTCAGCATCGGCCGCGATACGCTGGAAATAACAGACACCGGTGGCGGCATACAGGAACCCGCCAGTCTATTTACCCCTTTTTACAGCACTAAGCCTGACGGCCAGGGCATCGGCCTTACATTGGTACGGGAAATACTGCTCGGTCACGGCTGGGATTTTTCCCTGGAAACATATGGGGAAAGGGATACCCGGTTTATCATCCATTTCCGGTAGACGCATCCCGGAAACACGAAAATCAATGACAAATCATCTGACCGGTATCCTGATGTAATAATGGGTGCCTTCACCGGGACGGGAGCGGAAGGTGATGGAGCCGTGCATGATGTCCGTGCGGATCTCCAGGCTTTTGAGGCCGAGGCCGCGCGAGTCTTTCGCTTTTTCCACGTCAAAGCCCTTTCCATCGTCATGAATGAGGATCAGCAGTTCCTTTTCATCCTGGCTGAAGCCGATATCCAGCTTTTTTGCACCCGCATGCTTGAGCGTATTGTGGATGATCTCCTGTACAATGCGGAAAATATGGATATCCCTTTCAGGATCGGCATGAATGTGATTCATGGCGTAAACGTTCACCTCCAGCAGGCCGCTTTGCCCCAGGTGGTCGGTAAACTCGCGGATGGCTTCGAGCAGGCCTTTTCTTTCCAGCGTATTCGGCAGCAGGTCGTACGAGATCTGCCGCATGCTGGAAATGATCTCATCAATATACCGGGATGATTTGGAGATGACCATCTTGTCCCGCTGATCGCTCACCTCCACGCTGCTGATATTGAGCTTGACGGTGGACAGCAGCGGGCCGAGACTGTCGTGCAGATCGGTGGCGATGCGTTTGCGCTCATTTTCCAGCAGTTTGATCTCCGCGGTGATGCGCTCCCGCTGCAGGTGGATGTACCGGCGGTGATAGCGGATGATGGAGGTGATAAAGAAGATGATGATCACCGCCAGCAACGAGCATAAAAGGATGGTGGTATAAAATATCCTGTCTTCCATGGGGTTTATTACGCTTTGAACCGCTTTGAAAAATAGTAATCATCCCTGACGGGCATGAAATACACGGCTACTGCGTAAACAATATTAACGAAAGCATTGATAAAAATGTACAATGTGAAGATCTTGTTGATCACAAAGGAGTTTTCCGGGTCTATGAGCATGGTGCCTTCGGTGATGAGGCTGTACACGCCGATGATGATAAAACCAGTGCAGATCAGGAACCTGGAATGGGTAAAGAGGTTGCCGCTCCATGCCGTGATCAGCGAATTGATCTCGTTGATGCAGAGCAATACGGTAACGAGGGAATACAATACTACAAAATAGGAGCAGAAGCTTTCGCTGAGGCGGCCGGCCACCAGGTTCTCCAATATCCAGGTGAGCAGGTAAGCCCCTACCAGCACTATCGTCAACCGGGGCCGCTTTTTGAGAAAGCCCCAGGCATAGAACTGGTAGAGGATCAGACCTGCTTCCAGCAGGGTGTATATGTTGGTGGAAAGCATGTTACTGCGGGTGAGCTTTGCGCTCACATAGCCCACCACTTCCGAGGTAAAGGCCAGCAGCAGGAATAACAAAAATGGCTGATAGTTCGCCTGTACGCGGTTCGCGCGTATCAGTCCCATGATCAGGGGTATCAGTACCGTACTACTAAACAGCAGGGCTATATTCAGCGACATCGGCTTAACAATTGAATTTTCATCTTGATCGGATCACATCCGGTTGCCGGCTCAGGGCAGGGACAGCGGGCTTTCGAGGTCGCACATATGCGGGCAGCGGATGCCTCTTTCCAGCGCCTGCTCAAACTCATTCGCCTGTGCCATGGCTTTGGAGATACCAGGTATGGAGAAACCGTTGTCCGACACCAGCCTGCTGCGGATATCCTTTCCTTCGCCGGAGGTAGGAACGATCACAAAGCAGACCTCCTTTTTTTCATTCAGGCCGAGATAGATGCGGATACCGGTAGCGCCTTGCTGGTTCAGCAGAGCAGCAATGGCATCTTTATTGAACATCTCGCATACCGGGAGGTTGAACTCCCTGTTCAGGTAACCGGTGTCCTGCAACTGCCGGGCCAGCTGCATTTTGGCATTCGCGAATGCATGGGTGTAACCCGCTGCTTCGTCCATGGATATCACATGTGCCTTTGCCACTTCATCATTCACCGGTATGCGGCGGAAGAACCAGGCGTACACCAGCAGGGCGATGAGCAGCAGAATCAGGAAATACAAAAATGATTGAGATCTTTTCATAACCGTTGTATTTTTTTATGTGAGTAAATGCAAGATATGGCGGCGGACCGAAGATCCGTCAGGTAAAAGCTCCCGAAAAAAAAGGTATAACTACGTATTGACAATTCCCGGATGCCTGGGGTGGGAATAATGGCGGGTTCAATGGATGAGTCAGCGGAAATGCTACACCACTCTCCCCATCAAAGGATCGCTGAAACTCGGTTTCCCCGTTTCCAGATGCCCGGCATACCGCCGCTCGAAACGGCCCGCGCCTTTCACAATAATGCTGAAATCGTACCAGCCGTGGCTTTTTGCGAGGTTTAATGGCCATACCACACCCTTTCCCGGTGCTGTTGCGGCGGACAGGCGTTTGCTTTTGTAGGCATTGTCGCGCACTTCCAGTTCCAGCGTTTCGTTGCCATCATTGCGGAGCTCCAGCATCAGGATACCGCTTTTCCGGTAATCGGTCTTTATCATCAATTCAGGGTCGCTTTCATCTCCTTTCATTTCCCGGTAAAATCCGTTCGGGCCGTACACCCGCAGGTGGTACGCGCCATCTTCGAAGGCAAAGGCATCTGTCAGCTCATCTCCCGCCTTTACGGCATAGGAGCGGTTTTCCATCCGGCTGCCGGTGTACACGGAAAAGGGTGCGCCCGCGGCTGATGCGCCGAATAGCTGGTTGCGGGCGGAAAGTTGCAGGATGACGTTTTTGCGTCCGGCATCGGGTTTAGCATCAGCATACAGCTCGTATGGAATGGCGCATGAGGGGCGTATGCCCGGTTCCTGCTGCGGCATGGCAGCCAGCCCGCCACCGGCATTAAACTGGCTGATCTCCTTCTGCGTAAGCTTGATGAAATTCGCGGGTGCTTCCCGGAACTTCGCCTGGTGCACCGTTTTTATGAACGCTTCTTTATCTACCGATGCGGGAGGCTTGATCTTCTCCCCGTTCCAGGGGCGGAAAACGGAGGTCAGGTCACCACAAACGGTACGCCTCCAGGCGGAGATATTTTCTGCGGCTATTTTTTTACGGGTCCTGTGCGACAGGAATTTTTCCAGGAACTGGAGATCGGAGGTATGGTCGAACACCTGGGAATTGACGTACCCTCCCCGGCTCCAGGGCGATGCCACCACCATCGGCACCCGGTACCCGAGGCCTATGGCGCTGGCACGGACATCATCGCCCGGCGCCTGCGTTTCAGGGGTTACGTATTCCACCGCGGTGTCTATACCGGCAGAAACTTTCCCCGAGGAAGGATCGGCGGGTTTTGGCGCCACAAAGGGCGGCACATGATCGAAATAACCATCGTTCTCATCATAGGTCAGCACGAAGATGGTCTTCTTCCAGACCTCGGGGTTCTGTGTAAGGATATCCATCACCTCGGATACATACCAGGCGCCATACCAGGGCGCGCCGGGATGATCGGAGAAATTCTCCGGCGCCACGATCCAGGATACGACGGGCAGCTGCCCGTTCTTCACATCCTGGCGGAACTGGTGCAGGATATCGCCTGCAGGCAGTTTCACTTCCCTTTCGGTATCGCCATCGTTATATTTCAGGCTGGTGAGCTGGTGATATGCGGGATCGTTTACATTGGTGCTAAATGCTTTCCGGTGCAGCTGTTGCTCCCTTTCCGGCAATGCGCTGAAGGGTGTTTCCGCGATCTTGTCCAGCACCGCTCTGGCCTTTTCCAGTGCGGCCCGGCGGCGGCCCAGTGTTTTTGTTGTGGCCGCATGTTCTTCGCTGCCCGGGGTTTGGGCAGACAGGCGGGTTTCGAGCGTGGTGATTTCCTGCGGCAGGGTATCCTGCAGTTTCCGCAGATGCTGCTGATGAGCCTCCGAATATTCCACATGATATTGGGAAAACCATTCAATGGGATTATCCGTAAAATTGGCGAGCCAGGAATCTTCCTCCCCTTCAAAACCAACACCCACACTGATCTCGTTCTGATAGATCTTCCAGGAGATATCATGCTCTTCCAGCGTTTCCGGGAAGGTCTTCCAACTGGCCTGTTTCCCGTAATCCACATCTGAATTCCAGACATTGGCCTTTGCCTTGCCGTTCTGCTCCTGGCGGATGGTGCCGGTAAAGAAGAACAGGCGGTTGGGCGTGGTGCCGGTCAGCGACGAGCAGAAATGCTGGTCGCATACCGTGAAAGCATCGGCCAGGGCGTAATAGAAAGGAAGGTCTTCCCGGTTGTAATACCCCATTGTCAGCGGCATTTTGCTGTAGGCTTTGTTGCCGGAACGTTTTATATCAAGCCATTTATCGTACTTCCCATTATTCCGCGCATCCACCTGATCTGCCCAGGCATGCGGGAGCGCACTCATCCAGGTGGCTTTGGTGTCTTTGATGTTCATACGGAAGGGAGCGTAGGTTTCGCCCGCCGCATTGGACTGGAGAAAAACGGGATTGCCGTTCTCGAGTTTCAGCGCCCTGGGGTCGTTGAAACCGCGCACGCCTTTGAGGGTGCCGAAACAGTGGTCGAAAGACCGGTTTTCCTGCATGAGAAAAACCACATGTTCGGCATCGAGATAGCTGCTTCCGGGAGCGGGATCAATGGCCATGGCCCTTTGAATGGTTTCCGGGAGGATGTTGGCCAGTCCGCCTGCCCCGGTGAGCAATGCTGCTTTTCGTAGAAATTCCCTTCTCGTGTCCATTCAGCCAAAATAGCAATATTTCCGGAATGCTGGTATGACGTTACCGTTAATAGCGGCAGAAAAGGGGGTTATCTACGGTAGCCCCTCGCCTGCATGGCCCTGACCATCTCGCGGTTCCGCCTGTCTGCCCGGGCATTGTTATAGGAAGATACCGCCCAGAAGGCCAGCAGTCCCCATAACAGGAAACCGGCGCCAAAGAACACGAAGGTCAGCACCGCCACAAATTGCAAAATGAAAGCTAAGAGAGCGGAAATGATCTTTCCCCGGAACAGGAAGGAAAGACCCGGACAAAGCAACGCAATGATGATCATCATCAAACTAGATTATGCCTACTCTATAATTACAGTTTTCGGCTTACCTGCTCGCTATGTCATGTATCAGGATGTATAAGAATGGATGATAAAAATACGCAATTATCTGCAGTTTTTCCGGTGAAATTGTGACGGCTGCCTGAAATCCGGCTATACAACAATATCAGGAGGAAACCGGACTATAAAAGAGTCCGCATTACCCGAGACGGCAGTATGTAATCCGCTGTATAACAGTATCATGGCCAGATATTCAAAGGGCCTTGTATTGCTCCTTCAAGCAGCACGATTGATTATTTATTCAGTCTTTACCCAAAGTCAAGCCATAGATAAGCCATATCATTATCAAGATGACTTATCTATGAATAGGATATGGCTTTGATATGAATCAGATATGGCTTATCCTACTTATAATCCGCTACCATGGGAGGATTAATGGTGGATATTCCCAGCAAATGCCGTATGATCCTGTGGGCTGTTTTGCCATCCCACAGTTCGGGAATGCCGCCCTTTTTCCATTGCCCGGCAAAGAGTTTTTCCATGGCCGGGCGCAATGCTTCCGGCGCGGTGCCGAGCAGTTCGTTTGTACCGGTCAGGCAGGTTTCGGGCCTTTCCGTATTGTCCCGCAGCGTCATGCAGGGCACCCCCATCACCGTGGTTTCTTCGGTGATGCCGCCGGAGTCTGTGATCACGGCCTTTGCATGCTGTACGAGGTAGTTGAACTCCAGGTAGCTCAAAGGCTCCGTGAGATGGAGGTTCGGCGCAACAAGCCCTGTACCGGCCAACACTTTTGCCGTACGGGGATGTACCGGGAAGATCACCGGCAGCCCCCTGCTCAGTATAATGATCTCCCGCAGGAGTTGCTGCAGCTGCCCCTGCTGGTCCACATTCGCCGGCCGGTGAAGGGTGACCACGAAATATTCCCGCGGCTGCAGGGCTGCGTTTTTCCAGATGGCGGGTTGCCGGAAACGGGGCATCTGCTTCAACAGGGTATCGATCATGGTGTTTCCCACGAAAAAGATCCGGTCCTCTTCCACGCCGCTTCGCTGGAGATTACGGTTGGCAATGGGCGATGTGGTGAAATAGTAGTCCGTCAGCACATCCGTTACCAGGCGGTTGACCTCTTCCGGCATGCTGATGTCCCCGGAGCGTATGCCGGCTTCCACATGCGCCACACGGGTATGCAGTTTCTTTGCCACAATGGCGCAAGCCATGGTGGAGGTTACGTCTCCCACTACCAGCACCAGGTCCGCCGGGTGCAGCATCAGCTCTTTTTCAAAGCGGACCATGATATTGGCCGTCTGTTCCGCCTGTGTGCCGCCTCCGGCTTCCAGGTTGGCATCCGGCTCCGGAATGCCCAGTTGCTCAAAGAAATCCTCGCTCATCTTTTTGTCATAATGCTGCCCGGTATGCACCAGCCTGTAGCTGATTTCGGCTCCGCCGGATGCTGCCTCGCGGATAGCGTCTATGATGGGGGCTATCTTCATGAAATTGGGGCGTGCGCCGGCGACGATGGTAATTTTCATGGTCAGTGTTTGAACTTCAGTTTTTCTTTCAGTACGAGATAGATGAACGCGCTGTTCCCGATGAGATAACGTTTCCACATCCGGCGCGGCTCCTGTGCCAGGCGGTAGAACCATTCCATGCCGATGCGCTGCATCCAGCGGGGTGCGCGTTTCGTCAGCCCTGCCACTACGTCGAAGCTGCCGCCGACGCCCATGGTAAAGGGGATGTTGATCACGTCGTTGTATTCGTCGAGGAACAGTTCTTTCTTCGGGGAAGTGATGGCGACAAAGAGCATATCCGCGCCGGACACGGCGATCTCCGCGGCTACCTGCGCTTCCTCTTCCGGTTTGAAGTACCCGTTGCGGTAACCGGCGATGATACCGGCGCCATGTTGCGCGGTGTAGATATCTGCCACCTTTTTTACCACTTCTTCTTTTGCGCCAAGCAGGAATATTTTATAGCGTTTTTTACCTGCCAGCGCTATCAGCGCTTCCATCAGGTCGATACCGGCCACGCGTTCCGGCAGGGCCTTGCCGAGGAAACGGGAGGCCCAGACGATGGACTGGCCGTCTGCATTGATGATATCACAGTTGACGATGGCATTTCTCAGCCCGGGGTCTTTCTGTGCATGCACTACCTTTGCGGCATTGATCACCACATGTTGTATCTGTTTGCGCCGGGTGATGGCGTCTTCAATATGATCCAGCGTTTGCTGCATCGTCAGCACATCCACAGGGATGTTACAAATAGCTGTTCTGGTCATGATCTGATTTTATTTCAAGTAGGTAAAGCGACATGGCATTGAACATCCAGGCCTGCGCCCAGCGCATGTAGGGTGTTCGCACATTCAGGCCGCGGCGGAGCTGGTAATAGAAATAGCCTTCGCGGTCCTGCATATTGTTTATCGTCCATCCCAGCACTTTATCCATCAGCGGCCGGTGCTGGCCAAAGAGGCCGAGGCGGGACAGGGTGATGATGAGCTGCGCGGTATTATGCACATCCAGCGGATAAAGTTTGTTGTTGTAATATTTCGGTTTGCCTTCTTCGGTAAAGAAAGTCCGCAGATAATAGTCCGTTCCTTTTTCAATCGCTTTGCGGAAGCTGTGATCGTGCGTATAGTACTGGTAGGCCGCGAGGCATTCCAGGTTGTAGCCGGTATGAAAATTATCTGTCCACTGGTGAAAAGGCAGGGTGCCGTAAGACCAGGCGCCGTTCTCCTGCCGGTGATCGCAGCAGAATGCGGCGGATTGCCTCGCGGGCTTCAGGAGGGATACGTCCCGGGTGTAATGATAAATGCGGGCCAGCAGCCGGGTACCGAGCAGGGAAGCGTTGAATACCTGCGTATGGTCCTGCGGGGAATAGGAAAAGGCGAAGTTCCCTTTATCATCATAACTGCGGTTGAGGTCGTACAGCACAAACCCGGCGCTGCCCAGCGCTACGGTGAGGTACTGCTGCTCTTTTGTGATCTCCCAGGCGTCCATCAGCGCATTGGCGATATAGGTGGTGGCTACTACGGTGGGGGTATTCCGGGGCTGGAAGAAGGCCCGTGCCTGCCAGTCGAAATTATACCCCCAGCAGCTGCCGCTGTAGCCGGTGGACTGAAGGCTGATGAGCTTGTCCGCCAGGTATTTGATCTTGTCCAGATAAAGCGCGGACGGCTCTCTTTTGTAGAGGTTGCAGTAACCCGCCAGGAAGAGGCCGAGGCCTTTGGGATTGTATGCTTTCTTCACGCCCATCACCTTACGTAAATTGAATGGCGTGCGCTTCATCATCTGTATCCAGGCCAGCCGGGGCAAACGCCTGTCCGGCAACCAGGGCAAACGCCGGAATACCGTGCTGTTCAGGCCATCATAGGGGTCCCAGCCCCGGAAGTCCTCCCGCTCGCAATAATCTTTCAGCCTGTTAAACGATGCAACAATATCCATGTTCTATGATTCTACATTACTGATCAGCAGCAGGAATTTCCCGTTCTGCTTTCTTTCCAGCCATTCCACATGCCGCACAGTGACGGTGGAGGATGGCGATAATTTTGTGCTGATGCTGTGCAGCAGCTTCGCTTCATCTGCCGGGGTGAACGCGGGATTCCTGATGATCCTTATTTCCAGCTGGCCTTTCTCCCGCTGGTAATATTGCAGCCCGTCTATCTTCCGGTAGAGATCGTCGTGCAGGTTCAGCGCCGTGGTGGTGACGTACGACCCGTCCCGGTTGTACACCTTCTCCCCATTCCAGCGGCCCATGATGCGGCGCAGCACAGGCATGTTGCGATGGCAATGCGGACAATGGTCCCCGAGATATTCCGCAAAATCCCCTGTTCTGTACCGGATCAGCGGCATGCCGTTATTATACAGCGTGGTGCCGGTGATCTCGCCGGTCATACCAGGGGTATTGACCGTAGCTCCATTTTCATCCACCAACTCGAAGAACCCGTAATCCGGGTCCATATGAAAATGATCGGTAAACTCGCAGAAAGCGCCGAACACCAGTTTTTCGCTGTGACCGTAAAAGGAGAACAACCTGGCGCCGGTCTGCTCCCGCACGGTATCTAACTGATGCGGGTACACGTTCTCGGAGCTGCAGAGGAAAGCACGCAGGAAGGAAAGGTCCAGCTGCTCCCGATGACAGAATGCGGAGAACTGTTGTACGGCGGAAGGATAGGCATGCATGAAAGGGATGCGGTATTTCCGGATCACTTTGTACACCTCGGCCATGTATTCTTCCGTCAGCCGGAAGTTGTCGAAAATGATCTCTTTGGTGAAGGGGTTTACGGCGCAAACCCGGCCTGCGGGCAGGCGATGGTTCCGCAGCACGGCCCGGTGATCGAAGCGGAAACCTGCGCGGCTCCAGGCGTGGTGTACCGTGGCCCATTCCCGTGCGTAGCGGTTGCGGGGGACGTACAGCTGCAAAGGTTTGCCGCTTGTTCCGCCGGTGGTCACCAGGTCGTACTCCCTTTCATGGAAATGTTCTTGCCGGAAAGCCGCGGGGTCTTCCTGTACCGTTTGCTTGCTGATAAACCCTGCTATGGCTTTGAAGGCTTCAACGGAATGGATGGGTTGGCCGCCGTACTGGCGGCGGTAGTAAGGCACATCGCGGATGGCGTTATTTACGATAGCCAGCAGGCGTTCCTCCCGTAAAGCCTCTCCGGCAGCAGGGTTGCGCAGCTCCGCGAGGCAGCTTTGGTAGGCTTTCCCGTATATGCGCTGAGGATCGTTATTGCATTTGGACAAAGCAAAATTCAATCCCGCAGGCAACCGGTGGCTGTTTTTCAGCACGGATATCTTAAGCTGTTCCAGTATTTTCATTTCGGCTTGAAGCAGTATATACTTTGTTCATTGTTGTTTCGGGCAGTTGTTTACCGGCGCCAGCGCTATACTGTTCCCGCAGTTTTTTACACTGATTTAGTTCGATATATAGTCTGCTCATCTTTGTTCTCCGCAGCTGTTCTCCAACACCTATCTTAGGCTGTTCCATTTTTATTTCGGTTTAGTTCGATGTATAGCTTATCCAACTTCGTTCTCGTATGCTCAAACACAAAGCGTTTCCGGATAATATCGGCGGCCACCATTCCCATTTGTTTCGCGAGCTGCCGGTCCAGGATAAACTGCTGCATCGCTGCGCTCAGGGCGGCCTTATCCCCTGCTTTCACCAGCAGGCCGGATTCCCCGTTCGCCACCAGTTCCGGGATACCGCCTACGTTCGTAGCGATCACCGGCAGGCTGTGAGACATCGCTTCCAGTATCGATACCGGCAGCCCTTCATGATAGGAAGGCAACACAAAAACGGTTGCCTTCCCGAACAGCTCCTCCTTTGCATGACCAGTTACCCAGCCTTTATAAAAAACGGTTTCCGTTAATCCCATGCTTTCCACGAGGACGTGCAGCGCCTGTGTGCTGCCATCTCCCCCTATCCATATCTCGAATTGTTTATCATATTGCGGACACAGCATTGCCGCCGCTTTCAGCAGATCGTATATCCCTTTGCGCTCCCCTATCTTTCCCATGAAAAGGAAGATCACTTTTGCCGGTTCCCTGTGCCGGCGGGTAGCCACATGCTCTACCGTATTGGGCAGCACCATGAGGTACCGCGGCCGGAAATGCAGCAGGAAAAACCGTTTCCAGCTGTCAGACAGGCAAATAACGGTATCTGCATGATCGGTGAAATGCCTGATCCTCCCCTGCACAAAACCGCCTGCCTGCTCATAGAAATCCTGGAACCCTCCGCCATGCACATGATAGATCACCTTGCGGCGAAAGAGGTATTTTGCGATCAGGAACAGTACATATTTGCGGTAAAAGCTTCCGCGTGAAGCGCCGTGGATATGCACGATCCTGATCTCCCTGGCGGTCAGCAGCAGCAGGCTGAAACGGATGCAGGCAATGGGGAATGCGGCCGGTGAAACATTGGACGCAAAGAACCTGCTGCCGGTAAAATGCTTCCGGTAAGCCCGCAGCACACTGGCAATCCCTCCCCGGTCTTCCGGAGCCACCCCTACAAAAAGTATTGTACCGTAATCCATTTTCATATTTCAGTTTTGCTGTATCCGGATGATCTTTGCCGGCACGCCGGCTACGACCGCATTGTCCGGCACATCTTTTATCACAACGGCATTCGCGCCGATCACCACATTGTTGCCGATCCTGACAGGGCCCAGCACTTTTGCGCCGGTGGAAATATCCACATGATCGCCGATCACGGGCACTTCATAATGCCCGGAACGCCCGCCGATGGTCACATTCGGACCGATCATCACAAATTCGCCGATCACCGCGCGATCATGAATAACTACGCCGATGCCGCCATATCCCAGCCGGGTGCCTTTGCCGATGCTTGCGCTGGCGGGGATCTTGCTGTTGTACAACAGGAATATCAGCAGCGTCAGCAATCGCGGCAGCAACGGAATGTGCCGCCGCTTCAGCCAGCTGGCCGCCCGGTACAGGTGAATGGCATTCAGCATAATCTTGCATTTACAGGTTTGTATGCATCCGGCAATACTTCGGCATCGCGGGATGTTTTGAACCGCCCTCCGGCTTCCAGCGCAAAAAACGCATAGATCATCAGGAACGCCTGGCTCCGGATGGCATCGTTATAGATCATCATGATGCATAACAATACCGTGAGCAGTATCATCAGCTTCCGGTCCGGCATATCGCCTCCGGCATATATTTTAGCGATCAGGTAACCGATGATCAAAATGAGCAAAGGCCATCCGCCGGTGATCAGCAGATAGAAAATGGCGGGGCGGGAACCGCTTAACAGCCAGTGATACTCATCGGCGAAGCCGTCTTTATCCACATAACTGCCACCTTTGAACACGCCGTAGGAAATGCCCAGCCAGGCATCGCTGGCACGCTTGTCCAGCAACTCCGCCGCCAGCACGATCTTGAGCGCACGGGGGAGATCTTCGTAATCATCCGCATCCTGATCGCTGCCCAGCAGGTAAAAGTCCAGGAACTCCATATCGAATATTTCGGCGGCAGGGTTGGCGGTGCTTTTGCCCTGGTCGGTGTACAGGCCGTTCAGCACGAGGAAGAAGATCAGCGCACCGGCGATGTTCCAGACCGCGTATTTCATCTGCCAGTGACGGATCAGCAGGAGGAACAGCAGCGGAATGAGGATGAAGGATATCTTGGTTTCGTTGAGCGCCAGCGGCAACAGGTACAGGGCATTGAGATAAGCTTTGTAGCCTGTTTCCGGCAGCTGTTCCCTGATGCGCCGGTACACCAGCAGGATGATGACCAGTGTGAGCACGCCTGAGCTTCCGGGGCCGAGGGTGCCGCCCACCTGGTCTCCCGCGCCGTACAGGCTGAACTGGTACAGCGTAACTGGTATCTGCGCCAGCAGGAACAACTTTTCAAACCGGCTGAAACGTTCGCTGAACAAGGTTTTATATTCACTCTCCGCCAGCGCTTCGTAAAAAGAAAACACCAGCACGATGTTCAGTATCTCCCGCAAGCCGTTGATATGCGAGATCAGTGCGTAGTCATGAGCGGCATAACAGAGGGAAGACAAAACCAGTATCAGCAGGAAAACAGCGGCATTCAGCCGGTTCTTTCCCAGCGTGCCAATACCCAGGAAGACGATGCCGATATCCATGACCAGCAATACCGGCGTAGCCAGGCTCTTTTCCAGGCCGGCCAGTTGCAGCGCGAAACCGGAGAAGGCTGCGGTATATAACAGTGCGGTCGCTATGTTGACTTTCGTTCTCAAAATGCCTGTTGTATGAGCGGAATGAAATGTGCGTTCACCACATTCCGCCAGGTGTACCGGATATATTTTTGCTGCAGGGCTGCGGCGTCCGCATAGGGCAGCTTTGCCCTGATCACGGCAATGGCTTTCGCCACATCATCCGCTGCATCATTGATCAGCACACACATCTCTTCCCCTTCCAGCAGGCGCATATGCGCCTCCGTCCGGGTAGCGATCACGGGCAGGCCGGACAGGAGGTATTCGCATGTTTTGGTGGGCGGCTGGCGGGTGTACCAAGGCGTAACGGGGATAAACGACAGGCCGGCATGCGCTTCCCTGAAATACCTGTCCAACTCCCTACGCGGCAAACGCCCTGTGCATACCACACTATCCTTCAGCTCCGGATGAGCCGAGATGTACGCTGTTATCTCCTCCAATTCCCTTCCCGGGGAATCCCCGATGATGGTCAGCACCGTTCTTTCCGCTGTTTCGGCCAGCAGATATTGGTGCAGTCCTTTTACACATTCCAGGATATTCCGGCCCTGCAAAGTGCCCACGTACAGCAATTGCATGCATCCACCGGAAAAACGCTTTTGCGGCGCTTCCACAGCATCCGCACCCAGCGGCAGCAGATCATAGCGGCGGATGCCCAGCTGCATGGCCAGCCCCTCGCTGATCACCGTAACCTCGCGAAAGACGGTGCTTTCCAGCCTCATGAACAGATCGTAGGCCCGGCGGCGCACCGCATGCCGGTCCGTAGACCCGGTGCGGATATCGAAAATGAACCGCTGCCGGGGATTGAGCAGTTTCACCAGCGAAATGCCCCGGGTATAATGGGCAAACACCACATCGTACCGCCCGCTCCGCACTTCCCGGTGCAGCGCTTTCAGCAGCCTGTAATTACGCAGCAGCAGATGGCCCGCGCGGCTGACATATTTCACATCGATGCCCTTCATGATTATTTTCATCTTCCCGTAATCCCATCCTATGTAAGTGACATCGTACCGGCCATCCATATGCTCACAGTATTTCAGGGTATCCGTCAGGTACCCGAACTGGTGCGAGGCGAATAATAACAGCTGCTTTTTCATCCGGAGACCTTTATAATTTTTGCTTTCATGCGCCCGGCCCAGACAATGATATCGTGCCGGTACCGCAGGAAAAAAACCGTGATAAAAGCCGTCAGCACAAGCGCTTTCAGTATCAGAAAACGGATAGCCGGCATACCCTCCCCGCTGTAGGCGATCAGGGATACGGCAAAGGCCAGCCCGAACATGCCATACATTCCGCCGTAACGGAAACGGATATCTTTCCTGAGCCTGCGGGAAACCGATAATGCCAGCAGACTGGCCAGGAGGTAAGACAGCAGCATGGAGACCGCCGCGCCCATTCCCCCGAAAGCCGGTACGGCAAAAATGTTCAGGACTATACTGCACGCGGCGCCGCAGGTGGATATTACCATGAGGTATTTTGTTCTTTCTTCCAGCAGTATCACGTTGGCGAAAAAGTGATAGTATCCCATCAGTACGCAGGCAAAGGCGGTCAGCGGAATGACCTTCCACGCTTCTGCGTACCGTTCACCCGCCAGCAGCTGGATGATCTCCCTGGAAAAAAAGGAGATCGCCAGCGCCAGCAGGCAATAGAGGGCACAAAGGATATTGCACATCTTGATGACCATTGGCATGTTGTTGCGGTCCCTGATCACGTCGTAGAACCAGGGTGACCAGGCCTGGTTGGCGGCTGCGGTGATCACGTTCATGGTACAGCCTACCTGGCTGCCCACGCTGTAAATACCGGTTTCCGCCGCGCCGCGGCTGTTCAGCAGGAACATCCGGTCCGTCATCCCCAATGCCCACAACGACAGGCTGTGCGGTACCAGCGGCAGCGAATAGCGGAGCGTCCGGGCGGTCTGCTCCCGGTTCAGGCGGGGCCTAACCACCGGCAGGAACGCCAACAGCGCATATACGGCGAAAACGAGCGCCGTCAGCAGGTTCGCCAGCAGAATACCGGTTACGCCTAAACGGAACACGGCCACGAACAGGATGATCAAACCCGTATTCAGTGAGAAGTTCAGTAACATGTTCAGCCCGTATCGCCTGCCGTGCTGCCCGGTTTGCAGATAACTCTGGTAGAAGAGATATACCGGGTTGAGCATGGTGGTCACAATGCCCGTGAACAACAAGGGATAGAACGGGATGCCTTTGGTAAAGGGCGCCACCAGGTAAGGGTGGAATACCAGCAGCAGGGTTCCCGTGCATGCCGCGCTGAGCAACACCAGCAGCAGGTTGTTTCCCCAGAGGGCGCGCGTGCCGCCGGGGTCCGCAGTGAGCTTGAAGTTGAAGCGCGCCGTGGCATATGGAATAGCCAGCAGCATAACGATCGAAACGAAATTGGAAACAGCCAGCACTACGCTCAGCTGGCCGTAGTCGCCGGGCAGCAGGAAAAAGGTGTACAGCGGCAGCAGCAACAGCCCGATGGACCGCTGCAGCAGCGTTACAATGGTATAAATAGCCGCGTTCTTTAACACCCTGGCAGACATGGCTATGATTTACGTTTAAAAATCCACCGGAACCATGAGGACGGCGTTTCCTCCGTATAATACCCATAGCCGTTCCCGTAGTAACCGCTGCCGTCGTAACCGCCGCCTTTACGGATGTCGTTCACCAGCAACGCGGTATTCCTCATTTTGCCGCCGCGGCAAAGATCGTCCGCCAGGCTGAGCTGATATTTGAAGGTGTAACGGTGGCGGACGAGGAACAGCGTAAGGTCAGCATACTTGCCCAGCAGCTGTGCATCGGTAACGAGACCGATCGGCGGGGCATCGATGATGATATAATCGAAACGGGCTTTCATGGCATCCATGAGGCCGTCCATCCGGTCGTGCAGGATAATTTCGGCGGGATTGGGCGGTATGGGACCGGAGCTGACAAGGAACATATTATCAAGTACACCGGAAGGCCTGATGATCTCTTCCGGTTTCATGTCCGGTGTGATCATATAGCTGGTGATGCCCAGTTTATTCTCCAGTTCCAGCTTAGCCGTTACCTTGGGCTTGCGGAGGTCCAGCTCCATGATCAGCACTTTCTTTCCCACGATAGCCAGCGCCGCGGCGAGGTTCACTGCAATAAAGGACTTCCCTTCGCCGGACATGCTGGAGGTCAGCAGTATGGTCTTATCCCCTTCTTCCAGGAAGAAAGAGAGATTGGTGCGGAGGGTGCGCAGCTGCTCGGCAACGGGGGAACGGCTGCCGCCATTCATCAGCACTATTTTCCCGTAGGTGCTGTTCCCGATCTCTGCGATCACGGGCACCTGGGTACGGGAAGTGATATCTGTTTTCCGGGTGACGCGGGTATTGAATGCTTCCATCAGGTAGATGATACCCAGTGGCAACGCTGTTCCGGCCAGCAGGCCTATCATCAGCACAAAGAGCCTGCGGGGGCTGACCGGGTGATGGCCGGATTTGGGCGGATCGATGATCCTCGAATTGGCGATGTTGGCAGTTTTTGAAATGGCGGTCTCCTCCCGTTTCTGCAACAGGAATACGAATAGCTCCTGCTTGATCTCCTGCTGCCGTGCAAGATCGAGATACACCCTTTCATTGGCCGGCACATTCACCACCGCTCCTTCTATCTGCCCGGCCTTGCGCCGCAGGCCCTCCCGGGCGGCATTGAGCTGGCGGAGGGAAGCAGCCAGGTTATTCCGCATATCCTGCCGGAGCCGGGCGATCCGTTTATCCAGATTGCCGATAGCGGGATTCTCTTCGGTCATGCTCAGCAGCAAACGCGCTCTTTCCTGCCACAGTCCGTTATACTGTTCCAGCAACTGGAGAAAAACGGGGTCCTGCGGGGAAACCGCGGCGGGTGCTATCTTTTCCGTTCCGCTGTTCTCCAGCATGGCAGCGAGGCTTTTTGTCCGGTTGAGCTGTTCCTCGGCCTCGAATAGTTGTGTATCGTAATCACCGGCGCTGCTCATCAGCAATTTCGATTGCTCCGGCGGGTTGGCCAGGCGGTTCTGCTGGCGGAACAGCTGTATCTCGTTCTCTACTGCGCCCAGCTCGCGGCTGACCAGCAGCAGGCGGTTCTCAATGAAAGCAATGGTGCTGTCCGCCGCCGTGTTCCTGTCGTCCAGATTGCCCTGCACGTATTGCTGAATAAGGGTGCCGAGCATATATTCCCCTTTTTCGGGGATGGCCGTTTCAAACTCCAGGTCTATTGTCGTTACCTGCTTGTTGGTCACCTTTACGGATAAACGTTTCATGTAATCAGCCACCTGCGCGTCTATGGAGGCCATGCGGAAGCGGTAGCTGTCATGCACAAATGCATGTTCAGGATTGCGGTGTATGGCGACAGTACCGATCCCGTCCAGCGTGAAAGCGCTGTCAAACGGCACCTGTATGGAAAACTCACCATCGGTAATGCGTACGCTGTCTTCCCCCGCTGGCACCAGATCGAAGGTGCGTGTAAGGATGGTATCCAATGTATGCTTTACGATCACGCTGAAGGGGGAATGATATATTTCCCCGTCGCGTATCCGGCCTTTGCGGTAGTAAGTGATGTTGGCGGCTGTTTCTGCTACGGTCTTTTCCATGAGCGACCTGGTCCGCAGCACTTCCGCTTCATTATCCACCGAGCTGCGGGTACGGAGCAGGCTGCCCAGGTCTATCAGGTTATCCTGCCCGGCGATGCCGCCGCCTTTCTTTTCATCGTTGATCAGCAGTTTGGCCCTGACCTTGTACACGGGCGCGGTATAGCGCAGGTACATCAGCGCCGCGGCAAGCCCCATTGCGGCGCAGACCAGTATCCAGTACCAGTTCGCCGCAAACCTGCGCAGGAACAGCGTCATGTCATCCCTGTCCCTGTCTTTCATTTCCCCGGATATTGCCATAGGTTCGCGCTTGATGATGTTTACAACCTGGTCAGCGCCACGATCAGTACAGATACTACCGATCCGATAATGGCGATGGCCTGTGTGCGGCCCGCATTATTCGCGGCGATCTTTCCCTTGCCCGGCTCTACATAGATCAGGTCGTTTTGCTTCAGGTAGAAATAAGGTGATTGGTATATGGATGAAGCGTTCAGATCAAATCTTACGAACTCCTTTTGCTGCCCGGTACTTCGCACGAGCAGCACATTATTACGTTTGCCGTAAATGGTCAGATCGCCGGCCAGGCCCAGCGCGTCCAGCAACGTAACCCTTTCATTGGGCATGGTGTACACGGCGGGATGGGTGACCTCTCCCAGTACGGTTACCTTGAAACTGGCCAGCTGCAACTGTACTACGGGCGACTGGTAATACTTCGCCGCTTTGTTCCGCACCAGTTCCCGCGCGGCATAGGTGGTCAGCCCCCCGATCTTCACCGCACCGATCAATGGCAGGTACACCATACCTTCCCGGTCTACCAGGAAGCGGTTGGCATCTTCCCTTACCGGTGTGGCCAGGCTTTCGGGGTCGAGGGTCTGTATCTGTATCCTCACGATGTCATCCACCTGTATGACCGGGTCCTCGAATGCTGCCGGTGTCAGCCGGTGGATGCCTGCCGTGTCCGCCAGGTCATGGAAGTACACGGACTTCTTCGTAACAGTGCATGACGACAATAGCCCGACGATCAGCGGGAACATCACTACGCTCACAATATTCTTCACAATCCGAATTCTTTACATTTTTCCTGTAACAGCTGCAGGTTGTTGGCCGGATCGATCTCACCGATCAGCTCGCCTTCCCCATCCCCTACCGTAGCCGTATTATCGGCGGCCACCGTTTTATTGTGCGCATACTTCACCTGGTCTCCCCATACGGCCTTGAAATCATAACTTACCGCACCGGGCGTGAGCGCGGTGGTGGATATGAAACCTTTTTCCACAACGCCCAGCAGCTTGTAGCCGGATACATCGCTTGTAGGCCTGGCCAGGCGGTAATACAGGTAGAATGTGGGCAGCACGCCTATGGCGGCTACGTTATTGGGACAGCGCACATGCAGCTGCATGGTCACTTTTTTATTGACAATGCCCGGCCTGGCCAGGGTAATGGTATTCAGGGAACCGCAGGAGCCTGACAGGGCCGATGTGGCCAGTATTTCGCCATTCTCGTTCTTTACCCGCACACTCACGCCCTGTTCCGGCAAATTTTCCAGCTTCACCTGGTTCTCCGCCACGCTGATATCCGCATTTATAGCGGCGACCACTTTGCCGCCCACCATCGCTTCAATGGTCATGGGATATTTGATACCCGGTGTCAGCCATGTGCCGGTCAATGCCACCGTACGGAAAAACGGGCAACTGGCCACAAAATTCCCGGCCATGAACCAGGTGAGGTGGGTGGTGCCGAATGCTACGGTCAGCTTGCCATTGACAAGCTGCACCGGCGCATCCTGCTCGTACTTCCATAACCCGGTAGCCGTTTCGTAGCTGTAGATGCCCAGCAGGTCGCCGGCCTTGATAACACTGCCGGTATTGAGATTGGTGAATGCCGGATCTACCTGTATGGCTACACTCACCGGCTGGTTGAACTGCTTTACGCCCACACCGCCTATGGACATGTCTATGCTGGCCAGTCCCGCGGGAATGAAGGTACCGGCCATATTACCGCCTTGCGCCTGCACGCCGGCGGCGGTGAGGCTTCCGCCGGGAAACATGGTCAGTGCGGAAGGTTTGGAGGGGTCCACATGTGCGATCACCGCGTTCAGCTGGCTGCCGGCAAGCTGGTTGCCTGCGGCATCAAAGAATACGGTTGCCTGCGGTACGGTAACGGTCGTGATTTCCGCGGCGCCGTTCTGTGCCGCCGTTTCCACCGTTACATCCGTGGCAGTGGTGCCCCCCTGCAACGGCGCTGAAGGCGTGGCTACGGCAATGCCCGCGGGGGCCTTGCTGATATTCAGCACATCCGCTCTCCTGATCTGTTGCAGCTGCCCCTTGTAGATGATCATGGGGATGTTCTGGCTGAGGTAACCGTTGCCGCTCAATGTTACATCGAACATCAGGGGGCGGTCTTCCCCGGGATCATTGCGGGGATGCACACCAAGCCCCAGCACGCCGCCCTGCAGTACGAATGTGCGGGTGCCGGCAAGGTTGTAAATGCTCTCTGCATCAGGACCATTGATGGCCACGGTGAGATCGTTCACCGGGTTGCCATTGCCATCCTCCACCTGCAGCAGCATGGAATACCTGATAATGTCTGTGCTGACCTGTATTTCAACATCCTGCAGCGGGTTCTGGCACTGCAAAAGTGAAAAGGCCAGCAATAAAATGTAAAGTTGATATCTCATAATGTCTTTTTAAAAATCATGGCTGAGGGCGATCTGTAATACCGGCCACCAACGGTAACTGCTCATATTGCGCGTAAGCGTCCCTTCATTCACTTCATTACCGGCGAGCAGATGGGTGCCGGTCATCTTTACTTCAGGGGGAGCCGTCATATAGTAAGTGCCCAGGGAAACACCCAGGCTCCAGCGTTCGCTGATATACAGCTGATGCAGGCCGATGCCGGCATAGGGCGCCAGTTTGTTTTTCCAGTTGATCTCTGTGCGCAGCATGCCAACATCTTCTTTCGGCACTTCGATATCGCCATAGAAATAATTGTCTTTCAGATGACTGTCTACCCTCGCGCTGGCTTTAAAGAAGTATGCCAGCCCTCCGGTGGCAATGAATTTTGACCAGAGGGTGGTGGCCTCGGGGAAGGGTGCCCAGTCCAGCATCAGGTGAAAATTATACATCTCCGCACGGGCTTTGGAGCGGATATTATAACTGCCGATCACACTGTTCAAGCGGGTATTGAACGGCAGCACGCTGCCGCCGAAACGGATGGCCGCCCGCTGTCCCAGGGGAAATGACAAAGCCATGCCCAGCCCCTGCGTTCCCGCATGAAAGCTGAGCTTTTCCGAAAAGGCATAGCCGAACCGCTCATTATAGTAATACTGGGCATGCAGTGAAGATGCCAGCAGCAGACAAGGAAGCGTTAAAAAGAATAGTAGACTTTTTCTCATATCGATAGTTGTAGGGATCAATGTGCGTTCTCCTCTCCCCTGAACAGGTTGATCACGGTTTTGCAGATTATTTTCAGATCCAGCCAGAGCGACCAGTTTTCCATATACCAGAGATCATGCTCCACGCGGCGTTCCATCAACCGCGGGTCGCGCGTTTCGCCACGCAGGCCATTCACCTGCGCCCAGCCGGTAATGCCGGGTTTCAGGTAATGACGTACCATGAAGCGGTTGATGATAGTGCTGTATTGTTCCGTATGTTTCAGCATATGGGGGCGCGGGCCGGTGATGCTCATATTCCCTATCAGCACATTCAGGAACTGCGGGAATTCATCAAGACTGTATTTACGCATAAAACGCCCGATGGGCGTGATGCGGTTGTCATCTTTACTGGCCTGCAGCGTATCACTATCTTTATTCAGCCGCATGCTCCGGAATTTATAACAATAGAAAGGCCGGTTGTTCCTGCCCGTGCGCTGCTGCCGGAACAGTACAGGGCCGCGGCTCTGCAGTTTGATCAATACGGCCAGCAGAGGGTACAGCCAGCTCATGATGCATACCAGCACCGCAAAGCTGAGCAGCACATCCACCACCCGCTTCTTGAAACGGTTCTGCATATCTTCCAGCGGTTCCCGCCGGAGGCTGATCACGGGAAAGTCTCCCATGTAGTTGATCTCGAAAGGCTCGCCCAGTTTCTCTTCAAGGTCCAGCACAAACTTCAGCCTCACGCACTGGCGCTCTGCTTCTTCCATGAGTATCTGTGCCTGCGCCATCCTTTCCGGCGCGAGCGATACATACACATCCGTATGGCCGCCTTCCGCCACCTTGCGGATCTGGTCGCCGTTAGATACCATAATGGCCCCGTCCCGCTCTATCAGCTTGCTGTAATTGTCGTCCAGGAAGCCTTCAAACTTGTATTGTTTGTGATGCTCCATGAAATAAGACGCCAATCGGGCGCCGGTACGATTGCGCCCCAGCACGGCCACGCTTTTGTATATTCTGAAACGACGGGAAAGCAGCTGCTCGATATGGGTGCCCGCGAGGCGGATCAACAGGAAAAACGATAGCAGGCTGGCATAAAACGTCACGATAAAAGAGCGGGATAATATCTCATCCTTCGAAAAGGCCACATATACGGCTGCCAGGGTAAAATGCAGCACCGTGCAACGCCAGGTAGAACGATGTACCTGTTTGTAATGCTGCGTTCTGCCCTGGCCATATACGCCGGACCAGTTGGCGGAAAACAGCCATAACAAAGAAGCTGCCACCTGGTAAGGAAAGTAAGCCTGCACAGCAATGCCCGGATATAAATTGCTGGTAAGATAACAGGCAACAAAAAAAGCAGTATTCACCAACAGCAGGTCCCTTACCGCCAGTATAAATCTAAGGGAATAGAGGTAAGGAGTTTGCATACAAAAAACAGGTAGTATTAATTTTCACAATTAACCATTTGAGGCCCGATCGGATACAGCCAGCTCATGTCCTGATGTCGCTGCTGCCAGGCATATGAATTCATTACGGATAAAAAAGAGGCTTGTCAATAAAGAGGTCGGTTAAAATGAAAATGACCGGGAAAAGTTCCCTTGGGGGGCTGACTGCATATCGTTTGCTGACATGTGGTTAAAAAACGGAGCCTGGGAAAGGCCTTGGATTCATTTTTCGTCAGCCCCCACCGGGATGGTCATGATAGGAATGGTTATAATAAAAGATCTTTGTATAGGCTATGGGCGATACGGTGACCTTAAAAAGCAGGAATGTTCGTATCACAACGCAAAGATCGCAAGGCAGGATTCAAAAAACGGGAGAAGCCGGGATATGCGGGAATAAATGAGGGATTCTACCCTTAAAACTGGGTGAAATCACCCAATTTCCGGTCCAGGGGCAGGGAATATTTAAAACAGGTATAAAAATTTATCACCTTCAGGGGTTCCTGCTTTTACTTCATAATCAGGACTATTCAGCACAAAACGACCAGTGCCGGGAAGGTTCCCGGCTCCGGATTCCATTTTTTCCGAAACTAGTATTTGACATTCTGCCAGTTTTTTTTCTATTTTGCCCCCGAATCATACCTATGGAGTATTAGCCAATGCGAGCAGGAACCCCGGATCAATGGTATACTATATACTATTCGTCCATATGTAAACCGGTTCATCTCGCAGGAAATTAAGATCCTCAGGGAAAACAATCAGATGCTGACGACAAAATCTCTGGCGAAACACCCAAAAACTTTAGCCTTATCTAGCTGCAAAACCCCTCACTCCCGGGAACTGGTGTCTGCATACCAACCGCTTGCCATTTCAGGCAAATGGCGCGGTGAATATTGCTGAGCCGGATAACCTCCGCCGAGTGTGCTTAATCCAGTTTATATGAACAGTAACCATGGTCCTATTCAACTCCTGTACAAGACAAAATGCAAAGTATAGTTACTCGGGATTCCTCCTGTTACCGGAAGTTATTCCATAAGCTGACAAAAAACGGCCCGAAAGGCTGCCGTCCGGCTATTCCAGCCAGGCGAAGCTGTGACCGGCAGACGGGCTGATCCATTAAAAAAAGACAATAAACGAATTGATACCGAAGCAACACCTCGGATACACCGACAATACTGAGAGATATGATTGACACGAACACCGGCCAGGCTATAGCCTGTTGTATATGAGAGGTACAACGACCGGGCATAAACAACTGCGTTCATTCTTCAGAGGCTATTGTTGTCTACATTACTAGTTTCCCGCCTGCTCCGGCATGCGGGACGGCGTTAGTTACAAACAGGGTTTCCATTACAAACGCCTGGGCATTACCATATCCGTACCAGGCTGAAGGGCCTTCTTTTGGGGGCAATTGAAGAGAATGAAAGATCAGATCATCAAAATATTATTATTGGAAGATGATCCTGCTATTAGCCGGCAGGTGGAGCAACTGCTTCGCCAGCAACCCTATGAAACAGTGGTAGCCAGCTCTGCCGGGCCCGTTATTGCCCTCTGCGTCCAGGAGATGCCTGCCCTGGTGGTATGCGACATGCAGCTGCACCATATCAGCAGCCACCAGTTCCTTATTGAAATGCGCAACAATATGCACCTCAACCATATTCCTTTTATCTTCATCAATGGCAAACCCGGATGGGACCATGTACGGTTTGCCATGAACCTGGGAGCAGATGACTACCTCCCCGCTCCTTTCAATAACCAGCATCTGCTCACCAGCATTAAAGCACGCCTGGGGCGCTTCAATATGATAGCGGACTTTACCGCGCAATCCGCCGCCAAAGAGCCTCAAAGGGTGGAAATACCCGCCGAAGTGGCCGACAAGCTCAGCAAAACCGAGTTCAGGATATACCGCATGGTATCCAACGGGCTTACCGCCCAGGAGATATCAAAAGAGCTGGGCATCAGTATGAAAACGCTGGAAAACCATCGTTATAATATCTCCAAGAAACTGAATATCTCCGGGCACTACGGGCTGCTGCATTATGTGATCAGGGACCAGATAAAGCGGCACAAACGGTAACCGTTACCAGAAAACGGTGTACAAAGCGGCCAGTATGCCAAGAATGATCACGGATGCAAAAATGAAACCGGGGGTCACGCGGAACATCGAAGTATCCACTTCGATCACCTGCCCGCTGCTCACCGGGCGCTTTGCGGTCAGGCTCATGACGATCATGATCAGCACGATCAGTATAAAGGTGATGGACATACGATCCAGGAAAGGATAATCAGGGAAAGCCCCGGCCGTCCATGCCGGCAGGAACTTCAGCACCGTGGAGATGGGAATGGTGAGCAAGGCCCCCGTCAGTGCAGCGTTGGCCGTAGTACGCTTCCAGAAGAAGCCCAGCAGGAAAATAGCCAGTACGCCGGGAGAAATGAACCCCACATATTCCTGGATGAACTGGTAAGCCTGGTCCAGCGACTTCAGCGCAGGCGTTACCAGCGCCGCCAGCAGCATGGCCACGATCACGGCCCAGCGGCCTGTGGTTACCAGCTGCCTTTCAGATGCTTCCCTGTTGAAGAACTTTTTGTAGATATCGAGTGAAAAGATAGTGGAGATGCTGTTGGCCTTTCCCGCCAGCGATGCCACGATGGCTGCCGTCAGCGCCGCAAAGGCCACGCCCTTCAGTCCGGGCGGCAGCAGGTTCATCAATGTGGGATAAGCATGATCCGGCTTGATCACCCCGGCAGCATCCCGCATCTCCTCCCGGAACATCCCGTTCTGATGCAGCACATACATCACAATGCCCGGCAGTACGGCGATCACCGGCACCAGCAATTTCAGGAAGGCAGCAAAGAGGATGCCGCGGCGCGCGGTCTTGAGGTCCGCTCCCAGCGCCCGCTGCGTGATGTACTGGTTACAGCCCCAGTAAGCCAGGTTATTGATCCACATGCCGCCGATCAGTACAGACAGGCCAGGCAGGTCTTTATAGTACGCATGATCGCTATCGAAGATCATATGAAAATGGGTTGGCGCTTCTTTCCGCAACACCGCCAGCCCCTTGAAAATATCACTGCCATAGCCGAATTTCTCCGATAACAGCGAAAGGGCCAGGTAAGTGGTCACCAATCCTCCCACGATCAGCACCAGTACCTGTATCACATCCGTATAACCGATCACCTTCATCCCGCCCAGCGTTACGATCACCGAAAAAACGCTCAGCCCCGCAATGCACCATTCAAAAGGAATGGTGGAGATGGAGGCAATGGCCAGGGAGCCGAGGTAAATGATAGAGGTCAGGTTCACGAACACATACACCAGCAGCCAGAAAACGGCCATGATAGTGCTCACCTTGCTGTTGTACCGTTTGGCCAGGAACTGCGGCATGGTGAAGATCCGGTTCTTCAGGTACACCGGGATAAAGAAAACCGCCACGATGATCAGCGTAGCAGCAGCCATCCACTCGTAAGTGGAAATGGCAAGGCCGAGCGCAAAACCGGAACCGGACATCCCGATAAAGTGCTCGGCCGAAATATTGGAGGCTATCAGCGAAGCGCCGATAGCCCACCATGTTAAAGCTCCTTCCGCCAGAAAGAAGTCCGTTGCGCTGTTGCCAGCCGATTTCTTTTTCCTGTAAACGTAGTACCCGTAGGCAGCTATGATGATGAAATAAATGAAGAAAACAATGTAATCCGCGAGCTGCAATTTATTCATGGAATTTAATTAGTTGTATCCCGGGTTGTATGCCTGTAGCTGGTTCCGGTGCCAGTTTTCCATGGCCAGTTCCCTGCAGCGCTCTTCAGTACAAATGCATATTTACATGATCAGAATTTCAGTGTGCGTGGCAGGTATTTTGCCACCAGCTCCTCATAATAAGGGCGCAGCTGTTTCCAGTCCGGCGGTACGGGGTTTTTGGAATACAGATCGTAGGGGTTGAATAATTTCACCCATTTCAGCATGTCCCGGTCGTGGCTATCCAGCAGCTGGCTGTAAGCCCCTTCACGGTGCCATGCGTAAAATGAGTGATATCGCAGCATATAGAGCGCCGGTTCAGGTAAATGGTCTTTCATCATCTGGTACACGTACTCATCGTGCCCCCAGGACATGTGTACATTGCGCAGCCCGCACCCTTCTTCATATACACCGGTGGGTGTCTGATAGGTGGCATGCTGGTAGTCGGGATTGTTCCTGAAATACTCCGGGTACACCACTTTGTCAGAATACGCGCAACCCACGGGAAAGGTATCTCCTACCACGGCCCATTGCGGCTCTCCGAAGAGGCACAGCACTTTACCCATATCATGCATCAGGCCCACCAGCACCATCCAGTCCGGATGCCCGTCCGCGCGGATGGCCTCCGCTGTTTGCAGCAAATGCTGGAACTGGTCCAGGTCCGTATCCGGATCGGAATCGTCTACCAACTGGTTCAGGAAGTCGAATGCCTGCCATACGGGCATCTCCTTTTTATTGAACTGCAGGAATTCGTTACGCTTTTCCTGTACGAAATCATAGGTCTGGTACGTATGGTTCAGCCGGTAAAACTCGCGGACGGTATCCCTTTCCGGGTTGTCGTAGTTACGGTACTCCTCTGCGGATTTGGATGAAGCGATGGATTCAGGATCAGGATAACGCTGCAGTACGGCGTCTTCCCATTCATCAAGACTGTTTAAAGGATTACGTTCTTTGGCGGTGAATTGCTTTTTATCGCCCATACGTGAAATATTTTACGTGGAAAATTGGTCGTGTTGCTGCGCTAAATTTCGGATGTTTTTCACTGATTATTTGCATAATAGCTTAGCTTTATTTACGAAACCGTTTTCGTAAATGAAGCATGTAACCATCAGGGCGCTGGCGCAAGCGTTGAATCTTTCTGTTTCCACCATATCCAAAGCATTGCGGGACAGTTACGAGATCAGTGAGGAAACGAAGCAGCGGGTGCTGGAGCTTGCCGCCAGGCTGAACTACATGCCCAACCCTTATGCCAGCAGCCTGCGGGGCAAGCAAAGCAGGAACATCGGTGTGGTGATCCCCGAGGTGGCGGACAGCTTTTTTTCGCTGGCCATTAACGGTATTGAATCTGTTGTGAAAGAAAAAGGATACCATGTACTGATCTATCTCACGCATGAGCAATTTGCCAATGAACAGTCCATTCTCCGGGAATTCCAGGGCGGCCGGGTAGACGGCGTGCTGCTGTCCGTTTCCCGGGAAACCGTTTCCGGGCAGCACATTCTTGATCTGATGGCCAGGGATATCCCGGTAGTATTCTTTGACAGAACGCTGGCCGATGTGGAGGCGGACAAGATCGTTACCGATGATTTCGACAGCGGATATACCGCAACGCAGCATCTGCTGGATAAAGGGTGCAGGCAGATCGCTTACCTGACCATCTCTGAAAACCTGTCTATCAGCGCACAGCGCATGGAGGGATACCTGAAAGCATTATCCGGTCATGGCCTGCGGCCTTCGCGGAACGACATCGTACAATGCAGCGCAGACAGCACTTTCAATTATAACCAGGTAAAAAAAATGTTGCAGCGGAAGAAACGGCCTGATGGCATTCTGGCATCCGTGGAGAAACTGGCCAACCCCGTTTACCAGGCCTGCCGCGAGCTTTCCCTTGCCATTCCGGAACATGTGAAAGTGATCTGTTTCTCTAACCTGGAGATCGCCACAATACTCCATCCTCCCCTGACCACCATCACCCAGCCCGCTTTCGAGATCGGGAAAACAGCGGCCAGTGTGCTGCTGAAGGCGCTGGACAAGAAACGCGCCAGGCCGTCAGTGCAGGAAGTGATCATTCCTTCTTCGCTGATCATACGGGAATCGAGCGGACGGTGATGATTTCTTAATGAAAAAATCCCGGCAGGATTGCTTAACTTCCGGTACACTAAAACAGACATGACATGGGAAAATTTGTGATCACCAAGAGCGCCAATGGCGAATTCCGTTTCAAACTGAAAGCCGGTAACGGCGAGCCGATCCTCAGCAGTGAAGGTTACTCCGCAAAGACGGGTTGCCTCAACGGTATTGCATCCGTGAAAACAAATGCGGTCATTGATGACCGGTATGAACTAAAAACCTCCAGCAACAACAAACATTATTTCAACCTGAAAGCCTCCAACGGCCAGGTGATCGGCACAAGCGAAATGTATGAAAGCAGTTCCGGCAGGGATAATGGTATAGCATCCGTGAAGAAAAATGCCCCGGACGCTGAAACGGACGATCAATCCGAATAACGTTCAAAAAGTAACAACCGGCCGGTCAAGCCTTCAGGCAGACCGGTTTTTTTTATCCCGAAAGCGGACAAACATACATCAAAACCGGACACATATATAAATATTCGAAAATACAAATAACTGATTGTCAAAACCGTACCAGCCTGGCATCTTTTTTATAGTTCCAGGTGCAAGCTCAATCAAATATCAGTTATGCTCAAACACTACCTGAAAACCGCGCTGCGTCACCTATACCAGCAAAAACTGCTTTCCATTATTAATATAGGGGGACTGGCGCTTGGCATGGCCGGCGCTATCCTGTTGATCCTGGGCATACGGCATGAACTCAGCTTCGAAAAGTTCCATGAAAAGAAAGAGCGGATATACAAAGTATATGGGAGCGGTATTGTAGATGGCAGGCTGCAATCATCAAGTACGATGCCTGCGCCGCTGGCGCCGGTGCTGGAAAAGGATTACCCCGGGATCAAAGGCATGACCAGAATAGTCGGCACCGGAAAGCTGCTGGGTTATGGCGATCAGAAGCTGAGCGCATACGGAAATTATGCGGACCCGTATTTTCTGCAGATGTTCACGTTTCCGCTGTTGAAAGGGAATGCCGGTACCGCTTTGGATGACAGGCAATCCATTGTCATTACGGAGAGCCTGGGCAGAAAAATTTTCGGGAAGGGAGATCCGTTCGGGAAGACCATCCAGCTGGACAACAAGGAGCATGTAACTGTAACGGGCATACTAAAAGACCTCCCCGGAAATACCGAGTTCAAATTCGACTACCTGCTGCCCTGGTCGCAATCCGGTATTGGTTATCACTGGGACCATATCAATACCGCTATTTTTGTGGAGCTGCAGCCGTCTGTGGATATTGACGTGATGAATGCGAATATCAAAGATGTGATGGGGCGTTACGATGAGGGCAATAAAACAACGCTGTTCCTCCACCGGCTGGACAAGTTGCATCTCTATGGACAATTCGAGAACGGCAAAGTCGCCGGCGGCAATATCAGCAACCTTCGTTTTCTGGGAATACTGGCCGGCATCATGCTGCTGATAGGATGTATCAATTATATAAATCTCGGAACGGCACGGAGTGAAAAAAGAGCGCGTGAAGTAGGCGTCAGGAAAGTGGCGGGTGCTCCAAAGAAGGTGCTCGTGTTTCAGTTTATCGGCGAATCCGTGCTGTTGGCTTTTTTTGCCGGTTTACTGGCCCTGGTATTTGTGCAGCTGGCGCTGCCGATGTTCAGCGCGATCGTAAAAGCGGACCTCGGTATTGCCTATCGTTCAGCATCCTTCTGGCTGGGGCTTGCGGGCTTTATCATCCTCACCGGTGTACTTGCAGGCAGTTATCCGGCATTTTACCTGTCCTCCTTCAAGCCATCTGCCGTGATGAAAGGGCCGCTGAAAGGCGGCAAGGGCCAGGTTACCCCCCGGAAAATACTGGTCGTGGTACAATTCATGTTTGCCATCTTCCTGATCAACTTCACCATTATCTTCAAGCAGCAGATCAATTTCGGAATGAGCCGGGAGCCAGGCTTCGTCAAGGAAAATCTCGTTTTTCACTATCTCACGGATGATCTGCGCAAGAACTATACCGTTGTAAAAGATGAACTGATCCGTTCCGGCCTGGCGCTATCCGTTTGCCAGTCCAGCACCACGGTAACAAAAAGCACTGCGGGGTTGGGAGGGCTGAAATGGGAAGGTATGAACAACGAAGCCAATACTTCCTTCGGGCTGATCACTACAAGCGGAGATTTTGTAGAAACGAACGGGTTAACACTGATTGCGGGGCGGGATCTCGACGTTGACCGTTATCCGGCAGATACCCGGGCGTGCCTGATCAATGAAGCCGCGGCAAAGGCCATTGGGTTCAAAGATCCTGTGGGCCGTATCATGCTGGATGATTCGGTGCAATGGAAGATCATCGGAGTGGTGAAAGACTTCCTGATCGGTGCGCCTATCGGTAATGTGCAACCACTGATCATCCGGGGGGATACCTGGGCAGACGTGATGAGCATCCGCCTCAGCTCGGCGCAAAACGTTGCGGCCATGGAAGCCATCCTGAAAAAATATAATCCCCGTTTCCCTACATCCTTTCACTTCGCCGATGAAGAACATGCCGCCAAATTCAGGCAACCCCGTAATGTAGCCAAAATGATCACCACCCTCGCCACAGTAGCCATTTTCATTTCCTGTATGGGCCTGTTCGCACTGGCCAGCTACACCGCCGAGAACCGGAGAAAAGAGATCGGTATCCGCAAGGTATTGGGCGCCAGCGCCACCCGCATCACATCGCTGCTGGTAACGGATTTTCTTAAACTCGTGATCATAGCGATCATCATTATCTCTCCTGTTGCATGGTGGTTCATGAATTTCTTTCTGCAGAAATTCTATTACAGAACTCCCCTCAGCTTGTGGATACCGGTAATTGCGGGGACATCGGCGCTGCTTATCGCGCTGTTCACCGTTAGTTCCCAATCCATAAAAGCAGCGTTGGCTGATCCTGTGAAGAGCCTTCGGTCGGAATAAAAACGCAACCGGCGTACCGGGCCGGCGATGTTTTTGTTCAATATGCGGGAAATGCAGATATAAAAAATATGCTGATGAGGCCCTCTCGCGCTGTCAGCTGTTTTTCAGCAACCGGTCTGCTTCCTCATACCCGGTCGGATAGCCCACTCCTTCCGCCGATGCACCGGCACGCAGCAAAGCGGCTATCGAGTCAGGCTTTCTCCTGTCCATCCACCAGGAATCCGTACAGGCGCGGACAGCGAGTTGCAGGGCGCTCTGCCCGTTACGGTCCTTTACATCCAGGGAAGCGCCACGGTCGATCAGGATTTGTACCGTTTCATGCATCGCTTTCCAGGCGGCTACGTGCAGCGCCGTGCTTCCGAAGGGGATTTCGAAATAAGGGTCCCCGCCGTACAGCGCATCTATATCCACACCAAGGTCCAGCAAACACGCTACACCCGCTGCATTCCCCACTCCCGCAAATTCCGCGAGGAAAGTACCGCCGTTAGTCAGCAATACGCTGACGGAAGCCGGCTCATTATCCCGGATATCCTGTATCGTGTCCGCATCATTCATTGCACAGGCTGCAGCCAGGCGTTCCACTCCTGTTAATGCCAGCGGTATGTCCAGCTCCCTGAAGGCTGCCAGCGCATCCCCCCGCCCGCGCCTTGCGGCGATGGCTACAGCAGACCGGCCGTCGTACCGGTTTGCCAGCAAAGGGTCCGCTCCATGATCAAGCATCACTTCAATGTTCCGGAAAGCATTATCGCGGCGCAAAGCCTGCTGGAATGGCGTATAATGCCACCGGGTCATGTAATTGGGATCGGCGCCGGCTTCCAGCAGCAGACGGATGCCATTGTAATCATGAAAATCAGCTTTTCGCAGCAACATGGTGGAGAGGCTTTCCGCCGAGAGGCGGCGGCTTTGCAGCAGGATCTCCAGCGCGGAATTATCATATGTTTCAGGGGCATGATAAGGCACTTCTTCATCATTCGGATTGGCGCCGTGCGCCATCAGCAAACGGGTAAGACCGGCATGAAATGCTACGCCGGCGGCGCCGTAAAGCGCACTCTCCCATTCCGGCAGAGGTCGGTGGCTGGTGTCAAAGAAACCGGTATCAGCACTTGCCCCTGCATCCAGCAAAGCTTTGGCTGCACGGACGAAACCTTCGGAACGGGAAGCATCCAGCCGAAGATACCGGGAGAAACAAAGATAGGTCAGCGCATCCCGTTCCAGCGGCCCGCCCTTCGCTGTCGCCAGCTGCGGGTCCTGCTGCAGAAAACGGCGCACAGCGGTATCATTGCCGAGAATGGCGGCAGCATAGATATTCTGCTCCGCAATCTCCGGATTGGCGGCCAGGATCGCACCGGCGGCATCCAGCGTACCATGCCAGGCGCTCTCCCGGATAAAGGCATCCAAGGGGGTGTCCATACGCAAAGATTTTTATCAAATTACAAAAGATGCCGCATAACCGGAACAAATCATCCCGCATACCTTAATTTCGCAGTGACGAACGAAAAGCATAAATCATGAGCCTGATCAAAGACATCTACTCCCGCCCCTTCTACGAAAAATTTGCCGGCACCGCGGCAGCCGTTATTCCCGCTTTCGATAAAAAGCTGTTCATCCGCAGGATCTTTACCACCGGGTTCAAAGACATGGAATGGAAAGAAAGGATGCAGCATACCACCGGCGTATTGCATACTTTCCTGCCGGAAGATTTCGGCAAAGCGGCAAAGCTGATCACACAACTGATCGGCAGACTGCGCAAGGACGATACGGGAGAAGACAGTCTCGCCTATATATTCTTTGCAGATTATATTGCCGCATACGGCCTGGAGCACTATGATCATGCCGTTAAAGCGATCGAGACCGTTACGCAGTTCGTAAGCTGCGAATTTGCCGTGCGGCCATTCATCCTGAAGTATGGCGAGCGGATGATCGGGCAAATGACCGCCTGGTCCCTGCACCCGCATCATAAGGTCAGGCGCCTGGCCAGCGAAGGCAGCCGTCCCCGCCTGCCCTGGGCCATGGCTTTACCGGCATTGAAGAAAGACCCTTCCCCGCTGTTCCCCCTGCTGGAAAATCTGAAAAATGATCCCTCTGAATGGGTGAGAAGAAGTGTGGCGAATAGCCTGAATGATATCGCCAAAGACCATCCGGATGTGGTCATCAGCATTGCGGCACAGTGGAGCGGCATCAGCAGGGAAACAGACGCTATCATCAAACATGGCTGCCGCACCCTGCTGAAACAGGGCCATGCTGATGTACTCCGGCATTTCAGGCTGGCATCCGACCATATTTCACTTTCAGGATTCGATATCATCACACCTAAAGTAAAGGTCGGCGGGCATCTGGAATTCAGTTTCGCTGTAAGCAACCGGAACAAAACGGCACATACGATCCGGCTGGAATACGGCATTCATTACAAAACGGCAAAAGGCATGTCCGCCAGGAAAGTGTTCAAGATCAGCGAGAAGCTGTACGCTCCCGGCGCGGAAGTAACCGTGCTGCGGAAACAGTCGTTCAGGCCGATCACTACCCGCAGGTTCTATCCGGGGCAGCACCGTTTATCCATCATCCTTAACGGAGCAGAGAAAGCATGGAAGAATTTTGAGCTGAAACCGGCCTAAGCCTCAACGAGGATGATCTCCTCACCATCGTCCGGCACGAGGCAACGGCCTTCAAAACCCGCATCACGAATGGCCCGCCGCAGTTCCTCCCGCTGCAGATAGCAGTGATTGATCGCCTCCAGATGCACACAGATGATCTTTTCCGCATAGCTGGCCTCGCAGACCTTGAGGATGTCGTCTACCGTCATCGTAATGGGGTCACCGATGTCGAATTGGGCTGCGCCGGTGTTCAGGATGATGAAATCCGGTTCATAGCGGTTGATCGCATCCTCCACGTCATCGCACCAGACGGTATCTCCGGCGATATAAATTTTGTATTCATCATTATCCAGCACAAACCCGGAAACAGGGGCCATTTTTGCGCCGATGTCTCCCGTGCCGTGCTGCCCTCCCGTGCGGGAAAACGTGATCTCTTCGTATTGATATGATCCCGGGATGCCAACGGCTTCCTCAAAGCCCAGGCCAATGAACTTCGGCTCATCCTCTACCTGCCCGAACAGGGGGATGCCCTTTGGCAAAAGCTGCTGCGCTGCAGCATCCCAGTGGTCGTTATGCGTGTGGGTCACCAATACGGCGTCCGTATCTTCAATGATCTCCTCTAGTTCACCGGCATCAACGGGCAGGTCTGTCACCGGGTTACGGATACCGTTGCTGGTCCAGGGTACGGGGTCGTACGCGCCCTTTTCGCCCAGCATGGGGTCTATCAGCAGTTGTTTATTGCTCATTTCGATGATGAGCGTGGCATTGCGGAGTAAACGGATTCTGATCATTGCGGAAAGTTAAGCATCAAATGTAAGGAATTTGATGCAAGCGGGCGGGGTGCGGCGGCTGTTCGTTTGCTTATTTATCACATTTGATATGGTTGCCATTTCCTGATGGCGGCCGGCAAGGCCTTTCCACACCGCATGCTGCCGCAGCGTGTTGATCAGATTATTTGCGAAGCAGTTTCCTGATGGCCTTCAGCAGAATTTTCTCCGCATCCGCAGTCACCGCAGAAGCCTGCCCGGTCTCATATCCGCCTTCCGCATAGGATGCGGCGGTACCAATATATCCGGGCGCATAATCCCCGTAAGCCGCTACCGCCACAAACAGGTCCGGGCGGGCAGCTTTTGCGGCCAGCTGATATTCAATAAAACATTCACCCGGCAAATGCACCATCCGTGCATGCCCGATACCGAGACAACTGATCCCGATCTTCCTGCCCTGTTTCGCCCGTTCCAGCCACACAACCTTCGAGGCGTTGTTGGCAACGAATACGGAAGTTTCCCGGTGCAGCAGTTCGCCGAGGCTATTGAGCGCAGGTTTGGGAGGAAGAGCTACCGGCACAACCGACCATTTTACATCGGCGGCAGTGATCTTTTCTTTCTTCGTTTGCTGCCAGGCCCGCTGCATGCCATCCGCCAGCCGTTCCGCAAGGATGAGGCGGTTCTCATGCGAACCGTCATTGTATTTCCCTACGGTAATGTTCCCTCCTGCGCCGTTGAAATGCAGATGCAGCGCATCCGGCACCGCCAGCTGACGGAAGAACCTGGCTACGCCGGGGATATCCGGGTTCGCCACGCCGGTGCGGTAATAGCTTTGCGGATGTGTGGCGTAGTAGCTCATAACGGCCAGCGGTTTGTTGTTGTCCCAGAAACTGATAAGGGATACCATCGGATCGATGAGCCCTTCCGGCCTGGCGCGCACGGCGGAATCGCGGGTGGCGGAGGTCCTGGAAGCGATCACTTTGCCTTCATCTCCTATGATGCGGCGGTTGGACGCTACATTATGCACTTCCGCCTGCCCCAGGCCGATATGCGTGACCGGCTTTGCCTGCTTCAGTGAAACGGTAACGGCTGCACGCAGCCTGCGGATCACCTCGCGGGCAAAAGTGCCTTCAAAGCCCAGCGGGTCCATCCCCTCCTTTTTCAGCCAGGCTTCCGCCCCAAAGTCGCATACCGGGGCATCGTGCTGATGCAGGGCATGAACGGCCACCCGGTCCGGCGTAGTACCGGCAGCTTCCGCCAACGCCTTGCAGAACTCGTCATACCCTTCGTTGGCGATCCCGATCCAGTCCACCACGCAAAGCACGATCGGCTCCCCGGCACCTGTGAGCACAATACCTTTTGCCCGCAGGCTCTGGTCCCAGCTGTTGAGCATCTTGTCATACACCAGCCAGGAACCTGGCGGCGGCGTGGCATCTACATCAAAGCTGCATATTTTCAGGGTGTCCTGCAAGGGAATGGCAGCGCCTGCCTTGGCGCAGAAAAGTACCATAATGCAAATGACCGTCGTCCGTTTCATGATCCGCGTTAAAGATGTTATCACAATATTTATAACGATGTTAGCTGCTCCCTGTGCGCATGTACTTTCATGATAGCCCGGATAACATCGTCCATATCCGAGGTGCCTGCTATCAGTGCAGCAGAGCCCGGCAGCACCACCATCTCGCTGCAGACCTGATCGCAACCGGAAAGATGCCGGGCGGCCTCGCGGTATTCCCGCAATCTCGCCGCCGGGAACATCTTTTTATATTCATCCAGTTCCAGGATGTGGTCTATCCACGGCTCGCGGTGCAGGCCGTTGGGGATATAAGGGCTCAGCGCAATCCCTTCCGCCGCAAGGGCTTTCAGGAACTGCTGCCGTGTGGCGTTATGGAAGTGCTCTTTTTTATAGGACATGGCGTAGTTATAATAGCCGCCGCTTTCCGTGCCGGCGTACTGCCGCTGCGGTACAAGTCCCGGGAATCCTTTCAGCTTCGAGGTCAGGTAGGCAGCGTTCCTGTTCCGCAGGCGAAAGCGTTCGGTGGCCGTCGGCAACTGTCCGTTTAATATAGCCGCTTCAAATTCATTCATCCGGTTCTTGGGGCCGATGGCCACATGTTTGCCTTTCCTGTTGGTGCCATGATTATGCACAGTATAACACTGGTCCATGAGCGATTCATCATTACCGACAATAGCGCCTCCTTCCCCGCAGGCAATGGATTTACTGGCCTGGAAGCTAAAGCAGCCCAGGTCCCCGATAGTACCCAGCGCTCTGCCGCGATACCTCGCTAATGCACCCTGGCAGGCGTCTTCGATGACCTTCAGGTTAAACTCCTTCGCCATCTCCATCATCGCGTCCATATCCGCAGGCAATCCCATGATATGCACCGGCATGATCGCTTTTGTTGCCGGGGTGATCTTTCTGCGGACGTCCGCCGGATCAAGCTGGTAGGAATCCGCATCAAGGTCCGCCAGTACCGGCAATGCCCTGCTGGTGAGAATGGCAGAGATCGTCCCGAAATCAGTATAAGGGGAAGTGATCACTTCATCACCCGGACCAATGCCCAGCGCTTCCACGCATATGGCCAGGGCCTGCGTACCCGAACCGGTGCCGATACAGTATTTCGATCCGGTCATACCGGCAAATTGCTTTTCAAAGCTGGCCACGGCTCCGTTCACGGGCGATTGTATCCTGCTCCAGATACCGCTCTTCGTCGTTTTCACCACTTCCTCGACCATCCGGTCATCCACATACGGCCACTTCGGCCATTTTTTGAACGCGGGCCGTACAGGCTGACCGCCAAGTGCCGCCAGCTTACCGGCCTGCCGCCCTGACTGCGCGGCAAAAACACCGGAGGGCACCATTCCCGCAATGGATGCGGCAGTGAGGGTGCTGATGAAATTACGGCGACCGATACCTTTAGCTGCCATGTGATATAGTTTATTGATGTTGACGGAATATCTCCGCAATATTCACCGGCTTGCCGCCCAGCTCCCTGCTTTTCTGCGCCGCTTCAATGAACGCGCATATTTCCAGTGTTTCTTCCGCACGTACAGGCGGCTGGCCGGTTTCAAAGAAAGGAATGATCTTTTCCAGCAATCGCTGATAGGAAAACGCCCCGAAGGCCGCATTCCCTGTCTCCCCGAAAATGGTGCCGCCATACGCTGCTTTACCGGCGCGGGTGCCGCGGAAAGTGCCGATACGGCCGTCTTCCCATACACCTACCACTACATCCATATCATCCTGGTAAAAGCGGGTGACTGATTGGCAACCGGTACCCATGGCGGTGAACAGCATTTCCACGCCATGAATGCCATACCAGTAGAAATCTGTATGCGTTTTTTCCAGCTTGGCGGGACTGAAGGTATCCGCAGCCAGCACTTTCCCGATCTTTTTGCCGCTCAGGATGTCTTCAATGCCTTCCGTGAAACGCAGTGAGGATGAAGAAAAAACGGGGACCTTATGTTGTTTCGCTGCTTCAAAAATGGCGATGGCGTCTCCGATATCATTGGCCACCGGTTTGTCGATGAACATGGTCTTGCCGGCTTTGATGACTTCCAGCGCCTGTTCTTTATGCAGGCGCCCGTCATTGGTTTCCAGCAGCACAACATCCACTGTTTTCAACAGCGCTTTTATCGAATCAACGATCTTCACCCCTTTGGATTTTACGGTTGCTATGTAACCGGGTATCCTGCTGGCACTGGATTCGATCTCCCTGCTGCCGTAGGGATAGGCGGCTACCACTGTATAACCTTTATACTTGTCCCCTGCAGCAGGATCATTCAACAGATTGGTAAAGGCTGTGCTGTGCGAAGTATCCAGACCGATGATCCCGATACGTTTGCCCTTTTCCGGCGCCATGCCCGCAAATCCGCTCAAAGGCAGCTGCGACAACACGCCTGCGCCGAGGCCGGCGTATAATGTCTGTTTGATGAAATTCCTTCTTGGATGTTTGTTTTGCATCATGCTTTTGTTTTTGATCACAGGTTCCGTTTACGTACCCGAAAAATTAGCAAAAAAGAACGGGATTTCCCCGTTTTTAATAATTATAGAACCGGTAATTCTCCCGGGTGATGATATCGATCGGCATGAAAGTGACCTTTTCTACCGGCGATGAAATGGCCAGATGCTGATATATGGCCATCACGCCCTTGTACGCCTGCTCCAGCGGCTTCTGGCAGATCAGGAAGTCGATCACCCCTTTCTCGATGTATTCAATATTCTCATTCACGAAATCGTACCCGATCAGGATCACCTTCCGGTCCAGCTGCTCCACAAATCCCGCCACATTGGACACCCTGGAGTTGGTCACGAACACCACGCCGATATTGGGATGTTCTTTGAACATGGTGGCCAGCCCTTTTTCGATCGACCTGGTATCGGTTTTATTGATATTGATCTTCAGTATCTGGTTATCCCAGCGGTGGGTGCGGAAATAGTTCCGGAAGCCTTCCTCTTTTTTGAGCAGGTGATGCTGGTCATCCAGTTCCTTTGATATGTTGACGATCAATATGCTTTGATCTTTTCCGATCAGGTAGCTGATCAGGTGGGCGGACAAGTTGCCGCTGGCCTGCTGATTGGGGCCAATGTACGCCAGGCTGCCTTCCACGGGCAGGTCGGAGTCCATCAGCACATAAGGAATACGCAGTTTCTGGCATTTCTGTGCAAAAAGCACGGATTCTTCCATGAAGGACGGAGCGAACAACAGCCCGTCCGGGCGGGTTTTCAGCAGCGCCTGGGATTGTTGCTGAAAGGAGCTGATGGAATTCTGATCGTAAAAGAATTTTTCTACCACCACACCATATTGACTGATCTCTGCGGATGCGGTCTCAATACCTTTGAGCGGCCCTTCCCAGAAGCTTGTTTCCTTCGAGCGCAGGGGTATGAGCGTGGCGATGCGGAACTGCCGGGCCAGCGCCAGCCGCCGGGCGTGGATATTGGGCTGATAGTTCAGCTCCTTGATGATCTTCAATATCTTCTCCTTGGTGCTCTTCGCAATGCCCGTCCGGTCATGGATCACACGATCCACTGTAGCGATCGATACATTGGCCCTCCTGGCGATCTCCTTGATACCTGAAAGCTGATTATTCTTTTCTTTCTTTGATGATTTCATAGCATTAAGCGGTTATGGACAACAATCCCGGCCCTAATTTATGAAACCTTTGGCGGATACCCATATGAATTACGGGTACGCTTCCGGTAAGCGCTTGTTCACCGGTCCCGGAAAATGCGGTTTGACATTTCCCGAGAATGTGCTTTATACCTTCAGGAAACGCCGGGCATTGCCGCTGCAAAAAAGCGCTCTGTCCGCTTCCTCTGCCTCCTCCGGGCGCAACGATTCGATCCTCAGCAGGCCGGTATAGTAGTCAAATACCGGGAAGTGCGATCCGAAGGCGAATTTTTCCTTTCCAAAACGCCGGTACACGTTCGCGAAATGGGTAATGTGCCTGCCCGAGGTATCAAAAAGCACATTCGCGTTCTTCAGGACAGTTTCCTGCTCCGCGGAAAGCGCCATGCCGGTGCTCAGGTTCAGCATCATATACTTTGCGTCCGGTACGGCCTGCACCAGCGGCACATAATCTTTCATCGCCCATTCCGCAGCAAGGTCCATCCAGGAGCGCTGCCGGGAATCCACCACCCGCATCGTAAGCGCAACGGGCACATCATGGTCACGCGCCATCTTTACCAGGTCCAGCAACGCAGGGTCGTCTATCGTGTAATCATGATAGTTAGGGAACACCCGGATGCCCTTCATCCCGAAATCCTTCACACAGGTCAGAAAATCAGCTTTCCATCCGGCATAAATGGGATTGATGATGGCAAACGGCAGAAAACGGTCCCGGTACGCCCGTTTGGAACGCACTTCTTCATACAGTTCCTCGTTGGCGGATTGGGTGTTCTTGTAAAAGATACCATTCAGGTTCGTGACAACGGAGAGGTCCACACCATATTCCTTCATCCTCCCCAACAACCCTTCGCAATGGTTGTCCCGCAACTGCTTGAACGGCCAGTGGCCGGTGTAGGCATTAATATCAATCAACATGGTAGCCGCCTTTTTTCAGGATGTTGTAATAATTATCAAAGAATATCTTCCGCTTCTCCTCTTCCGTCAGCCTTGCATCGATGATCTTGCCGACGGACTGGTAGTACATGTTGTCCGAACCGAACAATATCCGGTCCGCCCCCACACATTTCACGGCAAACTCCACCATATTGTTCTCATTATTGCTGCCGGATACATCGATGTACACATTCGGACTGTTCTTTAGCAGCTTGCAGGCATATTCCCAATCCGGCCCGCCGCCGATGTGGGCATACTGCAGCATGGCTTCAGGATACCTTGCGGCGGCCTCTACAAAATCTTCCGGGCGGGAAGCGTTCGGCTTGATGCCCTGGTCGTATTTCATGCGGTAACCGGCAATCCCCAGCGTAGCTTCGGCATGCATCAGCATGATCATTTTCAGATCAATAAGCCGTTCGATGACGGGGTAGAACAAAGGATCATTGATCTTCACCTGGTGATACACCTTTATACCGGTCATCCCCTCCCCGGTGCAGCGTTTGATCTCTTCCAGGGATGCCTTCGGGTAAGCAGGATTGAGTGTAAGCATTCCCGTTAGTTTGCCCGGGTAACGTTTCATGGCTTTCAGGATGACGTCATTGGCCGCCCTGAAATCATCCGGCGTAGCCGGCCCGCTGGTAACGGGCTTGGAAATGAACATCCGGTCTATCCCCAGCCGCTCCGCAAAATCCACATTCACTTCCGGGCCATCTTTAGAAAGACCCAGATGCACATGCGCATCCAGCTTGCGGTAACGCAGCACTTCCTTCATGCGGTCCGCCGGACCGGCAGGCGATGCTGTTGCGGCCACGGCATTCTGTACCAGGGCATTTCCGAGGATGATCCCCGATGCGGAAGTGGCCATATTCCTGACGAAATTTCTTCTGTTCATAGAATGATATGCTGTTTAGATGAACATTCTTTCATAGTGCGGCGGTACATCGAATATGCCGCCGCTCTGCCGGTAAAAATCCGCATCAAGCGTAAAAACACCGTTCTTCCGCTCCATCCAGGGCGCTCCGGCCATGCGGTGATAACGGCTCATTTCCGCCCAATGCGCATAATTCATGTCTCCGTTCGTTTCCATCAAGCCCATGCCAATGCCAGGGAAGGGTGCTATCCTGGCGGCGAGGTTCTTGTGCCAGTCTACCAGCACCGGGTTCACCGTGAGGTCCGCGCACAGGCAGGGAACATTTCTCAAATGGGCTTCACGGGCTATTTTCAGGGACTGGCTCAGGGTTTTGGCAATGCCTTTCAGCACAAGAGCTCCGTATCCCTGCTCCAGCCTCCTCCGTGCATCCGCCACATCATGCACGCTTTCATCCGCCGCAATGCGTACGCCCAGGTCCCCAACGGTCTCGTTATTCATTTCCACGAACGGTTCTTCATACAGCAATATCCGGTCAAACGCCCCGATGTTCCGGGCATGGTCCAGGTACCGCAGCAAGAGCGATTTGTTTTCATAACGCCCGTTCGCATCCATCGTGTACACCAGCTTTCCGTCCGGTGTGTGCGGCGTTCGGAGGTCCTTCAGCGCCTGATGTATTTCCGTGAGCCGCGCCATGTCTTTCGCCAGCATTTCTTCCTGCGTACCAGGAAAACCGGTTTTGACCTTGATGACGAAATAGCCTTCTTTAACGGCATGAACAAGGTCGGTGACCGGCATGTCGTAAGACACCTGGTACATGATGGCGATCCTGTTGTTGCGGAAAGAAAGCGCATCACGGTATGGTGAGGGGACCATTTCATCAAAATTGCTCAGCCCGTTCTCTTTCGCGTAAAGCAGCCAGGCTGCGTTATCGATGCTTACCAGCGCATTGTACACGAAATTCGGGTTCAGATAAGTTTTCCCGGTGATCCTCCGCCCGGCGGCGTCCACCAGCGGCCGGAGCCTGTCCAGCAGCTCCACCGGGTCACGAAAAGGCGTGTCCCTCACGAACTTCAGCGCTTCGTTCACCAGTACGAACATGAGAGCATTGCCGCCGGCTTCCGTATTGTCCGCGAACAGCTCCGCATCTGCATAGAGAACGCTTTGCGTGGCGATGCCGGTGCCGGTGGCGCCGGAGTCCGACTGCAGGCGGGCAACGGTCTGCCACAGCTCTGTCAGGTAACCGCCTTTGAATCCGAAACGCCCTTTCAACGGCTCACGTTCAAATTGCGCATCCGTTCCGGTCACTTTGATCATTTTCATACGTTGTTCCTTGCACCCGCTTTGCGGTAAATGATATAACATGGCCAGCAAGCCGGTATTTTTCACAAATCCTCTTCTGTCCATAAGCAGGCAGTTTTTCATAAACGGGAATACCGGCGCGCTACAGCAGGCTTCCGCTTTTCGCGTCGATGAACAATACCGCCTGTTTGTGGCGCCGGAGCGCGGTGGACGGTACTTTTTCGCTGATCTCCGCTGTCAGCGTGTCTTTTATGGCCTTCGCCTTTGTGGGGCCTGGCACCATGCAATAAATATATTTGGCGGCCATCAACGCGGGGATGGTCAGGGTGATGGCATATGCCGGCACATCGGAGATATGGGCGAAGCAGCCGTCATTCACCTGTTGCGCTCGGCAGGCTTCTTCCAGCCCTACTGTTTTGACCAGGTAACGGTCATTGAAATCCGCTACCGGCGGGTCGTTGAAGGCAAGGTGACCGTTCTCCCCGATGCCCATGCAGGCGATATCCGCGGGATGCTGTTCCAGCAAGGCACGGTAACGCCTGCACTCCGCGGCGATATCCGGCGCATTGCCGTTGATATAATGCACGGCCCTGAACGGTACCTTTCCGAAGATGGCACGGTCCAGGAAAGCGCCGAAAAGCTGCGGGGCCGAGGGATCCAGGCCAATGTACTCGTCCATATGAAAAGCATTGACCCTGCCCCAATCCAGCACCGTTTCCGCCAGCGTGGCCAGAAATTCGTTCTGCGAGGGGGCCGCCGCGAAAATGATATTCACTTCCGGCTGTGCCGCCAGCAGTTCCCGAATCCTCCCTGCAACCAGTGCCGCGGCCTCGCGGCCCATCGTTTGCCGGTCTTCATACACCTGTACGTCCAGGCTGTCTTTTTTGAATGTTCTCATGATGTATATCTCACTTGCGGTATAAAAACTCTCCCATGACCATGACGGCCTGTACGTTAAAACCGGTATCACAGATGGTGATATCCGCATCCATTCCGGGTTTGATAACACCTTTCCGTTCCTCCACGCCAATGATGCGGGCGGGCGTGGCGGTCATCATCTGCACAGCTTCCGGCACCGGTACACCGGCCATTTCCACCATATTGCGGACCAGTTGTTCCGCTGTGGCTACGCTTCCGGCAAAAGACGATCTGTCCGGCAGCTTGGCCACGCCATCTTCGATGATCACAGGCAGGCCGGAACGGATATTGCCCAGGATACTTTCTCCCGGCGGCATTCCCGCGCCGCGCATGGCATCCGTGATCAGCGCAATGCGTGCCGGTCCTTTTATCTTGCAGATCAGTTTCAGCAGCGGCGCGGGCAGATGCCTGCCGTCCGCAATGATCTCCACATCCATATCATCCAGCAAAAAAGCGGTCTCTATCACGCCTGCGTAGCGGAAAGCATTCCTGCGGGTGACGCCGGACATGGCCGAATACAAATGCGTAGCCAGCGTGTAGCCGTTCAGGTAACCTTCCAGCGCTTCTTCGTAAATGGCATCGGTATGCGCCAGTGAAGGCAAGATGCCATTGGCTTTGAGGAAACGGGCGAATGGCAGCGCACCGGGCAGTTCGGGAGCGGCGCTCCATCTGCGGATGGACTTCCCCCCTGCCTTCACAATGGCTTCGTACTCATCCGGGTCCGGATCACGGATATGGGCAGGGTCCTGCGCACCGCGCTGGTTCATGGACAGGTAAGGCCCTTCCAGGTGAAGGCCCAGGAATTGCGCACCGCCGGTAGGAACGGCGGCTGCGCGCTGATAACATTCCAGTGTGCTGATAATGCCCTCCCGGTCACTGGTGAGCGTGGTGGGCAGCATAGCAGTCGTACCATGCCGTAAATGCGTACGGGCGATCTCCCGGAATCCGTCCTCATCGCCATCCATAAAATCATGCCCGCCGCCGCCGTGTACGTGAATATCAATAAACCCCGGCATCACATAGTGGCCGGCGGCATCAAATACCAATGCTCCTTCCGCTTCCATATCCCCTTCCTGAACGGCAACGATATGCGTGCCCTCCACCAGCACCGTGCCATTGGGGATCACGGTGAATGGCGTGATAATATGCGCGTTCGTTATTTTGATCAATTGTCCGCTCATGATTGTACCGCTACTTTTTCCTCCGGAGCGCTTGCCGACCAGTGCCGCGCGCGATGCCCGCGCACGGCGTAGAATACGAGGTAGAGATAACAGGGCACCAATACCCAATAGGCCTCCCGCAATCCATGCTGATCTGCAAAATAGCCGTATATCAGCGGAAGAATGGCGTTGCCGCTGAGGCCCATGATCAGCACGGAAGCGCCGAGTTTGGTGAATTTGCCCAGCCCGTCCAGCGCCAGCGGCCATATGCCCGCCCATATCAGCGAGTTGGCAAGCCCCAGCAACACTACGAACCAGATGGAAATATCCGCGTTATGCCCCAGCAAACGGACCTCTCCGCTGCTGAAGATAATGAGCAATGAAAAGCATGTGCCGAGTATGGTGCATACCCGCAACGCGTTCACCTGGCTGATGAACTTCGGGATCAGGAGAATGCCGGTCACATACCCGCAGATGGTGCAGAACAGCGTATATGAGGGAAAGACCTTCGCCTCCAGCAGGGGAATGTTCATGGAACCGGCATACCCGATAATGGTATCGATGGCGATCACCTGGGTGCCTACATGCAGGAATATCGCTATCGCGCCGAGCACCAGGTGCGGGAACTGCATAATGCCCGATTTACCCTGGTTGGCCTGCCGCAGTTCGGGAGATTCATGTTCCGTATCAATATCCGGCAGTGGTGAGAACCGGATCATCAGACCGAGCAGAAAGAGAAAGATCCCCACACAGATATACGGTACGATCACCCGGCTGATCAGCTCATCCAGCGCGGCGTTTTTCTGCACTTCGGTCATCAGCGGCAGCTGTTTGATCAGCTCACTGTCCGTTGCGCGCAATACCACAGCGGCAAAGATCAACGGCGCCAGTATGCCGGCGGCCTTGTTGCAGATGCCCATGATGCTGATCCGCTGCGCGGCCCGCTCCTTTGGACCAAGGATGGTGATATATGGATTGGCGGCGGTTTGCAGGATGGCCAGCCCGGTGCCGAGAATGAACAGGGCCACCAGGAAAATCCCGTAAGTGCGTGTAGCCGCTGCCGGTACGAACAGGAAAGCCCCGAACGCCATGATCCAGAAACCCACCATCATTCCCTTTTTAAAGCCGGTGGACTTTAAAAGATAGGACGCGGGAACGGACATGATGAAATAGGAAATGTAAAATGCAAAGGTCACCAGGTAAGCCTGAAAATTATTCAGCTCGCAGGCGATCTTGAAATAAGGGATCAATATGGCGTTCACCCATGATACAAATCCGAACATAAAGAACATTACGCCGATGATGGCGATGGATACGGCCACCTGGCGCCGGCTAAGCGATTCAACCGGGATCATTGCGTTTTTTGTCATTCGTTACACTTTAAATTTTAATGGGCAACCCCTCCCGCCATCACGGCGTGATCGTCAGGTCCAGCTGGCGGACGACGGTTTTTACGCCGTCTATATTATGGTTATAAGCTATGAAATAAACCTTGTAATTCCCAGGTGTTTTATAAGTATAAGTATATTGATCGATCACATCCGTGTTGATGCCTTTGATGGAAATGGCCTTGTCCGGCCCCAGGTCCACCTTGTCCTCAAAGATGGGTTTGGAGATCACCCATGTTTCCGTCATCGGGTCGTTATACGGACTGGCCGGATCGTACGGTACGAACACCGGCACCCTTGCCGTTGGCTGGTAAAGGGGGCTTTGCGGGTCGTAGATCGGGTTTTCCGGATCATAAATGGAATAGTCTGGATGATAGATCGAATCTGTGGGGTCTTTGTATTTATTCCCCAACAGGGTTACGCGGGTGGGAACGATGGTGGTCAGCGACGGCGCATCTTCCGGGTATTGGTCTATGGTTCTGAAACCCGCATTTTCCTGATCCGTGAGCAGCAGCTCATTGCCTCCGAGGCCTTCCGCCTTGCTCCTGATCATGAAGCTTTGTATCCACCAGACGCGGGCGAGGCCATTTACCGCCTGCGGCTGGGTGATGTATTTGAACCCGACATACAGCGGCTGGTCCTTCGATAACCAGCTGCTGATATCCAGCTTGCCGGAAGCGACGTTCGCCGTGCCGGTGGCCAGCGTAAAGCTGCCGGTCACATCGGTCCAGGTAGCGGACTTCACACTGGCATGATCCCCGTTGCCGTTGTAGTTGGCGGACAGCCATACGCTCAGCTGGCCGGTCTGCGTACCGGTACCGGAAAGCTGGCTGAAAAAATCCAGCGTAGCGCCCTGGCCGCTGACATCCACCACACGCCCGTTCCTGAACTCGTATTCGTTAAAGACCTCGCCGGAATAAAAAGAAACATTGTCCTGTTCCCCTTTAAAAGTGAATACTACCGGTTCATCCACCTGGTAGGACGCCTTTTCCACCGTCACTTCAAACACCGGTTCATCCAGCTTCCCAAGCTTGTCCGAGCACGCGCCCAGCGCAAGGCAGATGCATATTGACCACAAGAATTTATATTGCATATCGTTGCATTTTAAAAGTTATTACCAACCCGGATTTTGTACCATGGCATTGTTTGTCACCATTTCCGCACTCGGTATGGGCAGTAGTAAATGTTTGGGAGATTCCATATTTGAATAGTAGGAAATGAAGACGGAGCCGGGGATGTCTGTTGACATGGTAGCAGCCATATCCCGGTTTACCTGTTCATATATCTCCCATCTCACGAGGTCTGCCCTCCTGCAATTCTCGAAGTTCAGCTCACGCATCCGCTCATCCTGCAAAAACTTGCGAAAAGCTTCTTTGGAAGCGGTAAACGCCGGTTTCACATCGGCGTCTGCGGGCGTGTAGATCTCCGCAGTAGCCGTTGCACCCATTCCTCCACCGCCGCTGATCGTAACGGTCGGTGGGGAAGTGTATTTCCCGGCCAGGGAGAATTCCGTACCGGAAGGATCGCGGTCCAGCACAATTCCTGTTACAACCCCGCCGCTGATCACAGCTTTTGCGGACGCATCGCTGCCATCACCGCCACTGATCGTTACGTCAGGAACGGATGTATAACCGCTGCCGCCATTCGTGATCGTAAAGCTTTTTATGCCGGTGGACCAGCCTCTGCGCCTCACCTCGTTCACCAGATTCACCGCAGCAGCCACAGGGCCTGATTTTTCGTTCAACGCCTCCGCATACATCAGCAATACATCTGTATAACGGAGCAATGGTACATTGATCGGCGAGCGGGTGGGCATTTTGGGAATGAGGGTTTCGAATTCCCGCCGGAATTTACCCGGATACCTGGCGTACTTCGTTGCTTCAGAGGTGATTTCCCCGATCAGCGTTTTGGTACCGCTGGCTGCCGGAAGGTTGGCATAGTTGAACAGCGGTATGCACCAGTATTTTCTCAGGTCGCCCGGTTCGTAGATGTTATAGAGTTTTGCGGTGTAAGACATGTATCCATCAGACCTGCCGGTATTGGTATTGGTGGTCCTGATACCATTGATCCAGCCGTTCCTGCCTGTTTCCTCATAGATATCCGTACCGTTCCCGAAAAATTCCGCTTCCCAGATGCTCTCTTTAATATCATATTGCTCCCGGGCCATAGTGATAAAAATATCGGGGAAGCTGGGATTCAGGTCATGACCGGCCAATCCGTCCGTCATGATGCTGTCCCCCCACCGGATGACCTCATCGTAACGCGCAGTTTCCTTCAGCGGATACCCGGCCATATAGAGGTTGACGCGCATCAATATCCCGCGTACTGCGGATTTGGATACCCTGCCGCCGAATCCGATACTGGTAATATCGAGCACCAGCTTTTCCGCTTCCGTCATATCGTTTACGATCTGGTCATACACCTCCTTTATCGTAGATTTAGGAACATGCACATCCACCGCGGATTTGCTGGATGCCAGCTTCAGCGGTACACCGCCGTAGTTCTGCACCAGCAAAAAGTAGTAGTAGGCACGGAGAAAAAGGGTTTCCCCCCGCACGGTCCTTCTTTTTTCCTCCGGAATATCCGTGTTGTTATCTACATTCTCCAGCAGGATGTTGGCCCGGTTGATGCCGTTGTACAGTTCCCGCCAGAAGGCCGTTACATAGGAGTCGCCCAACGCATGGTTCAGGCGGAAAGCGCCGGTGGCGATGGAGCTGCGGTTCATGAACCCTTCGTCTGCAGACCAGCCGAGAAGATACAGGGCGTTATTGCCGTAAACGCCGTTCCCGCCCAGCGTGTGATATACGGCAGTCAGCGCATAGTCCAGCTCCTGCGCCGTTTTATAGTAATTGCCGGGGAACAGGGCGTCCTTGGGCTTCGTATCCAGGAAGTCCTTGCAGGAACCGGATACGATGGCTATGCAACCCAGCAAAATGAAATATCTGATTTTCATACCTGAAGATTTTAAGCGATTTAGAAATTTGCTTTCAGACCGAATGTGATGGTTCTTGCCTGCGGGTAAGCCGAGTAATCATAACCGGGCGTAAGAATATTGTTACGGGTGGACACTTCGGGATCAAGCCCTGTATATTTCGTCCATGTAAAAAGATTCTGCATCGCCACGTTCAGCGACAGGTTGGTCATGAACAGCTTTTTCAGGTATTGTGCCGGCAGGGCATAGTCGAGCGACAGGGTTTTGAGGCGCAGATAGGAACCGTCTTCCATGTATTTGGAAGAATGGTACCCGATCACGCCCTCCCCGCCTGCGCGGAAATGTTCGTTGGTCTGGTTCTCCGGCGTCCAGCGGTTCACATAGCTGGCGAACTGGTTCATATTCCGGCGGCCGTTGGTATTGCCTTCGAAGGTGATGCGGTTGGCATTGTAAATGTTCCCGCCGTAGGACCACTGGAAAAATACGTTCAGGCTGAAGCCCCCGTACCGGAAATTATTCACGAAACCGCCGGTGTGAATGGGCTGCCCCCGTCCGATGATGGTCTTGTCATCTGCATTGACGTTGCCATCGCCGTTGATATCGCGATACTTGATATCTCCCGGCTGGATGGTATTGCGCGGCCTGCCGTTGGCTGCTACTTCCGGCTTCAGCACATAAACGCCCGGGGCCGGGCTGTCGAAATCGGCGTACTGGTAATTGCCTTCCCAGATATAGCCGACCATCATGCCGGAAGGTTTCCCGATCTCCGAGGTGTACAGGTTGTCACTGTAGTTCACGTCCGTAGCCACGGCATTGTCCAGCGAGCGCTGGCCTTCGGTAAGCGCCAGTACTTTGTTCCGGTTGAAGGTGATATTGATATTGCTTTCCCAGGTGAACGCTTTTGATTCCACTACGCGGGCATTCAGCGTCAGCTCCAGCCCTTTGTTCTCGATCTTCCCGATGTTCTTGAATGCGGAACCAAACCCGGTAGTAGGCGGCAGTTGCGCATTCAGCAAAAGGTTGTCTGTCGTGCGCTTGTACAGGTCCACCATCAGTTCCAGCCTGTTCCTGAAAAGCCCCAGCTCGTAACCGATATCGGTAGATGTGGTGCGTTCCCAGGTAAGGTCTTCGTTACCGAGGTTGGACTGGTAAACGGCCAGCAGCGGCGCAGCATTGTTGAAGGAATAACCGTTCGTTGAGGTCACCAGCTGGGAAATGTAGCTGAAGTCCCCTACCCGGTCGTTCCCCACCACCCCGAAGCTGCTCCGGAGCTTGGAGGTGCTGATCACCCCGCTCCCGCTGAGGAATTTTTCGTTATGCATGTTCCAGGCTGCCGCTGCTCCGGGAAAATAGCCCCAGCGGTTGCCGGGCGCAAACTTGGAAGAGCCGTCCGCCCGGAACGTCAGCGTTACCATGTACCGGGAATCAAAGTTATAATCCACCCTGCCGCCATAAGAGCGGCGGGTATTGTAAGACGTAGTGGCTACCGGGTTGTAAGGCACCCCGTCATTCAGCCCGGCGATGCCTAAACTTTCATTCGGCAGCAAGCGGGATGAAAACCCGTCCGAATCCAGGTTGTTCTGCTGGAAGCTCAGCAACGCCAGCGCCGTGATGGTATGTTTCTGGCGGAATGTTCTGGTATAGTTGAGCGTGTTCTCGTTAGACCAGCTGCTGGCCTTCCTGTGCAGGATGGAGCCGCTGATGCCGTCTGCGTTGTTGGGGTTATTGGGACTGCCTTTGGAGGTTTTGGAGTTGAAGAACTTGTCGAACTGATAATCGTTTTTCCTTATGCCGCCGTTTATTTTCAGCACCAGGTCGTCCAGGATATTGATGCTGACATTGCCCAATCCTTCAAAGAGGTTATTGTAATTGTACTGGTACTGATTCTCCAGGTCCAGCACCGGGTTGATCCGGAAATCGCTGGGAGTGATGGAAGCCTCGTCCGCCGGCTCTTCGATCAGGCTGAAGTCCGAATCCGGGAATCCGATGGGCCGGTAAGCCCAGGTACGGAACATCACATAGCTGGATGTGCTGCTGGTGGGTGTGCTGCTGATCTGCTGCCCCCAGGTGGTCACATCCGAGTAACCGGCCGTAAAGCCTACTTTAATGCGTTTGCTCACGGTATGGTCGAGGGACATCCTAGCCGTGTATCTTTTCAGGCCGGTATTGGTGATAATGCCATCTTGGTCGAACAGCGATCCGGACACCGAATACCTTGTCTGTTCATTACCGCCTCTGACCGAGAGGTTGTAAATATTGACCTGCCCTTTGGTGAACACATAATCCTGGAAATCCTCTCCTTCCACATCCCTGTAATCTTCGAGGGTCTTCCCTTCTGCCAGGTATCTCCAACCTTCGCCGGTGGTGGGAAATCTTTCCAGCTGGTATCTGATGTATTCATACGGGCTCATCAGCTCCATTTTTTTGCGTTCCAGCTGAAAGCCGGTAGAAACGCCGAAGGAAATGGCGGCTTTGCCGGACTTCCCTCTTTTGGTCTGGATAAGCACCACGCCGTTGGCCGCGCGGGAACCGTAGATGGCGGTGGAAGAGGCATCTTTCAGGATGGTGAGCGATTCGATGTCTTCCGGGTTGATGGTAGCCGGATCGAGGTCTTCCACCGGGAAGCCGTCTATCACGTACAATGGCGATACGTCCTGCGTGAGGGAACCCGGGCCGCGAACGATGATGTTCACGCCCGCACCGGGCTGTCCGTCAACACTGGATACCTGTACCCCGGCAACGCGACCTGCCAGCGCTTCCGCAAAGGAACCTACCGGCGCTTTGGCCATGTCTTTGACGTTAGCCTGACCTACCGCTCCCGTGAGGTCTCCACGCTTTACCGTGTTATACCCGATGACCACCACTTCTCCCAGGGATTCTTCCTTGGGGACCATGGTGACATTAACGACCTGGCGGCCGGCAATTTTTTCCTCCACCCGCTCCATGCTGATGAAGGTGAAAACAAGTACGTCATCCGGACCGGCATTAATGGAATACCGGCCGTCATCACCTGTATAGGTTTTACGGGTACTGTTTTTAACGGATACCGTCACGCCTTTCATTACGCTGTTCGTTCCGGTTTCCACCACGCGGCCGGTCACCACAGGCTGCGCCTGGGCATCTGACCTTGCCGGCAGAAGAACGATACATGACAGTGCAATGAAAAGTGCGGCAAAATAATAATTACACTTTCGTTCCATAGCAGAATAGTTATGATGGATTAAATTTTGGTTCACTACTACGGGTACGTACACGACAATGAATGCAAGGAAATAGCTGAATCGAATAAACTTTCACATAAAATCCGGGCGGCGGCACTTGTACTGTTTCGTGTTGCATGGTTCCGGCCTGATGAGATGGTCCCCTCCAGCCGTGCCGCCCTCCTATCGTTCGTTAAAACCCTCTTTGATGATATTGTATTTTTCGGTGAACTTTTGCGGGTCCTGATGGCAGTAGATCAATACCCCGTCCGCATGCCGCAGGCTCAGCGCCAGCACCTCCTTCACATATGCCGGAGAGGAAGCGCCCAGTCTTGAGTGGGCCGTGGCATAGATATCCACGAACACCGGCAGGTCTTTTCTGAACAGTTTCCGTATGGCCGCTATTTCGGGCCCTACCTGCGAAGGGTCCGTCAGATTGGCGCCGGTGGATTCGGCCCTGTACGGGAAGAGGATGCCATCCAGCAGATCCCCGTAACCGGCCGCGAACTGCGGCGTGATCTGCCGGTAATAAACACATGGCACGAACAGCAGGCGCGGGTTGATGGCCTTTGCCGCCTGCAGGCAGGAATCCGTGTATCCTCTTGTAAATGTTTTCAGGTTGTGCGCAAAATCGTCTATGCTCCAGGCTACAAGATTCGTTTCCTTCAGGCTCAGCCGTGCAAACTCGGCGGCCCAGCGTTTGTAATCCATGCCGAAGGGCTCGGAGGAGAACTTTGCAATGGGTTTTGATTCGGAGGGCGGCACTACGGTCACCCAAACCCTGATCCCCTGCTTCCGGGCCAACGGAAGAAAGATGCGGAGATCGTCCCAGTCGTGCTCATTCTGCCAGATCAGCCAGTGATAAGTAGTGGCATGCAGCTCTTTCAGCTCGGCGAGGAGCTGCTGCTGGTTCACGCGCCCGTCCGGCTGACGTGGCGGCGCACCGTAGGTGCCATAGGTGTTCTGCAACACCTGGCTGGCGGAGGCGCTATGCTGCTGATGCATTTTCCGGTTTGCACAGGAAGTCAGCCACAGCGCGCCCAATAGCAACATAAATTTTAGCGGCATTTGAAGGAATTAAAGTGTTATGAATTATTTTTTCTGCACTCCCACTTCCCGCATCACTGTTCCGATAGCTGTATTGACCTTGCTTTCCACGCTTTTTTTGAATGGACCGGGCATGCCGTAATAGATCATGCTGCTCACCGGTTCGTACCCTCCTTCTTCCAGTATCTTCTCCGTGGGAATATAGCAGACCACCTGGTTGCAGTATCCGGCCACAAAGAGATGTTCCTTCGGGTATTTTTTCTTGGCGTTCAGGGAATAATCGACCACTGTTTCACCGCTGAGCGAGAGAATGGTCAGCTTGTTGCCGATGCGCATGGCCTGCACCGGGTAACTGTGCGCGGAGATATCCCATCCCTTGTCCATCGCTTCCATAATGAGCTTTGCCCGTCGCTGTTCGTACTTGTTTCCTTCCAGCAGATCCTTCTGATACGTCTGCGCACGGAATGGCTGAAAGGGCAACTCCGTTTTCACAAAAGCGCTGCGCAGCGGAGCGCCGATGGTCTCCATCTTCCCGGAAAGCACTTGCTGTACGGCATCTGCCAATGTGTTGCCGTGCTGCTCAGCGAGTTCGAGCGTTCCCCTGGGCGCGGGGTTCTGGTCTCCCGCACAGCCGATGAAGAACAATGCCGTTGCACCGGGATAACGGTGTTCCAGCGCGATCTGCGCATACCCGGCATAGTCCCCGTTCACGCTGTTATTTTTCCCGGTGACGGTGGTGTTATGGCAGGCATACCCGAAGAGTATGGCTTTGACCTTGCCTTGCGCGTTCCGGGCCAGCAGCACCGGTACATCATGGTCCACATGCCCGCCGGTATTCAAACCGTTGACGATGCCCCCGGGTGTCCGCTGACGGCGGTTGATCGCAAAACCGGCCATACCGTTACCGTGACTGAGCTGCATGGGCTCCAGGCTTTGCATGGCCATATCCACCACGGCTACCAGTTTATCGGTCAACCCCAGCGCATACCGGGTAAACCCTTTCAGCGTGGCGGTATCATAATCCCCGATCACACTTAACGCCGGCCAGATCATCGGGCCGGAATGGGTGTGCGAGGAATTGAACATGATCTGCGAACGTTTTATGCCATGCTTCTGCTCCAGGCGGGCGGGCGGCGTCCGAGATGGCCGGCGTCAGGCCCAGTACGTCTGTGGTGACGATGACGATCCTGCTGGAAGGGCTTTCTTCGATCACCAGCGCTTTCGCCCAGAGATCGTGCACCTTGTCCACCGCCGGGGTATCCCTGCCGGCATAACCGGTCAGGTGAAAAGGCAGCTCCGGCGTGATCACGATCTTTCCGGTGCCTACCTTTACGCCACCGTCAAAACCGCCGGCGAAGGACACCTGCTGCAGCAAGGCGAACAGCGTTATCAGTCCATATTTCAATTGTCTGAACATTCACATGTATTTATACCGTTTTTACAAGAGGGTTCGGGATGCTGATCAGGTCTGTGACCGTTTTGCCGTTCCTGTCTATCCGCGCCAGCGTATAAATGGCGCCGTCCGCGGCAACGGCGATCGAGTTGACATACAGCGGTCTGTCCCCGTTCTCATAAAAGATAGGGCCATGATCGCAGTACCGGGATGAAGGAATGTGATAAGTAACGAGATGAAGGTTCTCCAACCCTTTTGCCGCTCCTTTTCCGATCTCGTCCACACCGCCCACACGCTTGCCGTCCACATAGATCGGTCCGCCTGTCAGATAATAGATCGTTTCCCTGTCCGGCCCCGTCTGAAAGCCCAGGTAGCCGTAGCTGAACTGGTCGAACATCCCGCTTTTGCGGGAGAGGCTGGAGGTGATGCGCTCTATCAGTTCTATCTTCTGCGCGGCAGGATCGAAGCGGAAGAGGTAACCCGAGTTGCCATGCACACCGTAAGCCACTTCATCTTCTTCATGCCAGCAGATCTTTCTCCAGTTATATCCCATGCTGCCCGGCTGCTCCGGACTGTATTTACCGAAATAATCGATCCGCAGGTCCACATCTTCCAGCTTCCGCAGTGTACTCTTTTCCGGTGAATAGCCATAGATATCACCCGCGGCAGTGGAAAAATATACCGTACCATCCCGCGGGTCAACAAAGAGCGAGCGGCAGAGCGAACGGAAATCATTTCCCGGTGTTCCTGCTTCTCCCTTTCCGGCCACAGTGCCCAGCTGCTTCATTTTCCGGGAACCGGTATGGTAATGGATAAAGTTCCCTAAAGGCCAGGTGATGCAATAGATATTTCCACGCTCCACATCCATCGTCATGGACACCACGCCTTCCCCGCCGGGGATGGTGGCCAGGTCCTCAAACTCCCCTGTTTTCATGTCGTACGACAGGATATGCCCGCCGTTGTACAGCTTGTACCCTTCCGGGGCGTTCACCGGCAAGCGGTCCATACCATCGATCAGCTCATAAAAACCGACGTGGGTGGAGAAATAAAGCTTGCCGTCCATTTCAAAGAACTCTACATGGCTTTTGCCCTGCGAGATAAACCGTTTCCCTTTTTCACCGCAGATCTCCGTAAGATCACCGAGCAGCGCAATGCTGTCCGTCAGCGGATCATAGGCGTACATCCTTCCTGCAATATCATGCTTGTCTGACGACAGCACATAATACACTCTTCCGTCGCTGGCCACCGTGATGGCGTTATACGAATCATGGGCCTGTTCAAACCCGGAATCAAATGTTTTGGCGATCAGTTTTTCTACGTGTGCATCATAAGGCATCAGCATGCGCTGCTCACTTTGCTTTTCTACTTCCATGAACTATGTTTATTTTAATCTTTGATCCTGTCAGCATTCCTGCTGATATTCCTGATCGCTTCCGCGATGCCTTCCATATCCCTGCGGGAGCCGAGCAGCACGTTCTGCGTGAGCCATACGGCGTCCTTGCAGAGCGCTTCGTTCTCCGGACAGCTGTTCCGCCGGAGATAGTCATCGAAGTCCAGCATTTTCTTTGTATAGAAGCTTTTGTATATCCTGGATGCGAAGGCGTCTTTCATAAACTCCTGGGTATGCATGACCTTGTAGCCGCCGGAGCAGGGCAAGCCTTCCTTTCGCAGGGCTTCGAGGAACTTCTGCCTGCTGAGGCCGGCAAAGCTTTCCGGCCGGTAGCGGAAGGAATACAGATGGAAGGCGCCCCGGTTCACTTTATCGTACAATTTGATAGGCGTCACACCATCAATATCTTTCAGCATGGAAGAGAGGTACCGGGCGTTCTCATCGCGGGTAATGGTCTGCGCTTCCAGGCGTTTCAGCTGTGCGAGGCCGATGGCGGCGGCATACTCCGTCAGCCTGATCTTCGAGGCCTTCATGAAACTGTCCCCGGCCACGGCGCCTGTGGATGTACCGTAGGCATATCCGAGGTTATGCGCGGCAAAACATTTGTCGATGAACTGTTCATCGTCCGAAACGATCGCCCCGCCTTCCCCGATGGGCAGATTCTTGGAATTCTGGAAACTGAAGCAGCCGGCTTTGCCGATGGAGCCTACTTTTTTGTTGCCGTATTCGGCCAGGTGCGCCTGGCAGGCATCTTCAATAACCAGCAGGTTATGCTTTTGCGCGATGGCCATGATGCGGTCCATATCCGCAGGAAGACCGAGGATATGGACAACGAGGATGGCCTTTGTGCGTTTGGTGATCTTGCTTTCCAGTTTTTCCGGATCGATCTGGTAGGTAGCCGGATCGATGTCCGCAAACACCGGCATGGCATGATTGGCGAGTATGGCCTGAACGGATGCGATGAATGTATAAGGTGTGGTGATCACTTCGTCGCCGGGACCGATGTCCAGCTGGCCGATGGCCGTGATCAGCGCATTGGTGCCGTTCACTACGGTCAGGCAGCGTTTTGCGCCGACGACTTCCGCCCATTTGCCTTCAAAGCTGTCTACCAGTTTGTTGCGTGACCATACGCCGCTGCGGACGCTGTCTATCAATATCTTCTCGTCTTCCGACTGCACCCACATGGGCCATTTTACCCAATCGGTGTCCGACCACACCGGGCGGCCGCCGAGGATGGCCGGTGTACGCCCTTCTCCTGAGAATGTTCCGGCAAAGGAACTATTGGCCAGGCCGGAGGCAAACAAGAACCCCGCGGCCCCTAATGAACCCTGCCGGAGAAACTTCCTTCTTGAAGTATGACCCATCTGAATAATGTTTTTTATAACTGTTGATAATATTAATGCTTGTGCAGGCTGACGAACTGATGCTGATTGGTTGATTCCGTTAACGTACCCGAAAATAACAAAAAAAATTATCACCTGTTAGTTTTCCGGGCGATTTTTTTTCGCGGCCGGTTATCCTGTACGATATGAAAAATGTTATTGACGGCCGCGCAGCGAAGGTTACGCCACATAAATCAGAAGATATCCCGCAAAAAAATTTGATCTTTTAAACGCCTGCCGCTACCTGATGTCAGAAATTTAGCACTATATTCGTGTACGTTAACGTTACCTGAACAAATCTAAATGTAAAAAGCATGAAAAGCAAGTGTTTTGCTTTTCATGTAAAAAAAAATGTACCGTTTTATCTATCAGGATTTAAATTCGACACACCATGCGTAATGTTATGAAACGCTGTTCTGGTCTCATTTTACCGGCAGTCATACTGGTATCTTCCGGTTGCGGGAATAAGGAAAAATATCCGGGGCCGCTGGCGCCGGAAGAGGCATTAAAAAGCTTGCACATCATTGAAGGATTGAAAATGGAACTGTTTGCCGCGGAGCCGCTGGTGATGGACCCGGTATCCATGGAGTTTGACGAGGACGGGAATTGTTATGTGGTCGTAATGTCCGACTACCCCGACAAGCCGGCGCCCGGCACGGAGAAGGGCCATATCCGCGTACTGCGCGACCTTGATGGCGATGGCAAAGCGGATACAGCTATTGTTTTTGCAGACAAATTATCGGAAGGCACCAGCATACTTCCCTGGAAAGGCGGGCTGCTGGTAACGGCCGCGCCGGAGATATTGTATATGAAGGATACCACGGGAGATTTTGTGGCCGATACCCGGGAAGTGCTGTTCAGCGGCTTCTTCAAGGACAATCCGGAAACACAGATCACCAATCTGCGCTTTGGCGTGGATAACTGGATCTATACCAATAACCGGGGACAGGACGGTAACGTAACCTACAAAGATAAACCAGGTGCCGCTCCCCTCTCCGTTCGCGGTGCGGATTTCCGGTTCCGGCTGGACCGCGGGCTGTTTGAACTGGAAACGGGGCCCGGGCAGTTCGGCCAGGCGCTGGACGACTACGGCAACCGCTTTGTGACGGAAAACTCCATCCACATTCAGCAAACGCTGATCCCCTGGCGATACACGCACCGGCACCCCTATCTTCCCACCACACGCGCCATCAAGAATATCTCCGACCATGATCCGCTGATGTTCCAGGAATCCGCCACGCCTTACTGGAGAGCGGAAAGATCAAAAAGAAGGAACGCGGAGTTCCAGGAGAAGAAACTTAACCGGGTGGAATATGAAAGAGGGCATTTTACCGGCGCTTCCGGCGGCACTTTTTATAACGGCGACGCCTTGCCGGCTTCTTTCTACGGGAATATTTTCACCGGCGAAGTGGCGGGGAACCTCGTTCACCGGGATGTGCTGTCCGTGGCCCATGACGATGTGCATTTTACGGCCAAACGCGCGGAAGCGGAAAAAGACCGGGAATTCATCTGGTCGAAAGACAACTGGTTCCGCCCGGTGAATTTCGCCACGGGGCCTGATGGCTACCTGTATGTGCTTGATTATTACCGCCAGCATATTGAAACACCTGTTTCCATTCCGGATGACCTGAAAGCGGAAATGGATTTTTATGAGGGTTCCGACAAAGGCCGCATCTACCGGGTGATGCCCGCGAGCAGCAGCTACAGGAGCGCGTCACCTGCACTGCGCAAAATGTCCGGCGACAGCCTTGTACAGCTTTTTGCGCATCCCAATCAATGGTATGCCCAACAGGCACACCGGTTATTGGTGGAACGGCAGGATAGATCCGTTATCCCTGCACTGCAAAAAATGCAGCTGGACAATACAGATCCCCGCGCACGCCTGCATGCCTTGTATGTGCTGGAGGCACTGGAGGCGCTGGATGCCGGCATCGTAAAAAATGCGCTGGCGGACAGTTCGTTGCATGTGCGGGAACACGCCGTCATGCTTGCAGAGCGCTATCCGCAGCTGCTGCCTGAATTATTACCGATGGTGAAGGATAGTCCCGCTAAACTCACCATGCAGGTTGTGCTCAGCCTCGGCCAGTTCAGCAACAACCAGGTGACGCATGCATTTGTGCAGGCGCTCGGGCGTTACGGAAATGATAAAATGATGCAGATGGCGGTACTCAGCTCCAATGCCGGTTCCTCTCCCGGATTGCTGGACGCTCTGCTCAAAAGCAATACCGATACATCAAAACTGCATGACGGTTTCATACATGATCTGTCTTACATCATCGGTGCGAGGAATGACAAAGGGCAGGTGAAGCCGTTCTTTTCTTTGCTCAAACATCCCGGCATGCAGACGGGAAAACGCCTGACTGCCGCGCTGAAAGGATTTACAAGCGGCATGGAGAGAGCGGAGGGTATTTCAGCGGAACTGAAAGCCAAACTGAAATCATTCAAATCGGAATTGAAGAACGTATCCGCGGAAACGGCAGCGGACCTGGAGAAGATCATCGGAGAATAACAACCGGCATACGACCAATAATCAAACGTTTATGAACACGCGCAGACATTTTATCAAAAACGCCCTTGGCCTGAGCAGCCTCTTGCTGGGCGGCGCTTTTTTCATCGGCAGTTGCGGCAATGGCGAAAAGGCCGCGAAGGATACCGGCAAAAGCCACAAACCCGCTTCCTGCAGCGATCTGTCCGGCATTAGCGAGGAAGAGATCGAGAAGCGGAAACGGTTGGGCTATGTGGAAGAAACGCCTATTCCCGACAATAAATGCGGGAACTGCAAACTATACCTGCCTCCGGGCGAAGGGGAAAGCTGCGGCACCTGTTCCCTGTTCAAAGGGCCGGTGGAGGAAAACGGGTATTGCACTTACTATGCACCGCTTTCCTGATCGCCAACCATGAATGTTTTTTTGTTTGATAAGCAGCCGCGGGACGGGGTGTAACAGCCCCTCCCGCTTTTTTCTCATGCTAATAATCGGGTTATGCCTCCTGTCATATGCCTGTTGACCACAGCGCTTTTTTACAGCACCGCCGCTGTTCCGGATACTACGCCGCTTCCGGCGCAAGCCATTTCCATTGAACGCGCAAATGAACTGCTCGAAGCCTTGCCCAAAGAAGACGCCTGGCTGCGATCGAAGGACGCCAGCACGATAGCCTGGCGGGAATCTCCTGTGCTGCATGCGCTGGCTGATCTGTATGAGGCCACCGAAGATCCGGCTTATCTTCATCAGCTTGCCGAACGCGGGCAACGGCTGCTTTCTCACCGGGATGACCGGCGGGGTGTGAAGGACGGTTCCGGGGAAGTGCGGCCCGGCTGGACGATGGGGTTCAAATACGTGGTAGCCTCCGGCGCATTGAAAAACGCCGCCGGGGAAACGGTCATAGCCATCCGTTCCACACCTTTTTCCAACAATCATCTTACCACTGTGGAGGTTGTTCCCGGCGCACAAGGTTTCACGATCATCGTCAGCAATGAATTTTACCCGCGGAAAGAGACGTATGTCAACCTGAGCTTGAACCCGGCGGATGAACGTTTTGCAGAAAAGGTCATCAATGATCCGATGGCCCCCTACTCTACCGGTCGCGGTACATCCACGGAGCCATCCAATCTCGTGAGCATACAGGTAAAACAGCAAAGCCCGCTGCCGGCGCAAAAGATCAGGCTGACACCCATTCCGCTGGCCTATACCGGTTACTACGGTATTATCTATCACCCGATGCTGCGTTTTGCGGAATTTGTAAAGAAAGATGCCGCGCTGCGGTCACTTGTGCCTGTTGCGGACAGTTTCATTCAGGCTGCGGAGGAATCTTATGCGGATATGCTGCAAAGGCTCTGGCGTGATGGTCCCGGCCGTGGCGAAGGATATGTGCTTACCTGCGAAAAGGGGGAATCCTTTCCGGCGGATAATGTGGGCCAGCCCTTCAATTACCTGGGGCGGCATGTTTGCGTGCTGCTGGCGTTGCACCGGCTTACCGGAAAAGCTACCTATAAGCATACTGCGGAAAAACTCTGCCGCCTGTTCAAAAACCGCCTGCAATATAACAGGCGGGGCAACCTGTATATATGGAACTACTGGTATGAGCCGATGACCACCACCGGGTGGAAACCGGAAGACAACCTCTCCTTCAATGTGAAATATTTCAAGGGAGCCGCGCGCCCGGAAGATGCGTCCCACGGCACGCTGGACATTGCCATGGTTGCTGCCGCCGCAGCGGAGAAAACTGTTTTCAGCCAGCGGGATATGGAACGATTTGCCAATACCCTGCTGCATAACGTACTGTTGCCGGACCGGAGTGATGTACGCAGAACAGTGGACGGCAAAGGCCCCGCGCATCCGCCGTATTTCCAGCAGCTGCACGGATGGCTGGAACTATCGCCCGGCCACCCGGAAGTGTACCGGGCCATCCGGCAGGCTTATCTTCAAAAAGGCATGGAATCGCTGGTATTCTGTGCGCGTCTGCTGAAGTGGGAACGAAGGCTGCGTTAGTTGCCCAGCGTTTTCACCGCGAGGTATGCCATCAGGCCCGGGCTTTGGCGCAGTGCATCCTCATCGATATTAAAACCGGGTGTGTGCAACGAAGCGGAAATGCCTTTCTCCGCGTTCCCGACACCCAGGAGATAAAAACAGGAATTGACCTGCTCGGCATAATAGGCAAAGTCCTCCGATGCCATCCAGATATCCAGGTCCACAATATTCTCCGGGCCGGCGTATGCCGCTATATGTTCCCTGATGGCCGTGGTCAGTCCTGCTTCATTCACAAGGCAGGGGTAGCCCTTGCGGATATCCAGTTTGCAGGTGCCGCCCATTCCCTCCACGATGGATTCCGTGATGCGGCGTATGCGTGTATGCGCTTCCGTTCGCCAGGCTTCGTCCGTTGTGCGGAAAGTGCCCTCGATGTACACGGAGTCCGGGATAACGTTAATGCTGCCTTCTGCTATAAAACGGCCGAAAGATAAAATACTGGGTATAGCGGGATTGGCCATGCGGCTGACGACCTGCTGTAAAGCCACGATCACCTGCGACGCCATCGTCACCGGATCGATATTCAGGTGAGGCTGTGCACCGTGGCCACCGCGACCGTACACCTGCAGTTTGATCTCGTCCATCGAGGCCATGAATTTACCTTTCCTGATGCCGATCTTGCCGCAGGGCAGCGAAGGCATCACATGCTGGCCGATGACCGCGGAAGGGACCGGATCAGCCAGTGCGCCGTCTTTGATCATGAGCGTAGCGCCGCCGGGCAGTTGCTCCTCTCCCGGTTGGAAAAACAGTTTGACCGTACCGCCGAACAGGTGTCTGACCGATTGCAGGATACTGGCGGCGCCCAGCAGGGAAGCCGTATGCGCATCATGGCCGCAGGCATGCATCACGCCTTTGTTGAGCGAAACATATTCCACATCATTCGCTTCGGTGATCGGCAGGGCATCCATATCCGCCCGCAGGGCGATCACCCGGTCTGAAGGAAGATCGCCTTTCAGGATAGCCAGCACACCGGTTTCCGCTACTGCCATCCAGCTGATGCCCAGGCGGTCCAGCTCCTTTTTCACGAAGGCGCAGGTGGCCGTTTCGTGGAAGGACAGTTCCGGGTTGGCATGCAGGTGCCGCCTGTTGTGAAGCACCTCCGGGTACACGGAAGCGGACAATTTTTTGATCTCATCCAGTATCATGATCGGTACAATTTTTTATGTTGATCACCCGCAGCGGATCTTTTACAAACGCTGGTCCCGCGCGATAAAATCCGCTACGAACGGATCATCCACCAGGTGAGGATACAGGGCCGTTACCCTGTCGATCTCCTCCGCCTGGCCCGGAGAAAGTATTTCATCCGGACTGAGGCACCAGACACCTTTCATCAATCCCTGCCGTTTCAGCACTTCATGAATGCCTGCAATACATCCTTTAAAGCCATGCTTCACATCAAATATCGCCGCATTCATATCCGTCACTTCCACCCCGGTTGACAGGAAGCTCTGCAGGTCTGTATTTCCGGCGGTTATGGCCTCCCTTATCTTTCTGAATAAAGCCACAGAGCGATGCGTCCATACCGCATAGTGACCCAATAATCCGCCAACAAACCTTTTCTCCAGCATCTTTCCATTGTTGACGAAGCGGTAAGGCGTCAGCAGGTCCGCCACGATATTATCGTCATTCCCGGTGTATAAGGCGATCTCCCCGGCTCTTCCGGAATCGCATACCGCCCGCACCACATCGAGGGTCTGGTAGCGGTTAAAAGCCGCTACCTTGATGGCCTGCACGGCCGGGATGGCAGCAAAGGCCTTCCAGAAATCATAGCTCAGCACGCGGCCGCCAACGGCAGGTTGCAGGTAGAAGCCAAAAACCGGCAACAACGCTCCAACCGCGCGCGCCCTGTCTATCAGTTGCTGTTCCGTCAGCGATTGCAGACCGCCCATGCTCAGGAGGCCCAGGTCGTAGCCGTATTTCACCGCCAGCCGGGCATCCTCCAAAGCCTGTTCCACCGGCCCGCAGATCCCGGCCACTTTGATAAAAGGTTTGCCGCCTGCATTTTTCGCTGCTTCTTCGGCCGCCATCCGCAAAACCGGTTCAAGATAGTTAAACTCCGGCTTTCTGATCTCGAATTGTGTGGTATGCACCCCTACCGCGATGCCATCCGCCCCGCTGGCGATGTAATAGCGGGTAAGCCTGCGCTGGCTGTCTTCGTCGATGGACAAGTCCGCCTGCAAGGCCAGCGGATGCGCGGGGATGAAAGCGCCCTGTTGCAAAAGGGCGCTGATATCTTCATTCAGTTGTTTCACGATGTTGAATTTTAGAATTTGCCTTCCCTTTCCTGGAAGTGCGTGGGTTTGTTGATGGTTTTTCCACCTTCCGTGATCCATGCCGCCACCAGGTCGATCATCTGCTTAAGCGTAACACGGGGATAGCCGAACAGGCGGAAACATTCCGCGGAATTGCTCAGCAGCGCATCCGGCTGTTCGCTGTTCACAAAGCGGGGCGTTCTATCCATCCGCTTGCCGAACTCCTGCGCCAGCCAGCGTACCGCCACTGTTTCCGGGCCGCTGACATTCACCGTTTTCGCCGGCGCTTCGCAATGCAGCAGGGCGCGGATGGCTATTTCATTGGCATCACCCTGCCATATCACGTTCACATGCCCCATCCGCAGATCGATCTCCCGTTGCTCATACACCGCTTTGGCGATCTCCAGCAATACGCCGTAGCTCACATCATTGGCGTAATTGAGGCGATAGATGAATACCGGCGTGTTGTATATCGATGAAAAGTACTGGAACATGCGTTCCCTGCCGAGGCAGGACTGTCCGTACTCCCCTACCGGCGCCGCCGGGATGTCCTCCGCCAGCCCCCCGTTCAGCACCGGGGAAAGCGGGTAGACGTTACCGGTAGAGAAGGCCACGATCCGGGCATGGCGGAATTTCTCTGCCACTCTGCCGGGGAGATACGTGTTCATGGCCCAGGTGTAGGATTCACGGCCGGTGGTGCCGAATTTTTGTCCAGCCAGGTAGATGAGGTTCTGCGTTTCCGGAAGCGCCTGCAGTTCAGCATCATTCAGCAGATCCGCTTTGATGGTGTTGATGCCGAGCGCGTTCAGCTCCTCCTGCAGTCCGGGCTCCGAAAAGCGGGACACGCCGGTGATCTTCTTTTGAATGCCCGCTTCCTCCACCGCCTGTTTGGCCAGCCGGGCCATGGCAGGCCCCATTTTGCCGCCAACGCCCATCAGCATAATGTCCCCATCGATGCGGGCAATATCCTGCAACAACGCCGGCGATGGTTTTAACAACTCCTGATATACATGCTCCATTATCTGAATTTTGATTTATTTGAGAAAAAGATCTTTAAAGTTCACTGCCGCGAGGAAAATGATCACCAGCAGGCCGAGTGCACCGGCAATCCTGACAAACCCGCTGTTCTTTGCTTCGCCCATGATCTTTTCATTGTTAGCGATGAGGTACATGGCAATGCCGATGAACGGCACGATGAAGATGGTCACACTCTGCGCGAACACGATCAGTTCCAGCGGCAGTCTGCCAAACGCAATGGCGATCACCGCGCCCGCTATCATGACCAGCGCGATGAACAACCTGGTTTTCCGCGCGCTGAAATCGCTCCCGAAGCCAAGCGCATCACCCAGCAGAATGCCGCCCACGCTGGCATTGCCTACAATGGAAGAAAAAGAGGCCGCGAACAGGCCCGTGAGGAAGAGTCCGGATGCATACCTGCCAAAGAGCGGTTCCAATGCCTTGGACATATCGGTTGCCGTATTCACGCGGATGCCCTGGGGATGCAGCACCGCCGCCGCGCAGATCATGACAATAGCGCTCATGAAGCCGAGGATGATGATGCCCGTGAGGCTGTTGCTCTTGCGTTGCGATGCTTTTGCCGGTTGGAGGCGTCTTCTTTCCTGTACGAGGTAAGACTGGTAAAAAGCGCCCACGATGGAAAAGCAGGAGGCCATGAAAGCGATCATGAGACCCTGGGAGCCTTTTGGAATGGAGGGGATGAAGCCCGTGGCCGTCTGTGCCGGGTCCGGCTTCACGAGGAAGACCGTCACGAGAAAGGCCGCCAGCATGATGCCGATCAGTGCGATCATGAGCCGTTCCAGCGTTTTATAGAAACTTCTGAAGAAAAGCAGGCCGATGCCAATGATGTTGAACAGGATGATCCAAGGCGTTACCGAAGTATGTGTCAGCTCCGCCAGCGCCACGCCCACGCCGACGGAATTGCCCGCCTGAAAGGAAGTGCAAACGAGGAAGATGCCGATGCCGGCGATGATACCCGCCGGGCGCCCCCACTTGTCTGCTATGATGCTGAGGAGCGACCGCTGTGTGGCGTGGCCGATGCGGGCGGACATGGCGGTGAATATCATCATGAAGAAAATGGCCACTACCACAATCCACAACGTAGCAAATCCGTAGCCGGCGCCGAGTTTGGAAGTGATGGTCATTTTGCTGGGGCCGAAAACGAGGGCGGCGATGATGAGCCCCGGGCCGAGGGAACCCAGCCATGATCTGATGCGATCTATCATATTTTGGCAATTTACGGTAACGTTACCGAAAATAGGCAATATTCCGGAATTTCCTAGTAATACCCTGCGGGATTTGAGTAGTGGAGGGGCATACCTTTGCAACCAGCATGTAAAGCATGCCTGCTATCCTCCTGACGATAATATTCCGGTGGAATGGAGTTTCGGTAAAAGACACCCATTTTTAAAAGGTGGCGATTTCGCAGCGGTTTGGCCGGAAAAAAACTGTAATGGAGAAGCGTGCCCGGAGCGGTGGAGAAAAACCAGGCATTTGGGGTCACTGGCCGCCGAAAACCAGCTTCGTGATGATGTAGTTGCCTGAAAAATCTGTACTGGTATTATCCCTGAGCCGGTAATCCGCCACACAATACTGCGCTTTGAGCTGCACGAAATATTTACGCCCCAGCAACCAGCGAAGACTGACGCCCGGGCTCAGCACAAAACTGCCTTTATACACGTCCGTATCTTTATCAGGATTGTAATAGGAAAGCCGCCCGTAGCCGATGCCGCACAGGCCTTCAACGGCCATCCGCTTCCAGCGCCAGAGCTCGCGGCTGTAGTCGAACGTGAACTGCATACCGGAATAGTCATCCTGCGTCACGGTACTGTCCCCGGATGTAATGACAACCGGCTCCTTCGTGCTGTTCACCCCGATGCCGATCAGATCGAAATTCAGGGCGTATGCGTTCCTGTCCGCTCTCAGGCCGAGGGTCACGCCGGCCAGCAAAGGATGGCCCAGCACTTTATTCCGGCCGTCCGGGAACCAGGTGCCTACGTTGATCCCGAAATAGATGCCGGTACGTTTCGCCGGCAGCGTGTCCTGCCCGTACGATCTCAAACCGGAACCCAGCAAAAACAGGAACAGTATAGAATAGATGCGATGATTCATTTCTTCCGTTTGATCATGAACAGCTGATGTTGTGCATGATTTTTGGCATACACTAAAAAGGCAATGTCGTCTTCCGGCCGTTCGTAGTAATACAGCCCGGTCCGGTAAGCATGGTCCGCGGGAAAAAAGATGGAACCGCTTTCGCAAGGTATCTTCACTTTCAGCGTTTCATTATTGAACACGATATTATAATATCCGTATCCATCCCAGAAATAACAGGGGCTGCCGCCGGTGGGATTGCCCATGCCCGAAAACGGGTTCAGGCACTCAAAATTGAACTTTCGTTTGCCAAAATGCTGCAGATGTACCTTCTGCGTGGCGTCTGACCATTTCTGGAAAGGTATCAGCTCATTTTTCAGCACCACGGCGTTCGCAAAAGGACTGTCCCCTTCTTCTTCCTGACCGGATACATTTCCGTCGGCATCTATCCGCAGGTAGTGCGTTAACACACTCCTGCTGACGCTATCCCCGGATGAAGGCCGGTATTCCTCCGTCTGCAGGATCGCCCGTTTATGCAGCGTATCGTAATACAGATAACCATCGTGTTCGCCTCCGGCGGGATTCGAGGAACTGAAATGGTATTCAAATTTCCGCCCCGGCACATTGATCTTTCCGATGCTATAGTGTTCAGACACGGCGCCTTCATCAATGACCGCATAGGTCTTGTCGTAGTAACGGCTGAACAGGTAGTTGACCAGCAGGAGGAGAAATGGTATGGATATAATGACCAGGATAATTATCATTGCCTTTCTGGATCTTTTCATGTGGAATGGGGTTATTGCGTAAGTAGTTTGATGATATCCGTATGTGCCATTTTTCGGGCGATCTCCAGGGGCTTTACTCCGTAAGTGATATCATCCCCGCAGTCGAATGTTTCCGGCTTGGTTCTATCCGCGCCTTTCTTCAGCAGCCAGGCAACAATATCGGGAAGATTGGCTTTGACGGCAGTGATCAGCGGGGTTGCTCCATCGCAATCATGCATATTGATCTCGTCTTTGCTCAATGTCAATGCATCCATCGCTTCAATATCCGATTTTTTCAGGGCAGCTTTCAGGAATTTCAGTTTGCCGGATCCGTCACCCAGGTCCTGCCTGGCGCCTTTCAGCAGCAATAACCTCGCGCAATCGTAATGATCATGCACTGCCGCAACGTTGAAGGTTCCGTTGGGCGGAGGATTCATATCCCCTCCTTTGGCAAGCAGGTATTTCAGAATGGCGAATCTGCCTTTTTCTGCCGCTTCCAGCACAGCGGACTTCTTTTTACTGTCGATATGGGCGCCGCCTTCCACCAATACCTCCACCATTCTCCCCCTGTTTTGCCAGATAGCGGCCTGCAATGGCGTTACTTTATTATCCGGCTCAAAATCAGCCGGAAATTCCTTGCTTTTCAGCATGGCGACCACCTTTTGCGTGTTGTTGGCAAAAATGGCGTCATAGAACAGATTGACGGTCTCAGCGCTGGGTTGGATGTCCTGGGATTTAATGCCGGTGTATACAGATAAGAAAAGGAAAAGGGTTAAAACATTGATCTTCATTCGTCCATGGTTTATGAAATAACGGCTTGAAAATAGGCAATTTCATGCACAAAGACGCTATGGAAAATCTTGTATATTTTCCCGCGCCTGCCCTGGAGGGATGAACCAAAAAAAATCCGCCGGACGGCAGAAGCCTCCGGCGGAACAGCATATATAGTCAGGTATTATTTCTCTTGTGCAAACGTAAACGCCGGCAGCGGTATCGTCTTCCCGCCCTGCAGCGCGGATTCATGCGCCAGTATCCCTACACAGGTGATATTGGCCGATTGCACGGCATTCGGGAAAGGCGATCGTTTTTCCACCAGCGCGGTCACAAATTCATGTACCAGGTGAGGATGCGATCCACCGTGACCGGCGCCCTGCGTAAAGGAAAGATGCTGATGATCGTCCGTATCATACACGCCTTTCGTGGTGAAACGCTGGATCGGCTCGGGCAGCAGGTGCGCATAGTCCGGTGAATGCATTTCTTCCGGGATGTCCGGCTCCGGCTTTCCCGCAGTATGCACCACAAGGGGACGGCCTTCTATCAACGGCCATTCCACCGATTTCTTCGAACCATACACCTCAAAGCTTTCCCGGTATTGACGGGCGGTATCGAAAAGTGAACGGTAGATATGCGCGCTCAGATCCGAATTACGGAACTTGATATGCGTGCTTTCTATCGCAAACGGTGAATTGTAATATTGATGCAACTCTTCGCGGATCGTTCCGGAACCGAAGCAGGACACATACTCCGCTTCTCCCCGTGTCAACGCCAGCACCGGGCCAACGCAATGCGTGGCGTAGTACATCGGCGGCAACCCGGGCCAGTAGCTCGGCCATCCGTCCATGTCCTGCTGATGGCTGGCTTTCAGGAACTGTATCTTGCCCAGTTCGCCTTTCTCGTACTGCTCCTTCATAAAAAGGAACTCACGGGCGTAGATGACGGTTTCCATCATCATATAGGTCAGCCCCGTTTGCTTCACCAGCGCCACGATCTCGCGGCATTCTTCCACCGTTGTAGCCATCGGCACCGTGCAGGCTACGTGTTTTCCGGCCTTCAGCGCTTTGATGGATTGCGCGGCATGGTCAGGAATGGGCGTGTTGATGTGCACGGCATCCACTTCGGGATCTTTCAGCAACTCATCATAATCCGTGTATCTTTTTTCTACACCCCAGAGATCACCGACCTCTTTCAGCTTGTCTGCATTCCGCTGGCAGATCGCATACATGTTCGCATGCGGATGACGCTGGTAGATGGGAATGAATTCGGCCCCGAATCCCAGTCCCACTATAGCGATATTGATTTGCTTTGACATATCGTAAGGTTAAAAGGTTCAATAATATGCGCTATGCATTGGCCCAGCGCTTCAGAAAGGCCAGCCCTTCCGTCGCAAGACCATCCTGACTTTCCGCCATGGGATGCCAGAAACAGACCGCGCCGGCCAGTTCCCTGTTTTGCGGGGTGAAACTTTCTATAGATACCGTGCCGGAATAACCGATGGCTTCCAGCCCTTTCCGGTACGCCTCCCAGGGCGTATGCCCCGCACCGGGCGTACCACGGAAGTTCTCGGAGACCTGCAGGTGAATGAGCTTGTCGCCAGCCGCCGTGATGGCCTGCTCCACATTCCTTTCTTCGATATTCATATGAAAGCCGTCCAGCATAACATTGGCGGCCGGATGGCCGATATCGCCGATCAGGCGAAGCACATCCTCCGTGGTATTGACCAGATCTGATTCAAAGCGGTTCAGCGGTTCCAGCGCGATCTTCAGTCCACGTGCGGCGGCCATCTCACATACGGTCCGCAGGTTCTTCACTGCCAGTTCCCATTCCCTTTTTCGCTGTTCCGGCTCCACCATTCGCGCCTTGCCTACGGCCGAGTACATAGGGCCGCCGAAAAAGCCGGTGCCCAGTTCCGCGCACATATCCAGGCAAGATCCGATATAATCAAAACAGTTCCGGTGAACGGCGGGATCTTCATGCGTAAGGTCCCTCGACGGACCGAAAGCGCCGCAAATAATGGCTTTGAGCTGATGCTGCCGGAGCGCTTCTTTCACGGCCCGTACATCGATCAGCGCGGGATCTTCCACGGCGATCTCCACCGTATCAAACCCCATTCCCGCAATTTTCGGGAACAGCTCCCCGATGGATGCGGTGGTAAAAGGCGATACCCATAGCCATGTGCTGGCGCCAAAGCTGATATGTAATGACATGATACTGATTTATACGTTTGATGGCCCCTGCGCATTCTTTTGCATGCTCTTTTTTTAACGTGGAAACTTATTTGACGATCCGCATGATACCGTTCATGATCCGCCAGTGCCCCGGGAAGGTGCAGACGTAGGGATAATCTCCCGGTGTGTCCGGCACTTTGAACACCACGGTATATTTATTCCCCGGGTTGACGAGCGGTGTGGCCAGCAGCACTTCCGGCATTTTCGGCACGTACTGCATTTCAGGGCCTTTGGGGTCCTGCGCCAGCTTGTCCGCCGCCGCGCCCACTTTGTCCGTGGTACCGGGCTGGATGAGCAGGAAATTATGCTGCATGAAATCGGTATTCTGGAATACGAACTCAATGGTGCTGCCTGCCTTCACGGTGAGCAGCTGCTGATCGTATTTCATCACATCCTTGATCACGCCCAGCACAACCGTGCGGTCGATCTTCCCGGTTACAACGGTTGGCGCAGCCATCCCCTCCCCGAGCGTTTCCAGCTTCGCATTATTCAGCCGCGCCATCAGCCGGAAATTCTCAGCAGTGGGGTAATCGGCCACGCGCTCATTGCCTTTGCTGTCATCAGCCCCCACTCTCAGCGGGGAAGAGAGATCGTTTTTGAATAACCCGGATGTTTTTGCTGCAGCGATCTCCTTATCATCTACAAAAAGCTGCATAGTTCCATCCCTTTGCAAACCTGCCCGGAAGCTGAAATTATCCGGCAGTGTTCCGGGGCTGCTGATCCGGTTTGCCTTGCCATTTTGATTGATGACAAAATGCAGCGTATTGTTGAGGATATACAATCCATATCCGTTCGTTTTGTTCCCCTGTGCGGCGATCATTCCCGAGCGCGTATTTTGCCCGCTGTCCCTCGGCGCGCCGGGGCGTTCGAATTTCTCTACGCTCCCGGAGAGCAGGAACTCCCTTCCCGCCATCTCCGGCGAAGGTTCATCACCGGACCTTCTGCCCCAGCCGCGCCGCAACGGCGTAGTACTGAGCCTGCTGCCGAATGCGAGGCGCTGTGCCACAGAAGCCCCGATGAGGGAAGGGTTGTCATCCAGCCCTTTATCGCGCAGCGCGGCCCTGAACGTTTCTTCATGCAGCTTGCCGGTGATCGTCAACGCATGCCGCAGCCAGGTATCTGCAATATTCTCCTCTTTCTCGGCCATATTCATCAATGCCTGCCCGATCTCCCCGGAGGTGCCCATACCGGCAACGGACAATGCCGCTGTGAGGCGCACCCGCATATCCTTGTCATCAAAGGCATTGGCCTGCTGCATGGCCTTGAAGGTAACGGGCGTTTCCGGCAATACCTGGATGGCCGCCCGGCGTACCCCGGCAGACGTGTGTTTCAACGCTTCCATCGCTACGGCCAGGGCTTCGGTATTTTTGCCTTCCAGCGCCTGCAGCCCTTTCATCGTCCACAGCGCATGAATGGCCGGGGCATTGATGCCCGCGCCGTCCAGCTCCTGATTTCTCACCAAACTGTACAATGCCGGCAAAACGGAAGTATCTCCCTTTTCCACCAGCAACCGCTGGGCCGTGAGGCGCCAGAACATATTGTCGCTCTTCAGCGTTTTCACCAGTTCGTCCGTATCCTCTTTATCCAGCTTTGTTTTATTCTTCTGATTATTCTTTTTGTTGTAGATGCGGTAAATGCGGCCGCGCTCATGATCGCGCAATGGGTTCACATACGCGTTCCCTTCCCCATTCTCCGCCTGGTAACCACCTCTTTCGGGCGAAGGCGTGGGATTATGCTGGATGATGAAATCATACCAGTCCGTTACCCACAATGCGCCATCCGGACCAACTTCGGCCTGAATAGGCGCACACCATTCATCGGCGCTCGCCAGCATATTCCAGCCATCGCCGTCTTCCCTGAAACCTGCACCGGACTGCGCCAGTATGTGACGGTGCACCACGACCTGTAGGTTCCGTTACAAAAGCGATGCGGTTCCAGTATGCTTCGGGGAATGCCCTGGCGGTGTACAAACTATGCCCCGCGGCTGCCGTGAACCCGCCATGCACATCCACCTGGCGCAGGTTCTTTGTAGCCACGTGCATCGCGTAATGCGCATCGATCTTTTCCGCACCAACAGGCTCGATCCTGGCTTTGCTGAAATACCTTTCCGGTATGCCCATAAAAGCGCTGTGGGTATTGTTGGCGGTAGACGCGAACACATCAAATTCCTCCGAAAAGCCGAGGCCCCAGGTGTTGTTGCTGGTTTTGGCGAGAAATTCCAGTTTGGACCCATCCGGCGCAAACCGGTACAACCCGCTGCCGAAACGCAGGGAGTCCGTATCGCCTTTCCCGTTGAAACCGGAATAACCCACTACGCCCCAGATCATGTTGTCAACGCCGTAACGCAGGTTAGAGGCCTGTGCGTGGGTATCGCTCTTGCCCCATCCGGACAATATCTCTTTTCTTACGTCCGCTTTGTCATCCCCGTCCGTATCCTGCAGGAAAATAAAGGAAGGGGCCTGGCTTACAATGATGCCGCCGTTCACGAATACGAAACTGGTGGGGATGTTCAGCTTATCGGCAAAGATGGTGAACTTGTCCGCCCGCCCATCGCCGTCTGTGTCTTCCAGTATTTTAATACGGTCATCGCCCTGGTCGCCGCTCTTTATTTCATTGGGATAATCCACTGTTTCGATCACCCAGAGCCGGCCTTTTTCATCCCAGTTCATATAAATAGGGTTCACCACATCCGGCTCCGCGGCAAAAAGCTGCAATCCGAAGCCTACCGGCACCTGGATGAGGGACATGGATTCCTCCGGCGTGAGGGATGACTGCACTTTGGGCGCCGGGTCGCGTTTTTCGTAGTTGGGAACGGGCCCGTCCGTGTACGTGGGCTGCGCGATCTTGTAAGCCGCCAGCCTTGCTTTCGCCTCATCGCCTACCGCCCAGAGGATGCCGTTCTTCACCAGCGCCAGGAAACCCGGGTTGTTGAAGGTGGCGTCATCATGACCATAAGCGGTGTAGAAAACCCGGCCCTTGCCATACGGTCTTACCCAGGTATAAGGCTCATGATGGTCCCCTTCCACCCTTTCGGTGAGCACTTCTATATTCTTGCTGATCTTGTCATGCACATAAGTTTCATCCCGGGTAACGAATGCCGGGATATCCTTCATCACCGGATGTTCCGGTTTGATGATCACCGCCGGGAACGAATCATAGCGATGGCTTTTGAACTGCCCGCCGATCATTTCCACCACTTCGGGAGAGTTCCGGAAGCAGAAGGAAGCCGAATGCAGGGGAATGAACCCCTTCCCGCCGTTCACAAAGTCCAGCAGCGCCTTCTCCTGCGAGGGGCTGATGGAATCGTGGTTGGCATAAACGATCAGGCCGTCATACCCTTCCAGGTTGGCCTCATTGAGGTCATCCGGATCGGTAGTGTAGGAAATATTGATGCCGTCTTTGAAATATTCTTTGGTGAAGATATCGGCCAGCTTCTCGGAATCGTGATGCTTGCTTTTATGACCAAGGAAAAGGATTTCAAGGCGCCTGGGGCCATCTGCGGGCTGATTGCAGGCGATGGCCGAAGCGAGAACAAGGAATGCGCTAAAGGCAGGGAAGACCTTCCATAACATGGCGATAAGTTGGATTGGTGAAAAGACTGTTACAAATATCCCTTTCCTCCTGATCAAATCATTCGCGGATTATATCAAAAAGTGACTGAATTATATCTATTTTCTTATTATTTTGGGCAAATAAAGACAATCTATACCAATTGAAGACTGCAGTCCATAAGTCAGAGATACCGCCCTCACAGATATTCGTGATCCGTCATTTGCATGACCGGCATTTCGATCCGGTATGGCATGCACATTCTGAATACCAGCTCTTTGTGGTGCTGGAAGGCACCGGCACCCGCTTCGTGGGGGACAGCATCAAGGCCTTCAAACCGGGCGAACTGGTATTTACCGGTCCTCACCTGCCCCATTTGTGGCGGAGCGATGAGGCCTATTTTGCAAAGAAAAGCGAACTGCGGATCAATGGCATCGTGATCTATTTCAACGAGCATTTCCTGGGGGAGCATATCATGGAGAAAGAGGAAATGCTGGCGCTCAAAAACCTGTTCACCCGGGCGCTGCGGGGGCTGGAATTCCATGGCCGGTCGAGGGAACAGATCATTGCCATGATGAAAGAGCTTACCGCGATGAAAGGCATCAAAAGCGTGATACACCTGCTCCGGATACTGGAATATATGGCCGCCACGAAGGAATATGCGTACATCTCCGCAAAAGCCTACAGCGATGTGCAGACGCAAAGCGAGACTACCCGCATGAACCTGGTGTACGACTATGTGCTCAAGAACTTTCGCCGCAAGATACTGCTGGAAGAGATCGCCGGGCTGCTGCATATGACGCCCACTTCTTTCAGCCGGTATTTCACGATGCAGAACAGCAAACCCTTCTCCCGGTTCGTGTCCGAGATACGGATCAAGCACGCCTGTAAATTGCTGACGGAAACGGATGAACCGGTTTCGCACATCTGCTATGAATCGGGGTTCAATACTTTATCGAATTTCAACAGGCAGTTCAAGGAGTTTATGCTGAAGCGGCCGATGGATTACAAAAAGGAGTTCATGAGCATCTGATCCCCCAACGGCGAAGGGCCGGCGCTCCTTCAAGCACACCAGCCCTGGTGACGTAAAACGGGTATTGGACAGTTTTCCGCCTGTGGATCAATTGGCTTCCGCGTATTTTTTAAAGTTGTTGAGGATCGCCTGCCAGCCTTCTTTCTGCATTTCTACAGGATTCTCGGATTCCGCATCAAATACTATGGTAACGGCCGTTTTACCGCCCAGGTCTTTGAATACAACGCTGGCCTGCCTGCCGTCCGTCATGGTATAAGTGAACTTTTGCCCTTCCACCACTTCATCATAAATGGCCTCAAAGTCAAATCCCCAGCTGCCGTCCTTGGCTTCCATGCGGGCCTGGTATTTCCCCCCTACCCTCATGTCGTTTGTAGCGCTCGGGCACTGCCAGTCATCTGAAGCGAAGTTCCATTTGGTGATATGTCCGGGTATTGTGTAATAATCCCAAACCTTCTTTGCGTCCGCTGCAATGGTTGCTTCAACCGTGATCTTTGTTGTGTTCATTTTTCTGGTTTTATTGTTTAACGATAATACGGTATTGGTATCTATGCCCCTATTTACGGCGCAACCTGGACAACAGATCGTCAAGCTTCTGCAGCGTTAAGATCATCCCTTCCTGCATGCCCATATTGATGACCGTTTCCAGGTCCGCCAGGGAGTCATAGGTGACAATCATATGCACTATTGTATTTTCATCGAAGTCGCTGAACGTGGTATCCCATTTGGCCTGGGGCAGTTCGGGATTGAGTACGCCATTATTATCACAAAAACCATCCAGTCCCCTATAACCGTCAATCGGCCGGATCTCCAGATAGTCCATACGCCCCCAATACTCCTTACCATCGGGTTCCACCATGGCATACAGCCAATGTCCGCCTTCCCGGAAATCCATGGAACTGGTTTTAGTGGTCAGCGGCGCGGGCGCAAACCACTGATCCAGCAGCTCGCTTTTTGTATAGCAGTCCCAAACAAGCTGGCGGTCTGCCATAAATTCACGCTTCATCGTGATGGTATTATTCGTCTTGTCCGCCACGAAATCGAATTGCAGATTGTTGTTCATTTTTTCTTGTTTTTGATTGTATGTAATAAGTTATCCAGTTGGCGAAATCGTTGCTGCCAGATCGCTCTGAACTGCTCCAGCCATTTGTCGATCTCCTTCATTTTTTCAATTTCAAGTTGATAATAGATCTCCCTGCCCTTGTGCTCCGGTTTTACCAACTCACATTCCGTCAGTATTTTCAGGTGTTTGGACACCGCCTGCCGGGTCATGTCGAAATGTTCCGCAATGGCATTGGGCGTCATGGCCTGCATGGCGATGATGGCGATGATCGCCCTTCTGGTCGGGTCTGCTATTGCCTGGAATACGTCTCTTCTCATTTGATCACAGCGTTTATGAAACTGTTCGGTTGCAAATATACATGCAACTTTTCGGTTTCGCAATTATTTTTTTGATTTTTTTGAAAAAATGGTGGTTTCAGGGAGTTGGGTAGCCTGATCAGCATGCGCCGCGATAACCATCATATAAAAAACAGCCGGGAGGTTCTCCCGGCTGCATGATCTTTTAAAATGCCAGCTGCCGAAATACAACCGGACTATATACTAGTTCTTCGGAAAATTCGCATCACCCTTTACTTCATCAATCTGCAAAGTATGCCGGGCGCAATGCGCCGCAATGAAGAGCAGGCTCTGATAACCGTCAGCCTTACCCGTAGGGTAATCGCTGACATGATTGCGCAGGTCTTCCAAAGATGCGTTCTGAATATAGTCCAATACAGGTTTGCGCGCCGCAGCCAGGTCATTGAGGGCTGTTTGCGGATCAGTGTACAGACCGGCGCCTTCCAGTTCCTTGGAGGTCTTGTGTTTTTCACTGCGGTCGGTCATTGCTGCGATCAGTTCTGCGTCGGAGGTTTTCACCTCCCCTTTCAGCTCCGGCTGCGCGGGTTTAGCCAGTTCTTTTTTAGCCATATCGAACAGCATTTTTTCCGTGGCGACAATATGCTCAAGGCACTGGCTCACAGACCACTTGTCCGGCGCCGGTTTGAACTTCAATTGCGCTTCGCTCAGCCCCGCTACGCTTTTTTCAAGATCACCGGTGGTGCGGTTGAAATAACCCAGTAAAAATTCCATGCTGCCATCAGCAACCGTTTGCCGGGATTCCAGTATGCCCTTCAGTCTCATCAAACCGGTATCCAGGTCGTTACTGATCATCTCTTCGAAGTCCATAAACAACATCATCAGGTTCATCGGGTAATTCATATGCCCGTTGAATCCCCATTTTACCGTAGTTTGATCTTCCGAAGCCGATTCAGTAACCATGTAAGCCGCCTCTGTTGATTCGAACGGCCTGATAAAACGGAGCTCAAAATCGATCCGTTCCCCTTCCGTGATCTTTTTTATCTCCTGCTCACCTGCACCTACATCCTTCTGCTCACTATCCCAGGCGGAAACAAAACCAACCGTACCATCCGTACCGCGATATGTTTTCTTCATATCAGGGTCCATCATGGCCCATTTGCTGTAATTGTCCTGGTTTTTGAGATACTTCACATAGTCAAAAACTTCCTGTTTAGGTTTGTTAATCGCGATCTCCCGCTCCACTGCGTAGTCTTTCTTCAAAAAGAGTGCAATGATCAGCGGAATAGCGATCAAAATGGCCAATACAATGAGAATTTTCTTGAGTACTTTCATGCTTTTAAATTTTGGTGATCTGAAAATAGAGCGATTGCTATTGGGTTTTGGTTATTTCGGTATTTATTGAAGTATGCATGTCACCGCACATGATCATCGCCGGATGGCGTACACTATAGAGAAAATAAGCCGGACTGAATCAGTTTTACAGGGATTACCTCGTTGCCTCGTTATCAATTGCCATTCAAATATAAGCTGTTTCCGGGAACGTCGCCTGCCCGGGGCAGAAAATCCGGAGAATACAAATCCACCTGCAATATTTTTAGAAATCAGGATAGTAATTAGTAATTTTAAGCACCAATCAACCAAATACTTTGCACGGGGGATCAAAGTGAATGAGCGAGAAGCTAATCAATGAAAGGGAACTGCTGGACAGGGTGGCGCAGGCTGACGAAAAGGCCTTCGAACAGATCGTTCATTATTATTATCCCCGCCTGCTTCCTTTCACGTCCAATATTACCAAAAGCCGCAGCATCGCCGAAGAGATCGTACAGGAGGTTTTCCTGCGCCTCTGGCTCCGCCGGGATGAGCTGGACCGTATCTACCACCTCGGCTCCTGGCTGTTCACCATCGCTTCCAATCTCTCTTTTACCTATATCAAAAGGGCCGCTGTAGAAGGAAAGCTGCTGAAGCTCCTTCAGCTTGCGCAGGCGGACCATACGCTGGATACGGAAGAACGTTTGAACTGGAAGGAAAGCGGGCTCCTGATCCATGATGCCGTGCTCCGCCTCCCGCCACAGCAACAGCTGGTGTACAAGCTAAGCCGGCAGGAAGGGCTCAGCAACCACGAGATCGCGGCCCGCCTGCAACTCTCCCCCAATACGGTAAAAAACCACCTGGTAAAAGCCATCCAGTCCATCCGGCACTTCATCGGGCGCGCCACATTATTGCTTTTTTAATTTTTTTTTACCTGGACTAGTCCAACCGGGCGGTTCGTTAGTTATATATACACAGCGCAATAATATTCCACTATGTCAATACAGCAACAGGAGAAGCTCCAGTCCCTGCTGTCCCGCTACGTTGAGGGCAGTATTGGGGAAACAGAGGTTGAGGAATTGTCTCGTTTTTTGAAAGATGAGCAATACGATGATATCGTAAAACAGATCCTGACAGACCTGTCAGCCCACATTACGCCTGCCGGGACAGAAAAAGAGGAGATGCAGAAGATGATCAGCAGGGTGAAGGAAGTTTCGGCAAACATGCCCATGCGGGAACGGGTGCCTTATACCCGGTGGGCAGCCGCGGCTGTGCTGGTGCTGATGTTTGGCGTGGGCGGTTATTTCTTGTTTTATGGAGACGGTCAGCCTGCCCTGGCGCCGGTAACAACGCGCTACAGCAATGACATCCCGCCCGGCGGGAACAAGGCCATTCTGACATTGGCTGACGGAAGCACCATCACGCTGGATGATGCGGGACCGGGAGCATTAGCGCAGCAGGGCAGCACGCAGATCGTGAAAACAGGTACCGGCAGCCTGGCATATAACAGTGTGGCGGGCGACGGGGTTGTACATTATAATACCCTCACTACACCTTTTGGCGGCAGGTACCAGGTGGTATTGCCGGACGGGTCCCGCGTATGGCTGAACGCGGGCAGCTCCCTGCGTTACCCGACAGCATTTGCCGGGAACAGCCGGGAAGTGGAGCTAAGCGGGGAAGCTTATTTTGAGGTGACCGGAAACGCCGCCAAACCCTTCAGGGTACGGGCGCAGGACGGCACCAGTGTGGAAGTGCTGGGTACCCATTTCAATGTCAGCGCTTATGCGGGTGAGTCGCAGAGCACCACCACCCTGCTGGAAGGCGCCGTGCAGGTAAGCAAAGGCCAGGGCAACAGCCGCCTGGCACCCGGCCAGCAGGCCATTGCCGGAAACACCGTGCAGGTGCTGGCTAATGCGGACATCAATGCCGCAGTGGCCTGGAAGAACGGATTGTTCATGTTCAATGATGCGGATATTGAAACGATCATGAAGCAGCTCTCCCGCTGGTACGATATTGAAGTGGTGTACGAAGGAGGGCCTGTAAAAGAGCTGTTCAATGCGACCATTCCAAGGGATGTTCCTGTGTCGAAAGTATTTGAGCTGCTGGAACTGACCAACCTGATACACTTTAAAATAGACGGAAAAAAAGTCACCGTCATACCATGATAAAAAACAAACTGACCATGTAAAAACAACCAGGATCTTTAGACATGAAAAATCCCGTTTACGGATTGCGGCCGTGAACGGGAAGGGACGGCATTGTTATGCACATGCCGGTCCAATGGGTAATCGAATTATCGGGAATCAATTTTTTAATCACCCAAAATCAAATGTATGATTTTAACTGCTTGGTGCCAAACGAAGCATGGTGCCTTATGCCTGCCAACCAAAATTAAAACCGGCAATGTCCGGAGGCTCAGTCTTTTATCGCTCTTTTTTATTTTTTCCGGCCTTTTCGTACACGCGCAAACCGTTACCCTGAAAATGGAGAACGTTCCACTTGAAAAAGTGCTGCGGGAGATCGAAAAACAGACCGGCTATTCTGCCGTGTACGGCAAAACGCAACTACGGAACGCCAAACCTGTAGATGTAGTCTTTGAAAAGATCCCGCTGCGGGTTGCCCTGGATTATTGCTTCATGAACCAGGACCTTTACTATTCCCTTCGCGATAACAAATATATCGTGATCGTGACCCGGCCCGCACCAACCGTCAGAACCGGCACAAATCCCTCCACTCCCCTGCCCGATGTCACCGGCCGCGTGGTCAGTGAGCAGGGCGAACCGCTGGAAGGCGTGACGGTGCGCTCCACAAGCAAACCAACCGGTGTGGTGAAGATCGTCAACACCAACCGGAACGGTGAATACACCATCAACGTACCGGACAATACCACGCTTGAATACAGCTTTATCGGCTACCAGACGCAAAGTAAAACCGTCAAAGCCGGCGGCCGTTACGATATCAGGATGGCCATTGCCACCGCCCGCCTGGAAGAAATGGTGATCACCGGTTATACCGCAAAAAGCGCCAAGGAATTAACAGGTTCCGTGCAAAAGGTCACCGGCGACCAGCTGAGAAGCAGCGTGACCACGCCGAATGCCTTATCCATGTTGAAAGGGAAGACTACCGGCCTGTATATCACCGAAAATTCCGGCGAAGCCGGCGCCAAGGGGCAGGTCATCGAAAGAGGGCAATCTTCCATGGCTACCGCCACCAACAGTTATTACGGCCCTTTGTTCGTCGTGGATGGCGTGATCACCAACTACCAGAACCTGCAGGATGCGGTGAACCCCGCTGACGTAGAGGACATCACCATCCTGAAAGACGCATCCTCCACCGCCATCTACGGTTCCCGCGCCGCACAGGGCGTGATCGTGGTCACCACCAAACGCGGCAAGGCAGGCAAGCTGGGCGTGAACCTCACCATGCAGTACGGCGCCGTTCAGCCCGTGCGGGACATCCGGTTCATGAATACTTCCGAGCTGATCGCTTTTATGGACAAACAGATGATGCGGTACTGGGAACAAACGCCTTCCATCCGTACGACCTATCCCGATGTGGCGGATTTCATCAACGAAAGAAGAACTTATACGGATGCGGACCGCAACAATAATTTCAACTGGGAGGATGCGATCTACAGCAACGGCAACTTCCGCAATACCGAACTGAGCATCAACAGCGGGACCGACAAAACGAAGTTCTACGGAGGCGTTGCCTGGTACAAGGAAAACGGCGCATTGTACGACAATACTTTCGACCGTAAAAGCATCCGGCTGAACATTGACCAGGTGATCTCCAGCAAATTCACCGCCAGCTTGAATATCAGCTCTATTGTAGACAAAACCGTAAGGAGGAACGGCATCCCGGAGCTGTACATGATCCAGCCTTTCATGAATCCCTACAATGCGGACGGTACATTGGCCGACAGCCTGCCGGTCAAACAATCCAGCAACTACGGCCCCGTCTTTACCACCTGGTCGCAGAACTTCCTGGCGGAAACGGAATACGACAATACCCGGATCACCAATGTGCAGAACCACCTGGGCGCGCTGCGGCTGAAGTACGAGATCACACCCTGGTTGTATGTGCAAAGTTCCAATTCGCTGAACTACATGAATACGCACATCAATTCCTATCTCGATCCACGTTCGTATTCCGGTAAATACGGCGGCTATCCCTACCTGTTCAACCCTGCCAGCCCCGTGCTGCCCAATGGCACGCTCACGCTTAATGATACACGCTATACCGACTACCTGACTTCCAATACATTGAATTTCAGGAAAAGCTCCGGCAGGCATTCCCTCTTCGCCCTGGCCGGGCAGGAATGGGGCAAACGCACGACCGAGCTGACGAACGTTGATCTGTACAACCTCCTGCCCGGGGAAAGGAACATGGGCGCCGCCAAAGGGTTCGGCGGGCCTATACAACTGGTGTACCAGCTGCCTTACGCACCATCCGGCAACTACCAGGAAAGAGCGACCTTCTCCGTGTTCGGCCAGGCGGACTATAACTACGATCAGCGTTACTACGCTTCCTTGTCCGTGCGCACAGATGCCACCACCAATTTCGGCCGGGATAAACGCTACGGCACTTTCTATTCTCTGAGCGGCGGCTGGCTGCTCTCCAATGAAGCATTCCTGTCCGGCAACAGCGTGATCAACAACCTCAAGCTGCGCGCCGTGTATGGCACCTCCGGCCGTGATCTCGGCGATGGCTATCTGAACACCACTTTTTATTCGGACGGCGCACGCTATGCGGACCTGAACAACATCGGTTCTACCATCACACAGCTGGCCAATCCCGGCATTTCCTGGGAAACGATGTACAATACCAATATCGGGCTGGACCTCGGGGTTTTCAACCGCATCGATATAACGGCGGACATCTACCGTAAAAGAAGCTCCGGGCTGCTGCAGAACGTCTCCCTGACCTCCGCGCAGGGATCGCTCAGCCAGTACCAGAACATCGGCGAGATCATCAACAATGGTGTGGAGATCATGCTGAACGCACATACGTTGAAAAGCAGCACATTCAACTGGTACACGAATTTCAACATCAGCTTCAACAAGAACCATATCTCCTCGCTCTATCAGGATTCGCTGCGGGACAACTATTCCGGCGCCTATTACCGCAAGGTCGGGGAAGATATCAACGTGATCAAGGCTATAAAATTCGTGGGCATCAACCCGGAGAACGGCAATATGATCCATCAGAATGTTGATGCTTCCGGCAAGATGACAGACGTGGAAGGCATCGGCAACACTACGAACCTCGCCAACTGGCAGGTAGTTGGCTCTGCTACGCCGAAATTCTTCGGCGGCTTCACCAATACGTTCAAATACCGGCAGCTCACCCTGAGCATGGAATGGTGGTTCCAGTACGGGAACTATGTGATGATGTCGCTCGTAAACAACTTCCAGTCGCCTACAGCACCGCGGCTCGGCAGGAATAATGTGTTGTTTGGCGGCAATCAGCAGGTGTGGGAAGGACCGGGGGATGCGAACGCCAACTATCCCGACGTGTTCAGCACCAATCCCAATGCATGGCAATCCCTCACTTACCGCTCTTCCAGGATATGGGGAGATGCCAGCCATATGCGCCTGCGCAACGTACGGTTGTCTTACGACTTTCCCCGCGCATTGGTGCAGCGTCTGAAGCTGAAGAACGTCAACGCCTATATCAGCGGCGATAATCTCGCGGTCATCAAGAAAAAAGATTTTGTAGGGGCCGACCCGGAAGGCGCAACACTGAGCACCAGCACGGCTTATGGCGGCGTGGGAACCGGGTTTGCCAATCCCAGAAGGTTCCTGGCCGGTATCAATGTAGGATTCTGATAAAAAACGTTAACAATGAAACAAACAAAGATCAACATACTGCTCCCGCTGACCATCCTGCTCATTACCAGCGCCTGCAACAGGCAGCTGGACGAGTTGAGACCGCACAATGTCATCTATGAGGACCAGCAGTTCGCCACACCCGAAGGGTTCACGAAAGCCGTGTGGGGCGCATATGCCGCCGTTTCCGGTTCCGCCGTCGCCAGTTCATTCAACTATAACGACATGCAGCTTTTTCTTTCGGAAGCGCATGGAAATAATATCAGGGCATTGGACGCCCAGGTAAATAAAAACACAGACGCGTTCAATTATCTCAATTCTGCCGCGAAAGATCTGTCGTACACCTACGAATACTGGAGAGGCAGCTACAACATCACCCTGCTGCTAAACAAGATACTGGCCAATGTAAAGGAAGGTGAGACGAATGCCGTGATCCTGCAGGCAAAAGGAGAAGCGCTTTTCCTGCGGGCCTATGTGTACTTTAACATGGTGCGCCTGTACGGCCGCCCCTACTACCAGGATGCGGCGCAGAGCCCCGGCGTGATGCTGATCACCACGGATAACAACGGTCTGGGATTTGCACCGCCACGCGCGACCGTCAGGGAAGTGTACGATCAGGTCATCAAAGACCTGCAGGATGCCATTCCCCTGATGACGTTACCTAAAACCAACAGCTTTGCCGGCAAATATGCGGCTTATGCGCTGCTTTCCCGCGTGTATCTGTACATGGGCGGCACCTTTGCCCAGCCGGACGCAACCGCCAATCAGAAAGCGAAGCAATATGCGGATTCGGTGATCCTGAACGGAGGATACCAGCTGTTGCAGAACGCCGATTACACGGCCTATTACAACTCCGGCAGCACCGGCAACAGGGAAGATATCTTTGCGGTGAACACCGATTACAAGAACGGCCTGATCAGCAATCTGTACGCGATGCCTTCACAGATCAACTATTCGGGCGGATTGTACCGTCCCTCTCCCGATCTGCTGGGTTTGCTGCGGGAAGACGACCTGCGGAAGAAATTCTACGTGAAGAACGTCACGCCCGGCAATCCCGATGATTCGCTGGCCTGCGTGAAGTACATGCTGGGATATGTTTCCCTGTACAGCCCCTCTCCCGGCCGTTACCTGCGCCTGGCCGAGATCTACCTCAACCGCGCCGAAGCCGCCGTCAAGTCCGGCAACAACGGGCCCGCGCTGGCTGACCTGAACAGGATACGTTCGCGCGCGGGCATCGGGGATACAACAGGCATCACCGGGCAGGCACTGTTTGACGAGATATTGAAGCAACGCCGGCTGGAACTGGCCTTTGAAGGGCATGCGGGCTACGACTACTTCCGCAACGGCTTGCCGATGGTACGCAACTACGCCTCCAACAGCTCCGGGCCGATGACCATCGCCGCCAACGACCCAAAAGTACTTCTGCGCATCCCGGAGGACGAGATCACCGGCAATGGTAACCTGACACAGAACGAGCAATAAAATCACTGATCATGAAGAAAACCGTCACCGCAGCTTTATTGACGATCGGCACATGTAGCGCCGCTATCGCGCAGCAGTTCACACTTTCCGGGGAATTTACCGGCACGGCTACACCGTATGTTTATTTACGGTATGCCGATGACCAGGGAAAGATGGTGCTGGACAGCGCCGACGTCAGCCAAAACAAAAAATTCACCTTCAGGGGTACGCTTGCCGGACCAACCGCGGCGAGCCTGTATGGGAAAATGCAATCAAGGGGCATGGACGATCCCAATTACCTGTATTTTTTCCTGGAGCCCGGAACGCTCACCGCCAGCGTGAAAGAAGATAATTTCAAAGACAGCCGCATCACCGGCTCCCGTACGCAGGCGGACATGGATGCGCTGAATAAGCAAAAGGAGCCGCTGAAGCAGCAATGGGCGCCCTTCTTCCGCGCACTGGATTCCGTGAACAAGATTGACAACTTCAAGTTCCAGGAAATGAAAGGCGGGCTGAAGCCTTATTACAAGGAAATGGAAAAGATCGATTTCGGGTATATTGAAAAGCATCCCGGCAATTACCTCACCGCTTACCTGTTGAGGGGATACCTGCATTCGCTCTCTTCCGATTCCCTGCGGGCTTATTACGACCAGTTCCCGGAAAACATAAAAGCCACCATCGGCAAATCCGTTTCCGATGAGCTGGAAAGAAGGAAACTGGGTGCAGCAGGTACGATGGCAGCCGATTTTTCCGCTCCTGACATTACCGGAAAAACGTTGCAGCTCTCATCTTTCAAAGGCAAATACGTGCTGATCGATTTCTGGGCCAGCTGGTGCCTGCCCTGCCGTAAAGGCAACCCGCACCTGAAGAAATTGTATGCGGAATATAAAGATAAGGGGTTCGAGATCATCGGCGTGTCGGACGACGACCGCAAACCGGAGGCCTGGAAGAAAGCGGTAGACCAGGATGGCATCGGAATGTGGAAACATGTGCTGCGCGGGCTGGATATGGATAAGCTGATGGCCGGGCAATACAATGAAAGGGACATTTCAAAAAAATACGGCATCTATTCCCTGCCCACCAAGATACTGATCGACCCGCAAGGGAAGATCATCGGCCGGTATGAAGGTGGAGAAGAAGACGATGCAAAAATGGATGCCGCACTGGAAGCCGCATTCAAATAAATCACCACTAAATCTGTATGCACATGCTCCGAAAACAATTGTTATCGCTTGCGCTGCTCCTGACGGGCACCGGCGCGTTTGCCCAATCCAACACCGTAGTGGAAGGCCGGGTAGCCGGTCTCAAAGCAGGTACCAAAGTCTATCTCTCCCGGTTGACCTCTTCCGCCAAAGCCGATTCCACCATCGTGGAAAACGGCCGGTTCCGCCTGAATGTTCAGGTGGAAGAAGGTGATACTTACCTGCTCCGCGCGGGGAACGACAGGATGGCGGAAGGCAGTTCAGCACTGTTGTACCTGCAGCCGGGCAACCTGAAGATCACCGGGAAAGGCCCCATGCTGAAAGACATCGTGTACAGCGGCAGCAGCTACGCCAAAGAAATGAACAGCCTTTCCGAAGCCGCGAAAACACGCCCTGAATTCCTTGAGGCAGCGGCGCTGGGCAAAGAAATGAACGAGGCCTACAGCGCAAAGGATACGGTAAGGCTGGCCAGCCTGCAGGAAAAATACATGCGCGTGGACTCGCTGAAGAAGGTATATTATAACAACTGGGTAGCAGAACATCCCGCCTCGCCGCTCAGCGCGATGGTACTGTCGTTCTACATCCGCGAGCAGGACATGGAAGTGTTGCAGCAAAAGCTGAAAGCCCTGGAGCCGGCGGCAAAGCAGAATGCGCTGGCTAAAAAGATGCAGTTCAGCATCGACGCGGCAAAAGCTACAGCTATCGGCAAGATAGCGCCTGATTTCACGCAGAACGACACATTGGGCAAACCCGTTTCCCTGAAAGATTTCCGCGGCAAATACGTGCTGATCGATTTCTGGGCGAGCTGGTGTGTACCCTGCCGCAAGGAAAACCCGGCGGTGGTAAAAGCCTTCCAGACATTCAAAGACAAGAACTTCACCGTGCTGGGCGTATCACTCGATCAGCCGGGCGCGAAGGAAAAATGGCTGAAAGCCATTCATGATGACGGGCTGACGTGGACGCACGTGTCTGACCTGAACTGGTGGGATAACGCCGTTTCCCGTCAGTATGACATCCGTTCCATTCCCGCGAACTACCTGTTGGGGCCGGACGGGGTGATACTGGCAAAGAACCTGCGGGGCGAAGCGCTGGAGAAGAAGCTGGAAGAACTGTTGCAGTAGATGTATTAAAACCTGTAGTGCCCCCGGAAGTGGAATGCTTTCGGGGGCACTTGTTTTGCATCGCCCTGATATTGGTAATTTACCGTTTATTCCCTATCTTAAATACCTGCCCCATTCAGGGGCTTTTACAATATGCCCTGGGATCCCGACATATACAACAAGTTCAAAGAAAAACGGTACGAGCCGTTCTATGATATGATCAGCCATATTGACGCTAAGCCGGATATGCATGTTCTCGACCTGGGTTGCGGAACGGGGGAATTAACAAAGATCATTGCGGACAGGTTTCAGGCAACCCGGGTGACCGGTATTGATACCTCTGCCGAAATGCTGGCCAAGGCTCCCCAACAGGAAAATATCATCTTTGCACAGCGGTCAGTGGAAGAACAACTGCAACTGCCTGATCAATGGGATATCATCGTAGCCAACGCATCTTTGCAATGGGTCAACGATCATTCTGACCTTTTTCCGAAGATCATTACAAAACTCTCGCCGGAGGGCCAGCTTGCGGTACAAATGCCGTCCCAGAAGGAGAACCTGCTGAATCAGATCCTCTATGAACTTGTTCATGAAGCGCCCTATTACGAAGTCCTGAAGGGTTCCATACGCCGCTCCCCCATGTTGTCGCTGGATGACTATACGGCGTTAATGTTCAGCAATGGCGCAAAAGAGGCCATCGTATATCAGAAAGTATATCCCATCATTGCTCAATCTGTTGAAACCCTGTACGAATTTATCTCCGGTTCCGCCCTCGTCCCTTACATGGAAAAACTGCAGGGGCCGCTGCAGTCAGCTTTCACGAAAGCTTTTAAGGCCAGAATAGCCGCTCATTTTACTTCCGCTCCCATGGTGTATGCTTTCAAACGGGTGATCATCGTTGCCCGGTTCTGACAAACTACGGTTGACGTTGATCGCCCTTTGGGGCAGACAAGCTAGCACCGGGTTTACACTAATCTTCCTGGCCGAGATTTTGGTTACTATTCCGCGATTGTACCCGAGCGGATGTACTTATCGATTATATATTTGGTGATCGGCTTCAGCCGGCGGCCAAAGACTACAGGATGATCTCCCTCCGATGTGTAATATTCGATTTTGCTGTCAATTTTAGCGTACCAAACCTTCCCTATGGCCAGGTAGGTTATGGTGTCCGGCATAGTTATCTTCTTAAAGTTTTTCAACTTCACAGTATCTAAGGCTATGATCACCGCATTGTGTATTTTCTGGTTACAAGCTATGGGCTCATAATGATCTTCCATCCAATACATGCAGCCGCCGTTGTGGTTTGGCGGCTGATTTTTATCCATCCACCACCATGTGCCACCCGTTCCCAGCGCCAGTGATAACATAATGGCCGCCGCCAGCCTTTTCGCAGGTTTCCTCCTTAATTTTTCCTGATTACTGGTTCCCATAGCATTAGCATCCTGACTTTCCTTTTCCTTTGGGCTTTCAGGCAAATTCGGAGTTATTGGATCTTCCGGAATTACAGGATTCCCCGTTGTTTTATTACCTCCGGTTGCGGACAGGCTGGTAGGGGGATTTTCCCCTGTTATCCGGCCGGTATCACTCTCCATCAGATTGGTAGGGTACACCTTTCCTATTTCCCAGGGCCTGTCTGGAAAGTCAATTAACCAGGCCAGGAGCTCAATATTCTTTGGATCTGTATTTTCAGACCTCCCTTTCAGAAAGTTCACCAGGGGCCTGAACTTATCCGTGTCACACTGTTGAATGATAACCGGGTAAGTTCTCGACTCATTTAAATCTCCACTGAAGTCCCTGATTACCTTTTCATCTCGTTTACTTAAACCTTTGCTGCATCTCATTACACACTCCTCTTTGAGCCTGGCGGGCGTAAGGTGCTTCAAACCGTGGGGCAGCGTATTATCTACCTGCTTTTGTTCATAGGCTTGCAAGACCAGTCGTTCGTAATCAATAAAAGATGTCGTCATAAGTGAAATTATAAACTGAATAATCGGAATTGACCCCGCATTTCCGGAATTATACCTGGAAGATCAGGAATTACCGGAATTATTGGAATTGTTTGTAAATCAACCTGTTACCTCGTCCTATCTTCGTTCTGCGATCGGGCAATGCCTCCATAGCTAAGGGGCTCTCTGTACAGACCGGTTCGCTCCGGGCAAAGAAAGTGGAGGCCGGTAACCGGCTTGGGAAGCGATTATGAGCTTCCGCGATCAATGCCCACACTTCCCAGCACAAGTAAGAAGCGCTTCTTCACTCACTCAAAATCCGCTGCCGGATGCCCGGCAACCGGCAGCTCCATTTTTTCATTTCAAAAAATCAAAAAAATGTTAAGTACAATATTATACCTCTTGCTGGCATTCTTATGCCCCAGCCACTCCAATAATGGCAATAATAACAATGGCGATCAGGTCACTACTTTTGACGATACCGAAGGCGAAACCGGAACAATTCCTCCAAGGAACCCCTGATGCATACTTCCAGTGAGGCAAGACAGCTCTTGCCTCACTTTTCTTAATCCCCAATCAATAATAATTCCTCAGAATTTAGGAATTCTATACTTTTAAGGTAAATAGTCCATCAGTGCGAGCCCTAAACATTATCCTGCCAATATTGCTTATCAGTCTTTTTGCCTGTAAATCAAAGCGATATACCCCACTCCCGATTTCTGCACCCACTTTAGAAAAAGGAGAATCGCTTTTCAACATCAACAACGATTCTGCCTTTTATTATTTCAATCTTGTCGCAACGAGCGCTACAGACAGTCTGGAGGTTGCAATGGCCTATACCTATATGGGCATCATCCAGGCATATGAGGGAGACTACTATGGAGGTCAGGAAAGCCTGTTAAAATCCCTTACTTACCTTGATGAACATCGAAAAGAAGATCAGGAGTGCCTGAGCTCAGACTATCACGAACTTGGCAATATCTGTCTTAATCTCAAAAACTATGAAGCAGCCATCGGCTACTATTATAAAGCGCTCCAATATATAAAACATCCAAACGCACGGGCTATTGCCTTAAATAGTATAGCCCTGACTTACCAGAAGAAAGGAGAGTATGACCAGGCCATCGATATATTCAAATCTCTCCTGGCTAAAAGTACAGAAAAGAAAAAAGAATATGCCCGGGCGCTTTCCAACTATGCCAAAACCAAGTGGCTTAAAGATTCCACTTATCCTGCTGCGCCTGAGCTTCAATATGCATTGCAAATCCGGACGGATTCGAATGACAGCAGAGGGCTCAATGCCAGCTACGCACATTTGTCAGATTATTATTCAACCTCCATGCCCGATTCCGCGCTTTATTATGCCGAAAAAAGGTACGAAATCGCCAGGCAAATCAATAGTCCGGATAACGAAGCTGAGGCCCTTCAAAAACTTATTACGCTCAGTCCCGCCAAACTGCTGAGACCTTATTTCATTCGTTACCAATACCTGACGGATAGTATCCAAACGGCTAAGAACGCAGCCAAGAACCAATTCGCTCTAATCCGGTATGAAGCGGAGAAGAACAAAGCAGACAATCTTCAGCTCCAAAAGGATAATGCACAAAAAGAAATCCAACTGATTGTGCAGTGGTTTATATTGGTGTTGACCATCCTGTTTTTCATTTCCGTTGGCATTGTCATTCTCCTTAGGTACCGAAGGCGTCGGCGACAACTGGAAGCCGCTTCCCGGCAAGCCATCCAGGAACATCTACTTAAAACTTCACAAAAAGTTCATGACGTGGTGGCTAATGGCCTATACCGCATTATGACAGACGTCCAATATACGGAGTCTATCAACAAAGATCAATTGGTCGACAGGATCGAGAGCCTGTATGAGCGTTCCCGCGATATCTCCTACGAACAACCCACGATCTCAAACCTCCCTTTTCATGATAGAATAACAGATTTGCTGACTTCCTTTGCTTCCGACAACCTCAGGGTCCTGATCATAGGAAACAACCCCATGCTGTGGGCCCATACCAATGCGCCGGTCCAGATCGAGGTTGAACACATCCTGCAGGAATTGCTGATTAACATGAAAAAGCATAGCCAGGCTCATTCCGTATTGATAAAGTTTGAACGCCAAAACGGCCTGGTTCACATTCACTACACAGATGATGGCATTGGACTTCCACCGCAATTTAAGTATGGGAACGGACTACGGAATACGGAAAACCGTATTAAAAAAATTGGCGGCCAATTTACATTTGAGCATCCTGCTAAAGGATTAAAAATTCACATCTCCTTTCCAACACCTCCATCATCATGATTACAAAGGTATTAATAGCCGAAGATCACGAAAGCGCCAATATCTCCGTTCAAAAAACACTGGAAGAACTGGCCATCGTCAATACGGAGCATGTCTATTATTGCGATGATGCTTTGAACAGGATAGCGAAAGCTGCTCAGGCTGATCGCTCTTTCGACCTTCTTATCACCGATCTTTATTTCGAACCAGACGGTTGCAAACAGGAACTACCCGGAGGAATGGAATTGATTACTGCCGCCAGGGCAATACAGCCCGACCTGAAAATCCTGGTCTTTTCGGCGGAAAACAAACCGGCTGCCATTGACCAGCTCTACCGCGAGCTTGATATCGACGGCTTTGTACGTAAAGCCAGGAACGACGCCAGAGAGCTTAAACAGGCTATCTGCGAAATAGCGCAGCACCGTCGCTATTTCCCCCGTCATATCAAGCAGTTAATTGACAAAAAGAACGCCTACGTATTTTCGGATTTCGATATCACGATCATTACGCTGCTTGCACAGGGAATGTTGCAGAAAGATATACCTGCGTACCTTCAACATCACCAGATAAAGCCGTCTGGCTTGAGCAGCATAGAAAAAACGCTCAATCAAATGAAGCAAGCCCTTGGCTTTTCCAAGAATGAACAACTGGTGGCCTATTGCAAGGATTTAGGTGTTATATAAATATTCAAAAAAATATCTCAATACCAACAACCAATTACGGTTTCCCATAAGAAAAGGATCTTTTTGACATATACTTTTGGTTCATAAATCAAAAAACGCACTATGAAACAGAAGTATTACGTAAATAACAATCCCCAGCCCAATGGCGATCATGAAGTTCACGTCACCACCTGCAGATACTTTTCGATGATGTACAACCGGACTTTTCTGGGAGAATTTGAATCTTGCCACGAAGCCGTTCGTGTAGCCAAAATGCGTCATAGCAAGGCGAATGGCTGTCTTCATTGTTGCATGCCCTGCCATACAACTTAATACAATTACACTTATCCCGCTGTACCATTCATCTTTTGAATCGATCAGGCCATGAAACTATGCATATATGCCTGTCTGCTTACAAGCTATCTAAGCTGCAATCAGCCAACAGTGTATGTTTGCGACAGCAAGCATGCTGCAAAATACCACTACAAATCTGATTGCCCGGGACTAAGCAATTGCAATCACCGAATCGTCAGCATGCCGATTGAGAAAGCCATGAAAAACAGGACCCTTTGTAAATGGGAGCAATGAATTGGCTACCACAAAGGACCACATTTCCATAAACGCTTACCTGTGTGATTATGACAACTCCAAGCGACTCACCGTATAAATATTTACAGTTTAAAGGGCAAGAATCTTACCGCAGATATATTCAGGGTGGGATCACCAAAAATTCTCCTCCAGGAAAACCAAACGAAAATGGTTCCCTGAATGTTAAATCTCATGGCAGTTATGGCGGACTGTTATTTCACCCAAATTGGAAGGCCAAGCGAAAGGAAGTACTTACCCGCGATATGAATCGCTGTGTGCATTGCAGCAGCAATAAGGATCTTCAGGTACATCACCGGCAATATCACTTCATTGCAAGTCAACAAAAATTCCGTCTTCCCTGGGAGTACCCGAACCATCTGCTCATTACCCTTTGCGAATGCTGTCATAGCAAGGGACATAATAAATACAAAGTGCCAACAATAACCATTTAATAAAATATGTATGGGCTTATTCGATATTTTCAACCGGCAACGCCAAAATGGGCATAACCACGCTATGGCTATTGAAAACGCCATACCCGATATTCCTGAAGAAACCTTTATAGAAAAGGAAAAACCGGAAAAAGAACAGACTGAAGAAAAGGCAGTTACGGCGAGCATTGGGGGAATTCATCTATTATATGACTTTCTCGATAAAAATTATGAATCCAAAGGATACAATGATGCATTGATAAATCCGGATACAACCCATCTGGAACAAAATGTGATTGCTTTAAAAAATGATCTGGAGAGATCTATCCGAAAGGTAAAAACATTCTACGAAGACTTTATCAAGCAAATCAATTTCCATATCACCAGCAGAAGCAGGAGTGGAATGGTAGATACTGTGGAGGAGCTCACAGTCAAGAAGGAAATTGCCGAGAATCATATCAAGCAGGTCAAAGAAATCGAAGAGCAGTCCAAACTTAATGAGGGCGTCGGGCATGGTATCATCATTAGCTATACCCGTGGATTCAGGAATGGTCTTGCCGCAATTTCCAGTCACATCATTTTGAATAAGAACTTTTAAATCGAGCGTTATGAAACATCTATGGATCCGTTTCGGCTGCTTCATGACCGGATACAACTACAACATCCTGCGAAATTGCAGCGAAGCGGCCTCTAAATCCGTGAAGAAATACACCGCAGCCATGCTGATCGTTTGCATTCTGTGGTTTTTTATTGGTTTTACTTTCGCGCATCGTTACCTGTCACTCAGTCTGCCGGGTTGCATACTGGCAGGTGTACTTTCAACCGTGATCATTGTACAGGTTGAAAAGCAGATCATCTTATCTATCAATCCGAACCGGTGGTTGCTTATTTTCAGAAGCTGTTTGGCTTTCATGATGTCTATTCTGGGGGCAGTGATTATCGATCAGATATTGTTTGAGAAAGATATCGAGATCGAAAAGATTTCCTATGTCTCAGAAAGAGTGGATAAGATATTACCCTCAAAAACGGAAGAACTCAGAAAGCAGATTGCTGCGCTGGACACGACGATTGATAAAAAGGAAGAGGAGCAAAGAAATATTAGAGAGGACATCGCTAAACATCCGACTTTGATAGTCGTATCCACACAAACAGAATCTACCTGGGTGCAGGTTCAAGGCAAAACTCCTTCAGGCCGGGACACGACTATTCCTGAGAAGCGCACTAATGTTATTGTTGTAAGGAATGAAGTGCCAAATCCTAAAATTAAAATCGAGCAATCCCTCGATTCTACCATCGGCACCCTACGGCAACAAAAAACCAAAAAGGAAGGTGAGTTACTTCACATGAAACCTGCACTTGAAGAAGAAATGAAAGCGAATACGGGATTTCTGGATGAATTAACGATCATGGCGCGAATGCTATCGGCATCTTATGTTGCATTGGGCTTCTGGCTTCTTTGGATACTGTTTTTCCTGTTTATAGAAATGTTGGTATTATTCAGTAAGATGGGAGACCGGTCTAATGATTACGAAAAGACCGTATTGCACCATAGGAACCTGCAGATTCGACGACTTGATGCCCTTGAAAAAGGGTTTGTGTAGAAAAATAGAAAAGTCTGTAGAGTAATATATCTCCCTTAACAAAATTTCTGACAAAATCAAAACCGAAAAAATTTCCCATGGATTTCAAAGATGAAATTAAACGCTTCGGCGACAAGGTCGAAAAACTTAAAACCCAGATTCAAACGGAAGAAGCAACTAAAAATGCCTTTATCATGCCTTTCATTAAAGTCCTGGGCTACGATGTATTTGACCCGTTTGAAGTAATGCCGGAATTTATTGCGGATATCGGGATCAAGAAGGGCGAAAAAGTCGACTATGCCATTATGAAAGAAGGCCAGCCCTCTATACTAATTGAATGTAAGCATTGGGGAGAAAGCCTTGATCCGCACAATTCCCAGCTTTTCCGGTACTTCCATACTATAGCCGCCAAGTTCGGCCTATTGTCCAATGGAATAATTTACCGGTTTTATTCAGATCTTGTTGAGCCGAATAAAATGGATGAAAAGCCATTCTTTGAATTCAATGTCACGGATATAAAAGACAACCAGATCGAAGAATTAAAGAAATTTCACAAGTCGTATTTCAATATAGAAAACATTCAAACCACTGCGAGCGAGCTAAAATATATGAATGAGCTCAAAACGCTGATAAATATCGAGTTTCAAAATCCCTCTGAAGGATTTGTTAAACTCTTTGCCAAACAGATATATAAGGGAATGTTGACTTCAAAAGTTGTTGATCAGTTCGCTACGCTTACTAAGAAGTCAATACAACAGTACATAAATGATCTGATAACTGAAAGGCTCAAATCTGCGTTGGAAAAGGAAAATGATGCGGAGCAACCTGTTTCTGAAAAGAAGCCGGCAACAACAAATGCCGAAGAAAAGGGTTCATTTATTGAAACGACCGAAGAGGAGAAGGAAGGTTATATGATTGTAAAGACAATTCTCCGTCAAAAGATAAAGCCCACCAGAATAGCATACCGGGATGCCCAATCCTATTTCGCAATACTGCTGGATGATAATAATCGAAAAACCGTATGTAGATTGTATTTGAACGGTTCGAGGAGATATATCGGCACTTTTGATGAGCAGAAAAAAGAAACAAAGACTGAGATTTCAACTGTCGACGACATCTTTAAATTCGAGGAGACACTCTACAAGACTGTTGATTGGTATGATTCAGAAAAAGTTCAGGCAACTTGAACTAATACTCGCAAAACATCCTACAACATTCAGACAACGGCAGGTCCAACGACAGGGTATTTCTCATTGGGCGCAGCGATAAATTAAGTTCAGTCCTTACACGGTGTTAACAAACATTCCTTTACGTTGAGTTAAGCGTCTTTGTAGCGCCACAATGAATATCCAGCTTAATGCTGGCGTTGAAAAAGATGGATGTGTTCAATCATGCCCTCACGAGCTTGAACGCACTATTTAATATTGACTATCAATAAGTTGCTGCTCATAAAAACGTACAAAGAGGCCGTCTCCATGTTTCTCACAAACATAGGAGACGACCTCTTTAATTTCGTCTTGCGGAGGAAGAGGGATTCGAACCCCCGGACCTGTTACAGTCAACAGTTTTCAAGACTGCCGCAATCGACCGCTCTGCCATTCCTCCGCCGCAAAAGTATAAATCCGGTCGAATTAAAAAAAATATTTTTTGCTTCCGTTTTTGAAAAATCCTGTAATCCTTACCGGTAAAGCATTTCAGTCAAGGCTACACGCTCAAAGCATACCTGCACTGCCTCAATAAAGGCCGGCGGGCAAAGTACCCTGCCTCCTGAACGACCCGTATTCCCCCTCTCTCACCGGGGCATAAAAAAACCGGTAAACCGCCTTGCTGGCTAAGTTTACCGGTTCAAACCTGATGTTCATGAAGAAAGGTCAATGTTGACAGATGACAGTTGCTGCCTGCATTCTTCAGTAAACCTGTCTGTTGTTTCCTAAAAACATACAACTATCACCTGTCATCAATTCCCTTTTCTTTATTGATAACCGCCGCCGAGTGAACGGTAAAGGTCCACCATGGCTGTCAGCCGCTGGCGGCGGATATCTACCTGGGTCAGTTCAGCCTGCAGGCTGTTGCTCTGCGCGGAGATGACTTCCAGGTAATTGGCCAGGCCGCTGCGGAACAGCAGACGGGCATTACCCACGGCCTGTTGTGTGGTTTGCAATCTTGATGCGGCGATCTCCTGCTGTTCCTGCAGCTTTTCCAGCTGAATGAGCGCATCGGAGACTTCGCGTACGGCGGTGGTGACTGCCTGGCGGAAGGAAATCACGGCCTGCTCCCGTTCCACTTTCGATACTTCCAGCTGCGTTCTGAGCCGGCGCTGCTGAAATACGGGCTGGGCGATGTTCCCGGCCACGGTACCGAACAGAGAGTTGGGCATGGAGAACCACTTCCCTATCTCGTAAGCGTTCAGTCCTCCGTTTGCCGTGAGGCTCAACGCCGGGTACATGCTACCCTGAGCCACGCCCACATTGGCATTGGCGGCTTTCAGGCTCAGCTCGGAGGCTTTCACATCCGGGCGGTTACCGATCACTTCCGCAGGTACGCCGGTATGGAGACTGTCCCACAACGGAAAGCGGTCCAGCGTAGTGTTCCGTGTAACCGTCCCCGGCAGCTGGCCGGTGAGAATGCGGATGGCATTCTCCTGGATAGCGGCCGCCTGCTCCAGCTGCGGAATCAGCAGCTCTGCGGTCTGACGTTGCGCCACGGCCTGCTGTACAGCCAGCTCGGTTACTTCCCCGGCAGCTTTCTGCATGCGGATCATCTGTACGATGGTATCGCTGAGGGAGGCATTGCGCCGGGCTATCTGCAGCTGGGCATCCAGCATCAGCAGATTGAAATAGCTGTTCGCTACATTGGCCACGATCCCGGTCTGCACCGCCTTGGCAGCTTCAAAGGTTTGCAGGTAAGCGGCCAGTGCTGCTTCTTTCTGGCGCCGTATCTTTCCCCATATATCGATCTCCCAGGAGAGGCCCACACCAAGCGTGTAGTCCTCGATATGACTGGTACCCAGGAACTCATTCAGGCTCAGGCCGTTCAGACTGTTCTTGGAGGGGATATTGGTATTGGCTGTGGCATTGGCTGTCACGGAGGGCAGCAGGGCTGCTTTCGCCTGTTTTACATAGGCGGAAGCCGTTTCTATGCGTTTCAGCGCTATTTGCAGGTCAAAGTTGCCGGCCAGCGCTTCGGAGATCAGCTGTTGCAAAGCCGGATCAGGAAAAAACTGTTTCCAGGAGGCTTTGGCCACGGTGCTGTCTGTTGCGGCCGTATTACCGAATTGTGATGGCAGCGCTACTTCCGGCCGCTGAAAGTCCTTACCCACCTTGCATGCGGCAAAGGAAGCGGCTGCCAGTATAACTATTAAATATTTTGAATATTGCGTCATGATCCTTGATTTACTTTATACAGTTGCTTCTTCCAACTCTTTTTCCGTTTCCCCTTCCATCTCTTCTTCATAAACCCTTAAACCGGGACGTCCGGTTATTTTTTCCTGCAAGAACTGGAATATAACATACAGCACAGGAATAATAAATATGCCTAGTATCACACCGGTTAACATGCCGCCGATAGCGCTATAACCAATTGAATGGTTACCCACCGCGGACCCTTTCTGCACAAATACCAGGGGTATCAGCCCTACGATAAAGGCGAATGAAGTCATCAGGATGGGGCGCAGCCTGGCTCTTGCCCCGGCCAGAGCCGATTCAAGCAGGCCCATACCGTTGCGTCGCCGCTGCACGGCAAATTCCACTATCAGGATGGCGTTCTTCGCAAGCAAGCCGATCAACATGATCATACCAATCTGTACATAGATATTATTGTCCAGACCGGCAAAACCGATGAAGGCAAATACACCCAGGATACCTGTAGGGATGGTCAGGATAACAGCAAGCGGCAATACATAGCTTTCGTATTGCGCTGCCAGCAGGAAGTACACGAACAAGATACTGAGCAGGAAGATGTAGATCTGCTGGCCGCCGGCGTTGATCTCTTCTCGGGTCGCTCCGGTCCATTCATACCCGTATCCATGCGGCAACGCCTCTTTCGCGGTCTCCTCAATGGCTTTGATGGCATCGCCCGTACTATAACCCGGTTTGGGAGTACCATTGATGGTAACGGCATTGAACATGTTGTTGCGGGTCACCGTTTCCGGGCCGTACACACGCTTGAGCGTCACCATTGATTTTGCCGGCACCATCTCACCTTGGCTATTCTTCACATAAATACCATCGAGCGAGTGAATATCCGTACGATAGGGTACATCAGCCTGCGCTACAACACGATAGTACTTTCCAAAACGGTTGAAATCCGAAACATAACTGCTGCCGTAATATATCTGCAAAGTCTGCATCAGGTCGCTAACGGATACGCCTAATTGTTTGGCCTTGAGATTATCTACTTGCACCTGGTATTGCGGGTTGTTGGCGGAGAAGGTGGTGAAGGCCGCACCAATCTCTTTTCTTTGCATTAAAGCGCCGATAAAAGCCCAGGCATTATTACCCAGCTGGTCCAGCGGACGCCCCAGCTTATCCTGCAACATGAACTCAAAACCGCTCACGTTACCAAAGCCCTGCACCGTTGGGAAGTTAAAGAAGAAGGCGCTGGCATCTTTCATCTCGCTCGCGGGCCCGTACATCATTCCGGTGATCTGGTCAATGTTCTCCACCTCACCTCTTTCGCCTTTGTCTTTCAGGCGTATGAACCCTGCGGCATAAGGAGATGCGGCGGCATTGCTGATGAAGTTAAAACCGTCCACCGTCCAGGTATGTTTCACCGAAGGGAATTGGCGAAGCGTCTCGTCTATTTTTTTGGTAGACTGATGCGTTCTGTCCATTGAGCTGCCCGGGGGGGTGTTCAGGGCATACAATACGAAGCCCTGGTCTTCCGTGGGAATAAACCCGGTAGGCGTTGTTCTGGCCAGTAAAAAAGCACCGATCGTTACTACTACCAGGAGACCTATGGCAATCGCCTTACGGCGGATCAGGAAATTAAGGCTCTTGATATACCGGTTCGTCATAGAGCGGAAACCGGCGTTAAAGGCATTAAAGAAGCGGCTTCCGAATCCCGTCTTCACACCATGTTCCCCCTCTTCCTGTTTCAGGAACAAGGCACACAGCGCGGGGCTCAGGGTCAATGCATTGATCGCCGAGATCATGATAGCAATGGCCAGCGTAAATGCAAACTGTCTGTAGAACACACCTGCGGGGCCCTCCATAAAACCAACGGGTATAAATACCGCCATCATCACCAGGGTAATAGAAATAACAGCTCCTGATATTTCATCCATCGACTTCAGGGTAGCTTTTCTTGCCGGCCATCGCGTTTGTTCCATTTTGGCGTGCACCGCTTCCACCACCACTATCGCATCATCCACCACAATACCGATTGCCAGCACCAGGGCGAACAGGGTTAGCAGGTTGATGCTGAAACCAAACAGCTGCAGGAAGAAGAATGTGCCTAAAATGGCCACCGGCACCGCGATAGCAGGGATCAACGTAGAACGGAAATCCTGCAGGAATATGTACACCACAAGGAACACCAGCAAAAATGCGATCACGAGCGTTTCACGGACCTGGTGTATGGAGGCGTCCAGGAAGTCCTTGGCATTGTACATCACCTCCGTCTTCACACCGGTAGGGAGAGAGGCGGTAAAATCCACCAGCAGATGCTCGATGTTATCAAGGATCTCATTAGCGTTGGAGCCGGCCGTCTGAATGATGGCAAAGCCTGCGGCCGGCTTGCCATCCAGCAGGTTGTTGGCTCCGTAGTTGAGCGACCCGAATTCTATACGGGCCACGTCTTTCAAGCGAAGCATGGCGCCATCGCTGTTGGCCCTTATCACAATATTCTCATAGTCTTCATTCAGGCTCAGCTTACCTTTGTATTTTAATATAAACTCAAAGGTCTCCGTACTGCTTTCGCCCAAACGGCCCGGGGCGGATTCTATGTTCTGATCCCTGATCGCGTTCAATACATCCTGCGGAGAAAGGTTATTCGCTGCAAGGCGATCAGGCTTTAACCAGACACGCATGGAATAGTCTTTGGCGCCAAAAATCTGCGCCTGGGCTACGCCGGGTACACGTTGGATCTGCGGAATCAGGTTGATCTTGATATAGTTTTGCAGAAACTTTTCATCGTATTCTTCAGGGTTTTCGCTATACAATCCCATAAACATGATGAAACCGTTCTGCACTTTCTGCGTGCTGATACCCGCCGTTACCACTTCTGCGGGCAACTGGCTGGTGGCTTTGGATACCCTGTTCTGCACGTTCACGGCAGCGATATCCGGATCGGTCCCCTGTTTGAAAAAGACCGTCAAAACCATACTGCCATCGTTATTGGAGTTGGAGGTCATGTAGGTCATGTTCTCCACACCGTTCACCGCTTCCTCTATCGGGTTAGCCACGGAACGGGCCACTACTTCGGCGTTGGCCCCGGGGTAGACAGCCGTCACCGTCACACTGGGCGGCGCGATGTCGGGAAACAACGTAACAGGCAGGGCAAAATATGATATGATGCCCAATAATAGTAGAATTATGGACACTACCGTAGAAAGGACCGGCCTTAATATAAATCTTCTTAACATGATAAATTCACTTTTTAGATCGTAAGCAAAATTGATTTTGCATGTGACACTTTACAATTAAAGTATCGCTTGTTACTTACAACGGTCTTGACTGGAGCACACTATCCGCAGATACCGGCAGCGGTATGATGACAGCCCCATCCATTAAATTGGCTGTTCCGGACAAAACGATCCTTTCTCCTGCTTTCAGCCCGCCGCTTACAAAATAAAGATTGGCAGTTTTTCCGGCGATGCTGATGGGTCTGCTGGCTACTTTATTGCTATCAGCCACAGTATATACCAATACTTTGTCCTGAATCTCGAATGTGGCGCCCTGCGGTATCGTAATAGCATCAGGAACTTCCTGTGCGAACCTTACCCTGCCAGTGTTGCCCGTACGCAGTACGCCGCCGGCATTGGGGAAGGTGGCCCGGAAAGTGATGGCGCCGGTTGTTTTATCGAATTGCCCCTCTATCATTCCTATTTTTCCTTTCTGGGCGAACGTGCTGTTATCTGCCAGTATCAACTCAACAGGAGGTGTATTCTTCAGCTTCTCTTCAAGCGTCTTGCCTGGAAAGTTGTTCTTGAATGTGATGAAGTCCGTTTCGCTCATTGAAAAGTAAGCGTACATTTCATGTACATCGGAAAGCACGGTGAGGGGCTGGGCGTCGATGTTGCTTACAAGGGCGCCTACTTTATAAGGAATCCTTCCTATGTAACCGCTCACCGGCGCAGTGACCAGGGTATAGCCTACATTGATCCGTGCGCTGCCTACTGCGGCCCTGGCCTGGGCTAAAGCAGCCTTCGCTACCTCCAGGTTTGCCTTTGCCGTTTTCAACTGCACGTCAGAGACCACGTTGCTGGCAACCAGGGGAGACAGACGGTCCACTTCAACCTGCGCCTTTTCAACGTTAGCCTGTGCAGCAAGCTGGTTGGAGCTGGCGCCGTTCAGTTGTTCCGCATATACTTTCGGGTCTATTTTAAACAAAGGCTGCCCTGCTTTTACATAAGCGCCTTCATCTACAAATATCTTTTCCAGATAGCCGGATACCTGCGGGCGCACGTCTACATTCACCTTTCCTTCCAGCGAAGCGGGAAATTCCAGGTAAGTAGTAGCCGGGGCCGATACAACTGCCATCACCGGCAACTGCGGAGGGCCTTGCGGGGGCGCACCTGCCTGGGGGGACGAGCAGCTATATAGGAATACAGCCAACGCCAGGATGCCGGGCAAGTAACTGAGTGGCTTGTGTGTGATCATTCTTTTTTGTGATAGTTCCATGTGTTATTAGGTTATAGAATTTAACATGAGTTCGGTTCAAGCGGCTAAAGCCGGCATGCTGTTGAACATATCCGTGTTGGCGGATCAATGCCTGGCATGCCGTAGCTTGCTGGTGTTTCAAAGTTCATCGTTGACTGCTTCCATTTCGCCGGATCTTATGCACCGTGTATGCCTACCGCTTCTTTTGTACAAAAAAGCAATTAACATAGCGGAACATACGGGCATGGAAGTGCCTGTGTATTCAAAACATGGTGTGAAAAAAGGAAGACTAAACAACTGCCTGGGCTAGCAGTATATCCATAATCGTTTGAGGTTAGCTTTTTGTTACTGCTGTCATAAAAAAAGCTTACACTGATTATGGATTGATTACATTTTCATGATCCTAAAGTATTGATGCGGCTAATTGACTCTGCAAATGTAGTAAGTTTAAACTATATCATGTATATACCAAATCGGGGGTTTAGTTGTACTTTTCACGGATAGTCTTCTGAAAAACGGCCGGTGAAAGCCCCGTATGTTTTTTAAAGAACCGGGAGAAATAGGCATCGTCATCAAAGTTCAATTCTCCCGCTATCTGCTTTACAGACAGCCTTTGCCAGAACAGCAGGCGCTTTGCTTCCATAATGCGCTTGGCATCGATGATCTGCTTGGCGCTGCGCCCGATGGTGTTTTTTACCGTATCATTCAGGTGCCCCGGGGTGACGTGCAGCATTTCCGCGTAGTCCGATACCTGTACTTTTTCCTTGAAATGCTGGTCTACCAGTATCTTGAACTGGATACCGAGCCCGTTGATGGAAATATCCGCGTGGAAATCCTCTTCGTCCTCCGGCCGGGCAATACGCCCGCAAGCAATGATAAAAGCACTCAGCACATTCCGGATCACGGCTTCTTTCCGCGGCTTGTCATTCCGGTATTCCTGCAGCAGGATGCGCGCAAAGGACAATACTTCCTGCAGCTGACTTTCATCGAGATGAACAATATTATCCTTGAATATGCATTGCCAGCAGCTGAGTACCCCGAGCGTTTCGGTAATGAGAAAGTCACGCGTGAAATACAGCACCAGCACCTCCGCATCGGAACTCATATCGTGCTGATGTATCTGGTCCGGCTCCAGCATGATGATGGCCGGCGCGTGAACGGTATGTTTCTCGAAATCGATATATTCGGTCACGGAGCCCTTCAGCAGTACATTAATATTATATCCGTCGTGGCGGTGGGGCATGTCAAATCCCTCCCAGTCCACATCACGCAGCTGCATGAGCTGGATCATGAACTGGGACCCTTCGGTAATACTCTCCGAATCCCCGATACTGATGAGCGGTATATGATTATGCTTTGTCAGTTGCATGAGATGAGAATTTTCAGGTTAAATGGTTCGGTGTTTATTCCACCTTTTGTTTTTCCCTGACCAATACCAGGTCATTTATCTTTACCGTGATGGGAATATTCCCTACCTGCACGATGGCGTTTTTGTTGCGCAGCTCTGTCACCTTCCCCACCTGGCTATTGGTCCTTATCTTCACCTTGTCTCCCGTTTTGATATCTCCGTTTAATTCCTCGAACTTGTCCTGCACTTTCCGCTGGATCTTTTCATTGGCGGCCTTCGTCTTCTTGCTGAAAAGCAGCGCTTCCGCCTGCCTGATCACTTTCTGCTTGTCGTCCGTGCGTTTCCATTCCACAACGATCTGTTTCAGCTTGCGCTCCATATCTTTCAGGTACTGGATCTCTTCCTCGCGTATCTTGTTCTGCAGCTTCAGGATATTATGCTGTTGCTGCACCCGCTCCTTGTCTGCCAGTATCTCGTATTCCTTTTTAAGCTTCTCGTTCTCTTTCAGCAACTTCTGCAGCTCCCTTTCTTTGCTTTCCACCTTTTGCAGGTCCTGCTCCGCTTTGTTCAGCAGCTTGTCCAGCCGGAAGTGCCCTTCATCCACCAGTTTCCTGGCGCGGCTGATCAGCGACGGGTCCAGCCCGATGCGCTGCGCGATGGAAAACGTATAGGAACTGCCCGGTTTTCCGATGATGAGCCTGTACATCGGCTGCAGATGCTCTTCATCAAAGGCCATAGCAGCGTTGAGTATCCCCTTCACCTTGCCTGCCATGATCTTCAGGTTAAGGTAGTGGGTGGTCACGATGCCGAAGGCATGTTTCCTGGCCAGCTCCTCCATGATCACCTCTGCAAAAGCGCCGCCCAGGTTGGGATCGGAGCCGCTGCCCAGTTCGTCTATGAAGAACAGCGTTTTTCCGTTGGCGTTCTCCATGAAGTGCTTCATATTCTTCAGGTGCGAACTGTAGGTGCTCAATTCAAATTCCAGGCTCTGCGTGTCCCCGATGTGGATCATCAGCTGCCGGAAAATACCCAACTGGCTGGTGGGATGCACCGGCACCAGCAGGCCGGCCTGCAGCATAAGCTGTATCAGGCCCACCGTTTTCAGCGTCACCGTTTTGCCCCCCGCATTCGGGCCGCTGATCACAAGGATATGATGGTCCTTGTCCAGCGACATGTTAACAGGTATGGTAGGCTTCCCCTGTTTGCGGTTATACAGCAACAGCAGGGGGTGATAGGCCTCTACCAGATGCACCTGCGCATGCGGCATCAGCATGGGATAATTCCCGTCGATGTCCAGGGCAAGCCGGGCTTTGGCCCGGATGAAATCATAGATGCCCAGGATATCGTGATACCCCTGCAGCAAAGGCTGATATTGCTGCAGCTGTGCGGTGAGGGTACGCAGTATCCTGTACACTTCCCTTTGTTCTTCCCTTTCCAGCGAGAACACTTCATTGTTCAGCTGAATGGTCTCTTCCGGTTCGAGGAACGCTGTGCGGCGGGTATCCGACTCGCCATGCAGTATCCCCTTCACCATACGCTTCTGTTCGGCAAAAATAGCCACTACCCTGCGCCCGTTGAGAAAACTCTCCTCTATATCTGCCAGGTAACCCTGTTTCTGCAATTTGCCGAGAATGCGGTCAAATACCTTCCGCAGGTCTGAACGCCGGCGGAAGAGGGACATCCTGATCTTCGCCAGTTCAGGAGTGGCATTGTCCCGCACCTGCCCCGTTTCATCCAGCACTTCATCTATCAGTGAAACGATCTTCTTTTCGTAATATGTTTTGGAGATGACCTCATATAATCCTGCATAGGTCTCTCTCCTGTCGGCATCAAAAAAACGTACTATGCTGTGCATGCTGTCCGCCAGCTTGCGGAGCTGCATAAACTGATCACCTGCCAGCACGGAGCCCTGAATTTCCAGCAGGCGCAGCTCTTTCTTCAGATTGAGCACATAGTCATTAGGGAAATGCTGTTGCAGCAGCACCAGCTGTTTGTATTCATGCGCCTGCTGCAAGGCTGTTCTCACATAATCAATATGGGTATGCAGTCGCAGTTCTACGGCCATTTGCTTGCCCAGTTCCGTTTTACAATGCTCCTGCAATAATCCCTTAACCTTGTCAAACTCCAACTGCACCGGCGCCGACTCTGGAAAATACTTCACCTTCTAGTCAATTTTTAAATAGTTACCGGCTGCCGGCCCATGCAGCCCTCCTTTTTCGTTCCGCAAAGTTGGCCTATCCGTCTGAATTGTAAAAAAATGATTGATCAACAGACAATCATGAGTGACAAATGCGGTTCGTCATCTCATGCGCTTTCTCAAAAGAATGTTAAAGTTACTTAACTTGTTGATCCAATACACCAGGGATATCGTAATTTGACAGACAGATCAAGCTTATGATACACCTGAAGAAACATCTGCTGTCCGCCTGCCTGCTGGTTACCAGTCTGGCATCCTGCGCGCAGCCATCGAAAAAAACGGAAAAAGTACCCGAAGATATGACTATTGACAAAGATATGACAACTGCGGTCGCCACCTTCGGGACCGGCTGCTTCTGGTGCACGGAAGCACAGTTCCAGCAACTGGAAGGTGTGCTCAGGGTGGAATCCGGCTATTCCGGGGGCAGCAAGCCCAATCCTACGTACGAAGAGGTCAGCACCGGCCTGTCCGGCCACGCGGAGGTGGTACAGATCACCTACGATCCGGCAAAGATCTCTTTTGAGACGCTGCTGGAAGCCTTCTGGCAGGCGCATGACCCCACTACCCTCAACCGTCAGGGCAATGACGTGGGGCCGCAATACCGTTCGGTGATATTTTATCACGACGAGGAGCAGCAGCGTCTGGCAGAGCTGTATAAGAAAAAGCTGAATGAGGAAAAGGTGTATGACGATCCGATCGTTACGGAGATATCACCGTATAAGGCGTTTTATGTAGCGGAGAATTACCATCAGGATTACTATAACCTGAATGGCTCCCAACCGTATTGCACCTATGTTATCAAACCGAAACTGGAGAAATTCAAAAAGGTGTTTAAAGACAAACTGAAGAAATAGCCGGAAGGCAAAAAGCTACAAGGATCGCTATGATGCCCGTTTTCGCATGGGGTTATAGCGATTTTTTCATTTTCGGGGCCAGCGGCTTACAAGGCCTCAAACTTCTTGTCCCCTTTGTACAACCAGGAAAGCAGAAAATAGGCAATGGCTGTAATGATCAGTACATAGCCGGCAAACCCCACTGTCATGGCCGTTTCTATGGCCGTCCAGTTGTAAAGTTCCGCAAAGTACGCTGCCACTGCCAGTACAATTCCTGTTATACCGCCGATGATAGTGATTGATTTCATAAGTCCGATTTTGGGTTAATCGAATTGTGGTTACATAGTCCTTGTATCTTATAACGTGCCAAAGCGTAAAAGGTTAACAGGCCTGAAAAAGAAAAAACGGGATGTGTAAAATAGATACACCTTTTGTGGAAAATGTACGCGGTCAGTGGGGGGAAACAGCGGGTGGTCAGCGGAGGAACGGTGGAGGGTCACCGGGGAGTCGGTGGAGATAACGTGGAGATGACGTGGAGATGACGTGGACTTGATACTGCTTATCCATTAATATTCCATCCAAAACATATAAAGATAAAAAGCAATGGCATTACACCATTGCTTTTTATCTGTTATAAATAAATTTTATCGTTTTGAAAGGTCTTTGATCCGGATATTCCGGAACCGGACAACCGATCCGTGGCCCAGGAAGCCGATATGGCCCTTATCCCTTTTCAGGCCGGGATGGTCCTTATGGTCCAGCGTTCCTTTCTCCCGTGCTTCCGCGATATCGCCGTCCAGGATCACCGTACCGTTGAGCTCCACCGTTATGCGGGTGCCTTTCACGGTCACCTGCTCATAGTTCCACTCTCCCACCGGTTTCAGGAAACCGCGTTTCGCGGCGATCACGCCGTACACAGAACCGTGGTACTGGTAAACGTGCAGGTTTTTGTAAATATCCGCTTCATTGTCGAGTATCTGCAGCTCCATGCCCTGATAGGCCGCATCACCGGTAAGGGGGGCGCGGATACCGAGACCGTTGTTGGCGCCGGGCGTCAGCTGGAACTCGAAACGGAAAACAAAATCGCTGAACTCCTCTTTGGTATAGAGGTTCCCGCCGCCGCCTTTCGCGGGAGCGCAGAGGATATTGCCGTTATCGATCACATAGCTGGTGGTATTACCGGTCCAATGATGCATATTGGTGCCGTCGAAAAGTATCTTGTAGCCCTCTTTCTTTTCCGCTTCGCTGAGCGTGAAGGGTTCAACCTTCTCAAATTCACGGATGTACAGGTTGCGGTAGGCAACGTGGGTGCCGTGGGCCTGCAGTTCCAGCTGCTCTTCCGCAAAGATGGGCAGGGAGCGGTCCCAATAGTTCTCCAGCATCACATTGTCTACCACCAGCACACCATTCAGGTACACGGTCACCCGATCCCCTTTCATGATGATGCGGAAGGTATTCCATTCCCCGATGGCGTTGTCGGCCAGTGTCAGGGGCTTGGAGGGGTTCTGCTGGTTGTTGTAAAGTCCGCCTGACCCCACCTGCGCGCCTACATCGTGACGGGCAGTGTCCCATATCTGTACCTGCGGCGTACCGCGGAGGTAGATACCGGCATCCCCATCCTTCGTGATCTTCCAGTCCACGAACATCTCAAAATCGCCGTATTTCTTAACTGTGCAGAGGTTATCGCCCTTGCCGGTAAAGATCAGTTCGCCGTTCTCTGCTTTCCAGCCGGTACGCATTTTCTCATCTGCTTTGGCTTGTTCTTTCTGCAAGGTAGCGGCATCCATTTTAGCGCGTTTAACCGGATCGGCCACGAGGCCTTTCCAGCCCTGGAGGTCTTTCCCGTTGAACATGGACACAAAACCTTCTCCTTCGGGCATTTCCGAGAGATATTTGCGGATGGCCTCCCGCTGATAATCGGCATCGCCGCCTTTCAGCAGTTTTGCGGTCTTTTCCAGCAGGCTGCGCACCAGTTTGCCGTTCAGGGATTTATCCGCCAGTGCGATGTTCATCACGGCCTGGGCGGCTTCCTGCTGTACGGCGGGGTCGTCCAGGTAATTGCCGGCAAAGAGCAGCGCGGGGAATGTTTTGCATTGTTCCGTATGCTGGAGGATCGTTTTCTTCAGGGCTGCATTGGGCTGCAAAGCCATGGCATCTTTCAGCATCAGCAGGCGCTGATCGGGCGTACCGGCGGCTTTCGACAGGCGTACGAAACCCTGCAATGCCGTATTCCGGTAGGTTTCATGCTCCCTGGCGATCTTCAGCAAAGCGCTGGCTGCCGGGAGGTCTGTCCACGCCGTAAGCGCCGCTACCGCGGCCTGCTTTTGAGCGGCGGAGCCTTTATCGAAGGCATTGGCCACTACCTGCAGGGCAGCGGGACCACCGATACCGGCCAGCACCTGGTAGTAACGTTCCTGTTTTGCGGGTGTTTCCTTTTCCATTTGAGCGATCACGGGCGCTGCACCGGTTGCTGCGCTGATGACCGCGGCCTGCAGGGCCTTGATGTCCGCCGGCTGTTCCGCGGCGGAAAGCAGGCTGAACAGGGCGGGCAGTTGCTCAGGGCCTACCATGTCTTTCAGGGCGGCAAAAGCGGCGTTGCGCACATTGGCATCGGACGATCCGGTCAGCGGCAATACGTCCTGGAAACGGCTGTCTGCCTTGCGGGAAGCCAGCACGTCTATCAGCGCCACCTGCGCTGCCGGAGGCATTGCAGCAATGGACGCTCCGGAGAGGCTCACCACTTCGCTGCCTTTGATGGTTTTCAGCACACCCTGCGCGGCAGTCAATTCAGCGGCATTACCTTTTTTCAGCACATCCAGCAGGGCCGGAATGGCCTGAGCGCCGCCGGTTTGCCCGGCTGCGGTGATAGCGGCAAACTTCACAGCAGCATCTTTGTCTTTCAATGCTTTCAGGATGGCAGGCCATGCGGCGGCTACCCCGTTATCCCCGAGCATGGAGATCACCGCAGCTTTATTTGCGCCTTTGGCCTTGCCCAGGGCTTTCAGCCAGAGGACGTTGTTGGCATCGCTCTGAAATGCGCCTGCGAACTTCAGGGCGGCATCACGGTATTCCGGCTGCCGGTCATTCACTGCGGCGATCAGCTTCGGCATGCTGGCCTGGCCTTTGGCGCGTGTCAGCACATACAATGCGGCGGTGCGCACATGCACTTCCTTTGCTTCCTTCAATACTTTATCCGCAATTGCCGCGGCTTCCGCTGCCTGGCCTTTTTCCGCCATCTGCAGGGCTGCGTAGAGATAGGATGAGGTGGCATTGGTCACATCGTAGCTGTACCCCGTTTTTGCAGCGGCAGCGCCGGGTGCAGGGGAAGCCAGTTGGGACAGGGAATACATGGCCGTTTTGGCCAGCATGGGGTCATCTGAAGTGATCAGCGCCGTCAGTGCTGGAACCGCATCGGTCACCATCGCGTCCCCGATGGCCTGGGCCAGCACCTGTTTGTTCCGGCCGCGCTGTTCAGGCAAAGCTGCCAGCAGCACCTGCTTTGCGGCGGGCGTACCGATCTTTGCCAATGCGCGCGCAGCGGGGTCGCAAAGGCGTTCATCCAGCAGATACGGCTGTATGGCCGGTACCGCGCCGTCATTCCCTACCTGTTGCAACTGGGTGAGGATGAATGCCTTGTTTTCCTTGTCGCTCACCTTTTGCAGCGCTTTGGTGTAGGCGCCGGCGGCGATGGTCATGTCTTTTTCCCGACCGGCCTGGGTAATATAAAACGTGTAGCCGGCGAGGGCGTATTCAATGGCGGTGTTATCGCCTTTCCCCGGGGCGTTCAGCATGGCGGCCATACTGGTGATGCCTTCTTCCCCGAGTGCTGCCATGGCTTCCATATTGGCTTCCAGGGCGGCTTTATTATCGGCAGGCTGCTGTGCCAGCAGGTCTGCGATCTTGGTATGCGTTGCACGGTTATCCTGCTTCGGTTGCGCCATGGCGGCGAACTGGAGCATAACGCATGTAACGATGAGGAGTAATTGTTTCATTAAAAAAAATTTATTCCTTGTAAGCCGGAAGGCCTTTTGCGCAACCTGGTCCCTTCCTGCTTCATTAATAAGATCAATCATACAAACTAAATAGTCCAGGGCCCGCGCATGGGCTGGAAGATCATTTTATTGGCACCCTCATCGCCTATAAATTCCTGTTTTACGGGGTCGAACTTCAGGTTACGGCCGAGTTGAAGGGCTATTTTACCCATGTTCACAATGGTTGCGGAGCGGTGCCCGTTCTCTTCGTTGAGTGCAAATTTCTGCCGGCGCTTTACGGCTTCCACGAAATCTGTTACCTGTGGTGCGGGATCGGGGAATGCGGCCAGCTTTTTCTCCAGATCGGGGATATCCGATTTAAAGCCGGGATACAGCTTGCCGTTGGGCCCTTCGATATAGGCGGCTTTTGTTTCGGTGCCTGCGCCGTCCAGGATGATCTGGCAGCCATCTGCATACGTGTAGGTGATCTTGCGCCAGGTGCCAACGGCATCGATGTGTTGCTGGGGAGCGTCGATCTCCACGGAAACGGGACTGGTGTCATCTTTCCCGAGGAAATACTGGATGGGGTCCAGGTAATGCTGTCCCATATCTCCGAGACCGCCGCCGTCATAATCCCAATACCCGCGGAAGGTGCCGTGCACCCGGTGGGGATTGTAGGGCTTGTAGGGAGCGGGACCGAGCCACATGTCGTAATCCAGCTCTTTGGGCACGGATTGCGGCGCCAGGTTGGTTTTGCCTACCCAGAAGAATTTCCAGTCGAACCCGGTATGGCGACTAACCGTCACTTTCAGCGGCCATCCGAGCAGTCCGCTGTTCACCAGTTTTTTGATCGGCTCCACGGTGGTGCCCATACCATAAAAGCGGTCCGAGAAACGGAACCAGGTATTCAGCCTGAAGATGCGGCCATGCTGCTGAACGGCTTCCACAAGGCGTTTGCCTTCGCCGATGGTGGCGGTCATCGGCTTTTCGCACCAGATGTCCTTTCCGGCCTTTGCGGCGTCCGCTGCAATGATACCGTGCCAGTGCGGCGGTGTGGCAACGTGTACGATGTCCACTTCCGGCAGCTGGATCAGCTCCCGGTAATCGGTGAACGTTTTGACGCCTTTAGCCTTGTCTTTCAGCGCGTCCAGTCCTTTCTGGATGTGGCTCTTGTCCACATCGCAAATCGCTACGACCCTGGTGCCGGCATAGCCGAAGTGGCCGCGGCCCATACCGCCGGTGCCCACCACCGCCTTGGTCAACTGGTCACTCGGGGCGAGGTACCCGCGTCCCAATACATGCCTGGGCACGATGGTAAACGCAGCCAGCGCTCCAACCGAGTTCCGGAGGAATGACCTCCTGGAAGAATGGATTTCTTTTTTTCCCATGATTTTATTTAGGTGATTTCCTGACAAAATACGAATTAGAATCTGTGCCTGTATCGGCAGGACAAATTAAAAGGGGGCTGCACCAAAAGTAAATGTACTTCCGGCACAGCCCCTGTGCTATCATAACAAACTAGTAATCGTCGTTCTGCTCCATGTTCGGGTTGGAGAGTATCTCTTTTTCAGGGATCGGCCAGTAGAAGTCGCGGGTACGGTAAACGCGGTCCTGCACAAGGATGGCTTCTCCGGTATCGGGGTCAGTGGCGCCGTACACAGGTCCGTTCATAACGGTATTCACAGTACCCCATCTGCGGATGTCGAAGTAACGCTGCCCTTCAAAGGCCAGCTCTGCCTGGCGTTCCCTGCGGATGAAAGCGCGCAGCTTCTCCTGGGTATTGTACCGGGCGAGGTCTACGTCGGGCATACCCGCACGGGAGCGGATATCGTTGAGATGGGTGGCGATATCGGGGTTCTGCCAGTCGTCCAGCTCTACCAGCGACTCCACGTAATTCAGCAGCACTTCCGCGTAGCGGATGAACATAAAATCGAGGTTACGGGGGCCGGACTGCCGGTCTCTTGGATCGAGGTATTTGCGCACCCAGTAACCTGTAGCGGTAGATTTCTGCACGCCGATCTTGTCAGGGTTCTGCAAGGAAGGATCAAATGGCTTCAGGATATAAGAACTTTGCACGAACGACTGACCCGGATAAAGGACAGAAGCGGATAGACGCGGATCACGATTGTTGTTGTAGTTAGGTTCTCTGCGATAGATCTCCACTGAATCCGGACCAAGCTCCTGAATCGAGTAACCCTGCTTCGTTTCATAGTTGTCCACTACGCTCTGGGTTGGCGACAAATAGGTTTCCCCGCCGATACCATAAGGCGCAAAGGTCGTCCAGGCATTGCCGCAGCCGTTAAGTTTGAACCAGATACGTTCCTTATTCAGTTCGCCGGCGTACATGAACAATTCGGAGTAGCTGTTGGCAGGATTGCTGCTCCGGTATAGGCTGTGAACACCTGAAGTGATAACGTCTGCGGCAGCGTCCCTAGCCACGTCATACTTCTTGTAGTACATAGCTAACCGCGCCAGCAGTGCGTAACAAGCGTTGCCGGAAATACGCCAAGCTTCGTTATTGTTATATTCAGGCGGCAGATTTTCACCGCAGGCTTTTAATTCGGCAGCAATGAAATCGTACACTTCCTGTTCCGTATTCCTTGGGAGAAAGTTTTCGTTCGGTGTCAGGGATTTTGTAACGATAGGGATACCGCCAAAATAAAGGAGGCATTCCATATGATAGTAGGCGCGAAGCGCGCGAGCTTCGTATTTCATGCGTTCTTTTAGTGCTTCGTCCATGAAACATTTATCCACGTTCTCCAGGAAACGGCAGGCCCGGCGGATATCCAGGTAGTTATCCCGCCAGATCCACTCTGCTACGTCCCAGGTTGCGTTCTGCAGCCCGCGCGTAAATATATCGTAGTTACCTCGGTTCTCTCCCCTGCTCACCCCTTCATCGGTCATGCCGGAGATAAGCATCACATTACGGCCGGTAGATCCCGCAGGCACGCCAGCGTAGACAGATCCCAAGGCATTGGTAGCATTCGCTTCCGTATTCCACCATTCAGCATCGGATATCTGTGTGGGATGATCGTTGGTAAGGAACTTCTCACATCCCGATAGTGCTGTAATACCAACACAGGTTGCGATCCATATATAAGAAAATTTCATTTTTTTCATGATTGCTGATTTAGAATTGAACGTTACATCCTACCATATAGGTTTTCATAATGCCATAAGTCCACTGGTTGCCCTGGCTTTCAGGATCAGTAAGCTTCATTCCCGTGGCAACAAAAGGATTCTGGGCGTTGGCATACATTCGTATGTTTCGGATGCCCATGCGTTTTAACCCTGTGCTTTGCAGGTTATATCCCAGTTGCACATATTTCACACGCAGGTACGCACCGTTCTGGAACCAGAAGTCCGATGTCAGCTTGTTGGAGGCGGGCGATGTATTCAATCGCGGGAAACGGGCGTCCGTGCGCTCAGGCGTCCAATAGTTTTCGGAGTAATATTTTGTTGGTACGCCACCATCGAACGACATGTCCAGCGGATAGGCCAGCATACCGGCAAGCAATACATCGTTATCAGAAACACCCTGAATGAGCCATTCGAGATCCCAGTTTTTGTATCCGACACGGAAATTCGAGAAGTAATCCACTTTGGGGGTCCTGTTACCGATCAGTTTCTGGTCGTTCCCATCGATCAGGCCATCGCCATTCTGATCTACATATTTAATATCGCCGGGCAGCTGACCAAGGAAAATAGGCACTTTGCTTTTGCCATCTGCCTCGAAGTCATCTGCCTGCAGCAAGCCGTCTGACTGATAGCCGTATATACTGTTGATGGTATAACCCTCCTGATGGATACGTGCAGCACTGGTAGTGATATAGGGACCTCCCTTCAGGGAAAGTATTTCGTTTTCGTTGTAAGTGATACCGGGCCGAATGGAAATACTCCAGTCCTTTCCAAAATTCTCATTGTAGTTTACCGCCAACTCCAGGCCTTGGTTGCGCACCTTGCCCGCGTTGATAGGAGGCGTGCCGAGGCCGCCGACATAAGAAACCGGGGGTGTCAGCAGAATACCGTCAGTTCTTTTATCGTAGTAGTCGAATGTCACTTCAATCCGATTGTTGTACAATCCCAGGTCGAAGCCGATATCCAGCAGGTTAACGGTTTCCCAGGTGATATCAGGATTACCCCATGTACCTTCCACTCCGTCCGTAGTACTGATCAGGTTTTGGTAAAGATACGGGTTGATATTCTGGTTGCCGAGCTGGCCGTAAGAAGCACGTAATTTCAGATTGCTGACAGCGCGGGAATCTTTCAGGAAATTCTCTTTGTGTACGTTCCAGCCGACTGCTACGGAAGGAAAATAGCCATACTTGTGACCCGGCCCGAACTTGGAGTTACCATCCATGCGAAATGCGGCTTCTACAAGGTATTTGTCAGCATAAGAATAATTCACCTTGCTGTAGGTACCAAGTATGGACCATATATCCCAGTCGCCGGACTGCGTTTCTTCCTGCGAATACCCAAGCAAAGCAAAAAAGTGGTGTTTGCCAATGTCGAAAGTATAGTCCGCAGAAGCGCTGGCATAATAATATGTGGTGCGATAGAAATCACGGGTACGCTGCTGCCCCCACGTTTGCACCAGTTGGCCTGTATAGTAGTCGAAGAAATGATAATTATTCCTACTGGTACGTATTACATCGCTGTTCAGGCGGTAACTGAGTTGCCCCTTCAGGTTCAGCCCCGGCATCACTTCCCATTTCGGCTGCAGGTTAATACTGCTTTGCATGGATTCATATCTGCGGGCTCCGCCCACTTCCGCATAGGCCAGCGGATTCACAATATCCACGTAACGCCCGTAGATAACGGGAGAGCCGTCCTCTACAGGGTATTTAGGCAGAACGGTCGGCGGAACACGATAGACGTCTTCCAGCATGCGGTTGCCGCCGCTGCCATTCGGGCGGTTGGGATAGCTCACGTTACGTTTGATCGCCAGCATGTCCATATTCACAAGAAATTTTTTACTGAGGGAGACGGAAGTGTTGGCCCGGATGTTGTACTTGCGGGAATTGCTCACCGGTATCATACCGTCATGGAACTGGTAATTGGCCGTCAGCGCGAAGCGGGCCATGCTGTTACCGCCACTTACAGAAAGCGAATGGCTGGTGATGGGCGCATTTTTTTTGATGATCACGTCCTGCCAGTCGGTATTGGGATACTTTAGGGGATCAACCCCCATACGGGTGCTGTCGATCGCATCCTGGGTATAGAAAACCGGGCGACCATTGTTCACCAACGCTTCGTTGTACATATTCATATAAGTAGGCGCATCCACTAGGTCCGGCATGCGAGAAGGCGCTTGCACTCCAAAATATCCGTCGTAGGTCACCGCTACCCTCCCCGGCACGCCGCGTTTGGTGGTTACCAGGATCACTCCATTACCGCCACGGGCACCATATACAGCTGCAGCAGCGGCATCTTTCAGCACAGTAATGCTCTCCACTGTCAGCGGATCGATGAAGTCCATATCCATCGGAATACCATCAACCAGCACTAGCGGATCGCCGTTGCCCAAAGTACTCAGGCCGCGGATTTTGATAGAAGCGGCATCACCGCCCGGAAGGCCGGACCCCTGCCGGACCTGCAGACCGGTTACGCCGCCCTGCAAAGCCTGGGATATCTGCGTTACCGGTTTGCCTGACATTCTGGATTCCACGTCCACCGATCCCACGGAGCTGGCGATATGCTTGCGCTGCAATTCGGAAAGCCCCACCACCACTACCTCATCCAGCGCGGAAATATTTTCTTTCAGGGAAATCGTGAGGTTGCTCAATGGCCGTGAAACGGTAAACTCTTCCGGGTGATAGCCCATCAGGGAAAAGATCAGCACGTCGTTTTTCTTCGCACGGATCGTAAAATAACCGTCCGCATCTGCCATCGCTCCCTTATTGGAGTTTTTGATACGCACCGTTACACCGGGGATGCCCTGCGGCGGCTCATGGGTGTCGTAAATGCGGCCTTTGATCACGAAACCGGTATCTTCCTGTACGAATCTGCCATCAGGCAGCAGCTCGTCCCGGGAAATGATGGCCACCTGCTTTTTGATGATGCGATAGGTAAGCCGGGTATCCCGCAGCGCCAGGTCCAGCACTTCGCGGACATCCTTGTCCTTCACATCAAGGGTAACCTTCTGTTCCCGGCTGATCAGCTCATCCTTATAAAAGATCCGCCAGTCACTCTGCAGTTTGATCTGCGAAAAAAGGTCTGGCAGCGTGGCGTCTGTGAGACGGACGCTGATCCTCCCCTGTGAGTACGAGGCCGAGGAAAAGGCACAGGAGATGCCTGCGAACAATAGAAAAGTAGTCAACTTCATAATCCGTAGCACTTTTAATACAGCACTTTCCCTGCGCGGGAAGCGCTTGCCGACATGGATTTTTTGCATACATTTACGGTGTTTAATTTAGGTAATAGTTAAGCCTGTCCCGATGGCCATCGGGACCAGTAGCCGGGAGATGTTTGCAGCATCTTCCGGTTTTTTTATAAAGCGATTATTGGTTGCTAGTTACTGCTACTTCTTTTTCAGTATAATTCCCTCCGTTGTGTGTTCATACTTCATTCCGGTACTTACGCTGACCGCATCCAGCACATGGCCGATATCGTCCGCCAGGTCCAGGTCACCGGAGAAAGTTGACTGTCCGTTTGATTCCGTGGTTATCCGGATATTAAAATACCTGCTCAGTTTTTTCAGAATATGTTGCAATGGTGCGTGTTCGAACATCAACCGCCCCTCCTTCCAGGCGGTATAGATCATGGTATTGACCTGTTCCTTGCTGATATTGTGGTCGATCACGGAGTAACCCGCTTTGTAACCCGGTGTCAGCAACTGCTGCGCGGCGCCTACATTGGCATGTACCTTTACGCTTCCCTGTATCAGCACCACCGTTTGCTCCGCATCATCCGCATACGCGCTGATATTGAATGCGGTGCCAAGTACCGCGGTCTTCAGCTGGCTGGTGTACACAAAGAAGGGATGCCCTTCCCTGCCCACCACTTCGAAATATGCCTCTCCTTCCAGGAACACTTCCCTGCTTTTGCCATCGAACACTACCGGATATACCATCCGCGAGCCTGCGTTCAGCCAGACTTCCGTACCATCCTCCATGGTGATCTTTGCCCGGCGGCCATATGGCACGATCAGGGTGTTATACTGAATTTCCTCTCCACCCTCCTGCTGATACTGCTCATTATCATTCACCATAACGTGTGTGCCGTTCTGGCTATAGGTGAGCGACGCACTTGCCCCGCTAAGCGTTACCTGCCTGTTATTGCCCAATACCAGGCGGGTTTCGCCGGAAGTATCCGCAACAGGCTGCTGTTGTTGTGCAAAGGCCAGCACGCCTTTTTCCGCTACGGGCTTCTGCCGGAGCATCCACCATCCTGCCGCTACCAGAACGATCACCGCGGCAGCCACTTTCCACCAGAGACGGCGGTACACCGGTTGCCGCTCTGAAACACTGGTCTCAATGCGCTCCCAAAGCTCCGCTTTCTCATCCGGTGCGAGGCTTTCATTCCCTGCTGCACGGACGATCTGCTTTACTTCGGGCTCCAATGGGTCCCTTTCACCGGAAGGCTGTTCGTTATGCTGGCTCATGCTTCATTTATTATATAGAGTGAGAAATCGTGGGGATATAGACTGCCGGATCAAACTTTTTTTAAAAAGAGTTGAACAGGCAGATGAGGAGATAATAAACAGGGGTATGTTTCAATTGTTCCCGCAGTTGCTGAAAGGCCCTGTAGGCCAGGGTACGGCAGGTAGGGATGCTGATCTTCATCACCTCGGCCACATCTTCATAACTCAGTTCACAATTATAGCGCAGGTACAATACCTCTTTCTGGCGCGCCGGCAATAGCTGCAATGCGGCGGAAAGGCGGCCAAGCATTTCTTTTTGCTGTTCATCGGCAATAATATGATGCTCCTTGTCATATTCTATCATAAAGGTGGTATCCGCGCCATCATCGGGATACAAAGGCACCGTCTTTTTGCGTGTTTCATGGAGTTTGCGGCGGAAAGCGCCCAGCAGGTAAAAACGGATATTGACGGCGGGGGAAAGATTGCGGTGATAATGATGGAGGTCCACGAACAGGTCGTGCATACAATCCTTTACGGTTTCCGCTTCACTGAAATAGCGCATGCCGTAGCGGAACAGCACATCTGCATAGTCTTCATACAACACTTTGAACGCCCCGGCCTGGCCTTCACGAACGGCCGCCCACAGCTCGTTTTCATCTTTAAATTGCGGAAGATTGTTCACTTGCGGTTGATGATCAATTTTATGCTGATGAACCGACAATATATAAAACTTTTGGAAATGGGCCGTATGATATTCTTAACTTGGTATCCGGATATGTACAGGACCTTTCCCCCGCCGCCGCAATTGGCCCGACATGTGCGCATGTTCTGGGTTTTCGAGCACGATGTGCCGCAGGGAGAGCCGTACGTGTACCGGTCCATGGCAGACGGCTGTGCGGAAATGGTCTTCCATTACAAGGGGCTGTTCTCCGGGCTGAATACTGACGATCATCCTTATCATCCGGCCGTGCTGCATGCGCAGAGCAGCCGGCACCGCAGATTCCTGACACACGGCAGCTTCGGGATATTCGGCGCCTATCTTTACCCATCCGCTTTACCGCAGCTTTTCGGGCTTTCTTCCGCGGCATTCAGCAACCATGTGCCGGAATTGGCGGCGGTACTGAGCACGGAAGGCAGGTTCCTCCAGGAGCAGGTGATGACGGCAGCCAGTCATCCTCAGAGAGTACAGATCCTGAGCAGGTTCCTCCTGGAACGGCTGCATAAACGGCGACAGGATGAAACAGCTGCGCATGTTGCGATACGGCATATCATTGCAGCAAAAGGACAGGTGAATGTTACCGCACTGGCATCGCAGATATGCCTTTCCACCCGGCAATTTGAAAGGAAGTTCAAGGAGTTCGGCGGTTTTTCGCCAAAAATGTACAGCCGTATCATCCGCTTTCAGGGGGCGCTGGCGGAATACGGCAATACCCCGCGCAGCATGACGGATATCGCTTATGCATGCGGGTATTATGACCAGTCGCATTTCATCCACGAATTCCGGGAATTCTCCGGTTATCATCCCCGCCAGTATTTTTCCGGCCGCCCTGAAGGGATAGAATACCGGGAGGGGTAAGATTGTCGTTTTTTTCCAATTTGATGATCGTACGTCCACCTAATTTTGTCATCAACAAAAGCACATTTCTTATGTCAAAAGCAAACATACCCGCTGGTTATCCGGCCGTTATTCCTTACTTCCTGGTATCTGACGGCGATCAGTTCCTGGTGTTCCTGAAAACGGTATTTGAAGCGGAAGAGAAGGCCACTTACCGGGATGCGGCGGGGCGTCTTATGCATGGCGAAGCCGATATCAACGGCAGCATCATCATGTTCGGAGAAAGCAATGAAGCCTGGGAGCCGGAGACCAGTTCCGTTTTTGTGTATGTGACAGATGCGGACACCACGTACGCGAAGGCGATGGAAGCAGGCTCCACATCGCGTCAGGAGCCGGCCAGCAAGGATTACGGCAGAGCTGCGGGAATCAGGGACCCCTTCGGGAATACCTGGTGGATCACCTCCGTCTGATCATTTTCCGCCATGTTGCTGATAGTATTCCCACATCATCATAAACACTTTTTCTTTCAGCATCCGCACATCGTCCCGGTTTAACCCTTTTGTTTCCACCGGCGGCAGGAAATGATAATCGATCCGGTGCGGCAGGGCGAAAAAGAATTTTCCCGGCACCAGTATTTTGCGGGTATTGAACAGCAGGGCCGGGATCACCGGCACTTGGGCATCGATCGCCAGCAGAAAAGCACCGTCGTAAAAGCTCTTCAGCGGGTAGCCGGTGCGGTTGCGTGTGCCTTCGGGAAACAAGATCATGTGCATGCCCATTTCCAGCGCGCGATGCATATGCTCGAAGCTTTCGCGGCGGCTGGCCTCATCCTTGCGGTTCACCATGATCCCGCCGATCTTGTACATCATGCCGAACAAGGGGATACGGCCCATTTCGTATTTGGCGAGTGTTTTATTGACACCCGGCGTCCAGGGTGTTGTCACCGGTACGTCCATCAGGGAATTGTGATTGCAGACCACGACATATACCTGCCCCTTTTTGAAATGCTCCTTTCCGTGACGGTAAACGGGACAAAAGATCAGCGGCATGTAAACAGCCATCCATCCGCGGGCGAGTGCAAGGAAGTAACGGGTTTTACGGGGATCGGGCAAGAGGGAGGTGATCCAGATAGGGATGACCATCAGCAGCAGGGTGATGACAAAGATCAAAAGCCCGTATACCGCATAAACACGGCCTGCTATATTTCTAAGCCAATTCATATTTCATGTAAAGGGAGATATATTGAAGTTACAGTTGCCAGTCTACCGGTTCCTTTCCATCTTTTACCAACAGCTCATTGGCTTTGGAAAAATGCCTGCAGCCGAAAAAACCTTTGTCCGCACTGAAAGGGGACGGATGCGCTGCCTTGAGGATGTAATGCCGGGTAGCATCGATAAGCACCTGCTTGTCCTGCGCAAATTTGCCCCAGAGCATGAACACCACTCCTTCCTTCAGATCGGATATCTTTCGGATGACGGCGTCTGTAAAAGTTTCCCAGCCGATCTTGCTATGAGATGCCGGCTCCCCGTTGCGGACAGTAAGCATGGCATTGAGCAGCAATACCCCATGTTCTGCCCATTTGGTCAGATCCCCTGTTTCCGGGATGGGTATGCCAACATCCTTATTGAGCTCTTTATAGATATTGACGAGGGATGGCGGGGGCTTTACACCTTTCTGCACAGAGAAGCAGAGGCCGTGTGCCTGGCCGGGCCCGTGATAGGGGTCCTGCCCCAGGATGACTACTTTTACATTATCGAAGGGGGTTTTGTCAAACGCATTGAAGATCAGGTTTCCCGGGGGGTAGATGACTTTATTGAGCGCTTTCTCATGTTTCAGGAACATGACGATCTGCTCGAAATAGGTTTTCTGGAATTCGTCTTTCAATACCTCTTTCCAACTGCTTTCGATCTTTACATCCATTTCATTAGCTTTAAACAACGGAATATTTGATTAATTGATGGAAAATTATATAAATTTGCACTCCCATAAAAAATTATTTAGTGTTCCGGACCGGTAGCTCAGCTGGATAGAGCAGCTGCCTTCTAAGCAGCAGGTCATTGGTTCGAATCCAATCCGGTTCACAAAGGGGCCGTCTCAAAAGTAATTGAGACGGCCCCTTTTCGTGGATTTTTCCCGCCAGTATTGATTATTTGTTAATTTATGTATTAATTCAAATTAAAATATACAAAGAACCCGGTGGCCTGTTCAGTGACCTGTCTTCATATTATTACTAACTTTTTGTAAGTACTTTTGAGATTGCGAAAGGGTCAGCTTGCGAATGACTGGCGGATATTCAAAATATGGCTATAGATTAATTTGTAAAATTAAAACCAGGCCAGGTTGAATTTATGGAAATAGATACTACGGTTGCTGCTCTCACTATTTGATGTATTTTCATTAAATTCAATTAAAGCACCAATCATATTATCAGCTGTTTTTACCATGCTGCTATAACCTCCGAGCTTTGCATTCCCAGAGCCGTTTTGCGGAATGGCTTTGCTGGTTGGCCAACTAATACCTTCATCATTGGAAATTCTGATTCTCATGGCGGTTCTGGTACTTTGGCTGGCAGAATTCATAAACAGAATCCGGCTGGGCGAATCAGTATATCTTAAGATAGAACCCTGACAATGCGGATCAGGCAAGGCTGTTACGGCCTCGAAGTCGGTCCAGCTCGTGCCGATACCCCCCACAGATTTATAACGATAAAACCCGGCTGAACCCACACCACGATCGTTTCTCATTAGCACACCCGTTAACCGTTCAACTATTGTACCCTCAGATGTACCGCCAGGAATAGATTCGTACTGCCAGGTAGTACCATTATTATCGCTATAGATGTTCCTGCCACTAGCCGGAATGATCAAGCGCCCCGCTGTGGCGCCAAAACGTTTTTGAATGCCGATACCAGGCCCCATTGCATCCCAAACCATGTTAGCGGGCTTAACAATATTTGTGATATTTACCGGAGTTGACCATGTGTTTCCATCCTGGTCAAATGTACTATAACATACAAACGTTTTTCTTTGTCCTGGTTGAGTAATCTTCGTTGTTCCGTTATCACCAAACTGGCTCAGGCCAGCATCATTATAAGACATAAATAGCCAGATCTTCCCATCGCTTTGATTAACAACCGCAGTGGGATTGCCCCAGGTGCCGCTGGTACTCTTTACCAAAATCTCGGGACCCCAGCCACTTCCGTTAGTAGCAGACCTTCTGCAAATCACGTTAATGTTTCCGTAATCTCTGTTATTGTCTACTCTAGCCTCACAAAAAGCAATCAATGTTCCTTTTTTAGTTCTGATAATGGATGGAATGCGATAAGAATGGTATAAACCGCTGCCTCCATCAAACAATTTTATTGGAGTATTGAACGCCAATGTTGTGAACTCTCCTTCAGTTGATGACCTGGTTTCTATCTCTTTCCCTGGTTCAGATGCTGCATCCGGTGGTACACCTGTTTTTTTACAAGCAACCATAGCTACCAGGATAAATGAAAATACCAGCACAACCTTGTTGTGCCGGCGCATTTTCGTGCTAAAAAAATTGATTTTTTTCATATCAGTGAAATTTATAAGTGGTTAAACAAGACGTATAGGTAATGATCAAAACATATATCCAGGCCACCATTCAAGTGTTGGCGGCCTCCATATTTCCATATTTATTCATTTTTCTACTTTGGGGGGACGCAAAGGATAAACCCGGTTATTCTTTGCCCAGCTATCCCACATTGATGCAAGATCTTCTACTACTTCAGGATATTTTTTTGATAAATCGATGGTCTCCGACCTATCCCTGGTGATGTCATACAACTCCCAAACCCCGACAAAAGGAGGCTGTTTTTTTGCTTTCGATACAAGTTTCCAATTTTGGTATCTTATTGCCCGGTTTGCCTCATGTTCCCAAAACAACGGTCTCTCTTCCAATTTTTTGCCTGAGAATAATGCTATCAGACTTTTTCCTGCAGTTGGATGAATTATCGTGTTTTTATACCTTGTTGGATAAGTGGTGCCTGATGCCTCAACAAATGAAGGCATAATATCGATAATACTTGCCGGCGTACTGATTACTTGTTGGATTGGTTTTATAACATTGGGCCAGCTGGCAATGAAAGGTGTAGAGATCCCTCCCTCGTGTACATAATGTTTATATAGCTTAAATGGGGTATTGCTGGTGTTGGCCCAATTGATACGATAACTCTGGTAGCTTTGCGCAGTACCAAGACCTTCTAAAGTTTTATCCTCACCTCGTTCAATATCTTCGGCACATCCGCCATTATCAGACAAAAACACAATTAGTGTATTTTCTGTCATTTTCTCTTTTTCCAGTTCATTCAGTATACGTCCAATACCTTGATCCATGCAATCAATCTGGGCAGCATAGATGGCCATACGTTTTGCCCAAAGTTTTTTATCTGCTGCAGAAAGGCTGTTCCAATCGGGAATTTTATTGTCTTTTAAGCTCAGTTTTACTGAAGGATCAAACAAGCCAAGTTTCAACTGTTTTGCATAGCGTTGCGCCCTGATCTCCTCCCACCCTGCCAGGTACCTGTCTTCGTATTTTTTGATGTCTTCAGGTTTAGCATGAAGAGGCCAATGTGGTGCGTTGAAGGCTACATACATAAAAAAGGGTTCGCTTTTCTTTCTTTTAGCATGCATGTTGATGTACTTTACAGCGGTATCTGCAATAGCGTCCGTAAGATAAAAATCCTTCCCGGCAGTTATCTTATTGTTACCTGAGGTTAGCCCTGCAGGGTTGAAATAATTAGCAGCTCCCGGAATAATACCAAAATATTGATCAAAACCTCGCTGCAACGGCCAGTTTTTCTTGTCTCCATTATATTTGGTCTCGCCTGTTACATGCCACTTCCCTGAAGCATAAGTAGCATAACCACCCGTCTTTAATACTTGTGCTATAGTAACACATTCATTATTTAACTCTCCTCTATAACCAGGTTGTTGGCGGTCTGATGTCATCCAGCCAATACCGGCCATGTGGGGTGAAACTCCAGTCAAGAGAGAAGCCCTTGTAGGACAACAACGGGCGGAATTATAGAACTGAGACAATTTAACTCCGGATGAAGCAAGCTTATCAATATTTGGCGTGCTGATTTCCGATCCGAAACTGCCAATATCCGAATAACCCATATCATCTGCGAGAATCAAAATGATGTTAGGCCGGGTTTTTCCCTGAGCTGACAGTATTTCAAAGCTGCCTGATGCAATAATCAGCACAAGCATAAGGCACGTTTTAATAATTTTCATTTTATTTTTTAAAAAAAGTAACATAAACCTGTAACCTGGTCTTCCCTATTCAGGGTCGAAATCAGCAAATTTTCTGAACTTCAACTGCATGCTATTCTAAACTTCCAATACCCATTGTAAACTGAAATTGTCATACGATGGCTCCTTGCCGCCTTAACTCTTCCCGCAACAATTTCCCGTCCAGTTCAGCAACACCAATATTTTCTCTATTGCATAGTGCGGCCGCAGTCCCAGCCGCTTGCCCTAATGCCATACATTGAGCCTGTACCCTTATCGATGCAAATGCTTCGTGCGTAGCAGAAAGGCATCCGCCTGCAACCAGCAGATTGGTAGCTCCCTTTGGCACAAGCGACCGGTAAGAAATGGGATAAGGTTTCTGAAGAAAACTAACTTCCTGTTTACTATCCGAAGCCCGATGTATATCTACAGGATGACCTCCATAAGCTACAGTGTCTTCGAAGCCTTTGGGCTGCAGGATATCTTCCATAGTCATAGTATAAAGCCCGATAATCCCTCTTGTTTCGCGTATACCCACCTGCGTAGCAGTATCCAGCAAATAGGCATCTTTCATTGCGGGGATCTGCTCTTTGAAAACCTCAACAATTTTCATCACATCTTTTCGCAACTCCTGTTCGGCCTTCGACACATCATTGCCATCGGCTGCATTCCCGCTAAACCGCGTGGCGTTTACCGAGAGCTGGCCTGCTCTTAGTGTGCTGCCATGAACCGCCCAAGGACCTCCAAAATTGGAAAGTCTGCCTGCCTCAACTTCTTTGTTCAGCAGTTCTTTTAATTCCACACTGGCATATTTCACACCATCATGTGCCATAAGAAGGTTAAACGCTTGGGTATCAACACCACCGAGCCGAAAATAGAGTGACAGCGGTTGCAGTTCACCACCACGATTGTTGCGCATTTCCCAAGGCAATTTACTCCGGGATACCAGATCCCCGGTTCCTGTACAATCAATAAAATAGTTAGCCGCAATAGCTTGCCTTCCTGATTTGTTTTCGATCACTACATGTGTAAGTTCCTCCGGTATGTCAACATCAGATATACAATCCACAACCCTGGAATGAAAGAGTATCTGCACTCCAGCCTCCTCAACCATCTTCATCGCTACATATTTATATATTTCGGGATCATAAGGTACATTCCCACTTGGCAGATCTATTATTGCACCATCCCTTATCGCCATTTCTTCTATAAATTCTTCTGGTATGCCGGAAACAATACGGGTATTCTTAAAATTGAACTTGCTGATAGGCCCCACCAGTCCCGCGGTCGCCATCCCTCCTAAAAAACCATAATGCTCCAAAAGCAAAGTTTTTGCGCCGTTCCTTGCCGCTGCAATTGCGGCGATAAAACCAGAAGGACCACCACCACAAACCACCACATCGACCTTAAAAATTACCGGTACCTGTTTAGAAGGTTCTATTATAAAATTTCCTTTTTCGATCATCTCATTTACTAATTAAACTTGTTCGATTTCTTTACTGTTATGCTTGCCGTCAACTAAAAAACTGGCTATATATCCTGCAATAAAACAGGAAAGCATCCCCGTTAAACTATACACCATAAAATGAGCCGCTGTATATTTACTAACATAGAAGAGAATTATTGCACTGGCTATATAACCTATCAGGGCGGCAGTGTGCTTTACCCTTTTGGTAAAGATTCCCAATAGAAAAAGGCCGGCCAGTCCTCCTGTAAGCAACCCCGTTAATCTTCTGATCATATCCCATAAAGACCCTACTTCATACACAAACATGATAACGGCCAGAAGAGTACCAATCACTCCAAAAGCAGCGGACACTCCCTTTGCCATAAAAAGCTGTCGTTTCGGCAACAGTTTGTAAAAGCGTACATAATCTGTAACTACCGTAGCAGACATACTATTCATGGTACTGCTAATAGTAGACATGGCAACAGCAAATATTCCTGCAACAACCACACCCCTTACCCCTGATGGAAGTTCGTTGACAATAAACCATGGATATATAGATTCCTGTGTTGGCAAGGTTGGGTTCAAGGCTTCAGGGAAGGAATAATAATAAGCAAATAAAGCACTGCCTATAGCAAAAAACAGTACAGAGGACACCAAAATTAAAATGCCGTTTATCCACACTCCCCTGGTAGCACTTTTGATGTCTTTAGTGACTAAATATTTTTGAATAACGGTCTGATCAGATATGTAAGGAACTGATCCGCCTCCTATCCAATACGTAATCGCTACAAAAACTGTAATTTCAGAAAAACTGAAATCCCAATTTATAAATTCAAACTTGTCAAAATTATTGTTGATGGTGATGATTTCGCCCAAACCGCCATCCAATTTCAGCACAACAACCAAAATACTTAGCACTGCTGCTAATAGAAATACAAAAACCTGCAGCACCTCAGTCCATACCACGGCCTCAATTCCTCCCAAGGTTCCATAAACTGTCGAAAACAAGCCTATCACCAGTATACATGTCATTACATCAATTCCCGTTATCGCAGCGATAGCCAATGAAGGAAGCAATAACATTACACCGAATTTAGCCACCTGAAAAAACAGAAAACTCAAGCTTCCAATGATCCGGATCAAGGAACTGAATCTCTTTTCAAGATATTCATAAGCAGTAGTTACATCCAGTTTAAAATATACCGGGATGATGAATAAAACAACAAATGGTGCGACTACCAGGCTACTGATAGTTGGCAAAAAATACAACCAGCTTTCATTATAGGTTTTGGCAGGGGTGGTCAGGAAGGTAATAGCACTTAATAAGGTTCCAAAAATAGCTACTCCGGAAGCCCATCCAGGTATCCTGTTCCCTGCCTTGTAATAATCATTTGTGGTATTAATATTTTTTTTGTACTTATAGCCAATGTAAAAGATCGCTAAAAAGTACGCTCCGATCAGCAAATAATCCCACCCGTCCAATACCGACGATTCTTTGGATATCATACGAGCCTGCCATATTTCAGCAGAGCGTTTTGCCGGAGCGATCTCACCTCCCGGAAAGACGATATTACCATTCCAGTTTGATGCCTGGGTAAGCACTGGCAAGGATGCTGAAAACTCGCCTACTTTAGTCCATTTGTCTGTTAATGTATGATATGCCAATACATCTCTTGAGAACCCTTCATGTGTATTGCTGATTTCATTCAGTTTATCACGGTACGCTTCTTTTTTCCCGGGGTCTTTAGCGGCATTAAAATCTGCTAATGTCTTTCTAAACACCCTGTGGCCTTCACTATCTGCACCTCCAAAAACCAGAATATGGTTTAGCCCTACTGAAATAGATGCAGCCCCTGTCAGACATCTTAAACGCTGCCCCTTTAGTTGTATATCACGAAGTTTTCTCCACTTTAAGGTTTTGGGATTATAAGTATAGGCATCATGTAAAAGCACCTCGCTATTATTTACCTTGCCTTTTCCACTAAATAAATAGATGCAATCATTAGTCCCATTATGCTGTACTGCCAATACCGGCATCGTTCTACCTACCCCGGGCAACAATTCTAATTGCTCCCACTTCAGGGTTTGCTTACCATAATTATTTAAATCCAGTCTTAGAAAATATCGTGCAGGTTCACCATTCGGTTGTTCCTGCCCACCAGCTACATATATACTTCCATTCATTATTACGGCAGCGGTATAGGCCAGGCGAACTGGCATATCGGGCAAGGCTTCATATTCAACGGCTTGTTTATCCTTATTCCACTTTAGTAAAAAAGTGTTAGCCTTATAAGAAATGCTATCTGTTCCGCCAATGCATAAAAGCCCCCTGTTTGTACTTACCGATGCACCATAAGCCAGGGCAACCGGCAGTTTCAGTTTAGCATTAAGCCATTGGTATTCCTTTCCCGCTTTTTCAAGCACATAGATCTCATCATGCCATTTTTTAATACCCCCATCCCATGGATTACCTCCGGATAAGAAATTGGTACCACCGGCCATGATCAAGACATCATTATGAATTCCGGAAAAATGTGCAGCGACGCCAGCTGATTTATGAGCACTATTGTTTTGTGGAAGATATCCAAGTTTTCTCCATTCAACATGTGAAGAAACTTCCTGAGCAACAGAGAAGAAGCTGAACTTCAGTGAAAATATTAATAGCCCGCAAATAAATTTGAATCCAGGTCCTGATAATAAATACTCGCCGGTAGTTTTAATGCTTTGTAAATTGATAGGTTTATATGGTGACAATGTCATAGTTGATTCGGGATTGAATTTTAAATATGCTCTTTAGCTATTCTCCGTTTTGCAGTAGCCATTCCAGGCTAAAGCGAGCTAATGACACCTTTTGCGGCATGTGTTTTGTGCCACCATTGCCATAAAGGCAAACAATGCTTTTGTCGGGGAGAATGGCCAGGTCTGAGTAGGTCGCCCCACCTCCCTCCAACAATTTATTTACCTTCCAGCTTTTGCCCTCATCAGTACTTAGCCTGATGGTCAGATTCATTCTTTTTTCAGGATCTGTTGGTTGGGAGACTAGCAGTGTTCCGGATTTTAAAGAATAGCTGATCATACCGATATCACACATTTTGCCACCTAGTGCAGTGTCATATTCCATCGCCTGTGTCCAGGTTAATCCTTTATCGCTGCTCCACACCTTAGCCTGATGCGAATTTGAACTACCTGTTACCGTTCTGCCAACAAGCAAAATATCGCCATTTTCCTGTTCCACAATCTGTGATTCATTGAGTTCCCCCACCGGAGTATCGCCTCCAACTTTCCATGTTTTCCCGTGGTCGTCGCTATACACGCAATTAACGCCATATTGTCTTTCTTTGGTTGCAAACGAAATGGATTTTCTATGCCATACCTGAATAATGAGCCGGCCATCTTCCAATTGGATACCATGTCCCGGGCCAGGTAAGTGAAAAGTCCATTCGTGTACATTTTCGGTAAACAACGAAGTAATCTCAACAGCGTCCGACCAGCTGATCCCATCATCTTTACTGGTTTTAAAATACACCTGTGTGCTTACGTTTTTATGGTTTAAGGCATAGAAAAGAAAAATTTCTTTAGTTTGCCGGTCTTGCACTACTGTAGGGTTTGCCCATGACTGCCCTTGTGTACTTTCTACAACAATTTTTGACCCGGAAAAGCTGATACCTTTGTCTGTACTTCTTTTCAGCACAATGTGATGAGCGCCATCATCGGCACCATTATCAATTCTGGCTTCTGCAAAAGCAAGTATTGTCCCCCTATCCGTTGCGGTAAGTCCATATACAAAATGAGCGAACATCCTGTTCTCATTCTCAGCCCATACTGTAGTCTTGCAAACTTGTTTTTTGATGATTTCCTTATTTGTCTTATTCTGACCAAAATGGAACAATGGCCATATCAGGAAAACAAAAAGTATTAATCTCTTGCGCTGCATGTTTAATGTTTAATCTTTACAGTTGTGGGTTCTGGTTTGCGAATTGCTGGCGGAAGCGGCAGGTCTTTTCCTGAAAGTAAAAAGAGTTTACCCCTCGGTACAGCGTGCTTACGAATATGCCCATTATCGCCTCCGGTAAAAATATCCAGGTATCCATCGCCATCCCAATCAGACAGACTGATACCTCCGTTATGAAATGAAATCTGGTTTGATAATTTGATGGGCTTTTCAAACTGCATTGGTTTGTCTGAGGCACGATAATAGAAAATACCGCCCCGTTTCCTGTCAAAAGCATGGTACACGAGCAGATCAGGCTTGCCATCTAAATCCCAGTCGGCCATTGTAAACGAACTGCGGCCATGACCAATATCCAGGATACGGGTTTTAATTTGTAAAGGTTTTCCATTATAGTCAAGGAATGTTTGTGATTGTTCTAATTTGTTTGTGCCATTTCCCGGCCAAAGCTTGAGCACATTTCGCTCATCCATAGCAATTAAATCAAGATGTCCATCTGCATTGAGATCAATAACCGCTGGTTGCACTCTGTGAGCAGCGGCCAATGGTTCTCCATCAATTTCAAATACTACCGGCTTCTCGAAACGAAGTTCTCCTTTCACCAGCCGCCCTTTCAGCAATAATTGCCGCAGGCCCATCGAACCGGTTAACATATCCCGAATACCATCCCCATCCCAGTCGGCAAGCCGGGGGAGCACACGCTCAAAATACCATTCCATTGGGCCCCACACCGAGCCTAGCCCACGTTCAATGCTGTAATACTCTACCGGACTTCCATCCACAAATTTCAATGGTTCTGGTATGGCCCAAACAGGTTTAGCATTGCTACCTGTGTTGATAATTACTTTTGGAGCAGCTGGCTCTGAGCCAACAACCAGATCCGTATCGCCATCTCCGTCCCAATCAACAGGTTCTATCGTTCCAATGCCCGGCGGCATCACCGGACTATTCTGATCGCCGGCCATCATCAAAGGCCCTTGTTGAACCCAGCCCCCATTTTGTTGCTTAAACATCAGGATATTGTCTACACAACCGAAATAAGTGCTTGCAAGCAACTCCTCATTACCATCGCCATCCAGATCTGCAAAGCGGGGATGAATGGCAAGAATGCTAAGTATCGGGGCTTTATTTTGACCAGCAAGCAATCCTGCAAAGCTAAACTCCGGTTGTTCCTTCGTGCCGGTATTTCTGAAATACATTATACCGGGTTTGTGCTGCCCGACAATTAAATCGGTCAACCCGTCTTTGTCCATATCAAACGCAATGGGGTATGGAAAACCATAAGGTGAAACGGGCGAATGATCCGCCTCAATTACCTGCGGTTCATCAAAGATCAGACTGTCGGCCGTAGACCTGTTATACATAATATACAGGCGGCTGGCATTTGCGTTCCATGACGCTTGTGGATTGTTAAACCCTGCAGCAAAATCTAGCGAAGGCTGGGCAATGCGTGGATGTGAAGTACCTACAATAAGATCTTCTTTACCGTCACCGTTTAAATCGGCCACATCGATTGTTGGACTTATCCAACAATCGAGAAAGTTCTGAACAGGTTTTCCTTTCAGATCAAATGCCTTGATCACCTCCCATGTGGTTTTGCCTTTAAGCCGAACAGGTATAAACATATGAAGTCCCAATTGCTTTTTACCGGCATCACTAATTTGACGATGGCGCTCAAAAGCGATAAAAGACGTCAAGTTTTGCTGGGTTTTCACCCCCGAATGCCGGATGACGGAAAAAAATCTTCCTACACGCGCATCCTTAAGTAAAACTTGTTCATGCTCAAATACATTATTAAACTTCGGCTTTTTCTTGCTCCCTATATTTTCTATAAGCGAGATGCCACCACGGCCTGTTGTAAGCATATCCTTATCGCCATCAACATCCCAGTCCATAAAAAGAAAATCCGGCGCTCCTATTACCGATGCAGCCAAGGGGATATCTTTATCATGCCCAAAAACAAAGGGCCTGGCACCCACATTTTGGGCCAGCGAATCAAGACTGGCAACAGTTAGTGAAATTATTAAAAACAGCTTTAGCTTATCCATCATGGAATTATATTTACAGTCACTTCTTTAACTACCTCTCGCTGAATCTCCCTATTGGCATTCATTGCAATGAACGTAGCCTTATAGATGCCCGGCTCAGCATACATATGAGAAAAAGTTGCGGTCGCCTTCTGGGTAATATCTTTTATGTTAACAGGTTTCCCTGGATAAGTTTGAAACACCTGAAAATCGGTGCTTATTACCCAGTCATCATCTGATTCCTTATTAATTGGATTTGCGGTATGTATTAACCTATGATTCGCTGTTTGTCCGGTATTAATGGTCCATTGGTTATCAGCTCCTGCAAATTCAACAACCTTAAACAGACCTCCCGCCATAGTTGACGTTATATAGTAATCATCATTCCCGGGAACCATATTTACAAGTTCCAGGTATCCTATGTTCCAATACCGCTGTGCAGTAGTTGTTGGATTCTCTGAAAGATAGCGGAACGCAATAAACATCGGCTTCCCCTCTACCTTCAAATCATCAAGATTAATGTCTCCGGAAGCAACATCTGCATTTGTAGCTGTATTTGCCGCCATAGTGGCCCTGTCCGTAATATTTGTCCAGTTTGCCGCTTTAACACTTTTTTCATCATACTCGCCATTAAAATCGGTAGAAACAAGAACAGAAATATTTCTCGGGAGCGTGGCTCCCGCCCTTGTATTTCCTCTAAATCTTAAAACGAGTGTTCCTTCATTCGAATTGAAATCAAATCGCTTGTCATACTCACTCCCTCGCTCACCGGAATAGAACACAATATTATCAGGATCCCCGGTTAAATTAAATTTGACGCTATCGCCTAATTTAGCGGTAGCAGCTGCTACCGAAACTGTAAAATCATCAGGAGCTGGAACCTCCATATCTGAACAAGCTGTGAAAAACGCACTTGTAATTGACAGTAAGCATATTATTTTTTTCATACTATTATTTTTACAGGTTACTATTACTAGTATCCAGGATTCTGCTTAGCCTGATTGTTATATAATAATTCGGCTATAGGAATAGGGAGAAATATATTCTTATCCTCAATATTATCAGCCGAACGTGTATAATGCGTTTTTGTTACATTTGAGGGTGCATAAGGTACAACTGCGGGAGGCACAAGTTGCAGGCCATCTGATGGTTTGATATCGCTGCTGCCAGATGTTATATCTGTACGCATTTGTTTTACTGTAGACACCAATATACCCCAACGTTTTAAATCCTGTTTTCTTAAAAACTCGCCATTCAGTTCCATTAAACGTTCATCCTGAATAGCTTTAAGAAACGCCCCCTGATCTATAGTCTGGTCGGGGCTTAATTCACCATTACCATTCAAAACAGCAGTGGCTGCAGCACCAGCGCCATTGTCCCCAGGTGCCGGACTAATTGTTACAGTAGTATTATCAGGGTAGTTTTCACCAGGATCTGTTACCTGTATTGATGATACTTTACCAGCCGTAAGTACAGCAACTGCTGTTGCTCCAGTACCTCCCGCTCCACTAATCGTTACAGTTGGAACCTGACTATAATCTGTAGTACCGCCGTTCACGACGTTTATCCCAGTAATAATTTTACCATTAAATTCTCCATACGCTCTTCTTCGTACCTGATTTACAAGTTCGATAGCTTCTGAAGTGGGTTGACCTGAATTTAATGCGGTTTCAGCTTCGGCTAACATTAATAGTACATCCGCATAGCGAATAATTGAATAATTAGTAGGACTTTGAGTTGGAAGGCGAGGTTCATTTTCCTCCGTTCTCCTCCATTTTCCAGGATAACGGGTATAATATAAGTTATAAGCAACCGCAGCCATCGCTGGTGGTGCAGTAATTCCGCCACCGCTATATTTAAATGGCGCTACGCACCAATCACGTCTTTGATCGGGAGATACTTCCCGGATAGCATTTGTGGCTGTTGTATACTGAAATGACTCGTATGTTCTGAATAACCTGGGATAAACGAAAAGCCGGCCATCGCTTCTTCCCACAACATCACTGCTTGTAGGAATACCCACCCTCACCTGACCTGGGGCACTTTGTTCCGGGGCATTGGAGTTAACACTAAAGCCAACTTCCCAAATACTTTCTCTGTAGGTCAAATCGTACTGATCCTTCGTCTGCAGCTTGAAAATTTCACGATAATCCGGATTGAGCTTATGAATGCCTGATCCGACAACTAATCTGGCCCATTTTGCAGCATCTTCATATCGTCTGGTATCATTAACTGGTTCTCCGGCAGCATACAAACATACCCTTGCTAAAATAGCTTGAACTGCCGTTTGCGTTACACGTTCACTGTATTGAAAATCTGTGGCCTTTTGATCAGAAAGCAAGCCCTCTGCAATAATCATCTCATCTATAACCCAATCATAAACTTCTTTTGTTGGTGTAAATGGCATGTTAGCATCAGATGGAGAATTAGTTGCAGTAAGTCTTAATGGTACATCGCCATACCATTGCGTAAGCATAAAATAAAGGTAGGCTCTTAAAAAAACAGTTTCACCTTTAATATGCTTTCTATCGGTATCCGTAAGATCAGATGGACCATCTATATACGCCAACACTACATTGGCACGGTCTACACCATCATAAAGAGCAGTCCACACGCTACCAACTTGCGGATCGGCTGAGGTAGCATTATACCATGGAATTTTAGGTATACTACCACCTGTAGCATACACCAATTCATCAGTAGTAGCTGTTACAAGATGCTGGTAATTATCCCCATATAAATTATTGGTCCCTAACACCTTATACACACCGTTCAATGCTGCATCGAAATTGGCTTTTTTTGTAAAATAAACTTCCGGACTAACAAAATCTGAAGGTATAGTTTCTAATATTTTTTTACATGATGAAATGAAAAAAACCGCTACAACAGTCATTATCATTACCATAAAACTCCGTTTCATAAATTTATTTTTTATGTTCATCATAACGTTACATTTAAACCGAAAACGATTGTTTGCACTTGTGGATATGCGGAAAAGTCGAAGGCTGGAGTTAGCCCAAAACCTTTTGTAGAAACCTCCGGATCCGGACCTGAATATTTTGTCCAGGTATACAGGTTCTGAGCAGAAAGGGAAATTCTTGCAGACTTTAATCCTTTAATAAGATCTCTCTTAATATTGTATCCGAGGGAAACTGTCTTTAAACGAAGAAAAGATGCATCTTCAATATAGCGCGTTGATAAAACAGCTGTAATTCCGTTTGACCCACTTCTTGGAATCGAAGTATTTTGATTTTCCGGTGTCCACCTATCGAGAAAACTAACGCTGACATTTCTATTCAGTGTTCCACCATTCATGTTCTCCATATTGATTTTATTCGCATTGAGAACTTCATTGCCATATGACCATTGTAAAAAAATATTCAGATCGAAATTTTTATATGTAAAGTTGTTACTAAATCCACCAATGTGCTTTGGATAAGGATTGCCAATAATTGTTTGATCCGCGTCGTTTACTATACCATCATTGTTTAAATCTTTATATTTTGCATCACCAGGCTGTCTTGCTTGTGTACCAAGTAATCCGGCGGTTGTTGGCAGTTCTCTTTTCAGCTCGCCCTGTTTGTTAAAATCCGAATATTGATAGACACCATCAAACACAAATCCATAAAAATGAACCAGTTGATCTCCTACCCTGCTTATCCAAGCCGGACTTGAAAAAATGGTTCCAAAGCTTGGTATCGTTGTAAATAATCTATCTTCATCCATAGTTAGCGCCACAAGCTTATTCTGGTTGAAAGAGATATTCAAGTTCGAGTTCCAGGTAAAATTTTTAGTTTCAATATTTTGAGAATTAAATGTTACTTCAAAACCCCTATTTTGTATTTTCCCAAAGTTCACCGTGGCACTTGAATATCCTGTACTTGTTGGAAGACGGGAGTTATACAATAAATCGAAGGTATTCTTATGGTAGTAATCCAGTTCAGCTGAAAGTCTGTTCTTGAATAAACCCAATTCCAAACCCACATCAAATTGCCCCGTGGTTTCCCATTTTAAAGTGCTATTTTCAAATACGCTTTGCGTAAATGCCGGGTTAACTGATGAACCGAAGGGGTAGTATCCGGCAGAAGCAATTCTTGCAAAATAAGCGAAGTCGCTTATTCTATTGTTTCCGGTTACCCCATAGCTTGCTCTTAATTTTGCGTTTGAAATGAAAGGTAAAATTTCCATAAATTTCTCATCACCCAGGCGCCATGCAAAAGCACCTGATGGAAAATATCCGAATTTATTTCCCTCTGCAAATTTGGACGACCCATCTGCTCTGATGGTAGCGGTAAAAATGTATTTTTCAAAAAGGGTATAGTTCACTCTACCAGTATAAGACAGTAGTCCCCAATTGGTACTGGTAGACGAACTACCATACACTATACCTTCCTCCAATCCGCTTAGCCCCAAAGCTTCGTTTGGAAGCTGGTTAGCTTTGTAACCAAAGCCGGACGATTTTCTTGTTTGGACGGAAAATGCTCCTACCGCTGTAAGACGATGATTCTTATTAAATTTTTTATTGTAGGTTAAGATGTTTTCATTTGATAAATTAACAATTTCATTCTGGCTAAGGCTTCCATTTACACCATTGCTTCTACCTATAGTAGTAGATGGACTACCACTTCGTGTACTCGAATTATTAAACAACTCTGATATGGTACGTGAGAGATCTGCCCCGCCGGTTACTCTCAATTTTAAACCTTTAGCTATATCATATTCTAAATAACCATTAAAAGTTGTGTGCTTGTTTTTTTCTACATCATGTTGATTCTGTACTGTTTTTATAGGATTATATAAATACGTTTCAGCTTCAGGGTCTACTTCCACATCCTCAAAATCCACATCGTAATCAGGGTTACCTATGGGTCTGAAAGTCCATAAATTGTAGAATAAATTTTGCACCTGTGAATTACCTGAACCCGCAGCCATACCAGTTTGATCCCGCGGTTTAATTCCAGAAACTTTAGAATCGGAATAGTTTACATTAACACCAACTTTAAATTTCTTATTTATATTATGATCTAAAGTAAAGCGCCCCTGCATACGATCAAAGCCGCTTCGCATTACCACACCATCCTGATCTAAATAAGAAGCAGAAAGTGAAAATTTAGTTTTTTCGGAACCACCACTAACGCGTAAGGTGTGATTTTGAAAAAAAGCAGCCGGGCTAACAACTTTATCATACCAATTTATTCCTTTAACATTTCTATAATCTTCTAAAGTTAAATCATGAGTTGTTGGATCATCGTCTACAAAATAGAAGTTTGTTGCTCTTGGACGATCAATTTCTAATTGTAGTGCTATAAAATCGTATGGTCCCAGAACATCCAGCCTGCTATTATTTGCATTTGCAAACCCGCTAAAACCATTGTAATTGACTTGAGTTGCTCCAGCTTTTCCCTTTTTTGTGGTCAGCATAATAACTCCGTTAGCTCCTCTGGCACCATAAACAGCGGTTGATGAAGCATCCTTTAACACTTCTATCGACTCAATTTCTGCCATGTTTATGGAATTACTATTAAAGTTTTCCATTGGAAACCCATCAATAACATATAAAGGCGAATTGCTTTGAGTCAAAGAATTATTTCCTCTGATTACAATACTAGGTCCCTCGCCCGGTTGACCATCGGTTGCTGCGACCCTTACCCCTGCTAAACGTCCCGCTAGCGCTTGCTCAAAAGAAGCAACAGGTGCTTTTTCCATATCAGCCATTTCTACCTTGCCTACCGCTCCAGTCAGATCACGCTTTGTAACCGTTCCATACCCTATCACAACAATTCCATCTAATGAATTAGTTGAAGGCGAAAGAGACACATTAATGATACTTCGCCCCCTAATCCCAATTTCTTGAGTTTCAAACCCCATAAATCTAATTCTTAAGGTTCCATTACCATTAGGCACCCTCAAAGTGAATTTACCAGCACTATCAGTTGTTGTGCGTAAACTGGACCCTAATAAATTGACACTGGCATAAGGAAGGGGCGCTCTTTTTTCGGAGTCGATTATAACTCCGGAGACTACGAAAGGATTATCTTGACAAAATGCTCCCACAATTAACAGGAGCAATGCCACAGACATAGTAGCAATGTGTTTAATCATATCATATCAGTTTATAACGTGGTTTTGTCTACAACGTGGTTTTGTTTATAACGTGGTTTTGTCTATAACGTGGTTTTTTTACGTAGTTTTGTATATATGTACTACATATCAAATGTAAGAAAATAGTATATAAATCAAAATGTTTTTATTTTTTTTATGAAAAATTCATTGTTGCCCGGTAAAGAATGTCCTTATATATAAATTATTGAAATGAATATCTATCAGTTTTATAGCAAAAGTAAGTATGTTAATGTGCTAATCAGAAGCATAGGCATGCCAAGTATTTTACTTGCCACAATCTTATTTTTTTCCTCTGCTTATATAAATAGAGAAGCTGTTGCTTACCATACTGATCAAAAACAGATGCCTAACATTCTGGTTTTAATTGCAGATGACTGGGGATATCCCAATGCGGGTATTTATGGTGATAAAGCTGTTAAAACGCCTAATTTTGACAAATTAGCAAAGAGTGGAGCATTGTTTACTAATGCTTTTACAACGCCGTCATGTTCACCTTCCCGTGCTTCTTTATTAACCGGACAGTGGCCACACAACCTTGAAGAAGGGGTGCATTTAAGGGGTTTTCTGCCAAAGAAGTTTCCTAATTATACAGAACTATTATCTATTCAGGGCTATACAGTAGGATTATATAAGAAAGGCTGGGGGCCCGGACAGTATCAATTAGGAGGCTATGAACATAACCCTGCAGGCCAAAGTTATCCTGGCTTTAAAGAATTTTATAAAGGTAAACCTAAAGATAAACCTTTTTGCTTCTGGTACGGAAGTACAAATCCTCATCGTCCCTACAAGCAAGGGATGGGAGCCCATACAGGCAAAACCCTTGCTTCTGTTACAGTTCCTGCTTTTTTACCAGACAGGCCTGAGATCAGGAGCGATATTTTAGATTATTATTATGAGGTAGAAGAATTTGATAAGGAAGTTGGAGAGGTAATAAAGATATTGGAGGCCGCAGGAGAATTGGAAAACACATTAATTGTAATTGCCGGTGACAACGGAATGCCTTTCCCTCGTGCCAAGGCTAATTTATATGATGCGGGCACCCATGTTCCTTTAGCTATTATTTGGCCTGGAAAAATAAAAGCGGGACAAGAATTGTCAGATTTTGTTGGGTTTAATGATCTTGCCCCTACTTTTCTGGAGGCAGCCGGCCAATCTGTTCCTTCTGTAATGTCAGGAAAAAGCCTGTTATCTTTGGTTACCGGAAAAGTAAAAACGCTGGGGCGTGATAAAATGTTTGTTGAAAGAGAAAGGCATGCTGAAGTTCGCGAAGGTAATATAGGCTACCCGGCCAGAGGTATTCGTACTAAAGACTTTTTGTATATCCGAAACTTTCGTCCTGAGCGCTGGCCTGCCGGAGATCCTGAAATGGGTTCTGGAATGTATGGTGATATTGATGGTTCACCAACTAAAACCTATATCATAGCACATAAAAATGAACCGGAAATAGCTCCTTTTTTTCAGCTGGCTTTTCTGAAAAGACCCGCAGAAGAACTTTATGATCTTAAAAATGATCCGAACCAGCTGAAAAATGTTGCACTGGATAAAAGATATCTAAAAACCAGGGAGAAGTTAAGTACCGAGTTAGCTAATTGGATGAAAGAAACCAGGGATCCTCGTTTAAATAATGGCGGCGATTATTTAGAAAAATATCCCTATACAACCGCTATACCTGCTAAATCTCCGACTAACAAAAAATAAATAGTTATTGTATTTTATAGTGATGATCAGGAACAAATGCAAATTCATGGGCATACCTTTTGCATGCTGATTTTACGCTCTTACCGTTGGTTGTATCTATAATTACTGGCGATTTATCATGGAGGGGCCGATAGTTGGGTGATCCGCTGCAACATACGGTTTTGCCAGGTCAGCTATACGAGCAACTTCAGCGTAAAGGCTGCGGGACCGGAAAAGCTGGTGTTTATGGCGAGTGTGCCGTCTATTTCTACCCGCAATTCCGTTGCCTGTCCATTGACCATCAACTGATACCGTGCGCCCGGCTTTAGCCCGTAAACACGAAAACCGCGGTTATTGGCACTCCTGACTGTCCATTTGCAGCCCCCGGCCTCCCAATAGTTCACTTCTAGATTGATGAACTCGTTGGCACCTGCATAACATACCAGCTTACTGTCTTCCCTGTTTCCCGGGAAAAAAACCAGGTCGTTTCCGGATTTTCCCGCACCGAAGGCATTGCTGCTTTTCACGGAAAATCCGGCGGTCTTCATCCGGTAATCGTCCACACTCAGCGTAAACGTGTAAACAGTATCCCGAAGCGTGTAGGAGAATTGAGTACCATTCAGCGCGGGCACCATATTCGGCTCCAGTCCCATGCGGTTCCATTTCGGACGGATGCCGTAAATATCACTGTAGAGCGCCGTTACGGTCGTGCTGCTGCCCGCCAGGATATCTGTGCCCACGCCGGTCTGCCCCACCCTGGTGTAGCGTTGAGCGGATAACCCGTCTTTACGGTATTGCACAAGGATATTGCTGATATACTTCATGGCGAGCGCATTGTTGTATCGTACATAGGACCGGATGCCCAGATAACCCCAGGTGGGAAAGATATCGCCATTCTCATAGGTCGGAAAAGGCCAGTTATTGCTATGTACTTCTTCCTGTCTGAAAGAATCAAAACAAAGTGGCCAATGAAAAAGGCTTTCGGCGATCATACGCTGCTCGATGTGCCCGAGAATGGTGGCGATGCGTTCGGGATCATCACAAAGTCCGAAAGCGATGGCGGCAAAATTTACCGGTGTTACCAGATTATCGCCCCGGATCGTGCCGTCATTGTCCCGCCAGTACACGTACTGTTTTTTGGCGGGAGACCAAAAACCTCCTTCGTCAACCGGTTTGTTAAAGGCATCCTTCAATCGCCGGGCAACTTGCTGATAGCGGGCCGCTTTGCCCGTGTCTCCAAGTACCAGCTCACATCCGGCCCATTGGTTGAGTGCTTCATATAGTTGGGCATTGACAAAGGCATTTTCAAAACCCGCCCATACAATATCGAGCCAGTCACTCGCTTTCTGTTCCGAAATATGGCCGTTCATCATCTCGAAAATCCCGTTATCATCGGTATCCCGCCGGATCAGCCAGTCCAGTGCCCTTTCACAGGATTGCTGATGCGATCTCAGCCAGTTCAGATCGCCGGTTAAATCGAACTGGCCGGCAGTATTGATAACGTAGCCCGTCTGGGAGTCAATGGTATATCCCCATTTGGCTTCATAATATCCGGTTTCACGGTTATAGGTGCCGGGTATCTCGTCCCCAGGTACATCATGCCAACGCGAAAGCACACGGCCGTCTTCCCGCATGGCAAAGTCTCTTTCCTGGTCAAGTGTGGCGGACAGGTTTTTCCGTATAGTGCTTGTCGTTCAATGCCAGTCCAATCTGGGCAAAGAAAGGTTCATGCAGGCACTTCCAGTTGGTGAGCCAGCCATTGGCGCCTACGATCTTGTTGTCAACCACGCCGTACCGGCCCGTTGTATTCAGCAGTTCCCGTACGGCCAAGACATCGATGCCCGGTAGTGTGCCGCGGTCATAGGTCTCCGAATAATCGAGATACTGCAATTCGCAGGTAACCTCAACTTTGCCTTTTCTCACTTCAAAAGGTGCAAATATATCCGCCTTTCGGGAAACAAACCGGCTCAGGTGGTAACGTTGACGCAGATCGTTGCCGGTGACGAGGTGAGTGCAGGTAAACGCACCCCTGTTCGTCCTGTGAATATTTGGTAGCAATTGACCGGGAGCCGTCTGCCCTTGCTGAAATCTTCAGGGCATCCCCGCTCTCTTCATTCCAGAATGTAACGCCGCCGGTATGTACACCGTAAGTATCGTTTGGGGCTGCGAGGTATTTGCACCAAACAACCCCGCCGTTATCGAGTATCCCTCCTTTCCACGTAGAAATATCCGCGAAATGCCATACCGGCAAGGCCATCTCCTCAAGCAATTGATCTTCATCGTACCTTCTGCTGATCGTCCATGCAATCTTGTTTCCATCCAGTGTAAAACTCCACGATTCCCCGATCTTTCCATAGCGTATGCCATCAATGATTATCCTGCCGGGCCGTTCCTTCACCGAAAGCTGCTGTCGTTCGCCCCAGGACTGCCATGATCCGTTTGCCGCCCGGACGGCGGTGAAAATTCCGGAAGGAGACAATGTATTTACACCGTTTACTTCCAGGGTCGAGATCCGGCAACCGCGGGAGTAGTTGATCAGCAGCGACAACTTTTGATCTGTAGTCGTTATCCTCACCGTCTTGTCCGCGGGGTCATGAACGATCTGCCCATTGGACAGGCCGGTAAACAGGCACATAAGGATAGTAGAAATAATTATTGTTGGTCTCATTTAAATTTACCATTCAAATTTCAGGGAAAACGAAATTATAATGCTATTCTCTTCCGCTCCGAAAGCGGCGCAACGCAAACATAGCCTATTTGGCCGGTTCCGGGGAACCCTCCCCTTTCATCATCCCCGCATATCGTGTTTCAAGCAGATCCTTCATCCAGCAATTAATTTCGTACTGCGGTGAAAGCGGTTGCCTGGTAAATGGAAGGAAGGCCATATATGGATAAGGCCCGAACTCCGGCGTGATGGTGGCCCGCTGGCTCCCGGTCTGGATCAAATGGTGTATCCACTGATCCCACCATGCCAGGTGATGCCGGAGCGCTTCCTGGTTTTCAGGCGCCCTTGGATCGGTTACCTGCGGACCTTCCGGGAAACCGACGCGGGCATGGAGATGCCTGCTGTGCCGGATGGCCAGTTCAACAGCATCCGCCTGGTCTTCCAGATAACTCTCGGATACACAGACCCAGTGGGACAGGTCCAGCGCCAATTCGAGTGAGGGGAATGCCGTCAGGTACTCCTGCACAATATGGGCAGCAAACGACCATTTGTTGCGATGCGTTTCATGGATGATCCGCACTGAAGATTCACGGCTTATACGGTCACATACCGCAAAACAGATTTCCATTTGCGCACGGGTATAATATTCGCGCCCGGTCTGCGAAACGATAAACTCGGGTTTGCCGGCAGCAGTTTGATACTCCAGTAATGTATAAAGATTGCGCGTCAACGCATCCACATACCGGTTAAAATCTTTTCCTTCCTGAAGTTCGGCATGAAGCAGGATGTACGAAAGACCTGCATCCCCGAGCGACTGGAGCATATCGGTATTTTTGGGGCTATCCGCCAGGGGGAATACCTCGACCCCGGCAAATCCGTCCTGCTTCACCCGCTGCGCGAAACGCGGCCAGCTCACATCTTCCGAACCCCAGCGGGGGCAATAAAAATCGATTTGCATCAGCGTGTTGTATAGATGAGGGGCATGAGTGCTTCATTATCCAGCAGATCACCGGTTTTCAATGTTTTCACGTATTCATCAGGAAGAATATTCGGTATGCCGTTATACGTGTTGCCATCGGGCATATAGGCGCAGGTCATGGCACGCCGGAATCCGGGCGTCATGTTGGCGTGTGCGCCATGGATAGTCAGCCCGTTGTGGAAGGAACAGCTCCCTGCTTTCATTACCGCGGCATGGGGTTTGACGGTCCGGAACTCCGGATAAACATCGAAAATGCCGCCCATATTTTTACCGATACCGGCATTTTTAAAAGAAGTGGTTTTATGTGAGCCCGGGATAAAGAACAGGCAACCGTTTTCTAGGGTAGCGTCATCCAGCGCTACCCAGATGGATAATGCCCGCCGGTCTGAAAAAGACCAGAATGGGGTATCCAGATGCCAGGAGGTTGGATTAGCCCATGGCCGTTTGATCAACGCCTGATCATGCCAGATGCGGATACCCTCCACTCCTGCCAGCTCTGCGGCCATTTTCCCGATGCGCTCATCCAGCATCAACGCTTTAACCGCCGTACTGGTTTGCCACAGGTTCAGCAACTGATCGAAAACATTATTGAAATAGGCCGCATCTTCATTGATGCCATCGTCCTCTCCTAACCGGATATCTTTTCCCGGTATCTTCAACCCGTTCCTGTCTTTGACCGCCTGCGTGACTGTCTGCCGCCACTGTTCAAGCTCTTCGGGGTCCAGAAAATCCTCTATGATCACATAGCCGTTCTCCCGGTAGAAACTGATCTGTTCGTTATGCAAGGTGTTTTTCATAAACGTGTTTTTTTGTTGGCGAAAATGATGGCTCAAATGTAGCCCGGCAGCACCGCTGATAAAATGACAAAACAGTCTTGATATTTGCACTTTCTGATTTTGTTTTCCATGCTATAAGCGAAGGAAACGCTGCTTGTATAAAATACAGGCTTTCAGTATGTTTGGGCTGGTCATCCAAGCACACCCGTTATGGAAAGCTATCATAAATACCTGCATGTCAGTGATCAGGATAAGGGACTGGGGATTTTATATCACTACGGCTGGTTATTGCAGAACAGACAAGCATGCACGTTACCCGGACAACTACCAGCATCCGGGAGACCATGTTTTTTCCTGGAACAAGGGACGGATCCTCGATGGTTACTATATCGTTTTCATCACCGATGGGAGCGGCGTATTCGAGTCCGCGGAAACGGCGCCGCAGGAGGTAGGCGCGGGCACGTGCTTCATGCTGTTCCCGGGGGTCTGGCACCGTTATAAACCCGATCCACTTGTTGGCTGGGAGGAATATTGGGTAGGGTTCAACGGGAGATACCCGCAATATGTTATGGAAAAATTCTTTGATCGAAAAAATCCGCTGATCAGGACCCGGATTAAATAAAGCGCTGCTGTCCGCATTTGCCGAATTGCTGGGCATTGTCTCCCAGGCGCAAATCGGCTACCCGCAAGTCATTTCGGGAATAGCACTGCAGATGCTGGGGCTGTTGAACAAAGTGCGATCAATGGAAGAAACGGAGAGCAATCCTGAATCCATATGGATTTCCCAAGCCGTTTTTATGCTACAGAATCAACTCCGGAACAATATCAATATGGAAGAACTGGCTGCGCAATTTCCTGTCAGCTATTCCAGGTTCCGGAAATCGTTCAAACAGTTGACCGGCAAATCTCCCAACCAGTATCATCTCGATCTGCGCCTGGATAAAGCGGAGGAACTGTTGAAGACTACCAGGCTAAGTATCAAAGAAATCGGTTACCATATCGGATTTGATTCACCGTACTATTTTTCCAGGTTATTCAAGGAGAAGTTTGGGGTATCGCCGAAAGTGTTTCGGGCGAAGTAACCTAAGGATTCCGTGGAAATTATCTTCGACAGCATCATACTTTCACGCTTCAGTCAGCGCCGGTGGCGACAACATTTTTTTGCCGTTTTTTCTGCCCCCGGTGATTTTTATTCCCGAAGTATTATTTAATTTCACGTCAAAATAGTATCCCTTTACGGTAAAATAATATCTTTTTTGAGAAAAATTTTCACTTATAGGTGAAATTCCAGAAAAGTTTGTTAACTTTGTAAAAGAGAAGATTGTGAAGAACAAATTAGTTCGTTTAACCCATGTTTCCGGAGAGGAGGCATCTGTTTACAGTATTTATTGCAGCCATCAGCAGAATGTATTGTTTGAGCAATTTTGCGGCAAATTCATCAACAACTACCCATGTGAGATCATGGACATCGTCAGGCGGCTAAGGTCTATAGGCACACAAACGGGGGTGCTCGAAAATTTCTTCAAGATGGAAGAAGGGCTTGAATGGGACGACCTGGTATGTGCGCTGTACGATGTTCCGGAAAAGAACATGCGGTTGTATTGCTTGCGGCTTACAGATCAAGTGGTCATTGCCGGCAGCGGGGGCCCAAAGCCGAAGCATATCCGGAAATGGCAGGATGATCCGGTGCTTAGTTCTGCAGTACATGAGATGATGCATTTTTCGAAGATCATCCGCACCAAGCTGGAACACGGTTCCCTGTATTTGTCGGATGATGAATTGATCCTTCAGGGAAATCTTGTATTGATCAACTAGAAAATGAACAGATGAAGTAACATAAGATCTGACCCATAAACAGATGAAATAACATGCCATCTGACTATAGTAACAGGTGAAATAATATTCCATCTGGCCGTAAAAATAAATATTGGCAGATGAAATAGCATTCCTTCTGACTAAGGAATAATAGTACAGATGAAATAACATTCCATCTGACCCGTAAAAAATATTAGCAGATGAAATAGCATTCCTTCTGACCCGTAAAAAAGCATTAACAGATGAAATAACATTCCATCTGACCCGTAAAAAACATTAACAGATGAAAAGGAAAACAAATACCAACGATTATTCAGGAGAATTCCTGGAAAAATTAGTACAGGCCATTACGCCCGAAGAGCAGGCCCGCACGGATGCCAGGATGAAACTGGCCGCCCGTATATATAAAGGCCTGCAGGCCAAACGATGGACGCAAACTCAGCTGGCGGAGGCCCTGCACAAGCAGGTTTCCGTGGTGTCCAAATGGCTGAGCGGCACACACAATTTTACCATCGACACCCTGACCGATATCGAGCGTGTATTGCATATCAAACTCCTGCATACAGACCAGGAAGAGGACGACAATGTGTTTAACACAGGAAGCAAACCGGTGTATAAATGAGCCTCTTTGCCCCTGCGCGGGGCAATCGTCACAAATCGAAGAACTGCCGCGTTCGGTTGACGCGGAGATCCCGCAGGATACCTGCCTTGGGATTGATGGTGATACTGAACTGACGATAGCTGCCGAAAGGCACGAGGTTGATGCTCATCTGCCAGCAATGCAGATCGCGCGAGATCGTTAGTGTAGTATAGGAGATCTGTTTCAACCGGAAGTCGAAACCACTGCTCATGATAATTTTCCACTTGGGTGTGAGGCTGAAGTCACCACTGAAACCCAGGAATTGCGTGAATATCGTAGTGTCCCGCAAACGGTCCACCGTTCTGGCACGGGAATAATTCAAACTATAGGAAAGGTCGAGCCGCCAGGGAATATCGAAATCCACATACTCTCCCGGGTTGGACCTCATCAGTTCCGCCTGGCGGCGCTGCTCTTCCAACTGGGCATCAGGCTGTTCATCCTGATCCGCAAGGTCTTCCTTCAGCTGTTCTTTTTCCTTGCTCTTTTTATCCTGGCTCTGGAACGAAGTGCTGATGGCAATATTGGCATTGGTCAAACGCCCCACACTGAAGTTCTGGCCCTGCCAGACGTACTTGTCGATCGGCAGGCCAAAGCTGTCCACCTGGTATGGATTAAGGGTACCTCCCGCCGAAACGTTCACTTTATCGAACAGGTTGGTTCTTGCATTCAGCGAGATGGGCGACAACCGGAAAGAATCGGCGACAAGGTTATAGGACCCGCTGAACCCGAAGCCATCCAGCAGCTTGATCTTTTTCATGCCGGAAGTATCCTTGTCCGACTTCACCTTCATTTCCAGGTTATTATCTATCCCGAAAGTGATACCGGCGAAGGTTTCAGGATTGGAGGGACCGAAAGGCGAATTGTCATAATAGGAATACCGCTGCATCTTCCCTTCCTTGTTGATCTGCAGCATGTAATAGTCCTTGCTCGCGAGGTCAGGCGTATAACTCACCCCTACGTTCGGGCGCATCACATGGCGGATGGCCTGCACCTTTGAATTTTTATTTTTGAACGCATACATCCCGTATATGGCCGTGGCCAGGGATGCGGAAGTAGACATAGCGCTGCTCCGGTAGAATCCGCTGTTGAACGTTGTATCAAAGCCTTCAGAAGTCTCGTTCCAGGATACGACCTGCTGCTTCAGGTACCACTTTTCCGTATAGGAAACACTTGGTGTCAGCGTCAGGTTGCGCATGATGGGAATGGACAGGGTAAGCGGTATCTGGTGCTGCATGCCGGTCTGCATTTTATCGAACATCGCAGGCCTGCCGAAGGTAGAATCCACGAAGCTCACTGTATTCCGCAGCAAACCGTTATAGCTGACACCGATCTTCTCGTACCATTTGGGGGTACCCACCATTTCTTTCGCCTGGAAGGGATAGAGGGTGTTCACGGTAAAAGACCCGTCGGGCAGTTTGATGTTTACCTGCCGGGTACTGGTATTCTGGTCGTGCCCCAGTGCCAGGGTAAGGTTATATGGCTTGCCGACCCAGCTTTTGGAATAGTTGATGGAGGAATACATCATATTATTCATACGGGTGGCAGCATTCGTTACATTGAACTGGTTGTAGGCAGAAGTACCGAAGTTAACGCTGGCGCCGAAATTCGTTCCGGGGCGGGCCTTCCCATCCTGGCTGTGGCTCCAGGTCACGCGGAAGTCCTTCGAGGTGGTAAACTCTGTTTTTACCTCGGGGTCCCCGAAGCGGGAATTGGAAAATGCAATGTTGAAACCACCATTATACTTGTAGCGCTTCCGGTAGGTGGGGCTCAGCGTGAACCCCCAGCTGCCGTAAGAGTACACATCGGCGCGAACAGTAAGGTCCAGGTACTCCCCCAGCCCGAAATAATAGCCCCCATTCTCCAGGCCGATCCCTTTCTGCTGGTTCACGGCGTATTGTGGAGGCAACAGACCGGTACGCTGTCCATGACTGATCGGGAAAATGGCAAAGGGAATGAACAACGGGGTGGGAATACCTTCTATTTCCAGGTTTGCCGGTCCCGATACAATGAGCTTGTCCGGTATCACCTTGATCTTCCTTGCCCGGAACGCAAAGTGGGGCGTATCCAGGTTACAGGTCGTATATCCGTTTTTGAAGCCGAATACGGTGTTATCAGGCTGTTTCTTCACTTTGGTACTGCTCACATAGCCCTCTCCGTACTGCGCCCTGGTCTGAAAGATCATGGCCTTGCCGCTGTTGAAGTTGTATTGCACGGAGTCCATCTCCGAACTGGTAGAACCGTCATTCAGGACGGGCTTCTCGAAAGGTTTGCCGGAAGTATCCTTACCCATGCGGGACGTGAGAATACCGGTGGACTGGTTAAAATTCATCGTGTTGCCGGTCAGCTGCGTCTGCTCATATTTTACATCGGCCTTGTTATATAGCCGGAATTCCTTTTTCTTTACCAGCATTACGATGGAATCCTGCGCTTTATAGTACACAGGCGCAGAAAGACTGTCTTTCGACAATTTCACCGGTATGCTGTCCTTGACCGTCAGGCTGCTGTCAGGCTGCAAAGTGCTGTCCGGTATGAAAACACTGTCCACCAGGTTCATTGGCGGAATGGTATCTGCCATCCTTTTGATGACCGGCCGGGTGGTATCATTTTTGAAAAAAGAGGAATCGATATCTTCTTTGGAGGGAAATTTGACGGTATGTGGCTGTGGGACGGTATCTGTGAAAGTTTTGTTAAAGTGCACAACCGGAAGTACGCCCGCACGGGCAAATTCGTCTTTTAATAGCGGCAGCGCCGTTAATAAAAGAAGAATCAAAGGCAGGAACAGCCGCCTTAAAAAGTTTTTATAATTATTTTTGCAGAAAGGGTCCATGTGTTAAGCGGGCACAAACCTACATGATTTTATACAAATTATTACATAGTACGCTGAAGGCCCGGGATGGGAAGACGGTATGGAATAGCGGATCGGCGTGCATCATATATGTATAAAATTATTGTGAACAATCAATACTGACCTTTTTAGCATTACATACAACCCATTAAAATAAACTGCTGACATGCGCTGGATAAGAGTTTTACTTTTCGGATCGGGTATAGGACTGATCTATTCCCTGTTCGTTTACGCAAAAATTACACCGGATTTACCGGTACAGGATAAGCCTATCCGTACCATTGTAATAGATGCCGGTCACGGAGGGCAGGATGTGGGTGCAAGAGGCAAATATTCTTATGAGAAGGATGTAGCGCTGGATGTGGCCCTCAAACTCGGGAAGATCATTGAAGATGCCATGCCGGACGTCAAGGTAGTGTACACCCGGAAAACGGACCGTTTTGATGATGTACATAAAAAAGCCGCTATTGCCAATCAAGCCCAGGGCGACCTTTTTATATCCATCCACTGTAATGCCGCAGCCAGCCTCTCCAAGGTGACGGGTTACAAATATGTAACGAAGAGGAACAGCAAAGGCAAGAAATATTCCAGGAAAGTGCCCATATATAAAAGGGTGCCCAACCCTGCCAAGGGGACGGAAACCTATATCTGGGCCACCGGGAAGAACAATGCGAAGGCGGAATCGCTCCGGAACAGCTCGGTGATCGTACTGGATGCCAACTCTGAGGAAACCCAGCAGCTGATGGACACCAATGACCCGGAAACCATCATTATGCTGAACACCCTCCGCAACGTTTTCTTCGATCAAAGCCTGCGCCTCTCCACCCTTGTGGAAGATGAATTCACCAAAGTAGGCCGGATCAGCCGCGGTGCCCGCCAGCGTAATGAAAAAGGCATCCTGGTGCTGCATGCCACCGCCATGCCCAGCGTATTGGTGGAACTGGGATTCATCAGCAACCCGGAGGAAGAAGATTACCTGAACTCCGCCAATGGCCAGAATGAAATGGCCCAGTGCATCTACCGCGCTGTAAAGCGGTATAAGGACGAACTGGAAAAAGTGTACAATTCCGCCCGTTCCGCCGCCGGCAATACAGTGCCGGCAGAACCACCTGCTGCCCCCGCCCGCCAGCATATACCCGCTTCCGTTAGTGTGCAGTCGGACAACACTCCTGTGACCGACCTCAAAGCGGTGTACTACAAAGTGCAGCTGATGACCACCGAAAAAGTGTACGCCCGTGGCGCAGACCTTTTCGAGAAGCTGGACGGTACGATCGACCGTGAAGTAATGAACCAGGGCAACAAAAAGTTAAATAAATATACCTGGGGCAATTTCCGCACAGAGGCCGAAGCCCTCTCTGCCATGTATAAAGCAAGGCAGCAGGGCTTTAAAGATGCTTTTGTGGTAACCTATCAGAACGGCACCAGGGTCGAACCATAGTTACGCTGGCCCGTCTTTTGAGTTAATTCTGTCTCCTGCGGCGGCTGCACCATTGTTTTTATCTATTTTTGCACACGAAACCTTAGATTTATCTCGATGCTTAAAATATCTAACGAAACAAAAGTAGGCGTATTGACAGCGCTGGGAATAGTATTACTGGTGATCGGGTTCAATATCCTGAAAGGCAGAAGCCTGTTTTCCAACAAGAAGACCATTTACGCTGTATATACCCAGGTGAACGGCCTCGCCCCTTCCAATGCCGTAGTCGTGAACGGCCTCTCCGTTGGCAGTGTTCTGGGCCTGGAAGTAATGGACAAACGTGCCGGGCGCATTCTGGTGACCCTGCAGATCAGCAAAGAGATAGAGATACCGGAAAACTCCGTGGCCCGTATCAGCTCTGATCTCCTCGGCACACGGAAAGTAGAGATCGATTTTGGTAACGCCAACACCTATCTGAAAAATAAAGACACTATTTATGCTGCCGTAGACGGTTCCATTACCGATGCGCTCAAAGAACAACTCAGCCCGCTTGTGAAAAAGCTGGAAATGACCCTGGGTGCAGTGGATACCCTCCTGCTCACCGTAAACTCGGTGTTCGACACCACTACCAAGCATAATATCCGTACAGCAGTAGCGGGACTTAGCGGGACTATGAACAACCTGGACAATGCCACCCGCTCCATCAACGGCATGCTTGCGGATAATGGCAGGATCGGCGGCACCTTTGCCAACTTCGAAGCCGTTTCCGCCAACCTGAAGGATAATAATGACAAGATCTCCAATATTCTCGGCAACTTCGACAAAGCATCCGGCACACTGGCCAACGGCCAGCTGGACACTGCGCTCGCTCAATTAAGCCATACCGTTACACAGCTGAACAGTGTGGTATCCAAAGTAAACAGCACAGATGGCACACTCGGTATGCTGATGAATGACAGGGCTGCGTATAACAATCTGCAGACATCTCTCGGCAGCCTTAACAAACTGCTGGAAGACCTCCGTTACAACCCCTGGAGGTATGTACACCTGAGCGTCTTCGGCAGAAAGAACAAGGTAGTGCCTATTCCCTCTGATACCTTGCAATTACAATAAAGGAAATGATCAGGAAATTACGATACGGCCTTATCCTGCTAGCAGTAACAGGTGCTACCGGCCTATTGGCTGCAAACAGCCATGACCGCATGCGTTTATCACCGGTACAGGAGGATACCACCTCCAAACGCATCGATCTCCTGCATGCGGATTTCGTGATCAATACCACCACAGATACCATCTCCAAACGAAGAGTGAAAGGGAATGTATCCTTCCGGCAGGGAACCAGTTACATGTACTGCGACAGTGCGGATATTGATGCGTTAAGCAACAAGATCGAAGCCTGGGGAAACGTTCATATCAACCAGAATGACAGCATTCACACGTATTCCGACTACCTGATCTATCTCGGCAATCAGCGGCTGGCAACCCTCACCGGCAACGCCAAACTAACCGATAACAAGGTGGTGCTTACCAGCCCGGAGTTGCAGTACGATATGAATACCAAGATCGGCACCTATACCCGGAATGGCAGGCTGGTCAACGAATCGTCCGTGCTCACGAGCCAGGAGGGCATTTATTATGCCGAAACCAAGGATGTTTATTTCAAGAAAAATGTGGTGATCGTGGACCCTGGATTCACCCTCAGCACAGACACGCTCCTCTACAACACCAATTCAAAAATAGCCACCATCCTGGTGCCGACGACCATCAACGATGGCAAGACCACCATGTACGTTACCAATGGGTACTATAACACCGCGAGCGGTTACGGGAGCTTCAGCCAGCGTCCGGTGATCGAGGACAGCACCAATACCTTTACCGCCAATGACATTCAGACCGATAAAGCTTCCGGTATTTCTGTAGCCACCGGCAATATGATCTGGCGCGATACCGCCCAGAAAATAGCTGTACTGGCCAACTACGGTATTGTGGACCAGAACCTGAAAACAGTGCTGGCCACACAAAAGCCGGTGATGATCCTGGAGGGAAAGACCGATACGCTTTTTGTGGCGGCAGATACGCTGTTCTCCGGCATTATCGGATTGCAGCGGGACAGCATTGCCGCTCCCCAAAATGGAACAGACAGCACCGTTGCCGTTGCTGGCGATACTGCGCTCAGGGGACCGAAAGACAGCGCTCGTGCGGCAGTTATGGCCGTTCCGCGGCAAAAGGATAGCGCTTTTACCGCCCTGCTGGACAAAGTTGTCGTGACGGATTCCGGTTACATCGCGGAAGGGGATTCCGCTCATCCGGCCCTCAAAGACAGCATCGCTCCGCGTCTCGTGATCAAAGATACAACCCCTTCTATCAGAGCAGACTCTATCTCAACCGTCAAAGCGGCAGGCATACGGCTCAAAGACACGGTCCCCCCTGCCCTCGCGGTGCAAACCGATTCGGTCAACGCTACATTGCCGGAACGCATCAACCGGGCGGATTCCATGGCCAACGCCCTGCTGGAACGGGTCGTCAAAACAGACACCAGCCTCGTAAAAAGGGATTCCTCGCTTGCAGCCTTTCCCGTACCGCTTGTGCTGGCAGATTCAACACCGGCTGCACTATCACCGGTAACAGCCGAGCCTAAAGACACTACAGAGAAAAGATTCATTATCGCCTACCATAACGTCAAGATCTATTCAGATTCCCTGCAAGGCGTAGCGGACAGCATATATTACTCGGGGGTGGATTCCATTTTCAGGATGTATAAAGACCCGGTGCTCTGGGCCAGCGATAACCAGATGTTCGGGGATACCATCTTCCTGTTCACCAAAAACCAGAAAGCAGACAAGCTGCTGCTCGACCAGAATGCACTCATTATCAGTGAAGCAGGCCCTGGTATGTACAACCAGGTGAAAGGGAATACCGTATTGGGGTATTTTGGTGATGAAAAGCTGGATTCCATGCATGTGAACGGGAATGCGGAGAATATTTACTATGTCAGGGACGACGACAGCGCCTACATCAGCGTGAACCGGCTGCTGTCCGCCACCACGCATATATATTTCGAAAACGGAGAACTGGAAAGAGTGGTATTTATCAAGGAAGCGGAAGCTACAATGTATCCCTTTACCCAGATGCCGGAAGAGCAGAAGCTGCTGCCCGGGTTCAAATGGATGATCCACCGGAAGCCAAAATCGAAATACGAATTGATCGGACAATAAACAAAACGACAAGCATGAATATTATCGGGAAAGTAAGGAACAAGCTGATATCACCTATATTTCAATTTCTGGCGGATAGCCGTGCGGTAGGCATTGTGCTGATTGCCTGCACCGTTATATCGCTGTTTCTTGCCAACTCTGCCTGGGCAACACCCTACGTAAGTTTCTTCAACACGCTGTTCGATCCCGCCGGGGGGCATCATTATGAATGGCAGGGGTTGCACCTCCCTAACTCCTGGCTGCTGTGGATCAACGACGGCTTTATGGTACTCTTCTTTTTCCTCGTAGGCATGGAGATCAAGCGGGAACTGACCACCGGTGAGCTGGCCTCCATCAGGAAGTCGCTTTTGCCCGTCCTTGCCGCTGCAGGCGGTATGCTGGCTCCTGCGCTGATCTATGTTTTATTCAACAACGGCACGCCTTTCGGGCATGGATGGGGAATACCCATGGCTACGGACATTGCCTTCTCCCTTGGCATCCTTTCCCTTCTCGGTTCCCGTGTGCCCATCAGCCTCAAGATATTCCTGACCGCCCTTGCTATTATCGATGACCTCGGCGCCATCCTCACGATCGCCATTTTTTATACGGATGAACTGCATACGATGTACCTGTACATCGGTGGCGGCATCTTTGCGCTGCTGTTGCTGCTCAATTACCTGAAAGTACAACGGCTCATATTCTATTTCATCCCCGGCATCATCCTCTGGTATTGCATCTTCAACTCCGGCATCCATGCCACAATAGCCGGTGTGCTGCTGGCATTCACCATTCCGCTGGGCAAGATCAATGCCCTGGAACACAATCTCCATGATCCGGTGAACTTTCTCATTATGCCGGCATTCGCGCTTGCCAATACGGCTATTGCCTTCCCGGCCGATCTCATGCAGGCATTCTCCCATTCCGTTAGTTTCGGCGTGATGGCAGGCCTCGTCCTGGGCAAACCACTGGGTATCTTCCTGATCTGTTTCCTGGCCGTAAAACTGAAACTGGCCAGCCTGCCGTCCAACACAAACTGGAAACAGTTATGGGGGGTAGGCATGATCGCAGGCGTCGGTTTCACCATGAGCATTTTTATTGCCACCCTGGCGTTCAAAGAGGTGGACATCCAGGTGGTCTCCGTGATGTCCGTTATCCTGGCCTCCGTTGTTGCCGGTCTCGGAGGTTTCATCTTCCTCCGTGCCACATGCAGGGAAGTAGCAGCGTAAGCCTTTGGCATTGTTATTGTAAATACGAGATCACATGAGACACTGCGCCATTACCGTTTTAATGATACTGGGCTTTGCGACCGGAGCACCGGCACAGGAAACGCCCCGTCTTGAGGCGGGGGTGCGCCTGGGATTGCCGCTGGGGGTGACCGGCCGGTATTTCTTTACGGAGCGTTCAGCTGCGGAAGCCATTGTGGGACTGTATAACAAAACAGCTTCGCTGACGGCCTTGTATCAGCATCATTTCGATCTTTCCGCACTGACCATACAGGGATTTGGATGGTATGCAGGCGGCGGAGCGCACATCGGCACGAGGGAGACCGAAGGCAGCCAGGAGTTCCTGGCGGGAGTAGACGGCATTGCCGGCATCAACTACAATTTTTCCGGCATCCCGCTCAACCTGAGCCTGGACTGGAAGCCTGCCATTCACTTTACCACTTCTTCGGAACTGGCGGAATTCGGCATTTCGGCCAGGTATATTTTCGGACGCAGGAAATAACTTTTTTTAAAATAAAGACAACTATATGAAAAGGATTCTGTTGCTCTTCGGAGTACTTTCTTTGATGGCCTTCCAGGCAAATGCGCAGCGCGGCGGTTCTCCCGCGGATTACAAGACGGCACTCGGCATACGTACCAATCCCTGGACAGTAGGTTTCACAGCAAAGCATTTCCTGCAAGGGCCGCACGCAATTGAGGGGATCGTATCCCATTACTTCGGTGGCAGGGACGATGCAGGCTCCAACGTCACTTTCACAGGGCTATACCAGTTTCACTGGGGCTTTACCAACAAATCCGAGTGGAACATGTACGCCGGTGGCGGTGCCCATGTTGGGTTCTGGAGAGACTACTACTGGGATAACGGACGTCGCCATAACGACGGTACGGACGCTGTTGTGGGACTTGACGGTATCTTCGGGGTGGAGTACACCTTCAAGAGCATCCCGCTGAACCTGAGTGCGGACGCAAAACCGTTCTTCAACTTTACCGGTGGGCATGATTTCATTGGTGAACAGCTGATCGGGGTATCCGCACGGTACACATTTAAATGATAACGAACGCTTTTTGAAAGTCCTCCGGAAAACCGGGGGACTTTTTGTTTGATGGAGGCCCGGAGGATGGTGAGCCCGCTTCCGAAGTTCCCCGGAAACTGACGGGTGCTGTTTGATGAGCTGCGACATGACCAGCGGCGGAAACCGGCGGGTGCTGTTTGATGAGTTACAACATGACCAGCGGCGGAAACCGGCGGGTGCTGTTTGATGAGCTGCGACATGACCAGCGGCGAAACTGACGGGGCTGTTCGATGAGCTGCGAGTTGCATTGAAAATGCTCCTGCATCCTGCCGCGGCTCCCGATGTGACGGGAAATATCTATATTTAGCCCGATGAAAATCCTTTCCGCACCACAGATCAGGGCTGCCGATGCCTACACGATCGAACATGAACCTGTCCGCAGCGTATTGCTGATGGAACGCGCCGCCGCTGAATGCGCGGGATGGATGGTGCATACCTTCGGTGAAAACCCTCCTCCCTTTTACATTTTCTGCGGTATGGGCAACAACGGCGGTGACGGACTGGTGATCGCCAGGCTGCTGAAAGAACATGGCTTTACCGTCCAGGCCTGGCTGGTACATCATTCCGACGCAGCTTCGGAAGACAATCTCGCCAACCAGCCGCATTATGCCGCACTGCAGCATATCCACTCCCTGGCAGATTTTCCGGTTATGGAAGAGCATGGCGTTATCGTGGACGCGATCTTCGGCACAGGCCTCTCCCGCCCTGTTGAAGGATGGGTGGCCGGTATCATTCACAAGATCAACGACCAGCGCAGCCGCCAAACCATCGTTTCGATAGATATGCCCTCGGGACTGTTAGCAGACCAGGCTTCCGGGCATGCACCGTGCATCCATGCCCGTTATACGTTGAGCTTCCAGTTCTACAAGCTGGCGTTCCTGCTACCTGAGAATGCGGACAAAGCGGGACAGGTGGTGATCCTGCAGATCGGCCTGCACCCGGATTATATCGCACAGGTACAAACACGCTTTCATGTGGTGGATGAGGTGATCATCCGCACCATTTACCAGCCCCGCGACCCTTTCGCGCACAAAGGCACCTACGGCCACGCTTTCCTGGTGGCGGGCAGCTACGGCAAGATGGGGGCGGCTGTTCTTGCGGCAAAGGCCTGCCTCCGGGCGGGCGCGGGGTTGCTCACCATGCATGTACCGCGATGCGGATACGAGATCGCGCAAACCTCCGTACCCGAAGCGATGTGCGAAACAGAAGACACCGCGCACTTCAGCGCACACTTCCATGAAACCGTCAAAGACAGTTATGCCAGCATCGGCATCGGTCCGGGTACCGGCACGGAAGCCACAACTGCCAAAGCCCTGGAGAAACTGCTGGGCAAATTCGGCAGGCCGATGGTCCTGGACGCCGATGCCCTTAATATTATCAGCCACTACCCTTTTCTGCTGCAGAAAATCCCGCACAGCTCCATCCTCACCCCGCATCCTAAAGAATTTGAACGGCTCTTTGGCCCTACGGCAGACCATTTTGAGCGGCTGGCCCTGCTATCCGCCAAGGCACAGGAACTGCAGTTATATATCCTGCTGAAAGGCCGCTTCAGCGCAATGGCTTGTCCCGATGGCGCCGTGTATTTCAATCCCACCGGTAACCCGGGCATGGCCAGTGCAGGCAGCGGGGATGTGCTGACGGGTATATTGACCGGCCTCCTCTGCCAGGGGTACACACCGAAAGCCGCGTTGCTGCTGGGCGTCTGGCTGCATGGCCTGGCCGGGGACCTGGCGGCCGACGATATTTCGGAGGAAGCCCTGATCGCAGAAGATATCATCAATTACCTCGGCCTGGCCTGGCTGAAAGTCCGGAATACCTGATAAGTATAACTCCCTGATTTAATATGTTTAACCACTAGTAAAATAAATTCCAATACATTATCTTCGTCAACCTTGTAAATTTAAAAGGCTTATATGAGTATCGCTTACATTATTCCACTATTCGGACTGATTGCACTATTATTTACCACCGTACAGAGTGCCTGGGTTTCCCGGCAGGATGCCGGCAATGAAAGGATGACGGAAATTGCCAAACACATTGCGGAAGGCGCTATGGCCTTTCTGAAGGCAGAATACAAGATCCTTACCTATTTCGTGATCATAGCCGCCCTGCTGCTGGGTTACATGGGGATGTCCCATGAGAACTCCGACTGGACGATCGCACTGGCGTTCATTGTCGGTGCCATTTTCTCGGCCACGGCCGGGTACATTGGTATGAAAATAGCCACCAAAGCCAATGTTCGTACAGCACAGGCTGCGCGCAGCAGCCTTTCCCGCGCCCTGAAAGTTTCCTTCACCGGCGGCTCCGTAATGGGTATGGGCGTTGCCGGCCTTGCCGTACTGGGACTTGGCGGCCTGTTCATCATTTTAAAAGCTTATTTCGGCGCGGAGGCCAATACTGCCGAAATGATCAAGACCATTGAAGTGCTGACCGGCTTCTCGCTCGGTGCGGAAAGCATTGCGCTTTTTGCCCGTGTTGGCGGCGGTATCTATACCAAAGCAGCCGACGTTGGCGCTGACCTCGTAGGTAAAGTGGAGGCCGGCATTCCAGAGGACGATCCCCGCAACCCCGCCACCATTGCCGATAACGTAGGTGATAACGTAGGCGACGTGGCTGGTATGGGCGCAGATCTTTTCGGTTCTTACGTAGCCACTGTACTGGCAACAATGGTACTCGGCAGCGAAGTGACCGCCAATGACAATTTTGGCGGACTTTCCCCCATCCTGCTGCCCATGCTGATCGCGGGAATAGGGATCATTTTCTCTATTGTGGGTACCTGGTTCGTACGGATCAGCGACAAGGCCGGTCTCAGTACCAACGCTGTGCAGAAAGCCCTGAACATGGGCAACTGGGGTTCCATCGTTCTTACAGCGATCGCCGCAGCGGGCCTCGTGTACTGGGTATTACCCGCTGAAGCCATCTATCTTAAACGTGATTTTATAGAAGGTACTACCACCCTGAAAGAAGGTGCGAAGGCCATCACCCGGAACGGCGTGATCGGCGCGATCATGGTTGGGCTTGCCGTAGGCACCCTGATGAGCATCATCACTGAATATTATACCGCCATGGGCAAACGCCCGGTAATGTCCATCATCCGGCAGTCTTCCACCGGCCATGCCACCAATGTGATCGGGGGCCTGGCCGTGGGTATGGAATCCACTTTCCTGCCTATCCTGGTGCTGGCCGGCGGCATTTACGGCTCCTATCTCTGCGCCGGCCTTTACGGCGTAGCGATCGCTGCAGCCGGTATGATGGCCACTACTGCTATGCAGCTGGCCATCGACGCATTCGGCCCTATTGCCGATAACGCCGGAGGCATTGCAGAAATGAGCGAGTTGCCGAAAGACGTGCGCGAAAAGACCGATATCCTTGATGCCGTGGGCAACACCACCGCAGCAACGGGAAAAGGTTTTGCCATCGCTTCCGCGGCATTGACGGCCCTTGCGCTTTTCGCGGCCTTCGTTGGTGTAGCCCGGATCGACGGGATCGACATCTACAAAGCCAATGTACTGGCGGGATTGTTCGTCGGCGGCATGATCCCCTTCATCTTCTCTTCTCTCGCCATCCGTGCAGTAGGAGAAGCTGCCATGAGCATGGTAGAGGAAGTGCGCCGCCAGTTCAAGACCATCCCCGGCATCATGGAAGGCACCGGTAAACCGGAATATGATAAATGCGTGGCCATCTCCACTGAGGCCTCCATCAAAAAAATGATGCTTCCCGGAGCCATCGCCATCGTTTCCCCATTGCTGATCGGGTTCATCTTCGGCCCTGAAGTGCTCGGCGGTTTCCTGGCCGGCGCGACGGTAAGCGGCGTACTGATGGGCATGTTCCAGAACAACGCCGGCGGCGCCTGGGATAATGCCAAGAAATCATTCGAGAAAGGCGTAGAGATCAACGGTGAAATATTCTATAAAAAATCAGAGCCGCACAAAGCCTCTGTAACCGGCGACACCGTAGGCGATCCGTTCAAAGACACCTCCGGCCCCTCTATGAACATCCTCATCAAACTGATGTCCATCGTATCGCTGGTTATTGCACCAACACTGGCTGATCTGCACAGTGAAAGCCCGGTGACTGCGAAAGAAACGGCAACACCGAAAACAGAACAGGTGAAAGCTGAACAGCCAAAGCCTGCCAAAGCTGCGGCCATGCTGATAAAGTAACCGTTTTACCAAAATAAAGAGAGGGGCTGTCCAGAACGTTTGGACAGCCCCTCTCTTATTCGGGCAACTGACACGGGAACACTACCCTTTCCCTTTCGCCTCCCGCGGGCTTATCCCGAACTTTTTCCGGAACGCCAGGCTGAAGTGCTGCGGAGACGAATATCCCAGTTCATCTGCGATGTCAGTGAACGACTTCCTCCCTTCATCCACCATCTCTCTCGCCTGCTCCAGGCGGTAATCGCTCAGATAGCCGAACACGGTGTTGTCAAATACTTTTTTGAATCCGCTCTTCAGCTTGAACTCGTTCAACCCGGCCTTCCGCGCCAATTCATTCAGCGAAGGCGGTTCCTGCGAACTGGCGATCAGCAGGTCGCGCGCATGATAGATCTTTTCTTCATCCGTGCGGGATACCGCGGCTGCCTTGTAACTTCCCCGCTCCTCCTGCTCGGCCTGCTCGCATTGCAGCGCCAGCAGTTCAATGGCTTTCGACTGCAGGAAAAGCTTTTTCAGCCCTCCTTTGAAATTGCACTGGTGCACTTCTTCGATCACCCGCATCATCCGCGGCGTGATATGCATTCCGTGATCGAAATATACCGGTTTGCGGTTCTCCACTTTTTCCGCGAACCTGTCCAGCACCGGCCCATTGTTCGCCATAGCCAGTTCAATGAATTTTTTAGATGTGAATGACAGGCCGAAGATCTTCATCTTCGGTTGCTGCTCAACCAGCATGGATTCATCCAGGTCAGGCATATATAACATATTATACTGGCGGCTGGAAGTGGTCAGCTTGTCCACCACACCATTTACCCTGGAGGTGATTTCTCCCTTCAGCATAAAATGTGTTCCAACATATTGTTGCGGTTCCTTCGCCTCTACATGCAGACGCTGATGCACCTGCATATCGCCGTAGCCGATCACGAACCCTTCAAAGGCTATTTCCCGGAACTGCGCATTGCCAAAATCATAGTCCAGCCGGTGGATATGCTCTTCTATATCATGGGATGCCGCAGGCGCCCTCTCAAAGGTTTCATCGCTGTGAAAAAGCACATCCATGGCGTCATTCCTGATCGTAACTGGCATAATAATCCGTTTTGTATAAAAAATAATCCGTTTTGTATAACCTCAAAACGAAGATGGAGGCGAATTTTGTGTAAAACTATTCAATTCAGGCACATGATCGGCATCTTCAAAACAAACATCAATACCCAACAAGATAAAAACACGGTTGTCAACGCCATTGCCGGACATTTCAACCCCACCGCCTGTACGGTAGACCTGGAGGACTGCGACAGGGTGTTGCGGGTCGTTGGGCACCAACTGGAAGAAGAACAACTGATCTCCTTCGTGCGCAGTCTCGGCTACCATTGTTCCCAGCTGGATTAAACCATATCAAATTGCACCTTTTTTAACGGATAAAATATGATATTGGTCAGCGACCACCGTTTTTCCTGCATGTGAATTATTTGTTCCCTGTAGGGGTAACTCCTCTTTTGCACGTCATATCTCCATAAAGCAGACCTGCTTTTCATTAACGGAAAGCTAAAAACCTGAAAACCAATTATGAAGCACCCATGTCAATGTTTACAAACAGGGGAATCTTTACCTGGCGTTCCATCAGGCCGTCAGAAAAAACAAAAAATATTGTCCCTTATGTCAAGGCCCTTTAAAAGCACAGCCTGTACACTCCTGTTGCTCTGCCTCACCATGCTGCAGGTTCAACCTGCCGCCGCCCAGCAGCAACGTTACACGATCAGCGGATATGTAAAGGACGAACAGTCCGGCGAGTCCCTTATCGGCATTTCCATTGGTAAAAGCGGCACTACCATGGGCACCGTGACCAATGAATACGGGTTTTATTCCCTCACACTGCCGGCCGGCACACATGAGCTGCAATACTCCTATATCGGCTACGCGCCGACGAAGGTCACCATCAACCTGCGCGAAAACATCCGGAAAGATATCCGGCTGGCACAGGCAGACCGCCAGTTGAACGAGGTGGTGATCACCAGCAAACACCAGGAAAAGAACATCAATACGCTCAATACCAGTCTCAACAAGCTGGATATTGCCGAGATCAAAAAATTGCCCACACTGATGGGCGAGGTGGACGTATTGCGCACCATCCAGACCCTGCCGGGCGTGAACACGGTAGGCGAAGGGGCTGCGGGTTTCAACGTACGCGGCGGCGCACAGGACGAGAACCTCATCCTGCTCGATGAAGCACCCCTGTACAACTCCACGCATATGCTCGGCTTCTTCTCCGTTTTCAACCCTGATGCCGTGAAGAACATCAACCTTATCAAGGGCGGTTTTCCGGCGGAATACGGCGGCAGGACCGCGTCCGTACTCGACATCCGGATGAAGGACGGGAACGATCAGCGCCTGGGCGTGACCGGCGGCATCGGTAATATCTTCAGCCGCCTCGCCATTGAAGGGCCGATCAAAAAAGACCAGTCCTCTTTCATCATCGCCGGAAGGCGCTCCTACATGGATATACTGATGAAACCCTTCCTCAAGGGGGACATGGAAGATACCAAGCTGTACTTCTACGATCTTACCGCGAAGGCCAACTTCAAGCTGAACCAGAACAATACCCTTTTTGTAAGCGGATATCTTGGCCGGGATGTATTCGGCTTCGGCAGCGAAGCAGATATGAACTGGGGGAATACCACCGCTACCGTGCGCTGGAACCACATCTTCAACAGCCGTCTTTTCCTCAACCTGTCTACCTACTACACCAAATACGACTACAGCCTTGAGTTTAAAAGCGGCGAATCCGATGCTGTACAGCAGCAGTTCAACTGGGTGTCCAACATCATCAACTATGGTGTGAAACCTTCCTTCACTTACTACATCAATACGAAAAACACGCTGCATTTCGGGCTGCAGTCCACCTACTATACTTTCAAACCCGGCAGAAGCATTGCCCGGGAAGACGAGCGGTCCAGCGAGATCAACCTGCGGAACAAGAACGCCGTGGAATCTGCACTGTACCTGGACCATGAATGGAAACCGACCCCGAAGTTCGGCATGCAATACGGTCTGCGCTTCTCCGGTTTTCAGTTCATCGGCAAAGGCACTGCTTTCCATTATGCTGATACCACACCGGGAATCCGCAAACGCCTGGTCAGTACGGAAGACTTTGCCGCGGGCAAGACCATTGCGGACTATTATTTCCTGGAGCCGCGCCTCTCCGCCCGTTACGGCCTGAACACCACATCATCCGTAAAGGTATCTTACGCCCGTACGGCGCAATACATGCATCAGCTGAGCACTACAGCTTCTCCAACACCTGTTGACATCTGGACGCCGGTGAGCAATAACGTAAAACCACAGGTGACCGACCAGGTGACCGCCGGTTATTTCTACAATGCGCCGGGCGATAAATTCGAGATATCCGCAGAGGTGTTCTATAAAACAATGAAGGATCAGCTTGACTTTATTGATAATGCGGACATGTATCTCAATGAGCAGCTGGAAGCCGATCTGCTGGCTGCTAAAGGCCGAGCCTACGGCCTGGAGATCTATGCCAAAAGAGATATCGGCAAAACCACGGGCTGGCTCAGCTATACGCTCTCCCGCACGGAACGGCAGACGCCCGGCATCAGCAAAAACGAATGGTTCCTGAACAGGTACGACCGTACGCATAATGTGAACCTGGTGGTATCCCACGAATTTTCCAAACGCACCAGCCTCGGGGCCAACTGGGTATTCGCCTCCGGTACGCCGGCCACTTTTGCAGATGCAAGAATGGAGTACCAGGACTGGGACATTCCCTACAACACGACCGAAAAACGCAATAACTACCGCCTCGCTCCTTTCCACCGCCTGGACCTTTCCTTTACCCTGAAAGGCAAGCAGGAAAAGCGCTGGAAAGGAGAATGGGTGTTTTCACTGTATAATGTGTATGCCCGCCGGAATGCCTATACCGTGTATTTCAGGCAGAATCCGGACAATCCGGAGCAGAAGGAAGCCGTGCGCCTTTCCATCATCGGCTCCATCATCCCGGGTATTACTTATAATTTTAAATTCTGATCATGAAACGTCTGCATAAATTTTTACCAATGAAAAGGACCGTCAGCATCATCACTATACTCATTGCCGCAGCGGGCTTTACCGCCTGCGAAGATGTTATAGACCTGGAGGTTCCGGAAGGCAAGACCTTTACCGTGGTGGATGCCTGGATCACCAATGCCCCCGGCCGGCAGGATATCCGCATTACGCAAACCGCGCCATATACCAGCACCCAACCCGCACCGATAGTGGATGACGCTGTAGTCACCCTTACGGACCTGACGGACGGCATCACGTATGACTTTACGTTTGCCAATGGCCTGTACAGTTATGATCCCGGGGCAGGCAACAGCATCGGCCAGCTCAATCATGCCTACAGGTTGCGGATAACGCTGGGAACCGAGGTTTTTGAAGCCATAGATACCATCCGCAATGTGCCGGTGATCGATTCCATCACCTATGAATACAAATCGAAAGAGGATGCTGCAAGCAATGAGGAAGGTTACTACGCAAGCTTTCACGGCAGGGATCTGCCCGGGCAAACGGACTATTACTGGATCCGCAGCTACCGTAATACGCTTGACAAACGCGAAGCCGATGTATTTGCCATCGACGGCGCGTTCAATGAGAACATGGCAGACAGCTCCGCGTTCATCGTTCCCATCAGCGAAGGCATTACGGAATTCGACAAGCCTTACCAGCTGAATGAGACCGTTATTGTACGGATCGCTTCCTGCACCAAGGCCAGCCATACCTTTCTGACGCATGTGGAATCGCAGCTGGAAAATGGCGGGCTGTTCGCTACCATTCTGCAGAATGTGAAAAGCAATCTCGTGAATACCAATGCCGCCAGCGAAGCGCGGGTGCTGGGCTGGTTCGGTGCGTCAAGCGTGAATTATAAAGAAAAAGTGATCAGATAATCCCGAAATTCCACTGATATGCAACAAAGAACATGGCTGCTGGCCATAACAGCATTACTACTGACCTGCTCCGTGCAGGCGCAGGAAGGGAAGATCGAAAGCCTTGCCGGCAAATCCCGCATCCGGGTCGGCGGTTTCGGTGCGCCCACGATCAAGTACACCACTTTTAACGACAAAAGCGCCATTCTGCTCGGCGGGTATGCCGGGGTGATGCTCAACAGCCGTATGATGCTGGGAGCCGGGGCCTACGCGCTGGTCAACAATATCGAAGCGCCCGCCCTGTCCATACCCGGCAGCGCCACCCAATACTGGAACATGTGGTACACAGGGTTCGTACCGGAATACACTATTAATTCGGATAAGCTGTTCCATATTGCCGTAGGTGCGCTGATCGGAGGCGGAGGCGTATATAAAAGCGAGCGCTATCACGGGTTTGATGAAAATAATACCGAATGGGACTACAGCGGTTTCTTTGTTGGCGAGCCGCATGTCAACTTTGAAATGAATATCACCAACTATCTGCGTATAGCCGTTGGCGGCTCCTACCGCTTCATCAGCGGCTCCAGCACCGCCGGCATCACTGACAGCCAGCTGAGCGGTCCAGCAGCGCATTTTACGCTGAAAGCCGGACGTTTCTAGTCCGCAGACAAAATTTATCCGGAGGGTGACTCCACAGGCCGACTCCACAGGTTGACTAAAAGCAAAGTGAAAATATCGCCGCGCTTTTAGTCAGCCTTTTTCATTTCCCCCCTTCCCCGCCATTCCTCCCATTCTTCCGCCATTTAAATAAAAATATCCCCCTATATTTTGTCATTACGAAAAGTATCGTACATTTGTTTACGAAGATATTCGTAGAACAGGATCATTATAAATTTTGATTATGAACAAGCAGATCAGACCAACGGAAAGTGAGTTGGAGATACTGGGCATTTTGTGGGAACGCGGGGCCAGTACGGTGAGGGAAGTGCATGAAATACTGGAGCAAAGCAAAGAGGCTGGTTACACCACAACGCTCAAGCTGATGCAGATCATGCATGAAAAGGGGCTGTTGAAGCGGGATGCCAGTGCAAAAACGCATATCTACGAAGCCAGTATTTCGCAGGAGCATACGCAGCAGCAGTTACTCAACAAGATGATCAATACCGTATTTAACGGTTCAGCTACCCAGCTGGTGATGCAGGCCCTGGGCCACCACCGTTCTTCGCAGGAAGAACTGGAGCAGATCCGCCAATACCTGAACGAAATGGAAAAAAAGCAATCTTAAACTTTTTGCCATGACATCCTTGCTACCATTGACCACTGACCTTATCCGCGCTTTCGGATGGACGTTGTTGCACTCTTTGTGGCAGGCCTTCTGCGTGTATGCATGCCTGAGAATAGTGCTGAAGATCTGGCCCATGGCCAGCGCCGCTATCAAATACCATTTGTCGTTCCTTTCGCTGGCCGGTATCAGCGGATGGTTTGCCTATACTTTCTTTCACCAGTTGTCGCTCATCAAGGCAGAACATGCCATAGAACAGCTGGCGATAAACCTGGATGCCTCTACACTGGCCATGGCTACACAATCGCTGTCGCAGGAAACCAGTGGCCTGCAGCTGATGCTTCCCGGCATGGAGGGGTACTTCCCGGTATTGGTGTCCATCTACGCCATTGGTGTAGTGGTGATGACCATCAGGTTATGTATAGACCTCGCACAACTGGGGCAGATCAGGCAACGGGACGTCTCCCGGATGGGGGATGTATGGGAACAGCATTTTGTCCAGCTGGCAAAGCGGATGGGGATTACCCGGAAGATTCAGCTGCTGATCTCGAAGCATCTGCAGGTGCCCGTGATGATCGGCTTCCTTCGCCCGGTTATCCTGCTGCCGGCAGCCATGGTCAACAATTTGGCCCCGGATCAGCTGGAAGCCATCCTGTTGCATGAGCTGGCGCATATCAAACGTAATGATTACCTGTTGAATATCTTCCAATCCATTGTTGAAACCATCCTGTTCTTCAATCCTTTCATCTGGTGGATCTCGAAAAATATCCGCCTGGAAAGGGAACATTGCTGCGACGATCTTGTAATAGCAGGCACCGTTCAGCCCCTGCAATACGCCAGGGCGCTGGTTGCGCTGGAAGAATACCGGCTTACAGTCAACCCGATGGCCATGGCGGCGGCAGATGACAAACATCATTTACTTCACCGCATCAAAAGAATCATGGAAATGAAAAAGAAACATCTCAACTATACGCAACGTCTCCTCGCCATGCTCATCATTGTGGTGGGACTGGTATCCATAGCCTGGCTGACGCCGGCTGACAGCGCCGCCGGGGCAAAAACCTTTTTCAGGCGGGACAAGGATACTGTTCCTCCTGCGTCTCCTGCCCCTCCGGCGGCAGCCTCCCTGTCCGCCCCGGTTGCGCCGCCTGTGCCACCTGCTCCTCCGGCCCCGGAACTGCCCACAGCCCCGGCTGAACCGCCGGTGCCGCCAGCTCCCCCTGCCCCGCCGGCTGCCATGACCTTTGATTTCAGTTTTGATTTTGACCAGGACACCCTTCCCGGCAAAAAAAGGAAGATCATTGTCGCGGATGAAAAGGGAGAAGTCAAAACCTACGACAGCATTGAGGAAATGCCCGAAGCTGACCGCAAAAGGATGGAGGAAACGAACCGCCGGCTGCGGCAGCAACAACAGGAACTCCAAAAGGCCACCGCCGATATCATGAAAAACATGGAAAAGGTGGACTGGAACCAGATCAACCAGCAGATCGCTGAAAGCATGAAAAAGGTAGACTGGGAGAAGATCAACAAAGATATCGCCGAGAGCATGAAAAACGTCAACTGGGGGGAGATCAACCAGCAGATCGCCGAAGGCATGAAAAAGGTGAACTGGGACAAGATCAATAAGGAGATCACCGAAAGCATGAAAAAAGTGGACTGGAGCAAAATGAGCAGGGAGGTACAGCAAAAGATGAAGGAAGTGCAGTGGGACAAGATAAAGGATGAGTTGCATCAGAAAATGGATAAAGCCGACTGGGAAAAGCTCCGGAAAAATATGCAGGAAGCGCTTGAAAAGATCAACTGGCAGGAGATCAGGGCGCAGCAGATGGAAGCCATGCGGCAGGCGGAGCACGGGAGACTGGAGGCCATCCGCGACCGGCAAATGGCCCGCGTGCATGAATTACGGGCTCAACAGGAAGCCATGCTGGCCAGTTTGAAGACACGGAATGAAGACGCCCTCGCCCGGCATGCTCAACTGGCCCAAAGGCATGCGCTCCTGGCGGATCAGGCAAGGGCCGAAGCCAACAAACGCTCCTCCAGCGTCAATAAGCTGCTGAACGACCTGGAAAGCGACCAGCTTATTGACCGGAACAAAAAGTTCGAGATCGAAAAAAAGGGGGATGACCTCTATATCAACGGGAAGAAGCAGCCCGATGACATTAAAAGCAAGTACTCGCAATATTTGAAGGAAGATAACGTTTCAATTAAAGGCAATAAGACAAATCTCCATATAGACGCACGAAACAAACAATAATCTCAATCCATTTTCGCCATTCTATCAGCTAAAAAAAAGCCGTCGCCTTTACCGGTAGCGGCTTTTTTCCTATATTTGCCCCTCGTTTCGTCACCATTAAAAACCCTTTTATGCCGTCTTTTGACATCGTGAGCAAAGTAGATCTGCAAACCCTCGATAACGCTATCAATACCGTTAAAAAGGAGGTTACCACCCGGTATGATTTCAAGGATTCCCATGTAAGCATCGAACTGAATAAAAAAGACCTCGTGCTGAACCTGGAGGTGGAAAGCGATATGAAGCTCGACCAGGTAATAGAGGTGCTGATCAGCAAATCCATGCGCCAGGGGCTGGACGCCACTATCTTTGATCAGAGCAAGGAGCCCTACCAGAGCGGCAAGGTGTACAAGAAGGAGGTGCCGGTAAGGAATGGTATCAAACAGGAGGATGCGAAAAAGATCGTAAAGATGATCAAGGATGCCGGATTGAAGGTACAAGCCTCGATCATGGACGATATTGTACGGGTAACAGGCAAAAAGATAGATGATTTACAGGAAGTTATACAAAAATGCAAGGAAGCCAACCTGGGCATCCCCCTGCAATTTGTAAATATGAAATCATGATTTTCTTGGCTATTTTAAAAAAACCTGCTACCTTTGCACTCTGTATTTTTTTAATTTATTGATATGAAACAAGGAATTCATCCGGAAAATTATAGATTCGTAGTGTTTAAGGATATGTCTAACGGGCATAGCTTCCTGAGCCGTTCCACTACGCCTTCCCGCGAAACGGTGCAATGGGAAGATGGTAACGAGTATCCCTTGATAAAGCTTGAGATCTCCAACACTTCTCACCCTTTCTATACCGGTAAGAATGTACTGGTGGATACTGCAGGCCGTATCGACAAATTTAACAAGCGTTACAAGAAAGAGGCTAAATAAGCCCTTTTTGTGCATATCTTTACGGATCCCGCCGATTATAACCGGCGGGATTTATTTATTTTAGCCAGCTATGAATCCACACTACATCCTGTTTGACACGCCTGAGCGGGATCTGTTATACCCCTTCGCCCATACACGGCCGGTGGCTGCCTTCAAGGTCGGCCTTCTCACGATCCGTGAAAAATGGGAGCGCTGGCTGAATACCTCCCCCATCAGCTATTTCACCACTGATTATCTTCAGACAAAATACCCGTTGCAAAAAGCCCCGAAAGGCGCTGTGACCATACTGCTCAATGGCCATCTGCTGCCCTCCGCCCCGCTCCTGGAAGTGATCCGCAAGCTGGAACCCGGTCAGGAACTGTATAAGGATGGACGGTTGCTGGTAAAGGTCATCAGCGGGGAAGATTTCTTTTCCCCCTCCACTTCGGAACGTGTGAACTATGAAGGCGATATTCTCCGGATCGATCAGCCCTGGCATATTTTCCAGTACAACGATGCGGCCATCCGGGACGATTTTGCCCTGTTGACCGCAGGCCGTGTTTCCGCTCCCCTTTCCTCCACCAATCAGGTGCTCAATCACGAAAATATTTTTATAGAACCGGGCGCAGTAGTAGAATGCAGCATACTGAACGCCACGGCAGGGCCCATTTATATAGGCAAAAATGCCCAGGTCATGGAAGGCAGTATGATCCGTGGCCCGTTCGGGCTCGGCGAATCCTCCGTGCTGAAAATGGGCAGCCGTATTTATGGGGCTACGGCCATCGGCAGCCGGTGCGTGGCGGGTGGTGAGATCAAGAATTCCGTGATCTTCGATCATTCCAATAAAGGCCATGACGGCTATCTGGGAGATGCCGTGATCGGTGAATGGTGTAATCTCGGAGCGCACACCTGCTGCTCTAATATGAAGAACAACGCCCGGGAAGTGCGCATCTGGATGGAAGCGCGCCAGGAAGCCTGGTCCGCCGGCCCGAAGTGCGGTGTATTGATGGGAGATTTCAGCCGTTGCAGCATCAATACGATGTTCAATACAGGCACGGTGATCGGTGTGTCCTGCAACGTATTCGGCCCTGTTTTTCCCCCGAAATTCCTCCCCTCCTTCAGTTGGGGCGGCACAGACCGCTACCGGCTGGATGAAGCGTTGCGGGATGCCGATGCCTGGATGCAGCTGAAAGGACAATCTCTCACCGATGGCGATACCCAAATATTGACATATGTTTTTCCGGGATAAAGCCGTATTTTTCGCGCCTCAAACCCGAATCTGAAATATTAAAATCATATGAGAAAGAAGATCGTAGCAGGCAACTGGAAGATGAACCTCACCCTCGCGCAAGGCGAGCAACTGGTGAATGACATCGTAGCGGCCGGCATCCAGTTGTCAGCAGAACAGGAAGTGGTGATAGCGCCGCCTTTCCCCTACCTGACCAAGGTAAAGCAACTGACAAAGCACTATCCCGGCATTTTGGTAGCGGCACAGAACTGCGCCAGTGAAAAATCAGGCGCCTACACCGGCGAGGTATCCGCGGATATGCTGCAGTCCATCGGTGTGGATTATGTGATCCTCGGCCATTCGGAACGCCGCGAATACTTTGCTGAAAGCAATGCGCAACTGGCGAAAAAAATAGATCTGGCGCTGGCAGCCGGCATCAAGCCGATCTTCTGCTGCGGGGAACCGCTGGAGATCAGGAAAGCGGAAACCCAGAATGCCTTTGTGGCACAACAGTTACAGGAAAGCCTGTTTCACCTGGATGCCGAAAGCCTGAAGAACATCGTGATCGCTTACGAACCGATCTGGGCTATTGGCACCGGGCTTACCGCCAGTGCCCAGCAAGCGCAGGACATGCATGCGTTCATCCGGTCACAGATCGCCGAGAAATACGGCCAGGAAGCCGCATTGGGCATCGCCATCCTGTATGGCGGCAGCGCGAAGCCTTCCAATGCACCGGAACTTTTTGCCTGCCCTGATGTGGATGGCGGCCTGATTGGCGGCGCATCCCTTGTGGCGGCTGACTTTACAGCGATCGTTAAAAGCTTCTGATATAACCGTGGCTGCCGGACTACAACCTTGCAGCCACTTTTTTTAGTATTTTTTGCTAATTTTATTAGTAATTACTAAAAATGTTCGTATATTCGTATTGTGAAAAAAGGGATGCTATCCAATTGCTGTTGATGATGGCAAACTTCTCAAATTGATGGTTGAAAAATCATATAATATGGAACAGGAAGTAATTTATGACTACATGCTGGTCATTCAGCCGGATGCACAGACCGTGCAGGACGTAAGTATGTTCAGGCATTTGATCTCGGAAGAGTTGGGCGCTCTTCCGGGGACCTCTACGCAGGCGCATATTGCCTTATTCAGATCGGAATTTCCCCGGCAGTATGAAACGGATTTTGTAAACATGCTGGAGCAGGTGGTAGGTGATCAGACCGCTTTTACCATCTATACTTCCCGCATTGATCATTGCAAACAGGGCGATACCAGGCACATGTTGTATGTGAATGTAGCGAACCCCAAACCAGTGGAAGATCTGCACCGGAAGATACTGCAGGCCTTCGAGCTGAAACCCGGCGGCTACAAACCGCATATCACACTGGCGCGGGCGATCAGCCACCAGCAGTTCAATCAGCTCGCTCCTTATTTTTCCAATAAAATGTTTGTGCGCAGCTTTCACTGCCACAGCTTCAGCCTGCTGAGGAAGCCGGCCGGCAGTAATGACAGGTATGAGGTGGTGAGGGAATTCCGCTTCGGGAAAGATGTACCCTCCGATCACCCGCTGTTTAACCACGCGGCCTGATATAACAGACAATATTCGAATAGTTTTTCAAGAGTCAGTCAGTATCATATATCCCAAAATGACGGGTCGGGCGTTTATCTCCTGACTCTGCTATTTTATACTATTATTCTACTTACCACCATTGTTCAGACAATGCATGTTTAGCGCATTGAACATGTTTTGCGTGTTTGCATGTTTTGCGTGAGCGGGCATATTTTATATGTTTCGTATGAGCGGACGTATTTAACGTGTTTTGCGTGAGCGGACGTATTTAACATGTTTCGCGTGAGCCGGCGTATTTAATGTGTTAGACGTGAGCTGGTGAGTTGGCGCAGTTCGGCACCCGGGACGAATAACAAATAACCGGTCACGCCCCATAAGGCAACGGCGCATCCATGCCTGACACCCATTATTATTCACCCGCGCATGGACGCCGGACGATCTTGCCGGAACAGACCCGGCAGACCCGCACGGCACAGGCCCCACCGCACGGGCCCCGCACCGCAATGAAATATTGCGGGAATAATTTAACTTTCATCCAATGAATATATACAGGTTTATGAAGTATGGAGATCGGAACGTTATTGATCTGATCCCGATGACTTTCCCGGCGGCGGTACAGTATTTGTTGAAATCAGGATATCCAGCAGGTATTGCCGCCGGAAAAGACAACTGAAGCATATTGCTATCATTAAACATCTTTCATTAATCTACGCAGGTCATGATCCATAAGGAAATACTGGTAAAAGGAAAGGTACAGGGCGTTTACTTCAGGGCTACCGCCAAATCCGTTGCAGACAGATTGGGAATCCACGGCACCGTCAAAAATACACTGGACGGAGAGGTATCCATCATTGCCGAAGGCCCCGGCGAAGCCATGGAAGAATTTATCAGCTGGTGCGAACAAGGCCCCCCGGGGGCAAGGGTAACCGGATTGGTGATCACCGACGGCCCTCTCCGGCACTATGCAGATTTCAATATCCTTCGCAGATAATAAAGTTTATATTGCTCCGATAACTCCGCACCCCTCAAACCCTTGCCCCAAAGGCCTCTTCATTAACCCTGAAAAATAAAAACAGGCACGATGGGCCAATGCCCAACATAAAATAGAACAAAATCAAGCATCTTCAACGATCTCAGAGCAATGTAGATGAGAAATAAGCCGACAGACATCATCTTTATATTCAGTACAAACCTCCGCAGGATCAGAATGCAGAAAGGCTTTAGCCAGCGGGAACTGTCTGCGCGCTGTAATGTGGACAATGCCGATATTTCACGGATGGAAAACGGGGATATCAATATCACCCTGAGAACCCTTGAACAGTTGGCGAACGCTCTCGATGTAGCCATATTGGAACTCCTCACCATCCATCATCAACAGTAACGCACCGGGCTAAGCCCTGCTTCGGTATCTGAATTTCCGCTTTTCAATCCGGAAATTATTGCGCTCCCTGATTCAGACAGATTTCTGCGCATTCCTACAACCCTTGTTGCATAATGCTTTTAGCGAACGCCCGGGGACAAAAAAAACGGGGCAGGTGCCCCGTTCAATATCTTTTCGTTTTACATATCCCTACTCCTTCACTATCCTGCCCTGACCGGAAACGGCTTGTTCCACACTTGCAGGAGAGCCGCGATATTTCACGTTGCCGGAACCGGAAATGGCCACTTCCAGTTTGCCTGTAGCCTGCACATGCGCATTCCCGCTGCCGGAAATAGCTACTTCCACATCCCTGGATTTCATATCTGCCGCAAAAATATCCGCAGCCCCGGAAATAGCGATCTCCGTCTTGTCAGATTGCCCATTCAGCGTCACTTTACCCGAACCGGAAATACTTACTTCCAACTTGTCGTACTGCAGGTCCAGCGCCGTTACACTTTTACCGCTCATCGCAATTTCCAGGCTGTTGCCTTTAAGGGTGCCCTGGCTGGAAAAATGAGAACTGCCGCTGGAGGCGATCCCCTCCAGTTTCACCACCGTAATACGGACCACTACCTCCCTGGAAGGGCGGATATTATGGCCGCGTTTTACGCGAATACGCAGATCATCCCCCTGTATCTCGGTCTCAATATAAGGCAGGAGGTTACTTTCGGCTTCCAGCTCAATTGACTGCGTACTGCCCTGGCTTATGTACACCTTGTACTCCCCGGAAACGGAGATCTCGTTAAAAGGCTGTTTCGCATCACGCGTTTCTTTTTTGATGCTGCCGTTGCCGCTGATCTTCTGCTGGGATTTCACTGCTGCAGAAACCAACAGGCATGCGGATAACAACACAGGCATCATCAGTGCTTGCACTTTCATAAAATTGATTTTAGAATGGTTTGAGATTAATCTCCTCCCAATTTTACATCGCAGTAAGACCCATTGATCCTGATAAGTGCAGCTGCGTTTGTAGCATTGGTAGTTATGGCGGAAAAGGAGAGGTTTTGATTCTTTTTTTCGGACTTCACATCCTTCCATTCGAAACTCTTGGCACTCAGGTCCCCATACCGCAGGGAAGCCGTCACCCGGAAGGGGGTATTTTTGTCCATACCGATCTTGTAGTCGGAATACCTGCCGCTGATGGTCAACGCGGTAAAGGTAGGATGCAGGCGGCCGATCACCACATCTGAATAGTTCGTGGAAAATACGCCGGTGTTCTTCAACTGCTCCGTTTTCACGTCCGTATAATTGCCGTTCAGGTTGATATTGCCGGTCGTATTTATTTTGTAGTCATCGTAATTGCAGTTGAGCCGCAGCACCTCCGCATTTCCGATGGTATAGTTGCTGTTATTGGAATTGATCTGGAGCTTGTCCACTTTCTCACAGCGCAGGTTGGAATAGTTGGCGTTGACCTGCATCTGTACCGCTTTCCCTACCCGGGCTTTATCCGTATAATTCATCGTCACTTTCAGCAGATGCGCTGCATTCCCGATGTCCAGGAATCCGTAGTTGATAGCGATATCCGATACCCGGAAGGGCAGTTCCCTCGCCAGGATATCCCCGAAATTATTCCTGAGCGCCAGTACACCAAGGTTAGGCGGTACGGAGATCACATAGTTCACGTTCACATAATCCCTCGAATCCCGTTTCCCGCCCCAGAGCCAGGAACCGCCTGCTGAAGGATTGTATTTGGTTTCCAGCTTTACCTGGCCGCCCGGCGAAGTGGCCTGTATCTCTACCATTTCGGCAATTTTACGGGCCTGTTCGTTTGTCTTTCCAAAGCCAACGATCTCTATCTCGGCCTTGCATTCCGGTTTGTTCCATATATTGATGACGATCTTGCCATACTTGTTATTCACTTCCACCCTTGAACCGGGGGATACGCTGAATTCCTTCGTCAGCCTGATCCGGTGTTCCTGATTCCCTTTCCCCGCGAAAGCGGCTGCAGGAAAGCATAAAATCAACAATATGGTAGATTTAGATAACATCTTTTCTGTTTAAAGGTGTGTCAGTTTCGTTATATTTTTCCTGTTCGGACAAGATCCTGTCCAGCAGTTCGAGCTTCATCTGGTAATACCGGATCATGGCTGCACGTATCCTCTCATTCCCCGGGTTGTTCAGCAGTTCTTTTTCCAGCAGTTTATAAGTATCGTTCCGCAGTTCCAGTTCCTTGCGGGTGGTACTGTCCAGCCCCAGTTGTTCAGGCGGCAAGGCATGCAGTTCATCCAGCCTTTTTTCTATCTGCGAGGAATAGTACACCTGCATCTCCTGCATTTCCGGCAACACAACACCTACTGTTTTCGGGGTGTCCATCATTTTCAGCAGGATGCCTGCATTGGCAATGAGCGCTACCAGTATGGCTGCTTTCCACCAATGCCGGGCCATCATACGCACTATGGGAGGCCGGCTGCGGGGCAGTTCTTTCTCCAGGGCAGCCCAGACGCGCGGCCCCGGCCCCTCTTCCTCGAAATCGCTGCGATGTTGATGTATAAAATCCTCCAGTTTCATCCTTGCCCTGTTTTTAGTTTTACCAGCTGCCTCACTTTTTCCTTGGCACGCATGAATTGTGTTTTAACGGTTGACTCGGTGATCCCCAGCATGCCGGCGATCTCCCGGTGAGAATATTCTTCAAAGATGTAAAGGTTCAGTACCGTGCGGTAACCGTCCGGCAATTCCCGGATGGCATCCTTTACAATGGAAACCGTGAGCGCGTGCTCCTCTTCATCCACCCCTGTTTCCGCCGCAGCTTCCGTATCCCCTACTTCTTCCCAGTACACCTTTTTCCTGCGCAGATAGCTCAGGCAATGGTTCACCACGATGCGTTTGATCCAGGCGGTGAGGCTGCTGTCCGATTCCAGCTTCTCCAGGTTCCGGAAAACCTGCACAAATGCTTCCTGCAGCACATCTTCCGCATCGCTGGCATGCCCCGTCATCCGGAGACAGATGTTGTACATCGCTTTGGAATACGCCTCATACAGCTCATGGAAAGCCCGCGCGTCGCCCTTGCGGCAACGCACCACGATCTGATCTGTTACAGGCATTTTTTCCAAGGCTTGTGGTAATGAACTCATATTAAAGACGGTGGTTCATAAAAATGGTTGCACGGGGCCGGAATATTTTTTCTGAAAATACGAAGGCGCGGCCATAAAACAGAACGCAGCCTGCGAGAGACTGCGTTCCTTCCATCCTTATATACCTAAAACATGATTAGGTACGCTGTTGATACTAATTCACCCGGTTCAGCTCGTCCTCCAGTCCGGTCCTGCGTTTGCGGGCCTCTTTTACATTGGAGTTGCCGAAGCGATAGGTGAAAGAAGCCCTTATCTGGCGGCTATCCCAGCGGTTAGCAAGACTAACCTCCCGGTTGGTGGTGGTATATTCACCCCTGAAACGCCGGTTATTGAAAACATCGTTCACATTCAGCCGCACGGTTCCTTTCTTCTTCAGTACCTGCTGAGAGAACCCGATGTTGAGGGCATACATGCTTTTCATTTTGAACAGGCCTTCATCGGATATCTGTGGAGATACATAGTCGAAGGAGGCTTCGGCGGACAGGCTCTTGGTCAGCGTAAAGGTATGCTGGGTCTGCCCGTAGAACCCTCCGGAAGAACGCTTGATCAGTTCTCCGCTCACCACCGTTTCAAAAGCATTGTAGAATACAGAGATATTGGTAAAGCTCTTCCACCATTTGGTGACAGGCAGCGGAGCTGAAATGTTCAGGTTGACATTGTCCCGCTCGGCCACATTCATATATTTATAGACGAGGATCGTGGTGTCCCCTGTCTTCGGGTCCACACCCGGTTCCAGGATGCGGGACAGCATGTCGCTCGTGTGACTGTAACCGATGGCCGTGTTCAGGAACGATTTGAAAGTATGGCGCAGCTCAAAGTTGTCTGAATACTGCGGGCGCAGGTTCGGATTGCCGCCGGCCTTGGTATAACGGTCGAGGAAAAATTCGAACGGGTTCAGGTTGTTATAATTCGGGCGCTGCAATCTGCGGCTGTAGGAAATCCCCCACTGGTGGTTATCACTGGCCTGATAGCTGAAGAACACGCTCGGAAAAAAGTTCAGATAACTGGTATCATTCACCTGTTGCAGCGTTATGGAATTGCCTTTCACGTTGGTTTGCTCGGCACGGAGACCAGCCTGTACGCCCAGTTTCTTGAATTGCCTGCTGTAGTTAAGGTACGCAGCATTCACATTCTCCTCGTAGATGAAATAATTGGAGCGGTTCACATCATATTCCCATTTCGCCACTTTCATGGAATCGAAGCGGGAATTATTATCGGAATTGACATAGCTTAGTTTTATACCGGCCTCCAGCTTCGCATCCTTCTTCAGCGGATGGGTGTAGTCGATCTTCACCGTTTTTATATCGATGATGGAGGGTTGCAGGCTGCGGGTGGTATCCCCGCGGTAGTACACCTCGCCGGAGCCGTCCATAAAAGCAGAGTACAGGTGATTGTCGCGTTTGTCTACGTTGCGCGAATAATCCAGATCGATATTCAGCTCTTTCCCCGTAGTATCCAGTTTGCCGCGGTAGTTGAGGTTGTATGACTGGCGGTCCCAGCGGGACGTATTATCCGTTTTCGTTTTCAGGCTGGAATCAATCGCCATGCCGTTGCCGATCCAGGTTACGCTGTTTCCATCACCATGCCAGTCTCCCAGCGCAAGATTCGCCATTACCCCTATCGTGTGATTTTTATTGATGAAGTAGTCCACTCCGGCTTTGGCACCATGGTAATTGGACCGTTTGTCGATATAGGTCTCCTGGTCGAAAACCATACGGCCACTCTCCTCCATATTATCGCGGTAGATCAGCAGGTTCTCGAAGTTCCCGTTGTAATTGTAATTATAAGAACCGTAGGCGTTCAGGCGTTCGTTGCGGTGATTCAGGCTGAGGCCGGTGTTGAATTTGGGCAGTTTGCCCTGTCCACCGCCGATGTTCACACTGCCGTTAGTGCCATAACTATTGTTCTTTTTCAGTTTGATGTTGATAATCCCGGCGTTGCCCGCTGCATCGTATTTGGCGGAAGGATTGGCGATCAGCTCTATCTGGTCTACATTAGAGCTGGGCATGTTTTTTAGCAGCTGGGCAACGTCCTGGGCAGACATGTTCGTGGGTTTGCCGTCGATCATAATGACCACACCGTTCTTGCCACGCATGGATATATTGTCGTCTTTATCTACCTGTACACCGGGGGATTGTTGCAGCACTTCCATGGCGGTGCCCCCGGCAGCCACGATGCTGTTTTCTACATTGACCACCATTTTATCGGCTTTCTGTTCGATGAATGGCCTTTTTGCGGTCACATTTACTTCTTTCAGGTTATGGGTTTCCGCTGTCAGTACCAATGCCGGCACTTTTACGGGTTGACCGTTCAGGGTAAACGGCGCGCTGAAGCTTTTTTTCATGCCCATGTTCACGGCTGCCACCAGGTAGCGGCCTCCCGGAATGCCTTCGAACTCATATTTGCCTTCGATATCGGCAATGGCGCCTTTTACAAGGGAAGAATCCTTTACCCGGAGGAGTGTGACCGTGGCAAATTCAACCGGTTTACGGTCTTCCCGCTGCACGAATCCGCTGATCCGGCCCTTCCGGACTTGCTGGCCGTTTGCGTCCTGTGCCTGAGCCATGTTGTTTACATTAATTAGTAAAACGCTCAGGGTCAACAATTTGATGATCTTTTTCATATAAGGAGGATGTAAATAGATTAGGTTAATCTGGTAATTTTAAATTCATACAGTTCCTTTCTTAATTGTAGTTCCTTTCTTTAACAACTACAGTGTAAAAGTAGGTATTATGCTTTACATAGTACATAACTTTGCACAAATGGTCGTATTTCGGTGACGATTGGTAAGAACTTGTTATAAACCCCTGCAAAAGCGGGATGAATAATACCGGGTTACAGGAAAGACGAGGGGATGCATGTTTTGTTACAGAGAAAATGACGAAATGCGTATGAAAGGGACGAAATGGGGCTGAGTGGCTTGGGGGGCTCTTCAGATTTTGGCGGAAATTTGAAAGCATTCATGCCGCAGGAATGGGCTGAAATGCCTATGACGTCTCCCCTTTTATACTGAGGTTATTACAACCGGCATATCAGGGATGGTTATCAAAGCTGATCGTGTTGATAATATCTGGAAGTTCCTCCTGCAATTTCTCGTACACTACCCGTTCTTCCTTGCGGATGTGGGCTTCAAGACTGACGGCGATGGTGTGCATGGCTTCCACCAGATCGGGATGGTCCACCAAGGCGCTGTACATACCGGATATAATGCGGTGCTCTTCCCGCAGCTCGTCCAGCATCACGTCGATAGCGGCACTCCGGCCGTAGCATTGCTCAAAGAGATGATCTTCTTTCTGGATGTGCGGCACCATGATCTCCTGAAAGACCTTTACCATGTAGGCGAGTTTTGACTGGGCGTCCAGGGGGTACCCTTCATAAGGTGCAGCATCTTTTTTCAGATACCTGCAAACAAACAGGAGGCTTTTATGCTCATGCGATAGTGGAATCAGGTTCGGATGGCGCTGCATATACTATTATAATGTGCTTTGGGCTGTTTTCTGCGGATTCGTTTTACGGGCGTACCAGATCAGCACGGCACCGCCGATCACCAGCAGGCTGGCGATGATCTCGGCCTGCGTGGGATGAAACCCGAAAATATCGTATTTGGTATTGACCCTTATTTTCTCCACAAAGAAGCGCTCAATGCCGTTCAATATCAGGTAGATGCCAAAGATCACGCCGGGAGTGGTCACCTTTTTCCGGATAGCCATCAGCACAACAAAGAAAAGGCCGCAAACGATGATCTCGTATAACGGTGTGGGGAACACGCCCACCGGGAGCGCACTGCAATATTCATGGTCACAGCCCTGCAGCGGCATGCCATCGTTCACCACATTATGCGGATAGCTGTAGGCAAAAAAGAAATCGGGCAGGAAGTCGAGAGATGCCGGTTTTTCAAAAGAGCGGTGCGGAACGTTCTCCAGGCTGCCGAATTGCCGGACGAAGTAAGCCGAGTCCCGGTGCAGGATTTCCTGGTATTGCGCTGCGGTGATCTTTTCCACTTTGCCAGTGGGGTTGGTGCCGTAGGCACTGTTATTGATGCCCCAGTCCCCGTCCCCGGAAAACTGGCAGCCCATCCGTCCAACGGCGTAGGCCAGCATCAGGGCAGGCGCGGCACTGTCTACCAGGTGCTTCCAGTGGATATTTTTTTTGCGTGCGTAACGGATGATCACATAAGCGGCCACAATGAGGCCTCCGTAGAAGGTTAGGCCGCTGGCGGAAAAGAGGGAGCCCCAGGGGTCTCTTGTAAACTCGCCCCAGTTCTCCAGGTTATGAAATATCTTGGCGCCGATCAGCCCGGCAACAGCAGCCTGGATGGTAAAATCCGGCACCCGCTGGTGCGGCATGACCAGTACTTCTTCCTGTTTGGGCTTATCAAGCGCGGTCTTTTTCTTCGAGCTGTACTTCCAGTACGCCATGACGCCAGCGCCGAGCAAACCGCCGATCAGGCTGCCTTGCCCCGATAAAATATACGCTCTCAGGTCTCCTCCGCTATCCCCGCCAAGTCCGGGTATCAAGCCAAGCAGCTTGAAGCCCAGAATAAAACCGATCACAGCGCTGATCAGCATCTCCCCTACGGACGCGGGCTTCCCCACTGTTATCGTTTCCTTTACGCCGGACAGGAGGCCCAGCCGTTCCCGGCGGCGCAGTTCCGAGGTCAACACATAGGCAGCGGCCAGGAAAGCAACGGCTACAAAAAAGCCGAATGTCTGCAATATCTTGAAAACCGGTATTTCGATCCCGAAGAGATCTTTGAACGCGTAGTATAAATTAGGATACATAGATAAAAAAAATGGTGATCTGAGTTTTCCTATGAACAAAGCCGAATTATATCAAAAGGAAAATCAAACCACCAAGTTACATTTCAATTGCGAATAATCAATTACGAATTACGTTTTGTAAATCAATTAACTTTTCCGTAATCCGCAGATCCGCAACCGGTCTCAACAGTACTCATCGAATGCAGCCACCAGATTGGTTGCAATAAGCTGTGCAGAACGGCCTTCTATCATATGGCGTTCTATAAAATGGACAAGTTGCCCGTCTTTAAATAATGCGATCGCCGGCGAAGAGGGCGGGTAAGGCATCAGGTGAGTACGGATCTGTTTCACCGCATCGGAATCAAAACCGGCAAAACTGGTCGTCAGCCTGTCCGGTTTCTTTTCGCTGGTGGCTACCGCCATCAGTACACCCGGCCTGGCCGTACCGGCCGAGCATCCGCATACGGAGTTGATCATCACCAGGGTAGTGCCTTTCTGAGCCAGCACTTCGTCTACTTTAGAGGGGTCCAGCAACTCCTCAAAACCATTATCTGTAAGTTCAGCCTTCATCGGCATCACGAGTTCCGCAGGGTACATAATATATGTTTTTTGCAAAGTTACACAATATATCGATATTCTTCAATAAATTAAGAAAATGACAATATGGCTTCCCTGTTTATGAAAAAACGACAAATTGTCTGTTAATACGCCCGTATTGCTGGCTTTTTTGCAGTCTTTTGGCATTGGTATCCCCTTTGATCTATACCCGTTGTAACTGAAAAAATGGTTTAACACTAAAAAATAAAGACTATGACACTCGTAAAATTCAATCATCAGCCCGCCAAAACCCTTAGTGGCATTATGGACGACATTTTTTCCAGCAAATTCCTGAACAGGGATTTCATCGATCAGGATTTCTTCGGCAGCCGTGCTCCGGTGAACATCCGTGAAACAAAAGACGCATATACCCTTGAGGTAGTTGCGCCGGGCTTTGAAAAAGCTGATTTTTCCATTAACCTCGACGGTCAGACCCTGACCATCAAGGCGGAGAAAAAGGCCGAAAAGCAAGATGAGAACGAAAAACACATCCGCCGCGAGTTCAGCTTCCGCTCCTTCTCCCGCTCTTTTACGCTGGATGAGAGCGTAGACGCTGAAAAGATCAACGCGAAGTATGACAACGGCGTCCTGAACCTGACCCTTCCCAAGAAAGAGGAAAAGAAGAACACCGTTAAAGATATTACAGTTGCATAAGGGTTAGGAATAGTAAGTACAAGAGCCGCTCTCTCCAGGGCGGCTTTTTTTATGCGCCGAAATTACCACGAACGTTGAATAGGCAGGACCCGGGATGATGCTACCTTGCCTGAGCTTACACCGCCTGCATGACCCCTGCGATCAAACGCATACAGACCTTTGCCTGTACACTCTACAGAAACACCGAATCAACGGTCACGGGCAAGCTCTTGTCAAAAACACCGGACCCTTTCGAGCGGGCGCGCGTGAAGATGTTGTTTGATTTCATCTTCTTCTACAGCCTGCTCCTGCTGCCTGTCCTCTTTATGCTGATGTACGGGCAGGACTATACGAACCTGGCTATCCACAGCGCCTTTCTTGCTGTATTTGTGCTATGCGGAGGCATGATGGCCGCCGGTTCCGGCACAGCTGTCACCGGCACGATAGCCGCGCTGAATACCCTGCTCATGCCCATGCTGTCTTCCTTTGCGAATGATCTGGACGTATCCCTCTTATATGCCATTCCCTGGATGATGGCCTGCCTGCTCGGGTACTTCGTGATCGGCATACGCGCGGCGCTCGCACTTGGTTGCGCCGTGTTCCTGTACCTGGGGCTTGTAGCCTTTATTAAAGTGAACGATATCCCGGTTTTCCTGGCCGCCCCGTATTCCAGGCCGGACAAATATGTGGCCACTCCTTTCATTATGGCCGGGTACCTCCTGATCAGCCTGCGGGTCTGGGGTTACTATTACCGCAACCTTGCCAGGCAGGAGGAACTTCAGGCCCGGGAAAAGCAACAGCAATACTCGGCCCTGGTGACCCAGAACCTTACCAAACAGTTCCTGCTGCTCAAAGGCCTCTCCCGTTCAGGGAAAAGTGAATACATGGAAGGAAATATCGAATTGCTGGATGCCTGCTTCTCGGAGATCGAAAAACAGTGCGATACGGCGATCAATTACCTGGACGGCAGCAACCCCGAGCATTGACTACGGGCAGTCGCCCGCCCGGCGGGTATCCACAAGATATATGATCTTCCAGCCCCCGGCAGTTTTCATCAGCTGAAATGAATTGACCCCGCAATGAGAGAACCGCTCCCCGATATAAAAACGGTACGGCGTCCACACACTGGCCAGCGGTCCGTCCACCATAATCCTGTCCACCGTGATCCGCTCATCCCACACGTCCGTGTGAGGCGTACCTACTGCATTGAGAAATTGCTGCAATGGCGCAGTAACCACTTCCGGAACACCTGCCTTCTTCGTAGAAATGGTCTGTATGACAGCTCCCTCCGCAAACACAGCCTTTACCATTGCGCTATCCCCGCTCCTCATCCCCTCAAACAGTTTGTTAATGGCACTCTTAACAAACTCCTCCTCTGAAGACTGTGCCCTTGCCGGATTTGAACATATGATTAATAAAATCAACGGGAATAAATGCAAATATTTCATAATGTTAAAAATAACGATATTGATAACAGGATGGTCCTCCACCGTGCTCAAAAGATACAACTAACTGGTATTTGTAATCGGTGTTACTACAACTATTTTTGCCATGAGCGGGGTTACTACGGCCCATTGTCAAGCACTTTCCTTTTTATTCCCTACCGGAAGTTTTCCTGAGAGATCCTTTTTATTACTATACCATGAAGTGTTCATTATTCCTTACCATGAGATATGTCCGTTTTTACACTATGCCATGAAATCGTTTATCCCTTACTATGAATGTTGGATCGATCTATCCTATGAAATTATGGGCTTCCTGAGAAGGGGGCCTGTTTTTTTGGGAAGGTATTCATTTTTGAGGGGGGAACCCGCATTAAACAGGAAACCCCTCGGAGAACCGAGGGGTTTTTAAGTGGATTACTAACCCATTATTTTAATAACCCAAAATTTTCAGCATGCTTTGGGAGGTTTGCTCCTTCGCATATAGCCAGTCTTTTAATTGTCCGTTTTTGTCGTACCCCACGACCACGTGCTTGGGAGACGGGATAAGGCAATGTTTGATACCGCCGTAGCCGCTCAGCTGATCCTGGTAAGCTCCGGTATGGAAGAACCCGATATACAGCGGTTCCCCATTCGTCAGTTTGGGAAGGAACACGGCATTGATGTGTTCTTCCGAGGTGTAGAAGTCGTACCCGTCACAGGTCAGCCCTCCAAGATGCACCTCCTGGTACTCCTGGTCCCATTTGTTAATGGGCAGCATCAGGAACTTCTCCCCGATACCCCAGGTGTCCGGCAGCGTGGTAATAAAAGAACTGTCGATCATGTACCAGCTTTCCCGGTCGTTCTGCATCTTTTCTCCCAGTACGCTATAGATCACTGCTCCGCTCTCTCCTACCGTGAAGGAACCGAACTCGGTATAAATATCCGGTACGGGCACCTTGTTCTTTTTACAAACACTCTTGATATTGGCCACGATCTCGTTCACGATGTAAGCGTAATCATAGTCAAACCCGAGGGAGTGTTTGATCGGGAAGCCGCCGCCGAGATTGATGCTCTCCAGTTCCGGACAAATCTTCTTCAGCTGGCAATAAAGGTTCATCACTTTATTGAACTGGCTCCAGTAAAATATATCGTCTTTGATCCCTTTGTTCATAAAGAAGTGGAGCATTTTCAACTCGAACTTCGGATTTCCCTTCAGCTTGTCCACGTAAAGTTCGAGGATGTCGCGGGAGGCAATGCCCAAACGGGATGTATAAAAATCAAATGTCGGCTCCTCTTCTGCCGCGATCCGGATACCCAGCTTCACCGGCCCCTTGGAACGGACGAACTTTGAATAGTCCTCCAGCTCCGCCTTGTTGTCCAGCACCGGCAATACATTGGTAAAACCGCTGTTGATCAGTTTTGCGATGCTCCGGGTGTAAGTTTTGGTCTTATACCCGTTACAGATCACAAAGGTATCTTTCGTGATCTTCTTCCGCTCATATAGCTTGTTGATAATATCTATATCGTAAGCGAAAGATGTTTCAATATGCACGTCATGTTTAAGGGTCTCCTCCATGATAAAGGAGAAATGAGAACTTTTCGTGCAGTAGCAATAATAATACTTGCCGTCGTACCTGTTCTTCTTGATGGCGTCCTGGAACATTTTCTTCGCCCTGTTGATCTGCATCCCGATCTTGGGAAGATACGTCAGTTTGAAAGGTGTTCCATACTTGTCAATCAATGCCCGGATGTCCAATCCATTAAACTCCAGGTTGTTATCCTTTACTTCGAAGCCCTCCTGGGGAAATTCAAAGGTCTGGTTAACGAGATCCGTGTAGGTGTTGTTCATTTAACGCTGTGAATGATTGTTAAGGATTAAATAATAAAACTTAAACCACATTATAAATGAGCTGGAAACTTCTGGTTTATACACCTACGTAAGTCGTTTCACCAGCAAAATCGGATGCAAATCTACTATTTTGTTCGAATGGATTGCCAAAAATCTTCGATCTTTTTTATGAAAGGCCAATACTTGACATAAATAATTGTCTATAAATCAATTAAACACATTTAACTTAAATAAAAATAGCAACAAAATACCGTTTTATCCTTTCGTCCCTCCTGTTTTACAATGTGTTCATTATCATTTCAATAGTTCCAGCGCCCGCTTCCCTTCACAAAACAGCAGATCAAGAATGCTGAGGTCCGGCATAAACCCGGTCCTTTCCCCGAATACCTGGGTGTACTGCGGCAGGTCCGCCTGGCTTTTCCCCGGAATCATCACATCCCGCTGGTCCAGCACCCCGGAGGCCGGATCATACGTCTTCCGGAAACTTTCCGTAAGGCTCACCGGCCGCTCCATCCCCACGGCCTTGTTCGCCCACTCCAGGCAGGCCATATTCCAGTCCAGCAGAAAACTGAAATTCCGCGCGTAAAGTGCCTGCAGATCTTCCTCAAAATATTCAAACCAGGGGGAGCGGCGGTAGGCGGATGTCAAAGTCTTCCAATGCAGCGCCTGCCATTTTTCCTCATTGCTGATCCGGACGTCCTTCATGATCGTCCGCTGGTTTTTTCCTTTCGTCAGGGGAACGCTTAAAAGGATGACGCCGTTAGGCCCCGCAACATAACATCTGTTCCGGTAACTCACCTTTTGGTAGTGTTCATATCGTTCAATATTTAATATGTCAACACTAATTAAAGTTTTATAAAAGGAAATTGGTGGAAAATATTGAGATTCAATAAGTAAAGTACTTAATTTTGACTGCTCTGTCATATCGTCACGATTATAGTTTAAAAGGAACAAAATTCATTGTTGGAGGTCTGTTGAAATTAAATATTAAATATCAGTTGTAACTTCATAATTTGTTGTAAAACAGATCATAGAATTATAATAAATATGCTATTTTCATTAGTAAAATACCATTTCAAGCTGAAATTTAAAAGTCTACAAAAATACTAAAGTAATTAGTTAGAAAAATACATGATTTTGGGGTTGTTTTATTTAAAGTAAAACTTCAAGTAGAGCGGGGCCTCTCCGACTCCGACAAAGGGCAAATCTTAACTTCTTGTTAGAACATAGTTTCGTAGGTTTGGAGAAATTCAATTATCCGCCATTCATGAAAAGATATCATTGGCCAATTTTAGTGCTCCTCATTTGGGGGACGATCAGCGCATGCGGGAATGTGAAAGACCTGGAATTTGTCCGGGTAGCCAGCGTGAATTTCGATCAGCTGGGATTTTCCAAAAGCGTGGTAAAAATGGAGCTCGCCTATTACAATCCGAACAATTTTTCGCTACGGCTGAAAGATGCCGAGTTTGATCTTTTCCTCGATGACACCAAAGTGGGGCATTCCCTTCAGGACACCCTGATCGATATTCCGGCGAAGGATACCTTCTATTTTCCGGTGAAACTGGAGGTAGATATGGGGAATGTTTTCCGGAATGTGCTCGGTGCGCTGACCAATAAAGAGGTAACCATCAAGGCTGCCGGTAATTGCAAAGTGGGCAAAAAGGGGGTATTTCTGCCATTTCCGATCAAATGTGAGACCAGGCAGAAAATTGACTTTTTCTGAGTTTTTGGGGAATAAAGGTGCTTTTTTCGGTGGAAGAAAAAGGATTATTCCTGGTGAACGGGGACTCGGGAAGCCAGATTTTCGGACTTCAATAGCAGGGATAAAATAATTTTAACCGGCTGAGGAGGTGGTAGAAAAGTGCTTTTTTCTTGATGAATAACATGTACTATTCCTGGTGAACGAGGACTCGGTAAGCCGGATTTTCGGACTTCAATAGCAGGGATAAAATAATTTTACCGGCTGAAGAGGTGGCAGAAAAGCGCTTTTTTCTGATGAAAACCAAGACTATTTTCCCTGACTTAGAACCGTAATAAGCAGTTTTTCGCTGACCCGGCGGACGACAAGAAGACGTTACCGGGTAAACGGAGACGCGAAAAAACGGATTGAACAGGGTGCCGCAGAGGTGAGCAAGGCCGACAAAGGCCGCCGGCTTCGCCGCTCCGGCCCATAAAAAAACCGGCAGGTTTCCCCGCCGGTCTGAAATTTTTCTTTCTTTTTTGATTCCCTAACCCTTCTTTTTGGGAGGAGGGCCGCCGCCATCTTCCGGTTTCTTGCAGCACGTCGGGAGCTCATTATAGGAATCCTCATTCGCCGTTACATCATCCGCATCATATCCCACATTGGCAATAGCAGTTTTGATATTCTCGATATTGGTACGGTCTGTATAATATTTCACCGTCGCCACTTTCTTCTTTACATCCACCACCATAGACTTCACTCCTTCCTCTCTCAGAAAATAGCGCTGGATCCTGTCTTTGCACATATTGCACTGTACTGTTGGCACACTGATCTTGGCAGTAGCCAGCGTGCCTTTTTTCACCTGGGCAGTTGCCGCTCCTGCTCCGGCAATCAGGAGCACAAGCATGAGTTTGATTATACGCATAGCATGATTTATTTTATACAATATACGAAATAAATGAATATATCGACCTACCGGCCCCAGACATCCGGCGCCTTGCGCCAGGCCTGCAGGGTTTCCTGATCATCCGCGGATACCAGTCCCTTTTCCACAGCCAGTTCTATCATTGCATTATAGTTGCTGAGGGATTTGAAAGGCACCCCTGCCTGTTCAAAAGCCTTCACCGCTACATCAAAACCATAGTTGAATATAGACACCATCCCGATCACTTCCCCTCCTGCTGCCCGTATCGCCTGCACGGCTTCCAGGCTGCTTTTACCGGTGGAGATCAGGTCTTCCACCACCACTACCGGCTGCCCCGGCTGCAAAACCCCTTCGATCATATTGCCCATGCCATGCTCCTTTGGCTTGGAACGTACATAAATAAAAGGTAATTTGAGTTGGTCCGCCACCATGGCCCCATGAGGAATACCCGCCGTGGCTACGCCGGCTATCACCGCCGCATCCGGAAAGGTCTCGAATACGGTGTTGCACAACTCGGATTTGATGTAATCGCGGATGTAGGGATAAGACAAAACCGTACGGTTGTCGCAATAAATGGGAGATTTCCAGCCGGAGGCCCAGGTAAAAGGATTGGCCGGGCTTAGCTTGATCGCCTGGATCTGCAGCAGTTTCTCTGCTACCTGTTTTTCACTGACATTGTTCATAACGGCGCAAAAGTACGAATTTGAATGCAGGGAAGGATTATTTTTGGAGGATGGAAACACCGGTTAATATATATATCAACGAGCGGCCGCTGGTCATCGCCGCGGAAACGGACGTATTGCCTGCGGATGATGCAAACAGCCTCACCCTTTTTTCACCCGGCGATGAGGAGATCGGCAGGGTGATCATGCAGCTGGACAAAAATGAATTGCCAAAAGCTGTGTTTCGTCATTCCAACCCTGTATCTTTATTCCACCAGGTGAAAAGCCACTTTACCGTATTTGAAGCAGCGGGTGGCGTAATCAGCAACCCGGCGGAAGAGGTGCTGCTGATGTTCCGGCGCGGTAAATGGGACCTTCCGAAAGGGAAGCTGGACGATGGGGAAACACTGGAGGCCTGCGCCCTCCGGGAAGTGCGGGAAGAAACCGGTCTTATTAATATACAGCTTACAGGCAAGATCACGGAAACATTCCACTATTATCCCTGGAAAGACAAAAAGGTGCTCAAGCACAGTCACTGGTACCGCATGCAGTTCACCGGAACGGAATTAACCATACCACAGATAGAGGAAGACATCCTGGATATTCAATGGATACGCCCGGAAAACCTGGGCAAATACATGCAGTATTCCTATCAGAACATCATCGATGTGCTTCTCAAAGCTGGCTATAAACTATAACCTATGAATGCTCAATCCCACTATGACAACCACCTGGCGGCTTTTTATGCCTGGATGACAGGTAATTTCGACACCAAACAGCAGGAGCAGGAAACCTATTTCTCCGGCAAGCACATCAAGCCTGCCGGGAATGCCGTGGCTATTGATCTCGGCGCGGGGCACGGGCTGCAGACCATCTCACTGGCCAACCTGGGTTTCACCGTCTATGCCGTGGATTTCAACCAGCACCTCCTGTCGGAATTGAATGCCAGGGCCAAAGGCATGACGGTACGCACCATTCTCGCCAACATCGCCAACACCACGCAGTACAGCACCATGAATGCCGAGCTGATCACCTGCATGGGTGATACGCTGACCCATCTGGAAAGCGTGCAGCAGGTGAATACCCTGTTCGGGGAATGGTACAGCATGCTGCCTGCGGGTGGAAAACTGGTGTTATCCTTTCGCGATCTCACCCAGGAACTGGAAAAAGAAGAACGTTTCATCCCCATCCGGGCGGAAGATGAACGTATCCATACCTGCTTCCTGGAGTACTTCCCGGGGTATGTAAGGGTATTTGATGTGTTGATGGAAAAGCAGAACGGTCAATGGATCCAGAAAGTCAGCAGCTACCAGAAGCTGCGGCTGGGCATCGAGCAGGTGAAGATCATGCTCACGGCGGCTGGCTTTGCCGTGCAGGACCATGAAGTGATCCAGCGGATGCACTACCTGGTGGCCCAGAAACTGAAGGGCTAGGCTGGCTATCGTTTGGGGAGAACGGCGACCGTCAACCGGCTGACGCAGACGAGCTTGTCGTGATCGTCACAGATACGGATATCCCAGACGTGGGTGGAGCTGCCGATATGCAGGGGCTTCGCCACGGCGTGAACATATCCTTCCCGCACCCCGCGAATGTGATTGGCGTTGATCTCCATTCCCACACAAATTTGCTTCTCCGGGTCAGTGATCAATGCGGAAGCTACGCTGCCCACCGTCTCCGCCAGTGCCGCCGAAGCCCCGCCATGCAGCAGGCCATAGGGCTGAACGGTACGATGATCAACGGGCATGATGGCCCGCAGATAGTCCGGACCGATCTCGGTGAACTCCATACCCAGATAGGCGCCCATAGTGTTCTGCGCATTTTCGTTGAGATGTTCGAGGGAAATATCCAGGGAAAACCAGATCGGTTTCATGATAATGATTTTTATGGATCATTCAGGATTGACGTTACTTCTTCGGCTTGATGGTCCTGGCCACGGGGTCAGGCAGGAACTGCGCCACATCGCCACCGTGGCGGATCACATCGCGCACCAGTGTGGAAGCGATAGTGGAATATTCCGGCGAGCAGGTAAGAAAGATCGTTTCCACTTCGTGTTCCATCTTCCGGTTGATGTCCGCGATCGCTTTCTCGTATTCAAAATCACTCACATACCTGATTCCCCGCAAAATGAACCTTGCATTCACCTCCTTGCAGAAATTCACGGTCAGCCCTTCGTAGGATGCCACCCTGATCTTCGGTTCATTCCGGTATATCTCCTTCAGCCATTCCACCCGTTGTTCCACACTGAACATCGGTACTTTGGTGGCATTGATCCCGATGCCGATGATCAGCTCGTCAAACAGCGGCAGCGCCCGGTCGATAATATCGGTATGCCCCAGTGTAACGGGATCGAAGGTACCGGGAAATAAGCAGATACGTTGCATGTCAATGGTTTATTATGGCCGGGATCACTTTTTCAGTTCTTCCCGGTTGATGAATATAGAAAAAATAGTGGTCCCGTAATTCCGTTCGGAACGGTAGTAGCTGAATTGTTTATAGTTATTGCGCGGTGTGTGTTCCAGCACAAACCATCCTTCCGGCTTCAGCAATTCCCTTTCGAATACCTGCTTCGGCAGTTCGTCGATGGTGGCCAGCGCATAGGGCGGGCCGGCGAAAATGAAATCGAACTGTTCATTACATTCCCGGAGGAACCTGAACACGTCCATCCGCACCAGTTTAAGCGAAATATTCAGATTGGCGGCGGTTTTACTGATGAAATCAGCCATGGCGGCATCTTTCTCCACAATGGTCTGGTCCTTTGCCCCGCGGGAGGCCAGTTCATAGCTGATGCTGCCGGTACCGCCAAATATATCCAGTGTTTTCAGCGAAGATATATCCAGGTTGTTTTCGATGATGTTGAAGAGGCCACCCTTGGCCAGGTCTGTAGTAGGGCGGGTATGCGGCATATTGGCGGGTGGACTGATGCGCCTTCCGCTCATCTCTCCTCCTATTATACGCATAATGCCAGTGCATAAAGATTGTGAAAATGGTGTGCCGGCACATCGTTCATCCTGGCGATGTACAGGAAGTTGTCCGGTTTGCGCACCCAGTCCAGCCGCGGCAGAAAGCGGTTGAGTTCCTGGTACACCTGGGAATCATGTGTGAGGGCCCCTCCCAGTTTGATCTTTGCCTGCTGTTCGTTCAGGCCCAGCTGGCGCAGGGAATTGACGATATAATAAACGATATCCAGCCCGCTGCGGTAGGCAAATTGCTGTTGCAGCAACAGCTTGCCGGCGGCATAGATGGTGAGGGCAAAATGTTGCGGTTGTATTTCGATGAATACCACACCGTCAGAGAACTGTACATCCCCATCCTGCCGGTAAGCTTTCAGCAGGGCGCTGCCGGCATGCACCACACGGTCAGACGAGAACTCCTTGCGCAGGAAACCCAGGATATCCTTATCCGTGGCGAATACGTGCACCATACCCAGCTCGGGCAGGGTATCCGCCAGTACGGCTTCCTGCATTTTCTCCAGGTGGGTGATATGCAGAAATTCCTTTTTGAGCGCAGACTGATAAAGCGGTTCCGGCACCAGGGTACTGTCCGGCGAATCAAATGCCAGTATCACATCGCGGAATGCGGTGAATAACAGCTTGTCGGCATCAAATATCTGTTCGATCATTTCCAGGTCCGCCACCGCCAGGGTCTTCGGCTGGTAGCTGTAACTCTTCAGGGCCAGGAACTTGCGGGCAACGGGGGACAGCACGGCATAACTGAATGTACCACTGCCGATCAGTACCAGCAGTGTGCAGGTCGTGAGATCCGTTTCCAGCAGGGTAGCATCATCTATCGCATATGTCGGTTGTATCGTATAAGCCACGGGCATGCATTTCTCAATTGTACAAAGCACAATAATAATCAAAATTGTTGGAATGAGGCGGAACAAGGGAAAGGGTGTACTTTTGCGTCGCCCGAAACTATATGCAAGTCAACTTATCCAACAGGCAGGTCATCTCCATCGCAGGCCCCATCAGCCTTGCGCTCGTATTACCGCAGATCAATCACATGACCAATGCCGCTTTCCTGGGGCATCTGGGGGAATTCCCCTTTGCGGTGAACGGGATCGCGGGCATCTATTACCTGGTCATGTATATGATCGCTCACGGGCTGAATAACGGGCTGCAGGTGTTGTTCGCGCGGCGGGCAGGGGAATTGAATTATGCCGGTATGGGCCGGTATTTCTCCAATGGCCTTGTGCTGGCGCTGATCTTTTCCGCCGCGGCCGTGCTGGTCACCGCACTTTTTGTACCCATGTTCTTTGCCCGTACCCTGCATGATCCGGCTATCCGGGATGCCGCTGCTTCGTTTATGCGCATCCGTATATGGGGACTTCCCTTCCTGATGCTGATGGGCTTATGCAATGCGCTCTACATCGGTACGAGCAACACGCGGCTGCTGGTCATCACGTCTGTTTTCCAGGAGGTGCTGAACATTGTGCTGGATTACGGGCTGATCTTCGGCAAGATGGGTTTGCCGCAACTTGGGCTGAACGGGGCAGCCTATGCTTCTGTGATGGCGGAGATACTGGGCTGCGCCGTGGCGTTCCTGCTCTTATTCGGCCTACGCTTCCCCCATACTTACCAGCTGTTTGCCCGGCTGAAACCGGATTGGGCGGCTATCCGCAATATCCTCGCCATTTCGGCCCCGCTTATCGTGCAGTTCCTCTTCGGCATCGGCAGCTGGCTGGTGTTCTTCATTTTTATTGAGCACCTCGGGCAACGGCCGCTGGCCATTTCCAATATGATGCGCAGCATTTTCGGCCTGTTCGGCATTTTTACCTGGGCGCTGGCGGCCACCTGCAATACCATGGTAAGCAATCTTATCGGTCAGGGTAAAGAAGCGGATGTATTGAAAGTGGTAAAGAAGATAGCAGGATTTGCGATCATTTGCGCTGTTGGGGTCAGCCTGCTGATCAACCTCTTCCCCTATCAGCTGTTCCGCATTTATACCACGGATATCACGATGATCAGCGAAGCGATCCCTTCCATAAGGGTATGCACGATGGTGACCCTGCTGTCTGCGGTGACCGCTGTGGTTTTCAACGGGGTGACCGGAACGGGCAATACGCGTGTGAACCTGGCGATCGAATTTGCCGCGGTGACGGTGTACCTGGTATATTGCGTGATTGTGATAGAACGCTGGCGCAGTCCCCTGCATTGGGCATGGGGTGCCGAATTCGTGTACTGGTCCACCATGTGCCTGCTGGCATTGCTGTACCTGAAAAGCGGGAAATGGAAAGGTAAGGTGATCAATTAAGCTGGTTTCTGCACCGCAGCATTCTTGTGAAAAGCCATTCCGGGCATCATTGCATATCTTCCAGCATTTTTTTGCATTCCGCCTTGATGGCCGGATCGTCCTGGTAGATGGGCCGCAGGCGCATGGCTTTGTTCAGTATTTCAAATGCCTGCGTTTCCTGGTTATTTTGCCGGTACACTTTGGCGAGGTCATAATAATTGAGGATATAAGAAGGTTTCAGTTTCCTGCATTTCTCATAATCGGTTATAGCCGCCTCGATGCTTCCCGGCGGCACGCCGCCGAATAACACTTTGGCCGCGGCCTTTTCTATCGTGCTGAGATTGGAAAGCTCCTCATTCCATTTACCGAGCAGATGATAAACTTCCCCATACTCCGCGTTGAATTTCAGGGCCAGGTCCGCATACTTCTTCACTTCCTTGAATGCGGCCACTTTTTCCTTGGCGCCGGAGATCAGGGCAATATTGTTCAGCGCTACCGCCATCGCATAATTCGCTTCGGGGTTTTCCGGCTCTACTTTGAGGGCTTCGTAGGCAAATATCTTCGCTTCATTAAAAAACTCCTGCTTTTCGGCCTTTTCCTTGCGGCGCTGCCCTTCGCGTGAGCAGATCAGGCTCGAATGGCTCTGCGCATAGGCATGGCCCGGCGATACCTGCAACAATTCCCTGTACTTGCCGAGCGCTTCCATTTCCTTCATCTGTTTTTCAAGCTGCTGCGCTTCCGCCAGCAACTCTTCGGCAGACTGTGCCCGGGCGGACAAAAGTGCCCCGCAGGAAAGGAAAAGCAGTATCATTTTCTTCAGCATAGGACGATAAAATTTTAATAGGTAACCAAATTTAAGGTTTAATCATTGGAAAATGAAGATAATATGCAGAAAATATTTATATATTATATAAACGGGGAAATAGATGGATGGGGGTTGTGGCGGATGGTGGTCAATATGATTTATCCAGTGTTACGACCGAGCGGGCCACATCGCCACCGAGCGGGGGGGCCTGTTTTTTCAGGGTGACCCTTGAATGATGAATAGCGGGGAAGGCGGTTTTGATGGCCGTGGAAATATCATGCACTACGGTTTCCAGCAGGGGCTGAGGCGTTTGCATAATCCGGCGGGCAATGGTGTACAGCATCTCATAATTGACCGACTCGTCGAGGTCCGCCGGATCTTCGGGTTCAGGGATGCTCACCTGGATATCCAGGGTAAAATGGTTACCGATGATCTGCTCTTCAGGGTATAAACCATGATGAGCGTAGCATTGCAGTCCCTCCAGTGCGATGGTCAGCATAATCAGCAGGATTAGCGCGCGCTGTAGTGCCTGTGGCCATTCACGCCCGCGTGAAAATGAAAGGGCTGTATCAAAAGCGCATCATCTGACTTTCAATACAGCCCGTGATCTCTTATTGATGCTCCTTCGCGGAGAGGTAACGTTCTGCATCCAGTGCGGCAATACATCCGCTGCCGGCAGCAGTTACGGCCTGGCGGTAGATCTTGTCCTGCACATCGCCACACGCAAATACGCCTTCCACGCTGGTACGGCTGGTACCGGGAACGGTTTTGATGTATCCCTGCTCATCCATGTCCAGCTTGCCTTTGAAGATATCGGAATTGGGCTGGTGGCCGATAGCCACGAAGAAAGCGCTGACGGCGATGTCTTTTTCCTCGTTGGTCTCCGTGTTCCTTATGCGAACGCCGTCCACTTTGTTCTCGCCAAGCACTTCTACGGTTTCGGTATTCCAGTACACCATGATGTTGGATGTTTTCAGCACCCTGTCCTGCATGACCTTGGAGGCCCTCATTTCATGGCGGCGAACCAGCATATGTACGTTGGAGCATATTTTGGAAAGATAGATCGCTTCTTCTGCAGCGGTATCTCCCGCGCCCACGATGGCGGCTTCCTTGCCGCGGAAGAAAAAGCCGTCGCATACCGCGCAGGCGGATACGCCGCTTCCGTTAAGGCGTTGCTCGGAGGGCAGCCCCAGCCATTTGGCGGAGGCGCCGGTGGCAATGATGATCGCATCGGCGGTGATGGTCTTTTCTTCGTCTATTGTTACTTTATAGGGTTGTGCGGTAAAATCGACTGCCGTTGCAATGCCATAGCGGATATCTGCACCCATGCGGCTGGCCTGCTTTTCAAAGTCCACCATCATTTCGGGTCCCTGAATGCCTTCGGGATAGCCGGGGTAGTTCTCTACCTCTGTGGTGATCGTCAATTGACCGCCGGGTTGAATACCCTGGTACAATACGGGTTTCAGGTTGGCGCGTGCGGCATAGATCGCCGCGGTATAGCCTGCCGGCCCTGAACCGATGATCAGTACATGTACATGTTCCTGTGATGTGTTGTTTTCCATGCTGTTGTTAGCTGTTGTTGGTTTTTGATTTGATTATGCTGATAGCGCCATCGCATTGACGACGACGCGGGTAACGTGGCAAAAGATTTCCGGGCGCCGGTAAATACGATGCGGCCGCCTGCCAGATATCATAGGTACTGTGATCAACATGATAGCATTCCGGGACGGTGTTTCCCGGTTAAAATATCCATACGTATCAAAGTCTATTGACTGGCTCATGTCTGCTGCTGCGTGTGGTCATATATCAAAGGTTGTACCGTTGGCTGTACAGGACATTCTGACATAAACCGTCCGCGTTCCCTTCCCCTGTTCCCGCTTTCCGGTGGCATGGTTTACATTCGGCTGACCCGTGAATACAGTATCTGTCAGCCCGTATTCCGGGCATAAAAGTACAAAATTACCACCTCAGTTGTATCGCTTTTGTATGCATGCACGCCGTCGGCCGCAACGGGCCTTTGATCAGCGAAGGTATCCGGTCACTCCCGGGGTAGCGGATCATCATTTCTGCGCTGGCCTCCCCGGAACCGGTTAAGGATTTCCTGCGTAATTGCCGATCAGCATAAAAAAAAGCATCCCGCCCATTGTTACAGGCGGGATGCTTTTATCCCAGATTTGTAGATTGTTTTAAACCAATTATCCCAGATAGGATTTGAGTGCGCCGCTATAGCGGGCTTTTTGCAGCCTTTTAATGGCCCTTTCCTTGATTTGGCGGATACGTTCCTTCGTCAAATCGTATTTCTGTCCTATTTGTTCAATGGTTGCGCCGTTCTCGCCATCCAGACCAAAGTAAGCGTTCACGATTTCCGCTTCACGGGGGCTCAGGGATTTGAGCACGCGGCGGATCTCTTCTTTCAGCGAATCATGCATCACATCATCATCGGTTACATCCCCACCTTCAAGAAGGTCACCCATGGCCACATCTTCCGCTTCGTGCACAGGTGCATCGAGGGACATATGGCGGGTATTGCTCTGGAAGATATTGTTGATCTCCGATTCAGACATCTCCAGGATCTCGGCCAGCTCTTCGGTAGAAGGCTCGCGTTCGTTCTCCTGCTCAAAGGCCATATAAGCCTTGTTCGCCTTATTATAAGTGCCAATTTTGTTTTGCGGCAGACGAACCAGACGGCCCTGCTCTGCCAAAGCCTGTAAAATGGACTGGCGGATCCACCATACGGCGTAAGAGATGAATTTAAAACCTTTGGTTTCATCGAAACGTTGTGCCGCCTTGATCAGCCCTAAATTCCCTTCATTGATCAGGTCGCTGAGGCTTAAGCCCTGGTGCTGATATTGTTTGGCCACAGAAACAACGAAACGAAGGTTTCCTGTAGTTAATCTTTCGAGCGCCCGCTGGTCCCCCATTTTTATACGTTGGGCCAGTATGGTCTCTTCCTCTGGAGTTAACAAAGGGATCTTCGAGATTTCCTGCAGGTATTTTTCTACCGCCTGCGAATCACGATTGGTGATCTGGGTGGCAATTTTAAGTTGCCTCATATTTTTAAAGTATTGGTTTACGAATATTATAACAGCCGAAAAGAATATTTTGTTGTAACATTTAAATGCTATATCTTACACGGTTGCGAAATTAGCCTGCAAAGATCGTGCTAATCCCCCACTCTTCCAAATAACTTGATATGGTTCAGGATGGGTTACGAATTACCGGGGCAAGACGTGCGCTAAACGTTTCACTGTCAACTGTTCCGCACTTTGTCCATACAGTCTCTATGCCTGTACGCTATAACAAAGTACAGCATATAAACGAAATTTTATAGCGTTTTCGTCACTATTTGCGAGGCTTTAGGCAAATTTTAACAATTGAGAAGTAAACACATTTAAATTAGTAACTTCTCTAATTTATTATAATACCCGTTGCAAATTTTTCAATGGATTACAGGAGCGATACATTCACAAAACCCACACCCGGCATGTTGCAAGCCATGCTGGATGCACCCACAGGAGATGACGTTTTCGGAGAAGATACCACCGTCAACAAACTTGAGGCCATGATGGCAGAACTTTTTGGCATGGAAGCGGCGCTTTACTGCCCTTCCGGCACAATGAGCAACCAGATCGCCATCAAAGTGCACACCCTGCCGGGCGATGAAGTGATCTGCAGTTCCCTCGCCCATGTGTACATCTACGAAGGGGGAGGCATTGCCTTCAACGCCGGAGCACAGGTACGCCCCATTGAAGGCGACCGTGGCATGATCTCCGCATCGGACATCGAAGCAGCCATCAATCCGGATGATGTGCACAAAGCCAGGACCTCCCTCGTCTGCCTCGAAAACACTTCCAACCGCGGCGGCGGATGCTGCTACGACTGGGAGGAGATATTGCAGATCAAAAGCGTTTGCGCCGCACATGGCCTTAAACTGCATCTTGACGGCGCCAGGCTGTTCAACGCCCTCCTTTCCACCGGCCAGACAGCCGCCGCCTATGGCGCCACATTCGACAGCATTTCCGTTTGCTTCAATAAAGGCATGGGCTGCCCTATAGGCTCCGTGCTGATGGGTTCTGCGGCTTTCATCAAAGAGGCCCGCCGCATCCGCAAAAAATTGGGCGGCGGCATGCGACAGGCCGGGTATATGGCCGCAACGGCTATTTATGCCCTGGAAAATCACCTGCACCGGCTGGCGGAAGACCACCATCATGCCAAGATGATCGCCGCTGCCCTGCTGGAAAAGGAATTTACAGGCCATATGCTGCCGGTGGAAACCAATATCCTCATCTTCGACGTCAAAGGGGAATGGACGCCGGCCAAATTCCGGGACTACCTCGCCAAAGAAGGCATACAGGTGATGGCGATATCGCCAACGCAAATCAGGATAGTGACCCATCTGGATATCACGCCGGAAATGGTGGAACGGACCTGCAAGGTGATCCGGTCTATGGAGTAAGCCGGACCGGCACATTCCTAAAAACGCATATTAATCCATAAACAACTGTCATTCAATTAATATTGAATGTGGTAATTTCTTATTTGACATATAGCTTCCGCTGTAACCTTTACCAGGCAAGGCGTACAGATCAAGTCCACCTCATCTCCACCTTCCCTCCATGGATACTCCGGGGACCACCCGCTGTTCCTCCATCTACCCTCCGTTGTTCCGTTAGCGACCTTCGCCGTGCAGCGTCTGGAATGCCTGCCCACACACCGCCCCAAACCATCCCCCCAAAAGAGGTGACGCCATGCCCGGTACGGGAAGTCGCCTTAAAGTTCACTTTATCCTCAAACTGTTGACCGGCATCGGATCATCCGGCTAAAGCTGATGATGCACAGCTAACCGCCTCTTCATTCCCCCTCACTCTTTCAATGCCGCAGCTGCCGCCAGCAGCAACTTTCCACTCATGCGCTGACGGAAGTCCGGATTAACATAAGAAAACAGTACCTGGCCCGTTTTACCGGTGATGAAAACAGCAGGCACGGGCAACAACGTAGTATTTTCTCCTCCTGAAGCTTCCCGAATGATACCCGCATAATTGGCCGGCACCTGGTATGCAATACCCATTGCCCTGATCAACATGCCCTTACTGTCCGAGTACAGCTGATAACCGGTTTTATTTTTGCCCATGGTGGCGCGAAGGTTCCCGGGCGTATCGGGACTGACCGCTACGACCTGGTAACCCAGGGCTTTCAGGTCTTTTTCAATGCCCGCCAGTTCACTCAGATGTTTGTTGCAATACGGGCACCAGCCACCGCGGTAAAAAACAAGAATCGCAGGCTTTGCCGAGATAACTTCCCGGATATCCACCATTTTTCCGGCAGTACTGCTGATCATAACAGAAGGTATCTGCATTCCTTCCAGCAAAGGGCTCACAGCTTCCGCTTTTTCCGGTAAACTGCCTGACTGCGCGCAGGCAAGCGTAACAACAAGCAGGCTGGCTGCAAACATTGACATAAATCTTTTCATCTGTTCATTTTTATTTTTTACGGGTCAGATGGAATGGTATTTCATCTGTTCAAATTTATTTTTTACGGGCACAAAAAACACCCGGGGCCGGCAAACCCAACATCCATGCCAGCCCCGGAAGCATAATAACCATTTTTGATCTTTATTGCATCAGTTTCACCCTGATAATGTCCTGCACTGCAGGAACAGGGTATGTTTCCATGCCAACTACCTGTATCGGTTTGCTTTCCGGCGTTTGCGGCATACCGCCGAACGCGCCCTGGCTGTTGCCCGCTCCGGGATACTGGTCTACTGCGGTACCATTGTCCAGCAGTTTCACCTTATCGGACAGATCCCCTGATGCCGCGGCGCTCACCCCTTCATCACCAAAAGAATAGAACCAGTCGTTCGAGTACCCGAACATAGTCGCAAAGGTGATCCGGTCCCCTTCCGAATACTCGATCCTTTGCTCAATGCTGCCTCCGGCATCGTCCCCGAGAAATGGCAGCAAAACCGTTGTAGCCGCAGCCTTTACCACATATACTTTTTTAACGCCCGGGTAAGCCATCAGGGACTGTTCCAGCGCGGTAGCATCGCCTGTCTGCGCAATATCCGCCAGGCCTTTGCCACGGTCTTTCTCCCCCAGTTTGTACAGCGGGTTTTCCATACCGCTGTACACCACGATGAGCACAGGCGATAATGGCGTGAATATCTTTGTCTGATCATTCAGATAAGCAGACAACGTGCTGTTGTCACCTGCTTCGGCCAGCATGGTGAGGCCATTAGCAGTGGGCTGCCCGCTTTCATAGATGGGAGCCGCGCTGAGCAGGTTGCCGCCGAGCATATTGGACACTGCCCATACACCCGGACTGAATGGCGTTTCATTGGCCGTGCCGCCGGAAATATTCCTGATGGTGAAAGTAAATACAGAATTGCCTTCGTATGCCAGCGTTCCTTTCATCAGCTGGCTGGCCGGCACATAAGCATTCCCCTGCATGTCGGTACCGCTCACTTCCATCACCGGCGCAGTTTCGACGGCGCCGGGGTGGTCAACACTCATGCCCGGCGCCTGGTTCACGCGGGTACCATTGTCCCACAAACGGATCTGGGCGGACACATCTCCTTCTACCGGCATACCGCTTTCATCAAACAAAGCAATGCCCGGATTGGCGGGTGCAAAGAAAAGATCGTTGGACCATCCGTACATGGTAGCAAAACTCAGCGCCTGGCCTTTGCCTGCGGAGAAACGGATGCTGATTTCCTGGCCGGGAAAGATGACGGGCGGCACCGGGTCCGTCCCCATTCCCTTAAAGGTCCCGGACTGTGCCAGCGGGCGGGACATCAGTACATTTTCAACAGAGAACGTTGTTCCCATCTTTTCGGGCATATCGTCCTTCATGCAGGACGCGAATAGCATAGACAGGCTAAGACCGCCTGCCAACAGGGTTACCCGGTGGTTGCAATGCTTCATAACAGCTAATTTTAGGTTTGCGTTTGAATGATAAGGCAAAGCAACTATTTGTATATCCCGTAATCATCCCGGAATTATAACAAAAGTATCACAGCCCCGGCCTTTCAGCATATTTTACCGATCTTTCGGCCCATGAACGAAAAGCACAGCCCACATCAAGTGCTGATCATCGAAGATGACCTGAACATTACCGGCCTGTTGAAAATACATCTGGGAGATCTCGGCTGCGAGGTCTCCAGCGTACAGAACGGTATCGACGCCATGGCGGCTATCGCCCGGCAAACCTACAGCCTGATCATTCTCGACATTATGCTGCCGGGCATCAACGGTATGGAGATCTGCCGCCGCGTCCGCCAGTCGGACCGCACTACGCCTATTATGATCCTCTCCGCCAAGTCGGAAGAAATAGACAAGGTGCTGGGCCTGGAGACAGGTGCGGATGACTATCTCACCAAACCCTTCAGCGTAAGGGAATTCCTTGCCAGGGTGAAGGTGATCTTTCGCCGCAGGCATGAGCTCGGGCAGGAAAGCAGCCCGCAGGCGCCGCTGCAAATGAAATTCGGAGATATGGAAATAGATATGGACAAACGGAAAGTCACCCTGGGCGGGCAACGCATCGACCTGTCCCCAAAGGAATTCGATCTGCTGGCACTCCTGGCCTCCAGTCCGGGCAAGAGCTACAGCCGCCAGCGCCTGCTTAACCTGGTGTGGGGGTACGACTTCGAAGGTTATGAGCATACCGTCAACTCGCATATCAACCGGCTGCGCGGCAAGATCGAGCAAAATGTTGCCAGTCCGCAATACATTCTCACCACCTGGGGCGTAGGCTACCGGTTTAATGAAGAACTTTAAAAAAGGCCAGCATGTCTTTCAAAACAATACGCGGCAATCTGCTTTTCTGGAAAATATCCGGTGTATTCACCGGCCTGCTCCTGCTGCTGGGCATCGCTTACGTGATCATGGCCTCGGCCGTCTCGCAGCAATATTTTTATGAAGTGAACCAGCAGCTTTACGGGAATATTGCCGGGCACCTTGCCAGCACTTCCAAGCCATTCCGGGATGGCCGGCCGGATACCCTGGTCACGCACGACATCATTCACTCCATCATGGTCATCAACCCCGGTGTGGAGGTGTACCTGCTGGATACCAGCGGAAGGATACTGGATTACGTGGTGCCGGACAAATCTGTTCACCGGCATTCGGTAGACCTCGCGCCCGTACTGCGTTATATAGATGAAGGCGGACGCAGCTACATCTCCGGGGATAACCCCAAAGTTCCGGGTGAGCGGAGCATCTTCTCCGCCGCGCCGGTGCATGAGAACGGCCGGCTCAGCGGCTACGTCTATGCCGTACTGGCCAGTGAGCAGCAGGCCAGTGTGCTTTCCACACTGAAAACCAGTTTCTTTCTCAGCCTCGGCGGCAACATTTTCATCGCCACCCTGGTGATCGCGCTCCTCGTGGGCATTATCACCTTCTTCCTGATCACGAACAGCATCAACCGTGTAGCCGCCACCGTTGCACGCTTCAAGGAAGGCGACTATACCGCCAGAATAGAAGGCCACGGAAAAGGCAATCTGGGTTTACTCACCACTACGTTCAACGAAATGGCGGACACCATCGTGGCCAACATGGAACAGATATCGGCAACAGACCGCCTGCGGCAGGAACTGATCGCTAACGTATCCCATGATCTCCGTACCCCGCTGGCCATCATGCAGGGATATATCGAAACATTGCTCATCAAGCAGCAACAGTTGCCGCCGGAAGAACAGACCAGGTACCTGCACATCATATTCGACAGTTCCCGCAACCTGGGCCGGCTGGTGGAGCAGCTCTTCGAGTATTCCAAGCTGGAGGCCAACCAGATCGTGCCGCAAAAAGAACCGGTAGCGATCGGCGAACTGGTGAACGACATCCTGCTGAAATACCAGATACTGGCAGAAGACAAACGCATTTCCCTTGAATTTGCCGCGCCGGAAGACCTGCCGCAGGTGTTTGCAGATGTTGCGCTGATGGAAAGGGTGATACAAAATCTGCTGGATAATGCCCTGAAATTTACCGCGGAGAACGGAAGCATTCGCATCAGGCTCATCAATCAGACCGATCAGATCACCATATCCGTTTCTGACAATGGTTCCGGCATACCCGCAGGCAAACAGTCCCTGATCTTCGAACGTTACCGGCAGGTGGAAGGGGCGGAAGCGGACAATAACAAAGGCATGGGCCTCGGTCTGGCTATCGTTAAAAAAATACTGGACCTGCATCAGGCCACGATCCATATCAGGAGCGCACCCGGTGACGGCACCACCTTCTGGTTCAGCCTCCCGGCCAGCTAAGACCCGCAAAACCGGCATTCCGCATCAACATGATTCTCAATATATTATGGTGCAAATTTCCATCTCTCCCCAATCTCCGCTATTTTTGCGGACTCATTACATGAACTGATGGAACTTTCGAAGAATTATATCCCTGCTTCGGCAGAAGACAAATGGTACCAGTATTGGATGGACAAACAGTATTTCCGCTCCGTTCCGGACGGGAGGCCTCCGTTCACCATTGTTATCCCCCCGCCTAACGTTACAGGTGTGCTCCACATGGGCCATACCCTCAACGAAACCGTGCAGGACATCCTCGTCCGCCACGCCCGTATGAGCGGATTCAATGCCTGCTGGGTACCGGGTTCCGACCATGCTTCCATCGCCACCGAGTCCAAGGTGGTGAATATGCTGAAAGAAGAGAAAGGCATAGAGAAAAGCCAGCTGACACGCGAAGAATTCCTTAAATACGCTTACGAGTGGAAAGATAAATACGGCGGCATCATCTACCACCAGATCAGGAAACTGGGCTGTTCCGTGGATTGGGACCGGGTGAGCTTTACGATGGATGACCATTATTACAAGGCCGTTATCAAAGTGTTCATCGACCTGTATCAAAAAGGGCTGATCTACCGCGGAGCGCGCATGATCAACTGGGACCCGAAAGCCAAAACCGCCCTCAGTGACGAAGAGGTGGAATACAAAGAGCTGAACGGCAAGCTGTACCACTGCAAATATGCAATTGTCAATGCCGCCGGGGAAGCTACCGGCGAGTTCATCACCATCGCCACACAGCGGCCGGAGACCATCATGGGCGATACGGCCATCTGTGTGAACCCGGAAGATGAACGTTATGCGCATCTGAAAGATCACTACGCCATCGTTCCCCTCGTCAACCGCAAAGTGCCCATCATCTTTGACAGTTATGTAGATAAGGAATTCGGTACAGGCGCATTGAAAGTAACGCCGGCGCATGATATCAATGACTATAATCTCGGCCTGAAACACAATCTTCCCGTTGTAGACACATTGAACGACGATGGCACGCTCAGCGCCGCGGCTGAAGTATTTGTGGGAGAAGACCGGTTCCGCGCCCGTAAAAAAGTGGTGGCGGCGCTGGCAGAGCAGGGCCTGCTGGTGAAAGAAGAAGAATATGCCACCCGTCTCGGATACAGCCAGCGCAATCCGGATACCGTGGTGGAACCGCGCATTTCCACCCAGTGGTTCGTGAAAATGGCCGATATGGCGCAACCCGCGCTGAACGCCGTGGTGAATGGCGATGTGAAGATCCACCCCGGCGACCGCTTCCTGGCCACCTATAAATACTGGATGGAAAATGTGAAGGACTGGTGTATTTCCCGCCAGCTCTGGTGGGGACAGCAGATCCCGGCCTGGTACGACGAAAGCGGCCAGTTCGTGGTAGCGGAAACCCATGAAGAGGCCCTGCAGCTGTACGCCAGCCAGTTCGGCCTTGAGGCAACGCAGCTGAAACAGGATGAAGACTGCCTGGATACCTGGTTCTCCTCCTGGCTCTGGCCCATGGAGGTATTCAACGGTATCAGCCAGCCTGACAATCCGGATATTCAATACTATTACCCGACTTCCGTGCTCGTAACGGGGCAGGACATCATTTTCTTCTGGGTGGCGCGCATGATCATGGCGGGCCTGGAATACAAGCAGGAAAAGCCTTTCAGCGATGTGTACTTCACCGGCATGGTGCGGGACAAGCTGGGCCGCAAGATGAGCAAGCAGCTCGGCAACTCGCCGGACCTGCTGGAGCTGATAGACCGTTATGGCGCGGATGCCGTTCGTTTCGGCATCATGATCTCCTCTCCTGCCGGCAACGATCTGTTATTCGATGATGCCAGCTGCGAGCAGGGCCGCAACTTCAATAACAAGATGTGGAATGCCCTGAAGCTGGTGACCATGTGGACGCCGGAGGAGAATACCGGCGCACCGGTACCGGACTTCGCCGTGGAATGGTTCGAGAACCGCCTGAATGAAGTGCATGCCGAAGTGGAAAGGCTCTTCCGGGACTTCCGCCTCAGCGAAGCCCTGAAATCCATCTACAGCCTCATATGGGACGATTTCTGCAGCTGGTACCTGGAATGGATCAAACCCGGTTTTGAACAACCGATAGACGCCGGTGTGTACCGGAAAACGATCGGTTTCTTTGAAAGGCTGGTGCAGTTGCTCCATCCCTTCATGCCCTTTGTGACCGAAGAGCTTTACCATCTGCTGCGGGAACGACAGGCCGGGGACGACCTCGTGATCCGCCAATTCACTTCCCCCTCCGCGGTGAACAGCAGCATACTGGCGGAAGGCGCACTGGCCAAAGAAGTGATAAGCAGCATCCGCGATGTGCGCAATAAAAACCAGGTAAAACCGAAAGACACCGTAGCCGTACATATTGAAACCGCCAGCGAAGCAGCATTCCGCCGCATAGAGGCCATCATCTCCAAACAGGTGAATGCCAACGCGGTGAGCTATACGAAAGAAGCCGTGCCGGGCGCCATTACACTGGTGGTGCAGAAAGACAAGTTCTACATCGTCACAGACATACAGGTAGACCCTGCCGCGCAAAAAGCCGAACTGGAAAAGGAGCTGGTGTATCAGAAAGGGTTCCTGCTGTCCGTAGAGAAAAAACTGGCCAATGAGCGGTTCGTGCAAAACGCCAAACCGGAAGTGGTTGAAAACGAACGCCGCAAAAAGGAAGATTGTGCGGCCAAGATAAAAGCGATCGAAGAAACATTGAGATCATTATAATTTCAGGGATCGTCCGGCGTTAAGTAACCGGACGATCCTCCACCCTATGATAAAAAGATTCATTCATACCGTCATATTCCTCTGCTGCGCCGGCCATGCTTCGGCACAGACCAAACCGGCAAAACAGCCCCTGCGTTTCCGCACCACCTGGGGCATTTACCTCAGCGATTCCCTGCCCCGCCCGGAAGTGCTGAAAATACTGGATTCCGCACTGGTGGTCAGGGACGCCCGAAACAACAAATTCCCCGTTGTTTCCTTTGACTTCACCTATGAGCAGAAAGAACCTTACCTGAACGATACCACCAACGAAATAGGCTTTTATACGGAAGTGACCGGAGATTCCTTCCGGGACAGCAGACTGTCCGAACTATGGCGTACCCGCCTGAAAGAAGTAGTGCAGAAAGGCGAAGTGCTTTTCTTCAACAATATCGTCATCAGGTATGCAGACGACAAGTATTACCGCGCACCGGAGCTGAAGATCGTTGTGCGCTGAACCTTATTCCCCCGATCCCATCAATATCCCCCAGGGCTTCATATTCGGTATCCTGTCAAAAACAACCTTCAGCAAGGCCATGGCCGGAATCGAAATGAACATCCCGGCAATCCCCCATATCATGCTGCCCACGAATACACCCAGCAAAGTGATCATGGCATTGATGGATACCTTGGAACCCACGATCCTCGGAAGCAGCACATTCGCATCCAGCAAATGAATAAGGAAGAGGGCCAATGCCGCCCAGAGCGCCTGGCTTAAGGTACCGGTGGTCAGTGTAACCAGTACCGTTATGATGATGGTGATCACCATCCCGATGTAGGGGATCACATTGAAGATAGCGCCAATAGTACCCAGCAGCACCGCATATTTCACGCCCAGCAATAATAGCGCGGTGATATACAGCGCGGCCACCACCACCATCTCTATGAACAGTCCCACTACATAACTCTTCACCACCACACGCGTTTTGGAGATCACGTCATGCACTTCATCCGCATGCTCCCGCCGGAAAAGCTTCAGCAGAAATACTACCAGCAGCTTGCGGTAATACAGCAAAAAGAATGTGTACAGGGGAATGAACACCAGGAACAGCACGAGGGAAGAAAGCGAAGAAAGTGTATTTACGGCGAACTGGGATACCGTGGTGATACTTTTTGCGGCCGTATCGTTGATCCACGCGATCTGCTGATCGGAATCAATGCTGAACTTTTCATCTATCCAGATCGTCAGCTGGTTGGCCTGGGCCATCAGGTTCCTTTCCAGCGTGGGCAGGTCAGACAGGAAATTGGTGGTCTGCCAGGAGATGAAATACAACAGCCCAAGCATGCAGATCACGAATATCAGCACCGCCAGCGTAGCGGCAAGTCCTCTCGGCACCCGTAACCGTTCCAGGCCCTGCGCTATCGGCAGGAGCAGCAATGCAAACAGGAAACCGAATGCTACCGGCGCCAGTATTTCCTTCGTTGTGCGCAGGATGACAACGATCAGCACAAGGCTCAGCAAGGTCAGGCTCAGCTTCTGATAAAACGGCTGTTTGTGTGTATTTCTCATGTTTACAGTTTAATAGTTGAACAACTGCTGCAACGGCACGATCACCTCGAAACGGCCCTTCCGGGAAGGATCATAGGGATCATCGTTCAGGAGCTGGCTGTACCGCATCCCGAAAGTAAAGGGCAGTACATTGCCGATCTTTGTATCAAAGAACAATTCGCCTCCGGCAGAGGCATAAGTATAGTGCTGTTTCCGGCGAAAATGCCAGGTTACGCTGTGATCGTAAAACATGTTGCAGCGCAGCCGCATGAAGAACAGGATGTTCGCAAATCCCCAGTCCGGGTAAGCTACCGGCAGATGATAATTCGCGCCCAGCTTCCAGATATGCTCATAGAAAGGCTTCTCATACCCTCTCGCATACACGAAGTTATCTGAAAAGGCATACCGCTGCAGGGTATCCCGCTGCTGCCAGGCGCCTTGCAGCACCAGGTTGTGATTGGCGAAAAGTCCCGGCAGGTAAAGGTCCAGCCGCCCAAGCCACTGCTCTGCGGGTACATGATTGACGGTTTTATAATACCGCAGCAACAAGGATTGGGCAAAATGCGAGAAGATGTTCTGCCCGGCGCGGATGCGCTGATTGGAGAAGCTCAGGCCGGCATCCACATACTGTATATTATCGTCCGTGAACCGGTATTTGGAATTGGCCGCGCGGTAACGGGCCAGCTGGTGAAAATTGCCGCTCAGGGTAAGATAACGGTAATATTTGCCGGAGGTGAAGTTGAGCGGCAGGCTCAGCCCTCCGTACCAGTCCAGTTCATTCCAGATCACCTGCACGGTATCGCTCACGCCGAGGTAACGCTGCATCCGGTAATCCCCGCCCAGCCGGAGGTAAGGGTACCAGGCCCCGTACAGCAGGCTTGCGCCCAGGCCGGAGCTTCTTTCGTTCGTATTATAATAGTAACCGATGTTGCTTTGCAGGGTGCCCAGCACATTCTCCCCGTAGAGGTACAACCCGTATTCCGGATCATCTATACGCGGCAGCCAGCTGTGAAAATTGAAGATCCGGTGGGCTTTGGGATATTTGCTGATCGTGTACTCCCTGGCCGGTAACTTGTCCAGGATATTCTCCTCACCGAAATCAGGCTGCAGCCAGGCGCTGTGATGGTCTTTTCCCGGATCGAAAGTTGTGCCGGCGGCATCGGTGCGCAGCAGCTTGTAGCCGTCCGCCGTGAACTCGCTGAACACCAGCCGCTGGCCTGATAAAGCCATATGCTGCACGCCATTCGGGCGGTCCGTTACCTGTTCCACCCGGCCGTTGTGATAGGCAAATACGTTGTTGACGTCCGTAAATGCGGCGGTAAAATAGATCGTGTCCCGGTTCACCGCGGGAATGCCGATGGTCTGTGTGCGGAAGGGGATCAGCATTTCGGTTGCGCCATCCTGCAGGGACTGGCGTATCAGGGCCATCCTGCCCGTCGTATCCCTTACGGCGCTGATGATGAACCGGTCGTCTTCCGTGAATTTCGGATAGGTGTAATACCAGTTATCCGGGTTGGGCAGCGTTCGGGTCACTGCGCCGGTTGCTGCATCCAGTATCCTCAGGGCGTATTCCTGGGCGGTGGATACGGTCACAACCGCTATTTGCCTGCCATCGAATGAGAGATCCGGGGAGAAGCAGCGGCGCTGCTGCCGGAGGGTGGCTGTTTTGCCCGTCTGGCGGTCGTATATTTTTACAACGGAATAATCCTTCCAACCCCATCGCGGGTCGTACCGGCTTTCCGTCCATAACAGCCGCCCGTTGCGGTAGCTGAAATAGTCATCAAAACCGATACCCGGCGCTGTGATCCTTGTTTCCCGGCCTTCCGCGTCCAGTTCATAAAAGGCAGGTATCTGTTTGAAGGAGCGTCTGGAAACGATGAGGCCACCGTTCTCCAGGGCGTACACGTACTTGTAATGGGTCACCGTGCGGGTGGCCGGTGTAAGCGTATCCGCCTGCTGGTCCGTTTTCAATGTCCATTGCCGGCGGTAATCGTCCAGCGAGGCGGCAAAGAACCCCGCAGCATTCCGGCCGGTGCGATGTTTCAGGCTTTGCGAAAAGGGATAGAACAGGCGGCGGTAACGGACGGCATCATCGGTCACTTCTTTCCAGAAGGTCTGACCATACTGCTTGCGGCCATAGCTGGTCATCAGGTAACCCGTGGCGTAGTGGTTGGGAATATAATTGCGGTAGGAGCCGTTCCTGATCTGCATATAAGCGTATTGTTTGCCGGCCAGGGCCAGCGAACGGTAGTCTTCAAAAAAAGCGGGCAGCCGTCCTCTCCCCTGGTTGCTGAGCGCCGTTTCGGTAACAACAGCATCCCCTTCCCAGAACCAGTCCGGCACGGCGATATTGGTAGCTGCTGCCTGCCCCAGCTCACCACCGAGATAATACAACACTTTGCTCAGCCCTTTCCGGAAATTGCTGTTTTGCAGCACATGGCGGTATTCATGCAGCGCCAGCTGGTCCACCCAGTTCAGCGCGCCCACATCGTTGCTGGAGGGCGGAGGGGTGAGGAAGAACTCTGAACGGAAGGGGCCCATCTGCACATAGCCGTTGGACTGGAGGGTCTGGTTCTGGAGCACGATGCTTACCTTCTTCTGCAGATCACCGATGGGAGCCCGGTTGTAACGGCTGATGTGATGAACGATATCCGCCACACGCTTCCCTTCGGCATGCATGCCTGCGGGAAAAATGACCCTTACCGTATCGGTATTGATCTGCTGCCATTTAAGGGACGGTGGATTACCGCCGAATTGCTGCGCCACGGCCTGTTTCAACAGGAAAATGGTGATCGCCAGGCATAGAAGTTTTCGCATAGGGAAGTAAATTACATACAATTTTTAAATTCTATATTAAGAACGCTGACATTCATGTGACAACGTACATCCTGCATTTTTCCGTATTTTTGTAAGATAAATAGTTTAGATATGGAAACAATCACGCAATCACCGATAAAATTGACAACGGGCGCCATACAGGAACTGACGCGCATCCGTCAGGAAGATGGCTTCGACCAGTCGCAGTACCTGCGCATTGGCGTGAAAGGCGGCGGATGTTCGGGGCTGACCTATGTACTGGGCTTTGATGCGAAGATGGAAGATGATGAAGTGTACGAGATAGCAGGCATTCCGGTAGTGATGAAGAAAGCACATGGCCTTTACCTGATGGGTATGGAAGTAGACTTCCAGAATGGGCTGAACGCACGCGGGTTTACTTTCAGTAACCCCAATGCCAGTTCCAGCTGCGGTTGCGGAACGTCATTCGCGGTATAAGCGCAAATAATTTGTATGTAGATAAAGGCTCCCGCTTGCGGGGGCTTTTTTTTGCGGCGGGGCAGGCTGCCTGAACGGGGCAAGTGTTGATTGCAGCTTTTGGGGAGGGCCCCGAAATGCCTGCGGATTTTTAGGACGGCATTTTTTGCCGGAAACACAACGGCCGCTCCATTGCTGAAGCGGCCGTTGCCATATGCATTAAACCCCGGGGGTTATTTGGCGGATAAAGGCGGCGCCTTCTCGATCTTCACCGCTTCTTTCTCCTGGGAAAGGGTGTTCTTCTTGTCGAAGTCCACCAGGATAGGCGCTGCTACGAAGATAGAGGAATATACACCGGTCACCACACCTACGAGCATCGCAAAGGCAAACCCGCGGGTCACCTCGCCACCGAAGATGAAGAGGATAAGGATCGTGATGAACACCGTTACAGACGTCATAATCGTACGGCTCAGCGTATCATTGATAGAACGGTTGATGATGGTTGCGGTATCGCCGTTCTTCGTTAACCTGAAGTTCTCGCGGATACGGTCGAACACGATCACGGTATCGTTCATGGAGAAACCGATCACGGTAAGGATAGCCGCAATGAAGTGCTGATCTATTTCCAGTGCGAACGGTACCCAGCTGCGGCAGAAAGAGAATACCGCCAAGGTTACCATCACGTCGTGCAACAGTGAGAAGATCGTACCGATGGAATACTGCCATTTGCTGAAGCGCAGCAGGATGTACAGGAATACCACGATCAATGAAAGGATGGTGGCCTTGATGGCTCCCGAACGAAGGTCATCGGAAATCGTGGGGGCAACGGTTTGTGAGCCTACAATGTATTTGCTGGTGAATGTCTGATAGTCAACATTCCCATCGAAATTGGCCTTGAGGCCTTCATAGAGCTTCTGGCTTACTTCTGCTGAAGCCTCGTCTGAATTCTCATCGATCCGGTAGGCGGTGGTAATGCTCAGCTGGTTGTTTTCCCCAATCGTTTTCACGAAAGGTTCAGAGCCGTAGATATTGCTTAGCGTTTCCCGTACCTGCTCCGGATTCACCGGTTTATCGAAACGTACGGTATAGCTGCGGCCACCGCTGAAGTCCACCCCACGGTCAAATCCATTGAAGAAGGAGCCGATACCCAGGATGAACACTACGATGGAAATGATATAGGTGTATTTGCGCATGCCTACGAAGTTGTAGCTGGCATGTTTGAATATCCTGCGGGAAATGGGTGTAAAATATTCCAGGTGCCTTTTCTTGTTGGTCCACCAGTCGGTCAGCATACGGGATACGAGGATACCGCAGAACATGGAGAGCAACAGACCGATGATCTGGGTGGTAGCGAAGCCCAGTACCGGGCCGAGACCAAAGTAGAACAGGATGCAGGCAGTGAGCAGGGAGGTGATGTGACCATCCAGCACGGGTGCGTAGGAACGTTTATAACCGTCCTTCACGGCATCCGGATAGGATTTCCCGCGGCTCAATTCTTCCTTGATCCTTTCAAAGATGATTACGTTCGTATCTACCGCCATACCGATGGTAAGCACAAGGCCTGCGATACCCGGCATGGTGAGCGTAGCGCCCAGTGATGCCAGGATGCCTACGGTAAAGAGCAGGTTAAGGATCAGGGCAATATTGGCGATCCAGCCGCTGGTGTTAAAATATACCAGCATCAGGATGAAGATCACGCCAAAAGCGATGATGAATGATTTGGCGCCGGCTTCGATGGATTCCTGTCCCAATGTGGGGCCTACTACCTGTTCCTGAACGATCTTCGCAGGGGCAGGCATTCTGCCGGATACGAGGATGTTGGCAAGGTCGGTGGCTTCTTCAGTAGTAAAGCTGCCGCTGATGGAGGAATTACCGTTCGGGATCTCGTTCTGGATGGAGGGAGCGGAATACACTACATTATCCAGTACGATCGCTACATAATTATAGGTGGAGCGGTCTTCCATGTTCGTCGGCTTCAGCGCGCGGGTGAGGTTGCGCCAGTCGCGCGTACCTACATTGTCCATGCTCATGGATACTTCCGGCTGGCCATCCTGACCATAGTCTGCCCGGGCAGCGATCACGCGTTCACCGCTGATCTTGGCCTTGGGGTTGGCCGGGTTCACTTTGATGGCAAATACGTCCAGCGGCAGGTTGCGGTCTTCCTTGTTGGAAGGGCCGAAAACGAATACCAGGTCGCGGGGCAATGTGGCTTTTACGCCAGGCAGTGCCAGGTATTTGCTGAAGGTGGCGGTATCACGGGGGAGCATGCGGCCAAGAACGGGACCGGCGAAGGGCTGGCCGTTCTGGTCAATAGCCGGAGCGAAGATGGTGAACAGGGGATTTTCTTTCCTGGCCTGTTCAATTTCGAGGGCTTCCAGGCTGGCGGAATCACCGGTCTTTGCTGTGGCGGAATCTCCGGCCAGGAGGCTGGAGAGACTGCCTGTGGTGTCTGCGGCTACCGGAGCATCGCTGGCTGCAGGTGCTGTTTCAGCAGCTGCGGAGGAGTCCACTTTCGTGGCTGTACCACCCAATGCGAGCTTCACGGCTTCATTCATGGGGCCGAGCACGCCGTTAAAGAACTCGGCGCTGGCTTTATATGTTTCCCGGAATTCGAGGTTAGCGCTGGCCTGCAGGTACTTGCGCACACGGTCAGCATCATCCACACCGGCCAGTTCCACGGAAATAATGCCGCGGTTCTCATCCAGGTTGATGGAAGGGGAAGCTACCCCGAACTTGTCTATACGGTTCTGCAGTACTTTATGAGTATTCCTGATAGCGGCCCTGGCCTCATTGCGGATGATATCCAGCACCTGCTCATTGGAGGTGTTGAAAGTGATCTGCTTTTGCTGGGCGGTGGCAAATATGGAAGCCAGTTTCCCGTTGGGGGCTTCCTCCTTGTAGGCTTCGCCGAACAGGGTCACAAAATCGGCCTGGCTGTTCTTTTTGCGTTCTATGGCCTTCTGAATGGCTTTGTTGAAAGCAGCATCCTTGGAATGGCCGGCGAGCGCGCGAACAACGTCCTCCACACTCACTTCCAGTACCACATTCATACCGCCCTGGAGGTCAAGACCCAGGTTCAGTTGTCTTTCTTTCGCTTTGGTATAGGTGGTAAACCAGGGAAATCCCGCAATCTGCTTGCCACTGGCGCTGTCCAGCATATACTCCGTTCTCTCTTTTACCAGGTTGCTGAGCGTGTCCTGATAGAAGGATTGTAATTCCTTGTTACCTGGATACTTCTGTTCAGCAGTCGGGTGTTGCCCGGCCACAAACGCTTCGGCGGCGGTCTTTATCTTTTTCTCATAGTTCCGCACCACGAACGTGAAGGACAATTGATACAAAGAGATAAGGATCAGTGCGACAGCAAAAAATCTAACCAGTCCTTTTAGTTGCATTTTGTTTCGGATTAAATATAAATTTTTTAAGAGTTGCAAAGATAGAATTTAAATTGATATATTAAAGCCCGGATAAAAACAGTTACAGAATCAATATCTGGCTGGTTTTGAGCTGATTCAGGCTTTAAAATTTTCCTATCATGATGCACCGTTTTTTGACGGCAGTTGCAATATTGGTTTTTTTTATGAACTGCCAAACTCCCGGGCGCATAAATTCTGCTTCCATGGCCGTTAACAACCAGAAATACCTGGATTCGCTGCTCGGGGCCAATGCCTCCAGGCTCTCCCCTGTATGGCAAAACCCGGAAGAATACAGGCTTCAGATCATCTATACGCAAATTGACCGGGACGCGGAGAACAGGCCTGTTTTCACGGACCATGCCTTCCACCTGCAGCCGGATCGCTATTTCTATCCCGCATCCACCGTTAAAATGCCCGCCGCCTTCCTGGCCCTGGAAAAGCTGAACCGGCTGGGGCTGGACAAATTCACACCCATGTACACGGACAGCCTGCAAGGTATTTCAGATGGCGTGACGGCAGACAGCAGTGCGGCCGATCTGCAGCCCTCAATTGCCCATTATATCAAAAAAATCTTTCTTGTAAGCGATAATGACGCTTTTAACCGGCTCTATGAATTTATCGGTCAGGAGGAATTCAACCGGGCATTATGGGAAAAAGGTTACCCGCAGTCCCAGGTCCTCCACCGCCTCAGCGTTCCCCTCTCCCCGGAAGCCAACCGGTCCACCAACGCCGTATGGTTTGAAAAGGACGGAAAACAGCTGTGCCGGCAACCGGCGCAGCTCAGTACCCTGCAATTCCCCGTGCGCCGGGACTTTGCGGGGAAGGCCCACTATGTTGACAAACAGCTGATACCCTCCCCTTTCGACTTCTCCGCCAAGAACCGGATGCTGCTGGCAGACCTTCATAATATCCTGAAAAGCATAATTTTTCCGGAAAGTGTAACATCCCGGCAAGCTTTTCGTTTAACAGAGGATGATTACCGGTTTTTATACCGGTATATGTCGCAACAACCCACGGAAACCAGCTATCCGGCCTACGATTCCACGGAATTTCACAACAATTATGTGAAATATCTCCTCGGCGGGGCCGATAAAGCCGTACAGCTGCCTCCCGGGATGCGGATATTCAACAAACCCGGCTGGGCATATGGGTTCCTGACCGATGTGGCGTATGTGGCGGATTTCGATCATGGCGTGGAGTTCCTGCTTTCCGCTACCGTGTATGTAAACAGCAATGGGGTGATCGGCGACAACACATACGATTTTGAGTCCATCGGCCGCCCCTTCCTCAGGGAACTGGGAACAGTGATCTACGAAGCGGAACGGCAAAGGCTCAGAAAATACAAACCTGATCTGGAACGTTATAAAATAAAGTATGATAAACAGTAATCGTCAACTCACACAATTCATCAATAAAAAAGAGAGCATGGTAACAAAGAAAAACCGGATCTGGGCAATGCTGGCCCTGGTAGTGGCATTTGCAGGATTGTCTTCCTGCCTGAAGAACAACACGACACCGCAAAAACCTTACACTTCGCTGGCTTTCATCAGCGGTGTTCCCACCACGTATGCGGCTGATATCTATGTCAACAACGCAAAAGAGGGGGCAAACCTGGGATTTGCCGTGTACGGCGGTTTTACATCTGAAACTCTCGGTTCCCTCAAGATAGATTTCAAAAAAGCCGGCGGGGACAGCATCCTGGCTACAACCACCGGCATATACGATACGCTGGACTATCACACCCACATTCTTTACGGACAGTCCCCGATCGATGTGTACACGATCAACGAAGCCTATACATTTGACGATCTCAGCACGGAAAAATCAAATGTCCGTTTCTTCAATCTCAGCCCCGATCTGGGCCCTGTAGATTTCTATATCAACGACACCAAGGTTTCTTCCAGCCGGCAGAACATGGATTTTCTGGGCGGTGTGTACGACTCTTTCGTACCCACGGATGCCAATACCGTTACCGTCCGGGCCAAAGCGGCAGGTACCGATACAGAGATCGCTGTTAAAACAGACGTTACTTTGGGTCGCGGATTCGCGCAAACGATATTCCTGGCCGGTCTTGAAGGCAACACCGGGGATTTCAAGCCCAAGATCGCGATCATGAACCACTAATTTTCCATTCATCGCAATAATGATCGATCCCGGATCTGCAGCGGCTGAAAAAGCTGCTGACGGATCCGGGATCTTCTTTTGGGAACGACGAACTGTCCTCAGATGCAGTGCCCGCTGACGCTGCCATTGCTATGCGCACGCTTGAATGAGCTATTGGTCTGATTCAGACCCTCAGCAAACCACGGAATCCCCTGGCCCCATAGTATGATTCCGCGCCGTTATGATACAGGAAAACTTTGCCGAAGCGGCGGTCACAGAACAGGGCGCCCCCAAGCTCCCTGACATCTGAAGGCGTTTTTACCCAGCTGGAGGTCTTCAAATCAAACTCACCAAGTTTCTGCAAGTCGCGGTACTGTTCTTCCGTCAGCATCTCGATCCCTATCTCGGCAGCCATATCAATCGCGTTATTTTTTGGCTTGTGTTCTTTTCTGGATTCCAATGCCTCGTGATCATAACAAATGCTTCTGCGGCCTTTGGGGCTTTCCGCGGAACAATCGCAGAATATGTACTCGCCCGTCTTTTTATCATAGCCAATAACATCCGGTTCTCCTTCTGTCATTTCCATTTCGTTGAGCGACCAAAGTTTTTCGGCATTAACTTCCAGCTTTGCCTGCACTTTAGCCCAATCGATGCCTTTATGGCGGTGCATATTTTTCTCAAAACGTTTTTTCAGTATGTTGATCAGTTCTTCGCGTTGTTTTGGCGGCAACGCTTTTTTGTGGCTAGTCATCGTATTCGTAATTGGGTACCCCTCAAATTTATAATAAAATCTGTTTCTGTTGACAGCAGCATCTTTACAAACTTGCATATAGCTGCCTTCATTTCTGGTTTTTTTGCAGTAGGTTTGCCGCGGTCAACCCGAAAAAATCATTGTATATGCAACTAGCAGAAAGATTAACGCGCATCTCCGTGCCGCAAACCATCAAAATGGCGAGGCTGAGCCGGGAGCTGAAAGCTCAGGGAATAGATATTGTGGATCTCAGCATTGGCGAGCCGGATTTCGATACACCGGCGCACATCCGCGAAGCCGCAAAAAAAGCCATCGACGAAGGTTATACGCATTATACGCCCGTGGCCGGTTATGCGGACCTGAAAGCGGCCGTGGCGTTCAAGCTGAAAAGAGATAACGGGCTTGATTACAGCCCGGAGCAGATCGTAGTGTCTACCGGCGCCAAGCAGAGCATTGCCAACGCCGTGATGAGCATCGTCAATCCCGGAGATGAAGTGATCATCCCCACGCCATACTGGGTCACCTATTCCGAACTGGTAAAGCTGTGCCAGGGTGTGGTGAAATTTGTGCCCGGCGGGATTGAAAATGATTACAAGATCACGCCGGAACAGCTGGAAGCAGCCATTACGCCGCGCACCAGGCTGTTCATGTTCTCCTCTCCCTGCAACCCTACCGGCTCCGTGTACTCCCGCCAGGAACTGGAAGGCCTTGCCGCCGTGTTCGAAAAACATCCGGATATCTTTATCATCTCCGATGAGATCTACGAATACATCAATTATGTTGGTCCCCATGAAAGCATTGCCAGCATCGGCAATATGAAAGACCGCACCATTATCATCAATGGCCTCAGCAAAGGTTTTGCGATGACCGGCTGGCGCCTTGGCTACCTGGCAGCTTCCCCTGAAGTGGCCAAAGCCTGCGATATGGTACAGAGCCAGATCACCTCTGCCACCTGTTCCATTACACAACGCTGCGCCATCACGGCATTACGCGGGGAACTGGACACGGCAAAAGAAATGGTAGCTGCTTTCCGCGAACGCCGTGCCTACATCTATAAAGCCCTGCAGGATATTCCCGGGCTGAAAGTAAATGAGCCGGACGGCGCTTTTTATATGTTCCCGAACGTCAGCGCTTTCTTTGGAAAGTCTTATGAAGACAGCCATGTAGCCAATGCCGATGATCTCTGCATGTACCTGCTGCACAAAGCCAATGTTTCCGTGGTAACAGGCGCTGCCTTCCAGCAACCGGAGTGCATCCGCATTTCCTACGCCACCGGCATGCCGCGCATTGAAGAAGGGATTAAACGGATGAAGGAATGGCTCGGGAAACTGAAATAGAGAAATAAGAAATTATAGTGGCTGACTAAAAAAATGAAGGCTTCGAGGATTGTTTAAACGATAACAGGCCATCATCAGGCACCCGAAAAATCAGGGCTGACCATTATTTTTTTGGTCAGCCCTTTGTATTGATTCCTTTTCCCGCCATACCTATGATCTGCGGCGGCAGGTGATATACCTTTTTATTCTCTCATGAATCCCCTAAAACGCTTTCCCATCAATACCCCAGATTCTGCTCCAGTTTCGGGTTCAATGCACGTTCACTGGTGGGGATCGGATACAACCGCATATTCACGTCATTATTCGTTTTATAGCCCCAGCTGTCCTCATACTTCCCGAAGCGGATCAGATCGTTGCGCCGCCAGGCTTCCCATGCCAGTTCGCGGGCGCGTTCATCCAGCATATCATTAAGGGCAACGGCATTGAGCAACGGTGCTTTTGCCCGGTCGCGCACCTTGTTCACCAGCACCAGCGCTGTCTGCAGCTCGCCATTTACCGTAGTGGGCGCGGCCCCGCGAAGGATCGCCTCTGCTTTCATCAGCATGATATCCGCCAGGCGGAACACCGGCACATCGTTGTTGGAGTGGCGGGACTGGGGATTGGCGTTCTTGTCAGGATAATACTTGATGGAGCGGACGCCACGGGCCTTGCCCAGTTCATCATTACCCACATCCATCGTTTCTTCCCGCACCAGCGGCATCTCGGGGAAGAACTCCAGGTGCCATTGAATGGCGGCATTAGGATTAGGGCCGCTGTAACTGTTATCCAGCCCTTTGTTGGTGGTGGAGATCAGGATGGGATCGCCATTGCGCTCATACTGTTTGCCCGCCAGCCAGGTATCATTCCGTTCATCGCCCGGCAAATTGAATTTCGCATAAAAAGATGCGATAGTGCTTTGCGCGATACTGGGGCGGAACGGCAGTTCAAATTTGTTCAGCAAAGCCGTATGCAGACCGAACCGGGAGAACTGGTTGCCGTTGATCTGGTTGGCATCGTATGGCACGGCAAAGATGATCTCTTTGATCTGGGGGCCGTTATCCGGCAGGAAGATAGACGCAAAGGACTCCTCCAGGGCGTACCTGCCGTTTGCCAGGATGCTGTCCGCCATCGCCACTGTTTCCGTATTTTTCGCCGTACCGGTATAATAACCGGCATTGAGGTATAATTTGGTGAGAATGGCATATGCCAGCCATTTCGTAGGGCGGCCGTAGGTAAGGGCGCCGGTTTCGGCAGCAAGACCGGGAATGGATTCTTTCAGTTCGGTTTCAATGAAAGCGAATACTTCCTGCCGGGTCTTCTGCTCTGGTGGCTCACTGCTGCCCCATGTGGTCACCAACGGGATATTGCCGTAGAGGTCCATCATAAAGAAATGGAACAATGCGCGCATGGTACGCATTTCGGAAATGGCCGTGGTCTTGGCCGCACTTTCCGGTGCGGCTTCAAAAAGGCGCATGATGCGGTTGGTGGTGTTGATGCCGCCAAAACCCCATTCCCATACGCTTTTCACGTTGGTATGGTCAGGATTCCAGGTATGTTTATGCAGCACCCGGTACTGGCCGCCGTCATCGTAGTTGCCGTCCCTCGCCGGAATGATGGCTTCATCCGTGGAAAACTCCTGCATCCGCCAGTATTGCACCGCATACTGCGAAGCCAGCTGGGTATACACCGGACCGGTAGCTGCGATGAACCCTTCCGAGGTAGTGGGAAAATTTTCCTCCGTGTACACGGATTCTATGGGAACATCCAGGTTCGTGCAGGAACTGACCGCAGCAACCGCCAGCAGCACAACGGACAATCTGATTCTGTTTTTCATATGTAGCATGTCTGATAGTATTAATGGTTAGAAACTCATGTTCACGCCCAGCAGGAATGATCTGGTCTTGGGATAAAAATTGCTGTTGTCGATACCCGGCTCCAGGCCGCCAAGATTGATCTCGGGATCGATGCCGGAATAGTCTGTGATCACAAAAAGATTGTTGGCAGCAACATAGAATCGGAGGTTCCGCACATATTTGCTTTGCAGCGGCACGGTATATCCCAGCGTGGCATTATCCATCCGCAGATAAGAGCCGCTTTCCATATACCGGTCGGAGAGATAGAAAGCCTTGTCGTCCAGCGCGGATTCCTGCAGGGTGTACACCGGTATGTTGTGAATGGCGGCGTCACTCGGGCTATTCAGGTTCGCAAGCGTTGCATTCAGTATCTTGTTCCCCGAAACACCGCGGAGGAAGAAGTTGAAATCGAAATTGCCGTAGGTAAAACTGTTGTTCCAGCCATAGGACAATTTCGGCTGTGCGCTTCCCGCATACAGGAAATCATCCGATGTGGGCGATGTGGTCAGCGTTCCGTCCTTTTTCAGGAATTGCGATACACCGTTATCATTTTTACCCATGTATTTCCAGATATAGAACGATCCTACCGGTTGCCCTTCCACAACCATCTGCGACGTGTTGCCGGACTGGCCTTTACCGCCAAGTACTGCCGTGGGGATGGAAGTGAGCGTGAATTTGTCGTTGGACAGGGACTCGATATTGTTCCGGTTATGGGCCAGGTTCAGGGCTGTGGACCAGGAAAATTTCCTGTTCCTTACCGGTACGGCGTTGAGCTGTATCTCCACACCTTTGTTGCTCATTTTGCCGGCATTGGCAATGAGCTTGTTCAGGAAATACTGGGTGGTTGGCACACTGTATTCCCAGATCAGGTCAGACGTGCGTTTGTCGTAAAAATCCACCGAGCCACCGAGACGGTTGTTGAGGAAAGAGAAGTCCAGCCCGATGTTTGCCATGCCGGTGCTCTCCCATTTCAGGTCCGGATTGGCGTTCTGCGTAGGGCCGATGGAATTGGCCAGGCCGCCGTTGTAGTAAAACTTGCCGGTAGAATTGTACAGCAGCACGGCAGTAAATGCGCCGAAGCCCAATGCATTACCGGTTACACCGTAACCTGCGCGCAGCTTCAGATCATCCAGCCAGCTCACATCCTTCAGGAACGGCTCCTGTTTGAGCCTCCAGCCTGCGGACACTGCCGGGAAAATTCCCCAGCGGTTGTTGGCGCCGAACACGGAAGAACCGTCGCGGCGGGCGGAAACCTGCAACAGGTATTTATCCGCATACACATAATTCGCACGGGCATAGAATGAAATGAAACGGTACACATCGATGGTGGTTCCGCCATAATCCGGCAGCACACCCACCGGCAGGTTGCCCACCCCAAGGTTGTTATAACTCAATGCATCGGATACAAAGCCCTGGTTGGACGACTGGAACCCGTCGTTGCGGCGGTCTTCCTGCCAGGAATAACCGGCCAGCAGCTTCAGGCCATGGCGACCGAAGGTCTTGTCGTAATTAAAATATGTTTCCAGTATCTTTTTGGTATTGCTGTAAGCGCCCCGTATGGCCTTTCCGCCAATATTCTGGGCAAGCGCGGAAGCTTGTTTGTAGTACACATCGCGGTTGATCTGCTCATCCTGCATGGAGAGGTTGACCGTGTAATTGAGGCCCGGCAGCAGTTTCAGCTCCGCGCGCAGATTACCCAGCAATATCTTTGTTTTGGTCCGGTCTTCATTATTTTCGATCAGCGAAACCGGGTTGTAATAATCCCTGGTAGCGGAGAAATCCTCCTTGTAGGTACCATCCGCATTTTTAACGTTCACGGTAGGCATGTACAACAGCATGTTCTGGAACACCAGCTGCGGAATGCGGTGCTGTGTGGATACGCTGTTGCTCAGGGCCACATTGATCTTCAGCCGGTCATCAAAAGCGCGCTGCTCCAGGTTAGCGCGGATATTGATGCGGTCCAGCGAGGAGCCTTTCATGATCCCTTCGTTCTGCAGGTAGTTGATGCTGGCATCGTACACGGTATTGCCGGCGCCGCCGCCGAGCGAAAGATTGTGGTTATGTGAAATGCCGTTGCGGGTCACTTCTTTCTGCCAGTCGGTATTCGCGCCGTCCTCGTGATTCGGGTTAAGGCTTTTGCCGTTTTCATCCAGCCACTGGCGCAGCTGGTCGCCGGAGAGCATTTCAATGCGGTTGGACACCTGTTCGAGGGCGCCGTAGCCGTTGTAGCTGATCCATTTCTGCCCTTCCTTTGCCCTGCGGGTGGTCACCATGATCACACCGTTAGCCGCGCGGGCGCCGTAGATAGCCGTAGAAGATGCATCCTTCAATACGTCAATGGATACGATGTCATTCATCGACACCAGCTGAATGGAAGCGCCCGGCACACCATCTATAACGTAGAAGGGTTCCTGGGCTTCACCGCTGCGCAGGGTAGACGGGCCCCTGAGCATAACTGCCGGCGTACCGTTGGGGTCACCGCTGCGGGTGATGTTAAGGCCCGCTACTTTTCCCTGCAGCAACTGCTCGGGAGAGGAAAACACACCCTGGTTAAAATCTTTTTCAGATACATGGCTGACAGCACCGGTAAGGTGGTCTTTTTTTGTTTCGCCATACCCTACCACCACTACACTGCTCAGCATACTGGCATCGGCCTTTAAACTCAGGCTCAGTTCCCTGCGGCCCGCCAGCGGCACCTGCATGTTGCGGTAGCCTAAATAGCTCAGCAAGAGTGTGTCCGAAGCGGGGTCCGCATTCACGGTGAAAGCGCCCTCGCCATCAGAAGTGGCGCCGTAAGATGTGCCTTTCACCTGTACGCTGACACCCGGGAGAGCAATACCGTTCCCGGCATCGGTCACCGCCCCTCTCACAGGCACGCGCTGCTTTTCCGGCGCTTTGATGATGATCACCCCTTCTTTTTCGGTGAACTCAAGACCGGTGCGCTTCAGCAGGTCGCGCAGCACAGCTTCCACCGTCTGGTTGCTGTAGGAAGCATCCTGTACCTGGAATTTTTCCAGCAAGGCGGCATTGTACATGATATCAATGCCGGTCTGCGCCTGAAGTTGTTTCAGCGCTGCCGCAAGCGGCCCTTTCTTTATCTGTAAGGAGCTGACGGCCTGTTTGACCTGTTGGGCTGCAACATCCTGCGCCGTAAGGCCCAGGGTGCATAGCAAGGCTGCAAACATCAGCATGCTGCAGATTTTACTGCATAATGGAGTAATGATCTTGTTCATATAGTAAGCATTAAAGGATGGACTATTGTACGATGTATAACTGATCGGACCGTTTTGTGAATCGAATGCTGTTACCGGTGATTTCCTGCAGGATGTTCATGACCTGCTCAGGTTTCATTTTCATGTTGAGGGAACCGCTGACCACCAACGGCTCCGGGTGTTGCAGCCTGAACTTTACCGGGTAATAGTTCTCCAGCATATGCAGCACTTCCGCCAGCGGTGTGTTATCAAAATAAAGACGGTTGTTCTTCCATCCGCTGGCTTCTCCGGGATCGAACGTTCCCAGCGCAACGGCACGGTGGTGGCGGTCGTATTGCATGGTTTCGCCGGCTGACAGCATGCCCAGCACGTTCCCGCTGCGGGTGACCCTGATCTTTCCGGTATTTACCGCGATGTTCAGGCCCGGCAGATTACGATATGCCCTGACGTTAAAGGAAGTACCCAGCACGGCTACCTGCAGGCTGTCTGCCTGTACGGTAAACTGGTGCAGCGCATCCGGCCTCACGTCAAAAAAAGCTTCCCCGGATACCAGGATGATGTTGCGCATGCTGGCATAGCGTTCCGGATATTGTAACTCGGAATTTGGCGCCATCCAGATGCGGGAGCTGTCCGGCAGCAGGATCATTTTCTGTTCGCCCACGCCGGTGCGGAAGACCTGGTAGACAGGCGTTGGCGCGGGTGTCTGGAGCCGCAGCAGCAGGTAACCGCCCAGCAGCAATCCCGCCACTGCGGCAGCGATGCCCACCGGCTTCCATCGGGAACCTTGGCTAATGGTCCTTTTGCGGATGCTCTTTAACATCTTCCTGCGGAGCAGTTCCTTCTCCTGCGGGGAGAGGTGCTGGCCGGGATGGCTGCTTTCTGAGGCCAGGGAATCCAGCCATTGTTCTACAAGCGTTTCATCTGCCGGTGTGGCATTCCCGCGAAGGTAACGGTCGATCAATTTTTCAACTGCGGAACGGATCAAGGTGGTCGTTTTCAATAAAGTTCCACAACCTTGCTTTTTTAACTATCGGGATGCTGCGCTTAACAGTTTGGTAATATTGGCTGACGGGTTTGAGGAGGATAGCGCGGGGATGATGGAAGACCAAAGCTGGCCATGTTGACCGGCACCGGTGGCGGAAAGGCGCAAGCCGATCGCCCTTAGATCAGCATCAGCAATTTATGAATAAGCGGCAATGCCTTGCGATGCGCATTGCTGAGCTGATTGCGCACCGTTTGTTCCGCCGTGCCGTTTTTAATGGCGATCTCCCGGATGCTCAGTTCTTCAAAATAGTAACATTCGAACACGGCTTTCTCTTTGGCGGGAAGTGTTTGCAGATCTTCCTGCAATTGGGACAGGATATCTTTATGTATCAATGTACTGAGGGTCAGTTCGGAACGGAGCTCTCCGTGGAGGATGAATTTCTCCAGGTGTTTTTGCTTCAGGCCATCGTCCCGGAATTTGCGCAGTATTTTTTTCCGGGTAGCGCTGAAGAGATAGATGCGGATGTGTGTGCTGATCTCCAGGTATTCCCGCCGCTCCCAAAGTTCAACGAAAAGATCCTGTACCAGGTCCTGTGCATCCTCTTCGCTGCCGAGAATGCGCAATGCATACTGGTAGAGGGCATCCCAGTAGGTATTGAAAAGCGCTTCGCATGCATCAAAATGCCCTTCCCGGAACCGGGTCAGGAGGCTGTCTTGCATCAGGGTCATATCTCAATTTAATAACGTGGTTAAAGGTATAAGATGCTGCAGACAGAAAAATGCCCTTCAGAAAAAGTTTGCACAGGCTTAACATAGCCCTGCAGGGGGCGATCACTTCAGGGTGGCGAGGAACTGCTGGTGCAACGCCAGGACCTGGGGAATGACCATCTGCTGCTCATCGTTGCAGATCACGTGGTCAGCCAGTTTCATCTTGATCCTGTCATCGATCTGCTTATGCATTCTTGCCAGCACTTCGTTACGGGTGATATTGTCCCGTTTCATAACGCGGTGGACCCGGAGCGCTTCGGGAGAATATACGCAGATCACTTTGTCTACATGATGAAAAGATTCGGTTTCAAACATCAGCGCAGCTTCTTTGATGACGTAGGGCGCTTGCTGCCTGGCGGCCCATTCTTCGGAATGACGGATAGTGGCGGGGTGTACCAGCGCATTCAGTACTTCCAGTTGCGCTTTGTCGTTGAAAACGATACCGGAGATGAATTTGCGGTGCAGGCTGCCGTCTGCAAGATACGATTCCGGGCCGAAATGTTCCCTGATCTGTGCTACGAGGACCGGGTCCCTGACCATGATCTCTTTGGCTGCGTCATCCGCAGAATATACAGGAATCCCCAATAAACCGAAAATTCTGGCGACTGTGCTTTTTCCCGAACCGATACCGCCTGTTATGCCGATGATGTACATTGAACTAAAATAAAAAAAAACGGGGTTCCCTGTGATGAAACCCCGTTTTTTATTTTCCGGACCGTAGTCCCTTATTTCGTTTCCGCAGCTTTCGCAACAGCATTGGTATATTCCATGCTTACAGCAGAGCGCTCGATGGTCAGGAAAGTACCGGGACTCACTTCGATCTGGAGGGTATTATTCTCGTTGATCTTTTTCACTTTTCCGTGGATACCTGCAATGGTCACCACTTTTTCCCCTTCTTTCAGGTTATCGATAAACTGTTTCTGCAGTTTGGCTTTTTTGGTTTGGGGGCGGATCATGAAGAACCACATTACCAGGATCATACCGCCGAAGAACAGCAGGGAGCCCATTCCGCCGAAACCGCCCTGACCGCCGCCTTGCTGGGGCGTCATTAAGAATACATTTAATAAGTTGTACATCGTATGTTGTTTGTTGATTTGAAACGAATAAAGTTACTATTTCTTTACGACCGTGCACTGGATCTTCGGACCGTTCACTGCGGGAGGATTGGTATTGGCCTGGATATATATCTCCTTTTCGGTATATCCTTCCGGTCTTCCCCGGCTGTCGAACTTCACCTTCATATAGGCGCTTTCCCCGGGTTTAACGGGTTCTTTCGGCCATTCAGGTACAGTACAGCCGCAACTGGCCTCCGCCCTGGTGATCAGGAGGTCTTTATTGCCCGTATTGGTGAATTTGAAGGAGTACTCTACCACTTCGCCTTCTTCAATATTCCCAAAGTTATGGCTTTCTTTTTCAAAAGTGATCACCGGGTACAGGCCCTGAGCGGAGTCGGAAGCGCTGTTAAGGGTCGATGCCTGGTCGCTGCCGGTTTCTTTCGCATTGTTGTTGCAGGCGGTCAGTACCGCGGCGGCCAACAGTAATGAGGATAAGAACGATTTCATGAACAGGAATATTTATGGTTTTGGATCATTTCCGGGTACGGTCTGTCTTCTGCACCTGATTGGCCTGTACGAGGTCTTTCAGGATATTGTCCAGGATGCCGTTCACGAACTGGCCGCTTTGCGGTGTGCTGTAGCCTTTGGCCAGATCGATATATTCGTTGATGGTCACCTTGGTAGGAATGGTAGGGAAATAGAGGAATTCGCAAACCCCCATTTCCATCAGCAGCATATCGATGGCGGCTATGCGCTCCGGGTCCCAGTTCTGCAGCTTGGGCTTGATCAGTTCCAGGCAATAGTCCTTTTTGTCGATCACCGTAAGCAGCAGCTCCCGGGCATACTCCAGTTTCTCCCGGCTGATCAGCTGCAGGAAATTGAACAGCTGGGGCTTGGAGAGGTAGTTGCCTACCAGGATGCCCATCATATCTTCATCATCCCCCCAGTGGAGGAAACTGTCTTCCATATGCTGGCGGAACAGGTCGTTCTTTTCCAGGATGTCTTTATAGATATATTCTATTATCTGTTTCTCGGAAGCTTTGTTGCGGGACTGTTCGCTGATATACGTCTTATATAATTCACTTTCCGCCAGCCGGTTGTAGAGTTTCCGGGTCAGTTCCGGGTCTTCCAGGTGGCGCAGTTTCCAGCTGTCCAGGTTCACCTGGAACCCCTTGTCCCCCAATACCTGGAAGATGAAGTCATTACCGGCGATCTTGGTATTGACGACAAGGTCTGCCGCGCTGGGCAGGTGTTTGGAGGCCCTGGCCTGTGCATCCGTTTCCGCGTATTGTGCTACGCGGGCAATGGAATACAGCAAATAAGTGAATATCTGACAGGTCTGGTCTAACTTCTCATTCAGCAAACTGGTGGCGGTGCCTGGTTTCAGGGAGCCCTGCTCCATGGTGTCCATGGCATACAGCGTTTGCATTACTTTTACCCGGATGTTTCTTCTACTGATCATGTACGCTAAGGAAAATGGCCGCAAATCTACTGTTTTAGAGGGACTTTTTAAAAAATAGTTACGGCGGACTGAAAAAATGTCATTTTTTGACAGTCCCTGAGAACTTTACTTATCTTTGCTTCCTGAAAATTTGACCTGAATGTCTGTTGGCATAATCTTCGTTAAGGGAATTTCCGTCAAATTATTCCATTTCAACACATCTTTTTAAAAATAGATTCAAAATGGCTAAAAAATTAAGTATTAAACCTCTGGCAGACAGGGTGATCGTAAAACCCGCAGCAGCAGAAGAAAAAACCTCTGGTGGTATCATTATCCCCGACACCGCTAAAGAAAAACCTCAACGTGGTACTGTGGTAGCGGCCGGGCCGGGCAAAAAGGACGAGCCCACCACCGTAAAAGTAGGCGACACCGTTCTGTATGGCAAATACTCCGGCCAGGAAATCCCCTTTGAAGGTGAAGAATACCTGATCATGCGTGAATCAGACATTCTGGCCATCATCTAAACATCATTCCACTTAAAAGACCAAGAAAACAATTACCATTATGGCAAAGCAAATATTCTTTGATACGGACGCCCGCAACAAAATGAAAAAAGGCGTAGACACCCTGGCAGATGCCGTGAAAGTAACCCTCGGCCCCAAAGGCCGCAACGTGGTGATCGAAAAGAAATTCGGCGCCCCCAGCGTAACCAAGGACGGTGTTACTGTAGCAAAAGAGATTGAACTGGAAGACGCTATCGAGAACATGGGCGCGCAGATGGTGAAGGAAGTAGCTTCCAAAACCGCTGACATTGCCGGTGACGGTACCACCACTGCCACCGTTCTGGCCCAGTCCATCATCGGAGAAGGCCTGAAGAACGTAGCAGCAGGCGCTAACCCGATGGACCTGAAACGCGGTATCGACAAAGCCGTGAAAGCCGTTGTGGAAAGCCTGAAAAAACAATCCGAAAAAGTTGGCAGCGACACCAAAAAGATCGAACAGGTAGCTTCCATCTCTGCAAATAACGACGGCGAGATCGGCAAGCTGATCGCTGAAGCCATGCGTAAAGTGACCAAAGACGGTGTGATCACCGTTGAAGAAGCGAAAGGCACCGAAACTACCGTAGAAGTAGTGGAAGGCATGCAGTTCGACCGCGGTTACCTCTCCGCCTATTTCATCACCAACAGCGAGAAAATGCAGGCTGAACTGCAGAATCCTTACATCCTGATCTACGACAAAAAGATCAGCACCATGAAGGATATCCTCCACATCCTGGAAAAAGTGGCACAGCAGGGCGCTCCCCTCGTGATCATCTCCGAGGACCTGGACGGTGAAGCACTGGCCACCCTGGTGGTGAACAAACTCCGCGGCACCCTGAAAGTAGCTGCCGTTAAAGCTCCCGGCTTTGGCGACCGCAGAAAGGAAATGCTGCAGGATATCGCTACCCTCACCGCTGGTATCGTGGTAAGCGAGGAACAAGGTTACAAACTGGAAAATGCCGACCTGACCTACCTCGGTCGCGCTGAATCCATCATCATCGATAAAGACAATACCACCATCGTTGGCGGTAAAGGCGGTAAAAAGGACATCCAGGCCCGTATCGGCCAGATCAAGTCCCAGATCGAAGTGACCACTTCCGATTATGACCGCGAAAAACTGCAGGAACGCCTGGCGAAACTGAGCGGTGGTGTTGCCGTACTGTACGTTGGCGCTGCTACCGAAGTGGAAATGAAAGAGAAGAAAGACCGTGTGGACGATGCCCTGCATGCTACCCGCGCTGCCGTTGAAGAAGGTATCGTAGCTGGTGGTGGTGTAGCGTTCATCCGCTCTATCGAATCACTGGAAAAACTGAAAGGTGAGAACGAAGACGAGCAGACCGGTATTGCCATCGTGAAACGCGCGATCGAAGAACCGCTGCGCCAGATCACTGCCAACGCAGGTATCGAAGGATCTATCATCGTTCAGAAAGTGAAGGAAGGTAAAGCCGACTTTGGTTTCAATGCCCGCACGGAAGTATTTGAAAAATTACTGGCTGCAGGTGTAATCGATCCTACAAAAGTAACCCGCATTGCCCTGGAAAACGCCGCATCCATCGCTGGTATGCTGCTGACCACAGAATGCGTGATCGCTGACAAACCGGAACCTAAATCCGCAGCTCCCGCAATGCCGGGCGGGCGGCCACGGTATGGGCATGGATTATTAATCCGCCGGTACAGGCAAAATATCATCCCGCTCCGGTTTTCCGTGAGCGGGATCTTTTTTTTGTAACTTTCTGCCCGGGTAACGCGTTTAACTGTTGTATTTTTGACAAATTCCTGCTGTGCGTATGATGATCAGACGACTTTTTTATTCCGGCCTTGCAGTACTGGCTTCCGCCCTGCTGCTCAAGTTCCTGCGTCAAAAAGGAAAACTCGTTGAACGATTTCTTTGAATCCGTACAACAGGATACCCAGTCCATCCGCGAATACCTCCGCAGCCGGAACCGTGATTCCGGTATTGTCATCCACCCCAGCGGCCTCGTGTACAAGATCGTTGCACCGGGCAACGGTATCGACACCATTCACCTGGACCAGACACCCACCGTTATTTTCAAGCGCAGCCTGCTGCGCGAAGAGCGGTTGATCGAATCATCCCAGAACCTGCCTACAAAATTCGATGGCCGGAAGCTGAAAGATCATATCGCCGGGTGGCAGATCGGCCTTCGCCTGATCACCAAAGGCGGTCATATTATCATGTATATTCCCTCCAGCCTCGCCTTCGGGTCAACAGGCATTCCCGGTACCATTCCACCGGACGCCATACTGGTATGCGATGTAAAACTGGTAGACTTTAAATAAACATCTTAAATATTTGTATGAAGAGACACTATTTCGGGCTGCTCGGCCTCCTGGCGGTATTGATGTTCACCGCCTGCAAAAAGAAAAAGGACGATGTGCCGCACGATCCTGTTAAACAAGCCGCTATCGATGAACAGCTGATACAGCAATATATCGCTGACAGCAGCATCACCGGCACCATGAAAGATGATACCAGCGGGCTGCATTACAAGATACTGGCACGCGGCACCACACCGAACGATACGATCACCCTGGAAGACCGGATGAACATTTCCTACACCGGCAAACTGCTCAACGGCAATGTTTTCGAAACCCGGGATAACAATACCCTGGGAGATGCCCGCCTCAAGAACCTCGTTCAGGGCTGGCAGATCGGCCTGCGGAAGATCGCCAAAGGAGATAAGGTATTGCTGCTTATTCCATCGGGACTGGGGTACAAAACCTCCAGCTCAGCCGCCATCCCGGCCAATTCTGTGCTTGTTTTCGAGATCACGCTCAATAACTTTTATTACTAAGGGGAATTATCATCCCATTATCATAATCAGCCCTGCCCAAAACCGGCAGGGCTGATTTTTTCCTACCTTTCGCCGGCAGCAAGCAACGATTCAATACCTTTGACCAATAAATCAATTCATTGTGCCACACGAGTGCATCTCAGTATTTGACATCTTCAAGATCGGCGTAGGACCTTCCAGCTCACATACCTTAGGCCCATGGCGCGCAGCCATGCGTTTCCTGGACGAACTCGGCGACCAGTTGCCCGAAGTGACCGGCCTGACCGTGTTGCTGTACGGCTCCCTGGCCAAGACCGGCCATGGCCACGGTACGGATATCGCCGTATTGCTGGGACTTTCAGGCGATGATCCGGTGACATTCGATGTCAGCCAGATCACTCCCAAGATAGACGGCATCCGCCGCGACCGGAAACTGCAGCTTAACGGGAAATATACCATAACATTTGATCCCGTCAGCGATATTGCATTCCTGTTCGAGGAATCACTCCCCTTCCATCCCAATGCCCTGACCTTCCTCGTTACTCTCCGCAACGGCGACCAGTTGGCGGCCACTTACTACTCCATCGGTGGCGGGTTCGTGGTGAAGGAAGGCGAAGCCGGCAACCCGCAGAACAGTGTGGACCTGCCCTTTCCTATAGACACGGCAAGGCAGTTGCTGCAATGGTGCATTAAAACCGGTTTTTCCATCTCCGAACTCGTCATGGAGAATGAACAGGCCTGGCGCAGCGAAGCCGCCACCCGGGAGGGTGTGCTGAAAATATGGCAGGTAATGCAGGAATGCATTTACCGCGGATGCCACACCACCGGCGAACTGCCCGGCGGCCTGAAAGTGGGGCGCAGGGCGGCGGCACTCAATAAAAAACTGTTAAACGGAAGGACTTATACTGATTACCATTCCTGGATCACGGCTATCCGCGAAGGCGGGCAGCATTTTTCCTATACGCTGGACTGGGTTAGCTGCTTCGCGCTGGCCGTGAACGAAGAGAATGCCTCCTTCGGCAGGGTGGTTACCGCACCTACCAACGGGGCCGCCGGAGTGATCCCCGCCGTACTGCAATACTACATTGCCTTCTGCGATGGCTTCGATCCCGAACGGATCATCCAGTTCCTGCTGACGGCATCAGAGATCGGCAGCATCTTCAAAAAACGCGCAACCATCTCCGCAGCCATGGGCGGCTGCCAGGCCGAAATAGGCGTTTCTTCCGCGATGGCCGCCGCAGCGCTCACCGAATGTATGGGCGGATCACAAAGGCAGGTGCTGATGGCCGCCGAGATCGCCATGGAGCATCACCTTGGATTGACCTGCGATCCCATCGGCGGGCTCGTACAGATACCCTGCATAGAACGCAATACCATGGGCGCCATCAAAGCGATCACCGCCTGCCAGCTGGCCCTGCAAAGCAACCCGGAACTGGCAAAAGTATCGCTGGACGCCGTAGTGAAAACCATGTGGGAAACAGCGCTGGACATGAATTCAAAATACAAGGAAACCTCCGACGGCGGACTGGCGGTCAACATACCGCTCAGCTTGCCGGAATGCTGACATAAAAATCATATCAGCAGTTACAAATAATAAAATAAATCTATATTTGTACTCCTAAAACCCTTTCATTTATGCCTAACAGTCAGGAGTGGTTGTTTATTATTCTGGGAGCCGGCGCTATCGTACTGGTAATCTGGACGCTTAAAGATTCATTGAAGAAACCGGAGAAAACCGACCCTGCCACTACTGCACCAGTTGCAGCGGACCCGCGCAACGTTGCACTGCCGCTGCAATTGCAGGCTTATGAAAGGATCGTGCTGTTCGTAGAGCGCATTTCCCCTCAAAGCCTGATCAGCCGGATCAACCAGCCCGGCTTCACGGTGCTGGACATGCAGATCGGCATGGTATCCAACATCAAATCCGAATACGATCATAATGTTTCCCAGCAGATCTATGTCACGCAGCAGGCCTGGGAAGCTGTAAAAACAGTGAAGGAACAAACGATCTCCATCATTAACCAGATAGCGCTGAAACTGCCGCCTGATGCGCCTGCCATCGAACTGAACAAACAAATACTGGAACTGTTCATGCAGCAAAAGGAATCGCCTGCGGATATTGCCGCAGCGATCATCAATGCGGAAGCGAAGCGATTGATGAAGGGATAACAGTGAAAAGCTGCCGCCAACGTTGAAGCCAGGAGTTGCCGTCAGAGATTCTTCTTTTTGATCACCTCGTTCAACAGGTAACTGTTACCGTTAAAACGGATATACAACGGCGTGGACCGGTACCAGGGATGCCCGTCTTCCCTTTTATGCACCTGGATGTGCAGATGCGGCTCACTGCTGAAACCGGAATTACCCACCCGCCCGATCGGTTGCCCGGTGGTCACCCTGTCCCCTTCTTTTACCATCACGCTGTTCATTTTCATATGCCCCATGAATACGGTATAGGTATCCGTTTCAATCACGACCATATTGGTGTTCTTCGGGCCACGGTCCATATTCGGAGGAATATTATCCGGGTTGCTGCCATGCGCACGTACAACCCTTCCGTTGCAGGGGCTGTAAATGGTATCCCCGAATATGGCATAATCCTCCAGGTTGCGGGAGAACACCGTATTGGCGCGGTTCCCGAAATCATTCAACCTTACAATATCCATCGCGTAAATGGCCCCGCGCAGGCTGAAATGAAAGAGGTTGGTAGGCAAGCCTTTGCCGCCCTGTATCACGAAATACCGTCCCTTTTTCAACGGAAAATCCAGATCTACCCGCTCCGGCACTCCTGTGGTGCCCGTGAAATACAGGATACAGCAGGTGCCGAAAAAAAGGATGAGCACTACCTTGTAGAGCGCATTCGTAGCCCGCAGCACCCGCTTCCGCTTCCAGAGGAAATACAGCCCCAGCAGCAGGTACGATACGCCAAAAACATACTTCGCATAAATGCTCAGGAATACCCAGGTACCATAGAGATAGATGAACAGGCCGAGGGAAACGGACAGTAATGCTGTTAATATGCCATCCCGCAGCGGTTTCCTGCTCGCTTTGCGCAGTAGTGTTATACTCAGTACCCCCAATCCTATCGTAATAGCCAGCAATAAATAGGTGATCATAAACCAGTCAACAAATTTTATCGCAATTTATCGTTTTTAAAGTAACATTGTGCCTATGGAAAAGAAGATCAGGACCGATTCGGATATTGCAATACAGCCCTTGTACACCAATCCTGTGCCGATGACGGAAATGCCGGGAAGTTTCCCCTTCACCCGGGGCATCCATGCATCCATGTACCGGGACAAATTATGGACCATGCGGCAGTATGCCGGTTTCAGTACAGCGGAGGAGTCCAACAAACGTTATCATTATCTGCTGGGCCAGGGCGTAATGGGGCTCAGCGTGGCATTCGACCTGCCTACCCAGATCGGGTATGACTCCGATCACCCCATGTCCGAAGGAGAAGTAGGAAAAGTTGGCGTAGCCATCGATTCGCTGGAAGATATGGAGATACTTTTCTCCGGCATCGACCTGGAAAAGGTATCTACTTCCATGACCATCAATGCCACAGGCTTCATCCTGCTGGCACTTTACATTGCCCTCGCAAAAAAGCAGGGGGCGGACCTGCAAAAGATCTCCGGCACCATTCAGAATGATATCCTCAAGGAATATGCCGCCCGCGGCACTTTTATTTATCCCCCGCAGCCTTCCATGCGGCTGATCACAGACATCTTCGACTATTGCAGCCGGGAAGTGCCGAAGTGGAACACCATTTCCATCAGCGGCTACCATATCCGCGAAGCAGGCGCCAACGCCGTGCAGGAACTGGCATTTACGCTCTCTAACGGCAAGGCATATCTGAAAGCGGCGCTGGAAAAAGGGCTTGACATCAATGTATTCGCCAAACGGCTGAGTTTCTTTTTCAATGCGCATAACCATCTCTTCGAGGAAGTGGCCAAATTCCGCGCCGCGCGCAGGATGTGGGCGCAGATCACGAAAGAGCTGGGCGCTACCGACGCCAAAGCGCAAATGCTCCGCTTCCATACGCAAACCGGTGGCAGTACGCTCACGGCCCAGCAACCGCATAACAATATCGTGAGGGTAGCCGTGCAAACACTGGCGGCCACACTTGGCGGCACACAGTCGCTGCACACCAACGGTTATGACGAGGCCATTTCCCTGCCCACCGAAGCCGCTGCCCGCATTGCCCTGCGCACCCAGCAGATCATCGGTTATGAAAGCGGTATTGCCGATACGGTGGACCCGCTGGCCGGATCTTTTTACGTGGAAGCGCTGACCAATGAAGTGGAATCCCGCGCCTGGGACCTGATCGGCAAAATAGACGCCATGGGCGGCTCCGTCAGCGCCATTGAACAGGGGTTCATACAGGACGAGATCGCCCGCAGCGCATACCAGTACCAGCAGGAGATCGAGAACGGCGAAAAGGTCATCGTAGGCGTAAACAAATTCACCGTCAAAGAAGAAACGGCGGATGATGTATTCCGTATAGACGACAGTATCCGTACCCTGCAATCTGAAAAACTGGCATCGCTCCGCACCCGCCGGGACAACCGGAAAGCAAACGACCTGCTGGCTGGCTTACAGGCAAAAGCGCAGACCACGGAAAACCTGATGCCGCTGGTAGTGGAAGCCGTGGAAAACTATTGCACCCTCGGCGAGATCGCAGATGCCCTGCGGAAGGTCTGGGGTGAATACCGGGGTATATAAGGTTCCGTTAAATGCTTATCTTGCAGTTTTTACATTTTACATGAGTCGTATCCAATACCAACAATGCCCGATCTGCGGATCGCAGAAGATCAGCCGGCAGCTTACAGCAAAAGACCATACCGTATCCGGCGAAGCTTTTGACATATGGGAATGCGGCGACTGTACAGGCAGGTTCACGCAGAACATCCCGGATATCCATCACATCGGCAGCTATTACCAGTCCGCCGAATACATCTCCCATTCAGAAACAAAGGAAGGCCTTATCAACAGGATGTACCATAGTGTGCGCAAGATCACCATGCGCTCCAAGCAGAACTGGGTAAAATCCTCCGCCGGCGTAAAACAGGGCCGCCTGCTGGATATCGGCAGCGGTTCCGGCGCATTCCTGCATTACATGCAACAGCTGGGATGGGAAGTGACCGGGTTGGAGCCGGATGCGGGCGCACGGGAGAATGCACGGAAACTGTACAACCTCGATACCTTGTCCACCGAAGCGCTTTTCCAATTGCCGCATGCGCAGTTCGACTGCATCACCATGTGGCATGTGCTGGAACATGTACATGATCTGCACGGCTACCTGGAACAGATCCGCAAGCTGCTAAAACCCGGCGGCGCGCTGCTCATTGCCGTACCCAACTATACTTCTACCGATGCGCGCAGCTACGGCAGCCACTGGGCGGCATACGATGTGCCGCGGCATCTCTATCATTTCTCTCCTGCATCCATGCAAATACTGCTGCAACAGCACGGGCTAAGCATCGTGCAGAAACATCCGATGGTGTTTGATGCGTTCTATGTGAGCCTGCTGAGTGAGAAATACCGTTCCGGCGGAATGATCAAAGCGGGATGGAACGGACTGCGGTCCTACTGGAAGGCCTGGCGGCATGTGGACAAATGCAGTTCAATTGTGTATGAATGCAGGCAGGCGGATTGATACCACCGTGAACGGAAAAATATTTAAAATGGGGCGCTTCCAAACGAATGCGCCCCATTTTATGTTTATGCCGCTTTCCGCGCAGGCACTACGGTTTTCTTTTTCGGATGCACCAGCTTCATTTCGTCCACCAGATGCTTTGCTCCGGCAAACTTGTCGATAATGAACAGCACATACCGGATGTCCACCATAATATTTCTGCAGATAGACGCATCGTAATTGATATCGCTCATGGTACCTTCCCAGGTACGGTCGAAATTCAGACCAATGAGATTGCCGTATGCATCCAGTGCCGGGCTGCCGGAATTCCCGCCGGTGGTATGATTGGACGCGATGAAGCATACCGGCATCTTTCCTTTCTCTCCGTATGGGCCATAGTCCTTTTGCTCCCAGAGGCTGCGCAGCTTTTCGGGCACATCGAACTCATAATCGCCGGGTTTGTATTTTTCCATCACACCATCCAGCGTGGTGGAAATGCCATATTCCACAGCATCCCGCGGAACATAGCCGTTCACTTTACCGTAGGTGATGCGCAGCGTGCTGTTGGCATCGGGATAAAAACGGCGGCCTTTCAGCACGTCCATCTGCGCCTGCATGTAAGCACGCTGCAGCCTGGCGATGTCCGGCTGAAGGGCGTCATACGGCTCCCCGACGTTATCGATAAAGCCATTGCGCAGGCCGATGAGCAGGCGGGTGGCGGGGTCTTTCCATACCGCTTCAGACACGGTATTGAAGGGCTGAGCAAAAAAGGCCGCCAGTTTTTCGTAAGCCGTGAAAGCGGACTGGCTGTACATCCGGGCTGCAGTGGCCTTCCCGTCCTTATTCGTTTCCATCCACACCTGGTATCCTTCTCCGCCGATCATACGGGACGGCACTTCTGAAAAATAGATATCCAGCAAGGCGGCAGCCACCTCCCGGTCCACATCATTATTGTAATTGCTGTACAGCGATTTCATTTTGGCGAGGAACTGCTCCCGCAACTCATCGTAGTGGCTTTCGCCTTTAACACGCGTCTCCTGCAGCATAGTTACCGCATCATTGGCAAAGTTCAGCATCTCTACGTTGCGGGTCAGTTCGATATAGTGATCGCGGGCTACCGCAAAAGGAGCGGACTGTTTGTAGAGGATGTTCAGCGAATCCAGCACATTGCGCTGCGCGGGGCTGGCCAGCTGGCGGAAACGCTCCTCATATTTCAGCTTCCGCTGAATACCGCCGGTAGCACGCACCCCCTGCATCTCCCCGATCCATTTCTTCCAGGCATTGGCCGTGCCGGCGAATTTGGAAGCATATTGTATCTTGATCTGCTCATCTTTACGCATGAACCCGTCGATCACTTTCAATGCCGCATCGCGCATGGCCACTTTGGCGGGGTCCTGCCCTTCCACGGTGAGCTTCAGCGCTTCGGAAGGCAGGTATTCGCTGGTACGGCCCGAGAAACCGAATACCATCGTAAAATCATTCTCCGCAACACCATCCAGCGAAACAGGAAGAAAATGTTTGGGGCTCAGCGGCACATTGTCCGGCGAATATTCCGCCGGTTTATTGTCTTTCCCCGCATAGATGCGGAAGATCGAAAAATCGCCGGTATGCCGCGGCCACACCCAGTTGTCCGTATCCGCGCCGAACTTCCCGATGGAAGAAGGCGGAGCGCCTACCAGCCGGATATCTTTATAGGTTTCCGTAACGAACAGAAAGTACTGGTTGCCTTCAAAAAAAGGCTTGATCACTACATCCTGGTAAGTCTCTTTTTTGATATTGCTGCGAACAGCGCCAAGGTTCTTGCCGATAAGGGAAGCCCGCTGTTCTTCGTTCATCTGCGTTGTAACACCCTGCAAAGCCTGCTTTGTGACATCTTCTATCCTCACGATAAAGGTGGCAAACAGCCCTTCATTGGGAAGCTCCTCCGCCCGGTTACGGGCCCAGAAACCATTGTCCAGATAATTCCGCTGAACGGAAGAATGTTTCTGAATGGAGCCGTAACCGCAGTGATGATTGGTGAGCAGCAGTCCCTGTGAAGAAATGATCTCGCCTGTGCAGAAGCCGCCGAAGCTTACGATGGCATCTTTCAGGCTGCCTTTATTAACATTGTAGATATCGGATGCGCCGATCTTCATGCCCATGCCTTTCATTTCCTTTTCATTCAGGTTGGTCAGCAGATGGGGCAGCCACATGCCTTCCGTGGCATTTGCGGCAAGATGCACAAAAAAGAGTACCGGTAAGAGCAGGTACCCGGCCAGATGTCGCCTCATAAGATTGTTTTTAGTGGATCAAAGCGGCAATTTAGGGAAATAACAGATGTTAACAAGGTGTGTTTCCGGCAACTCTTAATGCTCATTTAATATTAACCCTTTACATTTGCTGAAGATACTTCCGATATGACATCGCATCAAGGTCAGTTTTCTCATACACAGCGGCAGGCCGCCTTCGAAGCATCGGTGATCCGGTACTGGGACAAGTTGCTGGGCATTGCCACGGCCAAAACCAACCCTGATGATGCTCCGGACGTTGTGCAGGACGTTTTTCTTTCTTTATGGGAAAAATGGGAAGAGGCCCCCAAAGACGAAACCCTGGAATATTACCTGCTGCACTCCCTGAAACTGCGTATCTACAATTATTATCGCACCACCAGCCGTTACCAGGCCCATCTCAAGGCCCTGGAGCATATGCTGCAGGAGACGCTGGAAGTGGTTTTCGTACGGGAAGATATGCAGGCCCTCCGGGAATCTTTCCTGGATGAGGCGCTGGAAACCCTCTCGCCCTCCCAGCGGCAGCTTTTCCTGCTGCGGACCCGCCACCAGTATTCCTACCGCAAAATCGCGCAACTACTTAATATTGAACCCGCTTCCGCGCGGGTGCTGTATGCCCGGGCGCTGCAACAGGTGAAATCCTACATCCACGCCAACCCTGCTCTGGCAGCCCGTTTAATGTCAGCCCTCATTTTGTTTACAATTCCTTAATCCAGGCTGAGTTAACATTTTTGCGGCACCGGGTATTCTTTTGTAGATGGAATCACAAAAATACCCCGGGGCCAAAGCCCTATTGGAAAAATTTCATGCCGGCAAATGCACGCCCGAGGAACTGGCTTTGCTGGACGAATGGTATGAAAGCCTGGGCAACGGGCAAACGGAAGGCCTGTCTCCCGAAGAGACTGCCGCAAAGCGGGAAGCCTTCCTGGCCGGTTTCCGCAGCAGCCTGCCGCAGCCCAAAACTTTCCGGCTATTCCCCCCAGCCGTGAAACGCATGCTGGCCGCTTCCGTTGTTTTAACAGCGGGGCTGGCCTTTGCCTGGATGTATTCCCGCCGCACACCGCCGCCACAATCCGAAAACAACGCCATGCTCGTGCAAAACGGCTCAGGAACGATCAAAAAGGTCATCCTGCCTGACAGTTCCGAAGTATGGCTGAACGCCAATGCCTCCCTACGCTGGGAAGAAGATCCGCTAACGCAGGAACGGCACATCGCGCTGACAGGGGAAGGATTCTTTGAAGTGCATAAAGACAGCCGCCGGCCTTTCATTATTCATACCCGGGACCTGACGATCAGGGTGCTGGGAACCGCCTTCAGCGTGGAAGCCTATCCCGGTGAAAAAATGAGCCGGGTATCCCTGCTGAGCGGAAAAGTGCAGGTATTGGCCAGGACGGACAGTGCGGTAAAGACCATCCTGGAACCCGGTTATGCCGCCAGGTATGATCCAGAAGGCAGCCGCATGCTGATTGCGAAAGAAGATATGAAACTGGCTACCACCTGGAAGGAAGGAGGATTTACAGCCTCCGGCCTCTCTGTACATGACGCCATGGTGCGCCTCTGCGAAAAGAACGGCTACAGCGTGCGCTGGGTGAATAAAAAAGATATAGAGAAAAATATCACGGTGGCCTTCCCCCCGCAGAGTTTTGAAAAAATGCTTGGCAACCTGTGCTACATGAATCACAAACGGTTCAGGATTTCCGGCAAGCTGGTAACTATTTATTAATACGCAGGGCTCCTGGAGTATCCCTGTAAAAACAACACATCATGAAGAAAACATTTACCAAACCGGAACAGCATGCCCACCGGCAACGGACGGCTGTTCCCACATTGTTGCGCCTCTGCCTGTTCATGGGCCTGCTCATGCTGTCTGCCTCCGGTTTCAGCCAGCAGACTACCCTGAATGAACGTGTAAAACTGAGCATCAGCAAAGCGTCTCTTTCCAGCGTACTGGACGCGCTTGACAAACAAAGCCGCTATTCCTTCAGCTTCATCACCGGCGATTTCGACAAGATCATGGTGAACGACTACCAGGCGGACAATATTACCCTGGGAGAAGCCCTGAACCTGCTGCGCACAAAAGCCGGCATCGAGTTCAACATCAGCAATACTTCCATACTTTTTCGCAAGGCAGCAGAAAGCGCTGCGAGCACCCCGGTCCAGTCTAAAGACCGCAAGGTGAAAGGCCGCGTGGCCACTTCAGACGGCGAAGCCGTTCCGGGTGTTACCGTATGGGTAAAAGGCACTGAGAAAAGAGCGATAACCGATGCCAACGGCCAATACGAGATCACTGTCAGCGAAGGCGATGTGTTGCGCTTCAGCTCTGTGGGCTTCGAGAACCGGGAACTGCCGGTTGAAAAGTCAGGCGAAATGGACGTAGTGCTGGCCAACAGCCGCCAGTCACTTAACGAAATAGTGGTGCTCGGTTACGGTACTGCCAAGAAATCGGACCTTTCCGCTGCGGTTTCTGTGGTACCTGATATGGAGCAGATCCGGAGCCGCCCTGTGCTGAATGTGCCTGCCATGATACAGGGCAAGGTAGCCGGCGTAACCGTGGTGAACAACGGCGGTCACCCCAACAGCACACCCAAGGTAACGATCCGCGGCGTAGGCTCAAGGGCAACGGAAAGCGTACTGTATGTGGTAGATGGTGTTCCCAATGCTCCCTACAATCCCGCTGACGTAGAGTCCATCACCATACTGAAAGATGCGGCTTCCGCGGCCATTTACGGCGCTTTCTCCGGCTCCGCGGGTGTTATCCTCATCACTACGCGCCAGGCCAGAAAAGGGGCACCAGGTGTTGAATATACCGGCTTTACCGGCATCAAGAATGCCTGGAGGCTGCCGCAATCCCTGCGCGCAGAAGATGAAGCAAAGGTTTCCAACCTCGCCTATACCAATGCCGGCCTCACTCCGCTCAGCGGCTGGGATGCTTCCCTGAACCCCTACGCCCAGGTTACCCGGACGGACTGGGTGGATGAGATATTCCGCACCGGCATCGTTCAGCGGCACACCGTTAGCGTGAACGCGGGAACGGACAAATTCTCCACCCTCCTGCAGGCCCGGTATGAAAACGAAGAAGGCACCCTTATCAATACCTACAACAAAAACCTTTCACTCCGCCTCAACGCCTTCTACGAATTCAGTCACAACATCAAACTCCGCCAGGAACTGTTCTGGAACAATAACGATAACCGCGGTACGGAAACATCCAGCGGGTACAGCGGCAGCATTCTCTCTGCGATCTACATGCCGCGTTCCGCCACGCCGTATTATGAAGATGGATCATTCGGCGGCGTAGGCCCCCGCGAATCCAGCTACCTGGGCATACACGGGGATGCTATCAATCCCGTGGCTACCCTGCTGCGGAACAGGCCTTTCAATAAAGGCAACGACCTCCAGTCCGTAACAGAGCTGTCTGTGTCCGAGATATTCAAAGGCCTCAGCTTCCTCACCCGTTTTGCTTACCGCAATAACAGTTCGCTGTGGAAAAACTTTGAACCGCGCAGGACCGAGCCGGGCAAGCCGAACAACCAGAACACGCTTTCCTACTCCACCAACCGGGAGTATAGCTGGATATGGGAGAACACGGCCACTTACAACCGCATCTTCGGCAAACATAATATCGGCGCCATGGCATCCGTGACGGCGCAGGAAAACGGCGCACGTTCCTTCAGTGCCGCTGCGAAAGGCATCGAGAACGAAGCAGACTGGTCAAGGTTTTTCATCAATGCCAGCATCTTCGATCAGAACCGCCCGACGGACAATCAGTGGGAAGACCGCAACCTGTCTTACGTCGGAAGGATCTCCTATAGCTGGGCAGACCGTTACTTCGTTACCGGCAGCTACCGTTATGATATCGCCGGCCGCCTGGCGGCAGACAACCGGGTGAAAGGTTTCCCCGGCATCACCGCAGCATGGAAGCTCAGCTCCGAACCTTTCTTCAATGTGAAGGGGGTAGACCTGATCAAGTTCCGCGCCAGCTGGGGACGTATCGGGAACATCGGTTCCGTTGGCCTGTACTACGGTTATCCGAAACTCAGCTCCAACCATAACTTCCAGGTGGGAGAAACATCGCCGCGGTCCAACGCGCTGTACATGAACAGCCTCTACAATCCCAATCTCAGCTGGGAAACATCCAGGCAATCGGATATCGGTCTGGATATCAGCCTGATGAACGAAAGGCTGAGCATTACCGCCGATTACTTTGATAAACTCACTTACGATCTCATCAAATTACAGGATACCGACTGGCCCAATACTTTCGGTTTCGGCGCACCGCTCATCAACCAGGGCGAGATCCGCAACACCGGTTTTGAAGTAGCCGCCAGCTGGCGGGACCAGGTGGGCATGCTGCAATACGAGATCGGCGGCAATATCGCCACGCTGAAGAACAGGGTAGCTTATATCGATGACAATGCCAACTCCTTCTGGTCGCACGGCGATGCCTGGAGAGGCGTATTGAATCCTTACCGCTCCGTAGTTGATCAGCCTTATTATTCCTACTGGCTGATCCGTAGCGATGGCATCTTCCAGTCAGACGCAGAAGCGGCTGCCTATTCAAAAGACGGCACACGCATACAGCCGAATGCAAAAGCAGGTGACCTGAAGTTCATCGATGAGAACAATGACGGCCAGATCAATGATGCGGACCGGGTATTCATGGGCAGCGCTTTCCCGAATTTCACCTACGGGTTCACCGCTAACCTCACCTGGAAAAATTTCGATCTCAGCATGTTCTTCCAGGGCGTAGGCGGCGTGAAGATCTTCCATGCCTTCAAGCAATCCACCCTCAACGGTTCCGAACAGGGATACAACCGCTGGGATAAAATACTGGATGCCTGGTCTCCGGAAAACACCAGCTCGGACATCCCGCGCATTTCTGCCAACGACCCGAATAAAAACTTCCAGACAGTGTCCGACTGGTATCTTGAAGACGGCAATTACCTCCGGCTCAAGAACCTGCTGATCGGGTACACTTTCCCTAAAATGTCCTGGAACTCCGGTCTCCGTGTGTACGTGAGCGCTGACAACCTGCTCACCTTCACCAAATACACCGGCATGGACCCCGAGGTAGGCGGTATAGGCCTGGATGGCGGTCAATTCCCGCTGTCGCGCATATTTTCCGTAGGTGTTAAACTGAACCTCTGATAAACCAACAGCATCATGGCGCATCCGGTAGCCGGATGTGCCATCCGATCTGATCAAGCAAAAAAACTTAAACGGATGAAAAAGACACTTTATCATATTATATCGCTGACACTGCTGCTGACAGGCCTGAGCGCCTGCACAAAGGATTGGGTGGATACCAAACCCAACGGCGAACCTACTACCGCTTTTTTCTGGCAAAGCGATGAAGATCTCGAAAAGGCTGCAGCCAGCCTGTATGTTCCCATGCGCTACGAATCCACCTGGGGCCGTGACCTCTTCTGGATACAGGTAGCGAGCGATGACCTCGTTGTAGGTCGCGTAAAAGCGGAAGCGGAGAATATCAAGAACTTCATTCCCTCCGGCCGCGAAGGTTATCTGACCACTGCATGGAACGATCTGTACTGGCTGATCAATAAATCCAACCAGATCATCGAAGGTATTCCCAATGCTGTGAATGTTTCCGAATCCGTTCGTGACCGCACACTCGGGGAAGCCTATTTCATGAGAGGCTTTGCGCATTTCTGGATCGCGTATATCTGGGGGCATGAAGACCAGGGCGTACCTTTCGACGGGCCGGAGTTTGAAGGTTATGGCGACCGCATTCCGCCGCAGCTGGCATCTGTAAAAGACAACTATGCACAGATCGTCCAGGACCTGGAGAAAGCTGCAGAACTGCTGCCTTTCTTTGAAACCTATGACGCTGCAAACCGAGGCAGGGCACACAAAGCAGCCGCCTGGGCCTACATGGTGAAAGCATATGCTTATTGGGCGGATTACGATCAGACCAAATGGGAACCGGTGCCTGCTTTGTGCGACAAGATCAGGGATGAGGGCAACCGCGGGCTCGTTACCGGTATGGGCAGCGGTGAGCAGAACTACCGCGCCGTATTCACCATCGCACAGAACTGGGGCCCGGAATACATCTGGTCCGTTACTTCCGGTGTGCAAGGCGGTTCAGAGTTCCCGGGCGTTATCCTGGAAAACAAAGGCTGGGGCATTTACAATGGCTGGGGATACTTCCAGCCCACCGAAGAGCTGTACCAGGAATATGAGGCCAATGACCCGCGCCGTGAAGTGACCATTCTCAAATTCAACGACAAGTTCACCTACTTCGGCGTGGAACGCTCTTACTTCTCCACCAACAGCCTCTCCGGTTTCCAGATCAATAAATACATGGAACCGTACAGCTATGGCAGTGATGAAGATGCGGGCAGCAATCCGAATATCAATCCGAATGGCGACTATCCCACTACCCGCCTGAACCTTCCGCTGATCCGTTACGCGGAGATCCTGCTCTTCAAAGCCGAAGCGCTGATCAACCTCAACAGGGCCGGTGAAGCCACCGCTCCGCTGAACGAGATCAGGAACCGCGCGGGACTGGGAAACATTGGTGTGCCTACGCTGGAAGATCTGAAGCACGAACGCCGGGTAGAACTGGGCTGCGAATGGACCGACCGCCTGCAGGACCTGAAACGCTGGGGTGATTACGACAAGATCAATGCCCCCCTGCACGGACGGAGCCACTCCAACTCCACCGATCCTGCTTCTCCCTATACCATCAAGGAGATCTGGCCGCGGCGCAGCTTCGATCCCGCCCGCCATATGGCATGGCCGATCAACCCGGATGAGATCTCCCGCAGCAACGGGAAATATAATCAAACGCCGGGCTGGAACTAGATCACCGCATTTGCCGGATACTCCTGAAAAAACAGGCCTTCCGGATCATGATCTCAAAAAGGGCTGTCTCCGGATAGGGAAGACAGCCCTTTTCATTCGTGAATCCTGTTTACTATTTTTATACATTCTCTGCTAACCTTTACTGAAATGAAGTATTTGCTCTTCCTGTTACTGCCTTTCCTGACCGGCTTATCCGCTTCTGCGCAGCAGCGGGCCTATAACGCCGCGAATGGCCACAGCCATAACGACTACCGGCAAAACATCCCTTTTCTGCTGGCCTACCATGCCGGTATGGGCTCTATAGAAGCGGATGTGTTCCTGCGAAACGGGGAACTGCTCGTTGCCCATGAAACAGAGGAACTGCCTACGGCAAAGCGCCTGGAAAGTCTCTATCTGAAGCCAATTGCTACAGTCAGGAAAGAGCGGCCGGACACCGCACGGAAACTGCAGCTGCTGATCGATATCAAGGAAAGCTATAAAGACGTGATCCCCGTGCTGGTAAAGGAACTGCAACCCTATTTACAGGATTTCGACCCCGCACGGAACCCTCATGCCGTGCGTATTGTGCTCAGCGGGAATGTACCGCCGCCGGAAAAGTTTGCGGACTACCCGGCTTACATTTTTTATGATGGCCGCCCGGCCACGAAATACAATGCAGCACAGCTGGAGCGGATCGCTATGATCAGCGACAACCTGCACAACTATTCCGTCTGGAACGGCAAAGGAACACCCACACCGGAAGATGCGAAAAAACTGGCCGCCGTGGTGCAGCGCGCACATGATAACGGCAAACCGTTCCGCTTCTGGGGAACGAAAGACAATCCCAACACCTGGTCTGAACTCGAGAAACTGGGCGTGGACTGGATCGGGACGGATCATCCGGAAGACCTGCACAGCTTCTATGCAGGCCGCGAAAGGCTGCAATACAGCAGTCCGGCCACTTACAACATCTATCAACCCACTTACGCAACGGACGGGGCTAAAAAGCGGGTAAAAAATATCATCCTGCTGATCGGCGACGGTATGGGCCTGGCGCAGATACAGGCGGCGCTGACGGCTAATGGCGGCATGCTGCATCTGGGCATGTTCCGGCACATCGGGCTTTCCCGCACGGAAGCCGTGAACTCGGACATCACCGATTCCGCTGCCGGCGGCACGGCCATGGCCAGCGGTAAAAAGACCAATAACCGCTATGTAGGTGTAGATACTGCCGGCAACCCGGTAACCTCCATCCCGGACACACTGGCTGCATACGGCATCAAAAGCGGCATCATCAGCAGCGGCGATGTAACGGATGCCACACCCGCGGCTTTTTATGCGCATCAACCGGAGCGTTCATCCAGCTTCAAGATTGCGGCCGACCTGGAAAACAGTAACATTGATATACTGATCGGCAGTAACCGGAAAAGTTTCATCGCCAACCCGGATGCCGGCCTGATGGAGAAATTGCAACGTAAAGGGTTTGTCTATACCCAGGACCTGGAAACCTATAATTGGGCAATGAGCGGCAAACAACTGGTGCTGCTGCATGATTCCGTTTGCCGTCCCGTTAAAAACGGCCGCGGTGCAATGTTGCAGGCTTCGCTGAAAACCACGGTCCGTATATTGTCCGCGAACAAAAAAGGCTTTTTCATCATGGCGGAAGGTGCGCAGATCGATTATGGCGGCCATGCCAACGATCTTCCGTATGTGATCACGGAATTGCATGATTTCGACCGGCTGGTGGGTGACGCGCTTCGCTTTGCGGACCATGACGGGGAAACACTGGTGATCGTTACGGCGGATCATGAGACCGGGGGGCTTAGCATTCAGGACGCTTCTTACCGCAAGGGTTTTGTACGCGGGCATTTCAGCTCGGATGATCATACGGATATTATGGTGCCGGTTTTTGCTTATGGACCGGGGGCAGCGGAGTTTATGGGGATGTATGAGAATACGGGGATATTTGACAGGATTGTGCGGTTGATGACGGGGCGGTAGGGAGTGAAGGGATATGTTTTTCTATCAGGCAGTTATTCGATTATTTCGAATAACTGTTTTTTTGAGGATGACGGGTGAAGATGAAAAAAACGGTTACCAATCACCACTTGTAGGCTTCAACAATAACATCGCACACCGCCTTGCAATATTCTTCGTCCATCACCCCCATTTTTTTCTTCAGCCTGGATTTGTCCACACCTCTTATCTGATCCACCATCAATTGGCCTTCCGTCTTTTTAAAGATACAATTCACACGAGTCGGGTAACTCCGCATCGTTGTTGTCATTGGAACAACGGTTACGGTATTCAAATATTTATTCACGGGATCCGGAGATACGACCAGGCAAGGCCTTGTTTTCTTTATTTCGCTGCCTTTTGCGGGATCCATTTCAATCAACCAGACTTCAAACCGCTTTATTGCTGCCATTCCCATTCATTTTTATCAGTGCTGTTCTGCAGGCCTTCAAACACATCATTCTCCGGTTTCTCTCCGGCCGCTATTGCTTTTGAAAAAAGCATATCCCATTCCTCTCTGCGGGGAACAGACTTTTCAGGTTTTATCAGTATTCCGTCTTTCTCTATGGTCAATTCTATCTCTCCTTTATCAAGGTTAAATTGCCTGATGAGGTTTTTAGGGATACGAATTCCCATGGAATTACCTATATGGATTAGCTTGGTATGCATAAAAAGTAATTATTTTGTAATTACAAATTTACATCTAATCTTTTTATTCCCAAAACAAAAAAAGGCTACCCCCGCAGGAATAGCCTCTCCATATTAAAATCCGTTCTGATTACAGGTGTATCGCCTCGCCATAAGCCACTTCGATCGCATCTTTCACAGCTTCACTCATGGTCGGGTGCGGATGGATGCTGTTGAGCACTTCCTGGTAAGTAGTTTCCAGCGTACGGGCGGTTACGGTCTGCACAATGGCTTCGGTCACGTTCATGCCGATCATGTGCGTACCCAGCCATTCGCCGTATTTGGCATCGAAGATCACTTTTACGAAGCCTTCTGTAGCCCCTGCGCCAACTGCCTTGCCGGAAGCGGAGAAGGGGAATTTGCCCACTTTAATTTCGTAACCGGCGTCCTTGGCCTGCTTCTCGGTATAACCAACAGAAGCGATCTCGGGTGAGCAGTAGGTACAGCCCGGTACGTTGTTATAGTTAATGGGTGTGGGTTTGTGGTTGTATTTTTTCTCGTTGTAAGCGAAGGCTTCCACGCAAATGATGGCTTCCTTGGAGGCTACGTGTGCGAGGGCCTGACCGGGAACGATGTCTCCGATCGCATAAACGCCGGATACATTGGTCTGGTAATACTGGTCCACCAGCACCTTGCCTTTGTCGGTTTTCACGCCGAGGGTTTCCAGGCCGATGTTTTCGATGTTGGCGGTGATGCCTACGGCGCTCAGTACCACATCCGCTTCCAGGGAAATTTCACCGGTGGCGGTCTTCACTTTGGCCTTTACGCCGGACTTGGTTGCTTCTACGGCTTCCACGCTGGCGTTGGTCATTACTTCGATGCCTTTCTTCTTGTAGATCTTTTCCAGTTCTTTCGAGATATCTTCATCTTCCACCGGAACGATGCGCGGCATGAACTCAACGATGGTCACTTTTGTGCCCATGCTGGCGTAGAAATACGCAAATTCAACGCCGATGGCTCCGGAACCTACCACGATCATGCTTTTAGGCTGCGTGGGCAGGTTCATTGCTTCGCGGTAGCCGATCACAGTTTTGCCATCGAACTTCAGGTTCGGCAGCTCACGGGCGCGGGCGCCGGTGGCGAGAATGATATGTTTTGCCTCATGTACGGCAGTTTTGCCGTCTTTATCGGTCACTTCTACCTGTCCTTTTGCTTTGAGCTTTGCATTCCCCATGATCACATCGATCTTGTTCTTCTTCATGAGGAACTGAACGCCTTTGCTCATTTTATCTGCAGCACCGCGGCTACGCTTGATCACAGCGGGAAAATCCGCTTTGGCATCGCCTACGGTTACGCCGTAATCTTTGGAATGTTGTATATATTCCATTACCTGCGCTGATTTCAACAATGCCTTGGTCGGGATACACCCCCAGTTCAAACAGATGCCGCCCAAACTCTCTCTTTCCACCACAGCTGTTTTAAATCCCAGTTGAGAAGCCCGGATAGCCGCCACGTATCCACCGGGGCCACTACCAATTACGATTACGTCGTATGCCATATTGCTAGATTTTTATAATAAAACTTGGCAAATGTAGCAAAAAAAAGTAAAGTTTAACAAGGTGCGGCTGTATAGATGACAGTGCCGGGAGATAGCAGGCTACATAAAAAGGGTGCCGGCAGCATCCATACCGGCACCCTGGTAACAAAACTATTGTTTACTGCTTGACAAGACGCAGGGTTTCTTTTTTACCTGTTCCTTCCAGCGAGAGAATGTACATCCCGTTGGCGAAAGCGCTGATGTTTCTGCTGATACTGGTTTCACCCGGCATGATGTTCCACACGGTGATCAGTTTACCGTGGGTATCGTACACTTTTATCACCTTGTAAACATCGCCAGCGAAAGTGATCCCGATGTTGCCGCCGGAGGGATTCGGGTACACGATCGTTTTTAACGCCTGTCCTTGCTCCTTATCCCTGCCCGCTGCAGACAACAGATTCTCTCCCTGCCCGGACCCGGTTCCGCAATTGTCGATACTGAACCAGTTGAATTTGAACGTTCCGGACACTACATGTATGCCTGTATAGCTCATCGCCGGCAAGGTGATCGTATCCGTAATGGTTTGCCATTGGCCGCCCGTAGCGGGGATGGTCTTGATACCGAAATTGAAACTGCTGTGGCCCACCTTTACCTGGGCCGGCGCTGTGGAGGATACGCGGAAGCTGATCCGGTATAAACCTGCGGTTGGAATATTCAATGTGTTATAGGCGAAATAGTGCCCGGTTGCAAGCCCAGTAAAGTTTTGCCCGCCGCCTATATCAGTACAGCTTTCCAGCGATGGGCCGGAATGCCGGGCAGAAAAACTCTCTGCCTCGTATTTTGTGTTTACGGAGCAATCATAAATATACAGCAGTGCCGTGTCGGCAAGCCCGGCAGCGGCGGCAGTTACCTCGTACAGCCCAGGCACTGCATTGGCCGTCAACAACCCGGTGGAATCAATTGTATTGCCGGTGCCGGTCACAGACCATGTCAGCGGCGGCAGAGAAGCCGGCTGGTCACCTGCAGTATAACCGGCCGCGCTGAACTGGTACCAGTCACCCGCGCCGAGATGCACGATATCCGGAGTCAGCTCGATCCTGGCCAGCGGTTCGGGTTCTTCCGCGCAATTGTCAATCGTGAACCAGTTGAACAGGAAAGTGCCCGATACGGCATGAATACCGGTATAGGACAAAGCCGGAAGTGTCAGCGTGTCTGAAATGGTTTGCCATTCGCCATTGGTGGAGGGCACATTAATGATCCCGAAAGTGAATGCGCCGTGGCCGATCTTTATCTGGGCTGGCGCTGTGGTGGATACCCGCAGCCGGATATTGTACCTTCCGGGCGACGGTACTTTCAGGTTGTTGTACGCAAACCATTTCCCCGCGGTGATGCCCGCAAAATGCTGTCCTCCTCCCACATCGTCCGTAGCTTCCAGGTAAGGGCCTGCGGCCCGGGAAGATGCGGATTCTGCTTCATATTGATGGTTCACGGAGCAGGTATAACCCAGCTCCACGGCCAGCGTGTCGCTGACAGCGCCTGCTGTGGCCGTTACAGCGAATATCCCCGGCGTATTCCCCGCGGTCAGCACGCCATCCGGACTGATCGTATTGCCGCTGCCGGTAACCGACCAGGATACCGTGTCTGTTATAGGCACCTGCGTGTCATACTGATCATATCCTTTTACCGAAAATTGCTGGGAAGCATGCACAGGTACAATTACCGTGTCAGGCAATATCTCCATCCTGGAAAACTCCGGAACGCCTCTCACTTCGGCAAAAGCGGTTCCTGTCAATGCACCTGAAGTTGCCGTAATGGTGTACATGCCTGCTGAATCGGTCTGCAGAAGCCCGTCAGCAGTGATCTGGCTGCCGGTGCCGGACACAGCCCAGGCGGGAGCGGGAGAAAGCATCAGGTAGTTGCTGTCTGCATCATATCCCCATGCGTTGAATTGTACAGACTGGCCGGCAAAGATCACTGCACTATCAGGCTTTATGACCATACTTTCCGCCTGGTGCGCTGATGCCGGAACAATCTCCAGCCAGTTGAAATTCCAGCCGCCGGTATTTGACCTTACCCGGATCGTTTTTTGCCCCTCGTCCAATACAATGGGCGCGGAGGTAACGGTTGTCCACTGTTGCCATCCACCGCTGGCGGGCAGTTGCACGGTTGTCAGCTCCGTTGTGTCCGTTGTTACGGTCAGCCCCGCGAGCGAATTGGCCGCTATTCTGAACCTGATGCGGTAGGCCTGGCAGTCAGGCACGTCAATATCATATTCAAACCAGGTCTCATTGCTGATATGGCTCATGTTAAGCCCGCCACTGGTATCTGCCGTTGTTTCGGAGCAGCAGGCATTGGAATTGTCAAAATCTTCCGCCTCTATCCTCGCCGGTACCGGCTTGTAATTGGTAGCCCTCACCAGCACATTGGTTGTGCCGGACAAGGTGATGCTGTCATGTACAGCCGTTGCGGTGACTGTGCCGGTGCTGTTGATAGTGGCAAGGCCGGAAGCGCTGATGGTATTGCCACTGCCTGTGATGCTCCATACCGGCGTAATACCATTCATGACATGCCCGTTCTGATCCCGTATTGTTGCTGTGAACTGTTGTGTTGCTCCGGCCAGCACCGATATGCCGGCAGGGGTAACCTCCACCGAATCCAGTACAGGAGTACCCAAACCTTTCTGGTAGACGCGCACATAATCTACCCGCATGCTATCCGGCCAATCAGCGTCCACGATGTTGCCGCCCAGTCCCCCGCCGATGGCAATATTCAGTATGATATAGAACGGTTTGTCGAAAGGCCAGTCCCGCCAGTCCGTCCCGGGATTTACGTAGGTGTAGAACCCGTTGCCGTCATGGGTGAACCGGAGGGAATCCGGCGACCACTCCAGGCCGTACACATGGTACACTGTGTCAAGGTCAGGCAGCATCTCGTTGCCGCCGAGATTGCCCCCGTTCGTCCAGTTCTTGTTCTCGGTATGAACAGCGCACATGGCCTTACCAAAAGTATTGCCCACATGCTCAAGAATATCTATCTCTCCGCTTTTTGGCCAGTTGCCGTAGGTACTGACCGTTGGCATCAGCCAGAAAGCAGGCCATGATCCCCGCGCTCGCGGCAATTTCGCCCGCATTTCCACTTTGCCGTACAGGAAGTCCATTTTGCCCTGGGAGATCACCCGGGCGGAAGACCAGGGTTCATTGGGGTTGCCGTTTGGATAATCCTTTTTTCCCGTGATCACCAGGTTGCCATCCCGAACGACTGCATTATCATGCGTGGCATCCGTGTACACCTGCTGTTCACTATTGATCCATCCTTTTGGCCGGGGGTCAACCGTCCATTTGGATGGGTCCGGCAAACCGTCCGTATCAAATTCATCGTTATATATCAACGTCCAGTCGGGATTACCGTCAAAGACCACGCTTCCTGTTGCGTTGTATGCGGGAATACCGGCATTCACCAGTTCATCTCCATCAACCGTGAGTGTAAGCTCCGTCCTGGAATAGTTGACAGCCGAGTTGCCGCTTAAAACGATGTTCACCGTAGTATCGCTTACCCGGAGGATGTTGCCGACCGAAACACCGGGAGGAAGGCCGGAGATGGTCCAGTTGGCAGGATTGAGGGTTGGCTTGAAGGCGTCACCATTCAAGGTTACGGCAATTACCTTCCCGTCTTCCTCACCCATGGGAATATTCATTTTTGTCAGCCTGATGCCCGTTGGATCGGGCGCCATGATCAGGTCGAAATATAATATCCCGTTTGCCTGCTCGCCATCTATGAACTGGATGGCGATACGGTCAAGATCCGTCCGGCTGCTCACGCCGCTAAAAGTGAATACCGCTTCCTCCCATTGATTGACCTGCTGGATCTGATAGGTCAGGAACACAGCCTGCGTGTAATCATTGGCCGGTTGCAGCTTGAACAGCACCTTCTCCAGTACGTTGCTGTACACGAGCATTTTGAAGGTGCTGCCGCCCGACAGGTCAAACGGCGTCCCCAGCGTGCAAGCCGCCGCCATGTAGGGAGAGCAGGTGGTGTCTTTCGTGAATTTGGCAACATGTGTGCTTGGGTTCACTACAGAGGGGGCCGGGTTAGGTTCGTTGAACACAACTGAGCCCGTCGCATTCGGGCCGGCATTGTAAATCCATTGTCCTGAACCAGGGCCATTGCCCTCCATGTCATCGATCAGCCGTAGCTGGGCAGAGAGCTTGCTATTCCAGTGCAGGATAGTCAAGCATAACAGAATAGTGATCTTTTTCATATCGTGGAACGTTTAGATGGCAAACATGGCGAACCCGTTCCCGGCGCAATGGCGGCAAAAAAAATAGGGATGTGAACATATTGATCATGGGTTCATAACGGGGAAACGAAGGTTAAGGAACAGGATTTCAGGAGGAGAAAATACACATTTTTTCTTATTCAGCAAGTGTTTTCAGATGGGTTACGGGCATAAAAATTCCCCTTCAGCGGCAATCACCACGCCCGAAGGGGAAAATAAACAGTTTTAATAAAAGGCGATTACCGGAGATCTACCACTTCCACACCGGGATATTTAGCCGGATCGAAAGTGAAAGTAGCGTCGGTGACAGCGCCATTCGGCGTAAAGCTGCTGATCTCGTATGTATATTTATTGCCATTCTTCTCGAATACCTTCATCCGCGCCAGGGTCTGTGTCTTTTTGTCCACATCCACCAGCACCTTGAAGAAGGTTTTCGATTTGTCGGTCGGCGTCAATTCAATGTTTTGCAGCACTTTTCCTTTCTCGCGGGTTTCGCCGGTGAGGCGGTAGAGAAAGTCTTTATCGTAGAAATTGGTGAAGATCTTGGCAGGGGTCATGCTGCTGTTGCTGTGATCTACATTGCTGATGGTCACCTCGTTAACATCTTTGGCGTAGGTCCAGGAAGTCTTGTTATCGCTGATAATCTCCTGTTCGCCCATGATCACTTTGTATTTCGGGCCTTTTACATATACCGCGCCTTTCCGGGAATCGGATACGCTGTTATTGGCGCCTTCTATCTTCAGTATGAAATTGGCGATCACAGACTTGAGGGACTTGAACTTTTTGCTCACGTTGTCCAGCACTGCTTTGGCTTTCGGGTCGCTCTGTCCCAGCGATCCTGTCGTCTGGGCTGTGCTGCCGATTACCATTCCGCACATGATCAATCCTGTAAGTACTGTTTTCTTCATGCTCATAATTTTAATATTGTTGCCGGATGTAAGACAAATGTTATGCCGATACGTTTAAGCCCTCCTGTTAAAGATTTGCAAAATTGATGTTTTTCCGGCAAAAGTGAAAGCCATTGCTGTTCATTCCCGCAAATTATAACATACTGTTAAGAATTTCCTCAAGGTCCGATTCTGTTTTCACGATCACATCGCGGGCTTTACTACCCATGTTCGGCCCTACGATACCGGCAGCCTCCAATTGGTCCATCAGCCTTCCGGCCCTGTTATAGCCCAGTTTCATCCGCCGCTGGAGCAGTGATGTGGAGCCTTGCTGGTTCTGTACGATCACCCTGGCCGCCTCTTCGAACAGCGGGTCCCGGTCCGCCAGGCTGAAATCCTTCCCTTCCAGCTCTTTTTCATCCACATATTCCGGCAGCAGGAAAGCTTCCGGATATCCGCGTTGTTCGCCGATGAATTCGGCCACGTTTTCCACTTCCGGCGTATCCACAAAGGCGCACTGCAGGCGCACCAGCTCACCGTTGAAGGAGATCAGCATGTCTCCCTGCCCGATCAGCTGTTCGGCGCCGCCGATGTCCAGAATGGTGCGGGAATCTATTTTAGACGACACTTTAAAGGCAATACGTGCGGGAAAGTTCGCCTTGATGGTACCGGTGATGATATTCACGGAGGGGCGCTGGGTGGCGATGATCAGGTGGATGCCCACCGCACGGGCCAGCTGTGCAAGGCGCGCAATCGGCATTTCCACTTCCTTGCCCGCGGTCATGATCAGGTCCGCAAACTCATCTATCACCAGCACGATGAACGGCAGGTAGCGATGCCCTTTTAGCGGATTCAGGCGGCGTTGGGTGAATTTGCCGTTGTATTCACGGATGTTCCGGGTACCGGCCTCTTTCAGCAGGTCGTACCGCAGGTCCATTTCAATGCAGAGAGCGTTGAGGGTATGCACCACCTTTTTGGTATCGGTGATGATAGCGTCCTCTTCTCCCGGCAGCTTGGCCAGGAAATGCTTTTCAATGAGTTTGTACAGCGAAAGCTCCACTTTCTTCGGGTCCACCAGCACAAATTTCAGCTGCGAAGGATGTTTTTTGTACAGCAGCGATACCAGCAGCGTGTTGATGCCCACGGACTTACCCTGGCCGGTGGCCCCCGCCATCAGCAGGTGGGGCATTTTGGCGAGGTCCGCGATGAAATTCTCGTTATCGATCTTTTTGCCGATGGCAATGGGCAGGTCCATCTGGCTATGCTGGAACTTATCCGATGCCAGCATGTTGCGCAGGGAAACGATCGTTTTCTTCACATTCGGCACTTCAATACCGATGGTACCGCGGCCGGGGATCGGGGCAATGATGCGGATACCCAGTGCGGAGAGGCTCAGCGCAATATCATCTTCCAGGTTCTTGATCCTAGAGATGCGGACGCCCGCTGCCGGAACGATCTCGTAGAGGGTCACGGTGGGCCCCACAGTGGCGCTGATCTTCTGAATGGAAATATCGTAGTTCTTGAGTGTGTCGATGATCTGGTTCTTGTTCTTTTCCAGCTCGGAGGCATCCTGCACGATCTTGTCCGATCCGTGGTTCTCCAGGAGGTCCAGCGCCGGGTATTTGTAGTCCCGCAGGTCCAGCGTAGGCTCATAGGGGTCTACCGTTACCGATTCCCTTACCGGTACGATCTCTTCTATTTCATCATCCGCCGGGTCTTCATGCGAAGGCTTTATCTCAAAAGCTACTTCCTCCGCAACGGAAGGTTTTTTTCTTGGTGGCGGAGCAGGTGCTGGTTCAGGGTCGGGTTCTGGTTCGGGTTCTGGTTCAGGCGCTTCTTCAGCGGTCAGTATCTCCGGTTCAGGTGCAGGAGGAATATAGGTAATGACCGATTCGGGCTCTTCCTTTTCCACCAGTTGCAATCCCATGTCATATTCTTCCTCCTCGGTGGGGGGAATCACGGTGATGTTGCCGCCATCGCCTTTGAGGGCATTATTCTTCGCCGAAGCAGCGGTCGCAAATGGAGCGGCGGCCTCATCCTCTTCTTCATCCGGTTCGCCCAAACCATCGAAAGGCTCCGGTTCCGGCGCTTTGGGTTTGCGTTCAGGCCATTTGAAATCTACATTGAATTTCCAGATCACCCAGCTCAGCCCGGCCACAAACAGCAGGAGGCCCGCGCCTGTTTTACCCAGGAAACCGCTGGTCCATTTATTGAGCGCATCCCCTAAAGCACCGCCCCAGGGGAACACCGCGCTGCCGGACAAAAAAGAGAAGGCCATGCTGATGAACAACAGGCCGAAAAGGATGTATTTCACATTGCGCCACACCCGGAAAACCCGGCGGCCTACAATGAAATTGATACCGATAATGAAAAAGAAATAACAAAAAAGGTACGAAGCCACGCCAAACCCTTTGTAGAAAAACCAGTGGGACACGAAAGCCCCCAGGCGCCCCAGCAGGTTATCCACCTCTATCTCGTGCATGAACAGCACTTCGGATGAATAACGGAATACCTTATCCTGATCCTCCTCCCAGGTAAACAGGTAGGAAGTGAACGCAATAAAGCAATAAAGGGCCAGTAAAAGAAAGAACGCGCCAAGTACTTTATGGGTGCGCTCGTCTTTCACCAGTTCCTTCACCTTCACTTCCGCTTCTTTATCGGGCTTCAGTACATCAGGGTTAGGCGCCTGCTCTCTTTTCTTTTTTGGTTCTTTCTTCTCTGATTTCAGTTTATTACCTGCCATATTCGACATCAAAATTAACTATTGCCCGGGCAATCGGGGGAATTTATTTCCGGGTACCGGTCTGTTGTTGCATCCAATCCGTGATCACGTCAGGCACTCCCGGTGATATGGTCTCTGTCAGCTGGCCATATTCCGGTACAGTACAGGCCTTGCATGGCTGAAAGAGATGGTTCAGCCCTTCAAACGAACGGGTGGTGATTTTGTTGTTGCCGGCCTGTTTTAATCCATTCTCCCATCCTTTCAGATTGATATCGCTGATCACCTGTATGTCCCTGGGGCCGTTGATGGCCCAGACGGGGCATTTGATCTTCGGGTAGCATTGTCGGGGATCATGCCGTATCGGCTATCAGGCTTTTTTAAGTATGCCCAGCAGCAGCATTATCCACCCGGCAATGAAGCTGAGCCCGCCGAAAGGCGTAACAATACCGAGTTTGCGCAGACCAACGTGCGCGCTCATATCCAGGCAGCCCATGATATAAAGGGAGCCGGAGAAGAGCAGTATGCCGAGCAGGAAAAACCTTCCGGCCCATACCAGTTGCGTGGAAGGAACATGCGCATATAATATCCCCACAGCCAGGAGGGCGAACACATGATAAAAATGATAGGTTACCCCGGTCTGAAAGGTGCTGACAGACTCCGGCGGTACCATTTCTTTCAGTTTATGCGCGCCGAAAGCGCCCAGCACTACCGCAAGCGCACCTAACAGTGCCGCCCATACGAGAAATGTTTTATGCATTGTTGATCAGTTTATCGAATGTTTCCAAAGTTACCTCATCATCACTGATGACAACCTGACTTTGCTCATAAAATGGCTGTCTTTCCGCGAGCTTCTTTTCAGAAAAGGCCAGCAGATCCTCCCTGGAAAGGTCCTGTATCAACGGGCGTTTATATTGTTTACGCTGCAGCCGTTCTACAATAACGGGTACGGAAGGGTTCAGCCAAACCGTTTTGCCATGGGCATTCATAAAGTCCATCGCATCGGAAAAGCAGGGCGTACCGCCGCCGCAGGAGATCAGAAAGGCGTCGTTGGAGAGGGTCAATTCACGCAATACCTCTCCTTCCAGCTTGCGGAAATGTTCTTCCCCTTTTTCGTTAAAAATATCCGCCACGGGCATACCTTCCTGTTCCACGATCACTTCATCCAGATCGAAATAGGGAAGCTGGTAATGTTCCGCCAGCTGTTTGCCCCAATAGGATTTTCCGGCACCCATAAAACCGAGTAGGAATAGTTTCAATGTAATGATGTTTTAGCTCCTGTTACCCAAACCAGGCATAGGTCGTTATCAAATAAGTACTGCAGATCCAGGCAGGCCATTGTTTCCCCTTTCAGGAAATCGCAGGTAAGCATGCCGGCGGTATGGAACGGAAATGCCTGGAGCTGCATATTGGCCCGGAAATCAAGCCCGCCCATTCCATACCATTTGTACACGGCTTCCTTGGCTGACCAGCAGACGGTCTGGTGGTACAATGTGTTGTCCCGCGACAGGAAGCCGGCCTCCCGCGGAGCGAGGAACTTGTGCGCCACAGCGCCGATCTTGGGCTGCACTTGTTCAATGTCTATACCCACATTTTCCCTTTTGCTGACGATGGCAGCCGCGAAATCGCCGCAATGGGAGATGGAAAAATAGTAAGGATTTCCGGGAATATAAGGTTTCCGGCTGTCCATAATGCGGATATCGTTGACCGGCAGTTCCGGGAACAGCTGCACCAGCAGGTACCTTCCGGCAAAATGCTGAAGGCGTTTATGGGGATGATGCACTTCCGGTTCTATAGACACCGCTTTCCTGAAAAAGCTTTCTTCTTCACCAATTTTCCACACTCCGAGCTTCGTATCCTGATCTATTTGTATCGTACGTATTAAAGGCATAAATTCGCCGCATTAAACGCGAATTTAACGGGAAATACCCAACTGGCCTAACCTAAACAAAACACAATCATGATCTTGTCGGATAAACGGATACTGGAGGAAATTGAAAAAGGAACCATCGTGATCAGTCCTTATGACCGCAAATACCTGGGCACCAACTCATATGACGTGCACCTGGGAAAGTACCTGGCGACGTATAAGGACCGTGTACTGGATGCCCGTAAACATAACGAGATCGAACATTTCGAGATCCCCGAAGAGGGTTTTGTGCTGCAGCCGGACACCCTGTACCTCGGGGTAACGCTGGAATACACGGAGACCCACGCCCATGTGCCGTTCCTGGAAGGCAAATCCAGCACCGGCCGCCTGGGTATAGATATTCACGCTACCGCGGGAAAGGGAGACGTAGGTTTCTGCAATACCTGGACGCTGGAGATATCCTGCGCCCAGCCCGTACGGATATACGCCGGCATGCCCATCGGGCAGCTGATCTACTTTGCAGTGGAAGGCGAAATTGAAACGCTCTACAACAAGAAAGGGAACGCCAAATACAACGGGCGAACAGTGAAGCCTGTGGAAAGCATGATGTGGAAGAACGAGTTCTGATCTCCAACTATTTCAACGCCTGATAGGCCAGTATCCTGAATTTGCGCACAAACTCCCCGTAATAGGCGTATGGCGATACATTCGTGAACACCAGCATGATCAGTTTCTCTTCCGGGTCTATCGTATATTCGGAACAATAAGCGCCGCCCCAGGTGAGGGAACCGACGCTCGCCTGATCCCCATAAGCAGATGCAGCCGTAATGATCTGCAAGCCCAGCCCGAATTTATCATGCCTGTCCCATACCTCGCTCTCCCCTATCTGGTTGCGCGTCATCAGCGCTACGGTTTTGCGGGACAGCAACCGTACCTCATTGAATGTTCCTCCGTTCAGGATCAGCTGGCAGATCTTCGCGTAATCCGCTGCGGTGCTGACCAGTCCGGCCCCTCCAAGATGCAGCGTTTGCTTTCCGGCAACGGGGAATCTGCGGTTGGACTCGTCCGGATGCAGGGTAAGGGGACTTTCCATCGAGGGTTTGGCATATAATTCCACCAACCGGCCGGCTTTGGCGGGTGGCAGATAGAAGTACGTGTCCTGCATGCCCAGCGGCATAAAGATCCTTTCACGGAAAAAGTCGTTCAGCGATTTTCCGGACAGTACCTCCACGATGCGCCCGGCGATATCTGTATTAAACCCGTAGGTGAAACGCTCTCCGGGATCATGTTCCAGCGGCCGTCTGGCGACCTTTTTTACGATCTCTTCCGTGGTAAGCGCTTCCAGGGAACTGAGATGGGGGATAGCACCTCCGTTCAGCTGACTGTCCAGCTGCGAACCATATCCGATCCCGGTCGAATGTGAAAGAAGATGACGGATGGTAGGCGGGGTTTTCGGCGGACGGGTGCCTATCTTCCCGGTTGCCCTGTCGTAACTCACCAGCACTTGCACATCCTTAAACTCCGGTAAATATTTGGCAATGGGATCATCGAGAAAGAAGCGGCCTTCTTCATACAGCATCATCATGGCGATGGTGGTAATGAGTTTGGTCTGCGATGCGATACGGAAAATATCGGTTGTTTTGGCCGGTATCCGTTTTTCAAGATTGCTGAAGCCGAATGCCTTATGATGTACGATCTGTCCGTTACGGGCAATAAATGTGACGGCATTGGGTGCATAGCCATTTCTGACCGCGGCATTGAAAAAGCTGTCGATACGCTGGAGCCTTTCGGCGGAAAAGCCCGCTGCGGAAACAGCGGAAGCGGGCTTAAGCTGCTGCTGGGCCTGTACAGGCAACACCGGTATAGCCAGCAGCAAAAGAACATGGATACTTTTCATAATCGTGATTGTCGCAGAAAAATAGTCTGTAAAAGGGATAAATCAAAACAATGAGCTGATGAAGGAGGTTAATCCATACCGGGTCAGGGAAGGAGAAAATGAAAGGAATTATGTCAGAATGGGTGTATTATTTCTAAAAAAATGACGTAATTTTATGAAAGAACCCGGAGGAGTCGTTTTCCCCCAGGCCTTTGAATCTTAATGAAACAAATCAAAAAGATTCTTAAGTTTTGTAGCTAAACTTACTATTCGAGTAAGACCATCCAGGATAACTTTAAACCTGGATGGTCTTTTTTTTAGTTCCATTCATAAAACAGAACTTGACTGTTTTGTCAGCCAATAACATCGCGCTCATCATGTCCAATGCAATAGATCGCAATGCTAAAATTCGTTGATCGGGTTAGCCATCTCCAATCTGTGAAAAACGACTTCACATTTTCAAATATAAATGAAATGACAACACGAAAAATCAATCAACCGGAATTGATTTTTTGCAATCGTTTTAATCCCTTTTTTTAAACAAAAAAAGAGAAACGCATCACCGCATTCCTCTTTTTTAAAAAGTTATGCAACAAAAATCACTGCAACAACTCATCTATCAGCCTATTGAATTCCTGCTTGTATTCTTCGAAATGCACACCGGTGCCGGGCCCGTTAAACCCTGTATGAACAGTCCTTACCTTCCCCGCTTTGTCTACATAAATAGTAGTAGGAAACCCTTTGATACCGGTCAGCTGCGGCAATGTTTTTTCGGTTTTCTCCGGATCGGATGGCGTGACGCCGGTAAGCAACACCGGGAAGGTCACATCAAAGCGTTTCACAAAACTTTGCACCGCTTTTTTTGACCGCTCAAAATCAGGTGTGCGTTCGTAGCACAACATGATGATCTCCACACCGCGGTCTTTATGCTGTTTGTGCCATTCGCTCAGATATGCCGTTTCATCCATGCAATTCGGGCACCATGAGCCAGCCAGTTGCACGATCACGGCCTTGTTTTTGAAACGTTCGTCCCTGATGGATACCTTTTGCCCGTCAAGACCGGGAAAGCTGAAATCCAGCACCGCCCCGGGTTCTTTTACGCCCGCCAGTGCGGTCGCATCCTGCAGGCGCGCGCTGCTGTCTTTCTTTGCGGTGAAATACGAGATATTGGTGATGCCCGGCAGAAAAACACCGTCGGTTAGTGTGGAATCGTTTTTGATCAGGGCGGTGAACAGGTAAGCATGAGAACCGTCAAACGTAGAGAGTTTCAGCGTATCACCATCCACAACGCCCTGCAGAAAGCGGTAATCGCCTGTAGTGGTCAGGAAGGTGCCGTGCACGATATTCCCTTTCTGCTTGAATTCCCCTATCGCAAAGCTGCTGTCGGCTGTTCCGGATTTCGTAAAATATGTCGGCCAGCGGCCGCTGATATTGTACCTGGCATCGTTATTCACTTTAAATCGCTCCTCCATACCGGGATAGGCTTTGAACACGATGCTCACATCCCTGTCCGCCAGATGGCGTACCCATTGGCCTTCCAGGCTCCCGTCTGCCTGCAGCGCGGTTTTGAATTCGGAGTCAAAAAAAGGCATGCGGATGAGCACGGAATCGCCTTCCTCCCTGATATCATCTACCAGCATCCGTTCTCCGGCATTAATGATGTGTATTATTTTTTGCCCGTTGCTGTCAGACACTTCAAAGTTGAAAACGATGTCGCCGCCATCTTCGCGCAGCAGATGTCCCTGCCAGGCGCCGGTTGTGAACTTTGGTGAAGGGGCCGTGCCGCATGCCGCGAGGCCGGCTATCAATATCAACAGGAGTTGCTTCATTATCGTCATTTATTCTTTTACACATAATTCCTTGCGCCGAACAGGAGGCTACCGATACGCACCAGCGTACTGCCTTCTTCCAGCGCTATCTTATAGTCCCCGCTCATGCCGGTGGATAATTCCTTAAAGTCACCGGTATCCGGAAAATACTTCGCTTTGACATGGCCATGCAATGCCTTCAGCCCTGCAAATTCCCGGTGTATCTGCGCTTCATCATCCGTATTGCTGGCCATGCCCATCAGCCCGGCCATGCGCACATGCGGTAAGCCGGAAGCCTGGTCCAGCAACTGATAAAGTTCCTGCTCATCGAGCCCGAACTTGGTTTCCTCGGTGGCAATATGTATCTGCAGCAGGCAATCGATCGCGCGGTTGTGTTTGGCTGCCTGCTTATTGATCTCCTGCAGCAGCTTCAGGCTGTCCACCCCATGTATCATGCTCACGAATGAAGCGATGTATTTGACTTTGTTGCTTTGCAGATGGCCGATGAAATGCCACTGGATATCCTGCGGAAGCTGCGAAGCCTTGTCCACCAGTTCCTGTACGTAGTTCTCGCCGAAAATGCGCTGGCCGGCCTCATACAGCGCAAGGATGTCTGAAACGGGTTTGATCTTTGATACGGCTACCAGGCGGGCACGGTAATGGTCGATTTCACTGAGCACCTGCCGGTAGGCGGTTAAATTCACTGCCATATTCCTGTAAAAATAATCGACTTTGCGCATTTATGAACAAAGGCGCTTTATGAAATGCCTCATATATCCGGCTACATTCCTGCAAATTTTTCAACAATTTATTGAAATTGCTTGATGCTGTTCAATTCTGGCAGGCTGATTTTTTTACATCCTCATTTTAAAATAGGTTTGTACATACCACAATCCACGATTTATGCATTTTCAACTGACTGAAGAACACCTGATGATCCAAAAGGCGGCAAGAGATTTTGCTGTAAATGAATTATTGCCTGGCGTAATTGAAAGGGATGAACACCAGCGATTCCCGGCCGAACAGGTTAAAAAACTGGGGGAGCTTGGCTTTTTAGGCATGATGGTTGACCCGCAATACGGGGGCGCGGGCCTGGATACCGTATCTTATGTACTGGCGATGGAAGAGATCTCCAAAGTAGATGCCTCTGCTTCCGTAGTGATGAGCGTTAATAATTCACTGGTTTGCTGGGGGCTGGAAACTTTCGGCACGGAAGAGCAAAAACAGAAATACCTGGTGCCGCTGGCTAAAGGCGAGATCATCGGCGCATTTATGCTCAGTGAGCCGGAAGCCGGTTCAGACGCCACTTCTCAACGTACTACCGGGGAGGACAAAGGTGACCATTACCTGGTGAACGGTACGAAGAACTGGATCACCAACGGCAACTCCGCCAGTGTGTACCTGGTGATGGTGCAAACGCATCCGGAGAAAGGCAGCAAGGGCATTAACACCCTGATCATTGAAAAAGATATGCCGGGCGTGAGCATCGGCGCGAAAGAGAACAAACTTGGCATCCGGGGCAGCGATACGCATAGCGTGATGTTCCAGGATGTGAAAGTGCCGAAAGAGAACAGGATCGGTGAAGATGGCTTCGGTTTCAAATTCGCCATGAGAACCCTGGGCGGCGGCCGCATCGGCATCGCTTCACAGGCGCTGGGCATTGCCAGCGGCGCGTATGAGCTGGCACTGAAATATTCGAAAGAAAGAAAGGCATTCGGCAAGGAAATCAGCCAGCACCAGGCCATCCAGTTCAAGCTGGCGGACATGGCCACACGTATTGAAGCCTCCCGCCTGCTGTGCCTCCGCGCCGCATGGGAAAAGGACAACCAACTGGATTATACCCTGAGCAGTTCCATGGCTAAAGTATTCGCTTCCGAAACCGCCATGTGGGTAACCACCGAAGCCGTACAGGTGCATGGCGGATACGGCTATGTGAAAGAATACCATGTTGAGCGCCTCATGCGGGACGCAAAGATCACACAGATATATGAAGGCACGTCCGAAGTACAACGGATCGTGATCAGCCGCAGCATACTCAGTTAAGAGACTGAACATGCGGCCCACACCAAAACAGTATATGAAAAACATCAAGATCATCGAAGTCAAATCCGAGATCGGGGCCGGCACCCGTGGTGCCAGCCTTGGCGTGGATGCGATCAAGATCGCCGCGCTCGATTTCATGAGCAGCTTTTTCGTGCATTTTCCTACTGAAGAAATTGAAACGGAGAACAAACTCCTGTTCGAGCCGATAGAGTCCCCATATGCCAAGCGCATCAAAGGCACTTATACGATGTACGACCGTATCAGCAAAAGTATCTGCGATACCATCAAGGCCAACTGGTTCCCCGTTGTGTTATCCGGAGACCACAGCACCGCCGGCGCCACCATTGCAGGCCTTAAAATGGCCCGCCCGAAAGCGAAGCTCGGTGTTATCTGGATAGATGCGCATGCAGACCTCCATACCCCATACACCACACCCTCCGGCAATATGCACGGCATGCCCCTGGCCGTTTCCATAGCGGAAGATAATCTGGACCATAAAGTGCATGAAGTGGACGAGAATACGGTGAGGATGTGGGACCAGCTTAAAAACATCGGGAAAATAGCGCCGAAGGTATTGCCGGAAGATATTGTGTTCATCTCCCTGCGGGATTATGAGAAGGAAGAAGACCATCTCATCAAAAAGTACGGCATGAAGGTGATCTCCACCGGGGAAGTGCGGCGGAAGGGCGCTGAAAATGTCGCCCGCTCCGTGTTCCGTTATCTGAGCAACTGCGAACATATTTACATATCGTTCGATGTGGACAGTCTGGATGCTTCCATTTCCAGGGGTACCGGAACACCCGTCAGCAACGGGCTACGGGAGCGGGAAGCGGAAGATCTCATTTCCAAGTTCATGCAGCACCGCAAGATCTGCTGTTTCGAGATCACAGAGGTGAACCCTACGCTGGACCGGGAGAACCTCATGGCCGAGATCGCTTTCAATATCCTGCAACGCAGCGTGAACGTATTGATGATGAACTAGATCTTATAATAGGCCATCAGCCAGCCCACCACTTCGCTGTAGCTCCGGATGCCATGCTCCTGCCGGTTGGCTTTCAGGTACTGATCGTACAACACGGCGGAATAATCATCGATCGGCCCTTCATATTTGCGATAAAAAGTGGCCAGGCGCCGCACATCTTCCCGTACGCCGGTATCCGTTTTGTCCCACACCTGCCTGGCGAGGTATCCGCTCCGCCGCCCCAGCTGCCGGACGCTGTACAACAGCATCTCGAAGTTCGCCGCATAGCGGAAACGGCTGTCGCCCGTATTACTGGCAACGATATAGCCGACGAAGTTGGCCGCTTCCTCCGGCGCATACCCTACCTGGTGCGCAATTTCATGGCAGGTGGTAAAGGGCTGTACGAAATTGGGGATCGTAGTGTTCACCTGGGCTTCCAGGGTGAAGGGGTTCATATAGCCGGTCACCCCGATATAATTCAGATATTCCCCGAACAGGGACGATTTAACGGATGGATGACGGTATCGCAATACCGGCAGGGTATCAGCCATTTGCTGAAAACCTTCCGATGCCATGCGGAACATCTCTTCTCTTTCCAGTTCCGGCAGGCCGGAGGCTTCCAGCATCGCTTTATCGCGATTCGTCAGCTTCACCAGTGTATCCGTCAGCAGGTACAGGTCGGCCGTGGTGTACCGCTCCATTTGCAGGTGCAGGTCCACCGCCAGCGTATGCCGCCGGTAATGCCCTCCCCATAACAACAGGAATGCAAAATACATCCACATCAAAACGGCTATTCCCTTCAAAGTCCTGTATAACAAGGGTTTCCACAGACCCAGGACAAGATTGAAGAGCATTTTTAATATAAAAATAATACCAAGTATTATGAAAGTGATGTATATTACGTCGCCTATGCTTACCGGTACGAGACCGGTAATTTTTCTGAAAAATGTACTGATAAACCCGTACCACCTATGAAAGTATAGATCCGCCAGCCAGCCGCCCACTGTGAATATTCCATTCAACAACAGGATTGCTGATATGCAGATGGCGATGGATATGAATTGTCTCCTGATCAGGTCGTTCGTCTCCATTTTAACTTAAAGGAACATGATAGATGAAATAATCAAACCGGACATAGCCGAAGCCCTTTCCGCAGAATTATCCGTGAAAATACAGATAAAAGAGGCGGAAAGGATACATGGCGGGGATATAAATGAGACCTGGCGTTTACGCACCAATGCGGGATCATGGTTCCTGAAGCTGAATGATGCCCGCCGTTATCCGGACATGTTCCTGCGGGAGCAGGACGGGTTGGAGGAGTTGCGCCAGACCGGGCACATTGGCGTACCGCAACCCATTTGTCACGGCAGGGCAGGCAATCGGGCTTTCCTCGTTACGGAATATCTCGAAAAGGGCACGGCGGCCAATGATTTCTGGGAAAACTTCGCGGCGGCCGTTGCAAAGCTGCACCAGCAGACCCAGCCTTATTTCGGCCTGAGCGCCGCCAATTACATCGGTACTATCAAACAATACAATACCCCTTATTCCAGCTGGGCCGTGTTCTATGCGTTCAACCGGCTGCTGCCGCTCGGCAGAATGGCTTATGATCAGCACCGGCTGGACAAGCAAATGATGCAGCAGCTGGAATCCATCTGCAGACGGTTGCCGGAACTGTTCCCCGATGAACCGCCCGCATTGCTGCATGGCGATCTGTGGAGCGGTAACTTCCTGGTAGGCACTAACGGTAAGGCTTATATTTTCGATCCCGCGGTGTATTACGGCCACCGGGAAATGGACCTGGCTATGACAAGGCTTTTCGGCGGGTTCGATACCCGGTTTTACTATACCTATCATGCCATACGCCCCCTTGAAGCAGGCTGGCAGCAGCGCATCGGGTTATGTCAGCTGTACCCCCTGCTGGTGCATCTCGTATTGTTCGGTGGAAACTATTATAGTGATGTAAAGGAGATCCTTAACGGGATATAGTCCTTAAGGCTGCGTTTTCACAAAGTCGTACATCTTCTGCAGTTCCTGCTCGATAATCGGAAAATGATGATCCACTTCCCGGGCGATCTCTTCCAGCATACCCGGTAATTTTTCCAGTTCCACCGCTTTACGGAGATAGGTTTCCAGTCCCTCCATTTTTTGCGTGATCCAGGTCAGCCCCACCATGGAAAAGTTCGGTTTGATCTTATGCACCTGGAACTTCAGTTGTTCCCAGTCGTGCTCCTTTGCGACGGTTTCCAGCTTCCCCATTTCTTCCCTGATGGTCATCACAAAGATCTCGAACAGGTCGATCGCATAACCGATGTTGCTTTCATAGAGGGTGTTCAGGTACCGGACGTCAAGCCCCGGGTGAAATTCGTAACCACTGATATTTTGCACTTCCATAATGATTTCAGTTTCGTCTTCGTTGAGGTATTTGTTAAGCACCTGCAACAGCTGATCAGGTGTATAGGGCTTCGTAAGGATCTCCGTGATGCCGATGTTCCGCGCCAGCGCCACGGTATTCGGCATGGCGGTGGCGGTGGTGGCAATAACAGGTGTGGCCACATTGGGCTTGCTTTCATCCTCCCGGATCTTCCGGGCCAGTTCGAATCCGTCCATCCCGGGTATCCTGATGTCCATCAGCACAAGGTCATACTGCCGGGATTCCAGGAAATAGAGCGCATCCGGCCCGTTGGTGGCCAGCTGGTAGTCTACCCTGTATTTTTCAAGCAGACTGATGATGTATTTGAGGTTCATCTGGTTGTCCTCCACCACCAGTATCCTGGCATGAGCGAAATTGAACCTGTTGTTACGGCTTTCCATGTCTGCAACAGCTCCCGGTGAAAGGGGCTTTCTTGTATCGCTGAACGGCAGGGTAAAGGAAAAACAGGTGCTGTATTCCCCTCCTTCCTGTACGCTGATCTGGCCGCCCTGCAATTCTACCAGTTGTTTGGCGATAGCCAGGCCGAGGCCGGTACCGCCATATCGCTCACGGATCTCTTTTTCCGCCTGTTTATAGTTCTGGAAGATCAGTTCCAGCTTGTCTTTCTGGATGCCGATACCGGTATCGCAGATGGAGAACCGAAGCCAGAGGGCATTATCCTGTCTATCGTCCAGTTGCGCTTTGATGGCAATTTCTCCTTCTTTTGTGAACTTCTCCGCATTCCCTAACAGATTCATGAGGATCTGGTTCAGGATCATATCGTCCCCTACAAGCAGGGTATCTATCCTTTTATCGATATCTACCGTCACTTTTACCGGCCTTTGCCCCAGTTTGACCTGAAAGGTCTGCTTCATGCTCTGCACCAGCTCCCGCAGGTCAAACTCCCGGGCGTTCACTTCCTGTTTGCCGGCTTCTATCTTCGAAATATCAAGGATATCCGTAATAAGTCCATGTAATATGCCGGAGGAGTGCTTCAGTATCTTTATATACTCCTTTTGCTCTTCATCCAGATTCGTTTCTTCCAGCAAATGTACCATTCCGATGATGGCGTTGAGCGGAGTCCGGATCTCGTGGCTCATATTGGCCAGGAACTCCTTCTGGGTGCGCTGGGCTTCTTCAGCGGCATGACGGGCGGTTTCCAGCTCCTTTTGCAGCACTTTCTGCGGCGTCATGTCCATATGTATCCCTACACCACCCACCGCGTTGCCTTCCCGGTCGTAAATATTGCCGGAGCTTGCCAATACCCAGCGGCGGGAGCCGTCTTTCAGCACAATTTCCATATCGTACAGCAGCGCCACCTTTTTTTCCACCCGGTACCGGCGGAGATTGCGGGCATATTCCCGGTTTTCCTCCGGTACGAACACGTCTGTAATATTGCGCCCGATCAATTCTTCTTCCGTATAGCCGGAGAGGCGGCAGAAACTTTCGTACACCTTGGTGATATTCCCTTCCAGGTCCGTTTCGCAAAGGGCTGCATTGAGATTGTCCAGGATCACCCGGTATTTTTCATCCGTTCGTTTCAGTTCCTCCTGCCAGAGGCGGTGCCGGGTGACGTCCACGATCTGCCAGATGCTGCCGGCAAACCGGCCTTCGTCAAAAACCGGAATATAGCTCACTTCCCGGATATGACCGTCCCGGTAGGTCATTTCCCAACCGAAGAACGGCTTTTTCCGCTTGCGCAACTCTTTCATTTTCAATTCAAAAGCTGCAGCATCCACAACATATGGGGCAATGAACGAGATCATTGCGGGAAATGATTTATTGATGATATTGCCGTCGTAACCGCTACCGGTATTGAAATATTCCATGAATACATCGTTTCCCCAGATAAAGCGGTGTTTTTCATCGGAAACCAGTACACCTGCATTGGTATTCTGCAGATACACCGCGATGGGGAGCGCGAATATATGGGGCAGCCCTTCCGCCTGGGAGGAAGGGGACTTTAAAGAACGCTTCTTGATTCTGCCTATTCTTCCTTTGTCGGGTGTCATGTCGTCTGAATAGGATACTTTATAGGGTTTCATAAGGCATTGTTCAGCAATTAATACCGTTACTATATGAAGTTAGGAAATTTGATGCAACTGTCTATTCGTAAATATCTGATATTTTTATAAATTTTTATATATAAAATTAATATGAGTATCAGCAAAATTAGGAAATTTTTGCTTTTGGAAATATTTGTTTACCTTTGCATCCCTCTAAAAGTGAGGTTTTTGATATGAAGCATCTCCGCGAATTTGACATAGCTTTTGTCGGTCTGACGCCCGGAGTGCATACATTCCAATACCAGATCACTGATAGTTTCTTTGAAAACTACGGGCCGCAGGATTTCTCGAACTGTAACGCCACGGTAAAGTTACAATTTGACAAGAAGAATAACTTCTTTTTGCTGAAATTCGAGGTTGGAGGCACGGTAACCGTGACCTGTGACCGCTGTGGACAACCGTTTGAAATGCAGTTGTGGGACGATTTCAACCAGGTGGTAAAGCTGGTGGAAAATCCCGGTGAGCTGGGCGCGGATGAAGACCCGGACGTAACTTATATCTCCAGGACGGATTCACATCTGAATGTGGCCGCTTTTGTGTATGAGTTCATCAATCTGAGCATCCCGATGCAGCGCATCCACCCGGTTGACAGCAACGGCAAGAGCGGCTGCGATCCGAAAGTATTGGAAATGCTGGATAAAATGAACCGGCAGGGCGAAGACGAGACGAACCCGATCTGGAAAGGTCTGGAAAAATTCAGAGACAATTAACAAATAACAAGAACAATTAAAACTCAAATAAAATGCCGAATCCTAAACGCAGACATTCGCAACAAAGATCAGCTAAAAGAAGAACGCATTACAAGGCTTTTGCTGACACTTTAAGCACAGACAGCGCTACCGGCGAAGTGCACCTGAGACACCGTGCCCACTGGGTAGAGAACAAACTGTTCTACAAAGGGAAAGTTGTATTGGAAAAACAAGCAGCTGCTAAATAATAATTTTTACTAATTTTACCCCCGAGCTAACAGACAAACTACAGTTCATGAGAATCGGGCTAGATATGATGGGTGGCGACTATGCCCCCGCAGAAGCAGTAAAAGGAGTAAGATTATTTTTAGACAGTGATGCATCAGATGCGCATCTTGTACTGATAGGTGATGAGCAAGCCTTAACGCCCTTGTTGACGGATGCGCAACTGGACCAGTCAAGATATACCGTTGTTCATTCATCCCAGGTAATCGGGATGAATGAACATCCTACCAAAGCACTTAAAGAAAAGCCGCAATCTTCCATCTCTATCGGCTTTCATCTTCTTCAGAACAAAAAGATTGATGCATTCATCAGTGCCGGCAATACCGGCGCCATGATGGTGGGTGCCATCTATTCCATCAAACTCATCGAAGGCATTCAGCGCCCCACCATTTCTACCGTACTCCCCCGCGAGAACGGCACTAACGGCCTTTTGCTGGATGTGGGCATCAATGCGGACTGCAAACCGGAAAACCTGGTACAGTTCGCCATTCTCGGTTCGCTCTACTCCCAATACATCATGGGCATCAACAAACCGAAGGTAGGATTGCTCAATATCGGTGAAGAAGAAGGCAAGGGCAACCTCCTGGCGCAAGCCACTTATCCCCTCCTGAAAGAGAACAGCCATCTCGACTTTATCGGCAACGTGGAAGGCCGCGATATTTTCAGGGACAATGTGGATGTGATCGTTTGCGAAGGTTTTACCGGCAATGTGGTGCTGAAAATGGCCGAATCCTTCCATGATGTGGCCGTTCGCCGGAATATCAAAGATGATTATATGGACAAGTTCGACTTTGAGCAATACGGCGGCACGCCTGTCCTCGGTGTGGCTGAACCGGTGATCATCGGGCATGGCATTTCCCACGGCAGGGCTTTTTCAAATATGATAGACCTCGCCAAACGGATGGTGGACAGCAAACTGATGGACAAGATCAGGGAGAGCTTTGTGGAAGTAAAATAATATTGATCGTACAACGATATAAGAAGGGGCTGTATCAACTTTGATACAGCCCCTTCTTTATGCGTGACTGACGTTTACGCAATGCTCTGCGCTTTCACTTTATTTTTGTGTCATCCCCTTTTTTATGCCTGCCGCAGCCCTATACGGCTCACCTGCCAGTGAAATTGCCCTGCCGCAGGGAACAAATGCGCGGTATCTCCGTTGTTACTCTACAACAGGCAACGCAACATAAAATGTGGTCCCCACACCGGGAGCGGTCGTAAACCAGATCCTTCCCCCGGCCTGCTCCACGATATTCTTGCACATCGCCAGTCCCAGCCCGGTGCCGGAAGATTTCGTGGTAAAATTCGGTACAAAGATCTTCGGCTGCACCTCCGGCGGAATGCCTGTGCCGTTATCCGTGACCTTTACGATAACGGTCTCTCCGCTCTCCCCATCTTCCATGCTGATGGCAATATGCCCTTCCCTGCCTTCCGGAATGGCCTGTATGGCGTTCTGCAGCAGATTGGTGAAAAGGCGGTTGATCTGCGTTTTATCGGCTTCCACCATATAGGGGTTGTCATTCCGCTCGAAATAGATATGGCATTCCGGGTTGCTCATGTAAAGGCCGGTGACGGAAGACAGCAGCTCGCTCAGCGAGAACTCCTCGTTGTTTATTTTGGTGATATGGGCGAATGCCGCAAAGTCCGATGCGATATTGGACAGATGCTCTATCTGTTCTACCAGCGTATTGGCGACGTTCCTGGACAGTGCTTTCACATCCGGGGAATCGTTGGCAATGGCCCGTTGCAGGTACTGGATGCTGAGCTTCATGGGGGTCAGCGGGTTTTTGATCTCATGCGCCACCTGCCGGGCCATTTCCCGCCAGGCGCCCTCACGCTCGCTTTTCGCCAGCTTTTCCGCGCTCACTTCCAGCTTCTGCACCATCTTGTTATATTCTTTTACCAGCAGGCCTATCTCGTCTTCCTTATCCCATTCAACCGGTTCATTCAACTGGCCCAGGTTCACGCTGCGCAACTTCTCCGTGATCAGGGAGAACGATTTGGTGATGGTATTGGATATCAGCAATACCAGCAGCCCGGCGATCAGGAATATGAACGCATTGATGTTGATCAGGGCTACCAGGAAGGTGGATATCTGCTGGTTCAGCTCGGTTTGTGTGGCAAAATACGGCACATTGAGGTAGGCGAACACGCCCCTGTTGTCCCGCAGCGGAATGTAGCCGCTGATATATTTCATCTCCCCGATCTGTTCCTCCTGGATGTACTGGATCTTGTTCAGCTTTGACAGGTGATAAAAGGCCAGCGGGTTCATGGCATCGGAGATCAGCCCTTTTTCTATCATCAGGGGTTGGGCGGACAGTTGCAAATGCCCGCCGGTATCATAGATATTCACATCCACGTTATGTTCGGTGGCAATGGCGCCGATGCTCCGCGAGAGGTCCGCCAGAAAGATGGAATCATAGATGGTCTCCACCTGGTCCAGCATACGCTGGGTATAAAAAACCTTCTCGATATCCTGTGCAATGCTGTGCACGGTACGGCTGAGCCGTTCCGCATTCTCCGCGCGGGAGCGGTTGATGAAGAACAGGATGGTGGCAAGTCCGAGCGCCAGGAAAGCAAATGCCACGGCAAAGATGATCGTGCTTTGCACCTTGTTGCGGATGCTCAGCTTGAGCATCGCCTGGAGGTTGGATATCCGGAGCCGGGCTTTTACAAAGAGGTCCACCAGGCTGTAGATGCCAATGATCAGCAGGAACAGGCAGAACATGTAGGCGAACAGGGTGATGAACTCCAGGAAGTTGCGGGTGGGCTTGGCCACCACTACCAGCTTGTCTTTCGATTCGCGGTAATATAACAGCGAATACCCGTTATTTTCATCGAACACGGTATCCGCGGCGGGAATTTCCGATGGCGCGAGCCTTACCTTGAAGGGATAGTTATTGTGATGTGTGACCAGCTGCCCTTTGTTGTACACAGCATACGAATACCGGTCCATGTACTCCGACTGCTGATCGCGCACCCCGCTTTCGATGAGCAGCTCCGGATACAAGCGGTCCGGCTGCATGATCTCGGGTTCCGAGCGGACCTCATAAAAGAGGTAACCGGATACGGTGTCCCCCCGCCCGTAGATCTCCTTCTTTCCGATATAACTGTAATCGTTGAAGCTTCTTTCGTCGTAATAGAGGTCTCTCCCCAGCACATGCGGCAGCTCATTGCCGGTCATGATACGGTCCTGCAGCGATTCAAAGCTGGTGCGGCTGCTGTTGAAAAGCGGCTGCCCTTCTTCATCGTAGGTGAAGAACTGCACGTTAAAGCGGCTGATATAGCGGGAGAAGTATTTTTCCTGCAGGGTACGCTCCAGCGCCCGTTTACCGGTGCGGGTGCGTTCCAGGAAGAAACTGCGGACCTGGGGGTCCTGCACCAGCCGTTCCCCTACATCATTCAGCAGCGTTTCCAGGTAGGGGTCCCGCTGCCGGGAAAGGTCCATCGCCACATGTTTCCGGTTGCTCAGCTCCTTCAGGTTGTTGTAATAGATGAGCACGGCGGACGTGGTAACGGTCATCATGAGCATCCACACGATGAACGGCAGGGTGCTGCTGCGCTGGCTGAAACGGAGCTCCAGCAGGTCCAGCAAAATCACATACCCCAGCAGCCAGAACATAAACGCCACGGAGGCGCTGAGGTCCGGCGCATTGATGCGGAAAGCCAGCCATACCAGGCCCACAACGGCCAGTGAAACGTACTTGCTGCGGTACTGGAAATCCGTGAGCTGGTTGAGCAGATAATTGACGATCTGGGAAAAGAAAAGAAAGCTGATGGCGATGAAACCGAGGCTCATGCTGCCGATCACGCTGTATTCATTCAGGCTGAAAAAGTTGGTGACATCGTAGGATATCCTGGAATCGATCACCAGGCTGCGGATCAGGTCCAGCAGGAACTGCCCGACGATGAACATCACCAGTCCCGCTGCGCCGATGATCAGCCAGCTTTGCCATTTGGTACGGACTACCGGGGGATGGATGGTGCGCACATGCTGCCGGAAGAACAGGATCAGCCAGAAGGCCAGCAGTACGTTCAACAACAGGTCTCCCAGGGATTTGAACACATCGTCCTTTGCATAGATCCAGGGGTTGAAGAGGTTGAGCGAGCGCAGGTCTACCGGGAAATTATACAGGTAGCTGAGCACCCGGAAGAGCAATACAACGCTCAGCAGGAACAGGAATCCCCATAGCGGCGTCAGCCTGCGGGCCATGAGGGTAGCAAACAGGTTGATGAAGATCAGTACGCAGATGCAACCCACTGCCAGCAACAGCATGCTCATGAGGCTGGGTGAAGGTTCCTGCAGGCCGGGGTTATAAAAGAGATAAAAAAGTATCCGGTCGTTCATATCCAGCACGGGCAGGCCCGGCGGGCGTTGATGAATAGCATACTCGCGGCCTATGGCGGGGCGGCCGTAGAACTGGTTGCCCAGGTAATCGTTGGTGATGGCAAACTCCTGCTTTACCGGCAGCAAGCCTACAACGAACCGCTGCGGCTGCACTTCCCGGCAGAGCACTACATAATATCCGTTCGCGAGGCGCCGGAAGCTCACCCCTTCCGTCAGCGCGGGCTGAAGCGGCGGCGCTACATTGCTGGTGCTCCAGAAACGCAACTGCAATCCTTCATTCGTGCTATCGTAGGCAAAAACATAATAGTTTTCCCGGTAGATATCCTGCAGTGTTTTTTCGGAGTAGGTACCGTTGAGCAACGCTTCTACGGTAGCCGAATCCGCTACAAGGTCCGCAAACGACTGCTGCCGTTCCCTGATATCGCCTTCCAGGCTGCGCTGCACACCGTGCGGGGAAGAGTAATAGCTCCAGTAGTTGTTGAACAGGAAAGCGAATGTGAACAGCCAGGCCGCGATGATGAGCAGATAGCCGTTGCGGAGGAAAAACAGTCTTATTTCTTTGATATCGAGCATAAATTTATTCCCCTTCCTTTACCTTGTTCCATAGCCCGTCCATTTCAGGAAGGCTCATCTCGTCCAGGCGCCGCCCTTCCGCCGCAGCCATTCCCTCCATGGCGCGGAAACGGCGGATGAACTTCTTATTCGTACGTTCCAGCGCATTCTCGGAATCGATCTTCATAAAGCGGCTGTAGTTGACCAGGGAAAAAAGCAGGTCGCCGAATTCGGCTTCCATTTCATCGGGATCACCGGCCGCAATGGCTTCTTTCAGTTCTTCCATCTCCTCCTTTACCTTATCCCAAACCTGGTCCCGGTTCTCCCATTCAAAGCCTACCTGTTTTGCCTTTTCCTGCAGGCGCATGGATTTTACCAATGCCGGCAGGGATGCCGGCACTCCGCTCAATACGGAATCCTTCCCTTCTTTCAGCTTCAGCTTCTCCCAGTTCTGTTTTACATCTTCTTCGTTGTTCACTTTCACATCGCCGTAGATATGCGGATGACGGGCCACCAGTTTGTCGCAAACACCGGTAATCACGTCCGTGATGGTGAATTGCTGCTGTTCCGATCCTATCTTTGCGTAGAATACGATATGCAGCAGGAGGTCTCCCAGCTCTTCACGGATGCCTTTATAATCCTGGTCCGTAATGGCATCCGTCAGTTCATACAACTCTTCGATGGTGAGCTGCCGGAGTGACTGGATGGTCTGTTTCCTGTCCCATGGGCATTTTACCCTCAGATCGTCCATGATCTGCAATAATCGGCTAAAGGCTTGTTCAGGCTGCATAAACTTGAATATTAATGAAATCTTGCCAAGAAACGGAAAAATAATGCAAAATCAGGACATCCCCCTTCCCGCAAATTTCCGGCCGGTCTATTGTTAATTTCTTTTTCTTGGCAGAAAATCCAATTTACTTAGCTTTGCGGCCTTAGCAAAATTGTAAAAGAAACTTATATGAATCCGAAACACGTGGCGCTCATTTCTGCTGAGCTGGGCATCTCCCAAAAGCAGGCTGAGAATACCATGACCTTATTGGCAGAAGGTTCTACTGTGCCCTTCATCAGCCGTTACCGGAAAGAACAGACGGGTAGTCTGGACGAGGTACAGATCGGCAAAGTGGAGGATATGAAAAAGCGGTATGAAGAGGTGGATGATCGTCGTGCGTTCATTATCAAGACCATTACCGAGCAGGAGAAAATGACCCCCGAGCTGCTGGCGAAACTGGAATCGTCCTGGGTGCTGGCAGAGCTGGAGGACATGTATCTTCCTTATAAGCCCAAACGCAAGACCCGTGCCACGGTGGCCATTGAAAAAGGCCTGGAGCCGCTGGCGAAGCTGTTGCTGGAGCAGCAGGAAAATACCCCCGAAGAAGCCGCGAAGTCATTCCTCAATGAACAGGTAGCCACCACCGAGGAAGCCCTCAAAGGCGCCCGCGATATCATCGCAGAGTGGATCAATGAAAATGCAGAGCTGCGCGACAAGCTGCGCAAGCTCTTCACCCATACCGCCGTACTCTCTTCCAAAGTAAATGAAGGCAAGGAAAGCGAGGGCGAGAAATACAAGGATTATTTCGATTTCCGCGAAGAGCTGTTTTCCATCCCCTCCCACCGGGTACTGGCCATTTTCAGGGGGGAATCGGAAGGTTTTCTCTTTGCCAGCATCACGCCTGTGGAAGAAGAAGCGCTGGAGATCATCAACAAACAATTCGTGACCGGTCATAATGCCAGCGCAGAACAGGTGACCAAAGCGGCGGCAGATGCTTACAAACGTCTGCTGCGCCCCTCGCTGGAAAACGAGTTCCGCGCTGCCGCCAAGGAAAAAGCAGATACAGAGGCTATAGAGGTGTTTGCAGAAAACCTGCGCCAGTTGCTGCTCGCCGCTCCGCTCGGTCCAAAAGCCGTGATCGCCATAGACCCCGGTTACCGCACCGGTTGCAAGACCGTGGCGCTGGACAGCCAGGGCAATATGCTGGACCATGATGTGATCTATCCACTGGAAAAGAACTACAAAAGCCAGGCTGCCGAGCAACTGCTGCACAGCTGGGTGAATAAATACGATATTGCTGCCATTGCAGTAGGTAATGGCACGGCAGGCCGTGAAACGGAAGAGTTCGTGAAGAAGATCGATTTCGGCCGCAAGGTGAATGTGTTCATGGTGAATGAAAGCGGCGCCTCGGTATATTCCGCTTCCGAAGTAGCGCGGGAAGAATTCCCCGAGCATGATGTGACCGTGCGGGGTTCCGTGTCCATCGGCCGCAGGCTGATAGACCCGCTGGCGGAACTGGTAAAGATCGATCCGAAAGCGATCGGTGTAGGCCAGTACCAGCATGATGTGAACCAAAGCCACCTCAAACAGAGCCTGGACCGTGTGGTGGTGAGTTGCGTGAACAATGTGGGCGTAAACCTGAACACGGCTTCCAAGCACCTGCTGGCGTACATCTCCGGTCTTGGGCCTTCCCTGGCGGAAAACATCGTGAAATACCGCAAAGAGAACGGCGCGTTCAAAAACCGTAAGGAACTGAAGAACGTGACCCGCCTCGGAGATAAAGCATTCGAGCAGTGCGCGGGCTTTTTGCGCATTGAGAACGGAGATAACCCGCTGGACAATTCCGCAGTGCATCCCGAGCGCTATCCCGTGGTGGAAGCCATCGCCACAAAGCAGCAATGCAGTGTGCAGGAGCTGATGGGGCGTGAGGACCTCCGGAAGAATATCAATATGAAGGATTTCATCAGCGAGGAAGTAGGCCAGGTTACACTGGAAGACATCCTTAAGGAACTGGCCAAACCCAGCCGGGACCCCCGTGACGAGATCGCCATCTTCGAATACGCCGAAGGCATCAAAAGCATGGAAGACGTGAAACCCGGCATGGTGCTGCCCGGCGTGGTGACGAACATCACCGCCTTCGGGGCCTTTGTGGATATCGGCGTGAAACAGGACGGGCTGGTGCACATTTCCCATCTCTCCAACAAATTCATCAGCAATCCCAATGAAGCGGTGAAGCTGAACCAGAAAGTGATGGTAACGGTGCTGGAAGTGGATATCGCGCGCAAGCGCATCTCTTTATCCATGAAAACCAATGAACCCGCTGGTGGCGGCGGCGGTGGGCAACGCCGTGAGCGGAAGGACAACAAGCCTGCGAAGGAAGCGCCGGTGAACGACTTCCAGGCCAAACTGCTGGCATTGAAATCGAAATTCAAATAGTATTGAACGGCATTGCTGAAAACAGGAAAAACCGGATAGACGAAATGGTCTATCCGGTTTTTTGTTGCCCTGATACCTGGATATGCAGCACGCTTCAAGGTGTGGACTTCCGGATATGATCGTCCCGGAAAATAAGCGGTTGCAGGCGTTTACAAGAATGACGGTGCAGGAAAGGCGAATAATCATTTGCTGTAAAAGCTGCGGCAACCGGTAATGTCTCAGCAATAGTTTTTGCAACTGAGCAACCTGTTAAAGCCCGTAATGCACAGCTCTCCCACGGCTTCCTCTCCTCTGGCGGTCACTGGCAGAAAATATCCCGCCGGAGATCTCCAGTGTTTTTCTCAGGCCTATTGTGAGTATCCTGTTATTGGTAAAGGCTGCGTAAGGCTCCTTGCTGAGCAATCCGCGCCATTCCATGAAAATGTAGTTCGTTATCTCATTGCTTTTCCCTTTCAGCGCAAACTGTCCCGCTACGGTCAGATAGGTAATATCCGTAGCCGATCCGCCAAATGCTTTCTTATAATTCTCCTCCGCCTGTGAAGTGAGGTTATGCCAGCCCTGGGTGAGCTGTGCGCTTAACAGGAAGGCATTGGTGTATTTCAGCGCCAGGCCGAAACGGAGGTTATGCTGGGTGATCACATTGGCGGAATCCATGAAATTGGGGATCGCTTTCATCCCGAAACCTAGCGGCATGAGCGTGATCGTAACGGGACCGAACTCCGCATTCAGATAGTTGTTCAGCACAATACCGCCTCTGCCGTACAGCATCAGGGCCGGCAGATAGGCCACCGAATCTTTGGCATCTATGGCCGCGCCCAGGTAGGGATTTACATCCAGGTCCCAGGAGAACCATTTGTCCGCTTTCTTCGGCACCAGCGATATGACGCCACCGAGGTTCACAATGGGCGTGAGGTTGGACAGGAATTTGTTGTTGCCCGTGAAGTTCGCACTGGCCAGCGCGCCGAGATAACTGTGAAAAATACTGTCGATCGAGCTGGCGTTGGAGGTCTCCGTTTCCGCTGCGGCGTTGTTGCTCCGGGTCACGTCAAAGCTGGCGGTACCGAGCTTGGCGCCACCGAAGTAGATGTTAAAAGCATGCTCTTTATCGGTATCCACAGCCGTACTGAGATCAAATACCGCATTGCCGTCGTTCTGATCAGGTTCGGCCGTTACTTTTTTCACTTCATTGCTCTGGTATTTCACTTCGATCTTTGCATGGTCCCCTGCTGCAAGGCCTGTAAATACCAGCTTGGCATCCTTTTGCCAGCCGTCCTTTGCAAGATCGATCTTGTTGCCGTCCCGGTCCACAAAGGGAGAGGCGCCCAGGTCAGCTTTGGGAATAACATACTGTTGGGCCGCAACAAACAGCGGGCTCCATAAAACAAGCAACGTAAAGATGAATTTCATTGGATCTGATTTAGTGTGACAGAGAATTTTGATAGTATTCGTTGAATAGGTACGATATAGGTGAATGATGCCGAGTTGGCGATGATGATGCCCACGATGTTGTTCTCCTCATCCACAACCGGGGCGCCGGAATCGCCGCCATCCGTGAGCTGGTCCGTGCGCACAAGCCCGCTGATGGAAACCGTTTTCCATTTCCCTTTTATCCAATAATTGATCTCGCATCTGGCGGCGGCCTCCTGTATGGCGCCGCTGATGATGCCGGTAGTGCGGCCCACGGACTTTACGGGATAACGATGCGTGGCATGATCGTCCGTGATGGTGAGCGGCAGCAACGGCGGTTTGTCTATCTTGCAGATGCGGTCCGTGACGCTGGCGGAATTTTCGATCAGGGCGATGGCACAGTCCAGCTGCCCGTTCAGGCACCCTTCCGTGACCCTTCCCAGCTCAAGCGGTTCATTGCCGGTAGCGCCGCCGTCTTCCACACTTGGGGAAACAACAATGGTATCGCCGAGGGAGTTCAGGGGTGAAAAGTCGAATTGTTCATCATTCAGTTCCGGGGCGCATAGCACATGATAGCAGCTTAGAAAGTATGTCTTCCCGTCTTTCCAGACCTTCAGGCCCAGTGTGCCGGAGCCGCTGATGTCCACTTTGCGGGAAACGGAGCAACCCGGCCGTTTGGGAACAGTGGAATCACAAAGCAGTTTTGGGCGGCTGGAAGCGTAGATCCGGCTTCCCTCCTCCCGCACGTCCGTAGGAATACTGTAGGTGCGGCCATTCACGGAGGTGAACCGGATATCCGGAGGGATGGGTGTATAGTATTGATCCCCTTCTTTCACCTTTTCCACGGGGCTGAACACCAGGCAATTGATGTCCGTCATTTCCCCCTTTGTCATTTTTTTCCCTGCCGCAACGGCTACGACATGGAAGACCTCTTTCCATTCGCTGAATTTCCTTTCTATGGCCTCGCGGATGATCTCCATCGGCACCTGGGCTTCCGGTGTTTCCGTATGACCGGATGCCGTTTTGCTGGCCTCCACATCTGCTTTCAGCTGATCACTCTGGGCTTTCAGGGCAGCGGCCAGGTCTTTGAGGTTTTGCTGGAATTCCCTGGCCCATTGTTCGGTTTCCGCCTTTACGGCGGCATTGAAGGTCTCCTGGAATTTCAGGAGCGCATCTACCATAATGGCAAAACGTTCCTGTGTCAGGGGCAGATTGCTGAAATAGAGCAATTGCCAGTTCTGCACAAAGCTGTTACGCAGGCTTTCCAGTTCCATTCCGGTAAGCATGAACCGTATCCAGCTGCTGGACAGCCCGTAATAGCGGTCGAATAACAACAAGCCGCCGCCCAGGCCCGCCAGAATGTACCCGATGTACAACACCATGATATTATTGCCGTTGATGGCGGAAAAATACGGGGCAAGGGTACTGGAGATGAACAGCACAATAGCGGCGACGCGAATGGTCTTGGCCAGTGTACCTTTACTTTTCCGGCAGTTGTGATACCATTCGATCTCACCGTCTGTCAGCAGAAGGATATTGGTAAAAAGCTGGTCCAGCTTCTTTTTCGCGAGGATATCGTCCCATTCGTTCATCGGCTCATACTGGATGAGCCTTTCGGGTAAAATAGCCATGTATGGTTTTCTTTACGAGTGTTAACAACATTCTATCGGAGCGCAGGGTGTCATATACAGGCAATAAAGCCTTCGGGGCATTGATCAGGTCATAGGGACAATTAATTTGGAGAAAAGTTATGCAATAGTTTGGCAAGTGCCTATTACATGTTCGTGTTATGCTATCGTTCGGGGGAAGGAGTGTTTATCTCACCCCTTCCCTTTCGTCAAATTTCTTCTTCCAGTCCAGCAGTTTCTGCGGCCAGGCGGTATCGCCCTTTTCACCGAAGAGTTTCACGGTTCTGTTCCGGGCAATGCCTACATACAGGATATCATCGTTCATATTGACGGCAAGGGCGGCTTCCTCCACGGTGCAGTTATGCGGTTTGCATCCTTCGTTAAAAAGAATACCGGCTTCCACTTCGATGGGCGGGGTTACTTTATAGCGTTGCAGGAAATCGTTCTCTTCTTTTCCGAGCAGTGTTTTCAGGCGGTCTTTTAAGGGTTTCTGCTGCAGGAGCCGGGTGTCTGCCGCATACTTTCCGTTGAAGCTCTCATAGCTGCGCCAGGATTCCACCAGCGAGGGGGTCAGTGCGGTATCCGTTACCTGGATCATGGTATCTGTGGGTATCATGGTCAGGGAATCGGGCGGTTGCTGTTCTTCTGTATTGCCGCCGGTGGACTGGCATGCATATAGGAAGACGGCAAGGGCCGCGATGCGGATGTATTTCATATGCCTAAGGGTTGATGTCAAATTCATAGATCGGGTCTATCCTGGAATCCGGGGGCATGTCAAACACCGGGTTGATCAGCCCGTCTTTCAGGCCGTACACCCAGCCGTGCAGGTGCGGCCTTTGCTCCTTACGCCAGGTTTCCTGGATGGTGATGGTCTTGGCCAGGTTCATCACCTGTTCCCGCACGTTCAGTTCGGTCAGGCGGTCCGCCTGCACCTCCGGTGTGTCCAGCCCGTCCACCTCCTCGCGGTGGATGCGGTAAACATCCTTGATGTGTTTCAGCCAGGGGTTGATGATGCCCAGGTTATCATTGGTCATGGCCGCTTTTACGCCGCCACATCCGTAGTGACCAACTACCAGCACATGCTCTACCTTCAGTATCTTGACGGCGTATTCCAGTACCGTGAGCAGGTTCATATCCGTATGCACGACCATATTGGCCACATTGCGGTGCACGAATATCTCACCGGGCAGCGTATTGGTGATCTCGTTGGCCGGCACCCGGCTGTCCGAGCACCCGATCCACAGGAATTTCGGCGCCTGCTGGTGTTGCAGGCGGGTAAAGAAATCCTTGTCTTCCGCCACCATTTTGGCGGCCCATACTTTGTTATTTTCCAGCAGTTGCCTGAAAAGTTCCATGCCTGTTATTGTTTATTTGCCTTTAAATACCGGCGCCCGCTTCTCCAGGAAGGCCTGCATGCCTTCTTTCTGGTCTTCCGAAGCAAAGAGCAGGTAAAAATTCTTCCGTTCAAAATGCAGCCCTTCTTCCAATGTACTGTCAAATGCCCGCAATACGGACTCTTTGGCCATTTTTACAGCGATGGGGCTTAACTGCGCGATCTCCGCCGCGAGGCGGAACGCTTCTTCAAGGTATAACTCTACCGGCACGATTTTGTTCACCAGCCCGGCATGCAATGCTTCCTCTGCTGAAATAAACCTGCCCGTCAACACCATTTCCATCGCCAGGGCTTTGCCTACCGCGCGGGTGAGGCGCTGGGTGCCTCCCGCCCCGGGCATCACCCCTATCTTTATTTCCGGTTGGCCGAATTTCGCCGTTTCGCTGGCAACGATCATATCGCAGAGCATCGCCAGCTCACATCCCCCGCCAAGCGCAAATCCGCTGACCGCTGCGATCACCGGCTTTTTGATCTTTTTGATCGCATCCCAGGTGCTGAACTGATCTACATTATACATATCCATGGCGGAACGCCCGGCCATCTGTTTAATGTCCGCCCCGGCTGCAAAGGCCTTGTCATTCCCGCTCAGTACGATCACCCGTACCTGTTCATCTTCGTCCAGCGCTTTAAGGGTATCACGCAGCTCCGTCATCAGCTGGAGATTGAGGGCATTCAGCTCCTTCGGCCGGTTCAGCCGGATATGCGCAATGTAAGGCTGCGCCTGTTGGTGTACGATCAGAAATTCAGGGGGCATATTCATAACGTTATCAGGCAAATATCAGAATAAATAATAAAAACAGCAGCAATACAACGACCGTGCCTGCGAAATATACGACGAGGGACAGTGCCGCCCGCCACAAAGCGCCGCCGAACGTTTTCCCGTACACATTGCGCAGGGCAAAGACGTAGTAGATGAAAACCAGCAGCAGCATCCATCCGTACAGGTCGTCATAACGCAGCAGCAGGTTGATCAGCATCAGCGGGATAGACAGGAGGAAGATGAACGTATGGATGTGGATCGAGAATATCCCGTGCTCCGCATAATACATCTTGCTGCGGGAGAAGAACCACTTCAGCACGAGGGCGAAGAATGGCAGGAGAATGAACATCAGCTTCGGATAGTTGTGCGTGAATTTGTTTTTCAGCACCTCCTCCGCTCTGCTGCCGTGGCGTTCGCGGAGGCTCAGCATCTTGCCAATGAATTTGCGCTGCAGGAAGCCATCCCGCTCTTCAGGAGTGAGTGCGCGCTGGAGGGAATCATACTCGCGGACGGTGCGTTTCTGCACGCCCAGAAAGGGCTGTCCGCCAAATTCCAGCCCGCGGATGGCTTTTTCGATGTCGATGGAATCGGTCCTGTTGGTGGCGCGGGACAGGGAATCCTCCAGTCTCAGCTTCGCCGCTTCCAGCGCACGCCCCGCCGTTTGCCTGACACTGCTTTCCACTTCCTCCGCGCGCACCGTATCGCCGCCGCTGTTGACCATGCTCAGGATAAGAAAAAAAACGAAAGAGGTGAATACATACAGGCGGATCGGGTTCACAAAATCTGCGCGATGGCCTGCCAGGTAGCGCTTGGTAAGGTAGCCCGGGTAAAAGAAAAGGTATTTGAGGGTGGAAAGGAATTTTGAATCGTAATGCGTGATATCCTGAAAAAAATGATTGACCAGATGACCGAATGACTCTTTCGTTTCCACATTTTCCTGTCCGCAGTGCGAACAGAACCGGTCCGGCACCTCTGTACCGCAGTTCAGGCAGTTCTTGTCTTTCCCCTCAGGTGTTGTGTTTTCACAGTTTAGATTTCAGTTAACGATGGCTAAAGATAAAAGATTTATACGTTTTGTTTTGTTCGAACGTTAGTATTTTTGCAGCTCCCCCAAAGGGGCATCAGCATTATGAATATATTGAAAACACTATTCGCAGGCCTTTTACTGGTGGCAGGCCAGGCCAAAGCCCAGTATTTTTACCAGGATGTGTACAACACACAGCAGACAATGGCTACCATGGCAGCGTTCAAGGCCAACAAGGTCAGCTTCCAGCATGTAAGAACACTGGATGCCAATCAGCAGACGGACAATGATTTCATCTGCATCCGCGGCATGAATGCCAGCCACCGGCAGATGCGCGCCGTTACGCAAAGCAGCGTCAGCGGCCGCTCCACGCTTACCTCCTCTTTCAACAATGCCGGCAGGCTCACTAAAACCGTGGATAGTTCCGAAACCGCCATCAATACGATCACCTATCAATATGACGGCGCAGGACGGTTGCTGCAGATACAGAACAGCTCGAAGGGGCGTGAGGACAAGTTCCGGATGATGGAAAGCCGGTATTTCGTGTATGACACACTCGGGCATCTTACCGGGCTGGTGATCAAAAAAGAGGGGCTGGACTCCGTTTTTGTGACGGTGGTGACCGATACGGCGGGACGGGTGACCGAAGAAGCGCACCCCGGCCGCCAGCGGGTGTATTACAATTATGATGCGCAAGGCAGGCTGACCGATGTGCTGCGTTATCATCCCAGCCGCAAGCGGATGCTGCCGGATTACAGTTTTGAGTATGATGCCGCGGGGAAGCTGGCGCAGATGACGGTGGTAAATATTGAACGGGGAGATTATATGATCTGGAAATACAGTTATGACGGCAAGGGACTGCCGGAGCGGGAAGACTGCTATGGGAAAGGGAATGAGCTGTTGGGGATGGTACGGTACCAGTATGAATATTTTAAGTAGACGTAAAAAAAATACTTTGCAGAATTAAAACAATTCCTATCTTTGCCATCCCAACGAAAAAAGTTCTTATTTATAAGCGGAAGTAGCTCATTTGGTAGAGCACGACCTTGCCAAGGTCGGGGTGGCCGGTTCGAGCCCGGTCTTCCGCTCCAGACGATATTCCAAACTGTCCAAAGCGGTTTGGAATTTTTGTTTAAAGTTCTTTGTGAATGTTTTTATACATTTACAAGGCAGGATACCCGGGTGGTGGAATTGGTAGACACGCCGGACTTAAAATCCTGTGAGCTGCAAGGCTCGTACGGGTTCGACTCCCGTCCCGGGTACTGATTTTCAATCAGGTATAAAGGCTTCCGAAAGGAGGCCTTTGTTATTTTCAGGGAATTGCAAGCAGATGAATGGGTACAGATAAAGCAAATTCTCCAATCCCTTCAAGGCCAACTCACTTCCTTTCGCGGATTAAAAAAACCTAAAATGCAATTTGGGTTTCTTACACATATTTGCACATGCGTCTTTTCATGGAAGCCCGCACCATCGTAAATAGGTTCTCCTTCGATAAAAATTCCCCTTACGGTATCGAATGGCGGTTCTCCGGTTTTATTGTTAAGTTCATGAATGTTTTTTATAACCGCACAATCCAACTTACGAAGTACCCGATCTTTTGAGTTTTTATAATCATCATTAATGGGAAGAGTATTAACTATTTCGAAGCAGGGGATCTTTTAACGGCTTTTTTAGCCGCTACTTTCTTCGGGGTAGTTGAAACAATAATATCTCGAATCCCCAAATCATCTATTAGAGCGGACGCAGCCTTCTGCGAATGACGAACTTTCTGATTTTGTGCAATCAGCGCCGCTTTCAACTTTTTATAACCCGCTATTGTCATACTTCAAAACAAATTGCTACCTGGGACGGGGAGCCCTTACAACACCACAGCAAGATGTAATTGCATTACGAATAGCGATATCTGTTTTATGTGGAAAATGTTTTCTCAACTTACTGACAAGATAATCTACTTCCCATTGTTCTTCACAAGAGAATTTTGAACGATCTCCCCCATCTCGAATACGCCTGTCATCATAATCTGACCAATCTTCATTCAGCACAGGATGTATCATATGTTATATTTAATAGTTGATTAAAACCAAGAATTTCTATACAGACACGAAACCGCCCGCTTGAGGGTGAATGCATCTTCGCTAAGCTGAAACTTAATGTTGTAAATCGCAAAAATTCAGCAAATCCTGGAATTTATAAGCTGATTGGGTTATTTGAGAAGTAAAGAACCAGATACCCCAAAAACCAAAGCCAGAGATCCAAAGCAAAACACCTCAAAATATTACATTCACTTTGTAATTCAAAGTACTTTTCATTAACTTTGAATTACATCACATAAAATCGACACCATGAAAATTTCAAAAACAAGATTTATCACCATCTTCCTTATTTCGGCTTTTGCCTTTCAATTTATCTCCAATTCACTTTTGGGAGACGAAATTTCGCTCTTTCCACGCAACGGAGAGTGGTATCCGGGGGGTGGCTCGTCAATAGCCTGGAAAAATACAGCGGGTGCTATCATATACCCTGTCAAATATATCCTGGTGGAACCCTTATCATTCCTGGCTCAAGATCCGGATCCGGTACCTCCCATACTGTTGATTGCATTTGCTATTTACTGGGCGGCAATAGCATTGGTGCTTTACTATCTCTGCTATCTCTTCCGTAAAATAATCACGCGAAAAAAAACATGAATTTAAAGGGATCAATATTCCCGCTATTGGCTAATTCGAAAGTCTGTGGTGAACCCAACAAAAAGGTTCGGCGTTATATCTTTTATAGATCATTCAATATGCAAGTATGAACCGGATGGAAAAAATATATCATGAGGCAAAGGCTGACAAATGGTTCAAGCGGTTTGCTGTTTTTTGCCGCATCGCGCTGGCCGCGAGTTTTATTCCAGCAGGCTCCGTTAAAATCATGAATGAACGATTTGCTGCAGGCCTGCCGTCCAATAACCCTTTAGGCCATTACTTCGATGCCTTGCACCAAACGGGATACTACTATACCTTTATTGGAATTGTCCAAATCATAACAGCTATATTATTACTGATCCCGCGAACTTCCCTTCTCGGTGCACTGATGTATTTTCCGGTCATCGTCAATATTTGTGTGTTGACTTATGCTACCCGTTTTGAAGGCACCCGCATTGTCACGATGATGGTATTGGCAAGCTTGTTTTTATTGATTTGGGATTATAACCGCTTAAAACACATTTTGCCGTTCAAGCAGCCCAAAGCAGATCCTATGGTGACAGAAAAGCCGTTGGGTATGCGGCTCCGGATCATATTTTTTGGCGGTTGCTTTGCAGTCCTGGCCTTTATCATCATCGGCACCTCCTATTTGTATGAGATCGGGCCGTGCAACTCCGAAGCTGCGTGCAGAAATCAATGTGCCGGCAGCAAAAATCCCGCGGCCTGCGAAATTTTCTGCGACTGCATTTATAAACAAGGTCTGCCACTGGATAGTTGTCTGGCAAATTTTGACAGAGCAAAGGATATGCGCAAATCCATTATCAAGTAGCTATTGCAAGATGAAAGGGTAATGATTTAAACAGTTCACGAGATATTCCGATGAATAATAGCGCTTAAACCCTCCTGCAGTAACATCTCTTCCCCGTTGATAAAATCCGGCGATTCATCGAAACCATCAGGTGGTAATGTTCAGGTGCTGTATTAGTCCGTTTTCAATGGTGTGGTGAAATTTCATGACCAACGGGCTTCCATCGAAGTTTCCCGAAACTTCTGCCAAAAGAATATTCTGCGTTCCATTTTCGTTGTACGCCAACGGTTTCAAAAAAGGGCGCAGATGCTCGTTACACTTTTCAATCCAGCTCCTGATTTCGGACCTTCCCGAATACTCATTACCTTCATCTGCAACCACAGCTGTTTCCGAGAAACACCCGGTATGGGCGATGCTATCATAATTGTTCTGAGCATCTATCATTTCTTTAATCACTTTTGGCAATTTCATCGTTTTTATTTTTTTATTTTACCGTACAAATTTCGGATGTATGCACCTTCCCTGCAAGTACGGAAAAGCGAATCATATAGGGATAAATTTATCCCCTATGCTACTTTAAGCATAAGTCTTAATTTTGTCCTATGTATCAAAGAAAAAGTTTACCAACATTAAATTGCGGGCTTGACCTGGTTGGCGAAGTTCTGTTCGGTAAATGGAAAATGCGTTTGCTCTGGTTTATCAATGAAGGGCATCAGCGGCCGAGTCAGCTGCAGCGCCAGATCCCGGATGCATCCCGCAGAGTTTTAAACGTACAATTGAAAGAACTGGAAGATCATGAGTTGATCACGAAAATCGTCTACCCCGTTGTACCCCCGAAGGTAGAATATAGCCTTACCGAATTCGGCAAAACCCTGATTCCCATCATCAATACGTTAGGGCAATGGGGGGATGATTATGAGGAGCGGCTCAAATGTGTGATTACAAAAAGTCTTCATCAAAGCTGATGTACCGCTGCCAAGTTTCAGGGGCAGCAGGGCCGCGGGGTTGAGAGGCACAAAGCTATCCTTATACGAAGGAGGCGTACGCATGCCTTTCATCATATCCTGGCCGGGACATATTCCCCCCGGCACTGTTGACAGTTCCTCTGCAATGAGCGCCGTAGATCTGATCCCGTCCCTCGCCAGCCTGAGCAACATTTCCCTTCCAGGAGATTACCGCAGCGATGGCATCGACAGAAGCGCCGTATTATTGGGAAAGCCGGCGACAAGAAACAAAGAAATGTTCTGGGAATATGGCCGTAACGACATTGCCTTCAGATATCCTCCACCCAGAGATAAAAGCCCCAATCTTGCGATCCGTTCCGAAGACTGGAAACTGCTGATGAATAGCGACAGTACGGATATTCAGCTGTATAACATAAAAGAGGATAAATACGAAACGAATAATATTCAGGAGAGCGAGCCGGCCATTGTTGAAAAGCTGAAAGACAAATTGTTGCGGTGGTGGGATTCCCTTCCGAAATTGACGCAACCGGGTAGTTAGCCACACTTCTCTGTCTTTTAGAAGAAGCTAAATTTTCTCCTTTATTGCCTCTTCCACTATTTGGCAATAGTCATTATATAAAGTTTCCCCTCCGTCAATTCCCAAATCGTCTAAAATTGCCGGGAGCCTGGCTTTAAACTCTTTGAAATCTCTCCTAAGTTTATTAACACCAGGAATTGTTCTTCTTCTTGATGCAGCAGTTAACCAGTTCCTTATTTTTTCAAGTACAGTATCCGGATCATTATTATGAGCTTTTGCATCTATTCCCTTCAAATCTGAAGTACACTCCAAATATGAATATTTTACACGTTCAAATATCAACGTCAACCCCATATCTTAAAAGAAGTAGCGCATGTTAGCCTCTAATCCCGAACTATTGCGTCATGTACAAGATGAAGTTCTTTTTCGGCGCTTGCTTTCAAGGTAGCATTCCATCAAATCCACGCTTCTGAAATTGATTTCCCCCGCCGCAATCCGCCGTTCATAACAAAAAGATAATCCCTGTATGATTTTTTCATTATTTTAGAATGAAAGATCATCTTCTTTGAAGATAAGAGCCTCCATATTATTCATTTGCCTGTTTACCTATATAACAGAACTGGCGGCCCTGCCTGCTTACTGCATGCCTGCTCCGGAGGAAGCATGTACAGCCAAAACGGCTTGCAGCCCCTGCAAGAAGCCGCCAAAGGATACATCGGACAGGCAGGAGACCAATTGCTATCTGAACTGTCCCCTTTGCTATGTTATGACGCTAACGGGTGCAGTGCTGCCAGGCAAATCACCCGGCCTTATAAAAAGAGAATATCCGCTATTCAGGTCAGACTACGTTTTCATCTTCTGCTCAACGACCTGGAAACCTCCGAATGTACACTGACACATATCGCCATTCTTCGGAACCAATTTTACTTTCATTTTAAACATTACATATGAAAAAGGCATTTCTATTGGCTTCAGCATTCGTATTGCTGAGCGGATCGGCAGTTTTTGCAAACGCCGAAAAAAAGGACAAGGACAAAGGCAGGAAACCCGCATGTACAGCACAAACCTGTACCAAGCCCTGCCCAAAGCCTTGTCCGAAACCTTGCCTACCGGTAAACTGCGACAAAAACAAATGCGGAAAAGGGTAAGCCTTGACTGCATATAACAGGAAAGCCCCCGGCCTGCCGGGGGCTTCTTCTTTAGTTCCGGGTGCTTGTTTAAAGCAGGCTTCGGCGAAGCAGGAAACCGAACTACTGCTGGATGATGTGATGCATTAACGAAAAACGGTCAATAGGTGCAAATGCCCTATTAAACAGCAACGAATGCTGATGCAACCGGTATTGAAGAACATCCAAAAAAGCAAATTGGCCAGGCACAGCCTGACCAATTACCAATGATATTCTTCCATGCGGGGCTAAAGATCCACCACCACGAATCTACTGCTTCGATATCCTGTACAATTTCCCCTGGTCCGTAACGGCATACAGCGCACCGTCCTTCCCTTCCGTGATATCGCGGAAACGCTGGCCTTCTCCTTCCAGCAGCCTTTCCTCCCCTGTCACCTTGTTATCCTCAATAACAAGCCTGGCGATATGAATGCTGCTGAGGCCGCAGATGAAGAGATTATTCTTCCACTCTTCAATGCCCTTGCCGCTGTAAAACGTGATGCCGCTGGGGGAAAGCACAGGGTCCCAGTAATAAACAGGTTGCTCCATACCTTCCTTTTGCTGTATGCTGTCTCCGATCTTGGGACCGCTATACTCAATACCATAAGTGATCACCGGCCAGCCGTAGTTCTTGCCGGCTTCCACCCTGTTCAGCTCGTCACCACCGCGTGGACCGAACTCTGTTTCCCACAGATCCCCCGTCCCCGGGTGAAAAGCTAATCCCTGCACATTCCGGTGACCGTAGGAATAAAGCTCCGGCCGCGCATCCGCATTGTTCTCGAAGGGATTGCCTGCCGCAGGCTGACCGTCTGTAGTGATGCGTACGATCTTCCCTAATGCGGATTTAAGGTCCTGCGCCTGGGGCCTTGTTTCCAGATCGGAACGTTCCCCGGTGCTCACCAGCAGGTTACCGCTTTTATCCATCAATATCCTCCCGCCATAATGCAGGGTGCCTTTATAAGCCGGCGTAGCGCGGTATATCACGGTAGCGCCTTCGATCGTCTTTTCATCCGCGGAAAGCTTTCCTTTCGCTACCGCGGTCAGGTTACCTTCCGGCAGCGCTTCGGAAAACACCCAGTATAACATCCTGTTCGTCTCGAAACCGGGATCAACGAAGATGCCCAGCAGACCACCCTGACCTTTGGGGTTCACTTCCGGAATACCGGTGAGCCGCTCGCTCAATTCTCCCGTAGCGGACGCAATCACCATGGTGCCGCTTTTTTCGGTAATGATGAACCTGCCGTCAGGGAGACTGGCAATGCCCCAGGGGAATTTAAGGGTGCTGTCCAGCACTTTCACCTCATAGGGTGTGGCAGTTTTTACACCTGCAATCCTGGTCTGGCCGGGAAATGCGGGTGCATAGGATGTATTGGCCGCTTTCGATTCCACCGGCGGTAATGTGTCCGTTGCTGCCGTTCCCTGCTTTTGGGCAGAATCACAGGAAGCCAATGCCAGCATGGCCGCTGCAAAAAACATAGGAGTAACTCTTTTCATGCTTCTGAGAATTTATGCCTTACAAGTTATGTATTTATAGCGGGATTTACCAATCCGCCCCTATGCACTGCCGGCGGCAGTCCGCCCGTCAGACATGGAACGTCCGCTTCAGGTCCTGCCCTTTCTTCAGCCTGAAATGGATAAAAAGCAAAATTACCACGACAGGTACTACACATGCCGCGACAATTACACTCCAGTTCAGCCGCCATGTTCCCCACATGAAGAACGAAATGATCCACTCAGCGGATATGCACAACAATGCCGCACCCATAAAAGCATAGGCGATCAGGTTGATCCCTTTATACCGCGCCGATTGAACAACCTTCATATAGATCAGCCCGATCACATTCACTCCCAGCAGCAGGGGGATCGCCAGCCGGTCCGCCCAGCTCACTCCCCCGGTGATCACATCCAGCAGCAACAGGCCGCCGGAAGCCAGTATAAAAGCGCTGGCTATCCCGGCCAGCTTGTTCTTTGTCCAGAAAGCGAAGATGGACACATAACAAAAGATGACCAGTCCGGATGCCGTGGTGTATTCCGACCAGGTGATCTTTTTACTGATGATCAAATTGACGATCAGGGCGGCAACGATACCGGAACCTAAAATGATGGAAATGATCTCCCAGGTGAACCTGCGTTGCGTTCTGTTCAACGAAGCCTTCAGATAACTTGCAGGCTTGTCGTCAACCGCAGATTCCGCATCCTGGTCATGTACCGGTTTGCCGCATAAAGGGCAGACCAGCATATCTTCTTCCAGCTCTACACCGCAGTTTTTACAATACATAGCTGATTATTTAATGATCTTGACAGGTATGCCATTCTTCACCAGGTACGTCAGAAAAACCCGCTCCAGCTCCCTCGACCGCGTGATATTGCCAAAAGCCAGCACCAGTTCATCTCCAAACCCAACCACACCGCAACTGACACGCAGCACTTTATTGGGTGGCGGGGGAACAAATACGAACCTGTTGATCAGCGCATCGATCTCCTCTCCAAAACTCACCTTGCCCAGATTCGTCACCACGCCGCTGTATTGCTTTGTTCCCGATGTGTACAATCTGGACATGATGAAGGACTTGAAGAACAGCGGCACCCGTCTCAGGAACGCATTCCGCTCACCACCCACATTACGCGATATCATTTTGCTGATCAGTTTTTTATCGGTTTCCAGCTGCATCTGGTGATAAACCGTTTTCACGATCTCTTCAAAAGTAAAATGTCCTAACCGCAGATCGATGCCCGGCATTACATACAGGGAAAAGTTCCGCATGGTGCGGGAAGGGAATATCCGCCGGAGGTTCACCGGCACTTCAATTCTCAATATCTTGCGGCTGGTGCGTTTACCGAATTCCGAAAGCTGCTGATAGACCTCCTGTAAAGCATAGAGATAAACGGCCGTCAGGTACTCCGTGAGGCTCACGTTATATGCTTTGGCTGCCCTGATCACATCCGTCACCGGCATCACCGCTTTCAGCACTTCAAAACGGGGAGTGCCTTTCAGCCGGAAGGGAACGTGAAATGCCAAAGGGACCTTTACCGGCTTTACATCGATCTTCCTGAAATACTGGTTATACGCATCTGCCGATTCTTCAGGATGTGGCTGTTCCCCGGGATGGAGATATTCCAGGTCCGCGGGAACCGGTATGCCGCATTTGTCAAAATAAACAGCCAGCAGTGTTTTCAGGAAAGCAAAGGCGCCGGTGCCATCTGTAAGGATGTGAGAAAATTCCACACTGATACGGTTCTCTCTCACCAGCACCCTGAACATCAGTTCATTTTTACCGAAGGCCCGGCAGGGAATCCCTTGATCTGCCTCTATGGCAACAGGCAGATTCTCCGCCTCCAGGTAATACCAGAAGAAACCTGATTTCAACTGCATTTTATAATACGGGAAACGGTCCTCTATGGCCTGTGCTGCCTGCTGAAACGGCCTGGCCCTGATCCGGTCCTTCAGCTCAACGCCTACCCGGAAAACGGCGGTCAGCTCCTCACCTTTTATGGCGGGATATATTTTGGCCGCATTATCCAGGCGAAGCCAGCGATCGCTGTGATGTACCTGACCTTCCATAACAACAATAAGATTTGTTCCGTGATATGTTATCCCCTCAATGTTGACGCCATTTATGACTATCTTCGGGATGTAATGCAGATTTCACCGGCGTTAACAGCAATCAATTATTTTGGCAAGTTACCAAAGCAAGATATTCACTTTTCTCTTACGGTTGATCGATAAAAAAAACTTTCTCCAGCGACAGCTGAGATCCGGGAGATTCGATCGCTTTGATTGCCCGGTTCCCCCGGCCTCACTCTTCGGCCGTATTGAAAAACATCAATTATATGCCAGGAATGTGTTCACGCTCCAGCCGGCCCGCGCAACCGGCAGCCGCACGCATATTTTATACCTGCATGGCGGCGCATATGTGCAATCCTTTACCCTGCCGCACTGGTATTTCCTGTCGGGATTGCTCAAAGGCACCGGCGCCGGAATTACCGCGCCGGATTATCCGCTGGCCCCGCAGCATACTTACCGGGAGGCGTTTGCCATGGTGGAATCACTGTATAAACAGCTGATCTCCGTGCATGATCCCTCCTCGCTGGTGCTGATGGGTGATTCCGCAGGCGGGGGATTCGCGCTGGCCCTGGCGCAAAAAATGAAAAACGATCATATGCCGATGCCGGGCCGCATCATTCTGCTATCCCCCTGGCTTGACATTGCCCTGGAAAACCCTGCCATAAAAGCCCTGGATAATAAAGACCCGTTTCTGGGAAGAGAAAGCCTGCGGCAGGCAGGCAAACTGTATGCAGGCGGAACAAGCCCCGATCATTATTTGCTCAGCCCCATAAACGGCCCGCTGAAAGACCTGGGCAGCATCACCGTTTTTGCAGGCTCTCATGAAATATTGTCCGCCGATACCCGGAAACTGAAAGCCATGGCCGAATCCATCGGAGCCGACCTGGATTATTATGAGTATGCAGACATGATCCACGGCTGGATACTGCTGCACTTCCCGGAGTCGCAGCAAGCCAAACAACAGATCATCGATCTGATCCTGAAGATGGAAGACAGGAACCAAAAATAACGGTGCAATTTCCGGCCTGCATCCGGTAATTGCCCGAACAAGTATGCGCATATCCATTTCTGGCAGAAATATTGTGCACTATTCTGATCAAAAAGCAGGATATGAAAGAGCAGCAAAAACCATGGTGGCAAACGGGCGTCATTTACCAGATTTACCCCCGGTCTTATCAGGACAGCAACAACGACGGCATCGGTGACCTGAAAGGGATCATCCGGCGGCTGGACCATCTCCACTGGCTGGGTATAGACGCCATCTGGATATCGCCCATTTTCCCATCTCCCATGGCTGATTTTGGATACGATGTAAGCGATTATACCAATATCCATCCCATTTTCGGCAACCTGTCGGATTTCGATGAGCTGCTGGCCGCCGTGCATGCCCGGGGTATGAAGCTGCTGCTGGACCTGGTACCGAACCATACTTCCCACCAGCATCCCTGGTTCCTGTCATCCCGCTCCTCGCGGAAAGATCCGAAACGCGACTGGTATATCTGGAAAGACCCGAAACCCGATGGTTCTCCGCCCAACAACTGGCTGAGCGTTTTCGGCGGCAGCGCCTGGGAATGGGATGAGACAACACAGCAATACTACTATCACTCCTTCCTGAAAGAACAGCCGGACCTGAACTGGCGGAATCCTGACGTACAGGAAGCGATGTTCGATGTCATGCGGTTCTGGCTGGACAAGGGGGTGAATGGCTTCAGGGTGGATGTATTGTGGTTCATCTTCAAAGATGAACAGTTGCGGAACAATCCGCCTAATCCGGACTTCGCGCAGCATATGCCGGACTATGACCAGTTGCTGCCGGTGTATTCTACAGATCAGCCGGAGGTGCAGGAGATCACCCGCCGGATGCGCAGCGTGCTGGAAGAATACGAAGATGCACGGGTACTGATCGCGGAAGTGTATCTGCCGATCAGGGAACTGATGGCCTATTATGGCGCCGATAACAAAGGCGCACATCTCCCCTTCAACTTCCTGCTGCTGTCCCTCCCCTGGGACGCCCTGCAGATCGCCGCTACCATCGATCAATACGAAGGCGCTTTGCCGCCGCAGAGCTGGCCGAACTGGGTGCTCAGCAATCACGACAGGCCCCGGATCACCAGTCGCGTTGGCGCTGGGCAGGCCCGCATTGCCGCCATGCTGCTGCTTACCTTGCGGGGTACGCCAACTATTTATTATGGTGACGAGATAGGGATGCGCGATGTAGCCATTCCTTTTGAAGAGATCATGGACCCGCAGGGGCTGAATATGCCGGATAAAAACCTCAGCCGCGATCCTGCGCGCACACCCATGCAGTGGGATACCGGCAAGAATGCCGGGTTTACGGAAAATAAACCATGGCTGCGGCTGGACAAGGCCTATGCGCGTATGAATGTGTTGGAACAGCGGGAAGACCGCCATTCCATGCTGCGCCTGTACCGCAGGCTGATCAGCCTGCGGCGTAAAGAGCCTGCGCTTGCCACAGGCAGCTACAGGACCGTTTATGCAGACACCCAGCTCCTGGCTTTTACCCGTCAGCAGGAGGGCTGCGATGGATTCCTGATCGTGCTGAACCTCACCCACCGCCCCGGTTATTTCCGGCCGCAGGATTTCACATTCAGCGGAACGGTGGAACTCTCCGCATCCCGGGAATCGGAAGGCAGCAAGATAAGTGATATGATCAGCCTGGATGGGGATGAAGGGCTGGTGATCAGGCTGGAGCGTGCGGACTGATGTGTTATCAACCGGCGGTCTCTTGCAATATCTTCAATACCTCCGGTGTAAGCGACCCGAACACGGACACCCCCGCGGCCCCGTTTTCCACGGCCAGCTGCACGCCCTCGCGGATCTGCGCTGCATCTCCCTTGAAATCCGGCAGGAACAGGCCGGCGTATAAAGGGAACGCACCATGCAAGGCATGCACGCCTTCCGCTACGGCATCACCGATCCACTTGACGCTCTCTTTGTAAAAACCGTGATAGATCATCGGGCAAATGGCGTCCAGCGGCCAGTTGACCCAGTCCTGCCGCACAATACGTTTCGCTATCTCGGGCGTGGGGAACACGGCGGCGGTAATGGGCTTGCGGTGCGCGCGGGCCACTTCGGCCATATTGCTGACCACATGCGTGATACTGTCATAACGGAATTTGCGCCAGGAGGGGCTTTGATCAGGATGCGCCATGTCCATCGGGTCTGTTCCATAAGCGGCTTTGTATTTTGTACGACAGGCATTGCAATAACAAAAATCATATTCGGGCAATTCGCGGGACTGGTCTATACCGTACTGCGCCCAAAGGTTCACGGGCAGCACTACATCCACAAAACGGATATAATCCAGGTGAAGGCCGTCCACATAGTCTTTGGACAATATCTGCTCCGCCTGCCCCCGGAGATGTGCTACCACCGCTTCTTTATTCGGGCAAAGGAAACGGTAATAGTTCACATACGGCGGGTTGGTGGCGCAGGATTCGCCTTTCCTGTTCTCTGAATACCATTCCGGGTGGTTGGCCAGCAGGTCCTTATCCCCCCGGTTCATCGTCCAGAACCAGCGGTGTGCAGCGATCCCCGCTTCCTTCGCTGCCGAGAAATGCAGCAGGCTGTCTTCCTCAAAATAGATCACACCGATACCGGCCTGCCGGTAAGAGCGATAGCGTACCTTCAGCTCCGCGGCAGTGTCCTTATGGTCCGGATTGATCCACACGCGGTGCTGTACCTTTTCAGGTGCGGCGGTAACGGGCAGGATACCGGCCCTGCTTGTCAGTCCCGGTTGCATGAGCGCCAGGCTGCCCAGCCCCAGCGATTTGATGAAGTGACGCTTATTCATGACGAAAAATGATTTTGCCTTCGTGATCGATAATATTTACAAATCCCGCCTGCCGGATGGTGGCGGTGAATTGGGTGGAAGTAGCTTCTATCACCGGCTGGTAGGCCGTATCCTGCCAGCCCAGCGCAGCGGGGTCACTGGTGTAATGCCCATGCTGCCGGCGGTAGCGTTGCTGACGGTGATACAACTCCCGCAATGCCTGCTGCGCCCCGGCGGTAGCAGGCTCCCGGAAAGGCGTTCCGGGGATGGCGCTGAACTGCAGGTAGCCCCATTTTTCAGGGGCATGCATGTTGATGATGCCCTGCGGTGACCATACCCAGTTGTATTCCGGGGTTTTCGGGCGTTTGACGTAGCGCCCGTTCACAACATCCGTTTGCCATTGCACACGCGAGAAATTGATCCGCCAGGTAGCGCCTTCTTCCGGGGTAATGCGGGTATTGAAGAACGCAAGCGCCTTGAACGGGATAGCCATCTCCACCGTCCATGACCGGTCTTTATCGGCGGGATTGTTCAGGGTGCCGTTGATATGTACAGCGGTGCGGAGGCCTTTCGTATCCCAGTTGAGCATGGCAGGGCCGCCGTTGCGGTAGGGTTTGGACATGAACAGGTCCATCACCGTATTCAGCGCATTGATCTCTATCTCGAAATACTGGTGCGTATCTCCGTCCGGATCAATGAACACCTCGAAATCATTGTCATGGAAAATGATGGTATCATGCTGCCGCAGGGTTGCCCATATATGCGGTTCCGTCAGTTCCGCGAAGATGTAAAGATGTTGTGCGTCCCAGCACATTTTCACGCGGGTGCGGTGTAAGGGCGCGGGCCGGGCATCTCCTTCGATATCGGAAAAATCTTCCGTCCACACTGCCTGCTGCCACGAAGTCTCGGTGGGAAGACCGTCTATGCTGATCGCTTCCCGCGTCTGGTAACAAACGTAATGGCGGGGCGCCTGAGCATTAGCCCGCATTCCCGCGGTCAATAAACTGATAATGATAATAACACGAAGCGGATACATGGCGCTAAATATAACCATTCAGCTATATTTTTCGCGCAGCATTTGTATAAATGGCCGGCTAATATTTCATCTTCACCCAAAAAGCCAGATGGTCTGAACCGTAATTATCCGCGGTCAACACTTCTTCCTGTTGCACGTCAAAATCCGCTGCCGGGGCATACAGGATGTAATCGATCCGGCGGTTGGGGCGGATGACCGGTATGGTCGGCGCCTTCAGCGTGCTGGCATCCCGGAAGAAACCGGCAAGCTCCTTCATCGGCGTTTTGTCATCGGTGGAATTGAAATCGCCGCCGATGATCACCGGGGCCTTCAGCGCCGCGGATACCTCCGCAATGGCCTTAGCCTGCAAGACCCTGTTCTCTTCCTTCGACACATCCAGATGGGTGCTGCCGAAATACACCGTTTTCCCGCCCGGCAGGGTTACTTTCGCCAGCGCCAGCACACGGTCCTCTCCTTTAAAGCCTTCAATTTTCGGGAGCATGATGGTACGTGTTTCGCTGAGCGGGTATTTTGACAGGATGCCTACCCCGTAACCGCCACCTTCATAAGGGATGGCCTTGCCATAATAGTAATGCATACCCAGTTTTTCCGCCAGCGCCCTTAATTGGAATACTTTGCCGGAACGGGTCGTCACGCTGTCCAGTTCCTGCAGGGCCACGAGGTCCGCGCCCGTTTTGCGGATGGTATGCGCAATCGTATCCAGGTCTATAAACCCTTTTTCGCGGGTGGGCGGGTTAGCGTGATGGATGTTATAGGTCATTACGCCGAGAGAGAGCTGCTCGCTCCGGGATGCGCCCTGTTTTGCGCTCCGGCAGGCGGCCAGCAGCCATAAGGCCGATATGAAAAATGCGATGTTCCTTGTCATATTTGCTATTGTAAAACCAAAGAGGCTGCCCCAAAAGTACGGGACAGCCTCCTTTATTCAAACCATTTACGGCTGATAATCAAAAATAGAGACCGGGTTATATTTCGTTCTGTTGTCTTCCGCCGGCACCTTTATCTCCAGGGTGGCCGTAGCCTCGCCGTTCACGAGGGCATATTCCTTCACGAAAACGAGCGCAAAGGCTTTGTTCTCGATGGGGCTCCACTGGCCCCATCCGATAATAAAGCCCTCTCCCACTTTCAGATCGCCGTTGAAGCGACGGTTGGTGGCGGCAATGTTATAGCCTTCACCGCCAGCGGAAGTGGGGGCAATGATCTTCGTGTTCAGGAATTCCGTCAATTCCCCATCCCATGCCAGGGAGTTGAAAACTTCCGGGGTAATGCTTCTCCTGTTCACCGTTACCAGTGTATAAGGCGCTTTGGTGAAGCCCACCATGTACGGGGCCATCGCCGTTCTGTAAGCTGCGCCGGCATCAAAGATGGCGGCGGGCATGATGCGGAAGCTGGTAGCGCTGTACTTCGCAAGGGCAAAGTCTACCATCAGCTGGTTGGCAGCAGCATTGGTGATGTCGAATACATGCGGGGCCTGGTAAGCGGCGAACCAGTTGTTCTTGCCGGGGCCGATCTCCGATGTCAGGCGGATATCCGTAAAATGCACCAGCTTGTTGTAGACCTTTGCTACGGCATACTCCGCCACCCTGGTTTTATTGCCTTCATTTTCCCCGGTGATCCTCACCGCTTCAATGCCCTGCGTGGCAGCAAAGGCGATGGAGAACGGAAATTCATCCTTCGGGTCCCCGATCGTCATCGGTATTTCGGCGCCATACACGCCGTTTGTTTTGATGGCGTAGGTAAGGGTGGATACTTCAGAACCGGAAGATATATTGCCGGAGAGGGTATTATCCACGCCCACATAGGCAATGGGAATATTGGTATTGCCGCCTTCCAGGGTAATGCTTACATCGTCATCCGCCACGTTGCCGATCTTGAAAGTATCGACGGCCGTTCCGTTGTACGTATTTTTTGCCTTGATGATGATGCCGCTCATATGCTTCGGTACCACAACGCTTACGGCAAAGGGCATATCCTTCGGATCGGTGACCGCTATGGCTTGCTCGTCTGAAGTAACGCCGTTAACGATCGTCTGCCAGGTTATTTCCGTCATATCGAACTCGGAGGTGATAGTGCCTTCAATAGTGAGCCTTTTGTTCTCAAACACCGTTTCCCTATACCGGATACCGTCTTTAAACGCCAGTTGGGGAATGTTGCGCACATTTTTCGGAGCGATATGTATTTCGGAATTGTTATGCGCTTTATCAAAGGAAATGATCACCAGTTCCACCATGTCTGCCTGTACGGTAAATACGATCTCCTCATTGAGCTCCATTGGGAAATCCGTTTTATCGATGTACACAGGCGTGCCGGAGCTTGTGCCGTTGGCCGTTTTGCTGATAAAGTAATAGGCCAGCCTTTTTATACCGATGGCTGATTTCACGTTCACCGCGACCCTCACTTCTTCGCCTACATTGAAGTTCTCCACGTCTGCAAACTCGTCGCTTATCGTAATAACCGGCGCCTGCATATCGTCTTCTGCTTTTTTGCATCCTGTTATTGTTGCCAGTAACGAGAGGGACAGGAAAGCCAATAATGAATATAATTTCATAAATAATGATTATCGGTTAATTTTCAGTTCTGACAATACCGGCAAATGATCTGAAGCACTATGCTCCGCGATCACCAGGTGGCTGTTGATCGTAAACGCGCTTGCCGGCCGGAATGCCAGATAATCGATGATGGACGCAGGGTTTTGCGCGCTGAAAGTATTGGGGCAGTTCACGCCCATACAGGTGCGGGTAAAAGCGCCGTCAAATACCGAGAAGAACGCCGCTGTTTCCGGCTTTTCGTTCATATCCCCGCCAAGGAGCAGCGGCTGCTTTGTACCAGCCAGTATGGCCGCCACTTCCGTTATCTGCTCCACCCTGCTGCCCGCACTGTTGTGCTGCAGATGGGTTACGGCTACCGCTATGGAATCCACGCCGGGCAGGTCTACGATCGCCGTACCCAGCACCCTTTGCTCATGCACTTCGTCTTCTTTCGGGAGGAAGTATTTTTTTATCCCTTTCAGCGGATATTTGCTTAAAATAGCTACGCCGTAAAATCCGCGCTGGTAGGGTATAGCGGAAAAGAAGCTGAAATTCATCTGCGTCATGGCCGCCAGTTCAGCGGCCTGATCGCCGGAATAACCGTTCCGGCCGGTGTTCTTATCCACTTCCTGCAGAAAAACAACGTCCACATTAGCCTGGTTGATCACTTCCGCAATGGCATCGAGATCGGTGGTCCCGGGCAGCGCGGGAGGCGCAGCAGCATGAATGTTGTAGGTCATGTACCGGATCACATCCAGCCGCTGCTCCTGATCATTATCTCCGCCGTAAGTAGCATCTCCATTCCCCAGTTCAAGATAAACGGGTTCAGTGTTGGGTAAGTAAGGGTCTTTGTTGCAGGATAATATGCCTGCGCACAAAGCCAACGGTAAAAATATCTTGCGTATCATATAGTCCATATTCTCAGGTTTACTTCCAGTTCGGGTTCTGGTCCAGTTTTGGATTCAGTGTAAGGTCCTCTATCGGCAGCGGCCAGAGGTAATCCTTTGATTCATCGAATGTTTTAACGATGTTCCGGTTAGTGACGATGTTGCCGCTTGTACCGCCGGAAAGATCGCTGGCGGGTATCTGGTACGGGCCGGTGGCCGGTGGTTTCGCACCGGTATATATCTCCACGTCCATCGCACCGTTCCTGTCCAGATCATAAAACCCTGCGCCGGGAAAATACATGCCCTGGAAGGGTGTTGTGAGCAGCTGCCCTTCTTTCCAGCGCATGAGGTCTTCCCACCGGAGATCGTTCTCCATCACCAGTTCGATGCGGCGTTCTCTTCTGATCTCCAGGATAACGCCTGTGTTGACGCCGGTCACGCGCGGGTACAATGCTGCCTGGTAAGGATCGGGGTTTGCGTTGGCGGCGGCTATATCCAGGTTGGGCATGCCAACGCGGTCTCTCAGGAGCTTGATGGATTTGTCGATATCCGTCTGGTTAAGGGTGCCCAGCTCGGCTTTGGCTTCCGCGTAGTTCAGCAACACTTCTCCCAGCCTGAACAACAGCAGGTCCTGGATGGACTGCCCGTTGCCGTCGAAAGAAGGATCGTTCATCCATTTGATGGGCTGATACCCCGTCATGGTCGCCTCAAAGTCCGGCGCAATAACCGTGGTCTGCCCGATACGCGTATAGCCCGGTGTGCGGATGGTCTGCGCCAGGCGCGGATCACGGTCCCGCACTTCATCGAAGAATTGCATGGTGGCATATCCGGGAATATCGGTAAACCGGGAACCGTCCGCCATCAGGTAACTGTTGACGAGCCTTTTCTCCAGACCGGGCTTGCCCTGTGTTCTGGCAGTGATGTAAAACTGGAGACCGTGTTTCAATGACAGTTCATTGGAATAGCGGCGGCCGAGAATGATCTCGTCTGCCACCGGGTCCAGCGTTAATGTCGCGAACAGGTCCTGGTAAGGTTTGCCACTTGGCCCTGTAGTTTTATTGTACACGGTGTACGGCCCTTCTTCCATCAATATCTGCGAGGCTTCCACACATTCATTCAGCAGCCTGTCCGCATCCGGCAGATTGAATTCCGTATGATACTTGCGCCAGGTGCCTTCATACAGGCATATTCTCGACTTCAGCGCAAGCGCGGTCCATTTCGTTACCCGTTCCACACTTTTCGTTGCATCCAGGTGATCGATAGCGAAATCGATATCGGCCAGTATGGAATCCACGATGAGCGTGCGGGGATCGCGTGGCTTGAACAGGTTTTCCGCATCAGTGGTCTCTATGACCACATTGTACCAGGGCACATCGCCGAAATAGCGCACCTTTTCGAAATAGAACCAGGCCCTGAAGAACCTGGCGAGGCCCGCGTACTTGTCGCGTATGGCCACATCCTTGTAATTCTTTACATTTTCGCTGGTGAGCATAAAGTTGATGCTGCGCAGCGGGGCCCATCCCCATTTGGCATCCGTGGTGGGAATCAGGCGGGTGCCGCTGATCTCCCGGCCAACGGACGATTTCACGATATTATCGGAAGATTCGCCGTAGATATCCGCCCCGTCGGGGAGGTAAGAATAAAAGAGATTGGTGTAGGTCTTGAAATCATTCTCGGTCTGGAAAAAGGTAGGCGGCGAAACGGAGGCCGTAGGATACCTTTCCAGGAAGTCCTTGCTGCATGCAGAGAAGCACAAGGCGGAGATGAGCAGGAGCAATTTGCTGTTAATATTTTTCATCCGTTTATTTTTTTATGGGCCGGATGGAGCCATGGATGCCGGCTTCATCTGGTGGCGGTTGTCTTTTTAAATCAGGTTTAGAAGGAAACATCGAAGCCGAACGCATAATTTTTGCTGAACGGATATACCCGTCCGTGGGCTTGCGACATCGCCTGCTCCGGATCGATGTACTTGCTTCTCAGCTTCGTCCACGTCACCAGGTTCTCCCCGCTGACGAACACCCTGAAGCGCTGCACTTTGAAACGGCTCAGCAGGTTATGCGGTAAAGTATAACCCAGCGTAAGGTTCTTCAGCCGCAGGTAAGCCAGGTCCTGCATATACCTGTTATTCGTCGCTCTCAGCTCGTTGTTGGCGTTCAGCGCCACATAAGCCAGGAGGTTCGGGAAGTAGGCATCTTTATTTGTTTCGGAATAAACATCCTTTTCAAAATCGGCCGGTATGAAAGAGAAATAAGGTCTTGAATAAGGCCCCCAGAAACGGTCTGCGTTATTACCGGGATACCAGTTCATTTTGCCGAGGCCCTGAAAGAATATGGAGAGATCGAAATTGTTCCAGTTGGCGCCGAGATTGAAGGCATACATATACCGCGGAGTGGAGTTGCCTACTACCCGCTGATCGCCCGGATCATCCACGGTATTGGCGCCCGCACTGATCTTGCCATCCCCGTTCAGGTCCAGCCAGCGAAGGTCGCCTGCGCGGATGGGAATGTTATTATCCTGCCTTACCCGGTTCAGCCAAGTCTGATCCACCGGATAGGTCTTTGCTTCCGCATCGGTCCTGAAGAACCCGTCTGTAACGTATCCCCATATCTCACCCACCTGTTTACCTTCATACAGACTGTTGGTCAGTCTCGTAGAATTGATGATCTTCGTGATCACGGTGTGATTGTCGCTCAGCGTGACGCCGGCGTTATAGCGAAAGGGTTTTCCTGCCACCATGAACTGATCCCGCCAGTTGGCAGTAAACTCAAAACCCTTTGTTTGCAGATCGGCTACATTCACCAGCGGTTCTGTTGCACCGAAAACACTGGGCAGCTGCACACCACCGCTCAACATGCCGGTAGTATTCCGTACATACTGGTCATAACTGACGTTCAGGCGGTTCTTGAGGAAGCTCACATCAACACCCACGTTGTAGGAAGTCACCTGCTCCCAGGTCAGGTCCGCAGAAACCGGCGCCGGCACAGCATAATATTTGGCGCGTTCTCCATCCAGCATATAAGCCATGGTGCCGGGGGCAAGCGTGGAAATATAGGGATAGGCGCTGCTTACCGCCTGGTTGCCCAGCGAACCTACAGAGCCTCTCAGTTTGAGGTCGCTGACAATATTTTTAAGGGGATGGAAAAAATCCTCCTCACTTACACGCCAGCCTGCGGACACGGAAGGGAAAAAGCCCCAGCGGTCATGCTTCGGGAAACGGGAGCTGCCGTCATAGCGGCCATTGGTCTCCAGGAGGTATTTGCCTTTATAGTCATAGTTAAGGCGATAGAAGATACCGATCAGCGAATATTCGCTGGAACCGCCGAATACCGTCTGTTCGCCGGTACCGAGGTTCAGATCGTTCAGGCTTTCGGAGGAGATATCCATCCGGGCGGCGGTGATCTTCTTTGGCACATTCAGCTCCTGGTTGTAGCCCACCAGCACCTTGAAATTATGCGTCTTGTTAAAGCTCTTGAAATAATCCGCATACAGGTTCATCACATGCACCTGGTTGAATTGCTGGGATTCCGTCAGCTTGTCCACATTATACTTCGGAGTAGTTTCGATCACGCCCGGGTACAGCGAATATTTACCCGGCACCTGGCGGTAATAGCTGGGGTCCGTGTACATATTGAAGCTGTAATTGCCGGTGATATTAAAATCTTTGAACGGCGTGATATTCACCTCATTGATCGTGGTGAGCTCGTACTTGCGGTTACGTCCCCTCGTATTGCCGTCTATCAGCATGGCAAAAATGCCGTCCCCGATATCGTAGTTGTTGAGACCGGTGATATAGCTGCGTGCCATCCGGATTGATGGGGGCGTAGGCGGGTGAAGCATGCACGTTGATGTGGGTGAAGTTCGCGCTGCCGCCGCCTTCGCGGCCGAAGTAATCGTAGCTGGAATGGTAGAAGTTGGTGTTTGTTGGACACTTTCAGCCATGGGTAAAGCTTGGCGGAAACTTTGGACCGCAGGGTCTTGGAGCTGTATTTATCTGTCTGGATGCGCATGATGCCATCCATTGTTTTCATGTTTCCATTGATCATGAAGGTCACCTTGTCGTTACCGCCGCTCAGGGAAAGGTTGTGGTTCTGGGTCGGCTGGTATTTGGTGAACATGATATCCCACCAGTCGTAGTTGCCGTAGTACACGTATTGGTCGCGACCATTCCTGTTCTGGATGGTGACCCAGGGGCGGGAGGGATCTTCTGTTTTATCGTTTCTGCGGGCCAGCAGTTCTTCATAATCTCTTTCGGTATAACCGGAATAGCCGCCGATATGTGCCAGTGCGGCGTCATTCAGTTTCATCCAGTCATAGGCGGTGGTCATAAAATCGGTGCTGACGGTGGGTGTGGCAAAGCCAAAAGAGTTGTTATACCTTACCACCGTTCTGCCTGAGCTACCGCTTTTGGTGGTCACCAGCACCACGCCAAAGGCGCCCCTGGCCCCGTACACGGCAGCCGAAGCAGCATCTTTCAATACGGAGATGGATTGTACTTCTTCCGGGTTCAACCGGTCCAGCGTACCGGGAATACCATCGATCAACACCAGCGGAGCGCCTGTTTGCGCTGTATTCCCGCTGATGGAAGTCACGCCGCGGATATTCAGGTCGCCCATCTCTCCCGGCGTTCCGCTCGCCACTCTGATATTCAGGTTGGGCATGGCGCCCTGCAGCATGGAGCTGATATTGGTCACCGGCCGGTCCCGCAGATCATCGCCGCTGATCTGGTTCACAGCTCCCGTAAGGTTCACTTTCTTTTGTGTACCGTAACCTACCACCACCACTTCATTCAGCTTGGCTTCATCAATGGTCATGCTCACATATACGCTGTTCGGTACGCCCACCTGTATCACATACCCGGTGATGGAACGTTTCTGATAACCCGCGGAAGAGAAATCGAAGCTGTATGTTCCTTCCACCGGCATATTCGCAAAGCTGAACCTGCCCAGCGTATCGGAGATCGCACGGTACAATTTCTTCGTAACGGAGTTCTTTGATGAAATGGAGACAAAGGGAAGCGGTTTCCCGGATTCATCCGATACAACACCTTGTATCGTTGCTGTTTTCTCCTGGGCAAAGCCGGCGCCTGCCATCAACAGCAAAAGGGATAATAAGAGATACTTCTTGCGTAGCGGTAAAAATTTCTGCATATCTGCGGATTGACTTTGGAAATGAAATCTCATCCGCAATACGTATGTGGGTTCAACGATCCCCTAATGCTGCCGTAACTTATTTTGTGATCAGATAGGTGCGGTCATCCAACTTGTTGGCTTTCAATCCATTCACGCGGCAAATATTCTCCAGTATCTTGTCGATCGGCTGGCCGGCATCCACGGAAAGCAGCATATTGGTGGAGAGGGCGATATCCGTGGGATAGCGGATCTCTACGTTGTAACGCACCGCCAGGTAATCGAAAATAGTGCTGAGCTTTTTATTCTGGAAGTTCAGGTACGACCGTCCCCCGGTGGTCTCATCCTTGATCTCAACCGGCGTAGCGGCTGCGGGCTGCGGTGTGCTTGCTTTTGTTTTGCCAACGCTGGCTGCCTTCATTCCGCGTACCGGCTCTACCGGCCCGTTCATGGACATAAAAGTATTTTCCTTTTCCACATAGGCAATGGCTTGCCCGGGTGCGAGATAGCGGCTGACAGTACTGTCCCCGGTCCCTTTAACGATCACTTTTCCCTCATACAAATGCACATAGGGATGCTCTCCCCAGCCGTTCACCTGGAATCTCGTGCCGATGGCGGTGGTGGCAATGGTACGGCAGTACACGGTAAAGGGGCTGCGATCGTTCCTGGCCACATCGAAAATGGCGCTGCCCGTCAGGTCCAGGTCCCGGCGCTCCTTATTGAAACCCGCACGATAGCTGATCTCGCTGCCTGGATGCAGCAGGATGCCCGAGCCATCGGGCAGGGTGATCTTTTCCGTTCCGTCGGTAATGTTCTTATGGGTAAAAGCCGTCTGCAATACTGCCGGGGATCTTGAAAAATAACTGTTCACATCCAGCAGGAACCAGGCGCTCACGCATATGACAAGGACGGCCGCCAGTTTTGCGCCGGTATAGATATTACGTTTGATTTTGCTTTTGCGAAGGGTGGCATTGTAGACGGGGCCGTAGGTTTCATCGGGTACCGCCCCTTCCTTTGCGGGGCCGGAGCTTTCGAGGAATTTGCTCCACTCCTCTTCTGAAAGATATTCATCAATGGTCAATGAGTTCTCCTCAAGATACTTTGCCAGATCGGCTATCTTCTTTTCCTTTTGTGCATCGTCATTATTTCTGTTGTTATCTTTCATTCAAGTTGATCAGCGGAAACAAAACTAATAATTTCGCTGCTTGCAATCCCGCAAGATCAGGAAAATATTATCAGCAAGGTAAAAAATGGCTTGATAAAACGCAAGGCATGCGTCAGGTGATTCTCCACTGTTTTGGGGGAAATAGACAGCATACTGGCGATCTCGTTATTGGTATGGCAGTGGATACGGCTCAGCTTGAAAACCTCTCTGCGCTTTGGCGGCAGCATATTGATCAATCTGAAGAGACGGGCCTTTGTTTCTTTGTAGGATACCAGGTGCATGGTGTCGTCAGCCGTATTTCCCACCGGCTGAAAAGCCTGGTAATGCCGCTGCCGGGTTTGCAGTTTCCTGATCTCATCGATCAGGGTGGTTCTGGCGATCCTGAACAACTGGATAGAGACATCCAGGTCAGGGTCCAGGTGCTGCCTGTACTTCCAGAGTTTGATGAAAGTCAGCTGCACAACTTCTTTCGCATAGAACTCCGAATCAATCTTTTGATATAAAAACTTATATAAAGGATATTGATACTCATTGAAGATGTCCCTGAAAACAGCTTCATTATTTCCCTTTAATTCAGAAATCTTGTGCATTTTAAACTATAGTTTAAAAAGTTAAAAACGCGATAAAAGTAAAAAAGCGATGATAAATTCCCTTTCAGCCGGGCATAAGATAACTTTAAAATAATAAATAAAATGTTATTCGGGAGAGTGGGGAGAAAAATATCAAAAAAGGAGCCTCCCTGAAAGAAGGCTCCCTGTAATGGATTATAATGGCGGTTTCAGATGACGTGATACGAGGGGATCATTTCCCGGCTTTATATTTGGCCAGATCTTCCCTGGCTTTATCTTTTATTTCCTGTCGCTGCTCTACGAGCGAAGTATCTTCCAGCAGTTTCACGACATACTGCTGTGTGCTCACCGCTTTTTTATGATCACCGTTTTTGAAATATATACCCGCCAGCGTACTGTAGGCAAACGGATCGTCAGGGGCGCAACGCTGAATGGCCTGCTCCATTATTCCTAATGCAAGGGCTTTGTCTGCCGCATCTTCATTGTTGATAATGGTTCTGGCAACATCCTGCAGGGTCAGCGGGTCATTGGCAAATGTTTTCAATATCTCATTCCCGTATGCTTTTGCTTTAGCAGGGTCTGTGCTTTTCAGCAGTTCATATTTCGCGATAACGAAAGGCGATTTTCCCATGATGGTTTCCGCGATCAGCTGATCTGCCAGCTGCAGGGCTTTTGCATTGTCTCCCGCTTTCTTCAGCTGCTGCATCTGTTCTGCCAGCGCCATGCGTTTTTCATTTTTGGCTTTGAATTCCTGCCACAAGCTCATTCTCTTGGTGGGCGTCATCTGGCCGTCCATCACCAGTTCCAGGGCATCTTCCAGCACCATCGGATGCCCCCACCAGGCGATTTTTCCGTTGCCGTCCACAATAAAGGAGCTGGGAATGCCTCCCATACCGGCAGCTGTCATCCATTCCTTATAAGTGGTTTCTTCCCTCACATCCGCCGCAACGGTATAATCCATGCCGTCGCCCAGGTTCTTTACAAAATTCGCCACCTTGGTGACGTAGTCTCCGCTCTTGTTCTTGCCGGCGCTTATCTCCAGTACGTTGAACCCGATGATCGTGACCTTGTCCTTATACCTGGCGGCCATTTCAGACAAATGCGGCATTACCGCGCGGCAGGGCCCGCACCAGGTTGCCCAGAATTCTATCACATAGATATGTCCGGGTACAAATTTGCTGACGGGTTTTCCCTTGATCCACTTCTCCACGGTCAGCGGAGGTGCGGGGTCGCCTACCTTCAGGGAAGGCATATCTTCGTCTCCGGCTACAGGTGCGGGCGCCGCAGTGGCTGAAGGCGGGCGGGCAGCGGGTGTTTGCGCATGAACCGTTCCGGCCGCCATACCATTAATGATCAGAAAGGCGAACAACCAATGGCCGGCTCTTCTACTGAACAATTTTACCAGACTCTTTTTCATAATTCTTATTGGTTTTTATTTGATTTTTTAGAATGGTCGTGTATCCAGCGGTATCCCCCATTCCGAATTGAACTGCAGAATGGTATTGGGAATATTCAGCCGGAATGCCGGTGAGTTTACCGTTGCTTCAAAATGTGTTGTGCCCACGGTATGCGTTATTATTGCTTTGCTCCAGGGCTTTCCCTGATCCAGGCATAAACGTTTCAGGTCCATGAACCTTTTCACATGCCCGAGGGGCAGCTCCCGTCTTCTTTCTTCCAGTACGAGGCGGATGACCTCATCCTGGTCTCCCGGAACGGTCAGTTCCGGCGTGCCTGTTTTGAAACGGTACCGGCGCAAAGTGTTCAGGTCCGCGATCGCTTCATCCGGCCGGTTGGTTCTCGCATATCCTTCCGCGCGCATCAGCAGCACTTCCGGGTAACTGAGCCCTGCCGTCATCTGGAACCGTGGAGCATTGCCGAATGTATAGGCGCCGCGGTAATACTGGATCCGCTCCCCGTCATCATAAGGCGTACCGCCAAAAACGGTCTGAAAACCGGGCGCGGCCTGCAGGAAATACCGGAACCGCAGATCATCATCCTGATCGAACAGGGCGACGAATTCCTCTGAAGGATAGGAATCATCCATGCTGCCGGCGCCGTTGTCCGTAAAACGGAAGAACAGCATTTCGCGGCTCGTGGGTAAATGCGCTTTATTATCCGGACTAACAATACTGCTGAAGAGCGGGTTGCCGGGGTCGGAAAAGGACAAGGCATTAAAATCGTATAACACCTGGGCGGGGCCTCCGGCAGCCGTGGCCGCGGTCCAGGCCAGGTTGGCATAATACACGGTGCTGTCGTATTCCTGCGTGAACAGGTGGTAGTAAGCCAGCATGGCCAGCGTGGCTGTTTTGTTAGGCCGGGAAGGGTAATTGGTGGTGGCGGGGGCGTATGGCAGGGCAGCATGCAAGTCCTCCCCAATCCTCCTGAACATCTCCTGTTGTGTTGAAAGATCCGGTACCGGCGTACTGATGTCCGCACTGGTAACGTAGGGGACCGTACGGGTATCATTGGAGGCTCCGGGCTGGTACACCGGACCGTAGGCCAGTGCTGCGTGCAGGTACACCCAGGCCCTGCCGGCATATGCCTGGGCCAGCACTTTGTTGGCCTCTGCCTCGTTTTGTGCATTCTTCAGTGCCGTCACACCATCAATAACATTGTTGAAATATTTTACCGTGCCGTAAATTCCGCCGTCCCAGAACTCATCCTTGACATTGGGATTTTTATAAGGAGCGCGGTAAATATGGCCGTAGTAACGATCGATATTCGGATGATTGAAGGCTTTGTAATGGATATTGGCCAGGCCTTCGGACAGTGCAATGTTATCCGTCATATAGGCAAGCATGCATCCCAGGTTATTATCCAGGAAAAAGGACATCACGATCTCTTCATTATCCAGCAGCCTGTCAAATTCAGAAACCTGTGTTGGAATAAGCCTGCCTTTCGGTGTTACATCCAGGTACTCCTTACATGATCCGAAGAGGAGCAGGCAAACACCAATACTTGTCAGGAAGCGTATCATAAAATGAGTTTATAATTTAGAAATTCACCGTAAGGCCGAGATAGACTTCCGGACGCAATGGCAATGAGCTGAAACCCTGTTCGATCGTTCCGCCTAATCCCGGTGTGGTGTTCACCTGCGATGTTTCGGGATCTCTCTTGTCGCTGTTAGCCGCCAGCAACAGGAGATTTCTTCCCTGCAGCGTAAGCCTGGCCTGCCGGAGGCCGATATTCCGCAGGAAACTGCGGTCAAACGACCAGGACAATGCGGCATCTCTCAGCTTGAGATAATTGGCGCTTTCCACAAAAATGTCGGCAAACGGAAAATAGAACGCATCGCTGGAGAATCCCGCCAGCCGGGGATATATCGTATTGGCTTCATCTCCCGGCATCCGCCAGCGGTCAGCCACATGTTTGTTCTGGTAATTGCCGCCGGTGAAAGCGTCTTTCCGCAGCACATTTCCCGTTTTGGCAATCACCATGAAAGACAGTTCGAAATTGTTGTACCGGAAGGTATTGGTGACCGCATAAATATTCTTGGGGCGAAGCGTGCCGCTGTACACGACATCTTCTATCATCAGGTTCTCTCCGCCGGTCACCTTGTTCTCATGATCGTAGTATTTCGTATTGCCGTTATTGTCCAGCTGCGCAAAGCGGTAACTGAACAGCGCATCAGACGAATAACCGGCAATGTTCACAGGGCCGGTCAGCGAGCTGGCATACAGGTATTCATTATCGTACGCTATTACCTTATTGTAATTCCTGCTGAACGTTGCATGCATATTCCAGGTAAATGCACCGGCCTTCAGCACATTGCCTTCGAGGGACAGCTCTATCCCGTTGTTATCTATCTTCCCCAGGTTCTTGGTCAGAAAAGGAAACCCGATAGTAGGATCTACAGTAGCGGGAGATAACAGATCTGTACTGCGTCTCCGGTAATAGTCGAACGAGAGGTTCAGGCGGGAATTCAGTACCGAAATATCCGTACCGGCATTGATGGTATTGGTTTTTTCCCAACGCAGCGAACGGTTGGGTGGTGAAACGATCCCATAGGCGATATCCCCTGTCATGTTGGAATATGTACCGGCATAAAGGATCAGGAACGGGCCATTGTCCAGCGAAATATTTCCGTTGATGCCGTAGGAACCTCTGAAGTGCAGCCTGTTTATCCAGCTGATGTCAAAGTACTTTTCATTGGACATCTTGTAGGTTCCGCCGGCGGACCATAAGGGCCGGTACCGGTACCTGGGATCTGTACCGAAGAAATTCGTCTGGTCCAGCCGGATGCTCCCGCTGAACAGGAAACGCCGGTCATACTCATAGGAAGCATTGGCATACCAGGAGGCAAAACGGTTGTCACGGTACTGGTAACCGCCATTCAGCACCGGGGGACGGTTAGTGCCCAGCATATCCGGATTGTACATTCCCGCATTGTAATCAGCATAATTAAAAACGGCAGAGGTGCCTGCCTGGTCATTATATCCGAAACGGGTAGGATAAGTATTATTGTTCAGTACATCCCTGATAAGCTCTCCGCCGGCAATGGCAATGATGTCGTGCTTGTTGAACTTTCCGCTGTAATTTAGCTGCGCACGCAGCGTATAGGCCTGATTCACGCTCCTCGATTCATTCACCATATCGCCATCCGGAATATAGTGTTTGCCCGCGGTAGTACGCGAAGTGCCGTCATTATAGAACAGGCGCATCCTGTATGCGTCTTTGCTGACCAGGGTACGGTTGAGGGCGCTGCCTCTTGTCCATACGCCGCCGGCATCCATGCTCAACCCTTTGGCAATGCGTACATTGATGCTGCCGCCCAGGCGAAGCTGCAGATTTTCCACACTGGTGCGCTCCAGACCAAGATCCGCCAGCGGGTTGTATTCCATCGTTTTCATACCCGGGAGTTGGGCATAACGGTCGATCTTGTTGGGATTGGTGGCATATATTTCCTGGTAATTCCCTGTTTCCGGGTCCACCACCAGGTCATAGGGATGCAGCAAGGAATTGGACAGGTAGTTCAGCAGCTCCTGCGTGGTTCTCGCCGGCGCCCTGGATGTGTTGTAGTTTACATTGGAGAATACTTTTACGGTGATATTATCTGCCGCCCTCCATTCATTGTTGAAATCGATAATGAGCCTTTCATCCCCGGCGTACAGCATATTGCCCCTGTTCCCGATATATTTTACGGCGGTATGCATCAGGTTCTTTTCACTGCCGCCGGAAAGCGAGATATTATGCTGATGCGTTTGCTGATGACGGAAAAGATATTTTTCCAGCTGGCCTAATCCGTCATTTGTCCTTAACCTGGCAATTTCCTCATCCACGGCTGCCTCACTCATCAGCCCGCGGGCTTTGGCGACCATCAGGTAATTGACACGGGAAAGATAACCGTAGTTGTTATAGGTATTGATCATCCGGTTGGGGTTCTCGTTGAACAGGGCCATCTCCGCATCCACATAATCGGCGGCGGTGGACCGGTTGAGCCTGGACAGGAGCGGTTTGAGCGTTATCCCGGCGGAACCTCTGTATTCCACCTGCAATGCTCCCAAACGGCCTTTTTTTGTTGTGATCACGATCACGCCATTGGAAGATCTTGCACCGTAAATAGACGCGGCTACCGCATCCTTTAAGACAGTGATCGTTTCAATATTGTCGATATTGATGGTCTCCAGCCCGCCGGAGATGGGATAACCATCCACCACGATCAGCGGGGCTGTTTCCGCCTGAAAGGTGGACACGCCGCGAATTTCCATATCCCCTTCCTTGGTCAGCACCATACCGGCTACCTGTCCTTCCAGCGCAGCCTTGAGATCAGGGCGCAGCTTGTCCCGGAACCTGTCTGCCGAAACAACGGCAAAAGAGCCTGTAGCCCGCTCCCGCGGGATATTCTGATAACCGGTTGACACCGTTACCTGTACATCAGGGAGCACGGACACATCATGATCCAGTGCTATAGACAAGGGTTGTGCGGGAAGGGTTATTTTCTGTTGCCGCGATTTAAAGCCGAGATAAGAGATCAGTATCTCGTCTCCCTCTCCGGCATCCAGCGTGAATCGTCCCTGCTGATCACTTGCGGCCGCTTTCCCGGATCTTTTGTTGAGGATAGACGCGCCTGCAAGCGGCTGACCTTCTTCGTCCGTCACCTGCCCCGCAACAGCGGAAGGCGGATCAAAAGGCTGGACGGGCCGCGGGGTAGAAGCCGGTTGCATCGGCGGCTTCCGCGAAATAACGATCGTGTTGTTCTCGATCGCGTATTCAAGGTGCTGCCCTTCCAGCACTTGCTGCATAAATGTTTTCAGGGGCAGATGGTCGGCCTTGATACTTACCGGCTTTGCCCGCTTCAGCAACGCAGCATCACAGATCACAAAAAAGCCGGTTTGCTTCTCGATCATCCGGAAGACCTGTGCCAGTTTTACTTTCTCACCGGTCCAGGTGATCTGCCCGGTCTGTGCACGGGCTGTCAACTGTGTGAAACAAAAGAAAAGAAAAATGACCGCCTTTACAACAAGGGGTCCGACAACCCGGTAAAGGCAACACCCGTCAGGCGGGCTTGCACGAAAAAGAGTTTTTTGCATACTTTTGCAATGGTTTGGTTGATAAAGAATGTCCCCCACAGGACTTTTTCAGCATATATCAAACTGTCTGCCGCTACGGGTCCGAACCGTAGCGGTTCTTTTATGGCAGTACAACCAGCCGGCGCCCGTTCTCCAGCCGGAAACGGACTTCCATCTTTTCCAGAATGGCAAGGCATTGGGACAACGTAAGATCTCTTCCCATCCGGCCCCAGAACTGCTTGTCCGGGACCGTTCCTTCATAGATCACATCTACATCATACCACCGGGATAATTGCCGCATGACTTCCTCCAGTTTCTTGCCGTCAAAGTCAAAGGCGCCGTTTTTCCAGGCTACGATCTGCGCGGTGTTGACATCATCCGTTATCATGATGCCGGCAGGTTCACCGGTTGCCGGTAACCGGAGTTGTGCCTGTTGCCCCGGCTTCAGCAGTACGGCGCTTTTGGCAGAGCGTTCGCTGACACGCACACTTCCTTCCAGCAGGGTAGTGTGGATACCGCTTTCGTCAGGATAGGCATTTATATTGAAATGTGTACCCAGGACGGACACCTCCATCCGGTCAGCAACGGTAACCAGGAAAGGCATGTCCGCATTGGCCGCTACCTCAAAATAGGCCTCTCCGGTAACCGAAACCCTGCGGTATTTTCCTTCAAACGCGGTAGGGTATCTTAATGAACTGGCGGCATTCAGCCAGACCGCTGTGCCGTCCGGCAACACTACCCTGAACTGGCCTCCTCTGGGAGTGGTTAAGGTATTGAGACTTACCGGGCCATTACCACCGGTTACGTTATAGCGCAATTGCCCGCCCTGTTGCGTGACCATGGTCGCCCCCTGCTGAATAACCCGGGCTGCGCCGCTGTCCAGCGATACAACAGCACCATCACCAAGCGTCAGCATGGCTTTGTCCCGGCCGGGAGGAATACCGGTGTCCGGTAAAACGGTCGCAACATCCGGCCTGAGGGCCTCGCGGACCATTAAATATCCCCCGGCACATAACAAGAACAATATCGCCGCGGCAGCGGCCCGGTAACGTGTAAACCATAGCCTGACCGGAACGCGCTCAGGCAGGGCAGATGATTTGTCCGCACGCAATATCTCGTGCAGCAACGGCATATACCGTTCGCTGTCAAATACTTCTTCCTCCTGCTCACCCGCCAGCCATGCTTCCAGCACTGCAGTCACCTCCGGCCTGTTGCGTTCATCTTCAACAAATGCCGTCAGCATTCTGCTTTCTTCTTCCGTCATTTCCCGGGAGAAGTGCTTATTCATCAAGTTGATCAGTGTTTCCTTTTCCATGTCAGGGGAATTACGGGCACCCGAACAACATGTTCGTGCCACCATCTAACCTATAAGTAAATTGAAAAACCGTTTTGTACCAATGCCGGTAAAAAAAAATTCAGCCGGCCAGTTGCCTGCAGGATGTTATGCAATCATCAAGAAAATGGCTGAGTACGATTGAGATCAGCAGGAGAGAATGACCTTTTTTCTGCAGATAGTCACGTAAAAAATCAAGAGCGCTGCTCAGGGTATTACGTACGGTGTTTGTTGAAAGGCCAAGTTCAGCCGCAATTTCAGGAACGGTCAGGCCCTGTTCCCGGCTAAGGCGGTAAATTTTCTGCCGTTGTGGGGACATGTGCTGAACCGCTTCCCTGACGGAGCCGAGCAATTCCCGGAGGTAGATACCGGCTGAAATATCTTCATGCTCTTCTGTACGGCTTGTACCGGCCACTTTCAGCGCTTTTTGTTCCACAAGCCTTCGTTTCAGATAATTGTACGATACATTCGCCGCGATCCGGTATATCCAGGCCCCGGCATCCCTGACACCACCAAGCTTGTCCCTTCCGATCCACAGCCTGACAAATGTTTCCTGTATCACTTCATTGACCATTATTTCTGATTGTACCGTGCGGCGGATAACGGGGACAAGGCGAGGGACATATATCTTGTATAATGCTGCAAAGGCCTGTTCATCGCCTTCGGAAATCCGCTGCAGCAGTCCGCTTTCATTATCTGAGTTTCGGTACATTCCTGGTAAAGCCTGTCTCCCCGGCAGTAGTTTGGTTGATTCTGCCCTAAAAATAGTAAAAAACCGGAAATGCCCATATTTAAGTACTTCCCGGCTGCGGCACCTTTGCGGCACAGCACACCGGCCCGGAATACTTACTTCCTTTGCCGGGCGGCGATCACATCCCCATCGTTTCGCAAGGAATTTGTTGTACTTTTATAATGATCAGTCACTGTCTTTTAATCGTTCGACCCCATCAATTCAATTATGCATCCCATATTGCTATTACCGCATCCGGCTTTACAGCCTTATATTCACCAGTATGCATTCATGTCGGTGGGTGTGCCCGGCCAATGGTCAGCTTTCGGCATGGTACCGCCTGGTTGCACGAGCCTGTCAATCGTGATGCACGGCAGGAACGTCTGCTTAAAGCCCGGGGACAAGCCGGTACGCAAGTTTTCATCCGTTTCTTTTGCCGGTCAGGCTACACAGTTCTGGAATGTGGGTATTGATGACCAGTACCAGGTTTTCTTTGTCGTATTCAAACCTTGCGGCGCATACCAGTTGCTCGGCATTGGCCAGCACAGCTGCCTGAATGAAACATTCGACCTGTCTGATATACTGGGCAGGAAGGCAATTGCCTTCCAACATCAACTGGAAGACAGCCCGACATTGGAAACGACCCGGTCTATCGTGGAGCAATTCCTTTTGCAATGTCTTTGCCGGCAAAAAGATACGGCCATCGTCCGGCAATTTGACGATATCCGTAAAAAGATCCAGAGACAAAGCCAGGAGCCGCGGCTCATAAAAAAAATATGTAAAGATGAAGGTGTATCTAAAAGTACGCTGGTACGCCAGTTGAAGGAAATCATCGGAATGGGGCCGAAGCAATTTCAGCGCATTGCCCGTTTCAACAGCCTGCTGCTCCATATAAAGCAGCAAGCGACCAGGCGCCACTGGACGGAGATCGCACATCAGTTCGGGTACTATGACCAGGCGCATTTCATCAGGGAATTCAAGCTGTTCTATGGTAAAATACCCTCCGCCTATTCTGCCGGGGATGAATTGCTGACCAATATTGCTCAATGACCGCATTTGAAATTTGCTTCTTTTTTACAATTTCACGTCAAACGGAAGTGCTAAGCTTGCATGATGAATACACTATCAAGCTGCAAAAAAATGAAGCACTACCTGTTTTTACTATTATTCCTCTCCTTTGCCGCCGTACGATGCAGTAAGGACGGCGCTACCGGCGCACAAGGCGAACCGGGCCCCACCGGGCCTCAGGGTGTACAAGGCATTGCCGGTCCGGCCGGTGTGCCCGGATCACAGATACACAGCGGCACCGGTGTTCCCGCCACGACTATCGGTGTGAACGGGGACTATTTCGTGGATAAAACTGCGGCCCAGCTATACGGTCCCAAAACTGCCACTGGCTGGGGGACGCCCGTTGCGCTGAGAGGCCCCGCAGGCGCCGCTGGCACTAACGGCGCCAATGGTTCACGCATACACAGCGGCACCGGCGCACCCAGCGCCGCAACCGGCGTTGCCGGTGATTTTTATTTTGACCGGGCTGCCGCCGTGATGTATGGCCCTAAAACGGCAAGCAGCTGGGGCACAGGTGTTCCGCTGCGCATCGCGCGGGTCATATCCTATATGGTCACCAGACCTTCCGAGCTTGCCTGGAACACCTCGCACCTGCTCGATATCGGGAATACCATCCTGCCCATTCCGGCGGACATCAAAGAAAACGGCGTCATATTGATGTACATCGTCATCCGCGGAACGCTCACCACCGATACCTGGCACCAGATCCCGGGGCATATCTTTCTTGCTAATCCTGCTGTGAATTATTACTTCATCGGCACAAGAGTGGCGCCAACCTATATCAGGATCGTGGCCTATAACGAAGATGGAAGCGACCTTCCGGCCGGCACCAACCCGCCGAACGCCAACAAGCTCAGGGTGATCCTCATCCCGGCAGACGAGATGAATACCATTTCCCGGAAGGCAGGCCCTCCCGTTGACCTGAAAGACTATGAGGCCGTAAAAGCCGCTTTCGATCTATATGATGAAAACGCTATTACGATCCATTAAACCGTGTGCATATGAAACTCCTCCCCCTGCTGACCATGCTGGCTGCCACCCTGCTTACGATCAACGAATGCCAGGCCCAGATACTGGACAAGATCGAAAGAAAGGTCAGGAACCGGGTAGACCGGAAAATTGACAGAACAATAGATAAAGGGCTTGACAAAGCAGAAAAGGGAATTGACGATGCTGCCAAAAAAGAGAAGCCTGCCGCCGGCAGGCAAGCCCCCGCTGTAACAACGCAGGCAAAAATAGACTCCCGGTACGACTTCGTTCCGGGAGAGACCGCACTGTTCAGCGATGACCTGCTGTCAGACAACATCGGTGATTTTCCCGCACACTGGAACACCAACGGATCCGGCGAAGTGGTCACGCTCAACGGGCAACCGGAAAGATGGCTGAAAATTCCGCACAACACCATCACCTATCCTGAAAACAATAAACCACTGCCGGAAAACTTCACCATAACATTCGATCTGTTCTATCCGGAAGCCGGCGCGCGTCCGCCTATCACCTTCGGTTTTTCCGAGCACATCAATCCTGTAAAAAATAAACTGGCCGGTAAAAAACTCCTCTATTTCAAAGTCGATCATATCAAAGACCTCGTAGGCAGCAGCACCAGCATATATTCCGGGAGGGAGGACAATAAATCCTGGCCGGTGAACAGCGCGGCCGGCAAACCTTTGCGGGTCAGTATCAGTGTCAATAAAACCCGGATACGCCTGTATCTTGAACAGGATAAGGTATTCGATCTGCCCAGGGCCTTTGAGCCTGCCAGCCTGCGCAACAATTTCCATTTCAGGGCGGTGGATATATTGCCAGCCGCCAGGCAGCCGTTTTTTGTGGGGAACCTCCGCATTGCCGAAGGTAATTCCGACTTCAGGAGCAAACTGCTGGCCGGAGAAAAGATAACGACAACAGCCATTCTTTTCGATGTAAATACCGCCGGTATCAAACCCCTGTCCTATGGCGTCATCCGGGAAATAGCGATGGTCATGCAGGAGAACAAGGCCCTGCGTCTGAAAATTACCGGGCATACGGACGGGGATGGATCGGACAATGCCAACATGGAATTGTCGAAACGACGAGCGGAAGCCATCAAAAAAGCCCTGGAAGAACAGTACGGTATAACAGCCGCACGACTGGAAACCGAAGGTAAAGGCGAATCCGCACCCATCGCAGACAATAACTCGGCAGAAGGAAAATCCCGGAACCGCCGGGTAGAATTTACCCCATTGCGATAAACACCGGAAAGGGGAACTGTAGGATGACCGGGTGGAAAATATTATCTTGATGAAAGATCATATTAAAACACACCCACATGACCCGGAGACAATGGCTTCCCGCATTGCTGTTACTTTTGCTTGCATCTTCCTGTACAAGCGCCCAGGAAGAACCGGCCGGAAATTACGTCCTGGTGATCCATGGCGGCGCCGGCACCATTACCAGGAACAACATGACGGCAGACATGGAAGCGGCTTATACCGCAGCACTGGAAAGCTCGCTGAAAAAAGGATATGCCATCCTGCAGTCCGGCGGTTCCAGTCTTGATGCAGTGGAAGCATGCATCCGCATGCTGGAAGACGATTCGCTGTTCAATGCCGGCAAAGGCGCAGTTTTCACACATGACGGCAGCAATGAGCTGGATGCCTCCGTGATGGATGGTAAAACGCTGGCTGCCGGTGCTGTGGCAGGAGTACGCACCGTCCGGAACCCCATTACGCTCGCCCGTGCCGTGATGGAAAAATCCCCGCACGTGATGATGGCAGGCCGCGGCGCGGAGCAATTCGCAAAGGAAGCGGGCATCGAAATAGTGGACACAGCGTATTTCAGAACAGAGAAAAGCTGGAAAGGGTTACAAAGGGCCTTGCAACAGGATTCCCTGAAAGCCCTGGCAAACCCTGATACAAAATTCGGCACCGTAGGCTGCGTTGCGCTGGATAAACAAGGCAACCTGGCCGCAGGCACTTCCACCGGTGGCATGACCAACAAAAAATTCGGGCGCATCGGGGACTCCCCTGTCATCGGCGCCGGTACCTATGCCAATAACAATACCGTTGCTGTTTCCGGCACCGGATGGGGGGAGTTCTATATCCGCAATGTAGTGGCCTACGATCTCTCCGCGCTCATGGAATACAAAGGGCTGTCTGTACAGGAAGCCGGTAAAACCGTTATCAAAAAAGTGGGAGACCTCGGCGGCAACGGAGGGCTGATAGCGCTGGACAAAAACGGGAACATGGCCATGCCATTTAATACCGAAGGGATGTACCGCGGCAGTGCGACCAAAGACGGCAGGATCGGGATACTGATCTACAAAGATTAATAAAAAGGCCAGATTCCTGCGATCAATGATTATCTTCATTGGCTAAAAACCGAGATATGCGATTTTCCTGGTCACTGCTTTGCAGCATCTTACTGCTCAACCTTTCCGTAACCGCACAAACAACAGATTCCCTGTTCCTCAAAGCGGCCGTCATCAAACTGGAAAACGCGAGAGCATACACATTGAAAGTAGCCCGGCTGATGCCGGAGGAAAAATATGCCTACAAACCTGTACCGGAAGAAATGTCCTTCGGGGAGCAGCTGCTGCACCTGGGCACCAACCTCGGCTGGTTAAGTTCCTCCTACATTGGCGAGGGAAATAATCCCGTTACAAAAGCCGATGCAACGCTGCAAAAGAAAGAAGAAATAATAAAGACACTGGAAAGGGCCTACGACTTTGCGTTGAATGCGCTCCGGAATTTCTCGCCGGAGAAACTGTCAGACAACGTGAAATTCTTTGCCGGCCCGATGACCCGCCTGCAGATCATCAACCTGCTGAATGACCATCAAACCCATCACCGGGGGCAGCTGCTGGTCTACCTGCGGCTGAATGGCATCAAACCGCCGGCATACGTTGGCTGGTAATAGCTGCCTACGCGTGTTCCAGCAAAAAGCCTGCGTCGATCTTCAGGACTTTGTACAGTACCTTTAAGAATTGTACGTCCGGTTTCCGTTTACCGGAAAGTATCTCGGAAAGTTTTGAGTTCGCCAGCCCAAGCTTTTCCGCGAGTTTGGACTGGGTCAGTTTGTGCTCGAACATCTTCAGCTCAACCGCCTCGGCTATCGTCTCCGGTTCCTTCTGCGGCTTCAGCCCAAGCACTTCGTCTTCGTATTTTTCTGCGGCAACGACCATCGCCGAAAGTTTTTTCAGCTCTTCGGGCTTCAGGTTGTCCTCGCCTTTGTCCATCAGTTTGTAGATGGTTACCATGGTTTCATGGTAAGCTTTCCGGGAAGTGATCTGGTGTTTCATGATGTTACTTGAAAGTTATGGTTGCGGCATTCACCCCGTCGTATTCGCAGTGCGTGCCAACAAATAATATAAAAACCGTTCTTATCCTGAAAATGATCAATGCGATCAAACGGTAGTGATTTCCTCTGATATTGAATATATACCTGTCTTTGCCTACCGCATCGGCGGAATTGAATGTACATTTCAATTCCGCAAAGTTCCGCCAGTCCGCGGCTTTCGTTTCGTCATACCATTTTTCCAATGCATCCTGGGCATCAGGATGCTTTTCATAAAACTCCCTGAGTGGAGCTTTTGAAATAATTACCATGCTTTATCGCTTTACAAATTTAGAAATATTTTCCGGAATTAAAAACTTTTTTCCATAATCAAGAAATTTCATGAACTGTGGAATAACAGATAACGGACCATTGATCCGGGTCCCGGAATTGTTCTTTTTGATAGAAGAACCTCATTGAAGTTGCTGTCATTTTGTTTGTGTATCGGGTAACAAAAACGAGTTAACGATGGCTAATTAAAGTAATTCCAGCGGGGTAAATTGTTAAATGATGGTTATTCAAAAATGAAAACGCCGGGGAGCAGCGTTTACGCATTTCCCCGGCGCCTGTCCGGAATAAAAACTTTTGAAGCATCTCAGTAAGCCGGGCGCAAACCTGCTTCAACGGCGGCTTTTCGCCTTTTATGATAGAAGATATATGATCCGGCGAAGAGCAGGAAGCCCACCAGCATAAAAGCCATCGCGCCCGCGCCTTCTCCGCTCATCAGCAGAGAATAGGTAGCACCGGTCAGATCGAAAAAAAGCCCGGCATATGCCCACTCCTTGATCCTTTGAAAACCAGGAACAAGTATCGCTATGGAACCAAGCAACTTCGCCAGGCTCAGGAATACCATGAGATAAGGAGGATATCCCAGCTGTTCCATCACTGCAGCGGATTGGGCATCGCCCATCAGGCCGGGAATAGCTCCCCCTCCCATGTAAAGTGCAAAGAGTGCGGTCAGGATCCAGAAGATGATGTTTGTCTTTTTCATGATTATACGGTTTTAGGATTGTTAAATGGTAATGATCAGGCCCCGTGGCTTCACAACAAAAGTGAGATAATCCGGCAAATTTTAAGGGAGGCAAAAATGCATTTGTTGGAGGGGTATTGCGACAATATGAAGATATTTGGAATGCTGCCAGCAGGCAGCAGCTATGCACCCGCCTCATTCGCAACCAGGCGAGCATCTCCGCGCTGTAAACGGACCGTTCTCTCTTTTTTTGACCGGAGCGGCCTGAATGACTGCTCCGGTCGTTTATGCATATTGGTTACACGAACGGGATAACCTGCATTTTGTAATTCAGCGCGGCAGTAGTGCCGCAGGTCACATCCACCGTATTGCCGGTTATTCTTCCTGCTTTATCGGATGCCAGAAAAACCGCTGTATTGGCAATATCCGCCATCAGCGGCAATTTCTTGAGCATGGTATCGTCCTCCAGTTTTTGCAGAAAACCGGCGCCTATCTGCGGTTCGCTTTCCAGCGCTTCCCGGAATATCCTCGTGTCCGGCGAGCCGCCGGACCGGATGTTCACTACCCGCACACCATATATCCCAAGTTCCGAGGCCAGGTCCCGGGAAAAGCTCTCGATCGCGCAGCAGGCCGGCCCAAAACCGCCTACCAGCGGATACCCGATCCCGCCGGGTGTTGCCGTTATGGACAAGATCACCCCTGCTCCCTGTTTCATCATTGCCCGGCCGGCCGCGGTTGCCGTCAGGAATTGTGTTTGCATCGCAATGCTGACGGGACGCAGAAAATCATCCAGTACCATTTCTGTCAATGGAATGCTCTGCGTGTCTTTAAGGCCTACCGCATTAAAGGAAATATCCACGGAACCGGCTTTTTGCACCATCATACCCAGATGCGCATCTACCGCGCCTTTGTCCAGCGCATCCAGTTCCGATATCTCAGCCTTGCCGCCGGCGCCCAGGATATCGTCCGCAACGATCTGTAATGATGCCCGGTGCGGACCGGTCAGGAAAACTGTTGCGCCTTCTGCAGCGAAAGCACGCGCCACCGCTCCGCCAATAGAGCCGCCAGCCCCGTATATAACAGCATTTTTGTTGGAAAGTAACATAACATGAGTTTTCACAAACTTAGACCCCATTTGCCTGCTCCGGCGCGTGCAAATGTGCCTTTTACGGGGATGATTGTGCCAAAATCCACCTTATCTTTACAAAAACATTCCGCTGAAGATCATTACGGACATAAAAAACCTCTATCAACCCCTTCAGCCATTGATCCGGCAAGCAGGGAACGATGTGCGCTACCGGGAGATACTGCCCGCAGCGGCACTGGCGCCTTTCATTCACTGTTACTGGGAACTGGAGACCATCCGGCCGCTGAAAACACCATTCAATTACCGCGTAGTGGCGGACGGCTGCATCGATATATTCTTTGAACTGCAGCAGCCGCAGGAGAACTTCGTGATGGGCTTCTGCAACCAGTACACCGAATTCCGGCTGGAGCACAGCTTTCATTATATCGGCATAAGGTTCCTCCCTACCATGTTCCCGCAACTGTTCCCGGTAAACGCTGCCGAGCTGAGCAACCGTTTTGAAGACCTCCGGGCGGTTGTTCCTTCCATGGCGGGATTTATTGCGGACAATATTCACCCGGACCATGACCTGGAACAGATCAGCGCAATGCTCAATATCCATCTTGGCCGGCTCACGGAAGACCGTTCGTTCAATGCAGATGGGCGACTGTATGAAGCGATCCGCATCATCCTGCAACACGAAGGAACACTGAGCACGGAAAAAATGCTGGACACCGGCATCAGTCCCCGGCAACTCCGCAGGCTGTTTGAATATTACATCGGCGATACCCCGAAGACCTTCAGCAAAGTGGTGCGCTTCCAGAACAGCCTGCGAAAAGGGGCCGGGTCATTCGATGCAGGGTATTACGACCAGTCCCACTTCATCAAGGATTTCAAGACCTTTTACGGCGCCACTCCCCGCCAGGCGCAACAGGACCGATAATGTCCGATTTTTACTATGTTTTCCCGCGCCGCTGCGGCAACTTTGGGGTATGAAAACATTATTGATCACCCTCATTGCAGTTTGCTGCACAGCCGGTCTGTACGCACAAACGCATCAAAACAACACGAAAATGAAACTGAATGCAGGCATCGTAACCTCCAAACTGGTGGAAAGCAAAGCCTTTTACACAACAGTACTGGGCATGGGCGTAACCTTCGAGAATGAATTCTATCTTTTGCTGCACACTCCGGGCGGGGAAACGGCCATCAGCTTCCTGCTGCCTGACCATCCATCGCAGCAGCCGCTTTTCCGGAAGCCATTCACCGGGCAGGGCATGTACCTGACGATAGAAGTAGAAGATGTTGACAAAATGTACAATGAGCTGAAGAAAAAAGGAATCCCTATCAAGATCGATATACGGGATGAACCTTGGGGCGACCGTCACTTTGCGGTGCAGGACCCCAACGGCATTGGTATCGATATCGTGAAATATTCACCTCCGGCGGAATAAGCAAAAAGCTGCCGCTCCGGGGCTCCACATATCTGCCCTGGAACGGCCCTGATAAAACAAACAGACCAATGCTTCCCCCCACCTCACTGATGGGAGGGTGCTCAAAGGCCAGCATCATACCAGCGCTTCCCACAACACCTCCGCAGGATGCAAAGCCTCCCTGCCGGTACCATCCTTGATCTGGTGCCGGCAGCTGGTGCCGGGCGCCGCAATGATCACATCCTCCGCCTGTTTCCGCACCGCGGGGAACAACACCAGCTCCCCTATCTGCATGGATGTGCTGTAATGCTCCCGGTCGAACCCGAAAGACCCGGCCATGCCGCAACAGCCGGATGCGATCACACTGGCTTCATAATGCTCGGGAAACGATAATACTTTCTTTATAAAATTGACGGATGACAGGGCTTTCTGGTGGCAATGCCCGTGAATGACCACTTCGCGCTTTTCCGTCCGGAAACGTTCTTTGGATATTCTTCCGGCGTCCATCTCCGCGGCCATGAACTCCTCGAACAACATCACCTTCCCCGCCAGCGCCCTGGCTTTGTCTTTCAGCGCGGCTGGCACAAGATCCACGTACTCATCCCTGAAGGTCAATATAGCGGAAGGTTCCAGACCGATGAGCGGATAAGGGCCGTCAGCGATGAACGCCAGCTGCTCCACATTCTTCGCGGCAATGGCCTTCGCTCTTTTCACAAGGCCTTTGGAGAGATGCGTGCGCCCGCTCTCCTGGTGGTCCGGTATGACCACTTCATAACCCAGTGCCGTCAGCAGTTCAATGCACCGCATCCCGATGCCCACATCGTTATAATTGGTGAATTCATCGCAGAACAGGTACACTTTGCCGGTATATTCCATCCCTTTTTTCTCCCGCCTGAACCGCCGGTACCAGGATCTGAGGGTGAATGCATGCAATGCCGGCACTTCACGCTCCGGCGCCATATTCATCACCCGTTTCAACAGCCCGCCGGTGTACTTGTTCGCTATCGCGAAGTTGAATAACCGCGGCATGGCGGAAGCCAGCTTAGTAAGCCTGGGGAATTCTGCTATCATCCGGGCTTTCAGGGGAATCCCATGCTGATCGTAATATTGTTGGAGGAACTCTGCTTTGAGTTTGGATACATCCACACTGGAGGGGCATTCCGATTTGCAGCCTTTGCAGGAAAGGCAGAGGTCCATTGCCTCGTGTATCTCGTCATGATCAAATGCTTTGGCCGTATTGTCCTGCGCAAGGAACTGCCGCAGCACATTGGCCCTTGCACGGGTCGTATCCCTTTCAAAGCGGGTGGCCATATAGCTGGGGCACATCGTACCTCCGGCGAAATGGGTCTTGCGGCAATCTCCGGAACCGGAGCATTTTTCCGCCAGCGCCAGAATACCGCCCTCTTCAGAAAAATCAAAATGGGTTTTGACCTTCGGCCCCCGGGCCGGTTCCTTGAAGCGGAACGACTGGTCCATCGGCGGCGGATCAACGATCTTGCCGGGATTCAGCATGTTCGAAGGATCAAATATCTGTTTGACCGTTTTACAGAGCCGGTAGCAATGCTCACCCAGCATGAAGCGGATGAACTCGCCCCGTAAGCGGCCGTCGCCATGTTCCCCGCTCAGCGACCCCTTATACTTTTTTACGATCGCCGCTGTTTTCGCCAGCAGGGAACGGAAGATGATCTTCCCTTCACTGCTTTTCAGGTTGATGAGCGGCTCCACATGCAGCTCGCCTGCGCCGGCATGGGCGTAATAGGACGCCTGCAGGTTCATGGAACGCAGCACCTCCTGCAGGTCCGCAATATAGTCCGGCAGATATTCCGGGTCCACTGCACAGTCCTCGATAAGGTTTACTGGCTGCGCATCGCCCTTGATATTGCGCAGCAGGCCCAGTCCGGATTTGCGCAGGTTCCAGGCGGGGTTGATCTCCGCCCCGCGCAGCAAAGGATATGCATAACCAAGCCCCTGCGCTTTTACTTCATTAATAAAAGCATCTGTCTGCGCTTTCAATGCTTCTTCCGTATGGCACATGAATTCCACCATCAGTACGGCTGCAGGATCGCCTGCAATGAAGAACCGGTTCTGCTGATGCTCTGGATGATCTTTTGTAAAATTCATGATCACATCATCCACCAGCTCAGATGCCGTAACGGGATGGCGTACCGCGATCAGGTTCACCTGCAGGGATTCTTTCAGGCTGGTGCAATGCACGCAGACAAGGCCGTTCACCTTCGGTGGCAGCTCCATCAGCCGGAGTTTTGCCTCCGTTATGAAGGCCAGCGTGCCTTCGGAGCCTGCGATCAGGTGAGAGAGATTAAAAGGTACGAAGCCGCCCAGGTAAGGCGTTGTATTTACCAGCGCATCCAATGCGTAGCCTGTATTCCGGCGGCGCAGCGACTTTGCCGGATATCCGTCTTCAATTGCCTGCTGGTTATCCTTATCCGATAACAGTGCATGCAGGGAGCGATAGATCGATCCTTCAAAGCCCTCCAATGCCAGCTTCTCCTGCAGGCTATGCTCATCCACATCCGCAAATACTGCTTCATTACCATTCCCAAGCACCACATTGACGGAAAGCAGATTATCCCTTGTAGTGCCCCAGACCATGGAATGCAGCCCGCAGGAATTGTTCCCGATCATCCCCCCGATCATTGCACGATTGGAGGTGGACGTTTCAGGACCGAAAAAAAGCCCGTGCGGCAACAACAACTCGTTCAGCACATCGCGCTCCAGGCCGGGTTCCACACGCACCCATTTTTCCGCTGTATTCACTTCCAGTATCCGGTTCATGTAGCGGGACACATCTACTACGAGCCCGTTCCCCACCACCTGTCCGGCCAGTGAAGTGCCGGCCGTGCGGGGGATCAGCGGGATGTTGTACGTTTTGCTCAGCTTTACCAGCCGGCAGATATCTGCTTTGTTCTTCGGCAGTGCCACACCCATCGGATGTTCCTGGTACACGGAGGCGTCTGTGGCATAGGCCATCAGCACCGTCCGGTCCGGCACGGTATCTTCAAAAAAAATATCCCCTTCCAGCCCGGTTTTTACTTCCCGGAAGGCCTGCACGATCTGTTCCGTGTTCATACTGCATAGTTTGATCAAACGCCCATTGCGCTCATTGCCCTTTTTACGGAGCCATGCTGCACCAGCAACGCTTTTGCTGCTTCATAATCCGGGATGCCGGCTTTTTCCATCAGCATCTTCACCCCCCGGTCCACCAGCTTGTCATTAGTAAGCTGCATATTCACCATCTTATTGTCTTCCACCCTGCCCAACTGGATCATCAATGAAGTGGATATCATGTTCAGCACGAGCTTCTGCGCGGTGCCGCTTTTCATGCGGGTGCTGCCGGTCACAAACTCCGGCCCTACCACTACTTCTATCGGAAATTCCGCCGCTTCGCTGACGGGACTTCCCGGGTTGCAGGAAATACTGCCGGTCAGCACACCCAACTCCCTGCCGGCCTGCAATGCCCCGATCACATAGGGCGTTGTGCCGCTGGCGGCAATGCCCAACAGTACATCTTTATCTGAAATATTGTACTGCTGCAGGTCTTTCCAGCCCTGGGCAGTATCATCCTCCGCATTTTCCACCGCCCTGCGGATGGCATTATCGCCTCCCGCAATAAGGCCGATCACCAGGTCGAACGGTACGCCATAAGTTGGCGGGCATTCCGAGGCATCAAGGATACCCAGCCTGCCGCTGGTGCCCGCGCCGATATAAAAGAGACGGCCACCGGCCAGCATTCTGTCCGTTGCGGCCAGCACAAAGGCCTCGATCCCGGGGATCGCTGCGGCAACAGCGGCAGGCACTCCGCTATCCTCTGTATTGATATTCACCAGTAATTCCTTCACGCTCATTTTTTCGAGATGCCGGTAACGGGATGCCTGTTCCGTTACCTTTACAAATTTTGCTTTTGTTGAGGGGCTCATGTCATACAGATTTATGGCTGCACTTTCCTTGCAGGGATCATACAAAGACCGAGGAAAGTCAGCAGCCCGTTAATAAAGAGCAGTTCCAGCCCTATCTGGAACCCACCGAAAATATGCTGCTGATATGCATCTATAATAAAACAGATAGCGGGAGCAGCGATCACAACCAACGGCACCAGTTTGTCGTTCACCGTTCTTTTAGTGAGAATGCCGAATGCGAAAAGGCCCAGCAACGGACCGTAGGTATATCCCGCGATCTTCAGGATCAGCCCGATCATGCTCGGGTTGTTCATCCATTTGAAAGCCATTACGAACAGGAGGAACACTGCAGCAAACACCAGGTGCACGATCTGCCGGATACGTTTCCGCTTTTTATCATCCAGCGAAGCATCCCGCTGAATGCCCAGAATATCTATGCAGAATGAGGAAGTCAGCGCAGTAATAGCGCCATCCGCACTGGGGAATAAAGCGGAAATCAATGCAATGATAAAGATGATGGACACGGCGCCCGGCATGTATTCCAGCGCAATAGTCGGAAACAGTGCATCCCCGCGAGCCGCTATCCCCTTGCTTTCCGCGAAAAGATGCAGCAGGCCGCCGAGGAAGAGGAACAACAATACCACCAGCATGAAGATCACCGCGAAGGTCATCATGTTCTTCTGGGAATCTTTCAGTGTGCGTACGCTTATATTCTTCTGCATCATCTCCTGATCCATCCCGGTCATTGTAATAGAGATGAATGCGCCCGCCACGATCTGCTTCACAAAGAAATATTTGCTGGCAGGATCGGTGATGAAAATATTGGAATACCCTTTATCCGCCAGCGCTTTTGTTCCGGCTTCCAGGCTAAGGCCAAGATCGCTGAGGATATACACCACGCATACCACCAGACCGATGAGCATACAGGCCGTTTGCAGCATATCCGTCCACACAATGGTCTTAACACCACCTTCAAAAGTGTACAGCAATATCATCAGCAGGATCACGAAAGCCCCTACCCAGAAAGGCATGCCAAAATCCTGCAGGATGGTAAGATGCAATACGTTCACCACCAGGTACAGGCGGGCGGTAGCGCCCAGCGTGCGGGAAAGGATGAAGAACGATGCACCGGTTTTGTAAGACAAAAATCCAAGCCGCCCCTGTAAATAATTGTAGATGGATGTGAGCTGCAGCCGGTAATAGATCGGCAGCAATACGAATGCCACTACGCCGTATCCGACCAGGTTCCCGATCACGATCTGGAAATAGGTAAAGGATTCTATGCCCACAGTGCCCGGTACGCTAACGAAAGTAACGCCGCTCAGCGAGGTGCCGATCATGCCAAAAGCTACCAGCATCCAGTTGGAACCACGGTTTCCGATGAAAAACGATTCATTGTTCGCATTACGGGAAGTAAACCAGGCTACTCCGAGCAACAACAGAAAATAAACGATGACAAGTGAAAACAAGATTACAGGAGACATGCTTTTATTTTGTTGATGAATTATTCTTTTTGCCTGTCGAGCGGTACACCTGGTCCAGGATAAGTCCGCGGGTATTCAAACGCAGCAGGGTGTTCACATTATCCGTCACTTCAGGATATACTCTGTTCGTCAGTATGATACAGATCATTTTACTGGACGGGTCCACCCACACAAAGGTACCGGTATAGCCGCTGTGACCGTAAGATAGTGAAGATGCATATGCAGAAGGATATTTTTTCTCCGGATCGGGCCGGTCGAATCCCAGGCCGCGGTGGCTGACCGTTGATTGCCGGGAGGTGAATAAAGCCACCGTAGCGGGCTTGAAATAACGCTTGCCGCCATACACGCCCTGGTTCAGGAACATCTGGTACAGGATGGCAAGATCGTTGGCGTCGGAGAACAGGCCGGCATGACCGCTCACCCCGCCTGCCATAGCGGCGCCGGGATCGTGCGCATAACCGCGCAGCTGCATATTGCGGAACCAGCTGTCGTTTTCCGTAGTGGGAACGATGCGTGTACTGTCAAAACGGTTGCGGGGAAGGAAACCTGTGGTCTGCAATCCCAGCGGCCTGTAAAGCATATCATGCAGGTATTCGTTCATCGGCCGGTGAACGATCTTTTCGATAACCTCCCGCAGCATGTACATGCTTACATCGCTGTACACGAACTTTCCCCGGGTCAGCACCGGCGATGCCAGTGTGGCGGGCCACATCACTTCTTCAAAATAGCCGGCGCGGAGATAATAGCCGTCCGCCACTTTTACAGGATACGATGCGGAGGAATCCGTGCTGAGGTCCTGCGGCAGCAGCTTTTCAAAATGTTTGATATAGGGGGTATAACCGGCTTCATGCAGCAGGGCTTCCCGGATGCGGATATCTTTTTTGTCGCTGATCGTTCGGGCGCGGGCTACGTAGCGGCTGACGGGGGATTGCAGGCTGAGGCGGCCTTCATCATACAATTTCATCACAGCAGGCGTGGTTGCCGCGATCTTGGTAACAGAGGCCAGATCATACAGATCATCGGTGCGAACGGCCCTGGTGCCGGAATAGGTCTGATGGCCCCAGGCCTTTTCAAATACCACGTCCCCGTCTTTCACCACCAGCACCACACCACCGGGAGTGGCCCGGCCTGCAATGGCGGCCGCCATAATATCATCGATACGGGCCAGCGAATCCGCTGCCATACCATGGGTTTCGGGCGCTGCGTAACCGAGGCGGGTCTTTTTGGACTGCGGTGTGGCGATACCGCCGAAGATGGCTTGCGCCGCAGCGGAAGCGCCTTCCGGCGTATCCTCCGGATACCAGATGACAGGTGTGGATACCTGCTGCAGATAAGCCAGGCTGGCGCGGCTGCCGGGTATGACCACAATAGCCCTGCGCTCCCGGATGAAATCCAGCAGCGGACGGGTGAATATCGTTTGGGGGGATAAACGGACGATGATGTGCCGGTAAAGCTTCAGGCGATCGTTCATATCATCCCAGTCGTTACTGATGCTGAAAGACGCTACCGGCGCGTATTTCCCTGCAATACTGTCGAACATCCGGCTTCTTTCGGCGCTGATAACGGCTATGCGCCCTTCTTCCGGGTTAACCAGGGGTATCATGCGATCGCCGTTGTGCAGCAATACGATGCTGCTGCGGGCCTTCGACCATTTGTCCTGCGCCTGCAGGCCGGGTGCGAAGGATAGCAACAGCAACAATGTAATCAGTTTTTTCATCCGTGTGCTTGTCTTTCCGCTGAAGCAGCTTTGCTAATGTCTTTGTTTGTCAAAAGCGGGAGAAGCCGCCGTTTTACCGCGGCCCCTCCTGCTGATTTGTTTTTTATATCGCCGGATCAACCGGTGTGTTCGGATTGGTCAGCCTTTCCTGGTCGGGATAAGGATAGAAGTTCCGGGTGCGTTCGTAAGTGGTGGGCACCGGGTTTACGTTCTGCGGCGGTGCTGGTCTTTCGAACCTGCGGCTGTCTTCCAGCCGGAGGCCCTGCAGGAAAAGTTCCGCGCAGCGCTGCTTGTACACTTCCAGCAACAGGGCGGGCTTCGTCATCAGACCGCTGTAAGCGGGCAGATTGGCATTCACGCCGAAGGGATCGCCTGCGGCCTGTGTGCGTACGGCATCAATATGTGTTTTGGCTACGTTCAGGTCCCCATCGCTGCGGATGATAGCTTCCGCTTTCAGCAGGCGCACTTCATCAGGCAGGTAAATCGGAATGGGACTGGTGATGCTTTCAAAAAATCCCTTCAGCGTTTTCAGCGTTTCGCCGCCTACCTCCACATCGGGAGTGGTCAGGTAAAAATCCAGCCGGGCATCATCCGGTTCCGTGAGTTCCTCCGGCAGGCCGAAGAGCTCGCGGGCCTTGAAGTTGGCGGATACCTGCACCTGTTGATAGATGGGATTGGCGCCAGGTATGGTATTGATGTATTTGAACTGCGATTTCGTGTTCAGGTTGACGGCATTGGCAGCGGCCAAAGCCCCGGCATAATTGCCCAGCATCATGTTATACCTTGCCCGGTAGGCGTTGATGCAATCGAGCAGCACAATATCGGACCCCAGCACACGGGTATTGAATTCAGCAGACGGGGCGGTGGTGCCCAGAGCCGTGGCCGCTTCATCCAGCAACTTTACCGCTTCCTGCAAGGCTACTGTGCGCGACACAAAAGTTGCCCCGCCTGTTACATTCGTCTGGATCGGAAATTGCTCAAATGCCGTTGCCAGCCCTCCGATGGACATTGCCTTGAAAAACTTGCCGAAGGCCACCAGCCCGGTCTGTGTATCCGTTTCCGTTGGCAATACGGCCGGTGAGCTGTTGATGAGGCTTTCCGCCATACCCATCGTACGAAGCATATTGCTCCACACGCCCAGCACATTCCCGTTGAACGTGGGCAATGCCGTACCGCCGGCTTCCAGTTCCAGCACATTGGTAAATGTGGTCACTCCTTTCAGCTCCCTGGTTGTTACGGCCGTAGCGGTGAACAGGGACTGTACCGCAGAAGTGGAATAAAACTGTTTCATCCCCACAGCCAGCGAAAGCAGGCCCTCCCGGCTATTCACCACTTCGGTGTCCGTAGGACCGTTTGGATTCACATAATCCAGCTTGCACCCTCCGGCGGTGAGCAACGCCGCAGTCAAGCCTATATATATTGATCTCTTTTTCATGTTTCAGAATTTAAACGTCCGGATTGTGTTTAGAAATTTACATTAACCCCGAGCTGGAAAGTTCTCGGCAGCGGCACTTCCACAAAATCGAATCCTCTCACGGCATTGTCCTGCCCGGCTGCGTTCACTTCAGGGTCATATCCGCTGTAGTTGTCGATGGACAGCAAGTTCCGGCCGGATAAGGTGAGCCGGATATCGCGGAGCTTCCCTGCTTTCGGTGTAATGAGATAGGAAGCGGCCAGCTCACGCAGTTTCACGAAATCGCCTTTCTCGATCCAGTTCTCGAATATGGAAAACAATGCGCCGCTGGTACCTTTGATCACATCACCTTTCAGCTCGGCTTCATATCCCTGCAGGCCTCCGTAGTTCTGGTTATCTCCCACGCGCCGGGTGAAGTTGAATACGTCAAAGCCAAGCATGCCATCCCACTGCATCCTGAAGCTGAATTTTTTGTAGTTGAATTCATTGATCCAGGATACAACATGTTTCGGGTTCGGGTCACCGATCACTTTGCTCAGAATAGCGCCGCTGGGTTGCCCGTTGGCATCGCGCTGGGCGGTGTAGGTGCCGTTAGGGCCCTGCACGCCTCTTTCCCGCTGCGGCAGTCCTCTTGCATCCAGCAAGAACGACCCATCATCGTTGCGGGCAAAGAAAGTGCTGTAGAAAGCACCCAGCGGATAGCCGTTCACAGCCGCAACCTGCCCGAATCCTCCGGAAAATGGCAATACACCATTACCTTCCACGCCGTTGATCACGTTCTTGTTGTTCACATAGCTGAGGGTGGATATCCAGGTAAGATCTTTCGTTTGTACCGGCACCCCTTTCAGCATAAACTCGAAACCTTTGTTCGTCATTGTACCGATATTGATAAAACGGCTCAGGAAACCGGTGCTGGGTGCCAGTGTGCGCCCAAGGATCAGATCATCCACATCTTTGTTATAATAGGTAAACTCCAGGCTTATCCTGTCTTTCAGGAAGCTGATATCTGCACCGAGCTCTATTTCCCTTTGTCTCTCCGGCATTACATTGAAGTTGCCCAACAACGAAGGCGCAGCATAACCGGCAGTTCCATCATATATAACAGGCGTATAGGAGGTAAAACGGTCATATACACCAATCGCTGTCAGGTTGCCGGATGCGCCCCAGGCTGCACGCAGCTTGAAAGAAGGCATCGCGTCCGCCAGGCCGGAATTTTTCCAGAAATCTTCTTCGGAGAGGATGTAAGAGCCGCTTACTTTCGGGAAATACTGCCAGCGGTTCTCCTTCCCGTAAACAGAAGAAGCATCCACCCTCGCAGCACCGGTTACATACAGCTTATCGGAAATGGCAAAGGTCTGCTGCAGGAAAGCACCCATGATAGACCTTTCGGTGCGTAGTTCCGTGGCCAGCGTAACCCCGTTGTTGATCGTCTGCCCGAACGACCCAAGCTGCTGAGCGGTGGCGCCGAACGTGTACGCCCTGTCATATTGAATGGTTCCACCCAATCCGGTAGTGGATTCCAGCCAGCTGTTCAGTTTCCTGCGGTAGCTGATATTCAGGTCATTGTTCATCTGTAAAACTGTCGCATCCGCCCGGCGGGACAAACCGCCGTTGTAACTGGGCGTTGTGTTCTTCGGCGGGATGTATCCGGTAGCGGTCTGTGTGTAGTTGTCCAGACCGATGATGTAATCAATGTTCAGCCCGTCCACCGGTTTGGCATTCAGCTGCACATTACCCATGAAGCGGTTCACTTTCTGGCGGAAATCAAACCGCTCGATCGCCTCCAGCGGATTCGTTCTGCGGAGAATGGCAATTGGCGCAGTAGAAGGATATACACCGGTTACCGGGTCTTTATCCGGATTTACATAGTTATTGGAAAAGATAAAACCCGTCAGCGCGCCATATGCCTCCTGAATACCGCCATTTGGTATCTCGCGGCTGCTGCTCATCGTGTAGTTGACACCGGCGGAAAGCGTGAATATTTTATTCAGCTTCTGCGAAACATTTATGCGAAGGCCGTTCCGGGAAAAGTTGGTGTTTTCGATGATCCCTTCGTTATACAGGCTGGATATGCCTACATAATACTTGGTTTCATCTGTGCCGCCGGACACGGAAAGCGAGTTATCGGTACCGATGCCGGTGCTGAATATTTTGTCCTGGTAGTCATAACGCGTCACGGCTGTTTGCGAAAGATCATTGACGTCGTTATTATTGAACCGGAAAGGATATTCGTTATAAGGCAGTTTCTTGCGCAGGCTGTTCGTTTTGAACTGGGTGGAAAAAGATATCTGCGGTTTCCCCGTTTTCCCGCGTTTGGTAAATATCTGCACGACGCCGTTGTTCGCCCGTGATCCGTAGATCGCGGCGGCAGCGGCGCCTTTGATCACTTCTATCCTTTCGATGTCCGCCGGATTGATGTCCACCAGCCTGTTCTGCGCATAACCGCCAAGGTCTATCAGCTGGCGGGAATCATTGTTTATGATCACACCGTCCACAATATACAGGGGGTCGGATGAACCCACGATGGTGCTCGGTCCCCTCAGCCGCACGCTGATACCGCCCGCCGGGTTACCGGAGTTCTGAGTGATCTGCGCACCAGCCACCTTGCCCTGCAAAGCTCCATCGATACCGGTTGCCGCACTGTACTGAATATCTTTGGCAGATACGGTAGACACGGCGTTGCCCAGTTGTTTCTTCGAAGTGGCCACACTGGTACCGGTGACGATCACTTCGTTCAGCCCAAGGATATCCTCTGCAAGCTGTACGCTAAAAGTGAATGTTTTTGTATTGCCCACCTGGAAAGTCCTTTCCTGCGGCTTTAAACCTAATCCCGTAAAAACAAGGATGTAACTCCCGTCTTTCAGATTGGCATTGATGACATATTCCCCTTTTATATCCGTGTATGCACCATTGACGGTGTTACGGACCTGCACGGCAATAGACGGAAGCGGTTCCCCGTCTTCTCCGGTTACTTTACCGGAAATGCGAACCTGTGCCAGGGCGAGAAGGGACACAAGTTGCAGCATAAAGACAATAGAAGCGAACTTCCAATGTCTCTGCCATAGCCATAGACTTTTTTTCATGTTGAACATAATTTAGTTGTTGCTGAAATTGGTTGGTAAATACCCCGTTTTGCTCGTTAAATAATTAATCCTTCACTGTGAGTTCAATTGCCGGGATTCCCCGGAACTTGCTGATTACTGTCTGATTTGTCTGGTGGCTGGTCGGCCTGGTTTTCAATTGCTGATTATACTGTTCACATGTAGCCGGTCCCACCGGTATATAATAATAGTTTGATGACTGTTTCGCTGGCCGGTTGTTCCGGCGATCTGTGCATATTGACAATTAACTGTGGCTATGCCAGGCACAGCACATGTTCGTACACGCTATTCCGTTACAAGATCTCAATACCGGTGTCTCTATACGGCTTCAGCACGCGGTCACCCGGCTCCAGCTCCGTGATCAATGTACTGATGCGCGTAATATCGCAGACCTTGATCCGTTGCGCCGTATCCAGCTTTTCGGCAATAGCCAGCGAGACTACCCGCTCGGAGGATTCTATCATGGCCTTTTTTACTTCCACCACTTCCCAGTCGTTATCCGTGATACCATGCTGCACATCGATGGCATTGATGCCCAGAAAACACAGATCAGCCCTGATCCCTTTAATGCGGGACACCACACTGCCGCCAATAGAGATCTGCGAACTTTTGGATATCCGGTCTCCCAGAAAGATCACTTCAATATTGGGATGATGGATGTATTCATAAGCAGCCGGAAGGCTTACCGTAATGAAGGTAGCGGACAATTCAGGCGGAAGCGCCTTCGCCAGCTCGATGATGGTCGTACCCCCGGTGGTCAGCACAAACATGCCGTCTTTAATAAGCCGGCTTGCCTTCATGGCAATATGTTTCTTGCTGCTTAAAGCATATACGTTATCGGAAGCAATAGAGAGGTGGAAGGACTTGGAAAGGGCGCCGCCATGTACTTTGATCAGCTTGCCCTGTTCGGCCATTTCGTTCAGATCGCGGCGGATCGTATCTTCAGACACGTCCATCTGCTGGCTCAGGTCTACAGACAGCACCTTGTTGTGCAAATTCACCTGACGGAGGATAAATGATTGCCGTTCCTTTTTTAACATCTGGCGGATCGATTTTGGTTTCTTGCTAGCAATTTACAGCATTATTTTTGACAAAACCGCAAAAAGATGCATATTTTTACTAATAAATATGTAAATAACCGCACTCACACCAACAAAAACAAATACAATCATGCAGCATCTCAATACCAACATGGCCCGTTTGCTGGGCATCGCAGGCAAGCCTTCCCGGCTGGTGATCGGTTTGATGTCAGGCACTTCGGTGGATGGGCTGGATGTAGCGCTTTGCAGGTTTTCCGGTACCGGTATGGACACGGGGATTGAATTGCTGGAATTTGAAACGGTGCCTTACGGTGAAGATTATAAAGGGGAGATCCGCAGCGTGTTCTCCAAAAGGAATGTTGACCTGGAAAAGGTTTGCCTGCTGAACGGATGGGTGGCGCTGGCGCATGCGCGGATCATATTATCGTGCCTCCGGCGATGGAAAAGGTCTCCGGAGGAGATAGACCTGATCGCCAGTCACGGACAAACGATCTTTCACGCCCCGAAAACCCTGCATAAGCAGACAAAATTCGGGAACGCTACGCTGCAGATAGGGGATGGCGATCATATGGCGGTAGAAACAGGCATTGTTACCGTAAGCGACTTCAGGCAGAAGCATGTAGCAGCCGGAGGAGAAGGTGCTCCCCTGGCCGCTTATGGCGATTTTCTCATCTTCTCCAAAAAAGAGGAGAACCGGATCATGCTGAACATCGGCGGGATCGCCAATTTCACGTTCCTTCCCGGCAGCCTCCAGGCCGATGAAGTATTCTGCACCGATACCGGTTCCGGCAATACACTGATGGACGCTTTCATCCAGCGGTACTATCCGGGTAAATATTTTGATGAAAATGCGGAAGTAGCATCAAAAGGCCAGGCGAATACCGCGCTGCTCACTGTATTGAAGGACCATCCGTTCTTCGCGCATCCCTTCCCGAAAACCACCGGCCCGGAACTGTTCAACCTGGCTTACCTGGAGCAGGCGCAGGAGAAGTCCGGCACTACCGGCATCAGCAATGAGGATGTTATGGCCACGCTCAGCCGTTTTTCCGCGGAAACCATTGCTGCGGCCATTAAAACCGTAGTGAAAGACCCGGCGGAATTCCGGTTCTATGTCAGCGGAGGTGGCATGCATAATCCGCTGCTGATGCAGCACCTCGCCGCATTATTACCGGAATGCACATTTAAAAGCACGAAGGAGCTGCATATCAACCCGGATGCAAAAGAGGCGGTGCTGTTCGCCGTACTGGCCAATGAAATGATATGCGGGGGAAAGGTCAGCTTCGGCAAAGGCAGGAACGGCATCCCGAATGTATCGATGGGCAAATTGAGTTTTCCGGCGTAATGCGGCAGCGGCGCGTCTCTTTCCCGATCTTCATGGCGCGGGATGTCAGTTATAGTGCCCCATCGCCCGGTACACCTTCCCTTCCTCATTGAAAAAGAACAGTTCGGCCGCTTTCTTGCCGGCAATGCTGGTATAGTAAATGACAACGGTATCGATGCAGGATAGTACCTCTATCAGCCCAAAATGCAGGTCCGGGTACTTTTTCATGGCCTGCTGCCAGTAATCCCTGACTTTGTCCTTCCCTTTCAGGGTACCGTTGATACCCAGTCCCATCTGGAGCATAACGGGACTGCTCATCTCGAAATCATCCGTATAATGGGTCAATACCGCTTCAAGGTCATGGTCATTCCATGCGCTGACCCATTCGTCAGCGAATTGCAAAGCCTGTTCTCGTGTGATCATGTTTTTTTTGTAAAAATACAGTGCGGCGGGGTTCGGCAATAGGACAAAAAGCTCATTTTTCACAACCCGGCGTATGACCATAGTGCTGCCGGTATTTGCGGATGAAGTAAGAAACATCGTGAAAACCGCTTTCAAAAGAGGCAACTGTAACGCTCCGTTGCTTATGCAGCAGAAGATACCTGGCCCGCTCCAGTCTTTTTTCGATCACCCATTGGGCCGGGCTGCCGCCCATGTTATTCCTGAACCACCGTTTGAAAGCGCTCAGGCTCATGTTGGCGGACCGGGCATAATGATGCAGCTGCAGGTTATCGGTAATGCGACAGGCCATCCAGCCCAATATATCGGGGTCAGAAGCAGGAGAAAGCTGCTGAATTTCCTGTACCGGAGGCTGCGCTTTCATCGTCAATGCCCACCGCAGTGTATGATCCCCAAGCAGCGCATCATCCCGGATCAGCGCGTTGAGGCTAACGAAAGGCTTTTGTCTGACAGATATATCGGAGTAAAGAATGGAATTCCCGGGAATGAACAATGCATCGCCTTCTTTCATTTCGTGTTTTATCCCATTAAGGAAAACGACCTTTTGCCCCTGAAGCACATAGGTAATGGCGGCGCAGGGCATAAAGAATTCATCTTCAGAAGGGCGCTGATAGCTGCATTGCGCCAGGTGCAGGGAAGCATCTGCATAAAGCACGCTTACATCTGCTTTATTTTTATTGAAGTGTTCGTATTGGCGGATCATGACCTCATCAAAATACAAAACTCCGCTCAATGCTGCATCACCTTCCTGTACCCAGCTCCGTCCCGCCGCTCACCGGCAGGATATGCCCGGTAATGAAACGCGCTTTGTCAGACAGCAAAAATACGCAGGCATCTGCGATGACATCGCTTCTTCGCCCCAGGCCAAAGGCTAAATTATTCGCTTTCCTTCTCATCGGCCTTGCGATCTTCAGCTTTTTTGCTATTTTTAACCACTTCCTTTTACCAGCAACGGTTTTACGGTAAATAAACACCTGCAACGTGAACAACCAACCGGATTATAATATCGTTTTTTAATGACTACGCCTTTACAAAAAAGAAGAGATGGTTTTGAAGGGCAAAAGCTGATCAGCCTGCCCAATACGGTGTACAGGAGCATCCCCCAGTATCATCATATCTATATTACCCATATCGGCTACTTCCCGAAAGCTGCTTATCATTACCGGGAAAGGAAGAAGGGCTGTGTGGACAATATTCTCATTTACTGCCTGCGGGGAAAAGGCTGGTATATCATCGGGGATAAACAGTATCATGTAGGGCCGAACCAATTCATCCACATACCGGCTACAACGCAATATATGCGCTACGGTGCGGATGATAAAGATCCCTGGACGATCTACTGGGTGCACTTCAGCGGGGAGGATATGGCGGCTTTCAACAATATGCTCAGGATAACGGAAAAGGACGGGCCCCAAAATATCGCCTTCAATGAAAAGTCAATACAGATATGGGAAAACATTTACCAGAGTCTTGAAATGGGCTACAGCAAGGACAATCTGATGAATGCCAACCTCTGCCTGCACTATTTTCTGGCCACCTTCCTGTATCCCGACAAACATACGGAGCAGGCGGGCAACGCGGCGCAGGACCTGGTTACGGAATCCATCCTGTTCATGCGCAGCAGGCTGGGTGAAAAGCTGACGGTGGAAGACCTGGCCATGCGGCACCAGCTGTCCCATTCCCACTTTTCCAATTTATTCCGGAAAGCAACCGGCATGTCTCCTATCGATTATTTCATACAATTGAAAATACAGAAGGCCTGCCAGTTGCTTTACGATGCATCTATCAAGGTCAAGGACGTTGCCATGGCCATCGGGTATGATGACCCTTATTATTTCTCCCGCCTGTTCAAAAAGCTGATGGACATGTCACCGGAACAATACCGGCTGCTGCGGAAGAAACAGGGCTAACGCCTCTCGTTATACACCCCTACTTCGGCAATGGCCGGAGGTCTCCGGAATGATTTGAATTTAATCCGTACCCTGTCGCCCCACACCCGGTCGAAACGATGCACTTTGATGCGGGAACGGTTGTCTCCATCCACCAGCGGATACCACTTATTGTTTACACGGTATTCCAGCGTGTAGCCGGAAACGTTGGCCCTGTTCTCCGTGATCACGATCGTATTGAAGCCGGTTTCTTTTCTCAGGTCTATTTCCAGCCAGGGTTCCTTTATATCGCGGTGGGAATGCCAGTTGGTGCTGAAATCATCGTCGTTGGCAAAATCCATCAATGCCATATCATTGCTCCAGCTGGAATTGGCGGCGGCGCCTTTTGCCAGGTTGGAAGAGATCACGGGCGCATCAAATACAGGCAGTTTCGGCAATGCGGCCGGCCGCTTGTACAGCTTTCCGATCTCTTTCAGTTCTGCCACGGCATTATCGTCTATCAGCCCGTCACGGTTCGGCGCTACATTGAGTATAAAATTGCAGTAGGCCTGGTTGAACGGCACCAGGTTATCATTGACCAGCTGCGCAGCTTTCTTCACATCGGTAGTGGGGAAAGACGGTTTCCAGAACCAGTTCTGGTTGATCGGCAGGCAGGACAATGCGGGCAAGCGGTTGCTTTCTTTTGAAATATGCTGACCGGCGCCCTGTTCATAGGATTTGATATCGGTATAAAACAAAGCTTCTGCCGGATATTTCGCCGCATTCAGGTCCATCACCAGGCAATTGGGCTGGATGGACTTGATCAGGCGGTAGATCTCCTCAAAAGGCACGTCATCGTATGAGATGCGGGACCATGGTGCATCCCATCCGTCAATGATGAGCGCGGATATCTCCCCGTAATTGGTGAGCAGCTCCGTCAGCTGTTCCTTGATCATACGGATATGCTCCGGTGTGATCTGCCCCGGGCGCAATTTGTGGTGGGTGTCCAGGATAGAATAATAGAGCATGACCTTGAGGCCCTGCTTGCGGAAGGAGGCGGCGTATTCTTTCACCACATCGCGTTTCAACGGGCTGTTCATCACATTGTAAGGCGTAGTTTTGGTATCCCATATCGCAAAGCCGCTGTGATGTTTCGTTGTCAGGCAGCCGTAGGTCATATTGGCCGATCTGGCCGCCTGCGCCCACTGGTCCGTATTCAGTTTACGGGGATTGAAGATGGCCGGCAATGCATCCGGGTCCGCCCAATCGTCTTCCATATACGTCGGGATGTTATAGTGGATGAACATGCCGAAGGCAAGGTCCACAAATTCCTGCTGCAGCGCCGGCAGCGGCCGTGCCGTCCCTTTTTGCTGCGCATGCCCGTTCATAAAACTGAAAACGAGCGCTGTCAATAAACTAAGCTTGAATGGTTTCACTGATCAATCTGATTTTTTAGTGTTCGTCTGTCTTTTTCTGCATGCAAAATCGCAGGTTCTGGTGTAATTTTCCGGTCGTTTATTACCTTTTCCAGAACGTAATTTCACTAATATTGCTGTAATCCGCATGCCCGCCCGCCACAACCGGGCATCTTCCCCGAAGGATTGCGGACGGGGCCTTCAGCTTTCCCGGGCTGTACAGGCGTAGCCTGCCGCTCAAAAGTAGTTTGCACGCCAAACCGCCACAATGGGTTATCCTTTGATTTTAATGGATAATACGATACTGGTGAAACTGTATTTCACCATAAAAAGGGCAGCGGTTTTGCCCACCCGGCATCTTATCATGATAAGAATGCTTCAGACCGCAATCAACTGCGGATAAATTCTGACCCTGTTTTGATTATTTTCAATATTTTTTTGTAATTTGAGTACGTACCAAATACCCATAATAAACCAAAGTCTAAGTAATTACCAATTTCACACTGATTAAAAGTAAACGTCAAATTTGTTGTGTTGGACCTTAAAAAAAACAAAATCTAATTGGAGAAATGAGTGCTTATGTTCACCATGAGGTGATGCTTATGTAAAGAGAGCTAGGAAGAGTAAATCGAGATAAATATGCGCTTATGAAAGTAGGGAATCATTACCCCCTACATTCTATTTCCACATGTTCCACCAACAGGACCGTCTTACTTCCTGATCAATCATTTTAATACGGAATGATGTATATCCCAATTCCATAACAAAGGTCTTTCCAGCCTGCCTACAGGGCTTGGAAATCTTTACTTAAACCAAAATCGATTATGAAAAAAGCTTTACTTGTCGGGCTGCTTCTAGCATGTTGTGCTACGATCACCTATGCCCAGGGCCGAAGAATCACAGGGCGAGTTACCGAAGCAGGTACGGGTGACCCCTTAGCCGGCGTAACCATCCAGTTGAAGGGCACTTCTTCAGGCACTGTTACCGGAACGGACGGAACTTATGGCCTGACGGCAACAAATGATGCCGTGCTGATCTTCTCCTTCCTCGGATATGTTACCCGGGAAGAGACCGTCGGTCAGCGGAGCAGCATTAACATTATCCTCGCCGTGGATGAAGCCAAACTCTCCGAAGTGGTAGTGGTGGGTTACGGTGAGCAGACGCAACGGTACAAAACACAAAACGTATCCGTTGTGGGAGAAGAGAATATCAAGAACGTGCCGGCAGTTTCGCCGCAACAATTGCTGCAGGGCCAGGCGGCCGGTGTACAGATGACCAACTCTTCCGGTTTGCTGGGCAGTGCCGCACAGATCAGGATAAGGGGCGCATCTTCCATCACCGCAGGCGGACAGCCGCTCTTCGTTGTGGACGGGGTACCACTGAATGAAGGCCTGTACTCTACAGGACAGGGCGGCGCGGCCAGACTGAACCCGCTGCTGAATATTAACCCGAACGACATCGAGACCATGACCGTACTTAAAGATGCCGCCGCTGTGGCAATCTACGGATCAAGGGGCGCGAACGGCGTGGTACTGATCACCACAAAAAGAGGCTCCGCCAATCAAAAGACCAGGGTAAACTTTGATTACTATACCGGCTGGTCAAAACCAACCGGACTGATCCCCATGATGGATGCGGAACAGTATAAGACCTATGTGAACGACTTTAATGCAGCAAAAGGGCTGCCTGCCGAAACTTTCCCCGATGGAGAATTTGACTGGGTAGATGCGGTAACCCGCACCGGCCGCGTTAACAATTATTCCCTTTCTGCCGCAGGCGGAAATGAAAAGACCAAATTCTATTTTGGCGGCGCTTATTCCAAAGAAAGCGGCTTTACCATTGGCAATGACCTGAAAAAGCTTTCCGGCCGTCTCAACCTGGAACATAACATCAGCGGAAGGGTGAAATTCGGGGTAAACTTTAATACATCTTATGCGGATATGGACAGGATCGGCGCAGAAAACAGTACCTATGCACCGCTCACCTCGTCTTTCCTGCAGTTACCCTTCGTTCAGCCGTTCGACGATAACGGACAGTATGTCAATACCGGCTTTGTACAGAACGTACTGGGGCTGGAAGCGCTGAATCTGAACAAATTCTACACGACCCGTTCTACCGGTAACGCCTATGCGGAGTTCCGCCTTTTCGACAACCTTAAATTCAAGACGGACTGGGGCATCGACCGGGTACAGGCGGAAGAAAAATACAGAGAGGTTGACCTCTTCACGCCGGGTGGTATCGGGTCCAGGGTTATCATACAGGATTTCAAATGGATGACCACCAACTCACTGAATTACGACAAGGTTATCAATAACGATCATGCGATCAGTGCTTTCGCGGCTCACAGCTTCGAGACCTCGAGGTTTGAGGATATTACGGTAGAGGGCGCTGGTTTTGCCAGTGACAAACTGGTTAACGTAATTTCCGCTTCCACTCCCACCATCACCAGTTCAGAGGGTACGGAATGGGCGCTGGAATCCTACATTCTCCGCGGTAACTACCGCTTCCGCGATAAATACCTGCTGGAAGGTACTTTCCGGAGCGACGGTTCATCCAGGTTTGATGAATCCAAAAGGTATGGCAGCTTCTGGGCGGTGTCCGGCGGATGGATATTGACAGAAGAGTCTTTCCTGAATAACAGCTCATGGCTCAATTTCCTGAAACTGACGGCCAGTTACGGTACTTCGGGCAACAACGAGGTAAGCAACTTCCCTTATCCCGGCCTTTACGGCGGTGGAACGGATGCGGACTACGGCGGGGCCGCAGGTTTGAGGCCTACACAAACACCCAACCCCGCACTATCCTGGGAAGAAACGGCGCAGTTTGATGTAAGCCTTTCCTCTGTGTTCGTAGACAACAGGATCAAACTTGATGTGACCTACTATCATAAAAAAACGCATGACCCGGGCCTGCTGGTGGATATTCCCATTCCTTATACCACGGGCTTTTCCATCATCAAGCAGAATGTGGGCAAGATGGAAAACAAGGGCATCGAGATCGGCCTGAATACGGTGAACATCCGGAAGAAAGATTTCGAATGGAGCACCGGCCTGAACATCAGCTTTGTGAAGAACAAAATGCTCGCACTGCCGGAAGATACGAAAGATGAATATGGCAGGCCTTATGTGATTGCAGCCTCCAATGCGCAAAGAGCTGTTCTCGGCCACTCCCTCAACAGTTTTTACCTGATCCGTTTCCATGGCATCAACCCGGAAACAGGAAATGCCGAATGGCTGGACAGGGATGGAAAACCTACAACCTCCCCCACCAATGCGGACCGGGTGATCGTGGGCAATGCCGATCCGAAATTCTACGGCGGTTTCAACAATACCGTTACCTATAAAGGTTTTGATCTCGGCATCAATTTCAACTTCATGTACGGCAACAAGGTGTTGCTGGATGGCTTGCGCTTTACCGGGAACATGGCCAACAACGGGCTTAACAAAAGTTCCGACCTGCTGGACTACTGGAAGAATCCGGGAGACAATTCCTATGCGCCGGCATTGACCAGCACCACGACCGGTACTTTCAGCAGATTGTCCACATTACAGCTGCAGGACGGTTCATACCTGCGCCTGAAAATGCTGACGCTCGGCTACAATCTGCCAAAGAACCTGCTGTCCGGCACCAAAGTGCTGACCAATGCAAGAATATATGCACTGGCGCAGAACATATGGACCATCAAGAATAAAGACTTCAAAGGTGCAGACCCTGAAGTATCTGCCAATGGCGGCAGCAACCAGGTAGTGGGCGAATCATTCTTCGCGTTGCCACAGCCCAAGACGATCACGGTAGGCGTTAACCTTACTTTTTAATGACCCATAAAATTGTATCCATATGAACGCGATATATAAAACACTCACAATGCTTCTGCTGCTCTCCGTGCTGGGCACCTCCTGCAAGAACAGGCTGGACCTGCAACCGGAACAGTCCTTATCCGAAGATGAAACGTTTTCATCAAAATCCACTACGCTCAGTGCTTTGCTGGGTGTTTACAGCCGCTCCCAAATGCTGGAGGTATTTGGTGCGCTTCCCCAGGTGATCGATGACTACATGGCCGACAATGTGGAATTCCGCGGCTCCTTCCCTACACTGCAGCAGCTCAACAACTTCGAAGGCACGTCCGACAACTCCAGCACCCGCGATATCTGGCGGTTCAGCTATGAGGTGATCCTGGCGGCCAACAAGGTGATAGCCCGCGTACCCGGTGTATCGGACGCAACCTTTACTGACCAGGAAAAAGCGCAATACATTGCCGAAGCCAAGTTCGTGCGGGCGTACGTGTACTTCCAGCTGGTGAACCAGTTTGCACAGCCCTACCAGGTATCCCAGGGCAGCAATCTTGGCGTACCGCTGATACTGAACGATTTTACCGGCACCGTGGAATTCCCCGGCAGGTCTACCGTTCAACAGGTACATGCACAGATACAGAAAGATCTCGAAGAAGCGCTGCCTGACCTGCTGAACAATTTCGATGCACCGGTCTTCACCCGCGGGCGCGCCACCAAAGGAGCTGCCAATGCCCTCCTCTCCCGCTTCCATTTATACCGGGGTGAATGGACACAGGCTGCTGACTATGCTGACGATGTGCTTGACAATACTGCACTCTACACGCTGGCGCCCAATTACGATTTTTATGACGGCAATACGCCGGAAGATATCTTTTCCATCCAGATGTCCGCAACGGATAACAGCCGGACAGGCTCCGGCGGCTGGTCCAGCTACTACAGGCCTACCAATGCCAGCGGACGTGGCGACTGCCCGTTCTCTGCCAACCTGATCGCTGCATTTGAAGCGGAACCGGGTGATGAACGTTTCGCGCTCAGCGATATGGGCACCGCAGTTGGCGCCGTACAACGCAGGTTTACCCTTAAATTCCCTGATGCATCCACCAATGCCGATAACTCTCCGCTCATCCGGGTAACAGAAATGTACCTCAACAAAGCGGAAGCGCTCGCACAACGCGACGGCATTAACCTCACCTCCATCGGCCTGATCAATGACCTGAGGGGAAGGGCTAACCTTGGGGACTGGACGCTGCTTACATTCGCCACCAAGCAGGCATTCATCGACGGCATCCTGAACGAACGCCGGAAAGAGCTTTGCTTCGAGGGGCACAGGAGAATGGACCTGTTGCGTAACGGCAAACCGCTGCGCACTACCGGCGCCGGAGCGGGTATCTCCGATCCTGGTGACGACTTTGTGATCCTCCCCATCCCGCAAAGGGAAATAGACGTGAATACCGGCCTGCAAGGACAGCAGAACAGCGGGTATGAGTGATCTGCATGAACCTGCTGGTTTCACTAAAAGCAACTGACATGCAAGCGGGTGTATCGGTATTGATACACCCGCTTTTTATTTGCATACCCTGCGTAAAGCAATTTATATGGCTGCGATTATCAAGAGAGGTGGCTGTTTGAAGAAACCCAACATCAATTCCCCGCTCTCCTCAATTCCTCTTCACTCCCCGTTTTCCGCTCCCTTGCCGCTTCCACTTTGGTGTTCCCGAACCGGTAACTCAGCGATACATTCACCGTTCTGTTCTGCCAGCGGTTATTCACACTGAGGTAGATATCGTTATACTCGGCAACGCCCTGGAAACGCGCCGAAGCAAAAATGTCATTTACATTCACCTTCAGGGTGCCCTTCTTTTTCAGCACCGTTTTCTGGATGCCGATGTTCGCGCTCCACATCGCTTTGCTTTTCCATATCCCATACACGTTCGGCGCATCGTACCAGCCGCTGACCTCCAGCTTGTAATCACGGGGCAATGTAAAAGTATTCGTGCTGTTGAAACTCCAGGCCAGCCGCTCCGTTGTAAAATCCCGCACCGTATCCCTGATCTGGTACTGGTTGTAGTAAATAGATACATTATTGCTGGTATTCCACCACTTAACCGGATCAAAGGGCAGCGTGAGATTGAGCGAGTAAGTGGTTTGCGTACCGAGATTCTTATTCGTGCTGATGGTAGCATTGGTGGCTTCATCAGTGAGCAGGAATTCGTCATACACATCGTTGGTACGGCTGTATCCCAGCGTGGCCATATATTTCTGTTTGAACATGTAGGTCATCTCCGTATTGTGCGTGTACTCCGGTGTGAGATAGGAATTGCCGCGGAAGAAGGTGTATTTGTCCAGGAAGAAAAGGAAAGGGTTCAACTGGCCGTATCCTGGCCGGTTGATCCTTTTGGTATAGGCCAGTGAAAGCTTGTGATCATCGGTAAACCGGTGGTCGATGGAAAGGTTGGGAAAATAATCGAGATACTTCCGCTCCACCCGGGTCTTCAGGGAAATGGAATTGCCGTCGGAGATGGTCTGCTCCAGTCGTAGCCCCAATACAAAATCCGTTTTCTTCAGCTGCTGTTTGTAAATGAGGTATGCGGCCAGTACATTTTCATCATAAATGAACTGGTCGTACTGGGAGGGCACCGGCACATATTCCCCATGCAGCAGGGAATCGTAGCGCATATTATTCTCTGTATTGACGAAGCTGGCTTTCACACCGGCTTCCAGCCGAACGGATTTGTTCAGCACTTTCACGAGATCCCCTTTGATGCTTTTGATGGTGATGTTGGTAAAAGGCATCGTTCTCAGCGCATTGCTCTGCAGAACGGCCGCACTGTGCGCATCTACAACACTGTCGCTCAGTTCGGTATTCATGCGGTTGTGGAACCGCGCATAGTCCGCATCGATGGTGAACTCCGAGCCGGAGGTATCCATTTTCAGTTTGTAATTGAGGTTGACGGAAGTATTGGTAAACCGGTTATTTGCGTCGATGCCGGTGTGCAGCAGGGAATCGGTGGCGCCGCCTTTATTGGCGATCTCCGTGGCGCTGGGCGCCCGTCTCCAGAAGGCATTGCTGTACCCGTTGACCATCACGCCGATGGTCTGTTTTTCCGTGAGGGAATAGTCGATCCCTCCTTTGTAGGACCGGTACATGAAGTCATTGATCTGATATACTTCCTGCCTGAACTGCAGGGGATTGCTGCCGCCGGTCCGCCGGTGGAGCTCCCGGGTATTGAAGTTCTTGCGGTCCCCATGGTTAAGGTTCCCGAATACATTCAGCTTTTTTGTGCGCCAGTTGATATTGAGACCGGTATTGTAGAACAGGTACCGGCCGCCGCCGCCGCTGACCGTAGCAGTACCGTTGAAGCCTGTCATCTGGCCTTTTTTCGTTTTGATGTTGATCATGCCGGAGGTGCCCGCGGCATCATATTTCGCACTCGGGCTGGTGATGATCTCTATCTGGGAGATAGTTTCGGCGGGCATGCTCTTCAGCAGTTCCGCCAGCGCCTCGGGGGACAGGTAGGTGATCTTCCCGTCCAGCATCACGGTAACGCCCTGTTTACCTTTGATGACGAGGTTCTCATCTTTGTCCACACTCACACCCGGCGCCCGGCGCAGCAGGTCCATGGCGGTATTGCCGGCGGCTGCCACACTGCTCTCCACGTTCAGGATGGTTTTGCCTTCGCTTCTTTCGATAAACGGTTTCTGCGCCACCACGTCCACGGTTTTCAGATCGCGGGAGGCTGGCGTGAGCGCCAGGGCTTTGAGGTTCACCTGCGATCCGGCCGCAGTGATACGGAACACCTCGCTCCGCTGCTCCGCATAACCCAGCTGCGTGGCATGGATAAAATAACTGCCTTCCGGGATGCCTTCGAATACGCATTGCCCCCCGGCATCACTCATTTGCCCTTTCACAACGGCACTGTCCGCCGTCTTGCGCACCGCTACACTGGCGTACGGCAGCGGGCTGCCTGCAGCATCCGTGATCTTGACGAGCACTTTGCCTTTGGGGGCCTGCTGTGCAAATGACAATATTGCACACAGCAACAGGCATCCCGTGAGGATGATCTTGTTCATACCGGTTTTTGATTTTGTTCTGGATGACATTGCCCCTCATGTCCGGATCTTGAGATCTACATACAGGGTTATTCGGGCAATGACAGCACTTACGGACGATTTCTGTCAGATGAATTTATCTTGATGGATCAGCAAGCAGGAGACTGCCATAAGCAAACAGGTCCCATGTTCGCATCTGATAATAAAGACGGCCGGGAACGAAAAAGGTTGCAGTAAAAGGCGGGAATTTTGGAACGGATCAGTTGAGTGGCAAAAGTGCCGGTTTGAAAGGAGGAAATCGGGGTTGGGAGGTGGTAGCAAAAGACGGCAGTGAAGCCGGGCTGCAAGGCTGAAGAAAGCGCTGAGCGCCGTAAGGAGGAAGATATTGGCACCGGCACAGCATGATATTGGCATACAGGCACCGGCCACAAACAAAAAACCCGCTGCATACCGGCAGCGGGCTCTTTCATTTTTATCATACAAACATCAGAAAGCGCTGATCTCCGCAAAGAACGTGATATTGGTATTCCCGTGCGTGGCAGTGACCGTTACCCTGAAATACCGGGCCGTAAATGCCTGCGAAAAGAACACCGGCTGGCGGGCATTGATCGCCTGCAGCGCATAAGTGCCGGCGGACTGCCAGGTTGTACCATTGGTGCTTACATCCACATTCACCGTTTTCGGGGCGCCGTTCGGCGCGTTCTGCCGGGCGGTCAGGTACAGTCCGGATAACGAATGCTCCGTTTGCATATCGATGGCGATGTGATGCGGCAACGGCGGCTCTCCCCCATCCCACTGCGTATGCCAGAAGGTGTTCAGCAACCCGTCCAGTGCAAAGATGGCCCTGCCGTTATTCGGGCCTTCCCCGTTCGCTTCCTCTGAATCCACCTCCAGGATGGTCCAGTTGCTGCGGTTGATCTCCGCGTACACGGGCGGGGTCACTGTCACCACAAAATAGGTCAACGCCATCGCAGAATTGATGGGATAACCATCCACTGAAGTGATCTTCACCGGGATCATGTAGTTATGCCCCTCTTCCACAAGCTTCGCATCGATGGTGAAGGCAATGTCCTCGCTGACGGTGGTGCCTTTTCGGATAACGGACTGTGTGGCGGGAAAATCAAAGATATTGTCCGGTATCCGCTCAAATTCCGCCAGTCCGGCTGTAGCGCGGGCGGTATTGATCGAATCCCATTTTGAATAGTCCAGCGCAAAAGTAACGGCAACATCGCGCGGAGCGGAAACGTATCCTCCGCCGGCAAAGAAAGCGTTCACTTCAAATGCGTACAGGGAATCTCCCTGCAGGGGCGCCCTGCGGTTTACCGTAATATCCTGGAAAGCGCCGTTAATGGCTTGTGACATGTAGACGCGGACATCTGCATCATCCTTGGTAAATGGCCCGTCTTTCTTACAGGCCGCCACCGAGAGCAGCATGCCTGCCAGAACTGTATATAGGAATATTTTCATCGTTGAGATTTATCTGGTTATGCTTTTCTTTCTATGAACCTTTCAAAGGAGCCTGGCTCCTTCATGAATCCTACTGCCATCCTGCGTTCTGCGGCAGCAGTGCGGGATTCAGCGTCAGTTCATTGATCGGCACCGGGTACAGGTACATCTTGTCGTTCCACACCCTGGCGGTAATATTCGGATACACCCGGATGTAGAAGTTGGCATCTACCTGTACATTGCTCACCTGGTTGGCAGGGTATTGCGCACGCAGCGCAGGTGTCAGCTTCATGCCGAGGATCGTTTCCGGGTTGTTGATCAGTTCTCCGGCTTTCCAGCGTTGCAGGTCATCGAAGCGGAAACCTTCGCCTATCAGTTCTATCCTTCTTTCCCGGCGTATCTCGTCCAGCAGCACAGGCAGCGCGGGGAAATCCGATTCCGGATCTTTCACCAGCGAAGCAATCACCATATCCGCCATATCCACCCGTTCCCTGATCTTGTTGATCGTTGCATCGATCACCGCCTGGTCGGCTTCTCCCAGTTCTGCTTTGGCTTCTGCGTAGATTAGCAATATCTCCGCATAACGGAAAATGAACAGGTCCAATGTGGACTGGTTCGCGTTCCATTGCGCCGGATCGGGACTGTAATTCTTCACGCCGGCGTAACCGGTGACAACACCGGGAATACGGGGCAGCGTCATTTCATCGCGCGAGCCATCTGTATTATTGGTGAAGGAGAACCCGCGGGTGGCGATGATCTGCCGGAAACGGGGGTCCCGGTCGATCATCTCTTCGTCCAGCGTTTCATCACCCTGGTAAAGGGGGCTGAGGGCGGTGGGCACACCATTCCTGTCCAGGAAGGACCGCACGAAGTTCTTCGTGAGCGCGGGCCATACGTCAGACAGCTGGCGGGTCAGGTTATGCATGCTGACGTCTTTGATGTAACGTCTCGCCAGGATGGTTTCGGTATTGCCGCGCAGCTCTTCCTGGATAAAGAGGTTGTAGTAATCCATGTCCGGGTTGCCGGTCATGTAGATGCCGTAACGCCCGCTGTTCATCAGGGCTTCCGAAGCTGTCACCGCGGCGCGCAGCCAGGGCTGATCGTCACCCAGCACATGGTATTTGCGAAAAGTGCCTTCCCAGAGGCAGATCCTGGCTTTGAGAGCATTGGCTACATCCACCGTGATCCTTCCGGCAAACTGGGCATTCGTAGCTGCTGCGGCATTGGCAACCGCAAAGTTGAGATCCGCCAGCACGGAGTCCATCACCTGTTTGTGCGGCAGGCGGGGACCGTACAGCACGGTTGAGGAGGTATCCGTCAGGTCCTCGGACAGCCAGGGCACTGCGCCGAAGCGCTTTACTTTTTCCCAGTAGAACAAAGCCCTGAAAAAGCGGGCTTCCGCGGCATAGTGACTTTTCAGCGTGGCATCCATTTCCGCCCGGTCATAACGTTGCAGGAAATAATTGACATTGCGGACATTGGCCCATCCATCATAACTCCAGTTGGCATCTGTAGCCGGAATTACGTATTCACCGGCCAGGAAAGTATTGCGGGAGCCGGGCGCGAAATTGTCAGAATTGCTCTCGCTGTTGCCGCGTTGTACGGGCAGCGCATCATAAAAGCGGTTGACATATAACTTGAGATCGTTCTCGTTCTTGAAATACGTGGGCTCACTGATGGCGTCCTGCGGGAACCTGTCCAGGAAATCCTCCTTTTTGCAGGCGCTTATCAGCAGGACCAGTGTGGATATATAAACAGCGTGTATCTTCCTCATGATTGATCAATTTTGTAATGACAGAATTATAAGCCTACCTGTAAACCGAAGGCAAATGAGCGGCTCAGCGGATAGGTCTGCCCGTTCAGCAGTTCGGGATCAAACGCCTTGTGCAGGTCGGTGATCAGGAACAGGTTCTGCCCGGTCAGGAACACCCTTGCGCGGGCGATCTTTGCCTGGGAGAGCAGGGACTGCGGCAGGGAATATCCGATCGTTACCTGCTTCAATCTTGCATATGCTGCATTCTGTTTGTATTTGGTCTGTGTCTGCTGATTGTACCATGCGCCGATCTTGTTCACCGGATAATAGGCATCCCTGTTCTCGGGCGTCCAGGTATCCAGGTGGTATTTCAGGGGAACGGACCATTCATCCGTAAAGCCCCAGAAATAGGTGCCGCCCAGCCAGTAATCACGTTTCAGCGTGCCCTGGAAGAATACGGTGGCGTCGAAGCCTTTGTATTCCGCGCCGAGGTTCAGGCCAAACTGATACCTGGGCGTGGTATTGCCGATAATGCGGCGGTCTCCGGGGTTAGCCAGCGTATTGTCCCCCTGCGTGATATTGCCGTCACCGTCCAGATCCACATAGCGGATATCGCCGGGCAGCCATTGCCCGCCCCAGATACCGCGCTGGGAAGCTGATTTGGTCACTTCATCTTCAGACTGGAAATAGCCGGCGGTAGTGTACCCCCATACTTCATTGATCTTGGCGCCAACATAGTAGTCGCTGATAAGACCGGAAGGGTTCAGATCATATTTGGTGATGGTAGCGGTATAATCAGACAGGTTGAAGCCTACACTGTAGCTGAAGTCTTTTGTCACCTGGTCCTTCCAGTTCAGCATCAGTTCCCATCCATCTGTTTTCATATCCACCGCATTGCTGGAAGGAGGTGCCACACCAATGATGCCGGGCAATGGAGCGGAGGATGCCAGCATATCTTTCGTTGTCCTGGTATATTTGTCAAAATTCAGCACCAGCCTGTTATTCAGGAAAACCGCATCCACACCGATGTTCCGGGTTGTAACCTTTTCCCAGGTGAACTGTGGGTTCACCAGTCCCGGTGCGCCAACATACGGACCGGTCAGGTTATCATTAAAGATATACCCCGTCTGCCCCACCGGCATCGTAGCGATGTAAGGATAATTGGAGTCGGTGAACTGGTTGCCCAATGTACCGTAGGAACCTCTGATCTTCAGATCATTCACATAGCGGGTGAGCGGCTCAAAGAATTTTTCTTGTGAAATGCGCCATCCTGCAGATACGGAAGGTGCGAACAGATAGCGGTTGCCCCGGCGGAAACGGGAAGTACCGTCATAGCGGCCGTTCACTTCCAGCAGGTATTTATCCGCATAGATATAGTTGAGGCGGAAGAAGGAACCGCTTACAGCCCATTCCGATTGAGCGGCTGTCAATGCCGGGTTCTGGTCGTTATGCGGCACGAGGCTGGGCAGGGTAGGATCGATCAGGTTACGCGCGGTAACGCCGAAGCTCCTGTTCTGCTTCAACTCTTCATTGTAACCCACCATGGCTTTCAGGTAGTGTTTGGCGCCGAACGTATTTTCATATTCCGCATAGGAATTGAGCGCGTAATAGCTGTCGCTGCTGTTGGTCTGGAACAGGCGGCTGGGCGTTGTCCAGGGGTAAGTGCCGAGCAGCGCGCCATCAACACCGTATTCATTGAATGCCTTGTAATGCTGTGTTTTGTTATAAAAATATCCGTTCCAGGTGTAGTCCGTCACGATACGAACGTTCTTCACCGGTCTGATCACAAAACCGCCGGTCAGCCAAAAGTCATTGATATCGTATTTCTGGCGGCCATTCAGCTTCATCAGCGCGATCATATTGGTGTAGTTGCCCTGTCCGGAAAAATTGCCGTCAGGGTGATAGACCGGCATCAGCGGCGTAAGATCTGTAGGAATGAAAGACCAGGTCTGTGAGGTTTCGTCTACGAACTGGGTGCCATTGGGCGTATTCAGCGTGGTACGGTTCAGGCTGGCCTTGAAATTGAGGTCCAGCCAGTCGGTCGTCTTGTTGGTCAGCCGGATGGTGGCATTATAACGCCTGAAATCCTGATCGGCTTCTTCCAGCATGCCGCTCTGGTTAAAATAACCCAGGCTGGCGGCATAGGTTGTTTTGCCTTCGCCTCCGGAGAGGGAAATATTATGTTGCTGCTGGGGCTGATAACCGGGATACAGTACATCTATCCAGTCTGTGCTGCCCACGTAGCGGTAGCGGTTAGGTCTGTCGGGGTCGACATAAACCGCCGGATTGTTGGCGGGGTCCGCCAGGTGCTGCGCAGCGAGGATAGAATCCTGATCCGTATAGTTATAGCTATTCCCGCCGGCTCTGCGCGCGGCATCTCGGAACATATTGATATACTGGGAACCGTTGAGGTACTCCGGCAAACGGGTGGGCCGCGCAACGGTATAATTACCGGAATAACTGATATTCACTTTTCCCGGTTTACCGCTTTTGGTGGTGATAAGGATCACGCCATAAGCGGCACGGCCACCATATATAGCAGCGGAAGCCGCATCTTTCAATACGGTTACATTCTCAACATCATCGGGATTGATGAGGTTAGGGTCCATCACCACACCGTCCACCAGCACCAATGGGCCGCCCCCATTCAGAGAGGTGGTCCCTCTCAGGTTAAAAGAAGCCCCCTGCCCCGGAGCCCCGTTCCCCAGGGAAACGTTCAATCCGGGCAAAGTACCCTGTAGGCCCTGCGCCAGGTTCACCAGCGGGCGGCTTTCCAATGTTTTGGCGGATACGGTGGCCACAGCGCCGGTAAGGTTCGCGGCTTTCTGGGTACCATACCCTACCACCACCACTTCGCTCAGCGCAGTATTGTCCTCTGCCAGCACAATGGTTGTGGAGGCAGCGGCCGCCGGAATTTCCCGGGTGGCAAAACCGATGTATTTAAAGACCAGTATAGCCGAATCATTTTCCACGGTAAGGGTAAAGTCCCCTTCTTCGTTCGAAGTCGTGCCGTTGGAAGTCCCTTTTTCCAGTATGGTCACCCCCGGAAGCGGCTGCCGGTCAGGCCCGAGCACCTTTCCGCGCACCTGCGTCTGGTACACAATAGTTCTGCTGGTTGCGGAAGTGATCACCACCAGGTTATCATCTACCTGTTTGTAGCTCAGGCCGGTATTCCTTAACAGCTGGCTGACGGTTTCCGTCCAGGCTTTATTTTTTACCGCTACATCTACCAGCGCTTCTTTCTGCAGCATTTCATCGTTGTAAACGAAATGAACGGAGGTCTGCCGCTCGATAGCCTTCAGTACTTTTTTCAGGGAGGTCTGCTTCAGGTTCAGCGAGACCGTTTCCTGCGAGTACGCGGTCAGGGCAAATGATTGTATGGAGCACATACAAATAATAATGGCAGTCAATTTCATCATGAGCAGGAGCTTGACAAGTGGAATGACAGGTATCCCGGACCCTGGCGCCGGACCTAGTCTCAATTTTTTCATACTTTTGGTGTTAGGTTGTGTAAAAAATGGCTGCCCCTTTCCTTTAACACGGGGAAAGCCGTTACATCTAGCATTGCCGCAGGAATGGAGAATGCGTCAACATTCTCCTTCCTTTTTTACGGCTGATTTCAGTTGATCTTCATTGTTGTCGTTCGATTCATGTGGTAACGTGAGATTAGTTTAGCAAATTAATTATCAGTTTATCATCGTACGTACACCGTATCATTCTCCTGGCGGTACGTTAGTTTGCCGGTTGCCTGCAGTGTGCTTAATACCGTGGTCAGTGTTTTTTTGCCGAACACACCTGTAAAACTTGTTGTATAGAGATTTTCGTTTTCCACTACAATAGTGACATTGTACCATTTCTCGATCTTGGAGGCTACTTTGCCGAAATTTTCCCCGTCAAACACCAGTTTCCCTTCTTTCCATGCGGCATCGATCAATGTGCTGTCATCCGGATTGACCTTCATTTTGCTGAGCAGCAATAATGGTGCGCCGGTAGTTTCCAGGCTGTCTTTCAGGTGCCGTGTGGCAATGTAGTCCACATTCTGCCTGTTGTGCACACTGAGTTTTTCCCCGGGTTTCAGCTGAATGGTATTGCCGGGCTGGTCGTCCAGCGTGATCTCCACAGAGCCGCTGACCAGAGTGGTTTCTATATTTTGCTCGTCGGGATAAGATCTGACGTTGAATACGGTGCCAAGCACCCTTACTTTCAACCCTCCGGCACGGATAACAAAAGGTTTGTTCTCGTTCTTCGCTACCTGGAAATAGGCTTCGCCGGTCAGGGTCACATGCCGGTCTGATACGTTGAAATCATCATCATAAACGATCTTGCTGTTGGCATTCAGCCAAACTTCCGTTCCGTCCGGCAGGGTAAGATAGGATTGTGAACCTTTGAGCGTTTTTACCTCCCGGCTGGCCAGGTTTTTCTTTTCTCCGGCACTCCCGTTCCAAAACCACCATCCTGCTACAGCTATCCCTATGCATACGGCCGCGGCCGCCCAAAGGCTGCCTTTCCGCCATCGGCGGCCGGTTTCCGGTTCGGGGACCGGCGTCTCCTCAAACAGTCCCGCTATCTGCATTTTCGTATAATGCGTAGTATAGGCCAGCAGGGCATCCGCATTTTCTTCCCTCCCGTTGTCAGTACCCGGAAATAGCTCGCGGTATAATATCCGCAAACCCTCATCCTCATCGACAAGTTGCTGCAATTCAGCCTTTTCCGGCTCATTTGCCTCTCCCGATAAGATCCGGCTGATCAAATAATAAAAGCGTTGCTCCTGCATGTCACAAAGGGTGATTAATAGTAAGACAAGATCGGGGTCAGAACTCCCCAATCCATTTCAAAAAAAATTTCAGCGCAGATTACGGCGGTAGGTTTTCAGCACATCCGCCAGGCGGCGCATGGCAATATTCAGGTGGCGGTCCACCGTATTTTCGGAGATATCCATAATGGCGGCCACTTCCTTGTAGGAAAAGCTGTCTTCCCGGACGAGTTTGTACACCATCTGGCATTTAGGGGGCAGCTGGCGGACGGCTTTGGCAAAATCATGCTTCAGTTCGCGGCCAATGGCCTCATCCTCCGGGGTGATGTGGGAAATGAAAGTTTCGGGAGCGATGTTGTCGATATCCCAGGTCGTATAGTTCCTGTTCTTTACCAGGTAATTAATGGCCGCGTTCCGGACGGCGGTAAAAAGATAGACTTTCAGATTGCGGATGCCCAGGAGGGATTCTTTCATCGTCCATACCTTCAGCATGGCATCGGACACAATTTCCTCCGCTACTTCATTTTGCCGGACATAAGTATCCGCAAACCTCACCAGCCCTTTGTAGAAATAGAGAAAAAGCCGCTTGTAGGCGCCCTCATTCCGGAAAATGGCAATCTGTTCCTGTAGCAATGTGGTATCCATCAATTATCTGCTGCTGAACGCGCGACTAAACATAAATTCACTGTAGACTAATGCATAGGTACGAATATGCAGGTAAACGGGGTAAGACTATTTTGACAATTTGATAGCTAATCTTCACATTTTAAAGGGTAAAGCGGGAAAAATGACGGTCATTTCTTCCTGATCTCCTTCAGCATCAGGTAAAAAGAAGGCTTCGGCATATCTCCGTGGTTATATCCGTCCAGCTCATACAAATGCGTGGCTTTATGCCCGATCAGCCCCATCATCCTCGCCAGGTAGGCATTCTCCTCGTATCTGCCCAGCATTTCCATTTCCCGGTCCCCGGTGTAGAGATATAATGGTGGTGCATCCGCGCGGATATGATATAGCGGCGCATAAGCGTCGATCACCGGTTGCGTATCGGGGATGCCTTTTTCTTTGCGTATGGTAAAATGCGTGATAGCCTGACCGCTGAAGGGGAATAATGCCGCGATCCTGTTGGCATCGATATCATGCTTTGCGAGCCATTGCTTGTCCAGCCCCACCATGGAAGCCAGATACCCACCCGCGGAATGGCCGGATACATAGATCTTCGTACTGTCCCCGCCGTACCGGTGCGCATTTTTAAACGCCCAGGCCACTGCAGCGGCAGCATCTTCGATGTACGCCGGGCAGGATACTTTCGGACTGAGCCGGTAATTGGCGGATATGATGATAACGTGCTGCTTTTTCAGTTCAGCCGGGATGCTCTTGTTGCCACCCGTAATACCGCCGCCATGGAACCAGACGATCACCGGAACATTGCCGGTTTTCGCGGGATAATACACATCCAGGCGGCAGCGTTCCTTCATGTAAGGCGTCAGTTCGCCGGTCCGGTACTGGATGTTATCTTGCTGCGCGTAGGTAGTGGTATCCTGCGCAAAAACAGGCAGGGCAAAGCCCAACAGCAAAAACAGGATCAGGTGTTTCATGGGTGCGATGTTTGGGAACAAATATAACCCACCCCGGGCAGCATTTATAATCCATTCTGCGGTTGCCGGCCGGTGTTTTATTTCGCCGTCAGCGTATAGGTTTTGCCGGGCTTTGTGGGCAGATCGAACAACAAGACAGGCGCAGGGCCAACTGGCTGCTTCTCCGCCTTTGGAGAGATCAGCGGTTCTTTTACCGGGATGATGTGATAGAAATAATTCGGGTTATCACCGCTGGCCGGGCGGAGTGCGGCGGATCGCAGCACATTGGCCGTTCTGATACGGCAGTTTCCGCCAAGCGAGGAACGGATCACCAGCTTTTCCACCTTTCCTTCCTTCCACACCAGTTCCACAATCTCGAAACCTCCTCTCGCCCGCAATCCTTTGATGCTGCCGTTCTTCCATACGGCAGGCAGTGCGGGCAGCAGGTGAATGGCGCCATCATGACTTTGCATCAGCATTTCGGTGATGCCGGAAGTACAGCCGAAATTCCCGTCTATCTGGAAAGGGGCATGCGCATCGAACAGGTTATTGTAAGTACCGCCGCCGCCTTTCGTACCAACGGGGCTCAATTGGTCGGATATCAGTTTCAGCGCCCGTTCTCCATTCTGGAGGCGTGCCCACCAATTCACTTTCCAGCCCATGCTCCATCCGGTAGATACATCTCCGCGTTGCAGCAGGGATGTTTGCGCCGCGCTGAACAGTTGCGGTGTGCGGTAGGGAGAGATCTGTGCGGAAGGAAACAATCCGTACAGATGCGAGATATGGCGGTGCTTGTCCTCCGGATCGTCCAGGTCTTCCAGCCATTCCTGCAACTGGCCATACTGCCCGACCTGCATGGGTGGCAGCCGGTCGCGCACAGCTCTCAGCGTGTCGCTGAACAGCTTGTCGGTTTTCAATACTGTGGCCGCTTCTATGGCCACGCTCAGCATATCGAAAACGATCTGGTTATCCATGGTGCAGCCCGCATCGAATGAAACACCGGGCCTTGTTTTTGGTGCATTCTCGGGGGAAGTGCCGGGGTTGATGACCAGCCACTGATGTGCTGGCTCCTCCACCAGGTGGTCCACAAAGAACATGGCAGCGCCTTTCAGCGCGGGGTACACCTTCGCGAGGTATTTTTTATCGCCGTTGTAGAGATATTTCTCCCACACATGCTGGGACAGCCATGCGCCTCCCATGCTCCACACGCCCCAGAAAATATTATCCACCGGGCCGGTGATACGCCAGAGGTCTGTATTATGATGTGCCAGCCATCCCCTTGCGCCATACATTGAACGGGCGGTTTCGCGGCCGGTGACGGAAAGCTCCTTCACCATCTGAATGAGCGGCTCATGCATTTCAGGGAGGTTATCCTTTTCCGCCGGCCAGTAATTCATCTCGGTATTGATGTTGATCGTGTATTTGCTGTCCCAGGGCGGCGTCATGCTGCCGTTCCATATCCCCTGAAGATTTGCGGGCTGGCCGCCGGGCTGCGAGCAGGAAATGAGCAGATAACGGCCGAACTGGAAATACAATGCCACAAATTGCGGATCGTTGTCCATGGAGAAATTCTTCAGCCTTTCATCAGTCGGTGCCGCAGCGGCGGCAGTGGTGCCAAGGTCTATTTTCACCCGGTTAAAATACCGCTGGTAGGCGGTGATATGCTCCTGCTTCAGTTGTGCATAGTCTTTCTTCCAGGCACCGGCGAGATAGTCCCCGGTACGCTTGTCCGCATCGGCGCCGAGATCATTGTAATGCACGTAATTGGTAGCGATGGAAATACATATTTCCGCGCTGGTGGCGTTGCGGATATCGATAGCGGTATCTGTGCGGCTAAGGGTCCCTCCTTCCGTCCTGATCCTCGCGATGCCTTTGAACTTCAGCTTTCCGCCTTCCACTCCTTCATGACCGGCGGTAGTTCCGCTGATGATCAGCTCATTATCTTCTGCGCCAATCACTGCCATTTTATGGCGGGTTGACAGGGAAGCCCTGAATGAAAGCCCGCCCGGTTTTGAACTGCCAAGTTTTATGACGATGACCTGCGCCGGTACGGAAGCAAACACTTCCCTCGTATAGGCTGTTCCGTTAACCGTATAAGTGGTTCTGGCAACGGCTTTTTCAATATCCAGCTCCCGGTAATAGTTTGTATAGCTGCCGTGGTCAGCGAAATGGATATCCAGGTTGCCCACCGGCTGGTACATCTGGCCGTTCGACTTCCTGGTCTGCATGGTTTTTTCGGCCAGTTGCTGCGCTTCCTTCTGCCGCCCTTCGAATATCAGTTTTCTTATTTCCGGCAGGGCTGCCAGTGCATCCGGATTGTCGTTGCGATTCGGGCTGCCGGTCCATACTGTTGATTCATTCAGTTGAATGATCTCCTGTTCCACATTGCCATATACCATCGCGGCAAGTCTGCCGTTGCCTACGGGCAAGGCATTCTCCCATACTTTTCCGGAGGGGGTGTTGTACCATAGCTTCATTGCGGGCTGCTGCTGCGCAAATAAACCAGCGGCCAGCAACAGTAACAGGGTGGAACAGGAAATTTTTTTCATACGTGTACGTCAATGTGTTCCACAATAATAATCATCAACATTGACGATTACCTGTGCCATATGCACAAATTATCCGCGAATATTAACATTTTAAGGGGTAAATGAGACTTTAACGGCAGGGCGTAGCGCCCCAATACTACCTCGTCCTGTAGAATTTATAGGCGAACAGGAAGATCACGGCATAACAGATGATCGGCAGGTAATAGGCATGCGCCACATCCTTGTCTGCCAGCATACCCATCAGCGGCGGAAAAACCGCACCGCCCACAACGCCCATCACAATAAAGGAAGAGGCTCTTTGCGTATGACCGCCCAGGTTCTTCAGACCAAGACTGAATATGGTGGGAAACATAATACTGAAGAAGAAATTGATCATCAGCAACGCTACAAAAGAGGGCCACCCCCAGCTTTGCGCCACGATGATGCACATCAGGATGCTGCATGCCGCAAACGTAGCCAGCAGCTTGTTAGGTGCGATGAATTTCATCAGATAAGTACCAACAAAACGACCGGTCATCATCATGACCATACTTAATGAAAAATAATAGGTTGCGCGGGCATCGGTAAAGCCCATCTTTTCCACACCATAGTTGATGAAGAAAGCCCAGGTCCCTCCCTGTGCGGCAACATTGAAGAACTGCGCGATAGCCGCCCAAATGAAATGGCGGTGCTGGAACAATTTTTTCTCCGGGGCAAGGTCCACATTCACGGCCCCTTCTTCCACTGCTGCCGGCGGTGCGGAGTGCGGGTCCACCAGCGGCGGCACTTTCACAAAATAGAAAGATACGCCTACCGCAGCGATCACCAGCCCGATGCAAACGTACAGGGTACGGACGGAATCCAGCCCTGTGCTTTCGGTGTTCCCGAAAATGAAATAAGCGCCCAGCAACGGCCCTATCACTGCACCCAGGGCGTTGAACGATTGCGCAAAATTGATGCGCTGGTCGCTTCTCCGCTGGTCGCCCAACGAAGCTACAAAGGGATGCGCCACCGTTTCAAGCGTAGCCAGCCCGCAGGCCAGGATGAACAAGGCTACACGAAAAAAGAGGAAAGATTCCATATTGGAAGCCGGCACAAATAAAAATGCCCCGGTGGCATACAGGAAAAGTCCAAGTAAAACCCCGTTCTTGTACCCGAACCGTTTCATGAACAATCCTGCCGGGATGCCCATCACGAAATAAGCGCCAAAAATGGAGAACTGTACGAGACCGGACTGTGCTTTGGAAACGCTCAGCACATTCTGAAAATGTTTGTTCAGTACATCTCCCATCGTAATGGCAATACCCCATAACATGAAAAGCGAGGTAACAAAAATGAAGGTGAGGATAAATTTTTTCTCGGTGAATTTAGGTGTTGACATAGATAAATGTGGAATTAGACCGGTCAAGATATAAAAAAATCAATCCCGGGCGGGAATATTTCCGTTTCTGGTTGAACAAATGCTTTGAAATCCCGTAGTCCGCCCGGCAGCGGCCTATACAAATGCCGCCAACCGGTCAATACCGCTCATCCATTCCGGGAACGGGTTACACAAATGCGCTAAACCCGGTAATGGCACGCCCTACAATAAGGGAGTTGATCTCCTTGGTGCCTTCATAAGAATAGATCGCTTCCGCATCCGCCACAAAGCGCGCTACGTTATGGTCCAGCAGAATGCCGTTACCACCCATCACTTCGCGCGCCTGGCTGACAATGTCGCGGGTACGCAACGAGCAGAACACCTTGGCGAGCGATGCATGTTCATCTTTCAGCATGCCCTGGTCCTGCAATTCGGATAAACGGAAAACGAGGGATTGCATGGCGGTGAGGTTGGAGAGCATTTCCACCAGATGGTTCTGTATCAGCTGAAATGCGGCAATAGGTTTACCGAACTGTTTCCGTCGGCGGGTATAATCCAGTGCATTCTCATAAGCGCCGCGCGCACAGCCAACGGCCATCCAGGCCACACCGGCACGGGTCATCTGCAATACTCTGGCGGTATCTTTGAAGGAGTTGGCATGCTGCAGCCGGTCACGCTCTTCCACCACGCAATCCGTCATGGTGATCAGCCCGTTCTGCACGATGCGCAGCGCCATTTTGCCCTTGATCTTTTCCACCGCAAAACCCGGCGTGCCTTTGCGCACGAGGAATCCTTTCACTTCACCGTCGTCCACATCCTTCGCCCAGATAATGGTTACATCAGCAAAAGTGGCGTTGCCGATCCATTTCTTCTGCCCGTTCAGCACCCAGCCATTTTCCGTGCGTTTAGCCGTAGTGGTGAGCCCGCCCGCGGCACCTGAGCCTACTTCCGGTTCCGTCAGCCCGAATGCCCCGATGATCTTCATCTGCTGCATTCCGGGCAGCCATTCCTGCTTCTGCTCTTCCGATCCGCAGAGATAGATCGATCCCATGGAGAGGCCGCTTTGCACACCGAAGAACGTGGCTATGGAAGAATCGATACGCGCCATTTCCATGGCAATGATGCCTTCCATCAGGAAAGATTTGCCCGGACAGCCATATCCTTTGTAAGTAACCCCGCAGAGGCCAAGCTCCGCGAATTTGGGGATGACTTCAAAAGGGAATTCATCATGCAGCCAGTAATTATTGACGATCGGTTTGATCTCCCGCTCCATGAACTCCCGTACTTTCAGCTGAATGGCACGGTCTTCATCGCTCAAACGAAGATGCAGCTCATAAAAATCACCGTTGATCTCCGGCAGTTCTTTTTTCTTTCCACCACTGCTGTTCATCATTTTCATCAGTCCTTTCAGCTGGTTATCATCCAGTCTGGAAAAACCTTCCATCACCTGTTGCAGGTCCACCTTCCGGGAGAGCTTTCCCAGCTTGTCGAAATCAATACTTTTAAACAGCTTGTAAGCCTCTCTGATCTTCGAGAATGTTCCGGCCATATCGGATAGTATTTTAGTTTAAAAAACGAGGGCATGGATGAATGCCAAAGCTATCTAAAAAAAATAATATAACCGGTAAAATGGAGAACCCGTTGCCTCAGCAGGGTAGCAACGGGTCTCCGCTTCCCGGGAGCGGCATCTCTGCTTTTTTCTGTGTTACACATTGCACGGTCCCGGTACTATCTTTTACTGTCAGCCTTTGTATTTCATTTTTTTCCTGAAGAGATCGATGAAACCAAAGAAGACAAGCCTGAAAGGGTTCTGGCTGACGAAACCGCTGGTGATACCGTAGCGGACCTTTTCGGTTTCCGGCTGGTAGGTGCCGAAGAGGCGGTCCCAGATCATCAGCACACCGCCGAAATTCCTGTCGATATACAAAGGATTTGAGCCATGATGCACCCGGTGGGCCGAAGGCGTGTCCAGTATCCCTTCAACAGGTTTTATCTTTCCTATAGCTTCCGTGTGCAGAAAGAACTGGTATAACAGGTTCAGCGCATAGGACAGTACAATGAACCCGGGCGGAAAGCCGATTATAACAGCCGGGATGAAGAAAAAAGGGCTTACCAGCGCACTGAACCAGTTGAGCCGGTAAGCCGCCGTCAGGTTCATCAGGGGACTGGAGTGATGTACTACATGGAAGGCCCAGAGCGGTTTCCAGACGTGCGATGCGCGATGGAACCAGTAGTAGATGAAATCCGTAACAATGAAACAAAGGCCGAACACCCATAATTTGAATGGCAGATCGAAGATGGCCAGTCTTGCTCCCAGTTCCAGGAAAAAGAGCTGGTATCCTGCAAAAAGGAATTTGGATAAATGGAAGCCTGCCAGGATAGTGATATTGGTCACCGTTTCCCGGACCTCATACACTTTTTTGTCCCGGCGCCAGCTCCAGATGATTTCTGCTGTAATGAGCAGCGCAAGGAACAAAAGCACGATCCCTCTGTATTTTCCGGTTGCAAAATCCATATACTTGTTTTTTACAACCCGAAATTGCGCTGAAAACCGAAGCCGGGAAAGGGGAAAACTGGTGAAACTGCCGTATCGGGGGTTGAAATGTTCAGGTATTCATCCAGCTCCGCAGCGCCGGTACACGGGCTTTGCTGATCAATATTTTTTCAGGAGCGGGAACCTGCATATTCAGCAGCAGCCTGCCGTTAAAGAAAAACTCCACTTCCAGGATGTATTTGCGCTGTACGATGAACTGCCGGTTGGCACGAAAAAAAACGGCCGGGTCCAGCAGTTGCTGCAACTCCTCCAGGGTATGGTCGATAAAATACTGTTTGCGGTCTGCCGTACATGCCTGTACGACTTCGGCTTTGGAATAGAACCAGGCTATTGTTGCGGTGGACAGCGGGATCAGCCTGTCCCGGTGATGCACGAGGAAAGACTGCCTGTACACCGGCGCCTGCTGCAAAGCCTGTATCATATTTTTCAGCGATCCTGCGTCTGCAGGCCCCTGTGTCCATCGCCTGTACCTGTTCAATGCCCGTTCGATATCTTCCGGCAGGAATGGCTTCAGCACATAGTCGATACCGTTAGCCCGGAATGCTTTCAGCGCATATTCATCATAGGCGGTGACGAAGACGACCGGTTGCTGAACGTCCACCTGCCCGAATATCTCGAATGAAAGTCCGTCCGCCAACTGGATATCCATAAAGATCAGGTCGCAACCGCCGTCCGTTTTCAGCCATTCCACGGTGGCGGCTACGGAAGGCAGCGTGGCAACAATGTCCACGCCGGCTGCCGCGCGCTGCAGCTCAAAGGCGAGGTTGCGTGCATTCACAGGCTCATCCTCAATGATCAGTAAACGTAGTGGTGGTATCATTTGTGGTCGGTAATTTAACGATAAAATGTTCGCTGGTCCTGCTGACCTTTACCACGCCTCCGGTCAGCATCCTGAAGCGTTCGTTAAGGTTATGCAGGCCCAGTCCGGATGAAAACGACATGCCATTTGCGGGTTGCAGATTATTGGCCACTACCAGGTCTTCCCCCTCCGTATAGATATTCACTTCCAGGGGCAGTTCAGGAACGGCGATATTATGCTTGGCTGCGTTCTCCATCAATGGCTGCAGGGAAAAATGGGGTATCATCCTGGATTCGAAATCCGGCGGAACGTTTACCCTGATGCAGATACCCGTTTCGAAACGCATTTTGAGCAGTTCCGCGTAAGAGGCAAGCTGCCGCAATTCTTCCCCGACCGTTAAGATCTGTTGCGGCGCATGCAGCAGGTTGCGGAAGATCCGTGATAAATGGGCAATATAACGTTGCGCTTTGCCCGGGTCTTCCCGTGTAAGCCCTGATAAAGTGCTGAGCGCATTGAAAAAGAAATGAGGGTTGAGCTGCTGTTTCATCAATTCAAGCGCTGTTTCCGCGCTCTTCCGCAGTATCAGTTCCTTTTCCGCCTCATGCCGCCGGGTTTCCCTGATCTGGTAAATGATCCGTACGATCAGCAGCTCCAGCAGCACACATACCCCGAAACGCAGGAAATAGGCGCCACGCAGGAAGTTTACGGCGAACGGAGGCTGAAAGAGCAGCCAGTGCAATTGTATGGCAATGATGCAGCCAAGCAGCAGAAAAAGCAGATTCGGCAGCAGAAAGGGCCTGAACAGGTCCGGGCCATTTTTCCGCAGTTCAGGCAGCCAGCGAAGGTTCAGCCGGAAAAACAGCCAACCGAACAGGGAGGTGACCAGCAGCAGGTACAGGAATTCTCCCAGGTCGAAAGTGATGAACTGCCGCGCCAGGCTCCCTTCATACATCAGGGCGAGCTTCGGCAGATTGACCAGGAGGGCGATGACCGCTACGCTGTACGCAACGATCCTGTTCTCAAGTTGTTTATTCACACGGTAAATATGCGACATATACCTATGAACGGGCGCAGCCACAGGGGCGAGGCTGCAAAATTCCGGGTTGAAATGCCATGGACCGGATGTGTGCCGCTTCGCGGAGGAATACCCTCACCGGCGGCTGACCCGGAAAAGCACCGCATCTTCCGCCCCTACTTTGATACGGGTGTTCCCGGAAGCCCGCAACGTTTCCCCGGAAAAAAGCTCCTTCAGCGCTCCGTCCGCACTCACTTCAAACACCCGCTCCTGCTGGCTGTAGTTGAGTATGGCCAGGTAATGGGGACTGGCGAATATATGCGCAGGCGCCTCCCCCGGCTGATGGTCGACAGGACGGAACACCCCGCCATTCCGTGCGGCTTCCAGCAAGTCCGGTTGCTGCAGTAATGATCTCGCAACGGCGTTGGCGCCTGAGGGCTTGGAAAAATCGTCCCCTGTGACGAGGGTTCCGGTTACAATGGCGGACACCAGCCTGGCCCGGTTCACGCCGGGCGCTTCTCCTGCAAATACCATATGGTCCGCATCAGCGAAGTCGTACAGATAGTTCTGCCACCAGCCGAGACTGGTGCTGTTCAGCGTATAAGCGGTTTCCTGTATGCCTTTGAATGCATCGCAGGCGATACGGCGCATATGCACATAACGCGCAGTTGCAAGGGTCGGGGAGATAGCGGCGTACACCAGCATTTTGCCATCCAGTTGATCGGTGAGGAATTCCATACCCTGCCGGAAGGCCTGCATACCGGTGGTGACCGCGGGATCATAAAACCCGTCCGCTTCTATCGCCGCATGACCGATGAAATCGATCTTGATCATCTCAAAACCGCAATCTTTGAATCTTTTGATCAGGTACGCGATGCGGGCGCGGGTGGCGGGATGGGTAGGGTCCATCGCCCGGGCGCCGTCAAAGTCGTGATACCGGCCGCGCACTTTCGTCCAGGTTTCGGCATAATTATACGTGCTGCCTTCAACGGTACGGGGCGTTTTGCCCCAATCCACGAACGGCGCCCAGTAAATGCCTGCTTTCAATCCCCGGGCCCTGCAATGGGCCACAAATTCGTCAAGCTGGCGAAAATCACCGGTCATACCACCCGGGGTCAGATTGTCCCAATAGGAATCCATCCCTATGTACAAAGTACCGTCCGCACTGCGAAAATCGCGGCAGGAGTCCGCAAAAAAATCCGCAACGCGGTTGGCCTTCTCCAGCGAAAGGCCGGTTTGAATACTTCCCCAGCTGTTCCAGGCAAAGGGCTTGGTTGCTTTCCACGGGAATATGTACCGCGGCTCCGCCTGCCGGCATGCCCTGGCGTAATGCTCCATCCCCGCGCGCCAGTCTTCCGCGAACAGCACCAGTATGCGTGGCGAACGGCCATGTGTTACAAGGCCATGCGGCAATCTATCCCGCGTAAGCGTACTGTCCGTCCATCCGGCCAATACAGCTATGCTGCTATCGCCGGACAATTGAATGCCGGTTTTCCAGTCGTTATGCTCAACAGCGCCGATGATCCATCCGTTGCGTGTTGACGGATCAAATAACGCCGTGACCCCGGAACTGGTAAAAGCCGTAGAATCCGGGTCCAGTAGTTTGTATTTTACCCAGGCGTCGTTATCGAAAGGCACCAGCACACCTTTCCCTTTAAACGAAAGACTGCCCGTCAGCGGGCTGGCACTGCGGGCGCCGCCGGATTCAACTGTTTCCGTATAAAAGCCGTTGAGTCCCTTATACGTATAAAAGGAATGCTCCCTTTCGCCGGCGCGGAAAGTGTATTTTTTTCCCTTGCCGAACCTGTCGTTCACCGGTATTACCTGCAGGCTTCGCCGCATGTTCGCAGTATCCGGGATATGGCCTTCGTAAGCCGCAAAAACATCGTGAAACACTTCACGACCGTTCGCCCATACGCTGTAAATACCGGAATGAAGGTCGTAGATGATCCTGTTGCTTTTACCGAAAGGAATGGTTCGCTGTTCCTGCGCATCGGCGGCCATAGCGAGCAGCAAAGCAGCAGGCAGTATAAAACGGGAGATGAGGGATAATCGCATATGCTATAAAAATAGCACCATTTCCTGCAAATACAAGTAACAGCGAAAGAGCCGGCCTTTTGTACCGTCGTCCCGTTAACGCCCCTTGTCTAACAGTCAGAGCAAATCCCCCGTACAGGGCCACCGGGTATGACAACAATATATTTTGCTGTATATTGACAGCCAGTAAAATTCACGGGATGAAGATCTTCACACTGGCAGCCAGCCTCTTGTTCAGCTATACCGTCATCGCGCAGCAGCGCCCCAATATCATCTTTATCGTAGCAGATGATCTTGGTTATGGCAACCTTACCAGTTATAATCCTTCGCATAAGGTGCCTACACCGAATATCGACCGGCTTGCGGCCGAGGGTACAAGGTTCACGCGCTTCTATGCCGGCAACACCGTTTGCGCGCCCAGCCGTTGTGCGCTGATGACAGGAAAGCATATGGGCCATGCTTACATCCGCGGCAATGCGGGTGCGCACCTGCGCGGGCAGGACACAACACTGGCCGAATATCTCCAGGCAGGCGGCTACACCACCGGCATGTTCGGCAAGTGGGGACTGGGGGAAGCCGGCACTGCCGGCGCACCGGAACACAAAGGATTCTCCGCATTCTATGGTTACCTGAACCAGACGCATGCCCATCACTACTACACCGATTACCTTTTCGAGATACAAAACGGAAAATCCGTTCGCGTACCGCTGGATACCACCGCCTACACGGATGACCTGATCATGCAGAAAGCGCTGGGATTCATCCGGAGCAACAGGAGCAATCCTTTTTTCCTCTACTTGCCGCTGACGATCCCGCATGCGGAGCTGCATGTCCCTGACGCTTACATGGCACCCTTCCGTCATGCGGACGGCAGCAGCAAATTTGCGCCCGAAACGCCGTTCGTTCAGAAAGGCAGGGTTACCTACCGCTCACAGGAACAGCCTCGGGCGGCCTTTGCCGGCATGATCACAAAACTGGATGAGGACGTGGCGCGGGTACTGGCGCTGGTAAAGGAACTTGGGCTGGACAACAATACTTACATCTTCTTCACCAGCGATAACGGTCCTCATCAGGAAGGCGGCGCGGATCCTGAATTCTTCAACAGCGGCGGACCGCTCAGGGGTATCAAGCGCGACCTTTACGAAGGCGGCATTCGTGTGCCTTTGCTGGTCAGGGCTCCGGGTAAAGTGCCTGCCGGTGCTGTAAGGGACGACATCTGGGCATTCTGGGACATTATGCCCACCGTTTGCAGACTGGCCGGAACACGCCCTCCCCGGGATATTGACGGCATTTCTTTTACTCCGGCGCTGACGGGGAAAGTGCAGAAAGCAAAACATCCCTGGCTGTACTGGCAGTTCTATGAAAAACAATATTACAAAGAAGCGATCGTGCAGGGCCACTGGAAACTGTTGCGGCTGAAACCGAAAGACGGTCCCGAAACCGTTGAGCTGTACGACCTGAGCAATGATATCGGCGAAACACGCAACCTGGCGGACCAGCAGGCCGGCAAGGTAAGCGAACTGCTGGCCGTGGCGCGCAAGGCCAGGACTCCCGCGGAGCACGAAGCATTCCGCTGGCCGGGAACCGAATAATCAATCTGTATCTCCTCTGCTGTATGCATTGTTCTCCTCATCCTCCGCGCCGGTTTCCTCCTGCTCGTCATCCAGCTCGCTTCCCGGTACGTCCAGGTCTTCTATCCGGTCATATTCATTCAATGGCGTCCCGTCCGCATCCCGGTCGTCCAGCGCCGTGCGCTGAAAATTCTGTTCATCGTGATAGGCCGGATCAGTATTGGCGCTTTGCTCCAGCAATTCGCTTTCCTCAGCAGATACATCCCCCTCATTGACTTCATCCAGTACGCCTTTTCCCTCTTCGTCACCGGACGATGCGGTAGTATCCGCCAGCTCTCCGGGCGGCGGGGGCGCTATATGCTCCTGGCCGGGAATATCTTTAACTTCGGGCAGGTCCATATTCACTTCCTCCGGCTGCATGCGCTGCTCGTCGCGCCGGTTGTCTTTCATATCTTTCTCATCCATATTCTTTTTTACGGAAAGAAGGTAAAAATCTGTGCCATCTTTAACAGCAGGAGAAACAGCAGAAAATCAAGCCAACCTGTAGAGGAAATTGCACAACAGCATTGCGCAGGATGAGCATTTTCAACGGCATAATATTGGCGGGACATTTTCAAAAAGGATGGCATGGAAAAAAATTTATCAGGCGGGGACCTGATCCCTTCGAACGAAAAAGGTCATCAATCCGCCACCTCCCACACCATCAAGACGGAAAATCACAAAGCAGCGCGGGCGCTGTACGAGGCTGCGCAACAGCGATTGCTGGACGTTAACAGCTGGAAAGAGATCAGCGGCAACGTCAGCGCCTCGTTCGTGCTGAACGACAGCCGGGGGACAATTGTACGGCGGCCGGCCATGGAAGGTGACTATATCCGTATCAGGATACCCGGTTCCACCGCGGATGAAACGCGGGAATTTGATTGGGTCAGGATAGAAAAGATCGTTGAAATGAGAAGCCCCCGCGGCACCGCGTACACCGGCATGCGCGTAAGGCCCGCCACCCCGCCGGAGGATGTGGACAGGGAAATTGAGCATTTCTTCCGGCAGGATGCTACCAGTTCCTTTATTGTTGAAAAAAGAGGCAATCTCATCAGGGCCAGCGTTTACGGGCGGAATGAAATGCCCAATACCGTTACTGGCCGTGCATTCAGGAAACTGCGCAACCTGCTTGCGGGGCTGGGAGCCATGCTGGGCATATCCCGGTTGCAATGGAAGAGCCTTGTAAAAGGGTTGCTGAGGGTGCGGAGAAACAGGGAACTGCTATAATGCGCCTTTCCCCCCGGAGATCCTGCGGCTGATCATCAGTATCATCAGGGCAAGCGTGGCGGCAGCGGCCATTGTACAGGCCATAGGCAGCACACTTTTTTCCGCGTACAGGCTAACCACTACCGAAGCCAGCGCACCGGTACCCATCTGTAAGGCCCCCATCAGGGATGAGGCACTTCCCGCATTCCTGGAAAACGGCCTGAGCGCCAGCGCCGAAGTATTGGGAATGACCAGGCCGAGGCAACTCAGCAAAATGAACAGGAAAATGACCGTTCCATACAAGCCGATCCACCCGTTGAGCAAACCCGCTACAAATAAAGCTCCCGCTGCAGTCTGGCAACCCAGCGCCACCGGTACGATCTGCTCGCTGCTGAACCTTCTGAGCAGCAGGCTGTTCACCTGGTTAGCGCCGATAAAACCTACGGAAAGCAGGGCAAACACCCATCCATACGCTTTATCGCTCAGGCCGAATACATCCATGAATACCTTGGGGGAGCCGGACACATAGGCGAACAGCAAACCGAAGGCCACCGAGCCGGTAAATGCATAAGTATAGAACATCGGCTCCCTTGCCACCGCCAGAAAATTGCTGATGATAGGTTTGGGCTTTAAAGACAGCGTAGTATCCGGCTTATAACTGTCCGGCAGCCAGAAAATGGTAGCCAGCAATATAGCCACGCCCATTCCGCCAAGGATCACGAACACCGCATGCCAGTTCCATGCGCTGGTCACATAACCGCCAACGGTCGGGGCCACCATGGGAGAAGCGCCCACCACCAGCATAAGCAGGGCAAATACTTTCGCGGTCTCGCTCACCGGGAAAAGATCGCGCACCATGGCTACCGCCGCCACTGCCGCGGCACAGCTGCCCACGGCCTGCAAAAAACGCAGGGCGATCAGGCTGTCTATCGTTTGCACGAACACGCAGCCCGCGGAGGTGAGGATATAGAGGACCAGGCCGATGTATAATGGCGGCTTGCGCCCAAAACGGTCCAGCAGCGGGCCATACAACAACTGCCCGGCTGAAATGCCGATGAAATAACTGGAAAGCGTAAGGGCCACGGTGGAAACATCCGTGTCAAGGTCCTTTGCAATGGCCGGAAAACCCGGAAGATACATGTCGATTGTAAATGGCCCCAATGCAGTGAGGGAGCCGAGGATCAGAATAAGCGAAATGTATTTTGACCTTGTCAGTGATTCGGATGCCAAGCGCTGATGTTTTTACAAAGATGCGCTATTATTTGATATCAATCCTCCCGGATCAGTTGCCGGAGTTTCTCTTCCTGCAGGATCGTGATGTATTTGGCGGATACGGAGATGATATGCTCGTTGATCAGTTCGTTCATCATCCGGAAAGTTGTTTCGTAAGTTGCGCCGATGTAGGAAGACATGTCCTGCTTGCTGAGCGGGAACGCAATAAATCCCTCTTCGTCCAGCCCGAATTTACTTTTCAGCACCAGCAGCGCATTGGCCAGGCGGCCTTTTACAGACATATGCGCGAGGTTGCGCATGCTTTTTTCGGATTCCATCAGTTCCTTTGCATAGAACTGCATCAGTTCGTATAACAGGTCATGGTTTACTTTCAGACTGGCGTTAAAAAAATCGATCTCGAAGAAACAGACCGCTGCCGGTTCCAGTGCGGTAGCCGTGACGGGGTACACCAGCTCCGTACCAATGCCGCGATGGCCTACAATATCGCCCTCCCGGGCAAAACGGACGATCAGTTCCTTGCCATCCGCCCAATGCTTGTGCACTTTCACTTTCCCGGAGTAGAGAAAAAATATGCCGTTCACCGGATCACCTTCCCTGAAAATGGTATCCCCTTTCCTGAGCGTGAAATTTTTCTTGTGCGCATGAATAGCGGGCAACCACTCCTTCATGCCTCTCCTGCATAAAAGACAGGTTTGCAGATCACATCCTTGCTTATCTTTCTTCATTACCTGTAATTACATTCGGCCGTACGCGCGGCTCCTCCAATATTTTCAACAGCTGCGCACGCACCGTTACGACTTCTCCCACCACAATGATGGCGGGGTTGGCAAAACCGCCGGCTTCCGCTCTCAGCATAATATCCCTGACGGTGCCGGTGATAATACGTTCATTTGCCATGGTGCCGTTCTGAATAATGGCCACCGGCGTATGTTCCTTGCCGTTAGTTGCGAATATGTCCATGATCCCGGCCAGTTTGCTCATGGCCATCAGGATCACTACGGTGGCGGTGGACTGCGCTGCCAGCCGGATGTCGGCTGAAATATCGCCGGTCCGGGTTGTGCCCGTGGTGATCCAGAGGCTTTCCGAAACACCGCGGCAGGTGAGCGGCAGCAGCTGCATGGCCGGAACTGCCAGTGCGCTGGAAATGCCGGGCACCACATTCACCGGGATACCCGCTTTCTGCGCAGCTTCCATCTCCTCTACGGCCCTTCCGAATATGAAGGGGTCACCTCCCTTCAATCGCACCACATGCCCATGCGCCAATGCCATCTCCACGATGAGATCGTTGATCTCCTGCTGGGACAGCGCGTGGCAGCCATAGCGCTTGCCAACGAACTGCTTATGCGCGGCCGGTGAGGCATATTGCAAAAGATCCGCATTCACCAGCGCATCATAAAGGATCACATCGGCCTGCCCGATCGTGCGGATGGCTTTCAGCGTGATCAACTCGGGATCTCCCGGCCCCGCTCCCACTAAAGATAATTGCGGATCTGGCATATTATATACATTAAATAAACAATTATTTGATAACAATCACATCGAACAAGCGTAAAAATAAAAAATTTACTTTATTTTCATGACTTACAATAGAGATTTGTTTTAAATCAACAAAATGACTTCCGAAAATATATTACATATAAATATTTTCAATTTAATTGTCTTATAAGTTCCGGGTTATTTTTATACATCCTCCCGACAGGTACGCAGACGCGTACCTGTTTGTTTTTATTCCGGTCTCTCTGTCCATCTATCTCATCATCCCGTATCATTGCATGCCTTATAATGCACCATGACAGGGGAATACAGGCAGGTTAAGCCATATCTCATTCATATCGAAGTTATATCCCACTTATTGATAAGCTATCTTTATAAGATATGGCTTATATATGCCTTAAGTATGCCTTACATTTTAAATTACTTCAGCCAGGCATACTAATATCGCACTATGAACAAGCTGGAGCAGTCCTTGTTATAGTTGTTGGGAAAAAACTGAACAGATGAAATAACATTCCATCTGACCCGTAACAAGTAAATATGAACAGATGAAATAACATTCCATCTGACCCGTAACAAGTAAATATGAACAGATGAAAAAATATGACGCTATTATTATCGGATCAGGACAGGCCGGCACTCCGCTCGCGAAAAAACTGGCAAAAGCAGGATGGAAAACAGCGATCATAGAAAAACGGTTCGTTGGCGGCACCTGTGTCAATGATGGATGCACTCCTTCCAAAACGATGGCAGGCGCCGCCAGAATGACCTATATGGCAGGCAGGGCACAGGAATTCGGCATTCCTTCAGACCCTTCGCAAATAGACCTGAAAACCGTAGTGGACAGAAAGAACAGTGTGGTCAGCCGCTCCCGGGAAGGTCTGCTCAAAAGCCTGACGGAAACGCCCGGTCTCGATCTGCTGACCGGCACGGCCGCATTCAGCGGCCACAAGACCGTCAACGTCACTTATACCGACGGCAGCGCGGATGAACTCTCCGCTGATCATATTTTCATCAATACCGGCACCAGGCCCCGCATCCCCTCCATACCCGGACTGGACAATGTGCCTTATCTCACCTCCACTACGTTGCTCGATATACCGGAGAAACCCGAACACCTGCTGATACTGGGCAGCGGCTACATTGCCATGGAATTCGGGCAGATGTTCCGGCGCTTCGGGTCCGCCGTAACCATCCTGGAACGCGCGCCCAACATTCTCATCCGCGAAGATGAGGACGTTGCCGAAACGATAGCGGGCATCATGGAAGAAGACGGCATCCGCATCATTACCTCCGCTGATGTAAAGGAAGCCACGCAGGAAAACGGGAAGATCACGCTTGCCGTTGCGATCAACGGCGCCACACAGCGGATCAGCGGCTCCCATCTCCTCATCGGCGCAGGCCGCATTCCCAACTCCGATGCCCTGCAGCTGCAGCAAACAGGTGTGGCTGCGGACGACAAAGGATACATCATCACCAATGAAAAACTGGAAACAAATGTGGAAGGCATTTATGCGCTTGGCGATGTAAAAGGCGGTCCGGCTTTCACACATATTTCTTATAACGATTTCCTGATCGTGTCAGGCAATCTCCTGGAAAAAAAACAGCGCTCTGTCAGGGACCGGCAGGTGCCGTACTGCATGTTCACCGATCCGGAACTAGGCAGGATAGGGCTGACGGAAAAAGAAGCGCGCGCGCAGGGATTTAAGATAAAAGTTGCTAAATTACCATTGACAAAAGTGGCGCGGGGCATCGAGTCCGGCGAAACCCGGGGCTTGATGAAAGCGGTGGTGGATGCGGAAACGAAACAGATCCTCGGCGCCTCCATCCTCTCCGTGAGCGGAGGAGAGATCATGTCTGTTTTACAGGTGGCGATGATGGGCCACATTACATATGAAGAAATGCGCAATAATGTTTTTGCACACCCTACATTTACAGAATCATTGAATAATCTGTTTATGACGCTGGATAATGATTGAAGTCTCGCATCTCCGAAAGTCCTTCGGCAATACGGTTGCTGTAAAGGATATATCATTTGAAGTAAATACGGGCGAAAACCTTATACTTCTCGGCACCAGCGGCTGTGGAAAAACCACCACACTGCGGATGCTTAACCGCCTCATTATGCCTGAATCCGGCAACATCCGCATCAACGGCAGGGATGTACGGTCGGTTTCCCCGGAAAAATTACGCCGGGGGATAGGGTATGTCATGCAGCAGACGGGATTGTTTCCGCATTATACCATAGCGGAAAATATCGCCATTGTGCCTAAACTGGAAAAGTGGCCAGGTGAAAAGATCAATGCGCGCACGCGGGAGCTGATGCATAAGCTGGGCTTGTCTTACGACACGCATGTGCATATGTTCCCGCATGAACTGAGCGGCGGCCAGCAGCAACGGGTAGGCATTGCGCGCGCGCTGGCGGCGGACCCGCCGGTATTATTGATGGATGAGCCGTTCGGTGCGCTGGACCCTATTACGCGGCAGAAGATCAGGAATGATTTCAAAGAAGTGGATGAGCTGAAGCGAAAGACCATCGTGATGGTCACGCATGATGTACAGGACGCTTTTGCCCTGGCTACGCGCATCTGCCTGATGGATAAAGGCGCCATTGTGCAGCTGGGCACACCGGAAGAACTGCGGGAAAAACCGGTGAACGATTTTGTGAGCCGTTTCCTTCAGGGAGAATATAACCACGCAACATGATGAATGAATTTGCCGGCTTTCTGCGATCGCACGGGGGCAAAATATTGCAGCAGACGCTCACGCATATCAATCTTACCCTGGTATCCGTAGCGATCGCTATACTGATCGGGGTGCCGCTGGGCATCCTGGTGGCGCGGAAACGCAGGCTGGCCGGCACGGTGCTGGGGGCCGCGGGGGTAATGCAGACCATCCCCAGCATCGCGCTGCTGGGTTTCATGATCCCTTTGCTCGGCATCGGCTCGCAACCTGCTATTGTCGCGCTCTTCCTCTATGCCCTGCTGCCCATCATCCGCAATACCTATACGGGCATTACCGGTGTGGACGCTACGGTGATCGAAGCGGCCAAAGGCCTTGGCATGAGCAGCAGCCAGATACTGTTCAAAGTGGAACTCCCCCTGTCCATGCCCGTGCTGATCGCCGGTATCAGAACGGCTACCGTTATCAATGTGGGAGTGGCCACGCTGGCCGCCTACATCGCAGCGGGAGGGCTTGGAGAATTTATCTTCGGCGGCATTGCCCTGAACAATACGAACATGATCCTTGCGGGGGCTATTCCCGCGGCATTACTGGCGCTTTTGTTCGACTTCATCCTGTCCCGTATACAAAAATTCAACTGGCGCAAATACCGCATGAAAGCGGGCATTATCGGCGCAGTGGTAATATCCTTCGTTCTTTTTTCGATGCTGCCTTCCGTAAAGCAGGGTAAACTGCTGGCGGGCTTCACACCGGAGTTCATGGGGCGGATGGATGGATATCTTGGGCTGAAAAAATACTACGGGCTGGATATCCGTACCGTGGTGATCAATGACGCAGTAATGTACCAGGCCATGTACGAAGGTAAGCTGGATGTGGTCAGCGGATACAGTACGGACGGGCGCATCCGCTCCTACAACCTCGTAACGCTGGAAGATGACCGCCACATCTTCCCGCCGTATTTTGCCGCACCGGTTGTACGCACCGCCACGCTGGAAAAGTATCCTGAGCTGGAAGATGCGCTGAACAAACTGGCCGGCAGGATCAATGATTCGGTGATGACCATGCTCAATTACCAGGCGGATTTCCTGAAAAAAGATCCGGCCGCCGTGGCAAAGGATTTCCTTGTTGCCCAACAGCTCTACCAGCCACCGCGCAAAGGCACCAAAGGCACGGTGCGCATCGGCTCGAAAATATTCACGGAGCAATACATTCTCGTGGAAATGTACAGCATGCTGATCAAAGGATATACAGATCTGGACGTATCGGCCAAAACCGGCCTTGGCGGCACCAAGATCTGCTTCGATGCGATCGTTAACGACCAGATAGATCTCTATCCCGAATATACCGGCACCGGCCTGCTGGTGATCCTGCAGGCGGAGGAAGAAAATGTCAGCCGCCTGACAAAAAATAAGGATAGTGTGTACCAATTCGTTCAGGAACAATTCTTGCGGCAGTACCAGCTCCGTTGGCTGCAACCCATCGGCTTCAATAATGCTTATGCGCTGATGATGCGGAAAGAGCGCGCGGAAGAGTTGAATATCCGCAGCATATCGGACCTCGCAGATTATCTCGGCGGGAATGACAAATGATGATAACAAGACAATGTGACAGGAACCATTTACCGGAAAAACAAACAAAAGATGAACCTTCTTACACAATACAAGACCGTCCGGCAATTGACAGAGCGTATCTGCAGCCCTTTACAAAAGGAAGATTATGTGGTGCAGCCCGTAGCGGATGTCAGTCCTCCCAAATGGCATCTCGGCCATACCACCTGGTTCTTCGAGACGCTGATACTGAAACCTTACAGCAAAGACTATACGGAATATGATCCCGATTTCAACTTCGTTTTCAATAGTTACTATGAAAGTCTTGGTACCAGGGTGATCCGCACACAGCGCGGCAATCTCAGCCGCCCGACGGTGGACGAGATCTATCGTTATCGTGCACACGTAGATAAAGGCATGGAAACATTGCTGGCCTCCCCGGTAAACAGCGATCTGGCTACGCTCATTGTGCTGGGCTGCCATCACGAGCAGCAACACCAGGAGCTTTTGTGGACGGATATCAAATACATCCTGGGCCATAATCCCCTGTTCCCTGCATACAGCGAAAAGGCGCCTGCAGCCACGCAAAAAATGGCGAAACCCGGCTTTTTGCAGGTACAGGAAGGGTTGTACGATATCGGTTATGAGGGAGATGGCTTTTGCTATGATAATGAACTGGACCGGCATCCGGTGTACATACAGGATTTCAGGATCGCATCGGAACTGGTAACGAACGAAGAATACCTGGCCTTTATCCATGAAGGCGGATACAAGAACTTCGTACACTGGCATGCCGAGGGTTGGGACTGGGTAAAAAATAATGCCGTGGAAGCCCCGCTGTATTGGCATTACATCGACGGGCAATGGTACAATTACACCTTGCAGGGCCTGCAACCGGTCAACATGCAGGACCCGGTAACGCATGTCAGCTACTACGAAGCGGCCGCCTACGCTGCCTGGCAGGGAAAGCGCCTGCCTACGGAATTTGAATGGGAAGCCGCGGCAGACCGTTTTGCCTGGGGGAAATGCTGGGAATGGACGGAAAGCGCATACCTCCCCTATCCCGGTTTTACCCGCGCTCCCGGCGCTGTAGGAGAATATAACGGTAAATTCATGGTGAACCAGAAAGTGCTGCGGGGCGCATCCGCATTTACGTCCCCGGGGCATCAGCGGATCACTTACCGGAATTTCTTTCATCCGCATTTGAGATGGCAGCTGACTGGCATCCGGCTTGCACAATAACAAACTTATGAACACAGCAGTGACGACCCGGAAGCAGGTCAATGTTTTTATGAGCGATGTAATGGCCGGCCTGAACGCCAGCCCCAAATACCTCCAGTCGAAATACTTTTACGACGCCAGAGGAGATGCCTTGTTCCAGCAGATCATGCATTGCCGGGACTATTACCTGACCCGCTGCGAGATGGAAATACTCTCGGTACAATCCGGCGAAATGGCGGCCCTGCTTTCGGGAGACCAACCGTTCGACCTGATAGAGCTGGGCGCGGGGGATGCATCCAAATCCTTCCATCTGCTGAAGGCGCTTATACAGCGCAAATCCCTGCACTGCTACTACCCGATAGATATATCCGCCAACATCATCGCACACCTGGAAGAAACGCTGCCGGCCAAATTACCGGGACTGAACATGGAGGGGCTGAACGGAGATTACCTGGATATGCTGCAAATGACCAGGCAACGTTCCGGCAGAAAACGGGTGATCATGTTCATGGGCTCCAGCATCGGGAACTTCACTCCGCCCGAAGCCTTGCAGTTCTGCTGCAGGCTGCGCCAGCAGATGAACCCGGGCGATGTGCTCATTGTCGGATTTGACCTGAAAAAACATCCGGCCATTATCCTGAAAGCCTATAACGATTCACAGGGCATTACCAAAGCTTTTAACCTCAACCTGCTCCACCGCATCAACCGGGAACTTGGCGCGGATTTCAATACGGACAATTTCGGGCATTATCCCGTGTACGATCCGCTGACCGGCAGCTGCAAAAGCTATCTCATCAGTCTTGCTGAACAGACGGTACGTATCGGAGAAGCAGGAACAGTACGGTTCCGGAAAGATGAAGCGATCTATATGGAGATATCGCAGAAATACACCCTGGAAGAGATCCACCAGATGATGGAGAGCGCGGGATTCAAGCCGCTGCGGCATTTTCACGATACAAAAAAGTGGTTTACAGACACCGTATGGCAGTGCCTGTAAACCGTGTTCACTGTATAACAACCTTGTTCCAGTTAAAGTACCGTACGGCATTGAAGTAACATATCTGCTCCACCATGCTGCCTACCCAGGTGATATCATTGGGCAGTTCTCCTTTCTCGATCTCCTCTCCCAGCAGATTGCAGAGGATGCGGCGGAAATATTCATGACGGGGATAGGAAAGAAAACTGCGCGAATCGGTGAGCATGCCCACAAACCTGCTCAGCAAGCCCATATTGCTCAGGGCATTCAGCTGGCGTACCATACCGTCCTTCTGGTCCAGGAACCACCAGGCGGAGCCGAACTGCACTTTGCCGGGGAAGCTCCCGTCATTGAAATTCCCCGTCATGGTAGCCATCAGTTCGTTATCGGCGGGATTGAGATTGTAGATGATGGTCTTTGTCAACTGATCATTTGCATCCAGGCGGTTGAGGAAACGGGCGAGGGCTGCGGCCTGGGAGAAATCCCCGATCGAATCCCAGCCCGTATCCGGGCCCAGCTGCCGCAACATCCGGGAGTTGTTATTGCGTAAAGCCCCGAGGTGATATTGCTGCACCCATCCTTTTTCATGGTCCCACTGCGCAAACACTACCAGCATGGCGGATTTGAATGTTGACTGCTCCTCCGCGGACAAGGCCTTTCCGGCACGGATCTTTGAAAAAGCCGCCGTCACTTCCTGCTCCGTATAGTCGTCCGCGTAGATCCTTTCGAGCCCATGATCAGATACGGAGCAGCCCATCGATGCGAAGAAATCATGCCGCTGTTTCAATGCGTCCAGGTAATGCCGGTAATCGGAAACGGCGATACCGGACACAGCTTCCAGCCGGGAGATGTATTGATTGAAGGATGCAGGATCTTCCACGGCCATCGCTTTGTCCGGCCGGAATGCAGGCAATACGCGGATATCCATATTTTCCTCCCTGATCTTCTGATGATGTTCCAGCGTGTCCGCAGGATCATCGGTTGTGCAAACGACCTTTACGTTCATCTTCCGCAGCAGGTTCCGCACGGAATATTCGGCGGTCTGCAGCTTTGCGGTGCAGGCTTCGTAGATCGCGGCGGCAGAGCGTTCGTTGAGGATATCATGCACATCAAAGTAACGCTGCAGTTCCAGGTGCGTCCAGTGATACAGGGGATTACGCATGGTGAAGGGCACGGTCTCCGCCCATTTGGCGAACTTTTCCTCATCCTTCGCATCCCCGGTGCAAAAGCGTTCGGGAATGCCATTCGTACGCATGGCGCGCCATTTGTAATGATCGCCATACAGCCAGGCTTGAGTGAGATTGGGAAAATTGATATCACCGGCGATCTGGTCCGGTGGCAGGTGACAATGATAATCGATCACCGGCATCTGCTTCGCAAAATCGTGATACAGCCTTTGCGCTGTTGGTGTCTCCAGTAAAAAATGCTCGTCCAGGAACTGTTTCATATAGCTTGTACGGTATGTTTTTGCAGGGCTGCCTTTACACCGGACTGCATCATGGCCTGCAGGTGGGTAACGACAGCGGTATAAAATCCGGGCAGCAAAGTCAGGTCGGTTTCCCAGAAAGCCTTGTCCGTCAGCGTCTGCAACACCAGCTCTTCTGTAGACAGGGATTTCCAGCGCTTGCTGAAAACAGGGGCCTGATCATCTGTTACGGCATGTGTTTCTCCTTTCATGAACCACAGGTACGCCGCAAAGCCGAAGGCAAACAAAGGCGGCGGTGTGGTGTTCGATCTGTAATGATGCAGCAGCAGCGGGATGCAGCGCATTTTCATTTTTGAACTGTATTGTGCGGTAATGCTTTTCCAGAGATGACGGATGTTCGGGTTCCGGAAACGGTCCAGCACGCTGTTGCCAAAAGCAGCCGCTACGGCCGGTTCCACCCCGTAAGGGATCGCCGGCGCCAATTCCTGCAGCATGAGGTCCTGTATAAAAACAGACAGCACGGGATCATCCGTTGCTTCCTTCACGGTGTCAATTCCCGCCAGGAAAGCGGGACCGCAGCTGAGGGTATGCGTTCCGTTCAGCAGGCGGAGCTTCAGCTCACGATGCAGGCTGATGTCCGGCACGATAACGATCTCCTCATTCGCTTCCGCAAAACCCAGTACTTTCCGGATGTGCTCATTTCCTTCGATCGCCCAGAGACTGTAGGCTTCGGCCATGCAAAGCAGCTTGTCCCGGTAACCGAACTCCGCTTCCAGCGCCGCCTGCTTTTCCGCATCCGGCCAGCCCGGCACAATACGGTCTACCAGCGAATTGCAGAAATGATTGTACTGCTCCAGCCACTCTATGAATTCCTCCGGCAGGCTGTTGAGATGTGCCAGTTCCAATACGATAGATTCCAGCTTCTTCCCGTTGTTCTCTACCAGTTCCGTGGGTACGATCACCATGCCGCTATGCGGGCTACCGTCGAAGGCGCGGAAGCGTTCGTACAAAAATGCCAGCAGCTTGCCGGGAAAAGAAACAGGCGGATGGCGGCGGATATCGTCATTCACCAAGTGAATGCCTACTTCTGTGGTATTGGAAATGATCACCTGCATATCGCTGTCATGCGCACATTCCAGTATCTGCTCCCAATCGCTCTGCGCATTGAGCACACGGCTGATCGCGGAATTGATCCTGTTCTCTTCGATCTTTTCCCCGTTCCTGATGCCCCGTACGCAAAGCGTGTACAGGTTGTCCTGCTGCTCAAAAGCAGTTGTATCGCCCTGTGCGGTGGACTTGACGATCACGATCCTTCCGTTGAAGATCCCTTTCCGGTTGGCTTTGTCGATATAATCATCCGGCAGTCCCCTCAGCAATACGCCGGTACCGAATTGCAAAACTTTTTCCGGCAGGCTGAAGAGCGATCCATCCGGTACTTCCAGTGCGCCCGGCACAATGTTCTTTAATGTAAAACGAGACAGGATCATACTCCTCCGGTTAATATTTACTCCATTTCATTGGCGGCCTGCAGAAAAGACCCTACTCCTTTGGGGTCATCCACTACCACCTTTTCACTCATATAATAATCAAAGCTGCCATCGCGGTAAGGATTGCCGCCGAGGCCGGACACGCTTACCGTGCCATGCAGGTGGACATATCTCTGTTCGTCTTTTTTCACGAACTCACGGATAATGCCCTGATAGGCTTTTGCAGCCACCTTTTTATACTTTGCCGGCAACAGCCCCAGCCGTACGCCTTTCGCCAGCGTGTACACGAACATGGCGGAAGCGGAGGCTTCCCGGTAATTCTTTGCTTTGTCGGGCAGATCGACGATATCCCACCAAAGGCCCGTTTTTTTATCCTGGTATTTTGTCACCGCTACGGCCAGCCTGTTGAGTATAGCGGTCAGCTGCGCTTTACCGGGATGCGTAGCGGGAAAATGTTCCAGCGCATCCACGAGGGCCATGCCATACCATCCCATTGCCCTGCCCCAGAAATGCGGGGAGCGGCCCGTAACCGGGTCGGCCCATTTTTGCCGGCGCGATTCGTCATATCCGTGATACAGCAGGCCTGTGCGGGCATCGCGGGACACCTGTTCCATCAGTACGAACTGCCGGGTGATATCATGGAAGATGGTATCTTCCCGGAACGCCACGGCATATTCCGCATAGAAGGGCTGCGCCATATACAGGCCGTCCAGCCACATCTGCCAGGGATAGATCTTTTTGTGCCAGAAACCTCCTGCTTTTGTGCGGGGATGCGTGGCCAGCTGGCTGCGCAGTATGTCCACCGCTTTGCGGTATTTTTCCCCGCCCGTTACCTGGTAAAGCAGCAGCAAATTGCGGCCGGGCATCACGTTATCGATATTGTAATCCTGTTGTTTATAGGTGCGGATGCTCCCGTCCGGCTGCACGAAATGGTCCATGCACTTCCGGATGTAAGCCAGGTAAGCCGTATCTCCCGTGCGGCGCCAGAGCCCTTCGATACCGCGTAATACTACGCCCTGGTCATAAGTCCATTTAACAGGTCTTCCGGGATGCATGGAGAGGGAGTCTTTCCATATATGCATGACCGTAGCCGCCATTTCCTTCGCCATGGACCTTTCCTGCGCCTGCACGTTCCATGTGCAGAGCAGCAGCCAGCATAATACACTGTATCGTTTAGCTGTCAACATCAGTTCAATAAGTTTTATGCCATCATTCGCCGGCCGGAACTGTTTCCGCCAATAGCCCGCCGGGGGAATCGATAAGACCACTATTACCGGCTGTGGCCGCACCGGAACCGGATGGCCGCAATACCATAGTGCAGCACCCCTGGTCGCCGGTGAGGGAGCTGTAAGCTCCCAACACCGTCATCCGGGCATTGTTCACGTTTTGAAAAAGCGATGTCCGGGGCAGCGGACACCGGCGCCCCTTCCGGGTAGTGTTTACACAAGATGAAGGGGAATATAACTGGAATAACAGGGCTGTAATGTTTCATCTGTTCATATTTGATCTTTCCGGCCCTGCACCGGGTGCAAAACACCCGGAATTTTGCAGGCACCGTTTGATTTGGCAGGCAGCGAGCCTGTTCACTGTGTTTGTATTAAAGCATGTGTTGAAGTTATTAGCGGATAATATCAGTTTCATATGTGGAAGGTTGATAAAACGTGGTAAGGCAAGTGTACATATTAATTCATCACGATGGCCGCAGACCGGCGACTTTATTTATGCAATCGTTGTCGGGAACGATTGCATAAGGCTGCGGGAAAGCGTAGCTGTTACAAAAAGCAGGTGGAGTTCGATTAATTTCTTATTTTACGTACAGACCACGTTTGATCCAGATATGAAATTCGACGACGCAATCACCATAAAAGATATTGCCAAAGCCCTTAACCTCTCTACTTCCACGGTATCCAGGGCTTTACGGGGACGTTACGAGATTTCTGCAGAAACAAAGAAACTGGTCATGGAGTATGCCGAGCGGATGAACTACCGCCCCAATCCCATTGCCCTCAGCCTCAAAGAGCAGCGCAGCAAGGCTATCGGCGTGGTGGTTTCAGAGATCGCCAATAACTTCTTCTCCCAGGCCATCAACGGAATAGAGTCCATTGCCTATAATAACGGGTATCACGTTATCATCACACAAACACATGAATCAAAAGAGCGGGAAATGGTGAATATCCAGCACCTGGTATCCCGGTCGGTTGACGGGCTGCTGCTTTCGCTCTCCTGCGAAACGACTGACCTTTCCTATCTGAAGCAACTGCATGATAAAGGATTTCCCATCGTACAATTCGACCGGGTAACGGATGAAATTGATACGCATCGTGTAACGGCGGATAATTATTTCGGTGCCTTCCATGCCACGGAGCATTTGATATCGCAGGGTTTTAAAAAGATCGCGCATATCACCAGCACCAGCAATCTTTCCATTACGCGCGAACGGCTGCAGGGATACAAGGATGCGCTGGAGCAGTACAACATCGCTTATGATGCGGGGCTGGTAAAGCATTGCAATCACGGGGGCATGATCTATGATGAAGTGGAGCAGGCAGTGGAGCATCTTTTTCAGTCGAGGCCCACGGTAGATGCCATCTTTACGGCAGGGGACCGGCTCACGACGGTAACGCTCAGCGCATTGAAGAATGTAGCCCGGAAATACAAGCAGGTAGGTTTCATCGGTTTCACCAATACCAACCTGGCAGAACTTTTCACACCGCCGGTGAGCGTGATCCGGCAGCCGGCATTCGAGATCGGGCAAAGCGCAACGGAACTGCTGATCCGGATGATCGAAAGTAAACGGCCCGTCACGGATTTCGAGAACAGGGTGTTGCCGAGCAGCCTTATTATCCGTGAATCTTCCGCGTTAGCAACATCCTGAATGGCATTGCCACACACGGCTGCTTCCCTCCTGAAATATACGTTTCCCGGATATTGTTCCTTACAACGGAGATGATCAGAGATGCGCCGTATAATCCTTTACCGGCACGGCGCGCGTCAGCGCTTCATATTCCATCGCATCAAGTCTTTTTACAGCCATAGCCGCCTCTTCCAGTTGCTGCGGGGTACGGATGCCCACAACAGCAGAAACGACCGCGGGATGTTTCAGTACATACTGGATGGCTGTCTGTGAAGGCAACCTTTCCGGGCCTGATGCCGCGGCAATGGCTTCCCTGGCCAGCTGCACCTGTTCGGCGGTATAATCGAGATAAGGCTCCGCCGGTTTATCCACCAGCAGCCCCCGGGCAACACTGCCCCTGGCGAGTACACCGATGTTATGCTGTTCCAGCAGTTGCAGGCAGGAGACCTCCGGCCGCCGGTCCAGCAAACTGTATTGCATCATTACACTGACGATATTGGAACGTTTGATGTATTCCCTGATAACATTCGGGCGGATGGATGATATGCCGTAATACCGGATCTTTCCGGCCTTTACGAGGGATTCAAATGCTTCGATGGTTTCATCGATCGGGTCATCGATGGTGCCGCCGTGCAACTGGTACAGGTCGATATGGTCCGTTCGCAAACGCTTCAGGCTGGCCTCAACGGCGGAGAGAATGTAATCTTTGCCGGGGTTCCAGTCCCACCCGCTGCCATCCGGCCGCCACTGGTTGCCCACTTTGGTGGCGATCACCACCTGGTCGCGGATACCGTCGAGCGCTTTGCCCAGTATGGATTCATTAAGCCCTTTATCATAGAGGTCCGCCGTATCGAAGTAATTGATCCCCAGGTCAACCGCGCGGCGGATGAGCGGTATGGCCGCGGTTTCATCGCGGTCTATGGACATACAGCCAAACGATACTTCACTGATCTTCAGATAAGAATTGCCGAGTGCATTGTAATTCATGGTGTTTTTGGGTTAATGTCATCAAATACTGCACCACTAAAATAAAAAAACTGACCACAAGAAGCCCTTTTGGCCTTTGTGGTCAGCGTTTAAATACTAAAGCTGGCTAGTGTTTTGCCCACCAGAGCGGCGTCAGCACGGCATCAGGCCCGCCAAGGAACCCTACCGCCTGCTGATAACCTTCTGCGTTGGTATTTTTCAATGAAGAAGGATAAGCGAGACGTTGCGGAAAGAATTTCACATTGCTGGTCATGTAATTGGACGCATTGAGGTCCGGCAATGTTACCAGCGGCTCTTCCACATTGGGATTCTCCATGAAAGGAAGACCCAGCCTGCGGAAATCGTTCCAGCTTTCCAGCGGCAACCAGGGCACCTGCGCAATGTACTTCTGCGTGATGATCTTTGTCAACAGGTCATTCTTCACCGTACCGTTCATATACAGGTTGTTGACCGGGTATTTGATGGCCACTGTTCCGGCAGTATTGGTATAACCGTCACGGAAGTTCATGTTGTAAGTAGCAGGAGGTTCTGTGGTATGGTCCCAGCTAACGGAAGTACCGGTTTTGCTGTAGTCGGTGGAAGCAAGGTAAGCGCCGAGGAAGCTGCTGACGCCCCAGTATTCGAAGCTGGATGTAATACCTGCTTCATACGCTGCTTTGCCGGACATCGGCACCGTCCATCCTCTTACGGCGGCTTCCGCCATCAGGAAATAGGTTTCCCAGGGAGCGAAGAAGATGCGTTTGGACGTGCTGGTCCTGAAATCATGCGACAGCCTGGGTGCCGCACCGGCATACCCGCGCCATTGGTTGCGCGCGCCTTTGGTGCCCCATGCACCGGCATTGGAGCCGTTCCAGGTGAATTTGGCTTCGAGCTCTTTCACTACATTGTTGCTGCCATCCACCAGGTTCCGCTTGGTCTGTTCCCAGGTCACCTGGCTGTAGCTGGGATATTTGCTGAAATCCGGGTTGGTGAAATCGCCGGGGAGGATGAAGGTTTTGAGGGCGCGGGGGTCCAGGGTATTTGGAATACCATCGAACCAGAAACCTGCATACGGATCATTCGTCATGGTAGAGAAATGATCTGTCAGCCTCAACCCTGCCCAATCCGCATCGCGGATATATGTATGGTAAGAAGCATTCAGCTGATCTTCGGTTTTTACGCCACCAAGACCGGTATAGATATTCTCCATTGTTGTAGAAAGTATCTGGGCATTCCATTCGCGGCTCATCACACCGGTCAGCGGATCCCAGCCGCCTTTCTCGGCCACCTGGAAGGCATCTACCATATCGGTGATCACCGGCAGCGCTGCTGCCGCTTCGAACTCATCCTTTGCTTTCGCTGCGTCTACTTCAGACAGGCGCATGGCCAGGCGCATTCTCAGCGAGGCTGCAAACCTTTTCCACTTCGTGTAGTTGTATCCGTAGGCGGGGTCCAGCTTCTGCAGCGCCTCGGTATTCACCACAGCTTCATCCAGCTTGGCGCCTGCATCTTTCAACTCGTCCAGCATGAAATAATACACGGTCTTTACATCCACGAAGTCCGGATTGACACCTTCATACGCCTGGATCGGGATGGGGCCGAAGTTATCCGCCAACTCGCTTAACAGGTAAGCGCGCCAGATGCGGGCCACCTGTTTCAGGTTTCCGGTGTACTCCTTGATGTCGCCACTGGCGATCTTTTTATCCGCCAGCTGAATGCCGGTATAAATGTGATTCAGCCAGGTGGATACATAACGGTAATAGTCCGTGCTCCAGCCATCGTCTACCGCACCGGAGGACAAGCCGCCGCTGAGATGCTGCCTTGATGCTGTTTTCCAATACAGCACGAATGCACGTTCCGCAATATGCGGGTCCATCTGCGCACTGATGATCGCGTTATTGATGAAATACTCCACCTGTACCTGGTCCTCCGTAGCGGTCTTGGGATTGGTATTGATCTCATCGAACTTTTTACAGGAAGCCATCATCACGATCGCCGATAACAGCCAGCCTGATTTTATGATTAATTTTTTCATGACAATTTTCTGTTTAAGATTAGAAACTGAGACTTACGTTGGCCAGAAAAGTACGGGTAGTTGGAGGCGCACCATTTTCGAAGCCGGTAGCGTTCGTTCCGATTGCCATCACCGATTCCGGGTCCAGGCCGCGCATATGGCTGGAAATGAGCCATACGTTGTTGCAGGAAAGCCCGATCCTCGCACTCTTGATCGCGGTTTTTGCGAGCAAACGCTGCGGGAAGTTGTAATTCAGCTGTACATTCCTCAACCTGATGTTGGACGCATCGTAGATATTCAGTTCTGTGATACCAAGGTTATTCAATCCGGCCGCAGCGTTCCAGTATTGCTGGGTGGTGATCGTCTGGGTGTTCTGCACGTAGTTGCCGCCACCTGCATCGATCACGCCATCCACGACCATATCCGGCCTTTCACCACCGGGAGCGGTAATGTCCGCGGTACCATTCCTTTGCATCAGCGTATGCGTGGTGGAGAACATGTCTCCGCCAAAACGTCCGTCCACGAGGAAGGAAAGAGTGAAGTCCTTGTAGCCGAAGGTATTGGTAATGCCTATCAGGGCTTTCGCCTGCTGGTTGCCGAGGCGTGCGTTCTGCTCACCCATCTGCGGCAGGCCGGAAGAGCTCAGCAGCAGTTTACCGTAATGCTCGCTTTTGTCATCCGTCACGCGCAGGAATTTGCTGCCGTAGATCTCGCCGTACAAAGCACCGGTAGCCGCCAGTATGGATACCGCGTCAAAACCTCCCAGCTGATAGCGGTTCACGCCTTCGCTGCTCAGGATGTCATTGATCATATTGCGGTTGCGGGAGAAATTGGCGGCCAGGTTCCAGTTGAAACCGCCACGGCTTTCGATCACCCTGGCATCCACTGCGATCTCAAAGCCTTTGTTCTCGATATCACCGGCGTTGATCTTGCGGAATTCGTATCCGCTTCCCGGGTCCATCGGCAGATCGATCAACTGACGGGTAGCATTGTTCTTGTAAAAGGCGAAGTCCACACCAAACCTGTTGTTAACAAAGCGCAACTCTGTACCCACTTCAATGGATTTCACCAGCTCACTTCTGACATTCGGGTCAAACAGCGTATTGTGTCTTGCCGCCACCGGGTTCTGGTTCGGATCAGGCGTTATGGTATAGTAGTTATATATTTCATAAGGCGGCAAGCTATTGCCCACAGCAGCAAAAGAACCGCGCACCTTGCCAAAGCTCAGCCAGGAAGGAAGGCCATCGAAGGATTCTGTAAAGACATAAGACAAGCTAACAGAAGGATAAAAATAAGATTGATTAGCCTCGGACAGCGTAGACGCCCAGTCATTCCTCATGGTCGCATCCAGGAACAGGAAGCCGTCCCAGTTAAGACCGAACGTACCATATACGGAATTGATACGCTGTTCCGTCATTTCATCCGTTAGCGACAGCGAGCCGGAAACATTCTTTACAGAGAACAGATTAGGCACTACCAGGTTAATGGCGTTATTCACAAGCCTGGATGATTTTTGCTGCATCAGGTTGCCCCCCACGCTCACTGCACCACCGAGCTTACCGAAAAGGTTGTCTTTCTTCGCGGTGATCAGGGTGCTGTAGTTCAGTTCGGTAAAGGTGTACTTCCCGGTCAGATAGCTGCCGTTGGCGGCCAGGGGGCTGCCTGCATAGGTTTTGTTCTCCAGGCTGGTGGTATATTTATCCGCACCGCCTTTTATTTCAGCATCCAGCCAGCTGGCGAAACGGTATTTGATGGTACCGTTCATGATGAAACGGTCCCTCGCGTCCTGGTTCAGGTGATACTGGGTTGCCCAGTAGGGGTTCACCTGGTTGCCGATACCAAACCAGCGCATGTTGTTATACTGGTCTACCGGGTCTTTGAACTGCGTAACGTCCATCGATACCGGCATGTTGTACAACAGGGAAGAGTAGTTGCGGTTATTCACACCGGCGGCTGGCCTGTTCAGTGCTTCCGCATTGGAATATTGTACTTTGAAATCCGTCGTCCAGCGGTCATCGTTCCCGAAATTGCTCACCGTTCTGGCCATCAGGTTCGTGCGGGTCAGTTCGGTGCCGGGGATGAGGCTTTTATCCCGCAGATGGTTCAGGGAGGTGTAGATGGATGTTTTGTTGAACTGTTGCTGGAAAGACAGGTTCGTATTGTTATTCACCCCTGTGCGGTAGAAATTGTCCACATTGTCATACGCCTTCAGCTGTTCGCTCTGGCCGTCCCAGTTGGTCACGGTTTGCCCCGTGATCTTCGGGCCCCAGCTCGTAGCGGCAGTCGGCTCAAATGTGCCGTTATTGCCCTGGGCGAAGCTCATCTGCGTTTTCGGGTTGGTGAAGATGGATTCAAAACCGATAGTGTGAGAAACGGTAATGCCCAGGCCTTTTGTTTTTTTGCCGGTCTTGGTGGTGATCATGATCACGCCATTACCTGCGCGGCTGCCGTACAATGCAGCGGCGGCCGGCCCTTTCAGCACGGAAATGTTCTCGATGTCGTTAGCGTTCAGATCGGCCAGGCCGTTACCCATGTCCAGCGACGGGTCCCAGAAGCCGTTGTTCTTATCTGTAACACCGATAAAGTTATCTACCGGGATACCATCCACCACGATCAGCGGCTGGTTGTTACCGGTGAGCGAGTTATTGCCCCGGAGGTTGATCTTGGAAGAACCGGCCGGCCCGGTGCTGGAGCGGATGATCTGCAAACCTGCCACAACGCCTGTCAGCGCATTGGTAAGGTTCGGCTCGCGCGCATCCACAAGGGTATTGCCCTTTACTTCCTGCATGGCATAACCGAGTGATTTTTTCTGCCTGCTGATACCCAGGGCGGTAACCACCACCTCATCCAGACCGGTAGAGGCGTATTGCAGTACGAGGTCCAATGAAGCGCCACTACCTGTTTCCACTTCACGGGTGGCAAATCCCATGCTTCTGATCTGAAGAATGGCGCCCGGCGCTACCTGGATGCGGAATTCCCCTTTTGCGTCGGAGGCGGTCTGGTTGGTCGTTCCTTTTTCAAGAATGCTGGCAAATACTATCGGTGTTCCGGAAGTATCTTTCAGGGTGCCAGATACCCATTTTTTCTCCTGCGCGTAGACATTCTGACAACAAATTGCCATCAGGAAGGCCATCAGCACGAAGCTTAGGCAACTTTTCATTGACGTTGATTTAGTTAGTGGAAAATAATCGTGTATCCTCCCTTGCAGAAAGCACACATTTTTGCTGATTTTGGTCCTTAAGTTTTACGTTTACTTTTGCTGATTTTTTGCGTTTACGTTGATAAATTTTGCTGTACGTGAAATAATAATATGACCACTACAGGTCATGCTTTGCTTCATCAGATAATAGAGAACCGGCTTTTATCCACGGTGGTACAGGAAGGTTCTCCGTTATATCAATTCAATATCTCTTTTGTCTGTTTTTCTGCTCATCATCTTCTGATCAAGATGTTCCATAACAAGTGCGGCTGCGCCCAGCCTTTCCGCCTGATAACCGAGCGATGATACGCTGATCTCCACATTCTCGGCGATCTTCGGTATGCAATGCTCATTCAAAGCCTGCTGGATCGGGGCCATCCACAGTCTTCCCGCCATTGCCCCTCTTCCGCTCAACACTACCAGTCCCGGGTTCAGTACATGTACGAGTATCGCTACCCCCCGGCCGATGTGGTAGGCTGCTTCGGAAAGCAGCTCTACCGCATATTTGTCCCCATGTACACCAGCGCGTATTATATTGTTCACTGCTTCCTCCAGATTTTCAAGAGAGAGGCCTTTCAGCACTGTTGTTCTCCCTTTGGCTATGCCCTGGATGGCTTTTTCTGCTATAACCGACAAGGAGGTCTCTGTTTCCAGGCAACCCATCTTGCCGCAATTACATATTTTATTGTTGGTAAATAAAGGGATGTGGCTGAACTCTCCCGCAAATCCATTCTGTCCGCGAAACAGCCTCCCTTCCAGTATCATGCCTAACCCGATGCCCCAGCCGATATTGATCACCATGGCATTCTGCCTGTTACGGGCAGCGCCGAGCCTGCATTCTGCCAGCGCTATCAGGCTGGAATCATTATCTATCAACACCCGAAAACCGGTCAATGTTTCCAGGTACCCTGTAATGCCTTCCCGGCCGCATTGGAGAAAGGAATGATTGATCCCCTTCGTGGTGTCCACAAACCCCGGCATCCCGATGCCAATGCCTGCTATCGCATCCCTTGCCAGGCCCGAGCGGCTGATAAAATCCTTCAGCTCTTCTCCCAGCACAACCAGCGAATTCGCATTGGCATTAAGGTTCAGCGAAATTTTATATTCCTCCCCTACCGGGCGATTATGCATATCCAGGATGCTGAACCGGGTCACATACTGATCCATCGCCACAGACACCACATACATATAATCCGGATTGATGGAATACACCTGCGCTCTCCGCCCTCCGGTGGAATTTGCAAAACCGGATTCCTTCACCGCTCCCTTCTCTATCAGGTCGAATAACGCCTTTGATGTATGCGGCAAACTCTTCTCCGTAAGCAGGCTCAATTCAGCACAGGACAATTCCTTGTTGAAGTAGAGATGCTTGATAAGTGATCTTTTATATTGTGTTTGCCGGTCCGACAAATTTTTCCGGATTTAGTAGATGATTGCTGCATGAATGTAGGAAACTTCTGTAAATTATTAAAGAAGTTCTGCAATAAATTTAAGTAGTTCTATATAATTCTTAAATAAGTACTGCTTCTTTACCAAGATTAGTTAAAATTGCATCAGGGTAAAACAAAAAAAATCATGCCGGCGGAAAGAAAGGAAGCATTCAACACAATAAATTATTTTCATATATTTATAAACAGGAACAATAGACTAAAAATAAGGATCAACATGACGGACGAAAGCAACAACCCGCAACACATCATCAACAAGCTGAAGCTGGACCCTCCGGCTCATCCCATGCCCGAAAAAGGCTGCCCCGCCTGCGGAGCGCGGAGTGCAAAACAGCCGGGGCTTACCCACTGCGCATTCTGCGGATACGAGTTTATCAGCGGGCCGGGTGACGGCAAACCGCCGCAAAAAAACAACGACGGGAAATAAAAGGGATCACTCCCCCATTTGCTTTTTACAACGGGTTATCTCCGGTCCAGGGTTTTCCCTCCGCAGCAGCGTCGCCATTGCACTCCTGGAATACCCGGAAACGCTTTCCTGACCATCTGGCAAAATCATCCGCTTCAGGGGCATTCAGGCCAAAAAAGCAGTATCTTGCAGGGCAATCTCCCGTTTATGAAGCAGTTATCCGTTATTATCACCCGAAAATACCGGCCGCTCAGTATAGCCGCTATTCTGGACGTTTTTCAGACCGTTAATAACTATTATGTGGAATCGGGAGGACAACCTTTTTTCCAGGTCAACCTGGTTACTGCGGGTGATCCGGCGGAAACGCCCATGTTTCATGAAGACCTTGCTGTATTTCCCCTGAGTGAAGCCCCGCGCGCCGACCTCATTCTTATTCCGGCATTCCGGAGCGGGGCCCTGCCCGCGGCGCTGCAGGAGAATGCGGCATTTCTGCCCTGGCTGCAACAGCAACATCTATCCGGCGCCGAAGTGGCCGCCTTTTGCTCCGGCGTGCTGTTGCTCGCCGCTACGGGCCTGCTGAACGGTAAAAAAGCCACTACACATCTGGCAGTGGCCAATGAGCTCATCGCCGCATTCCCGCAGGTAGATGTACATCCCCATGCCGTTGTTACAGACGATGGAGGCATTTATACCAGCGGCGGCGCCACTTCCACTTTTCATTTATTGCTGCATATCCTGGAAAAATACTGTCACCGGGATATCGCCATAAAAATGGCCAAGGTATTCGCCATTGATATGGACCGTGATCAGCAGTCCTATTTCGCGGACTGGCAACCGAAACGGGCCTGTCACGATGAACTGGTATCCGAAGCCCAGCAACGGATGGAGAGCCGTTTCAAAGAAGGCATTACCGTAGAAGAGGTTATCCGCGACCTTCCGGTGAGCAGGCGCAATTTTATCCGCCGTTTCAAACTCGCTACAGGCATCACCCCAATTGAATACCTGCAGCGCATCCGTATCGAGGCTGCCAAAAAACTGCTGGAACAACGGCAGGAGAATATTACCGGTGTAATGATGCACGCGGGGTATGAGGACGCAAAGGCCTTCCGCCAGGTGTTCAGAAAGATCGTAGGACTGTCTCCCAGAGAATACCGGGAAAAATACGCCGGCTAGAACCGGTCACTCACCACCAGCTCCTTGCTTCCCGCCGTGTATTTGTAAAAACCTTCCCCGCTTTTCACGCCAAGGTATCCGGCGGTGACCATGTTGACCAGCAGCGGGCATGGCGCGTATTTCTGGTTACCGAAGCCGTCGTGCAACACCTTCAGAATGGAGAGGCACACATCCAGCCCGATGAAATCCGCCAGCTGCAAAGGTCCCATCGGATGGGCCATGCCCAGTTTCATGACCGTATCGATCTCGTTCACGCCGGCCACACCTTCATATAATGCATATACCGCTTCGTTGATCATCGGCATCAGGATACGGTTGGCGATAAAACCGGGATAATCATTCACCACACAAGGCACTTTGCCCAGCTGTTCGGATAAATGCGTTATCTGCGCTGTTACGGCTTTTTCCGTAGCATAACCGTTGATGATCTCCACGAGTTTCATCACCGGTACGGGGTTCATGAAATGCATGCCGATCACTTTACCGGGTTTCTTCGTTGCTGCTGCGATCTTTGTAATGGAGATGGAGGAAGTATTGGTAGCGAGGATCACATCCGGACCGGTATGCTCGTCCAGCTCGCGGAATATTTTGAGTTTCAGTTCCGTTTGCTCGGTAGCGGCTTCTACAACCAGGTCAACGTTCTGCACCCCTGCAGCGAGACTGGTAAAGGTTTGCAGACCGGAGAGCGTTTGTTGTTTGATGACTTCGGTAATGGCTGATTTGGCCAGCTGGCGGTCGAGATTCCGGCTGATGGTGGCCAGTGCTTTGTCCAGCGCGGGTTGGGATACGTCGATGAGGTGAACAGTAAAACCGTTTTGCGCGAATACGTGTGCGATACCGTTGCCCATAGTGCCGGCGCCGATCACAGCTACTTTCTGCATAAGAGATCTATTTTGGTGAATGGGCGTAAAGTTAATCCTTCCGCTTGAAATCACCACGCTTCCACGATTCTATGAACTGCGCCCAGGCCAGGGGGTTGAAAATGTTCTGCGGGGGCGTCTGACCAGCGTAGTAGAGGGATTGCTGCTGTTTCTGCATGTACACATTATATGCTCCGGCGGCGTCCACGGGAATGGTGCGCGCCAGGGCCCGAAGCCGTGCCTGGTCATTGTTCTTCCGGGCTATTTCGTACATATCGTTCGGGATGTCCATGCTGACGAACATCTTTTCAAATTCCTTGCGGGTGGGGTAAGGCTTGATGATCGTTTCGGAGAGGTAAATGGTGTCTTCAGACATAAGCTGGATCACGGAAAAGCGGTTACCCACCAGTTCCAGCGGTATTTTGTAATCTTTCTTCCGGAAACCGACCGCGCTGAAGGTCAGCGTATCTCCCTTGAATGCCACAATGGAAAATACACCCTGGCTGTTGGAGATGGTGCCCCTGCCCTGCCCTTTGACCAGGACGCTGACAGCCGGGATCGCACGGAGGCTGTCGGACGTCATGGTGATGCCCGAGATCTGGATAATGCTGTCTTTAAATGCCTGGAACTGAGCTTTCACAAGAAAAGGCAATATCAGCAGGGAAAATAGTATGATCAGTTTCTTATGCATGCAAGTACTAAGATACATGTTACCTCTCGGAAACACCAATATAAAACAGACAAATTAAACCTCATTTTAGGTTAACTTTGCAGATCGGAAACAATTTTAACACTAATTTATGATCACAAAAGAAAAGGTCCTGGAGGCCCTGTCAAATGTGGAGGAACCTGATCTGGGAAAGGATCTGGTGACGTTGAACATGGTGAAAGACATTGAGATCAACGGCAATAAAGTACAATTCACCGTAGTGCTGACCACTCCCGCCTGCCCCTTGAAAGAGATGATAAAAAACGCCTGTGTGAACGCGATCATTCATCTCGTGAGCAAGGATGCTGAAGTGGAAGTGAAAATGACCGCGAATGTAAGTTCCAACCGTAAGGATGGCAAATCCCTCCTGCCGAATGTCAGAAATATTATTATGGTCGCTTCCGGAAAGGGAGGTGTAGGCAAATCGACCGTAGCAGCGAACCTCGCGCTGGCCCTCGCACAGGATGGCGCTAAAGTGGGACTGATGGACGCGGATATCTACGGCCCTTCCGTACCCATCATGTTCGGCGTACGCGGCGAAAGACCGATGATGGTGAATGTGGAAGGAAAAGGGATGATACAGCCGATGGAAAAATTCGGCATCAAATTCATGTCCATCGGCCTGCTGGTGGATGAGAAACAGGCTATCGTATGGCGTGGCCCCATGGCCAGCAGCGCCCTCAAACAATTTGTCAGCGATGTGTACTGGGAGGAACTGGATTACCTGATCATTGATATGCCGCCGGGTACGGGAGATATACACCTGACGCTCGTGCAGACCGTACCGGTGACCGGCGCCGTGATCGTTACCACACCGCAGGACGTTGCGCTGGCCGATGCCAAAAAAGGCATCAGCATGTTCAACAGCCCGCAGATCAGGGTACCGGTGATCGGGCTGGTGGAGAACATGGCCTATTTCACGCCTGCGGAACTGCCGGAGAACAAATATTACATCTTTGGCAAGGAAGGCGGCAAAAGGCTGGCCGAGGAGCTGGAAATACCTTTCCTCGGGCAGATACCGCTGGTACAAAGCATCCGTGAAGGCGGGGACGAAGGCGTTCCTGCCGTGACCGGCAATGATCCCGTTACCCGTAAAGCATTCAGCGATTTTGCAGCCGCTACTGCCCGCAGCATCTCCATGCGCAACGCGAATATGGAACCGACGAAGATCGTGGAGATCATGGTATAGCCCTGTTGCTTTTCAATTTTCACGCTCCCGGCGCCGGGGTCATGTATCGCCCTGCGCCGGGAGGTATTTCTTCCCCGAATTTACATCAGCATATAAAATACGGTTATGTATTCCCCGAAATACAGTCAGGAATCAGATTGGGACACCATTGCGGCGTTCATCCGGCAGAACGGCTTTGCCCTGCTGGTCAGTACGGAAAACGGCGTACCTGTCGGCACACACCTGCCTGTTGAACTGGAAGAGAAAACGCCGGGCACATTTGTACTGCGCGGCCATATCGCCAGAAAAAATCCCCAGGCCGCAACTTTCACATCCGGCCAGCCTTTCCTCGCTGTTTTCATGGACCCGCATGCCTATATTTCCTCCTCCTGGTATGAAAAAGAAAAGATCCCGACCTGGAATTACATTGCTGTACATGTGTATGGCCAGCTGCAGGTACTGGACGAAGCCGCGCTGACCGCATCCCTTCACGGACTGATGGACCACTACGAAAGCACGGTGAAAATGAGCGATATCCCGGAAAAGGAATTGCATAACAACCTCAAAGCGATCATCGGTTTCGAGATCAGTATCAACAGGATAGATACCCGTTTCAAACTCAGCCAGAACAGGAACGATCACGACTACTTCAGCGTGGTGGACCATCTCAAGGAAAGCGGGGATGACCACTCCTTCAGGATCGCGGCGGAGATGGAAAAGAGGAGGGAGCGAAAATATCCTGCTGCCGGTAATAATGCGCCAACCCCCGAATCGGGTCCTGTATGATCCTGCCTGTACGCATGCCATAACAAGCAGCCGTTTCCTTCAGCATATCCTCAAAATGAAAAGCAACGGAACCGGTGCAATTCAGCGTGTAGCTGGCGTAATCAGGGTAATGGCAAACCAGGGAACGAAAGAAATCATGAAAAGCATCTTTCGCCAGCTGATATACGAACGCATCATCAAGATGCAGCTTCACAAACTTCGCAAACCCTGCGCAAAAACGGTTCGCCAGGGGACCTTTGTACACCCGTTCCATGATATTTTCCTTCGTCAGCCCATAGACGGACAAGAATTCGCGCCGGAGCGGCAGCGGAAGGTATTCCCTGCAATAGGCGATCAGCAATTTCTTCCCGATGTAGCTGCCACTGCCTTCATCTCCGAGCATGTATCCTAACGGATCAATGGAATGCGTCACCTGCGCACCATCATACAAACAGGTATTGGTGCCTGTTCCCAGTATCGCCGCAAAACCAGGCTCATTGCCCAGTAGTGCCCTGGCCGCTGCCAGCAGGTCGCTACCCGCTGAAACCGCAGCACTCCCGAACAATGCGCCCAGCGCTGCGATAATAACGGCTTCCGTGGACGGCTCGCAACCCGCACCATAAAAATGCACCTCCGTTACCGCCTCGCGCGGCACTTCCGCAGGCAAGGCCCTGTGCAGCGACTGCCGGATATACTGGCTGTCCACATAATATGGATTGTACCCTTCCGTATTGAAATATAACTCCTCCTTCCCGGGGCAGATCAGGCACCAGCTGGCTTTGGTGGACCCGCCGTCTGCAATCAGTTTCATGCGTAAATTTTAAACTAAAAAAGACTTTCCTCTTTGCAGGCATGCCGCCATAACGATGTTTATGCCTGTCGCGTTTTGAATGGTTCCGCTCCATCATGACTACCTGTTTTTCCGCCTGATCGCATCAATGACCCGGTCATAAACGTCCAGCGGAGGAAGCCCCGGCTGCCCGTACCAGAAAAATGATCCAAAACCCTCGTACACCCCTGTGCGGATATGCCAGGCCACCGGCAGATAACTGGCTACATCATTGCAATACCCGGCCACGGATACCAGGCGGTCCGGCCATATCTCCCGTATCCCTTTGCCGTACTCCGTAACCGCTTCGCGTGATATGCCTACGAACTTCCAGTTCCCGATATTGAGCGTTTGCACATATTCCGGCAGTATATTTTCCACGATATTATCCCTGTACCGCTGCAGCATCAGATCGGCCCAGCGCACATTCTTTTCCGCTTCAATATCCCCGGCCTTTCCTTCATTCGCTTTTTTAAACCGCCTTACACTGTCTAAACTCCACGGGTGCACGGGAATATTCACCGTATCGAGATGAAAACTGATCTTACCTTCTATACGCTGCAAACCGGCATCCAGCCCCTGCAGCACATCTTTCCCCAGTTCCGTTCCGGTCTCCCGGTGATCACTGCTGCGGGGATTGATATCTCCGCCGCAGCCCTGTATGAATATTGCATTGTCCGTTCCCGTGCGTTGCTCTACCAGCTTTCGGGCTACAGCCGGATAGTTGGCGCTGAGGGTGAAAGATTCTTCGCCTGCATTCCTGAATACAGGGTGGCAGCCGGTGAGGAACAGCACACTTTTCAGCTTGTCTTCCGTATCGGTGATCTTCAACACATCCAGCACATTATCGTACGGTTTGGCGGCATTGACCGAAGCTCTGCGGTTATGCCCGATCTGCGTTGTCCCTCTTGTAAAGTAGAGACGGGAAGGCGATAAATTGTCAAGCGCCGTTTCAATGGCGCGGGTAATGCCTGCTTTCACCACCTTGTTCAGATAATTGCTGTCGGGGAAATGATAGAACGCCCCCCAGGTGATCCAGGTTTGCGTAACAGGCGCAAAATGGGTATGCGACGCATTGAGCAGGATAGCGGATGGCGGTATATTCCTGCTTTTGAAGACGGCATCTTTCACCGCTGCCCCGAGCGATGCATTGAAACCGCATACATCAATCCCCACGATCACGACCGTTTTATCCTGCCTGCTGATGGCCAGCGCGCGGGCGGTCAGGTCGTTCATGGTGCGGTGACCGCCTTTATGCAACGCATTCCGGTCATCCACCGCATACAAGGTATGATCGAGCACCGCCATCTGCCTGACGGCGATCTTGTATGTTACATCGTTCTTCCGGCCGATCTGCCGCCATGTTACGCCATGCGGACCGGGAACGCCCGTCCACAGGCTGTCACCGCTGTTCACCCCGTATATCTCACGGCCGTTGCTGGTCATACAGATGAAGCGGGGCGCTGCGCCGGATGACCGCCATACGATCTTCCCTCCGGCCACCGTGCCTTCCAGCAGCGTATCGCCCGCTGATGCGTATAATTTGCCGTGCAGTTGCGCGAGCGCCGTTACAGTGCCCGGACTGCCGCGTCTTTTCCATTTTACGGCGTTCTTGTGCAGCCTGCCTTCCAGTATCTCATTAGCAGCATTCACAGCGTAGAACTTTCCGTTCATGGCAGTGAGCGCTTTCAGCACCGGCGTTTTACCGGCAGCTTTCCACTGAAAAGTATCCGCGGCGGGAATACCCACCATCCAATCTCCCTGCGCACCGGCAGCAAACAGCTTGCCATTCGCCGCCATGAGCGCAGTAATGCCTGTTACCGGCTGCATAGATTGCCAGGTAAGGCTGAAGCGCCCTTCCCGTGGTACACCATAACCCGCCAGCGCGGCGGAATATACCGCATTGGTATCGGGATCGATATGTACCGTCGCCGTTCCGGTCATAAATTCCTCCTGAGCAAAGCCTGGTACACTGAAAAGCAATACCAGCGCGGTAATCAAGCGCATTTTCATATTGTTTATATTCTTTCTGAAAGATGGTCTAATGCTTTTTTGACGCTGCCCTGAGCGATCAGCAACTTTTTAGCCGCTTCGTAATCCTGTATGCCGGCTTTTGACATCAGCATCTTTACCGCTCTGTCGATGATCTTGTTATTGATCAGCGCCACATTCACCATGCGGTTATCCTCCACTCTGCCAAGCTGTATCATGGTGGTGGTACTGATCATATCAAAGATCATCTTTTGCGCCGTTCCGCATTTCATGCGGGTGCTGCCGGAAATAAACTCCGGTCCCGTGATCACTTCCACCGGAAAGTCCACTTCCGCCGCAATAGGCGAACCGGGATTGCTGACGATGCATCCCGTGGTTATGCCATGCTTCCGGCATTCTTTCAAACCAGCCAGCACAAAGGGAGTAGTGCCGCTTGCGGAAATACCGATCACGATATCGATATTGCCTATCTGCAGTTCCTGCAATTGCCGCCATCCGTCTTCCATATCATCCTCCTTTTCTTCCAGCGCTTCCACAAGACGGTCTGCACCGCCTGCCAGCACAGCATTCAGCAATCCTTTCGGCACACCGTAGGTGGTAGGCATTTCAATGACATCCAGCACTGATAAACGGCCTCCACTGCCGGCTCCCAGGTAGAACAACCTTCCTCCCTGCCGCAGCTTGTCCACCACGGCCTGGATCAGTGCATTCAGGTCCGGCAGCGCTTTTTCTACCGCCAGGGCCACCAACTGGTCTTCCCGGTTAATGTTGGCGGTGATCTGCTCAATCGTCATTTTCTCAAGATGCCTGTACCTGGAAGGCTCTTCCGTTACTTTTAACATGTTCATGGTTTTGTTTATTATGATCTCAATTTTTCATTCGTGGAACATGAGGTTTTACTGCATTTCAATATCACAGACAATGGGCAGGTGGGTAGATGCCTGCGAGGAAATAACGGCAGTGTTGCCGGCAGCTACAGGGCTTTTTACAAAGATGTAGTCCACCCGCACATTGGGCGCGTTTGCAGGGAAAGTATAGGCCGTCTGGCCGGCGAAAACGTCTGTAAAGCTCGTGAGCACGGCAGCAACTGGTGCGCTGCCCGGCACATCGCTGAACGTTCCCGCAAATACTTTCCAGGTATGGTTGGGCGGGTTGATAAAAGACATGGCTTCCTGCGCCTGCGACAAACGTTCCGCAGCGGTGCTGCCCAGGTTGGTGATGTACACATACAGCGGGTCCGCATTCACACTCACCCGTACTTTCAGCAGACCCATGTAGTGCGTGGTGTAATCCGTATAGATCCACCTTCCCTGCGTAGCGGCGTTCCCGATAGGATATTTACTCAGGATACCATGCCCGAATTGGCGTTCCTTGTTGCCGGATGCCGGAACAGGCGCCTTCCAGGTGGTTTTCTGGAACTCGTAATACATCCCCAGCTCATCCGCCAGCCACACCAATTGATCCTCATAATTGCTGCGCGGATCATAATTCCTGTCCACTTCATTCAGCACCACCACATGCGCCTTCGAATTCCGGATAACATCCGCGATACGTTGCAGGTCCACCACTCCGTCCGTCCCCTGGCCATGTTTGATATTGTATTGCATCAGTTTCAGCTTCGAGGCGCCTACTGATGCATGGCTTACGATCGGGAAATGATCGGAAACCTGGGTGGATATCACCTGGCTGTTGCTGAAGGTGATGTTGGAGGTACCCAGGATATAATCGATACGGACAGTGGGATTATTGGATTTGAAGGTATAAGCATTGGGCTGGCTCTCAAAGGCATCTACCATCGTTTCCTTGATCGCCAGTATGTTCGCATTGGTGGGTATGGCATTCAGGTCGCCCATCAGTATTTTAGTACCATAGGTCTCATCCATCCACACCCGCAGCTGTTGCCGCTGCGCCGTCAAAAGCGCGGGGTCCGTTGCCAGGTGTGTCACGTAAAACAGCATGGGATGCCCGTTAATGACGATGCGTGTTTCGAGCAGACCATGGTAGTGGCTCCCGTATGCGTCGTATATTCTTGTATTGAGCACTTCTATCGGGTATTTGCTCAGGATGGCATGTCCGAATTGCCGCTCCTTGTTCCCGGATGCCGGGATGGCGGACTTCCAGGTGGTTTTCTGAAATGCAGCATACATGCCCAGTTCATTCGCCAGCCAGGCTACTTGGTCCTCATAATTCGTTGCAGCTTCGTAGTGCTTGTGCACTTCGTTCAACGATACCACATCCGCATCGGCATCGCTGATCACATCCGCAATGCGCTGCAGGTCATATACACCGTCTATACCGATGCCTGCGTGGATGTTGTAATTCATCACCTTCACCTCCGCCAGCGAAGCTGTTTGCACATTGCTGCGCAAGGCTCCCGGCAGGACCGTACCTTCCGGCTCTTTAACTTTGTGGCAGGAAAACAGCAGGCTGGCGCTGCAGAGGACTGCCAGCGAAATAAACGATCGGTGCATTGTTTGTTTCATGGTAAAGATTTTAAGTTGATAAAAAACCAATCTTCCACAATATTGATCAGGGGTCTGCCACATCCAGCACATTGATGTAAAAGCAATGCGCTGCAGGATAGAAAGCGGCCTCATGCTGATTCAGTATTTTTACATCCCGGTAAGGCACTATTCCCAGTTCATTCATGCAGCGTTTGTCGAGGTTTGCGATCATCAGTATCTGTGCAGTGTCCGTTACTACCAGGGCCGGTTTATTCACCGGCATGTTGAAACGATACATCAGCCTTCCGGCATTCCGCATGTTCGTGGTGGTGTGCCGGGCATGCGGTTCGATGATAATGGCCGATTCCGGTATATCCAGTTCCTGCACCAGGTATTTTTTCATCTCCACAGCTTCGCTGTATGGCGTCCGGTGCGGGTACACATGCCCGCCGGATACGATGATGAATGGCGCCAATTTCCGCCGGAACCGTTCTGCCGCCATTTTACATCTGGCGATCGCCCGGTGATCGATGCGCACACCCGGTTTATCCGGCCCGTAGCCGGGGACCAGCAACGCGGTATAAGAGTATTCTTCCCAGGCGGTGCGGGTGATGCGGGCGTAAGCCCCGGCATTCTGCCCGGCCGTCAGCGGCTCGTAGCGGGCAGCTTCATCCCTGCCGTTGATCAGCAGCACCTCAATGGCCAGCTCCACCGGCAAGGCATGATATGGCCGGTGTGCGGGCGTTTCCGCCAACTGCCGGTCCAGCATTTTTTCCGTGAGCGAGATGAATGAAGGGTCATTAACCCGGAAGGAAATAGAATCAATGACAGGATACCGTGGCCGCTTGCCTGCGAGGTAAGTATCAAAGATGTAGTTCATGCCTGCTGCTGTACGCTCCCACGCAAAGCGCAGCAAAGCCGTATCGGCCAACGGCGTGCCTTTGCTGTAATATCCGGCTGTTCTGACTGCCTGTACCACTTTCTTCATACCGTTCCCCCGCATGTAAAGCGCTACCAGCCGGTTACCTGATCGTAATATCTCTTCGTCCCGCAGGCGCAATGCTGTGGCATAGCAGGCCATATCCCTGCACTCCCTGCGGGCTTGCTGCACGCGTTCGCGGTAGGAATGGCCCATTTGCTGCAATACCGCATCGTTCCTCAACCTGGCATGGGCGTCCAGTTGAACAGGCAGATAGAACAGCTTGCTGCGCAGCACAGCAGGGTCTCTCTTCGGAACCGCGGCGGACAGCGACAGGGCGCATCCCAAAACGAATAACCACGACCGGTATCCCAGATGTATCATATTACGTTCTCTTATTGTTCAGGCCATTTATTATTCTGCTCCAGTTTCGTATTCAACTGCAGTTCGCTTAACGGAAGAGGGTACAGGTAGTCCTTCTCCTCATCGAACGTTTTTGCTACATTGGCGTGTATGATGATCTTCCCCTTATCCCCTTCACTCAAAGCCTTATCCGGTTGCAGCACAAAATATTGCAGGCCTGGCACGGAGGGGGAAGGTTTTACATCCACAACGGCCACATCATCCGTTCCGTTCCCATCCAGGTCATAAGTACCTTTGGCCGGGTAGTAGGCGCCGTAAAAAACTTCGGCCAGCAGATGCCCTTCTTTCCATCGCATCAGGTCGTTAAACCGGAATCCTTCCATGGCCAGCTCTATCCGGCGCTCACGGCGCACCTCCAGCACCACGGGATCTGTAGTATGCCGGTATTGCGCCAGCAGGAAGGGATCTGCAACCAGCCCGCTGACCGTAAGCGCAGGCATATTCACCCTGGCCCGTAAAAGATTGACGGAGCGGTCTGCTTCTTCCTGGGTGAGCTGGTTCAATTCAGCCATCGCTTCCGCATAATTCAGCAGCACTTCGGCATAACGGATGATGGGCAGGGGCGTATAAGCAGCCGCATCCTGGTCCGGCGTGGATACGAACTTTATATTCTGGTAGCCGGTGAAAGCATTGGCATAGTCCGGCACCAGGTTAACGGTACCGCCTATACGGCGATAACCGGGGGTGCGTATGGTTTGCGCCAGGCGGGGATCCCTGTTCTCCACTTCCTCCCAAAAGGGCATGGTGGCTGACCCCGGCACAGCGGAGAAGGGCGTGCCGTCCGTCATCAGGTAAGATTCGATGAGCGATTTTGTAATCCCGGGATTACCGCGCGTGGGAGAAGTGAATACCTGGTTGGCGGGATGCGCTTTATTTACGGTCAGCCCGTAAAGGCGGCTTAAGATGAATTCGTCGGCATTGGGCGTCTGGGCTGCGAACAGGTTCATGTACACCGTATTCGGGTCGCCGGTGGTCAGCTTGTACGGCCCGTCTGTCATCACTTCACCGGCAGCATCGGCAGCTTCCTGCAACAAGGCGTCCGCCGAGCCCTGCAGCTGGAACTCCGGATGGTACTTGCGGAAAGTGCCTTCAAAAAGGCATACGGTGGATTTGAACGACAGGGCCGTCCATTTATTGATACGCGCCGGTGTTTTCGCCACACGAAGATGGGCCGCCGCAAAATCAAGGTCTGCAACGATGGAATCCACGATGAGACTGCGGGGGTCCCGCGCTTTGTAAAGCTCCGGACTGCCTGCGTTCAGCGATTTGCTGTACCAGGGCACATCCCCGAATCGTTTCAGCTTGTCGAAATAAAACCATGCGCGGAAAAACCGGGCCACACCGGCATAGTGATTCCGTGCTTCGGCCGGAATTGCAGGCTTGTCATAATACTCCAGGAAGTAATTGATATTATACAACGCCGTCCAGGTCCAGCCGGCGGAAGCTGCATCCGTGAACACCCTCCTTCTCCCTGTTACCACTTCGTTAATAGCGGACACGTCTACATTATCGCTGGAGAAATCCGCGGTAAAAACACCCTCTCCCGGCAGGCCGGCATAGAAGCTGTTGGTGTACAGTTCCAGGTCTTTCTCCGTATTGAAAAACTGCTGCGGGCTGATCTCGCTTTGCGGATAACGCTCGAGAAAATCCTTTTGACAGGCAATAGAAAAGCATCCCGTCAACAGCAGCAAGAAAAATGATCTTATACGCATAACTACAATTTTAAAAGTTGATCTCAACACCAAATGTGAACGTACGTTGCAGCGGATATACGAAGCCGGCGCCGTTGGAGCGTGACGCATCCACTTCGTCATTCAGCCCTTCAGGATCGAATGCTTTGGACAGGCGGGTCCATTCGAACAGGTTTTGCCCGGAAAAGAATACCCTGGCCAGCGCGATCTTTGCCCTGGTGGAAATAGCTTGCGGAATGTTATAGCCAACGCTCAGGTTCTTGAGGCGCAGGTAGGCTGCATTCTGCAGGTAGCGTGTCTGCACGGCGCCCAGCGACCGGTCGGTGGTCAGCGCTTCGTAAGCACGCAGGCGCGGGAAATAGGCATCCGGATTTTCGGGTGTCCAGTAATTGTTATAGATATGATCGTACACCGGCTGGTTCCAGCGGTTGTAGAAGCCCCAGAACACTGCTGCTTCCGTGCCCGGCCAGAAATCGCGTTTGCCGATCCCCTGCAGGAACACATCGAGCGAGAAGTTGTACCAGTTAAAGCCCATGTTTACGCCATATGCATAACGGGGCGTGGTGTTCCCGATCTTGCGGAGGTCTCCGGGATCGTCTACCGTATTTTTGCCGAAGCTGATCACCTTGTCCCCATTCGTATCTTCAAACTTGATGTCCCCCGCTTTCGGCAGGCCGGGGAACAGGTGCAGCCTGGACTGGTCTGCATGCCCGGCAGACTCATCATCTGTCTTGAAAAAGCCCAGGGTGGTATATCCCCATATTTCCCCAACTTCCATCCCTTCATAAAAATCGGTCAGCAATCTGGCAGGGTTGTTAAAGCGCGTGATGAAGGATCGGCTGTCTGACAGCACTACGGAGAAATGATAGGCAAACGGTTTACCGGCCAGCTGCAGCTCGTCGTTCCATTTCAGGGACAGTTCCCATCCTTTGGTAGACAGGTCTGCCGCATTTTCTCTTGGCTCGGCCGTGCCCAGCACCGCAGGTAATGTTCTGCCTTTGGTGAGCATGTTCTTCGTCTGCCGGTCGTACCAGTCGAACCCGACATTCAGCCTGTTCTTCAGCAAAGCCATGTCAAAACCCATATTCAATGTGCTGGCCGTTTCCCAGGTGAGGTTGAAAGGCACCAGGTTGGGCGCACGCACAGCCAGCGGCAACTGACCGTTCAGGTCCAGCAGATCAGACGCTGTATAGGGCGACATGGTACTGATGTACGCGTAATTGCCTACCAGCTGATTACCCAGCGAGCCGTAGGAAGCCCGCAGCTTGAAGCTGTTGATGCTTCGTTTCAACGGCTGGAAGAAAGGTTCATTGGAGAGCACCCATCCCGCGGAAACAGAAGGGAAAAACCCGAAACGGTCGTTCTGCGCGAAGCGGGATGTGCCATCGTACCGGCCATTGAACTCCAGCAGGTATTTATTGTCAAAATCATAATTCAACCGGCCGAAAATACCCTGCAGCGCCCATTCCGATTTATCAGCGGATAATGTGGTAATGCCGTTCGTGAGATTGATGGAGCCCAGGCTGGAAGTAATGTTCTCGTCCCTCCGGGCAATGAATGCGCTCAACTGATTCAGCTCACGGTTAAATCCCGCCAGGCCTTTTATATGATGCTTCCCCAAACGCTCTTCATACTCCGCATAAAGATTGATGATATGGTGCGCCCTGTCCGCAGCGCCGGAAGAATAATAATCCGGGTTGGTGAAGTTCACGATGCTGTTGGGGCGGTTCTCATATTTCATCCTGAAATATTGCACGTCATCGCGGGTCTGTGTCAGGAAGTAAGTGTAATCGCCATTCAGCCGCAACCGGTTGTTGAGGAAATTCGTGCGGAAACCGATCGTGTTCTTGAAAACCTGGTCTTTATTCTTTGTGCGCCCGGCATCGTTCAACTGGCCGAATACGGACATGCCGGCGATCGTATAATTCCCGTTGGCGGTCTTGATAGCTTCGTAGGGATTGGCATAGAGTGAAAGATAACGGTACACATTGTAGCCGCCATCACTGACGAATTTGTTGGGCGCATCGTACAAACCCTGGTTAAACTCAATATTGTCAAACACCTGCAGCCAGTCCCACACACGCGTATCCACTTTCAGCCGGGAGCTGATGCGTTCGTAGGTGTCTGTGGCATGCGCGAAAATGCCGTTCTGTTTTTCATACCCCAGGGAGAGATAATACGAAGTATTATTCTTTGCATTGGAAATGCTGATATAGTTTTTGGAGAAGGGCGCTTTATCGTTATAGAACTCATCGTACCAGTCCGTGTTCGCACCACGGATAAAGTTGCCGCTGGCGTCCACGCCCAGTTCAGGCAGAGAGGGATCATCGCGCCGCTGTTCCAGGTACTCGATGATGGCAGGCATGCCGGCCGCGTCTGTACCGGCATAACCACGGTATGCTTCATTCTGCACCCTGGCGGCTTCCAGCGGGTCATTGATCACGCCGGGAATACCGATAGGCTTGCCGAAACCGAAGTTATTGGTGTAACGGACGAGCGGTTTGCCTTCCCTGCCTTTCTTCGTTGTCACCAATATTACGCCGAAGGCAGCACGGGCGCCATAAATAGCTGCGGATGCAGCATCTTTCAGCACGGTTACGCTTTCCACATCTTCCGGGTTAATGAGATTGATCTGACCGGGCGTACCGTCGATCAGGATCAGGGGGGCGCCGCCATTGATAGAGGTAAAGCCCCGGATGTTGAAGGAGCCGCCCCGGTTCAGCTGCCCGTCCCCGAAGGTGATGTTCAGATTGGGAATAGCGCCCTGGAGGCCCTGTGCGATGTTTACGATGGGCCTGTTCTTGAAGACCTCCTCTCCCACCTGCGCCACGGAGCCGGTCACTTTGGTCTTTGACTGGGTGCCGTATCCCACTACAACAACGTCCTGCAGGGTCTGGGCGTCCGGCTTCAATTGTATGCTGATCTCCTTCCGCCCGGCGATCTCTACTTCCTGCGTAGTATATCCCATGAAACTGATGATAAGCGTACCGGTATTATCCGGGACAGCAAGTGTAAAGCGGCCGTCCCCATCGGCGGCCGTTCCTGTTTTGGGGTTGCCTTTGAGCCGGATCTGGGCGCCGGGCAACGGGCCCCCATTGTCGCTGTCGGTCACTTGTCCGCGGATAATGATCTCTGCGGCTTGCATGGCCGAAGGTGCAACAACAGGGCTGCCCGCCGCCGTATAGACGGAGTAGCATAGCTGCAGGCAAACGGCGCCTGCGATAAAACACAGCCTTGCGGCCGAAGCGGTCATAGATACGAGAAATCTCTTTTGCATATTCCCGGTTAGTTTAATTTTCTGAATAAATAAGGATGTCTCTGACTTATTTTAAAGAATGCCTGTTGTGATTGGAAAATGGCTGGTCTGGTTGATCGTGAACAGTTCATTACGTATGCCTTGGTTTATAGCCTGGTTGTCGTCAAGATTTGCGTTTTTAATCCTATTTGAAAACAAATATAAAAGCATAAAAACGCAAAAAGAAATTTTATCTGCACTTTTTTGCGAGAAAAATTTGCAAATAAACATATGGTACAAAATTGTAAATAGTAAAATTTGTTTCAGGACATCTATTTTATTATCTATTATTGGATATAATAACTCGTTATATAGCATTATAGTATTGATTTTAAAATTCGATAACCATATGTTAACTTTGAGATAATATTCAGTTGCGGTTTTATTCAGGTTTGGATATAAAAACGCAAATAACCGCAAACCGGGACGATTATTTAGATTAATTTCAGGGCCTGTTCCTAAAAGAGAAAAGATGATCAAAGAAGAACGCCATAAGCTGATCATGCGGGAGATCAACCTGCACAACAAGGTTTTATCCAATGATCTCAGCATACTGCTGGATGTTTCGGAAGATACCGTGCGCCGTGATCTGAAAGAGCTGGTGGAAGAAGGCTATATTATCAAGGTACATGGCGGGGCTATCAGTAAATCCCTTGCCACTCCGTTCATGAAGGACAGCACCATATATGCACAGGATTCCAAGCAGGTGATCGCGGAGAAAACATTGTCGCTGATCAAAAAAGACATGGTGGTATTGACGGAAGGCGGCACTACTATGCTGGAAGTCGCCAAAGCCATCCCCGATCACCTGACGGTAACTTTCTTTACCATCAGCCCCCAGGTGGCTATTACGCTGTCGGAAAAAAGCAACCTGGAGGTGATCACCATCGGCGGCAAACTTTGCAAGAATGCCAACCTGCATACCGGCTCAAGTGTGATCAACCAGTTGTCGGAGATCAAGGCGGACCTCTGCCTGCTTGGCGCAAACGGCTTTTCTTCGGAAGAAGGGTTAACGGATGTGGATTGGGAAATCGTTCAGGTGAAAAAGGCTATTGTCCGCTCCGCCCGGAAAACCGCCGTGCTCTGCATCAGTGAAAAGCTGAACAGCAGCCGCAGGCTTAAGATATGCGATGTCAGCCAGGTGGATTATCTCGTTACGGAACTGGCTCCCGTTCATCCGATGATGGCTGCCTATAATAAAGAGGGCCTGACCGTATTGTAAAGGTCAGGCCCGGTTCCTCAACAAGAGGTAAAAATTTGCTTACAGCGTGAACACCTTGCCTCCCACCATCACATCCTGCCTTGCTTCGTCAAAGGTTGCTTTCATACCGGAGCGGTATGCAGCAGTGCCCATGATGAGCGCGATGGAATGGGAATAAGCCGCTTCGATCGGTGCATTGGTATGCACATCCTGCTTGCGCACGCATTCCATCCAGTTACGTACATGCGCATCCGTAGTGCTGTCACCACCGGTATTGGCGCTTGTTTCTACTTTTGCCGCCTCGGCGGAAAGGTCCATGCTCGGAAGCAGGTTGGGTTTCATACCCATCTCTGCTGCTTCTCTCTCTTTCAGGCCACCGGTGGGTGTGATCTTGTTGGTGCTCATATCTATCATTCCGCCGTTGGAGTAGTACAGTTCTTTTGTGCCGCCTGCGGAGTTGTGGAAGCGGGAGCTGTACACGACCTGGAAGCCGGTGGACGGATCGTTGGAGGGACCGTAATCGAATACGGCGGTGAGCGTGTCCGCATTGGTGCGGCCGTCTTTCCACTGGTAAATGCCGCCGTTGGCCACTGCGCTGCGGGGATGTTTCAGGCCGGTGAACCAGTGTACCGTATCGATCTGGTGTGTCATCCACTGGCCGAAGATACCGGAAGAGTACGGCCAGAAGAGGCGATATTCCAGGTACTTGCGCGGGTCCCAGTTATCATCCGGACGGCTGCAGAGGTAACGTTTCCAGTCCACATCAGACTCCCTGATGCTCCGCACCAGGTCAGGCCTGCGCCAGCGCCCCGGCTGGTTGACATTCCAGGTCATTTCCACCATGGTAATAGGGCCGAATTTGCCATCCTGGATGAATTTTGCGGCCTGGTGGTAAGTGCCGCCGCTGCGGCGCTGGGTACCCACCTGGAACACACGCTTCGATTCCTTCACGGCTTTAAGCGCGTTGCGGGCATCCTCCATCGTTTCCGCGAAAGGCTTTTCGCAATACACATCTTTTTTGTTCTTCACCGCCTCTATGGTGTGGAAGGCATGCTGAAAATCCGCTGTGGCAATGATCACTGCATCCAGGTCTTTGATCCGGTACAGCTCATCATTGTTCATACAGGCCTGTACTTTATGGCCCAATTTCTCCGAGAGTATTTTCTGCCCTTCGTCGCGGCGGCGGTTCCAGATATCAGATACCGCAACAATATCAAAGTTCAGCTTGTTCTTGTGATTAAGGAAACAGGGCATCAGCGCCTGTCTGAAGCGATCCGAGAAGCCCACGACCCCAACGTTCACCCGGTCGTTTGCCCCGATGATGCGGCCGTAGCTGCTGGCAGGCATCCCCATTGCACTGAGTGCTACACCCGCGCCTCCCATCATGGATAATTTCAGGAATTCACGGCGGTTCTTTTTGTCAGTCATTTTCAACGTATTTTTTGTTTTTGAATGATTTCATCTGTCACTGCACTGGCTATTTTATCGCATAAGCTGCGGCCAGCTGTTGCTGCAGGTATTCATACGCCGGCCTGCATTCATCCTTCAAACTTTCCCAGCGGCATTCGATGGTTATGCGTCCCTTATATCCTGCCTGTTTCAGCGCGGCAAAATAAGGCAGAAAATCTTCGTTCGACTTGCCCGGTGCAGCGCGGCCTTCTTTCTCTGCGATATGGCAATGCACCAGGTACGGCGCCGCTTTCAGGATGGCGGAAGGGTCTTCATTTTCCATCTTCATATGATAGATATCCGCTGTGATCCTGAAATTCGGATGGTCCACCGCTTCCACGATCTCCGTAACGATGGAGAGCCGGTTGATGAAATTATCCTCCTTGCTGTTCAGGTTCTCTATCGCAATGATGCGGCCATACCGCTGCGCCACAACCGCCATTTTGCGGGAGATGGCGATCAGTTCCTTCTTTGCCTGCACCGGGTCCTGCCCTTCCAGTAATCTCCGGGAGCCTGAGCTGCCGAATACGATGATCTGCACACCCGCTTCTTTTGCCCGTTGCATCAGCGAATCCACAAATCCCAGGATCACTTTTTCATCCGCCTCGGGCCCTGTCAACCGGATAGTGCCCGGCAGAAACAGGTTGCAGGACGGTACGGAAAGCTGCATACGTTTTAACTTCTTCAGCTGCTGCCGGTACGTTGCTTCATTCACGGAAGGCGCCAGCAGCTTGCGGGCGGACTCTTCAATATAACTATAGCCGGCGGCATGCAGCAGGCTGTCATTATCAAAAGAGGTGGCTACGCCAAGTTCGGGCATCGTCTTTTGCTGTGCATTCGATTGCAAGAAAGAGGATTGCATAACGAGGAATAGCAGGAAAATCATGTATTTTTTCATTGGAATGCTGTTTTTCGATAACTATGGACGGGTAAAAATTAAGCACTTAAATTGGAAAATCAAAATCAGGTTTTGGCAAAAATGCCGGAAATTCGCCCTTGAATTGATAATCACTATATGAACAGACAGGAATTGGTGCGGCTCATCAGGGAGCGGAAGTCTTACCTCTGCATCGGGCTGGATACGGATATGCACAAGATCCCCAAACATCTCTTATCCTATCCCGATCCGATCTTTGCTTTTAACAAAGCGATCATTGATGCGACCAAAGATCTTTGTGTGGCTTACAAGATCAACACTGCTTTTTACGAATGCCAGGGGATCAGGGGCTGGGAAAGCCTGCAGCGCACTGTGGATTACATTCCTGAAGATATCTTTACTATCGCCGATGCCAAACGCGGCGACATCGGCAACACTTCCACTTATTACGCCAAAACTTTCTTCGAGACCTATGGCTTCGATTCAGTGACCGTTGCGCCGTACATGGGCCGGGACAGTGTGGAACCGTTCCTCGCATTTTCACAGAAATGGGCGATCGTACTGGGGCTGACCTCCAATGCCGGGGCGCAGGATTTCCAGATGCTGCGTACGGATGATGGATATCTGTATGAAAAAGTGCTGAAAACAACGGCCGCATGGGGTTCGCCTGAAAATATGATGTTCGTGATAGGCGCAACACAGGCAGATTCCGTAGCCGCTATCCGCAAGCTGGTGCCGGACCACTTCTTTCTGGTACCGGGTGTTGGCGCACAGGGCGGCAGTCTGAAAGAGATCACCATGAAAGGCAGGAACAAGGATGTCGGGCTGCTCGTTAACGCCAGCCGTGCCGTGATCTATGCGGGGAATGATGAGAATTTTGCCGATGATGCACGTCGTGCAGCCCTCCAATATCAGCAGGAAATGGCAGGTTATCTGGGAGAATGATGTGGGTGATTACTGGAACAGGCAGTTCTTTGCCGTCCACCAGGGTTCTATCTCGAAGTCCAGCCGCCCGGTGGCAATAGCGGTATCGCTTTTGACCAGTTCAACCACTTCCAGGCTGTCTTCACAATCCATGATAAAAATGCCCCGCAGGTCGCCATCCCCACCAAAAGGCCCGGCCAGTACCATTTTACCTTCTGATGCCAGGCGGTTGATATTGCGCAGGTGTTTTTTCTGAATGATCGCTTCCGCCGCCGTATCCTGTCCATGATTGGGGCCTTTTTTCAGGAACACCATCCAGTATTGCTTGATCTCCACTGCCGGAACGGAATCTGTTTTAGCGCCGGGCGCGGCGTTGCGAAGTGTTTTGGAAGAAAAGCTGGCGATCACAAATGTCAGGAACACCGCCAGTAACAATACGGGCAACAGTTTGGCCATATAACTGCAGATTTGCTGGCCCGAAGGTAGCAACTTTACGCTAATTCCGTAAATTAGGTGCTGATATTCCTGCACTTGTCAAAAAATCTTCCCATGCACCAGGACCTGTTTCAATCGCCCGATTATTATCTGATAGATGATCTGTTGACCAACGAGCACAAAATGGTCCGGGATTCGGTACGGCAATGGGTGAAAGCGGAAATTTCGCCGATCATTGACGACCATTGTCAGCGTGCGGTCTTCCCTTCGCATATTCTACCCGGACTGGGCGCACTGGGCTGCTTCGGTCCCACCATTCCTGCGGAAGCAGGCGGCGGGGGGCTGGATTACATTGCCTACGGCCTTATGATGCAGGAACTGGAGCGCGGGGACAGCGGCATCCGTTCCACGGCATCCGTGCAGGGCTCCCTCGTCATGCATCCCATCTACACATTTGGCAGCGATGTTCAGCGACAGCGGTTTCTGCCCAGACTGGCCACAGGTGAACTGATGGGCTGCTTCGGGCTTACCGAACCTGATTTCGGCTCCAACCCGGCCGGTCTCCTTACCTACTACGAAGAGGATGGCGAGGATATTATCCTCAACGGCGCCAAGATGTGGATATCCAATGCCCCGTTCGCGGATATTGCGCTGGTATGGGCGAAAGACCCGGAAGGCAAGATCCGCGGCGTTATCGTAGAACGGGGGATGGAGGGTTTTTCCACACCGGAGACCAAAAACAAATGGAGCCTCCGGGCCAGCGCCACCGGTGAATTGGTACTGGATAATGTACGTATCCCGAAAAGCAATATCCTGCCAGGCGCCAGGGGACTGAAAGCGCCCCTCTCCTGCCTCTCCTCCGCCCGTTACGGCATCGCATGGGGCGCTATCGGTGCGGCCATGGACTGCTATGATACCGCACTGCGCTATGCGCAGGAACGTGTGCAGTTCGACAGGCCCATCGGGGGATTTCAGCTGATACAGAAAAAACTGGCGGAAATGATCACCGAGATCACCAAAGCACAGTTGATGAACTGGCGGCTCGGCGTGCTGCGCAATGAAGGCAAAGCCACAGCTGAACAGATATCCATGGCCAAACGCAACGCCTGCGACACAGCCCTGAACATTTCCAGGGAAGCCCGGCAGATACTCGGCGCCATGGGCATTTCCGGGGAGTATCCCATCATGCGGCATATGATGAACCTGGAAAGTGTGGTCACTTATGAAGGCACGCATGAGGTACACCTGCTGATCACCGGCATGGATATCACCGGCCTCAATGCATTTTCCTGATGGATTTGTTATTTTGTGCGCATGAAAGGCCTTTTATTATGTTTGATGATATGCATTGCCACCGGCGCCGCTGCACAGGAACCTGTTACTTTGCAGGGGCAGGCCCAGGGCACTTATTATATCATCAAATTCATCGCAACCGGTCATGATACAGCAATGCTGCATGAAGATATACGGGACATCTTCCAGGATATCGACCGCTCTTTGTCGCTATACCATTCCGGTTCCCTGATCAACCGGTTCAATAAAGGTCCAAAAGTGGTGATGGACGATCATATGCGCGCTGTTGTAAAAAAAGCGCAGGAAGTCAGTAAACTTACGGACGGATCGTTCGATATCACGGTAAAGCCGCTGGTGGACCTGTGGGGATTCGGGGTGACGCCCCATAAGAACGGGCGTCCTTCGGCTGAAGCTATCCGGCGCACTTTGCGGGTAGTGGGATATCAAAACCTGATCATTCGCGCAAAGTATCTCATCAAAAAGAAGGATGGTGTTGAAATTGATTGCAACGGGATCGCACAGGGCTTCACTTCCGATGTGCTCGGCCGCTTTCTGCAGTCGCGCGGCATCAGGGATTTTCTGGTAGATGTGGGGGGAGAACTGGTGGCTTCGGGCGTGAATGCCCGGGGGCTGCCGTGGAGCGTGGGCATAGAACGCCCACCTGCTGCAGGGAACGTGGAAGAGCCGGTACAGGCTATCCTTCAGCTGCGGGACCGTGCTGTGGCCACCAGCGGAAACTACCGCCGGTTCTTTGACGACGGCGGCACCCGCTTCGCGCATACCATCGATCCGAAAACAGGTGAAGCGCTGCATAACAACATCATCACCGTTACGGTCACCGCACCGGATGCCATTACGGCTGATGCATATGATAATGCGCTGATCCTCCTGGGTGTGGAAAAGGGTTTACAATTCGTGCAGCAGCATCCCAAGCTCAAACTGGAAGCTTATTATATTTTCAAGGATGCGGAAGGCAGGATCACGGAACGGCATTCTCCGAATTTCTTTGCGGCGCCATAAGCCACAACAAAGGGCCGGCTTTACGCCGGCCCTGCCATACTCACATGTTCCGTTTTTAATGGTTTACCGGATATGGAACCTCAATCCAATATTCGCCTGTAATGTGTTAAAGTTGCTGATCTCGGCGTACTTGTACGCGGCATAATTATATTGCACATTGGCATTGAACATCACCGGGGAATATTTTCCGAACGGTACATTCAACCCCAGTTCCGGGCTTACCTGGAATGCCCATTTGTTATGTTTCTCCACAAATTCACCCCAGAACTTCTCATAGTTCATATTCGCCATACCTACTGCAAGGCCGGCATAAGGCATCACTTTAGCGTCCGGGCCTGCGAAGGTGTATTGCGCGGCGGCCATGATGGGGATGGTTTGCAACGTGCGGGTTTGCACGGCGGAGATATCTTCTCCTTTACCAGGGTACACTGCCCGGGGCAAACGCTCATAAAAATCGGCAAACCCTACCCTCGCGCCAAGACTCAAACGGTCGTTCAACGCATACTGGAAACCGAAATTCCATCCCCGGAAACTGGTATTATCCGCATAGTCATCGCTCAGCGAGCCAAAGGGTTGTGTGATGGAATAATTCAACTGGAAAGACAAAGGCGGGCGGCTTTGCGCGAAAGCGGTATGCATCGCCAATGTGCCGGCCATTATCAATATTATCAATTTAATGCTTTTCATCTTCTTGTGTTTTTAGCTTTGACCAATCAGTTTGCTGAAGTTGTCAGGTAAGCGCTCTGATCGAATACGGCCTGTATCATCGTATCGATATTTGCGCTGTTCCAGACGCCGGTGCCGCGCAGCATGGCATTCCATACCGCGGTCAGCTTGTCCTCTTCCTTTGGCGGTGATTTCAGGTCCACCATATCAATCGCTACCGAACGCTCGTTATACCGGAAAACGGAATAATACGGCGGGAAGTAATACCCCCATCCGGGAAAGCCCCAGTATCCGGGGTCCCAATAGCCGGGCCATCCTGCCCAGTAACCGGGATAATATACCGAAGTGCTGGAAGTATTGATACGTGCAACGTTCACTGCCAGGTCAGGGTCCGCATCCTTATCCACTTCTGCGTATCCCCTGGCGGTAAGGTTCGATCTGATGGCAGCCAGCAGTTTAACATCATAATCTGTCAATTCCCTGGTGGCGTCATTATTACTGATCACTGCAACGGAATCCACAATACTGAAGGTGCCGTAGGCGGTAAAATCCGCTTCTTCATCATAATTCGTTACATAGATGCGGGATTCCTCCTCTGTCATGTCATTGAGCGGCTCTTTTCTGCAAGCGGAGAAAAGCAGTGCGCCAATGGCGATGGTACTTAACAACAATCCTGTCCTTTTCATATGCATTTGATTTTTATATACGGGGCAATAACGTGGCCGGCGATGCGGTCCGTTCGCACGGACCAGCATCATCGATTGATCTCAACTTCACATCCGCCATCTCGTTCACATCCACGGGTCCGCTTTTTCACATTTCCACTGCACCGGACCATTTCTTTCTCTATCTCTCTCAATTTTCACACCATCTTTCATCACATCCGACCCTTCTAATATTCAACGCTATAGACACAGGAATGTTACTGCCGGTTTACAGCAGAAAAGTTAAAATCAACCTAAAGAAATGTTAAAAGCAAAACCGCCCGTAGCGGCGGTTTGCATGGGGATTTTTAAGTATATATTCTCGAATCTGAATATGATTGCTAGTGCGGTCTCAGTTCAATATTCCGCGTTGCTGCAGTTCTTCTCCCAATTGTGCGGAAGTCTGAAAATGAATGGTTTCGATGCCCATTTCTTCGGCAGCTTTAACGTTCCTGATATTATCATCAATAAATATAGCATTGGTTTTATCGATCATATAACGATCCAGCAGCAGCTGATAAAAATCCGGGAATGGTTTGCGGAGTTTTTCCTTGCCGGATACAACAATGCCATCGAACCATTGCAGCCATTCATATTCCATGAGGGCGATGGGAAAAGTTTCGTTGGACCAGTTGGTGAGTGCGTAGAGTTTATATTTCCCTGATGCTTTCAATTGTTGCAGGAGTTCCACGGTTTCCTGGATGGGGCCTCCGAGCATTTCTCTCCAACGGCCGTAGAATGCCCTTATCTGGGCTTCAAAATCGGGATATTTTTCCACGAGCAGTTCCGTTCCTTCGGCAAGGCTCCGGCCGGCGTCCTGCTCTTCATTCCAGTCCGATGTACAGATATTTTCCAGGAAATGATCGGTTTCTTCCGGCGTGGCGAATACTTTACTATAGAGATAACGCGGATTCCAGTCGACCAATACAGCTCCCAGATCGAAAATAATGGATTGATAGGTGCGGTCTTTCATATGCATAAAAGTATATCGGCTTATTAAACCAAACAAGGATTTATATGAATATTTTTTTAAATGTTGTCCTGTTCGGGTTTACGGGTGCCATTGGGCGGCGCCAGCAATGCTTCCGCCGCATCATCGAGCAGTTGGAGGTCCACAGAGTCGCTTCCGGCGATGCCTTCGATGGAGCCTTTGATGTGCGCTGCGTTGAGCAGGACTTTCTCCAGTTGTTTTTCCCGGGCTTTCCAGAGTTTTTCCATGGCTTCGCGTTCGCGTTGTATGGAGGTTTTCATGGAACGGAAGCCTTCGCGGATGGCGCTCCATTGCTCAGCGAATTCGCCGCTGGTCAGGTAATGATACAGCAGGTGCATTTTGTCGCCTTTGTTTTCCTGGCTTCTGGCGGAGTGGTACACTTTCATGATGGCATCCCGTAAAACGTAGGCGAGGCTTTTTACGTCCGAGAAGGTACACACCCAAACACCGTCCCGTTCGCCAAAGCGCTCCATATCGCGGGGCATGGCCTGGGTAACAAGGATGGCTACATCAGCGCCCTGGCCGCGCATATCGGCTTTCAGTTTTTCTATCCATTCGCGCGAAAAGTCTTTCGTGCGCTTGCTTTCATAAATGATCTTGCCGCATTCCTGCCCGAACTGGTTGCGTACGGTCTGAATGCAATCCGCTCCCCTGACCCCTTTGCCGACTTCGGACACGGCATCGAAGGGGAAAGTGCTGCGCAGCATTTCTTCGAGCGCCAGTTCCTGCACTTCACCCTGCAGCTGCATGGAGCCCTGTTCCGCTTTGCGGCGCATTTCCTCCACCAGCCTACGCTGGTCTTCCAGTTGTTTTTCCAGTTCTTTCTGGCGCAGCTGGTATTCGGTTTCCTTTACGTTGGTGCGTTCCAGTTCTTCCTTGCGGATCTGTTCCATCAGGCGGGAGCGCTCCTCCAGCATCCGTTTTTGCAGGTCTATTTCCAGTTCCTGCTCCCGGTTGGCCAGTTCCTGGGCTTTCCGGAGAAAATCCAGCTCTTTCTGGCGGGCGGTGCGGAGCTTTTCTTCGCTTTCCTGCTGCGCTTCCTGCAGCATGCGCAGTTTATTCTCAAAGTCTGCCGAAACGTCTTTCCGGATGTTCTCCATGAGGCTTTCCTGCAGTTTTATCTTTTCCGCCTGGAGGCGGATGTTAAGCTCCTCTTCCTGGCGCTGCCGGTCCTGCAGTACCTGCTGCCGTTCTGCGGCCACTTGCTGCCGGAGCTGTGCCATTTCGTGCTTTTCCGCCTGGAGGGATTCCATTCTTTTCCGCCATTCCGTTTCCATTTTGCCGCGCATTTCCTTTTCAATGTCTGCAGCAAAAGCTTCTTCCATTACGAACGGGTGTTTACAATTTGGACAAGTGATCGAAGTTGCCATAATGAATGATTTAGCCAGCTAATTTCTACCTGCATTGCGCAATGTATGTACGCTGGTGAATGTAAAGGTATGAGATTTTTCAGGGTAGGTGAAACATTCTGTTGGTATAGCTTTTAGCGGATCGGCAGGATTTCGGGGAAACGGTGCGCCCGTCCACAGCGGGATTGGAAATATAAAAGCACAATTTATTATCCATATCGATATAATATCCGGGAAACGGAGAAATTATACATAAAAGCCGAGATACTATCACCCTTATTCTCAGGAGTTACGGCAAGCGTGGAATAATTTTGTTCCAATCAAAATGAGCGTAGGTCACTCATAGCAAACAGGAAAGTTGTTCGCGGTTTAGTCCGGATTGGTTCTGAATGGGATTAGTTTCCACCCGGTTTTGCCGCAGCCCGTTCGGCTGGATCAGCTGATGGTTGATACAGTTGGACAGGTAATAGCTTTTCTGAAAGGACCAGCCATTCCTGGCAGGTCCATTTAAAGATTTCGACTCCGGATTTTGGGTGTTGCAAACGTTTACAACTTTTTAACGGACTTGCCATTCATGGCGGGTTCCTGTTAACCAAAATGAAAAGATTAATGGGTATATAACGTAAATGAACCCTTGAAAAACACGGACTTGCTATTCATGGCGGGTCTTATATATGGCGTGGATGATTTGAAAAAAAACAGGCAGTGTGAGGGAAATTCCGGCTGGCGAACATCAGGCTTGCCACTCATGGGTGGGTCTTGTCTGATGTGGGTGGATGGCTTGAATAAAAACAGGCAGCGCACGAGAAATTCCGGCTGGCGAACATCAGATTTGCCAATCATGGGTGGGTCTTATCTGATGTGGGTGGATGGCTTGAATAAAAACAGGCAGCGCACGAGACATTCCGGCTGGCGAACATCAGGCTTGCCACTCATGGGCAGGTCTTACAAGATATAAAGTGTATGGTTTTGGAATACAAACAGGCAGCGTATATGCAACTTTGACTAGCGAACGCCCGGACTTGTTATTCATGGCAGGTCCCTGTCTAATATGATGTGTGAAGTCTGGAAACAAGCAATAAGATACAGGAGCATATGCGAGATTTTGATTGACGAACATTCGGACTTGCTATTCATGGCGGGTCTTTAGTCGAACCTGTTCATCCCTATACTTATGAAAAACTGTCATCCCTGGCGGTAAGGATCGGCGGGAATGCCGATGACATTAAAGGAAATGTCCGGATGAAAATCGTCATCCCTGGCGGCAGGGATCGGCACTCCTTCAAATACCACCACTGGGCCGTGATAACGAACCATTGTTTTAATTATAATAATAGCATTTTCTAGTTGTGCTTCCGGACTTGCCATTCCTGGCAGGTCCTTTTTCTTCCGGGCCGGAAATCCGAAAGGATTTTCCGGTTATAGCGAAAATGTTGTACGACAGCGCGCTATGCCGGAGGCAGTGTGAGAAAGCAAATCATAAAAAGTAATAAAATAGTTACTTTTTTTTGGTGATACAGTAATAAATTAATTACCTTTGTAAAAGCTGAAAGGATGGCTGAATGTTCCGAACTGAAGAGAACGCTGTTTAAAGCCGGATGGATTATGCTCCGGCAGGGAAAAGGAAGCCATATTATCCTGGTTCATCCTGGCCGCCCTGGGATCGAGATCGTTTTTCCGGACCATGGAAGTGACGATATCGGAAAAGGCCTTGCATGTAAAATATTGAAACTGGCAGGTTTGAGCAACAATTCGTTTGACTGACCTAAAACAAATGTCATGAAAAGGTACACCTTCATCGTCGAAAAAACAGATACAGGATACTCCGCATTCGCCGCGGATGACAAAGTTCCTGTAGTTACCACCGGAGCCGATATGCCGCAACTGCGAAAAAATATCCTGGACGCGCTCAACACCTGGCTGGATATAAAACACATGAAGCCCGCAGTGGAAAAAGAACTGATCATAAGGCTGGATCTCGCGCAGTTCTTTGAATATTACAAAGTCATCAACTCATCGGCATTGGCTGAACGGATAGGGATCAGCCAGTCGCTTTTATCCCAGTATGCGAACGGGATCAAAAATCCCTCTGACAAACAGGTGAACAGGATACTTACAGGAATTAAAGCACTGGGGCAGGAACTCACCTACCTGGAACTGATCTGAAACCGTCCGGAGCCATGTTCCTGTTTTCAAACACAGCCGTAAAAGCCCCCCGGTTCTTTGACAGAAAACAATCAGGGCCAAACGATCAAATCCCGGAAGCAGCAGACTTCCGGGATTTGATGACATACTTCCAGCCAAAGCGGATTATGTTTCAGCGCTTTTACAGCACCTCTTCCAATTTCTGCGCCAGGGCCTCTCCTCGTAAATGAACCGCCACGATCTCTCCCTGCGGGTCGATCAGGAAATTCATCGGGATGCTTCGAATGCCATAGCGTTTTCTCACTTCACTGCTCTCTTCACTGGTCAGCGTCGCCACCTGCGTCCAGGTAAGCCCATCTTTTTGAATAGCTTCCACCCAGGCCTTACGGTCGCCCGGCTTTTCCAGGGACACGCTAAGGACGGTAAAATTCTTATCCTTAAAACGTTCGTACGCTTTTACGACCGTCTTATTTTCATAGCGGCAGGGTATGCACCAGGATGCCCAGAAATCAAGCAGTACATATTTTCCCCGGAAAGAAGATAAATGAACCGGTTTGCCCAGTGTGTCATTCAGTGCAAAATCTTCAGCGGGTTTGCCCGGTCCTAATTTAAAAGCCGTTTCAATCTGTTCGGACAATTGTTTGCCCACCACTGTTTTCTTCAAAGGGCCGGCGAGGTTACCGTACCATGCGGCCAGCTTTTCCTTTTCTTCTGCAAGTGATTTTGCATTAACCCTTTCCTGAAGCAGGTCCAGCGACACATGTGAGGAAGGATTCGCCACCATGAAAGCCACTTCAACGCTATCGATCTGTTGCTTGCTGCGGTCATTGGTTGCACGGTGCTTATCCCGGGCTACTGTGTCCCGGGCGATGATCGCCTGCAGCATGGCATCATTCGACGCCGTTTCCATTTCATGGAACGGTTTCAGTTTCGCCTTCAACGCCAGGAGGTCCTTCTGTGACTGCCCCGGGGCCGTGATCACCGCCTGGGGAAGCGGCATCCCTTCTACCGTCACTGTTCCTCCTTCAATAAAGAACTCGCATTTTTCAGACATTACCCAGGGATTGATCTTCCGCATCTCTTTTGTTGTACTGATGGAGAGCGTTGCCCTGGCCGGGTCTGTTATGGTCCCGTCGATCGTAAATGCGTTTCCATTTATGACAGCTCCGGTGTACACTTTTTTAACGCCATTAAAATAAGCGAGCGTAATCTTGTCTCCGTTCCGGGAGGTGTCTTTCAGCATCCCTTTTACCTGAAACGCGGTTTGCGCGGAAAGGGAAAGGGACGCCAAGGTCATCAAACTTCCTGTAATGACGGTCTTTACTGTTTTATACATTTTTTCTTGTTTTGTTTATATGGAATTACCCTAATTAACGGCTCTCCAACTCATGCTCCTGATTTTGATCAGACCATCCCAGTCTGCATTCTCCACCGGGGAAATCGTTACAGTATTAGGGTCCGTACCTACCGTAAACCGGCGCAGCCTTCCTTTTGTGGATGCGTTATAAGTGCCGATGTACAAGGTATTGGAGGAGAAATCTATCTGCGTATCGAACTTGAGCATCGTTATTTCGTCCGACCCCAGATCCGAAAATTGATAAAGTTTTTCAAAGCCCTTGTTGTAGTCGTATGCGTACAGCCTGTTGCCTACGGAATAAAATACCACAGAACGCCGGGATGAGAATGCATAAAAATCGGCTTTGTCAAAATCGGTGGCGATGGCGTTCACGGTATAAGCATCCCGCTTGATCGGCGTGGCGCCGCTGGCGTAGAATTTATATATAAAATATTGGTTGCTGTTGTCTTTCATGATGGCAAAAGAGTTACCGTTGGTGGCACCTCCATCTGTATTGCGCGTATTCTCTCCGTACACAAGGGTGCGGCCTGTGGCTGACTGGTTCCAGGGGAAAGCGTCCGCTGCATTGTCCGTAGGCACTGTGGAAAAAGTACCGGTGCCGAATGTGGCGTAATTCATAAAGCGCTGGCCTTCGGTATCATACCACATCATGGCATTCATGTTTCCAATGGCATAAAACAGGAAGGGCGCTGTTTTGATGAGCTTGCCGAAATTGGTCTGCTCCCGGTTAACCGGATTCGTGTAGAAATCACCGCCTACGAGCCAGCTATGTGTGGGGAAGATATTGCCGTCGCTCGTCATAATGGCACGGGCATACGCATTTCCTACGTTGCCTGCCCTGTCCCTGATCTGCGGAATGTACAGAATGGGGGTAAGGCTTTCCTTGTTCAGGTTGTCGGTCGTAACAACGATGCTTCCGAAGTTTCTCGACGTATTGCCCTGCATGGTCTTGCGGTCGATATAGTACGATCCGCTCTTTGTCATTACCCATAACCGGCCGTAGTTGGAGGACGTATCCTTGTTGCCGTTGTGCAATATGGTCACAGGGTCCTGCAATGCGGGCAATCCGCTGCCGGAGAGAATGCCGCGCACCACCACGGTATCGCCCACCATTGTTATCATATCTACTTCAGCATTACCGTTCTCACCTGTTCCCATAAGCATGATACCGGTTGAATAGGCCGTCCCCACCGTCAGCGTAGTACCGGATTTCCAGGCTATACCGGTAACATTGTCCACGATCCGGAGAAAGAGCGTATAGTTATCCGGACTCACATTCACGGGGTAATCGAGTACGGGCGAGTGGCCCAGCGTATCCACCGCGGTAGTGCCCTTGTACAGTATCCAGTAGTACGACAAACGGGAGGGATCGGTCATTTCTTGGGTTGTCTCTATCTGCGGCTCAATATGCAGTACATCCAAAGCGAAGGTTGCCGCATAGCTGGATGCCATACCGGTTATTCTAACTTCATTGATTTCCTTGTAATCATAATTCCCGGTGTCTTTGTAACAGGCGGACAGGAGAGTTATATAAGCTGCAAGAATGATTATTATGGATCTTTTCATCTGTTCATAATTTTACGGATCTGATGGAGCTTTTGATAACGGGTGTCATCTGGCTCAGTTGCCGGCTTTATCATGTTAATTAACCGGCTGTTAAAAGTCATTCATACGGTACGCCGATGATGGAGGTCCAGGGAACATTACCCGCCCACATCAGCCTTCCGTCATCCTCCTTTACGGGTGTTCCGGCATTGAACTGATCAACGAGATAACGCGCCAGCTCTGTTGTGATCAGATTGGACAGTACCAGCGTCATTGTGGTTTCGGAGCTGAAATCCTCATAGGTGAGGTTAAACAGCTGGAACATCAATTCCATCTTCTTGCGGGTAAACGCGCCCCATGAGCCGGTTTCCCTGTTGGTTGCCGCTACAACCGAACCGCGCCAGACGGCGGGCTGCACCATCAGGTCGTTTACATTGATCACATGCAGGGTAGCATCGAAGGCGGTATCGGTACCGAGGCTGCTTTCGCCCAGTCCGGGAATAGCTTTCCAATCGGGGAAGGCAAGGCCAAAATGTTCGTTGGCGATCAACCGGAGACCTATCTTTTTGTTTCCGAACGCCATATCAGGCGTACGTTTTACTGTAACCGGTATATAGCCGGCAATCTCATTGGCCGGGATCGTAAATGTTTCACCGACCGGCTGATAGTGCACACCGGATTCGGCGGTGGTGGAATCAGGATTGACAGCCACTTTGAATGGCCGGTCATAGTCCCTGACAGGACCGGTGATCATCACTTTTATATTGACTGTCAGTTCCTGTACGTCAGCTGTATATTTTACAAACTCGATGTTCGTATAGGGGCGGTAAGGCCACGATGAAGGAAGCGCGTAAGAAGGCCCGCTCTGCACCGCAAAATAAACACCTTCCATCCCTTCATATCCCATCATTTCCTTTTTGCAGGATGCCAGCGGCAATACCAGCGCCAGCAGCAAGCCATATATCATTCTTTTCATGGTGTAACTATTTAAAATGATTAAGATCAATTACCTCTTACCGCAATTTCACTGACGGGCAGCGGTACCACATAGTTGCCCGGGAGCATTTGTTTTGTTCCGGCAAGGCTGGCGTGATTAGGCACCCTGTCCATGCTATTCCGCTTATAGTAAAAGAACATCTGCCCTTCGCCAATTACCTCTTTCCTGAACTCACGGGTGATGTAATCTTTGAGCTGGTCTGCTGACGAGGGGGCCAGGCTTACACAGTTCCGTCCGGTCCGCAGCATATTCAGGTAGGCCGTTCCTTCATCCAGCGTATTGCTGCATTCCGCGGCAATTAAAATCACCTCGCCCAGCCTTATCAGCGGCATCATATTGGGGCCGGGTGCGTTGGTGGTCACATCAAACTTCACATGGGTGAGAAAGGAGCCATTGGTATTGTTTTGGGTCATCCATGCTTTGAGGCGGTAATCGTTCTGATCATCATACATCCCATTTTTCCGTGACTGGTTATCGTCATTGTTATTAAAGCTCAACCGGACTTCCCGCTGAATATCCGGTGAGAAGAAAGTGGTATAGATGTTCTGCCGGTTGATGGTGTACAAAGAGAACATCACTTCCGATACGATCATATGGTCAAAGTCCGCCGGTATGGCGGCGGGGTTCGCTACGCCTATTTTGAAGACCGGTTTGCCGGGGTCAAGCACAGCTGCGAGTATTTCCTGTGCTTCCCGCAGGGCGCTTTCCTTATCCTGCATCCAGAGATAAGCCCTGGCCAATAAGGCTTTTGCGGCGTAATAGTTCAGGCGGTACTGCCGGAAGTACAGGTCGTTGGCGCCGTTGGGATTGGCTGCATGACGAACGCCTTCCGTGATAACCGGATCTGCATCTTCCAGCAAATCAACCGCCGCTGTCAGATCATCGATGATGTGCTGCATGATCTCCGCGGAACCAAGCAGATCGGAGGATTCAGGTTTGGAGGAAGTATTATAGGGAATACAGGGCAGGTCCTTATCCGCTTCTGACCAGATGGGGCCAAACAGCCGCAGCATATCCAAATGCAGCATCGCCCGGAGTGCAAGCGCTTCGCCTTTCACCAAACCGAAATAAGGCGCCGGTAAAAGAGGGTTGCCGCCTTCGCCGCACTTGTCGATGACAACATTGCAGTTAACGATCAGTTCATACGCTTTTTTCCACATGTTATCGAATACCGGCTTCGTTCTGTCCGATGCATAGGCAAAAGTGGCGAAGTCATAAAACCGGTGTGTTGAAGCCGTCATATAATAATACTGGGCCAGCACATCAAGGCCCGATACGGTCATCTGTTCACCGTAAATGGCTGCATGGGTAAGTTCAGCATACACACCGTTCAACGCTGTCAGGTAACCCTGCCTGGTAGTGAACAGCTGATCTTCTGCAAGCCTGTCGCTCGGTTTTACGTCTATCCATTTGCTGCATGCCCCCAGCAGGAATGTCAGCATCATGCAAATGGAAACTATCTTGATTTTCATCTGTTAATATTTTATTTTTTACGGGTCAGATGGAACCTCACATTAACATGACCCTGTGCGGTAAAATGTATCATGCTCGGTTTCATATATTGAATTTTGGCTGTTATTGATTAAAACCGTACTCCCATGGATAAGGAAACTGACCGGGCAAAAGGATAATCGATCCCGCGTTCGTTCATGACGGTAGATACCCTGAAAATATCGTTCATATAGGCCCGGAATGTTACCGAGGAGGCCCTTATTGCTTTCAGCCACCGGGCAGCAGACGTTTCATATCCTATGGAAATGGATTCCCCTGACAGGATGTTGTTGTCCTCTACAAAGCGTGAGGACATGGGTGTTGATCTTGTTTCAGCAATGGCTTTGAATTTGGCATTATCGCCCGGTTGCTGCCAGCGTTCGGAGAGGGCCCTTCTGTCCTGGTTCAGCCCTATATTCTGATAAGGGATATTCTCCACTTTATCGTACAGCGTCTGCATGAATATCTGCCCGCCGAACCGGTAACGAAGGGCTACATTCGCCGTAAAGCCCTTGTAGGAGAGGAAAGTGCCCAGGATGCCCTCCAGGTCAGGATCACTGTTGCCTACCACCACTTCATCGTTGTAATTGTGCACGAACGTATGGTTGCCTTCTTTGGTCAGGAACACTTCCCTGCCGGTGGCCGGGTCGATGCCCATGGAGCGGACGGCCCAGAGGTCGGAGGGGCTTGCCCCATCATAGTAACGGGTCATATTTACCCCTTTATTATTTTCATTGAAGTTGGAAAGGGCGTTGCCGAAGTTCGTGTACCTGGAACGGAGCCTGCGGCCGTTCACATTGAACATCCAGGTAAATGCCTTGCGCTGGATTGCCGTATAGGAGGCGGTAAACGTGAACCCCGTCTGCTCCTGGCCGCCCAGGTTATCCGTAATACTGGTGGCGCCCGAGGAGGAAGGCACCGAAACGAACACCAGCAACGGATCGGTTGTTTTTACAAAATAGTCCGCGTTGATCCGCAGGCGGTTTTTCGCCGTCTGGAAGTCCAGCCCGATATTCCGGTCCAGCGTCTTTTGCCATTTCAGCAAAGGATTGCCGTGGTTGGATACGATCACACTTGGCCCGAAGGGGTTACGGTTCTCATTGTTGTAACGGTACACTCTCGCCGATACATAATCGGAAAAGTTCTGGTTGCCCGGGTTCCCGATGGAGGCTCTTATGCGCAAGCTGTTCAGCCAGTCGTACGAAGCATCTTTGAAAAACGCTTCATTGTGAATGTTCCATGCCAGTCCGGTTGACCAGATGGTCGTGAATTGCCTGTTGGACCCGAATACGGAAGCTCCGTCCGAGCGCAGGGTGGCATCCAGCAGGAAACGCTGATCAAAAGCATATCCCGTATTCAGGAAGAAGCTGGCGCTGCGGCGGATGGACTCCTGGTAGCTGGCACGCCTGCTGTCCGAATAACCGAAAGCAAATGCAGCATTGGGGAAATCCTCGCCTACAAACCCGCGCACTTCATATCCGCTGCCTGTTGAGGCGATCTGGTTGAGGCGCATGCCCGCCACTACATTCAGCATATGTTTTTCTGCCAGCAACTTTCCGTAGGTGAGGCTAAGGTCGCCGTCATAGTTCATCTGACGGTCGTTCGATTCGTAGAAGGTCCCCTGCCGCAGCGGGTCGACACCGGCGAATTCCGTGTTGAAAGGCGATCTGAATACTTCATTGCGGATAGCGATGCGGTTAATGCCGACACGGGCGCGCGCCCTCAGTTCATCCAGCATCCGCCATTCGATCTCGAAGTTGTTGGTGAACCCCTGCGATTCGGACCTGTTCACATTCTTATTGTGCAGATCATACAGCGGATTGTAGTATGTCTCGGTGGTCACGGGCTGCCCGGTAGCAATGTTGGCATACGAAAACGACTCCAGCACTTTGTCAATCCCCCCTTCAGCATTGTATTTCCGAAAATAGGGATTGGCCCTGGAAAAATCCGAGAACGGCACGCTTTCCCGGGTCGCATTCACAATATCGATGCTGAGCGAGTTGGTGACAGCAATGCGTCCTTTGCGGTAGATAAGGCGGATATTCCCGTTAGTCAGTTTTCGCCCGGATTCGTTCATGACACCCTGGTTCTCGCCATAACTCAGCGATGCACCGTAACGCAGGTTGGCATCTCCGCCTTCGGCAAACAAAGTATGCCGGTGGGTAGCGGCAAAACGCAAGGGCTCGTTCATCCAGTAGCTGTTCACACCACGCCTGACCTCTGCCAGCCTTTGATTGTATTTTGCGTCCCCTACATCGGTAACGAAATTGCCATTCGCATCAATAGACCCCAGGAAACCCGACAGGCGCTCAAACTCCAGTTTCTCTTCTGCATTCATCAGGTTGTAGTCAGACAGGTCCGCAAAACTGAAGGTGGTGTTGAGGTTATAATTAAGGCGCAGACGGCCGGCAGCAGGGCGTTTGGTTTCTACCACCACCACGCCGTTGGCGGCTTTTGAGCCGTAGATGGCCGTTGCGGCGGCATCTTTCAGCAAAGTAATGCTTTCGATACGGTCCATACTGAAATCACTGATGACCGCCAGGGTAGTTTCAAAACCATCCAGGATAAATAACGGCTGATTGGGATCGGTACCATACTGTTCCGTCAAACCGATCACACTGCTCTTTCCCCTGATCTCGATATCCGGCAAGCGGTTGGGGTCCGAACCAAAGGTATTGTTTTCGATGATCGCAAAAGAGGGATCAAGCGTTTTCAATGCCTGCAAAGGGTTCTGGTTACCCACCATTTTCAGTTCCTCGACCGTAAAGGTGGCGGAAGAACCGGTAAAGCTTTCCTTTTTACGCTGGTATATCCCCGTCACCACCTGGTCTTTCATCGTCAAAACGGCAGGCTGCATCCTGACGGAAAGCTGCAGACCCGCTTTTGCGCGCACTTCCATGGGCTCGTAACCCACAGAAGTAAGCTGTAAAACGGAATTGGGCGGCACACCGGACAGCGAAAAATTGCCGTTCTCATCCGTTTTGGCACCCAACCGGGTTCCCTTTACCAGCACAGTAGCGCCGGGTATGGGGGAACCCGCCGCATCGGTCACTTTGCCGGTAACGGAGATAGTAGTATCCCTGGCGGAGGAAACAGCGGCGTCATCGCCCTCCGCTTTTTCCGGGTAAAGCCGGATGATGTTTCCGCGCACGGCCCACCTGATGCCCCGGGGCTTTAACAGCTCATCCAGCACTTCGGCCACCCTTTTGCCGCTGGTGGAAATGCTTGCTTTCTCCTTTTTGAGGTCCTCTGTGGCCATGTACATAATGATCACATCGGCCTTTTTCTCGATAGCGCTAAAGATCTCTTTGATCGGCGCCTGCACATAGTTGAGTGAAATAACTTTCTGCTCATGATCTTGTGAAAAAACAGGGGCAGCCAGCAGCAATTGGGCTGACAGCAGGATCCCTGTACATACTAAAGCGGTCACTCTCATAATAAAGTTCCAGTTTCGGTGACGGAATGCCGGGTACGGCGGGGTATAGATAATACCTCTTTTTTGCATAAATTGCAGCAGTTTGAAATATTAGACAATGATGTTTCGAACAAAGCCCCTTCTTGCTTGACTGGCGGAGGGGTTTTTTAACGGTGATTTTACGGCACGTTGCGGCAACACATATTGTGCGTTTTAATGTGATTGGTCATGCTGATTTTTGGTTGATTACAACTATACAAGACCCGAAACGGTAACCGCCTCACTAGTCCAAATCCGGATTTTTTAAAATTTTATCAAAATAGACGGAAAATTCCGGCCGGCACCGGCGTCTACAGGCCATGTCCGGGAGGCTAAAGTGCACAGTTTCCGGTTTTTAGATATATTTGGTGTTGTTTAGGGCCTTCCCGGGGAGATAATTACAGGAATTTATATGGCAACTGATCATACGGCCTATACCATATTATTAACGCAGCTTCAACAGCATGATCTGGCTGCGTTTGACCACCTGTTCCATCATGCGCGCAAACGCTTGTATGTCCTGGCCTATGCGATCACACAGGACGCTGAGGCCGCCAAGGATATTGTACAGGAGTTCTTTATTGATTTCTGGACAAACCGGCGGTACGAGCACATTGAACGCTCTCTGGAACATTATATGTTATATGCGGTCCGCAACCGGTCGCTGAAACACAACCGCCATCAGGCCTCCCTGGCTGAGAAAACGCAGCTGCTGCCCCAAAATTCAGCCACCACCACACTTCATCACCTGGAACAGGCCGAGTTGAAACAGGAAATGGACAGGGCCATCCGGCAACTGCCGCCAATGGCCGGCAAAGTATTTCAATTGCATTACATTGAACATTTGCCCCATGCGCAGATCGCCGAACAGCTGGGCATCAGCAAATCCACGGTAAGCAGTCATATGGACCGGGCATTGAGGGAGTTGAGAACGGTTTTAAAAAAGAATATTGAAAATTTGAGATAGGGACTAGTGAAGGAACCATAAAAATGGGTCTTGTATAGATAGTATGAAAAACTTAACAGCGCATCAGGAATATTTACTGCTCGGCAAAGTGAGTAATACACTGAGTGAACAGGAATCGGAGGAATGGGAACAAATGGTACAGCATGTACCGGAAGTTGCCATCGCCTACGAACAGTTCATGCAACAGTTGCCTGCCGGTGACGTAGCCGGTCGTTTCAGCTATGTGGACGAGCCGGGTTACTGGGACGACCTTACGGCGTCTTTCAAAGAACCGGCCAGGATCCGGCGTTTGCCTTTCGGGCGCCGCCGTTGGGTGGCTGCCGCTATCGCAATCGGTGTGCTTGCCGGCTCAGCGCTGCTGTGGAACAATCTACGGAAACAGGATACGGCAACGAATATGGCCGCCACTGCCAAACCCGGTGTAGAATTGCGGTTGGCCGATGGCAGCGTGGTCAACCTTTCGCGGCAACAGGGAAACATCCAGACCGGTGCCACGCAACTCAACAATACCAATAAACGCCTGACTTATTCCTCCAGCGATGCAGACGCTTCCGTCATCAATATCCTGACTGTTCCGGTAGGGCTGGATTACAAGATCAGTCTGGCCGATGGAACGGAGGTATGGATGAATTCCGCCACCGAGCTGAAATTCCCGCTGGCTTTTCCAGATGCTACCCGCGAGGTAAGTATAAACGGGGAAGCATACCTGAAGGTGGCCAAAGATCCAGCCAAGCCCTTTATTGTTCATTTGCCCAACAGCACGGTACAGGTGCTTGGTACCGAATTCAATGTCAATACTTATGATCCCGGAACGGCAAAAGTAGCGCTCATTGAAGGCGCTGTCAACATGCGGTCGCTTTCCGGGGAAAGTACGCTGGCTCCGGGCAGGCAAGCGATTTACCAGGACGGACAAGCCATTCAGCAACGAACTTTTGATGCGAAGGTTGTATTGGGCTGGCAAAAAGGACTGTTCTTTTTCGATGAAATGCCGCTGAAGGAAATTGCGAAGGTAGTGCCGCGCTGGTTTGGCATGCAGGTGATCATCGATGATCCGGCTATCAGCGATAAAAAATTTGTGGGCGTGCTGGACCGGAACCAACCTATTTCCGCTTTCCAGGACGATTTGAAGCTCATTGCCGGCATTGATTCTTATGTGGATAAGGATAATGTGCTGCATTTCAGATAGTCCCCTGAAGCCATCCGCTGTAAATCGTGCCAGGAACATGGCTTCAGGCGCTGCCGCCGCCTGCTAAAAAAGGATAAGCTAACCAGGAGGAGTACTTATTTCGATTTATCCCAGAGCTTATTCATGACTACCTGCTGCATCACCTGCTCCCGGTAACTGCGGCTGACGGGGATGCGGTGTGTGCCGATAACGATCTCATTGCCCTGGATGCTTTCTATCTTGTTCACGGATACAATGTAGGACTTGTGCACCCGGATGAATAACTGATTATTTAAATAGTTTTCCTCCAGCGTTTTCAGATAATGCATCGTTATATATTTACCTCTTCTGGTATGAATGGTAATATAATTTTGCATTCCTTCTACATACAAAACATCATCGAAATAAACCTTTTCATACTTCGTACCGCATTTTACAAAGAAGTAATCCGCTGTCCCGCCCGCGGGGGAAACATCTGAAGTATGGTTTTTCTTCAGCAAATGGTAGTAGTCCCTGGCTTTGGTGGCAGATTGAAAGAACCTGTCAAACGTAACCGGCTTCAGTAAATAATCCAGCACATTCAACTGAAATCCCTCCAGGGCATATTCAGGGTAGGCGGTGACAACAATGACCATAGGCGGATGCTGCATCGTTTTCAGAAAGTTAAGCCCATTTATCTTCGGCATCTGGATATCGAGGAAGATCAGGTCAACGGTCTGCTGCGGCGGCAGCGTACTATATTCAACCGCGCTTTCACAGGTAGCTGCAAGCGTTAAAAAGCTGATATCACGTACATAGCCGGCCATGCCATCCCTGGCTAAAGGCTCATCGTCTATTATTGCACAGTTGATCATGTATAAATATTTTCAGGTTGAGATAGCCGGGTGTTCATCGGGACTACAGCCAGTTCGGAAAGCTGCAACCGCAATCTGACAGCATAACTGTATTGCCGGCGTTGTATATCCAGTTCATATTTTTCCGGATAGACTAGGTCCAGGCGCCTTTGTACATTTTTCAAACCGATACCGTTGCTCGCGGTCATGGGTGTATAGGTATCGTATGAAGTACTGTTCTCCACAAAAAAGTCCAGTTGTTCCTGATAGATATCCAGTTTAATGGTGATCCAGTTGGGCTGACCAGGATGTTTTGAAACATGTTTAAACGCGTTCTCCACAAAGGTCATCAATATAAAAGGGGCAATGCCCAAATGATCTGCCGGTGTATCGCTCACCTGAAAATCAACTTTAATACTGTTATTCAAGCGCAGCCTTTCCAGTTCAATCGAATTTTCGAGGTAAATGACCTCCCTGCTTAGCGGTATTTGCCTGTCATTACATTCATACAATTGATACCGCAAAAGTTCCGAGAACTTGGCCAGTGAAACAGAGGCTTTATCCGGGTTTTTATGGATCAGGAAAAATATGGAATTGATGGTATTGAACAGGAAATGCGGGTTGAACTGGTTCTTCAAAAAATTCAGTTCTGTTTCCAGTTTTTCCTTTTCCAGCATTTGTTGTCTTCTCTTTGTCTGTATCCAGTTTTTCGTCAGCTTTATACTCATCGCCAGGGTCATACTGGCTAAAGTAGAGGGCAAAGCCACACTATAAAAATAATAGAGGCAGTAAATGCCCGGGCCGTAGATGGCTTCGAAGCTTTTGCCGGTGATCAGGGCACTCAGGTAGTACCCTCCTACAATAAGGGAAGCGGCACAAAGTATGGTAATGAGCAGATAAGCGATATACAGGGCAAATCTCCCTTTTTCAAGAAACCGGGGAATCAGGTAGTACAGGTTGAAATAAACCGCTATGGCCTGGAAGAGCACATACCCGGCAAATTTGATCGCATACGGCAACAAAAGCATGGCGCTGGCGGCCTTTAATGGATTTCCCACTGCGATCACAGCCCACAGATAGTGATACAGGCACCAGAAAGGTAAATGGTGAAGTTTATATTTTATCAGCCAATGCTGGCCTGTTTTTCCCAGTGACATATGAAAAGTCCCTTCTCTTAAAGATACATTGATTCCCTATTATTAAAACGGACGCCTCCCTGAACGGCTCAAATAATTGACCATCGACCAACTTATGTATATAAACGGGAGCAAATCATGTATTTCCCGGCTATACCCTGCAATGCTGCGTTTCATCAATTATGTGATACCGGTGGTCAGTAAGATTTTTATACATAGCCGGGTGTTGATTGCTTTGCATGGTATGCTGCGCTGTACCGGCATTTTTGATCACAGGAAAAACAATAGTATGAGGGCTTTACGCTATAGTTTGCTATGCTGCTGCTTTTTTCACCCTGCTTTTGGCCAGGTAGCCGGAAAACTCGTCCGATCAGACGGTCAGCCTGCCCCTTATGTAAATGTACTGTTGCTGGACGGAGCCGATTCCACCCTCGTAAAAGCCGTGGTGACAAATGAAAATGGCACTTACTTCATCGGGAACGTGCGGCCGGGTGGCTATTTACTTCGCTTTAGCGGTATCGGATATGAAACCTCGCATTCTTCCGGCTTTCAGCTGAGCGCCGCCGAAAAAAGCATGGATTTAGGTGTACTGGTAATGAAGGAGGTATCCAGGGAATTGAAAGAAGTAGTAATACGGGCGGAAAAACCATTGTTTCAACAGCAGGTGTACGGGACCGTGGTAAATGTGGAAAGCAGTGTGTTATCCAAAGGCAGCTCCGCACTTGAATTACTGGAGCGGTCTCCCGGAGTGTTTATCGATCGCCGGGATAACAATATTGTGCTGAACGGAAAAAATGGCGTCATGGTTATGATCAATGGCAAGATGATGCGCGTATCCGTTGACCAGGTAATTACAATGTTAAACGGTATGAGTGCAAACGATATCGAAAAAATTGAACTGATGACAACACCGCCTGCGCGGTATGACGCAGAAGGAAGCGCCGGCCTGATCAACATCGTTTTAAAGAAGAACAGGAACCAGGGTTCTTTTTCCCTAACCGGCGGTTACGGATGGGGAGAAAAAGAAACGGCCAGCTTTAACATTGCCCGAGGCATTGGCAATTCCACCTTGTATGCAGCTTATGCTTATTCGCACGACAGGACCTTTGTGGACTGGTTTGCTACTGCCACAGATTACGTACCGGTATTGGGCGGGCAAACTTCGTCTGCTTTTTCAAGCGAAATAAAACCCATCCGCAATAGTCATCATGCTACCCTGGGTTTTGATACCCGTTTTACTCCCAAATTAACAGCAGGGGGCAGCCTTACGTTCAATAACAATCATACGGCCGAAAACATCACAAACCATGCGGAATATAGTGTGGAACCAGATAAACAGTATGTGCTGGACGCTGATATCAACGGATCAGGCAATTGGAACAACCTGCTCAACTCGGTGTATATTGAAAAGAAGATAAACGACAAGGAACAGATCAACTTCGACATGGATTATCTCCTCTATGAGAATAAAAAGCCCACCAATGCGTACAGCGTTTTTGGCGATGAGAACGGCAACAGGCCGGGAACTAATGATACCCTGTTTTCTCCCTATCAAAGGGCCTCTTCCAATTCGACAATAAAGATAGGCGTTGCCAAATTCGATTATACAAGGCAGTTGAGTCCTTTGCTGAAACTGGAATCGGGCCTTAAGGGCACTTACACCCGGAATGTGAGTTTATCCGGTGTTGAAAGCCTGGTTAACGGCGATTGGGTCAGCAGGCCGACCACAGTGAATAATATCATGATGAAAGAAAGCATAGCGGCAGGTTATGTATCGCTCTCCATGCAATTGAAACCTTCCCTGAGCGTAAACGTAGGTGCCAGGTATGAATACTCGCATACCCGGATAGATGAACCTGATACCAAACAGCTGGTGACCGAACGGAAGCTGGGGAAACTTTTTCCAACGCTTTTTGTTTCCTGGAAAATGAAAGAACGGTCGGCATTGCAACTGTCGTACACCAAACGCATCAGTCGCCCATCCTATAACGATCTTGCTTCGTTTGTGGTATATACCGATCCTACATCGGTGGAAACAGGCAACAGCCTGCTAAGGCCAACGATCACCAATAACCTGAAGCTGGGTTACAATTATGCGGGGTATTCGTTTGCTGTTTTATTCAGTCGGGATGACTATCCCATTGCACGCACCCAGATGGTATCGAATGCCGCCGGTGATCTGCTGGTGCTGTCGCCGCAAAACGTCCGGTATCAAAACAATCTTGCTGTACAAACAAACCTTCCGTTCAAGATCGGCAACTGGTGGAGCATGCATTATGATTTTTCCGGCGCCTGGCGAAAATTCAGGCTGGAGCATACGCCTCAACCCGCTGAAAAAAGCTACTTCGCATACTCGGTTAATTTTAGTGAGACCTTCATGCTCCCGAAAAGCTTTTCCCTGGAAGTATCCGGCTGGTACAATTCGCAGATGTATAACGGATCAAAGAAAGTAGACGGGTTTGGCGCCATAAACGGCGGCATTAAAAAAGTATTGGATAAAAATATGGGAGTGCTTCAGCTGACCGTGCAGGATATATTCCGCACCATGCGTATCACCAGTTATTTCGGTACGGTGACCGAAGAGGTTTTTGATTTAAGAAGCCGTGTGCCGTTCAGTGCGGAATCTACCAGGTTTCCTATCTTTAAAATTACCTATACCCGTTCTTTTGGTACCGGTGGCGGGAAAGGGAGAGGCGAGCGTAGCGGTTTGCGGGAGGAGAGGGAGCGGATTGTGCATTGAATATATGAATGGCAAAAATCCCTTAAATTGCAGTGCATTTTTTCCAATACCTGTAAGACAATAATTCCGCCACGCGGTGTCGTAGCCTCGTAAATCTGATCTGTGAAGTACTGGTCTGTTTGATGTTTGTTATTCGTAATGTCAATCTAAAATAGACAACCGGTTTTTAAATCCCCTTTTTAGCTTTTGTTACAAATTTTCATAAATTACACCCGTAAATCTATGAACTATGCACATGCGGCTAAAATCCCACAATGAGATGATATTCTCGCCTGGAGCATTTGTGAAGCTGTTTGAGCGAGAAAGAGCATCGATAGTATCCGCTAAATTCATACCTCCCCGCTTGGGAAGTAATGAAGTTGGCGGGCATGTTCGGGTTGTTTTAAAACCCGGATTCAAGTATGGCCCAAAATTCCCCGCAACGAAATAATCAACCCGCTAATTTAAGTGAGCAATCAATAAAGGATTTCCTGGACCTGCAAAGAGAGGAGTTAAAGCTTCGTCAGCAGGAAAACGAAATCCGAAAGATTGATCTGCTGCAAAACTACGAGCTATCGAAAGAAGGCTTGAAACAACAAGGCGAATACATTTAGAGTGCGCCAAAATACGGCCTTCACAACAGGATTTTATTGGCAATTTTCCTGACCGTTGTTCTGCTTATTGTTTCCGGGGTATTGTTGTATTGCGTTTATCTCGGGAAGGAGGAAATTGCATTGCGTATTCTGGAACTCGTAGCGATAGCAATAATCAGCGGCGGTGGAGGATATGCGTGGGGAAAGAGCCATGCTAAAAGCAGTGACAAACCGAAAGTGGAGATCGTGGAGGATTGAAATTTTCAACTAATTAAGCATCCCTAAAACACAAAGGAGCTATTTCTCTAAGAAATAACTCCTTCAATTTCAGTGTGTGCGGAAGAGGAGATTCGAACTCCCAAGCCCTTTCAGGCACTACCACCTCAAAGTAGCGCGTCTACCAATTTCGCCACCTCCGCGGGTGATTAAGGAGTGCAAAAATAAATTCTTTTTAAGAATAAGCAAATTTTATTTCCGGAGCCATATCCGGAACGTCGTGCCTTTGTTGACTTCCGACCATTTTACGGACAGCCGTCCCTTATGATAATCCCGGATGATCCGCTTGGCCAGGGAGAGCCCCAGCCCCCACCCTCTCTTCTTGGTGCTGAAACCGGGATGGAAGATCTTGTCGTGGTACGCTTTGGGAATACCTTTGCCGGTATCCGTCACATCAATGGTGATATGGGTGGGGTGATTTTCAATCTGTACCGTGATCTCCCCCGTCCCTTCCATGGCATCCAGGGCATTTTTCAGCAGGTTTTCCACCACCCAGTCGAACAATGGCGGCGAGATCATGGCTGCCACATCCTGCTCCTCCGATTCCAGCCGGAACTGCACTTTCTGCGGCGCCCGTTTCCGGATGTACGCCACCATAGTGGCCACCTGCTCCACGATATTCCGTTCCTCCAGGCTGGGCACACTGCCGATCTTCGAAAAACGGTCGGTGATCAGCTTCAAACGGTCTACATCCTTGGCCATTTCCGTTACCATCGGCACGATCTCCTCCCGCTCTTTCAATATTTCCAGCCAGGCTTCCATAGATGACAAAGGCGTTCCCAACTGGTGCGCCGTTTCCTTGGCCATCCCCACCCAAACCAGGTTCTGGGTGGCCCGGTTGGTGGAGGACAGTGCAAACAGCACGACCCCGATGAATAGCGCCACCACCAGCAATTGTATATACGGATAATACCTCACCTGTCTCAGGATCAGCGAATCCCCGTAATAGATGTAGTAATTGGTCTTGGCATCCACCGCCATAATGAAGGGCGGGTGCTGCTTCCTGAAATCTTCCAGCTCGTTTTGCAGATAATAGTTATTATCCGCAACGGCGGCTGAATCCAGGTTACGATGGTCGATGATGTTGCCATGATCATCGGTGAGGATAATGGGGATGGTGGTATTCGTGCGGATGATCTCCACAGCCAGGTTAAGGTTTGCATCCGGCGAAGCTTTCAGCAGCTCCTGGTTGGCTTCCACCCAGGTGGCTACCTTTTTCGTTTCTTCCTGCTGGATCTTTTCGGACAAGTTGTTCACAAACCATATGGTAGTTACAATAATAACTACGGCCACAGCCACAAGGGAAAATTTCCAGCCTATATATTGTCTAAACATCTGCCTGATAATAAAGCTACAATCAACCTGACTGTTAACTATCAACTAAATTAGTAATATTCGGAGGCTTTGTTGCATATTTGCAACGCTAAAATTCGTCACGGACTAAAACGAAACTCTTTTGTCAAAATTGCCTTCGGTAGCGGTTGTTATATTGAACTGGAACGGCAGGGCTTTCCTCGAAAGCTTCCTTCCTTCCGTTTGCGCTTCCGTGTATGATGGCAGTCTGGATATCTATGTGGCCGACAATGCTTCTACGGACGACAGCGTTGCTTTTGTGGAAACGCACTTCCCGGCCGTAAAGATCATCCGCAACAGCAGCAACAGCGGCTTTGCCGGTGGGTACAATGAAGCGCTGGAGCATGTAAAGGCCGATATCTTTGTGTTGCTGAACCAGGATGTGGAAGTGGAACCGGACTGGATCAACCCGGTGATCAGCAAAATGATGGAAGACCCGTCCATCGCGGCCTGCCAACCCAAACTCAGGGCTTTCAGCGAGCGGGACAGCTTTGAATATGCCGGTGCGGCCGGGGGATGGATGGATATCCTGGGGTACACCTTCTGCCGCGGCAGGATACTTTATACGATCGAAAAGGACAAGGGTCAGTACGATACGGAGCAGGACATTTTCTGGGCCACCGGTGCGGCCCTGTTCATCCGTTCCGACCGTTTTTTTGAAGTAGGCGGATTTGATCCGTATTTCTTCGCTCATATGGAGGAAGTAGACCTTTGCTGGCGCCTGCAACGCGCGGGGTACCGCATTACCTATTGCCCGGGATCCGTTGTCTATCACGTTGGCGGGGGCAGCCTGCCGCAGGGTAATCCCCGCAAGCTGTACCTCAATTTCCGGAACAACCTGATCATGTTATGCAAGAACCTGCATTTCGATGAACAATGGATCATCCTGTCCCAACGGCATGTGCTGGACCTGCTGGCGGCATTCAAAAGCCTCGTCTCCGGCAAGCCCCGGGACATGGCCGCGATCTTCCGCGCTTACCGGGATTATTACCGCTGGCGCAGAACGAAAGAAAAGAGCTACAACGATACTTTTCCCCGCAAAAAACTATACGACCTCAAAGGCGTTTTCCGGGGCATTATGATCTGGCGTTACTATTTCCTGAACAAACGGACGTTCAGCTCACTGACGCAATGGAAAAAACAGCGGAACTAAGCCCTTTCAACGTAAATATCCACCCAGGACACTCCCTAAAACACGGCCGGAATATTTGGACTTTGCGGATTTACTTTGTAAGTTTGCGTTGCGAAAAAAATACATATGGAGCATACAGTTGAAAATAAGAATGATTTTACCCGTGATTGGGTGTCTTCCTCCCGTTTCCTGTTTTACATAAAACTTGCCTGTATTCTGGCATTTGTATTGGGCGGTTGCTACAAACTTTATGAGCATCGTTATAAAGGGGCGCCGAAAGTAGCTGTGCCTGAAAGCAGCCTGTACGAGCCGAAGTATAAATAATATTAATATTACTTGGTATATAGTGCCGCACCTTGAAGGTGCGGCTTTTTTTATTCCGGAAAGCAATAGGGATTGCCCCGTCCTGAAAAAACCTTACCACTGAAGTAGTTGATCCGCTTTATGCTTGATTCTAAAATCCCTCAAGAATTTAACTTGATCCGATAAATTGCCTTACAGGTAACGGCACACAGCAACAAAAAAAGGTGCGCCATCTGCTGACACACCTTTTTTACTTTTCTGAGCGGAAGACCGGGCTCGAACCGGCCACCCCGACCTTGGCAAGGTCGTGCTCTACCAAATGAGCTACTTCCGCATTTGCCGTTTTGGGATTGCAAAAATAGGAAAGAGTTTGAAATCAGCAAATAAAATTTCAAATACTGCCGTAAAACTTTATCATTGTACATTCATTCAGCCAGACATATTACACCATATCATGAAGCAATACCTTCTCTATGGCGCACTGCTGTTGGCAGCCTGTGGACCCGGCCGGCAACAGCAGGAAAATAAAGGATCATCCGCAAACCAGCCTGCTATCAGGAGCGCGGAACACTTCGGTGCGGATGTTGCATTCCTTAAAAGACATGTGGAAACGATCATACTGAAAGACAGCACCAGCAATGCCGCTATAGCCATTGTGCCGGCCTGGCAGGGCCGGGTGATGACCAGCACTGCTGCCGGGGATACCGGCCGCAGTCTCGGCTGGGTGAACCATGCCCTGATCGAAAGCGGCGAACTGCAACCCCATATGAACGCCTATGGAGGGGAAGACCGCTTCTGGCTGGGACCGGAAGGCAGCCGCAACAGCTTTTATTTCGAACCGGGAGATACGTTTGACTTCGCACACTGGCAGGTGCCCGCTCCCATCGATACGGAACCTTTCACCGTGGCAGGCCGGTCCCCACACACGGTTTCCTTTGAGCGGACCATGCAGCTCACCAATTACAAGGGCAATACATTCCATATAAAGGTCAACCGTACCATAACGCTCATCGCGCGGAGGGATGTCCGCAATTACATCGGGACGGACCTGCACAGAAGCGTTCAGGCGGTGGCCTTTCATTCCGCCAACACCATCAGCAATGCCGGCACGCAAAAATGGGACACGGCATACGGCATGCCTTCCGTCTGGATACTGGGCATGTTCGCGGCATCGGGACAGAACACGGTCGTTATACCGATACGCAACAAGGGAAAAGTGAACACCAATTATTTCGGGGCCATTCCGCCGGAACGGCTGAAAACGGGTGAGAAGATCGCTTATTTCAAGGCTGATGCGAAATACCGCAGCAAGATAGGACTGCAGCCGAACGCCTGTTACAACTACCTGGGCAGTTATGACGCGGCCAACCGGCTGCTCACCATTGTGCAGTTTACCTTGCCGCTGGGCAGGAACCTGTATGTAAATTCATCGTGGGACACCCTTTCCCCGCCTTTTGGCGGCGATGTGATCAACGCCTATAACGATGGCATTCCCGGCGAAGGCCTGCCGCAGCTGGGCCAGTTCTTTGAACTGGAAAGCTCCTCACCGGCGGCTGGACTAAAGCCCGGAGGGCGGCTGGAACATTATCACCGCACCATTCACCTGCAAGGAGAGGAAAAACGGCTGGCCCCTGTGGTGCAACAGCTGTTCGGGGTATCGCTGGCCGAGATCAAAAAGGCCTTGTAGGGCCAAGGAGGGCCATTGTTGTTCAACTCCCGAGGCGCCGCCGGGATCAAAAAAGGCCCTGCAGGCCAACGACAGCATTGTTGCTCAATTCCCGAGGCGCCGCCGAGGTAAAAGGCCCTGCGGGGCTATAATGCCCTGATCTCCAGGTTATAGATATCTTTCAGCCGCAGCAGGCAAAGGTCCAGGCTGGCTTTGGGAATACCAATTTCCATACTGCAGAACAGCTGTATATCCTGTGACAGCACGGTGCAGTTGTGCTGCTTCACCACCATCATCACATCATTCAATATGGTATAGTCAAATGTCAGCCGGTACCTGGCCTCTACATTTTTCTGCACGGCCGGGATCAGTTGTAGCACCAGCGCGGCTGACATCTTGTAGGCATTGATGAGGCCGGGAACGCCTAACAGCGTACCGCCGAAATACCTGACCACCACTACCAGCACGTCCGTCAGCTGTTTGCTGTCGATCTGCCCGAGAATGGGCTTACCGGCGGAACCGGAAGGTTCTCCGTCGTCCACAGCGCGAAATTGCAGCCCGTCTGTCCCGAGCCGGTAGGCATAACAGTGGTGGGTGGCTTTGGGGTGTTCTTTCTTCACGTCCTGCAGGCACTCTTTTACCTGTTCGGTGGATTTTACGGGGTAGGCATATGCGAGGAATTTGCTGCCCCTGTCCTTGAACTCCGCTACTGCTTTCTTCTCAATCGTATAATAAACTTCCATTGTCAGGTTGATGAGGATGCGGGAACATATACGGCGATCCTGTCGCCATACAGTTCCATTTCATCCTGTAGTGAGGCGCCTGTGATGACTGGCGCGGCGATGCCGTTGCCGAGGGTTTCCCGGCCGGTGATCACGCGTGCTTCGTCCCAATAGCCGCTGTTGATGAATTGTTGCAGCAGGTAGGTCCCTCCTTCCACGATGATGCTCTGGATATCGGCGGCATGCAATTGCGGCAACAGCTGCGGAATGATATCACGGTTGAAATCCAGTTGTATGAACGTAACGCCGTCCGTGGCCTGTTCCGTCACAAAAATGGTCGGCGCCGCGGCATCACGGAGCTGATAATGCGGCGGCGTCTGCATTTTCCGGTCTATCACGATGCGTACGGGGCTTTTTCCCGGCCATAGCCGTGTGGTCAGCCCCGGATTATCCTGCAGGGCCGTTTTTGTGCCCACCATGATCCCCATTTCCTGGCTTCGCCATTGATGCACCAGCCTGTCCGTATAACCGTTCGATATCCTTACCGGCTGCCCTCCGGGCAGGGCTACATAGCCATCCCGCGATTCCGCCCATTTCAGGATGATATAAGGGCGTTTTTTCTCATGGAAAGTGAAGAACCGTTTGTTGATGCTCCGGCATTCTGCTTCGAGCACACCGGTGATCACTTCAATACCGGCATCCTGCATATGTTTGATCCCTCTTCCGGCCACGGCGGAGAAGGAATCGATACAGCCCACTACCACCCGCGGTATCCGGCGGGAGATGATCAGGTCCGCGCAGGGCGGGGTTTTACCGTGATGCGAGCAGGGTTCCAGGCTCACGTACAGGGTGGACCTGGGAATGAGGCTCTCCTGGTCCCCCGGCACACTGTTCACACAATTCACCTCGGCATGCGCCTGCCCGAATATTTTATGGTACCCTTCCCCGATGATCCTGCCTTCATGGACCAGCACAGCCCCCACCATCGGGTTGGGAGCCACCTGACCCATACCTGTTGCCGCCAGTTGCAGGCAGCGCCGCATAAAAATTTCGTGGGAAATGCTGTCCATGAATGCGTTTGAAATAATATGTTTGCAAAAATATCGTTTCAGCGGCTAATTTTCGCTGTTCATCCAAATATCATGACCATTCAATCAGCATTTGCCGGCATCACCACAGCTATCAGGCCCATGTACGATGCCCGCGAGGCCTCCAATATTGCGCACCTGGTAATGGAGCATATTACCGGGCTAGGGAAGCTGGACCGGATCATCCATAAAGACGGAGACCTCCTTCCCGCACAGGAAACCCTGTACCATCAGGCATTGGAAGCGTTGCTGGAACACCGGCCCGTACAACATATCACCGGAAAAAGCTGGTTTTACGGGATGGAGCTGACCGTCAGTGAACAGGTGCTCATCCCCCGCCCTGAAACGGAGGAACTGGTAGAATGGGTGCTGCTCGATCATCCCTGCCAGCCGGCCTGGCGCCTGCTGGATATTGGTACCGGCAGCGGTTGCATTCCCATCGCCCTGAAAAAGCAATGGCCGGCAGCCGATATCTGGGGCCTGGACGTGAGCACCGCCGCATTGTCTGTTGCAACGCGCAACGCCGGCATCCAGCATACGCCCGTACGGTTCGTACACCAGGATATACTTTCCTCCGATGCCGCACAGGTACTGCCATCCTTCAACATCATCGTCAGCAATCCACCCTATATCTGCGAAAACGAAAGGCCTGGCATGCGGCAGCAGGTACATGCCTTTGAGCCGAACATCGCGCTCTTTGTACCGGATAATGATCCCCTGCTGTTCTACCGCCGCATCGCACAACTCGCGATGGAAAAACTGGAACCGGGCGGGATGTTGTATTTCGAGATCAATGAGGCCCTCGGGCAGGAAGTCTTATCCCTGCTGGAAAAAGTGGGTTTCACAGCAGTGGCCCTGAAACAGGATATGTTCGGGAAAGACAGGATGATACGGGCAACAAAAAAATAATGCCATAAAAAAAAGAGGCTGCATGATGAACGCAACCTCTTCTGTCAGCAAATACCTTATACTATCTTTTCGGTGCCGTATTTTGCGGGTTGGCCGTACCCAACACCGTTTTTGCGCCCAGTTCCCTTGCGATCTGCATTACACTCACCACCGCACTGATGGGAACGGATTCTTCGGCATTGATCACAATGGTCGGATCTACTTCATTGATGTTGATCTTCGGTACCAATGCCGCTCTCAGCTCTTCAAAATTCACTTTGTTCGTGCCCACATAGAACTGTTGCTTCGCATCGATGCTCACCACTACCGTCTGTTTTGCTTTGGTATTACTTTTGGCCTTCGGCAACATCAGCTTGATGACGTTGGGATTGGCCAGGGACGACACGATCAGGAAGAACAGCAGGAGGATGAACAGGATATCGTTCAACGCTCCGTTGTGCATTTCCGCATGTGCTGGTCTACGCCTCCGCAAATTCATACTTGTATCGATTACGATTAATAAATCCTATTTCGTTGGCTCCTGCAGAATGTCTATGAACTCTGCGGATGAATATTCCATCTTGTTGATCACCTTGTCGATCTGCGCATTCAGATAACTGTAGCCGATGTAGGCGATCAGGCCGATGATAAGCCCCGTTGCGGAGGTCACCATTTTCACGTAGATACCGCCTGCAATAGCGCCAAGTGTGATATCGGAAGTCTGCGAGATGTTGAAGAAGGTCTGGATCATACCGGCGATGGTGCCGAGGAACCCGAACATCGGCGCAATACCGGCGATGATGGAAAGAATGATGAGGTTCTTTTCCATTTTGTAGATCTCCAGCTTGCCTACGCTTTCCATTGATTTTTCGATATTGTCGATCGGCTTGCCCACACGTTGTATCCCTTTGTCGATCACCCTGGCGATGGGATTGTTGGTGTTCCTGGACAGGGAGCGCGCCGCATTGATATTACCGGAGGTAATATGGTCGCGGACCATCGGCATGAAATTGTCTTCCAGCCGTCCTGCCTTTCTGATGGTGATGAACCTTTCCACGAATACATATACCGCTATCACGGAAAGAACGCCCAGGGGGATCATCAGCGGGCCGCCCTTCACGATCATGTCCCATAATTTGATCTCCTGGGTTGCGGTTGCAGCGGCATCCACTCCTGCAGCCACTGTGTCGGCCCTGGGAAGTAAAAGAGAATCCTGCAAAAACGTAATTAGTCCTGGCAACATGTATTTAATTTTAACATTCGAATTTTATAAGGGGTCAAAGTAATAATAAAAACGGACTTCCCGTAAAATTATTATCAGCTTCTTTCCTCCCAAACCTGCACGAGATGAACGATGGTGTCCACCGCCTTTTGCATGTCCTGTATGCTCACGTATTCGTGTTTGCTGTGCAGCGCCATCTCTCCTGTGAAGATATTCGGACAGGGCAATCCCATGAAAGACAGGCGTGAACCGTCAGTACCGCCGCGGATGCTCAGGCGTAGAGGCTCGATCCCGGCGCGCCGGATCGCTTCCTCTGCATTGGCCACCACCTGCGGATACTTATCCAGTACTTCTTTCATATTGCGGTACTGCTCCGTTACCTTGAAAGTGGCGCTGGCGCCAGGGTAACGTTGCAGCACGGTTTCCATGATCTTGCGGAGATAAAATTCGTGACCTTCCAGCTCCGGCGTGGTAAAATCGCGTATGATAAAATCGAGTTCAGCTTTCTCCACCATTCCCTCCATGCGTACGGGATGAATAAACCCTTCCCTGTCTTTCGTGGTCTCCGGGGAAAGAATGTTCGCCGGCAGTTCCGCAAGGATAGCGGCGGCCACTTTGATGGCGCTCACCATTTTGCCATTGGCCGTTCCCGGATGGGTGCTGATGCCGCTGATGGAGATCTTTACGCTATCCGCCGAGAATGTTTCGTCTTCCAGGGAGCCGAGTTCCCCACCATCCATGGTGTAGCCGAACTGTGCGCCGAGCTGCTCCATGTTCAAATGCTCCACACCGCGGCCAACCTCTTCATCCGGGGTGAACAGGATGCGGATCCTGCCGTGTTTGATCTCCGGATGCTGCAACAGGTATTGTGCGGCATCCATGATCTCCGCTACACCGGCTTTATTGTCCGCGCCGAGAAGGGTGGTACCGCTGGCAGTAATGATATCATCGCCCTTTTTTCCGGCGAGATAAGGATGCTCCTTTGCCCGGATAACCTGGGCGGGATCATCCGGCAGCACAATATCGCCGCCGTCATATGCTTTATGCACAATGGGTTTTACATTAGCGCCGCTGCAATCGGGCGCTGTGTCCATATGCGCACAAAGACAGATCACCGGCACCTGTTTGGTAGTGGTGGCGGGTATGGTGGCATACACATATCCGTATTCACCGGTCATCGCGTCCGTGATGCCCATTTCCTGCAACTCCCTGACAAGCAGGGCAGACAGGTCTTTCTGCTTTGCGGTAGAAGGGAAAGTATTGCTGAGCGGGTCTGATTGCGTATCTATCTGCACATAACGCAGGAAGCGTTCGGAGACGGAGTAGGCATAATTTCTATCCATTGGCATATTGGTAAAAAGTAAAAATAAAGTAAAAAACGACACGCTGAAATTAAAAGCGAAAAGGGAAAGGTAAAACGGGCTGCGTTTTACCTTTCCCTCCATATATTTTTTACGTTCAATGCAAACTTAAACGATCTCCACCAGTTCGATGTCGAACACCAGCGGTTCGCCCGCGAGCGGATGATTGGCATCCAGTTTGATGAATTCACCGCTGATAGCGGCTACTTTCACCGGGAATACCTGACCTTGCGGATTGCTCATCTGCAGCTCCATACCTACTTCCGGATTCAGGTCCTCCGGTATATTCGCTTTTGGAAAATCCATGATCAGCTCTTCACTTTTGGGGCCATATGCTTCTTCTACCGGGATATTAAGGGTCCTCTTCTCCCCTATGGCCATTTCGAGCACACCATTATCAAAGCCCTTGATCACCATACCGGCGCCTACCTTGAACTCCAGGGGATCTCTGCCTTCTGAAGAATCGAAGGTGGTACCGTTGGTTAAACGGCCGTGATAATGAACCCGTACCGTATCTCCCGTCTTGACTTGTTGCATAAAAATAATTTAAAATGAGACAATTGTCCCGTGAAGGTACAGATTTTGTTTTTTATTTACCGGCATCTTGCGTTATTTTGTTGCATTCATCAACATATCAAAATGAAACGTCTACTCTTTCTCCTGTTGCTTTGCGGCTGTTTTTCCTGCTTCGCGCAACAACCCCTTCTTACCGGAGCCGACCGTACAGATGTTTATCTTCCCCTGCTGAAAGGCAAGCGTGTAGGCATGCTGGTCAATCAGACCTCCATCATCGGCAGCAGCCATCTGGTAGATTCGCTGTTGAAGCTTGATGTGAAGATCGTGAAGATATTCAGCCCGGAGCACGGATTCCGCGGCGACGCCGATGCCGGCGAAAAACTTGGCAATACCGTTGATAAAAAAACCGGATTGCCCATCGTATCGCTGTACGGCAAACACCGGAAACCGGATGCAAAAGACCTCGCGGATGTGGACATGCTGATATTTGATCTTCAGGATGTTGGGGTCCGTTTTTACACTTACATTTCTTCACTGGAAGAGCTGATGGAAGCCGCTGCAGAACATGGCAAACCCTTGCTGGTGCTGGACCGTCCCAATCCCAACGGACATTATACCGATGGCCCCATCCTGGATACGGCTTTCCGCTCCTTCGTGGGCATGCAGCCCATCCCCACCGTGCATGGCATGACGGTTGGAGAATATGCCAAAATGCTCAACGGAGAGGGCTGGCTGGACAATAAAGCACAGTGCAGGCTTACCGTTATTCCCTGCGCCGGTTATACGCACCGCACCATGTACCAGCTGCCGGTGAAACCTTCCCCCAACCTGCCGAACATGGCATCCATCTACCTCTACCCTTCCACCTGCCTGTTCGAAGGCACGGTATTCAGCCTGGGACGCGGTACGGACAAGCCTTTCCAGGTGTACGGGCATCCCGCGCTGCCGAAAGACCTCTTTTCTTTCACGCCCCGCAGCCTGCCCGGCGCCAAATCCCCCGTGCTGATGGACCAGACCTGCTATGGATACGACCTCTCGCATGAAGCCCATCCGGATAACAAGATCCGGCTGGACTGGATCATCAATGCCTACAAGCTGTTCCCGGACAAGGATAAGTTCTTCAATGCCTTCTTCAACAAACTCGCAGGCAACAAGGAACTGATGGCGCAGATCAAGGCAGGCCATTCGCCTGAGCAGATCCGGAAGACCTGGGAAGCCGGGCTGGCCGCATTCGGGAAGATCCGCCGGAAATACCTGCTGTATGAGGACTTCTGAAATTTCGGCTACATTCGCATTTCGAAAATCTTTTTTACATGAGGATCATTTTCATGGGTACGCCCGATTTTGCGGTTACTTCACTGGACGCGCTGGTGAAAGAGGGATATGATGTAGCAGCGGTGGTTACTGCGCCGGACAAACCCGCAGGCCGGGGGCTGCAATTGCAGCAAAGCGCGGTGAAAGCCTATGCGGTCAGTAAAAATATCCCGGTCCTCCAGCCGCTGAAACTGAAAGACCCCGCATTCCTGGATACCCTGCGGTCGTACCAGGCAGACCTGCAGGTGGTGGTGGCCTTCCGCATGCTGCCGGAAGTGGTATGGAGCATGCCGCCGCGCGGCACCATCAATGTACACGCTTCGCTGCTGCCGCAGTACCGTGGCGCCGCACCCATCAACTGGGCCATCATCAACGGGGAACGGCAATCCGGTGTCACCACCTTCAAACTGCAGCATGAGATCGATACCGGGAATATCATGTTTTCGGAAGCCGTGGATATTCCGGAAGACCAGACGGCCGGGGAGCTTTATGAGGTCTTGCGCGTCACCGGAGCGGGCCTGCTGATCAAAACCGTCAAGGCCATCGCCGCAGGCGAAGCCCCGGAAATGCCGCAGGCGGATATTCCCGCATCGGCGTTGAAACATGCGCCAAAGATCTTCAAAGAACATTGCCTCATTAACTGGGAAGCGCCGCTGGACAATATTTACAATCTCATTCGCGGGCTAAGTCCCTATCCCACCGCATTTACGCATCTGCAGGATAAAACGCTCAAGATATTCAAAGCGGCGAAAGAAACCGCCCCGCATACTCATCCTGCCGGCTCTGTGCATACCGACCAGAAGACGTTTCTGAAATTCGCGGCGCCGGGTGGATATATTCAGGTACTATCCCTGCAACTGGAAGGGAAAAAGAAAATGGAAGTGGACGAGTTCCTGCGGGGGTACCGGTTTCAGGGGTAATTTCAGGTGCGCTATCCCTCCAACTGGAAGGCAAAAAAATGGAGGTGGGATACCGGTTCCAGGGGTAATACTACACTGCCGGTCATTGTGCCCAAAGCGCTGAAAAGCGACCCACTTTGCTGGATACATCTTCTGTCAGATATCCGTATATAGCAAGCGGGTGTGCCGTGATCCGGCACACCCGCTTGCTAGTCTTTTATGTGATACTTTTTATTGTTCGTCGTAGCTGAGCTCGCAATAAAACCTTCCCTCTCTGATGCCCAGCGCATCCTGTGCGGCATCGCTCAGCTTGATAATGAGATTGGCATTGGCTTTCAGCTGAGGAATAGCATCCAGCACCTTTGCGTAGATCGCCCTGCCGGTCAGCGGATTCGTCACCTTCAGGATGGTGCCGCGCGGGGCGGTATTATGCAATGCGTAATATTTGCCTGAACCTACGATCGCATTGCTGCGGAACCAGGTGCCGGGACCTTTTTCGGTGGTAACATCCCGTCCGTTATTGGTCTGCTGCATAAAAATATACTCAAAACCACCTTCCGGAATGGCCGGTGTACGGCCAAGACTGGTGCCTGATGCCTGTTTCTGTTCTTCCACTACCGTTGCGGGTGTGTCCTGTTTTACCACAGCAGGCGTTTCCTGTGCCGGAGGAGGAGTTGTTGTAACGGTTTGCTGAGCAGGAGGAGGCGTGGCAACAGGTTCTTGTGCCGGCGGAGGTGTGGTAACCGTCTGTTCCGGTACAGTAGCAGGCGGCGGTGTTGCCGGCGGAGCAGGCGTATTGGCTGCAACGGGTTGTGATGCGGGAGTTACCTGTACGATAGAATTGCTGGTGCCCTTTACATATCCTACGATCAGCATCGCATCCTTCTGCACACCATCGCCGGTAAATTTATTCCACTGCCGTACATTATCCAGCGGCACCCTGGCATATCGGATGGAAATACGGTATAATGTTTCTTTATCCCCTACGTGGTGATACACCGGACGCAGGCCTTCAGCAGCGGAAGCATCCTTTGACTGAATGAAATTACTGCTGTTCAGCGGTATCGTGATCTGTTTTCCCAAGGCCAGCCCCTGCTCCATCTGCATATTGTTCCGGGCGGCAATCTCTCTCGGGCTTAACCCATATGCGCGGCCAAGACTGTACCATGTCTCCCCTTTCTTCACCGTATGCACCAAATACAGATCAGGTGCGCTGCCCTGTGCAAGCAAGGCATCCTGTGCGGCTGCCCCGATTGTCCAGGCCATTAAAACACCCAATAAAATTGACTTTAACATAATATCTAATACTTTAAAGAAACGAATATATGTGTTAAAAACGGATTTTCATTTATTACGAAACGACAAAAAAACAATTTTGTTGCCAGCCCTGCAACCGTTGCCGGTTCTATTTCTCCACATGTTAGTAATCCGGTGTTCCTGCTTTCAGGATGCGCATTTCCTTCGGATAATAATTGTTCACGCGGTTAGGCAAAATCTTGGCCCAGCCCAGGTTCATGCCGCCAAACCGCATGAGCGTCCACCCGTTCCCGGCATTATCCAGCCGGATATCCTCTTTTCTCAGATACCGGAGGGCCTGCTCCGCCGCCAGTTCCATGACAGGCAGATCATCGGCGATGATGGTGCTGAGCGCCAGCTGATGATCCGGCAGCAACCCCTTCGGCGTCAGCTGTCCCGCCTTCACGCCAGCTTTCCGCAGATACAGGTGTTGCTGCAGCAGCGGCAACTCCGCCGCAACCTGCGGCGGCAGAACGATCACATCGTCCTTATGCGTCAGCAATACGTGGTCAACGCCTTCTTTCAGCCAGTCGCCAACACGGTCAGCATCCTTCTGCGGAAGCAGGGATATACCGTTCTTTTTCCGGCTGACCGCCCTGGGAGAGGCCTTTGCTGCGCCCTGTTTCCGGAAACAGGCAATAAAAAAGCCCTCGCCGCTGACCTTATCCGGGTAAAAGCGATACCCCCGTTGCTTTTCACCGGGTATTATATTCCAGGCAGGATCTGTCTGCAGCGGAATATGCTCCATACCCATTTCCGAACAAAGCCATTCCACGATCTGCTCATCTTCTTCCCTGGCATAGGAGCAGGTGGAATAGATCAGCACGCCGCCGGGTTTCAGCGCGGGCAGCGCATCCGCCAGTATCCTTTGCTGGCGCTGGCTGCAGAGCATTACATTATCGTAAGACCATTCTTCCACAGCTTCCGGATCGCGGCGGAACAGCCCGGAGCCGGAACATGGCGCATCTACCGTCACCAGGTCGAAATACCCATCCAGCCGCGAGAAATCACGCGGGTCATTATTCGTGACCACCACATTATCCGCTCCCCAGCGGGTGATATTATCGGCCAGGATGGCCGCTCTTGTTTTGATCACTTCATTCGCCACCAGCAGACCGCCCCTGTTCAGCACGCTTTGCAGCAAAGTGCTTTTGCCTCCCGGCGCGGCGCAGAGGTCCAGTGCCTTCAGGGGTTTAGACAGATCGGCCGTCTGCCGCAGCGCTTCTTCCAGGAACATGGAAGAGGCTTCCTGCACATAGTAGGCGCCGGCATGAAAGTAAGGATCGAATGTAAAGGACGGGCGGGAGGAAAGGTAATACCCGTAACGGTTCCAGGGCACCGGTGTTTTGGTCAGCGAAGGGAACAACACGGAAGGGTCTGTTACTTTTTCCGGCTGCAAACGCAGGGAAGTAACACGCTCCGGTGATGCATGCACCTGTAAAAAAGACTGTATATCGAAGCCTGGCAACCCTTTCAGGGTATCTGTAAAAGCCTCAGGTAAAACTGGCAAACGCAAAAATTTTCCGGCAAAGGTACGGTTTTATACCGTCTTCACTTCGGCTACCAGCTGTTGCAGCATGGCTTTTGCATCTCCGAAGAGCATAGAGGTCTTGGGCTGGAAGAACAGTTCGTTCTCTATACCGGCGTAACCGGGTTTCATACTGCGTTTGTTGACGATCGCCATTTTTGCCAGTTCCACTTCCAGGATGGGCATGCCGTAAATGGGACTGGCCGGATCATGTTTTGCGGCGGGATTCACCACATCATTCGCGCCGAGGATCAGCACCACGTCCGTTACCGGGAACTCCGCATTGGCCTGCTCCATCTCCTGCAGTTTTTCGTAAGGCACATCCGCTTCCGCAAGCAATACGTTCATATGCCCCGGCATCCTTCCCGCTACGGGATGTATGGCATAGGTCACTTCAACGCCCATTTCTTCCAGCAGCTTTTCCAGTTCATGGCAAACATGCTGCGCCTGCGCCACTGCGAGGCCATATCCCGGCACGATCACCACTTTCGTAGCATAACGCAGCACCGTGGCCGCATCGGAAACACTGATCTCCTTGTAATTGCCCTCCACTTCTTTGGCCGCCGCACCCGCTTTGGCGCCGCCGAAAGAACCGATCAGCACATTCTTCAGTGAGCGGTTCATGGCCTTGCACATCAGGATGGTGAGGATGGTGCCGGCTGAGCCAACGAGGATACCACCGGTGAGCATCACCGGATTGTCGTACAGGAAACCGCCGCAGGCCGCTGCCACACCGGTAAAGGAATTGAGCAGGGAGATCACTACCGGCATATCTGCTCCGCCGATAGGCATGACGAACAAAACGCCGTAAAGCACGGAAAGCGCGAGAATGATATAAAAGCTGACAATGATGGATGTATCGAGCCGGAAACTGTTGATATTGTTGCCGGCGGCCTCGTAGCTGTCGTTGATATTGAACAGCATGTACGCGGAAAGAACGACCACTACGCCCAGTACGAGCAGGTTCACGATATGCTGGCCGTTAAAGGCATAATCTTTAATGCGGCCATTGAGCTTGCCCCAGGCAATGATACTGCCGGCGAATGATACCGTGCCGATGATGAGGCCCAGCAGGATGATCAGCAGCGTGCCACCGGCGTGCACTTCTATATCCAGCGCGGAGGTGATATTCTGTATGGCAGTACGCAGCAGGTCCGCTGCCCATCCTTCCCCGCTGAGCTGCGAAAGGTTGATAGGCAGGGAATGGGACAGATGATTGAATTCCACGATGGAGATCAGCATGGCGCAGGCGCCTCCCATGCCATTGAAAAGGCTTACCATTTCCGGCATGGCGGTCATCTTCACCTTGCGCGCAGCTATTACGCCCACAATGGAGCCGATGATCAGTCCGCTGAATATCCATCCGTAGTTGCCCAGTTTCGTTCCCCCTTCTTCGTACAGGAAGATGGTACCGAGTATGGCGATGAACATGCCGCCGGCCGCTATGAGATTGCCCCTGCGGGCGGTAGCCGGATGGCTGAGCATTTTCAGGCCAATGATAAAGGTAACCGAGCCGATCAGGTAGGCGATGGACAACAGGCCGGGGCCGGTGGCCGCATCTATTTGCAAAAGCGTTCCAGGCATAAACGATTATTTCTTCTTTTTAAACATTTCCAGCATACGGTCGGTCACCACAAAACCACCCACCACATTGAGCGTTCCCAGTATTACGGCCAGGAACCCCAGGATCAGTGCGGCATAGTTATCGGCCTCCGCTTTCCCCATCACAATGATGGCGCCGATGATCACCACGCCGTGAATGGCGTTCGCGCCGCTCATCAGCGGCGTATGCAGTACGGAGGGCACACGGGAGATGACTTCTATACCAAGAAATACTGACAAGATCACGATGTACACCATCTCTATATGCAATTGCAGAAATTCGAGTATTGCACTCATATGAAGGGTATTATTATTTCGATGGAATATTAAACGGCAGCGGGTTGCAGCTGCTTCACACGCTCATTGACGATAGTGCCGCCATGCGTGATGCAGGCGCCTTTCACGATATCGTCCTCAAAATTCAGCTCCAGCTGCCCTTCCTTTCCGATGATGAGCTTCAGGAAGTTCAATACGTTACGGGCGTAGAGTTTGCTGGCATCTGCAGGCGCTTTGCCGGCCAGGTCGGAATCACCGATGATGGTCACGCCTTCGTGGATAACGGTTTCCGCATGTTTTGTCAATGCCGTGTTCCCGCCGGTGGCGGCGGCAAGGTCCACGATCACCGAACCTTTTTTCATCGCGGCGATCATTTCTTCCGAAATAAGCACTGGCGCGGGTTTGCCGGGGATCTGGGCGGTGGTGATGATGATATCCGCTTTCGCGGCGCTTTCCGCGATCTTCGCTACCTGTTTCTGCTGATATTCCGCGGATTGCTCCACGGCGTATCCCCCTGCGGCCGAGGCATCAGCTGCGCCTTCCACTTCCACGAAACGCCCGCCAAGGCTCATCACCTCTTCCTTTACGGCGGGCCGGGTATCGAACACTTCCACCACTGCACCAAGGCGCCTCGCTGTGGCGATGGCCTGCAATCCGGCCACTCCCGCACCGAGTATCAGCACTTTTGCGGGAGGAATGCTCCCCGCGGCGGTCATGAACATGGGAAAATAACGGCTATAGGTGTACGCAGCAAGCAATACCGCTTTGTAACCGGCTATATTGGCCTGGGAACTCAGTACATCCATGCTTTGCGCCCGGGTGGTACGCGGGATCGTATCCATGCTGAAAACGGTGAGTTGCCGGTCTGCCCACTGCTGCATCAGGCCGGGATGATAAAGGGGCTGATAGACGCCCAGCCAGATCTTTCCGGCGCCGGTGAGGCCCCATTCCGCCTGGTCCGGCTGACGGATGGATAACAGCATATCCGCCTGTTGCAGCAGATCATTGCGGGAGGCGAGGGTGGCGCCTGCTTCGCGGTAAGCTTCATCAGTATAGAATGCAGCGGCGCCTGCGCCGGTTTCTACCCGGACATCCACTTTTAGCTGTACCAATTGCTTTACGACTTCCGGGACAAGCGATACCCTGCTTTCCCCGGCATTTTCTTTGAGAACGGCCAGGATCATCGGTGATGGATTTACGGTGATGAAATTTACCGAAAAATTCTGGTCCGGTGAACTAAAAAAAACGGGATAATGCCTATTCCGCTACCACACTCATTTCTTCTTTTACCAACGCGCCGATGGTCTTCACCCACAGGGGATGTGTGTTCAGGCAGGGGATCATGGTAAAGCTGTCGCCTCCGCTGCTGATGAACGAATGTTTCCCTTCCACGCCGATCTCCTCAAGGGTTTCCAGGCAATCGGACACAAAAGCGGGGCAGGCCACCAGGAGCTTTTTAACGCCTTCAGCAGGCAACTGTTCGAACTTTTCCGCCGTGTACGGCTTGATCCATTCCTCTCTTCCGAGCCTGGACTGGAAAGAGACGCCCCATTTCTGTCTGGGTATGCCCAGCTCAGCGGCCACCAGCTCCGATGTGGCGATCACCTGGTGGCGGTAGCACTGTGTATGCGCTTTGGACGCAACATGGCAGCAATCATTGACCTTCAGGCAATGGCCGCCGGTCACATCTCCTTTTCGTATATGCCTTACCGGCACACCGTGATAGCTGAACAGCAGGTAATCGAACTCCTGCTCTACATACGGCCGCATGCTTTCGGCCAGTGCGTGAATATATTCCGGGCGATCGTAATAGGGTTTTACGATCTTCAGCTCAAAGGGATAGCGTTTTTTGCGATGGATATCTTTTGCATATTCCACGGCAGTTTCGTAGCTGCTCATGGCATAGTGGGGATAAAGCGGCAGCAGGATCACCTCCTTGAGGCCCGGGTGCTCCTTCAGCAGCTTGTCGTAGGTTGCCTGGGGTGAGGGCGTGCCGTAACGCATGGTGATCTCCACCGGAATTTCCAGGTCGTGCCACACGGCTTTCTGCAATTGCTTCGTGAGCACAATGAGCGGAGAGCCTTCATCCCACCAGATGCTTTTATAAGCTTCGGCGCTTTTCTCCGCACGGCGGGGTACAATGACACCGCCTACCAGCAGCTTGCGCAGCAGCCAGGGATAGTCGATCACCCGTTTGTCCATCAGGAACTCCAGCAGGTATTTCTTCACATCAGGGACCGCTGTAGAATCAGGCGATCCGAGATTCATCAGGATGATGGCAGTATCAGATTTCGAGACCATAGACCTTAAAAATTGTTGCAAAAGTAAGGGCTTTTCTACCTTTATGCGGTAACTTCTGTCATTAAATTGTTAGAATACAGTAGCATGACAGTGATCAGCATGCACTGTCACACGCTTGTTTGAAAACGCTGAAACGTGGTATGGATATACTTATGCGAAACATGATCCAGATCATTTTTTGCTATGTACTTTCGCCATGTTTAGAAATGACACACTAGTGACAGCACCAGGCGCGGTTTTGAAGTGTATGCCAGTATTTTTGCACCCGGAAGCTTTTAAGAAAATCATGCAGGTCAATCAGCCTAAAGACATACAACATTTCCACATCGTTGGCATCAACTACAAGAAAACTGACGCTGCGATCCGGGGGTTATTCGCGATCAATCAGGAACAATACGATCAATTGCTGCTGCAGGGCAAAGCTGCGGGCGTAGATGATCTGTTCGTATTGTCCACCTGCAACCGCACCGAGATCTATGGATTCGCCGCCAGTCCCGATGTACTTGCGGAATTGCTGTGCAGCATCTCCAGCGGTAACCTGCAGGTGTTCAAAGAGATCGCCTACCGGAAGAGCGGCGAAGGCGCCGTGCGCCATCTCTATCATGTGGGCACCGGCCTGGATTCACAGATCCTCGGGGATTACGAGATCGTAGGCCAGATCAAAACGGCCGCCAGGTTCGCCAAATCCCGCGGATGCATCGGTACTTTCATTGAAAGGCTGGTGAACAGTGTATTGCAGGTTTCCAAGCTGATCAAGAACGAAACAGGTCTCAGTTCCGGCACCGTGTCCGTTTCCTTTGCGGCGGTACGCCTGCTGGAAAAGAAGGTGGAAGATATCTGCAGGAAAAAGATCGTTTTGCTCGGCGTAGGCAAGATCGGCCGCAATACCAGCAAGAACATGATGGAATACCTGGGTGTGCGGAACATCACGTTGATCAACCGCACGATGGCCGTTGCAGAAGAATTCGCCGGTCAGCATGGCCTGCAGTTCGCCGCTTATGATGAAATGGAGGAAACGCTGCGGGAAGCGGATATCATCCTGGTAGCCACCAATGCCCAGCAACCCACCATCACCCGTGCCAACCTGGAAGGCGCGCACCCGAAGCTGATCGTAGACCTGTCCATTCCCTTCAACGTCGCCCCCGATGTCAGCCAGCTGCCCGGTGTGGAGGTAGTGAATGTGGATGAGCTGAGCAAGGTGCAGGACGAAACCCTGCAAATGCGCCTCAACGAAGTGCCCAAAGCCATGGGCATCATCGAAGAGCATATGGAAGAGTTCCTTTACTGGTTCAAAATGCGCAAACATGCCGTAGTACTGAAAGCCGTAAAGGAAAAACTGACAGAGATCCACACCCGCGAAATACAATCACAAAAGAACGGCGCACAATACAAACTGGAAGATATAGAAGCGGTATCCTCCCGCATCATCCAGAAAATGATCAATCTCATGGCCGGAAAAGTGCGCCGGGATACCGATAAAAGCGATCAGTACATCGCCATGATCAACGATATTTTCGAGACCGGCGTTAATCAGGAATAGCAAATGGACAAAGTGATCAGAATAGGTACCCGGGAAAGCCAGCTCGCACTGTGGCAGGCTAACCTGGTCAGGACTTTATTATCAGCACAGGGATATGCCGCCGAGCTGGTGCCTATCAAAAGCGAAGGTGATATTGACCTGGTGACGCCGCTTTACGAGATCGGCGTACAGGGTATTTTCACAAAAAGCCTGGACCTTGCACTGATCAATGAACGGATCGATGTGGCCGTTCACTCCCTCAAAGACGTTCCCACACAACTGCCCAAGGGCATTATTAACGCCGCTATACTGGAGCGCGGGCCTGTGAAGGACCTGCTGGTCTATAAAACCGGCACCGCTTTCCTGGATGATGAGGCATATGTGGCCCATATCGCCACAAGCAGTCTCCGCCGGAAAGCGCAGTGGCTGCGCCGTTATCCCCGGCACCAGTTGCATAATCTTCGCGGGAACGTGAATACCCGGCTGCAAAAGCTGGCCTCCGAGAACTGGGATGCCGCTATTTTTGCCGCGGCAGGCCTCGAACGCATCGGCGTACGACCGGAAAGTTCCGTGATACTGGACTGGATGCTGCCCGCACCCGCACAAGGCGCCATAGTGGCCGCATGCCGGGAGAACGATACCTTCTGCCAGGACGCCCTCGCCACACTGAACCATACGGAAACCGCCATCTGCACAGGCGTGGAACGCGAGTTCCTGCGCACATTGCTGGGCGGATGCACCACCCCCATCAGCGCATATGCCTGCATACAGGATGGCCAGCTTCATTTTGAAGGCAATCTTTGCAGTCTGGATGGTGTAACTTCGATGACCGCCACCCGTTCCGTACCAGCTGCAGCCGCTGCCGGCACCGGCAGGGATGCTGCCGCCGAAATACTGGCACAGGGCGGCGATACCGTCATTGAAGCGATCAGGAATGCCCGTCAACAAGCATAACATATTAAGCACAAAACCGCTTGCGGAGGAGCAGGTACAACGTGCCCTCCGGCATGGATGCGTGGTATCCGGAAAATCCTTCATTGCCATAAGGCCGGTAATAACGGCCGGAATAAAGGCGCGCTGCGCTGACATCTTCCGGACCGGCGGCCTCATCGTTTTTACCAGTCCGAATGCCGTGAGGATCGTGGCGGATATGCTGAGAGGCGTGCAACAGACCGGCGGCATCCGTGTATTTTGCATACAGGGCGCAACGAGGGATGCCGTAGTTTCCCTCCTGCCACAGGCGGAAATTGCAGGTACCGCAGCCCATTCCACAGCGCTGGCGGAAGGGATACTGCAGCACGGCGCTGCATCTGTCGTTTTTTTCTGCGGCAATATCCGCAGGGATGAGCTGCCGGACATCCTGCGCGGCCAGGGGGTGAATGTGGAAGAGATCATCGTATATGAAACGCTGGAAACGCCGGTACGGCTGACTTCGGTATATGACGGCATCCTCTTTTACAGTCCCAGCAGCGTGATGAGCTTCTTTTCCGCCAATAACCTGCCGGGGCATACGGTCTGCTTCGCCATCGGGCATACCACCGCCAACGCACTGCGGCAGCTCACGGCAAATAAAGTGGTGATCAGCCCTGAACCGGCGGTGGATACACTGCTGCAAACAGTAATTTTATACTTTGACAATATCAATTCCCAAGAATGAGTGGATTACAGAACGATTTGTTGCTAAAAGCCTTGCAGGGAACACCGGTTCCCCGCCCACCGGTATGGATGATGCGCCAGGCCGGCAGATTCCTGCCGGATTACATCAAGCTGCGCGATAAATATTCTTTCTTTGAAAGATGCCAGACGCCCGAGCTGGCCACCGAGATCACCGTTATGCCGGTAGACCAGGTGGGCGTGGACGCGGCGATCATCTTCTCCGATATCCTTGTAGTACCGCAGGCCATGGGCATGGAAGTGCAGCTGGTGGAAAAAATGGGGCCCCTGCTGCCGCAACCGGTGAAATCCGCGGCGGACCTGGACCGCATTGTGATCCCCGATGTGCAGGACCGCCTGCATTACGTCATGGAAGCGCTGACGCTGACAAAACAAACCCTCGCCGGCCGAGTGCCGCTCATCGGCTTTGCCGGCGCCCCCTGGACGCTGCTCTGCTATATGGTGCAGGGCAAAGGATCCAAAACCTTCGATGAAGCAAAAGCTTTCTGCTATACCCAACCCGATGTAGCCCATGAACTGCTGAACCGGGTGACCGAAACCACCATCGCCTACCTGAAAGCCCAGGTGCAGGCAGGGGCCGATGTGGTGCAGATATTCGATTCCTGGGGGGGACTGCTCAGCCCGAAAGATTTCGAGGAATTCTCCCTCCAGTATATCCGCCGCATCGTAGCCGCATTGCAGGGCGTATGCCCCGTGATCGTTTTTGCCAAGGGCGCCTGGTTCGCCCTGGAAGAAATGGCCGCTACCGGCGCACAGGGACTGGGGCTGGACTGGTGCATCAAACCCGAACTGGCCCGTCAGTTCGCCGGGCCTGCCGTTACCCTGCAGGGCAACTATGATCCGGCACAATTGATGCGGCCCATTCCGGAGATCACCCGGTCCGTACATGAAATGATCCGTGCATTCGGACCGCAGCGGTATATTGCGAACCTCGGCCACGGCATTCTGCCGAACATCCCGGTAGATCATGCGAAAGCATTCGTTGAGGCCGTGAAAAGCTTTACATCATGAGTATCAAAGATCAGTTCATCCCCTTCATCCACAAGCTGCAGAACGAGATCTGCCAGGCCGTGGAGGAGATGGACGGCAAGGCGAAGTTCCGGGAAGACCGCTGGGAAAGGGAAGGCGGAGGCGGAGGCATCACCCGTATCATCACCGGCGGCAACGTTTTCCAGAAAGGCGGTGTGAATACCTCTGTAGTGCATGGCAAACTGCCCGCTGTTATGGCGCAGCAATTCAAAGTGGGTGAAGAAAGCAGTTTTCTGGCAGCCGGCATTTCGCTGGTGATCCATCCGGAAAACCCTTTTGTGCCTACCGTGCATGCCAATTTCCGTTATTTTGAACTGTACGGGGATGATGGCGCTGTGGCCGACAGCTGGTTTGGCGGCGGAGCGGACCTGACGCCCTGTTATATTTTCGAGGAGGACGGCAGGCATTTCCACCGTACCTTCAAAGCCGCCTGCGATCCCTTCGGCACAACGCTGTACCCGTTGTATAAACAGCATTGCGATGAATATTTCGTGAACAAACACCGCAATAACGAAGCGCGCGGCATCGGCGGGATATTTTATGATTACCTGCGCCCGCAACCGGACCGTACAGCAGAAGCGCTGCTGCAGTTCCAGTTTGCCAACGGCAATGCCTTCATCCCGGCTTACCTGCCCATCGTGGCAAAGCGGAAAGATCTTCCCTACACGGAAGAACAGGTACACTGGCAGGAATACAGGCGTGGCCGTTATGTGGAATTCAATCTCATTCACGACAGGGGCACATTGTTCGGCCTGAAGACAAACGGCCGTATCGAATCCATCCTGATGAGCCTGCCCGCAAAGGCGCGCTGGGAATATGACTACCATCCCGCCCCGGGCAGCCCCGAAGCAATGCTGCTGGAATACCTGAAGCCGCGGGATTGGGCGGGAGAAGCGTGAAGCCGTATGATATGGCTATCTTTGAATGTTTAATTTTTTACGATGATCAGAAGAAACAGAATATTACGCACAACTCCTGCCATTCGCGCGATGGTAGCGGAAACGATCCTTACCCCCGCTGATTTTATTGCCCCGCTGTTCATCACGGAAGGCAACGGCGTAAAAGAAGAGATCGCTTCCATGCCCGGTTATTACCGGCATTCGCTGGACCTTACCGTGCAGGAAGTGAAGGCGTTGTGGGCCATGGGCATCAAAAGCGTATTGCTCTTTATCAAATGTGCAGATGAACTGAAAGACAATAAAGGCACGGAAGCCATCAATCCTGACGGTCTTATGCAACGCGCGGTAAAAGCCGTGAAAGACGCGGTACCGGAAATGGTGGTGATGACCGATGTAGCACTGGACCCCTACTCCTCTTACGGGCATGACGGCATCGTAGAGGGGCAGGAGATCGTGAATGACGCTACCGTGAATGTGCTGGCTGAAATGAGCGTAAGCCATGCCCGTGCGGGGGCCGACTTCGTAGCGCCCAGCGATATGATGGACGGCCGCATCCTGGCTATCCGCGAAGCGCTGGAATACAACGGTTTTTCCAGAACGGGGATTATGGCCTACAGCGCCAAATATGCCAGTTGCTTTTACGGGCCGTTCCGGGATGCGCTGGACTCCGCGCCGGGTTTCGGGGACAAGAAAACCTACCAGATGGATTTTGCGAATGCCCGCGAAGCCCTGAAAGAAACATTGATGGATGTGGACGAAGGCGCCGATATTGTGATGGTAAAACCGGCGATGGCTTATCTTGATATCATCCGCCTGATCAAAGACAGTGTAACCGTTCCCGTGAGCGCTTACCATGTCAGCGGAGAATATGCGATGATCAAGGCAGCGGCAAAAATGGGATGGATCAATGAGGAAAAGGCCATTATCGAGAGCCTGACGAGCATCAAACGTGCGGGAGCCGATCTTATCGCCACTTATTTTGCCAAAGACGCGGTGAAATTGTTGAACCAGTAAAATATTTCTGCATGTACACAAAAAGCAAAGCACTATTCCAGCAGGCCGGCAAAGTGATCCCCGGTGGGGTGAACTCTCCCGTACGCGCATTCAGAAGCGTGGGCGGCACACCCGTATTCATGCAGCACGCCAAAGGCGCGTACCTCTATGATGTGGACGGCAACCGGTATATCGATTATATCAACTCCTGGGGGCCCATGATCCTCGGCCATGCTTATGAGCCGGTGGTAAAGGCCATCCAGGAATACGCCGCCTACTCCACCTCCTTTGGCGCGCCTACCGAACTGGAAGTGAAAGTAGCGGAACTGATCGTGGAGATGGTGCCGAACGTCGATATGGTGCGGATGGTCAACTCCGGTACGGAAGCCTGCATGTCCGCCCTCCGGCTGGCGCGCGGTTATACCGGCCGCAACAAGGTCATCAAGTTCGAGGGCAATTATCACGGCCATGCGGATTCGTTCCTCGTGAGCGCCGGCAGCGGCGTTGCCACACTGGGCATACAGTCTGTTCCCGGTGTAACCGCTGCTGTGGCGGAAGATACATTAAGCGTCCCCTACAATAATCTCCCGGCAGTGGAGCAACTGATAGCTGAGCATCCTGAAGAGATCGCCGCCATCATTATAGAACCGGTGGCCGGCAATATGGGCTGCGTACTGCCGCAACCGGGCTTCCTGGAAGGCCTGCGCGCCCTTTGTGATGCGCATGGCATCCTGCTGATCATGGATGAAGTGATGACGGGGTTCCGCCTGGCGAAAGGCGGTGCGCAGGAATTGCTCGGCATCCGTGGAGATATCATCACCTTCGGCAAGATCATCGGCGGCGGTATGCCCGTAGGTGCTTTCGCAGGCAAAAGGGAGATCATGGAACATGTAGCCCCCGCTGGCAAAGTGTACCAGGCCGGTACGCTCAGCGGCAATCCCATCGCCATGATTGCCGGTTATACCCTCCTGAAAACGCTGAACGATCATCCTTCCATCTATACCCAGCTGGAAGAGAAGACCAGCCTCCTGGCAGCTGGACTGCGCGAGGCTTTCGGCGCCGCAGGTGTAGTGTACCAGATCAACCGGATCGGCTCCATGCTGTCGGTTCACTTTGCCGAATACCCGATCATTGATTTCACCTCCGCATCAGGCGCCGCCAATGAACTGTTCAAACGCTTTTTCCACGCCATGCTGGAAAGAGGGGTTTATCTGCCGCCATCTGCATACGAGACCTGGTTCATCAGCCATGCCCTGACGACGGAAGACATTGAATTTACCGTGAACGCCGCAAAAGCCGCCATGCAGGTGATCAAATAAAGCAACTAACAAATGCGAGTATTTTGAGAATAAGAGCTGTCCTCCGGGGCAGTTCTTTTCTTTTCCGGAAACACCGGAAACATTCCGAAAGGCGGGAAAATGCCCTCTCTGCCACCAATAACGCACCAGCCATCCGCCCAAAAAAACAGCGCCCCGTTACCGGAGCGCTGCTGATCCTGACACTAAAAACAATCGTTTTATTTCGCTTTTTCCTGCGTTTTCATTTTATCGAGATAAGTTACGCCTTCAGTGATCCATTTCGGCGCTTCCTTCCCAAGCAGGTAGTGATCGAACCACTCCCGCTGTCTTTGCTGATAATCGATCTGGTTCTCCTTTTTAGCGAGACCATGGTTCTCATCCGCATACACCAGCATCACATGCGGTTTTTCCATGCGGCGCATGGTACCGTACATTTCAATGCCCTGGTGCCAGTCTACCGCACCGTCCTTATCGCCAAATGCCACCAGCAGCGGCGCTTTGATGTTCGCGGCCTGATAGATGGGAGAATTGCGCATATGCTCCTGCATCCTGTCATACCAGGGGCCATCGAAGCGGCCCTGGCTGGTTTCAAAGATCTTCTGGTCCGGCACACCGGAATTCCAGTAGATGGCGAGGGACATGCTGATCAGGTTGGTCAGCGGCGCGCCGGCGCAGGCGGCTTTGAACAGATCGGTCTGTGTGATGATGAATGAGGTCTGGTACGCGCCCCAGCTATGTCCCATCAATCCGATCTTGTCCTTATCGATCATACCGGTTTTCAGCACTTCCTCCACCGCCGGCACTACACAATTCACGGCGCTCATACCGGGGTCATTGATATCATACACGATATCCGGCCGGAAAATGAAATACCCGTTGGTGGTGAAGTTGGTGGTATTGTATGCGCTCCGGCGGGATGGCGGCATATATCCATGCACGGTGTTGGACAGCGTTTCATAGATGTACACGACCATCGGGTATTTTTTGCCGGGCTGGTAATCGGCGGGATAGAACAGTGCACCCTGCATTTTCTTCCCTTTCCTGTTGGTGAAAGACACCAGTTCGCTTTTGCCCCATTTGTAATCTTTCTGCTGCGGGTTGGAAGAGGCTATTTGCTGTTCGCCTTCAAACGCTTTGGTCGTAAACAGTTCCGGGGAGCGATCATAATCCATCCGCGAGAACAGGAACACATCGGCATCCCTGGCTTTAACCGGACGGGAAAGCTGGAGGTCTTCATACAAGACCCGGCTCAGTTTGCCCTTTTCCATTTTCGCATAACCGGTGAATTTGCTTTTATCACCGTAGAGGTAAAAGAAAACCGGTTTGCTGTCATCCAGGAAAGGCTCTTCCTGGTCCAGGCGCAATACGCGATGCTGTATCTCGTCCGCCGTCCCGTTGGTGAGCTTGCGGAACCCTTTGCCGTCGGGCTTCACCGCATATACATCATATTCATCGTACAGCAGCACTTCCTTATCTCCCTTGATCCATCCACCGGTACCGAAAGGCGGCTTAACGGCGGGATGATCGTCGCGGAAGTTCTCGAACACGGTGGGTATCTTCGCGGTGAGGTTAACCGTTTGTCCCGATGCCGTATTGTAAGCATACCATTGCTTGTCCCGGTACCAGAGCGCGAATTTCCCGTCAGGAGAAAGCGAGGGCACCATACCGTATTGCATGGCTATTTTTTCACCGATCAGTTTTCTTTCACCGTTTTGGGTATTGACGAGATACACATCGGCAAAATCTTCCTTGAAGGCGGGTTTGTATTTTTTATCGGTGAAGATCAGCCCGTAAGGATGACGGTTATCAAAGTCCGCCGTCGGCACACTGTCACTCGCCAGCTGGTAAAAGGTGTTGGCCGCAATATTCCAGACGGACTGGTAGCTCTGTTCCTTGTCCTTTGCATAGGTGATCTTCTGCCGGGGCTGAATGTCCGCATCTTTCCAATGCCAGATATCTACTGCGGCAGGTTTGTCTTTTCCGGCGGGCTTCGCGGCGGGGCCTTCTTTTTTTGCCACCGCTTTGGTGCTATCCTTGTCAACGGCCGCTATCGCTGCGGAATCTTTCGGTGCGGCGCCGGTGGTATCTTTATCCGCTGCCTTTTTCTCTCCTTTTTTGGGCTTCGCCGTCCATTCATTGATGCTGAAATACACGGAGGAAAGGTTATCAGTCAGATGCAGCGAAGAGCCGGGATGGATGCGCATCCCTTCGGGAAAACCCGGCTGTTTTACCGGATCGAATATGGTGAGGCGCGGATTTTTATGCAGCGGGGCATATACATATACCTGGGCATTCTCTTCCTCGAAATCCTCATCCTTTACGGTCTTGTAAAAAGCCAGGCCGTCGCCTTCTTTGGACCAGGAGAGTTTGGAGAAACTGAGGGTATCGCTGGCAATGACCTTCAGCGTATAAGTGTCCAGATTGAACAGTTCAACGGAATTGCCTGCCTGGTTGGCGGATTCCACGATATAGGCGAGATGGTCGCTTTTCTTGTTGAAAGCATGCGCCGTAACGTTGCCGATGGTGCGGGTAGAGCTGTCCGTCAGGTTCCTGAGCAGCAGCACCGCTCCTTTATCCTTGTTCTCTTTTGGCGGGATGAGGCTGATGGCGAGGAACTTTCCGTTCTTTGAGAAGTCGAAAGCCCTTACATCGTCCACCACGGTTTTTCTACCCGTCTGCAGGTTCATCAGTCCCATTTTAAAGCGGAGGGGCTGGCGCTGTTCCTGCATTTTTTCCGCTTCCTTGTAGGATACACCGATGTTCCAGGCCACCCATTTATTGTCTTCCGAAAACTCCGGCCGGGTGCCGAACTCCAGGGCGTAACGCTGGCCGCTGAGGCGGTTCACGATGTACAGGGTATCATTGTCTTCCTGTACTTTCATTTCATATGCAGCCCAGTCGCCGTTAGCTGACAGAGCCGGGGCGGACAGGGTCTGCCATTTGCCGTAGTCATCCGGGGAGAGGTCTTTCTTTTGCTGTGCGGTAGCGGCAAGGGATATGCCTATACATAGCATCAGGGAATAAAAACGTTGCATGCGGTTGATTTAGATGATTGTTGTAATGGGTTAAAAATAGCGAAAAGGGGAACAGCTGTTCCCCTCAAATGTGATGAATGGCTGATCTACTGTTACAGATGATGCGAAAAGAGCCATGGTAATAATTGCGGCTCCGCGAAGGCATTGTCCCAGCTGTTGTGGCCAACGCCCGGGTATTCGGTGTATTTCACGTCCGCTCCGGCCTCCTGCAGGGAGGTATGCATTATCCGGGATAAAGTGGGCGGCACCACATTATCGTCCTCCCCGTGGAATATCCATAAGGCCGTATGCTTTGCATAGCGGCTGCTCAGGGTCTCATTGCCGGCGCCGCAGATGGGGAAGGCCGCGGCAAAGCGTTCCGGGAAACGGGCCAGCATATCGAAAGCGCCCATCCCTCCCATTGACAATCCGCCGATGTACACCCGTTTGGCATCCACCGTTCCGGAAGCCAGCAGACTGTCCATCAGCTGGTGAACAAGAGCGGCGGGTGTTGTGGGCGGCACATCGGCCGGGAACTCCATGCCCGTGAATTTGCCCGTACTGTCCCGTTTCGGCCGGATCGGCGCCCAGAAACCATTCCGCGCACATTGGGGGAAAACCACAATGGCGGGAAATTCCCGGCGGACCGTGTCGTTCAGGAACAGCCGGCTGCCATGCTTTAATTGCGATTCGTTGTCATTCCCCCTTTCACCTGCACCATGCAGCACCAGCACGAGGGGATATTTTTTTGCGGCATCATAATCCTTCGGCAGCAGGATGCGGTAGGGTAGGGTATCGCCGTTACGGTTGAACCAGCGGGCCTCAAAGCCCTGCTGTGCAGAAGCCAGGACGGGAGCGGCCAACAACAAAAGGAGGAATAACTGTCTCATGGGAATATAAATTACAGGTGATGAACAGGTAATTTACTAATTCATCCTCAATTTATCCGCATGCAGCCAGTAGTAACCCTTTCCGGGGCTGAAAGACTGTACGCTGGTGCTTTCTCTTGTATCAATATGGATATCGGTAAAATATTTCCGGTATTGCACGGCAAAATAAACGGCGCCCTGGGTGGGAGCGGCGGCATCCTCATAACTCAGCCACACCTCCCTTGGCTTACCCGTTTTAAAGCCTTTAATGCTGCCCTGGTAGTATTCCTCTTTGTCCAGCACCACCGTTCCCGAAGCATCGAAATGATAATAAAACTCGCCCCCGTACACGGCAATACCGAGGGATTGCAGGGCGGGCAGCAGCCAGATGGAGACTGTTTTATCCGCATGATAGCGCACGAATTTGTTAAAACGGGTAGAGGATTTTCCCAGGATCAGCCCCGCCTCCCGGTAAGCTGTCCTTACGGCCCTGCAGACACTGTGCAGCATGGCCGTATCCGGGGCATCGCATACCACATCGATCGTATCATTCTCAAACAGCTTGTAATGCAATACGAGATCATACGCGGTGTCGTTGAACTTCCCGTACACCGCATTCCAGAGGCTGTCTGTCCCCCTGAAGCAGAACCATTCCCGCCGGTCCATCCGCTCCAGCTGCTCATAGGTAGCCATGGTCACAAGGTCAGACATGCGCCAGGCGATGCTGTCGTATTCCGACATCCATTCCGCGATGGACAGTTTTTCCGCAAAGGCCTGGTGATTGAAGCGCTGGCGGTTTTTCGGCTGCGCCCATGCCAGCTGGGTCAGCAGCAATGCAAACAACAGTAACCTGGTTTTCATAGATACGGGTCTTAATGCTGCATAAATATATAATTTTTCTCCTATTCGTGGAACAACCTCCGCCAAAACGGGCATGCATTTCCACAGAAGTAGCTGTAAAACAGTTGATCACGCGCTGGCATAATCTTTTCACTATACAATGCTGAACACTAAAACGGACGAATATGAAAACATCAGCAATCTTACTGTCATTTGCCATTGCGGGTATGATGGCCGCCTGCAACAACAATGCGGGCAACAATAACCAGGATTCCATTCCCGCCGGCGATACCGGTATGACTCGCAGCGATGCGCAGGATATCAACCGGGATGCACTTTCTAACGATTTAAAAGACGATGCGAAGAATATAACAAAAGCGGCTGAAGACGGGCTTTATGAAGTAAAGATCACTTCTTCCGGTAAAACCAAAGCCACCAGTGCAGGCGTCAAAAAACTGGCGGAGCATATGCAGAAGTCTCACGAAAAGCTGAATCAGCAACTGGCGGAGCTGGCCACGAAGAAAAATGTGACCATTCCGACGGCGCTGAATGAATCGAAGGAAAGGGATATAGCGAATATCATGGAGAAAACGGGGAATGATTTTGATAAAGCCTTTGTGGATGAGCTGGTAGACAAACATGAAAAGGCCATTGATCTGTTTGAGAAAACGGCGGAGCATGCGCAGGACCCCGAGGTGAGGGACTGGTTCAGCAAGACTTTACCGGAGTTGAGGAGCCATCTTGAAATGGCGAAGGCGGAAAAAGAGAAATTGAAATAGGGTAAATTGAAATAGCATAAGTTTCAATCAGGTTGCTCCGGTCCTTTTGGGCCGGAGTTTTTTATAGCTGAATTCAAGAAAAAAGGGACTCAAAAGTAATTTTACCCGATTTTGATTCGGGTACTTTGTGGAGAGCATTTTCGTTTACACGATTCCCAAGCTTATCAAATTACTTTCGAGCCCCTTCCCTTAGCCTCATTCAAGCAGCAACGTATCGCTGTATGCAACACGGAATGTATCCACCGCTTTAAACACCGGTACATATGAAGACCGTATGGCCACTTTGGTGCCCGCCTTCGCCAGGTTCAGCACCACCGTATCTGTTTTTGCATCCAGGTTGATCGTAACAGGGTTCTGCAGGCTGTCCAGATAGGAAATGGCAGTACCCGTGTTCAGTATCGTATCCGCCCTGGAAAAGAATACTTTGTAAGTATAATCATTCACGGCCACAGGCGGCTGGCTCGCATCCACCTGGCGGTTCACGAGCGAGGACACATACAGCGGGCCATAGATCCTGACACCGGAAAGCGACTGGCCTATGGACCTGTTCCCCCGCGCATCAAAGGTGTACAGCACAAAATTCTGCACATACTCGTTAAGGCCGGATATCATCGTGCGCAGCGTATCCTGCGGATTGCTGCTGGAAGCATTTAGCGCCAGGGAATCTTCGCCGTTATTCCAGTAGATCAGGTACTTTGTGATGCTGGGATCAGGACTGGGATTCCATTCCAATTGCACACGCAGGTTCCCCTGGTAGGCTTTAAAATTACCGGTGAGGCCGGGGTACACTACTTCCTCTTTATTTAGCAGCTCCCTGTAATCCGTATCGCCTTTATTGCAGCCGATATATATACAGGAGATAAAAAGCAGCAGAATGATACTTCTTTTCATACAGTCAGTTTTTTAATTCGTGTTTCCAAACAGGGTTATTTCCATGGCATGTGCAAAGGTGGCGCCGGACCATGATTCACTAACGGCTAACCGGATAAACCTTGTTTTAGGCGCGGTGAAGGGAACATTGAATTCCATCCCCCGGTTAAAGACAGATCGGTCCGTTGCCGTTGGTGCGGTGGGCGGCGCTCCGGAAGGTGGGCCGGGCCATTCATAATTGCCCATATTCACCCAGTCGCCCAGCACGGTGCCTTCTTCTGCAAATACCGGCAATACCTGGTCTGCCGGTGCCGGTTTATCCGAGCCCCATATCGAGAAAACCTTTGGATTGCCGTGAGCATATTCGTAACCGGAGCGTCCATGAAGTACAAACCGGCTTATCTTCGCCGATACGCCTAATCCGAATGTGGCTACAATCGGCATCGGCTTATTCTCCTGTACCGTATGCCAGCCGGTGCCGCCGTTATTGCCGTTCCACAGATTGGCCAACTGCCAGCTGAAACCGATTACCCCATCACTTGGCAGTGCATTCCCGAAGAACTTGCTTTTATCCAGCTGCTCTTCATACAAAGGGCTGATGGTCTGGAAAACCGTATCTGAATTATTGCCCCACTGGTCCGTGATGTACACCGCAAACTGTTTGGGCAGTGTATCAAATCCTCTCGAAGAGAAACCTACTTCCGCAAAATCGCTGAACTTCTGCTCATAGATGGCGTAATTATCCGCCCCCTCAGGTTTATACAATACGATCACGCCCACCGGTTTTTTATCAACATTGGTGATCTGTACATTCAGACCGCCAAAATCAGGCTGCATCCGGATAGTTTTAGCTACCTGCCGGTACACCGGCGTATCAGGAAAAACATTCACCGTAACAGCATCCGACTCCACATTGGAACGGGTGACGGTGGTAAGCGTTACCGCATACTCTTTGTTTTCCGCAAAACCCTGCACCGTGATGCTATCGCTGTAATAGCTGGATTTGGTCTGCCGCTTCCTGCCTGTTTTTTCATCTATCACATATTCGGCTTTCACATACAGGATATTTCCGGATGCGGGCAGGCTGTAGGTGATGTACGAGCCTCCGTTGAAATTGGCCACTTTGATATTGGTGATAACGCCGGGTTTTGTTGGATCATCGGAAACCGGTTCATTGTAATCCTTTACTTTGGTACAGGCCATTGCCATCATCAGCAGTGTTAATGGCAGCATGATATATTTACTATTCATAACAATCATTTTGATACGGTTAAACGATTACCAATACAGTGTTTGCACCAGATTGGGATTATTGGACAATGCAGCGTCTGACAATGGCCAGAAGTAATCCCTTACGGTCATGGCAGGTATGAATAACGTTTGCAGGGTGTAGAAGTTGCTGCTCGTTTTCTGGAAGATGCTCCATCCCTGGATAGGCGGCGCCAGCACAGTGAGCATTTCCTTCCATCTCCTCAGGTCCCATCCTGCTTTACCTTCAAAGCATAACTCTATACGGCGTTCCCGGTGAATGATCTCCCGCAGCCCGTCTTTCGTGGAAGGTTTTGCCGGCAACGAGCTGTACTGTGCCCAGGAATCCAGCACACCTTCAAGACCAGCCCGCTCGCGCACGAGGTCTATGTAGCGATACACTTCCGCATCAGGGCCGCTGGCTTCATTAAGGCATTCCGCATACAACAGGTAGAGGTCTGCCAGGCGGGTACGCGGCAGGCGGAAGCCGGTTTGCTGCACACCTTCGTTGAAAACGGTGAGATAACTGACCAGTTTCTTGGGCCATAAGGCCAGCATATTGATCCGCACGCGGTCTTTTGGACCGGCCTTTGAATCGGGACCTTTTGCTTCGATAGACAAGGGGTTGTTCTGATCTGTTACGCCGTTGCCAAACCATACCCCTCCGTCAAACCCGATGTTGGCGTAGTACCGCACTTCCCGGTTAAAATTATTTTTGATGGTGGTATAACCGCTCTTTATATAGTACCTGCTCGCATTGTCTCCCGCCTGCAATTCAAAACGGCGGCTATAGTCCCAGGTTTTATCCTCATTGATCGGCACGCCGTTATCCGTGTAGAAAAGGTCGGTTGTTGCCAGGGGCACGGTGAAACTACCCGCAGCGGCAGTGGAGTTTTGCACCGCTTTATCGGTAAGGCGTGGAATACAGAAGTTCTGGTATCCGAAAAACCCGTTGAGCATCCAGATCACTTCCGCATTGAAATCCCACTTCTCAGTTACCGCATTCTGAATGGTGAGCACTTTACGGAGCGAGTCCGTCAATACGGGAAGGTTGGCCGGTTGAATGAAGGTGTACAACCTTATATTGAGGCTCTCTGCCTCATCAATGGCGGCTTTGCAGGCCGCAGCAGCCCTTTGCCATTTTGCAGGGTCCGCTGTGGTGGAAAAAAGCTGCTCGCCGTCCTTGTTCCTGAACCTGGCATAGTCTGGATTACCATTGTATAAAGGGCTTGCCTGTGTAGCCAGTATATCTGCTTTTACGGATAATGCGATCACCCTGGTGATCCTTCCCAATTCCTGCTGAATGTTTGCGATCTGCACCGGCAGGTCAGGCAATGCTTCGTCTATCAGTTGAACGGCATAATTGAACACGGAATCCACCGGCGCTCTTTTTACCCTGATCTCTTCTATCGGCGCCGTTATGCTCTGGTTCTCCCTGTAGATGGGAATGGGGCCATACAGCCTGGCCAGGAAAAAATGGTAATAAGCCTTCAGGAATTTTGTTTCCGCTATCCATCTTGCTTTTTCCTCCGCACTGAGATCGATCGGTTTGTCTATATTCTCCAGCATGATATTGCAGCGGCGGATAGCCTGGAAAATACTGGAGACCTGGCCTCCCCCATCCCAGTAATTAAGGATCGGGCTGGAAATATTCTGCACTGTTCCCCGGATCAGCTGAAAGCCTTCGTCATTAATAGGTCTTTCAGACAGATCATTGGGATAAACGATCTCTGCGGATGTGGTGAATCCCGGATCGGTCAATACATTGCTCATATTCTGCAATGTATTATAGCAGGTGAACAGGTAATTCTCCGCTTCGTTCCTGTTCCGGAAAGCATAGTCGATCGTTCCTACGTTCTCCGGCGTAACGTCCAGGTATTTTTTGCAGCCTTCACCGGTGATACCCGACACACACAATACAAACATGCACAACACCGTGGCCGTTGATCTTTTATTATAGTGCTTCATAATCTCGTTGTTTACAGGTTGATGTTGATACCTAAATTATAAGCCTTCTGAATGGGGTAGTTGAACCCGTTGCCACCCAATTCAGGGTCCCACAGATCAAATTTGGTGATATTGAAAAGGTTGAGGCCGTTTACATACACACGGCAATATTTCAACCCTATCCGGTTTACCCAATTGACAGGCAGCACATATCCTATCTCAGCGGTTTTCAACCGCAGGAAGCTGCCGTCGCGCATCCACCAGGTGCTCCGTTGAAGGTTATTCTCAATAGCCTGCGAACTGACGCCCAACCTGGGATAGAGCGCATAGAGGTTCTGATTTTCCTCAGACCAGTGATCGTCCGCAAATGCCTGCAGCACCTGGCTCTGGCTTTGTATCTGGGGAGAAGGCGGTATAATGAAAGGGCTCACGGAGCGGGGATCTATAAAAAAAGAAACATTCGACTGCCCCTGGAACCGTGCATTTATTTCAAGGCCTTTATAATTCACGGAAAAACCGAAGCCATACATGATCTGCGGTGTAGTGGGCAAGCCAATCGGCGCACGGTCCGCTACGGTGATGCGACCATCTCCGTTCAGGTCGCGGTACTTGATATCCCCTCCTCTCACCGCATTGCCGCCAAACTGCTGAACGGGCGAAGCGGCAGCTTCCTTGTCATCTACAAAGAGGCGCTCCGCAATGTAGCCGAACTGCTGGCCCAGCATAGTACCTGAAACATACCGCCATGGTTCTGCATACTCCGGCTCTTCATATACACCATACTTTCCTTTGGAAAAGGTAAAGTTGGACATGAACTGCACCCTGAAATTCCTTGAAAAGTCTTTGTTGTAATTCGCCGTAAGGTCCAGCCCCTGCACTTCCACCGTACCTACATTGGTAAGGATACCTGCTTCCAGGCCCATACTGGACGGGATGTTCCGGCTCATCAGGATGTTGCTGCGGTCCTGCGTCCAATATTCCGCAATCAGATCGAAATTCCTGAGCAACGTCATTTCGATCCCGGTGTTGAATATTTTGGCCGTTTCCCAGGTCACGTTCCTGTTCTCATAGTTATTGATCCTTACACCACTGCGGTTATATCCGTTATTTAAACCAAAGGAGGAACCGTTGCCTGCGGTAAGGTTTACATCAGACAAATAAAAGAAACGCTGGCTGCCGATATCATCATTACCACTCAAGCCATAACTCGCCCTTAGTTTAAGAGAGCTCACAATATCCGTCAAGCCTTCGCCCCAGAACTTTTCCCGTGAAACGATCCAGGAGGCGCCGATGGTGGGGAAGAAACCATACCGGTTATTTTCAGAGAAACGTTCCGAGCCATTATACCCGAAGTTGAATTCCAGGAAATAGCGGGAAGCATAATTATAGGTGGCTCTTCCGGCAAGGTTCATATTCCTGTAAGGCAATGAATACTGCAAGCTGGGCTGCCGGGTATTTGGATCAACCCCGTTGGCCACCAGCCTTTGCTGCCTTATCGTGATCAGCGAGCCGGAAATATTATGATCGTTCAGCTGTTTGGAATATTCCAGTTGCGCCTGGAATTGCAGGAAGGTATTGGCATCCTTTCTTCCGGGCGAATACACCAGGTATTCCGTGGCCGCTCCATTATTGCCGGAACCGGGGCTGCCCTGAAATACACCGCCCGGCAGTGAATTCAGCCAGGTGAGCTTGTATGTATTATCTGCCCTGTTGTAATCTCCGGGCAGCACGTTATAATAAAATGGGTTGTAGGCCATTGTATTATCGAAATAGGAATACCGGTTGGTATTAAAGAAGCCATGCGCCTTTAGTCCGGGTGTGATAAAATCCAGGTCCTGGTGCAACTCTACGGTAGCGGACATGCGGGACTCGGAGAAACGTTTGTACCCTCTCAGCATTTGCGCATAGGGATTGGAATAGCCAACACCGTTGTTCTGGCCCGAACCGGTGCCCGTCTGGCTGGAATTGCCGAACAGGATATGCTGTGTCAGGCGGTTGGCCGAATCCGGCTGATAGAATGCCGGAAAGAGCACCGGACTGGTATGCACCGCCGCGCTGTACAGGTCAGAAGAGAACGAAGCGTCGTTGGTAATGGGGCCGTTGTAGTCATTGAAATTGCCCCACAACCTTAATACCAGTTCCGTTGATTTGGTGAGCTTCACATTTACGTTGGACCGTAACTGATAGTTCTTGTAGTTCACGTTGTTGTTAAAATTATTGGCCGCATCCCGCTTCAGCATACCATTGTCATTACTCAGGGAAGCAGAGACCAGGTAACGGGCAAATTCTCCGCCGCCGCTGACATTCACATTCGCCCGCTGGGTAGTGGTGGTTTTCCGGAACAGCATATCCAGCCAGTCCACAGCCGGATATACGTAACCATTGCTACCCGGAGCATTCTTCATGGTCTGCTCCGTATTGTATATTTTATCCGCATCAAAAACGATGGGTTGCAGCGGGTCACGCGTGGTACTGGCTTCATTATACAGTTTCATGTAAGTAACAGGATCTGCCAGTTTGATGGTTTTGGTGGGTTGCGAGATGGCGTTCTCCAGCACTACATTCAGCTGCGTCTTCCCGGATTTACCTTCCCTGGTGGTAACGAGAATAACACCATTGGCCCCTCTTGCTCCATACAATGCCGTGGCACTGGCATCTTTCAATATGGAAAAGCTGGCAATATCCTGCACCTGCAAACGGGCAAGATCGTTAGCGGTAAGCTCCACGTTATCTATCAGGATCAGCGGGTTCTGGCGGTAACCGAACGTGGTAACGCCCCTGATGAAAAAGTTGGAATTATCCAGGCCCGGCTGCCCGCTGGACTGGAAGCCGATCACACCCGCCACCTGCCCTGCCAGGGCATTGGTAAGATTACTGGCTGCTGTTCTGAGGTTACCGGGAGTAATAGTGGATACAGAACCTACTACAGATTCTTTGATCTGCTTTTTTCCAAAAGCCGTGATCACCACATCATCCAGTTTTGTCTCCGCTGACCGCAGTACAATAGTCAGTTCTTTCTTCAGGTCAGTGACGGTGATGACCTGCTCCTGATACCCGATGAATTTGAACAGCAGCATCTCACCGGCGCTTATCTCCAGTACAAACTTGCCGTTCGCATCAGTAGCAGTTCCCCTGGATTTAGTACCGGTCACCATTACGCTGACGCCGGGAAGCGGTGTGCCGGTAGAGTCTTTCACCGTTCCGATAACGGAGGACCTGTCTTGGGAATAAGCATCGGAAAAATGTAAACAGCAAGACAGGAGCATGCATAGGCATGCCGTGCCGAGGCGTAGTTTTTTACTCATACACATCGTGTTAGAATTAAGAAAATAATTGCGTGTTAAAAGGGCAGATAACGTGGACCGGACAACAGCATACAGGATCAGGGCGTACCTTTCCCCCTCCGTTTCATGCCTCAGTTCGAGAAAACAGATTATTGGTTAATAATGGTAAAATGAAATATCAGTCTTGATCTCAATAATAGATTTGCAGGGCTGTACAGTTCTTTATGCACGCATCAATTGCATGATCATATTCGTGGAACTTTCACAACTGTTACAACCTGATTTTTCAAAAACACAATTAAGGGTGAACGAATGTTAGGTCTGTTGAACTTCAATTTATGCTGAAAGGCTATGGAATTTTACAAATCAATACACACAAAAAAGAGTAACTCCAACTAAACTAATTCAATTATTAAAAAGAAAAAAGAAACCTTTCTATTTAGATAAAAAAACATCAACAATAGCTACTATCCTACAAAATCGCGGATATGACCCATCAGCATTTCTTCTTAAAACGTTATGTTGTTCCTATAGTTTTGTTCTTTCCTCTTCTACTGTTATCGCATCCTTTCCATGGGATGTTCTTTAAGCAACTGCTCCGTGGTATAAAAATCTTTTTTACTTTCTATGGCCTGCCTCACTTTTTTCACTTTCTCCGGGGAAACAACGGGGCCGTTATTCCCGAAAGAGTTGCGGACGTAAGTCAATACCGCTGCTACTTCCTCATCTTTCAGCAATCCGCCAAAAGGTGTCATCGGCACCTGTCCCGGATACATTTTGCCATTTACGTTTATTGGTCCCATCAGTCCTTTAAGCACCAGTTTGATCAGCCTTTCTTCACTTCCTGTTACCCAGTCAGTAGATGCAAGGGGAGGAAAACCGGAAGCCGTGAGCCCTTCGCCATCAGGCTGATGGCAGGTTCTGCAATATCCTTCCTTGTTATAAATAATTTCCCCCTGGTTGAACAATGCCAACGCTGCACCTTTAAGTTCAGTGCTTTCCTTTTTCTCCCTTTCTCTCTGTACATTCCGCCCGTTTAAATGTGCTTCGGCCGTTCTGTATGCAGGCACCATCCAGCTGTCCATCGGCAATTCACTGGCGGCTGCAAGAACGGGAAGGCCTTTTTCTTTACCGATCCAGGAAGCGGCCACAATAGCCATCAGCCTTACGCGGCTACTTTCATCCCTGGCTGCGGCCACCAGCAGATCCGCCTGATCAGGCACCTGATGCCCGGTGTACCGCACTACCTGCACTGCTGCGGCCCTTACACGGTACTCCTTCGCTTTCAGCAGCTGCTTTAAAAGTCTTTGATCTGCTTTACCCATTCCCCAGCTCACCCAAAGCCCTTCGAGCAAATGGTGTTCATACCGGGGATCGCTGGTATCCAGCGCCGCTATCCAGGTTGCCAGTTTGTCCAGCACTGCAGGCATGTCGCGGCCCCTCAGTTCCCGGCGGGTCCTGTAGCGCGTTCTGTACTCCGGCAGTTTAAGGTTCTCAAAGAGTTCTTCGATACTGGCATCCGCTATCTTTGCCGGTTTCACCAGCGGCCTGGCAGGATAAGTAACGCGGTAGATCCTCCCATGCGAGTGATCCCGTAAAGGGTCCCGCGCATTATGCTGCATATGCCCGATGAGGATATTGTGCCAATCCACCACGTATAGCGAACCGTCGGGCGCAAACTCCAGGTCTACCGGGCGGAAATTAGGATCGTTGCTCACCAGCAGGTCCATACGAAAACGACTTTTGTAACCCGTTCCATCATCTTCCAGCGTATGCTGTTTTGTTCCCAGGAAGCCAATGGTATTATTGATCAGCAGGTCGCCCTGTACTTCATCCGGGAAATGCCGGCTTGATACGATCTCAATACCCGATGTAGGCCGTACCAGATGTTTCTCTTCTATCAGTTGCCGGGATTTGTGCGTAGCCTGCCCATACCTTGGCAATACTGTTCCCGGAAGCATCCAGCGTACATCCGGACTGGATGTTTCCGCAAAGAAAGGCTGCCCCCATTCATCGAAGGTGATGCCCCAGGGATTGGGAATAGACAGTTGCGCCGTGCGCTCCAGCTTCTTCCGTTTCGGATCATACCTGTAAAATCCGCCGTTGGTAGCATATACCGGGCCGTAAGAAGTTTCTACATTGGTACGGAGGAACACGCCTTCTCCTGAATAGATCGCCCCCGATCCATCCGTTGTGAATGCATGATGGCTGTGGTGTGAATCATGATCATCAAAGCCGCTGAGCAAAATTTCTTTCTTGTCCGCTTTGTCATCTCCATCGGTATCTGTCAACAGCACCAGGTCAGTTCCCTGCGATACATATACGCCTTCCGGCGCCATCTCGAAGCCGAGCGGCAAATGGAGCCCGTCTGCGAACACCGTTTGTTTATCCGCCTTGCCATCATTATCGGTATCTTCAAGGATGATGATCTTGTCGTCAGGCTTTTTGTCTCCCACTCTATATTGCGGGTAGGTAGGCATCGTTGCTACCCACAGGCGCCCTTTGTTGTCAAACGACAACTGCACAGGGTTAGCCAGCTCACTGAATTCCGTTTCTGAAGCAAATAGCTCAACCTTATAACCCGGCGCCACTTTCAGGCTGTTCAGGGCTTCCTGTCCGTAGCGATACTGCAGGTTGCCATTCTTGCGGCTGGGTGAATAGTTGGTTTTAACCTCCGGCAATACGCTGGTATGTTTATCGGCAGCTTCCACATCCATCTTCTCCCCTTTTGAAGCGGCGAGCCAAATGGCGGTGTCCCGGATAGCCGTCATCTCCCTGATCTTCTTTATTTCGGCGGGAAAATTATCCGGCCCGTAAGGTTTGTACCTGCGGCCATAAACATGCACGCCGTTAGGAATTTTATAATCGTTCAGCCACATCCAGTTCTTTTCCATCACTGCATCATGCACCAGCGCTCTGTTCTTTTCCGCAGCTGGCGTACCTTCTCCAAAGATCTGATCAGCCAGCAATACCCCGAGTCTTTTATACCCTTCTTCATTCAGCTGGGAACCATCGATGGTCAATGGCGCTGCTGTTTCTTTATACCATTGCAGGGATGGCGTAAATGCGTCTACGAAAAGTACTTTATGCTGCGCGGCTACCTCTTTCATGGCTTTGGTGTACAATTCGAGATTTTCATTTTCTTTCCGGCCATCCGGCAGATCGTATTTATCGGAGAGGTCCTCAAAAGCAATGGGAGAAACGATCACCAGCTGCGGTGCGGAAGTGCCATTGTATTTTTGCTCCAGCGTCCATTTGATAAAAGCATCCAGTTCTGCTTTATAATTGTCCAGTCCGGCTTTTCCTGCAAACGATTCATTAAACCCGAAAAAGGAAATGATCACATCTGTTCTGAGCCTGGTGAGCCATTGATCAGGCGTTTCAAAAAAGCCTTCACCAGGGTCTCCCATTCCGGCCCAACTGGCAGTGTCTTTTCTGTTCACCAGGTTTGCCCGCTCGGCCTGGAATTTCTCCGCGCCGGGGAAAGCCCAGGGGGAGTTCCTGCTGGCATGCGGCCGGAAGCCCGGCGTCTCTCCTCCGTCACACATGTTACGAATGAAAAGGTCATGCGTTGGAAAGCGGAGATATAACTCGGTTTCAAAATTATCGTAGTGGACCATCCTTGATCCCAGGTTATTACCGATCAATGCAATGCGCGCCCCCTTTTCAATAGCAAGGGGAGCAGACGCTTTGAATGTAAGGGCATACAATATCACTATTGCAGCCACAACCCCTATGAGCGACAGAATGCCGGTCTTTGCAAGTCTCATGATCCTGTGAATATTTATTTAGCAACGCGGTAAGGCACCTGGATATCTATCTGGCCTTTCCATTCCTTTGGTACTTCCAGCCCCAGTTCGTCGTGAATGGCATTGATCACGAGCCGCTGAAAAGCTGCTATCCTGAAATCTTCCGGATGCCCGAGCGTGGTCATAAAAATCTTTCCTCCGAATGAATTGGTGCCGGTCCAGGCCACCGGGTTCTCCACTGCGGCTCTTTCCGGATTTACGGCTTTGCCGGTAAGCAGTGACGTGGAACCCTTAACGGGATAATCCGGCACTACATGATATAACCATGAGCGAACGTGGAAATCCTTTGCTACGCCTGTCAGAACAGGATGACCGGCTTCTTCGGGAACGATGCTTACATCTGTGCTGCTGCTATGCCCATAGTGCGTATGTCTGGCTTTTCCGCCCCAGCCCGGAGGCGCATTCAAGGCAAATTCCCCAAAGGCGTTCCATTTCTCGCTGGCATGCCCCTTGGGAAAATTGAATGCATGCGTGGTGGTGCGGAAACCCATCACAGGTTTTCCTGTTTCCAGGTATGCTTCAATATGGGCAAGCTGTTCCGGAGGAAGCCTTCGCCAGCGCAGGTAGAATACAGCCAGGTCCGCATCCTTCAGGGCTTCCAGGCCGGGGATATTCTCTTCGCTGTTATGGTCCGGAGAGGATTTGAGCACGATGGTCCTCATACCATAATTCTTTTCCAGCTCCGCCGCAATGACAGGCAGCGTTTCCTCACCACTGTATTCATGGTCTCCGCACACAAAAACAACGAGTGGCTTTTTTGCATGCTGCGGAGATGAGATACAGCCCAAACCGGTGCTGAGCGTTAATAACAAACCGATGTAAAAAGTGTTCATCATACCAGGGATATTGATTATCATACAAACGCGTTACGATTATATACACTGTTCCATTCCGGCTCACGGCCTGCAAGCACTGCCACAACATTGTTCACGGTAAGCAGGCACATCCGCCGGTAGGTAGCGGCTGTAAGGCTGGCAGTATGCGGCGTAACGATGGCACGCGCATGCTGTACAAGCGGGAGGCTCTGAACAGGCGGCTCGTCCGGCAGCACATCCGCCCCAAAACCTGCGATCTTCTGCGTGTTCAAAGCATCCAATAGTGCTGCGTGGTCGATCAATGCGCCTCTTGCGGTATTGACGAGAAATGCGCCGGGTTTCATTAAAGCCAGCTGCTTTGCTCCTATTATATTTTCCGTTTCTTTATCCAAAGGCAGGTGAAGGCTCACTACATCAGCCTGTTGCAATACCTCCTCCATAGACCTGTTCTGATCCGACCGGCTCCAGTACAGCACCTCCATCCCGAATGCCTCTCCCAGCCTGGCCACGCGCTTTCCGATATTCCCCATGCCCAGGATGCCGAGGGTTTTGCCATTCAGCTCATCGCCTGCATATTGATTGCGCCAGTTCCAGTCGTTCTGCCTGACACGCTCCACCGATCCATACAGGTTGCGCATCAGCATCAGCATCAGGGCGAGGGTATGCTCTGCAATGGTAGCCGCATTACTGCCCGGTGCATTGATCACCCGTATCTTTCTTGCCGTTGCTTCGGTTACATCTACATTATCCAGTCCAACACCGCTCCGCGCCGCCACTTCCAAAAGCGGGCATGCATCCATCAAAGCCTTATCGATCCGTTTCTTACCCCTTGTAATGATGGCATGCACTTCCACTTTGCTCAAAACATCTTTCAAACTGCCCTCATCGTATCCTGTGAATACGTTCACATTTTCCCGGAGCACAGCTAATGCTTCGTCTGCAATGGATTCAAGCAACAATACGTTTTTCCTCATGGGTTATTATGATATAGCGTAGCGTCATCAGACCTGTATCCTCTGAAGTCGTTCCTGTTCGAAACATACAGCCCTTCTTCGTATAAATCGTCTTCGAATATCCGGGGATCCACTTCCGCTCCGGGTACGGAGGAAATTTCCACCAGGTTACCGGCAGGATCGCGTACAAACATCTGCATGGCCCCGTCCGGCAGCTTCCTCACCTTCCCCCAGGGATTTATGTCAATGGCCTGCAGTGCTTTCATGCGAAAAAAGATGCTGCTGAAATCATCTACCTGCACGCAGATATGCCCGCGAAATGAAGTACGGTCCTCCCATTCCGAAATATGCAGTTGCTGCTCATCGTTAAACCGGAAAAACATCACGGGATAGTCGAACCGGAAAGCCGGCAGCGGTTCCAGGCCGAGTTCCTGCTGATAGAAGGCCCCTGCTTTTTCCAGGTTGTCTACAATGAGTGTAACGTGGTTGATTTTAAGTGCTTTTGCCATAATAGATCATTTAAACAGGCTGCTTGAACTGCTTCACAAAATCCCAGTCTGGTGTTACGCCTAATCCGGGTGCGGTTGGCACGGCGATCTCGCCATTCGTAACAGTGATCCGTTCCTTCACCAGGTCGTACATCATAGGATTTCCTCCAAGGGAAAACTCAATGATGGTTGCCGAAGGTGAGGCAAACGCTACGGTTACCCCCGCCATGAAAGAAAAGGCAGAACCCCAGCAATGAGGCGCCAGTTCTACCTGGTTTACACCGGCAAGATGCCCTACGCGCATCGCTTCTGAAATACCGCCAATGATAGCCGCATCCGGTTGTACAACGTCAATTGCCCTTAGTTGTAAAAGGTCCTGTATATCAAAACTGGTATATTCACTTTCACCGGCGGCGATGGGGATGTGTGTGGAAGCCCTCACCTCTGCGGTCCCCTTTCTGTTGTCCGGACTGATGGGCTCCTCAAACCAATAGACATTACAATCTTCCACCCCTCTGCAAAACTGCTTCGCCTCGGGTACGCTGAAAGTTCCGTGCGCATCCGTCATCAATTTGATATCCGGCCCCAGCGCGGCCCGTGCCGCTTTTACCCTGTCTATGCTTTTCTGAACGGTACCATCCATCACGCCAACGCGCATTTTTACGCCCTCAAAGCCCTTGTCCACATAAGCTTTCAACTGTGCGCCGATATTGTTCACATCAGCCCAGCCACCGCTTGCATAGGCCGGCATCCTGTCCCGGCATGCCCCACCGAGCAGATCCACCACGGGTACGTTCAGCATTTTGCCTTTCAGGTCCCACAACGCGGTATCAATACCGCTCATCGCAGATATTGTCAGCCCGCGCCTGCCCAGGATCGGGAACTTTCTTCCTCTTGCCAGGGCGTAATGGTCCCGCGTGCCGTTGTACATCTCCTCCCAAAGACGGGTGATATTCCTGACAGACTTGCCCAGCAGCATGGGCTTCAACTCCTTTTCGATACAGTATGCAATGGATGCGCATCCTCCTGATGATCCCACTGCAGCTTTTGCTTCCCCGAATCCCTGAAGTCCTTCATCCGTTGTGATGACTACCAGCGTCATATCAAAATCGGTCAGCAATCCATAATCCGAAGTATGTTGTTTTTCCCCGGGAATGGGACAGCGTAACCAAAACGCCTCTACGTTAGCTATTTTCACTCGTTATATCAGTTTTGACAAGGTATCATATGATTGTTGCGTGAGCATGGTATAAAATTCCTCCGTAACGGAAGAGCTGCCATGATCTGTCAGGAATTTCTCCTGCTCGGGCGTAAGGTTTTGCGGCTTTTCATCAATGGAGCCCGGGTAGGGATTGACGGGCGTACGATCCAGCGGCGCACAGAATTCTACGGAAAGCACGCTGTTATAATTCACTTCCCCAAGTGTATCAATGATCTTCTTCCAGTCAAGGTGCCCCATTCCCGGCGCCATTCTGTTGCTGTCCGCCACATGAAAACCGGCCAGCTTTCCCCTGGCCTTCCTGATGGCTTCAAACATATCCGTTTCCTCAATGTTCATGTGAAAGGTATCCAGGCATACGCCACAGTTGGGGCCGGTTTCCGCGGCAAGTGCCAATGCCTGCTCTGCCCGGTTGATGAAATAGGTTTCAAACCTGTTGATAGGTTCTATCCCAAGCAGTATGCCTGCCGATTCGCTGTATGCATATATTTCCTTCATGGAGTCAACCGCCCACTTCCATTCTTCTTCCGGCCTTCCATCCGGCACCATCTTCCCTACCGTGCCCGGCACCACAGACACCATATGACCATCCAGCTCCTTTACCATTTTCACCACATCCTTGACATATTGTACAGATGCAGCGCGTTGCGCTTCATTCCTGGCAAGCAGGTTACGCTCTCCCAGCATCAGGGTTACGGAGCCCCAGCAGACAAGGCCATGATCCTTCAGCAGCTTTCTTACTGCTTTTGTATCATATTGCTCCGGGCTTCCGGCAATTTCGAATTTAGTGTACCCCAGTGCAGCTGCTCTTCGTATGGTTGTTTCTACCGTTTCAGCGCGCATCCAATTATGTATCGCAAGTTCCATAACGTGTTTTAACGGGTGGTGGTCAGTTTGTAAACGTGAAAACTATATGACAAACTTATTCAGACTTCCACTGAAATAAAAGTACTTCATTTGCCAATTTTCAATACTATATTTACCGTAATAAGATTTTTTTCCTCCCGGGAACAAGTATTGTACCAAAAATAGTAATATGAAGCCGACAAGGATTCCATATGGCCCGCAAAAAAACAAGGATGAACAGGTGAAGGTTTCTTACCGGCACATATCCACGCATGAAGACGCGAGTTTTGCTATCAAGGAATACTGCCAGCCGCGCTTCACCAATACTTTCCATTTTCACCACGGGTACGAGGTGATCCTGATCGTCAAAAGCGCCGGCCACGTTTATGTGGGCAATAAGGTGATGAATTATCACGCGGGGGAGATATTTATGTTCGGACCTGGCCTGGTACATTGTTTTTCCAGCGACAACCTGCCCCGCGGCGCCGGTGAAGTAGCACATGCGATTGTATTGCAATTCACCGATGATTTCATGGGGAAAGATTTTTTCGACACCCTGGAATTGCGAAAAGTAAAGGAACTGTTGCAGCAATCCGTGTATGGCATAAAATTCAACAACAAGCTGCCCTCCCTCAGCACGCTGTTCTTCGGGTTCCGGCCCAATCAGCAGATGAGGAACCTGATCCTGCTGCTACAGATACTGGAAGAGCTGAGCCTCAGAAGCAAGGAAAGCGCATTATTGCTGACAGACGACACCAGGAAGACGCATTATAAGGAAAGCGACTCTAAAAAACTGGCTTCCATTTTCAACTACGTATTTGAGAATTATCATCATCATGTGGACATCAGGGCCGCCGCTTCCCTGGCCTGCATGAGCGAAGCCGCCTTCTGCCGCTACTTCAAAAGGAACACGCACAAAACATTCTCGCAGTTCGTCAACGAGATCAGGATCAGCCACGCCACGAGATTATTGATAGGAAAAGAGAACAACATTACGGACATCTGTTATGCCTGTGGGTTCGACAATGTTTCCTATTTCAACAGGCAGTTCAAAATCCATCAGGGAATGACGCCCAGGGAATACCGCAAGGTGTTTATTGAAAGTAATGCCGGCAGTCCTTTTTTGCGGCCTACGGATTAGGATTGGCAGACATGAAGCAGTTTACCGGCTCGTCTTTCAACACCCGGAATTTTGTCTGCGCAATGACCCGCGCATCATCTTCTCCCGGCAGATCTGCAAACGTTCATACATAAGGCATCCGCCCCGGCGCATCAGATCAAATCCGCTGCGCCTGTTTACGCCACTGCATATGCTGCATAAGCGCACCGAACACGAGGCAAACGATTATCAGCATCGCTATCCATCCGATGAACGGTACCAGGGACACAAGTTTCAGGAGTATAAAAATGCCCAGGGAAGTCCATACCAGGTTCCAGAACTTCCAGGCCTTTTTATACCGGATGTTTACCCAGTTCGCAATGATAACAGCGGCAATCACAGTTGACAGCAGCACAAGAGAAATATAAGCGGTCAGCAGCAACATTCCCAGGGGCAGGCCGATCAGGCTGATACATATAATGGCAATGCCAATGGGTGCCAACACGAGGAAAAGAAAGCCGTAGCCTGCAAGCCGGAGGCTATTACCGGCGAGCGAAGCCCCAGCCTTTTGCATCATACCGCCAAACAGGTACTGAATGATCAGGATGAAAAGAAAAACGGCGCCCAGGTACCACAACAAACCGAGGGCGGATGCGTAGCCAAGGTATTCCCATCTGGGTGTTTCCATTTGCAGGGATTCATCGAAAACGGCCTGTCCGTTTCTGACAGACTGCCTGAAGTCCGTCTGGCGGTCATCTGCCCAGTACCTCACCGATTGAAGGAATGCCGCATTCGGACCTATTTGTATGTCCCGCGCTGCCAGTATTGCATCCCCACCTACAGTACCATTTATAGCGATGGTACCGCTCCGGCAGTCCAGATGCTTTTCAATACTCCCATTGATCTGCATATCACCAGCCCCGGCCTTAACAAAGTCCTTAACGGTGCCGTCAAGTTTCACTTCTCCCCCTCCTGCGATCATGCTGCCTCCAATAATGGCAGTTCGGGCAATATGCACCCTTCCTCCCGAAACTGCAAGATCTCCCGCCACAACCCCATTGATAAACAGTTTGCCGCCAACGCAGCGTACATCATCACCGATATGGCCATTGATAGTCACTTCACCTCCACCGGCCAAAATATCGTTGGTCACGGAATCATTAATGATCACGGTACCACCAGCCACCACAAGGTCTCCGTGAACAGGAGCATTGATGATCACGGTACCGGCCGCTATATACAAATTTTCATAAACAGGCTTGTCGATCGTAATCCGTTCACCGAATTGCTGTTTTTGGGCCGGTGAGGACAATGGCAGGAGCAACCAGAGCAGGGGAAGTACTTTTTTCATAGCTTTTGTGTTTTGCAAATGAAGAACAGGGCGGCCGGCGGCAACCACTATCCACCAAGTTAGGCCTGTCGGCGCCTATGGGAAATGACGGGATACCGGGTTGGCCATGATCTTCGTCAACGACCGGAGCCCCGCCGGAATAATGCTCACTGCCGCATGATCCTCCCGTCATCCATTTCTATGATGCGATGCGTGCGTTCCGCAAACTCCTGGTCATGTGTTACTATCAGCAGGGTCTGGTGATAGGTTTCTGCCAGCTCTTTGAAAATATTGAAGACGATCTCCGAATTTTTTTTATCAAGGTTGCCGGTCGGCTCATCTCCCATGATAATACCCGGGTCGTTGATGAGCGCCCGCGCAATAGCCACTCTTTGCTTCTCCCCGCCGGATACCCTGTTGGCTCGTTTGCTGGCAAGATGCTCTACGTGCACCATCTTCAGTTTCTCTATCGCGCGATGTTCTATTTCTTCTTCCGTATAACGGCCCAACTTCAATGCCGGCAACATCACGTTCTTCAATACGGAGAACTCATTGATCAGGTAATGGAACTGGAACACGAAGCCGATCTTTTCGTTCCGGATAGCCGCCAGCTCCGCTTCCCTTTTCCCTGTTACCACTTCATTGTCTATCAGCAGTTTTCCTTCATAGTCAGTGTCCATGGTGGACAGTACGTACAACAAGGTGGATTTGCCGCAGCCTGATTTCCCGATAATAGATAAAAACTCCCCTTTCTCCACGGAAAAGGAAATATCCTTCAGTACGCGCAACTGTACGGGATCATGAAAATCCTTGCTGATATGGTTTGCTTCAAGTATGATGGCTGCCATGTTATTTTCCTCTGATAATGATGACCGGATCTATTTTGCTCGCCTTCCTGGCCGGGAACCATCCCGCCAGAAATGTTGTTATCAACGAAAATGTCAGCCCGATCACATAATATATCATGTCATAATTGACGGGATAGGTAGTGATCGTGGGCAGCGCAGCCGTTTCAAAAGGAACGCTGTCTATCGCCATTGACACCAGGTAACCGAAAAGAAGCCCGGCTACGCCGCCGGAAAGACCGATGCTCAATGCCACCAGCAGAAAAATACGCTGCACATCACGGCCGGCAAAGCCGGTAGCCTTCATAATGGCGATCGCATCCATCTTTTCATATATCATCATGTTGAGGATATTGTAGATACCAAACCCTGCCACAATGAGCAATGTGATGCCCACCGCATATGAGATCAGCGAGCGGATAAAACTCCCTGTTTCGAACTGTGAGTTGGCGGTCTGTATATCTTCCGCATCCGTCTGGAACAGTTCCCGGTATTCTTTCGCTATGGCAGGCGCCTCGTTGATATCGTTCAGCTTTACCTGGATGTCTGTAATATAGTTGCTGGTTTTGCCCAACAGCTTCTGCGCGGTGGCAATAGAGGCATAACTTTGCATATTATCGAACTCCTGCAGGCCTGACTGGAAATACCCGGCGACTTTGAGCGGAAAGCTCCGCCCTTGTGCTGTGGTGACCTGTACGATATCCCCTGTTTCCACCTGGAGCTTTTCCGCCAGGCCTGTTCCCAGGATAATGCTGTTGGCGATGTTATCGATATCGGCCAGGTTGCCGGCGACCACATAGTCGCCAAAATGAAAAAGTTCGTTCTCTGCCAGCGCATCCACTCCGTTCACAATGCCTGTGATATCAATGGGACCATCGGTAAAAAATACCCGCGCCGTGATTCTCGGGGCCATTCCCGCTACCCGCCGGTCTCCCCGGATGGCCTGCATAATGGCACCGCTGTTATAGATCTCATCGCGGCTATTTACAGATTTGACGGAATGGATGAAGTGATGATACCCGTTATACGCCTGCGCTAAACGGACCGGCTGCAGGGGATTCGGCTTAATTTCACTATACAGGCGGATGTGTGGCGTCCTGTTCAGCACCAGCCCATCCAGCAGATCGTTCAGCCCGTTCATGAAACCCAGCAGGGCAATGAACATGGTGATACCGAACATCACGCCCACGGCAGCCACCAGCGTCTGGCGCCATCTGGCCATCAGCAGCGATCCGGCAATATCCAGAATGAGTTTTCCGTTCATCGGTCAGGTTTGAGTATGATGTCACTGGTATCCAGCCCGCTGATGATCTCCGCTTTCTGGTAGTCTTTCAGGCCCGTCACCACTTTTTTCCTTTCCCCGTTTTTCAGGATCACGTACGTTCCCTCCGCCAGGTATTCCCTGGGAATGGTCATTGCCCGCTCCTTATGCCGGATCATGATATTCGCCTCCACAGTCAGGTTAGGGTATAATGTTGCGGGCCGCGAAATGAATGCCGCGTCCACCGTAAAAGCCCTGGAGCTTTCGTGCATAACAGGATTGATACGGGTGATCTTTGCTTCGAACAACGAGCCCCGGTAGCTGTCCATCGTCAACATAACGGTCTGTCCCACCTGCAGCCGGGCAATATCGTATTCGTCTACCTGCAATTCAACAAGAAAGGAATCAGCTCTTCCCACCAGGGCTACAGGGCTCTGCGGTGTTACCAGCTCCCCCGGCTCCGGCAGCACATCATATACCCTGCCCTCCATCCCGCTGCGCACCAGGTAATCATTCACCTGGCTGTTGCTGATCTCCAGGTTCTTGCGGGATTGCCTGGCATTGAACGAAAGCTGCCGCTGCAGGTCACCATATTGCAGAACGGCAGACCGGTAAGCGGTAGCAGAGTTCCTGCTGGCCAGTTCCCGTTGCTCCAACTCATGCTGCGAGCCAATGCGCTGCGACCAGAGCCGCTTTTGTCTTTCCAGCAGCAAAGCATCATTGTCCATTTTACTTTTGGCCAATGCTATCTGTGCTTTCAGTTCTTCCAGCTTTTCGCCGCTGGCATTCTCTGCGGCGAACCGCTCCGCCAGCCTCGCATTCTCCCCGCTTAACCGGGCGGTTTCCCCGCTGATGGCAAGAATAGGGGTCCCGGTTTTTACCGTATCGCCTTCTGTAACAAAGACCTGTTGCACCACTCCGCTCACAGTGGCAAAAACCCTGTATTGCCCCATGCTTTTAACGATCCCGGATGCATAAACAGATTCCGTGACGGGTTCCATTACAGGGGAAGCCTGTTCCCGTTTTCCCGAGCAGGCGGTGAGCAGCAACAACAGCGCTGCAAAAATTTTATAACAATATGGTTTCATCATACCTGGCAGTTAATGTGAAATTACCCATGGAGAGCGACCATTGTAATGCGGACAGTCATTGGATGCGATGACAGCTGTCATCCTCTGCCCGCATTGCACCATGTAGCTTCGCGTATAATGCTGCAAAAACTGATCTTACTGCTTTTCCCCGGCCTTATTATGATTTCCGGGTATGCACAGGAGAAAAAAATGAACATTTCCTCTCCCGCCGTTCCCTTTATGTCCCTGGAACAGCGGCAGATGGCGGTCAGGGAACCCCTTCCCCCCGGCCCTGGCACTGATAGCGGCAATTTCCGCTATGCTGCGGCCAAATGCTTGCCGGGCGTTGTACGGGTATTCTCCACATATCCTCCCGGCTACCGGCCGGCCTTCGGTGATCCGTTCCTCGATATTTACAACGAATTGTGGCAGCATGGCGCCGGGCCGGCCCGTGGCAGGGCTTCCGGTGTAATGCTCACTGATGACGGCTATATCGTCACCAATAATCATGTAGTACAAAATGCCGTTTCACTGGAGGTGGAATTGCCCGATCAGCGAACCTACACCGCACAGGTAATAGGTACAGATTCCGCAACGGACCTGGCATTGCTCAGGATCAGCGAAAAGGGCCTGCCCTTTATCCGGTTCGGCAGCCGGGATAATATCGCCGAAGGCGACTGGGTGCTGGCGATCGGCAACCCGTTAAGCCTTACCTCTACCGTCACCGCCGGCATCGTGAGTGCAAGGAACCGCAATATCAATGCGGGGGAAGGCACTGACGGCCCTTTTTTCTTTATCCAGACCGATGCCGTGATGAACGATGGCAGCAGCGGCGGCGCATTGGTGGATATCAATGGCAGGCTGATCGGCATCAATACGGGGATTATCACGCCAACAGGCGCCTATGCAGGTTATGCATTCGCCATCCCGGTGGAGGTGGTGAAGAAAGTATGTGACGACCTCCTGCAATACGGCACCGTGCTGCGCGCCTATATGGGCGTATATGCCGGGAACACGGCCAATGCCCGCGGGGTGGTGCTGGACAGCCTTGTGTGGAATGGCCCGGCCATGAATGCCGGTCTCCTGCCGCAGGACACGATCATACAGATCAATGACATGCAGATCCGGACGATGACAGGCTTCCATGAAGCCATGCTCCTGCAAAGGCCGGGAGAAAACATCACGGTTCAGGTACGCCGTAACGGCGCCAGGCTGTCGCTCCCGCTCGTACCAGATAGCCAAAAAGAAGACCTGGCTCTGCGCATCAGGAATCTCTCCGCATTACTCCGTCACATCGGCATAGACGTGACCGAAATCCTGTCTCAAAAAAGAAAAGACCAGTTGAATATAGATGGTGGCCTGGAAGTGACCAGGGTTTTCCGCGGAAAAGCTTACTGGTCAACCGGTATGGAGCCGGGATTTGTAATATTGTTCGTAAATGACAAGCCGGTGCATTCGAAAGATGCGCTGTTCAGGCTGCTGAAAAGCCATAAGGGGAAAGTGCTTGTCAGCGGCATCTTCCCGGAATATCCTTCTCTCCTGCATCACTATACATTTTCGCTGTGAGCGCAGCAGCAGATCAGGCACCTGCAAACCAGCGGCGTCAATGAAAACCGGAATTCTGCTCGCGGACGAACAGGAGATCCGTCTCCCCTAATGCTATCCTGCGGCCGCTACCGCTCCTTTCGCAGCAAATCCAGCAGCTTCCTGTCCAGCTGCTGCCCATGCCAGTCCTCATACTGCACATCCGTTCTGCGCGAGTTCAGCACACCAAAATCACCGCTGAATTCCCATAACCCGAAGCCTATGCCCTGGCTCCCCAGCACATCCAGCACATCGCCAAACCAGGCGAGAAAAACATCATGCGGGGTTTTGTTCCAGCATCCGCATTCCCCGCAATGCACGCCCACTCCTTGTTTCACCAGATCGACCCACGGCTGGTAATGTTTTTCCAGCATCTGCCGGTCGAAATACCGGTTTCCCATTTGCCCGGGCCACTTCGGCTCCGGCAGGTCCGTGATATCCTTATTCGCCCAGGGCGCTTTATAATGCGATATCTGGCCGGGATAATACCCGCGGCAGCTCTGGGCGATATCCAGGTCTGTGATCTCCGGCACCACGGAACTGCCCACATCATTACCATCTGCAATGATCAGGCGCTCCGGGTTTTCTTTACGGATGGCGGCAGCGGCGGCCTGTGCCACCTTGCGGTAAACCTGCCCGGGGACGGAGGAAACCTTTGTATGCTGGTCATTCATATCTTCCCGCATCGCCGGTTCGTTCACCAGGTCAAAACTGATCTTCGACGCCGGCACCCCGGCGAAACGTTTCGCCCAGAAGTTCCAGTGAAAGCAGAAGGCTTTCAGCGCCTCCTCATCTCTCCATAAATTATAGGGTTCATAAAACCCGGCATTGATGCAATAGCCGGGAGCGCGGTGCAGATTGAGGCTCACATGCATATTGTACCGGTGGGCCATGGCCACCAGTTTTTCAATTTCCTCCACCCGGCGTTCATCTGTTTTGTACACTTCCTCCGGGGTGATCCGCCTGCTGCGGTCAATATCCAGGTAATTGGGATAGGCCATGGGGATGCGCACAAAATCGAATCCCCAGTCACGCATCCAGCGGAAATGATCTTCGGGGGTCCGGGGGCGGGACTTTGCCGGATCGGGCGAGAAAAAATCAAGGAGGTTGAACCCTTTCCAGGCCGGGAGCTTGTTGGGCTTCGGGAGAAAAGATCGCCCGCCTGCTGCCGCAGTGCCCGCCAGACCTAAGCCTGCTGTCAGCAATCCCGCATTTTTGATGAAAGAACGCCGTTCCATGACTGTAATTTTTAACGTGAAATTTTCGCCGGCAGCCGGCCATCAGTCCTGCTGCCTCATCCGCAAGTTAATATCCAGTCGCAATTAACCGGCTTTTTTTTGATGCGCCGCAATCTCCGCGCTCCGCTATGACCATTCTAATATTATTTATAGCTTTGCCTGCTTAAAGAACCACTGCATGCTAAAACAGACCGGCAACCAGAAAGACATCTACACGCGCGAAGTGATCACCCGCTTCGAACTGTACAACAGTTTATTTTTAACCCTGCCTTTTTACCAGGTTAAAGATACCGGCATTCTGCTGCCGTTTTTCACCGCGCACTGCGAAAAAGGCGTAGCCCGCCTGGAATCGCCCACAGCCATCATCGAAGCTTTCTTTAAAGAACGTACACCGGAAATAGATGAACGCGAGCAGATCAACCGCCTGTTCCGCTTTATCCAGTATATAGAAAGACAGGTAGTGCTGTTTGATGCGATAGAGGACTCGTCTTTCAGCAAACTCAGCAAAACCGACGGCAGCGGCACCCTCCAGGGCATGCTGCAACAGATCTCCGGGGAAGATGAACTGCGGGACAAGATCAGCGAAAAGCTGCGGGACTTCTCCCTGCGCCTGGTGCTGACCGCTCACCCCACCCAGTTCTATCCCGGAACGGTGCTGACCATTATGACGGACCTCACCGAGGCCCTGAAGGTCAATGATATCAATGCCATCAACCTGCTGTTGCAGCAACTGGGCAAAACGCCCTTCTTCAATAAAACCTCCCCTACCCCGGTAGACGAGGCAGTAAGCCTGATCTGGTTCCTGGAGCATGTATTCTATCATGCGCTGGCGGAAATACAGAGCCGGATCAGCGAAGAATTCGATACCGGCGGCGCCGGCATACTGGAACTGGGCTTCTGGCCCGGCGGGGACAGGGACGGGAACCCGAACGTTACCACCGGGTCCACCCGCACCGTGGCCGCCACACTGCGGCAAACGATCTTCAGGTGTTATTACCGCGACTACCGCACGCTCAAACGCCGCATCACCTTCCGGGGGATAGAAGAGCCCATGAACAAACTGGGCAGCCTGCTGTATGACAATGCATTCAATCCCCAGCCCGGTACGGCCGATCTGCAGCCCGAAATGACCGGTCTGCTGGAAAATATAAAAGAAACGCTCAACAGGGATCACGACGGCCTCTTCGTCAATCTCGCGGACGACCTGCTGCTGAAGATCCGCCTGTTCGGCTGTTATTTTGCCAGGCTGGATATCCGGCAGGACAGCCGGGTACTGCGGAATGTGTTCCGTTACGGGCTGCAGCAGCCCGAGCTGAACAACGGGCTGCCGGCAGACGGGTACGATAGTCTTCCCGAAGATGAAAAACTGCAGCTCATCAGCTTCAATGAAGTGGACTTCCCCTGCCAGGAAGCTCCCGTACAGGGCGTAGATCCCATGATCAACGATACCCTCTGCACCATCAGGCTGATGCGCAGCATCCAGCAGCAGAACGGGCAAATGGCCAGCCACCGCTTCATCATCAGCAACTGCCAGCAGGCATCGGACATCCTGCAGCTGATGAACCTTTTCCTGTGGTGCGGCTGGACGAAAGAAGACCTTACGGTTGATTTCCTGCCGCTCTTCGAGACCATCAACGACCTGAAGCATGCGGCAGATGTGATGGAAAAGCTGTACACGCATCCTGTTTATAAAGCGCACCTGGAAAGGCGCGGCAACCGGCAGATGATCATGCTCGGTTTCTCCGACAGCACGAAAGACGGCGGATACCTCATGGCCAACTGGTCCATTTACCAGGCAAAGGTTGAGCTGACCGCCATCACCAGGAAATACGGCATAGCCCTGACCTTCTTTGACGGCAGGGGCGGCCCTCCCTCCCGCGGCGGGGGCAAGACCCACCGTTTCTATGCCGCCATGGGCGAGGAAGTGGCCAACGATCATATACAGCTGACCATACAGGGACAAACCGTCAGCTCCCTGTACGGCTCCACAGAAACGGCAAAATACAATATCGAACAGCTCGTCAATGCCGGGCTGGCGCCTGTGTTGCATCCCGGCCACCGCGATCATCTCTGCGGAAAGGAAAAAGAACTGATCACCGCGATGGCGGAAGAGAGCTTCGGGAAATTCGTGGCCCTGCGCGAGCATCCGGTATTCGTGGAATACCTGGAGAACCTCAGCCCCCTGAAGCTCCTCTCCAACATCAATATCAGCAGCCGCCCCACCAAACGGAATGCCGGCGCCGCACTCAAGCTGGAAGACCTCCGGGCCATCAGCTTTGTGACCGCGTGGAGCCAGCTCAAACAAAGCGTTCCCGCTTTCTACGGCGTAGGCTCCGCGTTGAAAGCCACCAGGGATGCAGGTAAGTGGGAAGATATCGTTGCATTGTACAAATCATCCGGTTTCTTCAAGACGATGATCGATAACTGCATCATGTCCATGTCCAAATCCGATTTCCGCATTACCGCGCATCTTCAGTATGATGAGCATTACGGCCCGTTCTGGACCCAGCTGAAAAACGAATTTGATCTCACGAAGGCATTATTGCTGGAACTGACCGGCACCCGGGAACTGATGCAGGAATATCCGGTGGAGAAGCATTCCATCGCCATGCGCGAACGGATCATGCTGCCGCTGGTGGTCTTGCAGCACTATGCCTTGCAGAAGGCAAAAAATTCCGGTGATGAGGAATTGAAGAATGCGTATGCGAAGCTGGTGATCCGCACCGTCTATGGCATTGTGAATGCAGGCAGGAACCTGGTGTAAGGCGCGCGCGGCTACGCCAGCATGATGCCTTCGCCGGAAGGTTCGCCCCCTTTCATCAGTTGATCAACACTCCCCAGCGTGGTTTCCGCGATCTGGGCCAGCGCCTCTTCCGTAAAGAAGGCCTGATGGCCGGTGACCAGCACATTCGGGAAACTCATCAGCCGTTGTATGGTGTCATCTTCAATAATGCTGCCGGAAAGGTCCTTGAAGAACAGGTTTTCTTCCTGCTCATACACATCTATTCCCAGGTAGGCGATCTGCCCCGTTTTCAGTCCTTCAATAACATCATTGGTATTGACCAGCCCGCCTCTGCTGGTATTGATCAGCGTCATGCCTTTTTTGGCGAGACCAAGCGTTTCCCGGTTGATGAGATAACGGTTCTCCGGGGTGAGAGGGCAATGCAGGGAAATGATATCCGATTCTTTCAACACTTCCTCAAACGGCAGATACTCCACACCCGTGGCCGCAAGTGACGCGTCAGGATAGGGATCATAAGCCAGCACCCTGCAGCCGAAGCCGAGCATGATCCTGCAGAAAGCGCGGCCGATCTTGCCGGTGCCGATCACCCCTGCGGTCTTCCCAAAGAGGTTAAAACCCAGCAAGCCGTTCAGCGCAAAGTTCTGTTCACGTACCCGGTTGTAGGCCTTATGCGTTTTCCTGTTCAGCGTCAGTATCATGGCGGCCGTATGCTCGGCCACCGCTTCGGGTGAATAGGCCGGCACGCGGCATACCCGGATGCCGTGTTGCTTTGCGGTCTCCAGCTGCACATTATTGAAACCGGCGCAGCGCAGGGCGATGATCTTCACCCCTTTTTCCGCCAGTATGCCAATCACCTCATCCGTCAGCCGGTCGTTCACAAAAACGCAGACCACGGGAGTGCCTTCCGCCACGGCATTGACGATATGCGGGCCGAGGTGGGTTTCCAGGAATTCCAGTTCAAAGCCGTAAGGGGCATTGTGCCGGGTGAAGAACTCGCGGTCGTAAGGTTTCGCAGAAAAGAAGAGGATTTTCATCAGTTCATATTAATTCTTTACGGGTCTGATGGAGCCTTCGATGATTAAAATGATCATTCCCCTGTTGGCCTAATGATAATTTTAATCATGCCGGCTTCATCAGTTCACAAAATACACATATCCCGCTGGTTTTCCCGCGTTTTGCCCAACTGCGGGTACCCGCATGCAGGAGCCATCTCTGCCGCCGTTAAAAAAGATCGCCCGTAACTTGATTACTTAAACGTTTAAGCATATTTTTACAGGCATGAAGAAAAAGGTCTCGCTGAAGGATATTGCACAGGAAGCGGGGGTATCAACCGCCCTGGTTTCCTATGTGCTGACCAATAAGGAAGAAAAAGCGAGGGTGGGCCGGGAAATGGCCCTGAAGATCAGAAAAATTGCCCACAGGCTCAACTATCAGCCCAATCACATTGCACGCAGCCTGAAAAGCGGCCGCTCGGATACCATCGGGCTGATCGTGGCGGATATTTCCAATCCCTTTTTTGCCAATCTCGCGCGGACTATAGAAGACGAAGCCAAACAGCACAACTACACGGTGATCTTCGGCAGCTCGGATGAGAATGCGGACAAGTCCGCCGATCTCATCAATGTGCTGCTCAACCGCCAGGTGGACGGCCTGATCCTGATCCCCGCGGAAGGCTCGGAGCAGCAGATCAGGCAACTGAAAAAACAGCATGTGCCTTTTGTGCTGGCAGACCGGTATTTTCCGGGCATAAGCGCCAGCCACATCTGCGTCAACAATTACGAATCGGCTTACAATGCCGTTTCCCATCTCGTAAAAAGCGGCCGCAAGCGAACAGGAATGATCGCGTATGCCACCACATTACATCATATCGCCGAACGGAAGCGCGGCTACTCGGAAGCGCTGCGCGATCACGGGCTGCCTTCCCGGCAATTGCTGAAGACCGCCCGCTATGCTCACCTGAAAGAAGACACGAAACAAGCGGTAGATCAGCTGCTCGGGGGCAGCAAACCCGCGGATGCCGTGTTCTTTGCCACGAACAGCCTCGCCATCGAAGGCCTGAAATATATCAATGAACTGGGCATTCGTGTTCCGGAAGACCTGGCGGTGCTGAGTTTTGATGAAAGCGAAGCATTCGATCTTTTCTATTCCCCCGTCACCTACATCCGGCAACCAATACTGGAAATGGGAAAAATGGCGGTTCGCCTGCTGCTGGATCAAATAACGGGCAGGCAAAAAACACATGAAGCGGTTTGCATGGAAACAACATTGGTCATCAGAAGATCCAGCAGCTGATGTTCCGTTCACGCCAATGCTTAATCGATAAAGCAATGTAACACACAAATTATAACACCGTATGAAAAAACTGTTTCTCCTCTCGATGGCAGTCTGCACAGGCCTGGCTGCACTCGCCCAGCAAGGCTTTAACGGGCTGGAAATGAATATGGGCAATCTTCACCGCCTTTCCGACGCCAAAACCCGCTCCATCAGTCCGGAAAACCCGACCGGCGAACCAGGCAAAGGCGGCATGGCCACACTGGAACAGGGCAATGCCCGGAATGCGGCCCGCGAGCTTGGGCAGGGCTGGAAAGTGAATCCTTATATTCACATAGAACCCGGGCAGACCTACACGCTTGCCGAAATTACCGGCCCGGGCGCTATCCAGCATATCTGGATGACCCCAACCGGTAACTGGCGCTATTCCATCCTGCGTTTTTACTGGGACGACGAGACCACCCCTTCGGTGGAAGTGCCGGTTGGCGACTTCTTCGGCATGGGTTGGGGGGAATATGCACAGATGAATTCCCTCGCCGTTACCGTAAACCCCCGGCAGCGCTTTCAACTGTTACTGGACGATGCCCTTCCGCAAAAAATGCCGGATCACCATGGAGAACATCAACACCGAAAGAATGACCCTGTACTACCAGGTAGATTACACGCTCACGCAGGTACCTGATGATGCGGGTTATTTCCATGCGCAGTTCCGCCGCAACAAACCCGGTGAAAGACGCGGAATTCACGATGGTGGATGGCATCAAAGGCAAAGGACAGTACGTAGGCACCTATATGGCCTGGGGCGTCAACAACAACGGCTGGTGGGGCGAAGGCGAGATCAAATTCTTTATGGATGGCGATAACAAATATCCCACGATCTGCGGCACCGGCACGGAAGACTATTTCTGCGGCTCCTATAATTTCGACAACAAGGGCCGCTACCAGGAATTTTCCACGCCATACGCCGGGCTGCACCAGGTGATCCGCCCGGACGGCCTGTATAAATCACAGCAGCGTTTCGGCCTCTACCGCTGGCATGTCATGGACCCCGTGCGCTTTGACAAAGAGCTTAAAATAACTATTCAGGACCTGGGCTGGCGCAGCGGCGGGCGTTATCTTCCCCAGCAATCGGATATCAGCTGCGTGGTATTCTGGTACCAGCGGGAACCGCATGCGCCCTTCCCGAAACTGCAGGCAAAGGATGAGCTGGAAGTGAACTAACGATGCAAGCATACCGTGCCCGGGGACCGGCAGCTACTTCCGCCACTGGAAATAAAAGCAGCTGCCTTCGCCGGGCACGGATTCCACCCATATCTTCCCGCCCTGCGATTCCACCAGCAGTTTCAGGATATTCAATCCCACACCGGTGCCGGTGCCATTGGCCTGGTTGTCCACTTTCTCGAATAACCGGAATATCCGTTCATTGTCCGCGGCTTCGATACCGGGACCGTTGTCCTTTACATAGAATTCATAAAACTCGTCTTTTTCGGTGCCGCCGATGCTGATCTCCACCTGGTCTTTGTCGTTATACTTGATGGCATTGCTCACGAGGTTCTGGAAAGCCTGCTGGAGCTTTTGACGGTTGGTGTATAATACCGGCAGGTCCTGCTGTATATTGATCTTCACCCGCTCCGGCAGGAAGAGGAATTTCACAAGCTGTGTCAGCAAAGTGTACACATCCACATCCTCCTCCGCCTGGTCGTACTGATGCTGACGGCTGTAATCCAGGATACCGCCGATCATATCGGAGAGTTTTGTAGTGGCGCTGACAGCCAGGTCTACATAATCCATCAGATCCGGGTAAGCCTTCAGCCGGTCTTCTTCTTTTAATAGCAACAGCAGTCCTACCACGCCGGACAGGGGTGATTTCAGGTCATGGGCCACGGTATGCAGGAAGCGTTCGAGCTGGGCATTCACCTGTTCTTTGTCTTTCAACGCTTTCTTCAGGCCCTGCTGATAATCGTGCAGCCTTTCAAAAACGTCCACTTTTGCGCGGGTGAGATTGATGTCCAGGGGTTTGGACAGATAATCCACAGCTCCTTTGCCGAAGCCTTGCAGCATGTGCTGCTCGTCTTTGTTGATGGCCGTCACGAAGATGATGGAAATGTCCCTGGTCTTTGGATTGGCTTTCAGCAGATGTGCAACTTCGAAACCATCCATTTCCGGCATTTGCACATCGAGGATGATCAGGCCGATATCCTCGTTGCGCAGGACCAGCTTCAAAGCTTCGTTGCCGGACCCGGCCTTGATAAATATCCTGTTGTCTGCCGCCAGCATTTCTTCCAGGGAGATGAGGTTCTCCTGGCGGTCATCTACCAGCAATACGGTAAAGGGTTTTGTCCCTTTCTTCAATACGTTCATTTCAAATATTGTTTAATATCAGGTCTTTCATTTGCGGGACGGTCATGATCTTTACGCCGCTGCACCGGTCTATAGCGGATTGCGGCATGATCCGGAATTCCGTTGCCTGCGGATGCAGCACGACGCCGGTTCCGCCCGCCGCAATAATCCGGCACAGCCCTTCCGCGCCGTCGTCATTGGAACCGCTCAGCAATATACCCAGCGCTTTCTCCCCATACACTTCGGCGATGCTGTTGAATGTTATCGTAATAGACGGGCGGCTGAAGCTGACCGGTTCGGAATAATCCAGCATGAAACTTTTATCTGCTTCCAGTATAAGATGATAATTCTGCGGCGCCAGGTAAATACAGTTCTCCTTCAATAGCTCTTTGTCTTCCGGCTCGGACAATCTGCGGCCCGGCAGCAGCAGTTTGCTCATATCGCTTTTTACATTCCTGAGGCGGTGCAGTACGATCACCACGGGAACGGGCAAACGGGCAGGCAATGCTTCCAGCAATTGCATGACGACCGGAACACTGCCGGCAGATCCGCCTATGGTAATGATATCGTATGGTCTGCTCATGTCAGATACAACGTCGATAGATTTTATGCTGGGCATGTACGATCTCGAACTGCTGACGGATATCCGAAAAGCGCATGGATTCCCTGATGCCCAGTGCCAGATACCCTCTTACGGCCAGGCTGTCATGAAACAGGCGTAATACCCTTTCCTGCAACTCCCGGTTGAAATATATGAAAACATTCCGGCAGCAGATCAGGTGAAATTCATTGAATACGCCATCTGTTACCAGGTTGTGCTGAAAGAAGGTGATCTGCCGCAGGTCTTTACGGAAAAGCGCATGATCATACCTGGCCGTATAGTAGTCGGAAAAATCAGCTTTTCCGCCGGAGCGCATATAATTCTGCGTGTATTCCTTCATGTTCTCCATCGGCACAATACCGCTTTCCGCTTTCCGGATGTTGGCGGGGTTCAGATCTGTGGCATAAATACGGCTGCGCTGCAACAGGCCCGCCTCGTGCAGCAATATGGCCATCGAATACACCTCTTCACCCGTAGCGCAACCTGCATGCCATATCTTGATGATCGGATAAGCCGCCAGCTTGGGTAATATATCCGTACGCAGGGTGCTGTAGAACTCGGGGTCCCGGAACATCTCCGTTACATTCACGGTAATATATTCCACCATCCGGTCGAAGAACGCCTGTTCGTTGATCAGCCGGTGTTTCAGCTCAAATACATTGCCGATCTGCATGCTGCCCATGAACCGCTGCAGGCGCCGTTTCAGGGAAGGCTGCGCATAACCGGTGAAATCATGGCCGTACTGCAGCCGCAGCAGCTGTACAATATCCGTGAAATCCGCATTTGTAAACCCTTCCGTCATAGCTACTGTTATTTCAGCCATACCCGCATCAATGACAGCAGTTTTGCGCTGTCTACAGGCTTTGAAATATAATCGGAGGCGCCGGCCTCGATACATTTTTCCCGGTCGCCCGTCATGGCTTTCGCCGTAACGGCGATCACGGGCAGGGTGGAGTACCGGGAGTCCTGCCTGATCCTTCGCATGGCTTCATAGCCATCCATTACAGGCATCATAATGTCCATCAGCACAATATGCGTATCCGGGTTTGCCGCCAGCTGGGAAAGCCCCTCCCTGCCATCAGCGGCGGTAACAACTTCCATGCCGTGGCCGGAGAACAGGGCGCTGAGCGAAAACACATTCCGCATGTCGTCATCCACTACCAGCACTTTTTTACCCGCAAGATTATCTTCTTCCATGACCGCGGCCTTACTGGGCAAAGGAGTGGTTTTGATCTTTTTCAACTTGTAAAGGAAAAGCTCCAGTTCATCCATCAGCCGGTCTGTAGAGAAAGTGGAATTACGCACAAGTGCGGCAGCGTTCTTTGTCAGCAGCAGTTCATCCGCCTCTGAAATGTCGTGATCCAGGTAGATGATCACCGGCGTATGCCTGTCTTTCGTCAATTCCTTCAGCCGTTCCAGGTCACGGATACCTTTCCCGATATCTTTCCCCACATCCAGTATAATACCGTCGTAACCGGTTTCAGCAAGTGTATTGACAGCTTCGTCCACATCCTTTACATAGGCTACCTCCATACCGCGTTCATTGCTTAATGCCTGCAGGGATGGATGTTCGGAGAGCAGCCCGTCTGATATGACCAGCACTTTTTTGAACAATGCTTTCAGCTGTTTGCTGATGCCGGTGAATACGGATTCCAGATCGGTCATTTGCAGGGGCTTTTGCGTAAAGCCCTGAATATTGCCCTGCACCTGCAGGGATATCTCTCCGGCCGAGATCACATGCACCAGTATGTTTTTCAGTTCATCATTGCTCTTCAGTATTTTCAGTACGCTGCTGCCGTCTATAAGCGGCAGGTTCATATCCAGGATGATGGCCAGCGGCCGGTATTTCCGGGCCAGGAACACACCATCGTTCCCGTTATGCGCCACCAGTACCTTATACCCGTTTTGCCGGGCGAAATCCCGGAGGATAGTGGCGAAGTTCACATCATCTTCAATGATCAGCACGGGTTTCTGCTGGCCTTTCAGCGTATCGCGGTCATCCTCCACTTCTTCTCCTGTATTGACGTGATGCGGCAATTCCCGGAATGCCGGAGCAGATGCTTCCCGTTCTGCCGGAGGCGCTTGCGCAGGTGCGGTGAGGGGCATGATAATGGTGAAGGTGCTGCCCTCTCCCATTTTGCTTTCCAGGTGTATCCTGCCACCGAGACGGGCGATCAGTTCCTTGCTGATGGAAAGCCCAAGCCCGGTGCCGCCATATTTCCGGCTGGTGGAACCGTCTGCCTGCCGGAAAGCATCAAATATCAGCAGCTGCTTTTCTACGGGAATGCCGGTGCCGGTGTCGGACACGGCTATATGCAGCTCATCGGCTTCCACCGTCCAGCGCACCTGCACGGCACCTTCTGCCGGAGTGAATTTAAAGGCGTTCGACAACAGGTTGCGGATCACCTGTTCCAGCCGTTGTTTATCGGTTTCAATATGATCAGGCACACCGGGAGCAATATGCGTTCCAAAGCGGATATGCTTTTCCTGCGCCACCACCGCAAACAGCTGCTCAATTTCTTTTACCAGGGATGCCACCGGCACCGGTTCAATATGCATATCGATCCTGCCTGCTTCTATCTTAGAAAGATCAAGGATATCATTGATCAGGCCGAGCAGATCGGAACCTGACCGGTGAATGATCCCCGCGTATTGCACCTGCTTCTCCGTGAGGTTCCGTTCCTTGTCCTCTTCCAGCAGGCGCGCCAGTATGAGTATGCTGTTCAACGGTGTACGAAGCTCGTGGGACATATTGGCGAGGAATTCGGATTTGTACCTGCTGCTCTGCTCCAGTTCTTCCGCTTTCAGCGCCAGCTCCTGCCGGGCCTGCTCCAGTGTATTGTTCTGCACATTCATCTCTTCGTTGATCTGGCGCAACTCCTCTTCCTGCACCCGCAACTCTTCTTCCGACGCCTGTAATACTTCAGACTGGCGGGTCAGCTCTTCATTGGATTCCTGCAGCTTTTCCTGTTGCGCTTCCAGTTCATCTTTTTGTTGTTGTACCATCTGCAGCAGGCTCAGTACCTTTTCTCTCGATACCGCCGCATTGAATGCGGTGGCAATCGCTGCGGAGACGGCTTTCAATAAACCGGTATGCTTCGCCTCTACTTCTCCGAAGGCTGCCAGCTCTATCACGCCGGCCAGCCGTTTGTCATGCCACAGCGGCAAGCAGATCACCGTACCGGGTAAACTGCTTCCGCCGGAGCTTTCGATACGCCAATAGTCGGGCGGCACTTCAGACAGTATGGTTATTTCCTTTCGTCTGGCCGCCTCTCCCGTTATCCCTTCACCCAAAGCGCAGGAACGTTTAACGCTATCCGGCAATGCCACGCCGGCCTGCAGCTGCAGCAGCCGGCTTTCTTCATCAAAACAGTAGACCGCGCCTGCCGGGAACTGCAGGTAATCCGTCAGCGCTTTGAGACAGGAGGATGCCAGATCAGACAATGCCACGTCCCCGCGAAGCGTTTCGTTGATAACGGACATGCCGCTCAACATCCAGTTCTTTTCATTCGTGCTTTCATGCAGCACCACTTCCTCCTTCAGCTTTCGCTTCAATTCCAGCTGTACCGCCACCCGGTGGCTGAACTGCCGGAAGAGAACGACCATGAGGATGACGGCCACGAGCATGATGAATGCGGAGTTGATCATCTGCACGGCTATGGCAACGGTCACTGCCCTGTCGCTCTTCCTGTTCCTTGCTACCAGCAATTCCCTTTCCGCATCCACAAAACGGCTAATGCCGTCATGCACCTTGTCCAGCAACGCTCTTTCCTCCAGCGTTACGGTGGGCAGATTATTGAATACATAATTACTGTCATACCGTGGTGTGCCAAACTGTTCCCAGTAATTCAGCAGATTGACGAGGTCGTTTTCTATGGCATTCAGTTGCTTCATCTGTGCGCCATTGTCCATGATATGCAGCCTCAGCTCCCGCAATTGCTGCAAAGGCTGCTCGCGTATAGCAAAATAGGGGGCCAGTTCGTCAAAATTGCGGGTACTGCGGTAGGTCAGCCCCGCCGATTCCATCTCGTGGACAAGGCGGTTGACCTGCAGCGCCGTGGTGATAGCCTCATAGGTATGCTCAACCCACCGGGCATCCTGGCGTTGTTTATCAAAAGTGTAGTAAGAAAAAAAACATCCGAGTATCACTAGCGCCAATGCCAGGCCGAATCCGATATAAAGGCGAATCCTCAATGCGTTTTTCATATGGTGTCATTCAGTCGAAACAAATATAGCACTTATGTGTTCACTGCATCTGCATTTTGATGACCAACAACCGCAGTTTATATCCCAAAATAACAAATAAACTTTTTTATTAACATGTTCACTGCACCATGCATAGAAATATGGATATCAGAATATTCCACGTTTTTGTGAGTGCCGTATTCAAACATATGCGTAAATTCATGCCGGATTCATTTTTCATCAAACAGCGCTAGCCATGAACAAAATTTTATTGGTCGAGGATGACGAAGTCATGCCCAAAATCATCGAGCGGATACTGCACAAGGAGGAATACCAGATAGATCATGTTGTTAACGGAAAAGAGGCCTTTCAGAAGCTGGAAGAGACGCAATATGGCTATGATCTTATCATTACAGACCTCATGATGCCCTATGCGAACGGGTTCGAGATACTCAGCAAGGTAAAAAGCCGGAAAGAAGGTAAACCAATTGCCGTTTTAATTGTTTCTAATGCAAGTAACGAAGATATGATCCTGGAAGGATTCAAGCTCGGAGCGGATGATTTTCTGAAAAAACCTGTGCTTCCCGGCGAACTGCTGATCCGGGTAAAAAGGTTGCTGATGCAGTACAAGTAAGGCCGGAGCGCCAATACCCTTCCATGTACCGATACCAAATCTATATCACCTGACCACATCCTTTCATTGAAATGACTTTTGTACAGGAGTTTTTCCAGACCATATTCCGTGATTTCCGTTATTCTCCGCTGATCATTCAAATCGCACTGGTTTTCATCGTTATCGCCATCACCTGCACATTGGCAGCCTACCTGTCTATTTTATCCGGGCGCTATCGTTCTTACCGGCGGGAGAAAAAACTGAAAGCCCTTCATCCCGTGATCGACAACCTGCTGGTCACGCATATTCTGCTGAACGACCAGCTGGCTACTGATGCCCGCGTGGAAGATATCCAGCTGGATATGGCGGCCTTCCAGTTGCCGATATTTGAAAAGAAGTGGGCGAGACAGGCCTTTACGGACCGGCTGATCCACTACCGCAACAATGTTCAGGGCGCTATGGGCGACCAGCTGCGCAATCTGTACATGGAAATGGAGCTGGACAGGGATTCGCTGCGCAAAATGAAGTCCCGCAAATGGGACCGGAAGGTGCAGGCACTCTCCGAACTCGTGAACATGAACATGTCCGTTGCGGACGTTACACTGCTGCCGCTGACCAACAGCCGTAACCGTGAGCTGAGGGCTGCTGCCAGGCATGCCTATATCAAACTCAGCAAGAACGAGCCGTTCAAGTTCTTTGATGTGGCCACAGAGCCGTTATTGCTGTGGGACCAGGTGGAGTTGTTCAAGATCATTTCCACCACCCGGCGGATCGCCATCCCCAATTTTGCGCAATGGATCACCTACTCTTCCAATAAAAGCATTGTGTCTTTCTGCCTGAAACTGGTCGTTCACTACAACCAGATCAGCGCTCTTCCCGCAGTGATCAAGCTACTGGACACCAAAGACCATTACCTGCGTGCGGAAGCGATCAACTGCCTGGGAAAGCTGAGGGTTGCTGATGTGGAAGAAAAGCTGGTGTACATGTACAACAGTCAGCCCCAGCATTGCCAGATAGAGATACTCAAAGCGCTGGGCCGCATCAGCAGCGGAAAGCACCTGAACTTTCTCCGGCAGGAATTCCTGCATTCTACCGACTTTGAATTGCGCAAACATGCGGCCAAGTCCATTATCAACAACCAGTGGGCAGCCAAAGACCTGATCACGGAATTATTGCATACAGCAACTGACGAGAATCAGCTGATCCTGAAACATTGCATGAACCCTTTAATAAAATTCTAGGCAATGAACGAGATCCTGGAAACAATAGGAAGGATTTATGAAAGCAGCGTATTTGTGTACGGTACGATATTGCTGGTCACCTACGCCATGCTGGCCATCTTTTCCATTATTGCCATCAGGGCATACGCCAAAAGAGAACGCCTGCACCAGGAAGACATCCTGATGAGCTCTCCACTGGCGCCCGGCGTTACCGTACTGGCGCCGGCATTCAACGAAGGGCTGACCATTATCTACAATATACGTTCCCTGCTGACGCTGAACTATCCCCGCTACGAGATCATCATTGTCAACGACGGCAGCACGGATGACAGCCTGGAACAAATGATCCGGGAGTTTGAGCTGACAGAAGTGGATTTTGCCTATAATGCTAAAATACAGACAAGACCGGTCAGGAAGATATTCAAATCCGTCAACCCGGCTTACGCCCGGCTGATGGTGATCGACAAAGTGAACGGGAAAAGCAAGGCCGATGCCGTTAATGCCGGGATCAACGCCGCCGCGTATGATCATTTCGTTTGCACCGATGTGGATTGCATCCTGGACAAGAACACGATACTGGAACTGATCAAACCGGTGATGCAGGAAGGAAAGAAAAGGGTCATTGCCGTTGGGGCCACATTGCGTATCGCCAATTCATCGGAGTTCGATGAAGGGGTGATGACGCGCATGCGGCCGCCGAAACAACTGCTGCCCCGTTTCCAGGAAGTAGAGTATATCCGTGCCTTCGTACTGGGGAAGATGGGCTGGAGCCTCATCAACTGCGTCCCCAACGTATCCGGCGGCCTTGGCCTGTTCGACAAGGAAATAGCGATCCGCTGCGGAGGATACGATCATTCTTCTTTCGGGGAAGATATGGAGCTGATGACGCGGATGTGCCGCTTCGCGCATGATAACAAGATCAACTATTCCATCCGCTATATTCCAAAAACGCTCTGCTGGACGGAAGCGCCCGAATCCCTCAAAATCTTCAACCGCCAGCGCACCCGCTGGGCAAGAGGCCTCGCACAGCTGATGTATGCCCACTTCAGCATGTTCCTCAATCCCAGATACGGCCGGATGGGCATGATCATCATCCCCTACAATTTCTTTTTTGAACTGCTGGCGCCCATTGTGGAGCTTACCGGCATCATCTATTATATCATCATGCTCTGCCTGGGCCTCATCAACGGACCCACGGCCATATTGCTGCTGGTTTTCGTGTACACCTATTCGGTCATGATCACCACTATCGCCATACTGTGGGACCAGCTCACCTTCGGATACTATAAAACATGGCGGGAAGTGGCCTATCTCTGCCTTACCCCTTTCATGGAGTTCTTCCTGTATCATCCGCTGATCGTCATCTACGCGCTGCGGGGATACTATAACTTCCTGACGGGAAAGAAAGGGACCTGGGGGAATATGCAGCGGAGAGGGTTCCAGCAGGCAGCCCCGGCAAAAAAAACGGTAGTGAACTGAGCGTTTGTATAAATAAAAAAAACATTATCATAATAGTGGAACTGTTCAAGAATTTTTACGAGGGATTTATTTTCGTGTACGGATGCACCATGCTGTTCATGTACGCCATGCTCGCCATGCTTTCGCTGCGCGGCATCATGCGTTACCAGCGCAAGAACAGCTATGTGGATTACACCAAAATGCTGCATTCCCCGCTGGCGCCGGGCATTTCCATCATTGCACCGGCCTTTAACGAAGGCGTGACCATTATCTCGAATGTACGGTCGCTCCTCACCCTGAACTATCCCAAGTTTGAAGTGATCATCATCAACGATGGCAGTACGGACGATACCCTGGAAAAACTCATCAATGAATTTTCGCTGCAGGAAGTGGACTTTGCCTACAATGAACGTATCAAATCACAACCTGTCAAACGGATATTCAAGTCCGTCAATACAGCGTATGACAAGCTGGTGGTGATCGACAAGGTAAACGGCAAAAGCAAGGCAGACGCTTCCAATGCCGGCATTAACGCCGCCACTTATGATTACTTCCTTTGTACAGATGTGGATTCCATCATTGAAAAAGATACCTTGCTCCGCATGATCAAACCTTTCATGGACGAAGAGCATAACAAGATCAGGGAAGTAGGCGAACCCTGCCCTGAATGTGGTTATGTACATGTAGTGGAAGACAATGTGCGGGTGATCGCCAGCGGTGCTACCCTGCGGCTGGCCAATTCCTGCGACATCGATGAGGGAGTGATCACCCGGGTAAGACCACCCCGGCAACTCCTGCCCCGCTTCCAGGAAATGGAGTATATCCGGGCTTACGTACTCGGCAAAATGGGCTGGAGCATCATCAATGCCGTACCCAATGTATCCGGCGGCCTCGGGCTGTTCGACAAGGAAATTGCCATCAAGGCCGGAGGGTATGACAGCAAATCCTTCGCGGAGGATATGGACATCGTTACCCGCATGTGCTCGTATATGCTGGACAACAAGCTGAAATATGCCATCCGTTATATTCCCACTTCCCAGTGCTGGACGGAAGGGCCGCCCAACATGAAAGTATTCAGCCGCCAGCGTACCCGCTGGGGAAGGGGCCTTGCAGAGATCATCACCATGCACCGCAAACTGATCTTCAACCCCCGCTACAAAAAACTGGGGCTGATCGTTTTGCCCTATAGCCTGTTCTTCGAGTTCCTGGCCCCGATCATCGAATTCACCGGCATTCTCTATTACATCTACCTGATCATCACCGCCCAGATCAACTGGCACTATGCATTCATATTACTGGTATTCGTGTACCTCTACGCCATCATGATCACTACCCTCGCGCTGTGGTGGGACCAGATGACGTACCGTTATTACAAAACATGGCGGGAAGTGATCGGCCTGGGGCTGATGGCTTTCATTGAACCTTTTATATATCATCCGCTGATCGTGTTCTTTGCCCTGAGAGGATATTATTTCTTCATTATAGGGAAGAAGCATTCCTGGGGGAATATGCAGCGCCAGGGATTCGGTCAGAAAAAAACAGTTACGGCATAAAAAAATATCCGGCACCGGGGTGGCTCATCCCGGTACCATGACCAAAATATCTGCAATGTTGCGTGTATTCAAATATTTGTTATTGGCAGCTGTGCTTTGCTCTTCCGGAGCGAAGGCACAGCTCTTCGGGAAAAAGAAAAAGGACGCTGAAGCGATCTACGCGGAGGCCGTTGCCGCCACAAAGGCGCAGCAATATGCCAAAGCCATCCAGCTCTCCAAAGAAGCGCTGGCCATACAGCCGGACTTTACGGACCAGCAGTTGCTGCTCGGCCGGCTGTACATGCTGACGCAGCAAACCGACCTGGCCAGGATACACATTAAAGCGGTGATCACCAAAGCACCCAAATACCGGGATGCTTACCTCTATGCTATCAACATTGAAATGGCGGAAAGGAAATACGATGAAGCGGAATGTTTTGTGGATGACGCACTGTACAACTTTCCAGGCGACAGGGAACTGATGCTGAAAAAACTGGGCGTACTGGATGCCGCCGAAAAATTCTATCGCGGCAGCAGCTTTGCAACGGAACTGACAGACAGGTTCCGGGAAGATACGACGGTGCAAAAGGCCGTCACCGGGCACTACCTGCTTGCCGGCCAACACTTTCTGCAGCGCGGCAACTACAACCTTGCCCGGTCCAGCTACGAAAGCGCATTGAGTGTAACACCGGACAATGCGGAAGCAAAGGACGCCATAACGGGCATGTATATCCGTAGCGGCAACTATCCGCGGGCGCTGGAGCAGATCAATACCCTGCTGACCGGCAATCCCGGTTCATATGACCTGATGATGCGCAGGCTGGGCATTCTGCAGGAAATGCACCAGTACACGGAAGCGCTGGATCAATTGCAGCAGATCCTGAAACGCTATCCCGGCGATGCCCGGGCCCGTTCACTGGAAACACCGCTGCGCATGGAAGCCGCAGCATATTACAGTGGTCAGGACCCCTTCCTGCTGTATGAAAGCATACTCGAAAAAGAACCCGGCAACCGCGAAGCACTGAACAAGATCATCGGGCTGAGCATGGCCCGCGGCGCCTACCGGGAAGCCCTGGCATGGATCAACCGGGGGTTGCGCCTGCATCCGGATGACGAGCGTCTGCTCGGCCTGAAAATGGATGTGCTGGAAAGCGACCGCAAATTCACCGAAGCTGCGCTCGTTGCGGAAAGATTACGCCGGCTCAATCCGGGTTCCGCAGATCTCAGGAACCGCTTCACCTCGCTCAAAGTAGCCAGTGGGAGGTATTACCTGGCACAGCAGCAGTACGACCTCGCCCTGGCGGAATTTGAACACGCCCTGCAAACTGACCCGGCCGATTCCACAGCGCTGGACATGACCATCAACACGTACATGCTCCAGCGGGATTCCGCAAAAGCGCTCGCCACATTGAACAAAGCGCTTTCCGTTTACCCCGGCAATGCCCGCTTCCTGCTGAAGAAATCAAGCCTGCTGGCAGACCTCGGCAGATATGACGAAGCCGGAGAGATTGCGGCGGACCTGCTCAGCCGGTATCCCGCGGACGAAAGATATGCATCCGGCCTGGCGGAACTGCGCCTGACAGCAGGGAGAATACTGATGCAGGCGGAAGAATATGATCTCGCCCGCCCCTGGTTCAGACAGGTGCTGGCCGTTCAGCCGGACAATCCCGATGCGCTCAACTATCTCATCAACCTGGAAAGCGCCGTGCAACAACCGGATACCGCATTGCTGTATGCAGATCAGGCGCTGCAATACTACCCGGACGATAAGGAGCTGCTGCTGAAAAAATCCGGCCTCCTGTCCACCCTCCAGCGCCACGACGAAGCAGCCGCGATCGCCAGTGAACTGATGCAGCGTTACCCCTTCACGGCCAGATACCGGAACGCCTGGACGGAAGCCCTGCTGGCTGCCGGAGCCGCGCACCAGCGGAATAATGAACCGGACAGCGCACTCGCTGCTTTCCGGCAGGTACTCGCCATCAACCACAGGGATTCCCTCGCACTGCTGCAATCCATCAACATTCTCAGCGTTAAGCAGGCCTACGACAGTGCGCTGATATATGCGGACCTCGGAGCAAGGCTTTATCCGGCAAACCCCGCCTTCCTGCAGCGGCGCGCAGCCATCCTGGAAAGCCGGAAAGATTATGCCGCCGCCACACTCGCCGCAGATTCACTGGTAAAGCTCAGTCCTTCTGCCGCGAACACGGAGTATGCGGACTTCCTCCGCAGCAAGACCCTGAAAAACCAGTTTGGCCTGTACTACCTGCATACCAGCTACGACTACAGCGATAATCCATATAATATCGCCACTATAGAATACCGCCGTTTCTTCAAACGCGGCTCCTATGCCGCGAAGCTCAACTATGCGGGAAGACGGCAGGGCACAGGGCTGATGGGAGAAGCCGAACTGTATTACACCCACAGCAAAAGCCTGTATTCCTACGCCCTCGCCAGCTATTCCAACGAGATCGTATTCCCTCGCATCCGCCTCGCCTATTCGATCTTTAAAACTTTTCCGCACGATATCGAAGGGGAGCTGGGCGTTCGCTACCTGGACGCCGACAGCAGCCAGGCGATCTCCGGCGTGACCTCCATCGCGAAAACGTTCCGGGATTTCTATGTGAACCTCCGCGCGTATTTTATCAGCGACGACCCGGATTTCTATACATCCTTCAATTTTACATTGCGCCATTATATGAACCGGCAGCAGGATTACATTGCATTCACCGCGGGACTCGGCACTTCCCCGGATGACAGAAGCCGGCTGATACAATTCCCGAAACTGGCAGGATTGCTTACCCGCAGCGTAGGCGCCGGTTATCAGAAAACATTGAAATACCGGACCACCCTGGGAATATTCGGCACCTGGATCAATCAGAAGGTCAGTGATACGGAATTCCAGAACCAGTACGATATATTCCTTTCCGTTCAACGCAAATTCTAATTTTTCATTTCATGCCCAGAATGATGACGGTAATATCCTTGTTCATAACGCTCCTCTCTGTTTCCGCCTGTTCTCCGAAAGCGGCTGAAATTGCGCTGGTGAGCGGCGGCAAATCATCATACGTGATCGTATTGCCGGCGGATGCCACGAAGAACGAAACACGCGCGGCAACAGTCCTGCAACAGTACATCAAACAGATATCAAAGGCCACCCTGCCGGTCATTAAAGAGAATGCTTACGAAAAGCAACCAGCTATTTTCATCGGCAATACCGGCAACATTGCGCAGTTCAATACCGGTAAAATAAAGAATGAGGGCTTCCTGATCGCTTCCGATGCGCAGGACCTCTACATCAGCGGCGGTAGTGGAAAGGGCGTGGTGTACGGGGTGTACACTTTCCTGGAAACGTACCTGGGATGCCGCAAATATGCGAACGTTCCGGCTACCGTTCCCGTCAGCAGCAACATCCGTATTCCGGCTCAATTGAAGGATATGCAGGCTCCGGCCTTCATCTACCGGGAAACCTATTACCCTTCTGCTTTTGATAATGAGTACCTGGAATGGCACAAGCTGCATCGCTTTGAAGATCTCTGGGGCCTATGGGGGCATTCCTTCTTCAAACTGGTGCCGCCGAAAACCTATTTTTCCACACACCCGGAATATTATGCGCTGGTCAACGGCAGGCGGCAGGCTTCGCAATTATGCCTGAGCAATGAAGCCGTATTCAATATTGCCACAGCCTACTTCCGGGAGGCCATGGCAGAAAATCCGGATGCGCTGTACTGGTCTGTTGGCGCGGAGGACGGAGGCGGTTTCTGCACCTGTGACCTTTGCAGCAAAACAGATGCGGAAGAAGGCGGGCCGCAGGGATCGCTGATCCGTTTTGTGAACCGCATTGCCGAAAAATTCCCCGAGCAGCAGTTCACCACCCTGGCCTATCTCTACACCAGCCGGCCGCCGCTTAAAACGAAACCCGCCCCCAACGTGTACATCATGCTCAGCAGCATTGATGCGGAACGGCAGGAAGCGCTTGAAACCATACCATCGGCGGCAGGCTTCCGGAAAAACCTGGAAGGCTGGAGCGCTGTTACCAACAACATCTTTCTCTGGGATTACACCACACAATTCACCAATTATCTCGCACCATTCCCGGACTACGGGTTGCAGCAGCCTAATCTCCGCTTCCTGGCGGGAAAGGTGAAAGGCATATTCCTGCAGGGCAGCGGAGATACCTACGGTGATATGGCGGAATACAAAAGTTACCTGCAGGCCAAACTGCTCTGGGACCCGGCCATTCCAACGGGAGAACTGGAAACGGATTTCTTTCGCGGATACTACGGCAAGGCGGGGCCATTCATTCAGCAATACACAAAGGCATTGGCGGCTACCATGCAACGCACCAAAAGCCGGCTGGACATCTACGGCAATCCGGTTGCGCATCATACGGACTATCTCTCCCCTGCCGCTATAGACCAGTATGCCGTGTTGCTGGACAAAGCGGAACAGGCTGTGCAGAACAACCGGGTGTACAATGCCCGGCTGCCGCTTGAATATACTGTATTGCAGCAATCCCTCTTCTTTGGAACAGAAAAGAACGGCTACCTTGTACCGGCTGCTAACGGGAATGAATACACGGTAAATCCCGAATGGCCGGAACGCGTCAGGAAATTCGTGGCGCAATGTAAACAGGCCGGTGTACGGGAGCTGTCGGAAGGCGGCGGGAGCCCTGATGATTATCTGAAAGAATGGGAAACGCTCTTTGCCAGAAAATGGGTTGCCAGCCTGGCCTTCCGCGCCCGGGTGACCCTGCTGCACCCCTATGCGCCGGAATATCCCGCCAAAAAAGAGCAGACCCTTACAGACGGGCTGGAAGGCACGAAAGATTTCAGCACCAACTGGCTGTTCATGTACGGAAAAGATCTTGTAGCGACGATCGACCTGGGGGTAAGCAAACCGGTCGGCAAAGTGATGATGAATTTCCTGCATGATCCGCGGCACTATATCTTCAACCCGGCAAAGATCGTCATTGAAACATCTGCTGACGGGATAACCTTTACCACGGTCGCGCAACAGCAACCCACACAGTCCGCTGAAGAAGATTACGCGGTACGGATCGATCCTTTCCGTTTCAGTTTTCCGCTGACGCAGGCGCGTTACATCCGGGTAACCGGCGCCTGCCTCCCCGCTGTTCCCGCCTGGCGGGGCGCTCCGGCCAACAAACAGCCCTCCCTGTGCTGCGATGAAGTGTATGTGCAGTAAAATGAACGGAACCGGACGGCTGGTGTAACAAAACCGGACATTTTATCAAATCGCGCCTGTATAAAAAACTGAAAATCAGCAGCGTTATCAGTTGGCATACTTTTCACGGGAAGAGTCTGCACAACACTGACCGCTATGTTCAAAAGCTATTTCAGGATCGCCTGGCGAAATCTTGTAAAGAACAAAGGATATTCCTTTATCAACATCGCCGGATTGGCCACGGGTATGGCAGTGGCCATGCTGATCGGGCTTTGGGTATGGGATGAACTATCCTTCGACAAATACAACAGGAATTACAGCCGCATCGCCCAGGTGATGCAACACCAGGATTTCAACGGGAAAACCGGTACATGGCAAACTATGCCCTACCCCATGGGAGAAACGCTTCGCAACAACTACGGCAGCGATTTCAAACATGTGGTCATGTCGTCCTGGGATTTTTACAAAATATTGTCGCATGGTGACAAGCAACTGAAGAAGATCGGCAAATACATGGAGCCTGACGGCCCCGCGTTGTTGGACCTCAACATGTTGAAGGGGACGCATTCCGCACTGAAAGACCCTTCCTCCATCCTGCTGTCCGAATCCGCTGCAGCTGCTTATTTTGGCGATGAAGACCCGATGGGCAAAAGCATGCAGGTCAATCAGCAGGAAAACTACATTGTGAGGGGCGTTTACAAAAATCTTCCCCATAATTCCGCATTTGGCAACGTTGAATTCCTCGTTCCCTGGGAAACCTACATCAACAGTCTCGGCTGGGTAAAAAACATGGAAAACCCCTGGGGAAGCAATGCCTTCCTTGTTTATGTGCAACTGGCAGATCATGCAGATATGGATAAAGTATCCGCAAAGATCAGCAAGGTAAAACACGATAATGTTCGTGAAGATGAGCGGAGATACAGCGCCGAGATATTCCTTCATCCCATGAACAAATGGCACCTGCAAGAATCGTTCAGCAACGGGATCAATACCGGTGGTCGCATCCGGTTCGTGTGGCTGTTCGCTGTTATCGGGATATTTGTATTGTTGCTGGCCTGCATCAATTTCATGAACCTGAGCACCGCCCGTTCCGAGAAGCGCGCCAGGGAAGTGGGCATCCGCAAGGCTATTGGTTCTCTCCGCACGCAGCTGGTGGGCCAGTTTTTCAGTGAATCTTTGCTGGTGGTCGTATTCGGATTGCTATGCTCGCTGTTGCTGGTGCAACTGGCGCTCCCGTTCTTTAACAGCGTGGCCGATAAAAAGATGTCCATTCTCTGGATGAATCCTGTATTCTGGCTCATCAGCATTGGTATAAGCCTGCTGACAGGATTGATCGCCGGAAGTTATCCCGCTTTTTATCTCTCTTCTTTTCAGCCGGTAAAAGTATTGAAAGGCACATTCCAGGCGGGCCGCTATGCATCGCTGCCGAGGAAAATACTGGTGGTGATGCAGTTTTCGGTATCTGTCACCCTCATTACCGGCACCATCATTGTTTTCCGCCAGATACAATTTGCCAGGGAGCGCCCTTCAGGTTACAACCGCGATGGGCTGATATACCTGGAAATGAACACGCCGGATATTCCTTCCCGGCTAAACATCGTCAGCGAAGAGCTGAAAAGCACAGGCGCCATTGCCGGAATGGCGGGGTCCAGTGCGCCGCCGACATCTGTCTGGAGCACATACGGGGACATTTCATGGCCAGGTAAAGATCCCGGGATGGCAGTGGATATCCCCACCACCGGGGTAACGCATACCTATGGCAAAACCATGGGCTGGCAATTCCGGGAAGGCAGGGATTTTTCCACAGTGTTTGCCTCGGATTCTTCCGCGCTCATCATCAACGAAGCCGCCGTAGCATTCATGGGGCTGGAAAAGCCTATAGGCACAACGATCCGCTGGGGCGACAAGCCATTTACCGTCATTGGCGTGATACAGAACATGATCGTGGAATCGCCCTATCAGCCGGTACGGCCATCGATATATCACATCGGCTACAATCCGGACATCATCAATATCCGGATCAATCCCTCATCGGGCACGGCAGCGGCCATCGGGAAAATTGAAAGCGTATTTAAAAAGTACAGCCCGGACCAACCATTTGAATACCAGTTTGTGGATACAGGATATGCCGAAAAATTCGCCAATGAAGAACGCATCGGCAAACTGGCGAGTTTCTTTGCCATCCTGGCCATTTTCATCAGCTGCCTCGGCCTTTTCGGAATGGCTTCCTTTATGGCGGAACGCCGCACCAAAGAGATCGGCATCCGGAAAGTGATGGGCGCATCAGTATTCAATCTCTGGAAAATGTTGTCGAAAGACTTTGTTACGCTGGTTTTCATTTCCTTGTTGATCGCGCTGCCGGTGGCCTGCTATTTCATGCAAAACTGGCTGCAGAACTATGCTTACCGCTCCGGTATCCCCTGGTGGATACCGGCGGCTACAGGCCTGGGCATGCTGCTGATCACATTACTGACAGTAAGTTTTCAGAGCGTCAGGGCTGCGTTGATGAACCCCGTAAAAAGCCTTAAAGCGGAGAATTGAATGCTTCGGTTCCCTTAACACATATATAAGCAAAACGCGCCCGTCTCCAAAAGGACCAGTATCCCTTCAGGGCAACCTGTTTTCCGTCATTCAGGCTACGGCTCCGTAGTCATAGCCACTGGGACCGGCGACACAGCCCTCCCTGATATGGGAAAGCCCTGCAGCAATCATCTGCAGGGCTTTCCCTTGGTTTCTGAAATAATGGTTACGCTCAGTAGCCCGGATTCTGGTCCGCTACCGGATCAATGGCTTTGTTATAGTTAAGCTCTATCGTGGGGATAGGCCAGAGCAGATGTTTATCTTCCATGACAACACCTTTTGACGCCTGTACGGCCTCTTTCGCAATGCCCAGACGCTTCAGATCGTGCCAGCGTTTGGCTTCCGCACAGTTCTCATACCCTCTCTCCTTCACGACCAGGTCTATAAAAGCCTGTTTGCCGGCATAATCCGCCAGGTTGAAATCCACCGTAGGGTCCGCCACGGTGGGGTTCTTGCCGTATGCCCTTCTGTGTACCATGTTCAGCTTTTCCATCGCATCCAGCGTAGGAACAGTACCTGCCTGCGCCACGCTTTCCGCATAGAACAGCAGCACATCCGCGTAGCGGTACATGGGAAAGTCATTGCCGCCCGCCGTAGTGGTCACGCGGTCGCTGAACTTTTTGTTCAGGATAGTGTTGGGCCCGAGGCCGAAGGTCTGCCCATACCAGTTGAAGGCATAACGCAGGTCGTTCTTGTCCCAGTTCTTGATGAACAGGTTCTCTTCCGTATCGCTGTAGAAGGTATAATACCCGCCGGGAGGATAATATCCTGCCCCGGGGTAGTGCGTGTATTGCGGGTAGGAGAAGCCCTGGCCGGAGGGGGTCCGGGAATACTTCAGGTAAAATATCTCTTCCGTGGAAGTAACGATCTCCGGGCCGAACAACTTGTCAAAATCATCCGCAACAGCAACATTCACGAGCGAGAATTTATTGGAATTGATCACCTCCAATGCCTTGTCGCGTGCTTTGTCGTACTGATGCAGGTTCATATACACATCCGCCAGCACCGTTTTGGCAGACCAGAGGGAAGGCGTGCCGATAAGTCTCGGCGCATCCGGCAGGTTTGCTTCCGCATACAGCAGGTCCTCCACAATGACGTTGTACACGTCCGCTTCGGAGCTTCTCGGTACATCAATAGCGTCCATATTATCTATATCGCGGATGGGTACGCCACCCCAGTTACGCACCAGGTGAAAATACCACAGGGCACGCAGGAACCTGGCTTCGCCTACGTATCTGCTGATCTGCGCTTCGGTAAGTGCTGTAGCTTCCGGGGCGCGCCTGATGATGATATTGGCGTTACGGATCGCTTCGTAAAAGGTCGACCACATTCCGGCTATCCTGGTGATATTCGTATTGTCAAGCCCTTTGTAGTCGTTCAGCGGAGCATGGCTTCCCCGGCCATAGAGGTACTCGGCATAGATCTCCAGCTGGCATTCGTACAACGCACCGAAATTCCCGGAGCCGCGCACCGGAGTATAAATGGCATTCAGCCCGGTTTCCACTTCCGCAGGCGTATTGTAAAACAGTTCCTCCGCAATGGACTGCGGTTCTTCCTCCAGCATCTTTGTACAGGAGGAGAAAAGGAACAATGCAGATATAATTGAAAGGATATATTTCATCTGTTAATATTTTAATTTTTACGGATCAGATGGAGCCGTTGCCGGCTTCATACAATAAGATCAATCATAAAGAGAAGAATCAAAAGCCGCATCTGATCCCCACGGTCACGGATTTGTAAGTAGGATAGGTGGTGTAGTCAATCCCCTGCCTGATGGAATTGGAACCGCCGTACGCATTTACTTCCGGATCGTACCAGGAATATTTGGTGAGGGTGATCAGGTTCTGGCCGCTCACATATAACTGGGCGCTTTTGAACCATTTCATATTCATATTGTCTGTTGGCAGGTTATACGCCAACTGTATATTCTTGAACCGCAGGTAGGAACCGTCTTCTACAAAGCGGGTGGACATGTTCCCGGAAAGCGTCCGGGTGATGCGGGGATATTTTGCATTGGTATTCTCCGGCGTCCAGTGGTTGTGATATAGATCCTCCGGCTGGTTGAGGCCCATCCCGAGGTCCAGTGTAGACGCCTTGTTCAGGTTGAAGATATCATTCCCGTACGATCCCTGGATGAATACGGTCAGCTCGAATCCCTTCCAGGAAGTGATGGAGTTGAGGCCGTAGATGAAATCCGGGTTGGGATCGCCGATATAGGTCTTGTCCGCCGCGCTGATGGAGCCGTCCTTGTTAATATCCTCATACATCAGGTTACCGTTATCCGTATATCCGGTTTCCACATAACCATAGAAAATGCCGAGCGGCTGGCCTTCACGCAGCAGGTTCACATAATCGTTCAGGGAACCGGTGTACACGGCAGCGCCGAAAATATCCTGTCCATTATACAGTTTCAGTACTTTGTTGCGATTGAAAGCGATATTACCCCCGAGCATCCAGGTCACATCGCCCTGCATCACGTTGGCGTCCACGCCCAGTTCAAAACCGCTGTTCCTGATCTCTCCCACGTTCTGCAGGGTGGTGCGGTATCCCATGGAAGCGGGCAGCTGCACGCTGTTCAGGAGGTTCCGGGTACGTTTGTCGTAATAATCCATCGTTACCCTGAGCCTGTTGTTCAGGAAACCCGCGTCAATACCCAGGTCCGCCTGGTAAGTGGTTTCCCATTTCAGGTCGCCGGGCAGTGTGGTGCTTGGTGCGTAAGTGGTGTACAGGGCATCACCGAAAATAGTGCCGCCGGGGCTGAGCTGGTTCAGCGTAGCATAGGGTGATACGGCATTGCTGCCCGTAGCGCCGTAGCTGGCACGGATCTTCAGGTCGGACAATGTTTTCGAGCCTTTCAGGAAAGGTTCGTTGGACACTCTCCAGGCGATTGCCGCGGAAGGGAAATTGCTCCATTTATTATTGGTGGAATAACGGGAGGTGCCGTCACGGCGGAAGCTCACCGTCAGCAGGTATTTATCATCATACGTATAGTTCAAACGGCCGAGGTAGGACACGATGATGTCCTTTACATAACCGGAAGAGGGAATGCCTTTGATATCCGCACTGCCAAGGCTGCCGGTATTCGTGATATCGCTGAGAAATCCGCTGCCAGAACCACCCAGCCTGGTGGTCATGCCCTGCTGGTAGGTAAACCCTGCCGTTGCGTTGAACGTATGTTTATTGATCGTCTTGTTATAAGTGGCCACATTCTCGTTAAGCAGGCTGGTGTACTGCATGGTGCCTACGGAAGCGGAACCCACCGAATTGGTGGACGGCTCGATGTTGGCATAATAGTCCGTGCGGTCATTCACATTGTCGATACCGCCGGAAATGCGGATAGACAGATCTTTGAACGGCTTGATGGTAAGCGCTGCGGTGGAGAACACCCGGTCGGACTTGATCTTGTCCGATATCTCGTATATGGGTATCAGCGGATTGATGATCGCATTGGAAATAAAGGGATAGGCAGTCGTCAGCCGGCGGTAAGAACCGTCCGGCATATAGGGCGAGAGTGATGCCGGCGCCATCAGCATGGCGGAGATCAGGTCGCTGCCGCGGTTGCCGAGGCCGGAGTTCTGGCGCTGGCTGTTCAACCGGGTGAGGATGGCGTTATAGGACACGCTGAATACCTTGCTGATATCATGCTCTATGCTGCCTCTCAGGTTGTAACGTTTGTAGTCGCTGTTACGGATGATACCCTCCTGCAGAAAAGCGGAACCGCCGACAGAGAACTTTGTTTTCTCGGAGCCGCCGTTCACGGTAACATTGGTCACGAACATCGGCGCATTCCGCATCACCAGGTCCTGCCAGTCCGTTCCCTTGTTCATGCCCAGGCTATCGATCTCCTGCTGGGTAAAATAAGGCGCCAGCCCGTCATTGGCAGCCTGTTCGTTATAAAGCTCCGCATATTGGCGGGCATTCATCAGTTTCATTTTCCTGGAAACGGTCTGCACGGTATAACCGGATTCAAAATCCACAACGGTACGGTCCTGCTTCCTGCCGCTTTTTGTGGTGATGATCACCACGCCGTTCGCGCCTCTGGAACCATAGATGGCAATGGAGGACGCATCTTTCAGGATGTCGATGGATTCGATGTCTGAATTCTGCAGGAAAGTGGGATTACCGTTGTATGGAAAACCATCGATCACATATAATGGCTCATTTCCGCCAAGGATGGAGTTCGTACCGCGGATACGCACGCTGATGCTGCCGCCCGGCGCACCGTTATTCTGCATAACACGTACACCTGCGGCCCTGCCGTTCAGCGCCTGCATCACGTTGGTGGTGGGGAAAGCGGTGATTTCCTTTGATTTCACCTGGGAGATGGCGCCGGTGAGATCGCTTTTCTTTGCGGTACCGTAGCCGATCACCACAATTTCCTCCCGGCTGCTGGCCTGCGGCTCCATCACGATATTCAGCACTTCCTGCTCATCCTTTACCGTGATCTCCTGCGATTTCTGGCCGATATAGGAAATCACGAGCACAGTGCCTGCCGGCACATCCAGCTTGAAGAAACCGTTGACATCCGTTACCGTACCGGTAGTGGTACCTTTGACCGCCACAGAAGCACCGGGCAAGGCTGTACCATCCTGGTCCATTACTTTCCCCCTGACCTCTACCGGCGGCGAAGCAGGCTGGTCAATGATCCAGGGAGCAACAGCGGAACGTTCTTTCTTCCGGATCACAATATTTTTTCCAACGATGGTATAGGAAAAAGGCTGATCGGATAATGCGGCCTCCAGCGCATGCTCCAGGGAGGAGCGTTTGAGCGTAACGGTCACTTTCTTTGCCTGGTCCAGCAACTGCTGGTCAAAGAAGAACACATACCCCGTTTGTTTCTCGATGTACCGGAACACTTTTTCAAGCGATGCATTCCTTTCTGACAGGGTAACGCGCTGGGAATAGCCTTTTGCACTTACCTGTAGACATGCTGATAACAAGATGATGGCAGAAAGTTTCATAACAAGCAGCATTTTTGCAATCAGTCGCCGTTTTGGATATAACCGCGTACAAATAGAACTAAAAATCATAAATTTGGTTTGTTAGGGTAATAAAATCCCGCCTGGCATGTGTAATACCAGGTTGTGGAGTGTAGTCGTGGAACGATTTACATGGCCCAACGATCCCGCCGGAAATGTTCGCATCATTTCCGGCTTTTTTTTGGGCTGATAACCGGTTCGTGGTTAATGTATTTTCATAACGTATCTACTTTTCATAACGTACTTGTTTAGGTTTGGTAATTAGTTATCAGTCGGTCAGTATATTGTTCTGGTCAGTATTTTACGGCATCACAACGATCTTTTTCCCTTCCACCCGGAAATGCACATTGCTCAGCTCGAGTATCTTCAGTACATCATCGATGCTGCTGTTCCGCGCGATCTTGCCGCCAAATTCCCTTTCAGGCAGCTTCCCTTCATAAGCGATATCGGCATCGTACCACCGGGATATCTGCCGCATCACGCCGGCGATGGATTCCCGGTTGAACTGGAAATACCCGTTCTTCCAGGCTACGGTTTCTTCCACATCCACATCATCGAGCACCCGCATTTCGCCGGAGGCCTGGAGCCTGGCCTGCTGACCGGGGTGCAGGTCTGTCAGCTGCGCGTGATGACTGATCCGCACGGCTCCCTCCAGCAGGGTTGTGCGGATGGAGGCTTCGTCGTGGTAAGCCATCACGTTGAAATGTGTGCCAAGCACCTGTACTTCCATATCTTTCACGCCAACGGAAAACGGCATGCCGTTCATTTTGGCTACTTCAAAATAGGCTTCGCCGGTCAGCTGCACCTTCCTGTCCTTTCCCGCAAAGGAGGTGGGATACCGGAGTGATGATGCGGCGTTCAGCCAGACCTTCGTACCATCCGGCAGGATGATCTGGAACTGCCCTCCGCGCGGGGTGGACAGGGTATTATAACTGGTCAGCCGGGCGTCTTTGGCGCCATTCAGTGCATTATAGGCCAGCTGCCCGTTGTTCAGCTTGATCACCTGCATGTTGCCCTGGCTGGCGATGGCGCCATTGCCGGCGCTATCCAGCGTGATCTGGCTGCCATCGGCCAATGTGAGCATGGCCTTGTTGCCACCCGGTACTACATGGTGCAGCGGCTTCGGATCTTCTGCAATCAGCGGCATTTTCTCCTGCCGGTCATACAACAGGAAGGCAGCTCCCGTGGCCAGCCCTATCACCAGCGCGGCTGCGGCGGCCCTCCACCACTTTCTATATATACGTGCTTCTTTTGCCCGGTTGTTCTCCATGATGGCATGAAATGCCGCCCGCATCCGTGCAGGGTCAGACAGGCCGTGGGCAGCCCTGTTCTGCAGCAGCGTGGTCAGGGATGCCTCCCATTGCTCCTGCGCCTGCCCTCCGGAAAGGGAGTCCAGCAGAGACTCCGCCTCCTCCCGGCTAAGGTCTTCCGCCAGGTATTTATTGATCAGTGCAGCAAGCGCTTTGTCATCCATCATAAAAGTAAAAATTAGGGTATCCCGTGATTAAAGACGTTTAATGGCGTAAAAGGGAGGTGTTTCTTTCAAAAAAAATTTAACATACAGATCATTCGGCGGCAAAATATCTTCGACCCGGCCGGATCAGGCCATCGAAGCCGATTTCCTGATTTTTTACAGGAGAGTGCAGGAAAACCCATGTACCCTTCTTATATTTCGAACACAGATCAGATTATCATGAGAAGAATTTACCGGTCATGCCTTGTATTATGCTGCCTGTCAGTAATCTCCTGTGCAGCGCAGCAGGAAAAGAAAACAGCTCCTGCAAAACCGAATATCGTATTCATCCTCGCGGATGACCTGGGGTATGGGGACCTCGGCTGCTTCGGGCAGCAAAAGATCCGTACGCCGCATCTGGACAGCCTGGCGGGCCGCGGCATGCGCCTGACGCATTTCTATGCCGGCAGCACCGTCTGTGCTCCCTCCCGTTCGTCCCTGATGACCGGGCAGCATACCGGCCACACGCCCATCCGCGGGAACCGGGAAATAGATCCGGAAGGTCAGTGGCCTTTGCCGGACAGCGTAACTACCATTGCCACCCTGCTGCAAAATGCCGGGTATGCCACCGGGGCGTTCGGCAAATGGGGACTGGGGCCCGTCGGCTCTGAAGGGGATCCGGTAAAGCGGGGCTTCGACGAGTTTTTCGGCTATAACTGCCAGCGCCAGTCGCACAACTTCTTTCCGGACCATCTCTGGCATAACGACCGGCGTATAGACCTGCCGAATACAACGGACAGCTTTTCCGTATATGCGGCGCAGGAGATACAAGACCACGCGCTGGCATTCCTCGATGCGCACAGGGACGGGCCTTTTTTCCTCTTCCTGCCCTATACCCTGCCCCACGCGGCACTTCAGCTGCCGGCAGACGACAGCACTTTCGAAAACTACAAACGGATATTCCAGGAACAGCCGAAGTCCGTGCCTGCGAAATGGAATGGCAAAGGCTATGCTCCGCAGGCATATCCTCATGCGGCATATGCGGCCATGGTCACCCGGCTGGACGTTTATGCCGGCCAGGTGCTGAACCGGCTGCGGGAACTGGGGCTGGACAGCAATACCGTTGTAATATTCGCCAGCGATAACGGTCCCCATGAGGAAGGCGGCAACGAACCGGAATTTTTCCAGAGCAGCGGCCCCTTCCGCGGTGTAAAACGGGATGTTTATGAAGGCGGCATCCGCACCCCTATGATCGTCAGCTGGCCCGGGAAGGTCAAAGCCGGCGCCATCTCCACCCATGCCGGGGCCTTCTGGGACCTGATGCCCACATTGGCAGAACTGGCCGGCCTGGAAACACCGGCGCAAACGGATGGCATTTCCTTTTTACCGGCCATCACCGGCAAGGGCAGCCAGCAGCAACATGCGTACCTCTATTGGGAATTTCATGAAAAAGGCGGCAGGCGTGCGGTAAGGATGGGCGATTGGAAGGCCGTGCAGCTGGATGTGCGTAAAAATCCTGACGGACCTGTGGAGCTGTACCGGCTGGATACCGATCCGGGAGAGCAAAACAACCTGGCGGAGCAACATCCGGATATTGTGGAAAAAATGCGGAAACTGATGCAGGAAGCGCATCGTCCCAATCCGTCGTTCCCGGCGCTGGATTCCTGATCGCATCAGGGACGCTCTCCGGGAAGAATAGCATCAGGGGCATTCCCTGGGAAGAAACAGTATCAGGGGGCATTCGCCAGGCAGAAACAGCACTTACCGGGCGCTGCCATCAGCCAGCGGACCGCTTAAAAAAAACGTTGCAGAAAAAAGAGCGCCGTAACGGCAGAGGAAGGATAGTTCGCCAGCGCCTTTCTCAGGGTAGCCAGCGCCTGTACGATATAACTTTTGATGGTGATCCTGGAAACACCCATGGTAGCAGCGATCTCTTCATGCCGCATCCCTTCGAAACGGCTGAGGCGGAAAGCTTTCTGCTGTTGTGAGGGCAGGCGGAGAATGGCGCGCTGGATCATTCGTTCCAGTTCCCGTAATTCCGTCTGTTCATCCGCGCCGGTAACGGCAGTTTCACTGAAATAAGCCCTGATGTATTGCCGGTAGGTTTCCTGCGAGGCGAGTTTGCGCAGACGGCTGTAGATCATATTCCGGGCGGTGATAAAAAGAAAGGATTCCAGCTTTTCCACGGCCGGCAGCTGCGCCCGTTTTTCCCAGATCATGGTAAACACATCCTGCGCGATGTCTTCCGCCAGCTCAGGCGATTTCGTCAGCAACAGGGCTGCGGAAAACACGGTATCCCAATATTGCTCGAAGAGTACCAGGTATGCATCCTGGTTACCCATGGCAATCTGGCTCAGCAGTTCTTTTTCACTATGTGGATGGTTGTGCATATCCGAATGGACGGTTGCCTTCTCCGTTGATTCTGGTTATTTTCCCGGGTACAATAAAAGTAAGAAAAAAACAGGCTGAATGTTGAAAGCGCCTGAAAAAAAGCCCGCGGGACCATCAAAATGACCCGCAGGTGTTTAAAGTTCCCCTTTCTTCAGTTCGCTCACCGCATGGTCGCATGCCCTTGCTGTTAACGCCATATAGGTGAGGGACGGGTTCTGTGTGCCGGTAGAGGTCATACAGGCGCCGTCTGTTACAAATACGTTTTTGCAGGCGTGCAGCTGGTTCCATTTGTTCAGCAGCGAAGTGCGGGGATCGTTCCCCATGCGCACGCCGCCCATCTCGTGAATGTCCAGCCCCGGCGCCTGTTTCGAATCCGTTGTCCGGATATTGGTAAACCCGGCCTTCGAAAACATCTCCTTCATCTGCCCGAAGAAGTCTTCCAGCATCTTTTCATCATTATCATCATAATCGATGGAGAAATTGATCAGCGGCATGCCCCATTCGTCTTTCCGTTCTTTATCCAGGCTAACGAAATTGGATGCCTTGGGAATGGTTTCTCCCATCATATGCCCTCCGATCCGCCAGATGCCTTCTTTCGGATGCAGCAGTTGCTCCTTCAGGCTTTCGCCCCATCCCTGCGCGCCGATGCCGGAACGGTGGCCGCTGATGCCCACCGCATATCCCCGTAAAAAATCCGTTTCCTGCCGGTGTACGTTGCGGAAACGCGGCATGTAGGTGGAGTTGGGCCTTCTGCCGTCCGTGGTATATTCCTGCAGACCGTCAAATTCGGCGGACACCCTGCCGCGGTAATTATGGAAAGCCACGTATTTGCCCATCAGCCCGTTATCATTGCCCAGTCCCTGCGGGAAACGGCTGGAAACGGAGTTCAGCAGCAAAAGATTGGTATTGATCGCCGCGGCGTTCACAAAGATCACCCTGGCGTAATAGGGAGTCATCTGCTTTGTTTTGGCATCTACCACATTCACGCCGGTAGCGCGGCCTTTTTTCTCGTCGTATATAATGGAATGCACCACGGAATCTGTGAGCATGGTGAGGTTGCCGGTCTTTTCCGCCCAGGGAATGGTAGAGGAATTGCTGCTGAAATATCCACCGAACGGACAACCGCGCCGGCACAGGTCGCGATGCTGGCAATTCACCCTTCCCTGTTCCTTATGGATCGGCTCTGCACGGGTGATATGCGCGCAACGCCCGATGATGAGTTGCCGGTCTTTATAGTCTGCCGACAATTTTTCCCGGAAATGGTTCTCGATGCAGGTCATTTCCATCGGCGGCAGAAACTCTCCATCAGGCAGTTGCGGAATGCCATCGCGATTGCCGGAAATGCCCGCGAACTTTTCCACGTAGCTGTACCAGGGCGCGATATCCTTGTACCGGATAGGCCAGTCTACCGCAAAGCCGTCCCTTGCCGGGCCTTCAAAATCAAAATCGCTCCAGCGCTGCGTTTGCCTGGCCCAGAGCAGGGATTTGCCGCCCACCTGGTAACCGCGTATCCAGTCAAACGGCTTTTCGCTGAGATAAGGATGTTCCTTGTCTTTCACAAAAAAATGCTGCGCATCTTCTTTAAAAGCATAACAACGGGAAACAACCGGGTTCTCCGCTTTTATTTCGGCAGTAACCCTCCCGCGGTGTTCCAGCTCCCAGGGCTGCAGATTGGTGGTGGGATAATCCTTCAGATGTTTTACATCCCGGCCTCTTTCCACCATCAACGTTTTCAACCCTTTTCCGGTCAGCTCTTTGGCCGCCCATCCGCCACTGATGCCGGACCCTATAACTATTGCATCAAAATTATTTTCCATCGTTATTTCATTTGTTTTTGTGACCCACCTCCACACATCCGTAAAAATGCCCCGGCACCAGCTGATAGGGCAGCAATTTCGTCATCACATATTCGGAAGACCGGTATCCTTCAATGGTCAGCTGCCGGATCTCCGCAACGAAGTAAGCGAGGTCTTTATCCGCAGATCCCTTTTTAACCCCCGCCAGCAGCTCCGTCCGCTGTTGGCTGTCCGCTTTGGCGAACGATGTGCCTGTTTTCTCCTTTGCATAGCCGTCAAGCGCTTTCAGTCCTTTTACGAAGGACTGCTGTGCATCCTTTTGGTAACATTCATCCACTATTTTGAGCGCGAAAAGATGCAGGCCGAGGGATCTGCCGCCCGGGGTATCGGTTTCCGGGATGATCGTTTCTGTTACTTCCGCCAGCAGCTCCTGCAGATCTGCACTGACATCGAGGTGGCTGAGCTTTACGCCCTGCTTTTTATCCTGCAGCAGGCAGCCCGGGAATAAAGCTGCTGCTCCGCCGATAATAAACAGGTTTTTGAGCGCCGTTCGTCTTTCCATAACCGGTGATTTAAGCGCTTAAAATACTACGGCTTTCCTGAAATTCCCAATAACTGCCATAAACATCTGGCACAATCCAGCCTGCATATTGCCCCATATCCCCCCGTTCCGGCCCGCTAATTGAGCATAACTTTGATAAAAACGTACCGTTATGTTCAAAAACGCCAAAGCATTCAGCAGTTTTTCCACCAACGATCTCCGGCAAACAGCGGATTTCTACCGGCAGGTACTGGGCCTGGAAGTGGACGAATCCTATTTCCTTACGGTAAAGCTGGCTACAGGCGGGCAGGTGATAATCTATCCGAAACCCGATCATCAGCCCGCCACTTTTACTGTGCTTAATTTTCCGGTGGATAATATCGATGCAGCGGTAGATGAACTGCGCAACCGGGGCATTACCTTCCTGCAGTATGAAGGGGATATCAAAACGGATGAAAAAGGGATCGCACGCGGCGGCGAAGGCCCTAAAATTGCCTGGTTCGAAGATCCGGCCGGGAACATTTTATCTGTGTTGCAAGAGGAATAAGCTTGTTACCTTTGCGCATGGATTATTTTGAAAGGCTGCTCGGGTTATTGAAGACCGAGCGGGAAGAAGACCGGAGATCGTACCAGGAACTGACAGCAACCACATCCGTATCCCAGCGGAGGACAAACGGGCTCTCCTGGTATCCCGTAGCGATCCGTGGCACGGAAATGGGGCGCGGGGACTACCTGATCGTGGAAATAGAGCGCACTACCCACCAGGATATCCCGCATCAGCTGCGCTTCGGCGTTTCCGCCATGCTTTTCTCCAACCACGATGCCAAACATCATCATGTGGAAGGCACCATTTCCTGGCAAAGCGGCAACCGCCTCAAATTAGCCCTGCGCACGGATGAGCTGCCCGAATGGGCCAATGATGGCAAGCTGGGCATCGACCTGTTGTTCGATGACAACAGCTATGATGAAATGCAGCAGGCCCTGAAGCTCGCCGCCAAGCTGGAGGACAATACACCCGGAGGCAGGCTGGTAAAGATACTGACCGGGGAAAAAGCGCCCACCTTTCAAACGGACATCCCTGCTTTCCCGGCCCCCTCACTGAACTCCTCGCAACGCTCCGCAGTGGACAAAATACTGGCGGCCAATGAGCTGGCCATTGTGCACGGCCCTCCCGGCACCGGCAAAACCACTACGCTCGTACAGGCCATCAAAGCATTGATCAAACAGGACGGCAAACAGATACTGGTATCCGCACCCAGCAATACCGCGGTGGACCTCCTCAGTGAAAAGCTCTCGGAAGAAGGGCTGAACGTACTGCGCGTAGGGAACCCCGCCAAGGTTTCCGACCGCCTCATGTCCCTTACGCTGGACAGTAAAATAGGGGAACATGCCAGCATGAAGGAGATCAGCCGCCTGAAAAAACAGGCCAACGAATTCCGGAATATGGCGCACAAATACAAGCGTAATTTCGGCAAGGCCGAGCGTGAACAACGCAAAGCCCTTTTCGATGCCGCCCGTGACATCATGAAATCCGTGGAGAAAACGGAGCAATATATCATGGATGATCTCTTCAGCAAAGCCCAGGTGATCACGGCCACACTGGTAGGCGCCAATCATTATACCGTGCGGCACCTCCGGTACCATACCGTGGTGATCGACGAGGCGGGACAGGCCCTGGAACCGGCCTGCTGGATACCCATCCTCAAAGCGGAGAAGGTCATCCTCGCGGGAGATCACTGCCAGCTTTCCCCCACCATCAAATCCGGCGAAGCGGCCCGGAAAGGGCTCAGCACCACCCTGCTGGAAAAATGCACTGCCCTGCATCGGGAAGCGGTGACACTGCTCGAAGAACAATACCGCATGCATGAAATGATCATGCGTTATTCCTCCGGGATATTTTACCAGGACCGGCTCAAAGCCCATACGTCCGTAGCCGGGCACCTGCTTTTCAATGAAGACCGGCCACTGGCATTCATCGATACGGCCGGTTGCGGGTTCGATGAAAAAACGGAGGGCACCAGCACCAGCAACCCGGAAGAAGCCGCTTTCCTGTTCCGGCACCTGGCACAATTTGTCAGCACACTCGGCACACATTACACAGAAAAGAACTTCCCCTCCATCGCCGTGATCTCCCCTTACCGCCGGCAAATAGAGCTGCTGAAAGAGCAATTGCAGCATTTCCCGGAGCTTTCGCGGTATGGCGACAAGATCAGTGTCAATACGATAGACAGTTTTCAGGGGCAGGAACGGGATATTGTGTACATCAGCATGACGCGCAGCAACACGGAAAACAAGATCGGTTTCCTGTCAGATATCCGCAGGATGAATGTGGCCATGACCCGCGCGAGGAAAAAGCTGGTGGTCATCGGGGACAGCGCCACGCTTTCTCAATTTCCGTTCTATGCCGGTTTCCTGGATTACGCGGAAGCGGGTAATGCCTGGCAGAGCGCCTGGGAATTCATGGATAGTTAGGAATGGTGTAAATAACGGCGGCGGAGCAATACCACTCTGAACTTCAATGTATCGTACATGAGGCCGGCCAGCAGGCACGCAGCGGCCAGCAAAAGGATATGTATGCCCCAGCGGAAAAAGCCGAAACCGCCGGCCAGCGACCCTGTAAAGAAACTGCCAATGATGGCCCCACGCAGGGAAATGGAAGCGCGCAATTTCTTCCGTTGCTCCTTTTTCCGGTAGAAGAACAGCTGGGAAAGCTCTATCCCCAGGTCCGTAAACAACCCCGTCAAATGCGTTGTACGCACAACGGCATTGGAAACACTCGTCACCAGCGCATTCTGAAGCCCCATCGAAAAAAGCAGCGCACCGGCAACGGCATCCGCATGGAACAGCAAGGTACCCGGCCCGGCAAAAGCCATAAAGGTCAGTATCCCGGCCTCCATGAACACAGGAATCGCATAGATGTATTTCAGGTTCCTGGTGGCTACCAGCTCCATCACAAAGTTGGATGTGAACGCCCCTGCAAGAAAAGAAAGCATAAAAAACAGGTAAACAGCCGCCACCGCATACTGCTGCTCGATCACCCCGTCTGCAAAAAAAGCAAAATGCCCGGTGACATTTGTCGTAAGCCTGTTCACCGCCAGAAAACCGGCCACATTCACGATGCCTGCCACAAAAGACAATAATGATGCAAGCTTCAGGTTATGGACGATCGTGCGGCTTTTTCCTTTATGTCTGAACATAGGGGTGAAATTATGCCTAAATATACGCAGCCGGAGCGTTATATCAGAAAAGGCACCCGTTGGGATGCCCTTTCTGTAACCAGTATATAAGTGAAACAATGGATACCGCCTCCGGCTAACGGCGGAAGGGCTTTACAGGAAGGATATGGCAAGCATTTATCTCCTCCCGCCGGAACTCCAGCAGACGGTCCTCCCGTACCTTCTGCTTTTTCGCACAGTGATCTCTTCCACGTTCCGGCAAGGTGGAGAATATGGGTAACGTATGATTGTAGTTGTGGTAATCATGCTAAATTAAACAGGCATGGCAAATCTTCACCATTTATTGAGAAAATACAATAAGGCATTCACCGTATTTTCCCTACGCCCAAGGGAGTAGCGGTCTTTATGGGCAATGTTTTGAGGAAATATTATGCTGAAGCGATCAGGCCTGCAGCTTGTTGATCAGCTGTACTTTGTTGGAGACGCCTGCTTTTTCGAAGATGTTCTGCGCATGTTTTTTAACCGTTCTCTCGGAAATGAAGAGCCTGTCCCCGATCAGTTTGTAGGGATGCCCTTCACAGATCAGCCGCGCAATGTCCATCTCCCGGGTAGTCAACTGACAGGCGGCGCAATTCTGCTCAAACCTATTTGTCTCTTCTTCTTTTCCCTTCTCTCCCGAGGGTTCCTGCGCGTTATTCATCATTTTCAGCGCCTTGATGGTATTGTTCAGCAGCGATCTTTTCTGCCGGGCGGCATTTTCCAGCACGGAATTGATCTTCTGGATCAGCTCTTCCGTACGGAAAGGCTTCTGGATGTAATCGAGCGCTCCCAGCCTCAGGCCAAGGGCGCGGTCCTTACCCGAAAGCTTTGCCGATACAAAAATGAAAGGGATATGGTTATAATCAGGGTTCTCTGAAATGATCCGGGCAAACCTGAAGCCGTCCACCTTGTCCATCATCACATCGGAAATGATCAGGTCCGGCAGCACGGGATAGGTTTTGAGCTTACGGAGGGCTTCATTTCCATTGAGCGCCACGCAAACATTATAGCGCTGGCTCAGTTTCTGGAAAAGGTAGCGCAGCATGGCATTATTATCCTCTACCAGCATAATGGTCTGTTTCCGCTCGTCATAAGGGGTATCCGGCAGATCGAAGCCTTCCGTTTCCAGCCCGGAATAACGTTGCACCTTGTAGCCGGTATCAATCACCTCATCCGCCGCAGGCACATACCTGTTGAGCAGCACGGTCAAACGCGTCCCCTGCCGCCTTTGCGGATTGCTGTCGATAATAACATCGCCCTTCAGCCCGTCCACGATCTTCTTCACGATCGGCAAGCCAAGCCCCATCCCCTGCAAGTTCCGCTTTTGGGCATTGATCTGGTAATATGGCTCGAACACCTTCCCGTGCTGGTCCGGCGGTATGCCTATACCGGTATCGTCTACAGAAAAACGTATCCGCCCTTCGTCATCCGCTTCCAGTACTACGCTGATTCTCCCGCCGCTCTCCGTGTACTTGATAGCATTTTCCACGAGATTGTTGATCACCCGGCTGATGGCCTCCGGGTCTGCTTTTACGTACAGCTCTTCCGTGATCAGCTCCTCAAGCGAAAGCTGCATTTTAAGACAATAGCTCCTGTACAATACCAGGTTATCTTCCAGTATCCGGCTGAAATTGACGACCTGCACATAATTGTAGATGCCCAGCCCTTTATGGTGCCGTTCCAGGTCAAACAGATTGCTGATATCAGTGTTCAGCTTGTCAAGATTCCTTTTAACCACCAGCAGATCTTCATTACACCCATGCTTCTGAAGATATTCTTCGAGATAGTTGTTCATCAGGGTGATGGGCGTTTTGGTTTCATGCACCAGGTTCACAAACGCGTTTGTGCGCTGTTCGTTGGACCGTTCCAGCTGAGCCGTTTTTTCCTTTACGCGCTGCGCCAGTGAAACATTGGATTCCTGCAGCAACCGGTATTCTGCTCTGGATTTCCTGACGGTCTGCCGCATCAACACAATATTCAGAAGCAGGAAAACGATGTTGTTGAAAACACCTACGATCCAGTTGGGCTGGTTCATGAATACCCCGATCAGGGGGGACGAGCACCAGAAGACGAGGGCGGCGAATATCCAGTACCTTTCCCGGAAAGCGGTTGTATTCCTGTCTTCGCGGTATTGCAGGTGTATGGCCCGTGCCGATGCTACCAGCGCCACTATGGCATACGACCCGGTAGTGATATATACATACTCCAGCGTGCCCTGTAGATCCTGCGTTAAAGGATAGTACACGCCGTAACAAACGACGGCAGGAACGAGGATCAGCAGAAAACCGTACCGGCGGTGGAAGTTCAGCCGGTTGAACTTCATGGTCTTGACACAGTAAAACGGCATATACGCCGTTACCAGGTAACCGAAGCCCTGGTTGATGATCACCTGCAGCATAGTTGGCAACGGAATGTTGTCATCCGGCATTTCCACAAGGTTTTCCGCCAGGTTATACAGTATCAGCAAGCCTACGAGAATAATATGGTATAGCCGCTCCTTTTCATGCGGACGGGCCAGGTATGAAAGCAACTGATGACTGAAAATAATGATCTCCAGTAATACGATTACAAAGATCACCAGGTTGATCTGGATATTAAAAAGGAACATAGAGGTTATAATGGATTACCTGCAAAATACGATTTTAGCGGTTCATGGTTTTGTTTCAGGATGTTGACGGACAGTTCAGTTCCGGGAGACAAGCAACAAAAAAAGCCGGATCGCTCCGGCTCCTGTAAATATGCTGGCTGCAACGCCTATTGCGCATTTGCCACCAGGGTTACATCCAGTTCAAAATCGTCATAAATGGTCTTGTCCCCAAGGTTCTCGAAGAAATTGCCCGAGCGGTATTTGATATCGAATTTGGTACGGTCTACCGTGATCTTCGCCTTTGCGGTAGCTTTGCCGCCGGCAACGGCAACGGTAGCGGGGAACGAGATGTTATTGGTGATGTTTTTAATGGTCAGTTTGCCGGTAACATCGTATGCGCCGTTGCCTTTGGGCGTTGCACTGGTGATCACAAAGCTGGCCGAAGGATGTTTGTCCACCGAAAAGAAATCATCATTCTTCAGATGGCCTACCAGCCGTTTGTTCATATCCGGATTGGTGATATCTGTTACCGTGATGGTGCGGGTATCCAGGGTAAAAGTGCCGCCTTTGAGGATGTTATTATCCAGTTCCAGCGTTCCTTCCGAAACAGAGATGGTGCCGGTATGTTCGCCGGTCATCTTTTTGGCTTTCCAGTTCAGCGTACTTTGTCCGTTATCTACCTTGTAAACGGCCAGTGGTTTATGGTTGGCGAAAGGATTGACGAATGACATGAGCGCGGCTGCCCCGCCGATTAAAAATAAGGCTCCTAAACGTTGCATAGATCAGTGTTTAAATTTTGTGACAGATGTAAGTTGATGATTTTCCACCAATTTACATAATTCTGTGCTATTTCAGGATAATGATCTGCTGCGCGCCGATCCGCTGGTCGTTATTCGCCGTATCGTAGAACACCAGCACATAGGTGCCGGAAGCCATGTTGCAGTTGATGAGATTGCTCTGGCTGCTAAGCAACTGCGTCTTCTTCAGACGGCCCGCTATATCATACATTTCCATTCTGATGATCTTGTCCACCCCGAAAAGGTCTACGCGGAATATACCGGCATTGGGATTGGGGTACACGGAGATGCGGTAGAACCAGGGTACTTTTTTGACCTCCGAATAAAAGATGCGGCCATCGCGTGTAAGTGTTTTTACGCGATAGTAGGTCCAGTTATCATGAAAATTGTCGTCCTCCGCATCGTAGTACTGGGCGAAAATGCTGTTGCCACCGGTAGCGGTGGGCAGTACGGTCTGCACCGTATAAAAAGTGTCTTCCAGCTCCCGCCGCCGCTGCAGTTCGAAGTGCTGCACATTTACTTCCCGGCGGGTGTACCAGTAGGTTTGTACCCAGCGGATATCCCTGCGGTAGGCGAAGAAAAGCAGGTCTACCAGCGATGGGGATTCGCCCGGGAATGGTACAGCGGATTTGGAGAGGTACAGGTTGCTGCCTGTGCCGTCAGGGAACCTGCGGGTATTGAGATAGGACTGCGGTTGCGGCGCGCCGGTGGTGATGGTGCCGGGAGTGGTGATGCCTCCGGGGGGGAGGGTGTCCCACCCGGTTGGTTGGAAACGGGATACATAGCTGCTGTCCCGGTGATAGGAAAAAAGCGTGTCTTCCGCCTGGCGTTCATGCTGCAGCCGGATGAATACGCTGCCTTCCGGATGCCGGCTGCCGATGTTCCAGGTTTTGAGCACTTTGTCCGGTATGAGGGCGGGGCCTGAAATAGCGGAGGTGTACACACTGTCAAACACCCGCGCATGAAAATCGGCAGGCGCTGTTTCGTTGCGCCGGATGGTCAGCGGGGAATAACTGCCCGGCGCTGTGCCTACGGGAAAAGCGACATCCCCTTCCGCGCTGGTCAGTTGCTCCCGGAAAAGATAACCGCCGCCCTGGGCCGTTCCGGTAACCACAAAACGATGATGGCTGTAGCCGCCGATATTGCCCGGGGAGCCGTGCCCTACTACCAGGTTCCAGCCGTTCAGGAACACATGGCCGCTGTCGAATTGCAGGAGGTAGCGGACTTTGGTATCAGTGAGGTCTTCCAGGTAAAGGCCGTCAGGGTTGGCCAGCTGCAGCCGCGGAAAGCTGGCGCCGCTTTTTGTTCCGGCATTGTAGCCGCCGAACAGGAATTGCGGGCCATTGTGAGATGAAAAATTAAATGTGCCGCCATCCGGATGAAGGGTATCGTTGTAATAGTATTCATCGGGAATGAGGGCGTTTTGTTCATTCCGCCAGTGTTGCCCGTAGAAATAGATCATGGCGCCTTTCATGGAGCCGAGGCGGCCGGCGTTCTGCATATCACCGAAGATGGATACAGTATCCTTTTTAAATACCATGATGTCGCTGTTCGGCGGGATGAAAACGCCGGACTGCGCGAGGCAACAGTGGCTGATGGTGATCAGCGTGAGCAGGAGTAATATGTTGCGTGGGTGGTGCATGGTTTAGTTGCCTTCTACGCGGATGTAGATGCGGGTGGAGGTATTGGTGTGGGGTTCGAGGCCTTCAACTCCAAGAACGCTGATAAGGAGAAGCGTGTATTTACTCTCCATTACCCTGATCGTGACACTATTCAAGCTATTATTCGCAACAGTTACAATTGGTGCATTGGTGGCATCCACTGTTCCCTTGGCATTTGCGGTAACCTGAATGTTGAGTATATTGGTAAATCCTACATTTGCGGGGATATCAATAGTCTGTGTACCTGTTCCATTGTTCGCCACCTCAGCAATCCATACTTTCGTCACCGTCCCCACCGAAGCCGAAGCCCCAGTCCCGCTATAATACTCCGGCCCCGCTTTCACAACATTCCCATTTGCATCTACACCAATCGTTGAAGCCCCAACTGTCACCAGATTAGTTGTCGTCAAATTCTCCAGCCGCAACCCGGAAGCCCCCGCAGACCCCGTTCTCACATGCAGCTGCGAAGTAGGCGATGGCGTATTGATCCCCACCAATCCATTGGATAATATCCGCATCCGCTCAAAATTATTCGTGATAACAGGCAGATCATAATTGCTTTTCGTCCCCAACTGCTGCACGGAAGGAACACCATTCCCTCCCAGCAACCACCCCGTTGCCGCGCTCAATTCTCCCGTAGAACTGTTCAACGTCAACCCGTCTCCCAGCGAGATCTCCTGCACCGTGCCGCTACCTGCGCTATATCGCCCGAGTAACCGCGCAGTAGCAGACACCGCCTGCATCTTCCCATACGTCACCGCTCCGGCTGCAATCGAAGGCGAAGGATAAGTTCCCGTCAGGTCACCTCCCGCGGCCCCGGCATCCTGCCAGAAATTCACCGCATCGGTCAGCCTGATCCAGTATCCGCCTTTCCGCAACCGCAGGCTGTTATCCGAAGTGAAATAGATGATCATGCCATCCGGCGCCGTGGATAATGTAGTGAGGGTAGTATCGGAAATGCGCGGCAGCCAAAGCCCCTGCCGGTCACTTTCCAGTTCCAGTATAGAAGATTTGTTGATCACGGCAGGATTCAATCCCAGTTTCAACTGCGCCCCGGCTATGCCGCAGCATAGCAACAAAGCATGTGCAAGCACGAACCGGCGCAGCCAGCGTGTTCTCTTCATGCTTATTTTTTTATCACGAACCAGTTGAAGCCATCGGTCTGGATCGTTACGAACGTCCAGTCATTATAAATGATGTAATTGGTGTTGCCGTCTATCGTTCCGCCGGTAGGCGCAATGGTCAGTTCATTATCGATCCCGCCGGTACCGATCTTCTTGATCGTATAAATACGTCCCGCGATATTGGTGGGTGATGGCAGGGTTACGGTAATGGCGCCGGAAGTAGTATTGGCCAGTATGGTATTGTCATCTACTGTTACTGCCTGGCTGCTGGTGATGGTGGTAATATTGGAAGATATGGAGCCGTTCACCTGGAAGGTGGAATTGGCGGCCGTACCGGCGGACAGGCCCACGCCTACGGAATCCCGGAACGTCTTCGCCCCGGCGAAGGTCTGCCCGATAGTGGATACCGCACCGGGATTGCTTTCATCCGCGGCATGCAGCACGAGAGAATCTGTTGTGATACTCAGGCCGGTGGGACTGGCATCCAGCGAAAAAGCGGTATTCAATATCTGCGCCCTTGCAGATGAATCGAAACGTTGCCAGTCGGCATACGACAGCAGGCCACGGGAAGTTGTGCCATTACCATCTTGTGTGGGAAAGTTGAACCGGTGCTCACCCGCTGCGGAGTTGATCTCCACATCCACGGTAACCGCGCTGTCTATCGCAAACGTCTGTGCGGAATCGCGCAATCCGTTCAGGGATGAGATCACATTATTAAAAGCGGCTTCCGCTATCGTGCGCTGCAGGATATTGCCCGTAGCAGGGTCCAGCACCAGTACCTGCACCTGGTCCGTACCGTCGCCGATAGTGCCGGAAGTGACCTGCAGGCTGCCGCCAGCGGTCAGGCGCATCCGCTCCGCGTTATTCGTCCGGAAGATCAATGCCTGTTCATCGGTAGTGCCCATGAAATTCACGGCGGAATCCAGTCCGGCATTGCCCAAAGTGCTCCAGTTGCGGGTGCTGCTGAGGCTGTCTGACGACATGCGTTGCCAGAGACTATTCTTTCTGATGAACAGGCTGGCGGAATCGGTCACATAAATGATCATCCCGTCCGGTGCGGCATTCAGCGGGTCCGTGGCCATATTGGCGCCGGGAATACGGGGCAGCAAAAGGCCCTGGCGGTTGCTTTCCAGTTCCAGGATGGAAGATTTGCTGATCACACTGGGGTTGGAGCCCACTTTTAATTGTCCCAGTGCGGAAATGCCCGGGAGCGCCAGCAATAGTAACAATGCAAGCTTTTTCATAGTTATGGATTTTTAGAAAAAAGAGGTTACTGTACCGTAAGCGGCATCATTGATTGATACCCGATCCTGGTTTAGTTCATTGATAAATTGTACGGCAACAATAATACAGTGCAAGCCAAGGCAGCTACAGTACACGTCGTCAGTACGTGACAATAAATAATAATTGCTTAAACGGTGCTCAAATGGAGATAATCAGGTTAACTTATCGGTTCGTGATAAAGATAGAAACATTCCTGCATACAGCAAAAAAAATACATTATTTAAAACAGCAATAACGTTTACAGGTGTACGCTATTTGTTGATATCAGCCAACTGTACTTTTCTTCTTTCGTTGATAATGATGTGCGTGGTATGGGTGAACACCTTGTCCCCGTTCCCGTATTCCAGGAACATTTCCAGCGGCATTACCACCGGCGGGTAAGATCCCTCGGTACGCATTCTTTCGATCTGCATCTTGAAATGTTCCGGCATGAGGCTGTAACCTGGAAAAACGGAATGCGGGTCCATCGGTATCCACACATACGCCGTTACCTTCGCGTGATTGGTATTCACTACCCGCGGGTCGTTGCGGAGATTATGCGCCACATACTCCTCACAGGCCACACCGGCAATGACTTTCTTTGCGCCGGTACGGGTAAGTTGGCTGAGGTAGCCGATCTCACCGGGATAGACCGGTTCCATGCCTTCCAGTTCCAGCCTGGCCTTGTCCCCGCTCGCAATACCGGCAACACCTGCCAGGCTGAGCTGGGATTCTTTCCCGAAATCGCCGTAAAAATGATACCGTGTTCCCGTGCTTCTGCTGAACAGCTGAATGCAGAAAGCCGGACTGGTGCTGCTGTAATAGATCACAATATCCTCGCCACCGTCTATCACCCGCTGACTGCCCTGGAAAGCCTCGCTTTCCTGGTACACGGCCCAGTCAAACTCGTAGGAGGAATCAATGGCTACTTTGTCGTCACCACCGATGATCAGGGTAGGGTTCTCTTCGGTTTTCCTGTTCGGGGATACGGGCATGGTCTCTTCCATCATCTCCGTATCTCCGGATTTATCCTTTTTCTTCATCAGCTTCTTCAGCAACTGGGCATGCCCGTCCGGCAGGCAGTTTAAAAAGATGATCAGCAGGAGTATTGGTTTTTTCATAGGTAATGGAATTGAATTCCACCGGAAAGTTAATCATATTATCTTAATTCCGCATACTAGCTTATCATCAGGCTGCATCCGCGCAGCGCCGAGCTATCCAGCCGTCCCAATACTTCAAAACCGCCATCGGCGTGAATCCGGCCGATATCATCCGTAGCAATGAAGGCACAGGAATAGATATTGGCCATATCGATGATATTGATCACGCCGGAAGCGTTTCGGGTGTACAGCTGGAAGGGGTCATTTTCATCCCGCAGGAGCACTTTCATCCAGGGCGGGCAGTAAAATATGCCATGCGCTTTTGAATAGGCCTGGCTGAGCAGTTCGGTCATCCCGTATTCCGCATGGATGGCGGGTACGCCCAGGCGGGCGGAGAGGTAGGCATGCAGTTCCGCGCGTGTCCATTCCTCGCGCCGGCCCTTCATGCCGCCGGTTTCCATAACAACGGTATGGCGCAACTGCAGGGGATGGCTTTCTGCGAAGTCCAGCAGCGCGAATGTTACACCAATGAGCAGTACCTTTTGCCCGCGGGCCTCCAGCTCCTGCAGCGTGGCAGCCAGCTTTTCATGCTCATACAGGTAAAAACCGCTCTCCGGGTGGCCGCTCCGGCGGATCATCTCCTGCACCATATAGACGAGGGAAGAGGACTGGCGCTCCAGGTAAGAAGGCAGCAGGCCCAACACCACATAATCCCGCACATCCCCGTAAAACAGGCGGAATGCGGCCATAAAGCTGTGGGTATAGATTGCCGTATCCTTCACGAGGTGACGGCTGTTTACCGTGCCCGTGGTGCCGCTGCTCTCAAAAACGGCTTCCGGCTCAAATTCACCGCAGATCACCCGATGGGTCTTGAAGAACTGGATAGGCAGAAAAGGTATCCGGGAAACCGACTGCACCGAAGCCGGGTCCACCTTCAGGGCATCCACATAGGCCCGGTACAGGGCGTTGGTGAGATACTGGAAGCGGAACAGCTCCAGCACAAGGTTTTCCGGCAAATCGCCCTTTACCGACAATATCCGCGCTGCAAAAGAATCATTCATCGGGAGCAAATTTACGACCTGTCATGTAACAATCAACGGCAAGGGAGCGTTTAATCAACAGTACTTTGCCTTTTGGCCAATTTAATGTAGGTTTGTTATATGAAGAAAATAATTGCTTTATCCGCCATATTGTTCGCTTTTGCAGGGTGTAAGAAAGACAACGTTGAAGGCAACAAACCGAAGCTGACCTTCAAGTCCGTTTCCGCCGAAGATGTGCCTGCCGAGATGAGGATGATCACCTTCGAATTCCAGTTGCAGGATGGGGACGGTGATACCGAGGATGCCCTGTATGTGAACGATATCCGTTTCGGGGACGATACCAAGTTCGATATGGTGCGCATGCCCGAGCTGGAAAGCCACAAAGGCACCAAGCTGGACGCGGAGCTGACGCTTTATGTGAGCGATCTGCCGGATAACGTCTTCATGCGCCTGCGGGACGGCCGTGATCCGGACCTCGTGCCCAATCCTGACACCATGCAATACCGCGTGTTCGTGCTGGACAATGCCGGCAATAGCAGCGACACCATTACACTGCCCAAAGTAGCCATCCACCGTTGATTTCCACAAAGCCTTACGGAAGGTAAAGGCAGATAATCCCGCTGCCCGGTATGGATTATTGCCGCATTCCGTACATTTACAAGTATGAGCAAGATCCAGGAACTGCATTCAAAGATCGCCGAAGCCCAGCTGGGAGGTGGTCAGACACGTATTGATTCCCAACACAAGAAAGGAAAACTCACCGCCCGCGAAAGGCTGCAGCTTTTGCTGGATGACGGTTCTTTTGAAGAACTGGGCATGTTCGTTCACAACCGGAACAAGGGCCTCACCACCGAGCAGGAACAGTTCCCGGGGGACGGTGTGGTCACCGGTTACGGCACCATCAACGGACGCCTCGTCTATGTTTTCTCCCAGGATTTCACCGTGTACGGCGGCAGTCTTTCCGAGCCGCATGCGCAGAAGATCTGCCGTATTATGGACCTGGCGATGGAAAACGGCGCACCTGTCATCGGCCTGAACGACAGCGGCGGTGCGCGCATACAGGAAGGTGTGGTAAGCCTCGGCGGTTATGCCGATATTTTCTACCGCAATACCCGCGCTTCCGGCGTGATCCCCCAGATATCCGCCATCATGGGGCCCTGCGCCGGTGGTGCCGTGTACTCTCCTGCTATTACGGACTTCATCCTCATGGTGGAGAACACTTCGTATATGTTCGTGACCGGGCCCAACGTGGTCAAAACCGTCACCCATGAAGAAGTGACCTCCGAAGCCCTCGGCGGTGCGCAGACGCATGCCACCAAAAGCGGCGTTACCCATTTCGCCTGCAGCAATGAAGTAGCCTGTATCCAGAATATCAAACAGCTGCTCTCCTACATGCCGCAGAACTGCGAAGATACCGCACCGGTATATCCTTACGAACCCGGGAATGAAACACGTCCCGTACTCAATAATATCATCCCGGAGAATCCCAACCAGCCGTACGACATGAAGGAAGTGATCGCGGAGTTGACGGATGCGGGCAGCTTCCTGGAAGTGCATAAGGATTTTGCCGATAATATCATCGTGGGCTTCGCCCGCATTGCCGGAAGGAGCATCGGCATCGTGGCCAATCAGCCTGCCGTGCTGGCCGGGGTGCTGGATATTCACGCTTCCGTGAAAGGCGCCCGGTTCACCCGCTTCTGCGATGCCTTCAACATCCCGCTGCTGGTACTGGTAGATGTGCCGGGGTTCCTGCCCGGTACGGACCAGGAATGGAACGGCATCATCACCAACGGCGCAAAGCTCCTTTTTGCCCTCAGCGAAGCCACCGTGCCAAAGATCACCGTTACCACCCGCAAAGCTTACGGCGGCGCGTATTGCGTAATGAACTCCAAGCACATCGGGGCTGACCTCAACTTTGCCTTCCCCCAGGCGGAAATTGCCGTAATGGGACCGAAAGGCGCCGTGGAGATCATCTACAAGAAAGAGATCGACAATGCCCCCGATCCGGCTGCAAGAATGAACGAGCTGGTGGCAGACTATACAGAACGCTTCGCCAATCCTTACCTCGCAGCAGAGAAAGGATATATCGATGAAGTGGTTACGCCCGAAGAAACCCGCAGCAAGCTGATCAAAGGATATAAAATGCTGGAAAATAAAGTGGTGAACCTGCCGCGGAAGAAACACGGGAATATCCCGTTGTGAGGCGCGCGGGAGATATGCTCCATGAGCATCGTGTGAACAGGACGGCTGCAACTTAAACGAGCGGCGTATCCGGATGTGCGGAAGGTCTCCGCTACCCGGCGATCAGCCCCGTTTCCCTGGAATGCGCAATGGCTTCCTCACTATGCCGGAAATAACAGCACTCCACACCCAGTTCCCTGATGGCCGCCACCACCGCCTGCACACCGGCGGCCGGGGTTTTGCGCACCTGCCGGAGATACACGCATAATACCCGCTCGGGGAAATGCCGGGCAATGGCCAGGTAAATAGCAGGGTCCTGCTGCGTATCATCGCCAAGCAATACAAAGCGTGTGGAAGGGTAGTTTTCCAGTATCCGGCTGATACGGGTAAATTTCGTGGCATGCTTCCCCTGTCCCGTTGCCAGCAATTGCGTAACGCGTTTCACCTGGCTCAGCAGGTACACCCCTTCCGGCAGCCCATAGGTACGGGAGAACTCGCGGATATAATTATACAGGTTCCATTCACTGCTGGATACATAAAAGAAAGGATTCGGCACATCTTCGGTAGTGCCTGCCGTACCGAGCAGCGAATAGTGCAGCGCAACGCCTTCAAAAGGGCGGCGGGTGCGTGCGTTACGGGTAAAAAGCAGGTACAGCCGCTTCAGCAGCCGGGATGAATGCGATACGAGAAAAGTATCGTCAATATCGGAAATGCAGCCATATTGCGTGCGGTAGGGGATGTAGACGCTTCCCTCCCCCTCGGCCAGGATCTCCCCCTTCTCCGTATGGGCAACGGTTACGGTATGCCAGCCGGCATCGGTAGGTTGCTGCGGCGCCCATTGGAAATGAAAGAACCCGTCCTTTGCCGTTACCGCATCAATGCGCTCTCCCTGCCATACCAGATGAACGGCCGCATCAGCCTTCGGCCTTACCACGAACAAACGGATGAGCGCCCACATGTTCCGCAGCACATTCCTGTTATAGGTGCGCCGCGGACGGGGAGCCAGCGAAAATACATGCCCGAAGACCTGCAACTGCCCGTCACGGCCATAACCGTGATACACTTTCACCGTCGGATATGCCATGAGACCTAATTTCGACAGCCATCCCGGTTTTACGGTTCCAAATTTGCTACGTTGTGATGAATGATCTGTATGGAACATCAAAAGAAATTAATACTTTTTGTGATCAATCCTTCTTCCGGGCAACGGAAAAAAACTGCACCGCAAGAAGTGATCCAACTTTTCTTCCGGGATAAGCCGGCATTTGAACCGGTACTGATGGAACTGGGCAACCGGCAGACGGATGAGAAGAAGTTACGGACATATATCCGCGAAGGCAAATTATATGGCATGGTGGCTGTGGGGGGTGACGGTACGGTGAAAATGCTGGCGGAACACCTCATGGGATCAGATATTCCGCTGGGAATATTGCCGGCCGGCTCCGCCAACGGCATGGCAAAGGACCTGGGCCTGCCGGAGGACTGGAACGCCGCGCTGGAAGTCATCACATCGGGCAATACCCGCCGCATCGATGCCATCAGCATCAATGGCCGCGAACTATCCATTCACCTGAGCGACATCGGGCTGAACGCCCTGCTGGTAAAACATTTTGAATTGTCCGGCATGCGCGGCAAACTGGGTTACGCCCGCGTAGTCATGAAAACACTGTACTCCCGGCAACTGATACGCGTGGAAATAGACAACGGGGCGGAAGTGGTGAACCGCGAAGCATTCATGATCGTACTCGCTAACGCCAGGATGTACGGCACGGGCGCCTGCATCAATCCGGATGGCGACCTGAGCGACGGGGTGTTTGAAGTGGTGCTGGTCAAAAGGTTATCCGTAACGGAACTCCTGAAAATGATGTTCCGGCACCGCCCATTCAATCCAGAAAAAACAGAGATCATCCGCGCGCGGAAAGTGAAGATCGAAACCGCCCGGAAAATGGAATTCCAGATAGACGGGGAATACATGGGGAGAGTCACCAGCGTACAGGCCGAAATGCTGCCGGGCGTGCTCACCCTGTTCACATAACGCCGGCGGCTAGAGGCTCCACAAGAGATACCATACCAGCAGCACCGCCCCGAGCAGGATGAACAGCGTCAGCAGGATGATCAGTCGCGATGAAGGATAGAACACATCCTCATTCAGATTCCGCTCTATCTTCTTGTACCGCATGAAAGACAATAAGGATATGACCCCACCCAGCGATACCAGGAACACCCCGATGATCCCCGAGTAGCTATGCTGCGGCAGCGGAATGGCCTTGTCCGAAAAGGCATAGGCCAGCTGCCGGATAAAAAGCGAAAACTTGACCACCACAAACCCGAAGGCCATAATGGCGATCGCTGTTCTGATCCATGCCAGGAAGGTGCGTTCATTGGCAAGATGGTCGGTTGCCTTTCCGCTTGGTGTTTTATGGGTATCTTTGCGGGTATCCATGGATTAAATTTAATCTTTTTGAGACAATGTTGTCCGGTGAAAAATATGCCGACACAGCTGCATCCTGCTCCGGCAACCCCTACACGTTCATCGCAGCATCCAGAACATTGCCCATTTTCCTCCGGGCGGGGCTGGAAATGCTCACCGGCAGTTGCACGCCGGCTTTCGCCAGGAACTGAATACCAGTCGGCAAATACGTATATTTGAGCATCACCTGCAATGCTGACCGGTACAAATCTGTAAATGAGCAAACACCAATTAATAAACTATGTACAAAACTTCGTTTCGCTGAGCGATGATGAAGCGCAACATTTTGTATCCGGCTTTGAAGAAGTCAGAGTAAAAAAAAGGCAATTCATTGTTCAACCCAATTTTATAAACAAACACCGGTCATTTGTACTGAAAGGGGCCTTCAGATCCTATACCGTAACAAATGACGGACAGGAACATACCCTTCAATTTGCCATAGAAAACTGGTGGATATCGGATTTCAATAGTTACATATACCAACATCCTGCAACCCTTTTTATTATTGCGCTGGAAGACAGTACCATCCTGCAAATTGAATACAGCAAAGAACAAGAACTAAAAAAAGCTAGCCATAAATTTGAGACTTTCTTCAGAATAATGGCTGAAAAAGGACTTGCCTTTGAACACCGAAGAATCCTGTTTAATCTGACACACGCTGCCGAAGCGCGCTACGAGAACTTTTTATTGAACTTTCCCAACTTCGTTCAGCGTGTGCCTCAATACGCTTTAGCTTCCTACCTTGGAATGACAACAGAATTTTTATCCCGGATCAAAAACAAGAGAGCCCGAAAGAAAAGTTGAACTACATCAACCTTTTTTCCTGATCTGCTTCATTTTTATCGCTTCTGAATTGCCCGACTTTTGCCTTGCCAATATTGACGAAAAATGTAAACCAATAAAATGATGGAACAATCATTATTACATGAAGTTTTTCCCGTTAAAAGCGGGATGGTAAGAAAAGGCCAAAGTGTTGAGGCTACTGAGAAGTATTTTGCGTCTAATGCCCAACCCCCTGATTTTGACGGGACCGTAAAACGACAAATCGAAATGCTGACCAAAATGAAAGCGTTTGCAGGAGCTATTTCAAAAAAAGCAGACGGTATGAGCTGCTTCACGCTTCGGTAAAGGACAAAAGGTTGTAACAGTATTAGTAAAAACACCGGAAGATTACATATATCTTCAGGTGCTATTCAGTTTTTATAATGGACAAATTGCTTTCAGAAATCAGGAACTGTACTGTTTGCCGGAATTTTTTACCCAATGCCCCAAGGCCAATAATTCAGGCAAGCACGGCTTCGAAAATTGTTATTATAGGCCAAGCACCCGGGCAGAAAGTACAAAACAGCGGAATCCCCTGGGATGATGCAAGCGGAAACAATTTAAGGGACTGGCTGGGCGTGGATAAAAAAATGTTCTACGATGAAAAACTATTTGCCCTTGTACCTATGGGTTTCTGTTTTCCGGGCACCGGAAAATCAGGCGACCTGCCTCCAAGACCGGAATGTGCTGCAATGTGGCATCACCCGGTTTTATCCTCGATGAAAAGAGTTAGGCTCACGCTTTTAATAGGGCAATATGCACAGCATTTTTATTTAAAAAATGCGGCTAAAAGCACATTAACAGCAACTGTAAAAAATTACAGCGAATATCTGCCAAACTATCTTCCATTACCGCACCCCTCCCCTCGTAATAACATTTGGCAGAAGAAAAACAGTTGGTTTATGGAAAGTCTGATACAGGTGCTGCAAGAAAATGTGAGGCTGGCCCTTGGCAATAATGAATAAAGCACAGCAGGCAACATTGCATAAGTGTACACAGGTGGAATTGCTAAAATTCAGTATTGGGGGGATCTGTCAAAGTTTAGCGCAGGCCGGGCATTCAACAGCGTCTGAATCAGGACATCCTGGTCAAAATCCGCCAGAAACCCTGAAAAACACGTAACTTTTACCCGGGCAATAGTCTTTTTGATACAATTGCCACAGCTGTTCCCCTGATCAGGCGTGACATTTGTCACGATACACCACCAGCATTAAGCTTATCTTGCATAATTGATCTGACCATGAACATCAAAGCACATTTCCCGGCATTCGAAACAGGGCTCGTCAGCGAGCTGGAAGAAAAAGCGGACCTTATCAGCGTGCCCGCAGGTGAGCCCCTGCTTAAAACAGGGCAGAACATCCGTTCCACCATGCTTATCACCAAAGGATTGGTAAAAGTGTATCGTGAGGATGAGGAAGGCAACGAGTTCTTCATGTATTACCTGAACCCGGGCGATGCCTGCGCCCTGTCCATGATCTGCGCCACAAAGCAGGAAACCAGCGGCATCATGGCAAAAGCGGTGATGGATACGGAAGTCATCAAAATACCACTCCAGTACATGGATGAATGGATGACCCGCTATAAAACCTGGTACTACTTTGTGCTGGAAACCTACCGCAGCCGGTTTGAAGAACTGCTTACCACAATCGATCATATCGCTTTCCGAAATATGGATGAGCGCCTGGTGTTCTATCTGAAAAGGCATCAGAAAAGCCTCAACAGCAACATTATTCCCCTCGCCTTCACGGAGATCGCGCAGGAGCTGAACTCCTCCCGCGAGGTGATCTCCCGCCTGATGAAAAAACTGTCTGACAAAGGCATGGTAAAGCTGCACCGCTCTCATATCGAGATCATTGATCTGAATTAACCATTACCGTGATAAATATCACGGGTAAGCTTGCCGCCATAACTGAGATTTGCATGTAAACATTTACCACATGGAAATCGCAGGATATATTGCATCACTGATTATAGGCGTTTCACTTGGACTGATCGGCGGAGGCGGCTCTATCCTTACCGTTCCCGTTCTGGTCTATCTCTTTCATGTGGAACCGGTGATCGCTACTGCCTATTCCCTGTTCATCGTTGGCGCTACCAGCCTGGTAGGCACTTTCCCCAAATACAAACTGGGTGAGGTAAACCTGAAGACAGCGCTGATATTCGGCATCCCTTCCATCGCCGCCGTTTATGCCACCAGAGCATTCGTTGTTCCGGCCATTCCGCAGGAGCTTTTCAGCATCGGATCACTTGTTGTCACCAGGTCACTCCTGATGATGGTCCTTTTTGCCGTGCTGATGGTCTTTGCTTCCATCTCCATGATCCGCAACAAACCGGAAAATGAGGAAACCGTATCATCCCCGCAAAAATTCAACTACCCGCTGATACTGCTGGAAGGAACGATCGTAGGCACCCTCACCGGTCTCGTTGGCGCCGGGGGCGGATTCCTGATCATTCCGGCGCTCGTGCTGCTGAGCAAGCTGCCCATGAAACAGGCTGTAGGCACTTCATTACTGATCATTGCCGCCAAATCACTGATCGGTTTCACCGGCGATCCGGGCAAAGACCTGATGGACTGGAAACTGCTGGTGATCGTCACCGCGCTGGCGGTACTGGGAATCTTTCTTGGCAATAAGCTCGGCAAAAAAGTGCCGGCAGACCGGCTGAAGAAAGGGTTCGGCTGGTTCGTGCTGGTCATGGGACTGTATATCCTGGTAAAAGAACTCGTTTTCCCCGGAACAGGCGGCGGCCATTGATGTGACCAATGTCACGTTTAAAACCTGCAATTCATCTCAACTTTGACATATAAAAATCCAACACCATGAAAATAGAACAAATTTATACCGGTTGTCTCGCTCAGGGCGCCTACTATATTGAAAGCGCCGGAGAAGCCGTGATCATCGATCCACTGCGTGAGGTGGAACCTTATCTGCAGAAGGCGGAAAAGAACGGCGCAAAGATCAAATATGTGCTGGAAACGCATTTTCATGCAGACTTCGTTTCCGGTCATCTCGATCTCTCGAAGAAAACCGGTGCGCCCATCGTGTACGGGCCTAACGCACAGCCTTCCTTTGACTTCTATTCCGCCAAAGACGGGGAAGAACTGACGGTCGGCAATGTGACCATCAAAGTATTGCATACACCCGGCCATACCATGGAAAGCACCAGCTATCTGCTGCGGGATGAGAAAGGTAACGACGCGGCCTTGTTCAGTGGAGATACCCTGTTCATCGGCGATGTAGGCCGCCCGGACCTGGCGCAGAAAGTAAAGGCTGAGCTGACGCAGGATATGCTCGCCGGCCATCTCTACGATTCGCTGCGCAACAAGATCATGCCCCTGGCGGACGATATTATCGTGTACCCGGCACATGGCGCAGGAAGCGCCTGCGGCAAGAACATGAGCAAAGAAACATCAGACACGCTGGGCCATCAGAAAAAGACCAATTACGCGCTGCGCCCGGATATGACCAAAGAAGAGTTCATCCGGGAGGTGACCACCGGCCTGGTAGCGCCGCCTGCCTACTTCCCGCTGAATGTCATGATGAACATACAGGGATACGACAGCATAGACAAAGTGCTGGAAAGAGGTCATCATGCTCTCTCCCCCGCTGCTTTTGAAACAGCGGCCAATGAAACGGGCGCATTGATACTCGATACCCGCGATCCGCAGACCTTCGCCAAAAGCTTCATCCCCAATTCCATCAATATCGGGATAGACGGCAACTTCGCGCCCTGGGTAGGCACCCTGATCCCTGACATCCGGCAGCAGCTCCTGCTCGTTACGGACGAAGGCCGCGAGGATGAAGTGATCGTAAGACTGGCCCGGGTGGGATACGACCATACCATCGGGTACCTCAAAGGAGGCTTCCCCGCATGGGAAAAAGCCGGACTCGAAACCGATGCCATCCCTACCATCACCGCGGACGAACTGGCGGCAAAAATGGAACAGGGACCTGTGGCGATCCTGGACGTGCGGAAGAAAAGCGAATACCTGAGCGAACATGTCATCGATGCGGAAAACGCACCGCTGGATTTCATCAACGAAAGCTCCGCGGGGCTGGACAAGGAAAAGACGTGGTATGTGCATTGCGCGGGAGGTTACCGCTCCATGATCTTCAATTCCATCCTGCGTGCCAGGGGCTATCATCACCTTATTGATGTGAAAGGCGGTTTCAAAGCCATAAAAGAAAGCGGGAAGTTCAAGGTAACGGACTACGTCTGCCCCACTACTTTACTCTAAAAAAAACGACGATGTTAAAAATATTCAATGTGTTCTTTTCCGGCCCAAAGGCGGATGTAAAAGAACTGGTAAAAGAAGGTGCAATGATCATAGACGTCAGAACGCCGGCGGAATTCAGGGAAGGCCATATCAAAGGCTCCCTGAATATTCCGCTGGACAGTATCCGGTCAAAGATACCGCAGCTGAAAAAAGAAGGTAAAAAGATCATCACCGTATGCAGAAGCGGCAACCGCAGCGCCATGGCTAAATCCCTGCTCTCCGGCAGCGGCATTACCGCAACCAATGGCGGCGCCTGGCAGGAACTGCAACACCGGCTGTCATGATGCGGCGCAATATCATACTGATCATGGCAGGAGGCATACTGGGCGCAGTGGCCGGATATCTGTACTGGAAACATGTGGGATGTGTATCCGGCACCTGCGCCATCACCTCAAGTCCGCGTAACAGTACCGCCTATTTTGCCGTGCTCGGCGCGCTGGCATTCAGCATGTTCAACGGGAAGAAAAAATGAGAACGGCCTGTATCAAAAGTATCATCCTGCTTTGTGTTACAGGCCTTTCCTTTACGCCGGCCCCGGCACAAAGCACGCCGGAAAAGGCGGATACCTCCAGCCTGCTCCGCGCTTTCCGCAAAGGGAGCATTCACGGCCACTTCCGGCAGTTCTCCATGTTTACGGATAATGCGGCCGGGCTGTCCGACTACCACGCCATTGCCATCGGCGGCGGGATCAAATATGAAACACGCCCCTGGTACAATTTCAGTTTCGGGGTCAGCGGGTTCTTCATCTACAACCTTCATTCCGCTGATCTGGGCGAAGCGGACCCTTCCTCCGGTGCGCACAACCGTTATGAGATCGGTTTATTCGATATCGAAGATCCTTACAATAAAAGCAATATCGACCGGCTGGAAGAACTGTACCTTAAATACAGTTTCGCCGGCAACCAGCTGATATTCGGCAAACAGATCATCAACACGCCCTTCATCAATGCGCAGGACAGCAGGATGCGGCCCTCGGAAGCGGAAGGCTTCTATGGCAGGTTCAGCATCTCCGCGCATACCTCGCTGGAAACCGGTTTTCTTTACCGCTTTTCCCCGCGAAGCACCGTTGACTGGTACAATACGGGCGGCTCCATCGGCATATACCCGCAGGGTGTGAACAGGAACGGCTCCACGGGTAACTACCGGAACAACCTGAGGTCCGCGGGAGTGGCGCTGGCCGGTATTCATTTCCGGCCGTCACCCGCTTTTCATGCGCAGCTTTGGGAATACGTGGCGGAGAACATGTTCCATACCACAATGCTGCAGGCGGATATCAAACAGGGGTATTGGCTCGGCGCCCTGCAATACATCCGGCAGGATGCGCTGCGGGATGGGGGAAACCCTGACCCTGCAAAAACCTACTTCGCTCCCGGCAATACCGTCAACATACTTGGCCTGCGCGCCGGCTGGGAAGATGAAAAAACACAGCTCACCCTCAACTACACCCGCATCACCAAAAGCGGAAGATTTACCATGCCGCGGGAATGGGGCACCGAGCCATTGTTCACTTACCTGTCCAGGGAGCGCAATGAAGGCTACGGCGATGTGCATGCAGCCTCCGCCCTGCTCAAAATGAAACATCCCTGCTGCCATGCCCGGTCGGAATTCGGCTATGGCCATTATTACATGCCTGATGTGCAGGACCATGCCCTGAGCAAATACGGCGTGCCTTCCTACTATCACGTCAAGGCGCTTGCGGATTACGCTTTCGGGCAGTCCCTGGAGGGCATGGACCTGGCTTTTCTCTTCGTGTACAAAGGCCATCTGGGCACACCGCCAACGGATAAAAAATACCTGATCAACAAGATCGATATGGCTTCCTGGAACCTTATCCTGAACTATCATTTCTGAATCGTGACAATTATCACGGCCGGCATAGCTTGCATAGCCGATTTTTGTCCTTAAAAAAAGATCATATGCTGGAAGCACTTTTCCAACCCTGGCCCTGGTATGTGGCAGGCGGACTGATCGGGTTGATCGTACCGGCCCTGTTGCTGCTGGGCAATAAACATTTCGGCATCTCCGCCAACCTGCGGCATGCCTGCGCTGCCTGCTTTCCGGGCAACATCAAATTTTTTCAGTACGACTGGAGAAAGGAGATATGGAATTTCTTTTTCGTGGGCGGCATCCTCGCCGGAGCTGTCATTGCTGCCACTTTTCTGGCCGATCCGCTTCCGGTGCAGGTAGATCCGCGTCTCGCGCAAGAGCTGGCGGGGTATGGCATTACGGACTACAGCAACATGGTGCCGCAGCAGCTTGTTTCCTGGGAAGCGCTGTTCAGTGCAAGGGGACTGGTCATGATGGTGCTCGGCGGGTTTCTGGTGGGTTTCGGCTCCCGGTATGCCGGAGGCTGTACCAGCGGCCATGCTATAATGGGCCTCAGCGATCTGCAGCTGCCATCGCTGATCGCAACCTGTTGCTTTATGGCAGGCGGGTTCATCATGGCAAACCTGATCCTCCCTTACATCATGCAATTATAAATAAACCGAAAGATCATGTCAGTTATAAAAGAAGATGTCATCAGCAACAATACCACGGACTACGAAGTGCGTTCCCTGGATACCGTATGTATCAACGATTCCGTCCGCCAGCATCCCTGGTGGTACAATTTCAAATACCTGGCGGTGGGCGTACTGTTCGGCATCGTATTCGTTAAAGCGGAGATCATCTCCTGGTTCCGTATCCAGGAAATGTTCAGGATGCAAAGCTTTCATATGTACGGGGTCATTGGCACGGCCATTGCGGTGGGCGCGCTTTCCGTATTCCTGATCAAAAAATTCAGGATCAAAACCATTCACGGGGAAACGATCGCCTTCACGCCCAAGAAATTCAATAAGGGCCAGATCATCGGCGGGTTGATATTCGGCCTGGGATGGGCGCTGACCGGCGCCTGCCCGGGGCCGCTGTTCGCGCAGATCGGTACCGGCGCTACCGTGGTGGCGGTTGTAGTAGCAAGCGCCATTGCCGGTACATGGACGTACGGGTATTTCCGGGAAAAGCTCCCGCACTGATAATATGCAGTCGATTTACATATAAAAAAGCCGGCCAATACTTTTCAGTACGGCCGGCTTCTTCTTTTTTCTCATAAGCAACCCAGATCTGAGCCCATCATTTGTAACGGGATATCTCCGTGCTCAGATCAAAGACCTTCAGATCAGGCCGTATCTTTTTCAGCAGGCTGGCCCCTATTGCAGAACGGTAACCGCCCGCGCAATGCACCAGCACCGGCTTGTCGGTCAGAATATCTTTGGCGCGCTCCTTTAATTCCACCAGCGGAATGTTCACGCTCGTTTTGAACAGGGGTTGTGCAACATGCTCTCCCGCCTGCCGGATATCCAGTATGTAATACGCGCCTGATTCATCAGGGTGTGCGGTGATCACCGGTTTAGCGATATCCGTTACGGCGAAGTCATTTCCCGCCACTACACCGGTCACAAAAGTTTCATATCCTATCCTTGCCGTGCGGGCCAGTACTTCCGTCTTCGTTGCTTCTTCCGCTACCACTATGCAGTACTGCTCTCCGGGTTTGACGATACTGCCCAGCCAGGTTTCATACTTGTCCTTCGGTCCGCACTGAATATTGATGGCGCCCGGTAAATGCCCCTGCTTGAACGATGCCTCGGGACGGGTATCCACCACCGTCAAACCGTCCGGAACATCCGCTGCCGTCAGCAGCCCGATGCCCTCCATTGCCGCAGGAACGGAAGCAGCGCCCGTACGGTTCACCTCCACATCAAACGGAAAATAATACGGTACATACGGCTGATCCTTCAGCAGTTCCTTCACAAATTCATCCTCGCTCATTTCCTGCAAGGCCCAGTTTTGCGTACGTTGACTGCCCAGTGTGTCCGACAGCTGATCGCTGAGGTTCTTCCCGCACAGGGAGCCCCCGCCATGCGCCGGGTAGATCATCACATCATCGGGCAGCTTTGCCAGCACCTGGTAAATGGACTGGTACATGCGGCGTGCCAGCGCCATTCTTTCCTCCCGCATCCGGCCCGCGCCTTCCCGCAGGTCCGGCCGACCCACATCATTGATGAACAGGAAATCCCCCGTGAACAAAGCCACGGATTTCCCGGCGGCATCCAGCAGCAGATAGCTGTTGCTGTCAGGCGAATGCCCCGGCGTATGCAAAGCTTTGATCGTACTTTTTCCCAGCTTCAGCTCATCGCCATCACTAAAGGGCGAAAACGGATAATCCGGCTCTACCATCGGATTGATCAGTATTGTTGCGCCTTTTTCCTTATGCACCTGCAGGTGGCAGCTCACAAAGTCCGCATGCGGATGCGTTTCCAGCACATGAGTGATCTCCGCCCCGCAGGCCTCTGCATGGCGGTAATAAGGCAAAGGGTCTCTGGAAGGGTCTATCAGTACCATCTCCTTCCCTTCCCATACAGCATAAGATGCATGAGAGAGCGCCTCATCGTAAAATTGTTTTATTTCCATACTGTTGTATTTAAGCAATTGATTATTCGTCACAAAAAACGTTCCCTTATGCCTTGCCGGTCAATATTCTGGCCCAGTACATCCAGGGCAGCACATATCTTTTCAGCAGGAACATGCTCCATCTTTCCCGGCTTTGATCAAAAGGAAAGGTCTCCACCCGGTGGTTGTCATAGTCAAACTCCGCCAGCACCAGTTTCCCGTAACCCGTCACTACCGGGCAGCTGGTATAACCGTTATACCTGGCAGACAGCGGCTGATGCCGCATATGGCGGAGCAGGTTTTCCACCAGTACGGGCGCCTGTTTGCGGATGGCCGCGCCGGTCTTGCTGGTGGGCAGGCTGGCAGCGTCTCCCAGCGAGAATATATCCGGGTACTTCACATGCTGCAGGGTAAACCTGTCCACATCCACCCATCCCGCCGCATTCGCAAGCGGGCTTTGTTTCACAAAATCAGGCGCGCTTTGCGGCGGTGTAACATGTATCATATCAAAATCCACCCAGGTCTCCTCATTTTGGTGTTCCCCCATTCCCGTAAATTTCGCACGTTTGCCCGGCCCGTCTATCTCCACAAGTTGTTGCTGAAAATGCAGGTGAATATCCGCCCGGCGGCATACTTCCAGCAGGGTCTTTTCATATTCCGGCACCCCGAAAAGCCGGGTTCCGCCGCTCCAATACTGGATATCTGCCTTTTTCAGCAGGCCATGCCGCCGGAAATAATCCGCCGCCATGTACATGATCTTGTGCGGAGCGCCGCCGCATTTTACCGGGGTATGCGGGTTGTGGAAGATCGCCCGGCCTCCCTTGAAATTGCGGATGCTTTCAAAAGTATATGGTGCAGTATCGTAGCTGTAATTCGAGCATACGCCATTCGTTCCCAGTGATTCCTTGAGCCCTTTGACATCGTTCCAGTTGAGCTGTATCCCCGGCGCCACCACCAGGTATTCGTAATACATCTTTTCTCCGGATGCAAATACGATGGCATGCTCCTCCGGCAGGAATGCCGCCACCTTGTCCTTGATCCATTGTGCGCCGGCAGGCATCACATCGCCTTCCCGCCGCATGGTTTTGCGGATATCGAAAATACCGCTGCCCACGAGCGTCCAGGCCGGTTGATAGTAATGTTTGTCCGATGGCTCTATCACCGCAACATCCAGTTTGCTGTCTTTCCGCAGCAACCGCGCGGCTACCGACAGGCCGGCATTGCCACCGCCCACGATAATGATCTTATGTTGAACTGGCATAATATTGATTTTGCATGAATGTAGCCCCATACCCTGCGGAAAAGCGTGACTTTAGTCACATCCGGTAGGAATACTCGATACCCGTTAACTGCAGCAGCCAGCCAGTCAGCATCATCAGTACACCCGTCGAAAAATACACGATATGCAAGGGATCTACTCCCTGCACGATAAATATCTGTATGACGATCCAACCCACTAACAAAAACCCCTGCACCATTATCAGCCATGTATAATTTTTAAGTTCAAGCAAAGTGATGACCAGCACCACCAGGCTGAAAGCCCCGTTTACAAGGAAGAGCACAAGGCCGGGAATAAAAAAGTCCGGGAATAGCGTACCCTCCAGTAATTCAAGCGGCATTCCCAAGCCGCTGCCGTCAGGATGCATCATCAGGCTCCAGCCGCCATATACAGCGCTGAGACCATTGAATAACAGCAGTACCGAAGCAAGTATTTTCAGGAAGATTCTCATAACAGTGGTTTTTTAGGTGGTGATCTTTATACCCCTTTTCTTCATTTCCTCCGCCAGCTTGCCGGGGATCTTGCGGCAGGAGCAGTTTTGCTGGTGGGCAATGTGCCATTCGATCCGCTGGTCCGTTGTAGGATTGGGCGGCATGGGATGTTTCAGGTGCCATGTTTTGTTGATCTTCATATGGCTGATCTTTTGTTTACCGAAAGTTAAGCCGGCGTGTTGCGGAAAAAAATGATCGCCGATATGCCTGTTGATGATGGCGGTCATTGGCCGGACCTTATCCGGTCAATAACTTTATCTTACCTAAAATCAGCTTCATGAGATCATGGAAAATGATACTGTGGGTGTTTTTGGCCGCACTGGCCATCATCCAGTTCTTCCGTCCTGCGCGGAATGTCGCCGGTGCTTCGCCGGACGGGCATATTTCGAAAGCCTATGCTGTACCGGCAGATGTGGAGGCCATTCTTCAAAAGGCTTGTTACGATTGTCATAGCAACAATACCGTCTATCCCTGGTATGCGAACATCCAGCCGGTAGCCTGGTGGCTGGCGGCACATATCAAAGACGGTAAACGTCATCTGAACTTCGATGAATTCCTTGCTTACCCCGTCTCCCGCCAATACCGGAAACTGGAGGAGACCGCGGAAATGGTAAATGAAGGAGAGATGCCCCTATCCTCCTACACGATCGTTCATACGAGCGCAAAGCTCAATGTGGCGGAACGAAAAATGATCAGTGACTGGTGCGGAAATATCCGGAAGGAGATGCAATCAGCCTACCCGCCGGATAGTCTGATCGCGAAGAAAAAACAATGATTCCTGCCGGGAGCAGAAACCGGCCCGGGTTTGACGGACGGCGGAACCGGATATGCGGCAGGCCTTTCCTATCAGCTTGCGCTGCGATGCCGCGGAAAAGGGTATTATTTCTTTTTGGCTTTGGCCTTTTCAAGGCTTTCTTTCACCCTGTACTTTACGATCTTGGTGATCAGCGCTAGTGGCATGGGCTGATCCAGCGGGAATTGTACAGACCCTTTGCCGGTCTTGTAAACAGCCAGCTCCTTTTTAAAAGCCTCCGCTCCCGTAGGCGCGGGATAGAACCCGATATGATTTTTGTACCCGGCAAAGTGTACCAGGTTACCATTCAGCCTGAAGGTAGGCATGGCATAGCTGATCGCTTCCGTAGCTGCCGGCGCAGCCTTTTGAATAGTTTCTCGAACCTGTTGCAGCATGGCCTGTACCGGTGCGGGGAAACCGGCGATGTATGTGTCGATGTCCCGGGCGGGGGTGTTTTTCATGAATACAAAGTTAAGGGCTCAGGCGGAACGGTTTATGGGCAAAAACGACATACTGGGGGGAAAGTGCGACAAGTAAGCCCGATGGGTAACCGGGCCTGTTCTTCATTCGTATTTCAGGATAAATGACTAAAAGACAGTCTGTTGTAAGGATGGTAAAGTATCTTCAGGATACTTGTAAACCACTATCAAACTATAGATAAAGTACCTTTTTATGGGAGTACCTTATGGGTACTTCAACAGTACCTTAACAGTACTTCATAGGTACTTTATCTACCTGACACGAGCGGCTGATGGCGCCTGCTATACCAGGTAACCAAAAAGATCATCGTCTTTATTCAATTCCGTGTAGTGTACATTGTACTTGCGCATGTTCGCCAGCAGCACATCATAATCCTCCCGGTTCTTCAGCTCTATCCCCACCAGCGCGGGGCCCATTTCCTTGTTATGCTTCTGTATGAACTCAAAGCGGGTAATATCGTCACCCGGACCCAGCACATGGTTCACAAATTCTTTCAATGCACCGGGGCGTTGCACAAAGCGTACAATGAAATAATGTTTCAGGCCTTCATATAACAGGGAACGTTCCTTGATCTCCTGCATCCGGTCGATATCGTTATTGCTCCCACTGATCACGCACACTACTTTCTTCCCTTTGATCTCCGCGGCAAAATCGTCCAGCGCCGCGATGGACAAGGCCCCTGCGGGCTCTACCACTATGGCGTCTTCATTATACAACCGCAGAATGGTGGAGCAGATGCGGCCTTCCGGCACGAGGCTCATTTTATCCAGCACATCTTTGCATATCTCATAGGTGAGACTGCCCACCCGTTTCACGGCAGCGCCGTCCACAAAACGATCGATCTCCGGCAATGTAACCGGGCCGCCGTTCTCCAGCGCTTTCAGCATGGAAGGCGCACCTTCCGGCTCTATACCGATGATCTTCGTAGCGGGACTGTACGTGCGGAAATACACGCCGGTACCGGATGCCAGGCCACCGCCACCCACGGGAATGAACAGGTAATCCACTTCCGGCTGCTCTTCCAGTATTTCCAGGCCCACGGTCCCCTGCCCTTCAATGATCTTGGGATCATCAAACGGCGGCACAAAGGTCATGTTATGCTCCCGGGTAAAAGCCTGCGCCTCTGCGGAGCAGTCATCGAAGGTATCACCCGTCAGCCTGATCTCGATATTATCGCCGCCGAACATTTTCACCTGGTTCACCTTCTGCTTGGGTGTGATGATGGGCATGAACACAACGCCTTTCACATTCAGCAGGCGGCAGGAATAGGCAAAGCCCTGGGCATGGTTGCCTGCGCTGGCACAGGTAACGCCATTGACCAAACGGCTTTTGTCCAGCGTGCTCATCATGTTATAGGCGCCACGGAGTTTGTAGGAGCGCACCACCTGCATGTCTTCCCGCTTCAGGTACACATCGCAGCCATAGCGGCGGGACAGGTTGGCGTTATACGTCAGGGGAGTGCGGGTTATCACGGAGCGCAGCCTTTCCGCTGCGGCTTTTATACTGGTTGGTGTAATGGTATGATTGACTTCTGGCATTATCTGGGTTTAAAAAATAAAAAAAGAAAAAACGAACATCAGGTGCTGCTGCTAATTCGACCTATCCCTCCGTATCCAACACCGATCTTCATTTTTTCTTTCTTTTATCTTTTACTGATTGCGTGCTTATTTGCCGGGGCGCAGCTGACGTACTGCAGCGCCTGCCTGCCACATTTCACTGTTACGCAGCTCTTCCAGTTCTTTTTCCAGCTTCTCGCGGTAATCCGCCTGGCTGTTGGAAGAGATGGAACGTGCCGCTTCTTTGCCTGCAGCTACAGAAGCATACAGTTCATCGAACACAGGCTGGGTAGCTTCCTTGAATTTCTTCCACCAGTCCAGTGCACCGCGCTGGGCCGTAGTAGAGCAGTTGGCATACATCCAGTCCATACCATTCTCGGCTACGAGGGGCATCAGGGACTGGGTCAGTTCTTCTACGGTTTCGTTGAAAGCTTCGGAAGGTGAGTGGCCATTGTTGCGCAGTGTCTGGTACTGTGCAGCAAAGATACCCTGGATGGCGCCCATCAGGGAACCGCGTTCGCCGGTAAGGTCGGAGAATACTTCTTTTTTGAAATCTGTTTCAAACAGGTAACCGGAACCAACGCCGATGCCGAGAGCGATCACACGGTCGCGGGCCTTGCCGGTAGCGTCCTGGAAGATGGCGAAGCTGGAGTTCAGCCCCTGGCCGGCCAGGAACAGTCTGCGGAGGGAAGTACCGGAGCCTTTGGGAGCTACCAGGATCACGTCCACATCAGCAGGCGGAATAATATTGGTCTGTTCTTTATAAGTGATGCCAAAACCGTGAGAGAAATACAGCGCTTTACCTTTGGTGAGGTAAGGTTTCAGGGTAGGCCACAGGGTGATCTGACCCGCATCGGAGAGCAGGTACTGGATGATCGTGCCTTTCTGTGCCGCTTCCTCTATCTCGAACAGGGTTTCGCCCGGCACCCAGCCGTCTGCTACTGCCTTATCCCAGGTCTTGGAATTTTTACGCTGGCCGATGATCACGTTGAATCCGTTGTCTTTCAGATTCAGCGCCTGGCCGGGACCTTGTACGCCGTAACCGATGATAGCAATAGTTTCGTCCTTCAGAACTTCTCTTGCTTTTTCCATGGGGAATTCTTCTCTGGTTACTACTTCTTCCAGTACCCCGCCAAAATTGATGGTTGCCATGTTTTGATCGTGTTTTTTTTAAAAAGTTGTTAAAAGTCTAAGGTTAAAAAGTAAACGCCGTATCAGTCTTTCAGATTATCCGCTTCGATAAGCGACAGGTCTTTGAGATGTTCGTGGAAACGGCGGCTCCATTTCACGATCGCAACGCGACCGCTTTTGGAATATTCTATGAGGCCATATGGCTCCAGTTTTTTGAGCATGGCGATCAGCTCCTGCTGGTGGCCTGTTTTTTCCAGTACGAAATAATCCGCGGTAATGGTGAGGATGCGGGCATTGTTATCGCGGATGATCCGCTCGATATCGCCGTTATGCAGGCTCTTCGTGGATATCTTGTACAGCGCCAGCTCCTGGTACACCACTTCGTCCTCGTCATGAACGAATGCACGGTGTATCTCGATGAGCTTTTCGATCTGGCCCACCACTTTTTCCAGCCTGTCTCTTTCCGACAACACGGTGATGATGAACTTGTACACCCCGGCGATCTCGGTTTCCGCCGTGGTGAGACTGGTGATATTGATGCCCCTGCGGGTGAATATCACGGAGATACGGTTGGTGATGCCGATCCGGTCTTCCGTGTACACCGTTACGGTATATTCTTTTTGCATGTTGATTCGATTAAGTGATAATGAACTACTCGAGGCGGATCGATGAGATCGGCGCACCGGCGGGTACCATCGGGAATACGTTGTCTTCCTGCTCTACCACTACCTCCAGCAGGTAAGCGCCTTTGGTATCCAGCATTTCTTTCACGGCGGCTTCTATCTCCGAACGTTCGCTGACCTTGCGGCCCGGAATGTAGAACCCTTTGGCGATCTGCACGAAATCAGGGTTGATCATTTCGGTGGATGAGTAGCGCTTGTCGAAGAACAGTTGCTGCCACTGGCGTACCATGCCCAGGAAGTTGTTGTTCAGGATCACGATCTTCACCCCGATCTCGGACTGATAGATGGTACCCAGTTCCTGCAGCGTCATCTGGAAGCAGCCGTCGCCGATGATGGCTACCACTTCCCTTTCAGGAGCGCCTACTTTGGCGCCCATGGCGGCCGGCAGGGAAAAGCCCATCGTGCCCATACCGCCGGAGGTGATATTGGTGTTCGGGTCTTTGAAGCGGTAGTAGCGGGAAGCCACCATCTGGTGCTGTCCAACGTCTGTTACCAGGATGGCTTTGCCTTCCGTCTGCTCGGAAATGATGCGCACCACTTCCGCCATTTTCAGCATGCCTTCTTTGGGATACAACTCGTTGTGCTGTACTTTTTCATATTCCTGTTTGTCCGCTTCCTTGAAGGACTGCAGCCATTCCTCATGCTTCGCCGGTTTTATGTGCGGCAGCATGGCTTCCAGGGCTGCTTTCGCATCCGCATGTACAGCTACGTCCGCGGGAATGATCTTGTTGATCTCCGCTTTATCTATTTCGATGTGGATCACTTTCGCCTGGCGGGCATAGGCGCTCACATCCCCGGTGATCCGGTCGTCGAAGCGCATGCCGATGGCGATCAGCACATCACATTCATTGGTATTGATATTAGGTCCGTAGTTGCCATGCATCCCGAGGTATCCCACATAGCAGGGGTGATCTACCGGCACGGCGGAAAGGCCCAGCAGTGTGGAAGCCACAGGTATCTGCGCTTTCTCCGCCATTTCTATCAGCAATTTCTCTGCACCGGCGATCAGTACGCCGTGGCCGCAAAGGATATAAGGTTTTTTGGCGTTATTGATCAACTCTACCGCAGCAGCGATCGCATCCTGCTTCAGTTGCGGAACGGGCTGGTAGCTGCGGATATGTTCACAGGCTTTATACTGGAAATCGAGCTTGCCGAATTGCGCGTTCTTGGTGATATCTACCAGTACGGGACCGGGACGGCCGCTGCGGGCGATGTAGAATGCCTTGGCGATAGCTCCGGGAATATCTTCCGGTCTGGTCACCTGGATGTTCCACTTGGTGATGGGCATGGTAATGCCGATCACGTCCGTTTCCTGGAATGCATCCGTTCCGAGCAGCGCGGCGGCTACCTGGCCGGTGATGCAGACCATCGGGGTAGAATCCATATGTGCGTCCGCGAGGCCTGTTACCAGGTTGGTAGCGCCGGGGCCGGAGGTGGCAAAGGCCACGCCCACTTTTCCATTGCTGCGCGCATACCCTTGTGCGGCATGCGTTGCACCTTGTTCATGGCGGACTAGAATATGATGGACTTTATCCTGGAAATCATACAGGGCATCATAAATGGGCATAATGGCGCCACCGGGGTAACCGAAAATGGTGTCCACGCCTTCAGCAATCAGTGACCGGATCACGGCTTCAGCGCCGGTGATGATCTCGGCGGGTGCAGCGGTGGGCCGCTTGTCAGACTCCTCAGTCTTCATCGGTAACACATCCTTCTGTTGCATTTTTTACTTGTTTTGCGTATTTGAATAATATTCCGTTCTTCGCCTTGAGTGCCGGTTGTTTCCATGCGGCTTTACGGGCTGCGATCTCTTCGTCTGTTACATGTACTTTGATGACGTTGTTCACTGCATCGATCTCGATGACGTCATCATCCTTGACGACGGCAATAGTACCGCCTTCGTACGCTTCCGGCACGATGTGCCCTACCACGAAGCCATGTGTGCCGCCGGAAAAGCGGCCATCAGTGATCAACGCTACGTTTTTGCCGAGGCCTGCACCCATAATGGCCGAGGTCGGTTTCAGCATTTCCGGCATACCGGGGCCGCCTTTGGGGCCTACATAGCGGATCACCACTACGTCGCCCGCTTTTACGCGGCCGGACTGGATGCCTGCGATCAATTCAAATTCCCCGTCAAATACACGGGCAGGGCCGGTGAATTTCTCCCCTTCCTTGCCGGTGATCTTTGCAACTGATCCCTGCTCGGCGAGGTTGCCGTAGAGGATCTGGATGTGCCCGGAGGCTTTGAGCGGTTGCTCCAGCGGAGCTATAATATCCTGTTTGGTAAAGTCGATGTCGGGCACGGATGCCAGGTTCTCCGCCAGGGTTTTGCCGGTTACGGTGAGGCAATCGCCGTGCAGCATGCCCTTTTGCAGGAGGTATTTCATGACCAGGGGAACACCGCCGATGTTGTGGAGGTCTTCCATCATGTATTTGCCGCTGGGTTTCAGATCCGCCAGCAGCGGGGTTTTATCGCTCAGGCGCTGGAAATCCTCATTGGTGATCTTCACCCCTACGGATTTGGCGATGGCGATGAAATGCAGCACTGCATTGGTACTGCCGCCGAGGGCCATGATAACGGTAATGGCATTCTCGAATGCCTGCTGCGTCATAATGTCTTTCGGCTTGATATCTTTTTCGAGCAGCAAACGGATGTATTTGCCGGCTTCCAGGCATTCTTTCTGCTTGTCTTCGCTCAGCGCGGGGTTGGAGGAGCTGTAAGGAAGGCTCATGCCCAGCGCCTCAATGGCGGAGCTCATGGTATTGGCCGTGTACATGCCGCCGCAGGCGCCTGCGCCCGGGCAGGAATGCTGTACAATGCCCTTGAAATCCCCTTCATCCAGGTTGCCGGCCAGCTTCTGGCCCAGCGCTTCGAATGCAGAGATGATATTGAGGTCCTGCCCCTTATACTTCCCCGGTGCGATCGTACCGCCGTACACCATGATGGACGGACGGTTCAAACGGCCCATGGCGATCAGGGAACCGGGCATGTTCTTGTCGCAGCCCGGTACGGTAATGAGCGCATCATAATATTGCGCACCGCAAACCGCTTCAATGGAATCGGCAATAATATCACGGCTGACGAGGGAATAGCGCATACCGTCGGTACCGTTGCTGATACCGTCGCTGACGCCGATCGTATTGAAAATAAGGCCCACCAGGTCCTGGCTCCAGACGCCTTTTTTCACGGTCTTTGCCAGATCATTCAGGTGCATGTTGCAGGTATTGCCATCGTAGCCCATGCTCACGATGCCTACCTGTGCTTTTTTCAGGTCTTCCTCTGTCAGTCCTATCCCGTACAGCATGGCTTGTGCGGCGGGCTGCGTAGGGTCTTGCGTGATCGTTTTGCTGTATTTGTTCAACTCCATAAAGTCAGCCGGTATTACCCGGAATTTTTAATTATTGTACAAGTTATCTCCGGAGTGCTTCATTATCCAAACCTATAATTTGCCCGTTCCCGGTCTTCAAAAGGTGTGCAGAATAACCAAAACCCGCTATGTCAGGGGCTTGTATTGAAATGTGTTTACGCCATTCAACGGGTGGAAAAAAAGAGGGTGATGGTACCCGCAGCACCGGCTGCCTTACGCATCACCCTGTAAACATCAGGCCGGAATGGCCTCACGCTTGAATTCTTTCTCCAATACTTTTGCCTTGTAAGCCTGCTGGATCACTTTACCGAGGGACTCGCCGAAGGGCTTGCCGAAGGTGTGATCGTCCAGCGAATCCCAGCCTACGATCTCCGCAGCGGTACCGCAATAGAAAACAGCATCCGCTTTCTTCAGCTCCTCAATGGTGAACAGCTTCTCTTCCAGGGGAATACCCAGCTCTTTGCAGATCTCGATCACGGTGGCGCGGGTGATGCCCGGCAGGATGTTGCCCGGAGGCGGTGTGAAGATCTTGCCGTCCTTCTCGAAGAAGATGTTGGCGCCGGGGCCTTCGCCTACATTCCCGTTGATGTCCAGCAACAACGCTTCATCGAAACCTTTCTCCTTGGCTTCCTGGGAGGCGAGGATGGAGTTCACATACAGCCCGGCGGATTTGGATTCTATCTTGAAGGCCTTGGGGTTCGGGCGCTGGTAAGACGAGGTCATCACCCGCAGCAGCTTCTCTCCCAGGTAAGCGCCCCATTCCCATGCACAGATCATTACATGCGTTGAGGAAGCGGCCTTTAGTGTCATATTCGGCGGGCAGAACGCCAGAGGACGGATATAGGCTTCCTCCAGATTGTTCATTTCCAGCACTTTATAGCAGGCTTTCACCAGCTCTTCATTGTCGAAATTGTAAGGGATGTGGATCAGCTCACAGGAACGCTTGAAACGGTCGAAGTGCTCCTTTGCCTTGAATATCTTCACCTCTCCACTGGCAGTTTTGTAAGCGCGGATGCCTTCGAATACCGCGTATCCATAATGCAGCGACTGACCATACAGGTCGATTTTGGCCTCGGAAGCCTTTACATAGGCCCCGTCAAAGTAAATAATCGTGTTTTCGTTGTAATAGCTATACATATAATTGGAATTTGCACATAAAAAAAGCCTTCCTGATGGAGGAAGGCGTTCTATTTTCTTGTTGTTATTATACACGCTTTTATCCTCCAATCGGCTGGCGGCTGATAATGACAACGACGATCACGACTAATGTGATAGCCCAGTTGAGCTGCGGCACAATATGACTGATCTTGTTATTATCTTTATTTAACCACATGGAGGTTCTGTTCAATTGTAGTTGATTGGTACAAATGTATTCCGGTATTGAATAAAAAACAACAGGCAGCTAAACATTTTGAGAAAAATCAAACAGAACCCCGTTTTTTGAAAATATCGAAATAAACAAGTCGTGGATTGAATAAAATTCAATGATCGACGGATATCAATGGTTAGTATTCAATGTGTTTTGATGATGAAAAACCGGGAACGGGGTGTATAAGGGGGAATTTCCTGCCGGCGGTACAAAAAAGAGAGGGGCGCCTTTTGCAGCAGGCGCCCCTCTTTTGTATTATGCAGTGAGACAATTATCGATGATCCGCTGCAACTGCGGCTCTTTCTCCATCAGCCGTTCCAGCAGGGTAAGCTGGTTTTTGGCGCGGTTGAAGTTGTGCTCCGGATATTTGATGGGGTAATACACGTCGCCATTCAGGTAATCTGTCAGGAAACGGATGCCCTGCATGTAGATCATGAACTGGCCTGCATAGAACAGGTGTTTGCGCTCTGTATCGGACAAGGTGCTGCCTGTTTCGGAAAGGTACCCTTTCATCAGGGCTTCGTAGTAATCCTCCCGCACCTCGATCCGGCTGAAATCCCGCTCCTCTTCTGACACGGGGCTTACGTAGGTGCGCACCATATCCCCCAGGTCCGAGATGATCTTGCCGGGCATCAGGGTGTCCAGATCGCACACGCAAATGCCTTCGTAGGTGTCCTTGTTCAGCAACACGTTGTTGATCTTTGTATCGTGATGCATCAGGCGGTCCGCAAAAGCGGGGTCCGTCTTCAGCTTCTCAAAGGTCACGGCAATGCCGGAATATTGCAGGAACTGGTCGATCAGCTTTTCCGCAGACTGTTTACGCTCTTCCTTTGCGGTACGGATCGCATCCTGGAAAGCGGAATAGCGCAGCGTCAGGTTATGGAAATTGGGGATGGTGGCCTTGAATTCACGCAGATCTATGCCGTGAAGGTAACGCGCCATCCTGCCGAACTGTTTTGCCGCCTCATACGCCTGCTTGGGCGTATCCGCCTGGTCCACGGACGTAGAGGAAGGAATAAAGGGGATCATTCTCCAGTATTCATCCTTGTAGTGAAACAGGTCCTCCCCCGTTATGGTGGTCACCGGTGTGATGAAAAGATAATCAGGATGATGTTCGGCCAGGTAATTTGCAGCCAGCCGCAGATTACGGGCGATCACTTCCGGTTCTTTGAACACATAGGTATTGATCCTTTGGAGGATGTATTTTTTCCCGTCGCCGCCTTCCAGGAGGAAGGTGTTGTTGATATGCCCGCTCCCGAATTTTTTGATCTCCGGACCGGATGCAACGATCCCGAAAGCATCCAGGATTTCCTTGTTCACCATTACTTCCAAAGATTATCGGGATATTCTCCTTTATTCACTAATGCGGATAAGCTGGCCTGTACGCCCGGAGCATCTTCTTTATAAGTTACACCGAACCATTGCGAACTGGTGGGCAATACCCTGATCTCTCCCATACCGTTGCTGATGAACTTGTCCGCCACCAGGGGAATGAAGAACTCGGATTTGGGATTGGAAGCGTTCTCCGCCAGGAACTGGCCGAACAGTTTTTCACTGATCCCGAATACGGAGGGTGAAAAGCCGAAGAAGTTCATGGATACCGGCGTTTTAGGGCTCAGCTCCAGTTTGGCATCGCCATCTTCCGCCACAATTTTGCCGTTTTCCGTAAAGATCTTCGTTCTCTCCGTAATACCGGCAAGGTTGCCTTTATCATTCACTTCGCATACACCGCGGGATACGGAGCCGAATTCGCTCACGGTCTTGCCCAGCTCATATCCTACCAGGCTGTATGTTTTTTCATTGCATTCATTCTTCAGGAAAGCTACCATCTTCTCAAATGCATCACGACCATAGAAATCATCTGCATTGATCACCGCAAAAGGCTCGTTAATGGCGTCTTTCGCGCACATTACCGCATGGGCGGTGCCCCAGGGCTTGGTACGGTCTTCCGGAACAGGATGCCCGTTCACAAAAGCATTCATATCCTGGAATACATAAGCCGTTTCTACTTTCCCTTTCAGCTTGGGCTCGAATATCGCTTTGAAATCTTCCGCAAAATTCTCGCGGATAATAAATACGATCTTGCCAAAACCCGCGCGGATAGCGTCATATATGGAATAGTCCATAATGGTTTCTCCACTGGGGCCAAACTGCTGGATTTGCTTCAAACTTCCGTAACGGCTGGCCATACCTGCCGCCAGGATCAATAATGTCGGTTGCATTTGTTGATATTAGTTTATAAATTTCACGAATTAATATCGGGGGCTAAATTTAATCATTAAATTTTTCCCTGTACTTTTATTTTTTGCTTATCCTTGCGTACCCCATTCCGGTTTTTACAGCGATAAATGGTAAAAGTGAACAATTTTCACTGATCTGGCTATACTTTTTTAAGTAGTTTATAAAACAAATACATGAAACGATGGTTAGTGGCGGGAGCCATGGTACTGCAATGCATGCAGGCCGCACAGGCACAGCAAAAAACAGATCCGGAAGCGATCAGCCAAAAAATGCAATGGTTTGCAGATGCGAAACTGGGCATATTCATTCACTGGGGCATTTATGCCGTGAAAGGTGTGGATGAAAGCTGGAGCTTCCACAATAAAAAGATATCCTATCCTGATTATATGGACCAGCTCAAAGGATTTACCGCGGATAAATATGATCCGCAGGCCTGGGCTGACCTCATCAAAGCATCCGGCGCACGCTATGCCGTGATCACCACCAAACATCATGATGGCGTAGCGTTGTGGGATACAAAATTCAACAAGCTCAGCACCGCAAAAAGCACACCCGCAAAAAGAGATGTATTAACACCCCTCTTTGCTGCGCTCCGGAAAAACGATATCAAAGCCGGCGCATATTTCTCGCTGCTGGACTGGAGCTATCCGGATTACCCGGGATTCCTGAAAGACAGCACACGCTACCAGATCAAAGACCAGCCGCAACGCTGGGAAAAATTCAGAAAATTCTATCAGGGACAAATGGCCGAGGTAATGAGGAAGTTCAATCCCGACCTCTGGTGGTTTGACGGCGACTGGGAACATAGCGCCGAAGAATGGGAAGCGGAGAAAGTACGCGCCATGCTTACGGGCCACAATCCCCATACCATCATCAACGGCCGCCTCACCGGTTACGGCGATTACGATACGCCCGAACAGAATTTCCCCGTGGTGCGGCCGCAGTTCCGCTGGTGGGAGTTATGCATGACCATCAATAACAACTGGGGCTACCAGCCTTCCGATACCAACTGGAAAACGCCTTATGAAGTGATCACCATCTTCGCGGATGCCATCAGCAACGGCGGGAATATGCTGCTGGACATCGGCCCCAAGGCGGATGGCACCATTCCGCCCGAGCAAGTGCATGTACTGAAAGAACTGGGCAAATGGAACAGCAAACATGCCGGTGCGATCTTCCATACCGCAGCAGGCATCCCGCAGGGGCATTTTTACGGGCCTACCACCCTCTCCAAAGATTCCACGACATTATATCTTTTCCTGCCCGGTAAAACAAGCGGACAGGTGATGGTCAAAGGGTTGGACAACACCATAAAAGAGATCACTGTACTCGGGAACGGCACAAAGCTGACGCACAAGATCGTGGGCAAGATCTCCTGGAGCCCGGTACCCGGACTGGTGTACATTCCCGTACCGGATCATGTGCAGGATGAATATATGACCGTGCTGGAACTGAAGCTGGATAAACCTGTGAAACTATACCGCGGAAAAGGCGGGTTGAATGGATAATCAGAGGCGTCAACTGACCTGTAAAAAATAAATATGCACAGATGAGACGCAAGTCCCATCTGACCCGTAAAAATTAAAATGAACAGATGAAATAACATTCCATCTGACCCGTAAAAATTAAAATGAACAGATGAAAAAAACGCTCCTATGTGCGATTGCCGTGCTCTCCTTCCTGACAGGAACAGCGCAGCAACCGCGGCCGGTCATTTCCATCATACCGGAACCAACTTCAATTGAACCAATAGCCGGACAAGTACTGATCACACCACAAACAAAGTTCTTCTCCAACAGCGACGATGCAGCGAAAGCCGCTGAACTGTTCAATGCATTTCTCAGGGCCAACTACGGCTTTGCCCTGCAGGAAGGCACCATGCGCAACAGCATGGTGATATTTTCGGAAGACAATATGTTATCCAAAGAAGGCTATCAGCTGACCGCCGCCAGGAACAAGGTGGTGCTGCAGGGACAGGCCGCAGGCCTCTTTTATGGCGTGCAGACACTGCAGCAGCTGTTGTCTTCTTCCATCAAAAACAAAGTGACCGTACCGGGCATCCAGATAAAGGACGAACCACGCTTCGCTTACCGCGGGCTGATGCTGGACGTTGGCCGTTACCTTTACCCGGTGGAATACGTCAAACAATTCATTGATGTGATGGCGCACTACAAGCTGAACCGCTTCCACTGGCACCTGACGGAAGACCAGGGCTGGCGCATCGAGATCAAAAAGTATCCGCGGCTGCAATCCGTGGCTTCCCAAAGAGCATCTACACCGGTCGGGCATCTGCGGGATAATAAAGCGGATAACAAGCCTTACGGCGGATATTACACACAGGAAGAAGTGAAAGATATTGTGGCCTATGCAACAGCCCGCCATGTAACGGTGATACCGGAAATTGAAATGCCCGGCCATGCACAGGCGGCACTGGCAGCATACCCGCACCTGGGTTGTACCGGCGGCCCTTATGAAGTTTCTGCCAAATGGGGCGTACATAAAGAAGTGTACTGCGCAGGCAACGACTCCGTATTCTCTTTCCTGGAAGATGTACTGGAAGAAGTGCTGCCCCTGTTCCCGGGAGAGTATGTGCATATCGGAGGCGATGAATGTCCGAAAGACCGCTGGAAGGCCTGCCCCAAATGCCAGGCCCGCATCAAAGCCCTCGGCCTGAAAGACGAACACGAACTGCAAAGCTACTTCATCCAGCGGATGGAGAAATTCCTCAACAGCAAAGGCCGCCGCATCATCGGCTGGGACGAGATACTGGAAGGCGGCCTGGCCCCCAACGCCACCGTCATGAGCTGGCGCGGCGAAAGCGGCGGTATCGCAGCTGCGAAACAAAAGCACGATGTGATCATGACGCCCAACACCTACCTCTACCTGGATTACTACCAGGGCGATCCCGCAACGGAACCGGTAGCCATCGGCGGATTCCTGCCGCTGGAAAAAGTGTACGGCTATGAACCTTACCCCGCTTCGCTTTCCGCGGAAGAAAAGAAATACATCAAAGGCGTACAGGGGAACGTCTGGACGGAATACATGCCCGATCAGGCCGCGGTGGACTATTTCACCTGGCCCCGCGCCCTCGCGCTCTCCGAGATCACCTGGAGCCCCGCCCGCAAAAAGAACTACACAAAGTTCCTGGCCAAACTGCCTAAAGCGCTCGCCTCCCTGGATGCCCGCAATGTGGGCTTCCGCATACCGGAACCGGCGGGACTGGAGGACATGGTGATCACCGGCGCCAATGCCACCGTCAAGCTGAAAGCACCGGTCACCGGCGCAAAGATCCGCTACACGCTCAACGGCAGCGAACCCACCCTCAGCAGCCCGCTGTACACCCGGCCTTTTGTGATCACACCACCGGCCAACGGCACTACCGTACTGAAGTGCATTGTGATCACCGCCGGCGGCAGGAAAAGCAGCGTATATTCCGCCACATATACCCGCAAAAACTACAAGGCAGCGGCCAATGTACACCCCACCGCCAAAGGCCTGAAGTTCGCAGCATACTACCGCAACTTCAACAGCGCTAAAAATATCAGTACCGGCCAGGCGGATACCAGCGGCATCATGCCGGCATTCTCCATCCGTCCTTTTATAGCAAAAACGGCCTTCGGCGTGCGTTATGACGGATATATCCGGATAGACCAGGATGGGCTGTACGAATTCAGGACCAATTCGGATGACGGCTCCATACTGATGATCGGCGATGAGATGGTGGTGGACAACGACGGAGAGCACGCTCCCACGCAGAAAAGCGGGCTGATCCCCCTGCGCAAAGGCTTCCACCGCATCCGGGTATCCTATTACGATGTGGGTGGCGACCAGGTGCTGCAGGTGAGCGCGGGCCTCAAAGGCAAACAAAATATTAACTTGCGGGATGCACTTTTCCACTAGCGGAATATTACAACCTTTTCATACCACATGGCTGCCTGCGCATACCCAGGCAGCCATGTTGCGTTTGGACCGCATCCATCCGCTCGTCTCCGGCAACAAATGGTTCAAGCTGAAATATAACCTGGAGGCCGCTGCGGGAAAACCGGTGGTAACTTTCGGCGGCTCCTGGTCCAATCACATCCTGGCTACAGCCGCCGCCTGCAATATGGAAGGCATTCCCTGCACAGGCATCATCCGCGGGGAAAGACCGGCTGTACTAAGCCACACCCTGCAACAGGCCGCCGCACTGGGCATGGAACTGGTATTCGTCAGCCGGGAAGCTTACCGCCACAAGGATGCCGGCGCTTTCCCGGATGCCTGTGTGATTCCTGAAGGCGGGCACAATGCAGCAGGCGCCAGGGGATGCAGCGAAATACTGTCCCTTGCGGATACAAAAGGCTTTTCTCACATCATCTGCGCCGTTGGCACAGGTACTACGCTTGCCGGGCTGATCAATGCAACGGCCGGCAAAAGCAGTGCCCAACGGCCCGGTCTTCCTGCAGCGGAAATCGATCCTCCTGCACAAAAGGTCATCGGCATCTCCGCCCTGAAAGGCGCATATTCACTCGAAGAAGACACGGCGCAACTGCTGACGCAGCCGGGCCGGCCGGAGATATTCCATGATTTCCACGAAGGCGGTTATGGCAAGATCAGCGATGAGCTGATCGCCTGCATGAATGATTTCTACCGGCAGACCGGCATTCCTACTGACCGGGTGTACACCGGAAAAATGGTGCTGGCCGTCAGCAAACTGCTGGAACGATCTTATTTTCCGCCCGGCAGCCGCTTGCTGCTTGTGCACAGCGGAGGGCTGCAAGGCAATGATTCTTTGCCTCCCGGCGTTCTATGCTTTTAGAAAGTGGCAACGTATATTTGTACTTTCGCCAACTAAGAGAACGGATGTACTGTATGAAGCAGATTGTCAGCAACGCTATTGTCATCATCATATTATCAGTTGCCTGCGGCTCCGTAAAAGCCCAGGGATACACACCGCCGGTACTGCCGGACTTTTCCGCCCTGATCAAAACAGGGAAGATACAGCTGGACTGGATATCCGGCTTTCCCGATGCCGTGCAGATCGGCGTGCAGCGCTCGCTGGACAGTGTGCTGAACTTTACCACCATCGGTTATGCCACTTATCCCTCCAACAGCCGTAATGCGTACCTGGACAATAAGCCATTGCCCGGGAAAAATTACTACCGCCTGTTCATCCTGTTCAAAAACAACCGTTATATGTACAGCAAAACGGTGCTGGCCATTGCGGATTCCACGATCAATGCGGGCGAGAAGCTGAGCGCGGGCGATATTGCCACGCTTAATCCCGAAAACAAAAAAGAGGCGGTCATTCCCTGGAAGCCCTCGAATTACATCTACACCACTGCTGACGGCAATGTGAATATCCGTTTACCGGAAGCGCCCAACAAAAAATACCAGGTAAAATTCTTTGAGCCGGACGGCGCTTTCCTGTTTGAGGTGGAAAAGGTAACAGAGCCTTTCCTGATCCTGGAAAAGGCCATCTTTATGCATGCCGGCTGGTTCAATTTCGAGATATATGAGAACGGGAGGCTGCTGGAGAAATGGAACCTTTATATTCCGCTGAATTACCGCTCGTAGCGATCCGGGAACAGCCATGCACGATGAGTACCGGCTAATAAACGGGGATGCAGGATGTATCCCTGCCACTGCATCGGTTATTGCAGCACCATCTCCGCGTCAAACACTTCAGCAAAATAACGGCTGATCTTTTCCCGTACTTCCTCCATCGGCACCGGCCTGCCCAGTTCCTGCTGCAGGGAGGTCACCGCCTTGTCCGCGATCCCGCAGGCCACGATATGCCCGAAATAATCCATATCCGTATTCACATTGATGGCAAAGCCGTGCATGGTGACCCAGCGGCTGCAGCGTACGCCCATGGCGCAGATCTTCCTCGCCCGGCCGGGCACCTCCGGGTCCAGCCACACGCCGGTTTCCCCCTTGGACCTTGCGCCCTGCAAACCGTAATCCGCCAGCGTACGGATGATCACTTCCTCCAGGAAACGCAGATACCTGCCGATGTCTGTAAAGAATTGCTCCAGGTCGATAATAGGATATCCCACGATCTGGCCCGGTCCGTGGTAGGTGATATCCCCTCCCCTGTTGGTCAACACGAACTGGATGCCCTTTTCTTCCAGTTGCTGCCGGTTGATGAGCAGATGCTCCGGCTGCCCGCTCTTGCCCAGGGTGTACACGGGAGGATGTTCGCAGAACAGGAGATGATGGGCCGGCTTTAATGCCACATCCGCCCCGCCGTTGCGCAAGGCGGCTTTCCGCTGCACACTCTCCTGCAATAGCCTCTCCTGGTAGTCCCAGGCCTCCTGGTAGGGTATCAACCCCATGTCATTGACCCTGATCTGCTGTTTCATTCGCCTGCAAAGATAACTATAAGCTATCTTTGCAAAAATTTTTACCGATGAGCGAGGACCAATTGCAGGAACTGGAAGACGAACTGGATAACGGCGAAGGCAGCGAAGAGCTGTACGAGCGGGTGAACCTGGTGGTGGACAAGGGACAGGAACCGCTGCGCATCGACAAGTTCATCCAGCACCGCATCGAAGGCGCTACGCGCAGCAAGGTACAGCATGCCATTGAGGCCGGAATGGTGCTGGTGAACGACAAACCCGTGAAATCCAACTACAAGGTGCGGCCGCTGGACCGGCTCATCGTCTATTCCACCAGAAGCCCGGAAAGCACGGAGATCAAACCGCAGGACATTCCGCTCAATATCGTGTTTGAAGATGAGGACATCCTCATCATCAACAAACCACCGGGAATGGTCGTGCATCCCGGCTGCGGGAACCCGGACGGCACCCTGGTGAATGCCCTGGCCTGGTACCTGGGAGATGACAAGGAAAAAGCCACCACACCCGCCATTCCCCGCTTTGGCCTGGTACACCGGATCGACAAGAATACCAGCGGCCTGCTGGTGATCGCCAAGTCGGAAAAAGCCATGACCGATCTGGCCAAACAGTTCTTCGACCATACCGTTCAGCGCCGCTACCTGGCCCTCGTCTGGGGCGATTTCGAGGAAGAAGAAGGCACCGTTGTTGCCCATGTTGGCCGCCATCAGCGTTTCCGCAAGATCATGGACGCCTACCCGGACGGGGAGCACGGGAAAGATGCGATCACCCATTACCAGGTGCTGGAAAGGTTCAACTACGTGTCACTCATCGCCTGCAGGCTGGAAACCGGCCGTACGCACCAGATCAGGGTGCATATGCAGCATATCGGGCATTCGCTTTTCAATGATGATACCTACGGCGGCGACCGTATCGTAAAAGGCACCATCTTTGCCAAATACAAGCAATTCGTGGAAAACTGCTTCTCCATCATGCCCCGCCACGCCCTTCATGCGCAAACCCTGGGCTTTATCCACCCCCGCACCCGGAAACCGGTAATGTTCGAAAGCGAATTACCCGCCGATTTTACGGCAGTGCTGGAAAAATGGAGAAAGTACAAACGCCGGGAAGAAGATTGATCCCCGGAATGCACATCTAATCCGCGCTCACACTGGTGAGCACCAGGCGGTACACACAACATGCATCGGCATTTTGCGGATCTGATTTCACAACGCCGCTGACCTTAAGCTGTTTGCCTTTTTCCTGGTGAATTTCCGGCATATTGCAAACATAATACCGGGTATCGATACTGCCAACCGGCACTACCTCACAAAGATCGCCCGGCACAACGACCGAAACCTTCACATCCAGGTCCTTCACCTGACCAATAACGGCTTCTTCAGGTACGCAATCCCCCTGTAACCGGGCACTTTTCTTTTTACAACCAGCTGTAAATACCAGTAAAGCGGAAATGAGAATGGGGATCAAGCTGTTCATCATCGCAGTTTATTTTGGGTAGGGAATAATTTTAACGAACCGGCTCCGTTCTAGTAAAACGACACAACTGCTGTGGATGTTACAAACCCGGCCTTTGTTCTTTAAATCCCTATTAATTATTTTATTAAAAAGATTCTACATATCAATATTTCTATTAATTTAGTGCCACCATGGTTCCGAAGAAAAGCCTAACCTCGCTTCCAGCACTTATCCTGGTTCTCCTGCTGATGATATCCTATGGCACAAAAGCCGCAGGATCACGCCCTTTACTGACCAATTTCACCTATACCACCACCTGCTCCAATCAGGAAGTAGAATTTATCATTACCGATGATATCACTACCATCGATTCCGTCAAATGGTATTTCATTGACCCTCCCGCTGCACCGGCGGATTCTTCTGACGAGATCGAAGGCGCTGCCTATACTTACCCGACAGCAGGCACTTATACGGTCACGCTCAAAGTGTACCGCGGTGGGGTGGAAGATATTACCATAACGACCATCGAGATCACCGATCCGGTGGTGTTTGATATGGGACCGGACCTGACCCTCTGCGAGAACGGCACCACGGTATTGACCGTTCCGGAGATCCCCGGCGCCACTTATACCTGGTACTACCTGGAAGATACCGTACCGGGGACGCATGAATTCACCGTAACGGAAATGGCCACCTACCATGTGGCCATCAACGGTTGCCGGATCAATGATTCGGTGAACGTATTCTACTCCCCCATCCCGGATTTCGACCTCGGGCCGGACCGCACCATGTGTACGGGTGAACTGCTGACGCTGGACGCTACGGCGCAAAACGCCACCTATCTCTGGAATACCGGCGAAACAACGCCTACCATCGTAGCCACAGACCCCGGCGGCACCTATTCCGTAGACGCCACCATTGCCGGCTGCGGCGTGTTCTCAGACCAGGTGACCATCAATTTCGCCGGCACGCCGTACCCCTTCAGCCTGGGGCCGGACACGCTGCTCTGCCCCGGAGAAACGGTAGTGCTCGACGCGCTCCGCCCGGAAGGAACGGCCTATCAATGGACCCACGGCCCCACTTCCCCGCGGGTTACCGTAAGCAGGAACGGCGATTTTGCCGTATTTGTGACCATCAACGGCACCTGCGACGTGCTGGATACCATTGGCGTACGGTACAGCCGGCTGCGCGATTTCAGCCTCGGCAACGATACCACCCTCTGTTACCCGGATTTCCTGGTGCTTTCGGCGGACCATGGCACGGGGAATTATCTCTGGCAGGATGGCTCCGATCAGGCGACCTATCATGTGGACAGCACAGGATATTACAGCGTGAGGGTACAGATCGGGCGATGTGTGGAATTCGATACTATCCGTGTGGATTTCCAGGATACGCTGCGGGTGACGCTGGGCGAAGATTCCACCCTCTGCTTTGGCGAAACCCTGGTGCTCACGCCGCGCGGGGCGGGGATGGACTTCAAGTGGCAGGACAGTACTTCCGTGCCCACCTTTACCGTCTCCCAGCCGGGCATTTACGCCATCGTGGCCAACAACGTCTGCGGCAGGGCAACGGACAGCGTGAATATCTATTACCAGGACTGCAACTGCTCCATGTTCTTTCCCACGGCATTCACGCCGAACGGGGACGGGCTGAACGATGTATTCCGGCCGCGGTACCGCTGCATTTTAGGGCAATATAGACTAAGCATCTACAACCGCTGGGGCGAATTCATCTTTTTCACCAGCGATCCCGGTGTGGCCTGGAATGGCAAACACAAGAACATACCTGCGGATATCGGGACGTATGTCTGGATCGTGGAGTATGAGGACGCCCTGAATGCAAAGTTCTACAAAAAGCAGGGCACGGTAACGCTGATACGTTAAGCCTACAGCGAAAAGCCGGAGAACTTCGCCGTAAAATCAGCAGTCTCCCTTTTTTTGAACGGAATGTTCCAGGTACCGGAATAGGTGATCAGCGCCGGCAATAGCAGATCGCCAAGTTTCGTCATCTGCACATTCATCCGCACCTTGAAATCAAAGATCATCGTTTTGTACGACAGCGCATATTTCCGCCCGACGATCTCCATGGTCTCCTTGTTAAAATACGTGATCAGCTCGTCTATCACCACTTCCGCACGGTCTATGCTGCCCAGATCTTTCCGCATGACGGCGCTGAATACGTAACAATCCACACCACCGGCGTACATTTCCGAGGTAATGGAAAAATCGTAGAAACGCATGAGATGGCGGTCGAATATTGCCACTTTACTACCGACCACCGGCACACCTGATATGGGTTTACCGGGATTGAAGATCAGTTGTTTAAGCTGGGATTTATGCCGCGCCAGGCTGCCTTTAGCCTCACCGCTCTCCTCACTGCAAACGGTGCCTTTGGTGAAAAACAGGTTGGCATACAGCTCCGCCGTATAGTAGTTATAGTTACCTTTTCTGGTATAGAAATCCCCGGTCGTTTTTTCGTCCAGCACCTCCATGCTGCGGCAATTGCCCTGGATGACCTGGCGGGTATGGCTCTTTAGCGAGGCGATGGTACGGCCGCTTTTTTTGTCCGTTATCCGGATATCATTATCGGCATTGAAACCCGTCAGGCGCAGGTTCTTGAAAGCACGGTAAAACGTGGTGTCATCTTCCACCCTTTGGATGAAGCCGTTCACGTCGAAGCCTATACGTTTTGCTTTAACGACCACTTCATCCAGGTTGATGGTCATACCTTTATACAAAGCCGTATCCTGGGCGAGTACGGGCAGGGAGGGCGACAGCAGTAACAGGAGCAGGAATTTCCGCATCTGGCAAATTTAAATGTTTCCGTGTTAAGGAAATGCAAAGTTCAGGCCGGAAAAGCGATGGCCATTCACCGGGAACAGCGGATATTGAACTTTGCCGATGCACAGGTGACGGCACAAGTGTGCGACGCAACGGACGTTCCATCAGGGCACAGTAGCCGGCAACAACATTGATTTAAAAGAAAAAGAGAAAGATCAGCCGGAAACTCTTCCGATCACATGCATGGCAGTGAGCGTAGGCGTGGGATTGCCGCCTTTCTTTTCCAGCGTTACCGCAAAGTACTGGGCGGCGGTGATGCCTTTCATTTTCTGAAAGCCTTTCGCGGCATCGCCCATATCAAATACGCCGGCATCGATGGGCCTGTTATTCACGATGGCCCATAGCTGGTATTGCTGATCTGCCGCAGGTTCGGGCAGGTTATTCACGGAGAGGTACACTTCCTGGGATTGGGCATTCCAGAAAACGATCGCTTTTGATTCGGGATGATCTTTACGGGTGGTGCTCAGCATCACTTTCTTCACGGTCGGGCTGCTCAGCATATCCACCATCTCTTCGGTTTTGGAGAGCCTGGTCTGGAACACTTCATTTTGTGCAACAAGGGTCTGCCGGTCCGTTAGCAAAGCCTGGTACTTGCCTTTCCATTCGTTCGTGCTGTTGTAATACGTTACGTTGTAATACAGGCTGATGATCAGGCCTATAGCGATCGCCGCGGCAACATACCGCCAGATGCCGCTTACCAGAACAGGCGGGCGGGGCTCTTCCTCGATAGCGGGATATTCTTCCGCTGCCGCGCTGCCTGCGGGTGCGCCTGCCTCGGTCGTTCCGTCATTCTCCAATACCTGGAAGAGTTTGTCTTTCAGATCTGCCGGAGGTGGTACCGCCTGCATCTGTACATAACGTTCCATATCCAGCTGGGCCGCATCGGTTGCAGCTTTCACTTCAGGATATTGCGCCATGGCAGCCAGCAGCTCCCGGACCTCCTGGTCCGTAGCCAACCCTGCTACGTAGCTTTCAATGATGCCTGATGATATGTACCGTTGTACGTCCACTTTGCTTATACCTGTTTTAGTATATTCCTCAATTGAATAATGGCGTTGCGCATTCTAGTTTTAACTGTGCCCAAGGGGATATCAAGCACCCTGGCGATCTCTTCCTGGGTGCAACCCTTATAGTATGCAAGATCGATAATGATTCTTTGTTCTTTGTTGAGCTTTTCCAACACCTTAGTGAGGCCCAGATGATCAACGGAGGGATGAACCGTTAACTGACTTGTATGTTGATATACGTCGTTGCTAAGCTCCTGGATTTTCTGCTCCAGTTTGTGCGATTTGGACCGTAGCGTATCAATTGCGGTATTGCGCGCGATATTGAGCATCCATGTAAAAAGACGCCCTTTCTCCACATCGTACTTCTCTATACTACGCCAGATCTTTACGAAAACTTCCTGCAAAACATCACTCGCCGAGGTCTCATCATTAAGCACCTTCAACACAACACCATATAAGGCCGGAGCGTAATTATCATACAGGTAGCCAAAAATTTGCTGGTCCCTGGCCCTGAGGCCCTGTACCAGTTCAATTTCAGTGTATGTGTTTGCAGTTCCCAAATGATGTAATCCAAAAATGTGGCACTAAAATAATGAAAATTATCACAATATGAAATTCTTAGGCATAATAATTTTTAATAATTGTTAAAGAATGCCTAATAATAATACTACCTGCTGAAGGTCATTTTATAGTCTGTTTTGATCTTCCCTTTGGAGATATCATCGAGCTTGCTCTTCAACATACGTTTTTTGAGCGGTTTCAGATAATCTATGAACAATTTTCCTTCTATGTGGTCGTATTCGTGAAAGATGACACGCGCCGTAATGCCATGAAAAGTGCGCTCATGCGCTTTGAAATGCTCATCCATATAGCGGATCGTTACTTTTTCCGGGCGGTACACATCTTCCCGGATCTTGGGGATGCTGAGGCATCCTTCGGTATAGGCCCATTCATCCCCTTCGGTATCAATGATCTTTGCATTGATGAAGACGGATTTTATGCCTTTGTCCCCGGGGAAAGCATCTTTTTCATCATCTTCAAGATTGTTGACGATCTGTTCGCTGTCTATCACAAAGAGGCGGATAGGTTTGTTGATCTGGGGAGCTGCCAGGCCCACACCGCTGGAGGCATACATGGTTTCCCACATATTGGCGATCAGCTGCTGCAGGTCAGGATATTCCGGTGTAATATCCCTGGTCGTCTCTCTCAGGACCTGGTGGCCATAGGCTACTATTGGTAATATCATCTGTTAATTTGATCTGAATTTGAAAATGCAAAAGTAGGGATTTCGAACGAGGCGGTCAACCGGCATTATGATGCAGATACTCCTGCAACATGATCGTAGCGCTGATCTCGTCCACCAATCCTTTATCCCGGCGGTCTTTTTTCTTCATCCCGCTGTCCAGCATGCTTTGAAAGGCCATTTTGGAGGTAAAACGCTCGTCGACTTTTTTCAATGGCATATCCGGGAAGTGTTTTTTCAGGATGCGGATGCATTCCTCCACCAGCGCCGTAGCGTCCGTAACGCTGCCATCCAGGTTGCGGGGCAGACCGATGAGGATCAGCTCTACCGGTTCGGCGGCAAAATATTTTTTCAGATAAGGGATCAGTTCATGGGAAAGGATGGTGCCGAGGCCGCTGGCAATGATCTTCAGCGGATCTGTGACCGCCAGTCCAACGCGTTTTTTTCCGTAGTCGATCGCAAGGATCCTGGGCATGTTGTTCAGTTTAGGATAAGATGAGCATGTCCGCAATCGCGAACACGGCGAATACCACACTGGCTACGCCATTGGTGGTCATAAAGGCGAGGTTCACCCGGGAGAGGTCATCCGGTTTCACGAGACGGTGCTGCATGAACAGCATGAGGATGAAAACTCCCGCACCGATCCAGTACAGCCAGTGAAAACCGCCCATTATGCCGATCGTAGCCGCCAGCGCAGCGGCAACAACGTGCAGCCCTTCCGAGAAACGCAGGCTCCCGGCTTTCCCCAGCCAGGCGGGGATGGAATGCAGCTGCTGGGATTTGTCAAATTCCTCATCCTGCATGGCATAAATAATATCAAACCCCGATACCCAGCATAACACCAGCACACTCAGCAATACCGGCAGCAGGGAGAAATAGCCCGTTACGGCCAGGAATGCGCCGATGGGCGCCAGGGAAAGCCCCACGCCCAGCACCAGGTGGCAAAGTGCAGTGAACCTTTTCGTATAACTGTACCCCAGCACTACCAGCAGCGCTACAGGTGATAAAAAGAAGCAAAGCGGGTTGATGAACCAGGTGGTGACCATGAACAGCACCACATTGCCGGCCACGAAATACAGCGCATTGGCCGGAGAAATGACCCCCGCGGGGATCTCTCTGGCCGCCGTGCGGGGATTGCGCTTGTCGAACTCCGCATCCAGCCAGCGGTTGAAGGCCATGGCCGCGCTCCGGGCAAAGACCATGCATAGCACCACCAGCAGCAGGGCTGTCCAGTTAAACGAATGCCCTTCCCGCGAGATGGCCAGGAAAAAGCCGGTCATCGCAAAGGGCATGGCGAATATCGTGTGGCTGAACTTGACGAGCGACAGGTAATTCCGGATAGTTGCAGAGGCCATATGATCAGTTTACGGTTTCAATTTACAAAAGAGGTCCCACACCACAATACCGGTGCTGACAGCAATATTCAGCGAGTGTTTCATGCCGGATTGCGGTATCTCTATACAGCCGTCCACCATTTTCATCACTTCACTGTCCACCCCCGCTACCTCATTGCCGAATACCAGCGCCAGCGGAGCGCCGGAGGGGCGGAAAACATCCAGTTTCTCACTTTGTACGGCCTGTTCAATGGCCATCACGGTATATCCTTCCTGTTTCAGCGCACCGACGGCTTCCGCCGTAGTCGCAAAATACTGCCACTCCACCGTTTCGGTAGCGCCCAGCGCGGTTTTCTGAATATCCCGGTGCGGGGGCACAGGCGTGTACCCGCAAAGCACAATGCCCTGCAGCAGAAAAGCATCCGCCGTTCTGAATACCGAGCCTACATTGTGCATGCTCCGCACATTATCCAGCACCAGCACCAGCGGCGTTTTGTCCGCTGCCTTGAATTCGGCCACCGTTTTGCGGCCCAGTTCATCCATATTCAACTTGCGCATCCTGCAAAGATAGTTGAAGGTTGGCAAATTTATTACCGATGGAGCGGCTGGCTTCTTATATTTGCCGCATGGCTAAAAGTAAATCGGAAGAAACGCCCCTGATGACGCAGCATAAGGCTATCAAAGCCAGGTATCCTGATGCGGTGCTGCTGTTCCGTGTGGGCGATTTTTATGAAACATTCAATGAAGATGCGGTCATCGCTTCCAGAGTACTGGGTATTGTGCTGACCAAAAGAGCCAATGGCAGCGCTTCCTATGTTGATCTCGCAGGGTTCCCGCACCACTCGCTGGACACCTACCTTCACAAACTCGTGAAAGCCGGGCATCGCGTAGCCATCTGCGATCAGCTGGAAGACCCCAAGACCGTCAAAGGCATTGTAAAACGCGGCGTCACCGAAATGGTCACGCCCGGTGTGGCCGTTAACGACAAACTGCTGGATAACAGCCACAACAACTTCCTCGCCGCCGTTCATTTCGGACAGACGAACCTGGGCGTGGCTTTCCTGGATATCTCCACCGGCGAGTTCTATATCGCGCAGGGCAGCGTGGAGTATGTGGACAAGCTCCTGCAGAGCTTCCGCCCCGCCGAGGTCATCTTTGCCAAGCAACAGCAGAAGCATTTCCGGCAGACCTTCGGCTCCCGCTTCTACACCTACACCCTCGAAGAATGGATCTTCACCAATACCTACGCCCGCGAGATCCTGCACAAACATTTCGAGACGCACTCCCTGAAAGGTTTCGGCGTGGAAGACATGTCGGACGGCATCGTTGCCGCCGGGGCCACCATGCATTACCTGAAAGATACCGAGCATCCCAATCTCCAGCATATTACCGCTCTGCAGCGGATAGACCAGGAAGATTTCCTGTGGATGGACCGCTTCACCATCCGTAACCTGGAACTGTTGCAAAGCACCGTAGAACAGGGAAAGACCCTGATCGGCACGCTGGATAACACCCTCTCCCCCATGGGCGCGCGCCTGCTCAAACGCTGGATCGTTTTCCCGCTGAGAGATATCGCACGCATCAATGAAAGGCTGGATGCCGTGGAGACCCTCATCCGCGAAGCCGACCGTACCCGCGCCTTGCAGCAACACCTCAAGGTGGTGGGCGATCTCGAAAGAGTGGTATCCAAGATCCCCCTGAAAAAGATCAATCCCCGTGAAGTGATGCAGCTGGCCAGAGCCCTGCAACAGGTCACAGAGATCAAAAAGATATTGTCGGATTCCGACAACCCGTACCTGCAGCAACTGCAGGAGCAGATGGACCCCTGCGATACGATCTTGGAAAAGATACTGGCGGAAGTGTCGGACAACCCGCCCGTGCTCGCCAACAAGGGCGGCGTGATACGGGAAGGTGTGCATGAGGAGCTGGACAAGCTCCGGGCCATCGCCACCTCGGGAAAGGAATACCTGCTGCGCATCCAGCAGCAGGAATCCGAAGCCACGGGCATCCCTTCGCTTAAAGTGGCTTTCAACAACGTGTTCGGATACTACCTGGAGGTGACCAATTCGCACAAGCATAAGGTACCGCCCAACTGGATCCGCAAACAGACGCTCGCCAATGCCGAAAGGTACATCACGCCGGAACTGAAAGAATATGAAGAGAAGATCACCGGCGCGGAAGACAAGATACTGGTACTGGAAATGCAACTGTACGATGCATTGCTGCTTGCTTTGCAGGAATACATCCAGCCTATACAGCGGGATGCGCAGGCGCTGGCGAAACTGGACTGCCTGCTGTGCTTCGCGCACAATGCCGTGCAATTCAAATACCGCCGCCCTGTAGTCAACGATGCTTTTCATATCGATATCAAAGATGGCCGCCATCCGGTGATCGAACAGGGACTGCCGCCGGGAGAAAATTATGTGACGAATGATATGCTGCTGCACCAGGACGAACAGCAGGTCATCATCCTGACCGGGCCCAACATGAGCGGTAAATCCGCACTGCTGCGGCAGACGGCGCTGATCACATTGATGGCGCATATCGGCAGCTTCGTTCCCGCCGCATCCGCGGAGATCGGGCTGACCGACAAGATATTTACCCGCGTAGGCGCATCCGATAACCTCAGCGGCGGCGAGAGCACCTTCATGGTGGAGATGAACGAAACCGCCAGCATCATCAACAATATCAGCCCCCGCAGCCTTATCATCCTCGATGAGATCGGCCGCGGTACCAGCACATACGACGGTATTTCCATCGCCTGGAGCATTGTGGAATACCTGCACGACATGACGGCTCACCGGCCCAAAACACTGTTTGCCACACACTATCATGAGCTGAACGAACTGGAGAACACGCATGCCCGTGTAAAGAACTTCCACATCACCAACAAGGAAGTGGGCAACAAGATCATCTTCCTGCGCAAGCTCGCACCCGGCGGCAGCCGCCACAGCTTCGGTATCCATGTGGCGAAGATCGCCGGTATGCCGCCGCAGCTGATTGACCGGGCCAACGAGATACTCTCCCAGCTCGAAAGCCAGCACATTGAATCACCGATGGAACAGATCGCCGCCAAACCGCAGAAAGTACAGCTGAGCATTTTCGATGCGCACAGCGATACGTTCAAGGATATACGCGAAAAGCTGGATTCGGTGGACATCAACCGGCTGACGCCCGTAGAGGCGCTGCTGAAGCTGAGCGAGATCAAGGCGTTGTTACAATAGTCAAAACGCAAAAAACTCCGGGTACACCCCGGAGTTTTTCTTCTTTCATAAACATGCTTCAGCACTATTCCTTATCCCACCAAACTCTTCCGGTCAGCTGGTTAGGCGTACCGTATTCCCCTCCTGCCTGCATTTCAGATATGGCTTGATTGTAATTGGACATGTTGCTGGTATGCGGCACCGGCAGTTCCCAACGGCGCGGGATCGCAGGCACTGTACCATCGATCCGCACCGCCTCCATCGGAAGGATGCCGCCGACCTTCGGATAACCGGTACGTTTCCAGGAACCCCATGCCTCCCAGGGAGACTTGAAGTGGTTCAGGAAGTTCTGTACCCCGATCTTCTCCAGTTGCTGCTCCACCGTTCCCGTGAACGCGATCTCCGGCTCCGCCAGGTATGCCGTCACTGCCGCAGGTGTTACCGCCGTGTAATCAACAATGTTTGCCGCGTCGGCCATCGCATCATATGCCGCGATGGATGCTTTCACGCCGTTCTCATACCACAGCTGCGCGTTCTCACCCACAATGCCTCTCACGGCCAGTTCTGACAGCATAAAGCACATCTCTGCATAGGTCAGCATCGGCTGCGTATAACTGCCCGCACCATTCCCGTCCGAGTTCAGATCGAACAGGCGGTTCTGGAACTGTGACAGGGTATCAACGTTCACGGATACGGACTCGCCGTTTTCGGTGATCTGGTACGTTTTGGTTCCGTACAACCTGCTGGTGGCGGGTTCGTTCACCGCATCCGGACTGGCCGGTACGCCTACGTACTGATCCGGGTTATATACCGCTGTGGCCGGAAATGCGCCGCCGTTCTTCAGGCGGTTGAAGTTCGCTTCCGTCATTTCATTCTTCTTGAAGAACAGGGCCAGGCGGGGATCGCCTGTTTCCTGCAGGAAGTCGATCACGTTTTTCGCGGCCCTGGAGGCATTGCCCTGCGCATTCCAGTTACCGCCGCGGGCAAAGTTGCCATCACCGCCGGAAACGAATTTCCATTCATCCGCATTGGAGGCAAAAAGCCCGGCAGGACTGGCCAGCACTTCCGCAGCGATCGTCCTCACCTTGTCCTCATCCCGTTTCAGCAGACGCATGGCAATTTTCAGGCGAAGCACATTCGCTGCTTTTACCCATTTGGCTGCATCGCCATCGTAAAAAATGTCATACCCTTTGTACGTAACCTGCCCGGCAGCGGGTTTCAGCAGGGAATCCACTGCTGCTTTCAGTTCAGTATCGAACTGTTCGAACAGCGCCTCCTGGTTGTCATACACCGGCGTGAAATTGCCGGTTTCCCGGGCGCTGAGCGCTTCGGAATATGGAATAGAGCCGTTCACATCCGTTACGCGGAAGGCCGCGAACACCTTATGCACTTTAGCGATAGCCACCAGGTTGCGGTACACGCCGCGGTTTTCCTCCGGCATCGCATTCACCATTTTCTCGATCTCCACCAGGTTGCGCCCGATAGTGGTGTAAAAAGCGGAATAGTAACCGTTCACGTTCTGCGGACCGTACATCCCTGCGGCATTGCCGTTCGGGTAAGCAACGGTGAACTGCATCCAGCGCATCAGGTACTGGTAGTTATCATAGAACCACTCAAAATCCCGGTCTACCATCGCTTTCTGGGAGGTGGTGATCATGTACTCCGGGGGCAGCGTGGGCGCCACTTCCGGGTCTGTATTGTATTCGGAAAAATCCTTGGTACAGGCGCCTGCAAAAATTGCCATCGCCAGTACACCGATCCCTGTTTTATGTTTAATATTCATCGTCTTCCTTTTGAAAAATTAGAAACCAAGTTGTACGGTCAGCGCCATATTGCGCACAAAGGGAGCGCCGCCATATTCGGAGAAGGCGCTGGTCTTGTTGTTACGCAGACTTTCCGGGTTGATATCGTCCGGCAGGTTGTTGTAGAGGTAACCGAGGTTACGGCCTACCAGCAACACACGGGCTTTCGTCAGCTTCCAGCGCTCTACCATCTTTGCCGGGAAAGTGTACCCTACAGAAACTTCCCGCAATGCCACATAGGAAGCATCGAACACAGAAGCTTCGCGGATGCCGATGCCCCAGTCCCCGATCATGCTATAGTAGTTGTAGGGAGACAGCGGCTTCACATAACCGGCTTCGTATGCTTCCTGGTAGGTCATCCCTCCTACTTCCTGCTCTGCGCCGGAAGGTGTCCGGATCGTTGTACCGTCAGCGAACACACCATCCGGGATCATGCCGTCGTTGCGCGCGCGGCCTTCGTTATCCGTCCATGCCAGGCCGCCGCTTGCCGCATCACGACCAGCCAGTGTGCTTTCCACGGTACCGCGGCCTGTTCCGTACTGGTGCGAAGCGGAGAAGATATCGCCGCCGATACGCGCCTGCAACAGGAAGCCGAGTGAAAAGTTCTTGTAGCTGAAGTTGTTGTTCAGCCCCAGGTTGAAGTCCGGCGTGATATTGCCCACTTCCGCATAACCGCGCTGGAACTGGTAAGGGAACGAACTGGAGGTAGTGATCACCGGTTTGCCATTTTTGGAGGGATCAGTGGACTGGTACGGCGTGTAGCCATAGTTGGTCGTGATCACCCCATACGGCTTGCCTACCTGCGCGATCACCCGTAAACCCTGATCTTCGCCCATCTCATAAGTGGTGATGCCTTCACCCAGGGAGATGATCTTGTTGGTATTGCGGCTGCCGTTCAGCATCACATCCCAGGAGAAATCTTTATTCTCGATGGGCCTTGCATTGATAGCGATCTCCACACCCTGGTTCTGGAAGTTGCCGGCGTTGATGAAGCGTTTGGACACACCGGATTCCACCGCCACATCCAGGTTCAGTATCTGGTTCTTGATGTTCGTTTTATAATACGCCACATCCACACCCAGCCTGTTGTTCAGGAACCTGACATCCGCGCCGAACTCGATAGAGTTGGCCATGGAAGGTTTCAGGTTGTCATTCGGAAAGATGTCCTTGTTATACAGGTAATACAAAGGCATACCTGTACTGGTTCCGCTGTTCCAGAGCTGTTCCATCTGGTATCCGGAGTTCAGCTGATAAGGATCGGTATCCCCGCCCACTACAGCATAGGAAGCGCGCAGCTTGCCGTACGTGATCGCTGCAGGCAGGCTGCCCTTGAAGGTTTCGGTAAATTCCCAGGCGCCGCTCACGGAGGGGTAGAAATAGGAATAGTTGCCGCCGCCACCGGGGTACATCAGCGCGGAAGACCAGTCATTACGCCCGGTTACGTCCAGGAAGAAAGCATTCTTGTAGGACAGGCTGCCGGACAGGAATATGGAATTGATCTGTTTACGCGCGAGCATCTTGTTGTTGCTGGCGTCCACGGGCCCAACACTGTTGGTGATGGTGTATTGGCCCGGAATACGGAGGCCGCCGTTGGTCCTTGCACTGTACTGGTTACCGATGCCGGAATTCCAGGTTTCAGCGCCAAGGTTCACATCCAGCGTGAAATCCTCGTTATTCAACCGGGGAGAGAACATGGCCATACCGGTGAAAGTGTACTGCGTTCTGTTGGTGCCGGAGATGGCGTAGAGGCCGCGGGAACCGCCGAAGTTGGGGCCCCAGCCGAGCTCGCGCCGGTCGTCCGTATTCTGTTCGTTACTGAAGTTGCCGCGAACGAGGAACTTCAGCCAGTCCGTAGCCGTTGCCGTGAGTGACATATTACCCATCAGCAGCCTTTCATCACGCTCCCAACGGTCGTTATCCAGACTGAACCAATAGTCCGCGCCCGGGTGGGTGGGGTTGATATCGTTCAGCAGGTCCTGCTGCAGCGTGGTTCTGCCCGGGCCACCGAGATAGCGGGCGCTCCAGTATGCGGGATCATAGTTCCGCGGGAAAATGTATATCCATTTCCGGCCGGAGTTCTGCGTGGTATAGTCGCCACCCTGGCGGTTGGGGTTCAATGTATTGCTGAAAGAGTAGGTGATGCCCCCTTCGGCGGACAGCCATTTGGAAACGATGGCGGAAGAACGCAGGGAGAAAGAATTACGCGCGAATTTATTGTTAGGTTCTACGCTGTTGTTATCCAGGCGGGAATAAGAGAAACGGAAGTTCGCCTTATCCGTGCCGCCTTCTACAGCAACGTTGGTGTTGAAATACTTGCCGGTCTGGTACACATACATCTGGTTATCCGGCATGGCGCTATAGGGAACGAACTCGCCATTCGGGAGCCGGGCCATCTGCCCTTCCATTTTCGGGCCGAAGCTGTTGCTGCCAGCCCACTGGATCACATTGCGATTGTCCGCATCTTTGTTGAAGAAACCGGTAGTACCGGCGCCGTACACATTTTGCAGGGCGATCGGTGCGCGGTAAGCATGCTCGAACTGAACGGTCTGGCTTACATCCACGCCAAGGCCCTTGCGGGTAACGCCTTTTTTGGTGGTGATCAGCACGGCGCCGTTGATAGCGCGGGAACCGTACAATGCCGTTGCGGCAGCGCCTTTCAGGATAGATACGCTTTCAAATTCATCCTGGTTGAAATTCTTCAGCACGTTACCAAAGTTCACGGCATCATCCGCAGTTTCATTCTCGAAGATCACCCCATCGATAACGAAGATGGGTTGATCTTTCCCGTTCAGTGATTTGGCGCCGCGCAATACGATACGGTTGGCCGCCTGGGGACCGCCGGCAGCACCGGAAATGTCCACCCCGGCCACTTTACCCTGCAGTGCGGCTACGGGATTGATGGCATTGGTCCTGGCCAGTTCGGAGCCTTTCAGTTCCGTCATGGCGTATCCCAGTTTGCGGGTTTCACGTTTGATGCCGAGAGCGGTGACCACCACTTCATTCAGGCTTTTGGCATCATCTTTCAACACGATGCTGAGCGCACCGTTGCCGGCGGCAGCTTCCTGTGTTTCATATCCCATGAATGAGAACACCAGTGTGGCAGCGGGTTGCACACTGATCGAAAAAGAACCGTCAGCGGCCGTCATGACGCCGTTCCGGGTCCCTTTTTCCATTACGGTTACGCCGGGCAACAGGGTGCCGTTAGCATCCTTCACCGTACCGGTAACCACTTTCTTCTCCTGCGCCCATAAACGGGGAACAAAGAAAGTGAGCAACGTGGCGAGAAAAAGAATTCTTCGCATAGCTTCCTTAGATTTTAATTTGAACGTTGATTTGATAGTTATCCTTAATTGATTAAAATGACAATCCCCGCCCGCAGATCACTGCAGAAAAAAATGTTCACGACATGAAACGCCATGCTGAACCGGCACCTGTGCGGTCCGGCCTACATACACTGTTGGCTGATAATGATGGAAAAAATCAAAAAATGTTCACTGCTACCTATGGGTCTTGTCTTCGTTCATAAGCAAGCAAGTCTACGTTATCTCCGCTATTCATCAGCCGCTATATCAGGAGTAAAACGATTTAGCATTACCCCTAATAAAAAAACCTGTGGTCATCCCTTTCAACATTTCATCTACACACACAGATTTGGCTCATGAAAACGAACAGCTGCAACTTAGCTAATCCTTGTAAATAGACAAAAGAAACTTTAACTTTTTTTTCATAGAATGTTCATATTCCGTTAACAATTATTAAAATAATATCAGGTAGCGATGAGATAGTACGCGGGTTACCGGCTAAAAAAGGAAGCCCCGGGTAGAAGACCCGAGGCTTAAATCTAACTATTCAACGTTCAGCAAAAATGTTATTGTACGTCCCAGAAAAGCTTTGTGGTCAGCTTGTCATCCGCCTGTACCGCCTGGTAATTGGCTGTATTGTAGGTTTGTTCGGATGCCGGGTATTGCCAGCGCATAGGTGGCTGCGACTGGGCATTGGAGTTGTCCACCTCGAAACTGAAGGTAGGCGCGTCCAGCCTTCTGATCTCTGCCCAGTTTTCGTAAGGCTGCACCACACTGTAGTGGATCCACTTCTGCGTGGCGATCAGGTTCAGCTTTGCAGCATTCGTGAGCGCGAGCGTCCAGTTCACAGCAGCAGTTGTTCTATAGGCATTGATCTCGGTATCGTTGGTGGGCGTCAGCGCGCCTCCGGTGGCGTCATTGCTCAGCGTCCTTAGCCAATAGTAATAGTCTATCGATTGTTTGATCCCGTCTTCATAAGCCGTTCTGGCACTGGTGGCATTGCCGGCCTTCAGGTAGTATTCCGCCAGCAGGAAGCTCACCTCGGCGGCATTGATCAGCATGCCGGGGAAGAACTCATTACGGCTGAGTGTAGAGCGGTTATAAATAGCAATGTTGCCGCTCGCGATCGCTGCTTCCTGCGCACTGCGGGTAGCCATCGGGTCGAGGCCATGGTAAACGCCACCGGCATTTGCGCCAGGCTCGAACATAGCCCTGAGCCGGGGATCACTGTTAGCCTTCATGTGATCGATCATCTTTTTCCCTGCAATGTTGCCATTCCAGTCTTCGAGGCCTGTTCTGAATCCTTTGGCATGCAGGTCCGAGTTCAGGTCATAAACATCGATCCGGATATTATCCGTATTTGTTCCAACCAGGGGATAAGAAGCACTGTTGCCCAGTATCTGCGCAATCTCGGTATTGGCCCTTGCCTGGAAAGCCGGAACGCCGGATACCCTCATGAGCATTCTCAACCGCAGCGAGTTGCAATATTTCCTCCAGAGAACAAGGCTGCCATTGTTGATCAGGTCCATGCTTTCGAACCGCGCTATAAGGGCAGTAGGAATGGTGATGGTATTCAACTCGTCTGCAAATGCTTTCAGATCATCCAGCATTTTGGTGTAGATCTCCGTTGCGGGATCATACTTTGCAGCGGACTTCTGGTAATCACCACCATTGGTACTGAGCATACCCGCTGCAGACCAGGGAATAGCACCATGAAGATCTACAGAGCGCTGTGTCAGATCGTAGAAGAAAATAGTGGACGTGAGCATGTAAATACGCTGGTTGGTCTTGTCATCATCAGCAAGACCGTTATAGATCTTCTGCAGTTCCCTGTATTGGCCCAGCACATTGTAATAATTGTTCCAGCGATCATTTACCGCTGCACCACCCGGTACATACTGGTTATCCCCGTTTTGCCATCCTATGGATTGCGAAAAGCGATCGAGCGTGATCCGGAGTATCACAAAATAGTGCCAGTAGGAAGGCACTACATATTCCCGGCTGGTGTAGATAACCCCTGCGTATTGTTTTTCTATTGATGATGTGGCTACTGTTGCGGGATTCGTATAGCTGTCCCGGAACTCCTTCCTGGAGCAGCTCATGGTACCTGCCAGCAGCACTGAGAATAGAACGAAATATATCTTTTTCATAAAAAGTCTTTGTTGTGATCTGAATGAGATTTAGAAACTGGCCCTGACCATTACACCCATTGTTCTTGTGCTTGGGTTGGTACCGGTATTAGTTAGTGACTGGTGCCATCTTGAACCGGCCGTAGTCTGTTCCGCATCCAGATCTTTCAGTGTACGGTAAAGATAGAAGAGGTTCCTGCCGAAAACAGATGCCTGGAGCCTTTTAGCCCCGATCTTGCCGGCAATGTTAGCAGGAAGATTATAGCTCAATGAAAGCTCTCTCATTTTGATGTATGAGTTCTTCTGCACATACAGCTCGTAGCGGGAATAGCTATACTGAGGCCCACCCCAGTTGTAAGTATTCCAGTAGTAGAATGCCTGGGACATCACATTGGTGTTAGGCAGACCGTCCTGTGTCACACCTTCCATCAGCATACCGTCATGAAACACCTGCTCACCATTCGGGCCTTGCGCAGCGTCCGTACGCACACCTTTGCCGTTCGAAACATAGTAGCTGAGACCACCACTTTCCTTGTCCATATATTTCAGGCTCTCTTCCAGCAAACCGCGGCTGATCATCCAGTTGATGCCAGTCGGCATAACATGCCCACCGATACGGAAGTCCAACACCGCTTCGAGAGCGAAGGATTTGTAAGCGAATGTATTAATGAAACCACCAACCAGCTTCGGCATGGCATTGCCTACCTTTACCATCCCCTCATCCAGTTTGTACAGACCATTAGACTCGATGATCGCTTCTCCTTTTGAATTTCTGGCGATGGGATGCACATAGAAGTCGCCCATTGGTTGTCCAACTTTGGAGATCAACTGTGCTGCGTTACCATCGTAATCAGCATGCAACAGCTCGTCGGAACCTGTAGCCAGTTTTACCACCTTGTTCTTGTTCCATGCTACGTTGAAGGTGGAATTCCAGGAGAAGTTCCTCTGCTTGATGAGTGAGCCATTCACTCCAATCTCCAGACCTTTGTTGTGCAAAGTACCGATGTTGGTCAGCACAGAAGTAGCGCCGGTAGACGCGGCGATCGTTAAAGGCAATATCTGGTCTATGATCCTGGCATCATAGTAAGATACATCCAGCTCCAGTCTGTTGTTAAGGAACCTGGTCTGCAAACCGAACTCAAACTCTTTCTTTATTTCCGCGCGGATGCCGTCGTTACCGAATGTCGTAGGTATTGTTGTATAGATTACGGGTTGACCACCTGATTTCTGTACGCCGAGCGTATTCTGGTTGTAGGCGATGTTAGCCTGGTAAATGGTCGGGTAGTTGCCCACCATGCCCCATGATGCACGCAGCTTGCCGAAGTTCATGAAAGCTGGCATCTGGAATGCATCGGAGAAAACAAAACCGGCATTCACTGAAGGATACAGGAAGCTGTTGTCATCCGGGTGCATAGTAGAGGTCCTGTCGCTCCGAAGTGTTGCTTCCAGGAATAAATAATTCTTATACGCCAGGTTGGCTGTTCCGAAGAAGGCATCCCTTACATGGCTGTTCCGGAAATTCAGGTCGTTGTTGGCGCCCGCTGTATTAACGGAAGCCCGCAGGTCAAACCAGTTCTCAACGCTAAGACCGCCATTGGTCTCCCGTTGCAGCGCTGTGTTGGTTTCTTTTGTTGCTGTATAACCGCCCATGATGCTCAGGTCCACATCAGCAATCTTTTTGGTATAGGTCAGGAGCGCGTCGCCATACAGGATCGTACTGTTGTAATTCTGCATTCCGTAATATCCGCTGTTACCGAAAGCGAGCGGCCTTTCGGTGGTCTGCCTGCTTTCCGTCTTCGAAGATGTAAAGTCCGTAGCGATCCTTGCACGCAGCTTCAGATCGTTGATGATCTGCCAGGTATTGGTCATGCTGGCGATCACGCGGTTGCTCAACTCTTCTTCCCTGTGTTCTTTCACACGCCATACATAGTCCGCAATATCGCCCCGGAAGCCGGGATAGAGAATATTCTCTGAAGGTGTAAGGCTTTGCTCCGACCCGGTCACGAAGCGGTATCCTTTGCTGGTCTTGTATTTGTCCAGGTACCAGTCCGCATTGTCGAAACGCCCGATCATCCCGGTAAAATTGTTGATCATGCGGTCAATGGAATAGGGACGGTTCTTGGTTTTTTGGTTGATGTAGTTCACGAGGATGTCCGTAGTCACCCTGCTTCCCAGTTGCAGCGTGCTGTTCAGGTTAGCGATGTTCTTGGAGTTGTCTGCTCCGAGGCTCACACCCTGATTGTCCTGGCGGGTCAGGGAAAGGCGGAAATTACCATTGTTGCCCGACTGTGAAATAGCTACAGTCACAGCGGAGTTGTTCGCCGTTCTGAACAGTCCTTTATAGTTATCTTCCTGGGCTTCATACGGCCTGATCTTTCCATCCCATGTCAGTGTAGGCTGACCGTCAAATTTAGGGCCGAAGTTGATCGTATGGCCAAGTACGCCTCTTGTTTCCTTTACGCCATCGCCATCCAGGTCATGATAAATGAATCCGGCGGCATCCTGTCCGCCATTGCTCACATGCAGTGGCGCACCGGGGCCTCTTACATTCTGATAGCGGGGCAGGTAAGCTACTTCATCAAAATTGTAGTTGGCATTCACATCCACACTGAAACCTTTTGCTTTCTTGGTCGTCACCAGCAATACGCCGTTCACGGCTTCTGAGCCGTACAGCGCAGCAGCAGGCGCACCTTTCAATACGGTAATGCTTTCAATGTCTTCCGGGTTAAGGTCCAGCAGCCCGTTACCCCTCAGGCGCTGATCTCCCCAATAGTTGTTGTTGGTCACTTCACCATCGCGGATGGGCACACCGTCCATCACGATCAGTGGCTGGCTTCTGCCGGTGATGGTATTGATACCGCGGATGGTGATGTTAGCTGCACTTGTTGCACCGCCCGGGGTGGCACCGATACGAACGCCGGGAGCTTTACCATAAAGCGCGGTTGCGAAATTGGGCGAACCGGTTTTAGTGAGGTCTTCTCCTTTCACGGTACTCACGGCATAACCAAGCGCCTTCTGCTGCCGGTTGATACCAAACGAGGTCACCACCACTTCCTGCAGATCTCCCGTTCCTAATTCAAGTGTGATATTCAATCGCTCACTGCTCGCTGCCACTTCCTTTGTCTTATATCCTATAAATGAAATCACCAGGGTTGCATTGGAAGGAACACTGATGCTGAAATTGCCATTCTCTCCGGTAACTGTTGCGTTGGTCGTTCCTTTTTCAACCACTGTGGCGCCAATGAGCCCAAGCCCCGTGTCATCTTTCACGGCGCCCCTGATTGTTCTTTTCTCCTGTGCCATCAGCATTGCATTGCAAGCGAACAAGCACAAAAGCACTAATAGTAGTGATCTTTTCATTGTTGTCTGTTTTAAAATTGAGATAAACTAAGCTGTTAGGAATAAATACATGCTGCCCTGCAGCCATGCTGCGATGCCGGTTCACTGTTTGTTTATATGCCGGAAGTTGCGGGTACGAAATCCCGTTAGCACGGATTGATCCTGCTTTGACTGATTCTTTGTTTCACTGTTTGCGGCCTTGCTGAACGTTTGACGAATAGCATGTACATGTATGGTCATGAGTCATGCATACCCGCTATGTGTACAAAGGCCAGATGTTGATCCTGGTTGAACGTTTACGTTTAAGCTTTAAAAAATAATTAACTCGATCTAGCTGAAATACGTTGAATTGAATAGATTTTTTGGAAATACCTTGGCTGAAGTTGAAATGCTCGTTAGATTCTAGTCTGAATTTGCCGGCTCACTGTTTACCGGATCACGTGAAATGCTCTATGGTATTTACTCGTTGAAAGACAGGCCTGGCCACTGTTTTACCAGCCCGATAAAAATTAGTCCCGATGTTTAGTTTAGCGTTTAGTTAGGTATTAATAATGCTGTTCACTGCGTTTTACTAAAACGTTTTAGTAAAAATTTATAAAAAAAGAACCGCTTCGGGTTCTGGATTTTTACGCCTGTTTTGTCTGTTCACTGCGTGGATATAGGCATCTGGCCGCATATTCACAACTCAAACATATTTAACTTTTTGTTAAAAAACAAAACTGTATGCAACTTTTTTTTCAAAATGCTAAAACTGAATCAACTTATCACAAAATAGCATTATCGGGGCTTGTTTCAGGCCGGCACCTGTTGCCCGATCTTCCTGCAGGATTCCCGCTTTATGAGAGTGGCGGGCAGTATCACCTGGTTGATCTGGCTGGTATTCCCGTTCAGTTCATGCATGAGCACTTGTATGAGGTTGCGGGCAATATCGTTGATCGGTTGCGCCACACAGGTGATGCCGGGGGTGTGTAAGCGGAACAGGTCATGATCATCAAAACTGATCAGTGCCACATCCTCTCCGATCTTCAATCCCAGCTCCTTTATACTCTCAATCCCGTAAATACCGAGGTAGTTGGTGCTGAAGAATATGGCATCCAGGTCCGGAATACCTTTGATAAATGATTTGATCTGTTCCACGGCTTCTTTGCTGGTGGCGGTGAAGGGTATTTTCTTCAGCATCCTGCGGGGGAAGCTGGCATTATGCGCTTTCATGGCCGCGGTGAAACCATTGAGGCGTTCCTTCATTTGTATCTGTTCAGAGGTGGTGGTGACCAGCGCGATTTTGCTGTATCCCGTATCCAGCAGATACTCCGCGGCGTCATAGGCGCCCTGGAAGTTATTCACCATCACATAATTGGTGGGTATCTGCGGAAGATAACGGTCCATCAGCACCATGGGCTTGCGGGCATTCTTGAGGGCTTCGATCTCTTTATCCAGACTGGGTGTGGGCGTGATGATGTACCCGTCTACCTGCCGGTATTCCAGCACTTCCAGCAAACCTTTTGCCTTGACCTGGTCGTCCTCCGTACTGCCGTACAACACTTTGTACCCGAATTTGTCCGCCTCCTCCTCTACGATCTTGGCCACATTGGCAAAGAAGTGGTTGGCAATGTCCTCCACAATGAGCCCGATGGTCTTCGTCTTGCCAGTGCGCAGGCCCCTGGCAAGCTGATTAGGTTTGTATTTCAGTTTGCTGGCCAGCTTGAGGATCTTCTTGCTTACCTGGTCGCTGATCCTTTTTTCCTTCGCTTTGCCATTCAGTACAAATGATACGGTGGTAGGTGAAACACCGGCTTGTTTAGCGATATCTTTGATTGATACTCCTTTCATATGTGGTCAGAGGTCGTTGCTGTGCTTAATCGATTTAGCATAGACAAGGTACGTAAATATCATGAAATGAAAAAGAAATCCCGGCCCGGATTGCCTTTGCAGCCTGCTTTACAGCGAAAACGGCCACCGGTAAGCGATTTTATTCCCATCTGCTAAAATTATGGTGAAAACCTGACAATTCCCGTAAGATATTTCTGCAGACTTGTACTTTTTTAACTTAAATTTAATAATTTGGCAAAATAGAATTCAAAATGGCAGACGTTTAAAGCCAACTTTTTCATAGGACTAAAACCAATAAGGAAGCATGAAACCCATTCTTATCAAAGTGGGGGCCTTTGCCGACAACCAGATCACCATTATAGAGCGATGCGATCCCTTTTTTAATACGCCCTTCCATTTCCATCCCGAATGCGAACTGGTGTATGTTACCGAAAGTCATGGCAAGAGAATTGTTGGAGACAGCATAGAGAGCTTTGATGTAGGGGATATGGTGTTCCTGGGGCCTAATATCCCGCATGTCTGGTATAATGACGAGGCTTATCATCATCACGACGAGTCGGTAAAAGCGCGCTCGGTCGTTATTTATTTTCCGAAAGACATATTTGGCGACAAATTCTACGGCCTGCCGGAGACCAAAGCACTGACCGATCTGTTTCACCGGGCACAGCGCGGCATGAAGATCATCGGCGACACCCAGGAGAAGCTGAAAGAGGAAATACTTACCCTGCCGCGGAAAGAAGGGCTGGAGCGGATCATTTCCCTGCTGAACATCCTCCGGGTACTGTCCGAGACGAAGGACTGCTACTACCTTGCCAGTACGGGATATTCCCATGCCTATAATGTAAAGGACAATCACAAGATAGACGAGGTGTTCAAATACGTGATGAACAACTTTTCAAAGGAGATCTCCCTGCAGGATGTGGCAGGCATTACCAATCTTTCCCCGCAATCGTTCTGCCGTTTTTTCAAGAACCGGACGAAGAAATCTTTTGTGCAGTTCCTCAACGAGGTCCGCATCGGCCATGCCTGCAAGCGCCTGACGGAAGAGGACTGGTCCATTGCGGAGATCGCGTATTCCTGCGGGTTCAAGAACCTGTCCAACTTCAACCGCTTTTTCAAGGAGATTGTGGGAAAAACGCCGAAGGAATACAAGAATGAGCTGCGGCTGAAGGAGGGTTGAGTAAAACCGGCCTGCCGTACCGGGCATTTTCCGCGGGGGCGTTCCCCGCGGATTTTTTTTGGGGATCAGAAAAGGATGGTTATATTTGATATCAAATTGATATCACTTTAAAATTCCCCTATCATGGAAAAAATAACCAGACCGGTATCCGGTTACCTCGCCTTTGCCTTATCCATTCTCACTTTCCTCGGTGGCATCTACGCCATCATACAAACTTCCCGGGGAGAAAGCGGGTGGATCATCGCTACGATCATTCTCTTTCTTCTGTTCATTTTTATTTCCAAGGGTATCATGATCGTGAATCCGAACCATTCGCGGGTACTGACCTTCTTTGGCAAGTATGTTGGCACAGTGAAGCAGAATGGTTTGTTATGGGTGAATCCTCTTTTCCGCTCGCAGAATATTTCTTTGCGCGCACACAATCTGAACGGGCAAACATTGAAGGTGAATGACAAGATGGGGAACCCTATCGAGATCGCTGCGGTGATCGTGTGGCAGGTAAGCGATACTTATAAGGCGGCTTTTGAGGTGGAAGGGTTCCAGCAATATGTGAATGTGCAGAGCGAAGCGGCGGTGCGGCATCTTGCCACCAATTGCCCTTATGAAAGAATGAATGACGAGAACGCCGAAATATCGCTCCGTGATGGTGGAGAAAAGGTAAATGAATTGCTGGAACAGGAACTGAACGACCGCCTTTTCGCAGCAGGCATCACTGTGAGGGAAGCACGCATCAGTCATCTCGCCTATGCGCCGGAGATTGCAGGCGCCATGCTGCAGCGTCAGCAGGCCACGGCTATTGTGGCTGCGCGCAGCAAGATCGTGGAAGGTGCTGTGGGCATGGTGGAAATGGCGCTGGAACAGCTATCGCGCAAACAGATCGTGTCGCTGGACGAGGAACGGAAAGCCGCCATGGTAAGTAATCTCATGGTAGTGCTCTGCGCCGAAAAAGCAGCAACGCCGGTGTTGAATACCGGATCTTTGTATCAATAAGCGTATGATTCCGGTAATCCCGGTAAATAAAAGGACTGCAAATCTTTATCAATAAGCATTCATGGCTGGAAAAGAAAAAAAATCCTTTGTGTTGCGGATAGATGGCGCTACGTATGAAGCGCTGGAGCGCTGGGCGGCGGATGAATTCAGGAGCGTCAACGGGCAAATGGAATGGATCATCGCCCAGGCGCTAAAGGAAGCAGGGAGGCTGCCGAAAGGAAAGGATAAAAAGGAGGAGAAGAAATAGATCGTTTAGCTATTGAGCAGCTGGCCCGGGCCGGCTGTTCTTTTATCCGGTTCCGGGGCATGAGTCCGGATATTGACAGGGGCACGGTTTCGATCGCCAGCTCCGCGACCGGGCGCGACCGGTCATCTTATTTAGGAATGGTCATATCATTGCCGGCTCACCGATGGAAGTCCAGCCTTAACCCCTTCATTAAACAAACCATTGCATATCCGGCAGAATTTAACGAAATTCGTTCTTCAGTTGTGTACAGCTAATGGTCGTCCGGTTGCTTCAGGTAACCGGCTTTCAGTCAAAATCTCTTTATACGATAAGCCTTTCACCATTCAATCCCCACACAGATTAATTAACTAATATCGCTTCATTGAACGACGGTCATTTTATTGATGCTCCTGACCTGTATAAACGGATTGCCGCCGGCGATGAATCTGCGTTCAGGAATCTCTTTGAGGTCTACGCCCCGCGCCTGCAGGCTATGGCGGCACGTATCACAGGATCAGCAGCTGTGGCGGACGACCTGGTGCAGGATACCTTTCTCAAGATATGGGTCGCGCGGGACCAGCTTGCGGAAGTGGCGCAACCCGGCGCCTGGATCAAAAAGATCTGTTTTTTCCAGGCAGTGAACTACGTCCGCCGCCAAACCATTCGCGACAAAGTCATGCATACCGTCGGATATGAAAAAGACAACGCAGGTAAAGCTTTGCCTGTGGCGGAAATAATTGAATTCCGCCAGTTGCTTGACCTGGTGAACAAAGCCGTGCAGCAATTACCGGAAAAACAACAACAGATCTACCGCCTGAGCCGGGAACAGGCACTCAGCATCAGTGAAATTGCCCAGCATATGGACCTGGCCATCAGCACCGTAAAAAATTTGCTGGTCATGGCGCTGAAAAACATCCGCGCCACGCTGCAAAAGGCCGGATATCCTCTGCTGCTGGCCATATTGATAGATATATTCATCTGAATAAATAAACGCCCGAAAAAATCCGCTTTTTTTCGGTACCAATCGTCCGCTCAATTGTCTGGTATAGATAGGGGACATAAAAAGCCTTCGTTTTACCTGTATATCATCTTACATGGAAAAAAAAGCCCGATTAGCATATTTACTGGACCGCCTGGCCACACATACCGCCACGGAGGAAGAACTGAATGAATTAACCGGTCTGGTTGACCAGGATGATGCCGGCGTTGCTATCGATGAGGTGGAAAGCTGGCTGCAGGAACACCGGCCGCAACCGTTGCCCGACTACGATCAGCAGCGCTGGATGCAGGTAGCAGACCAGATATTGCGGTCGGATAAATTATTGGCAGACCCGGTTGCCAGACCGGCGCAGCGGGTGCATTTCCTCCATAAATGGGGATGGGCTGCTGCGGTGGTGCTCTTGTTTGGCACGGGCGCCTGGCTTGTCAACCGTTATCGTCAGCCGGAGCCAGCCTCCATAACCGCCGGAACCCGGCTATTGGATGTGGATCCAGGAAAAAATGGCGCTATCCTTACATTGAGCGACGGTTCGCAGATGGTGCTGGACAGCGCCGGCAACGGCATTATCACCCGGCAGAACGGCACTGCCGTCGTATTGAAAAACGACGGGCTGCAATATACACCCGAAGCCCCCGGAACAGGGGAAGTGAAATATAATACCATCACTACGTCAAAAGGGCGGCAATTCCGTGTGGTACTGCCGGATGGCACCAAAGTATGGCTCAATGCCGCCAGTACCCTGCAGTTCCCCGTAGCATTCACGGGAAAGGAAAGAGTGGTGGAACTTACGGGGGAAGCCTATTTTGAAGTGGCCAAAAATGCATCGCAACCCTTCAAACTAAAAGCAGCCGGGAAAATGGACATCGCAGTGCTTGGCACCGCATTCAATGTCAACGCCTATACGAATGAAAAGCACAGCTACGCCACACTGGTGGAAGGAGCGGTGAGCATATCCCTTACCGGTGAAACCGGCAGCGCCGTGGTATTAAAACCGGGAGACCAGGTGCAGGCAGGCAGCACTGGCATGGACGTAACACAAAATGCAAACGTGGAAAAAGCTATCGCCTGGAAGAACGGCCTCTTCAATTTTGACGGGGTGGGCCTGCGGGAAATGATGCGCCAGCTGGAACGCTGGTACGATCTGGAAGTAGTGTACGAAGGGAATGTGCCGGATGTACTGTTTTTCGGGGAGATGAGCAGAACGCTGAAACTCTCTGATGTATTGACCGGCCTTGAAAGGTCCGATGTGCATTTTCGCCTGGAAGAAGGCCGCCGCCTGATCGTAATGCCTTAAATACAATAACTGAAATACTATGCCATCATTTAAATCAATCAATTAAAAAAAATCGACCGGCAAAAAAAACCGGAAGTGCGGCTAACACTTCCGGAAAGGTTGCTGGCTGATTCAAAATCGGGTTTCGAGACCTCCATCTTTAACAACCAAACGTTGCAAATCTATGCAAAAAACTGCTTATTGGAGCCGTTGGGACTTGCCGTGCCGGCTCCCAACCAAAATGCTCCGGATCATGAGATTTACCAGTACTCTCCTTCTTGCCATTAGTTTACATGTATCAGCCAGCACATTTTCGCAATCCATCACATTCTCCGGAAGGGATGTGCCTATGAAAAAGCTCTTTGCCACCATTAAAAAGCAGACAGGTTTTGTTGTATGGGGCAAATCCGAGCTGCTGCAGCGGGCCGGCACCGTATCCGTATCTGTACAGAACATGCCGCTGGCCAGGTTTCTGGACCTGGTTGTAAAAGATCAGCCGTTCAATTATAAAATAGCGGACAATACCATCATGCTGTATAGCAAACCTGTCTATGCTACCGGGCTAAACATGTCTCCGGAAAGCGAATCGCCGGTAACCGGGCGGGTAACGGACAGTACGGGCGTTCCCCTGATCGGCGCTACGGTACTGGTTATGGGCACCAACCAGTCAACCATCACCAACACCACAGGGAATTTTACGCTTTCCGTAACGGCAGGCAACATCCTCCGCATCAGTTTTATAGGGTTCAAAACAAGAGAGATACCTGTTACAAGCGCCATGCTGGAAACGGGGAACATCGGCAATATTGTGCTGCCGGCTATCTCGTCTACGCTGACGGAACTGAATGTTACCGCCAACACCGGATACCAGTCCATTCCAAAGGAAAGGGCCACAGGATCGTTTAGCGTGATCACGGAAGAAACCCTGGGCGCCAGAATGGAAACCAGTATTATGGACCGGCTGGAAGGTACCGTGCCAGGACTTTTCATGCAGAACGGGGAAGTCAATATCCGCGGGCTCTCCACACTCTACGGTAACCAGCGGCCGCTGTATGTGGTAGACGGCTTTCCGTATGAAGGAGATCTGAATTTCCTCAACCCTGCTGATGTGGTGAATGTAACGGTGATGAAAGATGCGGCGGCAGCCTCCATTTACGGTACCAGAGCCGCCAACGGCGTGATCTCCATCACTACCCGCCACGGCAGCAACCGCAAGCTGACCGTCAATTACAGCAGCACTGCATTCTTCACGGCCAAGCCGGATGCCGGTTACATGAACCTGCTCAATTCTTCCCAGATGGTAGATCTGCAGCGGGAAACCTTCAACATGTGGCACCCCACTTACAACGATGCCATCAGACGCGCGGGCCAGCCTAAAGCCATGGAGGCGCTGTACAACCACGAACAGGGCCTGATCGATGAAATGGAACTCAATACTATCCTGGATAATCTGAGGAAAGCAGACGGGCAAAGCCAGGTGGAAGACCTGCTCATGCGCAGCCGCATCAAACATCGCCACGCTTTTTCCGTTAGCGGCGGGAACGATATTCACCAGTATAATATCATGATGAATTATACTGGCGACAGGGACTACGGGTTGCGTACCCGTACTGAAGACATCAACATAGGGCTGAAAGACAGGATAAAAGTGTTTGAATGGCTGGACGCTGAAATAGGTGCCTTTACGAATATCCGTGATAATACATTCAGTACGGAGTTCCCGGATACCTATTACCGCGGCATGCCCTATGAGATCTTCCGAAATCCCGATGGAAGCCCCGTTCCGGTCACCAAGCTGAAATCGCCTTACGAGATCGAACGGCTGAAAAGCATCGGATTGTATGACGAAACATTTTATCCGCTCGAAGAACTGGATAAAGCGGGTTTTTCCAATTCCGCGAATTATTTCAGACTGCAGGGGGGCTTCACAGTGAAGATAATCAGCGGTCTTACGCTGGACCTGAAGTACCAGACAGAGCGCGGAAGCAGCTATAGTAAATCTTACTACGCCTCCGATTCCTATTATACCAAAAATATGATCAACGATGCGGCGCAACTCATAAACGGCGAACTGGTGAAAAATGTACCAGACGGCGGGCGGTTATTCGAAACAAGAGGAAGCTCAAAATCCTATACCGCCCGCGCACAACTGAATTACGACAAGCGTATCAGCCCGAAACATCACCTGTCTGCCCTCGCCGGCATGGAGCGCCGGGCCATCGTAAATTCATCTACCTCCGTATTCAAAATGGGCTACAACGATAACAACCTTCAATACCTGCCCGTAGATGAAATTGCCCTCGGTAACCTGAAGGGAACACAATCCCTCACCAGCACGTTCTCCTGGAGATACAACCAGAATAACAATTTCAATTATACTGAAGACCGGTATATTTCAGCCTATGCCAACGCCGGTTACACCTTTAACGGAAAATACAATGTTACCGGCAGCGTGCGTATAGACAACTCCAACCTCTTCGGTACCGATCCCCGGTACCGCTATGTGCCCCTGTGGTCTGTTGGCGCCAGTTGGAGGTTAACGGAAGAGGACTTCATGAAGGATATCAGTTGGCTGAACAGCCTGAGCATCCGTTCTACTTATGGCCTCGGAGGGAACGTGGCCAGAACGGTAGGGCCTTACCTGCAGGCAAGGTCAACCTTCTTTTCCGAAGCCAATGCCACCGCCACCGATATCATCTATCCGCCCAACAAATTGTTAAGATGGGAGCGCACCGCTACTACTAACGTTGGTATTGACTTTACCGTGCTGAATAACCGCGTGTCCGGCTCAATAGATTATTACATCCGCAACACCACAGACCTGTTGGGAGAAAAAGCCATCGACCCTACGAATGCATTCCCAAGCGCCCTGATCAATTACGGCAGCCTGAACAACAAAGGCATCGAACTGGCGCTCAACACCCGGAATATCGTAAAACAACACTTTACCTGGAGCAGCACGCTGTCCATAAGTTTCAACAAGAACAGGATGACCGAGATCAATACACTCGGAGAGACCTACCTTGTTCTCACGGGAGGATACGGTGTAAACCGTATCGGCTACCCGATGGACGCGGTGTTCAGCTTCCGGTCTGCCGGACTTGACCCCACCAACGGCTCCATGAGGGTATATGATGCTGCCGGAAAAGTGGTCACTAACTACGATCAGACCGGTACCATCGTTGCGAATATGACGGACATCAACGGCCTCGTATACAGCGGTACGCTGCGTCCCAAATATACTTCCGGCTTCACCAACAGCTTTTCCTACAAGCAGCTTTCGCTCAGCATCATGATCATCGCCAACGGCGGTCATGTGATGAGAGATGTGGTGCCGGCGCTTAACTACGGCTCCCTCAACAGGAATGTAGATGCCAGGGCCATGAATTTCTGGCGCCAGCCCGGCGATGAAAATATTCCCGGCATGGCGCCTGCGCCAGACCTGAAGGGTAATGGCGGCAGCTATTACACGCTTATCTGGTATGCGTCCGATCAAAATGTGCTCAAAGCAGATTTTGTCAAGGTAAGGGACATTGCGCTTTCCTACAATTTTGCGCCCATGCTGTCCCGCATCAAAAAACTCTCCTCCGCCAAACTGACGCTGCAGGTGCAAAATCCTTTCCGCTGGGTGAACAACTCCGTTGGGATCGATCCTGAGGCTTACGAGATCGCCAGCCAGTACGCTAACAGAAGGTTGCCGGTGATGCCAGTTTACATGGCCGGAATAGATATCACATTCTAAAACGAGGAATCATGAAGAAACTACATCTGTATATCATCATCTGCATACTAACGTTATCCGGCTGCACGAAGTTTCTGGATATAAAACCGAAAGACAAATTCATCCCGGCAACCGTGGCCGACTACGAGAATATGCTCAACTCCGGCACCATTGTGAACTTTGGCGATTACTTCTGGGACCTCCTGTCCGACGACGCTTTCCTGCCGGAAGGAGAACCGGGCAACCTGTACACCAAGCAGCAGTTGTGGGGCCGGCAGATCTATACCTTCAACTCTTCTCCGTACGAGCAGGGCGCCAATGATTTTCTGTGGAGCGAGGGTTATAAAAGGATCTTCTACTACAACAGCATCATCAACAACATCATGGAGGCTACTGAAGGATCGGAAGCCAACAAAAAAAGTGTTCGCGCGGAGGCTTACCTCGGCCGCGCGATGGAACACCTGCAACTGGTGAATGTGTACGCGCATCATTACGATGCCGCGACAGCCGCCTCTGAGCCGGGTATACCCATTGCAACGATCGCGGACATTAATGCGAAGTTTGTAAGGAATACCGTGAAGGAAGTATACGACCAGATACTGAGCGATGCCAACGCCGCCATCGCTGACCTGCCTTTGAAAAATAAACTGACGAAATTCAGGGCCGGCAAAGCCGGCGGGTTTGCACTGCTCGCCCGGGCTTACCTTTTCATGGGGGACTACGTTAATGCAAAAAAGAATGCTGACTCCGCACTATCCCTGCAAAGCGAACTGGCCAACATGAATGATTACAATATCATTATCCCCGGGCCTTTCCCGAATGTGCCGGGAGCGCCGCTGGGATGGACGGACATACCGGATGGGCAGCTCAATCCCGAAACCATCGTGGCCCGGCATTTCCTCCGGCCATTCGGACTGGGCATGGATGTGTGCGCCTCTCCGGAACTGAGCGCCCTCTTTACAGATGACGATAAACGCTGGACATTATACTACGCTGATGGATGGCCGCCCGCACCGCCGTTCAATTACATGTCGAGGTACGGAGTGAAGCTTTTCCTGCGCGGAGATTATTACAGCAACTATCTCAATGTGCCGGAAATGTACCTGATCCGCGCGGAATGCCTGGCGCGTGACAATAAACTGAGAGATGCGCTGGCCGATGTCAACAAACTAAGATTGAACAGGATCACTCCGGCTGCTTATGAGGTCTTTGCGCCGGAAGACTTCGGCAATGATGCAGAACGCGTGCTGCGTTTTGTGCTGGAAGAAAGAAGGCGGGAACTGGCGTTCACAGGGATGCGGGTCATTGATCTGAAGCGCCTGAACAAAGAAACCCGTTTTCAGAAAACCATCCGGCATACCGCCGAAGGCATCGAGTACGAATTGCTGCCAGGCAGCGATAAGTACCTGCGCCAGCTGTGGCCAACCGCCACTGCGTTCAACCCGGACTGGCCGCTGAACCCATAAATACTTCCCTGTCTTCCCTATTCCATGATGACGCCGGTTATTCCGGCGTCATTCACTTCCTATTGACTAATTAAATCGCACATGCAAGACAACATCGTTAAAATTGAAGGGCTGTCACACCGCTACAGCAAAGACTGGGCGGTGAAAGATGTCAGTTTCGAGATCAATAAAAAAGGTATTGTAGGATTGCTCGGCTCCAATGGCGCGGGTAAATCCACTACCATGAACATCCTTTGCGGCGTGTTAAGCCAAACCCAGGGGCAGGTGCTGATCGAGGGTATTGATATGCGAACGCACCCGGAAGAGGCCAAGAAAAGGATCGGTTTTCTCCCGCAAAATGCGCCGCTCTACCTTGAACAAACGGTAGATGAATACCTCAACTTCTGCGCACATCTCCGGCTGATAGAGAAACGCCGGATAAAAGCGGCCGTGGATATGGTAAAGGAAAGATGCGGCGTAGCGCATTTCAGCAAGCGGCTCATCGGGAACCTTTCCGGCGGTTACCGGCAAAGGGTGGGCATTGCCCAGGCACTCATCCATAAGCCATTGCTGGTTGTGCTGGATGAACCCACCAATGGTCTCGATCCCAACCAGATACTGGAAGTGCGGCAGCTGATCAAAGAAATAGCTACCGACCGTGCCGTGATCTTCTCTTCGCACATCCTTTCGGAAATACAGGCTACCTGCCAGGATATCATTATGATCGAAGGCGGGAAAATCGTGTTCAAGGACAGTATGGCATCATTCAACAATTACATCGAACCGGACAGCCTCATTGCTACGCTGGAAAACCCGCCGGAAGAAAATGAGCTGAGAGCCATCAAAGGCATCAAAGCGGTTGAATTCCTGACGGAGAAAACCATCCGGTTACGATTCGAGCCCGCTGCCGACATCGCTGAAAGCATTGTGGAAACAAGCGTTCAGCGGAGATGGCGCCTGAAGGAAATCATGCTGGAGAAGAGTTCGCTCGATGCCATCTTCGCACAGCTATCCAATAAAAAATCTAAACCCGCCCAACAACCATGAAATTAATCATCAGAATAGCCCGTCAGGAACTGAGCCTGCTGTTCCACTCACCGGTAGCCTGGCTCATTTTAATTGTGTTCCCCATACAGATCGGGGTGAATTTTATATACTATCTGCAAATGATAGGCAGGGCGCAGCGAATGGGCAATCACTTCTCAGATGTCACCGCCATGGTATATGCCGGCCTGCAGGAAGGGTTTTACCCCGGTGTAAAGAGCACGCTGTACTTTTATATCCCGTTGTTAACCATGGGGCTGATCAGCCGGGAAATGCACAGCGGTTCCATCAAACTGTTGCTATCCTCTCCCATCAAGGTCAGGGATATTGTGCTGGGAAAATTTGTCGCCATGATGGGATATGGCGCTCTGCTGCTGGTCATCATTTGTTTATATGCTATCTCCGGTTCATTCTTTATTGAGCATATCGACTGGACGCTGTTAATGTCCGGCGCGATGGGATTGTACCTCCTGATCTGTGCCTACGCGGCCATCGGGCTGTTCATGTCTTCCCTCACCACTTACCAGGTAGTAGCGGCTATCAGTACATTGGCGGTGCTGGCGGGGCTTAACTTTATCGGCGGCCTGTTCCAGGGCAATGATGCCGTGCGGCATATCACCTATTTCATGTCCATTGCAGGCAGAACAGAACAATTTATTTTCGGGTTGATCAGTTCGCAGGATACGGTGTACTTTTTCATCGTGATCGGCTTTTTCCTGGCCATCACCGGCATGCGGCTGCAGGACCAGCGGGAAGCAAGATCAACCTTTGCCCGTACCGCCAGGTATCTCGGGCTGACGGGACTATGCTTCCTGATTGGCTATATCAGTTCTCTCCCGGCCTTCACGGGTTATATCGATATGACAGCTACCAAAACCCATACGCTCGGCCCCCAAAGCCGTGAGCTGATCGGGAAAATGGATCAGCCGCTGAAGGTCACCACCTATGTAAACATCCTCGATAATAATTACTATCTCGGCGCGCCGGAAAAGAAAAGCGCGGATGAACGGATACTCACGCCCTACCGCCGGTTTATGCCGGATATGGAAATGGACTACGTGTATTACTACGATTTTTCCAACAACAAAGGGCTCTATAAAAATTATCCGGGCGAAAGCGATGCTGCCATCGCAAAAAAAGTAGCTGATATACAGGACCTCAATTACAAAAAAGTGCTGCCGCCGGAGGAGATCAAAAAAACGGTGGACCTCGGCCCGGAAGAAAACCGTCTCGTGCGGCTGCTGCAGTATGGCGACAAAAAAACCTTCCTCCGGTATTACAATGATGTCAGGATATATCCCACCGAGCAGGAATTTACCGCGGCGCTGAAAAGACTGGTAACGCCATCTGAAATTCCGGTTATCACCTTCGTTACGGGCAATGGGGAAAGAAGCATTACCAAAGCAGGCGATGCGGCATTCAAAATGTTTGTGAATGAGCTGACCTTCCGGGGCGCGCTGATCAACCAGGGATTCAATGTAGATACGGTGAATCTCGCCAATGCCGATATTCCGGCCGCTACTTCCGTGCTGGTGATCGCAGATCCCAAAACAGCTATTCCGCCTGTGGCGCAGGCCAGGCTGGATGAATATATTGCCAGCGGCAGGAACCTCTTTGTGATCACGGAGCCGGGATCGCAGGAGATACTGCGGCCTGTATTGCAGCAACTGGATGTGCAGGCGGGAGAAATGCCGGTGCTGGAAGAAAGCCGGGATTATGCGCCGGACTTTATCCTGTCCCGTTTCACGGACAGCGCCGGGAGCATAGCGCCCAGGCTCGCTGCGTACAAAGCGGATAGTGCCGTGGTATCCATGGTAGGCGCCGTAAGCCTTCAATACGGGCAGCAACAGGGTTTCCATACTATTCCCCTGCTGGTGTCGAAGAATGGCCAGGCATTGGCTATTGCCGCCGAAAGAAAAGTGCAGGGCAAAACGCAACGGATCATTGTTGCCGGTGATGCGGATTTTATGAGCACCGGTGAACTGGGGCGCCGCAAACCGTATATATGGAACCAGCCGATGATCACGGAAATGTTCCGCTGGTTTACATATGGAGCGTTCCCGGTAAATACCGGCGCTATCAAATCAAAAGATGTGATCGATAGTGATGACAAGGGCATTCTTATGATGCGGGTATTTTTCTTCGGGGTGATACCGGGGTGTCTTTTGATCTTTGCAACGGTGCTGTTGATTTACAGGAAGAGAAGGTAGAGGATTGTGTTTTTAATTTTTTTGGACAGCCGGTTATAGCCGGCTGTTTTTTTTATGCGGGAGGCTGATTAAAATCCTTCTATATCCAGCAATTTCTTCGGTGGTACATCCAGCACATGTGCGAGTTTTAAAAGAGTTGTGAGGGTGATGTTTTTCTCCCCTCGTTCGATTTTGCTGATGACGCTGCTATCCAGTTCACCGGTTACATGCAGCTCCAGTAATTTAGCCTCTTTGGATTGCCTTATTGCTTTCACATGACTTCCAAATTCCTTCAGCTTTTTTTTATCTTTTGCAGAAAGCATATCAAAAATAATTTAAAAAACCTGGGCTAAAGGTACCTCCGAAGTGGCTAACCTATATCAGGACAAGACCAAAAGTACTTCCAAAACACAAAAAGGTACTCTCGAAGTAGTTAAAAGTACTTCCGAGGCACAAAAAGATACCTCCAAAGTGGCTAAAAGTACTTCCGAAGTGGTTAAAAGCCCTTAAGATGTATAAAAAGGCAGCTTCTAAGCGGAAATAAGGGCTTCAAGAGGGGGAAAAAGTAGCATTTAAGCAGATACAACTACGATAAAGGTAAAATGAAAACGGTCAGTGCAGATAGAAGCACTGACCGTTCTATGATATGCTGCATCCCTTACTGCCGCGCCCGCTGCATCGGGTTCCCTCCGTTGGAGGTCCCCCGCACCGGGGCCTGCATCCTGAACAGCTCAAAGCGGGATGGTACGGCCTGCCGGGGCCAGTAATTATTCAATTCATCTATATCCGCCGTTTCCCGGTAAGGGTCGAGGCGAATGGATACTACCTGTTTATCTTTCGCGAATACCTTGGTGACATGATTTTCATTATGCCGCCAGATATAGGCGGAAATACGGTCTACCTCTTTTGTACCATCCGCGAACGTCCACTCAATGATCAGGGGCATAACGTTGCCGCCTACATTGGAAAAGCTCAGCTGGTAAAAGTTCTTTTTGCTTTCGTACAACCGTTTTTCCTCGGGGCTGAGCGATGCCTGCATGTTGTTGTAGGCTTCGGTCTGGTCCGGGGTAACGGCGTAGCGGTCCCATTTGTTATAAAAGTCCTGCAGGCTGGTATCCTGCTCTATGGCGAATTTCATGCCTGCGGCTTTGTTCCGTTCCTGCGCGATGTGTTTGCTGTTGCGTTCGGCAACGCTTTGTTCCGCAGGGTTCTCCACCGCGGGATTCTTTGAATCCATGCGATACCATTTCACGCTGTCCAGCGCAATATCCACCGGTTCAATACCAAAGAACCATCCTCTCCAGAACCAGTCCAGATCCACGGCGGACGCATCTTCCAGTGTGCGGAAGAGGTCTGATGGCGTGGGATGTTTGAAGGCCCAGCGGCGGGAATATTCTTTGAAGGCATAATCAAACAGTTCCCGTCCCATGATCGTCTCCCGGAGGATGTTCAATGCGGTGGCGGGTTTTGCATATGCATTCGGACCGAATTGCACGATGTTCTCGGAGTTGGTCATCACAGGCTCCAGCTGATCTTTCGGCATACGCATATAATCGGCGATCAGGTGAGCGGGGCCGCGGCGGGAGGGATAGTTATTATCCCATTCCTGCTCGGCAAGGAACTGGCAGAAGGTGTTCAGCCCTTCATCCATCCAGGTCCACTGCCGCTCATCGGAGTTCACGATCATGGGGAAGAAGTTATGCCCTACTTCATGGATGATCACGCTGATCATGCCGTATTTAGTGGCTTCGGAATAGGTGCCGTCTTTCTCCGCGCGGCCGTAGTTGAAGCAGATCATGGGGTATTCCATGCCGTTGGCGGCTTCTACGGAAATAGCCACCGGATAAGGGTATGCGATGGTGTGTTTTGAATATACCTGCAGCGTGTGGGCCACTGCCTTGGTGGAATAGCGGCGGTACAGCGGATAGGCTTCCTGGCCGTAATAGCTCATGGCCATCACTTTTTTGCCTTCCACGTTGGTAGCCATGGCATCCCAGACGAGGCGGCGGGAGGAGGTCCAGGCGAAGTCGCGGACGTTCTCTGCTTCGTAGACCCAGGTCTTTTTACCGGAAGCCTTTGATTTCATGGCCTCCTGCGCTTCGGCCAGGGTCACCACTTCCAGCGGTTCGGTGGCGGACTGTGCATCCTGCCAGCGGCGGAACTGCGCGGGCGTGAGCATTTCTTTATAGTTGCGGCATTCGCCGGTGGCGCCGACAACGTGATCGGCCGGTACGGTCATCCTTACCTTGAAATTGCCGAAGGTCAGGGCGAACTCCCCCCTGCCGGTGAACTGTTTGTTCTGCCAGCCCTGGAAGTCGGAATACACGGCCAGCCGCGGATACCATTGCGCCATGGTGTACAGGGCGTTGCCATCTTCCTGGAAAAATTCATATCCGCCGCGGCCGCCGAGGGTCATGCGGTTGGGTATCTTGTACCACCAATCCACCTGGAAGCGCAGTTTTTCACCGGGCATCATCGGTTTGGGGAGGTCTATCCGCATCATCGTCTGATTGATGGTATAAGGCAGCGCCTTACCGGAAGCATCGGTCACTTTCACGATGTTCACCCCATGCCCCTGCTCCATGCCGAGCAGGTTATTGAGCTGGCGGGTGCTCATCCTTTCATTCATTTTGCTATCATCGAAGCTGTTGTTGTCGCTTTTCGGATCATGCTCGTTTTCGTCCAGCTGCAACCAGATATAGGTCAGCGGATCGGGGGAATTGTTGTAGTAAGTGATGGTTTCCTTACCGTCCAGCCGGTGCTGCTGCTCATCCAGCTCGGCGGAAATATCGTAGTCGGCCCGCTGCTGCCAGTATTTTGGTCCGGGTACACCGGAAGCCGAGCGGTAAATATTCGGATCAGCCAGCAGGTAACCTAATTGTTCGAAGCGGTTACCGTGATTGGACCCGGGGTTTTGTGCCTGCAGCAGCATTGGAGCGGCTGTCAGCAGGCAGAGCAAAAGCTTGTGCCTTATCATGCGATTCAGATTTTTTTATTGTGTTAACGCGCCCAGTCTCTCCAGGCTCATCATAAAAGCAATGCCAAAGATAGCGGCGGACACGAACTTCGTCCATTCCCGCTTATTCACGCCGGCGATCCCCACCATCAGCTGCGCCAGCACCAGCAATACCACTACGATCACTATCTGCCCGAATTCCAGCCCGAGATTGAATGCCAGCAGGGGCTGCAGGATATCCGCCTGGGAACCGAGCATGCTTTTCAGGTAATTGGAAAAGCCCATGCCGTGTATCAATCCAAAGAACAGTGCGAAAAAATAGTTGAGGCGCATGCCCGCGGGTTCACCGGATCTCCTGAAAATATTGCCCAGTGCCGTGATCACAATGGTAACCGGGATCAGGAACTCGATGAGCGCAGACGGCACTTTGATCACGTTCAGCACACTCAAGGCCAGTGTTACCGAATGCCCCACGGTGAATGCCGTCACCAGTACCAGCACTTTTTTCCAGTCATTCAGCAGATAAACCGCGCATAGTGCAAAAACAAATAATATATGGTCGTACCCGTTTAAATCGAGAATATGTTGCCAGCCTTCCTGAAAATACAAGCTGAATTCCTGCATGGCATAGATTTTTGTAACTTCGTAAATATAAAATTTTAGCAGGCAAATGGGTGTTTTTTTATGTAAATGGTTATTACCGGTATGGATGAGTGCGGTCCACCCTTTTTACCTGAGCGTTACGGAGATCCGGTACAATGCGCCGCGGCAGGCGCTGGAGGTGAGTTGCCGCATTTTTGCGGATGACCTGGAGAATGCATTGAAAAAGTACAATCATACTACGCTGGATGTGATGAAGCCATCCGACCGTCCGGCGGTGGACTCCATGATATCCCGGTATCTGCGGCAGCATTTGCGGATAAAGGCCGATGGCAGAGATCTTGCGCTCCGTTATTTAGGCTACCGTATTGAGGACGATGCGGCCTGGTGTTTCCTGGAAGTGCCTGCCCTGCCGGTTATTCGCCAGCTGGACCTGCAGAATGATATTTTGTATGCGGAACATGAAACGCAAAGCCATATGATCCATACCGTTGTGCAGGATCAGCGGAAAAGCGTGAAGCTGGATAATCCGAAGAAGGATGCCAGTTTCCGGTTTTAGGGGAGGATCACCGGTTGTCCACAAACTTCACCGGCTTGCGGCTTCCCTCCGGGAATTGCATCTTCAGTATCTCCTGCACTCCGCAATATTTCACCTGCGGTATCACCCGCAGCTTCGCCTGCAGATAGGATTTTATCCGCCTGTCTATATCCTCGGATTCCTCCACCGGCGCCAGATGCAGCAATATCTCATCCGTACCGATCTCATTGGAGAACACTTCCACCACAAATTCCTTCACTTCCTCCATATCACTTAACAGGTCGTACAACGCAGGCGGGTAAAGCGTTGTGCCTTTATACTTGATCATCTGCCTGCGGCGCCCTATCACCGGGGACAGGCGTTTGGTCTGCCTGCCGCAGGAGCAGGGCGCTTCATCATACTGGCAAATATCGCCGGTCTTGTAACGCAGCAGTGGCATGGCCTCTACGCCTAAAGTCGTGATAGTCACCTCCCCCGGCGTTCCCGGAGGCACCGGCTTGTCGGCTTCATCCAGCAATTCCACGATCAGCAGCTCCGGGTGGTGATGCCCTCCCTGCCCGGCTTTACATTCCGTGAAAGCGGTTTGCATTTCGGTGGATGCGTAGGTGGAGAACAGCTGGATATTCCATTTATCGGTGATCTTTTTACCGAGGAGGTTCAGCGAAAAATCCACATTGCGGATATTCTCCCCGATGCAAACAACCTTTCTCACGGAAGATGCATTGACATCGATCTGATGCTCTTCCGCAAAGGCGATCAGTTTGAGGATAAAGGAAGGAACGGCTACGATGGTGGTAGGCTGGATGCGGCGGATGTTCTCCCATTGCAGGGAAGGCACCCCCGGCCCTACGCGCAGCACACCGGCGCCAAGTTTCCGGATACCGGAATAATAGGCCATCCCGGCCATGAACTGCCGGTCCAGCGTCAGCATAAGCTGATAAATATCTTCATCCGTTCCCCCGGCGCAGGAAAAGGAAATATACTCGTTATAGGTCAGCCGGTCGAGATCCTTTTCCGTAAGCGGAATGATCACCGGTTTACCCAGTGTGCCGGAAGTGGTGGTATATTCCGCGATCTTGCTTTTATCCACACAAAGGAAATCCCAGTTACGCTGCTGCAGGTCTTCCTTCGTAACGGTCGGGATGCGCACCAGGTCTTCTATGCTCCGTATTTCGTCCGTATTCACCTGGTGCAATGCGAACCATTCCTTGTAAAACGGTGAGAACTGCCGCAGGTAACCCAGCAGATGCTGCAGCTCCTTGGCCTGGAACTGGCGGATGGCGGCGGGGGATTGTAGTTCGATGTCTGGTATGTACATAAATAGCTTATTACAGGATCACCACGGTGGCCATGGCAACGGACTTCACATGCGAAAGGGAAACGAATATGGAGGCGATGCGGTATTGCGACAGGAGTGACCGGGCCTTGCCTACCAGGTGTATTTCCGGTTTGCCGGCCTCATCGTTCCTGATCTCTATCTCGTTGAAACCGATGCCGCTACCTGCCCATCCGGTGCCGAGGGCTTTCAGGAAAGCCTCCTTGGCCGCGAAACGGGCGGCGTAGCTTTCGTATTTGCCGGCCTGTTTCTCGCAATAAGCGATCTCCAGCGGTGAGAACACCAGCTCCCGGAAGCCCTGCCCTTTTTCTATTTTGGCAGTTATCCGGTCTACTTCAACGATATCTGTACCGATGCCTTTCATCTGTTCATCTTTAACTTTTTACGGGCCAGATGGAATTACATTTCATCTGTTCATCTTTAACTTTTTACGGGCCAGATGGAATTACATTTCATCTGTTCATCTTTAACTTTTTACGGGCCAGATGGAATTACATTTCATCTGTTCTTGTTATTTTTTTTAGGGCCTGAGGCGCCCTGGAGCGTTTGTCTATGTGTGCTCCGCCCAGCCTCACAATCGCTCTCTGCACTGTTCTATCCGTTCCAATATATGGTCCTTTTCCGCTTTCGTAGCGATCTCTTTGGTCAATGCCTGCTCATAATATCTTTTAGCCTTTGCGTAGTCTTCCTGCCGGTAACAATAGTCTCCCGCCAGCACATAGGCGTGATAGTATTCCGGGTTATCCGCGATGATGCGCTCCACGTCCACCGGCTGCTTGTCCACCACAGCGGCCTTTAGCGACCGGAAGTTCAGGAATCTGCGGTAGTCCGCCGTTTGCAGGAAGGTATCCGCGGGGATGATGTTCGTGCTGTCATATATCTCCCTGTCGTCCTCCAGTCCGTTCATCGCAAATACCTTGTTCAGATCATAAGCTACGAATTCCCCAAGCTGCCAGGGCGCGGTAGATACCCAAACTTTCAGCTTTCCCGGTTCAAATACGATGGAATGATGCGCGATCAGCTGGTTGATCGCCTTCTCGTTCCCCATCCCGATATCCGCACCGTTGATGCCCTTTCTGTCCCGTAGGATGGCAATCGTTTTTTCCACGGTATTTTTTCCCTGCTGCCGCAGCAACTCCTGCAGGCGCTGATACCGGTAAGGCGATGCGCTTTCCGCTAATTGCTCGCGGTTGGCCGCTGAGGCGCCCAGCGTTTTGCTCTGGAAGTGATTGGCGCAGGATATTTCGTTGCCTCCGGGATCATAAATAGCCAGTTCCTCCGGTGTTTTTTCTATGATCGCGGCGCGGTTGTCCAGAGCGGAGCCGACCAGGAAAGATTCCGATACGGACATCTTCCTTTTCCCGGCAATGTCATATGCTTCCTGAATGTTCTTTGCATATTGCAATATCTCCCGGGCCACCAGCGATACCGGGGTGGCGGAGCCGGAGGGCATTTTCGTTTTGGCGGCGTTGATGGTGACGGTCAATCCCTGATCGTTCATGCCGGACACCACACCGGTGAACCCTCCCCAGGTTACCATCATGAAACGGTAGCCCTGATCCGGTTTGTAAAATGCAATGATCTTGTCTTCCGCAAATTTATCGCCCACATAAAAATCGAAATTCCGGCCGATAATCAGACTGCTGTCTTCCGAGCGGTCGTTCCAGGTGCCGAAAGATGTGCATCCCACCAGCGCCATGCTTTGCAGGGCGTGACCAATATCGTGCGCGGCATGATAGTTCATGATGCGCTGGTAATTGGTGCCGATGAAATCGTATTTATCCGATGCGGAAAAGGATACGCCGTAGATCTCTTCCTGGTATTCCTGCGGCACATTTTCCGCAAGATGGCGGTTGAACCAGCCGATGAAGTATTTCAGGAAATGCTGGTAGCTCCTGGAGGGGATCATTTTGCCGATCTGTTCCGTAAAATGATCTTCCTGCCGCTTTACCAGTTCCTGCGCGAGCTTACCGTATGCAACGCCTCGTTCAAAAGGCTTCCCTTCCACATATAGTTCATACAGCCCGCTGCGGCTTTTGCGGAACCAGTTATGATCAAGGGTGAAGGCCGTAGCGCTCAGTTGTGTGCGTTGCCATTCCAGGCTGCGCTTGTCCGCTATCTTCGGCGGCTGCATCCTGGCTACGCTGTAGAGGTAAATGAACAGGCCGATGATCAGCAGTATAAAAAAACCGGCCAGATATAAAAAGCCTTTCCATATTCCTCTCCAGATTTTCTTTGCTAATGCCATATTACGCTGTCTTGATCTCGTGCAACAATTTCTCCATGTCCAGCAGCTCTGAGCAGGTGACCACCGCGCTCATGGTGACGCCAAGGATGCCGTGCATGTTCAGGTTCTGGCCTGTAAGATACAAATTCGACAGTTTTGTGCGGGCCGCAATAAACGTCCGTAGCGGATCATTGCAGTCTTTCAGCACACCGTACATGGAGCCGTCCGTTGTGCCGATATAATCGCGGAAAGACAATGGTGTGGCCACATAGTAGTTCTTGATACACTGCCGCAGCACCGGAAAACGCTTTTCCACCATATCCAGCAGCTTTTCCGCCTTCCTTTTTTTGAACGCTTCATAGTCTTCCCCCCGGCTGGCCTCGCTGGAGGCAGTATTGAAGGTATCCGCCCAGGGCGCCACTTCGCTGATATTCATATACGCCATGATGGACAGGCCATTGGCGTAGCGATGGTCCTGCGGGTCCGGCGTGATGAACATGGAATAATTCCGCGGCCAGGTGTCTTCCGTATATTCATGCCCGGTCCACACATTATCCATATCATGGTAATAGTAATTGTAGTTCATATGCGGGAACATGCCGGGTTTCAGCGCTGCGTTCACCATCAGCACTGAATTGGTATTTTCCAGCGACCCGATGCGGGAGCGGTAAGCCTGGCGGATCACATCGCTCTCCAGCATGTCCAGCGTGCCGGCCGGATGCATATTGGAGATAAATTGTTTTGCCGTAAACCGTTCTCCTTTTGCCGTTTCCACGTAGGACACCTCTTTTCCCTCCGCCACAATGCGTTTCACTTCTTTATACCGCAGCAGGGTGCCACCATGCTCCGTAATGATCCTGGCCAGCCATTTACCGATCTGGGAACCGCCGTTCACGCATTTCCAGGAGCTTTCAATATAGCTGTTGAGCACCAGCGCATGCACGTACATGGGCGTTCTGCCTTCCACGCCGGCATACAGCGGGTTATTGCCTGCCAGTACCTGCGTGAGTTTCCTGTTGCTGCTCAGACTGTTGATATACTCCGCTGCATCGATGCCCAGCACGGATTCCTTCTCTTCAAAACCGCCCATCCGCAGGTTGTACAGCGGGAATTTATCGCAGATATGCCGCAGCATGGCGCAGTATTCCTTCAGTGCTTTTTCCTCACCGGGAAAATCGGCCAGCAGACCATTGATGAAAGCATCATAGCCCTGCGCCATTTTGTATTCCCGGGGATCACCGGCAAAAGCCACACGGTCGAAACAATCCAGGTCCAGCTGCTTGAGCTTCAGCTTGTCAATGATCCCCAGGTACTTGAATATCTGGTAAAGATTCTGCCCGGGAGCAAGGCCGCCAACATAGTGTACGCCGGAATCGAAAACGGTCTTGTCCCGGCTGAAGGTCTGCAGGCAACCGCCGATCTGCTGGTTCTTCTCCAGCACGCAGACCCTGTAACCGTTCCGGCTCAGGATCGCTCCGCAGGTCAATCCCCCGAGGCCGCTACCGATGATCACTACGTCGTAATTATGCATATTGCTCGCTGAATGAATGTTTGATGATAAAGATCACATTGGATGTGAATTTCGTATTGTCGATCTGCTCTACCGTAGCACCGTTCCGTTCCGCAATGGTACGCAGGGTGGATGAGGAGAAGAAGGACAGCGGCTCGTCGCCCGTCTTGTTAAACCGAAGCAGCCGGGTGCTGAACAGCTCGGTCAGCTTTGTTCCCTCATGCCGTTTGCCGAGGTCCGCATCCCCGTCGCGCACAATAATGACCCCGCCGGGATTGAGGTTGCGGATACATTGCTGCAAAAGCCGTTCCTGCGCCGCGGCCGGAAGGTAATGCAGCACGTCCAGCAAGACGAAGGCATCGTGATGCTCCAGTGTATATAACGTAATATCTGCCGTCTCGAAATGCAGATGCTCATTGCGAAGATAACAATGTTGCGCGGTAGCGATCTTGTCTTCATCATGATCCACACCGGTGATGCGGCGTTCAGGCGACAGGAAATGAAGCATATAGCTCATGAACCCGTAACCGCAGCCGATATCCATGATCTTCCCTTTCTTTGGCAGCAACTGGTGGAACAATTCGTAATTGTGCTCCATTTTTGTTTTGATGCGCATATACCATTCCAGCACAGGGCCTTTGTAGATATAATTGTAGATAAGCTGCTCCCGGAAGTAGGCCGGTGTTTCCTCTTCGCGGCGCAGGGCTTCATACTCCTGGCGGAAATAGCGGCTCACCAGTTTTGTGCGCGCACTGTAGTTATCTCCCCAGCGTTTGTCATCCGGTTTGATGCGCGGCAGGAACTTCATGGTCATGGTGCCGTTCTTCAGCAGGAAGTCGCCTTTGGACATGGTGTATGCCGTACCATGGATCACGGCGGGCAGGATATCCAGCCCCAGTTCTTCCGCAAGATAGAACGCGCCTTTATGGAACCGCCGCATGTTCGCGTCAGGCGAGCGCGTGCCTTCCGGATACACTACAATGGAATATCCTTCCCGCACCCTGTCCCGCAGTTTCCCGATGGCATCTTCCACACCTTCCGCTACGGGATAATAATCCGCCATCTTCACCACATACCCGAAAACCGGGGAATTGTACACCCACTGGTTCGTCAGCAATACCACATTCGGATGCATGGCGGTAGACATCAGGATATCCAGAAAGGACTGGTGATTGCTGATGACCACAGCCGGCTTTTTGAAATCCTCGCCTGTTGTGTGAATGGTTTTCTTCCGCGTATTGCCCATGATGTGCAAAATGCTCCAGGTGCATTTGGACAGCAGCCAGTGATAGATCCGCTTGCCTTTTTCCACATTGAAGGGATTCAGTTTCGTCAATACTGTTCCTGCTATCGTGAGCATAAAAGCGCCGAAGGTGAAATAGGCAAATGCAAACACCGAAATGGCCCAGCCGGTGAGGGTCCAGGGGGCATACCGCTTTTTTACGCGGTTGGTGATCAGCCAGTTGAAGAAAAACGGAATGAGCACCTGTGAGGTCAGCACCACACAACTGATGCCGATGATGGCGATCAGGGCGATAGAGCGGAGCGATGGATGTTTCGCGAAGATCAGCACGCCCAGTCCCAATATGGTAGTAACCGCCGAGAAGAAGATCGATGATTTGAAGGAAGGAAGGTGTTTGCTGCCGGTCTTGTATTCCTGCTGCAAGCCGTCCATCGTAAAGATGCTGTAATCATCCCCTAACCCGAAAATGAAGGTGGAGAGGATGATGTTGACGATGTTGAACGGAATGCCGAACAGCCCCATGATCCCCAGTATCCATACCCAGCTGATGAGCATGGGAATAAATGTGATGAGGGCCAGCTCTATGCGGCCATAGGAAAGCAGCAGTGCGGCGAATACCAGCAGCGAGGTCATCCAGGCGATGGTATTGAACTCGTCGCGGATGAGCTCCGCCAGCCGGTTGGCCGTATATTGTTTATCGAAGATCACCGTTTGCGGCTGGTTCTCCAAAGCCGTATATACTTCATCTTTCCGGGAAGGGTCCACTTTCAGCAGGCTGATCACAGTGGCCGCATCTTTCCTCACCGTAACAAAATCACTGAGCAGGTCTGCCTCCAGTAAGGCCGACTGCTCCGGCGGTATAACAGAAAAATCTTTCTTTAAAAGTTCCTCAAACTGCGCGAAGGCGGTGCTTTTGAACTTGTAGGCGGCGCCTTCCCGCTGCAGCGCACCGATCAGCTGTTCCTGCTTTTCGCTGGTCCAGTAAGCTTTCCAGCGTGCAATGCGGATGGCCTGCTCTTCTTCCGATAATAACAGCCCTCCTGCCCCGGACACCTTTTTCACCGCGCCGCTGTTCACCAGCGATTGTAAAACCGGCGCTGTGCGTTCCCGGTGTTGCAAAGCTGCATCCAGGTCGCTGCCTTCGGAAATGAGGTACACGGACTGTGCCGTGTAGGCGTTGATGTTATTCAGCTGCTGCTCGGCTTTCTGCAGGCGTTCGGACATGTAGTTCATCCGCATCATATCACTCTCAAAGCGTACATCCCCTGCGGTGAAGAAAAACACCACCGTAAGCAGCAGTATCGCATACACCAGGTATTTGTTGCGCTCCGGCCGCCAGTTGGAGAGTTTGTCCAGCCAGCCATGCTTCACCGGGGGCGCCGGCTGACGCGATACGATCAGGTGCGGCAATATAATGAGGGAGAAAAGCGCTGCACCTACGAGACTGAACGCGGCAAAAAAACCAACGTCCCGCAGCATGGGGGATTTCACGAACTGCAGGCAGAGGAACCCGCCCACCGTTGTAAAACTGCCCACCGTCATTGGTGTAGCCAGGTCTTTGATCACCTGCCGGATATCGGGCAGATGCCGGTAGTGGTTGAAAACGTGCAGGGAGTAGTTCACGGCAATGCCCAGCACCACACAGCCCGCGCCCAGCGCTATGACTGATATCTCACCCCTGATGAGGTATATCATTGCCAGGGAGAATAAAGCCCCGAACACCACCGGCAGCATCACCAGCAGCGGCGCCCGCTTTTTCCGGAAGAACAGCGCGATCAATACGATCAGCAGCAATACGGTAATGCCCTGCGTAAACAGCGTATCCTGCCGCAACTGGTCGGCATTGCCCACGGAAACCGCCGTGGCGCCGAAATAGCTGATCTGGCTGCCGCTGTGCCGCGATTGCACCGTATCTATCCAGCTGTCCAGCGTTTGCAGGAACCGTTTGTTCTCCCGTGTTTCATTCGGCGGATGAACGGGCGTGATGAACAGCAGCAGGTGACGATGGTCTTTGCTCATCACATATCCATCGTATAACTCGAACTGTTCATCCACCTGCAATTGCTGCAGTTTGCGGATGCCCAGCCAGGATATACCCACCGGATCGGCCTGGATCATTCTTTTCATCACCAGTCCTGCCGGGGAGATCAGCGTGTTATAATTTGATTCCATCGTCTGCCGCACACGCTCCGGTGTGATCAGCGAATCGATGGAAGCATAGTCTTTTTCTTCAAGGAACACCGGCAAATGGTCCTGCACCGTTTGCAGAAGGCCCATCATCATGGCGTCATCCGTCTGCCCCTGTATGGATTTGATGTAGGGTTGGAAATGCTCCTGTGCAAGCCCTTCCGTGAATTGCAACGCGGCAGCGGTGAGACTGTCCGGTTCGGCGGGAGCGGCAGTATCTTTCCGGGAAAGCATGATCACCAGCTTGTCCGCGAACTTCGAGCTTTGCAGGAACTGCCGCAGCTGATCTATCTTTTTGTCCTGCGGCAGAATGCGGGTAATATCCTCCTCCAGCCGGATCTGCGATGCCAGCCAGCCGGTGAGGGCAAAGCAGCTGAACATGAAAGCCAGCAGCAGCCATTTGCGCTTCGCAAAGAAGTTATAGATGGATATGAAGAAGATGCCCATTAAGCTGCCATTCTTTTCTTGCGGAAGATGGCCAGCAGCACGTAGGTTGCCAGTCCGGCCAAAGTCCCGGCCAGCACGGCCAGGGTTAAACTTCCGGTGATATACTGGAAAATATTCTGTTTCATGGATTCGATGCTCAGGTCTTTACTGAAGATCACCCAGGTGGCATCCTCCGAAACGTAGAGCCGCCCCATCAGAAAACTGAGGTACACGATGAGGGGGATCAGGGGAGGCATGCTGATGTTCGATGCGATCAGCACCAGCGCTTTGTTGAGCCGGAAGAAAGCGGCCAGCACCACTGCTGTGAGCATCTGGAAACCCCAGATCGGCACAATGCCCATGAACACGCCAAAACCGATGGACAGGGCTTTGCGGCGTGTTGTTTCTTCCGGGTTGAAAAGATAGGTACGCATCAGCTGGCGGAAACCGCCTTTACTGAAAAGGAACCGGATGAAATTACGCGGATGGATATACGCAAAGGCAATGGTCACCAGTACCGTATTCAGCACACTGATCCGGGAGAAATCCCGGAACGGGCGAAAGTGCGACACGCGTTCCTCCGCAGGCGGATAGTACACCTGCACCGGCACCCAGTCTATTTTAACGCCTTTCCAGGCACTCTTCACCAGCACTTCTATCTCAAACTCGTATTTGGTACAGGCAAAACGCATGTTGCGCATGGCATGCAGGGGATACAGGCGGTAGCCGGACTGGGTATCGGGCCCTTTCAGCCCCGTTTCCACATAAAACCAGAAGTTGGAGAACTTGTTGGCGAAAGTATTCTTGCCGGGCATGTTCTCCTGTTGCAGGTTGCGGGCGCCGATATAGATAGCCGTTTCCTCCTGCCCTGCTTTTTCGAAAAACACCGCAAGATCACTGGCATAATGCTGTCCGTCCGCATCCATCGTAATGGCATAGTCATATCCCTGCTCCAGGGCAAACCGGAAGCCCCTGCGCAACGCGATACCCTTTCCCCTGTTCGGCCGGTAAGCCAGCACGGACACTTCGGGGAACTGCTCCAGCACCTCCGCCGTATGGTCGGTAGCGCCGTCGTTCACCACGATCACATGGGGAGTACAGGCCAGCACATCCCGCAGCACATCTCCCAGCGTAGTTGCATTGTTGTACGTCGGGATCAGTACGCAGACGTTGCCATTATATGTTGGTGTCTCTGCCATGGTTCATTTAAACAGCCCCTGAAACTTCATGAACACGGTTGCTTCATGTTTGATCACGGCAGTAGCTTTGTACATGTCTTCCTGCAGCGCATACATGATATCCACGTTCACCTGCGGCTGCTGCACCGGATCGATCATGTTCAGGAACTTCATGTTCGCGGCCTTTTCCACCAGCAGCTTTTTACCGGTAACGCCGGATAAAAGCTCCTGGATGATCTGCATCATGCAAACGCCGGGCACTACCGGCTGCTCCGGAAAGTGGCCTTCGAAAATGGGATGCTGCGCGTTCAGGGCAATTGTGGTATGAACGGACTGTGCATCCGGTTGCTGTTGTGTGACGATGGTATAAAATTTTCCTGCTAACATTATTTTTCCACGCGTTGTGATGAAATATTGAACTTTACTTTTTTATGCTTTACCAGGATGCTGTCCGGTACCCCGTTCCTGTAATGCGTTAAAAACACTTCCACTACCGGTTTGCGGCGGGAGCCGTTCTCTACGCGCACCAGTTCCGTACAATCCGGGCTGGTGATGTAGTACACCTTTCCCTTCTTCAGGGGGAAGGCGGTGTAACGGTACTCGCCGTCCGTGAACACTTCCGCGGTGGCGGGGTCCTGCCGCATGAGGATCATTTCTATATCCTTCCGCAGGGTCTTCACCACGGCCTTCTTATCCATTTTCGGAAGGAGGTAATATTTGGTGAACGATCCATCCTTTCCGAATGCAAAATCAAAAAACTTCAGCCCCATTTCGCTGGCGAACACTACCCGCATGCTGCTGTCCTCCATCGGTTTGAATAACAGCAGACCGGAAAGATGATGCTGCAGGATATCCACCTGCGTGCTGTACAGCACCGTTTCCGTGATCTGCGGCCTGAATTTCCCGATGCAGTCCGCATCCCCTTCCGTGCGTTGCAGGGAACGGTAGGCGGAGCTGCACGAAGCCAGCAGGCAGCCAACAGCCAGGATGCTATTTAAGTGCAAAGACCTCATCCGGTATATTAATGTTCACTTCCCTGCCGGTAAAACTGATGGACGTATCGTCTCCCGAGCGTTCCTGCATGATGATCTTTACCACGGAAAGGTCTTTCTTGTCCACCAGCAACTGGATACCGGAAAAGAAATCCTTCATGTTCTTTGCCACAGGCGTCATATCCAGCCGGTAAAACGCGGCATTTTCATTCACCTTCGTGGTAAAGTCGCGATTATGCAGCACATTGCCCTGCACACAGTCCGCCGTGATCTTGCTGATCTGCTCGAACAGCTTGTTGCTGCGGGCGGAGATGTTCCGGTCTGTCTTGCTGTCTTTAATACGGAAATCCTTTCCATTGATCACCATCAGGTAATACGACGGAGAGCTGTACTCCATCCGCACCTTATTTTCTTTCTTGAACCAGAATTTCCCCTTGCTCACGATCTTTTCAGACAACATGCTCAGGTTCTTTTCCTGTACGAAATTACTCTTGATAGTACGGGTTTCCTGCGCGGCTTTTGCAAACTGTTGTTTGAACAGCTCCAGGTTGGCCACCGGCCGGAAGTCCTGCTGCCCGTGAGCATGGAGCGTAACCAGGCAGCAACATAACAAGATCCATCTACGCATAAGCTGGTACATTTAATAAATGATCGATACGCCGGATGGTGAACCCCTGCTCGCGGATGTGCCGGATAAGCGCGGGCAGTATGTTCACCGTAGCAGCGCTGGTATCGTGAAACAGGAAGATATCGCCGGGGCGGATGCTCCGGGTCACTCTCCCCAACAATTTCTCTTCTTCTTTGATGACGGTATCGAGGGAACGGATGCTCCATCCTACCGGGATGTATTCGCCTTTCCTGATCGCTTTGGCGAGGTTGGGATTAGTGACACCATAAGGCGGCCGGAACAGCCTGGGCCGTAGCCCGGTGGCGGAAACGATCTCTTCATCAGCTTTCCGCAGGTCTTCCGTCATGTTGCGGGAAGACTTTATATCAAACCAGAAATTGTGGGCATAGCTGTGATTACCGATAAGGTGGCCTTCTGCGTGTATGCGTTGCAGTAAATGCGGCCGTTCCTTCACACGATGCCCTATACAAAAAAAAGCAGCCGGCACTTGATGCTGCTGCAGGATGTCCAGTATCTGCGGGGTGTGATCGTCCACCGGCCCATCGTCAAAAGACAGGGCCACGGTTTTTTCGGTGATGACCGCGCGGGTATGCACGTTGATAAAATAATTGGAGCCTATGCGTGTGGCGCCCCAGATGGCGAGCCCAATGAATATTACCAGTGCGGCAGCTATCACTGCTCCCACAACCGGGTACGGCAGCGGGTACAGGAATTTGTTCACCAGCAATGCGGCCAGCACGGTCACATACAGAAGGGGATATATGACGCGGTATTTCAGCATGCGGACAATAATATAAATGAATGATGCGTGGTACGCTGATGGTTCCAGATCAGTATCCTCCGGATATTCCCCGGCGCTTCCCCCTTGAACATGGCAGCCTCCGGCACACGCTGACCGCGCAGGAAACCCGTAGCCATCCACAGCGCAAAAGCCGCCGCTGTAGGATATTCCCCGCACAGATGCTTGAACGCCGCCACCGGTGTTCCGGCAAACAGCGTTTGCTCCACGCTTTCGCAGTATGCATCCTCTGCCGCATTCCCGTTGCGGCCGGAGATCAGCAGATCCACCTCCTGCGGTTTCAGCCCGTGCTTTTGGAGAAACAACGCAAGCTGTGCGGCGGTTTCTTCAGCGGAACGGGGTTTATACAGCATTTCTATACCGGTCAGTTCTGCCTGTGATCTATCGTCCTTTTCGGCGGACAGCACAAAGAAGGCGGCGCCTTCACCGGCAATGGTGCCTTTTGTACCCGAATGCAGCAAAGCCGTGTTCTTTACCGGCCCGGACTTGTACAATCCAAAGCGGGAAAGGATAGCATGACTATAGTCCGTGATCTCATCCACCGCCCCGGCCAGCACTTTGCGCCCGGGTTGCTCATGGAGGTAAAGCAGGCCATCCTGCAACGCATTCTCCAGCGAGAAAGCGCCATGTACGAAAGTATTGTTGTAGGCATGGCAGCCGAGCAGCAGCGCTATCTGGCCACCCACCGTATTGTGCGTGCTTTGAATGAAAGCGGTGGGGGTAAGCATATCCTCATGCTGGGATACCAGCTTGCCCAGGAATACGCCCGTGTCCGCCAGGCAACCGTAAGCCGTGCCCATGATGATAGCATCAGGCATGCGGATACCGGCTTGCTCCAGGCTGATATGCGAAGCCGCCACACCCATTTTGATCACCCGGCCCATGCGGCGGATCTGTTTGATATCGATCCACTGTTTGTAATCCGGGTCCGCTACAGGCAGGCGGTTGCTTTCGTATTCCCGGATGGTGTCCGGAAAAACGTGGCTATCCTGTGCGGATACAGCGCCTGTGCCTTGTATATATGCCTTCATCTGTTTCACTTTGAAAAAACCAGGCTTGAGCAGTTACCGCCAAAACCGAAGGAGTTGGACATCACATGCTTCAGCTCATGGCCCCGGGAGAATGTCGTCACCGGGCTGAACGGCAGTTCCTTCATTTGCGTAGTGAACTGTGCGTTCGGGTAAATAATACCTTCTTTGACGGCATATGCGGAAAATACCGCTTCTATTCCTCCGCTGGCGCCGAGCGTGTGCCCCGTGAAGCTCTTTGTGGAGCTTACCGGCGGAAAATCTGTCTCAAACAGCCGTTTGATCGCCAGGCCCTCGGAACTGTCGTTATTCTGCGTACCGGTGCCGTGCAGGTTGATATAAGCGATATCCGCGGGCTGCAGGCCGCTCATATCCAGTGCGCCCTGCATGGCGAGGAAATTGCCCGTGCCATCCGGCGACGATGCCGTCTGGTGATAAGCATCATTCGCATTGGCAAATCCGCTCAGGCGGCACCAGGGTTTTATTTTCGCGGCCAGCTCTTCCGATACCAGCACCACGTATCCCGCGCCTTCACCGAGGTTCAGGCCGGTGCGCGTATCGTCGAACGGGCGGCATTTCTGCTGATCGAGGATCATCAGGGTATTGAAGCCGTTGAGGGTAAAGCGTGTCAATGCATCCGTTCCTCCGGCGATCACCACATCCAGCATACCGCTGCGGATCATACGGGCGCCATACATCAGCGCATTGGCGCCTGAGGAACAGGCGGTGCTGATGGTGGAGATATGATGCCGGACGCCCAGCGCATCGGCTACCAGTTCGGTAATGCTGCCGCATTCATGGTGCACTGTTTCCCGCAGGCGGCCTTTGCTGTTGTCTTCCAGGAAGGAGGTAAAGAAATGTTCCGTTTTGTCCATCCCGCCAACGGTGTTGGCGGACACGAAGCCGGCGCGATAGCCGGAGATATCCCCCAGCCCGGTACTTTCCCAGGCTTCTTTTGCGGCTATCATGCTCAGCAATGCGGTACGGCTCAGCTGCGCGGGCATTCCCGCACGCCGTGCCAGTTCATCGTTGCCGGCTTTCACTTCCACCACGGGAAAGGTTTGCGCATGCACAGAATGCAGGTGCTGCATGACAGCCATTCCGGGCTGCATCTTTTCAAACGCATCCAGGCATGAAGGCAGATCCTGCCCTATGCCGCAGATCACGCCGCCACCTGCTATCCATACATTTTTGCTCATGCATTTTTCTTTTGCTCCGTAATATATTCCGCCATCGTGCGTACGGAATAAAAGATATTCGGCCCGTCTTCCGGGTTGGCGATACGAATATTGTGATATTGCTGCAACAATACGATCAGCTCCAGCGCATCGATAGAATCCAGTCCCAATCCTTCTTTGAACAAAGGCTGATCATCTCCGATATCTTCCGGTTTTACTTCCTGCAAATTCAATTGCTGAATGATCTGGGCTTTCAGATCTGCCATCAACTTTTCCATAATATTTATTACAAGTACTGTTTTTTTTGTGTTCCCGTTCTTCAGCCTTCCCCTTCCATCATCAATAATTTCCGCATATTTTCCTCGCTGAATGGCAGTGCCAGACCGCGGCTGTTCTTTTCCACGAGGTAAAGCGCCGCTTCATACGTATCGTGATACTGTTCTACCCAACCGCAGATGCAGGCATTCACCGCGCCGGCGCCCAGCAGTTGCTGCACATATCCGGCTATCAGCTCCGTATCGAATGCATCCGTTACAAAGAACGCATTTTCTCCTTTAAACCCGTGGCGGATGCTGATCTCTCCGATCACGATATTGGGCAGGGTGTACACGAACAGGGCCGGGCTGGCGATCTGGCTTACCGTTTCGTAATAGCGTTCGTCCGTATCCAGACTGCTGCTTTTATTGGCAAGGATCACGCCGGTTTCTTCCGGCTGGTAACCGTCCATCGGCATATCCTGCAGCAGTATCTCCGTGGCGGCCCATCCCAGTTTGGCGAGCAGGTCCATTTTATGGAATTTCGGATACTGCCCGTTATAGCGGTCGTACAAACTGCGCAGGAACTCCGGCAGGCCGGTGCTTTCCGCCCGGAATACCCGAACACCGTTCTTCACCACCGTCATATGACGGATGATGCAGCTGGATGTGATATATGCCGGTATATGGCTCAATCTGTCGTATTTAATTTTTCTGTCAATTCAATCAAACGGGCCAGGCGTTTCAGCGCTTCTTCATGTTGCGCTACAAATGGATTGCTCTGGTCCCACACATATCCTGCCAGCACGGAGCATATCTGCTGCTTGATGACCGGATCAGGGTTCTTCGAGAAGAAGATCGTGTCCAGCGTACCTTCATACCAGGCCATCACGTAGGAACGGAATACGTTCACGCCCTGCATGGTGGGCGCCATATAATCTTTTTCCCAGTCTACCGTTTCGCCCTGCAATTTTTTGATCACCAGTTTTGCAGCCGTCTGGCTGGATACGGTGGCCAAAGTTACGCCGGAAGAAAATATCGGGTCCAGGAACTCGGTGACGTTGCCGGTCAGCACAAACCCGTCACCATAAAATTTATCGGTTGTGGCGGACCATGCTTCGAGCACTTTCGGCTCAAAAACAAATTCCACGTCCCGGAACCGTTCCGCTGTGTATGGTTCCGCTTCCAGCATCGCCCGGAACTGTTCTTCCGTATTGCCTGTGAAACCGTCATGGAAACCGTGTTCTCCCACGAAGCCCACGGACGTGATGCCGGTGGAGAACGGGATGATCCATATCCAGACGCCTTTTTTATGCACGACGGCGGTGATACGGTTCGGTTCATCCGCCATGGAGCGGCGGATATCTTTGGCATGGGCGAACAGCGCTTTGCGGGATTGCAGGACGGAGGGTTTATCCAGACCAAAAAGCCTGGGGATCACCCGGCCATACCCGCTTCCATCTACGATGAAGCGTGCAGCGATCTGTTTTTTACGGCCATTGGCATCTTCCACGGTGGTCAGTGAATCGGAGCCGGAGAAGCTGATGCCGGTGACGGTTGTTTCGTATTCCACCGGAACGCCCATTTCTTCCACGGCATCGGCCAGCGTCTTGTCAAAGTCCGCCCGCTGCACCTGCCAGGTCCAGGTCCAGCCCGGGGTATGCTGCTGCTCAAAGGTGAAGTCGCATACGGCGCCGTTCTTGACGAACTTGGCGCCAAATTTTTTCTGAAAGCCTCTTTGCGAGACGGCATCAATGAAACCGGCCTCTGTGAGGGCTTCCATACAACGGGGCAAAAGGCTTTCCCCGATCACGAACCGCGGGAATTTCAGTTTTTCCACGATCTTCACGGAATAACCGGCCTTTTTGATAATGGATGCGGCGACTGATCCGGAGGGGCCGGCGCCGATCACTAGTACATCCACCTTTTCAGTTTGCATATTTTTCGGGATTTGGATTTTTTTATGCTTTCACACACCTGAGCAGCGTATAGCTCAATCCCACATTATTGTTCTCCATCACTACTTCCAGGCCAGCGGCGCGGATGCAGGAGAAGAAGTCATCAGTATGGTACATCTGGCTGTTACCATTGGCGATGGCGGTAAAATAGAGGGATGTCTGCTGCAGACAGAATGCGGCTGATTTAAATTGCTGTTTGTTCCAGAACGGCTCCAGGATGAAAATGCTGCCGCCATCGTTCAGCGCTTCCCTGCAACGGCGCAGGATGCTGATGATCTCGGCTTCGGAAAAGCAGTCCAGGAACTGGCTCATCCATATCACATCAAAACCTTTCGCAAAGGGCAGGCTTTCGTCCAGGATGTTCGTTTCGTAGAAAGATACCCGGTCCTGCAAACCGGCGGCGCTGATCTTTTCGCGGGCTACATTGATCTGTACGGGCAGGTCCATAATGGTGATATGCACGTCCGGATCATATCCGGCGCAGGCTATTGACCATTTGCCGGTATTGCCGCCGATATCCAGGAGGGATTTCGGCTGGTGTTCGAATACGATCGGCAGTACGCCCGGGAAAGCGAGATCGGAATAATAATGATCGAAATTGAACCAGCTGGTACGTGCCGGCTCCGGCAGGATGGAAAGCCCCTGGTAAATGGTGTCCCATGGCCCCAGTTCTTTCAGCCCGCGGGGTTTACCTTCAATAAGACTGTCCTGCAGGTGATTCATGGCGTTATAGCATACATCATGCGAGAAGTCCATATTGATGCGGGTAAGCGTATCGCTGAGGATGAAATAGCCTGTTTTGGTAAGGGTATATCTTTTATCATTGACGATCAGCATTTCGAGGCCCAGTCCGGCTTCGAGCAATACCCTGGCGGAATAGCGGGAGAGTTTCACATGCTCCAGCACTTCTTCGATGGTCACGCCGCGGGTGCCGCTGTCCGCCACTACCTGGAGAATGCCCAGGTCGCGCAGGGCTTTGGAGGCCTGGAAGGCAATCGGTGCAAAGGCCAGCCACAAAGCCTGTTCTTTGGCCTGCAATGCTGTTTTCGTTTCCTTGGTAAAAAAATTCATCTGCGATCTGCTTTATTTAAATATGCTTGTTTTACAGTATGTCACTTGTGCTGTGCCTGATAACGTCCGGCCATTCAGGCTGAAGGGCTGCTTTCGCGCTCCTGCCCTGCTTTCCTGCCTGTTCAAAGCACTGCTTTGCTGAATACCATGGCTGCATTACATCCCCCGAAACCGGAAGTGGTTTTCAGGTAATGTTCCATGGGCCGGTGTTCGGGGCGGTTGCTCAGCTTCAGCGGCAGGCTGACCCCTGATTCCGAAAATCCTGCGGTGGGTATCACCACATCCTCCAGCATGCTGTGCATGCCGATGATGGCTTCGATCAGGCCGGCTGCGCCGAGCGTATGCCCGTAATAACCTTTGAGGCTGTTTACGGGTACATTTTGCAGGCCGGACAAATGGAAGGCTTTGGCTTCCATTTCATCGTTGTACAGGGTAGCGGTGCCGTGCGCGGACACAAAGCCCATATCTTCCGGTTGCAGGCCGCTTTGCTGAACGGCCCTGGTGATGGCGGCAGACAGTTCCGCGCCTGTGCGGGAGGGGCCTGATATATGATTGGCATCATTGCTGGAAGCGCCTTCTCCGAGGCGGATAGCGGTCTTCCTGTTCAATAATGTGCTGTTCTTTGTTAAAATGACCGTAGCGGCGCCTTCTCCAAGCGAGATGCCTTTGCGTGCGGCGTCGAAGGGCCTGCAGGGTTCGTCGCTGATGGCCTGGAATGACTGGAAACCGGAGCGCACGAACTGCGTCAGCACATCCGCTCCACAGATCACGGCATGGTCGTAACGGCCGGAACGGATCAGGCGTTGCCCGGCGAGGATGGCGAGCAGCCCGGAGATGCAGGCATTGCTGATCACCAGCGGTTTTGCGGCCGCATCAAAATATGCCGCTACCCTGCCTGCCGTGGCAAACAGCTCCAGCGGTTGCGCACTGCCTGCACGTTTTTCCTCCAGCAAGGCAATGTTGCCCTTGGTGGTGGACACGATCAATGCCGTGCGGGGGTCTTGCAACATGATACCGGTGTGTGACAGCGCTTCCCTGATGCTGAGGATAAGCAGCTGCTCAAATTTCGTGTAGCCGTCCAGTTGATGCTCCTTCGTCCAGCCCAGCAGGTCTTCCTCCGCTATCATCGCGCCGAAGTACCCTTCCGGCTGAAGGCTTATGCCGCTATGCCCTTCCCGTACCTGCCGGTAATTGGCTGCGGTGGTGGCGCCCAGCGGGGATACGATATTGTCAGCTGCTACGAACACATCCATCATACCAGTCCCCACATTTTTTTCCATTCCGAAAAGAAGGGCGGAACGGTCAGTTGTAAAAGCGATTGCTCCTTGTCGAGAAACACCTGCACGGTAGCCCCTGTGCAAACCACTTCACTGGTGGCGGCATTGTAAAGCGTGTACTCGAAGCGGATCTTGGCGGCTTCGGCGGGGACGTACCGGGTTTCTATCCGTACCGTATCCCCGTAGCGGAGGGGGCGTTTGTAGTTACATTCCACATTCACCACGGGCACGGTGTAACCATGCCCGAAAATATCCAGGTAACGCAACCTGTATTTACTGCCGAAAGCTTCTCTTCCGTCCTCAAAATACCGTATATAGTTGCCGTGCCAGACAATGCCCAGGGAATCTGCTTCATTAAACCGGACGGTCACCTCAGTGCTTTCGCTCAATACAGGTTGCATGTAGAATTTTATGTTGATGAATTACCCGCCGTAGGTGGATTTCCATTCTTTATACTGTTTCTTTTCGATCGCGTCGATCACTTTCTTGATACCGGTCAGGTACACATTGGTATATCCGAAAGCCATGCCCAGCGCACCTTCCATCCTTTCCGTGAACAGCACTTTCTTTGCTTTCATGTCCACCAGGGTAACGTACATGGATATCTGTTTTTTGGTTTTGTTGAAACCTTCCATCACAAAGAGGAGACCGAGACCGGTTTTCCCTTCGAAGTCGAACCCGCTTACGAGGGTGGCTACATCTTCGGGTTTCAGGGCCTGGTAGTCATCAGAGTCATCTGATTTGATCTTGTCGGGGTCTATCTTCTTGTTCCGTTTGTTAACGGGACCAATGGCGGTGCTCACTTCGCTTCTTTTGAAAGCGCCGGCGAGGTCAAATTTCTTCGGTTCATTAACTACTTTCTGGTTAATGTTGGGGTACTGATGGTCTACAATGTCATCAGTATTGGCACCGGCATCGCCAATGATGCGGGCTTTGGTGAAATCGATACCCATGTAGGTGAGCTTGGTTTCCCTGTCAAACACATCATTTGCTGTTTGCGCTTTCACGGATGAAACGCTCATGAACAGGGCCACCAGGGGCAGAACAAAATGCTTCATTTTCATCGTTTGTTGTTTTAATTTTTAAATGGTTCCGGATGGAACGCCCTGCGGATAGTATTTACCGGGACGTTTCCTGATCTATTTGTTTCGGGATACAAAAATTTTCATTTCGCACTGCGCCAGCAGTTTGCCATCCTGTTTTACGGTGCCTTTCACAACGGTGGCATTGAATACCTCATGTTCGATGATGATCTCCGTTTGCACCGTGGTAGCGGCGGCGGGGTGGCCCAGTATCTCCAGGTGCTGGATGGCGCCGATAAAGCCCAGCGGCACAGGAACGTTCTGTTGTTTTGCGAGGTAACCGATCCTTGCGGCAGCGGTTTGGGCGATGTTCTCGACCAGGCCCGGCGCCATAAGCCGGCCATCTTCCACAAACACATTGTCTTCCGCAATATCCAGTTCTGTGCGGATGTTCTTCTCCCCTGCTTCCAACAGGCGGCTGATCATAACGATCGGCGGGCGTTGGGGGATATACTCCGTAATATTTTCGTTGTTGATCATCTTGTTATGCATATCAGTCCTTCGACCAGAAGTCGTAATAATTGAACCATTGCAGCGGGTATCGTTTCACTTTTTCCGCCATCGTATCCACAAAATCCTGCATCGATCGTTCCAGCCCGCCCTGTTTGGCGCCCGGGTACACTTTCGGTTCCGTTGCATAGAGGTGATAATGCGTGGCGGTTTCCTTGAAAGCGAATACGAGCGACACGGGAACCCTGAACGTGGAAGCCAGCAGGAAAGGGCCTATGGGAAAACGGGCCGTTTCTCCCAGGAAGCTCATTTCCGCCGTTTTGTTCCCTTCCATGAACCGGTCCGCATGCATGCATACCAGTTCTTTTTTGCTCAGGGCATCGTGGATAGCGTAAATATGCGATAAATCGTCCTTTAAAACAATGACATTTACATGCCTGCCACCCGTTATGCCGGCAAGATAATCCTTGATGCGCTGATGCTCCCCATCGAACATCACAATATTGATGCGGGTCTGCAAACGGGTGAAAAGGTGACCGGCCACTTCCCAGTTGCCGAGGTGCGCGCTCAGCAAAATGCCTCCCCTGCCACCTTCCACTACCTGGTGAAGGAATTCCTCTCCATCGAAGTGAAAACTGAAGCGGTTGGGGATACCGGCCATGACCACTATTTTGTCGATCAGCGTTTGCCCGAATACGTAGTAGTTCCGGTACACACTGATCAATGCGCGAAAGCGGCCATATCCTAATTTGCGGTGAAAATACTGAAAAATGGATTGGGATGAGCGGAACGAGAACAGGCAATAGTAGCCTGCAACAAATGCCAGGAGAAAGTAAGCCGGCCGCACGCCTCCATATCGCAATACATCAATAAAGATCCTGTACCCCAGCTTGTTTCCTTTGGACTTTCCCTGCCAAGAAGGCATTATACCAGTTCTTTTTGTTTAATACGGGCAATGACATAATCGTAAAAGTCCTGGAAAGTGACAATACCCTGGAAATCTTCCGGTTTTACCTTAAAACCGAAATTATTCTCAATGGCTACCACCAGGTCTATATAATCCAGACTATCCAGTTCCAACGTGGCTTTCAGGTCCGCCCCGGGGGTAATGCTTTCGGGAGCAACCTCAAATTCCTCTGCCAGGAAAGCGTTCGTTTTTTTGATGATCTCGTTAATTTCCATAAAAAATAGTGTGTTCCAGATATAGGTTGTTACAACCAGCTCCCTGTTTCCTTCTTTGGGGAGGCTGATACAAAATTATACATAAATCCTTTAATGGCACCTATATATGCTATTACTATACGTCCACTTTGTCATTATTGCCATTTTCTGATGACAAGAGAGGAATTGGTCCCTCCAAAGCCAAAAGAATTAGACAAAAATATATTAAATTTTTTGTTAATTGTATTTGTAATGATATTTAATCTGGCAGAATCCTCATCGGGGTTCTCAAAGTTGATATTGGGGGCCATGAAGTCGTGCTGCATCATGAGCATGGAATAAACGATCTCGCTGGCGCCGGCCATCCAGCATTCGTGGCCGGTCATGCTTTTGGTAGAGCTGACGGGGGTCCCGGCATCGCCGAAGACGGCGTGCAGCGCTTTGGCTTCGCTGGCGTCGCCGGCTGGTGTTGAGGTGGCGTGGGCGTTGATATACCCGACATCGCCGGCCTTCAGCCCGGCCTGCCGCATAGCCATTTCCAGGGAGCGCATGGGGCCTTCCACGCTGGGGTTGCTGATATGGGCGCCATTGCTGGAAAAACCGTATCCCAATACTTCCCCCAGTATCCTGGCGCCGCGGCGCTGCGCGGATTCCAGGCTTTCCAGGATAACGGTGGCCGCGCCCCCGCTGGGTACCAACCCATCACGATCCCGGTCGAATGGCCGGGAAGCTTTGGCCGGCTCCTGCTCACGCACGGAAAAGGCGGCGATGGCATCGAAATTTCCCATGGCATACCGGTTCACTTCCTGCGCTCCGCCACAGATCACCATGTCCTGCATGCCGTTCTGAATGAACATATGCCCCAGCCCGATGGCATGGGACCCGCTTGCGCAGGCAGCACTCACCCCGAAATTGATGCCTTTCAGCCTGAAAATGGTAGCCAGGTTCATGTTTACCGTGGAATTCATGGTCTGGAATACAGACCCGGACCCCACCAGCATGGTATCCTTCTTCTCCCGGATGATATCGATGGCCTCAATGGTGGGCCTGGCGGAACTGTCGTTGCCGAAAAGCAGGCCCACTTCATGGCTGTCCAGGTAATCCTGGTCAAGCCCGGCAATGGCCAATGCTTCGCGGGTGGACATATAGGCATATTCCGCCTGTTCGGGCATCATCAGCCTGGCCCTCCTGTCCAGCAGACCTTTCAGCTCCGGACGGGAGATATTGCCGGTCAGCCCCGAGCGGTAACCGAATTCCTTGCGGTCTTCATCCAGCACAATGCCCGAGCGCCCCTGGAACAGGGATTCCCGGACTTCTTCCAGGTCCTTGCCAATACAGGAATAAATCCCGATGCCTGTGATCACTACTCTGTTCATGCGCTATATCTTGAAAAAACCGCTGTTGGCAGCGGTGTGACAGTTATTATAACGTTCAATATTCGTATTACCCCTAATATACCGGGAACATTCCCCGGTTGAAGGAACGCATCTCCGGCGATGCCCTATGGATACTCCGGGGATTACCCGGGTATAACCCATGGATACCCGCCTGATACAGCCTGCATGGCGCAAGCGGGGATGGTCCCGCTGTTGCGGGTGCATCAGCCCTCAGGAGTACAGCCCTCCATTGATATTCAGCACTTCCCCGGTAATATAGGAAGCGCCTTTGGAAGCCAGGAAAACTACTGCTTCGGCCACTTCTTCCGCGGTGCCAAAACGCTGCATCGGTACCATGGCGGACAGTTCCTTTTCCGGCAGCCCCTCCGTCATATCCGTTTTAATGAATCCGGGCGCAACGGCATTCACCGTAACGTTCCGTTTGGCCACTTCCTGGGCCAGCGCCTTGGTAGCGCCGATCAGCCCGGCCTTGGCCGCGCTGTAGTTCGTTTGCCCCGGCGTGCCTTTCAATCCTGATAAAGATACCATATTGATGATACGGCCGTAACGCTTCAGCAGCATGCCCGTAAGCACCTGCCGGGTAACATGGAAAAATCCGTCCAGACTGGCTTCTATGACGCTCTTCCATTGCTTGTGGCTCATCTGGAACATCATCATGTCTTCCCGTATGCCGGCGTTGTTCACCAGTACTTCTATCTGCTTGTCCTTATTGGCTGCTATCCATTCGCCCAGTACCTGCTGCACCTCATCTGCATTGCCTACATCAAACTGCAGCAGCGTGCCGTCAGCGCCTTTTTCCTTCACAGCAGCCAGGGTTTCTTCAGCGGCTGCGGTATTGCCCCTGTAGTTGATCAGGATGTGATAACCCTGTTCTGCCAGCCTGATGCATACTGCCCTGCCTATTCCCCGCGACCCGCCTGTGATCAATGCACATTTCATTCCTAATCGTTTATCTTTTCAGTGGTTTTCTTTTTCTTGTCCGCTGCGATCACCGGTTCATTCCGCATCAGGAACGCCTTGATCTGCTGTACATCGGCATAACGCGGCGCATCTTCGATAAATTTAGGGAAAATAGCCCTCACATCCTGGTAGATCTTCGCGGAGAACGGCGCCAGCCGGTCCTGGCAACTGAGATAATCTACTGCCTGCAACAGGGTCATCACCTGCACGGCCAGCACCTCAAAGGTATTTTCGATCACCTTGTAGGTCATCTGCGCCGCATTGCAGCCCATGCTTACAATATCCTGGTTGTCGTTATTATTGGGAATGCTGTGCACATACATCGGGAAGCTGAGCGTCTGGTTCTCGGCTACGGTGGATGTGGCGGTGAACTGTACCCCTTGCATGCCGAAGTTGAAGCCCAGCTTGCCGAGGTTCATGAACGGCGGGAATTTATGGTTCAGCTTGTCATTCAGCAGATAGTTAAGCTGCCGCTCGCTGAGCATGGACAGTTTTGTTACGGCTATCTTCACTTTATCCATTTCCAGGGAAATATAATCCCCATGGAAATTGCCGCCATGGAAAACATTCCCGGCGCGGTGATCCACCACGGGGTTATCGCTTACCGAGTTCAGCTCGCCTACCACAATGTTCTCCGCATGCACCAGGGTATCGTAAATGGGGCCCAGCACCTGCGGCACGCAACGGAGGGAATAATATTCCTGCACCTTGTCCTTGAATATCTCTTCTTCCAGTTCTTTATACAGATGATCGGGGCGGTGGCGGATCATTTTGCTGCCATGCAGCATGCCGCGCATCATTTCGGCTACTTTGTTCTGGCCGTGATGTCTTTTCACGATGTTCAGCTCATAGCTCAGGTGATCATCGAACGCTTCCACCACTTCATTGATCATGGCCGAGAGGGCGCAACTCCACAGGAGCAGCTTGCGGGATTCGATGATATTCACCAGGCCGATGCCGGTCATCGCGGAAGTACCGTTGATAATGGCGAGGCCTTCGCGCACATGCACACTGATGGGTTTCAGTCCCAGTTGCTCAAATACATCTGCGGCAACGCGGATCTCCTCTTCAAACAGCACATTCCCTTCCCCGATCAGCGCATGCGCCAGATGCGCCAGCTGCACAAGGTCGCCGCTCGCGCCCACGCCCCCATGCTCATATATGCAGGGATATACATGATGATTGATGAGATCACGCAGCAGGAAGACCACTTCCTTGTGCACACCGGAAAAGCCCTGCATGAAGCTGCTCAGCCTGGCGATCATCAGGCTTCTGGTAAGCACCGGGGCCAGACATTTTCCGGCGCCGGAACTGTGGCTCCGGATGAGATTGTATTGTAACTGGTGAGTATCTTCTTCACTGATCCGGTATTGCGCCATCGGCCCAAAACCGGTATTGATCCCGTAAATGAGTTTTTTTGCAGAGAATTTTCTGAGAAACTCGAAGTTGTCATCCACCTGCTGAACGGCTGCGTCTTCCAATACCAGCTCCTCACCACCAAACAGCACTCTATGCACTTCATCCAAAGAAAGCACCTTACTTCCTAGTACGACCATTATTTAAGATTAAATTATTTATTCATGTATAAAAAGTGCTCAAAAATAGCATAAAGATGGATTTTTCCCAGTACCCATTTCCGGCATGTTTATCTACTGCTGCAAACATCTAACTGGCAGTCAACTAGTTGCACTTGATTTCCGCGGTTGTGTGATCAGTTATACCCATGCTGCCGTTTGGGTATCGCCAGCATCAGGGTGTAAATTTATTACTCTTCTTCAATATTCTCAGGGGGTGTCACCAATATTTTATCGATACGGTGGGCATCCATGTCTACGATCTCGAAGGTGAACTTCCTCCATTCCAGCTTTTCACCCGTCTGGGGGATATGTTCGAGATGATGGAGGATGAAACCTGCCAGGGTATCGAATTCCTGTTCAAATTCCGCCATCATGTCCTCCATATCGAATTCGCTGAGGAAGTCGTAAAAGGGGATCTGTGCGTCAACAAGGTAGGAACCGTCTTCCCTTTTTATCATGTTATAATCGTCCTGTCCCGTCTCCGGCATATCGCCCACGATGGCTTCCAGGATGTCGTTCAGGGTGATCATGCCCAGAAAGGTGCCGTATTCGTCCACAATAAATGCGGCATGCACCTGCGTTTCCTTGAACTTTTCCAGCACCTGGTAAGCGGTATTGTTATCCGGTACAAAAAGGGGCTTCTTCATTACATCTCTCAGCACGGCCACATTACCGGCGGTATATAGATCTTTAATGGTCAGGATGCCTTTAATGGCGTCTATTTGTCCTTCGCAAACGGGGTAAACCGAATGGGGAGAGGCTTTTATCTTGCGTTTGTAGCTTTCCACCTCTTCGGTAACGTCCAGCCATACGATATCGGTACGGTGGGTCATCAGGGAGGTGATATTACGGTCGCCCAGATGAAATACGCGTTCGATGATCTCCTGTTCTGTTTCTTCGATAGCGCCCGAGGTTGTGCCTTCATTGATGATGGCTTTGATCTCTTCTTCCGTCACATTACTGTCCAGCCCCCTTTTGAGGCCGAAAAGGCGAACGAGACCGGCGGTGGAGCGGCTCAGGAGCCATACGAAAGGGAAAGTGAGTTTGGACAGGAAGTTCATAGGCTGTGCCATGATCTTCGCGATCCGCTCAGGATTGGCGAGGCCGATGCGTTTGGGCAGCAGTTCGCCCAGCACCAGCGTAAAGTAGGTAACACAGATCACGATGATAGCGGTGGCAATGCCATTGCTGTATCTGACGAGTGCGGGAAAGGTATTGATGAAACCCTGTACATCTTCTTTCAGCTGTTCACCGGAGTATAAACCGGTAAGGATACCGATGAGGGTGATGCCGATCTGTACGGTGGACAGAAATGTATCCGGATTGTTGGATAGCTTCAGTGCTGCTTTGGCTTTTTCGTCCCCTTGCCTGGCTGAATTTTCAAGTCGCACTTTTCGTGCGGAAACCAAGGCTATCTCCGCCATTGAGAAGATACCGTTGAGCAAAATAAGGACGAGGATAATGACGACTTCCATAATATAGTCTAAAAATAGAAAATTATTCAAATATTAGTGTAATAAATGCCAGCATAATGCCCACGGCGATCGCCAGCACCTTCTGGCGGCTCAGTTCATGGTGTTTTGTGCCGCTTTCATAAAAAATGGTGGTGGAAATATGCAGAAATGCGCCGACCACCAGCGCAACGAGATACACCAGCGAATCGGTAACAACGTGAAAACGGCTGCCCAGCTGGGCGGCAAGCACTGCGGAAAGCGGTGTTATCAGGGAAAAGATGATCAGGATGCGCCATAACCGGGCTTTGCTCTGCCCGGCATGGATCATTACGGTGATCAGGGTGAGCGCTTCAGGTATCTTATGCGCCGTAACGCCCAGCATCAGCGAAGGCAGTGCGGACTTGTCATCATAATGGAATCCCAGGGGAATGCCTTCCATGAAAGCGTGGATGGACAAACCGATAAGGAGCGGCAACACGGCCACATGGTGTTGGGCCGTTCCCGGTACATGGGTGTGCCCATGCTCCATACCATGGCTCAGCTGCTGCAGGAACACCTGCAGGAAAAAACCCAGCACGATGTAAATACCCGCCGAATGGTCCAGCGTATGGTACACTTCGGGCAGCAGATGCAGTATGGTGACGCCAAAAAGGAATGCGCCGGTGAATGCCAGCAGGTATATCGGCAGGTTGGGATGGATCCTTTTGAATATTACGGGGATCATTCCTCCGCCGATCGTAGCGGCAAATATGAGTATCAGGTATGTTAAGTTCATGTTGTTTGTTCCAGTTCCAGTCTGATCCTTCTTTGAAAAAAGCCGCCGCTCATCACGCCGGCCATCATGCCGAGCAATGCCCCGCCCAGGATATCCAGCGGGTAATGCACCCCTACATACACCTGTGCATAACCGATCACTGCCGCCCAGGCAAAGAAAAGCCAGGCCCATTTACCGATCTGCGGCTTTAAAGATAAAAAAGAAAACATCGCCAGGCCAAAATGGTTGGCGGCATGTGAAGAGGTGAAGCTGCCGCTGCCGGGGCAATAAATGACCAGCGACCGCACATATTGCGCAATATTGGGATCGCGGCAGGGACGGATGCGGCCCACGGCCTCTTTGACGAACCCGCTGGCCTGATCCGTGATGGCAAATGTGAGAATGAAAAATACGATCCAGAAAAAACCCCGCCATTTGTAGTTGTACACCACAAATACGCCGAGGAACAGATATAATGGCGCCCAGAAGTACGGCTCGCGCATCCAGGGCAGCACAAAATCCAGGAAAACATTCGTCAGCCTGTTATTGATATAAAAGAACAGCTTCAAGTCCCATAAAAGCAGGTCATTCATGCGCTGACATTTTTTTGTGCAACCAGGAGCAGCCGGGGTGAATGCCGGCTGTCGAAGGTATTGAAATGATAGTCTCCGAAGATATCGGTTATAACGAGGCCCTGCATGGCGAACATCTCTTCAAAATCCTGTTTGCTGAACGCGCTCACGCTTTCCGTATAAAAGGCCCGCATCAGTTGCTTTTTATCGAGGATATTGATCTGCTTCAGGAATTTGCCGTTTTTCCTCTCCCGTACGATATCGAATACCACCTGGTCTTTCTCCTTTACTTCATGCCGGACAAGGTGCTCCGTCACATAATTGCTGTTGAGATAGTCCAATACCAGGCGCCCGCCGGGCTTCAGCGAATTGGCGATGGTGCGCAGCGCATTCTCGTTCTCATGACGGGTATCGAAATAGCCGAAGCTGGTGAAGAAATTAAAGGCTACATCAAAATAATTGATGCGGAAAGGCAGGCGCATATCGTGCTGAAAGAAGCTGAGGTACTCGTTTTCCAGCTTGCGGGCTGCGGCAATGCTTTCTTCGGACAGGTCTATGCCGGTCACACAGAAACCCTTATCCGCCAGGTACCTGGCATGGCGCCCCCGCCCGCAGGCCACATCCAGCATCAGCGCACCGGGTGCAGGGTGCAGGTATCCCACCAGCTTGTCGATGAACGATGCCGCCTCCCTTTCATCACGATTGCTGTACAACAGATGATAATAAGGAGAATTGAACCAGTCTTTGAACCATTGTTTCGCTACTTCCATTCCCGGTGGCTAGTGTTTTATCTTCTTGTTATTGAACATCAAATATCGGGTGCTTTCGTAAAATCCGCGCGTTAAGTTCTCCAGATCACGGGAAAGCTCCGGCTGTTGCCGCTTTACATCTTTCAACGGATCGCCTTTCAGGTCGTATAACGCCGTTTCATTGGAGCTGAGGTCCAGCTCAAACAGGTGATTTTCGCTGATGATCCCGGAATACCAGCTCATGTTCCTCGTGTATTGGATATATGCGTAGCTGTCCCGGGCCTGCGTAGTATCCAGCAGATCTGCGCCCAGGGTGTAGTTCCGGAAAGGGATACCTGTGAGCTTTGCCACAGTGGGATAAATGTCCACCAGGCTGCCCGCCCGGCTGACCCGCTGCGGAGGAAGCAGGGCAGGATTATAGATGATACATGGCACATGGTCTACATATGTGCCCATTTCAAATTCCGGCAGCGGCATGAACCGGAAAGGGTCGAGCTTGGCGCTGTGATCCCCGAAAAACACGAAAATGGTGTTTTCGAGGTAACCGGACTTCTTTGCAAGCTTCATCAGGTGGCCCATGTTGTAATCCAGATACCGCAGGGCATTGAACTGGTCCAGATTCACGAAACCGGAAGCCTTGAACCGGGCGGGGTCTATATCTTTCTCCGTCAGCTTTTTGAAATCGCCGGCTCCTTCCGTGGTGGTATATGGCTCATGATTATCGGCCGTCTGCAGGAAGGCAATGAAAGGTTGCTGGCGGTCATTCGCCGCTTTGAAGATCTCATCCGCTTCGGTGATGAGGTCATAATCTGATACGCCCCATACGTCCGCCTTCGGCGCCCGGAAATAGCCTTCCTCGAAAATGCGGATGCTGTCCACATTGCTCGTGAACACCGCGCGAATATTGGCCCAGTTGGTATTTCCGCCGAGGAGGTAATATTTCTCATAACCGTCAAACTGGTCCATAATAATACGCTGGTCTACAATCGGCGGATGGCGGGAAGCGGTTTTGCGCCGTACAACGTCCGGCAGGCCGGTGGTAATGCTGAAGACGGTACGTGCGGTGCTCATGGCCGGCACATAGAAGTTTTCGAACAGCACGCCGTTATCCGCCAGCTCCTGCAGGTGGGGAGTAGCCTGCATGGGATTGTTGAACATGCTCATCATGGCCGATCCGCCGGATTCCATCATCACGATGATAACGTTCTGCCGGGGCCTGGAGGAATCCCCGGGCACGGTACGCACAAAATTCAGCTGCTGCGCGTCCGGCTTGTCCACCCCAAGATATTGCGCTATGTAGGGGTAGAACTTGCGGGTGTGTTCAAGGTCGAAGTAATCTTCCGTCATATCCATGTTGGACACGTAGAACAGTACGGGGTTCAGGGCCAGGCTGGTAACGGCGTTGTCTCTGGTGAACATGGCCTGGCTCCAGCGGAGGGGGAACCAGGCAGCATTGCCGTAAATACCGCCGGCAAACAACACCACCAGCAATATCGTCCAGCCGGCAAAAGCCCGGGGCCTGACGTAGGTGCCTTCCTGCTGCGCATACCGGAGAAAAATGCTGCGGCAGCCGTAACGCGTCAGCAACAGCAGTACGGAAATCCCCAGCAGCCCCCACATGACGGGGTAACTTTCCCACATCATCCGGGCATTGGTCATCCGTTCTCCGGAAGCCAGAAATCGGGTCACCGAAGGTTCTACCCGTTGCCCCAGGTAACTGTAATGCCCGAGGTCTATCACATAAAAAAGGGTGAGAAAAACATATACAAGCGCAAAATAACCGTCATTGATCCTGCGGAGCATACTGGTGCCGAACAACCGGTCCCTGGCGATCACCGCCATCAGGCCGATGGGGATCATGATGATCAGTGCCAGCCGGAGGTCGAACCGGGCACCGAGATGCCAGGCCTTGAAGATGGTTCCCGGATCTTTAATGGGACTGGAAAAGAAAAAGCCGTGGAAGACGAGCCTGAAGAACACCAGAAAACAAAACAGGTACAAGGTTTGCATGAAAATATACCGTATGTACCTGGGAATACGCGACCAAATCGGACTCATTTATATTCTCTTAAAATTTTATACGTAGCTGCAAATATAGTCTAATTGCCATTATGAAGCGGTTGTGTATTCCCGGGCGGCCAAATTAACGGGTAGGATAATTTTCGAATCTTTATCTTTGCCTTCCTAAAAAATTCAACAATTGTGGCACTGATTAAATCAATTTCGGGTATTCGCGGAACGATCGGCGGTAAACCGGGCGAGGGGCTTTCTCCCCTGGATGTTGTGAAATTCACCGCCGCGTACGGCACATGGCTGTTAAGGCAAAATGCCGGGAACAGGAAAGTAGTGATCGGCAGGGATGGCCGCATATCCGGGGAAATGGTGAAGAACCTGGTCGTTTCTACCCTGAACGGATTAGGCATTGATGTAGTGGACCTGGACCTCAGCACCACTCCTACGGTGGAAATAGCCGTAACCATGGAGCAGGCTGCCGGTGGGATCATTCTCACCGCCAGTCATAACCCCAAGGAATGGAACGCATTGAAGCTGCTGAACAGCAACGGCGAGTTCATTTCCGGCGCAGATGGCGCGGAAGTACTGGAAATCGCCGCCAATGAGGATTTCATGTTCGTTGATGTATCCAAACTCGGCACCAGCCGCAGAGACGATTCTTATCTGCAGAAACACATTGACCTTGTGCTGAACTATCCGCTGGTGGATGCGGAAGCGATCCGCCAGGCCAATTTCAAGGTTGTAGTGGACGCTGTGAACTCCACCGGCGCCATTTACGTTCCCGCCCTGCTGAAAGCGCTGGGCGTAGAAAATGTTACCGTGCTCTTCGGCGAAGTGAACGGCAAATTCTCCCATAACCCCGAGCCGCTGCCGGAAAACCTGACCGCGCTTTCCAATGAAGTGAACAAATCGGAAGCCGACTTCGGTATTGCCGTAGATCCGGATGTGGACCGCCTTTGCTTCGTCTGCGAAGACGGCAGCATGTTCGGTGAGGAATACACCCTGGTAGCCGTGGCGGATTATGTGCTGAAGCACCGCAAGGGCAACACCGTATCCAATATGAGCTCTACCCAGGCCCTGAAAGATATCACCCTCAAAAATGGCGGCGAGTACCATCCCTCCGCCGTAGGCGAAGTGAACGTAGTGACCAAAATGAAAGCCGTGAACGCCGTGATCGGCGGAGAAGGCAACGGCGGCATCATTGTGCCGGACCTCCATTACGGCCGCGATGCACTGATCGGTATCGGGCTGTTCCTCAGCCACCTGGCGCATTCAAAAAAGAAAATGAAAGCGCTGCGGAATTCCTACCCGGACTATTTCATCTCCAAGAACAAGATAGAGCTCGATAAAGGCATTGACGTGAAAGACATCTTCGAGAAGATCAAAGGCAAATACAAAAATCAGCCGCTGAACTCGGAAGACGGGCTGAAGATCGAATTCGACAAGGACTGGGTGCATCTCCGCACCTCCAATACCGAACCGATCATCCGCATCTATGCGGAAAGCCAGAACGAAACAACGGCGGACAATATCGCGCGGAAGATCATGCAGGATATCAGGGAGTTCATTTAAAATCGTTTCAGGAAGATAACAGGAACGGTCTCAACAGTAATTTACCCGGTATATATCCGGGTGCCGGATGGCCGGAATTTTCGCTCAGGCGATGTCCGTACCGGTCAAAATTTACGGTTGAGGCCGTTCCCTTTTTATTTCAGGATACGACAAATTATCCTTACCTTTGGATAAAATGTCGGAAATGGGAATACCTAAAAAAAAGGAAGACGCTCCCGGCCTGGCCGTATTGCTGGGCGGTTCAACACTGGTGAAACAACCCATCCGGTCTGAATTCGACCTGATCGCCTTAAGCAACCAGGGCCTGCAAAAGGCTTCGCTGGATGCGCTGATCGGGCATATGGGCATGACCAAGAAGAACTTTGCGGAAAATATCCTGCACCTGTCCGTAAAAACGCTGGAGCGGAAGAAAGATAACGAGAAGCTGGACAGGCAAACCTCCTCCCACATCATTGAGGTAGCCAAGGTGGTGGAACATGCTTTTGAGGTATTTGAATCCGGCGATAAAGTGCAGGGCTGGCTCAACACACCGAACCGCGCCCTGAACAATTTCAAGCCCATCGACCTGTTTTACATTCCCACCGGTCTCGCTATGGTGGATAACGTCCTTGGAAGGATAGAAGAAGGCGTTTATTCCTGATGAAAATATATCGTATCGTAAAGTCCGCGAAGCGCGCAAAGGACCTTTCCGGTATGGGCGCCTATAAAGAAGGGGGCCGCTGGAACAGTCCGGGTACCTATATGCTCTATGCCAGTGAGAACAGTTCCCTCGCCTACCTGGAGAACCTGGTGCATTTTGAAGCGGAATTTGCCCCGCCGTCCCTTTTTATCATCACCCTTGAGGTACAGGTAAAAAGCAGGCAACTGTATGTGCTCCCCGATGAGGAATACCCGGCAAACTGGCGGGAGATCGGCAACCTGGAAAACAAAGCCATCGGGGACCGGCTGATGGAAGACGGAAAACACCTGGCCATCAGGGTCAGATCGGCGGTTAACCCGATAGAATACAATTACCTGCTCAATCCCCTGTTCCCCGGATACCAGACCCTCGTCCGGTTCATTTCCGCGGAGGAACTGCCGGTAGATGCCCGGTTGATCCGCTAAGCATCCACACCGGCGGCTTTTTGCCGCTCATTTATTCTTCCGTGCCGTTTTATACTGAAATCCCTAAATTTGTGACACTTTTTATCAAAAACCAAACCACCACCATCTTGGAAAGAATTTATTTCGACAATGCAGCGACTACCCCGCTGGACAAAGCAGTATTGGATACCATGCTGCCCTATATGACCGAAAAGTTCGGCAATCCATCCTCTATCTATTCTTACGGAAGGGAATCCAGGCTTGGCATTGAATCCGCACGCAAAAGCGTAGCAAAGATCCTGAATGCCCACCCCGGCGAGATCTTCTTCACCTCCGGCGGAACAGAAAGCAGCAATACGGCCATCCACGCCGCTATCCACGACCTTGGCTGCCGTCATATCATCAGTTCTCCCATCGAGCATCACGCTACCCTGCATACCGTTGAGCATATGCATTGCCGGGAAGAAGTGAAGCTCTCCTGGGTAAAACTGTTGCCTGACGGGCATGTGGACATGGAAGACCTTCGCCGCCTGCTTTCGGGATCCAAAGAAAGATGCCTCGTAAGCCTTATGCATGCCAACAACGAGATCGGCAACCTGCTGGACATCCATGCCGTTGGCAATCTCTGCAAGGAGTTTGACGCCATTTTTCATTCCGATACCGTGCAGACCGTAGGCCATTATCCGTTTGATCTCCGCAATACGCCGGTACATTTCATCAACGGCGCGGGACATAAATTCCATGGACCCAAAGGCATCGGTATCCTGTACATCAACGAGAACGTGAAGATCACCCCTTATGTACAGGGCGGCTCACAGGAGCGCAACATGCGCGCTGGTACGGAAAACCTTTACGGCATCGTAGGTTTCGCCAAAGCGCTGGAACTGGCCACGGAACATTATGAAGAACACAGCAAGTACATCAACGATCTCCGCCTTTACATGGCCCAACAGCTTGAAGCCAATATACCGGGCGTTTCTTTCAACGGCGATCTGTACGGGCGCAGCCTGTACACCGTACTGAACGTTTCTTTCCCGAAAACGGAGAAAAGCGAAATGCTGCTGTTCAACCTGGATATCAACGGCATCTGCGCTTCCGGCGGCAGTGCCTGTACCTCCGGCGCGGATGCGGGATCGCATGTGATCCGTTCGATCAACAATGATCCTAATAAAATAGCCGTACGGTTCTCTTTTTGCAGGGATAATACCCGGGAGGAAGTGGATAAAGTGGTGGCGAAGCTGAAAGAATTGATCTGAGCCATGCTCCTGTTTGAAGAAAAGGGGATGTTTCAAAAGTAATTTTACCCAATTTTTACCGGGTACCTGGTGGAGAGAATTTTTCGTTCACGCGATGCTCAAGCCCATCAAATTATTTTTGAACCTCCCCTTTTTTATTGTCAGCTTCCGGAAGGCGCTTTCATTTATGCGATGATTTTGCTGCGGTTATTTAACTTCAGGCGGCCTTTACATCAGGCGGAGGCTTTCATCTCCACATAAAAAGTGGTGCCTCTCCCCTCTTCCGTTTCAAACCATATTTTTCCCTCATGCGCTTCGATGATCTGCCTGGAGATGCTCAGTCCCAGGCCGAAGGATTCCTCCCCACGCGTCCCTCTTCTTTTTACTTCGGAGGAAAGGCTGAAGATCTTGTCCCGTATGCCCGGAGGGATGCCGATGCCTTCGTCCTTTACGGAAACCCTGGCATTGCCGTTCGACCTTTCCAGCACGATCACGATACGGGAGCCATCCGGACTGAATTTGATGGCATTGTTGATGAGATTGCTGAATACCCGCCATATCTTTTCACGGTAAGCCAGTACTTTGACCGGTTCTATGCTGAGGATGATCTCCTGCTTTTTTTCGGTAGCCTTCAGCTGCAGCAGGTCCACACAATATTTCAGCGCTACATGTATTTCCACGATCTCTTTTTCCAGCCCCTGCATGGAAGTGTCCAGCACCAGCAGATCAGAAATAAGGCTATTGGCCCGGGAGCTGGCCGTGCGGATCAATTGCAGCAGTTCAACGTCTTTCTCTCCCAGCTGGCCGGTGTCGAGCAGTAATTCCGCCAGCCCGGAAATGGCGCCTACGGGGCTGCGCAGGTCGTGCGCCACGATCTTCATGATCCTTGAATTATCCCGCTGACTTTGCTCCAGGGAGGCCAGACTTTTTTGAATGTTATCGTGTTGTGCCAGTATCTGCTGATTCAGCTGCCTGAGATCTTCCACATGCCTGCGTGACCTTCGCCAGTGCTGCCATATCATCCATGCGATCAATATTACGGAGACGGACAGAAAAACAAGAATGATGAGATACGCGGTTTTCAGTTCATCGTTCTTCTTCAGCACTTCTAACTGGTATTCCCCGGAAATGCGGTCAAACTCCTGGTTGATATCCGCTATAGCCGGACGGCTGGCGGCGTCATTCAAAGAGTCGTTCAGCTGTACATAGGCTTTCAACATCGTATAAGCTAGCCGCCGCTGTCCCGTTCTGTCCAGGTATTGCCATTGCAGATGGCGCCACCGTGCTTCGATCTCTGCACCAGGCACCTGGGCCAGTGCGGCTTTCATTTCCTGCAACACCTGGCCTGCATTGGCAAGGCGGTTTCCGGCGAGATATAATCCCGCCAGTTTGGCCATGGTCAGTTGCGCATCCACTTTTTCGTCTTTCCCGCGCATGTTGATATCGATGCTTTGCCGGTACAAGATTTCCGCGCCCAGAGTGTCCCCAAGCTTCAACAAAACGTTTCCCTTGTTGCCATATACCACACCTATAGCCGCATCGATCCCTCGCTTATACTCCGGAACATGGCTGAATTCCCCACCGTATTTCCGTATAAACCGCAGGGTACTGTCGTAGAAAGCCAGCGCGCGATCCGTTTTACCTGCCTTCTCATAGCTCAGCGCAATATTGTCCAGCATGCCCTGCCGGATGTAAAAAGTACTGAAACTGTTCGTGTCGCAATAAGACAACCGCTCGAAAGTCTCGATGAAGTAACGGGCAGCAGTATCGTATTTCTCCTGCCAGTAATAGACCAGGGCGAGTTTGCTGGCGTACTCATGATAACGGCAGGTATCGCCGGTCTGCTGTATGGCCTTCCGGCCAAGATAAAAATATGGATAAGCATCGTTATACTTTTTCTGGTCCCGCAGCACATCTCCTTTGGATAGCAAGGCAAGACCATACTGGAGAGGATAACGCTCCTGCACTGCCTTGCTGCGCGTTGTGTACAGCATACTGTCTGCATACAGCATGGCCAGGGAAATGTCTTTGCCTTTGTGCAGATAATACAAATGGTTATACTGGTATTTCCTGAACAGGTCGATAGCGCCGGGTTCGCGGAAGGCCGCATAAGCGGTATCCAGGTATGCCATAGCCGCAGGTACGTCATGCATGCCGATGCTGTCCGCTTTAAGAAAAACGGCATCAAAATACTCCGGATGTTCCAGTACTTCCTGATCCTGTGAGGTGCAGGAAGACAGGACTACGATCATTAAAGCAAGATATTTCCCTCTCAAACAATGTAGCTTTAATAAGATATATATGTGCATATCTCTATAGGACATGGGCTTACTTTACTAAATATAGGTAAAAGCGGGGATTGGGGGTGTGGTGGCTATATTAATTTTCGGCCGGCGTTTGCTTTGGTGGTTTGAGTCCGGAGGGGGATAACAGGTCACAATATTCCGGATGCGGGGTAACAGTATTCATCAATTTAAATCGCTCTGTTCTCCATCCGGCGTATGCGGCTTTACTTTTTTATCAAACATAGCATCTACCCAATCCAGGTATTGCCGGTATTCCTTTTTCGTTTCAATGATTTTCAGTTTCATTTTGACTTCTTTTTAAATCACCAGATGCAATGCTATACCATAAAGTATCTCCGAATCAATTTTGCGGTGATGACCTTAACCGGGCACCACAACCTCACATCAGCAGATCAGCCGACAGGAAATAGTGATCGCTCGGATACCGCCCATTCACCGCATCTTTGATGATCGTACTGCCCTGTGCTTTCACAAGGCCTTTGCAGAAAATGAAATCGATCTTTCCCTTTCCGGCGCCTTTCGTGTAAGCTGTGCCTTCAAACCCGTGCACGGTGTACCCCGGGTCCGCTGCTCCATGAACGGCGGCGTAACTGTCCCGCCAGCCGGCATCCCTGAGGCTGTCAAACACCTTGCTGGTTGCCCGCGCATTAAAGTCCCCGGCCAATATCTGCGGGAAGTCCGGCTGATACTGGCTGCTTTCCTCCGCCACCATTTTTGCCTGTTGTATTCTGGCTTCGCCGGATATATGGTCGAGATGAAGGTTCACCACGCGAAACGCTTTACCGGTCTTTCGTTCCCGCAGCCGCAGCCAGTTCACGCTGCGCGCGCGGGCGGTGCCCCAGGACATGCTGCCTGCGGTCAGCGGTGTTTCAGACAACCAGTAGCTGCCGCCGCCCAGCAATTCATACCGGTCCGTAGCGAAAAGAACAGGATTTTTGGCGATGCCGTGATAGCCCTCCGGGTGAACATCCATTTCGGGGCCATCGAAGCCAAAAAGACAGTAACGCGGAAACGCCCTGCGGATATCTTCAGCCTGCACCTTCAAGACCTCCTGGAAGCAAACGATATCCGGTTTTTGCTTTTTGATCACTTTGATGCAGCCGTCCTTCCGCTGCGGCCAGCCCACTCCTTTTTCTTCATCTTCCGGCAGCGCTACGCGGATATTGCAGGACAGCACGCGGTGGAAGCCCGGTGCAGCCACGGTGGAGAACGCGGACAACGGAAGGAAGGGCAGCAGCGTTGCCGCGCCCAGCCCTTTGATAAAGCCCCTGCGGGGCAGGTGTAATGGATTATCCTGCATAAAAAAAATTGTTGCTGATGAATGAGCAGATCACTTAAGAAGCAGGCCCTTCGGGTAAAAGTGACCAGTCATCCACCAAAATTACTTTGTTATGGATTGTGCGGGCGCATCGCGGAAGGGACGGGTGCGCGCAGGTAAGCCCCTTTGGCCAGCAATTCCTGCTGTAATGCGGCAACATCAATATCGGCAGGCTGCACACCTTTACTGACGGCCATTTTTGCCGCACGGCCCGCAGCTTCACCCATGGCCATGCATGGCGCCATTACGCGGATGGCGGACATGGCTTCATGTGTAGTGGAAATGCAACGGCCGGCCACAAGCAGGTTCTTCACCTTTTGCGGCACCAGCGAGCGATACGGAATATCGTAACAGTCTCCGCACCATTCCAGCGTACAACCGCCACCCTGCGGGTGATGGATATCCAGCGGATAGCTGGCTACCGCTATGGCATCATCAAAATGACGGCAGCTCATGATATCTTCCCTCGTCATCGTATAAAACCCGCTGATGCGCCTGGTTTCCCGGATACCGAGGAATGGCGCCGTTTTCAGGAAGTATGCCTGCTCAAAGCCCGGTACATATTCAACGAGGTAACGCTGTATATCGTAGATCTGCCTGCGGCCTTCAATTTCCCCATGGGTAAGGCTTCCGGGATCGGTGCCGTTCACGCCGCTGACCCGGGTCATGTTCACCCATACCTCTCCCTTGCGCAGGCCGGTGATCAGGATCGTTCTTTCTGTTGCCAGCTGAAGCCCGGCGGACTGCGCTTTTTGAATGAGGTTGCGCATACCTACCAATACAAACTGGTTGTTCTGCCCAAAATATTCGGCCGGAATAAAATCCGTGAGGTAGGTCCTTGGCTCTTCCGCAATGCTCAGCCGCAGCTTTTCCGTATCCACTCCGCCGAGGCAGAACATCAGCGTAGGCGGTTGCACGCCTCCCTGATCGTTGCCATATTCGCATGGCACACCACTGCGGTAAGCAACATCCGCATCACCGGTACAGTCGATGATCACTTTGGCCAGGATAGCTTCTCTTCCGGCCTTGCTTTCGATGATGATGCCTTTCAGCTCATCCCCTTCCATCACCACACCGGCGCAAAAGGCGTAGAACAATACGTCTACATTGCTCTCCACCAGTGTTTCCAGCGCCACGGCCTTTACGCTTTCCGGTTCCACGAGCGTGAGGCTCATGTGAAGCGGACAGGGCCGGTGCTCACTGGCGGCATTCCGCTCCGCAAGCCGGCCGATCAGCTTTTGCGGCAACCCTTTGATGATCTGGTTGCCTTTTTGCCCCAGGAACCCCAGTATCGGCAGGCCGATGGTCATATTCCCGCCCACAAAACTCCTGCTTTCGATCAGCATTACTTTCGCGCCGTCTTCCGCCGCGGCTTGCGCGGCAATGATCCCTGAAGGCCCGCCACCTACCACCAGTACATCCACCCGCGCGCGTACAGGTATTGACCTGGCGGGCTCTGCTATAACATCATGATGATTGTTCATACAATATGTGTTCGTTTTTATCCGGATTTATTGCTTTACCTATTCCCTGCGCACCATGGTCCACAACACAAGCGCGGCGAGCGGATGCATCACGGCCATGAGCATAAATATCGTTGCGGGGCCGAGACTGCCGATGACCTCCCCGACGTAGTAGTTGAACAGCACGGCCCCCAATGCCCCGAAACCTCCCGCGATCCCCAGCACGCTCGCCACATTCGGCACCGGAAAAGCTTCCGCCACCACCACGCTTACCGTGAACAGCCAGCTAAGCGCCATCACGGCCACGAGGCTGAAAACGATCAATGTGCCGGTTACACCGGGCAGATAATTCAGCAGCAGGCACAACGGCGCCAGCGCTACCATTACGGTGAGCATGATCTTCCGGGCGCGTAAAGGCGGCGTGCCGTTACGCACCATCCGGTCAGACCACGCGGAGGTGCCGATACTGCCCAGGTCCGCCACCAGGAAGGGTATCCACCCCACCATGCCTACCTGCGCCAGGCTCAGTCCAGACCCTTCCTGCAAATATCCGGGCAGCCAGAACAGGCAGAAATACCATACCGGGTCGCTGATGAAACGAATGAGCAAAATGCCCCACAGGCTCCTCGTCGTCCACAGCTTCCACCAGCTGAAAGCCTCCGGCGCAGCTGCGGCACCGGCCTCGCCGGACAGTTCTGTTGCTACTTCGCGGCTTATCTCAGGCGGAGGATCACGGTAAACCAGTTTCCATAACAGCGCGATCAGTATGCCCATCAATCCGCACACAAAAAAAGCGACCTTCCAGTTGAAGGACAGCGTAAGCCATGCGATCAGCGGCGGGGCAATGATGGCGCCGATGGAACTGCCGGCCACACAAAGGCTGTTGGCCGTTGCGCGCACACGCCCGGAAAACCAGATGGTAACGGTCTTCAGCTGCGCCGGAAAATTGGCGGGCTCCGCTACGCCCAGCATACCCCTGAAAAATCCGAACTGCCCGATGGTACGTGAAAAACCTCCACCTATACTGGCAATGGACCAGACGATAATGCTGTAGAACATGATCCTGCCGGCTCCGAATTTATCCACCAGCCAGCCGGATACCGGGTACATGACGGCGTAGCAGATGGTGAATACATTCACGATCATCGCGTAACCGCCGTCATCCAGACTGAATTCCTTTTTCAGCAACGGTTTCAGGATCGACACCATCTGCCGGTCCACATAATTGAACACGATAGCCAGGAATATGATCGCCACAATAAACCATCGCCGCTTTTCGCTGAACCAGCGGCCTTTCTGCGTTTGCAATACTGTCATTACCGGGTTTAATTCAGTTCAAAAAAACAGGCTGAACGCTGTCCTTCTTTTGTGCAGCTCCCTGCAGGAAGGTCAGCAAAAGCAGTGACCATACAGACAAGATCTTCATCAATACAGCTTTGATTTCCGGGAGGCCGGAGAAATGTTTGTGCGGCAAAGACGGCCTGCGCCGGTTGGCAAGGTTGGAGGCCCGCACGGGGAAAGCCCGGTGTTCGTTCATAACGTCTTATTTTATAGCGACACATACCTGTCCGCCCTGGTCATCGGCTTAAATTATATTTCCCGGCAATTTTAGATCATTTGTCAAAAACAGGGTGTTACCTTTCTGTAAACAAATGACCCACAATAGATAAGGAATTTTCAAAACGTGCTCCAATGACGAGCTTATCGTCTATGTACCGAATCAAATTTAATTAAATTCAACAAATTTTAATAAAAATTAAGTTTTTTAAAGTCCGGCAGACAAATGGCATACCCTGAAGGGCCAATGCCCCTTTGGCCGGCCATATACTGAAAAAGCCATTGACCATACGGCTTAAAATTCACCGCCGGAACCGGCCCGCACTGCTTTTTTCCGTAAATTCATACAGGCCCTTAACCCGCCGCCAACGTTATGAAACTCCCTTTACTACTTTCCCTGGCAGCTACCTGCTGCACGGCTGCATTCGCCCAGCAGGATGTTCAAAAGAAGTTCCAGCGCCAGCTTATTATGGCGGAGGATGGCGATACCATTACTTTTCCGGCCGGGCGGCACACCTTGCTGTCCACCCTCTCACTGGAAGGGAAAAAACAGATCACATTACGCGGGGAAGGAATGGACAGGACCATTCTCAGCTTCGCCGGCCAGCAGGAAGGGGCGGAAGGATTGCAGGTCAGCAATGCGCAGCAGATCACCATTGCGGATATGACCGTGCAGGATACGAAAGGGGACGGTATCAAGACCATGCATGTTAACGGTATTACCTTCCGGAACGTTAAAACGGAGTGGACGGGCAAACCGGGGGCGGACAATGGGGCGTATGGCCTTTACCCGGTGCAGTGCGAAAATGTGCTCATAGACAGCTGCACAGCCATCGGCGCCTCGGACGCGGGCATATACGTAGGGCAATCCACCCGCATCGTTGTGAAGAACTCATTGGCCAGGCATAATGTGGCGGGGATAGAAATCGAGAATTCCACTTATGCGGAAGTCTTCCATAACGAATGCACGGAAAACACCGGCGGCATTCTTGTGTTCGACCTGCCGGACCTGATCGTGAAAAAAGGCGGGCATGTAAAAGTGTACAACAACAATATTCACCACAACAACTATCCGAATTTCGCGCCGAAAGGCAATATCGTGGCACAGGTGCCGCAAGGCACAGGGGTAATGGTGCTGGCCACCGGCAACGTAGCCGTTTATGGCAACAGGATACACTACAACAACAGCATAGGCACGGCGGTAATCAGTTATTTCATGACGGAGAAACCGGTGAAGGACAGCACTTACGTCCCCTACCCTGCCGCGGTGCAGATTTTCGATAACGATTACCGCCGGGATAAAGTGAAGTTCCAGGGCAAGGGCAGAATGGGGCTGATGTTCAGATTCAAACTACGTTTCGGGAGGAATGTGCCGCATATCATCTACGATGGCATACTGAATGATGACTGGACAGATGAAAGCGGCCGTTACCGGGATGAATACCGCATCTGCATCCGCAATAACAACAATGTTTCCTTCGCCAATATCGACGCGGGAAATAATTTCAGGAACATATCCCGGAGCATGGCCCTGCACGATTGCACTTTGCCTTTGACGGGACCTTCCCGGGAAGCGGACAACAATATCGCGCTATGAAAAAACTCATTTTCATCAGCATGCTGGCCATAGTATTGCTGTCTTCCCGCAGCGAGCCAGGGCCTGAGGAATTGCTTTCCGGGTACGGCTTCTTTACGGGCAGGCTGGCAGACCAGGTTCCCGCGGAGGGGGTGATTCCCTATCAGCTGAATACACCGCTGTTTTCGGATTATGCGGAAAAAGCCCGTTTCATTAAACTGCCGCAGGGCGCCGCCGTTCCTTATAGTGCGAACGGCGTACTGCAATTCCCGGTGGGCACGGTGCTCATTAAAACATTCTATTTCCCGCAGACGGACAGGGGAAAACGGCTGATGGAAACCAGGCTGCTGATACATGAAGCCGGGGGATGGAAAGCACTGGAATATATCTGGAATGATGAGCAGACCGATGCCGTGCTGGAAGTGGCGGGAGACCGGAAACCGGTGACGATCACGAACCCGGCAGGACGGGAGATCACTTTCGACTACATCATGCCCAATCTCAATCAATGCAAAGGCTGCCATAATACCAACGATGTGATGCAGCCGATAGGCCCCTCCGCCCGGCAGCTCAACGGAGAACTCCTTTACGCTTCCGGCACGGAAAACCAGTTGCAGCACTGGAGCCGCCTCGGCATGCTGAAAGACCTTCCGCCGATAAATGAAGTGCCGGCAACACCGGTCTGGAACGATCCCGCCACCGGCAGCCTGAATGACCGCGCGCGGGCGTGGCTGGACATCAACTGTGCGCATTGCCATAAACAGGACGGCCCGGCGCGCACATCGGCATTGCTGTTAAGCTATGAGGAAAAGGATTCCACCCGTCTTGGTTTCTATAAAACTCCGGTAGCAGCGGGACGCGGCTCCGGCGGCCTGCAGTACAATATTGTGCCCGGCGACCCGGAAAGGTCCATCCTCGTATATCGCATGGCATCCACAGACCCGGGTGTGATGATGCCTGAACTGAGCCGTAAACTCGTGCATGCAGAAGGACTGGAACTGATCAAAGCATGGATCAGGCAAATGCCGGCCACGCAACCCTGAGATACCGCTCAGGAATATTTCGCCACCACGTTATAGAATTTGTCCCGGTACCCTTCGCTGATGGGAATGGACTGGTTGGCGATCATCACCGTATTCTTCTCTACGGAATTGATCTTGTTCATGGCTACAAGGTAAGAGCGGTGCACACGGATGAACTTGTCTTTCGGAAGCCTGCTTTCGAAGGCCTTCAGGCTTTTGAGCGTGAGCACGGGCTGATGTTGTGTATAGATCTTGATATAATCTTTCAATGCTTCGATGTAAAGGATATCTTCGAGATTGATCTTGATGATCTTGTATTCTGTTTTCACGAAGATGTAGTCGTTATCCGTATTGCTCTTTGGCTGCGAGACGGACATGATCTCCTGCGCTTTGGTTACGGCGCGGAGGAAACGCTCGAAGGGTATGGGTTTGAGCAGGTAATCCACTACGTCCAGGTTAAATCCGTCCAGCGCATATTCTTCATACGCTGTGGTAAAGATCACCATCGGCGGATGTTTCAGCGATTTCAGGAACTGGATGCCTGTAATATCAGGCATCTTGATATCAAGGAAGATCAGGTCCACCGGTTCTTCCTGCAGGTAACGGAGTGCCAGTGCGGCATTCTCGAATGTTTTGACCTGCATGGGAAAAGGCGCCCGCGTGGCAAAATCTTCAATGATCTCCAAAGCCAGCGGCTCGTCATCAAGAGCTAAGCACTTTATCATGTTTCAGCGCAATTTTTAGGTCAGCAATAAATTCGTCTCCATGCTCTCTGACAGTTATGGTGTGTGCATCTGTATATAGCAGGCTCAATCGTTTGAGCACATTTGTCAATCCTACGCCGCCTTTTTCTGAAACGCGCTGTTTGAATAAACTGTTGCGTACCACGAGATGCAGTACGCCATCTTCGGAAATTGCTATGCGGATGTTGATGAATGCCGGGTCTTTCAGGCTGATGCCATGCTTGAAGGCATTTTCCACAAAAGGTATCAGCAGCATCGGTGCAATTTCCAACCCTGCTGCATCACCTTCCACAATAAATTCCACAGGTACCTGCCGCGTCATGCGCAGGCGTTGTATGTCGATATAATCCTGCAGGTAACGCAGCTCTTTCTCCAGCATCACCCTGTCCTCATTGCTCTGATAGATCATATACCGCATGATGGTGGACAATTTCACCAGTGCATGCTCGGTTTCCGGCGAACGCCGATGTGCCAGGGAGTATATCGTATTCAGGCTGTTGAACAGGAAATGCGGATTGATCTGAGACTTCAAAAATTTCAATTCTGCATTCAGATTGGCGACCGTGAGGGCTTCGCGCTGTTTCTCGCTTTTGAACCATTCCAGCGCGATCTTGATAAAGCCGCTCATGAACAGCATCAGCAATGCGAAGGTGGCTGACTTGCGCAACATTTCCGGGAAGAAGAAATGCCGGAAAAATATCCGGTCTTCAAACGGATGTATGGTGCGCACGGCCATGGGAAAGGAATCCCTGATGCCCTGGATGCTCGGCCGTTGATTGCGCCAGCTCGTAAACAATCTTTTTCTCCAGGAGATCACATGCCGGTCAAAAAGGCTGTCTTCCAGCAGGGTACCCGCGGGTGTGCTGAAACCTATCGTTCTGCCCGCAGGCATGCCGTGTTCTGCCACCACCAGGTCCGCCGGCCGGGAGAATACGGCGCCTCTTCCCGCAACGGCCAGGCGTGCGGCGGGAAACGGCCCCGTTCCCGTTCTTGCGATCATTACCGACATAAAGCGATATTCCACAACAGCCTGCTGCACGGCAATGAAAATGATCAGTCCCAATACGCACATGATGTAAATACCGATCCGCTTCAAAGTAAAGAACCGCGGGATCAGCACATATACATTCAGATAAAATATTCCGATCAGAAAGAGGGTGTTGATCGCTTCCTTGATGTAGAACGAATGGTCCTGCACCTGGATACGATAAACAAAGAACGGGAAGAGAAAAAGGCAGAGCCATGCCATAAGATGCATGGTGATGATCACAAGCCTGTTCCTGAATATATTCCTGATATTGAGCATAGGTGCTAATCGGCGGTAAACATACATCAGAAGTCTCTTAAACAAGTGTTAAAAGCACTTTCCAACTATTAAGCAAGTGTTAAAGTTAAGCACGCTATAACCTGATGCGCAGACTGTCCAGTTCCCTCCGGGTAATTGCCGGAGAAAGCTGATGCCGGAGCTTGTGCATGACCAGCGAACCTACACGCATGGCATCGTCCTTGTCATGAAACGGCAGATAACCTGGCACTGCGGGAATACAATCCTGGTGAATGAACGGCTTGTTATCGATGGTGATGCGGTATCCCCAGCCGTTGGGCGTCTGGACGGGTGCCAGCCGGAGCAGTTTCTTCTCCCCCCTGGAAGAAAAAACGGTCAGTAATACCAACCCTGCTACCAGCGGCAACGTCCAGATCATGAAGCGACGGAGATGTTTAGTCATTTTCTTCATATGCTGCAAGCGGATCGAATTGATAGAGATCATCCAGCGGTAAGGAAGAGGTGCGGCCTGCGCAGACATACCCTTTGCCATCCAGTGTAAATGCAACGGCGCCGGTGCGGGCGGTACCTTCAAAATCGGTCCTCTTCGTCCAGATATCATCCACGGCATTGTATTCCCAGGTGTGTGTGGAGAGGCCGCCTTTACTGCCGGTGCTGATATAAGCCTTGTTGTTCATAATGAACACGACGGCATTGCTGCGTACCACATCGTAGTCATTATCAAAGTCATCATCGGTAACATCGGATATTTTTCGTTTCTCCGTCCACAGATCGGTATCCGGATTGTATTCCCAGAAATCGTTCTTCAGTTCGTTGTTGTTGGTGCCCGTAACGATATATGCTTTTTCACCGATCACGAACGCCAGCGCTTCCGTGCGCTTGGAGCCGCCGAAGGTATTCTTGCTGGCCCAGCTGTCGCTACCCGGATCGTACTGCCACACATCCTTCAATGCACCGCCATCGTTGCCCGTAGCTACGTACCCTTTACCTTTCAGCACAAAACTCACCGCATCGCGGCGGGACAAGTCTATGCTCGGATTAGGGTCTACGAGCGGCGCTTTCGGTTCCCATTGCCCGGTAACAGGAGAATAGGCCCAGAAATCATTCAGCCGGTTGTAACCATCAAAGCCGGTACCCACATAAGCTTTCCCGTCTATGACCATTGCCACGGCACTTCCGCGTGCCGCCGCCGCCGCAGGCAGTTCAGCGATCTGTGTGATCCAGCCGCCGTTAGCCGTGTACTTCCAGAAATCACGCAGGTACTTCTCCCCGTCGTAGCCTGTTCCGATATAAGCCGTGTCATTGATCGTAAAAGCCACAGCCTCGGAACGGGGCTTTCCCGCCAGTTCGGACTTCTCAATCCAGTTCCCGATGAGATCATCATCCGAATCGTTATTGGAACATGCAGCCAGCAGGCCCGCCAATATCCAACAATAGTGTCTTGCATTCTGCATACAATTGTTTTTTTGTCACCGCCAAAATTATCCGGGGAACTGTTAGGGTTAATATAAAATAGACGGACCGGGGTTGTAAGCGGACGAATATCTGCTTTTCATCTGCGAACAAGCCATTTTGTTCCCGCCAAAGTATCCGCAGACAGCAGCCACCCACACAGCCGCAAAATCAGTTTATATTCAGTGCTTTACAGGCACTCAACCGGTGCGGGAAGGCCACAGCGCTCCTCTTTGAGCTATGTAATACCTGGGGCCAATCCCCCTGCCCCCGCCGGTCAATTACAGCGAAACACTACTTAACTGATTACATTTCAGTATCTTGTGTTTCATTGAGGGATGTTATGTTGCGGCAGGACCATTTGAACGATGCAGGATGAAAAATGCAGAACATAAAAAAACGAAAAGGAGCACGGAAATAACCCGGCAGTACTTCCATTTTTTGGACCAGCACATTGAAGATGTGGTCAGCGGCCGGGCGCCCCGGTTCCTGGAACTTAACGAGATTGCCCGCGAATTGGCTATTTCGCATAAACATCTCACTGATACCATTCAAATGGAAAAGGCACATCACCCCTGCCATTTTTACGATGCAAAGATCATCGATAAAGCCCGACAGCTATTGACCGAATCCAGGCAATCCATTGCCGGGGTTGCCATGACGCTTACTTACGACCCGTCCAATTTCTCCAAGTTTTTCAAAAAATGGACCGGCATAACCCCCGGCGACTTCAGAAGCGCCCATCAGAAAAAAAACAGCCGGTAAAAAAACTTCCGAAAAGTTCACCATGACGCAGCCCCCTGCTTCCCATAGCTTTGTTACATTAACTGTAACCCATAAAAAAATAAAAACTATGGTAAGAAATGATTTAAGCGGGAAAGTAGTATTAATAGCCGGTGGCGCTAAAAATCTGGGAGGCTTGCTGAGTCGAAAATTTGCGGCGAAAGGTGCAAAAGTAGCTATACACTACAATAGCGACCGTACAAAAACTGATGCCGAAAAAACATTAGCGGATATCACCAGCGCGGGTGGAGAGGCTTTACTGTTTCAGGCGGACCTGACAAAAGTGGACAACATCAAAATGCTCTTCGCTGCGGCCCGATCAAAATTCGGGGGGATCGATATCGCTGTCAATACCGTGGGTATGGTATTGAAAAAACCTTTCCTGGATACTACGGAAGCAGAGTACGATACGATGTTCGACATCAACTCGAAAGTCGCCTACTTCTTCATCCAGGAAGCGGGAAGAACCCTGAATAACAATGGCAAGGTCTGTACCATCGTTACCTCTCTGCTGGCGGCTTATACCGGGTTATATTCCACCTATGCAGGCGCAAAGGCACCGGTGGAACACTTTACGAGAATGGCCTCCAAAGAATTCGGGACACGAGGTATATCCGTCACCGCCGTTGCTCCAGGACCAATGGACACCCCTTTCTTTTACGGGCAGGAAAGTGAGGATGCGGTTGCTTACCATAAATCAGCCTCCGCATTGGGCGGGTTGACGGATATCAACGACATTGCCCCCCTGGTTGAATTCCTGGTAACAGACGGATGGTGGATCACCGGGCAGACCATTTTTGCCAATGGCGGATACACAACAAGATAATTGGAAAAAGAATACATTTGAAAGGCAAATGACCCCGGGGTCATTTGCCTTTCTTTAAAAAACACAGTATGATCCTGAAAATTATCAACGCAGTACTGATCTCCGTTGCCGTTTTTATGGGCTTCAAGCAGGGATACGCTATGCTCACCGGCAAAGCAGCAATGCTGGAGATGTTCAGTCAATGGGGATTTACAAAAACCGGACTGATGATCAACGGAGCGGTGACCATTATTGCCGCAGCATTGATCCTGTTCCCCAAAACATTCATATGGGGCAACTTCCTCATGGCAGCCGGCATATTGATGATCACTTGCTTTCACCTGCAGGATAAAGACCTCAAAGGAGCATTTATTGAGCTGCCGTTCCTGTTGCTTAACCTGGTGATCATCTATCTGCAGCACCCGTTGAGAACCGGGGAATAACTGAACAAACACTGGCAACACGTCACAGGCTTGTGAAAACACTGCCGATCACTGCAACCCTGCGGGCAGGACAGGTGAAGTATTAACGCTTTATCCACCATTCACCGGTAAGCGATGGCCCGGCAAAAAACCACTTGTATTTGAACAGATCAGATAAATATGCTACCCTGCTAAGCCCCTTGTCTTCCGCATTTGCCCGATCAACGTCCCTGCAATGGGCTGATCTCGGTTGCGGCGAAGGCGTATTCTCCGAAGTGCTTGCGGCCATTTTACCCGCCCGGAGCCATATTACCGGTGTGGACAAAATGCCGCAGCTGCTCCCGGCCGTAATGGGGGATAATGTATCCGTTTCCTTCCAGGAGGCGGATTTTGTTCATGATGCACTGATGCTTCCGCCGCTGGATGGAATACTGATGGCGAATGCCCTGCATTTTGTGCAGGAAAAACCTGCACTGATCCGGAAGCTGGAACATCATTTTGCCGGTACCAAACGCTGGATCATTGTAGAATATGACCATCGTACCCCGAACCCCTGGGTGCCTTACCCCCTCCCTTTTCGTGATCTAAAACAATTATTTTTGCATTCCGGATATCAAAAAATAACGAAAACCGGTGAACAACGATCGGTCTACGGCGGCACCATGTATGCGGCCCTGATCACTAATACATAACGGCATAAATTTCGGACCTTACATGCACCATCATCTGCTCCTTATACTGGCTTTGTTATTCGCGGTCATGCTCCTGGTATTGCTGGCAAAAAGAATGAAAGTGGCCTATCCCATTTTCCTGGTCATCGCCGGGCTGGGCATCAGTTTTATCCCCGGTGTGCCACTGCTGCATCTCAACCCGGAACTGATTTTCCTGATCTTCCTGCCGCCCCTGCTCTATGAAGCGGCCTGGTACACCTCGTGGAAGGATTTCTGGAAATGGAAACGGCCCATCGCCTTGCTGGCTTTCGGCCTGGTGTTTTTCACCTCCACCATTATCGCTTATTCCACATCTGCCATCATACCCGGTTTTACATTGGGGTTGGGCTTTTTGCTGGGCGGGATCGTATCACCGCCGGATGCCGTGGCCGCCGCTACGGTCATGAAAGGAATGAGCGTACCCAAACGATTGATGACCATCCTGGAAGGCGAAAGCCTCGTAAATGATGCCTCTTCCCTGATCGTATTCAAATTCGCACTGGCAGCCGTACTGACGGGCACATTTTCCATGCAGGAAGCCACCGGCCAGTTCTTCCTGGTGGCCGGCATGGGCATTGTTGTGGGACTGGCGGGAGCGCATATCATGTACGTCATCCATCGTTTTTTACCTACTACGCCGGCTATTGATGCAGCTTTTACGGTGATGACGCCTTATATGCTGTTCCTGGCGGCGGAGCAGTTTCACTTTTCGGGTGTTATGGCGGTAGTGAGTGGCGGGCTGTTCATGTCTTACCGCGCACATGAAGTATTCCGTACAGGAAATACCCGGATGAACATGCTTGGCGTGTGGACGACAATGATCTTTGTGATGAATGCTTTGGTGTTTATACTGATCGGCCTGGAACTTCCGGAGATCATTGCCGGACTGGGCGAATATTCCGTTGCCGATGGTATCCGGTACGGGCTGATCGTAAGCGCCATCACGATAGCGCTCCGCTTTCTCTGGGTGTACCCGATCGCTCACATCCCGCGCTGGCTAAGCGCCAGGATAAGACAGGACCCTTCCCCCGGCTGGAAAGGGCCTTTGATAATCAGCTGGGCAGGAATGCGCGGTGTAGTATCGCTGGCAACGGCATTGTCTATTCCCATGTTGATGGATGACAAGATCACCGCATTTCCGCATCGCAATTTGATTGTCTTTATCACATTCGTGGTCATATTCATCACATTGGTTTTTCAGGGATTGACCTTGCCGCTGGTCATCAGGCTCGTCAAACTCAGGGAAATAGATAATATTCTTCCTGAAGATGAACAGCAGGCGGGCATCCAGCTAAGGCTGCACCATATCGCCCTGAAACTGATCAATGAAAAATATGCTTCCGAGGCAAAAAATAATGAACTGGTGGGCTTCTTCAAGTCAAATCTTGAAAATGAGATCAGCAGTACCCAACAACGCCTGGATTCCCTGGAATGTGCGGACATCCAGCACCGGGAAATAGCGCTCTACCATAAAGTAATGCTGGATGCATATGCCTTGCAGAGAAAGGAATTGTTTCAGCTGCGAAAAGAGAAGTACTACAGCGATGAAGCTATTCGAAAAGCAGAGTTGCAGCTGGACCTGGATGAACTGAAAATAACAGGAACAGGGCATTGAACTGCTGTTCAAATGAATATCATCCCACTAAATATGCTGTCCACCCGGAGCAAGGTAACGCTTGTTCCGGTACACCGATCTACTTGGCGTTACTAACAGTACTATCTAATCTGCTCTTTATGAGCATCTTGCGCGCACTTGCGGGCATTTCCCCCAAAAAAACCCTGTCAGCCTGAAAATGGCAACTAACGATGTTATCCCTCGGATCATCGATAAAAACACCGGATTGGCATATTACGCCATACCGGGCAAAACCTTCCTGATTATCATTGCGCAGCTATACAAGTACAAAACCATTGCTTTATGATGAGAAATATGCTCATTGCGGCCGCAGGCGTTCTCCTGCTCTCGGCCTGTGAGAAGAACGGCTTCAGCTATGATAATGTGTTAGATGGCGGCAATGTGCAATACACTTTACTGGACACTTTTACCATCCAGATGCGCACCGTGCAGCTCGATTCCATTCCTACCTCCGGCACCGGTACCGCACTGATCGGGGGATATACGGACCCGGTGTTCGGTAAAGTGGAGGCCGGCACTTATTTCCACATCTCCCTTCCCGCAGAACGGGAGGTGGACATCCGTGCCGTGTATGATTCCATTGAGCTGATCATGAAACCGGACGGCTCCTGGTACGGGGACACTACGGTACCGCAGCAGTTCCGGGTATATAAACTCTCCCAGAAACTGGTGCTGCCGGACGATTATTATATGTTCTTCAGCCATCAGCAATTTGCCGTGGAAAGCACCCCCTGGGCAGATACTTCGGTAATGATCCGCCCCACGGACGGCAACCTGCTGCATCTCCGGCTGAGCGACATCAAAGGCAAAGCCTTGTTCGACCTGCTGCGGGACAAATCGCAGGATGTTTCCGACAACGACTATTTTACGGAATACTTCAAAGGGATGGCGATACGCGGGAATAACAATAAAGCCGCACTGGGCTTCCAGGCCACAGATTCCAATCTCTATATCCGCCTGCATTACCACATCAGCTCCACTGAAGTGGAAGAGAAATATTTTGATTTCCGGATGAGCTCTCCGGACCTCCAGTTCAATGAAATAAAGTCGGACCGCTCCGGCACGGCGCTGGAGCAGCTGCCATCCGGACAAACGGGATTGCCCAGTACGGCTACCGGCAACCAGTCATTCGTGCAAAGCCTTACGCGGACCGTTACGCGGATGGACTTTCCGTCTATAGCTGCGTTGCCGGAACTGGGCAAATACGGGCGCATCATGTATGCAGAGCTGGTATTGCGGCCGGTAGCCGGCACCTACAGGGACTACCGCCTGCCGCCCCGGCTGATGCTGTGCCCGGCGGACAACAAACATTATGTGCTTTCCGGCGACACGCTTTCCAATGACAACGGTTACCAGGGCGGCAACATGCAGGTGGATTTCCTCAATCCTGCCAATACGGCCTATATCTACGATGTAACGTCCTACTGCCGTGCACTCATAGAAATGGATACCTATACTTACCGGGGATTGCTGGCTATACCGACTGCCGGGGATTACTACACGAAATTCGACCGGCTGATACTTGGCGACGGGAAAAATTCCGGGAACCGCGCGCAACTGAAAATTTATTATCTCTTATACAATTAATTCCTTGTGATGCGAAGATTTACCATAGGATGCTGTTTACTGCTGGCCGCCGGGCAGGTGCAGGCGCAAAAAGGCGTTAATTCGATATACTCCGCATTCGGTATCGGCGACCTGGAGGAAAAAGATTACAGCCGCAACTTCGGTGTGGGCAGCGCCGGCGTTGCCCGCGGCTCTCATAGTTTTCTGAATGAGCTGAACCCTGCTTCCTACGGGCGTTTACCCATGGAAACATTTTTCTTTGAGGCGTCCCTTGCCGGCAAGAGCCTGCAATACAACGGCACCAACCTGAACCAGAATGCCGGCGACATCAATTTCAAGCGATTTGCGATGGGCTTCAAAGCCAGCAAAATGTGGGGACTGAGCCTGGGCCTCATGCCGTACAGCCGTGTGGATTACAAGCTGCTCAATACCCGTTACGTGGAAGGCACTACAGCAGGTACACGCAATGCCGTTGAAGGTACCGGCGGGATCAACCGGCTGTATTTCTCCAATGCGCTGCAGCTCAACAAAAACTTTTCCGTAGGCGTTTCCTCCGCTTTGTTGTTTGGCCCGATAACGACCACAGACAGCCTGGGCAGCAGCGGCAGCGCTACGGATGTGTACACGGAACAGCGGCGGTTCATGCATAATTTCAATTTCACCACGGGCGCACAATATGCGGGTAAAGCCGGGCAATGGCTGATCGGCGCAGGGGCTACCTACCGCTTTAGAACAAAGCTGGCTTCCGAGGAAGATTTCTCTATCCGTTATGCAGATGAAACGGTGCTGTTCGAAGAGGAGCTCAGCTCCAGGGATTTCACGCTGCCGCAGCAATGGGCGGTGGGCCTGAGCTTCAGCAACGGGCGTATCAACTGGCTGGCGGATTACCGTCAGCAGAACTGGAAAGGCGCGAACGCGGACAAGCAGGATTACAGCTTCGTCAACTCACAACGTTATTCCGGCGGGATGGAATATACTTTTTACAAGTTCCAGTACAATAAACAGGTAGAAGGGCTGATCGTTCAGGCCGGTCTCAACTACCATACCGCCTATATGCAGATCAAGAATGAGCCGGTGCGGGATTTCGGGGTAACGGCCGGGGCTTCACTCCCCAGCAAAACAGGGCATCTCCGCTACTATCTCGGCCTTGAGGCCGGGCAGCGCGGCACATCTTCAAAAGGACTGATACAGGAGAATTATATCAATGTGGTGTTGCACCTTTCACTGCGTGATAACTGGTTCTTCAAACTCAGGGAACAATAACAACAACGCGGCAGGTAACCCGGAAGATCTGACTTGCACTGATAACCTTTATACGGCTTACCCCAAAACTGGTCTTCCCTTACCTGCCGCGTTTTCCTATCCCTGTACCTTATGCATGCTTCCAGCGGCGGTGGGTCCACAGCCAGTAAGGCGGAGCCTGCAAAATATCCTGCTCCAGGTGCGCGGCAAATGACTGCATGATACCGTTCGTTTTCACTGCAGCGGGCCGGTCCGTTAACAGGGTAAACGATATATCCCAGCCTTCCGAAACTTCATCTTTCTTTACCGATGTGTACATTACGGCAGCGTCCAGCGCCTTTGCCAGTTTTTCCGCGCCGGTGAACAGGCTGGTGGGCTGATGCAGGAAATCCACCTGGCATCTGGTACCCGGCGGCGGGGACTGATCGGCAATAAAGATGTACACATTCGGCTGATCCCGATGCAGCAGCATATGCCTTGCGGCCTGTTCCATGGATAACAGCTTCATACCGAAGCGGGTGCGGATATGATACATCAGCGCATTGAAATAAGTGTTGGACAGGGGTTTATACACCGCGTAAACATCCGCCGCAAAGAAACCGGGCAATACATTCAGGCATTCCCAGTTGCCGTAATGCCCCATCATCATGATAATGCTGCGGTTGTGGCGATAATAGTATTCCGGCAGCTCGGGATTGACAATGCGGGTACGTTGTTTCTGCTTTTCACCGGAGGCTACCAGTAATTGCGTGATCTCCAGGAACAATCCGCTGAAATGCTGATAGAACCGCTTTGCGATAGCCCTGATCTCCGCGTAAGACTTGCCGGGCAGTGAGCGGGAGAGGTTCTGCAATACTACGCTGTAACGGTAGTTGATCACTCTGAACAGCACGGTGAAGATCAGCTGCTGTAAACCCCGCTGCATAAAATGCGGCAATACATTCAGTAAATATGCCACTGCAAAAACAGGCGCCAGTGCCAGATGTTTCGTATTCATTCCCTTCCGTATAACAGCCATGTCTCCAATATTTTTATCCCGCTAAATTCCTGTTTCATGCCATCCCTTTGTTGCATAAAAGGGATTTTAATTTTGCAGATCACCGGTTCTTTTGAAAGTGCCTTTGGGGGTGATCGCTCAAAAATCCGTCTTTATATTGAACATTTTACGGGAGATATGCGTGTAATGATGACTATCCATGAAAAACAGCCCGGCCTTTTTCTGCCGGATGGCACAGCCAACACCGGAGGAAAGCCGCAAAAGCCGTTCCAGCTTTCTCATGCCGATATCAGGAAAGTGCGGCTGGCAAGGGAAATCCTGCTGCGGGATATTCAAAGCCCGCCTACATTATCTGCGCTGGCAGCACTGGCAGGATTGAACGGGTTCAAACTGAAAGCTGGTTTCAGGGCGGTATTTTCCAATTCTGTATTTGGCTATCTGAGTGAGCACCGGCTGCAACTGGCCAGGCGTGATGTATTGCAGGGAAATAAATCCATCACGGCGATCGCATATGATATGGGATATACTTCGCTTTCACATTTCAGCAATGCCTTCCGGAAAAAATTCGGAACAAGCCCTTTGAAGATGAAGGTCATGAACGCAACAGGTCGCGGAACCAGCGGCCGGAGGCTTTCATCGTGCGCTGCTGTGTTTCAAGATCCACATGCACCAGCCCGAACCTGGCTTTATACCCTTCCGCCCATTCAAAATTGTCAGTAAGCGTCCAGGCGAAATATCCGGAAACGGGAACGCCGGCGCGCTTTGCACGGAGCACAGCCCCGGTGTATTCCCGGAAGTAGCTGACGCGCTGCTCATCCTCCACATTGCCGTTCAGCAACAGATCATTGAAGGCGGCGCCGCTTTCCGTAACGATCAGTTCTTTCACGCCATCATATGCGGCAAACTGCTGCAGGATGTTGTACATGCCGTCCCCGCTGATCTCCCAACCCAGGGCTGTGAGCGGTACATTCCGATAGCGCGCTTTCACTTCCGATACCTGCACATAGGGCATGAACGCATTGTACCTGACCACCAGCGGAAAATAATTCTGTATGCCGATAAAATCGAAATCAAAAGCCAGCTTGTCCCAGTCGCGCCACAACGCATAGCGCCTTTCGATGCGGCGAAGCAGGGGGAATGCTTCCACCGGATAGCCCAGGCCCAGCGCCGGCTCAATAAAAAGCCGGTTAAACAATGCATCGGCGCGTTTTGCGGCCTGCAGGTCGTTATTATTCTGCGTATATGGGATGATATGGGAGCAGGAATAAGTGGTGCCGATCTTTGCCTGCGGTACTTCCGCGCGGATAGCGCGCCCTCCGGCAGCCTGGGCCAGCGCCACATGATGCACGGCGGGGAGGAAGTAAGACAGTCCGAACTTTCCGGGAGCATGTACGCCCAGCATATATCCCAGTGATGTAAAACCGAAAGGCTCATTCAGCACGATCCAGTGCTTCACTTTATGGCCATATGCCTTGCCGCAGATCACGGCGAAGTCCTCAAAAGCATGCACGGTGCCGCGGTGGCACCAGCCGCCCTTATGCTCCAGCGCCTGTGGCAGGTCCCAGTGATACAGCGTTATATACGGCTCCAGGCCGGCTTCGAGGCAGGCGTCGATGACCTTGTGATAGAAATCGATACCAGCCTGGTTCACACGGCCGGTGCCGTCAGGGAGGATGCGCGGCCAGGAAAGGGAAAAGCGGAAAACATCGAACCCCATTTCCTTTGCCAGCAGAATATCGTCCCGGTAACAGTGGTAAAAATTGCAGGCAGTGCGGGCATGCGTTCCGTCTTTGATCTTGCCCCGGCGGGCTGTAAAGGTATCCCAGACCGAGAGGCCTTTGCCATCCGCATCGTGAGCGCCTTCGTTCTGAAAAGCGGAGATCGCTACCCCCCATTTGAAATCAGTACCAAAGTCGCTACGGCTGAAAGACATGCAGTTTCAATAATTACGGGATTAAAATACGGATAATATGGCCGCTTCCGGCAATATGAAAGATTTCCGGCGCTAATTTAACAATTTCACAATGCAAAGCAGCGGTAACAGCCGTACAGGATTAATCCTGTTCAAATTACAGATTCACGATCCTGTGCTATAAATTTGCAGGGTATGATGAAACTTTACGCTATCTCTATCATTGTTTCCCTGAGTTGTATGCTGGCCTCCTGCCATACCGCAACACCGGAGCAGGGAAAGACGGAAGTTCCTGCCAGCATAGCCCTCCTTAACCCGATGATCCTGATCCCGGCGGGAGAATACAGGATGGGGGCTGATGATGACAGCGGCATGCCGGATGAATATCCGTCGCACACCGTAAAAGTAGATTCCTTTCTGCTTGATGAACATGAGGTGACCAACGCGGAATTCCGCGCCTTTGTAAAAGCCACGGGATATATCACCACGGCGGAAAGGCCGATCACCAAAGAAGAATACATGCGCAGCCTTCCTCCCGGTTCCCCTGAGCCGGACAGCTCCATGTTATCGCCTGGCTCCCTCGTATTCACACCCACTGCCCAGGCGGTAGACCTGAATGATGTAGGCCAGTGGTGGCGTTTTGTGCTGGGGGCGGACTGGCAGCATCCGGAAGGGCCGGGCAGCGATATCAATGGCAAGGACCATTATCCGGTCATCCATGTTTCCTGGGAAGATGCCCAGGCCTTCGCGAAATGGGCGGGAAAACGCCTTCCAACAGAAGCGGAATGGGAATTTGCAGCCAGGGGCGGCCTGAAAGAGCAACCCTTCCCCTGGGGCACGGAACTGCCGCAAACGGGTAAAGCAAAAGCCAATATCTGGAACGGTCATTTCCCGTATGAGAACACGGAAACGGACGGCTTTTATCATATCGCTCCCGTGAAATCCTTCGCCGCCAACGGTTATCAGCTGTACGACATGGCCGGAAATGTATGGGAATGGACGGCGGACTGGTATTCCACCAACTATTACAAAGAAATGCAATCCGGCGCTGCAAATCCCACCGGTCCCGCTCAACCTTATGACGCTATGGACCCGAACGCTCCCAAGCGGGTGATCCGGGGCGGATCTTTTATGTGCAGTGATGAATATTGCAGGGGATACCGCGTTTCGGCAAGGATGAAAACAACGCCGGAATCAGGATTGTCCAACCTCGGTTTCCGCTGCGCCAGAAGCCTGCAGTAAGGGAGAATCGGGCTCCTTCAGCAATTCTCCCTTTCCACGGCATGGCTGCATGAGAGGATAACAGCCGCGCTAATTCTTTACAATACGGGAAGATATTTTTGCACCGTCTTTCACCACCACCAGGTAGTATATCCCTGCCGGGAAACGGCTGAGGTCGATCTGACCGTTATACGTGCCTTTAAAATCCGAGATCGATTTCTGGTAGACCGGTTTGCCGTTGGCATCGGTCACTTCAATATATCCCTTGCCGGGTTTATCCACCGTAAATGTTACGGACACGATGCCGGAGGTAGGGTTCGGATAAGCTTTTAAAGGCCCTATGCTTGTTGCCGCGGCAGGCTTCCCGGTTACGGTCACTTCATTCAGACCTGCCTTGTCTGTACCAGTGGCGCCCGCAGCCAAGGTGGTTGCCGCATCAGTTTTCCCATACCCTACCACTACCACGCCTTTGAGTGAACGGGTACCATCATCGCCTGCTGCTTCAAAATTCACCGCATCCTTGTCTCTGGCGGGATATCCTACTACGGTCACTTCCTGCAATGCGGGCTTCCCTTTTTTGGTCGTGATGAGGATCACCCCATGCTGTCCTTTTTTACCATAGATCGCGGTAGCAGAGGCGTCTTTCAGTACAGTGATCGCGTCAATGTCATTCGGGTTCAGCTGCTGCAGCGGACTAGGATACTTGTCTGCATCCATCGGCACGCCATCAACTACGATCAGTGGTTTTCTTGTGGTATCAATGGGGCCGGTGAGCCTGATCTGAGCCGGCTCTCCGCCGAAAGCAGTAGCTACCGGGGCGGATTCTGCCTGCGGCGCTTCTTCCACTTCTCTAATGATGTTATCTCTTGAAATAATAATACCGGTTGCCTGCCCTTTTATCACCTTTTCTTTTGTTTCCTGCTTCACCGGCGCCGCCGCAGGTTGTGCGGGCACCACGGTATCCACCGGCTGTATTTGCGGCGCTACAAGCACGCGTTGCACATCCTGCACGGCCTCCTGCACAACAGCGCCGGCACGGGTAAAGTTCAGGGATAATAAGGCACCGCAAACGATGATGCCCAGTACCGCATAACGGGTAATTTGCAGGCGGGACGATTTTTCTTTGTTCATCATTTTGATGCGGTTTTTAAGATGGGAAAAATTGAAATTGTTGGCGATGCCGGCGGCATACTGCGCGGCACTCACCTGTACCAGGCTGTACTGGTACGCCTTTCTGTCCACTCCCGTACGAAGCATGGTGCGGTCCGTCAGGAATTCGAGGTTTTCCTTTACCGCGGTTTTCATCAGCCATGCCCCGGGATTGAACCAGTAGAATACCTGGTTCACTTCACTCATCAGCACATCCGCAGAGTGCCATTCTCTGACGTGAATGGCCTCGTGCTGCAGGATGGCTTTCAATTCATTGGGGCCGTGCAACGATGGATTCACGTATATATGGCGGAAGAAAGAGAACGGGTTCATGGAGTCCGGCATCAGGCGTACCCTGCGGTCCATCAGTTTAGCCGGACGGGACTTGCGGTGCAGGAACAGCAGGGAAAATAATTGCAGGACCAGCCGCAGGGCCATCACCGCCACACCGGCCCAGAACACCCATTCCATGAGGTTCCAGACGCTGAATGGCTCTGGCTGCACAGGTTGCTGCCAGGCATTCAGATCAGGCAGATAAATAATTGCCTGCTGCGCCAGCGTTTCATGCCGGTTCACAAAATCATTCACATTCACCAGCGGGAACAGTGAGGAAAAAACGATCCCCGACAACAGGAAGTAACGGTTGAGGGTATAAAAGGTCAGCCTGCGAAGCCCAAGCTGATAAGCCAGGTAAAACAGGCAGAGCGCAATATTCGCTTTGATCAGATATAAAAAGAATTCAGACATGCCATTGATATTTACGTCATGAATGCAGACCTGCAGGTTATTTTTTGTTCTCGATCATGTTGATGATCTCCTTGAGTTCATCAGGACTGATCTTCTTGTCCCTGGCGAAGAATGTGACCAGTTCCTTGTAGGAATTCTCAAAGTAGTCCTTCACAAATCCGTTCATGAACTTCTGCTTGTATTCCCCTTCACCGATGGTTGGCGTGTATTCATACACGTTACCTATCTTTTTGGCGTCCACATATCCTTTCTTCTCCAGGTTTTTGATGGTAGATGCCAGTGTGGTATATGGCGGCACAGGCGCGGCATGCGCTTCCAGGAATTCCTTCACAAAGCCTTTCCCTGCTTTCCATATGGCCTGCATGGCCGCTTCTTCCTGTTTGGTCAGTTTTTCCATATTGAAACGATTGAAATTGATATTAACGTTTATAGTTCAGCGGCAGCATTTCCGCCATTTTTTCCCATCCCCAGTATTGTTCATACAATACATGAACAGGCGATTCCAGTATTCCGTTCACGTCCAGCGGCACTTCCGGTTCCAGGAGCCTCATCACGGAAAGCTGGTGGCCTGGTTTGGCGGTATTGCCTTCACCCAGATAATCCCTCCCTTCTTTTTCCTTCGTATAGGTGATGTGCAGGTGATCCCGGAAATGGAGCGCATAACCGTCAGCCGTTTTCCTGTAAATACTGTCGTACGGCAGTATCTTGTTGTACAGGTAGTTGACATAACTGGAAAGGAAGCCCGGTTTCAGCACTTTCGCGCTGTCGTTGCCGGTTGGCGGTGTAAAATCCCTGCTCCGTTTTATCCGCACAAGTTTCCTCACTTCAAATCCATCTTCCTGTAACTGGTGGTTGACAAGACTTTTAAAGAACTGCATCGATGATCCGTAATACGCCTTTTCTCTCGCTTCTTCCCATTTCTTGCCCTGTCTCCTGTTCTTTGGCCGCATCAGTTCGAACAACGGATTACCATAGTAGATCGAATAACCCGTGCTGAAATTGATCTCGAAGTTGATCAGCAGGAACCTGATCCTGTATCCGAGCGCCTTGTTCTCGATAATGATGAAGTCATCTGAAGTTGCGCTGAGTTTGTGTTTCGCCTGATCGTACTGCAGATCTATGATCTCGTCGTTCAGGATCGTGCATTGCCCGGCGTTGTTGCTTTTGCCGAGGAAGGTTTCTTTAAAGACCCTCATCCACCGGTCCCGCTCCGCATTTCTTTTGATGACCACTTCTTTCAGCTGTCCTGCTTTCGGCTTCAGGCCAGCGGTGATGCCGCTGATGTTTTTATCTACTGTCAGCGGTATCAGCAGCGGCTCATAACCAAGATAAGAAACGATGAGCTCATATTTGCCGGGCGGTACCTGCCGGATGGTGAAATCACCCTGTTCCGTGGTGCGGTCGCCGATGGTGGTCTGATTGAGGAACACGCTGGCAAAAGGCATCGGTTTCCCGTTCTCATCCAGTACTTTTCCGGTGATGCGGAAATCCGTTTGCGCGAAAACGGGTGTTGTGCAGACGATCATCCATATCCAAAAACCGAAAACATACTTCATAAATACGAACCTATCGTAAATCTACGAATAATTCGTAGAATAACAAATTCGGGAGGATATTTTTTTTGGGGGAGGATGGGGAATTGGCGGGATACCGGCAGGGATCGGGGCTTCAGGAGAAGGAAAATGATTCCGGTTGGGGGAAATCGGCTGATTAAGGACTTTGGCGGCAGGGAAGCACGGCACAGTGGCAAACGGCTCAAGTCGGGGAAGGCATAAACAAAAAGACCCCGGCTGCCAGTGGCAACCGGGGTCTTTTTTCCGGGACGGTACCGGTATAATTATTTGAAAAGCTCTGCCAGTTTGCTTTCAAGAGCTTCGCCGCGGAGGTTCTTGGCCAGTATCTTGCCTTCCGGGTCAAGCAGCAGGTTCTGCGGGATGGCGCGGATACCGTACATTTTGCCTACTTCGTTGCTCCAGCCTTTCAGATCGGACACCTGCGTCCAGTGCAGTTCGTCCTTATCGATGGCTTCCACCCATTTCTCCTTGTTGTCGTCAAAAGATACGCCGAGGACGGTGAACCCTTTGTCCTTATACATATTGAAGGCTTTCACCACATTGGGGTTTTCAGCGCGGCAGGGGCCGCACCAGCTTGCCCAGAAGTCCACCAGCACATATTTTCCGCGGAAAGAGGCCAGGCTCACGGGCTTGCCGGAGGGATCGTTCTGGCTGAATTCCATAGCGGGGTTGCCTACCCGTACTTTCCGGGCGATGTCCAGGCGCTCTTCGAACTGCTTGCCGGAAGGGGTCTTGCGCACGGATTTGGACAACCGGTTGAACAGGGGATCGATTTTCTCGGGGTCCAGGTCGTACCCTGCCACCTGGGACAGCACAAAGATGCCGAGCGGCGATCCTGGACGGTCTTCCAGGTATTTGTTCAGCACAGCTTTGCGGCTGGCTTCCAGCTGTTCGAAACGGGTTTCCAGCTTTTTCATGCCCGCTTCGTCCTTTGCTTCGCGTAAGGCGCGGTATTCCTTGTTCAGTTCGGCGCCTTGTTTATACAGCGGGTCCAGCAGGGCATTCAGCTGGTTATAATCATCCTGTGCGGTGGTACCGGTAGCGGTGCCTTTCTTGTCCAGGCTTTCCATGGTCACCGTGGTGGTGCCGGGAGCGAGGAAGATGGGGGCGACTTCCGTTTTTCCGTTCATATTGGTGGCGGATTTTGGAACATCGGCCAGCAGTTGTACCTGCATGGGCTCGGGGACCGTGCCTTTGAACACGAATCTGCCATCTGCGGTAAGCGTGGTATCGGTAACTATTTTGCCGTCTTTTCTATATCTGAGGGTTACTTTGGTGGGTGTTTCCTGTTGAACGATCGTGCCCTGGATGGTGTAAGGTTTTTCCTTCGCTTTTTTTTGTGCTGTCAGCACAACGGGGCATAACAGCGCCGCTGCAAGGATCAATTTCTTCATGCTTGGTTACGTTTATGATTTTAACTCTGACAAATTTGGCTTATCCGGCAGGGAAAAGCAAGGCTAAAGTGATAAGCGGTCACTGCAGGATGGCCGCCAGTTTCTGTTCCAGGGCTTTGCCGCGCAGGTTGCTGGCAATGATCTTTCCCTGCGGGTCGATGAGGAAATTCTGCGGAATGCCGCGAACGCCGTATAATTGCGCAGCCTCGTTGCCCCAGCCTTTCAGGTCGGATACCTGGGTCCACACCAGTTTGTCCTGCTCGATGGCCTCCAGCCAGTCGCCACGGCTTTTATCGAGCGATACGCCGAGTATGGTGAAATTCTTGTCTTTGAAACGGTGATAGGCTGCCACCACATTAGGATTTTCCATCCTGCAGGGCCCGCACCAGCTGGCCCAGAAGTCGATCAGCACATATTTTCCCCGGAAGGAAGAGAGCTTTACGGGCTGGCCTTCCGGATTTTTCTGTTCAAAGTCCTTTGCAAGGCCAACATCTTTTGCGGATTGCTCCATTTGCGCAACCTGGGCGGCGACGTTTTTGCCCAAACGGCTGTTTCTGACAACCGGGTCCAGCCCTTTGAATAACGCAATGAATTGTTCATCCTGCAAACGGCCTTTCAGCTCATTGGTCAGCAGAAAAAGGCTGGCATGCGCCTTTGGATGATCTTTTATGAAATTCAGGCCCGTCATCATCACTTCTTTCTCAAATTCCTGCGCCTTCCGGCGGAAATCTTCCTTGGCGGCATCATCGTCACCACCGATCTCCGCAGCTTCCATATTGAGGGCCATGGCTTTCCGGATCACGGGCTGATAGGCGAGGTGATAATCCTGCATCCATCGGGTTTGCTGCCCGGCCTGAACGGCCGCAACGGGAAAATGCTGCTTCTCTCCTTCCAGCTCTACAACAGGCTGGTCCGCTACCAGCAATAACGGAGCAGGCAGGCCTTCCAGAAGGAGGGCGAACATATCGTCCTTACCGGGTTTATGTAACGTGGTAAAAGAAAAATCCCCTTCATCCAGCAGTTGGGTGGTATCCCTGGTCTGGCCATCTTCACTCAGGAAAACGAGCTGCAGGCTGTCTGCCCCGCTAATCCTGCCTTTTACGGTAAATTGTGCGCTGGTTGCCACGGCTGTTGCCATGCAAAGCGCCAGGAGCGCAATGTTTTTCATTTATGCCGGTCTTTTAATATGGTCACTACATCCTCCAGCGTAAAGCCTTTGGCCTGCAGCAGTATCAAATAATGAAACAGCAGGTCCGCCGATTCATTCAGAAAAAGCTCATCATTATTGTCTTTCGCTTCAATCACCACTTCCACTGCTTCCTCCCCTACTTTCTGGGCAATTTTGTTGATGCCTTTGGCGAAGAGGGATGCCGTGTAGGATTTTTCGGTCGGGTTGTTCTTCCGGTCCCGGATCACCTGTTCCAGCGAGTGCAGGAACGTGGCGGCCGCTTTGTTCGTTTCGCCCCAGCAGGTATCGGTGCCGGTATGGCAGACAGGCCCTGCGGGATTTACCTTCAACAGCAGCGTATCACCATCGCAGTCGATCGCCGAATGCTGCAGGTGCAGGAAATTGCCGCTTTCTTCTCCCTTGGTCCACAGCCTGTTCTTGGAACGGCTGAAAAAAGTCACTTTTCCCTCCGCCAGCGTTTTGTCCAGCGCTTCACGGTTCATATATCCAAGCATCAGCACCTTGTTGGTAATGGCGTCCTGGATAATGGCGGGAACCAGCCCGTCCGGTGACTTTGAAAAATCTACCTGCATCTATATTATGATTAAATATAATAAAATAATCTGTAAAGTTACGGCTAAAAGCGGACACATGGGCCCTGAAAGCCCGCTGGTGATAGTTTGCCGCCGCCGTAAAAAGCCGGTGATGTATCCGTCCATGGGCAGCTGCCTAAAACCGGATCTGTATCCCCCTGTGGTAGAGGTAGTTCTTCAGGTCCTGGATGGCTATCTCCTTGTAATGGAAAATGCTGGCGGCCAGGGCGGCATCGGCATGCGCTTTTTCGAATACATCGGCAAAATGCTCCATAGTGCCTGCGCCTCCGGAAGCGATGACCGGTACGTTCAGGTTTTCAGACAGGCGGCGGGTGATATCCAGGGCAAAGCCCTGCTTGGTGCCGTCGTTATTCATGGAGGTAAGGAGTATCTCTCCGGCGCCGCGTTCTACGGCTTCCTTTGCCCAGTCGGTCGTACGGGTATCCGTTTTCACCCGGCCCCCGTTAAGGTACACGAACCAGTCGCCATCCTCAAAGCGGGTATCGATAGCCAGTACGATGCACTGGCTGCCGAATTCGCGGGAAAGGGCGTTGAGCAATCCCGGATCTTTGAATGCCGCGGTGTTTACGGACACTTTATCCGCCCCGGCATTCAGCAGTACGCTAACGTCCTCCACGGAGGAGATGCCGCCACCAACGGTAAAGGGAATATTCACATGCCGGGCAATGCGGGTCACCAGTTCGGAGAGCGTTTTGCGGCGCTCGTTGGTGGCGGTGATGTCCAGGAACACCAGTTCGTCCGCTCCCTGCTGCGCATACAATGCGCCCAGTTCTATCGGGTCTCCGGCATCGCGGATGTTCTCGAAGTTGACGCCCTTTACGGTACGTCCGTCCTTGATATCCAGACAGGGGATGATGCGTTTTGTGAGCATTATATAAATTTCTTTAATTCCGCTAATGTGATGCGTCCTTCATAGATCGCTTTGCCGATGATCACGCCGGCCAGGCCGGCTTCTTTCAGTTCCTCCACGTCCCCGATATGGCTGACGCCCCCGCTGGCCGTGAGCTGTATGCCCGGCACATTTTCGATGATCTTGCGGTAAAGGTCGGTGGAAGCGCCCTGCAACAGGCCATCCTTTGCGATATCGGTACAGAATACCTGTGTGACGCCTTTTTCCTTATTGGCTTTCAGGAAATCGAATACGCTCAGCTCCGTTGTTTCCAGCCATCCGCCTACGGCGATCTTTTCTTCCTTCACATCCGCGCCGAGGAACATTTTTTCCGCACCGTATGTTTTCAGCCAGTGAAAAAACAGCTCCGGCTGCTTTACGGCTACGCTGCCGATGGTGGCCATGGCGGCGCCGCTTTCAAATACGATGGCTACATCCTTATCGCTTTTGATGCCGCCGCCAAAATCGATAACCATCCCGGTTTTTCCGGCGATGGTTTCCAGCACTTTCCAGTTCACTACCGCGCCTTTCTTCGCGCCGTCCAGATCCACGAGGTGCAGGCGTTTGATGCCGCTGTTCTCAAACTCTTTCGCTACTTCGAGCGGATGCTCATTGTACACCTTTTTCTGATCGTAGTCCCCTTGTGTGAGGCGCACACATTTACCATCGATGATGTCGATGGCGGGAATGATATTAAAACGCCCGGTATCCGGGGCTTTCAGATTGATCTCCATTTTATAGAACGCAATATCGTCTTTGTAAAATATATCACTGGTGCGGGTAAAGCCCAGCTGTAAATAGAAGGTTTCCGCGGAATCGCGCGCATTGCACCAGAGGGTGCGCACACCGTGGCGGAGGCAGACTTCCCGCAGATGCTGCATCATCCTTTTACCGTAACCTTTACCGCGGTAATGGGCTGCGGTGGCCAGCTTCCGGAACTGCGCAGCAGGGCCGCTGATGAAGAGGGACACTACGGTTACCAGTTCTTTCCCTTCATACAGGCCAAAATGCCATCCTTCATCGTCATGGTCCACACGCACCTGTTCCAGCTGCCAGTGCGGATACAGTACATCCCTGCGCAGGGGCAGGGTATCTTCCGTTGTAATATTTCTGATGGTCACGCTCACAATTTCAGGAAACTTTCAATGAGGTTTTGACCGGCTTCCGCGGATTTTTCCGGATGGAACTGCACAGCATAAAAATTATCCTTTTGCAGGGCGGCGCTGTAGTTGATCACGTAGTTCGCAATAGCGGTGGTTTCGGGACCCAGCGCTACATAATAACTGTGCACAAAGTACATGTAGCTGTTCTCCGGTACATGCTCGAAGATGACGCTGTGCAAGCCGGCAATATTGTTCCAGCCGATCTGCGGGATCTTCAGCAGATTGTCCACCGGCGAAACGAACTTCTTCACCGGCAGGTCGAACACGCCGAGACATTCCGTATCATTTTCTTCCGAATGTTTGCATAACAGCTGCATGCCGAGGCAAATGCCGAGCACGGGTTGTTGGAGATCACGGATCAGGAGGTCCAGCTTCCTTTCCCTGAGGTAGTTCATGGCGGTGCTGGCCTCTCCCACACCGGGAAAGATCACTTTATCCGCCGAACGCAGCTCTTCCGGGTCGTCAGTTACCGTTGCTTCCACTCCCAGGCGTTCCAGGGCGAACAACACGGAACGGATGTTACCGGCGTTATATTTGATGATGGCTGTTTTCATCGGTCAATATTTGAATTTTTACGGGCCGGGTGGAACCTCGCATCAGCATGCCGCTCATGCCCGGTTTCTTGCACACATCGTCCCTTTTACTTTTTTATATTTTCCACGAATTGCAGGATATCCTGCTGCAAGTTAGTACTGTTTTCGATGGCTTTCACAAAAGCGCTGCCGATGATGGCGCCGTTGCTGTTGGCGCAGGCAGTGTTGAATGTGGCCTTATCCCTGATGCCGAAACCGATCAGCACCGGGTTCTTCAGCTGCATGCTTTTGAGACGGGCGAAGTAGGCCTGCTGATCGGCCATTACCTTGTCTTTCCCCGTTGTGGAAGAGGAAGAAACGGCATATACAAAACCTTTGCTCAGGCTGTCGATCTTGCGGATGCGGGCTTCACTGGTTTCGGGTGTCACCAGGAAGATGAGATGCAGGCCGTACTGTTCGAACAGGGGCCGGTATTGACTTTCATATTCATCCATGGGCAGGTCAGGCAGAATAAGCCCGTCTATCCCGGTTTCCGCGCATTTCTTGCAGAAGTTCTCCACGCCGAACTGCAATACGGGGTTCATATATCCCATGAGGATAACGGGAAGGCTTATACGGTCCCGGAACCCTTTCAGCTGTTCGAACAGCACGCTGATGCGCATGCCATTGGCGATGGCGCGGGTGCTGCTGTCCTGTATCACCGGCCCGTCCGCCAGGGGATCGGAAAAGGGCATGCCCAGTTCCACCATGTCGGCGCCGCTTTGCTGCAGCGCTTCCACAACGGTGAGGGTGTCGTTCAGGGCCGGGAACCCCGCGGTACAGTATATGTTGAGTATGTTGGAGGATCTGTTGCTGAATAACTGGTCGATGCGGTTCATGGCCTTTACTTTAGATGTTTGATATAGGTTTCCAGGTCTTTATCTCCGCGGCCGCTGAGGCATACCACTACAACGTCTTCCGGCTTCAGCGGCAGCTCTTTCAGCTTCGCCAGCGCATGCGCGGATTCCAGCGCGGGAATGATCCCTTCCAGCAGGCTCAGTTCATATGCGGCGGCGAGGGATTCTTCATCGGTGGCGTTGAGGAACTGCGCGCGGCCGGTCTGATAGAGATGTGCATGCATCGGCCCTACACCGGGATAATCCAGTCCCGCCGAAATAGAATGCGGTTCCACGATCTGGCCGTCTTCCGTTTGCATCAGCAGGGTTTTGCTGGCATGTATGATGCCCGGTTTGCCGAGCTGCGATGTGGCGGCGGAGTACCCGCTGTCCAGCCCCTTTCCGGCGGCTTCCACGGCTACCAGCTTCACGTTTTCGCGATCCGTGAAATGGAAGAATGCGCCTGCGGCATTGCTGCCGCCACCTACGCAGGCGATCACATAACCCGGATCTTCACTGCCTGTTTTTTCCAGCAGCTGCTGTTTAATTTCTTCGGAGATAACGGACTGGAAGCGGGCCACCATATCCGGATACGGATGCGGGCCTACCACAGAGCCGATGATATAATGGGTATCCACGGGATTGTTGATCCAGTCGCGGATAGCTTCGTTCGTGGCGTCTTTGAGGGTTTTGCTGCCGCTGGTGGCCGGCACTACGGTGGCGCCGAGCATTTTCATCCGCGCTACGTTGGGGGCCTGGCGCTGGATGTCCACACTGCCCATGTACACAATGCACTCCATATCCATCAGGGCGCATACGGTGGCGGTGGCCACGCCATGCTGACCGGCCCCTGTTTCCGCGATGATGCGTTTTTTGCCCAGGCGTTTGGCCAGCAATATCTGGCCGATGGTGTTGTTCACTTTGTGCGCGCCGGTGTGGTTCAGGTCTTCCCGCTTGAGATAGATCTTTGCTTTGTACTTTTCGGAGAGGCGTTTGGCGAAGTACAAGGGAGAAGGCCGGCCTACATAATCTTTCAGCAATTGCTCAAACTCCGCCTGAAAAGCAGGCTCCGCCATGATCTGCAGGTATTGCAACCGCAGCTCTTCCACATTGGGATAGAGCATCTCGGGGATGTACGCTCCGCCAAATTCTCCATAGTAGCCTTTTTCGTTTACATGATACCTGGATTGCAAGGTATCCACCGCTATATCCATGATGCGTGCTATTTTTTTGTTTTTCCTTTTAATTGTTTGATGAATGCCGCGACCTTTTCCAGGTCTTTCACACCCGGGGATGTTTCAAACCGGCTGTTGACGTCAACGGCAAACAGTTTTTCATGTGCCCATTGCCGCAGGGTATCCGCATCAGCCGGACCGATACCGCCACTCAGGAAAAAGGGCTGATCGAACCCGTAATCTTTCAGCAGTTCCCAGTTGAACTGCCGGCCGGTACCTCCGTAATCCGCGCTGGCGGTATCGAACAGGAAGTAATCGCTGGCGCCGAGGTACGGGGACACCTGTTCGTATCCTTTTTCATGCACATGAAACACTTTCATTACCGGAACGGTCTCCCGCAATTGTCCGCACAGGGCAGCGCTTTCTTCTCCATGCAGCTGGATGAGGTCGAGCGCATAATCTTTGACGGTCTGCATGATCTGCCGGGCATCGGCATTAACGAATACGCCTACTTTGCTGATATTCTTCCCTTTTTCGCGCACGGTTCTGCCATCGAGTTTGTTGCCTGCAAAGCGGGGCGATTTGCCGTAAAAGATGAAACCGGCGTAGTCGGCGCCGAGTTCTACTAATGCTTCCAGGTCTTCAGGCCTGGTGATACCGCAGACTTTTATTTTCATGCTTTTGATATTATGCTTTTACGTTCAAGCCCTCTCAACCGCCGGTATGCGGGGGTTGAGCCTGCACATCCGTCAACTCTTTCAACCGTTGTGTAAATGCTTCGAATGCACTGCCGGGGTTCTCTGCCTTCATAAAATGCTCTCCGATCAGGAACCCGTCAAAACCTGCGTTTTTCAGCGTAACGATAGTAGCCGGGTCATCCATACCGCTTTCCGCCACTTTGCTGTATTCCGCCGGGATCTGCTTCAGCAGTTCCATGGAACGGTGAATATCTACTTTGAAGGTGGTCAGGTCACGATTATTGATCCCCACCAGTTGGGTATCGGGGGTGATCTTCTTCAGCTGTTCTGCGCTATGCACTTCCAGCAATACTTCCAGGCCCAGGTCCACCGCATATTTCGCCAGATGCGCCACTTCGGCTTTGCTGAGGCATTCGGCTATCAGCAGGATCACATCGGCGCCGATGGCCCTGGCTTCCGCTATCTGGTATTCATCGATCACGAAATCCTTTCGCAAAATGGGGATGCTGTTCACGGCACGCGCCTGCTGCAGGTCATCCATCGATCCGCCAAAAAATTGCTGGTCGGTCAGTACCGACAAACCGGATGCGCCATTGCGGGCATATGCGGCGGTTACATCCTGCACACTTGCGGTACCATTGATCAATCCTTTGGAGGGGGACTGCCGCTTGAATTCGGCAATGATGCCGTTACGCCCCGGGCTTTTCAGGAAAGCGCGAAGGGAATGCACCGGGCGGCTGAACATCTGGGAATGCTTCAATTCATCCACACCACGCCTTTTCTTGCGCTCTGTGACCTCTGTTTTTTTATGCTCGACAATTTCTGCCAGGATGTTCTTCATTTGTTCTTGTTGATCAGATGAGCATTATTTAAGGCTCATCCTTGATTACTGTAATGCGATCAGTTTGCTGAATGTTCTGTAAGCCGCGCCGGATTCCAGGGATTCCACCGCTGCCAGAAAGCATTCCTCATAAGTCGGGTATTTTTCCAGGCAATAGAGGCCCATGGCGGCATTGGCCATCACAACGGAATGCTGCGCCCAGCTGCCTTCGCCTTTCAATACTTTCATGAATATCTTCGCGGCTTCTTCCGGGGAGTTGCCGCCATAAATGTCTTCCGCATGCACCTTGCGTTTGCCGAGCGCTTCGGGCGTCCAGTCCTGTTCTCCTTTATTGGTGATGATGCGGGTATCTCCGGTGAGGGAGATCTCGTCATATCCGTCCAGGCTGTGTACGATGGCAAACTGTTTATCGGTCTGCTGGAACAGATAATTATAAATGCGCGCCATTTCCAGGTTGTACACGCCGATCAGCTGGTGCTGCGCGAAAGCCGGGTTCACCAGCGGCCCGAGCATGTTAAAGAATGTGCGCACCCCAAGCTGGCGCCGTACACCGGCTACATTCTTCAGCGCCGGGTGGAAGAGCGGTGCATGTAAAAAACAGATGCCGGCTTCTTCTATCTCCTGCCGCAGCTTGCCCTGATCGCTTTTAAACTTGTACCCTACGGATTCCATCACGTTGGAAGCCCCGCTGATCGAAGATACGCCATAGTTACCGTGTTTGGCTACCTTCCCGCCTGCACCGGCCACAATGAAGCAGGAAAGCGTGGAGATATTGAAGGTATTCTTGCCATCGCCGCCGGTGCCTACGATATCCAGCACGGCATGGCCGTCCAGGTTCACCGGTACACAGAGTTCCAAAAGGGCATCGCGGAAACCCAGCAACTCTTCGATGGTGATGCTGCGCATCAGGAAGACCGTCATAAAAGCCGCCAGCTCACTTTCGTTGTATGTGCCTTTGGAGATATTGGTGAGTATCTCGCGGGCGCCTTCCCGGGAGAAGGTCTTGTGTTCGAACAGGTAGTTCAGTATCTTTTTCATGGGTGTTGCATTCGTTGATGTTGATTCAGATATGTTTACGCTCCGGTGCCTGATCAGGGCAGGTTCAGCCAGTTCCGCAATATCCGCTCTCCTTCCGGCGTCAGCACGCTTTCCGGATGGAACTGCACGCCGCTGACATCATACTGTTTATGCTGTACGGCCATAACATAACCGTTCTGATCACGCGCGGTCACTTCCAGCGCTTCAGGCAGGGTCTTTTCATCTACCACCCAGGAGTGATACCTTCCTACTTCCAGCTGATCGGGCAGCCCGTTAAAGAGGCGGCCGCTGCGGGCGGTGATCTGTACCGGCGTTGCCACGCCATGATATACATCTTTCAGGTTGATGAGCTTTGCCCCGAAGGCCTCCCCTATCGCCTGCTGACCAAGACATACTCCAAAGATGGATTTGGTGGCTGCATACCGTTTGATAAGCGGCAGGAGCAATCCGGCTTCCTCAGGGATTCCCGGGCCGGGGGACAAAATGATCCGGTCATATTGCTCCACATCATCCAGACTGATCTCATCATTCCGCACGACCGTTACTTTCCCGCCGATGATCTTTTCAACAAGGTGTACCAGGTTATAGGTAAATGAGTCATAATTGTCAAACACCAGAATATTCATATCAGATATTTTGAGCCAGGCTGATGGCCTGTTTTAATGCATTGAGTTTGTTGTTCACTTCCTGAAGTTCTGAACTGGCCACGCTTTTGGCGACCACTCCCGCGCCGGCCTGGTAGTACAATGTGTTGTTCCTGCTGAGGATGGAGCGGATCATAATGGCATGATTGAAGTTGCCGTTGAACCCTACAAATCCCACACAGCCGCCATAAAAACCACGCGCGGTCGGTTCATAGCTGTCGATCAGCTCCATGGCCTTGTACTTCGGCGCGCCGGAAAGCGTGCCTGCCGGGAAGGTGGCAGCCAGGATATCAAAGGGGTTTACATCTCCTTCAAGCCTGCCGGTGACTTCGCTGACAAGGTGAATGACGTGTGAATAATATTTGATCTGACGGTAGGTTTCCACTTCCACATCCTTCGCATAGCGGCTCAGGTCGTTACGCGCAAGGTCTACCAGCATCACATGCTCGGCATTCTCTTTGGGATCTTCCAGCAGCTGGTCCGCCAGAATTTTATCCTGCTCATCATTGCCGGTGCGTTTGAAAGTGCCGGCGATGGGGTGTATCACGGCTTTACGGTCTTTAATGATCAGCTGGGCTTCCGGAGAGGAACCCATCAGTTTATAGTCACCATAATCGAAATAGAAAAGGTAAGGAGATGGATTAATGGAGCGCAGGGCGCGATATACGTTGAACTCATCCCCCGAAAAAGCACGGCTGAAGGCCCTGGACAATACGATCTGGAAAACATCCCCGCGGAAGCAGTGCTGCCGGCCTTTTTCCACCATCGCCATGTAGTCCTCATCCGTCATATTGCTTTCTTCCGTGCCGTTTGCGGAAAACGGATAACTGGGAAAATCCTTGTTGCGGATCAGTGTTTCCAGGAAATCGAATTCGCTCTCCTGACCGTCTACAGCGTTCTCGATCAGGTGCATCTCATCCTTGAAGTGGTTGATGGCGATCACATACTGGTAAAAACGGTAACGCATCAACGGAATGGTATTCCCTGCTGCCGGACGTTTGTTGAAAGCGATCTTTTCAAAGAACTGAACGGAGTCATAGGTACTGTATCCAAACAGTCCTTCCGCGAATGGCACCGGTGATTTTTCGGAGAAGGAAAAGCTTTTCAGGAACGACTCCATCTCTTTAAGCACTTCCTGACGGCTTTTGAGCTGTTTACGCTCAACAGGCTGACCGGGATATTTGAACTCGAAGATATCGGTGGAAGTTACCTCTATGCCTGCAATGGGTTTGATACCGATGAAGGAAAAGCTGTTCTCGCTGGCGTGGGAGTCCGTGCTTTCCAGGAGGATGCTGCCGGGGAACTTGTCGCGGATGCGAAGGTAGATGCTCACCGGGGTGAAGACATCCGCCAGCATCTGTTTGGATCGTGTTTTTACCTGAATTTTTTTCATCCGTTAAGGTTGTTTGTTATCAGCCAGATGGTGTTTTTCTGCCATCCGGCCATTGTTACCTCTCCGTCAGGAAAGGGCCAAAAACGAAGAAGGCCCGCTGTGTACAGCGAGCCTTCTTAAAGTATGTTCAATACAAACATGGCACTGTTACACAGCGGAGAATTTCTCTGTGTGCCACCAATGTTTGTATGTGATGTTCGTTTGCATTGTGAGGGCAAATATGGGGGGATTTATTCAAAAATGCAAATTTTATTTTGATCATCTTACAACACCCCTTTTGTACTTGGCAATTGCATATTGTCCGGATTGCGTTTCACGGCCATCTTGACGGCTTTTGCAAAGGCTTTGAAGATCGCTTCGATCTTGTGATGCTCGTTCTCCCCTTCGGCTTTGATGTTCAGGTTGCACCTGGCCGCGTCGGAGAAGGATTTGAAGAAGTGGAAGAACATCTCCGTAGGCATTTCCCCGATCTTTTCCCTTTTGAATGCTGCATCCCAGACGATCCAGTTACGGCCGCCGAAGTCTATCGCCACCTGCGCCAGGCAGTCGTCCATCGGCAGGCAGAAACCATATCGCTCTGTTCCTTTCTTGTCCCCAAGCCCCATGGCAAAGGCTTCTCCCAGGGCAATGCCGGTATCTTCGATGGTGTGATGTTCATCGATGTGCAGGTCCCCTTTCGCCTGGATGTCCAGGTCTATGCTGCCATGCCTTGCGATCTGGTCCAGCATATGATCGAAGAAAGCGAGGCCGGTGTGGATATTCGCCTGCCCTTTCCCGTCGAGGTTCAGCGATATCCGGATATCCGTTTCCTTCGTGGTGCGGACGTGCTCCACTTTCCGGAGACCGATCTTCAGGAACTCGTATATCTTCGCCCAGTCCGTGCTTTCCAGCGCTATGACATCTTTCAGGCTATCTATATCCGTTACTTCCGCGGCGCCCAGCGAGGCATCGGCATTCAGCCAGATGGCTTTGGCGCCGAGGTTCTGCGCCAGTTTCACATCGGTAATACGGTCACCGATCACATAGGAATTGGCCAGATCATATTCCGGGGAAAAATACTGCTGCAACATACCGGTACCGGGTTTGCGGGTAGGCAGGTTATCCGCAGGGAAGCTTTTGTCGATATGCACGGCGGCGAAGGTGATACCCTCGTTTTCGAAGGACTGCATAATGTGCCGGTGCGGGGCGGTGAACGTTTCTTCGGGGAATGAGGCCGTACCGAGACCGTCCTGGTTCGTGACCATGACCAGTTCGTAATCCAGCTCCGCCGCTATCTTGCCGAGGTAGGTGAACACTTTGGGGTAGAACACCACTTTTTCGAGGCTGTCGATCTGGTAAGTAGGCGGCACCTCCCTGATCATAGTGCCGTCCCTGTCTATAAATAATACGCGTTTCATTAGTTCATTTTTATTCTTTTACGGGTCAGATGGAGCCTTGCAGCCCCGCCATATCCCGCAAAGCGGTAAACAACTGTACATTTTCTACCGGTGTGCCGATGGTGATCCGCAGGCATCCGGCGCAAAGTTCCACCCTGGAGCGGTCACGCACGATAATGCCTTTATCCACCAGGTGCTGGTAGATCCCTTTGGCATCGGTGGTTTTCACCAGCAGGAAGTTGGCGTCACTTGGATATACTTTTTCCACGATGGGCAGGGTATTCAGCGCCTGCTCCAGTTTACCCCGCTCTTCCACGGTTTCCCTGATCCAGCTATTGACCTGTTCAATATTGTTCAGTGCTTCCAGCGCCAGTTCCTGCGAGGCCTGGTTGATATTATACGGCGGTTTCACTTTGTTGAACACATTGATAATGTCTTCACTGGCAAAGGCCATCCCTACCCGCAGAGCTGCGAGGCCCCAGGCTTTGGAAAGGGTTTGCAGGATGACGAGATTCGGGTATTCCGTCAATTCCTGTATCAGTGTTTTCTGCCGGGAGAAGTTGATGTAGGCCTCATCCACCACCACAATGCCATCGAAATTATTCAGGACCATCTCGATGTCTTCCCTTCGTATAGCATTCGCCGTAGGATTGTTGGGGGAACAGATGAAAATGAGCTTGGTATTGGCATCTATCGCAGCCTCCATGGCCGGTAAGTCCAGCTGAAAATCGGCCGTAAGCGTAGCTTTCCGCACCGTCACATCATTGATGTTCGCGCTTACTTCGTACATGCCGTAGGTTGGGGGGCAAAGCAGCACATTGTCGGTGCCCGGGCGGCAGAATGCGCGGAACAGCAGGTCGATGGCCTCATCGCTGCCATTGCCCAGGAAGATGTTCTGCGGCGGCACACCTTTGATATCGGCCAGCTTGTACTTCACTTTCCATTGCAGCGGGTCCGGATAACGATGATACGCCACCGGCAGCGGGGAGCCGAAGCTGTTCTCATTGGCATCCAGGAAAACGGATGCATCACCCTTGAATTCATCGCGGGCGGAGGAATACGGTACGAGGCGTTTGATGTTGTCCCTTAACAGACTATTCAGATCGAACATATATTGTAATTACGGATTTATTCTGATGGATACGGCCCTGCGGTGTGCCTCCAGCCCTTCGGCGGAAGCCATGGCTTCAATAGCGGGACCGATGGATTGCAGGCCTTCCCGGCTCAGGCGCTGGAAGGTGATCTTTTTCACAAAGCTGTCCACGCTCACGCCGCTGTAAGCCGTGGCATACCCATTGGTCGGCAACGTATGATTGGTACCCGAAGCGTAGTCGCCCGCGCTTTCGGGGGAATAGTTGCCGAGGAATACGGAGCCGGCGTTAATGACCCTGGTGGCGAGGGCCTCATCATTTTCACAGGCCATGATGAGATGCTCGGGAGCGTAGGCGTTAAGCATGTCCATCGCTTCATCCCGGTCGCTCACCAGTACCAGTTTGCTGTTGCCGAGGGCTTTGGCGGCAAGGTCTTTCCGCGGAAGCAACGCCAGCTGTTCCTGTACGGCAGCTTCCACCGCTGTCAGCACAGCTTCCGAGGTGGTCACCAGCAATACCTGGCTGTCCGCCCCGTGTTCCGCCTGCGAGAGCAGGTCTGCCGCTACGAAGGCCGGTACACAGCTGTCATCCGCAAAAACGGCTACTTCAGATGGACCGGCAGGCATGTCGATAGCCGTGCCGGCGCTGTTCACCAGCTGTTTGGCGCAGGTGACATACTGGTTACCCGGACCGAAGATCTTGTAGACTTTCGGAACACTTTCGGTACCGTAAGCCATGGCGCCGATAGCCTGTACGCCGCCGGTCTTGAACACCTCGGTGATACCGGTGTATTGCGCCGCCCATAACACTGCGGGATGCACCGTCCCGTTCTTTCCGGGCGGCGTGCATAATACGATGCGGCTGCAACCGGCCAGGCGGGCGGGGATGGCCAGCATGAGGATGGTGGAGAACAGCGGCGCCGTGCCGCCGGGGATGTAGAGGCCCACCTTTTCAATGCCCACGGGTTTACGCCAGCATTGCACACCGGGAATGGTTTCCACCATCTTCACGGCTTCCACCTGCGGGCGGTGAAAGGCTTCGATATTGGCAGCAGCGAGGCGGATGGCAGCCTTCAGCGATTCTTCCAGCATTGCGTCCGCTTCGGCAAATTCTTCCGGAGAAACCTGTATATCCGTTAACGTTACTTTATCGAACTGTTGGGTGTATTGTATCAGTGCGGCATCCCCTTTTGCTTTTACATCGGCAAGGATGGCGGACACGGTGGCTTCCAGCTGGCGGGTATCCAGTGCGGGGCGTTGCAACAGCTGGCCCCAGGTATCTTTTTCCGGATAGCGGATGATCTGCATAACGAGTTTTTTAAATCACCATTTTTTCGATCGGCACCACCAGTATGCCCTGTGCCCCTGCGGCTTTCAGGCTTTCGATGATGTCCCAGAAATCATTTTCATTCAGCACCGAATGCACAGAACTCCATCCGGCTTCCGCCAGCGGCAGTACGGTGGGGCTTTTCATGCCCGGAAGCAGGCCGATGATCTCGGGCAACTTGTTGTTTGGGGCATTCAGCAGCACGTACTTATTATTCTTGGCTTTTTTCACGGCCTGTATGCGGAAGATCAGTTTGCCCAGCAATTGCTCCTGCTCGGGGGTGAGTGCGTTGTTGGATACCAGGATGGCTTCGGAGCGGAGGATGGTCTCCACTTCCTTCAATCCGTTCATGAACAGGGTGGAACCGCTGCTCACGAGGTCGCAGATCGCATCTGCCAGCCCGATGCCGGGCGCTATTTCCACGGAGCCGCTGATCTCGTGGATCTCGGCGGTGATCCCCATTTTTTGCAGATAATCGCCCAGGATCACGGGATAGCTGGTGGCGATGCGCTGCCCGTTCAGGTCCTGGATGGAGTTGTAGTCCATTGCTTTGGGAACGGCCATGGCTAAACGGCATTTGCCGAAACCCAGCTTTTCCACGGTGCGCAAAGGTCGGTTCTTTTCCAGCACGACATTCTCTCCGACAATACCGATGTCTGCCACACCGTCTTCCACGTACTGCGGAATATCATCATCGCGGAGGAAGAATACTTCCAGCGGGAAGTTACTGGCTTCTGTCTTGAGTTTGTTAACGCCGTTGTTGATATCTATCCCGCATTCTTTCAGCAGTTTGATAGAATCGTCGTGTAAGCGGCCGGACTTCTGGATGGCAATTCGCAGTTTCATTTGTACATTTTTATACTTTACGGGCCAAATGGGACTTACGTCTCATCAGTTCATTTTTATTTTTCACGGGCCGGGAGAAACCTCCGTTTCATCCGGTTTGAAACAAAAAAGGCTTACCGGGATGCGGTAAGCCTTTTATGGTGAATATCTGCATGTACATTACAGCATCCCCTGCCTACCGTTCGGGTAAGTATGGTGATGATGTGTATGTACGTTGTTGTTCATGTTTTATAATTCGAGTGCAAATTTAGGAAGTAATCCGGATAATCAAATTAATTTCTTGTAAAATGCTGAAATAGCGGTCATTTTTTGAAAATATCTAAAAATGGCCGGCCTCTGCGCTGCATTCTTTACATTTGAATATCAATTATCATTACCATGCATTTCAGTCTTTTCCCGAAAGAAGTCTATATCAACAGAAGAAAAAAGCTGCTGCAGGAAGTAGGCACCGGCCTGATCCTCCTGATGGGCAACCAGGAGAGCAGTATGAACTATAAAGATAACTGCTACCCTTTCCGCCAGGACAGTACTTTCCTGTACTATTTCGGGCTGGATGTGCCGGGCCTGGCCGCTATAATGGATACGGCCAGCGGGGAAGCGACCATCTACGGGAATGAGCAGGGTATCGATGATATTATCTGGACGGGGCCGCTGCCCACGGTACGGGAAATGGCGGAGCTGGTGGGCGTTTCCTCCACTGCGCCCTATCAAAAGGCCGGAGCAGTGGTGCAGGATGCGCAGGCACATGGCCGGCCGGTGCATATACTGAAGCCTTACCGTCCGGAGAACTGCATACAGCTGGCCGCCTGGCTGCAAACAGCACCGGAGCTGGCGGATTCCGTTACCCTGATCAAAGCCGTGATACGGCAACGGGCCTATAAAGAGGATATCGAGATCAGGGAAATAGAAGATGCCGTGTCCATCAGCACGGATATGCATATGGCCGCCATCCGGCATGCACGGCCCGGCATGAAGGAATACGAGCTGGTGGCAAAAGTGGAAGAAGTGGCGGCCGCGGCCAATGGGCGCCTGGCCTATCCCGTGATCCTCAGCGTCAACGGGGAGATCCTGCATAATCACTATCATGGCAATACCATCGGGGATGGACAGATGGTCCTGAACGATGCCGGCGCGGAAAACGCGATGCATTACGCCGGCGACCTTACCCGCACTTTCCCGGTGGGCCGGGAGTTCACCAGCCGGCAAAAGGAGATCTACCAGATCGTGCTGGGGGCAATGGACCATGCCATCAGCCTCCTGCGGCCGGGCATCACCTTCCGGGAAGTGCATACGCAGGCCTGCGAAACCCTGCTCAGCGGCATGAAGGCCATCGGGCTGATCAAAGGCGACCCTGCGGAAGCAGTGGCCGCCGGTGTGCATACCCTGTTCTTTCAATGCGGACTGGGCCATATGATGGGCCTGGATGTGCATGATATGGAAGACCTGGGTGAGGAATATGTGGGGTATACGGACAGCCTGAAAAAAAGCCGGGAATTCGGCTGGAAATCCCTCCGCCTGGGGCGCGAGCTGGAAGCGGGGTTTGTTTTGACGGTAGAACCGGGCATTTATATGATCCCGGAGCTGACCGACCGCTGGATGGCCGAAAAGAAACTGGAACAGTTCATCAATTATAAGGCTGTAGCGGCTTACAAAGACTTTGGAGGCATCAGGATAGAAGACAATTTCCTCATCACCGCAGATGGCAGCCATAAGCTGGGCAAGCACCTCCCGAAAACGTTGAAGGAGATAGAGGCTTTAAGGCAGTATTGACCGCTCTTCCGCTAGGTCCGCCCAATACCGCATCCGGTAAGCATTCATGGCCGTTTCTCCCAGCCTGTTGATCAGGCGGTAGTTCACCACAACACCCACCACAGCGCCGATCACGGGTATCAGCTGCGCCATCTTGGCGAGGTCCAGATGATCCCGGTACTCCTGCTGGAACCTGCGCCAGTCGAAGGCATGAATATCATCCGGCAGTGCTTTGCTTTTCGTATTCCAGTCCGTGATCTGTTCAAATACCATTTTCCGGTGCTGCGGGCTGCTGAAGGCCAGCTGGAAAATATGGAGCATATATACCCGTTCCTTGTAATCTTTCACGTCATAGCCGTACAGCGTGGCGATATCGAATAACAACTTCAGCTTGATGCCCAGGAGGATGGGGAAGTCCGCCAGCCCCAGCAAAATGCCTCCCGCACCGGTGATCCCGCCTTCGGCCGCGGCCGTTTTCCGGTAGATATCGATCTGTCTGCGTACGGCCGTTTCCGTCTGCATCAGGGAAACGTGGCGCGGCAGCGCAGGCACGGTATATTTTGCGCCGAACAGCACTCCGCGCACCATCTGCTTGATCGTAGCCGTAATGGCATGATGCACTTTCTCCGGGATCACACGGTTGATACGGTCCTGCACAGATTTCGCGGTACGGTCCACCCAATTAGGGTCTTTGCGCATCTTTTGCTGCCAGGTTTCCATCTCCCGTTTTGTCTGCTGATCGTACATCCTGATATTTGTTTTTATAAAGATACCGGTAAACCCGGGATACAAAAAGCCGGTTGATGAATGCGAATCATCAGATATTTGTTCAAAATAGCGCCGGATCGCCTTAAATTGCCTGCTGTATGGCTTTCAAAAACATTCTGAACAGGAGCTGGGTTGTCAACATACTTTTTCTGATCATATTGCTGACGCTGAATGTGCTCATCAATATTCAATATACGCCACTCAGCAATACGAAAGTGTACCTGTACCAGGGGATCTCGGTATTGGCGGTATACATCATGGCGGTATTGCACAACAAGTACATGCTGCAATTGCTGATCATGAAACGGCAATACTGGCAGTATATCTGGCTGCTGGCGGGGTGGCTGACGGTAACGACAGCTATCACCTATGGCTTGCGGGTACATATCTTCAAGGTGGATATAGAAATGTTCTGGATCGGGGACCTTGTGTTTGCGGTGACCTGCCTGCTGGTGGGGATCGGCCTGTGGTTCATGTACCGCCAGGCAACCCTCCATACGATGGAGCTGCGCAATTCGCTGCTGATGCGCGATAAGGAGATCCAGTACCTGCAAAGCCAGCTGAACCCGCACTTCTTTTTCAATACCCTGAACAATCTGTACGGCGTCAGTCTCCGTTATCCGAATAAAACGCCGGAGCTGATCCTCAGTATTTCCGAGCTGCTGCGCTACCAGCTGGAAAGCTCCCGCAAGCAGCTGGTGCCGCTGGAAGATGAGCTGCAGTTCATCCGCAACTATGTACACCTGGAAAGGGCGCGGGTCCGGCAGCGGTGCCAGGTGAATTTCAAGAAAAAGGGCAGTGAGAAAGACCTGCTGATCACTCCCCTGATACTCATTACCTTTGTGGAGAATGCCTTCAAGTATGCGCCATCCAGTATCCAGGCCAGCTATATCAAGGTAGAGCTGGAGATCAGGAATGAAACGCTGCTGCTGCGTATCCGCAATACCGTACCGGCAAACAAATCCTCCGTATCTTCGACAGGGGTGGGATTGAACAACGTGAAGCAGCGGCTGGCCCTGGCGTACCCGGACAAGCATACGCTGGTGACCCATGAAGAGAACAATATTTATCATACAGAACTCCTGTTAACACTTGAACGCCATGCAAGCACTCCGTTGCCTGATCGTAGATGATGAACCGGGAGCGCATTATGTGCTCGAAGCCCATATCGAAAAAGTACAGGCCCTGCAGATCACAGGCCATTGCTACAATGCCATGGAAACCGCCAATTTCCTGCACCGGGAGAAGGTAGACCTGGTTTTCCTGGATATCAATATGCCGGAACTAAGCGGGCTGGACCTGCTGAAGATCCTGAACAACAATCATCCCAAGATCATTCTTACCAGCGCCTACAGCGAGTTTGCGCTGGAGAGTTATGAGTACGATGTGGTGGACTACATCCTGAAACCCATCAGCTTTCCCCGCTTTCTCAAAGCGGTGAACAAGATCCTGCAGCAGGAAGCGCCTCCCAGCAATCAGCCGGAAGAGCCGCTGGTGCTGAAAACCGGCAGCACCCAGACCACCGTGGACCCGCAGGATATCTACTATGTGCAAAGCATGGGCAACTATGTGAAAGTGTACCTCGAAAACAAATGCCTGGTGGTGAACGCCACCACGGCGGAGATGGAGAAGCTGCTGCCATCCGGCACATTCGTCAGGATACACAAGTCCTACATCATTGCGGCGGATAAAGTGGAAGAATGGGGGCCGCGGCATGTGGTGATCCTGGACGAAAGCCTTCCGGTAGGCCAAACCTTCAAGATCAATCTGAACAAGCTGAAGGAGCGGTAGAAGTTCATATATTCGCAGCATGTTTTTTCGAGCGTTTGTCTTACTGGCGAATTTTCTGATCGCGGCTGCGGCGGCCATGGGCCATTATCACGAGGCGGATACCATTCCGCGGGAGGAACAGCTTCAGGTGGATACCCTGGCTCCGGACGGGCAATATGGGAGCGGACAGGCGGATACCCTCGCCCCCGAACCCCAATATTACCGCCTCAATGCCCGCTACCTGAAAAGCTTCTGGCCATCCTTCACCTATACCGTTTCCCGGCCGGCACATTGGGAAAAGAAGGACTGGGTAAGGTTTTCCGTTGCCACCGCCAGCATTGGCGCATTAATGGCGGCGGACTGGGAGATCCGCCATATCGTGCAGCATAACCGCGGCGGTATAGGTGAAAAAGTAGCCAATACTGCGGAGCCATTCGGCAATACTTATGGCGTATATATCTTCCCCGCCATGTACGTGGCCGGCCTTATTACCAGGCAGCCCAAATTTGAATCCGCCGGGCTTACCGGGGTCAAGGCGCTGGCGATCTCCACGGTTATATACACGGCCAGCAAAAAACTGATCCGCCGGGCCAGGCCCGATGCCACCAACTCTGCTTTTGATTATGCGCTTCCTTTCGCCAAACAGGGTTACACCTCCTCCCCTTCAGGCCACAGCAATACGATCTTTACCGTAGCCACAGCGCTGGCGCTGGAATTCAGGGATACGAAATGGGTGCCGCCGCTGGTGTACACCATTGCCGGCGTTACGGCTATATCAAGAATATACCATAACCGGCACTGGGCGAGCGATGTGGTGATGGGATCGCTGCTGGGGCATTTCGTGACCAAAGCGGTATGGCAAAGCAGTCAAAAGAAAAAGGTGGAGTACAGAACGTTTTGAGTTAACCTGATGCTGTTGCGGCAGCAATCATCCAGTCCAGGTACTTTCCGATATGTGTGCTTAAGTAATAAGGGAGATTCAGCAATTGGTAATCTTTCCCTTTTATGGTAGTCAGCTTGTCTATTTTAACCTTCCCGTTATATAACCGTACTGCGAGGTTGTGCGGAGCGGCACATTTAGGGGGCAATTTTTTCATTTTTTTGACCCATTTTGGGGGCAACTGAAGTGAAATCAGGCACATTTAGGGGGCAATTTCTTCACTTTACAGACCCATTTTGGGGGCAATTCTCCAGTAAACTTTCATCAAACAATTGATAATCAATCATTAACAAAAAATTCCCTGGCCCCTATTTTCTTCCCGGCGGCAACACTTTTCATAAATCCATCCATCTTCTCAAATTCCCGGAACATCCGGTTGCTCACTTCATGCCCCTTGCCTTCATAAGTATATAACACTACCTGCTTTCTCCAGGATTTTACCTGTTCATAGATGGTCTTTGCCCCGAAAAGCATCAGCCATCCGGCGGCATTGCCATTGCAATAATGATGTGCTGCCGTACCGAAAGGCACCAGCTGATCTTTTGTGCCGTGCATCAGCAAAGTAGGAATGTAATTATCCTTGCGCATGGTATTGATATCGATCAAAGCGCCGGCGAAAACCATCGCGCCTTTGAAGCGCTGCTGCCTGAAGAAATCAAACCGCGCGGGGTCTGAGGAGGCGAAAGGATTGTAGAGCAGTTGCAGGATTGTTTCCGCGCCGGCGCTGCTGCCTGCGATGAACAACCTGCCGGTATCCACCTGCAGGGATGCGGCGTTGCTGATAATGTATTTCGAGGCATCTGCCGCGTCCTCTACCGCCAGGCGCACCGCTTTGAGCTTTACGGGCGTGGGGGTGTTGCAGCTGAAGCTGCTGTCTTTCAGATACAACCGGTAGGATATCACGAAGATATTATACCCACGCCGGCTCATCCCTTCCGCGAAGGGCCGCTGATTCTTCGGATCACCGCTGGAAAAACCGCCGCCATGCACAAAGATAACGGACATGCCATTCGGGTTTCCTGAAGGGGCATAATGATCCATGTATAAGGTATCTTCCCCTTTGATATCGTATGTGATGCGCGTTTGCGCCTGTGCTACACTGCCAGTGAGCAGCAATAAAAGCAGACTTCTCATATCTCAATATAGACAATCAATTTTTATATCGCAACATCCACGGGCATCGCTGCCTTCACTTTACACGGCTGCCGGTTGCGCAACGAAAGCTGGCGCCTTCTCCAGCGCCTGCCAGACCTGGTAAAGCGCGCGCGGCACATGAAAACATCCTTTCCATTTCCCGCCCTTCAGCTGCAGCAAAGGTTCCCCTCTCCGATTCAGGTAACCGAACCATTCAGGATGCTCTTTATCTTTAAAATGCTCCCAGGTATAGGCATGCACTTTTTCGAACCAGGCCTTGCAGGCCTCGCTGCCGGTCAGTTGCCAGCCTTTGGCAAGAAACACCAGCGTTTCCATATGTACCCACCAGAGTTTCTGGTCCCATTCCAGTTGTTGCGGCGGATGATTTTTAATATCCATGAAATACAGGATACCACCGTATTGGTTGTCCCAGCCGTATTCCAGCATATGCAAGCCGATCTTCAGGGCTTTGTGAATCAGCGCCTCGTCTTTCAGGCGCACCCCAAGGTCCATAATGAACCACATGGCTTCGATGGCATGCCCGGGATTGATCAGGCGGCCTTCAAAGGAATCTGAAAAGCTGCCATCCTCATACACATTTTCCAGCACCAGGCCGCTGTCTTCCTGGTAGAAAACGTGCATCACTTCTTCCAGCACCTCGGGGATGAATTCATTCACTTTCTCACTGCCGAGGATATGCTCCAGCTCCAGCGAGAGGTTGCAGAGGATCATCGGGAGGGCGAAGTTCTTCAGGTTGCGGGTGCCTGCTACATTCTTCGTGTACGATCCTTTGGGATTATTGCGGCGTGCCAGGATATTATCGAAAGTATCCTTTGCGATCCTGAAGTATTCCGGCTTCGGGTCTATCTTGTATAAAGCACCGAATCCCAGCGCCGCAAAGCAGTCGGAAAAAATGTTATAGGGCTGGATGAGGGGCTGACCATCACGGGTGAGGGAAAAATACCAGTTGCCCTGCTCATCCCTTCCGTATTTTTCCATGAAGGCTGCGCCATGCTCCGCCATTTCTTTCCATTGAGGGTTCTGCTGTACTTTGTCGTACAACATGGAGAACATCCATACTTCGCGGCCTTGCAGCCACATGAACTTGTCGGTATCAAATACCTTCCCGGTGCGGTCCAGGCAGGTGAAATATCCTCCGGACTGCTCGTCTTTAGAATGATTGATCCAGAAGGGCAACACGTTTTCCAATAATTCCTTCTTATATAAAGCGGCTAAATGTTTCATCAGTTGACATTATTTTTCTACGGGTCTGACGGAATGGTATTTCATCAGTTGACATTATTTTAACGGGCCTGATAGGACTCACATCTCATCAGTTAATATTATTTTTCTATTACCGGCACACTACGCTCCTGCGGGAAAATTTTCACGCCCGGTCTCCATGCTTTTTATCTGATCATCACTTCAATCCCTGCAGATATTCCTTGTAGCGGTTATACAAATGTCCCGCTTGCAGGTAAGCGGATTGCGGACTCATAAAATGGGAGAACTCGAAGGTGAGCGCTTTGTCGTACCCCGCAAGGCGCGCAGCTTCCAGCTTCAGCCGCAGTTTCTCGAATTTGATCGGCAGAAATTTGATGGGCATGTCCCGGTCAAAGGATTCCGCATTTGTCCAGCATTGCATACCGTATTTGTCCGCCATCTTTTTATTGACGGCGAAGAACTCCGGCAGTTCATGGTAATCGATATGCCCGTCCTGGAAAGCAACGGCATCCACGGCGCCGCGCACACCGTCAAATACTTCGCTCCACTCTTTTTCATGTTCGCTGACGGAAACGGCATCTTCCTTGGTAAGCCCCGCAGATGCGGCCAGCACCGCTTTCTTCCCGTCCATCCAGGGGGAGATGAACGTAAAAAGACCATTACTGGCTTCTTTGCATTGTTTCCCCAATGTGCGGAATGCTTCCACCGCGCCTTTTGTTCTGCGGCTGATCTCCATGCTGAGATACCAGCCTTTGAAAGCCGGGTAATGCCCGTACTGCTGCCATACTTCATCTATCACATAGCGGTTGGCGTCTATTTCGTGCTGCATGTTACCGGTATCCCAATAATGGCCGCTGTCATACAAGCCGAAATAGAACTGCATGCCGTGTTTCTCCGCCAGCTCCAGATACATCTTCACCAGGTCAACCGGCGGTTCATAGCAACCGAACTGCTGCTGCAGGTAAGCAGAGGGATAGGTAATGAACCGGCGGTATCCGCTCCGGATCAAAATCACCGTATCGATGCCAATGGCTTTCATATAACCGAAATCCCTGTCCCATTCCTCCCGCCCCCAATTCTGGTGCGGGATGTCATGGCTGATCTCATCCAGGAAAGTGCCTGTTATTTTCATCCGTATATTTTTATTTTTTCGGGCCGGATGGAGCTGCTGATGTTTGAAATATTCATATCCTGTGTTGAATGATTATTTTAAACATGCCGGCTTCATGGCTACAATTGTTTTTTCTTTTTTAACCAGTTCACCCAGTCCACATACGCACCGGGCAGTACATGAATGCCGTCCTTCGTATATTCCGCTTTCAATGCCCCGTTCTCATCTGCAAACAACTCATGCAGGTTGAGATAGGTCAGGCGAAATTCCGATGCCAGTTTTTCAATGCCTTCGTTCAATGCTTTCACTTTGTCTGCTTTGTTCTTCAGATAATCATATGCCAGTTTGCTCTCGTTCATGGGCAATACGCTCTCTACAATGATCTTCGTTTTCGGAAGGCCTTTTGACAACTTTTCCAGTATCCTTCTATAGTTATTCAGGATCACATCCACCGGCAATCCGCGACCGATGTCATTGATGCCGATCAGCAGGAAGATTTTCTTTGGCCTTTGACTGATCACACCATCCAGCCGCGCCAGTACGCCGAAGGTGTTATCTCCGCCGATGCCCCGGTTCGCTACTTTACGCCCAGGCAACAACTCATGCCACTCCCCTCTTTCGGTAATGCTGTTCCCGAGGAACAGTATATCAGCCGGCTGATCGTTCAGCTGCGCATACAATTCCATCCTTCCTTCGTAGTACCAGTTGGCGTAGCTGCTGTCGATCTTTGGCTTGTCCTGCCCGAAAGCTGAGGCGGAGAAGAGACAGGCTGCCATATATATCCATAATCGTTTCATTCGTATATTTTTTCTCGGAATATTTTCTACAGATATTTTTTGCTTCGCAGATAATTCACCCAGATGGCGTAAGCGCCTACTTTAAGGTGCAGCCCGTCCGGCGTATCTTTCCTTTTCAGCTGGCCCTGCGCGTCCGCGAAGGGCTCATGCAGATTGACGAACCGGCAATTGTTGTCTTTAGCCAGCTGCTGCAGCGCTTCGTTCAGCTTCGCCACATTGGCATTGGTCACTTTCCGGAAAGGCTCGATCAGGATGGTATCATTGACCGGTAGTACGCTTTGCAGGTAAAGCTTTGTTTTCGGAGATCCTTCCTTCACCATTTGCACCATCTTCCGATAATTGTCAATGATCACCGTTACCGGCACTTCCCTTTTCAGGTCATTTACACCGATAAGGAGGAAGAGCTTTGCGGGGCGGGCGGCCACGATATCCGGGAGACGGGCCAGCACGCCAAAGGTATTGTCTCCGCTGATGCCCCGGTTCTGTACCGGTTTGCCGGGGAGTATTTCGTTCCATTTACCGGCTTCCGTAATGCTGTTGCCGAGGAATACGATGGCTTTCTTCTGCTTCGGCAGCGTGGCAAACAGCTCCTGCCGCTCCCGGTAATGCGAATTGTCGTAAGTGCTGTCAACCGTCTGTGCGCTGGCGCCGGTAAAGGTAACTATACCCAGTATCCAGCCTAATGATGCATATTTACATGAAAATTTCATCTATTCTTATTTATACTTTACGGTCAGATGGAATGTTTTCACATCTGCTCTTATTTAATTTTTTACCGGCAGGTGGAATGCTATTTATCTGCTTTACCGAGATGGTTCCACCAGTTCTTCTTCAATAACCAGGTAGTGGCGATGAAGATGATCACCCAGCCCAGCATCCGGTAGTTCTCCCTGATCATAAAGTAAATGGGGATCACCACCTGGGCCATCTGCCAGATAATGCCCGTTACGATGTTAAGCATATCCCGGCCGAAATCCTTGTTCGGTACAAAGGACGGATCTTCTTTCATCACTGCTTTTTTCACCGGCCCCCAGAAGCCCCAGGGTCTCGTCTGTTTATAAAATGCCTTTACCGCTTCGATGTTCACCAGCGGCGTCAGGTAAGTGCCGATGATGCAGCCCAGGAAGGAGAATGCGAGGATCACCGGAAATACATAGATATCCACGATGTCCGGGAAGAAGAACAGTTTGATGGTAGACCCGATCAGCCCGAACAACATCCCGTAGAAATATCCGTAACCGGTGAACCGCCACCAGAGCCATTTCAAAACATTCGCTGCAGCGTATCCACCGTACAGGGCGGAGGTGATCCAGAGGGTGAGCTTGTTCAGCGAAGCGCCCATAAACCCGAAGAGAATGCCCACAAAAACCAGCACCAGTGAAGCGATCACGCTGATGCGGATGTATTTTGCATTGGAGGCGGCGGGATTGATGTATTTCTTGTAGATGTCGTTCACGATATAGGCCGGCGCTGCGTTCACAAAGGCGGAGAAGGTGCCCATGAAAGACGCGAGCAGCCCCGCCAGCAGCAAGCCTTTAAAACCTGCCGGCACAAACTTGGCAATGGCTTCCGGCGCTATCTTCTCAAAATCGATATTACTGCCCTGCGCCCCCAGTTCCGTTTGCAGGTACACCAGCGCCAGCACTGCAAACCCTGCGATCATCAGGTACCGCGGGATATACATCACCCAGATGGTGGTGAAGCTCATCCTGGCGGCATCTCCCGGAGTGCGGGTGGACAGCACGCGCTGCATATCATAACTCGGCACCGGGCCCGCGATGGATGCAAAAATACCTTTGAAGAGCATCATCATCATCAAAATACCGAACAATCCGAACCCATCCGCCGCGATCTTCTGGTCTACAGCCGGGAATGGTGTTTTGCTCCAGTCCAGATCAAGCGTCCAGCCGAAAGAAAGGTCTTTCCAACCCGCGGGAATAGCCGCATTCACCTGCTCCGGCGTTACTGCGGTATAAGCAATGTAGCCGATCACGAAGCAGGAAATGGTCATAATGAAAAACTGCATCACTTCGGTGGCCACTACGCTGTACATACCGCCTTTGATGGTGTACAGGGTGGTCATGATACAAAGGATGAGCGCATAACTTCTTTCCGAGCTGAGATAAAAACTGCCCATCTGTACGGAGAGGTCCCAGGGTAATATGGAGGTAGAGAACTTGCCGATCCCTTCAAAGAAATACGCAATAAAACCGATCACGCTGACAATGGCGAATACCACGATGATGATATGTGAAAGCCGGGCGCCTTTTCCATCACCGAAACGAAAGGTGATCCACTGCGCGCCGGTCATTACATTGGAGCGCCGCATCCAGATGGCGAGGTACACAAATACGAACACCTGGTTCCAGACGGGCCACAGCCAGGGAATGAAGGCGCTTTTCAGACCGTAGATGAAGAGGATGCTCACCGTCCACATCGTACCGGAGATATCGAACATACCGGAGGCATTGCTCAGGCCGAGCATATACCATTTCATTTTATTTCCGCCGAGGAAATAGGATTGCAGGTCCTTCGACGCCTTCTTCGCGATATAAAAACCGATGAAGAGAATGGCGATGATGTAACCGATAATGATCCCGATATCTAATACACTTAATGACATTTCGTTTGATTTATGTTTTCCAGTACCATTTACGGCGGACAAAAAAGATGGTAATGAGCGATACGATACCGGTGAACAGCAGGCCGCGCAATACGCCCAGCCAAACGTTCTTTTCCATCAGGCTGAAAAGCTCCATGGCGCCGGTAAGGCGAAGCAGCGGCAACAGCAAAAGGTTCCCTGCTACATAGGCTACCATCGGGTTCCTTCCGTTGGCAGCGAGATAACGGATCAATGATGTGGCCCGGCCATAGTGTTCCAGGATACAAAAGCACAGCAATACCAGGAATGCCAGCCCACCGGTCACAAAATAATAACTGTAGGTGGACGGGTCTTTTTTAATGCCGTCCTGCGTACTGTCGAAACAAAGGCCCAGCCACAACAGGTAAATTCCGGCCTGCAGGAAATTGCTCCAGGCGGGTACCCGCATCTGCAAACGGCTGTTCAACACCAGCATGAACGTGCCGATGGCTACAGACCATACCAGGTTCAGCAACTGCCACCGGGCCTGCAAGCCAACGAGGTTCAGCACTACCAGCAACAAGGTGCAGCAGGCCATTATCATCCAGCTCCGCTTGTCTGTACCGGTCCCTTCGGGAACAGCCTGCATCAGCCACTCTCCCGCAAAGGTACCGGGAATGATGATAAACAGGTACTTGAGGTAATAGAACTTGTACATCCAGGGGAAAGGTGACCAGTTGTACACCTCCTGCGCCCAGTCCCCGGCGATAAATACTGCTGCAACGAAGGGAAGTATCCCGATGCGCACAAGCGGGTGCCTGCGGGTGAACCACCAGGCCAGTGATCCGAAAAAGGCCATGTTAGCCAGCACAATAATAATGACATCGCTCCGGTTGATGTCGAAATGCGGCTGGCTGTACAGGAACAGCAATGCAACCGCAAATGCAGCGATCTTAAAGAGTAGCATCCAACGGGATGTTGCACGGACGAACATGACGGCCAGCAACCCGAAGCACACTATGGACATCAACTGTTCCGTTATGCCGGGTTGTGTTGACTGTACCCATGCCCTGGCATGCAGCGTGAATATGGCAAAGAATACCAGCAACAGGTAACGTTGCAGTACATGCCCGGATACTTTTAATGTGGAAGTCTTTTTTTTGAGCGCCAGCGGAATAGCGGCGCCCATGCTAAACAGGAAAAAAGGGAACACCAGGTCCACCCAGGTCAGGCCCGGAAGGTCCGGATTGAACTGATGCGAAGGCGGCGGCGTTTGTGCATGATACATCCAGCCGGGCAGAATGCCGAAAGCTATGCTGCTGGACAGCACCATAGCCAGGATGGCAAAGCCGCGGAGGGCATCAAGACTGTTGCTTCGGTTCATATTCTTTTTCGGTGTTCATAAAAGGGGCTGACATGTTCCATCAGCCCCCGTGTTTGCTGCCTTTCTTTATTGCTAACCATTAATTATTCAATCCATTCTTCACAGCATCCCATAATGGCTGTTTCAGCCTGTTGTACTGGGGTGCGTAGATGTGTACGATATCGAAGAGCATGATCCCCCCACTGGCTTTATCCAGGATGTAGCGGATGGCCTTGGTGATCTCGCCGGTATTGGCCCAGCTCACATTGCCCAGGTCCATACTGCCGTAAAGCGGCATTTTATTGCGGGTGATGTACATGCCGCCGTTCAGCGAACCTTCAATGCTCCACCAATGGTATTTCAGCGATGCTGTGGCCGGATTGTCCGCCAGGCGGATCTGCGTGAAATAGTTGCCGGTCATCAGCAGGTCCAGCTGCTCTCCGTAACCGGTTTCGCCATAACCCGGGTAAGCCCAGTCGAAACGCACTCCCTGGTCGTTAAAAGGATCGTAATCCTTGCTGGCCCAGTTCACCCCTACCTGGTAATAGGTGGTGTACCATGCACCCACATAGGTGCCGAATGTCATATCGGCTTTTACGCCTTTCACGGCTGCGCGGGCTTTGATAAAGAAATCCTGTATCACGGAGCAACGGTACATCAGCCATTTTTTGTAATACTTCCCGGTGGTGGCGGGCAGCGTCTGGCCGGAACTGGTCCTCCAGGTGGTCACGATGTCCTGAGGGAACTTCATGTTCTTCGCATCGTTATCATTGTACTTGTTTTCAAGATACTTGATGAACTCCGCTTTGGAGAAATCGGAGAAGTCTGCATCGATGTCCGTATAACGGGCATAATCCAGCATGAGGCCATCGAAAGTGTATTTGGTTGCGATCTCTTTGATAATATTGAGCACGCGTTCCTGTACGGCAGGCTGCGCAGGGTTCACGAAGGCATTCCGGCCCGTGGTGGTTACCGGTACACGGTTGCCGTTTACATCGCAGACGATGGTTTCGTATTTGCTGCGGAAATCCGGATCATCGAACACGGTGCCGATCTGGCGGTTGCCGTCCCCTTCCACAAAGGTGACGATGGAGCCGTACACTTTGAACCCTCTTTTCCGCGCTTCCTGTATCATGAAGCCCACATAATCCACGCCGGGGGTAATGGTCTTCCCGTCCATTGAAGTGATCTGCTGCGCGATGGCGCTGGGATACATAGTGTATCCGCTGCTGCCTTTCACATCCACGACCAGGCCGTTCACGCCTACCTGCTTCAGGGTATCCAGCACTTTTTTCAATTCGGTGGTATCATTAAGACGGCCGTAGGTACCGAACACATTGGAGCGGGCATCCACCCAGGCCAATACATCGCGCTTGGGCTCAGGGTTGACGGTGGTGTCTCCACCACCCGGATTGGGTGGTGGAGGACCGTCTGATTTCTTGCAGCTTACCGTGGCTGACAATCCGAGTGCCAGTACGATGCCGATGGAAAGAAAAGTATTTTTCATGTGTTCATATTATTTTTCATGTCCGGAATATTCCTGTTCCTTTTATCAGGGTGCGTAAAGTGTGAATTCATGCGCCATTACACCACCATTGGTCAGCAGCGTGTACACCTGCATTCTTTCCTTGTTCTGGGAGAAACCTACCGCAATGTCCGCCGTTCCGTTCCCGTTCGCCGTACCGGCAAATTCATCGGATACGAACACATTGAACGTACCGTAGTTCGGGTCGGTGAATGGTGTGGATATCTTGGAAGTGCTGGTCACATCGAACAGGCACATATTGATCTTGTTCAGGTTGTAATCGCTGTATTTGACGATAGCCAGGTAGGTGGCATTATTGAAGGTCACATAGGCCGTAGGCATGTGGAATACGCCATACACCCTGGTATCGTAGGAGAAAGCGCTCATCCGTTCATGGGTGGTGCCGTTCACGAGAGCGATATCAAACTGGTAGTTGATGAAATAGTTTGCATTCGCATCAGCTGAAACCGGTTGTGCTTCCGCATAATAACCGAAGGAAGTAGCGCCGTTAGCGAGACCGTTGTAGGTGATCACTTCGGGCGTCTGGCTCAGCAGTGCGCCGCCAACAACCCTCCATTTGTAGATGATGTTGGATATGCCGGCAGGCGCCATGATCACGGCATCGCCGTCCAGGTTGCCATAAATGTTCATTCTGCGGCCTACCCCGCCGTCTCCCGTAATGCCGGCGGGATTGTTATTGGTCCATTCCAGGAATTTCACCGGCGCATTGTCCATTGCATCGTTGTATTTGTAGAGTATGAACTTCGCGTTCTTCGGCGCCCAGGATGCAGCCAGCAGGTGCCCTACAGTGTCTTCCACCATCTGGAAGGAAAGCTGGGAACCGAAGGGACTGGGGATTTCCCTTACAAAAGCGGCAGTGAAACGATTGTACACGCTGAATTTGGAAGGGTTCGTTCTCCTGGTGATCACGATATTGTCTCCGCTGACAGCGAGACATACTTCATTGTTGGCGCCGAACCCGAGGTCAGCACCGGCTTTTGTCCACAGTTTACGGTTGATACCGATACCATAGTCCAGTTTGACAGGCTCTGTGGCCTTCAGAGTATAGGTTTTGGCTATACCATCCACACCGGTGATAACGAAAGGCACCGGCTGCGCGAAGTCTACTGCGCCATCCTGCGCGATGGAAGCGGTGGAATGGCGGTTGATCGCATAGCTGATCTTTGCGTCCGTGAGGGTAGTGCCGGGCAGTACATAGAACAGTACATCTCCGGAGGGTTGCACCACACCTTCGATCTGCTGTTCCTCACCATCCGCATCCATATAGGTAACGGTAATGGTTTCAATGGTGGTGTTACCCACTTTTTTGCCTATCACCACGTAATGTTTTTCTTCCCCTGTGCCGGAAGTCACTTTGATCGGATAAGGGTTCCTCAGATCGGCAAAGCTGCCCAGCGCGGGGCTGAGCTTTGCATCGGAAGGAATGGAACCGCGCAGGATGATCCTGCTCAGGTCCGTTTCATTATCGCTGTCTTCCGGGTAGAAATAAGGGATATCGAAATAAATGGTATCGTTGCTGTACCGGGGATTGAACAGGCGCTGCCCTCCATTCCCGTCATTTGTGGCGTAGATGTCGCTGAGCAGGTTCTCCTCGCTGCGCATGACAGGGTCCGCTTTGCGGCAGGACACAAAGGTTCCTGCTGCTGCGAGGGAAAATATGATAAGTGAACTGATACGTTTCATCCGTTTATTTTTTTAAATTTTTACGGGCCGGATGGAGCCTTGGATACCGGCTTCATCTGATAATAATGAAAAGGTTGATACTGGTTATGAACAGCGGCGGCTACCAGCCCTTGATCTGATCAAGAGCATCGTTGTTCTGCAATTCATTGACGATGATCGGCATATAGTACATGGCCGGATCGAATTCACGGTCTGCATTATCCGCGCTCACCACTTCATATTTGAAGCCTGCACCTTCGGCGGTAACCCTGTGGCCGGAGAAGCGCACATCGTCCAGCACGGTATGCGCTTTACGCCAGCGGCGGAGATCCCAGTAACGGTGGCCTTCAAATGCCAGCTCCACTTTCCTTTCATGCTCAATGGCGGTCTGCAGCTGCGCCGGAGTGCTGGCCGGGGTGTTCGGCAAACCACGTTTGTTACGCAGGGCATTCAGGGAAGTTTGCGCGCCGTTCACATCATTCATATTGGCTTTTGCTTCCGCGTCGATCAGCAACACTTCCGCATAACGCATTTCCATCCAGGGCTGTGTGCTTTTGTTCTGAATGAAGTTGGTATTGCTCTGGTCCAGCATTTTGCGCACATAGTAGCCGGTAACGGTTTTGCGCGGTTCCGTGGAAACGCCATACTCCATGATCCCTTCCGTTGCGCTGCCGGGAGTGGTATTGATCGTTCTGCTCTTCCAGGAAGCGCCGTTGTAGAGTATAGTGCCATAAAAACGCGGCTCGCGGTTGGCATATGGATCGGCGGCCTGAGCGGGATTGCTCCAGGAGAATCTGGTACCATCGCTCATTTCAAATTCATCAACCAGCTCAGCCGTTGGTACACCGTACACGAGGCACTGGCCCGGCACATCTCCCGGAGGGGTGAAACCGAGGTCATACTGATGGGTGAACTGCGGCGCTACGAAATCCAGTTTGAATACTGCTTCTTTGGAATTTTTGTTGGTGAAGAGCGCCGTGAAATCTGATTCCAGCTCGTAATAACCTTCGTTGGCCAGCTTGATCACTTCCCCTGCTGCATCCGAAGCATTTTTATAATATGCCTGGGCATTGGCCTCGGGCACACCGGTCAGCGGGTCGTCATTGAACTGTTTGCGATCGAACTTGGCGATGGACGCGGCATATAGCCAGGTACGGGCCAGCATGCCGTAAGCGGCGCCTTTGGTAGCGCGGCCTGTCCTTGCGGCAGGTTGTGCCGGAGGCAGTATATCCGCAGCATAGGCAAAATCCGCCGCAATGAATTTCCAGCAATCTTCTTCGCTGGAACGGGGATTGTCTTTCACCGTATGCTTGGAAATATCATCCATGATGATCACGCTGCCGTGCAGTTTCACCAGCCAGAAGTACACGTAGCCGCGAACAAAACGGGCTTCTGCTTCGTACTGGTCCTTTTCCGCATCGCTCACTATCGCATATTTACGCAAACCATCGATGAATTCATTGATGCGGCGGATGCGGGTGTAGGCAGATTGCCAGTAGTTCAGCTGCGGACCGGCGGCGTTAACACGACTGGCATCTGTGGCCAGGATGTTCACTGTACCGTTGCCTGCAGTGGAGGAAGTATATTTCATGATGTCCGTCAGCGCATCGGTAGCATTGCTGTACCCGATGGGGAACTGTCCGAACTTGAAGGTCTGGAATTCAGCGTACAGGCCATTCACGTACAGCTCCATATTGGAAGGGTTCTTCCATATCGCTTCTTCCGTGTACCTGTCCGTTGGCGCTATGTCTATTTTACAGCCGTGCGATGCCATCACGATGCCGGCGAGTAAAAGTGATTTCTGTATTCTTGAAGATATCTTGATCATCGCTGTGTACTTTTTATAATGAAAGGTTTACGCCTGCGGAAAACATCCTTTGCTGCGGATAGAAACCGTTGTTCACGTTCGGCATTTCCGGATCGAGGTATTTCAGCTTGTCCCAGGTCGCCAGGTTGTAACCGGTCACGAACACACGCAGCGACTGGATGTTGGCACGGTTCAGCAATTGCTGCGGCACATTATAACCCAGCTGCATGGATTTGAGGCGGAGGTAGGAACCATCGCGTACCCAGCCGGAGTTGATGTGCGCGTTATGCGCGGTCAGCTGTGCCTTGTAGGCAGAGAGACGGGGGAACTCGGCGTTCGGGTTATCCGGCGTCCAGGCGTTTTCCACGAGGAAATACGGGGAGTTGCCATAACCGTAGAAGGCACGGGTAAACGGTGTATTATCATCTACGCCGCTGGTACCGCTGGAACCTTCGTAAGTGCCGGCGAGGTTTACACTGCTCAATGCGGCGCCCTGCAGCAATGCGGAGAAATCGAAGCCGGCATATTTCAGGTAGAGGTTCAGACCGTACATGATCTCGGGCAGGTTGCTGCGGCCGATCTCTACGAAGTCATCCGTACGGGTAATGCGGCCGTCGCCATTGATATCCCTGTATTTGAAGAAACCGGGAGCGATCACGCCAGCGGCGGGAGAAGAACCATTGCGGGCTTCTTCCCAGGTCTGGTACATACCGTCTGCCTGGAAACCGAACTTGGTACCATACGGTTTGCCTACACGGCGCATCCATTCCGGCAGCGAGCTGCTTTCATCCAGGCGGATGATCTTGTTGCGCGCCCAGTTGAAGTTACCGGTAACGCCATACTCCAATTTACCGATCGTGTTATTGTGGCGGATCTGCAGATCGAAGCCGCGGTTGTCCATAATGCCGTAGTTCACCGCGCTCGGGTTGTAACCGCCATTGGACAGCGGATAGAGGTTTGCCTGTGAAGCAAGGATGTCGTTGGTCAGCTTGTAGAACCACTCAAAATCAAATCCAAGTTTTCCTTTCAGGAAATTAGATTCAAAACCAACGTTGGTCATGGTAGACGTTTCCCAGGTTACGGTTGGATAAGGTGGTGCGCTGGTATAGATGGCGTTCGCGGGTTTTCCGCCGATCACCATCACCGGATCGGATGTCAGCTGATAGGTCTGCAGATAAGTGAACCTCCCGATGGCGTCGTTACCGGCCTTACCCCAGGATGCCTTTACTTTCAGGAAGTCTATCACATCGCTGGCTTTCTCAAAGAAATCTTCCTTGCTCACGATCCAGCCTGCAGCAACCGCGGGGAAAGCATTCCAGCGGTATTCCGGCGCAAAGTTGATAGAAGCATCGTAACGGGTAACTACTTCAAAGAGATATTTTCCCTTGTAAGCATAGTTGATACGGCCTACGTAACCTGCTCTGGAATCTACGGTGCTGCTGCCGGTAGGACTGATAAAGTCTTCCGTAGCAGAGCTGCCGAAATTGATCTCGTGAATATCCGTCAGCGGAAAGTTGCTGGCGCCGGTGGAGAACAGGTTGCTGTTGTATTGCGACCATTCATACAGGGCCAGTACGCTTACTTCATGGTCTTTATTGAAAGTGCGGTTATAAGTAATACTGGGCTGGAACGTCTGCCGGTTATTCTGGGAGAATGACTGGCGCAGCGTGGTTTTGGTGATACCCGGAACGGTGGTCAGCATCACATAATCGCCGCTCACCTGGTCCCTGGCACGGCCCATCAGGCTATAGGGCGTTGTCCAGCCTTTATTTTCACTACTTGTTTTATCGTAAGCCGTCAGCAATTTCGCTTCCAGGCCCTCTACCCAGGGAATTTTCGCTTTCAGCGTGATGTTACCCTGAAAGATATTGGACTGCTGGCGCTGATAACCTGACTGCTGCACGGAGGCGATCGGGTTTACCCAGCCTGCGTTACTGTTATAGGCAACAGGCAAGCCGTTCGGTGCATATTCCGGCAGGTTGGGCAGCATGCGCACCGCCTGGTAGAACGGGTTGAGGTAAGCCGTGTTATCCGGGGAAATGCCCGGTGTGCGGGTGTTCTGCTGGCGGACGGAGAGGTCTAATGCCACAGAGAACACATCATTCAGCTGGGCATCTAAATTAGTACGGACGTTATATCGTTTGAAGCCGGTATTTTCAACCACACCATCCTGGTCCAGCATACCGATGTTGGCGAAGTACTTTACTTTTTCCGTACCGCCTCTTACACTGAGGGCGTGGTTCTGGGAGAAAGCATTGCGGCCTACCAGTTTACCCACCCAGTCGGTATTACCCAGCAAAGGATTCGTATTGGTGCCATTGCGCACCGCTTCTATCTGTTCCTGGGAATAGATGTAGGGAACAGGATCGCCGCCGGTATGCTCATGGTAATCGTTATCCATATCCGTGCCTCTGTTGTACCAGGTCATGTAATCCGGACCGTTGAGGAATTTCGGGAAGCGGGTGTTCTGGCTCATGGTTACGCCACCGTCATAAGTGATCGTGGGCTTTTGCACTTTACCGCGTTTGGTAGTGATGAGGATGATGCCGTTGGCAGCCTGCAAACCATATACGGCTGTGGATACCGCGTCCTTCAACAGGGTGATGGTCTCTATCTCGTTAGGGTCCATGCCGGAGAAATTCGGACGGGGAACACCGTCTACCACTACAAGCGGGCCCTGGTTGCCGCTGAATGTGCCCACACCGCGGATGCGGAGCGTGGCATCATCAGCACCGGGGCGGCCGGATTGCTGCAGGGTAGTTAAACCCGGCAGGCGGCCGGACAGGGCATTGGTAATGTTCATTACCGGCGCCTGTTTGATCTGGTCGCTGCCTATCTGTACCGCAGAACCGATCACATTCTGGCGTTTCTGCGTACCGTAACCGATCACCACCACTTCATTCAGGCCACTGGCCGTTTCACCGAGCTTAATGGTCAGATTTTCCACCGCGGTGGTCGTAATTTCTTTTGTCTCATAACCGATAAAGCTAAATACAAGCGTGGCCGGCGAGTTGGTCAGCGAAAGGGAGAATTTACCGAATACATCGGTCTTTGTGCCTTGTGAGGTGCCTTTGATCTGCACCGTAACACCCGGCAGCGGGCCTCCCTGATCATCGGTCACCGTACCGCTGACGGCGCCGGATTGCGCATAGGTAGCGAGGGCCGGCGCAATCAGCATCGCCATGCATATCAGCCATCGTCCCATGTTCCTTTTGATTGATAAAAACTCCATAAAACAATTAGATTAGGTGAGTAGAGATTTATTGAAAAATTGTATTGCGTTGCATAGATCGCGCACACCGGAGGAGCGTGGTGTGCTTTACCACTGCTCCGGTGAACGGAATGATTGGTTCTTTCTCCGTATTTATTCGGGAGCTTTTACGAGACTGCCCCTGACATCCACCGGCCGCCGGAATGGCTGCAGGTAATGGTCTGTCAATACCGCAGCGCTGCGGCGGTCCAGTTCCATATTTTCTGCAGGCTGACCTTTCAGCAAAAGTTTTTGCCAGTCGCCCTGTATCTGTTGCCATGTTATTTTCACACCCGCATGGTTGAAAAGCTCCACCAGGTATTGCAGGGTGAGCGGATCACCGGAAGCGCCCCAATAGTTGCGCAACGGTTCGAAGTAAGGCCGCAACCCTTCCGCCAGTTCATAACCGCTGAGTTTGCGGTCAGGATAGAACCAGGTCTGGTTCGCCCATTTGAACGGCACGCCCGCTCCTTTCAGGATGCCCGTAGCGCCGATACGCTGGATGGCGGCGAAATGCGGGTCTGTGCTTTGCACATCGATGAAAGGCATGATGTATGCTTTGGCATCCAGCAAAGCCTGCTGTACTTCCCGGATAGCCACCTCCCTGGGCTGCACCTGCTTTTGCAGTGCCAATGCCGCCAGTGCGCCGGAAGCCTGCCCGATGCCCAGCACCACCGGCTGAAGGCGGGTAGCGCCGTTGACGATATTGGTGACGCTGATGCTTTTTTCCGCGACGATCAGCCCATTCACTCCTTTCGGGATAAGGCTGCCCACCGGTACATTATAGGAAGGCACACGGATCTTCACGAAGTCGATCTTCGGCGCGGACTCATTTTTATCGTGATGATGATCGATGGTATAGTCACCAACGGCAATGCCTGTACGATACAGCGCTTCCGGCTGGTCGTACGGTCTGGATACATGATTCACGGTCAGCTGCGCTTCTCCTTTTACGCGGCGGGATTCGCGGTGATAGGGGATCATCGGCAACCTGTCTTTTGTTGGGAACTCATCATCCGCAATGCCCAGGTTTTTGTAGCCCAGCGCTGTTTGCAGGTAGTAGACAAAACGCAGACTGTGCAGTTTGGCGGCTTCAAGCGCCGCTTCCCTTTGTTCCCGGGTATGTTCAATAATGTTGAGGTAATAGTCATTGCCGTGCTTCGGCCAGTTGATCATGTATTTGTTGTTCGGCAGACGGCCATACTGCATCATATGATGGCAGTTGTTATCCGGGGAGTCGAACGAAGCCGGGTCTGACACGTCGCAGCAGCGGGCGAACAGGGAAGGATCGTAACCTGCGGGTTTGGGGATCGTTTTGTCGGCCCCCTTGCCGTAATCCTTCAGCACCACAACATAGGTCAGGTCCTGGATGATATCGTTCGCCTGTTCAGGCGCCTGCGCTTCGCCGGTTTCGTGGCGGCTGTCCATCCCGATGTCATATTTTGCGCCTGCGGCCGCCATTACATCACCCAGTTCGGTCGCATCGATCACCAGTTTTGCTTCGATGACCGATTGTTTTTTGCCTTGCTGCACGGTCACCTGCCAATAGCTGCCGGCGCGGCGGATGGCCGTCCATTTCGTCCGGTATTTTACTTCCAGCAGTTTTTCCGCGGCCACCATCTGCTTGAGTATCTGATTGCCTATATGCGGTTCGAAGAGTGTATTGCTTACCCAGCCGGTGAATACTGCTTTTGCGCCACCGTAATGATCATAAAGATGCCGGCGGAATTCCCCCCAGAGACCGGAGGGCATGCGGTGATTGCCATCTATGGCGGAAACGCCTGCGGCCGTCAGCATTCCGCCCAGCCAGTCCGTTTCCTCTATAATTAATGTACGGGTGCCCATCCTTGCAGCCTGGATCCCTGCCGTTGTACCGCTGGCGCCGCCGCCAACGATCAGCAGGTCCACCTGCTGCTGTGCGCTCACTGTAGAGAAAAACAGGCTGAATACCAGTAATAGCTGCGTACGTTTCTGCATGCGTAATTCGTTACGTGTTGTTCAAATAATTCCGGGCAAAAAATGCCCCGGCCGTTATAAACAGCCCTATCATCAGCTTTGAAGGAAGATCGATTGATGTTTGCGTATATCCGTCTCCGTTTTGCCTTGTATTGTTTGCGTATTAATTGTTCCTCTCCCGTGTAATAATATTCAGATGTAGGTTGTGTGATCCAAATATTTAAAATGATTCCTCTAAATAAGAATATTTTTTACTAAAAGACAAGTACTTTTTAATTATTTTTTCTAACTTCAAAATAATTAACCCGAATATTATTAAAAGTAGCCTCATAATTGAAAATACCATTACCTCATTGGGCAGTCATCGATCAGATACCAGGGAAAACATATAAAATGCAGGTTTTAGAAGAATTTGTTTTTAATTTTTTTTAAAAAGATTATCTTTGTGTAGACGATACGTTTAATAATTGTGACATCGGCAAAAAACTTTTTAAAAAAACCTCCTCTCCCCCTGATGAGTCAGCCAACATTCTTCGAAGAGTTAAATAATGAAAACCTGGGTGGTGTTGCTTACAAGAACCTGAGCCTCAAGAAAAAGATCATCGCCTATTTCGCCAACATCAATAATGCCACTATTGCGGACCTCGCCAAGGAGCTGAACGCCAGCACACCCAAGGTAACGCACCTGCTGAATGAACTGCTGCAGGAAGGGCTGGTGCATGACTACGGTAAAGTGGACAGTACCGGCGGCCGCAGGCCTAATTTATATGGCATGGCCCCGGATGCCGGCTTTTTTATCGGCGTGGAAGTAAAGAAATATCATATTAACCTGGGACTGCTCGACTTCAAGAAGAACCTCGTGAAGTTCGTGGAGAAGGTGCCGTATGATCTGCAGAATACCGCGCCATCACTGGATGAGCTGTGCAAGATCGTGGCAAAGTTCGTGGATGAGCTGCCGGTAGGCCGGGAGAAGATACTCGGGGCGGGCGTGAACCTCTCCGGCCGTATCAACTATGCTACGGGATACAGCTACAGCTTTTTCCATTTCGATGAAGAGCCGCTGAGCAAGGTGATCGAAGCCCGCATCGGCATCCGCACTTTCCTGGAGAACGATTCCCGTGCCATGGCCTACGGCGAGTTCAGCAGCGGCACCGTCAACAACGAAAAGAATGTGCTGTTCGTCAATCATGATCATGGTATCGGTTTGGGCATCCTTATCAACGGACAATTATATTATGGCAAGTCCGGTTTCGCGGGTGAGTTCGGGCATATCCCTTTCTTCAACAACGAGCTGATCTGCCATTGCGGCAAAAAGGGTTGCCTGGAAACGGAAGCCTCCGGGCAGGCGCTGCTGCGCAAATTCCAGGAAAAGCTGAGAGAAGGGTTTTCTTCCGCAGTCATGCGCAAACACAAACAGCCGGAACAGGTAACGCTGACGGATATCATTCATGCGGCCAACAACGATGATATGCTGGCCATAGAACTGATCGCGGAAGTGGGGGAAAAACTCGGCAAGGGCATTGCCATGCTCATCAACCTCTTTAACCCGGAGCTGGTGGTCCTCGGCGGCAGTATTTCCACTACGGCCGATTACATCCGCCTGCCGGTAAAAAGCGCCATCAATAAATACTCTTTAAGTCTTGTTAACAACGATACCCAGCTGATCCTCTCCCGTCTCGGGGAAAGGGCCGGCATTATCGGCGCCTGTCTGCTGGTGCGGAACAAGCTGCTGTCGCTTCCATGAAACAGGGCCCGTTCACAGGGAAGCAGGTAACCACCGCTCTGCTGCATCAAAATCAGCTTATACATTCCGATGCAGGAATATTATATTGTGCGGATAAACCATTCGTATGAGCACTGCATTCCTACAGGTGCTGCTTTCGCTGGCAGCGGGCATTGGCCTGATCGTTCTGCTGACCGTTAAATTCCGCGTACATGCCTTCTTCGCATTGTTCCTGGCCTGTTTTGTGGTGGGATTGGGTGTTCAGCTTCCTTTTGCGGATATCATCACCGCTATGAAAGAGGGGTTCGGGAGTATCCTGAAAAGCCTTGGATTCGTGATCATGCTCGGTACCACGCTTGGCGTGATCCTCGAGCATACCGGCGCTACGCGGGTAATGGCCGCAGCGATATTGAGGTTTGTAGGAGAAAAGAATGTCACTGCTGCTATGGGCATCACGGGCTTCATTGTTGGCCTGCCTATATTCTGCGATTCCGGATATATTGTGCTGAGCGGGTTGAACAAGTCGGTTGCCCGCCGCAGCGGGGCTTCCATCCTGGTGATGTCCGTATCCCTGGCCTCGGGTCTGTATGCCGTGCATTGCCTGGTGCCGCCGCATCCCGGCGCAACGGCTGCGGCGGGGATCATTGGTGTGGATATCGGCCGGCTGATCCTTACCGGTGGCCTCGTGGCCATTCCGGCCGTGATCGCAGGCTGCTGGTGGGCATCGTTCATGGGCAAAAAGATCCCGGTAAAGGAGGTGGAGGAAGCGGAAACGGAAGATATCGATATACCGGACATTCCGGTGTGGAGGGCATTTCTGCCCATACTGGTGCCGATCGTGCTGATCGGCCTTGGCACCTTCGGCAATATGCTGAGGGGACTGGAGATCTTCCATGTGCTGGGTGATCCGGTGATCGCCTTGTTCATCGGCGTACTGCTGTCCATCCGTTCTTTCCGTACAGCAACCATGAGCAGGCTGGTAGCGGAAGCCGCTGAAAAAGCCGGCAGCATCCTCGTGATCATCGGCGCAGGCGGCGCATTCGGCGCGGTGCTGGCTACCACCAATATCGGGTCGCATGTAAATGATGCCATCCATCTGGGCAACCTGGGCGTGATCTTTCCCTTTCTGCTGGCCGCATTGCTGAAAACGGCACAAGGCTCTTCCTCTGTGGCCGTGATTACCGCCGCGTCCATCGTATTCCCGCTATTGCCGGCCCTTGGGCTGGATAGCGATATGGGCAGGCTGTTGTGCATGCTGGCGCTGGGCGGCGGTTCCATGACGGTCTCCCACGCCAACGATTCCTACTTCTGGGTGATCAGCAAATTCTCCGGACTGGAGATGCAGCCAATGCTGCGGGTATTTGTGGTATCTACCCTGCTCATGGGGCTGACCACCCTGGTCATGGTATATGCCCTTTCCTGGTTCCTGTTGTAAAATGGCCCGTCATTTGAAGGTTATACGATATGCCCGAAGGACCTTCCATCCTCATCCTGAAAGAAGAACTGGCGCCATTCGCCGGTAAGAAAGTACTGTCCGCAACCGGACAGGCTAATATTGACTTCGCGAAGATCAGCAACAAGACGGTGGTGACCTTCAAGACCTGGGGCAAACATTTCCTCATCTGTTTCCCCAGGTTCACAGTCAGGATACATTTTATGCTGTTCGGCTCCTGTCTGATCAACGAGCGCAAGAAAACCGTACCCGGCCTGCAGCTCCGGTTCACCAACGGCGAAGTGAACTTCTACGCTTCCGCTATCCGGATCATTGACGAGCCGCTGGATGATATCTATGACTGGACCACTGATGTTATGAACCCCGCATGGGATGCCGCCAAAGCGCTGAACAAACTCAAACAGGCGCCGGATATGCTGGTTTGTGACGCCTTGCTGGACCAGCAGATATTTTCAGGGGTCGGGAATATCATCAAGAATGAAGTGCTCTTCCGCATCCGGATACACCCCGCCAGCACGACGGGCGCCTTGCCGCTCAAAAAGCGGAAAGAACTGGTGCGCGAAGCGGTACGATACAGCTTTGATTTCCTGCACTGGAAAAAAGCGGGCGTACTCAAAAAACACTGGCAGGCACATACGAAGAAAACCTGCCCCCGCTGCCACATCCCGTTGGAAAAAGCACACATGGGCAAAACCAACAGGCGGACCTTTTATTGTGACAATTGCCAGGTAAGGTATGCCCGCTAACCCCTGCCGGTCAGCGAAAGATATCTGTAAGAGGAACTGCCTGCATGAACTTTCTTTTGATAAAAACACAAGCGGCCGCATCAAAATTTTGATGCGGCCGCTTGTATAATATCAGGTTGTGTTTGTCAATATTGCGAGGCGATCAGCACGATCTTCACCAGGATAGTAGAATTCAGTCTCACAGGCTCCACGCCGTCCGCCGTCTGCACATCCAGGTAAAGCGTTCCCGGGCCGTAGGAATACAGGTAGGTCACCCCTCCGTACACCTGGGGCAGGGCTTCATATGAAGCGCCGTCATTAAAGGAAAGGTCTACCTGCACGCTGTTGGCATCACTGGTATAATTATCCAGCTCAGGCATATCGATCGCCACCTGGTAAGTATTGCTGGCCGGCACCAGTTCCCACATATCAGGCGTTACATCCACAAAAATGGTTCTATTGGGAATGACCACTTCTTCTTTTTTGCAGGAAGAGAACAGCATGCCAAAGGACAGCATAGCGGAAAAAATGTAGATGATCTTCATATAAAGGGTATTACAGATGAGTGAATCTACCGGAAGAAGTCAAAAAGCATGCCTGTTTCGGGGCCGGGGCCAAAAGTACCCGGAAGACAGCCGGGGGAAAGCCTTTGCAGCCTATCCCGAAAGCGCCCTCCGGACAGCAACAAGATAAATAGGCCGGGCCTTCTCTTCACTTTTACAAATTTTCGCAGTAACTTGAAGCAATCTTTATTGAGTTTCATCTGCCCCAAAGATCCTTTTTTTATCAACCAATCATCAGGCATGGGTGAGAATTTGTACACGCAGGAATACTGGCGCCAACTGCAAAAAGGCAATACGGATGCACTGTCAGCTTTATATCAGCTGCATTATGTGGGGCTCATCAATTATGGTGTAAAAATGACGGGTGACCGGGACCTGGCAAATGACTGCTTCATTAACGTTTTACTCGAACTATGGGACAAAAGGAGCACGCTGCCGGACGTCTCGAACGTACGGGCATACCTGATCACCTGTCTGCACCGGCGGATATTGCAGGAGATCCGTTCAGACAAAAGGCGGAACGACAGTCATCTCCGGCTGTTGCAGGAAGAACCGGGCGAAGTGCCCTATGAAACTTACCTGACCATTGCCGAGGGAAATGATGAATTTACCCGGCGTTTTGCCGCGGCATTCCGGCTCCTCACCCAAAGGCAGCAACAGCTGCTCCGTATGAAGTTCTTCGAGAACCTGGATTACGATCACATTGCACAAACCTGCGGTATCACCAGGCGTACCGCTTACAACATCATCCATGATGCCCTCAAACAGCTCAAGAACGAGCTGAAAGGGCATGAACAGTCAACAGGACTGGTCATCCCCACCCCTACGCTGATCGTTATGGGCATTTATTTTCTCTTCCATTAAAAAAAGATCATTTTTTCATAGTAAAAGTACCGGATCGCGCCCTCTATAATAAAAAAGGGAATGAATTACCTGCGTTTCAAGGCAGAAGATCTGATCATGGATGAATCTTTCCAGCAATATTGCTCCGGTACCAATCCCGCAGCAACAAGGTTCTGGGAGCAATGGCTAAAGGAGCATCCGGAAAAAAGCGAGCTGGTCAGCATTGCCAAAACGTTATACCTGCAATTGAACGGGGGCTTGAACGAAGCCGTTTTCCAATCGCATCACCGGCAGTTCAGCGAAGCCCTGGAGGCCCGGGGCATTCGCCCCGGAAAGCAAATACCTCCCGCCAGGATCGTACACCCGAAGAACGGCTGGGGCTGGTATGCATTGGCCGTTGCCGCAGTGCTCGGTATTATCATGACCACGCTCTGGATACAGCGGGACGAGCAGCCCGGCGCGGAAGGAGCACCGGAAGAATCCCGGCTGGCCTATACCAGCAAAGCCGGTGAAAGAAAATCATTCCAGCTGCCGGACGGCACCAAGGTCATGCTCAACGCGGGAAGCACTCTGTTCCTTGAAGACAGTTTCAATACCGCAAAACGCTCGCTGACACTGGAAGGGGAAGCTTTTTTTGATGTGGCACAGCATGCCTCCATGCCTTTTGTGATCCATACCAGCGCAATGGACATCACCGTACTGGGAACAGCATTTAATGTAAAAGCCTATAAAAACGACGAAACCAATGAAACATCCCTGGTCAGAGGGCTTGTAAAAGTTTCCCTGAGATCCGGCGCACACGAACTGCTGCTGCATCCCAATGAAAAGGTAGTGGTGCCGCTGCAACAAACAACCAAACAGCAAATCAAACCGGCACCTGATGATAGGGTGTCCGAACCAGCCAAAAACTACTCCATTGCTTCTCTCACACACATTCCGCTGGACAGCACGGCAGTTGAACTGTCATGGATCGACAACCGCCTGATATTTGTCAATGAGCCTTTCGGAGAAATCGCCAGGAGACTGGAACGCTGGTACGATGTAAAGATCAGGTTCGAATCTGAAAACATGAAACAATACCGGTTCACCGGGAATTTTGACAAAGAGAACCTTCAGCGTGTACTGGAAGTGCTGCAATTATCCAGGGACTTCAGCTTCCGGTTTGAGAACGGCCACAGCCTGGTACTGGATCAATGATCATGCATGAAAAGGAATGGTGACACATTCCTGCATCATACATCAGACGTGAACATAAAAAAGAGGGAATGGTGACACATTCCCCCTCAATTCCAAGTTTGGAAACAGGAACTGTTTGACACCTGCGCCTGTTCCCTTTTATTAACTTAAAACCTGTACGAAAGTATGCAAAAAAACCAACTTCCAGGCTGGGGAAAGGGATTCCCTGTGGGATTCATCAAAGTACTTATGTTTATGAAACTGACCGTTTTTCTGACAGCGTTCGCCTGTCTGCACGTCAGCGCCGAGATCTATTCGCAGGACACAAAAGTTTCGCTTAAGCTGAAGAGCGTCTCTATCCAACATCTTTTCAATGCTATAGAAAAGAAAACGGCTTACCGTTTTGTGTTCAGCAATGATGTCATCCCCGAAAACATCAAGGTCAGTATCGATGTACAGAACACCGCTGTATCCGAAGTGCTCAGTCATGCGCTGGACCATTCCAATCTTGATTTCAGGATGCTGGAGAACGACATGATCGTGGTGGCGGATCGCAACAGTATCCGCCAGGTCGTTCGCATCGGCGGTAAAGTGACGGACGCGAACGGCGAGCCGCTCGAAGGGGTCAGCGTCACCATCAAAGGATCCAGCGGAGGCACATTTACCGCAGCAGACGGGTTCTTTTCGCTGGATGTGCCTGATGAAAATGCCGAGCTCGTATTCAGCTATGTTGGCCTCGAAACACAGGTCATTCCCCTGAAAGGCAGGAAAACGATCGAAGTGGTGATGAAGGGCGCACGGCAACTGAGCACCGTTACCGTTGTGAACACCGGTTTCCAGCAATTCAACAAGGAACGCGCAACGGGCTCTTTCGGGTATATCGACAAAGAACAGCTGGCACGCCCGACCACCAACATTGCCAGCCGCATTATCGGCACCACTGCCGGTGTACAGGCAACGCTGGATGTGGACGGGAACCCTACTTTCGAGATCCGCGGCAAGACCAGCCTTTACGCTACCGCCAGGCCACTGGTGGTTGTGGACGGCTTCCCCATCCAGGGTGATTTCAATACCATCAATCCGAATGATGTGGAAAGCGTAACGGTATTGAAAGACGCTGCCGCCGCATCTATCTGGGGCGCCCGCTCCGCCAATGGCGTGATTGTGGTGGTGACCAAAAAGGGCCGCAGGAACACGCCGCTGAAGGTGGAATTTTCCGCTTTTACCAAAATGGGCGGCAAGTTTGACCTGGATTATGTCAATCCCCTCGCTTCATCCGCGGAAACAGTAGATTACGAGCAACGCGCTTTCAACAAATGGAGCGCCCGTGTCAATCCCGGTTCACTTGCCGGCGGGTACAGTTTCGCATGGTCCGAAGCCACCATCGCGCTCAGCGAGGAAACCCTGGGATTCATCACCGCGGCGGAAAGAGAAGCCATCATCGCCAGGTTGGCGACCCAAAGCAACAAACAGCAGATCAGGGACCTGTTGCTGGCCAATCCCGCCACACAACAATACAACCTGAGCCTCTCGGGCTCCACCGGCAGAATGACCAATATGCTCTCCATGCTCTTTGAGAACAACCAGTCCAACTTTAAGGAAAGCGGTTACCAGAAATACCTCCTCAACTTCCGCTCCACTTCCAACATCACGAAGTGGCTGGACCTTCACATAGGCGGCATGGTGCATTATAACAAGGAAAAAAGCAACGGTGTATCACTGGCCGATATTCAAGGGCTGGCTCCATATGAAATGCTGCAGCATGAAGATGGCTCCCTGACCAATATCCATCAGTATTACTACCCGATCATCGACAGGTTCGTGCCCACCGAGCTGTTCCCGTATGCGGACTGGACCTATAATCCTGTGCAGGAGATCCGGAACCGTGACCGGACGAACACGCAGTTGCATGCCCGGCTCCAGGCCGGCATCACCCTGAAGCTGATGAAAGGTCTTACGTTCGACAGCAAGCTGCAATATGAACTGCACAATGCATGGGACAGGCAGCATAACAACGAAAACACCTTTTATGTCAGGAATCGCGTCAACATCGCCACATCCTGGGACCAGGCGACCGATGTGATGACGCCCAACCTCCCGAAAGGAGGCATCCTGTCACAATACAGAAGCCGCTCCCAATCTTACAACATCCGGAATTCTGTCAGTTACAATAACCTGCTGGGCAGGGACCATGAGGTCAACTTCATCGCCGGTGTGGAGATCGCCAACCAGGTATCCGAAGGGTTCGGCAATCCGCTCACCTACGGATACAACGATGAAACGCTTACTTCCGGCACGTTCCCCAACGGCCCCGGCGGTACTTTCAGAACGATTCAGAACTGGCTGGGCAGCAATATAACATTCCCGTACTCCAACACTTTCAGCTACAGCACGAACCGTTACTTCTCGTCCTTCGCCAACCTGGCCTATACTTACCTGAGCAAGTACACGGTATCCGGCAGCTTCCGTACGGACGCCTCCAATATCATTGCAGACGATCCGAAATACCGCTATTCTCCTTTCTGGTCCGCCGGCCTGGCCTGGCAGATGCACAAAGAAGATTTTCTCAGTCATGCCAGCTGGCTCAACCGGCTGAATATGCGCCTCACTTACGGCTTCAATGGCAACGAAGACCGTTCCACCTCCTTCAAACCGCTGATATCCGCCAATCCCACACCAAACATCTATACGAACGATTACACGGCCACGATAGCCAGCTATGGCAATCCTACCCTCCGCTGGGAAAAAACAGCCACCTGGAACGCCGGTGTGGACTACAGCCTGTTTTCCAACAAGCTGTTCGGCAAGATCGATGTGTATAGCAAATACGGCAGGGATCAGATCGCGCAACTCTCCATTCCCGCTGTGAACGGCACCACTTCCCAGAAGCTGAACAATGCCGAGATCAGCAACAGGGGTATTGAAATAGAGTTGGGAACAAGCCAGCGTATCGCGGAAAGGATCTCCTGGCAGGGCAATCTGAACTTTTCCTATAACAGGAACAGGATAGAAAAACTGTTCGTGGCCACCTATTCCGCTTACAGCCTGTTCAATGGCGGTACCGGCGCCTATGTGGAAGGGGAAAATGCCGACGCGCTCTGGCGTTTTGAATATGCCGGCATACAGGACAACCAGCCTGTCGTAAAGGGAGAAAAAGGCGCCTTGTATAATTTCGGCGCATGGACGCCCGGCGACGGACGGGACTACCTGCTGAACATGGGCACCACTGTGGCGCCGTACACACTGGGCTTCATGAACACTTTCCGCATATACGATTTCGATCTCTCCTTCATCATCACCGGCAAATTCGGTCATGTCTTCCAGCGCATGGGCTTCAACTATCCGCCGCTGTGGTATAGCCGCCTGTTGCCCAATGCGAAGTATTCGGAAGTGGCGAACGGCGATCCTTCCAGGATCGTTCCCCTGCCCCTGAATGATATCGAAGACCGCTATTATTTCTGGGACAGGTTCCACCAGTACCTGAGCTACCTGGTAGAAGACGCCTCCCACATCCGCATGCAGGAGGTGAACCTTACCTACAATGTGAACAAACGCACCTTGTCCACGCTCCGGCTGGATAATGTACAGGTATTCGCACAAGGGAACAATCTGTTCACCATCTACGCCAACAAAGCAAAAGAAGATCCGGAGTATCCGCTGGGCACCATGAATCCTCAGCCGACCATAACGCTTGGCCTTAAATGCAGCCTGTAAGCCAGGAAAATCTGCCTGAAAGCCATCAGGACGAACTTCGAAACTTTAAAATCAGACTCATGACGATCAATTACAGCGATATATTCAAATCCTCCGTTTTACTGCTCGCGCTGGGCCTTTCTTCCTGCGACAAATTCCTGGATGAACGTCCGAACAAGACCTCCTCACTGGAGGTAACCACCGTATCCCAGCTGGATGCTTTGCTGAATAACTTCATCTCCTTCTACAACGAAGGCAACCGTACCGCTATCCACAGCACTGATGATTACGGCCTGACCGTTGATCTCTACAATGCGCGGCCCGGCACATTTACCCTGGCTGCGGTGGAATTTGCCACCTGGGATAAGGACTATCTGCCGGACGATACACGGGAAGGATTCTGGAGCGGTGAATACCGCAAGATCTTCACCGCGAATATGGCATTGAGCCTGCTGGAAACAGTTTCCGGCACAGCGGAAGAAAAAGCTATCGTGAAAGCAGATGCACATTTTGTTCGCGCCTACAGCTATTTCCAACTGGCCTGCACTTATTGCCTCCCCTATACGGACGCCAATAAAACAGAAGCCGGGCTGCCCATAAAGGTCAGCACCAGCTTTGAGGAACCGCTCGCACGGCAGCCGCTGGAAACGGTTTACAACCTCATAGAAGCAGATCTTGCCGAAGCGCTGAAAACCACACAACCGCTCATGCAGGATGGCCGCCCGCGGCATTGGCGCGCCAGCAAGGCCGGCGTGAACGCTTTTGCCGCAAGGTATTATCTCACCCGCAACAACTATGCAGAAGCGCTGAAACATGCTAATGCCTCGCTGGGTGAATACAGCACCCTGGTGGACTACAATACGGAAATGCGCTACGGAAGGCCCGCCAATATCACCATCAATGCCGGCACACCGGAGTCGCAGACCGTAACGCTGGAATACCCTTATACGCACGATAACCAGTCTGACCAGACGGATATGATCGGCTGGAAGGAGTTTCTCTATTACCGGATGCTGAGCCATGAATCCTGGTGGTACATCCCCAGCCAGGCGCTGCTGGACCTGTATGACAAGGATCACGATCTCCGTTACCGCTATCATATGGTAGAGGGCTATTCCTATGATCGCGGCATGACCAAACCGGCGTACGATTATCCGGGGTATGTTTTCTTTTATAAAGACCGCCTGCCTTCCGGCCCGACCGTTGCGGAGATGCTGCTCGTCAAAGCAGAATGCCTCGCCCGCACGAACAAACCCGGCGAAGCCATGACCGTGCTGAACCAGTTGCGCGCAAAACGCATGGAGGCCGGTCCCTGGGTAGACCTTGCTGCAGCAAATATGGACGATGCCATTGCCAAAGTATTGCAGGAAAGAAGGCGCGAATTGCCCTTTACGCAACGCTGGACAGATATCCGCAGGTTCAACAACAATGATTACCCGGCCGATGATGTGGAGCTGAGCCGTGACTTCTACCCGTACAACTTCTCCGCCGTGCAAAGTTCGGAACCCGTGAAAACATATACCCTGCCTAAAAATTCGAGGCGTTTTGCCGCACCTGTTCCCAGAACAGAAATGATCGCCAGCAATGACGAGATCACGCAAAACACCTACTGACCATCAACATTCAAAGCGCTCCCGGTGCGGGTGCATCATACCGGCATCGGGAAGACCGCTTCATTGTTCATTCAAATAAAACCCATTCCATGCGTAGCATAATTTTAGTATTATTCGTCATATGCGGACTTCATGCCGCCACAAATGCCCAGTCACCGGCCAATGCGCCCAAAGCCACTCCTGAAGAGATCAGGGAACTGAAAGCAGCTGTTGCGAAAGATCTGCGGAATACCGAAGCGCACAAAGCCTACCTGAAGGCAGCCGGAGCGGATCAACCGGAAGTAAAGCAGCAATATGACCAGTGGATCAAAGCGCATCCGAAGATGGTGGAGATCCCGTTTTCCTATGCCGAAGCGTTATATAGCCATGAACTGCCGGCTGCCAAAGACTACCTGCTGAAAACGGTGGAGTTGGACCCTAAGAACGGAAAGGCCTGGCAGATGCTGTGGATAGATGCTGAAAGGTGGGGCGACTTCGAAGGAGGACGCAGCTATCTGAAAAAGGCCACAGAAGCAGACCCCTCCAGTCCGGATCACGCATTCTATTATGCCAGCTCATTCGAACATGTGGACTCCGCAAAGCATCATGATCTGATGCTGTCCATGCCGGACAGGTTCCCCGGTTCCGAAAGAGGCGCACAGGCCCTTTACTGGCTGGCTCATCGATCTAAAGATCCTGTCGTAAAAACCAGCGTGTACGAACTGGCCCGTAAAAAATTCGATCCTGCAAAATCCAGCTGGACGGCAGGCACCATGACCGGTTATTATGAATTTCTCATCGAACGGGATCCTGTAAAAGCCCGGTCGCTGGCGGATGACATGTTAAAGCTCGACTCTCTCCGTGATATCAAGGGCTGGCAGCAACGCCGGCAGATCGCCGCAGCTTTGCTGGAAGGCCGGAAGCTTTCTGCCAGCGGCAAATACGCTGAAGCCCTGAAAACGTTAAACACCGCTCCTTCCCTCCGGTATTCCGCGTCAAAGACCGTATTGCTGAAAGAAAAAGCAAAAGCCGCAGCAGCGGCCGGTCAGCCTGCAGCCGCATATGATAGCCTGCTGGTACAATATGCCGTTGAGCCTACCGATGATGTGTATGCGGATATGCTGGTTTACGCCGCCCGGAATGGGAAAGACAATGCAGCCATTCAGGCTGATGTATGGGAAAAGCGAAGGTCCGCAGGCAAACCCGCTACCGCTTTTTCACTGGATAATTACCTGACCTCCGGCAAAACTTCACTGCCCGATCTCAAAGGGAAAGTGGTGCTGGTCACTTACTGGTTTCCCGGCTGCGGCCCCTGCCGCGGCGAGTTCCCGCACTTCGAGCATGTAGTGCGGAAATTCAGCAAAGACCAGCTGGCATACATCGGTATAAATATCGTACATGAGCAAGACCCGTATGTAGTGCCCTTCATGCAGCAAAGCGGCTATTCCTTCGTGCCCGTACGCGATGAACCGGAAAAACGCGGCAACCTCACTGCCCGCGGCGCACCCACCAACTACCTGATAGACCGGAACGGGAACATTATTTTCTCCAACTTCCGGACGGATGAACATAATGAGCGGACATTGGAACTGATGATAACAGAACTGCTGGATAAATAAACAGCAACCGGCTGCATGGGGACCAACCGGATATATTCCGCTCCATGCAGCTATTTTTAATCTTCCGGCTCAATAAGGCTACATAAAAATTTAACGGATTAACCAACAACCGGCTGATTACCAAAATACCATACGTCAGATGCACCCGCCTCCTATACAAAAAAAGATGGTTTCGGATACCGTAATGATCACATTAACAATACCGAAACCATGATGCAAAAAAAACCAGGCTCCCGCCCGGTTCCCAATATTTTAACAATTACTGCTGCTCCACCAGCTCCTCCATCCTGATAGCCATATGGCTCTCGTCATACACACATTCACCGTTACGGATCAACAGCACCTGCGGCGATGCATGCTCCACTTCAAACAGCTCGGCTACCTGGTTGCTGACTGACCGGTAACGGATCAGGTCGAGATAATAAAATTCATATCCCTCCGGTAATGCGGAACGGTCCAGCCTGGACTTTACCATACTGCTGGTCCCGCAACGGGTACTGTGCTTGAAGATCACTACCGGATGATCAAACGAACGGGACTGTATCAACTTCAATTGCGCTTCACTTTCCAGATCAATCCACGTCATTAACTAGCAGTTTTTATCTTTTTCATATTGTACCTTGGTGATCTTCATCGGACAGCCCAGCTTCTGGGATGCACAGGAAGTAAACATGGCAGCCAATGCTACCATCAGGCAAATAGCACCGATCGTACGGTATCCTGATCTCATAAACGGCATTTTAGTGAATAAACGAAATTTCATAGGCTTGGATTATTGGTGATTCGTAATTTGTAATGTTATTTTGCAAATATATAATTTATATTAAAAAAAACAACTCTATGTGTTGTTAACCGGCTGTTATTACAGCTAAGTTAAAGCACCGGGCATAAAAATCCATGGCAAAGGTACATTTTATAGCGATAGGCGGCAGTGTCATGCACCAGCTGGCCATCGCCCTCAGGAACAAGGGTTATACGGTCAGCGGCAGTGATGACGAGATATTCGAGCCCGCCCGCTCCAACCTCGCGGCAGCGGGTGTTTTGCCGGCGGATATGGGCTGGGACCCCGCGCGCATCACGCCTGACCTCGATGCTGTGATCCTGGGCATGCATGCCCGGGCAGACAATCCGGAACTGCAGCAAGCCCAATCCCTCGGCCTCAGGATCTACTCCTTCCCGGAATATATCTACCAGGAAAGCCGGGATAAAACCCGCGTCGCTATCGGAGGAAGCCACGGTAAAACAACCATTACCGCCATGATCATGCACGTTCTGCAGCAATGCCACCGCCGGTTCGATTACCTGGTGGGCGCCCGGCTGGAAGGCTTTGCACAGTCCGTAAACGTCACCGATGCCCCGCTCATTGTATGTGAAGCGGATGAATATCCGGCCTCCGTACTGGAAAAAAGGCCCAAATTCCACTTTCTGCATCCGCAGATCGCCGTACTGAGCGGCATCGCCTGGGACCACATCAACGTATTCCCCACTTTTGAGAATTACCTGGAACAGTTTGCCATTTTTATCCGTACCATGGAACCGGGCGGCAAGCTGATCTACAACCATACAGATACGGCCCTCCGGGACCTAGTGGCCAAAGAGGCGGGCCACCTGGACTGCATTCCCTATGAAGTGCCGGAACATACCATCATCAACGGCCATACCCGCGTTCGCTTCGGCAATGCCTCCACAGACCTGATGGTCTTCGGAGCGCATAACCTGCTGAACATCCATGCCGCGCTGCATGTTTGCCGCACGCTGGGCATCGGTGACATCGATTTTCTGGCAGCAATAGCTACCTTTAAGGGCGCCGCCAAAAGAATGGAACTGGTGGCCAGGAACGAACAAACAGCCATATACCGCGATTTTGCCCATGCTCCGTCCAAAGTGAAAGCTACCATACAGGCGCTGAGGAACCAGTATCCGGACCGGAAGCTGATTGCCGTACTGGAACTGCATACCTACAGCAGCCTGAATGCCGGTTTTATGGTGCAATACGCCGGCGCACTCGATCCCGCCGATGTGGCGGCCGTTTTCTACAGCGGCCATGCCCTGGAGATCAAACGTATGCCTTACCTTGAGCCCGAAGTGATCAGGGAAGGCTTCGCCCGGAAAGATCTGACGGTGCTGACGGAAAAGAAAAAACTCGAACAGTTCCTGGATAAACAGGATCTCCACAATACCAACCTCCTGATGATGAGCTCCGGCGATTACGAAGGGCTGGATTTCGGTGGTCTGAAAAAATATTTATCGGTATAGAAATCATTTAACATGTCTGCATTACAACTTACACGCCCATTGGCTTTTATTGATCTGGAAACGACCGGCACCAATGTGGCGACAGATCGCATCATTGAAATTGCAATCATCAAGGTAATGCCGGACCGTTCCGTGCAGACAAAGGTGAAACGCATCAATCCCGGCATACCCATTCCCGCTGCTACCACCGCCATTCATGGCATCACCGATGATGATGTGAAAGACCAGCCCCTCTTCAAACAGGTCTCCAACGAGCTGAAACAGTTCATGGAACAATGCGATATTGCCGGCTACAACTCCAATCGCTTCGATATCCCCATGCTGGTGGAAGAATTCCTCCGCGCCGGCCAGACCTTTGAAGTGGACAGCCGCCGCTTCGTTGATGTGCAAAAGATCTTCCACCTGATGGAAAAACGTACGCTCGGCGCGGCTTACAAATTCTATTGCGATAAGGACCTCGTTAATGCACATAGCGCCGAAGCGGATGCCATGGCTACCTTCGAGATACTGGAAGCCCAGCTGACCCGTTATGAAACCTTGCTGAAACCCGACGTAGATGCCCTGGCCACCTTCACCAAAGAAGACGATTATGTGGATTTTGCCCGCCGCATCATCATGCAGAATGGTGTGGAAATGTTCAACTTCGGCAAATACAAAGGCCGCGCAGTAAGGGATGTGCTGAAATCGGAACCGCAGTACTACGACTGGATGATGAAGGCCGATTTTCCGCTCAACACCAAACAAAAACTATCGGAGATCTACCACAGTATGATGCTCAAAAAATCATAATGTTTGGTTAAAACATGGTATTTTGCGCAGGATATTCCCTATTTTCGCCATCCTAAAAACGCACAGCTAATTGGAAAAATTAGTGATCATACCCACTTACAATGAGAAAGACAATATCCGTCAGATCATTGATGCGGTCTTTTCCTTGCAGCAGGGTTTCCATATCCTCATTGTAGATGACGGTTCCCCGGATGGCACCGGCGATATCGTGCGCGAACTGCAGGCTAAGCATCCCGGAGAGCTCTTCCTCGAAGAACGCAAAGGGAAACTGGGACTGGGCACCGCCTATATCCACGGTTTCAAATGGGCGCTGGCAAGGGAATATCAGTATATCACGGAAATGGATGCGGACTTCTCCCACAACCCGAAAGACCTCATCCGCCTGCATAACGCCTGTGCGCAGGACGGCGCGGATGTTGCCGTAGGCTCCCGGTACGTGAGCGGCGGCAATACAGAGAACTGGCCATGGGACAGGGCCGTGCTTTCCTACGGTGCTTCCATCTACGTGCGGCTGATCACCTGGATTCCCGTAAAAGATGCTACCGCAGGATTTGTCTGTTACAAACGTCATGTGCTGGAAAAGATCGATCTGGATGCGATACAGTTCGTAGGATATGCCTTCCAGATAGAAATGAAATTCACTGCCTGGAAGCTGGGCTTCCGGATCGCTGAAGTGCCCATCACATTCATAGACCGTAAAGAAGGTTACTCCAAAATGAGCAAAGGCATCGTGAAAGAAGGCATCCTGGGCGTGCTGAAGATACAATGGCAAAGCCTGGCAGGAGGCAAAAAGCAACGAAAGGCCTCCGCAAACTGATCGATATCCGAACGTCCTCTTGTTGATATTCACTATTAAGTTCTCATGAAACGGGCGTTACTGCAACTTCACCTTTCCGTATTCCTGGCCGGGTTCACCGGCATACTCGGCAAACTGATCACCTTGAATGAGGGAATGCTCGTCTGGTATCGTTTGCTGATCACCGTTATTTCGATGTACATCCTGTACAGATGGCAGGGCATGCTGAAAAAGCTCCCGGCAAAAGCCCTCCTGCAGATCGGCGGCACGGGTTTCATCGTAGCCCTGCACTGGATATTCTTTTATGGCAGCATCAAATATGCGAACGTTTCCATCGGCGTAGTATGCCTTTCCCTGATGAGCCTGTTCACCGCCATCTTTGACCCGCTCATCACCAAAAAGAAATTCGACCGCACAGAATTGCTGCTGAGCCTGCTGACGGTCTTCGGCATACTGCTCATCTTTCATTTCGATACGCAATACCGCACCGGCATCATCCTCGGTATCTTTTCCGCTATGTTCGCCGCGCTGTTCACCGTACTCAACAAAAAACTGGTGGTCATGCATGATGCGGTGAACATCACTTTTTATGAGCTGGGCATCGGTTTCCTGGGGCTGACGCTCCTCATGCCTTTTTATCTTTACGCCTTCCCGGTGACCTCTCTCCTGCCTTCGCTGCCGGACTTCGGTTACCTGCTGATACTGGCCTGGTTCTGCACCATTCTGATGTATATGCTGATGGTGAATGCCCTGCGGAAAATATCCCCTTTCACCGTTAATCTCTGTTTCAGCCTGGAACCGCTGTACAGCATCATCCTCGCTTTCGTCATCTTCCGGGAAAACGACTTTCTGCAAGGCGGCTTCTATGCAGGGCTGGCGCTGATACTGCTTTCGGTGGCCCTCCAAATGGTCCGCATCTACCGCCAGAGCCGCTCATCAACTAGTCATGCCCCTTCCCGCCCGGATTGATTATTTTGTGCCGGTCTAAACCAATAAAAATTATCTCGCTTATGATCCGATCTGTTCGCCGGGCCGCATCCCTGTTCCTCCTGCTGCCGGTCATGGCAGCCGCTCAGTCGAAGAAACCGCTGGACCATACCGTTTATGACGGCTGGCAAAGCATTGGCGTCAAAACCATTAGTGACAACGGTCATTGGACGGCTTACACCATCACACCGCAGGAAGGCGATGCCACGCTCGTGGTGCGCAACCTGAAAAACGACAGGGAGATCTCCGTCCCGCGCGGCGTAAGCCCTGTTATCACACAGGATGCGCGCTTTGTGGTATTCACCATCAAGCCGCTGTTCAGTGAAGTGCGCCAGGGCAGGATCAAAAAAAAGAAACCCGATGAAATGCCGAAAGACTCCATGGGCATTATTGACCTGGAAAGCTTCCACATCACCCGGATACCCGCGGTAAAATCCTTCAAAACGCCCGAAAAAGGCAGCGGGCTGCTGGCGTACCTCATAGCGCAACCCAAAGCGGATACGGCAAAAGACCGGCCGAAAAGACCCATTCCGCGCATTATTGACGCCGCCGATGCGGATGACGGCAAACCCGGCAGTGCCGACCCCGGAAATCTTGTAATACGCCACCTGCGCACCGGCGTGGAGGATACCATTACCAGCGTAGCCAGTTACACCCTCAGCGAACCGGGCAACAAAATAGCGGTCGTTGTCAATCCTCCCAAAAAGGATTCACTGGCGGAGCCGGGCGTCTGGCTGTGGGATGTGGCAGCGCGCAGGGCGGATACCCTCAGTCGTGGTCACGGCAGCTTCGTACAGTTCGTTTTTGATGAAAAGGGAACACAGCTTGCCTTTTTTTGCAGCCGGGACAGTGCCGCGGCGCTGCAAAAATTCCATGCCCTGCATTACTACCGGAACGGGCAGGACAGTGCGCACATGGCCGTTACCCGCACCACTGCCGGCATGCCCAAAAACTGGAGCGTGTCGGACAACGGCGTGCCGCGCTTCTCCAAAAACGGTGAAAAACTGTTCTTCGGCACCGCCCCCATCCCCGCTCCAAAAGATACTACCATCGTAGATTTTGAAGTAGCGAAAGTAGACATCTGGCATTATAAGGATGATTACCTGCAAACCATGCAGCTGAAGAACCTGGACAGGGAGCTGAAAAAGAATTTTACCGCCGTGTACTACCCGAAAGATCAACGCATGGTACAGCTGGCCGATGAGCAACTGGAAAACCTCGTCACCGCAGACGAAGGGAACGCGCTGTACGCGCTCGGCACCACAGATATCAACCATCGCATTGCCATGCAATGGACCGGCAGCACCAACAAATCCGCTTACCTTGTGAACACGCAAACGGGGGAACGCAAACTGGTGAAAGCAGACCTGGATGGCATGTTCAGCATCTCTGCACAGGGCCGGTATGTGTTGTGGTTCGACATGCAGCAGGGGAGCTGGTTCAGTTACGAAGCCGCTACCGGCAACACCCGCAATATCAGCAGCAGCATTCCCGTGCAGCTGACGGACGAAGAAATGGATATGCCCGACGATCCCCGCCCCTATGGCTATACCGGCTGGATGGAAGGCGACCGCTACGTGTATCTCAATGACCGTTACGACATCTGGCAGGTAGATCCCTCCGGCAGGGAAGCCCCGGTGATGATCACAAAAGGCCTCGGCCGGCAGACGAAAACCGTGCTGCGGAATGTGCGGCTGGACCGGGAGGAACGTTTCCTCAAACCGCGACAGACCCTCCTGCTGAGCGCACAGCAGGATTCCACCCGTTACGGAGGTTTCTATTCCCTGAAGCTGAACGATAAAAAAGCACCGCAACAGATCGTGATGGGGCCTTACAGCTACACGGGCGCGGAAAAAGCAAAAGACGCGGAGATGTACATCTTCCAGCGGCATAATTTCAATGAATCACCGGATATCTTTGGCGGCGCAAACATCGCCAAAGCGGAGCGCCTCAGCCGGCTGAACCCGCAGCAGGCGGAATACAACTGGGGAACCGCAGAGTTGTTTACCTGGGAAACCTACAACGGCAAAACCACCCAGGGCATCCTTTACAAACCGGAAGATTTCGATCCGGCGAAAAAGTACCCGGTGCTGATGTACTTCTATGAAAGGCTCACGGATGGCCTGTACACCTATCAGGCGCCCGCACCCACCCCTTCCCGCCTGAACATCACCTTCTTCGTCAGCCGCGGATATGTTGTACTGGCGCCGGACATCCGTTATGAAACCGGCCACCCCGGCAAAAGCGCATACGATTATGTGGTAAGCGGAGCCGAAGCCCTCGCTAAAAACCCCTGGATCGACCGCAGCAATATGGCCATCCAGGGCCAGAGCTGGGGCGGCTACCAGGTGGCTTACCTCATTACCGCCACGCCGCTGTTCAAGGCAGCCTGGGCCGGCGCACCGGTAGCCAATATGACCAGCGCCTATGGCGGCATCCGCTGGGAAAGCGGCATGAACAGGCAATTCCAGTACGAACATACGCAAAGCCGCATCGGCGCCACCCTCTGGGAGAAACCGGAATTGTATATCGAAAACTCACCGCTGTTCCATCTGCCGAAAGTCACCACCCCGGTGGTGCTGATGCACAATGATGCGGATGGCGCCGTACCCTGGTACCAGAGCATTGAAATGTTCACCGGCCTTCGCCGTTTAGGCAAGCCCGTATGGATGCTCAATTATAACAATGATGCGCATAACCTGATGCAGCGCGCCAACCGGAAAGACATCCAGATCCGGCAGCAGCAGTTCTTCGATCACTACCTGAAAGGAGCGCCGGCACCGGTATGGCTCAGCAAGGGCGTACCGGCTATCGAAAAAGGAAAGAACTGGGGCTTCGATTATGTGGATTGATGACGACAAGCCGCTTTCTACTATGTTGACAATCAAGCAATCATTTTTATAACTGATTAATTATCAAGCATCTATACAACAAAGCTGGGCTTCTGCTGCCCGGCTTTGTTATGCTCCTGTTAACTGAAAGATTTTCAATATTTTGCATACTAATTCAGAAAATTTCTAATTAGAATGATATATCATATACTAATTTTGGTATATTTACATAAGTTTTAGCGGAGAAGGATAAATTATAAACCGCAACAAATGCCTATGAACACCTATATCCTGAAGCCAAAGGAAATTTTGCAACCACTGGTGCAAAAGTATATCGTTCTGCAGAACATCACATCCGCTGCAGAGATCGCTCAGAAAAAGCTTTTTACTTTAGGGAAGCAATACCTGGTATTCACCCAGAACGGCAGCCTGTCTTTCAAACCGAACGATCATGCTTCCTTTGAATTACCGGAAGCAGCGGTGACCGGCCCTTTCACCTGCGCGGTAAATGCCCGTGTGAACGGCCCGCTCAATGCAGTGATCGTACAGCTGAATGAATATGCCAGCCACCGGCTGATGGGCATCAGCATGGAATCCGTGACCAATTACTTCCGGGACCTGACCAAGGTGGATATGCAATGGCAGAACATCGCCAACCAGCTGCATATGACCTCCAACCTGGATACCATCGCCGGCATTCTGAACAATGCGCTGGAAAATCTGCTGCCGAAGCAGAATACATCCCTGCGCCAGATCGACGAGATGGTGGATTATCTTGCCGCACAACGCGGCCAGGTGCAGGTAATTGAACTGGCATTGCGCTTCAAGACCAGCCGTCATACCCTGGAACGCCAGTTCATGGAAGTGACAGGCCTCACACCGCAACTGTACACCCGCCTGCTGCGCAGACAGCGGTACGCATAAAGAGACGCACAGAGTATGGAATATTTGAAACGCCGGATCGCACAATGCACCGGCGTTTTTGTATTTTTAAGATCGTATCGGGACAAAAAAAATCAAAACGATGAAGAAGATCATTACCTGGCTTGTGATCATACTGTTTATCATCCTCGTCTTCTGGCTCGGCCAGTGGTCAGGATCGCGTACGGTGAACGAACAGGTACTGTCCAACAGCCTGATCGTCCGGGAAATAGCAGAGCTGGCCAGCCTGGAAGTGGAGGGCAGCGCATCCATCAAACGCAGTAACGTGGAGAACAGCGGTAACTGGACGGACAACCTGAAGAAGGTCTTTGCCGAAAACACCATCTGGGTAACCGTTCCCTACACTGCCAAGTACGGTGTGGATGTCAATGAACAGAACTTCAAGGTGAATGTGAACAAGAAAAAAGTACAGGTAAGGCTGCCGGCTCCGCAGCTGCTCAGCTACGAACTGCGGCTCAATAAAATGGAAACCGCCAACAGGAAAGGCTGGCTGATGTTCTCGGACGATGACACTTATACCGATGTACAGAAAAAACTCTATGAAACTTCCCGCGCGCAGCTGGAAGACAACAAAGTGTACATCGAACAGAGCAAGGAGAAGATCAGGAAGATCATTACGCAATACTACGCGCCCTTTGAGTTGGAGGTAGATATCCGGTTCGGGGATGAAGCCCCCCGGCCAGTCAAGCTCGACTGACATCTGGCATCACTTTCGGCAAACACGGATCGGTCACGCCCGATTGACGGTGATGTACTTCACCAGGCAGCGCTTGGCTATTGGCAGCAGCGTTTCCGCCACAGGGAATTTCAATTCTGTTTCCACCGTGTACACCGCCGGGTTGGGCAACTCTTTCCGGTGGCGGATCAGATCGGTCTTTATACGCTGGTCCGTCTGCGCCAGGCTGCGGGAATAAGTGCTGATATATTGCGTGTGGATACCCCTGTATTTTTCGTCATGCCTTTCAAAAATGGTAAGGCGGTATTGATACACCAGCGTATCGCTGAAATGCCCGTCATTCAGCAGCATGTACCCTTCCTGCACATCCAGCGGTATCAGCCCCACCGGCGCTATGTTCAGGTTTTCCTCCACAAATTCATAGATCTCCGTTCCCTCCCTGATGGTACGGTCCATCTTCCCGAGCGCGTACTGCATGATGTTTTCCAACTCATCCATCAGCTCATTGTCCTCGATCATCTGCTCGTACAAAACCTGCAGGCGCTCCAGGTTAACTGCCGTCAGCCGCTTGGGAAACTGTTGCTGCAGATACTGCTTGTTTTCCCTGAACGCGATGAGATTGTTGTAGTGAAAAATGACATCTCCAAGCTGCGGATATAACATGTTCCGGTTGAAGTACTGATTGATCTCTTTCAGGTAGGCGAGCAAGGTGTATTTCTTCAGTTCAAAATCAATGTACCCTTCCGCGAACCATGTGTCACTCAATGCTTTCATAACTTTTGACCAATTTGTGCAGGCCTTATCTGAATTTACGAAAAAATCTAATATCTAAGGCATTTTTGGGCGTATATTCACATTTTTTTACCTATCATATAATCCTTCCGCTCCTTTGCTGTATTGCTTTGCATAAGTTTTATCATTCATGTAAAAATCGGCTGAAACCCTTAAAAACAGGGGGACCTATTTTTTTATTGAGTTAATTCCTTAACTTCAGTATTATTTTTCATTTTTTAACTTTTTTATCATGAACATCTACGTAGCCAACCTGCACTACAGGTTGAACGATGAAGACCTCCACCAAATCTTCAGCGAATTCGGTCAAGTAACCTCAGCTAAAATCATCAAAGATCACGAAACCGGTCGCTCGCGTGGTTTTGGATTCGTTGAAATGCCCAACGAAGAAGAGGGTACAAAAGCTATGGAGAGTCTGAATGGTAGTGAAGTGGAAGGCAAACAGCTGATGGTTAACGAAGCACGTCCCAAACAACCCAATAATGGTGGTGGAAACAGAGGCGGTGGTGGCCGTGGTGGCTACGGTGGCGGCGGTGGTCGCGATCGTCGTTATTAATTCTACTTAAACTATTCGACATCATAAAAAAGGCTTCCGTGCACGGGGGCCTTTTTTATTTGCAGCACGGCTAACTCCATGAAGATACGATTAAAGCCATTGCCGGACCATGGGCCTTTTTTATTATTTGCAGTATGGCGCCCGATAGATCAAAAAGCCCTTACGGCAATGACCGGAAGGGCTTTATAATGATATAACATCTTAGTGATCAATACTCTTTTTCCGGATCAAAATGCTCCAGCTCTTCCGCTACGGCGCTCAGGAAAGTGGAACCCAGCGATCCATCAACAATACGGTGATCGTAGGACATGGACAGGTACATCATATGCCGGATGGCAATGGAGTCCCCCTGCGGCGTTTCTACCACTACAGGGCGCTTTTTAATGGCGCCTACCGCCAGGATGGCTACCTGGGGCTGGTTGATGATGGGAGTGCCGGTAAGGCTCCCGAAAGTGCCTACATTCGTGATGGTAAAAGTACCGTTCTGCGTGTCTTCCGGTTTCAGGCGGTTGTTCCGGGCGGCGGCGGCCAGGTTGTTCACCTGTCTGGCGAGCCCTACCAGGTTCAGCATATCCGCATTCCGGATCACCGGCACAATGAGGTTGCCGCTGGGTAATGCGGTGGCCATACCGATGTTGATGTCCTTTTTCAGGATGATCTTGTCCCCATCCAGCGAGCAGTTGACCAGCGGGAATTTCTTGATGCATTTCACAATGGCTTCCACGAACAGCGGCATAAAGGTGATCTTCTCCCCTTCGCGTTTCTCGAAATCCTTCTTAACCCTGTCCCGCCAGCGCACCATATTGGTGACATCGGCTTCTGCAAAGCTGGTCACATGCGGACTGATCTGTTTGCTCTGCACCATATGGTTGGCGATCAGTTTGCGCATCCGGTCCATTTCAATGATCTCCACGTTTCCGCCATAGCTGTTGGAAGCAGGAATGGTAGTCAAATTACCGGAAGCGGGCTGTTGAACCTGCGGGGTTTCCCGGGTAGCTTGCTGCCGTTCAGGTTCCTGTTGTATGGAGCCGCCGCCTGTTGTGCGGGCAGCGATGTATTCAAGGATATCGTTCTTGGTCACCCTGCCTTCATTGCCGGAACCGGGGATGTTTTCCAGTTCGGCAAAACTCACGCCTTCCTGCTGTGCGATGGTGAGCACCAGGGGGGAATAGAACCTGGCTTCGCCGGATGCGGGGGCGGCAACGGGTTCAGGGCGCGGCGCGGGCACTGCCTGGAACCGGGTCTCGGACTTGGGAGCGGGAGCAGCGGAAACGGGAGGCGCGGCAGGGGAAGCGGCCACTTCCGCATCAGCTTCCGTACGCACCCGCGCGATCACCGTACCTACGGGCACCACATCGTTCTCATTGTAAAGTATCTCCGTAATTTCGCCTTCCGCAATAGAAGGCACTTCACTATCTACCTTGTCCGTTGCGATCTCCAGCACTGTTTCATCCACCTTTACCATATCACCGGGCTTTTTATGCCAGCGCAGGATGGTAGCTTCCATAATGCTTTCTCCCATTTTGGGCATCACCAGTTCGACTATTGCCATATTCGTGGTTGTTTTTTGTAAAAGTCAAAAATAAGGTAAATTATAGTTCCGGCCATTTCTGTAACCTGTTCATTCTGATCGTTCCAGCCATTTCCGCAGCTCATTCTGCGCCGCCACGCAGGTCATGGCAATATTACGCGCCCGGTCGTAACGGAAATGATATTTTTTTGCACGGAGGCTGCCCGGCCCTCCCGCGGCGATCCAGACGGTGCCGACAGGTTTCTCCTCACTCCCGCCGCCCGGGCCCATGATACCGGAAACAGCCATCACGCAATCCGTTTTCAGCACCTTTAATGCGCCTGCTGCCATCTCCAGTACCGTTTCCTCGCTCACGGCGCCATACCGCTCCAATGTGGCCGGCTGCACACCCAGCACATTCATTTTCACTTCATTCGAATAACTGACCACACTTCCGGAAAAATATTGTGAGCTGCCGGCAAGGGCGGTGATCTGGCTGGCGATGCTTCCGCCGGTACAGCTTTCGGCTGTCCCTACCGTCAGTCCCTTCGTCATCAGCTTTTCCGCCAGGATCGCGCTCATGGGCTGGTCTGTTTCAGCGACCAGGATGTCCGTCAGCAGGTCGCGCATCTTCGTGAACTCCGCGCTCAGCTCCGCCGCGGCGGATATCTTGTCCGGCGCCACGGTGGTGAGCCGCAGTTTCAGCAACCCGAAGCTCGGCAGGTAGGCCAGTTTGATATGCGGCGGCAACAACGCTTCAAAACCGCTGAGCCTTTCCGCCACAAAGGATTCCCCCATGCCGGTAGTGATCAGCGTATGATGCAGCAATGCCGGCGTTTCAAAACGTTCCCGCAAACGCGGGATCACTTCTTCTTCCATCAGTCCCTTCATTTCAAACGGCACACCGGGCATGGACACATAGATCTTTTCATCTTTGCCGAACCACATGCCGGGCGCGGTGCCACGCCGGTTCGGCAGCACGGTGCATACGTCCGGCACAAGCGCCTGGTCTACATTCCGCTGCAGTACCGGCAAGCCGCGGCTTTCAAACATCTGCATGACAGCTGCGTAAGTAGCCTCGTCCCTGACGAGCTTTCCGCCGAAATATTCGCAAAGCACCGGTTTGGTGATATCGTCCGCAGTTGGCCCCAGGCCACCGGTGATCAGTACGATATGCGATTGCCGGCCTTCTTCTTCCAGCGCCTGAATGATCGCACTCCGGTCGTCCCCCACAGCAACCCGCCGCTGCACCCAGATGCCGGCCTGATTCAACTCCCGCGCCATCCAGGCGGAATTGGTATCCACTGTCTGCCCGATCAGCAACTCATCCCCGATGGTGATGATGCTGGCTAAGATCTTTTCCATGTTATGCTTGCTGATTTGCCGTGAAATAAGGCGCCAGCTTCTCCCGCAGGGCCTCCGGCATGTTCATCCTGGTTTTGTTCTTTGCATCAATGAATGCCAGCGTAGTCACACCCACATTCAGCAACTCTCCCTTCTGGTTATACAGTTCCGAGTGGAACTGTATCTTGTGATTTGCGGGAAGCTCTTTCAGTATAGTCTTCACCGTTATAACGTCATCGTAATAGGCAGGGCGGAGGTACTTCACCTGCAGTTCCGCTACCGGCATGATAACGCCTTTCTCCTCCAGTTCCCGGTAAGTAAAGCCCAGTTGCCGGATGGCGTCCGTACGCCCCACCTCGTAGTACAATGCATAGTTCCCGTAATAGAGATACCCCATCTGGTCCGTCTCCCCATACCTCACCCGTATATCGATCGTTGTGCTGTACATCGTAAAAAGATTTTGCGGTGTAAATGTAGGATATTCCTGCATCTGCAGAAAAAGTGAAAAAAAAGGGAACCTGCGGTGTAAATGCCGGACATGCCGTCATCTACCCGCAAATTCCCTTTTTTTGCAGAGGATCGCTCTCTTATTTTCCGATAACGCCGTCCAGCGAGTATTTACCCGGACCGGTGATCAGGATAGCTGTGAAAGCAAAGAGGAACATATAGGCAGTTTCCTTTTTACCCAGCGGATCAGCTGCGTGTATTACAAAAATGATCACCAGCATGCAGATGATGAGGGGGATTGTGGCCCAACGGGTCAGCAGGCCCATGGTCACCAATGCCCCGCAGAAAAATTCCGCGAAGATGGTCAGCCCCAGCGCTACGTTCTGCCCCAGGCCGATGGGGTCCGGAAACTGTTTTACGTACTCGGAGAAATTGGCCAGCTTCGGCCAGCCATGCGTCATGATGAAACCGCCGAAAACAACACGGAGTATCAATTGCGACAAATGAACGGCTCCATTCGAAAAGCGGGAAGATAGTAGTTTGCTCATAGTTGGATTATTGGTTTGATTCTTGTGAAATACTCTGCTTTTTGGAAAACGCGATTCCGGGTCAAATTTAGATAGATTCTAATATATATGCATATTAATTTCAAATTTCGTGATTCGGATTACCAAAAACAACGGGGGCACATTGAATTAGTTATCCACATCCGGGAGCTTATCCACACCAGGTAGATAACCTGCTACGCGGGAAAGACGATAAACTTTTATATTTGTCCGGTTTGTAAATCCCGATCTTTGCCAATTTTAGCGGAATGCAGCGCAGCCTGCTTTCGTAATAATTTCGGCCTTGTGCCGTTTAAAACAGTAATTACAAGGAAATAACACATAAAGCATGAAGCTATTCACTCGAAAGAACTTCTCCCTTCCACCCATGCATGTACTCCTTCTGCTTGCAGGCTTAACGGGCGCTACAGCCGCGGAGGCGCAGCAGACCCGCGTTTACACGGAGCCTGACAAGGTATTCAAGGAAGCACAGCAATTGTACCGCGAAGGAAAATACGCCGTATCCATGCAATTGTTCAGGCAAACGATCGATGATATCGGTTATTTCCAGGAGACCAACCGCTCCCTTGTGAACACGGATGCGCACTATTACTATACCATGTGCGCGCTGAAACTGCAGAATGCGGATGCGGAAAAGAAGGCGCTTGAATTTATCAAGTCGCACAACAACAGCGCCAGGGAGCAGCTGGTGAGCTTTCAGCTGGCCCGTTTCTATTTCCACCGCAACAAACTGTCCGAAGCCATTCCCTATTACGAAGCTGCGAGCATCGACAATCTCTCCAATGAAGAGATCGCGGATATGAAATTCGAACTGGCCTATTGCTACTTTAACGTCAAGGATTTTGCCAAAGCGCAGCCGCTCTTTGCTTCCATCAAGGACATCGAGAACAAATACTACATCCCGGCCAATTATTATTACGGCTTCATCTCCTACTACAACAAACAGTACAGTGCTGCCCTCAGCAGCTTCCAGCGGGTGCAGAAAGAACCGAAATATAGTACCGTAGTACCTTACTATATTGCGGAGATCTATTATTTCCAGGGGAAACAGGACCAGTTGATCGCCTATGCCGAACCGCTCATCCGCCAGGGCAACATGTATTATGAAGGAGAACTGAAGCAGCTGGTAGGCCAGGCTTATTTTGAGCGGAAGGATTACCCGAAAGCGCTCCCCTATCTTGAAGAATACCATGAGAACGCGGAAGAAGTGCGCAAGGAAGACGTTTACCAGCTTTCGTACACCTATTATCAGACAGCGAACCTGGACAAGGCTATTGCCGGTTTCAAGCAACTGAGCAGCGAGAAGGATTCCCTGGGGCAGAACTCCATGTACCTGCTTGGTGACTGTTACCTGCGCACAGGGCAGAAAGCCAATGCAAGGAACGCTTTTGCTTTCAGCGCAAGGAACAGCTCCAATCCGAAACAGCAGGAGATCTCCCGTTTCAATTACGGCAAACTGTCCTTTGAACTGGGTTACCAGGATGTAGCCATCTCTGAACTGCGGGGCTTCCTGGATACCTATCCACGGTCTGAATACATCAAAGAAGCGCGCGAAATACTCGTACAGCTCTTCGCCAACACCAATAATTACAAGGAAGCCATGGCCCTGCTGAACATGCTGCCTGAAAAAAGCCCGGCGGTACTGAAAGCCTACCAGAAAGTCGCCTACGGCCGCGCTACCCAGCTGATCAACGATCAGCAACTGGCGGAAGCGGACCGGCTGCTGGATATATCGCTGACCAACCCGTACGACTCCCGGATCGTGCAGCTGGCACAGTTCTGGAAAGCAGAGATCGCGCTGCGCCAGAATAATCCGGATAAAGCCATCGGCAGCCTGCAGGCTTACTTCAACTCCGGCGCCACACCCATCTCCGGAGAAGCCAACACACAAACTGCGAGTTACAACATGGGATACAGCCTGCTGAAAAAAGAGCAGTACACCGCTGCCCTGCCCTATTTTGAAGCCGCACAACGCACCAGCGGCCCCAATGCCGGACGCATCGCCAATGATGCCCTGCTGAGAATGGCAGACTGTTACTACATGCTGCGCGATTTCCCGAAAGCCCTTTCCCTGTACGACCGCATTATCAGTGCCAATGAACCCGGCGCGGACTATGCCACTTACCAGAAAAGCATCATCTACGGCATCCAGGGCAAACACAACGAAAAACTGAGCCTGCTGAAACAGCTGGCACAACAATATCCCAACTCCAACTTCAACAATGATGCGGATATGGAGATAGCGGAAACCTACCTGAGCGACGAACGGTTCAGTGAAGCGATCCCCTACCTCAAAAACGTTCTGCAAAAGCAACCCAATGGCGCCAATGCACCAAAAGCGCTGCTGACGCTCGGCCTCGCTTATTTCAATACCAACCAGGGCAGTACCGCCATGCAGTATTTCCGCCAGGTTGTGGAGAAATTCCCGAATTCCGCCGAGGCCAATGATGCGCTGCAAAGCATTCGCACCATTTATGTGGATCAGGGCAAAACCGATGAATACGTAGCGCTCCTGAAAGCAGCCGGTAAAACCGTGACTGCCTCCGCAGAAGATTCCATCAGCTATTCCGCCGCGGAAACCCGCTTCAGCAACGGTGATTGTGCCGGCGCCGTAACTGCGTTCGACAGCTATCTGCAACGTTTCCCGGAAGGGCAGTTTGCCTTGCAGGCCAATTTCTATAAAGGTGAATGCCTCTTTAACAGTAAGGATTACGCCAATGCCCTGCCCGCCTACGAGGCTGTGCTGAGCCGGGGTGCCAGTCCTTTTGCGGAAAGAGCCGCCCTGCAGGCCGCTTATATGAACTATTACCAGGTTAAAGACTACGCGAAAGCCAGGGGCTACTACCAGCAGCTGCAAAGCCTGTCCACCACGAAAGAGAATACGCTCAATGCCACCCGCGGCCTGCTGCGAAGCAGCTACCAGCTGAAAAACTGGGAAGAGGTCCGCCTGCAGGCCGAAACCCTGCTCTCCGGCAACAATATCAGTACAGACGACCAGATCGTCGGTCACTTTTACCTGGGCAAGGCACAACAGGAAAAGCAACAATACGATGAAGCCATCGCCGAATACAAGATCGTAACGGGACTGACCAAATCAGAGATCGGAGCGGAAGCGCGGTATAATATCGCCAAAGCTTACCTGGACAAAAACGATCTTGCCGCCGCGGAAAAAGCCGGTTTCGATGTGATCAAGAATACATCATCATACGAGCTGTGGACGGCCAAGGCATATATTCTGCTGGGTGATGTGTATCACCGCCAGAAAGATTACTTCAATGCCAAAGCTACTTTCCAGAGCATCGCAGAGAATTGCCCGATCCCCGAACTGAAAGCCGAAGCCAAAACCAAACTGGAGCAGGTGGAAGCGGAAGAAAAAGCAGGATCGAAAATCAAATGATCTGTATAAACGGCATACTCCATCATAAGGTTTCATGGCAGGCGAGAAAGATAAACCGGCGAAAGCGGTCCATCGAAACAAATTACAAGGCAAATCAATACGCGTTAAATATTAACAGATGAATATCAAACATATATCCGGACTGGTTGTTTCCTTCGCATTGCTGCAGCATGCTGCCTTTGCCCAGAAGGATACGCTCAAACAGGAAACCATCGATATCATTTCCAAATACCAACCCAGGCTCCGGGATGCAGCGAAGCTGAACCTGACGGCCTCCCTGCCCGCCATCGACACCAGCCGTCCGCGGCTGGGTTACCAGGTGCCGGCGCTGAACCTCTATTTCATGTACCAGCCCGTTCCCATCCGGCCGCTGGCGTTGGGTAAGGACACCTCTTCCCTCCAGATGCAGAACAACTACATCAAATTAGGGTACGGGAATTACCAGACCCCGCTGGTGCAGGCAGGGTTCGGCACCGGCCGGAACGACAAATACAATCTCGGCGTCTTTTTCAATTACACCTCCTCAAAAGGCGATATCGAAAACCAGGATTATACGGCCATCAATGTGCTCGGTTCCGGCACTTATTATTCCCCCCTGCTGGAATTTAACGCCAGCCTCGGCTACAATCGCAACCAGGTACATTATTACGGCTACGATCATACCCTGTACCAGTTCGATAAATCCGATGTGAACCAGGCTTTTAACGAAGTGATCGCCAAATTCGGCGCGAAGAACAGGCCGCAGAACGACTGGGCTTTCCAGTTCAACCCGCAGGCCGAATTCATCATCTTCGGTGATGCCTATAAAAGACTGGAGAATACTTTTGTGCTGAAAGCGCCCATCCGCAAGCAATTGTTCGAAGATATCTGGATAAAAGCGGAAGGTATTGCGGACCTGAGCACATTCAAGGAAGATAACAGCGAAGCCATCAACAATAACGTAGCCGCCATACATCCGGCTCTGGAGATCACCAAACCGGGCTTCATGCTGCATGCGGGCGCCAATCCAACATGGGCCAACGGCAAGTTCTACCTGCTGCCGGACATCGTGAACGAATCCCACCTGATCCGCAAAAAACTGATACTCAGCAGCGGCTGGATCTCTTATATCGAAAAGAACAATTTCCGCAACCTCGCCAATCAGAACCCGTTTTTCAATAATTACAACGGCGATATCCTCAATACCCGCAGGGAAGAAAAATATACCGGCATCAAAGGCACACTGGGCAGCCACCTGAGTTACAATACCAAGTTCGCCGCCGTAACCTGGTTCAACCTGCCGCTTTTTGTCAACGATTCAACAGACGGCAAAACATTCTATACCCGGAACGAAGAAGAGCTGCGCGCCTTCCAGGTACATGCGGAAGTGGGCTACATCCAGGAGGAGAAGTTCCAGGCGCGGGTGAGCGTGGACTGGTATAACTTCACGAAGCAGGCCACCGAGGTAAAACCCTGGCACATGCTGCCATTCCAGGCCAACCTGTTTGCCCAGTATTCCTTCGGCAAGAACTTCCATGTGAATGCCAATCTTTATACCCTGAACGGCAGCTATTACCGGCTGGACAATACCAATGATTTCGGTAAAACCAAATCGGTGCAGGACCTGAATGCGGGCGCTACCTATAACATCGGAAAAAATTTCAACCTCTGGGCAACCGCGAATAACATATTCAGTTCCAAATATCAACGCTGGTACGGGTATCCGTCATACGGCTTCAATGTTGTGGGAGGCATCACCATTAAGTTTTAAATGTGTAAACTTGCAGTCAAATTGACGAGACCATCATAATGCTACAGCAATACATCACCGAAGTACTATTCAAACAGCAGGCCTGCTCCGTTCCGCAGGTAGGCACTTTTACCATCCAGCATATCCCTGCCCATTTTTCCGTGGTGGACCATATGCTCAACCCTCCCCGGCAGCAGGTGACCTTCGAGTCCCGCTGGGAAGATGATGGCTCCTGCCTGCACTGGATCTCCCAGAAGGAGAACCTGATAGAGACGGTAGCGGCTTTCAAGATGGACAGGTACCTTCAGGATTTCAGAGAGCGCCTGCAAACCGGTTTGCCGATGGATCTGCCGGGCATAGGTTCCCTCCGGCTGGACCCCGTGGGCCAGATCCGTTTCACCCCGCAGGAGCTGCCGGACCTCTGGCTGCCGATATCCCTGCAGCCCGTGCTGCGGCCCGAAACTGCCCAGAAGATATTGCAGGGCAATACCGAGGTGGTGAACCATGAAGTGGTAGAGCATACCACTGTGGTACCGGAAGCATTTGAAAGCGGAGGACGTTTCAGGTGGTGGTGGGTAGCCGTTCCGGCCGTGCTTGTTGCCGCAGGCGTCAGCGCCTGGCTGCTGAAGGACAAACTCAGGGATTATTCATTCGCCGGCAACAGCCCCGCGGCAGTGGACACGCCTTTCACAGCACCGGTAGCCGTAATGCCTCCGGCAGACACATTGGAGACCGTAGCCCCGCCGCCCGTGAATGACAGCATCGATTACTATGTAGTGTTCCAGACCTTCCGGCAGAAAGAAACGGCAGAGAAAAGCCTTCGCAACAGGATCGCGTGGGGATATCCGGAAGTGGTGTTGTATGCTTCAGCCGATTCCTCCCGGTATAATCTGGCTGTACCTTTCCGCAGCATGCCGGCCGATACGCTGATGGCACTGGATTCTGTGCGAACGAAGTTCAATTCACCGGTACATATCGAGTATTAACGATAACTATCCGCAGTCCAGGGCATTGTTCATTTGCCAAGCTGCTCCACCACGATCTTCAGCCCTTCTTCAAAGCTGCGCGGTGCAAACCCCAGTTCCGTTTCCGCTTTTTCTACCACAAAGCCGGTTTTCGCGGGCCTTTTAGCGGGTTGCTTGAAGTTGGAGCCATCCACTTTTTCCAGCAGTTTTGCATCCAGATTCAAATACCCGGCTACCTGCACAGCCATATCATAGGGTGTAAGCATGTCTTTCCCCGAAAGATGGAAGACGCCTTCCGCGCGTTTATCGATAATGAGCCTGCACCCTTCCGCCAGGTCCTGCACAAGGGTGGGCGTGCGCCACTGGTCATTCACCACTTTCAGTTTCTTCTTTTGCTCCAGGTTGCTCTTTACCCAGGTAATGATATTGCTGCGCCGGGGATCATCCGCAACACCGTACACCAGTACCGTACGGGCAATGGCCCATGCAGCTTTCGATTGTTTTACGATGCGTTCCGCAGCGGCTTTGCTGGCGCCGTAGTAATTCACCGGGTTAACGGGATCATCTTCCCGGTAGGGACCGTCCAGCCCGTCAAAAACAAAATCCGTGGAAAGGAACAGAAAAAAAGCGCCTGATCTTTCAGCGCCCTGTAACAAATATCGTGTAGCCGTGACATTTACCATCCAGCAGGAATCCTTATTCCGTTCACAATCATCCGCCTGCGTCATGGCAGCGGCATGAACGATCACATCGGGCTGGCTTCTTTCTATCAATCCCTTTACCGCCGCTTCATCTGCCAGGTTTACCGATTCATATCTGTATCCTTCCTGCTGGCGGAGCCTGTTTGCTCCCCTGCCGGTGGCGATCACGTCGTATCCGGGCAAAGCCGCAAGGCGTTGCACCAGATATTGCCCCAGGAGCCCGTTGCTCCCTGTGATTAATACTTTCATCATGTTAATATACTAAAAAGGGGCTGTATCAGACGTAAAATATGCCCATTTTAACGGGATGCCCCGTGGATTTCCACGCCGGCGGCCTTCCGGCCCATTGTTTTACTTCCGATACAGCCCCTCCGGGACTTTTTACATCTTCATGCCCAGGTTGTACATGGTAAAGGCCCAGATATCCGTTGCTTCATCGATCAGCTTGGATGTGGGCTTACCGGCGCCATGCCCGGCCTGCGTTTCTATACGTATCAGCACGGGATGGCTGCCCTGGTGGGCTTCCTGCAGCGTGGCTGCGAATTTGAACGAGTGAGCGGGCACCACCCGGTCGTCATGATCCGCCGTGGTCACCAGTGTGGCGGGATAGTGCGTGCCTTTTTTCAGGTTATGCAGGGGGGAATATTTGATGAGATAAGGGAATTGCTCCGCCTTTTCGCTGGAACCATATTCCACCACCCATGCCCATCCGATCGTAAACTTCTGGTAACGAAGCATATCCATCACGCCCACCGCCGGCAAGGCTACTTTGAACAGGTCCGGGCGCTGCGTCATACAGGCGCCGACCAGCAGACCGCCGTTGGAACCGCCGCGGATGGCCAGTTTTTCCGGGCTGGTGTATTTTTCCTTCACCAGGAACTCGGCCGCCCCGATGAAATCATCGAACACATTCTGCTTTTTCTCCAGCATACCGGCTTTATGCCAGGCCTCACCGTATTCGCTGCCGCCACGGAGATTCACCACCGCATAAACACCGCCCTGCTCCATAAAGAACAGGTTGGATATGGAGAAACCGGGGGTCATGGGAATATTGAAACCGCCATAACCATACAGCAGCACAGGATTCTTCCCGTTCAGCTTCAGGCCTTTGCGGTAAGACAGGAATATGGGCACTTTGGTGCCGTCCTTGCTGGTAAAGAATACTTGTTTTGTCTCATAATCCGCCGGGTTGAACTTCACCTCGGTTTTCCGGAAAACCTCCGATTTGCCGGAGGCAATGTCATATTTGTAGATGGTGGACGGGGCTACAAAAGAAGTGAACGTATAGAAGAACTCCTTGTCCTCCGCCTTGCCGCCGAAGCCTCCGGCGGTGCCGATGCCCGGCAGGGCGATATTTCTTTCCAGCCTGCCCGTCATATCATACTGTACAATGCGGGTGGATGCGTCTTTCAGGTAGCTGGCGAACATTTTTCCGCCTGCGGTACCCACCCCCTGGAGCACTTCCGGCTGTTCGGGGATCACGGTTTTCCAGTTTTCCTTCGCCGGATTTTTGGGGTCTACCAATACCACCTTGTAGTTGGGGGCATCGTGGTTCGTACGCACCAGCAGCTTGTCCCCCACATTCTCGATCACGGACGGATTGTAGGCGAAACCCTTTATCAGCAGCCGGAACTCCTGCTGTGAAGGGTCTTTCATATCCCGGTACCATACTTCGCGCCCGCTGGTGCCTTCGGTAGTGCTCAGGATAAGGAACCGCTCATCCTCCGTCATTCCCGCACCGGCATTACGCAGGGGAAACTCTTCATCCACATACACCAGCTCGTCATCCGCCTGGCTGGTACCTACCTTGTGGTAGTACACTTTATGGTATTCGTTCTTTTTGGAGAGCTTGCTTTGCTCATCCGGTGCGTCATAGCGACTGTAATAAAAGCCGTCCCCTCTCCAGGAAAGGCCGGAGAATTTGATCCAGTCCAGCTTGTCGCTCAACAACTGTTTGGTCTCCACATCCATGACAAACCCTTCCTGCCAGTCGGAACCCGCTTTGGCCACGAGGTAGGCCACATATTTCCCGTTTTTGGAAAAGCTCATGCCGCCGAGGGCGGTCGTTCCTTTTTCGGAGAGTTTGTTGGGGTCTATGAAGACCTCCGGTGTGCCATTGAGGCCAACTTGCCGGTATAATACCGACTGGTTCTGTAACCCGTCGTTCTTATAGAAGTAATAATATTTACCCTCCCGGAAAGGGGAACCGTATTTGGGATAGTTCCACAATTCTTCCAGCCGGTGCCTGATCTTCTCCCTGAAAGGAATGGCGGACAGGTAACCCTGCGTTACCTTGTTTTCCGCTTCTACCCAGGCCTTCGTTTCTTCACTGTTATCATCCTCCAGCCAGCGGTAGGGGTCTGCTATCTTTTGTCCATGATAGTCATCCACGGTATCAACTTTCCTCGCTGCGGGATAGGTGAGGGAAGCTTTTTGCTGCGCCGCCAGGGTGCCCGCCGAAAAAATCATCATTGCGCTCATTATAATATACTTATGATTAGATTTCCACATACATATATTTTTTATAAAAAGATGGTGGTTTATTTAACTAAAATTAAAAATTTAGGTTATTTCATCGAATATCTGATAGGAAACTGGTAAAAAATGTTAGTTTTGTGCGCTCTTAAAAGGGCTGATTTAGGGCAAATTACTATGAAATGACCATACCGTGTGGGCATTGTCAGGAAATTATTCGATGACACATGAATAAAACGCCATGTGCCATTGACAAATCGGCAAAATTACACATGAAATAAAATCCCATGTGGCAATTGATAAATCAGTAGAAACACACATGAAAAAAGTGAACAACATCGCGGTTCTTACCTCGGGGGGTGATGCTCCCGGGATGAACGCTGCCGTCAGAGCGGTCGTAAGAACGGGCATTTACCATCATTTGAATGTATTTGGCGTGATGTATGGTTATCGGGGAATGCTCACCGGCGATATCTTTCCTATGGAATCCAAATCTGTCGCCAATATCATCCAGCGTGGCGGCACCGTATTGAAAACCGCGCGTTGCAAGGAATTTTACGAAGCAGAAGGCAGGAAGAAAGCTTATGATAACCTGAAGAAATTCGGGATAGACGGCCTTGTAGTGATCGGCGGCGATGGTTCTTTCAAAGGGGCCCAGAAGTTCAGCCAGGAATTTGATATTCCCTGCATCGGCCTCCCCGGCACGATTGACAAGGACATCGCGGGCACCGACTCCACTATCGGCTTTGATACCGCCGTGAATACAGCGGTGGAAGCAATTGACAAGATCCGGGATACGGCAGATGCGCATGACCGCCTCTTTATCATCGAGGTGATGGGGCGCGATGCCGGTTATATCGCCCTGCACAGCGGTATCGCTACAGGCGCGGAACATATCCTCATCCCCGAACGCAAGACCAATATCGATGATGTGATCGATGATCTGATGGCAAACGAGCGCCGTCAGAAAATGGTGAACCTCATTGTGGTGGCGGAAGGTGATGAATTTGGCGGTGCGAATGAAGTAGCCCGCCATGTGAAAGAGAGAATGCCCCATCTGGATACCCGGGTTTGCATCCTGGGCCACATCCAGCGCGGCGGCGCCCCCACCTGCAACGACCGGGTGATTGCCAGCAGAATGGGTTATGCGGCTGTAGACGCCCTCATCAGCGGCACCAGCAACGTCATGATCGGCATCGTAAACAACAAAATACAATACACTCCGCTCGACAAGGCTGTGAAAGCCAAGCAAAAAATCGATCCTGAATGGTTCAAGATTGTCAAAATTCTCGCGAGTTAAATAAACGTCTATGAGTACAAAAGACCTGTCCAAATACTTTCATAAAGAAATGGACAATCAAGCCGGTTTGGCGCATGCAAAGCAAAAAACGAAGATCGTAGCAACAGTAGGGCCAGCCTGTGATACCTATGAGAAATTATTGGAGCTCGTAAAAGCAGGCGTAAACGTATTCCGGCTCAATTTCTCCCATGGCAACCATGAGGATAAACTGCGGATCATCGGTTACATCCGCGAGATCAATAACAAAGAACCTTACAACATCGCCATCCTGGCGGACCTGCAAGGCCCGAAGCTGCGTGTGGGCGAGATCGCCAACAATGCGCTGCCGCTGAAAGCAGGCGACATACTCACCTTTACACAGGAAAAATGCGTAGGCACCATGGAAAAGATCTATGTGTCTTACCACGACCTGCATAAAGATGTGCGCCCCGGCCAGAAGATACTGCTGGATGACGGCAAGATCGAAACCGTCGTAAGGGAAATAACGCCCGATCAGATGATCAAAGCGGAAGTGCTGCTGGGTGGCATCCTTTCTTCCAAGAAAGGCTTCAACCTGCCCGACACGAAAGTGTCCCTTCCCGCGCTGACCGAAAAGGATGTGATAGACCTGGAGTTTATCATCGACCAGGAATGCGACTGGGTTGCCCTGTCCTTCGTGCGTAATGTAAAAGACCTTGGTCTGCTGCGTAAACGCCTGAAAGAACGCAATTCCAAAATGAAGATCATTTCCAAGATCGAGAAACCGGAGGCGATCCAGAACCTGAAAGAGATCATCTGGGAAAGCGACGGCGTCATGATCGCGCGTGGCGACCTGGGTGTGGAGCTGCCCGTAGAGCAGATCCCCATGATCCAGAAAGATATCATCCGCAAGTGTATCCACCGTGCAAAGCCCGTTATTGTGGCTACGCAGATGATGGAAAGCATGATAGACCGCAGCCGCCCGAACCGCAGCGAGATCACGGACGTGGCCAATGCCGTACTGGAAGGCGCTGATGCCGTGATGCTGAGCGGCGAGACCGCCACCGGCATGCACCCCACCCTCGTTATTCAGACCATGCGGAAGATCATCGGCGAAGTGGAAAAAGAAGACATCATCTATAACCGCAACCTGATCCCGCACCGGCACTCCCCTTCCTTCCTCAGTGATGCGCTGTGCTACAATGCCTGCAAGATCGCGGAAGACCTGGAATCCGATGCGCTCATCGGCATGACCCAATCCGGCTACACCGGCTTCATGCTCTCCAGCTACCGCCCGAAATCACCGCTGTTCATTTTCACGAAAGAGCAGTCCCTGGTGAACCAGCTGAGCCTGAGCTGGGGTGTTCGCGCATTCTACTACGGCGAAGAAGAAAGCCTGGACGATATCATCCGTGACCAGATCAACATCCTGAAAGAAAGGGGTTTTGTGAAAGAGAATGATGTAGTGGTGAATACAGGCAGCACGCCAATCAAAGAGCATGCACCGACGAATATGCTGAAGATCACGAAAGTGTCCTGATAAAATATTTGACAATTCAAAAGCCGTCTCCCGGGGTCCAGACCTCGGGAGACGGCTTTTTTTGAAGGATACCGGCTTTTGTCAGCCTGGTTATTATTATCTGTTAAAGTATTGGTTCTTCAATCCGGTACGAACTCTTCTGAACAAATGTTCTGCCAAACATATCTGTCGCCCTTACTTCTATCTGATGTGTTCCGATACCCAGATTACAGGGCAGCGGAGCCGTCCACAGATGTTTACAATCTGCTGATTCCGTTGGGCGGCGGCCTTTGAAGAGCGTATCGCTCTCATCCCATTTAGTGTTTTGAGCAAGATAATAGGGATCAGGCGCTTCTGAATACCGCATGCGTTTCCATTTGCCGTCGTCTATACGGCATTCCAGTTTAGCACCTTTATACCCCATAAAGAAATTGGCATAAATATGCCCTCTTCCATCCCACCAGATGGGAGTGAGCACTTTTCTGTGATATAGCCTGATCTGGTAGTCCGCAGGCTTCCCGGCCACTTTGTAATCGGCAGTGTACTGGTTACCCGTAACGTTGAGATAAATATATCCCCTCGGTGTGCCATTGCTCATCATGCCTTCAAGGAACCCTTTTTCATTTACCTTGCCCGAATACCAGTTGCCGCAGGTGGCGCCTGCGTCCAGCTCATGATAAGGCTGTACGCCAAACCAGCCATCTTTTTCGGTGAAAAAGTTCTGGTTGAGCTGATGGCTATGCCCTGCAAGGGAAAAAACGTGAGGATAGTTCCGCAATATCTCAAAGAACCTGCTGCGCTCAGGCACTTTTAAAGCACTGTCGTGAAGGCCCATGAGGGGACAGTGAAAAGCCAGTATCACCAGCTTGCCGGTATCCACGAACTTCAGATCGTTCTTTATAAACTCCAGCTGATAAGGTCTGAAGCCTGCCCGCAGACGGGGTCTCTCCCCCATCGGCTTAATAGGGAAAATATTGTTGTTCAGGACAATGACATGCGCTTTGCCATAATTGAAAGAGTAATCCACCGGTCCGAAAGTAGCGGAAAAGGTTTCATGATTCAGCGAATCCACTTCACAGTCTGCATTCAGGTCATGGTTGCCGATGACATTGTACCAGGGTATTCCTGCTTTTGCCGTGATGGCTGCATAGTCTTTATGCTGGTTGAGATTTTGCTGCACCAGATCGCCCATAGTCAGACCGAAAGCAACATCCTTCACTCCTTTCACTTCCGATATGATGTCGTTCTCATAATAACCCAGTTCCGTATTGTCGTTCGCCTGGGGATCACCAAATACGAGGAATTTGAAGTTATCGCTTTCCTGCTGCGGCATCAATGCAAAATCGATCGACGCTGGCAGCGGACCGGTTGGATCGACCCCCTTGTATGTAAATGCAGGCGATCCCTTGGGTTTATGGATATAATAAAACTGAGGCAGGTTCTGGCTATTCACGGGAACACGATATCCCGAAGGTTTAATGACAAAGATGGTCGTATTGTCCGTGACCGGCAACGCATACTTTCCCTTTTCGTCAGTTAACACTACCTGCACGCCATTGCTTACGGCAACCCGGGGAATGCCTTTTTCCCGGGTCCCTTTTTTACCATCGCCATTCGCATCATGAAATACATAACCGGTAGCCGTATTTTGAGCTGTCGCAACGCCGGTCTTAAACAAAATCAGTACTAAGAGATAAAATACTTTCTTCATTACAATGATTTAAAATCTGTATAAAAAGTGTCTATTGCAGCGGGCTCCGGAAGGAACAGGCTTCTATATGATATCGGCTGCGTAACATCACAGGAAGTAATGATGGTGCTGTCTCCGATGGCTGAAAAAAAGCTCCCGGGCAATCCATCGGTGCCGGTATAAACCCATTTCGTTCCCAGGCATCTTGAATCCAGCCCTACCCAGGCAACAATGATGGAAGACGCAGGAACATCCTTTTCCATTGTCCGGATAGGCCTGTTGGAGATCGTTGATAAAAAGACCGGACCATACACGCTCCCTGTGACATTGGTGCCTACCGATCTGTGGCCGTCCTTATCGTAGGAGTAAACGGTAAAATTGTATGTCCCTTCACGCAGGCTGTCAATATACACCATAACCGAATCCTCCCCGGCCGGTTTGGTTCCCGGAAGGGAAAGGGAGTCCGCCCCAAAATTCCAGAACACCTTATAACCTGTGATATTTTGATCCGAAGGGATCGCCCAGGTGAGCAGCACCCTTCCATTGCCTGCAAATGCCTGCACAGAATCGGCCCGTCCGGGATACACGATAGGTCCATCTTTAATAAACTGTTCATAGGTGGAATTCATCTTGCTGCATGACATGACAGCAAAAAGAATGAGACAGGCGATACCATATCTTTTATACTTCGGTTGTTGCATGAACTTTGATTTTACGTGTTTTAGATTTCTTGCTTTATCCCTAATACGCGCCCCAGAATGTCAGCTCGGAAAAAGTGATATTTGTTGCATTTCCATAGGATTTCAGGACCTTGAACCGCAGGTACCGGTAGGGTTCGGCGCCCAGCGGGAAACTGAAGTCCTCCCCGGCCTGGGCATAAGCAACATCGTCATTGGAAACCGTGCCTAACGGAAGTCCCGACGGTTTCTTCGAGACACAGTGCTGCAGCAGCGTCCAGCTGTCCCAGCTGCCATCCGGAGCAGGATCGTTGGACCCATAGATATCGAAGATCTCCGGTGTGCCGGAAGTAAAATAAAATGCGGCGCTCATACGCTGGAAATATTTCATCCGGCTTAATTTGGCCGTTACGCCCAGATCGACCGTAAAGCTCTGGGGTAACCCCAATCCCTGAGCTGTCACATAGATGGTGTTTGTCTTGCTATCCCATAAATTGCGCATGGGATAATTACCCGAATAGATCTGCGCATTCACGTCCCCGGGATAGGGATTGACTTCCCTGAACCGGGATTTATCCAGCAGCAGTTCGAAGAACGGCGTTTGTGTGCTATACAGGGTATCGGAAAGATTGTCCCATCTATCCTTCACGAAGACCCCGAAAACCCTGGGAGAGGCATCAAATCCACGGACCGAGAAGGAGTCTCTCGCGAGATTGGTATAAAAGGCATCTGCGGGCGCCAGTTTGCCTGTTGAATCCTGGGTCAGCACTGTTATCACCACATCGCCCCGGGTATCATTGATGAATCCGACATTAATGCCGCCAAAGTCCGGCTTAACCGTCAGGCTCCTGTACACTTCCTGTACGGGAGCGCTCAACGGGTTGACTGTAACCGTTAAGGGATCTGATCTTTTCTCACTTTTGCTGACGGAATACACTTTAACTTCGCATTCACTTGTATCGCCAAATCCCTGAAGCGTAAGGGTATTGGCATAATACGAGGATTTGGCATTCCGGTTAATCCCTTTATGTTTCCAGACTGCTTCAACATACAACAGGTTGGGATCGGGCGGTACGGTGTACGTGATCTTTGCCCCGCCATGCAGATTTGCCACCTTCAGGTCTGTTACGGGCAAGGGAATGGCTGAGCCGGAATTCGGAAGCGGTTCAACTTTTTCTTCTTTACATCCTGTAATGATCATGCCAAATGAAATAATGACAAGGCACAATTGGATTTTATTGAAAAACATCATGTGAAGTTTTTAGATAATTATTGTATAGATGATCACCATCCCGGATTCTGAACCAGGTTCTTATTCACCAGCAGATCGGCTTCGGCAATAGGCCAGAAATAATCCCTGATCTGGAATGTGCGGTTGAACAATGTCGTCACCTGGTAGTAACCCAGCACATCCGACTTGGCGATATCCCAGCCCTGAATGGGCCCCTGCCAGGTCTTTTCAGCCTCCTTCCACCTTCTCAGGTCCCAGAACCGCTGCCCTTCAAAGGCCAGCTCGATCAGGCGCTCCCGGTGTATGATCTCCCGTAAGCCCTCCTTTGTGGTGTACTTCGAAGGATTGTTCGAATAATTCATCCAGGCATCGCTCACGGGAGGTATCCCGGCCCTCTCACGGACCTGGTCGATCCAGCTACGGGCTTCAGCAGACGGACCGTTCACTTCATTCAATGCTTCTGCGTACAAGAGGTAGAGATCGGCCATTCTTATCACCGGCCAGGCATAAGGGGTTATCGTATAGGAAGTGGCGGTGGACATCACATTCTGGTAATTGACGACCTTCACCGGCCAATACCCGGTAATGTTGTAATTGTTCGGCGTCCCCTGCCAACCGGAATACTGCCCCTGTTTGGCCTCCAGGTGGTTAAGGGCGGTGATCGTCTGGTTCCCGTTGCCGAACAGGATAGAACCGTCGAATCCCAGGTCGGCATAAAAACGGGGCTCCCTGTCGAAATTGATAGCAGCAGTGGTATAGTCCGGCTGGATCTGATACTGCTCATCCGCGGTTGCCACACGGGTGCTTGCTCCTCTCGTGGTAAAGTCCAGCGTTCTGTCTTCCGTGATCGGTACACCATTCTTCGTATAGAACATATTGACGATGTTCAGGGGAACCGCAGAAATGCCCCAAAAGCTGAAATTAGTGCTGTTGGCACTATTGATCCGGGGCTGTGCCATATTCTGGATCATATTGGCCAGGCTGTTCGTATTTCTCCAGATAACTTCTGAATTGATATTATCAGTAACGGCAGTCCTTATATCCATTTCCGTTTGCAGGTCAGGAGGCAGGTTATAGGAAACAGGGGGAGCAAAATGGTTCAGTTTGTAGCCCTGTCCGGAACAAATATCAATGGCGTCTTTACATGCGATCATTGCTTTTTCCCATTTCCCGGGATCGAACGTCTGATTAAAAAATGTATTTCCCGATTTGCTTTTGAAATTGGAATAGGCCGTATTGCCATTGAACAATGGACTGGCCGCAGTCACCAAAATACGCGCTTTAATGGCCATGGCTATGGGTATGGTGATCCTGCCCATCTCGACCGTTTCGTTCTGGATGCGATCCGGGAGATTGACCATGGCACTATCCATTGTTCTGACCACATAATTAAAGCAGGAATCCACCGGCATTCTTTCTACCTGCACCTCCTCCTGGGAAGCGTTGATAGGGAGATTTTTGTCGATAACCGGTATGGGGCCATAGAGGTGCAGCAGCCACCAGTGGTAATAGGCTTTAAGAAAAATCGCTTCTGCTGACCATTGGTCCTTCTCATACTGGTCCATACCAGGTACATTGGGGATGTTCTCCAGGAAGATATTGCAGTCCCTGATGCCCTGGAACAATTTAGAGGCGCCATTGCTTCCATTCCAGTAGCTCACAAGCGGTGCGGTTACGCTTTGATTTCCCCTGGCTATTTCCCAGGAAGAAACATTGACGGTGTACCCCGGAATGGCATACGGGTAATAAAACCACAATTCGTCTCCGGCCATGAATGCCGGGTTAGTAGATACATCACCATGATTGGGCATGTAGGAATAACAGGTAAATAAATATTGTTCCGCCGTTGATCTTTGCCTGAAAGCATAATCAATGGTAGCCACATCATCGGGAACAACATCCAGATATTTCCTGCAGGAGCCGAAGATCAAACAGGGAATAGCCAGGAAAATCAAAAGTTTCTGTACGCTCATATTGATGACTTTAATAGATCAAAATTTAAAATGACGTCTGAACACCTGCATTGACAACACGCTGCAAAGGATAGCCCAGCCCATTGCCGGCCATTTCAATATCCCATAACCTGAAGGAAGAGAGGGAGAACAGGTTGCTCCCGTTCACATAAAAACGAAATGTCTTCAGCTTCAATTTATTCATCAGGTTTTTTGAAAGAGAATACCCGATCTCCAGCTGTTTTAATCTCATGAATTTTCCATTGCGCTGCCACCAGGTACTCGGTTGTGCATTATTTATATTTACATCAGGGCTCAATCGCGGCCACAACGCATAAATGTTCCTGTTGTCTTCAGACCAGTGATCATCAGCATATGCTTTCAAAAGGGCGTTATTATCCGCAAATGGTGCGGTAGTAGTGGAGTTGATGAAAAAAGAGGATCTTGACTGCCCCTGGAAGAATGCGGAAAAATCAATTGATTTGTACCCGAAGGATAATCCGAAACCATAAACGATCTCAGGATCGGTGGGATATCCTATGGGCACTTTATCCAGCGAGGTGATCTGCCCGTCTCTGTTGATGTCCCTGTATTTAATATCACCGGCGCCATACGTGCCAAATGTCTGAGCCGGCGAATTGGCAACGTCTTTATCGTCAATAAACAATCGTTCTCCGATGTATCCCCAGCGCTGGGACAAAGAATATCCTACCCTCGATAGCCACGGCTCGTTTTCATAGGCAGGTTCTTCATATTTGTCATACTTGCTCATGGCCAGCGTAAAGTTTGCCCGGCCCTGTATCCACCAATCTTTATTGATGGGCTGGTTAAAATCCAAAGAGGCATCTAGCCCTCTGGATGTGGCGGCTCCGATGTTTGCGCTGGGAATATTGGCCAGTCCCATAGTACTGGGGATAGATGCCCTTACCATCAATATATTCGATCTGTAGGTGCTGTATGCATCGAGCGTGACATTCAATTTATTCCATAAGCTCATATCGAGCCCGATGTTCGTCTGATGTGCGATCTCCCAGGTAATGTCCGGATTGGCATAACGCAGCACGCTGATACCGTTCCTGCGATAGAGGTTGCCTATAACGGAGCCGAAAGCGCTGCCTTTTGAACCGTCATTCATGTTCACTTCGGAAAGGTAGAAGAACCTGTCCATCGCACTACCGATGGCATCATTACCAACCAGGCCATAGGTGGCCCTTAATTTAAGATTTGTAACCGTGCCGATGAGTTTCTTTCTCCAGAATTCCTCGTTGGAAACATTCCATGCAACACCGGCGGAAGGGAAGTAGCCAAAACGATGTTTTTTGTCAAATCGCTCAGAACCGTTATATCCAAAATTATACTCCACATAATACCGTTGATCATAGTTATAGGTGGCCCTTCCTGAAATGCCCAGGTTCCTGGCGGGTAGAGACGTTTCCAGGCTTGTGAAGTCCCCCGAAATACTATTTTGCGCCTGGTAAACCAGGCTGCCGCTCAGGCCGTGTTTATTGTTAAAAGTTCTGCTGTAATTAAGTATTCCCTGAAAATAGACAGATGTTGTTATCAGTTTTCTGCCTCCACCGGCAGGATAATTCAGGTATTCCGTGCCTGCATCAGGATTAATTGGGTTGAGCACATAGCTATCGCTCCCTTTGTCATAACTGCCCAGGCTATAAAAAAACGGCGTATAGGAGCGGGTAATATCCGAGTAAGCATACCTGCTGGTGTTTACCATAGCGTTGAAAGACAATCCTGAAGTAATAAGATCCAGCTTTTGCCTTAGCTCCGCCTGCGCGTTTATGGTGGATGTGGTATAGGTTTTATATCCCTTTACCATATTCGCATAAGGATTCACATAATTTCCTGTTCCATAATTTCCGAACAAAATATGATGTGTGAACATATTTGCCTCATCCGGCTCATAAAAAGCGGGAAACAGTACCGGGTTAGCGTGCATGATCTCGTTATACACCTGCGTCCCCCCGTTAATGGGTCCTACATAATCCTGGAAGCTCCCCGAGATCCTTGTGATCAGCAGCGTAGACCTGGTGAGGTTGACATCCACATTGGAGCGGATAGAATACGTCTTAAGATCAATATTGTTGTTGAAGTTATTCAGTTTGGGAACGTTAAGTATACCATTATCCTGCGTAAAGGCAGCCGACACATAATATCTGGCCACAGATGCGCCGCCGCTTACATTGGCGTCCATCCGCTGGTTCATAGTGTGATCCTTGAACAGCACTTTAAGCCAGTCCGTAGCGGGATAAGCATATTTATTTGTGCCGGCAATCGTATTGTCTATTTTTTCCCGGCTGTAAGTTGTAATACCCAGCGGATTCCGGGTGAGGGTGGCCTCATTCGCCAGCCGCATATAGGTAACAGGATCGGCTAGTTTGATATTTTGTGTAGGTTCTGAAAGAGAGTTCTCCAACCTGATGGAATAAACAGGTCTGCCTTCCTTCCCTTGTTTGGTGCTGATAAGGATGACGCCGTTGGCGCCCCGGGCGCCGTATAAAGCTGTAGCTGTGGCATCTTTCAGAATAGAAAAATTAGCAATATCATCAACCTGCAATCTTGCAAGGTCGGTTGTTGTTACTTCTACCCCGTCAATCAGGATGAGCGGATCTTTCTTATAGCCAAACGTAGTAACCCCCCTGATAAAAAAACTTGCGTTATCGGCGCCGGGTTCGCCCGAACGCTGATAAGCGATCAACCCCGCTATCCTGCCGGCCAATGCTGTAGTTAAATTGCTGGAAGGCACTTTTAATTCGGAAGGATTAATAGACGTGACAGCGCCAACAACATCGGTCTTCTTCTGCTTGCCGAAAGCAACAATTACCGCTTCGTCAAGATGATAAGGGGCTGCAGCAAGCCTGATATCAATGGAGGTTTGATCTGACAGCGCAATCTCCCGCGGATTAAAACCAACCATGCTGAATACCAGTACGGCATCATTTCCCGGTACCTCAAGGAAAAAACCTCCATTCATATCAGTGGTAGTGCCAATATTGGCCTTTCCTTTTACGGTCACAGACACCCCCGGCAAAGCAGTGCCACTGCTGTCTTTTACTGTACCGCTGATCTTCTGGCTGCCTGCGGCAGGAGATTTTTTTTCAACAGCCGGCTTTTTCAATAGCACGATCCCGTTTTCCTTTACCTCGAAGATGAGGTCGCTATCCCGGAGAACGATGTCCATTAATTGCCGGAGGCTGCCATTTTTCAAGTGAATGCTGATCAGACGTTTGTCATCCAATAAACCATTGCTGTAAACAAACCGAAAATGCCCCTGCTGCTGTACTTTAAGCAGTACATCAGCAACCGACGCACTGTCGGCATCCAACGTGATGCTATGCTGCGCCTGCCTGTTCTGACCATAGCCGGAAGGGATCCCTGTCATCACAAAACAGACCAGTAATGACACAATAATTCTGGTACCTGCACGCATACTTCGTCCAGGAAGTGGTAAATGCCCCTTCATACGATTACTTTTTAATGATTGTTTTCTAGCTTTGAGTAATTACAATCGAATCTTGTTCGACCCTATAAGTGAATGGATAAGTTTGCTGTAAATATTGCAGTGCTTTAAAAATCGTCTCACCGTCAAAAGTCGCGGTGTACCTGTATTTCCTGACAGCCTCGCTGGCAAAGGTTATTTTTATTCCGTACCAGGACTGCAGCTTCTGTGCTATCTGTTCAAAAGTCTCATCTTTTATTTCCATCTTTCTGCGCGTCCAGGAAGTCTCCGTGGCATGACGCGTCAACGTATCTACATTCAGCTTTGCAACAGTCCCTTTACGGGGAGCAAGGAGAACAGGCGCCCCCGGGCCGGCAGGGACTTCCCGTTCAAGGATGAATTTCTCATTGGGCCTCAGGATCACCCTTTCTCCCCGCTCAACACCGGCAGGCACAATCTCCACTTTACCGGATATCAGGTCCGTCTCCGTTCTGCTTCCACCGGGATAGGACTTTACATTGAAAGAGGTGCCTAATACCCTGATCCTGTATTCACTGGTATGTACAACAAACGGATGTGCTGCGTCATGCTTGATGTCGAAAAAAGCCTCTCCGGTTATGGTTACTTCCCTGTGCCGGGCATCGAAATTTTTGCTAATAGACAAGTGGCTGTTCTCGTTCAGCATGATCACGCTACTATCCGGCAGCATGATTGTTTTATGTTTGCCTTGTGAAGTATAATATTCGTAGTTATGAGGTGCCCGCACATGCTTTCCGCCATATTTTGTATAGGCCCAAACGCTGACAGTGATCAACACTGCAATTGATGCAGCGTATCCAACGAAATGTCTCCTGTTGAATTTTACAACCCGCCCTGGCTGCGGAAGCGGTATCCCGGGAGTATTATGCAATACGGCTTCCTTAAACCGCTCCCTCCGGGCGATGGCATCCTTCAAAGAAGCTAATTGCTCAAGACGATTGCCTTGTCCGGCACTCAACACTTCAAACAACCGCTTCGCATTGCTTACAACGGTAAACTTATCCGGATGCGCTTCGATCCAGTTCTCCCAGAATAAAACATCGGCCTTTTCTTCTCCCCGGCAAAATCGCAGGAAAGACTCGTCACAGAGGAGATCTTCAGGTTCGGGATGTTGCAGATTCATGTCAACTTGTAGCTTGTTCCCTTATTGACGGGAAAAGTGGATCGTTTTCCTAAGAGAAAAACAGATTTTTTTTATTCCTCACATTCTGAGCTTGAGCCGGAGGACTTTAAGCGCGTCGTATATGGTGTTGTAGGAAGTTTTGACGCTTTGGGAACTAATGTGGGCAATTTCTTTATAGGAAAGATTTTCAAAAAATTTTAACCGGATCAATTCGATCTGCTTTGGGGATAACGTTTTTAATGCATTGCTAAGGTTTCTTCTGACCTCTTCTTCCTTTTCCCGGGCGATAATTATTTCTTCATAAGAAGCCTCATCTTCCTCCTGTATATTACGGATGGAAGTGCTAACCCGGTTTTGGGCATTCAGATAATCATGGAGCAGCCTCCTTAATGAAGTGAACAAATAAGACTGTACATTTTCTACATCATTCAGGCTCTCATGCCTGTCCCATAACTTCAGGAACAATTGGCCGATGCAATCCTTGACCAGATCACTGTCTGCATACTGCGATAAGCCATAACGAACAAGATGAAAATACATGTCGTCATACAGCACGAATAACGCCTCCTTGTCGCCTTCCCGTACTTTCCCCCACAAAGAAATTAGCTTATCTGACAAATGCATGTTCATCAAGTGTTTTATGGCTGAGGCAATTTTAAAAAATCCCTCAATCGATAATGTATCCCCCTGACCGTGTAATCATATGAACCCGGAGTAGCAGGGTTTACACTTTTGGCTTCAGCATGCAAAGAAAGTTCCTGGATATTACTTCAGTATTAAGAGTATGTTATCTTTAAGCTAATTCCCGGCTACGCGAAGTTCTTTTGGGGAGGGGGAGCGTTTTTTTTCTGAATGGGTGATTGATATGAAGATACGTCACCAGCCACATTAAGCCAAGCGCCTATTGGTGGTCCTCATATTCGGTCATAACTTTGAAAACATATTTGCTGTTCCTTTTTTGTTCGCTTTCTCAATTCTTAAATACTTTCTGTCGAACTTAAACGGAACAAGATTTTCTATGTTTTCCAGATAATCCCAAAAATCCTTGTCTGGTTGTGAAAAAGGAAAGCATAAAATTGGGCTAACATGATTGCTTCTTGCCAACCAAATAAGTAAACTTGATTGGTATTGTTGGTCAGGTAGTTCTTCCCCAGTCGTTATGTTAATCAATTTGAAATCATAAGATAAGATTAACTCTATTGGTCCTAAATTATATTTTGGAAGAGGCTGAAGTCCGGTTATATAACTCAGGACTTTGTCTAAATCGTCAGCAGTCAACTGCCAGGTAGTTTTTGTTTGTCGTAGTGGCGTGTTTTCAGGATACAAATACCCTACTGGTTCCGTCGTTCCAATTCCGAAAACGTCCTGCGTCTTTTTTATTAGTTGTTCGGCTAGATTTGGGTTCTCTCCTTGGTCTTCATCAGCGGCGTAACCTGTTAAATATATACTGTTGGGCTTTTCTATGTCAGCGTTTGTGCAAGCTGACAAAAAACGTTGAACGTTAGCCCAAACTTTCTCAATTTTCCCACCTGTTAATGCCTGAGTTATCCTGCTAGCAGGAAGTCTGTATGTAATACATGGTCTTGCCGCAATCATTTTGTCATCTTGTTAAATTAGCGATAGCGCTTTGCAGCTTTAACCCAAAATGTTAGACAGTATCTCACCTTTGAAGGCGGCTTTAAAATTATCTATACCAACAATTTAGTTGGAACAAACTCACAGATTACAATTTCTGTACTGTGCTCCAGGTAAGCTACAGTGTATTTCTTCCTGAATGTAGCACAACGATAAGTTAACTTTTTCCAGGGAGTATGTTGACATGCCCGATGTACCAGCCGCTCATCGGATAATTTATCAAAAAACAAAAAAACCTCGTCAACAAACCGCTTGGCTGTTTCAGGCAATCCTTTCCCTTCTATGAACAATGACACTTTGGCCACTGCCTCCACAGCAGTATCTAAAATGGTTACTTTTCTTTTGCCCATTTATCTATAAGCTTATAAGCCATTTTTTTTCCCTGATCCAGAGACATTTTTTTAGCGGGAGGGGTTTTGCTGGCCGCTTTTGTAACAAGGTACTCGTACTCCTTTTTTGGAATAACAACATATGACTTATTGTCTATTGTTAGTGTATTCATATCCCTCTGTTTTTTACGAATTTAAGAATTTTTGGGGATTTTGCTCTCATCCTCATATACGGGTGCAAGCTTACTATCAATTTGCCTATTTTTCAATCTTTTCTGCTAAAATTCCGTTGCCGTCGATGTCATAGTATGTAATTGTCATTTTTACTGTGTCAAAAGTCCATTTTTTAATGCCGTTGTCAATTCCTGCGATTATTCGTTTGTCCTACGTAATTCTATCAACACATTATTCCCTTCCTCAAATAATTTTAACCAGGGAGAAGAATTGTTTTCAAAGTTCTTCATTATGTCTTGCCCTACGTAAATCCCGTTGTTTGTCAGAAAATAGAATTTTACCTGATCTGTTGCCGGCGGGATTGTTGTTTGAGTTTTGGCTGCTTTGTCAAGAAATGCCTGGCCTAAACTCACAAATTTCTTTGCTGCACTATTTACATTTTGATGTTGTCCTCCGCCGACAATGCCTCCACCTGAACTTAAATATAAACTTGCATCACCCGTCTGATATGAAACCGATGTTGCTACAGCACCATCCATTCCCCAGTCCATTATCAAGCCGTAAACTGAAATTTTATCTGCCGGCAATGAGAGGCCAAGCACTTCCGGAGTTGTAGAAAACGCCATGCTTCTTAGACCTTCAAAGGCGTTTTCAGTTGTATCCTCACTATTGCCGTCCTGGCTTGGATCAGTTCCCCAACCGTCAAATTCGCAATCAAACTTATACCCCAGTTCACACATTTGTTCCGTCCAATGTGCAACGACTTCATCTGCCATTCTCATCTTGGGCGTCCAGCCAGTTACAACAACTAGTTTTTTATCGCCAGCCGAAACACCGTATTGAACTGTATAATTCAACTTCCTTATTTCAGTTGCCAGTTGCTCCGCTTTTTCTGCTTTGTTTGTATAGAAGAAGTATTCAAGTTTGAGTTCTTTGTCGGCAGTAATATTTAACTTTCTCAACTGGTCAAGTACTTGCGGGGTCATTTGCATTTGTCTGTCCCGGTTACTGTTAAAAGCTATCTCGCCAACAAATTGTCCATTGTTGGATTTTGGTTTCCAAAAGTCAAATAGTCCCATTATCAAGATTGTTAGTATTGCTAAAGCCAGCCCTGCGATGCCTGTTTTTTTCTTATTTTTCATTTCCTGGTATAGTCGTCATGCGATTAAAATACTCCAAGTCAGTCCGCCTGACGCAAACTCTGTGTCAGTAGCAGTTTCTATTTTATCCACCCCACCGTTCTTCTCCATTCATCAACTTCTTCTTTCCTTATCTTAAAATCTTCCGGTGGCGACTGACGCTCATTCTCCGCCTGTTTTCTTATGATTACGGTCTGTTCTTCCAGTGTGTTAAATCCGACAGATTCCCGTCTTTGATTTACTTTGACGACATCATCAAAAAGATTGGGACTTAATGCTCCTTTTTCGTCCCAGTCAAACTGCGTTCCATAAAGTTGTGGTTTCCCTTCGAGCACAGCTATCCGGTCAGCCAGGTAAGCTAAACTTCTCGGATTTGCCTTGTTTTCAATAACTGCCTTCTCCAATAGCACCGCACATTTTCTCATAAAGTCAGGCCGGCCGATCGAATGTTGTATTACCAGCCAGGCGGCTTCGCTGGCTTCTTTGCCAACTTTGTCAGTTGTTGGATAACCGATGGAGTCTATGATATCATTTAGTATTTCCGCATTCCTGTTGTGCAATTGCGCCATTTCCTCGTTGTATCCTTCTGAGAGTTGCCCGTTTTGAATAAGCTTGTCCCGAAGTTCCAGGTCTGCATTTTTCAGACTAATGATGCTTTCAGCGATACTTTTATAGTCCATGCTGTTATAGGTGTTACTACAATTGGTGAGCAGAAATGTCGATATAACAATCAGGTATTTCATTGGGTTGTATCGAAGTAAGCACAGGGGCAACATTTATATGTTACTTGTGAGTTACTTTGGCCCTCTTCAGTAAATTGTTGGTCCGGAGCATCTGCGTAAAAAGTTTTAGCTTTTCAATATCAGCGCGGTAAATGTCTCTTCGAAGACGATCCATTCCCTTACTACTGGCAATAGATATTTTATCAGTTACCTGTAACATCGATTTTTTCTTGTTGGGCATCCTGTTATCATAATAAAGATAATACTTTTTAGATGTACAGTTCTTCAGCACCCCTACCGCTTATACGTCATCCCATACACCAATATCGCCAGCAGCATGATCCCCACACCTGCTATGCAGACACCGGCCCACTTCCCGATATCCCATACCCACAACCCAATGCCCGAACCCAGTGAAGTGCCGATAAAGCTCACTGTCATGAACACCGTGTTCATCCTGTTCCTCGCTTCCGGCAGCAGGGCGTAGATGCGGGTTTGATTGGAGACATGCACGCCCTGCAAACCCAGGTCCAGCAGCACGATACCGGCTACGATACCGATGAGGCTGTTCCGGAAGAACCAGAAGATCACATAGCCCGCCAGTATGCAGGCGATCCCGTAACCGATGGCGATACGCGGGTTCTTCCTGTCCGCTATCCGCCCGATGAGCGGCGCCCCAAGCGCCCCCGTGGCCGCGGCAAGCCCCATCAGCCCGATCACATCACTGCCGAAGCTGTACGGAGGGTTGGACAGCAGAAAGACGGATGTGGTCCAGAACAGCCCGAAAACGGCAAATCCGCAGGCATTGATCAGCGAGGCTTCCCTGAGCAAAGGCTGCTCCTTCGCCAGTGTCAGCAGCGAACGCATCAGCGCTCCATAGCTGCCGGTAAAAGATGACCGGCTTTGGGGAAAAGAAAAGATCATCGTCATCATCATCACAAAAGACAACCCACCGGCGATCCAGAACATCGCCCTCCAGCCCAGATGCTCTCCTACCACCCCGCTTACGGTCCTGGACAGCAGGATACCGATCAGCAGGCCGCTCATGATCACGCCGATCACCTTGCCCCTCCGCTCCGGCGCGGCCAGGGAAGCGCTCAACGGCAGTATCAGCTGCGGCACGATGGACGTAAAACCGATAATGAAACCCATGATCTTCAGCATCGTCACATTCATGGAAATGGCGGCGCCGATCAATGCAGCTACGGCACAACCGGTCATGAAGACGATCTGCCGCTTGCGCTCCAGCTTATCCCCCAGCGGCACACAGAACAGCAGGCCCAGCGCATACCCGATCTGGGTAAAAAAGGTCACCTGCCCCGCATTGCTTTCCGTAACATTGAACTCCTGACTGATCAGTACCAGCAGTGGCTGGCTATAATAGATATTGGCTACTATCAGGCCTGTACAAAGCGCCATGATAGCGATGTTCCATTTTCCGAGCGACATATTTCCGTTCATTAGAATGGCGAAGTTACAGCTTTTGAACAAGTGTACGGGCCGTGCAAAATCCTTAACTTTATTACATGGCATTCAAAAGCATCAACCCATATACGCAGGAAACCATTGCGGAATACGCCGCCCACACCAAAGCGGAGATCGAGAAGAAAATGCAGGATGGCTGGAAGGCTTTCGCGGCATTGAAACAGGCCGGGCTGGAACAGCGCGCCGCCTGGATGCTGCAGACGGCTACCCTGCTGAAGAACAACGCCACGGCGTATGGCTCGCTGATCAGCCGGGAGATGGGCAAAACGTTGAAAGAAGCCAAAGCGGAAGTGCTCAAATGCGCCGTTACGGCCGAATATTATGCACAGCACATCCAACCCATGCTGCAACCCCGCCTGATAGAATCGGACGGGCGCAGGAGCTACGCGGCGTTTGAGCCGAAAGGGATCGTGCTGGCCATCATGCCCTGGAACTTCCCATACTGGCAGGTGTTCCGCTTTGCTATCCCGAATATGCTGGCAGGCAATACCGTCATCCTGAAACATGCCAGCAATGTGAGTGGCTGCGGGCTGGCCATTGAAGATATATTCCGCGAAGCGGGCTTTCCGGAAGGTGCATTCCAGACGGTGCTGGTATCCTCCAAGGACATGGAGCCGCTTGTTGCAGACCCGCGTGTACACGGGGTAACACTGACCGGCAGTACGCCTGCCGGCATGAGTGTTGGGCAACTGGCCGGTAAATACATCAAGAAATCCGTGCTGGAACTGGGCGGCAGCGATCCTTTCATTGTGCTGAAAGACGCTAACCTCGAAGAAGCGGCAAAGACCGCCGTAAAAGCACGCATGCAGAACGCAGGCCAGTCCTGCATCGCCGCCAAGCGATGGATCGTGGAGAAAGCGGTGGCGGATGATTTCATTCAGCAGGTGCAATCGCTGATCACTTCCCTGAACCAGGGCGATCCTTTTGCGGCCGATACGGATACCGGCCCCATGGCGCGGCCGGACCTGGCGGAAGAGCTTGAAAAACAAATGCAAAAGAGCATGGAACAGGGCGCCACGTTGCTGGCAGGCGGCGAAAGGAATGGCTGTAATTTCATCCCGGCATTGCTGACCGGCGTTAAACCGGGAATGACGGCCTTTGAAGAGGAGACCTTTGGCCCCCTTGCCGCTGTGATCACCGCGGATAACGAAGCCTCCGCCATCCGGCTGGCCAACCAGACGCCATTCGGCCTCGGTGCTTCACTGTGGACAAAAGACATTGAAAAGGCGGCCCGGCTGGCCACACTGATAGACAGCGGAAATGTATTCGTCAATGCCATGGTGCGCTCGGATGCCCGCCTGCCTTTTGGTGGTGTGAAGCAATCCGGTTATGGCAGGGAATTGTCGCTCGAAGGGGTGCACGAATTCCTGAATATCAAAACGGTGTATATACAATAAAGTTGCAGGAACATCTCCCTGTAAGCGGGCATTATCACGGTGTACATCCAGTAAAGTTGCGTTAAATCTCCCTGCAGGCAGGATCATTATCACGGCATATATCCAGTAAAGTGCAGTAGCATCTCCTTACAAACAGGACAATTACCGGCAGCGCGCCTATCTTCAAAACGGCCACTACCGGACGCCACTGTTTGCTGAACATCATTTCACCGAAACGGTCATCTCCGGCGGATGCGCGTAATCATTCCACAACGCCTCCGCTTTTTCCAGGCTGATATCTTCATCGAACACCACTATCCGGTATTTCTGCGTGTATTCGTTACCGTAATAAAGCGTCCAGGGCCGGTCTTTCGTTGGTGATATATTGATGAACACCTGTCCCCCAAGGTCCTTCTCCGGCCATACGCGTATGGGTTGCGGAAAGTTAAAGTTATCCGGCGCAACCAGCACCAGCATCCCGGCTTTCCCTTCTCCGGACGTGCCGGCCACTTTGAACCATCGCATGTAAGTGGAATCTGCATTCCTGCGGGTTTTACCGGCAGAGGTGACGATCGCGCTGTTCTCATTGTTCCAGTCCGGATGCCCGCGAAAACCGAAACCGCCGCCATAGCGATAGTGCCGCAGGGTAACGGGCGATTCACCCGCGCAATTCAGCACGGAAATAAAATCCCAGGTCTGCATACCCTCCCCCTGGTACGCACGGATATCCCATACTTCGCGGAGGGCGGTCTTTTCCTTATCCCCGGACACGACATGCGCCTGCAATGCCCTGAACCCGCCCCATACCGCGCCTTGCGTCCGGCTGATGAACTCCACAAAACGCACGGTACCGGTTTTCTTCGCAATATTCCAGAAATCCACGGTCTTCCCCTCAAATTCCGTGTCCGTCCAGGGATTCCAGATACCGAAATGATGATAATGATCTTTGGGATGGATGCCCGTCAGCACCTTGCCCTGCGGGGACCAGGCCGGATGGATGAACCCGCTGCGCCGGAATGCCGAATCCACCCCTGCGGGCGGATATACCGTGGCATGATGGTATCGCAGCACGGGACGGCTACGGTTCTGAATAGTCAGACTGCCCTGCTCATCCTGCAATGTTATAACAGGCGGCGGAACGGTTGACGGCGTTTCCTGTGATTGCACTTGCAGTTCATATTGTTTCGTTGCACCTGCCGGCACTTCATCTTCCAGCTGCCACCACAACCGTGGTACAACACCTGGCTCCGGCTGGCAAGGCACTTCCTTCCGTTCCCTGCCGTTGACGGCGTATAAAATGTAGGTGCGGCCGGGGAAAGCGGAAATATCCAGACTGACCGGTGTACGATACCTTGTATATGGCCCGGTCTTCACCGTGATACGGACAACCGGCTGCGCCTGTGAAACAGCAGCCAGGGAAAGCAGACTTATCAACATAACATAACGCGGGTATTTCATTCGTTCAACATTGATTTTCATTGGTAATACGGCCCTTTACGGCTCCTCGCACCCGGTCCGTTCAAACAAATTAGAGATTCCGGTCAACTTTTACAAGTTAATGCTTACATTCGAAAGCGTACCTGCGGCAGAAATGTTGCGTTAACATAAACCCGCAAGCAAGCTCGCTGTGATGATGTCAGAAGATAACCAAACAAGCACAAAACGTACCGTCAAAGGCCGGCTGGCCCTGAAAACCTTTGCGCGCACCACAAAAAGCGAAAGCATCGGCGTTTACCTGGAGACCGCGGAAGAGCGCTTTCTCATCCGCCCCGCCGGCAACAATCCCCTGACTGATAACCCGCTGGCCGCGCTGGCCGGCAAATACATCGAAGCCACCGGCACAATGGGCATTTATGTTTTCTTCGCCGATAAATGGCATGAAATACCGGAAAATGATGCCAGGTAAACTAATCAAGTACGCTCCGTCCATACTTCTCCGCCGGAATACCCGCTGATTACGCGTAAATTCAGGTACACAAAAACGTCCGCCATGATCCGCCATTCTATCACCAGGCTGACTGTGTTTGTACTTGCAGCATTTTATCTGTGCAGCATTCCCATGCAGGCAAACAGTCAGCACCACAACCGCATCATGCAGCAAAAAACCGCTGCACTCCTTGGAGATTACCATATTTCTTTCCGTTCACCGGCGGGCATACTCCGCTACATTCTGCACATCGACAGTGTGCAGGGCATGTTCTTTTACGGCAGTATGGAAAATGATATCCGTTATCATCCCGACCGCAACGACCGGTGTGCTATTAAAGGCTTGCTCGCCGGGCACAGCAAGTACGACTTCATCATGAAGCCGCTCATTGACCGCGAGCATCCCTCCACGCTCCCTTGCCAGCCGCACGAGTGGCTGCTGAACAACAAGACCTATTTCTCGTTCAGGGAAGACAACATTATCAGCGGTTATATGCTGGTGCAAAATGATTATGCTTCTCCCTCGTTCCGTTTTTCAGGGATGAAATACGAGGAAGAGGATGAAGCCACGGGGCTTGCAGGGGTCTCGAAATAACGGGGTACCGCTGTTCATGATGTGCGGCGCAGGAGGGCGCCGCTGCCGTTTCTGTCCGCATACATGATCACACCATCTTTGATCCGTACGCCATCGGCAATATCTTCCGCCAGGAGGAGCGGCCCGTCCATGTCCACATGATCGAGATAAGGCAGCAGATGCGCCACAGCGGAAGTGCCTACGGTGCTCTCATTCATGCTGCCGGTCATCACCTGCATGCCCAGGCGTTTCGCTTCCAGGATCATCCTGCGGGCAGGTGTAATGCCGCCGCATTTGGTGAGTTTTATGTTGATGCCGTGGAAATATCCGTGGCACCTGCTTACATCGCTTTCAACGATGCAGCTTTCGTCCGCGAACAGCGGCAGCGGAGATGCGGCATATACTTTCTTCATGCCCTCCCAGTCTGCCGCAGGCATCGGCTGTTCGATGAACTCCACGCCCAGTTGCCGGAAAGCTGCCGCATTGCGCAGGGTTTCCTCCACGCCCCAGGCACAATTCGCATCCACACGAAAAACGGCATCGGTATGCCTGCGCAGTTCCTTGATGATGGCGATATCATCCTTTGTGCCGAGCTTGATCTTGTAGATCGGCCAGGGAAATTCCTGCAGCTTTTTTACCATGTTCTCCACCGTATCGATGCCGATGGTATAATCCGTCATAGGATTATGGGAAGGGTCGAGCCCCCAGACCTCATACAGCTTTTTGCCCAGCCGTTTCGCATAAAGGTCATGCGCCGCAAGATCCAGCGCACAAAGCGCGAACATATTGTCCTGCAGCCGCGGGAACATCTCCGCCCAGAAAGCCTCCGGTGTATCCAGATGGTAAGATTCAATGAATGCCCTGTGCGCATTGATCGCATCCATGAGCATCGGAACGGTGATATGGTAGTAGGAATTGTCCGCCGTTTCCCCAAGCCCGCTCAGGCCATCCTGTTTCAATTCGGCGACCAGCAGAGGCTGTACGTCCTTGCTTTTTCTCGATATCGTAAAGGTGTGGCGGAATTTTAGTTCAAATGGATATAGTGTCAGCTCCATGAAATAAATATACTGCGGGAAATTGGATTTATTGCCCGCGACCGCTTTGCTTCAATAGCGACCGCATGTTTTCCTGCAGGCCAAGGGCGGCCTTCAGCGCTTCCAGTGTCAGCGGCATGCGGTAACGCCAGTACCAGGGCGTGACTGCGGGATCGTTGATGCGTTCTTCTTCCGGGGCTGTATGAGGCAACGTAAGGTCAAGCGCCAGCCAGTCCTGCAACTGCAAAATGCATAACATGGCGGGGGATGACAGATGTTCCCGGATAACGGGGGCCGCATCGCCTTTATGCCATTCCCGCAAAGTGCTCATATCATGCGTGGAAACGCTGGTGACAGCGGAGTACGGGAGACTTTGCAGCGTTTGCCCGGCCTGCTTGGGCATCCTGGCTATTTCGAGGCTGAGTATCCCCAGTTGCTGCATCACTCCCGGCACGCAATGCGGCACCATGCCCAGGTCTTCCCCGCATACCAGCATACCTGTGGCCTGCTGCAAAACCGGCAGCCTGCGCAGCGCTTCCTGTTCCCACAGTTCGTTATGGCGGTGGTAGAAAAAGTGGTCGCACAACAGCAATAACCGCTCCTGCACAACAGGTTCCAGCGACCGGAAAGACGCGGTGAGCTGCATGCCGAAACGCGGATGGAAAGCGCCGGGGGACGGCTCCAGGAACAGCACATCCGCAGGATCACCGGCAACATAAGGCTGGCAATACCGTTGCCGGCTGAATGGAATGCCCCATTGCTGCAATTCTTCTTCCGTAAAAGGAATGGACGGCTCAAAATACCCCAGGGCCCCGTTCCGCCCACCGGCAGGTATTTGCCAGATGCGGAAGAACCCGAGAATATGATCGATACGGTAGGCGGAGAAATACCGGGCCATGTGCTGCAGCCGTTTCCTCCACCAATCGTACCCGGATGCCTCCATTTGCCGCCAGTTATAAGTAGGAAAGCCCCAGGCCTGACCCTTCTCCGAAAAATCATCCGGCGGCGCGCCTGCCTGTACCTGCATGTGGAAAAGTTCCGGGGCTTCAAGCGCATCTACGCCATGGCGGTGTACCCCGATGGGGAGGTCTCCCTTCATGGCGATGCCTTTTGCATGCGCGTGCTCCACGGCACCGGCCAGTTGCAAATGAAGCTGGTATTGCACAAAATGCCAGAATGCTTCCCCGTCCCCATCACGCTGTGCGCAAAATGCGGCATATGGCTTCAGCCAGTGTTCCTGCGCTTCCGCCCATGCCTCAAATGCCGCATCAGGCTGAAAATCCGGGAACAGCGAACGCAGGTAGTGCATCTTCAGGCGGATCACGGCCTCATAATCCAGCTGTGCATGCCGGTTCAATTCCCGTTGCTGCGTGTAGTAGGCTTCCGGCAGAGACCCCACGTCCGGCAGATGAATGTATAGCGGATGCAGCGCAAAAGCGGAGATCACCGCATAGGGATAGGAGTCCTTCCAGCTGTAGTCAATAGTGGTATCGTTCACCGGCAGCAGTTGTATCAGGCGCAGGCCCGTAGCGGCAGCCCAGTCCGCCAGCAGCCGGAGGTCCCTGAACTCGCCCGTTCCAAAACTGCTTTCCGAACGCAGCGAAAATACCGGCACGGCTACTCCCGCACCTTTCCAGGGCGTCCTGCGGAACCGTGTGAAATCGTCCTGTACAATGTTTTCTCCGGGATGGATATACACTTCCCGGTTGGCGCCTTCCTCGTACACGCCGTCATGCAGATATTTATATTCCAGCCGGGTAAACGGCGGAACATCCATGTTGACCGAAAAATATCCGTCTTCCGTATAGACCAGTTTCAGTGCCTGCGTTGTATCCCAGTTCCCAACTTCCGGTATGCTGCCGGTGAGATAAACGTTCGCTTCCGGTGGTAAAAGCGGCGCCCTGACCCTGAATGTGCAGGCCCCTGGCGATATGCCCCGCTCCTTTTCCCGCCGGAAGAACACCCGGGTAAACGGCGCCATCTGCCAGAGGGTTTCGGGGGCGGACGGAAATATCCAGGTATCCGTCACCGTTAGTTCCGGCCCTATCATGATCGTGCGGCTTTCCTTTTCCGGCAACCCGTTAAGTATATACCGGTAGGTACAGGCGCCCGGCGCTATATCCACGGCAATTTGCCAGTGCTTTTCATCATGATACTGCATCGGCAGCACATCCCCGTTGTCAATAGAAAGATAAAGCTGCTGGCCCCAAACGGAGGAAAAGCGGACATAGAACTGAACCCTCATGCCGGGAAATTACAAAAAAGACGGGAGCGGGAACGAGGCGGGCAATTATTATCCCGGTACTGCCGTTTTACAACTATACCATCCCGTCCATATGACAAAATACCTGCTCCTATACTGCCTGATAGCGATGAGCTGCCGCAAACAGGCGGACACACCGGGCGTACGGGAATATACCGTAACGCCTTCGCAAACCGATGCTGCCATCAGCCATTTCAATGCCCCGCATCATGCTTTCATCTCCGGTAACCGCCCCTCCGCCAATGCGCTGCTCGTTTTTCTTCCGGGCACAGGAGGCGAGCCGAAGCATTACCGCCTTTTTGCACAACACGCGGCTGACCTCGGCTTCCATGTCATCAACCTGATGTACCCGAATGAACCGGCCATCAACCAGGTATGCGCGTCCTCCGGTGACATCACAGCGCATTCCCGGGCCAGGCTGGAGATCATTGACGGAACAGACCGTCACCCGGAAATACAGGTGAATGCGGCCAACAGTATCATCAACCGCCTCGCAAAGATGCTGGCCTGGCTGCACAGCGCCCATCCGGATGAAAAGTGGGGCCAGTACCTGAACGGCGCACAACCTGCCTGGGAAAAGATCATCATTGCCGGGCACTCACAGGGCGCGGGGCATGCCGGGGTGATCGGCAAACATTACCCCGTCGGCAGGGTGATCATGTTCTCGGGAATGGATATGCTCACCAACGGGCAAATACCGGACTGGGTAAACAATACAGCCGGCAGTGAAAAATACTACGCACTGCATCATACGCAGGATGAACTGCTGCATGTCAATATCGTGAAGCAGGGATGGCTGGCCCTGGGGATGGGCGCACCGCAGGACGCGGCCGCATCTTCCCTGAGCGCACAGGCCCTGAGCACTACGGCAACCCCGGCTTCCATCCTTCCCGTCAGATTCCACAATATGACAGCGGTGGATATATACGTGCCTAAAAACAAGCTGAATGCCGCATGGACCTGGCTGCTGGGAAAATAGCCGGATAATGCTTAATTTATGGGATCAATCAAAATCTCATGAAACAATTCCTCACCCTCCTGCTCACTTCCCTGCCGCTCATTTTCGCACAGGCACAGGATTTCCAGCAACAGATCGCAAAAAAAGCAACGGCCGTACTGCCAAAGGTCATTGAATGGAGAAGGCATATCCATCAATACCCTGAATTGTCCAACCGGGAATTCAAAACGGCCGAATATATTGCTCAACACCTTCGTTCCCTCGGCATCGAGGTACAGACCGGCGTAGCTAAAACAGGCGTCATCGGCATACTGAAGGGCGGAAAACCCGGTCCGGTTATGGCTTTGCGGGCGGATATGGATGCGCTGCCGGTATTGGAGCGGTCAGACCTTCCTTTTAAATCGACCGTTACAGCGGAGTATCTTGGACAAACGGTGCCCGTTATGCATGCCTGCGGGCACGATAGCCATGTAGCCATACTGATGGGCACGGCGGAAGTACTGGCGGCCATGAAAAAGGATATACCCGGTACGGTGAAATTCATTTTCCAGCCGGCGGAAGAAGGCGCGCCCGGCGATGAAGAAGGCGGCGCGTCGCTGATGGTGAAAGAAGGCGTGATGGATGGCGTGAATGCCGTATTCGGACTACATATCAGTTCCGCTATAGAAACGGGCCATATCCATTACAAAGCGGGTTCGCTGATGGCCTCGGCTGACTGGTTCTCCATCGCCATCAAAGGTAAACCCGCTCATGGCTCCACACCCTGGAAAAGCATTGACCCCATTATGGTAGGCACACAGATCATCAGCGGCTTGCAAACGATCGTCAGCCGTCAGTCGGATATTGTTACGGCGCCGGTTGTTATTACCGTGGCCAAGTTCCACAGTGGCGTGCGCAATAATATCATTCCGGAAGACGCGCTGCTGGAGGGAACGATCCGTACGCTGGACAGCGATATGCAAAAAGACGTGCACCGGCGCATCCGCCTGACGGCCCAAAAGATCGCGGAATCGTTTGGCGCGGAAGCGATCGTGGATATTGATACGAAAACGCTGGTGACCTTCAATGATTCGGCATTAACGGCCAGCGTGCTGCCGTCCCTGCAAAAGGCTGCCGGAAGCGGCGGGGTGGGTATCACTTCCTGGGTAACGGGAGCGGAGGATTTTTCCTATTACGGCACGAAGGCTCCGGCATTTTTCTTCTGGCTGGGCGGAATGCCCAAAGGCCGGGACCCCGAAAAAGCGCCAAGCCACCACACCCCATCATTCTTTATTGACGACAGCATGCTGGATGTGGGTGTGAAAGCCTTTTGCAATATCATATTTGATTACGGGAGGAAGAAATAATCATCCGGGCAGAGGAAGAAATAACCATCCGGGCAGAGGATGAAAGTCTTCATTCGCCCCACAAAAAAAGGGAGTGCATCAGATCTGATACACTCCCTTAGCTATTACACGAAAATGATTATTTCACTTCTTCAAACTCCGCATCCGTCACCTGATCGCCTGTGCTACCCTGCTGCCCGCCAGGCTGGTCACCTGCTTGTGCGCCGCCGGCATCGGGACCGGGTTGGCCCTGTGCCTGTGATGCTTTGTACATTTCCTCAGAAGCTGCGGTCCATGCCGTATTCAATGCTGTTGTAGCGGCATCGATCTGGGTGAGGTCCTGCGTCTTCTGCGCTTCGCGGAGTTGCTCCAGGGCAGTTTCGATCGGGGCCTTTTTCTCGGCCGGGATCTTGTCGCCATACTCCTTCAGTTGTTTCTCTGTCTGGAATATGAGGCTGTCTGCCTGGTTGATCTTTTCCACTTTCTCCCTTGCGGCCTTATCTTCTGCCTCATTGGCTTTCGCCTCGGCTTTCATTTTTTCGATCTCGTCTTTATTAAGACCGCTGCCGGCTTCGATACGGATATTCTGTGATTTCCCGGTGCCCTGGTCTTTCGCCGTAACGTGCAGGATACCATTGGCATCGATATCGAATACCACTTCGATCTTCGGTACGCCACGCTGTGCGGGGGGCAGATCGTTCAGGATAAAACGGCCGAGCGTTCTGTTCTGTGCGGCCATCGGCCTTTCCCCTTGCAGTACATGGATCTCCACGCTGGGCTGGTTGTCAGCCGCGGTAGAGAATACCTCGCTTTTCTTCGTGGGGATGGTGGTGTTGGATTCGATGAGCTTGGTGAACACACCGCCCATGGTCTCGATACCGAGGGAAAGCGGAGTAACGTCCAGCAGCAGTACATCTTTCACCTCACCGGTGAGCACGCCGCCCTGGATAGCTGCGCCGATCGCTACCACTTCATCCGGGTTTACGCCTCTGTTGGGCTTTTTGCCGAAGAATTTTTCCACCACTTCCTGGATGCGGGGGATACGTGTAGAACCACCCACCAGGATCACTTCATCGATCTTTGATATATCCAGCCCGGAATCTGCCAGCGCTTTGCGGCAAGGCTCCAGTGTTCTTTCCACGAGAGTATCGCTCAACTGCTCGAATTTCGCGCGGGTGAGCTTTTTCACGAGGTGTTTAGGCACTCCGTCCACTGCGGTGATATACGGCAGGTTGATCTCGGTTTCCTGGGAAGAAGACAGCTCGATCTTTGCTTTCTCTGCTGCTTCTTTCAGGCGCTGCCATGCCATCGCGTCTTTATGCAGGTCTACGGCCTCGTCTTTCTTGAATTCTTCAGCCAGCCAGTCCATGATCACTTTATCGAAGTCGTCACCACCGAGGTGCGTATCCCCGTTGGTTGCCTTTACTTCAAACACGCCATCGCCCAGTTCGAGGATGGAGATGTCGAAAGTACCGCCACCGAGGTCAAATACCGCGATCATGCTGTCGTGATGCTTTTTATCCATACCATAAGCCAGTGCCGCGGCAGTAGGCTCGTTGATGATACGGCGAACGTTAAGGCCTGCGATCTCCCCGGCTTCCTTGGTAGCCTGGCGCTGTGCGTCGTTGAAGTAAGCCGGAACGGTGATCACCGCTTCGTTCACTTCCTGGCCCAGGTAGTCTTCCGCCGTCTTCTTCATTTTCTGCAGCACCATGGCTGATATCTCCTGCGGAGTGTACAGCCTGCCATCAATATCAATACGTGTGGTATTATTGTCACCCTTGGCAACTTTATAGCTCCAGTGGGGAATTTCGTTCGATACTTCATCAAAATGACGGCCCATGAAACGCTTCACAGACATAATGGTGTTGTGGGGGTTGGTGATAGCCTGACGCTTTGCGGGGTCACCGACCTTCCTTTCGCCGTTCTTTAAAAATGCAACAACGGAAGGCGTCGTACGGCGTCCTTCATCGTTGGCGATCACTACCGGTTCGTTACCTTCCATTACGGCAACGCAAGAGTTGGTAGTTCCTAAGTCAATACCTATAATCTTTCCCATAATTAAAATATTCTCCTTTTTGAAACAGTGTCCGCTAAAAGCGGTATGTCCATGAATTGTCAATGATTATGCCAAGGCAGGCTTGTCTGAAAATATGTCAGTCCCGCGCGCATATGCTTGTATATGAATTAAAAAGATATCTGAATATCCAACACAATGACACAAATATTTGTTTTTCAGATATACACCTAACAAATCTTATTATGAACAGCTCGATCATCAGATGGGTATTTTGCATGTTGGCCGCAATTCCCGTTACAACACTGGCCCAGACCCGGCCGGAACCCGAAACATCAAGCCCCTCCACATCTTCCGGCACCCTTTTTGGCGGCAGCAGGAACTTCCGGACCTTTTCCATCGGCGTGAACGGCGGTGTTCTCATCCCCTCCGTGGCCACCGGAGGCAGCAATGACTTTTCCAAATGGCAGCTCAATTACGGCTACGGCGCCTACGTCAAATGGCAGCTTCTTCATTTCCTCGGCCTCCGGGCGGATTATGTAGGCGGCAAGCTCAAGGCGGACAACAGCCGTAAACTGGGGAATGGCGAAGACCCCAACAGCCCTTATTCCTCATTCGAGACCAGCCTTAAATGGTCTGGCAGCCTGAATGCCGTATTCAATCTCGCTACCATCAACTGGCTGCACAAACAGAACACCGCCCAGCTGTACGTCTCCGTAGGCGGCGGACTGGCAGGCTACAGCCCCGAGATCACCACTGCCGGCGGCATCACCACCGAATACAAACCCTCCGGCATAATCAAAGAATTTTATGTGCCAATAGGCGCAGGCCTCAAATTCAAATTATCGGAAACCGTGAACCTGGACCTGGGGTACACCATGCATTATCTTGACGGGGACAACCTCGACGGCTATATCAAAGGGGCATCGAAAGACAAGTATGCCTATGGGTACGCCGGCCTGGAGTTCCCGCTCGGCAACCGCAGCAAACCGCAACTGGCGTGGCATAACGCTCCCGCCGTGATGTATGATGAAATGGCGGCGCAGCGGGACCAGATGAAACTGGAACTGGACGCCGAAAAGGAAAACAATGCCAGGCTGGCGGCCAGCGTAGCCAAACTGCAGGCTGACAGCGATGGGGACGGCGTTTCCGACGTTTTCGATAAATGCCCCGGCACCGCAAGTGGCGATAAGGTGGACGGCTCCGGCTGCCCCTTACCGAAACCCGATACCGTAAAACCTGTACAGGTGATCATTACGGAAGATGACCGCCGCCTGGTGCGCGATGCCATTGCCAACCTCGAATTTGCCACCGGCAGCGCCAGCATCAAACCCAGCTCACACATGTCGCTGAATAAAGTGGCAGACCTCCTGGTGCGCAAGAACCTCAGCCTGAAGCTGGCCGGCCATACCGACAATGTGGGGACCGACAGCAAGAACATGATCCTCTCCAAACAAAGGGCCGAATCCGTAAAAGCCTACCTGGTGGGCAAAGGCGTCAATCCCAGCCGGATAGAGGCTACCGGTTACGGTGAAACACAACCTATTGCCAGCAATAAAACAGCCGCAGGCAGGCAACAAAACCGCCGGGTAGAATTCACGATCTATTGACCGGCTGACAACATGACAATGCAGAAGGTCTACGTTTTGTAGCATTCCTTCCTGTGGACTTTAAGGGGACGCGCCGGGAAAACCGGTACGTCCCCTTAAAGTATGTTTTTTAGAAAATCAGGGTTACCTTTACCGCCCGGTTTTCGTTCAATAATCTTTTTAGCTAAATGAGTGTAGTTTCTGCAATTAAAAGCGCCGCAGCAGCGGCCATCCAGGCCTTGTACCAGCAACCTTTCACCACTGCCGACATCTCGGTCAATACCACCAAGCCGGAATTCGAGGGAGAATATACTGTTGTTGTATTCCCGTTCACGAAGTTCAGCCGCCAGAAACCTGAGGAAACAGGACAAACACTGGGGCAACGCCTCCTGGAGCAACACCCGGAGCTGTTCGCCGGCTTCAATGTGGTAAAAGGCTTCCTGAACCTGCAGATACATCATCAATACTGGGTCGGGTACCTTCAAAAAGCGCACGGCAACAAAGCAATAGGGCAAAAACCCGCCAATGGGCGAAAGGTGATGGTGGAATACTCTTCCCCCAATACCAATAAACCCCTGCACCTGGGGCATCTCCGGAACAATTTCCTCGGTTACTCTGTGGCGGAGATCTACAAGGCCAACGGCTTTGAGGTGATCAAAGCCAACCTGGTGAACGACCGCGGCATCCATATCTGCAAGTCCATGCTCGCATGGCAGCTGTTTGCCCATGGCGATACGCCGGAAAGTACCGGAATCAAAGGCGATCACCTCGTCGGCGACTACTATGTAAAATTCGAGACCATCCTGCGGGAACAGGCGGAACCGATCATTTCCCGCGTACTGGAAGGCGACTTCAGCGATTTTGATGAAACGGAAAAAGACCGCGTGCAAAAACTCTTTCAGGCCCTCCAGAAACCTGAAGTGCATGACGACAAGGAAAAGTCCGCCAAGATCACGGACGAGATCAAAGAACTGAGCCGCAACAAGACCGAGATCATGCAGCAGGCGAAGATCATGCTGCAGCAATGGGAAGCCGGCAACCCGGAAGTGAGGGCGCTCTGGCAGACCATGAACGGATGGGTGTACGAAGGTTTCGATGCCACTTACAAACGCCTCGGCATCGACTTCGATAAAATGTACTACGAAAGCAATACCTATCTGCTGGGGAAAGACCTGGTGGAAGAAGGTTTGCGCAAGGGCGTACTGTTCCGTAAAGAAGATAATTCCGTATGGATAGACCTGACCGCGGAAGGGCTGGATGAAAAACTCCTGCTGCGCGGCGATGGTACGTCCGTATATATGACACAGGACCTCGGCACAGCCCGCCTGAAGTATGCAGATTACCAGATGGAGCAAAGCCTGTACGTGGTGGCCGACGAACAGAACTACCATTTCAAGGTGCTGAAGCTGATCCTGGAAAAACTTGGCGAACCTTGTGCGGATGGCGTCTTCCACCTCTCCTACGGTATGGTGGAATTACCCCAGGGCCGTATGAAAAGCCGGGAAGGCACCGTTGTGGATGCTGACGATATGATCGATGAAATGGTGAATACCGCGGCCAGCCACACGGCGGAACTGGGAAAAGTAAAAGGGTTCTCCGAAGATGAACTGCAGGAACTGTATAACACCATCGGTCTGGGCGCTATGAAATTCTTCCTCCTGAAAGTAGATCCCAGGAAAAAGATGATCTTCAACCCCGAGGAATCCATCGATCTGCACGGGTTTACCGGCCCCTTTATCCAGTACAGCCATGCCCGTATCAAATCCATTATGCGCGAGTTCCCGGCGGAATACCTGGAACAGCTGGGCAGCTATCATCACCGCAGCGACCTGCTCCCCATGGAAAAAGAGCTGATCATGCTCTGTGAGCAGTTCGACGGCATCCTGGAAGAAGCGCAAAGGGAAATGAGCCCGGCCGTGATCGCCAACTATGCGTTCCTGCTGGCACAGACCTTCAATTCCTTTTACGCCAAGAAAGAAGAAGGCAAATACATTTACTCCGTCAGGGATGCGGAAACGGAAGAAAGGAAGAAACTGCGCCTGCAGATCGCTTCACTCACCGCCAATACCATCAAGCAAAGTATGAAAATGCTGGGGATCAGCGTTCCGGAAAGGATGTGATCACCTCGTGCCGAGGGCCAGCGCCTGATCGCAGATCGCCTGGCCTTTGGCCACCTCGCCTGAACAGATGTACGATTTTCCCAGCATGAACATGGCAAAGCCGTTCAATGGCTGCAGCATGAGAATGTTGTTCCATTGTGTAATGGCATTCGCAAAATCCTGCTGTTTGTAATAGGCATTCGCCAGGTTGATCATCACCTGAATATCATTCGGGCGAAGGGTCAATGCCTTGCGGAGATGACGGATAGCGTCTGTATAACCGGCCTGTTCAAGGTGGGCCATTCCCAGGTTCAGATAAAGATCTGCATCAACGGCATGGCCAAGTTTACCCGCCTGCTCGAATGCAATAGTGGCTTTCGGATAGTTTTTCATATTAAAATGCATCATTCCCAGTTCAAAATACAGGTCGGCCGCACTGCTGTCCCGCTGCAGCGCCTGCTCATAATAACGGATGCCCTGCGGGTAATCTTCCTGCTGCGCATGGAGGCGCGCCAGTTGGGGAAATACATCCGCCCCCTCTTTTCCGGCTGTTTCCAGCGCCTGTATAGCCTCACGCGGATGGTCCAGCTGCGCATAGCTGATGCCGATGATGCGGTGCATTCCGGCACAACCCTGCTCCTGTGCCCGGAAAGCATATGCCAGCGCATCTTCCCAGGCCTTTTCTTCGAGGAATATTTCCGCGAGCGTCTGCAAAGCTTCCGGGTGCTCCGGTACTACCTCCAGCAGGGCAAATAACTGCTGCTTCGCCGGTTCGGGCTGTTGCTGCTGCCGGAACAGGACCGCCAGCTCCAGGTATGCGTCCGCAAACCGGCTATTGGCCAGGATGGCAGCGGTGAAACATTGCTGCGCTTCCTCCAGGCGGCCGTCCCGCTTCAGGTGCAGCCCTTCTTTATACAGTTGCTTCGCCCGGTCACCGGATGGTGTACCAGCAGAAAGAAGGCATAGGAAAAGGATACGGTACAGGATCATATACAAAGGCATATCGCCCTTATACAAATATAATTAAATAATAATCTATAAAAAGAAATTTATTTGGGATCTACTTCAGATCATCCCCGGAAAAAGAGAGCGGCAGCAGCGCATTGCTGTCCGGTATCACCCAGATCTTCCCGGTCCGGCCGGCGAGGATCAGGCGGATGGGTGCCCCGAACCTTTGCTGGTATTCCGCGAGTGTCTGCCGGCAGATGCCGCAGGGAGTGATGGGCCGGTCGCTTTCTCCCAGCTCATTATCATAACTCACCGCGATGGCTTTTACCGGCATGCCGGGATACAGGGAGGATGCGGCGGAGAGACCGGTCCTTTCCGCACAGATCCCTACGGGATAGGAGGCATTCTCCTGGTTGGTGCCGCTGACGGTCTTCCCGTTTTCCATCAGCAGCATGGCGCCTACGCGGAAGTGGGAATAAGGAGCATAAGCATGTTGGGCGGCCTCCCGGGCTGCGTGCAGCAGAGAAACTTCTTCCTTGCTCAGTGTGGATTCGTCATCATGCTCTTCGTAAGTGAACCGGGCCGTTTTTGTCGCCATATCAGGATAAATTAAAAAAAAGAGAGCAGCAAATGCTGAATCCGAAGTTACTGAAATTCAGCGTTGACTGCCCCCTGTCTGCTTATAAAAGCCTGGTTATTTGATGGTCCTGAACAGGCGGCTCCAGCGGATGCCTCCTTTGCCATAGCTCATCCAGATGAGCCATGCCTTTCCTACCACATGGTCTTCCGGCACAAATCCCCAGTAGCGGGAATCCAGCGACTTATGGCGGTTATCCCCCATCATCCAGTAATAGTTCATTTTAAAAGTGTACAGGTCGGTCGGCGTACCGTTGATCACCCATTGGCCGCTCCTGTTCTCCAGCGTATTGTCTTCATATACTTCGATGATCCTGCGGTAAAGCTCCACATTACTGCTGTCCAGCCGCACGGAAGCCCCTTTCTTTGGAATATAGATGGGTCCGAAATTGTCTACCGTGAATTTGAAGTTCGCGGTATCCTGCGGCCATACGCCATCTACCATGGGGCTGACATAGGGGTGAATATTATTGGACACAACAGGGAAAGCGCCGATGGTGGTGGATTCCGAAGGGGTGAGATTGTAACTGTACTTGCCATGTTCCATGATCTCGTACTGCCCGTCTATCCCCATTTCTTCCAGCCGTACGGGGTTCAGGTGATCTCCGTTCGTGGTTTGCACCTGGTACAGGCGTTCGCTATGCGGGGGCTGCGATTCCGGCTGACCGTTCACGACTACCACACCGTTGACAACAGCGAGCGTATCTCCCGCTATCCCAACACAGCGCTTGATATAGTTTTCCCGTTTATCCACGGGGCGGGAGATCACATGATATTCATTCCACACGCGCTCCCGGCCGTTCCGGCGAACGAGGTCGTAATAACTTTCATCCTGGCGTTCCAGGGCAACGGTATCTCCTTCCGGGAAGTTGAATACCACCACATCATTGCGGCGGATGTCCCCGAAACCGGGAATACGGCGGTATTTCCACTGAATAGCCTCGGAGTAGGCCTTGCTGTATTTGGTAAGCGGTAAAGTATGGTGCGTAAACGGAACTGCCAGTGGCGTCATCGGAACACGGGGGCCGTAACTCACTTTGCTGACAAACAGGAAATCGTTCACCAGCAATGTTTTTTCCATAGACGGGGTAGGGATGGTGTATGCCTCAAAAATGAAGGTCCGTATCAGCGTAGCTGCTATCACCGCAAAAATGGCCGCATCCAGCCATTCGCGTACGGCAGACTTTTTCTTCTTTGGCTGACCGTCCTTCTTTCGCCAAAATGCAAGGTTCATGCTCTTTTGTTTAGGTAGTTTAAAGAACAAATATAATATTCTGCCAATTGTAAGCTAGTTTTCATTCGCAAAAGTTTTCACAAAATCCCGCGATCATTGGCTACCTTGCCGAACTTCTTATCCCTGCTTTTGTTTAAATCTCATATACCTGGCCTTGAACAGTTATACCATCAAAGATCTGGAAAGCCTTACCGGCATCAAAGCACACACGATCCGGATATGGGAGCAGCGATACAAGCTGCTGCGGCCCAAAAGGAAAGATACCAATCACCGCATCTATGACAACCGCGATCTCAAACGTATGATGCGGATCGCCTACCTGTACCATCAGGGCTACAAGATCTCCAGGATCGCGGAAATGACGGACGAGGAGGTAAAGCAGCTGTCGCTGGAAGAAAGCGGCAAGAAAGACGCTCATCTGCACCAGGCCTATATCAACCAGCTGGTGGAAGCCATGATCGATTTTGACCAGAACAGGTTTGAGAAGATATTTCACAACGTATTGCTGCGCATGGGGTTCGAGCAATGTATCCTGACGGTGATCTACCCTTTCCTGGAACGGGTGGGGCTGCTTTGGCTGGCGGACCGCGTGATTCCGGCGCAGGAGCATTTCGCTGCCGGCATCATCCGCAAAAAACTGATGGTGGCTATAGACGGGCTGGAACTTCCGGCAGACAAACCGGAACGTTTTCTGGTTTTCCTCCCGCAGGGTGAGCTGCATGAAATACCCGCGCTCTTTGTACAGTACCTGCTGAAAAAAAGCGGCTGCCCGGTCATCTATTTCGGCTGTAACATCCCGCTGGAAGATATCCGCTTCTATGCGAACCGCAAACCGGTGGATCATATCTACACGCACCTCATCACCAATTTCCCGCAAAGAAAGCTGAACAACCTGGTGCGGGACATGGCTGCGCTTTTCCCGGACCTCCGCATCACCATTTCCGGTCCGCAGGCAACGCGGATCACACCGCCGCTGCCGCCGAATATCCGGGTGATACTTTCACCGGAAGCATTGCTGTCATACGCCCGCAGCAACAGCGGGGCCCTGTAATGACAATAACTCTCTTTCCAATATGCGGCTGATCTCCGCGGCCCGGTTCATGACCATGAAATGCCCGCCTTTAACGATCGTATGAGTGGGGCTGACGTACCGCCGGGGGAAGGGCCGGTCGCTGCTGCCATGAATATGTACGCAACCGGGCGGCACCCATTCGTTCTGCCAGTGCAGCACGGCTCCCAGTGCCCAGCGGGTATAACTGTAATCTTTCCTGGAGAGATAATCTTCCAGCAATTGCTTTTCTTCGGATGTGCTGGTTTGCATGAAGAGCCTTACCACAAAACGCCGGCGGCTGAACAGGAGCTTGTCCGGCAAACGGCGCAATAACAAACGGGCAAGGTTATTATACCAGGGCGGCAGTTCTCCCCGGTGTTTTACGGACGACAGCAGGATGACTTTCTCCACCGGCATCTGCCGCGCGATCTCGATACACATCATCCCTCCGAAAGAAAGGCCAAGCAGCACCGGGTTGGCATGAACGATGCGGCGCGCCAGACGAGCCGCATAATCGCTGATGGATTCATCCGGACTGAGCGGTTTGATCCACGGAAGATAGTGTACGGTATAGCCTTCCGGGAACACCAGGTTCCGGAACACCCGTTCGTCCGCTCCAAGTCCGCTGATCAGGTAAATGTGCTTGTTATTCATCGTCTGCGGTTTTGCGAATAGCGTACCGTTCCATTTTATTGTAGAGATGGCTGCGCTGGATATCCAGCTCCTGTGCCGTCCTGGAAACATTCCAGCCGTTCTTGTGCAGCATGAACTCGATAAAGATCTTTTCCACTTCATCCCGGAATGCATGCAGGCGCGTCAGCACCAGCAGCTCATCATTCAGGTAGTGGCTTTTTTTTTGTCGTGATTGGGCACAACGTAATTCTCCACATCATCTGCTGTAATGGTTTTGCCGGAAAGGATCACAAGCCTTTCCACAACGTTGCGCAGCTCCCGGATATTACCGGTCCACTGATGCAGCTGCAGGGATTTCATGGCATCTTTGTCCGCCACCTTCCTTGCAATGCCGTATTCGGAGCAAACGCTATCCAGGAAATGATCCACCAGCAGGGGAATATCATCTTTGCGATCATTCAGGGAAGGTACGTGAATGAGGATCACGCTGAGGCGATGGTACAGGTCCAGCCGGAAATTCTTTTCCTCCACTTCCCTCAGCAGGTCTTTATTTGTTGCGGCCACTACCCTTACGTCCACACTGATCTCCTTGTCCCCTCCCACACGGGTGATCTTGCCTTCCTGCAATGCGCGCAGCACCTTTGCCTGGGCGCTGAGGCTCATGTCGCCTATCTCATCCAGGAAAAGCGTACCGCCGTTCGCTTGTTCAAACTTCCCGATACGTTGTTTCACAGCGGAAGTGAAAGAGCCTTTCTCGTGGCCGAACAGTTCACTTTCGATCAGTTCGCTCGGGATGGCCGCGCAGTTCACTTCCACAAGCGGGCCGCTGGCGCGGTTGCTGTATTCATGTATCCAGCGCGCTACCAGTTCCTTGCCCGCACCGTTATCACCGGTCACCAGCACGCGGGCATCCGTTGGGGCCACTTTGCTGATGGTATCCTTGATCTTTACGATAGGTGCGGATTCCCCGATCATTTCCGGTGTTTTGTTCACCTTTTTGCGAAGCGTTTTGGTTTCGGCCACGAGGGTGGTCTTATCCAGCGCATTGCGCAGGGTGATGAGCAGGCGGTTGAGGTCCGGCGGTTTGGAAATATAATCATACGCGCCTTTTTTCACCGCATCCACCGCTGTATCTATATTACCGTGACCGGATACCATGATAATAGGCACATCCGGATTGGTTGCTTTTGCTTTTTCGAGGAATTCCAGGCCGTCCATCTTCGGCATTTTGATGTCGCACAGCACGGCATCGTATGCCTTGGCCTGGTACATTTTGAACCCTTCAGCGCCATCGGCCGCTTCTTCTATCTTGTATCCTTCATAGGTCAATATTTCCGAAAGCGTTTTACGGATACTCTTTTCATCGTCAATAATCAGAATGTTGGCCATTGGTTGTCTATTATTTTAAACACTGCCAAAAATAAAGAAAAAGAAGCATCCGGTGTTAAGGATAGGATAAAATACTCCCATTCTGCCGCAGTGTAAAAAATAATTCTTGCACAGCAAAGGGTTTTGGCCTATAAAGTCTACTAACTTAACAGGTTTATCTGTAATTTTACCGGCAAGCAGATAACTATTCATTTTTATGAGGAAATTATTGGAGCAACTCAAATTGCGGCATGCGGCTGCGGCAGCCAACGCTTATCCTTCTTCGGAAAGGGTTTGTGCTTTCTACAGCAGCCTGGTGAACTGGCTGTTCCCCGAGCATACCGGCAAGGTGATGGATGCGGTACAGCTGGAACAGCATGTGGCCGCGCTGGAAGAGCAGTTGCGGGGATTGCTGGCATCGATGGAAGGACAGCTACCCAGGGATGCCGCTGCCACCAGCGCGCTTTTCATGGAGCAGATACCGGGGATCTATGACAACCTGGTGAAAGATGCGGAGGCCATTTTGCAGGGAGACCCGGCCGCGACCTGCCTGTATGAAGTGATCCGGGCATACCCGGGTTTCTACGCCATCGCGGCATATCGCATTGCACATGCGCTGCACACGCTGGATGTACCGTTGCTGCCCAGGGTGATCACCGAGTTCGCGCATGCCCGCACGGGTATCGATATACATCCCGGCGCGCAGATCGCGCCGTATTTCTGTATCGACCACGGTACCGGTATCGTCATCGGGGAAACCACCGTGATCGGTCCGCATGTCAAACTCTACCAGGGTGTGACCCTCGGTGCGTTAAGCATTGATAAATCCATGGCGATGGCCAAACGCCATCCTACCATAGAAGAGCATGTGGTGATCTATGCCGGCGCCACCATCCTGGGCGGCGATACCATCATCGGGCACCATAGCATCATCGGCGGGAACGTCTGGCTCATCAAATCCACGGCACCGCATTCACGCATTTATTACAAAGCAGACGGCAGCATTAAAGTAGTTTAATTTATGAGATCAGTACTGGACCTGGTAGGCAACACCCCGATGGTGGCATTGCAACGCATTCCTGAAAACCCGAACGTAACGGTCTACGCCAAGCTGGAAGGCACCAACCCCGGCGGCAGCGTGAAGGACAGAGCAGCTTACGGCATGATCAAAGGCGCGCGGGACCGCGGCGAGATCAAACCCGGCATCAAACTCATTGAAGCCACCAGCGGCAATACCGGTATCGCACTGGCCATGATCGCCAGTCTTTTTGGCGTGGAAATCGAGATCGTTATGCCGGAGGATGCTACCCGGGAAAGGGTGCTGACCATGGAAGCCTTCGGCGCCAAAGTGGTGCTTACGCCAAAGGAACAAAGCATGGAAGGCGCGATCGACTACGCGCATGCCCAGGTGGCTAAGGGCGGTTATTACATGCTCAACCAGTTTGCCAATCCGGACAACTACGGGATGCATTACCGCACCACCGGGCCGGAGATCTGGCGCGATTCCGAACAGCGCATCACACACTTCGTTTCGGCGATGGGCACTACCGGTACCATCATGGGCGTGTCCCGCTTCCTGAAAGAAGTGAACCCTGCCATACAGATCGTAGGCTGCCAGCCGACGGATGGCTCCAAAATACCCGGTATCCGCAAATGGCCGGAAGCCTATCTCCCGAAAATATTCGAAAAAGAGCGGGTGGACCGGACGATGGACATCTCCGAGCAGGAAGCCCGGGAAATGACCAGGAGGCTGGCCCGGGAAGAAGGCATATTCTGCGGCATGAGCAGCGGCGGCGCCGTTGCGGCGGCCATAAGGCTGGCCGGGGAACTGGAGAGCGGGGTGATCGTTTGCATCATTTGTGACCGTGGGGACCGGTACCTGAGCAGTGATCTGTTTGGATGAGATGGTCGTCCGGCAGTTGAAACTTTCTTTTGCCCAAATATAAAAACAGGCTGTACCAACGTGTTGATACAGCCTGTTTTCTATTTTGCGAAATAACTTACTTCTTCAGATACATCACTTCCTTCACCAGCTTCACTGTTCTTTCCACATCGGGGAGGTACAGCTTCACCAGGTTGGGCGCATAGTGCATCGGTGCATCTACGGCCGTGATACGGCGGATGGGCGCATCCAGGTAATCGAAACCTTCCTTCTGGATACGGTAGGAGATCTCGGAAGAAATGCTGGAGAACGGCCATTGCTCTTCCACGATCACCAGGCGGTTGGTTTTCTTGACAGATTCCAGGATGGTGAACCAGTCCAGCGGACGGATAGTACGAAGGTCGATCACTTCCGCTTCGATACCTTCTTTCGCCAGTTCTTCGGCGGCGCTCAGCGCTACTTTCATCATTTTGTTGAAAGAAACGATGGTAACGTCTTTACCGGCGCGTTTGATATCTGCTTTCCCGATGGGGATGATATATTCTTCTTCCGGCACTTCTCCCATGTCGCCATACATCACTTCGCTTTCCATGAAAACAACGGGGTCGTTATCACGGATGGAGGCTTTCAGGAGGCCTTTTGCATCGTATGGATTGGAAACGGATACTACTTTGAGACCGGGGATGTTGGCATAGTAGCTTTCAAAAGCGGTGGAGTGCTGCGCACCCAGCTGTCCGGCTGAGCCGTTAGCCCCGCGGAACACGATAGGGCAACCTACCTGTCCGCCGCTCATCGCCAGCATTTTGGAGGCGGTATTGAGGATCTGGTCCATTGCCAGTACGGCAAAGTTCCAGGTCATGAATTCCACCACCGGGCGAAGCCCGTTCTGAGCCGCTCCCACACCGATGGCCGTAAAGCCCAGTTCAGCAATAGGGGTATCGATTACCCTGCGGGGACCAAACTCATCGAGCATACCCTGGCTAACTTTGTAGGCTCCGTTATACTCTGCCACTTCCTCTCCCATCAGGAATACCCGCTCATCGGCGCGCATTTCTTCCTGGAGGGCTTCTCGTAAGGCTTGTCTGAAGGCTATCTGACGCATTGATTCTTTAATATTATTTGAACATTACACCCTTTTCTGAAAAGGCAGAGCAAAAATATCGTTTGTTTGCCAAAAAGCAAAGCATTTGGGCGGACTTTAACCTTTTTACCTCCTCCGCCTGTTCGCCTCTACACCTTCTCGATCACCATGGCGCTCGCGCCACCGCCGCCGTTGCAGATACCGGCCACGCCATACCGCCCGTTTTCCTTATGCAGGATGGAACTCAGGGTGATCACAATACGCGCGCCGCTACAACCGATCGGGTGCCCCATGGCCACTGCGCCTCCCCAGACGTTCAGGGTCTCCGGTTTCAGGCCCAGATCCCGCTCGTTGGCCAGCGCCACGCAGGAAAATGCCTCGTTGATCTCCGTAAAATCCATATCCTTTACGGTAAGCCCCGCTTTGGCAAGCGCTTTATTGATTGCCTTTACCGGCGTTGTGGTGAACCATTCGGGCGCCTGCGAAGCGTCCGCAAAGCTGACGATCCTGGCCAAAGGCCTGATGCCCAGTTCTTTGAGCTTTTCTCCGCTCACCAGCACTACCGCCGCAGCTCCGTCGTTGATCTTGGAGGCATTGGCCGCCGTTACCGTGCCTTCCTTCTGGAATGCGGGGCGCAGCGTGGCCATCTTCTCGAAATTCACCTTTTTGTATTCTTCATCTTCACTGATCGTCACCGCCTGCTTCCCCGGAACCTCTACCGGTACGATCTCGTCCCTGAAATATCCTTTCTCCCAGGCCGCCGCCGCTCTCCGGTAGCTCGCTGTGGCATAGGTGTCCTGGTCTTCCCGGCTGATCTTGTACTCCGCCGCGCAGATCTCCGCGGCGTTGCCCATGTGAAAATCCTTGTAAGGGTCCCACAGCCCGTCCCGGAGAATCCCGTCGATCACGGCGCCGTGACCAAGACGATAACCGTTACGCGCTTTATCGAGATAATAAGGAATATTGCTCATGCTTTCCATGCCGCCGGCCACCACGATGTCGTTATCGCCCAGCAGGATGCTTTGCGCACCCAGCATAATGGCTTTCATACCGGAAGCACAGACCTTGTTGACCGTTGTGCAGGGAACCGTATTTGGCAAGCCCGCATACAAACTGGCCTGGTTGGCCGGCGCCTGCCCGATATTGGCGCTGATCACATTTCCCATATACACTTCCTGTACCTGGTCCGGCGTTATCTTTGCCCTTTCCAGCGCGGCCCGGATGACCGTAGCGCCCAGCTGCGTGGCGGGAACGGTGGATAAAACGCCGTTAAAACTGCCGATCGGCGTTCTGGCTACGGCTGCAATGAATACTTCTCTCATTCGCTTGATTTTGTTTTGGTGACACGAAACCCAAATTTAGGGAATTAGCGGAGGGGCGCCAAAAACACAGGTTCCCACGGATGCCGCTGTATGCAATTACCGCCACTGGCGCGGTGATGACAGGATGCATCAACAATATTGATAGTATTTTATCTTTCGCATCGCGGAGATGCCCCGTACAGCGGGGGTAAGGCCGGGAAACGGCTATGGAAGCCGGGGGAACAGGCCGGGGACGGTGGAGGTGAGGTGGACATGAGGTGGACTTGATCTGCATTTGACCCGGTTAATATGCTATCAGGAGGAGATCGGTAACGCGCAGCATATCCCTTCAAACCGCATTCCTCGTAGAACAGATTTCAGCCGGAACACTGTTCTTTTCCGTAAGTTTGCAGTTGGCTAAATTATTTTATACTCGAAACTAAAAAGTTCTCATTTTTAATTTCAATACGCCGAAGCATAAGCAAAATGTTTCCGGAGCAGCATTGAACAGTAACATCAAATTTGATCTCTCAAAACACCATACAACAGATCCTCAACCGGATAGACATCGTCGAGATCGTCGGCTCCTTCGTGAAACTGAAAAAACGCGGCGCCAACTACCTCGGCCTTTGCCCATTCCATAACGAGAAGTCCCCCTCCTTCACCGTTTCAGGCAGCAAGGAGATCTACAAATGTTTCGGCTGCGGCAAAAGCGGCAATACCATCAACTTCCTCATGGAGCATGAAAAATACTCCTATGTGGAAGCGCTCCGCTGGCTGGCCCAGAAATACGGTGTGGAGATCGAGGAAAAGGAGGTCAGTCCCGAAGTCAAAGCCCAGCAACAGCTGGCGGACAGCCTCTTCATCATCAACAACTTTGCGCGCGACTATTTTGTGCGCACAATGTTCGAGACCGAAGAAGGGCAAAACGTAGGGCTGAGCTATTTTGAGGAAAGAGGTTTTTCCGAAGAAACAGTGCGCAAATTCCAGCTGGGTTATGCGCTCAACGAAAGGGATGCTTTTGTGAAAGCCGCCCAGGCAAAGGGATACAACCCCGAATACCTGTTGAAGACCGGCCTCATCGCCATCCGTAACGAACAGCCGACAGACAATTACAGGGGCCGCGTGATCTTCCCGATCCACAACCAGAGCGGTAAAGTGCTGGGCTTCGGCGCCCGCATCCTCGTGAAATCCGACCGCGCCCCCAAATACATCAACTCCCCGGAGAACGACATCTACATCAAAAGCAAAGTGCTCTACGGCACCTACTTTGCCAGGCATGCGATAGACCGGCTGGATGAATGTTTCCTCGTGGAGGGCTATACGGATGTTGTTTCCCTGCACCAGGCCGGCGTGGAAAATGTGGTGGCTTCCAGCGGTACTTCCCTCACTACGGACCAGCTGCGCCTCATCAAAAAATACACGAATAACCTTACCATACTCTATGATGGCGATAACGCGGGTGTAAAAGCGGCGCTCCGCGGGCTGGATATGGCCATCGAAGAAGGGCTTAACGTTAAACTGGCGCTGATCCCCGATGGTGATGACCCCGACAGCTATGTACGGAAGATCGGGGCCGAGGCTTTCCGGAATTTCATTGCGGAGAACAAGCAGGATTTCATCCTCTTCAAGCTGCAGGTTTCCCTGCGGGAGGCCGGTAACGACCCCACCAAAAAGTCGCAGCTCGTGAACGAGATCGCCGAAACGATCTCCCGTATCGATAAAGTGGAGGACTTCACCAAACAGCAGGATTACATCCGCCAGTGCAGTCAGCTGCTCCGGATCGATGAGCAGGGCATGGTGACGCTGGTGAACAAATATATCCGCGACCGGATCACCAAACAACAACAGCAACAGGTCAGGAAACAGCAGGAGCAGGGAGAAGACGGACGCTTACCCGAAGAGACGCATCCGGGGTATTTTGAGGATGGCAGCCCCATTGACAGTGGCGACAATCTTTTTAACCGCGATGAAAAGCAGGAACGGGAACTGGTGAAGATCCTCCTCCGCTTCGGCGACAAGCCTTTCAGCGAAGAAGACAATAATACGGTGGCGGATTACATCTTCCACCTCCCCTATGATTTTGAATCACTGGCGGACAGCGAGATCGTCAAAAAAATATTGCGGGAATACAAAGCCCGGTATGATGAAGGCGAACTGCTGGACAAAAAATGGTTCCTCTACCACCAGGATACCGACATCTCCCAAAACGTTGCACAGATACTGGAAGACAAGGAAGCGGAACTCAGCATCAACTGGAAGGAGAAGTACGAGATCACGACCGTTTATGGTGATAATGCTTACCTCAAAGACACCATCTCCACCACCAATTACCTGATGCTGCGAAAGATCAAAAAACTGATCGCTGAAAACCAGCAGGAAATGGAAAAAGCCACCGATCTGGACGCACAGATCAAATGTGTGGAAATGCACCAGCATCTGAAACAGCTGGAAATTGCGCTGACACAGGAGATCGGGACAGTGATATTCAAATAAAGGCTACCGCTTCCGCTCCCAGGTCTCGAACGTATAGGCGAAAGGATTTTTCTCGTCCGCCGGGAAGGCCTCGCTATGCTTCAACTCCCACTCCGCCGGGCTGATCTCCGGGAAAAATGCATCACCCTCCACAGTCGTATGCACACGCGTCCGGTAAATGCGGTCAACCAGCGGAAAGGCTTGCAGGAAGATCTCTGTGCCCCCCGTGATAAAAATTTCTTTTACATCCTGTTGCTCCGCTGCCCGGATGGCCTCCTGAATGGAAGATACCACGGTTATGCCGGGATGGCTGTAATCCTGCTGGCGGGTGATCACGATGTTCTGCCGCCCTTTCAGGGGTTTGCCCATCGATTCAAAGGTCTTTCGGCCCATGATCACCGGGAAACCCCAGGTGGTATTCCTGAAGAATCGCAGATCACCGGGCAGATGCCAGGGCAGGCGGTTCTCCACCCCTATCACATTGTTCTCGGACGCGGCAACGATAATGGAGATCATACGGCAACGGGGGCTTTGATGTGCGGATGGAATTCGTATTGTTCCAGGGTGAAATCCTCATACCGGAAGCTGAAAATGTCCTTCACATCCGGGTTGAGTTTCATCACCGGCAAAGGATAAGGTTTCCGGGTCAGTTGCAGCCTGGCCTGCTCAAAGTGATTATTGTAAAGATGCACATCACCGAAGCTGTGTACGAACTCGCCCGGCTGCAGGCCGCATACCTGGGCGATCATCAGCGTCAGCAAAGCGTAGGAAGCAATGTTGAAAGGAACGCCGAGAAAAACATCCGCACTGCGCTGGTATAACTGGCAGCTGAGCTTTCCGTCCGCCACGTAGAACTGGAACAGGCAGTGGCAGGGACTTAATGCCATATCCGGCAGGTCCGCCACATTCCAGGCGCTGACGATCAGCCGGCGGGAATCCGGGTTCTTTTTGATCTGGTCCACCACATCGGTGATCTGATCGACAGTCTTGCCATTGGCGCCTTCCCAGCTCCGCCACTGTTTACCGTACACCGGCCCCAGCTCTCCTTCCGCGTTCGCCCATTCATCCCATATCTTCACCCCGTTCTCCTGCAGGTAACGCACATTGGTATCACCGTTCAGGAACCATAACAGTTCATGGATAATGGACTTCAGGTGCAGCTTCTTGGTAGTCACCAGCGGAAAGCCGTCCTGCAGGTCAAAACGCATCTGGTAACCAAAACAACTCCGCGTACCGGTACCGGTGCGGTCAGTTTTATCACTACCCTTATCGAGAATATGTTGTAGCAGTTGAAGATATTGTTGCATGACCCCGCAAAATAATAATAAAAGCGGAAACCGACCGGGGGCAAAAGATAAATGTGGAAATCAGGTGAACAACCCCATCAAAATAATATAATGATTTTCAGGCAAATAAACAATTCTGATTTAGCCGGTTTTTAATTAATCTGCATCAACGCTTGTCATCAATCAAAATCATCCGGCCTGTAACAACTGCATCAACCTGCGTCAACCGCATAAAAAAAACCGCCCCTCTTGCCAGGGACGGCTTTTGACATTGCATAATGATTAACATGGTTCCGATATAATGACTTGTTATTTTCCTGTTCCCTGTAAAACGGGATAACGGAAAAAATGTTACAAGCCAAACTTGTCAAGCCAATCTTCGTTTCATTTCTTCACGGATCAGGCTGAGCTCCCGCCCCATCTGCCCTGCAATGGAGGTGTTTTCCTGCGCTCTCCGGATCAGGTAGGGCATCACTTCTTTAACGGGACCGTAAGGCAGGTATTTGGAAACACGATAGCCGGCATGTGCCAGGTTGAAAGTGATATTGTCGCTCATACCGTAGAGCTGCGAAAAGCTGACCCGCGGATGATCATGCGGCAGCCCTTTGCCATGCAGCAGTTGCGCAGCCAGCATGCAGCTGTTCTCATTATGGGTGCCGATGAATACGGCAAGATGGTCCAGCCGGTCCATACAAAAACGTATAGCCTCGTCGTAATCCCGGTCGGCCGCCGCCTTGTCCGGCTGAATGGGGGAAGGATAGGACATATCCTCCGCACGTTTGCGCTCCTTCTCCATATAAGCGCCCCGCACAAGTTTTGCGCCGAGCAAATATCCCTGCTGCTGTGCTTTTGCAAAGGATTTCCGCAGATACTTCAGCCGGTCGTGGCGGTACAGCTGGAAAGTATTGTACACGATCACTTCCGTCTTGTTGAACAGTGCCATCATCTCGTCCGCCAGGTCGTCCACCGGCTGCTGCACCCAGGACTCCTCCGCATCGATCAGCAGGCCTACTTTTTCTTTGGCCGCAGCTTCACAAAGCGTCCGGATGCGTTTTTTCACCCGTTCGAATTCCTCCTGCCCGGCAGCATCCAGCGTTTCTCCGGCATGTATCTTCTCCAGCAGGTCAAAGTTGGCAAAACCGGTAACCTTGACGGCTACGAAGGGGATATGCGGCTTACCGGATGCAAAACCGATGGCACGCAGGAACTCGGGAACAGCCTTATCGTAGTTCTCCTCTCCTTCAACGGCTTCCACACTGTAATCCAGCACTACGCCCACCCCGAATTTACCGAGCGTTTCCGCCGCTTCTACCGCTTCTTCCAGCGTTTCCCCGCCACAGAACTGATCGAAGATCGTAGCCCTGATCAGCCCCTTCACCGGCAAATGCAGCTTGAAGGCCAGCGGCGTGAGGAATGCTCCCAGCTTTACCAGCCAGGGCTTCCCGATATTGCTGAAAAGAAAGTTGGCTTTTCTGAGCGCTTTGCCGGATTTGTGCTCAAAAGCGATGGCCGTATTCCCGAAGGATAATGATAGCTGCTGTTCCATGGCGGGCAAAGTTAAGGGGACGGAATTGGTTTAACAAAAATGCCCTTCTACTCATGATACTTTTCTGACATGCGAATTGGGGGTTTGCCGAAATAATTTTTATTATATTTATCGCCTGACAGTGTTACACCAAATCTCCTTTGTCCCGATAATGACAGCAAGACAACCGCAATTCAGCCGCCGCCGGCGATTTCCACTGTATATGAAAAAACGCCGCAACTGGCAGCCGGTTGCGCTGACCATTATTGTGCTGTTACTGATAGCCGCGGGTATTTCGTATTACGTTGCGGGGCGCCATCATACCCGCTCCGCCATTCTCGCTTCCGGCCTTCAATACACCACTTATCAATGCCCTTACGGCGAAAGGAAGCTGGTACGGCTGCCGGACAGTACACTGGCATTGCTTAATTCCCGCTCCACGCTCTACGTGCCGGCGGGCTTCCCGCACCGCACCAGGGAAGTGATCCTGGACGGGGAGGCATTCTTTGGCGTACGGAAAAAGGAGCCGCTGGACTTCATTGTAAAAACTGACAAATTAAAGACACATACCAGCAGCAGCATGTTCCGCATCCGTTCCCTTGAATGCCAGTCCGGCGCAACCTTATATGTATTGAACGGGGCGGCCAGCGTTGCAAAATCCTACTATTCGCCAACCGACAGCGCCACCGAGTTCCTGGGGCCCGGTGAAATGATCCTGGCCAACAAGGATATTGACCTGATGGAAAAAGAAACATTCACCCTGGCGGAGCAGCAGGACTGGCTTGATGGCAAACTCGTTTTCGATAATACCCCTATCCCGGCGGCTTTCCGGAAGATCGAAGACTGGTTTGGCGTGGAGATGGAATTCAGGGGCAAAAGCGGCAGCCTTCCGGAAGGCATTTCCGGCGAGTTCCACCAGGGCTCATTGCCCGCTTTGCTGACGGTATTGGGAAAGAGTGTTGGATTTTCCTACCGCATCAAGCGGAACAAAGTGGTGATCCGGTTCTAGGCACCGGCTTCTTTTGCTGCAGTCTCTTTTTATAACACATCCTTTTCCTCTATAGGAATCTGACGGATGAAATTGTCAAAAACATCTCCTTCGTAATCGTCATACGCGCCATACGCATTGATGATATAGCCGATGAAACCTTCTTTGTTTTCCAGGAGGTAGAGGACCGCGGAATCGGAAGGATTGGAATCTCCTTCGAAACGGTAGATCCGGATGATCGAAAAATCCTGCGGATCAAAGATGCGCTTATCGCCGAGATATTGCAGCTTTCCATCCGGCATCAGGCGAAATTCACCATCATAGCCCCTTAACTTCAGCACGTCCAGTACGCCGGACAGTGTGGTCATGCCTCCGGGAGTTGTTTCCATACGATTAAGATTTTATGCGTTATCAGCTCAGTTGCGCGCCCACTCTTTTGAGCAGTTCCAGGGTCTTGCGCACACCTTCGTCTTCCGACAGTTTTGAGCCTTCATATTCGATTCCCACATATCCGCGGTACCCTGCATTTTTAACGATCTGCATCATCTTTACATAATCCGTTTCCGTTTCATTGCCCTGCTCGTCAAAGTTATGCGTTTTTGCGCTGACGCCTTTGGCAAAGGGCATCAGTTGCTCTACGCCCTTGTACCGGTCGTATTCCTCCAGGCAAACGGTTTTGGCCCAGGCTTCGGGGCTGTCATCCTCCGGTTTGGAACGGTTGATGCAGAAGTTGCCGAAATCCGGCAGGGTGCCGCATCCGGGTTTGTTGACCGCTTTCATCACGCCGCTGAGCCATTCCCCGTTGGAAGAAAAGCTGCCGTGGTTTTCCACGATCACGCCGATGTTGAAGTCCTTTGCAAAATCGGTCAGTCTCCCAAGCCCGTCCGCTGCGGCTTTCGCCACTTCTTCCGCTTTGCCGTTACCGGCAGCGTTCACGCGGATGGAATGGCAGCCCAGCAACTGCGCGGCTTCCACCCATTTATAGTGATTCTCTACGGCCTTCGTGCGCAGCTTCGCATCCAGATCGCCCAGTTCTCCTTCACCATCACACATGATCAGCACATTGGTCACGCCATGATCATCCGCACGTTGCTTCAGGTCCGCGAGGTAAGCCTTGTCTTTTGCCTTATCCATAAAGAACTGGTTCACATACTCCACACCGGTGATGCCGAAGTCGTTCTTCGCTTTTGCGGGAAAATCGAGGTTCGTCATTTTACCGGCGAACAGCGCGGTGTGAAATGACCATTCTGCCAGGGAGATCTTGAAGAATAACTCCTTCGGTTCGCCGGTCAGCGTCGTTGAATCCTTGCTCGAAGTGTTGCCCGCATTATTACAGGCAGCTAAAAAAGCAGGGCCAAGGCTTATGCCTGCCGTAAAGAGGCCGATCTGGCGTAAAAAATTCCTGCGGTCTGTGGATGATGACATTGTTTAAAGATTTGAATCGGGTAATGAAATCATAACTGTTATGTGTACACGCTTTTTTCAAAGCAACGTGGAAAGTACATAACAAATTAAGGAAAAAAAGAAACAAGTGGAAAAATAAAAAGGGCCGGATGACGTGGGGTGTTGGCCCGGAAGTGGCTATGATTGTTCCTGCAGCCAGAAATAATGGTTCAGTACCGCACGGATCTCTCCATAGGTATAATGGTCTCCCAGCTTTTCCTTCACAGCGCCGGCGGTATAGGTCCCGCCCTCTTCCACTGCCCTGAGGATGGCGCTGACCTTGTTGCTGTCCGGCACCAGGTCCCGCACATCCAGCTCACCTTTACGGACAAATTCCCCCAGGTGGCTTTCTACGGTGCTTATGGCGAGGTTTCGCCTAGCGGCGATCTCCTCCACGGCATGCCCGTCCAGGAATAGCTGGAGGCTCTGGCGCGGACTGCTGCCGGTGTCGCTTTTCTGGGAACGGCGGGGTTTCTGCCGCGTTTTGAGATGCATTTGCGTGCTGATCCGCTGGCGGATGCAGTACGATTGTACGGCATCCAGGAAAGCCTCCCCGTATTTGGCCAGCTTTACATCGCCGAAACCCGAGATCTTCGCGAGATCGCCGGTGGTCAGCGGCAGGTAAGCCACCAGCTCCGCCAGGGTAGCATCGGAGAACACAATATAAGGCGGCACGTTCTCCCGGTCGGCCAACCGGCGCCGCAGGGCTTTCAGCTCCTGGAAAAGCTCGGGGTGGGCGATCTCTGCGGACTGCCGGTCAGGCGCCGCCTTTGTGGCGGGTGTTGTTTCGGCCGGTGCGGCAAACATCACCTTCTCCTCTCCCTTCAATACGTTCCAGCTGGTATCCGTCAGCTGCAGCAGCGGATATTCCCCGGATGACTGGCGGAGATAGCCCAGCCGGATCAGTTCACGGGCATATTGTTTCCATTGCTCCTTACTGATATCTTTTCCTATGCCGAATGTTTTGAGTTGCTGATGCGATTCCCTGACGGTGCTGCTGCCCCGCAACAGGTCGGTCACATAATTCAGCCCGAAGCGCTCTTCCAACCGGTACACAGCGCTCAGCAGCTTCTGCGCGGCAACCGTGCCGTCACTAAGCGCATACTGCCCCTGGCAGACATCGCAGTTGCCGCAATGGTCCGGTGCGGATTCGCCGAAATACTGCAACAGGTACTGGCGGCGGCATTGCGGCGCTTCACAAAGACCAGCCATCTGATCCAGTTTCTTCAGCATGATGGTGCTCTGCGCTTCATTTCCTTCCACATTGGCAAAACGTTTCAGCTTGAACACATCACCGGGACCATAAAACAGGATCGCTTCACTGGCCAGGCCATCCCGGCCGGCACGGCCCGTCTCCTGGTAATACCCTTCGATGTTCTTGGGAAGGTCCACATGCACCACAAAGCGGACATTGCTTTTGTTGATGCCCATGCCGAAGGCAATGGTAGCCACCATGATGCGCACTTCATCCCGCAGGAATTTTTCCTGCCGCTCTTCCCTGACCTGTCGTTCCAGGCCGGCATGATAGGCCTCCGCTGAAAACCCCTCGGCCTGAAGGTCCGCCGCAAGCGATTCCGTACCGGCACGGGAGAGGCAATAAATAATACCGCTGTCTTCCTTATGTGTTTCGAGATAGCTTAACAGCTGATCGTAATGATCCTTTTTCGGGCGGATGCCGTAATAGATATTGGGACGGTTGAAAGAATTTTCGTAGACCGTATAATCCTTCAGCCGCAATTTTTCAATGATATCGTGTTTGGTCACACCGTCCGCCGTAGCGGTGAGGGCAATGACCGGGGTGCCCGGGAACCGGTCCTTCAGCTGCCCGAGGGCCAGGTACTCCTGCCGGAAGTCATGCCCCCAGTGACTGATGCAGTGGGCTTCGTCGATAGCAAAAAGGGAAACGTTCAGTTCAGCGAGAAAAGGCATAAAATTGCCTTCCCCGATCAGCCTCTCCGGTGCAATGTAGAGCAGCTTCAGCTCCCCGTTGCGCAAAGCCAGCAAAACATCCTGCTGGCCGGACATGGAGAGGGAGGAATTGAGAAAAGCAGCCGGGATACCGTTCTGCCGGAGCGCGTCCACCTGGTCCTTCATCAACGCAATAAGCGGGGAAACTACAACCGTTACACCGTCAAATGCCAGGGCCGGCAGCTGGTAACAAATGGATTTACCACCCCCGGTAGGCATCAATACCATCGTATCTTTGCCCTGCAGCACATTTTCAATGATCGCCTGCTGGTTATGCCGGAACTGCGTGTACCCGAAATGATGTTTTAAAAGAGTTAACAATGACTGTTGTTCCATAGCTCGTTCTTCATGCGCAAATATAGGGAAATCAGGCTTCCGGCATTTAAAGGAAAAAAATACGGACAGCCCCCTTGAGAAAAAAAATTAATTCGGTATATTTAGTAAAGAGAGTCAAATACAACTGTTATTCACTGAACCCAACACAATCGCGTATGAAACTGCTGGCACCCATCCCCACGTTAACGACACCTTCATTGGAAGAAACGGTAGAATTTTATGTGTCCGTACTCGACTTCACCTGCAAAACAATGGATGAAGACTGGAAATTCGCTTCCATTCATAAAGACAGTGTGAACATGCAGCTGATACATCCGCAATCAAAATTCCCCTTCAACAGTCCGGGCCCTTTTGACGAACCGCTGTTTACCGGCGCCATTTATATTCATATGGACGGTATCGATGAATTATGGGAAAAAGTAAAGGACAAAGCCGAAGTATGCTTTCCGATACAGAACTTTGATTATGGTATGCGCGAGTTCGGCATTTATGATAATAACGGCTACCTGCTGCAATTCGGGGAACAGCTGCCTGCCTCATAAAAAAAACCGCAGCGCGCACGCTGCGGATATTATCCAGTTTAACTCACTTTCCTGCTGCTCCTTGGGTTTTCGAGGACAATGCGTTTGTATAAAATAATGTAATAGGCTTATGTAAGGGAGATAGGTGTTGCGACATTCATCGCATAGATATCATAAATATAGATCAAAATAGCCAATAAGCTTCACCTTTTTTTCTTTGTTATATGATGAGGGCGTAGCGGAAGAAGTTCCGCTACGCCCTCATCATCTTCGTCATATATTATCTCACCACTACCACGCCATCGGCTACGATGACGATCTCTTTTTTGGGAGCAGTGATCTTTGCGATCTCTTCGCTGCTTTTACCGGCATCTTCCGCAAAATGACGCAGGCGCTCTACAGACGTTTCATTGACTTTGGCAGTTCCTTCCACCACTACCGTCTTCCCCAGGATATCCTGCGGCATAAAGAAAGCATAGTCCGTGAACTTCACCATAACAGGCTCGCCTGAGGCGTTTTCCAGCTTCATGAAACAGCCTTTCTTTTTGCATACTTCCACCACCTTTCCGGCTATCTTGCCTGCAAATGCCGTATCCTTTTCCAGTTGCTGCTGCAGGTCGCTCATGACCAATGCATTGTTGGGCGTGATGGTCTTGCCGTAAGTAACGCCCGGCTTCGCGGATGCAATGTTCGTCTGGGCCATTGTTGTTGCGGCGGCAAATAAGCCGGCCAGTAACAGGATATATGTCTTTTTCATAAGTTAATTGATCTTTTACAGGTCATACAGCGGCTTCGGTGATAAAAAATTCATGCCGGCTTCATTGGCCGTTGTTCAGATAATGTTGATGATACAGCAAATATAGGCGTTTCACAAGATTCGCATAAACACATTATTTTTATTTTAATTTATTAAAATATTTAATGTATGTTTGCGTCCGTATCCTGCAAAGGGTATAACCATGTTAAACCTATAATTGATAACTACCTATGAAATTGACCAAACTGCTTGCCGGCGCAGCCTGCCTGGCCATTATTGCCTCCGCCTGTAAAAAAGACAAAGATGACGATCAGTTGGGTTCCATCCTCGCTACCTGGGGCCCGGAATTTGATGTTGTATCCGTTACCACCATGGGACAGTCCACTTCCGATACTTCATGGAGCTATGAGGAAGAAGATACCTATACCTTCAAGACGAATGACACGCTGGTCATCAACGAGGGAGGTATTGAGGAGACCGTTTTCTATGCTATCTCCGGCCGCCGGATCGTATTCTCGGAAAACGACGACTTCACCGGAACGAATGACACGATGCATATCGATTACATCCATGCCACGGAAATGAGTATTTCCGAAACGGAAACCACTACACTGGAAGGTGTAAGCATCACTACAAAATACGCGACGATCTTCAGGAAATAGTGTAACCGAATACACCACAGGACGCGGGTGCTGCATCGTTTTGCAGCACCTGTTTTTATTTTCCCCCGATCCGGCTCACGGCTTCCCCGAAGGCTGCCCCTACCGGTATCACCGCCTGCCGGATGTACAGGCAGCTCCGGTCTATCTTGTCTACTTTATCATTGGCTACGATATAAGAGCGGTGCACCCGGGTGAACCGGGCATCCGGCAACAGCTCCAGGGCTTCCTGCATGGACAGCCGGGAGAGCACCTTCCTGTCAGCCAGCACAAAATGCACATAATTGCCGGCGCTCTCCAGGTACAGCACTTCCTCCAGCTTCACTTTATGCTGTTCATATCCGCTTTTAATGAAGATGTAGTCGGGCGGGTTATTGTTGCCGGCAGACTTGTCCAGCCGCAACTGCAGCAGTGCATGCGCCTTGTTGCAGGCTTTCAGGAAGCGGGCCAGGGAAAATGGTTTCAGGAGATAATCGATCGCATCCAGCTCGAAGCTTTTAACGGCATGCTCCGAATAAGCGGTGGTGAACACGGTCATCGGCGGTTCGTGGAGGCTTGTCAGAAATTCGAGGCCTGAAATATCCGGCATTTTGATATCGAGGAACAGGAGATCGATTTTTTCCCTGCGGAGCAGTTCCATCGCATCAAAGGCATTCGTGAAGACGCCCAGCAGCTCCATGAACGGCACCCGGGCGGCATGTGCCTGGATAACGGACAAGGCTACCGGCTCGTCATCAATCGCTATGGCGGTCATTTTCATGATATGCAAATTACACTTTATGCACCAACAACAAACGTTTCGCATTGTTCCAGAGCTGGCGGAAGCGTTTGCCGTCCGAGGCCTCCCAGTCTTTCACCACCTGTTCGGACTCCCGGCGCCGCTGCGTTTCCGTAAGCCTGAACAGGTGATCGATCACTTCTTTATCGGCATGTTCGGCGCCATCGTAATAATAGGCATGGAGTTCCTGTTCCTTTTCCATTTCCAGCTTCGTGGCCTGTATGCTTCCGGCCGTCATGGCGGCCACTTTTTCGTCGTATTCCCCTTTGGGCATCAGCAATTTGGTCAGCAAGGGCATAATCTCTATGAGCGTGATGATGAACACGATGAGGCGGTAACGTTGCTTCATGGGCGGATGTTCTTCGGTAAGGGTATTCAACGCTTCGATCTGTGAAAGGAAACCATCGGTGAGCGTGGCGAGGTAAGCCTGTTCCTTCGTACTGTCTTCCGAATGAATGAGCGCCAGTTGCGCTGCTTTTTCCAGGCGCCGCGGTTCAAGTTCTCTTTTCAGCTTGCGCAGCTCCTCTTCCGACTTCAGGTATTCATTCTTTTTAACCCGCGCAATGGCGGATTCCCCGATCTTGCCGGAGCCGCCGGTGCCATCGGTCTCGCGGATATAGCCATCCTTATAATCCTTTACCTGTTCCTCTTTTTGCTGCAGCTCGTTTTTTAACGTAACGATCTCCTGCTGCAGGGGTTTTGTGCGGGCTTCATTGAGTGCCGCCTGCTCCTTCCTGAAATGGTCCAGTTTCGCCTGCCGGTCCAGCACCATCTGCGCATCGATGTCTTTCCGGAAAAGCATGAGCACGACCGGTTGGGAAATGAACAGTCCAATGGTTACAGCCAATACCAGCCGGAATGCTACGGGCAGAAACTGCGGTTTGCCGCCGTTCCTGCTCATGGCGGCGATGAGGCTGCGGTCGATCGACAATATGGCGAAACCGAAGAAGATCGCCAGCGCGGCAATGATCAGGTCGTCATCAACGACAGTAGAGAAAAAATATCCCCAGGCCAGGGTGGCAAACAACCATGTAACGAGTACGGCTATCCCTACGATGCGGTAGCGCTCCCGGTCTGTCGGGCAATCCTTTAACACCCCGGCGTCTGCTGTAGCCAGCCACCAGAGGAACTTTGAAAAACCGTCTGGCGGCGGCGCCGGTACAGGCGCCGGGGGCTTCCGGTTCGGTTTGATGTCATTCATATGCTATGCGATATAAGTATGGTCCATTCAAAAAGCCTTCGTTCACCTCGTATCGATGGTCAGGTGCACAAAGAACTCCGTAGCCGTCTGCCTGATGCTCAGCTCATGCTTGCGGGGGTACAACAATGCCAGTCTGCGTTTCACATTATTCAGGCCAATGCCCAGGCTGGCTTTTTCCGGATCGTTCTCCGGCCTTGGATGCACGCTGTTGTAGGCATCGAAATAGATATGGTCCGCATCGCAGGAAAGCGATACCACTATCCAGGAGCGCTTCCGCAAACTGATGCCGTGCTTGAAAGCATTTTCCACGAAGGGGATCAGCAGCATCGGTGCAATGGTATGATCATAATCATCTTCCTCAACATTCACCTCTATTTTGATATCTTCCGAGGCCTGCGTCCGCAGGCGCTGTAAAGCCACATAATTTTGCAGATAAGCGATCTCCTTGCCCAGCTCTATCTTCTCCAGATGATTCTCATGCAGCATGAAGCGCATCATATCGCCCAGCCGCTGCACCCCTTCGCTGGTGCGCGGTGCATTCTCCTGCAGGGCGGTGCCATACAGGGTATTCAATGCATTGAAAAGGAAATGAGGGTTGATCTGGGAGCGCAGAAAGTCCAGATTGGCGGAAGAACGACCCAGCGCCTTCTCCAGGGTCAACACCTCATCCTTGCGTGTCAGTCGCATTTTATAAAGCCACCAGGCCAGCGGCAGCACAAATACGAGCAAGCCGAAACCGTAGATAAAGAAACTGGTGATGATCATATGCGAGTGCCTTCCGCTTCCTATGCCAAAGAGAAAAGCCGCGAGAAACGAAAAGCCCAGCACCACGAGCATCAGCCGCATCGTCAACGTCCCTTTCCGGCGGTCGGCCATAAAGGGTGGGTAAACGTATAACTGCAGCACCAGGTAGGCGGTCATATAAACCGGCCCCATCCAGAAGACCAGGTCCCATTCCGCCCTTCGCCAGTTGAATACAGGTTCCAGCACGATCATGATGCAAACCCACAACACTGCCATCACCTGTACTTCCAGCGGCACTTTTTTCCATACCTGCTTTTCCACCAGCCGGTCGTGGAAATAGCGGAAATACACATATTTGACGGCATAGTAAAAACTGTAAAGAATAGCGCCCATCAGCGTGAGACCCAATGCCCTTGCGGCGCAATAGCTATGAAAATCAGCTATAGGCCGGTACGCCAGCATGAACCCGTAATAATAACTGGTTGCCACCATCGTCATCAGAAAGAACAGCAAAAAAGTGGCGATCGCCATCGGTACGCCCGACCAGAATTGCTTTTTCTCCAGGAACAGCGGTACGATCAGATGATTGATCAGCAAAAAGGAGATGTAACCGAATGTGGCCACGGTGAGCCTGGGCAGCATATGGTGAATGAATGGATCATAAGCCATATCATTCCGCTCGAAAGCATTGACATAACCGCCGCGCCAGGCGTATGTGCCGTGGTACAGGGAGGGGAAGAACAACGCGAATACAAACAACAGGTACACTCCGGTCACGATCCAGAATTCTATTTTCCTGATCTTTTCCATGCAGATAATATTTAATGCAATAATAGCAAACATCGGGGCTGCCAGATACGAAATGGGATGAATATACCGGATGACGGGATGAATTGTGTTTTTCATACCTTTGTACCCGTTTAATAACCGGCATTTCAATGGCAAAAGTAAAAACAGGCTTCGTACAGATGAGTTGCTCTGCAGATAAAGCGGAGAACCTGGCAAAAGCCATCAGCAAAGTAAGAGAAGCGGCAGCCAAAGGCGCGCAGGTGATCTGCCTGCAGGAGCTGTTCACTTCTCTCTATTTCTGCGATGTGGAAGATTATGACAATTTCAGTCTGGCAGAACCGGTCCCGGGCCCCTCTACGGAAGCGCTGGGCAAAGTGGCGGCCGAACTGGGCGTGGTGATCATCGCCTCCCTCTTCGAGAAACGCGCCGAAGGGCTGTACCATAATACCACCGCCGTACTGGACGCGGATGGCAAATACCTCGGCAAATACCGTAAAATGCATATCCCGGACGATCCGGCCTACTACGAGAAATTCTATTTCACTCCCGGGGACCTGGGATATAAGGTCTTCCAGACAAAGTTTGCGAAGATCGGCGTGCTGATCTGCTGGGACCAGTGGTACCCGGAAGCGGCACGGATCACGGCGCTGATGGGTGCGGAGATACTGTTCTACCCTACCGCCATCGGCTGGGCCACCAGTCAGGATGAAGCCACGAACACCGAGCAATACAATGCCTGGCAGACGATGCAGCGCAGCCATGCCGTCGCCAACGGTGTGCATGTGGTGAGCGTGAACCGCGTGGGCTTTGAACAAAACGGGCAGATGAAATTCTGGGGCGGCTCCTTCATCGCCAATCCCTTCGGCTCCATCATCCACCAAAGCTCGCATGAAGCGGAAGAAGTGGTGGTGCAGGAACTGGACCTTTCCAAGACCGACCGCTACCGCACGCACTGGCCTTTCCTGCGCGACAGGCGCATCGATTCCTACCAGCCTATTACCAAAAGATATATCGACGACGAAGCATGACGCATCCCACACCGCAGCAACTGGGCTATTATTTTCCCGCTGAATTTCATCCGCATGAAGCCACCTGGCTGAGCTGGCCCCACAAAGAAGCCAGCTGGCCCGGGAAGATCCATACCATCTTTCCCCATTACAGCCGCTTTGTAAAATACCTGGCGGACAGTGAGAAAGTGCGCATCAATGTGGCGGATGAAGCCATGAAGACCTTTGCCACCGGGCACCTGCAAACAGCCGGGGTGAACCTTGCCAATGTGGAGTTCTTTTTCCATCCCACTAATGATGCCTGGTGCCGGGACCATGGGCCCGCATTCCTCATCAACCCGGATGCCGTGCAAAAGAAAGCGGTGGTAGACTGGGACTACAATGCCTGGGGCGGCAAATACCCGCCATTCGACCTGGATGATGTGGTGCCTACCCTCATCGCCAACCATTATTCCCTGCCGGTGTACCATCCCGGCATTATCATGGAAGGCGGCTCCGTGGAATTCAACGGCAAAGGCACCATCCTCACCTCCACCTGCTGCCTGCTGAACGAGAACCGCAACCCGCATCTCAACCGGGAGCAGCTGGAAAATTACCTGCATGCATATTACGGCGCAAAGCAGGTGTTATGGGTGGAAGATGGCATTGTTGGGGATGATACGGACGGGCATATCGATGATACCATCCGTTTTGTGAATGAGGATACGGTACTGACCGTTGTGGAAACCGACAAACAGGATGAAAACTACGGTCTGTTGCAGCAAAACCTCCGTCAGCTGCAGCAAATGCGCCTGCTGAACGGCAAACAGCTCAACATCGTGGAGCTGCCCATGCCGGATGCTGTGATCTGGGAAGACCAGCGCCTGCCGGCTTCTTATGCCAACTTTTATATCAGCAACAAATATGTGATCGTGCCGGTTTTCCAGTGTAAAAAAGATGACCTGGCACTGGAGATCATTGCCGGCTGTTTTAAGGACCGGGAAGTAGTGGGCATTGATTCCACGGATATCATCTGGGGGTTGGGCAGCTTTCATTGCCTGAGCCAGCAGGAGCCGGCAGTATAGATAATTATATCCGGACCGGATGAGGGCTTTACGGGTTAAAAATGACAGAATGCGGTACTGTTGTTAAATCTCTTCAAACCAACTCCCCATAAAGGCTACAGCAGGATATGAGACATCCGCCGCCCGGACGGATGCGCAGCCATTCCCCTTTCCGGGATTTTTTGGCACGACCATTGTTTTATTTAGTGTGAACTAAAGCCCTCAATCATGAAAAACGTAATTATTGCAGCCTCCCTGATCGGTGCTGCAGCAGCTGGTGTTATATTGTACATGCGCAATCGCGACCGTGCAGATGCAGCATTGGAAAGTGTAAAAGATGCTGCGAAGAACGCCTACAAAAAGATGGATAAATTCACCCGTAAAGCGGGCAGAAAGGCCAATCATGTTGCGAAAGAAGCGATGGCTTAGTATCCATTCATATATGCAAACGGCTCTCTTTCACATCGAAGGGAGCCGTTTGCATGTATTGTTATGGCGCCCCCAATGACTGATAAATGGCAATTACGTGATTAAAATCATTGGCATGCTTCGCAATGTTCCCTTATTTTTGGGATATGAATACTCAAGTTAAGGCAAGACAAAGTGTAAACTGGCTGCACGAACTGGACTTTATAGGCATTCACCTGGTTCCTTTCCTGGCTTTTTTTACCCATGTGACAACTTTCGACTGGATATTATGCGCAGCATTGTACGTTGTGCGCATGTTCTTTGTGACCGGTGGCTATCACCGTTATTTCTCACACCGATCGTTCAAGACCTCGCGGTTCTTCCAATTCATACTCGCATTCGGCGCCCAGACCAGCTTCCAGAAGGGAGCGATCTGGTGGGCAGCCAATCACCGCATCCATCACAAACACAGCGATACACCGGAAGACCCCCATTCCGCCAAGATCTACGGCTTCTGGTATGCCCATATAGGGTGGATCATGGGACCGGAGCACAAACCTACCCGGTTCGACCTGATCAAGGATATCAAGGATAAAGAGATCTTCTGGCTGAATAAATATCATTTTGTACCGCCGCTGATCCTCGCCGTAGTGGTCTATTTCATCGGCAACAAAGTGAACGGCACGGGCTGGTTCGACTGGTCTGCCGGGCTTTCGACGCTGTTCATCGGGTTCTTCCTGAGCACCATCCTGCTGTTCCACGGTACATTCACCATCAACTCTCTCATGCACAAGATCGGCAAGCCGCGTTACAAAACCGGCGATGAATCCCGCAACAGCCTGGTACTGGCGCTGGTCACACTGGGCGAAGGCTGGCATAACAACCACCACTACTACCAGAGCGCGGCGCGGCAGGGCTTTTACTGGTGGGAGATCGACATCACCTATTATGTGCTGAGGATGCTCGGCTGGATGGGCCTGATATGGGATATCCGCGGCGTTCCCCATAAAGTGAAGGAGAATAATAAATTGGATCAGGGAACTCCGCAAAATAAAGCGGAAGCAATAGAAGTGTAGTACATCAACAATATTCGAAGGAAACGTGGCCTGCGGCAGCCTGATGCGGAAACGTAGTGTGTAATAAAAGAAAACCGGAGGGCTAATGTGGCGTAGTACGTAAACACAACAATATTCAAAAAACCGGCTGATCTGCATACTGCATTTCAGCCGGTTTTTCTTTTACCTACTCGGATAAAGAGAAGGGTTTATCTTCTTCCGCAAGCCCCCGGTCCAACGCAGGCTGTGGCCCCATCTGCAACACCAGCTTTCCGCCGTTCACAATATCCGCATGCCGGATCCAGTGGCGCGTGTATGGCTGCCCGTTAAGGGTCGCGGACTGGATGTAAACATTATCAGGACCATTGTTCACCGCCTCAATGACGAATTGCCGGCCGTTTTCCAGCGTCAGCGTTGCTTTCGGAAAAACAGGGCTGCCGATCACATACTGGTCCGTACCCGGACAAACCGCATACAATCCCAATGCGCTCATCACGTACCAGGAGGAAGTCTGCCCCTGGTCCTCATCACCCGGGTAACCCGCCGGGGACGCATTGTAGAGCCTGCGCATCACATTGCGTACATGATACTGCGTTTTCCAGGGCTGGCCGGCATAACAATACAGGTACACCATATGCTGGATCGGCTGGTTGCCGTGCGCATACTGGCCCATATCCGCTTTAACCATTTCCGTCATCTCATGGATCATCGATCCATAAGAACCTACATTCACTTTATTCGGCACCGAGAATACGGAATCCAGCTTTGCTATAAAACGCGCATCGCCGCCCATGAGCCGGATCAGGCCTTTCACGTCATGGAATACAGACCATACCCAATGCCAGGCATTCCCTTCCACATACGGGCCGCCCCATTCATAGGGATCGAAATCCGGCATCCAGTTGCCCTCCTTGTCTTTCGCGCGCATAAAGCCCGTAGCGGGATCATAAACGTTGCGGTAATTATACATCTGCCGGGCAAATACCTGTTCATAAAAAGGATGCCCCGTTTCCTTCGCCAGCTGGTATCCGCAAAAATCATCATAGGCATATTCCAGGGTTTGCGATACGGGGCCGTAGGCTCCTTTTGTCTGCGGTACAAAACCCAGCTGGAAATATTCCTTCCAGCCCTGGCGGCCGTTGGCCGGTCCCCATGGCCCTTTATTCGTGGCTTCATGGAGATAAGCCTTCAGCGCCCGCTCAGGATCGAACGTACGGATACCTTTTACCCAGGCATCCGTCAGCAGTGAAATGGCATGATTGCCCACCATACTGCCGCCCTCATTCGGGAAAGACCAGGAAGGCAGCCAGCCGCATTGCTCCTGCGCCGCCAGCAAAGCCTGCATATAGCGCCCCTGCATAGTGGGATGCAGGATGTTGTTCAGCGGGAACTGGGCCCGGAAAGTATCCCAGAATCCATTATCCGTGTACATGTAACCACTATGGACTTTGCCGTCATACGGACTGTAATAATGCGGCTCTCCTTTTTCATTATACTCGAAGAACTGGTGAGAAAAGAGATTGGCGCGGAACAGGCAGGAATAAAAAGTAGCCTTGTCCGCTTCCGTGCCTCCTTCTACCTTCACCCGGTTGAACAGGGTATTCCAGGTCCGCTCCGCCACCGCTTTGGTATCTTCCAGTCTGGCATGCATGCCCAGCTCCTGCCGCAGCGTCAGCTCCGCCTGTTCCGGACTGATATAGGAAGAGGCTACTTTCATCTGCACCTTTGCTCCATCGCGGAAACGTACATAAGCGCCAACACCTTTTCCTTCCCGGTATTGTTCATCCGGCGTTATACCGTTCTTCTCGTTTTCCCAGGTACCGAATGCGGTGAAAGGCTGATCGAACAGGATCACGAAATAGTTGCGGAAGCCTTTGGGAATGTAACGGCCATTATTAACGTAACCCGTGATCTTTCTTTCCGCCGGATGGATCTTCACCTCACTCATGCGGATGTAGCCGTCCAATACAACATATGCCGCCTTCTTTTTCGGGAAAGAGAAGCGGAGCTGCGCACCTCTTTCCGTAGGTGACATTTCTGAAATGATGCCGTTATCGAACTTCACCCGGTAATAATAAGGATGGGCCGTTTCGTTGGCATGGCTGAATGCCGCCGCACGTTCATGCTCATCCACGATCAACGCGCCGCTCACCGGCATCAGGGAAAACACCGCATAGTCTTCCGACCAGGGGCTGCACTGGTGCGCCTGCTGGAAACCGCGGATCGTTCCGGTCTTATACTGATACTTCCATCCATTGCCATTCTTTCCCGTCTGGGGAGACCATGCGTTCATGCCGAACGGGAGCGAGGTGGTCGGGTAGGTATTACCGTTACTTAGTTTAAACTCCGAATCGGTGCCCTGCAAAGTACTCGCATATTGCGCAAGCGGCTGCTGTGCTTTTGCAGTGGTTACAGCCAAAAAAACGGCCAGCGTACATAATCTTCTAATAATCATCATCCTGGTTTGAAAGTATAATGATATAACAATGCCGGCTCGGAAAAAAGCACATTTTGACGGGCGGTTTGCTTATGTGTTGACATATAGCAATTTAAACAATACGTCAATACTCCTTTATAGTGAATTTAATGCATAACACATTGATAAAAAGTATTTTATGCAAAAATACCACGTTCGTTTTATATTGTTTTTAATTTTAATATTATATATTTGCATTATATATTTGATAACTAAAAAACGATAATTGAACACAGTATTCCACAGCATCGGAATAGTTGATTGTTAGCGAAGACATTAGCATTTTATTCCTGACGGTTTACATAATTATAATACCTATTTATCCCTCAATCCTATGAAAACACCTTTACGTACCGCGATGCGTGTACTACTTGCGTCCGGCATGCTCATGGCAGCATTTACGGCTAACGCCCAATTGAAAGTAGGCGACAGGCCCTACTCTATCAACAGAGCTTCTGTACTGGAACTGGAAAGCGACCGGCAGGGTTTGCTCCTCCCGCGTGTTCAGCCCGGCATGTTGACGACCGCACCATTAAATACCGCACCCGACGGTATGATCGTAGTAGTGGAAAATGCTACGCATCAGAACCAGACGCTTTATTTGCGGAAAGACGGGGCCTGGGTGAAGCTGGCTACGCTGGATGAAGCGGAAATGAACTGGAGCCGCGAAGGCAATACCGTTAATGATGCAACGGATTTCCTCGGCTCAAGGAACTCCGCTGCGCTGGTATTCAAGACCAATGATCTGGAAGCCATGCGTATTGATGCCACCGGTAACATCGGTATTGGCACCAATAATCCCACGGCCAAACTGGATGTGCTCGGGAATGGCCAGATCTCCGGCAACCTGCTGGTATCCGGCATTATTGCCGCCACTACCGGGCAGTTCTCGGGCGCGCTCAGCTCCAATTCCCTGAGCGTTGCGAATGGCGTGAATTTCGCCAACCTTGCTGCCAGCACCTCGCTGGTAAATGTACTGGTGATCGATCCCGTTACCGGTGATGTGAACCGCAGGCAGATGTCCGCGGCCGCATTCGACAATGCCATTTCCACCATGAACGGCTCCCAGGAAGCTATTCAGAGCTTTGCCACCGGTACTGCGGGAACAGATTTCAATGTGGCCACCCTGCTGGGTGTGCACACGTTCAATATCCCTACCGCAGGCACGGGCATCACCCGTGGTCTGCTGACCGAAGCGGACTGGGACAAACTCCAGGCTTCCCAGAAACAGGTGATCGCAGCGGCATTTTCCAATACGCCTGATGCCAACGGTTTAACGATCGGCGGTACAGATAATAATGAACTTTCGCTGCATGCTGCGGATGCCACCAATCCGGGCGGCGTATCCGTGGCCGCACAAACTTTCGGCGGTGAAAAAACCTTCCAGGACAAAGTTACCGCAGCAGCCGGCATTGATGTGGCCGGTGCCGCCAACCTGGCCGGTACAGCCACAATAGATGGTTTGCTGACGCTGAACACCGTGGATGCCACCGCTGCCACCGGGCCATATAACGTGCTTATACAAGGCGCAGGGAATGTGATCGAAAGAAGGCTGATAGATATTGCCGCATTGGAGAACGGCGTACAACGGATTTCCGACGGCACCAATAATACTATTGGCCCTGACATCACTTTCAACACCACTACCAACAATAACGATTTCGGTATTACCGTGGATGGCGTAGCGAAAACCGTCAGCTTCAACCTGCCCGATGCAAGCGGCGAAGCCGGTTCCGAAGCGCGTGGTGCAGTCAGCACTACTACACAATCCTTTGCGGGAGATAAGAGCTTTGCACAAAATGTAAATGTAGGCGCCACTACGGCAGGCAACTCCACATTACAGGTAACAGGTTCCATATCCATGGCTATCAAAACCGTGAATACAGATGGCTATCCGATCACGGACAAAGACCATACGATCCTTGTGGATGCAACATCCGCCGCCCTGACGGTAAACCTGCCGGCTGCAGTGGAAGGCCGCGTGTACACCATCAAAAAGATCGGCACCGGCGGTATTGACAATGAAGTGACCATCGCACCCAATGGCAGCGCCCAGGTGGAAGGCGGGCCAAACTATACCATCTATAACGACTGGACGTTCGTAACGCTTCAGTCAGATGGCACCAACTGGTATATCATCAGAAAATAATGCCATCGGGCAGCAGGAACGCCTGTCCATCGCAGCGTTCCTGCTGTTCCTTAATCTGTTACTATCCTATCCCTATATGTTATGAAGATCCTGACGGCCGCGTGTTGCGGCATCCTATCCGGCCTCACCGCCCTGCTTTCCCTCTCAGCTGCGGCACAGCAGCTGAAACTGGGCGACAACCCGTCCAATGTAAAAAAAGAAGCCATACTGGAACTGAACAGCTCCAACCAGGGCCTGCTGCTGCCCCGTGTGCTGAAAGCAGAGATACTCTCCGGCGGCAAATTGTTCAATGCAGACGATGGTATGCTGGTGTTTGTGAATGATGTATCCGAAAAAAGCCTGTATATCAGAAGGAACGGCGCCTGGGAGAAAGTAGGCGACATCTCCACCGCGCTTACCGGTGCGGTGACCGGTACCGGTACGGGCACCATTGCCACCACGATCACCGACAAGGCTGTGACCTATCCCAAGATACAGGACGTGAGCGCGCAATCACTCCTTGGCAGGCATGCAGCAACAGATGGCACGGTACAGGAGCTCACGCTCGGCACGGGACTGTTATTGAACAGCGGCAGCGGCCTGATCACTGCCGATGCCAATAATGCCATCTGGAATGCCAACAAACTGCAGGGCCGGAACATCGCTGCTACAGCCCCTGCTGCAAACGATGTGCTGAAATGGAACAATGCCACCAGCCTCTGGGAACCCGGCGCAGGCAGCGCTGCCGTTACCTTGACGGGGCCCGTTACCGGCTCCGGCACCGGCACCTTTGCCACCACCATCACCAACAAAGCGGTGACCTACAACAAAATACAGGATGTTACTTCCCAGTCGCTCCTCGGCCGCTACAGCACCGGCAACGGGGTTACCCAGGAAGTAAAGATCAGCACCGGACTATTGCTGAACAATACCACCGGTAACATGACGGCGGACTTCAACGCCAATATCTGGAACGCCAATAAACTGCAAAACCGGAATATTGCCGCTACCGCACCCACCGACGGACAGGTGCTCAAATGGAACAGCACCAATAACACCTGGCAGCCGGACCTGGATATGGATGGCGGCGCTACCTATGGCATACTGCCGGATAACAATATCGGCGGCGCGGACGCTCCCGATGCCAACAGTCGCATGAAGATATGGGCCAGTCCCGTTACCGGCACCGTACAGAGCGGCCCGCTGGGAACTGGCGCTCATTCCTGGAACGTGCTGTCCTTCCAGGGTGGCGGTTTTACGACACAGCTTTATTTCGACAAGAATACGCTGGCGCTGAAGGAATGGGGCGGTAATGCAGCGCCGCTCACCACCAATGCCGGCAATACCTGGTACAAAGTGGTGACCACGCATGGCGATAACAACTTCACGGACGGAGGGCTCGTCTTCGCCGGAAAAAGCAGCGATGCCAGCACCGAAGTGCGGCAGAATGCGGCACACCTGTTCTGGAATAATACGGATGAAAGACTGGGCGTAGGTACCGATGCCCCCACCAGTACCGTGCATGTAGAGGGTTCCTTGGCCACCGGTGTAACCACGTTGAGCAATACAGCCAATGTAACGTTGAATGAAAGCCATTTTACGGTAGTCATGCGCAAAACAGGGAATAACGGCACCAATTATACCGTCACCCTGCCGAATGCAACAACCTGTACCGGCCGGATATACTACATCACGCGGGATTTTGCCAATGGCTGGGGAGCGGTGAATGTTTCCGGCAGCGGCGGGCAATTCACGACAAGACAATTATGGAATAATGCGGAAGTTTTAGGTGTACAGTCCATCGGGAACAGATGGATCACGATATCCTATACCAACTAAACAACATGAGATCATTTATACCGGTATTTCTTCTTCTTTTGTGCTGCGCCAGCGACAGCTTCGCCCAGCAGGGCATTTACATCCCTGCAGAAGGCAAGGTATGCGCAACAGGCGCTCTTCCGGTAACGTTTTATCTCAATACACGGAACGATGGTTCCTTCGGTTCGAAGCCCGGTGCGACGATATATTTCCTCGGCCAGCAATGGACTAACGGTAACGGCGCTTCGCTTTCAGACGAGGGCGGTACCGGTGGTATATTCCGGTTCTCCGGCAATAACCCCCTGTACGGCTCCGCGGGCCGCCAGTTGCTCTTTGGAGGATATAATGCGGCTTCCGGCAGCGGCAGCAGTTTTCCCAGTCTCACCGTAGACAATCCTGACGGCATTGAGCTGGGTGATCTGAACGATCTGAAGGTCCGCAATACACTGCACTTCCAGAATGGGCATATTTTCCTGAACGGCTGGAACCTGGTGGTGGGAGATCATGCGCCCGGTCAGATCACCGGTTATAGTGACAGAAGGTTTGTGGTGACGGGAGGGGGCATTGCGGGAGGGTTCCTGTACCGGGAACAGCTCGGCAGCCCCTCCGGCAACGTGGTGTTCCCCGTAGGCACAGCGCCCGGCAGCTATTCTCCTGTAGCCATTCACAACAGCGGAGCAGCGGATGTGTTCCGGGCCCGGGTGTTCGACAATGTGTATAATCATGCGATCACCGGCGCCGCCATGCAGGACACCTTCATTCACAAAACATGGAACATCGGCCGTAACCACGTGGGTAATGGTCATACACGGATATCCTTCCAGCATACCGATGCGGAAGAAATGCCATCCTACCGGGATAACCGGCAGAGCAGCTTCCTGAACCGCTATGATGATCCGTATTGGGTAGCACAATCCGGCACCGTTGCTGCCGAAGGCGATCTTACCACATACCCGCTGCAACAACCCGCCACCATGCATACCCAGCAGCTTGAGGCCGGCATGCGCATCAATGAATATTTCTCCAAATCAACAAGGATCGCAACACCCGGACCGCAGATCAAATGGGTGCGTTTCGATGCCAACCGGCTTTCTCCATCGCAGGTGGGCTTGTTGTGGACCACATGGTATGAGGTGAATAACGATCGCTTCGAGGTGGAGAGAAGGCTGGAAACAGAAAACACGTTCACTACGGTGGGCGTAGTGCCAACACGGGCCATCAACGGCAACAGCCTTCGTTTGCTGGATTACAATACTGTTGATCATAACAACTTCCAGGGATGGAGTTATTATCGCATAAAAGCGGTATTACGCAACGGGAATGTGGAGTACTCCGATATACGGCCCGTTCCCCCGATGAAACAGGTGGAGATCTTCCCCAACCCGAACTACGGGCACTTCAAGGTGCGCATCAGCGGCGTGCGTACCGCCATGCGCATGCAGATCACCAATGCATGGGGACAAATACTGCGGCAGTATGATATCGATCAGGAAGGAGATATATCCGTAACCGGTCTCCCGGCAGCTACCTACTTCCTCGTGATCATGCACAAGGGTACACAGGTGGTCATGCATACCGCCAAGATCGTTGTACTGAAATAATGGCTGAGGGTCAGGCGTCACAAAAAAGGCTGCACCTTTCCGGTACAGCCTTAGACGCTTTGCGTCAACAGTTTTCTTGAATGGAGCAACCCAGTTAGGCGATACTAACTGAAGGTTTCCATGAATATCCTGTAGATTGCATGAATACCTCCTTTTTTTTGATGAACACTGAAATTACGGCTTTCATCCACATCAGGCCGTCAAGAATATGTTAAAAAAGATCAGCCCTGATCCGTTTTATGCAGCCGGAGCGCCTTCACCAGCAAAGGCAAACCCATTCCCTGCACCACCAGCGTGATCAGTACCACCACTATGGCAATGAAAATGATGGTATGCCTTTCCGGGAACGGCGTGCCGTCGCTCAGGCGATGCGGCAATGCCAGGGCGGTAGCCAGGGAAACGATGCCCCGCATGCCGGACCAGCCGATAATGAGACAGTTCTTCCAGTCCAGCAACGCCCTTTTGTTCTTCCGGGTATTCTTTTTTCGAAAGGCGTTCTGCAGGCCGATATGCTGCAGATACACCCGGCCCATGCGGATCACGAGGGTAACGAGGCAGATCAGGAAACTGTAACCGATCAGCGGCAGGATGTCCTCATGATCTATGCTTTCGATCACATAGGGAAATTCCAGGCCGATGAGGATAAATATCAGCCCGTTCAGGAGAAAGATGATGATATCCCAAATGGCTTTCGACTGCACCTTGGTTTGCTCGGGTATTGTTTTGGGCATGACCAGGGATACCATGATAGCGCCGGTGACCACGGCAATAACGCCGGAAACACCCAGGGTCTCCGCCAGCAGGTAGGCCACAAAGGGCATCAGCAGCGTGAGGCTAATAGCTACTATGTGATCGTCTTTTACACGCTTCAGGATAAAGCCCAGGAACCGCCCCAGCATCCATCCGATGAAACAGCCCCCCAGGATCAACCCCACGAACTCCAGCGAGGCTTTCCACAGTACGAACGATGTACCTGCTACAGCTGCTACGGCAAAACGGTAAGCAATAAGCCCGGAAGCATCGTTGATAAGGCTCTCTCCTTCCAGGATGGTAATGGTCTTATGCGGCAGGCCCAGCCCTTTGGTGATGCTCATGGCAGCAACAGCGTCCGTAGCCGAGAGGATGGCGCCGAGGGCAAAGGCCAGCGGCCAGGTCATCCCGGGGATGACATAATAGGCTGTAACGGCAATACCGGCGGTGGTGAGGAACACGAGGGCAAAGGCCAGTGTGCTGATCATCCTGAAGTTGTTCCGGAACTCGGGCAGTGAGATATTGAACGCCGCGTCGTACAGGAGCGGGGGAAGGAAGATCAGGAAGATGATCTCGGGGTTGATGATGATCTGCGGCATTCCGGGTATGAAGCCGATGGCGATACCTGCCGTGACGAGCAGCACGGGGTATGGCAACCTTATTTTGTCTGCCATGGCAGACAGACCTATCATGATGGCGAGGATAAAAATAACAATGCTGTAGTTCTCCATACTTTTTGCGGTTGAAGGGCCAGGCAAATTTAATTTTTTCGGGAACGGATGATCCCGGACCGGCTAAAAATATCAGGCTGTTCAGTTTTCCTGAAAATGCTGCTAAAACGATTAAGGATAATTTAATCAATAAAATACAAACAAACAGCGCTATTTTTTGATAATTATTCTTATCTTATCGATTGCAATTAAATAATATCAAATAACCCAATCCTATCTCTTTTCATTTTTTATTGCTCACGTTAATGAAAAAACAAACACATGAAAGCAAATCTCAACATGCTGCCCCTGGTAGTATTCGGCCTCCTGGCCGGTTCCTGCACAAAGCAGGACGCCCCTGAAGAAAAGCTGAGCGCTTCCACGCTGGATCAGCAATCCGCTGCCGTTGGCATCGCGGCTATCAACAGTTCTTTTTCCGTCAACTGGAACGGCTATCCGCACCAAAGCACGTACACCTCTTCCCAGGCGGCGGCTGATTTTGGCAATGTCAGCGGATGGAACCAGTCCCGCGCCATGATCTCCAATGGCAACCTGCGCGTTACCCTGCTAAAAAATGCCCTCTCCGGCGCCGGTGGCCTCATTTCCAACATCGACATCTCGGATGGCTCCGCCTATGAGCTTGATTTTACCATCCGGTTCCACAGCGCATTCGACTGGAGCCGCGGCGGCAAGATCGGCTTCGGCTTCTCCATCGGTGATGGCAATACCGGCGGCGACCCCGCCTGGGACGGCAATGGCGGCACCCTCCGCATGATGTGGTACCAGAACAATTCCGGCCGCGTGTACTTTCAGCCCTATGTGTACTATCGCGACCAGTCCGGACAATTCGGGGAGACCTGGGGCCTCACTTATCCCTCCAGCGGCAGCCTCAACAGGGGGCAGACCTACCATGTGCATATGTATATCAAAAGCAACACCGGCAGCAGCACCAACGGCCGCGCACAGATCCTCATCGACGGCAATGTACTGCTGGATAAGACCATCCGCTGGACGACGAATGACAGCAAACGCCTGATCCGGATGCTCACCTTCCACACCTTCCGCGGCGGCAGCCAGTCGTACTGGGAATCATCATCAGACGGATATATTTATTACGATGATCTGGTGGTGAACAAACTGGCGAATTGATGTATGGACTGATCAACAGATAAGCGCGCCGGTGACCGGGATGCCTCCATCCCGGTAAAACCAGCACCGGTGAGCCAGCCTGACAGCACTGATAACAGCAGCGGCCACGCCCCGGCCGCTGCTGCTTTCTCTGATGACCGGAGAAACCACAAAACAGCAGAAAATCATGGTCCCCCCCGCCACTGCCGCCTCTTCCCCGCTGATCATATATCCGGAAAGCTCTGGCAGGTATTTGTTAAATTAGCCCAACAATCATCCTGCTATGTATCGTTTTCTATTCCTCCTGTTGCTTCCCTTTTCGTTGACAAGCCTTGCCCAGCAAACCCAGAAACCGCCGCTTCATGGCAAACACTGGATGGCCATTACCGGCAAACCGCTGGCAGCCACTGCCGGCGCTATGATCTTCCAGCGCGGCGGCAATGCGGTGGATGCGGCCTGCGCCATGCTCGCGGCAACCTGCACCATGTGGGACGTACTGAGCTGGGGCGGGGAAACACAAGCGCTGATCTATCATCCCGAAACCGGGAAGGTGATCGCCATCAACGCATTGGGTGTAGCGCCCACCGGCGCCACGCCGGAGTTCTACAAACAGAAAGGGTACAACTTCCCCCCGGAATACGGCCCCCTCGCAGCCGTAACCCCCGGCACCCCCGGCGGTATCTGCCACATGCTGGCGGAATATGGCAAACTCAGCCTTAAGGAAGTACTGGCCCCCGCCATGGAAATGGCTGCCGGCTACCCTATCGACGCACAGACTGCTAACAGCATCGAACGGGGAAAAGACCGCATCAGGGAATGGCCATACAGCAAAAAAGTTTTCCTTACCCATCCCGGAGAAAAAAGGGAAGCGCCTGAAGCCGGGGAGATATTCGTGCAGAAAGACCTGCTGGCTACGCTGACCAAAATGGTGGAAGCCGAACAGGAGGCCCTGCGCAACCACAAAAGCCGGAAAGAGGCCATTATGGCGGCGTACGACCGGTTCTACAAAGGGGACATTGCCCGGGAATTCGTCAGGGGATGCCGGGAGCAGGGCGGCCTCATTACGATGGAGGACCTGGCCAACTGGAAACCCCTTGAAGAAGAACCGCTGCATGTCAATTACAAAGGCATTGATGTGTACAAACTGCAGGAGTGGACCCAGGGCCCCGTGCTCCTGCAAAGCCTCAACATGCTGGAGCAATTCGACCTCAAAGGCATGGGCTACAATTCCGCTCCCTACATCCATACCCTCTACCAGACCATGAACCTTGCTTTTGCGGATCGGGACTTTTACTACGGCGATCCGTACTTCAACAAGCATTCCGCTATAAAAGGACTGCTGAGCAAAGACTATGCAAAGGAAAGGGCCAGGCTCATCCGGCCGGACCGGAACGATCCTGCACCCTCCCCCGGCGATCCCTACAAATACCTGGGAACCGCCAATCCCGTATTACATCTGCTGGAACAAAGGCATTTACTGACCGATTCCACCAATCAATATAAACCCGGACAAGCCACCCCCAAGCACGATGCCACGGCTTTCAACAACACCGGAGCCGACAGTGCGTGGCACGACCGGCTCTGGCGCGGCACCACCAGCGTGGAAGCCGCCGACGCAGAAGGCTGGGTGGTGTCCATTACCCCCAGCGGCGGATGGATACCGGCCTGCATCGCGGGCCGCACGGGTGTGGGCATGAGCCAGCGCCTCCAGAGCTTTGTGCTGGATTCCGTGCTCAGCCCCTTCAACGTCATTGCGCCGGGCAAACGCCCCCGGGTTACGCTTACGCCTTCCATGGCGCTGAAAAACGGGAAACCGTTCCTGTCTTTCGCCGTACAGGGTGGTGATACGCAGGACCAGAACCTGCTGCAATTCTTCCTCAATGTGGTGGAATTTGATATGACCGTGCAGCAGGCAGCCGAAGCGGCAAATATCAACAGCGACCAGTTATGGCTGTCACTCGGCGGCACTTCATTCAAAGACCGCCGCCCGCAGCCGGGCGGCATCCTGGTAAGCAACTCCACACCGGAGGCTGTCCGCAAAGCGCTGACGGCAATGGGCTACAAACTCAGCGTACGCCAGCGCACCAGCGGCCCCATCAATGCCATCTTCTTTGACCGTGAGCATGGGAGCCTTTGGGGCGGCAGCAGCAATCATGGGGAAGATTACGGCATCGGCTGGTAATCCCGCATTATTTGTATTATTTTAAGCGGATCAATTATCCACAATGAAAACAACAATCTTCTTTTTGCTCGCCCTCTGCGGCATACCCGCACAGGCACAGACAGACACCCTGCAGGCCCAACTGGTATCCGGCCAGTTCGCCTTTACCGAAGGCCCCGCGCACGACAAACACGGCAATGTGTTCTTCACCGATCAGCCCAACAACCGGATATGGAAGTACAGCACCGATGGCCAGCTCACCCTGTTCATGGACAATGCCGGCCGCTCCAACGGATTGTATATCGATAAAAAAGGCAACATCATCGCCTGCGCGGATGAACATAACCAGCTCTGGTCCATCTCTCCGAAAGGCAAGGTAACCGTGCTGCTGAGCGATTACGAAGGACAAAAAATGAACGGCCCCAACGACCTCTGGATCACGCCAACAGGCGGCATCTACTTTACCGATCCGTATTATCAGCGCAACTACTGGACCCGGCAAAAAGGTGAAATAGAGGGACAGAAAGTGTACTTCCTCCCCAAAGGCAAAAAAACGCCGGTCATCGCAACGGACGATATCAAAAAGCCCAACGGCATCATCGGCTCAAAAGACGGGAAACATGTTTTTGTGGCGGATATCGGCGCCAGCAAGATCTACCGGTACACCGTACAGCCGGATGGCACCCTGGGGGAACGCCTGCTGTTTACCGATCAGCTGGCGGATGGCATGACGATCGATGAAGCAGGCAATATCTATACCTGCGGCCACGGCGTTTCTGTTTACAATCCTGAAGGCAAATTGATCCGCTACGTTAAAGTACCGGAAAAATGGACGGCGAACGCCTGTTTCGGGGGGAAAGACAGGGACATCCTGTTCATTACGGCATCTACCGGCGTTTATACCGTAAAAATGCCGGTAAAGGGGATAAAATGATCAAAGGTACCAGTCCCCTCCTTCCGGCAGGGAAAGGTAAATAACGTCCCCTTTCCTGAAATGACCATGATTTGTTCTGATGAAGATATGCTGCCCGCCCAGGTCAACTTCCATTTCATAATAATTGCCGAAGAAATACACACTGTCAATGGCAGCTGGCAATATCTTTTGCCCTCCCGCCACGATCTTGAACTGCTCCGGCCGGGTGAACAGCAGCTTTCCCTCCGGCGCTACCCTGTTCATGATGGCGGGATCAACAAGGTTATAGCTGCCGAACAACCCTGCGGCATATTCATTCACCGGTTGCAGGTACACCTCCTGCGGACTACCCTGCTGAATGATCTGCCCGTTATGGATCACAAAAAGACGGTCTGCCCAGGGCAGCATATCGGTAGGCTCATGGGATACCAGCAGGCAAGTGATGTTCAACTGCTCGCCCAGATCCCTGATAACGGATTTCAGTATGCCGCGGTGTATCAGGTCCAGGTTGGAGAAAGGTTCATCGAGCAGCAACAGCCGGGGTAAGGTCACCAGCAGCCTCGCCAGCGCAATGCGCTGTTTCTCGCCGCCGGAAAGCTGGTCGTTCTTGCGTTTCAGCAAATGGCTGATCCGGCAGATCTCGTACAGCCTTGCGGCCTCTTCTTCCGGAAGCCTGTTGGCATACCCCAGCAATTCCTCCATCCGGTAATTATTCCGCAGCTCGAAGTGCTGCGAAAGATAGGCGATCCCCGGATGGCCGGGTATCAGCTTGTCATTCGGCCCTTTCACCTTTTCACCCTCAAACAGCACCTGCCCTTCATCCGGCTGCACAAGCCCGGCAATGATCTTCAGCAATGTACTTTTGCCCGAGCCGGAAACACCCGCTATAGCCACTTTCTGAAATTTCTCCTGCGTAAAGCTGATGTCTTTCAGTTGAAAGCTCCCTTCCTGCTTGCGGATATCTGATACTTGCAATAAACTCATAATGGATATAAAAAAAGCGTATGAGCACTATTCATACGCTTCGGCCAAAAGTACAAAAAAGCAGGGGATTCAAAAGAAGTGTCGCATTTCACCCTCAATCTTGTCGTAATTGCACGCACTGAAACCAGACTATTGCCGGTAGATTTGTATTGTTATATCGCAATTACCTGACGTACAAAATAATCAACATGGCAACTGTAAATCCTTATCTGAACTTCGCCGGCAATACCGAAGAAGCGTTCAATTTCTACAAGTCCGTTTTCGGCGGCGAGTTCTCCTTTTTACAACGTTTCAAAGACACGCCGCATGCCGGGGAATTACCGGCGGAAGAGCAGGACAAGATCATGCATATTGCGCTGCCTATTGGCGAGAACATGGTACTGATGGCCACCGATACGCTGAAATCCATGGGCCAGAGCGTTCATCCCGGAGACAACATGTCACTCGCTATTTCGCCTGACAACCGCGAAGATACGGAACGTTACTTCAATGCGCTGGCTGACGGCGGCAAGGTGGTGATGCCACTGGAAGATGTGTTCTGGGGCGCATACTTCGGTATGTTGGTAGATAAATTCGGCATCCAGTGGATGGTTAACTTTGAAGCGAAGCAGTAAACAGCCTTTCCTTCCTCCGCTGCATAAAAAACGAAACAGGGTGTACCGGAAGGTCGGCGCACCCTGTTTTTATGCACAGCACTGTGCGGTCAAAATCATTGTGATACAACTGCTATTCTGCGCCGAACGTGATGAAGTCCGCTTTTTATATACAAGGCAACATCACCGTTACCCCAGCTGTTTCGCCCATTTCCGCTGCATCTTCCGCCCCAGCATGGCGTTGGCTTCCCGGTCGTTGGTAAATATTTCCTTTTCCGGGTCCCACTTCAGCGGCCTTCCCAGTTCGTAGGCGATGTTGCCGATAGTGCAAACGGTAGCGGTGCGATGACCAACTTCCACATCACAGATCGGCCTGCTGCGCTTGCGGATCGCATCCGTCCAGTCCCGGTAATGATTATCGCTGAAGTACACGCGTTTATCCGTATCCGTTATTTTTTTGTCTTTGAGCGATTCCGGCGTGGTCACCAGCTTGCCGCGCTGTACATCCACGGTGCCTTCGGTACCGATGAATTCCACGTTCTTGCGGCCATTGTCCCGGTGCGTCATGGTCAGACCGTTGGCGTAACGGTAGGTCAGATCAGGATAGTCTTTGCCGTCCGGCGGTATCACTTCAACGGGACCGCTGCCATCCATATCCAGCGCCCATTGCGCGATGTCGAACATATGTGCGCCCCAGTCCGTCATGAAACCGCCGCCAAATTCTTTATAGTCCCGCCACTTTGCCCAGAAGCTGTCTTTCAGGGAAGGTGTAAGTGCGGAATTGAAGTGCACAAATTCATTTGGCCCCAGCCAGCTCTTCCAGTCCAGCCCCTCCGGAATAGCCTGTTCCGGCAGGTCGTAGGGCTTCGGCGGAGGGCCTACGCTCACTTTGATGGTCTTCAATTCCCCGATGTAGCCATTGCGCACCAGTTCCACCGCCTGCCGGAATTCCGGCCAGGAGCGCTGCATGCTGCCGGTCTGGAAAACCCGGTCGTATTTCCTGGTGGCATCCACCATGGCACGGCCTTCTTTGATGGTGAGCGACAGGGGCTTTTCACAATAGATATCTTTTCCCGCCTTGGCGGCCATCACCGCCTGTATGGCATGCCAGTGGTCCGGTGTGGCGATCACCACGGCATTGACATCCCTGTTATCCAGCAATGCCCCGAAATCGTTGTACACGGCACAGTCCTGCTGCACGGACTTTTCCGTGTAGTAGGCCTTCGCACGTTTTGCAAATTCATCCAGCTTATGTTTATAGACATCCGCTGCCGCTATCACGCGGGCATCCGGTAGCTGAAGGAACTGCCGCTGCAGGCCGAAAGCCTGTTTGCCGGTGCCGATAAAACCGATGTTGATGCGGTCGCTCGGCGCGGTATAACCTTTACCGCCCAGCACATAGCGGGGAAGGATCATGAAAGCGGACAGGGTTGCCGTTCTGCGCAAGAACGCCCGTCTGTTCAAATTGGTTTGCTTTGTTTCCATAACGGTATAATGATGATATGTGATAAACAAAATAAGCAGCCGCGGCCGCATTTCCTAGCGCCGGGAGGCGTTTTGGTGCAATCGTTCCCGGATGTATGCGCTGGCCAGCAATATGGGATCGCTCAGTTGTTGCATATTTCGAGCGCTGATGTGTGCGGGTTAAACTTACTGTAAAAAATAAAATTTTGCGTGTTCTTTTGGGAGGTGGGAGAAAGATGAGGGGTTACAATAGAAAGCAGCCCGACATTGTTTGATGATCTCCACCTGGACAAGTCAGCAATCAGACGAGTTTAAATTCACTTTGTCCCTTTTTTTTGAGAAAGATCAGCAGCGGAAATAATTAAGTCTGCGACCTCTTTTGAATGGCTTATATAGACACTATGGCTTGCACCTTCTACTTCCACTATTTTTTTACTATTAGCCCTTTTGGCATACATCCGCTCTAACTCCGGATTGATAATCCTGTCGGATTTTGCTACCATATACCAAACAGGTTTTGTTTTCCAGGCTGGGTTTTGAATGATGGCGTGGAATACCACGTCAGCAGTGGGCGTCTGCGAATTGGCCATAAAATCTGCTTTTGATTTTGGCAGGTCACCAGAAAAATCAGCAGCAAACATCTTGGGGTCAATGTAGTCCCAGCCGTCATTTCCTTTGATCAGTGATTTATAAGCAGCGGGGAAAATTTTACCGTTGTCAGCTTCAGATTCTCCTTGATCCGGTGCATGTGCGGCAATATATACCAGTCCGCGAACCAGGGAGTCATTACCCGCCGTTGTTATTACCGCACCTCCATAGCTATGCCCTACCAAAATACAAGGTCCGTCCTGCAGGTTAATTACTCGTTTTACCGCAGCCACATCGCCTTCAAAGGTAGTCAGCGCAGGCTGGGCAATGCTGACCTTGTAGCCTTTTTTGGAGAGGATTTCATAGACCTGCTGCCAGCCGGAGCCATCTACAAATGCACCATGAACAAGCACAATGTTTTGGACTCTTGGGGAAACCTGGGCTTGCAATTCTGAGACGAAAATCGTCATAATTAAAATAAGCAGCATTGCAAATGTGCGAATGCCGCGGTTGGGATTTAAATTCATGGTATGTTTTTAATATTGTTTATAAAATGACAAACGCCGTCAGTTTCAATTCAGTTGCCGGTAATCCGACGGTGACTTACCGGTCTTACTTTTAAATACTTTTGTAAAATGAGAGGGATGTTCAAAGCCCAGTTCAAATGCAATTTCACTGATGTTTTTCTCTGTACCCCATAGCAGGGATTTCGCCTTATCTACCAGTTGCAGGTGGATATGTTCCAGGGTAGTTTTACCCGTGTACCTGTTCAGCAGATCGGAAAGATAGTCAGCAGAGAGGTTGAGCCGCGATGCGAAATATTTTACATCGGGAAGTCCGTCATCGATCAGCGAATCCTTTGAAAAGTAGCCGAGCAGCAGGCTTTCAAACTGCTGAACCAGGTCTTGACTGGGTTTGGAACGTGTCAAGAACTGCCGGTCGTAAAAACGGCTGCAATAGTTGAGCAGCAGTTCAAGGTTGTTCACGATCAATTCCTGTGAGTGCTTGTCCAGGTTTTGCGAATACTCCTGTGCCATATTATCCGCACAATTACGTAAAGTCTTCTTTTCATCCTCGGACACATGCAGCGCTTCATTGGCATCATACTGAAAAAATGAGTATCCATGCATCTTTTTGCCCAGCCCGGTCCGGTATAACAAATCAGGGTGGAAGAACAATCCCCATCCATCATCATAGGAAATGTAGCGCTGTGTTGAAACAGCCTGCCCCGGAGCGGTAAATACCAATGTGCCCTGATCAAAATCGTAATGGGAGCGCCCATATCCCATTGATCCTTTTAACTGTTTCAGATACACGGCATAAAATCCCAGCCGGAACGCGGTTTCTTCTACCGGAAAGTTATCCCTGCTGATCTGCTGCAACTCAAGAAAGGAAACCAGCGGGTGTTTCGGCGGCGGGCAGCTGTAGAGCTTATGCAGATCATGTATGGTATTGATATCAACGAATGGTTGTTCCATATATAACCGGTTTGGAAGCCAGGTAAATTTACTAAAAAGGACCTATACAGGAAGAATTCTGCCATTGATGATCCCCAGTAAAGCCCGTTCATATGCGTAGACTACTTTCGAGACCGCTACTGGTATAAAGCCGGGGAAATAGGGATGATAAGCTGTTGACTCTGCCAACACTGTAGGACTGATGCAATTGATACGGATACCCCGGGGCAGTTCATGCGCGGTTGCTTTTACAAACCCTTCCACTGCCCCGTTTATCATTGTGCCGATAACGCCACCCAATATAGGTTCATCCGTTAAAACACCGGAGATCAGCGCAAAAGAACCCTTGTCTGCAATATAAGGTAAAGCAGTGCGCACCAGGTTAACCTGCCCCATCATTTTATTGGCAATGGAAAAACTAATACTTTCATCCGTGATCTGTTCAAACGGGAGTGCGGCTACTTCGCCGGCTGCGTTGGCTACAGCGTCAAAAGCGCCTATCGATTTAAAGAGCGTTTCCAAACTTGCTATGTCGCTGATATCAGCCTTGTAATCCCCCGACGAGCGGGATACCCTAATAACTTTATGGCCTGCCTTTTCCAATGTCTTTGACAATTCTGCGCCTATGGTGCCACTGGCACCTGTTACAACGATCGTACGTTTCATGATTGTGTTTTTTAACTAGATGAACATTCCGCCCGATATCTCAATGCGTTGGGCATTTACAAAGCGGCTGTCTTCGGATAGCAGTGATGCAACAAACATCCCCACATCGTCCGCAACTCCAAGACGTCCGAGCGCAGTCATGCCGGCAATTTGCTCACGATGGCTACCGTCACCTTTTCCACCGCCAAATTCAGTGTCGATTGCCCCTGGTGCAACACTATTTACACGGATCTTCCGTCCTGCATATTCTTTGGCAAAATACCGTGTCAAGCCTTCTATTGCGGACTTAAGAGCGCCGTACACGGCAACGCCGGGAAAGGCAAAGCGGGCAAGTCCGGAAGAAATATTAATAACCTGACCACCATCAACGATCAACGGAATCAGTTTTTGCGTAAGGAAAAACACACCTTTAAAATTTACATCCACAAGTTCGTCGAACTGTTCTTCGGTTGTGTCTTTGATGAGCGTTCGCTGGGATATCCCTGCATTGTTGACGAGATAATCGAAATCCTCCCGATTCCATTCCTGCTTTAGCACCTGCGCGATCTGGTCGGAAAAGTCGTTAAAGGAGCTGGTTTTGGATGTGTCTAGTTGCAAGGCTATTGCTTTTCCTCCACTGCGGTTGATGGTATCCGCAACAGCCTTCCCCTGATCGGAGTTGCTGTTGTAAGTGAGGATGACGTCAATGCCCCGTTGAGCGGCGTTTAAAGCAATACTTTTTCCTATTCCCCGGCTCCCGCCGGTTACAAGAACGATTTTTGCTGTTGCTGTTTTCATCTCTTTTAAGTTTTAATTTATACAGCAAAGTTCAACAACGCGGCGGAAGGCTACTTATACATTTCCGGACAGGTTTTATACATTTCAGAGATGTAGGAATTTATGTTACTGCGGTGGCGATCCCCAATAATCTGAGAGATATGGGGGAAGGGAATTTCAAGTCAAAAAACCGGTACCCGCTTTAACTAAAGACAGTGTTTCTTCAAAAGTCAACCCATCAGGATTAAACTCATGTATTAAAGCAGAAAAGCCGCATAAATCCTGCGATTTATACGGCTTTTCTTCAATCAGGCGTTCCCGCCCGGACCACACGTATCTTACAAAACACCAAAGATCACTCCCCTACCGGGATCGGCATATCCACGCCGGTTGCTGTGGCAACGCCAAAGTTCGGAGAACCATCACTGTTCCAGCTGAGCTTCTGCATCCTCGGGGCCCTCTGACCATTGGTAGTGGCCGCCACACTGCGGGCATGATAGACAAACCAGTGTTCCTTTTTCGCCACGCCATTGGGGTCCGTATAACTGCTGGTGAAGAAGCTGTTATGCCCTGGCCCGTAAACACTGTTGGCATCATTTCTCACGAAGACCTGCTTTTTATTGATCCAATCGGCAACTACCGCAGGATCACCGCCGCTTTTAAGTTGTATCTGGGCAAGGCAATAGTTGTCGCTGGTGTACCGGCTGGCGGAATAGATGATAAATAAAGGGCTGCTGGCATCTCTTTGCAGCATGATGGGCCCTTCATTGACACCGGCTCCAATCGAATTCGGCTCATGTTTCTCCCAGGTATTGGTAGGTGAGGATATTTTGATCCTCGGGCCGCTGATGGTCCATGGGTTGGACATCGTGGCAAGATACAGGTATTGTTTGTACCTGCTGGCCGTACTTTCCCAGCCGGACCAGATGAAATAATTCGTAGACCCTATCGTGAGAACAGAGCCGTCTATCGCCCACTGATCACTGGAATCGTAGATCTTCCCTTTGAATGTCCAGGTGCCGGTCATCGGGTCCGCATTGGCATTTTCCAGCACGTACATCCGGTGCGAATCACCCGTACCATCATTGGCCGCAAAATAGATGTACCACTTCCCGGACAGGAAATGCAGTTCCGGCGCCCAGATATTGGAAGAATATGCCGTACCTGTGGGCGGGGTCCAGATAACAGATTCCGGTGCGGTGGATAGTAAGGACATGGAAGTAGTCTTTCTCAATCCAATCTTATTACCCCTGGTGTACATGAAATAATAGTAACCGTCCTTTTGGGTAACATAGGGGTCCGGTCTGCTGGCGTTGATCAGCGGATTCTGGAAATTGACATTGTGGAAATTGAACTGGTCCTGGTTGCCGGTGATCGTGGATTTTTGCCTGATCTTGGCGCCAAGGCCGGTGCTTTGCGGGTCCAGCACCATTTTCATGCCGGTAGCTTTATTGGTCAGCGAAAATACGTTATTGCTTCCCGAATATGCTATCGCCCAGGCTTGCGCATCGCTTCCATCGTCTGTTCGCTGCTCCAGGATATCTCCGGAGGTAGCAGAAGGGGACGCGAGGCATTTGTTACTGGTCATATTCACCAGCTTGTAATAAGATGCATCAATTTTCACCAGTTTCCATTTCTGACCGTTGTTCGGAAACCATAGCCACTGCTGAATTTTTTGACCTTCCGCGGAGGAATTGCCGGTAACTTCCACCACGGGGCCGGCCGGCGCAGCGGAGGTAATTCCCCTTATGCGGTAAATAGCGCCATCGATCAATGTTCCGAGCGGCGGTGCTGCGCTGATCCTGGAGTCATCCAGTTGCAGCAATTCCTCGCCGGCATTTTCTTTTTGTGTTTCTTTCTGACAAGCCATTGCCAATAGCAATGATAGGGCTGTGAGGGTTCTGAGGGTTTTGATTTTCATAACATTTTGCTGTACGCAACAATTCGGTTCATTTAACGTGGAGAGAATTGGAGCGGGGTTTATAATAGATTTATCGGAAGATAATATAAGCAATATAATGTTGAAAAGCTATAGCACTTCTGAGGGATACTGGCCCCGGAAGCAGCAGACCGGTTTGGATATCAGCCACCAGACGGAAAATTGAATAATTTAAGGAAATTTTTATATCTATCAACGTAATTTTAGCTGATACGGGCCAGGTTAAACCGGTATATACCAAATATTATTACCGGAACCAGCATCTTTCTACAAAAAATTCAACTGCCGATGTTCTTATTCCAAAAATTCAGTTTCCTGATATTACTCGTCACTTCACTTTCTGTTTATGCCCAGAAAAAAGTTCAGTTGAAGTCCCCCGATGGCAATATCATTTTTTCTTTAACCCTCAGCCCGGAAGCCCCGGTGTACACCGTCTCCTTTAAAGGAAAAAAAATTGTGGCCGACTCAGAACTGGGGCTGAACTTCAAAGAAACAGGGAGATTTGGCGGAGCCCTCAGCATCTCCAAAAGCACAATCAAGCATGTAGATGAAAGCTATGACCTGGTTATCGGTAAAACAAAAACAGTACGAAACCGGTATCAGGAAGCGATCATCTCCCTGACAGAAAGTAAAGGCATACAGCGCCGGATTAACCTGGCAGTAAGGGTATTCAACGACGGGCTGGCATTCCGTTATGAATTTCCGGAACAGCGATCATGGTCTTCTTACATCCTTACCGATGAGAGCAGCACCTTTAATGTAACCGGCAACCCGTTGGTCCACGCCCTTTTACGGGATAATTATAACACCTCGCACGAGGGATTCTATCAGCAACAACGGCTTGATGACATCACACCTGATACCCTGATGGATATGCCTGCACTGCTGGAATTCCCTGATCATGTTTATATGGCCATAACAGAAGCCAATCTAAGGGACTATGCAGGCATGTACCTGATCAAACATAACGGTGTGCTTAAAAGCCAGCTTTCCCCACATCAGGGTCAGACTGAAATAAAAGTGAAGGCGGTACTGCCCCACCGCAGTCCCTGGAGGGTCATGATGATCAGCGACAGGATGGAAACACTGATGGAATCCAATATTCTGGTCAACCTGAATGACCCTGTAAAGATTAAAGACCTGTCATGGCTAAAACCGGGAAAGACCTCTTTTCACTGGTGGAACGGAGACGTTACCCCGGACACTACTTTCGCACCGGGTATTAACTTTGAGACCAATAAGTACTATATTGATTTCTGTGCGCGAAATCACATCGAATACCATTCTGTAATTGGTTATGGCGGTTTTGCCTGGTATAAAAGCGATGCCACGGGCTATGCTACAGTTGGCCCTAATACCGATGTCACCAAAACAGTGCCCAGCCTGGACATGCAGCGGGTCTGTGACTATGCCAGGGAGAAAGGGGTTGGCATACACGTATGGGTGAACTGGAAAGCAATTTATCCCAAGCTGGAAGAATCCTTTGCCCAATTTGAAAAATGGGGGATCAAAGGAATGATGGTGGATTTTCTGGACCGCGATGATCAGGAAATGGTCAACATCCAGGAAGAGATCCTGAAAAAAGCAGCCGAGCATAAATTGTTCATCCAGTTTCATGGCGCATTTAAACCGACAGGGTTACACCGGACTTACCCGAATGAATTTACCAGGGAAGGCGCCCTGAATTATGAAGTCAATAAATGGAGCAAAGAAGGACTTAGTCCGGACCACGACATTGACATTCCCTTCACCCGCCTGCTCGCGGGAGCTACAGATTATCATCTGGGAGGTTTCAGGGCTGTTCCTCCATCCAGATTTAAAGCTCAGTACACCAGACCGCTGATGATCGGGACACGCTGTCATATGCTGGCCATGTATGTAGTACTGGAAAGCTATTTAGCCATGGTTGCAGATTACCCTAAAGCCTATGAAGGTCAACCAGGCTTTGACTTCCTTCAAAAAGTCCCTGTCAGTTGGGATGAAACACGTGTACTCAAAGCTGAAATCGGGCAATATGTAACCACTGCCCGCCGAAAGGGAAATGACTGGTACCTGGGTACCATTAACAATACTACATCCAGAACACTGGAAATTCCGCTGGATTTTTTACCTGAAGGAAATTATACGGCGGAAATTTACACCGACGCTCCCGACACGGCAAGTAACCCGAACGCGTTGACAAAGGAAACCAAAATAGTAGACAGATCCCATACCATCACCGTTAGGCTGGCGCCTGGCGGAGGGCAGGTGATGCGTTTAATGAAGCAATAACCAGCGAAAGAAAAACGAAGGCTTTGAGGATTGCCTGAACGATGACAGGTCTCCATCAGGTATGAATAAATCAGGGCTGACCATTATTCTTGGTCAGCCCTTTTCTTATACAATAATTATCATAATCCCATCTCTATTGCCAATCCGGATTCTGACCCAGTGCGGGATTCCTGTCCCTTACCGTCTGCGGGATCGGGTACAGATATTTCGCATCGGTCCATTCCCTCACCCCGGGATTCCACATCACCTCGCCGGAAGTTCCGTTTGACAGCTGTATCCTGCCCGCCGCGGTGGAGGGGCTTACGTCTACAAATGCGATGCCTGGCGTGTTGGAAGGCGGTTTGGCACCCTGGTAGAAATAGACGTCATTGATGCCATCACCGTTCAGATCATGCTCACCCAGACCGGAAACATACATCCCGTTCATAGCGGCGTCCTCAAACAGGTCGCCAAGTTTCCAGCGCCGCAGATCATCGGGGCGAAGGCCTTCGAAGATCAACTCCACGCCTCTTTCCCGGAGCACTTCCAGCAGTACGGGATTCGTAAATTTATTAGCAAAGAACGCAAGCATATACGGGTCTGCCACAGTGGGCAATGTAGTCAGCGTAGTGCCGGTGATGCCTGCTCTTTCGCGCAGTGCGCCTATGGTGGCAGTCCAGTCCGCAGCTGTCATCCGGTTCAGCTCCGCGAGCGCTTCCGCTTTGTTGAGCAGCACTTCGGCCCAGCGCATGATGATGTGCGCATTGTCGTTACGGCTTTCGTCATCGTAGGGAAACCGTTCGTCATAGCACCATTTGATGGGCTGATACCCGGTATAGGTCTGGGAAAAATTCGGCGGTGCAATTACAGAGAGACCGTTTTCTGTTCTGCGGTAATCGCCCAGGCGGATCGTTTGTTTGAGCCGGAGGTCCCGGTTCTGCACTTCATCCACGAACGGCATTGTCTGATACCCCGCCATGCTGGTGAAAGGGGTGCCATCGAGGTTGAGGTAGGTGTTGACAAAACGGCGTGTCAGGCTGGGGCGGTTGCCATAAGTGGGACTGATGAACCGGCGGTTTGCAGAACTGAAAACCTGCAGATTGCTGCTCAGTGCCACAGAGAGGATCGTCTCATCCGTAAATGCGGATTTTGCAATGAACAACTCCCGGTACCCTCTGTCCGGTGTAGCGCCTTCATGCAGTGAAAAGCCGTTGATCGCGTTCGCTTCATTTACTACTTCCTCATACCAGGCGGCAGCTGTAGCCTGCTGGTTGTAGTCCGTATGATATTTGCGGAACGATGCTTCAAACAGGCAGATGCGCGTTTTGTAGGCGCGGGCTACATCCCTGGTGATGCGGGTGCGGCTCGGGTCAGCGGTCGGCGTGATGTTCTCAATCGCATAGTTCAGGTCTTCCAGCACTTTGTCCATCACTTCAAACCGGTCATCGCGCGGCGCATTCAGCTTTTCAGTATCCGTAATATCTATCGGCTTATCGATCCAGGGCACATCACCAAACCTTTTTACCTTCTCGAAATAAAAAAGGGCACGGAAGAAGTGCGCTACGCCAAGGTAATGCGCTTTGGTAGCTACGGTGCTCTTCTCTGCGTTCTCTATGAAGTAATTGATGTTACGCAGGGCCGTCCAGCTCCAGCCGGAACTGGTGATGGGTGAGAGGGTGCCCGGCGCCAGGTAATCATCCACCCCGTTACGGGCTACCAGATCGGAAGTGTTGTCAATCTGGAATACGCCTACATCCGTGCTCGGCAGCAGGTCGTAGAAGGAGTTCGCATATAGTTCCAGGCCGCTTTCCGATCCGAATACGGCTTCGTTTGTGGCCGTGTCTACCGGCACCTCATTCAGGTCGCAGGAGCTGGCGGACAACAGCACTGCCAGCACGAGTGTATAGTTGAATAATTTTCCAGTGTTCATGATTTAAAAATTAAGGGTCAAACCTATAGATACCGCTTTCAGCATGGGATAGTTATAACCATCTCCGCTGGTGCCACCGCTCAGATCCCGGTCAGAGCCGTAAATGCTGGTCACGTCCGTGTCGCGTGTCCACTTGTAGATGGGCGACCAGGTCCAGAGGTTTTCTCCGGATACATATACTTTCAGGTCGCGGGCGCGTATTTTGGACACGAGGCGCTGCGGGAGCGTGTACCCGATCTGCAGGTTTCTCAGCCTGATGTAGGCAGCATTTTGCAGGAAACGGTCATTCGCCACCTGTAATGCACGACCGGAGCCCTGGGCTACATAACCCACAAGACGGGGCAGGTAGGCATCAAAATTGCCCAGCTCTTCGCGGAACATATTGTCTTCATGCCAGCTCGGATAGGCGTTATACGGACGGTTATACTGTCCCCAGAAACGTGCTTCCGCCGAGGGATACCAATCCTGTTTCATCACTCCCTGGAAGAAAGCGGAAAGGAAGATGCCGTTCCAGTCGCCGGAAAGATTCAGCCCATATGTGTACCGTGCTGAGGAATTGCCGATAATGGTTTTATCGCCGGAGTCGCCTACACGGTTCAGGCCCTGGTAGATCACATTGTCCCCATCGAGGTTTTTGAACTTGAGATCACCCGGGTAATTTTTGCGGGAGCTGGTATTGGGAATATTGGCCTGTGAGGGTGATCTGGTAATTTCATCGGCCGATCTGAACAGCCCTTCTACCTGGTAACCCCAGATCTCTCCCACGCGTTTGCCTTCATAGTGGTCGTTCAGGTCTTTGTCGGGGTTGTTATATTTGGTGATGATCGCCCAGGAATCGGCTAAAGTAAACCGTACGCCATACCTGAAGGGTTTCGATGCCATCGCGAATTGGTCGGACCAGTTTACAGATAGTTCCCAGCCGGTGGTTTCAAGGTCGGCATAGTTCCCCTTCGGTACGGCTGTACCAAATACTTCCGGCACAGTGGGGCCTTTTGTGAACATGTCTTTCGTCCAGCGGCGGTACACATCGCCCATAAACGTCAGGCGGTTGTTCAGGCTGGAGAAGTCGAGGCCCAGGTTGGCCGTAGTGGAAGTTTCCCAGGTAAGCCCGTTGGGCACCACGTCAGGCTGGTCGGTGAACTGCGGACGGATGCCGTTGATAATGCGGCCGGACTGCCTGATGTCGAACTTTTCGTTAAAGGAATAGGGGCCGATGTTACCATTGCCCAGTGAACCATAGGAAGCCCGTAATTTGACATTCGACAATACTTTGGGGCTCACGTTCCAGAACGGCTCTTCAGACACTCTCCATCCGGCGGATACCGAAGGGAAGAAAGCCCACTGCTGGTCTGTAGGGAACTTCGATGAGCCGTCGTAACGCCCGTTCACTTCCAGCAGGTAACGTTCGCGAAAGTTGTAGTTGAGGCGGTAGAAGCCGCCTGCGATCCCCCATTTCTGGTTGCCACCGGTAGTGGCGATGCTCTGGCCGAGGGCCAGGTTAATATCGTCCGCATCAGCATAAACAATACCGTTCCGCTGCACCGTCAGGTTGGTGTAAGCTGATTGCTCGTAGTTGAAACCCGCCAGGAAGGTAAAGTTATGACCACCGCTGAAAGACTTTACGTAGTCCGCATAAAAGTTGGTGGCGAGGTAATTGGTGGTCCTTCTTCTCTCCTGCAGATCGTTTGTATTGGTGCCGGTATGGCCGATCACGCCTTCTGCCCGGCTGTAGGGCACCTGCACGCGGTTCTGCTGCGAGGCGATATCGTTGCTCTGAAAGGTCACGTCTGCACGAACGGTCAGCTTATCCTCGAGCAGGCTCGCCTTCGCGTTGATCCTGTTTCTGAGAAAACGTTGCGTGTTGTCGATAGCGTTCCGGCCAATGTAGTAATCACCCACCGTATAGGCCGCTGAAAATGACAGCGTACCGTCAGGGTTCAACAACGGCGCCAGCGGATGGCCTTCATCCGCAATGTTCCGGTATATCCCGCTTCCTTCGCCTACGTTCAGCGGCTGGTGATACTTTTGTACGGAATACTCGGTGTTGTTCTCGACCAGCAGCCAGGGCGTAACCTGCATGCTCCCTTTCGCCCGCAAATTATACATGTTGTAGTTGTCGCTGTTATACCGGAATAAACCGTCCTGGCCGTTGTACCTGCCGCTCAGGTAAAAGGTAGCTTTTTCGCTGCCGCCGGAAACAGACAGGTTATGGTCATGCGCGCCGAAATTCTTCTTGTACAGTTCCTTATACCAGTCGGTGCTGTAGTAGTATTCGTATGCCCCTGAATTGGGGTCCACTTCCACTCTCGGCAGGGAAGGGTCTTCCCATCTTCTTTTGATCTCCGCAAGGTATGCGGGAGAGAAACTGATGGTCTTGTTGATGGCCGTAGGCGTATTGCCGTTGTCGTTCCAGTTGGACCAGGCATCGCTGAAACTTTTGGCCCATGGGTACGATTCCGTAATGTTGTCCGGCACTTCGGTAGGCGATTTAATCGCATAGTTGGCCGAGTAGGAAATATTCGTTTTCCCCGCTTTCGCCGTTTTCGTAGTGATGAGCACTACGCCGAACGCTGCGCGGGCGCCGTAGATCGATGCCGATGCGGCATCTTTCAAAACAGAGATGCTCTCGATGTCGTTAGGGTTGAGAACGCGGGGATCGCCTTCCACACCATCTATCAGCACCAATGCACTACCACCCTGCCCGATCGATGTGGTACCCCGGATGTTGAACGAGGGTGACTGTGTTGGCTTTCCATCCAGCATCGTCAGGTTCAGGTTAGGCACCATCCCCACAAGGCCTTGCGCCATGTTGGGCACGGGCCGGTTCTGAAATGCTTCCGGTCCTACCTGGTCTACCGCCCCGGTAAGGTTTACTTTCTTCTGCGTACCGTAACCCACTACCACTACCGCGTCCAGCGATTTGGTATCCGGCGCCAGCTGTACGTTGAGCGTGCTTTGCCGGCCGGGTTTGATCTCCTGGCTGAGGAAACCGATATACGAAAACACCAGTACGGCAGCTTCATCGGGCACGTTAATGGTGTAATTGCCGTTGACATCTGTTTGTGTGCCGGTCCGGGTGCCTTTGACCGCGACGCTTACACCGGGCAAACCCTCCCCGTTGGCGCCGGTCACTCTACCCGTAACCCGGTGGTCGGCTGCTGAGACCACATCATGCGCATGCGGCATCGGTGTAGCCCAGGCTGCTCCGTTTCCTAAGAAGAGCAACGCCATGCAGGCCAATGCTTTTTGATGAATGCGCCACATGAGATAACGCCTTTGTTTTCCGAAATGCATAAAATAGATTTAGATAGGTTTAGATTATAGCAGAGATAAGTGACGAATACAGTACGATCAGCATAATAGATGCAAAAGGATGCATAGCACGGCTCCTGCGCTGGTGCCGCGTGTCAGTTCATGATAGATGTAGTTTGAAATTTGTTCCCGTGATTTTAGCGAAACAAAATTGGAAAAATTAGATCAGAAGTTCATTCGTTGGAAATGCAATTAACAAATTGATAATCTACGGAACGTATTGAATCGATTTTCAGCCTGGGATGCTGTGGAGTAACAATGTTCGTTTTATAACGATCAGGTTTTTTGGGGGTACTCTTTTCCGCTGTGCCAGGGATATTAAATGGACACAGTAGTGCTCGATCCTCCATCCATGAGTCTGAAAAGTACAATCCAGCATACAGCCATCAATACTATTCCGGATATTATCATCCACTTACCCTGATTCCGTGTTTTTACCGAGAATGCATGCGTACGGGAGCCATCCGGCAGTGTTTTTTTAGTCAGGCAAACAAACCCACCTATGAAAATGCCAATAAAGGAATAAGTACCAGAAAAGGGAATAGGGACAAACAACAACAAAGGAGAAAGGTAGCCTGTTATCAGCCAGACGGCAGGCAAATGCTGTGGTTGAGCAAGAGTTTCCAACCGGCCGTTCCCGATATGCTGTAATTGCTCCGGGGAGTATGAAACACCTTGCTTTTCCAGCAATTTCAACGCAAGTGCATAGTCAAAGTCACCCCATTCATCTTTTTTGATAATTATCTCTTTCAGTTCGTCAATAGAAAAGGATAACAGGTAGTAATCTGGTTCTACATCTTCAGGAGAAACTGTGATCTGGCTTTTCAGCAGTGTATCTGCCTGAGAGAAATAATCAGCGGGGATCTTCACAAGGTGCCGCTGATCAAAGTTCTGGCCTACATACATTTTATCCATGAGCAGCACTTCTTCTTCGTATTGCGTTGGGATATTATGCTGCTGCAGGAGGGAAATAATTTCGGCAGCTTGTTCTGCTGTGTAAAATCTTTTAAAGGTAAGGAGTTGCTTCATAGGTATTCCAGTAGGGAATCAAGATACTCTTTTGCACTAAAGAATCCAATTTTTTACCGGACTGCACCAATTCAGATAATAGGAAAAATCCCCTCCAGGGGATCTGTCAGGCACCCGGGGATAGCGGCAACATTCCATTAAAACTATACCACAACCTGTGCGAAGATCCTGGGAACAGGCTGAACGATATTGGCGCGATCTCCCCCCATAATTGTCATACCAGCCCCGGCAGTGGCATCACTTGTTGGCGTAGCTTTATCATACATTCAAAATACACTGCATTATGGAAGCAAAAACAGCAAGCCGCAGAACAGAGGGGTTACTGGCATTATTTGATATGCACACCACCTTCTTTTCCCGGGCCATAGACGGCATCTCCGAAGAAGATGCCTACAACCGGCTGAACACAAAGGCTAATCACATCGCCTGGCTCACGGGGGCGTTGGTGGAACAGCGGTATTCGATGATACAGGAAACGCATCCGGAACTGAAACAGACCGGCGGGGAACTGTTCAAGGACAACAAGGGCATCCAGGAAGGCGCAAAATATCCCACATTGGCCGAGTATCAGCAGGACTGGGACAAGGTAAGCCCCCTGGCCCGGGAGGCCCTCATAAACGCCTCTGATGCGCAACTGGACAGCGAGATCGATATGGGTTTCATGAAAATGAGCCTCTACGAGTTGATGTCATTCACGATCTACCGGGAGGCCAGCATAATAGGGCAACTGGCATTATGGCGCAGGCTGCTGGGGTATCCGGCTTTGAAGTATGATTAATGGGACGGCGGCTATGCCGTCGCCCTGTTGAATATTAATCTGAAGCAGGTACCCTCGCCCGGGATGCTTTCAAAGGAGATATTGCCCTTCAACAGCTCTGTATAGCTTTTTACGATACTTAATCCAAGCCCGGTCCCCTGTATCCCGGCAGTGTTGGACGCCCTGAAAAAATTACCGAAGATCCCCTCCTGGTCTTCATAAGGTATGCCTATGCCGTAATCCCTGACGGCTATCATTACCGCTGTATCCGACACCCTTACGTCCAGGTCTATCGGCTGGTGCTCACCGGAGTATTTGCTGGCATTGGAGATCAGGTTGAGCAGGATATGTCTCAATACCTTCCCATCCTGTACGATCTCGTTATCGCCCTCAAGTGTGAATCGCACTTTTTGCCCGATCCGGCATATGCCGCTCAGCTCTTCAATGATATCTTCCGTAAAATTTCGCAGATCAAGTTTTTCGCATTGCATCTCTGCCCGGCCCTGACCAAGTTTATCGATCAGCAGAAAATCGTTCAATATGGTATTCAGATTCTCTACGCATGATCTGATCTTGCCCAGCTGTTTTTTCTTTTTCTCCTCACAATCCTCTCCCTGGTAATGCTCCAGGAGGTAGGCGCTGGAAAGAATGGCGCTAAGCGGTGTTTTGAATTCATGGGAAGCCATGGACATCATGCGGGTCTTGGCCAGGTTGATCTGTTTCTCCCTGCCCAGCGATTCTATCAGCTCCTGCGTGCGTTCTTTCACACGTTGTTCCAGCTCGATGTACACCTGGATGTTCTCCATATTGACGGCCGTGATGTCCGCCAATGACTGCAGGAGCGATATTTCTTCATTTGACGGAAGATGCCGGTGGGCCCAGTAATTACCGATCGCCGCAATAGGGTCTATACTTCTGACCGGTACCATGAGCAGGCTTTTTACAAAGGTAGGCCGGTATGCATCGATCGGGATGCGACTGTCCGCATAGATATCCCCGATCACCGCAGGTTTACGGTTGAGCATAGCCCATCCGCTGATGCAGATATTCATGGGAAAGCGCTGCCCTTTCCATAGCGGGGCAATCGCATCTTCATCAGCATAATAACATTTATCCCCATCGCGAAGAACAAAAGTAGCGCCATCAGCCCCTGTAAGCCTGCGGGCTGCGGTACGCACAATTCGCATGACCGATTCGAGACTGCGGGAAAGCGACATCTCCTGCACGGCGGCCACGAGGATTTTCATCGTCTGCTTTTCAGTTATAGGTTCGGGTACAGACATAGTTCAGCAAGTATGTCCTAATTTAGGGATTCCGGGGAGAATCTTTGTTAACAGCCGTAGTGGAGATCATCCATACTTCAGGGTAAGTGATAACTGCCCTGCATGATAGGCGGTATGAGAAATTATTCTGCCAAGGGCTTCCGCTTTGGTCTTTGTACCAAACTCCCTGGTGGTTATAGGTCGCTGCCAATCGTCATCCGTTTGCTGCGCAATGATCGCCTTCAGCGTATCAAAAGCAAGTTGCTGATACTCCAGCAGCTCGCCCGGGTTTACCCATTCGCCCGTATCATGTTGTGCAATGACAGTTTTTGCAGATACCATCAGATCCGCTGCGCCAAATACATTTTTAGCAAACAATAATTCCACATCCCCAATATGCCGGATGAGAAAACCCGCGCTATTCCTGGTATTGATCAGTTTCTTCTTCAGATCTTCTTCCTTTATATCTTTCAACAGCCCGGTAAACCTTGTGCGGGCCTCTGTCCATGTTTGCAGGTATGCTTCGGTAGTTGTCATGGTGACTTGCAATTATTCGTTCGTTACAAATAAACGATGAATCAAATTCCTGCGTGGTGATTATTGTCAAGCATACTGATGATCATTGTCAACCGGTTCCCATAACCGATCTGGCAACCGACCCTGAACAGAGAAGCCGCTTCTGCATGCGAAGCGGCTTCCTGCCATTTTAAGGGTATGGTCCTTCCCTTGATAAACTATTGGAATTATTTCCTCAGCGTCCCATAGAAGAACGACGTATCGTCCCCCACTTCATATAGCCCGCCGATGTTTGTAATGTCCGGGTTGGAACTTTGTACATAATCCACACGGAAAGGTGAGCCATTCACAAAATAATCCTGGATATCGATCAGCTGCAACCTACGGGCGGTCCAGTTGCCGTCATAGGCAGGATCGCTGAGCGTGATCACCCCATTCTCATACGTATATTTGAATGATGCAACAGCAGTGAAGGTGGTGGTCCCGTTATTGTTGCGGGTGGTTACCGTGGCCGTTGTGGAATTGGCCAGCGTAAAGCGGACATCTACCAGCGTACGGCTGGGGTTCATTGCTGCGAATTTGTCTACGCTGCCCTGATAAGCCGCATTGAAACCGGAAGTAATACCGGGCGGCAGGCCGCTGCCGATGTACAGTTCCCGATAAGTGCCGTTATAGGCAAACAGTGTGGGCATGGGCAGAATTGGCAGATCGTTCTGCTGAATTTCATACCGGCTGCCGTCGCTGCTGTATAGCACGAACACGTCATCTTCCAGTTTGCCTTTCACGAAGGTGATCCCGTTCACCGTGAAACCCGGCGCAAAATTGATGCCCACATCCTCATAATTGTATTTCCCGGCCACCTGCTGCACCGCCCCCTGGTCGTCCACATACTGGAAGCTGGCCTTCTTGCCGGATTTATCCAGCACAAACTCTACTTTACTGGTAATGCCGTCGATCATCACATAGTTATTGGCATTGACGGCGAAAAATTCATTCACCGCATCGATATTGGCTTTGTAATCAGCACCCAGGAAACGGCTCTTTTCGGCTGCCGTAGCTTTAACCAGAATAAGATCATTCTTGTATTTGAAGCCGCGCAGCACTATCGTGTCCCCGCTTGTGCGCTGGTATTCGAATTCCACATCGCTTTGCAGGCCGGAACCGGCAGTGCCGCCGAAAGAGGAAGGCGAAGGGTCCTGCAGCAGCGTGATATAATTGTAGGTATCGAATATCAGGGTGGCATTCATCACCCATTTGATACGGAAAGAAGATGTACTGGCATTGGTGGCGCTTTCATCGTTCATATCACCTACCATCAATACGGTCTGCCCTGCATCGAAATCCATATACAGGCCATATCCGCCCTGGGCAGTTGTGGTGAGCGATGCTTTCCAGCCATGCTCTGCACTGAGCAAACCGGATTCCAGTTCGCTGATCCTGGCAGTCATCCTTTCTTCCGGCGATTCCTCAAAAACCCTGGCTGAATCCTTCTTGCAGGCGCAAAGGAGGGAAACCGCGGAAAATATATAAAGCAGTTGTTTCATCTGTTAATATTTAATTTTTACGGGCCAGATTCATTTAAAATTTACCATAGAAGTAATTATCCGGATCATCCTTTACATAGAAACCGCCGAACTTGAGATAGTTCCGGGGGCCGGCTGACTCCGGTATCCAGTCGCCGCGGAAAACGTGGCCGTCCAGGTAATCGTTCAGCGGCTTGAAGCCTGCGGCTACCTGCGAGTTACGGCCGTTGTTGTACTGCGTCTGGTTCGTTCCGTCATCGAACCGCGCGAAGGTGATATCTCCGTTCGCGTCCACTGTGATGTTGAAATCGTACCAGGCTGCGAAGCTGGAACCGGATGCATTGGTATAGCTATGCTGTATCTGCATGACGGTGGGTGACAGGAACACGATGTTGAAGTTGACCGGTGTCCGGTTATTAACCCCCAGACCGGTTTTCACTGCGTTCCAAACCTCGGCGAACTGTGCGGACTGCCCGAACTCGGTATAATGGATACCACTGTTGAAATCCACTACCAGCGGATTGGCGATCAGGCCGTTCTGCAGGGCATAGAGGAATTCCTTGGTATTATCGTTATACTCATCGCGCAAAACTTTCGCTACTTCATACTGCAGATCACGGAAATTGATATTGAAATACTGCTTGAAGTAGTCTACTACCAGGGCTTCTTTTCTTTTCAACTTTTGGTAAGCATCATCACCGCCTGCTCTTGCATAGGCATCGAACCAGAGCTGCCCTTCCACGAGCAGATGTGCGGTCATTTCCGCAAAGTCTTCTGTGTACTTGCTTCTGGCATACCGGGATACGAAGCCCAGCCGCTGGGCATCTGCCGCGGTATTGGCGGAAGAGGTCCAGTCCTCGAAATAATCAGCATTGGTTACCTGCTTGAACTCCGGCGGAATAGCCACGATCTGGTTCACGATGTGCGTGAACTCATGATGTATGGTCCGCATCTTCCGGCTTACCTGCGCGGCATTGCTGAAGTCCAGTGTATTCATCTCATACAGTACCACCCGGCGGCCACCGTCCGCAGTGCCGAGCGTGATGGTGCCGTTGGAGTTGTAGGAAGGGGAACCGTACAGCACGAATTGTTTCGGGGTGTAGGTTTTGATGAAGGTAGCACCGGCCACTTTCTCATATGTTTTGAGAAAGATGTTGATGATAGCTTCCGCAGTAGGTTTCACCTGCTCCAGCGCTATCGGTGAAATATCCTTGCTCACATCGGTCAGGTTCCTTTCAAAGCGGTACACCAGCTGGATATTGTAGGGATCGGTGAGCTGGGCGGTGATCCAGTTATCCAGTTCAGTTTGCTGCGGATTATCCACATTGTACCTGGACATATCTACGTCCAGCGTTTCTGATTTCCGGCAAGACCCGCCGCCCGCGAGCAGCAGCCCGGTGAATCCTGCGAAGAATATATGTTTGAGCCTCATGATTATCTGGGATTTAAGGGTACTCCTGAAAGTTTTACTTCTTGCGGCAGCTGGAACACTCTCCGGTTGTCGCCATGCGCCAGTTCCGTGAATGTTTCCGTTCCGGTATCATCGATGTGATTGTGCCTTACCGTCAACTGGTGACGGAGAATATCCATCCAGCGGATGCCTTCGAGGATGAAGGCCCTTTTCTTGGTATCCAGCAGTGCTTCCAGCATGGCCTCTTTGGCATCGGATTTACCGGTAAATGTTTGCGCTTTGGCAACCGTCAATCCATGTGATGCGAGGGAGTAGCCGCGGATACGGGCACGGGCGAACTCATTGAGATCATTGATCGCATTCGGATAGTCCTCTTTCTGAATGTAGGCCTCCGCACGGTTCGCCAACGCTTCATCCGCGGTGAACAGCGGCAGCATGATATAAGGAAGGCCGATGCCCTGCGCAACATTCGTGTAATGGAAATACTCCCGGTATTTGCCAGGCGTGTAATTGGGGGCGCCGTAGCTCCGGAGGTTCGTTCTGAATGCCCCTCCGAAAACAGTAATGCCGCCATAATGGGTCTTCACCTGCTCACCGAAGCCATAACGGCTGGCGCCCGCACCGGAGCTGCGCTGATACACGGAATAGGTATTGGCGAGAAGCAGGTTGAAGGGCCTCTCCGCTTTTGTGTATTCCTGCACCAGCTCATCGGAGTTGAGATCGTTCATATTGCCGGCATACTGGCGGATGTTGTCGTAGTAATTATTCTCCGGGTAGATCGCTGATGCATGTTCGATCACCTTGTCCCAATCGCCCTTGAAGAGATAAAAGCGTGTGGCAAAGGCGTTGGCGGCCTGCGGGTTGAAGTGGTACTTCGGCACCTGCCAGGTACCACCGGGCAGCAATGCCAGCCCTGCTTTCAGGTCTTCTTCAATCTTCTCATACACACCGGCTACTGTACCGCGATCGTATTGTTTGGACACGACTGTTTCCGGTTCCGTCACATAAGGGATGCCCATTCCGGCATTGGCCCCTCCTATCTCGTAAGCCGCTGCGAAGAACGTTACCAGCATGTGGTGGCAATATGCGCGGGCGATCAGGGCTTCTCCTTTGTAGGGATTTGCTTTCTCCCCCAGATTATGCTCTTCTATGGCTTCCAGTGCGTGGTTTGCTGCGGCAATTGCTGAATAGCAAGCGTTCCAGTATTCCGCGGGCGTGCTGTTGCCCGTGCCTTCCGGGTCGCGCCAGAAGTAGAGGTCTACATACGGCTGCGACTGGTGGGAAGATAATGCGCGGGTACGGTCTTCCGAATTATCAGAAGCCGTCTCGCAAAACAGGTAAGTCCTGTTGGGATAAGCAGATACGAGCAGACCGGCTACTTTCTCCACGGTATTGATCTCGGCCCTGTTATCCGGCGTCACCTCCAGGTATTTGCTGCAGGCAGGGAACATCAGCGTTCCCAGCAGTAACAGGCCATATATGATGTGATATTTTTTCATCTGTCAATATTTGATTTTTTACGGGCCAGATGGAATCTCGCATTAACATGGCCTTGTGTGAAATGTATCATGCTCGGTTTCATCTGTTGTTGTCAGTTTAATGGTTTCTGTTTAGAGCCCCAGTTTTATAGCCAGCGTATATTGTTTGGGAACAGGCATAGCTACCCCGCCGTTGTTGAAGAACTCGGGATCTGCGCCGTACAGCCGCTTGTCTGAATACAGCAGCGCAATGTTATTCCCTACGAGAGACAGCTGTGCGTTACGGATGCCAAGGCGGGACATCAGCCGCGCGGGCAGTGTGTAATCCAGCGCGATCCTTTTCAGGCGGATGAAATCCCCTTTAGCCACCGCTTCCGTAGAATAGTTATAGGCATTGTACGGATAAACGCCGTCCGTTGTAGCCCCGGTAGCCGGGTTCACCACACCATTGATGACATGGTACGCACCGAGCAATGAAGGGATATTGGTACGGGCTTCGTCCCCGGATTGCAACCAGCGGTCGTTCATCCGGTCAGACAAGGTGTACATGTCCGAGTACGCGGCTGCGAAGGAAGGCTGCAAACGTATCCAGTTGCCGGCCGCAAAGGTCAGTAAGGTGGACAAAGAGAAACGTTTGTAGGAAAAGCTGTTGTAGAAACCTCCCGTAAGGGTGGGATCAGTTGGCCCGTGATACAACAAATAGTTATCATCCAGGTCCTGCAGGCGGATATAGGTGGTTTTCCCGTTGCCATCCGGCGCGAGGTAGGTAGGATAGCCATATTCCGGATCGAGACCTGCGAAGGGAATGGAATACAGTCCGCGTTGCGCATACCCCACGCGCATACCGCCTTCCGCCCTGGCATTCGTCCAGATATTCGGGTTGATCTCCAGGTTGGTGATCTCGTTTTTATTCACGGCGATGTTGAACTGCGTTCTCCAGCGGAAGTCGCGGGAGGCTAAAGGATTGCCGGCGATGGTAAACTCAATACCCTGCGCTTTAATGTCCGCATAGTTCGCTGTTTTCACAAACTGGCCACCGATACCGGAGGTATTCAGGCTGCCGATCAGGTCGAAAGATTTACGGCGGTACCAGTCAATGGTCAGATCGATCTTGTTGAAAAGCGCGAGGTTGGCGCCGATATTCAACTCATACATCTTTTCCCAGGTCAGCTCCGAATTTTCCAGTCCGCTCAGGAAGATGCCGGATTCCTTTTCGTTCTCATAAGGCCGGTAGGTCACCTGGTTGTAGAACACGGCGGAAGAGTTGCGGGCATCGCCGATGCTGGCCGTCATACCGTAGGTACCGCGCAGCGTGGCGCCGGAAAGTATCTTTTTGATGCCGCTGCCATAGAAAGGCTCGCTATCGATATGCCATGCACCGGAAATGTTCCAGGTAGGCAGCCAGCGGGCTACTTTTGATTTGCCCATTTTGTTGGAACCGTCATAACGCGCGGTAGCATTCACGCTGTATTTTTCACCGAATGCGTAAGCCGCGCGTCCCATGAAGGCTGCGAAGCGCTCGGCGCCGTAAGACATCCCGAAATACGGGTCTCCCCCTTCGATCATCTTCTTGAAATACCGGTAGTTGGGGTTCACCAGGCCACCGTTCTCGTACTGGTAACCGATCCCCTCGTAGGCGGAGTTCCGGCGGTCAGTACCCCGCAATTCCATGGAACCGAAGAAGTTGAAACGGTGCACCACATTGAAGGTATTATCGTATTCCAGGTTCTGGCGGAAATAGAAGTTCTTCAGCGAGTTGATGTTGGTGTTGTAAAAACCGCCTTCAGGCAATACAACAACCGGCAGGGAATTGACATCATCCGGATCTGTATAAAGGTTGATATTGCCTTCAGCAATGGTTGCATCATAATCCGCACGGAAAGACTCTGCCATGTTGGAACCATCTTTCACATAATGCTCGCGGGTTGTGTTGGCATAACGGAAAGCGCCATCTACGGAATATTCCAGCTGCGGAATGATCTTGTATTTGATACCGCCCTGCACCTGGAGGTCGATGCCCTTCAGGGTCAGGTAGTTGGTGTTCAGTTCATTGATGATGTTGAACGGCGCGTAATTCCTGACGAAATACTCCGGCTGGCCATCGGTATCATAGGCCGTCATGAGGCGGCTGGTATTGAGGGCGTAGGAGTACGGGTTGATATCGAAATCGCGGGAGTACACCCCGTACACCGGATCGGAATTGCGGGTAAGGGTACCGGGCGTACGCTGGTCGCGGATAGAGCCGTTCACCATCACTTCGGCCCTGAGCTTGTCGTTCAGGCGGAAGTTGTTCCGGAACTTAGCCGTATAACGGGTTACATCATCGCCTATGGTCATCCCGTTGTCCTTCATCATGGACGTGGAGAAGTAGGTCTGGGAGTTGGCGGAACCGGAGTTCACGCTTACGGAATGTTCCTGCAGCAAGGAATTCTGGAAGAGGATATCGAACCAGTCCGTATTCGCTTTCGCATAACGCTCCAGGAAATTCAGGCGGTCTTCCATCGTGTTCTTCAGGCCGTAAGTATCGGTAACCGGATCGTACTCGTACATCTGGTTATACATCTTGTAGAAGATACCGCCGTCTTTGCCGCGGGAAACAGAACTGTGATTATAATATCCTTTATTCTCCAGCTCCAGCAATACGGAAAGCTGGTCGGCGGAGTTCATGATATCGAACTGGTCGTAAGAAGGCTTCAGGTAAGTGGTGAATGTGCCGGTATAGTTCACCTGGGCTTTACCGTCGGTATTGCGGCCTTTTTTGGTATTCACCACAATCACACCGTTCATGGCGCGCGCACCGTACATGGCCGTAGCCGCGGCATCTTTCAGGATCGTGAAGGATTCTATATCGTCAGGATTAAGACCGGCCACGGAAGAACCGATGAGGGTGTTGGCGTCACCGGTGGAGAGGGCTTCATTCGAGATGTTCACCACATCTTCCAGGATAATGCCGTCCACCACCCAGAGGGGCTTGTTCTCTCCGGAGAGCGAAGTAGCGCCGCGTACACGGATCTTCGGCGCAGCACCGAAAGTACCGGATACGTTCTGTACGGACACCCCGGCCACCTGGCCTTCCAGCATGCGCGAGATATCCGGTACGCCGTTACGCTCTGCATCCTTGGCGCTTACTTTGGAGCTGGCGCCGGTAAAGAGTTTCCGGTCTACATTCTGGTAACCGGTCACCACCACTTCCGCTACATTGCGTTCGGATTCTTCCAGGGTTATATTGAGCTCCCTGGTGGTCGCGGAGAGTTTCACTTCTTTGTCCGCAAAGCCGATATAGCGGAATACCAGCACGGCATTCTCGCTGACACTCTTCAGCTCGAAGCGGCCGTTGCCATCGCTGATCGTACCTGAGCCGGTGCCTTTGATAAGAATGGACACCCCTACGAGCGGCGTGCCGTCCTTGCTGCGCACGACCCCGGTTACGCCGATGTCAGCTTTTTCGCGCACAGCCGGGGTAACCGGCAACGGAGCCGGCTTGATGACCACATTGCTGTCTATGATGGCATAGGTCAGCGGCTGGCCTGCGAGGGACTGCCGCAGCGCTTCTTCCAGCGGAGCATCTTTCAGGTAAAGGGTCACCCTGCCTGCCTTATCCAACATCTGCGAGTTGAATACGAAGTGGCAACCCGTTTGCCGTCTCATTTCAAGAAATACCTTTTCCAGCGGTGCTTTCCTGACGTTGATCGTAACAAGCTGCGCCCATCCTGAAGCACTGCTCTCCAGGGTAGCCACGACCGTCAACAAAAAAATGAGTCTCATAATCAAAAAACTTTTGGCGGGAAACCGGCCGCGCATAGGTGGGACGCTCCCATAAGCAGTAATTTTCATACTTTAGCATTGTTGGATTAAATGTTTGCGGAATGTGTAATGCGAATGTTGGTCCGATATTTCTGCCGGTGATGCGCCAACATCACCGGTTTTTTTTATTGCCGGACCTTATGCTCCTTTTCTGCCGGGAGCAGGCGCTTTTCAGTGTTGCAGCATGTATTGATTCTCTTTTTTTGGTTGAATGACTTGGTTGAATGACAGATTTATGGTTGAACGATGATCGTATTTCCTTCCATGGTAAAATGCACAGCAGCCGTCATTTCCAGCAGGGTCAACAATTTCGACAGCTTGTCGCGGCGCGAAACGGTGCAGGTAAAATCCATATCGGCCACATTCCCCCGGTACTGCACGTCCACATCATACCAGCGGGAGACCTGGCGCATGATCTGCCGGATATTCACCCTTTCGAAGTGGATGCTGCCGTTCTTCCAGGCCGTTTCCTCCGCTACATCCGCTTTTTCCACATACAGCGCACCGGTCTTGTTCTCCACCACCGCATGCTGCCCGGGGACCAGCAGTTTAGCTTCACTCCCCGGAGCTGTTACGCGCACGGAGCCGGATACCAGTGTGGTGACAATACCCGTTTCATCCTCGTAGCCCATGATATTGAATTGTGTGCCGAGCACGGCGATGTTCACGTCCCTGATCTTCACTTCAAAGGGATGGGCCTTGTCTTCCGCCACCTGCAGATAGGCTTCCCCCGTCAGCTCCACTTCCCTCTTTTCCCCGCTGAATACCGTGGGGAATCTCAGGGAGGAAGCGGCGTTCAGCCATACTTTCGTGCCATCTGACAGTATGATGGTAAACTCTCCGCCTCTGGGCGTGGCAATGCGGTTATAGGTCACGGACAGGGAACTGCCCTCCGGTGGCGGTACATAAGCCAGCTCTCCGTTGGCCAGCATCACGCTGGTGCCGCCCTGGGCAGCCACGAAGCCATTGCCCGCACTGTCCAGCTCCACGGCCGAGTTATCTTCCAGGTAGAGAACAGCCGTATTGCGGCCGGGATCTTTCTCGGGCATTTCCTGTTGCTGCTGTACCGTTTGGGCGGGTTGTTCCCCGGGGTCCAGCAGAAAATAGGCGCCTGCGGCGAGGCAGAGCAATACCACGGCAGCGGCGGCCAGCCACCAGCGGCCGGCAGGTTGGGTGCTCCGGCGCAAAGGTTTGTCTGCCGCCATGATGCGGCGGAACGTTTCCTGCGTTATTTCTTCGGTAACTGTATATGATGTGTGATCGTCTTCCCCTATCATCGCGGCGATGCGCTCCGCCAGCTCTTCCCTGCCCGGTTGTGCGAGCAGCTGTTCAAGCTCCCTTTTTTCTTCTTCTGTAAGCACGCCCGAGGCGTACTGTCTCAATATTTGGTTGATGCGATGCTGATCCATGGGGAATAATAAGTTGACATGCAAAGTCTCCTTCCGGGAGACCTTGTATTAGTAAGACGGAGCCACAAACAAAACGTCACGGCAAAACTTTAACTTTTTTTTATAAAAAACGGGAGATCAGCCACAGGAAGGCTAAAGGACCAAATCCGGAGGCCACCAGCTGGTCCCTGACCTGGCGGAGCGCGGCCGAAAGCTGGTTTTTGACCGTACCTACAGGTACATCCAGCATTTCAGCGATCTGGGCGGGTTTCATACCCAGTTCCCGGTTGAGGCGGAAAACCTTTCTTTTGGCCTCGGGGAGTCCATCCACGGCCTGGTGGATGTTTTTGCGGAGTTCCAGCAAGCGGGTACGCTCCGCTGAAGCCACCTGACCTTCACCGTACCAGTCCCGGCCGATGGACTCCCGGCGTTCCCGGCTCCGCAGGTCACGGTCGATATGGTCCAGATAAATCCGGGAAGCAATGCGGTTGATCCAGGCGCGCATATTCACGATTCCGGGCAATTGATCGCGATGCAGCCATATTTTAATGAAAGTTTCCTGTATAATATCCTCCACATCCGTTTCAGAACGGCTGTATCTCAGCAGGAAGGGGCGCAACAGGTTGGCATGGTGGTTATAAAACTCAAAAAAGGCCTTTTCGTCACCATCCGCTATCAGTTGCACCGTACTTGTTCCCTCATATGGTGGGCTAGTGGGCAAGGGGATTTTGGTCGTTTGAAGCAAATATAGAAGAAAAAAGAAGAAATGCCGGGTTGATTCGGGTGTTCATACCATCAACAGTCCGCCATTTCCCCTCCTTGCAAACCTGTTTAACGATCTCCCCGCAGATAAACAGGTATTTCTACGTGTTACATATTTTGAACCAGTTAATAATTTTGGCCCTGAACATTGGCAGGATCATTATTCCTGCCGCCCCAAAACGCAAACGCCTGACGTTTCTGAAGTCAGCTTAATGATAACCTCAAAACAATAAATAATGAAACGATTTAACATGCTCATTGCTATCGTAGCAGTATTAAGCCTGCCCATCCATGGTTGTAAAAAAGGTGATCCCGGTCCGCAGGGGCTTCAGGGAGAACAGGGCGATCCCGGTCCGCAAGGAGCGCAGGGTGCCCAAGGGCCGCAAGGCATTGCCGGTAATGCCAACGTTACCCAATACACCTATGGTGCGCACAATTTCGCCACCACTGCATCTGCCACGCTGCAGGTCACCACAACAGCGGATACCATGAACCGCAGCGCCTGGCATGTGTATCTGGTCAGGGCCAGCGGCAATGTGTACCCCATTCCAGGTTTCGGCCTGAACGGCAGCAGTGACTATCGTTTGTACTGGAGCCATTCAGGCGGCAAAGTAAACTTCAGTATCAACAAGGTATCCGGCCCTGGAGAAGAATATGCCAGCATGCGGATCATCCGTATCTACGCTAACCAGACGGCTGCCGGCGGCAGGGCAAGCAATCCCCTGCCGGATATCGACTTCAATGATTATTACGCCGTCTGCCGGTACTACGGGTTACCATATTAGCCGGCATCCGGTTGACCGGAACCGGAGCGCAAGAGTATCCTATCTCCCAAAGATTCCATTACCGGCAAGCAGGCAACAGCAGATACGACGGGCTGGCGGTTAAAGCCAGCCCGTCTTTTTGCCGAATGCCTGTTGCAGACCTGAAGCCGTTGGTGCCGGCCTGATCGAAAACAGGCGCTGTCTGATATATAACGGGATGGCCGAAGCCTGCAGCCGGCCAACCAGAAAGCAGGCTACCGTTTTATGCAGGTATTGGCAATTAATATATTATTCCATAGCTTTAATACCGGTTCGATCCTTCTAGCTTAGGTGGAAAGCAAATCCCGGGATGCCGCAACGCGCATGGCCGATCAATGAAAGTTTGTCGCAGGCACCGGCAGGAATTGCTCAGCAGGAAGGCAATGATGTTGTCTTTTATATCTACCGTACTCCAATTATTCTTAAACTGTTGCATATGCGATCATTTGTGCTTTTTGTGCTTTTCGTACTTGTCATTCGCATTTTGTTTATCCTTATTTACACAGGATTTATCCGCTTGAGCTTATAGCGCCATAATAAAGCCTGTATGCGGACACACCGCAGTAACCCGTAAGGGACCGGGAAAGCATTTCTTTAACCTCAATAAAATTCATCATGCCACGTGAAATTTATGTCAAACCGGCATCAGCAACTATCTCCATGCAGGCGGAAAAACAGGAAGATCCTTACTTAAGCAAGGTGATCAAACCGGTTCCCGCTGATGTTATCGGTGTTTAAACCCTTGACGCTGCGGTTACACTGTCAGCATACTCAACTTTTGCCATCGCAATTCAGGCAGGAATAATCGTTGGAAGTATTCCTGCTGGATCTTCTTCTCCAAATTTTTATCTTTGACCCGGTAAATGAGGTGTAGCGGGGGGATGCTCCCACTCCACATGGCCTCACATTGATGTAAATAATGAAATGCTGAATGAAAGCGCAACTGCCGGCTTTGCTCAAACAATTAAAAGAAAATTCACTTCCATTCAAAGAGGTGATCGGGTTTATTGAAACTTACTATCAACATCAGCCAACAGCCTTTAAAAATGGCGAGGCGTATAATGAAGCCAGTCAAAATCAGGGTAGTGCCAAGGTCTTTGCTTTCGCCCGTTTAAATGATCTGGACGAAATCAGGGTAGTGCCAAGGTCTTTGCTTTCGCCCGTTTAAATGATCTGGACGAAGCAGATACGCTCTGTTTATTTGCGGAACACTACCAGTCTGTATTAAATAATCCTGACGGTTCAGATCACCAGAATATCAGGCAGTTCATGACGCATGGCTGGCCGGGGGTCGTTTTTGAAGGAGAGGCCCTGCTGGCGAAATAGTATTATGGCGGGAGCATTGAAGATTGCAACCTCGGAAAAGTTAAAAGTGAATATGGCGAAGTACTAAAGTGATACAAAAGACCAGATATATTGGTTTTATTAATCCGGATTTAAGTAACTTCAGATATGATGATCAGAATCTTATTCATTTCGCTCTTTGTCGCAATGGCAAGCCTCGCAAATGGTCAGACCGTTGTGGTGAACCCTGACGGTACCCATACCATAGTCGTCGGTTCGGGAAAAGCAGGATCACCGAAGATCATTGTGCATCCGAACGGACAGCATTCCGTAGTACATAAAACGGGCGCCCATTCCGTTGTGGTAGGCCCCGATGGCCGGCATACGGTTGTGGTTGGGGCGGATCAGTCCAAATCGCCGAGAATCGTGGTGCATCCTGATGGCAAGCATTCGGTAGTGCAAACAACAGGGGCCCACACTGTTGCGGTCCGCCCGGATGGCGGTCATGCCATCGTTGTGAACCCATCACCAGCGGCTTTGCATTGCCGGCTCGCCATGGCATTGATGTTATCGTTAACCCGGTAAGTTCTGTCAAATGACGCAGGATAGCCCGATCATACTGTGCCGTTAACCATCAGACCGGGGCTGGCGGTATTTCTCTTTCCCCCGGTACGCCGCTTCAATAGCCTTTTTGTTGTTTCCTGAAAAAAAGTATTTTGCTGCTGACATACTGTTGTCATAACCCATCCGGAATTTTGTTTCATCAAATAAAAAAACCCATGAAACAGATCATCCTTTTACTGACTATCGCTGTTATAACTGTAGCGGCAAACGCTCAAACCCAAAAAACCTACTATATGTCTACTGCAAAGCCCTTCAAAATTGATGTACAGCAAGCTGTACTGGACGACCTCCAAAACCGCCTCCAACAGACCCGCTGGCCCGATGCGCCCGAAAATGCTGGCTGGAGATACGGCACGGACCTCGTATTTCTCCAAAACCTTGTCGCCTATTGGCAGAATGGTTACGACTGGCGCAAGCAGGAAGCCGCGCTCAACCGGTTCCCGCAGTTCACCGTGGAAATAGACAGCCTCACCATTCATTTCCTGCACATCAAAAGTAAAAATCCGGATGCCAGGCCCCTGCTGCTTTTGCATGGATGGCCGGATTGTTTCTACCGCTATCACAAAGTCATTCCTTTGTTGACAGACGACTACGATGTGATAGTGCCTTCCATTCCCGGTTTCGGCTTCTCCAGCCGGGTGCCCATGACCGATGACGGCTCCGCAGCAATATTTGCCGCGCTGATGACGGAGGTGCTGGGCTACAAAACGTTCCTTGCTGCCGGCGGAGACGTAGGCATGGGCATCACCAAATCGCTCGCCAATCTTTATCCTGAAAACGTGGCCGCCATCCATCTGTCAGATGTAGGGTACCCTGACGGTTCGGAAGACTGGAGCACGATGTCCAAAGCCGAACAGGAATTCGGACAGTTTATCCAGCAATGGTGGTACACAGAAGGAGCCTACGCCATGCTGCACTCTACCAAGCCGCAAACGCAATCCTACGGCCTGAATGATTCCCCGGTTGGGCTGGCCTCCTGGATCGTTGAAAAGTTCAACAGCTGGCGCACACCGGACGGTACTATTGAGGACCATTTCACAAAGGACGAGCTGCTCACCAATATCATGATCTACTGGGTGAGCCAGACGATCAATTCCTCCATGCGCACTTATGCGATGGGCGCCTTCCAGCAGCTGGCTTCAGGCAAAAAGGTGAATACCCCCACCGGTGTGGCGATATTCCCCGGCGATGCCCCTACGCCGAAGGAATGGGCGGAGAGAAAGGTAAATGTAAAACGGTTTACCGTTATGGAAAAAGGCGGCCACTTTGCTGCGATGGAAACGCCGGAATTGTGGGCGAAGGAAGTGGATGCGTTTTTTAAAAGCACGCAGTAAAATAAGTATATGCGCATTAAAACGGGAAGGCTGACTGGCCTTCCCGTTTATTTTTTATGGGACAAGACAACATGGGATATCCGCCTTTAGAAAGTGTACGGCATTACCTGACTACCCGCACCCGATCTATTCATGGTCACCTACAAACAAAAATGGGGAGCAACCCTTCGATTACTCCCCTCAGGTTGAATTGGCGGAAAAAAATCACTTGTGCTATTTTTTGCTTGTACCCGCAGGAGCAGTTATCACTCCATCACTCACCAGGCCGCCTTCGACGGCGTAATTGTCAGGTTGGCAAAGCTGGCGCGGGTACCCGGCCCCACATGCAACCCGATCCTGCCGGTTTTGGCGGCCGAAAGGCTTTCTACCGACAGGCAGGGGCTGGCGCTGTTGTTGACATATACCTTGATGGACGGATGAGCAATGACGATCCTGACATGGAACCATTGGTCGGGATCAGGCGTAGGCACCACACGGTTCTCGTATTGACCGGGATGTTGCTCCCTCAGTTTGTACCAGGGAAATTCCGGCTCAAAGACATACTGCACCGAGCGGGTCCGCCTCAGGGTATCGCGATTGAAGAAGTTAAAGGGACGGAAATACACCAGTTCATACTTCTTTTCATTCTCCATATGAAAAGCCAGCCCGACGAAATTGCTATTCATATCATTCCGGCCACGCACGTCCAGCTCTATCACGGCATCACCAATGGTTTCGTTCTTTAACATCAATACCCCATTGGTGGAATCATTGTGTTCAAACACGATGCTGTCCCTGCCGATGAATGGGGCATGCGGCCGGCCGTATAACTGCCAGTTGGCAGTGTTGCCAAGGTCGATCTTCTTTTCCTGCGCCCGGACGGGTAAAATGGCCGAACAGGCTGACAACAGACTGATGAGGGATACAAGTTTAACTTTTCGGATCATGTTGCTATTTTGAAGTAAGTTATAAATGACCCAAATTTGAGGCATGGAGGCATTATCTTGCCAAGCAGAACCAGTTCAATGATGTTCCAATCCTGTTCATTATACAAACAATTCACTATCAGTTACAAATGAATGAAGAATCGTTATATATCAAGCGTTGCCTGCAGGAAATAGAGGCCCTGATCAACCGGGGCGATGCCGCGCGCTGGACGAATTATGATTTTGAAAAGCTGTCCGAACTGATTGCAGACAAGACCAATGTGCAGTTGAGCGTGTCTACATTAAAGCGCGTATGGGGCAAAGTCACCTACAAGAACGCCCCTTCGCTGACGACGCTGAACACGCTGGCCCAATTCCTGGGGTGGACAGATTGGCGGGCGTACACAGCACCTCCCCGCCCCTCAGCCGGGCAGCTCCCGAATGATCTGGCAACTGTCGAAACAGCGCGGCCGTTGAAACGGAATAAAAGGGCTTTGCTTTATGCCGTGCCGGAAATCGCTATACTGGTCGTACTGGCAGGGCTCTTCGCTTTCTCCGGCAAAAAGCCGAAGCCCGATCCTTCGAAATTCAGCTTCTCGCTCAATAAAGTGATCTCGGAAGGCGTGCCCAACTCCGTGGTGTTTACCTACGACGCCACAGCGGCGCAGACGGATTCCGTTCACATTGCACAAACCTGGGATATCCGGCGCAAAACGCTGGTGTCCCGCGACAGGCATACGCATTCGGCGATTTATTATTACCCCGGCTTTTTCAACGCGAAGCTGTTGATAGACGGGGAGGTGATGAAAAGCGAGAACCTGCAGATCACTTCCGATGGCTGGCTCTGCCTGGCTGAAAATGAACCGGAGCCGCTGTATTTCAAGAAGGAAGCCTGTATCAGGGAAGATCGCGTGGAAGTAGATACGAACGCACTGCGCACCTACAACCTCTCATTGTATCCAAAACCACCGCGCATCCGCTTCTTCAATCAACTGGACCTGGGCGACCTGCAAAACGATAACTTTATTTTCGAGACAACAGTGCGAAATGCATACTCACAGAGTGCCGGCGCCTGCCAGCATGTGGAGGTATTGATACAATGCAAGAATAATATCATCATCATCCCCTTATCCTCGAAGAACTGCATTGGCGATCTCACCCTCGTGGCTGCGGGTTATTATGTAACGAGCAAGAATGCCGATCTCTCCGGCTTTGGGTGTGACCTCACCCAATGGGCAACGCTGCGTGTGGAAACGGAAAACCGGCAAATGCGCCTGTCCGTAAATGGCCGGGAAGCTTACCAGCTTACAATCCCTGATAAACCAACGGGCATCGTGGGCCTGCAATATCGCTTTAATGGCGTTGGTGCGGTGAAAGATACCTGGTTCAGGAGCAAGGGCAAGGTGTATGATTTTGGGCCGGAAGCGGTGAGGGTTTACAGGGATTCGTTGTGATGATTAGGATTGATATTTTCCGCGGGGGTGGAAGACTTTTCTAATAGGAAATAAAAAAGGGGCCGTCTCAAAAGTAACTGAGACAGCCCCCTTCCGACGCCGGGATGGCGCACCACCGTATTCTCCGTTTCAAATTTATCGAGGGTGATCCCGATCAGTGCGTCCACCCGCTACACTACGCTAATGGATAGGTTACAATCCACTTTGCTGGCTGCTATCCAGTGCTTTTTTACCCTTTTTATCTTTTATAACACATTTCCCATATACTCCCAATTTTTTTTTTTAGTTTGCAACCCAGCGCTTCAACAAATAATTATTGCCGGCCGATCAACCATATAACGAAAGAGAGCTGCTCTTACGCGTAGCCAACGGGGATGTAAATGCCTTCACTCAGCTCTATGGCCGCTACTGGAACAGGATCTATTCGCTGGCCCGGGTGTATTTCAAATCTGCTCAGACCGCTGAAGATGTTGTACAGGAAGTGTTCCTGAAAGTATGGCTGTCCCGCAACACACTTCCGGAAGTGCGTGCGTTCCGGCCTTTTCTGTTGGTCATGTCCCGGAATATCCTCATCAGTAAGCTCCGTAGCACCGTTTTTCACGTGGAGCTGGGAGCAGATGAAACCGAATTGCCGCAGGACGATTACCTGCAGCCAGACCATCAGCTCACGATAAAGGAGTATCATCAACTGCTAAATGAAGCGATCAATGCCCTGCCTGCCCAGCAGCAACGTGCTTACCGCCTGAGCCGCGATGGCGGAAAAACTTATGAAGAGATCGCAGAAGAAATGCAGATATCGCCACTCACCGTTCGCACCCATATGTCCAAAGCCCTGGCTTCCATCCGCCAGTTCCTGATAGACCGCTCTGTACACCTGGCCATCATTTTCCTCCTGCTGCCCAGAGATTAAAATATTTTTTACCCTTCACTGATACTATTTCCTTTTTTCTGCGTCCCCAGCATATGGAGCCGTTATTACAATCTCTTTTAGACAAATATCTCGAAGGTAACCTTACACAAGAGGAACGGGATCAGCTTGCCCGGCTGATGCGGTCTCCTCAAAGCCAGGTGTACTTCGCAGCCCTGCTGGATGAGCAATTCAACGATGACACCCGGCCGCTCACGGGAGACGCTGCTACAGGGGAACGGATACTGGGCGAACTGATGAAGCAGATACCGCAAACAACAGTACGGCGTATCCAGATATGGCGCTGGGCGGCCGCGGCGGCCATACTGCTCATATCCCTCGGCACCTATTTGCTGTATAACAGCGATCAACCTGTGAAAGTAGCACAGCAAACGGAGATCTCACCCGGTAAAAACGGCGCCATTCTCACACTGGCGGATAACACGCAGGTTTCACTGGACACCTTGCGAAACGGTATTATCGCGCTGCAGGGCGGAGCCGTCGCAAAAGTGGTGAACGGTTCGCTGGTTTACGAAGCGAAGGGCAACGAAGTAATGTACAACACCATGCACACGCCAAATGGCAGACAATTCCAGATCGTCTTGCCGGACGGTACGCAGGTGTGGCTGAACGCGGCCAGTTCCATCCGCTATCCGACCGTGTTTACCGGCCGCGAAAGAAGAGTGGAGATCAAAGGGGAAGCCTATTTCGAAGTGGCTAAAAAGAAGAACATGCCCTTCCGTGTAAATGTGAACAACAAAGCAGAGGTAGAAGTGCTGGGTACGTATTTCAACATCAATGCTTACGAGGAGGAGCCCAGCATCAACACCACCTTGCTCGAAGGCGCCGTGAGCGTCGGAAATGTAGTGCTGAAGCCCGGTCAGCAGGCACGCATCACAGATTCGATTCAGATCGTAGATAATATAGACGTGAGCAGCGTTACCGCCTGGAAGAACGGCTTCTTCGATTTTGAAGGGCAGTCTTTACGCGTGGTCATGCGGCAGCTCGAACGCTGGTACGACATCAAGGTAGTTTATAAAAACAACGTACAGGATATCATTTTCAGAGGAAAGATCTTCAGGAACCTGAAGCTGGGGGATGTGCTTTACATCCTGCAAAAAATGGGAGTCAAATTTGAAATGGAAGGAAGAACACTGACAGTTACAGCATAATATTCAACCATAAAATTCAAACGATGAACAAGCCTTTCCAGGAAGGCGAACAGGGTACCTGTTGCCATTAATTATCGCTATCATACCAGAATCGTTTATTCGCAACAAAAAAAGCCAGGGATGCTGGTAACATCCCTGGCCGGGAGTTCGGGTAAAATTAAAAACAAGGTCGGTGCAAAGACTGCTTTTTTTCACCTAAACAGCACAAATGTATGCTAAAAACTGCTATTTGTGGCGGACCCGCCTGCGGGATCGATCGCCGCATCACCAAAATCTTCTCAGTTATGAGGCTGGCTGCAATTCTGCTCACTGCTGGTTTTCTAAATGTTTCTGCGAAAGTGGTTTCGCAAACAGTGACCTTCTCGGGTAACAATGTTCCGCTCTCCACTGTTTTTAATGCCGTTGAAAAACAAACGGGCTATGTGTTTATCTATACAGACCCTATGCTAACCTCTTCCAGACCGGTCACTGTTACTGCTAAAAACCAACCATTAAACGATTTCCTGCAGGTGGTATTTAAAATGCAGCCCCTGCAATTCGAGATTAAAGAACGGGTGATCATTCTATTTCAAACAAAAGCGCCTCCGCAACCCGCACTAAAAAGAGATACAGTGATCGATGTGCGTGGGCGCGTTGTAAATGAAGACGGGAGCCCTTTGTCTGGTGTCACCGTTTCCCAGAAAGGCTCCACGCGCGCTACATCCACCAATAATAACGGAGAGTTCTCCCTGAAGTGGAGCGGTGTCAGGCTGCAGCTTGTTTTTACCGGTGTGAACGTAGAAGCCCGGGAAATGCAGCTGGATCCGGAAGATGTAACACTGCATATAGCGAAGAACGGCGATGGCATCAACCTGTCTCTGGTAACAATGAAAACAAAGGTGTATGAAATGGCCGCTGTTACGGTGAGTACCGGCTACCAGACACTGTCCAGAGAAAGGAGCACGGGCGCGTTTGCCAAACCGGATATGAAGTTACTGGCCGACCGTTCCGGAAGTATGAACATCCTGCAACGGATGGATGGACTGGTGCCCGGGCTTACCGTGAATAATGCACCGGGCGCATCACAGAACCCGTTTCTGATACGTGGTCTTTCCACCATTGGCATCCCTGATCCCAATACCAGCGATAAATATATGGGCACCAACAGGAATCCGTTATACGTAGTAGATGGCGTACAAATAGAAGATGTATCGTCCATCAATCCCAACGATGTAGAAAATATTACCGTATTGAAAGATGCTGCCGCCGCCTCTATCTGGGGCTCTAAAGCATCCAACGGCGTGGTCGTGATCACCACGCGAAAGGGAAAGGTGAATGAAAAAATGAAAATTCAGTACGACGGGTTTCTGAATTTTCTGGGAAAACCGGATGTCGGTTACTTCCCGGTTCTGAATAACCGGCAATTCATTCAGGCGGCAAAAGATATCTTCGATCCCGTTCTTAATCCCTGGGAGCAGGTGTCTGCTTACACTAACACAGGCGGTTCCGGCATTGCACCGCATGAAAAGATCCAGTATGATCTTTATCGCGGCCTTATTTCACAATCGCAGGCCAGTGCTGCCCTCGATAGCCTCGCTGCCATCGATAACTTCGGACAGATAAAGGATATCTGGTACCGGAACGCATCGCTCACCAATCACAGCATCTCCGTTTCCGCCGGCAGCAAGGCTTATGCATTCTATGGTTCTGCGGCTTATACCGGAACAAAAAGCAACAGACCGGGAGAGGAGAACAATACTTATAAAGTCAACCTGCGGCAAGACCTGCGTTTTAACGAGAGGATACAGGCATACCTGATCACCGATCTTACCAATACGGTCACTTCCGCCAAACGAAATATCAATATAGACAACCGCTTTTATCCTTACCAGCTTTTCAAGGATGCACAGGGCACTCCTTTATCCATGCCTTATATGGGTTACCTGAGCGAAGAAAACCGTGCTGATTTCGAAGAAAGAAGCCGGATCAACCTGGATTATAATCCACTGAATGATTTCAACGAAGGTTATACGAAAAGTGACGCGCTGCTCAATCGCATTGTAGGCGGATTTACGGCAAAATTATTAAATGGATTGCGTTTCGAAGGCGTGTACGGCTATATCAAAGGTACTAACCGGACCCGCAGCTATGATGATACCAGGAGCTACCGGGTGAGAACGGAGGTAGCACAGTTCACCGTTGCACCAACAGCTGCAGATCAACCCGTGTATTATCTTCCCAACAACGGCGGTCGCTATACGGCAAGCAGTGTCAGCCAGCGTAACTGGACGGTCAGGAATCAACTGGTGTATGACCGCGCATGGAACGGCCAGCAGCACCAGCTCACCCTGCTGGCAGGCCAGGAAGCGCAGGACCAATTGAGCAATACCCTGAGGAATACGGTAAGGGGATATAACGAATCCCTGCTTACGTCTGTTCCTATTGACTATGCCACACTCGAAAACACTGGCGTTCAGGATCCGGTGATGCCGAACAACCTTGGTCGCAGCACGCTGGGGCCTGATGTATTTTCGGAATCCGAAATGCAGACGCGGTTCACTTCCTGGTATGCGAACGGAGGATATACCTATAACAGCAAATATTCCCTGAATGTAAGCTGGCGCATTGATCAAAGTAATTTGTTCGGGTTGGATAAATCCGCCCAAAACCGACCGGTATGGAGCATTGGTGGTAAATGGACATTGAGCGAAGAGCCGTTCCTCGCCAATAAGCTGGGCCCGAACCGCATTGCAGTTCGTGCAACATATGGTATTACCGGTAACGCCCCATCACCGGGCACTGCATCTTCTTACAACATCCTCGAACCGCAAAACAGTTTTGTGCTGCGGGGGGGACAGGGGCTGCGGATCGGAAGCCCTGCCAACAGGAAACTCACATGGGAAAGTACGCAAACCATCAACCTGGGTATCGACTTCGGCCTGCTGAAGAACAGGTTGACCGGCAACCTGGATTTTTATCAGCGAAAGACCAACGATCTGATCGGAAACCTGTCTGTGAATAATTTCACCGGCTACAGCCAGGTTACGGGCAATTTCGGAGATATGAAAAACACCGGTGTAGAAGCGGCTATCACGTCTGTAAATATCGAGCAGCGCAATTTCAGTTGGGTGAGCTCCCTTGCATTTGCTTACAACAGGAACACCGTTTCGAATCTGCTCACTGCGAATCCGGTAATGACGGGCGATGGCAAGGTGTTGCAGCGTTATATGCCGGGATATGCGGCCTTTGCTTTATTCGGTTACCGTTTCGCCGGATTGGATAGTGAAGGGGATCCGCTCGTATGGCTGTCCGATAAAACTACTTCCAAGAACCGTTCGGTGACCCTGCCCGAGGATATCGAATATATGGGCACTTATCAACCGGTATGGAGCGGCGGCTTGTCCAACACCTTCAGCTATAAAAACTTTTCGCTAAGCGCGAACATGGTCTATAACCTCGGGCATGTGATGCGCCGCGATGTGAATCAGTTTTACACAGGCCGTTTAACCCACAACGGGGTTTTCGCAAATACCATCAACAGCGGTTTCCAGAGTGGCAACGTGCATGCTGAATTTGCACAAAGATGGAGAGTGCCGGGCGACGAGGCGCATACGAATGTTCCGTCTTATGAACCCAACAGGTCTGTCAGCGACAGCCGGAGGGATGTGGAGTATTATATGTATGGCGACCTGAATGTGGTGAGCGCATCTTACATCAAGCTACGCGACATCACGCTTTCCTGGAATCTACCCGTAAATCTGGCGGGAAGGCTGGGTGCGGAAAATGTTTCCCTGCGTTGCCAGATGTCCAATGTGATGCTATGGAAAGCCAACCGGTACGGTATCGATCCGGAATTCCAGGATGCGGTATTCGGTTACAGAACGATGAGAGCCAATCAACAAACAGTTACTGTTGGAGCAAGAGTTTCATTTTAAAAAATCAGACATGAATCGTACTAAAAATATATTCATCGCTTTCATCTCTCTGATAGTAGCATGCTACATGGTCTCCTGTAGAAAGGATTTTCTGGAGCTGCAGCCCAAAGGCAAGGTTATCGCCAGAACGCTGGCTGACTACGATCTGCTGTTAAGTAATCTGGACATGCTTAATACCGGTACCGAATCGCAGGTAGCGATGGGAGATGATGTGGCCGCCGTCAACCCATACTTCAGCGGCGCAGCATTGAGAACACAGAGGCTTTTCCGCTGGGATGCGATGATCTATGAGCCCGGAGAGAATGCCACGGAAATGGCCATGCCGATGCAGAATATTTACAGTTTAAATGCCATCATCAACGAAGTGATGCAGGCGGTGGACGGCACCGAAAAGCAAAGGAAGGAAGTGCTGGCGCAGGCAAAGGCGGTGCGGGCATGGACTTATTTCCTGTTGATCAACTACTTCGGAAAACCTTATGATGTGGGCACGGCAGCCTCGGATCCCGGCTATCCGGTGATTACGCAGGCAGATGTTACAGCAACCAGGTTCACACGGGCCACGGTGAAAGAAGTATACGACTTTATCATCAGCGATCTGCAGGCCGCGATCCCTGAGTTGCCCGCACGCACAACACACCGTTTGCGGATGTCCAAAGCAGCGGCTGAAGCATTGATGGGAAAGGTGTACACATTCATGGGCAGGTTCAGTGAGGCGATCCCTCATTTGAATGCGGCTTTCGCGGATCTCACAAATGCCGCTATCCCTGTTGAACTGTATGATTATAACGTGACACTGGCACCAGGAGGGGCTTTTACACCGGTCAGCATCTTTGGGCCGGCATATCCGCAGGTAGACTACAATACCGAAAATCTGTACGCCAAACAATTCATCAACACGTGGAGCTTTGTTAATTCGGAACTGGTGATGAGTACAGAGACCGCAGCGCTGTTTAAAAGTTCGGATCTCAGGCTCCGGTTTTATAGCAGCATGCCCTTCCCTGCCGGACCGGCATATCCCGCCGGTATGCGCAGGCGAACAGGGCCTCCGGCTAGTCAATACGGTATCCTTCTGCCTGAATTATACCTGTTGAGGGCTGAGTGTAAAGCGCGGATGAACGATCTGGTCACGGCGAAAGAAGATGTGGAGGCATTGCGCCGGAAACGTATGCCGCTGGCGGATGCGGCCGTTCCATCCGGAATTGCGTCGGATAAAGATCAGCTTACCCGCTTCATCCTTGAAGAACGCATTCGTGAGTTTGCGTTGCAGGGTTTCCGCTGGTTCGACATGCGCCGGCTCTCCGTTGATCCGGTATTCAAAACTACGGTAGGATACACGCACACGCTGTACAACGCCTCCGGTCCGGTTACCACATACACCCTTCAACCGGAACGATTCGTACTACGGTTCCCGCAGAAAATCATCGATCAAAATCCCGGTATGCAAAACAATCCATAAAACAATAAACATACAGCAATGAAAAAATTACTATGCCTGACCGTTATATTCCTCTTCGCAGGGATCACAGCCGGAACGGCCCAGGGGATCCTTTTTGAGCAAGGATCATGGAAAGAGGTGCTTGCAAAAGCAAAAGCGCAGAAAAAGCTAATATTCGTAGATGTGTTCACCAGTTGGTGCGGACCATGCAGGAAGATGGCGGCCGAAGTATTTCCCTTGCCGGAAGTAGGTGAGAAATTTAACGGCGATTTCGTGAATTATAAAATTGATGCGGAAAAAGGAGAGGGTGTAGGGATCGCGAAAACATATGGCGTAAAGGCATTTCCGACCTACTTGTTCGTGAATGGCGATGGTAAGCTCGTATATCGCGCCACCGGTTATAACGATGCGGGAAAATTTCTGCAGCACGCAATTATCGCCGCACGCGAGCAACTCGATCCCAAACCTTTGGCGGAATGGGAAAAAGAGTATGCCAGTGGAAAACGGGACAAGGATTTTCTGGAAGGTTATCTAAAAAAACTGGCAATCGTAGATAAGCCGGCCGCAGAAGTGGCTGAAGAACTGTTCCCGATGCTGACAGAGGAAGACCTGGGAAATAAGGAACTGATGTCTGCCATACTCAGTTTCCGCATGAACAACAGCTGTGTGCCGAATGGCAAGGTTTACAATTATGTGATCAAACATGCGGAACAGTTAGACGGAGTGATTGGCAATGGTTCGCTGGAGAAACTGCGGATGGGCTTGTCGGTTTATTTCCGGGATAATATCATTCCCGATAAAAAAGAAAAAATGCTGCCTGTATTGATCGCCAGCCTGGAGGAAGTGAAAAAGATGATGGGAGAGAGCGATGACCAGATCACGGCAAAAGAGATCAGGATGAATTATTACAGCGGTGTGCATGATGAAAGCAAGCTCGTACCCGCGGTGATGGATTACGTAAATAACGGTCTTCTCAAAAAAGACCTTGATGTGCTCCGGCAGCAGGACGCCATCGATTATCAGAAGATGCGCGAACCTTTTTTAAGCGGACAGGCAGATTCTACCAAAATGGCAAATTGGGAGTTGATGAACAAGTTGGCAGCCAACCAAAGGATAATGGGCTATTCTTACCAGATACGCACCGCGGCAGAACTGGTATATTTCGATGTGAAAGATCCGCAAGCACTGCAACAAGCCATATCATGGATGCAAAAAGCCAGCGGGTACTTTGATCATTTTTCACATGATGCCGTATATGCTGCGCTGCTGGCTAAAACCGGCAAAAAACAGGAAGCCATCGTAATGATGCAAAAAGCCGCGGCATCGACTATCCTGGCCAGTCACGAAGGGATCAGGAATATGCTGCTGGATAATGTAGAGAGGATCAGGGCAGGGAAACCACTGGAAAATTTGTGGCATTTATAATTATTATCATCATGAAAAAAGCAGGAATAGGCATCGTTGTGCTGGCTGTGACAGCTGCGGCGCCGGCTTATCATATTCGCACCGTTCCGCGGAACTTCCTGGTGGGGCCTGATAGTAAGATCATCGCCAAAATCCGAATGGCGAAGCGCTGACAACAAAACTGGAAGAAACATTCACACAATAATATCTAAAACAATAAAGTATGAAGAGAATTTTCAAGGCCGCGGGCGTTTTTATTTCCTGCATCGCTGCCTTCAGCTGCAATCTGCAGGCACAGAACGGGTTTACGGTGAAGGTTAAAGTATCCAACCCCAATAACTACACCATGCTGATAGCCTACAAAGGAGAAAACGGGTATCAGATAGACACCGCTTACACCATGCAAAATGGTTACAGGGTCTATCAGGGGAATTATCCCGGCATCGGAATGGTAAGTTTTATTGTCAGGAATCCTGGTAATATGATCAGGAGCGGAGGTGGATTTATACCCGGTCCCGGCCTTCAGTTTGTGGCCCGCAACGGCGCTACCATTACTATCAGCGGGGATGCTGAAAAAATAAACCTCGCCACTGTGAGCAGTGACGACAAGGAAACAAAGGCCTATGAAGTATTCAGGACGAAGAATAAAGTGTGGGCCGATGAGCTCTTTGAAATGGATAAAGAACGCTATGCCCGAAAAACGGATGACAGCGATAAGCCGCCGGCAGACAAGGACCCGCAGAAAAGAAAGTCGCTGCTGGAACAGCAGGGGAAATGGGCACGGGATTTCGTGAAAAAGTACCCGAATACTTATGCTGCCATAGAAGTATTTGCCAGCTATGCACTTGAACTCAGCGATGCGGAACAGGCCGTGGAGTTCGCAAAATTACCTGCCACCTATAAAAATTCGGAGCTGGGAAAAGTGATCCAGGAAAAAATTAACGGGACCGCGGCAACTGCTTTGGGAAATCCCGCCATCGTTTTTTCACAGCCGGGGTTTGACGGCAAGCAGGTGGACCTCGCTGCCCTCAGAGGAAAAGTAGTACTGATCGATTTCTGGGGAAGCTGGTGCGTGCCCTGCCGTGCAAGCTTTCCTCATCTGAAGGAACTTTACGCTAAATATAAAAGCAAAGGCTTTGAGATCGTAGGCATTGCCCACGAGAGCGGTGAAAAAGATCAGCAGCAGAAAGCCTGGGCTGATGCCGTGACGAAAGATCAGATCAGCTGGCTTAATATTCTGAACGATGCAGATAAGAACAATATTGTAAAGAAGTATGGCGTAGTAGCATTTCCTACCAAAATACTGGTAGACAGAAACGGTGTGATCCAGGGCCGTTATATGGGCGATCAGGACGGCGAATTTGACAAGAAGCTGCATGAGCTGTTGAGCGATGACGGGAATCAGGTGCCAATGTCCGGCAGCACGCAGTCTTTTGGCGCCACGGGCTCCGGCTCCACACAGCCATCCGGGACCGGTGCAAAAACGGTAGATATACCTGCTGGCGCCAAGCTCAAAAAGACGTCAACTGCGCAGCCGGTAAAGAAAGATTAATTTGGTTTGATGAACAAAAAAGGGCGGCCTGCTTTCGCAGGCTGTCCCCTTGTTCTTGATATGAGATTTCCGTAGTGCTCAGGCCAGATGAGATCTGTACTTTTTTCATCAAGTAAGGGTATCTTGTCACTAGTGGCATTAAGAGATTGCTCTGCCCACAGCCCCTTTCCCTACTTTGGTTTCAATTTCGAGATCAGAAATTCCACAACTTCAATCTGGCTCTCCTTTTCTGCCTAGTCCTTTATACTGCTTTTTTATCATCTCCCCCCCTGTCACAACGGAATATTGATATTCCAGCAGATCGTAGATCACAATTCTAACTTTACTCAAATTCGAAAAACCAACGCTTACCAGGCTTGTCCATAATTTCCGAAAAATTCGGTTAGCAAAATATTAAGATCGATAACTAACCGAATTAGCTTTTCCCTCCTATCTGGCGCCGATGACAAGAGGGTATTAAACAAAAAATCCGCTGAAAATCAGCGGATTATAAAAACTTCAAATGCGGGAAATGTACCCGTATCCTAAAAGTGGAGGTCAGGAGCCTTCTATCGAACCTTTAGTACCGTTTTTGAAAGTTATTGGTGACATTTTGCAAGCATCAAGGTCGAAATAGGGCAAATCCGCTACAGCCCGGACGGGTCCCTGTTGATCAGTTAAAAGCCTGCCGGAATTCCTGGGGTGATAAATTCGTCTTCTTTTTGAAAAGCGTACTAAAGGACTGCGCGTGTTCAAAGCCCAGGGCATATGCGATCTCGCTGATCGAAAGACTGGTCGTGGAAAGTTTTTCTTTGGCTTTCGCGATCAGTTTTTCATGAATATGCTGCTGTGTGTTCTTCCCGGTATGTACCCGAAGCAGGTCACTCAGGTAGTTTGGCGAAAGGTTCAACTGCGCAGCAACATATTGTACCGTGAGCAAACCCGGTGCATCACTGTTAAAGTAGTCATTGATCAACTGCTCGAACCTGGTCAGCAGATCTGAATTATTATTCTTGCGGGTCAAAAACTGTCGTTCATAAAAACGGTTGGAGTATTTTAGCAGGCTCTCGATCTGCGTCAGAATGATATCCTGGGTATGCTTATCGATATGCTGGCACTCCTTATCTATTTTGTGGAGGATCGTAATCAGGTCATCTTCTTCCTCGGCCGACAAGTGCAACGCTTCATTAACCGCGTAATCGAAAAAACCGTAGTGATGAATGCTGTTTGCAAGAGGATGCTGTAACAGGAAGTCTGGGTGAAAGATCAGAAGATAACCGGACCCGCATTCCATATTTTGCAGGTCCAGTTGCTGCACCTGGTTAGGCGCGGTAAAACTTAATACTCCTTTATCGTAATCATAATGCTGCTGTCCGTACCGGATCTTGCCTTTGGCTTCGCGTTTGAGCGCGACGCAATAAAAGCGGTTAACGAAACCTTTCCAGACCTGGTCTTCCAAAAAAACACTTTCCGCGAGATTGATTACGCTCACCAGCGGATGGCGAGGTTCGGGCAATGACAGCAGTCGGTGAAATTCTGATATGGAATTAATGGCATTCATAAACAAAATTAATCAATTAAGCCCATACTGAATTCATCGTAAGGTGCGCCGGTATCCGTACCCAAAGGAACGATGCTTTCCAGTTGTGAAAGATCCGCCTCCGTCAACTCAATGGTAGTCGCCGCAAGGTTTTGCTCCAGGTACTTTCTGCGTTTCGTTCCCGGGATCGGTAAAATCCCCTTGCTCATGATCCAGGCCAATGCCAGCTGCGAAGAAGTGACGTTCTTTGCTTCAGCCATGGCTTCAATTGCCTTGACCAATTCAATATTCTTATGAAACATTTCGCCCTGGAAACGCGGGATGGCTCTGCGGAAATCGTTCTCCGGCAGGTCATCGATGCTTTTGATCTGTCCCGATAAAAATCCACGGCCCAATGGCGAGTAAGCTACAAAGCCGATGCCCAGTTCATTTAATGTCGCCAACACTCCGCGCTCTTCCACCGTTCGTTCAAATAAGGAGTACTCGCTTTGTACTGCGGTGACCGGATGCACGGCATGCGCCCGCTTAACCGTTTCAGACGATACTTCCGACAGACCGATATAACCCACTTTACCTTCTTTAACCAGCCCGGCCATAGCTTCAACTGTTTCCTCGATCGGCGTATTTTTATCCAGGCGGTGCAGGTAGTACAGATCGATGTAATCGGTATTGAGGTTCTTAAGCGAACGCTCTAAAGATTTCTTTACATAGTTCTTTTTACCATTGATGGCCCAGGTTACTTTATTGTTGTCATCGATTTCCCAGCCGAACTTGGTGGCCAAAATATACTGATCGCGTTTGCCGCTGATTGCCTTTGAAATAAGCTGCTCGTTTTTCAGCGGCCCGTACAGATCCGCAGTATCCAAAAAATTACCGCCCAACTCAAGCGAACGGTGAATTGTCGCGATCGCTTCCTGCTCATCGGCAGGACCGTACATGTACCCTTTTTCGAAGCCTGTCATACCCATACAGCCCAGGCCGATCACCGGTACAACCAAACCCTGGCTGCCCAATGCAATTTGTTTTATTTCCATGATCCAAAGGTCGGTTAGCTAAATCGCGCACATGTATGCAAACCCCCGAAGCTTGTAAGCAAATCAAGGAATGATTAAAACATCTATACACTTTTCCCACCGCACTATGAATAGCGCTGATGTGAAAAAGATATATGAGGTAAAGATAGGATTCTTTTAAAGATTGATTTCCCTCCGATACTTCCTGAACTTATGAAATTTTCTGGCATGAGTGAATCCAAATTGAAGCGGTTGTTTAAACAGATTTTTGGCAACAGAATTTACAATTACTGCCAATGTTTTAGGATGAAAGAAGCGGCATATTTGATTAAGGAAGAAAAGCTATCGGTGTCGGAAGTTGGTTATCGTTTAGGATTTTCGAATCTAAGTCACTTCTCACGACTATTTGAAACGCACATAGGATTAAAGCCAAAGAAGCATTCAGTATCGAAGTAAAAGTTCTATCTAATATACAAGCGACGCAACACATTATTCCTCGAGACAGTTCTCAAATTAAGAAGAGACTTTTCCTATTTGAAACCAGACAGAATGAAGGCAATTGATTGGTTATCATTGCGAAATGTGAAAACTAAAAAAGGCAGCTCATGACGAACTGCCTTTAATTTTTTTGGTACTTCCTGGTACTGCCAGTTTTACCGAAGTGGGCTTGGAGGTACGTTTGTCCGAACAATTTTTGAAGGATTTGAAAAATTTAGCTGAGTTATCCGTTGATTCTAATTGAAAATCGCTTTAAAATAATCGTTATATGTGTTTCGACAAGGCAAAATTCACATTATAAAAAAAATAAATTAACTTATGCTAATCTGGCAGGTAATGCTTAATCATGCAAAATTACCTCCTCTCCAATTAGATTTTAGAAATTAAATAAATTCGCCAAGTCATTTATTCAGTTTGTTTCAATAACCAAAACGATTGCAGATGAAAATCGCTGCTTTAAGAATCAGTGGCTTCCGTTCCTTTGGGCCTGATTCACAAACCCTCACCTTTGATTCAACACTCAATTGCTTTATCGGCCTAAATAGCTCAGGTAAAACTGCTGCACTGGACGCCATACGTAAACTTTTCGGTGATAGAATTGAGCGGACCTTATTTAAAGAGGATTTTTATACCCCGGCCGGAGAGGATCCAATGCACCCATCCAATAAATCATTGATCATTGAAGTGGATCTTGTTTTTGATGAAAACGACCCTGTTTTACCTCTTTTTGAAGGTCAATATACTGTCGAAAATAATCAGGCCCGGCCATATGTTCGCATCAGGCAAAAAGCATCCTGGCAACCATCCGCATCCTCTCCCGAAGGTGAAATAGAGCAGAAACAGTCGTTTGTAACATTACCTGGAAATGTTAATAACGAGGAAGAAACTAAAGAATTTAAAAAGTCTATGTATGGTTTGTTTCAGGTAATATATATTCCAGCGTTACGTAAAACTGCAGATCAGCTGAAATTTGCCTCTGGATCGATATTGCATCGGTTATTAAAAACGATCAACTTCGATGCTGGGTTTCGGGATAACTTACGCCAACAGGTCGGAGCACTAAATGGATTATTTTCTGGTCTTCCGGGCTTTGATGTAATTCAGGGTACAATTCAGGAAACCTGGTCAAAGTTCCATAGAGATGATCGCTTTAAAGATGCCAATATGAAATTTGGCACCGGTGAAATTGATGAAGTACTAAAAAAACTGGAAATTCAGTTCAGTCCAGCACCAGGTGTACACCGGGATTTTAATATTCATGATTTGGGTGATGGTTACCGGTCCTTATTTTACATCACCATGGTATGCGCCTTACTGCAGGTAGAGGCTCAACAGGGTATGCAAGATTTGGATGAGGACGCAGTACGCCCTGTAGTAACTTTACTATTAATAGAAGAGCCTGAAAACCATATTGCACCTCAAATTCTCGGAAGGGTAATTCGTATTTTAGAAGATATTGCCAGCCATCAAGGTTTGATGGTATTCCTATCTTCTCATACGCCGGCAATTGTAAAACGTTTAGATCCTGAGACTATCTACCATTTTCGTATTAATAATGGCCAAACTCAAGTACGAAACATAAAGCTTCCAGATAAACAAGATGAGGCTTACAAATATATTAAGGAGGCAGTGCGTAACTATCCCGAAATCTACTTCGCTAAAGTTGTGCTGATAGGAGAAGGTGATAGTGAAGCTGTTATTTTCAACCATTTAATGAATGTATTGGATTTTGATTTTGACGATAATATTGTAACGTTCGCCCCCCTTGGACATCGCTTTGTACATCATATCTGGAAGCTACTGGCAGATTTGCAAATTCCGCATGTGACCTTACTTGATTTAGATTTAGGTCGCCATATTGGCGGATGGGGCCGCATAAAATATGCCTTGCTGGAGCTTATTGATGCTGGACATAATCGTGATCAACTATTAACAACACCTAGTGGTATACTTTCTGAAGAACAGTTAAACCAAATGCATGCACGAGACTATTCCGAAAATCGTATTAGAGCATTGGAATTTTGGATCGGTCGCCTTCAAAGCCTTGATGTTTTTTATACAAGAAATCTGGACCTTGATTTTTTAATGCTTAAAACATTTCCAGCATACTATCAGGGCCGACATATGTACCCTACAAATGGAGGGCCCCGTATTCCTCGCGATGGTCATGATCGAGCCGTATACGTTGAAAAGTCAGTTGTCGCTACTCTTAAACACGAAAACTATATAGCAGACTTGTATAATGTACAAGATAGGGAGTTAATGGTATGGTATAATTATCACTTTCTGGGTAGGGGTAAACCCGTAACTCACATGCAGGCTCTAGCTTCGATGCCAGATATAGTAATTAAAGAAAAACTTCCTGCAGTATTCAACGAAATTTTCGTCCGCATCAAGGAAAAATTAGCATAGCAAATATGAAATTCATTGATACACATAACTGGGTCCCTGCAGATCAGATGCACTTAGAGGAAGTGGCAATGAATGCCATTTATGCTACAGGCAACACATTGGTTGTTGCAGGTCCAGGCTCGGGTAAAACCGAATTACTTGCACAAAAGGCTTGCTACCTGCTGCAAACCAATACCTGCCCATGGCCCAAGCGAATCTTAGCTATTAGCTTTAAGGTAGATGCAGCCAATAATTTAAGGGCTCGCGTTCAAAAGAGATGCGGGACTTTTTTGTCACAACGGTTTGACTCCTTGACTTTTGATGCTTTTTCAAAGGGAATTTTTGACCGACTAAGGCGAGGCTTACCAGCCGGTTATAAAATTCACGCATACGATGTAAACGCCAAAATGGCTAATCATATCAAGTATGCTTTCCAGGCAGTTAATCAGAACTTTTACAATACAGTAAACATATCCGATTATGCCGCTTATCTGACCTCTGTTCAACTTCCCTTCGATCCGGATGATGACGAGATAGCAATTCTAGGAAACGTATGGAAATATCTGACGCAAAAAGCTAAGCCGGAGTTAAACTTCCCGATGATTATGCGTCTTGCAGATCTTATCATAAGCAGTAACCCCGCTATTAAGCAAATGCTGCAACAGACATACTCCCACGTATTCATTGATGAATTTCAAGATACCACCCATATTCAATATGACCTATTCAAAACCTGTTTTTTTGGAGGCAACGTGAATTTTACAGCAGTAGGTGATGATAAACAAACCATTATGGAGTGGGCCGGCGCCAAACCTGCAATATTTGAGGAATACAGCTTGGACACGCAATCTGAACCATTGCGCCTGTGTATGAATTGGCGTTCGGCGCCACGTCTGATCCACTTCCAAAATTATTTAGTCGAAACCCTGCTGCACAAACCAGCCATCGCCATACCTTCTGATAAATGGGATCAGGATCAGGGAGAAGTTAGGATGTGTTTTTTTGCCGATCATCATGCAGAAAGAGATTACCTAGTAGGTGAAATTACCAGGTGGCTACAGACAGATGGCATTACCCCTAGGGAAGTTTGTATACTGGTTAAGCAACTGCCGCCCAATTATACCACCGATTTGATCGCGGCATTGACAACGGCTGGTATTCGTGCCCGGGATGAAAGCACTCTGCAGGATTTGCTTACTGAACCATTCCCGATGTTCATGATTAACTTCTTAGAAAGTGTATTTGCGACTAAGCTTGGTAAGTGTTGGGACGAAGTGGTGAATTTTCTTGCGTATATCAACCAGAGTTATGAGGATCAAGAAATGCTTCTACTACAACGGCGTGCTTTGAAATTCGTTCGTGAACTTAAGGCTGAATTTAATAATGGAACAGACCTTGGCACTGCAAGGTTTACGGACCTCATGGTTAAAATAAGCCATTTTACAGACATAAAGAAGGTTAAGGATCAATACCAGCAGTATAAAGAAGGAACCTGGCTACGGCAAATGATGGAGCAGATGCGCGATTATCTTATGAAACAATATAATGATAGTGGTAGTATGCTTGCCGCTCTTGGTATGCTGAAAGGAGAAGATACAGTACCTATCATGACCACCCACAAAAGTAAAGGGCTCGAGTTTCACACTGTCATATTTGTAGGGTTAGAAGATTCTGCATTCTGGAGCTATACAGATCGGCCAACTCAGGATAACAACCTGTTTTTTGTAGCACTTTCAAGGGCGAAGGAAAGGATGTTATTTACTTTTTCGCAAACTAGAGATTTACCAAGGGGTGGCGGGCGTCAAAAGGCTGATATCATCGGACATATTCATGAGTTGGTTTGCCGTTATGAAGGAATAAATATTGTGAATTTCAACCAGCCGGATGCCCATTAAGTAAAATTACCCCTTGACCATTTGGGTTATCTATTCAAAGTGGGATTATATTTGAAAATTAATAGCAATATTAATACATATACCAAAATTCTATGACTGAATACAATATCAATCATATCTTATCTACAGAAAAAATAGAAAACCATTTCTATGATGATGATGGCTTTGTTAAGTTCTTTATTCATTGGGTAACCGGCATTTTGGAAAAAGACGGGTTTAGTACATCGCTTTACCATCTTTATTATACAACTATTGATATCCTAGGATATCCTCCACATCAAGGTAAATTTAAGCCTATAATGCTTATTTTAAAATACATTGAGGCTGAACCAAACTACGATGACGAAAACTTCGATATTTTAGAATACATAGAAGATAAAGTACAGGAAAGAGCTATGGCCGTACCAAGCCACAAGGAATTTGTAATTAATAACCCCACATATCTTGAAGAAAACTACGTAAGTGGACTCATGATGCCCAAAATCGGTTTCGAAATATTTCGTAATGAAGATAAACGAGGTTATAATAGTCTTGCTATTCGAAAAAAATGGGAAGGATTGCCCTAAAATTCCCAAGTTAGAGCAACTCATGTACTGACACAAAAAATTCGTTTGTCTCAACTGCTCTTCTAGCCTTCCTTTTAATAAGATCAGACAGGGAGATTTTCCCTTCGAGAACAAAGAATATATCCACCCCATTCAGACCAATAATGCTCGTACGTTTACCCCGGGAAAATGCCTCAAGTCCATCATCTGTAAATCCAATATAACTGATAAAAACACCTCTTGCCCATGAAGATTTACCTTCAACCTTCCCGTTGAAAATTAGTAATTCGTCTTGTGCACTTTGCTTCGCTTGCCATTTTGCTTCCAGTAAATATGTTTGGCCATCTAATTCAAAGCTACCATCAATCTGCTCTCCCTTAATTCTGAAAGCATCTCGTGGTGAAAACTGAAATTTGACAAATAGTTTATTTAAAAACTTTTCAAATGCATATCCTCTTGGTTGCGGATCCATACTCGATATATCCATATAATCCTTAACCAATTCGATGGTATCGATTACTTTCTTCTCTTCCGTTGGTACACTTCGAGATTCCTTTTGTGGAAGCGTCTTCAGAAATTCTTCATCTACAAGGTCCTTAATTCTAAAACCGATTTCATGAATTTTCTTATTAATTTCTTCTATTTCCTCTCTAGTTATTGGATTGGCCTTCCCCATTCGATAAGGAATTGCAGTCTTTATGATTTCTCGAATTAAGTTACAGAACTTGGCGTTATTAAGTTCTAACGTCCCCGACAACAACTTATTGATTGCGGGCCTTTTACTCCCACCTTGCCATAACTGAGATACTCCCACTTTTGCAGCACATCCAGGAAAAGTAATTGACTGATCAGCATAGGAATAGCGACTACCTGGTAAGAAATCATATAATAGATTAGTTAATTCACTTATAGCTCTGATTTGTTGCAATTTCATAATATTAAAATCATTAATATTCAATACTCCAATTATCGCTAACACCCTTAAATAAAATTGGGTTAGCTCTTTATATCTAAAGCCATCAAAACTATTAATACATTCACTAAATATAACATAATATGGACAAATGTGCCATACTTCCAATAGCTGATTTATATATCAGAGTAAGTACAGAAGAACAAGCAGACAAAGGCTTTTCACAACGCTACCAGGAAGAAGTATTAAGAAGACATTGCGAAGTAAATAGCATTCAAGTAGGATCTGTTATTTATGAAGACTTCTCGGCAAAAACTTTCAATCGACCACAATGGACCAAATTATTTAAATCCTACAAAGTAAATAAAGGTAATCGTCCACAAGTACTTCTGTTCACAAAGTGGGACAGATTTAGCAGGAATACTGCCGAAGCATATGCAACCATCCGTTCACTTGAAGCATTAGGCATACAACCCGTAGCTACCGAACAGCCACTAGATATTACTGTTCCAGAAAATCAAATGACCCTGGCATTTTATCTCACTATCCCGGAGGTCGAAAACGCTCGCAGAAGTTTAAATATCAAACAGGGCCTACGAAGAGCTAAAAAGGAAGGGCGTTGTACGGGACTTGCACCGGTTGGTTACATCAATAGAACAACAGAAACCGGCGTCAAATATATAGCCCCTATAGAACCTTGTGCGAGTATTATGAAAACAGCATTCGAACAGATTGCCTCAAAAACACACAACATCACACAAGCCTATATACATGCTACGGATAACGGGTTTAACAAAAGTAAAAACTGTTTCTGGAGAGCAATTCGGAACCCATTGTATTGTGGCAAAGTGCCAATACATGCCACTCCCCATGAATGCGAGCAATACGTCCAAGGTACGCACGAGCCTATTGTATCGGAAATACTTTTCTTCAATGTTCAAAGCATAATAAATAAAAAGAGAGAACAACTTCCCAAGCGATCCAACATTGAATATTTATTTCCCCTAAGAGGATTTTTAACATGCAAAAAATGTGGCGAAGTTCTGACTGGCAGTGGCTCACAAGGGCGGAATAAAAAATACTATTACTATCACTGTCACTCCAATTGCAAGTCTCATTTAAGAACTGATAAATTACATCATCTCTTCGTTGAGCAATTGAAATCTTTCAAACTTAGCGAAAACTACTATCCAATCTGCCTTAAAATATTGAAGAGAACCTTAACAGAAGAAGCAGCGCTAAAAACAAAAACAACTTATCATCTGACAAAGAAAATTGATGAGCTAAACAATAAGATTAAAAAGGCGCGGGACCTACTCTTACAAGGAGATATTGATGGATCAGATTATAAGAAAATAAAAGCAGGTAGTGAAGTACAAATAAATATCCTGTGCGAGAAGCTTAGTGCACTCCAGAATAAACAAAGACAGCTTTCAAAAGATGTGAACACCGGCCTGTCATTATTTTCCAAACTACGCCAGTTATACGAAGAAGGAGATATTCATACTAAGCGAGAATTGACCAGGCTGATCTTTCCGGAGTATCTTGTATCTGATGGCAAATGCTTTCATGCCTCACCGGTTACCGGAGCGGTGAAAAGATTATATAATAAGGAACACTCTTTCACAGGTTTGTTCTCTTACAATCTTTCAATTAAAAAGGAACTCCTAACCCAATCGGACTCATTAATAATTGAACAAGAGAATTATGAAACCCTAGGACTATCACAACAAAATAATGTATCTACAAGCGAGGTTAATGAAGTCATGTCTTTGATCAACACGTTAGCGAAGATTATCACTATCCAGTTACTAAAATAACATTTTATCCCAGTTGGGATTTTTTTGTAGAGCCTACTTTAATCCTATTTCAATGGAATATTTACTTAAATATTCCATTGAAAACATGGTCGGATTCCCGTGACCTTTGACTAAATAATTGTTACATAAAGTAGGAAATCAATGGAATTTATAACCCTTCAATAAGATGTATCATGGTGATAAACATAGTATTACAACACCTATGATTACGATAAACAACTGGTTATAATCAACATACCCATAAAATAAAAACAGCTATTACATACGTAATAGCTGTCAATATTCTTCCCACATAACAAAAAAATGGGATTTTTTCAGGTGGAGCTGGCGGGAGTCGAACCCGCGTCCAAACATATCCTCCAAAAGCTTTCTACATGTTTATTTCCGCATTGTTGTGTCGGGACTCAGCAGGGGCGGAACAAACCAACCTCGTCCTTATCCGTTTTGATTTTCATTACACACTCACAGAAACCATGTGTACCTATCCCGCTATGGTTTGATTCGGCGGCGAGAGTCGTAGTGGGTCACAACTCAGGCGGCTATAATGGGTACCTAATTCAATTAGGCAGCCATGGCGTAGTTAGATTCGCCAATTAAAGTTTGGGTATTCAGATTTACGTGCTAATTATCCAACGCACGACATGCTTACACTTTCAAAGACCTATGCTGTCAAAACCGGTCAGCCCCCGGTATTTAGCTCCGCAAAGATACGCTAAAATTTCGAAGTAATCCAGCGCCATACATCCAGACCGTTCGCGAACAGCAGTAAGCCGAACAGGATCACCATCCCCACGATCTGCGCATACTCCATGAACTTCTCGCTCGGCTTGCGGCCGGTGATCATCTCGTACGTCAGGAATATAACGTGTCCGCCATCCAGCGCGGGAATGGGCAGGATGTTCATGAATGCAAGAATGATGCTCAGCAGGGCTGTCAGCGCCCAGAAGCTCTGCCAGTCCCAGACACCGGGGAACAAATTGCCGATGCTCATGAAACCGCCCAGGGATTCACTGGCCTTCACTTCCTCGGAAACAAAAATGAGGCGTAACTGCTGCACATAAGAAACGAGTGTGGTAATAGCTTTGTTGAATCCTGCCGGGATGGCTTGCCCGAAAGTATAGGTCTTTTTGACGATCTCCAGCTGATTGGAAAGTATAGGACCGATGCCGCCGAAGCCTTTGGATGGCACAACAGTGGAGATGGTTACGGTATCCGTACCATTCCGCAGTACGTCCACCACCATCGTTTTTCCGGTATCACGCTTTACGGCATTATAAAATTCATGGTTATAACTGACCGGATCGCCGTTCACGCGGATGATCCTGTCCCCTTCCCTGAATCCGGCCCTGAAACCGAAGGAATTATCCGGAACGGTATCCAGTACCGGCAGCAAACGCGGCACGACGAACATGCCTTTCCGTTTGATGACCTGGCGGGGGAAGCCCTTTGGTATTTGAATGTCCACCTGCTGCCCGTCCCGTACTACCTGTATGGTCTTGGCTTCTTTCAGGATGAGCCTGCCGGCGAATGCTTCAAAGTTCTCCACGGGTTTGCCGGCAACCGCTACCAGCATGTCCCCGTCCTGCAGCCCGATGGTCCGTGCCAGGGAATCCGTTACGATGCCGTATTTTACGTTCTGCGCAGGCAGATACTCTTCCCCGTAATGCCAGAGGATCATGGTATAGATCAGAAAACCGAGGATAAGGTTTACCGTTACCCCGCCGATCATGATGATCAGCCGTTGCCAGGCGGGTTTCGACCGGAACTCCCAGGGTTCTGCCGGTTTGTTCATCTGTTCCCGGTCCATACTCTCGTCTATCATCCCGGAGATCTTCACATAGCCGCCGAGCGGCAGCCAGCCAACACCGTATTCGGTATCGCCTTTCTTGAATTTGAAGAGGGAAAACCAGGGATCGAAGAACAGGTAGAACTTCTCTACTTTCGTCTTAAACAGTTTGGCCGGGATAAAATGCCCTAATTCATGCAGGACCACCAAAATCGACAATGACAGAATCAACTGTCCTGCTTTTACTAATATTTCCTGTGTTGTCATGTATTTCTATTGGATATATATTATTTCAGTGTTTATCAGCTCAGGTTGTGGATCAGTTCAGCGGCCGTTTCGCGGGCAGTGGTATCCGCCTGGTAATATTGCTGTAAAGTCGGCTTTTCCACAAATGGCAACCTGTCCAGCGTTTCCTCTATCACTTCCGTCATCTGCAGGAAGCCGATGCGGTTCTTCAGGAAGGCGTTCACTACCTCTTCGTTGGCTGCGTTCATGATGCAGGCTGCATTTCCGCCCTTCTTCAGCACGTCCGTTGCAATGGCAAGGTTACGGAATGTTTTGGTATCAGGCTGCTCAAAAGTAAGCGAGGGGTAATTCTTGAAAGAAAAGCGGGGGAAATCATTGGACAGGCGGTCCGGGTACCCCATGGCATACTGGATGGGCAATTTCATATCCGGAAGTCCCATCTGCGCTTTCATGGAACCATCGGTGAATTGCACCATGGAATGGATAACGGACTGGGGATGGATGATCACTTCTATCTGTTCCGCATCCAGTCCAAAAAGCCATTTGGCCTCGATCATTTCCAGCCCTTTGTTCATCAGTGTGGCCGAATCGATGCTGATCTTCGCCCCCATGCTCCAGTTAGGATGCTGCAGGGCATGATCTTTCTTTACATTGATGAGGAAATTGGTCTTTTTACCGAGGAACGGCCCGCCGGATGCGGTGAGCACCACTTTTTCCAGTTTTGCCCCCCGTTCGCCCTGCAGGCATTGGAAGATGGCGGAATGCTCCGAGTCCACCGGAATGATGGGCACATTTCTTCTGCGGGCGGTGGCCATCACAATATCCCCCGCCACTACAAGGGTTTCCTTGTTGGCCAGGGCAATGGGCGTGCCTTGTTCGAGGGCGGACAAAGTAGGCGCCAGGCCGGCGAACCCTACGATCGCTGCAAGCATCAGATCGATGGAATCCCAGGCCGCCACCTCCACCATCGCGGCAGCGCCGGCAAATACTTTAATGCCTTTATCGAACAAAACGGCCTTTACCGCCTCGTATTTCCCTTCATCACCGATCACCACCGCATTGGGCGAAAACAACAGAGCCTGCTCTATCAGCAGGTCCGCATTCTGCTGCGCGGTGAGCACCTCCACTTCGAACAGCTCCGGGTGCGCAGCGATCACCTCCAGTGCCTGACGGCCGATAGACCCGGTAGAACCAAATATGCCAATACGTTTTTTACTCATGATCAAACAAGAATCTCTCCTGCGATTAAATTTAAACAGATTTTTCAATTAAGCGTGCGAATTCCCTCCTCTCCCGGTAAAAGGAGAAGGTCTTTGCGGAGGGTCCGGCCGGGTCAGCGCCCGTCCAGATATTTTTCCATTTCATCAGCAATACGCCGGTCGTTGCTCAGGCGGGGCACTTTGTTCTGGCCTCCCAGCTTGCCGATGGACTTCATGTAATCGATGAAACCGCCCTTGCGTACCGGGCGGATCTTGAGTGTCTGTAAGATATTACCGGTTAACAGATCGTCGTAATAAATGTTCTTGTTGCGCATCTGCCGGTCTACCTCCTCAGCGAAGGCCGACAGGTTGCCCGGCACCTCTTCGAATTCCACGAACCATTCGTGATAGGGCAGTTCACCGTTCACCTGGATGCGCGGGGCCACCGTAAACTCCGTAATGCGCACACTGCTTTCCGTTGCAACGGTCATCAGGCTGTGCTCTACTTCCTCCCCGATGACATGCTCGCCAAAAGCGGAAATAAAGTGCTTCGTGCGGCCGGTCACCACAATACGGTAAGGCTCGGTGGACAGGAATTTTACGGTATCCCCGATATTGTAGGCCCATAATCCGGCATTGGTGCTCACGATCAGGGCATAGTTCACACCAACTTTCACATCTTTCAGAGAGATGCGGGTGGGGTTTTCATCACGTATTTCCGCAACCGGTATGAATTCGTAGAAGATCCCGGCATTGGTATTGAGAAGCAGCCCTTCACTTTCCTGGGAGTCCTGGAAGGCGAAAAAGCCCTCTGAGGCCGGGTAGGTCTCGATCGTATGTACTTTCCGGCCGATGGAGTCCATCAGCTTGGCGCGGTAAGGCTCAAAATTCACACCGCCGTGTACCAGCAGCGAGAAATTGGGGAACAACTCACCCACGGACTTGCCGCTCTTTTCGATCAACCGGTCGAAATACATCTGCATCCATGGCGGGATACCGCTGATCAGCCGCATATCCTGCCGGATGGTCTCCTCCACGATCTTTTCCAGTTTTGTTTCCCAGTCCTCGATACAATTGGTTTCGTAGGTGGGCAGCTGGTTGGTGCGGAGGTAACGGGGGATCTGGTGGTTGGCGATCCCGCTGAGGCGCCCGGTGGGAATCCCTCCCACCCTTTCCAGCTCGGGGGAGCCGGAGAGAAAGATGAGTTTTCCGTCAAATGCGGTACTGTCACTCGTTTCGACGATGTTGCAGAATACCGCGTTGCGGGATGTATTAAAGTGATGGTCGATCGAATCCTTGGAGATGGGGATGTATTTGACCCCGCTGGTGGTGCCGGAAGTCTTGGCGAAGTAAATCGGCTGCCCCTTCCATAATACATTATGCTTGCCCTCCTTTATCTTGTCGATATACGGGCGGAACTGCTCATAGTCCCTGACAGGCACTGCCTGCTTATAGGCGTCATAAGAGGTGATCTGGTCGAACTGGTGGTCTTTTCCAAACTCCGTCTTCTTCCCTGTCTTGATCAACTCTTGCCAGATCGATTCCTGATCTTCCACCGCCCTTTGCATTTCCTTCTTCACCTTGTTGGCGATGATCGAAGCAAATGGTTTGGCCAGCAGTGATTTAAACTTCATGCCCCTTTATTTTAGTGGATAAACATAAAAAACAAAAGTATAAAATTTGTATCCAAGAACACAGCTTTTGAGAGGGGGCTACAAGCATGGGCTGCGGCGGAGATCGGCCAATAGCGGGTTGGAGCGGCAGGCGGGATAAGGATGCTAAACAATTGTTAAAAAAAGCTAAAATTGTAAAAACTCCGTATCTTTGATATGTAAAAAGCTATTTTTCAATACAAATGCTTCCTGCGGGAGGCTGGAAACCTGCAAAAAGTATTAAATTCTTTGTTGATTAAAAAACAAAGTAATACCTTTGCAGGAAATTATTTTTGGAATATTATGTTCGCAGTTGTAAAAATCGCAGGTCAGCAATTCAAGGTACAGAAAGATCAGGAGATCTTCGTACAACAATTGGCTGGGAATGTTGGAGATAAAGTAGAATTTTCTGAAGTTCTGCTGACCGACACTGACGGCAAGATCGCCGTTGGCACTGATGTAAAATCAGTAATAAAGGCTGAGATCCTGGGCCATGTTCAGGGTGATAAGGTGATCGCTTTCAAAATGAAGAGAAGAAAAGGCTTCAGGAAAAAAGTTGGTCATCGTACCCATTTTACAAAGCTCAAGATCAGCGAAATAGCTTAATTTAATATTGACTAAAGTTATAAAGTAACATACAATGGCACATAAAAAAGGTGAAGGTAGTGTTAAGAACGGTAGAGACTCCGCAAGTAAAAGACTGGGAGTTAAAATCTTCGGTGGCCAGGTAGCTGTAGCAGGTAATATCATTATCCGTCAGCGTGGCACAGTTTATCACGTAGGTTCAAACGTAGGTATCGGTAAAGATTTTACCATCTACGCGCTGACTGATGGTGTGGTGGAATTCAGAAAGGGTCGTGAGAACAAAACCTTCGTTTCTGTAAGATCATTTGACACCACTGCCCAGGCGGAAGCCTGATGCAGTGTTTGCCATAAAGTTTTTTTTAATACCCAATTTTTTTACTAACCCAAAATTCAAAAAACAATGGCAACAATTAAGAAAGCTGCTCCTAAAAAAGCTGCACCTAAAAAGAAAGCTGCTGCTAAGAAAGCCGCTCCTAAAAAGAAAGTAGCTGCTAAAAAAGCTGCTCCTAAAAAGAAAGCTGCTGCTAAGAAAGCCGCTCCTAAAAAGAAAGTAGCCGCTAAAAAGGCTGCTCCTAAAAAGAAAGCTGCTGCTAAGAAAGCCGCTCCTAAAAAGAAAGCTGCTGCTAAGAAAGCTGCTCCTAAAAAGAAGGCCGCTGCCAAGAAAGCTGCTCCTAAAAAAGCCGCTGCTAAAAAACCGGCTGCCAAGAAGAAAGCTGCTCCTAAAAAGAAAGCAACTCCTTCTGCTCCTGCAGCTCCGGCCATGTAAGATCGGATTTACAAACTGTAGCATAAAGAACCCTCACCTCCAGGTGGGGGTTCTTTTATTTGGAGAAACCCGGATCATTCCTAGCAGGCCATTTGTATCAGACCATTGCTCATTCCGCCCGAATCTCCTAACTTACGCCTTGTATGGACAACTATATCATCGCAGATAACCTCTCCCTCCTCGCCAAGCTGATGGATATCCACGGCGACAATTCCTTTAAAGCCAAATCATTCGCCAATGCGGCTTTCCAGATCGAAAAACTGACCGTTCCGCTGCAGGAAACTCCCCATGATGCCATCTTCCGGATCAAAGGCATCGGTGAGTCCACCGGCAAGAGCGTTATAGAAATGCTGCAGACCGGACGCTTCGGCCTCCTGGAGGAATACCTGCAAAAAACCCCTCCCGGCATCCTGGAAATGATGCGGATCAAAGGCATCGGCCCGAAAAAGATCGCTACCATCTGGAAAGAACTGGAAATAGAGACCCTGGGAGAGCTGCTGTACGCCTGCAATGAGAACCGCCTCCTGCTTTTCAAAGGTTTCGGGCAGAAAACCCAGGAAAGCATCAAACAAAGCATTGAATTCTTCCTCTCCAACCGCGAACGCTTCCTCTACGCCGAAGTGGAAGCTGTAGCAGCCCAACTGGAAGCCATGTTCTCCCAAATATTCGCCCCTGCCCCGGTGGCGCTGACGGGTGCTTTCCGGCGGCAACAACCGGTGATCGATGAACTGGAAATAGTGATCGGCGTACCGGCCGAAAAGGTGGCAGAGCAACTGAAAGACCTGGAAGGGTTTACCCGGCTGGACAATACAGCCGATGTCATTATCCTGAAATACCAGGAACAGATCAAAGTAATGGTCTACGGAGTAGATCAGCCCCAGTTCGCACGCAAACTGTTCGTTACCACCGGTAACGATGCCTTCCTGGAGCAATTCCGGGCACATGCCGCCAGCGCCCTGGATACCGAAGCCGATTCCGAAGAGGCGATATTCACAAAAGCCGGGCTGCCGTTCATTCCCCCCTGCATGCGCGAAGGCGCCGGCGAGATCGCCCTTGCGGCGGCCGACACGTTGCCGGAACTGATACAGACCGGCGATATCAAAGGTATCATCCACTCCCACAGCCAATGGAGCGACGGCCTCCAAAGCCTGGAAGACATGGCAAAAGCCGCGCGGGACCAGGGCTTTGAATATCTCGTCATCAGTGACCACTCCCGTTCCGCCTTTTATGCCAATGGCCTTCAGCCGGAACGTATCATCGCACAGCATCAGCAGATCGACCAGCTGAACAGTCAGCTCGCGCCCTTCAGGATATTCAAAAGCATTGAGGCCGACATCCTGAACGATGGCAGCCTCGATTACCCGGATGATATTCTCCGCAGTTTCGATCTCGTTATCGCCTCCGTACACTCCAATCTCAAAATGCCGGAAGACAAAGCCATGGCCCGCCTGCTGAAAGCCATCGCCAACCCGTACACGACCATACTTGGACATATGACCGGCCGCCTGCTGCTCAGCCGCAACGGTTATCCGGTGGACCATGAGGCGATCATTGATGCCTGCGTGGCCCACGATGTGGTGATAGAGCTGAATGCACACCCCCGCAGGCTGGATATCGACTGGCAATGGATCCCTTCGGCCATCCGGAAAGGCGCATTGCTGTCTATCGATCCGGATGCGCATGCCGTAGCAGGCTACCATGATATCCGCTACGGTACACTGGCCGCGCAAAAAGGCGGCCTCAGCCGGGAGAAGAACCTCAGCAGTTTTACCAAAGCTGAACTGGAAGCTTTCCTCCTGCAACGCAAACAACGTAAAGGTATCTGATATGTTACTGCAGGCACTGGCCATCGCCATCGCACCAGGGATTGCTATCTCCATCCTGATCTATATGCTGGACCAGCGTGAACGGGAACCGGTACGCCTACTCGTGCGCTGTTTCCTGCTCGGTGTGCTCAGTGTGGGCATTCCGCTGCTGATGCAGCTCTACGCCGCCTCACAGGGCTGGGGCGCATCCAGTGAACATCTCTGGCAAACCGCGATTTTTGCCTTCGGCATCGTAGGATTAAGCGAAGAGCTGGGCAAATACATTATGCTGCGATTCTACGCCTACCCCAAAAGGGCCTTCAGCGAGCCATTCGACGGCATTGTATATTCCGTCATGATCGGTATGGGATTCGCGACGGCGGAAAATATTGCCTATGTGATGCAATACGGGATCGGCACCGGACTGGTGCGTATGTTCATTTCCGTGCCTGCTCACGCCACCTTTGCCATATTGATGGGATATTATGTGGGGCTGGCCAAATTCATTCCGCAGCACAGGCGTACCTTATTGTTAACCGGACTGTTCTGGGCCATTGCTTTCCATGGGGCATTCGATTTCTTTCTGTTTATCGGGGACAATATGTTTTTGATGGCGGGATCGCTGCTCTCTTTTTACATCGCTATCCGGCTTTCCATAAGAGCTATCCGGTATCACCGGGAGGTATCCGGCAGATGGAAAGAAAAAAACTACAATAAGGGAGAAGAGTAAATGAGCGGATGATCAGGATTTGTCCGTCACGTAACGCCGGGTAAGCCAGAAATACAGCCCATATCCAACGAACGGGAGAAAAAAGACCAGCATCAGCCATTTCAGATGATACGGGCGATTATTTGCCTCCCTGAAAGTATGCAGCACACAAAACCTCACTACCAGCCATATATGCAGCATAGCGAATAAAGTGATCCATATTTCAGCATTGGTGGCCATTCTTCCGTTTAAATAAATCTACGAATTTTCAGGAAAAGATGGAATAAAAAAGAGCCCGATTCGACAATCAGGCCCATCCTCCAAATTAACTAGTAATGCAAAGTGGATAAAAAAGGTATATATCAATAAATTAATTGTATTGTCGCGTGAATTTCAGTTGGCGTTGTATCAAATCTACAAAAAAATATTCACCAAGTATATACTACTGTTGTTTATCGGATAATGGCAGGCCGGGAACAAAAAAGCCTGGGACTACGTTCCCAGGCCTGAATATCCATAAATAAAATAAAACCATCTTAAAAAGAGGAGCCCGATACGACAATCAGGCTCGTTTTTCTCCAATTTAGCTTAAGACAAAAATCCCTTATTCCCTAATAATAATATGTTGATCGTCATTGAATATCAATATTTGCGGCGGCTATGTAAAAAGAAATGAGCCCGACACGAACATCAGGCTCGTTTTTTTTCTCCAATTTAGCTTAAGACAAAAAATTCATACAGGAATAAAGCCTGCAAATATCTTCAACGACTGATAATAACCTGTTTATAAAGAACTCCGAACTTCTCTCTCAATTGCTGTACCACACTATTCAAATCTATAAAAAGAAAATGAACAATCAAACTATTTACGTTAGGATAACTAACTATTAACTAATTTTTGCACAAGTATCTGAAAGAGCGATCTAACTGTCAAGCCTGTTTGTTTAACAAATAATGCTGTTGAATGTTTAACAGGCCGGGCGGTTATTTTCGGTATGTACGTAAACGGTAGTCAGGCGGATTCCCGGTTTGGATATTTTTGAACGGAATATGTAATTATACTGATGCTAAAACATGCGCGGGGTCAGTGTCTTTCCTTTGGTAAAAGAGAAACGGTAATTCAGCATCAGCTCGTGAGATCCGCTCTGGATACCGTTCAGATAACCTGCGGAAGCAAAGTCGTACGCATATCCCAGCTGGAACCCTTTGGTGAGCTGCAACTGCATCATGGCCGCAGCGGTTTTTTCCGTGCGCCAGGTAACACCGGCCCATAACACATTCTTAAAGAGGAAGGAAGCATTCACATCCATCTGTATCCCGGCCCCGCCTACCTGGCGGAACAACAACCCCGGCCGGAATTTGATGTCTTTATTCACATCCAGGATCATACCGCCATGCAGGTATAAATGCCGTTTGAATGCCACTTTATTAACAGAATTGCCCAGGTCGAAATTATGGAACGAAGGCGCGGCCAGGCCAACGAAAAACTTTTCGGAATAGAGCATGAAGCCGAATCCTATATCCGTCTTCCAGTACTGCTGATCCTGCGCAAAAACGGGATCATCGGTAGCCAGATGGGTGTTGTTCTCCCGGAATTGCTCCATCCCCCCTTTCAGCCCCAATGCCAGGAAAAGCTTGTCATCCAGCTTGACCTTTTGCGATACGTTCAGGTGAAAGCCGGTTTGTGAATAGATGGTGATCTTGTCCTGCATCGCCAGAAAACCGATGCTGGTCCTGGTAGCTTTCAGTGGCGAGTAGAAAGAAAAAGTGCCTGTGCTGGGCGCACCCTCCATCCCTACCCATTGATTACGTGCCACTACTGTCGCACTGCTGAACTCATCCATGGAAGGGTAAGCGGGATTCACTACCATTCCGTTGAACAGGTATTGGGCATATACGGGATGCTGCTGCGCTGCGGCCTGTTCCGCACTACAGCTGATGATCCCTGCTGCCAGGAGCTTCCATAAACGGATTTTCATAGTTCTCTTTTTAATTGGCATGTTTCAAAACGATATAGCCGGTATGACGCTGCATTTTACCATTGCTGTCCCACACATGCAGGATATAGAAATAAGAGCCGTCCGGCAGATCATTCCCGGTTCCGCCGCCTGTGTTGGAGCGGCCTTTGAAATTATTCGACTGGTTATTGTAATTGCTTGTTTTATAGATCGTGCCACCCCAGCGGTTAACGATCACGATCTCGTTGCGCGGGTACTTCTCTATATTCTCAATGATCATCACATCGTTTTTGCCATCACCGTTGGGTGACAGCGCATTGCTGACCCTGATCTCCATATCGATGGCCAGATCATCGTTCATGATACCACCAATGGCTATGTTCCGCGTACCGATCGCAGGCAGGTGCTGTCCGGATACGACGGTAGCATTTTTAAGCCTGAGTGCGAAATACTCATCTTCCTCGGCACCCACGTCACCGAATACCGGCACTACGATATCGGCTTCATCCTGCAATGGCGGAATGACCAGCGAGGTGATCAGGGCATGATAATCTTCACCCGGATTGGCGCGCTGCGGGTCCCTGTCTGCCCCTCCTCCTTCGAATGCATCGCCGAATGCATAGTGCAGGGTGATCCCGCGGGTACTCTGGCGGCTCAGCGCAATGGTGAATGTCATCGATGTTGTACCGGAATGGCCTTCCATTACCCTTACCGTATCCTTGCTGAAACTGATCTCCAGCGGGTCGTTGTCTGTTATCCGGGTAGCGGTATGGCCCCTAGCGCCTTTGCCATATGGGTTCCCGCCGCTGGGCTTCGGCTCAATGTGCAGGTTTACAAATCCATCGTCATCGTTGGTCTCGTTATCTTCCAGGCCGATGTTGAAGCTGATCTCCAGCTGATTGGCCGGCAATATGACCGTCAGTGTTGCGCCATTCTGCGGAACGCTGGGGCTGACAGTCCTGAATGCATCATGCTGGAGGGAAATGGTTACCGGGATATCTACGGGCGACAGCTGCGATGCCCGCAACGTTACCGGCAATACAGCGCCTTCCGCCACTTCTTCTGCGGCGAACACTTCCATGGTCACCACATCATTATCCACGAGACTGATCGTTACTTCCTGCTGTGCGGCCAGCGTCCAGCCCGGAACAGCGGATGAAGCTCCCGTCAGTTGCAGTATCACCGTTTCATTTCCCTCCTGGATATTATCGTCCAGCGGGCTGATCGTTATCAGGACTTCCTGCTCCCCTGCCGGAATGGTGACCGTTCCGGAAAGGGTGGTATAGTCCGTTCCCCCGGTGGCTGTTCCTGCTATGCTGTAAGTAACTGTTACCGGTTCCGCAGCGGTGATATTACCCTTGAAGCGGACGCGGGCGCTGCCCTGGGTGGCGGGCTCTGCGGCGTCTGCTATCTTTTCGATGCGGATACTTCTGTCGTAAGCCGGATTGTCCGCTATGTTCATCGCCACATTACTGTTGTTTACTGTGCAGCTTACCGGATTGCCGAGGAACTCGTATGCGGCGGACTGCACCGCAAGCAGTATCGTCTCCTCTCCTTCTACCAGCAGATCATCCTGGACGATAACCGGGATGGTTACACTGTTTTCTCCTGCCGCGATCACAGCCTGACCGGATAAAGCGGTATAGTCGGTTCCGGCGGTGGCCGATCCTGCTACGGTGAATTGAACAACAATATCCGCCGGGGCGGTGGCGCCGCCTGCCAGTTGCAGTGTGAACAGGCCATTTGCTGAGGGCTCTGCCGCATCGGTTGTTTTCAATGCCGTTACGGTGAGTGAGGGCGCTGCGTCTCCGGGAATGGTGACCGGCTGTCCGGGGATAATCGTGAATCCTGTGGCGGTAGCGGCAAGGTGCAGCTCTTCCGTGGCTTCCGGTGTATTGTCCTGCACGGCCAGCAGCACAACTTCTGTCTGGTTGCCGCCTGCGGCGATCTCAATATTCGCGGGTGTAAGCGTGTAATCTGCGGCAACTGCGGAATAAGCTGCGTCTGCGGTTACCGTCAGCGGTATCGCCGTTGCTGTGGTGATGCCGGAGGGCAGCGCAAAGGTCACTTTGCCGGAAGCGCCTTCGTGCAACACCGTAGCATCAATGGTGATGGTGATCTGCCGGTTCGCCGGATTCGCGCCGGTGGCATCGTTGATATTGATCGTAGTGCCGGCGAAGGTGAACCCTGCTGGCACTGTACCGTCTACCTGTAATGTTTCCTGCGGTTCGATGATGCCGTCGGTCACTGCGGAGATATTGAAATCCGCACTTTTGCTGGCCATGGCAGGGATGGTAATATCTGCCGGGATCTGTGTATGGTCTGTATCGGCAGCGGTAGAACCTGCTGCGGTTTTGGACATATTAACGACGACCGGCGTACTGGAAACGATACCGGCAGGCAGGCTCACAAAGAACTGCGCCGTATGGCCTTCCATGATGGTGCTGTTTGACGGGGACAGCGAGATCAGGGTATTGGCGGGGTCCAGGCGGGTGGCGTCCTCGATCTGCAGGGTGGCGGAGCTTACGCTGTAAGCTGCGGCCGTTCCTTCAATAACGAGGGTTTCCGTGGATTCCAGGATATTATCTGCCGGTGCGGTGATGTTAAACGAAGTGGCATGTTCTCCGGCTTTAATGATCACCGAGGCCGGTAATGTGCTGTGGTCCGTTACTGCTGCTGTTGAAGATGCGCCGCGGTTGATGCTCACTTCAATATCACTACCGGCCAGCAATGCTCCCGGCAGGCTTACCGTGATGGCAGCTGCTGCCCCGGCTTCCAATATTGCTGTTGGAGCGGAAGTTATTGTTATGGTGCCGCTATGGTTCTCATCAAGGATATCAATAAGCACATCCCCACTGAACGTAAATCCTGCAGCTGATGGCAGGAGGTGCAGTTTCTCCGCGGGTTCAATTACACCGTCGGCGGCGGGGTTCACCTGCAGGCTTCCGCTGTTGCCGTTTGCAGGGATCGTGACCGTGGTGCCCAGAGCGGGACTGAAGTCTGCTGCTGATACAGCGGGTGTAGTTGTGCCGGTGGACAGGTTGATCGTGATCGCTTCCGCGGTCGTGATGCCTGAAGGGAGGCTGAACGTGATCGTGCCGCTGCTGCCTTCGGTAATGCTCGTGGCGCCGCCGAGCGTGATCGTTCGGTTTGCAGCGGTGCCGGTGGCGTCTGCGAGGTCTATTGTAGTGGCTGCGCTGGCTGGTACATCAAAGATCGTGGCTTCTGCCAGCAGTTCCAGCAGTTCGTCCGGTTCTATGATATCGTCTGTGCTGGCCGTTACCGTAAAGGAGACTTCGTTGGCATTTACCGGGAGTGTGACCGTGGCAGGGAAGGCGTAGTCTGTGGCGGTGGCTTCCGTGCCGGGGCCTGGGTCTAGTTGTATCGTGATCGCTTCAGAAGTCGTGATATTGGCGGGCAGCCGAAGCCATACGGTGACCGTATTGCCTTCCGTCACCGTTGTGGCATCAGGTGTCATCGTCAAGGTTTTCGGGCCGCTGGCGTCCGTAATCGTCAGCGTTGTGCCGGTCACCGTGAAGCCCGTAGCGGTGCCTTCCAGGATCAGGGTCTCGTCACGTTCCAGAATGTCGTCTGCCGTAGCGCTGATCGTTGTGCTGCCATTTGTTTCGCCGGAGAGGATCGTGATCGTGCCAAGGGCGCTGTGATCCCCGTTGCCTGCTGTGGAGCTGCCGGACTTGCTCAGTGTTAGCGTGATATCGCTGCCGGCGGTAAGGCCGCCTTGCAGGGTGGCCGTGATCGTGGTTGTCGCGCCGCCTTCCGTGATCGTGGACTGGGACGCGCTCAGCGCGATCGTTGCGCCGCTGTGGTCGTTGTCGATGATATCTGCTTCTACATCAGCGCTGAAAGTAAAGCCAGTGGCTGTCGGAACCAGGTGAAGCTTTTCTGTCGGTTCCAGCAGGCCATCGGCGGTGGGGTTCACCTGCAAGCTTGCGCTGTTGCCGTTCGCAGGGATCGTTATCGTATTGGGTAAAGCTGGACTAAAGTCTACCGCAGTGGCTGCAGGCGTTGCTGTGCCGGTGGCCAGGCTGATCGTGATCGCTTCCGCTGTGGTGATGCCTGAAGGGAGGCTGAATGTGATCGTGCCGCTGTTGCCTTCTGTAATGCTCGTGGCGCCGCCGAGCGTGATCGTTCTGTTTGCGGCGGTGCCGGTGGCGTCTGCGAGGTCTATTGTAGTGGCTGCGCTGGCTGGTACATCAAAGATCGTGGCTTCTGCGCTCAGTTCCAGCAGTTCGTCCGGTTCTATGATATCATCTGTGTTGGCCGTTACCGTAAAGGAGACTTCGTTGGCGTTTACCGGGAGTGTGACCGAGGCAGGGAAGGCGTAGTCTGTGGCGGTGGCTTCCGTGCCGGGGCCTGGGTCTAGTTGTATCGTGATTGCTTCTGAAGTCGTGATATTGGTCGGCAGCCGAAGCCATACCGTGACCGTATTGCCTTCCGTCACCGTTGTGGCATCAGGTGTCATCGTCAAGGTTTTCGGGCCGCTGACGTCCGTGATCGTCAGCGTCGTGCCGGTCACCGTGAAGCCCGTGGCGGTGCCTTCCAGGATCAGCGTCTCGTCACGCTCAAGGATATCGTCTATCGTAGCGCTGATCGTTGTGCTGCCATTTGTTTCGCCGGAGAGGATCGTGATCGTACCAAGGGCGCTGTGATCGCCGTTGCCTGCGGTGGAGCTGCCGGATTTGCCCAGTGTCAGCGTGATATCGCTGCCGGCGGTAAGGCCGCCTTGCAGGGTGGCCGTGATCGTGGTTGTCGCGCCGCCTTCCGTGATCGTGGACTGGGACGCGCTCAGCGCGATCGTTGCGCCGCTGTGGTCGTTGTCGATGATATCTGCTTCCACATCAGCGCTGAAGGTAAAGCCCGTGGCGGTCGGGATCAGGTGAAGCTTTTCTGTCGGTTCCAGGATGCCGTCGGCGGTGGGACTGACTTGCAGGCTGCCGCTGTTGCCGTTTGCGGGGATCGTTACCGTAGTGAGCAAAGCAGGACTGAAGTCCGCGGCCGATACTGCAGGTGTCGCTGTGCCGGTGGACAGGCTGATCGTGATCGCTTCCGCGGTCGTGATGCCTGAAGGGAGGCTGAACGTGATCGTGCCGCTGTTGCCTTCGGTGATGCTTGTTGCGCCGCCGAGTGTGATCATTCTGTTTGCAGCCGTGCCGGTGGCGTCGATGATGTCTACCGATGCTGTTGCGCTCGCCGGTACATCGAAGACCGTGGCTTCTGCCAGCAGTTCCAGCAGTTCGTTCGGTTCTATGATATCATCTGTGTTGGCCGTTACCGTAAAGGAGACTTCATTAGCATTTACCGGGAGCGTGACCGTGGCAGGGAAAGCGTAGTCTGTTCCTGCGGCTTCCGTACCGGGGCCAGGGTCAAGCTGTATTGTGATCGCTTCAGAAGTCGTGATATTGGTCGGCAGCCGAAGCCATACCGTGACCGTATTGCCTTCCGTCACCGTTGTGGCATCAGGTGTCATCGTCAAGGTTTTCGGGCCGCTGACGTCCGTGATCGTCAGCGTCGTGCCGGTCACCGTGAAGCCCGTGGCGGTGCCTTCCAGGATCAGCGTCTCGTCACGCTCAAGGATATCGTCTATCGTAGCGCTGATCGTTGTGCTGCCATTTGTTTCGCCGGAGAGGATCGTGATCGTACCAAGGGCGCTGTGATCGCCGTTGCCTGCGGTGGAGCTGCCGGATTTGCCCAGTGTCAGCGTGATATCGCTGCCGGCGGTAAGGCCGCCTTGCAGGGTGGCCGTGATCGTGGTTGTCGCGCCGCCTTCCGTGATCGTGGACTGGGACGCGCTCAGCGCGATCGTTGCGCCGCTGTGGTCGTTGTCGATGATATCTGCTTCCACATCAGCGCTGAAAGTAAAGCCAGTGGCGGTCGGGATCAGGTGAAGCTTTTCTATCGGTTCCAGCAGGCCGTCCGCATCCGCATCCAGTTGCAGATCAACATACTCTGTTCCTGCCGGGATCGTCACCGTAGCCGGAATGGCAGGATCAAAATCTGTTGCACTGGTTGCTGGTGTAGCCGTGCCAACTGCAAGACTGATCACAATATCTTCGGTGGAGGTGATACCCGAAGGAAGGCTAAACGTGATCGTGCCGCTGCTGCCTTCGGTGATGCTTATAGCGCCGCTGAGCGTGATCGTTCTGTTCGCGGCGGTGCCGGTGGCATCGATGATGTCTACCGATGCTGTTGCGCTCGCCGGTACATCGAAGATCGTAGCTTCTGCGCTCAGTTCCAGCAGTTCGTCCGGTTCTATGATATCATCTGTGTTGGCCGTTACCGTAAAGGAGACTTCGTTGGCATTTACCGGGAGTGTGACCGAGGCAGGGAAGGCGTAGTCTGGGGCGGTGGCTTCCGTGCCGGGGCCAGGGTCAAGCTGTATCGTGATCGCTTCAGAAGTCGTGATATTGGTCGGCAGCCGAAGCCATACGGTCACCGTGTTGCCTTCTGTTACCGTTGTAGCGTCAGCGGTCATCGTCAAGGTTTTCGGGCCGCTGGCGTCTGTGATCGTCAGCGTCGTGCCGGTCACTGTGAAGCCGGTGGCGGTGCCTTCCAGGATCAGCGTCTCGTCTCGTTCCAGAATGTCGTCTATCGTAGCGCTGATCGTTGTGCTGCCATTTGTTTCGCCGGAGAGGATTGTGATCGTGCCAAGGGCGCTGTGATCGCCGTTGCCTGCTGTGGAGCTGCCGGACTTGCCCAGTGTCAGCGTGATATCGCTGCCGGCGGTAAGGCCGCCTTGCAGGGTGGCCGTGATCGTTGTGGTCGCGCCGCCTTCCGTGATCGTGGACTGGGACGCGCTCAGCGCGATCGTTGCGCCGCTGTGGTCGTTGTCGATGATATCTGCTTCTACATCAGCGCTGAAAGTAAAGCCCGTGGCGGTCGGGATCAGGTGAAGTTTTTCTGTCGGTTCCAGGATGCCGTCGGCGGCGGGGTTCACCTGTAGGTCAACGTTATTGCCGCCCGCGGGGATCGTTACCGAAGTGAGCAAAGCGGGACTGAAGTCTGCTGCCGATACTGCAGGTGTCGCCGTGCCGGGAGCCAGGCTGATCGTGATCGCTTCCGCTGTGGTGATACCAACGGGGAGGCTGAACGTGATCGTGCCGCTGCTGCCTTCCGTAATGCTCGTGGCACCGCCGAGCGTGATCAGTTTATTATTACTATCTGTGATATCTACCTGTTCGGAGGTTGTAACCGATGTGCCATACACCGAGGCGCTGGCTTCGATCTCCAACTGTTCTACCGGTTCAATCACATTATCCGTCAACGCATCCAGATCGAAAGAGATTTCACTTTCGCCTGCAGGAATAGTCACCGAAGGCGGGAAAGCATATTCGCTTGCCGCAAGTGTGGCGCTGGTCAGCCCGCCGGCCTGTAAATTGATCGTCAGCGCTTCCTGTGTGATCTGCGGGGAAGGGAGACGTATCCACACTTTGGTGCTGCCGCCTTCCGCAATGGAAAGTGCTTCCGGTGTTATCGTAAATATCTTGTTGGCGGCAGTTGCTCCATTCTTGTCATCGATCGTTACTGTTGTACCCGTTACCGTAAACCCGGTGGCGGAGCCTTCAACGCTCACCGTTTCCGGCCATTCCAGCAGATCATCCAGCGCTGTGGAAAAACTCCCGGTTCCAGTGGAGCCGAGGGCGGGAATAGTGATCGTGCCCAGTGTTCCATGGTCATTATCGTCTGCCGTTGATCCGGCTCCTCTGGATAGGGAAATAATAATATCGCTACCGGCAGTCAGTCCTCCCTGTAAAGTGGCGGTGAGGGTAACATCATCGCCCTCCGTCACATTTGCGGCAGCGGAAGTAATCACAATCGTTGCTCCGGCGAGATCATTATCGATAACATCCAGTTCCAGATTTCCAGTGAAGGTAAATCCGGTGGAAGACGGGATCAGCTGCAGTTTTTCAGTCGGTTCAATAACACCATCAGCATCCGCATCCAGTTGCAGGTCAACATGCTCTGCTCCTGCCGGGATCGTCACCGTAGCGGGAATGGCCGGATCGAAATCTGTTGCGCTGGTTGCGGGTGTAGCGGTGCCGGCAGCAAGACTGATCACAATATCTTCAGCGGAGGTGATGCCTGAAGGTAGGCTGAAGGTAAAGGTAACATTGCTTCCTTCGGTAACGGAGGCTGGGCCGGCTACCGTAATCACCTTGTTGGCAGGAAGCAGCCCGGTAACATCAATAATATTTACATCCAGCGTAGCTGTTCTGATATCGCCAAAAATATCCGCCGTAGCCAGTATCTCCAACAGTTCATTTGACTCTATCACGTTATCCGGATTGGCATCCAAGTCAAATGCGACATAATTCCCTCCTGCCGGAATGGTCACCGTTGCTGGAAACCCGTATTCAGTGGCGAGCAACGCGGCATCAGTGCCGGTGCCGCGGGAGAGTTGTATGGTCAGGTCTTCCGCCGTACTCATATAATCATTCAGCTTCACCCGTAACCGCAGCGTTCCGTTCTCTGTTACCTGAAGCGCATCTGAAGGATTATCCGGCACAAGGGTAATATCCCGGGGCGTAGCATCGATGATGTTCAACAATACGCCTTCAAAAGTATAACCGGCAGCGACACCGCCAAGATGCAGCACTTCGTCCTGCTCCACATAAACATCCGCATTCGCGGAAAGTGCAAATGCAACGGAAGAACTGCCCTGGGGAATGGTAATGGTGGCAGGTGTTACATAAAAATCATTATCAACGGCGGTAGTACCGCTCAATTTGTCCAGCGTGATGGTGATATCTGCCGGAGCATTGCCGGACTGCAATGCGGCAGTCACCACAACAAAATTCCCTTCCGTTATATTGGTTTGAGTAGTCGTAAATTCTATTACTGTAGCCGAGCCGCCGGAGGTATTGTCGAGCACCTCCATGTCTATCGTATTGCCGTCATTTATCGTATAACCGGAAAAGTTAGTCGCCTGGAATACGAGGTGTTCCGTGCCTTCTGTCAGGCCATCGATAGCCGGATCAGCCGTCCATGTCACCGCATTTCCTCCTGCCGGGATAGTGATTACCGGGGGAACACCGCCGCTGAAATCCGCGCTTTCCGCATATCCTGCTCCTGTCTGCACAATGGCGATATTGATATCCAAAGGATCGGCAGTGGCCACGCCCGCGGGCAGGCTGAAGGTAACGGCCAGCGTGCTTCCTTCTGTTACGGAAAGCGGGGAGGTAACGGCTATTTTTTTATTGTCAGGGTCGTTACCCGTTGCATCAAGAATATCGATAAAGGCATGTTGTGTAGTGATGTTGCCCATAATATCCGCGGTGCCGGCAATATGCAGTGGTTCCATCTGCTCGATGACCATATCCGTTTCAGCGGTCAATACAAAGGTAGCTTCGTTATTACCCGGATCAATGGTCACGGTGGCCGGCATCTGGTAGTCAGACGCTTCAATGCCGCCGCCGCTCCATTCGCCCTGGGCCAGGCTGATGACGATGGGCTGGGTGCTGTAAACATCCGGCGCCAGTTTTACTTTGATGCTGATGGTGTTCCCTTCCAGCACATCAACTCCCTGCGGTTCGATCGTGAAATCTGTCAGCCCCGGCTGATATTGCGTTTCATCTGTTATTGTTACAGACGCCGGCACTATTGTATAGTCTTTGAAGGATCCCGTAATGGTCAGTATTTCATCCAGCTCCAGCCAGAGATCATTATTGATATCCAGGTACACATCTGCTTCGTTGCCATATTGCGGGATCGTTGCCGAGGTGCTCTGGAAGGCAAAATCATCATCATCCGCTTCGGAAGACGGGTCTTTTGACAGATCCACATCCAGCGAATACATGGTTGGGTATGGCAGCGTAACGGTAGCTCTGACAATACCGCCTTCATTCATGGTGGAATTATCGAACGTTATCGTTATCTGTTTATTGGCTTCATTATCTATGATCCCGAAGCTGCCCTGCAATACGGTAAAATCCGGTGAGGTGGCGTTGAAAAGTGCGGTCTCATCCGGTTCAATAGTATTGTCACGCCTGGCTGTTACCGTAAAATCAACAGTACTGCTGAATGCACCGATGGTCACCGTAGCCGGGAAAACAGGGAGTGTAAAATCCCCGCTGCTGGCGGTAGATCCGGATGCCAGGCCTGCTGGCATGGTGATGACGACCGGCAGTTCTGTGCTGACATCATCCGGGAGGCTTGCTGTGAAGGTTCCGGCAATATTTTCCTGGATATCGGTCGTCATAAAACGGATGACCTTGTTATCCGGGTTATTCCTTGTTGTATCGACGATGGTAATGGTATCCGCCCCATATTTTGTTTCCGCACCGAATACGGCCATCGCATGGATCTCCAGTGTTTCGTCAGGCTCCAGTATCCTGTCGCCAATGGCTTCGAGGTCAAATTCCACTTCCAGTTCTCCCGCGGGGATGGTCACTGTTGCGGGTATCACACTATGGTCTTCATCTTCGGCTTCAGAGGTTCCGCCTTTGGACAGGTTCACGGTAACCGGTGCAGGCAGCAGCTCTCCTGTCATCCTTACTTTTACTTTCATGGTCTGCCCTTCTTCCAGTGTCGGTTGTGCCGCTTCTACGAATATCTTGTGCTCGTCATCATCAACGATGGTGTAGGCAGAGGATTGCACCGCGCCCAGTACCAGGTAAGGAGAGCAGGTGGGCAGCAATTCTACGGTAAGGGTTTTATCCGGATTTTCGATGCCATCCCCTTTGATGAGAATATTGTCCAGCGGTATTTGCTTCGGCGTAAAATAACTTTCCGCGGGGATGATCACATGTGTGTACAATTCTTCATAATCCGTCCCCGGGGCGGCGTGGCCGGTGCCGGTGCCGGTGGTGACCACGCGGAGGTAAGCGATCTGGGGGGCGTTGAACATCCCGCCGCTTACATTCAGGGTCAGGCCGGAGATCACATGGGTATCCTCCCCTTCATCCCCCTGGGATATGGCGGAGGATAATTCAATGGTAGCGCTGGAAGAATCTACAGGAGAAGGCTGGGCATAATCTTCATACAATATGTGCGGAGGTTCCTGCAAGGTCAGCGCTGCCATTTCCGTTCTGTCAAAACCGATGGCGAAACGTTTCGTCCAGTTTTCTGTTTTACCGAGATTGACGGCATCCACTTCGATGGTCTTATGCACGGCTACGCCCATGCTTTGCACGATGGTATTGATCTGCGATTCCAGTTCGTAGCCCGGGGTGATCTTGGTATCCCGGCCCTGTGGGGCTCCGGCCTTGTAGGAGGTGAACCCGCCGTTTGTCTTGAAATAATGCCCGCCGACGAAACCACCGGAGCAATCGCCGCTTGCGCACTCTACGCCAACCATTTGCGGCAGGTCCCAGACAGGTGTCAGGCCAAAATCCACTTCATCATCGAAGTACGGATCTCCGTCACAGGGTACCATGTCTTCCGCAAGCCCTTTTCCTTCGTCGGTGTTGTTCGTCCAGGAGCGCTCTGAAAAATAGATATGCAGGTAATATGGTCCGCCTACACCGCCGCTCAGATGTCTTTCATGCGCACTGACGTAGAAATCAACGAAATAGTGGTCATCTCCGTTGGTGTAGGTATATACTGTGGTAAGGTTATAGATCCCCCCGGTGGGGTTGTGCAGGGTGGTCAGCGTGGCTACTTTCCAAGGGTTGGCGGCCGTTCCGTCCCCATGTACCCCGGATATGTCGCAGGCTTGCAGATAGGTAGGGGTTTTAATGGTGTTGACATCGAACTTCTGCTGCAGGATCGCGTATATCTTCAGCCCGCGGTCGTGCCGGGGGATGGTATCGCTAAGATTAAACTGGTCCAGCCCGTTCCTTCTTACGAGTATGGAAGTATCTGTGATCGTGATCCGCAGACCATCGGTCAATGTGTTCCCTCCATCCGGATTAATGGTAACTGATTGCGCCTGTGCTTTGGTGGCCGCGGGTGCAAAGATGCAGGAGGCCACGATAACAGCCCATAAAAACAGGATGTTGTTTTTCTTAGGATAGGATAGGACTAACATAATCTTTTCAAATTTCAGACTTCCATACTATAAGTTGCCGGTGGACGTTATATACCGGTAATTGTTCCCCGTGGTATAGATGCATGGGCGAAAGCCCCTTTTTCCCTCTCTTTTTGATCTATAAACCTTTCTGTTGCAGGTGCTTATCTTCTAAATAATGTCTAATTATAATATGTAAACGACTGCAATATACGTCCCCAATAAGCAAATGTATATTATTTATAATATTATAGCAAATAATAATTATAATATTTTATCTATGTAAATCAGGTAAATATGTAGAAAAGGGAGTGGGGAATAATTAAGATATGTTTGACAGAAAGCATTATGTCAAAAGTCAAAATAAAGGTAGATTTGCAAAAAAATAATAGGAATGTCCACAATTACCAAGTCAAAAATTGATTTTAGCCTCAAGTACAAAGTAAAAGATATGTCTTTGGCTGAGTGGGGCCGTAAGGAGATCGAGTTGGCGGAAGCCGAGATGCCGGGCCTGATGGCTTTGCGCGAAGAATATGGTAAATCCCAGCCGCTGAAAGGCGCGCGTATAGCAGGCTGCCTGCACATGACAATTCAAACTGCCGTACTGATCGAAACCCTGGTAGCCCTGGGTGCGGAAGTACAGTGGAGCTCCTGCAATATCTTCTCCACACAGGACCATGCTGCTGCAGCAATAGCTGCTGCCGGTATCCCGGTATATGCCTGGAAAGGATTGAGCGAAGAAGATTTTAACTGGTGCATTGAGCAGACCCTGTTCTTCGGCAGTGAAGACCGTCCCCTGAACATGATCCTGGACGATGGTGGCGATCTGACCAATATGGTGTTCGACACTTACCCCGAGCTGATCCAGCATATCAAGGGCCTGAGCGAGGAAACCACTACCGGTGTTCACCGCCTTTATGAAAGAATGAAGAACGGCACCCTGCCGATGCCGGCTATCAATATCAATGATTCTGTTACCAAATCCAAGTTCGATAACAAGTACGGTTGCCGCGAATCCTGTGTAGATGCGATCCGTCGCGCTACAGACGTGATGATCGCCGGTAAGGTAGCTGTTGTTGCAGGTTTTGGCGATGTGGGCAAAGGTTCTGCCGAATCACTGGCAGGCGCCGGCGCAAGGGTGATCGTTACCGAGATCGATCCGATCTGTGCGTTGCAGGCTGCGATGGAAGGATATGAAGTGAAGAAAATGACAGACGCTGTAAAAGAGGCCGATATCATCGTGACCACTACCGGTTGCCGCGATATCATCACCGGCGAACACTTCCGTGCGATGAAGGACAAAGCGATCGTGTGCAACATCGGCCACTTTGATATCGAGATCGATGTATCCTGGCTGAATACCAATTACGGCCATAGCAAAGTGGAGATCAAACCGCAGGTTGACAAATATACTATCGATGGCAAAGACGTCATTCTGCTGGCAGAAGGCCGCCTGGTAAACCTGGGCTGCGCTACCGGCCACCCTTCCTTTGTAATGAGCAACTCTTTCACCAACCAGACGCTGGCTCAGCTGGAACTCTGGACCAACTCCGGCAACTACGAGAACAAAGTGTACGTACTGCCGAAACATCTGGATGAAAAAGTAGCCCGCCTGCACCTGAAGAAGATCGGTGTGGAACTGGATGAACTGACACCGGCACAATCCAGCTACCTGGGTATTCCGGTAGAAGGCCCGTTCAAACCTGAATATTATCGTTACTAGTATTTGACGAATAAACGAAATGCGCTGAAAAGCAGTCCTGATGGGCTGCTTTTCGTGTTATAAGGCTGTGGCCTTATAATGGGTGATTATAAGCCTGTAGCCTTATAATGGTATAATATAAGGTTATAGCCTTATAGTGGGTGATTATAAGCTTAAAGCCTTATATTTGTATTAGCCATGAAAAAGCAAGCAGCCGTTATTACCGGGGACATCATTCAATCTTCCCTGCTGAAAGCCTCTCAGCGCAAGCGTTTACAGCGAACGCTGGATGAGGCGTTTGCTGCGGTCCAATCAAAGAACACCGGATTCCGGGCGGAACAGTTCCGGGGAGACAGCTTTCAGGCGGTATTGACGGAACAGCCAGGGCAGGCGCTGCTGGGCAGCCTGATCATCGTGGCGCGGCTCCGGAAAGAGCATTTCAAGGTCCGCCTGGCCATCGGCACCGGCGACATTACCTTTTCCGCCAGGAATATTGTTATCTCCGATGGTACCGCTTTCCAGCATTCAGGACCGTACCTGGATGAACTGAAAAAGAAGAACGGGCTGATCTCTGTTGTTACCCCCCATACCAATATCAACCAGGAATGGGAAATACACAGCCAGGTATTATCTTTCCTGCTGGAGCGCTGGAGCGTATTACAGGCAGAAGCGGTGCTTGAGCAACTGAATGGCCTCACCCAGGCCCAGGCAGCCAAAAAACTGAAAATCAAACAACCCGCAGTGCATCAGCGATTGCAGGCCGCCGGATGGCAGGTGATCACCCTGATCATGAACAGGTTCGAACAACATATTTCATCCATGTTTTAAACCATACCGGATGTTACTACTGATCAAATGGCTCTGCGCCCATCTTATAGGGGACTTTGCCCTTCAAACCACCAGGTTCATACAACATAAACGGCGGCATAAAGCCTCGTCTGTTCACCTGTACCTGCACAGCCTCATTCACGGCGCGCTGATCTACCTCTTCACCGGCTGGTGGCAGCAATGGCTCATCCCCGTGATCATTACTGTCACTCACTTTCTGATCGACTGGTGGAAATTGCACCGGCAGGACAATGCCCCGAATTTCATTATAGACCAGGCGCTGCATCTGCTCGTGATCCTCGTGCTGTGGGTGCAATTTTCCGGCAATATGGGCAGTATATTGCCCTTCTTCGAAGCCCTCTGGCAAAACCATGCTTTCTGGGTGATACTGCTCGGTTATGCCGCCGTTATCTGGCCCGTGGCATTCCTGCTTGGTTTTGCCACCCGCCGCTGGCGGAACCAGGTGGCGGATTCCCGGCTTTCCAACAGTAAAACGTCTCTCAGTGAGGCCGGGAGATGGATCGGGATATTTGAACGCGCCCTGGTGCTTACCTTCATCATTACCGATCATTACGAAGGCATCGGTTTTCTCATCGCCGCAAAATCCATCCTGCGCTTCAATGATCTGAAAGAAAGCGAAAACCGCAAGGAAACGGAATATGTGCTTATCGGCACGCTCATGAGCTTCTCCGCATCCATCTTCACCGGACTGGTGGTAAAGCTCCTCTTAATTAGTTAATTTTGCAGCATGACTAAGCTGAGTGTTAACATCAACAAGTTCGCCACCCTGCGTAATGCCCGCGGCGGCAACCTGCCGGATATCATACAGGTGGCAAAGGACTGTGAACGTTTTGGTGCAGATGGCATTACCGTACACCCCCGGCCGGACGAGCGCCACATCCGTTACCAGGATGTAAGGGACCTGAAGCCCATCGTTACGACAGAATTCAACATAGAAGGATATCCGTCACCGGATTTCATGGACCTGGTGCTGGACGTAAAACCGCATCAATGCACCCTCGTCCCCGACCCACCGGATGCCATCACCTCCAATACCGGCTGGGATACCATACAATACCAGTCTTTCCTCAAAGACGTGATCGGAACGCTCAGAAAAGCAGGCATCAGGGTCTCTATTTTCCTGAATGCGGATGTCAGTAAAGTGGAAGGGGCCAAAACTGCCGGAGCGGACAGGATAGAGCTTTATACAGGCCCTTATGCGGAAGAATATACCAATGCCCGTACCCGCCCGCAAAATCTCCAGCTGTTCAATGACTACAAAAACACGGCAAAGGAAGCCACCGCCATCGGCCTGGAGCTGAATGCGGGGCACGACCTGAACCTGGATAACCTGCGCTTCTTCAAGCTGCACATCCCTCAACTGAAGGAAGTATCCATCGGCCACGCGCTCGTATGCGATGCATTGTACTTCGGGCTGGAAAATACCATCCAGCTGTATAAAAGGCAATTGCAGGATTAAACCGATGACATTACAACAGCAGTAATTTCCGCCCGTTCTATCCGGGCGCCTGACAGCATTTTACATAACACCGAGACTCATCGGAATCGCTTCCGGTACCGCCCTGCTGCGCTCCGCTCGCATCATGTTTCCAGGCGCGCCCAGGCGGTTTCCCGGTATTTCATGTACAAGAGGTAAAAAGCAGCGGCGGATAGCAGGACGAAGATCCCCACCAGCCATATCTCCCCCGCAACGGCATAATGCCCCATCCCGATAGCGCCGGGAATGACAAGCACCATCAGGCCTTTGATAAAGGTACCGGCACTCTGCCTGACATTCTGCTCCGCCGAGAAAGGCAGCTTTCGCAGGAAGATGAGCGCAAAAAAGAGATTGATCAGTACCACGTTCACAAAACCAAGCACCAGGTCCGGCAAGGTCCGGGGCCCCCAGACATACAACGTAAACACCACCACCACTACGTAAAAAGGTATGAAAAACTTCACCAGCGTGGCCTTGAAAGCCCCCATCAGCAACTGTCCGGGAGAAGACAGCGGCGCCGCATAATATACCCAGGCGGCCTTATACCTGTCTGAATACATCAGATTATTGATCGCTGTCAGGAATACAAAACTGCTGACGTAGATCAGGAAGATGAACATATTGGTACCCGGCAGCCTGCTCCAGGCCTCAGCCGGAGAACCATGCTTTCCCGTCAGCAGAAAATAGGCGAAGAACACAAATACATAAGCCAGGGAAGGATATACTTTCAGCTTGAAATCCCGCATCCTGCCGGTCATCAGCCACACCAGCTCAAAGGACAGCTGTTCCTCCCTCCCGCTGGTCACACGTTTCGCCAACTGCCGGTACCATTTCGGACGGCTTTTCCCCGTTGCCGTAACGGCAGGCTGTGCCGCTTCTCCCCCACTGCCGCCGATCATCGCCAGCTTACGGTTGAAACTTGGCGCAAACACCCGCACGACCAGCCAGAGGCTGAAAACGGGAACGCACCAGACCAGGGCGAGGTACACCAGGTAAGGCATGGTGTACACGCCCTTCACCACCGCCTCCCAGGCACCCGCAAACCAGTAGACGGGCAGCACGTTCAGCCAGGGATAATCCCGCAGGTTCACACTTTCCAGCTGCGACCGCTCCAACAGCCGGGGAACCAGGTAATAGGTGGCAAATACGATCACGGAAAAGATGATCTGCACATAGTTGACCACTTCCTTGAAACGCTCCGGTGTGGTCAGCTTCAAAGCAATGAGGTAAATGGTGTTGACCAGGAAGATACCGAAGACGCTCAACAACAGCACCAGCACGCCGAACCATAACGCAGCTATTGCTCCGTCCCGCACCAGCAGCAACACAAAGGCCGGCAACGCCAGCGGCAGGATGATGCGGGAAATATGGATCATGATATGCAATAATCGCGATACCACTACCGTGCGGTCATTCACCGGTCTCGGCAGAATAACATAGTTGTCCTTCACATCTATCAGCACATTCGTAAAATCCGAGATCAGGGTGATGGTCATCATTACCATATACACGGAAAACCACATAAACAGCTGCATCAGCAGATCTGTGCTGACAATAAAAAAGAAGAGATAAAAAAGCCCCATCAGCAGCGATACCAGGAACATCACGAGGGAACCGTTCTTCATTTCCTTCTTTTTCTTCTGCTGCATCTGGGTATAGGCATTAGGCCTGCGGTCATCCATGATCAGCTTGGCCCGCAGAATGGCATGCAGCTGCGATACGTTAACGCCTGCACGTTTCCACAAGGGGTTCAGCAACGATACGATCGCCAGAAAAAATTTATTCATGCGGGATGTTTATTTGCCTGGTGAATGAATGAAGGCATCGGCCACATTGGAGAGGTCCTGCCGCCCTGTAAGATCGGCAAAGATCTTTTCCAGCGTATCGGCTTCCGATTGTTTCAGCTGCTCGAAAGTACCATCTGCCATAATACTGCCTTCATTGATAAGCACAATCCGGTCAGACACCTTCTCTACCACGTCCATCATATGCGAACAGTAAAAGATCGTTTTCCCTTCTCTTTTGAGGAGCGACAGTATCTCTTTTACGATGATCACCGCATTGGCATCAAGGCCGGACAATGGCTCATCCAGCACCACGATCTGCGGATCGTGCAGCAAACCCGAAATGATCAGCACCTTCTGCCGCATGCCTTTCGAAAAGGTGTCCATCCGCTGAGCCTTGTTCTCCAGCAGACCGAACGCCTGCAACATCCGCACCGCCCGTTCTTCGATGAGACTATCATCCATGCCGTAAAGCTTCCCAATGAAGGAGAGATATTCCATCGGCGTCAGCACTTCATAGATCTCGGCATTCTCCGGTACATAACCGATCTGGCTTTTAATGGCCAGCGTATCCGCGCGGAGATCATGCCCGAGTATGCTCACCTCTCCTTCAAAATCACCAAGCAGCCCTATCAGTATCTTCACCGTAGTGGATTTACCGGCGCCATTCGGACCAATGTACCCGATCACCTGGCCGGGATATACATCCAGATCAATGCCTTTCAGCACCTGCTTCTCCCCGTAACTCTTCCGAAGTCCTCTGATAGCGATAATAGGTTCCATATATTGATGTCGTTTTTACTGTTCCTGTTTCCAACCGATCCGCTCACCCAGCCGGCCCATTCCCATCCACTGGTTCAGCGGCAGGCTGATGCCAAGATGATTGAATGCGGTTGTGCGCTGGTACCACGACCGTGCAAACCGCAGCTGCAGTTTGTTGACGACCACGCCCACACCGAAGGAGAAACCGCTCATCCCCTGCTGGTCCGGCAACGCCAGCTCCCGCCGGCGCAAATGATTATAAGCGGCTGTCAGCTCCACATATTTTCCCACATCAAACTGCGCAGCCAGCACAAAATGACGGAATATCTTGTCCACCGTACCGCCGCCGGCTCTCACCGTATCACCGTTCTCGATCACGGTGCCTTCATCGAAGTCCGGGTCCGCATAACGGATATCAAACTGATAGGCATGATGGATGGTGGCCGACAGCTGCAATGGTATATGCTGCAGCCGCTTCGAGATACCCAGTTGAAGATCGAATGGCAGCGGCTCCTGCACGCTGCCGCCGTAAGCTGTAAACTGTGTGCCCATATTACGGGCCACCAATCCCGCCTGCCAGCCCTGTGCCGTATCCTGGAAAGCGATCCCCACATCGGCCGCAATGCCGGAAGAGCGGTATTCGAGATAACGGGAACGGATATATTTAAGATTTATACCGTAATGCCATTTCTCCAGGTATTTGCGCGAAGCCGTAACCTGCCATGCGAAATCGCCGGGGCGAAAGGAGCCCAGTACGTTACCGGCGGCATCGGTATGCGGAATATCCCCATAGCCCACATACTGCAGGCTGGTGGCAAAAGTCGTCTGCAAAGCGGGAACATGGTAACCGGCTGCAAGATGGCTGTATTTTACGCCCGCAAAATAGCCGGCATAGTTCACCTGCAAATGCGTATGCATGGAAGGCCGCAGTAAAGCAGGGTTCAGCAGGGAGAGGGACAGGTCATTCGTCTGCTGGCTCACGTTCACGCCGCCCAGGGCCGTCAGCTGCGGTGCAGCGGGAAGATCAAGAAAGGCAAATACATTCCTGCCTCCCAGCACCTGTGCGCGGGCGGCAGCGGATAGCAATAATAATATGATCAGGTTGCGGAACAATAGTGAATGGATTACAGGCAACAAATTACGAATCGTCCCGCGGATTTCAGCAGTTCGTTTGGCAAACGGATGAACGGTGATACACAGGATCGGAATGCCATTGGATGCGCTTCTGCGGCGAATGGCCTGTAAATGAACAGGGCCGCCCAACCGGGAGGCCCTGTTCAAACCCTTAAACAATCAACATGTGCCGGCTTTTCCTCAAGCAGGCATGATGGAATATGCCGCTGCCTGAAAAATAGACAATAACATATTGCGCTATCTCTTTAATAACGCTGTTTCCAGCACCTGGTTCATTTCTTTGACATAATGGAACTTCAATCCCTTGATATAATCGGGATTGATGTCGTTGATATCCTTCTCATTCTGCCAGCAAAGCATCACTTCTTTGATGCCGGCACGCTTGGCGGCCAGTATCTTTTCCTTGATGCCGCCCACCGGCAGTACCTGTCCGCGCAGGGTGATCTCTCCTGTCATAGCCAGGTAAGGCTTCACGCGGCGGCCGGTGTATGCGGATGAGAGGGCGGTAAGCATGGTAATGCCCGCACTCGGCCCGTCTTTCGGTACAGCGCCTTCCGGCACATGCACATGTACGTTCTTCTCCCGGAATATCTTCGGATCGATCCGCAGGGAAGAGGCATTGGACTGCAGGTAAGACAGTGCTGTTACGGCGGATTCCTTCATCACGTTCCCGAGGTTGCCGGTAAGCTTCAGGTCCCCTTTACCTTCGCTGAGGCTGGATTCAATGAACAGGATGTCGCCGCCCACATAGGTCCAGGCCAGGCCAACGGCTACGCCCGGCGGATTACCGGTTTTATATATCTCGTTGCTGTATTTTGATTTGCCCAGCGCCTTCATGACCCTTTCCTCTGAAATGGTGTCTTTCAGCTTTATGCCGGTGGCTACATCCTTCGCCAGCGAGCGCATGACCCCGGCAAACTGCCGGTCCAGCTCACGCACACCGCTTTCGCGGGTATAGTCGGCGATCACTTTTTCGATGACCTTGTTGGAGAAGGTGAATTTGTAATCCTTCAGCCCGTGCGCTTCTTTCTGCTTCGGAATGAGGTGCCGTTTGGCGATCTCTGTTTTTTCCTCGATGGAATAACCGCTGAGATCTATGATCTCCAGCCTGTCGCGCAGCGCAATGGGTATAGCGTTGATATTGTTCGCCGTGGCAATGAACAGGACCTTGCTCAGATCGTATTCCAGTTCCAGATAATTATCGTAAAAGGTGCTGTTCTGTTCCGGGTCCAGCACTTCCAGCAATGCCGATGCGGGATCTCCCCGGAAATCATTGCCTACTTTGTCGATCTCATCGAGGATCATTACAGGGTTGGAAGATTTCACCTTGCGGATGGTCTGCAGGATTCGGCCGGCCATAGCGCCGATATAGGTCTTCCTGTGGCCCCTGATCTCGCTTTCGTCATGCAGACCACCCAGGCTCAGCCTGGCATATTTACGGCCGATGGCATTGGCGATGGAACGGCCCAGCGAGGTCTTGCCGATACCCGGAGGCCCTACAAAGCAAAGGATAGGCGATTTCATATCCCCTTTCAGTTTCAATACGGCGAGGTATTCCAGGATACGCTCCTTGATCCTGTCCATCCCGTAATGATCGTTATCCAGCACCTTCTTGGCTTTCTTCAGATCGTAGCTGTCCTTCGTGTATTCTTCCCAGGGCAGGTCCAGCATCAGGTCCATATGATTATACACTACCGAATAATCCGGTGTGCTGGGATGCATGCGCTCCAGTTTCTCCACTCCTTTTGTAAAAAGCTCTTTCGCGGCATCCGGCCATTTCTTCAATTCTGATTTCCGGATCATTTCCCTGATCTCGCGGTCGTTAGCATCTCCTCCCAACTCTTCCTTGATGGATTTCATCTGCTGCTGCAGGAAGTATTCCCGCTGCTGTTTATCAAGGTCCTGCTTCGTTTTGTTGGTGATCTTGTTCTTCAGTTCCGCCAGTTGCAGTTCCATTTGCAGGAGTTTCATCAACAGTTCGGCACGGATGCGGATATTGTTGGTCTCCAGCAGCAACTGCTTGTCTTTCAGCTCACTGTTGAGATTGGAAGAAACGAAGTGAATGAGGAAAGTGGCATTCTCGATATTCTTCAGGATGATATTGGCTTCCGAAGGGATATTGGGAGAAAGCTGGATGATCTGGCTGGCCAGGTCCTTGATGGAAGATACATAGGCGTCCAGCTCCGAATCGTTCTCCTCCATTTCTTCCTCCAGCAATTCGTAACTGGCCTTGAAATAAGGATCTTCCGTGAGGATGGAGGCGATCCTGAAGCGTTTACGGCCCTGGATGATGATGGTCGTTCCCCCGTCCGGCATCTTGATCAGCTTAACAATACGGGCGATCGTACCCACATTGGTCAGGTCCGCAACAGCCGGTTCCTCTACGTTACTGTCTTTTTGCGCGACCACACCAATCATTTTGTCAGTCCGGTACGCATCATTTACCGCCTTTATGGATTTGTCCCGCCCCACGGTGATGGGTAATACTACCCCGGGAAACAGCACTGTATTTCGTAACGGCAATAGCGCCAATTCCTCCGGTAACTTGTCTTCCTCCTGACCTTCGCCATCTTCATTCAAAGGGATAATCGGCATAAATTCCATCTCGTCTTCCGAATTGCCTAAAAAAAATGTGTTCATCTGTCAGTTTTAAGTCCGGGGACAATATGGCAGGAATTTCCTGAGTAATGCCCCCAATTTAATAGTAATGCTATATAGTCAACTATAATGCCATGATCAAAAGGTAATATTTATAACCGAGAACAAAAAAGGGCTGATGTTGTTCGACGCAAAAAAAGAGGGCATCCTGATGGACGCCCTCCGTTAACAGTGTAGGTCTACATTCTTTTATAACGTAATACCTACTCCTAACTGAATGGCCTGGTTCTTCCATTTTTCAGGAGAAGTGGCCGTACTTAAGTTCACGTCATTGACATCAGATAATCCGATAATATACCTGGCGCTGATATTAACAATGGGCAGCTGCAGCCACAGGCCGCCAACTGCTGAAAAATCTCCGCTCTTGAAAGCCGCTCTTCCCTCTTCAAATACATTCTCTTTCTTGCTGGTCATAATGCTGAACTGCGGGCCTACCTGCAGTTTGAAACGCGGGGAACCAAGATCGATGTTCGCCAGTATCGGGATGCTCAGATAATTCAGCTTGGGCTTTGTTTCCTTGATGTTATCAAAATCGTACACATCCTCAAACTCCGAGGTATTCTTCACTTCGGTATTTGTGGACGAGAACACGAGCTCCGGCTGTATGCCGAAACCCTTCGTCAGGTTGATCTGCGCGAAGCCGCCAAGGTGGTATCCCAGCTTGAATGCTTCATCATAACCTGTACCGTCCAGTTTACCAAGGTTGGCGCCTCCCTTGATACCGAAACGTAATAATTTCTGGGCACTTGCTGTGGATACGGTGGCGACAGTCAGGACTGCCAGTGCGAAAAACAGTTTTTTCATATTGATGTGTTTAAGTGTTTATGCTTCAAAGGGTTCACTTCTATGACGCCGGGAAACATCCCGACCCCTATCAGGCATGCAAAATCCATGCTAAATAGTTAAAAAAGCGTGCTGGCGGGTTCAGTATTAAAGCGTTAGGCTGACGCTGGCGGTAAAATAACCGGTGAGGACGCTGTCTTCCCCCTGTAGCAGCCGGAATAATGTATAAGAGGGGGAAACGGCGAACTTTCCAAGCATATAGGATACCCGCATGCTCACATCCAGCGCGCGTGGCTGGAAACCCGTATTGTCGCTCACAATTTCTTCCAGCTCCTGTATCGGCTGGCCGCGGCCTCTTTTGCCCTTACCCCTGTTCTGGATAAGTTTGGAGCGGGATACATACTGAAAGCTTTTGAGGTTGCTGTAATAATTGGCCGTACCGGCGGTAAAGGAAAATACCGGCATGATCAGCAGGGCATCGTCATTCTTCAGGAGGTCCATATAAATGAAGGTATGCCGCAGGTCTGCGATAACATTAAAATCGCTGCCGCTTACCGTGCGTTCCGCCTGGGGATCGCTGCGCTGCCGGAGTTTGCCCCAGCCCAGATCCAGGCTGATGCCCGGTTCCAGCCACCATTTCCGGTAAATGAAATAAGCAAACAATTCGTTCCGTATGGGGGTTGGCGGCACGTCTGAAGAATCGCGGTAAAAGTAGCGGGTGTAGGAGATACCGGTCATCAGGCGACGGCTTTTCGTGTAATCGTACCCGATATTCAGGTCCGTCTCGAACCAGGGATCATAGCTGGCGTTAAAAAGATAATACCCGTACACGGAAGCGAACAGCCCGCTTTTGTGGTTATAGGAAATTCCGGGGGACAGGAAAGGCTTCATGGTCAGGGGCCTGAAGGGGTCCGTGGATTTGCTGCCATAAGCCGGATTATTGCCGTATCCCAGGGAGAAAGTCACCTCGCTTCTGGCACGCCGTCCGAGCAGCGAATCCAGCTGGCGCTCCAGTTCGGCCAGGCTTTGCCCTGCGGCCTGCTGTACAGAAAGGATGAGGATGATCAGAATGATATGGTATCGCATAACGGCAGCACCAAGATAAGGTAATTTTGCCTATGCCAGTTCTATCACGGTGATCTCCGGCATGATGCCAACGCGGCCCGGGTAACCGAGGAAACCATAGCCCCGGTTGACATACAGCTTCTGCGCACCGGCTTCGTAAAGGCCTGCCCATTGCTTGTAGATGTACTGGGCCGGGCTCCATTTGAAGAAAGGAATTTCCACACCGAATTGCATACCGTGCGTATGGCCGGCCAGCATCAGATCGATATCCGGGTAAGCGCTGCGCACCTGCCCGTCCCAATGCGTGGGATCGTGGGACAGCAGTATTTTGAAGGGGATGCCGGCAGTACCTGCATGCGCCGCCGCCAGGTCTCCTTTCCGCGGGAAACGGGGGTTCTGGCTCCAGTTCTCCACGCCGATGAGGGCAATTTTCTCGTTATTACGTTCCAGGGTCACATTTTCATTCATCAGCAGGCGCCAGCCCATTTCCCGGTGAATGTCCTTGAGCCGTTCCAGGTTCTCTACTTTAAGCGGACTGTGGCGGTTCTCATCATAATCCGGCCAGTTGTAATAATCGCCATAGTCGTGATTGCCCAATGTGGAATAAACGCCCATGGGGGCATCGATCTTGTTAAATACCTCGATATAATCCTCCATTTCCCTGGCCCGGTCGTTCACCAGATCGCCCGTGAATACCACCAGGTCCGGTTTCTGCGCACGGATCAGTTCCACGCCGCGCATCACGGCGGTCTTGTTGGCAAAACTGCCGGAATGGATATCTGATATCTGCACCAGCTTCATACCCCGGAAAGACTCCGGAAGATTGGGATAATGGAGGCGCAGTTTGCGGACATGATAATTATATTTGTTGGAGAACCCGTAAAGCAGCGTCCCCAACACCGTGCCGCCGGCCAGCAGGCCGGACTTCATCAGGAACTGGGAGCGGGTGATCCCTTCCACCTCCTTGTTGCCTTCCACCACCGCCGCGGCCACTGCCGGAGCAGAGCGGAACTTTTCCACGATCCACATCACCGCCCTGCGGCCGTCATCCGCCAGCATGAAGAGCACTACTACCACCTTCGCGAAAAAGATGCCCAGCGCCACCGCCATGAAATAACTCCGGAAAGCCATGAAATTCTCGCCGGGCAAACGCCGGAAGAACAGTAGTGACAATACCATCAGGACGGATACCAGCCAGTACAGGCTGAATACCGGTATTTTCCAGCGCGGGGATGCGTGCTGCATGAGGGTACGGACGGCTACAAAAACATAGATATCTATCAGGACCAGCAGGATAGCAAAGAAGAGAAGAAAGGATGTAGATCTCATAAATTATTTGAACTCAATGGTTTCTAATCGGCAAACAGCAAAATTACCACAAAGCAGGCGGATGGTATCTGCTGTTTGGTTATGTAGACGATGATGTGACCAAAAAATTGCAATCCATGCGGAAAAAACCCTACTTTTCCCCACGGATGTGGTGTGAATAAATAAATTTGGGGCAAGCCCCATTTGTTATTGATTCGTTGTATTTTTGTCCGATTAGGTCATTATAATAGATAATTACAATATGAAATTCACCTATTACGGCCATTCCAGCTTCGCAGTGGAGATCAAGGGTAAAAAAATCGTTTTTGACCCATTCATAACCCACAACGAACTGGCCCGTGCGATAGATGTAGATCGTATTGAGGCTGATTATATTTTTGTATCCCACGGGCATCAGGACCATGTGGGGGATCTGGTAGCGCTGGCGCAGCGTACCGGTGCGAAAGTGGTTGGTGCATTTGAGTTGACGGAATGGGTATCCAAACAGGGCATTTCCAATGTACACCCCATGAACACCGGGGGGAAATGGGCTTTTGATTTCGGAACGGTAAAATGTGTGGTGGCACACCATTCCAGCGGACTGCCGGATGGCAGCTACGGCGGCAATCCCCTGGGGTTCATATTCACAACGGAGAACGGGAATTTCTATTATAGCGGCGACACGGCACTGACATTCGATATGGAGCTGGTGCCGCGCTGGGCGAAGCTGGACTTTGCCATTTTGCCGATCGGGGATAACTTTACCATGGGGGTGGAAGACGCCATTATAGCAGCGGAATTTATTCAATGCAGCCGGATCGTAGGCGTACATTACGATACCTTCGGCTTTATCAAGATAGATAAAGAAGATGCCATCCGCAAGTTCGAGGCAGCCGGTCTGAACCTGCTGCTCCCTGCCATCGGGGAAAGCATCGAAATTTGATCCTATTATCCTATTAAACCTGGAATTCAAGACAGAACAATGGCAAGAATTATCGCAATCGCCAATCAGAAAGGGGGCGTGGGCAAGACCACCAGCGCTATTAACCTGGCCAGCAGCCTGGCAGTACTGGAATACAAAACATTGCTCGTAGATGCTGACCCTCAGGCAAACAGCACCACCGGTCTCGGCTTTGACCTGCGCAATGTGCAGCAAAGCCTGTACGACTGTATGGTGAACGATGTACAGGCCCGGGACGTTGTGCTCGAGTCCGATACCCCCAACCTGAAAGTATTACCCTCACATATCGACCTGGTAGGGGCTGAACTGGAACTGATCAACCATCCCAACCGGGAAAGAGTGATGAAACAGGTGATCGACAGCATTCATGCCGATTATGATTTCGTGATCGTAGACTGCTCCCCCTCCCTGGGCCTGATCACGGTGAATGCGCTCGTGGCGTCCAATTCAGTGATCATTCCCGTGCAGTGCGAATTCTTTGCGCTGGAAGGTCTTGGTAAACTGCTCAATACCATCAAGATCGTACAAAGCAGGCTCAATACGGAGCTGGAGATCGAAGGCATTCTGATGACCATGTATGATGGCCGCCTCCGCCTCAGCAACCAGGTGGTGGATGAAGTGAAACAGCATTTCGAGGAAAGCGTATTCAACACCATCATCCACCGTAATACCAAACTGGGCGAAGCCCCCAGCTTCGGGAAGTCCGTGATCATGTACGATGCCATGAGCACCGGGGCCATCAACTATCTGAACCTGGCCAAGGAAATACTGCAAAAGCATAACTTTACGAAGATCAAAACAGAAGATAAAATCCTAGCAATAAACGATGACCAATCCGAGTAAGAAAGAAGCGTTGGGGAAAGGGATCCGCTCGCTGTTACAGAACATCGATACAGACCTGAAGCAGACTACCAGCGCACTGGGCGAACAGGTGGTGGCGCAGGCTACCGGTATTGAGCGAATCCCGCTGGACCTGATAACGATCAATCCCAAGCAGCCGCGCCGGGATTTTGATGAACAGGCTTTACAGGAACTGAGTCAATCCATCAAACTGCACGATATCATTCAACCGGTAACCGTTTCGCGCCTCGGCAAAAAATACCAGCTGATCGCCGGTGAACGCCGTTTCCGCGCCAGCAAAATGGCCGGTTTAAAGGATATTCCCGCATATGTGAGGCAGGCTAACGACCAGGAATTGCTGGAGCTGGCCCTGCTGGAGAACCTGCAAAGGGAAAACCTGAATGCCATAGAGATCGGCCTGAGCTACAAACGCCTGATGGAAGAGGTCAGCCTCACCCAGGAACAGGTAGCCGAGCGCATGGGCAAAGAACGCAGCACCGTTACCAACTACATCCGCCTGCTGAAACTGCCGCCGGACATCCAGGTGGCCGTACGCAACGCCAAGCTGAGCATGGGCCATGCCCGTACCCTCATTGCCGTGGAGAATGTCGAGAAACAGCTTTATATCTTCGGCGAGATCATGAAAAACGGCCTTTCCGTACGCCAGACCGAAGAACTGGTCAGGAAAGTGAACCATATTGAGAAAGGGAACGTCAAGAAACCGGTAAAAAGCTCACTCCCCCCGGCTTACCAGAAAATTCAGGACAACCTGTCCACCCACTTTTCCACAAAAGTGCATCTGGACAGGAGCAAGAACGGGAAAGGCAGCATCAATATCGAGTTTTACTCCGATGAGGAGCTGGACAGTATCCTGGAAAAATTATCATTATACGGTGAAAAATAAGACAGGGTACGCGCTTTACATCCTGTTGTGCCTGCTCTTGTTACCCGCCCTTACAAGCCATGCACAGGACACAACAGGCACTAACCGGCTGATCGTGGATTCCCTGCAACGCCGGAACGCAGCTGCCGCGCGCGATACCCCGCCAGTGACCATAACCGCGGATTCCCTGGTGCTCAGTTATAAAGACAAACACAGTCCCCGTAAAGCCGCATTTTACTCCGCCGTACTGCCCGGCCTCGGCCAGGTGTACAACCGCCAGTACTGGAAAGTGCCGCTGGTATATGCCGCACTCGGTATCAGCACCGGCGTTTTCATCTGGAATATGGACAATTTCACCGAATTCCGCAACGCCTACCGCGTAAGGGTCGCCAATGCCAGCAATCCGGATTATATCGATCAATATCCCCAGTACAGCGATGCAAACCTGAAATACCTGCGGGATGCATACCGGCAGTATGTGGACTATTCCGTGCTGGTTTTCGTGGCGGCTTATGCGCTGAATATTGTGGATGCCACCGTGTTCGGGCACCTCCGGCAGTTTGACATGAGCGATGATCTCAGCATCCGTATCTCACCGAAAGTAATAGACAACCGCGCCATCGGCATCGGCATCAATATATCCCTCTCACCTGACAGGAAAAACAGGAAGGGATTGGTTTTCAGATAGATCATACCGCATTCCAGATACCAGAATATTATGAAAATAGCATTAATCGGATACGGCAAAATGGGAAAGGCGATAGAAGCCATAGCCCAAAGCCGCGGACACGAGATCGTTCACCGGATAGACATCAACAGCAGCCATCTGCTGGAAAAAGAACACCTGTCACAGGCCGATGTGGCCATTGAATTTACCACGCCGGAAACGGCTTTTTCCAACATACTGAAGTGTTTCGATGCCAATGTGCCTTTAGTATGCGGCACCACAGGCTGGCTGGAAAAACTGCCGGAAGTGAAGGCCATATGCCTTGAAAAGCACCAGGCCTTCCTCTACGCCAGCAATTTCAGCATCGGTGTGAACATCTTTTTTGAGCTGAACCGCCGCCTGGCCGAGCTGATGGCCCCCCAGAAAGCCTATAACGCGAGCATGGAGGAGATCCATCATACCCAGAAGAAAGACGCGCCCAGCGGCACCGCCATCACCCTGGCAGAGCAGATCCTGGAAAAGCTGCCGGCCAAAACCGGCTGGGTGAACACGGAAACAAAGGACCCCGGCATGCTGGGCATCGTGTCCAAACGGGAAGATCCCGCACCCGGCACCCATACCATCCACTACAGCTCATCTATCGACGATATCACCATCACCCATACCGCTCACTCCCGCGAAGGTTTCGCCGCAGGCGCCGTAACCGCAGCAGAGTGGCTCAAAGGCAAAAAAGGCATCTTTACCATGAAAGATGTACTGAGCCTGTAGAACGGATTTTGTTATATTTGTGCCCAGGGAGTGCAATCTTTACCGATCTATTCATCAATATGCTGTCAAAAAAAACACAATATGCGTTCCACGCATTGATATATCTGGCCGAGAATGTTGACAAAGGACCTATATTGATCTCGGAAATAGCGAACGAAAAGAAAATTTCGATCAAGTTTCTGGAGAATATCCTGCTGGAACTGAAAAATGCCGGTATCCTGGGCAGCAAAAAGGGGAAAGGCGGCGGCTATTACCTGTTGCGCGCACCAAAAGAGATCGCGCTGGCACGGATCATCCGCCTGCTCGATGGCGCCATCGCCCTCCTGCCCTGCGTCAGCCTCAACTATTACGAGCGCTGCGAGAACTGCAAGGATGAAGCCATCTGCGGCTTGCACGAAGTGATGAGCAAAGTCAGGGATGCTACGCTCAAACTGCTGGAAAACAAATCATTAAAAGATATCCTCACCAGGGAACGATAAATATTTACAATGGGTTATAAGCAGGGAAAGGCATGTTAGTCTTTCCCTTTTTTTATGCAATGACCCTCCCCCGGGCTGCAAAGGTCACCGCCGGCTTATTCCGCCCGGTGGGTTTAAGGATCATTGCTTCAGGCCCTCTTACACCCCAAAAAATACTCAATTCTAGGTATTGCGCTACCGCTTATCCCCCGCTACCTTTGTCATACATCCTGTTCTTCTCCCCATAAACTTTTGTTTTTCAATTTGTTACTGATATTCCTATACCTGTTCCCGCAGTTGCTGTGGCTATACGGCAGCTGCGGGGCACATCACCCTGAACAAACATATCTCAGTATCAGAAACGCTGACAATCAGCACGTTCCCCATGAAAGTTGACGAGCGCCCCGGGCATTTCCCGGGGCTTCTTTTTGCCGCTACCGTCCACTTTTTTTAGCCAATAAAACAATTAGTCTATCTTTTTTATAGGATTTATGTATTTTTGCTCACGGTAGCAGGAAGCATTATGAACGACTTAGCAGGGCTCATTGCCCAACAGCAGGACATAGCGGCAGGAATACGCATACTGGCGGAAAAGTTTCCGGGGGAAGTGGCTTTTTCCACCTCATTTGGCCAGGAAGACCAGGTGCTTGCAGATATCATCTGGCGCAATGCATTGCCGGTAAGGGTATTCACACTGGATACCGGCCGTCTCTTCCAGGAAACGTATGATCTGATGGACCTCACCCGCGCGCGTTACAAACAGCCTTTCGAGATATATTTTCCGGAAACGGCTGCCGTGGAAACGCTCATCAGGGAGAAAGGCATGAACAGCTTCTACGATTCCGTGGAAAACCGCAAGGAGTGCTGCTATATCCGCAAGGTAGTGCCCCTGGAAAGGGCGCTGCAAAACACGAAAGTATGGATCACCGGCCTGCGTGCCGAACAAAGCGAGAACCGGCACGATATGCCGGCGCTGGAATGGGACGAAGGCCGGGGCCTGTATAAATACAACCCGCTGATACACTGGACGTACGAAGAAATGCTCGCTTATCTGCAGCAAAACAACGTGCCTTATAACAAGCTGCACGACAAAGGTTTTGTCAGCATAGGCTGCGCACCCTGTACACGCGCCATTGAACCGGGAGAACACCCACGCGCCGGACGCTGGTGGTGGGAAACTTCCCAAAAAGAGTGTGGTTTACATAGTAGTTGATCAAGTTTAACATCGTTATATGAGTAGTATTCAATGGCAATTTCCGCGGGCTTTGGAAGATGAGGCAATTTACATCCTCCGGGAAACAGCCGCCCAGTTCGAACGGCCGGCCATCCTCTTCTCAGGTGGCAAAGATTCTATTACCCTGGTACGCCTGGCCCAGAAAGCCTTTTACCCGGGGAAGATACCTTTTCCCCTGCTGCATGTGGACACCGGGCATAACTTCCCCGAAACCATCGAGTTCCGGGACTGGCTGGTGGAATCCCTCGGCCTTGAACTGATCGTACGCAATGTGCAGGACAGCATCAACCAGGGAAAAGCAAAAGAGGAGACCGGCAAATATGCCAGCCGCAACGCCCTGCAGACCATCACGCTGCTCGATGCCATTGAAGAACTGAAATTCGATGCCTGCATCGGCGGCGCCCGCCGCGATGAAGAAAAGGCCCGCGCCAAGGAAAGAATATTCTCCGTACGCGATGAATTCGGACAGTGGAACGCCAAGATACAACGCCCCGAGCTGTTCGACATGCTCAACGGCAAGATCAATATCGGTGAGAACGTGAGGGTATTCCCCATCTCCAACTGGACGGAGCTGGATGTATGGAATTATATCCGCGAAGAAGAACTGCAGATACCTTCCATCTATTTCTCCCATGAACGGGAGATCATTGAAAGGGACGGCATGTACTGGCCTTATTCCCCCTTCCTCAACACCTCTGAAGACGAAGTGCCCTTCCGCAGCAAAGTGCGTTTCCGCACCGTTGGCGATATGACCTGTACCGCCGCCGTACTTTCGGAAGCGGACAAGCTGGAAGACATCATCACCGAAATACTCGCGGCAAAGATCTCCGAAAGAGGCGCCCGCATTGACGACAAACGCTCGGAAGCTGCCATGGAAAAGCGCAAGCAGGCAGGATATTTTTAAACTACGAACCGAATTACAACATGGATGTTTTACGTATAACCACCTCCGGCAGTGTTGATGATGGCAAAAGCACCCTCATCGGGCGATTGCTGTTTGATACCAAATCCATTACGCAGGACAAGATGGAAGCGCTGCAGGCCGCCAGCAAACGCAAGGGGCTCGACTTCACCGACCTCTCCCTGCTGACGGACGGCCTCATTGCCGAACGCGAACAGGGCATCACCATTGATGTGGCGCACATCTACTTTTCCACACCCAACCGCAAATACATTATCGCAGATACGCCCGGCCACTTCGAATACACCCGTAACATGGTGACCGGCGCATCCACCGCACAGGTATCCCTCATCCTCATCGACGCCAGGAAAGGGATCGTGGAACAAACCTACCGTCACTTCTTCATCGCCTGCATGCTGCGCATTCCGCACCTGGTGGTATGTATCAATAAAATGGACCTGGTGGAATACGACGAAGCCCGTTTTAACCAGATCGTGGAGGACTTCCAGCAATTGCTGAAAGGCTCGCATTATGAGCACAAGGAAGTGAAATTCATTCCCATCTCCTCCCTTTATGGTGAAAATGTGGTGACCAGAACGGAGAAGATCGGCTGGTACCAATCGCAGCCGCTGCTGGAATACCTCGAGTCCATTACTTTTGACCCGAATGACCGCCAGCATCCCGCAAGATTCCCGGTGCAATACGTGATCCGCCCGAAAACGGACCAGCATCACGACTTCCGCGGATTCGCCGGCAAAGTGGCCAGCGGCAGCTTCCATGTGGGCAAAGAGATCGTTTCCCTCCCGAACGGCCAGCGCAGCAGGATCAAGAGCATAGAGAAATTCGACACACAGCTGGATGCCGCGCATGCCAATGAAAGCGTAGTGATCACACTGGAAGATGAAATTGATATCAGCAGGGGAAACCTGCTCGTAACGCCGGACAATATTCCGGAAGGCAGAAAAGAGCTGCATGCCAATATCTGCTGGATGGACCAGCAAAAGCTGACGGCCGGCAAAACCTACCTGCTGCAGCACGGCCCTACCCGCATCAAAGCCAAAGTGCAGCAGCTCCACCATGTAGTAGAGGTGACGAACAACCGGATAGAAGAAAAGCAGGAAATGGGGCTGAACGATATCGGCAGGATCACGTTAAAGACTGCCCAGCCGGTATTTGCCGATGCCTACCCCGCCAATCCCGCAAACGGCACCTTCATTCTCGTGGATGAATTCAGCAATGCTACCGTAGCGGTGGGGTTTGTAGAATAAGACAACGACATGAGACAGGGGTTTGTAGAATAAGACAACGACATGAGACAATAATAGAAAAGCCGGAGGCCAATTGCTTCCGGCTTTCATTTTTCATCTGCTGCTGCTTTCTGCTTGCGAAATATTTTTGTGTGCGATTTACCCGCAATATATTTTAACTGCCGCCGGATGTTGCTGCGGCGCCCGGCAGGCAAACATGCTTACTGCATTCCCTTCTGTTGTTTCAGGTTCTTCAGCATATCGTCCGTCATCTTCTCCAGGTCGAACTCCGGCTTCCAGCCCCAGTCTTTCGCAGCCAGGCTGTCGTCAATGCTCTTGGGCCAGCCGTCCGCGATCTGCTGGCGGTAATCCGGTTCATAGCTGATGGTAAAATCAGGCAGGCGTTTGTGAATGGCTGCGGCAATTTCCTTCGGGGAAAAGCTCATACCGGAAAGGTTGTAGCCTGAACGTACGCTGATCTTTGCATTGTCCGCCTCCATCAGTTCAATGGTAGCGCGGATGGCATCGGGCATGTACATCATGGGCAGATAGGTGTCTTCTGTCAGGAAACACTTGTAATTGCCTTCATCCAGCGCATCGTGATAGATCTCTACGGCATAGTCCGTTGTACCGCCGCCCGGGGCGGATTTATAGCTGATCAGGCCGGGATAGCGGAGGCTGCGCACATCTACGCCATAACGGTGATTATAGTATTCGCACCAGCGCTCTCCGGCAAATTTGCTGATGCCATAAATGGTCGTTGGTTCGATAATCGTGTGCTGGGGAGTGGATTCTTTCGGGGAATCCGGGCCGAATACGGCGATGGAACTGGGCCAGTACACCTTGTCCAGCCCCTCTTCCTTGGCAATATCCATAACGTTGAGCAGGCTCTGCATATTGATATGCCAGGCCAGCAGCGGGTTCTTTTCGCCGGTAGCGGAAAGAATGGCAGCCAGCAGGTACACCTGGGTAATATTGTGACGGATCACCAGCACATGCAGCATTTCCTTGTTCATCACGTCCAGCGAAACGTAGGGGCCGCTGCCCTTGAGCAGGTCGTGCTCCTCACGCAGATCGGAAGCCACCACATTATTGTCGCCATACATCTTTCGCAGGGCAAGCGTAAGCTCCACCCCTATCTGCCCGCAGGCGCCGATGACCAATATCTTGTCTTTCTTCATACAGCCGTTTGGAATTGTTGCCAAATTTAGGTTTCCCTTGTTATATCAGGCGGGTTGTGCTGATAAACAATGACAATACAATTACAATCAGGTGCGGGATATGTTGAGAGATCGTTGCAGAATTATCAGCCGGATGAGAAAGTGCATATCGGGAAATAAGCCTAATTTTGCGCCAGAAAACCGGTAAACCGACACTTTTCGGGTGGCGCCGCAAGGTTACATTTGACCAATAACAAAAGACAAAATGAAAACATTAAAAGCACTGTTCAAAGAACAATATAATCCTGAAAACTTCTTCCTGATAGCCGGACCTTGTGTAATAGAAGATGAAGACCTGGTAATGGGTATAGCTGAAAAAGTGTCCGCTATCTGCAAACGCCTCAATATCCCTTACGTGTTCAAGGCCTCCTATCGCAAGGCAAACCGTACCAGCATCAATTCCTTTACCGGGATAGGTGATGTTGAAGGGCTGGACCTCCTGCAAAAGGTGGGCCAGCAGTTCAATCTGCCGGTGACTTCCGATATTCACTCCGCCGCTGAAGCTGCCATGGCCGCAGCTTTTGTAGACGTATTGCAGATCCCCGCATTCCTCTGCCGCCAGACGGATATTCTGCTGGCCGCCGCCGATACCGGCAAATTCGTGAATGTAAAAAAAGGGCAATTCGTCAGCGGTGAGGCCATGAAATTTGCCGTGGAGAAGATCGAACAGGCGGGCAACAAACATATCATGCTCACGGAAAGAGGCACTACTTTCGGGTATCAGGACCTGGTGGTGGATTACCGCAACATCCCCATCATGAAAGGGCATGGTGTACCCGTGGTCATGGACTGTACACATTCCCTTCAGCAACCTAACCAGACCAGCGGCGTTACCGGCGGCAATCCCAAAATGATCGGCACCATTGCAAAGGCAGCGATCGCAACCGGGGCAGACGGTCTTTTCATCGAAACGCATCCTGAACCCTCCAAAGCCAAATCAGACGGGGCCAACATGCTCCGGCTGGATCTGCTGGAGCCTTTACTGGAAGAGCTGGTACGCATCCGGGAAGCGGTGCATGTGAAGAGCCCCGCGCTTTAGTCAAACATGTCCGCAGGAAAGCCGCGGCCGGGATTTGCCCCGCTGCAGGCACGGCGGCCGAGCCACCATGATATTCAAGGCAGCACCTCATCCGGTTCTGCCTTTTTTTCGTTAAATTCATACCCAACTAAACAAGGCACCATGATTAATTTTTCAGAATTAAAGGTCGGTGATATGGTGATCGCGAAGTATGAAGAACAGATGCTCGACGGCAAAATACTGCAGGTTGACCACGAGACCAGGCAGGTTTGCGTACTGACCCACGAAGAGCAGGAAAACTGGTACACCGCAGAAGATCTTTTCCCCATTCCGCTGACTGCGGAGCAGCTTGTCAAACTGAAATTCAAAAAAACAGATGAACCGCCCATTAACGGGAATGGCGAAGCCTGGGTACGCGGCCCGTTCACCGTACTCTTGTCAGACAACCACATCGTGCTGCATTACCGCGATGAAACGCGGGGATATTCCCAACAACATCATGGTGCATCAACTCCAGAACCATTACCAGGGAATGACGTTGTATCATCTTGAATAAAAAGGGCTTCATAACGCCGGTCGAACGTAACCTCCTGCCAGGATGAAGTTGTACCATCCTGCATTAAAGGGTTCATCAGGCACGGGTACAAAATGGAAAAGCCACGGCCCTGTAAGGGAACCGCGGCATTCTCCGTTCTCGAAAACCTTTATTTTTTGACCAGTTGAACGGTATCCGCTACCGTCACTTGCCCAAGATTTACCACAACACCCGGTTGTACAAAAGACTCCAGCGTAGTGTCGGTAGGGATAAAATGCAGGGCATATGTGCCTGCGTCCACACCACGGATCAGGTATTCCCCTGCCGCACTGTAGGTACTGGCCACGGTATCCATACCGTCGATCGCCAATACGGGCGGTTTGCACACTGTCCGGTAACACCACTCCTTTGATATTACCGCCCACAGCTTCCAGTATGGTACGGATCACGGGTTTGAGGATGTATTTGCCGCTGCCGGTCTCCACAATGGATTTGGCCACGTCAAAATCCAGGGTCAATTTGTTAATGATGCCGCCTGTTACCGCCTGATGGATATTCAGCTTCAGGCCGGATTGCTGGGCGCTGGGGGTTTGCAGCATCAGTTTTTCCCCGTTGTTGGTAATGATGAAGTTATTGTCCCCCAATACCAGCCTGATCTGGCTGATGGTGCCGGTGGGGATAACAGCGTCTACCAGCACGGTGTCTTTGTCATTCACCAGGTCCAGCAGGTTGTAGGCGCCTGTGTTTACGCCCGCCAATGTGGTCCATCCCGCATCATCCTGACCGGTCATGTTAATGCGGATCTCCTTTACATCGATCCAGACCTCCTTATAGTCCCCCGGATCATCTGTCAATGCGATCTGCAATTGCGCGGATTCGTTTTGTGCAGACTCGTTCTTGTCACATGCAGTCAGGTACACGGAACCTGCAAGCAGCAGGAAGCCCGTCATTAAGTTTCTCAACATATAATTAAAGTTATGGTTACCGGTTAGATGGTTACCGGAGCGGGAAGTTTAACGGCAGTAAAAAAAAAATCAGAGATAACGCAATGGATTTCTGCGGGCATTCGTGATATAATGCTTGATGTTCATCCAGAAAGCCAGGATCATATAAACAATGAGCGGGGAACCCATGGTCAGAAAGGTCGCATAAATGAAGAAAATACGAATGCGGGAAGTAGCAATGCCCAGTTTGTTGCCCAAAGCTGCGCACACGCCAAATGCCTTCCATTCAACAAAGTCCTTGATCTTGTTCATCAGTCGATATTTGTCTTTTCAAGGGTCGGTAAACCGGGCTTCGGCACCCCGGTTCATATATCAAATTTATTATAATCTTACAAGAATAGCAAATGTTATTCCAAAACGGGCAAAAGACAACAACCGTACCGACCCTTAACTTTAAAAACTCATCGATATTGATTAACTTCGCGGTGCAATTTTTAGTATAATCGCTCTTAAATTATTTATTTCCATGGTGTTTGATATTGACATGATTAAAAAATTGTATGCGGCACTACCGGGTAAAGTGGAAGCTACCCGCAAGTTGTTAGGTCGCCCGCTTACACTGGCTGAAAAGATCTTATATGCTCACCTGTATGCCCCTGCTACATCTTCATTCGAGAGAGGCAAATCCTATGTGGAGTTTGCGCCGGACCGTGTAGCCATGCAGGATGCCACTGCCCAGATGGCATTATTGCAATTCATGACCTGCGGGCGCGCCTCCGTGGCGGTGCCTTCCACCGTGCACTGCGATCACCTGATACAGGCGAAAACAGGCGCAGCAGAGGATCTGGCCACAGCTATCAGCACCAACAAGGAAGTTTACGATTTTCTGTCTTCTATTTCTGACAAATACGGTATCGGTTTCTGGAAACCCGGTGCAGGCATCATTCACCAGGTAGTACTGGAGAATTATGCTTTCCCCGGCGGCATGATGATCGGTACGGACTCCCATACGCCCAATGCCGGCGGTCTGGGCATGCTCGCCATCGGTGTAGGCGGTGCGGATGCTGTGGACGTGATGGCAGGTCTCGCATGGGAGCTGAAAATGCCCAAGCTCATCGGTGTGAAACTGAGCGGCAAGCTGAGCGGATGGGCTTCTCCCAAGGACGTGATCCTGCGGGTAGCCGGCATCCTCACCGTAAAAGGCGGTACGGGCTGCATCGTGGAATATTTCGGCGAAGGCGCTGACAGCATGAGCGCTACCGGTAAAGGCACCATTTGTAACATGGGCGCCGAGATCGGTGCTACCTGTTCTGTATTTGCATACGACCAGAAAATGTCCGATTACCTGAAGATCACCGGCCGTACAGAAGTTGCGGACCTGGCTGATGGCGTAAGAGAGCATCTTCGTCCGGATGAAGCGGTTTACGCCAGCCCGGACAAGTTCTACGACCAGGTGATCGAGATCAATCTGGACGAGCTGGAACCTTATGTAAACGGTCCCTTTACACCCGATCTGGCCTGGCCGATCTCCAAATTCGCGCAGGCGGTGAAGGAAAACAACTGGCCCGAGAAGCTCGAAGTAGCCCTGATCGGTTCCTGCACCAACTCTTCCTACGAAGATATCAGCCGTTCCGCCTCCCTGGCCAAACAGGCTATCGATAAAAAACTGAAAGTCCATTCCGAGTTCACGATCACGCCCGGCTCCGAACTGGTTCGTTATACCATCGAAAGGGATGGCCTGCTGAATACCTTCGACCAGATCGGCGGTGTAGTGCTGGCCAATGCCTGCGGTCCCTGTATCGGTCAATGGGCACGTCATATAGACGATCCCAACCGCAAGAACTCCATCATCACTTCCTTCAACCGTAACTTCGCGAAACGTAACGACGGTCTTGCTTCCACCCACGCCTTTGTTGCCTCTCCCGAGATCGTAACGGCGCTGGCCATTGCAGGGGACCTTACCTTCAACCCGCTGAAGGATACCCTGAAGAACGTGAACGGAGAAGATGTGATGCTGGATGAACCCACAGGTTTTGAACTGCCTCCGAAAGGCTTCGAGGTGAAAGATGCCGGTTACCAGGCCCCTGCGGAAGACGGCAGCGGTGTAGAGGTGATCGTATCCCCCACTTCAGAACGCCTTCAGTTGCTGGCGCCTTTTAAAGCCTGGGAAGGAACGGACCTCAAAGGCCTGAAGCTCCTCATCAAAGCGAAAGGCAAATGTACTACGGACCACATCTCCATGGCAGGCCCCTGGCTGAAGTACCGCGGTCATCTGGACAATATTTCCAACAACATGCTCATCGGCGCCATCAATGCGTTCAATGATAAAACAGACTCCGTAAAGAACCAGCTTTCCGGCGAATACGGCGCAGTACCCGCTACCGCCCGTGCCTATAAGGCCGCCAATGTTGGTTCCGTTGTGGTAGGCGATGAGAACTATGGCGAAGGCTCCAGCCGTGAGCACGCCGCCATGGAACCCCGCCATCTGGGCGTTCGTGCCATACTCGTGAAATCCTTCGCCCGTATCCACGAAACCAACCTGAAAAAACAGGGCATGCTGGCATTGACCTTCAACGACAAGGACGATTACGATAAAGTGCGGGAAGATGACACCATCGACATCATCGGCCTCACCAGCTTCGTTCCCGGCAAGCCGCTGACCGTTGTATTGTCTCACAGCAACGGTACGCAGGACACCTTCACGGTAAACCACACCTACAATGAACAACAGATCGAGTGGTTCAGGCAAGGCGGTGCGCTGAACGTGATCAGGGCCCAGTTCGCCAGCAAAAAATAACATCGTTTTAACAGCCATGTATAACGCCCCGTCCATACCGGACGGGGCTTTTTTGCGCCATTACAAGCATTCCCTCTGGCCCGTTATTTGCAAAATAATCTCCATGCATATGGACGAGATCAGGGAATACTGGCTGCAGCTCAATGATCGTCACGGCAGCCCTCCATCCGCCGCCGCGGATGAAATGGAGAAGATACTGGCGCAATATAGCGCTCCCGGCCGGTATTACCATAATACCCGGCATCTTAGCGACCTGCTTACGCTTCAGCAACAATATGCGCCCCTGATCGTGGATAACGACAGCCTGTTATTTGCGATCTATTATCACGACCTTGTATATAAAGCCACCCGGCATGATAATGAGGAAAAAAGTGCGCAGGAAGCGTTACAGTTCCTCAAAAAGATCGGTTACCCGAAAGAAAAACAGCAAAAAGTGCATGCCTTCATTATGGCTACACACGGGCATCAGAACCCGCTGGCTGACCCGGACCTGGATTATTTCCTGGACTTTGACCTCCATATCCTCGGCGCCTCCCCTGCTCTCTATAACGCCTACACGCAACAGATCAGGAAGGAATACTCCCTTTATCCCGCTTACTTCTATAAAAAAGGGAGAAGGCGGGTATTGAAACATTTTCTGGGTCAGACGGGCATTTACAGAACGGCTGCTTTCCGGGAAAAATATGAGAAGAAAGCAAGGGAAAACATGGAGCGGGAAATAGAAATGCTGTGATGTGGCACGAACAAAATAAAACGCTTAAAACTTCCCGATCAAAGGCTTTTTCAGGCTGAACCGCCGGGCCACGCTGAAGCGCATATTCCCGGCGCCAAAGTTCTGGTGGGCACCGGCAACGGGAGAAGCCCCACGCGTTGTTATATCCACATAATGCAGGCCGGCAAACCATCTCCGGGAGTTGTACCCCGCGGCAAAGCGTACCGTATTGTTGAGCTGCCAGCCGAAAGCGCGCATTCGCGGCCGCCCGTCCCCATAACGAAAGCCGGAGTGATTGATGCCACCAGCGGCAGACAGGGAAGCAGTAATGAAAAAATGTTTCAGGATCACGAACGTATGCGCGTAACCGATATTCACGGCCAGGCTCACCGCGCCGGTACGGGAGAACGGTTCATTATCAAAAAAGCCGGGATGACCAAAATCAGACGGGATCAGTGCTGAATCCGCCCGCATCTGCCAGGCAAATGCCTCCGCGCCCACCATCAGGGAACCGGCGCTTCGCTTCTGGTATTCGTTCTGCAGATAGGCGGCCCGGTAAGAGAATCGCTCATCGTTGAAAATATACTGTACGCTCAGCCCCAGGCTCTCGTTCTCCAGATCAGGCCGGAGGGCCACCAGCCCCTGTTGTGCGGAGTTGAACGCCCTCGGTTTCCTTTCCGCCTGGTAATACCCCTCATAATACTGCCCATAGAAATCCACCACGAACTTGCGGAGATAGAGATGCGCCTGCAGATCGATATACTTCGTATCGCCGAACTCGCTTTTATGGTCATTGACAAAAGGAAAGTTGATGCCGATGTTCAGCCCCACGAACTTATAATTGACGCCAAATCCCAGATTGGTGCCGGTATTCGGGCGATACAGCAATTCTTTTTTCAGGCGGCTGTCTTTCAGATCATAGTAATTATACTTTCGGGAGCCGTACAGGCGCACGGTCAGGTCCCGCGTGTAATCGGCCACGTATGCAGTATCATTTTCCGTCTTGTACCATTGTGCGGATGCTGTGGTAACAAGTACGGACATCAAAATCAGCAGAACAGCGTTTCGCATCATCATAACAGTTGCAGGTGTGTCAGTGCAAGGGATCAATCGGGCAATTCGATCACTTCCATTCCTTTAATTTCCCCGTTCAGCAATTCAAAGCGCACCAGTGTCTTCACTTTATGCCAACCCTGTTTGCCGCAGGCACCCGGGTTTATATGTAGCAAACCCAATGCCGGATCGGGCACGATCTTCAAAATATGGGAATGCCCGCTGATAAACAGTTTGGGGCGTTTCTCCCGGATGTAAGGCTTGAGCGCGGGCGTATATTTGGGAGGATATCCCCCGATGTGGGTCATCCAGACCTTTACGCCTTCGCAGATAAAGAGGTTGTGTTCCGGGTAACGGATACGGATATCCTGACCGTCGATGTTCCCGTACACGGCGCGGAAGGGTTTGAAGGCTTCCAGCTGGTCCGCCAGCTCCACGGAGCCGATATCCCCGGCATGCCAGACCTGGTCTACCTGTTCGAAATAGCGAAAAACCTGCGGGTGCAGGTATCCATGTGTATCAGACATCAAACCGATCTTCATCCTGCGAATGTAAAACAGTTCGGGACATTCTCAAACACCGGTCAATGCCGGTGGCGTTGTTTTTATGCGGCGGAGGGAGCAACCTCAATGCCGTTCCCAGGTAAAATAGTTCATCACGGTCTCGAACACCAGTGATGCCGCAAGTTTTGCGGTGCGGTTATCGATGTCCAGCGAAGGATTAAGTTCGGCAATGTCTACCCCGGCCAGTTTTCCGCTGCGCAGCACGGTACGGAAACAGTCGAGGAAGAGGGCATCCGGCACAAGGCCGTTGTAAGCCGTAGCGCTGACGCCGGGGGCGTATGAGGCGGCGAACACATCGAGGCAGACGGTGAGATAGATCCGGTCATTCCGGCCTATAAAGGCCTGTATAGCGTCTACGAGCTGATCGTGATATTTGGGTTGAAAGAGAGAGGCGGGCAGATATTCCGCGCCCAGTTTTTCCGCGGTATCGAACAACCGGCGGGTATTGCTGTGCTGCTGGATGCCCAGGGCGAGATAATGGAAGGGCATACCGGCAGACCGCCTGTCCTGTGCCATTTGCCAGAACCCGGTGCCGGAGCTGGCGCCTTCTTCCCCCGGCTCCCGCAGATCGAAATGCGCATCGAAATTGATGATGCCGAGCTGTTGTTCCGGCGGCATGAAGCGCCGGATACCACGTTCATGGCCGTACGCAATTTCATGGCCGCCGCCGAAGATCACCGGCAGATACCCTGCCGCCATGATCCCCGCCACCCTGCCGGAAAGCTCTTCCTGCGCGGCTTCCAGGTCCCCGCGCGGGCAGATCACATCACCGGCGTCAACAAGCAAATGTTCATCGAAATGCACGGGAAAACCTGCGCACATCTTCCGCAGGGCATCCGGACCAGCCGCCGCACCTGTCCGCCCTTTGTTCCGGCGGACGCCTTCATCGCAAGCAAAACCCAGGAAGGCTATGCCTTTCCGGCCCAGTTCCAGCACGGGCAATGTTTCCCGCGCGATCTGTACCACCTGGTGCCAGCGCAAGGCATCAGGTGTTGTTCCGTCTGTACGTCCATGCCAGTTGTTCATATTGCAAAGAAAGGGTTAAATGATCATTTTCCCGCCGGACGATCAACACTCATTCATGTCAATCAGGTGGCCGGCTTTCCATACCATTGCCGGTTTCATGCTGCCCTGGTAATACAGTATATCCCGGTAATCGCCGCAGGGATAAGCCTGCATGTCCGCGGGGTCCGGTGTAATGCCCAATGCTTTTGCGGCCCGGAATGTCAGCCCGGCAAAGACCTCTGCTGTGGAGAGCTTCTCCGCAGCGCTCATAACGGCGGCCTGCATCAGCAGCTCTCCCATGGGTGCGGAACCGGGGTTCCAGTCGCTTGCAATGGCTACGCAGGCTCCCGCATCCAGCAGGCGGCGCGCCGGAGCGTAAGGCATTCCCAGCCCCAATGAAGCGCCGGGCAGCACCACCGCCACCGTATCGGATTTGGCCAGCCGCCGGATATCTTCGGGAGTGGATGCTTCGAGGTGGTCTGCAGACAACGCCCCCGTTTCCACCGCCACCGCGGAACCTCCGCTGCTGAACTGGTCCGCATGCACGGTAAGCTGAAAACCGGCGGCTTTGGCGGCCAGCAGAAAAGGTTTTGCGGCAGCCGCGGAGAAGGCTGTTTCTTCAATGAAGATGTCCACACGGTTGCCCAGCTGTTCTTCCCGGACAAGAGGCAGCAATTCGTTGAGTATCCATTGCAGGTAGCTATGCCCTGTAAAGTCCTTTGGCTGCATGTGCGCCGCCAGGCAGGTAGGGATCAGCGAAGCTGGTGTATGCAGACTGGCGTGACGGATGGCGCGCAGCATTTTCAGCTCTGCATCCATATTCAATCCGTACCCGCTTTTCACTTCTATTGTTGTTACGCCGTTGCGCAGATGCCGGTTCGCCCGGGCAACGGTCAGGGCAGCCAGTGCAGTTTCTTCGGCTTCGCGTGTTCTCATCACGGAATCCCATATCCCTCCGCCGGCGCGGGCAATGTCCAGGTAAGACTTTCCGGCAATGCGCATCGCGTAGTCACGACTGCGCGTACCGGCGTGGCAGATGTGCGTATGGCAGTCCACAAAGCCCGGCAGCAGCACCATCGGTTCATCGATCCATTCCAGCGCAATGCCCGGATGTTTTGCCTGCAGGGTTGTGTATGTGCCGGCAACCGGTTGTTTGCCATCCTCCAGTAATATGCCGCCCGCTTCGATGACCGTCAGTTGTTCATCCTTCAAAGCGCCTTTAAGCGGCAGTTCCTGCAGGAGCAGGATTTGAGAGAAAGGTCCAATGAGTTTCATCTGTACATATTTATTTTTTACGGGTCAGATGGGATTTGCATCTCATCAGTTCATATTTATTTTTTCACGGGTCTGATGGAATAGTATTTCATCAGTACATATTTATTTTTCTACGGGTCTGATGGGATTTGCATCTCATCTCTTCATTTTTATACATTGCGAACAGATGGAATGTTATTTCACCTGTATCCTAACAAGTCCGATAACGCTATTTCACCTGTACATTTTATGCTTCGCCAGTGTCAGAGGGAATGTCATTTTATTCCAGATCAAACCCCAATTCAAAACGCTCCAACCATTCCTGCGCACGCTCATAACCGGCATCAGCATGGCGAAAGATCCCCAGTGCCGGATCATTGTGCAACACTCTTTTCAGGCATGCCGCCGCACGGTCCGTACCATCTGCCAGCACCACCATACCGGCATGCTGGGAATATCCCATGCCCACACCGCCGCCATGATGGAAAGACACCCAGGTAGCACCGCCCGCGGTATTGGACATCAGGTTCAGGAGGGTCCAGTCGGAAACAGCATCTGATCCGTCTTTCATAGCTTCGGTCTCCCGGTTGGGAGAAGCCACGGAACCGCAGTCCAGGTGATCCCGCCCTATCACGATGGGCGCTTTCACCTTACCGGTCCGCACCAGCTCATTGAATATCAGTCCGGCTTTCTCCCGTTCGCCCATGCCCAGCCAGCATATCCGTGCAGGTAATCCCTGGAAGGCCACGCGCTCCTGTGCTTTCTGCAGCCAGTTGAGCAAAGGCTGGTTATCGGGGAACGCTTCCATGAGGGCGCGGTCTGTCGTATAAATATCTTCTGGATCGCCGGAAAGCGCCACCCAGCGGAAGGGACCTTTGCCCTCGCAAAAGAGCGGGCGGATATAGGCGGGTGTGAATCCGGGGAAATTGAACGCATCCGGTTCGCCGCCTTCCCGCGCGAATTCCCGCAGGTTGTTGCCATAATCGAAGGTAACGGCGCCGCGGCGCTGCAGTTCCAGCATATAATGCACATGCCTCGCCATACTTTTGAGGGAACGCTGCTTGTAGCTAACGGGGTCGGTTGTACGAAGAGCCGCCGCTTCTTCCAGGCTCATGCCATGCGGCACATAGCCGTTCACGGGATCATGGGCGGAAGTCTGGTCCGTGAGGATATCCGGTACAATGTTGTCGTTAGCCAGGCGTTCCAGCAGGTCGCCCGCATCGCTGACGAGACCGATGGAGAGCGCTTCTCCGCTGGCCTGCGCTTCCCTGGCCCATTGGATGGCTTCTTCGTAGGAATGGGTCATCCTGTCGATATACTTTGTATCGATGCGTTTCTGAATACGGGCGGGGTCTACATCCGCGCCGATAAAAACGGCGCCGGCCATGGTGGCCGCGAGGGGCTGAGCGCCGCCCATCCCGCCGAGACCAGCCGTTACCAGCAATCTGCCTTTCAGGTCGCCATTGAAATGCTGCCGGCCGCATTCCACAAAGGTTTCGTAAGTGCCCTGCAGAATGCCCTGCGTGCCGATATAGATCCAGCTGCCGGCCGTCATCTGTCCATACATCATCAGCCCTTTGGCGCGCAATTCATTAAAATGCTCCCAGGTAGCCCATTTGGGTACAAGGTTGCTGTTCGCCAGCAGTACCCTTGGCGCCTGGGGATGCGTCCGCACAATACCCACCGGTTTGCCGGACTGCACCAGCAGCGAATGCTCTTCGTCCAGCGTCAGCAGGATGCGGATGATCTGCTGCAAGGCTTCCCGGTTGCGGGCAGCCTGGCCGATGCCGCCGTACACGACCAGTTCATCGGGGTTCTCCGCCACTTCATGGTCCAGGTTATTGAGCAGCATGCGCAGGGGGGCTTCCGTCTGCCAGGAGCGGGCATGCAGCTGTGTGCCGCGGGGGGCCTTGTAATGCGGGTGCGCCGCATAGGTATCAAGAAAGCCGGAATTGTTCATCATATGGTCCGTTTAAATTGATCTGGTGTTGTGCAGCGGTGGTATTCGCCACATGAATGAGTGATTTGTCTGTGATGAGCTGGTGCAGTGCTGAAATGTCGTCCGCAAAGATGCGGTCCTTCTTCGCAAAAGAAACTTTCTCCCTTACGTGATGGTGACAGGCTTCAATGATCTTCGCGGATTGCAGGGGGCGCCTGAAATCTATAGCCTGCGCGGCATACAGCAGCTCAATGGCGAGAATGTATTCCAGGTTGCCGATCACCTGCATGAGTTTTCTGCCGCTGATGGAGCCCATGGACACATGGTCTTCCTGCCCCAGGGAGGTAGGCACGCTATCTGCGCTGGCGGGGAAACAAAGTGTTTTATTCTCCGTCACCAGCGCGGCGGTGGTGTATTGCGGGATCATGAAACCGGAGTTCAGGCCGGCGTCTTCGATCAGCAGCTTTGGCAGGCCGTAGCGCCCTTCGATCATCATATAACAGCGGCGATCCGCAATATTGCCCAGCTCTGCCGCCGCTACGGTAGCATAATCCAGCGGCAGGGCCATGGGCTGCCCGTGAAAATTGCCGCCGCTGATGGTATCGTGCGCATTGAATATGATGGGGTTGTCGGTCACCGCATTCAGCTCGATGGTGGTCAGTTCTTCCAGGTGTTTCCACGCGGTGCGGGAAGCGCCGTGCACCTGCGGCATGCAGCGCAGGGAGTAAGGGTCCTGCACCCTTCCGCAATCCGCATGCGACGCCATGATCTGCGAACCGCGCACCAGGGCATCCAGGCGGTGGGCCACCAGCTGGTTGCCGGCAAAAGGCCTTATCGCATGCAGGCGCGGGTCAAAGGGTTTGGCGGTGCCCATCAGCCCTTCGAGGGACATGGCCCCGATGATGTCCGCCATTTCCAGGGCGTTGTAGAGGCGTTCCACGGCCTTGACGGCAAATGAGAGGATGAACTGCGTACCGTTGATCAGTGCCAGCCCTTCCTTCGGTCCCAATACCACCGGCGCCTTTCCTTCCTGCTGCAGCATTTGTGCAGCCGGCACCCGCTGTCCTTTATACCATACTTCCCCTAATCCTATCAGCGGCAGAAAGAGGTGTGACAATGGCGCCAGGTCCCCGGAAGCCCCCACGGATCCTTTCTCCGGAACGAGCGGCGTGATGCGCTGGTCGATATGCCAGCATATCCTGTCCAGCGTAGCGGGATTGATGCCCGAATATCCTTGTGCCAGGGCATGCGCTTTGGTGATCAGCATCAACCTGGCGATCTCTTCAGGGATAGGAGCGCCCACGCCTACGCTGTGGCTTTGCAGGATGTTGTATTGCAGGGTACGGGTATCCGCTTCGGATATCCTGGTATCGCAGAGCGGCCCGAAACCGGTGTTGATGCCATATACAACGGTATGTTCCTTTACAATGGCCTGCACATGGTCGTGGCTGGCTTTAACCCGCTCCGTTACTTCCGGGCTCAGTTCCCCTTTGACGCGACCGGCCGCAATTTCCAGCGCTATGGCTACCGTCAGCTGGTCCTGCCCGTATTTGAATGTCTGGCTCATGATATATAATTGGATTGTTCTGGTATCGGTTATTTTGCTGCCATGGCCTGCCGGATACGGTCCGCCAGCGGTGCATCTTCTACTGCTCTTTCTACGGCGCCTATCGCTTCCAGTATCCGGCTGCTTTGCCTGTTCTCCTGCGCCAGCGCTCCCATTGCGGTTTCAATGCCTTTCCATACCGGCAGCACCTGCTGCAGCAGGTCTTCACCCTTCCTGGTGAATACCACCCATTGGCGGCGGCCATCCTCTTCACAACGGCTTGTCTTCAGCAGCCCTTTGGCTTTCAGGCCGGTGACCATCTGGCTTACGGCGGAATGGGATACCTCCAGCTCAGTGGCGATGTCCATCAGGGTCAGCTTTTCTTTGACAGATAAAAGATAGAAGAGAGGGAACCAGCTGGCATCGAAAGCAATGCCTTCATGGGCATACACTTTATTCACTTCAGCCAGGAAGTAGTCGCTCAGGCGCCGGAGCCGGCTGCCGAAAATGAGATAACCTAATGACGGATAAAAGCTCATGTGGCAAAATATATAAGCACTTACATATTTTGCAATAATAAACAATCCTGCCGAAATGGGCCGGATTTTTTATTTACGCTTTACATCGAACCATACGGCTGATTTGTCTTCGATATCACCGTTGTAATTGATGGTGAGCTCTTCCCCTTTTTTGATGTCGCGGCGGGTCTTGATAGACATGGTATCCGCATCAAAGTCCATTTCATATTCACAATTAGGGTCATAATCGTGATTGTAGATGGAGCAGAAGCCCAGGGCAATACAGGAACGGGTTTCCCGCACACCCCAGAGGAAGATGTAATTGTGCAGCTTGGTCTTATCCACGATCTGCGTATCGGCATTGGACAATACGAGAACGGGGGATACTTCGAGGAGTGTGCCGGCGGGAATGCGCTCTTTAGTGAAAACACCACGGCCCTTTTCTTTGGTCTTGTTGATATACAAATACGGCTTGATCATATGTCGCTGATAAAAAGAAGGCGTAAAGTAACACTAAACTTTGTGGTTATCAAAATATCAATTCATAACAGCCATTCGTGCGAATCATAATAGATGTTATTTTTGTGCGTATGATCAACTACAACCCGAAAGACTGGTTTACATTTATTTTCCGCATTCACCGGGCGGATACGGTGAAGCGGTTGTTCCCGATGTTCGTGGCCTTATCCATATACTCCGCAGGGATCGCCTGGCTGGAGCTGGAGGTGCTGAAGCTGTCGGAGAAGGACCATATCCGCAATATCACGGCCATGCACGGTCTGCTGGGCTTTGTGATCTCGCTGCTGCTGGTCTTCCGCACCAATACGGCATATGACCGCTGGTGGGAAGGGCGCAAGCAATGGGGTGCGCTGGTGAACAACACCCGCAATCTTTCCCTGAAGCTGAACGGCATACTGCCTGCGGGCCATGCCTCCCGCGCCTGGTTCCGGCATATGATCCCCAATTTTGCTTATACGCTGAAAGATCACCTGCGGGGGGAGTTTCATCCGGACAAGCTGGAGAACCTTACGGAAGAAGAGCTTTCCCATCTGCATAGCGGCATGCATGTGCCTAACCAGGTGGCGGGGTTCATCCTGTCCAAAGTGAATGAACTGTACCGGCAGCAGGTGATCACGGGCGACCAGTTCATCACCCTCAACCATCAGCTGGAAGCGCTGACGGACATATCCGGCGCCTGCGAACGCATCAAGAATACCCCCATCCCCTTTTCCTATAGCGTATTCCTGAAGAAGTTCATTTTCTTTTATGTGATGACGCTGCCAATGGGATATGTGTTCGGATTGGGGTATATTGTCATCCCCATGGTCGTTTTTATATTTTATGTGCTGGCGAGCCTGGAGCTTATTGCGGAAGAGATCGAAGATCCCTTCGGCAAGGATGCGAACGACCTGCCTACGGAAACGATCAGTGCCAATATCCGGAGGCACGTTCAGGAGATACTGTAATTGTCAATTTACGAAGCGTCTGATCTTATGGAAAATGAAGTCATCATGGAACGGTTTGAGCAGCTGATGAAAGCGCAGGACACCGGGGAGCTGAAAGCTTTCCTGGATGACCAGCTGATCACGGATATTGCGGAACTTGTGTATGAAGAGCCGGACCATGCGCCGCTGGTCTTCAAATACCTCAGCCTCAGTCGCGCCACAGCGGTTTTCAGGATACTTGAATTTCCCACGCAAGAGGAGATCCTTAAAATGCTCCCTCCAGCCAAGATCGCCGAACTGCTCAACGAATTGCCGCCGGATGACCGTACCGCCTTCCTCGAAGAGCTGCCCAGCCAGGTGGTGCAGGAACTCATCAAACTGCTGGAGCCGGAAGAAAGGAAGGTCACGCTCTCCCTGCTCGGGTATCCGGAAAACAGCGTGGGCCGTATCATGACGCCGGATTATATCGCGGCGAAAGCGCACTGGACGGTGGCCAAAGTACTCAGCCACATCCGTATGTATGGGCGGGACAGTGAAACGATCGATGTTATTTACGTTATTGATAAAGAAGGCAAACTGCTGGACGACTTCCGTATCCGGGAGTTCCTGCTCGTATCGCCGGAAACGATGGTCAGCACCCTGATGGACGAACGTTTTGTATCCCTGCATGTGAACGATGAGCAGGAAGAGGCCATACAGGTATTCCGCCTGGAGAACCGCGTAGCCCTCCCCGTGCTGGACGACCATGGCGTGATGCTTGGCATCGTTACGATAGACGACATGCTCTGGATCGCTAATGAAGAACATACGGAAGACGTACAGAAGATCGGTGGTACCGAAGCGCTGGACGAACCTTACCTGGATATGCCCCTGTTCAGCCTGCTCAAAAAAAGGGTAGGCTGGCTCATCATCCTGTTCATCGGGGAGATGCTCACCGCATCGGTGATGACCTATTTTGAGGATGAGATCGCCAAAGCGGTAGTGCTGGCGCTCTTCATCCCGCTGATCATTTCCAGCGGCGGCAACAGCGGCTCACAGGCCTCTACCCTCATCATCCAGGCGATGGCCCTGGGCGAATTGACGATCAAAGACTGGTGGAGGGTGATGCGCCGCGAGATCGCTTCCGGTGTGATGCTGGGCAGCGTGCTTGGCCTCATCGGCTTCATCAGGATACTGGTCTGGAATTATTTCTTCAATACGTATGGCGATCATACGGTACTGATAGCGCTGACCCTCGGTGTTTCGCTGATCGGTGTGGTATTGTGGGGAACATTGTCCGGCTCCATGCTGCCACTGCTGCTGAAACGCGCCGGCGCCGACCCCGCCAGTTCCTCCGCGCCCTTTGTAGCTACGCTGGTGGATGTAACCGGACTGCTGATCTACTTCTCGGTAGCGTATATGTTCCTGAAAGGAATTTTGTTGTAGTTCATTCCTTCCCGGTCTCTTCGGTCAACACTTCTTCCTGCTGGTGCAGCAAATGCCGGATATGCTGCACATCGGTGCCTGTTTTTGTTTTATGAATGATGAACAGGTTGCTGTAGTCCGCATCCGCAATGGAATCCAGCCGGGTTTTGGCATTCAGGCTTTTCAGAATGGGGAGCATGGTATTGCTGTGCGCCACCACCAGGATGTGCTTTCCCCAGTCCCCACGCCGGCTGATCTCGTACAGCAATGATTCCCCCGTGCTATCCGGCCGGTAGAAGGCCGTATCGATCTTTTGCAGGATGCGCAGGGAGTCGCCGGTTTGCACACTGCGTTTAAAAGGCGTACAATAGATCCTGCTGATGGATGAATCTTTCAGCAAGCGGTATAATGCGCCGGCCCTCCGGCGCCCGGCGGGTGAGAGGGTGGAATCCGCGCCGGGGTATTTCTCCGCATGGCGTACGAGATAAATGGTGCCTGTCAGGAAAGTGCTGTCTTCCGAAAGCTCCGCACCGGCCTGCTTTCCCGCGCCCCCGCAGGCGGCAAGCATCAGTACCAGGCTTATACCGGTTATCATTTTACGTACCATCATGCGCTGCTGTTTGTTATATTGCAACAAATTATGAAATTCCGCCCTATTCATGCAAAACAAATCCTGATTTGTTGCGGGGCTGACCAAAATCAACAGATGAACCCTGCAAGGCTCCATCTGACCTGTAAAAAATACAATTGATCAAATGAGATGCAATCCCATTTGACCCGTAAAAAATAGAAATGATCAAATGAGATGCAATCCCATTTGGCCCGTAAAAAATACAATTGATCAAATGAGATGCAATCCCATTTGGCCCGTAAAAAATACAATTGATCAAATGAGATGCAATCCCATTTGACCCGTAAAAAATAGAAATGATCAAATGAAACAACTTCTGCTTTCCCTGGCAAGCCTGCTGCTGCTCTCCCCCGTCTATGCCCAGCAAGCCGCCCCCCTGACCGTTGAAAAGATCATGCGCGACCCGAAATGGATCGGCACCTCCCCGGACAATCTCTTCTGGAGCACAGACGGGCAAACGGTATATTTCAACTGGAATCCCGAAAAATCCCCCGCTGACTCCCTCTACGCCATTACGCTAAAGAAACATACACCGGTAAAGACCCTCCCGGCTGAAAGACTGCACATCCAGGCAAAGCGCTCCGGCAATTACAACCTGGCCAGAACACAGCTGGTGTACACCTACCAGGGCGATGTGTTCCTGCTGGACCTCGCATCCGGGAAAGAAACACGCATTACGCGCACCGCCGAAATAGAATCCGGCGCGGCCTTTGCCTTCCTCGATACCCGCATCCTCTTTCAGCGCAGCCGCAACCTGTTTACCTGGGAGCTGAAAACGGGACTGATAGAACAACTGACCGATTTCGTTTCCGGCAGCAAACCGGCAGACCGGCCGGAACGCAGCACCCCGCAGGAGAAATTCCTGAAAGCGCAGCAGCTGGAACTGATGGATGTGCTGAAGGACAAAAAAGCAAAATCCGATGCTGCTACCGCCTATAACGACGATATGCCGAAACCGGAGCGGCTGCGTTCCCTGTACCTCGAAGATAAAAGTCTCGGTGGCGTGGATATCAGTCCCGATGGCCGTTTCATCTCCTACCGCCTTTACCGTTCGCCTTCGGGGGATAACAATACCATCGTACCGGCATTCGTAACGGAAAGCGGTTACACGCAGGATATCCGCAGCCGGTCAAAAGTAGGCGCACCGCAGGGCAGCTTCGAATCCTTCATCTATGATCGTGAAAAAGATACGGTACTGCCGGTGAAGACAGCCGATCTGCCCGGTATCACAGACCGTCCGGATTACGCCCGCAACGATACCGGCAAAGCAAAACCGCGCGGCGCGATGGTGAGCGCTCCCATTTGGTCGGACAAAGGCACGCATGCCGTGGTGGAAGTCAGCTCACAGGATAATAAAGACCGCTGGATCATGCAGCTGGATGCCGCTACCGGCAAACTCAAACTGATAGACCGCCAGCGGGACGAAGCCTGGATCGGCGGGCCCGGTATCCATTCCCGCAATATCGGCTGGATAGATGAACAAACGTTGTGGTTCCAGAGCGAAGCCACCGGTTATTCGCATTTGTACACTTACAACGTATCCACCGGAAAGAAGAAAGCGCTCACCAGCGGGCAGTACGAGGTACAGGACGTTAAGCCCGCGCAGGACAAAAAACATTTTTATATCCTCACGAATGCCGTGCATCCGGGAGAAAAGCAATATTACCGCCTGCCCGTCAGCGGTGGAAAAGCGGAACGCATCACGAGTATGACCGGTGCGCATACCGTAAGCCTTTCCCCGGATGAAAAGTGGATCGCCTATCTCTATTCCGCCTCCAACAAACCCTGGGAAATGTACCTGCAGGAAAACAAGGCCGGCGCAAAACCCATGCAGATCACGGACAAGGCGCAATCCCCCGAATTCCGCACCTATCCCTGGCGGGAACCGCAGGTGATCTCCTTTACCGCGCGCGATAACGCCAAAGTACCCGCACGGCTTTACCTGCCCGAAGCATCCAGAAAGAACGGGGCCGCCGTGATCTTCGTGCATGGCGCAGGCTACCTGCAAAATGCCCATAAATTCTGGAGCAATTACTTCCGCGAATACATGTTCCATAACCTGCTGACAGACCTCGGCTTCACCGTGCTGGACATCGACTACCGCGGCAGCGCGGGTTATGGCCGCGACTGGCGCACCGGCATCTACCGGCACATGGGCGGCAAAGACCTGACCGACCAGGTGGATGGCGCCCGTTTCCTGGCACAGCAGCATGGCGTAGATCCCAAACGCATCGGTATATACGGCGGCAGCTACGGCGGGTTCATCACCCTGATGGCGATGTTCACCACCCCCGATGATTTCGCCGCAGGCGCGGCATTACGTTCCGTGACCGACTGGGCGCATTACAATCATGGCTATACCTCCAACATCCTGAATGAACCTTATACGGATACGCTGGCCTACCGCCGCTCATCGCCCATCTATTTTGCCGATGGCCTCAAAGGGCATCTGCTGATGTGCCATGGCATGGTAGACACCAATGTGCATTTCCAGGATATCGTGCGCCTCTGCCAGCGGCTGATAGAGCTAGGAAAAGATAACTGGGAGCTGGCGGTGTACCCTGTGGAAGATCATGGCTTTACCACGCCCAGCAGCTGGACGGATGAGTACAAGCGGATACTGGGGTTGTTTGAGGATGTGTTGTTAAAGTGATACCAACGGTAAATCAGTATATTTGGGAAGACAAAATTCCCTATCAGCCGTTTATGAACTATTTGCAAAGATGTGTTTTGACGTGCCTGCTGTTATCCGCGGGCACACTGGTGTTGGCACAACAGCCAGGTAAAAAGAAATACCAGGGCCTGCTCTGGGAGATATCCGGCAACGGCCTCGCTAAACCCTCCTACCTCTTCGGCACCATGCACGTTAGCTCCAAGCTGGCGTTCCACCTGAGCGATTCCTTTTATCACTGCATCCGCATGGCCGATGTTGTGGCGCTGGAAACTGATCCGCAGCGGCTGCAGGAAGACTTTTCCAAAAGCAGCATGCTCCGCCTCAGCGCCAGCTATATGACCAATATGAGCGCGGGCATCATGTCCAAAGACGCATTTACAATAGGAACGTATGCGGATATGGTGCGGACGGGGCTGATCTACCGCCCGGAAATGATCAATCACCTGCTCTACCGCTCTTTTGCCGCCAGGGAAGACTTTGAGGAAGATACGTTCCTGGATATGTACATCTACCAGGTGGGCAAAAAAATGGGGAAACGGGCTACCGGTGTAGAGGATTTTGCCGAATCGGAGCGCCTCATGCTGGAAGCCTACCGCGATGCGGGCAAGGATAAAAAAACACGGAAACTGAACAGGGACACGGACAAATCAGGCGACAAGCTGAACGATGCCTACCGCCGCGGGGACCTGGATATGCTGGATTCCCTCTCCTCCGCCAGCTTCCCTTCCGCCGCTTTCCTGGAAAAATTCCTCTACAAGCGCAACGAGAACATGTTCCGCTCCATCGATTCCATCATCCGGAAAGATGCCCTGTTCGCCGGCGTAGGCGCGGCACATCTGCCCGGCGACCGCGGTTTGATCCATATGCTGCGCAAAGCAGGTTACAAGGTCAGGCCCATTGCCATGACCAACCGGGACAGCGAACAAAAGGAGCAGCTCGAAAAGATAAAAGCGCCCGTTACCTTCCAGCCGTACGTTTCGCCGGACGGATGGATCAAAGCGGAGCTGCCCGGCAAGCTGTACAACTTCAGCAGTCTCACCATGCTTAACCAGCTGCAGTACGCCGATCTTGCCAACGGGGCTTATTACCTCGTCAGCCGCATCCGCACCAACGCGCTGAGCCTCGGGCAAACCAGCGAAGATGTGTATGCGAAGGTGGACAGCCTGCTGTATGAGAACATCCCGGGCAGGATCATCACCCGGAAAAGCATTACCAACAACAGCCATAAAGGATTCGATATCGTCAACCGTACCCGCCGCGGCGACCTGCAACGGTACCAGATCTTCATCACCCCGTTTGAAGTGATGATCTTCAAACTCAGCGGCACCGGGGAATATGCACAGGGAGAAGAAGCGGCCCGTTTCTTTACCTCCATCCAGCTGCAGGCGCCTGCGGCATCGGTATGGACGGATTACCGTGCGCCGGACAACAGCTTCTACGTGAAGCTTCCGCATACACCCGTCTCCGGCTCCAATTTCGCCTTGCGCTCACTCAGCAAAAGGATGGAATACGAAGCGCTGGACAGGCAGAACGGCAACAGCTTCCTGGTGATCCGCAAAGCCATTCCGGATTACGGGATACTGGAAGAAGATACGACGGACATCAGCTTTGCGGAAGAAAGTTTCCAGTTATCGTCATTCATCAAACAGCAGAAAAGCCGGCAATTCATCCGCCACAAAGGGCGGCCCTGCCTGGAGATCGTCAATCAGAATACGGACAAAAGTTATACGCAAACCCGCATACTGCTGCACGGCACCTATTACTATGTGCTGTCGGCGCGATACCGGGGCGACAAAAAGGCCGCGCAGGCATTCTTCCATTCCTTCACGCCGCAAAACCCGCATTACAACAGCTTTCTGCCTTATACAGACACCAGTCTTCATTATTCCGTCACCACCGCCGTTGCACCGGATGACGATGATGCGCTGGTGGAAGCCGTTTCCGGCGGCGGCATGCAGGAAGAGGAATATCTTTACCGTTCCCGCAGCAAAACATTCCGCTCAGACAGCACGGGTGAGGAGATCGTTGTATCCTTCGAAAAATTCTCCCGCTATTTCAGCACGAAAGACAGCGCGGAGTTCTGGCAAAGCCAGGAAAAAGACCTGACGGATGAAGGGAACTATGTGATCGCTACCCGGCAGTTCGACCGGCTTCCGCAATCGGAAAGCCTGCTGCTGAAAATGCGGGATACCAACTGCTCCCGCACCATCCTGGCGAAAGTGATCGTTCGCGGCGGCGCACAATACACCGTACGCGCCATTACAGATGAAACGGCCGGGCCTTCCGCTTTCGTCAGCACTTTCTTCGATTCCTTCAAACCGGCGGATACGGTCTTCGGATCATCCATCTACATCAGCAAAGGCAAAGCGCTCATCACCGATTTTAACAGCACGGACAGCACCACAAAAGCGCAGGCCCGCAAATCCATCGGCATGGCCAACTACCGCGATGAAGATGCCCCGGCGATCATCGCGCTGATACACGGCTGGAACACCACGGAAAAGAACTACCTGGAGATCAAACGGGACCTGATACAGGAGCTGGGATTCATCAAACATCCCGCCATACTGCCTTTCCTGCGGGAAGCCTATGTGGCGGCAAACGATACGGCCAGCCTGCAGCACAGCATCCTGCTCAGCCTTGTCAGGCAGCAGACCGCGGCCGGTTATGCCTTGTTCAAGGAACTGGTGATGCAGGAGATCCCCATTTTCAGCGATGACAACAGTCTCCATGCGATCACCTCCGCCATGCAGGACTCCCTGCAACTGGCCGCCACCCTGTTCCCGGACATGCTGAAACTGACGGCGCTGACCGATTACAAAGGACCCGTGTACGGTCTGCTGGCGGAGCTGGTAGACAGCAATGCCGTGCAACCCTCCGTTTATGCGCCTTATATCAGCCAGATCGCTTTTGATGCGCGGGTGGAAGTGCAGAAAGAGCTGGCCGGCGAACAGAACCTGATGGACCGTGATGAAAATGAGCGTAACGCTGGATCGCGGATGCGGCAGGAGAATGTTTCCCTGCATGAATACGCGGTATTGCTGTTCCCTTACCGCAACGGGAACAAAAACGCCGAACGCTTCTTCGCCCGGTACGAAGCCAGCAATAACCCGCTGCAGCAGATACAGCTGGCACGGCTGTACCTGCATCATCAATGGCCGGCATCGGACAGTGTGCTGCTGAGCATTGCGGCACAGGAGAAATACCGCATTTACCTGTGGCTGGCATTAAAGGAGATCAATCAGCTGGACCGGTTCCCTTCCGCCTGGAAACAACAGGAATCCATTGCCAAAAGCGTGCTGTACGGCAACGTTCCCTATCACATCGAACTGGATTCCGTAGTGCTGTTAGGCAAGCAGCATACCGTGCACCGCTTTAAAAAAGGCACCGTGTACCTGTATAAATTCAGGCAGAAAGAAGATGAAGAATGGTATCTCGGTATCAGCGGTCTGCAACCGGATGATGAAAAACAGAGTTCCGGCAACCAGTCGCTCACACAATTCACCAATATCCGCTACAGCAAAGAAAAACCGGTGGCCGAGCAATTCAATAAAGTGCTGCGGCAGGTGAAGTATAAAAACCGCTATGGCTGGGATGATGACTTTAACCGCGGCATGCTCATGGACAGCAATTACTAGACAAATTATGTTTCAACACATGAATTAGCGAAGGCCTTTTGCAGATTTTTTCCCATATTGCAGGGATTAACCACAAACAAACACCTATTCAACATGTGTGGAATCGTAGCCTATATAGGAAAACGGGAAGCCTATCCTGTAGTTATCAAAGGTCTCAGACGTCTCGAATACCGCGGATATGACAGTGCCGGTGTGGCATTGCTGAACGGAGGCAAACTCAATGTATATAAAAAGAAAGGGAAAGTAGCAGAGCTGGAAGACCATGTGGTGGGGAAAGACCTCCACAGCGTGCTGGCCATCGGGCATACCCGCTGGGCTACGCATGGCGAGCCCTGCGACCGTAATGCGCACCCCCATCTTTCCGGAGACGGCAAACTGGCCATGGTGCATAACGGCATCATCGAGAATTACGGCCAGCTGAAAAAAGAATTGCTGAGCAAAGGCCACCAGTTCTCCAGCGATACCGATACGGAAGTACTGATCCATTTTATACAGGAGATCAAAAAAAGCAATCAATGCTCCACGGAAGAAGCGCTGCGCATCGCGCTGAAAAGAGTGGTGGGCGCGTATGTGATCCTGATAGTGGATGAAGACAATCCCGATACCCTGCTGGCCGCGCGCAAAGGCAGCCCGCTGGTGATCGGCGTGGGGAAAGGAGAGCATTTCCTCGCTTCCGATGCCTCCCCCATCGTGGAATATACCAAGGAAGTCGTGTATGTGAACGATTACGAGATCGCGATCGTGAAAGCGGATGAACTGATCCTCAAAAATATTTCCAACGAGATACAAACACCTTATATCCAGAAGCTGGATGTGGAGCTGGCCGCCATCGAGAAAGGCGGTTACGATCACTTCATGCTGAAAGAGATATTCGAGCAGCCGCAGACGATCTTCGACAGTCTGCGCGGCCGCCTGGACGCCAAAGCCGGCAAACTCACGCTCGGCGGTCTCCGTGAGCATACCGATCTGCTGAAGGAAGCCAAACGCATCATCATCGTAGCCTGCGGCACCTCCTGGCATGCGGGGCTGGTAGCGGAATATATGATCGAAGAGCTGTGCCGCATCCCCGTGGAAGTGGAATATGCCTCCGAGTTCAGGTACCGCAACCCGGTAGTGGGCAAAGGCGATGTGATCATTGCCGTATCCCAGTCCGGCGAAACGGCGGATACGCTGGTGGCGATGGAAAGCGCCAAGGAAAAGGGCGCCATCATTCTTGGTGTCTGCAATGTGGTAGGCTCCTCCATTGCCCGGCTTTCCCATGCCGGCGTGTACACGCATGCCGGGCCGGAAATTGGCGTGGCCAGCACCAAGGCATTCACGGCGCAGCTTGCCGTGCTCGCCCTCATCGGACTGAAAGTGGCGATGGAAAAAGGCACCATCACGGAACAGCGCTTCCAGCATCTGCTGGATGAACTGGAAGATGTATCCGACAAAGTAGCCATTGCCCTCGAACTGAATGAACAGATAAAAAAGATCGCGGACAAATACAAGGACGCCCGGGATTTCCTCTACCTGGGACGCGGCTACAACTTCCCCGTAGCGCTGGAAGGCGCCCTGAAGCTGAAAGAAATTTCGTACATACATGCGGAAGGATACCCCGCCGCGGAAATGAAGCATGGTCCCATTGCACTGGTGGACGAAAACCTGCCCGTAGTGTTCGTGGCCACGAAAGACAGTTATTATGAAAAGATCGTGTCCAACATCCAGGAGATCAAAGCGCGCAAAGGCATGGTGATCGCCATCACCACGGAAGGCGACCAGGTGATCCCCGGCATGGCGGACGATGTGATCGTAGTGCCGGAAGCCGACGAGCTGGTAGCACCGATCATTTCCGTGATCCCCCTGCAACTGCTGGCATACCACATCGGCGTACTGAAAGGGCTGGATGTGGACAAGCCCCGCAACCTTGCGAAGTCAGTAACTGTAGAATAATATCCTTATGAACCATATAGAAAAGAAACCGCTCAGCCAGCTGGGCTATCAGTTCATCGATCAGGCCTGGCTGCCGGATGGCAAAACTGAATATTATCTCCGCGATCAGCAAAGAGGAAAAGAAACCGTGCACCGCAAGCTGAAAGCCTGGGAAATAGAGACCCTCGTGCGGAATGACAATACCTCGGATGACTGGAACCTCATCTTCGTAGACAACGAGTTCGACCCCAATCTCGTGCAGCACTGCCACTTCTACGGTATGGTGCGCATCGGGAAACTGGAGCCTTATTTCCTGGAATTCCATAACCTCCGCCTGCCGGTAGGATTATACAACAGCACCATCGCTTCCTGCGATTTCGGGGACAATGTGGTGGTGCATAATGTCAACTTCCTCTCCCACTACATCATCGGCAACGACGTGATCATTGCCAATGTGAATGAAATGGGGGTGACGGACCATGCCAAATTCGGCAACGGCATCATCAAGGAAGGCGAGCCGGAAAGCGTGCGCATCTGGATGGAGCTTTGCAACGAGAACGGCGGCAGAAGCGTGATGCCTTTCGATGGCATGCTGCCCGGTGATGCCTGGCTCTGGACACGCAGCCGCCACGATGAGGTGCTGATGGACAAGTTCAAGGCATTCACCGAAAAACAGTTCGATAAAAGAAGAGGATATTACGGCATGGTGGGCGACCGTACGGTGATCAAGAACTGCAAGATCATCAAGGACGTGACCATCGGAACAGACGCCTATCTCAAAGGCGCCAACAAGATCAAGAACGTGACCATCAACAGCGAAGCCGGCGCTCCCACACAGATCGGGGAAGGCTGCGAGCTGGTGAACGGTATTGTGGGACTGGGCTGCCGCGTATTCTACGGCGTAAAGGCCGTGCGTTTCGTCATGGCCTCCCATTCACAGCTCAAATACGGCGCGCGCCTGATCAACTCCTACCTGGGCAACAATGCTACCATCTCCTGCTGTGAAGTATTGAATTCCCTCATCTTCCCGGCACATGAGCAGCATCATAACAACTCATTCCTCTGCGCCGCGCTGGTAATGGGGCAAAGCAATATGGCCGCAGGCGCCACCATCGGCTCCAATCACAACTCCCGCGGGGCGGACGGCGAGATCATTGCAGGCCGGGGATTCTGGCCGGGGCTTTGCGTCAGCCTCAAGCATAATTCCAAATTCGCCAGCTTCAACCTCATCTCCAAAGGCAATTACATGAGCGAGCTGCATGTGCCTTTTCCCTTCAGCCTGATCGTGAATGACGAACATGAAAATACGCTGAAGGTGATGCCCGCTTATTTCTTCATGCATAATATGTACGCCCTGGCGCGCAACTCCTGGAAGTATGTGGACAGGGACAAACGTACGGACAAGACGCAGCCCATCGAATACGACTACCTGGGGCCGGACTCCGTGGAAGAGATCATGGACGCGCTGGAACTGATGGAACTGGCCGTGGGCAAGGCTTACTATGCCCAACAGCAAAAAAGCACGGACAAATTATCCCGCAACGCCATCCGCCAGACAGGCAAAAACCTGCTGCTGGAGGAAAATGCGAAAGTGGCGAAGATGGAGATACTGGGCGAAAACATCGAGAACAGCCAGCGCAAGGTACAGCTGCTGAAGATACACCAGTCGTACCCTCTTTTCCGTGAGCTGATCGCGATGCATGCCATCCGCAACCTCATCAAAAATGCCGCGGCATTCCAGCTCAATTCCTTCTCCGCATTGCAGGCATTCTGCAAGAACGTGAAGCGCAGCGCCTGGAGCAATGCAGGCGGTCAATTGATCCGGGCAGAAGTGATGGAAGACCTGAAGCAGCGCATCCGCAAAGGCAAGATCGGCAGCTGGCCACAGTTGCATGATGCCTGGCGGGAAATTGGCACTACCTATGAGCGGGAAAAACTGCAGCATGCCTTCGCCTGTCTGTTTCAACTGGAGGGATTAACCGCGAAGGAGCTGACGGCAGCAGCGTTCAAAAAATTCCTGGACCAGTCCGTTTTCACTTTCGGCAAGCTTACGGAGGGCATTTACCACTCCCGGGAAAAGGACTACCGCAATCCGTTCCGCCGGATGACCTACGAGAACGAAGCTGAGATGGAAGCCGTGGTAGGGAAGCTGGAAGATAACAGCTTCATCCAGCAGACCATTGCGGAGTTGAAAACGTATAAGAAACAGGTAAAAGAAATGATCAAAAAATGGGAACTGTAAAGGATATCGTCCGCTGCAGCTGGTGCCTGAAAGACCAGCTGTATATGGATTACCACGATAAGGAATGGGGCATTCCCAATCACGATGACACCCATCTCTTCGAGATGCTCAACCTTGAAGGCGCGCAAGCCGGACTAAGCTGGTACACCGTGCTCACCAAGCGGGAGACCTACCGCAAAGCCTTTGATCACTGGAATGCGCAAAAGATCGCGCGATATACGCCTGCCAAAGTGGAAAAGCTGATGCAGGACCCCGGGATTATCCGCAACCGTTTAAAGATCAATGCCACCATTGGCAATGCCAAAGCTTTCCTTGCCGTGCAGCAGGAGTTCGGGAGTTTCGATAGATATATCTGGCAGTTTGTGGGTGGAAAGCCGGTTGACCATCGTTTTACTTCCCTGAGCCAGGTACCTGCCCGTACGCCGGAATCCGACGCCATGAGCAAGGACTTGTTGAAGCGGGGGTTCAAATTCGTGGGATCAACGATATGTTATGCGTACATGCAGGCCACGGGGATGGTGAATGATCATATTGTTTCCTGCTGGAAGCATAGGGTAAAGTAGTCCGTCGTTGACGCTCTGCAGTTGATGCAGGAAATGGCGATGACATCTGCTGGAGAACAGGAACAGCCTGCCGGGAATTACCAACCGGCAGGCTGTTTTTTATCAGGGGATAACAGTAAACCGTCTCCCTGTTGATAATGGCAATGTATTTTCTCCCGTGTCCGGAGAGATCAGCCGGGCATAGGTGTATGTGCCGGCCGGGGCATCCGCCGGGACCCTCACCGTCAGCGTAGTGGCCGTCTGCGATTCCACCGCAAAGGGAATATATTCTCCATTATAGGACAAGCTGCACAGGACTGCTGCAATATCCCCATACCCCTTTCCGGTGAAGGTGATCAGGTCACCCGCCTGCAAATCCGCTGCAGGCGCTGTGGATGTGATAGTTGGTATAGGCGAAAGGATATGCAGCACCATATCCGCATCCATGGTGTACCGGCCCGTTGTGAGGCGGAAGGTATAATAACCCGTTGGCAGCTCAAGCGGGATGTCGAAACCGATCCTTTCCGACGTAATCGTTGAAATATTCACACCCGTAACCGCAGCCGTTGCATTGTTCACCAGGGCGCCGCTGGTATGTGCCAGGTCTGTGATGGCATTGGACACCATAAACCCGTTCGATGTGCCCTTTCTTACGATCATCGAATCCCCGAAGATGGAGAAAGAAGGAATTGGCTGCATTAATGCCTTCTTCAGCCTGAAGGTCCTTTTGGTGCCGTCCTGCGCGGTCACGGTATATTCCGTGCCATTCCTGAAAGCAACGGCGGTGCCGCTTTCAGGAGAGATCACCGCACCTTCGGGAAGCGTGATCACCGGGGCTATGCTGTCCACATCCTTCCATTGATAGAGCCAACTGATGACGATGGCGCTGCTGTCCATATCGATATAAGCGGTATGCGTTTTCGCATTGGCCGTATCGGCAAAAGCAAACGACGAGATGCCGTTCAGCCCGTATTGTTCATATTCTTTTTTACACGATAAGGCCGACAGTATCATCAGCATAATGGCTGCATTTTTTACAAAAGGCCGCCGGAATTTATTTGTAATGTACATCGATATATTATTTTGGTTCAACCACTAATACCCACTGGGAATAATTCTTTGAAATGTATGCGCCGCCGTTGAACTGCTGGCGTGTTCGGAGAATGCTGCCGGAAGAAGGATACTGCCCTGCCGGGAGATCATCCGGTATTTTCAGCTTCAATTCAGACAAGGAGCTGGATACGATCTCCAGATGATAGTAGGCAGCGATATCACTGGTACGGCCGGTGTTGCTATAGATGGCAAAAGCCTCCAGCCCCCGGATGCTGGTGCCGGTAATGGTAAGGACGTCCCCTTGCTTCACCGTGTCTTTCCGGTAGGACAGGTTCAGGTACGGCTCCGGGTAGTTGATACGGATGGGGTATTGCAGGGACACGGTATCGTTGAGGTTCTTTACCTGCACATGATACAGCCCGCTGTCGATCGTATTATCGTCATAGATATACAGGATAACCGTTTCCTGGGACACTTCCCTGGGAGTGAAGGTAAACTGCTGCCCTGCGGTGTTGGTGAGTATGACCCTTACGCTATTGGTATCCGGGATCAGATGGGAGCCGTTGATGGCGATGTTCCGCAGCATGGTGGAGGTAAATGTATCTTCCGCGGTGGACAGTTCATTGAGCTGTGTACCCAGCTGCAATATCTCCCGCATGAGGGTATAGGTTTCCACCGTGCCATTGCGTGTTTTAACGGTATATTGAACAGGCGTTGCGGACAGATCAACCCTCTCCCCGCTCGCCGGGGTGATGGTAGCGCCTTCAGCCAGCCGGATCTCCGGGTCCACGAATTTCAGATCATAGAGATAGTAGGGCAGCTGAAGGGTGATCTGCCTGCTGTCGTCATTGATAATAGCCGGAATATTGCCATAGGCAGTCGCTATCTCGAACTTTGCGATACAGCCCGTCTGTATCTCCGGTAATGACACTTTCTTGGTGCACCCTGCCATTATCATGATGAATAATAAGGGGAGCAGCACAGGGATATTTTTTCTCATGCTTTTCGTTGCGTATTGATGAATTATTTTATTTCGAACTTCGTGCTACCTTTGGGAACGAGCACGTACTCAAAAGTGAAATACATGTGCGGCGTTTCGCGGAACCACTGGTCCGGCGTGTAGGCATTCTCGTACACGCTGATCATTTTGATCTTTGCAAAATCCCCTTTTGCGGTACGCACCACGATGGTCCTGGGCGCCAGTTCGCTGCCGTTGGAAAGGGTCAGCCCCTCGCCCAGCGCGTAGGCAACGTGCTGCTTTTCATAGCTGCCGTCTCCCGCAATGGTGCCGCCGAAATCATACATATACCATCCGGTCCCCGTACCAAAAGCGCCGGCAGCATCCAGGCCTACGATATCCTTTTGGGTGCTGAACGCTGTTTCTGCCGGGATATCGGTCACCTCATCGAAATGTTTCTCCAGGATGCAGATGCCGCCTATACCCGCAGCGCCAGCACCATAGTTGCCGGAATTGAGGCCGTTATTGCCGCTGAGGATGCTGTTGTACAGGCTGCCGAACGCGACATCCCAGTCCGTCGTTTTCGCGTAGTCTGCCTGCACATGCTTCCTGGTGGAGAGGTTGAAGAAGAAAACCGGGGGGGCGGCGGTAGGATTGGCATCATCCACCGGGGCATAGAGATTTTCAACACGGTAAACCCGGTAATAGGTTGTGTCTTCCGCTACCGGTGGTTCCTCCGGGGTAACGGTATCATTCTTTGAACAGGAAGTGATCAGTGTAAAAGATGCAACGGCAAGCGCATAAATGACTGTCAATAGTTGGTTGCGGCGAGGCATAGTTCGCTCGTTAAAACTTATCATAGTTTAAATTTTTCTTGCTAGTAAAATGTGTACTGTTTCCGGAGTGCAAAAGTAGTTTGGTGTACTAACCATTCAGGGAGAAATAGTTATTGATGAGGGAGAAATTGATATCCTCCAACCCATTCGTGAACCTTCCTCCCCGGATTTCGTTATTTTTGGGTAACATCAAAAACAATTGCTCATGGGCAGACAAACATCTTTGCTCACCTTTACAGGGAGAGTAGGTAACCTGATCGGTTACAACCGCAACGGCAAACATTTCATGCGCTGCATGCCGGAGACCGTCAGGCAGACCTCCGCCACCCGCCAGGCTGCACAGCGCTTCGGCGCCGCCAGCCGAAAAGGGCGGCTTATCAGAAGCGCTTTCGCGCAGGAGCTAGATATCCGTTCAGATGGCAGCCGGGTTAACCGGTTGAATAAAGCTATTATCAAAGGCGGGTGTAACAACCCGGGGGCCATAGCAGGTTTCCAGTTCAACCGCTATACGGGGATAGACAAGTTCTTCCGTGTGGCGCCGGTATTATCCACGGATGGGATATTACATATCCCCGCGCAAGCGTTGGCGCAGATCAAAGGCTTCACCGCCCTGGAGGTAAAAGTGATCGCAGCATGCATCAGCTTTGCGGAACGAAAGGTGGTGCATACGGAAACCGCCATTCTTGTCCTCGATACCCGGGAGCCTTTCGCCGGGGCGGCATTATCTGTAGATGCGCCGGGGAAGGGAACGCTGGTAGTCACCCTGCAGGTCAGGGCCATGAAGGACGGCCATCCCTCCGGCAACCGGAAATATGTGGCCGCGGATATCGTAGCGGTGCAGGAGCCGGTCACCCAACAGCTCTTCCATAAACCCGAATGTCCCAGGGAGATTGCCATACGGCAGCGCCTGGATGCCCTGTTCCCCTCTTCACGCGAACAATCCACCTACATCATACAAAGGGAATAGGCTATCCCGCCTTGAGCACTGATTTTTGGTGAGCAAACTATCCTGAAAACCACATACCCTTACATACGGCAACCCACGAACTTCCCCGCAGCCAGCACCTGCGGGCGGCCCTGATTATGGATAAACTATCCCCTCTCGCAGCTACCCTCACATAACTCACGCCCAACACAACAAAAGATCACCACCGCTATAAGTCCACCTTTTCCCCGGTATTCCCAGGGTGACCTCTCAGTGTCCCTTGTACTATTCCTCCGTTATGCACGGATACACACCCTATCCCCTCTCTTTAAGTACCACCCAAAACAGAAAAAGACCTGTACTAACAGGAAGAGTTGAAAAAATACGTCTGTTAGCTTAATTTCATCTACCAGAAATGCTCAAAAAACGCGCTATTCCCATTGTCAAGACCTATAACAAAGAAGAAATGACTCAAAAAAACGCAGTTACCTGTCCCCCGATATACTCGTCACCATTTATGGCTCCAGCATGAAGACAAAATCACTCCATCAAGGCACAGACTGGGTCAATAACCTAAGGTCAAGCATCACCATCCTGGTCATAGCCCATCACGCTGCTTTAGCTTATACCACCTTTGCCAGTTTTGACAAGACCGCCTATATCCGCTCCACACATGCCATCGTGGATGTACAGCGATGGAAAGGATTGGATGTTTTTGTCAACTTCAATGATATCTTTTTCATGTCCCTCATGTTCCTGATCGGCGGGCTGTTCCTATCGGGCAGCATTGATAAGAAAGGCCCCTGGCGTTTCATCAGGGACAGGTTCTACCGGCTTTTTCTACCTTTCTTCTTTGGTGGAACATTACTCATGCTCATCGCCTATTTCCCGTCCTATTATATTGCCCATAACTCGTTAAACGTAACAGATTACATTCAGGACTTTTTCACTGTCGAAAACTGGCCAGTCGGCCCGCCCTGGTTTATCTGGGTGTTGTTTTTGTTTAACCTGGTCTTTGCAGTTACGTATCGCTTTCTTCACAACTTTTATACATACCTGGCAGACAAGCTCAACAACGTAAAAAAGGGCATTGTGCTGTTCCTCGTTTTTTATCTTGTTACATGGATATTGTACGTCCCGTTGGCTCATAATGTCGGCGCCGGCACCTGGACCGGAGTTGGCCCTTTTGATTTTCAGCTCAGCCGGCTACTACTCTATTTCGGTTATTTTATGCTGGGAGTAATTCTTGGCATAGGGCGCTTTAACGCCCATCTGTTCGCCGCTGAATCGGGTATTGCAAGACAATGGAAAACCTGGGTGTTCTTTGCCTTGCTTACATTCCTCTTCCTGACCATACTTACGGAATATAACATTCTCAGGGACCTGGTCGTATCTGGGAAACTAAAGGAATTTACCGCGTGGATGATATATTTTTCGATCTATACCGCTTCCTGTGTGTTGAGCACTATAGCATTTATGACAACTTACAGGAAGATGGTGAACAGCACCGGTCGCATATGGACATCCTTAAACCATAATGCCTACCTGATTTACCTGATCCATTTTGTGTTTGTCACCTGGTTGCAGTTTGCGCTACTGCCCGTGGAAGCGGGGGCGTCGGTCAAGTTTATGGTGGTGTTTGTTGTTTCGTTTTTTTTAAGTTGGGGGGCTGCAGTTTTGCTGAGGAGGGTGAGGTTTTTGGGTAGGTTTGTATGATCTCGACACTAGTACCAGGAACAAGTTGGTTCAGCATGGCACTCCTGGCCACTCCAATCAAATGTCATAAGATCATATCGATATTAACTATTCGCATAAATATTGTATTTCCCCAATCAATTCCTATTTTTTTGAAACCAAGATATATGGCTAATCCGAAGAAACCAACTATACTTATAGCTCCGTATAGAAAAAAGAAAACCTTTCTTCTTTCTCTCGCTGACTCTGTTACCTCCAACCACTCTTTTTCTATTACTTTGACAGAATAGCTCTTCCGATACATATACCTTATATAGGTGACTACCTGAAAGAAGATGAACAATACAACAGCGATAAGTTTACCAATTTTCCCTTTAGGATTAACTATGGATTGAATCAACATAACTACAGTCAGCACATTCATTGCTTGCATTCCCCCTACTATTGCAGCGGCAGTTGATTTCGCACTTCTTTCGTTGAAGTGTGCATAGACCTTGTAAAGCAGGTAATATAGAAAATCAAAAATAACATTGATCACAACTACGTTTGAGAACGTAAAAAGGAATGCTGCAGAAATTGATATGCTTTCAACCTTTCATTGCAACAGCAGCAGAAGCAAAAAATCCGTATGGAATGAAAACGGTCGTCTTCCCCTACTTTAAAGGGAGTGGCACTCTAAATAATATGCATATCTCTTAAAATCCAGCTTTTCGCCTAATAACTCCTCAAGCTTTTCTTTCTGCAGCTCACCTACTGGATAAACCATATAATACATTGGATCATCAGCATATGCTTCCCAAAGCTCCCGCAATAAAGCTAAATCAATGTCTACGGCATATTCATCAATAAATTTCTCTCCTTGCTTTTCATAATAAGCAATAACTCTTTCGATATTCGACATACTTCTGTTTAATAATTCACTATTTTACAACGAACGTGGCTCTTCGATCATATTCTCGTTCAAATAATGATAGACAAAATAACTTCTTGTGTCATATCGGGAGCTTTACTAAGTTACAAACCATACATTAAGATATCCACCCCGACAATCCCCAGAAACCTAACTCATGCTTTGCTAGCAACACACCATCTTCATATTCTTCAAAGTAATCCATGCATATGCCCATACGCTTATCAAGTGATAAGACGCACAAAGAATCCCCATCCAGTCCTATTATATCGGCGTATTTATATAATGCTGTTTTTACATTGACTTTACACACTCCGCAAGTATCGCTTTTGCTTGTAATAAGATACCAAAATTCGTCCTCAATAAGTTTGCATAGCATATCTATATCTATCCTAAGGTGATCTTGTTGATCTCCTTTATATTTTTTGCAGAGGTTTTTGGGAATTGATCTATATGAATCCAGAAAATTGGAAATAATTACATCAGAATCTTCCATATCCAGGAAGTCGCCATCATTAAAGGTCACATCAAATATCACTGACAACTCCTGCTTATACCTAACAATATCCAGCTTCCGACGATTCTTTCTGATCAAATAATCCAGTTTACGCATTTCAATACGATTTGAAATCACCACTTCAATTTACACATCAATATCCTCAAAAAAATACTCTCCCTTTTTCTTATAGTAATGAATATAGCATTTTTTTACCCTAATTCCTTTTCGAAACATCCTAACCTCCATTGCCGATATTTTATTATTTCCGGAGGACAAAAATACATCCAGACAAATAGCCGCTACTTCATAATCTCCATTGGAAAGCCCCTGGTCAATCGCTTTCTCCAATAGGCCTGATACTTCCACTGACTGCGGGTGATCATTCTCCAAAAACACTCCCATTGGCCTTACATCACCTGCTCGGTTAAACGCAGCCCCGAAAGGATAAAACTCATCTGCATCTTCTAAAAAAACTTCTGCTTGTTTCTTCAGGATCCCAATAAGATTTTCGATATTATGATCCATTGTTAGAATGCTTCATCTAAAAAAATACTACTCGCAAATAAAATACTTTTCATCACAATTGATACATATTTCCATAAGGCCCTCCATTTGATGCCGGTGGCAATAAGGGCATTCTATCAATATAGAATTACATATAGAACACTCTCAAACCGTTGTTTTCCTTTTAAGTCCAAATTTGATCAGCAGGGATCTAAAGGAATAAAACTTTATTCCTCCGAAAAATGAAATACCTAAAACACTGATTTGAGGACAATACTTTTTCAAGTCGTATTTTCTAAATACCTGATCTTTGCAACATACTTTGCAGTGCCCATTAAACGCCATTTCTCACTTATTTTTCGCGGAATTAATTCAATATCTGTGTAGAGAACCGATGTGACGATCAATCTATCGCAAAAATTTCTACGTCCTCAGCGATTATTTTTATTAAACTCCCAGTAGAGAACGCCTCTATTACATAACAAGAAGATTGTGTTTCATCAAAGGCATCAACCTTCATTCCCCTCCGATATAATCCAGAATACTGAATCTGGATTCATTCTCTTTGACAAGACATTCACAATCTCATATTGATGATTTATATCTTCCAGGTGATCCCCGAGCGCATACCCTCCTTCCTTGAAGCACTCCAAAACAGTCATAAACAGTAGATCTAAACTGTCATATATTTTTCCCAATCCATCAAATCTAAACTCATCAGGGGAAAAATAATAGACGCCATTATCCTCGCTCCTGCAATTCACTAGCAAATAATCTCTATTCCCATTCCAAAAAACCGGCAAATATCCTTCCGGCCAGGAACCGTATTCTTTGCATTCCTCATCATATAATTCCAGCGCCTGATCCAGGGATACCAATATAAACCCAGGAAAAAAATACTGAAGACCTAAATGATCTTCGTTCATTGAAGTGCCATCTACAATTTTATATACTTCAACAAGCTGCTTCGTGGCAATCAGCCCCTCTCCTTCCAGCTTATATTGCAAGACTTTTCCGGATTCGCCTTCCCGAAGAAGCTTTGTTACCGGAGCCTTAATACTGCGTAAGTAATCAATCAGATTGTATAAAGATTCCATTTAAAGTATTGTCCACATATTGTTCCTGAAAACGATAGCCGAAGGTTGCCTAATTTATAGTTGCTATACATGATCTCCAGCGAAGACGGATAACAACCCGATTGGGCATTTACATAAGCCTGTCCGTTCATTGACACATCATTCCAGGCTTGCGTGTTGGCATCTGACTGACTGATGAGCGATGTGTAGGCCCCTTCATCTTAGACCTATTTTATTAAGGACACCACATTCTTGCTGATATTACCGGCAATCTTCACTTTTGGATGGCCTAAGAATTATCAAGTCAATTAAGACAAAAGGACCAAACTAAAAAAAATCCTTAGTTACTCACAAGGCTGTATCTCTCCTACATAATTGTAGCAAAATTGCCTGATGATATGATTATTTTGGTCCCTGATTAATTTCAATCGGTTAAAACTGTCATATTCGTAGTAAGTCGTCCGCCCACTTGGATCCGTCATACTCGTTACTCCAATATCAGGCTTATATGTATAGCTTGTAATCATAGCATCTGGCAAATGCTGTCGCAAATTTTGCAGTTCTAATCTAAGTTGTGAGTCGCTAGAAGGGTTACTCAAAATGCTCTGGTTTATATATTGAAGTACAGTGCTATGATCAGCATTTACAATTGTGGCGACTGGGTATCTTCCATCATATCCCCAGAGATAGGTTTCCTTAACCTCGTTGATCTTTCTTTGCTCCAGAAGTCTCCCCCGAGAATCGTATTGCAGGAACTCGACCTCCCGGTTTAACGGCATGTTATATTGGCTCTGCAGGATGGAAGAGGGATAAATTTGATTATTGGACGGAGATAGCAAAAAGTAATTTGCAATAGTTCGTTTGAGGGCGTTGTTTATTGCTAGTTCCTCCTTGACCGGTAAATCAATCCTGTTGTTCGCTTTAAGTGCATTTAACAAAGTAATCTGGCTTGCATCCCAGCTTGGTAGTTCGCTTACATCGTTTACATACCACTTGCGCTCTTCCTTTGTTTCCCCCTTACTGGTTGTGGTCGAAATCTTTTTTACTAAGAGCGTTTCCGGATCATAAGTATAGACCTTTGTTGAGAAAATGCTATTCACGCCGCCCTGATCGTACATTGTATCCTGAACCTGTGTTAATTTCTTTACCCCGGGATATATATCGTATTGCTGATAATATACACCATTATTGCTGCAGATAACCGGATCACTGGGATGGAAATATTTCTGATAGGCTGCCCCTACCCGTATAGTATCGCTTACAAAGTTTTGGTAGGTATATACTTCTTTTTTGATCAGTTTGTATGTGTTGTTACTCACGGAAAAATCTCTTTTCATCCGGAGTTCGGTGCTTTGCCATTCGTCTCGTCTGTTTATTTGTACTGGTGAATTGGGTACGTGTGTGTTATTGAGTCCACCGATAAAATAGGAGTAAACAGATTTTCCAGAATTCTGTCCAACGGTTGCTTTTCCGATATATTCTGTTACCTCGGGATAAAGTACAGCAACTCCGTTATCAAAAATCATATTGTAAAATGGTGTTGAATTAAAGATGGATATCTTCTTGGGGACGCTTGTCATATTGTCAGTTATCTGATACATATAATCAGATGAATTGGGAAAATACTTTACATGTCCTGCGCCATTTTCATTCTGACCGTACACATAAGACCGGATAATAGAATCTTGTCCAATTCCACTGGTGTAGGAAATCTTCTTAATTCTGTATCCTCCACCCTTAAAAATACTATTATAGTCGGGGCCAAGGAATCGGTTTTTTTCAAATTCAAAGGAAGCGCTCCCTCCGGTTGGATAAGTTATTTTTTTTATCAATGGAATTGGCGGACTGTATTGGGATTCATTTTCGTTGTACCTGTCCAACTGCTTATATCCTAAAATTGCCATCACGCTTCCAGACTGACTTGCTCCCCATTGTGGTCCAGAGGATGTTTCAACAAGGTCAGTCCATTTGTAGTTGTTGATCATGTAAGCCATTTTAGGCATCGTGTAATGGGTATTGTTATCGGGAAAGCCAAACATATCCTTATTCATATTTGTGGTGATGGGAAGCATGTCATTTCCTGAATAATCAATTTTGTATCGTTGTCGTGTTATGCCGTTTCCGTCTGCAACTACTACTGAATCAAGCAGATTCCGGTAATCTATGTGGTATAAGGCCATACTTCCCGCATAGTTGAAATTGGATGCTTTACGCTGCCCAAAATTTATTTCTTTAAGTAGTTCATAAGCTCCGTTTCGCAACGTGAAGACTGAAATTTTCTTACATGTAGTGCTATCATAATTTAACTGCACTTTCCCACCTCGATATTTAACAGCGGTCAACAGCCACTCATCAATCCGGTTGTTCGTCAAGACTTCATCATCTGGCATATCTGCTGCATCGTTCGAAAATGTGGCCCCTGTTCTGCAAACATAGTTTTCAATATCATGCCTTACGGGATATTGATGGCAGTACGTTGATTGGCTTATCCTGTCATAATAACAAACGGTTTCCTGGGTATATCCTACTTCGCTTTGCCAGCTACATACTGCATCCAGATCGGCGCAAAACGGTCGGCAGGTAGCCCATTTGACAAACTGGGGGTTGTAGAATTCGTTCAGATTTACATCAAAGGCATCGTACATTTCGGTTATGTTGGGCAGCCAGCTGCTGTTTCCAACAATGGCCCTCATCGGCTCCCAGGCGGGAATCCCACTTTGACAGTTGGCTCCGGTGTACATGCTTCGATAAATTTGAGGTTGGTAAGATGTGTTACCCGGATACTCAATTATCCTCCACTGAGCATTATAATGTTGTACATCCCATGTAGCTTTTGCTCCGTACTGAAATTCAATGGTATCGGTTTTGTCATAGGAAATGATTTCTGTCAGTTTCCAACTTGTAATTTCACCAAATGGAGTTTGAAAGGGCCATCCTTTTGCACTCCTTTCAATAACTTGCGGAGAGCCACTTGCGGAATATCTGCCAAATTTGTAAATAGTACCATCGGTATCAATAATCTGGAAGATATCATTCGACGGACGTGTGATACTAATTTTTCCGGGTACAGAAAAGCTTCCGTCTCTGCGATATAAAAAACGGCCGGAACCCGAGAGCAGGCTATAGTAAAAATCGTCAGGTTGCTCATCATTGTACTCCCTCACAAGCGTCAACAGATAATTGCAGTCGTTCCAATGCCCAAACAGCGGGTTAGGTTGAATGAATCCTCTGTTAATATCGTCAGGCACTCCTATGATGGATCTCGTAACCCCCATATTAGGTGATAATGTCCAGCCCCAACCAATTGTCCCTGTTAATTCTCCCGACTTTAGTTTTCCGGGATGATATGACAGATTGAAAGGAATTCTCCCCATTTTCGTATCTATGTCAAATAGCGGTAGTTCAATCTGAGGAACTCCAGAGATAAAGTCTACCGGATAATTCTGATACATTGAGATGGAAGAAGCTTCCGGAGAAACCGGTGTAATTTTTGACACCGCTGCCGTATAATTCGTTTGGGCAAATGATTGCGTCGCGAAGAGAGAAAGCGTAAGAAAAAACAATCTCTGATAGGTTACAAATTTCATATGAGTGTATTGGGGAATTTCTTTATGATTTCCAAGTGAAAATAAATATAAATAAATGAATAAAGCAAGTAATGCTAAAAAGGATTAACAGGTGAAGCATTAAGCCCACCAAATCGCATTTATAAGTTGGTATTCCAAGTTTGATTAATAGACAACGCAGATAACATTGGCTTTTCTAAGTTATGGAAATCATGACTTTGGTTGACAGTTTTTATCTTGTCAATCAAATGTCTATATATGAGTCCAAAGGAACTATCAGATATTCGTAGAAAGCTTAGAATAATTCAACATGGTCAGGAGTCGGGGAATGTATCAAAAACCTGTCGATACTTTGGTATATCCAGGGAAACTTACTATAAATGGAAGAAAGACTATGAAAGTGAGGGGGAACGCGCCTTAATTAATAGTAAACCCTGTCCTGAAAATCCGAAGCTGCGTATTGCAGCTGATATTGAAGCTCAGATTATACACCTAAGAACTACCTACCATTTGGGGCAATTGCGAATATCATGGTACATGAAACGTTACCATGATATTGCTGTTTCTCCTGCGGGCGTATATAATGTTCTTAAAAGAAACGGGCTGAATAAATTGCCACAAAATCAGCGGAAGAGATCCATGGAACAATTTAAAAGATACGAAAAACAGGTGCCGGGACATAGAATCCAGGTTGATATTAAATTTTTATCTTTTACTGATAAGTCTTCTGGGAAGGAAATTAAGCGCTTCCAATACACAGCAATTGATGACGCATCAAGAGCTCGGGCTCTGAAAATATATAGTAAGCATAATCAAAACTGCGCAATTCAGTTTGTAGACTATATACGGAGCAAATTCCCATTCCGGATTCATACTATTCAAACTGATAACGGGCACGAATTTCAGGCGCAATTTCATTGGCATTGCGAAGACTTGGGCATTCGGCATGTTTACATTAAGAAAGCTAGTCCACATTTAAATGGCAAAGTAGAGCGGTCCCATTTGACCGATCAACAAGAGTTTTACCAACTGCTTGATTACACAGATGACATCGACATCAATAAGAAATTGCAGGAGTGGGAAAACTTCTATAACTGCCATAGGCCTAATGCTGCGCTAAAGGGCAAAACACCCTACGAAATACTTAAAGAACGACTACAATCTAAAACGTAGCCATTGTTTGAAACCCCTGCCGGGATGGGGCAAGGGGAATGGCGCGGCAGCAGCGCCTTCCCCTTAAAACAGATTAAAATCCGGTTCAAAATGTATATTTGCTCTGTCAACCGTAGTCCTAGTATTCACATCTAAGTCTCAATAACGTTATAGTTACCCTCATTTGCAAAGTAACTTGGCAAATCTTCTAAAACAGAAACGGATTTTATAACATCCTGCTCCAAAAAAATATCGAATTCATTGCCTTTATTTATTTGATTGCAAACCGGGCATATATCCGATTCAAGTATTCCATACACTTTAACTTTTAGTAACCCAGGCACTCCGATATCATTACCTCCCCATTTCACAACATCTCCTATTCGATATCGTAATTGCCAGGTATTTCCAAATTTAAATTGAATTTTGCCTTCATATTTATTTCCACAGCTTGTGCATGGAATTTCTGCTAATAATATATTAAATGAACCCATATCGCTTTTTTAAAATCCGATAGTTGTAATACCAATTGAATTCATAAAGTTAGTAAACTTCCTATCTACAGTTATAACAGCAGCATTGTTATTAATAGCGCCTCCAAGTATCATAGCATCATTTTTACCCAATGCACGCCCCATACTCGCTGCCTGCTTTTGTAAGGCTGCTGCTTGACTGGCAGACCCTCCGTTTTTACTAATTGTTGCTCCAATTTCCGTCATAAAACTCCCTAACTCACTCTTACTCCCAAAAGCAAGATATTCTTTTGCTGCTGTTATTGAAACTATTGGTGTATTGTCTCCAATAGCTGCCTTTACAGCATCTTTTTTCCCTTCCTTAATTGCTGCAGTAATGGCATTGTTATCAAGACTAACAAATGATCTTTCTAATGCCTTTGCTGCTCCCATTTCAGCCTTACCACCTGGAATAAAAGCAATCGCGACCTCCATTCCTGCTTGAACCCTAGATTTGTCTTCTGTAAACCCGCTTTCATAACTTTTCCCAACTGCAGTCTCCGCAACCGAAACTAATGGATTAATATACATATTAACGCCATCAACAACTTCATTTAGAGAACCCCAAAGATATTGTGCACCAAATTCGATTGAGGTCTTGATATCCTTTGGCCTAGTAAGATCACGTACTTTACCAGTTACAAGCCCTTGAAGTTTGACGGGATCATCGGGGCCATAAGGCAAATCACCCAATAAATCACTGTAGCTTATTGGGTTATTATAGTTGGATACATAGGGACTCCACATTTCCATACTCTCAATCTTGGGATCAACCTGCCACCATCTGCCAATCTGTGGATCCAACTCTCTAAACTTCGCATCATAATCCTCCAATCCTAAATCCCCAATCTTCTCAATGCCGTTGTATTTAAACCGGTTCTCCAGTTTCCCCACTGCTTTAGCACTAATCCCCGCCATCGTCAACCCAAACGGATAATAATGCGTCTCCTCCAACACCGGCCCCGGCAAACTCATCACCATCACCTCATCAAAGTAAACATCCTGCGGCGTCTCATTGCTCGTGTAAACATACAAAAATCCGCTCTTTTGGATCACCATCTTGTCCTGCCCCAACGCCTGTACCTCATCCGGCTGTGCCTGCACCTGCCGCACACCGCTGTTCTCATCCACCATATTGAAACGGTCATCGAACAGCACAAAGTTCAGGTAGGCCTTCGGCCGCTGCCCATTCGCGTCTTTGCCCGGGTCCTGTTCCTTCAGCCGCTGGTAGTCGTTGTTGAAAAAACCGGTGCTGAACGGGGAAGCATTGCCGCTGAGGGCCGATGTTTTGTCTGCTGCGCTCGCGCCACCGGGGGCGAATGCCCGCACCAGCGCTGCCGCCATGTCCGCCGCTGGCGCCAGCGGCTGTTTCCGGTCAACCGGACCGGTGGATTTGTAAAACGCTTTGGCGCCGATCGCGATCGTGTCGCCGGCCATTACCCGCAGCACCAGCGAGGGGCCGATCTTCTTGTCCGGGTCATTGCCGTTGAGCTTTGCCACAAATTCATTCTTGCTGGTGGTCTTTTCCTCTTCCGGGTAACCGGAGGGCCGCGCGCTGCGGCTCGCATCGATATTGCTGAACAACGCATTCTCTTTGGCGGCGCTTTCCGTTTCCATGCTCGCCATGTACATCGAAAAGTCCGTCTGCTCCGTCAGCACCAGCCGCACATTGCCCAAGTGATCCTTTTCAAAGTAATCGTAGTGGTAGGTCAACGGCTGACCGGTTTGGAACACCGCCCGGATACGGCCCTCCTCATGGCTTACGAACTGCAGGGTATCCCGCTCGTACACCAGCCCGCCCATGTAGTCCGTGGTGGTGATCTTCGCCGGGGACACCGTCTGGTCGGTCACCGTCTTGCGCAGTTTTGCTCCCGTGGCGTCATAGGTATAGGCGATCGTGCCCTTCCCCGTGATCGTGATCAGCTGCGGCAGGTTCAGGTGGTTGTACGTGATCGAGGCGATATCCTTATTCTTGTCCTGTTTCAGGTTACCGTTCCCGTCGTACGTGTAGTCGAAGTCCGTTGCGGGGGAGGCATTGTTGGAGCTGTTGTTGGCGGCGGGTTCTTTGAAGTCGCCCAGCGTCGTGCTGATATCGTTCACACTGTCCCGCACGAAGCGCAGCTGGTTGGTGTTCGTGGTGTACTCATACCGTAGCTGGTCGATCACGGCGGGAACATTGTTCTTGTGCCCGCTCTGCTTCATCTTCAGGATGTTGCCGTTGGCGTCATAGTTCACATGCGGCACCGAGAAGTCCATCACATTGCTCTGCCAGCTCCCGTAGCTGGTGGTGCTGTTCTGCTGGGTGAACTGGGCCGATTGCAGCCGGTTGCTCATATCGTAGCGGTAACCGTAGGAGCGCTGGTATTTGTCTGTTCCGCTCTTCCATCTGATCCCCGCGATGTTGCCGTTGTACTGGTTCTCCGTATAGCCATGGTCATAGCTCAGCTCCTGGCCGAACCAGCGGCCGGTGCCAGTGGGGGACAGCACAAAATCCTTGTTGATGCTCTTCAGCCAGCCCCGGATGTTGTATTCATAGGCCAGCTGGTCGATATAGGTCGTGCCGTTATCGGCTGAGCCGAGCTTTTTGGTTTTCAGCTGTCCCAGCTCGTCATATTCCATTTTGGCCACGATCCGTTCCAGTGTGGTATTGTCATTGAGCTGTTTGCGCACTTCCATCAGCCGCCCGGCATGGTCGTACTGGTGTTTGGTCAGTACCCGGGTGGCGGGGATCGTGCCGCTGGCCGGGTTTTTATGGTGGTGGTAGCTGCTCAGCACTTTCCCTGAGAAATCGTACCGGGTGGTGACCACCTCTTCCCCATGCTGCAGGTTGTCGGACAGGGTCTGGATCACCCGGCCTTTGGCATCGTACCGCAGGGTGGTGGTCAGCCACTGGTCAGTTCCCAGCACCCGTACTCTCGTCCCGGTCACCATACCCCGGGTCATGGTGCTGGCGATCAGCGGCTCGGGGTATTGGGCGGCTACCCGGGGCAGTTTGCCGGTGTCGGCCGAAACGTAGGCCTTGGCCCCGGTGTAGGTATAATCATCGTAGTACGTATAGGTCAGCGGCTGATAGCCGCTGATATCAGGCAAAGGGTTGGTTACCGTCACCGTGGTGGTACCGGTGGTCAGCGTGGGGTCGATCTCGGCCAGGAACTCCGCCCCGGTCTCGCTCTCGAAGCCATCCTGGAAGGTGATGCTGTTGCGGGCCTTGTAGCTGGTGATGCCCGCTTCCCGCTGGCCCAGCACCAGGTCCGTTGGGCCCGGCACCGCATAACTCTGGCTGCTGCTGCCGGTGGCCGTGTTCATCGTGGTCTGCAGCTGGTCTCTTGTGGCATTGGAGGGATACAGGGCCGTCATCACCGGCCGGTTCAGCCCGTCATAGAAGGTCACCAGCCATTCCCTCGTGGGCGCTTTGGCCCGCTGGGCGGAGTCCTGGGTGAACACCAGCCGGTCACGGTTGTCATAGACCATTTGCACCGGCCCTGCGCCGGGCACCCGTTTTTCGATCATCCGCTGCCGGTGGTCGTACTGGTACTGGAAACAGAGACCTGCCGCTACCGTGGACACGTTCCAGTTGCTGTTGATCCGCTCTACCGCCAGCGGCGGGATCACGAAGCGCAGGTTGTTCAGATCGTCATACACGTAATAGGTGCAGAGCCAGCCTGCATGGGCCGTACCCGGACTGGCGGCCAGTTGTACTTTTTTCAGCACCACCTGTCCTTCCTTGTCCTTGTACTCCACTACCTTGCCGCCCCGCTCGTCTGTGGTCACATTCTTGTAGAGCTGTCCTGCCCCATAGGTGGCCGTGGAGGTCGGGATCGTGCCGGAGGCCGGCATCGTCCAGATCCGCACCGAGTCCGCTGCGGTGTTGACCAGGTAGTCCATTTTCACCGGGCGGTTGCCACCTTCCTTGGCCCAGCTGTTGCCGGGGGCGTAGGTACTCAGCACCCGGTTCAGGGGTGAGGCTTCATAGTCCGTCCGGCTGTAGTATATCGTGTCCCCCATCAACCCGGGGTGCAGTGATGTTTTATTATTGTAAAAAGCCGCCTGTCCGGCGAAAGGCGAGGTCTTGAACAGCCCATCGCTCATATTGCCGCTCTGCGGCACATAAGGCAAATATTGGAACTGTTCCCGCCCGAAGGCGTCATACACCACCGGCGCCACCAGGTCGCGCCCGGCAGGGCTGATGCCTTTGCTCACCGTTTGCAAGGGGCGGCCAAGGCCATCGAAGTATTGGGTGGCTTGTTTTACATCGGCTATCGGGTTGGCGGTGGAGATCACCGCAACAGGGTCGGTCATCGGCTTGCTGGGTTCCCAGGTGCGGATGTAGTTGAGCGTCGGGTTCGTATAGGCGGAGGGCTGCGTTACCGGGGTAGCCGAAGGGCGCGCGGGGCCGCCGGGCGTTTGGGCGCTAAGTATAAAAGGACTGCACAAACAGATCAAAAGTACTTTAGAGATAAAAAGGGTAAATCGCATATCAATGATTTAAATGCATTCGAGATTCCACCAATCCGTTTCCACCATCTATTCAAACAACTATTGGCCGGACGTAGCCTGGTATTTATAATCTATCGTCTTCAGAATATTGTTGTCGATATCTTTTATCATGATGAGCCTGTTTAAAGCATCATACAGATAGTAAGAGATCGCATTATTCGGATCAGCCACAGTAGTAACACCAATCCCCATATCATACGTATAGGTAGTCATCCGGGCTGTTTCAGGATATAACCTGAGCTCATCGATCGCAACAGATGTCTGAGGAATTACCACCTGGGCCACGTTGGATATTTTATGTTCATAATACGTCCAGCCCCTTGCAGTTCTACCTTTAACCGGAGAACCCTGAGTGCCGGCTATGGTCAACGCATTGCTGCTTGTTGTCCAGTACGAAACAGTATAAACCTGGCTGGCGGCCAGCCCTGATTTGCTCACATTGCCATTAGCCAGAGAATAATATTTCTTCCCGGTAATCCCCCCGGTAACCCGGGCGGTGCTGCCAACAGTCCAGTTACCTGTACCATCCGATTCAAAAGATGTGTATGCTATCTGACCGCTAAAAGTATTCACAACTTCGGCCACAGGGTACTCTCCTTTATAATCCCAGATGTACGACTGTACGACATTATCTGTCATCTTTTGCTCAAGGATATTGCCCTGTGCATTATATAATTTGAACTCAATTCTGGGTTCGGGCACATTATTTCCGGTAGAACTTTTGATCGTGTCCCTGTTGATCTGACTACCTGACTGTTTATAACCGGTTAATGTAGTTGTAAGCAGCATCTCTGATGCTCCGCTGGATTTATACTCCCTTTGCTCCAATACAGGACTAAGAATGTTCTTTGTCGTCATAGCTGCCGGAACTGTACCGGTAACATCTTGCGGATATTTCATCCTGGAAATTTTCCCTTCCCCTTTGCTATTCAAAACCGAAAGCTCGGTTAAATAAAGATGCCACGGATTCTGGTACTTGTAATTAGTTACTGTTACGACAGAATCTAAAGGTGAGGAAGAGTTAAAGACGACTTTTGTTTCCTTCGTTTTTTTGACAGACCCGGTTTTTATCATGTAGTTGTAAAAGGAGAAATAACCTTGTCCAGGCAGGCTCACGGAAGGTTCCGGACCGGTAGGATCGGTAGCACAGTCGCCCAGTTTTACAAATTGCTTGTATTGTTTGATCTGTATCGCACTTTCCTGTCTCAGATTATACTTTTCGTACTCATACCTGGTTTGGGTAACCGGGATAAATTGCCCCGAAGCATTTCTGTATGTCGTTTCCTCCATCAACTCTCCCTGGTTCCAGGCTTTGTTAATAGAGCCGTAATTGCCGCTGTTGATAAACTCATCAGGAGCATCATCGGGGTCCTCTATAATATTATATGCATAAACAGTTTTCCCCTTGTTGTTTAATAGCGAGCCATCGTAATGTGCAACGGATGAATATAAAATCGGTGAGCCCATATAAGTCAGGGGATTATACTTGGATATGCCAAGAAATTTCCGCTGCCAACTTGTTACGTCATTCAAGCAATAAACCTGGCTGGGATTGAAGTAAGCATAAACAACATCTTCATAATTTCTGTAGAAATTCTCTTCATTGAACATTTTGATTCCCAGCCCATTTTCATTAGCTCCGTATTTGAACGTTTGTTCATTAGCCACTGCAGCAGCGTCACCAGTATAATTTTTGATTGATTTGATCCTTAGCCCGCCACCTATTTTTTGCACCTGTTGGTTTTGATTCTCGTTCCAATTAAGGTATGTGGAAATGGTCACTTCATATTGGCCATATATTTCGTGTTTGATAGAATAACTGCGGCCATTTACGAGCATAACTACCGGTTCCAGGGTAAGTGGCACCGTCAGGTCTCCGGTATGTGTCCATATTTGGGAGGAGTTGGTCGTAAGGTCAGTGAAGATGACACGCTGCGTTTCGCCCATTTCGGTGTTTCCCATATTGGATGCTGAAAAATTGATGGTCAACTTTGTGTAGATATGTGGCGGATTAACAGATGCATTGCCCGCATTTTGAGGGTAACTGAAATTCTGGGTACTGGTGCTCAATGTAAATTTATTGATGCCATGCGTCACATTGCTTTTCGAAACCAGCTGCTGTACATATTCCTCCGACATATATTGATGAGGTTCGTATTCGAATATGGTATGCCCACCGGCAGGGTAGGTAACTTTATTCAGGATACCTGCCTGCATATGTATGGCAGAGGGCGCTCTATTTGCTCCCCCGATCGTCCAGGACTCAGCAGGGTTGAGGAACGCATTGCCATAGGACAAGCCATTGGCAAACGAAACACTATTAATATCCGAAGCATTAACGGTGGTAGCCGGGATAAGAGTTGAGTTCCCTGCCCCATTATAGAACCCCCAATAATCCATACTGAAAGAGTGATAATGGGGTAACGGTGTGGCATCGTATCCGAATGTATACACCTTCTTCAATGTGGTATCAATACCGGTCTCTGTAAAGCCTGTCAGGCGCAGACGATAGAAATCCCACCTGTCCATAAACGAAGGGGAGAGAAAATAGTCATGATGGAAGATTATTTTTTTAGTGAGCTGGTTCTCTGCATTATAGACTACCATCTCATCAAGCGCATAACAGGATGAAGGAATATTATCAACGTCTTTTCGAAGGGTATTCCTGTTAAACTGGACATAGCCATTTCTGAAAATGATCTTACGGAGGAGCAATTCATTGTATAATGAAGTGCCGTTTATCACTTCCGTTGGCCCATATACCAATGAAGGGAGCCCCCCGGGAGATGATGACCCGGACTTTCCTTTTCCAATCGGGAATACTTCCTGCCTGATAGGGTCTTGCAGAATATTGGTTATATACTCAAACCGTATGGTATCAGTATAATCTGCCGAAACAATAGAAGTCAGATACCAGGAGCTGATCGTATTCCTTTGCACAGACATATCCGATATCGTATTGGAGGTTTGATCGAAGGTGTAGATATTCCCATTGTCATCAACGATCCTGAACAGCGCCCTATCAGTCACATATTTTTGTATTTTAATCGGGTCGAAAGGGATAGTCATGAAAGTATCGGCCTTTGAATAGATGAACTTCCCGGATTTCCCGCCAAGATTGTACATAAAGAGATCTGGCTCCAGATCGTAACCTGGGTTGCTATACAACTGCATGGTATAAAAATTATTGATCCCATACAGGGTCTGCATTGATGGAGGGGTGTAATTGAAGTAACCGTAAGTCCCATCATCCGGTGCCCCATACACCGTTCTTGTAATAGTGCCGCCAGCCATGATACTCCAGCCAAGCCCCACATCCGTCGCCTTTTGATTTACCTGGATGCCGGAAGCGTGGTATGACAGTATGACTGGCAATTGCAATTTCCCGGAACGGACTTCGTATAACGGGAATTTGATGTCAGGAATGCCCGTAAGATATCCGACCGGAAACGCCCCGTATTTACCCAGTTCTGCGGAGTTTGGCGGAGGGGGTATGAGGGATTCAAGATTCAGCTTTTGTTGCGCACACACAGGGGCCGCGAATAAAATCATGATGATCAGGTTCTTTGCAAGAAATCTCATGAAAGGTCAATTAATAAATAGTCAGGTAAAATGGGATAACGCCAGCGGTTCGGGTGCGCTTTTATGAGGAAAATAAAATCATAGGTAAGATTTAAAACGGTTAAGAAACGAACAGATATTTCACATCACTCGGTAAGTTAACAATATTTCAGCTATTATAAAACGTTCATTCAGAAAAAAATCAATTCATCGCCACCTCCAAATAAGGAATACTATGCACATACGCCTTCGTCACCACTTCCACCCGCACTTTTGTCAGGCCACGGTGAATAAATCCCAGCTTCTTCGCAGCGGCCTGCGTAAGGTCAACAATGCGTCGGTTGGCATGATGCAAACGGTCGGTGACTTTCACCACCACCCAACGGTTATTACGGATATTGGTCACTTTGATATAGGTGCCGAGCGGCAGGGTGTTATGTGCGGCCGTCATCGCCGTATTATCGAATATCGCTCCGCTGGCTGTCTTCCGGCCGTGGAATTTCTGGGCGTAATAACTGGCTATACCGGTTTTGGGCGCTACGGTCTGCGCCGCCGCCGGAAGAATGCCTGCTACCACTAACAACAATATGATCGCTACTTTTTTCATGACGCCGCATATTGGCAAATTCCATTCCAGTATTTGTTAATGGACTGTATCGAACTAATAATCAACTACTTACTCTATCACAATCTCGCTGAGGGACTGACTATTGATGAACCCGGGGTCCGTAAGGGTACTGAGAAAGAAATACAGGTGCCGCTTCTCGTCCTCCGTTAGCGGAATACCGTTCTGTACCAGCGGATCAATGGTGGGGGTTTGCTCAACGCCTTCTGAATAATGATCAAACACATTATAAATATCATAAAATCTCCCGTCATGCATATAAGGCGGACTTTTCATGATATTGCGGAGCGATGGTACTTTGAATTTGAGGTAGTCCGCTGTGTTATTGGTAATGCGCATCCTCCCGGCATCATTCAACGCGGGATTATAAGGCAGGCCGTTATTGCGGAAAGTGCCATCGGTGAACAACGGCTCCTTGTGGCAGGAGGCGCATTTCTGCTGAAAGACCTGGTAGCCTTGTTCTTCTTCGTAAGTGAATGTTACGCCCGGTGCATTCCGTTTCACACTGTCGTATTTCGAGTTGTAGGAGTTCATGGTGACCATGAACTGCGTGATGGCGCGGAATAATCTCTGGCTGTTGATCTCCCCTTCTCCGAAGGCGGCATTAAAAAGACTGCGGTATTTCGCATCGGCATTCAGGCGGGCGATCAGCACGGCCAGGTCCTCTCCCATCTCATCGGGATCGGTGATGGGGGTGAGCGGCTGTATCTCCAGATGGTTCACACCGCCATCCCACATGAAATCCTTTTGCCAGATGAGGTTGAACAAGCCTGGCACGGAACGGATACCGGTGCGGTTGTCGATACCATGGCTTAGCGGATGATCGAAATGGGCGAAAGCGGCGAACTGCTGGTGGCAGAAACCGCAGGATATGGTGCTGTCGCGGGACAGGCGGGGATCATAGAACAATCGCCGTCCCAGGGCTATGCCTTCCACGGTAAGCGGGTTCTGCGAGATATCATACACCGGCTCGGGAAAATCCGGTGGTAGTTCCAGCTGAAACGGCTGCGGCCCGGGTGAAGCCCCCGGGTTCCTTCTGCAGCTCCAGATCAGCAGGAAGGCACAGGCGATATAAATGCATCTTTTGATCACAGGTCGGTTACACTGGTGATGCGGAACATGTTGCGATAGTTGGCGGCGATCTTTGCGGCGTCCTCTCCCGGCACATGTATCGTGGACGTGTTGGCAAAGCTGATGGGAAAGGGCTGGCTGAACCATACATCGGCATCTGCAACGATCTCCAGCTGCGGCAGGCGGCCTGCGGCAACAGTGAGACTGATAGGCGCGGTCAGCAGTACTTCCTGGATAGCGCTATGCTCTTTGCGAAACCCTCCGATGTGGAACGTCAACCTGTTCTCCGTGGCGGCTGATACCGGCGAATAACCTTCCAGCTTCGCCATGATGTACCCGCTGTTCCAGCTCCAGAACATCCCTTTCACAGGGTCCAGCGCACCGGTTTGCGCACCGCTGACGTTACGGATACTGTCCACCCCGATCAGGAATCTCATCGCCCGGTACTCTCCCTTCGGCGCTGCCAGCCGTATCGTCCGCGATGTTTCATCACCCTCATCTACCAGGAAGTATTCCACCGGCAGCGGCACTTCGCTGTTATCCATTTTTACGAGGGAAAAATTGCTGAGGTAATATTTGAATGCGCTGATGGTAAAATCCTCTCCCGCCGCATTCTGATAGGTTACCGTATTCAGGGTCAGGGGCTGGTTGCCCACAGCATTCCGGAAAGTCAGTTCCATAGTACCTTGTTCTACCGTATCCTTTTTACAGGCAGCGAATACAAACAAGCAGATGATCAGGAGATAGCGCGGTTTCATATCGGTGGTTTCTCCTCTGAAGTTACAACAAAAAACGCTGTAAAACCTTGCGGCCTTACAGCGTTCGCTATTGAAAATGAATGTATTCCTTTACTGCGCTCTCGCCAGTTTGTATCCTTTCGTACCGAACCACAGCACCACGGCAAAGCACACCAGCGGCACGAGGTAAGCCATCTGGATATTCGATGCATCCGAGATCAGCCCCATCAGCGGGGGACAGATAGCGCCGCCCACGATCGCCATCACCAGCATGGAAGAACCGAGTTTGGTATGGCCGCCGCCAAGCCCCTGCAGGCCCAGGGAAAAGATGGTCGGGAACATGATGGACATAAAGAACGGAACGGCCAGCACGGCCCATACCGCCACATCTCCTTTCACCGTCATGGCGATGCCGATCAATACCAGGTTCAATAATGCGTACAGCGATAACAGCACCTGCGGCTTCATGAACCGCATGAGGAAAGTGCCTACGAACCGCCCGATCATGAAACCAAGACCGGCCACCGCGCCCAGGAGATAAGCGGCATCTTTCTCCGGCATGCCACCGGCATATTTCGCAAAGCGGATAAAGAAAGCGTTGACACCTACCTGTGCGCCCACGTAAAAGAACTGGGTAACGATCGCGGCGATCAGGTGCCGGTGTTTGAAAATACTGCCTTCCTGTGCGGGATTTCCGCCACTCTCTTCCTCCTTCACATCGGGCATTTTTGTAAAGATGAATAACACCGCTACCAGCAACACAACGATGCCGATGATCATGTAAGGCATTTTTACCGCGGCGGCTTCCGTAGCCAGATACTGCTGCAATTCAGCTGCGGGCATGGCATTCATCTGCGCTTCCGTGTATTCCGTTCCGGAGAGGATGAACTTTGCACCGATCACCGGGCCGATGAATGCACCCACCCCGTTAAAGCACTGCGCGAGGTTCAGCCGGAAAGTAGCGGTATCCGGACTGCCCAGAATGGTCACATAAGGATTGGCGGCCGTTTCCAGGAAGGTTAATCCTGATGCAATGATGAACAACGCCACCAGGAAGAACATGTACTGCCCTGAATTGGCGGCGGGAATGAACAGGAAAGCCCCGATGGCATACAATAGCAAACCCAGTATGATGCCCGACTTGAAGCCGAACCGCTTCATGATATATCCCGCAGGCAGCGCCAGCAGAAAATAAGCCACGAATATCGCGGAATCGATGAAGGACGATTGCGTGTCCGTCAGCCGGCAGGCCTTTTTCAGATGCGGTATCAATATCGGGCTGAGGTTGTGCACCAGCGCCCACAAAAAGAACAGGCTGGTAACGAGAATAAAGGGGAATAGATACTTCCCGGCTTTGTTCCCGGCGGAAGTGTACGTGGTCGTGGAAGCTGCGCCGCCTGCCATATGGATTGCTTTATAGGTGAATGATGATGTATCAGCTGATGGACCGGTCGAGATGCGTATAACCGCCATCCACATACACGATCTGGCCGGTGGTGTGGGATGAGCGGGAAGACAGCAGGAACACCGTCATCCCGGCGATTTCTTCAGACGTGGTCATCCTTTGCTCCAGCGGTATTTTGGATACGATGGATGCCAGTTTTTCCTTCGGGTTGGGGAGGGACTGTATCCAGGTTTCATACAGCGGCGTCCATACCTCCGCAGGGATCACCGTGTTCACCCTTACAGAAAACGGCAGTAGCTCCACCGCCCATTCACGCGTCAATGCATTGATAGCGCCTTTGGACGCGGCATAACCGGATGTATTGCCTTGACCGGTGGTGGCTACTTTGGAACCGATGTTCACAATATTGCCTTTTACCGCTTTCAGGTAAGGCAGTGCATAATGCGCAAGGTTGTAGTAATGCGAAAGATTTTGCTGCAACGATGCCATGAACTTTTCCGGATCACCGCTTTCCAGCCCTACGCCGTCATTGGCCCCGGCATTATTGACCAGCGCATCTATCCGCCCATACTCCTTTACCGTGGCGTCGATCACTTTTTTACAATCCTCCACTTTCCCCAGCTCCGCCGTAACGCCGGTGGCCTTGCCACCAGCCTGGCGTATAGCCGATACCGTTTTTTCATTATCTGCCGCATTACGGCCTGCGATCACCACAATACCGCCTTCCGCGGCAATGAGTTTCGAGATCGCTTCACCGATACCTTTGGCGCCGCCGGTGACGATCACTACTTTATCCTGTAATCCGAGATCCATATGTAGAATTTAAACGAGTTTATAAAATGATGCTGCATTGCCGCCCATGATCTGCGCCTGCTCGGCGGCGGATAAATGCGCGATATGATCCGTCACCAGTTTTTTCATTTCAGGGTAATCTGCCGCAAGGAGGCATACCGGCCAGTCCGAACCATACATCAGCCTGTCCGCCCCAAAGGCTTCCAGCGCTACATCGAGGTAGGGTGAAAAGTCTTCCTGCTTCCAGTTTTGCATATCCGCTTCCGTTACCATCCCGCTCAGCTTGCAATACACATGATCATGCTGCGCCATTGCGCGGATATCTTCCTCCCATCCTTTCACTTCACCTTTACGGATATACGGCTTTGCCAGATGATCGATCACGAAACGCTGACCGGGAAACTTTTGTACGAACGCCAAAGCCGCAGGTAACTGATGCGGGAAGATGAGGATATCGTACGTGAGATCGTATGCAGCCAGCGCTTTGATGCCGCGGCAGAAATCTTCCCCTTGCAAAAACGCCGGATCGGCTTCTCCCTGTACGATATGCCGGAACCCTCTCAGCAGCGGATACTGTGCATAATGCTGTACCCGCTCTTCCACGGAAGGCGACCGGAGGTCCACCCATCCTACCACACCTTTAATGAAGGTATTTTCTTCCGCGAGCTGCAACAAGAAATCCGTTTCCGCCTCGCTCTGGTCCGCCTGCACGGCCACACATCCGTCTATCCCGTTCGCTTCCAGCACCGGCGCAAGGTCCGCCGGCAGGAAGTTTTTGCGGATAACGCTCATATCTTCCGTGATCCAGGCATCCCGTTCAGGATCGAATATCCAGAAATGCTGGTGCGCATCTATTGTCATAACGTAAATATCTTGTCCATTAACACCCATTTCTCACCGGGTTTGGCTACGGGTATGGCCTGCTGGTATGTCCACATCAGTTCTTCCCATTCCTGCACTTTGGGATTGGCGGCGTCCATAGCGGATTTGCGCTCGAAAGAAAAGCTGCCGTCCACTTCCATGATCATGAACATCCGGTTACCGGCGCGATAGATCTCCAGCGCGGTGATCCCTGCGGTACGGATGCTTTCCTGAATCTCCGGCCATACATTGCGGTGATACGCTTCGTATTCCGCAATCAGTGTCTGATCGTCTTTCAGATCGAGTGCAAGGCAATATCTCTTCATGGCGTTATCATTTCTGCCAGGCTACGGCGGTTTGTTTTGATGATCCAAGCCCCTCAATGCCCAATTCTATCACATCCCCCGCTTTGAGATACACCGGCGGGTTGAAACCCAGGCCCACGCCTGCAGGCGTGCCGGTGGAGATCACATCCCCCGGAAGCAGGGTCATGAACTGGCTGAGGTAAGACACGATGAAGGGTATCTTGAAAATGAGGTTGGAAGTATTGCCGTCCTGCATCTTTTTCCCGTTCACGGTCAGCCATAAACGAAGATTATCGATATCCGCGATCTCCTCTTTTGTAGCCAGCCAGGGGCCGAGCGGCGCAAAGGTGTCATTGCTTTTCCCTTTCACCCACTGCCCGCCTCTTTCCAGCTGGAAGGCGCGTTCGCTGTAGTCGTTATGCAGGGCGTAACCGGCTACATGGTCCATCGCATCTTTCTCCGCTACATAACTGGCCTTTTTGCTTATTACCACCGCCAGCTCAACTTCCCAGTCGGTTTTCTCACTGTTGCGGGGAATGATCAGGTTGTCATTCGGACCAACCAGCGAGGAGGTGGATTTGAAGAACACGATCGGCTCTTTCGGTATCTGGGCATTGGTTTCCCGGGCATGGTCAGCATAATTCAGACCGATGCAGATGATCTTGGAAGGGCGCTGCACCGGTGGTCCCAGTCTCACGTCATCGGGTACACGCGGACAATTGCCGCTGTTCACCGCCCACCATTTGGACAGACGGTCCAGCCCTTCCGTTTCAAAGAAACGCTCTCCGAAATCCTCTCCAAAAGCGCTTGCATCAAACATGCCGGCATCTGTTATGATGCCAGGTTTTTCCTCTCCCGGTAATCCGAACCTGATAAGTTTCATCTGTTAATATTTATTTTTTACGGGCCAGATGGAGCCTCGCACGAACATGTTCCTGTACGAAAATGCTTTTATGCTCGGTTTCATCTGTTAATATTTATTTTTTACGGGCCAGATGGAGCCTAACACTAACATGTTCCTGTCCGAAAATGCTCACTATGCTCGGTTTCATCTGTTAATATTTATTTTTTACGGGCCAGATGGAGCCTCGCACTAACATGTTCCTGTACGAAAATGCTTACCATGCTCGGTTTCATCTGTTAATATTTATTTTTTATGCGAACGGGCTTGACCCGATCATCTTATTGCGCAAATGCTTTCAATTGCCGGGCGCCAATACGGCCACCCACTACCTTTATCTCGAAATACTCCTCCAGCTCACCATCTATCTCCAGGCCGGCAAAGCAATGGTCCTGCTTATACGCCTGCACGTAAGGCTTGGCCCCTTCCGGCACCGGCATCGTCAGCACCCTGGTTACGCCGCCGAACTCGATATACACATTCACCTCGTCCGTAGCGTTACCCGGCTGTATTTCCACGATGAAATCCGCAATGATGTTGCCGGACTGGAAGTTCTCCTTGTATTTGAGCACGCGCGGCTGATTCCTGATGGCATCGCCCAGTCCCATTTTCTTTTCCATATACTCGTAGTACTTCGCCGGGGGTGAAGGCACCCAGAGTATCTTCAGCGAGCGGCCGTCCTGGCTGCCGTGATAGTACCGCGTCTCCCGGTCGGCTTTCACAAAACCGATCCACACGCTGTTCGGTGCATCCCAGAGGATGCGGTACAGGGAAGTATCGTCGAGCCCCTTCATTAAAGGCACGTCGTTGAACGACCTTTCATATTTCAGCGAATCTACCGTGAAGGTGAAATGCACGGTGGAGGTGTCTTTGTCGCGATCCGAAAATGTTACGGAAAATGTTCCTCCCGGAGTAGCCGGGGTGATGGCGTCAGCATTTGCCGTGGAATCTTTCTTTTTGCTGTTGTTGCAGGCCGTCAGCACAGCCGCTGTGGCACAGAGAATCAGAATTTTTTTCATTTAATTGTTGAGTTTGATGAAACCGCCGTCGATCGGGTAATCGCAGCCTGTAATAAACCCTGCTTCATCCGAGCAGAGATACAGTGCAAGATAACCCACTTCTTCGGGTTTCGCCATCCTCCCGATCGGTTGTGTTTTAGAAAGTTTCTCAAACATCTCCTTTTCCTTGCCGGGATAGTTCTTCGCAATGAACCCGTCCACGAACGGCGTATGTACACGCGCGGGAGAAATGCAGTTGCAGCGTATCCCTTCGCCCAGGTAATCCTTTGCAACGGACAGCGTCATCGTCAGCACCGCGCCTTTGCTCATGGAATAGGCGAACCGGTCCGGTATGCCCACGCTGGAAGCGATGGACGCAATATTGAGGATCACGCCGCCGCCCTGCGCCTTCATCTGCCCGATCACCGCATACATGCAGTTATAGGTCCCTTTCACGTTCACGGCGTACACCCGGTCGAAATCCGCTTCCGCCGTGGTGTCCAGCTTGCCTACATGCGCAATGCCGGCACAGTTCACGAGGATGTCCAGCCGCCCGGCACCGCCGATGATCTTCTCCATCACGGCGCTTACACTGGCCTGCTCCGCCACATTCACCGCATGGATGAATGCCTTTCCGCCTGCGGCGGCAATATCGTTCACCGTTCCCTGTCCCGCTTCCTCATTCAATTCCAGCACATGCACCACCGCTCCGGCTCCCGCAAAACAACGTGCTATGGCCTGCCCGATGCCGCTTCCGGCGCCGGTAACAACGGCCACTTTACCCTCTAATTGGAACAAACTCATCTTTTGTTTATTTTAAAGGTTCTAAAATACCTCATTTATCAGGCCTATTACTATCCTTTTTTACCCGGATTTTGTACTTTCTTGACCATTTTTTAAATCGATATAAATCAAAATTGTGAAAAACATATTCATTTTACTGGCATTTTGCCTTCCATCTCCCCTTTTTGCACAGGAAATCCCGCTTAATAAATATGACCTGCCCGTAGTCAGCGACATCGCGCTATACAACAAGCTGGTACAGGCTGACAGCAATATGCAGCTCGTGCGGGTAACGGACATTCCTTTAGATATAAGATACGCCACTTCCGCCAATTTTACCGGGCAACAGCTCTACCCCTTTGCCGCGGCATGGCTGCGCCGCCCGGCCTATGAAGCGCTGCTGCGCCTGCAGGCCGCGCTGAAACCAATGGGACTGGGACTGAAGATCTACGATGGATACCGTCCTTACCGCGTCACGGAAAAGATGTGGGAAGTGGTGCCGGACGACCGGTATGCCGCCGATCCCAAAAAAGGCTCCGGTCATAACCGCGGCGTAGCGGTAGACCTCACGCTCATCGATCTCAAAACAGGCCGGGAGCTGCCCATGCCCACGGACTACGACAACTTTACAGAGAAAGCGCATCATGATTACCCCGACCTGGCTCCCGAGGTGATCGAAAACCGCGAGCTGCTGCGCACCATGATGGAAGCATACGGGTTCAGGGCGCTGGATACCGAATGGTGGCATTACTACCTGGCGGACCCCGAGATATATCCGCTGATGGATATCGGGTTTGATGAATTAAATTAATTCCATAGCTTAACAGCCTAATCAACGCTCCACATGAGAACAATGAAACTTTGTATAACGCTTGGCCTCGCCCTCATCTGCGGCGCATGCTCCGCTCAAAAAACAAAAAAGGGATGGACGCAGCTCTTCAACGGGAAAGACCTGAAGGACTGGGATATCAAGATCACCGGCCATCAGCTGAATGACAACAACGGCAACACTTTCCGGGTACAGAACGGCAACCTCGCCGTGTCTTATGAAAACTACAAGGCATTCGATGAACAATACGGCCACATCTTCCATAAAAAGAAGTTCTCCGCTTACCTGCTGGTGATGGAATACCGCTTCGTGGGCGAACAGGTGGCCGGCGGCCCCGGCTGGGCGATCCGCAACAGCGGCGCGATGATCCATTCACAATCCGCCGCTTCCATGGGTGTGAATCAGGACTTCCCCATCTCCATTGAAGTGCAGTTGCTCGGCGGTACCGGCAGGGGCAAGCGCAGCACGGCCAATCTCTGCACACCCGGCACCAATGTGGTGATGAATGACAAGCTGATCACCGCGCATTGCGTGGATTCAAAATCAAAGACCTATGACGGCGAACAGTGGGTGACCGCGGAAGTGCTGGTGCTTGGGGATTCCATCATCAAACATATTGTAGAGAAAGATACGGTGCTGGTGTACGAAAAACCCCAGATCGGCGGCGGGAATGTTTCCAATGCAGACCCTGCATTATTACAACAGGGCAAACTGCTCAGTGAAGGTTATATTTCCCTGCAAAGTGAAAGCCATCCTGTGGAGTACAGGAAAGTGGAGTTGTTTGACCTGGCGCCTTATATGAAGGATAAAAAGAAACTGGAAAAGAAGATAAAGGAGTTGCAGGGGAGATAGGGTTTTCTGTTGTGCTTCCATGCAGGTAATCGATAGTGTCTCATTCATAGATATCCTTCCGGTTCCCTACATCAACAACAAGTACAATCAGCTTCTCATCCTCGATCAGGTATATCACCCGGTAGTCACCTACCCTGATCCGGTAACCCTCCCGTCCCATAAGCTTCTTGCAACCCGGCGGGCGGGGATCTGTAACCAGCGCTTTCACTTTGGCAATAATCCTGTCGCGGATCGCTGCAGGAAGCTTATATAGCTTCTTCTGGGCTGATTTCTCAAATATGACCTGGTACATATCAGCGCTTCGGCATGTCTTTTAAAACCTGCTCTAAAGGCACCAATTCGGCCTTCCCTGCATTAATCTTCTTCATGGCCTTGTCAAAAGCCTTGATATCCTCCAGCTCCTCTGCTTTAGCCAGCAGCTTTTTGAACTCTTTTTCCGGCATGGATATCCGGTCACCTTTTATTTTTCTTACATGTAATGTGGGCATAATTGTGAAATTAAGGATTTTTTCGGTTATGGTAAGCGTAAGGCGACGGTGGACTTTAACACGGGCTGCCCCCCGTTCAATCCCCCCGCCCCTTGCTCCTCGTCAACACATTCGGCGAAAAACCAAAATGCTTCTTGAAAGCCCGGCTGAAATGCGGAATGTGTTTATACCCCGTGAGCGCCGAAACTTCGGACACGCTTTTCCCCTCCAGCAGCATCTCTTTCGCCTGGTTCATCTTGATCTCCGATAAATACCCGAACACCGTATTCCCGAACACGGCCTTGAAATGGCTCTTCAGGTAATTCTCATTCGTGCCTACCTGGCTGGCCAGGTCTATCAGCGAACACGGGCTGTTCAGATTATTGACGATGATCTCCCGCGCCATATACATCCTTTCAATTTCCTCTTTGCGCAATTGCCGCGCAGGATTATTCATCTGTTCACCAGCGTACTGCTCGTAATGTTCCAGCTGATAGGATAACAGTTCCACCGTTTTTGCCTTGATGTACAACTGCTTGTACCGGTTCTCCAGCGGGCAATGCAGAATGTCGTACAGGATGTTGCTGAACTTCGGCGCAAGGGGAAGATTATGCTTGCTCATGGGAGAAGATACGTTCCGCTCCAGGCTCTCGGCAAATACCGGGTAAAAGGGATGATCTTCCGGCAGCCATCTGGCGAACAACTCAGGGCTAAGGCCCAGCTCGAATATCTCCAGGTGTTTGTTGGGCTGCCAGCTGAGGCGGATCTGATCTTCTTTGAAAAAAAGATAATTGTATTGCTGCTGCTGAAAGGTGGCAAACTCTTTTTTACCGTCATCGATGGTATAACTTTTAGAGCCGCTGACGGCATAGCTCAGTTGCATGAAGGGATGCATGTTATTGATCACCACTTCCCCGCCTTCTGCCGACTGTACATTGTAATAGCCGAAACGGATGCCATCCGGACTGCTCAGTTCATACAACGAGCCGTCATTACCGTTTTCATTGACGCTCCTGCGCCTTTCCAAAAGTTGTTGGCCACTGTGATAAATATCCAGCGAACAGGTTAAGGGTGATGTGGTCAATGTCGGGCTCAAAGTCATGAAATTGTAACAAAACAACAACAATATTAATTAGCAAACACTAGTATGACAACTCACAAACGGAATATTTCTTACGCAATGCGGAAGACCGCCTGTCAGCAAAGAAAGTTTTTCCTTCACAGGTTGCATTTTCTCCATTATTGGTCAGTGAATGGGGGGAATTTTGCAGCGCTATGCTGCATAAACTGACCTGGACCGTTGTATTGATCTTCTTCTCGCATGTTGCCCTCGCGCAACGGCATGCGGCATTGAAAGGAATTGTACTTGAAGGTAAGACGCCTATCCCCGCGGCTACCATCGCGCTGGATGCGGACTACAAAACCGTAAAAATAGTGGTGGCCGGTGCTGATGGCCGGTTTGAGATCGGCGGAATTCCTGCCGGCACCTATACCCTTACGGTCAGCTCCATCGGGTTCCAGTCCTCCCAACAACTGATCGTACTGAAAGTTGGGCGTCCGCAGGATATTCGTGTGGAGCTTGCTCCGTTGAGCCATGAGCTTACCGGCGCCACGGTCACCGGGCATACTTATAAAAAGGATGATGATATCATCGATATCAAAAAGATCGCGCAACCGGTGACCATCATCACCAAAAAAACGATCGCCATGCTGGGCAGCCGGCGGCTGGATGAAGTGTTGCGGGAGCAGACGGGCATGGCGGTGGTGAATGACCTCGGCAGCGGCAACCGCTCTGTTGGCGTACAGATGCAGGGCTTCGGATCGGAGTACATTATGATCATGCTGAACGGCCAGCCCATGAACGGCAGGTTCAACGGCAATTTCGATCTCTCCCGCATCAGCGTATCGGATATTGAAAGAATAGAGATCATCAAAGGCGCATCCAGCAGCCTATATGGCTGCGAGGCGCTGGGCGGTGTGATCAATATCATCACCCGGCAGCACATCAATACCCGCCAGGGCATGGCCAGCCTGCAATACGGCACCTATAACATGCTGGACGCCACATTGGAAGGTGAAACGCCTTTTGCGGAAGGCAAAGGCTCCGCATACCTCTCGGGCAATTATTACCGCACGGATGGCTTCAATGTGAACACGCCTTATCTGAAAGAAGGGCAGACCGCACCTCCCTACAGCAGCCTGACCTTTCAGGGCAGAAGCAAATACCAGTTCAACGACATACATACCCTGAACCTCAGCGGCCGCTTCTCCGGCAGGCATTCGGTGATGGACAGGAACTACGGCGCACAGCCTTTTGAAGATGTGCTGGATGAAACGGACCTTAACCTCGGCGCTTCGGTGAACAGCAAACTCTCCGGCGGCACCCGCCTGCTGAGCAGGTATTATTTTACCCGCTACGCCACCGATCAGCGGGCCACCATTTTACAAACAGGCAAGGACCTGCAGACCAACCGCTTTGTACAATCCATTCACCGGCTTGAGCTGCAGGCAACGCGTGATCTGTATGACCACAAACTCTCCCTCACCGGCGGCGCAGGCGGAGACTACCAGGGGATGGACAGTGCGAGCATGTACAACTACTTTGCTTATGCCCAGGCCAATTACAAACCTTCGGAAAAATATGAGCTGATCGCCGGGCTGCGCTACGATGGCAACAGCATCTTCGGCGGGAAAGTAAATCCCACTATCGGCGCAGGCTTTCATCCATCTAAAAATATCAGTTTCAAATTCTCTGCCGGAAAGGGTTTCAAGGCACCGACCTTTGCGCAGCTTTACCAGGTATTCACCAATGTGTCCACCGGCTATATCGTGATCGGCGCGAACAACTTTGCGGAGAAAGCGGCGGCATTGCAGCAAACCGGCACGGTGCAGCAGCTCTGGGCGATCGCGGACCAGGTGAAGCCCCTGCAGCCGGAAACCTCCCTGTCACTCAACCTCGGCGTCACCTGGAAACCGTTTGACAATACGGAATTCAGCATCAACGGCTTTTACAACGACATCCGCAACCAGATATTCTTCCGGCAGGTGGGTCTCATGAAAAATGCACAACCGCTGTACAGCTATTTCAATCTCGACAGGGCATTCACCAGGGGCCTGGAGGCCGGGTTGAAATGGTCACCGCTGAACGGGCTGAGCATTGTAGCCGGATACCAATACCTCGATGCAAAGGATAAAACCAGCATCGACTCCATCAAATCCGGCAACCTCACCGTGCGCGCCGATGGCGGACTGCGCAAAGCGGTGCGGTCCGATTACTTCAACCTCCCGAACAGAAGCCGCCACAGCGCCAATGTGCAGGTGTTTTACGAGCATCGGCCACTGGGCCTGGGCGTTTCCCTGCGCGGCAATTACCGCGGCAAAGCCGGCTTTATGGACCAGGACGATAACGGTTTCATCGACCCGTATGATGTGTTCATCAACGGTTACTTCCTCTGCAGCGCATCCATCCGCAAAAACCTGCTGAAAGATCAGTTCACCCTGCAATTCACGGTGGATAATATTTTCAATTACACGGATTACCTCATGCCTTCACAACCCGGCCGCATGCTGATAGCCGGGCTGACATGGCGCTTCTCTCAAACCACAAAACCATGAACATCAAAACAACCGGACTGCTGCTGGCAGCCATCATAGCATTTTCCGCCTGTACCAAAGAAGATACGCCTCCCCCGAAAGAAGACGGGCTGAGCGTTGTGGTGTACGACCTGGCCTGCGATACCATGGCTTCCATGGGCGACACCGAAGGAAAGGAAAAACGGCCGTTCTATACCGTGCTGTTCTCCATGTCCACAAAACAGCACCGCTTCATCAAAACAGCGGAAGACACGGCGGCATACTTTCAGCAAACAGATTGGGATATTGCCTTCTCGAAAGAATACAATTCCTACGTTACGGTGAACGGCCAGTTCCCCGGCACTCCGGGCATGGGCGGCCCGGGAAAAGGTACGATGATATCTGTAGAGCAACCTTACGACCAGGTGACCGAAGCACCGGCTGACGAGGTGTTTGAGGCGGAAGGCAGAGGCGGAACAGGCTGGGATTCCGGCAACGGGTACGGCTGGTTCTTCTACAGCCTGCAGAACCACATCTGCGTGCCGATCAAGAACCGCACCTTCATCCTCCGTACAGCCACGGGCAAATACGCCAAACTGGAGCTGCTGAATATCTACAAAGGCAACCCGCCGGTGGTGACCGATCTCTTCTGGCCGGCGCCATACCTCACCTTCCGCTATTTTGTACAGGAGGACGGCTCCCGTAACCTTAAAACAAAGTAAATGATGATCAACATAAGAAACGCGGCGTTCTTCGCCCTCCTGGCCCTTGTAGCCACAGCATGCTCGAAAGACAATGATCCGGCGCCGGAAGATCCCGGGCCTGATCCCGGTAACAGCGTTGCCACAGGCGTTTACCGCGTTGTAAACCTGGTGGCGGACACCAACGCTACCTCTTCCGGTGATGCAGTATCCCTGTACTACAGTCTTGAAGAAAACCGCGTGATCCCCGCATCGCAACGGCAAACGGGCAACTGGGACATTGTGTTCTACGGCATCTACAACAGCAGCGTATTCCCCAACAACGGCACGGCACAAGGCTCTCCGGGCTACGGGGGACCGGGTAAAGCCAGGCTTTACCTGGTGGTGGACCGGAAATTCGATGCACAATACTACGATACCATCAACCTGAAACCCCATACCCTGCCTATCCCCCAATCCCTTTTCCCGGTAGCATTCGACGCCGTAAAAACGGTGCCGGTGGAGGATAGCAAATTCTTTACGCGGGATATCGGGCTGGACCATTTCCAGAACAGTTTTGACGGCTGGGGGCATTACGATTTTTACGGCAGCCTGTACCCCGACAATCCCAAAAAATCACATGTGGTGTACACCATGCCGCGTGTCATGATCGTGAAAACACATAAAGGGCATTATGCCAAGCTGATCATCGAAAATATTTACAAGGATAATCCTGCTGACCCTGACCGGGACGACAAGCCAGGGTATGTATCGTTCACTTATGCCATCCAGATGGACGGCAGCAAGAACCTGGATATCGAATAAGCATTTTCCGGAGAAGGCCGCCCGGTACGGAATGGTCAGGCATCAAACAGGCGTTTGCGAAAACCCTACGGGATGCCGCCCGTGCGGGATGCTCCGGACATCAAACAGGCATTTACTGAAACGCCCCGAAAAACCGCCCGGTACGGGATAACATCAAACAGGCGTTTGCGGCACCCTCCGGAAGATGAACCTTTTGCGCTTTATCTTTTTGGGCTCCCGGCCTTTGGCCCCTTTCAGCCAGATGAGGAGCCCGGTTACCGGCAGCGAGGCCGCTACAAGGCAGGAGATCAGGGCCAATACCTTAGTCGGCCATCCGAAGATGCTCCCGGTATGGATGGGATAGACTGCCCTGCGCACTTTCATGCCGGTGGACTGATCATCATACAAGCGCTTGCCAAGCAGGCGCCCGGAGCCGCTTTCGTAATACAGGAAATCTACGATGTTGGGGATCTTCGCGGTATAGTTTTCCTTCGTAACGGAAACGGATAAACTGTCAGTCGCAGGAAAATGCAGCACCATTTTGCCATTGTAAGGCAATTCCCGGTTGGCCTGCCGGTACACCTGTTCATAAAACCCGCTTCCCGCAGGTTGTATGGTCTGATTGGGCGGCACTTTGTAGGGTGTCATCGGTTTGCCGTCAAACACCTGGAAGATGCCGTTGTTGAACCATTTGTAGCTCCAGGTAAGCCCCGTAAAAGCCATGGCGAAGATCAGCAGATGCACATAAAAACCACCAATGGCATGCACATCCCACACCACTCTTTTAAATGAACCGCTCCATTTGATGGCGGTGCGTTGCCGCAGGTATTTCCAGCGTTTGGGCCACCATAACACGATGCCCGTGATCACCAGCACCAGGAAGATCAGGCAGCTAACGCCGGTGACCGCTTTCCCCGCTTCATTGGCCAGCAGGTAACGGTGCAGGCGGAGCACCACGCGGAAGAAACGTGTTTCTTCCGGAATGCCTTTGATCACTGCGCCGGTATAAGGGTTTACAGCGATGAGGTAAGTCGTTTTATCTTTTTTTCCATAGAACAATGCGGTGCGTGCGGCATCGTGCGGCGCTGTTTCCACACGGGTGAGGCTGATGGCAGGATCGAAGCTTTGCGCCTGCTGCTTCAGGCTGTCCAGCGGCAGGCGGGCATGGCCGGGCGTTACAAAGTAAAGTTCCCGGCTGGCAAGGTGCTCTATCTCATCTTCAAATACCAGGATGGCGCCGGAGAGGGTTACCACGAAAACTACAAGGCCGGAGACAAGCCCCAGCCATAAATGTAGTTGTCGTATGATGTTTTTAACGGTCATTAAAATGTATTCGCGTGAATATCCGGGATGCGCATCAAAACGTGTACGCTACGGATGTCAGCCAGTTCCGCGGCGCTCCCGGGAACAGGCGAAGATAATCATATCCGCCCACCCAGTGCGTTTTGTTCATTACATTGTTCAGGTTGAACTGTATCTGGAACTTGTCGATCCGGTAGTACACGGCGGCGTTGACCAGCTGGTAAGCCGGCAATACCTGGTTCACGTTCAGGCTCATGAAGCGTTCGGTAACGAAGTTGCCGCCCGCACCGATGCCGATGCCCCGCAATACTCCGCTGCTGAAGGAATACTTCGTCCAGAAAGAACCCTGGTGCTTCGGTGCGCCGAATGACTGCCTGCCCACTTCCGGGGCCCTCTCGCTGGCTTTGATGGGAATATCATTATAGGCATAGGCCATGATAATGTACCAGTCGGCCGTGATCTGCCCTTTGATATCCAGTTCCACACCTTTTGATTCGATGTCGATCTCGCGCAACAGGTCAGGCTTTCCGCTTTCCTGCGCATTGATCAGCATATTCTCCTGCTGAATGCGGTACACAGATACCGTGGCGGATAACCTGTCCTTGAAGAAATCTCCCTTGGCGCCTACTTCTATCAGGTTGCTGTTGATGGGATCAAAAGGCCCGCCGGCATCGGGGTTTGTCATGCTCACGGAAGTCTGGGGATTATATCCTTTTGAATAGGTAGCATACACATTGATATCCTTCGTCACGGAATATACGAGGCCTAGCCTGGGAATGATGGCATCCTGCTTGACCACCTCTTCCGTCGGCTTTTCGTAATTCAGCCAGTCGCGGTAAGCATCATACCGGAGGCCGAGCAGGGCCTGGAATTTGCCCAGTTTGATCTGGTCCTGCACGTAGAGCCCATGGGAAGCGGACAGCGCCGGATCATAAGCGGTCTTGGTATAAAAATACTTGCTCATGTCGTACAGCTGGTAAGGGCTGACAGCCGTCAGGTCCACATGCGGCACGTTAGGCACCGGACGTTTTACACCGTTCACGGTTTCATACATGAACTGGCCGGGCAGGGCAGCATTATATGTACCGGCGCCGGTATTCGTACTGTTGCGGTACCCCCTGGCTGTGAGCTGGGAACCGCCCCAAGGGGTTTTGGACTGTGCAAAGTCGTAGCCCACCAGCAGCTTGTGGCTTACCGCGCCGGTATTCACATCAAAATTGAAATAAGTGGAAATATTATCGGAGAACACCCGGCGGTTCCTGTCGAACACCTGCATTTCCACCAGCGTGGGAATGTTATTGCCGGCGCTGTCTTTCGCGTAGGTGTTGGCGGAGCGGTGCTCCAGCAGATCCTCTTCCCAGGCCGTTTTCAGGTAAGCGATATTGAACTGCACCTTGTCCGAGAACTTGTGTGTCAGCGAAGTGGTGATCATCAGGTTATCTTCGTTCAGATAATCATTCACCGCATTGATGCTCTTGGAAATGGACGTGGAATAGATATCATTGTTATCGAATACCGCCTGCCCGCGGTCGAGGCGGCTCATGCTTCTGTTGTACACCATGTCGAAGTTCACCTGAGTTTTATCGTTCGGGATAAAAGAGATGGACGGCGCCACGATGAAGTTCTTGTCGAATTGCAGATCGCGGAAGCTCTGCGAGTTCTCATACCCCAGGTTCATACGGTACAGCAGGGTTTTTGAATCATTCAAAGGCCCGGTAAAATCCGCCAGGGTGCGGAAAGTATTGTAGCTGCCGGTAGTGAAGCTGAGGCTCTGCCGGTGATCTTTCAGCGGTTTCTTGGTAACGCGGTTGATCACGCCGCCGGGAGAGCTGTTGCCAAATAATGCGGCAGCGGGACCTTTGATCACTTCCACCCTTTCTAGGTAATTGGTCAGCGGCTGCTTCCAGAAACCGGTGATCGTTCTCAGGCCGTTCAGCAATTGTACCGAAGAATTGTTCTGCGTGCGGAAACCCCGGATGGTAAAATCGTCATACGAGCTGAACTGGTTCACTCCACTCATATATTTTACCGCTTCGCCAATGCGCATGACCTGGAGGTCGGCCATCATTTCCTTGGTCACATAGCTGATGGATTGCGGCACATCTTTCAATGCCGTAGCTGTTTTTGTGCCGATGAAAGAATTGGTGTTCTTGTACCCCGACTCCTTACGGCCGGTGATCTCGACGGATTGCAGCTGCTCTGCCGAAGAGGTCAGCATAATATCCACCACCCTCGTTTCGCCGGCTTTAAGGTCGATAATACGGGAGGACGGCTCATAGCCGACAAAAGTGAACCTGATGGTATATTTTCCGGGCTGGAGATCGTTCAGTATAAACTGTCCGGAACCGTTCGTGATCGTATTTTTTCCTTTTCCGAGCATAACACTTACACCGGGCACCAGGTTGTTCTCCTGGTCTTTTACCGTACCTTTTACAACGGACTGGCCATAGGAGCTGCCGGCGCAGAGGGCCAGCAGGACAATCAATAATTTTCGCATGCAGGAGGATTTTAGTTGAAATTCCGGCTGCAAAGGTCGGCAGACCGGTGCCGGGGGCCATATCGTAAACGGAAATTAATTTACGCAATGCGGAAAAAAATGCCCCGGTTTCATACATAAAAAATCATGATATTAGCGAGAAATACTCCCTATGCAAAAGGAACAGAAGCAACTTTCCCGGTTAAACAGGATCTTTAAGGCCCTTGCCTGGTACCAGGTGATCGGCGGCATAACAGGATTGGTTGTACTTGCCTGGGTATGCAATTTTACAATGATATGGAATGCAAGCCTGGCGGTCCTGATGCTGTTCATTGCACTCCTGTATGCATTTTCCATTTATTGTGGTACCAAGCTCCTGAAAAATCCGGTAAAAGGGTTGTCTTTTTCCTTTGTTAACCAATTGGTGCAGACGGTGCATTTCGGGTTGATGGGTTACATGTTCAAATTCATTTCGGGGGTTTCGATCGCCGTCAAATGGGAACCGCCAATGAACTTTCATATCGGGTTAGAGCCATCCAGTTTTATGATTCAGTTCGCCACCAACGAGTTGCATGCATTCGTCGGCATCAACCTGGTTGCCGCTTTCCTTTCTTACTACATTATCCATATCAAAGACGCTTATACAGAGGCTTTACTGGCGAAGGAGATCGCGGAGATCGCGGACATCAGCTACAATTAAAAGTATGACGGCGCATATCAGCATTTAACCAAAAAAACTCACAAACGCTCATTTCCAGACCACTTTCGTCTCTTTTTTTAGCACGATCGTACCTCCTGTTTTCCCGGATCGGCAAAATAGGTTTAAATTGTAAGGGTCATGGGAGGCAGAAACCAACTGAAGAAGATCGACCTTACCCACCCGGAGCATTTGCAGACGCTGGTGGAGAACCGCCGTGTGTTCAACCTGAACAACTGCGAGCTGAATGTATTTGAAAGTTATCAGCAGGCTTACCACATTCCGCTGGCATTTAACGACCTGGTGATCACCAGCATGGTACGCGGTAAAAAGGTGATGCACCTTTTCGACAAACCGGCATTCGATTACCTCCCCGGCGAAACCGTGATCGTTCCCGCTAATGAGACCATGATCATCGATTTTCCTGAAGCGAAGCTGGAAAATCCCACACAATGCATAGCCCTGGCTGTAGATGCCGGTTATATCCATCAGACGGTGGACTATCTCAACAATTACTACAATGCCGCAGATGAGCAGCACAACTGGAAGCTGCAATTCAATCAGTATCATTTCGAGAACGATACCGAAGTCAGCGGCCTGATCAACAAGCTGATCCGCATCTGCAGCAGTTCCGGCAGCGACAAGAATATCTTTGCAGATCTGAATCTGAAAGAATTGCTCATCCGGCTGATACAGAGCCAGCACCTGCAACAGGTCATCCAGGAAACCGGGGTTTCCGGCAACCAGAGCCGTCAGCATTTTATTCTGCAATACATCCATGAACACCTCACCGAAAAGATCGCAGTGGATGCGCTCAGCCGCAAAGCATATCTGAGCCGGAACATGTTCTTCAAATGGTTCAAAGACCAGTTCGGGATCACCCCGCTGGAATACATCAACCGGGAACGGGTGAACATGGCCAAAAGGATGCTGGCCGATCCGGCCAACAGTGTGAACAAGGTGAGTGCCGAGTGCGGGTTCAGTGATGCGAATTATTTTATCCGGACGTTCAAGAAGATAGAGGGGATCACGCCGAAGGCTTACCAGATGATCAGTGCGCGGTGACGTTGACCTGCCTGCAAATGCTTGCAGGATTGACAAACCCGCTGAAGCGTATAAAAAAGGGGCTGCCAAACCGTTGGCAGCCCCTTTCCAATAACTGTTGCAATTACTTTACCACGATCCACCGGTTGAGGAAATTATCCGGTGTTTCTATTACGACCTTATAGAAGCCGGAAACCCCTCCCGCATCAATGAGCGCTTCTTCTTTACCAACAGGCACCGTAGCTTTCAGCACATATTGGTCCCGGCCGCCTTCCTTAAACTGGTTGGCAGTGGACAGCCATATTTTGGCGTTCCCTTTCCGGCCGGTTGCTTTCCAGGTTATTTTGATTTGCCCGTTTTCCAGCCTGGCGTTGGGGTGGGTAGCGGCTACAGCACCGGTCAGCGGTATGCCGTCCACTTCCATCAGCTGCTCCCTGGGTATCTGAACGCCCAGAAAACTGGCGATGGAAGGCATAATATCTACTATACCCGGACGGCCGGTTTTGAAGTAATTGTTCAGATGCTTCGCATTGGTAACGATCCAGGTACTGCGCTCCCGGTCTGACTGGCCGCCGTGATGCTTGCCGGTGGCGCTGTCCCGACCGTGGTCGGTGGTGATATAGATCACCCAGTCTTCTTTAAAATGCTTCTCCCGGTATTGAATAGCCTCCCACAGCCGGCCCATTTGCTGGTCCATCAGGTTTACAGCGCGGAAGTACTCCGGGCCGTCGCCAAACCGGTGGCCCATATCATCGGTGTACTCAAGGTACACCCAGGAGAGGTCCGGCGCTTCCTGCCGGATGTAGCGGGCCGCCTCGTCTGTCACCGCTTCATCGATAAGGTGCATGTACTCCTTTTTTCTGTCATGCGGATACTTCAACGTATCCAGTTCAAGGCCATCAAAATGATAATCCAGTTGAAGATTACCGGTGGCCGGCAGGCCTTCGCCGATCAGCTTGGTGCGGTTATCCAGCCAGCTGGAAAAAATGGCCGCTTTCTTTTGCGGGAATTGTTCTTTGAAGAAGCGGAAAATGGTCCAGTAATCGTAATCAGGAGCAGCGATATCATTGTCCCAAACATTGTGTTTATTGACCCAGGTTCCGGTCAGCAGGCTATTATAGCCCACTGCGGAAATAGTGGGTGTTTGGGAATAGCCGCCTTTCTCGCCACCGACATACGCCCGTGTATAACCACCCGCCGACGCGATTTTGTCCAGGTGAGGCGTGGGCTGCTGCTCGATCACATCCGCTGCAATGCCATCTACGATCACAAATACAGCCTTCTTTGTCTTTTGTGCCTGCAATCCTGTTACACAGGAAAAGCATACCGCTATAAAAAAGCCTTTCTTTATCATGCTCAGAATATGTTTTGTTATTGCAAGATCCACATTACGCCGTTGATATTATCCCCGCCCGGATACTGGCTTTTCACAGCATTTTCCACGTTTACCCGGTTGTTGACGAATTCATCGTTGGGATACATCCAGCGTTTGGGCACCGCACCGCCGTTCAGGATACCTGACCCGGTGACATCGAAAGCGGGGAACCCTGTACGCCTTTGTTCATAAAATGGCTGCCAGCCGGTATTCATGAACATGCTGATGTACTTCTGGGTGATGATCTGCCGGATCTCGCTGCCGGGTTGCAAAGATACAACAGGCCGGGCAAGATAATCGTTGATATCCGCAGTGGCGTATGTATTGTTGAAATTGGAGAACTCCAGGGAAGCCCTGATACCGTTCTTGTAATATGCATCCGCATCGCCTGTGATCCATCCGCGGGCTGCCGCTTCTGCCAGTATGAACTGCAATTCGGCATAGCTCATCAATACGCTGGGTTCATTGGTGGCCTGGTAGGAATACCGGTCATGGATCTGGGAAGCGTTACCCGCCCCTCTTTTTGTGGTATTCTGTGCCAGGGAGGCGCTGCCCCTGAGGCCATCGTAGGCATCAAAATCTGTTGCGGGAAGGCTGGAGGAAGGCATCGGTTTGCCAAAAACAAACAAACGCGGATCCTGCAGCTCCTGCAAAATATCTACGAAGGTGCTATCCAGGTAATAATCCGTTTTCATGGAATTATTATTGAAATAAGGATACTGGTTGCCGGTGATGTCATAGTAAGGCAGCCGCCCGTTATCTGCGTTGGACGCGAGTAGAGGATATTTGACGGGATCGGATACGATCTCGTTGAACCGCTGCCGGATATTCAATACGGCATCTCCTTCTTTTTTCGAAAGGCTCATCAGCACCCGCAGGGTGAAAGAATTGATCAGCTTTTTCCATTTTTCGATATTGCCGGCATATACGAGGTCTCCCGATATGGCCACCTCTGTGGCAGACAGGGAATCACTGGCAATTTTGAGCTCGTCCAGCACGCCCTTGTAAACATCCTGCTGCTTGTCGTAAGCCGGCCTGATGGCATTGGTATCCGTCACATTGTTGAACCGGATGGACTGCATCATGGTGGAATAAGGAATGTCACCAAAGGTTTGCGTCATGGCCACAATGAAATAAGAGGTCAGGAACTTGCCGATGTACCGGTAGTTCTTCTTGCCCGTACGGGCGGCCTCCTGTTCCATTTTTACCACCTGGCTGATGTTGCCATACCCCATGCCACTGCGTTGCCAGCCGTAATACTGGGAATTGCTCACGCTCTGCGTGTACACCAGGTACCTGGAAGCCAGGGCGGCATCTGCCGATATGGTGGAAAAAGCGGTCCTTTCAATAGCCGGCAGCAATAACGAAGGGTCTGCTATGGTAGGGTTGTTCGGATTGATCTGGAAGTCCTCGAACTTTTTGCACGAGGCAAAAGCGGCGACCAGTAACAGGAACAATAATGTATGTCGTTTCATCTTCTTAACGTTTAGTAAATGTGAATGCAACTGATTAGAACTTCAGGTTGATGTTGAACCCTAAGGAGCGCATGGACGGCGTTTGCAGGTTGTCGCTTTCCGCATCAGGATCTACGTTCGGCATCTTTGACAGGATGAACAGGTTGTTACCGATGAATGACACGGAAGCGCTGTTGAAACGGCCGTTGATCCATCTGCCCGGAAGGTCATACGTTAACACCAGTTCACGCATTTTCAGGTAGGTACCACTGTAATAGTGATAGTTGTTCAGCATGCCGCCGCTGGTGGTTTGCATGAAACTGATGTAGTTCACGGCAGTGGTGTTGGGAGCAAACTTGCGGGTATCGGAAGTGATATTGCCATATGCGTCGTATTCTACGCTGCCCCCGGTTACCACCACACCCGGCCCTACATAAGTGCTCTGGCCGGCATTCGCATCATCGCGGTAAGAGGTCACCGTTCCTTTGGCGGTACCGCCCCACCACATTTTCTGGTTGGTGGTAGAGTAGATCAATCCGCCCAGGCGGCCATCGAAAGAAAAGCTGAGCGAAAGGTTCTTGTATTTGAAGGTGTTTTGCACGCCGTAGATCCAGTCGGCATCTCTATGCCCGAAATACTGGCCCACGGGCGTATAAGCCTGCATGCCGTTGGAGTTGTAGATGGCCTGACCGTCAGGAGCGCGGCTTTCTGTAATATAGATCCGGTCCGTACGTTGCCCCTCTTTCACGAGCCCGAGGTAACCATCGGGATTATCGGTAGACTCTTTCAGCCAGCGATGCACGCTGCTGAAGTTGATCGCCGCATCCCATTTAAAGTCTTTGCCCGTGACAGGTGTTCCATGAACCATGAACTCCCATCCTTTCCGCAGATAAACATTCGCATTCTTTAAAATGCTGGTATAACCGCTGGCCTGGGAAAGGGTTACATTCGCAAAGTTGTTATAATCCTTGTTCCTGAAATAAGTTGCATCCACATTAAGCCTGTTCCGGAAGAAGCCGGCAGCGATACCGTACTCTGCCGACTGTACCGTTTCCGGGACAAGGTCCGGCGATATGAATGTGGTGGGCCAGTTGAGTGAAGGAACATTGTTCCACTTGGCGCCTATCCCATAGGTGGTAATGTGCGCATAGGGATTATTGGAATTGATAAACCCTGTATTCACTTTGGCCCAGGAACCGCGTACTTTCAGGAAAGAGACCGGCGCGGGCAGTTTCAGCACATCAGACAGCACTGCGGACACACCTGCCGAAGGATAGAAATAGCCGTTATTCCTGACAGGCAAAGTGGAAGTTTTGTCATAACGCCCGGTAAGCGACAGATACAGGAAACCCAAAGTTTCAATATCCAGCATACCGTAAGCTGACGCCGTTCTCCGCTCACGCAACGCGTTGGAGCCTTTGAGGGGATTGATGGTATTGCTGATGGCATAGAACCCGGGGATCGTCAACCCGTCCGTAGTGGTGTATGCCGACTCAAACCTTCTGTAGTTGTTGGCGCCGCCTGCCGTTACGCTTAGTTTGAGCGCCTTGCCAAACTGGTGGTTATAGTTCAGGATCAGGTCAGAATTGATATCGAAGTAGTTAGACACATCGGTTGAATAGTTGCCTCTTGAAATGTAGCTGTACGCAATATAACTGTTAGGCTCGCGCAGTTCCGAGTTGGTAGAATGCTGGTTAAACCCGTTCCGGAACTTGACCGTAAAATTGTCTGCAATTTCGTAGTCGAAAGTCACCTGCCCGAAACTGTTGCTCCGTTTATAACCGTTCAGCAGCTCGTTGGCCACAAAATGCGGGTTGTTGTACCAGGAGAGATTATAGTTGCGCTGCTGCAAACCTTCCCGTCCGGGCATCCAGTAGTTTTCGAGGTCGCGGATATCGATGTCCGGCCCTATCCAGAGGATCAGGTTGTACAGGTAGTTGGGCGGGCCGTATCCTACAGTGGGATAGTTATCGGAGTATTCCCTATTGTAGGTCAGTTTGGCATCCATGGTCAGCCTGGGAGACAGCGCGTAATTACCGCCAATAGAGAACGAAGAGTTATTCAGCTCGGTATTCGGCACCACGCCTTTTTGAAAAATATGGCTGGCAGACACCCGGAAGGAACCTTTGTCCGTACCGAGGGAAGCGGAAACGCTATTGGTCGATAAAAGGCCGGTCCTGAAAAAGTTCCTGATATTGTTGCGGCCTCTCGACACCCAGGGCGTTTTTATACGCTGACCTGTGTTGGGATCGATAGGGCTGTCGTACTGCGTGGTTTCATAAAAGCCGCTGGGCGTAGAAGGGTCCGGCTGGTCCAGCTTCGGTCCCCATATCCAGCCACCGCCTTCCGTGCCGCCGCCGGAACCGTTCACATAGGCATACCTGCCCTGGTCTCCGCCCCCGTACACCGTCTGCACTTCGGGAATAACGGTATAGCCGGGCTGGAACATGGTAGACGAGTTGACCTCTACCAGCAATTTTCCTTTGTTCCCCTTTTTGGTCGTGTACAGGATCGCACCGTTCACCCCCATAGCGCCGTACAAGGCCCCCGCGGCAGTGCCTTTCAACACGCTGATGCTTTCAATGTCGTCCGCATTCAGTTTGTAAGGATCTGCGTCAGGGTCAGGTATGCCATCTATAACGATCAGCGGTGACCTGCCCCTGAGCGATATGCCGGGATTGCGGAAAAGGTCGGTAGTATTGTTAATGTTCAGGCCGGCCACTTTACCGGTCAAAGCGCTCAATGCTGTTGGTGTTTTGGTTTTCGCCATCGTTTCGCCGCTCACTTCCTGTACGGCGTAACCCAGGGCCTTCTGCTGCTTCTTGATGCCGAGTGCCGTGACCACCACCACTTCGGCCAGATCGCTGCCGCCGGGCTGCAGCGCAATGTCGATGTTCGTCCGGCCATTGACCGATACCTGTTGGGTGACATGCCCCAGAAAAGAAAATACGAGCACGGCATCCCCCGAAACGGAGAGGGAATACTTACCATTCACATTAGTGGTGGTCCCCCGGTTGGTGCCACTCACCGAGATCGATACGCCGATCAGCGGAGTATTATCACTGGTCGAACGTACCGTGCCTGTTACGGTAACATTCTGTGCGAATGCCACCACCTGCAACAGCAATGAAAGAATGAGCAAAGATGTTGTTTTCATAAAAATTGACCTGGTTGTTAATAAATAGGAATGCTTATTAAAAAGTGCTGTTTTTTTCCTAACGTAAAAATGGGTATTTAGATCAAAGTATAAAAATTAATTGAACATTCATTCAATTAATTTTTATTTTCATAACGTAATCTTTACAATTAGTTAATATGAACTTTGCATGAAATACTCTACAGAAATGGATTTAATCGTTTCGCCCGGCCATGCAAACGTTTGTATTTTTTTGTGCAAAAGTTGCCGTTACAACACACATTTATTAAACGGGCATACAACATTGAACCGGGAATGCTATATTTGCCGGAAATCAGCGAATAGCACTATTTATGGGAAGGAGAAGCATCAAGGAATCCAGACAGAAAGAAATTATTGAGGCTTTTTATACGATCGCGAAAAAAGAAGGGCTCGAAAACGCCTCTATAGCCAAAACGGCTGCGCTCATCAACATCAACCCCAGCCTGGTCATTCACTACTTTAAAACCAAGGAATACCTGGTTTACGGGCTTATTGAGTATATCCTCGACCAGTATTTGCTGATCTTCAAAACACCTCCCGCCTACAAGCACGATCCCGGCAAAAAGCTGCTGAAGGTGATCAACAATATCTTCTCGCACAAATGGAACCTGCTGTTCGATGACAGTGTAGCTTACAGTTGCTATTCACTGGTCTTCCGGGACAAAAAGGTAAAAGAGAGCTACAAAGTTTTGCTGGATACCCTGCGTGGAAACCTGAGGGCGCTGATAGAGGAATGCAATCAACAGGGCGTGCTCAAGGTAAAAGATCCTGCCGGGGTTGCAGACACCATTTTTGTGATGGTTGACGGCGCTTATTATTACCTGAGCCTGGTCAGCAACAAAAAGGAGTACAAACAAAAACTGGCACAGTATAAAGGGCTGGCTTTACAGCAACTCAATTTGGTTTCCTCTTCTTCTTCCGGGTAAGGGCAATGGACGCAATGATCGCAATAAGCCCCCACACGAGGTTGACCACTACATTAGGCAGATCTGCGTAGTGCAATGCATTGACGGTAAGCCCTATTGCACCTACCGCGTTCAATGCATGGTAGATCAGCTGACGCGCATTGATCTTGTTCACGCTTAGCAGAAAGTAGGCCAGCAGATAGGCAAGCGTACCCACCCAGCCCAGTACGGGGTAGATAACATTCAATGACAAGAGATACATAGTACGGGTTGTTTTGGTTGGCAAAATAACAGGCTCGAAATCGGGAACTAATATACGCAACCTTCTGCATTAACCATGTTACGCAATAACTAATTCACCGCTACAGCAAAAAAAAACGCTGCCCCGGTCCCCCAAGGCAGCGTCCCCTTTACAAACCTTAAAAAATCAAAAGATCTTGTTCAGCGCATCCACATAAGCATGCACACTCGCATTCACGATATCCGTGGAATAACCGAAACCATAATAGGATTTTCCATCATGCCGCACCCGCATGTTCACTTTGCTTACATCTTCACTACCTCCGCGCATAGCCTGGATGGAAAATTCATCAATGGTAATATCGTCGTTGATAATATTGTGAATGGCATTGATCGTTGCGTTAACGGGACCGTTCCCCGCGGCGCTGGCTTCTTTCTCCTCACCGTTGATCTTCAGTTTTATGGTGGCCATCGGGCGCAGGGGATCACCGCATACGACCTGCAATAAAGTTACCTTGATGCCCTTGTCGTCATAATTGCTGGCGGCACCATCACCCATCAATGTCAGCAGATCATGATCTTCGATCTCTTTTTTGCTGTCCGCCATTTCGAGGAAGCGGGTGTACACATCATCCAGGTTCACTTTGTCTACCTTGTACCCCAGCCTTTCCAGGTGATGCTTCAAGGCATGGCGGCCGCTTCTCGCGGTGAGGATGATGGCGTTGGATTGCAGGCCGATATCTTCCGGATTGAGGATCTCGTAGTTCTCGCGGTGCTTCAGCACACCGTCCTGGTGAATGCCGGAGCTGTGCGCGAAGGCGTTGCGGCCCACGATCGCCTTGTTCGGCTGCACGGGCATGCGCATCATATTGGACACCAGATTGCTGATCTCGTAGATGCGTTTGCTGTTGATGCCGGTGGTATATCCGAGGGCATGATGCGTTTTCAGGATCATGGCCACTTCTTCCAGCGAGGTATTGCCGGCGCGTTCACCGATACCGTTGATGGTGCATTCCACCTGGCGGGCGCCGTTGATGATGCCGGCCATGGTATTGGCGGTGGCGAGGCCGAGGTCGTTATGGCAGTGTACGGAAATAATGGCTTTATCGATATTGGACACATGGTCCACCAGGTACTTGATCTTTGCGCCGTATTGCTCGGGCAGGCAGTAACCGTTGGTATCCGGGATGTTCACCACGGTAGCGCCTGCGGCGATCACGGCCTCAATCATCTGGGCGAGATAGGCATTGTCAGCTCGACCGGCATCCTCTGCATAGAACTCCACATCATCCACAAATTTGCGGGCATACTTCACCGCTTCTACCGCACGTTCCAGGATGTTCTCCCGGGTACTGTTGAATTTATATTTGATGTGCATGTCCGACGCACCGATACCGGTGTGGATACGCTTGCGTTTGGCGTACTTCAGCGCAGCAGCGGCAGCGTCTATATCTGCGGTATTGGCACGGGTGAGCGCGCAGATCACGGGTTCAGAAACAGCCTTCGATATTTCCACAACGCTTTGGAAGTCACCCGGACTGGAGATCGGGAAACCAGCTTCGATCACATCTACACCCAGCGCTTCCAGCTCTTTGGCCACCACGATCTTTTCAACGGTCGTCAGCTGGCAACCGGGGACCTGTTCGCCATCGCGAAGGGTTGTATCAAAAACGTAAACACGATTGTTGTCCATGGTAATATGAATTTCGAGTTAGTAGGTTATCAGTTCAGGTTTTCCAATACTTTGGTGCCCATGGCATCTGTGCCGAGCAACAGTTCATTGGGTGTATGTTTATTGGCAATGTCCATGGTCCGGAATCCCTGGCGCAGCGTAGCGTCCACGGCCCGGATCACGCGTTGCGATTCTTCTTTCAGTCCGAATGAAATATCCAGCAGCAGGGCGGCGGACAGGATAGAGGCCAGCGGATTGGCGATGCCTTTGCCGGTGATATCATGCGCGGAGCCGTGGATAGGTTCATAGAACCCGATAGTATCTCCAACAGATGCGGATGCCAGCATGCCCATGGAGCCTGCTATCTGTGAGGCTTCATCGGTGAGGATGTCGCCGAACAGGTTGCCGGTCAGCACCACGTCAAAACGTTTGGGATCTTTGATCAGCTGCATGGCGGCATTGTCGATGAACATATGCTCTGTTTCCACATCGGGATAATCTTTCGCTATCTCCTGCACTACTTCGCGCCACAGGCGGGAAGCTTCCAGCACGTTCGCCTTGTCTACCGAGCAGAGCTTTTTGCGGCGGCTGCGGGCGGCTTCGTAGGCTTTGCGGGCGATGCGCTCTACTTCGTATTTGTGGTAGATCATCAGGTCGGAAGCGGATGAACGGTCCTCGCTCCTTTTCTTTTCCCCGAAATATACGTCGCCGGTCAATTCACGGAAAAAGAGGATATCCGCGCCCTGCAATATCTCCGGTTTGATGCTGGAGGCATGCAGCAGGTCGTCGAACAGTTTGATGGGACGAAGATTGGCGTACAGGCCCAGCTCTTTCCTGATCTTCAGCAGGCCCTGCTCGGGGCGTACTTTCAGGGTAGGATCATTATCATACTTTGCGTGGCCGATGGCGCCGAAAAGGATGGCATCGCTGGCGCGCGCCTTGTCCAGCGTTTCATCCGGCAGCGGGTTGCCGGTGGCTTCAATGGCTACATGGCCCATGATACCTTCATCAAACGAAAAAGTATGTTTGTAATTCGCTGCGATGACTTCCAGCACTTTCTTTCCCCAGGCTGTTACTTCCTGTCCGATCCCGTCTCCGGGTATGACGAGTATTTTCTTTGTGACTCCCATTGATGCGTTCTGATATATTTTTTAAAAATTGAAAGGGCGTGTGGCTTCGTAAGCGTTGATCTCCCGGCTGAGGCTCAACAGATAGTCAATATCGTCATAACCGTTCAGCAGGCAGGTCTTTTTATATGGATTGATGTCGAAAGTTTCCTGCTCACCGGTGGCCTGTATGCGGATGTACTGCTCTTCCAGGTTCACTTCCAGTTCCGCCGCAGGGTCTTTCTCCACGGCGGAAAATATCTTTACCAGGAAGCTTTCGCTTACCTGCACGGGCAGGATGAAGTTGTTCAGCGCGTTGTTTTTAAAGATGTCTGCAAAGAAGCTGCTCACCACTGCTTTGAACCCGTAATCGCCGATGGCCCAGGCGGCATGCTCCCGGGAGGAGCCGCAGCCGAAGTTCTTTCCGGCTACCAGGATGCGTCCTTTATACAGCGGATTGTTCAGCGCGAAGTCTTTTCTCGGCTGGCCTGCTGCATCAAAACGCCAGTCGCGGAACAGGTTCTCCCCAAATCCGTCCCGGGTGGTCGCTTTCAGGAAGCGGGCCGGAATGATCTGGTCGGTATCTATATTTTCTATGGGCAGGGGTACCACGGAGGATACCAGGTTATGAAATTTCTTGTCCATGTCGTACAATTAAAACACAAAAAATGCGCCATCAGCTGTCATATCATCGCTCTCACATCCGTTACGCTGCCGGTAATGGCTGCGGCGGCGGCGGTAAGCGGACTGGCCAGGAAGGTGCGGGCATCCGGCCCCTGGCGGCCTTCGAAGTTCCGGTTGGAGGTGGCAACGCAATATTTGCCGGCGGGTATCTTGTCCTCATTCATAGCCAGGCAGGCGGAGCATCCCGGCTGCCGGAGCTGGAAACCTGCCGCTTCGAATATCTTGTCGATCCCCTCGGCAATGGCCTGTGCTTCCACTTGTTTGGAACCCGGCACGATCCAGACCACCACATCATCGGCCTTTTTCTTTCCTTTCACAAATTCGGCCACCATACGCAGGTCTTCAATGCGGGAGTTCGTACAGCTGCCGATGAACACATAATCCACTTTTTTGCCCAGCAGGCGGCTACCCGGCTCCAGGTCCATATACTGCAGCGATTTGGAGAACGAAGGCCTTTCTTTTTCTTCCACCTCGTTCAGCGAAGGGATGTGCTGCGTAATGCCCATACCCATACCGGGATTGGTGCCGTAGGTGATCTGCGGCTCGATGTCTGCCGCATCGAACGTCAGCACTTTATCAAATTCCGCACCGGCGTCCGTCTGCAATGTTTTCCAGTAAGCGAGGGCTTTGTCCCAATCTTCTCCTTCGGGGGCGAACTCACGGCCTTTGATATACGAAAAGGTGGTTTCATCGGGTGCGATCAATCCGCCTCTTGCCCCCATTTCAATGCTCATGTTGCAGATGGTCATCCGCGCTTCCATGCTCAGGCTCCGGATGGCTTCCCCGGCGTATTCCACAAAGTAGCCGGTGGCGCCGGAGGCGGATATCTGTGAAATGATGTACAGGATGATGTCTTTCGATACCACCCCTTTATTCAACTGTCCGTTCACTTCTATTTTCATGCGCTTGGGACGGTATTGCAGGATGCACTGGGTAGCCAGTACCTGCTCCACCTCCGAGGTGCCGATGCCGAAAGCAATGGCCCCGAAGGCCCCGTGCGTGGAAGTGTGGCTGTCCCCGCACACAATGGTCATGCCCGGCAGGGTAATCCCCAACTCCGGCCCTATCACATGCACGATCCCCTGGTAGCGGTGCCCCAACCCGTACAGCTCCACCCCGAACTCGGTGGTGTTCTGCGTGAGCATTTCCACCTGCTTGCGGCTCAGCGCCTCCCGGATAGGCAGGTGCTGGTCCAGCGTAGGGACGTTATGGTCCGCCGTAGCCCGGGTCTTTCCCGGCCTGAATACCGGTATGTTGCGCTTCCGCAGGCCGTCAAAAGCCTGGGGACTGGTCACTTCATGAATAAAATGGGTATTGATGTACACCGCGTCCGGAAATCCCGGCTTGCTCGCCACAATATGGCTATCCCATATCTTGTCAAATAATGTTTTGCCCATACGTAATCTGCTTAATGCGTATTTCTTTCACTATCAGGCCAAACGTTTCAAATTCAGCCTTATCTTTGCATTTCCCGTTCATTTGCATCTTCAAATCTAATTGACACATTTAAACCACAGATCGTTAAATTTGCCATTATTACGATTCGCAACTGATCCGTATAACCATTAATTTATTGAAAATCAATAGATTAAAATCTTACAACAACGATGCCCAACTCGCAGAACGATGCGCTCTTCATACTGATTAAAACGCTTACCAAAGCCGAAAAACGAAATTTCCAGCTGGCATTCAACCGGGACAATACCAAAGAGGACGTGCTGTTCATACAGCTGTTCCAGGCGCTGGACAAAATGAAGGAGTATGATGAGGAACAGGTGCTGAAGAAGGTCCCGGCCATCAAGAAACAACAGTTAAGCAACGTCAAGGCCCATTTATACAAACATCTCCTCACCACCCTGCGGTTGCTGTACAAAACCAAAGACCCGCTGATAGACCTGCGGGAGCAGCTGGATTATGCACGGGTGCTGTACAACAAAGGACTCTACCAGCAAAGCCTGAAGATCCTGGGCAAAGCAAAGGTCAGCGCCCGCGAGCAGGAGGAAGTAATGCTGTTCTTCGAGATCGTGGAATTCGAAAAACTGATCGAAACCCGGCATATCACCCGCAGTCTGGACAATCGCGCGGATGAACTGAGCGACGAGTCCCGCCGGATCAACGACCAGCTCAACAACGTGAGCAGACTCTCCTCCCTGGCCCTCCGGATGTACGGCATGTACCTGAAGCTCGGCCACGCGCGCGATGAGAAGGATGTGCATATCCTCAAAAGCTTCTTCGATTCCAACCTGCCCGTACAGGCTACGCATACCATGAGCTTCTACGAGCGCAGTTATCTTTACCAGGCCTATTGCTGGTATTATTATATCCTGCAGGATTTTGTCATGTATTACCGGCACACCCAGAAGTGGGTGGACCTGTTCGCGGAATATCCCACGCTGAAGGAATCGGATGTGGACCTCTATATCAAGGCTTTGCATAACCTGCTCACGGCGCATTTCCACACCATGAACCATGAGAAGTTCATTGAAGTGCTGTCCGTCATGGAGCAGTTCATCACCGAAAAGGAAGAGACCCTCAACGAGAACACCCGCACCTCCGCTTTCGTGTACCTCTACACCGGCAAGATCAACCGCCACTTCCTGGATGGTACTTTCTCGGAAGGACTGGCACTGGTGGCCGAAGTGGAAGAAAAAATATCCGAGCATCAGCTGACGGTAGACCAGCACCGCGTACTGGTATTCTACTACAAGATCGCCTGCCTGTACTTCGGCAGCGGGGACAACAACAATGCCATCGTGTATCTGAACAAGATCATCCATCTGCGGATCGGCAATCTGCGGGCTGATATCCAGTGCTTTGCACGTATCCTTCACCTCATCGCGCATTATGAACTGGAAAACTACAGCCTGGTGGAATACCTCATCAAGTCTGTATATCACTTCATTGCAAAGCATAAAGACCTTAGCCTGGTGATGGAAGAGATCCTGAAGTTCCTGAGGAAGAACATGTACGCACACCCCAAAGCGTTGCGCACCGCTTTCATTGAACTGAAAGGCAGGCTGGAGCTGATCGCCAAAAATCCCTACGAAAGAAGGAGTTACCTCTACCTGGATATCGTGTCATGGCTGGAAAGCAAGATCGAAGGCATACCGGTGCAGGAGGTGATACGGCAGAAATTCCTCCATAAGGTCCCCCGGATATAATTCCATGCCAGTTTTTTAACACATTTAATATAAACTTCATACCATACATCTGCATAAACCTGTGCAAAAGTCCGTATTCCACCACCCTGCTACATCTCTAAAATATCCACTTTCTTTATCCACACCCGTGAGTAACTTTTGGGTGTATCGCCTGTCTTCGATCATTACATTTGCATCAGTTCTTGACTTCGTTGTTCTGGCTTCTTTTCCGATGTAACGGAATATGAATTAATAGGGAATCGTGTGGAATTCACGAGCAGACGCGCTACTGTGATCCCCTAGTTCTTGGATGCCGGATGTTTCCAATGCCACTGCCCTTTCGGGGGCGGGAAGGCCAATCCGGCCGGGGAAAGCCAGGAGACCTGCCAGTACAACGTTATTGTCGAAACCTTCGCGACTAAGGTTATGGCGAAAGTGACCCTCACCGTATCACTATATGGAAAGCTATCTTCCGTCAGCCCCGCGTCTCATTACACACCCTGCTAACCGTATAAAAAATTTGTATGAGTAACGAGAACGAGATTTTATTAAAGGAGAACAAGGACAGGTTTGTACTGCTGCCGATCAACTACCCCAAGCTCTGGGAACATTACAAACGCCATGAAGCCAGCTTCTGGACCGCGGAGGAGATCGATCTTTCCGGAGACCTGAAAGACTGGGCGAACATGACGGATGGTGAACGCCACTTCATTTCGCATGTACTGGCATTTTTCGCCGCATCTGACGGTATTGTGAACGAGAACCTGGCCGTGAACTTCATGAGCGAAGTACAGATCCCCGAAGCCCGCTGCTTCTACGGTTTCCAGATCATGATGGAAAACATTCACTCTGAAACATACGCACTGCTGATCGATACTTACGTAAAAGACCCGGCGGAGAAAGACCGGCTTTTCCACGCCATTGATACCGTACCTGCCGTGAAAAAGAAAGCCGAATGGGCGCTGCGCTGGATAGAGAACGGCACTTTCGCCCAACGCCTCGTAGCCTTCGCGGCGGTGGAAGGCATCTTCTTCAGCGGCAGCTTCTGCTCCATCTTCTGGCTGAAGAAACGCGGCCTCATGCCCGGCCTTACGTTCTCCAATGAACTGATCAGCCGTGATGAAGGGCTCCACTGCGAATTCGCCTGCGAACTCTACCGCATGCTGAATGGCAGACTCTCCGAAACAGAAGTGCATGAGATCATTCTCGATGCCGTGACGATCGAAAAAGAATTCATCACCGATGCGCTGCCCGCAGCCCTGATAGGTATGAACAGCGAACTGATGAAACAATACATCGAATTTGTGGCAGACCGCTGGATCGGTGAACTGGGCTATAAAAAAGTATTCAATGCCACCAATCCCTTCGATTTTATGGAAATGATATCCCTGCAGGGCAAAACCAACTTCTTCGAAAAACGGGTGGGCGACTACCAGAAATCAGGTGTAATGGGCAACAAGGACACCAACAACACTTTCAGCCTCGACGAAGATTTTTAATTAAAGCAGATAATACACCTCAATATATTCATCACCCATTAAATTCATTACACTATGTTCGTTATAAAAAGAGACGGCAGAAAGGAGTCTGTCAAATTTGACAAGATCACGGCAAGGGTAGAGAAACTGTGTTACGGCATGGCGCCTGATTATGTAGATTCAATAGATGTAGCGAAGAAAGTGATCCAGGGATTGTACGATGGCGTTACCACTACCGAGCTGGATAACCTGGCCGCAGAGACCGCCGCTTCCCTCACCACCAAGCATCCGGACTATGCACAGCTTGCCTCCCGCATTGCGGTGAGCAATCTCCATAAAAATACTATCAAGTCGTTTTCCAAAACGATGAAGAAGCTGTACGAATACATCGATCCGAAAACCGGCAAACCCGCCGGCCTGCTGAGCGATGAAGTATGGGACATCATCCGCAAGAACGCGGATATCCTGGATTCCACCATCATCTACGACCGGGATTTTGCATTCGACTACTTTGGCTTCAAAACACTGGAACGCTCCTATCTCCTGAAGATAGACGGCAAGATCGCCGAGCGCCCGCAACATATGTTCATGCGCGTAGCCGTGGGTATTCACAAAGAGGATATCGACTCCGCCATCAAAACATACAACCTGATGAGCGAGCGCTGGTTCACACACGCCACGCCCACCCTCTTCAATGCCGGTACGCCCAAACCGCAGATGAGCAGCTGCTTCCTGCTCACCATGCAGGGAGACAGCATTGACGGTATCTACGATACCCTGAAGCAAACCGCGAAGATCTCCCAGAGCGCAGGCGGCATCGGCCTGAGCATCCACAATATCCGTGCTACCGGTTCTTACATCAGCGGCACCAACGGCACCTCCAACGGTATCATCCCCATGCTGCGCGTATTCAATGATACAGCGCGTTATGTGGACCAGGGCGGCGGCAAACGCAAAGGCGCATTCGCCATCTACCTGGAACCCTGGCATGCCGATGTATTCGAATTCCTGGACCTCCGCAAGAACCACGGTAAAGAAGAACTGCGCGCCCGCGACCTCTTCTACGCGCTGTGGATGCCCGACCTGTTCATGAAACGCGTGGAAAGCAACGGCACCTGGAGCCTTTTCTGTCCCCATGAAGCACCCGGCCTGGCAGATTGCTGGGGCGAAGAGTTCGAGCAGCTGTATGAAAAATACGAGCAGGAGAACCGCGCCCGCAAGACCGTGAAAGCGCAGGACCTCTGGTTCGCCATCCTGGATGCGCAGATCGAGACCGGTACGCCTTACCTGCTGTACAAGGATTCCGCCAACCGCAAATCCAACCAGCAGAACCTGGGCACCATCAAAAGTTCCAACCTCTGCACAGAGATCATCGAATATACCTCTCCGGATGAAGTAGCCGTATGCAACCTGGCATCACTGGCCCTGCCCCGTTTTGTCATCGACGGCAAGTTCGATCACCAGAAGCTGTATGAAGTAACCTACCAGGCTACGCTCAACCTCAATGTGATCATCGATCAGAACTATTACCCGGTAGAACAGGCACGTACCTCCAACCTGCGCCACCGCCCTATCGGCCTGGGTGTTCAGGGCCTGGCGGATGCGTTCTTCCTGCTGCGTTATCCTTTCGAAAGCGAACAGGCGCAAAAGCTGAACAAAGAGATATTTGAAACCATCTACTTTGCATCCCTGACCGCTTCAAAAGACCTGGCGAAAAAAGACGGGCACTACGAATCATACCCCGGCTCACCGGCCTCCAAAGGCATCCTGCAATATGATATGTGGGGCGTAACGCCTTCAGAGCGCTGGGACTGGGCTTCACTGAAAGCGGAGATCAAAACGCATGGCATCCGCAACTCCCTGCTGCTGGCGCCGATGCCCACAGCGTCCACTTCACAGATACTTGGCAACAACGAATGCTTCGAGCCATACACTTCCAACATCTACACCCGCCGCGTACTGAGCGGTGAGTTCGTGGTAGTGAACAAACACCTGCTGAAAGACCTGGTGGAGCTCGGCCTCTGGGATAACGACATGAAGAACAAGATCATCGCAGCGAACGGTTCCATCCAGCAGATCGAAGAGATACCCTCCAACATCAAGGAACTGTACAAGACCGTTTGGGAGATCAAGCAGCGTACGATCATAGACATGGCAGCGGACCGCGGCGCATTCATCTGCCAGTCGCAGTCGCTCAACCTGTTCGTAGACACGCCTTCTGCCTCCAAACTGACCTCCATGCACTTCTATGCCTGGAAGAAAGGGCTGAAAACAGGCATGTACTATCTCCGCACACAGGCGGCTACACAAGCCGTTCAGTTCACGGTAGAGAAACAGGGCGGGCAGAACATGGTGCCGGTTGTGGCCCCGGCCGAAGGCTCCATGGAGCTGGAAGTTCCGGAAGGCGCGGTATGCACCATGGAAGAAGGTTGCGTAACCTGCAGCGCATAATTGTCAACTTTAGATAAAAGAAGGCCTGGGCGTGGAAGCGCTCAGGCCTTTTTCGTTATGCTTTCTCCCGAAGCCCCAGCTGGTAGATCAGCTGCGGGAAATTGGCAATATTGTTCCTGTGCAGCATGCGCCGGCGATGTGTTTTCACGGTTTCTTCACTGATAAACAAACGTTGCGCGATCTGCTTCGAGGAAAGCCCCTGCGCCACCAGCTGTACCACCTCCATTTCCCGGTCGCTCAGCTGCACCTTTACCCCCGCGGGCACCTCTGCTTCGCTTTCTGCCTTGAAATACAGCTTGTGAAAGGCCATCTGCACAGCCGCCAGCAACTGTGCGTCACTGAAAGGCTTCACCACGTACATCACCGGCACGGTGGCAGCGGCGGCCTGAATAGTGGCCGCATCTGTGTAGGCAGTCAGAAAAATGACCTCGCACTGGTAGAGCCGTTTCAACTGTTTGGCCAGTTCCAGCCCATTGATATTTCCTTTGATATTGATATCGCAGATCACTACATGCGGCCGCTTTTCTTCACAGATGTCCAGCGCGCCCGCAGCTGTTGGCGTAACACCCGCGATCTCATAATCTTCCTGCGCCAGCAATTCTGCTATGCTTTCCGCTGTGATCAGCTCATCTTCTACGATCAGGATAGTTGCGTTAGTGTTCATGTTATGTTGTTACAATGCGAAATGTTGTACCGTTATTCTGCTCGATATGCAACTGTGCATTCAACTGAAGCACCAGTGTACGCACCAGCTTCATGCCGAAAGAGGCCGGTTTTTGCAGATCATCAGGATGTTGTATCCCTGTGCCATTGTCTGCCACCGCAAGCTCAAGGCCCTGCCCGTTTTGTGTCAGCCAAACCGCTATCCGCGGCTGCTCCACGCCTTTAAACGCATGTTTGAACGCGTTGCTGACCAGCTCATTGACGATCAGCCCGATCGGCACTGCCCGGTCGATATCCAGCAACTTCTCTTCCAGCTGCAATTTTATGCCCACTTCCTCCGGGCCATATCCATAACTGCTGGCAATAGAGCCGGTCAATGAGGTAAGGTAAGGCCCGATCTCCACGGCAGACACATCTTCATGCTGATACAGCCCCTTGTGAATAAGGGCCATGGCCTCAATACGGGTCCTGCTGGCTTCCAGTGACGCCCTGGCCGCACTGTCCTCCATACGGTTATGCTGCAGGGCCAGCAGGCTGGAGATCACCTGCAGATTGTTCTTTACACGGTGATGCAACTCCCGCAGAATGATCTGTATCCGCTCATGACGCTCATTGGCCAGCCTGACGGACTGCTCCAGTTCTGTTTTCAACACCAGCAGGTCTTCATTCTGCTGCTTCACCTGGTTCCGTTCCCGTACATAACTGCGCCGGAAAACCACTACCACCACAGTGATGAAGAATACGGTGTACAGGATGCCGATACCATGGTCCAGCAACCGCTCCGCGCGCGAATGGTAAGGCACCACCCAGTCGGGGTGCAGATACTCCAGCACAAGCAGGATGAAGATGATCGAATACAGCAACCCGAACAGCAGCCATAACTGGAATCGTGGCGGCACCACCATTTGCATGATGGTCAGCAGCATAACGATCAGGTACAGGATAGTACCGAAAGACCCTCCGTTGGCAAAATAAAGGAAGCACATCACAATGGCAGCCACACCTGCATAGAAGATCACCAGTACCGGCGTAAATATCTTTTTGACCCTCGTCAGGTAAAAAACAATGATAGACGCCGCTCCCCCTATATACCCCGGCCATATGGTATAGGCATTTAGCCCGATCAGGTAATTACCTGTTGAGGCCATCAATGCAAATAGGGTGATAACGAAACTGGTACTGTTGAAAACCTGGTGCTCTAAAGTAAATACATGCTTACTGCCCGAAATTGCCGAAAGCAATTTTCTCATATTTCTTCTGTATAGGAATACTTATCTAGTGTCTGTAATCAACTGAAAGATACGCAATTATTAACTATTCCAAGTGGCAACAGTCAGAATTGACACGTTTGTTGGAGAAGATCATTCCATCATGCTGCTGATCTCTTTTTTCAATCGGGCTTCACTGATCTCTCCTTCCACGAATTTCCGGTATCCCTTTGCTGTATTGATGAAAATGGTGGCGGGAATGCTTCCCTGCCAACGGGGATGTATGGTTCGGGCGTATTTGTTGGCATTCTGCTCATCCAGCCAGAAAACCGGGGAATCCAGCTGCCGGCGGCGGATGAACTGCTGTATTTTCTTTGGATAGGCATCCTCCATGTCCAGGCTGAGAAAGATGAATTTTACCTGCTGCCCCTTCAGTGCCTTTGCCTGTTTCTCGAAATGCGGGATCTCCTTCACACAAGGCGCGCACCAGGTAGCCCAGAGATTCACCACCAGTGCCGTATCGGGATGACGGAGCAAAGCGTCCAGTCCCGATACCGGAACGCGTGTTACTTCCTGCGAAAACGCAGGGCAGCAAAAAAACAGCAAAAAGGGCAACAGTTTTTTCATGATCAAAGGTCTTCTTCCTTAAATCCCCACTCTTCCAGCAGCGCAGCCTGCCGCGCTTCGGAAAGATCGGGCTGGTTATATTGACCGGCGGCATGCCGCTGGCGCATCGCTTCGTATATACTTACGGCGCAGGCCACGGAAATGTTCAGTGAACGGATGATCCCTACCTGCGGAATAATGAAATTGCCATCCGCCATGGTACGCAGCTCATCGGAAACTCCGCTGTGCTCATTACCGAAAATAAGGGCTACACGGCCGGTGAAGTCAATATCATAAAGACTGACCGAATCCGAGGCCAGGTGAGTGGTGTAGATCTTGTCGTAATGCCGGCGCAATTCCGCCATCATCTCATTCGCATCCGTATAGGCGTGAATACTGAGCCATTTGGCGGCGCTGGAGGAGCTTTTGGCGCCCCATTTTTTGTGCCGGGGGATCTTGGTGGTCAGCACATACAGGTCCTGTATGCCCACCGCATCGCAAGTGCGCATGACAGCAGAGATATTGTGAGGGTCTTCCACATTCTCCAGTACCACGGTAATGCCAGCCTGCCGTTTGTGCAATACGGACAAAAGCCTTTCTCTACGTTCCGGTGTCATAATATCTGTTAATTTACGGGTAAAATTAGCAGAAATTAAGTTTAGGCAAGCCGAATTACTATCTTTAGCAGGAGTTTAATAAATTGCTCCTATGAACATAAAAAAGATACTGAAGGGTATCGGGATCACCCTGCTTGTGCTTATTGCACTGCTGATAGCCATCCCCTATCTCTTCAAAGGCCAGATCATCGCAAAGATCAAAACGGAACTGAACAAGAACCTGAACGCCAAAGTAGATTTCAAAGACGTGGATATCAGCCTGCTGCGGCGTTTCCCGCGGCTGGCCGTTGCTTTGGAAGAATTGCAGGTGACGGGCGTGGAGCACTTCAACGGAGATACCCTCGTTGTTGTCCGGAAACTTGACCTCGCCATGGACCTCATGAGCGTGATCAAAGGAGACAATATCGATATCTACAACATAGCGGTACAACAGCCACGTATATACGCCATTGTGGATGAAGAAGGCCGCGCCAACTGGGATATTACCAAACCGGACACCACCGCCGCCGGCGGAGCGCCTGAAGATACCGCCGCCAGTGATTTTTCCCTCAGCCTCCGGCAATACAGCATAGAGAACGCCACGCTCAAGTACAGCGACCGGCAGGCGCATTATCACCTGTCCATCGAGCAGCTGGACCATAAAGGGAAAGGGGATTTTTCGCAGGATCAGTTCACGCTGCAGACCACTACTTCCGCCGGCTCGCTCAGCTTTGCCTCCGGATTTATTCCCTATCTCCTCAACACCAAAGCCGAAATACTGGCCGACATCAATATTGATAACAATACCGGCACTTATACTTTCAAGACGGACAAAATCGCTGTCAATAACCTGAAACTCACGTCTGAAGGCTTCTTCCAGTTGCTGAACGACAGTACTTATAATATGGACATCAAATTTGATGCGCCATCCACCGACTTCAAGGACATCCTCTCGCTGATCCCATCCATTTTCACGCAGGATTTCGCAAAGATCAAAACAAGCGGCTCCGCCGTGTTCAACGGTTTTGTAAAAGGCACCTACGCAGCCGATCAGATGCCGGCGTACGCACTGCATCTCGGCGTAAAGAACGGGTTCTTCCAGTACCCTGATCTGCCGAAGCCCGTGAAGAACATACAGCTGACGGTGAACGTAACCAATCCTGACGGGGTGCCGGACCATACCCTGGTAGACATTCCGCAGGCGCACCTGGAAATGGATGAAAGCCCCGTGGATATGCGGTTGATGATCAAAACACCGGTATCCGATCTTTATCTCGATGCTGCGGCAAAAGGACGGCTGGACCTCAGCAAGGTATCCCAGTTCGTGAAATTCGAAAAAGGCACGTCCCTTACCGGCTTGCTGGATGCCGACCTTAAAGCCCGCGGTTATATGAGCGCCGTCGAAAAGCAGCAATATGAAAGCTTCGATGCATCCGGCAACCTGTCCGTCAAAGACCTGCTCTATCGCAGCGCCGACTATCCCGATGGGTTGAAAGTTGCCGCACTGCTCATGCAGTTCAATCCGAAGAATGTGACCGTTCCTCAATTCAACGGGCAGTACCTCGGCACCAATTTCTCCGCGAACGGGGAATTGAACAACTTCCTTGCCTACGCATTCCGTAACGAACCGCTCAATGGCAGACTGGATGTAAAGGCAGACCAGGTCAATCTCGATAAATGGATGGCTACCGGCAGTGAGCCGGCCTCTCCCGCTGCGGCGGACACTACAGCCAGCGGCCCGTTCATCGTGCCCAACAACCTCGATTTCACGATCAACGCGCAGGCAGACAAAGTGCATTATGATAAACTGGACCTGACCCAATTGTCCGGCACCCTCCTGCTGCGCGATGAAACCGTTACCCTGAAAAATATCAAAGCCAATGGCTTGCAGGGCAGCATGCAGATAGACGGAACATACGCTACCAAAGAAGACAAGGCCCATCCTGCCATCAGCCTCACTTATGACGTGAAGGAGCTGGATGTGCAGCAAACCTTCAACGCTTTCAACACCGTACAGCAACTGATGCCCATCGGCAAATTCCTCAGCGGGAAACTCAGCTCCAGAATGAGCGTGACGGGAAAACTGGGAGAAGATATGTCGCCGGTACTGAATACCCTCACCGGCGAAGGGAACCTGCTGCTGATCCAGGGCTTCCTGCAGAAATTCCAGCCGCTGGACCAGTTGGCGAACCAGCTGAACGTTAACTCGTTGAAAAACATTTCTATAAAAGACATTAAAAACTACTTCGCATTCACGAACGGCCGCATGAGCGTAAACCCCTTCCGGGTAAAGCTGAACAATATGAATATGCTCATCGGCGGCTCCCATGGATTCGACCAGAGCCTCGACTATACCATTCAGCTGGCGCTCCCCCGCAGCCTTATGGGCAGCCAGGGCAATGCGCTCGTTAACAATCTCGTTACGCAGGCCGGCAACAAAGGTATTCCGGTGAACATCGGGGACAGTGTGCATCTCAACGTATTGATGGGCGGCAGCATTGCCAAACCTTCACTGAAGACCGACCTGAAAGAAGCGGCGGGAGATGCCGTGAACAACCTGAAAATGCAGGCCGCCACGCTGGTGAAGAACCAGATCGACTCTGCGAAGAATACGGTAAAAGATTCCCTGGCACAGGTAAAGAACCAGGTATTGTCTTCCGCCAAAGAAGAACTGAAGAACAAGCTGCTCGGCGGGGATGACAGCACCAGGTCCGGCAAACCGCTGCAGGATGCGGGCAAAGCTGCGGAGAAAACGCTCAATAATACACTCAAAGGGCTGCTGAACCGCAAAAACAATACAAAAGACACAACAAAGCAATAACCTTATTTGTAATTAAAGCGTGGCAGATCATGTCACGCTTTAATTATGACCGGCATATTGCATAGCCCCTTCTGTAACGCCAGCCTCCTGGCAGGATTGTTATTCCTTTTTATGGGATTCATGATCCGCAGGTACCCGCCACGCAGCATGAAAACGTGGTACGGATACCGTACTTTCTCCTCTACGATCAACAAGCAAACTTGGGATGAAGCCAATCAGTATGCCGCTTATGTGTCGCGTATCATGGGCTGTATCCTGATCCCTTTCGGTCTGCTGGCCGGGATCGTCTTCAAAACCCAATCCGATATTTTCCTGTATGTCACCGTTTCTCCCGTCATCTTTTGCGCGCTGCTGCTTACGGGACTAACCGAGTGGCATCTGCTGCAGGTGTTTGACGAAGATGGGGAAAGGAGAAACAAGTGATCAGGACTTTCTGCGAATGACCAGCACCGCGGGAACGGGCCTTTGCCCGCCTTTGTCCGAAGGCTTGATGGTGTTCTGATGATGCACGTACAAGGCCGAAGAGCCGCCGCCGTCGAGGTTCAGGGCCTCCACGCAATGCAGGTCCGTAAAGATCTTTGCCATTTGCTCCAGTGTAGCACCTTCCGCAATGCCTTTGTTCCGCCCTTCGATCACCAGCAGTATCAGTTTGTTGTCCGCCGTATAACCGATGGCCGAGCGCGGGTGCATGGCTTTTACACCGCCCATCCTTTCTTCCTTCATCGTTACGAACGGCTGGCCGTTCTGCACCAGCACAGGGCCTCCGCCTGCTGCTTCCTTCATCTTCCAGCGTTGCGCACCGCGGGGATAGCGTTTGCCGGGCTGGCGATACACCGTGTCTGCGCCGTTGATCTCCGGGGTCACGGGAACATCGTAGGCGTAAGCGCGTTTTTTGGGGCCGACGTTATACACCCAGGCAATGTCCGCCTGCCGTTTTTTGCTGATGCCGAATGCGCCGCGGGTGGTGTACACGGTTTTATTATTGACGGTGGATGACAGCGGGTTGACGGCCAGCACCCTGCCGTTATGCATCACCAGGTTGAGGCTGCTGTTGTCTTTAAAAGAGAAGAATGTGGTGTTGATGACAGCCAGCACTCCCGGCCCTTCGATGCTGTCGTACTGCGCGGGAGTGTAACGTTTGCCATCGCCGGTACGCATCACGAATTCCAGCTGAGGGTCCCGCAGGTCCGCTTCCAGGTAAAATGCACGGAAAGGTTTGCCATCGAGGGAATCGGTGGTTTCATAAACTTTCATGGAGGAGGGCAGGCCGTTGTTGTGGATATCCGAAGGATGCCAGCGGAGCTGACCATAGGCGAACGCCGGCAGCATAGCCAGCAGGCAGAATATGTTTCTTATCATATCAATAAAGCGTATAAACAGGGCTAAATTACGGCAGCTTTTGCAACATCTTCATAAAAAAAGGACTATCTCAAAAGTAATGCGACCTGTTGCCAGTATCTGCGGGAGCGCGTTTCGCTTAAGCCTTGCGCCGTCCCGTCTGCTTTACTTTTGATATAGTCCTTTCCCTTGCCGGGAAAATATTATTTCCGTCCGCTGAAAATATGCTTTTCCGCATGATAGGAAGAGCGTACCAGCGGCCCGGCCTCTACATAATCAAGCCCCATACCATAGCCGATCTCGCGCAGTTCCGCAAATTCATCAGGATGCACGAACCGTACAACGGGCAGATGTTTGGGAGTGGGCTGGAGATATTGCCCCAGGGTCACTACATCGCAGCCATTATCATAGAGGTCCTGCATCGCCTGCACCACTTCTTCTTTTGTTTCGCCAAGGCCCAGCATGATGCCGCTCTTGGTGCGCATGCCCCCTGCTTTCAGGCGGCGGATCACTTCGAGGCTGCGGTGGTATTTTGCCTGTATGCGCACCTGTTTGGTCATGCGCTCCACAGTTTCCAGGTTGTGGGATACCACTTCCGGGGCCACTTCAATCACGCGCTCCAGGTTCTCCCATACCCCCCTGAAGTCGGGGATCAGGGTTTCCATGGTGGTTTGCGGGTTGAGGGCACGAACGGCTTTGATGGTATTGGCCCAGATGATGGAACCGCCGTCTTTCAGCTCATCACGGTCCACCGAAGTGATCACCGCATGTTTCACCTTCATCAGGTAGATGGCTTCCGCAACACGCTGCGGCTCATCCCAGTCAACCGCTTCGGGCCTGCCGGTGGCTACCGCGCAAAATCCGCAGCTGCGGGTACATATATTTCCGAGGATCATGAAAGTGGCCGTACCGGCACCCCAGCATTCGCCCATATTGGGACAATTGCCGCTTTCACAGATGGTATGTAGTTTATGAGTGTCTACCAGGTTCCTTACCTGCCTGTAATTCTCTCCGATCGGCAGTTTCACTCTCAGCCAGTCGGGCTTTTTCACTCTCGGCGCAGCCGGTTCGGCCGCGATTACGGGTAATTCTTGCATCGCAAATCCTTTCTTTAATAAGATACAAAGTTACTTATTCCAGCGTTTCCCCAACTGCAATCCTACATATGCATTGAAAAAGAAGGACTTAGCCTTCTCATCTATCATGATTTGCACTGCTTTCGTGTAATATTCGGCGTTGACGCCTACTTCAATAGCCGAGATCACATCATTGAAACGGGCCCAGTCGAACCGGAAACCCACCTTGGCATGGAGGCCGGGTGTCAGTTCCATCTCGTTCCATCCTTTCGTAAAGCCACCCGCGCCATAGATCAGGTCGCGGTTCAGGAAATCATCCCGGATATCGTCTGTATATTTCACGACCCGGCGCTGGTTGGGATCGCCGGAATCATTCATGAGATCAAGATAATAGGGCTTAACCATCCCGAAAGACACCCCGCCGTAATAGACAGCATTCACTTCCACCCCGTTTTTATTGCCTTTCCCGCCGATCAGGCGTTTCTGGCCCAGGCCCAGCTTGGCCTGATAGAAATTGTTCTGCTTGCCGTACACAAAGGGACTGCTGCTGATGCCGAAACCGCCGCCGATCGGGATGATACGGGAGGCGCGGTCCTGCTTCGGATGCCTTTTCTCGGAAAATTCCAGCTGGAAATAATTCACGATGGTGGCATTTTTGCGATAGCCTTTTTCCAGGAAGCCCGTCCAGCCGTCCGTATTCAGGCGTGCACCACCGGAGAACTCCCTGTTGTAGAGGTTATCCCCTTCTTCAATTTCCCTGAAAAGGGAGATTTTTCTAAGCCGTTTCTGTTCCCGCTCCTCCTTTTTGGACTGCCGGCTGTTCTGGGCATAGAGCGTAGTGGAAGCCAGCATGATCAGTAAGAGTATATGTAGTTTTTTCACCGTGATGTGCGATTATATTTTTATTAAACGCCTGATTACGTTTTATGTTTTATTCCCATACAAACATACATAAATTTGTTGGGTTACCGTCTGCCATCCGCCCCCTCAAAACGGGCGGGAGATTTATTAAAAATACATTTAATTTTACAAGCAAAACAAAGATACCATGCAAACAGCAGCGATCCTTTACAATGGCGAACTCAGAACTACAGCTACGCACCTCCGCTCCGGAACCGTGATAGAAACCGATGCTCCGGTAGATAATAACGGGAAGGGGGAACGCTTCTCTCCCAGTGACCTTGTAGCTACCGCGCTGGGTTGCTGTATGCTGACCATCATGGGGATCAAAGCACGGGACAAGGGCTGGAGCATAGACGGCACGAAAGTAAGTGTGGAAAAGATCATGGGCACCGAGCCGCGCCGCATCACCGGCATCAATATCGTATTCGATTTCCCGTCAGGCCACGGACTGGAGGAAAAGGACCGGAAGATCCTGGAGAATGTGGCTTATACCTGTCCCGTTGAGTACAGCATCCACCCGGATATCAAACGCGAGGTGACCTTTAACTGGTAGGCCACCTGTCTGAACAGCGGGGCGCCTGCCGGGTGTCAGCCCTGTTAACCGGCAGGCCGTTACGTAACGGCATCATCTGCCACATTCCTCCAGCAATACCCTCCCGATACCACATTCCAGGCATCGCTTCTCCTCGCAATAATATTGCTTCAGTTGCAGCAATGCCTGGGAATCCCATGCGGAGTTTACCGGCACATGCTGCCTCCATCCGCGGATGATCCGGTTATTCTCCGCCGGCAGCTGTCGCAGGAAATGCAATGCCCTTTCCCGGTAAACTGGCAGCCCCATATGTTTCCCATACAGGTAAAGCAGCGGTATCACGGCATTGATCAGCATATGCTGTACTGTGCCTTTACCGATCCCTGCCGTGCGGACGGAAGGAATATCGAACCGGTAGTGGTCCGCCCAATACGGGGACGGTGCTACGTAGAACAATTGTTCCGCCTGATCCGCGCTTTCCATTTCCAGGAGACGCGAAAATAAATGGGGGGTCTGATGCAGCAACGCGGCAAAACACGCGATCCGCATGGTAGGGAATGCCGATGGCCGCATGCGCAGCCAGTTCCAGCCATGCGCAGGCATCGGCTGCAGCTGGTACTTATGCTGCAGGAACCGGTATTCCTCCTGCAACTGCTGCGGATAGGCGTCTTTGAACTGGCCGGTGAGCATGCCAGCCTGACCGAACAACAGGGCTTCCAGCCGGTCCGGATGAGCGCGTTGCCTTGCCAGTAACATAAAGGGCATGGACAAAGCCAGCTGCAGGAAGGCCTCCGTATTCACCGGCATGCCAAAACCCTGCGCCATAGCACGGAAACAAACCTCCTCCCAGTTGAAACGGCTCTGCTGCAGCCAGTTATACAGCATGCCCACCTTCCGCTCAAGCCGTTCTTCCATCAGTGCAGCTTCCCAGCCAATCCAGGCGGGTTCCGGCACACGGGCCAGCATGGGTGCGCACGGGACGAATGCCTCGCTTTGCTTCAGGGCCTGGTATCGCTGCAACAGCACTTTAGGGATGCGGTGCTGCAATTCCAGACAAGGCATATCGTTCCAGGCGCTGTCATGCTCGAATACCACATGCAGGATCACATTATCGTATCGCGGGTTACGATGATGGCCATGCCGGCGCCAATCCGACGTGCGGTAGTGCAATTCTACATTGCCCGCCCACTCCACATCGCCGATGCGGATACGGGCAGCCGTAAAATCAGGCCCGGCATTACGGTTAAGCCGGCCTCTGCTGATGATATTGAGTGGCTCTCCCGCTATAGTGGCGAGCTCACAGTGGTTAAACAAACCGGATTGCCAGATATACTGAAGCAATTCCTCAGGGAACAACGGGTCAACAGACATAAAATAGTATTATAAACCGTTAATAAATTACTACTATTTTTATAAAAAAACAGAAAATCGGCCGATGCATTTGGAAAATTGATGTTTCTGCCATTACCTTTGCGCACAGTTCTTAAACATCACTTATCCAGAAAGGCAGAGGGTACTGGCCCTGCGAAGCCTTAGCAACCTATTTCGTCCATGCGGCGGAAAAAAGGTGCTAATTCCGGCCCCGGTTCAAGATCGGGGAAAGATAAGTTGGCAGAGATTTTCACTACAGCATCATATTGCATAGGCTCTTCCAACCCCGGAAGGGCTTTTTTTGTGCCTGCATTTCCCGGAAAGCGATTTTTTTAGAAGGACATAACGGGTGTACCGTTTCGTAGAACATTGACCAACCATGGGGGGCAAACAGATGAACCGAGCGCATGCGAGCAACATCTGACCGCTGAAAAAACTTTAAGAACAGATGAAACCATCCACACAACTGATTCACAGTATTCCGGTAGATGAACTGACCGGCGCCATTTCGGTGCCGATCTACCAGACCTCTACATTCGTACAGGAAAGCCCCGGGATCAACAAAGGGTTTGAATTCTCCCGCGCCAACAACCCTACGCGAAAAGTGCTGGAAGACCTCATCTGCGGTCTCGAAGAAGGATATGCCGGTTTTGCCTTCGCCAGCGGCATGGCTGCCATCGATGCAGTGCTCAAACTCCTGAAAACAGGGGACGAGATACTGGCAGTGGAAGATACCTACGGCGGCATCTTCCAGATATTCCATCATATGTTCGAACGCTTCGGTATTAAAGTGAACTTCGTAGACACCAGTGATATCGACAAAGTGCTGGAAACCATCACGCCGAAAACATGCATCATCTGGCTGGAATCACCGACCAACCCGACACTGAAGATCTCCGATATCAAATCCATCAGCAAGATCGCGAAGCAGCACAACATCCTGCTGGTAGTGGACAATACCTTCTCCACTCCCCTGCTGCAAAAGCCGATCCCCCTGGGGGCGGACATCGTGATACACAGCGCCTCCAAATACCTCGCCGGGCATTCGGACGTACTGGCGGGCCTCGTGGTCGTGAATTCAAAAACACTGGCGGACCAGTTGAAATACAATCAGAACATTTCCGGCAGCATCCTAAGTCCCTTCGAAGCCTGGCTGACCATCCGCGGCATAGAAACGCTGTCGCTCCGCCTGGAGAAACATTGCGCCAATGCCATGGCTGTAGCCAGCTGGCTGGCGGAACATCCGGCGGTAGACAAAGTATTCTACCCCGGGCTTGCCACGCACAAACATCATCACATTGCCCGCAGGCAACAGAAAGGATATGGGGGTATGGTAAGCTTCTCCCTGAAAGAAGATCAGCTCAAGAATGCCATCCGCATTGTGAACGCCACCAAGCTCTTCCGCCTCGCCGAAAGTTTCGGCGGCGTGAAAAGCATGCTCAGCCATCCGGTGACCATGACGCACCGCAATATCCCTGAAGATTTCCGCCGCAAAGCAGGCGTGCAGGATTCCTGCATCCGCCTGTCCGTAGGCATTGAAGACGCAGAAGATCTCATCAACGACCTTAAACAGGCGTTGGATAAACTTAACCAGCCAAGAGGCAAACAAATTACTGTACTGCAATAAATATGGAAACAAAGAACATCAATCTCGGCATTTTCGGTTTCGGCTGTGTTGGCCAGGGACTGTATGAAGTGCTGAACAGAACGAAAGGTATCAACGCCAGGATCAAGAAGATCTGCATCAAGGACCCTAACAAGCCGCGTCCGATCGATATGAGCTATTTCACAACGGACCCGGACGAGATCCTCGACGACCCCACCATCGATGTGGTAGTGGAACTGATCAATGAAACGGAAGCTGCCTTCAGCATCGTGAGCAAAGCGCTGAAGAACGGGAAAGCCGTGGTGAGCGCCAGCAAAAGGATGATCGCGGAAAATCTGCCTGCACTGTATCAGCTGCAGGTGGACAATAAAGTGCCTTTTCTGTATGAAGCGTCCAGCTGCGCCAGCATTCCCATCATCCGCAACCTGGAAGAATATTACGATAACGATCTGCTCAATGCCGTGGAAGGTATCTGCAACGGCTCTACGAACTATATCCTTACCCGGATATTCGAAGACAATATGAGCTTCGCCGACGCGCTGAAAAAAGCCCAGGAACTCGGTTTCGCAGAAACCGATCCTTCGCTGGATGTGGAAGGATATGATCCGAAATACAAGATCGTCATCCTCCTCCTGCATGCCTTCGGCACCTTTGTGCGGCCGGAAGAAGTATTCAACTTCGGCATCGATCACCTGAACGATTTCGATATACAATTCGCCCGGCAACGCAATTGCACCATCAAGCTGATCGGCAACTGCCGCCGCCAGAACGGCAGCGTCAACGCCTATGTGCTTCCGCATCTCATCCGAGAGCATAACCTGCTCTATGATGTGTATAACGAATACAACGGCGTATTGCTCGAAAGCGCATTCACCGACAAGCAATTCTTCGTTGGCAAAGGCGCGGGCGGCACCGCCACGGGCAGCGCCGTACTGAGCGATATCTCCGCCCTGTTGTACAATTACCGCTACGAGTATAAAAAGATCAAACAATCCAATCAGCCCACGTTTACCAATGATGTACAGCTGAAGGTCTATATCAGGTATAAAACACCTGACCAGGTGGACCTTACCGGCTTCTACAACATCTCCGAGAAATATGAATCATCGGAATACCGGTATGTTGTAGGCACCATCAACCTGCAAAAGCTGAAAGATGCCGCATGGCTGAAGAACAAAGACGTGAACCTGCTGGTGCTGGAACATTAAACAAACAGATCACTGCATAAAAAACGAGGCTGCATCAAAACTGATCTGCCCCCAAAAGTGTCTAACTTTTTGGGGGCACTTCAAACGTCGATGCAGCCTCTTTTTATTGGAGGTCCTGATGGCAGTAATTTTCCTTTACGTGATTCCCGGGTCCTTCATTTTACTTTGATTATCCTTTCTTGTTCGATCCTCATTCGTTTACTTCAGATCGATATAATCGAATTTCGCATTGTACACGGTGGTTTCATCGGATACCAGGTCGTTCTCCGTTTCTTTTGAAGATTCCAGCAGCCCGCCCGCATCGTAAGTGTAGGTGTATGCCGACTGGCTGATACCTTCATCCGTTATACTATCAACAGTTACAGATGTTACTACGGCATTTTCGCTGAGATGCACGATCTCCATCGTGAACCAGAAGAGCGCATCGCCTTTGGCCAGTTTGCCGATGCTGGGCTTGTCGGAATAGGTGTAGTCGGTTATGTACTGCAGCGTGAGAATGCCGGTGCCATCGAAATTATAGGCGTAATACTCATCCCGGGTAACATTGTTGCCCGTCCAGGTGAGTTTGTGATAGTAGGAACGCACGCCTTCGTTGTTGAAATAATGTATTTCGGATATTTTGTTATCCTTGTACACAATGGAATCTACTGCGCCGGACAACACGCCATCCCGGTAATGCTGTATTTCCTTCACCTGGTCGCCGGTGTACACAAAAACCATATCAGGCTGCGCAACACCGCCTTCATACTCGTTGATGGCCGAGATCTTTCCGTTTTGCCATATAATCTGCAGGGAATCCGAGTAAGAACCGGCATCGCTGCCGTATTCATTAACCTGTTTAATGGTCCCGTCTGCATTGTAAGAAAAGCGGACCGTGTCATGGTCCATCATGATGCGGGACAGTTGCCAGTTGTGTTGCGGGTCATTGTCGCCGTCGTTTTTGCTGCAGGCTGAAAAAAGCATGGTCAGGGCCAGCAGGCCCAAAAGAGTGTTCTTCATAGGGATATGTATGGGTTTGGTTTATTCTTTTTCAACAAATACGTACCGTATCGTCTCCACCGTAGTTTCACCAGCCGTCAGGTCTTCTTCCGTCGTTATGGTTTTGGACAACAACGCTTCCGCGTTGTAAGTATGTTCCACCGTCCGCCGCAAAGAAGGCTCTTCTGCCGGCACGTAGGTCGTTTCCGCTTTCACCAGTGCATGAGCGCTCAGCAAGGTGTAATCTCCCTGCGAGAAGAGGAAAATAAAATTGCCTTTTATGCTTTGTGCCGGCCCGGGTTTGTCGTTATAAGTATAAGTGATCTCCGCATCGGGAACAGGCTGGTCGTTGATCACGGAGAAAATCTCTTCTTTTACCAGGTCCCCCGTCTCCCAGGTGTATCTGGAAAAGGAGTTGCGGAAAGTGCCGTTGATGCGGTGGCATTCAGTGAGCCGGCCTTCGGAATAAACAAGGGAATCATGATCCGTTATTTCCACTTCCGTGCCGCTGACAAAATTGTAGTAATCGATGCGTATGAGCTGTTCGCCGGAATAGGCGAAAGCACGGTCCGTACGAATGCTTCCGTCATAATTCAACAGCAGGAATTTTGAGATCTTCCCGCCGGCGTATTCCAGCCGGGTGGAATCATCCCAGCCGCCGGCAGTGCTGTAGCGGTCGAATTGCTTTACGGTGCCGTCAGTATTATAGATGAACTTTACGGAATCTTCTTCCCGCAGCATATGGTCCAGCAGCCATTCTTTTTCCGGGGCGGGAGGTGGGTCACCCCCATTGTCGTTCTTGCTGCATGCGGAAAGTAGGCAGGCCATCGCCAGGAAGCCGAATAAAGCGCTTTTCATAGATAGATGAATTTGCGTTAAGAGGAAAATGTCATTGTATCCGTTTCATGCAGGGATCGGTTGTCATAGGCATGGGCAAACGGGTAACAATTTGCATTGTGACAACAAATATAGAGATATTTTTCTTAATGTATAAAGATTTATAATGCGGAAAGCCGTTCGGAAACCTGGCTGACGGGTAACCCCATGACATTATAAAAGCATCCGTTGATGCGGTCTATACCCACGGCGCCGATCCACTCCTGGATGGCATAGGCCCCGGCTTTGTCAAAGGGGTGATAGTGATCTACATAATAGGCGATCTGTTCTTCGTTCAGGGGTTTGAAATGCACTTCCGTCACCTGGGAAAAGGAGTCTTCCCTGCCTTCATACCGGATCACGACGCCGGTAATGACCTCATGCACCCTTCCGCTCAGGATGGAGAGTATCCGTATTGCGTCCGCACGGTCTGCCGGTTTGCCGATGATGGCGCCATCCAGCACCACAATGGTGTCCGCCGCTACGATAATTTCCGATGGGCTGTAGAAGGGCGCTACCGCCAGGGCTTTCTGCCTGGCGATGTGTACCGGCACATCAGGGATGGGCATTTCCGGGGGGAAGGATTCCTCCGCTTCGCTTACTTTCACTTCAAACGGGATACCGGCCTGCTCGAGCAGCTGTTTGCGCCGTGGGGATTGCGAAGCCAGTATGACAGGTTTGCCAACGTACATTATAACATGATTTTAAAGAAGACCATAGACAGGATGCCGGTAAGCATCATCACTTTTATCCAGGTGCTGATCCGGTGATAATGTTCGGGCTGATAAGCGCTCATGAACGGTTTCTGCACGAACCATACAAAGGGGAACAGCACGAACAGGAAAATGTATCCAGCCGCCAGGTACCATCCTTTGGTGAGCGTAACGATGGTGATGACGATCAGCAGCAGCGCCAGGGCGAACATCATCCCCATGGTGAACCGCTTGGCTTTTTTCACCCCCCATACGATGGGCAGGGTGCGGCAACCGTCCTTGCTGTCCCCGATCATATCTTCGAGATCTTTCACGATCTCCCGGATCATGGAAAGCACAAAGGCGAACAGCGCATACACGCCGATGATCTTGATCAGCTTCCTGCCTTCAAAGGACATGATAGCTTCGAAGCTTTCATAGATCTGCCGCTCATAAAACCCTACCACTACCACGCTGAGGGCGGTAAGGATGGAAATGACCACATTGCCGATAAGCACCTGCCTTTTGAAGGAAGTGGAATAGAACCACAGCAGCAGGGTACAGATCACCTGAACAAACCCGAGATAGAATTGCCCGATCTGGAAGGCGACGAGGAAACCGAGGGACACACCGGCCATATTTAATATGGTGTGCCAGGCCATGGCCCAGCGGCGGTTGATGATCTTGTCTACCACCATCTTTTCCGGTTTGTTGACCAGGTCTATATTGATGTCGAAATAGTCATTAATAATGTATCCCCCTGCGGCTACGAGGATCGTGGAGCAGCAAAGCATGAGGAAGTGCGGGAAGGAAAGGGAGGGGGCGGAACCGCTGTTCAGCAATACCGGCTCCACCACGCAGTATTGCAGCAAAAACTGCGTGAGTGCAATGTAGATCAGGTTGGGATACCTGACCATTCTGAAAAATGCTGCCAGAAGGTTCATATCAGGTTACAATTATCTGTGATAACGGTTATTTGGAGGGGACGCCCTCATCCAGCAGCCAGTGGCCGTTCAGCTTCAGCACTTTTTCGATCACATCGCGAACGCAGCCCTGCCCGCCACCGGCGGGTGAAATATACTTTGAAATGCTTTTGATCTCCGGCGCGGCGTCAGCGGGACAAGCCGGCAGGCCGCACATCTGCATGGCGCGGTAGTCGGGGATATCGTCTCCCATGAAGAGCACCTGCTCCCACAGAAGGTCATGCTCCAGGGCGTAGTCTTCCAGCTTCTCCGGTTTGTCGGTCACACCCGTGAATACATCATTGATACCCAGTCCATTCAGCCTGCTGATCACACTTTCGGAGCGCCCGCCGGAAATGATGGCTACGCGGTATCCCGATTTTACGGCCAGCTGCAGCGCGTACCCGTCCCGGATGTTCATCTTGCGGCTCTGCTCTCCGCCGGGCAGCAATTGCACCGTGCCGTCGGTCAATACCCCGTCCACATCGAATATGAACGTGCGGATGTGCCGGAATTGTTCCAATACGTTCATCTTTACACGCGGTTAGTGTGCGCAAAAATATCTGTAAAAACGGATTTCGCCAATAATGATATTGATTGCCGGTGCCGGTCACTCCCCCGAATGATGGAACTGATAGATGCTTTCAGACAGCATGGGGTATATCTGCTGCATGGAGGGGTAATGTTCGAGAATGGACTGGTGGAGGGTCATCGTCTGCTCATCCTGCCTTAAAGCCGGCCCCGTCTGCACGCTTTCCGGCGGAAACTTGTCCAGCCGCAGAAAGGTTTCCCGGATAATAGGCGTCAGCAGGGAAAAATCCCGTCCTTCCTGCTCACAATAGAATTTGGCCAGGGCGATGAGGTGATTGGTGAAATTATTGCAGAATACCGCCGCCAGGTGCATCTGCAGCCGCTGGGCGGAATTCATCACGGCAATGGTGGAAGAAATGCTCTGGGCCAGGGCAAACAGCCGTTTCTGCACCTCTTCGTTACCGGCTTCCAGGAGAATGGGGATGGCGGGATAGCTTTTCACCTCTTTCCGGATGCTTTGCAGGGGGTACATGACACCGGTATTGGTGGAAATGCGGGAAATGGCCGACATGGGCACCGCCCCCGCCGTATGCACCACAATGCGCCTGCCCAGCCGCAGCTGGTCATTCATTTCCGGGATCACACTGTCTCCCACGGCCAGCAGGTACACATCGGCCTCCATATCTATATCCAGCAGATCATCCGTGTACCCGCCCCCCAGGAGCTCCGCCAGTTCCCGCGCATGCTCCTTCCGCCGGCTGATCACCTGCTTCACATGGTGGCCGTGCAGCTTCATCAGATGCCCGAAACAATGCGCCACATTCCCGGCCCCGATAATTACTATATCCATGGTGTATAACTTTAAACAGACGGTATGATGGCCCAAATCCATGCCAATCCGCCTCTTACATGGGTTAATTTTCTCATGTAATATTAGTGAAACAAACCTGCCTTTGTGCTAAAAGGGATAAATAAATATATGAAAAATCGCTTCCCGGCATTGCTGCCTCGAAATCAACTATTTAACAGATACTATTTTTTATATCAACCTACTTTTATATACTTGCACAAATCGGATTTGTAACATTTGTACAAATTTTGGCGTATTTACAGAAATAAAAGCAGGCGTTCATGGCTAAAAATCTCGTAATTGTTGAGTCTCCGGCAAAGGCAAAAACGATTGAAAAAATACTGGGCAAAGAGTTTGAGGTGAGATCTTGTTTCGGCCATATCCGCGACCTCGAGAAGGACGATATGGGCATCGACATCAAAAACAACTTCAAACCCAAGTATATAATACCAGAAGACAAGGAAAAAGTTGTAAAGGAGCTCAAAAAACTGGCGAAAGATACCGACGAGGTTTGGCTGGCTACGGATGAGGACCGCGAAGGGGAAGCCATATCCTGGCACCTTTGCGAAGTACTCGGCCTGGACCCCGCCACCACCAAACGCATTGTTTTTCACGAGATCACGAAGCCTGCCATCGAGAAAGCCGTACTGGCCCCCCGCCTGCTGGATATGAACCTGGTGAACGCGCAACAGGCGCGCCGCATCCTGGACCGTATCGTGGGATTTGAGCTGTCGCCCGTACTGTGGAGAAAGATGAGCATGCGCAACTCCCTCTCCGCCGGCCGCGTACAATCCGTAGCCGTACGCCTGATCGTGGAGCGTGAGCGGGAGATCAACGCCTTTGCCACCACCAGCAGCTTCAAAGTGGAAGCCTGGTTCACGGCTCAGGACATCCAGGGCAAAACCCTGTCTTTCAAAGCAGAAGGGCCTACCCGCTTCAAAACAGCGGAAGACGCCGAAAAATTCCTGCAGCAATGCATCGGCGCGGCCTATACCGTTAGAGACATTCAGGTGAAACCGGGCAAGAAATCGCCCGCCGCACCATTCACCACCTCCACCCTGCAGCAGGAGGCCAGCCGGAAGCTGGGCTACAGCGTATCCAAAACCATGCTGCTGGCGCAAAAGCTGTATGAAAGCGGACAGATCACCTATATGCGTACGGATTCCGTGAATCTCTCGGAAACAGCCATGACGGACATCAGCGGCGCCATCCATAAAAACTATGGCGAACGCTACTTTCACGCCCGCAAATACAAGAACAAAAATGAGAGCGCCCAGGAAGCGCACGAAGCCATCCGCCCGACGTATATGGAAAATGCCACGGTGGATGACTCCGATCTCAAAAGATTATATGAACTGATCTGGAAACGCACCATCGCCAGCCAGATGAGCGATGCCGAACTGGAAAAGACCATCGCAAAGATCAACATCTCCACCAATAATGAAGATCTGACCGCCAGCGGTGAAGTGCTGAAATTCGACGGCTTCCTCAAAGTGTATATGGAAGGCCGGGACGATGAGGATGAAAGTGAAGAAGAACAGGAACAGGAAGGCGTATTGCCCCCGCTGACCGTGAAACAGGCGCTGGAACTGAAGGAAATGAAAGCCACGGAACGCTTTACCCGCCCTGCACCAAGATACACGGAAGCCAGCCTGGTAAAGAAACTGGAAGAACTCGGCATCGGACGCCCATCCACTTACGCACCCACCATCACCACCGTACAGAAACGCGGTTATGTGGAGAAACGCGATAAGGAAGGCGTAAAAAGGGACTTCCGCATCCTCAGCCTGAAAGACGACCAGATCAGCAAGGTGACCGATCAGGAAAATACCGGCGCGGAAAAATCGAAGCTTTTTCCGACGGACCTGGGCATGCTGGTGACCGACTTCCTCAAACAGTATTTCGAAAGGGTGATGGATTATGGCTTCACCGCCAAAATTGAAGAAGAGTTTGATGAAATAGCCCATGGCAAGAAGAAATGGAACAAAATGCTCGGGGAATTCTATGATCCCTTCCATCACAATGTGGAGGAAACACTGGAAAAAGCCGAACGCGTAAAAGGCGAACGCCTGCTGGGGGAAGACCCCGCCTCCGGAAAGCCCGTCTCCGCCCGCATGGGCCGCTTTGGCCCGATGGTGCAGATCGGTACCGTGGAAGACGAGGAAAAGCCCCGCTTCGCCAAGCTTAAACAAACGCAGAGCATCGAGACCATCTCCATGGAAGAAGCAATGGACCTCTTCCGTCTCCCCCGCAACCTCGGCCTCTTTGAAGGCACCGACGTTACGGTGAACATCGGCCGCTTCGGGCCCTATGCGCAGCATGACAAGAAATTCTATTCCCTCAAAAAGGAAATGGACCCTTATACCGTGGAGCTGGACGAAGTCGCACCGCTGATAGAGGAAAAACGCAAAGCCAAGGACGAACGCACCATCAAAATATTCGAGAAAGAAAAGATACAGGTACTGAAAGGCCCATATGGCCCCTACCTGAAAGTAGGGCTGAAGAATTTCAAGATACCGAAAGAGAAGATAGACACCGCCGCAGACCTCACCGCGGAAGAAGCCAAAGCCATCATCGAAGAGGCAAAGGCCAATCCGCCTAAAAAGAAAGCGCCCCCCAGAAAAAAGAAAGCGGAATGATCGTTCAGGGTTGATGGCAGACAGCGAAAATTATCGCAACAATTCGTATATTGATAAAAGGAAAGACAATTACCCATCAACAAATCTAACCAGAGGAGGTCTATTGAACGAAACCAGGGAAATAAACGCATTATTCCATCTGCTGGATGATCCGGATCAGGAAGTGTTTGACACTGTGGCAAACAAGATACTGCTGTTCGGCAAGGAGATCATTCCCAACCTGGAGCATCTTTGGGAGAATACTTTCGATGAATCCATCCAGGAAAGGATAGAACTGCTCATTCACCGCGTGCATTACATGGACCTTCAGGAGGCCATGCGCATCTGGGCCACAACCGGTACGCAGGACCTGCTGCAGGGCGCCATCCTCGCTGCCCGGTATCAGTACCCGGACCTGGCAGCCACGCAGGTAAACACAGAGATAGAGCGCATTAAACGCAACATATGGCTGGAACTGAATAACTACCTCACGCCGCTGGAGCAGATCAACGTGCTGAACAGCATGATCTACAACTACTTCGGGCTGAAAGGTGAGGAAGTGTCCTACAACCGCAAGAACCAGTTCTTCATCAACCAGGTGATCGAAGCCAAAAAAGGCAATCCCATCACCAACGGCATCATCTACCAGGCGTTGTGCAATATGCTGGACCTGCCGGTGTATGCCGTGAATATTCCCCGCCAGTTCATCCTGGCTTATTTCGATACTTTCTACGATTTTACGGAACCCGCAGACCCCGGGGACTACCGCATCCTCTTCTTCATCGACCCCATACAGGGGCAGATCTATACGCAGCAGGACGTGGAAACCTACTTCAAAAGAGTGAATGTTCCCGCCCTGCCGGCCTACTACAAACCGCAGAGCAATACCCGCATCATCCAGTTCCTGCTGGAAGAAATGGCCAAATGCTTCCGGGACGAAAAAGAGTTGTATAAGAAAGACGAGCTGATGAATTTATCGCAGATATTGGAGTAGCCTTAACCCCCCGCCGGCCCAATAAAAAATCCCGGTTCACCAAAGTAAACCGGGACTCTTCAAAACAACCCGTTTCCAGGCTGCCCATAAATTCGAATATCATTTTTCACCGATCCCTGCCGGGTGGTGCTTATTTCGTGCGATAATACTTCATGGCCTCCGGCATCAGCTTCTGCAGCTGTGCTATACGGCGATCGTCACTCGGGTGGGTGCTGAGCAGCTCCGGGGGCTTCTGACCGCCGCCTGCTTTGGCCATACGCGTCCAGAAAGGAACGGCTTCCTGCGGGTTGTAGCCGGCCATCGCCATGAAGATCAGGCCGAGGTGATCCGCCTCCAGCTCGTTCTGGCGGCCATAGGCCATCAGGCCGAGGGGGCCGCCCACATTAAAGGCCTGCATGAAAACATTCTGCGCCTGCGGGTTCTTGTTCAGCGCCACGGCTCCGGCTACCTGGATGCCCTGTGCCACCAGGCCCTGGCTCATCCTTTCATTCCCGTGCCGCGCGATCGCATGTGCGATCTCGTGGCCCATTACGCAAGCCAGCGCCGTTTCGTTCTGGGTCACCGGCAAAAGCCCGGAGTACACCACCACTTTACCACCCGGCATGCACCAGGCATTCACCTGGTTGTCGTTTACAAGATTGAACTCCCATTTATAATTGGCCACTTCGTTCCCGAGGTTGTTCTGGGCCATGTAAGTGGTCACCGCCTGCGCAATACGCCCGCCTACCCGCTTTACCATTTCAGCATCTTTGCTGACACTGGGCGATACGGCCTTGTTCTGGGAAAGGAAAGACTGGTACTCCTGCAGGGCCATGGATTGCATGGTGCTCTCAGGAATGAGGTTTAACTGGCTTCTACCGGTGATGGGTACACGCGTACAGGCATAGATCAGGCCTGCCCCGGCAAATAAAAACAATGCGACTTTTTTCATCCGTCAATTTTTTACATTTTTTGCCGGATGGAATGTTATTTCATCCGTCAATTTTTTTACATTTTTTGCCGGATGGAATGTTATTTCATCCGTCAATTTTTTTACATTTTTTGCCGGATGGAATGTTATTTCATCCGTCAGTTTTTTACATTTTTTTCGCCGGATGGAGCCTTTATTCCGGCTTCATCCCGCTACAATTATAGAGATAGGTGGTTGCCCCTGCCAAAATTACCACTTTCCTAACACAGAGCAATCGCTGTGCCGGATTTGTATATGGGCGGGCAGAAATCAGGTATGTAGAAAACGTTAATGAAGAAAAGAGGGTTATTCCTCGTCTTCCTTGTTCTTGCGGTTCCTGAACAAGGGCACCTTGGATTCATTGCCGGTCAGCAGGCGGGCAATGTTCTTCTGGTGGGTGAGTACCACCATCAGCGCCACCGCGATCGCAAAGATGCGGTAAAACAACTCCTTCTCCCGGAAGATGAACAGAATGAGTACCGGGAATGCGATGCTGGCAATAATGGAACTCAAGGAAACATAACGGGTCAGAAAAAGGATCATCAGGAACACCCCTACGCAGCACAGCGCTACCAGGGGCTGAATAGCCAGCACCATACCAAATAGGGTGGCAATACCCTTGCCGCCGCGGAACCCGGCCCAGATAGGGAAGATATGGCCCACTACTGCGGCAAGTCCCAAACCGATCTGCAAATTGACAAGTTGGGTGATATGTTCCGGTGAATCGTAAATAGGTACAAGATAAGAAAGTCTTACAGCCAGAATACCTTTCAGCATATCCACGAGCATCACGAATGTACCGGCCTTCGGGCCAAGTACCCGGAAGGTGTTGGTCGCCCCGGCATTACCGGACCCATGCTCACGGATATCCATACCGAAAACCCCTTTGCTGACCCATACAGCGGTGGCAAAAGAGCCTATCAGATAGGCACCAATAAGTAGCAATAATTCTGTCATCACAATAAGTTAGAATACTAAGATAGTAAATATCCTGTTAAAAAGAATACAAAATTAACAGCAATTATAATACAAACTATCGTTAATCAGCAATTAAAATATGTAATTTTTTCCACACTAGTCAGCCCTGAAAGAAAGCGCAAGCCAATGCTCCCTGAGGGATTTACGCGCTGGATAAAGGTTTTCCATAGCTGCGGCTTTCACAATGGCTGGTTCATCTTCCTGCAAGATACCACTCAAAATCAACAATCCACCCATCTTCAATATTTTTTTCATATGACCCATATTGGCTAGCAGGATATTACGGTTGATATTCGCCAGGAGGATGTCGTACTGCTGCGATGTAATATTATCGAGCTGATCGGCCTGCCAGATCTGTACCCGGCCTGCACCGTTGGCTGCGGCATTCTCCAGTGAGTTCTCTACGGCCCAGCTGTCAATATCGATCGCATCCACCCTTGCGGCGCCGAGTTTCTCCGCCAGGATAGCCAGAATACCGGTGCCGGTGCCGAAATCGAACACTTCCTTCCCGGCAAAATCCACATCCCGCATCAGCTTTATCATGGAATAGGTGGTGGCATGATGACCGGTACCGAAAGACATTTTGGGTGTGATGATGATCTCATGCAACACCTTCCCTTCCAGCGGCGCGTGAAAAGCGGCGCGGATACCGCAGAAACCTTCCACCAGTACGGGCTCGAAACTGCTTTCCCAGACTGCGTTCCAATTCGCCTGGGCGATCGTTTCTTTCGTATAGTCCACTCCGTGATCATGCAGGATGCCCTGCAAAACAGCTTCATCGAATAACGTTTCAGGAATGTAGGCCACCAGCGTTTCGGCCGTTTCTTCAAAGCCTTCATAACCGGCATCGGAGAGTTGGGCTACCAGTATATCTTTCAGTCCGGAGGGTGCGGATACCGTGATGGCGATGTGTGACATGCCCGCAAGATAATTACAAAATCCTCAGTGCCAATGCAAAAATGTCAATTTGAAAAATTCCTTTGCATTAAGGCTTCCCGGGCTTATATTTGACATTATAATAATATAACCTTATCCTATGAAAAACCTTATCGCCCTGGCTGCCGCCATGGTCATTGTTACCTGCGGTAAAGCCCAGAACCTCGTCAAACCCTACGACATTCCGCTGAAGGATTCCATCTTTTACCAGGTCCAGTCCGCCGTTTTCATCATCAACAAACAGGATGTGGAAGATTATTTTACGGGGCTGGATACCATTCTCGTGCAAAGGGACTATGCGAAAGAGACGTTCCGCAACATCCAGTTCGCCCATCTTTCCCAGGAAGAGGTGCAACGGCACTACGGCATGGCCAAAAAATTCTGGTCGGCTTCCAAAGACAGCCCGCTGACCTATAGTACGGACCGGATCGCATTGTTCTGGTCAGAGAATGAGAACGTGCTGCTGCCTTATCTGGATGAGATATTGCCCGAGTTGCTGGAATATGGCAAGGTGCAGGTGGTAGACCGCAGTACGGGTAAACGGGTGCCGCAGTTTCAGATCGATTACGAGAGTGTGGACACCAAACATTTCAGGATATTCAAGTTCATAAAAGGCCGGATCATCTGGCGGGAAAGCGAAGTATTCCTGGAGCAGCTGACCAATGCCGGGATTTAGTGAATAACGACGTATAGCCTGAAGCGTTGGGAGCAACTCCCGACGCCATAGCCATAAAAAAAACGCTGCGTTCATCGCAGCGTTTGATTTTTATGTTCGTTTGTAACGGTCTATTGTTCATCGAACACCGGGCCTTCGAACGGAGCTTCTCCGGTCTGTTGCGGCGGGCGGCTGCTGCCACGGTCGCCACGATCACTGCGGTCTCCTCCACGGTCACGGTCAAAGCGGTCTCCCCCTCTTCTGTCCCCACGGTCACCACCACGGCGGTCACCACGATCACCACCACCTCTTCTGTCTCCGCGATCGCCACGATCACCACGGTCTTCCCGCTCAGGCCTTTCCACATAACCTTCCGGTTTCGGCATCAGCACTCTGCGGCTGAGCTTGAACTTTCCGGTTTTGGGATCGGTGCCTACCAGCTTCACTTTCACTTTCTCTCCTTCGCTCAGTACGCCGTCCATGTTCTCAAGACGTTTCCAGGAAACTTCAGAGATATGCAGCAGCCCCTGTTTGCCGGGGAGGAATTCAACGAATGCGCCGTAAGGCATTACGCTTTTCACCACGGAATCATATTCTTCACCTACTTCCGGAACGGCTACGATGCCTTTGATCCAGGCGAGGGCTTTATCAAGATTTTCTTTCTGTGCGGAGAAGATGCTCACTTCGCCGGTCTGACCAACTTCTTCGATATTGATGTTGGTGCCGGTTTCGCGCTGGATCTCCTGGATCACTTTACCGCCGGGCCCTATCACGGCGCCGATGTATTCACGATCGATGATCAGTTTCTCCATGCGCGGAGCATGCGGTTTCGGTTCCGGACGGGCTGCTTCCATACAGGCGTACATGGCGTCCAGGATGTGCAGGCGGCCTTTGCGGGCTTGTGACAGCGCAGCGCGCATCACGTCCATACTGAGACCGTCTACTTTGATATCCATCTGCACACCGCAGATTCCATCGCGGGTGCCGGTTACTTTAAAGTCCATATCACCGAGGTGGTCCTCATCTCCGAGGATGTCGCTCAGTACGGCCCATTTACCATCGCTTGCGCGGGAAATAAGGCCCATGGCGATACCGGAAACGTGCTTGGGCAGGGGAACACCTGCATCCATCAGTGCCAGCGAGCCGGCGCAAACGGTGGCCATGGAAGAGGAACCATTGGATTCCAGGATGTCTGACACTACGCGTACGGTGTAAGCATAGTCGCTGCCCGGCATCTGCTGTTTCAGGGAACGCATGGCCAGGTTACCGTGGCCCACTTCACGACGGCCAGGGCCGCGCATCATTTTCACCTCGCCGGTAGAGAAGGGAGGGAAATTGTAGTGGAGGATGAATTTGCTGTAGCTGGAGGTTGCGGCGTTCTCAAGCAGCAGCTCGTCATCCGGGGTACCCAGGGTAACGGTGGTGAGGGATTGTGTTTCCCCACGGGTGAACAGGGCGGATCCGTGCGGTGAAGGCAGCAGGTCCACTTCCATATTCAACGGGCGTACCTGGTCCAGCACACGGCCATCGAGGCGGATGCTGTCGTCCAGGATCATGTTACGCACGGTTTCTTTTTCCAGGTCATGGAAATATTCGCCAACCAGCGGAGCATCTTCTTCGGAAAGTTCACCCAAAGATTCCACCAGTTCTTCTTCGATCTTTTTGAAGGCTTCGGAGCGGTCATGTTTGCTGAGCGCGGATTTAGCCACTTTCAGGATAGGCTCTTTGGCAAAAGCGATCACTTTGGCCTTCAGTTCTTCATTCTGATAAGACTTTTCGTATTCGCGTTTTGCGGGACTGCCCACTTTCGTGCGCAATTCTTCCTGAGCTTTTACCTGTATTTTGATGGCTTCATGCGCCAGTTCGATCGCTTTCACCAGGTCTTCTTCCTGGCATTCCTTGCTTTCGCCTTCCACCATCATGATATTCTTGGCAGTGGCGGCTACGATATAGTCCATATCAGCTGTGGTCAGCTGGGTACGGGTAGGATTGATCACAAATTCGCCGTTCACGCGGGCGATGCGTGTTTCGGAGATGATCTCCTGAACAGGTACATCGGATACTGCGAGGGCAGCGGATGCGGCCAGTGCGGCCAGTGCGTCCGGCATTACTTCCGGATCGGAAGAAATGAGGGTTACCAGCACCTGTACCTCACAACGGTAATCATCGGGGAACAGGGGGCGCAGCGCACGGTCTACCAGCCGGGAGATCAGTACTTCATAGTCGCTCAGCCTGCCTTCCCGCTTGAAAAAGGAGCCGGGAATACGGCCGGCGGATGCAAATTTCTCCTGGTAGTCAACAGTGAGGGGGAAGAAAGATTGCCCGGGCTTGGGTTTCTGGGCGGCTACAACGGTAGCCAGGAGGATACAGTTACCAAGACGCACGGTTACCGCACCATCGGCCTGACGGGCCATCTTGCCGGTTTCAATGGTCACTTCGCGGCCTCCGCCTATATCAAATTTAACCGTAGTAGGTGTCAGATTCATACAAAAGTGAGGATTAATAAGGTATACATACAAAAAAACTATTCCCAACTAAAAAAGTTGGGAATAGCGCTATAACTAGTTTCAGATTACTTTCTGATACCTAACTTCTCAATGAGGGCACGGTAGCCGGAGAGGTTAGTTTTAGAGAGGTAAGACAGCAAACGCTTCCTTTGTCCCACCATTTTCATCAAACCACGGTGTGTGGAGAAATCTTTCTTATTCTGCTTCAAGTGAGCGGAAATACTGTTGATTCGCTCTGTTACCAGCGCAATTTGTGCTTCAATTGATCCGGTATTCTTCTCGCTACCACCGAATTCCTTGAAAATATTTGCTTTTTTTTCTACTGTTAAGTAAGGCATCTTTGATAATAATAAAATTTTTACTCGCTATTTTTCCGGTGCAAAGGTAAGAAGTAAAACAAGAAGTTCCAAATTCTATATTTACCTCTATCTATACTGAAAACCAATCTTTTATCTATACAAAATTTACTGCAGCATTATCGATCACCTGGCCGTTCTCCGTGCGCAACACCCGGGATGGAAACTTCTGTAACACAATGTAGTCGTGGGTTGCCATGATCAGCGCGGCCCCGTCTTCCCTGCAAATGCGGAACAACAGCTGCATGATGCCATCCGAAGTTTCGGGGTCCAGATTGCCGGTAGGCTCGTCCGCCAGGATCAGCTTCGGGGAATTCAGCAGGGCACGCGCAATATCCACACGCTGCTGCTCCCCGCCGGACAGCTCATAGGGCATTTTGAAACCCTTCGTGCCAAGCCCTACCTTCTCCAGCACATCATTGATCTTGTCCTCGATCTGCTTCGGCTCCTGCCAGCCGGTGGCCTTCAGCGCAAATTTCAGGTTGTCATGCACATTCCGGTCCGTCAGCAACTGAAAATCCTGGAACACCACACCCAAATTCCGGCGCAGATAAGGCACCTTCTTCCAGTCCATCTTCTTCAGATCAAATCCCGCCACCTGACCGGTCCCCTCCCTCAACTGCAGATCCCCGTACAATGTCTTCAGCAAACTCGATTTACCCGTCCCCGTCTTCCCGATCAGGTACACGAACTCTCCCCGGTTGACCGTAATATTCACATCAGATAAAATCAGCGAACTGCCCTGGTAGATATTCACATTCGCCAGTTGAACTATGGGTTGATCGAACATTTATTTCCGTTTTGATCCCCAAAAATAACTAATTACTTGTTAGCGATAGACATTCATCAATTAACTAAGAAAATAGTTTGTAAACTAAAATAATAGTTTTACATTTGAAATGCATCCAACTTCATTTACAAAACGAGACAAACATGAAAACGCTGACGAAAGCTGAGGAACAGATCATGCAGGTGTTATGGAAGATCGGCCCTTCCTTCGTGAAAGATATTATCGACGAGATGCCGGAACCGAAACCGCATTACAATACCGTGTCCACACTTGTGAAAATACTGGTAGATAAAGGTTTTGCAAGCTTCAAGGCCTACGGCAAAAGCCACCAGTACCATGCATTGGTTTCCAAGGAGGAATACAGCCACAAGACGGTAAAAAACCTGGTCTCCGGCTATTTTGAAGGCTCTTTCAGCAATATGGTGTCCTTCTTCGTGAAAGAAAAGGATATGAGCGTAGCCGACCTCGAACAATTACTGCAACAGATCAAGGACAGCAAAAACCAGGTAAAATGACGCCGCTACTCGCCTATCTCGCCAAAGTGATCATTTGCTCCGGCATCCTGTACGGATACTATCACCTGGCATTGCGCAACAACCGCTTCCACCAGTGGAACCGGTACTACCTGCTGCTGAGCACGGTGCTCAGCCTGGTTGTACCGCTGATCCGCATACCGCTCTCCTTCACTCCCGCGGAAACACAGGGTATCTACGTATATACCTCACAGGTAGTATCTCTCCGGGAACAGGTATTCACACCTTCCGAAGCGGGGCCATTTGCAAGGCTGAACTGGACTATCTGGCTCTATGGCGGCATTATTGTACTTGGAGTGCTGCGCCTGGCTTTCAGCTATCTGAAGATCCTGCGGCTGGTGCACCGGAGCCACACCGAATACATCAAACCTTACTGGCTGGTGCTATCCGAACACATTGCTGCGCCTTTTTCTTTCTTCAGGTACATTTTCTGGAACAACCAGATGAATGCCACCACAGCGGAAGGACAGCAAATGCTGCAGCATGAGATGGTGCATGTACAGGAAAAACACAGTACGGACAAGCTGTTCCTGGAGATCGTCACCGCCCTTTGCTGGATCAATCCTTTCTTTCATCTTATTAAACGGGAACTCTCGCTGATACACGAGTTCATTGCAGATAAAAAAGCGGTGGTGAACGGCAATGTGAGCGATTACGCGCAAACGATCCTGCAGATGGCCCTGCAGTCCACCCACCCCTTCAGTATGACAAACAATTTTTCCCAACATCCCGTCAAACGCAGAATTCTTATGCTTACACAATCCCGCAAACTAAGGTTCAGCTACCTGCGCCGGCTGATGATACTGCCCATTGCGGCACTGATATTCTGTTCCCTCGCTTTTGTGATAACGGAAGAGAAGATGGAGCAGATTGGCAATAACATTGCCATGATCCATCATGCCGCAACGCAGCCTGACAATGATCGTTCCGGTAATGCCGCTACGCCGGTTGCTGTCAGTAACGATTCCGGTGCGCCAGTTCCGGACAACAATACCTCCGGGATGACAAATGCCCATACGCAGGTTTCACCGCCACCACGCCCGGTGACCACGCCGGAAACTGCTGCAGCTCCCGCACGGGACACCACGCCTAAAAAAGAAGTGTTCACATTCGTAGAGCAACCGCCTACCTTCCCCGGTGGCGACAAGGCACTGGCGATATACCTGAGCCGGAATATCCGTTATCCGCATCAGGCTGTAGAAAAGGGAACGAAGGGCACCGTATTTGTATCCTACATTGTAACAGAAGATGGCAGCGTAACGGATGTCAAAACTATTGGCGCAAAGAAAGGCGATGGACTGGAAGAGGAAGCCATCCGCGTAGTAAAAGCCATGCCCAAATGGAATCCCGGCAAACAAAACGGCCGTTATGTGAGTGTACAGTTCAACCTGCCGATCCGGTTCACGATGACTGAAGTCAAAAAAGAAGAAACCAAAGGCCCGAAAGTTGGTGAGGATGGCATCTACACGAATGCGGACGTTTTACCCAGGTTCCCCGGTGGTGATGCGGGACTGGCAAAATACCTGGGCACCAATATCCGGTATCCGGCCAAGGCAGCCAAGGCCGGTTTGCAGGGTAATGTGATCGTTTCTTTTGTACTGGATACCGAGGGCCGCATCAGCGATATCAAAGCAGTGAACAAGCCGCTCCTTGGCGGCGGTCTGGAAGAAGAAGCCATCCGGGTAGTAAAGAGCATGCCCAAATGGCACCCGGCCGTAGATGGTGACAAGTCTGTTCCCTTCCGCCTTGCTTTGCCGGTAAGGTTCCACCTTCAGTAATCGTCAGTTACCAAAAATGGGGAGGGAATGACCAATAATAAAGTGAAAGCGCCGAGAATCGCGTAAACGAAAATTATCCCCATCAGGGACCCGAATAAAAATAGGCTGCATCAAAAGCGATGCAGCCTATTTTTTATTTTGATGATATATCGTTACTGATGCTAAAGATCGTATCAGGCGTATTCAAACGTACCGTTCACACTCTTCACCGTTACTTTTTTAGCGGGACTGTCCGTCACCCTGCCTACTACCCGGGCATCGATATTGTAGGTCTGCGCCATGCGGATGATATCGTCCGCTATCTGCTCCGGCACATACAGTTCCATGCGGTGCCCCATGTTGAACACCTGGTACATTTCCTTCCATGCGGTGCCGGACTGCTGCTGAATGAGCGAGAACAATGGCGGCACGGGGAACAGGTTATCCTTGATCACATGCAGGTTTTCAATGAAGTGCAGCACTTTTGTCTGCGCCCCGCCGCTGCAATGCACCATGCCATGCACCTGCGGGCGGAACTGCTCCAGTATCTGCCGGATAACCGGAGCGTAAGTACGGGTGGGCGACAGCACCAGCTTGCCGGCCGTAATATTCCCCACGCCGGGGATATCGATCATATCGGTAAGCGCTTTGCTTCCGCTGAACACCAGTTCTTTGGGAATGGCGGGATCGTAGCTCTCCGGGAATTTTTCGGCCACCGTTTTGTTGAAAACATCGTGACGGGCGGACGTAAGTCCGTTGCTGCCCATACCGCCGTTGTACTCCCGCTCGTAAGTGGCTTGCCCATATGAGGCCAGTCCAACTACCACATCGCCCGCCTGAATGCGGTCGTTAGAGATCACATCAGCACGTTTCATGCGGCAGGTTACCGTGGAATCCACAATGATGGTGCGCACCAGGTCTCCCACATCCGCGGTTTCCCCACCGGTGGAGTAGATGCCCATGCCATAGCTGCGCAGCTCTTCCAGTATCTCTTCCGTGCCGTTGATGATAGCCGCGATCACTTCCCCCGGCACCAGGTTCTTGTTCCGGCCGATGGTGGAAGAGAGCAGGATATTATCCGTAGCCCCCACGCACAGCAGGTCATCCGTATTCATGATGATGGCATCCTGCGCAATACCGCGCCATACACCGAGGTCCCCCGTCTGTTTCCAATAAGCATAGGCCAGGGAGGATTTGGTGCCGGCGCCATCTGCATGCATGATATTGCACCAGCTGGCGTCACCGCCCAGGATATCCGGGATGATCTTGCAGAATGCCCGGGGAAATAATCCTTTATCGATATGCTGGATAGCATTATGCACATCTTCCTTTCCGGCTGAAACGCCTCTTTTGGCGTAAAGGTTTTGGTCCACGATATTCCTTTGATGAGTTGTAATAAAGTGCAAAAGTATTGGAATCCGGGCAAAACATTTAGATTTGCACGGCGTTTTTGAAAATATGATCATCTAACCATGCAGGTTCACAGGGATTTACAACAATTGCCGGCTTTCAGGAATGCCGTGGTCACCATCGGCACTTTCGACGGGGTGCATAGCGGTCACCAGTATATCCTGCAGCAATTGCAGGAAGCGGCGGATGCCTGTAACGGAGAAACGGTGATCATCACATTCGATCCGCATCCGCGGGAAGTGCTGGCGCCAAAGGATAGTACAGTGCGGCTGCTGACCACGCTGGAGGAAAAGATACAGTTGCTGGAGCAACACGGTATCCATCACCTGGTGGTGGTTCCGTTCACCAAAGCCTTTTCCGAACTTTCCGCGCAGGCTTACCTGGAAGATTTCCTGATCCGCACCTTCCGGCCGCATACCATCATTATCGGTTACGATCACCGCTTCGGGCATAACCGTGAAGGCGGGCTGGAGCTGCTGGAAACGGAGCAGCAGCAATTCGGTTTCCGGTTGCTGGAGATCCCGCAGCAGGTCGTGCACAACCTGACCGTGAGTTCCACCAAGATCCGCCAAAGCCTCCAGGAAGGAGCCATCCAGCTGGCCAATGAACTGCTTGGCTATCCGTACTTTCTTCAGGGCAAGGTCATTCATGGGGATAAAATGGGCCGGCAGCTCGGCTTCCCTACCGCCAACATACAGCTGCATGATACCCGGAAGCTGATACCGGCACAAGGCGTATATGCGGTAACGGTAGCAACCGGCGGGGAAAGTTACCGGGGCGCGCTCAACATTGGCACACGCCCTACTTTTAATGGTACTGAACTGCGGATAGAAGTGTATATTCTTGATTTTGACGGGGATATCTATAATGCGGACATCCGTGTATCCTTCCTCGACTATATCCGTTCGGATAAAAAATTCGATACCGTTGACGCGCTGGTATTACAGATGAAAAACGATGTGGAACGCGCCCGGCATTTCTCCGCTCCCTGAGCGGATCAGGGCCTCAGCATCCTGAATACCATTTCCTTCATCAGTTCCCCGTCCTCATTCCCGCTATCATTAATACCGATGCTTCGCAGATTGTACTGATGCAGCAAAAGAATAGCCCTTTCCGTACCCCCGGGCCCGAATTTGCGGGCGGCGGCGGTATAATCTTTCAGGAAAAAGGGATGCACGCCCAAGGCGGAGGCCATTTCCTTCTCCCCGCCTTTTACCCCGAAGAGCAGGTTGATCTTGGAAAAATAGTTGTACAGGGCCGGGATCACCATCTGTATAGGCGCGGCTTTGGGGTTGGCGGAAAAATACCTGACAATGCGCATGACCTTTGGCATATCCTGTTGCCCCAGCGCATTCTGCAGCTCAAAGACATTATACTCCTTGCTGATGCCCACATACTTTTCAATATCGTTCTCATCGATCTTCTTGCCCTGGGGCAGGTTCACCAGCAGCTTGTCTATTTCATTGGCGATACGGGAAAGATCGTTGCCGATGTGATCTGCCAGCAGGATGCAGGCCTTTTCCGATATGGCGAGCCCCTGGCTCTTCACATAGGCTTCGGCCCAGGAAGGCAACTGGTTGTCGTACAGTTTTTTGGTGGAGAGGATAACGCCTTTGTCTTTCACAAGCTTGGCCATCTTGCTGCGCCCGTCGATCTTCCCCTGTTTGTGCGCCACAACGAATACGGTGGATTCCAGGGGCTGCTCGATATAAGCTTCCAGCTTGAGGAGGTCCCGCATGGACTGGGCTTCTTTCAGGATCACGACCTGGCGCTCGGCGAACATGGGATAGCGGCGGCAGGCGTTGACAACGGTGGCCCAATCGGTATCCTTCCCGTATAATACGGTGAGGTTAAACCCTTTGTCCGCTTCACTGAGCAGCTTATGCTCCGCATAATCCACCACCTGGTCTATAAAAAAATCCTCTTCTCCTTCCAGCCAGTACAAGGGGCGGAATTTTTGCTGTTTCCAATCTTTGATGATATCCTGGTATTCCATTTTTTGCTTGTTATGTCTGTCACGCTACGATCTGCACCCCTTCTTTTTCTATCAGGGGAAGCCCTTTGAACCGGAGCAGCAATTGCCCTACCGTCAGTACATCTTTCTGGCAATACTCCACGATCCTTGGCAGGTTGCGCTCTTCCCAGTACACCTTCCCCACCATGCTCCCGTCAATATCGTCTTTCGGTGTGGGAATGCCCAGTACGGCCGCCAGCAGCTTCAGGGAGGTGTAGTTCCGGAACTCACCGAAACGCCAGATCAGCATGGTATCCAGGATCGGCGCCTCCCAGGGCTTGAAATGGTGCAGATGCATGGGCTGCGGTAAAAGCAGGCCGTTTATCAGGGCACGGCGGCAAAGATATGGAATATCAAATTCGCGGATGTTATGACCGGCAAATTGAAAACGGGGGTATTTTATGGAGAATTTTTGCACGAGCTCCAGGAAGCCGCTGAGCACCGTTTTCTCGTCGTCACCGGAAAAAGATTTGATACGTAATTGATACTGACCATTTTCCACATAAAAAAAACCGACAGAGATGCAGACCACCTTTCCGAATTCCGCATATAAGGCCGCCTTCTCGAAATAGGTTCCTTCCTCATCTTCGGAATCTGGCGCAATTTTTGTGCTTTTCTCCAGCCACAGGGCTTGAAACCCGGCTGGCAGATGATCGAAAGATGCAGTAAGTGGGGTAGTTTCTATGTCTAACAGGAGTAATTGATCCAGAGAGGTGTTGTTCAGCACAGCCAAAAGTTTTAAAACGCGTAATTTAAGCAAATTTTAACGTTTCTGCTTTTCAGAAAATTTTACCCATATAAACTATCTAAAATAAAACGACAACATTATGGCGGAAAACACTTTCAATACTGACACACCCAGTAATTCCGGACCTGAAAAACCAAAAAACAACAAGAACGCAATCATTTATGGTGTGCTCATTGCTGCCCTCGTGGGTACATGGGGTTATATGTATTATGACAAAAGCCAGGCCAGTAAAGAGATCGCTATTAAAGACAATCAGCTGGACACGCTGACCAACTCCCGCAACGAACTTCAATCCGACTTTGATGCCGCCCGTGCCCGCCTCGATAACCTGATCTCGCAGAACAGCCGGATGGATAGCCTTGTGAAAAGTAAAGACAAGGAGATCGCTGACATGAAAGGCCGGATCAGCAATATTCTGAGCAACAAAAATGCGACTGCCGCCGAGCTTGCAGAAGCGCGCAGGCTCATTGAACAACTGAAATCCAGCACAGAATCGTACGTACAGACCATCGAGCGCCTTGAAGGAGAAAAACTGGTGATCACCGGTGAGCGCGATTTCGCCCGGAAGGAGCGTGATTCCGTAGCATCTGTAAAAGACAGCCTGGGCAAACAGGTGGATCTCGGCTCAGTACTGCATGCATCCAATATCAAGCTCTCCCCCATCAATCTGCGCCGCAACGGCAAGGAAGAAGTGACCTCCAAAGCAAAACGCGCGGACATGATGCGGGTTTCTTTTGATGTGGACAACCGCATTGCCACCAGCGGCGAGAAGGAGATATTCGTAGCCATTACCGCTCCCGATGGTTCTCCCCTGGCCGTAGAGGCCCTGGGCAGCGGCCGCTTTACACTCGATGACGGCACGGAAAAACTCTACACGGTGAAAAAACTCGTTTCCTACACTACCGGCACCAACCAGTCCGTTAGTATGGACTGGAAACAAAACTCCGATTTCAAACCGGGGGATTACACCGTGGAGATCTACCAGGACGGTTTCAAGATCGGTTCAGGCAAAGTCAACCTGAAAAAAAGCGGGCTGTTCAACTAACATCGCATTAACAGATATATTATGCTCATGAAAAGGGGTGTTCCGGGATCCGGTACGCCCCTTTTATATTCACAGGCTTTTCATTAACATATGTAATATAGATTGTTAAAGATTGGTTATTGAACAAAAAATATATATAAAAATAAAATAAATTTATTTTTCTTTGCCAATAATTCGGCGCAGGCGTTCGAGAAAAGGTATAATGACGAGGTAACCCGGTCAGTGATATAGTAAGCAGCGAAAAAACAGTTAACTTATTTTACCCTTCCGCCTTGCTTCAGCTAAAATCATGGATGTGTTCGACAATTCTAAAGACATGACAAAATCGAATAAAGTAGTTTATGTAATCGATGACGATGAAATTTTCCACTTTATTGTAAAGAAAATGTTCGGGCTGGAGGGCTGGGATGTGGTGGTAAGTTCCTTTTTATCCGCTGAAGAAGCGATCGAGAACCTGGGTTCTTTCGCGGCGCAAAACCTGCCTTGTCTGATCATCCTTGATATGAACATGCAGCGAATGAATGGCTGGGATTTCATAGAGGCGTACCGGGAACTGAAACAGCGCCTTCAGCAGGACGTTCCCATCATCATGTGCTCCTCCTCCATGAATATCCAGGACATGGAGAAGGTGAAGAAAACACCGGAACTGATGGCGTATATCACCAAACCGCTGGATAAATCCAAGATGAAGGTGATCGAGGAATATCTTTGAACAGTTAACAACCGAGCTATAACAGATGCTGGCAACAGCAGTTAAAACCCAGAGAAGTACACATAAAAGAAAAGAGCGGAGGTCATTCTCCGCTCTTTTCTTTTATGCCTGTTTGTTGCTTTATACTTTACACGGTCACCTGTTCTCCGTACATTTCGGCGCGCAGTGTTCTTACGCGTTCATCCGCCAGGTATTCGTCGAACGAGGTGAGGCGGTCGATAATACCGGAAGGCGTGATCTCGATGACGCGGTTGGCTACGGATTGCATGAACGTATGGTCATGCGTGGTGAAGAGCACAATACCTTTGAAGTTCACCATGCTTTCGTTGAATGACTGGATGGATTCCAGGTCCAGGTGGTTGGTGGGCTCATCCAGGATCACCACGTTAGGGTCCTGCAGCATCATGCGGGATACCATGCAGCGCACTTTTTCACCGCCGGAGAGCACGGATGTTTTCTTCATGATCTCGTCTCCGCTGAACAGCATTTTGCCGAGGAAACCGCGGAGGAAAGGCTCATCCACATCGGTCACATGCGGCGGCACATACTGGCGCAGCCAGTCCATCAGGTTATAATCCCCGGTAAAGAACTCCGCGTTGTCGTCCGGCAGGTATGCCTTTGTAACGGTGGTGCCCCATTCCAGCTTGCCGCTGTCCGCCTGCTGATCCCCATTGATGATATCAAAGAAGGTAGACAGTGCCAGGTGGTCTTTGGAGAGGAATGCGATCTTGTCGCCTTTATTTACGGAGAAGGTAACGTCGCTGAACAGTTTGCGGCCGTCCACGCTTTTCTCCAGTTTCTCAATGTTCAGTATCTGGTTGCCTACTTCGCGCAGCTGCTTGAAGATGATGCCGGGGTATTTGCGGCTGGAGGGCTCGATATCCTCGATCACCAGTTTCTCCAGGGCTTTTTTCCGGGAGGTGGCCTGTTTGGATTTGGAGGCGTTGGCGCTGAACCGGGCGATGAAGTCCATCAGGTCTTTACGCTTCTCCTCCATTTTCTTGTTCTTGTCGTTTACCTGGCGGGCGATCAACTGGCTGGATTCATACCAGAAGGAGTAGTTACCGGTGAAGATCTTGATCTTGGCCCGGTCCACATCCGCTACGTGGGTACATACGGCATCGAGGAAGTGACGGTCGTGGCTCACCACGATCACGATATTCTCATAATCGGCCAGGAAGTTTTCCAGCCATCCGATGGTTTCCACATCCAGGTGGTTGGTGGGCTCATCCAGCAGCAGGATGTCCGGATTGCCGAACAATGCCTGTGCCAGCAGTACGCGTACCTTGAGCGCCCCGCTGAGGTCTTTCATCAATGTGCTGTGCAGCTCTTCTTTCACGCCCAGATCGCCCAGCAGTACGCCGGCGTCGCTTTCCGCGGTATAACCGCCCATTTCACCGTATTCTGCTTCCAGCTCACCTGCGCGCATGCCGTCTTCTTCGGTAAAATCCTCTTTCGCATAGATGCTGTCCCTTTCATGCGCTATTTCCCAGAGCTTTTTATTGCCCATGAGCACAGTATTCAATACAGTCACCTCATCAAACTCATAGTGGTTCTGCTTCAGTACGGACATCCGCTCACCGGGGGTGATCTCCACGGTACCCTTGTTCGGCTCTATTTCGCCGGACAGTATCTTGAGAAAAGTGGATTTACCCGCTCCGTTGGCGCCGATCACGCCATAGCAGTTACCTTTGGTAAAGTTGAGATTTACTTCGTCGAACAACACCCGTTTGCCGAAAGAAAGCGTTACGTTTTTTACACTGATCATTGCGCAGACTGTTAAAATTGAAGCCGCAAAGTTACAAAATATTAATGGTTTCGGGAACACCGATTCCCGCGGCTAATGAACAATCCTGCCAGCGTACTGTTATCTAAATAAATAAAAAACTTATTATATGATCGAACATCTTGCCAGATTCTGGTGGTTATTCGTCCTCCGTGGCGTTATGGCGTTGATATTTGCCGTTGTGGCATTCATCTGGCCGGCCATTACCCTGTCCATCCTCGTGGTTTTCCTGGGGGCTTATCTCTTTGTGGACGGGTTGTTTTCACTGGTGCACGGCTTCCGGATCATTAAAAGGGACAATCATTGGTGGGTGCTGGTGCTGGAGGGGGTGCTGGGCATAGCGGCCGGGCTGGTGGCCTTGTTCATGCCGGGCATTACGGTTGTTTTCCTGGTGACGCTGATCGCGTTATGGTCCGTGGTCACGGGGATACTGGAGATCGTACTGGCGATCCGTTTGCGGAAAGAGCTGAAGAACGAGTGGATGCTGGTGCTGGCAGGGGTATTTTCGCTGCTTTTCGGCATACTGTTGTTTGCACAGCCACTGACCGGCGTTGTGGTGATCGCCTGGTGGCTGGGTGTGTACGCGCTCGTATTCGGGCTTTTTCTCGTGATGGCGGGGCTGCGGCTGAAGAAGGTGAAAAGCTGAAAGGAATTACTTTGTAATCCCTTCCAGATACAGCAGAAAACCATACTGCAGCGCCACGTCCTTCAGCGCCCTGAATCTTCCGGAAGCACCGCCGTGGCCTGCTTCCATATTGGTTTCCATCAGCAGCAGGTTATCGTCCGTTTTCATCTCCCGGAGTTTGGCCACCCATTTAGCCGGCTCAAAGTACTGCACCTGCGAGTCATGCAGACCGGTGGTGATCAGCATATTGGGATAGGCTTTCTTTTCCACATTATCATAGGGTGAATAGGATTTCATGTATTCGTAGGAATCCTTGTTCTTGGGGTTTCCCCATTCGTCGAACTCCCCGGTGGTCAGCGGAATGGTTTCATCCAGCATGGTGGTTACCACATCCACGAACGGCACTGCGGCCACGATCCCATGCCAGAGGTCCGGGCGCATGTTCACGATGGCGCCCATGAGCAATCCGCCGGCGCTGCCGCCCATGGCGTAGAGATGCTCCCTGCCGGTGTATTTTTGCTGAACAAGATATTCGGCACAGTCGATGAAATCCGTGAACGTATTGATCTTTTTGAACATTTTACCGTCCTCATACCAATGGCGGCCCATCTCCTGCCCTCCGCGGATGTGCGCGATGGCATAGCAAAACCCGCGGTCCAGCAGGCTGATACGGTTGGAATTGAAGGTAGCATCCATGGAATTGCCATAGGAGCCATAACCATACAGCAGTAAAGGCTGCTGTCCGTTCTTTTCAAATCCTTTTTTATACACCAGCGATATGGGCACCTGTACCCCATCCTTCGCCTTCGCAAAAAGCCTTTCCGTCACGTAGTTCTTCGGATCATACCCGCCGATCACCTCCTGTTGTTTCTTCAGTTCCTTCTCCTTTGTTTCCATGTTATAGTCATACGTGGAGAAAGGTGTGGTGAGCGAGGTATAGCTGTAGCGGAGTACTTTGGCGTCCATTTCCGGGTTGACGGAGGAATAGGCGGTATAGGCCGGCTCTCCGAAGTCCAGGTAATGCTCCTGCTGCGTACCGGTATTCATCACCCGTATCTGCGTCAGCCCGTTCTTCCTTTCGCTCAGCACCAGGTAGTCGTTGAACACATCGATGCCTTGCAACAGCACATCCGCGCGATGCGGCACTACTTCTTTCCAGTTGTCTTTGGACGTTTTGTCCAGCGGGCATTCCATCAGCCGGAAGTTCTTCGCGTCCTGGTTGGTAACGATGAAGAACTTGTCCCCGCGGTGATCGATATCGTACAACATATCTTTCTCCCGGGGATGGAAAACGCGGAAAGCGCCATCCGGCCGGTCTGCATCCAGGATGCGGTATTCGGAGGACAGGGTGCTGCCGCTGCCGATCACGATGTATTGTTTTGATTTCGTTTTGTACACGTAGGTGCTGTAGGTTTCATCTGCTTCGAAGAATACGGTTTTATCCGTAGCCGCATCCGTTCCGAGCAGATGTTTTTCGATGCGTTCGGAACGCAGCGTGGTGGGGTTCTTACGGGTATAGAACAGCGTTTTGTTATCATTCGCCCAGGTGGAACCGCCGGTGGTTTCGGGAATGGCATCGCTCATCAGTTCGCCGGTTTCCAGGTTCTTGATATAAATAGTGTATTTGCGCCGGCTCACGGTATCCACGCCATAGGCCAGCAGCTTGTTATCCCGGCTCACGTTCAGGCCCACCGCGCTGAAATAGGCATGGCCTTTGGCCAGGTCGTTCACATTCAGGATGATCTCTTCGGGCGAGGAATCGCTGCCTTTTTTCCGGCAATAGACCGGGTATTCTTTTCCTTCTTCGTAGCGGGTGTAATAGAGATAACCATTGGAAAAATAAGGCACGCTTTCATCTTTTTCCTTGATGCGGCCTTTCATTTCTTCATACAGCTGCTCCCGCAATTCCTTTACGGGCGAAAGCATGGTATCCAGGTATTTGTTTTCCGCTTCGAGATAGGCGATAACCTTGGGGTTTTCCCTTTCGTTGAGCCAGTAATAATTATCGATCCGGGTATCTCCGTGGATCGTCATTTCCTTTTTGATCTTTTCCACTGTTGGCGGCGCCACGTTTATCTTTTCCAATTTCTTTCCGTTTGTATTGCAGGCCGTTACGGCCACGATAATGATAAAAGGGGTAATATGTTTCATAAAGCAGGATTAGGATAGCTAAATTTAACGAATTAAAGGATACGCATCTTTTCCGCATCCCAGTCTATCGCTTTTTTCCTGAAATAGCTCTCATTTGCCGCCAGTGCGGGGCCTGCGGCGCGGAGGCCGAAGGTGGCATCCTCCACCACGGGCTTTCCGGAACGGATGGCCTCGAAGAAATTCACGAAGTGGTCGTACCGGTCATCATACCCGGCAGGCGCCCGGAAAGCGGATTCTTCGGTTTTAACGGCGGCCTGGTCTGCCGCGCTGTATTTCGCATTGTACTGTTTAACGAAAGCTTCCTGCTGTTCCTTCGTGAAGGTGTTGTAGGTGTCCCAGCCGCCATAACCCGGCGCTACGGGCAGTTTATGCTGCTTTATCCGGAAGTCGTTCCAGCCCAGTTCCAGCACCCCTTCCGTACCGATAAGACGGGTGTATTCCGATCCGCCGCCACCGTCCGCGAAATTCACCCGCAGCGTCATCTGGAAAGCGGGATGCTCCGGTGTTTCCCGGTAATCGAAAATGGCGACCATGACATCCGGCACATCCCGACCGTCTTTCCACTGGACCAGGTTGCCTGAGGAGAAGATGCGGCTGGGGCCTTTGGAGCCGATCATGAAATGCAGGCCCGTAATGAGATGTACGAACAGGTCGCCCGGAACGCCGGTACCGTATGCCTGGTAGTTGCGCCAGCGGAAGAAGCGCACCGGATCGAAAGGCACTTTGGGGGTGTCTTTCAGAAAAGTATCAAAATCGATATTTGCCGGGGTGGCGTCCGTGGGAATGGAATATTGCCAGGCGCCGAGGGCGCTGTGCCGGTCTATTTTCGCTTCCACCAGGTTCAGCTGCCCGATATCCCCTGCGAGATACCGTTTGCGCGCTTCCGCCAGGGCAATGCTGCTGACGCGCTGGCTGCCTACCTGCAGCACCATTTTAGTCCTTTGCTGTGTGGCGATCACCTGGTGCCCTTCTTCGATCTGCTGCACCATGGGTTTCTCGCAGTACACATGCTTTCCTTTCTCCATCGCGGCGATGGCCTGGGTATCGTGCCAGTGGTCCGGCGTAGCGATGATCACGGCATCGATATCCTTTCTCTCCAGTATTTCGCGGTAATCGCGGGTGGTAAAGAGGTGATTGCCATACACGGTTTTTGCCTTTTCGAGGTGCCCGTTATACAGGTCGGCTACGGCCACCAGTTCTACGCCCGGCACTTTCAGGGCGCAGTCGACGTCGCCGAACCCCATGATGCCCATGCCAATACCGGCAATACGAATTTTATCATTGGAGGCAATGGCTTTGTGCTGTTTGATGAGGTATTGCCGGGCGGGATCAGCTGCCAGGCCGCTGAAAGGCGCCGCTCCCATGAGTGCTGCGGCACTGCCAAGCTGTTTGATGAATTTTCTGCGGGAATTACTGGACATGTGTAAAACGTTTTGATGAGCAGGAAAGCAAACAAGTTAGCAAAAAAAAGAAAACGGGAAGTATGCGGACTTTATGAGCGGCAGGTCGCGCAAAACATTATAAAGCGGTTCCCCGGCGTGTATCGGTTGGGATCGGCTGGAACTGATCACAGGAATTGATCAACTGGAACTGATCAGCCGGAACTGACCGCCCGGAATAAAGAAAGGTTGTACCGGTTTTCCCGATACAACCTCTTTTGCATTGCCTATAGTACAGTAATTAGTTATGCTTCAGAAGTGAGGCCGGCCACCATGAACTCGCGGTTAAGCCGCGCGATATTGGTGAGCGAGATGCCTTTCGGGCATTCTGCTTCGCAGGCGCCGGTGTTGGTGCAGGAACCGAATCCTTCCTTGTCCATTTGCGCAACCATGTCCATTGCTCTTTGCTTGCGCTCGGGATGTCCCTGGGGCAACAGTGCCAGCTGGGATACCTTGGCCGAAGTGAACAGCATGGCGGAAGAGTTCTTGCAGGCTGCTACGCAGGCGCCGCAACCGATACAGGCTGCTGCCGCGAATGCTGCATCCGCATCGTGCTTGTCGATAGGAATGGCATTGGCGTCTACCGCGTTACCGGTATTTACGGAAATGTAACCGCCTGCCTGAATAATGCGGTCAAAGGAGGTGCGGTCCACCGTCAGGTCTTTGATGACCGGGAAAGCTGCCGCGCGCCAGGGCTCTACCACAATGGTATCGCCGTCGTTGTACGCCCGCATGTGCAGCTGACAGGTAGTGGTTTCATTCCAGGGGCCGTGTGCACGGCCATTGATATACATGGAGCACATGCCACAGATACCTTCACGGCAGTCGTGGTCAAATGCGATAGGATCTTTTCCTTCGTTGATCAAACGCTCATTCAGCACATCGAACACTTCCAGGAAGGACATATCCTTCGAGACATCTGAAACCTGGTAGGTCTCAAACCGGCCTTTGTCCTGTGTGTTCTGCTGGCGCCAGACTTTTAATGTGAGCTTCATAATTATTAATCTTAATCGTGAATGGAAAGCTGGTTTATTATTTGTAGCTGCGCTGTGTCGGATGAACGATATCGAACGTCAGTGCTTCCTTGTGCAGTTCGGAGCTGCCCGGGCCTTTGTATTCCCATGCGGCTACGTATGCATAATTGTCGTCATCACGTTTTGCTTCGCCTTCTTCGGTCTGCGATTCTTCGCGGAAGTGCCCGCCGCAGGATTCGTTCCTTTCCAGTGCGTCTTTGCACATCAGTTCGCCCAGTTCAAGGAAGTCTGCCACGCGGCCTGCTTTTTCCAGCTCGGGATTGAACGCGTGCTGTGAACCGGGGATGCGTACGTTCTTCCAGAATTCAGCCCTTAATGCCTGTATTTCTACGATCGCTTCTTTCAGTCCTTTTTCATTCCTGGCCATACCGCATTTGTCCCACATGATCTTGCCGAGGGCTTTATGGAAGTGGTCTACCGAATGCTGGCCCTGGATGCCCATGAGGGTATCCAGTTGCTGCTGTACGGCTTTCTCTGTTTCCACGAAAGCGGGATGGTCCAGCGGCAGGGGTTTGGTATGGATCTCGTCTGCCAGGTAATTACCAACGGTGTACGGGATCACGAAATAACCGTCTGCCAGTCCCTGCATCAGCGCTGATGCGCCGAGGCGGTTAGCGCCGTGATCGGAGAAGTTGGCTTCACCGAGGGCGTAGAGGCCCGGTACGGTGGTCATCAGTTCGTAATCCACCCAGAGGCCGCCCATGGTGTAATGCACCGCGGGATAAATGCGCATCGGGGTTTCGTATGGATTTTCGCCGGTGATCTTGGCGTACATATCGAAGAGGTTGCCGTATTTCTCGGCCACTACCGCTTTACCCAGTTTGATGATCTCTTCCTGGCTGGCGTTGTCATCGCCTTTTTTGCTGGCCTCGATCTTGCCGTACCGTACGATAGCTTCGGCAAAATCGAGGTACACGGCCATTTTCGAAGCGCCTACGCCGTAACCTTCGTCGCATCTTTCTTTTGCTGCGCGGGAGGCTACGTCACGGGGAACGAGGTTACCGAAGGCGGGATATCTTCTTTCGAGATAATAATCCCTTTCATCTTCGGGTATATCGGTGGCTTTGCGGTTATCGTCCTTTTTCTTGGGTACCCAGATGCGCCCGTCGTTACGCAGGGATTCTGACATGAGGGTCAGTTTGCTCTGATGGTCGCCGGAAACGGGGATGCAGGTCGGGTGGATCTGCGTGAAGCAGGGGTTGCCGAAGTATGCACCGCGTTTGTGCGCTTTCCAGGCGGCGGTAACATTGGAGCCCATGGCGTTGGTAGACAGGTAGAATACGTTGCCATAACCGCCGCTGCACAGGAGCACGGCGTGGCCGAAATGTCTTTCCAGCTTGCCGCTCACCAGGTCCCGGGCAATGATGCCGCGGGCTTTGCCGTCCACCATTACGATGTCCAGCATTTCATGGCGGTTGTACATTTTCACGTTACCAAGGGCTACCTGGCGCTGCAGGGCGGAATAAGCGCCGAGCAACAACTGCTGACCGGTCTGCCCGGCGGCATAGAACGTACGCTGTACCTGCGTACCGCCAAAAGAGCGGTTGCTGAGCAATCCCCCATATTCACGGGCGAAAGGCACACCCTGCGCCACGCACTGGTCGATGATAGATGCGCTCACTTCGGCAAGGCGGTACACGTTGCCTTCACGGGCGCGGTAGTCACCACCTTTTACAGTATCATAAAAAAGACGGAATACGGAGTCCCCGTCGTTCTGGTAATTCTTTGCGGCATTGATCCCGCCCTGTGCAGCAATGCTGTGCGCGCGGCGGGGACTATCCTGGAAACAGAAAGCTTTCACCTTGTAACCCAGTTCAGCGAGGGAAGCAGCGGCGGAAGCGCCGGCGAGACCGGTGCCTATTACGATCACTTCCAGTTTCCGTTTATTGGCGGGATTCACCAGCTTCACGGTGCTTTTATATTTGCTCCACTTGGTTTCCAGCGGTCCGGCAGGAATTTTTGCGTTCAACATAATATCCTTGCTTTATCAGATTTGTTTAAGAAAAATAACAACGGGGATCACTGCAAAACCTGCCGGGATCAGTATTCCGAAGAAATAAACACCGACGAAATTGAGCATGCCGTTGTACTTTTTATGGTTCAGGCCGAAGGTCTGGCAGGCGCTTCTGAAACCATGGATCAGGTGGAAAGACAGTGCGATCATCCCTATCACATACAGGACCACGATCCATAACTGTTCAAACGCGAAATACACCACTTCATACAGATCGCCTACTTCTTCAGCAGCACCATAGCTGACCGTGTTGATATCGCCATAATGCATGGCCCACCAGAACTGGGAGAGGTGAATGACAATAAAAATGAAGAGGATACTGCCCATGATAGCCATTTGACGGCTGAACCAGGAGGAGGTTTTGTTACCTGGCTTCACCGCGTATTTAACAGGACGGGCCTTGCGGTTCTGAACGGTAAGCACAATGGCAATCACAGCATGCAGGACGATGATGATCTTCAATCCCCAGGCCAGGAACTGGATCAGCGCGTTGTGCCCCATGAAAGCCGCATAGGTATTAAAGGCTTCACCCCCATCGTCTTTCAGCAAAGAGATGTTCCCGGCCAGGTGTACGATCACGAACGCGCACAGGAAAAAACCGGTAGCACCTACCAGCAACTTTCTACCAATGGAGGTATTAAAGAATTGCGACCATTTCATAAGATACGTTCTAAGCTTCCTTTAGTGTTGATGAAATAAGTGAAATGTCGGGCAAATATAAAACATGAAAAATTAAACCCAAATGATATTTATCACGAAAAAGCCCTATTCAAGGCGGCGCATCATCCAGTTATCCACAAGATTGAACAGGTGTTGGGGCAAAAAAGTCCGCCATTTCGGCTCATCCAGCAGGTGTGCGTAGTTATCCAGCCGTTCCCGCTCAAATTCTTCCCGGGTCTGCACCGGCATATTCAGGACCACGATCCAGCCGCCTTCGTCACGGATATCGTCCCACCACTCCTCGTAATAACAGTCATCCGAGGAATAGAAATTCAGGACGTTTTCGCAAATGAGCACAAACTTCCGGATACCGTGGCTGATCAGCAGGTCGATAATATCACGCTTGAGCGTCATAATGTTGTTCTCCACCGCATCGTTCCATTCCCCGATCATTTCGATGATGGCGTAGTTGAACTGGTAATCCGCAAACAGGATCTTCATGTAGAGGTTGGGGGCGCCGAAATCGTCCCATTGCGGATGAATATAATAGTTGTAAACGGTATTGGTAAACTCGAACTCACTATATTCACGGCCATAGAACGGCGACAGCTCATCCTCTTCAGCTGTGTACAGATGACGCCAGTTGTAAAAAGGTTCTATGTCGTGCATGCTCTGTCAAACGCTTGTTAATGGCAATTTAATAAATTTTTATTTACGGCTTTCCACTGCTCTCTTTACGCTGCCGAACTCCAGCAGCAAGGTTTTGGCTTCTTCATACTCTGCCAGCTGCAGTTGTTCCATGACCATTTTTACGCCGCGGTCCACCAGCTTTTCGTTACTGAGCTGCATGTTGACCATTTTATTGTCTTCCACCCTTCCGAGTTGTATCATCACAGTGGTGGAGATCATGTTCAATACCAGTTTCTGGGCGGTGCCGCTTTTCATGCGGGTGCTTCCGGTCACGAACTCCGGGCCTACGACCACCTCTACGGGGTAATCCGCATACGCGGACACGGGCGATCCGGGGTTACAGCTGATGCTGCCGGTGATGATGCCCTGGCTGCGGCAGGTCTGCAAGGCGCCGATAACATATGGCGTGGTGCCGCTGGCGGCAATGCCCACCACAACGTCTTTATCGCTGATATTATACTGCAGCAGATCACGCCAGCCCTGTTCCATATCATCTTCCGCATTCTCTACGGCCCTGCGGATGGCAGAATCCCCTCCCGCAATAAGCCCTACTACCAGGCCTTGCGGCACACCGTACGTAGGCGGGCATTCGGATGCATCGAGGATACCCAGGCGGCCGCTGGTTCCGGCGCCCATATAAAAAAGACGCCCGCCGGCCAGCATTTTGTCGGTAATAGCGGCAGTCAGTTTCATGATCTGCGGAATGGCTTTTTCAACAGCCAGGGGAACAGTCTGGTCTTCTTTATTGATATTGGTCAGCACTTCCCGGATACTCATGGTTTCCAGGTGGCGGTAATCGCTTGTTTGTTCTGTTACTTTCGTGAATGTCATAAGTTTTTTATTCTTCCTCGTGAAACTCGGTCAGCCCATCCATCGGGTTTTTAAGCACGTTGCCGAGCTGCAGCTCATACAGGTGGCACAGCTCTTCGAGGATGTCGCGGAAATGCCAGGCTACGCTTCCGGTGAAGTGCAGCGGCACGGTCCAGCTTTCGCTGTATTTGTAAATATGATTAAAGAAAAACTCGTTCAGCCCGTCTTCCAGGATGTTTTCGATCATGTAGTGGTCCCTGTTTTCGGAGAGAAAGGGTGTAAAAGAGGCCAGGTAACGGTTAGGCAAGGGTTTGCGGTACACGTTCTCCAATATCTGGTCTTTATTCACCTTGAATTTTTCCTCAAAGCGGAAGCGCATTTCATCGTCGAAGGTCTGGTAAAGATAATATTGTACGATCTTTTTTCCGAGGAAAGCGCCGCTGCCTTCGTCCCCGAGTATGAAACCCAGACCGGGATTATTCTTGACAATAGTGGTGCCGTCGTAGTAACAGGAATTCGAGCCGGTGCCGAGGATACTGGCCACGCCCGGCTCACGGCCACAGAGTGCTCTGGCGGCAGCCATCAGGTCATGGTGCACCGTTATGCCGGCGCCGGGCCATACTTTCTGCAGACTGGCTTTTACCATCGCTACATTCTGCTCATTGCCGCAGCCGGTGCCATAAAAGAACACCTCCTCCGGCACTGCCCCGGCCATTTGCGGTAACAACTCCGTCCGCACCGTCTCCTCAATCTGGAGACCGTCCATGAAATAAGGGCTCATCCCCTGGGAATGGAACGTGCTCCTGTCCTTACCGCTCATCAGGCGCCATTCTGTTTTTGTAGACCCACTATCCGCTACCAGCTTTACTTTCGAAGGCATTACCGATCGTTTATGAAATTAAAGATTAGATGTAGATGTTTTGCTGCCGAATATGCTATTTTTGTCCACAAGTTAAGCAAAAGGGGTATTCCCGTCAACGTTTTAAATATTCATATGTCCGAGAACAGGAAGCTAAAAGTGTTTTTGCCTTTGCTATTTGCCCTTGTACTTGCGCTGGGCATGTACCTGGGGCACAAGATGCCGGCTGCGCGCAACAGTGATTCCGCCATCTTTTTCAATAACCGTAGAGGATCGTTGCAGGAAGTTATGGACCTGCTGAAATATAAGTATGTGGATACGCTGGACCTTGCCGATGCGCAGGAGGAAGCGATCGAAGGGCTGTTATCTCACCTCGACCCGCATTCCGTTTACATTCCGCCTGCCAATGTGCAGGAAGTGAATGAGGACCTTGACGGGAATTTTGAAGGGATAGGTGTGGAATTCAACATCATCCGCGATACGGTGAATATCCTCAATGTGATCTCCGGCGGCCCTTCCGATGCGGCGGGCGTACTGACCGGCGACAAGATACTGGCCGTGGACGACAGCATACCGGTAGCCGGCAGGAACATCACGCCGGACAAGATCCGCAAATTGCTGCGCGGGCCCCGCAATTCCATCGTGAAAACAAAAATGCTGCGCGGCAACAAGGAACTGGACGTGATCATAAAAAGAGGCGTCATTCCCCTGTACAGTATCGATGCAAGCTATATGACCGCTCCGGCTACGGGTTATATCAAGATCAGCAAATTCTCCGCCACGACCTATACCGAGTTCATGGAAGCCATGCGGAAGCTGCAAAAGCAAGGCATGAAAAATCTCGTGATCGACCTGCGCCAGAACGGCGGCGGCTTTCTCGATGCGGCGGTGCGGCTGGCAGATGAATTGCTGGAAGACAACCTGCTGATCGTTTATACCCAGGGGAAAAGTTACCCGCGGCAGGATTACAAGTCCACCCGGCCGGGCCTTTTCGAGAAAGGCGGTTTATCCATCCTGCTGGATGAAGGTTCCGCATCCGCCAGCGAAGTACTGGCCGGCGCTATTCAGGACCATGACCGCGGTACCATCGTCGGGCGGCGGAGCTTTGGAAAAGGATTGGTACAGGAACCGTTCGACCTGAGCAATGGCGCCACACTGAGGCTCACCATTGCCCGGTATTACCTGCCATCCGGCAGAAGCATCCAGAAAAGTTATCAGAATGGCCGTGAAGCCTATGAAGAAGATATCGCCAACCGCTATTCCCATGGCGAGTTCCTGAACCGCGACAGCATCCACCCGATAGATACCGTGCCTTACAAAACGGACAAAGGCAGGACCGTTTACGGCGGCGGCGGCATCATGCCGGATATATTCATTCCTTTTGATACCACCCGTTACTCCGCTTTACTAACGGACCTGTACACACGAAATGTATTCGGGGATTTTGTATATGAATATTATACCGCTCATGCCGGTGATTTTTCTTCGTACAAGGATGCGGAATCCTTTAACCGGCAATTCCATACAGACGATGCCCTGTTGCAGGCATTCCGCGCGCACGCCTCCCGTATGGGGATAGCCATGTCCGGCATGAATGCGAAAGACGAACTGGAGATCAGGACAAGGTTGAAAGCCCTCCTGGCCAGGCAATTATGGAGAAGTGAAGGCTTTTACATGGTGATCAACAGTATGGACCCGGTGATATCCCGGGCGGTAGAGGAGCTGAACAAGACCAATTGACCACAGCGATCATAAAAAAGAGGGTGTATCTGACCATCACGGATACACCCTCTTTTTATGCGGAGCCTGACGAAGCCCCGTCTTTTTCTCAGGCTTTCGCCCGCTCTTCCGGATCAAAATACAGGATGCCGCAACTGATCACCAGCCAGTAGCTCAGCATGGCGATCAGCACAAAAGTATCCATCAGGCCCCAGTCACTGAAAGCCATAATGATCCCGAAAGGCAGCAATGTGAGCAGAGCAGCCACGGGCAAGAGCCAGCGCCGCAGCAACCTGCCTTCCATGCCGCGCATCAGCAAAAAATGTGTAGCCAGGCAAAGCAGGAACCAGCTGGGCAGGGAAAACAGGAATCCGACAAAGAACAGGGGAAAGATCAGCACCCATCCTGCGGAAACGATATTGGCGGGACCATCCCTGATACCGGTCATTTCATAGCAATAATTCAGCAAAACAGTGAGTAACGGCGCTACCCCAACGGCGGTAAACCACACGCGGGTAGCAAACCACATGGCTTGTGACATAGGTGTAAGGTTTAAGTTCACAGGCAAAAAAGGGTTATTTATTTCATGTTAAAAATAATGAATATATCGTATCTGAAAATGACATGAATGTGGGGCATTATCATAAAAAAAATCCCCTTCCGGTGACGGAAGAGGACGGATACTTTCTTTACCTGCTAATATTAGTGCTGGTGAGCAGCGCTGTCAACAGTAGCAGCGGAATCAACCGGAGCAACGGTAGTAGAATCTGCGGGAGTTTCTACAGGTGCAGTTTCAGTCGGAACTGCTGACTCGTTGGTAGCAGTAGAATCGCCGGAAGTAGAAGTTGCGCTGTTGCAAGCTACGAACATGCCGGTAGCGAGTGCTAATACGAATAATTTTTTCATGATGATCTGATTGTTTTAAATCGCCGCAAAGTTATCTAAAAATCCTCAAATACAAAATAAATTTTTATATAAAAAGCATTGATCTACTTCTTTCTGAAGAATATCCGGATGGGAACTCCCTGGAAATTGAAGTTTTCCCGCAGTTTGTTTTCAAGGTAATTCCTGTAGGGTGTTTTGATGTCATCCGGCAGGTTGGCGAAAAATGCAAAAGACGGTATGTGGGTAGGTAATTGCGTTACATACTTGATCTTGATAGCGGTGCCCCTCACCACGGGGGGACGGAAAGTTTCCACCGCTTTCAGCATCACTTCGTTCAGCTTGGAGGTCTGCACCTTGCGCTGGCGGTTCTCGTACACTTCCAATGCCGTTTCCACGGCTTTGAAGATCCTTTGCTTTTCGATGACGGCGCCGAAAACGATGGGCACATCAGTGAACGGCGCGATCCTGTTCCGCAGCTCCTTTTCATAGTCGCGGGCGGTATTGGTTTCCTTGTCCACCAGGTCCCACTTGTTCACAAAGATCACAATGCCTTTCCCTTTGCGGGCGGCGAGTGCGAATATGCTGAGGTCCTGCGCCGTAATGCCTTTTTCAGCATCCAGCAGCAGCAGGCAAACGTCTGCTTCATCCAGCGCCTTGATGGCGCGGATCACGGAATAGAACTCCAGGTCCTCATGCACTTTGGCTTTGCGGCGGATACCCGCGGTATCGATCAGTACAAAATCTTTCTGAAAGAGCCTGTAGCGGGTATGAATGGTATCCCTTGTTGTACCGGCCACCTCGGACACGATATTCCGCTCCTCTCCGATCAGCGCGTTCAGCAAAGACGATTTGCCGACATTAGGCTGGCCGATGATGGCGATCTTGGGGATATTATCCTCGTCTCCGCCGGCCTGGTCTTCCTCCGGGATCAATGCTGCGATCTCGTCCAGCAACTCGCCGGTACCGCTGCCTGACATGGAGGAGAGAAAATGTACATGTTCGAAGCCCAGGCCGTAGAATTCCGCGGCTTCCATCTGGCGCTCGTGATTATCCACTTTATTCACAACGAGGTACACCGGTTTGCTGGAACGGCGCAGCAGGTCCGCCACGTCTGCGTCCAGGTCCGTGATACCCGTGGTCACATCGCACATAAAGAGCAATACATTGGCCTCTTCCATGGCGATCTTCACCTGTTTGCGGATCTCCCGTTCGAACACATCTTCGCTTCTGGCTACAAATCCGCCGGTATCGATCACATTAAAGGTTTTGCCATTCCAGTCGGCAATACCGTACTGCCGGTCGCGCGTAACGCCGCTCACGTCATCCACAATGGCCTTCCGCTGCTCCAGCAGTCGGTTGAACAAGGTAGATTTTCCCACGTTGGGGCGCCCTACGATGGCTACTGTAAAACCAGGCATGTTATTGTTTTTTAAAATTGTCGTTAAATCAGTCCGTATTCCCGGAGGTAGAGATCGTTATCCCGCCATTTGCCGCGTACTTTCACATGCAGCTCCAGGAATACCTTACGGTCCAGGAACTTTTCGATGTCTGCACGGGCCTGTGAGCCTATCTCGCGAATGGACTTGCCCTTCTCCCCGAGAATGATGCCTTTCTGCGTCTCGCGGGTCACCACGATATCCGCGGATATCTTGGTCAGTGTCTGCTTTTCCTGGAACTGGGTGACCACTACAGCTGTATGGTACGGTATTTCTTCTTCAAAGAGATGGAATATCTTTTCACGGATCATTTCCGCCACAAAAAAGCGTGTAGACCTGTCCGTTAGAGTGTCTTCAGGATAGAACGGCTCGCTTTCGGGCAGCAGGCTGACGATCTGCTGCATCAAAACGTCCAGTCCTTTTTTCTGCAGGGCCGATATCGCTACTACGGCCTTGGCTTTGCCCCAGGCGTTGCAGCGTTCCAGCAGCTTGTCCAGCTCCTCCTGCATCAGGTTGTCCATTTTATTCACCACCAGCAGGCAGGTGGCTTTGAGTTTCAGGGAGCTGAACAGTTCCAGGCATTCTTCCAGATTGTCGCGTGCATCCATGAGCAGGAGCGCTACGTCCGCATCTTCCAGCGCGGAACGCACGGCGCCCATCATTTTTTCGTGCAGCTTGTATTTCGGATCGATGATGCCGGGGGTGTCCGAAAACACGACCTGGTATCCCGGTTCCGTGAGGATGCCGGTAATGCGATGCCGCGTTGTTTGCACCTTCGGGGACACAATTGCCAGCTTCTCGCCCAACAAAGCGTTGAGCAGGGTACTTTTTCCGGCATTTGGCTTACCGAAGATATTTACGAAACCGGCGCGGTGCATACGATCTTTTTTGTTTTCAGCACAGGTGCAATTTAGTACAAATAAAAAAAGCCGAATTAGCTTCGGCTTTTTTAGTTTTTTGAAGAAGTGATGATTGGTATCTCTGCTTCTCTCTGGTAGCGAGGAGAGGATTCGAACCCCTGACCTTCGGGTTATGAGCCCGACGAGCTACCTCTGCTCTACCTCGCAATGTGGGTGCAAAGGTAAGCGAAAATTCAACGCAACCAAATCTTTTTGCGCATTTTAAGAAAAAAAATTTTTCTATCTGCTTGAAAAGCAAGGCCTGCGGCAGCTTTCAGAGATCCGGTTCCTTTTTCTCCCGCCAGATGTTAAAACAGCCATTACCATTCATCTTTGCATTTTGCATGGGCAGGATGACCTTCGATGTTCAACCGAATACGCCAACCATGCCGGCTTCATCTACACAGCCGGATGACCTTCGATGTTCAACCGGTTACACCAAACATGCCGGCCTCATCTACGCAGCCCGATGACCTTCGATGTTCAACCGGATACGCCAAACATGCCGGCCTCATCTACGCAGCCGGATGACCTTCGATGTTCAACCGGTTACACCAAACATGCCCGCTTCATCTACTCAAACCGCAGTTCTTCTTCCGGTTGCGGCACATCGGGAATGGTCGCTTTTTCCTCTGTGGCGGACCTCCCCCCGCCGGACAGCAATTTCAATCCCGTCACGCGCAGTTTCAGGGATGTGGCCGGCGTACCGGCGGCAGTGTTGTACAACTCAAGATGCGGTGTGCCCTCTACGAACACATACGTACCCTGCAACAGGTAAGGCCCGACGCCGTTAGGCGCCCACATCGCACATTCCGCCCAGATCGTACGCTCCTGCTGTACACCCTGCGCATCCTTGTAGCGCTCATTATGCGCAACATTGAAATTCAGAACGGCCCTGCCGTTCACCTGCTTCTCCACGGCATTCCTGCCCAGGTAGCCAATGATTTGAAGTTTGATCATCTGATAATGATTGTTTTGGTTAACAAATAAATTCCTCAAAATGATCTCTGCTGATATTAAAAACATGGAGAAGTATGTCATCGGGCAACAGCAATAAAGTTAGCAAAAAAACTGAAACGAAAAAAAAATCCGCCATTATTCCTTCCATCGGTCTACCTTTACACTGGAAACAGGATTCAATCCCTTTTTCACCTCGGGGTGCCTTACTATCAGGCTGAGATCAGACCCGTTGAACCTGGACCGGGTAATGCCGGTTAGGAAAGGTAAGCGATCATTTTCCTTACCTCTTTATGGCGATAGTTGACAGTGCTGCATTGATGTGCAGTTGCTGCTATTTCGTTATTCGAAATATGTGAATAAAAAAGGAAATACGATGAAGCCTTGCATAGCATATGTGTATGCAGGGCTCCATCCGGCTACAAAAAAGAGATAAAATATTAACAGATGAAAAGAATGATGCTTCTGGCGTTGCTCGGGCTCTCCACGCTCGTTCACGCCCAAACGGTCATCACCGGTACGGTAACGGACAAGTCATCCGGACGGCCCCTGCAGGGCGCTACCATCACCCTCTCCAAAGGCGGCAGCACTTATACCGATGCAAAAGGACAATACCGCCTTGCCGCTCCGGCCAACGGCGCTTACATCATACAGGCCAGCTTCCTCGGATACAAGACCCTCCGCCAAACAGCTTCGGAAAAAACACAATATGATTTCGCACTGGAAGAAACCGGGCTTTTCGTAAAACCGGTAGAGATCGCCAGTCTCCGCGCCGGAAGGGATGCGCCATTCACCAGGTCCGAACTGAACAAAGAGGCCATTGCGAGCCAAAACCTCGGGCAGGACCTTCCCATGCTGCTGAACCAGCTTCCTTCCGTGGTGACCAGTTCAGATGCGGGCGCGGGCGTTGGATACACCGGCCTGCGGGTGCGCGGATCGGACATCACCCGCATCAATGTGACCGTCAACGGTATTCCCGTTAACGATGCCGAATCACAGGGCACTTTCTTTGTGAACATGCCGGATTTTGCTTCCTCCGTCAACAGCATACAGCTGCAACGCGGTGTAGGCACGTCCACCAACGGAGCCGGGGCCTTCGGCGCGTCGCTCAACCTCAGCACCAATGAGTACAACGAAACCGCATACGGCGGGATCGATAACAGCTACGGCTCCTTCGATACCTGGAAACATACGGTCAAAGCCGGCAGCGGCCTGATCAACGGGCATTTCACCCTGGACGCGCGCCTGTCCAAAATATCCTCGAACGGGTATATCGACAGGGCTTCTTCCGATCTCCGCTCCTTCTACACCTCCGCCGCCTACATCTCCGCTAAAACAGCCATCCGCCTGAACGTTTTTTCCGGAAAGGAAAAAACCTACCAGGCCTGGAACGGGATAGACTCGGCCACTTTGCGCAGCAACCGGACCTACAACCCCAGCGGCGCCAACAAACCCGGCGAACCGTATGACAACGAAACGGACAACTATCAGCAGGATCACTACCAGCTCTTCCTGAACCAGTCCATCAACAGTCAACTCAACTTCAACATCGGCCTGCATTACACCCGCGGCCGCGGATACTACGAGAATTACCGTGACGGGGAAAGCTACGCGGATTTCGGTGTGGAAGATCCCATATACAACGGCGCGCCCGTTGCCACAACGGACCTTATCCGCCAGCTGTGGCTGGACAATCATTTCTATGGCGGCGTGTTCTCCTTCAACCGCACAGCCGGCAAATTCAACTGGAGCCTGGGCGGCGCACTGAACCGGTATGACGGCAAGCACTACGGTAAAGTGATCTGGGCGCAGCACGGAGGTTTTGATAAAGACCGGAAATGGTACGATCTGGATGCCTTCAAAACAGACGCGAACATCTACTGGAAAGGGGAACTATCGGTAACGGATAAACTGAAAATATTCGCTGATGTGCAATACCGTCACGTCAACTATGAACTGAACGGCTTCCGTAACAATCCTGACATCTTCCAACACCAATACTACAATTTCTTCAACCCCAAAGGCGGCTTGTCTTTCAGGCTGAATGAACAGCAGCATGTGTATGCTTCCTATGCCATCGGCAATAAAGAGCCTAACCGGGATGACTTCGAAGCGGGACTGGAGGAAGTGCCCAAACACGAAACACTGCGCAACCTGGAAGCCGGTTATGTGCTGCAAAACAGCAAAGCCGGACTGCAGGCCAATGTGTACTACATGAATTATCGTAATCAACTGGTGCTGACGGGCAGGATCAATGACGTCGGCGCTTACGCGAGGACCAATATCCCGAAAAGCTACCGCCTTGGGCTTGAGCTGAATGGGCATTACAACCTGCTCACACAGCTCACCCTGGCGGGAAACATCGCTTTCAGCCGCAACCGCATCTCCGGTTTTACGGAGTACCTGGACGACTGGGATAATGGCGGGCAGAAACCGGTAACATATGAGGATACGGATATCTCTTTCTCTCCCGATCTGGTGGCCGGGTACACGGTGAGCTACCGGCCGGTGAGCGGCCTTACGCTCGACTGGGTGGGCAAATACGTGGGCCGCCAGTTCCTGGACAATACTTCCAGTGAAAAGCGCAGCCTGGATGCCTTTATTGTGAACGATGTACGCATCAACTATACCGTGCCGCAGCAGTTCTTCCGGTCACTGGGACTTCAGCTGATGCTGAATAATATTTTCTCCGAGAAATATGAGCCGAACGGTTATACGTACGGGTATATTGATGGTGGTGTTGTGAAAGCGGATAACTACTATTTTCCGATGGCTGGCTTCAATTTTATGGCGGGAGTAAAGATCGGTCTGTAGCAAGGCCGGTTTACCCGGTATAACAAGTGAGCGTGCCAAAAGCAAAACCGATCATGCAGATGAAAACTTAAACAGGCAATACGCAAAAGCGGGGCCGTCTAGAAATCCAGACGGCCCCGCTTTTTTACGAATGTTTTATTTCACGAGCCTGTCTATCGCCATATGCACCTTCTCAAACGGAAAGCCTTTTAAAACCTCATCCATCTGCGCTTTCACAGCATCGTTCATCAAATTGCCGATACTGCCTTCGTGCGTATGCCGCAGGTCTGTATCCGGTGAAAAATTCCCTTTCTCGATGTCTATCCCTACCTGTTTATAAGCCTCCCGGAAAGGCGTGCCTTCCAGCACCAGGCGGTTCACCACTTCCACGCTGAAAAGGTATTGGTATTTATCATCTTTCAGGATATCGTCTTTGATGCGGATGTTCTCCAGCATAAGCCTGCTCATCTGCAAACAATTGCGCAGGGTAGTGAACGCGGGGAACAGGTTCTCTTTCAGCAGCTGCAGATCGCGGTGGTAGCCGGATGGCAGGTTCACCGTCATCATGGCTATTTCGTTGGGCAGTGCCTGCAATTTGTTCGCATGCGAGCGGATGAGTTCCCATACATCCGGGTTCTTTTTATGCGGCATGATGCTCGAGCCGGTGGTCAACTCATCGGGGAAGCTGATGAAACCGAAGTTCTGGTTCATGAACAGGCAGGCATCCATAGCCATTTTGGACAGCGTAGCGGCGATGCCGGCGAGGGCAAAGGCTACGAGTTTTTCCGTTTTGCCGCGGCCCATCTGGGCGTACACCACGTTATAATTGAGTGATTCAAATCCCAGCAGTTCGGTGGTCATCGTACGGTTCAGCGGGAAGGAAGAGCCGTAGCCGGCAGCGGAGCCGAGCGGGTTCTTGTTTACCACTTTGTAAGCCCCATGCAGCATCAGCAGGTCATCAACAAGACTTTCCGCATATGCGCCGAACCATAACCCGAAGGAAGAAGGCATAGCGATCTGCAGATGCGTATAGCCCGGCAGCAGGTGATGTTTATACGCTTCGCTTTGCGACTGCAGCAGATCAAATAATATTTTGGTTTCCTGCACGGTGGATTCCAGCTCACTGCGCAGGAACAGCCTGAGGTCCACCAGCACCTGGTCGTTCCGGGAGCGGCCGCTGTGTATTTTTTTGCCGGATTCTCCCAGCCTGCGGGTCAGCAGCAGCTCTACCTGTGAATGTATATCTTCCACCCCCTCTTCCAGCACAAAATCACCGGCGGCGATCTCGCTGTAGATATGCTTCAGCTCCTTTTGCAGCACGTCAAGCTCCGCTTCGCTGAGCAGGCCGATGGATGCCAGCATGGTGATATGCGCGAGCGAGCCCTGCACATCGAACTTTGCCAGGTAAGCATCCATTTCCCGGTCCCGCCCCACGGTGAATTGCTCTACCGCGGCCAGCGCCGCTTTATCTTTTTGCCATAGTTTCATCCGTCAATAGTTTATTTTTTTACGGGTCAGCTGGTACTTCGCATTAACATGACCCTGTGATAAAATGTATCATGCTCAATTTCATCACAGTATTTTTTAAAGATCGTATTTCGCAAAGATCCTTTCCTTTATTTCCGGCCACTCTGCTATCAGTATGGAAAAGTACACCGAGTTGCGCAGCCATCCGTTCCAGGTGATCATATGATGCCGCAATATCCCTTCCTGCCGGCAACCGATGCCCAGCATGGCGTTACGCGATCTTTCATTCCTTTCATCCGTTTTCAGCTCCACCCTGTTCAGGCCCATTACTTCAAATGCATGCAGCAGCATGGCATATTTCATCGCGCGGTTAAGGCCGGTACGCTGGAAATCCGGATGTATCCAGGTGTAACCGATCTCTGCTCGTTTATGCGCGGGCGTTATGGCGGCAAAACGTGTGCTGCCTGCTACCCTGTTGTTCGTTTTATCAATCACCGTGAACGGAATGGAAATGCCCTGCTCCCGCTCCTTCAACGCCGTCTGCACATATTCCTCCAGTTCTTTCCGGTCCCGGATGCAGCCGGCGCCAACTTCCCACAGTGAAGGCTCCAGGGCTACAGCTTCCAGCGCATCCATATCAGATGCCTGCATGGGCCGCAGCAGTACGCGTTTATTTTCCAGTACCGGTTCAAAATTCATATCAATCCGGATAACAAGTTAATATAAGTATCGATGCCCTGGCGGATCTCGTCAAGATAAATGAATTCATCCGCCGTATGTGAGCGGGCGGAATCACCGGGCCCGACCTTTACCGAGGTCGCCGGGATCAGTGCCTGATCAGATGTGGTAGGCGAACCGTACAGCTGCTTCCCCAGTTTCAGGCCTTCCAGCACCAGCGGATGGTCTTTCGGAATGAAGGAAGGGCGCATGCGCATGGAACGCGGCGTTACATCGCACCGCACGTTGGCGCGGATGATATCCAGCATCTCTTCCAGTGTATATTGGTCCGTTGCGCGCACATCCACCACAAAAGAACATTCCGCAGGCACCACATTGTGCGCTTTATTGGACGTCTGGATAACGGTCACGCTCATTTTCACGGGGCCCAGCGCTTCGGAAACCTTCGGAAACTGAAAGGTCCGGAACCATTGTATGTCATCCATCGCTTTGTACACCGCATTCTCTCCTTCGTCACGGGCGGCATGCCCGGCTTTGCCATGCGCCACACAATCCAGCACCATCAATCCCTTTTCGGCAATGGCGAGATCTGTTTTCGTAGGTTCGCCTACGATGGCCAGCGCTGGCTCCGGCAGCAGATGCAGGATGCTTTCGATGCCGTTCACGCCACTGATCTCTTCTTCCGCGGTAATGGCCACCGCAATATTGTATGCCATGCCTTCCTGTTCATAAAAATGGAGGAAAGCGGCCAGCAGGCTGACGAGGCATCCCCCGGCATCATTGCTGCCGAGGCCATACAGTTTGCCGTCTGCGATGTCCGGGGAAAAAGGGTCCCGGGTGTATTGCGGGTTCGGTTTAACAGTATCGTGATGGGAATTGAGGAGGATACAGGGTTTCGCAGGATCGAAATGTTTGTTGACGGCCCAGATGTTGTTGCCGTGCTGCTGCCAGGGAACCCCTTTTACCGTCAGGAACTGGCCGAGTATCCGGGCGGTGTCCTGCTCTTCCCTGCTGAAAGAAGGTGTGGCAATCAGTTGTCTTAAAAGCTGTACGGCATCATCATAGCGTTCTTGGTTCCACATAGTTAGCATATTAGCGTGCCTGCTACGGCATCGGTCGTATTTTTGCGCAGATCGCCGGCATGGCCGATCAGCACTTCTTTCACACCGCTTTCAATAGCGGCAAAAGCATTGTCCAGCTTCGGCAGAATGCCGTCTGACAATACGCCTTGTGCAAGCAGGTCCTGGTAGATTTCGCGATTGATCAGGCTGATCACGGCATCATCATCCGATGCATCCCGCAATACGCCCTTTTTTTCAAAGCAATATACTAAACGGACCTTATAATGAGAAGATAAAGCAATAGCCAGTGAGGATGCGATGGTATCCGCATTCGTATTCAGTATCTGTCCATGCCCGTCGTGCGTAAGCGGGGAGAATACCGGGGTGATACCCGCATCCAGCAACAGCTTTACCGGCTGCACCTGTACCGTTTCCGCGGGAATATCGCCTACAAAACCATAGTCGATGTCTTTAACGGGACGTTTGACTGCGGGGATGATATTGGCGTCCGCGCCGGTCAGTCCCAATGCGTTGCAGCCCTTCGCCTGCAGTTTGGCCACCACCTGCTTGTTCACCAGTCCTCCGTACACCATGGTCACCAGGTCGATCGTTTCCGCATCGGTGATCCTGCGGCCGTTCACATACTGCGAAGTGATGCCCAGCTTGTCACCAATGCGGGTGGCTATCTTGCCGCCGCCATGGACCAGCACCTTCTTTGCGGGGATCGCGGCGAGGTCCGCCAGGAACTGCTCCAGCAAAGCAGGATGGTCAATGACATTGCCGCCTACTTTTATTACATAGACCATTTAATGATGTTTTAATATCTCGCTCAGCACCGCCTGCGCCGCCCATACGCGGTTGCCCGCCTGCGGGATGACGATGGAATTGGGCCCGTCCAGCACTTCATCCGCGATCACCACATTCCTTCTCACCGGCAGGCAGTGCATCACCTGGGCATTATTCGTGCCTTTCAGCGTTTCATTGGTCACCATCCAGCTTTGGTCTGTGCAGATGATATTGCCGTAATCGCTGTAGGAAGACCAGTTCTTCACATACACGAAATCGGCTCCTTCCAGTGCTTCGCGCTGATCATAGATCACGGGCGCATTGCCGCTGAACCTGGGGTCCAGCTCATATCCTTCCGGATGGGTGATCACAAAGTCCACTTCATCCCAGGCGTTCATCCATTGCGCGAAAGAGTTGGGAACGGCCTGCGGCAGCGCTCTTACATGCGGCGCCCAGGTCATCACCACTTTGGGTTTGCGTGGCTTCGCCCAGCGCTCCTTGATGGTGATCACGTCCGTGAGGCTCTGCAGGGGGTGCAGGGTGGCGCTTTCCAGGCTAACCACCGGCACACCGGCGTATTTGATGAACTGGTTGATATATTTTTCCGTGTAGTCCTCTTCCTTGTCTTTCAGACCGGGAAAGGTGCGGATGGACAGGATGTCGAAATACTGGCCCATCACCGCGGCGGCTTCTTTCACATGCTCGGTGGTATTGCCGCTCATGATGGCCCCGTCATTCATTTCCAGCGCCCAGCCTTCCTTGTCGATGTTGAACACTACCGCTTCCATGCCCAGGTTCTTCGCGGCCACCTGTGTGCTCAGGCGCGTACGGAGGCTGGGGTTCAGAAAGATCAGACCGATGGTCTTATTGCTGCCAAGGGCTTTGTCTTTGTATGGATCCTTTTTGTAGTTCAGTGCAATGTCCGCGATCTGCGGGACACCTGGCACATCGGCCACGGAAATAAATTGTTTCATCCGTTCATATTTAATTTTACGGGTCGGATGGAGCCTTCGATGATAATCATGCCGGCTTCATCTTAATTATCCAGTTCTTTTTTCAATGCAGTTAAAAATTGATCTGCATGTGCTTTTGTCAGCGCCAGGGAAGGCAGCAACCGGATCACGTTCGGCCTGGCCTCTCCTGTGAATATCCTGTGTTTGAACAAGAGATTCTTTTTCACAGCAGACAGCTCTTCCGGCAGATCGATCCCGATCATCAGTCCCTTCCCTCTTACTTCCCTGATCTTCGGCAGCTTTTTCAATTCCGATATCAGGTAATTGCCGGTGGCTTCCGCGTTGGCGATCAGGTTTTCCCCGGAGATCACTTCCAGTACGGCCAATGCCGCGGCGCACGCCAGGTGATTGCCGCCGAAAGTGGTGCCCAGCATGCCGTAGGACGGCTGGAACTTCGGTGCGATGATGATGCCACCAATGGGGAAACCATTGCCCATGCCTTTCGCCATGGTGTAAATATCGGCCTGCACACCGGCATGATCGTGCGAAAAGAATTTACCGCTCCTGCCATACCCGCATTGCACGGCATCCGCGATGTACACGGTATTGTGCGCATCGCAGAGGCTCCTGATCTTCTGCAGGAAGGATGGCGAAGCTACATTGATGCCGCCAACGCCCTGTATCCCTTCAATGATCACCGCGCAGATATCGTTGGTCTGGAAAGCAACTTCCAGCGCTATCTCGTCTTCCCAGGGCAGGAAGATCACATTGTCCGTTTCGTTCACCGGCGCTACGATCTTCGGGTTGTCCGTTGCCGCTACCGCCAGGGAAGTACGGCCGTGGAAGGATTTCCGGAAGGCGATGATCTTTTTCCTGCCGTTATGAAAAGAGGCGAGCTTGAGCGCATTCTCATTGGCTTCCGCTCCTGAATTGCAAAGGAAAAGCTGGTAGTCTTCCTTGCCGGAGACCTTGCCCAGCAAAGCTGCCAGCTCCTGCTGCAACGGAATATGTATGGAATTGGAATAAAAACCGACTTTATGCAGCTGATCTGTCAGCCGCTTTACGTAGTGCGGATGGGTATGCCCGATGGAGATCACGGCATGGCCGCCGTACAGATCGAGGTATTGCTGTTCCTTATCGTCCCAGACGTGGGAGCCTTCGGCCCTGGTAATGGTAATATCATTAACCGGGTAAACGTCAAATAATTGCATATAGATCGGAATAAAAAAAGTAAAAGATGAATTAGAACACGATGGATTTGAGCTTCAACCCGGCTGTTTCTTCCAGCCCCAGCATGAGGTTCATATTCTGTACGGCTTGTCCCGATGCACCTTTCAGCAGATTATCCTCGATAGTATGGATCACCAGTTTGCCTTCCGTTTTTTCCAGCTGGATGAGGCATTTGTTGGTGTTCACCACTTGTTTCAGATCTATTTGCTTCCGGCTCACATGTGTGAAAGGGTGGCTTTCGTAATAGCTGTCAAACAGCTGGTAAGCCTCTTCCAGTGACAATGCGCAATCCAGGTAAGAAGTGATCCAGATACCGCGCGGATAGTCGCCGCGTACCGGTACAAAGTTGAGCGCTCCTGAATAGGCAGGCTGCAATGCCTGCAAGGTTCGTCGGATCTCCTTCAGATGCTGGTGCGTGAGCACTTTGTAAGTGGAAATATTATTGGCCCTCCAGGTAAAATGGGAGGTGGATTGCAGGCTTTGCCCGGCTCCGGTGGAACCTGTAATGCCGGTAGTATGTACTTCGTTCAGCAAACCGGCCTTTGCCAGCGGCAGCAGCCCAAGCTGGATGGCGGTGGCAAAACAGCCCGGATTGGCGATGTTAGCGGCTTTCCGGATGTCTTCCCGTTGCAGTTCCGGCAGGCCGTACACGAACGCCCGGCCGTTAACGCTTTCGCCTAAACGAAAGTCCTGGCTGAGATCAATGATGCTGATATGCTCCGGAATGGGCGTGGTTTCCAGGAATTTCCGGGATTCCCCGTGCCCGAGGCAGAGGAATATCACGTTAACGTCCGCGGGTATCTCCCCGGTAAATACCATCTCCGTTTCTCCAAGCAGGTCTGCATGCACGGCATACAAGGGATTTCCCACATTGCTCCGGCTATGCACAAATGCCAGCTCCACATCCGGGTGATTCAACAGCAGGCGAATGGTTTCGCCGCCGGTGTACCCTGCCCCGCCAATAATGCCTGCCCTGAATTTTTTGTCCGAATTCCCTTTCATCCGTTTATGTTTATTTTTTGCCGTCAACGTCTTCACTCACCTGGTGCCAGATCATCGTCTGATTGCCGAAGATCTTGGAAAAGCCCCGCACATCCTCTCCGCTCCAGCCCTGATTCATTTCGCCGTATTTGCCGAATTTGCTGCTCATCAGGTCGTAGGCGGATTCGATGCCTGTTACCTGGAAACGGTAAGGCTGCAATGTCACAAACACCTTGCCGGTTACGTGCTGCTGACTGTTTTCCAGGAAGGCTTCAATGTCCCGCATAACGGGGTCCAGTATCTGCCCTTCATGCAGCCAGTTGCCGTAGAACTGCGCCAGCTGGTCTTTCCAGCTGAGCTGCCACTTGGTGAGCACATGTTTTTCCAGGGCGTGGTGCGCCTTGATGATCACCATCGGCGCAGCCGCTTCAAATCCTACGCGGCCTTTGATACCGATGATGGTGTCGCCCACATGCACATCGCGGCCGATCGCGAACGGCCCTGCGATGCTTTGCAGGTAAGTGATGGCTTCGGCGGGGTGGCCGAATGTTTTATCGTTCACACCCTTCAGTTCGCCTTTCTCGAAAGTCAGCTCCACCTGTTCGGGTTGTTGTTTTGTCAGTTGTGTGGGGAAAGCCTCTTCCGGCAGAAAGCCATTGGAGGTCAGCGTTTCCTTTCCGCCTACGGAAGTGCCCCAGATGCCTTTGTTGATCGAGTACATCGCTTTTTCGAAGTTCACCTGTACGCCTTTGGATTGCAGATAGGAGATCTCCTGTTCGCGGCTGAGCTTCAGGTCCCGGATGGGGGTGATGATCTCCACCCCGGGGATCATGATATGGAAGATCATATCAAACCGCACCTGGTCGTTGCCCGCACCCGTGCTGCCGTGCGCTACGGCATCGGCGCCCACTTCCTTCACATATTCCGCAATGGCCAGCGCCTGGCTCATCCGCTCGGCGCTTACGCTCAGGGGATAAGTGTTGTTCTTCAGGATATTGCCGAATACCAGGTACCGGATCACTTTGTCGTAATAAGAGCGCACCGCATCTACGGTCTTGTGACTTTTCACACCAAGGCTGTAGGCGCGTTGCTCGATCTCTTTCAGTTCTTCAGCGGTAAATCCGCCCGTATTGACGATCACGGAATGCACTTCATAACCTTTCTCTTCCGAAAGATATTTTACGCAATACGATGTGTCTAATCCCCCGCTGAATCCCAGTACAACTTTTTTCATCTGCTGATAATTTTTTCCCGGCTGTCAGGAATAATGCTTCCGGCTGCCGGGCTTTTTTCCTTATTATTTAAATGGTAGTTCGGTGATAAAAATATGTTTAAAGTCCCCAGAAAAAGAACCTTTTTTTATTATTTCCGGCAGCCCCACTGCTGTTATCTCTCCGCATGGACTTCAGCAGCACGTATTTCTTGTACCGTACCCATCTTTCGAACAGGGAGAAATTGCCTTTGAACTTCCTTTTTTTCCGTGTTTCCATATTCCCGCCGGGCGTTACCACCAGCTTGTTCTTTTCGGCAGCCGCTTTTTCTTCGGCTTCCTTGGCCTTTTCCACGGGATCGTACAGCATGGCGGTGCAGAGGCAGTTGGTCCGGTTCTTTGCGGTGAGCACATCAAAGTTCACACAGCTGCGGCAACCTTTCCAGAATTCCTCATCATCCGTAAGCTGGGAGTAGGTAACCGGCTCATAGCCGAGGTCTGAATTGATCTTCATCACAGCCAGACCGGTGGTGAGGCCGAATATTTTGGAGTCCGGGTATTTTTGCCTGGACAGTTCGAATATTTTTTCCTTGATCGCCTTGGCTACGCCATGGCCTCTGAAAGCGGGACTAACGATGAGCCCGGAATTGGCGACAAATTTTCCATGGCCCCAGGCTTCTATATAGCAGAAGCCTACCCATTCACCGGCTTTTGTAAGCGCGATGACAGCCTTTCCTTCGTCCATTTTGAGGGAAACATATTCGGGGGAACGTTTTGCTATGCCGGTTCCCCGCGCTTTGGCCGAAGCCTCCATCTCGTCAGTGATGGTTTTGGCATAATGCTTATCGTTGGCAGTTGCTGCCCTAACGATGATATCCTTATTTTCCAACTTGTTAAAAATTGAAAATCGTGATCAATAAATTGATGATGAGAGGTCCGTTTCCGGAAAAACACCCATGAGGGGGTCATGGTGTCAGATAGCGGGTGCTTTAGACGACGCTATCAAATACGAGGTCGTCGGGAGAGATATCTAAGAACAGGAAACCCAATAGCGGTAACACCACCTTCGAAGAGGGGGTGATAAGCAGAGATGTTGGTATGGGTTGAGATGTATTCCAACTTCAGTTCGTCATTAAATTGTTATAAAAAACGGTCGTTTACTGATAAAATCAAACGCAAAGTTATAACTTATTTATCAATCGGGTCATTTTTTTTTGAGCCATGAAAAAAGGGAGGAAACGCGGACTGGCCAGTGTTTCCTCCCTTTTCCGGGAGCCTGTTCCCGGATAGTCTTTGCCCGCACCGGCGCGCTGGGCACCAGGCATGGTCATTCGGCCGGACCGGGGTTCATCGGCGACAGCATGCCGGCCTTGAACAGCTGTTGGCGGATGGAAAGGAGGTCGCTGTCAATACGCCGAAGCGGAAAATTCCGCGAAAGCTCCTGTGGCTTGCGGCCTGGTAAAATATCTCCGGCTAAAATACCCCGATCTCCGCCGCTACCGCCCTCTTCTCCTCCGTACTGGCCGGCGCTACCGCCACCAGCCTGAAATACTGTGCCTTCGCGGCTTTCGGCAGCCTGATCCTTTGTTTTACCGGGCTGTTCTGAATATTGGCGAAATTCCCCAGCACTACCGGTTGCCCCCAGTTCTTCCCGTCATTGCTGACATAAAATGCATAGCTGTAGATGATGCCGCCATTGGGGCGGGGCGTATAGGTAAAGCCGTTCACCGTCGTCACCGCGCCCATATCTACCTGTATCTCATGCGGATAATCGCCGGATTTGCTGATCCAGGCGGTACCGGGATGGCTGTCAAATGCTTTTGCGCCCTCTCCCCTGTTCTCCTGGCTGCTGACAAACAGCAGTTTCCAGTTCAGCGGGGCCAGGTCCATCTCCGCTGTTACCGTGGCGCTGGCCTTACGGCCATTCTCCACAAAGGCTTTTGCCCTGATCACACCCGTACCGGGGAAAGAGAACGGCGTACCCGTGTATTTCGGGGACCTGAGCGTTGGCTCACTGCCATCCGTCGTATAATGGAATACCGGGTCCTCCGAAGCGGCGGTGATGGTGACCATCCCCTCGCCGTTTCTCCTGATCTCCGGATCAGCCAGTAATTCCGGTGCTTTGAAAAGCTTGATCTCGCTGATGACGGGACAAGCCTTCGCATCCAGCAATTCTATGCGCACGGCGGTGGTGGTGGTCGCCGGCAGGCGCAGGATGCGCTTGTAACCGATCGTGGTCTCATTCGCGATCTCCCGGTACTGCCTGCCTTCCAGCACGCTGACCCTGAACGATTTCACCCGCTGCCCCAGTGCAATGTACTCCTGCAACTGCAGGCGGTTGAAGGTCACCGGTTTCACAAAGCTCAGGGTGATCGTTGCTTTCAGTTCGCCGTCATTCGTTGCCCAGTAAGTATTCGGGTTGTTGTCGGTCAGATGCACGGCGCTGCTCAGCGTGCTGTTGCGCCGGGTATTGGTGGCGGTGGTCCTGGCCCGTACCGCAAGGTTCGTTGAAAAAGATTCATCCAGCACTTTCCGCAATTCCATCAGCCGGAGGGAATCATTTTTGTGGATGAGGCCCCTGCGGTCTACCGGCACATTTAACAGCAGGTTAGCATTGCGGCCTACGGATTTGTAATAGATATCGAGCAGCCAAGGCAGCGTTTTCACCTTGTCATCCGTAGACGGACTGTAAAACCATCCCGGGCGGATGGATACGTCCGCTTCCCCGGGTACCCAATGGGTGCCGTCTTCCTGGCCTTTGTTCAGTATTTCCTGTATCCCGCCCATACCCGGGCGGAAATCGTTCCTGTTGAGGGTGCTCCAGTTGGTGGCGCCGGCAAAACCGTCTTCATTACCGATCCAGCGGCAACCCGGACCATTGTCGCTGAAAAAGATCACCTCCGGGTGTATCTTCAGCACGGTGCTTTCAAACAGCGGCCAGTCGTACACCTGCTTCTTGCCGTTCGGCCCTTCTCCGTTGGCGCCGTCAAACCATTGCTCGAACACATCGCCGTAGCTGGAATGCACTTCTTTGAGCTGGTTGGCAAATACCTGGTTGTATTCCGGGGTGCCGTAGGCCGGGTGGTTCCTGTCCCAGGGGGAGAGATATACCCCGAAGAGCAGCCCGTATTCCCGGCAGGCGGCGGAAAGCTCCTTCAGCACATCGCCTTTACCATCCTTCCAGGCGCTTTCCCTCACCGTATGTTTGCTGTAGGCGCTTGGCCAGAGACAGAAGCCGTCGTGATGCTTGGCGGTGATAATGATGCCCTTCATGCCGGCGGCCTTGGCCGTTCTTGCCCATTGCCGGGCGTCCAGTTCCGTAGGATTGAAAACCTTCGGGTCCTCGTCACCATGCCCCCACTCTTTGTCGGTAAAAGTATTCGGCCCGAAGTGTATGAACATGTAATATTCCAGTCGCTGCCATTTCAGCTGCGCGGCAGAAGGCAGGGCGCCGTAAGGCTTGATATCCTGCTGTGCCTGTGACTGCAGCGATCCGAACAATAAAAAAATGAAAAGTGCTTTTCTCATAGTGCTTTGATTGCAGACGTGTTGACTTAAAAATAACACCCAACCGGCCATTTCCTTCATTTTGGTAAGATCGTGACAAAGAATGCTAAAATACTATGACGCCAAAAGAGCGATAACCAGCCGGCCATCGCTCTTTTTAACAATTTTTTATACGATCGCTCAGTTTATTTTAGCTCCATCTTCAATGGATGTAACATACACCTCCGGCACTTTACCGAACTTCTCATTATAACGGGATTGAATAAACGAAATAAATTCATCTACCTTGTCTGCTTCTACCAAGTTGATCGTACATCCTCCGAAACCGCCGCCCATCATACGCGCGCCGGCCACTTCGGGCCTTTCCCTTGCGAGACCGGCCAGAAAATCCAGCTCCGGGCAGCTCACTTCATACAACCTGCTCAGTCCCTCATGCGAGGCATACATCAACCTGCCCACTTCATCCAGTTCATTCTTTTGCAGATGAGCGCAGGCCTTCCCCACCCGTTCATTTTCCTGTGTCACGAACAGGCAGCGGTCATATACCTTCGGAGATAACTTGTCTTTATACTGTTCCACCTGCTCCGCGTTCAGATCGCGCAGGCTGCGGATACCGGGATAGTACGCCCTGAGTACCTCCACGCCTTCCTCGCACTGGGCGCGGCGCACATTATACTCGGAAGAGGCCAGGGAATGATGCACCATGGAATTGCACAGCACGATCTTGTATGCTGCGGAAAATTCGAAGGGGAAATACTGAAATTCCAGGCTGCGGCAATCCAGCAGCATCACCTGGTCTTTCCGGCCGTGCAGATTGGCGAACTGGTCCATGATCCCGCATTTTACACCGGGGAAAGTATGTTCCGCCAGCTGGCCTATCCTGGCCATTTCCATGCGCCCCAGGCCCAGGCCCAGCAAATGGTCCAGCGCCACCACCAGGCCGCCTTCCACGGCAGCGGAGCTGCTCATGCCCGCGCCGATGGGAATATCGCCGCTGACCACACAATCAAAACCCTTCATTTCGAATCCCCGCTGCTGCAGCTGGTACACCACGCCCATCAGGTAGTTGATCCAGCCTTCGCCGGGTTTTATATCCTTCAGGGAAAAGGACCGCTGCTCGTTGTTGAACAAGGCATAAACATTACAGGTGTCCGTACCATTCAATGCAATGGCATAGATGATCTTTTTATCGATGGCGGCGGGCAAAACGAAGCCTTCATTATAATCCGTATGCTCGCCAATGAGATTGATCCTGCCGGGAGAGGTGACAATAACCGGGTCTTTTTCGAATAACTGGTGGAATTTATCCTTTACTTGCGCAATCATTAAAGCGTATTTTTTACACCTAAAAGTATAAAAACATACCGGCAAGGCAAAAATCCCGGAAAAAATTTCTGCTGACAGGATATTACCCCTCTTCTCCATGCGCTCTCCTTGAGTTCTCCTTGAGTTGTGTTGCGGCAAATGGTTTCGTTAAAATAGTATCAGTATAAAACAAACGGGCATTCTCCGGAAAGAGAAATGCCCGTTTGTATAGCGGTATGACCGGATCAGGCAGGTAAGCCCTTCTTGTGACCGGCGTAAGCGAAATAAAGGATATAAAGGTAGCAGGGGATCATGATCGCATAAGGCAGCTGGCGGTTATTGTCCATCGCTTCCACGATCAGGCCGTACACCGGCGGCAGGATGGCGCCACCGGCAATACCCATGACCATCAATGCGGAGCCCTGCTTGGTGAAGGGGCCGAGCTTGTTGATCGCCAGCGGCCAGATGCCAGGCCACATCAGGGAATGCGCAAAGCTCATGAGGATGATGAAGACGATGGAGGTCATGCCCGTTGTCAGCAACGCGCCGATGGTGAATACCACCCCGAGAACAGCGCAGGCGATCAGCGCTTTTTTCTGCGAGATATATTTAGGCACGGCTGCTACACCGATGATATAACCGATCGTAAAGGCCACCAGGCAAAAGATGCTCAGCTTTCCGGCCACGTCTTTCGCGAGGCCGTTATATTCGCCGTACAACGCCAGGGTATCGATGGCCAGCACTTCCACCCCCACATAAATAAAGATGCAGAAGGCGCCGAGCAGAAGGTACGGGATCTGGAAAACGGAAGTACGGCCATATACATCCACACCGGGCTCCAGCGGGGCGGCCGGCTTGTCATTTTCAATATCGAGCTTGGGCAGATCATCCTCTTCCTGGTTGATCTCGGGGAGATGGGCCTTGCGCACGAAGACGGCCAGCAATATCAACACACCAGCCATGACGGCATAGGGCATGATGAGGCGGCTGGCCAGCAGGTCGAGTTCCGCTTCTCTGGCTGCGCCGGCGAGGGAATCGATCTTTTCGGAGATCTGCAGCGTATCGCTGAACAGGAGCTCTACCAGCACCAGGATGCCGATCATGCCTGCGATCTTGTTGCAGATGCCCATGATACTGATACGTTTGGCCGCGCTTTCAATGGGCCCGATGATCGTCACATAGGGATTGGAAGCAGTTTGCAGCAGCGCCAGGCCGGTACCCTGAACGAAAAGGCCTGCCAGGAAAATCGGGTAAGAACGCATCTGCGCAGCCGGGATAAATATCAGCGAACCTACCGCGATCGTTAGCAAACCGAGCGACATTCCCTTTGGAAAGCCTATCTTCCGGAGTATATAGGAAGAAGGATAAGCCATCACAAAATAGGAAATGTAGAAAGCGGTAGCCACCAGGTACGCAGCGGAGTCGCTGAGCTCGCAGGCTTGCTTGAGGAACGGGATCAGTACGGAATTGAGCCAGGTAACGAAACCAAAAATAAAGAATAGCGTGGCAATGATGGCCATTGCCTGATTGTAGTTACCGCGCGGAGCGGCAACTGTAGCGGACTTATCATTCATCAGATGGTAGGTTGATTAAATAAAGAATAAAGATTGCCACGAACATAAAGAACAATTTGCTAATTTCATAAATATATTAGCTAAAACGTTTGAGCAATTTAAGAAAATACGATATTTATTCGACTTTTTAATCTTTTGTCAAAAAAATATTTATACATTTAGAGCCAATTTTCAACAAATTCACGTTTATGTCGCAGCAGAACAAGCAAGGCACACATCCCACGTTTTTTGTACTGATACTGGTATTTTTCTTCTGGGGATTTGTTGCAGCGTCTAACAGTATTTTCATCCCATTTTGCAAAGCGCATTTCGAGTTGAACCAGATACAATCGCAATTGATCGACTTTGCGTTCTATGGCGCTTACTTTATCGGGGCACTTGTCTTATACCTGCTTTCTGCTATACGGGGAGTGGACATCCTGAACAAGATAGGGTTCAAGAAAGGGATCATCTACGGCTTGCTGATCTCCGTTGTCGGCGCAATTGCGCTGATCGGCGCGGTGAACCTGGGAGAGGGCATGGCGGACAAGACTTCCGCATTCTACCTGATCCTGGGCGCATTCTTTATTGTGGCGCTTGGTTTTTCGCTGCAGCAAACGGCGGCCAATCCTTTTGCCATTTTGCTGGGCGACCCTGCCACCGGCTCGCACCGCCTGAACCTTGCGGGAGGCGTCAACTCCTTCGGCACCACCATCGGGCCGCTGATCGTGAGCATGCTGCTTTTCGGCAGCGCTGCGGAATCCGGCGCCGCGGCAGATACGGACATCAGCAAGATCAACACCCTGTATATCCTGCTGATCGTACTGTTCCTCATTGCGGCAGGGATCTTTGCGGTCACTAAAATGCCCAAGGGCACGGAAGACGAGCATTTCGAATCCTCCTCCCGCGCTACCCGCTCACTGGTGGGCATTTCGCTGATGTTCATCCTGATCCTCATCGGTATCATACTGGACAAGCCGATGCCGTTTTTTATCGCCGGCATCATCGGGATACTCTTTATCCTTTTCTATTCCCAGTCTTCCGCCCGCAAACAGGGCGACGGATGGGGCGCGATGAAATATCCGCAGCTGATCATGGGCATGATCGCCATCTTTGTATATGTGGGCGTGGAAGTGAGCGTAGCCAGCAATATGGGCGAATTGCTCAAGACACCGGGCTTCCTCACACTGGAAGGCCTGAAAGAATCCGAGCTCGATCCCTATGTCGCCATCTTCTGGGGCGGCCTGATGATCGGCCGGTGGACGGGCGCCATCACCGTATTCAACATCTCCAAAGCAGCCCGCCAGGTTTTGTCCGTGGTGGTGCCTTTTATCGCTTACGGCGTGATCCTGGGCGTAAATGCCCTGAAAGGAAATGATATCACCAAACTCTATCCTTTCGCCATCTGCATCGTGGTGCAGATACTCGGCTTCTTCTACGGACAGGAGAAACCGGCCAAAACGCTGATGACCTTTGGTATCATGGGTGTTGCGGCAATGGTCATCGGCTTGTTTACCGAGGGTGAAGTCGCTACTTTTGCGTTCATCAGCGGCGGCCTTTTCTGTTCCGTGATGTGGCCCTGCATTTTCGCATTGTCCATCGCAGGCCTGGGTAAATATACCGGCCAGGGTTCATCCTTCCTGATCATGATGATCCTGGGCGGCGCACTGATCCCCCCGGTACAGGGAGGCCTGGCGGACATGCCGGCGATAGGCATTCACATGTCTTATGTTGTGCCGGTGATCTGTTTTGCATACTTAGCATTTTTTGCGTTTCGCGTTAAATCAATTTTAAAATCCCAAGGAATAGACTATGAGTCAGCAATTAGCGGTGGGCATTGATATTGGAGGAACTAATACAAAATTTGGCGTTGTAGACCGCCGCGGTACGATTTTGTGTCAGGACAGGATGTCAACCAAAGCTCACGAAGAAGTTACGATGTTCCTGGCCGAACTGCACGAGCGTTTATCCAAGCTGATAGACCAGGTAGGCGGCATTGAACATATCAGAGGTATAGGTGTGGGTGCGCCCAACGGTAATTACTACACCGGCAATATTGAATATGCGCCGAATCTGCGCTGGAGAGGGGTCATTCCGCTGGCCAGGATGCTGCAGGACCTGTTCGGGGTGCCGGCCGTGCTCACCAACGACGCCAATGCGGCGGCGCTGGGGGAAATGACCTATGGCTCCGCCCGCGGCATGAAGGACTTTATCACCATCACCCTCGGCACCGGCGTAGGCAGCGGTATCGTGGCGAACGGCCAGATGATCTACGGTCATGATGGCTTCGCAGGCGAACTGGGGCATATCATTGTGATCCCCGGTGGACGGCTGCATACCGGCACCGGCATGCACGGCTCCCTGGAAGCTTATGCCTCCGCTACGGGCGTAACGAATACCGCCCTGGAGCTGCTGGAAAGCCGCCCGGATGAACCAAGCCTCCTCCGCAACTACAAAACGGAAGAGCTCACGTCTAAAGTGATCTATGAAGCAGCCATTAAAGGCGACAAGCTGGCGATAGAGATCTATGAGTTCACCGGAAAAGTGTTGGGAGAAGCCCTCGCCAATTTCGTGATGTTCTCCAGCCCGGAAGCCATTGTGCTCTTCGGCGGCCTCACACAGGCAGGAGACCTGATCATGCGCCCTGTGCGCCATCATATGGAAAAGAACCTGCTGCCCATCTTCCAGAACAAGGTGAAGCTCGTGTTCTCCGAACTGCGCGAAAGCGATGCCGCCATCCTGGGCGCCAGCGCTATGGCATGGGAAATGAAAGACTAACAAAAAAGCACCGCTGCCACGGCAGCATTTAACGAATATAATAGCCACGGGGTGTATCCGGTTTGTGATACACCCTTTTCTCATGGCGCCAGGCCGTTCTTAGTATTGACACATCCTCGTATATTTAATCTTCAAACGTGTGAACAATGAGCAGTAGAAGACATTTTTTCAAGACCGCCGCCCTCAGCGCTGCCGTGCTTTCCCTGGAAGGCCCTTCGGCTCTCGCCCAATCCCGCAAACGCAGGAAACATATCGTAAAAGGTAAACCCGTTGTGGTCTCCACCTGGGACTTCGGTGTTGCTGCCAACAAAGCCGCATGGGAAATACTGCAAAAGGGCGGCCGGGCACTGGATGCCGTGGAAGCCGGCGTACATGTACCGGAATCGGATATCAAAAATACCACGGTAGGCATTGGCGGCGCGCCGGACCGGGATGGCCGCGTTACGCTGGACGCCTGTATCATGGATGAATTTGGCAACTGCGGTTCTGTTGCCGCACTGGAGCACATCATTCATCCCATCTCCGTTGCGCGCAAGGTGATGGAAAAAACGCCGCATGTGATGCTCGTAGGCGACGGCGCCCTGCAATTCGCACTGGAGAACGGTTTCAAAAAAGAAAACCTGCTCACGCCCGAATCCGAAAAAGCCTGGAAAGAATGGCTGAAAAAAGCGGAATACAAACCCGTCATCAATATAGAAAATCAATCTTACGAAGGTAAAGGCACATCAGCATTCCATCCGCTGCAGCTTCCCGGCAATGTGTACAACCACGATACGATCGGGATGATCGCAATGGATGCCGAAGGCAACCTGTCCGGCGCATGCACCACCAGCGGTATGGCCTATAAACTGCATGGCCGCGTGGGAGACTCCCCCATCATCGGCGCGGGGCTTTACGTGGATAACGAAGTAGGCGCCGCCACCGCTACCGGCGTGGGAGAAGAAGTGATCCGCGTGGTGGGCAGCTTCCTCGTAGTGGAACTGATGCGGCAGGGATTCTCTCCCGAGGCTGCCTGCCGGGAAGCCGTGCTGCGCATCGTGAAGAAAAAACCGGAAAAAGCCAGGGAGATACAGATCGGCTTCCTTGCCCTGAACAAAAAAGGCGAGCATGGCGCTTTCTGCCTGCAGCCCGGCTTCAGCTATGCGCTGAAGAATGCGGAAAAAGAAGAGATCATCAAAGGGAAATTCCATTTTTCGAAATAAGTAGAACGTTTGACAACAGGAGGATGTTCCGTTCCGGGAGCATCCTCCTGTTATTTTTATACCTGCCCCCGTTGGCGTACTTTTACAGATCATGAAAAAGATCACACTGGAAATATGCGCGGCCTCCGTAGCCTCCTGCACCGCTGCACAGGAAGGCGGGGCGGACAGGATAGAATTATGCGACAACCTGCTGGAAGGCGGTACCACACCCGGCTACGCAACGATATTGACCGCCAGGGAAAAAGTGAGCATCGCGTTATACCCGATCATTCGCCCCCGCGGCGGTGACTTTTTGTATGACGAGACAGAATTCAGCATCATGAAAAAAGACATCCAGCTATGCAAACAGGCAGGATGTGACGGTGTAGTGATTGGCCTGCTGACCCCGGCAGGGAAGGTAGACAAAGAACGCACCCGCGAACTAGTAGAACTGGCCTGGCCGATGGGCGTTACTTTTCACCGTGCATTCGATATGACGGATGATCCTTTCGAAGCGCTGGAAGATATTATCAGCACCGGTTGCGAACGCATCCTTACTTCAGGCCAGCGGAATACCGCGCCGGAAGGCGCTGCGCTCATCGCGCAACTGGTGAACAAAGCCGCCGGCCGCATCAGCATCATGGCCGGCTCCGGTGTCAGGGAGCACAACATCGCGGAACTGGTGAGAACATCCGGAGCTACCGAATTCCACACCACGGCGAAAGCGTATATCGACAGCCGCATGGTTTACCGCAATCCCCATGTAAGCATGGGCGGGATTCCCGGCGTGCCGGAGTACGGCATCGCCGTTACGCAGGCGGAGCAGGTGAAGCGCATCCGGCAGGAAGCAGAGGCGGTATTAAATGCATAAACACTGCCGGTGCCGGTACGCGTGATAAAGCGCATCCGCACAAAAAGGAATGACCACCAGCACATGAGCGCCGCTCCCTGTCAATGTGGAAAAAATCTGTATTAAAATTTAATCTCATAACTCCTTAAAGCAGAATCCTAACCCTCCCATCCCAATGTTAAATCCTCGCTTCGCATTTGTATATACATTAAATAAATTTTAAATTGGTGGCGGCTTGAGGAATAACTTCCTTCTTTTACATTGCAGAACGACAAATGCAGGATGCTGATGATGCGGCATGGGAAAGGCATGAAAGTTGTATCGATTAGATGGAACTAAAGAGTATATTCATATATATCATCCGGACATCTTAACACATTCGTATGCAGCGACCCATAATCTTTATGATGATGGTCCTGCTCCCTGGCTTCGCATTGGCGCAGATACAGGGTCAGGTCATCAAAGTGCTCAGCTACAATATCCACCACGGGGAGAATACCAGGGGGGAGCAGGACATTTCCGGCATTGCCACCGTGATCCTCGCCACCAATCCTGATCTTGTTGCCCTGCAGGAGGTGGACAGCTGTACCAACCGCGTCAAAAAGTCCAACCTGCTAAAGGAGCTGGCGGCGCAAACCGGCATGTACGTCTATTTCGGAAAAGCTATGAGCCATGACGGCGGTTCATATGGCAATGGCATCCTTTCCCGTTATCCGATTGAGCAAATGTACACCATTCCCCTGCCGGCCAAAAGCGAGAAAGGGGAACCGCGCTGCGCCGCTGTGGTAAGGGTCAAACTTCCGGGGGACAGTCTGCTCCGGTTTGCCAGCACGCACCTTGATCACCAGGAAGATCCGGCTGACCGTATAGCGCAAACCAGCCAGCTCCTGAAACACTTCTCGCGGGACAGCATGCCGCTGATCCTTGCGGGAGACCTGAATGCGGAGCCTGCTTCCAAAGAGATCAACACATTGAAAAGCTTATTTGCGGACGCCAGCGAACAACTGGGCGCTACCTGGCCCTCAGACACGCCTACGCACAAACTGGATTATATCATGTTGTACCCGAAATCACGGTGGAGCATGGTCAACTCCCTGGTGCTGCAGGAAACAGTAGCATCTGACCACCGGCCGGTGATCTGTGAACTGCTGCTGAAGTAACCCGGCATACAGTTAGCATTTTTTCGCACGGAGTAAACGTTTTTCTGAAGCTTGCTGATTAACCCGACAGACAGTTAGCATTTTATCGCGCGGAATAAACGTTTTCTGCAGCTTGCTGAATAACCCAATATACAGGTAGCATTTTTTCGCACGGAGTAAACGTTTTTCCGAAGCTTGCTGAATAACGCTCCACCCAGATAGCATTTTCACTATACCTGATACGCTTTTGCCTCCCCTCACGGGAGGCTTTTTGCTGCAATCGATTTATCAAATTTTTAGCGCACTAAAACGTTTTAGCCCTGACATTTTACTTATTTTAGCCTTCCGGCGACATATCTGCCGGGAGACTAAACAAAACAGTGACATGAAAAAATGGTTGGTTGCGGCGGCCCTCGGGCTAGCCACTGCTGCACAGGCGCAGCAAACAGACTACACGCAGAAAGTAAATCCCTTTATCGGAACAGGCGGCCACGGCCACACCTACCCCGGCCCAAGCATGCCCTTCGGCATGGTGCAGCTTGGTCCGGATACAAGACTGAAAGGATGGGACGGCTGCTCCGGATATCACTACACGGATTCCATCCTCTATGGTTTCTCCCACACACACCTGAGCGGCACCGGCATTGAAGATTACTGCGACATCCTGCTTATGCCCGTCACCGGCAAACCATCCTGGCACAATGAGGAGTATGCCTCCCCCTTTTCGCACAAAAATGAAAAGGCCTCACCAGGGTTCTACAGCGTGAAGCTCGACAAATACGATATCACCGCTTCGCTCACCACGACCAAAAGAGCGGGGCTGCATCAATACGAATTCCCCGCTTCCGCAAGGGAAGGGCATATCCTGCTGGACCTGTATCACCGGGACATTGTGATCAACTCCAGCCTGAAAGTGCTGAACGACAGCACAGTCATCGGCATGCGCCGGTCCAACTCCTGGGCAAAGGACCAGGTGCTGTATTTCGCGATGAAGTTCTCGCAGCCTTTCAAGTCCCATGCCGTTGCACTGGGAGACACCACGAAAGGTGCGCTGCATCAGGCGGAAGGCCGGAACATCAAAGCATATTTCACCTTTGACATCAAAGGTCCCGTTATGGTAAAAGTGGCCATTTCCGGTGTAGGCGAAGAAGGCGCGATGAAGAACCTTGATGCGGAAATGCCCGGCTTCCGGTTTGAACAAACGCTTGCCGATGCAAAAGCCGCCTGGAACAAAGAACTCGGCAAGATCGAGGTCAAAGGCGGCACACCGGACCAGCAGACGATCTTCTACAGCGCATTGTATCATGCCTGCCTCAATCCCAATCTCTATATGGATGTGGACGGGCAGTACCGCGGCACCGATCAGCAGATACACCGGGCGGAAGGTTTCGACAATCACAGCGTGTTCTCCCTTTGGGACACGCACCGCGCCCTGCATCCGCTGATGACCATCATCAACCAGCAAAAAACGAACGACTGGATCAACACATTCCTCGTACAATACAAATACGGCGGCATGCTGCCCGTATGGGAACTGAGCGCCAATGAAACCTTCTGCATGATCGGATACCATTCCGTACCGGTGATCGCGGACGCCTGGCAAAAGGGCATCCGCGGATACGACGCCCGGTACGCGCTGGAAGCTATGCGCAGCTATGCGGAAAGCGACCGCTTCGGCATTCCCGATTATATCCGCCAGGGATATCTCAGCCTCGAAACACAACCCGAATCCGTTTCCCGCACGCTGGAATATGCGTATGACGACTGGTGCATTGCGCAAATGGCGCTTTGGCTGGGGGACAAGGCTACCCATGCCCGTTATATGCTACGGGCGCAATCCTACAAGAACATTTTCGATGATTCCACCGGTTTCATGCGCGGCAAGATCGGCGGAAGATGGATGAGTCCTTTCGATCCCTCCGAAGTGAACGGCTTCTTTACGGAAGCCAATTCCTGGCAGTGCAGCTTTGCCGTGCCGCAGGACGTGAGCGGCCTGATCGCGCTCCACGGCGGCCCGGAGCAATTCTCGAAGAAGCTGAACGCACTGTTCACCACAGAGGAAAAGCTTTCCGGGAAACACCAGTCGGACATCACCGGACTGATCGGGCAGTATGCGCACGGCAACGAACCAAGCCATCACATCGCCTACCTCTTCAATTACATCGGTCAACCCTGGAGGACGCAGGAACTGATCCACCAGGTGATGACCACACTATACCACAATGCCCCGGACGGCCTCAGCGGGAATGAGGATTGCGGGCAGATGAGCGCCTGGTTCGTGATGAGCGCCATGGGCATCTATCCCGTAACGCCCGGCAGCGGCTACTATGCCCTCGGCACCCCGCTGTTCGACCAGGTGATCATTCACCTGGAAAACGGCCGCCAATTTACCATCAATGCCAAAAACCGGACGGCAGCGAACTACTATGTGCAATCCGTGCAGGTGAACGGCCAACCGCTCGCAAAGTCATGGATCGATCATGCCACGATAATGAAAGGCGGGGCGATGACATTTACGATGGGTGGACAGCCCAATAAAAACCGGGCCTCGAAGCCGGCAGACCGGCCGCAAAGCAGCATCCGCGGTACACAGATCGTGCCTGTGCCTTACGTCATAGCGGAGGCAGACCGGTTCAAAACCCCCATTCTTGCAACGCTGAAAGAAACATTGCCCGGCGCGGCCATCTATTATACGCTGGACGGTTCGGAGCCTGACAACCGTTCATCCCGCTACACAAAACCGGTGGAAATAACGGAAACGGCTATGCTCAAAGTCGTAGCGTACAAGGACGGCCGTTACAGCCAGGTCGTATCCACACCCTTTTACCGCATTCCGGTGGACAAGACCATACAGGTATTGTCAAAGATCCATCCATCGTACGATGCGGGCGGTCCCGATGCGCTGATAGACGGCATCCGGGGGAAAGAGGATTTCAGACTGGGCGCCTGGCAGAGCCATTACCCCGGCAACCTGGAAGCGGTGGTAGACCTGAAAGCCCCGCGCCCGTTGAAAAAGCTCGGTCTCGGTGTGCTGCAGGACCTCGAAAGCTGGATATGGTATCCCACGCAGGTAGAGTTCCTTGTTTCTGATGACGGGCAGCATTTCCGCTCTCTCGGCGTGGTGAAGAATACGTTCCCGGACAGGGAATACGGCAGCTTCATCCAGACACTGACATTACCGGTGAACGTCACCACCCGTTACGTAAAAGTAGTGGCATTGAACCATGGCACGATCCCCGACTGGCATCCCGGCAAAGGCGAAGCCGGTCATATTTTTGCGGATGAAATCATTATAGAGTAGTATTTTCCGGTAGCTAATAACAAGTACATGACCATAAAAAGATTATTCGGAATAATGGCGGGTTGCGCTGTGCTGGGCTTTGCGGCCTGCTCGGAAAGCGGCCCGGCCTCCACGGCCCCCAAAGCAAAGGTGAGCATCATTCCCCTGCCTGTAAGACTGCAGGAAACAGCAGATTCCTTTCTGGTGGACAAGCAGACTGTACTGGTAGCGGCGTCCGAAGCAAACAAGCAAACGGCCGCGTTATTCAATGCCTGGTTCTCCCGGCTGAGCGGCTACGAGCTGAAAATAGCGGACAGCGGTACGCATAACGTGATCGTTCTCCGGAGCATTGCCAATCCCGACGAACAACGTGGAATGGCGGAAGGCTACGCGTTGAAAGTAGAGCATGACCGCATTTCCATTCTCGGTGACGGCAATGCCGGCACGTTCTACGGCATGCAAACGCTGCTGCAGCTGCTGCCCGTGCAAAAGGCCAATGCCTACTGGATAGCCGGCGTGAATATCTCCGATCATCCCCGCTTCCCCTACCGCGGGCTGCACCTGGACGTTGGCAGGCATTTCTTCCCGGTGGAGTTTATCAAAAAATATATCGACCTGCTGGCGATGCATAAAATGAATACTTTTCACTGGCACCTTACGGAAGACCAGGGCTGGCGCATCGAGATAAAAAAATATCCGAAGCTGCAGGAGATCGCGTCCCGCAGGAAGGAAACCATGGCAGGGCATTATGACGACCAGCAATTCGATGGCAAACCCTACGGTGGTTTCTACACCCAGGAGCAGATCAAAGATGTGGTGGCATATGCGGCGGAAAGGCACGTTACCGTGATCCCGGAGATAGAGCTGCCCGGTCATTCGCTGGCGGCGCTGGCGGCATATCCGCATCTTGGCTGCACCGGCGGGCCTTATGAAGTAGGCACCAAATGGGGCGTGTATGATGACGTGTACTGCGCAGGCAATGATTCCGTCTTTACTTTTTTGCAGGATGTGCTGGATGAAGTGATGATGCTGTTCCCGGGCAAATACATCCACATCGGCGGAGACGAAAGTCCCAAAACACGATGGGAAAAATGCCCGAAATGCCAGCAGCGGATCAGGGAAAACGGTTTGAAAGACGAACATGCGCTGCAGAGTTATTTCATTCAGCGGATAGAGAAATACCTGAACGGCAAGGGCCGGCAGATCATCGGCTGGGACGAGATACTGGAAGGCGGCCTGGCCCCCAATGCCACGGTGATGAGCTGGCGCGGCACGGAAGGCGGTATTGCCGCGGCCAAACAGCATCACGATGTGATTATGACGCCCGGCAGCCATGTGTACCTCGATCATTACCAGTCACAGGGCAAAAATGAGCCTGTTGCGATAGGTGGTTACACGCCTGTCAGCAAAGTATATTCCTACGAGCCGGTACCTGAAGAGCTGAACCCGGAAGAAAGCAAATTCATATACGGCGCCCAGGGAAATGTATGGACGGAATATATGAAGAATGCCGAGCATGTGGAATACATGGTGTATCCCCGCGCCATTGCGCTGGCGGAAGTGCTGTGGACACAGGCAGAGAAAAAGAACTATGACAATTTCCTCGAAAGGCTCAAATCCCATCTCCCCCGCCTGGAGCTGAAGAACGTCAACTATGCAAAACATGTTTTTGAGGTGCGCGGCCAGGTGGAAAGCGACGGGCAGGGCGGCGTTCAGGTAACGCTGGACAGCAAACTGGACGGCGGAAAAATATATTACACGACAGACAGTGCCGCGCCAACAGCCCAATCCACGCCTTATACAGCGCCGGTGAAAGTAGAACGTTCCGGCGTGATACGGGCAGCCGTTTTCCAGGGAGACCGGATGTACGGCAACGAATTCCGGCAGGCGTTCCAATTCCATAAAGCCGTAGGCAAACCGGTAACGCTGGCCGCTCCGCCGCATCAAAATTACGATCCCGGCAGCCCGTTCGCATTGGTGAACGGCATCAGGGGAGCGCTGGAATTCAATGACAACCAATGGTCCGGCTACAACGGCAGCAATTTTGAAGCGGTGGTGGACCTGGGCGATTCCACGGCGATCAGCTCCATTTCCATCGGCCTGCTGCAGGCGAAAGACAAATGGATCTATGCTCCCCGCGAGATCAGCTTCCTGGTTTCTGATGACGGCAAAACGTTTAAAAATGTCTTCAAGCTCACCGGGCTTGATGAAAGCAATACCAGTGGCCTGATACAAAAAACGGCGGTGCTGGAAAACACCAAAGCCCGGTATGTGAAGTTTGTGGCGCTGAATGCGGGGAAAATACCCAAAGGCAAGCCCGGTGAGGGAAGCCCGGCCTGGTTGTTTGTAGACGAATTGATCGTGAATTGAACATATCGTTTAACCAGACAAAGGCTCCGCGGGGAGCCTTTTGTTTTTCCCGGGACCGTACGCACAAGGGCAGGTTCCGGATCGAAGAAGGGTCATAATAACATTTCTACTGTTAATGGGCATTTTTGCTCGTGAAATATAAATTTTCGAGGACAATCCCTGTATTTTATTTAATTTTCGGGCTCGTTTTTAAAAACGCTAAAAAACTTGAACAATGACCATTAATCACCAGGAAATTGAACTGATCGACAGTTTCGAACAGATTTCCGTGGAAATCCACCCTACGGCGAAGGAAGGATCGCAGGCCGTAGCGAGGGAAATTGCTACTCTTATTCGCGACAAACAAGCAGCAAAAGAGACCGCAGTATTGGGTCTCGCCACCGGATCAACACCCAAATACCTTTATGCAGAACTGGTACGCCTGCACAAGGAAGAGGGACTTAGCTTCAAAAACGTGGTTACCTTCAACCTCGACGAGTACTACCCCCTGGAACCGGACGCCCTGCAGAGCTACAGCCGCTTCATGAAAGAACAGTTATTCAATCACATTGACATTCCCGAAGGGAACTACCACATCCCGGACGGCACCGTGCCCAAAGAGCAGATCAAGGCCCATGCTGAGGCTTATGAGCGCCGGATCGAGGAAGCCGGCGGCATCGACATCCAGATCCTGGGTATCGGCAACAACGGTCACATCGGCTTTAACGAGCCGGGTTCAAGCATCAACTCCCACACCCGCCTGGTAACGCTGGACAATTCCACCCGCCTGGCCAATGCTTTTGAATTTTCCAACATGAGCCAGGTGCCGCGCCTCGCCGTAACCATGGGCATCAGCACCATCATGAAGGCCAGGAAGGTAGTCCTGATGGCCTGGGGCTCCCACAAAGCCAGGATCGTACGCCGCTCCGTGGAAGGTAACAGTACGGACCAGGTACCCGCCTCGCTCCTGCAACAGCACCGCAACTGCAAATTTGTGGTAGACGAGCAGGCCGCTACGGAACTGACCCGCAACAAGGAACCCTGGCTTACCGGCGACTGTGAATGGACGCCCAAACTGATCCGCAAGGCAGTCACCGGCCTCGCCCTCAAGCTGAACAAGCCTATCCTCATGCTGACGGATAAGGATTATAATAACAATGGCCTGAATGACCTCATTGTACAATACGGCTCCGCTTATGAGCTGAACATCGAGGAATTCAATGCCATCCGCGATACCATCACCGGCTGGCCCGGCGGCAAACCCGGCGCACAGCTGCCGAACCACCCCGAGCGTTCCGAACCGGCCAGCAAACGCGCCCTTATCTTCTCTCCGCACCCCGACGATGATATCATCTCCATGGGCGGCACCTTCATCCGCCTGCACGAGCAGGGGCATGATGTGCATGTCGCCTACCAGACCTCCGGCAACATTGCGGTAACGGACGAGTTCCTGCTCCGCTTTATCGACTTCGCCGTAGGTTTTGAAGAGATGTTCGATATCGACCGCAGTAAAAGCTCCAAGATACTGGAAGACGCCAGGGCGTTCATCCGCATCAAGAAGCCCAGCCAGAAGGACACTCCGGAGATCCGCGCCATCAAAGGCCTGATCCGCCGTTGCGAAGCCAAAGCCACCTGCCGCTACGTAGGCATCAAGGACGAGAATATACATTTCCAGAACCTGCCTTTCTACGAAACCGGCCTGGTGGAGAAGAAACCCATGGGCGAAGAGGATATCCAGCTGACGGTAGACCTGCTGCGTGAACTGAAACCGCAACAGATCTTCTGCGCAGGCGACCTCGCTGACCCCCATGGCACCCACAAGGTTTGCCTGGACACCATCTTTGCCGCACTGGACAGGGTGAAAGGGGAAGACTGGGCCAAGGATTGCTGGGTATGGCTCTACAAAGGAGCATGGCAGGAGTGGGACATCCACGAAATTGAAATGGCTGTGCCCATGAGTCCCGACCAGGTATTGCAGAAACGCCTCGGCATCTTCATCCACCAGAGCCAGAAAGACGTGGTTCCCTTCCAGGGCACGGATTCCCGCGAGTTCTGGCAGCGTGCCGAAGAGCGCAACGCCAATACCGCAGAACTGTACGACAAGCTCGGCCTGCAAAAGTATGCAGCCATGGAAGCTTTCGTACGGCACCATTTTATGTAGAATGTTCGTCTTTTATACACCAGCGACGGTCCCGGTAACCCCGGGGCCGTTTTGCATTTTTACGTACCTTTGGCCATGAGCGTTTACCTCCTGGCAGGACTGATCATCGGGCTGATCGCGGGCAGCCTGGGCAGTTATCTCTTCCTCCGCAAATACTATATCTCCATTCACCAGGCCATCACCCGGCAAGAGGTACAAGAAGCATACGTGCAGCGGGACATGTACGATAATCTCCTGTACAACCTCCAGGAAAAGGAGAAGGAGCTGGAAAGCCGGATAAACGATGTTATCCGCCTCAACAGCCAGTTGGCTTCCCTCGGAAAGGAAAAGGAGCTGCTGGACCAGCGACTGGCGGATTTCGGGCAGGAACTGGCCAGGATACACGACACCAACCGGGAGCAGTTCCGCAACCTCGCCACAGACATCCTGAGAGAAAGAAGCCGCGACCTCGCGGATACCAACAAAACCTCGCTGGACCATATCCTCAGTCCCCTGAAAACAGATATCGGCCAGTTCAGGAAAACGATAGAAGATACCCGGAAGGAAGATATACAGGACATCACCTCCCTGAAAAAGGAAATTGAATCCCTTCACCGCCTGAATACCCAATTGAGTGAAGACGCGCAACGCCTCGCCGGCGCCCTGAGATCCGATGTAAAAGTGCAGGGCGGATGGGGAGAAGACCGCCTGAAACTCATCCTCGAAGCCGAAGGCCTCCAGCGGTACATCGATTATACCAGCGAAGAAGTGCACCGGGACAATGAGGCGGAACGTAACCGGCGGCCGGACGTTATCCTGAAGCTGCCCGATGGCAAACACCTGGTCATAGACAGCAAGGTATCGCTGAATGCATACGTTGCCTATTTCAATGCCAGCGATCCGGGCGAAAAGAAAGCGCTCATCAAACAGCTGGTACGCAATATCAACGACCATATCGATGAACTGTCCGCCAAAAATTACCACTCGCTCGGCAGCCTGAACACACCGGATTTCGTATTCATGTTCATGCATTTTGAATCCGCACTGACACTGGCGCTGAATGAAAGTCCCGATATCTTCAACCGCGCCCTGAAGAAAAAGATCGTCCTGATCACACCTTCAACCCTGGTAGCCACTTTCAAGATCGTCAGGCTGCTGTGGCAGAATGAGAACAGGGTACGGAACGTGGAAGAGATATTCCGGCAATGCGGCCTGTTGTACGACAAGTTCATCCTCTTCCTGGAAGAGATGCAAAAGATCGGCAACAACCTGCGGCAGGCCAGCGCGTCGCATGACGAAGCCATGAAGCGGCTGAAGGACGGCAAACGTAAAAACGATACCATCATCGGAAAATTCGAACTGATAAAAGAACTGGATGCGAAGACCGGCAAAAGCCTGCCGGACAATATTGCAACGGAAATGGATATACTTTTTCCGGAGGATGACGAAAAATAAAAGACCATGCATATTCACTACTTCCAGCATGCCGCATTCGAAGGGCTGGGCTGTATTGCAGACTGGATCGATGTAAAAGGGCATACCGCAGGCGCAACGAAGTTTTATGAGGATGCTGCACTGCCCGCACTTGCTGATCTGGATATGCTCATCATCATGGGCGGCCCCATGGGGGTTTACGAAGAAAGTACCTATCCCTGGCTGGCAGCGGAGAAAGCATTTATCCGCGAAGCCATAGCTGCCGGGAAACCGGTGCTGGGCATCTGTCTGGGGTCACAGCTGATCGCCGCCGCGCTCGGCGCGCGTGTTTATCCGAACGAACAGCAGGAGATCGGCTGGTTCCCGGTGCAATCCGCCGAAGAACTGGCGCTGGCCGAGACCACGGTCTTTCACTGGCACGGTGATACTTTCGCGCTGCCGGAGAACGCCGTGCATCTGACCACTACTGCCGTTACACCCAATCAGGCATTCCGCTTCGGGGAAAAAGTTTTTGCCCTGCAATTCCACCTGGAAGTAACGCCCGACGCCATGGAAAGCATGATACAGCATTGCGGGGAGGGGCTTGTGCCCGGTGAATGGATACAATCAGCCGCTGAAATGCGCGCGGGCGCACATTATTGCGCGGCCACCAACGCGCGGATGTTCGAGCTGCTGAACAGGATGGAAAAATTGGTTTAAATTTAGCGAATGGACAAGCACGTAGAACTATTGATCATCGGCGGAGGGCCCATCGGGCTGGCATGTGCGCTGGCCGCGCAAAAAGAAGGAACGGATTACGTGATCATCGAACGGGGATGCCTGGTGAACTCGCTGTACCGCTATCCGCTGAACATGACCTTTTTTTCCACCAGCGAGCGGCTGGAGATCGGCGGCATTCCCTTTGTGTCCAACAATGCCAAGCCCACCCGCCCGGAGGCCCTCGAATACTACAGAAGGGTAGCCACTTCTAAGGACGTGAATATCCGCCTCTTCGAAAGCGTGGAAGCCGTAAAACCCGAAAACGGCCATTACAAAGTCGTCACCAGCAAACAGATCTATACCGCCCGTTATATCATCATTGCAACCGGATTTTACGACATCCCCAATATGCTGCATATCCCCGGCGAGCATCTGGCAAAGGTCACCCACTATTATAAAGACCCGCATTTCTACGCCACACAGCGCGTAGTAGTAGTGGGCGCGAACAATTCATCTGTGGACGCAGCGCTGGAAACCTACAGAAAAGGCGCGGAAGTAACGATGGTGATCCGTGAAGGAGAGATCGGGAAACGCGTGAAATACTGGGTGAAACCGGATATCGAGAACCGTATCAGCGAGGGCAGCGTTAAAGCATACTTCCATTCAACATTAACGGCTATACGGGAAAATGAAGTAGATATTCAAACGCCGGACGGCATGGTGACCATCCCCAATGACTTTGTGATCGCCGCTACCGGATACCAGCCTGATTTCAACTTCCTGGAGAAAACCGGTATTGCGTTATCGCCGGATGCGGTGAGATGCCCGGTGTACAATCCTGAAACCATGGAAACCAATATGCCCGGCATATTCCTGGCGGGTGTGGTTTGCGGCGGCATGAATACGCACAAGTGGTTTATAGAGAATTCCCGCGAACATGCGGAACTGATCCTGAACGCGATCAAACAAAAGGGTTAATTGCAGGGTTGCCGATCAAACAGCAGAAGGGTTGATGCAGACTTGCGCCGCAGGGTTACGTCCGTGCAACCGCTGAAAACATACGCATCAGACAATATTCACTTCCCTTTCCAGCACCACGCCGAACTTTTCCTTTACGCTGTCCACCACTTTCCAGGCCAGCTCCACCAGCTCCGCTCCTTTTGCCTGGCCGTAGTTGACCAGCACCAGCGCCTGCCGCGCGTGTATCCCCGCATCACCGTCCCGGTACCCCTTCCATCCGCATTGCTCTATCAGCCAGCCTGCGGCCAGCTTGAAGTGATCTTCCGGTAAAGGGTACGCCACGATCTCCGGAAAAGCTGCTTTCAGGGCTTCATACTTTTCCCGCGTCACTTCAGGGTTCTTGAAAAAGCTGCCGGCATTGCCGATCTCGGCGGGATTGGGCAGCTTGGAAGAGCGGATATTGATAACGGCATCGCTGATGGCGCGGATGGACGGTACGGTAACGCCCATGCGCTGCAGTTCCTGCTCGATGGCGCCGTAACTGGTATTGAAACGTGGTTGTTTAAGCAGCCGGTAGGTTACATTGAGGATCACGAACTGGTCCTTATACTGCCGTTTGAAAACGCTTTCCCGGTAGCCGAAGGCACAGGCGGCGTTATCGAATTTCACCAGCGCATGATCATGCAGATGAAAAGCTTCCAGCTCAAAAAAAGTATCCCTGATCTCCACGCCATAGGCGCCGATATTCTGCATGGGACTGGCCCCCACATTCCCGGGGATCAGCGACAGGTTTTCCAGTCCGGCCAGCTCCTGCCCGATACAGTACATCACGAACTCGTGCCAGTTCTCGCCGGCGCCGGCCTGCACATACACAAACTCATCATCCTCCCGCAATACGCTGATGCCCTTGATCCCGTTCTTCATCACCAGGCCGTCAAAATCCTGTGTGAACAGGATGTTGCTGCCGCCGCCCAGTATCATTTTGCGCGCGTGCTTCCATTCCTGCGATGCCAGTACCGTCAGCAATTCTTCCTGCGAATGAAAAGAAGTGAAATAACGGGCCTTTGCATCAATGCCGAATGTGTTGTATGGCCGGAGCGAAACGTTTTCTTGTACCCTCATAGCGTAGTGTTCAAATGACCTTTCTTTATTAACGGAACAAATATAACTAACAATCGTATGTCACGTTGCATCCGGGCTGAAGGGAATGATCATTAAAGGGAAAAGGTTTACAGGAGGTTTCCCGGACCAGCGGTCTATATACAATCCACGTCCGGCGTGATGACCACCGAGCGGAATTGTTTTTCTATCTGCAGCTGGGAGAAATATTCTTTCAGCATGTGTTTGATCTGCGCGATCTTTTTAGTATCCCGCGGCAGTTTGATCAACATTTCCTGCAGGTAGAATCCCCTTACGCGGCTCACCGGCGGCGCAGCGGGCCCCACCAGCTGAGCTCCCAGCTGTGGCCTGATCCAGTTGCCCAATATCAATGCAGCCTGTTCGGCCGTTGGTTGTTTCTTATGCCGTACGGTGACCTTCAGCAGGCGGTAAAATGGCGGATAGCCGAATTTCTCCCGTTCCGCGATCTCCCTTTCGTACATGGACGTGTAGTCATGCGCGGTAACATCCCGCAATACCGGGTGGTTAGTATTGCTCGCCTGGATGATCACTTTGCCCTGCCCGTCCCTCCTGCCTGAACGGCCGCTTACCTGTTCCATCAGCTGAAAGGCCCGTTCGTTCACCCGGAAGTCCGGAAAGCTCAGCAGGCTGTCCGCGCTGATAATGCCTACCAGGTTCACGTTCTCGAAATCCAGGCCCTTTACGACCATTTGTGTACCTACCAGGATGTCTATCTCTTTTTGCTCCAGGAGCAGGATCATTTTATTGTGGCTGTCCTTGCTCCGGATAGCATCCATATCCATCCGCGCGATGCGGGCATCCGGGAAAAGCTGCTGCAGGTCTTCCTCGATCTTTTCCGTACCGAAGTTCTTCGGCATCAGCGTCTGGCTGCCGCAGGCGGCGCAGGTATAAATGTATGGGTACCTGGTGCCGCAGTAATGGCAATGGAGCTTGTCCAGATGCTTATGCCAGGTCAATGAAACATCGCATTGCTTGCAGTTGGGTATCCAGCCGCAGGTGGTGCAAAGCAGGAAAGGCGCATAGCCGCGGCGATTCTGGAAAAGGATCACCTGTTTGCCGGCTTCCAGGGATTGCCGGATGCCTTCCCGCAGCACGGAAGTGAAGTTGTTCACCACTTCTTTTAACGCCGTTTCCTTTTTCATGTCCACGATCTCGATCACCGGCATGGCAATGCCGCCGAAGCGTTCCTGCAAGGTAACAAGACCGTATTTGCCTTGCCTGGCATTGAAATAAGATTCAAGCGAAGGGGTGGCGGAGCCGAGCAATACTTTCGCTTTGAAGAGCGCGGCGTAGTATATCGCCGCATCGCGGGCATGGTAGCGGGGGGCGGGGTCCTGCTGCTTGAACGAAGCATCATGCTCCTCATCCAGGATGATCAGGCCCAGATCACGGAAAGGCAGCAGCAGGCTGGATCTCGCGCCCAGCACAATCCGTATCTCCCCGCTCTTCACCTTGTTCCATATCTCCACCCGTTCATTATTGGAAAAACGGGAATGATAAATACCGATCTGGCCGCCGAAATGTTTCTGCAAGCGCCGGATGATCTGCGCGGTCAACGCGATCTCCGGCAGCAGGTATAACACCTGTTTGCCGGTGGCCAGGCTTTCTTCCATCAGCTTCACGTACAGTTCCGTTTTGCCGCTGGATGTGACGCCATGCAGCAGGGTCACCTGTTTTTCGGTAAAGCAGGCCTTTACTTCTGTCAGGGCCTTCTCCTGTGCGGGGCTGAGGATAAAATCGATCTGCGCCTCCATTCTGCCCATGCGGATGCGGTCTACCGTCCGTTTATCGATCTGTAATATCTGTTTGTCCACCAGTCCCTTGAGCTGTGCGGGAGAGGCGCCGGATTTCTTCAGCAGTTCGCTTTGCGCTACATCGCCCTGTGTTTTCAGCAGGTGCAGGTAGGCCAGCAGCAGCTCCATCTGCTTGGGCGCACGGGCCAGCTCGTCGAACAGCGGGGCCAGTTGCTCATCGCCTTCGTAAGCAGGGTTCAGGAGGATGTAATTCTCTTTCTTCTCTTTATAGGCTTCCTTCATCTCTTCGTAAACGAGACAAACCTGTTTTTCGATCAGTTTCTTGATCACGGAATACACATCGGAGCGGTCGAGGATCAGCTGTACTTCGCCAATGCGCAGCTCCTTACGGATGTGCAGGGCTTCGGCTACGAGGTATTCATGATCGTCCAGCAGGGTAAAATCATCGCCGAAGGCATCATTAAAAAGCAGGACGGTTTCGCTGGAGAGCTTGAGATGCGCGGGAAGGGCGGCATTCAGCACATCACCTTCGTTGCACATGTAGTACTGTGCGACCCATTCCCAAAAAGCTAACTGTGTGGGATATACGACAGGCTCTTTGTCCAGCAGGTCCATCACCGGCTTTGTCTTGTATGCGGAAGGAGCCTGTTCGTGAATAGCCTTTACGATACCCGCATATCTTTTCTGCCGGCCCAGGGGAACGGCCACACGGCTTCCCACGCGGATGGTATCTTCCATCTCCGGGGGCACGGCATACGTGTAATTCCTGGGCAATGCCAGGGGCAATATGACATCAACAAATTTCATATGGCCTGCAGGGCAGGATAGTTGCGGTATTTGCGTAATTCATCTTCCATCATCTGCCGGACCTGTTTCTTCAGCTGCGGTACATCCTCCATGGTCAGTCCCGCTACGGGAACCGGTGGCAGGAACACTACGCGGCAGGGGCCCGGGTTCAGCGACATGAATTTTATCTTGGCAAGGCGGGCATGGTTATCCACGTACAACACCGGGCGTATCTGTGTCTGCGTTTCGATCGCTATCCGGAAAGCGCCGCTATGGAAAGGAAGCAGCGGCTGTTCCGTTTCGTTGGTAGTGCCTTCCGGGAAGATCAGCAGGGAAACGTTCCGCCGGATCATATACAGCATATCCCGCATGCTTTGCGCGCGGCTTTTTGCCGTCTTGCGGTCAACCGGCACTACGGAACGGCTGTAGATCAGTCCGAATAACGGTATTTTCGACAACTCGCTTTTCCCCAGCGGCCGGAAGGGCAAGGGCATTACCTTTACGGCCAGTGCGGCGTCCAGGTAAGAGGAATGGTTGGCGAGATAGATGCATGGATCGCTGGTTTGCGGCGACTGCCAGGTCTTTCTCACAATGATGCCCACAGCAGGGAACCAGACGTGCGCCCAGAAACGCAGAAAATAGAACACGATGTTGCCACCCTTCACTTTTCCGAGAAAAGACACGAGAATAATTGGCGGCAGGATCAGGAACATGATCGCCAGCCAGACGATCAAAGCATAGAGGCTGTAAAGAGCCTGCAAACATTTCATTAACACGCGCAGCAAAAAAGTAAAGATTAAAGATCAAATGTAAAAAACCGCTCCCCGGGTCTTGAAAGCGGAAAGATAAGGAATTAAACAAAACATCGTAACTTTGCCCTCCTTATGTCACAGGCAAAAACAGTAGCATTCCATACGCTCGGCTGCAAGCTGAATTTCTCCGAAACCTCTACCATCAGCAGGTTACTGGAGAAGGACGGGTTCGTTAAAAGGAATTTTGACGATGCGGCGGATGTGTATGTGATCAATACCTGTTCCGTGACGGACAATGCGGACAAGGAATGCCGGCAGCTGGTGCGCCGTATCCAGCGCAGGGCGCCGGAGAGCCTGGTAGTGATCACCGGTTGTTATGCCCAGCTGAAACCGCAGGAGATCGCCAGCATCCCCGGGGTGGACCTCGTGCTGGGGGCCGCGGAGAAGTTCAATGTTGCAGACCATATCCGGGAACTGACCAAAGGCGACAGCGCAAAGATCTGTTCCTGCGATATTGCGGATGTGAACACCTTCCATGCCTCCTGGTCCGTCAACGACCGCACCCGCACTTTCCTTAAAGTGCAGGATGGCTGCGATTACAACTGCTCTTTCTGTACCATCCCCATGGCGCGGGGCATCAGCCGTAGCGACAGTATCGCCAATGTATTGGACAATGCCCGCGAACTGGCGGCCAAAGGCGTGAAAGAGATCGTGCTGACCGGTGTGAACCTGGGGGATTTCGGCAAAGGCTTCGAAGGCGGCAAGCGCCGGGAAGAATCGTTCTATGAACTGGTGCAGCAGCTGGATGAAGTGGAAGGCATTGAGCGTTACCGCATCTCCTCCATCGAGCCCAACCTGCTGAGCAATGATATCATTGAATTTGTGGCCAACAGCCGCAGGTTCATGCCGCATTTCCATATTCCGCTGCAAAGCGGCAGCAACGACATCCTGGCGAAAATGCGCCGCCGCTACCGCCGCGAACTATATGCGGAAAAAGTGGCCTGCATAAAGCAGTTCATGCCGCATTGCTCGATAGGCGTGGATGTGATCGTTGGTTTCCCTTCCGAAAGTGCGGAAAACTTCCGGGAAACCTATGATTTCCTGCATGAAATGGATATTTCCTATTTACATGTATTCACTTATTCCGAACGGGCCAATACCCATGCCCTGGAGATCAGGCCGGTAGTGCCCGTGCATGAGCGCCATGAACGGAACAAAGCGCTCCGGAACCTGAGCTACAAAAAGCTGCAGTATTTTACGGAACAGCATACCGGCCAGACGCGCAAAGTGCTGTTTGAATCCCATAATAAGGACGGGATGATGGAAGGTTATACCGATAACTACATCAAAGTGGTGACCCCCTTCCGGGAAGAATGGAAAAACAGTGTGGTGGATTGGGCGTTGAGATAGGGGTGAAAAATTTATTTGGCAGAATAAAAATAGTTTTTACCTTTGCAATCCCGTCAAACGAAAAGCGTCAGACGGCAGCAGAAACGGGAGTTTAGCTCAGTTGGTTCAGAGCATCTGCCTTACAAGCAGAGGGTCGGCGGTTCGACCCCGTCAACTCCCACTAAAGCGGGAACAGTACAGTCAAATGTATTGTTCCCGTTTTTTATTTTTTGCCCGAATCCGTGCTACTGGTTGGCTATACACTGGAATACTGCATTTTTTCTTAGCGTTCGACGCACGTCATTTTTAAGGGGTTATTATATAGTACCAATAATAAAAGGCTTCAGGATTGGACTTTTTGAGTTTATTTAACTTGCTGAAGGTTGGATCCTCAATGATAAATTCCTTTATCTCTGAAACATTATTGCTATATCTATTGAATTGCCCACCGCCCTTACTTATCCAATTGGCCAGGTAAGCGGCTTTGGCTGCCGCTGTAATGGCCTTATCTAAATGAAACGTTTCAGCGAATATAAACCGCGATACTCTTTGTATCCCATCCTGTAATTGCGCGTAATTTTTGAAAATTTCTTTCCATACCATAAATTCGTGGAGCATTATTTACTTTTCAATAGCAAGATTAAAGGAGGTATACCTTATGCCACTCATTACGATGACCCTGCTCCCCACTATCCCGTCTATAGTTACCTGTTTGATGGAAATTTCGACTGTGAGCATTTAGATGTACTGACTTAATATTCCCTTCTGCTCAGCAAAAGAACCACACACTATGGAATTAGATAAAATCATCACAAAGGAAAGCACCGTTCCCGGTTTTATCGATGAAAATTTCTCCGATTTTGCGATGAGCAAAATGGAGAAACAGAAGACTCGTCATCCATTGATTCTGAACAAGGTTAATAGAAAATTGGTGCAACCAGGGAAAGCCTATATGCTATTTGGCAACCCCATCAATGATATTTATGCTTTCCGAAAGGACGAGCGAAGCTTCTGTCTATATTTATTCCTAAGCATAGATGCCGGCAGCCTGGGCCATATTGTTGATGGCTTTGGAATGCCGCAAAATGTTACCGCAGAAGATTATGAAACGCGTGATTTTGACTTTCTGGCCTGGCATCCGCCCGGAATAGACATTCTTTTATACGAATACCGGTGGGGAGCAGTTCAGGAGCCAGGGAAAACTAAATCGATTATAGAGGTTACCAATATGCATCATGATGATCTATTATGTACTGAGCGTATTTCCTGAATGCCCTTTGGCTCAGGGAGTATTCACATGCCTTTAATGCCATAAGGGAGATATTAGGCATTCCCCTTGACAGAAAAAAGCAAACGCAGCTTAATATTCAATCAAGCAGTGACATGAGTGTAGAAAGGTTTTTATAAATTCTCTGTTTTCATTAGTATTTTACGCTATTGAATCCGGGCCTTACAGCCAGCATTCCAAACAATATAACCTACGTTAAGAAAGGCATGTGTATTCGGTCAGTTATTTTCCCAAAGTATATCCACGATTGAACTATGAAGCAATTATTTACCCTGCTTTTCTCTGCACTGTTGCCGCTTTTGCTGACCGCTCAAAAGCCGCGCATCCTCATTACTACTGATATTGGCGGCGATCCGGACGATCAGCAGTCGCTTGTTCGCCTGATGGTGTACACCAATGAATTTGATATAGAAGGCCTGATCAGTTCAGCCGCAGGTACACCGGGCGAACTGAAAAAGGAGATCATTCGCCCCAAGCTGATTGAGGAGATCATTCATGGATACGAACAGGTGTACCCGAACCTGATCAGGCACGATAAAAATTTCATATCTCCTGCCCGTTTGCTTTCGGTGGTCAAAAAAGGAAGTCCGCACCGGGGCTGGGACCAGGTAGGTGAAGGTAAAGACACGGAAGGATCAGACTGGATCATACAGATGGCCGACAAAAAAGACAGCCGGCCATTGAATATCTGCCTGTTTGGCGGCCAGACCGACCTGGCACAGGCACTCTGGAAAGTGAAAAACACGCGGTCTGAGAAAGCATACCACAAATTCATCTCGAAGGTCAGGGTATTTGACATTGATGATCAGGATAAAATTTTCAAACAGCTGTTTGCTGCGCACCCATCACTTTTTTACATACTGTCCAAGGCGCCTTTGACTGAGGACAAGCGGAATGGTGTTTACCGGGGGATCTATCTCGGGGGTGATGAAAGCCTCACTTCACTGCAATGGCTAAAAACCAATGTGCTGGAAAACCACGGTCCCCTGGGGCAACTGTACCCTCAAAAAACATGGACTGCCCCGAATCCTTACGGGGCTATGAAAGAAGGCGACACTCCATCGTGGTTTTACTTCCTGGAAAATGGATTGAACAATCCGGAACATCCTGAGCATGGCGGATGGGGCGGACGTTATATAAAGAACGACGCGGGTTATTTCAATGATGCGACCAGCCGCTTTGAAGATGAACCGGATGCCAGGGCAACGGTTTACAGGTGGCGCGATGATTTTCAACGTGACTTTGCAGCCAGGATGGATTGGTGTGTGAATGATTACCACCAGGCCAATCATCGGCCGGTCGTTTCCGTAAACGGATCATCCGAAAAAGCGCCACTGATCATTCGCGGTAAACCGGGCGAAACCATTTACTTCGATGCTTCGGCATCAACCGACCCCGATGGCGATGAGCACGGGTATGAATGGATATTCTATGCACAGGCAGGTGGTTATCATGGACCGCTGCCTCAGCTGAACGCAGCAGGGGCAAAAGCATCCATGTTGATGCCTTCGTTATCGCCCGGCGTCAGCCTCCATCTTATACTGAAAGTAACCGACAACGGTACCCCGGCATTGACCGGTTATAAAAGGATAACTATAGGCACCAAGTGAACGCTGTTCATGTCTTCTTTATCGTGACAAAAAAAATTCATGCCCCCCTTGGAATTACCGGAAAAAATATATCTTTGCACTCCCGCATTGAAAAAGTCAGTGCCTGAAAGCAAAACAGGGGACGATAACGAGATTTTTTGTTTGAAAATATTATTCTCTATATTTGCTGTCCAAACCCGTAAAAGGTTAACAAAAACGTCTACAAAACAGCAGCAACCTGCCTCACATAAATGTTTTTGTTATTTATAATAACACTTAAATCATTGGGAGTTTAGCTCAGTTGGTTCAGAGCATCTGCCTTACAAGCAGAGGGTCGGCGGTTCGACCCCGTCAACTCCCACAGAAGGTCTTCGCAAGCGAAGGCCTTTTTTATTTCCTGGAAACTTGAAATGCTCCGCCTGCAGACTTTTCCGGCCTGAGGTTCCGCCTGACAACCTCCATTATTACCCGCTTTTTCAGTATAAGACACAGCATATCATGCCGGCATCAACTCCACGTCATCTCCACCATCTCTCCATAGATACTCCGGGGACCACCCGCGGTTCCTCCGTTGATTTACCGTAAAATTGTAGATTCCAAGTATAAATGCTGATGATGATCACCCTTCCTCCTGCTCCTTCTTTTCTTTTCCGCCGGTAAAGATCTTTTTCACCGCCTTGCCGATCTTGTTGATATTCCGCAATTGCTCCTGTATCGGCATCAGCGTGATATCGCCTTCCTGCATACCCGGTTCGTTGTTTTCCGCGGTCTGTTGCTCGGGATATACGAGGATCACGTTATTGTCCCTGAAATGCCGGCTCAAACGCGCGGGCACATTTTCGAGATAGGGCTGATAGGAAAGTGTGCCTTTGCGCGCAGATACGACCACCAGCAGATCGTCCCGTGAAATATCGCGGGACACTACCAGGAAGTCATCCAGGTTTTGCAGCTCTCTGAATTCTGCTTCCACACTGGATTTCGTTTGGGTGATAAACTGCTGCACCATCCGTTTGGTATTGCCCCCGCAATAAATGATCAGCCGGGAACCGGCCTGTTTGGCCAGCTGGATGATCTTTTTCAGGTAGTGGCTGAAACCCAGTTCATATTCCGCATTCTGCGGCAGGATGAGCACCAGTTTCCGGGATGTATTCAACGGGGAATTGAATGAACAGATGTACACCGTCTCCCAGACGCCGTTCAGCACATTGTCCGTTGTAGTGCCGAATATCGTGCCGAAGAACCGGTCAGTTGTGCTGTTCTTATCACTCCAGGCCAGGATCACATCGGATATCAGCAACTCCTTGGTGGCCCGGGCGATCCCATCGGCAATATTCAGGTCCACACGGGTGACCACTTTTACATCGCTTTCGGTGACCGCAGCATGGATAATCGCCTTTTCCATCATCCGCTGCGAGATATGTATCTTTTCCTTGGCTTCTTCATCATCCTGAACAATGGCCAGGGGATAGATCGGCGCCTCAGACTTCGGGTCCTTGATCATTACGGCAAAGTCCATCAAAGCCTCCATTTTGTCGGGGTTCGCCAGCGGCATAAGGATGCGTTCCGGTTCATCCGGCATTTCAGGTATCTTATCCGCTTCAATGATCGCCAGTTTCCTCGCTGCGTTCTCCGTTACAAAGGAGCTGACGAGGCAGGTCAGCAATACCAGTATGATGGTGCCGTTCAGCACATCTTCATTGATGATGCCCATATTGAAGCCCACCAGTATTACCGCGATGGTGGCCGCCACACGGGCAGCACTGAGGCCGAACAGCACATTCCGCTGCGGATTCGAGTACCCGAAGGAAAGCTGTGTAAAATAAGCGGCCAGCCATTTGCTGAGCAATGCCACCACAGCGAGCGCACCGGCAATGAAAAGGGCCTGCTGCCCTCTGAACAATCCTTTCAGGTCTACCAGCATGCCTACGCTGATGAGGAAGAAAGGGATAAAAAGGGCGCTGCCGACAAATTCCAGGCGGCTCATCAATGGTGAGGTATGCGGTATGAGGCGGTTGAGCGCCAGGCCGGAAAGGAATGCCCCGATGATCGGCTCCACGCCTGCCAGCTCCGCCAGGAATGCGGCCAGGAAGACCATGGCCAGCACAAAAATAAAATGCGATGTTTTATCGTCTTTGATCTTCTTGAAAAACCATCTGCCGATAATGGGAAAACCATACATCACGATCACGGCAAATATCACCAGCGAAAGGCCCAGCTTCAGCCAGAAAGCTGAATTGAGGTTACCGGATGCGGCGCCGGTGATGATGGCCAGGATAAGCAGCACGGCAGTATCGGTAATGATGGTGCCGCCGACGGCTACGGTAACGGCTTCGTTCTTTCCCACGCCCATCCTGCTGGCCAGGGGATAGGCCACCAGCGTATGCGTGGCGAACATGCTGGACACCAGTAAACTGGGCATCAGGCTGAAATTCAGCACATAGGTACATAAAGCATATCCCATGATCATGGGAATGAAAAAAGTGAACGCCCCGAACACCAGGCTGCGGTGCCGGTTCTTCCGGAATTCCGTCATATCCAGCTCCAGCCCGGCCAGGAACATGATGTATAATAAACCCGCCTTTCCAAACAGATCAATACTTCCCTGCTCGATCACCTTGAATCCATGGTCCCCGATTGCCACACCCGCCAGTATCAACCCAATGATACTCGGTATCCGGAATTTTCGCAGGATGATTGGCGCCAGAAGAATGATAAATAACACCAGCGAAAAAATCGGCACAGGGTCTTTCAACGGCAAACTGAAATCCATCAATAGAACAAAACCTTTCATAGCTGTCAATTTACGACCATTCTTGCAAACCCCGGAGCATTCTAAAAAAAATGTAACTTTGCGGAAATATCCGATCGATCATGGGTCATACGGGAACTGGAATATCCATACAGGAAAAGGAGGAGGTATTGGTTGAAACTGAAGAACAATTCCCCTTTAGCCTCATTGTATGGAACGATAATGTGAATACGTTCGACTGGGTTATACAGTCGTTAATGGAAGTCTGCGGCCATACGGAAGAGCAGGCGGAACAGTGTGCCCTGCTCATTCATTATAACGGCAAATATGCAGTAAAACAAGGGGAGTTCGATGACCTTAAACCGATGTGTGAAGCACTGCTGGATAGAGGCATCAGCGCCACCCTGGAAGAAACGGTAGCCTCCTAAACGCTCCGCATGCCGGTATTTTCACTTTCAAAACATCACCTGGCTTTCCCGCCTGTTACCCTCGCCGAGCCGGACGGGCTGCTGGCTGCCGGAGGGGACCTCAGTATGGAACGCCTGCTGCTTGCCTACCGTTCCGGCATCTTTCCCTGGTATTCCCGGAAACCCATACTCTGGTGGAGCCCCGATCCCCGCTTTGTGCTTTTCCCCGCCGAACTGAAAGTCTCCCACAGCATGAAACAGCTGCTGAAAAAAGATACCTTTCGTATAACCGTTAACGAAGATTTTAAAGGAGTGATCGGCCATTGCAGCCGCATTCCCCGTGAGGGGCAGGACGGCACCTGGCTTACGCAGGATATGATGGATGCCTACACCCGGCTGCATGAAGCCGGCCATGCGCTGTCTGTAGAATGCTGGCTGGGCGATGAACTGGCGGGCGGATTGTATGGCGTGAAGATCGGCGGCTGTTTCTTTGGCGAAAGCATGTTCTCCAGGGTGAGCAATGCTTCCAAAACCGCTTTCATCACTTTTGTACAACAGCATCAGCAGGAGCTGGCGTTGATCGACTGCCAGGTCCATACCCCTCACCTCGCCTCGCTCGGGGCGCGGTTCATCAGCCGGGAGAGCTTTCTCGACCTGGTGCGGCAGCATACCTGAGCCTATTTTCTCTTGCGGGGATAAGTACCTTCAAATGAACAGGTGATCCCCCGGTACGCCCCGCAGCTCGTTTCGCTCACCGTAACGCTGTTATTGCTGAATTTGAAATCCAGGATGCAGGAAGAATACTTGTCGCGGAACTGGCCCGTATTGGCTCCGGTAAAACGGCCTGTGCCGTCCAGCTCCCCGATGCACGCCCCTTTGTTGCGGGAAAAGTGGATATAGAAGCGGAATTCCTGCGGCACTTCTCCGTCGCGGATCGCCAGCAGGTTCATTTCCCCGGAGCCAAAGTTGCCCGAATACTTGTGTTTGCGCGGAAAGGTATCGACAGGATTATACAGGACGGCATTGGCCGGTTCATTGGAATTGGTCAGGATCAGGGAGAGCCGGCCGTCCTCTTCCACACTGTAAACATCCTCGCGGGTGGAGAACTGTCCCGCTCCGCGCCTTGTTTCCGTAGTGATCCTGAGATTATTGCGTGTATCCAGCACGGTGCCCAGGGTTACCCTGGCGCCGGTACGGGCAATGACATGCCGTTGCAGGAAAGTATCCCGCTTGTCATATATGCATACCCATGCCGCCGCAGCCGTTCTCGTTGTTCCCTCCACCACCAGCAATTGCAGGTCATTCATCTCCAGGTAAGCCCGGGGGAAGAACTTCGGCTTGTCGGCCGGCTTGAAAACATCTTTGCCCAGGGTATCCGGCAGAAACTGACTGATCAGCTTTGCAGGAAAAGCCGCCGAATCCGGCTGCTGCCGCAGCGAATCCGCGTTCAGCCGGTAAGGCAGTGCCGGCTCGGGAAAAAACGCCCGAAAATCAGCAAAGGTCAGCACCCGGTCTTCATCAGAGACATTCTTCGGCTTGCTTTTGCATGCTACCAACAAACCTGTTGCCAGTGCAAGGATCAGGATTCTGCTCATATTTTGCGGTAATTGGTCCAAAAGATAATTATTAATTCTATATATCCTGATATTTTAAAAATTCAAAAGTTTTTATTTAGATTTGTCTAAATTATATTTTAGATACCATGAATTTGACGGTTGCAGAGGAAAATTATATCAAAGCCATTTACAAACTGCAGGACGGCGCATCGGTGGTCAGCACCAATGCGATCGCCTATGAGCTGGACACCAAGCCGGCTTCCGTAACGGATATGGCCAAGAAACTGAAAGAGAAAAAACTGATTGACTACGAAAAATACCAGGGCATCAGCCTCACGCCGGAAGGCCGGAGAATGGCGTTGCAGATCGTGCGCAGGCACCGCCTCTGGGAATGCTTCCTGGTGGAAAAACTGTCTTTCAGCTGGGACGAGGTGCATGAGCTGGCGGAAGAACTGGAGCATGTAAGAAGCGAAAAACTGATTGCCCGTCTCAGCGAATACCTTGGCAACCCTACAACGGACCCGCATGGCGACCCCATTCCGGATGCGCAGGGCAAGATCAGCAAAACGAAGCAGCTCGTGTCGCTGGACAAGGCGACGACCAAAAGGCTGGAAGTGGCCGGTGTTTCCGATCAGTCCTCCTCCCTGCTGGAGTTCCTGAATGCCAAAGGCATCCGCCTCGGCACCCAGATCGACGTCATTGAACGGTATGATTTTGACAATTCAGTGGAGATCAAGATCCGCAATCAGCCTGCCTTTACGATCAGTGAACAGGTATCCAGAAGTATTATGGTGAAATCATTGTAAGCGATACAGCGAGTTATATGAAATTCCAGGAATCATCTACTTCACTCAGTGAAGTGCATCAGAGCATAGATACCACAACAACCCGTCACAAATCGCGCTGGCGCAGGGCGCTGGCATTTTTCGGTCCCGCTTACCTCGTCAGCGTGGGGTATATGGACCCCGGCAACTGGGCAACGGACCTCGCCGGCGGCAGCAAGTACGGCTATACGCTGATATGGGTGTTATTGATGAGCAATCTGATGGCCCTGCTGCTGCAAAGCCTCAGCGCCCGTCTCGGCATCGTCCGCGGACGTGATCTGGCGCAGGCCAACCGGGAAACCTATCCCGCCCCGGTCAATTTTCTTTTATACATCCTGGCGGAAATCGCCATTGCGGCAACGGACCTGGCGGAAGTGCTGGGCATGGCCATCGGCATACAATTGCTGACCGGCCTGCCGCTGATCTGGGGTGTTTCCCTTACGGTGCTGGACACCTTCCTGATATTGCTGCTGCAACGTTACGGCATCCGCAAAATGGAAGCTTTCATCATTGCGCTGGTGGCCGTCATCGGCATCTCCTTCCTCGTTCAGCTGATCCTTGCCAAACCTGAAATGGGCGAAGTGGTGAAAGGCTTCGTGCCTTCGCTGCCGGATGATACCGCGCTCTACATTGCCATCGGCATCATCGGCGCCACGGTCATGCCGCATAACCTGTACCTGCACTCGGCGCTGGTGCAGACCCGCAAGATCCAGAAAACGGAGGCGGGGATCAAACGCGCCTTGAAAATAAATTTCTTCGATACCGCCATCGCCCTGAACCTCGCTTTCTTCGTGAATGCGGCCATCCTCATTCTTGCCGCTTCCGTGTTCTACACGTCCGGGCATACGGAGATAGCGGACCTGCATGAAGCGCACCGCATGCTGGAACCGCTGCTCGGCGGGAAACTCGCGCCAATACTCTTTGCCGTAGCGCTGATCGCAGCGGGACAAAGCTCTACCGTTACCGGCACGCTGGCCGGGCAGATCGTGATGGAGGGATACCTGCGCCTCCGGCTCAATCCCTGGCTCCGGCGGCTGCTGACCAGGCTGGTAGCCATTATCCCCGCACTGATCGTGATCGTGGTAGCCGGCGAGGAAAAGATCGGAGAACTGCTGGTATTCAGCCAGGTATTGCTGAGCCTGCAACTGGGCTTTGCCGTCATCCCGCTGATCCACTTCGTGAGCGACAAACAAACCATGGGCAGCTTTGCCATCAAACCCATCATCAAAATTGCCGCATGGCTGATCTCTGTCGTACTGGTATATCTCAATATCCGCATGGTATGGTCGGAAGCCGCAGGCTTTTTCAGCGAAGGCGGCAGCATATGGGTTGACATCATCATCGTGCTTACAGGCGCTGCCTTTCTGGCCCTGCTGACAATCACCGTCATCTATCCCTTCATCAGCCGCTACCGGCAGAAAGGCTCCGCACGGATGCATCCTGATAAAGTAACGCTTGGCAACCTGGAAGCACCGGATTATAAACGCATCGCCATGGCGCTTGATTTCTCTTCATTCGATGAGCGCATCATTGCCCACGCGCTTGCACAGGGAAAACCCGATACGGAATACCTGCTGATCCATATCGTGGAAAGCGCCTCCGCCCGGTACTTCGGTAAAGAGGCGGCAGATTTTGAAACGCAGAAAGACCAGGAACAACTGGATACCTACCTTTCTCTGCTGGCCGGCAAGAACATCCGTGCGAAGGCATTGCTCGGTTACCGTCATCGCGCCAAAGAAATTGCACGGCTGGTAAAGGAAGAGCAGGCGGACCTGTTGATACTCGGCGGCCACGGGCATTCCGGTATCAAAGACTGGTTATACGGAGAAACCGTGAACCAGGTGAGGCATAAGGTGAATATACCGGTGCTGGTGGTCGCTTAGCGATAAATCAAATTGCTCATGAAAGAAATATTTCATCCCGGAGACCGCAAAACCTTTTCCCGCCGCGTACGGGAAGAAGATTGCGCAGCATTCGACAGCGGGCAGGTGCATCCTGTATATGCCACGTTCGCACTGGCGCGCGATGCCGAATGGTGTTGCCGCCTGTTTGTGCTGGATATGAAAGATGCCGATGAAGAAGGGATCGGCACGATGATCAGCATACAGCACAGATCCCCCGCACCGGCCGGCGTCACCGTTGTGTTTACGGCGGTTGTCTCACGGATCGAAGGGAATGAAGTGATCTGCACTTTTGAAGCGCGTGCCGGCGACAGGGTGATCGCTACCGGGGAACAGGGGCAGAAGATACTGAAGAAAGAAAAGCTGGAACGATTGTTCCGGGAGAACAGTTAGCAGCTGCGTGCCGCATTCCCTGCAAGCTACAGGCCCAATACTTCCTTCAGCCTGGGGTAACCCGTCTTGCTCACCAGTATCTTGCTCCCGTCCCGCAGGATCGCCAGGTAAGTTTCCTTTTCATACGGATCGATGCGGGTGATCCGGGAAACGTTGAGGATATAGGAGCGATGTACACGGATGAATTGTGATGCATCCAGCATCTTTTCAAAGAAGGCCATGGTTTTATTTTTCAGGAAAGTGCCTTCGGCCGTGACGATCTTTACGTAATCATCCGCCGCTTCCAGGTAATCGATCTCCTGAACAGGAATGATCCTGATCTTTCCGTTGATCTTCACCACTACGCGGTTGTGCTGCATGGGCACTTCACGGCCCGCCGCTTCCAGCAGCTCTGCGGTAACCCTGTCTTCCGATTTCCGTTCCAGCATCTTCTGAAGGGCTTTGTCGAACCGCTCACGGGAAAAGGGTTTTAACAGATAGTCGATCGCATTTACTTCAAATGCCCGGATGGCATATTCTTCAAAAGCGGTGGTGAAGATCACGCAGGGGAGCTTGTCCACCAGCTCCAGCATTTCAAAGCCATTGATCTTCGGCATCTGTATATCCAGGAATATCAGGTCAGGCGCATGCTGTTGTATGGCTTTCAATCCTTCGAACCCGTCGTTGCATTCCGCCACAATGGTGATCCCGGGATGGCCCTGAAGATATTCCCGGACCAGTTCGCGCGCCAGTGGCTCATCATCTATCAGAACTGCTTTTATCATGGAGTTGCGGTACTTTTATGATTGTTGTGAATAGCTGACCATCAATATGTGTCTCCAGCAGGTCCTGCCGTGCAAAAAGCAGGTACAGGCGCCTGCGGATGGAATTAAGACCGAAGCCGGTGCCCAGCGAGGGCTGATGCTGCAGGGCCGGATCGAAGGGATTGGAAACGGATACCTTCAGCAAGCCGTTCTCCTGGCTGGCCCGGATGTTGATATTGATCGCTTCCGTGGTATCGTACAACCCGAACTTGATGGCGTTCTCCACAACTGGTTGCAATAACATCGGCGGTATCTGCATATGCTGCATCCCGTCTTCCTCCACAATATCCGTCGTTAAACGATGGCGGAAACGCACCTTTTCGATATCGAGGTACAGCCGGAGATATTGCAATTCTTCTTTCAGCGGTATCCACAGCTGATCTTCCTTTTTGAGTGTGCCCCGCAGAAAATCGCTGAGCTTCTGGATCATCTCCCGCGCCTCTTCCGGGCGGATGCTCACCAGCGCATTGATGGAGTTCAGGCTGTTGAACAGGAAATGCGGCTGCAGCTGCTGGCGGAGCTTGTACAGTTCCGCTTCCCTGGCCAGCTTTTCCGCGGCTTCCTTTCTGGCCAGCGCTTCCTGCTGTTCCTGCATTTCATATGTGAAGAATGCAATGAACCCGGTACCCGTGATCACCGTCCACCCCAATGCAAAACGGATCGGCGTGGTATCTGAAAGCCATTGCACATACAGCAGATTGTCGCTATAGATGCTCCGCAATATGCAGATCACCACACCGGCCCAGACGAGGCTGACGGCCCCGGTAAAGATAGCCACAAATGAATATTTCCCTTTCATGGGACGATAAAATGCCAGCGTCTGCGCTACCAGGGCAACCGCTCCCGCCAGCAATATGGTATGTACGGCACTGTCGATCGCGGATATCACCAGGTCTATTCCCAGCCAATAGTTCATGATCACCCGGTGCAGGTTGATGAACACGCCCACTGCGATCAGCAATGACCATCGGAAAGGATTTACTTTGAGCAGGTTGTTGGCCAAGAGACGAAGGTTAGGAGTTAAACATTCAGCTCAAAGAGCTTTTGCGACTGCAGCTGTGCAGCTTTCATCTGCAACAGGGCAATATAGCTCCCGGCATTGTCAGGCTCTTCCACACGGGAGTATATTTCCATACCGTCTTTCAGCTCGTCCAGCGTATGGAGTTCCGGTACGTTGATGAAACGCCACTCCACCAGTTCCTGTTTCTGGTTATGGAAGGCATACTGTTCCTGCTGCCCGATCTCCTGTGCCTTGCGCCAGGCTTCCTGCCTGTTCACAGCGCTGATAAGGCGCAACTGCTCGTCGAACTGGGGAATATGCTCCCCTTTTCCGCAGATGATCTGGTAAACGATTTTCGCCACAAACCAATGCATGTTTTAATATTTTCAGGTGAAAGGATGGATGGGGGCGGGCAAACAATGAATAAAAGAATGGCGGAAGAAAAGGGTCAGTAACTTTTGATTTCTACGCCCCCGAATATGCAGGAGCCTTTTAAAACGAGCACTTTGTCCGGCATGGGCGTTACCACCGCGGAGCGTTTGTCTTCAATCCCTCCAAAAATGGTGTCCACAGCCGTTTTCACCTCCCAGTTGGCAGGAACGGTCAGCTCCACGCCGCCGAATACGGTGGTAATTTCCAGCATCACTTCTCCCCTGATGTCGGCCTGCATGAAGTTCAGTTCCGTGCTTCCGAAAATGGTGGACACCGTTCCTCCCCTGAAGTTCTTGGACAGGACGGTGCGGTTATTCCCGCTGAATATGGAGGTCATCTCCAGGAAATCATCCCCGCCGGCGCTACTGCTGCTGCTGAAACCGCTATGTCCGCCGTTGCCGCCTTCCCCCGGCATGTATTCCGCATACCGCTGTTTCCGGCTGGCGGAACGCCCGATGAGATAGATACCGAGCACCATCAGCAGCACAGGCCACAGATAGCGGTCCAGGTGCCAGGTGAACGGCAGGATATCATCCAGCAGAAAAACGGCGCCCACCGCGGTAATAATGAACCAGGTAGCGCCCTGGAACCTGCTCTTGATACCCATCAGGAAGCCGATGACGATCAGCAGCATCTCCCAGGAAAACAGCCAGTGGGGAAGGCTCACATCCATTTTGCGGAGCAAAAAGAACAGGCCTACGCACAATAACGCAACACCGCCCCACAGACCGCTACCACTATTATCAGAATGACGATTACACTTGCTCATACGTTTGTATTGTTTTTGAATTTTTGATAGCACAAATCTACAGCCGCTCATCCGGCGGAACAATGCTGCTTAGGCGTAACAGGGGCTTTTACCGGTAAAATGGGGGAAATCGCCGGTAAAAACGGATAACAGGGCCTTAAAGGCAAATTTCACCGCCATTTTCGCCGGCGGCCGCAGCAAAAAGATGCTTTTACAGTCAAATTTCAGGGATTTTGATACTGCCCCGCCCGCAAATGTCTTACCTTTGCGGAGCATTTCATAGCAAATAATAACATTATATATGCCGGCAGAAAAAATTCAGATGACGAACGGGCAGATCAAAGTTCCTGCCCACCCGATTATTCCTTTTATCATTGGCGATGGCATTGGCCCGGATATCTGGCGCGCCAGTGTGAGGGTGTTCGATGCGGCCGTTGAAAAGGCTTATGGCGGGGAAAGGAAAATTGAATGGAAAGAAGTACTGGCTGGAGAGAAAGCCCACAATGCCACCGGTGAATGGCTGCCGAAAGAAACCCTTGACGCGCTGAAGGAATACCTGGTATCCATCAAAGGCCCGCTGAGCACTCCGGTTGGCGGCGGTATCCGTTCCCTGAACGTAGCCATGCGCCAGGAGCTGGACCTGTATGCCTGTGTGCGCCCCGTCCGCTGGTTCAACAAAGTGCCCTCCCCTGTCAAACACCCTGAAAAGGTGGATATGGTCATCTTCCGCGAGAACACGGAAGACATCTACGCGGGTATCGAATACATGTACGGAACGGAAGATGCCAACAAACTCCTCAAGTTCCTGCAGGACGAACTGAAAGTAAAACAGATCCGCTTTCCTGAAACCTCCTCCTTCGGCATCAAACCGGTGTCCAAAGAAGGAACGGAAAGGCTGGTACGCGCTGCCATCCGGTATGCCATCGAACATAAACGGCCTACCGTCAGCATCGTGCATAAAGGCAATATCATGAAGTTCACCGAAGGCGGCTTCAAGCACTGGGGCTATGAGCTGGCGGCAAGGGAATTCGGCGATCAGGTGTACACCTGGGAGCAATGGGAAAAAACGAAGAAAGAAAAAGGGGAAGATGAAGCCAACCGTGAAATGAAAGTAGCGCTGGCGCTAAACAAAGTACTTATCAATGATGTGATCGCCGATAACTTCCTGCAGCAGATACTGCTGGCCCCGCAGGACTATTCCGTGATCGCCACCCTGAACCTGAACGGCGACTATATCTCCGATGCATTGGCTGCAGCTGTAGGCGGCATCGGTATCGCCCCCGGCGCCAATATCAACTACACTACCGGCCACGCCGTATTTGAAGCTACGCACGGCACTGCTCCCCGCTTCGCGGATACAGATACCATGAACCCTTCATCCGTGATCCTCAGCGGTGTGATGATGCTGGAATACATGGGCTGGAAAGAAGCAGCGGACATTATCGTTCATGGCCTCAGCACCGCCATCATGCGCAAACGCGTAACGATTGATTTCTACAAGCTGATGGATGATGCCACCCTCGTAAAATGCAGCGAGTTCGCGGATGAGATCATCAAACAACTGTAATCTTCATACACACAGAGAAAACAGGGGCCGTACCCGGAAGTACAGCCCCTGTTTTTTTACTCCCGGCAAACCCTTGCCCCATTTGATAATTGACAATTCATAATTGATTTGTATATTTCGTGCGATAAACCACGAACACATTTTAAAAAACATTAATCGATGTCTCAGAAAATTAAAGTTGCAAACCCTGTAGTTGAACTGGATGGCGACGAAATGACGCGGATCATCTGGAAGTTCATTAAAGACAAACTGATCATTCCATATCTTGATTTAGATATTAAGTATTTCGACCTGGGCATGGAGCACCGCGATGCCACCAACGACCAGGTGACCATAGATGCGGCCAATGCCATCAAGCAATACAACGTCGGCATCAAATGCGCTACCATCACCCCTGATGAGCAACGTGTGGAAGAATTCAAGCTGAAACAGATGTGGAAGTCCCCCAACGGTACTATCCGCAACATCCTGGACGGCACCGTATTCCGTGAACCGATCGTAATGAAGAACGTTCCGCGCCTTGTGCCGAACTGGACCGCTCCCATCTGCATCGGCCGTCACGCTTTTGGCGACCAGTACCGCGCCACCGATTTCGTCGTGAAAGGCAAAGGCAAACTGACCATCAAATTCGAAGGCGAGAACGGAGAAGTGATCGAGCATGAAGTGTACCAGTTCAAAGGCGACGGCGTTGCCCTGGCGATGTACAATACAGACGAGTCCATCCGCGGCTTCGCACGCGCCTGCTTCAACCAGGCCATCATCAAAAAATGGCCGCTGTACCTCAGCACCAAGAACACCATCCTGAAAAAATACGATGGCCGTTTCAAAGATATCTTTGAAGAGACTTACCAGAAAGAGTTCAAAGCCGAATTTGAAAAGCTGGGCCTCACCTACGAGCATCGCCTGATCGATGACATGGTGGCCTCCGCACTGAAATGGCACGGCAACTTCGTATGGGCGTGCAAGAACTATGATGGTGACGTACAGTCCGACACCGTTGCACAAGGCTTCGGCTCCCTCGGTCTGATGACCTCCACCCTGGTCACTCCCGATGGCAAGACCATGGAAGCGGAAGCCGCGCATGGCACCGTTACCCGTCACTACCGCGACCATCAGGCTGGCAAACCCACATCCACCAACCCCATCGCCTCCATCTTCGCATGGACCCGCGGCCTGGAGTTCCGTGGCAAGCTGGACAATAACCAGGAACTGATCAACTTCGCACAGGCCCTGGAGCAGGTGTGCATCGAAACCGTTGAAAGCGGCAAAATGACGAAAGACCTGGCCGTATGTATCCACGGTAATAAAGTAGAGCATGGCAAACACTACCTCTACACCGAAGAGTTCCTGCAGGAGCTGGATACAGCGCTGAAAGCGAAACTTGGCAAATAATATTTTGCAGATAATAAAAAGTCCCGGGCCTTCTGCTGGCCCGGGACTTTTTTTATGCCTTTCAAAAAAAGGCCGCTATACCTTCCGCGCATAGCCATACAACGACTGCAACGACCTGATACGCGCGCTATTTCCCCAAAGCAAAATATTGCATCAACACCTTATCCTCCCCGTAAATATCCTCATAGAACTGCATCCTGCCGTACCGCATCTCCGCCGTGAAGTATCTCACGTAAATGGGCAAACGCCTGGCAAGATCGTATTGCCGCTTTTCCTCCCGTTCCAGCCAGGTGCGCACACTGTCCCGCATACCGGGCTTAGGATCTTCCCGCACCATGTACATGGCCAGGCTGTCCCACTGCTGCACTCTTACACAACCGTGGCTCAGCGCCCGGTTGGAATTGCTGAACAAAGTGCGGTTATTCGTATCGTGCAGGTACACGCTGTATTTATTGAAAAAATTGAACTTCATGATGCCGAGCGAATTATCCAACCCGTCCATCTGCCGCAGTACATAGGGAAAATGATTGCGCCCGAGCTTAGCCCAGTTTATAGAATCAGGATTCACGACTTCGCCGTCATGCGTTACCACTTCCAGGTTCTTTTCTATGAGATAGTAAGGGTTCTTTTTGATCTGCGGCAGCATTTCTTTGAAAACGATGCTGTAAGGCACGCGCCAGTACGGGAAAAGCACGAAGTTGGTCATAACCGAGTTGAGCACCGGCGTACGGGTGCGTGGGGTTCCCACGATCACGCGGGAATCGAGCACTGTATCTTCATGTTCCAGAACGGTCAGCCGGAAAGCGGGGATATTCACCATCAGGTAACGCTCCGGCAGGGTATCCGGCAGTTTCCGCCAGCGGTCCAGGTTCACCGCAGCCTGCAGCAGCCATTCGGCCGGTCTTTTATTCAACACCTGAACGGTTTGTTTACCCACCACGCCATCCGGGTAGATATTGAACTCGCGCTGAAATGTTCTGACGGCATTGCGCAGCGTAACCGAATCCACTTGCAGCAATGAATCAAGATGACCGCTTTGGATCAGGCGGGAAGTCAGCAGGCGGCGGAATAACGGCGTATCCGTGTATTGTTGCGGCAATGTGTCCCAATACCGGTTGGCATATTGCTGTTTGAACAATCGCACCGCAGTCTTCAGGGCGGTGTAGCCTGCATGCGGCGGCTCCTGCCGTTGCAGTACGGCAGAAACATTCCCCAGGCCCAACGCATCCTGCATCAGCGCGGCAAGCGTTTCATCGGTCAGCAAGGAATCCCTGCGCAGGGTAATGCTGTCCCTTGGCGCTACGCCGTAATGCAGCTGATAGGCCATTTTCATGAATGCATCCGTCAGCATCACATCCATCTTTGCCCACAGGGCCGCATTTTTTGCCGCGCCGGCATCTGCCTCCAGCCGCCGGGCCGCATCGTCAAGTGCTTTGCTGTGAAAATGTCCGGGAACAAGGCCATAGTTATCTGCTGTGCTGATCCATTCCAGCAGGGAACCCGTTGCCGGATGCATCTTCCCGTTTGCGGACCAGAAAGCATGTGCCTTATTCAGACCGTAGGCATAACTTAATGCAGAGTGCCGGAAAACAGGGATACTGTCCTCCATCACGCCTTCATTGCCCACGATATAATCCAGCCGCTCCGCGATCTGCTCCGGCACAACTTCATCCAGCTGACGAATATCCTTGACGATCTCCTCCTGCTGCGGTTGCCCCCGTTTATGCCCGCATGCCGCGATGATGATGACTAACGGTATGATCCAGCCTTTTGTTAATTGATCCATCAGGTTAACAGCTATATTTTCCAGCGAAAATAGCAAAAAGCCGGTTCTCCGGCAGCGAATTAACGTGTGATTAACCCGTGCAGGGCGGGTCTGGCCTATAGATCTGCCGGTGCGCCCGGCATGCCGTTGCGGCTAAAAAGCAGCCGGATAATAATACCTGCGCACAGCTTCTGTTTTACCGGCAACAACTCTTTTTGAAGAATGACCGGATAAACCGGAATATGCCGATGATCATCTTTTGCATGGTACAAAGGTAAGCCCGGCCAACAAAGTGATTGTTACAGAATTATGGTATGCTTTTACAGATTCCTGACCGCGGTCATGCCCCGGACTGACGGATATCGCTGATCACAATCAGTTCCGGCTGTAACAGCCATCATCGTACAGCGACCGTACCCCGGTTACTTTTACGGAATGGATACACAGGTACAACAGTTATGCGCACACTGCGGGGAACCCTGCCCGCAGGGCGACCGGTTCTGTTGCAATGGTTGTGAGATGGTATATGAGCTGCTGAACGAGAACGGCCTATGCAATTACTATGAAATGAATGAAAGGCCGGGCATGGCCCAGCGCATGGCCGTCCGGAAAGACAAATTCGCTTTCCTGGAAGATGACAGGATACAGCAACAGCTGGTCCAGTTCCAGGACCATCAGCAGACCCATGTGACCTTTTATATCCCGAACATCCATTGCAGCTCCTGCCTCTGGCTGCTGGAGAACCTGCACCGGCTGGATGCCGGTGTACAACAGGTGAATGTGAACTTTTCGAAGAAAGAAGCCCGTATCATCTTCCATCAGCAGCAAACCTCCCTCCGGAAAGTGGCGGAAACGCTCACCAGCATAGGCTATGAGCCTTATATCAGCCTGCAGGACCTGGGAAAGAAAAAACCCGCCGTCAGCCGCAGGCTGATCTACCAGCTGGGCGTTGCCGGTTTCAGCTTCGGCAATATCATGCTGCTCAGCTTCCCGGAATATTTCTCCGGCGAGCACCTGGAAGCAGGCATGAGCACCGTTTTCAGATACCTTAATCTCGCTTTATCCCTCCCTGTGTTCTTTTACAGCGCCCAGGCTTTCTATGCCTCCGCCTGGAAAGGATTGAAACACGGCTTTCTTAATATAGACGTGCCCATTGTACTGGCCATCGTGGTAACCTTTGTGCGCAGTCTCGTGGATGTGCTGTCCGGCTCCGGGGCCGGTTATTTCGATTCGATGACCGGCATCGTACTGTTCATGCTCATTGGCAGGATACTGCAGGACAAGACCTACCAGGGGCTTTCGTTCGACCGGGACTACACCGCCTATTTCCCCATAGCCGTCAGCGTGATCAACGGCCGGCAGGAAACCACCAAAGTGCTGCCGGATGTGAAAGCCGGCGACACACTGCTCATTCATCACCAGGAGCTGGTGCCTGCGGACGGCATCCTGGTAAAAGGCAAGGCGCTGATCGATTATAGTTTCGTGACCGGGGAATCAGAACCGGTCATGAAGAATATGGGAGAACTGGTCTATGCCGGCGGGCGGCAGCTGGAAGGGAATATAGAGATACTGACCATCCGCGAAGTGGCGCAGAGTTACCTCACCAGCCTCTGGAACCGGGATGAACTGAAAGGCGACAAACAACAGAAAGCATCCTTCATTCATTTGCTCGGCCAGTATTTCACCTGGATCGTACTTACCGTTGCGGCGGCCACGGCCATTTATTGGGGCATTTATGACGCATCGAAGATATGGCCGGCGGTTACCGCTATTCTCATTATAGCATGCCCCTGCGCATTGCTGCTGGCGGCTTCGTTCACCAACGGCCACATCCTGCGCATCCTGAGCCGCCACGGGTTATACCTGCGGAACGCACAGGCCATAGAAAGCCTTGCCGTCAGCGATCATATTGTATTCGACAAAACCGGTACGCTCACTTCCCGCGAGGATACGGCCGTGGAATGGCATGGCCGGCCGCTGTCCATCCCCGAGAAAGATGCCGTTTCCGCGCTGACGGGGCAGTCGCAGCACCCGGCCAGCAAAATGATACAGGGGTTCCTGGGGCAGCCCTTCTCTTCAACGGTAGCGCACTTTTCAGAACGGGCGGGCCAGGGCATTGAAGGCACCGCACATCATCTGCACATCCGGCTCGGCAATTCGGCATGGACAGGCATACCAGATCCGGCGGACCAATACGGCAGCATCGTTCATCTTCGCATTGACCGGCAGCCTGCGGGATACTTCCTCATCCGCAATACTTACCGCGCGGGCATAGACCACATGCTGAAACGCCTCAAATATCCCATGACCGTACTTTCCGGCGACCATGCCGGGGAAGAGTTGCCGCTCCGCAAAATGATGGGACCGGAAACCACCCTGCGCTTCCGCCAACAGCCGGATGACAAGCTCAATTATATCCTGCAACTGCAGCAGCAAGGCAAGCACGTCATGATGATCGGGGATGGCCTGAATGATGCCGGTGCACTGAAACAAAGCGATACGGGCATCTCCCTCACAGAGAACAGCAACAACTTCACCCCTGCCAGCGACGGGATCATGGAAGCGGCGCAGCTGCGGAAGCTCCCGGCATTCATCCGGTTATGCAAAGTGAACAAACGTATTATCCTTTTCAGCTTCGCTTACTCCACTATTTATAACATCACGGGGCTGTACTTTGCCGTGCAGGGCATCCTGTCTCCCCTGACAGCTGCCATCCTGATGCCTTCCAGTTCCATCAGCCTGATCCTGATCACCTATGGCATGAGTGAATGGGCCGGAAAGCGCCTGCTGCGCTGATGACAGTCATCAGCGGATTTGACTGGCATCATCAGCCAGGTTCGCATCACCCCCTACTTTTACATTATTAAAACAACCAGTTATGAGTGTGATATTCCTCCTCCTCGGTGCGAGCCTCGTGGTTGCGCTGTTCTTTCTGATCGCCTTTATCTGGTCCGTCAAAGACGGACAGTATGAAGATGATTACTCGCCAGCCCGCCGTATGCTGTTTGACGAAAAGATCAACAACGACTAATCTGAAACAATAAACTGTATGATGTCTTCACTGGAAAAATTCTCTTACGACAACCGCACCGTCAAATGGTTCGCCTGGGCTTGCCTGTTCTGGGGCCTGATCGGCATGCTGGCAGGCCTTTGGGCGGCAACAGCACTCGTGTACCCTGACCTGAACCTTGGTTATGCACCCACCACCTTCGGCCGCCTCCGCCCCGTACACACCAATGCGGTGATCTTCGCATTTGTGGGCAACGGTATTTTCATGGGGGTGTACTATTCCCTGCAAAGGCTTTGTAAAGCGCGAATGTTCAGCGATCTGCTGAGCAAGATACACTTCTGGGGATGGCAGGCCATCATCGCCGGAGGTGCGTTGACGTTATTCATGGGTTATACCACCGGCAAGGAATACGCCGAGCTGGAATGGCCTTTCGACATTGCCATTACGTTGATCTGGCTGGTATTCGGCGCCAACATGCTGGGCACTATCCTCAAACGCCGCGTTTCCCATCTGTATGTGGCCATCTGGTTCTACATCGGCACCTGGGTAGCCATCGCCATGCTGCACATTGTCAACTCCTTCGAGATGCCGTTGTCGCTTTCAAAAGCTACTCCTGGTATGCCGGTGTACAGGATGCGCTGGTGCAATGGTGGTACGGCCACAACGCGGTGGCTTTCTTCCTCACCACGCCCTATCTCGGCCTGATGTATTACTTCGTGCCGAAAGCGGCGAACAGGCCGGTATATTCCTATCGCTGGTCGATCATTCACTTCTGGGCGCTGATCTTCATCTATATATGGGCCGGTCCGCACCACTTGCTGTACACTGCGCTGCCGGAATGGGCGCAATCCCTCGGCACCGTGTTCTCCATCATGCTCATTGCGCCTTCCTGGGGCGGTATGCTCAACGGTTTGCTGACATTGCGCGGCGCATGGGACCGGGTGCGGGAAGATGCTATCCTGAAATTCTTCGTGGTAGCCTTGACGGCATACGGTATGGCCACTTTTGAAGGCCCGATGCTTTCGCTGAAAAATGTGAATGCGATCTCTCACTATACGGACTGGACGATCGCCCACGTGCATGTTGGGGCGCTGGGCTGGAACGGGTTCCTGACCTTCGGCATTCTCTACTGGATGGTCCCGCGCCTGTTCAACACCAATTTATACTCCAAAAAATGGGCGAACACCCACTTCTGGATCGGTACGCTGGGGATTATCTTTTATGCCATTCCCCTTTACTGGGCCGCTTTCACACAAAGCATGATGTGGAAACAGTTCACCGAAGAAGGACAGCTGAAATTCCAGTTCCTGGAAACCGTGACCACCATCGTGCCGATGTACGCCCTGCGCGCCTTCGGTGGATTGTTGTACGTAAGCGGGCTGATCCTGATGATCGTGAATATTGTAAAAACAGTACGCCGCGGCAAATTCGTGGCCAATGAAGAAGCCGAGGCGCCCCCGCTGGTAAAGATTACCGCCACATACGGCAAAGCGCACTGGCATAACTGGATAGAAAGAAGACCGGTACAGATGGCTGTGTTCAGCCTGATCGTTGTAGGCATCGGCGGCATCCTGGAAATGGTGCCCACCTTCCTCATCCGCAGCAATATTCCCACCATCAGCACCGTAAAACCTTATACACCGCTGGAGCTGCACGGGCGGGATATCTACATCCGCGAAGGCTGTTATACCTGTCACTCCCAGATGATCCGCCCTTTCCGCGATGAAGTAGCGCGGTATGGCGAATACTCCAAAGCGGGCGAGTTCATCTATGACCACCCGTTCCAGTGGGGCTCCAAACGCACCGGTCCGGACCTGGCGAGACTGGGCGGCAAGTACCCGGACTCCTGGCACTACAACCACATGCTCGATCCCACATCCATGTCTCCCGGCAGTATCATGCCCACTTATCCCTGGCTGTTCGACAGCCGTGTGGACAAGAGCAAAACCCCGGCGATGATCAATGTGATGCGGAAGCTCGGCGTGCCATATGAGCAGGGATATGAAAAGACAGCCAATGCAGATTATGACAAACAGGCCAGACAGATCACGGCGAATCTGAAACAGGACAAGCTGGAAATAGCGGAAGACCGGGAGATCGTGGCATTGATCGCCTATATGCAAAGGCTTGGAAAAGACATCAAGGTTTCACCTGAAAAAAACTAGGTCATGAAATTCATCAAATATCTCGAATCCATTGCAGGCATCAGCATTTATCCGATGGCCTCGCTGCTGATCTTCTCCATTTTCTTCCTGCTGGCCGCCTTCTGGGCATTCCGGGCAGACAAGAAAATGATGGACCAGATCAGCCACATTCCCTTAGACAACGACGAACCTAAAAACCGCTAAGCATGCGCTGTACGACTAAACGACTACTGGCCTTTGTGCTGCTGATGCTGCCCGCCCTCGCAGCATCCGCACAAGGCCCCGCATCCTCTCCGTTCAAAGACCTCAGCCACCCGGTGGCACTACTGCTCCTGTGCGTGGCCTTCGGCCTGCTGATCGCCATCCTGATACTTGGTTACACCGTTATGGGCGCCATGGACATCTACCGCGAAAGGATCAAAAAAGAAAAGATACTGCCCGTGGCACTGCTGCTGCTGATCAGCACCGGCGCTCAGGCGCAGGGTGCTTCGACAAGCATTGTACCCGGATTGTCCGATACCGTATTCACTTTGATGGCATTGATGATCGGTGTGGAATTGCTGGTGATCATGATGCTGATCAGCGCCTTGCGTGTGCTCACCGGCATCAAACGCAAGGAAAAAGTGAAGAAGGCCCACACACCCGCGCCCGGCAAACCCCGCATCAACTGGATGGAAAAACTCAACCGCACAAAAAGCCTGGATGCGGTTACCGAAGCGGAAGCGGACATGGGGCATGATTACGACGGCATACGCGAACTGAACAATCCTACGCCCCCCTGGTGGCGTTACGGCTTCTACTTCAGCATTCTCTTTGCCGTAGTATATCTCTGGCGTTACCACGTGACACACGCCGCGCCCTTGCAGCTCGAAGAACTGGCCATAGCGGAAGCCAAAGCGGCGGCAGCCAAAGAAGCGTACCTGAAAAATGCAGCCAATAATATTGACGAGAATAATGTAACGCTGCTGGCAGAAGCGGCGGATATCGAGACCGGCAAAAAACTTTTCGTGATCAATTGTGCGGCCTGTCATGGTCCTGACGGACAAGGCACCGTAGGCCCCAACCTGACGGACAACTACTGGATACATGGCGGAAAAGTGAATGAAATATTTTCAACGATCAAATATGGTGTACCGGAAAAAGGCATGAAATCCTGGAAAGAGGACTTCTCACCCAAACAGCTGGCACAGCTCACCGCGTACATCAGGACCATTCGCGGCACCAATCCCGCGAACCCGAAGGAACAACAGGGTACTTTATACGAAGGTGAGGAATAAGCAAAACCATGAAAGAAGAAGAAGAAATATTCAGAGACAGTATCGCCACCGTTACCAAACAGGGCAAACGTAAATGGATCTACGCCAAAAGACCCAAAGGCAGGCTTTTCAACATCAGAAGCATCGTCAGCTACATTTATTTCATCGTATTTTTCAGCTTGCCGTTCATACAAGTGAACGGCAGGCCCCTGTTTCTTTTCGATGTAACGGAAGGGCGGTTCATTCTCTTCGGCGCCATCTTCTGGCCGCAGGATTTCTTCATATTCGGACTGGCCATGGTGGCTTTCATTCTCTTCATCGTGCTTTTTACCATGGCCTTCGGAAGGCTTTTCTGCGGATGGGTCTGCCCGCAGACGATCTTCATGGAAATGGTGTTCCGCAAGATCGAATACTGGATAGAAGGCGATGCCCCGGCGCAGAAAATGCTGGACAAAGCGCCCTGGAATGCGGAAAAGATCAGGAAGAAAACATTGAAACACGTGATCTTCTTTGTGCTCTCCGTACTGATCGCCAATACCTTTCTTGCCTATATCATCGGCATACAGGACCTGCAGGCCATCGTCACCGATCCGCTTTCCAGCCACGCAGGCGGGTTTATAGCGATGATGGTATTCTCCGGCGTGTTCTATGCCGTCTTTGCCTTCTTCCGGGAACAGGTCTGCACCGTGGTCTGCCCCTACGGCAGGCTGCAAAGTGTGCTGCTGGACAAAGATTCGGTGGTGGTGGCATATGACTACGTACGCGGCGAACCACGGGGGAAGTACAAAAAAGATGCACCGGAACTGGGCGATTGCATCGACTGCATGCAATGCGTGCATGTTTGTCCAACGGGCATAGATATACGTAACGGTACCCAGCTGGAATGCGTGAATTGTACCGCCTGCATCGATGCCTGTGATTTCATGATGGAAAAAACAGGCAGGCCCACCGGCCTGATCCGCTACGCTTCGGAAAACGGCATCGCCAAAAAACAGCCGCTGCGGTTTACGCCCCGCCTGAAAACGTACAGCACCGTGCTGCTGCTGATCACCGGCGCCATCGTTTTCCTGCTCATCAGCCGGAAGCCGGTAAGCGGCACCATCATCCGCACAGCGGGCATGCTGTACCAGGAAAGGGGGCTGGACAGTATCAGCAATCTGTACCGCATCAAGCTGGTGAACAAAACCACATCGGAGGTACCGCTTACCCTGCGCCTGGAAAAAACACCGGGGCATGTGGAAACGATAGGCCAGCCGCAGATACATATCAAAGCCGAAGGGCAGGGCGAAGGCACGTTCTTCGTGGTACTGCCCCGCAATGCCATACAAAAAAGAAAATCAGTGCTCACCATCGGTCTATATCAGGGAGATGAATTGATCATCACAAAACAGACCACCTTCCTGGGACCGGCAAAATAAAAAAACAAGATCATGAACTGGGGATACAGTATCACATTGGTATTTATCGTTTTTGCAGCCGGGATGCTTACCCTGGTGATCAAAAGCATGCGCACCCGTTTAGACATGGCATCGCCGGACTATTATGCGGAGGAACTGAAATACCAGCAGAACATCGATGCGCAGGTAAACTATCATCGTTTATCCGCCTCCGTTAATGTTACGCAAACGCCGGATGCCGTGGAGATCGCCTTTCCGCAGGAATGCATCGGCGCTGCGCTGGAAGGCGAAGTGATCTTTTACCGTCCCTCCGATTCCCGCAAGGATTTTACCCTGCCGCTGCAACTGGACGGGCAGGGGAAACTGCTGGTCGCCCGCGAAAAGTTCGACCGCGGGAATTACCGCATCAAACTGCGGTGGACGTCCGGGGACACGCCCTATTTCCAGGAGAAACAATTCTTTGTGCAATGACCTACCTGTTATCGGCCATACTGCTTGGCTTCCTCGGAAGCTTCCACTGCATCGGCATGTGCGGCCCCATTGCGCTCACCCTTCCCGTACATCACCTGGAAGGCGGCAAAAAGATGGGCGGCATTCTGCTGTACAACGCCGGCCGTGTAATGGCATACATGCTCATGGGCGTACTATTCGGATGGCTGGGCAGGCAATTCTATATCGGGGGATGGCAGCAGGGGCTGTCCATCGCCCTCGGCCTGCTATTGCTGGCCACGGTGCTGTTTCAGCGTTTTCTGCCCCGGATGCCGCGTTTAGCCTTCTGGCAGGGAAAGGTCAGGCAGATCCTCGGGCGCCTGCTGGCCCGGCAACAGTTCCGCACCCTGTTCGGCATCGGCTTCTTCAATGGTTTCCTGCCATGCGGACTCGTGTACATCGGCATTGCAGGGGCGCTCGCTACCGGCGATGTGCTGAAAGGCGCCCTGTTCATGGGCGCTTTCGGAGCAGGAACACTGCCCGCGATGATCGCCGTAAGCTGGTTCGGACAGCTCATCACGCTGCAATGGCGCACCCGCATCCGGAAAATGATACCGGTGATGGTGAGCCTCATGGCCGTGCTGCTTATTCTGCGGGGACTGAACCTGGGCATCCCGTACATCAGTCCCGCCATGCAGCAGACGGAAGAAAAAGTGACCGTGGAATGCTGCCACAAACCGGGTTGAATGCAGCCGGCCCCGATAACTGCATCAAGCCAGCGAAAATTGCTCCGGCCATCACATCAAGCTAAAAACGAACAGCAATGGAACTCCTGCAAAAATATAACGTAGCCGCACCACGCTACACCAGCTATCCCACCGTTCCTTTATGGGACAGCGAAACCTTCAGCGAAGAACAATGGAAACATAGCCTGCAACAGTCCTTTGCGGAAAAGAACGCCGGCAGCGGCATCAGCCTGTACCTGCATCTTCCTTTCTGCGAAAGCCTCTGCACTTACTGCGGCTGCAACAAATACATCACCGTGAATCACGGCCATGAAACACCGTATATCGACACCCTGCTGAAAGAATGGGAATTGTACCTGCAACTGTTCGGTGAGCGCCCCCGCCTGCGGGAAGTGCATCTGGGCGGCGGAACGCCAACGTTCTTCAGTCCGGATAACCTGCGCATGCTGCTCACGGCTATTTTCGATACCTGTGATATACTGCCGGATGCCGCTTTCAGTTTTGAAGGGCATCCCAACAATACCACAGCGGAACACATGCAGGCCCTGTACGAACTGGGCTTCAGGCGGATGAGCCTCGGCATACAGGACCTTGATCCGGTGGTACAGCATGCCATCAACCGCATACAACCCTTTGAAACCGTGGAAAAGGTCGTGAAGGAAGCGCGCAGCATCGGTTACACCTCCATCAACTTCGATCTCATTTACGGATTGCCGTTCCAGACACAAGACAGCATCCGCGATACCATCACGCAGGTCATGCAGCTAAGCCCGGAGCGCATCTCCTTTTACAGCTATGCCCATGTACCCTGGGTGAAAGGGAACGGGCAGCGCCTGTTCTCGGAAAAGGACCTGCCGAAAGACGGGGAGAAACGGGCTTTGTATGAACTGGGCCGATCCCTTTTGCAGGCGTATGGCTATGAGGAGATCGGTATGGACCATTTTGCCCTGCCGGGCGATGAGTTATACACCGCCTGGAAAGCCGGCCGCCTGCACCGGAATTTTATGGGATATACGGTGACATTTACAGAAATGCTCATTGGCCTCGGCGTTTCCGCCATCAGCGATCACTGGCAGGCATATGTGCAGAACGAAAAAAATCTCGCCGCCTACCAGGCCAGGGTACGGGAAGGCCGGTTCCCGGTATGCAAAGGGCATATGCTGAACGGGGAGGACATGCTGCTGCGGAAGCACATCCAGGCCCTCATGTGCGGCTTCCGCACCGGATGGACGCGCCGGGATACGGACTGCGATGCGGTCATCGAGGGGCTCCAGCGGCTCCGGGAACCGGAACAGGACGGTCTCGTGACCGTTACCAAGGCTGGCGTGACCGTTACGGAAAAAGGGAAACCCTTCATCCGCAATATCTGCATGGCCTTTGACGCCCGCCTCTGGAGAAGTGAACCGGCAGCCAGATTGTTCAGTTCCTCCATTTGACGATTTATCCGTGAATTTGACCAATCCTAAGCCGGATCCTCCGCAAAACCATAATCCCCCCGGCCTCACTGTTTATTGGCGAAATTGGCCTATCTTGAAAGGGCAAATCTAAACCAACACAACAATGAGAAAACTATTCATCCTGTTGATGCTGTTACCTTTCCTCGGTTTCGCACAACAAAAAGGCATTCGCTTTGAGAACGATCTCAGCTGGGCCCAGATCCAGGCTAAAGCCAAAGCCGAAAACAAATTCATTTTCGTAGACTGTTTCACTACCTGGTGCGGCCCCTGCAAATACATGACCAACAACGTCTTCCCCCAGGAGATCATGGGTGATTATTTCAACGACAAATTCATCAATGTACAGGTGCAGATGGATAAAACGGAAGGAGACAATGATTATGTAAAAAGCTGGTATGAAGATGCTGCCGGCATTGAAAAAGAATACGCGATCCGCGCCTACCCCACATTCCTTTACTTTTCCCCTGACGGCAAGATCGTGCATCGCGTAGTAGGTGGTGGAGAAGCACAAGATTTCATTGCCAAGTCCGCCATGGCACTCAAACCGGAAACCCAGTATTACACCCTCCTCGCCAAATACAAGGAAGGCAACAATAAACCGGAAGACCTCCGCAGAACAGCGCTCGCAGCCCAGGCAGCAGGCGATATGCAGAACGGCTCCGCTATCTTTTCCGAATACCTGGATACACAAAAAGACCTTTACACAAAGGAAAACATCGAATTGCTGAACAGCTTTACTTTCAGCAGCAAAGACAAAGGCTTCCCCATCTTCCTGAACGAAGGCAAAAAAGTGGATGCCGTACTGGGTGAAGGCAAGGCCCTGGCTAAAGTGAAGTCCATTGCCGCCAATGAAGAGATCTATCCAAAAATGTTCGGCCGCAACTCCACTGGCGACTGGGCGCCCGTAGAAGCTGCCATGAAGGAGAAATATCCCCAGGTGGCGGAAGAACTGCTGGCACAGACCAAAACACAGTACTATATGTACAAAAAGGACTGGCCCAACTTCCAGACGCAGATCCTGGCGTATATGAATAAATATGGCCAGAAAGCCTCTCCCGAAGAACTGAACCAGTTCGCCTGGACCGTTTTCGAGAACTGCCCGGACATGAATTGCGTAAAAGAAGCGCTGGAATGGAGCAAACGCTCCCTGGCAGGGAAAGAGAACCCCATGTTCATGGATACCTACGCCAACATCCTCTACAAACTGGGCCGCAAAGACGAGGCCATCGCCGTACAGGAAAAAGCGGTCAAATTATCCAACGGGGATAAAGACCTCACCGCCACATTGAATAAAATGAAGAACGGGGAAAAGACCTGGGAATAAGGAATAATGATATTAACAAACAAGGGGCGTATCAAAGTCTGATACGCCCCTTGTTTGTTTTAGAACATTCATATCCTGTCCAGCGGTTTGCGTTTCTCCTCCTTCACCTGCTTGAAATGGCTGGGCGTAAGCCCCGTCACCTTTTTGAACTGGCCGGATAAATGCGCCACACTGCTATATCCCAGCTTGTAGGCGATCTCGCTTAAGGTCAGTTCGTTGTACACCAGTAATTCCTTTACCCGTTCTATCTTCTGTTGTATCACATATTGTTCGATGGTGGAATGTTCCGTTTCAGAGAACAGTTTGCTGAGCTGATGATAATCCTTCTGCAGATGCTGCGCCAGCAGCGTGGAGAAATTTTCATTCAACTCGTCCAGCTCACCATAATGCACCGTTGCGATCACAAAATTCTTGATGCTTTCCACGATCTGCAAACGGCGGTCATCCAGCAGGGTAAAACCTTCCGCTTCCAGCGCTCCGGCAATATCCCCAAGCCTGTCCGCATCCGGCACGCCTTCTACGATGGCTTTGCCAAGGCTGATGTCCACCACGCTCTGCCCCTGATGCTCCAGTACATAGCGCACCATTTTGATGCAGCGCGGGCAAACCATGTTCTTGATATGTAATACGGTTGTTTGCATATTACCTGTTTCTGATGTTAAAGATATTATGTTCCAGCCTGACGAGGAAACTGCGGTCCATATTCCGCGGCATATCGCCAAACAGCTGTGTGCGGTAGGAAAGGTCCAGCCGTGTGGTACTGTTGAAGATGAACTGGATGGCAGGCGCCACATCCACATAATAGTTCTGCCGGTACTGGTCGATATTGGATTTGCCAAGCAGCTCCACATAGAGGTTCAGATTGGTCTGCTCATAGCTTTTGTATTTTACCGGCAGCACCAGGTAACCGGCGGACAGGCTGTAATTCAGCATATTCCGGGAAAAGAACAGGGGTAGCTCATCTTTCACGTTCTTCATGAACCGGTTGTAGCCCAGGGTGCCGGATATCGCAAACTTGTGCACCAGCTGGGTGGCGATGATACCGCCGCTTACGCCTGAGCTCATTCCCGCAAGATCCAGCTCTTCATTACTGAAAGGCTTTGCATCATGGTCGTGATCATCGCCCATGGCCGGGATATATGGATTGTCTATCAGCGAGCCTTTGACATAGGCTGCCATCCGGAAATGCGAATGCAGGTCGTCATTGGACAGGAAACGGTATTTGGCGTAGATGCTGCCACCCTCGAAACGCATAGCCTCCTGCATATTGTTGGATACATATCCCAGCACATGCACCATCAGTTTTTTGGAGAACCCGAACATCAGTTCCGGTTCAAACCGCATGCCGGTGCTGCTTTCGTGCTTCATGTTAAAGAACTTGTTGGTCAAGCGGATGCCAAGGGAATTGGTGGCCATATTGCTGGCCGGCTCCGCGTTCACATACAGCTCCTGTGCGTGTACGGCCATACCGGTGCAGGTGATGGCCAGCAGGATCAATAATTTTTTCATTCCTGGTCGTGATTTAAAGCGGCATGAAGCTGTTTTCCCCGTTTATGCAGGTATGCGGAGATGTCCGCCCCGTTGTTCGTGCAAAACGGCTTCACGCTGCGGGGTTTCAGATAGTGACGTGATATACGCGTTTCTCAGTAGCAGCGCCCTGTGCCGGTTTGCAACAATCCGCCATAACCCCTGTTTTGTAGCAGGGCATGGTTGTTTTTGCGCTATAGCTTTTAAAGGATTTGGCGGGAATGAAGTCCTTGTCTATCACCGTGATATCCTTATCCCCTTCCAGTACCTGCGGTTTTACGTTCATAAAATGCAGCGTGTTACCGGCAAAATTGATGTGGGTATCGTTTTCCACCTTCACTTTGTTGAAGCTGGCCGTTACGGTGAGCTTTGCCACGGAGAAGCCGGCATTTTCCACCTTGTTCTTCAACTGATCGAGATCAACGGCGGAACCGGGTTTGAAATGCAGCACGAAGGTGGTGTTATTCAGGTCTGTATCTATCTTGTCTACAAACGGAAGTGTTTTGAGGGATTTGAATGTGGCATTGGAGCACATGGCGCAGGTAAGGCCTGCTGCCTGTAAGGATGCCTTTTTATATTGCTGTGCGTTTGCGGAGAATTGTACACCGGCCAGCAGCGTCAGCGCTATGATAATTGCTTTCATGATCTTTTTGATTTTAAATGAACGGATAAACTGATAATACGAATGGCGTACTACCCGGATATCAGATCAGGAAAGCGCAATGACTGGTAAAAAGGGGAACGGAGGATATCAGCGGCGGTGCGTGAAGGGGCGCCCAGGCCTGCAGCACAGGTTGAACGGGAGCTGATTGCAGCCATGCCGGCTGAAGGGTAACAGATACTGCCGTGATGGACTGGGTAAGCCCGGCGAAGGCTTTGGCAGCCAGCTGGGAATCATCTACTTTCAGCAGTTTGGCTTCATCCTGGCAGCAATCCCCTTTTACCGGCATGCCGCATTTGCCGCAGCTGTCGTTATGGGAATCATGCAGGTCTATAGACGCCAGCTCGCCCATGCAATAATGCATGTTTACTGTGAACCCGCTGGTTATCAGCGTGTAAAGTACAGCAAAACATATGGCGAGCATCTTTTTCATTGATACAAATGTAAGGCTTTTTCGCCTGGCGGCCAACCCGGTCCGGCTAGTTGACAAACCACCAGCGCAGGCCCACCCGCAAAGCAAAATTGTTGGCGGGATAGGAAGGCGCGTAGAAATTCCGGTCGAACACAAAGATGTTCAGGTTTTCCGCGCGCACATAAGCGGTGAAGGATTTGATGCGGAAATGCACGAATGCCGCAATATCCGGAACATTGGAGAATTGCAGCGTATCCTGGTAAAAGTACTGCCCCATTACGGGAGAATAATCATCCGCATAATAAGGCGTATTGTATTTCGCTTCGATGCCGGTATAGAGGTTCAGGTTCTTGTACAGCTGACCGTTATAGGCAAAACGCTGGCGCGTCCATACCGTAGGCATATTGATGGGTGCGCTGCCTGCCAGCTGCTGGAAGGCCAGGTCCGCATCCCAGGTGAAGCTGCGGATATTGAACCGTTTATGGAACACGATCTGCAAAAGATTGAACAATCCTGTGAACTGATCGCTTTCATTAAAGCTCCGGAAGTAAGTGTATTTGTTAAAGAGATAATAGTTTGCCTGGAGATCATATTTCAGGCGGCGGTTATTGGCGCGGAACTGCAGCTGCGTGATATTCTCCTTGCCGATATCGGGATTGCGGTATATCTGGTCGTGATTCAGCTCGAAATAACGGTAAACATAAGAAGGTTCCTTGTTCACATTCTTTGCCATCAGGCTCACGTTGCCGAGCAGATCGTTGATATACCGGCTTAAAGTGCCTGTGGCCATGTAGTCCCCGGCATTTTCGCCGAGCAGGTAAAACTCGCCTTTTGCCTGCAGGTCCCACTTCCCGTTCTTTGTTTTATTGCGGTATTCCCCGTGAATGCTCAGGTTCTGAAAAGTGACGCTGCTGCGCATGAATTCCCCGATGATATTATCGATGCCTGCTCCCACTCTGATAAAATGGGCCATATTCCCCCTTACCGGGAACTGCATGAGCGACAGGTCGTTGGAAAGGATGCGCCACTGGTGGCGGGAGAGCACGGAATCTCTGCCTTCGGCGACCGGCAGGATGCTAAACCCGTACCGCGGCTGATAGTAGGCTGAATCCGGGTCGGTATCCATATACCGGTAAGTGTTCTGCGTATAGGTGAAGGTATGTTCCACCCGGAAGAAAGGATCGAATTTGTAATACTGTGTGGTGTCATTCACATGCACGGTATCGCCACGCCCCCAGTCGTACTGGTGACGGAGCATGAAGCTGGCTTCCTGGTAGGCGTTCTTTACGGGGATGAAAGTATTGAAGAAGGAATTGCCGGCAGTGCCTTCGCCGCCCAGTTTTGTGGGGATGAGGCGCAGCTGGTCGTATTCCGGTTTATGGAGAAAGGAATCCGCCCTGATACCGCCATTTTCGCCGCCGTTGAATTTGTTCAGATAATAGCTTGCCAGCACATGGTACCTTTTGTTCTGGCTGTTGTAATTGGCCGTTACACGGTAGGTATCGTGATTGGTGCTCTGGTTCAGGTAAAAACCGGGAGAATTTACTTTCCGGTAATCGAAGGAAAAGTTGAATTTCTGGCCGCGGTTCTGGGTATGCATCAGGTTGATCATCTGTTCCTGCTGTCCGCCGATAAGGTAGCCCAGTTCGGAATAGGGGCGGTTGGTATTATAGAAGCGGGCATTCTGGTGGTTGTACCCGTAAATATCAAAGGCGTGGAAGCCCGGATCGAAGCCGGCCTGCATGCGCGGGGTAAAAATAAGGTTGCGTGCGGCGGTGCCGTTATTGCCCAGGGTGGTATAGCTGGCCGGAACGCGGAGGTAATTGAGATTGAAGTCGTACAGTGAAGAATCCAGCATGAAGTCCGTCGGTTCATCCAGGTAGCGGAAACGGAGGGTGAGGGTATCCGGTTCATGCTCATGCTTTGTGGTGTCCCGCTGCATGGAGGCGTTGCCACCGCCGCCTACCGGGAGGCGGTTGGTATTGAATTGTGCCCGGAGGGCGGTGCCGGTACATACCAGCAAAAGGAAAAATATGATGAACTGCCTCATTCTGATGATTCGTGTAGGGCCCGCAATTCCTTACAATTGTCGGACCAGTTCGCTGAAAATATATGTTAAATGTGGTGCTGCTGCGTTGGCGGCTGCCAGTACCTCTTCATGCGTGATAACATTTTCTTCCTCGCGGATGCCCAGGTCTGTGATCACGCTCATGGCAAAGACCTTCAGGCCGCTGTGCACGGCTACGATCACTTCCGGCACGGTGCTCATGCCCACGGCATCTCCCCCGATGATGTGCATGAATTTGTATTCGGCGCGGGTTTCGAACGTAGGCCCCTGTACGCCTACATAAACGCCGGTGTGTAAAGGTATGTTTTTGGCGGCAGCAATGGATTTTGCCGATGCGATGAGCGTTTTGGCGTAAGGCTCGCTCATATCCGGGAAACGGGGGCCCAGCGCTTCAATATTTTTGCCCCGCAGGGGATGTTCCGGCTGCAGGTTGATATGATCGGTGATGATCATCAGGTCGCCCACCCGGAATTGGCTGTTCATGCCGCCGGCGGCATTGGAGATCAGCAGGGTATGGATGCCCAGCGCCTTCATGACCCGCACCGGAAAGGTCACCTGCTGCATGCTCAGCCCTTCGTAATAATGAAAACGGCCCGCCATTGCCACCACGGGACGCCCCGCGAGCTTCCCCAGGATCAGCCTGCCGGAATGCCCTTCCACCGTTGCCGGAGGAAAGTGCGGAATATCGTTATATGATATTTCTGTTTTATCCGTTATCCCGTCGGCCAGGTTGCCAAGGCCGCTGCCCAGGATAATGCCAGCCTGCGGCTGTGCCTTTACGAATTGTTGTATGTAAGCCGTAGCTTCGTTGATCTGTGTCAGCATAGCCGGTATTTATGCCCGGCAAAGTTAATTCTATAATGAATACTATCAGCTTCTGTCAAAGAAATCGCCTATCTAAAACATAAATTGCCTAAATTAGCGGCCAAAATTAAATACCGATGAATTTACACGAGTACCAGGCTAAGGAACTGTTGAAAAAATATAACGTACCGGTACAGGAAGGTATCCCGGTAGATACTCCCGAAGCAGCTGCAGAGGCTTACAAGCAACTGAAAGTGCAGTTTGGCAATGAGTTCGCTGTAGTTAAAGCGCAGATCCACGCCGGTGGCCGTGGTAAAGGCAAGGTAAACGGTACTGAGCAGCGCGGTGTGCAGGTAGGAAAAAATTCAGAAGATGTCAAAACCATTGCCGGCAATATCCTTGGCGGCACCCTGGTAACCATACAGACAGGCCCCGCCGGCAAGGTGGTGAATAAAGTGCTGGTAGCACAGGATGTGTACTATCCCGGCCCGAACCCTGTCAAGGAACTGTACCTTTCCATCCTGCTGGACAGGGCGAAAGGCCAGAATGTGATCATGTATTCCACCGAAGGCGGTATGGACATTGAAGAAGTGGCCCACAACACGCCTGACAAGATATTCAAGGAACTGGTGCACCCCGGTGGCCCCCTGCAGGCCTTCCAGGCCAGGAAGATCGCCTTCAACTTCGGCCTGAAAGGCGAGGCATTCAAAAACATGGTGAAATTCGTGACCAACCTCTACAATGCGTATGTTGGCCTGGATGCCGCCATGCTGGAGATCAACCCCCTGTTCAAGACCAGCGACGAAAAGATCATTGCTGTTGACTGCAAAATGAACCTGGACGATAACGCCCTGCTCCGTCATCCCGACCTGGTAGCGCTGCGTGATGTGACCGAAGAGGACCCCACAGAAGTGGAAGCCGGCAAACATAACCTCAACTTCGTGAAACTCGATGGCAACGTAGGTTGTATGGTGAATGGCGCCGGTCTGGCCATGGCCACGATGGACATGATCAAGCTCAGCGGCGGCGAACCGGCCAACTTCCTGGACGTAGGCGGCACCGCCAACGCGCAGACCGTGGAAGCCGGGTTCCGCATCATCCTGAAAGATCCGAAAGTAAAAGCCATCCTGATCAATATCTTCGGCGGCATCGTTCGTTGCGACAGGGTTGCGCAGGGTGTGATCGATGCTTATAACTCCATCGGTACCATCAAAGTACCCATCATCGTACGCCTGCAAGGCACGAATGCGGAGGAAGCCAAGAAACTCATCGAGGAAAGCGGCCTGAAAGTACAGTCCGCCATCCTGCTGAGCGAGGCCGCTACACTGGTGAACAAAGCCGTGAGCGCATAATCACTGAGAAAATGTTACATGATAAAGGAATGACCGGCCACTGTGCCGGTCATTCTGTTTTTGGGCAACGCCATCCCTCTCTTTCCGCCAAACGGGAGACGTTGATATCCGATCCTCATAAAGATCCCAGGTGTCAGCTATACCGGTTGACGATATTCTCCAGCCATTCCTGCCGGCCGCTTTTCATGGCCGGTTCGCCCTTTTCAACCGCAAAGGCCCTTAATTCCTCCAGGGAAAGCTTTCCCTCCTCGAAGGCCTTCCCTTCCCCTTTGTCAAAAGAAGCATACCGTTCCCGGCGAAAGGCGTTATACGCCGTATCCTGCAGCATGGCATCAGCAGCCAGTAAAGCCCTGGCAAAAACGTCCATCCCGCCGATATGAGCATGAAACAGGTCCGCAGGGTCCGTGGAATTGCGGCGGACCTTTGCATCGAAGTTGATGCCGCCGCCTTTGAAGCCTCCGGCCTGCAGAACGATCAGCATAGCCTCGGTCAGTTCCCCAACATTATTCGGGAACTGGTCCGTATCCCATCCGTTCTGATAATCCCCGCGGTTGGCATCTATGCTTCCCAACAGGCCCGCATCGGCGGCCACCTGCAGCTCATGCGCAAAAGTATGCCCCGCCAGTGTGGCATGGTTCACTTCAATGTTCAGGCTGAAATCCTGCAACAGATCGTATTGCCGTAAAAAACCGATCACCGTCTCGCTATCGTAATCGTATTGATGCTTGGTTGGCTCACAGGGCTTTGGCTCGATAAAGAATTTCCCGGAAAAGCCCTGCTTTCTGGCATAATCCTTTGCCGTGTGCAGGAATGTAGCCAGATGCTCCTTTTCCCTTTTCATGTCAGTATTCAGCAGGCTCATGTACCCTTCTCTCCCACCCCAGAAAACATAATTCTCTCCGCCGAGGGAAATAGTGGCGTCCAGCGCTGCTTTGACCTGGGCGGCGCCATGCGCGAGCACCAGGAAATCAGGGTTCGTGGCCGCGCCGTTCATATAACGCCGGTGCGAGAAAAGGTTGGCCGTTCCCCACAGCAGTTTTACACCGCTTTCCGCCTGTTTCTCCTGCAGATAATCCACCATGACCTGCAGATGCCGTTCATTTTCGGCAATCGTGCCGGTATGGTCCACTACATCAACGTCATGAAAACAGTAATAAGGCATTCCCAGTTTGGTGATGAACTCGAAAGCCGCATCCGCCTTGTCCTTTGCCCGTTGCAGCAGGTCCTGCTTTTCGTTCCAGGGAAACAGATGCGTAGGTTCGCCGAAGGGGTCCGCTCCGCTGCCGTTGAAGCTATGCCAGTAGGCACAGGCAAAACGCAGGTGGTCTTTCATCGATTTGCCCGAAACGATCCTGTTCTCATCATACCAGCGAAATGCCAGCGGATTGTCTGTATCCCTGCCCTCATACCGGATGGCGGGCATGCCTTTGAAAAATTCCTTTTTTGCTGCGATGGTTGTCATTTTCCGAATATTCGATTTATGTAAATAATGTTGATGCACTATACGTTGGAGGAACTTAAAGGAAAGATGAAGAATCATCCCTCCTTTAAGTTATAATTCCACGTGATATAAAAACATTAGAAATAGCCGTCATTCTGCGGGAATGGGGGGCCTTCCGTCACCAGATCTATCTGTTGTTGCGGGATGGGCCTCAGCATATGGAAATCCTTTACATTGGGACCACCTTCGAGATTGTACTGCTGCAAACGCGGCACCAGCGTTCTGGTGCGGGCAAGGTCCCACCAGCGCACGGCCTCACCATACAGCTCCCGCGTTCTTTCATCCAGGATGAAATCGAGGGTAACCTGTGCGGGGGTAATGGTTTGCGCGGCAACGGCAGCAGCATATTCGGCAGGCGTCTGATCGGGTTTCCGCGCCGCTCTGATCCGCAGCACATTCAGCATATCGGCAGCATCCTGCATGGTTGCGCCTCCTTTGAATGCCGCTTCCGCCGCAATGAGATATACCTCCGCAAACCGGAACAGGATGTAAGGCCGGTCTGAATAATCATTCAGGTCCGCTCTTGTGGAATCGTCCCATTTTCTGAGGGAGGGGAACATGGTGCCGGTAAAAGGTACCGTTGCTCCGGGGAGATGTTCCGGTTCCAGGATGATCCCTTTGAAGGCGGCTCGTTCTGCTGGTGATACCACACGATCCGCGCACCAGATAGCCGTATCCACTTTGTTGATCAGCGTTCCCCTCGGGGTTACCGCGCCGGGCGTGCCGGCCGGCGCCATCTGTGTGCTGTTGGATAGCCAAACCGTCTGGAATGTGCCATCGTAGCGGCTGTCCGTTGCCCTGTTGGCGAACGCAACATCCAGGAGGTAGCGCATATTGGGGCGGATGCGCAGGAAAGGGCGCCCGTTCTGAATATCCCGCACACATACAGAAGCCCCGCCGGAAGCCGGGTAATTGGCATTGACGGTAGGATAATTGGGGCGGAACATGAAGTTGGACTTGTTCTCACTGAGATTCGAAGCGAACGATCCCGGTGCGGAGTTCTGTCCGAATTTCAGATCCTTCGTATGGTCCACCACCATGATCGTTTCCATGCCGTATTCATTCCCTTCCAGGAAACCATCTATAAAAGCAGGCCACAGATCCAGGCCATATACTGCTTTGTTATCAATCAGTTCTTTGGAGATATCAAAAGCGTTGTTGAAGTCGGATGCCTGGGCGGCAGCGGACCATCCCCGCCAGAGATATGTTTTCGCCAGCAGGAAGAGCGCCGTTGCTTTGTAGGCCGGCTTTCCCAGGCCGGTTCCCGGCTGATCGGGGAGCTCCGCCGCCGCTTCGGTAAGATCCTTGATGATCGCCGCATAAACATCCGCAATGGGCGCTCTTGCATCCGCGGAGGTTGGAGAGGTATTGAATTCAAGATGCAAAGGCACATCCCCGAATGTGGTGACCAGGAAGTAGTAACAGAATGCGCGCAGGAACTTGGCCTGTGCGAGCAACTGGGCCTTCCGGGCGGCGTCCATCTGGGCATCAGCGCCGTATTGCAATATACCGTTCGCTGTATTGATATCAATGTACAGGCTGTTCCAGAAGCCGGAATAATCATTCGTATTGCTGGCCATCAGCGGGGAATACGTAAAGTAATGCTGTACATCAGCAGCGCCGCCGCGTACCATTTCATCCGTTCCGCCGTTGAACAGCTGGGAAAATATCTGGGTGCTCCAGTGGCCCCGCAGTGATGAGTATATGCCGGCGATCCCACCTTCAAGCCCCTCCGGGGTCCTGAAAAAGGCCGGGTCGATAGATGCCCGCGGCTGTTCGTTCAGCACCTTGTTGCATCCCGGTGCTGCCGCGAGGATGGCCAGGGCAAGCGTCAAACTTAATAATATGCTGCGTTTCATATTGAACAGATTTTTAGGTTCAGAATTTCAGGTTTGCGCCGAAAATAAATTGCCGGCTGGGCGGCACGCCCATGTTAACGGTCACTGCACGGCCTACCACCGGCGTACCGCCGGCAGTGGAACCTACTGCATTGCCATTCCCGTTCCCTTCCGGATCTATGCCCAGTCCGTCTCTCACGAGAGGGGCCCAGACGATGAAGGGGTTCTGCGCGGAGAGATAGATCCGCAGGGAGTTGACCCCAAACCTGTTCAGCAGCGTTGAAGGCAGATTATAGCCAAGATTGATCGTCCTGAGTTTTATAAATGACCCGTCGCGATAAGAGAGGGTGGACGTGTATTGCAGGGCATCCCGACTGGCATCGGGCTGGGGGAACTCGTTCGTAGGGTTATCGGGCGTCCAGTAGTTGACCTTGAACTGGTTTACCCGGCTGTTCATGAAGAAGGGATAACCATTGGCGCCGCCGTCCGCGGTCAGGTAAGTGACCACGACCGTTTGTCCGAAACGGCCGAACATCGTGAAGCTCAGATCAAAATTCTTGTACTGGAAACTATTGGTCAGCCCCGCTACGAAATCCGGTTGAAAATCCCCGATCACCTGCCGGTCCGCCGCATCTATCGATCCGCTTTTGTTGACGTCCTCAATTTTGATATCTCCGGGAGCTGCACCGTAAACAGCGGCTTCGGTCGCTTCGCCAGTCTGCCATATCCCGGTTTTTTTCACGTCATAGATCACGGTCAAAGGCTGCCCGACATACCATCCATTGCCAACATCCTGCATCAGTCCGGGTTGCAGCGCAAGTATCTTTTCCCTGGAGAGGAACAGGTTTGCATCTGTGCTCCAGGAGAACCCGCTGTTGCTCTTTACATTGATGCTGCTCAGGCTGATCTCGAAGCCATGCCCGCCGGTCTGCCCCTGGTTGACGAGAACGAAATTGGCGCCGTTGCTGCGGGGCAGTTCCTTGTTCAGCAGAATGTCTCCTGTCTTTACATTATAGTATTCCACAGCACCGCTCAGGCGATTGGAAAACAAGGCAAAGTCCAGCCCCAGGTTATATCCTCTCGTAGATTCCCAGGTGAGCGCGGGATTGGGCAGGGAGTTGATGATGTAGCCCGCTACATAATTGACATTCGGCGTTGTGCCCTGCCCGTAGTTATAGAAGTTGGAAGACAGGCTTCCTATCGTTGTGTACGGCGCAATGGTTTGGTTGGAGCTGATGCCCCAGCCGGCACGCAGTTTCAGGTTATCCACAAATTTGACATTTTCCATGAAGCGCTCATCGCTCAGGCTCCATCCCACGGAAACCGCGGGATAGGTGAACCACTGGTTGCCCGGCGCCAGTACGGATGCTCCATCCCTTCTAACGGTAGCCGTTATCATATACCGGTTATCGTAAGAATAAAATACCCTGCCCATATAGGACAATAATCCTCTTTTGCTGTATCCGCTGGCCTGGGCATTAACGGTATTCACCAGCTGGAAATTATAGTCCTGGATATAATCCGCGGGAACGCCCTGGCCGTCGAAGGCCTGGCCATGGAAATAATTCTCTATCACTTCATGCAGCGCGGTAGCCTGTATGCGGTGCTTGTCCCCAAATGTCTTGTCATAGGTCAATGTATTGTTAATCGTGTATTGCCAGGTCTCTTCATTATTCTGGCTCAGGTTTGCACCGGCAGTTGTGGTATTGGCATTGAACACCGTGCCGGCGCCGGTATAGTTGCTGCCCCTGGTCTGTATCCAGTCGAATGAAAAACTCGTTCTGAATTTGAGGTTGTCGATGATCCCCAGTTCGCCGTAGACGCTGCTGAGCGTGCGGAACCTCCGCGTGAGCGCTTTGATCTTGTCGTTATTGCCGATGGATGTCAGCGGGCTGATCTGGGTGGCATCGTTGGATTGCTGAATGGCCGGCTGGAAATTGATGGACCCGTCAGCATTATACGGCAGGTACAATGGACTGAGCCTGGTAGCCGCGCCGTAGGCATTGGTGCCGATACGATTGCCGTAGCTCATGATATTGCTGCTGGTGATGCCCACTTTCAGCCGCTTGCTCATTTTGTGATCGATCGCGAACCGCAGGGAACCGCGATCGAAGCTTTGGTCGTGAATGATCCCTGTTTCCCGGAAATATCCGAATCCGAAGCTGTACTGTGTGTTTTCCGAACCGCCGGAGATATTCAGGTTGTGATCCGTTCTGATGCCCCGGGTCAGCAACAGGTCCTGCCAATCTGTACTGACGCCGTTGGCAAGGTTATCTGTTTCGACCTGTGTAAGTGCGTTGGGATGCGGGCTGTTGGGATCAGGCTGGCCTTCTCTTGCCGCCTGTTTAAAGGCAGCATATTCCTGCCCGTTGAACAGGCGGTAGGTGCCAATGGCTTCGGAGATGCCCACATAACCGTCGTAGCTGGTCACGGGTTTGCCTGTGCGGCCGCGTTTGGTAGTGATGATGATCACGCCTCCGGAGCCGCGCGATCCGTAGATAGCCGTAGCGGATGCATCTTTCAGGATGTCCATGCTTTCGATGTCGGCAGGATTGATATCATTGATACTGCCGCCTGAGAGTGCGATGCCGTCCACTACCACCAGCGGCCCGTTCTGCGCATTATTGTTAGATGCGGAAGTGGCGAGGGAGCGGTTACCGCGGATACGTATTTCGCCTCCCGTGCCAATAGAAGAACCGTTGCTCACAATATCCACGCCCGCGGCCCTTCCCTGCAGCTGGTTGAAGACGTTCGGGGCGCCGACTTCGCGAAGGGTTTCCCCTTTTACGGAAACCGTGGCGCCGGTAACATCTCTTTTTTTCTGTGTGCCGTATCCGACAACAACTACACCTTCCAGCATTCGCTCAACAGGTACCAGGCGTACATCTACAAGCGCCCGGCTGTCAATACGCACCTCCTGCCTTTCAAAATCCACGGCAGAAAAAACAAGCGTTCCGCCCGGTGGGGCAGAGAGGGAATATTCGCCTTCGGCATTAGTGACGGTACCGCGGGTGGTGCCTTTGATCTGCACCGTTACGCCTTGTGCAGGCAGGCCATCGATCTTGAGCACCCGTCCTTTAACGGTGATGTTCTGGGCTGATCCACGCTCCGCCACCAGGAGAAATAGCGCAGGCAGAGCGAGCCGCAGCAATTGTTTTGAGAAGTTTACAATTTGTTTCATATATCAGTTTTTGGGAATTGTCCGGATGATTAACCCGGGTGAGATATTGGTCGAGATAGATATGCAGGTTAATAACGACATGCACTAATGAAGGAGACGGGATACTCCCATGCGAAAAAGCCGAAGCATATAGTAAGTATTGAACAGTTTTCATAACGCAGCCGATGTTAACAGGGGAATGATATTCGTGCTTACCGAACATCATGTGAAAACGAATATAGGGGTTTTTCACAAAAACGCAACCGATTGCGTTAATTTTAACTTGAAAAGATTCTGGCGATGGCTGCGTAAAGGCAGGGATGAAAAACCGGCCAGGGTGTATAATATTTTATATTCCAATATCTTATGAATATCAAAAATAGCTGCTGCTTCGGTGCATTTTTTTTATCCCCGGCAATGGCCTCTCAAAAGCTGTGCAACACCAGCCTGCGGTGATAATGAGCTGGCCGGCAGCAGTCAACATACTCCGAATGATCTGAGACCAGTCTCCGGATACCCCGGCAGCCCTGAAGAAAGCCCCTTCATATAGCAATAAAACCACCAGGAAAACAAAAGCTTTGTATTTAAAATATTTTTTGCGATTTTTATGCAACCGATTGACTTTACAGGATTGGTTTTCCGGCTTTGGAGACCGCTTGAAGACATAGGCACGCCACCTGTGAAAACAGCAGACATCAACCGATGTCATCGCATACGCTGTACGTTATTAAAGCCGGGAACGAGATCGGCCTTTTGAAAAAATTCCCGTATGAAAAAACTACTGACTGCCCTGGTTTGTCTGTCGTTATTCCTCCGCCTGCATGGCCAGACAATCATTGAAACGAAAGCAACGGCCCATTCCTTCACACTCGGGAATGCCCACATATGCGTAGCTGCCGGTGATGACGAACTGGTTAGACTTGCCGCAGGCTTCCTGCAAAAAGACCTTGCCGCCGTGACCGGCCGCACGCCGGGGCTCAGCGATGCCATTCCCGCAAAAGCAAATACCGTTATCATCATAGGCTCGCTGGAAAGATCCCCCCTGATCCGATCCCTCATCAAAGAGAATAAACTGGATGCCAGCACAATAAAAGGTAAATGGGAAGCCTATACGATCCGGACCATCAGCAACCCTTTCAGCAGCATTGCCCAGGCCATCGTGATCGCGGGAAGCGACCGGAGGGGAACAGCCTACGGGATATTTGAACTGTCCAGGCAACTGGGCGTATCTCCCTGGTACTGGTGGGCTGATGTACCCGTAAAGAAAAAGGATGTTGTACATATCCGGAAGAACGCTTCCGTATCAGATACGCCCCGTGTAAAATACCGCGGCATATTTATCAATGATGAAGCACCGGCACTTTCCGGCTGGAGCAGGGAAAAATTCGGCGGCTTCAACCATACATTCTATGAAAAGGTCTTTGAGCTGATCCTTCGCCTGAAAGGAAATTACATCTGGCCAGCCATGTGGGGCAATGCTTTCTATGATGATGACTCCCTGAACATCAACACGGCGGACCGCTTTGGCATAGTCATCGGCACCTCGCACCATGAACCTTTGATGAGAGCGCATGACGAATGGCGGCGATACGGCAGCGGCCTTTGGAATTACGACAGCAATGCCGTCAGGCTGCAGGAATTCTGGCGCGCCGGCCTGCAAAGGGCCTGGAATGAGAAGATCGTTACCATCGGCATGAGAGGCGATGGCGATAAGCCGATGTCAAGAGAAACGGCAACCGCCTTGCTGGAACGCATTGTAAAAGATCAACGGAACATCATCTCCGCCACAACAGGCAAACCTGCCGCCGAAACGCCGCAGCTATGGGCCTTGTACAAGGAAGTGCAGGATTATTATGATAAAGGCATGAGCGTTCCTGATGATGTTACCTTGCTCCTGTGCGACGACAACTGGGGCAATATCCGGCGATTGCCCGATCCTCATGCAGCGCCGCGCAAAGGCGGGTATGGCATATACTATCATTTCGACTACGTTGGCGGCCCCAGGAACTACAAGTGGCTCAACACCAACCCGCTCCCCAGGATCTGGGAACAGCTGCACCTCGCCTACCGCTATAATGCCCGGCAGATATGGATCGTGAATGTGGGAGACATCAAACCGATGGAATTTCCCATCTCCTTTTTCCTGGACTACGCCTGGGACCCTGAAAGGATAAATGCGGATGACCTGCAATCCTATACGGAACAATGGGCAGCTGAACAATTCGGTCAGCCGCATGCCGCAGCCATTGCGGAACTGGTTGCCGGATACGGCAAATACAACAGCAGGAGAAAACCCGAACTGCTGGATGCCGGCACCTACAGCTTCAACTATAATGAATGGGACAATGTTGTGGAAGACTACAACACGCTGCTCAAAAAAGCGGAACAGCTCAACACAGCGCTGGCGCCGGAATACCGGGACGCTTTCTTTCAACTCGTCCTCCATCCCGTAAAAGCATGCGCCAACCTGAACGAAATGTACTATCATGCAGCCCTCAACCACCGTGCCTATGCGCAAAAACAGCAAGCGGCCAATATGCATGCGGACAAAGTACAGGAGCTGTACCGGAACGACTCGCTCATCACGCTGGCCTATCATCAGCTCAACAATGGCAAATGGAACCATATGATGAGCCAGGCCCATATCGGGTACACTTACTGGCAGCAACCGCCACAGCAGAAAATGCCCGCTGTCAAATACCTGTCGGCGGACGCGGTTATAGCCACACCACCTGAGGAAAAACATCCGGCCAAAAAAGCCCCGGTGCCGGCAAACGTAAACGGTAATGTTTTCTATGAAGATGAATGGCGCGGGGTATCCATAGCCGCGGATCATTTCACCAGCGCCGTCAATACGAACGGCATCAGCTGGCAGGTGTTGCCTGACCATGGCAGAACAGGCAGCGCCATCACTCCCTTCCCGGTTACGGCAGCCGCGCAAAATCCTGGCGGCAAAGCGCCGCATGTTGTGTATGAATTTTATACTTACAGCGAAGGCCCCTGCACCCTGAGCGCATACTGCTCTCCCACGCTGAACTTTACCGGCGCGGAAGAGGGCCTGCAGTACGCCGTTTCGATAGATGACGAAACACCGCAGATCATCAGCATCAACAAAGAAGATAAAGCCACCGGCTCCGGCATATGGAACAAATGGGTGGCAGAAAACATCATCATCAAAACCAGTAAACACTATATTGCAAAGCCCGGCAAACATCATATCAGGTACTGGATGGTAGATCCGGGCGTAGTGCTCCAGCAACTCGTGCTGGACTTCGGCCATGTAAAACAAAGTTATCTCGGGCCACCCGAAACGATCCATCATCACAATAAAAAATAGCATCATGCTGCACAGATCCACAACGGTAATAACCATATGCGCACTCGGCCTCCTGCTCACTGCGGGCGCAGGCAGCGACAACAGTCCCGCTTTGCAGGACTATCCTTCCCTGAAGGAGGTCTTCCGCGACGATTTTACTATTGGCACTGCATTAAGCGCCCGGCAGATAGAAGAGAAAGATCCTGGTGCTGCAGCCCTCGTCCCCCAACAGTTCAATATGATCACTCCGGAAAATATCATGAAAGCGGTGATCATCCATCCGGAATGGGGCAAATATAATTTTGGCCCGGCAGACAAGCTTGTTGAATACGGAAAAAAACACAACATCGGCATCAACGGCCACACGCTGATATGGCATAGCCAGCTGCCGCCATTTGTCCGTCATATCCAGCGCGCAGATTCCTTCCGGATGTTCTTTTCGGAGCATATCAACACCATCGCCCGCCGCTACCACGGCAAAGTATTTTCCTGGGACGTGGTGAATGAAGCCCTGAATGAAGACGGCTCCCTCCGCAAATCCGTGTTTCTTGACAAGATGGGCGAAGATTACATTACCGAGGCCTTCAGGCTGACCGCCGCCGCATCTCCCGGTACGGAATTGTACTACAACGATTACAATAACGAACAGCCGGCCAAACGCGCAGGCTGCATCACACTGGTAAAAAAAGTACAGGCGGCCGGCGTTCGGATCGATGGTGTGGGCATACAAGGGCATTGGCACCTGGGCAAAGTTCCGCTGAAAGATATCGAGGAAAGTATCATTCAATATGCAGCACTCGGCCTGAAAGTAATGATCACGGAACTGGATATCGAAGTGCTGCCGCGTAATTTCCAGGGGGCGGACGTCAGCCAGCGGATACAGGCCAGCCCGGCGCTGAATCCTTATCCGAACGGCCTGCCGGACAGTGTGCAGCAGCAACTCGCAGATGACTACGAAGCCCTGTTCCGCCTCTTCCTGAAACACCGGGACAAAGTTACGCGGGTAACCTTCTGGGGCGTTAATGATGGCCAAAGCTGGCTTAATGGCTGGCCGGTGAGAGGGCGTACCAATTATCCCCTGCTGTTCGACCGTGCATTCCAGCCCAAGCCCGCATTTTACAAAGTAATTGCCACCAAAAAGCATCCCGTAACCGCAAAAAAATCCCCGAATGGCGAGTCCCCAAACCCCTGAAAAACAAACTCCCACCCATCACCTGTCCGTTCTGGAAAAGGTCGGCTACAGCCTGGGAGACCTGGCTGCCAATCTCATTTTTCAGACGCTGATGGCCTTTCTGGCATTCTTTTACACCGATATTTACAGGATACCTCCCGCAAAGGCCAGTCTCGTTATGCTCACCGGCGGCTTCGCCGGGGCATTGTTCAACCTCGTGATGGGCGCAGTGGCGGACCGTACGCAGACAAGATGGGGGAAGTTCAGGCCCTGGATATTGTGGACAGCCATACCGTTCGGCGCCATTTCACTATTGGCCTTTTCCACCCCGGATTTCAATGAAGGCGGTAAAGTAGCCTATGCCTTTGTTACGTATTTTTTGCTGGTCATCATCTATTCCGCCAACAACCTCCCTTACTCCGCGCTAAGCGGTGTGATGACCGGCGATATGAAAGAAAGGAACAGCCTTTCATCCTACCGGTTTGTTGCCGTAATGCTGGCGCAATTCATCATCCAGGTATTCCTGCTGCCATTGGCCATATCGGTTGGCGATGGCGACAAGGCAGCCGGATTTGAAAAGGTGATGCTGGTTTTCGCCGTCACCGGCGTGATCTGTTTCCTCATCACTTTCCTGACCACAAGGGAAAGGGTAACACCACCAAAGGAACAACGGACACCGCTGAAAGAGGACATCGGCGACCTGCTGAAAAACAAGCCCTGGCTGATCATGCTGACCCTGACCGTGCTGGTTTTCATCACACTCGCCATCAAAGGCGGCATGAACATTTACTATTTCCGGTATTACCTGAATGAAGCCAGCCAGAGCAGTTTTTTGCAATCCCTGGGTTTCAGCCATCTGCTGGACAACCTCAGCAGCACATTCGGTCCCGAGGCGTTTGAAGAATTCAGAAATCCGGACAGCGCGCCTTATGCCGCGGCCAGCATCACCAGCGCCGCCAGCACCATCGCCATGATCATCGGGATACTCTTCTCGAAATCACTGGCGGACAAATTCGGCAAACGGAACATCTTTGGCATCTTCCTGGCATTATCCGCCCTTTGCCTGATCGCCATCAACTTTTTATCCGACACCGCCGTGGCTGCGGTATTTATCATCCAAACGTTGCACGGCCTCGTGTATGGCGTAACCATTCCCCTCCTATGGGCCATGATCGCCGACGTGGCCGATTACAGCGAATGGAGGAATAACCGGAGAGCCACTGCCATCATCTTCTCAGCTATGATATTCGGATTAAAGGTGGGCCTGAGTCTCGGCGGCGCGCTTTCAGCATGGCTGCTGGGACTGTTCGGCTACGATGCGGAAGCAACAAGACAGACAGCTGCGGCCGTGAAAGGGATAAGACTGCTCGTGAGCGTAATACCGGGAACATTGTTCATTGCCGGAGCAGCGCTGCTGTCGGCTTACAGCATAGGGAAAGAGAGCGAATTGCAGATAGAGAAAGCGCTGAAAGAAAGAAGGAAGGAATCATTTTCATAAATTAAAAACATCATGATGCCCGGAATCAAGATAGCCTGCACATATTGCCTGTTCCTCTTGCTCGGCTTCGCCGTTAAAGCAGATGACGGCCATGCCTTGTGGCTGCGCAAGCGCCCAGCCAATCCAGTAAACGTGGTTTCCGCAAAGCAATCGCCCATCCTTGAGATCGCCCGTAAGGAATTGCAGGACGGATGGCTTGGCAGCGCCGGCGCCACCTTTGTGCTGACCATCAAAAAAGACCGGTCTATCCGCGGCGACGGTTACCGATTCGACGGATCAGGCGTACAGGCCAACACCGAACTTGGCATACTGTACGGTGTATATGAAGTGCTGCGCCGCCAGCAGACAGGGCTGCCTGTAATGCCCACCGTCTCCAATCCTTCGTACGACCGCCGCATCCTCAACCACTGGGATAACCTGAACGGCAGTGTTGAACGCGGCTACGCCGGCCTGTCCATCTTCTGGCGGGATGAAAAAGATGCCCCTGCCGTCACGGAAAAAGACCGGTCGTTATGGCTGGAATACGCGCGGGCAAATGCTTCCCTGGGGGTCAACGGCACCGTCATCAATAATGTGAATGCATCGCCGCGGGTACTGACCCGCCCCTATCTGGAAAAGGTAAAAGCGGTGGCCGATATCATGCGCAGGTATGGCATCCGTACCTATCTCTCCGTTAACTTCTCTTCTCCGGCACAACTCGGCGGTTTGAAGAACTCGGACCCGCTTGTACCGGAAGTAGCGCAATGGTGGAAAGACAAAACAAAAGAGATCTATGCACTGATCCCGGATTTCGGCGGTTTCCTCGTGAAAGCGAACAGTGAAGGGCAGCCGGGGCCGCAGGATTTCGGGCGCACACATGCGGATGGCGCCAATATGCTGGCGGATGTGCTTAAACCCTATGGCGGCATCGTGATGTGGCGCGCTTTCGTGTACGCCCCGAATGACAACGACCGCGCCGGGCAGGCTTACACCGAGTTTGTTCCGCTGGACGGGCAGTTCCGCGATAATGTGATCATCCAGGTAAAAAACGGCCCGATCGATTTTCAGCCGCGCGAGCCTTTCAGCGCGCTTTTCGGTGCAATGAAAAAAACCTCGGTGATGCCTGAACTGCAGATCACGCAGGAATATCTCGGGCATTCCAATCACCTGGCTTTCCTCGCCCCGATGTGGGAAGAATGCCTGCAAAGCGACACCTATCAGCAGGGCGCCGGCAGTACCGTTGCCCGTTGCTCCGATGGAAGCATTTATCCGCAGCGATATACGGCTATCGCCGGTGTTGCCAATACCGGGCTGGATACCAACTGGTGCGGGCATACGTTTGCACAGGCCAACTGGTATGCATTCGGCCGTTTAGCCTGGAACAACCAGCTCGGTAGTGAAAAGATCGCGGAGGAATGGCTGCAACTGACCTTCGGGCCGGAAGATGCCGCCGGGCCTGCGCCGGCCAAAGAAGAGTGGCAGCAGCAATTCTTTCTCCCCGTCAAACAGATGATGCTGGAAAGCCGGGAAGCAGTGGTCAACTATATGATGCCGCTGGGCCTTCATCACATTTTCTCCGTATTCGAGCATTACGGCCCCGGTCCCTGGTACGGCCCCAAAGGCGTCAGGCCGGACTGGACGCCACCGTACTATCACCAGGCCGATACCAATGGTATCGGCTTCAACCGCACTGCCACCGGCAGCAATACCCTGAGTCAATACAAGGAACCGCTACACACACAACTGGCCAATCCCGCCACCTGCCCGGAAGAGTTGCTCCTGTGGTTCCACCATCTGCCATGGGACTACCGCGTAAAAAGCGGCCGCAGCCTGTGGGATGAGCTGTGTTACAGTTACCAGAAAGGATTGCTTCAGGTACGCGGGTTCCAGCAGACCTGGGACAAGGTGGAACCCTATGCTGATGCGGCCCGCTTTCGAAAAGTGCAAAGCAAACTGCGCCGGCAATGCCTCGATGCGCAGATATGGAAAGATGCCTGCCTTTTATATTTCCAGCAATTCAGCCGGCGGCCGATACCTTTTGACATAGAACGGCCGGTGTACGATCTCGATTATCTCATGAAACTGAACCCGCTGACCTTACAGGTATTTGAACGTAATGCCCGGCAGCACCATTAAACCGTTTTTGTTATGCCAGAAGAAAATATCGATCATATCAATTTCGATGAACTGAAGAAACAGGCTATCTCGCCACCGCTGATCAGTCACCTGTACACCGCAGATCCCTCCGCACATGTATTCAACGGAAGGATCTACATCTACCCGTCCCACGACATCGATACAGCTATTCCGTTTGATGACCTGGGCAGTCATTTTGCGATGGAAGACTATCATGTTTTTTCGATGGATGCACCGGAAGGCGCAGTCACCGATCACGGCATAGCCTTGCATGTAAAAGACGTGCCATGGGCTGCCCGGCAGATGTGGGCGCCGGATGCCGCTTGCCGCAACGGCAAATACTATCTGTACTTCCCCGCAAAAAGACCGGACGGCATATTCCAGATAGGGGTAGCTACGGGCGATGCGCCGGAGGGGCCGTTCGCTGCGGAACCGGAAGCGATCAAAGGCAGCTACAGCATCGATCCCGCCGTGTTTGTGGATGATAACGGAGACGCATATATGTATTTTGGTGGTCTCTGGGGAGGCCAGCTGCAATCCTATCGCCACAACACTTTTGCCGAAAGCAATCGTGAGCCGCTGCCGGGAGAGCCGGCACTGGGTCCGCGGATCGCCAGGCTAACGGAAGACATGCTGCAGTTTGCCGAAGCCCCGAAAGAGATCATCATCACAGATGAAAACGGCCGGCCGCTTGCCGCCGGGGACAATGAACGGCGCTTCTTCGAAGCCAGCTGGATGCATAAGCACAACGGAAAATATTATTTTTCATATTCAACCGGGGATACCCATTTACTGTGTTATGCCACAGGTGATAACCCGTATGGCCCGTTCACCTACGGAGGGCAGATACTCAGTCCGGTAGTGGGCTGGACCTCCCACCATTCCATCTGTGCCTTTGAAGGGAGATGGTACCTGTTCTACCACGACAGCAGCCTGAGCCACGGCGTCACCCATCTGCGGTGCATCAAGGTAACGGAGCTGATCCATGAAGCAGATGACCGCATCAGAACGATCCATCCCTATAAACATTGATCCGCACACGCGAAACATGAGAAACATGAGATACATGAAGCAGATGGCCGCATCAGAACGATCCATCCTTATAAACGTTGATCCGCACACGCGAAACATGAGAAACATGAAACAATTATTGATCATTCTTACAGGGCTTTTACTGTCCGGCAAAACATTCTCCCAGATCAGGCTGCCGGCTATTTTGCGGGACAGCATGATACTGCAGCGCGATGAAACGGTGAACCTCTGGGGATGGGCGGCTGCCGGTGAAAAAGTAACCGTGCATTTCAAGAACAAGCGATATCGTGCGCAAGCGGACGCAGCGGGTAAGTGGCGCGTAAAGCTGCCTCCTACCATAGCCGGAGGTCCCCACACCATCGAGATCACCGGCAGCAACAGGATCATATTGAAAGACGTGCTCTTTGGTGATGTATGGATATGCAGCGGACAAAGCAATATGGTGCATCAGATGAATATCCATGATGTAGCCTATGCGCAGGAGATAGCGGAAGCCAATGATCCGCAGATCAGGCAATTCTGGATACCCACACTGACCAGCCTTGAAGCGCCGCAGAACGACCTTCCGGCCGGCCGCTGGATGTCAGCCAAAGGGGAGGATATAAGACCTTTTTCCGCTGTCGCTTATTTCTTCGCCAAAAGGCTTCATGAAAAATACAAGGTGCCGGTAGGCATCATCAACGCCAGTGTAGGCGGTACGCCTATCAAGGCATGGATAAGTGAAGAAGGCCTCCGGGATTTTCCGGCACTGCAAGCCACGATGGAGAAAAACAAGGACACGGCCTACCTCAATTCCCTCAACCGAAGACGGCCTGCCATGCCTGCGGAAACGGCAGATGCGGGGCTCACCGGCGCCATCAAATGGTTCGACCCGACATACTCCCCAAAAGGCTGGCGGCGCATCAATATCCCAGGATACTGGGAAGACCAGGGCATCAGGGACCTCGATGGCGTGGTCTGGTACCGGAAAGAAATTGAGGTACCTGCGCAGATGGCGGGAAAAGCAGCGAAAGTGTTCCTGGGCAGGATCGTAGATGCGGATGAACTGTACATCAACGGCAAACGGGTGGGCAACACCAGCTATCAGTATCCGCAACGCCGGTACACGGTGCCTGCAGGGGTTCTGAAAAGCGGTCGCAATATTTTCGTTGTGCGCGTGACCAATAACTATGGCAAAGGCGGCTTTGTGCCGGATAAGCCCTATTGCCTTTTCAGCGGCAACGATACCATCAGCCTGCTGGGCTACTGGCATTACAAGGTGGGAAAAGTATTCACGCCATCCACCGGAAATTTTGGCGGAGGCATCTCCCGTCAAAGCCAGCCCGCCGCTTTGTACAATGCGATGATAGCACCGGTGACCGCTTATACCGTCAAAGGTTTCTGCTGGTATCAGGGTGAATCGGATACCGGTAATCCTGTTGAATATGAAAAACTTCAGCGCGCGCTGATCAATGACTGGCGCAGCAAATGGGGCCAGGGCCAACTCCCCTTCCTGTACGTGCAACTTCCGGGTTTTATGGACTATAACTACCTGCCATCGGAAAGCAGTTGGGCTATGCTGAGAGAAGCGCAGCTGAAAGCATTGTCCGTTCCCAATACCGCTATGGCAGTTGCCATTGATCTTGGAGAATGGAATGACATTCATCCCGATAATAAAAAAGATGTAGGCGAAAGGCTGGCAAAAGCTGCGCTTAAATTAGCGTACAACGAACCCGTTACAGGGTCCGGCCCCCTTTTCAGGGAATATACGATCGAGGGCAACAGGATCATCATCAGCTTCGATCATACGGGCAGCGGACTGACCACCGCTGATGGTGAAGCGCCGGCGGAATTTGCCATTGCGGGGGAGGACAAAAAATTTGTCTGGGCCAGCACAAAGATTGAGCACAACAAGGTAGTGGTATGGAACGATGAGATCCCCAGGCCACGGTATGTCCGTTATGCCTGGGCGGATAACCCGGTGAACCCGAACCTGTTCAACAGGGAAGGATTGCCGGCATCGCCGTTCAGAACGGATAAATAGCAGGCAGGACGCTCATGCCCCGCCACCATGTACTATGCCCGCTGCGATGATGACCGTTCCCGTCTCTGGCTCGCAAAACAGGGCATCAGCCCGCCTCATCCATCCATCGCCTGATCCCTGTTTCCAGGCCCCTTAATTCCGCCAGCCCCTTCAGCCTGCCGATAGCGGAATACCCGGGATAGGTCCTCTTCCGAAGGTCGTCCAGCATCTGGTGGCCATGGTCCGGGCGCATGGGAATGGCGGTGTTCCTTCGCCGTTGCAGCTGCACGATTTCCTTCACCACCGCATACATATCCGTATCACCTTCGAGGTGGGGGGCTTCGAAGAAATTACCGTTTTCATCCCGCTTTGTGTTGCGCAGATGCAAAAAATGGATCTGATCCCCGAAACGCCGCAGTATGCGCAGCACATCATTATCCGCCCGCGCACCAAGCGAGCCGGTGCAATAACACAACCCGTTCGCGGGTGAAGGCACAGCGTGAATAATCGCCGCAATATCCTCTTCCGTGCTGACGATGCGCGGCAACCCCAGCACCGGATACGGCGGATCATCCGGATGTATGGCCATGCTCAGCCCGCAGGCTTCAGCAACCGGGACCACTTCCTGCAGGAAAAGGAACAGGTTATCCCTTAACCTGCCGGCATCGATACCTTCATAACTTTTCAGCGCCGCCAGCACCTGTGCAGGCGTAAAAGCCTCATCACTACCGGGGAGGCCCAGCAGCACATTCCTGAACAGCCGCTCTCTTCCCTCCGTTGTCAGTCCATCGAAATACAACCGCGCAGCGGCAGCCTCTTCGTGGCTATATGCTGCTGAGGCTCCCGGCCGTTCGAGCAGGAAAAGATCAAACGCAACAAAAGCCAGCCGTTCGAAATACAAGGCTTTACTGCCATCCGGCATGCGGTAATCCACATCCGTACGCAACCAGTCCAGCACCGGCATGAAATTATAAGTCACCACTTTCAGGCCGCAGGCGGCCACATTCCGCAGACTTTGCCTGTAATGCGCGATATGCTGCCGATAGCGGCCGCTCCGTCTTTTGATGTCATCGCTCACCGGCAGGCTTTCTATCACCGTCCAGCGCATACCGGCCGCTTCAATGAGTGCCCGCCGCCGGTTGATATCTTCCACTGTCCAGATTTCCCCCACCGGCACCTGGTGCAGTGCGGTAACAACGCCGCTGCAACCGGCCTGCCGGATATCCGCCAGCGTTACCGGATCATTGGGACCAAACCATCTCATTGTCTGATGCATTTGCATAATTGATATCATCTTTTGCGTTCAGGTATGGTATATAAAGCAAATTCACCGGCTAATGTAGGGAGAATTCTCATATACGCAACCGATTGTATTATTTTTAACCAAAAACTCGTTACTTTAGTGCCAGTAATAAGCACAAGCGATTGTATGGAAAACGGCAAAGAAGTCACTATTTACGACATCGCCAAAAGGCTCAGCATCTCGGCAGCCACCGTCAGCCGCGGACTGCAGGATCATCCCGCAGTTTCCAAAAAAACGAAGCGAAAGATCAACGACATGGCCTATGAAATGGGGTACCGCACCAACCAGTTCGCCAGGAATCTGCGCCAGCAGCAAACCAAGACCATCGGCGTGCTTGTACATGAATTGAAAAGCAGCTTCATTACCTCCGTACTCGCCGGCATTGAAAAGATCACGGCCACTGCCGGATACGACATCGTGATCGCACACTCTTCCGAAAGTGCCCAAAAAGAAGCGGCCAACGCCCGAAACCTTTTCAACAAAAGAGTGGACGGCCTTATTGCCTCATTATCCTTTGACACAACGGACCTGGACCATTTCCAGCCGTTTGCCGACAAAGGCGTTCCGGTAATATTCTTCGACCGTGTGGAACAAACCGGCCAGAACACCGTAGTGGTCATCGACAACGCCAAATGCGGTTATATTGCCACCAGCCACCTGATTGAGCAAGGCTGCAAACGGATTGCGCACATCACCTCCAGCCTCCGCCGGAACGTGTATGCCCTGCGGCACAAAGGCTACCAGGATGCGCTGGCCGACAACAATATCCCTTTCGATGAAAGCCTCGTTGTCATTTCCGCCCTGAGCGAACAGGCGGCGGTTGATGCCACAACACAAATATTAAGCATGAAACCGCTGCCGGATGGTATCTTTGTGACCAACGATTTTGTAGCGGCAGTGTGCATCCGTACCCTGAAAGAACAGGGCATCCGCATACCGGAAGATATAGCGATAGTAGGGTTCAACAACGACGCCATCGGTACATTGATCGAACCGGCCCTGACCACCATCGATTATCCGGGCATGGATATGGGAGAGATCGCTGCCCGCAATATGATCGATCATCTTAAAGGGGTAAGCCCCATTCATCATACCAGCACGATCGTCGTCCGGTCACAATTAATTGTAAGGGAATCATCCCTGAAAAAGCAGTATCCGTAAATTTGAGCTAGTTATTCTGTCAGATTATGCTAAAAAAAGAAGGAAAAGAGATCACGATCTATGATATCGCCACCAAGCTGAAACTATCGCCGTCCACCGTCAGCCGCGCGCTGCAAGACCATCCGAGCATCAGCAAAAAAACGAAGAAACGCATATTCGAACTGGCTGCGGAAGTCGGCTACCGCCAGAACCATTTTGCCCGCAATCTCAGAAGCGATAAAACACTCGTGCTGGGCGTGATCGTCCCGCGGCTCAACAGTAATTTCATGTCCTCCGCCATTGCCGGCATGGAAATGATCGCCAACGAACATGGCTATTCCCTGCTGATCAGCCAGTCGTCCGAATCCGCCATAAAAGAAGCCGCCAGCGCCAAAACCATGTTCAACAGCCGGGTAGACGGGCTCCTCGTTTCCCTCGCCTTTGACACGGAATCGCTGGAGCATTTCGACAGCTTTTTCAAACGGAACACGCCTGTCTTTTTCTTCGACCGGACCATGCCGCATGACAGCTCCACCAATATCCTGATCGATAACTACCGCGCAGGTTACAATGTAACCAGACACCTCATCGAACAGGGATGCAAAAAGATCGTTCACATCACCGCTCCGCCCAGGCAAAATGTGTACCGGGACAGGCTTGCGGGGTACAAAGGAGCGCTGGCCGATGCGGGCATCGCCTTTGAAGAGGGCAATGTGATCATCACCGATCTCACCCAGGATGCCGGTTACCAGACAGCGCAAAAAATAGCCGGATGGGAACAGCGGCCGGATGCCGTATTTGTTGCCAATGACAGCTGTGCGATCGGCTGCATGCTTGCCCTCAAGGAAAAGGGCATCCGCATTCCGGAAGACATTGCTTTTGCCGGTTTCAATAATGATCCGGTATCCACCGTGATAGAACCCAACCTTACAACGATCGGGTATTCAGGATATGAAATGGGCCAGGTGGCCGCCAGGCATATGATCAATCATTTGAAAGGCACCTTTCCCATTGATCCTACAAACACGATCATCCTCCGGTCGGAACTTATCGTACGGGCATCTTCCGTCAAACATAAACCAGGCAGCTGATCAAACGGTTTTTCATATGCCCGGAACACTGCATCGCCATATCTTTTCACCTGCGCAAAACATGTGCAGCATCTCAAAACACAAGCAGAAAACATGCATAAACAAAAAATAGCGATAGTAACAGGCGGAGGCTCCGGCATTGGCCTGGCCATCGCCGAAAAATTCATCAGGGAGGATATTCATACGATCATTGTGGGAAGGGATGCCGGCAAGCTCGGTGCCGCAGCGGAAAAGCTTGGCGCATTATGCCAGGCGATAACATTCGACCTGAATAACTTTGCGGAAATCCCGGCGCTTGTCAGCCGCATCATCGATCAGCACGGGAAGATCGATATCCTGGTCAACAATGCGGGCATCAATATGAAAAAAGCATTCACCGAAGTGACGGACGGGGATTTTCAATCCATCCTGCAAACGAATGTCACGGCCGTGTTCGTGCTCTCCAGGGAAGTGGTCAAAAGTATGCTGCAGAACGGCGTAAAAGGCAGTATCATCAATATCAGTTCCATGGCTTCCCGGTATGGCATCCCTAAAGTCATTGCCTACACCGCCGCCAAATCGGCCATTGAAGGGATGACGAGGGCCATGGCTACGGAGCTTTCACCCGAAGGGATACGCATCAACTGCATTGCTCCCGGTTTTATTGCTACGGATATGAGCGCGAAGGCGCTGGACAGCGACCCGGAACGCAAAGCGAAAGCGCTCGGCAGAACACCGATGGGCGCACTCGGGCAACCCTCGGACATCGGGGACGCCGCCGCTTTTCTCGCCTCGGATGCCGCAAAGTACATCACGGGGGTAGTGCTTCCGGTGGATGGCGGCAACGCCATCGGGTTCTGATCCCCTTTCCCGCTTAAATCCCTATCTTTATACTTCCATCCTTATTACTGAAACATGCTTGGGGAGTAACTTAATCCAATAGTATGTTGCGTATTCGCCAATTCTTCCTGATCTGCTCCGGCGCTCACCTGCCGATGCTTCGCCGTGCACCTGCCGAAATGAACAAATACGCGGGGATCGGCGCCACTATTTTCTTTACCGGCCTGCTCGCCGCACTATCCGGCGGTTATGCGCTCTGGACCGTTTTCCAGGAGCCTTGGGCTGCTGTGCTGTTCGCCATCGTATGGGGACTGATGATCTTTAACCTCGACCGGTATATTGTTTCCAGCATGCGAAAGCGGGACAGGTTCGGGCAGGAGCTGTGGATAGCTTTGCCGCGTGTGGTCCTGGCCGTGCTGATCGCCATCGTCATCTCCAAACCGCTGGAGCTGAGGGTATTCGACAAGGAGATCCGCGCCGAGCTGGTGATCATGGAACAGCAGAAATTCCGCGCGCAGGAAGAAAAAGTAGGGGAACGCTACGCAGCGCGCAGCCAGGAGATCAAAAGCCGTTTACAGATATTACAGGAGGAGATAAGGTTGCAGGCCGCCCGGCGGGACACGCTGATGCTGCTGGCGCAACAGGAGGCTGACGGCACCGGAGGATCGCGCATCCGGAACCTGGGACCGATCTACAAGGCCAAAAAAGCCGATGCGGACAGTGCCGGCGTGGCATTGGAAGCACTGCAACAAAGATATGCCCTGCTCAACAGGGAACTGGCACAGGTAGATTCTTCCGTAACATCCGGCATCAATCAGCTGGAAAGGGGCAGCCTGGACGGGTTTGCCTCCCGCCTGGACGCTCTTGGCACCCTCACCCGCAACAGCACCCCCATCCGCTGGGCCAACTGGTTCATCATGCTGCTGTTCATTGCCATTGAAACAGCGCCCGTTTTCGTGAAACTGATCTCGCCGCGCGGGCCGTATGACGACTTGCTGGAACAGCACGAATACAGCTTTACCATGTTCAGGAAAGAGCGCAAGGCCATGCTCGGCATGGACACCGAAGAACGCATCGCAAAACGGAAGGCGGAAAGTGAGCAAAGCGTGAAACAGACCGCGTTTACCTGATCCGGCAATATTTTTTTGCAGATTTATGGAATAGGGGGAAAAACAGCATCCTGCCATAAATCCTCGTATGAAAACATACCTTACGCTGCTGCTTGCCGTATTGTCCTTTCACGGAAATGCACAAACGAAAAAACAAACGGTATTATCGAAGATCGATAAAGTGACCGTTTTCATGCAGGGAGCGCAGGTCATGCGCTCCGCCAATACGGCTATCCCAGCCGGTACCACCACGCTTGTATTCCCGCAGATATCTCCCGAACTGGAGGAAAAGAGCATCCAGGTGCAGGGCCAGGGGGCTTTCACCATCCTGTCGGTTTCCCGGGAAAGGAATTATCTCCGCGGCCAGGCCCCGGATGAGGAGATCGAAAAACTGAAACAGCAACAGACCGTACTGGAGGAAAAAGTAGCCCGGGAAAAGGCCCGCCAGAAAGTCTTTGCCCAGGAAGAAGCGATGCTGACGAAGAACCAGGACCTCCGGGGCACCAACACCGGCCTCAAAACGCAGGACCTCCGGGAAGCGCTGGACTTCCAGCGTGCCCGGCTTTCAGAGATACTGGAACAGCAGATCAGCATCGACAAGCATATCACACAGCTCAACAACGGCATCAGCCGCCTCCTGGCCCAGCAAAAGGTGCTGATGGCCGTGAAGGACAGTTCCACCAGCGACCTGCTCATCACCGTCCTGTCCAAAGAAAACATCAACGGAAAGCTTACCCTCAGTTATATGGTGAAGAACGCCGGATGGTACCCCAGTTATGACCTGCGGGTGGAGAGCATCAGCCAGCCGATGGACCTGGCCTATAAAGCCAATGTATTCCAGCAATGCGGAGAGGAATGGAAAAATGTGAAGCTGAGCCTCTCCAGCGGCAACCCCTCCGAAAGCGGGCTGAAACCGGAATTGCAACCCTGGCTGATGCGCACCTTCTATAGCCGGCAGGAAATGATGGCTGCGCAGATGCGACAGAGCAGCATGGGCAGGAACGAAGTACGGGGACGGATATACGATGAAAACAACAATCCCCTCCCCAATGTAAGCATCACCATCCCCGGGCGCACCATCGGCACCATATCCCGCGAGAACGGGGAATTCAGCCTGCAACTGCCGCCGGATGCCCAAACGCTGAAAGTGAACTATATCGGGTACGAGCCGCAGGAAGTACGGCTGACCGGGAATGACATCAACATACGCCTGCAGCCGGCCGCGCAAGCGCTGGAAGAAGTAGTGGTAATGGGGTACGGTGTACAGAAAAAGGCCGACATGACCGGCAGCCTCCAAGGCAACGTATCCGGAGTACGCATCAGAGGTACAGCGTCAGCACCGGCGCCGCCGAAGCTCAAACAGCAATCGGAGGTCCCGCTGGAAGTGAATACCACCTTCCACAGCACCAGCGTTCATTTCGATATCGCCACCGCCTATACGATCCCTTCAGATGGCAAACCCTACACCGTGAATATCATGGAAAAAGAAGTGCCCGCCCACTACGAATATCATTCCGCGCCCAAAATAGACCTTTCCGCCTACCTCCTGGCGGGCATCACGGACTGGGAACAGCTCAACCTGCTGGAAGGCGAAACAAGCATCTACTTTGAAGGCACCTACCTGGGCAAATCCCTGCTCAACCTGCAAACGGCATCGGACACCCTGTTCGTTTCCCTCGGAAAAGATAAAGGCATCGTGATCAACCGCAGCCTGCAGAAAGGTTTCTCGAAAAGCCAGTACCTGGGCAGCAACCACATCGTGGCCCGCAACTGGGAGATCAGCGTGCGCAACAACAAACGCGAACCCGTACGCGTATTCCTGGAAGATCAGCTGCCCATATCCGTTCAGCGCGAAGTGGAGATCAGCAAAACGGAATACCCCGGCGCCGTGCTGGACGAAGCTACGCAGAAAGTGACCTGGGACCTGAACATTGCCGCCAGGGAAGAAAAGAAAACGAACCTGCAATATGTGGTGAAATATCCGAAAGGCCGTGTGATAAACCTGGACTGATACGGTCAAGGTCCGTTTATCCCGCAACCTCCCGCCCCCCGGTGGGAGGTTTTTGTTTATCCCCCCAAGTTTGCGTACATTAAACATATTATGCAAATACACATCAAAACAATCCACGACAGCAGTGCCGCAGCAGGCTGGGCTGGCCCCCGCAGCCTGGTGATCGACCGTACGCCGCGTACCGGCGGGCTGGGTATAGGTTTCAGCGGGGAAGAACTGTTCATGATGTCCATCGGCGCCAGCATCTGTAACGACCTGTTCCGGGAAGCCGCCAATCTGGAACTGGAGATCTCCGATGTGGAGATCATCATCAACGGGGACTGGAGCGGCGAGCCGGCGCATGCGCGCAATATCCGGTATGATGTTAAAGTGCATTCCTCCGCGCCGCGGGAAAAGATCGAGGAAATGGTGCGTTTTATCGACCAGGTGGCCGAGATACCGCACTCATTGCGTGTAGGCACTCCGGTGAAACTGAATACGATCAATATCGTTCAATGATTTTGGCGGGAGGCTTGCCTGTCCAGGTACAAACCCGCTTTCAAGGCAAACCGGTTACTCACTCACCAGCTCCACTTCGTACACCGGGCTGAAGAGATACACCTTGCCTGACGGCACCTCCTCGCAACGGAAACGTTTGCGGACCCGTTCTCCTTTGCGGAAAACCCGCCCGTCCTTTGTTCTGAACAACTGCCCCGCCGGCAGCTGCTCCACCAGGTAATGATTTTCCTTCCGCCGGTCGTACTGCTTTAAAACGCGCATCAGCGCCTCATCCGCACAGGAACTGGCGGCAGGGTTATGCAAACTTTCCCGCACCGCGGCTTCCACATCATGCGGCATATACTGTTTGCCCACAAATTCCTTCAGGATCAGTCCATATTCCTGTTTCCACTCCTTCCCATGCGCGGAAACCCTGTGCCCGTATTTGATAAAGGTCACCAGGTGGGCGATCTCGTGCAGGAGCGTCAGCAGGAAAGCATACTTATTCAACCCGCCATTGATGCTGATGCGGTGCCCCTTGTTCTCATAGGGATGGCGGTAATCGCCCAGCACGCTCTGCCGTTCGCGGGTAATGGTAAGATGTACTTTGAATTGGGTAATATAGGCGATCACCTGCTCAAAGGTCCCCTCTGGCAGATAGCCGGCCAATGCCTGTAAAGGAGCTTCCTGCTTCAATGTCAATACTTCTTTTGCTTGATGCTGGTACGGTACAGGTGCATGGTTTCGAACACCGTGTACACGAGGTAAAAGAACATTAATAAAAAGATGGTGGCTTTGCTCACCGTACTGCGGTTAACCATAACATAAACAACGATGCCTGTTGCGCAGAGCATCAGTTTAGCCAGGGTGGAGGCATATACCGAACGGACGAAGACATTCGGATTGTCGGCTTTCATGCCTTTCCGGTTAAGGGAATAACTGATAAAAGTGATCAGCGCCAGCGCAATATTGCCGGCCACCAGCACCTCGAAGTGCACTCCCAGTGCCTGCTGAAGCCAGCCTTTAAGAAAGAACAGGGCGGCAGTGATCAGTCCGGATACAACTGCCAGCCAGAGAATGAATTTATCGGTCATGCTTGCTGGTATCTTTAACGATTTGCCACAAAAGTAGCGCTAAAGCCAGTAAGGACAAAATGATCATGAAAAGCGGGAAACGCATGCCGGTCCACTGGTCCAGCAGGTGTCCCAGCCACAGGGACAAACCTATGGCCGCCAGCATCTGGAACGCCAGCCCGGCGTACTTCCAGAGCGAATTATACGGTTTCTTCCTGGATGAAGGATCTGTCATGACGGGTATCAGCATGATTATCCGCCGCGGTACCGATCTGCGGAGCTTCCGCAGGGTCCATATAGCAGCGGCCGTTGAACTTCACGGTAGGCTCCATCTCGAAATGCGTGGTATATATGTCGCCTTTGATCGCCGCATTGCCTTTCAGGAACAACAGATCATCCACCTTGATGATGCCTGTCACCTTGCCCAGGATATCCGCGCTCTGGCACACCAGATCGCCCGTGATCTCCCCTTCAGGGCCCACCACGATCTTCGCTTTTGTGGATACCAGGCCATTCACCTGACCGTCTATGCGGATGTCTCCCTCACACACAATATCGCCCTGGATAGAGGTGCCATTCCCAATGAGATTGATGTTGGATGTAGGCATGATGCTCTTGCCATCGCCTTTCTTGTTCTGGTTAAACATAGGTGAAAAGGTTTTTCAGTTTTGAAAGATACGGGTGTAAGATAGTAAATAAATAAAATATATGTTGTTTAATCATTAAATCTTTGGCAGCGAACTTAATATGTACTGTTATCCACTTTCGGCACCTTCAGCATGGTCGTATCCAGTTTGATATCCCCGCTGATCACATTCTTCAGGTTCTCCAGGTACCGGTCCCGCGTAGAAATAGCCCGCTCCAGGGAATCCGCTTTCATCCGTAACTGCATGAATTCCTTCCGCTGTTTCAAATCGCCATATCCCGGAATATAATATCGCAAAGGCGTAAACACCACAGTAGCTACCGTAATGGCCACCAGCAGCACAAACAGCGTGCTGAGCGCAACATACACGCTCATGCGGGACAACCGGAATGCAGTCACCTCCTCATACGTGTCGTCGTTCATGATCACCAGCCGGTACTTGTGGTTCAACCTGTCAAGATTCCTGCCGCCTCCTTTATTTCTGTCGTCTGAAGCCATTATGCGTTAAAATTACGAATGGATTGTAAAGATTAAAGAAATTATGCAATTATCCGCCAAAAATCGTAATGGATTCATTACAAATCCCGCCGGGATGTAAAGATTAAAGAAAAAATGCAATTATCCATCAAAAAATCCTTAATTCGCAGTTCGGTTCAACGTCCTTTTTATACGCCGGGCTGAGAAAAAAATTATCCTATCTTTAAAATATTTATTTCGATAATACAGTTTATATAGTAGTTTTTATTGACCCTGGCTTTACATGAATCATTATAGATCCTTATTGATACGTGCCTGTGTGCTGATGTTGATATGTTGTTCGGGAACGATGGCCGTATTCGGGCAAAACCAGTCAACGGACAAACCGGCTAAAGTAGAGGACCGCCGTCCACCTTCCGAAAAAATGGCCGAAAAGCCCTTTACCATCAAGCGCAAGCTGGTGCAAAACACCGTTACCCGCTATAATTACTACTATCATGCAAAACTGAAGCTCGAAGGCGTACTGAAAGCGATCAACACTCAGCGCCAGGATAACTATAACGTATTCCTCCCCTTCTATCCCTTTACGATCGACAAGCTGAACCTGGATATGAACGAGCTGGACTCCGTGATCCAGAAAGCGTCCGTAGCCGTACAGATACACGATCCCCGCGGAAGCTGGATAGACGACTGCTACCTGCTGGTGGGCAAAGCTTATTATTACAAGGGCGATATGGAAAACGCCAACACCACTTTCCAGTACATCAACGCCACTTTTGCCCCGAAAAAGAAATCCGAATACAATACCGTGGTAGGCCGGAGCGAAGACTCGCGGATATCCATCGCCACAGAAGAAAAACATAAGACCTGGTTCAGCCGTTTCCGCCATAAATCCGCCCGCAACGATGCCTTTTTATGGCAGGCACGCACTTTCCTGGAACAGCGGAAACACGACGAAGCGCAATCCCTGCTCAATATCCTCGAAGAAGATCCGAATTTCCCCCGGCGCCTCGATGGTCAGCTGGCGGAAATACAAGCCTATCGCTTCTACAAGCAGGGAATGTATGCGGAAACAATAGACCCGCTGCGGGAAGCCATCCGCAAAAGCCGCGGTAACCGCGACCAGAAAGCACGCATGAGCTTCATTCTCGGCCAGATTTATGCCTCCCGGAACGTATTGGATTCCGCCATGGAAGCCTTCCGGGATGTGATCGCCTATAAACCCGATGCCATCATGGATTTCAACGCCCGGGTGCAGATCGCCCGCGCCAACGTGAAAGCCAGCGGCGGCGGACTGGATCAAAGCCTGGCCGCATTGCAGAAAATGCTGCGCAAAGAGCGCTTTATCCCCTTCCGCGATGCCATTTACTACAATATGGCGGTCATCAGCGCCAACGAACGCCCGGAACTGGCCCTGGAATACCTGCACAAAGGCCTCAAGGTGGAAAGCGCCAACATGCTGCAGAAAACACTGACCTTCAAAGGCATTGCCGATATCCACTATTTCCGCAAAGATTACCTGACCGCCCAGCAGTATTACGACAGCACGGCGGCCATTATGGGACCGGAGTTTGAGGACGCGGAGCTGGTCAACACCCGCAAGGAAGTGCTCACGGAAGTAGCCGCCGCCATAGCGCTGATCCGCCAGGAAGACAGCCTGCAGCGGATCGCCGCGCTCCCCCCGGCGGAACGCGATTCCCTGCTGGCCCGGCAGGTCACCGCACTGCGCACCGCAAAAGCGCCGCCGGCAAAAGGCCGCAGGAACGAGAACAGGTCATCCCGGACACTGAACAATAATCCCTCCGGCGACCCTTTTTCCATGGCCGGCAAAGACGAAGGAGGCCAATGGTATTTTTATAATGCCGCCAGCAAATCCACCGGCTACTCCGAATTCAGGCGCCGCTGGGGCAGCCGCCAGCTGACGGACGACTGGCGCAGAAGCCAGGGAGCCCCCATCGGCCAGGTACCCGGCCAACCCGCAGCCACCGAAGAAACCGCACCGGAAGATCTGGCAACCGCCATCGACCGCCTGCCTGCCGATAGCATCAACGTTGCCACACTGGCAGTGAACCTGCCCGTTACCCCGGAAAAACTTGAAGTTTCCCGCAACAGGCAAATGGATGCCTGGTTCGATCTGGGCAAACTGTACCACGACAAGCTGGATAATCCACGCGAGGCCATCGCCGCCTACGATACGCTGCTGGACCGCTTTCCGGACAACCCGCGCCAGGCGGAAGTGGTGTACTCCCTGTATGTGTGGCATGACAAGCTCAGCCATACCCGCGAAGCCGCACATTACAAGCAGATGCTGCTGACCAGGTTTGCCAACAGCAACTTCGCCGGCATCCTGCTGCATGGCTCACCCAAAGATGAAAGCGTGGAAAAAAGGAATGCGGTCAGCGCCGTTTACGACTCCGCTTACATGGCCTACCTTACCGGCCGCTACGATACCGTATTTACCCTGAAACACATGGCGGACTCCGTGTTCGGCTTCACCTCCATGCAGCCGCGCTTCGATCTGCTGGAGGCCATGACCATTATCAAAACAGGCACCGAAGAAGAAGGCAAAGCCGCTATTGAGGCTGTCATTAAAAAATATCCCGGAGAAGATGCCATACTCGCTCAGGCTACAGCCATCCGGAACGTGCTGAACAACAAACAGCAGATCGTGGACTACCTCGGCAACCTGGAAGTAGCCAGGGATAATACATCCGTAACACGGATCGATGAGAACGTGTCCATCCGTTACCCCTGGCAGCGGCAACAGCAGACCTTGCAGCCGGTGCCGGATTCCGCGGCCATAGCGGCAAACAAACCAGCTACAGACTCCGCCGGCAATGCCCTGAAAGCACCGGGAGATTCCGCCGCCATCGCCGTAACGCCTCCTCCCCCGCCGCCACCGCCGGTAACGCCGTACAAACTGGGCGATGAGAAGGCCGCCATCCCGCATTTTGTGGTCATGTATTTCGACCGGGTGTCCAAAGTACTGCTGGATGAAGCGCTGGCACAATTCTCCAAATACAATGCGGAGAAACATGCAGCAGACAAGGTGGAAACCAGCAGCTTCGCGCTGACACCAACGGACATCATGGTCATTTTCCGGCTGTTCCCGTCAGAGGAAATCGCACTGAATTACTTCGATGAAATATCCAAAGCGGCATCGACTGTAATTATTCCAAGAATAAAACCCACTGAGTATAAATTCTTTATCATTTCCCGGGACAATTTCATTCTGTTAAATAATACCAAAGATCTCACCGGCTACCGCAAATTCTTTGATAACAACTACATAACGGAATAATATTTGCGATAAAAATGGCTGCTGACGGGTGAAGCACGCCCAGTACCGGAAATACCGGCAATTTTAGATAATTTAGCAGCAGACTGTTTAGAAAAATATACTGATGAAAAAATCCGTAAAGTTATTGTGGATAGTGTTCGGCGGAGGGGTAACCCTCTTTCTGGTCCTTATCCTCCTGATCAATCTCCGCATTATCGGGCATATGCCCAGTATTGAGGAGTTGGAAAATCCCCGTACCGCCCTGGCTTCTACCGTGTATGCGGAAGATGGCACCATCATGGGCAAATATTTGCAGGTAGACCGTTCAAATATTGATTATAAAGATATTTCCAAAAATGTGATCAATGCCCTGCTGGCTACGGAAGACCGCCGCTTCTACGATCATTCAGGCATCGATGCCAAAGGCACCCTGGCCATCCCGTTCTATCTCATGGTCGGGAAAAAACGCGGTTCCAGCACCATTTCCCAGCAGCTGGCCCTGAACCTGCAGCAGGACGGAGAGGGCAAACAACGCTCCCGCAACACCTTCGTACGCGCATTCCAGAAGCTCTCCGAATGGGTGATCGCCATTAAACTGGAAAGGAATTTTACCAAGGAAGAGATACTGACGTTGTATCTGAACACAGTGGCGTTCGGCGACAATGTGTACGGTATCGAGAACGGGGCAAGGACCTTCTTCAGCAAAGAACCCAGCCGCCTCAGCATCGAAGAGGCCGCCGTGCTGGTGGGCATGCTCAAAGGCGTTACCCAATACAATCCGCGGAGAAATCCCCAGATGTCCCGCGACCGGCGCAATACCGTGATCGAGAATATGGTGGATGAAGGATATATCACCCGCGCCGAAGGCGATGCCGCCAAAAACAAACCCATCGTTTTAAGATATAATAAACTCGATCATAACAAAGGCCTGGCACCCTATTTCCGGGAAGTGCTGCGCGGTGAACTGAAAGCCTGGTGCAAGGACCATAAAAAAGCCGATGGTACGGAATATAATCTGTACCGGGACGGGCTGAAGATCTACACCACCATCAACCCGCGCATGCAGATATATGCCGAACAAGCGGTAGCCAGGCACCTGAAGGACCTGCAAAAATCCTTCTACGCGCAATCCAACATCAAATCCGGCAAGGTGTGGGACAAACGCCAGTCCGATCTGAACCGGTTCATGAAAGATTCAGAGCGTTACCGGCAAATGAAGGAAGATGAAGCATCCGATGAGGATATTGAAAAAGCTTTCAATACCCCCACCAAAATGCAGGTGTTCGCATGGCGCAGTTTTACCGATCCTGAAATGAACGAGATCGATACTGTGATGACGCCAATGGACTCCATCCGCTATTCCCGCGCCGTATTGCAGGCCGGATTTATGGCGATGGACCCTGAAAGCGGGGAAGTCAAAGCCTGGGTAGGCGGTCCCGATTTCCGCTATTTCAAGAATGATCACGTTATCAGAACACAACGCCAGGTAGGGTCTACTTTCAAACCCTTCCTCTACTGCTTTGCACTGATGAACGGCATCGGCCCCAATACCATGTTACCCAACGAACCGGTGACCATAGGTAACTGGACGCTCAGCCGCAACTCCGAAGGCAGCGTAGGCGGTTCCATTTCCATGGCCGGCGCCCTCGCCAAATCGCTCAACCTGGTCAGCGCCTATCTTATCAAGCAGATGACCGCCAAAGCATTCGCGGACTTTGCCAACAGCAAGATCGGCTTCTCCAAAAAGATCGATCCCTACCCCTCCATTGCGCTGGGTACTTCCGAACTTTCGTTATACGATATGCTGCGCGCCTACACCATGTTCCCCGCCCGCGGCGTCATCACCAAACCGATATACATCACCCGTATTGAAGACCGCAACGGCAACATCCTGGAAACCTTCGTACCGGAAAAAAGGGAAGTGATCAGTGAAAATGATTCCTACACCATGGTGAAAATGATGGAAGGCGTTACGCAAAGCGGCGGTACCGGCGCACGCCTGCGCTTCCGTTACAATATCCCCGGTGAAATAGGCGGCAAAACCGGTACTACCAACGATAATACGGATGGCTGGTTTATTGGTTACACTCCGCAGATACTGGCAGGCTCATGGGTAGGTTGCGAGAACAACTACCTCCGCTTCAACACCACCGCAATGGGACAGGGCGCCAATACCGGCCTGCCCATCTGGGCGCTCTTCATGCAGAAAGTGTATGCGGACAAAACACTGGGCATCGACCCGAAATCCACTTTCCCCATCCCCGCCAATTTGCGCAACGATCTGTACTTTAATTACGAATCCAACGTACAACCGGGCGCTGAAGCAGAGGATGTGGGCAATGGCGCTGCCAGCGACTATGAAACGATCGATCTGAGAGACTACGGCGAACCGGTTCAGGAAACAACGCCACCGGCAAAGGATACGCAGAAAGGGAAAGAGAAGAAAAAAGAGGATGAAAAGGAAAGAAACCCGAAAGCACTGATGCCCAAGCCGATCAAAAATAACTAAAATAAAAAAACGAGGTGGGTCATATGATCCACCTCGTTTTTTTATTCAGACGGTATTATTTCACCTCCGCATAATTCAGTTTCTGATACCCCATGGCCCGGTTGATCAATTCGATCGCAATACGCAGTATTCCGGCTTCCGCCACTGCTTCCAGCTTCGGCACATCGTCAGTAGGCTTGTGATAATCATCGTGCCCGCCCGTATGCAGGAACAGCACCGGCACTCCGGCCATATAAAAACTGTGATGGTCCGAGCCGCCTTTACCTGCAGCATCGGTGAAGAATTTCACATCGCCGGTCACTCCCTTGAATATTGCCGGCCATTCCTCCGCCGTGCCGTATCCGCCAATGCCCACTCCGCGCTCCGGATTGTAACGGCCGATCATATCCATGTTCAGCATGAAATGAATATTGGCCAGTGAATCCACGGGGTGCTTCACATAGTATTTCGATCCCTGCAATCCCAGCTCTTCCCCGCCGAAGGCGATGAACATGAAATTGAAGTTCTCCCGTTCGCTGTTCTCTGTATAATACCGCGCCAGTTCCAGCAATCCGGCCACACCGGAAGCGTTATCGTCCGCACCGTTGTGTATCTGCCCTACCGGGTATTTGCCATCGAAGAGACCGCCGCGGCCGAGATGATCGTAATGCGCACCGATAACGATCGTATATGCGGCCCCGTTATCGAGATACCCGATCACATTCCTGCTTTTCAGACCGGTATGTTTGCCCCGGTCGAATGTAAAATCCTGGAACCACATGTCGTGGTTACCCGGCACCAGCCCGATCTTTGCGAATTGCTGCTTTACGTACCGGGCCGCTTTTTCTCCCCCTTTCTCTCCGGTGCCGCGCCCTTTCAACCTGTCTGACGCCAGGTAGTTCACCGTCTGCGTAATGCGTGTTGCGGAAGGCAGATAATCCTGTGCATAACCGGAAAGCCCGGCCAGTAATAATGTCGCTAAAAATATCCTTCTCATGTCCTGCAAAAGCAAAGGCTCCATTTTGGGTGGAGCCTTTTTGTTTATTTCTTTTTCTGTTGTTGTTTCTGCATTTCCTGCTGCCGCTTCTGCATCTCCGCAAGCCGTTCTCCCCACTTGGATGTTTTGGCAGGCTTCAGCTTGTTCGCCTGGATCTTCGCATGGATCTTGTCGTGGTTGATGATGAACGTCTGGATCACCCACTGCAGCAGGATACTGATCACATTACTCAGGAAGTAATAATAGGTCAGCGCCGCGGCCATGCTGTTAAAGATACCGAGCAGCATCACGGGGAATACATATGGCATGTATTTCATCACGGGATTGCTCTGGTCCGTCATACCGCGATTGTAGAATGCGAGCACAAGGCTGGTCAGTGTCATCAGGATGGTGAATAAACTGATGTGATCGCCGTACAGCGGTATGGTAAAACCGAAGTTGTAGATGGAATCGTAGGTGGAAAGGTCTTTCGCCCACAGGAAACTTTCCTGCCGCAGCTCAATGGAAGAGGGGAAGAAAGAGTACATCGCCACGAGGATCGGCAGCTGCAAAAGCGCGGGCAAACAACCTCCCAGCGGGTTCACACCGGCGCTGCGGAAGAGTTTCATCTGCTCCATGCCAAATGCCTGCTGATCATCTTTGTGTTTCGCGCGCAATTCATCCAGTTCCGGCTTCAGCACTTTCATCTTGGCAGCCGAAACATAACTCTGGTAGGTGAAAGGAGCGATGATCAGGCGGATGAAAATGGTGAGCAGCAGGATGATGAGGCCATAATTGCTGGTCAGTCCGCCCAGGAAGTTGAACACCGGGATGATGATCCACTTGTTGACATATTTTACAAAAGCAAAGATGCCGGTGCCGAGCGGGATGATCTTTTCCAGCTCGATATCCATTGCTTTCAGTGTTTTGTAGTGGTTGGGACCGTAATACACTTCCATCGGGAAGCTATAAGCTGCGGCACCGTTGTAGGGGATGGCCAGGGTGGTCATGTTCTGCCCAACGATGTTGCCGCTTTCCGGCACTTTGGTGTTGATCTCCGCGCTGGCGAAGTTCTCTTTTCGGGCCAGCATGGTGATATTGAAGAACTGCTGCTTGAAGCTCACCCATTGCAGCGGCCTTTCCAGCTTTTCCTGGGAACGGTTCTGCAGGGTGAAATAATCATGCTCCTTATCCGCGAAACGGTAATGCACCTGGTTATTGAGGCGCTCCTGGTTCATGTCATGCTCCTGGCGGTTGGCCTGGCTGTTCCATTGCAGGCTGATATTGCCCTTGGGCAAGGTGTTCTGCAACCCGACCATATTGATGGTAAAATCCACCAGGTAGCTGCCGGGTTTGATGGTATAAACATATTCCAGGTACTGCCCGGGCTGATCGGTAGTCAGGCGGTAGCTGACCGTTTTGCTGCCATCCCCGCCTTCCTGGATGTTGCCGGGTGTAAAGAAAACATCAGAGGTATTCAGTTCCTGGTTATTGTTCAACGGTATTTTCAGACCTGTTCTGTTAAAGGAACCGGACTGGAGGAAAAGCGGCTGGCCTTCCGAGGTCTTGAATTCCTTCAGCTCGATGGTCTTTGGCTCACCGCCTTTGTTGGTCAATACGATCCTGAGCAACTCGTTTTCCAGCACCTGGGTCTGCTCCGCGCCGATGGCGGCGGCGGCAAATGAACCATATTCGGTGCTCAGGCGGGCTGAATCCGGTACAGGGGAGGAAGCCGTATCTGTTCTGACCTGCTGGTCCTTCGGCTTGTTCAGGTTGGCAATGGAATCCTGACGGGCTTTTTCCAGTCTTGCTTCCGTAGTCGTCTTTTGATTCCAGAAAATATATCCGATCAGCAAAGCTCCTAACAGTACAAAACCAATGACCGAGTTTCTATCCATGTCGAAAATTAAAATTTAAGGAGCAAAGGTAATATATAAGGCAGAATGATGTACGATTTCTGCCAGACGAAACCGAAAAGTTCTATCTGGTGGCTAAGTTATTGATAATCACCAAACAGAAGGTCCCTCCTGGCAGAAATTCCATGTTATGCATAAGTATTTCTAATCATGTACCACTTTCTCTTCCGCCTGGCGGGTCTTGCCGTTCCTGCTTTCAGCAAAGTTCTTGGCGGCATGAATGAAGCTGACGAAGATGGGAGCGGGACTTTCCACGGTGCTTTTCAGCTCCGGGTGGAACTGGCCTCCGATAAAGAAGGGATGGGTGGGCAGTTCGATCATTTCCACCAGTCCGGTTTCCGGGTTTTTCCCGGAAGCGGTCAGGCCGCCCTGTTCCATCTGGTCCAGGAAGTCGTTATTGAATTCATAACGATGGCGGTGGCGTTCGCTGATGGTGCTGGCGCCGCCGTATATGGCCGAGGCTTGCGAACCGGGCTTCAGGTCGCAGGTATAGGCGCCCAGGCGCATGGTCCCTCCTTTTTTGGTGACCTTTTTTTGCTCCTCCATGAGGCTGATCACCGGGTAAGGGGTTTCGGGATTCATTTCGGTAGAATGGGCTTCCCGCAGGCCGAGCACATTGCGGGCGTATTCTACAACGGCCATTTGCATGCCCAGGCAGATGCCGAAGAACGGCAGGTTATTTTCCCGGGCGTACTGGATAGCCGTGATCTTGCCTTCAATGCCACGGTGACCGAAGCCTGGCGCAACCAGCAGGCCATCGAGGTTCTTCAGTTTTTCGCAGACGTTTTCAGGCGTAATATGCTCGGAATGAATATTCTGTACGATCACTTTGCATTCGTTCACCGCACCGGCATGTATAAAGGATTCCAGGATGGATTTATAGGCATCCTGCAATTCCACGTATTTGCCGATAAGGCCGATCGTTACTTTTGTTTTCGGATATTTCAGCTTGTCCAGGAACTCCCGCCATTTCACCAGCTCAGGTTCCTTTTCGATGGGCAGGTTAAGCTTTTTCAGGCAGATCACATCCAGCTTCTCCCGCATCATTTCCAGCGGCACTTCATAGATGGTGCCCACGTCATTCGCTTCTATCACCGCATCTACCTGTACATTACAGAACAATGCGATCTTTTTCTTCAGTTCGCGGTACATCGGCTCTTCCGTACGGCAGACGATGATATCCGGATGTACGCCATTCTCACTCAGCAATCTCACAGAATGCTGTGTGGGTTTGGTTTTCAGCTCTTTTGCCGCACGCAGGTAAGGAATGAGGGTGAGGTGCACCACCAGGCAATCCTCTTCACCCAGTTCCCACTGCAGCTGGCGTACCGCTTCAATGTAAGGGAGGGATTCGATGTCACCCACGGTACCGCCCAGCTCCGTGATAATGATATCATACTTGCCGTCCTTTCCCAGCAGGAGGATGCGGCGCTTGATCTCGTCTGTAATATGCGGGATCACCTGTACGGTTTTCCCAAGGTAAGCGCCTTCACGCTCCTTGTTGATGACAGTCTGATAGATACGGCCGGTGGTCACGTTGTTGGCCTGTGAAGTAGGGGTATTGAGGAAACGCTCATAATGGCCCAGATCCAGGTCTGTTTCGGCGCCATCTTCGGTTACATAACATTCCCCGTGTTCATAGGGGTTTAGTGTTCCCGGATCCACATTGATGTACGGATCAAACTTCTGAATTGTCACTCTGAAGCCTCGTGCCTGCAATAGTTTAGCGAGGGACGCTGCTATAATTCCTTTACCCAATGAGGAAGTAACACCTCCCGTAACGAAGATATATTTTGCCATAAAAACTAAGTTCCCAGAAATTTACTTGACCTAAAGAGGAAGTGCTGCCGGACTAAATTTGGTGTATCCTGTCAAGTAATTTACTTCCGTAAGGTCATGCAAAGTTACACAAATTTGCCTCGCTCCCAAGTCTATTTTTCCGGATGGCATTCCCGGGTGACCTCAAACCCTTTACCACAGCGACTTTCATTTTCCCGTAAAGCAGCGGCCGTTTTTCCCGGCGCACCGGGAATTCTCGTGGCATTCCCGTAATTTTGCCTGCTGAATTAAAGCTGAAACAAAGAAATATGACCTTATCGCCCAAAACGGCCCATGAATCCCTCATCAATATGACGGAACTGGTGCTCCCGAACGACACCAATACTTTTGGCAACCTGATGGGGGGAAGATTAATGTACTGGATGGATATTGCCGCTGCGCTCGCCTGCATGAAACACTGCGCCGCTCCGGTCGTAACCGCGTCTGTCGACAATATTTCCTTTGAGACGCCTATCCGGCTGGGCAATGTGGTACATATCGAGGCCAAGGTCACCCGGGCGTTCACCACTTCTATCGAGGTGCATATGCGGGTATGGGGAGAAGATCCCGTGCTGCAATACCGTTACAAATCCAACGAGGCATTTATGACCTTCGTGGCCCTGGACCCCAATGGCAAGGCCCGCCCCGTTCCGGCAATCATCGCAGAATCAGAAGAAGAAAAGAAATTGTTCGATGGCGCCCTCAGAAGGCGGCAGCTCCGCCTCATCCTGAGCGGCAAAATGAAACCCGCCGACGCCGGCGAGCTGAAAGCCCTCTTTGCCGGGGAGATCGACGGTTGACCATCAGCTCCCCTTTCCCACCAGCACACTCGTCAGCTCATTCAGCTTTTTCACCTTATCCGCAAAGTCGCCTTTCAACCTTTCCCGGATGGCGCCCAGGTTGTTCAGAACGGCTTCCAGGGTTTCGGGGATCGCATCCTGCAGCACCTCCCTCAAACGCTTGGCAATAGTGGGCGATTTGCCATTGGTGGAGATCGCTATCTTGAGACTGCCCTTTTGCACGACAGAGCCGAGGTAAAAATCGCACAAGGCCGGCGTGTCCGCCACATTGATCAATACCTTGCCCGCTTTCGCCTTTTCCCAGATGCACGCATTCAGTTCCTTGTCCGCCGTAGCGGCGATGACCAGGTCTTTCCCGAAGATATCCCCGCAGGAAAAGGCCTTCTGCACCAGCGTTACATTCGGAAACCCCGCCGCCAGCGCTTCCAGTTCCGGCGCAAACCAGGTAGCCACCACGGTTACCCGCGCAGCGGGACAGTTCTGCAGGATGGCGTTCACCTTCTCATGCCCTACATTCCCCCCTCCGACGACCAGCATCTGCAGCTGCTCGAGCTTGAAAAACACAGGAAATAAATGATTCTGTTCCATAAAAATGCGATTTGAGGCCCTATAAAAATACGAAGAGAAAAACGCTTCCCGGAAATCTGTTTTGTTCAGCGCAGGGAGTGGCGCTCCCCGCTCATTTCCGAAAAAAGTCTTTCTCTTCGTAATACTTTTTTATACTGCAAGCCGGTAGTTCTCCGCCAGCCTGCTCTGCAGGTCCTGGAAAGCCTCGTGGAAGCGCACCACTTCACCGATCACGATGATGGCCGGGTTGCGCAACCCCTGTTCCCGGGCAATATTGCCCAGGTCTTCCGCTACCCCCACTCCGATCTTCTGCGTTGGCAGCGTACCGTTCTGAATAATGGCAGCCGGAACCTGACCGCGCCCGTGACGGGAGTAGATCGCGGCGATCTCGTCCAGTTTGCTCATCCCCATCAGGATCACCACGGTGGTATCCGCCTGTATGGCAAATTCCAGGTCGCGGGACAGCTTTCCGTCCTGCGTAGTGCCCGTGATCACCCAAAAACCCTCGCTCACGTTCCGCGCCGTTACCGGAATATTGTTCACCCCCGGCACAGAAATAGCGCTGCTGATGCCCGGGATCACTTCGGTTTCAATACCATATTGCGCTGCGGCAGCTACTTCCTCCTGTCCGCGGCCGAACACAAAGGAATCACCACCCTTGAGGCGCACCACGCTGCCATAGGTCAGCGCATACGTCACGATCATGCGGTTGATCTCCGCCTGGGTGTACACATGCATACCGGCACGCTTGCCTACAAAACGCCGGAGGCAGTTCTGCGGCGCATGGTCCAGCAATTCGTTGTTCGATAAAGCATCGTACAGGATCACCCGGGCGTTCTGGATCGCCTTCAGGCCTTTTACAGTGATCAGCTCCGGGTCACCTGGACCCGCGCCTACCAGCGTCACTTTCGGTTGGATTACTTGCATGATCGTTCAGTTTAAGTGGTTGGTTTGGTCAGGCATTCACACCAGCAGCCTGTTTCTCCAGGCGGTACTGCTGTGCCCTGTCGTAAAATGCTTTTGCCTGCTGGAAATATTGCTTGGCAAAACTTTCTGTCGGTTCGTGCTGATTGATCTGCAGCACCAGGTCACGGAAACTCTCCATCTGGAAACGGCCCGTTGCCACAAAGTGCTTGTCGAAATCATTGATGATACCATGCTGCGTGTTGCAGTTCACGTTTTCATCCAGCAGGATGGATTTGGCGGTCTGGATCATACAGGCGTAAGTATGGTAGATGCCGTCGGCCCATGCGTTATTGGCAAAGGATTGCGCCGCCCATTCCAGCTTTTCTTCCGCTTCGAACAGCAGGGTGGCGATCAGATCGATGATCACACTGGCGCACTCTCCCACACCGATCGCGGTGCTGAAGGTCTCCGCCTGGCCCCAGTCGATAAAATCACCATCCTTCACCGCGCTCAGGTCAGCCAGCGGTTTCAGCAGATCGTAGAAATATTTTTCCCCCTGGCGGTCATAATAGTCGTTGAACAATTCGTTCGGCAGGGCATTGCTTTCATAGTTATGCAGCAGGGTGCGCAGCACATCAGGTCCCCGGCGGCTCGGCACTTTCAGCACCTTGTCCGCCACACGGCCCGCGCCATCGCCCAGCACACCACCGCCCAGCAATACCTGCAGGGCCGGCAATACTTTACCCGCGCTCTTCAGGGAAGAACCATGGAAGCCGATATTGGCCATACCGTGCTGGCCGCAGGAGTTCATACAGCCGCTGATCTTGATCTTGATATCATTGTTGTAGATCAGGTCCGGAAATTCATCATGTATCACATTTTCCAGGGCAGCGGCAATACCGGTGCTGCTGGAGATACCCAGGTTGCAGGTATCCGTACCCGGGCAGGCCGTGATGTCCGCAATGCTGTCAAAACCCGGTGCATGCAGTTTGGCCTCCGCCAGTACGCTGTAAACGTACGGCAGATACTCCGGGCGGATATATTTCAACAGCAGGCCCTGGTTCACCGTAATGCGCACGTCATCCGCAATCACCAACCGCAGTTTTTCCACCAGGGAGCGGGAAGTAACGGAGCTGATGTTACCCAGCGGTACGCGAACATATGCCGCGTAAAAGCCTTTCTGCTTCTGTTCAAAAGTGTTCGTTTTCTTCCAGGCTTCGTATTGCTGCTGATCTTTCACCTCATATGCCGGCAGCTGCGCATCCGCAGCCGGTGCGGCCGCCTCCTGCCAGGACGCATGGTCCACCGGTACTATTTTGGATTTGATAGCCTTGTATTCTTCTTGCACAAGGCGCGTAAATTCTTCCATCCCTATTTTCTGGATCAGGAACTTCATGCGCGCTTTATGGCGGCTGGACCGTTCGCCGTGGCGGTCGAACACCCGCAGCACACTTTCAATGTAGGGGATCAGCTGATCTTCCTCCAGGAACTCGAATGCCGTTTTCGCCAGATAGGGCTGCGCTCCGAGACCGCCGCCCACCATTACCTTGAAGCCCCTGATCTCCTTTCCTTCCACCACCCGCACTTTAGGTATCACGCCAATATCGTGCATGAAGGCAAACGCCGTGTCTTTTTCACTGGAGGAAAAGGACATTTTGAATTTGCGGCCCATATCCTGGCAGATGGGGTTACGCAGGAAATACCGGAAGGCCGCGTCCGCGTATGGTGTTACGTCGAAGGGCTCATTCGGGTCGATGCCCGCAGCGTCAGATCCGGTGATATTACGGACGGTATTCCCGCAGGCTTCCCGAAGGGTGATATCGTCCTGTTCCAGCTTCGCCCAGAGTTCGGGCGTTCTGTCCAGCGACACGAAGTGGATCTGGATATCCTGACGGGTGGTCAGGTGCAGGTTCCCCGTAGAATACTCATCCGAGATATCGGAGATGCGGATCCACTGCTGCAGCGTCATTTTGCCGTAAGGCAGTTTGATACGCACCATCTGAACACCCTGCTGGCGTTGCCCGTAAACACCACGCGCCAGCCGGAGGCTGCGGAATTTCTCTTCCGGCATTTTGCCTTCGCGAAACAGCCTGATCTTTTGTTCCAGTTCAATGATGTCCCTTTCTACTATCGGATTTTCCAGTTCGGTTCTGAAGCTTTGCATGATAAATAAGTTGCTCGTGATTAATTGGTATTCATAACTTCCGGCAGATGCCTGTAAAAACAAAACCTCCGTTTGCATCCGGAGGCCTTCATTGTATGATTGCTGAAAACAGTTTCATATATAGAATCCCCCTAGTCTGCCGAGCGGTCCCGACAGCATTTGCACATGTTCATTCCTATCGATATCTTATAACCCATAATCCTATAGATTTTGTAGAGTAATACAAAGGTAGATACCCGATGCGTAACCACAAAACTTTTTTCACTAAAAAAGAGGGGGGTAAATTAGAAAATATTCAAAGAAAGGGGGATTTAAAGCCTAAACAGCAAGATATCCGGGTATATGCGGTGGGGCGTCAGCTTGTCACGGGCCATATCATCAGACTCCGTCATCAAGATGCAATGCAGACAGCCCTGGTTCGGTGGACATGCCGTCGAATACCGGGGCATTCCCCTTTTCTGCTTACCTTTGCGGCGCAAAACAGCAAAAAGAACAACTATGATCAATACGGTGATTTTTGATATGGACGGGCTGCTGATCGATTCGGAGCCGCTCTGGGGTATCGCCATGCAGGAAGTTTTCTCCTCCGTTGGCGTGGAACTGAGCTCCGAACTGACGCACCTCACCACCGGTCTCCGCACCAAAGAAGTGGTCAGCTACTGGCACAACTATTTTAAATGGAACAGCAAAACGCCGGAGCAGGTCACCGCCGAGATCATCGAAAACGTCACCGGCAAGATCCTCCGGGAAGGGCAGCCAATGGAAGGCCTGCAGTATATCCTGGATTTCTTCCGGCAGCGGAACTTCAAAATGGGCCTCGCCTCCTCCTCTCCCATGCAGCTTATCCAGTCGGCATTGAACCACCTGGGTATCCGCGAATCCTTTGATGCGGTTATTTCCGCGGAGTTCGAACCCTATGGGAAGCCCCATCCGGCCGTGTACCTGGCCTGCGCACGGGAGCTGGACAGCGACCCGCTTTCCTGCCTCGCATTCGAAGACTCTGTAACGGGCATGACGGCCGCCAAGGCTGCGCGCATGAAAGTGGTGGTGGTACCGGAAGCGCACAAGCGGAATGACAAGCGCTTCGGGCTGGCGGATATGCAGTTAGGCTCCCTGCTGGAGTTTAACGATATGCTGCTGGAAAAGCTGTAATGCATATGTTTACCCCATCCTTCTTTCCTGCACCTTTAATGCGGCCAGCCTCCTTGTTACCGCATCCGGAATGTGGGCAGCTTTGCTGAGCACCGGATGCCGCTGCCCCTTTGCGCATAAAAAAAATCCCCTGGCGCTTGCCAGGGGACCTTTATCCTTTAAAACAATCGGGCTTACTTATTCACCTTTCTTTTCTTCACCGCCTTCGGATTGTTTCAGTTTTTCTCTCAGTTCGGCCAGCGCGCCCAGGTCGCCCAGGGTTGCTTTCTCTACCTTGGACTGGATGTTCTTCACAGTCTTGCGGGTCTTTTCAGCATCAGCGCGTTTCTCTTTAATGACAGCATCTTTTTCTTCTGCTTTCACTTGTTCCCAAACCTTGGTGTGAGAAACCAGGATGCGTTTTTCGTTGCGGTCGAATTCAATGATCTGGAATTCTTTCACATCTTCAACAGCGATCGGTTTTTCATCCTCGGTGCGCAGGTGACGGGCGGGAGCGTAAGCTTCCAGGCCGTATTGCAGCTGCACGGTAGCACCTTTTTCATCTTTCTTCACAACGGTACCTTCATGGATGGAACCGATGGGGAAGATCGTTTCAAAAGTGTTCCAGGGATCTTCTTCGATTTGTTTGTGGCCGAGGCTCAGTTTGCGGTTGTCTTTATCAATACCCAGGATCACTACTTCAATCTCGTTGCCCACTTTCGTGTACTCGCTCGGGTGATTGAAACGTTTGATCCAGCTCAGGTCGGAGATGTGGATCATACCGCCGATACCGGTTTCCAGCTCAACGAATACGCCATAAGGAGTGATGTTCTTCACGATACCTTTGTGCCGGCTGTCCAGCGGGAATTTGGTTTCGATAGTAGACCAGGGGTCTTCGGTGAGTTGTTTGATAGACAGGCTCATTTTACGCTCGTCTTTGCTCAGGGTAACAACCACTGCTTCGTATTCTTCGCCCAGTTTGAAGAACTCCTTGGCGTTGATCGGAGTGGAAGCCCATGAGATCTCGGATACGTGCACCAGGCCTTCCACACCGGGGAGGATTTCCAGGAATGCGCCGTAATCTTCGATATTCACTACTTTGCCTTTCACTTTTGCACCTTCGGTGATGGTTGCAGGCAGGGTATCCCACGGATGCGGGGTCAGTTGCTTGTAACCAAGGCTGATACGTTTCTTCTCGTCGTCGAAGTCCAGCACCACCACATTGATCTTCTGATCCATCTGGAGCACTTCGCTCGGGTGAGAGATACGGCCCCAGCTGATGTCGGTGATATACAGCAGACCGTCGAGACCACCCAGATCGATGAACGCACCGAAGTCTGTAATGTTCTTGATGGTACCTTCCAATACCTGGCCTTTTTCCAGTTTGGAGATGATATCCACACGTTGTTGTTCGATATCGCTTTCGATCAGCGCCTTGTGGGATACTACGGCGTTGCGGATGGCTTCATTTACTTTCACCACCTTGAATTCCATCGTTTTACCTACAAACTGATCGTAATCGGTAACAGGTTTAACGTCGATCTGTGAACCGGGCAGGAAGGTTTCCATACCATGTACATCCACGATCAGGCCGCCTTTGGTTTTGCTGGTAACCGTACCGGTAACCACTTCGCCGGTCTTGTACACTTCAACGATACGCTCCCAGGCACGTTGTGCACGTGCTTGCTTGCGGCTCAGGTGAAGGTTGCCGTCGCGGTCCTCCTTTTCTACTACCAGCACTTCCACCTCATCACCCACTTTCAGGCCCTGCAGATCGCGGAACTCATTCAGGGAGATCAGGCCATCGGATTTGAAGCCGATGTTCAGTACCACGTCTGTGTTGGTCAGACCAACTACAATACCGGTCAGCAGACCATTCTCCTCGATAGCCTTGAAGGTGCTGTCGTAAGTCAGGTCATACTTTTCTTTCTCTTCTTTGGAATAAGAAGATACGTTACGTTTGTCCACGCTCCAGTCGAAATCATCGTGAGCGGTGGCAACAGGCGCATTTGTTGTCGCTGTCTCGACCGTAGCAGTTTCCGCTACCGGTGCCTGTTGTTCAGCGTTTTGTTCGTTAGTAATGTTGTTTTCTGTCAATTTTTGTTTCCTCCTTTTAAAGTAAAGTATTTTAAGGGAGGCAAAGATACGGAGATATTCCCTTCCGGGCAAGTTTATTTGAGCGATACGGGGCGTGTAAATGAATAGGATACATATAAATTTTATTATCATCCACACAACTGCTTTCCTTTGTGATAAAGCAATTTTACTTAATTTGCCGCTATGAACGGAACTTCTTTCAAATCTGATATCCGGTACTGGCTGAAACAGGAGAACAGTGTAAACCACCTGATGTTCGTCAATATTACCGTTTTTGTGGTGATGGGAATCCTTTACCTGCTGGCATTTCTCAGCAAAGGCATGTTCGGGGCCGTGTATGCTTTCCTGCTGTACCAGCTGGAGCTGCATGTGCAGCCGGATCTGCTCCTCCGCAAACCCTGGACCCTGCTGACGTATATGTTCATGCACGCGGGGATATTCCATATTTTCTTCAATATGCTCAACCTGTACTGGTTCGGCAATATGTTCAGAACTACCCTGGGGAACCAGCGGGTGCTGCCCCTTTACATCCTCAGCGGCCTCATCGGTGCGCTTGTTTATCTCGCCGCCTATCTCGTATTCCCGCCGACATCTTACCTCGGAGGCCCGATGGTAGGCGCATCGGCAGCCGTGATGTGCTTTCTGGTGGCCAGCGCCACGCTGATGCCGGATGTGGAGATCGGGCTGCTGTTCCTCGGCTCCATCAAACTGAAATGGGTAGCTGTAGGCGTGATCGTGATCGATATCATCCTCATCCCGCAGGGAAATGTAGGCGGTATCCTGGCCCACCTCGGCGGCGCCGCTTTCGGGTATATCTACGTGCTCACCCTCCGGAGCGGTACCGATCTCTGCGCTCCGCTGATCGCCCTCTTCAGGACAACAGCCGGCCTGTTCGACCGCAGCAAACACCCCCCGAAAAAATTCAAACCGAAGAAATCACCCCTCCGCGTGGTGCGCAAAAATGAAAATCTTCATGCCTCCCGGCTGGATGAGTTGCTGGACAAGATCAATGAAAAGGGGTACGACAGCCTGTCCGCGGATGAAAAGCAATGGCTGCGCAAGTACAGCGATGAAAAATAGATTCTTGCTATCTTTGCCAGACCATGAAGACATTTAACGTTCCCGTCATATACCGCAGCCCCCTGATCTCCGCTATCAAGCAATACCGGAAGCAACAGGACCGCATGAAAAAGGATTTCACGCCTACCCTGCTGGATTTCGGGCCCATCCGCATACAACTGGCGCGGCACTTCGGTTTCTGCTATGGTGTGGAGAACGCGATCGAGATCGCTTTCAGAACGGTGGAGGAAAATGAAGGGAAACGGATCTTCCTGCTGAGTGAAATGATCCACAACCCCCAGGTCAACAATGACCTGCTTTCCCGTGGCGTGCAGTTCCTCATGGATACTTCCGGCAAGCAGCTGATCCCCTGGGAATCCCTGCATGCGGATGATATCGTGATCATCCCGGCATTCGGCACCACGCTGGAGATCGAAGCAAAGCTGGAAGCGCTGGGCATCACCCCGCTGCAGTACAATACCACCTGCCCGTTTGTGGAAAGGGTCTGGAACAAAGCGGAACAGATCGCCGGAAAAGATTATACCGTGATCGTGCATGGCAAGCCCAAACACGAAGAAACCCGCGCCACCTTCTCGCACAGCCGCCAGCATACTCCTACCGTAGTGGTGAAAGACATGGCGGAAACCCATCGCCTCGCTGCCTATATTCTCGGCACAGTGCCTGCGGAGCAGTTTTATGAAGAATTCAAAGGCCAGTATTCCGAGGGTTTTGACGTTACCCGCCACCTGCAAAGGGTGGGCGTGGTGAACCAGACCACCATGCTGGCATCCGAAACACAGGCCATCGCAGATTATATCCGTCAGGCCATCCAGCAACGCTACCAGCTGGCTGATGACCAGGTATCAGAACGTTTCGCGGACACCCGGGATACGCTCTGCTACGCCACCAATGACAATCAGACGGCAGTGACCGGCATGCTGGATGCTCCGGCAGACCTGGCGATCGTGGTGGGCGGCTATAACAGCTCCAATACCTCGCACCTCGTAGAGCTTTGCGAAGAAAAACTGCCCACCTATTTCATCTCCTCCGAAGAAAAACTGCTGTCCGCCAGCGAGTTGCTGCATTGGGACTTCCATCACCACCAGGAGCTGCACAGCCGGCAATTCCTCCCGGAAAAACCGGAAAACGGACCGGTGACCGTCCTGCTTACCAGCGGCGCCTCCTGCCCTGACGCCATCGTGGAATCCGTCATCCGGAAACTCCTTTCCTTCTATGGACTGGAACATAAGGCCGAAGAAGCTATCGCCAACTTTTCGTGATCAATTCCTATCGTTGTAAAAAAAGACACCGGAGGGTGCCGGCTTCCGGTGCTCGCCAGCGCTCTCCCCGAACCATAAAAACAAAAAAGACACCGGAAGGTGCCAGGTTCCGCTGCTCGCCAGCGTTTTCCGCGGAAGCATAAAAACAAAAAAGACACCTGAAGGTGCCTTTTTTCTTTGGGGCTAATCAAACGCTAGTAATGCAGAGAAAATCTTTTTAACAAACAATATATTTTCCTATTGTGATACAAAAGTAATATGTAAGAAAAGGCACTGCAACCTCCAATTAATATCCGGTATGCAATTGGCGATAAGTGGCACGATTGGGATGGTATCTGGATACGGTCAAAATTGCATGGCCTTTTTGAGGAAGTCCGCCTTGCGTCTGCGGGACACTTCTACCTGCGTGCCATCGCTCATCAGCGCAAACCCGCCTTCCCCCTGGATGTAGGATTCCATCTGTTGCAGATTGATCAGATGGGAGTTGTGGATCCTGAAAAAGTCCACATCCGTCAGCAACTCCTCAAATTCCTTCAGCGGCTTGGACACCAGCAATTGCTTCCGGTCGGTAAAAAATATCTTCGTGTAATTACCGGTGGATTCACAACGCACAATATTCTGTACCGGCATGAAAACCAGTCCGTTGATGGTAGGCAGCGCGATCTTTTTGTTCGTCTGCTGCATCGTTTTCATGTTCTGTAAAAAAGCTTCGATAGGGGTGATACCGGCATCCTGTTTGTTCAGACGCCGCTCATGATACTTGCGCAGGGCTTCCTGGAGGTCCTGCACACTAAAGGGTTTGAGCAGGTAATCCAGCGCATTGAACTTGATCGCTTTGAGCGCATATTGTTCGTAAGCGGTGGTAAAGATGACGTCAAATACCACTTTATCATATTGCTTCAATAGTTCAAACCCGTTCTGATGAGGCATTTCCACGTCAAGGAACACCAGGTCCGGCTGCAGTTCGTCAATGATCTGCCTGGCGTCGGATACACTGTTCACGCCGGCCAGCACGGTTACTTCCGGACATTTTTTCTGCAACATGGCCTTTAATGCATCAATGCAATGCTGTTCATCATCCACGATAATTGCTTTGATCTCGCTCATACGGTGATATGGTTTTTAGAACAAAAATTCTGCGGGTAATATGATCCTGACCTGGGTGCCGGCTGCCTGCCCCACCTGGTCTTCAAGGTCGCGCACTTCCACATTCGCGTCTTTCGTATTATTGATCTTCCGGATCAGGGCAATACGCCCCTCCGTTACTTTCATGCCCATGGAATGATGGGTGCGGTCTTTTTTCTCTTTGATCTCCATCGCCATTTTCCGGCCGATGCCATTATCCGTCACGGTCACTTCCAGCACTCTCCCGTTCAGCGAAACGGCAATATCCAGCCGGCCCTTTTTCTCTTTCCGGTGTACGAGCCCGTGCCAGATGGCGTTCTCCACATAAGGCTGGATGATCATGGGCGGTATCAGCACTTCTTCATCATTGATATCGTCGGCCAGCTGTATGCGGTAATCGAAAATATTATTGCAGCGCAGCACTTCCAGGTCCAGGTACAGACGCAATGATTCCAGTTCTTTATTCAGGGGAATGAAAGTATGCTGACTGTTGTCCAGGATCATGCGCATCAGTTTGGAGAACTTGGTCAGGTAATCGGAGGCTTCTTCCTGGTTATTGCTCCAGATATAACGGTGGATGGAGCTGAGCGAATTGAAAATAAAATGCGGGTTCATCTGCGAGCGCAGGGAGCGCAGTTCCAGCTGCAGCGTTTGCCGGTTGGCCTGCAGGTTGCGGTGGCGGATATAAAAGAAACCGCCGACGATCAGCATGAAAAGAAAACCCGCCAGCGCAATGGCCAGCGCCAGGTTGCGGCGGATACGCAACTGGTTGATATCATGCTCCTGTTGCAAAAGCTTGATCTGATTGTCTTTCTGATGCACATCGTACATGGCCTGCATCTGGGCGAATTCTGTGATGGATTTTTCATCCAGCAGGCTATCCTTGTACAGCAGGGAGATATTTGTACTGCTGATAGAACTGTCGTACATGCCTGCACGGTGAAAGTTCTCTCCCATGGCCTTGTAGGCCTCCTGCAGAATGGATTTGAAGCCCCAGCTTTTGCCAAGGTCGATGGACTGGCGGACATATTTGCGCCCTTCTTCCAGTTTCCCTTCCTCATTCAGCAATCTCCCGATAGCCAGGTAGCTCTCCGCCAGGTGGATCTTGTCCGCCACCCGGTTGTTATCGTTGGCCTCCAGCGCTTTTTGCAGGTACTGCATGGCCAGGGGGTAATTTTTTTTCTTCTGGTAAGCGGTGCCAAGGCAGGTATAACAGATGGCGATGCCTTTGTTGTCCCCGATCTTCTGGTTCACCGCGAGGGAATTATTATAATATTCGATGGCTTTGTCCAGCTGCCCGAGGCCCTCGTAGGCAAAACCGAGATTGCCGAGGTTGATGGCCACGCCCAGGTCATTATTGCTTTCCTGTTCCAGTTTCAGGCTTTTGGTAAACTCTTCGATGGCGTCTTCGTATTTGCCGGCTGACAGCTGGATGTTGCCGATGGAATTGATGGCGATGGTGATATTGCGGATGTCGTTGATCTTTTCGGCGGTCTTCAGTGCCCGGAAATGGACCTCGAAGGCTTTCTGCAGCATATCCCGGCGGCGGTAATCGACGCCCATATTATTGAGGGAAATGGCCATGAGCCGGTCGTTCTGTATCTCTTCCGCATAACGGAGCGCCCTTTCGTGGTAATCTGCCGCAAGAATGTACTGGGATTTGTTGCGTTTGGCCGTTCCGAGTTCGTTGTAGGCTTCCGACAAGCCTTTGCTGTAACGGATCTTGTGGGATATAGCGATGGCTTCCCCGAGGAAGGGATTTTCCAGCCCCTGCCGGTCGAAATACCTGAAAAAGTTCCTGGACTTTGCCATGAGCCGGTTGACTTTCACGGTATCGTCCCGCATGGACAATACGGAATCCAGCGTTCTGAATACCAATGTGGAATCCTGTGCGGATGCATGCATCCACATGCCGGAGAGAAGGATCACAATGAAAATGAGACCTTTAAAAGACATGGTAAAAGGGTGAAACAGTGCCCACAAGGTAGAAATTTTAAATGATTATTCATTAAAACGGGCCATGGAGGATGAAAAGCGAAGGGGCGAAAGAATTCGCCCCTTTCCTATTAACCGAATACACCTACTGAAAATATGAAACCCAGCCGTCTTGCGACTGCATTCCACATTTAGTTTTAAAAGCAGCTAATTCCCTGAGGAACAAGCTGTTGATTTATATAGTAGTTCGTTTATAGACGGTTAATAGCTGGTCTTTTGCTGGATACATTCCGGATATGGCCGAAAAGCCTTTATTATTTGGACAGTCACGCGAACCGCTTTGCTGCGATAACAAGTTACGGGATCCGCAAAGCGTTATCCGGTAACTTCTATCATTTTACAAATGATGGCAACAAAGTTCAGGTTCTTTTCCAGGTATGTGTCTCTAGTCGGTCCAAGATATATTGGCATGTATCACTCACGTTCCGTAAACGGAAATCAGGGCCAAGACCATTAAATTTTCAGGAATTTCTGAGGATGAGGTATTATTACTTGTTCAGGGGTAAAACGCCCTGATGTTCCAAAGGTAATAACTTTTTTTATAATGCAAAAAAAATCAGGAAGAATGTGCCATGATTGCGTCTTCTACCCACTGCATCACCAGTTGCAGCTGCTCTTCTGTTGTTAACTGGCTGTTATCCAGCACAATAGCATCTTCTGCCTTCCGGAGAGGGCTTACTTCCCTGTTGGCATCGATATAATCACGCAACTCCAGGTTCTCTTTCACTTCATGCAATGTGATATTCCTGTTCTTCTGATAAAGCTCCTTAAACCTGCGCTCCACGCGGATTGCAGGATCTGCCGTCATAAATATTTTCAGTTCCGCATCGGGGAATACAACGGTCCCGATATCCCTGCCATCCATCACAATACCTTTTCCGGCGCCCATTTTCTGCTGCTGGGCTACGGCAAACTCCCGCACTTCACGGATAGCGGCTACTTCGCTCACCTTTTCCGCCACCAGCATTTCGCGGATCATCTGTTCCACATTTTCACCGTTCAGGAACATATCGCTCTGTCCGGATATCTGGTTGTATATAAATTCAAGCTGAATATTGTTCAATGCATTGTTCACCGCATCCGTCTTGTTCCAGTCTACCTGTTGCTGAATGAAATAAAGGGTGATAGCACGGTACATGGCGCCGCTATCTATGTACAGATAGTTCAGCCGGCCCGCCAGTTGCCTTGCCAGCGTGCTTTTACCACAGGAAGAATACCCGTCTATCGTAATGATGATCTTTTTCAAGCCCCGGAATTTAGAGATGCAGGTGTTTTAACAATTGCTCCTGCAAAAGTAGCCGTAATTCCGGTAAAAATCAAGGAGAAATCGGCAATGCGCCGGGCTTATCCGCGGTCGATCACGATCACTTTCCGGGTGTACATCAGGCGGCTTGAATGCCGGTCATAGAACACCAGCAGATAGGAGCCTTTGGCAAGGCCTTCCACACGAATGTTGGCCTCACCCCGGATGGCATACTGGTTCATCACCTGGCCTGCCATATTCACGACCTGCATGATCATATCCGTCTGTTCCCCCCTTACCCGCACGTTGAACTGGCCGCGGTTCGGGTTGGGCCAGACGTCCACCGTCAGGAATGGCGGCACCGCTTTGACCCTGGAATAACTTTCCCGGCCGTTCTTCGCCACCGCACGGATGCGGTAATAGGTCCAGCCTTCGTAATTGTTCGCATCGGTATAACGGTAATCCAGCCGGATATTGCTGTTGCCGTCAGGCGCCTGGCTGGGCAGTTCCCCCACCTTCGTGAAACCTGTATCCCTGTCGAAACGGCGTTCTATTTCAAAGCGATCGTTGTTCAGCTCCCGGCTGACGTACCATTCCAGCTGCGCAAAATTAGCGGAAACGCGCCATGCATTGAAATCAATGAAAACAGCCGGTGCATATGGACCGTAGACCACGGAAGATTTTGCGAAATATTCATTGCTGTTGATGCCGGCAAAAACACGGTAATGCATCGTGGCATTGCGGAGTGTATTCGTTGTCGTTAGATTGCCGGGCAAAGGAAAATTCTCGGGTGTTTCCAGGTAGTCCCAGGCATTGTTGATGTACCGGGAAAGGTAGCTGGAACTGCGGTAATCCGCATAATCCGGCCCTTCTTCCGCATCCATATGCTGCAGGGTTATTTTCGCCTCACCTGCAAGATTCTGTTCCCTGGCGATGTTCCAGGTCTTATTGGTAAAATCCAGTCTGTTCGCCGGCCCGGATATGGCAAACTGATACACGCTGTCGAATGCCCTGACCTTGAAGTCATCCGCGGCACCGCCAAATTCGACGGCCGCCGGCGCATATGCGGAGGGTGAGGTACCCACCGGAAATACAACTTTACCGGCCGCAGCATTCACCTGTTCACGGTAGAGGAAGCCTCCGGCGATATTGGTGCCCGTCACCACAAAGGTCTGTTCACTGTAACCGGTAATGGTGCCCGGATGCCGGTCTCCCACCACCAGGTTCCAGCCGTTCAGGAAAATATGCCCCGTGGTAAAATGGAGATTGTTGCGCACTTTCACATCGCTGAGGTCCGATAAAAGAATACCCAGCCTGTTGTTCACTTCAAAGTTCGGGAAGGTAGCGCCGGTACGCGTCACCACGCTGTACCCGCCGAAAAGCTGCTGCGCACCGAGGTTGCCGTACAGAGGGTTATCCCCGGAAAAACGGAACAAGCCGCCCTTTCCGCTGAAACCATCCGCACTTTCGTCAGGCAACGTAGATCCATTTCCGTTATTCCATGTTTTTCCGAAAAAATTGATCACCGCTACATTGGATGACCCGAATGCGCCGTTATTGGACACATTGCCGAAAATGCTCACCACTTCATTCCCGGTCACCTGCAAACGCGTTCCGGGAGCGATATACAGCCCCTGCTGCGCGTATATGGCCAACGGCAGGAAAAAGATCAGCAATATGGAAAACAGCTTTTTCAGGTGATCTCTTTTTATTGAATATTGATGACGTACCATCTGTCCGTACCATCAGATTGAAATGTATAGCAACGCAGGTTTTCGTCATCCAGCATAAAGGAAGCATCGGCAACGCCGTTCTCAATCCGGTCCCCACTTGCCGGCCCCACCTCCACGGGTCTTGCAAAAGCGCCGTCAAAGCGCTTCACCATGTATATCCGCCCCTTGCAGGCAGATGCCGCAGGCAGCGTTACCACGAAATTCCCCGTGCCGCCGGAGGGCGTCACTATTATCGTATAATCGTCAACGGTAGCTGTGTATGGACTCGTGCCCGCTACCGCGATGGGGAGTGAAAAAGCATGGTTCAACCTTGTTTCACCGGCTTCCGTAATGGTTGCCCGTACCGTGTTGCCGGTGCTGAAACTGATGCTGTTATTACCGCTGTGCCGGAATACAATATTGTCCGCGCCATCATCTGCTACGGAAAACAGGGACGCAGCGGGAATGCTGAGGAACCTGTTCCATACCGAAGCAGCCACACTGCTGTTGACGCCGCTTCTGAAATAGGCCTTTCCCGCGTTCACATTCAGCTGCGCGAAGCTGGCGGCGCCCGTTCCCTGCCAGGTGGCGCTGAACGCCGCCGTTTCACCGGGAATGGGGTTAGCGGGATTGGTGATGCCGTCTGTCAGGAAAAGGCCGGAGCCTTTGTCCACAAAAGCATCATAGTCGCGGGGTGCTTCTCCTTCTTCCGTGCCCGGTGCAGTGGCCAGGTACATAGGCAGGCCATTCCGCTGACGGGATGTTACCACCCAGTCCGTTCCGTCGCTTACGATCCTGACGGAGTATCCGGGCAGCAATACTGTTTGTCCGGCCCCTGTCTGTGTTTTCACATCAGCGCCGGCATAAATTATTTTACCGAGGTTATACGAAACAATTTCCAGTGCGCGGCCGCGGTTTGCGGCGGCGGACTGGAGTGTAAGCGTTGCGTCCGCAGCATTGTTCATGATGATCACGCTGTTGGAGTCCGCAACGGAGAAATCTGTTGCAGCGATCACGAGGTTGGTAGCCAGTGATCCATTTACATGAAGGCGGGAGGAGGGATATGAAGTGCCGATGCCAATGTTCCCTGCGGGATCTATGCGCATGGCCTCTGAAAGATTTGTTTTGAATATAAGCGGCTGCATACCGGCGGTGCCGAGAAAATGCGTATCATCTGCATTCGCATTGCCCGCCATCGTCCAGAGATAATCCAGCGCGGAGGCATCGGCCACCTGTTTCCATCCGGCTGCACCGCTGCCGTTCTTCACCATCAGGCTGTTGGTGCCGGTATTGAAGAGCAACATCCCATTGGCCGCAGTGTCCAGCGGGGAAGCACTCAATGCCGCATTACCGACACGCGGCAACAAGAGGCCTTTTCGTGTGGTACCCAGTTCCAGTGCGGCATCTCCGCGGATAGCGGCGGATTCTCCGCCGATCTTCAATTGCGCAGCGGAAGAAAATGCGCAGAGCAGATATGCCGGTAATAAAAATGCTTTTTTGAAATGTCCATTCAATCTGTTCATCAGAATTTTAAGCGTAGGGTTCAGAGACAAGATTCGCTGAATTGATAGTGATGGAATGGATGTTTATCCTGCACCCATTCCATCATATCAGATTATAAGCCTGATCCTCTGCTCATGATCTGCCAGTTCGTACCGTCAGACATCAGGTTGAGTGTAGTATTGGGCACAGTGATCGGCGTAGTGTTCTCACCGTGGAATTTGCCGGTGCCGCCCATTGTGGCAACGATCACGCTGAAATCTTCCTGCAGTTCATCGATCGGGAAAGCCTTTGCTTCTCTTTTGATGACGTACACCCTGCCGGAGCAACCTGCGGGATCAGGTAAAGTTACCGTAACGTCCGTGCTGCCGGTGGGTTTAACGAAGATCATGTAATCATCCACATCAATATTGCCATTGGTGGTCAGCCTGCGGAACTTCACGCCGATAGAACCGTTTACGCTAAGGTTGGAATTACCGGCCGTAGCGCTGTTCACGGTTACATTTCCACCGGATACGGTCACATTTCCGCCGAAGAGTTTGTTACCGGCAAATTCCTGGTCCGCATTCGTTACCAGACCAGCGGTATTGGCGGGAGCGGCGTTAGGGATATTGATGGTAACGGTATTGGCAAGTGCGTCCGGAACGATATTCGGCTCGGTACCGGTTGTTCCCGCCAGGAGCGTCAATTCGCCGTCTGCTACGGCTCCGACAACGCCATTCACCGAGGCAAGGCCGCCATCCAGTTTCCAGGAGGGGAGATTGAACCTTTTTACTTCCGTTGCGGCTGGCCCTTCCTGCACCAGCAGATTATAGGATGCAGGAGCGGGTACAGGATTATACAAAGTGGGGTAACCGATATTCAGTTTGCCTCTCACCAGCAGGTCTCCACCCACACCATTGTCGATAGCCACATTATTGCTGAAGGTGGTAAGGCCGGTGAAGGTCTTGTCTCCCGCAAAAGATTGCACTCCTGTTCCTACTACCCCCGGTACATTCTCGGTAGCCTCACCCAATGCGATCTCGTAACCGCCGTCTCCATCGGCAGTGATCTTTGCACCGGAAGCGCCCTGAGATTCGTCTGTTACAAGGGTGCCTACGGTGATACCGCTGGTGGTCAGGTGATTCAGTTTTTCCCAGTCTTCCAGGCGCATGAAACCATATGGCTGTGTAGCCACCCCGCCGCTCATTACCGGCAGGTTCAATGTGATCTCGCCAGGTACGGTCAGGTCCACTTCTTCCGCTTCAAAGCCGGTGCCTGCCAGTATTTTCAGGTCAACCGGACCGGTTTTGCCGCTCAGGGACTCCACCATGGTCAGGTTCAGTGTTTTCCGTTTTACCGTGCCATCCGCAGCCAGCAAAAGCACCTGGTTCTCGGCGTTATCTACCGGAATGCCGGTATTATCCAGCAAAAATTCCCCTGTGGCAGAGATCCTGAAGCGTTCCACCGCATCGGTCCGGAATACTACGGGCTGATTGTCGAGCGTACCGATGAATTGCGTAGCGGGATTGGTACCGGTGTTACCGGCGATCTTCCAGGTCCCGTCCGCCAGGTCCGCTCCGGCCAGCTTGGCCCAGCTTGTTATAGTGGTACCGGTGGTTTGCTTTACATAAAGGCCCGCCCCGTCGTAGTTGGTGCCCGTATAATACACCACCATACCCACTGTGGCATTGGCGGCAATTATGGCATCAAAACCATCGTTGTTCAAACGGGGAAGAAGAAAGCCTTTCCGGTTGCTCTCCAGCTCAAGGAGGGCGTTTGGATCAACAACCGCGGGATTCCCCCCGATCTTGACCTGTGCTTTCAGGCTGTTGTAAGAGAAGAACAACAGCGATGCCAGTACCATACTGGCAATACGTAACGATTTTCTCATAGGAATAGGTTGAAATATAGGTTTATCAGTTTATGGTTTGCTCCATTCTTGCGTCTGCAAAATTGATCCCGCCTGTCCCCATGTTTTGTCTTGCAAGCTGTCTTATTTCGCAGGACTATAATGCATATACAATATTACATATATAATTTGATTAATACATAATATTTATAATGTTTTTTGGTTATTTAATATTCCGGTAACAGAGCGGGGTGATTCTCAGTTATTTGGCGCGGGGAAGGATGTTAACATAACAAAAAAGGCCACCGTCTCGGGTGGCCTTTCGACTATATGAATAGTGTGAATTATGCTTCTGATTTTTCGGGTTTGCTCCTGGAGGGGTTCTTCAGGGTGAACACGAGTTTTTGATTCTCCTTGTCGAGATCCGCGATGAGGATATCCCCGTTATGAATGTTCATATTGAGGATCTCTTCGGCCAGGGGATCTTCCAGGTATTTCTGGATGGCGCGGTGCAGCGGACGGGCGCCGAACTGCTGGTCGTACCCTTTTTCGGCCAGGAAGCCTTTGGCCTCCTCTGTCAGTTCCAGGCTGAAGCCCAGGTTCTGCAGGCGCACCAGCACTCCCTTCATGGTGATATCTATGATGGTATAGATATGTTCTTTGGACAGGGAGTTGAAGATGATGACATCATCGATCCTGTTCAGGAACTCGGGGGAGAAGGTACGTTTCAGCGCTTTCTCGATCACGGCCTTGGTGTTGTCTTCTTCGTTTACGGCGCGTGCACTGGTGGTGAAACCAACCCCTGCACCGAAGTCTTTCAGCTGACGTACACCGATATTGGAGGTCATGATGATGAGCGTGTTCTTGAAGTCCACTTTCCGGCCCAGGCCATCCGTCAGGATACCGTCATCCAGCACTTGCAGCAGGATGTTGTAGATATCCGGGTGAGCTTTCTCGATCTCGTCCAGCAGGATCACGGAGTAGGGTTTGCGGCGTACTTTTTCGGTGAGCTGCCCGCCTTCTTCGTATCCTACATATCCCGGAGGCGCGCCGATGAGGCGGCTTACGGAGAATTTTTCCATGTATTCGCTCATGTCGATGCGGATAAGCGCATCTTCAGAGTCGAACATATATTTGGCGAGGGCTTTTGCCAGCTCTGTTTTACCAACGCCGGTGGGGCCGAGGAAGATGAATGTGCCGATGGGCTTCTTGGGATCTTTCAGGCCTACGCGGTTACGCTGGATGGCTTTGGTCACCTTGCTGATGGCCTCTTCCTGCCCTACCACGGCGCTCTTCAGGTCTTCACCCATCCTGCGCAGCTTCTCATTCTCCGCCTGCACCATCCTTTTTACGGGGATGCCGGTCATCATGCTCACCACTTCCGCAATGGCTTCTTCATCAATGGGGTAGCGTTTGTGCTTCACTTCTTCTTCCCACTCGCCTTTGGCCTTTTCGAGGTCTTCTCCGAGTTTCTTTTCGGTGTCGCGCAGGGCAGCGGCTTCTTCGAAGCGCTGGCTCTTCACTACTTTATTTTTTTCCTGTTTGATGTCTTCGATCTGTTTTTCCAGGTCGAGGATATTCTGCGGGACATTGATGTTTTTCAGATGCACGCGTGCGCCTACCTCATCCAGCACGTCGATGGCTTTATCAGGCAGCAGACGGTCCGTCATGTAGCGGTCGCTGAGCTTCACGCAGGCATCGATGGCATCATCGGCATAGCTGACGTTATGATATTCTTCGTAGCGCGGTTTGATGTTGTTGAGGATCATGATGGTTTCCTCCACGGTGGGGGGATCTACCATTACTTTCTGGAACCTCCGGTCGAGCGCGCCGTCCTTTTCGATGTACATGCGGTATTCATCCAGTGTGGAAGCGCCGATGCACTGCAGTTCGCCACGGGCGAGAGCGGGTTTGAAGATATTGGACGCGTCGAGTGAACCGGAAGCGCCTCCGGCGCCTACGATGGTGTGTATCTCGTCGATGAACAGGATCACATCACGGTTCTTTTCGAGTTCGTTCATGATGGCTTTCATCCTTTCCTCGAACTGGCCGCGGTATTTGGTTCCGGCAACCAGCGCGGCGAGATCCAAGCTAACCACCCTTTTGTCGAACAGCACGCGGGACACCTTGCGCTGCACGATGCGGAGAGCCAGGCCTTCCACGATGGCGGTCTTACCCACACCAGGTTCACCGATGAGGATGGGATTGTTCTTTTTACGGCGGGAAAGTATCTGCGATACACGCTCTATTTCCTGCTCGCGGCCAACGATGGGGTCCAGGCTGCCGCTTTCGGCAAGCTTGGTGATATCACGGCCAAAATTGTCGAGTACAGGGGTCTTGGACTTGGTATTGGTCTGTTTCGCTTTGGAAGCGTAACTTTTCCGTTCGTCCTCGAACTCCTCTTCTCCGGGGTCATCGAATTCTGCTTTCGGATCGGCAGATTTTACGAAGCCCAGTTCGTTTTTGAAGGTATCGTAGTCCACATCAAACTGTTGAAGGATTTGAGTACATACGTTTTCTTTATTCTTGAGGATGGAAAGCATGAGATGTTCTGTCTCAACGGTAGGGCTCTTGAGCGCCTTTGCTTCCAGCACGGTAACACGGATCACTTTCTCTGCCTGCCTCGTTAAAGGTAAACTGTTGATATTCGCGATATTCTTGCCCGTCTTATCTTTAATAGCCAGTTCCACTTCTTTGCGCAGTTCATAAAGATCCACGTTCAAAGCCTGTAGAATTTTAACAGCCGTCCCTTCACCTTCCCGAATAATACCCAGCAGCAGGTGTTCCGTACCGATGAAATCATTTCCCAAGCGTAAAGCCTCCTCCCTGCTGAACGAAATGATCTCCTTGACTTGCGGTGAAAAATTCTGATCCATTGTAGATGATTTTTTGGTTAAACCCTTACGGGGGCTTGCTTATACAATATTACCAAATAAATTTGGATTTACTTTTTATCCTTGCACATTTATACATTAGATTTACTTTTGTTTTGGAAGGTCCTGTCTTATATACTTACGAGAAGAAGGATGTCTTGTATTGTATGCGATACTTCAGGCAAGGATCTTAATGGCGAGGGTTCCTTTAAGCGATGAATCCTTTTTTTAAATGTAAGAAAATAACATCCGGCATTATGCAATTCAAAATTGATACCAAAGAAAAAATAGTGATATTCCGGCTGGAAGAAACAACACTGGATGCTAAAATGTCAGATGAACTGGTCAATGCTATAGGGAATATACCCGGACTGGAAGAGAAGAACCTTATACTGGACCTGCATTCCCTTCAGTCGGCAGATGAATCCGGCCTGAAAGCCATTTTTACAGTATATCATCGCCAGTATGAACGCGGGCTTTCGGCAGCTATTGCCCACCTTAACAGAACTTTAACGACTACACTCTCGGAAACCTATCCGGAGATGCAGAACATCGTTCCTACTGAATCCGAAGCTATTGATATGGTTATGATGGAAGATTTCGAGCGCGACCTGGACCTTGGCTCGGAATAATCCCCATTGAACGCCTGAAAATACGCCACCTGCCCCAAATTGTTAATGATTGACTATTTTCGTTATATGTTCGCTGTAACCATTCTCGGTAATAACTCGGCCATTCCCACCCCGGACCGGCATCCCACCGCACAGGTGATCACCTATAACGATCAGCTGATACTGGTGGATTGCGGAGAAGGCACCCAGATGCAACTGACCCGCTACAAGGTCAGGCGCAGCAGGATCCGGCATATCCTCATCAGTCATCTTCATGGCGACCACTACTTCGGTTTGATCGGGCTGATCAACAGCCTCAGCCTCCTGGGCCGTACCGATCCGCTATCCGTTTACGGACCGCCGGAACTGGAAGAGATCATCCAGCTGCAACTGCGCAGCGCCGCTACCGTACTGAAATTCGACCTTCAATTCCATGCCCTGCTGCCGGAAAGGACCGGACTGCTGTTTTCGGAAAAGGATATGGAAGTTCACTGCTTTCCCACCCGGCACCGCATCCCCTGCTATGGTTTCTCATTTTCGATGCAGCGCCGGAAACGCCGGCTCATTCCGGAGCAGGCCCGCGTGTATGACATTCCCGCCGCATTCTTTTCCCGTCTGCAGGAAGGCGCTGATTATCAGCGGAAAGACGGCACTTTGGTCAAAAACGACTGGGTGACCCTTCCGCCGCCCAAAGGCAAGCGCTACGTGTACTGCGCCGATTCCATCTATGACGAAGGCCTTATTCCCCACATCCAGGGGGCGGACCTGGTTTATCATGAGGCCACCTACCTGCACGACCTGGCGCAGCGTGCCGCGGACCGCTATCACAGCACATCCGTACAAGCCGCCACCCTGGCGCTCAAAGCAGAAGCCAAACGGCTGCTTATCGGCCACTTTTCCTCCAAATACACGGAACTGGAACCCTTCCTCGAAGAATCCCTGCCGGTTTTCCCCCATACCGAACTGGCGCTTGAAGGGGTGAGCTACCTGGTCTGAACTCCCTGAAATACTTAGAACTAGGTATTGCGCATTAAATCACATGATTTAATTTTGCAACATATCAAAATCCCTGTAACTATGAAACGAGCAGCACTGTCGGCTTCCGTAGCACTATGCTTTTGCCTGGGGGCATCCGCGCAGGAAATACCACCATCAACCGAAGATCCCGCCACCACTGCGGCGGAAGCGCCAGACCGCAGCACGGGATTACGCAACCAGCCTTATTTCAGCAACATCATCAAAACCAACCTCTCCACGCTGGCACTGAACAACTATAGCCTGACCTATGAGCGGCTGATCGCCCGCAAGATTTCCGCTTCCCTCGGCTGGCGCCACATGCCCAATACCCATATGACCCAAACGGCCCTCACAAAAGAGGTGATGAAATATTTTGAGGAGGGGGACAGCGATATCAACGAACAGCTGGACCAGCTGAAAATGAGCGGCAATGCCCTTACGGCGGAAGTGCGCTTCTACACCGGCCGCCGGCCCGGCGCCAAAGGCTTTTACGCCGGCGTGTACGGCAGGTATGCCTCCTTCACCTATGATTATCCCTACGATTTCGAAAGTGAGCTGGGCACCACCACCCGCGTACCGTTCAAGGGAAAAAGCAGCGGCATCGGCGGCGGCATCATCCTGGGGGGACAATTCAATGTGCACAAACGGGTGATCATCGACCTTTATATCATTGGAGGCCATTATGGCAGCTTCTCCGGTAAAGTGGACGGCCTTGCCGACCTGAGTGACCTCAGTGAGCAGGACCGGACCGACCTGAAAGACGAACTGGAGTCGCTGATCGAGATCGGGGACCGGAAAAATATCACGGCAACGGTGCGTGAAGACGGCGTCCGGGCGGACGTAAGCATGCCTTTCCTGGGGGTGCGGGGCCTGGGTTTCACGGTGGGGTTTGCGTTTTAAGGGGCTGACCAGGAGGTGAAGGGAACCTCATCACTAAAGACTTAATTATCAACCTATAGAACTAAAAAAGGCTGCATCGTCTCCGGTGCAGCCTTTCAAACGCTCATTCCAGTATTATCAATACCCCTTCAGGTAAATCGCTATCTTTTCGTATAACCCGTCAGTCACCGGTACCACAGGCAGGCGGAAAACGTTTTCCACGATCCCGTTGTAGTGCAGGAATGCCTTTATACCCGCGGGATTGTTCTCCGCGAACATCAGATCAAAGCCTTCCAGCATTTTATAATGCAGATTGCGGGCCGTCTCAAAATCCCCTTTCAGCGAGGCCGTTACCATGCCGGAAAAATCTTTTGCAAAGTAGTTGGCCGCTACGGAGATCACGCCATCCATACCACAGGCCAGCTGAGGCATGGCTACGCCGTCATCGCCGCTGATCACAAGGAAACCCTCGGGTTTGTCGCGGATGATCTGCATGCATTGCAGCATATCCCCGGACGCTTCTTTCATGGCGATCACGTTCTCCACTTCCCTGGCAATGCGCAGGGTGGTATCCGCGGTCATATTACGGCCGGTGCGGGCCGGTACATTGTACAGTATGATGGGTTTCGGAGACGCTGCCGCAATGGCTTTATAATGCTGAAAAATGCCTTCCTGCGTGGGTTTGCTGTAATAAGGCGCTACGCTCAGCACCGCAGCAGCTTCATCCAGCGGGCATTTTTCCAGCCGGCTTACAACATCCTGCGTACTGTAATCGCCAATGCCAACAACAACAGGCACCCGCTTCGCCACCTTTTCGAACGTAAACTTTATCAGGTCCAGCTTCTCGTCGGAAGACAAAGTTGGCGTTTCGCCGGTGGTACCCAGGGTCACCACATAATTTACACCACCGCTGATCACGTGATCGATCAACCTTTCCAGGCTATTCCAATCAATCGCTCCCTGTGTGGTGAAGGGCGTAACCAGCGCCACGCCGGTACCCCTCAATTGTTGCTGTAACATATTTAATTATGGTGTATCAATGCCGTTAAAAGCCCGAAAAATGCAAAGATGAAAATTTGGATCGGTTCCCGCAATAAAAGCCCGTTAATTTATTCAGCGCTCTTCAAAAAATCCCATATTGGAAAACTTCTCGATACGTTGCTCAATGCGGTCATCAGGACTGATCTTCCTGAGTTCCGCCAGCGTTTCCTTCAGCTTCAGCTTCAGGGTTTGCGCAATTTCCTCGTGGCTGGAATGTGCGCCGCCTACCGGCTCTTTGATCACCCCGTCCACCAGGCCGAACTGGCTCATATAGTCAGAAGTCAGTTTCAGTTCTTCCGCGGCCTTTTCCTTGAAGTTCCAGCTGCGCCAGAGGATGGTGGAGCAGTTTTCGGGGGAGATCACGGTGTACCAGCTGTTTTCGAGCATGAAGATGCGGTCTCCCATACCGATGCCCAAAGCCCCGCCGGAAGCACCTTCCCCGATGATCACGCAGATCACCGGTACACGTAGCTTCACCATTTCAAACAAATTCCGGGCAATGGCTTCGCCCTGCCCCCGCTCCTCTGCCTCCAGGCCCGGATAGGCGCCCGGTGTATCAATGAGGGTGATGATGGGCTTGTTGAACCTTTCCGCGAGCTTCATCAGCCGCAGCGCCTTGCGATACCCTTCGGGATTGGCCATACCGAAATTCCGGATCTGGCGCATCTTTGTATTCACCCCTTTCTGCTGGCCGATGAACATCACGGTTTCGCCGTCCAGGTCCGCAAATCCACCTACCATCGCCTTGTCATCCTTCACATTCCTGTCCCCATGCAACTCCACGAAATTGGTGGACATCCGTTCAATATATTCGAGGGTATAGGGCCTGTCCGGATGACGGCTGAGCTGTACTTTCTGCCAGCTGCTAAGATTATTATAGATATGCTTCTTGGTATCTATGATCTTTTGTTCGTACTCGCTAACGGTTGCGGAAACATCCACGCCGGACTTATTGCCGTTCTCCTTCAGTTTCTCCAGCTGTTCATACAGGTCCGCAATCGGTTTTTCAAAATCCAGAAATTGCATAATCAGATTTAAAAAGGTTAAAGTACATCGTCATAAAGATAGTAAACCCTCACAAGTGCCCCAACAGAGCCGCCAGTACAGGGATTTCCATAAAAAGATAAACCCGGATCTACCGGGCCTGTCTATGCTGCTTTCCGGTCCGTAAAGAACTCAGGGCGGCAAATGTAGTATAATTAGGATGATATAACAATATTTCGCCACAGATCATTGATTATCTGTATGGTGCGCATGCGATTATTTATTATGCGGAGTAAAGCCACGACGCAGAACGGCTGTTGACACCCTGCTGCGTCCGGGAACGAGACTGAACTATCTTGCCTCCACTGTTTCCGCCTTGCGCAGCGCTTCCGTTGTTGTGTAATATTTTGCGAGCATATTGGGCACTTCCCAGGCAGGCATGCCGCCATCCTTCAGGAACTGCAGGTACTTCTTCGTCACCTCCGCAAAATGCGCCTCATGCCCTGTCTTGTACTCCTCCGGGATCATCACCTCCCATCCTTCTGCTGCTTTTTGCACCGTTACGCCGGGATATTTCTTCAGCATATCCTGCAGTTCGTTCTTCCACACTTCGCTTTCCGCATCTTCCTGCTGATGCGGCCGGATGTACAGCACCGGTTTATACTGTTGCTCCGCGCCCTGCCTGATCAGCAGATCGGCCTTCGTTCCGCGCATCAGCGAATAATGGGTGTCGCCGGTGCCTTCGGGCGCCTCGAAATTCCACATCACGGCCACTCTGGCATGTACGTTTTTGAGCGTATAGTTGATCTCGCCGTTGGCATACACAAACAGCATGCTGTCCTGCAAATACGGCTGCAGGTAGTCCGGCCAGCCTTCCGTACTGGTAACGCGGCTGAACTGGGCGGGCGTGAGCTGCGTAGGCCAGCGCCGTGCGCTGGTAATGTTCACATCCTTGCTGTAGTCGAGCGTAACTTCCGGAAAACAGGTCCACTGAATAAGGTCTACCAGGTGGGTGGTCACATCCACGATCCCTTCACCCGCCTGTTTTACATCAAAGAACCAGGCCGGGCGTACCAGGGGTTTGCCGGAAACGTATTTAAAGAAATGGTGCACACTTTCCTTGATCACGGCCGGTTCTGCCGCGCTGCCCTGCTGCAGCGTTCCGAAAACGCCCGGCAACTGCGACAGCTCCCGTTGCAGCATACTGGTGATCTCGTAGCGTTCGGTCATGATATCGTATAACAGCACATTTTTTTCCACAGCGGTATCAAATGCTGCCTTCAGCAGGGTAAAGCCTTCCGGGCTGATGGCCATCGGTTTATCCGCCAGCACGTTGAGCCCGGCCGAAACGGACCGGCTGATATACCCGGTTTTCCTGCCGTTGTTGCCGGCCAGCACCACTACATTGCCCGCTTTGTCCGCCAGCATCTTTTCCAGGTAGTCGCTTCCGGTGTACACTTCTTCCTTCCAGGTGGTGGGGGCCTCTTCCCGGCTGTTGTATTGCGTTATCATACCCAGGTATGCATTCACATCATTCCCTTCCGGGGCATATACATGCACAACGGAATCAACATCCGGGTACATGGATTTCTGTACAAGCGCAGCATGAAAATGACCGGGATCTACCGTGATGAAGGATACCTTTTTCATACTTTGTTCATTTTTGCAGCCGGCAAATGCGATGGCGGCCAGTAACATTGTTCGTTTGATGTTATGCATGACAGGAAATGCTGTTTTTAGCGGGACCGTATTGCAACGGTCCGCGGCATGAATGAGTTTATGGCTGATGTAAATGTGTCAGACGGAGGGTTCCCATCCCGGTTCATATTTTCTGCTCCAATATTCCAGCGCGCCGGGATCATCTTTTATCCGGCCCGTTTTCGGGTCGATGTTCAGCGTACGGCCCGTGCGTTGCGCGATGTTGCCCAGCTGCACCAGGAGCGTGCTCTGGTGGCCGCTGACGATATCCGAGTGCAACGCAGTGCCTTTCCGGATGCCATCGAAAAAATTCTGAATGTGCAGGGCATCCAGCTGCTCGGATGGATTCATATTGTTCCGGGCATCGATCTCTATATCATTTTTTGCCGCTTTCACCACCTTGTTCTTCAGGTCGTAAATGGTGTAGCTGTTGCCGCCGTCGATCACCAGCGAACCGTTCTCTCCATAGAAGGCTACGCCAACGCTGCTGCCTTCTACGGGGCGGCCGTTGCAGCTTCTGCCTTCCCAGCTGATGAAGGTGTTATTGGCAAATTCCAGGTTGATGATCTGCGTATCCGGCGTTTCCCAGTCATCGTTATAATGATAGCGGCCGCCGGAAGAGTTGACACGGACGGGATAATCCACGCCCAGCCCCCAGCGGGCAACGTCCACCATATGGGTGCCGTTGTTCAGCGCTTCGCCGGTGCCCCAGTTCCAGAACCAGTGCCAGTTGTAATGAATGATATTATCGCGGAAGCGCTCGCGGGGAGCGGGGCCCTGCCACAGATCATAGTTCAGCCAGGATGGTACGGCGGTTTCCTTGCCTTTCCCGATGGACGCGCGGTTATTGGTGTACCATGTTTTTGCGAAGTAGCACCTGCCGATAGCCCCGGCTTTCAGTTCGCTGACCGCGGCTATTACGTTAGGCCAGGACCGGCGCTGGTTCCCCATCTGCATCACTTTTCCATATTTCGCCCTCGCTGCTACCAGCAGTTCGCCTTCATGGGGATTGTGGCTGCAGGGCTTTTCCAGGTACACATGTTTGCCCGCTTTTGCGGCCAACAGCGCGGCCGGCGCATGCCAGTGGTCCGGAGCGGCTACAACGAGCGCATCAAGTGCCTTGTCTTCCAGCGCTTTCCTGAAATCAGGCGCAGCCTTCGGGCGTTTGCCGGTGATCTTTTCCACGGCGCCGATGAACTTGTCCGATGCCCTGCTGTCCACATCACAGGAGTAGAGCACTTCGCAATCTGATTGTTTCGCGAAATTGGAGCCCAGTGCGAGGCCGCGGGCATTCACGCCCATAACGGCTACGCGAACACGTTCGTTGGCCCCGATGATGGCGGCATAACTGCGGGCGCTGATGCTTGGCAGCACACCACCGATCGCAACGGCTGCGGCGCCCTTTAAAGCTTTGCGGACAAATGCCCTGCGGGAGTTTTCCATTTATGCAGAATTTTATTTGGGTTTGCAGGCGGTGCGTTTTAATGATCGCGCTGCATGAAATTCGTGTACGTAACCGAAAATTGTGGAAATTCTTTGGCAATTCAAAGCATTATCTTGAAAAAACAGTATTCCAAGTGGAAAAGGGTGGGTTGCGGAGCGCTCAAATAAAACGATAACATCCGGTCATAGTATGGTGCTGACCGTCACCGGCGATTCTTTTGCTGCGATCTTTGCTCATGCGTGCAACGGGGGAAACCCTCATCAGATCGGCCCTGGAGGCCATCCACCGCCTGCCATATGCGCAGCCGTGTTTTGGGGAAAACCATTTCAGGGTTGCGGGAAACCCGGCACCCTGCTGTATTTATCTTTATAATCCACCGGAGACATGCCGGTGAATTTCCGGAACACATCCCGGAATGCCTTCACATCCGTATAACCTACTTCTTTCATCACTTCCCGTACCGGCCGCACACCGGCTTCCAGCTCCGCTTTCGTAGCCTCGATCTTTACCCGCTGGATGTATTCGATCAGGGTATTGGCCGTGGCTTTCCGGAACCTGCGTTCCAGGCTGCGGCGTCCAATATCCAGCAATTCGGCCAGCTGGTCTACCGTTATTCTTTCCCGGTAGCGTTGCTCGATGTAGAGTTGCGCTTTTTTAACAAGATCATCGTGATGGTCCTTTTGCCCTTTGAATATCACGAAAGCGGACTGGTTGTTCGCGCCTGTTTCCACCAGGAAATATTTGGCGGTAAGGATGGCGGTTTGCCGGTCTGTGAATTTCTCCACGAGGTAGATGAGCAGGTTCCAGTAGGAATTGGCGCCGCCGGTGGTGTAGAGGCCTTTTTGCCCGGTGATGATCTTCTCGTCCACCATTTCCACAGCGGGGAACATCTTCCGGAATTCCTCCGCGAACATCCAGTGCGTGGAGCAGGTTTTCCCATCCAGCAGACCGGTGGCGGCCAGCAGGAATGCCCCTGTGCAGAGGCTGGCGGTCTGCGCGCCTTTTTCATATTGCTGCTGCAGCCAGGGGATGAATGCTGCATTTTTCTTCAGCGTGCTTTTCATATTGCCGGTAATGGCGGGAACGATCACCAGGTCCGCCCGCCCTGCATCTGCCAGTACCCGGTCCGGCCGCACCGCAAATTTTCCGCCAGCCAGTTCCACTTCTTTTGAAAGCGCTACCAGCTGCACTTTAAACAAAGCCGGGCGACCGGCTGCTTTCAGCAATTCGTTCACCGCGGTGAAGAGATACCAGGTGTCTGCCACTGCAGCAGCTACGCCGTTCTCAGGCACTAAAAGAGATACCGTTTTCATCTGCATAATGATTCATTGTCAGTATAATTCAAACAGCAACAAACGATGCTGCCCTCCCTGCTGCTTACCTGTGGTGTGCGTCCCACCGAGGTTTGCTTCATTTTTCAAAGGTAGCAGAAAGGCGTGTCGTAACTTACCCCTGCACTTGGCGTTTTTACGTACCTGTTTGCCGCGCCTGTCAATAATTTCGCTAAATTGATGGCGATAAGGATTCCCCCAATTTAAAATCATCATATGCAATACAAGCTGGAAAAACCGGTTCACGGTACTATTGGCACGGTAAAGTATCAATGCACCATTGAATGGCGCAATGGTACTTTCATCACGGATGAACCGCTGAAGTCAGGCGGGCAGGATACCGGCCCCGATCCCTTTACGCTCCTCGTTTCTTCCCTCGCTTCCTGTACGCTCGCCACCCTGCGGATGTATATCGACCGGAAAGGATGGGATGTACCGCAGATCTCGGTGAATGCGAATTTCTACCAGGAGATCCGGGAGGGCAAGACGGTTACGGTATTCGACCGGGATATAGCTTTCGGGAACCCGCTCCCCGAAGAGCAGCGCAGCAGGTTGCTGGAGATCGCAAAAGCCTGCCCTGTATCGAAGATACTGGAAGGGGAAATCCAATTGCGCACCTACCTGTTCAGGGAAGAAGATGTACAGAAGAAAGTGCATTACAGCAACGGTGAAGTAACGGTGGTATGGAAACCTGAATTTTGCAAACATGCGGCGCGATGTGCTTCGCAGTTGCCGGAGGTATTCGATCCTAATGCGAAGCCCTGGATCAATGCAAACGGGGCAACGACGGAGCGGATCGTGGAACAGGTGAAGAGATGTCCCTCGGGAGCGTTGCGGTATTTTTATAACGAAAAAGAAGGGACGGTTTAGGCGGTCAGGCGACTGCTGTACGTTACGGCTTCATAACAGCTGCACCAGGGAAATGTGTTGTGTAAATCCTTAAATGACAGAGTGCGCCCATCATGTGTCCTCCCTTAAAAGTGTTTGGCTTGCAAGGGTGTTCATCATGCGGCGCACTCCAAATTGCTTTATGTCCTGCTGTACCTGCCTCAGTCTTTCAGACCAAGATAGGCTTGCACTTCCTTGTAATTGTTCCAGTCTACAGATTTCGATGTACGTGCGGTAGTGCCGCCCGGGATCAGGATATAACGGTATTGCTGATATTTTGCGCCATCTTCGGTAAACGTACTTGCATCGAAGTTCGCCAGCATAAATATCTCCGTCAGCGAAAATGTAGTAGTGATATAAGTCCCGAAAAACGGATCGGCCTGCGGCAGGGGATCGATCTGTGATTGCGTAGCCGTTCCCCAGTTGATATACACCTTGATCTCACCGGAGTTGAGTATCTCCTGCGTCAGTTTCGGCGCTGTGATGACTGCGCTGAAGGCAAGCGTATCACCGGCGTCATTCGTCACGGGTTCAAATACTACATCCAGCCAACCGGAATAAATAACATTGGCCGTTCCGGGATCACCCTGTGCGCCACCGGGACCGGGAGGGCCGGTTGGGCCGGGAGGGCCTTGTTCACCCTGTGGGCCGGTATCTCCGTCCTTGCCGCAGGAAGCGATGGATACCATAGCGCCCATCAGCAAAACATATAAAATGCGGGTCGTAATCCTTCTCATAAAATAAATTGATTTTGGTTATTAAATAGGTTGTTTATTCTGTCCATGTGATCCATGTTCTTGCATCTTTTGCGCTCACCATATCGTAGCTCGTAGTGCTGGTCTGTACCAGGTAAAAACCGTCCGCGTCTATAAATTTAAGTGCGGTATTCACGTATTCATCCAGCATTTCATCGGGAATGTTCCCGAGGTCTCCGAGGTAATTGAATATGATCCGGCCATTGGCGGTAAATAAAGGCGGACTGGCGGTTGCAGTACCGAAGTTAAGCGCCAGCCCTCCTCCCTGCAGGAATACATATCCCGCCAGGTCGTAATTAGCGCCATACCCGGGCCAGAAGAGCAGGAAATAAAAATTCGGGAGATTGCGGAGACCATAGGCATCGTCCACCCCGTTTACATGAAATCCATTCAGCGATACCCAATAACCATCCACAGCAAGCATGCGCTGCCACCACCGCTGCGGGCCATCCAGGTCTACACGCACCGGGGCAATGGCGCCCTGTATCGTTGCGGCGGTAACACCGTTCACATCTACCCGGAAAACGCCTGCATTGGCATCCCATACAATGTCCGCGATAGAGCTGACCGTTGTGGCGCCGTCCGTCAACGGCGATTCCAGCACCACGCCTTCACTGGTAAAATAATACGCCGTGGTATGCTGCTGTACAACACCATTGCCGTCTATCCAGGTGAAAGTGACCGTTCTGCTGACGGGGTTTACCATGATCTCATATTGACGGCCGCCGGTTACCAGCCTTCTGAAATAATTCAGGATGTATTGCCCGGTATATTCAAACAGCATCGCCTTTTTCCATTCGCCGCCTGACCAGTTCTGCAGATCTTCCTGTGTGGCTCTTGACAGCACCATGCTGCTGCCGTTGAAGCGGCCGGTAAGCCGGATGCTGTCCGTTGTCAGCGTATCCAGGGAAAACTCGAAATCCGAGCGGAGGCCTGCGCCATACTCGCCGCCATTCACACTGCCGTCCGGATCGGCCAGAACGTGGATGTAGGAATAGGTATCGAAGAGCAGGGCGGGCTGTTGCAGGGCTTTCAGGCGGAAGCTGCTTTCTTTCCGCTCAATGGCGCTGACGGTATCGATGTCCGCAAACATCTGCACCCGGTTGGCGTCGTTAAAGCTGAAATGAAAGTGATAGGATACACCATTCGCCGTCGTCAACACAGCGTTCCAACCGTAGGTTGAGCCGGCCAGCGCGGTCTGGTAAGCCTCCAGCGTTTGATTGATCCGCTCATCCGGCGACTGGTCGAACACGGGGTCATCATCTTTCCGGCATGCGGAAAAAAGGGTAAGGGTGACGAGTAGAAAAAGTAATACTCTTTGCATCCGTAAATATTTTTCGCTTTGAATGAATGTCTTTAACCTTGCTATTTCACCAGCTCATTGATGGACGTGCGTGTACGCGTCTGCAGGCTGTAAAAATTAATGCCCCAGGTGTCGTTGAAATAGCTGACCACCATCGCTTCCTTCTGGCGCAATATGCTCTTCGCCTGTTCCGGCGTAGTGCCATTGGGCCCCGGCTCAGTGATGCTGTTCACGATATCGTTGAATCCTTGCCGGCCTTCCACCAGCATCATCGATACCATTTCCACAAAATCCTCATCGGGATTGGACATGGAATATGCGGTGATGAAACCGTCTGACCGGGCATCGCTGTCTGTGACGTTATTCCAGTTGGAGGTGTAATTCCCTGCGGATATGCGTTTGTAATCCAGCGGATACATCACGTTCTGATGAAGGATGTGCGCAAATTCATGCTCAATGGTATGGAACATCATTTTCACGTTGAACGAATCGCTCGGTACATATCCAGTCATTCCCTTGATGCGGAAATCGTTCAGCACGTACAGGAGAATGCGGCGGCCACCTTCGGCGGTACCGAGGGTAATGGTGCCGTCTGTATTATAACTGGCGCTACCCACCAGCACAAAGAACTTGGGGCAATACTTCTTCATGAATATCTCCCCGGCTTCCGCGATATAATTCTGCAGCCATACTTTCCGGATGGCGCTGAGCACGGGAATGATCTTTTCTTCTTTCGGCGGAACAAGGGTGCGGTTGAAGTCCAGCTCGCCCTGGTCCCATTTGTATTTGACGGAAACGTTCAGCGGTGTGGTGAGGCTGTCTGCTATCCATTCATCAATCGGGCCTTTTACCCAGGTATCGCCGCCGAGGTTGATGTCATCCACATTTCCCAGCGCATCTTCCCTGTTGCAGGCGGCTAGTGTGCCGCAGAGCAGGAGGACCAGTATATGGAGATGTTTGATATGCATATGCAATGTCTTTTTCATTGGTGATGATTAACGGGGGTTTCGGGATATACCTGCAATGGTCGCGGATTCCGGTATCTGGAAAAGCCTCCGCGGATCATCGCCGGTGAGTGTGTATGTTTCTCCTTCGCGTGTTGTATGTGTGATGGGGATGCGGTAACGCAGGATGTCGAACCAGCGCATCCCTTCCTGCACAAATTCCGCACGCTTGAAATCCAGCGCTGTTCTCAGCAGGCCTGTCTGCAGATTGGTGCCGTAATAGCTCTGCACCTTTGCTGATGTGACGGCATGTACGGCGGCGCTGTAATTATTGATGCGTGTTGCGGCGTAAGTGTTCAGATCGGTCATGGCGGCAGCGGTATTGTTCAGCAGCGCATTGGCTTCCGCCCGGTTCAGCAGCGCTTCTTCCGCGGTGAACAGCGGCACTACCACATACGGCAGCCCGATATTGGCATTCACATTATTCCGCACAAAATGCTCATTGATCTTGGGGATCAGGTAATTATCCGTTCCGGCGGTGTACACATGGTTCTGGAATGACCATTGCCCTCCGGTAACGTTCCTGAACAGCACTTCATTACGCTTGGCGGCTGTCAGGCTGTAACGAAGGGTATAATAATACCGGCCCCATACGGACTGGGTTTCGCATAACAGCAGATTGGCCGGCTCCGTGGCGCGGGCATATACGGCAAACAGCTCCTGGTAGGTCATGGTCCGGTAAGTGGTATTCCAGGGGCGGAGCATATTGGCGGCATTGTTGGTAGGGAATACCTGGTTGACGTACGCCACTACTTTCTCATAATCCCTTTTGAACAGGTAAAAGCGCGCGGCAAAAGCATTGGCGGCGGCGCGGTTGAAATGATAGCGCGGCACGCTGTAGGTTTTATCATCGATCAGCGGCAGCCCTGTCAACAGATCTTTTTCGATCATATCATATACGTAGGCCACGGTTTTGCGCTCATAATTCTTGAACACAACGTTCTCCGGCACGGTAACATAAGGAATGCCCGGATCGGTGTCTGCTGTGGCCGGATCGTACACCTCAGCGAAGATGGTGACCAGCATGAAATGGGCGTATGCCCTCGCAAGGAGCGCCTCTCCTTTCTGTGCGGAGTACGCTTCCGGATTATCGGCGTTACGGCAGGTTTCCAGCGCCAGGTTGGCTACGGCAATGGCCGCGTAACAGGAATTCCAGTACAGTTCGGGGGAATCCTGCTGATCGTCATTTATTTCGTTGAACCGGTAGGCATCCACATTAAAGTTCTCGATGATGCCCGCGCCTTTGTCCGCCACATTATCGGAAGAGGATTCGCAGAATCCCGCGTAATTGGCCTGCGGGTAGGCGGTACCGAGCAGGCGGGACACCTGTTCAGGCGAGGTCAGCTCCGCCCTGTTGTCCGGCGGCTGTTCCAGGAACTTTTTGCAGCTGCCTGCCGTGAATGCCAGTAATATGGCTGTGTATATTGTCAGTTTCTTCATGGTCGATGCGATTAAATTCCCACTTTCAACGAGAGTGTAAATTGTTTCTGGATGGGCAGCGCCACACCTCCGGAATTAAAAAACTCGGGGTCCTGCCCTTTCAGTTTGCTGTCGGCATAAATGAGCCAGGGATTGGTAGCCGCTCCGGTAACGCTGGCGCTGTTGAAACCGATCCTGTTCAGCAGCGAAGGTTTCAGCTGATAGCTGAGCGATACGGTCTTCAGGCGGATGAAATCACCTTTTGCCACCCGTTCCGTAGAATAGTTGTAGTTATTGTAGGGATAGTTCCCGCCCTGCTGTGACAGCTCGTAAGCGCCCAATATCGATGGCACATTGGTAAACCGTTCGTCGTTGGGAAATATCCAGCGGTCATAGAACTCTTTGGGCATGGCATCCAGGTCGGAGTAATCGGTTTTGAATGCGGGATAAAGCCTGATCTTGTTGCCGGCCTGGTAAGTAACGAATATGTTGAGCGAAAACGACTTGTAATTGAAAGTATTGGAGAACCCGCCGGTAACAACGGGGTCTACCGGGCCTTCATATACGAGGTGATCTATATTCTGGTCCTGCAGGTACACGCCGCCGGAGGTTTTGCCTTCTTCATTGGTGAACAGCGGGATGCCGGTGCGGTGATCCAGCCCTTTGAAATCGAGGGAAAAAAGGCTGCGTACGGGATATCCCTGGCGGTTGCCGCCTTCGGCCACTACGAGATCGAAAATGCGGGGGCGGTTCAGGGCGTTGGTGATCTCGTTCTTGTTATATCCGAAGGTGAGATTGGTCCGCCAGCCCCAGTCCCGCTTTTTGATCACGTTGCCGCCGATCAGGAGGTCCAGCCCGTGGGACCGCATATCCGCATAATTCGCCGCTTTTTCCTGTTCGCCGCCGATACCGGAGGTACGGATGAGGCTGATCAGGTCGAAACTGTTGCGCTGGTAAACATCGAGGCTGAAATTGACCTTCTGCTGGAAAAGTCCCGCATCCAGCCCGAGGTTGGTGGTGTAGGATTTTTCCCAGGTCAGCTCCGAGTTCTCGAGGTTGGCCAGTTGTATCACCGATTCCACTTCGGTGAGGTACGGGCGGTTTGTATTGATATTCCTTAACACGATGGTGGAATTGGTGGCCGGGCCCATACTGGCGGTGAGGCCGTAGGAAGCGCGGAGCGTGAGATAATCTACCCACCTGACATCCTCCATGAATGGCTCGCGGTCTGCGTTCCAGGAGCCTGCTACGCTCCAGGTGGGCAGCCAGCGTGCATCACGGGATTTGCCCAGGCGGTTGGACCCGTCGTACCGCGCCGTGCCGGTGAAATTATATTTCTGGTCGTAAGAATATCCTGCTGAGGCATAAAAGGCCACAAAGCGGTCATAATCCTTACTCATACCATAATACGGGAAATTGCTCTCAATGGTTTGTTTGAGGATGCGATAATCTACAAAAGGAACGCCGCCGTTATCATATTGATAACCATAACCGGTATTGGAGAAGTTCTGCCTGTCGGCCGATTTCACCTGCATACCGGCCAGGGCATTCAGGGAATGGAGACCGGCGAAGGTCTTCACATAGTTCAGGCTGTTCCGGAAATCGTAGTTTACCAGTTGGTCTTCCGTGCGGTTGTAGAAACCGCCATAGGGCAGCACTACTTCCGGCTCCGCCTCCGGATTGTCAGGGTCGCGGTAGAGGAAGCGGTTATTCTCCCTGATGGTAGATGTTCCCGCAGCGCGGTAAGCATTGGCCATGTTGGCATTTTCCGTGATCTGGTGTTCGCGGGATGATTTCACGTACCGCAGCGCACCAACGAACTCGTACCGCAGCGCATCCGTGATCTTCCAGGAAAGGTCGCCCTGGAGGCGGAGGTCTGCCACATTGATATGGATATAGTTATTTTCCAGTTCGGTGAGGATGTTGAAAGGGGCAAAGTTGCGGCGGAAGTATTCCCTGTCCCCGTTCTCATCGTATGCGGTGAGCGTACGGCTTGAATTCAGGGCATAGCTGAAGGGATTGATATCGAAGTCGCGATCGAACTGCCCTTCCACGGCATTGGCTTCACGGGCAAGCGCTCCCGGCGCTTTCTGCCGTCGTACGGAAGCCAGGGTGGCAAAGCCAACGGACAGGCGGTCGGAGAACTTGTAATTATTGCGGAAATTGAGCGTATAACGCCCCACCCGGTCGGCTATCGTCCAACCATTATCCCCGAAATAACTGGTAGAGAAATAGGATTGGGAACGGTCTGTACCGAAGGAGATGGCGAGGGAATGCTCCTGCATGAGGTTATTCTTGAAGAGCAAGCCGAACCAGTCCGTATTGGCGGTAGCGTATCTTCTCAGGAACGCCGCTTTTCCCTCCGGCGTGTTCGGCACGGGGAAATTGCCGTTATCGTCCGCGTTCACCAGGTTGTAATACTTACCATACACCCCGTAATCTGCGCGATCGAGAATAGACGGCGTGATGATGGACTTACGGTCCAGCTCTGCGAGCACGGACATTTGCTGCACGGAGTTCATGATATTGTAATCCGCGTACCGGGGTTTCAGCTGGGTGCTGAAATTGCCGGTGTAGGTAACGAGCGGTTTGCCGACACGTCCTTTCTTCGTGGTGATCACCACCACGCCGTTCATGGCCCTTGCACCGTAAAGGGCGGTGGCCGCGGCATCTTTCAGGATGGCAAAACTTTCGATATCATTGGCATTCAGGCCGGCGACAGCCGAGCCGAGCAGCGTGGTAGGGTCACCGCTGGAGAGCTGATCGTTGGAGATATTGATGATATCTTCCAGCACCACATTATCCACTACCCACAGCGGTTTATTATCGCCATTGATGGAGGTGGCGCCGCGGACGCGAAGCTTGGGGGCGGCGCCGAAGGAACTGGATACGTTCTGCACCGATACACCGGCCGCGCGCCCTTCCAGCATGCGGCTGACATCGATAACGCCATCCATTTTCACGTCTTCCGCCTTGAGGGTAACCGCCGCGCCGGAGAACTTGCGCCGGTCAATATCCTGGAACCCTGTTACCACTACTTCGGAAAGCATTCCCTCCTGACCGGTCAGGCTCACATTCATGTTCACCCCCCGGAACACTGCTATCACCGGCTTTTTGCCGATATACGAAAAACGGATGCTGTCGCCGGAGCGCGCATCCAGCACGAACATGCCGTTAACATCCGTCAATACGCCTTTGTGATTGATGAGGTTTTCCACGGTCACGCCGGGAAGGGGTATGTTCTCTTCAGCATCCATGACCCTGCCGCGGGCTCTGGTACCCACACTATCCTGGAAAGCGGCCGCATGCGTGTTTATGGACAGCGCAAGCAGCAAGGGCAACAAGACTACAACTGCCGGGCGCTTTCTCAGCCATTCCCGGACAGAACAACAATGTACCATTAAATACATAGGCATGATTCTATTTTGAATATAGAAAGTAAACGATCCTCTGGTTGATATTGCCGGCGGCTCTGACTCTCTCTCCTGAGCGCTTCCACAATCGAGTTTAACAGACAATTTTCCTGTGCTCCGATCTTACACACTGATACGATACATAAGTTACGGATAAAATCAGTGTTTTTCTATTTCCGGGCATTTTTTCCTGAAAAATTGAAAGGGGCAGGCAGTTGCGGCGGGACTTGCAAAGCAGCAAAACGGGGTTTTAAAGGTTTTACCGGCCGGCGATCCGGGCCGCCTATACGAAAATGGCCCTCCGGCTGCGGGCAAACTATTCAATGCGGTTGCCGGGGCATTGACGTTTCAGGATAAGCCGGCTCATTTCAGCCAGGTTTGCAGAAATGCAACGATCTCGCTGTTCACCTCCGCGGCAACACCGGTCAGCGCATGCCCTTCGCCCGGGTACAGCTTGTAGATGAACGGCACCCCGTTCTGCTGCAGTTTGTCCCGCAGTAGTTCCGCCTGCTTGTAGGGCACTACCTCGTCCGCCGTGCCGTGCAATATCAGGGTAGGCGGACAGTCCGGGCTGACATATTGCGAGGGGCTTGAACTTTTGTAGAGGACGGAATCCCCGGTCTGCGGATCACCGATCAATGCCTTCATCAGTATCTTCAGGTTAGGATCGGCCAGCTGGGTGTACATGGACAGCATATCCGTTGGGCCTACCTGGTCTATCAGGGCACGGGGTTTGAACGTACCGGCATGCTTATAGGCATACAACGCGGCGAGATGCGCCCCGGCGCTTTGTCCCCATAACACGAATTTCCGCGAGATATGATAGTCGCTGTTATTGGTCATGACCGCATCGATGCAGGCCTTTACATCCTGCTCCTGCACGGGGAACTTGTTGCCGCCCGTCTGCAGGTTAAAGAGGCGGTAATTGACCAGCACGATGGCACAGTCCGGGAACAGCTGCCGGAATCCAGGGATCGCGCTCACTAAATCATCCTTGCTGCCACCCGTCCAGGCGCCGCCGTGAATAAAGAACAGCACCGGCGTGGCGGTATCGCTGCGGCCCGCAGGCAGGTAAATATTGAACCGCTGCCGGCCATCGGAACCATAGGCAACGTTCACAAGATCTTCCTGCCGGGAAGGATCTGTTTGTCTCTCTTCATTCGATTTGGTGCAGGAAAGCAGCAGGCAAATGCCCACCAGGCAGGCGTAAAATCCGGATGTTCGCATAAGCGGAAGTTTTCGCATGTATTAAATTTACTCTTTTTTCATAACGCCATCGCTATCGAAAAAAGTGCATAACCTATAAAAAACCGGCAGGGAGCGCAGACGCCCCCTGTTCTGGCATTATATTTTCGGCTGTTAGCGGAACGCGGGAAATTTCACCATAAAAACTGATCTCAACAATGCTGACATTCCTCGACATATTTTTCACCATCCTCCACCTGCTGATCATCGGCTTCAATTTATCCGGATGGATATTCCGCGCCACCCGCAGGCTGCATCTGATCTTTGCCGGCGCTACCCTGTTCAGCTGGGTGATCCTCGGCATATGGTTCGGGATGGGGTATTGCCCTATAACCGACTGGCAGTGGCGGGTAAAGGAACAACTGGGCGAACGTAACCTGCCGGCATCTTTTGTCACCTATTTTGCCAACAAGATCACCGGTCATGATTTCAGCGATACGTTCATCAATCTGATGATCCTGTTACTGTTCGCTCCTGCGGTATTGCTTTCCGTTTACCTCAACTTCTTCCGGTGCCCGAAAAAATAGATGGGGTTTTAAACAGCGGGATATCTTACTTTAGTGGGATACCGCATTTGAAAAGGCATGAAAAAAGATTACAGCATTGCTCCATTGGGCGATCGTTCCGTTATTGTGGAATGGGCGCAGCAGATCGATCCTGTGGTGCACCGGCGGGTCATGCAGGCATTCCATGCATTGCAGTCCATGCAGCGGCCTTATATCCTGGACCTCATTCCCGCTTATGCCTCGCTGACCATTGTGTATGATACGGCGCTGATGCGCAGGCATCATCCGCTCTCTCCCGCAGAGGTCATCCGTACGGTTGTCATGCAGGCTTTGGAACAGGAGGTAGAACAGGTAACGGCCGCGCCCCGGCAACTGGAGATACCGGTATGTTATGATATTTCCCTCGCGCCGGATATCGCAGCGATGGCGGAAGAGAAGCAAATGACCGTGGAAGCGATCATAGCACTGCATACCGCAGGAACATATACCGTTTACATGATCGGTTTTCTGCCGGGTTTCCCTTACATGGGCAAAGTAGATGACAGGCTGGCCACACCGCGGCTGAAGCAGCCCCGGTTGAAAGTACCGGCGGGAAGCGTAGGTATTGCGGGGGCGCAGACGGGCATTTACCCGATGGAATCCCCGGGGGGCTGGAACATCATCGGGCGGACGCCGCTGCAGATGTTCGATCCTGCAAGGGAGCAACCCTGCTATTGCCAGCCCGGTGATGCCATACGGTTCGTGCCCATATCATTGGCAACATTCCGGGATATGTCCGGGCAACAAATTTAAACTGACCCATCTTTGATACAGGTTGTACAACAAGGGCTGCTGGATACCATACAGGATACAGGACGGTATGGCTATCAGCACCTCGGGATCAATCCCGGCGGGGCGATGGACCGTATTGCCCTTTTCACGGCCAATTGCCTTACGGGCAATAGCGGTACGGAAGCTGCCATAGAACTGCATTTTCCCGCAGCCGCCTTCCTCTTTGAGGCCGATGCGATGATCGCTTTGTCCGGAGCCGATTTCGGGGCGATGCTGAATGAACAGCCCATTCCGCTCAACCAGCCTGTACTGGCGCCCAAGCATGCCGTATTACGTTTCTCGCGGCCGGTTTCCGGCACCCGCTGTTACCTTGCGGTAAGCGGGGGGTTTGCGCTCACGCCCTGGCTCGGCAGTTACAGCACTCACCTGAAGGCCGGCACCGGCGGTTTCCAGGGAAGAGCATTGCAGAAAGGCGACCGGCTCCCCTTCCGGCAGGAACTCGCGCTGCCCCCGCTCAAACAACCGCAGGTATTGCCATGGTCCGCCGACATTAGCCATCTCTATGCAACCACCGGCACCATCCGCATCATCCACGGCCATGAATGGGCATTGCTCGAAAAAGGATCGCAGGAAGACCTCAGCGGGGAAGCGTTTATGCTGACGGCGCAGTGCGACCGTATGGGATTTCGTTTACGCGGCCCCGTATTAAAGACCCGCGACCGCAGCGAACGGCTTTCCGCCGGCGTCAGCAGAGGCACCATGCAACTCCTGCCCGGCGGGCAGCTGATCATATTGATGGCAGACCATCAGACCACCGGCGGATATCCGCGGGTGGCACATGTGATATCGGCGGATATGCCCGCGCTCTCCCGCTATGCGCCGCATCAGCCGCTGCGCTTCAGCACGGTTGATCTCAAAACGGCGGAAGACCTGCTCTGGCAGCAGGAACAAGGTTTGCTAATTCTGCAAAATGCCTGTAAATTACGGCTGGAGGAGTGGGAACAAACAACTCACTAGCCAACCAACAACCTGTAATGCTCAACAAGATCGACCTGAACTGCGACATGGGGGAAGGACTGGGTACCGATGCCGGTATCATGCCTTTCATCAGCAGCGCCAACATCGCCTGCGGATATCATGCGGGAGACCGGGAGACCATCGCCCGCACCATTGACCTTGCACTGCAACACCAGGTGTCCATCGGCGCTCATCCCGGCTTTGCGGACAGGGAAAATTTCGGCAGAACACCGCAACAGCTCTCCGATACGGCCCTGTATGATCTCGTAGCCACACAGCTGCAGATCATGCAATCCATCTGCCAGGCGCACGGCGCGGTGATGACGCACGTCAAACCGCATGGCGCATTATATAACATGGCCGCACAAACACCCGCCATGGCGCAGGTGATCGCCAAAGCGGTGAGCGACAACTATCCGCAGCTCTGCCTCTACGGCCTCAGCAACAGCTGGCTCATCAAGGCCGCCGTGGAAGCCGGCCTGAAAACCGCCGGGGAAGTATTTGCAGACAGAACGTACCAGGCCGATGGCAGTCTCACTCCGCGCCAGCAACCGGGCGCGCTCATTACCAGTGAAGCCGCCGCCATCAGCCAAGTGCTGCAAATGGTCACACAGCAGCAGGTGACCACCACAAGCGGCAAGATCATACCGGTTGCCGCCGAAACCATTTGCCTGCATGGCGACGGGGAGCATGCCCTTCCTTTCGCCAGGGCTATCAACACCGCCTTACGTCAACATCATATTTCAATACAGCACATTTGAACAAGCAAAGATCCTCCGTTCTCCTGGGAGCCGCCTTCCTGATGGCGACATCCGCCGTCGGTCCCGGGTTCCTCACGCAGACCACCGTATTCACCCAGCAGCAGGCCGCGGCCTTCAGCTTCGTCATACTCGTATCCATTCTGCTGGACATCGGCGCACAGCTGAACATCTGGCGGGTGCTTACCGTTACGCAGCATCGCGCACAGGACCTCTCCAATGCCTTGCTGCCCGGGCTTGGCTATCTGCTGGCGGGATTGGTAGTGCTGGGGGGACTGGCCTTCAATATCGCCAACATCGGCGGCTGCGGGCTTGGATTGCAGGCCCTAACGGGGATGGATACACTTTATGGCGCAATGCTCAGCTGCGGCATTGCCCTGTTCATTTTCTGGATGAAGGAAGCCGGCAAGGCGCTGGACCATTTCACGCGCGCACTGGGCATTTTGATGATATTGCTGACGCTTTACGTGGCCGCCAGCTCCCGCCCTCCCGTGCTGGAAGCCCTGCAGCAAAGCGTATGGCCGGATATGATCGATACCGCCTCCATTGTAACGCTGGTAGGCGGCACCGTGGGCGGGTATATCAGCTTCTCCGGCGCGCACCGCCTGCTGGATGCCGGCATCGGCGGAAAGGCGCAGGTGAGGTATGTGAACCGCAGCGCGGTGAGCGGCATTGTGATCACCGGCGTTATGCGCACACTGCTGTTCCTCGCCGCCCTCGGCGTAGTGTCGCAGGGCGTGGTGCTGGACCCCGGCAACCCGCCCGCCTCCGTTTTCCGCAGCGCAGCCGGGGAAGTGGGGTACCGTTTCTTCGGCATGGTGATGTGGAGCGCGGCGATCACTTCCGTTGTAGGCGCGGCTTACACTTCCGTTTCCTTTCTCAAGACCTTCCATCATTTCATCGCGCAGCATGAACGCTGGTTCATCAGCGCCTTTATCGTTTCCTCTACGATAGTGTTCGTGCTGGTGGGGAAACCGGTACAGCTGCTGATCATGGCCGGAGCATTCAATGGCCTGATATTGCCGCTGGCCCTGGCCGTTGTGCTGGTGGCCGCCGGCAAAAAAAGGCTGATGCAGGATTACCGCCATCCGCTGTGGATGCAGGTAACGGGCTGGATGGTGGTAGGGGTGATGAGCTGGTTATGCGCGGTTACGCTGTGGGGATGGATAAGTTAGTGCGGTTATTTACCCAGCCATTCCTTACCGTTTGCGTGGAAATTACTTGCTGAGGTACGCTGCGCAATGGCAATAACAGGCCAGGCAGCCAAATCAATGGTTTCATTCGTTTTTCCCGCAAAGCTGCCGTGAAACGGGCAAGCCGGGAACAGGAACGGCGCGAATGGCAGAAAAAAGGGAATGAACCGGGGATTTTGAATGACGGGGCCGGGCCGGAGGGCTTTCCTGTTTACGGGCAATTGCTTATCTTTGCATCCGCTCATCAAAATAAACAACACGCATGTAGACCATACTTTCTTTCAAAAAATCATAACGACCCGGGGCAAAAGCCGCCCCTGATTTTTCCATTTTGAAGAAAGAAATATGCTTGCGCTACAAAACATTACCTATCTGCATCCCAACCGGGAGCTGTTGTTTGATAATATCAGCCTTATCGTCCATAAACATGACAAGATCGCACTGATCGGCAATAACGGTGCGGGCAAATCCACTTTGCTGCAAATTGCGGCGGGCCTGCTGCATCCCGCGGAAGGGACCGTAAAGTCCGGTTCCCGGCCTTATTATGTGCCGCAGCTTTTTGGCGCATACCATCATCTCAGCGTTGCCCGGGCGCTGCAGATCGATGAAAAGCTGCATGCGCTCCGGGAGATACTGGACGGCAAGGTGACCGATGCCAACCTCCTGTTGCTGGATGACGACTGGGGGCTGGAAGAACGGTGCCGGGAAGCATTTACGCACTGGCAGCTGGATGATGTGGAGCTGACCCACACGATGGGCAGCCTGAGCGGGGGACAAAAAACGAAGGTCTTTCTCGCCGGCATCAGCATTCATCAACCGGAAATAGTGCTGATGGATGAACCGAGCAATCACCTGGATACACCCGGCCGGGAACTCCTCTATCAATATATCCGCACCACCGGCAATACGCTGTTGGTGGTGAGCCACGACAGAACGCTGCTCAACCTCCTGCACACCGTCTGCGAACTGGACCAGCGCGGCATGACCACCTATGGCGGCAACTACGATTTCTATGCCGCGCAGAAGATGATCGAAGAAGAGGCGTTGCAGCAGGACCTGAAAAGCAAGGAGAAAGCACTGCGCAAAGCCCGGGAAACAGAACGGGAAACCCTGGAACGGCAGCAGAAACTGGATGCCCGGGGCAAAAAGAAACAGGAAAAAGCGGGCCTGCCCACCATATCCATGAACACGCTCCGCAACAATGCGGAAAAAAGCACTTCCCGCATGAAAAATGTGCATGCGGAAAAAACCGGGGCCATTTCCCGGGAGCTGAACCAGTTGCGCAAAGAGCTGCCCGGTACGGACAAAATGAAGATCGATCTCGATCATTCATCCCTCCACAAAGGTAAAATACTGATCACCGCGCGGAACATCAACTTCGGATATGATGGCCGGCCGCTTTGGGAAACGCCGCTGAACTTCCTGATCACGAGCGGCGAACGGATCGTGATCAGGGGGCTGAACGGCTCCGGCAAAACAACGCTGATAAAGATCATCCTGGGCATCCTGCAGCCGGTATCCGGCATTATCCATCATGCTGCCGATAAAGTGATCTGTATCGACCAGGATTATTCATTGATAACCGATGCCAACTCCGTATATGAACAGGCGGAGAAATTCAATCATACCGGCCTGCAGGAACATGAGATAAAGGTGCGGCTGAACAGATTCCTGTTTACGCAGGCATGCTGGGACCAACCCTGCCATACGCTCAGCGGCGGGGAAAAGATGCGGTTGATCCTCTGTTGCCTGACGATCAGCAACCAGGCCCCGGATATGATCATCCTGGATGAGCCGACCAATAACCTCGATATCCGGAACACGGAAATACTGACCGCCGCCATCAATGAATACCAGGGCACGGTGATAGCCGTATCGCACGATGAATACTTCCTGGAACAGATACGCATCATGCGGACGCTGACCGTCGGATAAATTCTTTCTGCTGCTGACATAAGGCTGTCATCCCCCCATGCTAGTTTTGGATATGCTTACATCAAAACGCGGTAAAATGCCCGCACCATCTAAAACCCTCCGCCCCCGGAACAGGCAGCAATGGCGGAACTGGCTGGAGAAAAACCATACTGCCGACCTGACGGTATGGGTGGTATGCACGAAAAAGAACGCGAGCCGCCCGGCGATCAGTTATCCCGATGCTGTGCTGGAAGCCCTTTGCTTCGGGTGGATAGACGGCAAGACCTTATCGCTGGATGCCGAACGGTTCATGCAGTCCTTTACGAAGCGCAAGCCCAGGAGTGCGTGGAGCGGGCTCAACAAGGAAAGGGTAAAACAACTGATCAGAGAGGGGCTGATGACCCCGGCAGGCCTCGACCGGATCAATGCCGCCAAACAGAACGGCTACTGGTCGATACTGGACGAAGTGGAAGCGCGCACCATTCCCGAAGACCTGGAAGCGGCATTCCGGAAGCACCCGGCTGCCAGAGCTGGTTTTACGCGTTCAAGCCCTTCCATGCAAAAGCTGCATCTGCAATCATTGGCGCTGGCGAAACGGCCGGAAACCAGGCAGAAAAGGATCGCAGCCCTCGTGGCGTCCATGCGGCGCATGCAGGGTTGACGGTCCCGTTCAGTTGCAAAACGGTATGCTGTACAGTTTGCCGTTGTAAATCCTCATACACGTTACATATATTTTCCCTGCATAATTTCCTTAAAACATAGCATCCTCATTATATACACATTAGCGCAAGAGCCTGGTTCTGGCCTGGTTTTCGTGGCTGGAGGGCAGATTCTTCACCATAAAAACCAGGCGCTATGTCTATTGTCAAAGTAATTGAAGTCATCGCTTCCTCCGAAAAAGGTATTGAAGACGCCATCAACAATGCTGTAGTGGAAGTATCGAAAACGATCAAGAACATTGATTCGGTGTTTGTAAAGGACATCAAAGTGCATGTGAGCGATGGGAAGATCACCAGCTACGGCGTGATCTGCAAAGTATCGTTCAGAATAGACGATCGTGCGCGGGAAGGAAGATCCGGATTGTAACCGGGGTTAACCTCACTAAAAGATCATCATTAACCGGTATGGGTACCTTTCGGGTATCCGTACGGGGGTTGTTTGCCCTATGATGCGGTTCCGTTATGGCGCTGGCTTTTGTCGATAATATCCGTGATCACCTGGTCCAGTTCCGTTGCGGAGCGATGCAGGTAGGTCAGGATTTTTTCATACCCGGCCTGGTCTGTCTGCGGATAATTGAGCAACTCCACCAATCCCAGGATACGGGCCAGCGGGCCTCTGACGAGGTGCGATTGCGTCCATGCGATATCTTTCAGCCGGGCGTTGTGCGCCTCTATCTCCTGCACATATTTTACCCGCTCGGTAACATCCTGTACGGAACCGATCATGCGGACGGGCGCTTTGGCCTCGTTACGGACGATGTAACCGATCTCTTCCACAAAGGCGTAGCTGCCGTCTGCACGCCGGAACCGGTATTGCGCTGTCCAGCTCGCCTTTTCAGGATCGTCCAGGGCATGTTGAAGACTGGTGCTGATAGCGTCCAGATCATCGGCATGGATCAGCGTTGTCCAGCTCTTCAGCGGAAACTTGTCTTCACAGACCGGATAACCGAAAACCCTGCTGAAGCCATCGCCCCAGGTGATATGGTCCTCCGCGGTATCCCAGTCATAGATGGCATCGTTACTGGCTTTGCTCAGGTATTCGTACCGTTCATTGCTTTTGCGCAGCTCCCGTTCCGCCCGTTTCCATTCGGACACATCGATGCCGATGCACTGGATCTCCGTTACCGTGCCGGATTCATCTGTGAGGGCAACGAGGTGCCAGTAGGAAGTTTTTACCGATCCGTCCTCCGCAGGCTTGTCCAGCTCCAGTTCGATGACCTCGCCGGGAGCATCCAGGCATTTTTGTGCGGCGGCTACTGCCCGGTCCTGATGCGCAGGAACAACTGAGCGCCTGGTGTCAGCGCCCGTAAAATCAGCGTGATCATATAACCAGCCGAAATCCTGCCGGTACTTTTCATTATAGTAAGTGTATCTGCCTGCCACATCCATTCGCATCACATAATTGGTCTGTGCATCCACCAGGCTCCGCAGGCGGGCTTCGCTGGCCTGCAATTCTTCCTGTATCTTTTTGCTGAGGGTAATATCCAGGCAGGCGCCCACCATTTTTACGGGCACGCCGGCCTCATCGCATTTCAGGGTCCCCCAGGAACGGAGGTATCTGACCTCCCCGTTCTTTCTGACGATGCGCTCTTCAAACTCCACATCTTCTTTCGTCTGCAGCATGCCGTTGATGATCTCAAAAACACGTTGCCGGTCATCCGGATGGAGCAGTTCCTGGTAGCCTTCAAAAGTGGCTTTAAATTCATTTCTATCGATGCCGTAGATATGATACAGGGTATCCGACCAGCTGACCACGTTATCGGCAATTTCCCATGACCAGTTGCCGAACTGCGCCAGCTCCTGCCCCTGCGCCATAAGCACACTGTTCTCGGTGATCGTTTCTGCATACTGGCGGTTTTCCAGGATGATCGCGAGAAGCGCCACCACCCGTTCGATGATCCGCTGCTCCTGCTCGTCCGGTACCGCCGGTTTGCGGTAATACACGGCAAAAGTGGCGATCACCTCGCCGGAAGAATCGATCACCGGATGCGACCAGCAGGCGCTGAAACCCGCCTGCAGGGTAATATCCTTAAAACGCTCCCAACGTTCATCTTTGGTGATATCTTTTACGATGACCTTTTCCCTCCAATAAGCCGCCGCACCGCAGGACCCTGCATCCGGTCCAACCGCTATTCCCTCGATCCCGTTCGTCAGCACCGCCGGCAGCGATGGCGAAGCCCAGTTATAGACACGCCTGTTCCGGACGCGCATGATGGAGCAGATCATTTGCGGGAAAAGCGCTTCAATGCCTGACAGGTAGGCTGCGAGCACCTCGGGCGTTGCGGTGCCGCTTTTCGAATGAAGCTCCAGCACATTTCTTTCCAGCTGGTTAAGGTCATTGAAAAGCTTTTCCGCCTGGGTAGCCCGGAGTTTGTCCGTTACATCCAGCGCTACGATGATACGGGCATTCTCGTCCCAGGTGGGCAGTGGTTCGGAGGTGATGTCTACATACAGTATTCTTCCGTCGCGGGTGATATGCCTTACCTGTGCGATGCTGGGCAGTCCCTTTGCGGCCAGGCCGCTCACCTTGCGGAGCATGCGGTCCCTGTCTTCCTCCGGCCACAATACCGCTACGGTCAGGGAGAGAAATTCTTCCGCCGAATAGCCATAATCGCGGCAGGCCGCTTTATTGGCCGCCCTGATGCGGAGTGTTTGCAAGTCATATACCCACATGGGCATAGGGCTGAAATTGAAGAGGTCGCTATTGCGTTGCTGCATCAGCTTTTCCCTCGCCTCCGCTTTTTTGCGGTAGGTAATGTTCCTGAAGTATGCGGAAACACCTTCTCCTGAAGGGTAAAGCGTGATATCGACCTGGGCAGAAGGGTTATCGAACGCCTGTTCAAAACTGACCGCCTGCCGGGTTTCCCTGACCTTGCGGTATTGCTTTTTGAATCCGGACAATTCCGCATCGGGGTAGAGGTCCCATAGCGATCTGCCTTCCACTTGCGCCCGTTTAAGCCCGGAGATCCTTTCCGCGGCAACATTCCAGTAAATGACCCTGTCCTGCGCATCCGTTGAGAAGAAGCCATCGGTAATGCTTTCCAGGATGCGGTTGGCCTTTTCCTCGTTCCGGCTCGCCTCCTGTTCCGCGATGTGCAGGGAAGTAATGTCTGTAGAGCTTTGAACGATATAGGTCATTTGCCCGCCGGCATCGAACAGGGGGTAGGTATCTATTTTCCAGTAGCGCGGCTGTTGGCCGCTGTTGTTGTCAGACGGCATATCATACCGGTGCTTGTCGATCCGGTACAGCTTTTTATGGCGGAGGGCGTAGTCAAATGCATATTTGATGGTGTCTGTTCTGGTGCCGTCATCGTCTGCATTCATGGGGAAAGCCTGAAAAAAAGGCATGCCGGTCAATTCCCTGGCCTGGGAAAAGGTCACTTCTATGAAAGCCTTGTTCACAGCGGCAATCGTGAAATCCGGCGCGTCCGTTTTCAGAATGATGCTGGGTACTGGCAGGCAATCAAATAACGTCTTTATCTCTTCCAATGACGTCATATGCGGCTTTTCAGGTTAGCGCGTTACTACAAGGTAAATTTTTTTTGGCATTATATGGATGGTGGATTTTGAGACTTACCTTTATGTCATATGAAACCTGGCATTTTTATAAAAAGTACCGCGCTATTGGACGATACCTTTTTTGAAAAATCGGTGATATTGATCACCGAGTATAACGACAAAGGTGCGATGGGTTTTATCATCAATAAAACGTTTCCCCGAAAATTAAATGAGCTGGAAGAATTCAGACATATTCCCCCCTTCCCTATACAACTCGGAGGTCCCGTAGACCAGGAGCATCTTTACTTTGTACATCAGCGGCCGGATCTGATAGCGGGAGGTGTGCCGGTAGCTGATCATATTTTTCTGGGAGGAGATTTTCCATCCGCCGTGAAAAATATTGATAGTGGTATCCTCACGGAAAAAGACATAAAAATATTTATTGGTTACTGCGGATGGGATTACCAGGAACTGGATAAAGAAATAGCGGAAGGCAGCTGGCAGATCCTGGAAGAGGTGGTTTTATTTTGATGGATTTGCGGCGGACCCGGATGCAACAAACTCCCCGCCTGAATGTCGCTTCTACCCCCCATCTGTTTCGCCGCTACACGGTACCTTTGAAATAGTCTTTAACTAAAAAAAATAGTTATGAACCTGAAAAAGATATGGTCAAACTTAACTGTAAGTGACCTGGACCGGACAACGAATTTTTATACGGCACTGGGATTTAAATTCAACGGGAGGTCTGGCGACCTGACAAGCTTTCTTGCAGGTGAGGATAATTTTATCATGCACTTCTTTTTAAAAGATAAGCTAAAAGCGAATGTGGAGATTGAAATTTCCGATGCACACGTTGCCAATGAAATCATCTTTACCCTTTCCGCTGAAAGCAAAGAAGAGGTGAACGAATGGGAGAAGGCAGTTCAAAACGCGGGCGGAAAAATCGTTTCAAAGGCTAAAGAATTTGGAGAAGGGTATTATGGTCTTGTGTTTGCCGATCCGGACGGGCATAAGTTCAACGTATTTTATATGTGAATCCAATTTGGTCCGCAGCCCGCCTCTCCCATCAACAGGTATAACAAAAAATTGCTACATTAGTAAAATTTCCTTTACAAAAACACATAAAATATGTGGCCAAGAGACAGATACACAGGACCAGGAGGCGGACTATATACGGGACCCGGTGGGGGATTATATAGCGGCCCCGGAGGTGGTGCATACAGCGGACCCGGAGGCGGACTATATTCCGGACCGGGTGGAGGACTTTATACAGGGCCGGGAGGAGGGTTATACGCCGGACCCGGCGGAGGGCTATATACAGGTCTCGGCGGAGGGTTGTACACCGGGCCGGGAGGAGGACTATATACCGGCCCTGGTGGGGGATTATATACAGGACCAGGAGGCGGATTATATACAGGGCCTTCCAATCCTCCATATACCAGAAACTGGCCGCCGCCTGACGCGTTTATGAAAGAGTTGGAAAAGAGGGGGTTGAAAGACATCATCAAGCTGCTGAAGAAACATAAGTTCGATGTATTGGGATAAAATACCCAACTAACCCCGCCATTCGCCCCTCCTGCGCGCAACGCGGACTTTCTCAATATTCTGCGAGCGGGGCAAGCCGCGCTCCTGATCCCTTTATTAACCTTTGCGGATCTAATATCATAAAAGTTCACAGAACTCCTCTCCCGGGTTTTTCAGGCAAGACGAGCATGTTATGGTATGTAATAGCATTGATATTCGAAGCTTCTGCATATTACAATATGCTAAACGGCTATAAAATGCAAATGAGCAAAAGCATATTATACTGTGCAAAAACAATGAAAATCAGCACATTTGCATAATATAATATGCTATTTATGAAATTAAACGAGTTGACCGTTTATGACGTAAAAAGTCAAATTGCCAAACTCAGCAGAACTTTAAGGGGTTTTGAAGGCATCTCCCAAGACCAGCTTGCCGAACAGCTTAATATGTCCCGCATCACTATTCAGAACCTGGAGCGACCGAAGAATGTTACACTGGATACTTTTTTAAAGGTCTTGCAACACTTTGATCTGCTGGAAAAATTCGATGCCTTCATTGCAGAGAATATCGCGGATAAGAATGTCACCCCGTTATACTAAGTTATGGCTGGGAATGGCATTATTACCCTCCATGTCTTTGGTGAAGAAATCGGAAAGGTTGGCTAAGAGTTGCCGTAATGGACCATTCTGGATAGATTTGTAGATGCTTCTCATTCGTCCTGAAAAGCGAAGGAAGACCGGGGGATCACACCGGGGCACGTGGACTTAATGCGGAGACGGTCTGAAGTTCGTGTGGGTTTGAAAAATCTGGTGAAGGGGAATATCCGGGCAATAACAGATGCTCCACAAGGACTGGCGCTTGCGGAATTTTGACTGGAAATATGGTGTGGGAGGGTCTGCGTTCAATGGATGGGTTACTTAACAAAATGTATCCTTAGGCGGGGAATGGCCTATTCCCGCTGGATGACTGGCGGGGTTAGGGAAGTGTATGCGGAGGCTGCCGCCATTTTCTGCTGATGTGCTGATATTGCCTGCTGCTGCTGAGCAGTTCCTGCCAGTGATGGCCACCGCTGCGGCAACATCCCCGCTTGCTGGTATCCGGGTTTGTGGAAGACCTGCTTTGTCTGCGGCTCCTGCACGGCAATGATATCGGCGGCCAGGTATTTCCTGTTAAAGGATGCGCTGCCGCTGCACATACCTCTTACCTGCAGGGTTACGATCAGCGTTCCCTTACCGGGCACATCCACATTCAGCGCCGCGCCTGCAAATGCTTCGCGGGTATCCAGCACGATCTTAGCGGTTTCCGTGCCCGTTACCTGGCGTTCTCCGAAATGAATACGGGTGGCGATCACTTTTACTTCCAGCGCGGAGATGCCCCTGAACTGCGGCAGTACCTGCGGGGGAATATGTAAAATGCCGTCCTCAGCGAGTGTTGGCGCTACGGTAAAGAAGCGGTCTGTTCCCGTGTGCTGGTTGAAGCGGAAGCCTGCGATGGCCTCGGTATTGCGAAGGCCGCCTTTGATGATGGTCTTGTTGAGGCGGTTGATATGCCCGCCATCACAACGAACATCGAAGTGATTGGCGAATGCGCTGCGGATAAGGCGGCCTTTGCTGCTGGCGGCCCCGAAGCGCTGCGCGGCACGGCGGGTGGCAGTCGTCTGCCGGACGGTTTCCGGCATGCTGCGGAAGTAGTGTTTACCATCCCGGTAATAGCCGATCATATTGCCGGCCTTACCCGTGAAGGTAAAGAAGGAAGTTTGTTTTGCCATTGGATACAGTATTTGTTAATATATGAATATAACACATCTTTCATTACCAAAAACGAATGTTCATGCTATCAATTCCCTGAAGGAACTTGAAATAGAGTTAGCCAGTACCCTTCGGCATTCAAACCTAATAAAGGGCTTCGGTTGCCTTACGGGCAATTTTATAACGCTTATAGGCAGCTTTGGCCCACCGGTCGAGCTCTTTACTGGAATAATACTCCAATACACTTTTAAGTACAGGCTTCCAGCCCTGCTCCCGAAAGACAGGAGCGGGTTTAATAGTCTGGTAAAACGCTTTGCCGATACTGTCCGCTTCGACCTTAAATCGATAATCTCCGATGAGATCAAAAGTGGTAGCAGGTGTTGAATCCATGGAATCAACTTTGGGAATAGCTTGTTTTAAGGCGGAAATTATAATCGCTTGTTTGTATGAAGGTATCCAGTACTCTTTCTCTGGTTGCTTCCGTTGTGTGGCGCATCCCGCTAACAGGGTCGCACCAATCAGGTATGTCAGCATTCGTTGCATATGATTCATTTTAGTTTAACTGCCAAAAATATACGGCATTTACTCCACCAATATCATCCATGTTAAAATTACAGTCGCCATTGCAGAACCAGTTCTGCCAGTAATCCGCATGTCCACTCGCAATTGATTACCCGAACCGTTAATAACACAAAACCTGTAACGTTTCTTACGCACTTACCGAACACGCCAAAGAAACTGCCCCGTCATATATGCCTTAATTGATTTTGGTTTGAAGCGTAGAAAGAAGTTAAAAGGGAGGTGATTTTGAAAGTCATCAGCCAAAACATAAAAAGCTCAATGTGTCTACTTTCATTGAGCTTTTGCAGGTCAGCCGCCGTAACGTCAAGCCGATTTTACAGACAGTGTTTTTTGATGGTCGTTTCGGTTGGGGGTATATATTGCGTTCTGAAAGGGACTTATAAAGAAGATGGATAAAAAACACTTAACATTAAGAAAAACGGTTACTCAGCATTAACCTCATGATCTGCCGGTAGCTTAGCCATAATATTTTTCAGAAATTTTGTTTTGTTCTTTTTTACTTCTTTGAGAAAAGGCGAACATTCATCAGAATTGGATAAATATTTCCCACCCCAAAGGGCTATTTCAATCAAAGCTGGTATTAAATCAACACCTTTTGAACTAAGCTTATACAGTCCTTTTACCTTATTATCCGGATAGGGTAATTTGACTATTATACCGTTTTCCTCCAATATCTGTAATCTATTCGCTAATATATTCGTTGCTATTTTTTCTGTAGACTTTGTAAAATCTCCATAAGTACGCGTTTTATAAAGCATTAAATCCCTTACAATTAATAGCGACCATTTGTCTCCGAAAATATCCAATGATGAACTAATAGGGCAATCGGAGCGCTTTTCACCTGATTTCATAAATTATTTATTTTTTTACTTGCATATTGAAAGTAATTACCTAATTTTACACTTGCAATTTGAAAGCATAAATTTCATCTTTCACTTGCAAATCAAAAGCAAAAATAATCATTTCAAGATGAAAAAAGACATTACACTATGGCAAAAATATTAGTAACAGGGGTTACAGGTGTAGTTGGGAAAGGCACTGTTGAACATTTGTTAAAAAAAGGAGTTCCTGCAAGCCAAATTATCGGACTTTCCCGGAAAAAAGAAGAGATAGAAGACCTGGCTGCCAAAGGTATTGAAGTTCGTTTTGGTGACTACTTTGACTATGATTCGTTACTGCGTGCGTTTGAAGGTGTTGACAAAGTAATGCTTACAAGTACGATCGCTTTCACAGACCGGTCTACCCAACATTATAATGCGGTTACCGCGGCCCGCCAGGCTGGTGTTAAGCATGTGGTGTATATGTCAATTATGCGCAAAGAAGGCTCGGGACGTATTATGCCTGGAATTACGGAATCCGACCTTTTTACTGAACAGGTACTCAAATCTTCCGGGCTTGATTATACCATTTTATACCACCCACCTTTTACAGACCTTTTATCGGCCTACTACGGTCCCGATCCTTATGAAAACGGAATAAAAGTTCCTGCAAACAATGGAAAAATGGCGCCAGCAACAAGAGATGAACTGGCGGAAGCTCACGCTGAAATACTTTCTGCGCCGGGACACGAAAATAAAACCTATTCATTAGGCGGCAGCGATGCTGTTTCGTTTGCTGACATTGCAAAAATTCTTGCGGAAATAAAAGGCCGGCCTGTCCCTTTTACCACCATTGCAGCAGAAGAATATATTGATATGAAAGTTACCCAAGGATTCCCCCGTAATTTTGCCGAATTTATAACGAATTGGGTAGTGGCAATTGAAGAAGGCGAGTTCGCCTATCAATCGGGCGATATGGAGCGGCTATTAGGTAGAAAGACAAAAACTTTCAGAGAATACATAGCATCAACTTTGGCTTAGTATGCTGCCGGATTACTTTTGCCTTTACCGATGAGGTTGAGCGAATCCGCTATCTTCATCCAGGGTATAAAATGCTGCATAGGCTTTCCAACCTGCTGCTCATTTTGGGGTGTTTTTTTGTGTTCATAAATTATCAACTAAAAATTAAACCCAAAATGAAATCCCGGTTCTCCGAAAACAAATTTCGACCATCTATCGTCTAACTGTTTAAACCCATCAGGCATTTTTGTGTGATAAGGACGGTGCGTAATGGCTATTGATGGTTGAATAAAAAATCTGTCCTTAAAAAGTTTGATGTGATAACCAACGCGGTAAGTATTGAAAAGCTGAAATCCATTGTCATTTTTTTTGCCGTCAGCATTCACAAAAGTTTGCCAGGTAGGCATTACATTAAGTTCGGCATATAAACCTTTCCACAAAAATCGTTGGTAAGCCACTGATAAGCCATACTCACGAATATACCCTGGAAATTCTTCTTCCGGCTTTCCGTATGATTTGTTAAAAAATGGGTGAATACCATTCGGCCAGGCATATTTCCACGTTTTTGGTTCTAATGTAATTACATCTTTTCCTGTAATACGATAGCCCAAATTGAGTTGAACGAAGTCGGGACTGTTTGTAGAAGCCAAATTACCCAATAAAAATATAGTGCTGCCAACGAACCACCGTTTGTAAGTACTGTCTTGTTTGGCATATTGTGCGTTTACCTGTAAACTGCTGGCCATCATTAAGGTCAAAGCGAACAATAAAATTCTCTTTTGCATATCTATTTTATATAAAACTTGCCAATCGGTGTTGTGAAGATGTTTAAACTGTCCGTAAAACAGCTAAAAATTAAACCCGAAATGAAGCCCGGGTTCAAAACCAAAGTATTCAGGCCATTTACTTTCCTTTTCTTCAAAAGATTGTGGTGTATTAGTTTTTACAGGCCAATGAGTCAAACCAATAGATGGTTCTATAAAGAAGCGGTTTTTAAACAGTTTAACCTGGTAGCCCAAACGGTAGGTCATAAATAATGTGAATCCATTTGCAATCTTTTCATTACCCTCATCATAATATCTTTGAAAAGCATTCATTGCATGAATGCCTGTATATAATCCTTTCCACCAAAAACGATTGTATGCTAATCCAATTACATTTTGGCGTACATGTCCGGGATAGTTTTCTCCCGGCGCATCAAATGATTTTCCCCAGGGGATACCTAATGGGTAAGCAAACCTGGATCTCTTTAATTCCAGGAAAACAACATCTCCAGGTGTGATCCTATATCCAACATTTAATTGTATAAAATGAGGTGGATTCCGGTCATTAGGAATAAAATTTCCTAACATCAGGAACGTACTCCCGACAAAATACTTTTTATAAGTACTGTCTTGTTTGGCATATTGCGCGTTCACCTGTAAACAGCTCGCCATCATTAGGGTCAAAGCGAATAATAAAATCTTCTTTTGCACATCAATACTATTAGTTGTTGAATGATAATGCAAAGGTAGATTGGCAGGATGCTATAACCCGTTCACTTAAGTTAAGAAATGGACCCTATCCCTTGTTTTTCTCTACAATCCTTGCTCTTAACCTGCTTAAAGACTGGGGTTTGATACCTAAATAGCTCGCTAATTGATGCTGTGGCACACGCTGAATAAGGTCTGGTCTTTTTTGCATTAAGTTCAGGTATCGTTGTTCAGGGGAAGAAGTTTTAAACTCGTCAAAGTCTATTCGTTGTTTAGCTAAAAGTTCTTCGGCCAATATTCTGCATATGATTTCAAACTTCGGAAATTTACTGTTTACTTCTACTTCCATATCAGAATTTGAAACGGTAAGTATGCTGTCTTCTATACAACTTATATAATATTCGGACGGGGTTTTGCTTATTACACAAGGAGGGGTCAAAGCTTCCATTTCTGTATAGAAAGCCGTAGTTTTTTCTTCACTATCTAAAATATAATATGTCCGAATACAGCCTTTTAACACAAAGTAGCTATCCTTCGATTTTTGTCCTTTTTTGAGTAAGATCGTCCCTTTCTTAACAGAGCGGAATATGTCTAATGAAAGTATTGCGTTCTTCTCATCATCTGTCAGAGAAACGTATTTTGCTATAAAATCAAATAGTATGTCTTGCATTGTTTTTATATGTTGTTACTGTCGTCCGTTACACTTGCCACCAACTCAAAAATAGGGGCAATTCTACAATTTTAAAAAAACGAGTGCGCGCCCTTTTTTGTCCAATTTTGATTTTCCGGGAGGAAAAGCAATGATAGCTTGTCGTTGATTTTCATAACTCACAGGGTTTAATTTTTCAAACCTTCCAAACAGCCTCCAGCAGCGAGGGTACCTAATTTACGACGCCAAAATAGGTACCCGAATTGGTACCTTTTCAACTTGCGTTTCGTTGGTGTGATTTGATATGAAAACTTCAGGGAGGCGAATTAAAAAAGCCTGCAAATTCAACATTTACAGGCTTTTTCGTTTAAAAGAGATCAAAATTACTGTCTCTCTTTCGATCTTCTGCGGACCGGACGGGACTCGAACCCGCGACCTCCGCCGTGACAGGGCGGCATTCTAACCGACTGAACTACCGATCCTTCCCGATTTGGGATTGCAAAGATAAGGACAAATAAATCATACATACAAATCTTTTTCACAGTTTTTTTGCCCGAAACCATCCCCCCAGGCCCAATATTTGAACAAAACAGCCATCAGAACGTTGAAATAAAACAAAATCTTCCCGCATGAAGCTATTCCTCCTCGCCACCGGATACACCATCATCTGTTTATCCGCATGCAATACCGCAACAACCAGCAACTCAAAAGATTCCAATATCGTAGATGCCGCAAAACAAATGATCCCTGTTGCCCCGCCCCCCGGAAACCCCAATATCAACGACCAGCTCAACGCACAGGATACCCTGTTCGAAGACGGCTCCATCCCCTCCTCCTGGTACAACGCGGGCTTCGACGATCCGGCGGATTTCAAGCTCTTCCTGCTCAGCTTTAAAGACTGGGTGAAAAATGATAACATCGACAGCATCACCGCGCACGTCAGCTTCCCCCTGAAAACATCGAAAACACCGGAGGCCTTCAGAAAAGCTTACCCGGAAATATTCAACGCGGAAATGAAGACCCTGGTGGATACCCTGCGGCTGGACAGGATATTCCGCAACTACCAGGGCGCCATGCTGGGAAACGGGGAAATCTGGTTCAGCGTCATCAAAGGGGAATACAAGATCATCGCCATCAACAAATAACGCCTCCCTCGCCACGGATACCAACACGGCATTTTCAAGACAATCCCGTGACCAAACTGCCTGATACTCAAAAAGTTTCCCGATCGCGCAAATCAATTTCCCGATTGCGCATACACAATTCCCGCCCGCACCCGATTTTTGCCCCAAAATCCAACGAACCGGCAGCATGGCGACAAAGAAACGTGGCAAATCCGTATTCCGCAGCATCAACGATTGGCTCCACCTCTGGCTGGGGCTTACCTCAGGCATCATCGTAGTGATCGTCAGTGTTACGGGCTGCATCTACGCTTTCCAGCATGAGCTGTCCGACCTCACACAACCCTACCAGCACGTCAAAGCCGAAGCCAAACCTTACCTGCTGCCTTCGGAGCTGAAAGCCATTGCGGCAAAGGAAGCTTTCGGCCCGCAGGGGGATACCGGCACCAACCGGATCACCGGCGTGAGCTACCGCACTGCGGAACGTTCCGCCATCGCCGCCTTCATGGATAAAGAGAACGGCTATACCACCATCTACCTCAATCCCTACAACGGCGATGTGCTCAAAACCAAAATACTGAAGCGAGATTTCTTCCGCATCATCCTGGAAGGGCATTTCAACCTCTGGCTGCCCCGCAAGATCGGTCAGCCGGTTGTTGCCACAGGCATACTGATATTCGTCATACTGCTGATCACCGGCCTCATCATGTGGTGGCCGAAAAAATGGAACAAGGCCAACCGCAAGAAAAGCTTTTCCATCAAATGGAGCGCGGGCAAAAAACGCGTCAATTACGACCTGCATAATGTACTGGGCTTCTATTCCTTGGCGCTGGCACTGGTATTGGGGCTGACAGGACTGGTATGGGGCTTCCAGTGGTTCTCCAAATCCTACTACTGGGCGCTGACCGGGGGAAAGACCCTGCCCAAATTCGAAAAGCCGGTATCCGATACTACGCTCACGCGCCCGGCCCTCCAGCTCACCCCGGAAGACCGCCTGTATGCTTCCATCCGCAAAGAACACCCCGTGATCACCGGCTCCATCCAGTTCCAGTTCGCTTATCTTCCCAAAGACCCTTACACCGTGATCTACAACCCTGATCCGGGCACCTACTACCGCAGGCAGTTCCGGTATTTCGATCAGAGCACCCTGCAGGAAATGAAAGGCGGCGGGTTATACGGCAGAACGTTTGAACAGGCTTCCACCGGGGAGAAAGTGTACCGCATGAACTACGACATCCATGTGGGCGCCATCGCCGGCCTGCCCGGGAAAATACTGGCCTTCTTCGTCAGTCTGATCTGCGCCAGCCTCCCCATTACCGGCTTTTACGTCTGGTGGGGCAGAAAGAAAAAGAAATCGCTTAAAAAACCGGAACTGAAACCGCAGAAAAAGATCGCAGCGCGGGTGGCGGCATCCTTTTAACCGCCGCTACTCCCTTATCGCATGGTCCCGCACAATATCCCCTCCGCTCCAGGCCCGCTTCATGGACCAGTCCGCATACGGGGCGGACCAGAACGGATCGGTAGCGGGCAGTCCCAATGGCAGCAAAGCCAGTGAGGCCAGGTACATGCTTCCGCTGTTGGAATAGCTGTCCGCCACCTCCGGCTGATGCCCCACAACACCCAGGCTCAGGAAGCCTTCGCGGGAGAACGTACCTTTGAATTCGAACTGCCTTTTCATCACTGCCGTTAACGCACAACGCACCTGCGCGGGCGTGATCTCCGCAGGCAGCTCCCTGTTCAGCGCCAGTTGCGCCAGCGGCTGGAATGCGCCGGCCCTGTAGGTGCTGGACCTCCCCACAATGGGATAGGTGCCCTCGGGGGAGATCTGCCGCTCCAGGATAGCGCCGTAGCGCTGCATGCGTTTCAGGGCGATAGCATATTGCTGTTGTTTGGCAGTATCTTTTGCAGCCAAAACCTTCAGCACATCCAGGTACATGGGCTGGATCACGTAACCGTTATAATAGTCGTAATGGAATGCGGGGCCATCGCCGTACATGCCGTCGCCTTTATACCAGGAATCCGTTTTGGCTATGGCGTCATCAATACGGTCCATCAGGTGATCTTCTCCGATGCTGTACAGAAATGTTTCCACCATGGCCACGAACAATACCCAGTTATTGGAGAAGGTTTTCATGCGGCGCATGGATTTCAGCTCGGTCACAAAACGCTCCTTCGTCTGGCTGTCCAGCGGCTCCCAGATCGCCTGCGGCGCACGCAGGAAACCATGCACCAGAAAAGCCGCATCCACCAGCGGTTGCCCGCCGGTGCGCCAGAGCAGGTAATCCGGACTGGCGGGATCTACACTATGCCGCAGGCTTTGCAGCAGCTGTTCGCGCAATTCCTTCCGCATGGCGCCCTCTTTTGTGGCATCATCAGGCAAAGCCAGCCAGGGCGTTATGCCTGCCGTGAGCCTGCCTAATGCCTCCAGGTAAGCCACATTATTATCGCGGTTATCCCAGCTGGGGGAATACTCCACCGGGAAGTTCTTCTTCAGCTCACCTTTGCTCATATTTTTCAGTATGGGCGATGCCATCCTGTACATCAGGGATACCCAATAGGCCCGGTCACCCGCCGGCGGCGGAGGGGTTGTTATGGTTCCCGCAGCAAGCGGAACGCCCGGCAGTGACGCCAGGGCACCCATCATGGATGACCATTTCAGGAAATTTCTTCTTTTCATCATGGAAAAATTTATAAGTCCTGGCTCTTCATCGCATTCACCGGATCAGAGATACCACTTCTTATATCGCAGCAGCCCTTCCAGGAAATAGTAATCCGCATACGTCAGCGGCACGTCCACTTCAGAGTTCTGCAGGAAAAAACCTACGCTGTGCTTCAGCAGGAAACCGCCGTTCTCCCCAAGGTTGGCGCGGTAAGCGGGGGAAGCGAGGGACCGCAGCATCAGTGCGCCTGCATGCACATACCGGGCCTTGTCTTTTTTGTCCACATACTGCCCCAGTTCCAGCAAAGCGGAAGCCATAATGGCGCCGGCGGAGGCATCACGGGGAGTATTGGGAATCTGCGGGGCATTGTAATCCCAGTAAGGGATCAGGTCTGCCGGCATATTGGGATGGCTGAGCAGGAAATCCGCAACATTCTTCGCATGCTGCAGGTAGGTTTGATCTTTTGTAAAACGGTACATCATGGTGAAGCCGTACAGTCCCCATGCCTGTCCGCGGCTCCAGGCGGAGGTATCATGCGCACCCTGACCGTTGATCTTTTTAATGACCTCCCCGGTGGACAGGTCGTAGTCCACAATATGGAAAGTGCTGTGATCGGGACGATAATGGTTCTTCAGCGTTGTGTTGGCATGCGTTACCGCAATGTCCCGGAACTGCTGGCTGCCGCCGTTCTCCGCCGCCCACAGCAATTGCTCCAGGTTCATCATATTGTCGATGATCACGGGGCATTTGCGGTCTTTATTCCCGTTCCATGACTGGATGGATTGGATCGCCGGACGGTAGCGGGTGATCTGGTACACTGCCGCCGTGTCCACCACATCCTTGTATTGCTTGTTCCCCGTAATGCGGTATGCATTCCCGAAGCTGCAAAAGATCATGAAACCGATATCGTGATTGCCGGTGTACCGTTTTTCCTTTTCAAGGATGGCGAGGCGGCGCTCTGCTTCTGCCTTGATCTGCTCATCACCGGTGTATTCATAAATGTACCAGAGCGAACCGGGATAGAAACCGCTGCACCACCATTCCGTGTCCGACGTGATGGATTTGCCGTTATTGAAGCTGCGCGGCATCCGGTCCGCCGGCGTGTTCTGCTGCAACACTTTGTATTGCGATGCGGCGAATTGCATGTTTTCCGCGATCATTTTCTTCATCGCTTTTTTGGAAGGCTTCTGGGCGGAGACGATCATCGGCGCGACCAGGGAAAAGAGAGCGAGGGCGTAAAGTTTTCGTAATGTGGAAGTCATGTTGAATTGATTTAAAACGTCATCCTTGCAAACGTTTGCATAACACGATAAAAATAGTGAATATTTTAAGGAAAGCAACACTTATTCCATATACTTGCAGCATGAGAATGCTATTGACAGCCCTGTGCTGCCTCGTTATACCCATTGCGGTTGCGGCACAGACCTATGCCGGCAAGGTGACTGCGGTAAAGGACGGCGATACGATCGAAATGCTGGTAAAAGGCAAAAAGCTGCGCATCCGTTTATTCGGCATCGATTCCCCGGAAAAGGGGCAGCCGCATGCCACAAAGGCAAAGGAATTCACCGCGGAGCTATGTTTCGGGAAAACGGTGAAAGCGGTGCAGCAAAGCAGGGATCAATACGGCAGGATCGTGGCGGAAGTTTTTCTGCCGGACGGCATTTCCCTGAATACGGCCATTGTGAGCGGAGGATATGCCTGGCATTACCGGCAATTCAGCAAAAATCCTTTGCTGGCGGAAGCGGAAATGCAGGCCCGGAAAGAAAAACGCGGATTATGGAAAGATGCCCATCCCGTAGCGCCCTGGGATTGGCGCAAACACAAGAGAAAAAAAGCTTCCTGATATGAGCACACCCCGGCATACGGTTACCCTGCGCTTCCTGGCGGAGCCTTCGGATGTAAACTTCGGCGGAAAGGTACATGGCGGCGCGGTAATGAAATGGATCGACCAGGCAGGGTTTACCTGCGCGGCCAACTGGAGCGGACAATACTGCGTGACGGTGTATGTCGGTGGCATCCGCTTCTACAAGCCCATTTCCATTGGCGACCTGGTGGAGATCGATGCGGCCATCATCTACACCGGCAATACCAGCATGCATATTTCCATCCATGTACATGCCGGCAATCCCCGGCAGACAGAAAAAGTGAAAACCACCCACTGCATCATGGTGTTCGCCGCGATAGATGAACAGGGGCAAACCGTACCGGTGCCCAAATGGAACCCGGTTACCGAACAGGAGATCAATATGGAAAAATACGCCCATCGGCTGATGGACCTGCGGAAAGATATTGAAGATGAAATGAAGGCTTATTTGTAGGCCTTGAAATGGACAAAAAAACGGGGCTGCGCCTGCGCACAACCCCGTTAGCTGGAATATCACTATAAACGACTACTCTTTTCCGAATTCACCATCGGCAATGATCGCTACTTCCTCGCTCAGCATGGCAGCGGGGAATTTGGTACCGATACCGAAATCACTGCGTTTGATGGTGCCTGTAGCACGGAAACCGGCAGTGGGCTTCTTGCTCATGGGGTTCTCCGTAGTACCGCGGTACCAGAGGTCCAGCGTTACGGGCTTGGTCACACCATGCAGGGTCAGATCGCCATTCACCTTGTACTTGCCATCGCTCACTTTCGTCACGGAAGTGCTCTTGAAAGCAAGGGTAGCATGATTGGCTACGTCAAAGAAATCGGCACTTCTCAGATGGTCATCCCGTTGACCAATTCCGGTATTGATGGACGCAGCCTGAGCGGTCAGCTCAAATTTGGCATCGCTGAAATCCGGTTTGGCGGCTGTTACGGAAGCTTCGAAATCAGTAAATGCGCCGGATACTGTGGAAAGACCCAGGTGCGTAATATCGAATTTCAATTGGGAGTGTGCTTTGTCCGACTTCCAGGTCTGGGCAAAGGTGCTGATGGATGCAGCCAGAATGAGCACTAAAAAGGTGATCTTTTTCATAATATGCTGTTTGTTTAATTAAAGGAATGCAAACTTATGTACATTTGCTTACGTATGGTTAGCAGTTACCTAAAGGTAAGCACTTACTTCCAGGTTAGTTAACAAGCGGTTATTTATATAAAGATACGGGAATGTTACAATTACAGACAATTTCAGCAGAATGGGAAGCCTGTTCCGCGCTCAGCGCCGTACAGGATGCATTATACGTACTGAACGGCAAATGGAAGCTGCCGATCATCGTGGCCCTCAGCAGCGGCAACAAACGCTTTAATGAACTGCAAAAAACGGTCAAAGGCATTGCCGCCAAAGTGCTTTCGCACGAACTGAAAGAACTGGAGCTGAACGGCTTTCTCATCCGCAAGGTACATAACGGCACACCGGTAATGGTGGAATATGAACTGACGGATTACAGCAATACGCTGGGAGATGTGGTGCGGTCGCTGCGGGACTGGGGAGTGATGCACCGCGAGAAGATCCGCAGCCAGCTGAAACAGAAAGATCCCCGGCCGCAGCCGGAAATACTGAAAAAGATCAGCTGATATGGTGCCCGAACTCTGCCTGATCTTTTTTGCCATCGCCCTGATATACTCTTCCGCCGGATTTGGCGGCGGCTCCAGCTACCTGGCCCTGATGGCCCTCTGGGGCATCGGCTTTCAGCTGATGAAATCCACCGCCCTGCTCTGCAATATTGTGGTGGTGACCGGCGGCGTGTATCATTTTTACCGCAACGGGCATCTGCCCCTGAAAAAGGCCCTGCTGCTCAGTCTTGTCAGCGTGCCATTGGCCTTCGCCGGCAGTTATCTTCCCCTGAAACAATCCGCTTTTTTCCTGGTGCTGGGCATTTCGCTGACGGTTGCCGCGGCACTGATGTGCTACCGCTTGTTCGCGCAGAAAAGTTATACGGTGAAAGCGCAGCGCATCCGCTCCTATGCCCTGATCGGCGGGGGTATCGGTTTCCTCTCCGGGATGACGGGGATCGGGGGCGGTATTTACCTCGCGCCGGTGTTGCGCCTCGGGCAGTATGAAAGCCCCAAGAACATCGCGGGATTGAGCAGTTTCTTCATTCTTGTCAATTCCATTGCGGGTTTATCCGGACAAGCCGCTAAAGGTGCCATGGTGTTTCAATGGGAGTTTACTTTGCCTTTGCTGGTGGCGGTGATCGCAGGTGGACAGGTGGGAGCGAGACTGAGCGCAGGCTGGCTGAAACCCCGATGGGTAGAGGCGGCTACGGCTTTCCTGATCCTGTATGCGGGGGTGAGGATGTTGTCTTCCATTCATTGATGACAGCCGGGTGATGCGCTATCCTCCTATTACCGACATGCTTTCCGCAGGCGCCTGCCTGTCGGCCGCGGCGGCAAAACCATCCGCAAACCGCTGATACAGCGCGGCCTGCAAGTGCTGCAGCAGTTCTTCGTCCGTTACATTTTGCCGCATCAGGTCCCGCACATTCATCACATCCTTTCCATACAAACATGTTTTAAGATTGCCGGTGGGCGTAACGCGGATGCGGTTGCAGCTGCCGCAGAACGTTCTGCTGTAAGCGGGGATCACCCCGATGCTGCCGGCATGACCGGGTATGCTGTAGTTCAGCGAGGTGCTGTTGGGTGCATCGGTCAGCTTTTCCAGCGGATATGCCACGCGAATGGTATCGAGAATACGTTTATAGTGCCAGTTGATCCCGGAAAAACCTTTCCCCTGCCCGTTGAATGGCATCTCTTCAATAAAGCGGACAGACAGCGGATGATCGCGTGTCAGCGCCGCAAAATCCGTCAGTTCATCCGTATTCACCCCATCCATGACCACCATGTTGAGCTTGACCGGTATATCATGCTCCAGGAGACGGTGTAAGGTCTGTTGCACGGCACTGAACTGATCGCGCCGGGTGATGCGGAAAAATTTAGGCGCCTGCAGGGTATCCAGACTAAGGTTCACCTGCTGAATGCCCAGCGCTTTCAGCTGCGGGATGTAAGGAGCGGTAAGCACGCCATTGGTGGTGATGGACACGCCGGATATCTTCACCAGTTCTTCCAGCAGATACAGCAGGTCCTTCCGCAGGAAAGGCTCTCCGCCGGTGATGCGCACCTTGCTCACCCCCGCGCCCGTCAGCACCCGCATGAAGCGCAGTATTTCTTCGTAAGACAGCAGCGCTTCCCGTTCCAGGAACTGCATCTTCTCCGGCATGCAATAAGTGCAGCGGAGATTGCAGCGGTCGGTCACGGCCAGTCTTACGTAGTTGATGACACGGTGATGATTATCGATGAGCATCCTGTTTGTTTTTGTGAAAGCGGTTGTTTTACCGCGGCGTGCTAACAGGCCTTCCCGGCATCCGGATTCTCGAAAGCGGCACTGTCGTCCTCCTCCCGCACGGTCAGGCATTTAAAATCCTTTTCTATCAGCAGTTTCAGTACAGAATCGTCAGGATTGGCGATATCAAAACTGAAACCGGTCTCATCTGAATCTGTCCATTTTTCCACCAGCGGAGCAGGTACGGAAAGATGAACGCCGCTGCCTTCCAGCTTGATGGCGGGGATCACGATGTTGCGGGAACGGATGCAGAAATGCAGGTTATGCGCACCGATCCAGGTATGCTCTTCCACCTTGTCTGTCTCCTTCAGTTTTTCGATATCGTTCTTGTCGAGCCGGTAGCGGATGCTGTTGCCCCTGATCCTTATCTTCATACTGGTATTTTTAAGAAAGCCTCCCGGCTAATTTACTAAATTATCAGCGCTTAATTGTAACTTTAACACATGAGAGTAACGCTATTCGGCATCATGAAAGATATAGCAGCAGCGCGGACCCTGACGGTAGACACGGCGCTTCCCGACGTGGGGGCGCTGAAGCAGTGGCTCACATCAAAATATCCCGCCATGCAACAGCTCCGCTCGGTGATGATCGCAGTGAACAAAGCCTATGCAGCGGACGATACAGCGCTTTCCCCCGGCGACGAGATTGCCGTCATCCCTCCTTTAAGCGGCGGTTAATTTTTTTTATGGAACAATTGATCAGGATCGGAAATACGGTGACCGCACAGGAAGCCATTGATTTTGTACAATCGCCGGAAAGTGGCGGTGTAGTGACTTTCATTGGCCTGGTACGCAATCATACCCAACAGAAAAAAGTGCTGAAGCTGGTCTTCGAATGTTACGAAGCCATGGCGGTACTGGAATTGGAAAAGATCGCGCAAACGGCAAAAGAGCGTTGGCATGTGCAGCGCATCGCCATCCTGCATGTGACCGGTGAAAAACTGCCCGGCGAAACGGTAGTGGTGATCGCTGTTGCAGCCCCTCACCGCGGAGCGGCCTTCGAGGCCTGCCAGTACGCAATAGATACTTTAAAAGAGACCGTACCCATCTGGAAGCAGGAGTTTTTTGAAGACGGAGCAGTATGGGTGGCGGCGCATCCGTAGCTTCACTCCCCTATCCTCCCCATCGCATCCCGCATTTCCTCCGGCGTATTGGCATTGAACTGCTCCGTGTTATACGGGTTCTCCAGTACGAACACATCGCTTTTCAGCATCGTTTTACGTGGACAATTCTTTCCATCAAGGTATTCGCGTTCCAGCGCGGCCAGTCCCGCCGGTTCCCATATGGCGATCAGCGGTTCCGGATGCCCGTTGAACGGGCTGATGAATGCTGTGGCCGCTTTTTCAGGATGACGGGAGCCGATGAGCAGTTCCACGCTTTGCCTGCTGATAAGCGGAAGATCGCAGGCCAGCACCAGCCAGGATGTTTCCGGTTGTGCATGATAGGCGCTTAGCAGGCCGGTGGAGGGACCGGCGCTTTGGAGACTGTCCGTGATGCGTTTGTCGCAGCCCGGGAATTCCTGCTCCGGGCGGCAGGAAAGATACACCTCGGGCAAGAATTCCTGCAGGAGATCGTGCAGGTATTGCCACTGGGGTTTGCCGTGATAGGCAATATGGCTTTTATCCTGCTGCATACGGGTACTGCGCCCGCCGCAAAGCACCAATCCTTTCAGCTGTTTATCCGATATCATGTTTCCCTCCGCTTTTACTGATGAGCTTCGTCTGCCTGATCACCATCTCCTGTGAAAAGGCCTTGCACATATCATACACGGTCAATGCCGCGATGCTGGCGCCGGTCAGCGCTTCCATCTCCACACCTGTTTTCCCGGTTGTGCGCACCGTGCAGCGGATCACCGCTTCATCCTGCTCCAGTTGGATATCCACTTTACAATTATCAAGCAACAATGTATGACACAAGGGGATCAGCTCCGGCGTGCGCTTTGCCGCCATGATCCCGGCAATGACCGCCGTCTGGAAAACAGCGCCTTTCTTCGTCACCAGCTCCTGCCCGGAAAACTGCCGCAGGATCACTTCGGGCAGATACACCCGGCTTTCCGCCACCGCTTCCCGCACCGTTTCCGCCTTCCCTCCCACATCCACCATCTGCGGCTTTCCGCCTGCATCCAGATGGGTGAAACCGGAAGCATTTGAATCATTGCCCATAATTGAATAAATTTAGTACAACAAAAATAGTTAAAATGATGATGCCTGTTCAGGATGCTTTTGCTGCCGTCATGGCTGCCGTGCGGGATACCGGAACGGAATCCGTTCCGCTGGAAGCCGCTACCGGCAGAACATTGCGGGAAATGGTGCTGGCAGACAGGCCCTTCCCGCCTTTCGACCGGGTAACGATGGATGGCATCGCCATTTATTACGACAGCTATGACAGGGGCCAGCGGATCTTCGGGCTGGAAGATGTGCAGGCAGCGGGTATGCCGCGGATGCAGCTGGCCAACCTGGCTGATTGCATGGAAGTAATGACCGGCGCTGTGCTGCCTGACCTTACCGACACCGTCATCCCCTATGAACACCTGGAGATCACCGAGCATGAGGGTTTTAAAAGGTTCACCATCGTAAAGGATGCCGTAAAAGGGCAAAACATCCATCCCAAAGGCGCCGATGCTTCCGCTGGAAAAATATTGCTGCAACCGGGCATCCGCATCGGCGCGGCAGAAATTGGCGTATTGGCCACCGTGGGCAAAAGCGAAGTGCTGGTGAGCAAACATCCCCGGACGGTGATCCTCTCCACCGGCAATGAGCTGGTGCCGGTGGATACCGTGCCGGCCGAGCATCAGCTGCGCATGTCCAACCTCCACAGTCTGCATGCTTCACTGCTGCAAACAGGTATCTCCGCTGAGAAAACGCATCTGCAGGATGACCGGCAGCACCTCGAACAATATATCCGGAGCATCCTTCCGCAAACGGACCTGCTCATTTGCAGCGGCGCCGTTTCCGCCGGAAAATTCGACTATCTGCCGGCCGCGCTGAAAGCCTGCGGCATGAAGGAAATATTCCACAAAGTAGCGCAGCGCCCCGGCAAACCACTGCTGTTCGGCGCTTTCCCGAAAGGGCCGGTAGTATTCGCCCTGCCGGGCAACCCGGTTTCCGGTTTCATGTGCTTTTACCGGTACGTGCTGCCCTGGCTGAAAGCCTGCATGCAGGAGCAACCGGGGAAACAACTATTTGCCGCGCTGGAAGAGGATGTGGTATTCGATAAACCGATGGATTATTTTTTGCCGGTACAGCTGACGCCCATGCCCGATGGAAAGTACACCGCAAAGCCCGTCCCGTACAACGGTTCGGGGGATCTCGCCAGCCTGCTGACTGCCGATGCCTTCATGGAACTGCCTGCCGCGCAGCAGGAATTTGGCAAGGGAAGCCTCTTCCCGGTATGGCCATTCCGCTAACTACATTTACTGGTGGATCAACGCTGACATATCCACTTCCCTGAAATCCTTCACCGGCGCATCACAGATATAACAGGCATAAGTATCCGGTAAAGCGGTGAATGGGGTACCCGGCGCTACATCCTGCCCGGGATCTCCGGCCGTTTCATCATATACCGTAAAACAATCCGGGCACTGATGCACTATTTTTACCGGCGCGGCCGTCACGAGCGATTGTTGCTCCGTGACGTAATGCTGCAGCACATTCAGCGCGCTGCCCTTCTCATAAAAATCCTTGCAAAGCGATACGATATACGGACCGAGATGTTCCTTGGAAACGCCCTCCCGGTACAATGCCAGCGCATTATTATTTGGATTGAAATCCGCGGAATACAGTATATCGAAACGCTGCATATACTTCAGCTTGCTGCCGTATTTATTCTCCTGCCTGCGGATCACGATGGCGCCGAAATGACTATTGGCCGCGTGCAGCTTGATGCTGAAGCACAACCCGTAGGTCCGCACATCCGCCGTATCGAAATGACGGATGATATGCCTTTTGATGATGAGGCTGTCCTCACAGTTATCCGGCACCTGCCAGTTCAGTTCATTCGCCGCATGCCGCACATTGATATTGTATTTTCCCAGCACATAATCCCATAACCGCCGGTGGTCCGGGCGGATATTCTTGATGATGACGGATTTCCAGGACGTGGCATGCAGCTGCCCCGTGCCCGTTTCCAGGCAAATGGAGCAGACATCCTTGAGGAACGGAACCGAAAACTCCTCATCACGCCGGTAGATGCCGAGCCAGTAACTGTTGTTGTATTTATTGAACCCTTCGTAGTAAGGAAGATGGAAAACCGGCGGCTCCAGTTCCCGGTCTTTCGGCCTGCTGATATACGATGTGCTTCCGGTGATCTGCGGATAAACATTATCTTCCTTTATCAGTGATTCCAGTTGCCTGCTCACCGCCGCAATGCTGTTCGTATAGATCAGTTCCGGCCAGCAAACCGCCGTAGCTGTACCGGGCCGGCGGATGTACAGATACCAGTAGTGCGTATGGGAAGAAGCGATCCAGTTGATGTGCCCGGTAAAAAAAGGCACGAAGGTCTGCTGGCTGTCGCAGATATTGATCTTCAGCGAAGGCGTGTAATCGAAGAGATCGAAAATATCCTTGTAAATGCCCTCGCTCAGCCAGGAATCGTTGATAAAGATCCCTGCGGCAGCATAGGAACTGGTGATATTGGGAAAAGCGCCGTCCAGGTGAAAAGCAATCCCTTTTGCCTTGCAGGCCGCGGCAAACTGATCGAAATATTTGTACAGTACTTCGATAAACAGCTGCTGCCGCAGGCCGAACCGCACCTGCGTCACCTGCGCCGCCGATGCTATATCCAGTACTTCACGCAGATAACCGGGAGAGATGATGCCCCCGGTAAAATTGATGCTGACGATGTGTGATTGTTTTGCCATGTTATATCCATTGCCCGGCAGCGGTCATGCCTTTGTTAAACAAATGCCGGCGAGGTGATTATTTTATATCCATTCCACGGCCAGCGGGTATGCTCTTGTTAAACAAGGGCCGGCGAAGTGACTATTTTATATCCACTACACGGCCAGCGGGTATGCTCTTGTTAAACAAATGCCGGCGACGTGTGATTGTGCCACCCTGTTATAGCAACTGTCCAGCCAATGCCGGTTTCACTTTCGGCTTGCTTTTGTCCAGCAGCAACTTCACTTCCGGCCTGCAGCTGCCGCAACCAAGCCCCGCGCCGGAGGCGCGGCATAAACTGTCAAACTCCGTATGCCCTTCCTTTATCTTCTCGCAAATATTCCCTTCCCCCACATTCCCGCAGGAACAAACCAGCTTGCCCAGCACCGGTGCTCCTTTTTTGCCGGAACGGAGCAACTCCAGCCGCTTGTCTGACAGCTCCGTACGTTGTTCGATAAGATCCTTGAACTCCAAAAACTCGGATTTATCACCGATAAGTATTGCGCCGACAAGGCGGTCCTGATGAATGATACATTTCTTGTAAAACCGCCGTGCTTTATCGATGAACACCACTTCCTCAAAATCCGGGTCCGCCGGAGTTTCCACCATACCCAGCGAACAAAGGTCCATCCCCTGCATCTTCAGGATGTTCATGAACAGCGAGCCTTCATAATAACCGGAGATCTCACCGTTCAGGTATCTTGCCACGATGCCCGCCTGCTGCTCTGCCGCCGCGGTAATGCCGTACAGCACCCCATTGAAAGATGCGATCTCTCCAATGGCATATATGGAAGGATCACTGGTCTGCAAATATTCATTGACCACTACACCACGATTGCAATTCAGCTGGCAGGCCTGCGCCAGTTCAATGTTCGGGATCGTACCGATGGACATCACCACCGCCTGGCAGTCCAGCTGGCGGCCGCTTTTCAGGCGTACGCCCTCCACTTGCCGGAAGCCGGTGAACTGTTCTATTTCATCATCATACAATATTTCTATATCGCGGTCTTTCAGTTCTTCATGCAACAGCTGCGCACCGAGCAGGTCCAGCTGCCTGTCCATCAGTCGTGATGTACGCTGCACCACGCTCACGCTGATATTGATCTCCCGCAGCGAAGCCGCCAGTTCGATTCCCAGCAAACCGCCGCCTGCGATCACGATCCTCCCTTTGGCCGGGTCCACATGCTTCACAAAGGCATCCGCATCCCGGCGGCTGCGCATGGTAAAAATGCCTTCCAGCGGCGGCACATCTTTCAGCACCGCGGGGCGGCTGCCGGTGGCGAGGATAAGTATATCGTATGCATGGGTGTTACCGCGACTGTCCCGCACGGTCTTCTGTTGCCGGTCGATAAACTCCACGCTCACCCCGCGGTGCAGGCTGATATTGAGGGCGCTTTCTTCGGCGTCGGACATCTTTACCAGCTGCGCCCATTGCTGCGCACCGCTGATATAATCCGGCAGCATCACCCGGTTATAGAACGGTTGATCCTCCTTGCTGAATACAATGATCTCATCCTGGTCATTCAGCGCGCGGGCTGCTTTCACAAAGCCATAGGCACCCGCACCGGCACCGATGATGATGATGCGCTGGGCAGGTTTCTCGTAACGGGATACCTGCACCGCCGCATATTTCAGGTCCGGCTGTTTGGAGATGGGATCTACCAGGTTATTGGTGAGATTGTTGGCGCGGCCAAGATCGCTGTTCAATATCTTGCCCCAGTGCATCGGCAGGAACACCACGCCTTTTTTGATAGTGGTGCAAAGCTGCGCTTTCACCCTTACCGTCCCTCGTCCGTTGAATATCTCCACCATATCGTTATGGCGGATGCCGCGGGCGCGGGCATCTTCGGGATGTATCTCCAGGAAAGGGGAAGCGATGTGCTGTTTCAGTTTGCTCACCTTTCCCGTCTTGCTCATGGTATGCCACTGATCGCGGATGCGGCCGGTGGTGAGTATCAGCGGGAAGTTCCCATCGATCGGTTCAGAGCTGTTCGCATCATCGAAGGAATGGATCGCCGCTTTGCCGGAAGCCGTATAGAACCGGTGATCCGCAAACAGGCGGGGAGTGCCTTTTCCGGCTTTGTAAGGCCATTGCACGCTGCGTTTTTCCTGCAGCTGATCGTAGTCAAGACCGCTGATATCGATATTGGTGCCGGCAGTGAGCCGGCAATGTTCTGCGTATATTTCCGACGGCTGCGTGTAGTCGAAACCGTGATATCCCATTTTCTTTGCGAACCGGCAGATGATCTCCGCATCCGGCAAAGCTTCCCCGGGCGCGTCGTTGATCTTTTTCAGGTAGCTGATGCGGCGTTCCGCATTCGTCATGGTGCCTTCCTTTTCGGTCCAGGCCGCAGCGGGCAGCACCACATCCGCATACTGCAATGTTTCCGGTTTATCCGATATCTCCTGCACCACCACGAACTTCGCCTGCTGCAAGGCCGCTTCCATGAAACGTACATCCGGCAGGCTGACGAGCGGGTTGGAGCACATGATCCAGATCGCTTTCAGGCGGCCGTCATGCATGGCGGAGAACATTTCCGTAGCCGTCAGTCCCGGTTTTTCCGAAAGCGGGCCACCGCCCCAGAAGGCTTCCACTTCTTTGCGGTGTTCCGGGTTATCCAGCACCCGGTGCGCCGGCAGCAGGTTGGACAGGCCGCCTACCTCCCGGCCGCCCATGGCATTGGGCTGGCCTGTCAACGAAAAAGGCCCGCATCCGGGTTTGCCGATCCGGCCCGTGATCAGGTGAAGATTGATAAGGCTGAGGTTCTTCCGGACACCCACCACACTCTGGTTCAGCCCCATCGTCCACATCGTCATCAACCCGGCAGCATTCCCGATAAGCGCCGCCGCTTCGTATAGCTGGTTTTCCGGAATACCGCAGATGATGGCCGCTTCGGCAATGCTGCGTTCCATCACCATTTCCCGGTATTTCGCAAATCCTTCGGTATGCTGGCGGATAAAGGCGGCATCGGTCTTTCCCTGTTCTATCAGCAGGCGGCCGATCGCATGATGCAGCACAATGTCCGTACCGGGATGTACCTGCAGGTGCAGGTCCGCCAGCGCACAGCTTTGGGTGACCCGCGGATCGCTGACGATGATCTTCAGATCAGGATTGGCTGCTTTGGCCGCTTCCACCCTTCTCCACAGGATGGGATGGCACCAGGCGGGATTGGCGCCGGCCACGAAGATGCAATCCGCCTGCTCAATATCATCGTAGGTTCCCGGCACGGCATCTTCACCGAGGGACATTTTATATGCCGCCACCGCGCTGCTCATGCAAAGCCGGGAATTGGTATCGATATTATTGCTGCCAATGAAACCCTTGATCAGCTTGTTGACCACATAGTATTCTTCTGTAAGGCACTGCCCGGAGGCGTAAAATGCAACGGCATCGGGACCGTGCTGCGCAATGATCCTGCTGAAGACCGCCGCGGTGCGTTCCAGCGCCTGGTCCCAGGAAACCCTTTGCCGCGGCATGTTGCGACTATAACGCATCTCCGGGTACAACAGCCTGTCCGAAGTATCTGTCACCGTATAATGCAGGTTCATGCCTTTCGAACAAAGCATGCCCCTGTTCACCGAATGATCTTTGTCCCCTTCCACCGTCAACCTGCCCTGGCGGTCTTTGTGTACCACAATTCCACAGCCTACCCCGCAGTAGCAACATGTTGTTTTGAATGATGACGGCATATCCCTGTTTTAAATGATTCCTTAATCTGCCAGTACCGGCTGTGCTTTGGCGTTTGCCGGCACTTCCGCATGCTGTTTGCCGAACCTGGTGAGCATAACAATGCAACCCGTAGCGATCACGGCGTAACCGATATAGGTGAAAGCCTGTTCGTAGCTGATATTTTCCGACTTGAATAAAAACCCGAACATCATGCCGCCAAGGTTGCCTCCGGCGCCCACGATGCCGCTGACCAGCCCTACATTCTGCTGGTTCACGAAAGGCACGATACCATAGGTAGCGCCATTCGCCATTTTGAGGAAGAGCGCAAAACCGAGCATCGCAAAAATAGCGAGGCCCAGTGAGCCGGAATGCGCGAACAACAGCAGGCCCGCACCTTCCGCCAGCAACATCAGCGCCAGCAATGTACCTTTGCCTTTCATCCCCTGTTTTAGGCCTACACGGTCGGACACAAAACCGCCCAATGCCCGTGCAAAGAGATTCATCAACCCGAAGATACCGGCCCAGAACCCGGCGCTGGCCTGCGAAAGCCCGAATGTATCCACAAAGTGCAACGATGCCACATTATCAAAAGTGATCTCCATCCCGAAGCACATGGCGTAGGCAAGCGTCAGCGCCCAGATGCGCCAGTCCGTGAGCACAGACCAATCCGTTTTCCCTTTTTTCACCGTATGGCCAATCTCATCGTAGTTGCCGGCCGGCGTATCTTTTGTATATCGATAATAAAGGAACGCCACGCCCAGCATCATCAAACCGGGAACGATCATGGCATAACGCCAGGCTTCCGCTTTGGTGTAGCCAAAACCCACAATGGCCGCGAAGATCAGCGGCATCACCATATTGGTCACGCCACCGCCGAGGTTGCCCCATCCACCTGTAACCGCATTGGCCGTGCCTTTGATCTTTGGCGCGAACATGATGCCGGTATGAAATTGGGTGACCACGAATGAAGCGCCGATAGTGCCGATGGCCAGCCGGAATATCAGGAAGGAGGTATAGTCATTCGCCAGCCCCACCAGGAAAACCGGGATGGAACCGAAAAGCAGCAGCCGTACCGCAGTTTTCCGCGGCCCCCAGGTATCGCACAGCCTCCCGATGATCAGCCTTGCGATGATCGTACCGGATACCGAAGCGATGATGATGTTGCCCACCTGTGATTTGGACAGGCCAAGGTCTTCCCGGATGGTAGGCATCAGCGGCGCCAGGCCAAACCATCCGAAGAAACAAACGAAGAACATGAGCCAGGTAATGTGGAAGGTGCGCATCTGGATGCCGCTCAGACTAAAGATGTTTAATTTTTCAAGTGGTTTATTATTGATCTGCATAAGGTTCGCTTTTTATTTGGAAAACAGTTCCGGTTTGATGTTGATGGACAGGTACGCCCAGTTGCTGTTGCTTTGCGCGTTCGTGACGTTCTTCACTGCGGAAGATGTGAGCCATGCCGTGTTCCAGAAATGACTGTATCCGCCTTCGAAGCCGATCATACGGGTAAGGTTATACGTTACCGTAAGGTCCGCTTCCGTTCCGAATTTGCTGCTCATCGCCGCGCTGTAGAACTGGTGCGCATCGGCGCTGACCATCCACTTTTCCCCTTTTTTGAATTTTGCCTTCAGGTAGTAGTCCTGCAGGCCTTTATTGCCGAATCCGCTGGCTACATAGAAGTAATCCATGGTACCCCAGAATTTATGCGGCGTTCCGTACAAAGGATCGAAATCATCTGTGGTATAGTCCACACCCGCTTCTGCGGCGAAGCTGCCGGAGAAACGGTGCTGGTAAGCCAGGGAAAGCAGCGCCGCGCTGACGGACTTCCCGGCGGCGTTATTACCTGCCTGGTAGTAGGCGGCGGCTGTCAGGGCGTTCCGGAAACTGAAATGAAAACCGGTCGTAAAACGCTGATGGGTAGCGGCTTCCCATTGCTTCACCGCCAGGCTGTCCGTATAATATTTCGAGAACTGATCTGCCAGCAAGAGGAAAGACAGGCTGCTTTTGTTCAGCTGTTTATTGATGTGCAAAAACTCCAGGGCTTTGTATGCCGCGCCGCCGTTGGTATTAGCGGGATAATTGCCGGCGGGAACAGCGGAGTACACCGTGCCGGAAGCATTTTCCCGGTTCTGGTTGAATGCGCCGCCGAGATGAAGGTTCCAGCTGCCGGCCTTGTACTTCAGCACGGCGGCATCGTGACGGCGGCCTTGCTGCAACCAGTCCAGGTTGCCCAGCAGGCGGCTGTCGTCATACACCAGTTCCTGCCGGCCGATCTTCAGATGGAGGCTTTTATTTTTGATGATGGTATCTGTCAGCAATACTTCCGCCCAGGCTTCGTGCAGCATGAAACCGTTGTTGTCAGGTGTGGTGGTACGGTTGATGGTGGAGACATCCTGCCCCCAGACCCGCACATCCTGTACGGTCAATCCAAGTCTGATCCTGTGGCTGGTAAAACCCGCCATGAGGCGGCTTCGCTGGGAGGTGAAAATTGCGGGTTTCGCCCCTTCAGGAAGGGGGGCTCCCTGTCCGTCCCGCAGTTCTGTGCGGGTCCTGAGCTGTGCGCCGAGCGAGATTTGTGCGCTGCACTCCTGGACGATGAAGGAGCCAAAGAAAATTGAAAACACCCCGCCGGGGAATAACTTTTTCATGTAACTTTGGTTAAATTTTAAGTGAGCCGATCATATTAAAATTCAGAAGCCCGGTCAACCTGCCAGTTGCCGGGTTTCGTCTTAATATGTATTAACGCCGATATACACCCGGTCATCTTCTATTCTGACGGGATAAACGGTGAGTGAACATTCCTGTTCATCAGAAAGGCATCTGCCATCTTTCAGGGAAAAGGTCTTTTTGTGAAACGGGCAGGCCACTTTCGGCTCTCCCTGATGCGTACCCGTCATTCCCCGGCTCAGGGCCATCTGCCGGCGGTGCGGACAAAGGTTCTGCGTGGCGTACCAGGTATCGCTGCGCGTGAAATAGAACAATGCGATCTGCTCCTCCTTATACTTTACACAAACTCCTCCATTGGCGGGAACATCCGATGTTTTGCAGGCGTAGAACCAGGTAACGTCTGTTGTACTGATAGTTGACATAACTGAAGGCTTTTAAGGTTGATAGATTATTTCCATTCCGCAGCTTTCTTCTGGGCGCGCATCGTTTCAAATTTTACAGTCGGATCTTTTTCTTCCGGAGCATTTACGAAGTGCGAAAAGCGTTTGCGCAATTCGGGGCTGTCCACCACTTCTTTCCATTCGCATTTGTAGCTGTCCACCAGCAGCTGCATTTCTGCTTCCAGCTGTGCGGAGATGCCCAGGCTGTCATTCACCACTACATTACGGAGGTAGTCCATGCCGCCTTCCAGTTTGTTCAGCCAGGTGGCGGTGCGGGTGAGCGGGTCAGCTGTTTTGATGTAGAACATCAGGAACCGGTCTATATACCGGATACAGGTTTCGCTGTCGATGTCTCCGGCCAGCAGTTGGGCATGCTGGGGCTTGGAGCCGCCATTGCCGCATACGTAGAGGTTCCATCCTTTTTCCGTGGCGATGATGCCGAAGTCTTTCGACTGGGCTTCCGCGCATTCGCGGATGCAGCCGGAAACGGCGGACTTGATCTTGTGCGGCGCGCGAAGGCCGCGGTAACGTTCTTCGATCTGTATGGCGAAGCTCACGCTGTCATGCAGCCCGAAGCGGCACCAGGTAGATCCCACACAGCTTTTTACCGTACGCAGGGCTTTGCCGTAGGCATGGCCGCTTTCGAAACCTGCGGCGATCAGTTCTTCCCAGATCAGCGGAAGATCGCTGAGATGAGCGCCGAACAGATCTATCCGCTGGCCGCCGGTGATCTTGGTATAGAGATGATATTTTTGCGCCACCTGCCCGATGACGATCAGTTTTTCCGGTGTAACCTCGCCGCCGGGGATGCGCGGCACAACAGAGTAGGTGCCGCCTTTCTGGATATTGGCCAGGTAGCGGTCATTCGAATCCTGGGCCGTATCGTTCCCTTTATGGAGGATCATATCATTCCAGAGGCTGGCGAGAATGGAGCTGACCACGGGTTTGCACACTTCGCAGCCTTCTCCGTGACCGTAGTGGTCCAGCACCTCATCGAACGAGCGCAGTGATTTTACTTTTATCAGGTCCAGCAGCTCCTGGCGGGAGTAAGCGAAATGTTCGCAGACCACGTTGCGGATATACTTGCCCTGGGCTTTCATGGTAGCTGTGATGAGGTCTTTGACCATCGGGGCGCAGCCACCGCAGCAGGTACCGGCTTTCGTGCATTTCTTCACGGCATCCAGGGTTTCCTGGCCTGCTTCCACAGCCTGGCAGATGGTCAGCTTGCTGACGTTCTCGCAGCTGCAGATCACCGCTTCATCCGGCAGGCCGGTTACGCCGGCACCCGGCGCAGCATTGCCGTTCCTGGCGCCGAGCAGGATATCTTCCGGGTTCGGCGGAAGGACCACCTTGTTCTTGCAGGTCTGCAGCAGCAGGTTATACGCTTCCGCATCCCCGATAAGGATACCGCCCAGCAGATGCTGACCGTCCGGGGAGATGTTGATGCGCTTGTAGATGCCCTTCATGGTATCTTCCAGCACAATGCTGCTGCCCTGTTCCGGTGTAATGAAGGGATTGCCGAAACTGGCCACATCCACACCGATCAGCTTCAGCTTGGTGCTCATGTCGAAACCGGTAAAGGATTTCTGTTCATTCAGGATGTGCGAAGCCGCAACTTCGGACATTTCATAGCCCGGCGCCACGAGGCCGTATATCATACCATTATATAATGCACATTCGCCCACCGCGTAAATGGAGGGGTCCGTGGTCTGCATCTGTTCATTTACAACAATGCCGCCACGGTGACCGGTTTCCAGGCCGGAGAGCTTCGCCAGCTCATCCCGGGGCTGGATGCCCGCGGAGATCACCAGCATATCGGTGTCCAGCGCCGTATCGTCAGAAAAACGGAGACCGGTAATACAATCATCACCGAGGATATCACTGGTATTTTTGCTGGTATGGACCTTAAGGCCCAGTTTTTCGAGTTTGGAGCAGAGGATGTTGGAGCCCTGTTCATCGATCTGCCTGGGCATGAGGCGCGGAGCGAATTCGATGACGTGGGTTTCCTTCACGCCGAGGTCCAGCAGCGCTTTTGCAGCTTCCAGCCCCAGGAGGCCACCGCCTATTACGGTGCCTTTGCGGGCCTTGGGAGCATAGGCCTGCATCAATTCCAGATCCTCTATCGTCCTGTAAATGAATACGCCCTTTTTATCGATGCCGGCGATCGGCGGCACAAAAGCGGCCGAACCTGTAGCCAGTACCAGGTAATCATAATGTTCAGTAATACCTTTATAGGAAAGAACGGTTTTATGGGTGCGGTCGATCTGCTGTACAGGATCGCCGAGGTGAAGCCTGATATTTTTGGAGGCGTACCATTCAAGGGGAGCCATGCTCAGATCTGCGGCGGTTTTACCGGAAAAGAACTCGCTCAGGTGAACGCGGTCATAGGCAGGTAAGGGTTCTTCTCCAAAAACGACCAGTTCCAGGCCCTGATTATTGGATTTTTCGACTATTTTTTCGCAAAATTTATAGCCGACCATGCCATTACCAATTACTACGATTTTCATGGTGGGTGATTTTAAAAGTTCCGGTTTGATATATTAATATTTTATTAATATCAGTTTTATAACGAGAATTACCATGAAAATTGAATAAGGTGTATGACTATAATCATAAAATTAAGGCATTTTGATCTAATTTTTCATATTAAATCCTTGATAAACATCATATAATTTATATTATAATATATATACTACTGGGAAATCGCCCCGGGGCAGGATTTCGTATATCCCTGGTAGATTACCCCGGGAGTGCCTTATAATTTCCCGTTTCAGATGTTACAACATCTAAAAAAAGCACCTTATCTTAATTCTCCAAATGGCTGCGGTATGCCAACTAGCTTATAGCCATTTCTAACACCTAACATTCAGCTTTATGAGCGTGACACCCGGTATTCTTCAGGGCGATCAGTTCAGCTATTTGCAGCAGGTCCCTGCCGCACCAGGCCCTTTTGTCCTGAACGAGGCCCAAACGTTGTGTGCCGAAGCGCCATATGGTAATATTCTCCTGCAATACTTTCAGGATCAGCATTATACTGCATGGATATGCGACGTTAACCTGGAAAAAAGAACCACCCTGCAGGCCGGTCTGCCAGGATCTTCCCTCGCATTGTTGTATATGCTGACGGGTAAGGCGTCCCTGCTGGCCCCCTATGGTTCCCTGCAACTTCAGGAACAGGGCTGCACGCTGCTGCACGGCCCCGAAGCTCCGGCATTGAGCATTGAACCAGGTTATTCCCGGATCATGCTCCTGTTATTCAACCCATTACTCACCTCCCTGCTGGACAATACCGCCCACCCGGTGGCCGGGGTCCTGAATATCAGCTGCAATGAGAATTGCCGCAGACTGATAAACGACATTCTGCAGAACAAGGTTAAAGGCGATACCTGGCGCTTCAAGCGACAAGTGCTTTTCCTCGATCTCCTATTCAGCACCATGCATGAATTCAGTTGCCAGCAGGGCCGCCCGCGGCATCGCGACTTCGGGAAACTGGAGGAAGTAAGAGGTTATATACGGGAGAATGTTGGCAAAAAAATGTCCCTCCAAACGCTGGCGGACCGGTTCGACATACCGGCTGCCCAATTAAGATATTCCTATAAACAAGTGTACAAACATCATCTGACTGACTACATCCGCCAGGAACGGCTGTCACGGGCAAAATTACTACTGTATCAGACAGATATGCCCGTACACGAAATCGCCTGGGAGGTGGGATACGAGTCGGCTGCCAGCTTCGCACGGATATTCAATGCATTATACAAACAATCCCCTTCCGCTTTCAGGCACTCTCGCCGCCGGGAGTGCAATCCTCTTTGAAAAGAAACTTTCTATTTCGGCACAGCGATTTAAAAATAATATTATTAATTTCACAGCGGCTGACTTTATACATTACATGTGAGAAATATAACTGTCAATTCGACGGCAGAGACATGCAGAGATCAAAAACCAACACCAACAACCGGGAAGCAACTTTAGCCTGTTATAAATTTTAATCTATGTCAAGAAAATGGTTGGTGGAAACCATCGCGTTGCTGCTTTTTATACTATTCGTGTATGCGGCGACGAGCAAACTGGTCGATTACAAGCACTTTTCATTCCAGATAGATGCTCAGCCGTTGGACAACCGTTTCACACCCTGGATCGTATTCGGTATTCCGGGACTGGAATTTGTTATAGCTGCCATGCTGATCTATAAACGAACACTGATGGCCGGTCTTTGGGCCTCTTTGATACTGATGGTGATATTTACAGTGTATATCATACTGATCCAGTTGAACTATTTTGGCAAGATACCCTGTTCATGTGGCGGAGTGATTAGCCAGTTGAACTGGACACAACATCTTTTCTTCAATTTGTTCTTCGTGTTCATCAGCATTGCAGGTATTATCCTGCACAGGAAACAGCAACAAGATAAACAGGATAACGGCACGATATTGGCGTCTTGAGGCAACTTATCCCTATTACAAGGCAGGTTTAGCCACCTGCATATCAATTAAATAATGTTCGAAGATTTTTAAAACCAACAAAACCAATTTTTCCATGAAAAAGATCAAACTAGTTGCACTGGTAGGCGCCCTGATTTTAAGCGCGGCCGGCGGGTATGCCAATTATCAGATGAGGGCACAGCATTATTATATCGTCGCTGGCACTTCTCAATACAACTCGTTTTATCCTGTGGCGCTAGAAGAACCATCTGGTACTTGCGGTGCCCCCGGGTTTGACAATGTTTGCGTGGTTAGTGCAGCAAATGGCTACCAACAAGGACAATCCATACCTTCATATGAATGTATCATCATCAGTTCATATGATTGAGTTACGCAAATACGAACAGGTTGTTGAAATCTAAAGTCAACAACCTGTTTTTACCAGTCGCGCACTATCTTTCATTCTGCTCAATTCCGGCATGGTCAATTTCATTCTGGGGGAAGGGATAAACATATCGTTTATCATTCGGGATCAATTGATACAGCGTTCCACCTACATTCCTTATAAGCGTCTTGGCAAAACGAGGTTCTTTATTCAATCTTCTCAAATCCTGCCATCGTATCTGTCCAGAAAACGGCAACTCTCTTCTTCTTTCATTTAGTATTTTTAGCAAGGCTATATCGGCATCGTTGGTATCAAACGGAATGTAAGTGCCTGTTTTATACCGCTTTTCCAACAAAGTATTTATATCAGCAACAGCGGCACTTGGATTGCCAAGCCTTGCATTGCATTCCGCCCTTATCAAGTATATTTCATTTGTGGCCAATCCTGCAAAATTTCTGCCTATCCCCGCATACGTTCCTCGAAACTTTGGTTTACCTGAAGTTGCGACACTAAAGAAATAATCTTTTCTCAGATCATCGTTATCGTAAGAATCATATAATACACTGTCAACGTATGAACGATTCAGGCTCTCACTGGGAATCGTCGCACCGTATCCAATTGCATAAGCATAAAAAATAATCTCGTCATTGCCTGTCGAAAAATCAGGAAACCTATATGGCTTAGAAAGCGAAACTGCACTGCTGTTAAAATCCAGCAACGCATTTGAATAAACCAAAGTAGAATCGGCAAACCGCCTGGCATTCATATAATCCCCCATCAATAAATAAACCCTTGCCAGCAATGCAAAAGCGGCAGGCTTTGACGGCCTTGTTTTGTGAGATTGAGCAGCAGGCAACAAAGTAACTGCTAAACTTAAATCGTTGACAATTTGTTCGTAAGTACGCTGAATAGTGGATCTGGGTTCAATTTGGTTGACGTTGGATTTTGTCCTAATGCAAATTCCTAAATCTGTTGCTGCGGTTTCATTATCAAAAGGCTTACAAAAAATACTGGCCAATTCATAAAACATACTGGACCTAAAGAACAGGGCTTGCCCTTTGATACTACTGTACCGCTCCAAATTGACGGCATCAACCTGCACATTATTTAATCCTTCCAGTACAATATTAGCATATCCTACAACAACGTAAGAAAATGTATAGTCGGAGGAAACTGACCCCTCAAAAATATCTTTCGACCAGATATATGCATTTCGTTCAATAGAACTGACTACACCAATATTATCGTCTGGAAAGTAATAATTATCTCCTCCCAACTGCCCGATTACCGGATAGTTTGCATTCATAATTGAGTTATCCAATATCGCCTGGAAATCATCCAAAGTCGTGGGTACTATATCAGATTGCTGTCTTTTTGCATCCAACCAATCATTCTGTTTTTGGCAACCTGCCATAACCGTTAAACAAAATAAACTGATTTTTATAGCTTTTTTCATCGGCGTATTGTTAAAAGGTAGTCTGCACACCAAATGTACACGAGAATGGATTCGGTAACATGTGAACGTTGGGGGAAAGATGATCTACATCCGGATCCAACTTTTGTTTATTGGCCCGCCAGATAATTCCCAGGTTATTAAGATAAGTATATACTTGAATACCGCGACGTTTCGATGGAATTACGTAACCGAAGCGAATGTCCTGCAATCTTATATGATCCCCTCTCTCAACAAGTATCTCGGAATATTGATAAAAGTTATTGCGGAAATTATTTGGAGGATATCTCAGGGATGGCACATTGCCAGTTATTTCATCTCCAGGTGTTTGCCATCTAGCACCATAATCCCTATTCATACTACCGGTCAATATACTCGGGTAATTCAAACTAACACCCGCTCTCCTGAAATAATAACCCAGTTTATATGTCACATTCAGTGACAGCGAAAATCCTTTGAAAACAAAGTCATTCCTGAAAGCTCCATAAATTGTCGGTGAAGCTGAACCATGAAACACAAGACTATCGGGGTTATAATTATTGATGATCCCACTGTAATCTGTGCTCACATCTCCATTCAGGTAGCCTCTGGGATCACCGTTTGTTGGGTCCAGGCCGGCCCATTTATAACTGAGCAACCCCCTTATGGGTTTCCCTTCAACATAAAGAATTCCTAAAGGATCTTTTAGTATGACCGAATTAGCATTAGGCTTCATATCATAATCGATAATCTTATCCTTCAACTGACTGAAAAGTAAAGTCGACATCCATTTCACAGGCCCATCCAATATCTTTCCTCTCAGGGTAATATCGAAACCAGCCGTACGGGTGGTAGCCGAGTTCTTGATCACCGTTACAAAACCAACCTGCGGCGCTACATTCGCTCTTTCGATCAGATCCAGGCCCCTCTTGTCAAAATACTCTACCGTGCCGGAAAACCTTGCGCCTTTCGACATAAAGTCCAGACCTGCATTAAATATTTTCACTTTCTCCCATCGCAGCTGATCATTCTGCGGTGAAATATTGACAATCGAAGGCAACCCTGTTAATGGTTCCGTCAGGTATGTCCCAGTCATATACGCCGAACCATTATACACATTACCGTTAAACCCGTACGAGCTGCGCAGGCGCAACTCGGGTAACCAGCTCCCCGCACGGTAAAATGGCTCCCGGCTGATATCCCAGCCCAGGCCCATGGACCAGAGCGGTGTGATCTTTTCATTCGTGCGCACACCAAAGAGGTTCGCACCATCCTTTCTGCCGCTGACCGTAAAATCGTACCGTTCTTTGTAGCTGTAGCCCACATTGGCGTAGTAGGAAACAAATCTGTTCAGGATACCGGACACATCTCCGTTCATGGGGAAGGCGGTATTAAGTGTGGATGCTCCGCTTGGGAAAGTGGGATACAGTGTGTTATAGTTCAGATTGGGCGTACCGGTGCCGGTGGCGTCCGAGTACCCGATGGTATGCCGCTCCGTACCAACGGCTGACAATTCCCTGATCTCTCCTCCCAGAATGGCCGTTATGCCATGGTCGTTGAACTTCTGGTGATAGTTGAGATTGGCGCGAAGGTTATTGGCCCGCCAGTCGTAATCGCCCAGCGAAAGGATACCGCCTTTCGGGAAATTATAGGTGAAAATACCGGTAACCGGGTCTTTCACGGAAAATCTGTTGATCAGGTTACGGGCAAAGTAGCTATGCTCATTTCTATAGTTCCGGGAGGAGATCAGCTGCCTTTCATTCTGGTATTGCATTTCGGCATTGAGAAATGGTGTGAACCGGTATTTGACAGAGGCGCGCAGCACAAGGTCCTGTATAGTTGTGCTATTGTCCGCATTCCTGATCTCGTCGAGGGGACGGTAGTGCCAGTCCTTATACCCTTCCTGGGAAATGCTGTCTATGAAGGAAGGCCTGTAATCCCTGGCGGTAGGCAGCGCATGACCGTTGGCATCGGCCAGCCGGGCATAAGGATACAGCATGCCGTATTTTGTACCGTTTACAGACAGGGCGCCGAACCGCAGCTCATTATGCTGGTTCACCCTGCTGTGGCTGTAATTGATATAGGCGGTGACCTCCAGGCCTTTTACCGGTGTGTAGGTATTGGAAGAAGTGATCGTTGACCGGACATTGCCGTTCCTCACCAGGTTGTCCCGGTTCCGGTCATGGCCCACGGAAAGATAGTAGGCATGATCTTCGGAGCCGCCGTGCATGCTCAGCGCATATTGCTGGCTGACGGCTTCCTGGTAGATATGCCGGAGAAAGTCCTTTCTGACGTCATTGGATTTCAGCGCATTGATCTGTGCATTGGCTTCAGCTTCGGAAAGCAGGCCGTTCCTTTCCCTGGCCAGTATCTCCACTACGGGGGACAGCGGGGGAAAACTGCTCTGGTTGCTGATATCGGAATTGAAATAACCGGCTTCAAAAAGTTCTTCCTCCACATCGATATAATCTGCCGCACTCATGTAATTGGGATCATAATAGAGATCCGGTTTGCGGGTGATGGTGAGATTTGTATTGAAGTCCATCCGCATTTTCTGGTTCTTCCGGCCTTTGCGGGTGGTGAGCACGATGACGCCGTTACCGCTTCTTGATCCCCAGATGCTCGCAGAGGCGGCATCTTTCAGTACGGTGATGGATTCGATATCGTTAGGGTTGATATTCCTGATATCGCCTTCGTATGGAAAATTATCCAGTACGATCAGCGGATTGGGGTTGACCTGGTTGGGAGATAAAGTGCTGATGCCCCGGAGGTTCATGCCGAGGGAAGCGCTGGATGGCATCTTCGAGATCAGTCCGAGGGATGGGGTATTGAAATTCAGCAGGCCGCTGGTAATGCCTTCCAGCCTGTCGAGGATGCTGCCGTTGGGCCTCCGGTTGATCAGTTCCCTGTCCAGCAGCACAAAGGAACCGGTAGAGCGTTCTTTCGGGAGGGTCTGGAAACCGGTGGACACTACGGTGATGCCTTCCATATGTGTAATGGCGGGGTCGAGCTGGAATATCACATGCCGTTCTCCATCCAGCCGGCGTTGCCGGGCGAGGTATCCGACCGAGCTGATAAGGAGCACTGATTTATCCGCCACGTTCTCTATGCGAAAGCTGCCATCGGTGCCGGTGAAACCTCTGGGTGAGCCATTGACGGCAACGGAAGCGCCGGGCACGGGTGCGCCTTCATTGTCCAGGACAATACCGGTCAACGGCGCCGGGTTTGTTCTGCGGGACACATGCTGCGTTGCTGATGCAGTCAGCAGCACGAGGTCTCCCCGCAGGCTCCAGGCAACATACAACCCGTCGGTAACCACATCCATCACTTCTTCGAGGGATGCATCCCTGAAATCCACATAAAGTTTTCGTTCCTTGTCTATTACGGCGTTGCTGAAAGAAGCGGTCAGGCCCATCTGCACGCGTATGGCCCTGAATATTTCCGCCACGGTATGGTTACCGCTCAGGTTCAGCCGGGATGTTGAAGGGGTGTTTTGTGCAAGCAATGCGGAAGAGGTAAAGATCCATAGTATGATCCAGATTGAACGTTTATACAGCGCCGATATAACAGTTCCTGTCATCTTATCTCTTCCTTTTTATAAAAGTTGCTGTACATGGCGTGGATATCTTTACAGGACGCAAAATGAAAAAATCCTATGCAACATAGGATCACAAAAATGTCAAAAGCTTCGTAAATAATAATCGCTTAACAATCAGCGCAGGCCTGACAGGGAAATACGCAGGGTTTTAAGGGCGATCTTTACATGGCTTTTTACTGTTTCCATGGCCAATCCCATTTCCTGACCGGCTTCCCGGTACGATTTATTATCGATATAGGTCTTCGTAAAGGCCCAACGGCGTTGCAAGGGCAGATCCTGTACTGCCTGGTTGATACGTTCGCGCAATTCCCAGGTCTCTGACTGGTCTTCTATAATATAACCGCCATTCATATCTACGAAATGGCCATGTCTTTTTTCCGTACTTTCTTTTGCGCTCTTCCGGGTCAGGCAATTATTCTTTACCGCGCTGTACAGATAGGATCTGATCGCAGCCGGATTTACATCCTTCAGATAATTATTCTCCCATAGGCGGATAAATGTATCCTGTACAACGTCTTCCGCTTCATGCCCGTCACGCAAAATCCTGAAAGCCTCTACGACGAGTGCTTCGCGAAAACTGAAATACAAAACTTTAAATTCCTCCTCCGTAAGCCCGGAACCATTCATAGTTGTGCATTCTTCATTCATAAATCAGAGTAAGATTGGCAACTTGTTCAAATACAGCAAATTCAAAACAAGTTAGTAAATTTCTGTTAACCTGTTTTGAAAAATTATCCGGTTGAAACATCTTATTGAAAATACTGAAAAAACTGCTGCTTGAATCATTTGAAGATGTTAATCTTCGGTTAATAGGCGATTGCATTGGTGAAAAACCCAAAAAAAGTCCGTATTGGATAAAAGCAGGCAAAAAAGGAGGGTACTAGCGAATGCGTTCAGCATCCTTTACGATCTCGATATGGTATCCGATATGAGACAGGATCTCGTTGGTCTCTTCCAGGAGGTCCATCAGTTCACTGCGCAGCCGGGTATTCTTCTCTCCTACCCGTTCTGCAAAATCTTCCCAGCTTAGATTATCGGCCAGGAATATATATTGCAGTCTATTCGTCAGATCAACATTTTTCATCTGTCTGGCTTTAAAGAATATTTTCTAATCGTTTTTGTGCTAAAAAAGATGCAATACGCCATCTTCCAACCTGTAGTTGATCCGCTGTGTCAGGCGCAGTACCTCGAGAAAATCCTCCAGGGGAACTGATTTCTCCAGCTTTCCATCGTGTTTGTACGATGCGATGGCCGGGTTGTCAAATACCACCTGCACATCATACCAGCGGTCCATTACTTCCGCTACCTTTACCATGCTGCTACTGTTGAAATAATAGATCCCTTTTCTCCAGGACAAGACCTCATCTTCATCGAATTTCCGGACAGTCATTCCGGAAGAGGTCTGATTGACCACCTGTTCTCCGGGGCGGAGCAACCTGGCATCGCCGCGATACACGGCCTTTATGCTGCCTTCTACCAGCGAGGCGCTCAGCCTGCCGGGTTGGTAGGTATTGATGTTAAAAGAAGTACCCAATACCTGCACATCGCCGGCCTGGGTACGAACTATAAATGGTTTACTCGCATTGGGGGCTACTTTGAAGAATGCTTCTCCCCGCACTTCCACTTCCCGGGTATTGCTACCGTTGAATGAGAAGGGGAAGCGCAGGCTCGAAGCTGAATTGAGGCTAACTTCAGTGCCGTCAGAAAGAACAATGTTGTAGTCCTCCCTTGCGGGCACTTCTAATGTGTTCCATTGCGTTGCGTGAGCTTCGCCATGCTCATAACGTAATGTTTTATTTTGATTGCTCAGTTGCACCGTTCCCGCCATGATTTTTTTCTGCGCACCGGCGCCGGTCAGCGCCACCTCTTCTCCTGTAGACAATTTCAGGCGGATATCGTAATTTTTTCCGGTAGCCGCAGCCAGCGCGGAAAAGTTAACGGATTGTTGCCGGGGCTCCGGCCAGATCAGGTAAAGCCCTACCGACACTACCAGCGTTACACTGGCTGCCATCAACCAGCGGCGGACTCCCATGCTATGGATGACCACGGCCTCTTCTTTCTCCATCACATGCTCCACCAGCTCATCCCATCGGGTACTGGTAGGCTTTTCCCTCAACAGATCCTGCATCTCAGGGGAAGCATACAGGTCATCCAGCTCCCTGCACATTCGTCGTACCGCTGAAGAACGCATTGCGGCCTCCAGTTCCTGCTCCTCTTCCGGAGTCAGCGAATTGGTCAACTTTTGCAGGTATAATTGCCTGATATGTTCCTGATCAAATTCCATGGTAAACCCGGATATGCTACTAAGACTGAGCATAAATACAAATCGGGGGTATCGGGGGCAAAAAAAATTTCAAAAAAAAGCAGAACCCCTTGCGGGGAACATCTGCAAAACACATGGAAAACCGCTACCTATCTACGCTAAAACGATTTATCTTTGGTAGCATTAAAACCAATTCGCAACGCATGAGAAGATTTTCCCTCGCGCTTTTATTATTGTCCCCCACCCTGGTTTTTGGGCAGGACCTGGTACAATATGTAAAGCCTATCATCGGCACAGCAAAAATGGGGCATACCTACCCGGGGGCCACGGTCCCCTTCGGCATGGTGCAGCTCAGCCCGGAAACGGATACCATTCCCTACGAGATGAATGGCAAATACAACCCGGACGTGTACAAGTACTGCGCTGGTTATCAGTACATTGACAAGACCATCGTGGGTTTCAGCCACACCCATTTCAGCGGCACCGGGCATTCGGACCTGGGGGATTTCCTCATCATGCCCACCACCGGCGCCCTCCAATTGAACCCCGGAACGGCGGACCAGCCACAGAATGGTTACCGCTCCCGTTTTTCGCATGACAACGAGACCGCCGAAGCGGCTTATTACAAAGTAAAGCTGGATGACCATAACATCCTGGCCGAACTCACCGCCACCAACCGCGTGGGCTTCCACCAATACACCTTCCAGGACGGCGGGAACGCCCATATTATACTGGACCTGATGGCGGGTATCTATAATTATGACAACAAGAATGTGTGGACCTTCGTACGGGTGGAGAACGATTCCCTGATCACCGGCTACCGGCAGACCAGCGGCTGGGCCAGAACCCGTACGGTCTATTTTGCCATGACCTTCAGCAAACCCATCAAAAAGTACGGCCATCAGAACTATGCCAATGATGTGTACCGCGGTTTCTGGCGGAAATTCGATCAGACGACCGACTTCCCTGAAATGGCCGGCCGCCGGATCAGGGCCTGGTTCGATTTCGATGCCCAACCAGGTGAAAAGATCCAGGTGAAATTCGCATTGTCCCCGGTAAGCACCGCAGGCGCGCTCAACAACCTGCGCACCGAAGCGCCGGGCTGGGACTTCGATGCCGTGAAACGCAAGGGCCAGGCGGAATGGAACAAAGAACTGGCAAAGATCAGGGTAAAAGCCCTGAGCGAAGATGATATGGTAAACTTCTACACCGCCATGTACCATACCTTCCTCGGCCCCACCACTTATATGGACGTGGACGGCGGCTACCGGGGGCTGGATCAGCTGAACCACAAGGCTGACGGATTTACCAATTATACGACCTTCTCGCTCTGGGACACCTATCGCGCCCTGCATCCCTTCTTTAATATCGTTCAGCCGAAGCGGAATGCGGACATGGTACGCTCCATGCTCGAACACTACAACCAGAGCGTGCATAACATGCTGCCGGTCTGGAGCCACCATGCCAACGAAAACTGGTGCATGATCGGTTATCACAGCGTTTCCGTAGTGGCCGATGCCATTATGAAAGGCAATACCGGAAGTTACGATGCCCATGCCGCCCTGGAAGCCTGCGCCACCACCGCCAGGTACCGGAAATACGATGGGCTCGGCTATTATATGGATATGGGATATGTGCCGGAAGACAAGAACGGCTCCTCCGTATCCAAAACGCTGGAATATGCGTATGACGACTGGTGCATTGCCCAGGCCGCCAAAAAACTGGGCCGCAACGATCTGTACCAGGAATTCATCAAACGTTCGGAAAACTACCGCAACGTATTCGACCCTTCTACCGGTTTCATGCGCCCCAGGCTCAGCGACGGTTCTTTCCGGAAAGAATTTGATGTGCTCAGCACCCACGGCCAGGGATACATTGAAGGGAATGCCTGGAACTACAGCCTGTACGTCCCGCAGTACCCGGTGGAGATGATCGCGCTGATGGGCGGCAAAAAACAATTCACCGGTCACCTGGATTCCCTCTTTACCATGCACCTGCCGGATGAATTCTTTGCGGAAACGGAGGATATCACGCGCGAGGGGATCATCGGCAACTATGTACACGGCAACGAACCGGCTCATCATGCGGCTTACCTGTACAACTGGACGGATGCTCCATGGAAAACACAGGAACGTGTGCGCATGATCCTGGAAAAAATGTATAAACCCACAGCAGACGGGCTTGGAGGGAATGACGACTGCGGACAGATGAGCGCATGGTACATTTTCAGCGCGCTGGGCTTCTACCCCGTTGCTCCCGGCGCTACGGAATATGCACTGGGCAGCCCCGCCATCCGGTCTGCCACGCTGCAGCTGGAAAACGGCAAGACCTTTACCGTGGAAGCCGTGAACCAGAGCGCTAAAAATGTATATGTGAAGAAAATAGAGCTGAACGACAACCCTTTGAACAGCCGCTTTCTTTCTCATGACGATATCATGAACGGCGGCAGGATCGTTTTCCACATGGCCGCCAAACCCGCAAAGTAGGCATAAAAAAACATCCCGAAGAATCGGGATGTAGTGTCTACAGTGAACAATGAAATAGCAAGTTGCTACTATTCCAGGATCTTTATAGTTCGATTACAGTGAAACAGTTTTTTGGTTAGCCCGTTGCATCTGTTGTGCAAATTCCACGCATCACCTGCTGACTGATTCCCCGTTTATTTTTTCTCCGTTGAATAGGAATAAGGGAAGGCTTCTTCCTTCGTTCCCCTCGTTTTTTCCGGTTGCGCACCCATCACTACTTTCAGCACACCGCCCTTTTGCAGGTCTGCATGACTGATCCAGTTCTTGCCGTAGTTCTTGCCGTTCAGCGAAATGCTTTGTGCGTAAACATTGGCAGCGCTGTTGCCGGGTGCTTCGATCACCAGTTTCTTTCCGTTCTCCATAGTTACCGTCATTTTCGGGAACAACGGCGCTCCGAAAACGTACTGGTCCGTACCCGGACAAACCGGGTAGAAACCCATGGCGGAGAACACGTACCAGGCGGAAGTCTGCCCATTGTCTTCATCACCGCAATAGCCATCAGGACCGGAATGGTACAGCCTGTCCATCACCTGGCGCACCCAGTACTGGGCTTTCCAGGGCTGGCCTGCGTAATTGTACAGATAGATCATGTGCTGAATGGGCTGGTTGCCGTGTGCATACTGGCCCATGTTGGCGATCTGCATTTCGCGGATCTCGTGGATCACGCCACCGTAATAGCTTTCATCATACACCGGAGGCATGTTGAACACGGAGTCCAGCATTTCCGCAAAACTTTCCCTTCCGCCCATGAGGTCGGCCAGGCCCTGGATGTCGTGGAATACAGACCAGGTATAATGCCAGCTGTTGCCTTCGGTGAAGGCATCTCCCCATTTGAAGGGATTGAAAGGCGCCTGGAATTTGCCGTCCTTGTTTTTACCGCGCATCAGCTTTGTTTCCGGATCAAAGAGATTACGGTAGAACTGGCTGCGTTTCCGGAACCGTTCGATCTCTTCCTGCGGGCGCTTCAACGCGATGGCAAGCTTGTAGATGGTGAAGTCGTCATACGCATACTCCAGCGTACGGGCGGCATTTTCGTTGATGTTCACGTCATACGGAACATAGCCCAGCTCGTTATAGAATTTAACACCTTTACGGCCTACGGAGGTCAGGGGACCTTCGTTCTCGCTGTTCTTCAGCAGCGCTTCGTAGAGGGTATTGATATCGTAACCGCGGATACCTTTCAGGTAGGAGTCCGCAATGAGAGAAGCGGAGTTGGAACCGATCATGCAGTCGCGGTGCCCCGGGCTGGCCCATTCCGGCAACCAGCCGCTTTCCTTGTAGGTGTTCACCAGGCCTTCCATGATGTGGCTGTTCATTTCAGGGTACATCAGGGTGAGGAAAGGGAACTGCGAGCGGAAGGTATCCCAGAAACCGTTATCGGTGAACATGTATCCGGGCAATACTTCGCCGTTAAAGGGACTGTAATGCACCACTCTGTTCTGCGCGTCATATTCATAGAACTTGCGCGGGAAAAGCAGGGCGCGGTAGAGGCAGGAGTAGAAGGTACGTACCTGGTCCACTGTCCCTCCTTCGGGGGAAAGGCGGCTCAGTTCCTTGTTCCAGCTTGCCTTGGCTTTCTGTTTGGTGACATCGAAAGCATCGTTGCCCAGTTCACGTTTCAGGTTCAGTTCGGCCTGCTCGAAACTGATAAAGGAAGACGCTACCCTGAGGCCCACCTTTTCGCCTTTGGCCGTTTTGAAACCTACGATGGCGCCAACATGGCCATCCGTCAGTTCCAGCACACCCTTTTCCAGCTTGTCGCCATTCCAGGTGTGGGCTATGGTAAACGGCTTATCGAAATAGATGACGAAGTAGTTCTTGAAGTTCTTGGGAACACCACCGCTGTTGCGGGTGGTATAACCGATGATCTTTTTCTCCTGCGGGAGGATCTTGATGTGGGAGCCTCTGTCGAATGCGTCCACGACTACAAAGGAGCTGTCTGATGCCGGATAGGTAAAGCGGAACTGGGCAGCTCTTTCGGTGGGGGTGATCTCGGTGGTAACGTCTGCGTCAGCCAGGTACACGCTGTAATAATAGGGTTTGGCAACTTCCGCTTTGTGAGAGTACCAGCTGGCGCGGGCATCCTGGTGGAAGCGCAGTTTCCCCGTTACCGGCATGATAGAGAACTGGCCGTAGTCGTTGATCCAGGGGGAGGGCTGGTGCGTCTGTTTGAAGCCGCGGATCTTGTCCGCCCCATACTGGTAGGCCCAACCATTACCCATGGTATTGGTTTGCGGCATCCAGAAGTTCATGCCCCAGGGGGTAGCCACTGCGGGATAGGTATTGCCGTTAGAGAGGCTGACCTTCGAATCGGTACCCATCAAGGGGTTCACCCACTCTACAGGGTCCGTCACTGAGGATACGGTCTGCGCGCTGGTCTGGAAGCCTGCGAACAGGGCAAGGAAACTCCATGCTGCCTTTTTCATGTGTGTAAAATATTTTATTTTAATCATGTTCATCACTTTAATTTTCAATCAATTATTACATCCATTCACTACAAAATCGATTTAGCATAATAAACGTGGGCCGGCCCAGGAATGGGCCAGCCGTTAGATGCTACTCTTTATTGTTTGTATGATAAGCACTATATAATAATTTATGAATGTACTCCCTCCGTTCCTGTTTCAGGATCATTTTTAACTGCCAAGGAATAGGGAAGCAATCCATTTACCTGGTCCTGAAACCGGTATTGTTGTCAACTTGCGGCGGTAAATTTACCAAACCTGACCCAATCTCCTTCATTTCTCCTTAAAAAATAATCTGCAGTTCTTGCCGGTCAGGGGCCGGCCCAAAGATAATTGAAGTATTGGATATTTCGCAGTTTGGCAATATACACTTTCCCTGGCGGGATTCATGCGAAAACGCCGGCATTTTTTCTGTGGTGCATGGTTATGCGGAGCCGCGTTGTATGAATTTGCCGGGTAGTTCCACATGGGTATTCTTTGCAGGCTCCCTGTTCTTGTCCAGCTGCTGCATGAGCAATCCCATCGCGGTTTTGGCAATGTCTTCGATGGGCTGCTGCACGACCGTTATGCCTGGAGGGTACAGGCGGAAGATATCATGATCATCAAAACACACCATCGCCAGATCTCCCGGGATCGTCAGACCAAGGCCCGCTATGCTTTCCAGGCCCAGGATGCCCAGGTAATTGGTGGAAAAGAATATAGCATCCATGCCTTTATTTCCGCGGATGAGCTCCTGGATCCTGGTGATCGCTTCTTCACGGGGACTGTTGTATGAGAGCTTCAATATCTGCCTGCTATGCACGGAGATGCCATGGTCCCGCAGGGTATCCTTGTAGGCCTTCAGGCGCTGCTGCACCTGTACCAGTTCCATATCCACCGTCACAAACCCTATCTTTTTATATCCTTTTGCAAGCAGGTGGGTGATGCCTTCTTTTACACCTTCATAATTATTGATCAACACATACGGCACCTCCAGTTCCGGGAAATAGCTGTCCATCAGCACAACCGGGCGTTTATGCGCCAGCAGCTGCTGTATATCTTTTTCCATGCCGGCAGCGGGTGTGATCAGGTAACCATCCACCTGCTGCCTGGACAGCATGCGGATCAGTTCGCTTCCTTTGCTGGCATTGTTCTCTGTGCTGCAATACACGATCTTGTAGCCAAAGCGGTCCGCTTCCGTTTCAATCACTCTGGCAAGTGCAGCAAAGAAGCTGCCCGAGATGCTTTCTACAATAAGGCCCAGTGTTTTGGACTGGCCGGTACGCAGGTTCACCGCCACATGGTGCGGCTGATACCCTGTTTTTTTCACAACGGCCATGACCTTTGCGGCCAGCTCATCGCTGATGCGCATCTGGCGGGCCTTCCCATTCAAAACGAATGATACGGTAGACGGCGCCACTCCGGCCATACGGGCCACATCCTTCAGGGAAAGGCGTTTCATTTCCGGGCCTTTATCATTCATAAGTCGTACAGCAATTTGTTGGCATGAGCATTAAGGAATAGATTTGGTCAGCTATTATTGGTGCTAAGACGGGAAATTACGGCTAAAATCCGGGATTTGAGGAGCAGGGTATAAATTGGATCAGACATCGTCATTAATATACAGATTGAATAGCTTACCCGTTGAAAGATTCACCCGTGCGTTCCAGTATGCGCTTCCTCCATCGCGCATTTTAATGATCCCATCCCCATACCGGGGCCTCTGCCTGATATCCGGCTCATATGTGCAATTGATCCATATAATCTTCTCGCCCCTGTCATCTATATATCCGACATACTGCCGTACATACCCCGGCAGTTCCTCATGAACCTTTGCAGGATGCCAGGTTGCAGTGAATGAAGACTCGTTCAGTATTTTTAATTGTCTGGACAACACTTTCTCCACCAGTATGATATCTGCTTCTCCTGGTGTAAACCGGCCGGGATACAAGGCAGCTGCTTTAAATGCCCTTGGATAAATATATCCTTCAAAGGCAGGTTGCTGTATGTGAACAGGACTATTCACCCTTTCTTTCCAAAGTTCAACCTGCTCTTCCTTTGCCCGCTTTTCGCTAAAAAACCGGCACGAGGAAAACCATATGGTCAATATTAACAGCCCAGTTATTCTCATATCTATCAAGATAATAAAAAAAAACGGATGCGACCCGCAGGCCGCACCCGTTTACCAATACCGGTTTCCTCATTATACTTCTTCCGCCGTGTATCCTGCTTTCTTCACTACTTCTTTTACTTCTCCGGCAGACAGGGTCCCTGTAGATACCGTGAGTACCTTGTCCGGATTGACGATATCCACTTCCCAATGCGCGATCTCTTTCTCCCCATCGAGGAAAGGCGTTACTGATCTGATACAGCCGCTACAATTAATATTGGTCTTGAACTTCAACGTTTTCATGCTTGTTGTTTTTTAATTCGATAATTATATTTTCGCCCATTTCAGCCGGAGGCTGTTGCTTACGACCGATACAGAACTGAGCGCCATGGCCGCTCCGGCGATCATCGGGTTAAGTATGAACCCGGTGGAGGAATACAGTACTCCGGCAGCCAGGGGAATACCGATGATGTTGTAAATAAAGGCCCAGAAAAGGTTCTGGCGGATGAGGCGTACAGTTTTACGGGAGAGTTTGATGGCCTTGGGCAGCTGTTGCAGATCGGAAGAGATCAGTGTCATCATCGCCACATCCATCGCAATATCCGTGCCTTTGCCCATGGCAATGCTTACATCAGCCTGTGCCAGCGCATGGCTGTCGTTGATCCCGTCCCCTACCATGGCTACTGTTTTGCCCTGTTGTTGCAGCTTTTCGATGAAGTTTGCTTTATCCTCCGGCAGCAGACCGGCTTCAAAATGGCGGATGCCGGTTTCTTTAGCCACGGCGGCGGCTGTTTGTGCATTGTCTCCCGTCAGCATATACACTTCCACTCCCATTTGCTGCAGGCGTTGCACCGCCCGGGCGGAACCAGCTTTTACGTTATCCGCCACCGCAATGGCCGCGAGTGCTTCCTTTCCGTCTGCAAACCAGATCACGGTATGCGCCTGCTCCAGCCATTTATTGGCCTGTTGCTGCAATGTGTCAGCAATACTGATACGATGCTCATCCAGCAAAGCCTTGTTGCCGGCATAAAAAGTACTGCCCTGGAATATTCCCTTCACCCCGCGGCCTGTGAGGCTTTCAAAGTGCCCGGGATGCACAGGGTCGAACGGGAAGTAGCGTACTACGGCATCCGCCAGCGGGTGTTCGGATTGTGCTTCCAGTCCGGTCAGCACCGCAGCATACCGCAACCTGTCCCCTTCCGCCCGCCAGGACTCTCCGGCCACTTCCGGATGGCCTTCCGTGATGGTGCCTGTTTTATCCAGTATCAGCGCCTCTATGCGATAGGCTTTTTCGAGGCTTTCCGCATCCTTGATGAGGATGCCGTTTTCCGCGCCTTTACCCATGCCTGTCATGATAGCGGTAGGAGTGGCCAGTCCCAGCGCACAGGGGCAGGCGATCACCAGCACGGTCACCATAGCCAGCAGCCCCTGCGTCAGCCCGTTTTCACCGCCCCAGATGACCCAGGAGAAAAAAGCCAGCACAGCTATCCCCATGACCACCGGCACAAATACGCCCGCAACTTTGTCTACCAGTTTCTGCACCGGTGCTTTGGAGCCTTGCGCTTCTTCCACCCTGCGGATGATCTGCGCCAGCAGCGTATCACTGCCTACCTGTTTTGCCCGGAAACGGAAACTGCCTTTCTGGTTCAGCGTTCCGGCATATACCGTATCGCCTTCCTGCTTCGCCACCGGTACCGGCTCCCCGGTGATCATGCTTTCATTCACATAAGAACTGCCGCTGGTCAACGTTCCGTCTACCGGCACCTGTTCCCCCGGTTTTACGATCAGCACATCATTCACCAGCACTTCGCCCAGCGGAACGATCTGCTCCGCACCGCTTTCGCCTACGCGCACTACCGTATTCGGCTGCAGGCCCATCAGCTTTTTGATGGCGGAGGAAGTAGATGCTTTTGCCTTTTCTTCCAGCATCTTGCCCAGTAAAATAAAAGCGATCACCACAGCTGCGGCCTCGAAGTACACATGTGCGTGCAGTCCGCGGCTGTGCCAGAATTGCGGGTTAACGGTATTGAATACACTGAAAATATAGGCGATGCCGGTGCTCAGCGCCACAAGGGTATCCATGTTCGCTTTGCCATGCCGGGCCTGTTTCCAGGCGTTGATGAAGAACTGGCTGCCGAATATCAGCACTACCGGGGTTGCCAGTGCCCACATGATGTAATTGGCATAGGGAATATCCATGAAGAACATCCCGATCACCACCAGGGGAACAGCAAAAGCAATAGCCAGCCAGGTTTTGTTCCGCAGCGCTTTATAATGTGCCTGCTGATGGGCGGCCAGGCTTTCCGTTACATTGTCCGTCAGCAGATCATAACCGATGGACTGGATGGATTTCTTCCAGGCGGCGGGGTCTGCCTGTTCGGGGGAATATTCCACCAGGGCGGTATTATTGGCAAAGTTCACCGCTACGGACCGGATGCCCGGCTGTGCGCCAAGCATGCTTTCCACGCTGCCTGCACAGGCGGCGCAACTCATGCCGGTAACGGGAAAACTTTGTTTGACGGTATGTTCTTTCGTTTGCATCTGCTGTTCCTTTTTTACCATACAAAGGTCCGCCGATACAAAGGGGAAAGCATTACAGAATTAGGGGAAAGATTTATATAGTTTGCGGTTGCTGGGCTTCGCCCCTCGTTTCGCTCCTGCTGTCGTTCTTCACCCGGAACAGCGTAGCGATACGGCGGGGATTGCCTACGACCCATACCACATCATTTTCTTCCAGTACCATATCAGAAACGGGGTTCAGGATACGCTGATCGCCACGCTCTATACCTACTACCAGGCTGCGGGCCAACTCGCGGATACCGGACTGGCGGATGGTTTTGTTATGTACCGTTGATCCGGGCAATACTTCGTACCGGCGCAGCTCCACTTCTGTTCTGGAAGTATTGCTTTGCGGCAAATGCTGATCAATATAATTGCGGAAGAGTGTGATCTGCTCGTCTGTTCCGATCACCTGCAACCGGTCTCCCGGGAACAGCCGTTCAGATTTCTGGGGAATGGGTATCAGCTTTTCGCCTCTTTCTATCACACCGATATTCACCCCATAACGCTCCCGTAGGCTCAGCTCTTCCAGTGTTCTGCCCACGCCTTCCCATTCCGGATGAACGGTGAACGAAGTAAGATGTGCATCCCAGGGAGCCAACACCACTTTTTGTTGCTCTTTTGCCGCCGCTGCGGCTTCGCGTTCATTGAAATTCCTGAGAAACCTGGCTTCCAGGCGGTTGTAGAACAGCTGGATCTTCTTTGACAGCAGTATCAGTATCACCACGATCATCAAGGTAACGGAGACGGCTATGGCAAAAGAGAAGAACCGGCCCAGCGTAAATCCGATATAGAACACGGCAAGCCCTATCCTCGCGATGCGCAACAGCCACAGCGGCCCTTTATACCGGTTCTGCGCATGAAGGTTGGCAAACGCGGTGGTCTGCACCTGCCTGACGGCCAGCGCCCAGAGGAAAGGCATCATAACGATCAATGTCACTACAGCCGTTGCAGCCCGCCCCCATTGCTCTCCGAACCACAGATCGGCATTCGGCAGCACGTACAGGGACGACAGCAGGCTGATGGCGATCACGATCACCGAAAATACAACGGTATTGATCGCATATCCTTTCAGCACCAGTTGCCAGTCACTCGCCTGTGAGATGGTTTGTGCGCCGGTGCTGTAGCGGGACAAAGCCGCTTTCCATTTTTCAGGGATACGCTTGTCCAGCCAATTATAAAACGGTTCCGCCACCTTGATCATGTAGGGTGTGGTAAAGGTGGAAATTGCAGAAACCGCCACGGCGATCGGGTATATAAAATCACTGGTGACCTTCAGAGTCAATCCCAATGTGGCGATAATGAACGAGAATTCCCCGATCTGCGCGAGACTCATGCCTGCCTGCACGGAGGATTTGAGTGGCTGTCCCGATAAAACCGCACCGGTAGCGGTACTGATGGTTTTACCGAATATGGTCACGAGGGTGATAAGGATCACCGGCCCGAAGTGTTCCTGCAGCATCCGGGGATCTATCAGCATACCTACCGAGACGAAGAAGATGGCGCCGAAGAGGTCTTTCACGGATTTCACCAGGTGTTCTATTTTCTCCGCCTGGGTAGTCTCGGCCAGGATGGAGCCCATGATGAAGGCGCCGAGCGCCGCGGAGAAACCTACCTGGGTAGCCAGTACCACCATCAGCAAACACAGGCTCAGCGAGGTTACCAACAGGGTTTCCTCGCTCATCAGCGATTTTGTTTTCTTGAGCAGGGTGGGGATAAAAAAGATACCGCCGATGAACCAGAGAATAAGGAAGAACACGAGCTTGATCACGGAAACCAGCATCTCCTGCCCCGCGAACTGCTGGCTGACGGCAACGGTGGACAATAACACCAGCAGCACGATAGCCACCAGGTCTTCCACCACCAGGATGCCAAAAACCAGGCCGGCAAACTTCTGGCCTTTCACCCCCAGTTCTTCAAATGCCCTGATGATAATGGTTGTGGAGGAAATGGATAACACCCCTCCCAGGAAAATGCTGTCCATTTGCGACCAACCCAATAACTGGCCGGTGCCATACCCCAGGCACAGCATCACCACCACTTCTACCAAAGCAGTGATAGAAGCGGAGCCGCCTACTTTCATCAGTTTTTTGAAACTGAATTCAAGCCCCAGGCTGAACAATAAAAATATCACACCGATCTCTGCCCATACTTCGATATTGCCTTTCTCTTTAATGGTCGGAAACAAGTCAAAATAAGGACCTACCAGGATGCCCGCGATCAGGTAGCCCAATACCAGCGGCTGCTTCAGCTTCTTGAATATCAGCGTGGTCACGGCAGCTGCGCCCAGGATCAGGGCCAGGTCCATAATAAGATTTGGTAAATGAATCATGCGCCCGTCGTTTCGTATTTTGGCTAAAATAAACAAAAAAAACGGGTCGCAGGGTTAACAGAGTATCGGGATTTATTTCCACTGCCGGTACCGGAGCAGTGCTTCGAGGAAGTAATAATCCGCGTACGTCAGCGGCACATCCAGCTCGGAGTTACCAGGCTTGGAGCCGGTGCTGTGCATGAGGATGAAGTGATTGTTCTCCCCTTCCTTTGCGCGATAGGCAGGCCCGGCAAGACTGGCCAGGGCGTCCGCGCCGGCATTCCAGTACCGTTTGCTGTCTCTTTTCTTTGTGTACCGGCTCAGTTCCAGCAAGGCGGAGCTCATGACGGCTGCGGCGGAAGCATCGCGGATAGCGTTCGGTATTTCGGGGGCATCATAATCGTAATACGGCACCAGGTCTTCCGGCATACGGGGATGGTTCAGCATATAGTCCGCAATGCGGCGGGCCTGGGTGAGATATTTTTTATCCTTTGTTTCGCGGTACATCAACGTGTATCCGTACAGGCCCCATGCCTGGCCGCGGCTCCAGGCGGATTCATCGGCATGGCCCTGATGGGTTTTTCTGGCGATCACCTGGCCGCTGATGGAATCATAATCCACGACGTGGTAAGAACTGTAATCCGGCCGGAAATGATTTTTCATGGTGGTATTGGCATGGGCAACGGCGATATCGCGGAAAGCAGGATCGCCGCTATGCTTTGAGGCCCAGAAAAGCATTTCGAGGTTCATCATGTTGTCGATGATCACCGGGCATTTCCATTGGCGGTGGTCCCAGGAGCGGATAGCGCCGATGGTGGGTTTGAAGCGGGTAGACAGGGAACGGGAGCTGGTCATCAGGATATCTTTGTACGCTTCCGTGCCTTCCAGCCGGAGACCATTGCCAAAGCTGCAGTACATGAGGAACCCGAGATCGTGCGTATTGGTGCGGTACTGATTGGGGAGCAGCAACGTCATACGTTTTACCGCTTCCTGCCGGAATACCGGATCTTTCGAGTATTCGTAAAGGTACCAGCAGGAGCCGGGATAGAAGCCGCCGGTCCACCAGTTGAACTTTGCGGTCATCAGGCTGCCGTCTGTATTGGTGGAACGGGGCAGCAGGGAATCCGGTACCGACCGCATCATATGTTTATATTGCCGGGCGGAGAACTGCAAGCTTTCTTCCACCAGGGCGCTCATTTCGTCAGCGGATAATTTCGTTTGTGCCTGGGCGGTAGTGATCCAGCAGGCAAATAACAGGAAGGCAATTTTTTTCATAACGTTCGATCAGGTTTATTTCTTTCGTTTGGCCGGGCCGCCGGTGGAATCCCTTTCCACCAGTTCTATCGGCACTATTTCCTGGGAATGTTTGTAGGTGGATGGGTGTTTGGCCTGGATGAGCTCCATCAGCGAAGCCACGATCCGTTCCCCCATGGTAACAGGATGCTGGTCCACCGAAGTAATGGATGGCGTCACGATCTCTGTTCGCGGATCGTTGGAATAACCGATGATGCGGCATTGCTGCGGCACGGATATGCCATTGTTCCGGCAATACTCCAGCAATGTGACGGCGGTGGTATCGTTGGTAGCGAAAATGCCATCGGGGTAAGGTTTCTTTTCAAATATCCTTTGAGCCGTCTGCAAAGCATTTTCCCGCGTCAGTTCGTGGAAGAAGACCCTTTGCTTTTTAAAGGGGATCTTGTGTTTCTGGAGCGCATCTTTATAACCTGCCAGCCGCTCCCTGTAGAGATTGCAGGTGAGGGGGCCGGAGATATGCACAATATCCCTGCAGCCTTTACTGATCAGGTGTTCCGTTGCCAGGTACCCGCCCTGCAGGTCATCGCCCTTGATCACTTTTACGTTGTAATCTTTCGGTACGCGGTCGAAGAAAACAAGGGGGATATTGTGCTGCTTGAAGACATCGAAATGCGAAAAATCGGTGGTGTACAGTGTGGCGGATACGGCGAGGCCGTCCACCCGGGCAGAGTACAGCGTATTCACCAGTGCGATCTCCTGCTCCAGGGAATCGTTGCTCTGGCAGATGATCAGGTTGTATCCGTATTCCTGTAATTTGTTCTGCATCACGGTGGTGATCGCTGCGGGAAAGAACATCGAGATGCGCGGGACGATCAGGCCGATGGTCCTGCTTTTGTTGTTACGGAGGCCGGCGGCCATGGCATTCGGGCGGTAACCCAGCTTGCGGGCCATTTTCTTTACCCTTTCCTTGGTCTTTACACTGATATTGGGATGATCGTTCAGTGCCCTTGAAACGGTGGACACGGAAAGCTGCAACTCTGCCGCAATATCTACGATAGTTTTTTCTGAGCGGATGGACATACGTTGATGCGTTAATTTTGGAAGCAGAAAGCTTACCGTCCCATCCAGCCGCCATCCACCGTCATGACGGTGCCGTGCATATAGCTGGAAGCTTCGGAAGCCAGGAATACGACGGGTCCCATAAAGTCTTCCGGTTCCCCCCAGCGTGCTGCGGGAATGCGTTCCAATATGCCCTGGCTGCGTTTCTCGTCTGCGCGTAATGCTGCCGTGTTATCCGTGGAAATATAACCGGGAGCAATGGCATTGACATTCACACCGCGGGAGGCCCACTCATTGGCAAAGGCCTTCGTCAACTGTCCCACTGCTCCCTTGCTGGCAGCATAACCGGGTACGTTGATACCGCCCTGGAAAGTAAGCAGGGAGGCTGTAAAGATCACTTTACCTTTCCCCCGTTCCAGCATTCCTTTCCCGATATCGCGGGTGAGAATGAACTGGGCCGTCTGGTTGATTGCGATCACCTCATCCCAATACTCGTCAGGATGTTCTGCCGCCGGCTTGCGCATGATGGTCCCTGCATTATTGACAAGGATGTCTATGACCGGAAAATCCTTCTGTACCGTCCGGATAAAAGTATGCAATGCTTCGCGCTTCCCAAAATCGCATTGGTAGGCGCGGAATTTCCGGCCGGTGGCCAGTACTGCTTTTTCTACATCGCTGCCGGTGGTCTCCAGGGAGGCAGATACGCCGATGATATCGGCTCCGGCCTCTGCCAGCGCCACAGCCATCGCTTTGCCGATCCCTCTTTTACAGCCGGTGACCAGCGCGGTTTTACCTTGTAGACTAAAAAGATCGCGTACGCTCATTATGTAAGGAAGTTTTCTTGTGAAAAATCGGTAGCCTGTTTCTCCCACAGGCTGACCAAAGCACTGCTGCGGCAATCGGGGGATGCCAGGCACCCGCCTGTTGCCCGAACCGGCGCCGCCTACCGGAGGTCAGGAATGGCGCAATGGTCCATATCCCCATAATCCAGGTTCTCGCCGGCCATGCCCCAGATGAAGGTATAGTTGCTGGTGCCTGCACCGGAGTGAATGGACCAGGGCGGGGATATCACGGCCTGGTTGTTCTGCATCCAGATATGCCGGGTTTCCTGCGGCTCCCCCCAGAAATGGCAAACAGCCTGGCCCTGCGGCACTTCAAAATAGCAATACACTTCCATACGGCGGTCGTGCGTATGGGCCGGCATGGTGTTCCAGGTATTCCCGGGCTGCAGCTCCGTCATGCCCATCTGCAGCTGGCAGGTAGGCAGCACGGAATTCACGAGCAATTTATTGATGGTGCGGAGATTGGAGGTTTCCTGCGCACCCAGCACAACTATATCCGCTTCCTGCCGGGTAATGCGGCGGGTGGGGTAACTGGTATGCGCGGGCGTTGAGTTGATATAAAAAAGGGCCGGTGATGCCGCATCGCTGCTGGCAAACACGACTTCCTTCTTCCCTCTTCCGATATACAATGCTTCCTTGAAATCTATGCCGAACACTTCGCCATCCACCGTTACCGTTCCGGCGCCGCCGGTGTTGATGATACCCAGCTCCCGGCGCTCCAGGAAATAATCCGCTTTCAGCGGATCAGTTGTTTCCAGCTTTAACGGCTGCGCAACGGGCATGGCCCCGCCGGCGATAAAACGGTCGTAATGGCTGTACACCAGCTTTATGCGGCCCGGTTCAAAGAGGGAAGGGATCAAAAGGGCTTCCCTCGCCTGCGTGGTATCCCAGGATTTGGCTTCACGCGGACTGCTGGCATATCTTGTTTCGATGGATGTGCTCATGATGAAAGGTTAATTTGTTCAGTTTTTCGGCCACAGGCCGTAACCTGCGGGTTGCATTAACAACGGAAAGGTAATATGAAAAGACGAGAAATGCAAACGTTTGCATAATAATAGGTTGCGGGCCGCAGCGTGCCCCGGCATTCCCTTCCGGGTACCGTCCGGGCAAGTCACTGAAATAAACGTTCGGGCTGGGCGGCGACGGGGTTTGAGCGCTTTCCGGGGTGAAACTTTTGCTTAACTTTGCTTTAGTTAATATCCGATCAAGAATTCAGATTTTAGTATTAACAGGGAGCTTGTAAATACGCTATTTTAGCTATTATGAACACTTATCTTCAGATCCATCCGAAAGACAATGTGCTGGTTGCTCTACAAGACCTTCCGGCAGGAAAGGAAATTCAGTTCAATGGCTCCATCTTACAGTTGAAACAAACGATTCCCGCAAAACATAAATTCCCTTTAACAGATCTTCAGCCCGGCGATTCCGTTGTGATGTACGGCGTACTGGTAGGCAAGGCTTCCGCACCGATCCTCAGCGGCGAGGCCATTACCGTGAAGAACCTCCGCCATGATGCCGATTCTTTTCATGAAAAAGACAGCAGCTTCGAGTGGCAAAAACCGGATGTCAGCCGCTGGCAGCACAAGACCTTCCAGGGCTACCATCGCAAGGACGGGCAGGTAGGCACCCGCAACTACTGGCTGGTGATACCCATGGTGTTCTGTGAGAACAGGAATGTTGGCGTGATCAAAACAGCTTTTGAGAAAGGGCTGGGGTTTGCACCGACCGAAGCATACAATGAACAGGTGAACGAACTTGTGAGGCTTTATCAGAACGGCGACCTGGAAGCTATCCGGAACTATGAGCCGGATATGGTAACGCATACCAATAAACGCAATTCCGTTTTTCCGAATATCGACGGCATCAAATTCCTCACGCACGAAGGCGGCTGCGGCGGTACCCGACAGGATTCCGATGCGCTGTGCGCGCTGCTGGCCGGCTATATTCATCATCCCAATGTGGCAGGCGCCACGGTACTGAGCCTTGGCTGCCAGCATGCACAGGTCTCCATTCTGCAGGATGCGCTGAAAAAGCTCAATCCGCAGTTCGACAAACCGGTGTTGGTGTACGAGCAGCAGACCAGCGGCCCCGAGTTCAGGATGCTGTCCAATGCCATCCGCGATACTTTCCTGGCGATGATAACAGCCAACAAACAGGAGCGAAAGCCTGCTCCGCTCTCCAAAGTGGTAATTGGCCTGGAATGCGGCGGATCGGACGGGTTCTCCGGCATCTCGGCCAATCCGGCTATCGGGCATACTTCCGACCTGCTGGTGGCGCTGGGCGGCACGACTATCCTGGCTGAATTCCCGGAGCTTTGCGGTGTTGAACAGGAAATGATCAACCGTTGTGTGGATGATAGAACGGCTGACAAATTCATCTCGATCATGCGCACTTATGCGGACAAGGCGGAGTCCGTGGGCTCAGGGTTCTACATGAATCCCTCCCCCGGCAATATCAAGGACGGCCTGATCACCGATGCCATCAAATCAGCCGGAGCTGCCAAGAAAGGCGGCAATTCCCCGGTAACGGATGTGCTGGATTATACGGAATATGTGACAAAACCCGGGCTCAACCTGCTTTGCACTCCGGGCAACGACGTGGAGTCCACCTCCGCGGAAGTAGGCTCAGGCGCCAATATCGTATTGTTCACCACCGGTCTCGGCACGCCCACCGGCAATCCCATCGCCCCGGTGATCAAACTGTCCACCAACACCCGCCTCGCGCAGCGCATGCCTGATATTATCGACATCGATACCGGCAGCATCATCAGCGGGCAGAAAACGATCCCTGAAATGGGTGAGGATATCCTTGAGTATGTTATAAAAGTTGCCAGCGGAGAGATACTGACGAAAGCAGAGATACTGCGCCAGGATGATTTCATTCCCTGGAAGCGGGGTGTGAGCCTCTAATGCAGCGGCGGTTGCGGCGATAAAGATCATTAATTATAAAAAGCAGGCTGTATCAGTTTCATGTGATACAGCCTGCTTTTTTGTTGTTCATATAAACGAAGATCAGCTTTTTATGGTCACCTGCTCCATCTTCGGTGCGAAGATGTGCATCATCAGCCAGGCAACGAGATACATTACCCCGCAGATGAGAAATAACACGTTATATCCACCTTCAATATTGCCCAGCGCCTTGTAATGATCCAGCAAAGCGCCCACCACGATGGGGAATAACATCCCGCCAATAGATCCGGCCATACCGCCGATCCCTACAACAGAACTTACGGCTTCTTTCGGGAACATGTCAGATGCTGTGGTAAAGATATTGGCGGACCACGCCTGGTGTGCAGCCGCAGCCAGACTGATCAGGGCTACCACCAGCCACATATTGTCCACATACCGTGCAGCCATGATCGGCACTACACAAATCGCAAAGATCAGCATGGATACTTTTCTCGCCTTGAATACCGGCCATCCCTTATTGATGAACCATCCGGAAAGATAACCTCCTCCGATGCTGCCGATGGTGGTAGCGGTGTACACTACGATCAGCGGCAGGCCGATGTTCTTCATATCGAGATTAAAGGTGGTGGAGAAATAAGAGGGCAGCCAGAACAGGAAGAACCACCAGATAGGGTCGGTCAGCAATTTACCAAACAGGAATGCCCAGGTCTGCCGGATACTGAACAGCTTGATCCAGGGTACCTTTACTTTTACAGCGGGATCGCCAGCCACCTGATCGCTGTGGATATAATCAAATTCTGCTTTGGATATTTTTTTATGACGGGAAGGTATCTCGTACATCACCAGCCAGAAAGCCAGCCATACGAAACCGATCACACCGGTCCAGATAAAAGCCTGCTGCCATCCGTAGGCGCCTGCAAGCCAGGGCACGATAGCCGGTGCGGCCACTGCGCCGATATTGGCGCCGGAGTTAAATATTCCCGTAGCCAGCGCACGTTCTTTTTTAGGGAACCATTCGGCTACTGATTTAATAGCCACCGGAAAGTTGCCTGCCTCCCCCAGGCCGAGCCATCCCCTGGCCATAGCGAAGCCGAAAGTGGATTTTGCGAAGGCATGCCCCACTGCCGCAATACTCCAGACTACGATCGATACCGTGTAGCCGACCTTGGTTCCCACCTTGTCTACAAATCTCCCGAAAATCAAAAGGCCTACGGCATAACAGGCAGAGAAGATCATCACGATCCTGCCATATTCACTTTCACTCCAGTTAAATTCTATTTCCAGCATAGGTTTCAACAATCCTATTACCTGCCGGTCGATGTAGTTAATGGTCGTTGCAAAAAACAATAAAGCAACTACGCGCCAGCGGTACCGGCCAACAATTGTGGAATTCATTTCAGATTATTTAGGATAAATACTTAATCTCCGTTCAAATTACACTAATGCCCTGATAAATGCAATCGTTTGCGCAAATTTTGCGGTCAGCCCCGCCCAGTCTTTGTTTTCAATGAGTGATTTTGACAGGAGATTGGATCCCATGCCCACGCATACCACGCCGGCATCAAACCATGATTTCAGATTTTCTTTTTCAGGCTCCACACCTCCTGTTGGCATAAATTTCATGGCAGGGAATAGTGGTTTGATCGCTTTCACGAAACCAGGGCCCAGTGCGCTTCCCGGGAACAATTTAACCAGCGGCGCGCCGCTTTTTTCCGCAACGGATATCTCGGTAGGCGTCATGCAGCCGGGAATCCATAATACGTTCTGTTCCTTGCAGTAAGCCCCCGTTTCAGCATCTACAACGGGACTGACAATAAAATCCGCGCCGATGTCGATGAATTGTTTTGCTTCCGCAGCATTTTTGATGGTGCCGATACCGAGGTAAAGGTCCGGCATAGAGGTGGTCTTCAGATCGCGCAACACCGAAAAATTATGTCTTGCGTTCTCCCCCCTGTTGGTAAATTCAAATACCCGGATGCCGCCTTCGTAGCAGGCTTTCAGCACTTCGGCGCTGATCTCCGCACTATCGTGATAAAAAACGGGTATAACGCCGGTTTGCTCAAATGCCTTGATAACGGTATCAGGATGTGGTGCCATATTACATCAGTTGCGAGATGGTCTCTCTGGTTGTCAAATTAAAATCACCGGTCACGAACAGTTTGCTGTAGGCAGCTGCGGCGGCAAAGGAAATTGTTTCCTGTTCCGTATAGCCATTCAGGTTGGCGTGTATCAAACCCGCCATAAAACAATCGCCGCTCCCTACCCTGTCCACCACTTCATTCGTTTCATATTGTTTGGACACAAAAAGTTCGCCACCCTTCCAGTACACCGCATAGTAAAGGTTGTGGGACGGCGCGGCGGAAAAACGGAATGTGAAGGCTACGCGATCGCATTTCGGGAATGCGCGGATGATGTCCGCTGCAGCGGCTTTGGCGGCTTCCAGGTATTGTTCTTTCCGGTCAACGGCAATGGCCGCTTCATCCAGCGGTGTGCCCAGCATCATATTCGCCGCCCAGATATTCCCCATAATGAGGTGGCAATACTTCGTCAGTTCCGGCATTACCTGCAAGGGGGACTGTCCGTATTTCCAGAGCTTGCTGCGGTAGTTGAGATCTGTCGAGATCGTCATCCCCTTCCGTGTAGCGGCCTCCAGCACTTCTTTGCAGATCATTGCGGCATCGGCGTTCAGTGCAGGGGAAATGGCGCTCCAGTGGAACCATTCCGCATCTCCCAGCAGCGCATCCCAATCCACTGTGCCGGGTTTTATTTCGCTGAAGGAAGAATATTTGCGATCATAAACCACTTCCGCATGCTTCAGGTCCGCGCCCTGTGCAAGATAATACGCACCGATGCGGTCCCCTCCCCATAACATCCTGTCTGTAGATATGCCTGTCTGCTCCAATTGCTGCAATATCTGCCTGGATAAACCATTTTCCGGCACTTTGCTGATATAGGCCACTTTGTTGCCCCATGTTGCCAGTGCCGCAGCCACATTGGCTTCAGCACCGCCTACAAAGAGCGCGGCCTGCTGTTTAGCCCATTCCGGGGAAAGGCGTAATAATATCTCTCCGAATGTGATTACTCTTACCGGTTCCATTAAAAATTAAAATAGGCTTTGGCGTTATTGTATGCGATATCCTGTACCATTTTGCCCAGCCATTTTTCATCGGCCGGCAGTTCCCCGTTCTCTACATCATGGCCGATCAAATTACACAATATTCTCCTGAAATACTCATGGCGGGAATAGGACAGGAAGCTGCGCGAATCCGTGAGCATACCCACGAACCTGCTGAGCAGGCCCATATTGCTGAGCGCGTTCATCTGTTTTTCCATGCCGTCTTTCTGGTCCAGGAACCACCATCCGGAGCCGAACTGCATTTTGCCGGCTACGCTTCCATCCTGGAAATTGCCCATCATGGTCGCATACACTTCATTATGAGCAGGGTTCAGGTTGTACACGATCGTTTTTGCCAGTTTTCCCTGTTTGTCCAGTCCGTCAAAGAAACGGCTCATGGCTTCGGCCATGGGCCAGTCCCCGATAGAATCCACACCGGCATCCGCGCCGATGCGTTGCAGCAGCCGGGAATTGTTGTTCCGCAGCGCGCCTGCGTGGAACTGCTGCGCCCATCCCTTTTCGTGGTTCCAGGTACAGATGAAATGCAGCGTTCCGGATTTGAACATGGCCGTTGCTTTGGCATCGAGTTGCCGGCCTGCCATCAATGTTTTAAATGCTTCTTCGAGCGCGGATTCCGTGAAGTCTTCCTGCATAAAGAAAGAAAGACCGTGATCGGAAAGCCGTCCACCCCGGGCATGAAAATAGTCGTGACGTTTTTTCAGCGCTTCCAGCAAAGCAGCGTAGCTGTTGATATCGATATCGGCAGCGGCGCCGAGCTGTTGCAAATACGCTTTAAACGCCGCGGGATCTTCCACTCCCATGGCCTTATCCGGCCGGAAGGTGGGCAATACCTTCGTGGCAAATCCCTGTTCCCGAACAGCCGTGTGATGCTCCAGCGAATCGCAGGGGTCATCCGTTGTGCAGAGGGCATCTACCTTGAAATGCTGTAACAGCGCCTTTGTGCTTAGCTGCGGCAACTGCGCATTACAGGCATCATATATCTTTTTCGCGTTATCGCCGTTCAGTATTTCCGTGATGCCGAAGGGGTTGCGCAGTTCCATATGCGTCCAGTGATAAAGCGGGTTACGCATGGTGTAAGGCACGGTTTCCGCCCAGGCTTTGAACTTTTCCCAGTCGCCTGCCGCCCCGGTGATCAGGTCCTCATGCACACCGTTGGCCCGCATGGCGCGCCATTTATAATGATCGCCTTTCAGCCAGGCCTCCGTGAGACTGGAAAACTTCCGGTCCGCTGCGATCTCGTCCGGCGGGAGATGATTATGATAATCGATCACCGGCATATCCTTCGCATAATCAAAATATAATCGTTTAGCCGTTTCCGTTTGTAACAGAAAATCTTCGGAAAGAAATGTTCTCATAACGCTGCTTATATAACCCTGGAATAATTGGCGATGTATGCCTTAACGCCGTGTTTCATCATACCTGTCAGGTGGCCGGCCACTGCATCCGTGAAGCCCGGCAGTTTGGCGAGATCAGTTTCCCATAGTTTCCTGTCCCCGCAAACAGCATTCACCATTGCCGCAACCTCCGCATACTCCGGCGATGAAACGGCCTGCCAGTATTTTGCGAATACGGCGGCGTTGTCATCATTGATACCATAATATTCACCCTTGCGCTCTCCTTTGAACTTTCCATTCACTTCCTGCGCCGGTTTGAGGAACAGCAATGTGGCGGCAAAACCCAGGCAGATGCTTTCGGGCAGCAGCCCTTTTGCATCGTGATACCGGAGGATGGTCTGCACATTGCGCGCATTCATCTTGGAACTCGTCTGGAAAGTTATGCTGAGCAGTTTATGTTCTATGGAAGGATTGGCGAAACGGTCCAGCACATCCTGCGCAAACCGGGCCGTTTGCGGACCCAGTGCGGAAAGCGTAGGCAGTATCTCTTCCATGACCGCCTTTTTAAAGAAGTTATTCATGAAGGCGTCCTGCATGCATTCGTACACCGTATTCAGCCCCGAGAGATAACCGAGGCAAACGGCGGCGGTATGGCTGCCGTTCAGGATGCGGAGTTTCTGCTCACGGTAAGGCGTAATGCTCGGCGCAATCAGCATCCTTTCATCCGCCTGCTGAAACGAGAGTTTTTCTGCAACCGCCGCGTCACCTTCGATAGCCCAGAGCAGAAAAGGTTCCGCATCGATCCACAGTTCATCTTCATAACCCGCTTCCTTCCAGCATTCGCTGAGGTTTTTCGGCTTCCCCGGCACGATCCGGTCTACCAGTGAACTGCAAAAACGATTGGCCGTTTTGATCCAGCTGACAAACTCTTCCGGCAGCTTGTTGAATGCCGCCAGTTTGAGCACGATCTCCTGCAGCAGCTGACCGTTATCCACCACCAGTTCCGTGGGGATGATCACGAAGCCTTTCCCCGGGTCCCCGTTGAACCTGCGGTAGCGCTCATACAGCAAGGCGAGCAGCTTGCCGGGATAAGATGCCGGTACACCAGCGGCGATATCCTCTTCCACATATTGAATGCCTACTTCCGTGGTATTCGAAACGATGATCTCCAATGCTGGCTGGGCAACCGTTTCCAGAATGGCCTCCCATTCTGCATTCGATTGCAATACGCGGCTAATAGAAGCGTTCACCAGGTACTGATCAACAGGCTTCCCCTGCGCCACACCCTTGATGTGCGTGGTAAAAAGTCCGTCCTGCGCGGCAAAAGCGCCGGCTTCCCCTTCGGTGGATTTGATCACAACGATCCGGCCGGAAAAGAGGCCTTTTTTATTGGCCTTGTCCACCAGGTAATCCACCAGTCCGCGTAACAATACGCCGGTACCGAATTGCAGCACTTTTTCAGGATATTGAAAATGATCTTCTGATATTCCCAAAGCGGGATGGTTCACAACGTGTTGTCTGTTAAGTCTAGGCAGCATGCATGGAAAATTTATTAAATAACATAGCTAATCATCGATAAATATATAATTAGCAATCCGGATTTTTGACAAATTAGCAAAGATTTTGCAAAAATGGCCGATCTATAGCCGTATTGTGAGTATCTATAAGCATTTGGCAGGATTTCAGTAATTTTGCAGCCTTAACAAGCATGAAAAGATGAGCAAGCATGGAAAAGTGTTGGTAGCCATGAGCGGAGGGATTGACAGTACGGTCACTGCCCTTATGCTGCATGAGCAGGGTTATGAAGTGGTGGGCATCACCATGAAGACCTGGGATTACGCCTCGGCCGGTCCTTCCAAAAAGGAAACGGGCTGCTGCAACCTGGATTCTTTCAATGATGCCCGTGCGGCTGCCGTGCACCATGGTTTTCCGCATTTTATCCTGGATATCAGGGATGAGTTCGGCGATTTTGTGATCAACAATTTCGTGGATGAATATATTGCCGGACGGACGCCCAACCCTTGTGTGCTGTGCAATACCCATATCAAGTGGCGCGCGTTGATGAAAAGGGCGGATGCCATGGATTGCGAATTCATTGCCACCGGGCACTATGCGCGCCTGCGCGTGGAGAACGGGCGGGGGGTGATCAGCCGCGGGGTGGATGAGACGAAGGACCAGAGTTATGTGCTTTGGGGGCTGGACCAGGATGTGGTGAAACGCACCCTCCTGCCGCTGGGCGTTTACCGCAAAACGGAGATCCGGCAGATGGCCATGGATTTCGGTTACCCGGAGCTGGCTAAAAAAGCGGAAAGCTATGAAATCTGTTTTGTGCCGGACAATGATTACCGCGGGTTCCTGAAGCGGAAAGTGGACGGGCTGGAAGAAAGAGTGAACGGGGGCAACTTCGTGCTGGCGGACGGCACGATCGTGGGCAAACATAAAGGCTATCCTTTCTATACCATCGGGCAGCGGAAAGGGCTGGATATTGCGCTGGGCAAGCCCGTTTTTGTGACCGAGATCATCCCGGAAACCAATACCGTAGTGCTGGGAGAGGAACATGAGCTGAACCGCAGCGTGATGAACGTCGGCGGCATCAATTTCGTGAAATATGATCATCTTCCCGAAGGGATGGAAGCCCTGGTGAAGATCCGGTATAAGGATAAAGGTGCGCTGGCCAATGTGTACAACGGCATTGAAGCAGGCACGGCCAAAGTGAATTTTTACGAACAGGTGAAAGGCATCGCTCCGGGGCAATCTGCCGTTTTCTATGAAGGGGATGATGTGCTGGCTGGCGGGATCATCCGCCGGTAACCGAAAAATACTGTACTGGAAGAGGGTGTATCAAGACCGATGCACCCTTTTTTTTATTTGGAGCCTGCGGTTGTCCGGATCATTTTTGCTTCCGGCCTTCCCTTCCCGATCAAACATTCTTCCGCTCAAACACCGCAATGAACATCGTATCCGCCTGCCGCTGATATCCGCTGATCACTCCGCTTTCCACTACTGTCAATCCGCATTCCTTTTCGATGAACGCCACAGTCTCTTCATTTTCCTCTCTGAAAACCGAACAGGTGATATAAATGAGTGTGCCGCCAGGTGCAACATAGGGCGCCACGTTCCGCGCGATCTGCCGCTGAAGCGCGGCATAGGCTGCGATCTGTTCCTCCCGGAAATAACACAGGTTCTCCGGCGTGCGGCCCCAGGTACCGGAACCGCTGCAAGGCGCGTCCAGGATGATCCCCGGGAAGCGGGTGCGCGGCAGTGAAGCTTGTAAACCGGGACCCGTGAGGTCGATCACTTTTGCGTTATAATTTTTGATACCGGCTTCCGCAAAGCGTTTGCGCAGGTTTTCGATAATGCTGGCGCGGACATCGCTGGCAAAAAGATGAATGGAGGGCTGCAGATCGTGCAGGAGAATGGATTTCCCTCCGCTGGCCGCACAACAATCCCACCAATGCTCCCCGGCTTTCGGCCGGAAGCGAAGCCCGGTTTCCTGTGAGGACAGGTCCTGCACCTCATACCAGCTTTTATCCGGGATAAGCGTTTCTATTTTTGTGCCATTGGGGAAGGCCAGCGTATTTGTCCCGATCATTTCGGCATTATCCGTCAAACGACGTATGGCGGCTTCTTTCCCCGGCCGCATGCGGATAAATAATTTCGGCTGCTGCAGAAAAGAAAAGGAAAAAATATCCGGATCGATGCCGCCGGACAGATGCGCGGAAAAAGGGAATATCGTCTCCGCAAGATGCCGGAGCGTATGGCTGCCACCACCTGTCTGCGCCAGCTTTTTCTTCAAGGGCAGAGATACTGCATCATTCCACTCCGGCTTGAAAAAAGCCAGCAGTTCATCATGCGACTGTTCACAGAGGAAAGTGCCGAGCAGTATTCTTTCACGCAAGGGCAAAGCCGCTTCCAGGCGGCCTATACGGAAGTAATGATACACCAGTTGCTGCACCCTTTTCCTGTCCCGGCTCCCCATATGCGGATGCGCTTTGAAAAAGGTTTTCAGGTAATGGTGGAGCGGCAGTGTGCCGTTGTACCCCTGTATGATCTTTTCGGCAGCAATAATATAGTTTTCCCAGCGCGTCATCAGGCAAAGATAATTGTTCGCACCATAAAGCGCCCCGTTCATCACAACTCCGGAAATCAATGGCGGAAAAAGTGTAGTTTATGGCTATGTTAAAACCAGAACTCTTCATCCTCCCCCTGCTGCTGGCCTGTATGTACATCCCTGCAACGGCACAGCAATACACTAAAGAAGTAGAGGACAAAATAAAGCAGGTAGAAAACAATCTCGCCAGCTGGGCTGAACTGGAAGGCCAGCCGCCTGTTAAATGGACGTTGCAGGAGCGCATGCGCCATTACAAAACTCCCGGCATCAGCATTGCCGTTATCCGGGATTACCAGATCGAATGGGCACGCGGGTATGGTTGGGCGGATGTGGAAGAAAAAAGACCGGTAACGCCTCAAACGCTTTTCCAGGCAGCGTCTATCAGCAAGTCACTGAATGGTATGGCAATATTGAAACTGGCGGAACAGCAGCGGCTGGACCTGGACGAGGATATCAATACTTACCTTAAAAGCTGGCATCCATCCGCAGACTCCGGCAGGATCACCATGCGGAACCTGCTCAGCCATACGGCCGGGCTTACCGTGCATGGTTTCCGCGGATATACGTCCACGGATACGCTGCCTGCTGTTGTGCAGATCCTCAGCGGCCGGAAGCCCGCCAACTCCCCGGAAGTCAAACCCGCCTTCGCACCTGGCAAACGGATGCAGTATTCCGGTGGCGGCACTACCGTCTCGCAACTGATGCTCACGGAGATCACCGGTGAAAAATATGATGCGTTCCTGCAACGCGAGGTGCTCGACCCGTTGGGCATGACCGGAAGCTTCTACACCCAGCCCGCGCCGGCAGATAAGAAAGCGTGGCTGGCCACTGCCTACAAACCCAACGGGAAACCCGTACCGGGGAAATACCACACTTACCCTGAAATGGCTGCCGCGGGATTATGGACAACACCAACCGATCTTTCTAAATACATCATCGAAACACAACTTTCCTATGCAGGCAAATCCTCCAAAGTACTCTCTCCTGCGATGACCAAAACACGCCTGACGCCGTATATCGATAAATCGGCCGCACTGGGCGTATTCATCCTGAAAGAAAAACAGCACAGCTACTTTAGTCACAACGGCGGAAATGAAGGTTTCCGCAGCACCTATTACGGCAGTCTGGATGATGGCTTTGGATTCGTGATCATGGTGAATTCGGATAATTTTGATGTGGCCTGGGAGGTGATCAGGAGCATCGGGCGCACTTATGGTTGGAGTGATTTCTACCAGCCCCGGAAAATGAAGCCCATACAAGTGCCTGCGGACACTTTGCAGCAATATACCGGCACTTACAAGCTGGGGAATACCACGCTGGTGACCACATTGGTCAACGGACAACTGCACATCAGCATAGATGGCGGAGAGCCGGTCGCCATGTATTTTACCAGCCATCATGAGTTCTTCGTGCTGGATTTTTCTTTCGTGCTGCGTTTTGAAAAAGGCGGGAACGGGTTTGATATCGTTGGCGGGAATGACCGGTTCAAGAAGCAATAACCGTGTTTTCGTCAGGCTCCGGAATATGCTGAAAGGACAGGGATTCCTGTCAACAGGAACTTTCTTCTCCAAATGCCGGAACAAAAACCTGTCAACAGGAACTTTCTCTTCCGGATGCGGGAATAAAAAAAGGGCTGTTTCAAAAGTAACTGATGAACTTGTGCATCGCGAAAGCGAAAAGTTCCTCACCGGACATCCGCATAAAAGCGGACCGATCACTTTTGAAACAGCCCTGCCGCAGTATGCGGCCGGATATGTTCAGTTTATACTTTCAGCAAAGCTTTTACCGGATCTTTACCGAACAGCAATTGCTCGGGATTCTCCAGCAGGTCTTTCACTTTCACGAGGAAACTTACGGACTCACGGCCATCGATAATGCGGTGGTCGTAACTCACGGCCACATACATCATCGGGCGAATCACCACCTGGCCGTTAAGGGCTACCGGGCGTTCCTGTATCTTGTGCATACCAAGGATAGCGGATTGCGGAATGTTGATGATGGGCGTGCTCATGAGGGAACCGAATACGCCGCCATTGGTGATCGTAAACGTACCGCCGGTCATCTCATCCATGGTGAGCTTATTGTCGCGGGCTTTGGTAGCCAGTTCCACTACTTTCTTCTCGATATCGGCCATGCCCAGGCTCTCCGCGTTGCGGATCACGGGCACTACCAGTCCTTTTGGCGCGGATACGGCGATGGAGATATCGCAATAATCGTGATACACGAGCTCTTCCCCATCTATATAAGCATTCACGGCGGGGAATTCCTGCAGGGCGTAGCATATAGCTTTGGTAAAGAAGCTCATGAAGCCGAGGTTCACACCATGCGCGGTTTTGAAGGTTTCTTTGTATTTGCTGCGGATGGCCATGATGTTGGTCATATCCACTTCATTGAAAGTGGTGAGCATGGCCGTGGTGTTCTTGGCTTCCACGAGCCTGCGGGATACGGTTTTCCGCAGATTGCTCATTTTTTCCCGGCGTTCGTTGCGGGTGAACAGCTCCTGGCCGATGGCCACGCCGGGGTTGGAGAGGGCGGAGAACACATCGTCCTTCATGATCTTGCCATGGGTGCCGCTGCCTTTAATGGAGGCGGGGTCCACTTTCTTGTCTGCGATCACGGCGGCGGCTACGGGCGTTGTTTTAATATCGTTGGGGATGGCGGTTACCGGCGCCTGCTGTTGTGCGGGCTTTGCAGCCGGTGCGGCCTGTTGCTGCGCAGGTTGCGCCTTGCCTGCGGGGCGTGGGGCGGAAGTGTCTACCTGGCAGGCAACATCCCCGATGTTGAGGGTATCGCCTTCTTTGGCAAGGGTTTTCAGCACCCCGGCTTCTTCTGCGGGCAGTTCGAAGGAGGCTTTTTCAGACTCCATTTCTGCCAGTACTTCATCCCGTTCTACATAGTCACCCGTTTGCTTCAGCCATTTTACAAGCGTTACTTCACTGATGGATTCCCCGATGGTGGGCACTTTGATATCGATCGTCCCTTTGTTGACAGCCGGAGCCTGCGGTGCCGGTGCGGCGGCCGGTTCCTTTGTTTCGGGCGCACTTGCTGCGGCAGGAGCGGCGGCGGGTGCTGCAGCCGGAGCGGCGGCATCTGTATCTATCGTGCAGGCCACATCACCGATATTGAGGGTGGCGCCTTCTTCGGCCTTGATGCTGAGCACACCGGGCTTTTCAGCATTCAGCTCAAAAGTGGCTTTCTCTGACTCCATTTCACACAAAACTTCATCCTGCTGCACAAAATCCCCGTCCTTCTTCAGCCATTTGGCGATGGTGACCTCGCTGATTGATTCTCCTACCGTAGGAACTTTAATTTCGATTATCATGTGTTTACCCTCCAGTGAAAAAGTAAAAAGTTAATTATCTGTCCGCTTTTTACTTTCAATTTTTTACTTAAATATTAAAAGCTGTGTCTATGATTTCCTGCTGTTCCTGCGCATGCACTTTTGCATAACCGGTAGCGGTGGCGGCGCTGGGGTTCCGGCTGATCACGCCGTAATTGAACTGTTTCAGGTTCATTTGCAGGAAGCTGGCGGCGCCCATGTTGAGCGGTTCTTCCTGTACCCAGAACCAGGTGGCGCCTTTATATTTCTGTTGTATGCCTTCCAGCTGGTTCACCGGAAGCGGATACAATTGCTCCAGCCGTACGATCGCCACATCCTTGCGGTCTTCCTTGATCTGTTTCTCGCTCAGGTCGAAATACATCTTTCCGCTGCACAGCAATACTTTCTTCACGCGGGATGCATCCGTAATGAACGGATCATCCAGCACTTCACTGAACCCGCCCTGCGTAAAATCGGCAACGGGACTATAGCTGCGGGCATGCCGCAGATTGGCCTTGGGGGAGAAGTTGATCATCGGTTTGCGGAACGGCTCGGCAAGCTGACGGCGCAACGCATGGAAGAAGCTGGCGGCGGTGGTGCAATTCGTAATAAAGATATTGTATTCGGCGCACTGCTGCAGGAAACGTTCCAGACGGGCGCTGGAGTGTTCCGGCCCCTGCCCTTCATAACCGTGTGGCAGCAGCATCACGAGGCCGCTCTGTTTTTGCCATTTGGTTTCCGCTGAAGTGATGAACTGATCGATAAGGGTTTGCGCACCGTTCATGAAATCCCCGAACTGCGCTTCCCAGATGGTGAGCGCGTTGGGATTGGCGATGGAATAACCATATTCAAAACCCAGTACGGCAAACTCGCTGAGCAGAGAATTGTATATGCGGAATTTGCCCTGGTCCTCACTGATCTTGCTGAGGCGGTTATGCTCCTCGTCTGTTTCCTCACTGCGCAGCACAGCATGGCGATGGGAGAAAGTGCCCCGCTTCACGTCCTGCCCGCTGAGCCGGACGTCCTTACCTTCCAGCAGGAGGCTTCCGTAGGCCAGCAGTTCCCCGGAGGCCCAGTCCAGCATACCCTGCCCGTCGAACAGCTTTTGCTTGTCCTGCAGCAGCTTTTCCACTTTACGAAGGGGTTTGAAGCCTTCGGGCATGGTCATCATCGCCTTGAATATCTGCTGAAGCTGCTCCGGTGTAATGGCGGTGTCCGGCGATTTTGTGAAATCCTCCGGCGTAGCCTTGCGCAACTCCTGCCACCAGCGCTCCGGCTGCTGGTATTTGTAAGGGAGCGGATGTTGTTTTACTTCATCCAGGCGTTCCTGAAGATCCGCCCAGAAAGCCTTTTCCATTTCCTGTGCGAGGGCGGCATCTACATCGCCATGAGCGATAAGCTGCTGGGAATACACCTCGCGCGGGTTGGGATGTTTATCGATCGCCGCATAGAGGGCCGGCTGCGTGAACTTGGGATCGTCCCCTTCATTATGCCCGTGTTTGCGGTAGCAGACCATATCGATATAAATATCGGAATTGAATTCCTGCCGGTAACGGGTAGCCAGGTCAGCGATCCGAACGACCGCTTCGGCATCATCCCCGTTCACATGGAATACCGGCGCCTGCACAATAGCGGCTACGCTGGTACAATAATCGGAAGAACGCGCATCTTCAAAATCCGTTGTAAAACCGATCTGGTTATTGATAACGAAATGCATGGTGCCGCCGGTGTAGTAGCCTCTCAGCTTGCTCATCTGCGCCACTTCATATACCACACCCTGACCGGCAATGGCGGCATCGCCATGGATGAGGATGGGCAGTATCTTGTCGTAATCGCTGTTATAGATCACATCCGCCTTGCTGCGGGCGAAGCCCACCACTACGGGATCCACCACTTCCAGGTGGGAAGGGTTGGGGGCGAGCTGGAGATTGACCTCCTTGCCTGCGGGCGTATCGATGCTGGCACGGAAGCCAAGATGATATTTTACGTCCCCGCTGCCCATGGTGGTATCCGGCACGGCGGTGCCTTCAAATTCGGAGAATATCTGCTCGTATGTTTTGCCAAGGATATTGGCCAGCACATTGAGGCGGCCGCGGTGGGCCATACCGATGACCACTTCCTGCACCCCATATTCAGCGGCAGTATTGATCATGGCATCAAGTGCGGGGATGGTGGCCTCTCCTCCTTCCAGGGAAAAACGCTTCTGGCCGATGTATTTGGTGTGCAGAAACTTCTCGAACATCACCCCCTGGTTCAGCTTGTAAAGGATGCGTTTCTTCGTTTCCGTACTGAGCGGCTTGCTGAAAGATATTTCTACTTCCTTCTGCAACCATTCTACTTTTGCCGGGTCGTTGATATAGCCGAATTCCATGCCCACGGAAGCCGTGTACACACTTTTCATGCGGTCCAGGATCTTCTCAAGCGTGGTTTTGCCGAGACCGACCACCTGGCCGGCAAAAAACTCGGTTTTCAGGTCGGCATCGGAAAGGCCGAAATATTTAAGGTCGAGATTAGCATGGCGGTCTTTTCTTTCGCGGATGGGGTTGGTTTTGGCAATGAGGTGGCCCTTTTTACGGTATGCCTTGATAAGTCGGTACACGCCAAGCTCTTTTACCAGTTGTTCGCTGCTCACCGGCATGCCCGCAGCATCCCCCGCTGCAACCGCTTTCCCGTTGGTATTGCTCACCGCAAAATCAAAACCCTCAAAAAACTTGATCCATTCCGGATCCACAGTAGCCGGATCTTTGCGGTATTCCTGGTACAATGATTCAATATAAGCCGGGTGCGAGTTGGTGACAAACGAAAAGTCCTTCATTTACAACGAAATTTAAGCTTGGTCTTCGATTCAATTTCATCCTCTTTTGATGCCCGACCTCATGTTAGACCTGCAAATAAGATACGGGATTGCAAATATCGCTAAAGATTTGGGATTTTCAGGCATTTAACATGGGTGTTTTCTGATTAAAAACACCGAAAAAACACTACTTTATATAAAAGTAATTTTATATCTTTAAGGCGATCTTGCCGTATTGCTGTTATCTTTGGAAAACAGAAATACCGGCTTTTATTTTTGTTTATAAAAAGATAAACCTTACCTTTGCCCTCCGAAACTTGAAATTTAGAAAATGGCAAACCATAAAGCAACGAAAAAAGACGTACGTCAGAGCAGAAAGCGTAATGAGCGTAACCGTTACTACGGTAAAACGACCCGTAATGCCATACGGGACCTGAAGAAGCTGACTGATAAATCAGCTGCTGACAAGGATTTACCGGAAGTACTCTCCATGATCGACAAACTGGCAAAACGTAATATCATCCACAAAAACAAGGCTGCCAACCTGAAAAGCAAGCTTGCTAAAAAGGTGAACACCCTGGCTGTGGCCTGATTTTCTGCTGCTGCTTAAAAGATAGTACGGCTCTTCCTTGAAAAGGGAAGGGCTTTTTTTTATTGATTGCCAGTGATTTATCCTCCCCTGCTTCCATATCCCTGTCATATTACGTACTTTAGCCCTCCGATAAACAACATCTTTCCAAACCAGCGACTTCAACCCGCATATGAGAACACTCTGCAGCCTGCTTATCCTGTCCTGCCTTGCCCTTTCATCCTATGGACAGGACTTCACCACCAAATACGAACGCACCAACAGCCGGGAAACCGTCACCTACCAGGAATGTATCGCCTATTACCAGCGGCTGGTGAAACGTTATCCGCAACTGCAGATGAAAACTATCGGTCAAACCGACAGCGGCTACCCGCTCCACCTGGTGATCCTCTCCCCGGACAAAGATTTCAGCTTCGAAAGCGTCCGCCGGAAGAACAAGCGGATCATCCTCATCAACAACGGTATCCACCCCGGCGAGCCCGATGGCATTGACGCCAGCATGCTGCTGCTGCGGGACTTCGCCGAGGGGAAGAAAAAGCTGCCCGCAAACGTCGTGCTGGCCGTCATTCCCATATACAATATCGGCGGATCGCTCAACCGCAGCCCTTATTACCGGGTGGACCAGAACGGTCCGGCGGAATTCGGGTCCCGGGGCAATGCCCAGAACCTCGATCTGAACCGGGATTTCATTAAAGCTGACTCCCGGAATGCCCGGGCTTTCCAGCAGATCTATCAAATGACCGACCCGGATGTGTTCATCGACAACCATGTGAGTAATGGCGCTGACTATCAACATATTATGACATTATTATCCACCCAGCACAACAAACTGGGCGGCCCCATGGGCGCTTTCCTTCATGATACCTTCGAACCGGCGCTTTACAAAAAAATGAAGGAAAAAGGATATGACCTGATCCCCTACGTGAACCACTTCGGCAATACGCCGGACAGCGGCTGGGTGGCTTATGCAGACGGCCCCCGTTATTCCAGCGGTTATACCACGCTCTTCCATACTTTCGGTTTTGTACCGGAAACCCACATGCTGAAGCCCTACAAACAACGCGTGGAGTCCACCTACGCCCTTATGGAATGCTTCATCAGCTTTACCAGCGAGAACAGCGCCCGGATCAAACAACTGCGTGAGCAGACCAAACAGGCCGTTAAAACGCAACAGCAGTTCCCGCTCAGCTGGGAGCCGGACATGAGCCGGTATGATCTCTTTACCTTCAAAGGGTATGCGGCAGGCCGCAAACCCAGCGAAGTTTCCGGCCTCCCACGGCTGTATTACGACCGCAACAGGCCGTACGAAAGGCAGATCAGGATCTACAATCATTTCAAAGAAGGCAGCTTCGTCTCCAAACCCGAAGCTTATATCATCCCGCAGGGATGGTGGGCCGTTACGGAATTGCTGCAAAACAACGGTGTGGAGATGCGCCGCCTGGAGCGGGACACCACCATAGAAGTGGAAACCTACAAAATAGAGGATTACAAAACAGCGCAACGGCCGTATGAGAAACACTACCTCCACAGCGGTGTAAAAGTCTCCGCCAGCAAGCAAAAGATCAAATTCCTGAAAGGTGATCATTATATCCCCATGAACCAGGTAGCCAACCGCTACCTCATGGAAACACTGGAACCCACAGGCGGCGATTCTTTCTTTGCCTGGAATTTCTTTGACGCCATACTCGGCCAGAAGGAAGGATATTCAACCTATGTATTTGAAGATACCGCCGGGGAGTTTTTGCGAAATCATCCGGAAGTGAAAAAGGAGCTGGAAAAGCGGCGTGCGGAAGATAGTACTTTCGCCAGCAGTGCGCAGGCGCAGTTAAATTTTGTATATCGCAGTTCTCCGTGGAATGAACCGGGGTTTATGCGTTACCCGGTTTTCAGGGTAGTGAGGTGAAGAGGTAATCACCTCCCCAGCAGCACAAACGAATGCTGTTCCCCGAAGAACTGGTTATAGATCAGCACATGCTCCGGCCCTCCGGCCCTCATGCGCTCCACTGCCAGCCACAATGCAAAAGCTGAAGCCGTATCGTATTCGCCGCAAAGCTGTTTGAAGGGAAGTTCCGGTGTTTGCGGGAAGTACTGCGCAATAAGTTCCTGGTAATAAAAGTCGAAGTTCACATCCCCGTTACGGCCGGTGATCAGCAGCCCGATGTCTTCCGGCTGCAGCTGATGTTCCCGCAGAAAATTCCCGAGCGCAGTGCTCACCTGCTCCTGCGTAGGCTTGTACAGCATTTTAAGCCCGGCGATATGCACATCCGAAGGCGCTGTGGAAAGCACGAAAAATGCCGACCCCTCACCGGATATGGTGCCGGGCGTACCGGAAGTGAGCATATCGGCAGGTTGCGTCAGTTGTTCCTTCCAGAAGCCGATACGGCTTTTGATATAAAAATGCTCGTCGCTGATCTCTTCAAAAGCCCCGGCCAGCACATGTTTCGCGGCGCCTTCATTGAGCTGCATCATACTGTCCAGCAGCGCATGTTCGAAAGAGAAACCGCGGTGAACAAAGGTATTGTTGTATTGCGTGCATCGGGTTTGCAAGGCAATAAGGCCGTTTACGGAATTGTAGGTGGATTGAATGAAGGGAGTGGGATTAAGCGCCGTTTCCTTGTATTGACGGATGTCGTGCAGGAAGCGTTCTGTATCATGCAGGCTCCCTTTGCCCGTTCCGGTGATGATCGCATCCGGCACGGCGACATTGCTGTTCTGCAGGCATTTGAGGGCTGTGGTCAGCCCCATTTTCAGCACGCGGCTCATGCGCCGCAGACTGTTCGGGGCGATGAAGTCGCGGTAATCCGGTTCCTTTACACGCAACAGGTTCCTGTCCTCCAGCCTGGCCAGCTGCGGCGTGAATGTACCGGAAAAACTCTCCTGCGGGGAGATAGCGGCGGTGCCCTGTATGTAAAATCTACCTTTCATCCGTTTTCTTTAATTTTTTACGGGCCGGATGGAGCCTCGGATGTTTGAAATAATCATTCCCCTGTGTGTTTAACGATTTTTTCAAACATGCCGGCTTCATATTTGCTGATCACCAGTGAAGCATTGTTACCGCCAAAGCCGAAGGAGTTGGAGATCACGTTCTCTACGGGATACTCTTCCAGCAGCTTTGTTTCCGGAACAACGTTCAGTTCTTCCATTTTTTCAGAGAAATTGAGATTGGGAAATATCACCTGCGCGTTGATGGCCAGCACGGCAAAGATCGCCTCTATTGCTCCGGCGGCGGCGAGAGTATGACCCGTAAAAGGTTTGGTGGAACTGAACTTCGGCACACGGGCGCCAAAAAGCCGTTCCAGCGCTTTCCCTTCGGATGCATCATTATTCAGTGTGGCGGTGCCATGCACATTGATGTACTGCACATCATCAATGCTCCGGCCGCTCATGGCCAGCGCATTCTTCATGGCCTCGTAAGCCCCGTCCCCTTCCGGCGAAGGCGATGTAGGATGGAAAGCTTCGTTGGTATTACACCAGCCGCTGAGCTCGGCCAGCACTTCCGCGCCGCTTTCCCGCACCAGGGATTCGCTTTCCAGTACGAGGTAGGCTGCGCCTTCACCCAAGTTCAGGCCATTCCGGTGCTGATCGAACGGGCGGCAGGCTTGTTTATCGATGTTCTTGAGGGAATTGAAACCGTTCATGGTAAAGCGTGTCAGCGCTTCCGTTCCGCCGCAGACAGCGCGTTGCACCAATCCCTGCCGGATCATCCTTGCGCCGTACATCAGGGCATTGGCGGAGGAGGAGCAGGCGGTGCTGATGGTGGTCACATATTCGTGAATACCTACTGCATCGGCTATACGCTGCGTGCAATCCGCACAGTCCAGCGTATCGATGGATTGAAGAAAGGTACCTTCTTTTTGCGGGTCAATGATATCGAAATATACCTTTTCCGTATCGCACATACCGCCTACCGTGGAAGCGTTTATAAAAGCGGCCGGCATGGATGCGGCATTCTCTATACCGGCATAAGCCAGCGCTTCCCGCATGGCCACCAGGCCCAGCAGGGCAGTGCGTGTATATCCTCCCCCGGCATTAACACCGGCCAGCGCGGCAAGTTCCGCATTGGACTGCGGCACCTCCGCAACGGGGAGCACGTTTTTGTGAATGGTATCGATATGCCGGGTGTGACCTATGCCGCTACGCTGCAGGCGCAGGCTGCGGAGATTCTCCTTCACATTGCTGCCAATTGCGGAGATCATACCCATCCCGGTTATAAACACACGTTCCGCCATGCAGCCAGAAGTTTATGCAGGTTGTTTGCTTTGAATGAATTCAGCCATGGTTTGAACGGACTGTAATATCTTGCGGCCCTCGCGGGGATCTTCTACCTTGATCTGGTAATTCCTTTCCAGCAGTACCATCAGCTCCAGCGAGTCAATACTGTCCAGCCCCAGCCCTTCGCCGAACAGGGGCGCATTGTCGTCAATATCCTCCGGTTTCGTGTCCTGCAGGTTCAATGCCTCGATGATCTGCTGTTTCAATTTCAATTTTAACGCTTCCATAATGTTGTAGGTTAAGCGCTTCCGGGTGATTGGCCCGCGGCGCATTCCAGGGATTAAAATTAATCGTTTTAAGGTTGTTATGAAAATGTTTATTCCGTTATGCGATCCTGCGCTGCTCCACCCATCCCGCAATGCCCAGCATCAGCAGGCCGCAGGTCAGCAGCTTTACAATATCCGGCAGGATGTAACGGATGCTGCCATTCCGCAGATAGATATCATTGATCGCATTCAGCCCCCAGCTTAATGGAGACAGTCCGCCGATGGCCTGTATTTTCTCCGGCATTACCTCCAGCGGTATCCAGATGCCGCCGATGGCGCTGAGGATCACGATGGAGATCGCGCCGAAATTCAGTGCCTGGTTAGGCGTTTTGAAAATAGTGCCGATGAGGATACCGTATGCTGTAGCCGTGATACCGATACTGATGGCCGTGATCAGGCCTGCGGCATGGTCCACGCCCAGTTGCAGCCTCGGCAGGTCCAGCAGGGGCAGCATATAGAGTCCTACGAGCATCATCAGGTAAAACTGCGCCGTACAGATCCCCACGAAGAATACCAGCTTGCCGGTAAGGATAGACAGATAATTGCCCGGTATGAGCTTCATCCGCACCAGGCTCCCGTCTTCCCGCTCCCGGATCATATTGCCGGCGATGGGTATCACGATGAAGAACATCGCAAAAATGCTCCAGGCCGGCACATTATGTTGTACGGAATTGCTGATGACATCGATCTGCCTTCCATGCCCCAATGCCGTTTCCTTCAGCGCAACGGCTTTCAGCCGGATGGCCGGGAACGTGTCCGTAGCTGTACTGTCACGCTTCCGCAACTGCAGCTGGATGCGCTCCAGCAACAGGTCCGTCTGCACCTGCGTGAGAAAATTATCCAGAGCCTGGTATATCGCGCTCCGGAACGCCTTTTTAGCCGCGGGATCAAAGTATAACTGCACCGCCAGCGAATCGGTAATAAGCGTTTTCACCGGCAGCTGCGCAGGCATGCCCATCCGTTTGGAAATATCGTTAACGATCTTGTTGGCATTGCTGACGATCTCCGCCGTGGCGCCTTTGGGAATGGTAATACTGATCTTGTAGGCCCCTTCACGGATGAGCTGCGCGGCTTTCTCTTCGCTCAGCGGCTGTTCGTTCAGCGAATCGATCAGGTTGAACTGCCCGCTTTGCCCCAGCCCCTCGCGGATGTAACGGCCAAGGCGGCCATGATCGTTATCTACCGCCAGTATATCGAACTTCACTTCCTGGTAGTCCCTGAACGGCGCGTCCTGTATCAGCGCCATCACGGTGATCAGCACCACCGGCATCACGAAAAGCAATGCCAGCCCCGCTTTGTCACGCATAAGCAGCAGCCATTCTTTTCTGATTGTTGCGATAGTTCTTAGCATAATATATTCAGTCCCTTACGGCATGCCCTGTATAATGCAGGAACACATCTTCGAGGTTACGGCAATCCTGGTGTTGATGAATGAGGGTCTGCGGATTTCCCTGCACGACCAGTTTGCCTTCATCGATAATGGCAACGTCTTCGCATATCTGCTGCGCTTCTTCCAGCAGGTGCGAGGTGTACAGCACGCTGTTCCCCCGGCGGTTGTAGTCGCGCAGGAATTGCAGTATCATACTGCGCGATTGCACGTCCACTCCCGCTGTAGGCTCATCCAGCACCAGCAGGCGGGGCTCATGTAAAATAGCCGCGATGATATTGGTGCGGCGTTTCATCCCACCTGAAAACCTGCCAACTTCCTTGCCGGCGGCCTTTTCCAGTCCGAACATCTCCAGGAGCGACAATATCTTTTCCTTCAGCGGCCTGCCCCTCAGGCCATAAAGGTTTCCGAAATAGGTCAGGTTTTCCAGCGCACTGAGCTGCGGGAACAGCGCGATCTGTTGCGGCACAACGCCAATGGCACGTTTGATCGCCTCCCGGCTGCGGGCAGCCTGCGGTTGCCCGAATATCGCGGCGCTTCCGCTATCGGCTTTGACCAGTCCGCATAAAATGGAAATGGTTGTGGTCTTGCCCGCGCCATTCGGCCCCAGCAGTCCCACGATCTTCCCTTCCGGAAAGGAGAATGACAATCCCTGCAGGCTGGGCTGTAAAGCGCCTGTGTAGGTTTTGTACATATCTTTCACTTCGATGCTGTTCATGCCAATTTCACATTGGATAAACGACGGAAAATCTTTTCTTCTTCATCCGCGATATGTAGCAGCATACTGCCAAGCTCTTTGTATGATATATTATTCGCTGCCCGGGCTTTGCACACACGGCCAGCTTCAAATGCAAAATTGCGCCAGAGATCGCCAACAGTGGTAAGGTCTTTCCCGATCTTTTTCAGCGCCTCGTTCTGCAGCAGCGTACCGGCTTCCTGGAGGAAAGCAGCGTACATAAAGCGGAACCCTGCGCCGCCGGTGCCGATCTCTTCCTGCATACGAATGATATTACCCAGGTACAGCCCTGCCCTCCGGTCCCCGACCTTCCCCGGGTATTTCTGCACCCGTTTGGCCAGAAAGCGAATGCCCTTCACCCCGAACATTGGCATCGGGATCTTCAGCATATAGTAACAGGCCTGTTTAATGCCGGCCCTGACGGGTTCCCGGAGATCCACTTCCTCCGGTATGCCGAGTGGGTAATACATTTTGCCTTTCGGCTCGGGGAAACCCTTGGCAAACCGCGCCTGGATGAGGTTTTCCCGGTCTATTGTCGTAACGGTTTCCATGATGGGATCGCTGACGAGATAATCATCTTCGTTCTTCCCATACACGACCAGGTTATGGGCATTGAAATGGAAACGGTAAGACGCGGGAAAATACGGCAGGTAATAAACGCTGGATTGCATGCCCACCGGGATTCCCCGGGCGATGACATCGTCCAGCGCCTGCATGGCTTTATCCGGACTGCCGAACTTGTGCGATTCCATTTTCACGCCCAGGCGCTTGCAGACCCTGGAAAAAATGGCGCCGGGCCAGATGCGGTATGTTGTTCCGGGAACGCCGTTCACTTTCACGAAAGGCAGGTGGCCGAAAAAGATGCCGGCCCCGATACCGAAAGCCATCGGCTCGCTGATATGAAGCCCGTAATGGCGGAACATATTCGAAATTACACCGCTTTCGCAATGTGCGGTCTGTACATGATGGAATGCTGTCATTGTCAATATTTACTGGGGCCGCTGGAATGGCAGCAGTTCCCCTTTTTGCAACACGTCCGCGCTGATGGCGAAGATCGTGGCGTAACGTTCTGTTAAACTGCGTTTCATGCGGCTGAACACATGGGGTTTCATATGGCGCTTTACCTGCCATTGGAACTTCCCCACTTTCCGGGCCAGCAGCGGCAGGTCCAGCAGTGTTCTTTCCATGTAGTAGGCAATGGGACTAAGCTGCCCGGCCAGCACTTTGTCCCGCGTTTCTTTGACCCTCAGCTCTACTTCTTCCCAGGCCTGGTCCAGCGCCACATTTTCCGGTTCCCAGCCTACACTTGTTACCGGTGTGTATTCGCCGGACTGGTCCACTGCGTAAAAGAGCTGCTTGAAAGTGCCGTGATGCAGGTTGTCCCCATCCTGGGGAACTTCATCTTTTTTCATGTGCCCGTTTTTTTGTGTTTTGCGGCGGCCGGAAGGAACGCCAAACAAATCAAATGCAGCAAAAACCGGGTGAGATGTACCGCTTCTGCTGCATTGATAATATTGTTCCGATCGTTGTTATACCACCGTAATATGGGCGTAGGCGTAAGAGAACCTTGCGCTTTCCGGCACCATCATCACGATCGTATCCCCCTTTTTCAGTTTTCCCTGGTTCAACAGCTCTTCCAGCATAAAATAAGGAGAAGCGGTGCCGACATTTCCCACGCGGGTGAGATTGGTGAACCATTTTTCCTGCGGGATATGCACGCCCAGCCTCGCGATCTCTTCATCGATCCGGAAACGGAAATATTCAGAAGAGAGGTGCGGCAGGAACCAGGTAAGTTTATTGATATCGATATTGTACTTGTCTACCAGCTCTTTCCACATCTGCGCACCGGAAGGTACGATATTCTTCCCGAGCAGGCGGGTATCCTGCTTGAAGGAGAACACGCTGTTGGCAGCCCATTCTTCCGGTGTCATATCGGTCCACCCTTTGGTGGTACCGTCACCATTCTTCACCGCGCCGGCATACATGCAGGTATCGAGATTATTGGCATAGGACGCGATCTCTACCCAGTCCACACGGAGCGACAGGCCTTCTTCATTCGGCTTGTCCTCGAACAGGGCGGCGCTGGCGCCATCGGAGAGCATCCATCTTAAAAAATCCTTTTCAAAAGCGATGATCGGGTTTTCCGCCAGATTCTTGAGATTCTCGGTTTCCGGTTCAAACTTCTGGGCAAGCATCCAGCTGGAAAATTTTTCCGAGCCGGTGCTTACGGCATTGGCAGTATTGCCGCATTTCACGGACATGAAAGCGTATTTGAACGCCTGCATACCTGCCGCACATGCGCCCGTAGCAGCGATCAGCTCCACAGGCTGGCATTTCAGGATGCCATGCACCATGGCGGCGTGGTTCGGCAATAACTGGTCCGGCGAGGTGGTGCCGCAGGCCAGCAGCTGCAAACGGTTGATGGGGAATTTGTCATCAAACAGGCTTTTCACTGCTTCCGCGGTCATTTCCGCGTTGGTATGCGTGCTTTTTCCTGCTTTATCCAGCGCATAATAACGGGTTTTGATCTTATTATTACCCAGGATCATTGTTCTTGCCCTCGATGGTTTTCCATCCACCATTCCGAGGATGCTTTCCATATCATCATTTTCAACTGGCTCATTCGGCAAAAATTTGGAGAGCCTGGTAATATATACTTCTTTCATCAGTGATATTTGTCTATTTATTTGCCAGATGGAATTGCATTTCATCTGTATTATTATCCTGTTTATCGGTCATTCTGCCCGATTTTATGGTTTCCGGTGTTTTTTGCGGCCTTAAAGATAATTATGAATTGTTAATTACGAATTAATTGATTTCACGGAGGCTCACTCCTTTATAATAGGTCACATCATTTTCCAGCTGTTTTCTCCGGAAGGTGAGCTGCATCCAGGAAGCAACCGTAGTGAATGGTGTCAGCAACGGAATGGCCGCCAGCAATACGATGCGATACATCGTCACCCGTGTTTTCCTGCTTTCGCTACCCGGCTCCCCTTTGGCGCTGATGAACCTGGCCCAGAAACGGAATGGCCCGCGCCCGCGGTTTTCCAGCACAATAAGCCCGGGTTTCAATTCAACGGCATCCAGGGCCAGTAATTGTTCATGCAGCCCCGCAAAATTCCGCTGTTCCAGGGCTTGCAGAATGGGTGCGCCAAAACGGCTGCTTTCCACAATCTCTTTTTCCTGTACTCCGGCAGGCGGGAAGATAAAGAAAGCGTCCTTTTTCCCTTTGCCGGTCCAGCGCAGAATAGTGATCAGGGAAACGAGATTGGGGTGCTTGTCTACCAGCACGATATTGCCAACGAGATGGGCGCCGATATCGGCGAGGTATTTTTTGGTTTTCTCCTGGGCATTCAGCCACATGTTCCGGCAACCCAGCAAAGTTACCACCGGTTTGCCTTTCAGCAGGCGGGAAGCCTCCGGGCTTTGCAGGAAAGCCGCTACCGGCTGGGATGGGGAAAGGAACCAGGGCTGATAAGCCATGATCACCAGATCAAAATGTTCATCGGGACTCACTTTCAGGGGCTGAATACCGCGGGGGCTGCCCAAAACCGTTTCCGGCATGGCATCAAAAAACTCCTGTTTGGACCATGGGAAAGGGAAAGGCTGTACCGGCACGATCTCCTCATATGTAATGGCGGCTTTGCCCTGAAGGGGCGCTGTCACATGGTCGATTATCCTGCGTAACTGCCCGGTTTGGGTGAAATACACCACCAAAATCTTCGCTTGTTGGCTCATAAACAGTTATAGAAACTCTAAAAAAAACCGTAAACATACAAAAGTTTTCCAATTTGTTGCTACAGCTTGCGCACACTGCCGGAACCTACCTTATTCAGTTTGATTGAAGGCTCTCCTTTGTAAGCCACCCCTCCTGAACCGATAATATCCGCTTTCAGGTTACGGCTGGCAAATATCCGTACATCCCCGCTGCCGGCAATGCTCACACTGACGTTTTCCGCCAGCAGGTCTTCAGCGCGACAGTTGCCGCTGCCGGCAATATCGATGTCCACATCCCGCGTCTCTCCCCTGAGGGTAACATTCCCGGAACCTGATATATCAATATCCACTTCCGGTGCGTTGACCTGCCCGGTGATGTTCCCACTGCCGGAAAGGTCAATATCCATCCCCGTTGCTGTACTGAAAAGCCCTTTCAGCTCCATATTACCGGACCCGGAAACCCGCATACTTTCGAGGGTGTTGGTAGTAAGATAAACCGTGATCTTTTTATGTGAACGGATACTGGTATTCCTGCGGAACCGCACGACCAGCTCATCACCGTCATTTATCAGTTCAATATACTCCATTAAATTGTCTTCCGCCTCAATCACGGATGTGCTTTGCTCTCCTTTTGCAATGATCACATTCATCGACCCTTCCAGGGAAACACGGGAAAAGCTGCCGGTCCGGCGTTCCTCCCGGGCAACATTGCCGCTGCCGCTTACATTATCACATGCGGCAAAAACAGGGGCTACCAGCAGGGATATCAGGAAATACCTTAATTGCTTCTTCATACTTTGGGTTTTACGGCTGAAAAATACAAAGAATTCCCGACCTGCGGCGGATTTTGGATATACACCCAAAACCCTATCTTTGCACCACCATGACAGAAAAGATTTTGATCCTCGATTTCGGTTCCCAGTACACGCAGCTGATTGCGCGTTCCATCAGGGAGCTGAATGTTTATTGTGAAATACAGCCTTGTCTGAAACCGGTCATCTGGGAAGACAGTATTAAAGGAATTATCCTCTCCGGCTCACCGTTCTCCGTGAACGATCCTCAGGCGCCGGTAGTAGACATTGCCGCCATGGCGGAAAAAGTGCCTGTACTGGGCGTTTGCTACGGCGCACAGCTGATGGCCAAGGTATTCGGCGGCGAAGTGGCCAAAAGCAGCACCCGTGAATATGGCCGTGCTTTCATGGAGCATAGCGACAAGGAAGAGCCGCTGTTATACGACATTTCAGCGAAAAGCCAGGTGTGGATGAGCCATGCGGACACGATCATCCGTCTTCCTGAGGCCTTCACCCCCATCGCCACCACCGAGAACATCCCCGTAGCGGCTTTCAAAAGCCATACCCTCGCCAAAAACCCGATGTTCGCCTTGCAATTCCATCCTGAAGTAACGCACTCCCTGGAAGGCAAGCAGATCCTGCGCAACTTCCTGGTCCATATCTGCGGTTTGCAGCAGGACTGGACGCCCGCTGCATTCGTACAGGAAACCATCGCCCGGATCAAAGAACAGGTAGGCGACCGTAAAGTAGTGATGGCCCTCAGCGGAGGCGTAGACTCTACCGTAGCCGCAGAGCTGATCCACAAGGCGATCGGCCCCAACCTGTACTGCGTATTCGTGGATAACGGGCTTTTGCGTAAAGATGAATTCGAGACCGTACTGGACTCCTATAAACATATGGGCCTGAACGTCAAGGGCGTAAATGCCAAAGAACTGTTCTACGGCCAGCTGAACGGGGTGAAAGACCCGGAAGAAAAACGCAAGATCATCGGCCGGCTCTTCATCGATGTATTCCAGCAGGAAGCCACGCAGCTGAAAGATATTGGTTTCCTCGGCCAGGGCACCATCTATCCTGATGTCATAGAATCCGTTTCCGTGAACGGCCCTTCGGCCACCATCAAATCCCACCACAATGTGGGTGGCCTCCCCGAGAAAATGAACATGAGCCTCGTGGAGCCGCTGCGCTTTTTATTTAAAGACGAGGTACGCCGCGTGGGCAAAGAGATCGGTATCAGCGACATCTTCCTCGCCCGCCATCCCTTCCCCGGCCCTGGCCTGGCGATCCGCATTCTCGGAGAGATCACCCCGGAAAAAGTACAGATGCTGCAGGATGCAGATGCCATTTATATAGAAGGACTGAAAGAATCCGGCCTCTACAACCAGGTATGGCAGGCAGGCACCATTCTGCTGCCCGTACAGAGCGTAGGCGTAATGGGCGATGAGAGGACTTACGAATTTTGCGTAGCCCTCCGCGCTGTAACCTCCACAGACGGCATGACGGCGGACTGGGCGCATCTTCCCTACGAATTCCTGGCAAAGGTTTCCAACGATATCATCAATAAAGTAAAAGGCATCAACCGTGTGGTGTATGACATCAGTTCGAAACCGCCTGCTACAATTGAATGGGAATAAATTGATTACAGATTAGCAATAACGGATTGCAAATGCGGGAATGCTCATTTGCAGTTCGTTATTCGTTTACGTGGAATGATTTTTGCAATTACTGGCACCATATGATCCGATCGAAAACATTTATCAGGTGTACGCTTGTCCTCTCCGGCATCATGCTGTTGCAGGCCTGTGCGATCTTCCGCCCGGCGCCTGCGAAAACTGACGGCCCGCCGCCGGAGCTGAGCAAGCCCAAACCGGAGGAAAAGAAACCGGAGGAAACAAAGAAACCGGATGCCAAAGCTCCCTTCAATGTTCCGGCTTTCGCCAAAGAAGTGAAACGCAGCAGCTACAACATCGCTGTATTTGCACCGCTTTACCTGGATTCCGTATTCGCTGCTTCGCTGGAGATTCCCGGCCGCACCATGCCGCGTTATGTGCTGCCCGGCCTCGAATTCTATGAAGGCGTACAGCTTGCCCTCGATTCCCTGGAAAAACAAGGCGTACAGCTGAATGTGCAGGTGTTCGACAACAAAGCGCGTCAGAACGATGTGCCTACCCTGATCCGCAACCGCCAGCTGGATGCGGTAGACCTGATCATCGGCGCGGTAAGCACCCCGGAACTGAAACCACTGAGCGATTTTGCCCGGGAAAAACAGATCAACCTCGTATCCGCCACTTTCCCTAACGACGGCGGCATTTCAGAAAATCCCTTTCTGCTCATCAGCAACAGCACTCTCCGCTCACATGTAGAGGCTATACACGACTACGTGCAGAAAGGATTTGCCACCAAGAATATCCTGGTGATCCGTAGAGGCTCCTCCTTCGAAGCCAGCATCGGCGGAAACATCAAGGTCGCCTACGATAAAATGTCATATGACAAAAAAAGCCGTATCCGTGAGGTAGTATGGAGCGATGCGACCACAGATGCCCAGCTGACGCAATACCTGCTGGCAGACCGGCCGAACATCTGCATCATCACAGCACTGGACGAAGCCGGCGCCAAGAATATCCTGCGCAAACTCGCCGTGCATAAAGCCACCTATCCGATGCATATCTTCGGTATGCCTACCTGGGATGTGATGAAGTTCAAAGAGCCTGAATTCGAAGGGCTTACCCTCTACTATTCATCCCCCTATTACAACGAGAAAGCAGATACCTTCAGTAAATATGTATCCGATTATTTCAAACGCGTGTATAAATCACGCCCTTCGGACATGGCCTTCAAAGGATTTGAACAAACCTGGTATTTTGTGAAGGCGCTCACGCAGGATGGCGTGTACTTCAATAAAGATCTCAACAAACCCGCCAACCGCGTTTACACCGATTTCAATTTTCAACCCGTTTATCTGAACGAAGAGAAAGACGAAATACCCGCATACTTCGAGAACAAAAATATTTACATCATCCAGAAAGGCGACAGCGCCGACTACCGGATGAATGCCCATCTCTGACATTTTTCGGAGATCCGGGGAAGAGGCTGTATCAGATCGATGCAGCCTTTTTTTTATTCGGGTCCTGCCTCGTCCTGAAATAAGTTGACACAAAAGCTGTCAAACATGGACTCAGCGGAGCAAAGGGGTTACGTAAAGCGGACTCAAAGGGACTACATTTTACTTTTGAGTCATCCCCTCTTTGTTTTCCGGTAATCTGTTTTCCGGCAACCGGCCTGAATTTTGATGCCCTCCTGTTTTATCTTAACTTCAGTATCCATGCAACCCGTTCTCTCCTTTACGGACAAAGGTATCTATTGTGCGGCCGGCGACTTCTATATCGATCCCTGGAAACCGGTGCCCCGTGCAGTGATTACCCATGCCCATTCCGATCATGCCCGTCCGGGTAATCAGCACTACCTCTGTGCGAAGGACAGCATACCGCTGTTGCAGTTACGGCTGGGGCAGGATATCAGCGTTCAGGGACTGGCCTTCGGAGAGCAAATCTATATTAACGGTGTTACCCTCTCCTTCCATCCCGCCGGGCATATGATCGGCTCTGCACAAGTGAAGGTGAGTTACGGCGGGCAGACCTGGGTGGCCAGCGGTGATTACAAAACTGAAAATGACGGTATCTCCGGTGCTTTTGAACCGTTGAAATGCCACGTTTTCATTACGGAATCCACCTTCGGGCTACCCATTTACCGCTGGAAACCGCAGCACAATATCTTCAGCGACATACGGTCGTGGATACACGAAAATGAACAAGCGGGAAAGAACAGCGTACTGGTAGCTTACAGCCTGGGAAAGGCCCAGCGGCTGATCTACAACCTCTCACATTCGGTCGAGCGGTTCCTGGTGCACGGCGCCATCTTCAATGCACATGAGATGCTTCGCAAACATGGATGGCCTTTGCCCCAGGTGGAGCTGATCACACCGCAAACACCAAAGGAAGCTTTCCCGAACAGCCTGGTCATTGCCCCTCCTTCCGCGGCAGACTCTGCCTGGATGCGCCGCTTTGCCCCTTACGCACTGGGCGTTTGCAGCGGATGGATGCAGGTCAGGGGAAACACCCGCAGGCAAAATGCCGATGCCGGTTTTGCGATATCGGACCATGCCGACTGGCCGGGGCTTTTACAGGCCATCAAAGCCACGGGCGCGGAGAAAATATTTGCCACGCATGGCTTCAGCAGCGTAATGGCACGATACCTGCAGGAAAACGGGCTGGAAGCGGAAGAAGCAAAAACGGCCTACGGTGCTGAGGAAGAAGAAATAACCGGAGCCGGAAACGCAGCATCCTCCGGCAATACGGCATTACACATACAGGCGCCCGGTGCGGAAACACCTCAAACGGGGAATGGAACACCTGATACACCCGAGTAGTATGCAGCACTTCTCACAACTCATATTCACGCTCTCACAAAGCACGAAGACCAACGAAAAGCTGGCTGCGCTAAGCCGTTATTTTGCGACGGCGGACGAAAAGGACAAACCCTGGGTGCTGGCGCTCTTCTCCGGGCGAAAACCAAAACGCGTTGTCAATTCCACACTCATGAAAGTATGGTGTATGGAAGTGGCAGGCCTGTCCGAATGGCTGTTCAACGAATGTTATCACACCGTAGGCGACCTCGCGGAAACCATTGCACTGCTGCTGCCGCCACCCAATATCACCACAGCTCCCAGGCCGTTGCATTACTGGCTCGACCGGCTGATCGCGCTCGAAAAGGCGCCGGAAGCTGAAAAATCGGCCTTCATCCGCAATGCATGGGACCAGATGCAGCATACAGAACGTTTTGTTTTCAACAAGCTCATCACCGGCGGCTTTCGCATCGGCGTGTCTCAGAGCATGATCGTGAACGCGCTGGCAAAGACCTATCACATCGCGCCGGCGACAATATCCCACATGATCAGCGGCAACTGGGACCCGCAGCAGACCACCATGGGAGATCTGCTGAACGAAGAAGCGCGGAATGCGGACGATTCCAGGCCTTATCCCTTCTTCCTCGCCTACGCCCTTGAAAGCCCGCCGGAAGAGCTGGGTGAGCCGGAAGAATGGCAGGCGGAATGGAAATGGGATGGCATCCGCGGCCAGATGATCCACCGCAACGGGCAATTGTTCATCTGGTCCCGCGGAGAAGAGCTGATCACGGAGAAATTCCCGGAACTGACCGTTCTGCAAACCTTTCTTCCGGAAGGCGTAGCCATCGATGGCGAGATACTCGCCTACGACCAGGAAGGTGATCGCCCCTTGCCTTTCCAGGCGCTGCAGACACGCATCGGCCGGAAAAATGTCACGAAAAAACAATTGCAGGAAGCGCCGGTGATCTTCTATTGCTACGACCTGCTGGAATGGCAAGGCAACGACATACGGTTGCTGCCGCTGCAGGACCGGCGGACCTTGCTGGAAAAGCTCGTGGGCGGCATTCGCCAGCCGGCATTAAAGCTCTCTCCCCTGGTCCCTTACTCCGACTGGCCAGAGCTGGCCGCGCTCAGAGAAGCCTCCCGCAGGAACGGAAGCGAGGGGCTGATGTTGAAAAAACTCGATTCCGCTTACCAGGTTGGCAGGAGGCGAGGCGACTGGTGGAAATGGAAGATCGATCCTTTTACCGTAGATGCCGTGATGATCTATGCACAGAGAGGCCACGGCCGCCGCTCCAATCTTTATACCGATTACACCTTCGCCGTGCGGAACGGTGATCAGCTGGTCCCCTTTGCCAAGGCCTATTCCGGCCTCACAGATAAAGAGATCGCTGAAGTGGATAACTGGGTAAAACGGAATGCCGTGGAAAAATTCGGGCCCGTGCGTACGGTGAAGCCCGAGCTTGTTTTCGAGATCGCATTTGAAGGCATTGCCGCATCCAACCGGCACAAATCAGGCATCGCGCTGCGTTTCCCGCGCATCCACAGGTGGCGGAAAGATAAAACGGCGGAGGAGATCAATACGCTGGACGATCTGAAGCAATTGCTGGAGGTGTAAGCCTGGTTCATATCGACCACTTTTTGCTGCAACAACTTGCCTGGCAACGCCGTTGCTCCAATCGGGAATTGCTCTAAAAACAATAAATCCCGCTACTGGCTTGCATTCCCCACCTTTCCGTCTCTTTAATACGCCGATAAAATTCCGCATTTCGTAAACCTTATCAAACCGCAGGGCGTAATTTTGCCCATTATTCAAATCATATTGGAATAATATGACCAACCTTGATATCAGACATTTGTGGCATGGTTTGTTGCAGGGAGATGAAAGCCTGCTTTACAGGTTGCATAACACGCTTTATACGGGAATACTGGCCTACGGGTTAAAATTCTCTTCCGATCGGGAACTGGTAAAAGACGCTATTAACCAGACCTTCCTGTACCTCTGGCAGAAACGCGACTCGCTCCCGGATGCGCAAAGTCCGCAGGCATACATTTTCACCGCTTTCAAGAGGCGGTTAATTGGCATGCTGGAAAACAGGCAGGCTGACCCTTCTTCATCAGGCTGGCCGGATACATGTGATGAACCGGCCGAAACTTCCCATGAGCAGGAGCTTGTTCATCGTGATGACACTTTTCGCTTGCAGGAAGCTGTATCCGCCGCTATAGCCTTGCTGCCTCCCCGGAAGCAACAACTTATCCGTCTGAAATATCTCGAAGGTCTCAGCTACAGGGAAATAACAGTCCGCACCGGCCTGAGCGAGCGCACTATCTACAATAAATTACACGAGGCCATCAAAACGCTGAGAGCCCAACTGGCCGGCACTGACACCCCCTACCCATCCGTGTTGACCGCACAATTGGCCCTGCGGTAAAAAAAATTCCCTTTTTGAAGGGTAAAAACTGTTTCCCCATCCCCTCTTACATAAAAAGCCCACTTGCATGCAGCAACCTGTTACCATTGAATACCTGGTAAGTGATGAAACTTTTATAGCCTGCTGTCTCGGAACAGATCCTGATGCCGTTGCGTACTGGAAGCAAAAAGAACAGGAATTCCCGCAGCACGGCAGCATATTCCGGGAAGCCAGGGAACTGGTCATCGCCCTGCATGGCTATGGGAAGGCAAAAGAAATAGCAGAAGAAACGGCAAAACTCAAAGCCCTGCTACATCAGCCGGAAGAGATCACCATCACCGCTACGGTACCTGTTGAAGCAAGAAGGAACCGGAAATGGCATTTGCCCGCAGCCGCAGTCCTGATACTCCTGTCTGCCATCACCTGTATCCTCATATTCCGGCAGCCTTCAGCTTCCCTGGTAATGGCGCGGACAGGCGTGGGGGAAATAAAAAAATTCATGCTGCCTGACGGCTCGTCTGTATGGCTGAATGCGGAAAGCCGTATTCAGTACAGGGAAACTTTCGGGCAGCAGCGGGAAGTAACCCTGCTGGAGGGTGAGGCCTGCTTTGATGTAACACATGACACCCGTAAACCTTTCTCCGTTACAACACCCTCCGGCATGCGTGTACTGGACCTCGGGACGGTATTCAGCGTGAAAAGCTATTCGGGACTGGAAGAAGAAAGCGTAGGTGTGGTAACAGGGGAAGTAATATTGAGCCGTTCAGGACATCAGGAAGCGATCAGCCTGAAAGCCGGCGAAGGTGGCACCATCAACAAAAGCTCGGGTTCACTCAGGCTCATGCGCTATTCACCCGAAACCGCAGCATGGATGAACGGCCGGATCGTATTGAATGATGTTAGTTTCAGGGAGCTGCAACTCGTACTCCGGAACTTGTACCATATGCATTTGGTGTTCAGCGACCCGGCCATGGCAGATTGCAGGATCACCACTGCTTTCCGCCACGGCGAAAATATCCGGGAGATACTACGCACTTTGGAAATTATCTATGGCATTACCTGTACCGTCAACGGAAATACCATCCGGCTGAAAGGCGCACCGTGCAGTGAAATTTTAAAGAATGAATAAGGGGATCATCATATGTTGTTTATGCTTCAGCTGCCTGATAACAGCGGGAAGTTATGCCCGGCAGGCGCAGAGCGAACGTTATAACATCGGGATTAAAGCAGGTACCCTGGACGAAGCCCTCCGTCAGCTGGCCGGCGCCACAGGTTTGAACCTCACTTATAATCCCCTTGAGCTGCGGCAGGTGCGGGTAAAAGCATACGCCGCCAGGCAGAAAAGCATACAGCATATTCTTGACAACCTCCTGAGAGGAAGCGGCTTCACCTTCCGGGTAAATGGCTCCCGGGTGCTGATATACAAACCCAGGGAACAGAACGTAACAGCAGCCCATGCTCCGCTGGCAGAAAAGGCGGCGGAACCGCAAGTGCTGACCGGGAAAGTGCTGGATGAAAAAGATCAGCCGCTTGAGTTTGCTTCCGTGAAGGTCAGGGAAACCGGCAGCCTGCTGACCACCAGCAACGAGGGTACTTTCCGGCTGCAGGTACCGCCGCATATCACAGTGGCACGCATTACGGTAACATACGTCGGGAAACGAACAGAGGAAAGACTGGTCGAACAAAAAGAATATGGGCAAATGCAGCTTTTCCGGCTGCAGGACCTCAGCCTTTCTCTCGAAGGCGTACAGGTAACCGGTGTACAGAAAGCACAGCAATCCAATTCTTCCGTGGTATTCGACCGTGAATCCATCGAGCAGTCCCAGGCATTCAGCATGGCCGATATACTGAACAACCTCCCCGGCAAAGAGATCAAAGCGCCCAATCTGCATGAAGTGCAGACACTTACATTGCGTACGAGCGCCAACGCCGGCGCAGCGATGAACAACTCTCTCGGCACTGCATTTATCATTGACGACATCCTGCTTTCCAACAATGCCAACATGCAGACAAAGAGTATCGGAAAGTACGGCGGAAGCCTTATTTCACAGGCAGGTTACGGCAGCTTTGATGTTCCATTTACCGGTCTCGATCTGCGGGATATCCCGGTAAATAACATCGAGCGGATAGAAGTGATATCCGGCGTTGCCCCCGCGCAATACGGCGACATCACCAACGGCGCCGTGATCATAGACCGGCAGGCGGGTAAAAACAAATTACAATTGGGCATTGGCATCAGCGGATATTCTTCGCAATATTCACTTTCGAAAGGACTGGCGCTGGGCAGGAAATGGGGTGCACTGAACCTCTCCGCCAATTATCTGCGAAGCAACGAGAATCCCGTCACAAATCTGCAAACGTACGCCCGCACAAATCTTGGGCTTATGTGGACCGACCACTTCGGGGAGAATATCAAAAACACCATTTCCGTCGATTACAGTTTCCGTAATGATGATATAAAGGTGGACCCTGAAGATATCAGAGAGAAGAAAACATTTATCAGGAGCCGGAATATCCGCATATCAAACCGTACCGCTTTTACCATACAACATGACTACCTGAAACGAATCAGCCTCAGCATGGGTTACAGCAAAGGCCACCAGGAATCCTATACGCAATATGCATTCAACAGCGATCCCCGCCCCATGGCGGATAAAGACACCACCGGTATCTATGAAGGATATTACACCCCCGGCATCTTCACTTCAATAGATCATATTCTTGGAGAACCGGAAAACTTCAACGGCAACCTCGTCTTCAGCGGGGAGGCCAGCACAGGAAAGGTACTGCATCAGCTCAGCGCAGGTGCAAATCTGTATATCTCCAACAACGGCGGTAAGGGAGTGGTCGTAAATCCCGAAGCACCGCGCTTCGCCAACCTGAATTATCAGAATGAGCGCCCCTACAGCTTCGACCTGATGCCTGCCATCATCAACAGCGGCTACTTCCTGCAGGACAATTTCGAGTTGATGGTATCAGGGCGTACTTTAACCACGAACGCGGGCCTCCGGTATGATGTGCAGAACGGTCAGGGCACTTTGCAACCCCGTTTGAATATGGCTTATTCCCTGAACAAAACGTGGCAGGTGACCTTTGGATATGGTCTGGCCACCAAGGCTCCGACCATGGCTTATCGCTATCCTTCACCCATTTATTTTGACCTGCCGGTTCTGCAGGTATATGATGCCGATCCCGCCAAACGTGTATTCCTCGTGTACACGGAGAAACTGCTGCCGGACAACAGCGCGCTGAAACCGATGAGAGCAAGCCAGTTGGAAGGCGGCCTGAAATACAAGGATGCCCGGATCAGCAGTTCATTATTCCTGTATTATAAACGCAACCGGGATGGTTTCACAACCGCCGACCAGTTTCAAACATTCCGGCTGCCGGTATATGATTACAAGATCGAGAACAACAAGCTGGTGTATTGGCAGACAGACAGCGTGACTACCAAACTGAGCGCCGCTATGAAATATAACAAGGTCACGAATGGTACATCCAGCAATGATATCGGCGTAGAATGGTTCATCAGCACAAAGAAAATTAGATCCATACAGACCAGTTTCTCACTGGTATCCAGCTTCAGTTTCAGCGATTTCAGCAACAGTAACCAGCGGCTCAAATTCGCGGAAGCAGACCTGCAGACCCTGTACAATGTGATGTTCGGCGTTTACCCGGCTACCAGCTACAAATACTGGTCACTCACCAGCAAACTCAATACTACTACGCATATACCAAAACTGGGCTTTATCGTGAACATATCCGCTGACATGTTCATTACCCGGCAACGCAAAAGCCTCGGCAGCAGTCAAATGCCGCTGGGATATGCAGATCTGCAAAGCAACTATTACGTGTTCGGGCCCCATGCAGACACAGACCCGATCTACACCGCATTGGGACTATACGACGCAAAAGATTCCGAAGGCTCGGACCCGTTTTACATGAATTTTCATTTACAGGTAGCGAAAGAGATCAGGAAAAAGATCCGGTTCTCCGTACGCGCTTATAATGTGTTCAATTTGCGTAACCGGGTGCTTAACCGGGTCACCGGTGACGTCAGGACCTTACGTGAACCGGTCAGCGTTTCCGGTGAAATATCATTCAAATTCTAAAAATCAAAACATATGAAAAGAAATATCTGCCTCGCATTGGCAGGGTTGTTAGGATTACTTACAGCCTGTAGCAAGAAGGATAGTGGTCTCAAACCGGTATCCGTCACTGTTAAATTATCCATAGCCGCAGAGATGGGAGAAATGGCCATTCCTTATAAAGGAGCTGTGATCACTATTTCCAACCTTACCACCGGCCAGTCCTACAAAGACAGCCTGACAGAGGAAAAAGATCAGGCCACTTTTTCCAGTGTGGTCCCGGGTAGTTATGACGTGGCTGTACACCTCCAGGTTTCCGCCGAAGACTATGAAGCGGTAACCGGTATCAGGGCAGACGGTTCTGTGTTCTTTTCCGGCAGTGCGAATGCACAGTCTGCCGTTGCTGACCAGAACACCATCACCGTTGGCCTCCGTACAGGAAGCGGAGAAGGCAACTGGGTCATCAAACAGATCTATTACGCAGGCTCTGACAATAAGGACGGCGCGCTTTTCCGCGATCAATTCATCGAACTGTACAATAACTCAGCGGAAGTGTTGTATGCGGACAGTTTGTATATCTGCCAGGTGGAAGGTGTGAATACCGCTATGGAAAAAATCGATCTGACCGAACCATATTACCTGCCCACCGGCCAATGGGACTGGACGAAAAGCCCGGGTATGGCAGATGCAAATGCCAATACGGACTATATTTACGCAGATGCGCTGTTCCGCATCCCCGGCAACGGCACTACCTACCCGGTACAGCCCGGCAAAAGCATTATCATCGCTGCCACTGCAATCAATCACAAAGCACCTTACATCGGCGTTAACGGCAAGGAAATAACCGTACGCAACCCCGATCTGACCGTAGACCTGAGCCATGCGGATTTTGATGTATATATGGGAGACCAGCCCGGCGTAAACCCGCTCGCCTCCGATATGAATACCAATAAGACCCATCTTGCGGTTATCCTGAATTCCAACCGCGACCTGGTATTGGACAACCCGGGCAGGGAAGCCGTACTGATCTTTAAATCCGGTGCGGACATTACCACCTGGGGAGCATTCAAAACGCCGGACAACCTGACCTCCGGCAAACTGAGGTTGCAAATGCCTAAAAGTGCCATGAACATCTTCGATATAGTGGAAATTCAACCCACCGAGCAAACCAAACGTTGTCCCAAAAGGGTTTCACTTGACCTCGATGCGGGATTCAATTATGTAACTAACGGCTCTTATTCATCCCAGGCACTGATCCGCAAAACACAAAAAACAGAGGGTGGCAGAATAGTGCTGCAGGATACGAATAATTCATCTATAGATTTTGTGACCATACATGCAGACCCTTCCGGAAATGCATTTGCGCAATAATTGGAAGATGACCGAAACTCATTTTACCAGGGTAATATTTTCAGGATTGCTGCTGATACTGTCTGCAACCGCTACAGCGCAGACAGTATCAGACAGCATATGGCTGTACCGCCCGGCACAGGCTGCATACCGGCAAGCCGTCAGCTCAGTGGCGGGCCTGGCAAGCTATCCCGTTGCGAATACCGGCATGCTGTCGCTCACCGGGCGCATTGAGGATGGCGGACTGCGGCAGGCGCAAGTCCCTCAGCAACACAAGGATATTACCTTTTCAACAACCGGTTTACGTACCATACAACGGTTCAGGGTTTACGGAAAGTTCACTTATCAGCGCAGCAGCCAGGACAGCTTGTCCTGGTCACTGATGGGGATACCGGACCATATGCGCCCTTTTTATTATGCTTCCCGCAAGGCAGGCAGCTTCGACCGGCAATTGTATGATATCAGCGGCCGTATTGCCTATACGCTGAAAGAAGACCGGCTTTATATAGGATCGGGCGTAACATACCTTTACCATACCGCGCACCGTCAGGAAGATCCCAGACCATCTGTGAAGAATTTTTCACTGGTGCTGAAACCGGAACTGGCCTGGCAACAGGGCCGTCATGTTACCGGTATCATGGCCATGTGGGGATATGGCTATGAGAGCAACAGCATTAAATACATGAATCCCCGTTATCAGTTTAATTACGACAGTTATCCGGAACGGAGGACCTGGCTGATGATGGGGATGGGGTATATGCAACCCCGGGCGAGCAACAGCCAGCAGTTGGATGTGCGGGTACGCACATGGGGCAGTGCCGTGCATCATGCATATAACGGCACAGATTGGCAATGGAAGAACAGCCTTTCATGGGAACGCCGCCTGGACAAGTATGGCAGCCCCCAGTCAACCACCGTTAAAGATCTCGAATGGGGAACTTACACGCTGGATAATTATCGCCTGAACCTCAGTGCCGCAAGCGGCCTGCAGCATACATTTAACCTGGAAGCCAGCTATATCAGGGGAGACGACAAGAACACCTACAGCGGTTCCCCCCTGTTGCCAGCTCTCAACGCGCAGAATTACCGGAACCGCTTCAGCAGCATAGTGCTGGATTACGGCAAAACTGGTGTTAAAAACACAGGATGGGGAGCATCCATCCAATGGCAGCAGTCGGAACGGGAGGATTTTGTTACTGCTCATTCCCTGCAATATTCCCATCTCACGCCAATGGTGCATGGTGAATTATACGCGGGCAAACAGTTTTATCTGCAATTGAAAGCGGGTGTACGCTGCCCTTTAACACAAATGATCAACGTATTGCCAACGCAAAGAACAGCATTTTCGATGGACGTGTTATTCAGGGATTACTACTATTGGTCGTCCACTGCCGGAACATTGCAGCTGCATGCCAATTATATATCGCGGAAGATCATCGACAAAATGCCGGCGGGCGTTCGCCTGAAGATCGTATATGACCGCCTGCTCCGCGAAACGGAAAGAACCGTGGCAGATGTGCCGGAGATCGGTGCGTACCGCCTGCAGGGCGCATTAAGTTTTAGTCTTTATCTTTAAAAAAAGCGGAGCAACGGTAAGGAAGTATTAAATCATTACGATGAAAAGTATATCAATTGTATTCTCCATGTTGATGCTGATCGTGTTCATGTGCTCATTGAACCCGGGAACAGAAAGGGGGAACAGGGAATCAGACAGTCTGAGAGCGTTATATGAGCGGCCCATAAGTGAGTGGCCCCGCCCGGTAATAGACAGCGGCGTGCAATGGGAAGAACTGGTCCCGCTGCTGCCCGATACCAGCCTTGTTACACAACTGAATGACCCGCAGGTTAACCTGGGAAGAATGCTTTTCTTTGATCCCCGCCTTTCGGGTTCGAAGCAGATATCCTGCAGCAGTTGCCATGACCCCGACCTGGCCTGGGGCGACGGGCGACGCGTATCACTCGGTCACGACCACCTCCAGGGTTCCCGGAATACCCCATCACTGCTGAATGTGGCCATCCACAAACAGTTTTTCTGGGACGGGCGGGCCGCCTCACTGGAAGCCCAGGCCCTCAATCCCATCGGTACACACCACGAAATGAATATGGACCCAGGCGTACTGCCGGAAAAACTCAGGGAAATAGCAGGTTACCGTCAATTATTCAACGCTGCGTATGGCAATGACAGCATCAGCGTGGATCGCATACTGGGAGCGCTTGCAGCGTTTGAAAGCACCATTCGCAGCCGCACCAGCCGTTTCGATCACTTTATAAACGGCAATTACAAGCGCCTTTCCGATGAAGAAATACACGGCCTCCATCTCTTCCGTACAAAAGCCCGCTGCATGAACTGCCATAACGGGCAATTTATGACGGACAACCAGTTCCATAATATCGGCCTTACTTATTATAAAAGGAAATATGAAGATCTCGGCCGCTACAACGTAACGGGAGACCCCGCCGACGTTGGCCGTTTCCGCACTCCGTCCCTGCGGGACGTCATGCTAACCCGCCCCTGGATGCATAACGGCCTTTTCGACAATATCGATGGCCTGATCAATATCTATAACAGCGGCATGCAAATGATGAAGCCCAAGCCCGGCCAGGAAAACGATCCCCTCTTTCCGCGGACGGACCCGCTGATGCAGCCACTCAATCTCAGCGCGGAAGAGAAAAAGGCCCTGGTAGCATTCCTGCACGCCATAACGGGCGTCCCGTATAAAATGAGACGGCCGGAGCTGCCGGAGTAAGGGAAAAACCCGCTCCGGCACTTCAAAAAAAGTCCTTTAGTCTACAATTTTGGTGGCGAAAAAATACCCTACCTTTACCTCTGCTGGCACGTTCCAGCCACCAAAACATCCTTAATGCCGTAACAGATATTAAGGAAAAGGAACCAATCATTAATTGTCATCTGCCTTGATCCGGCAGATCAGATCGCGCAAAAACCAACATTAAAAAAAACGCAATTGTCCGCTCCTGGCGGCATTTCCTTGCTGTGATCAATGTTTGTTTCTTTTCCCTGCATGGCATGACGGATGCACTATTTCACGTAAAAAAATTGCCTGCAAGGACATGGACCTGTTGTCTGTATTGTTATTAGTTGGACTAGGATTTTTTATCGGCACGTTCGGTACGCTCATCGGTGCCGGCGGCGGTTTTATACTGATGCCGCTGCTATTGCTGATGTACCCCGACATGCCCCCTGACGTCCTTACCAGTATCTCTCTTTCCGTCGTCTTTCTCAATGCGACTTCAGGCTCCATTGCCTATGCACGCAAAAAGCGTATCGACTACCGCTCCGCCATCATCTTCGCAGTAGCCACACTGCCAGGCGCTGTTGCCGGCGCCATGATCACCACCGTGATCTCCCGCCATGCCTTTAATATTATTCTCGGCCTGTTGCTGATCGCCGTATCGGTTTTTCTCATGCTGAAGCCGCAGCAGGGCGCTTATGCCGCCAAAATGAACCGCGGCAGGTGTGTGGACCGCCATGTGGTTGAACGCAACGGGGAGGAACACCGCTTTTCGTTCAATATCTGGACGGGGATCCTCATCAGTTTTGCGGTCGGTTTCCTGAGTAGCCTGCTTGGCATTGGCGGCGGCATCATCCATGTTCCCGCACTCATCAGCCTCCTGAATTTCCCGATACATATCGCCACAGCCACCTCCCATCTGATACTGGCCGTGATGGCGCTGGCCGGAACCGTTGTACACATCATCCAGGGCAGCTTCCAGCAGGGATGGCAGACCGCCGCGGCCATTGGCGCCGGCGTGATCATGGGTGCGCAGCTGGGTGCCGGGCTATCGGGCAAAGTCAAGCCCAAAGGCATCATTCTTGCACTTGCAGGGGCCTTGCTGATCGTAGGCGTACGGCTGATCTTCGCCTGATCCTCCGCTTTGCGCAAACGGTCTCCGTCAGCGGCGCAGTCTTATCCGGAAGGCAAGTACCCGTTTGCCGGCACACGCAAATTTTTTTATCGGCGTCATCTTGCCTAATTTCATGTCCGCATGAAAAACACAACCGGATGGCAGGCGATAGAACAGTGGCTGGCAGCAAAGGAGCTGAAGCCATTTGCTTTTCAGGAAGAAGCCTGGGAACACTATCTTGCCGGCCGCTCGGGCCTCGTTAATGCCCCAACCGGCTTCGGAAAAACCTTCTCCCTTTTCCTTGGTGTGCTCATCCGCTGGATGAATGAACAACCGGCATATCACCATCAAACCAACAATGGGCTGCAACTGCTGTGGGTAACGCCGCTGCGCGCACTCGCCAAAGATATCGGCAGAGCCATGGAAGAAGCCCTGCACGAACTGCACATTCCCTGGAAAGTGGGCATCCGCAGCGGTGATACAGCCACACATGTAAGGGAACAACAGAAAAAACAGATGCCGGAAGTCCTGATCATCACACCGGAATCCATTCACATTCTGCTTGCGCAAAAAGATTATGCCCGGCGTTTTTCCTCATTACATACAATAGTGGTGGATGAATGGCATGAACTGCTGGGCAGCAAACGCGGCGTGTTGGTGGAACTGGGGATCAGCCGGCTGAAAGGGCTTCAGGGCAAGCATTTGCAGACCTGGGGGATATCCGCCACCATCGGTAACCTGGAAGAAGCCCTGGATGTACTGATGGGCCAGTCCGGTCAGCCTGCCGCCATCATACGCGCCGAAGTGCGCAAGGAGATCGCCGTACATTGCATCCTGCCTGACGAGATCGAAAAATACCCCTGGGCCGGGCATATGGGGCTTAAACTGCTGCATAAAGTACTGCCGGTGATACATGCCAGCAAAACCACCCTGTTGTTTACCAACACCCGCGGCCAGTCCGAGATATGGTATCAGCAGATACTCAAACAATGCCCGGAACTGGCCGGCGCTATTGCCTTGCATCACGGCTCCATTGACAGTGAACTGCGGATATGGGTGGAAGAAGCCCTGCATACCGGCACGCTCAAACTGGTTGTCTGCACCTCCAGTCTGGACCTCGGGGTGGATTTCCGGCCCGTTGACACCGTGATACAGGTAGGCAGCCCTAAAGGCGTAGCGCGGTTCCTGCAGCGCGCAGGCAGAAGCGGCCACCGGCCGGATGCCGTGAGCAATATCTGGTTCCTGCCCACTCATTCCCTGGAACTGGTGGAAGCCGCTGCGCTGAAAGATGCCATGAAAATAAATCTCATCGAAAGCCGCATGCCGGTGGTGCTCGCATTTGATGTACTGCTGCAATACCTGATGACCCTCGGCGTGTCCGATGGCTTTAACGCGGAACAGATATGGCAGGAAGTGACCGCCACTTTCTGTTACCGGGACCTCCAACCCGAAGAATGGCAATGGATACTGGCGTTTCTGACCACCGGCGGAGAAGCATTGCACAGCTACGATGAATTCCGCAAGCTGCACCGCGTAGGCGATGAATACCATTGCGTCAGCCGTCAGCAGGCCATGCGCCACCGCCTGCATATCGGCACGATCGTGAGCGATGCTATGCTGAAAGTGCGGTTCATGACAGGCGGGTTCATCGGGCTGATAGAAGAATATTTCATTTCCCGTTTGTCCCCGGGAGATACCTTCAGCCTGAGCGGACAAAACCTGGAATATGTGATGATCAAGGATATGACGGTGATCGTGCGAAGATCCAAATCGAAAAAAAGTATTGTGCCCAGCTGGAATGGCGGCCGGATGCCGCTTTCCGCCAACCTTGGCATGATGCTGCGGCGAAAGTTCCACGAGGCCATGTCCGGCACCGCGCAGGAAGAAGAAGTGCTGATCCTGCAACCCCTGTTCGAACTGCAGCAAGCCCTCTCGCACATCCCGCGGGAAGACGAATTGCTGATGGAACAGATCGAGACGAAAGACGGGTATCATCTTTTCGTCTATCCTTTTGAAGGACGGCTGGTACATGAAGTCATGGCAACTTTGCTGGCCTGGCGCATCAGCCGGCGGCACCCGATCACATTTTCGCTGGCAATGAACGACTACGGTTTCGAGCTGCTTTCTGATCAGCCTATCCCGGTAGACGATACCAATGTGCAGGAGCTTTTTTCGCTGGAGCAGCTGACGCAGGATCTGCAAAGCAGTGTGAATGCCACGGAAATGGCGCGGCGGAAATTCAGGGATATTGCCGTGATAGCAGGATTGATATTCCAGGGATTTCCGGGAAAGCACAAGGCCAACCGGCACCTGCAATCATCCGCTTCGCTGCTGTTCAACGTTTTTCACGACTACGATCCGCAAAATATTCTCCTTCGCCAGGCGTTCAATGAAGCATTCTTTTACCAGATGGAAGAAGCCCGCCTCCGGGAAACAATGGAACGCATCTATCATAACAAGATCGTGATCACTTTTCCGCAAAGGCTGACACCTTTCTGCTTCCCGATCAAGGTGGACAGCTTGCGGGAACAGCTGACCAGTGAAAAACTGGAAGACCGGATCAAAAAAATGATCATTTGGTAAGTGCTTTTACGATTGTCAATATGCCGCCGCGGGATATTGCTGCGGTGAACATAAAAACTGCGCGGCTTAAAATACTACTGGCAGGAATCTTTTAATTTTGCAGGCATCATATCAAAAACAGCATTATATTTTGGAAGACGTTTCATTTGAGTGGAAGGAACAACACTGGCGGTTGTCCGCCGGAAGAGCCGTGTATTGGGAGGAGGAACAAACCCTGATCCTGGCGGACCTGCATGCAGGCAAATCGGCCCACTTCCGGAAAGCCGGCATTGCCGTTCCGGCGAATATTGTGCAGGAAGACCTTTATCGTCTGCAGCAGCTGATCACGAAGTATTGCCCGGTCCGGGTGATCGTTGTGGGGGATATGTTTCACAGTTCCGCCAACAATGATGTGCAATATTTCAGGATATGGCGGCAACAGTTCCCGCATATTCATTTTATGCTGATCACCGGCAACCACGATATTCTTGAACCGGCCATGTACGATGATCTCCGCATCAGCCTGCAGGATACATTGAGCCTCCGTAATATATTCTTTGTACATGATGCCGCTGATACTCCCGAAACACTGAAAGACCAGTATGTGCTGTCCGGGCATATCCATCCGGGAGTGCGGTTGGTGGGATATGGAAAACAAAGCCTGCGGCTGCCCTGCTTTTATTTTGGTCCTGATGCGGCGGTACTGCCGGCGTTCAGTCATTTTACCGGTACTTATTCGCTGGAGCCGGAACCGGCATCTGCGGTGTTTGTGATTGCGGAGAAGAAGGTGTTCCGGGTGTAGTTCAGAAGGTAATTTCTCTCAATTTCAACAGCAGCTCCGGCAGAAAGGTGTTTTTGATCTCCCAAACAATTCCGTAGTCGATTCCGAAATAATCATGCACTATCCTGTTTCTAAACCCTCTTATGCGGTGCCAGTCGATCGCAGGATAGTTGTCCTTAAAATCTTCCGGTAATCTGTTGGCCGCTTCTCCAATAATTTCAAAATTCCTGATCACGGCGTCTACAACCATACTATCCGCGATAACTGTTCGTAAGTCAGCTTCCTCGTATAAGACAGGATTTTTTCACCGCTATCGATAATATCTTCAATCAGGAGCCTGAGTTGCCGTTTAGACATAGACTATTTCGGGTTCTATTTCCTTATAATATTTCTGTTTGATACCGTTTCTCGAAACGAGATCAACGGGACGCTTCATTTTTTTCTCGATGTAGTCGGCCAAATCTATGAATTCAATGCCGACAGGCTGGCTGAAATCCACAATTATATCAATGTCGCTCGCAGCGGAGAAATCATCCCTTACAACAGAGCCAAATAACCCAATAGACCGGACATGGTATTTATCCACCAATTCCGGTTTCAATTGCAGCAATATTTGTTTTATGGTCCGCAAGTCTGTCATTTTACAAATATATCAAACATTTCCATGCGATCATGGCGGAAATAACGGAAACAAAAAAGGTGCCGGGGAGAAAATCCGGCACCTGGTTAATGGTTAACCCAAGGGGAACGCACAATGGAGCTGTTCATTGCATATAATTGGGGAGGATGTTAATTTTTCATCTGCTTTTTGAGCAGGCTCACCTGTTCCTGCAACTGGTTGACCATACCGGCGAGGTGGTTTACACTCATGCGGTGCTGTTGCCCCATTTTCTGAATGACCGCATCGGCCTGCCAGATCTCCAGTACTTCTTCCATATTAACAGGATAGGGATCGTATTGCGGATTATCCGATACGAGGGTCACCTTGCTTTTGGAGCGGTTGCTTTTGAGCACTCTTTTATACACGATGCCTTCCCGGTTCGTCACAACAACGTATGCCTCATTGTTCCGGATATCTTCCCATCCTTCTACTTTGTGGCAAACGACGACCGAGCCGGAGGGCGTAGGCAGCATGGAGTCCCCTGCGATCTCGAAGGCCCGGTAACTTCCTGCACCCAGCATGGGCAGGGTAAAGGTGTTCAGTTCTTCGATAAATTCATCATCATTAAAACCAGCCAGGTAACCGGCAGCGGCTTTTACGGGTACGAAGACCACATTCTGGCGGTTATTGCTCCCCAGCTTTTGCTGGCGGCGCCTTTCCAGGAAGCTCTCCTTCTGGGAGCTCAGATCTCTGCGCAACAGGTCATCGATCGATACACGAAACATATCGCTGACCTGTTCCAGCACTTCTGTGCGCGGCTCGGCCCGTTCTTCCTCATACGCCCCAAGCAAGGAGCGTTTGATATTTAAACGGTCTGCAAATTCCTGCTGCGTCCAGCCTTTTTGCTTGCGCAGATATTTCAGATTACGGCAAACAGTAGACATCCCTAAATTATTTAGTACAACAATGCTAACAAAATTAGCAAATAATTTTGATAATAACCAAATATATCTTCTGCACAACGCTTATTTTTGTTCCGGACAAACTCAATTATTATGCAACATACTTTAGTGATCATCCATTCACTCGTAAGATGGCTGATCCTGCTTTTTGGCATCTGGGCGGTTATTCGTGCATTGATGGGCGTTAGCGGCAAATCCGCATACAGTTCTTCCGATGCAAAGGCAGGGCTTTTTTTCATGATCTTCCTGGACATCCAGATGCTGCTGGGCATTGTGCTGTTGTTCATCAGCCCTTTTGTGAGCTTCGATATGGGCACCACCATGAAGTCCCCGGGGCTCCGTTTCTTCACGGTTGAACACACGATCATGGCCATCATTGCTATTGCACTGGTACATATCGGTCGCGGCAAGATCAAAAAACTGACGGACGATGCAAAAAAACACCGTACCGCGCTGATATTCTTCGGCCTGGCCCTGATCGTGATCCTGGCCCTTATTCCCTGGCCGTTCCGGGAAGCCCTGGGCAGGGGGTGGTTTCCGCAATTCTAGATCATCATCTATTTATACAAAAAAAGTAAGAACAGGTTTCCCCGTTCTTACTTTTTTGTTTGATACAGGGCGCTTGCCTTTATCCCTGCGTTTTATAGAAAAGCCGGTAAGAATAGATGTAGGGCAGCGCCGCCAGTGCGCCCGCCGCGAAGATGAACAGGAACACCCCGCTCACCACAGTGAGGAATATTCCACCCACAATGATCCCGATCCCTACGAATATCCATAATAAACCGGCCATGCGGTGCGTCTCCCTCCAGATACCGACCTCCTTCAGCGTCCAGGGCGTACGGACACCCACAAAGTTATTGGGCTCCAGCCGGCGCAGATAGAAACCGATGAAGACGATCAGCACGCCCACGCCCACAAATACCCATTTTTCCAGGAAAAGCTCCCGGCCCGCGCTCACGAGATAAATGATCAGCGAAGTAAATACAGCGAGATAAATATGTATCCTGAAACGGATCCCGTAATACGCCCGTACATGGGCCGCCACCTCTGCCGCCGTGGTTTCGTCCTCCTCCACTTTCGGTACATAACGAAAGAGAAAATACAGCAACGCGTTGGTGAAGAACAGGAAAATCATCAGTAAAAGGAACTCACTTTTATCCCCCGCCCTGTCCGGCACGCCGTTCAGGTTGAAATTGGTGGGGATGATCTCCGGAAGGCTATTCCAGATCGCGCCGAGGTACACCATCGGCAATATCACAAGTGCGAGCAACAGCACTTCTTTGACAAGGCCTGTTTGTTTCATGGCTGCTTTGGATTAGTTCTCTATATAATCTACAGTTATCAGGCCAATATGTTTTAAAAACTGAAAAATAATTGCTAACATTTTTAGTTTATGCTAATTATTTTAGTAATTTAGCTATAAAGACATGAGTATGTTGCTGGATGGTCAGCGCACGATCGCGCATTTTGACATGGATAGCTTCTTTGTTTCCGTCGAATGCAAGAAAGACCGGAGCCTCAAAGGGAAGCCGTTGCTGGTGGGCGGGCGTAGTGACCGGGCCGTGGTGGCCGCCTGCAGCTATGAAGCGCGAAAGTTTGGCATTCATTCCGCCATGCCCATGAAAGTGGCCCTGCGGCTTTGTCCACATGCCATTGTCCGCGGCGGGGACATGGAAGAATACAGCAGGCATTCCCGGGAGGTAACAGAGATCATCGCCGGTATAGCGCCACTGTATGAAAAGTCGTCCATCGATGAATTCTACCTGGATCTGACCGGCATGGATAAATATTTCGGATCGCTGAAATGGACAAGCGAACTGCGGCAAAAGATCATCAAACAAACCGATCTGCCCATTTCGCTTGGCCTGGCATCCAACAAAATGGTTTCCAAAGTGGCGACCAACGAGGCGAAGCCTAATGGCCAGCTATCCATCCCTTTCGGACAGGAAAAGCTGTTCCTCGCACCGATGGACATTGGTAAAATACCCATGGTAGGCAAAGAAACCGCCGCCCAGCTGCGGCGCAGAGGAGTGGAAACCGTAAAGACGCTGAGCGAGATCCCCATCGGCCTGCTGGAAGCCTGGCTGGGGAAAAATGGCATATCCCTCTGGAATAAAGCCAACGGTATTGACGAATCACCTGTTATCCCCTATCATGAACAAAAATCCGTGTCTACAGAAAACACTTTCGGCACAGATACGATAGATATGGACCTGCTGCATTGTGAACTGGTACGGATGACGGAAAAAACAGCCTTTGAGCTGCGTTCGCAGAACAAGCTGACGGGATGTGTGACCGTGAAGATCCGGTATTCCGATTTTGAAACGGTCACCAGGCAGATGAGCATCCCGTACACCGCCAGCGATCATATTCTGCTGGAGAAAGTAAAAGAGCTCTTCCGCAAATTGTATGACAAGAGGTTGCTGGTGAGACTGATCGGCGTCCGCTTCAGCCATCTTGTGTCGGGCAACTACCAGATCAGCCTTTTTGATGATACGGCAGAAATGGTTGCTTTATACCAGGCGATAGACAGTATTAAAAGTCAATATGGCTGGCAATACCTGGTGCGGGGCAGCACGCAGCAGAGCCGGTTCCGGGAAAAGCTGATGCCCTACCAGAAGGAGCAGCGGGAACTGGTATGGAAAAAGCGGTATCCGGCGGGATGAGCATTTCAGGGAAAATCAATCATCCATCAAACAAACGGAACATGTATCTCAATTGCAAAACCTGGTTCAGCCTGCGGTATGGGACCATCAGCACCAGTCAGTTGGTTGGTCTTGCAAAAGAATACGGTATTACGTCCCTGGCATTAACGAACATCAACGCCACAACGGATGCCTGGGTGTTCGTCAGGGAATGCCGGGAGCAGCAGATCAAACCTGTCCTCGGGCTGGAATGCCGCAATGGCAACGCTTTCTGCTATATATTGCTGGCGCAGGATATGGAAGGCTGGTTGCAGATCAACCGTTTTTTGTCCGCCCACCTGATGAACGGCACTCCCTTTCCCGCGACCGCGCCCTATCTCGCCCATACGTTTGTTATTTATGCCTGGGGCGCCAGGGACCCGGAAACACTGGCCCCACACGAGCTAGCGGGAATAAGGCCGCGGGAGATCAACAAACTCTTCCGCACCGATACAAAACGGTATGCGGACAAGCTGGTGATCCTGCAGCCGCTCACTTTCCAGGACGCCGGCCAGCATCAACTGCATTGCGTACTAAGGGCGATCGACAACAATCTGCTGATCAGCCAGCTCCCCCCGGAAGAAACCGCGGGCACAGATGAGCGCTTTATTACACCTTATCAGCTGCTGGAGCATTTCAAAGCGCATCCGCACATCGTCAGAAATACCCTGCTGGTCATGGAGCAATGCGAAATAGATTTTACATTCGGCCGGCAGCTTAATAAAAAATATTTCACCGGCAGCCGGGAAGCGGACCGGGAACGGCTGCGGGCACTTGCGCTGGAGGGGATGGAACGGCGTTACACCGCCCCCGCGAAGCGGGAAGCAGCCAGGGAAAGGATAGAGAAAGAATTGCGTATCATCGATCAGGCGAACTTCAATGCGTACTTCCTGATCACCTGGGACATTGTGCGCTATGCCCGGCATCGCGGATTCTTTTATGTTGGGCGCGGCAGCGGCGCCAATTCCATTATCGCTTATTGCCTGGAGATCACCAATGTAGATCCGATCAAACTGGACCTGTATTTTGAGCGTTTCCTCAATCCCCACCGCACAGCGCCGCCGGATTTCGATATTGATTTCTCCTGGGCGGACCGGGACCAGGTCATCGATTACATCTTCAAACGCCATGGTGAGGAACACACCGCACTCCTGGGCACGATCAGCACATTCCAGACCAATGCCATCGTCCGGGAACTGGGTAAGGTGTACGGGCTTCCCAGGCAGGAGATCGACAAAATACTGGAAAACCCTTACCAGGTAAAGCTTGGCGGAGACCCGGTGCATCAGCGGATCATTACGTTCGGGACCATGCTGGCCAATAAAAAACACGCCTTCCCCAATCATCTGAGCATCCATGCCGGCGGCATCCTCATCAGCGAAGCGCCCATTCATCAATACTGCACCACGTACATGCCGCCCAAAGGATTCAGCACTGCGCAAATGGATATGCATATTGCAGAATCTGCGGGACTGCACAAATTCGATATTCTCAGCCAGCGCGGCCTCGGGCATATCCGCGATTCGCTGGACATCATCCGCCGGAACAAAGGCGTGGAAATTGATATTCATGATGTGGAGCATTTCATGGAAGACGAAAACGTACGAAATGCCCTGCGCACCGTCGATACGATCGGTTGTTTCTATATCGAATCCCCGGCCATGCGGCAATTGCTGAAAAAACTGGCCTGCGATGATTACATCACCCTCGTTGCCGCCAGCTCCATCATCCGGCCCGGCGTAGCGCAAGCCGGCATGATGCGGCAATACGTGCATAATTTTCATGCCCCGGAAAAAGTGGAATACCTGCATCCCATCATGAAAAAGCTGCTGGGTGAAACCTACGGGGTCATGGTGTACCAGGAGGATGTGATCAAGGTAGCCCATCATTATGCCGACCTGGAACTGGCGGATGCGGATACCCTTCGCAGGGCGATGGGCGGTAAATACCGGGGAGAAGATAATTTCGGGAAGATAGAGCAGCTCTTTTTCGATAACTGTGCAAAACTGGGCCGCCCGGAAGCGGTGAGCCGGGAGGTATGGCGACAGATCGCCAGCTTCGCCAACTTCTCTTTTTCCAAGGCCCATTCAGCCAGCTTTGCCGTAGAGAGTTACCAAAGCCTGTACCTTAAAACCTATTATCCCGCCGAATTCATGGTGGCCGTGATCAATAACTTCGGCGGGTTCTACAACCGCGAGCTTTATTTCCGCGAACTGGAAAAGACCGGCGTACATATATTCCCGCCCTGCATCAACAACAGCAGTTACCTGACCGATATCAGGGGCAATGAGGTGTTCACAGGATTCATTCATGTAGACAGCCTGGAAGAAGCCTGGATAAAAAAAGTGCTGGAAGACCGGGAACGGGACGGGCCTTTTACAGGGTTCGAGAACTTTGTTGAAAGGGAAGCCCCCGCGCCGGCGCAATTGGAAATACTCATCCGGATCGGGGCATTTAATTTTTCCGGATACACAAAAAAAGAGCTGTTATGGAAAAGCTCGGCCCTGCTGAAGCATGCCGCCGCAGATGAGCTGCATCCCCGTCTGTTCCGGGAACCTTCGCGCGACTGGGAACTGCCGGACCTGGCATACCACCGGCATGAGGACGCTTTTGAAGAAATAGCCCTGCTGGGATTCCCGCTTTGCTCTCCTTTTGAGGTGCTGGACCACGACCAGCGCCATTATCTGCCGGGCGCTCAATTTGCGCAGCACCTCGGCAGAAACATCTGCACACTCGGCTATCTCGTATGCCTCAAACATGTGTACACCAGCAAGAATGAACCGATGTGCTTCGGCACGTTCCTGGACCGGGAAGGCACATTCATGGACACCGTGCATTTTCCCGCCAGCCTGCGGCAATATCCTTTTCAGAAAAGCGGGTTTTACATCCTGGAAGGAAAGATTATAGAAGAATTCGGGGTGTTTACCCTCGATGTGGAGCGAATGCGGAAGATCGGGTACTTTGAGGATAAACCTGTGGAAACCGGAGCGATGCGGAATAGTCTGAGCCTGTAGTGTGTGCTATACCCGGTCAAATGCATGGTGCGATGTAACACAGCAGTTATCGCAAAGTACGGGGACGGTCGGGCGCAGGCGCCTGACACCGGATAAAAAAAGGGCTGCATCGACCTGCGATACAGCCCCGGTATATCATACGGTCCCGATCAATCCAGATCGAAGAGCCCTTTGTTCAGCAATTGCAGTGTACGCTCCTTGTATTGTCCGTTTACAAGGATGGAGATGTTATGACGACTGCCGCCGTAGGAGATCATACGCAGCGGTATCTCGTTCAGCGAATCGAACAGTTTTTTAATAATGGAAGGCGTTGCCGCTACTTCATTGCCCACAATGGAGACGATCGCCTGATGATGGTCCAACTCCACCGTTCCGAAGGGTTGCAATTCTTTCAGTATCTGCTCCAGGTTCTTCTGGTCATCTATCGTGATGGATACGGCTACTTCCGAAGTCGTGATCATATCGATCGGCGTACGGTATTTTTCGAACACCTCGAATATTTTGCGCAGGAAGCCGTAGGCCAGCAGCATACGGCTGGATTTGATCTTGATGGCGATGATGCCGTCTTTCGCAGCAATGGCCTTCACACCGTCGCCATTAGGCATTTCGGTGATGATGGTGCCTTTTGCATCGGGCTGCATGGTATTGAGCAGCTTTACCGGAATATTGAAATGCTGTGCCGGCCAGATGGACGCGGGATGCAGTATCTTGGCGCCAAAGTAGGCCAGCTCGGCCGCTTCATCGAAAGACAACTGATCTATCGGGAAGGTTTTTTTCACGACACGCGGATCGTTGTTGTGCATGCCATCGATATCCGTCCATATCTGCACTTCGGAGGCCTGGATGGCTGCACCGATGAGAGAAGCGGAATAATCGCTGCCGCCGCGTTTCAGGTTGTCGATCTCTCCTTTTGCGTTACGGCAGATATACCCCTGGGTGATGAAGATCGTCTGTCCTTTCTGCTGTTCTATGAGCGCGGTCAGCCGTACTTTCATCCGCGGGATCTCCGGTTCCTCGAACTCGTCTATGCTCATGAATTCCAGCGCCGGCAGCAGCACTGCATTGATACCCGCTTCTTCCAGATAGGCGCAGAAAAGTTTCGTGGACAACAGTTCTCCCTGTGCCAGGATATCTTTGTTCAGCGCTTCGTTGAAGGATATCTTGAGGATGATATTCAGGAATTCGAAATGTTCATCTATAATGGCTTTCGTCTTTTCCCGCCCGTCTTTTCCGCTGACCAGCTGTTCGCAAAAAGTACGATAATGGCTTTCCAGCTTGTCGATCTGCTGTTTGGCCTGTACCTTTTTCCCTTCGGAAAGGGATTGGCTGATCTCTACGAGGGCGTTAGTGGTACCCGACAAGGCAGACAAAACCACGATCTTGGCATCGGGATCCGCTGTTATCAACTTCGCTACGGCATGCATACGCTCCGGTTTTCCAACCGAGGTCCCGCCAAATTTCAAGACTTTCATTTGTTATTTTGATCTATATAATGCTTAAAAATCGATTTTAAGTTTCATGGCCACTTCTCCCAGGTCTTTTACCACCGGAGCAAGCAGCGGAATGCCTGTTTTCAGGCGGTCGGCCTCCATTTCCCGCTCCGGATCGCCGGGTATCAGCACTTTCTCCTGTCCCGCTACGGTACCTGCGTTCCGGAAACGGTTGATCCAGGTATCCATATTCGCTTTGAACTCATCAGCCGGGCGGAATGCGTCTATCCGCATAGCGCCAAAGAAATGGCCCAGCCCTTTCCCCACCGGATCGGGCGGCAGCGGCAGAAAACTCACGAACGGCGGCGCCCAGGGCCCATAATTTGCCCCCGAAAGCACGGCCGAAAATATATCAACTATTGCACCCAGGCAATAGCCTTTGTGACTTCCGTGTTCCCGGTCGCCTCCCAGCGGCAGCAAAGCCCCGCCCTTCTTCAATTCGTCAGGATTCTGACTGGGGGTGCCTGCTTTATCCTGTATCCATCCCAACGGCGCTTCCTGCTGTTTGCGCTGCAGTATCTCCAGTTTGCCGTTAGCGGCGGTGGTGGTGGCAAAATCGGCGACAAAAGGCGGTTGCTCCCCCGCCGGAATGGCCACAGCAATGGGATTGGTACCGAGCATGCGTTCCGTGGCAAAAGTAGGCGCCACAAGCGGGCTGGCATTGGTCATGGCCATACCGATCATATCGTGTTCCAGGGCTTTCATGGCATGATAGCCGGCGATACCGAAGTGATTGGAATTGCGGACGCTCACCCAACCTGTGCCGGCGGTACGGGCCTTCTCAATCGCCACCTGCATGGCAAAAGGAGCCACTACCAGGCCAAGACCGCTGTCCCCGTCCACTACCGCGGTACTGGGGGATTCATGCACGATCCGGATATCCGGGGTAGCGTTGATACGGCCTGCCTCCCACAACCGGATGTACCCGGAAAGCCTTGCCACACCGTGAGAATCGATCCCCCGGAGGTCGGCGGACACGAGAACGGCCGCAGCCAGGGCAGCCTGGTCAGCCGGACAACCCATCTTTATAAAAACCTCTTCTGTAAACGTGCGTAAATGATCGTAGGAAAAAACTTGCTCCATTCTCTTGATTTATGCCTGTGCAGTAGGGCCACCGAAGTTCATGGGAACGGTAACAGGCTCCTGGTCCTCGATCGTGCCATGTGCGGATTCATATTTCTTGATATTGTCCAGCATGGCTTTCATCAGGCGCTTGGCGTGCTGTGGCGTCAGGATGATCCGGGATTTCACCTTTGCTTTCGGCAAACCCGGCATCACATTAATAAAATCCACCACAAATTCGGACGGGGAATGGGTAATGATCGCCAGGTTGGCATAGGTCCCGTCTGCAATTTCCTCGCTCAATTCAATATTGAGCTGCTGCTGCTCATTTTGATTTTCCATGGTACAAAAGTAAAGAACCCCTTTGGGATTTACAGGGCTGTTTTTGATTATTCCGGAACAAGGCGGCGGAAAAAAGGCGTATCGTACAGGGGAGGCTGATTATCAGGGCGGCATATCTGCACAGGGAAGCGTCCGGCAGGAAAAAAACGGTGATCAGGAACAGGCTATCGAAAAACTGCAGGCCTTCGGGCAAAAAAAAGTCCGGCGCACAAAGCAGCCGGACCCTTACCAATTTCTATAAAAGTAAACGATTGGGGTTAAGGCCTGTCCCACCAGACCCTGGTGGATAATTCGTCCGGCCCCTGTTCGGCAACAACGGCCTTGTAATTTTCGGTATTGAGATCACGTTCGGTGCTGATATAACATTGCCTGCGGGGTATCTGCCCGCCAACATTCACTGCATCGGGAGCGGGCTGCAGTACGGGATAGCCTGTTCTCCGCCATTCCGCCCAGGCTTCATAACCGTTGCCCAGGAAGAAATTGATCCATTTCTGGGTCTGGATGCGCTCCAGCTTTTGGGCAGCCGTTTGGGCCGGTAACAGCACCACCTCCGGTGATACGGGATACACGGTGGTATCCGCTGCTGCCACAGTGGTGCCGGCCAGCCCGTTCCATTTTTTCATGGAAGCGGTGATCCCCCGGTTGTACCAGCTGATCATTTCCGCATCGCCACCGGGTATCCATCCGATGAGGGCCGCTTCCGCCATGGTGAAGCAGACCTGGGCGTAGGATGTCAGCACACTCGGGAAAGCCTGCCTGGCCGGCGTGGTACCGATCAGGCTGTAGGCCGAAGTGGAATATTGGGCATTCCTGCCATAGGGCACCCCTCTGTAGGTGCCGGGGGCATTGGCCGGAGGCCGCGCAAAAATGGGCAAGCGGGGATCGGCCAGCGTGGTCAGTTTATCAACGAATGTTTCGCTGACGCCATAGTCGTACCGGCTTCTGTAATTGGTGAACCAGGGGCTCTCGAAAGCCTGCGTAGCCTGATAACTGTAGGCCGCATCATCCTCAATACCCGTCATCAGGCCGGCAGCCACGGCTTCCTGAAAAGCAGCCTGCCCCGCAGCGGCATCTTCCGTTCCGGATATACGCAGCGCGGCAATCGCACGTAACGTATTGGCCCATTTTTTCCAGCGCTGCCAGTTGCCATCGAACAGCGGATCGTTGGGCATAGCCGTGGTGATCTGCGCGGAAGCCTCTTTCAACTCTTTCAGGATATCCGCGTATATCGACTGCTGATCATCGAACTTCGGTTTGATATTCTCCGTGCCTTTCAGCGCTTCTGTATATGGAATGGCGCCCCATCGGTCCGTCATATGCAGCATCAGGAAAGCCCTTAACGTCCTGGCATGGCCGAGCTGGTTCTCATTCGGACTGTTGTCCGTCACTTCCTTGGTATCCTTTGTGTCCGGGTCCGTATTCAGTTCGATGATACGCGTCAGGTCCATCAATGCTCCGGTGTATATGGCGTTATAACTGTATTCCCGGTTGAAGTAACGGGATTCGTTATTATAGATAAATTCCGCCAGATGCTGCACATACAGCACGCCGCCCGCGGCATTCGGCACACCGGCCAGGCCCACTACGGCGCTGCCGAAGAGGAATTTGGTACTCGGCTGTGCCGGTGTATTGGGATTGACGTTCATATCCCCGAAATCCTTTTTACAGGAAACGGCTGATGCCATGATCATTCCCAGCATCCCCGCCGATATTGTATATTTCAAGCTGATGAATTTCATCTTTAGTCCGGTTTTGATGTTAGAAATTGACTTTTACGTTAAAGCCGATGGAACGGGTGCCGGGCAACTGGCCACCTTCCAGCCATGACGTTTCCAGTTCCGAAGGATCAAGGCCCTTGGCTTTGCTGTAAATGAGCCAGAGGTTCTGGCCGATCACGGAAACACTGAGCCCTTTGACGGGTGTGCGCTGGAAGAGGCGGTCAGGCAGTGAATAGCCGATGGACAGCTCCCGAAGCTTTACATAAGAGGCATCGTAGGTCCAGTTTTCCCAGAGGGAGAATAAATACGATTCATACAGATCTTTCGTATCCGCATACACTTCATTCTGCTTGCCCGTATTTACATTGATCGCATCGAGCCTGATACCGCCGCCATCATCAATGGCATTGCGTTTAGGAATACCTTTGTCGTTATTACCAACCGTTTCCGCACTGAGACCGGAGCCGGCGTTGAACATTTTGGTAATGGAAACGAAACGGCCGCCTTTCTGGAAGTCCATCGCAAAATTCAGGAAGAAATTCTTGTAGGTGATACCGGAAGAAACGCCGCCGGTGATATCCGGTGTTACATACCCCAGCTCCTTCGTATTGGTCATGAGCGGATATCCGTCATCATCCACCAGTATCTTCTGCGTAGCAGAATCGCGCTGGAATCCGCCGCCGATGATCAGGCCGTACGACTGCCCTTTCATGGCATTGAGAGAAACACGGGGAGAGCCTACGAAACCGAATGACAGTGCGGAGCCGTCCAGCGCCACCTGCAGGTTATTGATATCTCCGTAAAGAGAAACCACCTTGTTCTTGAAAAAAGCAAAATTGATATCGATATCCCAGTTAAAGTCGCTTGTTCTCACTGGCGTAGCGCCGATGGAAAACTCCCATCCCTTGTTGGTCATTTCACCGGCATTGATCACCTGTCCCGAGTAACCGGAAGAGTTGGGCAAAGAGATATTCACGATCTGATCCACATTGCGGCGGTAGAAATAGTTGGCATCCAGCCTTGCGCGGTTGTTGAAAAACTGCAGTTCGGCGCCTATTTCGTAGCTGGTAGACAATGCGGGCTTCAGGTTATCATTGGGCCGGATATCCGGCACATTCTGGCGGGCGTAGGTAACGGTAGCGGAACCTACGGACTTTGGAAAGTTGGTGCCGAGGGGGAATGTTTCATACACATTGTAGGGGTCCACATCGGAACCTACGCGGGCCACGGAAGCACGCAGCTTGCCGAAGCTCAGCACATTCCGCTCGCTGAACAACTCCGTGAAAACAAATGCACCGGAAACGCTGCCGTACACATAGGAATTGTTATGGTCCGGCAAAGTGGAAGAGATATCATTCCGGACAGATACGTCCAGGAACAGCATATCCCGGTATCCGGCAGATACGTAGCCGTACAGGCTGTTGATCTGGCGGTTGGACATGAAGTTGGTAGCCACTTTTTCGTTGAGCGAATTGCTGACATTATAAACATTGGGAACAATGAAGCCGCCTGCCGTTGCCGCTGTTACCAGGTAACGTTTCCGTTTGTTGACCTCGCCGTACACCGCAGCACGGAAAGTGAAATCGCTGAAAGTCCGGCCATACTCCAGCGAGCCGAGATAGCTGGTTTCGGTCCGTTTATCTTCATTCGTACTGAAGGAAGCGGGACTGAGCGTAAAGGAAGCAACGCGGTTGTCGCTATTGGAATTTATAAAGGTGCCCCGGCCGATCACGGAAGCTTTGAATCCGTTGAGGAAGCTGTAGGAGAGCGTCATATTGCCGAATACGGTCTGCTCGTAATTATGGCGAACGTTCTCATACGCTTCAGTATAGGGATTGTCCCAGTACTTCGGCGTTGGATTGGTCGGCGAGGTGATGTTCCAGCTGCGGAAACTGCCATCAGAACGTTTGTAATATTCCTTCAGTTTATCCGTTTCGATGTTGCGGTGGAACCATTGGTTGAAAGAGCCGGCAGTTTGCGTGCCGTATCCTTCCCGCGGGATGTTGAACCCGTATTCATACACGTAGTTTACGTTGGTGGATACCTGCAGGTTCTGCGCCAGGTCGAGGGAGCCGTTATAGGTGACCCAGTTCTTCTGTTGTTTGGAATTGGGAATAACGCCGGTACGGGTGAGATTGGTGAAGGAGAAACGGTTGTTATAGCCTTCGCCGTTCTTGCTGAATGATACGGTGGTGTTGTTGGCAACGCCGGTCTCAAAATAGTCCCGCACGTTATTCTTCTGCGCTACAAATGGTTTCAGTTTGCCGAAATCGGCGCCAACTGTGGGGTCCCATGCATACCAGGGAGCGTGCATCGTGCCATCCAGTCTTGGTCCCCAGCTTTCGTCCACTTCGTAATTGTAATAGTTTGCGCCATCCAGCACCTGGAATGCGGGATCGTGCAGCGCGGGGTTGTAGGTGAAGGTGTTCCATTCCTGGGAGCTGCCGCCGCCGTACTCATTCTGATATTCCGGCAACACATACACCCGTTCGAAAGTGGTGGTGTGGTTCAGTGTTACCCCGATGCCCGAGCCGCCGGAACGTTTGGTGGAGATCACCACAGCGCCTTCCGATGCGCGCTGCCCATACAATGCGGTAGCTGCAGGCCCTTTCAGTACGGTGAGCGAAGCTACATCGTCCGGGTTGATGGAAGTAGCCGGTGTGATCACGCCATCAACGATGTAAATCGGGTTACCGCCGGTCAGGTTGTTCACCCCCCGCAGACGGATCTGGGTGGTGCCGAATTTAGCGCCGGAGCCTCCGCGCAACTGTACGCCGGCTACCTTGCCGGCGATGGCGGTGTTGAGGTCCACCTGCTTCGTTTGCGTGATCTTGTCCGATTTGATCTCCTGCACGGCGTAACCCAGGGATTTCTTCGCGCGGCTTACGCCCAGGGCTGTTACGACCACTTCCTGCAAACTTTTTGCATCGGAAGCGAGGGTAACACTCAGCGTATTTTGTGTGCTCAGAGGGATTTCCCGTTGCAGAAATCCAACGCTACGGATAATGAGCACTACGTCATTCCCTGAAATGGAAAGGGAGAAATTTCCTTGTTGGTCAGCGGTGGTTCCCGAAGTAGTGCCTTTGACCTGTATAGTGGCAAATGCAACCGGAGACCCGTCGTCTCCTACCACCTTACCCGTCACCTGGCGTTGCTGTGCAACCACCAGACTGACACTCACCATAAGCATGGTGAAAAACAGCAAAGCTTTTTTCATAAAAAAAAGTTCAGATTTTGGATGATAAACAACTAGTAAAATTGGCGGAAACTGGTTCAGATGTCTTTTGTCAAGTCATAAAGCGGGTTTAGGTTTAGATTCAGATGTTGATACGCGTATGTTCAAGGGAATAGCAGCGTGATCGGCACTATGTTCAATGCAGTTATTACGGGTTTTAGCGTTCGGTGCTGAATTGAATGCAAACGTCCTCCCTTTAAACAGTTAACTTCTAACGTTTATTTCCGGGTTACTTCGTCTTGAAAAAATAATGGACAGGGTAGAAGAATGGCAGATCTTTTACCACGGGTTCCTTTGTTTTGCTTAAATCTTTGTTGTAATCTGATACATGCGGTCTGGTTAAACTTCGATTTAGATGTTGATACTTGAGTAGAATAAGGGCTTTTCAAATGACCTTATCTCCTTCAGATTTTGGATTTTTATTTGTTCGCTGATTTTGGATGTCTAATGTAAGTTAGCATTTTTTTTATTTCACAAAAAAAATCTGGTTAATGTTTTGTTAAAAACACACTTCTTTCGATCGCTATTTGGGTGATTTCCAACTAGATAACTTCGTAAAATATTTTTTTCGCCCGACCCATCAGCTTGCTTGCCCAAAATGCGAAAAAAACTGCTGCAAGAATATCTGCCATAAAGGGTTTCAGGGGCAAAGCGCCTCCGCCTGCGTAGCAAAGAAGCCGCGGCTATCAAGATGGGGGATACCGTTTACTTGTGGGTTGGGTTGTGTTGGGTTGGCTTTTGCTGGGTTGTGCTGGGTCGTGTGGGTTGGGTTGCGTTGTGTTGGGTTGGTTGTGCTGGGCTGGCTTGCGTTGGCTTCTGTTCAGCTCAATGCTCCCACTGCAGCTGGAATTGCAGGCTGCTGCGCTTGCTCCCGTCAATAGCATCCCAGCCGGAGCCGATCCCCGCAGCCCCGGGATGCACCGCCTGCTGCCAACGGCACCACAGCGAAAAGGCGCGGGAGAAACGGTATTGTGCCTGTGCCTGTACAGACCAGCCCCTGCCGGAGAGGCGCAACAGCGAATTGTCTCCCGGAAAGCCCTGACCCGAAAGAAAAAGACCATCGCCTTCCGCGGTATCGAACCAGGTATGCCCCGCGGAGAACCGCCAGGCGCGTTTCAATTTTGCCTTCCATTGCTGGTGTACCAGCCATGCTTCCCTTGCCGTTCCACCGGCGCCTGTACCGGGATCTTCATTCCGGTACAGGCCTGACACTACCCGGCATTTCCAGCTTAGCCAGGGTGTTAGCTGTACGCTTGCCTGACAGCGCAGTTGCTGCCGTTGCAGCATCGTCACATAATGTTGCGGCAGGGAATGTCCCGAAGCATTTTGCGGTTTGTGGTCGTAGCGATACTGTGCGGTCAGCTCCGTTGTTTTATCCGGCCGCCAGGCGAGCGCCAATAGCAGATCGTATCCGTCAGATGGGCTGCTGATCCTGTATTTCAGCCATGGAAAACGGAAGAGGTCCGCATATGCGGATAGTTCCCAGCGTGCTCCCCACTTCAGCAACAATGCCGAGTAAAGGCCTGCTTCATTGGAAACCGTAGCGCTTTCACCGAAGGCGTTGCCATAGAGCGTTTGATAAGCAGGGCTTTCATAACGGTACACCAATGCAATATCCGCTCCATGCGCCAGGGAAGCCAGCATTCCCTGCAATATCGCATATGCTCCCTTTTTATCCACCGCCGCTTCCCCGAAGAAATGAAGGTTACGCCAGCCAAATGCATGGTCCACACCGGCATTGAGATAATCATTCCCTTCAAACCCGAATACCCGGTATAACTCATCGCCTTTCCGCAGTGCTTTTGAGAAACGGTGCGCCAGTACATTCACTGCAATGTGCCCGCTTTCGTGTTCCCACTTCAGCACGCTTCCGGCGCTATGTTGCAGCACGTTTCCCCGCAATGCCAATTCCGACGCTGTTCTGTGATAACCCGAACTGACGAGCGATCCGCTGTAAGCATCGGCAGTTGAATCTCCCGGGCTGCGTGCATCCAGGCTCCTGCGGGAGCCAAAAGCGGTCAGTTCCCAACGCCCCTGCCGCATGGTGATACCCGCGCCGCGATAAAAGAAGAATTCGCCTGCCGAAGCATAGGGCCGAAGCACTGCTCCCTGCCGTTTTACCTGCATCACAGCGGCACTTTTACCGAATGCGAGGCCATGCCATTGCACAAGGCCCTGCCCGATATTTACCGAAAAGTCACCAATAGCCAGTGCTTTGATCTTCCCGATCTGTTGCAGGAAAACGTGATAACCGTAGTGATCGAACCCTTTGCGCTGTGCACCCTTGAAAAACTGCTCTCCCGCATCTTTCTCCATAACCAGGCCCCAACTGGCGTAACGGGTCAGCTGATAACGGTAGCGCAGCATGATCTTGTCGGGACTGCCATTGTAATACGCACCGAGGCTGTCCCGGTGATGATATCCCCTGGCTAATTCCAGGGGTCGGGCATACCGCAGTAACACGACATGCCGCCCTCTTCGCGCGTAGTCTTTCCAGGTGTAATAAGGCTCCAGCCCCGCACCTGCCGTAATAAATGGCAGCAATCTCCTGATCAGCGGAAGATCAAACCCCGGGACTGCCTGCAATTCATAGATACTCAACAGTGCGCCCAGTGTTTTCCGGTAAACCAGGAACTGCGAGACCTGCAGGGCACCCATCAGGCCAAGCGCATGCAGTGCGGGAGCATCCGCAGTATTCAGGTTCAGTTTCCTGCGGGAGTATGCCTCCAGTGTTTGCGTCTGTTCATCCTCTTCGGGAAGCTCATTTTCCTGTTCTCCCAGCAGTTCCAGCGGGATGGAGCTTTCCTCCTCCTCCTGGGCATGCAGCGATCCGCTTAAAAGCATCAGCATCACCAGCATCAGTCCTTTCCCCATACTACCATCATTGAAGGTGTTATTCCCAGCAGGGGGTGATAACTGCCGCTCATACTGACCTTCAGATCGCCAATACTGTACCCGATCCCCGCGAACTGAGCGGCAGGCTGTGTAACAAAGCCACCCATCGCCCAAAAAACCGCCACGGGCCGGTACACGATGCTGATACGGGAAGACAGCGGCATGGCGGCTTCTTTTCTCCATTCCGCTTCCAGCAGAAATTGCGGTGACGGCTCATACCCAAGACCGGCGAGGTAAACCGCCGGCGGGCCTCCTCTCCCGGAAGGATGAAATAATTGCAGACCGATCCTGCATTGATCTGTCAGCTTCCCGATCACACCGATCTCCGCCAGCAGGCCAGAGCTGCCGTACCCAGGCATTAACGTCCGCCGGTAATCCATACGCAGACCGGCCTTCAGGCGATTTCCCAGGGGCAATGCATATGCGAGGCCGATCAATTGCTCCCGGAACAGCACATAGCCCTGTTGCCAGATACCAAACCCTAATACCCCGGAAGAACCCCGCAAAGGCACACCTAACGCCATCGAATACACGCCAATTTCCTTCAGCAAAAACCTGCGTTCCGCCATCAGTCCCGCCGAAAAACGACGAACATCCGCCAGTGCGGCCGTATTGCCGAACTGTGCGAACACCTGTGAGAAACTCTTGCTGTAAGCCCCCGGAAGCGGGGCTGCAGGGATCTGTGCAAATAATACCTGCACAGTAAAGGCACAAACAATCATCAACATAAAATGCATAACTGTGGTTGAACAAACAGAAATTAGTTACGCTGTAAATGTAGGAGAAGCCGGTAAACGCGCCAAAAAATGCATCTCCGGATTTCGGAGATTAAACTTCGATTTTCCGGGAGGAAGCGGTAAGAAAACGATTGTAACGAGCCATGCAATAGGGAAATAACACCCGAAAGAAATCTCTGATATCCTGAGATACTGGAATAAGAAACCTGCCGTAAGAGGCCATGCAATGGGCCAATATCCAAATCAGTACGATACCGGCAATACACCAAAAGATAAATCAACACCATGCCTATGCAAAGGCAGCCCTCCGCAACGATCAATCAGAACAACCCGTGCAACTCGGAGTCGATGCGCGAAATGATCTCGCCCAGATCCTCCTCCTTGTCGGGGAATTTATTCTTGTCTACGTCAATGATCAGCAATGGCCCGTCTTTATATTTCTCGATCCAGGAATTGTAAAATTCGTTCAGCCGTTTAAGGTAGTCCAGCCGGATATTCTCTTCATACTCCCTTCCTCTTTTCTGTATCTGCGCAACGAGCGTTGGCACGGATGCCTGGAGATAAATAAGCAGGTCCGGCGGCTTCACCATCGATTTCAATGTCTCGAAGAAATTGAAATAGTTATCGAAGTCGCGCTTCGTCATCAGCCCCATCTCGTAAAGGTTGGGAGCAAAGATGTGCGCATCTTCGTAAATGGTACGGTCCTGTATCACCGTCTCTTTCCCATGCTGGATATCCACCAGCTGCTTGAGGCGGCTGTGGAGGAAATATACCTGCAGGTTGAAGGACCAGCGCGGCATATCGTCATAAAAATCGGTCAGATATGGATTGTGCTCTACATCCTCGAACTGCGGCGTCCACCTGTAATGTTTGGCCAGCATTTCCGTCAACGTGGTCTTTCCTGCGCCGATATTGCCGGCGATAGCGATATGCTTGATCTTATTTTTTGCCATGCATGGGGAGTATGATGTAACAAGTTATAGAAAATCAGTAATAGTTAATACCCATTAATTTACGGGCCTCCTGCAACGTAAGGACGGCGGACTCCCTGGCCTTTGCGGCGCCTTCGCGCATGATCCGGTTCAGGTAAGCCTGGTCCTGGCGGATGCCTTCCGCTTTTTCCCGGATGGGCGCGATGAAAGCCACCATATCTTCCGCCAGCTGTTTTTTCATATCTCCGTAACGGATGCTGCAGTCATTGAATGCGCGCTCGAAGTTCCCCACCGTATCCGGCGAAGATACCAGCCGCATGAGCGTGAAAAGGTTGGCGATGTAATCTGGCATAGGTGCATTCGGTTCCTGCGGCCCGCTGTCTGTTTTGGCTTTTTTGATCTTGTTGCGGATCACGTCATCCGTGTCGCTCAGGAAAAGAGTGGCATTCTCGTTCTCGCTTTTGCTCATCTTGCCGTTCCCGTCCAGGCTCATGATCCTGACCAGATCATCGCCATAATTGAAGGCAACCGGCTCGGGAAAAAGATAGCCGTAGCGGTTATTGAAGCGCTGCGCGAAATTGCGGCTCATTTCCAGGTGTTGCTCCTGGTCTTTACCCACCGGCACTTTCAGTCCCCGGTGAATGAGGATATCGGCGGACATCAGCACCGGGTAGGTGAGCAGGCCGGCATTAACGTTATCCGGGTTCTGGCGCACCTTGTCCTTGAACGTCGGCACTTTTTCCAGTTCGCCTTTATAGGCCAGCATGTTCAGCAGCAGATACAGCTCCGCGATCTCCGGCACATCGCTCTGGGCATACAGCGTCACCTTCTCCGGATCCAGCCCGGAAGCGATGTTTTCCGCCAGCACCCGGTACACATTCCCGCGCAGGTCTTTCGGATCAGGATGCGTGGTGAGGGAATGCCAGTCCGCCACAAAGAAGTAGCAGTGGAATTCCTCCTGCATCCGGATATAATTACGGATGGCGCCAAAATAGTTCCCGAGGTGTAAAATACCGGTAGAGCGGATGCCGCTGACAACAATTTCTTTTTCCTTTCCCATATCGGGCCGCAATTTAAGAAATTTTTATCCCCTAACTTTGCCAACTGGCCACATTTATCATTTATATTGATACTATTTATCAGCTTTAATTCGTTAATTTGAACTTATGGAAGTGAATGACGCACTGATACAGCAACTGGCTACGCTGGCAAGGCTGGAGATCAATGCCGGTGAAAGCGCGGATATCCGGCAGGACCTGCAGCGGATGATCACATTCGTGGAAAAGCTGGGCGAGCTGGATACCACCGATGTAAAGCCCTTGCTGCATATGACCACCGATACGAATGTGATGCGGGAAGACGAAGTGCTGCCGCTGATCAGCCGGGAAGATGGCCTGCGCAACGCCCCCTCGCATAACGAGGAATATTTCAAAGTCCCTAAAGTAATCAAGAAATAGATCATGGTCCATTCCGTTATCCACCTGGAAGACATCCGCAAAAGCTATTTTATCGGCAAGAACGAGCTGCCCGTGTTAAAAGGCGTATCGCTCGACATCTTCAAAAATGAATATGTGGCGCTGATGGGCCCCTCCGGCTCCGGCAAATCCACGCTGATGAATATCCTGGGCGCGCTCGATACCCCCACGCAGGGCAAATACATCCTGAGCGGGCATGATGTGAGCCAGATGGAAGACAATGACCTGGCCAGGATCCGGAACAAGGAGATCGGATTCGTATTCCAGCAGTTCAACCTGATGCCCCGCCTCTCCGCCCTGGAAAATGTGGCCGTTCCGCTGATCTACGGCGGCATCGGCAAACGGGAAAGGGAAGAAAAAGCCCGGGAAATGCTGGAGAGGGTTGGTCTGGGTGATCGTTATAAACACAAACCCAACGAGCTTTCCGGCGGGCAATGCCAGCGTGTGGCCATCGCCCGTGCCCTGGTGAACTCCCCTTCCCTGATCCTGGCGGACGAGCCTACCGGTAACCTGGACAGCAAAACCTCCATCGAGATCATGGAGATCTTCGGAAAGATCCATGATTCGGGGAATACGGTAGTGCTGGTAACGCATGAGGAAGATATTGCCGCACATGCCAAACGGGTGATCCGGCTAAGGGATGGCGTGATCGAATCCGACAGGCTGAATGAGCCCGCCCCCGCCGCCACGCATTAAAAATGATGCCGCCATACCGGTTTTCCATGGCTATCCACCCCCGCTTTTGCTTACCTTTGCAAAAACCTGCAACCCATGGCCATGAAGATATATACCAAAACCGGTGACAAAGGCAAAACCTCCCTCATCGGAGGCACGAAAGTCTCCAAAAGCCACCTCCGCATTGATACTTACGGTACGGTAGACGAGCTGAATTCCTGGCTCGGCCTCGTCAACGATCATATGACCGAACGACCGGTGAAGAACCTGCTGAAGGAGATCCAGGACCGGCTGTTCACCATCGGCTCCTCCCTCGCCTGCGATCCTGACAAAGAGACGAAAATGAGCATCCCCGACCTGCATGCCAAAGACATTCAGCTGCTGGAAGATTCCATCGATGCCATGAACGAGACATTGCCGGCCATGAAGTTCTTCGTGCTGCCGGGTGGTCATGTAGCCGTTTCTCACTGCCATATCGCACGTTGCGTCTGCCGGCGCGCAGAAAGGCTTTGCGTGGCCATGCAGGACCAGGAAATGTTCGTAGAGCCGTTAGTGTTACAATACCTGAACCGGCTGAGCGATTATCTCTTCGTGCTATCCCGCTACGTGGGGCACCTGATGCATGTGGAAGAGGTCCCCTGGAAGCCCCGGGTATAATCCCTCAAAAAAATTGTAGGTTTGCAACAAATTTTTATTCTTTCATGAATCTTATTACAGAACTGCGCTGGCGTGGCATGGTGCAGGATATCAAGCCCGGCACGGAGGAACAGTTGCAAAAAGAAATGACCACGGGCTATATCGGCTTCGATCCCACCGCGGATTCCCTGCATGTGGGCAACCTCGTGCCGATCATGCTGCTGGTGCACCTGCAGCGTGCCGGCCATAAGCCGCTGGCGCTGGTGGGCGGTGCTACGGGCATGGTGGGAGATCCTTCCTTCAAAGCAGAGGAAAGGAAGATGCTGGACGAAGAGACGCTGCAGCACAATCAGCGCTGCATCAAGGCCCAGCTGGAAAAATTCCTGGATTTCGACCCCGCCAAAGCGAATGCGGCGGAAATGGTGAATAATTACGACTGGTTCTCCGGTATCAGCTTTCTGGATTTTATCCGCGATGTGGGCAAGCACATCACGGTAAACTATATGATGGCAAAGGACTCCGTGAAGAAAAGGCTGGAAGGCGATAACGGCATGTCTTTCACTGAATTCTCTTACCAGATGATCCAGGGATATGATTTCCTGCATCTGTACCGGACAATGGACTGCAAGCTGCAAATGGGCGGCTCCGATCAATGGGGCAATATCGTTACCGGCACCGAACTGGTACGCCGCATTGCCGGAGGGGAGGCCTATGCCTTCACCTGCCCGCTGATCAAAAAAGCGGATGGTACCAAATTCGGCAAATCGGAAAAAGGCAATATCTGGCTCGACCCGAAGAAGACCACACCATACGAGTTCTACCAGTTCTGGCTGAATGCCAGCGATGAAGACGCGGAAAGTTATATCCGCATCTTTACCCTGCTGGAAGAGCCTGTCATCAATGCTGTCATCGAAGAACACCGGCAGGACCCCGGCAAACGGGTGCTGCAAAAGCGCCTCGCACAGGAGGTCACTACCTTCATTCACGGTGAGGCCGAATATGAATTTGCCATCAAAACATCACAAATACTCTTCGGCAACGCCTCCGTGGAAACGCTGAAATCCCTTTCCGAAGAACAACTGCTGAAAGTAATGGCCGGCGTTCCCCAGTTTGAGGTCAGCGCTGCAGACATTGCCGCGGGGAAAGATGTGGTAAGCTTCCTGGCGGACACGGGCATTTTCCCCAGCAAGGGCGAAGCCCGCAAAACCATCCAGGCCAACGGCGTCAGCATGAACGGCAACAAAATTGCTGCAATCGACCTGCCGATCAACAATGAAGCGCTGATCATCGGGAAAACCATTCTTTTCCAGAAGGGAAAGAAAAATTATTTCCTGGTGAGAGTCGTGTAAAATACCATCGCATTCTCCTGAAGGGGTGTATCAATAGCTTGATGCACCCTTTTTTTATGCGGTTTTCATCCCCTGCCTGTCTTCCTGTTCCACCGGGTATCCCTTCCGGAGCCAGACGGCCATCCCCGCTGTCATCACGTACACATGCTCAAACCCCATGTTCCTGGCCCGCTTTGCGGCATAAGGCCCGGCGCCGCAAAGGGCATCGGTGCAATAGAACACCAGGGTGGCATTTTTGTCGGGCGCCAGATCACTGGCGGAATAATCTCCGGGGTCCAGATGTTTGGCGCCGGGAAGGTGGTGGCGGCGGTAGCTGGAGACGGGCGTATTGTCGTAAGTATAAAAATCTGACTGTTGCAGACGGCTACGCACTTCCTCCACGGATATCTCGGGAAGGCCGAACAGGCGGGTGGTGGTTATCCTCACTTTCATCTTTTTTTCTACAAATGTGAGGCGGGCGGGTGACAAGGGTATGTCAGGAGAGATGCTGCTGCTGTAAAAAAAACGGGACTGTACCTGGATACAGCCCCGCTATGGTCTCGTTTACAACAGGTTATCAGTTCAGATCATATTTGTATTTGTATCGTTCGTACAGCTGCTTGTGCTTGTCTTCCAGGCTAACGCTGCGCCCCTGGATAAACGCGCGGGTGATCACGCTGGACCGCATATCCAGTATATCGCCGGTACTTACCACGATGTTCGCGTCTTTCCCCACTTCCAGCGAGCCCGTTTTATCCGCGATGCCGAGTATTTTCGCCGCATTCAGTGTAATGGCGCTCAAAGCTTCCTCTTTGCCCAGACCGTAAGCGCCGGCAGTGCCGGCATTGAACGGCAGGTTGCGCTGCTGCCAGAAACCCTCGTTGCCGATGCAGAACAATATGCCGGCTTTCTGCAGCATGGCTGCGGTTTTGTAGGGTTGGTCCACATCATCATCCTGCATAACGGGCAGGCTGTGCGGCTGATTGAGGATGACGGGGATGTTCTGCTGCTTCAGCAGGTCCGTGATCATCCAGGCATCGGTGCCGCCAACGATCACCACGTCAAAGCTGAACTCCCGGGCAATATCCGCTGCCACCAGCATTTCCTTCACCAGGTCGCAGTGAATGAAAAGTTTCTGCGAGTTGTCGAACAATCCTTTTACGGCCTCATATTTCAGGTTGGTGGTCTTGTGACTGCTTTCGGCAAGGTACGCCCTGGCTTCCCGGAAAAATTCCTTTACCTCCGCGATCCTTTCCATCGCGGCTTTTACCGCATCGCTGGCGGGACCGGCGGCAGAAGCACCGAATGGATTGCCCCTGGCCATGAGACGGGGCATATTGAAATGGATGCCGTTATCGGTCTTGTACGCCGCATCTTCCCAGTTCCATGCATCAAGCTGCACCACGGAAGAACTGCCGCTCAGCAGGCCGCCCTGCGGCACTACCTGCGCCAGCAGAATGCCATTGGAGCGCAGTGTCGCGATCACTTTGGAATCCGTATTGTAGGAAATGATGGAGCGGACGGAGGGGTTGATCTCTCCCACCTCGTTGTAATCGTTCGTGGAACGCACGGCTTCTACTTCAGTGAGACCAAGGTTACTTTCCGGTACGATGAGGCCGGGGTACACATGCTCCCCTTTCAGATCGAAGACCTTCACGTCGCCTTGCGGCACCGGTACATCGCTGCCCACGGCAATGATCCTGCCTTTCTCGAAAGCGATGATCCCATTGCTGATCACCTGACCGTTCCCGATGTGAATGGTGGCATTACGCAGATAGGTCCTGCCCTCCTGCGGCTTTGCCGGGTAGATGGTTTCCTGGGCGGAGAGACGGATGCTGCAGGCGGTGAAACCGAGTATATATAAAATGAGTTTTTTCATGTTGATGCGATTTTGCTGGTTATTATCCTTCCTGTTCTACGTCGTGCAGGATATGATGCTGATGACCGCCCTGCAGGTCTTCACAATGATAGATCTCCTCGCGGCTTGGAACAGGTTTTTGGGTGGGAGCGCCTTTTTTCTTCTCCCCGAGCATTTTATCCATGAGCCGGTTGCGTTCCGCGGCGATGCGGGTCCGCAGCTCCATATCTTTTTCCATATCGAAATATACGATACCGTCCACGATCGTTTTTTCCGCTTTGGCATAGATGCTGAGCGGATGATCGCTCCATAGCACGATGTCTGCATCCTTGCCGGTTTTGATGCTGCCGATGCGGTCCGCCACATGCAGGAGTTTTGCAGGGTTGAGGGTCACCATCTTCAAAGCATCTTCTTCATTCATTCCACCATATTTTACACTTTTTGCCGCTTCCTGGTTCAGGCGGCGCGCCATTTCCGCGTCATCCGAATTGATGGCTACGGTAAGGCCTACACGTTGCATGATGGAAGCGTTCTGCGGGATGGCGTCTATCACTTCCATTTTATAGGCCCACCAGTCCGCGAACGTGGATGCTCCGGCCCCATGCGCTTTCATCTTGTCCGCCACCTTGTACCCTTCCAGGATATGGGTGAAGGTATTAACGGTGAAGCCGAAACGGTCCCCCACTTTCAGGAGCATATTGATCTCGCTTTGCACATAGGAGTGACAGGTGATGAAACGTTTTTTATTCAGTATTTCCACGAGCGCCTCCAGCTCCAGGTCACGGCGCTTGTTGCTGCCGGCTTTTTCGTAATCCTTTGCGCGGGTAAATGCATCTACCAATACCTGCTCAACGCCCATGCGGGTTTGCGGGAAACGCACCCGCTGGCGATCTCCCCAGTTGGATTGCTTCACGTTCTCTCCCAGTGCAAACTTGATGAAGCCATCCTGGTTCCCGAATTTCAGCTGCTCTGCATTGGCGCCCCAACGCAACTTGATGAGCTGTGACTGGCCGCCGATGGTATTGGCAGAGCCGTGCAGCAGATGGGAGGCGGTAACGCCGCCGCTCAACTGTCGGTAGATATTCACATCATCCGGATTGATCACATCGGCAATACGTACTTCGGAGGTGACCGACTGGGTACCTTCATTCACACCGCGGGAAATGGCGATATGCGAATGTTCATCCAGCAGGCCGGGTGTCAGGTGCTTGCCCGTACCGTCTATCACCCGGGCTTTACCGGCGGAGAGGCCTTTGCCTATCTGCGCGATCCTGCCGTTGCGCACCAGTACGTCCGTTCCTTCCAGTTTACCTTCCTGCTCATTGGTCCATACCGTGGCATTACGGATAAGAAGGTCTTCCTGTGCCGGCAACTTTTCATAGCCGTAACCGGAGAAAGGATAATACATGTTACCGATATCCGGTGTTGTTTCCTTTTTGGCGCTGTCCGCTTTCGGCTCAAACGCTTTGACGAAGGCGGCTTTCCAGTTAACAGGCTTGCCGTTACGGTCCAGCCCCGAACCTTCCCAGCACGGCACCGTTCCCGGCGCCTGGCTGATCACGCCGCTGAGGCGTACCTGTTGCTTGTTATCTTTCGTCAGATTGATCACCAGTGTGATCAATTGTCCGGATACTTCTATTTTACCGGCAATCGTGTCTTTATTAACAAGGGAAAGTGCGGTTGGCGTCCCTTTTACTTCTACCGGATAAGTAGTGGAACTGCCGGGCGCGGAGACCACGATATTATACGAGCCTCTCAGGTCCGTCCAGCCTTCTCTTTTCAGGATATAGGGGTTCCCCTGCACCCAGTTCTGGTAAAAAACGGTTTGTTTTTCGAATACCGGGCCGGAGGTGATGAGGAAGTTGGCGAGTTTGCCGGCATCGAGGCTGCCTACTTCATTGTAGACTTTCAGCAATGTGGCCGGCGTTTGGGTCAGCGCTTCCAGGGCTTTTTCTTCGCTCAGGCCATATTCCAGCGCTTTGCGCAGGTTGGTGAGGAATTGTTTGGTATCGCGGAGGTCCGCTGCCGTCAGGCAGAAAGGGATATTGGCCTTTTCAAAAGCGGCAGGGGCTGAAGGAGCCATTTCCCAGTGTTTCATATCGGCCAGCGCTACGAAACGGGCATCGTTGGGGTCTTCCACATCCATCGCTGCGGGAAAGTTCAGCGGCAGGATGAAGGCCGCTTTCGTGGCGGCCATTTCAGCCAGGCGCTGGTATTCGGTGCCATTGCCCTTGATCACATACTGCACGCCAAATTCATCTCCGATCTTGTCCGCCCGCAGGGCGTTCCATTTATCATTGGCTTCAAAGACCTGTACGTATTGCTGATTGTCGTTCCAGGCCTGCAGGCTGATGTTCAGTCCTTCCTCAGCGGGTTTTGATTTGTACCACTGCGCATCCAGGTATTGCTGACGCAGTAATGCGATGGTGCCCATGAGCGAACTGGGATAGTCCTGCGAGGAAGAACCTTTGTCAAAGGAATAATGTGCCGAAACCCTGTCGCGCAGCACTGTTTTGTTCTCTCTTTCCGCAGCCAGGCTCACCAGTGCGCCGGTGCCGCGGGCGATACCATCGGCCTGATGCGTAAGCACGGTCCCGAAGCCCTGTTCGCGGAGGGTTTTGGCTTTATTTTCATCTGCGCCGAAAAGCTGCACGGCATTCACTTCGCTTTTGATGGCCTGATTCCAGTTATAGGCGCCTTTGGTGGCGGAAAGGAACTGAGGGCCGGAGCTGTTTCTTCCGCCGAAGGTCCGCGGGGGAGTGGAAGGCATCCCGTAGTCGCTGTAAATATCCAGGAAGGAAGGATAAATATATTTGCCGGTACAATCGATCACCACGGCATCTTTCGGGATAGCTGCGCCTGTGCCGGCTGCAGTGATCCTGCCGTCACGGATCACCAGGGTGGCATTGGAAAGTGTGGTCTGTGCATCTTTTACCAGGGTGGCATGGGTGAAGGCATAACAGCCTTCGCGCGGGTTCGCTACGCCATTGACCGGCCAGGTTTCCTGGGCGGAAACGCCCATTCCTGCCAGCAATAGTCCGATAACACCGCAGGCCCGGGCCTGCAAACGCGTTATCCGGAACAGACAGCGTTGCATCAACGATTTTGATCTCATGTTCGGTTTTTTTGAATTAGATATTGGCGGCCAATGTTTTTCTCAGCCCTACCAGGTTTAGATTTGGATTTAGATCTGGTTTACCGGCATTCCGGCAACAAGTGTTAAATTTACCAAAACATTGATCGCATCATATACTATTTTCGTATAAATTTTACGAGCGGTATGATACTTGCGGCAAAGGATGCGCCGGACAAAGTTCCCGGCAACGGGCGAACCCGGTGAGTGGTAGTGAGGCCAATGGAAAACCAATAATCTGATTGTTATGGAAAAAAAGACATGGATGATGCTCTTCCTGCTATTCGCAGCATTCAGCCTGCAGGCGCAGGATGTTGCCGTAAAGCCGAAGAAAGCCCGATGGGACGCTGCCGGAAAGGCGGACAAGCTGAGCGACAAGCTCTACCGGGAACTGGACCTTACGAAAGAGCAGAGCAAAAAGATATACGAGATCAACGAGGATATAGCCCGCCGCCGCGATGAAGCCCGCAAGAACCCCAAACTGAGCCCGCGCGAACAGATGCAGGCTGAACAGACGCTCAATTCCGAACGCAACGACCGCTTCAAAAGCGTGCTCTCCCCCACCCAGTATAAAAAATGGAATGATTGGGAAATGAAGAAGAAGGCACAACTGGAGGAAAAAATGGACCGCAAACAGGATAAAAAAGAAGCCCGTAAAGCCAGTCAACCCTGATGGAATTACCGATACAGCACGCTGCAGCAATATTCCGGCATGCTGTTGCTGCGGTGCAGCCGCAGCAATTCATGCGCAACAGCCTGGAATCCGGGCTTATCCCGGAGCATGCGCGCATTATAGTGACCGGCGCGGGAAAAGCCGCTGCGGCCATGGCGCTGGAAGCCGAGCGCATCCGGGGAGAAAAGATCATGGGCGGACTGGTGATCACCAACCGGCAGCCGCCGCTTCCCCTGCAAAAGGTCCGGCAGATACAGGCCTCGCATCCGGTGCCGGATGATGACAGTCTCCGGGCTACCGCCATGTTGCTGGAATTGGTCGCCGGAACAAAGTTCAGCGCCGGCCTTCCGGCAGAGGGCGCAACTTCATCCGGGGAAACCATTATCCTTTTCCTTTTATCCGGCGGCGCTTCTTCCCTGATGGCCGATGTTCCGCCCGGCTCTTCCCTGGCGGAGGTCCGGCAGTTATTTGACGCGCTGCTGAAAAGCGGCGCGGACATCCGGGAGATGAACACCGTGCGCAAACATCTCTCACAGGTAAAGGGCGGGCAGCTGCTGCGGCATGCCTATCCCGTCCGCGTATTCACTATCATCCTGTCCGATGTCACCGGCAACGATCCGGCCGTGATCGGTTCCGGCCCCACCGTTCCCGATCCGTCCACTTTCGCGGAAGCCTGGGGTATCCTGGAAAAATACCGGTTGACGGCCGATCTGCCTGAAGGCCTGCGGCAACACCTGGAACAGGGACTGACGGGCGCCATTCCGGAGACGCTCAAACCCGGTGATCCGGCGTGTGCGCATTCCTGTTACACGATGGCGGCCAGCAATACCCTGGCGCTGGAAGCCGCCAAAGACCATGCAGCAGCACTGGGTTACCATACCCGGATACTGACCGATTCCGCTACCGGCGATGCCCGCGCGCTGGGCGCCTCGCTCGCGCAACAGGCCATGGATTACCAGGGCCCTTATCCCGCCTGCCTGCTGGCCGGGGGAGAAAGCACCGTGATCGTGAAAGGCAGCGGACTGGGCGGTCGCAACCAGGAACTCGCACTGGCGGCAGGCATCGCGCTCAGAGATATGCCCCATATCACTTTCCTTTCCGCCGGAACGGATGGTATCGACGGGCCTACAGATTCAGCAGGGGCTGTCGTCAATGCCGGGATCATGGCCTCCGCACCAGATCCTTTGCCCTACCTGGAGCGTAACGATGCCTATCATTTCTTTGAAAAAACGGGTACGCACCTCAAAACCGGCCCTACCAACACCAATGTGATGGATTTAATGGTCATGCTGATACAGGCCCCCACAGCATAAAATACGCTGACGCTCCACCGCATTCCCGAAGCACAGCGGCTCCCGGCGCAAATATCCTGACACTTATAATTTTCCGGGAAGATGTTTGCATATCTGGGTTTTGATTCTATTTTTGGGGACAATTTAAAATTTCCAAGTATGATGAGAATGGAGCAGACCTGGCGCTGGTTCGGTCCAAAAGACCCGGTAAGCCTGTCAGACATCCGGCAGGCCGGTGCAACGGGGATCGTTACCGCACTGCATCATGTCCCTAACGGTGTGGTGTGGACGAAAGAGGACATCCTGCAACGCAAACAGGAGATCGAAGCCGCGGGCCTTACCTGGTCTGTCGTGGAAAGTGTGCCGGTACACGAGGATATCAAAACGCAGACCGGCAGGTTCAAGGATTATATCAAAAATTATCAGCAAAGCCTGCGCAACCTCGCTGCCTGCGGCATTTATACCGTAACGTACAACTTCATGCCGGTGCTGGACTGGACGCGTACAGACCTTGCCTACACCGTGGAAGACGGCTCAAAGGCATTGCGGTTCGACAAAGCGCAGTTCATGGCATTCGACCTCTTCATGCTGCAAAGACCGGGTGCGGAAAATGACTATCCTGAAGCAGAGATATCCCGCGCCAAAGAGCAATTCGATAGTATGACGGATGAAGAGAAAGTGCTGCTGCAAAGAAATATCATCGCCGGCTTGCCCGGCTCCGAAGAAAGCTTCACGCTGGAACAGTTCCAGGCTGCGCTGGACAAATACAAGGATATCGACGCCATCAAACTGAAACTGCACCTCTTCTATTTCCTGCAGCAGATCGTGCCGGTAGCAGAAGAAGTGGGCATAAAACTGGCTATCCACCCGGATGATCCCCCCTTCCCCATTCTTGGCCTGCCCAGAGTGGTCAGCACCGAACAGGATGCCCGCGAACTGCTGGCGACCGCCCCCTCACCCGCAAACGGCCTTTGCTTCTGCACCGGCTCTTACGGTGTAAGGGAAGATAACGACCTGCCCGGTATGGTGGAACGCCTCGGCGATCACATCCATTTCATTCACCTCCGCGCCACCAAACGCGATGCCCTGGGCAACTTCTATGAAGCCAACCACCTGGAAGGTGATGTAGATATGTTTGCTGTGGTGAAGAGCATTCTAACGGTAATGAATAAACGAAATATATCCATTCCCATGCGCCCCGATCACGGCCATCAGATGCTGGACGACCTCCACAAAAAAACGAACCCCGGCTACAGCGCCATCGGGCGTTTACGCGGACTGGCGGAATTGCGCGGGCTGGAAATGGGAATCGCAAAATCTACAGGCAAGTAGCGGCGGGAGCTGTCGTAATGCCTTGGCCCGGATAAAGCTATACATGAAGCCCGACGCAGCCGCGCCGGGCTTTTCAACACCGTCAAAACAGACATCCAAACTGACCATACAAGCAAAAAAGCATAAATTTCCATGACAAAAGGGCTATTTTAGAGCGGTCAGCATATTTACAAACCAATTCAATTATGACAGATACAGCGCTAGATAAAAAATTCCACGAAGTGCTGGGCAACAGGCCGCGATTGCTCATCAGGTTATTAAGTCTTGTTAAAAAGGATATCGATGCCCGCCTGACAGAAAAACTGCAGCTTGCGGGCTACAAGGATTTCAAGATCGGGGACATGGTGCTGCTGGCCAATATTTCCCCCGAGGGCACCATCAATAACGAGCTCGCGAAAAAAGCCAGGATCACCAAGCAGGCGATGAGCAAGGTGGTGAAAAACCTTGTGGCAACGGGCTTCATCTATACCCGTAAACATGAAACGGATAACCGCGCTACGGTGATCTGCCTGACGGATAAAGGCAAGCAGCTCCTGATCGATGCCTACGAACGGGTGGAAGAGATCCAGCAATATTATACAGGGATCATCGGAGAGCAGGATACGGAGGTGTTGCGGGATATCCTGTTCCGCCTGGTGGAAGAGATCCACCCGCAGTCCATCGGGAAGTAACTATTTACGCCTGATCCGGACATACAGCATTACAAGACCTGCAACTGTCAAGAGCACAAACCAATACCAGGCCCTGCCGCCGCCGGGCTTTTCCACCGCTACCGCATGATGATGACCGATATAGGTCAGCGCCGCCCAATAATAAGGCAGCTTTAACTGTTGCTTCGTGTCTTTATTTCCCAGCCATTCGAGCTTTGCCTGATGCAGCGCCATCATGGGGCTTTCTGCGTCCGGCAGCTGTTCGTAAAAGTCACCCGTAAGTTTGGCTGCTGCGGCATCATGCACATTCCATAGTCCGGCTACGATACCTGTAGCGCCTGATGCCGTGAACTCCCTGGCAAGGCTGATGATCCCTTCCCCTTCCGCAAGCATGCCCTGCCCTGTTCTGCAGGCGCTCAGCATGATCAGGCCGGGGTGAAACCGCCGGGCATACAATTCGAACAGGAAGAATGGCCCGTCCGCCAGCTGAATAGCCGGCAACTGCTGATCACCCAGCAAAGCGGCATGCGTGCTGAGATGCAGGATGCCGCCATTGCCCAGCTGCTCCCGGAACACTGCCAGCGTGGCCGCTTCGTTGCGGAAATACCGGCCTTTCATCCGGCGTTGTACGGCTTCATATTCCTGTGCAACAGCCGGCAACTCCGTGCCTCCGGCCGCTTTGGAAATAAAGAACCCGGTAATTCCCTGTGCTGTGCTCACCTGCTGTTGTTGCTGCCACCAGGTTTGCAGTGAATATGCCAGACCGGTTGCCGCTTTTTTTAGCAGGAAGGGCCATTGCGCCACATCCCGGCGATATATACTATCGGTCGGCAGGGCATCGAAAGGGATATATCCCAGCCTGCCGTCAGGCACCAGCAGGTACTGCTTTGCGGCGACGGTATCGTTCCATAACCAGCTGAAGATCCGGTACGCATCGTGATAGTATGCGCGGGGATCATTCTGCATGGCCTGCGGGCCGTTATGGAAATAGCGTTCGACGAAAGACCGCAGCGCCGCCTGTTTTTCCGCACCACCGGCAAGCCTTCTGACGGAGCGTATACCACTGCGTTGCAGGTCGATGATATACAGATGTTCGTCACCGGAGAAAAAGCTTTTGGCGATGAGGCCTTCCGGGAGGTCTTCCGGGCGGAAAGGCTTTGCCTGTGCATCTTTCCCGAAATAAGCGGGGTATTTTTCTTTCAATTGCTCCTGTACGAGAGAAAGTTCATATGCCAGTGCAGCGCTTTGTTTGCGGGCATTCGCATCGTCCTGCAAAGCCAGTTCCCGGTCGTAATACGCAATGGCCTGCTGCAGCCGGCGCTGTTTGTCCAGCAAAGTATCCTTCAGGGTCAGGCGGCTGTTCTGCATGTTGGATTGCAGCTCTTCCAGCAATACCTGCGCCTTGCTGCGTTCCATGATCTCCAGCATCAGGCCGGTGTATTTGGCGTCGCCGGTGCGCTCCCACAAACGGTAGGCAACGTTCATGGCTTTCTCTGATAAAGCACGGCTGTGGCGCTGATGCAGCAGGCGTGTAGTCCGGCTGAAAAACTCGCGGCGCAGGCGCTGTTCCACGGAAAAGATCAGCATATACCCTTTCAGCGCATCTTCCAGCCGGGGAACGGTTACGTTCTTCAAAGCCGTGTCTTCCCGCATCAGCAGGGCGGCGTCCGCCTTTCCTTCCAGCGCATCAGCGAGCGTGAATTCCCCGTACAGCTGGTTTTCGCGCGGCCAGCCGCCAACACCGGGCACAAGCAGGGCGATGGCCTTGTCAAAATGCGGGGTGGATGTTTTGTAACGCAGGTCGTTACGGCCCATCTTTACCAGCAGTCTTGCCTTCTCCCTGTTTCTGGCACCGGGATAATATTTGTCCATCACCGCCGATGCTTTCCGGAAATACACATCAGCGGCTCGATAACGTTGCTGACTATACGCAATATCACCGGATACCTGCAAGGCGGACGCAAGCCAGTAGCCGGCATTCTCTCCCTTTCCCCGCTTCAGCAGACGTACTGCCGATGCAGCATGCAGCGCCGCGCTGTCTGTTTTTCCCATCTGCAGATATACGTCCGCGATGGTGGAATGCAAAAGCCCCGGCACCTGTGCATGCACCAGTCCTTTAAAGGCGTGCTGCAGCGCTTCTCCGTACTGCTCCCGCATTTGCTCCGCTACGGCCAGGTTGCCATATGCCGCGGCGACCTGCCGCACATCATTCCGCTCCTGCGCGATGGCGATCATCTTTGAATGGATAAAAGATGCGCGCTCATAGTCCCCAAGCCGGGTGTAGTTGTTACCGAGCGGTTTGAGGATATATTCCAGCACATCCGTTTCCGTTATGGGTGATTCATTATAGTACCGGTACGCTGCTTCATACGCGGTGATAGAGGGCAGTATATTGCCGGTGTAGAGTTGATAATAGCCCTGATAGGTGAGCATATCCAGCCAGGCAGCCCTTTCAAATCCGTTTTCCGGCGTACGCCAGGCGCGCTGCTGAAGGCTCATCAGGAAAGGCAAACGGGTTACCGGCTCTTCAGCGGCATAGTCGAGATTAACGAAGATCCATTCTTCCAAATTATCTTCCTTCCGCAGCGTATCCAGCCGCTGCAGCAACGCTGCGGGCATGGCCATGCTGTCCGTTTGCGGTGCAGCGGTCTTGTTGGTTGCTATACGGTCCGCATGCACAAATGCAGGCAGGCATAACAGCAGGATAAATAATGCTTTACAGGTATGGATCATGCCATCTTAAAGATAGCTAAAATCTCCAGATGCCATAGATGAACAGCCGCTGCTGCGGCTCCTTGAAATATTGTATCAAACGCAAGCCCAGCGAAGGGCCTGCACGGACCATGCCGAGGTTCACATCGGCAAATAAAGCGCCGTCCCAGGAAATGAAGTTGTCGCTGCGCCCTTTCTCCAGGCTCTCGAACTGCCGCGGCGGGTTAGTATCCGGAATGGGTTGCGCGGTGATGACCTTTCTTTCTTCCACTTTCTCCGACACCAGCACACTCGCCATCATGCCTGCACCCAGGCCCAGCCAGCTTTTCACATTATAGCGCAGCTGCAGCGGCACCACGTCCATACTCAACCGTGTGACCTTTTCGTATAACTCCCGCGACTGTACGATGTATCTTGCTCCATCGATGGCGGTATCCCGCTGATCGCGCGAAAAATCCGTCAGCGATTCCCGCCGTTGCGGCACACCGAGATACAATTCCGCCTGAAAGTAAGGCTTATAGGGTGCGTAGGCGGATACGCTTACCCCCACGGTGCCGGCCGGTATGCCCAGGGGCAGCTCCGTTTTGGCAAATCCTTTTCCATACCCGATGATCAGGCCCGGGGACAAGCCGGGTTTGAAATACCCCCTGGAGCGATTGGTGATCACCGGTTCATTGCTGTCAAACACAATAGCCGCCTGGGTGGAGAACGGCAATTTCTTCAGCTCTTCGCCGAAGCGCACCTTGTATTTGATAAATCCTTTTGTGGAATCAGGGTCCGCCACGCCTTCCTGCTTTACGCCTTTCAGATAGATGTTATTGAAGACAAAAAAGATACTGTCCTGCCGCACGATCGTATCCAGGCAGCTTTGGCGCTCATAAGCGGAATCGCACATGACACAGCGCGGAGAATAGTCGGTAACCTCAAGCGACTGGCCGTTCAGCATCCCGGGTACGGCAATGCCAATAGCTACTTTGCTGGCGGGACCTTTACCGGTGTTCTGAAACTGCACTTTGTAGGAAAGCTCCCGCTGTTTGCTGACAAAGCGATAGTTCATCCTGCGGTTCCTGAGCTGTATCCGGTTGGGATCGTGGGAGGCGACGATCTGCATTTCCAGGTCGTACCGGGATAATGGCAGCAGCGGATCATCCGGTATGAACATGCCGCTGATAGTCACTACCGCGTTGGTATCCTTTATCATTTCCGGTGTGGTTTCCAGCGAGAGGAAGAGAAATTTCTCTTCGCCTGCGTTGAGGTTTTCCACCCGCCAGGCATGCTGTTCCCGGAACAGGGCCTTCTTTTCCGCCAGCAATGCGGACACAGCGGTCTTCCGCACCGGATCTATCCAGGGATCGGCATTTGGACCGGCCAGCGGCAGATACAGTTCATCCGAAGGCGCCATGGCCAGTACGGAATCGGCTTTGAATTTTCTTTCATTGTAATGCGCGCGTTCTTCCAGCAGCGCGAAATTCTTGCTGGAGAACTGTTTCTCGTTATAGAAGAGCAGCAGCGATCCGCTCATGCTCCCCGCTCCGCCGGGATGGCGGTAACCGACGATCGTAACGATCTCCTCCCCCGGTTTCGGCATCCGGTTGATCTTCATGGCCAGCATATCCGATGCGGCAAAAAAGGAAGAGGGCTGTTCCGTTGCGGCATACAGCGTCTTTTTCACTTTGATGCGCCGGGGCTTGCTTTTGGGCGCTTTGCCATCATCATAATTATTGGTGGCATACAAGCGGATATCGTAAGTACCGGTATCCTTATAGTGATGCTCCGGTTGCGGAGCGAAGCTGAACGTACCATCGCCAAATTCCCAGTAGTAGGAGTAAAATGCCTCCGGCGCTCCGGCAATCTGGCGCAGGGGGCGCAATTCCGCCTTCAGTGCAGCCCTGTTCTCTTCTTGTGCTATATTTATCACAGCGGGAATCGTATCCGGAGCCGGACGCTGTTGTGCTGCAGCGTGGAGGCTGATCATCCACAAACAACCTGCCCATATTTTTCTCAACATAAAAAGGTATTTAGGATATATTCACTGAATATATATCTTTTTACAACAAGATGATAAACAAAGCGCTCCATTTGTTACCCCGGATTTTAATATCTTTAAACCTGTATGTCCACCCACAATATCCACGCAGATCAACATTACGTTCAGGCCCTGCTGAAAAACGACACGCAGACGGTGGCCGAGATATATCAGCGCTTTGCCGGCAAAGTGAAATATTACATCCTGCAAAACAACGGTACAGCGGATGATGCGGCAGATATTTTCCAGGAATCACTGGTTGATATTTACAACCAGGCGAAATACAAGGGGCTGCAGCTGACCTGCCCTTTCGAACCGTTCCTGCTGATGGTGTGCAAACGCAAGTGGCTCAATGAACTGAAGAAAAAAGGCCGGCAGGGGGTAACAAAAGACATCGATGAGCAATTTGATATAGGCGAAGACAGCTTCCGGGATGCGGAAAAGACTTGGGCCGACAATGAAAAGGCACGGTTATTCCGGACCATGCTGGAACAGATGGGCGAGCGCTGCAAAGAGATCATCACACTGTCGCTGACAGACAAGCCGCAGGAGGAGATCGCCGCAGCGCTGGGTGTAACATACGGGTATCTGCGTAAAAAGAAATCCGAATGCATGGCTTCGCTGGTTGCCGCTATTAAAGAAAACCTTTCAAAATGGGGATTGACATGAACGACATCGATTATGAACTGATAGAGCGTTATCTCTCCGGAGAAATGTCCGGCGAAGCCAGAACGGCATTTGAAACCCGGATGCTGGTGGAGCCGGCGTTGCGGGATGCTGTACAGCAATACGCGGAAGTACAGGATTCCCTGCGCCAGTCCCTGCAGGATGATCCGCAGCGGGAAGCGCTGCAACAGACCCTTCAGCAGCAACGCCAGCACTTCCGGGAAGCGAAAAGAGTGCCATTGCGCCGTTATTATATCGCCGCTGCGTCCATTGCAGCCGTCATTGCCGTCGTGTTATTCTGGAGCCCCTGGCAGCAGGATGTGTACCGCCAGTTCGGTGTGCAGGAAATGGTGTCCCCGGCGGAACGCGGGGGAGAATCTGATCCCCTGCTGCAAAGCGCATCCGTGCATTTCAACAGCGGCCGCTACCAGCAGGCTATCGATGATCTGAATAAAGTCATCGAACATCATCCGGAAGATGCTTTTGCCATCTATTACCGCGGCCTCGCTTACCTGGAGAACAAAAAACATGATTACGCCCGGGCAGACCTGGAGATCATCTACAACGGCGAATCCGTATTCAAATATGACGCAGCCTTTTACATTGCCCTGAGCTATTTCAGGGAAGATAAAAAAGATCAGTGCCGCAACTGGCTGGACAAGATCCCGGCCGAAGCAGGGGATACTTATGAAAGGGCCCAACGCCTGGCGGAGGAATTGTAAAAAAAGATGCCGGCTCAGACGAGACCGGCCTTATCATATTCCACGTCTACAGTATATCCTTAATTGATCATCCATATTTCAGGATTGCGTACCGGCAGATTCCTCAATACTTCTTCCACCTGCGGATCATGATCCAGCCGCTGCCATAACCTGAAATAATCGTTATTGCCATACGCTGCCGCTCCAAACAGCAGGAACGGATGTGCTACCGGCCACTCTTCCCAATACATCACATCTTTTGCAAAAGGCCATTTCCCTTTATCTTCCACATAGGGATACATCCACTGCATGCCTTTTTGTATGGACTTCCCTTCAGCCCCTGTATAGTCCCACAAACCCAGTATCTGGCAGATAGCCGCCATCGCGTCCAGGTTGAAAAGCGCATAGCCATATGGTTTTGTACGGCGCAGCTCCAGCGGAAAGCTGCCATCCTCCGCCATCTGTTTCGGCAGCAGCACTTCCTTGTAGCGGCGGGCGCAAAAATCCGTCCATTCCCTATCCTGCAGGAAGGCCGCAAAAGCCGCTACCTGCATCACCCAGCAGGTGCCGTGGTTGTTGGCGGCATTCATTTCCGCCAGGCCGTAAGGATGTGTTGTCATCCATTCGAGATACGCACGGAACCAGTCTTTTATCGCTTCCAGCTCCCGCGGCGGAACGATGCCGGCTTTCTCCATGATGCGCAATGCCTGTACAATTTCCAGCAGATGTATCGTATCGATGATGCCGATGCCCCGGCCCGTTACCCTTCCTTTGATCGCCTGTGCGTACAGCAGGTGAGGGTTCATACGGGTAGCGGGATGCACGAACCAGGCGTTAACATGCGCCAGTGCGTGATGCAGATATTTTTTATCGCCTCCGGCGACATATGCTGCGGCCAGCGCCCCGGTTATCCTGCTGAACCGCACCATGGCCTGGCGGTGCGCCACGAAGTTCTGCGGATTGGTCTGCCCGTCGCGCTGCACGTATGGACTGTCCGGATGCGCAGGATCAGGCCACCAGTAATCACCTTCAGAATAAAAATCATGTAATCCGCCCGCGCTGCGCTCACAGCGGGAGGCCGTGATGGTAACAGGCGCCTGTTGCATGGCCCATGCTGCTTTGGTGCCGATGTCGGCCTTCCTGGCGGTAAGCGCTTTTTGCAGCCAGTCGTCATTCCGCCGCAGATCGGAAGTTGCATGCATGCGCGCCTGCGGTGGATATGTCGCAGGGGCGGGTTCCGCAGCCATCAGCATCGTGGCGGTAACAGGCAGCAGCCATGCGGGCAAGCGCTTTATCGTAGACCATACTTTCATTCTGCAATGATTTCATATACTCCCTTCGCCACAGCAACCGGGTAATCGTACACTTTCTTTAATGGCAGCTCCGGTAACCGGCTGCTGTCGCTGACCTCCCTGTTTACGGAGAAGCCATGATCACGATAAGGCCTGCCAATTTTCCCTGCTCCGGCAGGCGTTGTTATGCGTACCGGTACATTTGTGCGGAACACATCATCACCGCCATTGTATAATGCCGAGCGGATCACCGCTTTGGTCAGCTTGCCATCCTTCCAGTCGATATCTACTTCATAACCGCCTTTTGCTTTAAGCCCTTTCACGCTGCCCTCCGGCCAGGCGGAAGGTAAAGCGGGCAGCAGGTGTATAACGCCATCATGACTTTGCAGCAGCATTTCCGTGATGCCGGAGGTAACGCCGAAGTTGCCATCTATCTGGAAAGGCGGGTGCGCATCGAGAAGGTTCAGGTAAGAACCTCCGCCGCCATTGGTGTTCATGGTAGCGAGAAAAAGCTGCTGGTTCAGCATTTTGTAGGCATGGTCCCCATCCTCCAGCCTGGCCCACCAGTTGATCTTCCAGGCTTTGGACCAGCCGGTGCCGCCATCGCCGCGCAACAGCAAACTTCGTTTAGCCGCTGCTGATAGTGCTGGTTCCCTGCGCGGGGTGATGCTGTTGCCGGGGAATAATCCGTAGAGATGAGAGAGATGCCGGTGTTCATCTTCCGGATCATCCCAGTCCTGCGACCATTCCTGCAGCTGGCCGTACCGGCCGGTGCGGAAGGGATAAAGATCTTTCAGCACGGCGGCCATCCGGTTGCGGAAGGCTTCGTCTGTATGGAGTACCTGTGCGGCTTGTATGGTGCGGTTGAACAGGTCATGAATGATCGCGAGGTCCATTGTGGCGGCAATGCTTACGGTGCCGGTGCGTTTTCCGTTCACGCGGAAATTGTTTTCCGGAGAGGTGGAAGGGCTGGTCACCCAACTGCCCTGCGGATCTTTCACCAGCCAGTCCAGCATAAACTCCGCAGCCCCTTTCATCAGCGGATAGGCGGTATCTGCGAGGAACTTCCGGTTGCCGGTGCAGGTATAATGCTCCCAGAGGTGGCGGCAGAGCCAGGCTCCCGCCATCGGCCAGACGGCCCAGCGCGGGTTACCCTGGGGGTCGCGCCAGTCGAAGCCCCCGGCTGGTGAAGACTTGGCCCATATATCGGAATTGTGATGCGCCACCCATCCTTTCATGCCATAATTCACCGTTGCTGTTTTACGGCCATGCTGCGCCAGTTGGTGAATAAAGCGGAATAAGGGTTCCGCGCATTCAGCGAGGTTGGCCGTTTCCGCCGGCCAGTAGTTCATTTCCGTATTGATGTTCGTGGTGTAATTGGAGCCCCATGGCGGCTGCAGCTGATCGTTCCAGAGTCCCTGCAAATTCATGGCAGGGCCGCCTTTCCTGGATCCCGCAATCATCAGGTAGCGGCCGTACTGGTACAGGAGCGTGGTGAGCTGGGGATCGCGGTTCCCGCCCGCCAGCGTGTACTCCTTCAGTCGCACGTCCGTCGGCTGCCGGGCGGCAGTATCTCCGCCGAGGTCCAGCTGCACCCGGTCAAAAAGTGCGGCATGATCTTTTATATGCGCCCGCAGCAAAGCATCGTAGCTGCCCGCGCGGCTCAAATGCCGCAGCGCTTCCCTGCCGGCATCTTTACCCTCCGTGGCCGGGTTCCGGAACGGCCCCGCGAAGCTGGTGCCTATGGAGACAAGCAATACCGCTTCCGTGGCATCGCTGATCTGCAAGCCCTCATCATCCGCATGGCTGGAACCATCTTTCAACCGCACCTGTACATGCACTTCATAACGTGTTCCGTTGCTGCTGTCATATTCGATCTTTCTTTTATCGTAATTGCGATGCGGCACATAAGCGGGGCATTGCCCGTACATCACGGTATGCACATCATTTCGCGGGCTGATCCTGTTGGGCATCGGGTTGCTGAAACCTGCGTGAAAGGAGAGTGCGCCGGGCTTGCTGCTCTTCCATCGTATCACCAGCAGTTGCGCCGGGTAACTGATGAAGGCCTCGCGGGTGAAGGTCACGCCATCCAAAGTATAGGATACGGCAGACACCGCCGTCTTCATATCCAGCGAACGCTTGTAGGCCTGCGGTGGCGGTACATGGTCCGTATTCCGCAGCAGCAGGCTGCCGAGGGTGAGATAACGCGCGGAATAAGGGCCCATCATCTCCCTGCTCAGCGAATCCGCTTTCATATATTCCCCTTTCCAAAGCGCTTCGCGCACCAGCGGCAATACCGTTTTGGCGCCGGGATTATTGCCATCCCACGGGCCGCCGCTCCAAAGAAAAGCTTCGTTCAGCTGCAACTCCTCTTCCTGCAATTTGCCGAAGACCATGGCGCCGATACGCCCGTTGCCAAGCGGCAGGGCCTCGTTCCAGTTATCCGCCGGCTGGCGATACCACAATTCAAGTTGTGCTGATGCCGGCAGACAGGTACCCCATAAAAAAAACAGAAACAGCAGTGATCTCATAACGTGTGTTAGCTCACAACTAAATTATGCAATCGTTTGCATAAAACTGTACATTATTTTACCTTTTTTTTATGCTCGTTTATCATTCAGGGATGGCGGGACTTTCAAATCCCAGCCGCTTCAGGCCGGTCTGTATTTCGGGACAACTCATGAAAAGCCGCCATAGCAACCCGGAGCGGTAATTTTCTATCATTACCACTATCGGGCCCTGGTCGATAGCGAGGTACTGGTAGTCGAACCAGTTTTCCGTTTCATTGAACGCGTCGTAAAATCCGTATTCGCCCCAAAGCCTGTCCCCTACCGTGTTGTAGAAATATTTCAGCGCCTGCATGGAATATTCCGGGGTGTACGGGAAAGCGGAAAGCGCCGCTGTGGGTGTGATCACGCCGAGGTCATTTGTGGGGGAATGGGCGTTGTAAAATTCGTGGTTATCACTGGCGGTGAGGCCCCAGCAATCGGCGCCATATCCCTTGAAACCTTTGGGGTTGTTGATGCAATATTGCCGGTTGATGAGGGTGTGATTCGTATTCTGTTCCCAGTAATCCGCATACCGGTCTTTCAGGCCACGCGGGTCCAGCCCAAGGAAGGAGTAGTGCGTAAAGAAGAGCGGCCCGCCGTAATCGAAGCCCAGCGGGAGTTTTATACCGAGATATTCTTTGCCGTTCAGGAAATGATTGCTCACGGCCCAGCCCTGGTGGTAAACTCGCGGGGAAATGGAAAAGTTCGGGGACGATGCGGCCAGCACATAGGTGATCAGGCATTCATTCCAGCCGCGTACCTGGTGGTTCATGCTCCATCCGTTGTTGGGCGACCAGTGCCAGTACAGCACATCCTGCCCATCGCGGGTGTACCAGTTCCATTCCGCATCGTTCCACAGCCAGTTGATCTTGTTGCGGAGCTGCTGCTCCTTTGGATTGTCCTTATCGAAATACTGGCGCACGCAAAGCAGGCCCTGGAACATAAATGCTGATTCCACCAGGTCGCCGCCATCATCTTTCCGGCTGAAGGGAATCGTTTTACCGGTAGCGCCATCCATCCAGTGCGGCCAGATACCGTGATAATGCTCCGCCTTCTGCAGGAAGTTGACGATCTTCAGCAGCCGTTCCAATCCTTCATCCCTCGTGATAAAACCGCGCTCAATGCCTGCAAGTATGGCCATTACGCCAAAGCCGGAACCGCCGGTGGTCACCACTTCGGGCGTAATGGTGCGCTCGGGGGCCAGTCCGGATACGGGATGCGCGAACTTCCAGAAGTAATCGAACGTCCGTTGTTGCACGAGGGTGATCAGCGCGGAATCTCCCAGCTGCGGCCGGGGCACCTTTTTCTTCTTTTGCGCCAGCACCGGCAATGCGGCGATGAAGCATATGTACAGCAGCAAATTTTTCATCAGTTATATCCGGGATTTTGCGTCAGGCGATTATTGCTTAAAAGTATCTGTTCCTGCGGAATGGGGAACAGCTCATGTTTCCCGTCCACAAAATTCTTGCCGTGCGCGCGCATGACCTGTCCCGCCCGGCCCTGGCGCACCAGGTCCCAGAAGCGGTCATGTTCCATAGCCAGTTCCACCCGGCGTTCGTTCCAGATGGCCTGGCGGAGATCGGCCTGTCCGGATGCGGTGGTATTGGGCAGCCCGGCGCGCCTGCGGATGATATTCAGTTTGGCGATGGCTTCGCCGGTGTTGCCCAGCTCGTTCGCGGCTTCGGCGTAGATCAGCAATACCTCGCCATACCGCAGGACACGCAGGTTCTTCGGTGTGCGGTCGGGATTGTTGCAGTAAGGCTCCTGGGTACGGCTGTGATAGGCTTTGTAATTATAGCGGTCGTTCTCCACGGAGTCCCTCGATGGCACCCGGAACCCGTCCCACAGCACGGTGCCGTTGGGCTGTATGGTGATGATCGTGGCATCCTTTCGTTTGTCTCCCGGTTCATATGCCGCGGCGAGATCTGCCGTGGGATTGTTGAAGCCGAAGCCGAAATCCGTCCAGCCTGTTCTTGCGCGAATGCCCTGCGAGTTGGCGTACAATTGTATGGCGGCATCACAGGCCGCATTGGTGCCGGTCTGTACTTCAAATATCGATTCAATGGAATTGGCGCCCTGTGTGCGCCAGATATTTGCATAACTGGACAGCGTATCATACAGCCCGGAATTGATGACGGCCTGTGAAAGATCGAAAGCCTGCTGCCAGTTCTTCCGGTACATATGCACTTTAGCCAGCATGCCCTGTGCCGCACCTTTGGTGACGCGTCCTACCGGTGTGGCACCCTTTTCCGGCACATGGTCCACCGCAAACTGAAGATCGCTGATGATCAGCGCATAGATATCGTCTGCCGAAGCGCGCGTCTGCACACTGTCTGAATTGGCATCTTCCGGCAGCGGCACTTTATCGATCTTCGGCACACCACCGAAGGTGCGCACGAGGTTGAAGTAAAAGTACCCGCGCAGGAAACGGACTTCCCCGATGAGCCTGTTCTTCTCCACTTCTTCGAGGGGACTGAGCGGCAGCTTGTCCAGCGCCTGGTTGGCCCTGGCAATGGCCTGGTAATACCCCGTCCAGAAGTTCTGCACATTCTGGTTGGATGGCCCGTATGTGAAGTTATCGATCTCCAGCGCCGGGCCGTAATCCTGCGGTGTGCTGCCTTTGTCCGCATCATCGCTGACAATGCTGGTGATCACCACAAACTGCAGGCCGTGCACATCGGGACCAAACCCTCCCAGCCACATGATATTGTACACGCCGTTCACCAGATCTGTGGCTGCATTCGGGTTGGTGCGTATTTCCTCTTCCGTGACCCTGCCCTGCGGCGGCACGTCCAGGAAGCCCCTGCCGCAGCCGGAACTGACAAGCAGGAAGATAACCGGTATGATGATAATGAGCTTTTTCATGATGAACCTGGTTTTAGAAGGTAACATTAAGACCCACCGCATACGTGCGGGTTGTGGGGTAAGGATTCAGTTCAATACCTGCTTCAAGCGGACTGGCGCTGTTCTGCGTGGAGATGAAACCATTGGAACGGGGATTGGATGATATCATCTCCGGCGAGAAACCGCTGAACTGCTTTACGGTAAAGAGGTTCTGGGAGGTGAGATAGATCCGGACCTGTTGCATATTGATCCTTTCGAGCAAATCCTTCGGCAGCGCATATCCCAGCGTGATGTTATTCAGCCGGAAGAAGCTGCCGGATTCCATGAAATAGGTGGATGCGGGCATATTGGCTGCCAGTATCCTCGGGTCGGTGGATGAAGGCCGGTCTGCTTTCCAGCGGTTGTCTGCATAGGCCGCCTCTACGTTATCCGTGATCTCGTAACGGAAAGCCTTTTTGCCATTGTAGATGTGGTTGCCTGCATTGCCGTAAAAATCCAGGCTGAAGTCTACATTTTTATAATTCACACCGGCATTGATGCCGTAATAGAATTTGGGCTGATAGGACCCTGCAAATATCTTGTCTGCATTGGTGATCGCACCATCGCCATCCGCATCGCGGTAACGGAGGTCGCCGGGCCGGGCATCCGGCTGTATTCTTTCCCCGTCTTTATTCACATAGGCATCGATCTCCGCCTGATTGACGAAAACGCCCTGTGCGTCGAAAATATAAAAACTGCCGATAGGATGGCCACTGGCGGTTTGCGAAATATTTCCCTGCTGGCCTACACCGCCGCGGAACAGCGGTTGGCCCTGGTTGAGACCGGTCACTTCATTCTTGTTGAAGGTGAGGTTGCCGCCGAAAGTATAGTCCAGTTCGTCACTGATCTTATCTTTCCATTGCAGGGTAAATTCCCAGCCTTTGTTGGTGAATGAACCGGCATTGGTGATATACTCATTGTCCGGGTCACCGAGCAGGCCGGGGATGCGTACACCCACCAGCGCATCAATGGTTTGCTTGTTGTAATAATTGATCTCCCCCGTGAGCCGCTGTTTCAGGGTGGTGAACTCCAGCCCGATATCGTATTCTTCGGTGGTCTCCCATTTAAGATTGCGGTCTTTGATATCGGAAAGACTGGTGCCCAGGGTAGGCTGACCGCCGAAGAAATACAGCTGGCCGGTGTTGCCCGTGAGTATGTACAAATTGGATTCGATGTTGTCGTTACCAATGCGCCCCCAGCTGCCCCGCAGCTTCAGGAAGTCAAAGATCTCCTGCCCGCTGAAGAAATCTTCGCGGGACAGTACCCAGCCCACCCCGACTGCAGGGAAATAGCCGTTCCTGTTCTCCGAAGGGAAGCGGGAAGAGGCATCATTCCTGAAGGACGCGGTGAGCAGGTATTTATCCTTATAAGCATAATTCAACCGGGCCAGTATGGACGCGCGGGTATATTTATCACCTTCCGATGTGTTGGTGGAAGAATTGGGGTCTCCTGCAATAAGGTACCAGAGGTCTTCGCTCATGGGCACATTCCTCCGGGTGCCTTCAAGGTATTCGCCGGTAAACTGTTGTGCGGTATAACCGGCCAGCACGGTCAGATCGTGATCGCCGAAGCGCTGCCGGAACGTGGCCGTATTGTCCCATATCCAGTCCTGGTTCTGTTCCCGCACCAGCGTCAGCGTGCTTTCCGTCCGTTGCTGATTGCCGCCGGCCACCAGGAAAGTAGATTCGTTGTTCAGGAACTGGTAACCGTATCTCCGCCTGTTGTAAAAGCTCTGGTTAACGCTCATGCTGGAGCGCAGCCTGATGGATTTCCAGGGAGAATATTCCAGGTATGCCGTTCCCTGCAGGCGGTTCTCTTTGAGGCGGTCGTCATTTTTATCGATCGTCAATACGGGATTGCCCACATTGCCGAATGCAGCCGTATTGCCATATTTTCCGTTCTGCTGCACGGGTATGACCGGCGCAGCGCGATAGGTGTTGGTATAGATACCGGCCAGATCAACATACTGCGTTTTGGCCGTCATATAGGAGAACTGCGCCACGAACTTCAGGTTGTCCGCAATCCGGTATTCGTTGTTGGAGCGGATGGTAAAACGGTCGTATTTGTTCGTGTTCACGATGCCTTCATCCGTAAGAAAACCGGCGTTGAAATAATAGAGGAATTTTTCGCTGCCACCGGTGAGGGAAACGTTATGCGTTTGCTGAAAGCCTTTCCGCAGAATGGCATCGTACCAGTTAGTGGACACGTTGTACGGCGGAATGGTAACGTTGGGCGCCGCATCCTCCAGGTAATCCAGGTACTGTGTGGAGTTGGCCATCTTCACCAGATTGGCCACTTCCCGGAAGCCGGCGGTCATATTGTAGCTGACTTCCATTTTTCCTGTGCGACCGCTTTTAGTGGTGATGATCACCACGCCGTTTGCCGCCCGCACGCCGTAAATAGCAGCGGAGGATGCATCTTTCAGAATATCCATCGATACGATATCCGCGGTATTGATGTTGCGGATGTCGTTAGTCAGCACACCATCCACTACATACAACGGTTCTGCTCCCGCCAGCATACTGCCGGTGCCCCGCACGCGCACCAGCGGCTGCGAGCCGGGCGCTCCCGAGCTGATGATCTGCACACCCGCCACTTTGCCCTGAATACCCTGCGTAGCGGTATTCACCGGCTGTTTGGTGATCTCTTCGCCCCGCACACTGCCAATGGAACCGGTGAGATCACGTTTGCGCTGTGTGCCGTACCCTACCACCACTACCTGCTCAAGCTGGCTGGTGGAAGCGCTCATCACTACATCCACCGTTGTTTTCCCCTGCAGCGGTATTTCCTGCGGATCGTAACCGATGAAGGAAAAGATGAGGGTAACATTGGCATCCGGGGCGTTGAGGGTGAAAGACCCGTCCGGCTGCGACACCGTACCAATGCTGGTACCCTTCACCTGTATGGTCACACCGGGCAGCGGATTGCCTTCACTGTCTTTTACGCTGCCCTTGACGGGAACGGCTATATTAATTTCATGCAGCTGCATGGGCCTGATCACGTACAGCGCTTCATCGATCCTGCGGTATTCCAGTTGCAGGGGAGGCAATATTTCATCCAGCACGGCATCCAGCGAACGTTTTCCGGCGCTGAAGGAAGAGGGTACTGATTTACCTGCGATCAGGCGGCTGTTGTATGCAAAGCTGATCCTGTGCTGCTTGCCAAGCCTGTCCAGCGCGCTGCGCAGGGATGGCCCGGACGGTTCTTCCGCGGATGTTTCCATTTTTACCTGCCGGCCCGCAGCGTACACCGTCTCCTGCGCGGACAGGCCCAAAGGTAATAACAGGCAGATCGTGAAATAAACGCGTAGGTTTAGTTTCATAAGAACGTGTTTACGTGGTAATGAAATGGGAATGTATCAGTTCATGGCGCCGTTGTTCGTTTAGATCTTGTGTTCAGTTCAGATTTTGTTGTAACCGAGGTTTCCGTTTATATCCTGTTGCCTTTTATTCTACCGGTATCCGGGAGAAAACAAAGGTGTTGTTATCTTCTTTTCTCACCTGCAGGCCGAAGGCTTCTTTCAGTGCGGTGATCACCACCTGCAGGTTGGCTTCGGGCAGGGTAGCGCTGAAACGTTCACCGGCGAGGCCGGCATCTTCAAATACAATGTTCACGCCATACTGGTAGTACAGCCGTTGCGCCACGGTGTCCAGCCGGGTATCCTCAAAGCTCATGATGCCTTTCACCCATGAGGTGTACGGCTCCGGTTTTACCTCCCGCTGCCGGTACTCCTGCGCTTCCGCTTCAAACTCCACCAGCTCGCCGGGGCGCATCACCACTACTTTTTCACCCTGCCGCAGGGAAACCTTCCCGCTGTGCAGCACCACCTGTGTATTGCCGTTATAATTGTTCACATTAAAACTGGTGCCCAGCACATCAATATCCAGTGAACGGGAATGCACAGTGAATGGCACGGCTTTCCCCGGCTGATGGCGGATGGAGAAATAAGCCTCTCCTTCCAGCCATACTTCTCTTTTATCCCCGAACCGGCCTACACGCAGGCTGGAATGCGGCGCCAGCACTACCTCCGAGCTATCCGGCAGTACCAGGTTCCGTTTTTCTCCGTATTCACTGGCGTAGATGAATGTCGGTGCTTCTTTCCGAAAGAACCATACTGCAGCCAACGCCAGCACACCTGTGATTACGGCGGCAGCAAGAACGTACGGCCACTTCCGGCCGGACCGGTCTGCTGCTGCAGCGGGCTGCATCATTTCGTCCGACAGTACGGACCAGATACGGTCGTAACTTTCAACAGGCATTTCATCACGCGCATATTCGAGTGACAACAATATCCTGCGGGCTTCTTCCACCATCGGCTTTCTTTCCGGGTACTGCTGTTGCCACTGCGTCCAGAATGCTTCGTTCTCCCTGCCGGGGCGCAACACCCATTCCGCAAAATAATCGTCCGCCAGGAAGTCTTCCGGACCGTAATCCGCATAATCTTTCCATTCCATGTCAGGATCGGTAATTGAACCATATGTATAGAGGAGAAGAGGACAGGTTTTATCCCTCCGGAGGAGAAATATTTTTTTATTTCCACAGCAGCCAGCCCATGGCAAGCCACAAGGGAAAATCTACCAGCCGGTGGCGGAGTTTGTCAAAAGCCTTGTACATCATCTTATACACAGATCTTTGATGAATGTTCATAATGGCGGCAATCTCTTCAAAAGAAAGGTTCTCATAAAAGCGGAGGAACAGTACCTCTTTCATGCGGGGCGGCAGTTTATTGATCTCCGCGGCTACTTTTTCGCGGCGGGCCAGTGTGGCCTGATCGCTGATGAGGCGGGTTTCTGGGGATACAACAATATCAAAACAACTGTCTTCCGGCAGCGGCCCCTGCTGTTTCCGGGCTTCTGATGCAGCCCGAAGCAGGTCGCGCCGCAGGGCTTTCACAAGGTATGCTTTTACATTTTCCACGGCAGAGAGACGGGTGCGGTGGGTCAGGAGGTAAAGAAAAAGATTCTGGATGCAGTCTTCCACCAGTACACGGTCCGGATACAGCTTGCAGCCGTAGTTATACAGCTGTGGCGCATAACGGGCATATAACTGCCCGTAGGACGACTGGTTTCCTGTTAAAAATGCCTTCCAATGGGCGGCGTCTTCCTGGATCGATACTGCAAACATGGAAACTCAAAGATAGGAAAGCTTCACCGCTTTGCGGTCACCTTTCCCGGCTCCCTGCGCTCTGTGCCTTTTATCTTCCGGAGGTCATCTCCCAGCGCCTGACGATACTGATCGGCCAGGGCTTCCAGCGCTTTCACCACTTCGGGGAACTGCGCCTGTATATCCAGTGTTTCACCGGGATCGGAGCTGAGGTCGTAGAGGGCAAAAGGCACGTCTACATTCGGCTGCGGGCCGGGGAAACCGTCATAGCCCGGCAGGTTTTTCTTGTAGGTGCGCCCCTTATGCGGGAATACCAGTTTGTATTTTCCCTTGCGCACAGCTTCCAGGTTGTTGACGCCGTAGTAGTATGCGAAATGTTCGCGCGGAACGGCATCTTTTTCACCGCGCAGCAGTGCGCCGATATCCAGACCGTCTATTTTCTTTTCCGGCATGCTGGCGCCGCAAATGGTGGCAACGGTCGGCAATATGTCGATCGTGGAGGCTACTTTGTTGCTCACGGCACCCGCCGGGATCTTCCCCGGCCAGCGCATGATGCAGGGTACGCGCTGCCCGCCTTCCCAGCTGGTGCCTTTGCCTTCCCGCAATCCGGCCGTATTGCCGGCATGGTTGCCGTAGTTCAGCCAGGGGCCGTTGTCGCTCGTAAAGATTACCAGGGTGTTATCTTCCAGCCCCTGCTCCTTCAAGGTGCGCATCACTTCCCCGATGGAAGCATCCAGCTCCTCCATCAGATCCCCGAACAGTCCCGCGCCGCTTCGGCCGCGGAATTTTTCCGATACGGCAATGGGCACATGCGGCATGCTGTGCGCCAGGTATAAAAAGAAAGGGCCTTTTTTATGGTCGCGGATGAAACGGCATGCGCGTTGGGTGTAAAGGGAAGTGAGCTGCGACTGGTCTTCCAGCGTTTGAATGATCCGTTTTGTGGTATTGCCTTCTATCAGCGGCAGCGGCGGATATCTTCCGCGATGGTTGGCGGTGTCTTTTATCGGTTTCCCGTCATAATGCACCGGCCACATATCGTTGGAGTAAGGCAGTCCGAGATATTCATCAAACCCCTGCTGCAAGGGCAGAAAAGGCTCCGTGCTGCCCAGGTGCCATTTCCCTACCGCCGCGGTGCTGTATCCCCTTGCCTTCAGCAGTTCCGCAATGGTTTCCTCGTTGTTGTGCAGGGCGAAGGGAGACCGGGGGCTCAAGGCGCCGTGAATGCCGATGCGGTTTGGATAACAACCGGTGAGCAAGCCTGCGCGGGATGCGGAACACACGGCCTGCGCCGCGTAGAAATGCGTAAAGCGCATGCCCTGCGCCGCCAGCCCGTCAAGATGCGGGGTACGATAGGGGCCTCCGCCGTAACATACGGGATCGCCATATCCCATGTCGTCCATGAAAATGATGATCACATTGGGCGGGGTATCTTTTGCGGGAATGAAGCTGACAGACAGGATGACGGCTGTCAGCAGTGCGGCAGCAAGGAAACTTTTCTTCATACAGGTGGATTAAAAAGGCACTGCACGGTTTCATGTGCAGTGTTTTAAATATACAAAAGTTTATGGTCGTGTCAACCTGATCTTCAGGGATCAGGGCTATCACGGGTATTTCCACATCGGGTCTTACTGCAGGGAGACTAAGGTTCGGGAAACTCGGATATGACTATTACAGACGCCTGCCAGTTTTACTGCAGGAAACCTGAGGTTCAGGTCATTCTCCAGGAGGTCGCCGGATTTTAATCATGCTCTGCAGGGCGCTTTTCTAGTGTGCCGAACAAGACAAGCGCGGTAGCACTTGTAGTATTTTACCGGGGAGTATTGTTATTTGAACCCCTGAACATTGAGATTATACAACTGTCATTAACAAATGATTAACAAAAACAAATCGCATTTCCCCGTAACATTGTGCATGAATTTTCGTTTAGAAAGTCAGGTCTTTTGTCCATAAGCTTTTATAAGCTCCGCGCTTACACTCCAATTTGTGCTTTTTGATCCGGGCAGTCGCCATATGCACTATGGCGACTGCCTATTTTAAGCGGAGGAAGCGAAGGCGGATTTGTTAACAGGAGACTTCCGCAGCATTAAAAAATGACAGTTGTTTAACAACCGATTAACATTTAATTGTTTTTATCATTGTAACATTGTAGAGACAACGTACACCACAGGTTAACCATTGAACAACAGGCAACCATTATTATTCTATGCAATAATGGTTGCTGTTTTTTAACCCGGGGAGCACAGGTCGCAAAATAAAATTTCACTGAAACAGGGTTGCAGTATCGCACCCTAACTTTACCAGGATCTAACTTATTACATGCATGCTATCCCATTTTTTTATCCTTACCGGTGACAAATAAGACCTATATGTTTATGTTATAGAGGCGGCGAACATTGAAGTAAAAGACACAACAACACAGCAACCCAATAGTCATCAGGAACAGAGTGAACCCATTTCCAATTAGCTTAAACCCCCGTTGATCCAATGCCAAAGCGTTATTTTGAAAGACTACAGACCATCGACTACCTTATTCGAATCAGAGGCACCGGGAATCCTACCCAGCTGGCGAACCGTTTGGAGATATCCGAAAGGACTTTATATGAATTTCTCCGGATGATGAAAGATCTGGGCGCTCCTATCGAATACGACAGGTACAAGGAAACTTATTACTATGGAGAAAAAGGTGGATTCAATATCAAATTTTCGAAAAGCATGGTTGCATCTTCCCCCATGGTAATGATTTTCACAACCGTTTTCGCGCTCATGAGTTAGTGAATCCGATTGCATTGATATACCACCGGCCTGGTTAACAAATTTTTAACTCCATGATGATGGACAGTGGCTTACTTTGTCGCCTGTAAAACATGCTCAGGCAGCAAACAGTTATGTTACATCCGGACTATATCATGAAGCGATATAAAGCATTACCAGCTATCCATAAAGTGGTATCCCCAAAAAGTAACACTATACTTGAAAGTGAGCTTATTCCTCTTCCATAACGGAGGGGCAGGCAGGTTTCTTTTCAGATACCTGCCTTTTTTTTATACTATTGAATTAACGGCTTCGTAACATAGAAAATCGTGAGGACCGTTCCGCAAAAGATGCTTTTTCATAACGCGGTTTAGATTAGATGATCAATCTATGATGCGAATAAACACTGCAGGTTTCTTTTCAGTCACCTGCTTGCTTTTGTCTCACTATCACCCCTTTTTCCCGTTTTGATGTCGATAAAGCCTGTCCGGAAATACCTGTCCGCCCATCATCCCCCTTCCCAACTTTATAATGGGATTTTCTCAATTTGTTTCCCTTCTTTAACCGATGCTTTACAATTAGGCTTTTAGCCACTACATTTAATACAGGGAGGATAACATTTCCTCCGCCCTGAATCCTGAAAAGACATGACCAAGATGAAAAAGATGATCCTGGCGGCTTTGATAGCCATTGCCCATTCCACGTACGCCCAGCAGCAGGATGTTATGTTGCATTTCAAAACACCAGCGGACAATTACCTCGAAGCGTTGCCGCTGGGCAATGGCCGCATCGGCGGGCTCGTCACCGGGCATCCCTGGAACGACCGCATCATGCTGAACGAGATCTCTTTATGGTCAGGCGGCGTGCAGGATTCGGACAGCGATACGGCCTACCGCATCCTTCCGCTCATACAGGAACATCTGCTGAAAGGCCGCAACCGGGAAGCCCAGGAGCTGCTGCAACGTTATTTCATCTGCAAGGGCGCCGGTTCGGGCCATGGAAGAGGTGCCAATGCTCCATACGGGGCTTACCAGACGCTCGGCGACATATTCGTCCGCTGGCAGGATACCCTCAGCCCCTGGCATCACTACAAACGCACACTGGACCTGGAGACGGCAGTGGCTACCACCACCTGGCAGCGCAACGGCGTTACCTATACCCAGGAAGCCTGGGCCAACATCCCCTCCAATACACTGGCCATTAAATTCAGCGCCTCCCGCAAAGGGAAACTCTCCTTCACGCTCGCGCTCGCCCGGAAAGAACATGCCCGCGTTTCGGCGGCTCCCGGCCTGATCACCATGACCGGGCAACTGCCCAATGCGGCAAAACCGGGAATGCGCTTCGCTGCCGCCATGCAGGTGAAGACCAAAGGCGGGAAACAACGCGTTACAGATTCTACTATCGCGGTGACCGGCGCCCATGAATGCATATTGCTTTTTACGGCCGCAACGGACTATAACATATCAGATTTTGCAACGCGCGGGGAGGACCCGCTCCCTGCCGTACAACGAACGCTTGCCAACGCATCTGCCAAAACCTGGGCGCAGTTATACCGGGAGCATGCTGACAGCTACGGACCGCTCTTCAACCGCAGCCGCTTTTACCTGAACAGTACAGCTTCCGGACCGGATACCCTCAGCACACCCGAAAGGCTGGCGCGGTACTACGATCAGCAACCCGATCCCCAACTGCCGGTACTGTACTACAATTTCGGACGTTACCTGCTGATCGGCTCATCGCAGCCGGGCGGCCTTCCGGCCAACCTGCAGGGCTTATGGGCGCCGGAATACCAGACACCCTGGAACGGGGACTACCACATCAATATCAACCTTCAGATGAACTACTGGCTGGCGCCGCTGACGGGCCTCCCGGAACTGGCGGAACCGCTCTTCCGCTATACAAAAACACTCAGTGCTCCGGGAGTGAAAACGGCCAAAGCCTATTACAACGCACCGGGATGGGTAGCGCATGTGATCACCAATCCCTGGGGCTTCACCTCCCCCGGCGAGGGCGCGGGATGGGGTTCCACGCTCACAGGCGCCGCATGGCTCTGCGAACACCTCTGGGAGCATTTCCGGTTCACCCGCGATACGGCCTTCCTCAAAGCATACTACCCCGTCATGAAGGAGTCCGCCAGGTTCCTGCGCGCTATCCTGATCAGGGAACCGGAGCATGGATGGCTGGTGACAGCTCCCTCCAATTCACCGGAGCACAGCTTCAAAATGCCGGATGGCACAACCGCCAGCACCTGCATGGGACCTACCATGGACATGCAGATCTGCCGGGAGCTGTTCGGCGCCTGCATTGAAGCATCGAAGATACTGGGGACGGACGAAGGCTGGCGCAACGAGCTGGAAACAGTGCGCGCGCAGCTGGCACCCAACCAGGTAGGGGCCGCAGGTGATCTCAATGAATGGCTGCACGACTGGGAAGATACAGAACCGCATCACCGGCATGTCAACCACCTGTACGGCCTTCACCCGTATGATGAAATTACACCCTGGGGCACTCCGAAACTGGCCGCAGCCGCACGCGAAACACTGCGCCAACGTGGGGATGACGGCACCGGCTGGTCACTGGCCTGGAAGATCAACTTCCAGGCGCGCCTCGGCGATGGCGATCATGCACTGACCCTTATCCATAAACTGCTGCGGCCGGTTGACCCGAAGAAACCCGCTGGCGGCGGATCTTATCCCAACCTGTTCTGCGCGCACCCGCCTTTTCAGATCGATGGCAATTTCGGCGGCACGGCCGGGATTGCGGAGATGCTATTGCAGAGCCATGGCGGGGAACAAACGATCCGTTTGCTCCCTGCATTACCCTCAGATGCGGGATGGCAACAAGGCAGCGTCAGCGGATTGCGCGCCCGCGGCGCATTTACGGTAGATATGCAATGGGCAAAGGGTGCCATCGTGAACGCCTCCATCCATGCTGCCAAAGGCGGCTCCTGCAGCCTGCTGCTGCCGGCGGAAAAAACCGTGAAAGGTCCGGACGGGGAACTACTGGTACCTCGCAGTGCGGAAGTGCGGACGGTGGAATTTGAAACCAGGGCAAACGGGGTATATGTTATCGAATAACCGGGGCCTCAGGATGGATAAACGGCATAAAATCAGTAACTTGAATACAAACATTCGTTTGTATGGGTATTCTCAGAAAAGCCTGGCCACTCGTTACACTGCTGCTTTGCACGGTATTACCGCTCGCGGCGCAGGACAGCCTCCCGCCTTCCGCGAGTGTTATTTTCCGGGAAGACACGCTCCTGCTGCTGAAAAGCGCACCGCATAACCTGAGCGTTTCCGAACGCGCCGCACTGGTGTCCGGCCGCCTGCAGACGATATACAACCAACCGGATTTCAACGCGGATTCCCTGCTGCTGCAAAACGACAGCATCGGTTCCCGCATCGTGTACCGCGGGCAGGTGATACTGACCGTTACCGCGGATGATGCCAGCCATACCGATCTGGACCGCAAAGCCCTGGCCCAGAATTACCTGCTGACGATCCGCGACAAGCTCGGCACCCTGCAATCCTTTACCAGCCTTAAACAGGTGCTCATCTTCGTGGCCGAGGCGCTGGCCGTCCTCGCCGGTCTGGCGCTCATCATATGGCTGCTCAACCGCCTCTTCAGAAGGATCCGCTTCCGCTACGGCCGGAGAACATACAAACCCCTCATCATCAACGGATATACACTGCTGACCGGCGAAACGGTCAGAGGCCTGGTGCACCGGGCGCTCAGCCTCACCAGGATATTCCTCGTCCTAGTGATCATCTACCTGACACTGCCGCTGCTCTTCAGCATCTTTCCCTGGACGGAAAGGCTGGCCGAAAAACTGCTGGCCTATGTGCTGAATCCCCTGAAAAGCATCCTGAAAGGCATCATCAACTATATCCCCAACATGCTGACCATCCTGGTCATTTTTGTGTTTACGCGGTACATCATCAAAGGTGTCCGGTTCCTGGCGGGGGAAGTGGAAAGAGGGGTGCTGCAGATCAGGGGTTTTTATCCCGACTGGGCGCAGCCGACCTACAAGATCGTAAAATCGCTGCTGTATATTTTCATGTTCGTGGCCATATACCCCTACCTGCCCGGCTCCGGTTCGGGGGTATTCCAGGGCGTTTCCGTATTCCTCGGCCTGCTGATCTCCCTGGGATCGTCCTCTGCCATTGCCAATATGGTGGCCGGCGTGGTGATCACCTATATGCGGCCTTTCCGGATCGGGGAACGCATACAGGTAGGCGATGTATCCGGCGATGTGATCGAAAAAACACTGCTGGTTACCCGCCTGCGCACCATCAAGAATGAGGATATCACTATTCCGAATGCGGTGATCCTCAGCGGGAAGACCATCAATTATTCCACCTGTGCCGGGGAACGGGGCCTGATCCTCCATGCCTCCATATCCATCGGCTATGATGTGCCCTGGCGCACCGTTCACGAACTGCTGCTGAAAGCCGCCGCACAAACGGAAAACGTGCTGGCGGACCCCAAACCTTTCGTGCTGCAGACCGCGCTCGATGACTTTTATGTCTGTTATGAACTGAATGCCTATACGAACCACCCGGAGCAAATGGCCCTGCTCTACTCCCGCCTCTACCAGCATATCCTCGATGCATTCAACGAAGCAGGCGTGGAGATCATGTCCCCGCACTACCGCGCCGTAAGGGACGGCAACGGCAGTACCATTCCCAAAGGGGAGGGCGGATAAAGATTTCAGTCCTATCTTTGCCCCTGCACCCAACAATTGAACATGTTCCACTTCGGCCAGCGGCAGACACTGATCATCTCTATACTCATCATGCTCATCACAGCATGCCTGCTTGTATGGCGGCCGGATTACAACTTCTTTGACGGAGGATTGATCACGGCCATCCTGCTCACCATCTTCATCAAAAAAGATGCGGCTACCCGTTTCATGGGCATCGCCTGCACCATCCTGGTGATCGTGATCGCCTGCCTGCCGCATAAAAACCCGAATCTTGCCGAAGTTTTCATCGAGCACTTTTTTTCGCTGATCCTCGTGATCAGCTCTACCCTGCTGGTGCTGTTCCTCAAACGGCTGTACCGTACCATGCAGGAGCTGAACCAGGCGCTGGAAAAAGAAGTGGAAAAAAGGACCGCCAACCTGGAGCTGGCCCTCTCCCACCTGGCTTCTTCACAGGCGGAGCTGAAGGATGCGCTGGAAAAAGAAAAGGAACTGAGCGAGATCAAGTCGCGCTTCGTATCCATGGCCTCGCATGAATTCAGAACACCACTCAGCGCCATTCTTTCCTCTGCCGCGCTGATCGGCAAATATCCTGCTTCGGAAGATCAGCCCCGCCGCGAGAAACATGTGCAGAAGATCCGTGATTCCGTTATCCACCTGAATGAACTGCTGGAAGACTTCCTTTCCCTCGGCCGCATCGAGGAAGGCAAAATACAGGTGCATTACAGCAGCATCCTGTTGCATGAACTGGCCATGGAGATCGTGGATGAAGTACAGGGATTGCTGAAACCGGGCCAGGTCATTCATCATGAGATATCCCCCACGCTCAAAGCCGTATCAGACAAACGCCTGCTCAAACATATCTTCGTGAATCTGCTCACCAATGCCTCCAAGTTCTCCCCGGCGGATGCCGATATCACCTGGAAGATCTGGGAGAAAGATGAGCAGATACTGGCCACAGTGGAAGATAAAGGGATGGGCATTCCGGATGAGGACAAAGCCTACCTGTTCAGCAGCTTCTTCCGCGGCCGGAATGTGACCAACATACAGGGCACCGGGCTTGGTCTCCATATTGTAAAACGGTATGTGGACATGCTCCAGGGCACTATCAGCGTAGAAAGTAAACTGGGCAAAGGCACCAAAATATTCATCAGCTTTTCAAACATGTATATCAAATGACATCCACGATCCTGGTCATAGACGACCATCCGGACATCCGGGAAAATGTAGCCGAGATACTCACCCTCTCCGGATACCGCGCACTGGAAGCAGAAAACGGCAAACAGGCCGTAGAACTGGCGAAAGAACATATGCCTGACCTGATCGTCTGCGACATCATGATGCCGGAGCTGGATGGCTACGGCGTACTGCATATGCTGCGCAAATACCCGGAAACGGAACATATTCCCTTCATCTTCCTTACCGCGAAAACCGACCGGAGCGACTTCCGGAAAGGCATGGAAATGGGTGCGGACGACTATATCACCAAACCCTTTGAAGACGTGGAACTGCTGACCGCCGTGGAAACCCGGCTGAAAAAACAACAGCTGCTGCAGGAGAAGTTCGCGGCAGCGCCTTCCCAATCCATCGGCACCTTGCTGCAGGACTGGCAGGCGGCGGGTTTGCTGCAGCTGGACCTTGATTCTTATGACGTGATCCAGTTCGCCAAAAAACAATCCGTGTACCGCGAAGGCAAACATCCGCAGTTCCTCTACTATGTAAAAAGCGGCAAAGTAAAAGCCTACCGCCTGAATGATGATGGAAAGGAATACATTACCAACCTCTTCGGCCAGGGCGATTACTTCGGATATGTTCCCCTGCTGGAAGACAAGCCCTACGAAGAGAATGCGGAAGCCCTCGATCATACTGAACTGGTGCAGATACCCAAGGAAGTATTCCTGGAGCAATTGCTCAACGATATCAGCGTAGCCCGTACTTTCATCAAACGGATTGCCATGGAGGTGAAAGAGAAGGAAGACCGGTTGTTGCAACTGGCCTATGATTCCCTGCGCAAACGCGTGGCCAACGGCTTGCTGGCCATACATGACAAGCTGCACCTGGAACAGCAGCCTGATGCCCTCATCGAATTGTCCCGCGACGATATTGCCCGTTTCGTAGGCACCGCCACGGAATCCCTGATCCGCACGCTGAGCGACTTCAAAGCGGAGAAGCTCATAGAGATGCAGGGCACAAGGATACGGATCGTGCAGCCGGACCTGTTACGGAAGCTGTTGTATTAACGGGAACTGCCGGAGCAGGAACCCTATACCGCAAAGGCTGTGCATCGCGCCAACAAGCATTTGCCTGGCAGCTGCAACGATAAAAGAGAAGGGGCTGTATCACAAGATCGATACAGCCCCTTCTCTTTTATGATTCGAAATCGCTTTTATTCTCCCTTATCCGTACGGAACGGACTGACCGGCAAACCCGCCGTACTGAACAGGTTGCCAATGGCCGTGTTCGTGAATGCAAAGCGTACAGCCTCCGGCTGCTTCACACTTTTTGCCGATACAATGACGGTCTCCCCGTCAATTTTCACATCCGCAGGCACAAATACCTTGTCCGCCCCGGCAATGTAAAAATGGCTCGCTTTTTTGCCGCCCACTACCTTCAGGCCACCTTCCGCATGTTTGAAGTGAATGACGATCTTGTTACCATTTTTCTCCATGTGATCGTACATCGGGCTTTGCCAGGAGAGGCCGGACCGCTTGTAGTTTTCCGCCAGGGCCATGTTAGCCAGCCGCAAACCAACATCATGTTTGTTCTGCGGGTGGATGTTGGTGGTATCATCCACCAGGTCCGTGATCACGACCATCCCGGTGCGCGGAACGCCGAGCGTTGCTTCCTGCGCTTCACGGATCAGGGCGCCGTTGAGGTTATTGCCATAGCGGTATGGGGCGATCTGCACGAAATAGAACGGGAATTCACTGCCCCAGGCCTCACGCCACACGCCGATCATCCGGGAAAACAACTGCGTATAAGTGCTGCTGGTGCCTGCATTCGTTTCCCCCTGGTACCAGATGGCGCCGGCAATAGTGAATTTTGTGATGGGAGCGATCATGGCATTATACGTATAGCCGGGAAGGTGAGGCCTGCCGTTGCTGGTGCCGATCTTTTCCGCGGCGGCTTTCAGCACGGGATCTTTCTCCACTTCGGGAGCGGGCGTCCACACCTCGGCGGGCGTTCCGCCCCAGCTGGTATTGATAAGGCCGATCGGCACGTTCAGGTTCTTCCGGAGATTTTTTCCGAAGAAATACCCTACTGCGCTGAAGCTTCTCAGGCTGGCGGAGTCACAGGCTTTCCATGTACCCGGACAATCATCCTGCGGATGCAGGGATGTTGTGCGGGGGATCTGGAAGAGCCGGATGTTGTTGTCCGCGCTCACCGGCAATTCCGCGATGATATCTTTCAGCCCCATATTGGCGCTCCATTCCATATTGCTCTGTCCGCTGCATACCCATACTTCCCCGATCAGTACATTTTCCAGTTTCACCAGGCTGTTGCGGCCCTGCAGGGTAATGGTAAAAGGACCGGCGGCGGGAGGTGTTTTGATATTGATGCTCCAGGTGGCGTCTCTGGTGGTCACTACCGAATCGACCGTGTTGCTCCAGGGAAGATGCACTTTTATTTTCTCCGCAGGCGCGGCCCAGCCCCACAGGCGGACGGATGCGTTCTGCTGAAGCACCATATTGTCGGAGATCACGGAAGGAAGGCGTATCTGGCCGGAAGCCCAGGTGCAGCAGCATAGCAGCACCAGTGTAGTAAGGAAACGTGGCATGATGATGAAGATGTAATGATGGACAATAAGGATCAAAATAAGAAACCTTCCGGAAAATTCACAGCGGACTTAATAAAAACGCAGGAATGAAGGCGCTTTCATAGCGAAGATATCGAAGCGGAAGTCCACCACAGTGGTCACTTCAAAGTACACCTTGCGCATGCCCGGGGGCGGATTGGGATAGTAATAAGCGCCGAGCTTGAGGGTGTTCAGGCTCAGGTTTTCGTTCCGGATACGCACGCCCAGGCCGGTTCCGGTATAAACAGGGTTCTTCAGCAGAAAGGTTTCCTGGTGCGATAACTGCGACGCCTGTACGGAGGCGAACCAGTTGAATTTGAAGCCGTACACTTTCCAGCTGGAATAGAATACGCTTTCTGCCCGCAGGTTGAGCCGGTGAAAGCCGTTGATGCGGGTATCGCGGTATCCCCATATGCCGTTCTCCAGGTTGATATTGAGCGGCTTGTAAAAGTAGTTGTTGGGATTGCCGAGATAGTCCGCCGAGGTGAACAACCGCCAGTGCCACTGGCGCAACCGCATCAGCTTGCTGTAATAGCTGAGGTTCAGGTGGATCACGGCATCCTCCGATACCTTCCGCTGCCAGAAGCTGCTCACCCCCACTGCCGCGCTCAGCAAGCCATTGAGCCGGGTATGCCAGTATTTTTCCGCTTCAATGGCCGTGTAAAAACGCTTTCTGCCGGTCCAGTTCTCCCATCCGGCGGACAGGCCGGCAGTGTAGCCGTAGGGAATATCTTCCGTACGCCCGAAACCGAAGAACTGATGCGTTTTGAAGAAGTCCTGCTTGAAAACAAGGAACTGCCCCAGGTAATAATGCCGGTCGTTATAAATGGGATCTTTGATATAGATCTCCTGTGACGGTTTTTTGTCGAAATGCAGGTTGTTGTATCTGAACAACAGCGCCAGGTTGGGCCGGTCATCGAAACGGCCGTCTCTCCGGTAACGGTTCAGAAAGCTGTATCCTCCCCATATATCCAGCAGCTTGTAGGTATAATCGCGGTAGAGGGTATCTGCGGGGCCGAAGATATTGATGGAATAATTCCTGGCGACGGTGAGTCCTCCGGCCAGTTTAGCGGAATTGCGATACAGCGGCCTGCTGATCTGCAGGTAATAAGACCCTTCGTACACGCCGGTGTCCATGGGTTGCTGGTTGTTCAACGAGGTATAACCAACAGAAATATCCATAAAGGTACCCATCAGGTTATACTTTGTGTACCGGACTTCCGTTCCCCATTCGCGGTTCCAGGTATTATTCCAGCGGAACCCGGCCATCAGGCCCTGTCCCGCTCCGAAGAGATTGTTGTTGGATACCCGCAGCGCCGCAGCTGTGGGGGAAAGTTCCGAGAGGTCGGCGCCATACTCAAAGATATCTTTCGTCACCACCTGGATGTCCACCGTATCCGAATAAGGCGATTCCAGCACCCGTATGCGCGCATCCTGTATAAAGGGGCGGTTACGGAGGTAACGTTCGTTATCCGCCAGCTCATACGCATTCACGGTATCCTTTTCCCGGAAGAACAGGGTCTGCCGGATCACCCATTCCTCGGAATCGAAGTGAAGGCGGTTGGCGAGGTGGATGAGCTTCATGGAGGTGGTGAAGGTAGTATCGTTGATGTTCCGGGGGCCGAATACTTTTACCTTACGGTAATAGATATGACGGATCACTTTGCCGGTATAAGGCAAAAAACCCTGTTCGCTCCTGGTCATGCTGCTATCGTCCACCGAAGGCGGCGGGTCGTTATGACGGGAGAGCTTGAAAAGCACAGAATCCCGGAAACGACGGTTCTTCATGGAATCCACATACGCATTGAACTTCTTGAACCACCGCTTGCCTTGCGGAGGGATCGTGTCCGACTGCGCATACACCTGTTGTGGCATTCCAAACAAAATCAGGTAACAGCTTATAAGGGTAACAGCAATACTTATTTTTTCAGACCGCTTCAATAGTTCCCATTGACGTTGGCAACAATACAATTTTTTGTCCAATTTCCGGGCAGACGGATAAAAACAAAGGGAGGGCCAACGGTCGACCGTTTGTACCCTCCCCCTTTTATGGCAATACTGATAAGCTAAGGATGTACCGTAATTGTTCTGCCGCTGCGTCCTGCATTGTCGAACACCTTCAGTTTCACGGTCCCTGCTGCTACCGGTGTTGTGTACACGGGGCTTTTAGCCGTTGGTTCTTTCCCGTTTATTGTATAACGGATCAGGAGGCCCGGAAGTTGTACGTTGGCCAGAACTTTACCGTCCTGCACCACGGCCCCTGCCGGCGGAATGCGGTAATGATAGCCGCCATTGAGCGCTGCCAGCCGCGGAAGCTCCTTTTTCCCCAGCACATTGGCAAAAACGCTCCAGGCTTCATTGTACAGCCCCGTTGCCTTCTTTTCGTCCTTTTCCTCCGCCCAGGCGGGACTTGCCGCCCAGGCCCTTTCCGCCATACCCAGCAGCTTGGGCAGCAAAAGGTATTCCAGCTGTTCCGGCGTTTTCACCGTCTCGCCCCAGAGCGCCCCCTGAATACCCACGATATTATCCCGGCCATATTCCGTCAGCCGGTCCTTGCCGGAGAAAATATCCGGCGGCAGCGGATTGCCCTGATCATCTTCTCTGGCGTTCTTATACAGGTCGAACGGAATGAAATAGAAGGGTTTATCCACATCCACATATCCTCCCCAGTAAAAACCCGGCTCATCGTATTCCTTCGAATAGGCCATATCGAAATAATAATTGCTCACGCCGGACAACACTACTTTATAACCGCCATTGGCGAGCCGGTAAGTGAGGTCCTCCATACCGCCGCCCATCACGTTATTCCATACATCCAGCTGAAAATTGCGGTTGCCGAAATCCGGATTGGCGATCATAACGGGCTTCCCGTCACGCTTCGTTTTACGCATGCCGGCCTCTTCCCATCCGTAGAGCTGCATACCGCGACTGTTTACGATCTTCGCCACTTTGTCGTAGAAATAATACCACAGGTCATCCGGATACTGCAATCCCTCCCGGAACATCAATTCCCGCACAACAGGGGATTTTTCCCACACACCGGCCGGTGTTTCGTCCCCGCCCATATGGATGATATCCAGCGGAGCGCCGGCTTCCCGGTGCATGGCCGCCAGTTCGTCCACCACTTTTTCAATGAATTTATAAGTAGAGGGCAGCGCAACGTTCATCACATTATCTTTCCATTCCTGTACAGAGCGGTATGCACTTTTATCTTCGGGATCGCTGAGCCGGTATTCCTCCGCTTCCGCCATTTTCCCGGCTTCCGCGAGATTTTTGCAGCGTGCGTCCATGGCTTTGATGGCGGCCCTGGCGTGACCGGGCATCTCTATTTCCGGGATGACCGTGATGTGCCGGGCCTTCGCATACCGCAGGATGTCGATATAATCTGCTTTTGTGTAGAAGCCTGAACCGGTGGTATTATTGATATCCGGCCCGGAGCCATAGGAAGGCTGCAGCGCAGTCCGCTCGTCTACCGTATGCCCGCGCCTGCCGCCTACTTCCGTCAGTTCCGGCAGGCCCGGTATCTCAACGCGCCATCCTTCGTCATCGCTCATATGCAGATGCAATACATTGAGCTTGTAAAGCGCCATCAGGTCCAGCACCCTGATAATTTGCCTTTTGGGTTGGAAGTTGCGGGACACGTCCAGCAACAGCGAGCGGAAACCGAAACGGGGAACGTCCGATATTTCCGTCAATGCCAGTACCGGCTTGCCTGACGGCGGTATTAGCTGGCGGAGGGACTGGATGCCGTAGAATATACCATTGGCATAGGTGCCGGCAATTTCCACATGGCTCTCGTTGACCTCCAATCTGTAAAACCCGGGACCATTATACCGGTGGGTATGTTTCACCAGGCGCACCGTACCCTGGTTCTCATCCTGCAAAACCTTTACCGGCCTGCCCAGTCTGCTACCGAGGATATCCGCCAGAAAATTGGCTTCTGCCAGAAAATCAGGATGGGTGCCGATGGTGGCCTGTGCCGGTAATACCAGTTCTCCCGGCCGATCTTGTACAGACAAGGCAGTAGGAAATATCTTCGGCAGCTTTTCCAGCGGAATGTCGCTGATCAGGGCGTTCTTTTTATACACTTCTTCCGGTGTGGTCTGCGGATGCTTGTCCGCCGCCGTACGCCGGAGCTGTTCGCTGCGGGTGGAAGGAATGACCGTATAAGCAAGGGCATGGCCTTTGGCGGGCCGGCTGTCCCATACGATATACGGGCCGTCCGGCGCATCGGTAAAATTGGTGACCCAGGCCACATGCACGATGCTGATCTTTACGGAATCTCCCGGTGCAATACCTTTGAATGATGCATTCGGGCGAAAGGTATAAAGATGGCCGTTGATATGCCCGGCCTCGATGCCCGGCGCTACCTCCCCCGGTGTCACAAAACGGATGAAGTTGTAATAGATCGTCCATCCTGAAGCCGGAAACGTTTGTTTCGACTGGTTCACGAGCGTAAAGGTGGATAAGGTCTGTGCTTTACCCTGGTAGCCATTTTCCACCACTTCCCAGGTCAGTTGCAAACCATCTGCGGGAAAAGCGGGGGATTGAGCGAAAAGATAACCGGATAACAGAGTGAGCATAATAGTCAGGCTGCGGCGCATATTGTTTATTTGTTAAAAGATTTGTGGATGGTGGACAGCAGGTATCCTTTCGGATCGCTGGAATACTCCCAGAACATGACGCCGCCGAGCTTGTGTTTTTTCACGTATTTGCATTTCAGGCGGGTGGAGCGTTCATCATCGTAGGTCACGAAAATAAACTGTTCCGGGTGAAAAAGATAAGGCGCTTTGGCCTTTCTGTCCCAATGCCGGGCATACCCCTGCGTCATCAGGCTGTCTTTCAGCCGGGTGAACCCTCCGCCTCTTGCGCCTTTCAGCGCCTGGCGGTTGAGCCCGCTGTTCTCCCCATCCGGCAGCGCCCATGCACGGCCATAGAATGCGATGCCTACAACGATCTTTTCGGGCGGTACACCTGCGGCCAGGTAGAGCTTTACGGAGCGGTCGGCAGAAGATTCCTCCGGATCTTTCGTTGAACCGTAGAGGTTAGTATGATGCCCGGCAATGCCATTGGGATTGGTCTTGTAATCATAACTCATGATGTTGACATAGTCCAGGTACTGCTGCGCTTTATCCATTTCCGTGTGATCGATGAAATATTTGCCGCCGCCGACAGCGGTGGTGAGCTGGTATTGCTTGCCGGTCTCGGCTTCCAGGCTGTCCAGCGAAGCGCGCAGGGCTTTGAACATGAGGGTATAGTGCTGCTTGTCTTCCGGGCGGTAGATATTCCCTTCTTCTCCCGGCACACCGGGATATTCCCAGTCGATATCCACGCCATCCAGACCGTGTTTCCGTACAATGTCTACCGAAGTATGGGCGAAGAGGCGCCGGGCTTCTTCCGTAAGCACGGCATCCGAAAAGTTTTCGCTCCAGGCCCATCCGCCGATGGAGATCATTATTTTCAGGCCGGGATTACGTTGTTTGAGCGTATTGAGCAGACGGAAATTTACGGTATCCGTTCTTTCGTTGGTCAGCCAGGCTTGTCCGTTTTTGATATCCACGAAGGCATAGTTGATATGCGTAAGTTTTTCCACGGCAATGGTCTGCGGGTCCAGCACCTGGCCGCGAAATCCGCCTACATAGGCGATCACCACGGGCGAAGGGCGTTTTTTGCCGGCAGCGTTCCTGCCGGCGTGGGTAAAGCTGGTGGCTAGTACCAGGGAAAGGAGAAGAAATGTGTTGCGCATCCTTAAATATAAGGAAAAAGGCGGCTTTGGGGAAAGCGCCGCTAGCAAAGAAGATGGTATCGCTTGCCGGGAAAGCATGGCTAAAGCCGCAATGATAATACATCGCTGGCAGAACGGCGGCTTGCGAAAAAAGCACCGCCCCGGTGGATACCGGAGCGGCGGCTCATTTTGTTTCTACTGCTTTTAACTATGACAACGGAATGATGCGAAAGATGCATGGATTCCATAATGCTTTGCTATCTCCCGCAACCTCTGCGGGCAGCAGCTTGGCTATTCCTGCATCCTGAAATTCACCGGGAGATTGAAGTACACCGGTACATTCTCTCCGTTCTGGCGGCCGGGTTTCCATTTCGGCATTTTTCTCACCACGCGCATGGCCTCTTCTTCCAATCCCGCCCCCTTTCTGGCGCCAATCGTTTCCACTTCAGTGATCCGGCCGTCTCTCCCGACAACGAACCTTACGAAGATCATCCCGGAAACACCGTTATCCTGGGCCATAGCCGGGTAGCGGATATGGTCCCGGAGGAACTTTCTCAATGCGGCTTCTCCGCCGGGGAATTCCGGCATAATCTCTACTGTAATAAAAGGCCGTTCTTTTTCCACTACGGGCGGAGTTTCCACTACCCCTGTTCCGCCGGTACCTTCCGGCACCCCGAAGTCCACCCCGTCCGGGTCGCCATCAATATCCGCCACACCAATGGCCTTGTCTGTCAGATCAGCATTCTTCGGCACTTCATCCTCCGGCCGCACATTTTCATCCCGGTCTATTCTGAAGATCGCCGCATCAACCGTCGGAGCGGCCGCTGGCGGCGGAGCTTGCGCCGCAGGCGGGGGAATAACGGGTTTCTCTACCGGCATTTCCACCGTTTCCATCGGCGGCAATTCCACATAATCTTTGGGGATGTACGCTTCTTTATCCGAGGCCATCAGCCGGGTGCTGACCGTATATCCGCCGATCACGAGCGTCACGATGGCAGTCATGCCCATTACGGCGTTGCGTACACGTTTGTTGTAACGGCGACGGAGATCATATGCGCCGTAGTCCTTGTTGCGGTCATCGAAGAGGATGTCAAGGAAATCTGATTTGAGAAGTTTGGTTGTTTCCATGGCAGAAAGTTTATAAAGGAGATGCCATGGAAATAATTTTCCATACAAAAAAAACCTAACTGGTTGAACTTTTTCGGGGACAGGCTGTTTTATAAGTAGTTAGCCGGATACACCTCCTGCAAATTTCCCCGCCGATATGGCGCCAGCCCTATACGAAACAAGTCTTTGGTCTGTCCCATAATTCCGACTATTGGCGGTTCCGGTAGCCAGATGATGGCTATCCGGACGAGCCAATGGATTTTGTTGCACCATCACACCTGCAACGCCTCCGCAGCCGCTTCATCCACGAACCAGTGCAGCGCTCCGTTCTCCGGCCGGATCAGTTGGGAGGGATATTTATCGGGGTCTGTAGCGCCATCTATCACACTTTTCAATGTCAGCGCCTTTCCCGGGCCTGTGGCCATGAACACCACACTTGCGGCGAGATTGGTGACGGGTGCGGTGAGCGTGATACGGTACATGTCCTGCGCCTGCAGGAAAAATGCTTTTACCCAGGCTTTTTTCTCCTGTACGATGGGCAGGCCGGGGAAAAGGGACAGGGTATGCCCATCGTCTCCCATACCCAACAGCACGAGATCGAAAGTATTCGGCTGACCATCGAAGTAGCGGTGCAGTATCTTTTCGTATTCGGCAGCGGCGGCTTCCGGTGCAATATCGGTGCGCATGACATGGATATTTTCAGCGGGCGTGCCTGTTTTATCCAGCAGCACATCGTATGCCATGCGGGCATTGTTCCGGGGATCTTCGAAAGGAACGGCCCGTTCATCTCCCCAGAAGAAATGCACCCGCTGCCAGTCGATCATATTGATGTAAGGCTCTTTGGCCAGCAATGCGTACAGTGCCTTAGGCGTATTGCCGCCGGAAAGCGCGAAGGTAAACCGTTCCTGCTTTTGCAATACGTCCTGGATATACTGGCTGATGAATGCGGCGAGGTTCTCACTCAGTTGCTGCGGGTCTTTGGCGATATGAAGTTCCATGTAAAAGCGGATTATTGCATGAAAAGGGATGCCTCAAAGCAACTTCTCCGGACCGGGCATCGCCCGCATGGCAACGCACTCCATAAGATGTTACTGTTGCGGCATCCCCGCTGAATTATTTTTTCTCGGGTGGCAGATTGATCCAGGCATGGCCATCTTTGGCGATGAGGGCATCTGCATCTTCCGGTCCCCAGGAATCCGGATTATAATTCGGGAAATCCTGCGGCTGGCGGGTCTCCCATGTTTCCAGGATCGGCATGATCACTTTCCAGGCGGCTTCCACCTGGTCTGCGCGCATGAAGAGCGTAGCATCACCTTCCATAACATCCAGCAGCAGGGTTTCATAGGCTTCCGGAGTGTGATCGTCTGAACCTTCGTAGTTGAAGGTCATATTCACAGGGTCGAGCGTCATCGTTTGCCCCGGACGCTTGGCCTGGAAGCGGATACGGATATCCATTTCCGGCTGTATGCTGATGGTGAGCCTGTTGGAGCGCCAGGATTCCGCGGCTTCCGAAGGGAAGGCAAAGGTCGGCGCATCCTTGAACTGGATGGTGACATGGGTGGACTTCTGATGCATCAGCTTACCGGTGCGTACATAAAACGGTACACCCTGCCAGCGCCAGTTATCGACATAAAATTTTACTGCGGCATATGTTTCCGTTCTGGATTCAGGCGCCACGTTCTTCTCTTCCCGGTAACCCGCTACCTGTTTACCTTTCATCCATCCGGCGGAGTACTGGCCGCGTACGGCATGTTCGTGTACGTCTTCTTTCCTGATGGGGCGGATGGCATTCAGCACATCCACTTTTTTGTTCCTGATCTCGTTGGCATCGAAGGAAACCGGAGCTTCCATGGCTACCATGCACATGAGCTGGAGGATGTGGTTCTGCACCATGTCCCGCAGGGCGCCGGAGTGTTCGTAGTATCCCGCACGGTCTTCCAGCCCTACGCTTTCTGCGGCGGTGATCTGGATATGATCGATATAATGGCGGCTCCACACCGGTTCAAAGAGGGCATTGGCGAAACGCAGCGCCAGGATGTTCTGAACGGTTTCCTTACCGAGATAATGATCGATACGGAAGATCTGTTCTTCCGCGAACAAACCGGTCAGCAGGGCGTTCAGCTCATGCGCGCTGGCGAGGTCGTGCCCGAAGGGCTTTTCAATAACGATGCGGGTGGCGGCTTTATCCTTGCAGAGGTTAAGCGTGCCCAGCTCCTGCGCGATGGACGGCACGAGTTGCGGCGCTACGGCCAGGTAGAAGATCACGTTGGGATGAACGTCCCATTCTTTTTCCTTTGCCTGCACGTATTCGGTAATGCGGGCATAGGACGCAATATCCCCGGCATCCAGCTGCAGATAGTTCACATGTTCGAAGAACTTCTTCACATGGCCGTTCTGTTCTCCTTTGCGGCGGGAGAAATGCTGTATCCCTTCGAGCAGATGCTCCCGGTAGGCTTCGGCGGAATATTCGGTGCGGCCGATGCCTACGATGGAAAAATTTTCCGGCATCCATTCGTCCAGGAACAGGTTGTACAGGGCCGGAGTGAGTTTCCGGTAGTTCAGGTCGCCGCTGCCGCCAAAGATGAAGAGTATGGAGGCTGGTGGGCGTTTATGGTGTTGCATAAAAAAAATAAAGATGATTAATGGTGTTGCCAGGAAGTATGAAAACTACCGGGCATGTCTATACGCTGATAAGTATGTGCGCCGAAATAATCCCGCTGCGCCTGCACCAGGTTGGTAGGCAGCCTTTCACTGCGGTAGGCATCGAAATAGGACAATGCGGCCATGAACCCTGCTGCGGGCAGTCCGGCCTGTGCCGCCTGTACGATCACGGCACGCATGTTATGCTCTCTGCTTTTGATCATTTCCGCTACGGTTTCGTTCAGCAGCAGGTTAGGGAGGCCCGGGGCCTGTTGCATGGCGTTGTAGAACGTACCGAGCAGGGCGGAGCGGATGATGCAGCCGCCGCGCCATACCTTGAGAGCCTGTGGCAGCGGAATATCCATTTCCAGTGCGGAGGAGGCGCTGTGCAGCATGGCCATGCCCTGTGCGTAACACATAATGGTGGCGAACTGCAAGGCATCCTGCACCTGGGAGATGAATAGTTGCTGATCCGCCGGAACAGGTATTTCCGGTTCTTTATAAATGGCTGCGGCTTCCAGGCGTTCATCGCGGAATGCGGAAATGGTGCGCATGGCAACGGCCGTGTCTATCACGGTAGCCGGTACGCCGAGGTCCATGGCATCCTGGGAAGTCCATTTACCGGTGCCTTTGGAACCGGCTTTATCGGAGATCACGTCTATCAGGCGCAGTCCGGATTTGTCATCCGGCTGCAGGAAGATGTCCGCAGTGATCTCCAGGAGGAATGACTGCATTTCCCCTTCATTCCATTGTTTGTACACTTCGTGCAGCCTGTCGTTATCCAGTCCGGCTGCTTTAAGCAGGCGGTAGCTTTCGCTGATCAGTTGCATGATGGCGTATTCGATACCATTATGCACCATTTTCACATAATGCCCTGCGGCGCCTTTGCCGAGGTAAGCCACACAGGGCTCTCCTTCCACTTTGGCGGAGATAGCCTCCAACATGGGCTTTACATGGGCATATGCTTCCTGGTCGCCACCCGGCATAATACTTGGGCCGGTGCGGGCGCCCTGTTCGCCGCCGGACACGCCTACGCCCATGAAGTGAAAGCCGGCTTCACGGGTCGAGGTCACCCGGCGGAGGGTATCGGTATAGTGAGAGTTGCCTCCGTCTATTACGATGTCTCCCGGTTCCAGGAGAAGTTTCAATGCATCCAGTACATCATCTACCGGTTTGCCGGCCGGTACGAGCATCATTACCCGGCGGGGGCGCTGCAACCGGCTGATCATCTCCTCCAGGGCTACTACCCCTTTTACGCGGGTGCCTGCGGAGGCGGAAGTTTCCAGGGCTTTGGCCTTTTCTGTATCCTTATCGAAGCCGATCACGGCAAACCCATGATCCGCCATATTGAGCAGGAGGTTTCGCCCCATCACGCCCAGACCGATCATTCCAAAATCGTACAAGCTGTTTGACATATCTAGATTTATCTGTGGTAATAAGCGGTAAAATTAGCCAATTACCGGCACTATTTCTTCTGCAATTGCAGGGTAAGGTCACGAAGGGCTGTCAGCTGGCGGGAGACGAGGTCGCGGGTCTTTTCGTCTGTCAGCCGGCCCTGCTCATCAAATTTGGTGGGCGCTTGCGCCACCAGTACTTCCGGCTTCCCGGTTTCTTTCATGTTCAGGAACTGGAAAACCTGCTTGAAGGCCAGTTGCATCCGCACCGTGCCCCACATTCCCGGCGTAGCGCCCATAAGGGCTACCGGTTTGTGCATCAGCGGGGCATCCTGACCCCTGGAAGCCCAGTCTATTGCGTTCTTGAGGCCACCCGGGATGGAATAATTGTACTCCGGGGAAGCGATCAGGAAAGCATCCGCTTTGGCCAGGGTTTCCCGGAAACGCCGCACGGCAGGGGGACGATCGCCCGTATCCAGGTCCGCATTATACATCGGCACGTCATCAAAACGAACGATCTCCGCCGTAACGCCTTCAGGCAGCAACTCCATTGCCGCTTTCAGCAACGAAGTATTATAAGAGCCCGCCCGCAGGCTTCCGGATATTCCAACGATATGTATCATATATGCTGTGTTTTTGTATTGATGCGGTAAAAATAGGCACAAAAATGCTATAGGAAAAACGGGCGCAACACGATATCTTGTAAAGATTAATCCCGATACATATGAAAAAAGAATGGATACTTCTCCATTATCTCCCCTGTTCCTACTTTATTATCTGCGCCGCCGGTATGTTATGGGGCGCTTTCAATTACTCCGCCATCGTATTGCTGCTGATCTTTGGTGCCTTGCTTTTTATCCGGCGCTTTTATGCCCGGCTGGTGACCGGGGGATTGATGATGTTCCTGTCCATTTTCATGTTCCTGGCGCTGGCGGATGAGGTGACGGACCTGCGGGCAGCCGGGAAGGACGCGGGAAACCTGCTGCTGGCCGGAAGCCTGCTGATCGGCGGAAGCTTTATCATGTCCATTCTCCTGCTGGTCCCTCTTTCATATTTTTCAAAAGAAAAAAGAGGAGATATGTATCTTGTATCGCTATGAGGAAAGTTTTGTTCTTACTGTTTTTCGCCGGTGCCGGTCTGAATGCCGCCGCGCAGGAAACCCGCGTTTCGCTGAACCATATTGCGCTGTATGTGCAGGACCTGCAGAAAGCCACGGTTTTTTACCGGGATTTTCTTGGGCTGGATACGATCCCCGAGCCCTTTCATGACGGCAAACATACCTGGTTCTCCGTTGGCCCCAAAAGCCACCTGCACCTGATCGCGGGGGCAAAAAGCAAACAGCAGGGCGACATCAACACTCATATCTGCTTCAGCGTTGCTTCCGTTGAAGCTTTCATCGAACGATTGAAAAAAGCAGGCATTCCATACCGGAACTGGCAGGGAGAAAAGAACAAGATGACTTTGCGGGTAGACGGCGTCAAACAGATCTATCTGCAAGACCCGGACGGCTATTGGGTGGAAGTGAACGATGCCCGGTCGTAACGCTTATCCAGCTTTCCGCAATACGAAATCATGCGCCACGGGTTTGTTCAACTTCGGCAACGAATCGAGCGACCGCTGCCATTTCCGCCGGATATCCTCCTCTGCCGGCTTGTTCTCCAGGTATTGCAGAAACAGCTTTTTCACATAATCGGTATCCGGTTTGTGCGCATGCGCCGTATCATAGAATTTTCGTACCGTTCCCAGGTTTTTATTATCCGGCAGCTGGTTGATATAACGATGCTCTATCAGGCGCAGCGTCCTTAATCGGCTTTCCAACTCCCAGCTTTGCCGCAGCAGCTCCCTGACTGTCACCGCCTGCCGGTATTGCTGCAAATTACGCAGCCGGCTCAGGTTGATCCCTCTTTCCAGTTCTCCCGAAAAATACTTTCCGATCTCTTCTCCGTCGATGGACAAGATATAGTTACCGGGTTTGATGTAATTGAATTGCAGCACTTCGCGGTTGATACTGTTATCAAAAGCCACGATGTCCGGCACCTCCATCTGATCTTCCCGCAGCGGGAACGGCAAAGCCTTTTCCCTGCAGGTGAAGGAGATCAGTTCATCAGTACGTTTCATGTTGGTAATTTCGCATTGCCGGCTTTTGGATCTGCTGGATGCAGCATCCCTGTCAATCACAATGGTGGACACGATGGCCGGCGCTTTGGTCGCCCGCAAAAATTCCCAGGCCATCAGCAAATGCCCTGTTCCGCCGGGATGCACACGGTCTTTCCCGATGAGGGTGGCTGTGGAATCGGCTCGTTGTACTTCCGCATTGAGATTGCTGAGCATCGTCCAGTAATCCACAACAGTCAGTTTGTCCTTTTCTGCTTCATCTTTGATGAATTCCGCACAGGCCTTCAGCGCATCATTGACGCCAAAGAGGTTGTTGGCAGCGATCTTCGCCGTCTGATCGTAGATGGACGGGGTTTGCAGGATCACGTTAACCCCTTTGTCCCGGAAGACACGGATAACACTGTCCAGATTCTTTTTATATGCAGTCAGCGCTGCCAGCTGCTTTTCCCTGATACCCGGTTCATTTTTCCGCCTGGCATCATACAGTGGCCGGTTCACATCATTCATCCCGATCATGATAACAGCCCATGTGGGGCGATGTACGAGGATATCGCTGTTCATCCGGCGAAGGATGCCGGCAGTGACGTCACCGGAGATGCCGCAGTTGAAGAATTTTACATCCAGGGAAGGAAAACGGGTAGCGTAATACAGCTGGATGTTGTGCCAGTAATCGCCATTATGGGTGATGCTGTTGCCGACGAAGCAGACCCTGTCGCCTTTTTTGAATATTTGTGCATTGGCGGAGAGGGCGCAGACAACTGCGAGTAGTAAGATCAGTGAGCGCATCATTAAAAATAATTAATTGGAGCGTAATTCCTGCGGTTTGTGGAGAGAGAGGGTGTCCGCAGCAGGCGGGAAATCCTGCTTCAGCTGTTCACCGGCAGGGAAAAAGAAGGAGATGCTGCCCAGCATCACAATGATACCAACGGCCACCAGCCATTCAATAAGCCGGTAATCCCTGCCCGGCTCACGTTTCCGCAGTACTGCCAGCTCTTCTTTGGTATCGAGCCGTTCCACGAAATAACGGGCTTCCGTTTCGCGGGCTTCTTCCTGGAACTCCATCCAAAGTTCACGAACATCCTCTTCGGCATCGATCAAATGCTGCAGATAGCGGTCATCTTCCGCGGGGATGATGCCGGTCAGCCTTTCAAGCATCAGTTGCCTGATATGTATTCGCCTGTCAGTCATTCCTACTAATTCACTCAGGGTTAGGGGGATCAGTAAAATGGGTTTGAAGCTTATCTGGTTCTCACAGCAAAAAGTCGATTGTCTGAATAGCTTTCTGAAGTGAAAAGATAATACTTTTTTATGATTTTTTATCTGGCGGGAAACAGCCATACTTCCTCCTTATGCCCAAGGGCGGCTTGCCGCAGGGGTGGAAACAGAACTGACAGAAACCCCGGCCACGCATACCAGCATTTCCACAACAAAAATCCCTGCCGGTAAACACCAGCAGGGACGGTTTGATTGTTTTGACTATAGCTTTACTCGGAAACTTCAATACAATAGGTCGCGCAGCGCCATACTTTCTGAAAGGGCTTGCCATGATGGTCACCGGTTGTTTTATTATCTGTATCGGCCACTTCCACCATATAGCGACCGGGCCAGATCGGCGTGAAGCTGGCGGAGCCGGTGCTGTCGGTCCACAAGGTTTTACCCCAGCCGTTAGGCGCGAAAACTTCCACCTCCTTTGAACCGGCAGCCGCCTGGTTCAGCAATACCTGCAGGGCAATGCTTTCGTTGGCCCGGTAGCTGTCCTTCGCTTTGGTGTACACGCTGATGCGGTTAGGGTTGGTTGTCGCAGCATCACCGCCGGAACTTGTCCCGACCTGTACTACAGCGCTGGAGTGATAATCCAGGCGGCTGCCATGGTACACGTCTTTAACGGTGTGCTGCAACACTACAGTGTACACGCCATCTTCCGTGGGCGTGAAAAATGCTTTATAGTGATCGCTACCCGGTACGGAACTGAGCTTTACCGTCTTTTTACCGGGCGTGATGAGTGTCAGGGTATATGCTTTGGTATCGGAAAACCATTTGTCCAGCGGAGAAATATCCTTGTCCGCATACTCACCGAAGAATATCCTCACCTCCTGGGCTTGTCCTTTTTTGCCCGAGGGGCTTGTTTCTATCCAGAGGGCATGGGCGAAAGCCTGGGAAACAGCCAGTACCATCACTGCCATGAGGAGCATTGATCTGATCATATTTTAATGTTTGTGGCGCAAAGTTATGCCGCACTGCCAGGTTTGCCTGATCGGATCGGGAAAATGAGTTGCGCAAACGGGAAATAAATGGGGCTTTCTACGGCTGTTCTAGCATAATATTTGCTCCGTATCTTCGTTGTAAGGGGTATTCTCCCGAAATTTAACGACCATGAAACTGACATATATGAAAAGGCTGTTTGTTTTGCTGATGCTGATCGTTCCTTTTGCCGCGCAGGCGCAGAAGCTTTCCGAGTCAGCCATTGAGAATATTTCCGAACGGATGGCCCATCAGTTCCAGTTGCGCAACGATCCTGCGCTGGTGTTCGTAACGGAGCAGATGAGCCGCACAGGGTCCGGCGGGCTGGAAGTGGACAAAACGATGATGGAGCTGAAAAAAGACCCGGCCGCCATGGATGCCGCCCTTAAATTCCTGTATCAGTACAGCGATGGCAACCGGCAAACGCTGATCGCCAATCTCAGGGCCATGAACATCTCTTCCGGCAACGTATATCCCATTGCTACCTATGTGGTGAACAAGTTCAAAGGCGAAGCGAAGGAACTGCAGGAAGAAAAGGCAGAATTGTACCGCATCGGTGCGATACCCAAGGTCACTTCCGTAATGGTAGCCCCTCCCGCAGCACAGCCGGGGAATGTGACCACCGTCAATACAGCAACGGCCGTTCCCGCTGCCGCGGGAGCAACAGGCACAGCGACCGCCGCTGAGCCCGAAGATACCCGGAACTGGGACGTACGGGCCGTATTCGCCCTGCAAAGGCCGGACGACCTGGTCAATCTGTACGGAAAGGAAAACGTCGTATTACGCGGCGTTTCCGATCTGGATGGCAATGATGCCGGCAAGGCCTGGGTGGTGTATCCGGACACGAATAATGAAATGGAAGTGGTCTTCCGCAAGGATTCCACCAAAACCATCACCTTCGGCATGGAAAACAGCAAATGGAAATCACCCTTCGGTATCAAACCCGGTGACCCCATAGAAAAAGTAGTGAAGATCAATACCCGCTCCTTCCGCGTTAATGGTTTTGAATGGACCAATGGCGGGATCGTGGACAGCTGGGAAGGCGGGGCGCTGGACAAGAAAGGGGTGAACATCCTCTTCAAAGCGATCAACAGCGGCGATCCCGATCTCTACGATAAATTTACCGGCGATACCAAATTCAAAGCGGACAACTCCGGTGTAAAGAAACTGGGAGTTGTAGTGGACAAAGTGGTGTTCACCACCTATCAATAACTGGTCATCACCTTGATGGCCTGGCGGGGAAAATCCGCCATCAGGGAAGCTAATTCATCAAAAGACACCCGGTGCGTGATCCATGCCGCCGGGTTTATTTTTTTTGAGCGGATGGCATTGGTCACCTGCTCGAAATCCTCCCGTGTGGCGTTCCTGCTGCTCATCACAGCCCCCTCCCTTTTATGCAGTTCCGGGTGGCTGATGCTGATATCCGCTTTCTGCAGGCCAACCAGCACATAACGGCCCCCATGCGCCAGGTATTGCAGGGCGTTATTGATCGCAGCGAGATTGCCGCTGGCATCGATCACCACATCGAAAGCAGCACTCCCCAGTTGGTCCGGCATGAGCGTTCGCACACCGGTATGCTGCCCGCAGAACGCCAACCGTTCTGCATTGACATCGGTTACAGTAACCACGCCACCGGCGATCTTCGCAAATTCCGCCAGGCCCACCCCGATGGGGCCTGCACCGGTGATCAGCACGCTTTCCCCGGGGCGAACGGCCGCCCGGCGGATGCCATGCGCGCCAATGGCGAGAGGCTCCACCAGCGCCAGCTCATCGTAACTCAGCGCTTCTCCTTTTACCAGCGATGCCGCCGGCACGGACAAATATTCCACCATTCCGCCATCCACATGCACGCCACAGACCTTCATCCGCACGCAGCAATTGGTTTTGCCCTGCAGGCAGGCATGGCATTCACCACAGTGAAAATAGGGAATGAACGTTACCCGTTCGCCGGGCATAAAACCTTCCGCCCCGCCGGTTTCCACCAGGTCCGCCGCCAGCTCATGGCCCAGTATGCGGGGGTATTCGAAATAAGGCTGGTTGCCGGCATAGGCATGTACATCCGTCCCGCAGATGCCGGTGCGGCGGATACGGAGAATGGCCCTGCCGGCTTCAGGCTCAGGGGGCGCAGCTTCCCGGTATGCCATGTGACCGGGGGATGTACAGATCAGTGTCTTCATTGGGAAAATTGTCAAAATAATACAATGACCGCTTTGGACGATCTCAGGCGGCCTGCCTTGAAAAACAATGCAGCCCTACAAACCTATCATCATGCAACAGCAAAATTCAGCGCTTTCCATCCAAAGAATTGCATTATATTAACATCAGCTTTTTACGTTATGAAACCGGTACTTCGACAAGTTACACATTCACCTGAATATTCCTTTGTAGTAAGGAAGGACGCTGGGGACGACATGCTCAACACCTGGCATTACCATGCAGAGATCGAGTTCCTGTACATCCGCCGCAGCGCGGGCACCTGGCTCGTAGGCGATCATATCGGGCATTTCCAGAGCGGGGATGTGGTGCTGACGGGCGCCAACCTGCCCCATTGCTTCCGGCACGAAGCGGATCATATCCATCATGGAGAAACTATTTGCGTGAAGTTTCTGCCGGAGATACTGGGCGATCATTTCCTGCAGCTGCCCGAAACCAAAGCCATCCGTTCCCTGCTCAACAAGGCCGGTACGGGGCTGCAACTGACCGGGAGCATCAAGGAGCAGGCGGCTAAACTGATCGAGACGATGCTGACGGACAGCCCCGGCCAAAAACTCGTGCATCTGCTGCAACTGCTGCAGGATGTATCAGAGAGCAGGGACTGCGTTCCGCTCTCTTCCAAAGGTTTCATACAATCTCCCGGCAGCAGCGATGAAGAACGTGTGCGCACCATTTTCGAATATACCATGAAACATTACCATGAACGGATATCGCTGGACACCGTAGCTTCCCTGCTGAATATGACACGGCCTTCCTTCTGCCGGTTCTTCAAAAGCAAAACAAAAAAAACCTATGTGGAATTTCTGATGGAAGTCCGCATCGGTTATGCCTGCAAATTATTGGTGGAAGACGAAAAAAATGTGGCGGAGATCGGCTATGAATGCGGATATAATAACATTTCCCATTTCAATCACCAGTTCAAGAGCATCACCGGCAAACGGCCGCTGGAATACAAGCGCGACTATCTTGAGCAGAACAGCTAAGGACATATTGCTTATTTTCGCAGGATGGACCTATTGGGAAACAAGATCAACAGACTGCTGGTGAAGATGGGAAGATACCGGTCAAAATACACCTCACACCGCAACTTCCTTATCCTGCTCAGTTTTATCGTAGGCGTAATTGCCGCGCTGGCAGCCGTTTTACTCAAACTCACGGTACAATTCTTCGAACACCGGGCGGAGAACATGAATGACTGGATGAACAGCAACTGGCTTTCCGCCATGCTGCCCCTGCTCGGAACAGGCATTTCCTTTCTGCTGCTTACCCGTTTTTTCGGGAACAGGCTCAGCCGGGGCGTAGGATTTATCATTCACAACATAATTACCAATAAAGGCCGGATAGAAAAACGGCATACTTACGGGCATATCCTGACCAGCGCCATCACCGTGGCATTTGGCGGCAGTGTGGGACTGGAGGCGCCTATTGTGGCCACCGGCGCTGCCATCGGCTCCGCTACGGGGCATGACCTGCGGCTTGCGCCCAAGGACGTTATCCTCCTGCTGGCCTGCGGCACAGCAAGCGGTATCGCCGCTGTATTCAACAGCCCTTTTGCCGGGATCATCTTTGTACTGGAAATTTTCCTGCTTGATTTTTCGATACCTTTTTTTATTCCGCTGCTGATCTCCACCGCTACGGCCACGGTTATTTCGCAGATCATGTACCCTGGCAAGTTCTTCTTCATTGCCAGTGAAAGCTGGAACATGCAGGCCATCCCATTCTATATTTTGCTGGGGGTGTTATGCGGACTGGTTTCCGTGTACATCACCCGGTCCGTGGATTTTATCGAAGGCTATTTCGAAAAACGGCAGATGAACTGGAAGAGTTGGCTGATCGCGGGCCTTCCGCTTTGTATCCTGATCTTCTTTTTGCCGGGGCTATACGGCGAAGGATATTCCACGGTGACCAGCCTTCTGCAGGGGGATTATGCTTCCATCACCGCGCATTCCCTGCTGCAATCCTACAGCCAGCATGCCTGGGCTATTATCCTGATGACGGTGCTGCTCCTTGTTTTCAAGGTGGTCTGCTCCTGCCTCACTATCAGCGCCGGGGGGAATGGCGGTATCTTTGCGCCTTCCATGATCACCGGCGGCCTGGCGGGTTTCCTGTTCTCTTACCTGGTGAACCTTTCCGGCGCTTTCCAGCTCAATACGCCCAACTTCATTATTACGGCGATGGCAGGCGTACTGGCCGGCGTGATGCATGCGCCGCTTACCGCGATCTTCCTGCTGGCGGAGATCACGGGAGGATATAAACTGTTCATTCCGCTGATGATAGTTACCGCTATTTCCTATTTCATCACCCGGAAATATGTGAAACATTCCGTGTATCACAAATCACTGGTGGAACGCAAGATATTGACGGACACTTCTGAGAGCGATCACTTCTAAGCGCCGAGGCCCGCCGGTGAAGCGCCGGATATCGATGAACAAGCCGGGAAATGCGCGTTTCCCGCGCTTAACGTTCGATGATCAGGCGCACTTCCTTGAAGTTCGTTCTGGCCTTGACCCAATTCTTCAGCCGCTCCTGGTCCTCACGGGATAGATTGCGTTTGGTTTTCAGCACGGCCATGACCACGGTGTCCTGTTTCTTTGCGGCAACGTTCACCATCCCCATTTTAGCCAAACCGAACTCGGTAACAGCGGGCTGGAATGACTGTACCTCGCGGGACAGGTCCTGCAGCGGGAACTGTGCGCTTCTGGATTTTATCAGCTCCTGTTGCAGAAAGGCGATCTGTTTGTCTTTATTCTCCAGCAGCAGGGTATTATTCCGGTAAAGGTCTTCCAGGATGGATGAACGGAAGGCGGTGAGGTCCGTTTTGCTGGGATCGTTCAGTCCCTGGCGGATATTCAGAGTAGCCTGGGCCAGGCCGTAGGCCGGCAGTTTCCGCTTGACAGCCATCAGCAAAACACTGTCAACAGGTTCGCCCAGCAGCAGTACCTCGATCTTCTTTTCATTGGCATCTACATGCCGGGAGATCACCTGCGTATTATCGAATACTACTTCTTCCTGAATGAATTTTACGGCATTATTGGTAAAAATGCTGCGCTGAACAATACGGTATCCCAACCATATGCTGGGGATGGCAGTAAACACTGCCACCATCCACACATATCGCCTTACTTTGGTCGCCCTCTTCTGGTCCACCCACTGCTTGGCGGGTATCTTCAGGAAGCGGACGATAATGAAGGTAGCGAAACAGATAAAGACGCTGTTGATGAAAAACAGGTAGAAGGCGCCGAGGAAGTACACCCATTGGCCGCTGGCGAGGCCGTAGCCTGCTGTGCACAATGGCGGCATGAGGGCGGTAGCGATAGCTACACCCGGCACTACGTTGCTTTTTTCCGTGCGTGTGGCGCCAACGATCCCGGCAAGGCCGCCAAACAAAGCTATCAGCACATCCCAGATTGTAGGGGATGTTCTGGCCAGCAATTCAGACTGTGCATCTGCCAGCGGGGAAAGGCTGAAATAAAAGGTACTGGTGATCAGGGATATCACCACAGCGATGGCCAGGTTCTTCAATGCCCGTTTAATGAGATCGAAGTCCAGCGTTCCCACGCCAAAACCTACGCCGATGATCGGCCCCATCAGCGGCGAGATCAGCATCGCGCCGATCACTACAGCGGTAGAGTTCATATTCAGCCCGATGGAGGCAATGAACACCGCAAAGATCAATACCCAAAGGTTGGTGCCCCGGAACTCAACTCCCTTGTGCACATTCTCGGTGATCTCCTGTTCTTCTGCACGGTCCTCGTCCAGATTGAAAATATGTCTCAGGAAAACCAGGAAACGTTTAACCATAAGCGTTGTTTTGGATAACAGTTGTGCTGCAAAAGTACTGAATAGTTGAATGAATACCAGCCATTTACCGGAGAGTGGCCGCGGGGGTCAAATAAAAAGGCCCGGTAAACACCAGGCCTTTGTTGAGCATGAGATATTGTTACAGCGAATTATGTAAAATTTGAAAGCCCAAAGTACAACCGGTGATTAAACTTAATGTAAACAGAAAGTTACCTTCCCGTTAAATCTATGTAAACCGGGAGGCGGATCTTAACCGGCAGGGCCGAATTCCCGGTTGCATGGGGCCAACAAAAAAGAGGCCCGAAAGATGAAATGCCCAAAAAAAGTTAGACACTTTTGGGGGGCACCACAAAGATCGATATGCCTCTTTTTATTCGTGTTCCTGATGGAGATAATTTTCGTTTACGCGATTTTCAGGGGCTAAATTTTACTTTTAAGTCCCCTCTTTATGGCATTATTTAACGGCTATTTCAACTTGTAGACCTCGCTGCCCCCGAGCAGGAAGCAACCCAGCCCGTAATCCTCAAAATCCGGGATCTTGTCGTAAGTCACCGGTTGCCCGTCCTTCGGTTCTTTGCCGGTGCTTTGCACCCAGCCGAGTTTCCCGTCAGGATGCACACAGTCTTTCACCAGGGCGTTCCAGGCTTTGATCACCACGGGCAGGTAGGTTTCCCGGTCGATAATATTGTTGTTGATGCCCCAGGCCATGCCGTACACGAACAGCGAGGTGCCGGTCAGTTCCTTTCCGCCGTAGTTCCCGGGGTCGTGCAGGCTGGCATTCCAGAACCCGTCTGCGCGTTGCAGCGGCAGCAGGGCTTCCAGCAGGTCTTTGTAATCCTGCAGATATTCCGCATAATGCGGGTCCGAAGGCGGAAGCTCAGCCAGCGTCCGCACAAGCGCCGCCACTACCCAGCCGTTACCGCGGCTCCAGTAGCAGTCTTCCCCGTTCGGTTCGGTATAGGGAGGATCAAAATCCTTGTCCCGCCACCAAAGGTGGTCCACGGGATTATAGAGACCATTGTCCCCATGCCGGTATTTCGTATAAGCATACATGTCGTACATGCGGGAAAAATAGCTGGTATCGTTGTACAGCACTCCCAGTTTCACGAACACCGGCATTGCCATCTGCAGCGCATCTATCCACCACCAGTCATCGATCTTTTGTGAAGCCGTCATATTATCCATACAGGCTTTGATATCGCGGATGCGCTCTTCTTTCCTGTCGATCAGGTACAGATCGATATAGGTCTGTCCGCAGCACTGGTTATCCGCGTTCCGCACCTGGGTACCACCCCAGAGGCCCCATTTGTGGCTTTCGCCCCATTGTACAGCGTATTTGTACCAGGTTTTCTTTTTATCGATGCTGTAAAGCGCCATCAGCCCTTCGTAATACACCGCCCTTGTCCACAGATTGCTCGGGCGTTCTTTTTTGACGAAGGTGGGCTTTCCCGGGTCGGGCCATTGCTGCATGAAGTATTTGTTGGCGAGCCGCATCGCGGCGAGTGTTGCTTTCTTTTTTATGAGGCGCGGCGGCGGCAGAAGGTACTGGCCCATTGGCTGTTTCAGTGCCCCGGACAATATCTTCGCATTCAGTTCCGCACCCGCTTTGCCGGTATGGGTATGATCTCCGTGGAATAGTGTCTTTACTTTCTCTGCGCCCAGTATTTCGTAACGGTCGGCCACCAGGTGGTTGAGATCGATGAAATATGCGCCACCGGCTGCGGCCGCCTCTTTCGCCCATTTTCCGTAATTGTTGTCCGCCCGGCTGACCCGGCCGTTCTGCCAGCGGTCCCGGGGAATGGGGGAGCAAACGATGGGGATGGCGCCTTTGGCCTTTGCATCGGCAATATACTTCCGCATGTACCAGCCGTAGGTGTGTACCACTTCCTGCCGTTTCCGGATGGGGTTGTAGATCTCCCGGCTTTCTTCCCCGGTGCCGCGGATACTGCCGCGCGCACGGGCGGTATCGTCCAGCGGGCCACTGTCATTATGCCCGAACTGCATGATCACGTAGTCGCCTGCACGAAGATCATTCAGTATCCTTTCCCAGCGGCCTTCCGTAATAAATGTGCGGCTGCTTCTGCCGCCGATGGCCTGATTGCTGATATTGATCTTTGTGGTATCAAAATACTGATGTATCAGGCTACCCCATCCCCATTGCCCGTTCTTTCCGCTGCCATCGCCGTTTCTCACAGTAGAATCGCCAATGATGTAGAGCGTTGGTTTGGGTGTGATAAAGGATGTGCCGGTTGCCAGGAGCAGCAGCAATAGCAATTGTCTCATGTGTTCATTTTTTTATGATATGGATATCGGGTTTCGGTGGTTGTTTCATGCCTTCGCCCATATGGAAGCCGGTATGCGGCGGCTGATTATAGGCCACATTCTGCCATACGATGCTAAGGCGGTATTGCGGGTCCTGCATCAGGGTGTAGAATTTTCTTTCTGTGGGAATGGTGGTGGAGAATATCCGCAGTTCGTTGTTGTCGCGCGTGCGGTAGATCACCTCCTCCCGCCAGTCCCCCAGTATGTCGGCAGACAATACCGGATTGGCTTTTGTGCCGTTGTTATGTACACAATCGTAGTCCCTCGCGTTGAACAGGGGAACCGATCTGCTATTTTCATAATCCCATTTATCGATGCGGGTGCCGTTGAGTATTTCGCGTAAAACATCGCCATCCCAGAAGATGCCCATATTGCAGGCGGGTGTGCGGTCGGATATTTTGTTGCCCTTTGCGTCGAACATACCGGTGATACCGGCGCCAGCCACCCAGCATTCGTAGCCGGGATAGCGCGGGTCTACATCCAGCGCCAGGCCGCGGCCCGGCCCTTCCCCGTCATCTCCGGCCCTGATGGATGCTTTTTTCCAGATCACTTCGCCTGTTGCCGCATCGCGGAAGCTGGCGCCGGCATCATCGAAGCGTTCCTGAATGTCAAACACTTCCAGACCCGGGCGTTCAGGGTCCAGGTCCGACACATGCAGCGCGTCGCCATGCCCCAGTCCGGTGGAATACAGCCCTTTGCCGTTATCGTCTATGGTCATGGCGCCGTACACGATCTCGTCTTTCCCGTCCCCGTCCACATCAGCCACGGTAAGGTTATGATTGCCCTGCCCGCGGTAAGCGCGGTTGCTTCCGCCGGGTTCATCACTGTCGAAGGTCCAGCTATGGGTGAGTTTGCCTTCCCGCCAGTTCCAGGCACTGAGCACAGTGCGGGTGTAATACCCCCGTGCCATAACCAGACTGGGCGTTTTGCCATCCAGGTACGCTACGCAGGCGAGGAAACGGTCCATACGGTTTCCGTTGCCATCTCCCCAGAGCGCTCTCATGTCGGCAACCGAGGGTGTTAATGTTGAAGGGTGACGGGGAGGGATGTAATCCGTAGTTGCCAGCTCGGCGCCGGTGAGACCGTCGAACACCGTCAGGTATTCGAGGCCGGACAGGATGAATCCCCGTTCATTCCGCCAGTCCTTTGTTGCATCGCCGATCACTTTCCCCTTACCATCGATAGTGCCATCCGCTGTTTTCATGGCCACTTCCGCCCGGCCATCCCCATCCAGATCATACACCATGAACTGTGTATAATGCGCGCCTTCGCGGATGTTCCTGCCAAGGTTGATCGTCCATAACAAGGTCCCATCCAGTTTATACGCCTGAAAAACCGGCGGGTCCGTCATACCGGCCTGTGAATTATCCTTGCCTCTGCCGGCCTGATGCAACACGATCTCGTATGTGCCGTCACCATCCAGGTCTGCTACGGAAGCATCGTTGGGCGCATACCCGGCGGGAGTCTGCAGCGGAATGGAAAAATAGGGCTGGCCACCCGCAGGTTTTTCATAACTGCCGCTGCCGCGTTCTTTACGGTTTACGACAGCCTTCACTTCATAGCGATAATGCTTTGCTGTATCAGCTTCCGCATCTTCCCACCAGGTCACTTTTGTGATTGGTTTTTTATTCAGCTTCCTGCCGGAACGGTAGATATTGAAAGCGGTGTTATCCGCATCTGTTACCAGCCATCGCCAGCTGACGAAATTGCCGCCGCCGGGCCGGGCAATGGCCACGACCCCACGGTCCAGGTACTCCATTTGCCTTTGCCCCATACCGGTCCCGCAGAGGAACAGGCAACAGCATAACATCGTGATCTGTTTTTTCATGGGGTGATCATTATTTGGCGGTAAAAGAAGAGCGGATGAACTGCCAGTCTTTGTCAAACTCAATCTCTCCTTTTGTATTTCCCTCAATATGCACATCTGTAAAATGGAAGTTCTCCAGCGGTGATTCCGGCATCCCTTTCGCGCTGATGACACGTTTCACTCCGGTTGCCCTGATGTTGGAAATATAGATGTTCCGGAAATGCGGGATGCCCTTCTCCGCCGGTTCCACCTTTTGCAGCATGGTTTTCCAATGCGACGGAATGGAATCCGGGTGGATGTTATCCGGCAAACGGGAATAGCTGTAGGAAGGGTTCCAGTTCATGGTAAAGTGGAAGGCATTGCCCACACTGTCCAGCGTGATATTGCGGAAGTGAATGTCTTCCACGATACCGCCTCGGGTGATGGCTGATTTGATGTGGAAGCCGTTGCCCGTGCCTTTTCCGATGAGGTCTTCCGGCCAGTACGTGGCGGATGCCGCCGGAGGTCTCGCTGCCAAGGGTCAGCAGGCCGCCACCCCTGCGGGCGATGCATTTGCGGATCACCACGTATTCCGTTGGCCTGTTCACCCGCAATCCATCCCAGTCCCGGCCCGCTTTCAGGCAAAAATCATCGTCGTTGCAATCTATATCGCAGTTCTCTATCAGCACCCAGGTGGAGGAATCCACGTCTATACCATCGGTACTTGGACCTTTGCCGTCTTCGTTGTTGCGGATCACCAGGCCATCTGCGGTAATGCGGGTGGAATACAACAACTGCACCGTCCAGAAGCCGGCGTTTTTGATGGTGATGCCTTTGAGCGTGATATCTTCGGAATGCTGCACCAGTACGGTACGCACACGCTTGGCATCATAGTCCACGATCCAGCGGAGACCGCGCGGCTCATAATCCTCCTTGCGCATCTTCCAGTATTTATCCCAGCAGAAACGGCCTCTGCCGTTGATCGTACCCGTTCCCGTGAGGGCTGCATTCTTCACGTTCAGCATATTGATCATAGCCGCGGGCCATTTCATTTCTATACCGGCGATGCGGGTGTCTATCTCGGGGTAGTCTTTGAAATCCTGTGAACCGAGCAATGTAACGCCGTCATCTATACGAAAATTCACATTGCTTTTGATGAACAGGGAACCGGTAACGTAGGTGCCGGGTTTCAGCGTAACGATCCCGCCGCCTTTGGCGGCACAATCATCTATTGCCTTCTGGATGAAAGCGGTGTTCATGGTGGTGGTATCACTGACGGCGCCGTAGTCGTTCGCCGTAAATATTTTTTGCGCAGCAGGAAATGATTTCGCGCCTACCCGCTTTGTCCAGCTAAGGTCCGGCGCGGCAGTATAGCCCGTCAATCCCGCCAGGCGGTTAAATTCCGCAGCGGAAATGGTGAATGCCGTACCATGCCGGATGCCGTCCGGCATCACGAGACGGTCGGATACATCCGTCCAGTTTTCCAGATCGGCAGATGTAACAGCACCATATTTGTGTTGGGTATATTTATCGAAATACACGATCCATGTATCCTTTATTTTCAGGGCTGTAGGCCCTTCCGCCCAGTAGTTCCCGGTGATGGGCACGGAGGGCTTCGTGTACGGGCCGGTGAGCTTTCCGGCCGTGGCGATGCGGATATTCTTCTGCGGCGGGGTTTTGGTCTCATCTTTCAGGAACATCACGTATTGCTTTCCGTTCCGTTGAATGCTGGCATCTATCACATTAAACTTGTGATCGTACAGCAGCCGCGTTTTGCTGAAAGTTGAAAAATCTTTTGTGGTAACGTAGTACATGCGATGGTTGTACTTGTCATCTCCCGCGGTATCGCCTTCTTTAAATCTGCCGGGAATGGTGGTGGCCCAGTAGATCATGTATTCCTTTTTTGCCGGGTCGTAGGTCACTTCCGGCGCCCAGCAGTTACGGGCGCCCGGTTCATGCGCCATCACGGGAATGTCCTTTTGCGGGCTCCAGTGCACGAGGTCTTCAGACGAAGCATACCCGATGCTTTGTTCATTCCAGCTGACGGTCCAGACCATATGGAATTTGCCGTCCGCGCCGCGGATAATGCAGGGATCGCGCATCAGCTTGTCTTTCCCCGCGGTGGGTTTCAGGAAGGAACTGTCGCCTTTGAGGGCGCTCCAGGTATAACCATCCCGGCTATAGGCCAGGTGCAAACCATCTTCTCCGTTCTGCCGGAAATAGGCGAACATATGAACGGAATCTGTCTGTTGTGCAAGCGCTGCGTTGCAAAGCAGCAGCAGTAAAAGGATCTTTCTCATCATTTTCTTAATAATGTTGCTGCCATCAGCCCGATGACAACATCGTTTGTATATGCCTGTACGGTGAGTGACTGTAATGTTTTACCGGAACGCAACGGCATGTCCAGCCGCGTTGCGGCGCCGCCATCGATGCCGCGGAGGGAAAACCCTTTGATAGGAGTATATTCCTCCAGTCCCTTTGCGAAGCGCCCTGTTTTCAGGTACAGGCGCTCCGGGTGCGGGGCGTCTGTGGTGAAGGCGTATCCATCGGTATAATAATCCTGTTCTATGGGCCACCAGTTCTGCGGATTGTTGAGCCGGAGGGAATCGCATTCGCCGTCTGTGTAGGACACGATCACGAACCCGTTGGTCATTCTGCTTTGCATGGGATTGGTGGTGCCTGCCATCAGCAGGTAAAGATGTTCCGCCGTTCCGTTCAGTGCTATGGTGGCCGATTCCGGGTAGTTATCCCAAAGGGAGGTAAAGACGATGTTCTTTTTCAGGGTATCCGAGGGTGTGCTGAAAGGCACGCCATCCGTGGAAGTGATGCTGTTCTGTGCCCCGGCGGCCTTCCTCAGCCCGGCATCATCAACCGTTGCCATGGTGAACGGATAACACCAGTTGCCGATCCCCTGCACCGGCAGTTGCAGTGTGGGCATGACGGGACGGGGGGAAAGATATGCCTGTTTGAATATATTCGTCACCTTGTCGTTGAAATAACGGTCCAGCCGGACTTTTTCATAGTGGCCGCCGGTGGAAGGAACACGTTGTTGAGGGGCTGCTGCTATCTCAAAAGAAAGTGGCTGCCACCAGGAGAAAGCGCCCTGTTTCATTTGCAGGAATACGGTTTTGCTGCCTGCGCCGGGAGTGAGTGTAGCGGTGAGTTTTGCACCGGCGGTACCGTTAGCGGAGCTACCATTTATTCCTGCCGGGCGTCGGCCGGAGCTGGCGCTTGTACGCGAGCCTGCTATCCGCGCATTCCCGAGTGCTTGCTGCGGATCAAAGACCTTCAGCATTTGTGCGCCCGGCATAACGGCCTCCAGCAATTGGCCGGATATTGCCTGCTGCAATTTATCGAACGGTTTCCCTTTCCACCGTATCTCAATGTGGTACACAGCTGCAGCTGGTGCGGTCAGCTGTAATGCCGGTACGTCAACGGCATGCAAGGCAGTATATTTTACCGGCTTGCCGTTGATCGTAATCATCTCCACTTCATCCCGCTTTGCGGGGAGTATCAGTTTGAGCCGGAGCTTTTTTCGAAAAGACTGTTTTATCTCATACCGGTCTGTATTCCCTTTCCCGGAGAACCCGAAAGTAATATCCGGCACTTCCAGCCTGGCATGATCCCATTCCAAAGGGAAACCGGGGCGGATGAGCAACGTATCATGCAAAGCATCCGGCTGTATGCCAAAAAGCCCTTCCACCAAGGTTCTTCCCGCCATGCCGATCGGGTCTGCAAAATCGCGGTACAATTCTCCACGGACTGCATCGTAAAAAGAAAGCTGCTGAAATCCGCCCGGACTGGCGCTGAGGTAAAAACTTTCCAGCAAGGCGCTGCGCCAGAGCTGAAAAGCATCTCCGGCGCGGTTCCCCTGCCAGTAGGCCAGCGCCGTATGCAGGTTCTCCGCCAGCGCTACATTGTTGACGGACCAGGTATAGGGTTGCCAGTTGGACGTGCTGTGCAGATAGAGCCCCTTTTTCGGAAAACCTTTTGCCTGCACCGGCAAACGCGGGATATGGCTGGAAATGTATTGCAGCGACTGCCAGGCCTGGAAATCGTCAGGCACACGGGAATCTATCGCATGATAGATCGTCCATACACCGGGTGAGGAATGCACGAGCTGACGGCCCATTTTATCTTTATACTCCGCGAACCATCCGTACTGCGGCAGCCAGAGGTGCTGTTGCATAGCGGCATATATCCTGTCTGCTTCCTCCCGGTATGGATGTGCATCTTCTCCGATCAGCGCGGCCAGCGAAGCAGCAGTTTTATTAGCGAAATAATTGTAGGCCGATGTGTGGGTAACACCGCCTCCGCTGTACTGCAGGGCATCACTGGCCCAGATGGCGGCATAAGCGTCATAGAGGCCATCGTTATCACTGTCGAAATTCCTTTTCTCCCAGGCGAGATGCCTTTTGATGAGCGGCCACATTTCGCGCACATAGGCCGTATCGCCCGTCCAGTTAAAGTGCCGGAGCAGTTGATCGACAAATACGAGGTTCATGTCGTAATGATGCGCGCGGATATCGCCATCGGGATTCCGGCAGATGTAGCCATCGCTGAAAAGAAAGGTGCCTATCTTTTCCTCGTGACGGGCGAGGTTGCGTGCGGTATCCATCACCACGCCGGTGACAGGAGGTGCCGTTACCTGCGACCGGGCGTAACTGGAAAAGTGCGTCCGTGCCCGGTCATGCCAGCCCAGCGGGTCCGCCACATAGGCGCCGCGCCAGGCATTCAGCCGCATCCGCCAGGCTACGGCACCATGCAGGAAGGTAGGATCTTCCCATATGGCATCTGCGGCCATGCTCAATGCACCGCCGAGCGTATTGAGATAAGGATCGGGCGTTTGCAGCCTGATCCTGTTCGCCAGCCGCGCCCTGTCCAGGTCTGCCTGCCGGAAGATCTCCGGTATCACCTTCGCGGTTTTACCCGGATCGCTGAATATATCTGTAAAACGCTGCTTCGTATAGTCTGACATATGGAGTAGCAGAAAGTAACGGTCTGTTGCAGTAGCGGCCATCTTTCCGGTGACCACAGGCGCCGCTGCGACGGTTGATGCATAAACATCCGCGGGGGTTTGCAACATAGAGGCATCCCCTGTTTTTACATCGGGGAAAATGCCGGATATTTTTTTCCCTCCGCCGTAAGTTACCGTAAACGCATTGCCATTTATATCCCAGGCATTGTCCTTACAGGCGGAGGCATGCAGGTAGAAGGATGATTCCGGATCAGCGCCGATGTCACCATTACGGGAAAATTTCTTTCCGCTCACACCACCGTACACCCACACCAGTTCCGCCTGCGGCGGTGCGTCCCGGAATGTTGTTTTTACGATCATTCCTTCCGCTTCATACAATGCCAGTACTTCTATCCGCATTACCCCTTTTCCCAGCAGCGGATCTTTTATTTCATAATGCATTTTACCCGGACTGTACACCGCCCTGATATGTTCCGCATTGATCAGCCATTTGCCGCGGCCACCGGACACCAGTCCGAATTTCAGATTGCCGCCCATGCCCGGCAGGTACATGGCAAACTCGGGAAGATCGCCTGCTTCCACCCGGAAGGCCGTGTTGCCGCCATAAAGGGCGCGGTTGAAACGCAGCTTGCCGTTCTCGCAAACGAAGTCCGTTCCCTGCGGGAAATAGTGCGCATGACGTTGTTTATTGTGCCATAGCTGATCCTGCGCCGCAGCAGTTCCAGCCAGGCAGATCATTACAATGCTTATGGTCCATCGTTTCATCATGTCAGAACATCTTGTGCAAACCTTCCCATTTCACGTTCCAGCTTCCGTCTGCCGGGAAACCGATATTCACCCGGGGGCCGGCATCCACACCGGCACACATCATCGCCACAGCGCTGAGCAGGCCGCCATTGCCGGGCAGGTAGACCGTCAGCCGTTCATCCTGGTAGTTATGTCCGTTGATGAGATAGGTATTCGTGCGTACAGGCATCAGCAAGGCATCCAGGGCCTTTTCGGGCATGTGCAGCCTTGCGGCGGTCATGGCTACGAGCGGGAAGTCCCATCCCCAGGTATGGTCCCATTTCCATTTTTGCCATACCAGTTCCAGGGTATTTTTCATTACTGTTGTATCCAGGCCATTCGCTGCGGGCAGGGTGCTGTAAGCGCCCAGCACTGCGGGATGATCGGCGAGATAACGTTCATTCGTATAACAATCCGGTGTGCTTTCAGTAGCGAGGTACACCCCGTTCTGCTGCGGCAGCGGCGCCAGTTTAGCCAGTATTTCATCCCATTTCCTTTCCCGCGGCAATTGCAGTCTTTCCCGCCATAACTGCGCGGTATTGAGCGCCCAGTGCCAGTAAGCCAGCTCGTACGTGGGATTGAAAGTTGTCACCGCATCGAAGCATTCCTGCGCTGGGATCAGTCCTTTGCCGAGGTTATACCGTCCGGTGCGCGCATCGTAAGTGGGGAATGATGCCATGAAGTCCGCCGTAGCAAACAGGAGGTCTTTATACTTGTTCAGCACGGCTTCATCCTGATGATGGCGGTACAACAGCTCCACCATATAAATGAAATGAGGTTGCTGCCAGATGAGAAAGGCCGCTACGGAAGACGGGGATTCATCGCCGTTGTTGTCCGTCATCTTTTGCCAGCGGATGCCCCCGAAGCCCTGTCTTATAGCGAGGCGCCGCGCTTTTTTCGCTACGGTAAAATACCAGTCCAGGCTTTTTTCCATCAGCTCCGGTCGTCCCCATAATGCAAAATGCACGGCATGCCACCAGTGCATTTCCAGGTGCGGTTTCCCGAACCAGCTGTTATAGGTCAGCCCCGTTTCCTGTGGCGGATAACCGGCTGCGCATTGGATGCGGGTCAGATATTGTGAAAGGATCACCCTCCTTTCCAGTTCATGCGCACGGGGATCGGTGCTGCCGGAAAGATCAACGGCGCCGCCGCTCTGCCAGAATGTTTTCCAGGCCTGCGCGCTTTCCTGCAACGTTTCATGGAAAGCCGGTACAGCAGGCTTGTTCAGCGAAAATCCGGCTGTCAATTCAAAATCATCCGCTTTTGCGGGTGTGATGAGAAAATAATGGGGTGCAGCTTCCCGCATACCGGTGATGGATGACCAGCGGAGGCCGATGTAATACCGGGTGGTATCCAGCGAGCATTCCAGGTATCCGTCTTCAGAGAAGGTAGTGGACTGCGGCTGCCCGGTATTCCAGTGATTGCCCACATCCTTCCAGGCGCCGCCGGGATAGGGAATGCGAATACGCAGCATCAGCCGTTGCTCCTGCAAAAGCGGGGAGCTGATCCTGAACGCCACCGCATCCTGCCGTGAATGGCAGACGGTGATGACCTTTACCGGTACGTCTTCCACCGTAAATTCACTGGTGATAGCGCCGCTCCACATATCCAGCTGCTGATGAATATTTCGTATATCCTTTGGCGTGGCAGGCGTACCATCTTTCTTTATTATTTCCATGCCGATGTTCCCGAGCTGCAAACGGTGCGGATTTGCCCGGAAGTAATCAACGGCCTTGTTTTTCAGCTGTACGGAATAAGGTATCTTTCTGCCTTCCAGTGCATATTCCTTTATGGATTCCTCAAACCGCAACCCTTCCGTATTGGGGAAGCTGTGCCAGCCCCAGACGGATTGGGTGCCGAGGGGAACGCCCGCAGCATACGCATCCGGGAAACTCTGCATGCCGGTCGCATCTACCGTAAAGGCGAAATTGCCGTTACCAACAGAGAGGGAAGACAGCGGGTCAAACTGCTGTACATGCACAGCATGCCTTTGCACGAGCGCTTCGCGGTCGATACGCTGCTGTGCGTACAATGGGTTAAAAAATAGTATCAGCCACAAGGTTCTCATAACAGATCATTTACTGCCGGTCGGTTATATTGTTCTTTCTTTCCGTTCCCGGGTTTGGGCAGGCCGAAATAGAAATACAGGGTGCGTTTTCTGCTGCCGTGCATCTCATTCGGTTCGCTGGCGGGCCCGAGGGAGCGGGTATTGTTGTTGATGTTGAATGCGAGCTTTGTACCGATGGGCGGAATAGCGTCCAGGAAAGACAATGTTCCCGGGGGTAGCGCAGGATTGGGCCGCGCATCATTCAAGCCGTAAAAATCAAACAGGCGAACGTAGAGGCCGGTATCCGGCGACGCAATGCAGAACTTGCCCTGCACAGTATTCATTTCCATCCATGCGATGTCGGCGTAATATCCCTTGAATTCAGGAAAGGTCCAGGGTGCGCTGCCGGCGGAGGCATTGTTATACGCATTCATCCAGACGTTATCCGTAACGCCCTGCATACGGTTCTTCCATACTCTCGACGGGCCTTTGCCCAGCCATTTTGCACCCAGCACGAAGTGCTCCGGGTAAGTGAAAGTGATACCGGCAAAGGGATATGTTCCATCAAGAGCATATTCGTATTCCATGCGCAGCCAGCCGCTGCTGTCCATCTTCCAGCGCACATATTTCATGTTTCCTTCGTAGATGAATTCCGCTTCACCGTCCGATACTGTTACCGCCTTTACAGTAGCAGCTCCGCTGACCAGCAAAGGGCCGTTGCCGAAGGAGGGCGCATCGCCGGCGGCATGTTTCACACTCGTGATCATGCCGGTCCTTTTATGCAGCTGCACGGTCACCTGCCTGCCCGATAGGGTGATAAGGGAATCTGATTCCTGTGCGGAGCCTGAAGCGCCGTTGAGCGTAAGGACGCCATTCAGCAAACCGGTATTGGGCCGGAGCCGGTGTACCCAGCGGTATATTTCCTTTTGAAAAGGATCATAAGCTGCCAGCACAATAGCATCATACTGCCGCCAGTCGCCGGGCAGTCCCAGTGAAATTGTGCCCTTCCCCAACGGCGCGATATCCGCCGGTTGGGCACTGCCTTTTTTTATCACGTCATATCCTGCTACAGCATCTCCAGGTTTGCGGAAATTCACCAGCCCCCACTGCAACCTGCATTGCTGCAGGTTGGTGAAATGAAAACGGTTCTCCACCTCCACTGTTCCAGTAAACGCGGCCGGAAAGCTGAGCTTTACCGGGGAAAATATTTCGCGGATCGCATAATAGCTGCCTTCTTTCTCCCGGTGCGGGCCAAGTACGCCATCCGGACCATTCAGCCCGTTCACATCGATGATATTGTTCAGATCCGTGCGTACGGCCCCTTCATCCATAAAGGCCCATAGAAAACCGCCCGCTCCCCTTTCCGCGTTCCAGTGCAGCTCCCAGAAGTCATGCAGGGCAGCCCCGCCACCGCCGTCATCCTGGCTGTGCAGGAACTCCGTGACCATGTAAATATTCGTATCCGCCAATATTTTCTGTGTGCTGTAATAATCTTCGTAGTGATTGCAGTCAATGCCGTTGAACTGGTTTCCGGGGCGGTGATGCGCATGAATGACCGGGCGGTTGCTCAGGTCGTATTTTCCGTAGTCATCATCCAGTTCCTTGTTGTGCCCGCCTTCATTGCCATTGCTCCAGAAGATAACGGAGGGATGGTTCACATCGCGCTGCACCATTTCCTTTACCAGCGGCTTTCCTGCTTTGGTGCTGTAAGCGGTTTGCCATCCGGCCAGTTCATCCAGCACATAAAGCCCCAGGCTGTCGCACAGTTCCAGGAAACGTTTATCCGGCGGGTAGTGTGCGCAGCGGACGGCATTCATATTCATTTCCTTGATGAGCTGCACGTCTTTCAGCTGTATCTCATCATTCAGGGTCCTGCCGCTCTCCGGCCAGAAACAGTGGCGGTTCACCCCTTTCATTTTGATCTTTACCCCGTTCAGGTAGATGCCGTCGCGGTGGCGGATCTCAATGGTGCGGAAGCCGAACTTTTCTGTTACCTGATGCCCCTGGTTCAGGATGAGGGTTACCTGGTACAAGTTCGGTGTTTCCGCAGTCCATTGCAAAGCATTTGGCACTTTTGTATCGATGAATGCCATGGCGTCTTTTACAACACCGCCGGCCTGTGCTACCTGTTCTCCTTTGGCATCCCTGATCAGGGCCGTGACTTTGCCGCTGCCGTTCGTATGCACTTTCATGCGGAAGTTACCATCCGCACGGGCATCGATCTCCGTCTGCACAATATGTTGCTGTGGCAGCACTTCCAGGTACACCGGGCGGAAGATGCCGCCAAACACCCAGTAGTCCGCCAGCCTCTCCGCATTATTCACGGAAGCATCGGCGGACATTTTGCTGACAGTAACTTCCAGCAGATTGGTGGCGCCGAACTTCAGCTTGTCCGTAATATCATACCGGAAGCGGTAAAAAGCCCCCTGATGCACAGCCCCTGCGGGCTTTCCATTGATCTTCACTTCAGTGTCCGTCATCGATCCTTCAAATACGATGTTCACCGTTTTCCCTTTCCAGGAAGCCGGTACGTTGAACGTATGCCGGTACATGCCCTGCTCGTCCGCGAAGCGGAAATTCTTACCGTAAGTTTTATAGTCGCGGCCGTAATTGTACTCGCCAAATCCCTGCTGCTCCCAGCAGGAGGGCACTTTGATCTTCGTCCAGTAGCCGCTGTTGCGGCCGCCGGTGCAAAAGAAATCCCATTCCACACGGGTGTTGTTATCCACGCCGGAGAGGTATTGCACAAGCGTGTGCTGCCCCTGCGCGGCGGAGATGAGTAATATCAATAATCCTGTCAATAAACGTTGTCTCATTTCGCTGTTTTAAGCTGGATGAAAACCGGCTTGTCGCGGTCATATACTAGCGCCTCGTTCTCATTGCGCCTGCGCTGAGCGCTTTCACCGGCGTAAGCGTCACCGGCCCTGTCAGTCCCGAGGTCCGGGGCTGCCATCCTGCCGCCGTAAAGAGGCCGTCAGCACCGCGGTTCTCCGCCAGCCGGGCGGGCATATTGGTGTTATAGAATTTCTTCCAGGGCAATCCCTTTTTATCCATATCCGCGATCCGGTTAGCCATACTATTGGTGACCGTCACCTGCAAAGTATTTACTGCTTTCAGTTCCGTGGAGGGAATGTTCAGCTTGAATACGGGCCCGATCAGCGTAGCCATTTTTTTACCATTAAGGATAATGGAAGCGCTTTCGTTCACCTGACCAAGATCGAGTTCGTAAGCATCTGCCGTTGTCGCGGGTTTATTGAAAGTCGTCGTATATATTGCCGTTCCCGAGAACTGCGCCGTTCCTTCCAGCGGCCATTTCGTCCATGAGCTCAACTGCTTCACCTTTGTGGATGACGGTAATGAAGGACCGCCTTCCACGAACTTCACTTCCCATTCACTATCAAGCACCGTAGCGGGACCGGCGGGCGTTGTGTACGGAAAAAGCGCTCCTTTCAGTGGCGTGGCGGAGGTTTGCAGGATGCAGCTTTCACCCGGCTCCAGGTCTACATACACCTGCAAAGTACCGTTGGGTGCATTTTGGGTGATGGCAACACCGGCGCTTTCCAGCATGGGGTCAAAAACAAGGGCTGCACGGGCTTTGGAAGACAGGGTGACATAGTCGCGGAACCGGCTTTGACCGGGATTGCTGAGAAAATAATAATGTCCTTTATCATAAGCTTTGCGGGTGAACATCAGCCCGGGAATATGTTCCTGCCTGATCTTTCCGGCGTGCATCAGTTCAGAAAGGTGATTGTTCAGATGCACCGTTTTACAGGCCGCCAGTTCTTTCATGGCTTTTCTGAATGCCGCACGGCGTTCTTCCAGCCTGTAAAAGCCCGGTACATCCTGCGGCATGTTTTCGAACATCAGTATCGTCACGCCCGATTGGGCCAGGTCACGCAGCTTTTCAAGGGTTTCCAGGGGGAGATATTTCACATCGGCCAGTAAAACGGCCTGGTAAGTGGCGCCTCCGGATGTACGTACCTTCCCTTTTTCCGCAACTGTTTTCTGCAGCTGCAGATCGGAGATCAGATCGAAGGTATATCCTTCTTCCAGCAGCTCTTCACCTGCCTGCTTGAAATACGTTCCGTCAAAGCCTTCCATTCCATCGAAATGATGCAGCATGGCCCTTCCCGGCTGGCTGTTCCTGTCGTGGAACGGGAAGTACAGCAGTATGTCGTTATCGCTTTTGCTTTGTTGCAGGAATGACTGGCAGCGGGCTACGTAACTATTCAGTGCGCCGAAGTCTTTCCAGAAAGGATTGGCCGGCGTGAAATGTACAGCGGCATAAAAAAGCCAGCCCGGCCACGGCTCATTTTGCGGGGAATAGTTGGTGCCGTGATAAAAAATATGATTGACGCCGCCCACAAAATATTTGTCCATCGCCATCTTCACATCACCCAGCGATGACAGAAAATGCTCATTCAGCCAGGTGGCCGCCTCGGCGGAGGCCAGCGGCTTGCCGGATACATTGGCGGCGGATGTGGCGAACTTGAAACGCAGGATGTCCGTGCCTTCCGTTTCCGGGATATCGATGGCATCATAAAGATCAAGGATATTGGACGGGGAGCCGTGGCTCTGGTTGCGGATCAGCTTGCCTTTGGCCGCTGCCCAGGCATGCCAGGGCTTTGTAAATTTCTCCAGCAGCAGTGCTGAAATAGCCATGCGGTAATCGTACAATACACGCGGATCTTTTGCCAGCAATGCAGGCAACTGTTCCCGCAGATCGTATCCCCGTTTCTTCAGAAAAGCATCAAAGAAGCCCGGCGTCCAGTTCGCTTCGCCACGCGCATCATCCACTTCATAGGAATCGTTGAAAAAACTGCGCAGGCCGGAGAGATCGTACCCGGTAAAGGATCTGTCAAAATAACCAAGATAATGTTCGATAGCCGGCAGTGAAAAGTGATCGATGGCCAGCCCTTCACCGCCAGGGGCGGCACGTTCCACCATCTTGCCATGCCATCCCTGGAAGAGTGCATAAAGTGTATGCGGCCTGGAAGAAGACCAGCTCAGTTTTCCATCGCCGCCCACTTTGTTTGTAATATCCGTGGCCTTCCCTTGATCGTCATATGCCATGAGGCATACCAGCGGCAGCGGTTTGGCGAAACGCACCTGGTCCAGCGCCAGCAATTGCAGATCAGCGTTTGCGGTCACCGGTTCTTTTAATTGAGCGATCTGTATGCGGGATTGGGGGTTGGCGGACCGCAGGATGGGTTCCTGCATGTATTGCACCGGTCCTCCCAACTGTTCTCCTGCTTTCAGGGTATAAACTTTGTGGGCCAGGTATTTGCTGGCTTCCGCTTCGGTTATCCAGGGGCCACCGAAAGGCCATCCTGTGCCGGTAGCCATGTCAATGCCCAGGCCCAGGCGTTTGCCTTCCTGCAGCGTATGCTGCAGCATGTCCATCCAGGAAGGTGTGAGATAAGGAATAAATTGTTGTTCATATCCCTTTACGCCATAGATCGGTGTGATCTCGAGGCCGCCGAGCCCGGCCTTCGCATAGGCCTCCATGGCAGCGGTCAGGCCCTGCCTGTTAACTGCGCTACCTTCCCACCACCAGCGGGTCCAGGGCTTTGCGGTCTGGGTAACAGCCGGCCATTTGACCTGGGCGGATGCCGTGCTCAACACCAGCAACATCAATAAAACAAGATGGTTTCGTTTCAGCATGTGTACAAATTAATAAACGTCACGGTGACAGTTAAACTTTTTTTGTACTAACTGTCACCGTGAGGTGAATCGCAAGAAAACAGATCAGAGATCGAACGGCAGATACCAGTTGCTCCTGCTCATCAGTTTCGCTCTGGCATCTGCGGCGCCCGGTATGCCATCCTTCAGCAGCTTGTCATAGATCTTGTCCGCCAGAAAAGCCGGATCGTCCCGCCGCAGGGCAATACGCAGCAGGTCCGGCCAGCGGGTGCCTTCGTACCCATTTTCCAGCGCGGTCTCATTGATCAGCCCATTTTCTATCTGCAACAGACTGTCTGCAGCGCTCACTTCATAATTCACCAGGTTAGCCCTTGCCCTGATGCCGATATTCCGGTACCAGTCGGAACGATAATACGGTATGCCGGTACTGCCGCTGTTACGGGCGTCGAAATTGAAGGGATACGGCTCATACAGGGTATTTTGATAATCTGTTACATTACTGGTGGGCGCGGGGAAGGCGCCGGCGAAACCGGAGTTGAACAGTCCCCATGCCAGACGGTGACGCCCGGTGCGGTTGGCAGCTTCGGCAAAACGCATGTGGAGATGTGTTTGCCGGAAGAGGAACCACTTGCCGTCACGCTGCAGGATATTCGCAGGCATACCGGTGGCGTAGTTGATATAATTATAAAGATACTTCATTACTACGGGCTGGCCGCCCAGCTCCGTCCAGGTGAGCAAGCCGCGCGCATCATAAGGCTGGCCGGGTATCAGGGGCGCGCTGGTGCGGGGGCGTTGCTCCTGGCTGTTCCAGTTATCGATAGCCGATTGCGAAGGTTTTACCAGGTACTCGCCGCCTACGGGTGAGAACAATTTCACGAAGGGGTTAACGGGACCGAACTTGTGGTCAAATGGCATGGCCCATACCCATTCCCTGCGGAAGCCTTCCGTATTCATGGCCTGCTCGAACATGATCCGCCATTGCGTGTTCCATACGAGGGAACTGGCGTCGCCGGCGCGGGAATAGCTGATGTAATGGTCGATATCCCCGTTACTGTCCCATCCCACTTTGTACATGGAAAAATAGGAGCCATTGACCGTACCGGTGGTGCCGGTTTCCATCACCTCCCGGTACCAGGAAGCCGCCTGTGTGTAATTTCCTTTCCAGAGGTGCAGATCGCCGAGCAAACAGCGTTTATTGATGAACCATTTGTTGGTGGGATAGCCGTCTACGGTAATATTCAGCGTAGTGCCGGCAGGGTATTCCTCTTTGAATGCGAGCGCTTCGGTAAAACTGATCAAACTGTCCAGCAGCACATTGAAAGGCAGGCGCGGAAAATTCTTTTCGTCCCTGAGATCGTCTACCGTTTCCAGCGGGGAGGTGACATAAGGCACTTCTCCGTAGTGGATGCCCAGTTGCAGGTAGAGGAAAGAACGCAGACTGGCGACATCGGCATAGCGCTGCATATATTCCGCATCCTGCAGCTTATTTTCCTGGTGCATGATGGTAAAATGCTTCAGCACATCATTGCAGTTGAGGATCACTTCATAGAATGGGCGCGGGCTGGCCCAGGGATTGTCCGGCGTTACGTTGTGCGTGCTCAGCTGGCGCAGGTATTCATCCGCATTGTCCGTGTACTCCAGCATGTCGCCCCGCAGCTCGTTCAACAGCACATAACGTTCGGCAAGGCCCATGAACTGGCCATATATGCCGATCACTGCGGCATCGGCATCATACACGTTGCGGTACATGTCGCTAACGTCCAGTTCATCCTCCGGTTTTACGTCGAACATCTTTTTGCACGAAGATCCTGTCAATGCCACGGCCGCCAATAGTATGCATAGCTTCTTCATATTCGTATCGATTTCTGATTGAATTAAATGTATTTACAGGCCTATTCTCACGCCCAATGCCAGGTTTTTGAACAGCGGATCAAGACCGGTATCGATGCCTTGCGCAAATACGCTGCCTGCCGCACTGAACTCCGGATCATAGCCTTTGTATTTCGTAAGGGTGATCAGGTTATAACCGGTAGCGTAAATGGTGGCGTTCTTCAGCACTGCATTTTTGATGGGGATGTAATACTGCAGAGAGATGGTGCGCAGGCGCAGATAAGCGCCATCCTCTATCCAGCGGTCGCTGAAACGGCTGTTGCCCATGGGGTCGCCCCAGACTGCTTTCGGCGTATTGGTCAGCTGTCCGTCCGCACGCCACCGGTTATTCACGCTTTCCAGCTGGTTTTCCACCCCGCTTGCGGATTCCAGGCGGTAGCGCTGGTAATTGTACACATCATTGCCCTGGCTGAAGGTGATCAGCGCATTCAACTCAAAGCGGTTCCAGATAAGGCGGTTGGTGATCCCGCCTATCCAGTCCGGATTCGGGTTGCCGATCACCCTGCGGTCGTCGGCATTGATCTCTCCATCCTCATTGATATCCAGAAAACGTACATCCCCGCCCTTGAAAGCGCTGAATGATCCGTCTGTATTCTTCTTTACGAGGCCATCCGCAGCAGCTTCCGCATCGGAAGCATAAACGCCGTTGGTGGCATACCCGTAAAACTGATTGGCAGGCTGACCGTTGGTGGTGAGAATTGTGGCGCCGGCATACTCCGTAGTAAACCGGCCACCGGGAATGGACAGTATCTTGTTCTTATAGCTGCTGATATTGAACCCGAAATCCCATTTCACTTTCGGCGCATTCACGATGCGCGCGTTAACGGTAGCTTCCCACCCGGTATTCTGCATGCTGCCTTCGTTGGTCAGCATGGTTTTGAAACCCGAGGCAGCGGGCAGCTCCTCATACACCAGCATATTTGCTGTATTTGAGGAATATACGTCCAGCCCGATGCTGATGCGTTCATTCAGGAAAGCCAGGTCCAACCCGCCATTGAGTTTCCGGCTGGTTTCCCATTGCAGGGCGGGGTTGGCGATGCCGTTGCGGACCAGTCCCTGCATACCCAGCAGATTCTGCGAGCCGTAGGTCTGCCTGCTGGTGTAATTGCCGATATCATCATTAGCCGTGATGCTGTAAGAAGCGCGGAGCTTCAGCAGGTCCATACCCGAACCGGCCATGAAGTCCTCTCCCGAGATCAGCCATGCGGCCGCAAGTGAGGGCATGACAGGAAATTTGCTCCCGTTGATCTTAATACCATCTTCCGCCTGTTTCCCGAAGCGCGAGGAGCCATCTACCGCCATGTTGAAGGACAGGAAATATTTGTCCATGAGACCGTATTCGGTATTCAGATAGGTGTTCAGCCAGTTCCACTTGCCAATGCCGCCGCCTGTCATCCGCAAGGCAGCGAGACCGTTCTGTACGCTGACCAGCTCATCGGTGGCGGAGTTGAAGCCGAGCGCATAGTCCTGTTCCGCATCGTTCTTCTGGTAACGCAACCCGGCACGAACGGCGATGTTATGACGGTTGTTATAGGTCTTTGCAAATTCCAGCCGGGTATCGTTATAAATGGAATACAGTCTTTTCACCTGGGTACCGAGGCGGTTCTCTGCGATGGCCTGCGGTAATGTGTCTTTTGCGAGACCCGCGCCGGGCACGAATATGTTCTCCCGCACCTTGTCGTACACGATACCGATAGTGGTGGCGGCATTCCAGTGTTCGGAAATATCATATTTGAAACCGAAGGTGCCGTAAAAGCGGTAGTATTTGTTGTAGGCCTGCATTTTATCGATCACTGCGGTGGGATTGCTGATACCAAGGGAATCCACTCCGGCCAGGTTAGGACTTTCCACACCTTCGCTATTCACCTCACGGTCATGCATGAACGGAGATTTTACAAGCGAGAGGTACAGGGGAGCGGTTTTGTCCGCAATGCCCTGGTCTTTCAGGTTCTGTTCGTTGTAGGTGAAGGAGAGGTTGGCGAAGCCGGTGAATTTGCGGGTGAAATTGAACACGGCGTTAAAGCGGGTGCTGTAACGGCTGAGGTCTGTTCCGCGCATGATGCCTTCGTTTTTCATATATCCCATACTCAGTCCGTAAGTAGCGATATTATCCCCTCCTGTTACTTTCAGGTAGTAGTTATTGCTCATGCTGTTATCCATCACCCTGCCTTGCCAGTCGGTATCATAATGGTAGCTGTGATAAGCCGGGGCGGAGGGATCGTCATTCATGTACGGCAAAGCCGCGATCTCTGTGCTGCTGAGGCCTTTGCTGGCCAGCATATCGCTCAGGTAGGTGCGGTAATCCGCGGCATTCATCACCGGCAGCCTTTTGGGTGCGGCGTTAAAACCGGCATATGCACCGAAGTCAATCTTCGTCGCCTGGTCCTGTGCGCGGGAGGTAGTGATGATGATTGCCCCGTTCGCGCCTTTTGCGCCGTAAATGGAGGCGGCATCGCGCAGCACGGTGATATTGTCGATATCCCTGACATCTATGAGGGAAAGCGGATTGGTGTAATTGTTGGCAATGATGCTCTGGCCATAGTCGTTCGCATCAAAGATCATATTGTCCACAACGATCAGCGGTTTGTTGGTACCATACAGGGAATTGTAGCCGCGCAGGAAAAGATTTGCACCGGCGCCCTGCACACCGGAACGGCGAATGGCGTTCAGTCCCGCTACCCTGCCCTGCAAAATAGCATCCGGCATTGCTGTGCTTTGTTGCCAGCCGTTCACATGGTATTGCCCCACGGAAGCCGCAATGTTCCTTTTGCTTTGCATGCCGAACGGCATGGTCACCGGTTCAGCAAAAGACTCATGAGAAGCATCCAGCAGGGACACTTCGAGGGTTTTCCTGCCCTGCAGCGCCACCAGCCTTGTGTCATAGCCTTCTCCGCTGATGAAGACAGTGGCGTGATAGGAAGGGACATTAAGCACAAAGTTCCCGTCTGCGTCCGTGATGGCGGCAGAGAAATTCTCCACGCCTACCCTTACGTTCACAGCAGCTTTCCTGGTAGCGGCATCTGTTACCTTCCCTGAAACAGTAACTCCCTTCCCGGATGCACTCTTTCCCAGCGTCGTGTCTTCACTAACGGTCGTAGTTTGTGCCGCTACCATTCCGGCTGTTAAAACAAACACAGAAACAAGTAAAATTTTCATCCGAAAATATTTTGTAGTATGATACATATCTAATTGAATGAGGGTTCCAGCCTGATGTAATCGCATACCAATGCGCTGTTGGCCGCATTGGTAGTATTCGCGGCGGTTAAATAAAGGTCCAGCACGGGATGGAAAGCATCCAGGGTGAACTCCCCGACGAGTACCTCTTCATAATGCTCAGGCGTTACCGTTACATAGTCCAGCAAAGTGGATAAGGGGTCCCCGATGCCCAGTTTCTGCGTAAAATTGTTGGCCTGGAAATCATTCACAGCTACCCAGTACACTTTATATTTCATGCTGTACACATTGCGCAGCTGATAGTTCAGGTTAAACCGCGCCACCGCATGATTGAATACCAGCACATCCCTGAAGCCAAGCTGTGTCAGTGAATTGAACCGGTCCCTGAAATAGGTGACGCTGCGCTTGTCCACACTTTGCAAACGGTATTCTTCCGCTTCGATATGAAAGGGGCGAAGCTTCTGTTCCGGCGTTATATCTATCCTGCCCATAATGTAGATCACGCCATTGCTGGTTTGTATGGTTTGTTTGATCTGCGTTTTTTCCACCGGTACGGGTACGCCGGACGGGGAAGTGATCACATCCGGCAGGGTTTGCAGGGTGTAGGCGCTGTCTGTTGCAAAGTCTTTCACCACTTCCCAGGCGGAGAGATCGGTTGTACTGTCCGCAGTACCGGTGACAAAGTAGGGGCTGAACTTGGTGACCTCCGTATCCCATGCGGCATCTTCCAGCATGAAGAGCGTAAAGCGCTTTGATTCATCGCGGAGGTCGTGCACATTCCGCCAGAAGAGGTTCGTGCGGATGGAGTCTGTGCCGGGTTTGTAAATGGGTTCCCCGGTGGTGGGATTCACACCTATCTGCTCAGCATTGGTCACATCAAATACATTCCGGAACAGCGACAGCATGTATGCCCTTTGCTTTGCAGGCAACGCTGTATTGTTCTCAATGGCTTCCCAGGTATTGTCCAGTGCCGGCAGCATCCTGTCTATCACCTGCACTACACCGTTCTTTGCATAACGGTCTGCCGTGGTGATAACAGCATCGGCTACCGCTTTGCCGAGCATCCGGTGATACTTCCCGTTCAGCATTTCAATATTCAGCATGGTGTCTGCAGCGACTGTGAACCAGGACTGGCTGGCGATGTGATTGCCGACAAACAGCTTCAGCTTTTCGGGGTCGTTAACGATCGCCGGGTCCAGCGCAGCGAGTGCATCGTTATCCGGAGCGAATACCGTGAATGTTTTGGAGGAAGCGATCACTTCGTCGTAATCCGATTGTTCCAGCAGTTCAGCGAACCGGCTTAATGAGGCATCCTGGCTGATCAAGGCGAACAGGTTATGCTTCAGGTCTTCGCTGGTGACGGCATTATGGTCGTCCCACTTTTTACATCCGCACATCATCGCCAGCGTTATAATCAAAAATATACGTGTCATAATTGTGCCTGTTGTTAGTTATAAACTTTTGATCCGTCTATGCTGAACCTCGGGAGTATCTGATCTTCATCCACAGGGATGATATGGATCATGTCCAGGAAGTTGTTGTTCTGCGTACCGCTGATCGGAATGATGCGGATCTTCTGCCTTTGTGTGGTCTTGAATTCATATATCCCTACCAGTTTGGCTGCATAGTTGGAATCCGAAGGGTATGGCCTGGGTTCGGTGTACTGCTTCCATCCGATCGCTTCCAGTTCTGCATCGCTGCCTTTGGGACGCAGGTCGGTGAAATTGAACGTCCGCGGCATCAGCTCTCCGTTCACGGTCACCTGGCAGAGCATGTTGGAGCTGCTGGATTGCTTGCTGCGGGCATAACACATCCATATCTTGTATCTCCCTTTTACAATGGGGGGAGTGGTCATTTCCCACCATACCGGACGGGCGGGAAGGCCCATGGGCAGCTGGTTACAATCGTTATTCACTGCATAACGGGTGATACTGGATGTGGTGCTGTAGCTGTAGGTGAAAATATTGGTGCCGGCATTGGAACCCCATCCCCAGTCAATATCCTTGAACAGCTTGTCGGCTTCTGTCTGGCGTCTCCAGGTGAGGCTGGATTTCTGATAGACTGCCGGAAGCTTCATCACTTCTTCAAAGGAGGACACATTCCAGTACACCGCTGTCGGCGGGCGGTATTTCACGCTGTAATGGGCCTCCGCATTATGCCAGACGCCATTGGTGGCCGCATTGTCGCTGGATACACGATTCAGCACTACGCCTTTTTCTATGATGCCGTTGAACTCATTCTCATTCACGATCACGTTCTGGTTAACCAGTTGTATGCTGATCACTTCCTGCGGCTGGAAGGTTTCGTGGGATGGCGAGGAAATAATATCTCCGAGGAACTTCACGCCACTCATGATGTGATAGGCGATATACATGTGCAGGCTGTCATTTACGTTGGAAGGGTCGCCAAGGGTAGAGTACCGGGCTTCCAGGTCGGCATACGAGCTGAACCCGCTGTCTGCCAAAGCGCTGTTGCTTTCGGCCACCACTGTCATCCAGCGCTTGCTGGTATCCGCATCCACGGTATTCAGCACTTCATAAAATCCGGTCGTTTTCAGCGCCTGCACGAAGATGGAATATTCCGGTCTTGCTTCCAGTTGTTTGGCGATGGTGAGAGAGGAAGGTACCAGTACACCATTCAGCTGATGGATCATGCCGTTACCTACCCTGATATTGGATTGTGTGATCTCTGCCTGGCGGTTGACGATATAACTGGAAACACCGCCTTCGAAATTCACGCCGGTCACCAGGTATTGTCCGAACATGGTGGGCACAGGCAGCTTCCCGTCCTTGAATGCCGCAGTGGTGATGGTATCTGTAAGCACATGGAACTGTACCATGTTTTTCAGCAGATCAACATCCGCGGCTTCCAGTGATGCGATATTATTTTTCGCCATCCACGCCTGCACGCCGCTGTTGGTGGGTGCAAAGCAGGTGTAGGCACCATACGCGTTGAGGAATGCGCTGGTCTCCGTGAGGTCAAGTATCTGCCGGAACATGGAAAATGAATCGGGGTATTTGTCCAGGTAACCCACGATATTCACATCCTCCGTAGTCGTCATCTTTATTTCATTCTTCTTACACGCCGTAATAAGGGCACTGGTCAGCAAAAGGGCCAGCGTAACGGGATATATAAGATCTTTCCTGGTCATAACGTGCAATTGAGTTATTTATAAAAAGGATTCTGCACCAATAGTTTGTTGGTCTGCAACTCATACTGGTATACCGGCATATAGTGACTGTTCTTGTCGCGGAGCTTGTTGAACGCTGCCTGCTGCCTTTCCTTCGGAATGCTGACGCCTACCATATTCAGGAGATAGATGAGTTGCTGATAGTTATTCCTTTTGGCATTGCGCAGCACATCGTACCAGCGTTTCCCTTCAAAGGCAAACTCGCGTTGTCTTTCCAGGAGAATGAATTCTTCCATGCCCTGTACGCTGGTGGAATCCATGGGAATGGAGAAGTCCAGCGCATTGGCGCGCTCCCTGACCGTCTTTACCAGGCGGGACGCTTCCAGCGGCTGATCCAGCTGGTTGATGGCTTCAGCCTTCATCAGCAGCACATCAGCATAGCGGTAAAATATCCAGTGCGCAAACGACTGTTCAGCGGCGCGGAAACTGGTGCCCGCATCATTTGCCCCGATGTATTTCCATATGGTGAGATCGGAAGCGCGGAGCGAATTGCCTTCCCCTCTTTTGTCCACAACCGGTTCGGGGTTGATCACATCCACACCGAATACTTCTTCCATAAGATGAGCGGCGGCGCTCCATCTGCGGGTGGAGGTGTGATGCATGAAATAAAAGGGGTTCAGCTTTTGCGCATCGAACTGCAGTTCAAAAATGCTTTCGCTGGAATTGCCTTTGAAATAGATCTCATTGAAAAGGGACAGGTCCCCGCCGATAAGCCCAAAACGGTTGGAGCTGATGATCTTGTCGCATTCCGCGGCGGCCTCGGTGTATTTCTCCATCCAGAGATATACATCCGCCAGGATGGCGTTAACCGTATAGCGGGTGGCGCGGCCTTTGTCTTTGGCGCTGTTGTTATAGGTCAGTGGCAGAAAAGGTTCTGCCTTTTTCAGATCTGCAACGATCTGGTCCAGGATCACCGCAGCGGGCGATTTGGCTACCGGCTCCAGGTCTTCATCACTGGTTGTGGCATTGAGTTTCAGCGGCACCTCTTCGAATGTTCTGACGAGATAGAAGTAGAGCAGGCTGCGGATCGCCAGCGCCTCTCCCACTGCCCTGTTCAGGTGTTCCTCCGTGAAAGTGTTGTCCAGCTCCCGTACAGCGGGAGCTAGATCGATAACGGTATTGCAATAGTTGATGGATTGGTACACTACGCGCCAGTTGGCGAAAACGTTGGTGGGGAGGATGTTGACATTCACCAGGTCGTATTCATCCGAGGTGGCGCGGAATCCCGGGCTGACCATATCTGTACGGGCCTCTCCCCAGATAAAGAAGTATTCTGCGAGGGAAATGCTGTTATCAGGACTTCCCAGCAGGGATGCGTAGATGCCGGTAACGGCCGCGTCCACCTGTTCCTTCGTCTGCCAGAACTCGTCCCGCACGATACCGTCCTGCGGCTTCAGGTCAAGCCATTTGTTGCAGGCAGCGGTGCTGATGATGACTGCGAACAAAGCTGTATATGTGATCAGTTGCTTCATGTAAAATTTCATTTAGACAATTAAAAACCTGCCTGCAAGCCGATAGTGAATATTTTGGACGGCGGCGTCATGGAATAGTCGTACGCGATGCGGAAGGGATCAGCGCCGAGCGCTCCTACTTCGGGGTCCTGACCGGTGTACTTCGTCAGGGTGAAAAGATTTTCCGCCGTGGCGAACACGCTCAGCGAACGCATTTTGAATCTTTCCAGTTGTTTGTTGTCAAACGTATAACGCACGGTCACTTGCCGGAAGCGGAGGAATGAGGCATCTTCCACATAGCGATCGCTGCCGAGCCAGTTATACCCTCCAGCGATGATCGCGCGCGGTATATCCGTTTCATCGCCTTCTTTTCTCCAGCGGCGCAGCACGGCGGTGCTCTGGTTATCGAATCCGTGCATATTGGTGGTGTTCATCTTTGTGCCGTTCACCACTTCGTAACCGTAACGGAAGTTGAAGAATGTGGTCACGCGGATCTTATTCTTCCAGGTGAAGTTCGGCCCGAAGCCCCCGGAGAACAGCGGATTGCTGTTACCGAGGTACACCACGTCCATATAATTGATGTTGCCGTCGTTATTGATATCCTCATAAATGGCGTCTCCCGGCTGGAAGATGTAATCCACGTTGGGATAGTTGAAACGCATATACACCGTCTGCCCGTTCGGTCCGATGATCGGTTTGCCATCCGGACCTTTGGCCACGGTGGCTTCCTGATTCTTGTACACGCCTTTGTATTTGTAGCCGTAAAAGGAACCGAAGGGATTGTCTACCTGCAGCAGGCTCATGTATTGGCCGAGCGCGGTGACATCCCCTTTACTGTTCGGATAGAATTCAGATATTTCGCGGATGATGTTCTCATTGCGGGAGATATTGAAGTCGAAGCCGATGCTCCAGTTCTTTGTTTTGACGGGCGTGGTAAAGATGGCAAGCTCCCAGCCCTGATTATCCAGTACGCCCACATTCATGTTCACATTGCTGTAGCCGGTATGGGAAGCGATCTGCAGGCCGTCAAAGAAAAGGTCCTTTGTGCGGTTGCGGTACACTTCCGCATCGAGGCGGAAACGGCCATCCATCCAGGAGAGATTGGCGCCTATGTTGCCGCCATGGATCGTCTGCCAGCGAAGGTTTTTCAGTTCCATCGTAGCGGGGTACACACCGCTTTCTCCCTGGTAGCCCCAAGTAAAGGTGTTATAGCGGTTGTAAAAGGTGTAGTCATAGCGGGGTGCTTCGCCGCTGAGACCGTAGCTGGCGCGGAAGCTGAGATCATCCAGCTTTTTGACACCGCTCATGAACTTCTCCCCGGACACTCTCCAGCGGGCGCCAACGGAAGGGAACAGGCCGTACTTGTAGTTGGGGCCGAAGCGGGAGTTGCCGTCGCCGCGAATGGTGCCGCTTATAAAGTATTTGTCCTTATACTCATACTGTCCCGTCAATGCCGCGCCGATGCTCCTGGTCTGCGAAATGCCGGATACGGCGCGCAGCTCCTGGTTCTGGGTACGCGAGGGAATGGAGGGGTCCTGCAGCAGTGAGGAAGCCGTATTGGAGGTCATGATCTCCTGGTTCACGGATTTGTAATCATCCGTCATCACCGTGAAGAAAGTGATCAGGTTATGATCGGTATTTTTGAAACGGGGATTGTAGTCGATGCTCAGCTTTGTAGTCACGCCAAACAGATCTATATCCCCGTCATACGCCCTGTTCACGACCGTTTCGGTATTGGGCCGGCCGGTAGCGATCTGGGGCAGGAAGCTTTTGTTCTTGGTATTGTTGATATCGAACTGCACATCTCCCACGATCCTCAGTTTCTCAGGGATGATATTGTACTCCATCTGGAAACGCGGAACGATCCTTTCTCCCAGCACGCTGTACTTCGCCTCCTTGGCCATGGCCACGGGATTGTAAATGCGGCTGTAGGCGCCCTGTACGTTCTGCGCCGGAGAGAAATAAGTGGGAGATACATTGCCTTGTTCATCGTATTCAAATACGCTCATGTTCGGCATTTTGATGTATGCCACTCCACGGATAGCGCCGTCCTTTGCACTGAGATAACTGCGGTCCTGATCCGTATGCGTGTAGGCTATGCTGGTGAATATCTTGATCTTGTCCGAAATGAGGTAATCCAGGTTGATGCGGGTGTTCATGCGTTTGAGACCGGTACCGATGGTTGTGCCGGACTGATCGAAATACCCCACGGAAGCAAAGTAACGCGCCTTTTCACCGCCGCCGTTCATGCTGATATTATGGTCCTGCAGAATGCCCGTTCTGGAAATTTCCTCTATCCAGTTGGTATTATTACTGTAATTGTAGTACCAGTAGGGGTCGTTGGGATCGTAGTTGAACTCCCGGACGTTCTGCGAATTTAGCGTAGAGCCGTTCCGGTTAATAAATGCCTCGGGAATCAGTGTGGAATACTGGTCACCGTTCAGCATCGGGATGGGATCGGGCAATACGGAAGCGGAGCCTTTAAAAGAGTAGGTGAGCGAAGGTTTGCCCATTGCGCCTCTTTTTGTGGTGATCACCAGTACGCCGTTGGCCGCGCGGGAGCCCCATATAGCGGTAGCTGCCGCATCTTTCAGTACGGATATCTCTTTGATATCGGCAGGCGATATGTTCAGCAACTGTGCATAGCCCTGCTCATCCGCGGAACCGAAGTTGAAATCACCGGGGATTTCCGTCTGAAAGGGCATCCCGTCCACTACGATCAAAGGGTTTCCGGTGCTGCTGATAGAAGATATGCCGCGGATGCGGATGCTCATGGCAGCGCCGGGATCTCCGCTGGATGCGGTGATATCCACCCCGCTCAACCGGCCCTGTAAAGCCTGATCGATACTGGCGGATTGCATTTCTTCCAGTTCTTTCGCATTGATCTTCGAGATGGCGAGAGTGGAGTTGCGTTCTTTGATGTTCATCATACCGTTATTCACGGTAGCTTTTGACGTTACGGTAAACTCCTCCAGGTCCGTGGAGCCGTATTCCAGCGAAAAGTTCACGGTGGTGCGGCCATTGAGCGGCAGTGAAAAAGTGCGGTAGCCGATGAAAGAGGCGCCAATACGGTTCTTCATATTGGTTACTTTCAGTACGAAGTTGCCTTCAATGTCCGTGGCAGTGCCTTTGATGATACGCCCGTCCGCGTCCATTTCCATCACCGAAACGCCGATGAGCGGTTCCTTTGTCCGTTTATCCGTCACCTTCCCTTTTACAATGGTGGTTTCGGCAGGCACCTGGGCCATTGCCGGGATCGCACAGCATGCTATGACCACCAACAAGCTTACTACTGTTTTCGTAAAATTGCGCATAGAAAGGTTATTCTACATATTTTAAATAGTCGCTGATCAGGTGGATCACGCAACGGTTACTCAGGTAATTGCTGCTGGATTGCACTACATCCACAACCCGTGCATGCATATCCGTTATCTGCATCGAATTGGGTGCGGCGTTACTCACAAACAGGCTGGTTGGCTCGCCGTTGTTATCCCGGAGAAGCGTTTCGAAGGAACCGCTCTCCTGCCCGTCTGTAGCAACAGATTTTTTATTCAGAATGTGAAAGTTGATGAACTTCTCCACCAGTGCTTTTTCAGCCAGGCCGGCAGGATTGAAGTCCGGCACTTTATTGGGAGCTGTGCCGGTCCCTGGCAACAGGCCGTCATTCACAGCGGCCAGGATGGCGTCATTGTCCGGGATAAAGAAAGTATAGAAAGAGCCCGCCGCCACATTGAGAATGTCCCCGGTAGATGCCGTATAGATCGTGGAGCGTCGCAGGTATTCCCAGAAATAGTTGAACGGGGATGTGGCAGGTGCCCCCAGCTTTTCAATATGTCTGCCGATAGCCGTTTCTGTAAACGTCAGCACACCATCGAGGTAATGCGCTGTTCCATTCAGTGCGGTTTTGGAATCCGTCCGGGCGATGAAATTGCCTTCTTCCAGATTCCCGGAAGAAAATACCTGGTTATTCTCATACCGTACAAACTCGCCGCCATAGGTCTTCACCACACCGGAGCCGGAAAGACTTTGCACATCCAGGTCCGGGATCACATGCAGGTTCAGCACACGCATGAGACGTACCAGCGCAGAAGACCCCGTCAATTGCGCACCGCCACCTGGTGGCGTGTACCGCCATTGAAAGGCAGGGTTATTGTCTACAAGCGGATCAGAAAAGTATCCCGCGTCATTCAGCACATCATTGCTGATCAGGAAAATGGAATACTTCAGCCGGATATTGGATATCTGGAATTTCAGCTCCTGGTTCAGCAGGCTCGTCATCATGGAGTATTTCGGGTCCAGGTAAGCGCGGCCATATACGCTGCTGAACACATTGGCAGCCTGTACCTTGCTGGTGCCGTAAAAGATGCCGTTGCTGAGTATCTTTTTGTCCACCACATCGGCGGCGGGATCGAACCGGGCTTCCTCTCCCAGAAAGTTGATCGTAGTAGCGAATTTGCTGGGCCATACCGCCGTTTGCCAGAGATGGGCATTCACAAAATCATAAATGATATTGATGGGCATTTCTTCCAGGCTGCTGTAATGCTCCAGCAGTACCTGGTTCACATAGTTCAGCAGCGCGTCATTCGTTGGTACGAACATGCTGTAGGTATTCTGCTGCCCATCATTGTCCTGCTGCTTAAGGAAATTCTCGTTGTTGGGTGAAAAGGCGAGGCTGGCGTTGAATATCTTTGTATATACCGGTGCGTTGCTGCCGTTGGTCTGCTGGTATCGCTGTGAAACCGCGGGATTGAGTGCGTACTGGAGCAGAAATTTATCGAAGAGTTTTTTGAACTCGCTGTATTGCGGGTTGGAAGAAATATATTCATCCAGCCCGGGCAGAGTGGTGATCACTTTATTGATCACATGGATCACGCCATTTTCCGCGGGAACGTCCTGTTCGGTAACAACGGCATCCGCCACGTTGAACCCGGTATAGGGCGTTGCGGGATAGAAATAGTTGTAATCTGCCGCGGACAGGCCTTTTGCGGATACGAAGTTGTCTACGAAGTAGGGCAGGTATTTATTATTGTTGTCCGCTTCCACATAGAACACCGCACCATTATTGTTGCGGTTGCTATTGATGACCTTTATACTTTCGCCGCTGGTGTTCTGCCCGTCGTACACACCGGTATAACTGGCGGTGCGTCGTTTAAAGGCAACGTTTGGCACCCATCCCAGCGAGCTCTGGTAATCGCCCAGGCGCTCGCGTTTAAAGGCGTTGTACACGAGGCAGTAGGTAACGATCTTCCGGCAGGCATTGCTGTCCAGATCTTCAATACCGGACATGCTGTTCGCTTTGAAATACACATCAAAGGCAGAATCATGAGGAGCAAAGAAGGTCCAGTAACCGGCAGCACCGAGGGTTTTGCCATATCCGGCCTTGTCGATAGCGGCCAATATGTGACGGAAATTCCCTTTGCTTTCCAATACCTGGTAGATAGGTGGTTCCAGGGTATCAGGGCGACCATAGTACTCGTCCCAGGCCTTTTTTTTGCAGCCAAGGGCAGCCACCAACAGGCATGACAGCACTATTAATCTGTTAGACAAATTTTTCATCGTGGATCGTAAATGTTTGTTGAACGAATAATAACGCTAAGGCCGGGAATGTGTTTTCCGGGTGAGGAATACGGCTGGCGAATGTCCTGGAATCAGTTTTTGAGTATTCATGGTAATCAGTTTTAAATCCGGCAAGGGATGGCCTTTCCGAAATGATCTAACGTTGGAAATTAGCCGCACAATCAGGTGCGGAGACTGTCATTGTTCACTGTTGAATAAATTCTGGTTGAGCCGGAGCATAACCTGCTCCCTTCGTTCTCTGCCTTTATGCCGACAGATATCTTCAATCACCGAATAAAAATATTCCTTTCAAATTGATTAACCGTCCTGAACCGTCCTGCCCATAAGGAATTTGTCGTATTGACACTTAAATTCAGTTCCCATCCGGCTTTCTGGCGGGCTTTAACGGGCTTAAGGGCCAGTACCAGGTTGTTATATCATCCGGATGCGCGGGGTCGAAGGGTTGTATATCATCCCGCAGGAAACCTGCCAGCCCGGAGCCGCTATCCCGGATACCTTTGATGATGCATTTTGCGATCTGCCAGGCGCCGTATGTGCTGAAGTGCGTGTTATCCTGCAGCGCCTGCGCCTGCCCGGGGAAAGTATTGGCGGGATAATGCACAAATGCTTTCAGGGAAGCCGTTTCGCCCCAGGCTTCGTATAATGTTCTGCTCATGGCATTCAGGTCTATGAGCGCAACATCCTGTTCCCTGGCAACCTGCCGCACTGCTTCCGGGTAATCGCCGAGTGTGTTGATGATGCGGCCTGATGTATCGAAGCTGCGGCGGTGCATGGAGGTGACCAGTACCGGGATGCCGCCCTTTTTGCGGGTTTCCAGGATAAAGTGCAGCAGGTCCCGCTTGTAGGAAGTAAACGGCCCGACCCCTGATCCCTTCTGCTTCTGGTCATTATGCCCGAATTCAATGAACAGGTAATCCCCCGGTTGCATCAGGCTGATGATCTTTTCCAGCCGCCGGGCACGGATAAAGGAAGAAAGCGCTTCCCCGCTTTCCGCATAGTTGGCTACAGCTACTTTACCGGGTATAAAGAACGCGGGTATCATCTGCCCCCAGGCGGCCCATGGCTCCCTGTCCTGGTCCACCACTGTGGAATTGCCGGCCAGAAAAACGGTGACGGCCTCCCTTGCGGGTGTTATCCCGAGGGAACGGATGGCGGGTGAACGGCCGTTGAACTCAATGGTGAGTAAATTGTCCCAATGACGGTAATTTTTCTCCCGGGGTTTTATCCGCACCGTCCCGATCACCTTGCCGGAAGCATCGCGTATCATGGTATCCCTGACGTGTACGGTAAATGCAACCCGGCCGGTTACCGTATCCTGCACCATCATCCGCCGGCATTCCACCCTTACCGCAGCAGCAGCCACTTCCGCCCGGATATTATAATTGCCTTCCGCCAGTTTTACCGAAAAGAAAAAAGGACCGTCCGCACCAATACCACCATCGGTCTCCTTTAATGCAACACCGGCTTCAAAACCATACCCGGCTTTGTCATTATAGCGCGAATCAGGGGTAACGCGCACAACACCCGAAGGGACTTTCTCTTTGCTGAAGAGAAATTTTTGTGCGTGTGAAATTGACACTAATAAATTGAAAGCCAGCAATAAGGGAAAGATTTTTCTCATGAAGATCAGAGGGATTGACGCATAATGATATTAAAAGGAACTTCGATCTGCTCCCGGGAATTTTCGAGGATCAGGCGGGCAGCCACTTCGCCCATGGTCCTGAAATCTGTGGAAATGGTGGTGAGCCCGTTCAGTATCAGTTTTTTCAGGGGTGTTTCATTGTACGTAATAATGCCTACATCCTCCCCGATCACCAGCCCCAGGGAAATGATCTTCTCGATCAGCACGACCAGATCGTTCTCCCGGATATTGATGAATACATCGCCTTTTTTTATATCGTCCAATTCTATATTGCCTACCACAAGACCGTTAAAAGCATAGTTCTGGCAGAATTGCTCAAATCCCTGGCGGATCTCGTCAGGATAGTACGAATGTTCCGGGAAGATGATCTTGATATTTTGATACTTCTGCAATTTGTCCTTTGCCTGCTCCAGTGCTTCATAGATATCTTTCTGAAAGTTCTCGTACACGGCCCCGTATTCGCCGGTTACGCCTTTCAGCTTTTTGTCCAGCAGGATCAGTTTTTCTTTCGGGATACTGTTGATCACTTCATCCACATTATCCCAGCGTTCCCTGAAATGCGGCAGGATCACCACATGCGTGTAGTCGTCCAGCTTCTGGGAAAGCAGCCGTTTAAAAAGGGCAAAATCACTGTTATAGATATAAAAGTCAATGCTTCCCGGCTCCCCAAGCCGGGCGGCGAAAGAATCGTAGATGATCTTCTTGTGCTCGCTCAGTTTATTGAAAAGCAGCAGTATCTTATATTGACGGCCAAGATGGGTGTTCTTTACAAAGTACCCTTTTCCCGGAACGGACCCGAGGATACCCAGGCCTTTCAGGTATTTGTAGGCCTTTTCAGCCGTATCCCGGGATATCTCGAACACATAACTCACCTCATTGATCGATGGCAGCACATCATCTTCCCCTACCTTGCCATCCGCAATGGCCTTGATAATGGAATTGGCCAGCTGATAGTATTTCGGCGTGGCGGAGAAGTCGTCAATAAACAGATATTTGAAGATAGGATGTTGCTTCATGGGTATCAGTCTCTCGCCGGACAAGATACTAAAATTAATCATTACAAGCGTAACAACAGGCATGACAGTGCATGACAGTTGTCGTACCGCTTTCCATTAATTTTAAAAAAATTGCGCTTATTAGCCATTAATATTCCACAATGCAAGTTATTCTCGGTATTCTGTTTCATTTTATTGGCGGTTTCGCCTCCGGTAGTTTTTACATTCCCTATAAAAAAGTAAAAGGCTGGAACTGGGAGAGTTATTGGATCACAGGCGGGATATTCTCCTGGCTGTTTGTTCCGTTCATTGCGGCCTGGCTGACGGTGCCCGGGTTTATGGACATCATCGCCGGCACGCCTTTCATGACTTTATTCTGGACCTATTTCCTGGGGGTGCTCTGGGGTATCGGGGGATTGACCTTCGGCCTGTCCATGCGGTATCTCGGCATGTCTCTCGGAATGGCCGTGGCGCTGGGTTTCTGCTCCGCCTTCGGAGCGCTGATCCCACCGCTGTATAAAGAGTTCTTTACGGACAGCACCGATAATTTTTCCGCCATGCTGCGGACCGGCAGCGGTGTGTTCGTATTGCTGGGCGTGATCGTCTGCCTCGTGGGCATCGCCATCAGCGGAAAAGCGGGCATGTTCAAGGAAAAAGAGCTGTCAAAAGAGAAGCAGAAAGAAAGTATCAAGGAATTCGACCTGAAAAAGGGGCTGACGGTAGCCATCGTTTCAGGTATCCTCAGCGCCTGCATGAGCTTTGCCATCTCCGCCGGCGAACCGATGGGGCAAGCGGCAGTAGCCAACGACGCCAATCCCCTGTTCAAAAACAACGTGATCTTTGTGATCATCATGCTCGGCGGGCTGACGACGAATTTCATCTGGTGCATGGTACTCAACGCGAAGAACAAAAGCTTCGGGGACTATACGAACCGCAAGACGCCGCTGGCCAGCAATTACTTTTTCTCCGCACTGGCCGGCACTACCTGGTTCCTGCAGTTCTTTTTCTACGGCATGGGAGAAAGCAAGCTTGGCAACGGCGCCAGCTCCTGGATATTGCACATGGCCTTCATCATCCTTATTTCCAGCATGTGGGGGCTGACACTGAAGGAATGGAAAGGCGTCAGCCGGAAAACTTTTGCCACTTTCCTCATCGGTATTGCCACGATCATTTTGTCTGTAGTACTGGTGGGATACGGTAACTCATTATAATACGCGCTATATAAAACAAAGTTTATGTCGAAAAATAACAGCACAATGACCCGGTTCAGGCACGTCAGTTACCTGTGGGATGATGCGAAAGCTGCTGAAATGGCGGGTGATGAAGTAGCCCTGCTGATCTACCGCTCCAATCTTCTCGGGGCGGACCTTCGCCTGACGAATTATGGCGGCGGGAATACTTCCTGCAAGGCACAGGCTATCGACCCGTTGACGGGAAAAAGCACGGAAGTGATGTGGGTAAAAGGCTCCGGCGGCGATCTCGGCACGCTGAAACGCAGCGGGCTGGCGGCGTTGTATGTGGACAGGCTCCGCAGCCTGAAGAACATCTACCGCGGCATCGAGTTTGAAGATGAAATGGTAGAGCTGTTCAATCACTGTATTTATGACCTTCATTCCAAGGCTCCTTCCATAGATACGCCACTGCATGGTTTTCTGCCCTTTGCGCATATCGATCACCTGCATCCTGATGCGGCGATTGCCATCGCAGCGGCGAAAGACGGGAAAAAGATCACACAGGAGCTGTTCTCCGGTAGCATCGGGTGGGTGGACTGGCAACGGCCGGGCTTTGACCTGGGCCTGCAACTGAAGCAATGCCTGGATGAGAACCCCGGCATCCGCGGCATCATGCTCGGCTCCCATGGCCTTTTCACCTGGGGTGACACGGCATATGAAAGCTATATCAACACCCTGGAAGTGATCGAACGCTGCGCGGAATACCTGGAAGAGCACACCAAAGGCAAAAAAGCATTCGGCGGGGAACGCCTCGCAGCCCTGCCAAAGGAGCAACGGTTATCCCAGGCGGCAGCACTGGCACCGGTGCTGAGAGGATATTGCTCCTCCAACACCCGCATGATCGGGCATTTTACGGATGATGACAGGGTACTGGAATTTATCAATTCCAATGATCTGGACAGGCTGGCGCCGCTGGGCACCAGTTGCCCCGACCACTTTCTTCGGACCAAGATCAGTCCGCTTGTGCTGAACCTCGCTCCCACGGAAGACCTCGGTAACGTAGCCGCCGTGAAGGAAAAGATCGCGCCGCTGTTCGAGGCTTACCGCCAGATGTACACAGCGTATTACAACACCTGCAAACATGCGAACAGCCCGGCTATCCGCGATGCGAACCCGGTGGTGATCCTCTACCCCGGTGTGGGCATGTTCACCTTCGCAAAAGATAAACAAACGGCGCGTGTGGCAGCCGAATTCTATATCAATGCCATCAATGTGATGAAGGGCGCGGAAGCGATCTCTTCCTACACTTCCCTGCCGCGGCAGGAAGCTTTTGATATCGAATACTGGCTGCTGGAAGAAGCAAAGCTGCAACGCATGCCCAAACCCAAGGCACTGTCCGGCCGCATTGCGCTGGTAACCGGCAGCGCGGGAGGCATCGGCAAAGCTATCGCACAGAAATTCGCACAGGAAGGCGCTGTGGTGGTCATCAATGACAACGACGAGCAAAGGCTGGAAACCGCCATCGCTGATTTTACCAAACAATTCGGTAAAGATGTGTTTGCGGCGGATGTGCTGGATGTAACCGCAGCGGACACCATCAGCAAAACCTTCAATACGGCAACACTGGCCTTTGGCGGCGTGGATATCATCGTGAACTGCGCGGGCCTCTCCATTTCAAAACCGCTGGAAGAACATTCCGAACAGGACTGGGACCTGCTGTATGATGTACTGGTAAAAGGGCAGTTCCTGACCACACAGGCTGGTGTGAATATCATGCGCAAGCAGGGCACCGGCGGTGATGTATTGAACATCGTCAGCAAGAATGCACTGGTATCCGGTCCCAATAACGCCGGCTACGGTTCCGCCAAGGCAGCACAGTTGCACCTCAGCAGGCTGAACGCCGCGGAACTGGGGAAAGATCATATACGCGTTAACGTGGTGAACCCCGATGCCGTGATATCCGACAGCAAGATCTGGGCAGGCGCATGGGCGGAAGGAAGGGCCAAAGCATACGGCGTAAAAGTGGAAGAGCTGCCGGCATTCTATGCCAAACGAACGTTGCTGAACGAGATCATTCTGCCGGAAGATATTGCCAACGCTTGTTTTGCTTTTGTAAGCGGGCTGCTCAACAAGGCTACCGGCAATGTGCTGAATGTGGACGGCGGCGTAGCCATGGCATTTGTAAGATAAAAGCTCATCCCATGCAACGTGTTGGATTCAAAATGAAACTGAAGAAAGGATTTGAAGCGGAATACAAAAAGCGTCACGATGAATTGTGGCCGGAACTGGAAGCCCTGCTTAAGTCTGCCGGCATCCGGGACTATGTGATCTTCCTGGATGAAGAAACGTTGTCGCTTTTCGCTTCCCTTTCGATAGATGACCCGGCTGCTTTGGACGAACTGCCCAAACAACCGGTGATGCAGCGTTGGTGGGAATATATGAGCGGCCTTATGGACTGTCACCCGGATAATTCTCCTGTGACGTTTCCATTAAAAGAAGTATTTTATATGCAGTAAAAAACACGTTATGCAACTGGAAAAATACCGGATAGAAGAACATAACCAGACCCGGATGGCAGCGCATCAGCGGGCATTTTCCTATATTTCAGGAGAAGTGGACGGGGTGGATGGCATCCTGGAAAAGCTCGCGGCCTTTCAGGTGGCGATCCCCAGCTGGGCGCTCGGCACAGGAGGCACACGTTTCGGACGTTTCCCCGCAGGCGGCGAACCGCGCAACCTGGAAGAAAAGATCGAAGACATCGGTTTGCTGCACCGCCTGAACCAGTCCAGCGGTGCAATATCGCTCCACATCCCCTGGGACATCCCTTCCAATCCGTCCAATATCAAGGCACTGGCGGCGCAGCACGGCCTGCGCTTCGATGCCATGAATTCCAATACCTTCCAGGACCAGCCCGGCCAGGCGCTGAGCTATAAATTCGGCTCCCTCCAGCATGTGGATAAAGGCGTTCGCCAGCAGGCGATCGACCATAATATTGAAGTGATCCGGCATGGCATCGAGCTCGGTTCCGAGTCGCTGACCGTATGGCTGTCAGACGGCTCCTGCTTTCCCGGGCAGCTGAATTTCCGCAAAGCGTTCCAGCATACGCTGAATGGCCTGCAGGAGATATACGCTGCTCTACCGGATAACTGGAAGATGTTCGTGGAATACAAGGCCTTTGAGCCCAATTTCTATTCCACTACCGTAGGCGATTGGGGGCAATCCCTCCTGTATGCCGGCAAACTCGGTCCTAAAGCTTATACACTGGTAGACCTCGGGCATCATCTCCCGAATGCCAACATAGAACAGATCGTGGCGCTGCTGCTGATGGAAGGGAAACTCGGCGGCTTCCATTTCAATGATTCCAAATACGGTGATGACGACCTCACGGTTGGCAGCATCAAGCCTTATCAGCTTTTCCTGATCTTTAACGAACTGGTGGAGGGGATGGACAGCCGCGGTATGAACCATGCCACCGACCTGGGCTGGATGATAGATGCTTCCCACAACGTAAAAGACCCGCTGGAAGACCTGCTGCAATCTGTAGAAGCGATCATGATCACCTACGCACAGGCCCTGCTGACAGACCGCAAAAAACTGGTGGAAGCGCAGCAGAACAACGATGTGGTAACAGCGCAGGAAGTGCTGCAACAGGCCTTCCGCACGGATGTGCGGGCGCTGGTGGCGGAATCAAGACTGCGCTCCGGCGGCGCATTAAGCCCGCTCGGCGTTTACCGCGCAGAGAAAGTAAGAGAAAAACTCATCAAAGAAAGAGGATCAAAAACGGTGGCTACCGGATTGTAGGAAGAAAAGGAGGGCCAGCAGCGGTGGAGAGCAAGACTGTCCGCCGCCGCAGGTCCGTAATATGCAGAAATGAGCAAAACACCCGTCATTGTGATATTTGATGTTGGCAAGACCAACAAAAAGCTGTTTTTATTCGATGAACAGTACCGGATCGTGTTTGAAAGGACCGCCCGGTTCACCGAAACAACGGGATGAAGACGGCGATCCATGCGAGAACCTGGAAAGCCTGCGGCTTTCCGTCTTCGATTCCCTGCTGGAAGTCTTCAAACGGAAAGACATCGAGGTAAAAGCGATCAACTTTTCCACTTACGGCGCCAGCCTGGTATATATCAATGAACAAGGGCATCCGCTCACGCCGCTGTACAACTATCTCAAGCCCTATCCTGCGCCGCTGAAGCAGCAGTTCTACAAAAAATATGGCGGGGAAGCGCAGTTTTCCCTGCAAACGGCATCTCCGGTGCTGGAAAGCCTCAACTCCGGCATGCAACTCTATCGCCTGAAGCACGAACGCCCCGATGTTTTCGCATCCATGCGGTATGCTTTGCACCTGCCGCAATACATGAGTTAATCTGCTCACCGGCGTGCCCTGCTCAGACATCACGAGCATCGGCTGCCACACCAATCTGTGGGACTTCCGTAATAACCGGTATCACGACTGGGTAGAGCAGGAAGGGCTGTCCGCCAAACTGGCGCCTGTGATGGCCTCTACTGATGTGCTGCCGGCTGCGTTTCCCGGGAACAACTACCACGTTGGCACCGGGCTGCACGACAGCTCTGCGGCGCTGATCCCCTATCTCGTAAATTTTCATGAACCGTTTGTGCTGCTGTCCACCGGCACCTGGAGCATCAGCCTCAATCCGTTTAACGATACACCATTGACGGCAGCGGAGCTGGAGCAGGACTGCCTTTGCTACATGACCTTCCAGGGCAAACCGGTCAAGGCATCGCGCCTGTTCGCCGGTTACGAGCATGAACAGCAGGTCAAAAGGATATCGGAATTTTTCCGTCAGCCGGCCATGCGCTACCGCAGCATGGATTACGATGCCTCCATACCTCTTCTGCCAGCCGGGAATTTCGCGGACCGTGACCTGACCGGTTTTACCTCCGATACCGCTGCTTACCATCAACTCGTGTATGACCTTGCCGTAAAGCAGCAGCATGCTACCGGCCTGGTGCTGAAAGGTGTGACCGTGAAGAGGATCTTTGTGGATGGAGGATTCGGGAAAAATGCGATCTACATGAACATGCTGGCTATGCTGTTCCCTGATATCGAAGTGTATGCCGCCTCTATGGCACAGGCCACCGCAATGGGCGCGGCGCTGGCTATCCATCACAAATGGAACCGGAAAAGCATGCCTAATAATCTCATCGAACTGAAATACTACTCTGTGCAGCAGGACGCTGCTATCTGAAAAACGGCCCGGGAGCGGTTGCCCTCAGGGTTGATCCCCACTACCCGTTCCCCATGAAACAGCAGGATGAGGCGATGTTTCCATCACCATTTCCCCGCCTTTCAGCAGCATATCATGCGTGATATAATTTTTCGTATATGGTTTCCCGTTAAGCAAGACTGAACGGATGTATTTTCCGCCAGGCTTTACCTGTACCGCCAGGCGTTTGCCACCGGGCAATTGTATCGCCACCGATCTGAAAACCGGTGTGGTCAGCAGGTATTGCCCGCCCACGGGATCAACCGGGTAAAGTCCGGTTGCGGCAAATACATACCAGGCGCTCATCTGCCCGGCATCATCATTCCCGCTCAAACCGCCAATATCATCACTGTACTCTTCTTTCAGTATCGCCGCTACTTTCTCCTGTGTTTTCCAGGGAGACGCGGTATAGTTGTAAAGAAAAGGAATATGATGCCCCGGTTCATTGCCATGCCAGTACTCATTTTTCGTAAAAAGACTATCCAGCTGCGCTTCCAGCGGCATTAACGCCCCCAGTCCGCTGATGTCGTGCGGCACATAAAAGGTATATTGCCGGGGCGTGCCTTCCGTGATGAACGACAGCTTTTTATCCGGATGAAAGTCTTTGTAAAAACGCCCATCTGCATACCTTCCGTTCATCAATCCCACCTTTCCGTCAAAAATGAACTTGTAGTTCAATGCCCGTTTGGCCAGCAGGGCGTGATCTTCACTCCGGCCCAATGCTTTGGCAACGGTAGACAGCGCATAGTCGTCATACGCATATTCAAGCGTGCGGGATACCTGTTCATTCTTGTGAAAAGCTTCCGGCACACCGTCTTCCAGCGGAATATACCCGTATTGCAGATAGGTATCCAGCGCCCTCCGGCCTTTTCCATCCTTATAATCCTTCTCCCCTGCATTATCAAACGCGTTCCGCCGCATCAGCGTGTAGGCTTTAGCGATATCATATCCGCGGATACCCTTGTTGTATGCTGATGCGATGAATGCGGTCACATGATCTCCGATCATGGCAGCGGTATAATTATTCCAGCAGGGGAAAATGGGCAGCCATCCGCCCTGCTCGCCTTTCAGTACCATGGAATTGACGCAGTCGCTGATCAGGTCCGGACGAAGGATGCTGAACAAGGGGAGCTGTGCGCGGTAGGTGTCCCACATGGAGAAGTCGTCATAATAATTGCCCTGCTTCAGCTGCTCTTCCTGGTAATCACCCGCAAAGCGCGGATAGCGGCCGTCTGCATCATTCATCAGGCGCGGGTGCTGCATGGAATGATAAAGCGCGGTATAGAAAATACGTTTATCCTTTTCGTTGTCCGATGTTACCTGTATTTGTCCCAATGCCTTGTTCCATACACGCTCCGCCTGTTTGCGGATGGCTGCGAAGGGTTTGCCCTCCATTTCTGCCGCCAGGTTCCGCCGCGCACCTTCCAGGCTGGTAAAAGAAGTGCCGATACGCAGGCGCAATTGCGCGCCTTTCTTCAGATAAAGGCCGATGTACGCGCCACAATCCGGTTGCTCCTTTCTGCTTAATGCCGCGGAGACCTTGCTTCCGCTATATGTTCCGGCCTTTTCCGCAGGCAGATCGTACTGTATCACGAACCAGCCGCTGAAGCCGGCGGGCCGGCCGCTGCCCTGATAAATGCGGTACGCGGGATTGTAACCTGTGATCTCTCTTTTTTCGGGATCTACCTGTATGAACCCTTTGTGTTTATCGCTGTTGGGCGTCACCAGTATGTAGAGGCTGTCATCCCGCAGCATGGTGAACTGCAGCATACCACAGCGCAGTGTGGCGGTCATTTCCCCCATCACGCCATCCAGTTCGTTCTTATAATAATGCGGAGCGCTGATCTCCTGTTTGTGATCATACGGCGTAGCATAACCCGATGTTTTCAGTGTGCCGGCAAGCGGCATGATGGTAGCGCTGCCGTAGTCCTGCGTGCAGGAGCCGCTAAGCCAGTGCGTGAGGCGGTAACCGGTAGTGGTGGCATCTTTATAGTAGTAGGGCGCCTGGCATTTCTTTTCCGTAGTACGCGTTTGCGGCGTCAGCTGCAGCATACCGAAAGGCAATCCTACCGCGGGTATTACATTCGCCAGATGCTCTGTACCTGCACCGTGCTTCATGGCGCTGATAGTTGTAGCGGGAGACGTGCCGATGAGCGGGTCCACATAAGATACATAAGACACCCGCTGAGCCATGGCCCCGGTGAAGAAAAAGAGGAGTGATAACGTGGTGATGATTCGCATGATCCTAAATATAGCAGGAATATTTGCCTTGTCAAAGGCGCATTTTGATGGCAGTGAGGTATAAAGGGGAATATTTGCCGCCCGGCGATGCCGCAACGGAAGGGTCAGTCCCCGTAAAACTGGCGGTTCAATATTATCTCTGCTTCCGTCATCTCAAACTTTCTCTCCGATATTTCGCTATAGGCAATATATCCGGGATGCCCATCGGGACCGTTGCCCTGTGCAAGCGCGCAGTACACAAAACTGCCGCCGCCTTTCCATTGCACAGCCTGCGAGATGCCGGTAGTATCTCCGTTGATCACATGCTGCAGGCGCACGCGGCTGTCATTCTCTCCGTAATCCAGCTGTTCAATACCGATGTAACGCAGGCCCATCTTGTGCGCTACCGCGGCTGTGGTACCGCTGCCAAGATAGAAATCCAGCACCAGGTCTTCCGGTGAATCGACCACCATTTCGATGATCCGCTTGATCAGCTTTTCCGGTTTCTTGCCGTTCTTCAGCTTTACGCCGCCTTCCTTCGCGATGCCATCCCAGCTGATATCCTTCCAGAAATCGGTCAGCAGCTCGCTGGGCGTTTTCACCCCGTCGATCTCCCGTATCTTGTTCGCGTAAAAGGACAATGCACCGCCATTCATGACGTACCCGTACTTTCCGCTTTCTTCCTTTTCATATACGCATACCTTATTCCGTTGTTGTCTCGACGATTCCAGTATTTTCTTCAGCTTCGGCGATGGTTTATGCGGGTCGCGGATGCTCACCAGGTTTTCCGGATGGTCCAGCGCATATGCAGCCATGAGCTGATCGCGGATCAGCTTCCAGTATGGGCCCCAGTGTTCCCGGGCGTTCTTGCCCGTTTGCTGCGGGGAATGGCCGAGAGGAATTCCGTTCTCCCGGCAGATCACGTCACGCAAAGGTTCCAGCTTCCATTGCTGCGGCTCATCATGCGGATTGGTGATCACGAGGTTGTAATTCGAATCATAAGCCACCGGTACATAATTTTTCCTGAAGCGGAAATGTTGCCTGTTCCTTGTGTAAAACAGGATATATTCCGTTACGTCCACGGGGCCGGGATTAATGGTCTTGAATCCCGCCGGGGAAGCTGTTTTGACGGCGATCATCTGTACCATGTTCTCCCGTCCGAATACCTCATCCATCAATACCGTGAGATAGGCTACTTCCTTGTAATCGATCTGCACAAAGATGGCGCCATCGTCCCGAAGCAGGTCACGCGCAGCCTCCAGGCGATTCTTAATCAGGGTAAGCCAGGTAGCGTGAGCGAAATTATCATTGTAGGGGAATGTACTGCTGCCGGTATTATAAGGAGGATCGATGTAGATGAGTTTTACCGCGCCGTTGTACACTTTTTTTAAGCTGTGCAGCACCATCAGGTTATTGCCCCTGATGATCAGGTTGTCTTTGCCGGACAGCTGCTCGGGAGGGCATTCCCCGGCAGCGCTGTAACGCAGAAAGCCCGTCAGCACCTTCGGGGAAAATAGCCGTGCGATCTCCGGCGCAGCCAGCGTTTCGTTCTCCTGCTGCGGCGTGCCCTCCAGCACATAGCCGCTGTAAGGCCAGGTGAGCCGCACCGGTTCCTGCGCACCGGCAATCCCCGTCCTGCCGCCAGAAGCCGTATGCCCGTTTTGCCCGGTGGGCCGGCTATGAAGGAATTGCAAAAACCGCATCTTGTCAAACACCACGACCTCCCCGGCATTCACGAAAAAATGCTGCCGGGTAAGCCCGCCGGAGAGCAGCAGTTGCAGGAATCCCGCATCCGCCTTCCGGGCCAGGTCTTCCATGATATGCAGGCCAGCGCCATTGCTGCCGGCAAACCGTGCGTCACCGGTCAGCAGCCCCGTCAACTCATCAAAAAGTGCCTGCATGCTATTTTCCATGTACATCAATGTATTGAAAAATAGCGATTTTCCCTTTACTTTTCACGGGTCTTGTCTATCGCAGCCTGATCTTCGCCGGCATCGGGCATATCCTCGATATTTCCGGACTCTTTCAGGTACTTTTCCGCTTTCTCGCCGAACAGCGTATCCGCCTGCGTGCCTTTACCTTCGTCCGGCGCCGGGTTACTGGCGTTTCCTTCAGAAGGCGCAGGTTGCGGTTTATGTTTATCTTCTGTTGTCATGACCATGTGGTTTGGTTCCGGTTACTGCCCGGAAAACCATGCCATCAAAACAGCTGTAACTGCTATGCCACACGTAAATTCCGAAGTTTTTCCGGATCAATTACGTTGCTGATCTGCACAATATGGCTGCCATCTGCGGATAGACCGAATACCTGGCAAGCCACCAGCTGTTCACCGTTATAATACAATAGCGCCGGTTGATGGTTGATACGCGCCGGAACGGAGGATAGCCCTTTATCGTATTTCTCATACACATATACCAGCAGTTCCGTCACATCATGACGACCGGTGCAAACCTTCCTTACCACATTAAGTTTTTCGCCGCCATCTGCATAAAAGACAATATCGCGGGACAGCAAGTCTTCGAGCGTTTTGACATCTCCTCCCCGTAACGCGCCGATGTATTTGTCCAGCACACCGGAAGGCACAATCTCCCGTTCGGGCACAACTACAGGATGTTTGGCCGGGTCCAGCTTCATTTTGGCACGACTGAGGAGCTTGCGGGAGTTCTCCACTGTGGCAGACAGCACCTCGGATATCTCTTCGTGGGAATATCCGAATGCCTCTTTCAGGATGAAGACCGCCCGTTCCTTCGGGTTCAGCTTTTCCAGCAGGATCAAAAGAGAATATGAAGCAATGTCCCGCATATTGATATTGGTATCAGCAGCTTCTGTGGCTACCGGTTCCGGCAGCCACACATCTTCATAGCTGATCTTTTTTCTCCTGTTCTTCATGTTAATGGATTGGTTGATAACGGCTTTGATCAGATAGCTTTTTTCATTTTGTATCCCTTCTTTTTTCGCAGAGAGGTAACTGGACAGCACATCCTGGATAGCATCCTTTGCATCTTCAGAAGAACCGAGAATGTTGTATGCGTATGGGAACAATATTTTATGATAATCTTTCACGTTATAAAGGATTATGGGTTGTTAAATTGCGGCGAGCCACGCTGAATAACCAGGCGGACAGCCAACCGAACAGCAGCCCCGTTGCCACCGGCAATCCGAGATCAGGCAAGCCGGTCAGTTCAGGCGGATGGCCAGCAGCAAAAAATACGACCATGCCCAGGAACCAGGCCGCCATATTGCCGAACCATTTATCATGTTCCAGGAAAGACAAGGCCGCTATCAGTATAAACACCACCGGCAAAATACCATAATTACCCCAATACGGCGCCAGCCAGCCGGCGCACAACGTCATGAACATGGCCAGCAGCATGCCCAATGACATCAGTATAATCGTGTTACCCGCATTACGGAGGGTTGCGCCGAACTGAAAGTAACTGATCCAGCCGATGAAGAGTATCCAGGCCGGCCATCCCAGGGTTGCGGCCAGGAAAACGGCTATGGCGCCGAGTGTACCGTAGATGGCCGCATTGATCAATTTGAGTGAAAGTGTCATTGGAAAAGAGGTGTTGATACAGGCAGGTTGCGCTTGTATCGAATAGCAACCGGCCTGCATGAGTGATCAGTGTTTTCCCACCTGATAGTTGCCGGGTACAGGTTTGAATGTCTTGTTGATCCTGTTCCATGTATTGATCTGGGCAATGGCGAGCGTGAGGTCTGCGATCTCCGGAATGGAGAAATGGGGCGTAAGCGCGTCAAAAGCGGCATCTTCGGTCTCCGGTCCGCTGGCAAGGGTCAGCGCTTCGGCAAATGCCAGTACCGCCCTTTCCTTGTCGCTGTAATACGGGCATTCCTTCCAGGCGATAAGCGAATGCAGGCGAAGCTCCGTCTCGCCCATGCTGATTGCCTCTTTGTGATGCATATCCAGGCAGTAAGCGCAGCCGTTGATCTGGGAAACACGGTATTTCATCAGTTCCAGCAATAGCTGGTCAAGGGGAGATTTCTTCAGGTAAAATTCCGTTTTCATCAGGCCGTCCGCGAATCCGGGGGCAGTGTCCTTGTAAGTGATCCTTGTGTTCATATGCTTGTTTTTTACTTTAAAATAATGGTTTACGCATATAAGACACCGTCCGGAAAGGAAACGTGACAAGTGAGCGGGATTTTTTTGGGGAGGGATAAAAAAAACGCCTGCTTTTGGCAGACGTTCTTTTAAAAGACAACAGTATGTGTGTGTTAGTACGTAATTCCGGGAAATTGCACCTGGGCGGTTTCAAATTGCGCTACCCAGTCATTCCCCTTTTCATCATCGGGCCCGAAGGCGTCCAGCGCAAGCTGCTTCAGGTTGGTTTTGGCAGCGCCGCTCCAGAAGTGAACGAATTCACCGAGGTTCATGTTGCGGGTATATTCTTTACCCAGCGAGATCGTTTTTTGGGGGAAATGCTGTGATAATAAGGTGAAAAAGCCATTCAGCACATCCTTGCCCCCATGATCACGGTAGATAGGATAAAACCAATTCCGGAACCATTGTGTACCCGCTCTGGGATAGGGATCAACGGCATTCATCTTGTCATTGTACCATCTCAGTGCCTCTGCATCCCATCCGAGGTTCTTGTATACATCGTACTGGTAGATCTCCATCCACTTACTGTCGTGCCAGATGGGGAAAGCCGGAGAGTTATGCACACCCTTGGATCCACCTTCAACAATATGGCCCACCTCATGTGCTACAATGTCCAGATTCCAGCCGGAGCTGTCTTCCCAGGAGTTGTTAGAGCCCACATCGATCATATTGCGGTAATCGTGACTTGCATCAAAGAAGGTAGCCGGATGACCACCACCATATTTATTAAAATGCAGGATCACGAACATCCGTTTGTCCTGTTTCGCTTTTCCGAAATCCCCATATGTTTCCTTAGTGTACTTCCATATGGCTGTAGATATTCTCAGCGGCCAGGTGATCTCCTTGGGCATGTCGTTATCGTAATACAGGGCTACTTCATCATTGTAGGCTACCAGTTTTACGAGTTGATTATGTTCGAACCAATGCTCCTTCCATTCGGGAGGAGGAGCATTGGGATCGGTTTCGCTACCTGTGAGCTTTATCGTCTGGGTTTCGGTTTTGCAGCCGGAAGACATAGCACTCAGCAGAAGAAAACTGAAAAACAGGGTTTTCATGGTTGAATATTTTATTGCCAGCCCGGATTTTGGACCATGTTCTCATTGATAAGTACCTGGTTGTTCGGAATGGGGAACAAGTAATCCCGATCCGCCTTGAATACACGGGTTTCCAGGAGTGTCTTCTGATAGAAGTTTGCACCATCGGCCGTCATATTCATTCCATAAAATGCCCCTCCGTCCGTGGTTTCTGCTATCTTCCAGCGACGGGTATCAAAGTAACGCGAGTTCTCAAAGGCCAGCTCTACCCTTCTCTCACGACGGATCGCTTCCCTCATTTCAGCCTGGGTAGCCGGTGCGGGTAGCGCATCCGGGCCTGCTCCGTATTGAGGAACACCGGCGCGTTCGCGGATAAGGTTCAGGTACTTCAGGATATCCGTATTGGTGGGTGCGTATTCATTCAACGCTTCTGAATAATCCAGGTAGATATTGGCAAGTCTTAACAGGAGCGCGCCCCTCTCCCCATCACCTGTGGCTACGTTCTTTCTCACGATGTAGCCCGTAGGAGATACATCGGAAGTGCTCTGAGAGCGCCCGGAGTTACCGCTGAACTCCATATTTGTTACAATCGGTGTAGAACTGCCTCCCTGGTATAACCAGAAGCTGTTGTTATAGGTTACGCCAACGTAAAAACGAGGCTCTCTGTTCACCCATTGGTTGAATGTACTTCTTGTTGTATTATCGAAGGGTGCTCTGAAGCTGGAGAAGCCCGTTGACACATAACCGGATCCCGGTGCATCGATGGGCAGACCGTTACTCGTGAAATAAGCGTCTACCATCGTCTGTGTTACCCCCATAGCACCGCCACCTTTTTGCTCGGAAGGATATCCGGCATGGAACGGAGTTCTATCATATCGCATCAGGCTGGAAGAATTCGGACGGGCATAGATCCATTCCTTGTTCCAGTCAGTGAGTATCACATTGCGACAGGAAAGATAGGCAGCCGTGAAAGGATCCGCATTCGTTTCCCGATAGAGATCATATACACTGGGGACAAATTCGTCCAGAAATTCCTTTGCGGCATTCGCAGCGCGCTCCCATTTCAGTTGATCGTAAGCCGTGTTGGTCAGGCTGGATCCATCTTTGTTGGTAAAGTTGGCATAAGCTGTATTACCATTCCAGAGCGGACTAGCAGCCAGCATTAGTGCCTGTACCTTATATGCTTTGGCAACGCCTTTGGTCATCCTGCCCCATTCTTGGTCGTTGAAAGGAGTCACATCAAGGTCTGCATAAGCAGCATCCAGTTCACGAACAATAAAGTTGATGCAGGTATCAATATGAGACCGGGGGATCTGCAGATCCGCAACCGGTGTGTTTAGATCTACCAGATCATCCCCAAGCATGATCACCGGGCCGTAAATTCGTACCAGGAAGTAATAGTACATCGCCCTCAACGCCCTGGCCTCTGCTTTATAGCGTGTTTTTACCAGATCATTTACTTCCACCGGATTGGCATTGTCGATGTTCTGGATAAAGTAAGTGGCATTTCGGATGGCCTTGTAATAGTCTGTCCAGTATGTGGCCACATTGCCATCGGTATTGCTCCATACACTGGCGATCATATTATTGCAATAATTGAAGCTCCAGTTGTATTTCCCCTCATCAGATGCTCCGATCCATGCTCCTGAACGCTGATCGCCGGTAAAACGCTGACGATGTTCATTGGGCAGGCTCCAGTACACGTTGGCCAGGAACTTGTCTGTGTTTGCTTTTGACTTGAAAATGTCATCTATCGTGATCACATCATCCGGTATCTGGTCCAGATACTTGGAGCATGAAGAAACCCCGATTGCAAGTGACGCTGCTATTATTAAGAAAACTCTTTTCATTTACTACTGTTTTTGCATTTTTCAATAATCGGGCATCAACTGATGCCTGATCCGCTAGAAATTAGCCTGAATACCTATGTTCACAGACCTGGTATTGGGATATGATGTACCATTGGTGGTATTCAGTTCGGGATCCCAAAGATCAAATTTGCTCCAGTAGAGCAGGTTCAAACCTTGCAGATAAATGCGTGCATTTTTTACCCCGATCCGTCTCAATGTGCCTTTGGGAAGATTATAACCTAGATCCACTGTTTTCAAACGCAGGAAATCGATATCTTTTACCCACCAGGATGAGGACACAGCATTGTTCTTGTTCGCTGGATTGCCGTAAGCAAGGCGGGGATAGAATGCGTAAGGGTTCGGATTCTCTTCCGTCCACCGGTCCTCTGCTTTCAGGAAAAGATTACTTCTTTCCGGGCCGGTGCTATTATTGAACGGAATGATGCCATCGCCGGACAGCATTCTGTCAGCACCGCCCACGCCCTGGAAGAAGGCTCCGAAATAGAACTGCTTCCAGGTAAGGTTAAAGCCAAAACCGTACACTGTAGTCGGCACATCGCCATTTCCGATGCGGGTAACGTCATTTGCGTTGATAATGCCATCATCGTTCAGATCCTTATATTTGATATCGCCGGGACGGGGAGCGCCAATTGCCGACTGGTTCGGGCTCTTGTCGATCTCTTCCTGATTATCGAACAGCTTTTCCGCCACATAACCGTACCTGGACAGGTAGTTGTTCCCTCTTCTCTCCATATAGTCAAACGGCTGCTTCGGCTGATCGTTCTCTATTACCTTATCCCTGTTATAAGTAAAGGTTGCTCTTACATCAAGGGTCATATCCTTGCTGAGCTGCATCGGTATCATTTCCAATGTTGCATCAATACCTTTATTCTCTATGATACCGAGATTGCCCCAGGGAGAACTATTCAGGCCGATGAAACTGGGAAGAGACCCTCTTTGCAGGAATACACCGGAGCGTTCTTCCTTGAACAGGTCTACGTTCAGAGAAACTTTATTGCCCAGTGTTTTCAGTTCCACGCCAAAGTTCTGTTTGTATGATTTCGCCCATCTTACATCAGTACCATAGTCTGTGATCAGTGTACCATCGTAGTTCCTTCTGCCGGAACCAGTACCGAAATCAAGGCCATCACCCGAAGTGCTCACCAGGGTCAGATAGCCGAAACGGCGGCCGCCATTTCCACCATCTCCAACAGTACCATTTGAATAACGGAGCTTGAAGAACTGGAAAACATTGGTCATTGGCTCGAAGAATGGTTCGCTGGAGAGCACCCAACCCACACCAAATGAGGGGAAGAAACCAAATTTCTCACTGGGGGCAAAGTTTTCGGAACCATTGTAGCCAAAGTTCGCTTCCACGAAATATTTGTTATCATAGGCATAGGTCAACCTTCCAGCCAGCCCCTGACTGCGGTAAGGCAGGGAAGAGGTAACATTGGTTGCAAATGCCCGCGTCTCCTCACGCTGGTTGAAAAGCAGCATGGCGGTGATATTATTCTTTGCATCTATATCCTTGGTATAGTTGACAGATGCCTCTGTATAGAACTGACGGTTGGCATCATTGGTCCGGGAGTAGCTCAGATCATCGGTACCTTGAGACATCAGGTTCAGATTAAGAGAACCATCGGAATTGTACGGACGGGACTTGTTGATCAGATAGGTACTTCTTGTACGGGTTCTGCCAATTGTGTGTCTGTTCCAAACGTCAAAAGAAAACATGGCGGTAAGTGACAATCCCGGCAGAATACCTTTCAGATCCTGAGTAATACGGGCATCTGATAATATCTGATTATTGAAAGTATTCTCGTAACCAGTCTGGGTAACCTCTGCATAAGGGTTTCTTTGCGCGCCGGCGGAGCTTACACCAGGAACAAAGTTACCAGGATACATAATCGGGTACAGTACAGGATTAGTTTCCATTACTCTGCTGAATGCATCCTGCGGATTAACACCCGGCAGATTCAGTGTTGAAATATAGCCTTTAATACCAAGGTCGAATTTCGTGGTGGAAGTCCAATTCATCGACACGTTAGACGTGAAATTATAACGCCTGAAACGGGTTGAGGCATTGTAACTCTGCAGCGCATCAGTTCTAAGCAAACTTTCTTCATCATAGTAAGCAAGCGAAACATAGTAATTCGCATTTTCAGAACCACCTCTTGCACTGAAATTTGCCCGCCTGTTCTGACTAACGTCTTTGAAAAGGGCATCCATCCAGTCCACATTCGGGAATAACAAACCGTCCTCCTTCAAAATGGTGGAATTGATGGTATTGTTGGAATACTCAGGTGTCAAGCCGGTAGCGCGTTGCGCTTCGTTACGGAGCATCATGTACATTACTCCATCTGTCAACTCAGGTATTTTTGTAAAGGAAGTGACCCCTTGGTTATAGTTGAACATCAGGGTAGGCTTGCCTACAATTCCTTTCTTGGTATTGATGAGGATCACACCGTTTGCACCGGCAACACCATATACGGCAGTCGCGGATGCGTCCTTCAGAATGGTGAAGGAAGAGATGTCCTCCGGATCGAAGCTGTTGATATCACGGCCCTGCACTCCATCCACTACGATAAGCGGTGCTGCGTTGTTGCCGGACTGGTTGAAGGTGGAGATGCCACGAATCCAGAGATCCGCACCGTTCGAACCAGGAAGGCCTGTACGCTGAACGCCTACCAAACCGGATATACGGCCAGCGAGTGTGGCGCTGAGGTTAGCCACAGGCTGTTTCAGGTCCTCCACTTTAACGGATGACTGCGCACCAACCAGACTGATCTTCTTTTGCTGGCCAAAGCCCACTACCACTACCTCATTCAAGCTATTGTTGGTAGCTTTCATGGTGATATCAAAATCAATCGTTTTATTGATAATGAAAAAGTATGGTTCGTAACCGATCAAACGGGCAACCAGGGAGTCTCCCCGTTGCGCCATTATCTGGAAATTACCATTCCCATCCGTATTTATACCTGCTTTGGAGGTCAGGTTGATAATCGTTACACCAGGCATAGGGGACTTCAATTCGTCCTTTACGTTACCTGTGATCTGGATCTTGGCGTCCTGCTGTGCAAGCACGTCCACAGATATGAACAAAGCCAGTATGTACAGGCAGTTCATAACATTAAACTTTCTTAGTCGATTTCTAAGCATAGTTAATTTGGTTAGATGATTTAGAAATGTATGCTGAACAGACGCACTTCATCATTTGTTGTATAATCGCCCTGCTTTTCGGTTCCAGTGAGCATGAAAAGTCATTGAGTGAACGATCAGTTCTGCGGCCTTCTGATAACCCGCCATTCAGCCAATTGAAAAAGCCCGCTTGTACCATTCCCGATCTCTTCGATATTGATCCGGTAATACTTGAAGGTATCGGCGTTCTCAAATTCATACCGTTTGGTTTCCCTCCTGGCAGGGAAGGTTTCACCCTCACGGGAATCGAGTTCAGTCCAACTCTCACGGTTATGAGAGGCCACGATCTTCCATTTCCTGGGATCACGGGACGGGGCATCATTGGCAGATGTCAGTGTGTAAGCATCCAATCTTTGCGCGATATCATATTCCAGCTCCATGTAGAAATCAGGGGCGAAAGAAAAGATCAGGAACTTGGAATCAAGGTCCCCGTCAATTACCTTTTTGGAACCCTCTCCTGCACCCGAACCACCGCTATTCTCAATGTTCACATTGAGCTTGATAGCCAGTTCTGTCAGATCCTTGTCCGTCTCAGGGTCAGGTGGCAAAAGTTCATAGACGCGCTCTTTTTTCTTGCTGCATCCCATGACAATAGCCACCAGCAGAGTTAGCAGGAACACCGCGCTAATCTTGGTCGATTTGTAAATCTTCATATCAATATTGATTTTGGCTTTGAAATGCGTTTTAATGGAAATGTTGATCTGTTATTCGTATTTGTGTTGTATCAGCATGCACCCCCCCTCTGGAACTGACGATCAGTACTAGATTAAATAATCCCGGTTAATATCTTTCGTTGTAAATATCTTTCGTTGTAAATCCCGCCACCAATCCGGTCAGTTCTTCTGTTGATGACGCTTCTTGTCCCATCAACAACGTATCATAGACCCCTTTTCAGAATCTACCATCTTTGTAAATCACGATTAGGAAACCTGCTTATGCGTAAATAACATAGAATAAATCTTGTCACAAATCGCTGTTTTGAAAATTCCTGTATAATTCCGGTTGCGGAATCCCTGTTGCAAATTTCATTAAGAACACCTGATTGACTGAACTAGTTTAGCAAAAACGATTTAGCATATTAGTATTAAAATAATTTTCCTGTCCTCCCGGGCGGCTTGTCAATTCCAGCCGGGCATAGATATACAGCCTGACGCGACTCGATAGTACAGTATCGTGGCTTTTGAAGTTATTACCTGTTATTCTCCCTCATCCTACCCTGTTATCTAAAGCATATAGGGATGGCATAGTCTAGTCTCAAAACTTGCCTAAAAGTATAACGTAACTTTAACAAAAGCTGTCAACGGAATTCAAACAAATTGTTAACGGATATTTAATGGGGCAGTGCATCTTCTCTCAAACCGGTCTGCTAGCCTGTTTCGCCGGCAAAAACATATAATTCCGTATAACGGTGGCCCTCCATGTAAAATGCCGCGGTCCCTTCATTCCGGGAAACCGGTAATTTGCCGATCTGAGGATGCTTTTCCACAGTTTATATGCGAATTACCGGCGTTCGCAGGTTTCGTATGCCATGAAGCGAATATTCCGCAAAAACGGCAAGCTTATTGGAACAACAAAAGAGCGCAACCTCAATCTACATGATGATGATCTTCACTACCATCGGGCAATGGGATAAGACCCTTTTCGAAAAGATAAACACCGGCTGGGCAATTCCGATGCTGGACTGGTTCATGCTGATGTTGCGCGAACCGCTGACGTGGATTCCTTTATACGCCGCTATCCTGCTATGGGTCTGGTGGAAAATGCCCCGTCAGCTCTGGCTCTTCGTCATCCTGACGCTGATCACTTTTGCCATCACCGACTACGGGAATAGCAGCATCCTGAAGCCGCTGTTCGCCAGAGGCCGCCCCTGCCATGATCCGGACCTGCAGGCGAGCATGCGGACCCTTGTGCCATGCGGAGGCTTCAACTCCATGCCTTCCTCGCACGCGGCCAATCATTTCGGGCTGGCAATGTTCTGGTTCAGCGCGGTCAGAATGATAAAAGGGAGAAACTGGTATTGGGTGTGGATATGGGCGTTTGCAATCGGATATGCGCAGGTGTATGTGGGAAAGCATTACCCTACGGATATTCTCGCCGGCGCGATGTTTGGCGTGCTGGCAGGCTGGGCAACCGCTGCCCTGCTCCGTTATTCACTGAAAGAAAATTCATTTCCGCAGCGGCTTGTCCGTAAACGCCGGCAGGCATGATACAACCGGTATGCCGGGGACTTCTGCCCGCCGCGGCATACCGGCTTATGATCAATACACGACGATCTTCCAGATGCATCTGTATCCGTAATCCGACACATATATCAATCCCGGATGCTGTACGGCTACCCCTCCTGCCTGATTCATCCTGATCGCCCGGGCGGCGGACTCGTAGGCATCCGGCAGCGCAAAGACCGGGGGCATGACGTAACTGCTATCCCTCGGCCCCACGAACGGGCAGGCGCAATAAGCAGCCGTCTCAAAATGGCCTACACCCGCCAGCGTTTGTACAACACCGGTACCGGAGACCTTGCGCAATGCGCCATTCGTACCGTCTGCTACATAGAGATCGGACCCAAATGCGGCGATAGCTTTGGGATATGAAAACTGTGCCGCAGCCCCGGTCCCATCCGCCAGCCCCTCAAACGATATCATGCCAGCCAGTCGTGATGCGGCGCCCACCGGGGTGATGCGGGTGATGCCCTGGAAAAATCCGGAGCTGCCGCTTACATAATGAATATTGTTGTCCGCATCGACGCTCAAACCTGCCGGAAGGGCTACGGTTGCCTGCTCCATCGGCTCGATCCGGCTGCCCGTGACCGTTGTCACCACCCCTTCCGGCGTTATTTTCCTCAATTGCGAAGCAAACGGTATATCTGTTCCATAATGTTCCCCCACATATAGATTACCCATCGGGTCTATGGTCATCCCCTGCCCGGTTTCCGACTGGCCGAAATCATCTACCGCATTGTCTCCGAAACGGAAAGAGGCTGCGGCCCCTGTTCCATCAACATTACCAGGGGCCCCGCTGCCGGCGAGGACATTTATACTGGCAGGATCAGCTATCCGGATGGCTTTGACCTGCTGGCTGGCAGCATCCGCAACGTACAGCAGCCCCCGGCCATTATCGATGGCAATGCCCGTCAGCCTCCCGAATTCATCCATGGCGCCGGCAAAATCCGCTACTTCCCCAGCAGGACTGACACGCAGAATACGGTCATGCCCGCTTCGCTGATCAATAACATAGAGGTTACCTGTGGCGTCAAGCGTCATTTCCGCCGGCAGGTGGAAAGTTCCGTCAGCCGCGCCTTCCGTGAAACCGGCAAACACGCTGCCCGAAACCGTTGGCCTGTACAACATACATGCTCTGCAGCGATATAAAAGTTCATTTCTGAGCAGCAGGGAAATATCAACCCTGAGATGGTAAGGTAAATTCAGTACCGGCAACGTCAGCAGTACATAATCCCCTGACGCCTCCCTGATCTGCGCTTCTTCTTTATCAAAATATATCTTTCCCTCCCGCTTGATCAGTCCCTGTTTGTTCAGATCGACAAATGCAGGGGAAACGAGTTTGAGGGTCATGCCGGCATATGCCTCATCTACCGGTTTACCGGAGACATCGGTTATGACAACCTGGAGATCTTTGGGGTCCCGGTCCCAGGGGAACGGGATGCGTTTGCAGGAACCGGCCATAAACAGGCACGCTGCAAACCAGACAAACATTTGCTGTTTCATTGTTGGGGTGTTTAATAAATTATTGAAAATGATTGTGGAGGCTTTACATGGGGTGGTCAGGTACTGTAAAGTACAACATTCTGTTGAGATTCGGGGGTAATAAACCGGCAAAAATGCTGTAAAGTCCTTAAAAACAGAAATCCCCCGGGGCTTACATCCGGGGGATCGCTGAAATATCTGTTGTGAGGAATGTATTGTTAATCGCCGTAACCCGGGTTCTGTTCCATCAGCGGGTTGGCCTGCATCTCCACATTGGGGATGGGCAGGAGGAAACGGAAATTGCCGGCAGGCAGTGTTACGGCAGTGGTAGAAGGCGCTTCGTCCGCACGGCGCGCAACCGGCAGGCCTCTTCTTTTCAGGTCCCAGAAGCGGTGGCCTTCATAGCACAGCTCTTTGAACCGCTCATCCATGATGGCAGCGATCACGGCATCTTTTGAAGCAAAAACCTCAGCCAGATACCCTGTGATACGGGCAGCACGCAGTGCATTCAGGTCGCTTGACGCGGAATTGGCGCCGGAAACCCTGTTCTGTTCCGCCCTGGCCTCTGCACGGATGAGGTACATTTCGCCGGTGCGGAAGACCTTGGCGTTGTTTACATTTTCGTTAGCAGTACCGTAATCTGTACCGGCATACTTTTGAATGATCTTTGAAGGGCGGCCTTTGGAAGACAGTAACGGTTCGTCTTTCAGATAGGCTTCGAAACGCACATCATTCGCCTGATCATACATATCCCATAACTTGTCCGTAGGCATCCAGGTAACGGTACCGATATTATTGGCGTTCGCTGATGTGCCACGCCAGAGGCTGCCCATTCTGAGCGTGGTTGTGCGGACGAGGCGGAAAGCCGTTTCGTTGGTATTCTGGTCTTTCCACAATCCAACAAATTCATCGATGGGAGACAAGGGCAACTGATTGATGTACTCCGTAGCGGCTGCTTCCGCACCGGCCCAATCTTCCATATACAGTTTTATACGGGCTTCCAGTGCACTTGCAGCAGCCTTTGTAGCACGATTGATATTATCGCCTGTAAGGCTGGACGGCAGCAGCGCTTTTGCGTCCGTGATGTCTTTCAGCAATTTTTGGAAGTAAGGTTCCATTGTGATCCTTGCTGCAACATCAAGCGAAGAAACTTCCATATAAGGCATCGCCAACTCGCCGGCGGCGTAGGGACCACAGTAGTAACGGAATACTTCAAAGTGTGCGAATGCTCTCAGGAACAAGGCTTCTCCTTTCACCCTGTTACGCAGCGCAGTATTATCGGCCGGTTTAAGAGAATCTGCTACCGGCAACGCCGCCAGCACGCGATTCACACGGTCCACGATCCGGTAATTAGGCCGCATGGCGGTAAAGTTGTCGCGGATACCTACGTCCACCGTTCCGTACTGCCATTCATGCGTTGTTCCGGCGTTATAAAATTCCGATTTCTTCACTTCATCGGAAAAAGTAGCATTCAACAGTATCGGCATTTCAACACCCAAAGCAGCATAGCCACCTATTACGCCCTGCTCGCAGTTAGAGACGGTCTTCAGGGCAAGGGGCCCCGCAATCAGATCCGTCTCCGGAATATCAAGCAGTTTGTTGCAAGATGCTGACAGTAATATCATCGGTGCCAGCAGTAATTTAGCATATCGTTTCATCAGAGAATTCATTTTTAATTAATAAAATCAGTCTTGACCTCATCGCGACCAGGGATTAGAAATTAATATCAATACCGGCCACCAGCATCCTCGGGTTCGGGAACTCGTTCAGGCTGATATTGTTATTGTCTTCCGGATCAGGGCCACGCCAGGGGCTCCATATTGCCAGGTTCTGCGCCTGCAGATAAACTTTTGCAGACTTGACCAAACGGGTGCCTTTAATTCCTATTTCCGGGATCATATAGCTGAAGTTCAGATTTCTGAAACGCAGGAACTTGGCATCCTGAAGATCGGAAGAGGTAAATCCTCTGTCATACAGCGGTGACTGATATTTCTTGATATCACCAGGCTGCTGCCATTGGTCTGTCAGCAAACGGCGGGAGCCATTCACTGTCGCCTGATATCCTGATATGCCTCTGGTTATCCAGTTCTCGATGTTATTGCTTCTTACCACATCGAACTGATAGGAAAACAATCCGCTAAGCGTAAATCTCTTGTAACGCACATCCAGGTTAAAACCACCTACATGTTTGGGAATAAAGGTTCCGAATTTGGCAAACTGCCCGGCGCTTCCGATATCATATACGGTCTTTCCATCCTCTGCTTCATACATCGGCCGCCCGGTTTGCGGATCTGCTCCGAGATAATTGTAGTTATAATGACTGCCATAAGGAAGACCTTTTTTGATCAGGTAAGTTCCAAGAACATATTCGTCCACTGTGCCGAGATCCACCATTATGTTCTTGTTGATCGCATGGTTCATTCCCAGCGTAACAGTCAGGTCTTGTGTTTGCAAAACATCTACTCCCAGCAGGAATTCAATACCTTTATTGGTCATGATACCTGCGTTTATATCCAGACTTTCAAAACCGGTCAGGAAAGACAGCGGGTTTCTTACAAAAAGGTCTTTTGTTTTATTATGGTAGTAGTCAACTGACAACCTCGCCCTGTTCTGCCAGCCTGCCAGGTCTACACCGAAGTTCAACTTCTGGATCCTTTCCAATTTCAACCCGTCGTAACCCGGTGTTTCCGGTACGATCCCGGTAATCGGAGAACCGGCAAAAGCGGTGGTGGTGCCGTAACCTGCCAGCTGATTACCAAGATAATTGGTTACTGAAACCAGTGAACCGCTTATACTGTAAGTAGTGGTAGCGATACTCCCGATATTCGGTATGATGCCGTATGAACCGCGAACATTCAAATTCGTCAGCACATTCTGGGACTTCATAAAATCTTCCTTGATGGCGTTCCATGTTCCCCCGACGGACCAGGTGGTAATGCTCCTGTTATCTTTATTGATGATCCTGGAGGTACCATCACGGCGCACATTACCGGTAATGGTGTATTTATCCATGTAGGTGTAACGCCCTGTTGCAAAGTAGGATTGAATCCCGAAACCTGATTTCGCACTGGAACTGTTCTGCGGATAGGTGGTCTGCCCGGTGCCTACCGGTAACGCACCGGCACCCTGGCCGGTTTCCTGCAGGCGGGGGTCCAGGTTATACTGGAAGAAACCGAAGCCTTTTTGGTATTCCCTTACGGCCTCGTAGTACGCTCCTACCTCCACATCATGGATGCTGTTGAAATTTTTGGCAAACACAACGCTGGAAGTATTGACCATCTGCGATCTGATCTTGTAGGCTTCTGCATTGTACCCCGACTGGTTGGTTTGTATACTGCCCACATAGGAATTAGGATTGATATTACGCAGCATGCGATCATCCGTTACGTCAATACCGAAGCGATTGGCCACGATGACATTGGGCAGCAGCTGATACGCAAGATATAAGCCTGTATTGGCCTTGATCTGGTTTTGCCGGAGGATGGAGTTCTGATTACCCTCGATAACGTTCGCTATCGCTTTGAGGGAAAGACCGGAGCTTGACCCGTAATTGAGTGTACCATCCGCTTTGTACGGATTTTCATATGGCTTTGCCCTCCAGCTCATCTGGAAAGCATTCCTTGCACTATTTCCCAGCCATACACCTTCCGAGAGATTCGTGATGGAGTAACCGGCACCCAGGTTAAACTGAACGGTAAGTTTATTATAGGTATGGTCCAGGTTGAAACGGGTCGTATAACGTTTCAGGTTTGAAGTAAGGTCAGTACCTTCCTGATCGAAATAACCTGCGGAAAGATAGAATTTCGTTTTTTCATTACCCCCGCTGAAATTGATCTCATGCGTTTGGGAAAATCCTGTTCTGAACAGCAGGTCAACAAAATTTGTATTGATAGCCCTTACGCTGTCCAGTAAACGGTCGCGCCGGGATTTTTCAGCATCGGGTGCTCCAGCATAGGTAGGATTCTGTGGTGAATAGGCCCATCCGGGGGTGGTACCCATATTCAGGCCCATCAATCCCAGTCTCTCCTCATATGCCAGCGCCTCAGCAGTGTTCATCATATCAAAATTGGTTGCCCCAAGCTTTTCTGTAATACCTACCTGTGAACGGAAAGTAAAGGTGCCAACTCCGGCTTTGCCTCTTTTGGTGGTGATGACGATCACGCCCAAACCGCCACGGGCGCCGTACAATGCAGCGGCAGCAGCATCCTTCAACACCGTAATGGATTCAAAGTCATTGGGGTTGATCGTTTGCATATCAGCTGCCGGCAGGGGAACCCCATCCACGATAAACAGCGGCTGCACAAAAGCGCCGGTGATAGACTGAATACCCCGGATGGTCAGGTTAGCACTGGCTCCGGGCTGTCCGTTACCGGAACTTACCTGCAAACCAGGCGCCCTCCCCTGAAGGGCCTGATCAAAAGCACCAACAGGAACGGTCTCCACGACCTTGGAATCAAGCGTTGTTACGGCGCCGGCGTATTGTGATTTCTTGATCCTGGAATACCCCGTGATCACCACTTCCGTAAGGCTTTTATCACTCACTTTCAATGTCGCATTGATCACGTCTCCTGTGCCGATGGGGATCTCAAGTGTTTCCATACCAATAGAGGAGAACACCAGTACTTTGGCTGATGAAGGCACATTCAGGGAATAGAATCCCTCTAGGTTGGCTACCGTACCGGTAGTCGTGCCTTTGATCTGGACGGTAGCTCCGGGAACCGTCTCACCTGTGTCATCTGTTATCCTGCCCGTAATGGTTCTCTGGGCCAATAACGTTCCTGTAATTAGTAAGAGCGTAACTACAGAGAATAGAAATTTCCTCATGTGCGAGTTGTTTAGATTTAGAAAATTGGTATCAGAAAAAATATCTCATGCAAGGAAGAGCAGGTACATTGCAAGGCAATAAACAGCCTGTCCGCATTGAACAGAGTCATGTTCAATACAGAATGATCACCTCTCTGACAGCGGCAATCAGCTATTTGTTCTGTGCAAGGTTTAGCGCTTTGTGCTGATGACTACGATTTAGAAATTGGTACTTGTCCTTCGATTTAGATCTGCTTTAATGGCATAAGTCTGCACTCAGGCTGAAACTCTGATTCTATTGTCCTCGATTTAGATATTATGTTTTTCGTTTGTTGTCCTTTAATATGGTCGTACCACATGTCTAATAACCTGGATCAGGTAATCGATTAAAGGGTGTTACGTTCAATACATTTACAGATTTGGCGGAGATTTGAACCATTTAGGCGTTATGGGTCTATCAACATTGTTAAGCATAATTTTCGATCTCGATTCTGGTAATACTACTAGGTCAATCTTACAATTCTTATTGCACCACTCCGGTGCCAGGTCACTGTTCCTAAGTTAGCTCGAAATTCGTCCTTTAAATTAATTCTACAAAAAAAATTTGGGGTAAATGAGCGGAAATATCATATTATACAACGTTTGTATCATATGCCGCGCTTAAAAAAATACCGGCACCCGGGCCTCTACCGCAACAACCCATTGATCTCACCATAAGCAATTGCACCTGCGGCATAAGTGAAAGTGCCCTTCTCCTGTATTTCCTGCGCTGCCTTGTAGAACGCACCGTAAGCTGCACGGACAAGGGATGATCCCAGGCTCACTCTTTTTACGCCCATATCTGCCAGCTCTTGCAGTGAAAAACTGACGTTACCAAGGCCCATCACTACATTCAACGGTTTCGGCGCCACGGCTTTGACAACGGTTTCGATCTCTTCCCGGGTCTTCAGTCCCGGCGCAAAAAGCACATCGGCCCCGGCTTCTGCATAGGCCACCAGGCGCCGGATGGTGTCCGGCATGTCCGGCCGGCCATAAATAAGGTTCTCCGCCCTTGCTGTCAGCATGAAAGGAAATGGCAGGCTACGCACCGCTTCTGCTGCGGCTTTTATCCGGTCAACAGACAGTTCGAAAGGATAGACGGGATCATCGGGACGCCCGGTGGCATCTTCAATAGAACCTCCTGCCAGGCCTGCCCCGGCTGCCTGCAAAATGACAGCAGCGCAGGCTTCCGGCGCATCGCCGTAACCATTCTCCAGATCGGCGGACACCGGCAGGTGTGTAGCGGTAACGATCTCCCGGATATTCCTTAGCGTTTCATCCCTGCTCACGGCGCCTTCGCCGTCCGGTTTCCCGAGAGAAAAGGCCAGCCCGGCACTGGTTGTAGCCAGCGCCTCAAACCCAAGGCCCGCAAGCATCCTGGCAGAACCGGCATCCCAGGGGTTAGGCGCTGCAAATATCCCCGCCCGTTCGTGCAGGGCCTTAAATACAATGGCTTTGGCATGTTGTTGTTCGTCGAATGCTGTATGCATGGGTCACTTTTTTTCAGGTTTCCTTTCCTCCATGCAAATTAGCTTTTTTGATGGTGCTATGGTAAACGGCGCACCCGGATATCCCGGAACCATACTTTATCGCCATGGTCCTGCAATGCAATATGACCATACCCGGTCTTCCCGTATTGCGGCATCGCGGCAAATTTGCTCTTATCCACCAGGTTTTGCCATTGCGTGCTGCCCAGGCGGTAATCCTGCACCTTCCTCCCATTGAGCCAGCACTGCACATGCCCGTTCCGCACCTTTAACCGCACACGATTCCATGCTCCCGCAGGTTTCACGGCATTTGCCAATGGCGCCATCAGATCATAGTTAGCCCCGGCTTTATGCGTCCCTTCCGCGCCTTTTGCGGCATCCGGATGCCGCTCATCATCCAGTATCTGTACTTCGGGACCGGTCTCATACACATAACGGAAATCTTCCGACACATGGAACAACAGGCCGCTGTTACCACCTTCGGATATTTTCCAATCCAGCCGCAGCTCAAAGTTGGAGAATTGTTCGCGGGTAACGATATATCCCCCGCCCTTTTGCGTCAACGCAAGCGCTCCGTCTTCGATCGTCCATTGCGCCGGAAGATGATCTTTCTGATATCCTCGCCAATGCGCGGTAGAGCTGCCGTCAAACAAGGGTATCCAGCCTCCGGCTGAAAAGCTGCCCAGCGGCAATGCGAGCAGCAACAACATCAGCAGCTTTCTGCTTTTGTACATAACTTATGATTTAAGGTGGAGCTGTATGGATAGCTTCATTTCCGCATCCCCGCCGGTTATTTCACCATGCACCCTTAACCAGTTGCCAAAATGCGCGACCTTGCAGCAGTAATGACCGGGTTGGTCTATCAGTGGAAAAACCGATCCTTCGGGTATCCAGTTGATGCCATCCGCTGATATCTCTGCCCAGGCTTTCAACTGCGCACCCTCATTGAGCGCTTCAACGATCAAAAAGAAAATGGCTTCGCCGGCCCACCCTGCTTCCATGGGATGAGAGGTGACCGTTCCTTTGAAATATTTCCTGCGTTCTACCGCAGCAGCGTGAAAATGTCTCATATTCATCTTTCCAGTAAATAACTATTCTGCTGAAATAACTACCGAATCCGCATAAAAAAAAACCCGCCTGTCCGTATCATTCTCCACCCACATGCTCGGGTTGAACAATCCTTTGATCCGTGCGTACGGGGCGGTCAGAGAGGGTTTCATGCCTCTCAGGTCAAAAATCCTGTTGCCGGACTGCAACTCCACGTACTCCCGTTTCTCCGTATCGATCAGCAGGCGCAGATAACTCCAGTTGATCTTGTCATCGCTTTCATTATAGCAGAGGTCCTGGTAACCGTCCGGCACCCATTCGAACCCGTCGGTAGCGCCATCGGGATAACGTTTTCCGTACCACATGGCATCGATGCCCCATTTGCACCAGTCGTCCTCCACCCCGTATGCCCATTCCACATCACTGGTTTCCCTGGCCCTGAATATCTGCCAGCGGCGGACCATTTTGCCATCGACGGCATTCAAATACCGGGCGCCGATAAAATAGCGGTGCTCATCGTCCTGGATATCGAAAAAAATACCGAAGGCCCGCATCGCCTGTTCGCTCAATCCCTGCCGGTCCTGCTCCGGTGTGTAGGCATACCACATTTCGTATTGCCGCAACCCTTTGGGGAGATGGGTGGTGAGCCGTTTGATGCCATGCGAAAGACTGCCGGGCGCGGGTGCTTCCGTATAGGGATTGGCAGCCTGCCGTGTGGATAGTTTCAGGGAATAGGTACCGTCCATCGAGCCATGCGTTCCCGCAAGCCGGAAGCTGGCACTGCTCAGCATCAGCGGCCCCCACTGTGTTTTGTCAACATGGCTGTATCTCAGTGTATTGAAATCTGTGCCGACATAATTCGGATGCAGGTCCATCCATCCGTTCAATCCTTTGTCGAAATCATCATAACATATGATCTTCTTTAACGGCTGATATTTGCCCAGTCCTGCATCCAGCGCAATGATGTGTTCCATAATTATTTTTCTTTCAAATGATCGTTGATAGTGTACCAGGTCAGCCCCTGAAGCTCTTTTCTGCCGGCGAACAGGCAGCTGGCGATATAACCGATGATACAGCAGCTCAGAAAGCCGATGGCGCTGTATAACCAGAAGCTCAGGGGAGTAAAGGTTTTGACGGTATAGAGGATCAGTCCGCTGGCGAATGCGCCGGTCAATGCACCGGTGGCATTGGCCCTGCGGGTAAAAATGCCGAGCATGAACAATGCGGTGGATGCCCCGATGAACAGGCCCGTGATCTCCTGGAAAACATCCAGGATGGAGTTAACGTCCATATACACCAATATCAGCGAAAGCCCTGTTGCAAAGCCCCCGAGTATCACCGTGGCGATCCTGGCCACTCTGGCTGTCTGCCGCTGCGTGATGTTTTTCCTGTACCGCCCGTAAAAATCTGTGGTAAAAATGGTGGCTACACTGTGTATAGATCCTTCGAGGGTGGACATGGAAGCTGCGAAGATCGCAGCGATGATCAGCCCGCTCAATCCCACCGGTGCATGCTGTGCAATGAACATCGGTAAAATGCCATCCGAAGCAATGGCCGGGCTCAGCTGTTCCGGATGCTGCTTGTAGAAAACATACAATGCGGTGCCCAGAGCGAATATCACCAGCGCCCAGGGTATGGATACCATTACATCCGCCCACACGCTCCGCTGAGCCTGCCGCAGGCTGCTGGTGGTCATATACCGCTGTACCACGGCCTGGTCTCCCGTGAGGTTGCCCAGGCGGATGAATGTGTTGCCGATCAGGATCACGAGCAATGTTGAAGAAGTAAATCCCCAGTCCGCCTGCCCCAAACTGAACTTCTGGTCCGCCATGCCGGTATGAAAAAAATCCGCCACCCCGCCATTCAATCCAGCCACCGCCAATACGAGGCATACCAGCGCACCACCGAACAAGAGGATGGCCTGTGCAACCTCTATCCATATCACGGCCTCTATTCCGCCTACTACCGTGTACAGCGTGCTTAGTATGCCCATAACGAGTATGCAGGTGATGGTATCCAGCGGCGTAACGGCGGAGAGGGCAAGCGACGGCAGATAAAGCACCAATCCCATTCTGGCCAGCTGGAACAGCACGAACACCGAAGCGGCAAAGAGCCTTGTACCGGCGCTGAAGCGCTCTTCGAGATAATGATAGGCACTGGCTACGTTGAGCTTTCTGATGAACGGGATATATGCGCGGGTGACCACCGGCACGGCAAGGAACCAGGTGAACACGCCGGCGAAATAGGCCCAGTTCACCGCATAGGCTTTTGCCGGAATGCTCATGAACCCGATGGCGCTGACCTGTGTGGCCATGATGCTGATGCCCGCTGCCCAGTAAGGCATGTTCTTGCTGCCCAGCAGGTAATCATCCGCAGCCTGTTTCCTGCGGGAGAAATAATAACTGATGAGCGCCAGCCCCAGGAGATAGAGCACCAGCGTGCTGTAATCTATCCAGCCGAATTCGCTCTTGCGGCCGGCGGTCTGCAGGGTGGCGATCTGTATGCTGCTGGTGCGCACACCCGGCCGCAGCTCACCTCCGGCAAGCAATAACCGGTCATGCCACCTTACTGCGGCTGCGCCCGCCACGCCTGTGGGAACATCTTCCAGCGGTACCCAGGTATCGGTGATGGTATGATAGGCGAAAACATCCTTTACCATATGACAATTCCCGGCCTGTGCAATGGCTTTATCCGCATCGTGCCCGTCTGATCCGCTGAACAGCACGATGTGCGTCTGCCCCAATGTGATCGCGGAACTGAACAATGCCGGCCGGGGAACTGGCGCAATGGCCTTCCAGCTGTTCCTGCGGAGATCGTAGGCAAAGGCATCATTAAGGTATCCATCCGGACCTTTACCGCCGAACAGGTAAAGCCCTTCGTATTCACCGTTGCTCTGGGCGGTCAATGCCGCACCGAATCTCGCAGCGCCCGGCCAGGCGGACAACTGTTCCCATTGCCCTGAGCTCCCTTCTTCCAGCGCCAGCTTCCGGAAAATCCGCCGCGGCCTGCCATAAGCATCCTGCCCTCCCGCAATGTAAATGTTGTCCCCGATCCTTGCGGCGGACAATGAGGCCAGCGGAAACGGCAGCCGGGGAAAGCTGGTATCTGTCTCCGTTCTGCCGGCAACGGGGTTCCATCGCAACAGGAATACCCTGTCTGAAACCGTTTGACCATCTGTTCCGCCGATGACGAGCAGGCCGTCACGAAAGTTTACATACGCGGCATTGGACAAAGGCGATGGAAGCCTCCCTGCTTCGGTCCATTGCATGGTTTGCGGGTCTGTGGCTACATAGATACGGTCGTGTACCGTCTTTAGACCTCCCTGCTGCAGCGGAGCGGTGAAATTGCTGCCACCGGCAATGATCAATGCACCGTTGCTGATACCCGCCACAACATGACTCAACCCGTCCTTTACCGGCAGTTCTTCCGCATCCCGCCATGAAAACCAGGAACTTTCCTGCGCCCGCGCGTCCACGGAAACGGTAATGAAAAAAGCGGTACACAACAGGCGTATATATTTTATCAGACTGATCTGCATATTATTCTTCATTTTCCAACAACCACTGCAAGCTGAAGCAGGCCGGTGAAACAGTTTCCGGCATATGCCCGTTTCCACTGTGACCATACAGGCAGGCAAATGCGAGGATGGTACCTTTGGCCCTCACGGTCAGACCATACACGAAATGCGCGAAAATACCGTCTTCATTGGCTTTCCATAATGTGGTCCGCTGCACGGTGTCCTGCCCTTTCGCGAGACAGGCACACAAAGTAAGCAGCAGTATGGCGGCACTTGTGATCTTTACCATTCGTCGTTCTGTTCTATTTTAGGATTCAGCAATCGCTCGTTGGCCGGTATCGGAAAAAGCAAATGTTTGTCGGAAACCGGGTATTCCGGATGAATGGCCTTTATCGTGGATACCAGTCGTTTGGTCCGCACGAGATCGAACCACCGGTGCCCTTCAAACCCCAGCTCCAGCACTCTTTCCAGCAGCACCGCATCCCGGAAGGATTCTTTTGACAGTCCTTCGAGGTCCGCCGGTGTAGCGGAAGGTACGCCATTACGGTTTCTCGCCCTTTCCCTGATGGTATTGATCATGAGATAAGCCTCCGCTGTAGGCCCGGACACTTCGTTGAGCGCTTCCGCTCTCATCAGGTACACATCAGCCAGCCGCAGCATCACGAAGTTCCCGGAAAATGCAGCGGCATCGCGGGTAGCGGCGGTTTTATCGATATACTTTTTGGCGGGACTGGGATAGGGAACAGACAGTTGCTGCCAGGTAATGGTGTTGCCGTTCCTGTCCGGACCGGATGTATAAAAAGTGCATTCCTTCCGGTAATCATCATCAGGATATTTATTGAAATATGCCAGTTCACAGGCTATAGATCCACCATCGGAAGCCGTCTGCCCGGGAACGACGATCATTCCCCTCGGCAACGAGAACGCGCCTAAAATACTGTGCTCACCGATTGAGATCAATTTCCGGTCGCCCTGCCATTCAAATAAAGATTCTGCATTGAACTCATCCTCCGCGCCGATCGCTTTTTCATAGTCCTGCTGCAACACATGCTGGGGCATGCCTATCACTTCACTGCAGAGGTCAGCACACGCTTGATAGTCGCCTGGCTGAGCGGCGCCGGAGGAGGCCCTTGTCAGATATACCTTCGCCAGCAATGCTTTGGCCGCGCCTTTCCTGGCTCTCCCATCCTGGTTATCGGGTGAAAGATGCAGCCCCGCAAATTCCAGGTCTGCGATGATCTGATTGTACACATCGGCAATCGGGGAACGGGAGATGTCTACTTCATCAAGCGAAGTCACTTCAATGGTCACCAGCGGCAGATCTCCCCATAGCCTGACACCATAAAAATAGCTGAGCGCCCTTAGAAACCTGGCTTCCGCCAGGTACTGCGTTTTCAGGGAATCATTCATGTCGATGCCCGCCACCCGGTTGATCACAATATTGGAAGCGTTGATAGCTGCATACATACTGTTCCACACTCTGGATACATCGTCATTGTCCGCCACGTAGGTGAATTCATCGAGGGGACGCTGCCCGGCAAGCGTAGGCGGCAGCGCTTCATCAGAAGCATACCAGGTGAGATAATGCAGCCTTCTGGCCATATAGGATTCGCTGTTGTTGCCCAGGGCGTCGTATGCACCGGTCAGCGCAATGAACGCATCTTCCGCTGTTTTATAATAGTTTTCCGGCGCCAGGAAACTCTTCGGTTCTTCCGCCAGGAATTTGCTGCAGGATGTACACAGCAAACCGGCCAGCACAAAAAGGAATATATATTTCATGATCTGATCCATTTTTTGTTAAAGCTTCAGGTTAATGCCGAACATGAGTGTTGTGGCAGTAGGGTAACCGCCGCCGCCATCGGGGTCATACCCCACATAATCCGTTCTTGTCCACAGGTTCTGGCCGGACAGGTAAACGCTTGATCCGGCGAAGCGTGGCAGTACGGTGGATGGAAAAGTATAGCTGAGCTGAACGTTGCGGACTTTCAGATAGGAAGCATCCATGAGCTGATAAGTGGATGTTAGCACATTGCTGTAACCGGCGCGGGGAATGTTGCCGTCCGGATTGCCCGGGGACCAGCGGTTCAGCAGGTTCACGGATTTGTTTCCTGAATCGGATGGATCGGTAAGCCCGGTGCCCTCTACCCTGTTCGCACCTGCCGAACCTTGCAGGAAAATGGTGAGCGCAAAATTTTTGTATCCAAAGGAATTATTGATGCCGTAGATAAATTCCGGCAGCGAATTACCCATCACGATCCTGTCATCCGCATCCAGCACGCCGTCCGGGTTCACATCCTGGTACCTCGCGTCTCCCGGTTTTACATTCGTTTGTACCGTTTGGGCGTCAATTTCAGCCTGATCGCGGAACACACCTTCGAATACATATCCCAGGTAATTCCCGGGAGGATAACCTACAAAAAGCGTGGTGGACGTTGCCCGGCCAAGGGAGGTGATCTCCGCGTTGTTGCGGGCAAAGTTCATATCGGCGGACCAGGTGAAATCGCCGGTGAAGATATCGGCGCCCAGATTCAGTTCGAAGCCTTTGTTCTGCAAACCGCCGGTATTGTACAATGCGCTGCTGTAGCCGGAGTATGCCGGAAGGTCTACCGTGAACAGCAGGTCCCGTGTATTCTTCCGGTAATAGTCCGCCGTCAGGCGAAGGCGGTCGTTAAAGAAAGCGAGGTCCAGCCCGATATCCCACTGTGCCGTTTTCTCCCATTTCAGCTCACCATTCTCCAGGCGGGTATGCCTTGCGGCGGGATATAACTTGTTATCGAAGATATAGGTATTGGATGTGGTCAATGTGGCCAGCGACTGATAGCTGCCGATCTCCTGGTTGCCGGTAAGGCCGTAGCTGCCTCTTATCTTCAGGTCGGACAGGAATTTCAGACCTTCCATAAAAGGTTCTTCCGACAAGCGGTAGCCCGCAGCCATGGAAGGGAAGTATCCCCATTTGTTGTTCGCGCCGAATCTGGATGAGCCATCCGCCCGGAAAGATACCGTCAGCAGATACTTGTTATCGTACTGATAATTCATCCTTCCGAGGAAAGAGGCCATGCTCCATTCGTTCAGGGAAGATGCGATGATGGTAGAGCCGGTGGCGCTTCCGATGGAGTTGATGCCCAGCCGGTCATCGGCAAAACCGGACGGCTGGGTAGTGGCGCTGAAGTCCTGCTCCTTTTGCCAGGAGAACCCGCCCAGCAGTTCCAGGTTATGTTTTTCCCGGAAGATCTTTGCATAACGCACGGTGTTCTCATTGAGTATATTGGTGACCTTGCGTTCGCCGATCATGCCCAGGCCTCCCAACAGCCCGCCGATATAGGTAGTGGCCCTGGGATAATACTCCTGGTTATTCCTGCTGATGAGGTTGATGCCGATCAGCGATTTGAAGGTCAGATCTTTCACCGGTTGATATTCCAGGGAAAGATTGCCGAGAAAATTATCGCCTTCGAGCTTGTTGCTGATGGTGAGGAGCGAGGCGACAGGGCTTTCTGCCTTCGCGGCATTATACCAGTAATCCACATAATTCCCGTTTTCATCGAAGACCGGAACAGTTGGCGAAGTGGCATAGATCTTTTCACCAACGGACCGGATGTTCCCGCTGCCCGCGCCGGTCGTTGGCACAGCGCGGTTGACCGTTCTGGAGAAGGACATGGATTGGGAGAATTTTACTTTCTCGTTCAGCTTTGCGTCCGCATTTACGCGGAAGGAATATCGCTTCAGGTTGGAATTGATCACAATACCATCCTGGTTGAAATAGTTGCCGGATACAAAGTATCGCAGATTGCCCTTTGCGCTGGACAGGGAAACCTGGTGATTCTGGATGGCAGCGGGCCTGAAAAGCTCGTCCTGCCAGTCAGTGCCTTTCCCGATAGCAGCGGGATCTGCGAAGGGAATGGGCAGGTTGCGCGATTCCGCCCAGTCATTCAGGTATTCGGCATGCTGCTGGCCATTCATCAGTTCCAGTTTGTTGGCAACGGTCTGTACACCGTAATAACCATTGTAGTCTACCGTCATTTTACTGCCGGAGCCACGTTTGGTAGTGATGATGATCACGCCGTTCGATCCCCTGGAGCCGTAGATGGCCGTGGCAGAAGCGTCTTTCAACACCTGTATGGATTCGATATCGTTCGGGTTCAGGGAAGCCAGCGCATTGGTTGGCGTGAACGTGCCATAAGAAGTGCCGGAAGGGTCTTTGCTGTTGTTATATACCGGTATGTCGTCTATCACAAAAAGCGGTTCGTTGCCTGCATTCAGCGAACTGGCGCCCCTGATCCGGATGTTCAGCCTTCCTCCGGGTGCACCGGAAGCCTGCGATACATCAACACCGGCGGCCCTTCCCTGTATCAGCTGATCTACACTGACGGCCGGCTGGTTCTTGATGGTGGATGCCGAAATGCTGGAGATCGCACCGGTGATATCTTTCCGCTGCTGGGTGCCGTAGCCTACCACAACAACTTCCTGCACGGAAGAAGAGGAAGCATCCATCATTATATGGATGGCCGACCGGCCGCCGATCTTTACTTCTTTTGTTTTGAAACCAATATAGGATACCACCAGCACCCCGTTGGCATCGGTTACGCTGATCCTGAAGTTCCCGGCGGAATCCGAGCGGGCCGCATTTCCTGTTCCTTTTTCGATCAGGCTGGCGCCGGCCAGCTTCTCCCCGCTTGCGGAAAGGATACTGCCGGTGATCACCCGCCCTTTTTCCTGGGCGCCGGCAGCAAGTGTGCATAACACGCAAAGCGTGAATAACGTGGAATAAAATTTCGTTCTCATAACGTTGAAGTTTTACTGTGTTGATATCGCCGTCAACAATTGATCTGTTTCAGCAAGTTTGAAACGGGTGCTTACGATGGAATTCTTGTTTTCTCCCGGCCGGTATTTGATATAGGTGGTAGCTACGAACGTTTCATCAGGCAGCAGCTCGATGCCGCTATATCCGCAATCCCAGGTTTTGTAGCTGTTCAGCAGCTTCAAACGGTACAGGCCGGGCCGGTTATGAATAATGTCATCGTAAGCGCCCACCCAGGCCATGTAACTGTTTTTGGTGGCGCTGGCCGGGCCGGTATCCCTGAAAACGATCACCAGTCTGCCATCCGTGCTGTATTTCGCTTTGTGCCGGTCGCCCCACAGCGGTTCCGGCGCGGGAACGGGGGCGGACCAGGTACGGCCTTCATCATTGCTGACCATGTACAGCGATACCTTTTTTACATTCTCGCGGATGAGGCACAGCAACTGTTTCCCGGATGGGGAACGGATGATCTCCGGCTCGCAGGGCTTCAGGCCCGCGGTATCCAGCACGGTGCGCAACGGCGCCCAGGTAAAACCACCGTCTTCAGAAATACTTTGTACCAGGATGCAGGATTTCTTTTCCACCATTTCGCCGGGCCTCCGCCTGTTGGTCATCCCCAGCAGTTTTTTACCGCCTTCAACGGGAACGATCGTGCAGAAAGGCATGCCCACCGGGCCGAGACCATTGCTTTGCATGGGCCCCCAGCCCCCGTCGTTAAAAACAGCCTGCTGCATATTTTTATCCGGCCCGTACCCGGCAAAGACGATCAGGTTGAGTTTCCCGGCCGGGTCCGGCAACAGGTACACCGCGGGGCAGTTGCCCGCCGTGATCCAGTTGGCAGGCACCGGTTCATTACGCCAGGTAAACCCGCCGTCACTGCTGCTTTTTGCCGGGCCGCATTTTCCGCCGTGGCCGTAAGTCCATACACAGTGGATCGTTTTGCCATCCGGCATCAGCGCTGTAGTGGGCTGTCCGTTATAAATATCCGCTGTACCCTGCGCAACCACTACTTGCCTCGCGGTATCTGTTGACAGATCGATCACCGGAAGGCCGGCCGACTTTTCATTTTGCAAAAAAGTTGACGCAAGAAGCCCTGTAAGCAGAAAATACATGCTTATGTTCATAAGTGTGGAACTTGAAAGTTTAAATATCCGGCCGGTTTATTGTCCTATATGTACTACATATATACAAATTAAAAGAGAATTTTCAAGTTTTCCTAATTTTTGGGAGAAAAACATTGGAGGTAAGGGTGTGCCGCTCCGCCGCAATGGCGGATGGCCGGTTAATGGGGATTGGGAGATGAAAATATGCTGCGGGGAAGATGTTGTTGGCGGACGGGTGACTAGCTTTCTGATGAAGCGGGATGTGGACAAAGGTGTTATGGAATAATGCCGTTGGCTGACGGGTGAGTAACTTTCTGCTGAAGTGAGAAGTGGACAAAAGTGTTACGGATGATGCCGTTGGCTGACGTGTGAGTAACTTTCTGATGAAGTGAATGCGAACAAAAAGTGTTTCAGGATGATACCGTTGGCCGCCCGGCACACGCAGCCTTCCGGCAGCAGCGTAACCGGAAGATGACGTTATCCGCGTTATAAACCGGAAGAATTATTTCAGCCGGTCGAAATGAGGCTTCAGATGCTCGTACATCCCGTTCTTGAAATCCTCTTTGGAGCCTTTGCGAAGGATATCCACCAGGCCACGGTGATCCACTTTGCCGCTGACGGGTTTGTTCACCAGGGTAACCACATAGGCAAAAACAGGGAGCAGCATGATCTGAAATCTTTTGAGGGTGCTGTTTCCCGTCATTTCATAGAGTTTGCCGTGAAAAGCGATCTCGTTCTTTACCAGGAAGGATTTGTCTTTATTGATCTCGTTGTTGGCGATCTGCTCCAGTTCATCGATATCCTTATCCGTCATACGCGCGTACAACAGATCGGCCAAACCCATCTCCAACACCAGCCGCAGTTCAAAAACATCGCGCAATGTAGTGTCATCGATGATAAGAGGATCGAGCACACGTTCGAAGGCCAGGAGTATATCCGGACTGGCCAGGACCATTCCCTTGCGTTTACGGCTTTCGATCATGCCGAGCATCCGCAGGCGGCTCAATGCTTCCCTGACCACATTCCGGCTAACCCCCAGGGCTTCAGCGAGATCGGTTTCCGTAGGAAGGGCATCCCCGGGTTTGAAAGACATGTTTTTCAGGTATTGACGCAGTTTCAACTCTACATCATCCGCCATGGTATTGGCCTTTATGCGCCCGAGACTTTTGCTCAGATCATTGATCAATTCTTCATTCATGCTGGTCCGGTTACTTTTCTAATATGTCCAACAAATATACAAAGTCCGGGCGGTAAGTTGCTTTATCCGGCAAACAGTATTGTCTGTGGGGTTGGCGCAGACCTTACATGATGCGCATGTACCTAGGCCCGGGGCTTGTCCGGCTGCTCCGTCAGGCGCCGCTGCTTCCCTCCCCATTCACTCAATTGCTTCAGAATAGGTCCCAGTTCCAGGGCCATCGGGGTTAACGTATATTCTACCTTCGGGGGAACCTCCGCATAAACGGTCCGCTTCACCAGACCATCCTGTTCCATGGCCTGCAATTGCAAGGTCAGCATACGCTCCGTAATGTGGGGAAACCCACGCTTCAACTCGCTGAACCGGAGTGTCTGATGCTCAAGTTTGTCCAGTATCTGCAATTTCCATCTGCCACCGATCTTGTTAACGGCATAGGTCAGATCACATTCAATGATGCATTTTTCATTGATAGAATACGTTGAGTTTTTCTTTCTGGCTGCCATTACTTACACGTTTGTATGTATCATACAATTGATTGTACCACCGGCAAATTAGCTGCTGACGGTTAGTTTTGCAAAGAAAATCTCAAAATTATGGATCTGTATCTGAAAGGAAAAACGGCGGTGGTGACCGGCGCCAGCCAGGGAATCGGGCGGGCGATCGTGAAAGCGCTTGCCATGGAAGGTGTTACAGTATTCGCCACTGCAAGAAATGAAAGATCGCTGGAGGACCTCAAAGCGGAAATAGCGGCAACCGGCGGCGTGGAACCCGTTATATTCACGCAGGACCTCACGGCGCCGGAAGGCCCGCAAAAGATCACGGCAGCAGCATTAACCGGACTGGGATATATTGACATCCTCGTCAACAATGCAGGCCGCAGCCAACCGGTAGGTATGACAGGGCCGGAAGAGGACTGGACAGCATCCATGATGCTGGATTTTGACCGCCCCAGGCAGCTCACCCAACAACTGTTGCCCCATTTTATAGAACGCAGACAGGGCGCTATCCTGAACCTTGCCAGCACATACGAGTTACGCAGCATCAATGTTTCGGCGGTTGCCAAATCCGCAATAGTAGCATGGTCCAAACAACTGGCGGGACAATTGGGGCAGTACGGCATCCGGGTGAATTGCCTGCAACCGGGGCTGATAGACACCGATAACATCCGCCGGTTCTTCCCTGGTGACGAACGCAAAGCATTCGCCGCCAGGGAAATACCGCTGGGCGATTTCGGTGAGCCGGAGGATATGGCCAACATGGCGGTTTTCCTCGTATCTCCCCGTGCACGGTATATTACCGGAAGTGTTGCTGTTGTGGATGGAGGAATGCGCCACCACCCGTTCTGATCCGTCAATAACGGGAAACGAATTGCCCGGCCATCACCTCCATCCGCCGCCCAGTGCCTCATACAAGCCAACAACCGCCTGCATTTGCTGCAGCTGTGTTTCTACCAGCTCGAACTTCGATTCCAGCGCATCGCGCCAAGTCATCAACACCTCGCTACTTTCTCATTTTCGGCTACATCAAAAGTCGTTTTGGATACTTCTGTTTTTTGATGTGTACTGACCTTTGTACCATCAGACTAAAACAGAAAAATGGACTTAAAAAACAGCACAATACTCATTACAGGCGGTTCCAGCGGGATCGGGCTGGAAATGGTAAAGCAGCTTACTGAAGAAGGGGCAACAATTATTATCACTGGTCGAAACCTGGATGCCCTCAATAAAACCAAAGCGCAATATCCGAAAGTACATATTTTCCAAAGCGATGTGAGCAAGCCTGGCGATATTGAGCAGCTGTACAAAGATGTCAAGGAACAATTTCCTAAACTAAACATCATCGTCAACAATGCCGGCGCAATGCGATTGCTTGATTTACAGGACAGTTCGATTGATTTGGAAAACGTTACCAGGGAAATCAATATCAATCTCACGGGGACTGTACAAATGGTGCATCAATTCTTACCGCATCTTTTGCAGCAAACTGCTTCGGCAATAGTGAATGTATCGTCAGGAATTGCATTTATGCCTTATTCGGCTGCACCTGTTTACAGTGCTACCAAAGCGGGTGTGCGGGCCTATACACAAGCCTTACGCTTGCAGTTGCAGGACACTAATGTAAAGGTGTTCGAAATGATCCCGCCAGGCGTGAACACTAACCTGCAAAACGAATGGATAATACATCCCAGGCCCAGCCAGATGATGGAGGTGGATAAGATGGTAAATGTTGTAGTGAAATCCCTTAAAAACGACACATTAGAAATGAAGCCGTTTTTGATAAATCTCCTTAAGACAATGAGCCGTATTGCCCCCGGTATGCTGATGAAATTTGGTCACAGGGAATTTAAAAATTTTAAAGCAAAAGCAAAATCACTATAACGATATGGAAAAGTATTCTCTTACTATCTTCGCACTTTTATTGTCCATTGCTTCTTTCGCCCAATCTAAGGGTAGTTTCAAAGGCAAAATAATCGAACAATCCACAAAACAACCTGTAATTGGTGCAACAGTATTCATAAACAATATACAGCTTGGTGCCGCAACAGATACACTTGGGATATTTATAATAGAAAATATCCCTTCCGGCAGCTATAATGTAAAAATTTCAAGTGTCGGTTTTCAAACAAAGTTTATAAGTGAAGTAATCATCACTACAGGTAAAACCTATTACTCCGAAATCGAGTTATTGGAAGATGCAACGGAGTTAGCTGCAGTAACCGTTCAGGTATACCGGGGCGAAAATAACCCCTTGACCCCTGTATCTACTTACGCTTATTCAAGAGAAGAAATATTCCGTAACCCGGGGGCACAAGGGGATATTATGCGGGCGCTATCTGTTCTGCCAGGTGTTGTAAGTAGTGGAGGACAATTTTCCGCCATTGCCGCAAGAGGTCAGGGTACGCAGGAAAACATATATCTGGTGGACGATATTCCGATGTTTAACCTGTCGCATCTGGAAGCAGAAGGATTGAATTCAGGGTTCAATGATCCTAACGGCGGAAGGTTCAGCATTTTTGCCCCAAGGGTAATAGATAATGTCCAATTCCAGAATGGCGGGTTCGATGCCGTTAATGGAAGAAGGTCTTCATCCTATCTTTCACTTGGTGTTAAGGAAGGAAACAGGGAAACCTGGTCGTTAAGCGGTCAGTTTGATTTATTGGGTGCTACCATAATAGCGGATGGTCCTATATCACCCAAAACCAGTGTATTTGCTTCTGCCAGATACCAAAACTTTTCGGCTTTGATCAGCCTGCTGGATGAACAGCGATCTTCCATTTCTTACGGCGATTATCTTGTAAAGACCACCACACAGCTGAATGAAAAAAATAAGCTTTCTTTTATTGCGATGTATAATCCTGAAAGACCTTATCGCACAATAGACGATATGGAAGCCGGAACAAACATCAACGACGACAACAGTGGCGGGGCAACACTCTTTAATCATCGGGGCAATAAGACTTTGGCAGGTTTAAACCTGCGTACGTTGATCAATTCAAGCAGCTATATCAAAAATGTACTTTATTTCCGTTCATCAACTGTAGATAACCGGTTCGGAAGGTTTAATCCATCTCTTGATGCGGATGGCGCAGTAATAGATCCCAGGCATGGTGGCTATGAAGATGAACTGAGAACGATCAAAAACAATCAGCAGGAAGTCGGCTACCGTTCTATTTACACCAAGCGTTTCAATAAACTGACCCTAACGGCAGGAATCGACGCAATGATGGTGAATCTGGATTATGAAAGAAGGTTAAGCAGGACTGACACGATTTACACATTTCGTTCCGCTGATTTCAGACCGGATCCTGCACAATATTACCAGGTATTGACGCCTTCTCTTTATAATGCGACTTTTGATGACAACGCATTTAACGGTTCCGGATATATCAGCCTGTCCTGGAGGGTTACAGACAGGTTTACCCTGAACCCGGGTGTACGCTATGATTATACTGGCTTTGCAGCGCAACATACTGTTTCTCCACGCCTGAGCGGCAACCTTCTACTGAATGACCGGCATAGTTTGAATTTTGCTACCGGTATATATTATCAGGATGCGGCGTATGCTGATATCGCGGGACAGTCAGCTGATAATATGCTTAAGAATGAACGCTCCATACAGTCTATTCTTGGATATAAAATCCAGTTTTCAAATGACCTGAAATTTGTAGCGGAAGTATGGCATAAAGAATTTGACGACCTCGCCGTACAGCCCAACAGGGTACAAAGTTATTTGAATAATGAGGGAAGCGGCTATGCTTATGGTGCGGATTTAAACCTGACCAAAAGACTTTCCAAGAATTATTATGGCCTGATAAGCTATTCTTTTATGGAAAGTAAAAGGAATGACAACAACGGCCTGGGTGACTATAATTATATCTTCAGCATCCCCCATACCATTAGCGTAATGGGCAGCTATAAACCAAACGACAGGTGGATTTTTTCCGGAAAATTCCGTTACAGCACCGGCCGTCCAACGGATAGATATATAGTCCACAGCAATGTTCTGAACAATCCTGAAAATATGCGATATGCCCAGGAAACGACAGCCATCAATGGAGAGAGACTACCGGATTTTATCAGTTTGGACTTGAGGGCTGATTACAGCATCCCAAGAAAATGGGGAACCTTTTCTGCTTTTGTGGATCTCGTAAACATTTCAAATCGCTTCAATGTAAACTCAGAGTTATTTATCCCAAATACAGGTAATATTTCGAACGTAGGCCTGGGTGTATTTCCAACATTTGGCATAAGGGTAGAACTCTGATAATTATAAACTATCAAAAAAATAGAACAATTAAACAATTACTATTTATTGCAAGTATGCAATTACTGTCCATAACAGGTTTTGCGCAGCCTGCCGATAAAATTTTCGGAAAATGGGAAAGTACAGACGGCGATGTCAAATTGCATTTTGCGAATACACCGGCGGGAAACTCTACAACCCGAGCGAAGGTGACACCTACAGTTTGAAAGCGAAATTAAAAAGTGCGGATGAACTACACTTTAGAGGGTATCTGGGAATCTCGCTGTTGGGCAAGACAATGAAATTTAAAAGAATTAAATAAAGTAATGAATATGAAAAATAAAAATTACGACGATCTGTCCAGGTTTTGGTTCATAGTCTCCAACGCTATTCCGCCAATAGGATTTTTTCTGTACTTTAAACATCGAATTCAATATCCCAACAAGGCCAGAAAAGCCTTGAAAAGTGCGGCGATCGGTGTTCCGATTGCATTAGTTGCGAGCTATATTTTCAACAGTCTTATTTTTAATTGAGATGGTAAAAAGTATTATATCCCTGATCTTGCTGCTGGTATCGGTTTTTCTGGCATTCAAACACGGATGGGACACATTTAATTATAAAAATAATCCTGAATCCCTGAAGATGATGAACGAACTGGGAATCAGCGAAGCGGCGATTCCTTTTTTCGGAGCGGCAACGATTTTGGTAGGTGTATTGCTGCTTTTCCCAAAGACTTTTTTCTTTGGAAATGTACTGAATGCCATTGCGATTGTTATAATTATGGCGTTGGCCATGCGAGCAGGCAATTTCAGGATGGCGATGATTGAAATCCCTTTTCTCCTGATGCCCTTGGTTATGATATGGCTGAAATATCCGTTTAAAGATAAATTTTAAAACATGGCAGGTTCACAACCGTATAGGATAAAAAATATTACTGAAATACACCGCTTGATGGGGTTACCCAAACCTCTACATCCGCTCATTGGCTGGGTGGATCTAAGTCAGCTGCCAAATAATTCAGGTATCGATTCTGTGATATTTGATTTATATGTGATTTCGCTGAAAAGAGGCTGCGATAAACTGTATTACGGACAACAAAAATATGACTTTGATGAAGGTCTGATGGCATTTCTGTCGCCCGGGCAAATTTTGCGGGGCGAACACAACGGAGTCCCTATTAATCTTGAAGGCTGGATGCTGTTTATACATCCCGATTTTTTTTGGGGAACGTCCCTGGCCAGCAAAATCAAGAAATACGAATTTTTTGATTATTCCGTCAGTGAGGCTCTCTTTCTTTCAGACAAAGAAGAGGTTATCATTAATGAGATTGTGAAGAATATCCGGCATGAATATAATTCCAATATCGATAAATTCAGCCAGGATATTATCCTTTCACATGTAGAAACATTGCTGAATTACGCAGAGCGGTTTTACCAGCGACAGTTCATTACAAGGAAAATTACCAATCATCGAATACTGGAATGCCTGGAAGGCCTGCTAACGGATTATTTTAATAGTAATGATTTGGTTCACAAAGGACTGCCAACTGTTCAATATATTTCAGATAACTTAAATATTTCTCCGACTTATTTACGAGGTTTGCTGAAAACGCTGACAGGGCTAAATACACAACAGCATATACACGAAAAACTAATTCAGAAAGCGAAGGAAAAATTATCAACCACGGAATTGTCAGTCAGCGAAATAGCCTACGAACTAGGGTTTGAGCATTCGCAAAGTTTCAGTAAACTATTTAAAAGTAAGGTTAAGGAAAGTCCCTTGGCGTTTCGGGCGAGGTTTAATTAAGCTCTTTTTAGAACGTCCATTTGCATTAATTGTAGTTGCAAATGGAGCATTGGGTATTTTCCGTATTACACCGACTTCCAAATATTGTTTTCTTTCGTATTAAAAAAGCAGAAAGCAGGGTAAATATCCCTGCTTTCTAACGGAAGACCCTGGCGGAGGGCCTCCGTTTTCTTTATGAATGACTGCGTTTATTGCCTTCTGCGCCGAAACCATATGATCAGATAACAAAGCACCATCGCAGCAGGTAAAACTCCTGTGAATGCTATTTTAGATATCCTGAAACCCGTTTTCCCAATCTTGATGTCGTTATCCGTAAATGGCGGACGGTTAACATCTACAGGAGCCTCGTAGTCGGACAGCCAGTTGAAGGACCCTGCGATCAGCATGAAATTACTTGACATGATATCCTTGCGCGAATGGCCAAGTTCTCCGTTGCTCATACAGTCGGCATCGCCCAGGATGATGATCTTTTGTTCCTTTTCACCCACTTTGCGGCTGAGTGCAACTGCAGTGGCCAGATTTTCGGCTGCGGTTTCACCTGCAGCGGGGTTAAAGGCCGCACTGTCATCTACAAAATCAACCGTTTTCAGTTCGTTCCAGACGCCGGCGGAATCGGTTACGAACAAAGGTTTTGCTGTATATCCGTTTGCAGCGGCCTCGTTGTACCGGAGGCCAACGACTGATGGCATCACTACTACTCCCTTGTTGCGGTGAATGGTGCTAAATGCATCAGCCAGTTCACCAGCTTCTTTTGTTGCATTCGTAAATATCAGGTCTGCCTGATAGTCCCTGCTGGGTTTTACCAGTCTGCCTTCCATCATTTGCACACCAAAAAGTGCTGTGATACCGTTCATGGCGTCTTGCCGCTTTGGTTCAGCTGCTATGAGCAGGTTCCCTCCCCTGGCTATATACTGTTTCAGATGCTCCAGGTGAGACTCCGGCATCGCCGTTTTCATGTCCGCAATCACCATAATGCTGACATGCGAAGGCACTTCCCTGTCAAGCGACAGCTGCTCGAAGTCGAAGCCCTGATTGATGAGAGAGTAACGGAAAGTATTCTCCCTGGCAAACTTGTTATAATCACGATCACCTTCTTTAATGCAATCGCGCTCACCATGCCCTTCTACAAAGGCCACTTTTGGCAATGTGGTTACCAGCCGTTTAATGGCGGCGCTTATTTCTCTTTCAGAAGGAAAGCCCATGGCATCATTAAAAACACGCAATACGGATTGCTGCCCATTTTCGCGCTTCAGTACCTTTACATGTCTGAATTCCTCACCGGCCAACGTTTCCTTAATGTTTCCGATTTCGTCTACCGGCAAGAACAAAGCAGAATCCACACCATAGGCCTGGGCCACTTTTCCCATCCGCGCCCTGTCATCCAGCATGGGATAGCGCTGATCAAGGGACTTCTCGTTTCTGCCTTTCGCAAAATAGTGCACGTACTTCATTTTAATCTCCGGCTTGAACCGGACATATTCTCTCAACCGGCGCATATCATCCAGCTCTGCTCTGGGCATGCCCATCCATAACCAGCGATCTTCATCCAACGCATTGGCATAGGTCGTGATCGTCAAACCACCCTCTGCTTTACTGACAATATCCTGGCTAGCCTTGGTCAATGTGCGTAATTTTGTTCTGGTAGCATCATAAAAATACATCACCGCAGGGCGCGAGCTCAGATAGCCAACCACCACTGCACTACCGATCACCAACAGGTAACGGCCCATCGAAACCGAGGGACGGGTTTTCTGCCGTATAGCACGGAACCGGAATATGCACAGCCCCAGGAACAGGCCGATAACGGCGATGAAATAAATTACATCCTCACTGCTGATGATGCCTCCAATGAATTCATTTGTTCTGCCACTGATGGACAACCAGAACATAATATCCCGGACAAACGGGACATCCTGCCATAACTGGCTGGTATAATTCAATACGGCAAAGACGGCAAAAGTTCCCATGGCGGAAACCACCTGGTAAGAGGTAAGGCTGGACATAAAAAGTCCCACAGCACCATAAGCACAGATCAGCAGAAAAATACCCAACAGACCGGTTAAGGTAGCCGGGAAGTCGAATTGGTCCACCACAAAGGCCCCGTATAAAGTAAACAGGAACACAATACCGGTCATCAGCAGTGCGTAACTCGCAATGGACAGAAACTTGCCGAAAATGATCTGGGCATCGCTGATCGGCGAGGAATAAAGCAGTTTGATGGAACCGCTGCTCAACTCGCGGCTCATCATGCCCATCGTCAGCAATGGTATATAGAAGTAGAGATATCCCAGCAACCTTGCATAAAACCCCATCCGGGGATCGGTGTATAAGTTCAGCGTAACGCCTTCCAATTTGTAACCCAATTCCTTAAAATTGACGGCGCCTCCCAGCACTCCGGTAAAAACGAGGCTGGCCTGGATGGTAAAAACGATAAGGATAAGCCATGCAATAGGCGAATAAAAAAGCAGTTGCAGTTCGGTACGGGCGATTCTTATAATTTGTTTCATCTATTCATATTTATTTTACGGGCTAGATGGAATGTTATTTCATCTATTCATGTTTGATTTACGGGCTAGATGGAATGTTATTTCATCTATTCATGTTTGATTTTACGGGTTAGACGAAATGCTATTTCATCTGTTCACATTTTAGTCTTAGATGATCAGGACCGAAGCTGCTTTTTAGACAATTCAGCAAAAATGGTATCCATCGAGTTCTTCTCCGCATTGATCTCCTTGAGGCGCCAGCCATTTTGAACACTGTGACCAATGATCGTTTCCAGCATATCATCTACGCTGTCTACTTTCACCCGGTACCGGGCCGTGCCGAGTGATTCTACATCCACCACATTGGGCAGCCTTTTTAATTCCTCCGCTCCCCTGGGTTCCAGCATAGTCAGCACAATAGTCCCGGGCGCTGCATAGCGATCAAATTCCTCCACGCTGCCGGAAAAAACCACGCTGCCTTCTGCCAGCATCAGGATATAATTGCAGGCTGCCTGCACCTCGGAAAGCATGTGTGTGGACAGGATCACCGTTCTTTCCTGAGCGATTGCTTTAATAAGGTTCCGTATCTCTACGATCTGGTTGGGATCAAGTCCATTAGTAGGCTCATCCAATACAACCAGTTCAGGGTTGTGGATAATGGCCTGCGCAATGCCTACCCGTTGCTGATAACCTCCTGACAAATTTCGTATCAGCCTTTTCCTGAAATGGGTGATGCCGCATTGGTCAAGCACCTTGTTTACTGCTTGCGCCTGCTCTTTCCGCGGTATCAATCTCAGTCCCGCACAATGGGTCAGATATTCTTCGATCGTGAGGTCTATATGCAGCGGAGGCTTCTGGGGAAGGAAACCCATCAGGCTTTTAGCGGTAATCGCATCTGTACGGATATTGATCCCGTTGATAAAAACATCTCCCTTGGTCGGCTTCAGCACGCCACATAAAATGTTCATCATGGTAGACTTGCCCGATCCATTGGATCCTAACAGCCCGTAAATACCTTTAACCGGTATTTCAAAATCGATGTCACGGATAGCCCATTGCGCGGTATAACGATGCGAGAGCTGTTCAGCTTTTATGATTGGTTGTTTGTTCATATTTAATTTTTACGTGTCAGATGGAGCCTTTGATGATCATTCCGATTATTGCAATCATGCCGGCTTCATATATCATTTACATTTGCGTATAGCCAAATCCCATCTTGTACATGCTGCTCACAGGTACTCCTTCTCCCAGCTCGATCTTCTTTATCAGGCGGAGGGAAGGATCTGCCATCTGATCTGACAGTATCCCGAGAATATATACATCACCGTTTTCCAACCCCACCATCAGTTGATCATGGGTCTTGACACCCATGATCTCGTTCTGACTGGCGGTAACGGTTCTGATAGGGGAATCAAAGGAAAAATATGCTGAACTTCTTCCGGGCCCTTGTTCATACAGGTAAAGGGTTTTGTTTTCGCTGCCTCCTGAATAAAAGAGATAGTTGTCAATGCGGGGTAACTGGCAGAATACACTTTCCGCATTGGCGGTGCCTGCACCGAAGGCATTTTCAGAAAAGAACATCGCCTGAATCGTATAAAACTGGTCTATTATCATGATCTTCTGCACATAGTGCTGGTTGCCATCAAAGAACACCAGGTAATAGGAAGATGTGAACCGCCCTTGCTGCAGCGGGCCTACATACACCATTTCTTTGTCCATGGCGTTGATAAGCGTGGCGCCGGGAGGTATGGGGGGACCGGGCATATAGTTGACCGGCAATACAAGGCCCCGGTCCGAGCCCAGGAAAAGCTGACCTTTCGTTTTATCGTACAGGATCGTCTGCCCGCTCAGGTACGTGCTGGCCCAGCCCTTGTCGAATTTCACACCACCCGGTATGAACATGGGTTTATTGGGATATACGCCTGATTGGGAAAATGCGCTGTTCACATGCTTCCGCGTGTATATGTTCCCGTTATCATCAAGCATCATGCTGTAATCCCACATATAAAACTCTCCACGAGGGCGAAAATCTGATGGAGGAGTGTTCCCAAGAAAGAAATTACTGGTGTTGTACAGGGGTCCCAGATTGATGCCATCCAGCTCCAGATTACCGGCGGCATCGTTTCTTACAATGAGGATGTTCCCTGGGTTGCTCAATCCGGAGCTCGCCATCCAATGCTCTCTTACTTCCACTGCATTCGGACCAAGCTCATTCCCGGAGATAGTGGTATAAAAGTCGGCCGTCACCTCAAAAGTAACAGGATCAATAAAAGATATGATACTGCGATTGTCCTTCTTTGTCAGCATCACCCATCCGGTCAGGTATGCGGGGACGGCATCCACGTAGAAGCCGTTCAGGAAAGTAGATTCGTCCGTTTTATTGACCACCATCAGTTTCACATAAGGCCGCAGGCCGGTCAGGTCGCGCACCGCGTAATCCAGCACCGGCGCTGTACTTATCTGCTCGCCATTGCAATACCAGGTAAACGAAAAGGTTTCTGCAACAGTGCTGGCCCGCACCGTATCCCCACCATAGATGAGCCAGGGGTTGATACGGAGCGTATCGCTGACCCTTGGAGTCAGAAAATTCCCTTCCTCAAATTCGATCTCTACTTTATTGAACTCGTTATAGGTATAGTTGCCTTTGTCCTTGTAACAGGAAGCCAGTAAGAACAGCGTTACAATAAGGCTGTATAGTTTTGTCTGTTTCATGTGCATCAGAATAAATTAGGCGAAACGTTGATCATACCATTTTCATCTTCATATACTTCCCCGTTTTCCCGGCCGCGGGCGAGAAAATCACGGAAGATGATCGCATAGGCCCTTTGTTCGGTTTCCGACAGGCCGGTCATGTCCGCGATGCCCGTAGCCTCGATGAAAAGGCGGTATTTGGTATCCGAGTATGGGCCCAGGAAATTGGTTACAACAACCTCGTTCCACCATCCCGGCCGGGCCAGCATGTCGGAAAAAGTTATGTCGATGTACCGATTGCCGGGAGGCCCCAGCTGGAAATGCCCGTTTGATTGCAGCATGAGCCTGATCTTGAATTTCCCGGTCTTCAGGCGATCTGAATTGTGCAGCACCAGCGCTATAGTATCTATAGCGCGCCCTGCCCGCAACAGCATAGGGTCCGGCAGCTCATAGTCGCTTTCGAGAGCCGTTGTTTGCTCCGTATCTATTGCCAGCGCAACCGGCCGGTCCTGATCGCTCAGTTTGCCTATCAGCTTTATCAGCACCGGCACCGTATCTCTCGCCGCCCCCGGATTGAAGGCAAAAGAATATTCAACGGAGTCCACTTCCTCTATGTCCGCATTGTAGTTAGCCAGATAAACATAGTTTGTTTCGCCATATTCGTCCACCGCATCCTTGCTGCAGCTTATCAACCAACAGCATACGATAGTTATGACAGATAAACGTTTCATCATCGATAATTTTTTTTATTAACAGCTATCTTTCCGTTACCGGCAATACAAATTTTCCCGTCAGCGTCTGGTTCCCGCCGGTTTCGTCCAATATGGTTTTGTTCAGCCGTTTGTACTGGAAAAACAATTTGCCTTCACCTACGAATTCCCTGCGGGCATCATTGATGATCGCATCTTCGAACGCCGCTTTGGTGGCAATGGCGGACAGCGGGATCGTGCAGCCCCGTTTCGCACGAAGGGTATTCAGCAGCGCCAGTGCACCGTCAGGATCGGTGTCGTATAATGTCTCCGCGGCAATATGGTATAGTTCGCTAAGCCTCATTACCGGAATGGCGGAAGTAATGTCTCCTTCGCGATCCTGCTCTACGTCAAACTTTAACAATTGGGTTCCGTTACTGGTGAGGTAGCATTTCTTCCGGTAATCCGAGTTCAGGTCGCTACCAAAGATCTGGGAGGTATTAGGCAATAAAAAGGTAACCTTGTTGAAATCTTCCTCGTAATCCAGCCGGTAGAGGGCAAAAATAATATCCTCGGACAGAAGCCGGTCATATTCCCCTACATCGATGACGGTAGCTGATGTAAATGAAATGGTGGGCTCATTGTCATCCTTTTTATCATTGATCACTTCCATCGCATTGGCGTAAGCGAGCTGATCGTTCCCTGCGTATAGTGCAACGCGGGAGAGCAGCGCCGTAGTAGCATAATACCCCATACGGAACCCTCTTTTTCCTGTACCAAAGAAGGTCTGATCCGTTCCAAAACGGAAACGGAATCTCACGAAATCATCCTTGCCTGCACCGTATTTATCAAATCCCTTCTGCAACTCCTTACTGCGTGTAAGATCTGCTATGACCAGCTGCAGTATCTCGCTGGTGCGTTTTTCCGGCATGGGTACATGCGACAGCTTTGTATAATAGGGAATGGCTTCCGCATCCTGCACCACGGGTGCCGGCGCATACAGGCGGAGCAGTTCGAAGTGCAGCATGGCACGGATCGACAGCACTTCTCCCTCCAGCCTGGCCCGCTCATGTTCCTTAAAGAACCCGGGGCCTTTTTTATTCATTTCTTCCAGCAGCCCGTTGCAATTGGCGATAGTGGTATAAGCAAGCGCCCAGATGGCGTTGATGCGCTGCTCCATTCCCAGGGATACATAATCGTAATTTTTCAGCGGGTCGTACACTGTAGTATTTTTCAGTTCGTAGCAGCGCCCCAGTACATCCACCATACCATGCGTAAGCTCCTGCCCGTACAAAGTAGCGGAGGAGAGATTGGTATAGATGCCGTTCAGCGCTATCGAGAACCCTTCCGGTGTTTCGAAAAGCACATCACCGGAGACTTCCGATTTGGGCTCCAGCTCAAGCCAGTCTTTCACACATCCGGAAAGCAATACCATGGCGCCAGCCAATATTAAGCATACCTTTTTCATTAAAAACCCAGGTTTAAAGTGAGGTTGATGGTTCTTGCGTAAGGGAAATCCGTTCCGCGTTCGGTGTCGATGCTCGATATACGTCCCAGCTCATTACTGGTCACCTGCACTCTGCAGGTACTTACTTTCCACTTATTGAGAATATGCCTTGGAAGATCATATCCCAGCGTCACGGAACTGAAATCAATGTAATTATTGCGTTGCACAAAACGGGAAGTAACCTGTGTAGGAGTGTTCCATAAGCGTACATCCTTTAAATGCGTGACATCTCCGGGTTTCTGCCAGCGGTCTGTAAATACACGGCTGTCTACATTCTTGTAAACATTGGCATTCTCCACTTTGCTTACGAGCGTATTATTGTACATATCACCACCGAACTCATACAGGAACCCGGCGAAGAGGAGGAATGATTTATAGCTGAAATTGAACCCGAACGCGCCTCTCCAGTCCGGTTCAGAGTCGCCAACCACCACATGCTGGCTCTGGTTCCAGACGTAGGTCACGTCCCCGTTCTGGTCCAGGAATACTTCCCTGCCGTCCGCCGGATTGATGCCAAGCGACTTCATGGCATAGATAGCAGTTTGGGAAGCGCCTTCAAAGTATTTGTTCAGGGGCTTGTTCACCACGGTGTGATCGTCGTAGTATTCGTCCACACGCTTGTTATATTCTTTCAACGCGTCGCCGATCTTCAGGAATTTATTGCTGTTATGCGCTGTGGTGGCATACAGGTTCAGACTGACATTCTTGGTCGTCAATACCTGGTACCGTGCGTTCAGCTCATAGCCCTCATTCAGTATCTCGCCCAGGTTGCTCTTATACGATTTGAAACCGGTGGAAAATGGCAAGGTAATGTCCCCTATCAGGTCTACCGTTTTTTTATGGTAATAATTCACCGTCAGGCTGAGCTTGTTGAAAACAGTGAGATCAAATCCCGCGTCGAACATCGTGGTCTTTTCCCACTCCAGGTCGGGGTTGGCAAGCGTAACCAGGTTAGCGCCAATACCGGAAGCATACCAGTCGTCAAAATTATAACGGTAAGTGCTTTTGGATACACTCTGTGAAAATCCAGCCTTGCCCACCTGCCCGTAGTTGGAACGAACTTTCAAGTTGGTCAGCCAGGGGTATTTCCGCTGGATGCTTGCATAGTTATGAATGTTGATACCCGCGCCGAGAGACCAGAAAGGTGCGAAACGGACATTAGCGCCAAATTGGGAAGCGCCGTCATAACGCCCGGAAAAGTCGAGCAGGTAGATATTGTCATAGCTATAGTTCGCGGAGGCCAGGAATCCGAGCAGGCGCGATTTCTCGTTATCGCCGGTGGGCTTGTTCAGGATGTCGGCAGCGAAATTGATATCGTCTGTATTGCCCGTGAGAAACCCCTGTACGGAATAACCTGACCGCGTCATTTCCTTCTGGTTGGCATTGGCTCCCAATGTTGTGTTGACGTAATGTTTGCCGTAACCCTTGCCGTAGGAGAGCAGCGCATTGAAGTCCCAGGTGAGCATCTCGTCATCCAGAATACCTTTGGTACCCTTTTCTGTGAATTCCACATTTTCAAACTGTGAAGAAGCCGGGTCTTTAAAATCCTGTTGCTGGCTTTTCTGCAACATGACGGAAAGCCGGGTGTCCAGGATCAGGCCGTCCGCAATCGTCCATCGGAGATTGAAGTTGTTGGAGAAATCGTTATGTTTTTTCCGGTTATAACTTTTGAGATTGGCATCGTATAGCGGATTTCCCCGCCCGCCGGGATGCCCCCAGTCCCCCAGCAGCTTTTTGTAGTTGCCGTCCTCGTCCAGGAAGACCTCATAGGGATTCTGTTCCGCATAGGTTGAAAACGAGCCGAACGGCGATTCCTCGGACTGGATGTTATTCCATTGAATATAATTCCTGAACATCAGGTTATTCTTCCTGTAGGCAATGGAGAATCCAAGGGAATTGTTGTTCCTTTCCGACCCCTTCATTACGCCCTGTGTACGGGCAACATTGATGTCCGCTCCGAAGATAAACTCCTTTGAACCGCCTTCTACCAGCAGATTATGCCGCTGATTCAGGCCGGTACGCAAAGGTTGTGAGAGCCAGTCTGTTTCCACGCCGCGGTTGATCTCCGCCAGTTTGCCGTAGTAGTTTTGCTCACGTTTCATCCCCTGGTCCGGATGTTCATTATCGCGGCGTTCAAATACGCCCGATATCCTTTCCAGTTCCAGCTTTTCCCTTGCATTCAGCAAATGATAAGCTGAGAGGTCGGGCGCTGAAACGCTGCCGTTCAATGAATAGTTCACCCGCAGCTTCCCGCTCACCGGCTTTACGGTTTCTATTACCACCACACCGTTTGCGGCCCGCGACCCGTAGATGGCCGTTGATGCCGCATCCTTGAGGATGGTGATGGACTCCACCCGGGTGGGGTCCAGGTCAAATATCCTTTGTACCGGCACTTCATAGCCATCCAGGATAAAGGTTGGCAGGTTAGGATCGTTGCGGAGCTGGGTCGGAGACAGCGCCACCTCATCATCCGGGAGCGCAACATCACCAATGCCGGAACGGCCGCGGATGTACACCGGGTTGATGTTGTTGGGATCAGAGCCCAGGCTGTTATTGTCCAGTACCTTGAAGGAGGGATCAAAGATCTGAAGGCTGCGCAATATGTTATTGGGCGCAACTTTCAACAGTTCCTCCCGTTTGATAGTGACAGCTGAACCCGTAAAATTATTCTTATTGATATTGGAATAACCGTTGACGATCACCTGGTTCATCTGGTTGCTGCTCGTCTCCAGGATCAGCTCCATATTGATCGCTCTACCCGAAGCAGCTTTTACGTTATCCTTCATGTCCGCTTTGACAGCAGCAACACTATAGCCATCTGCTGCTTCGCGCAGGGCTACTTCAAGGGTTTCGTAACCGATGCTGGAAATCTGCAGGACGGTGCTCCGCTCGATGTTGAGCCGGAAGGATCCCTGTGCATCTGTGGTAGTACCTGATAACGTACCCTTCACCCGGATGGATACGCCCACCAGCAATTCGCCTGAACGGGAGCGGACGGTGCCGGTAATCGTTGCCGGCTGCTCAGTGGCCGCGGCGGGCCGGCCGGGGTCAGGAGGCGGCGCCTGGCGCGAAAGGAAGATGTTCTTTCCGCGAAGGCGATAAGTGATGCCCTGTTCCCTGAATACAAGGTTGAGGAACTGTTCTACCGGAAGATTCTGAACGGATAGGGAAACCGGCTTTAAGGAAGAGAGGATGCTCCTGTCGCCGGAGATCACATGACCAGTCTGTTCTTCGATTGCCTGGAACACTTCTTTCATGGCAATGTCCTTACCCGAGAATGAGATACTCTGGGACATAGCAGATAGGTGGACCAGGAGAAGAACAGCAATTAATAACGCTGTTAATCTCATGTCAGCACTGTTTTGATTTTTGGTTGCAGCTTATGTTAGCCTGTTGAAATGCTTATTGAACTCCTGTAATAATTAGTTTTCGTCCATCCAGTTTGAAGCGGACTCCCCAATCCTTCAAACCGTCCATAAAATCCAGTAAAGAGAGGTCCCTGCCTACTTTTCCGAAAAAAGTCTTGACGGGAATTTCTTTTTCATATACTACTTCTACATCGTACCAACGTTCCACCTCGCGCATCAGGTCCGCTAAAGTGAGATCGTCCAGGCTGAAATAACCTTCTCTCCATCCCATGACGTTTTTGATATTGGCATTGCGAACAACCGAGATGGGCTGTGCAACATACACCTGCTTTATTTGCGCCTGCTGACCGGGTTTCAGCACTACGCTGCTTCCGCCTTCCTGTTGTATGATCTGTATCCTGACGCTTCCTGTCAACAATGTTGTACGAAGTACATCCTCGTTATCATAGGCATTTACATTGAAACTCGTACCCAGTACATCTATTGTTGCGCGTTGGTTGACCGTTACATGAAAGGGCATTTCCGCATTTTTCTTTATCTCGAAATACACCTCCCCGGTTACTTCAACGCTCCGCTCCCCTCCGATAAATGCCGTAGGGAAACGGATGGAGCTTGCCGCATTCAACCAGGCCTTCGAGCTATCAGGCAACAACAGCTGATAGATCTTCCCCTTCGGTGTTGATAAGGTATTGTAAAGCACACTATTGGCAGAAACATTACTGTTATAGGAAAGCAGCCCTCCCTGTTTGGTTATCCTGGTATCCCCCTGTTCTGCCACAGCGCCATCCGTCGCATCGTCCAGTATAATTTCTTCTCCATCAGCAAGCTTCAATACAGCGCCCCCTGATGCCGGCTGCCTGTCGCGTGTTGTTCCCGCCACCGGATCTTCAGCCAGCCTGTTATCTTTCACATATATATTCCACCAGACAAATGCCCCCCCTATCAATAATATTGAAGCAGCAATGGCCGTAAACCTCCGCAGGTCAAACCTCCAGATGTTGATCACTTTTTTATCGGCCTGCCTGTCAAAAGGGATCGCTTCTTTTATTTTATTATAGACGATGTCCCTGCTTGTTTCATATTCCGTTAATGTTGACGCCAGAGACCCCTCATCCGTAAATTGCCGGAAAAAACGCTGGTGGTCTTCAGATTGCTGAACCCATTTGTCCAATTCCTGTTTTTCCTGATCGTTCAATTCATCATTAAGATGCCTGGCAATCAGGTCAGAAATAGCTTTCGATATTTCGCTCATAGACCAATAATTGATAAGGTGTAAAGCAGGAAATCAGGTAGAATCAGTTGGCTTTAATTCTTCCTTGCACGTATATAACCCGTGAAGGGCCCTGTTTGTCCCGAATGATTTAAAAAAATACTACGGGGTACAAAGTAACACCATTTCTTTGAGCCGGATAAAACTATTACTAACTTACTATGAACAAATTATACATGCCTTTTAAGCTCATCTATCAAAATTTGATGTTGTTCACTGATCTCATCGGTTAGATTCATTTCATATTCCGTAGAATACGATTGTTTCTGACGTGAATCGCCCTTATTAACCTCGATATACATGTCAGTCCTGTAACTCCAGCCTCCAAATTTCTTATCAATATTATTACTAATACTTATCGGCATATTTTGTCTACCAGTTTCCAGATATACAATTGTCTTCCGAACAATTCCTGACTTGTTCCCTGTCGGGTTTGGCCTGGGAAGTGTATCTACCAATATCTTAACAGTTTTATTTCCAATTATCGTATCGCCCTTATAAAAGAAATTATTCGAATAACCTGCAATCTGAGGGATTTCCGGTAAAAATTGAAACCCTGACTTTTTATCTTTCATTGGGAAACGCGAAACAACTTCCCATGAGTCTTCAATATATTCAAAGGCTGTAACTTCTTTTCTTCTTACATCTGTCAGGATATAATGTTTGCTTTTATCAGCGCCCCCGTCGGAGGCCCTATGCAACGGATCTATCTTTACCTGTTTCATTGAAATTTCCTCTAACCAATAATCGCCATCAAATATCAAATACACACCATTAAAAAATGGAACTGGCACACCGTTTACTGAAATGTTCAGATTAATTTTTCCTTTTGAAACACTGGTTTCCTTACTTTGGCAATTGACAAAAATGCAACAGAGAATTATATAACAAAGAAAAACCGAAAACGTCGATCTCATAAAAGTTCTATAATCAATACGTGTACTGCTCTATCAAAGAGCAGTACACGTTAGCATGAAAGAATAGTGTACCTGGTCGTTGGGATATTATAGGCAATTAAAGGATGAAAGTCTGAGACCTATATTCAGTAGCGCTGTTATATCCCCCGCATGATACGTATCCACCAAGTGTCAGGGTAGCGACTAGTCCACCTAATTGATAAGAAAAGGCTTCGTAATTCTCAGTCCATGTAACTATAATTGATCCCGGACCTGACAGCACGCTGCCGTTATGGCTAATCTGTCTACCTGCATTAGTATTGTGCAATGATTCATAGGAATCAACCTGCCACCAATTGAATACATGAGTAAGTACCCTCCAATCTACTACTACTGAGCCTGGGTCGACCTCAATATTAGCTGGTGGGGGAGCATAGCCGATTACCATCGTCTGTGGAGAACAATAATAAAAATTTTCCATACAGTCATCGCAATCTGAGCAATTGACATCCGCCTTGGGGACCATACTCATTGGCTCTTTTAAACTATCTAAACGAGCTAAATAATTGCGAATGGCCGCCTCGCGCTGTTCTACAGGAAGTGAATTGTAATGATCGGTCTGGCTGACAAATTCTCGTGTTAAATCAAAGTATTTCTCCTGCGCCAGTTTAAAACTTTCATCTGCAGTTTCCGGCGTCAATTTATCGCCCGAATCTGCTTTTTTGCAAGAGGCCACCATTACTACAGTAAAAAAACTTAATGCAAAAAGAAATTCAGACTTAAAGAATTGACGGGCAATGAAGTTTTTTTGAAATGTTTGGGTCATGTGAAAAGGGTTTTATTGAGGGTGAGTTAAAAAACAATCCGAAAGAAATCAAAAGACGTCTAATCATACACCAAATGACCAATACCTTTTCTGAGCTTTTTCTGCACTGGTCTTCGATTTATGTACAACGATACGACACTCGCCCCATATCTGAATGAGGTCATTGACCAATGGATAAATTACTCCTTGATCTATATAACCCGTGAAGGGTCCTGTTTGTCCCGAATGATTTAAAAAAAATAACAAAGGCTCAGGGCAAAGCCTATTTTTGTGTCCCTGCTCAGAAAAATTATCCTGATCGTCTTCAACGCAATGGATTTCGCGTTACGTACCGTTTTTTCACTGATATGCAACATATCGGCGATTTCCTGGTTATTATATCCCTGGTAATAGGATAAGTTCAGAATGTTCCTGTAGTAATCGGGCAGCTTTTCCACTTCCTCCCGGATACGGGTAACCAATTCAGATTCAATTTCAGAAAAGAGGATGGCCCTTTGCTCCGAGACCGTAAAATCGTTGATCTGCTGATCAATTGCTGACCGGGCCTTTTGGTCCCGCAGGTAATTAAAACACTTGTTCCGCGCATTCAAAAAGAGGAAGGACCGAAGATTTGTGTAGGAATCCAGCGTCTCTCTTTTCTCCCACAGCAGGATAAAAAGTTGTGCTGTCATGTCCCTTGCATCTTCGATAGTAGGCAGGAGATACTTGCAAAATGAGAAAATATCAGGGTAGAAATGATTGTAAATGACGGTATAAGCCGATTCATCCCCACTTTTAAAATTCAATATGGCATCATTGTCAAGTTCAATATTTGACATAAAACCCTCGTTGGTATAAGCCTTAAACTTATCAAGATGCAAAGATCACTCCTTTACCCTGGAATGTACATCGTTAAGGCTGCATTATATTTAATTCCCGAAAAATAGCTTTATTCTTCTATCATTTCCAATATCTTTTCATTCTCGATGATCACCATTCCATGACGGTCGTTGGTAATTCCCGCCGTTAATGTGTACGGATATCTTGGTACGCTCCCCTCCATGATTGTCGGGAGGTAAGAAAATTGCAGGTTGTCGCAATCTTCCTTCAGGCTGTCGCCCACTTCGATAATATGGGTCGAAATAACAAAAAAACTGTTACGATAGGTAGAAAATTCTTTTGTAACGGCCAATGTTGCGTCATAGGCGTCTTTTACGTTGGTGCCTTTAAAAAGCTCGTCGAAAATGACCACGAGGTCATTGCCTTTAGCCACTTCCTCCGCTACTTTCTTTACCCGCAGCACTTCCGCATAAAAATGGCTGTAGCCGAGGTTCAGGTTGTCCGGCACATTGATGGATGTATAAAGCCCGTCCCTGACGGAAAACACCATATCTTTTGCGGCTACGGGAAATCCCATGTGACCAAGATAAACAGCTATGCCGAGCGACTTCATAAACGTGGATTTGCCGGCCATATTCGCGCCGGTCAGGAACAGGACGTTCCGGTCTTCCTGCAGACCAAGCGGATTAGCCACCGCTTTTTCCAGGGCCGGATGGCTTAATCCGGTGGATTGGAAAATGTTCTCCTCCTTCGGAAGGGCCTGCGCATAGGAGAAGTTCCTGGCGCGGGCTACATTGCTTACGGCTATATAGACGTCCAGGTGATAAATGAGATCGAGTATATGCTCAATTTCCTCCCGGAACACATGGCGGATGAGGTGATCATACCGTGCCAGCTGGAACAGCGTAAGTTGCTGATTGTTACGCGCTTCCTGCAGCCATTTCATCCGTGGACTACCGAAAGCAGCTTTAACGGTTTCAAATTGGCCGGTCAAAGGATAACCGTCTCCGTCATCCAGCTTTTGCAGAAAATCCCGCAGGGTATTCAGCATATCAATAGTTGCCAGGAGGCCGTTCTGCAGGAGGCCAAACTGTTCATCCTTCACCACTATATGCAGCACCTTCTTCCGCAAAAGCTCCGCGGCAACCATGAGGAAAGAACTGCCGGTTCCCCCGCCCAGGTATGCTTCCGCCTCCTGAAATACCGTTCTGTTAAACGGGAACGACAGTTTTCTTTCATGAAAATACTGAAACACCCGGCTACGGCTGTTAATAGCAGCAGGGTCCGACAGCGGCTGATAGAACATCTTATCCAGCAGCTTTTCCCCGCCTCTCGTCTGCGTACCATTAAAAAGGGTGTATAAGGATTGCTGGCTGAACTTCCCGGTTATATTCAGATCGTCCAGTGTTTGCTTATCCGTTATGAAACTCATATGCTGCAGTTTTTTGTAGTTTTTTCTTCCCGTTTCTCAGGATATCCAGTATTCTTTCATTATTGATGATCACCATACCATGTCTGTCGCTGGTGATGCCTTGTTCCAATGTATAGGTATATTCAGGCTGATTGCCGGCCATCCGGGTAGGCAGGTAAACAAAATTGATATTAGGGCATCTTTCTTTCAGCACATCGCCGGCCTCGATAATATGCGTAGAGATCACAAAAATGCTCCTTCTCTTCTTCGCAAAGGCAGTTGTAATGGCAATTGTGGCCTCATAGGCATCTTTCACATTCGTTCCGCGGAACAGCTCGTCAAAAACAATAAAAAGGTCCTTCTTCGTCCCCAGCTCGTGAGCCATCTTCTTTACCCGCAATACTTCAGCATAGAAGTGGCTGGCGCCCATACCGAGATTGTCCGGCAGGTTGATGGTGGTGAAAACGCCATCCAGTACCGCAAATTCCATCTTCTTCGCCGCCACGGGAAAACCTGCATGCGCCAGGAACATGGCAATGCTCAGTGATTTCATGAAAGTGGACTTCCCCGCCATGTTGGCGCCGGTGAGGAAGATAACATTGCTGTCTGTGGTGATATGGATGGTATTTGGCACCGCCTTTTTTACCTGGGGATGATACACCCCTTCCAGTTTCAACAGCTCTTTTCCGCCTCCGGGCAAGGCTTTCGGAAAAATAAAATTCCGCTCATTCGCCACTTTGGCAACCGACAGGTACACGTCCAGGTAAGAAATCAGTCCCAACAACTTTTCCACCAGGGCCCTGTTCCGGAAACGCAGCACTACATCAAACTCCGCGATTTGTACGTGCGACAGCTTTCCGGTGCTCTGATAAATTGCAGCAAAGGCAGGATTGTCGAGAATCGTGCGCATTTCTTCTTTTTCCGCTATATAAAACTCGTTCTCGCTCAGTTCCTTTATAAATTCCCGTGCATGCTTCATCAGGTCCACCAGGGATTCCACACCTTTATATATCAGCTGCGTATCGGCGTCCATTGCGACCATATTGGTGAGCTTGCGCGCCAGTGAATTTTCCTGCGTTGACAGTTTGGAACGTTCATCGGTATTGGCCAGGTAGGGAGCTGCCAGATCAAAGTCGGCGCTCTTGAAAGGGAATGAAGTGCCCAGCGCGGCAAATGACTGAATAATACTACTGCGTTTGTTGATCGCTTCACTGTCGGAAAGCGGATACCGGAACATTTCTTCCAGAACCGCCGCTCCGCCTCTTGTAGCGCAGCGGTTGAAGATGTTGTAAATGGAATCTCCGCCATGCTTTCCGAAGATATTCAGATCGTCCAGTGTTTGTCTATCTGTAGTAAATAACATTTTTGTTTTTTGAATATACCAGCGAATATCTATAATATTTTCGGAAATGGTTTGCCGGTTATAACATTTTCGGCTTATTCCCGATCCATGCAATACGCAATCCGGCTGATATTCACTTTAAGGTACAGACCCGCACAGCGCCCCGGATCAAGCGATGTGCGCTTTCCTTGCCGCCTTTCCCTGATCAGGTAAAGGCATCTGTTTTCCGTGATGGAATTAAAACAGCCGTGCCCTCCCTTCCGGCAGGTTCACGGCTGTACTCATCGGGGTAACAACTTATTTTATCAGCTCCGGCAGTTTCTCCTGTAAGGCAGAACGGCTTAAATTACTGGCGATGATCCTGCCATCAGGACCAACCAGGATATTCCAGGGGATACCGCGCACATTGTAATACTGTGCGATTTCATTTTCCCGGCCTTTCAAATCAGATAGCTGCGTCCATGGCAGATGATCATCTTCGATGGCCTTCTTCCATTTCTTTGCATCGGTATCGAGAGATATCCCTACTACGGTAAACCCTTTGGATTTGTAAGTATGATATGCTTTGAGCAAATCGGGATGTCCGGCACGGCAAGGCCCGCACCAGCTGGCCCAGAAGTCCAGCAGCACATATTTTCCTTTAAAGTCCGAAAGGAGAATTTTTCTGCCGCTGGTATCGGCTTGCGATAGATCCGCAATTTCTTCCCCTTCCGCGCTTCTCTTCATGACGGGCAGCATCGCAGCAATTCTTCTGCCGGATGGTGTTCCGCGTATTACTGCTGAAAGGGAATGATAAAGTGGATGAACAGCGTTATACCTTGGGCCAGCGATATCCTCTGCCATATCTTTTACCAGTTGCAATGAAAACAGGCTTTGGGGATGACCCTGAACGTAATTCCTGACCCTCTCCGCATATCTGCTTCTTGCCAGCTCAAGCAGCTTTTCTCCTATTTCAGGTCTTTTTTCCAGCGGGGCATCGGTAAGCTGTTGCAGCAATTCCTTCTGTTCAGGGCTGAGTTCCTTTGCAGCAGCATTGAAACGGTCGGCCTCGCTTTGCAGGTCGGAGCCATTCAATGTGAAAACATGCAGGGAATCCGCATGGGCTGTTAATTGCAGGTACCCAATATCCGAGAAGAAACTGATCTGCTTGCGTTTCGGCAGGAAGGTGGCATTCACCCGCTGCGGCTCCTGCATCACGGCCAGCCAGGTAAATTTGCCATCGCGGATGGATACCGTATCGCTTTGGGGTGCATCGTCTTTGTAATAACGGAAAATAGCCATGCCGTCACCGATCCCGTTTATATTCCCATCCAGGCGCATATTACAGCCTTTGTCAAATATCTCCATCAGCGTGCTCATCAGGTCCCGGCCGCGTTTGTTTTTAGCGATGATCCTGCCGTCCGGTCCGATGAGCACATTTTGCGGAATGCCTTTGATGCCGTAAAGTATAGCAGCCTCGTTATTTCTTGCTTTCAGGTCGGACACTTGCTGCCAGGGCATGTTATCATCTTTGATGGCCTGTATCCACGCATCGCGGTGCAGGGAATCGTCCAGCGACACGCCCAGTACGGTAAATCCGCTGTCCTTATAAGCATCGTAAGCCTTCAGCACATTGGGGTTTTCCAGGCGGCAGATACCGCACCAGCTGGCCCAGAAATCAACGAGCACATATTTTCCACGGAAAGAGGACAGCCGGATGGAATTTCCACCCGGATCTGATTGTGTAAAATCCGGAGCCGGCGAACCCACGGCTATTTTGCTGACGCTGGCGATCTGCTTGACGAGGGCTTTTCCTTCGTCTGAATTTTTAAACTTCGGGCTGAGCGCTTCGAACAGCGGCGTGATCGTTTCCGGGTCCAGCGCTATGCGGTAGCTGTACACCATGTCCCAGGAGGCATCAGCATCGGGATGCCGCCTGATGATATCCCCCACTTCCGCATTGAATTTTTTCCTGGTTTGCGCCTGCGCTGCTGCAATCACCTGCATAGAGTCCAGCATGCCGCGGTTGTAATATGCCCTTGTATTCAGTGAGGCAAATATATCTGCGTATGCATCTCCATGTTGATAAAATTCATCCTGCACGGCGGTATTGGGACTGCCTGCTACGGTTGCCGCATCCAGGGAACCGGTGGCGTGGATGGTTACTTTGCCGGGTTGCAGGTAAAAGCGCCGGGCAACATATTTTCCGCCCCGGGGATTCATGTACACCCTGGCCGAAACGGGTCTGCGCAGCTTGCCTTTGAATACAAAATGTCCGTCTTTTTGCAACACCGCGGAATCGGTTGCCATTTCCTTATCATTCAATGCATATTGAAGATATAGTTTGGCAGGGTATTGCGGGGCAGTCACCTGCCCGGTGAGCGTGAACGGCTTTTCGCGGGCGGACTGCGCCTTTGCAACGACCGTTCCGGTCATGAGCAGGGCGGCAGGCAGCCATTGCCTGAAAAATAATTGATAACGCATCATATGTCTGGTTGCTGTTTACACTAGAAATATCCTTCGTTCTGGCTGAGGATTGGATTGGAATTGATAGCAGATTGCGGAACGGGATACAAAGCATCCGTCGATTGCCATTTACTTCCTTTGAGCAGGAACAATACTTCGTCTGCCCTGGATTTGAGCGGATCATTGATTCCGGGCAATCTTTTGAGATCCAGCCAGCGTTGCCCCCATTCGCAGAAAAATTCGATACGGCGTTCATGTTCAATAGCGGCCATCAGCGCAGCTTTGTCGGCAGCATCGGTTTCAGGCAACCCGGCTCTCAACCTTACGCTGTCAATGTCCGCTGCGGCCTGTATGTAATTGGATTGCTGCGTCCGGGCTTCGGCGCGGATCAGGAATTGTTCCGACAGGCGCAGAACCTGGTTATATTCAACAGCGCCTACTCCCGCCATGTACTTGTATTTGGCGGGATAGGGATAGTCGGTGCCACCGTAGCTTTTATAGCCTACCCAGTTGGTTTTCCGCTTGTCTCCGGGTTCAAAATCCGCAAAGAGGCCGTCCTGTATTACAAACTTGGGCGTTATGTTCAGTGCGGAAGGAACAAAGTTGTTGGCCATCCATGAACTGGCAATGCCGTTCACGAACTGGAGGATGCCTTCTTCGTTGTTGGCGAGAAATACCTGGTTGAGGGAATCGTTCATCCTGAACAGTCCCGGATTATTGATGACGGCAGTAGCCATGGTTTCAGCGAGCTGCCATTTCCCCCGGTACAGGTACACCCTGGCGAGCAATGCATCCGCGGCCCAGGTGGTAGCACGTATCCGCCTGCCGCCATATATATCTAACGTAGACGGCAATACGCTTTTCGCATCGGCAAGATCTTTTTCTATCTGGTCATACACTACGTCCACACTATCCCTTGGTTGTCTGGAAGTGGTGTGTACATCGGTGGATGTCACCAACGGCACGGCGCCATATTCATTCACCAGGTAGAAATAGCATAATGCGCGGAGGAATTTAGCTTCCCCGGTGGTACGTTGCCTGTATGCTTCGGACAGGGGAGATTCGGCCATGCCCTCCACAACAGCATTGGCGATGTAGATGTTTTTATAGATCGTGCCCCATAACCCATCTACATAATATATCATTGGTGTTAATGAATTATTGGTGAAGTCATCATAGTAATTCATTGAAAAAGCATACACCTCGTCCGCCGACATGCCATTGAACATGGTGATGGAAGTACTCATGTCACTGGCGGGGCTGGGATTCGCCACGCCGGCATATAAGCCTGCCAGGGCTGCTTCCGCCGTAGTTGAATCGAGGAACACATTGTTAGATGCCAGCTGGTCTCTGGGCGGACCGATCTCGATCAGTTTCTTGCAGCTGCTCATGATGGATCCGGCCAATAACACTATACAGGTATATAAAAAGAATTGTGATTTCATTTCCTTGTTGTTTAAAGTGAGCAATGGATGCCGGCTATGATCTGCCTTAACGGCGGCAACACGGCTCCGCCGGTTTCCGGATCGAATCCCAGGTAACTGGTGATGGTAAACAGGTTTTGCGCCCTGATAAATGCTCCGGCTGATTTCAACCTGATGTGTTCTGTCCAGGAGGATGGAAGCTGGTAAGACAGGTTCAGGTTTTTGAGCCTGATAAAGCTGGCATCTGAATAGTTGCCGTCAGAAAGCAGGTAATAATTTTTATAGGCATAGGTGGCGTCGCTGCCGGAGAGTACGGACGGCCGGAAGCCATCGGCAATGATGCGGTCATCCTGGTTGGACAACCCTCCCGGCTGCATGCCCACTGCCGAGCGAACAGAGGATTTGATCTGCTTCACGAACTGCAGCAGCACATCCAGCTGGAACCTGCCCAGCTTGAGCGAGTTGCTGAATCCTCCATAGAAATCCGGAATGCTGGCGGATATGATCTGGTAATCTCCATTGGCTGTCTGCAACAACCCCGTTGTAAATCTTCCATCCTTATTGAGATCCTCAACGGTGGCTATGCCATCTTTCAGACCGGTATAATGATAACCGCTATGGTTATTGATCGGCTGCCCTTCTATAAATACATAGGCATATGCCGTCTTTTCCACCCCCGGGAAAGAGATGAGCCTGTTACGCGGTATAGTGATGTTGAAAGCGCTGCTCCAGGAAAAGCGCTTGCGGCTGATATTCTTCGTTTTCAAATCCAGTTCCCATCCGGAGCTTTCCAGCAACGCCGGCAAATTACCGGTAAAGGAACTGAAGCCTGACTGGGAAGATAACGGCGCCGTCACCAGCTGGTTGTCTGTACGGCTGGAGAACCAGGAAGCGGACAGGAAGATCTGATCATCCAGGAATCCTGTTTCCAGCGCGATGTCCAGCTTGCGGTTGGCCTCCCAGCCATAATTGGGGTTGGCGCTTCGCATGGGGTAAATTCCCGCGCTGCCATACTGGTAAAAGAAATTGCCGTAGGATGCCAGGTATCCATAATCCGCTATCTGGTCGTTCCCGGTTGTTCCGTAACTGGCCCTGATCTTGCCAAAACTCAACCAGGGAAGCGCTGTTTCCGCCCATTGCTCGCTGCTGAAGATCCAGCCTGCGCCAACGGAGCCGAAATTACCGAACTGCCGGTTGGGCCCAAAACGGGAAGATCCATCCCTGCGGCCGGTGAGGTTGAGCAAATAACGGTCTTTCAGCACGTAGTTGATCCGTCCGAATCCCGAAACATATTTGTATTCCCTGAAGCTGCTGCTTTTAAAGGTAATGGTGGAAGCGGCTGTCCAGGAGCTCATCAGCCTGTCGTTCGAGAAGCCGGTGGCCCTTACAAAATAAGGCTCGGCAAAGTTGGATTGTTGCCAGGTGCCGCCTGCCAGCACGCTCAATTTGCCGTCACCCAGCGTTCTGTTGTAAGTTAACTGCGGCTCTACGATATAGCTTTCGATGTAATTGGATCTGTAAGTCGCGGCGGATTCTCCTGTGCCGCTGCCGGGATCAAGGGACGATTTCGGCAGGCGCGTTTCATTCGTCTGCGCTATTTTGTTGTAACCAAGACTGATTTTTGCATCCAGCCCGGGTAATATGGTGTACCGCAGATTGGCATTCGCCAGCAGGTTGTCTGACTTGAAGCTGGCGGATTGCAGTAAAAAAGATTCCGGGTTGATGAACCCGCCCATCCAGTTCAGGCTGCCGTTTTCATTGTGTACCGGGTAGTTGGGTGGCAGGATGTACACGTAGCGGGTGAGATCGCTGGCCACCTGGTTGTTGGATTCCTTCGTGTACATCGCGGAGACTCCCAGTGCGAATTTACCGTTGCGGGAGGTGTTGTCTATCCGCAGATGGGAGGAATAGCGTTTGTAGCCCCAGTCGCCGGGGAATACGGTGGATTCACGCCGGAAGCTGTTCGAAAAGCGGTAACGCAGGTATTCGCTTCCGCCGGAAAAGGCGCCCGTCACCTCGGTCTGGTTAGAGGTACCGCCGATATAGTCTTTCAGGAAGTCCCTGGATTTGGTAGTATCCCAAACGGTGAGGTCCGGCGCATTGGAAAAATCAGGTGTCGTATTGTCGTTCGCGAAGCCGGCCCGGCGCATGGCCAGATACTCGGAAAGATCCAGCATCGGCAGGTAGCGCGTTACTTTTCCGCCGCCGGTATAAATGTTAAAATCGAATTGTGGTTTTGAGGCGCTGCCTTTCTTGGTGGTGATCAGGATAACACCGTTAGCACCCCTTGACCCGTAGATGGCCGTGGCATCCGCATCTTTCAATATGGACACGCTGGCGATATCCGCGGGATTGATGGAGTTCATCGGATCAATATCTCCGGAAGCTCCCGCGCTGGCAAAGGGCGTTTCCACAAAGGGCACACCGTCGATCACAAACAACGGCATATTCTTTTCCTGGCCGGGCATGGGAATGGATTGTTGCTGGCGGATGGAAATATGCATCCGGCTGCCGGGGTTGCCATTGGAACGGGTGATGAAAAGGCCCGGTACATTTCCCTGCAATGCTTCCAGTACATTACTGACGGGTTGCTGTTCGATGTCTTCCGCTTTCACGCTGGCAACGCTACCGGTGTTAAAACGTTGCGTGGTGGTGCCGTATGCCACTACAACACTTTCATCGAGTTTGTTCGTACTCCTGGACAGATATAAAATGACACTGCCCGATTCCAGCTTCAGGATCTTTGCACCATTTACCATTGCAGGCTCGCCAACTTCGAGGGATGCGAATTTCTTTGCCGGGATCTCTGCAGCAGTATAACCGATGGATGATATGACCAACATTGCATCTTCAGACAGTTCCGAAAGCCGGAAACGCCCGGATGCATCGGAGGTAGTTCCTTTCCCGGTGTTCTTCACGCGGATAGTGCTCCCGATGATGGGCTCATTGTCAGTGACATCAAGCAGTTGACCTGAAAGTGAAAGGGTTGCGGGTATGTCAGCAATGACAGCAGTGATGTCGAAAGTTGAAGCTGCTTTGCGCGACATCACGATGGTTTTATCCTGTATGACATATTTCAGGGATTGATCTTCCGATAATTTGTCCAGGAAATCTTTAATCGGCATATTGCTAACGGACAAGGAAAAGGTCTTGTCCGTAGAGAATAGTCGTTTGTTGGCCAGTACAACATAATCCGTCTGATTTTCGATCTCGGTGAAAACTCTTTTCAGGGTGAGTTTCTTGCCGGAGATGGTAAGATGCTGCGCTACCCCGGTTGCATGGACGGATATAAAAGCCGCCGTAAGGAATAAAACTGTTAATCTCATGACCCTCCGGATTTGGTTGAGAAACCGCCCTCCCCCATAACAGACAGGCGGTCTGCAGCTCCGCTTTGCACGGAACAAATAGATTTTTTGCATAAATTGCAACGATTTGGTTGTTAAAATTTGGTTTGCGACCTTTTTGAATCAACTGGATTTATAGCCGTCACGGTAGCAGCCGTGGCGGTTTTTTATCTTGTTATGAAAAATGGTTGGTTGTATGTAACATATATTTCATTAAAGGGAGATTGTGGCGATGGCATTCAGGAATAAAATGCACGCTACAATTTTTATCGTTGCATTTCCGCTTTTGGCCTTTATTGGTGGCCGGCTGTATCTTACGCTTGTTCTATGATAATACTGTCAACGTTCTGCCTTCCAGTTTGCAATGCACACCCAGTTCTTTCAATACGATCAGCAACCCCTGAAGGCTTACTCCCCTGGTCATTTTCCCTGCCAGCTCGATATCCGGAACTCCGTTTTCGTAAATAACATGGATGTCGTACCAACGTTCCAGTTGTCTCATGACCTCATCCAGCTTCGCTCCGTTGAAGTTGAACAGACCATCTTTCCAGGCAACGGTTTTCTCTATGTTGGCGTCGGCTATTACTTTTATTTCCCCGGCGTTTGTATTTTCCTGTTGAGGAAGCGTGTTGGCAATCTGCGCCTGTTGGCCCGGCTTTATTACCACGCCCTGATGACCGCGTTGAAGAACACGAACAGATCCTTGCAACAGCGTGGTATTGATCGTCAATTCATTATCATAAGCGTTTACATTGAAATTTGTTCCCAACACTTCCACCTCCGCCTTGTTGCGCACATTTATCCGGAAAGGCCGGTCCGCGTCCCGGGCAACCTCAAAGTAAGCTTCCCCTGTTATATCCACACCCCGCACCGCTCCGGAAAAAGCAGTAGGGTAACGGATAGAACTGGCCGAGTTTAGCCACACCCTGGTACCATCGGGCAATTGCAGTTGAAATTGCCGTCCATTGGGAGTACTCATCGTATTATATATATTCTCTTTCCCGTTATTTTCATAAACAAGCTTGTTCCCTGATACCCTTGCCACGGTACCATCCTGTAAAGAAATGGTATCGGTATGGAGGCTATCCAACACTATCCGGGAACCATCGGACAAGGTAAGGATCGCACCGTTGGTACCGGGCGCAATATCTGTTGAATGGATGGCCATCGGCATTGGTACCGCCGCCGGCTGGTAAGTTGTCCAGACATATGCCGCACCTGCCAGCAATAAGGCAACGGCCGCTGCCCAGCTCCATTTGCGGATAGCCATTCGCCTGACTGGTGTTTCAGCGGCTGTTTCCTGTCCGCTTATCTCCCGGTGAATGGCTGCAAGCAATGCAGGATTTGCAGGCTCTTGCGAAAAGTCCAAACGGGCAATTATCTCCCCGTATTCATTCATCAGGGCCTCCACTTCTTCTGCCGGGCGCGTTTTCAGCCATTCCTGGAAAGCAGCGTGCTCCGCGGCAGTCACCTCATTCCGGGCGTATTTAGCTAGTATAGTTGACTTGTTGATCATATCCCTCATATATAAGACGAATGTGGAAAGACGGAGGAGACGGGTAAGTAAAAAAAATTAATACTCCAACAAAACCAGGATAGCCAGGCAAATTGCCCCCGGAAGGTCACCATGCTTTGATATATATTCCTTCAGGAAAGCCCTGGCTTTTTGTAATTGCTTTTTCACCACATCACGGGAAATTTGCATTTGTGTGGCGATCTCGTCGATAGAAAAGCCATCAAGCTCGTTCATGGAAAAGATGATACGTCGCCGCAAGGGCATTTTATCCATGCCTTCCCGTGCTATAGCGAGATATTCCTTTAATTGCAGTTCTTCTTTCGCATTATTGGTTGATGTTGACTGCAGTATTGCGTAGTTTTTTTTATGGCGATCCCGGATATTGCGTAGCTTCAGGATATCCAGCAAGCGATTTTTGGCCATCCTTTGCAGATAATACTCCAGGGTTGCAATGCCGGATAGCTCTTGTCTTTTAAGCCACAGCTTTACAAAAACATCCTGGATAACGATGTCAATCATGTCTGTATCGCCAATTGCAAAGGGATGAAGGAATAATCTTACCCTTGGCTCAAAACGGTAGTAGAGTGAATCAAAAGCGGACTTGTCGCCAGCTTCCAGGCGTAAAAGCAGCTCTTTCTCGTTGTATGAAGTGTTAGTTGACAATGAAGTTTACTGGACCAAAATTCAATAAAAAAGCCCCAGATTCTTTGGATTTTTGCAGAATTTTCTGGGACGGATATGGGCGAAGTTAAACTAAAACCCCGGATTTTGGGCGGGGAAGGGAAATGGGGCGATGTTATGGACAGGTGGGGCCGCTGCTTTAGCAGTAAAAATGAGGATTTTACTTGCCGGTACAGAAAGTACAAATTATTGAATATGAACTAATTGCCAGACATTAGATACAAACAGGAACATTCAGCCTGCAAACCCGGCTCAACCGACCGGAAGCCTTGACACGCAGGTTCACAAATCAGACCTGGCAAACGCTACCTGAATGGCGGGAGTTACGCGAATTTCCCGTTGTTCTGTAAAAATCATGATATTCCTCTTTGCATTGCTTGTAACCATTTTTGGACCTCCTCAACGGTCTGACCGGTTTCTTCCAGCATATTACGGATAAACGCACTTTTTTCTGCTAAAGTTGCCTGCTCCGTAATAATTGATGTCAGCCGTTTTAACAAATCTTCATTCCCCCCTGTTATCCGTTTCAATTCTCTACCGATCACGATTGCGGAGATTTCAGGCAGACTTATAGTATCGAGCACATCTTCATCGCCGGTAAAAATATCGGAATGGTTATCATAGATAAGATCGGCCTGCAGTTCGAAAAAGCAGCTAATAATATTGGCTATATCCCTGGCGTCCTTAGCTCGTTTCTCCGGCCGGTCGTCATATGCAATTAACTTCAAAAGTACGATTGCAGACAAGGTAGCGACCTTAAATAGATGCCCGGTTCCCAGATCAGTTTCCTCTGTGCCCGACAAATATACTTCATGGAAGCCATCTAAACTGATGCTGGCCATACCGAACCCGGTGATTTTGACGCCACCTTGCTCCTCGATCTCACCAAAAGGAAGAATATCCACCTGAATGCCTGCAGGGGAAATCAGCACAAAAGCATTTTCTTTTGTGGCCGTAAAACCACTTCTGTGAATCAGATATTGCCTGACCGCGTCATACTCCGCTTTGCTTCCGACGAGCACCGCAAAGTCTACATCCTTGGTAGTCCTGAACTGTTGATCTCCTTTGGCATACCATACTTCCCGGGCTACGGCTCCAATTAAATAAAAATCTATTCCCAATGCCGCAAAGGCATCCTCCATTGCACTGAATTCTTTTTTTAGATATCCGTGCTTGCTAGCTCTCAAATTCATCCTTCAAATACTTTTCATAAATAATCCTGGCTGCCTCAATACAACGAGGATCACCGGTTAGCATTAGATCGGCGTAAACCAGGAGGGGTGGAGTGAGTCGTTTTTCATCCCACTCTATATTTTCCCAGAATTTCTTGTACATCTTTATCCTACCGTGTGCTTTAGGTATAAGTTTCCATGTTGTAGCAATCGGCACCTTGTAGTTAGTGTACAAGGTCAGGTATTGCGGAGTCAGATAGTTGGTCAGCAATTCTGCAGCAGCCTCGCCTCCCCAAGCAATGGTGTTGTTTTCTGCAGGAAGCATCTGCCAGTTGCTATTCAGATCTTTGTTGAAGAAATCGTAATCTCCCAAATGCAGAGCCGGCTTTAGCGTTTCCTGATAACCGGCCAACCATCTATCCAATAGCCCATTTTTGTTCTTAAGCACTTTCTGCCCGTTACCTATCTGCAAGATAAATCCTGCATCAGCAAGCCCTTCGATAATGTATTTGATGTTGCCGAGAGCGACCCCGGTTGCAGCTGCAAGTTCACGATATGGCAGGTTCAGTTTTTTTTCGTCAGCCAGAATATAAAATACTGTTTTTAAACCTGTCTTTGTAAAAGCCCGATTGGTGACCGGCTTTTCCTCATCGGCAAGCTTCTGACCGTCTATCCAAAGAAGGATACCCTCCTTTTCCAGGCTCATATTGCCCACAGTATCCAAATAGGCAATTCCTTTTTCCCTCATTATCCTGCGCTGAGCCGGATATATTCTGTCTGCGATAACTATAAATTTGTTGTACTTCTTGTTGGCTTCCTCGAAAGCGGGCATATGATAAGGCTTTACCTCTCTTTTCGCTTCTGCCATGAGTTTAATGATCCGACCTTCGCTGAAGTGCAGTTCGATTACTCCGTCGATGCCTGGCGCGCCCTTATCAGCGATTGGCTGGTAATGTCCGGTGCAACCAGTCAGTTCCTTAAGTTTCGCCACGGCGCGATGGATAATATCTGTCGTTAATTCGTTCATTTTAATTGATTGTTCACTGACAGTGAACAATCAAAAATACTGAACATGTTTTAAATCACAAAAAGATGTTCAATAAATAGCCTTGTTCACTGACAGAGAACAGTCATAAATAATGAACAGGTACAGAAAATATCGATTAATAAAACTTAAATATTTAATCTGATAATCATATATCTATACTTGTAGATAAAATTCATATGCCTAACTGCAGACCCTGGCATATAACGCCTTCTCCTGGTTACCGGAAACGGGGGCAAATGGAACAAGCCGAACCAAATAACCATGAAATAACAGCGATAATTTTATGGAGAAAGCCGTTATTTCCCGGTACAGAAAGTACAAATCATTGAATATGAATTAATTGTCAAACATTAGATACAAACAGGAACATGCCTTAACAGAATTGATGCGTTCAACAGGTCCGAAGCGCTGTGCGGCTGGGTACACTCCAGCCTACGGGAAGTCTACCAACACATACACGCCACGGAGAACGATTTCTCATTCACATCCTCCTTAACAGTTTGGTAATATGCTGCAGCTATATTTGTGCCGAATCTGCCTTCACATGCATGTCGCCCATCAAACTCCCGTGCCAGCCTCCGTTATTACCGCATTCCGGCATGGATCGGAGGAGGCCTTCCGGAAAATATTCATAGTTTACGATGCCCGCCTTACCGCGTATGCGGCGAAAATATGCCTTACCCTGCAGGATGCGGAGGAAGTGGTGCAAGATGTATTTATCAGCCTCTGGGAACACCGGGCCGATATGGAAGGCGACGATATCTCTGGCTGGCTTATTACCGTAACCCGCAACAAGGCCCTCAAATCTCTGCGCAGACATATCCTGCATACAGACATCAACAGCCTGCCTGAAGTGCCCGCTGATTTGTCTGACCCGCTGCAACAGCTCTATTTCGATGAGATCGAACAATACATCTATACCGTTATTCAATCCCTGCCACCCATGCGGAAGAAGATATTTCTCATGAGCCGGGATGAAGATAAAAGCTACCAGCAGATTGCCGATGAGCTCGGTATTTCCGTGCTGACCGTGAAGAAGCAGGTGAACCTTGCTCTTACACATTTACGCACACAGGTCACTCCCTATGCCTTCAACCTGGCCTTGTTGCTCTTTCCCGTATATTAACTTAATGTTACCGGTTACTACCTCGCAGGCGTTATTGGGTACTTCCTGTAAAAGCCTCCCGATATGCCTGTTTCTCCCGAGCTGTTGAAGCAATTGCTGCGTAAACAGAAAGACAATACCATTACCGACCGTGAAATGGTATTGCTGCGCTTGTATTTGTCTACCCCCGAAGCGGAAGAACAGCTAGCCGGCATTGATTTCTCCGACATGCCGGAAGCTGCCGGTCAGCCTGGAACATCACAGGAGATCCGTTTTCAGCAGATCATGCAAAGAATACCGCGCAAGCCTGTACGAAAGATCGCATGGCATCATCTTGCAGCCGGAGCCGCGGTGGCGATGGTGATCGCAGGCATTGGCATGTTATGGCGACAGGATGGGAACACGTCCTCCTCCGTTGGTATGCTGACCCTGAAAACAGGTAACGGAGAACTGAAAGAAGTGATGCTGCCTGACAGTTCCCGTATCTTCCTTAATGCCCGCTCCGCGATCCGTTACCCGGCCAGCTTTAGCGGGAAAACACGTTCCGTGCAATTACTACAGGGGCAGGCTTATTTCGATGTTGCAAAACAAGAAGCCCCTTTCATTGTGGAGAGCCGCAACGGCATGCAGACGATCGTATTAGGCACTTCATTCACCGTTATGACGGATAGTGTTACCCGGCATTTGCAGGTAGCCGTCAAAACCGGTAAAGTGCGGATTGACCGGCAGCAGAAGGCCATTGCAACCCTGCTGCCCGGTGACAGGGTGTTCTACGATATTGCGAAGGCCCGGGCGCGAACCATGCATACTGATCCCGGAAAGATCGGTGAATGGACGAGCGGGGAAGTTCGTCTTTCCCAAGCCAGTTTTGCAGAAATGGCCGGCCTGATGCAACAACTCTATGGTATCACCGTCATAGCGGGGGACTCATCTGTACAACAAAATCAATATAGCCTGCCCGTCAAATATGGAACAGCCGCGCGACCATTGCTGGAAGTTATCTGCATAGTGAACGGGAACCGTGCGGAATGGCGGAAAGACAGTATGGCGGTGATCATTCACTAATAAAGAAAAACGCCTGTTGGAAGCAGGCGTCTTCAAACCCCGGTATTGGAAGTACCGGTATTTATAACAAAATAAACTAGAACGAAGGTATGAAATTTTTCAGTCGGACAAAACCGCGGTACCGCCTATGGCAACGGCTCCTGCTACTGGTATGCCTCTTTACGGGCAGTCATTTGTATGCACAACAATCCGCTTTATCCAAAAAGATCAGCATTCGCTTTACAGGCGAAAGCATGACGGCAGCACTGGAGAAAGTAGGGAAACAGGTTGAGCTTAAACTCGCTTTTAATGCTGCCAACACCAATGGTTACAAAGCTCCTGTTACCGAATACACCAACAAAACACTGGAGCAGGTACTGCAAGGCCTGTTGCAAAACACTTCCCTTTCATTCCGGGAAGCAAACGGTTACATTATCATCAGCAAGGAAAACAGCGCACCGGCTGCTCCCGTTCGTGCAAAGGGCAGGGTTACCGGTAAAGTGATCGACGAGGAACAACGGCAACCCGTGTCCGGTGCTAATATCCGCATCGGAAACAGCGGCGGCGTAACGGATACCAACGGGCACTTCAGCATTACGCTCCCTGCTGGTAATTACACCGCCATCATCAGTTATGTGGGATATGCCTATATGGAAATTCCAGATGTAACGGTAAAGGACGATTCTACTTCCACGCTGGATTTTGTTTTACAAAAAGACAAGCGTCAGTTGGGGGAAGTGACCGTGCGGGCAGACCGCGTGATTACGACCAACGACCGGCAGCTGATCGAAGAGATCAGATCAGCAAGAGGCATCGCTTCAGGTATTTCTTCCGAACAGATCACTATCAGCGTAGACCGTTCTGCTTCCGAAGTAGCGCGCCGTGTATCCGGTGTAACGCTGCAGGATGGCTTTATCAGCATCCGTGGCATGACGCCCCGGTATAATCCCGTCTATCTCAACAATGCTTTTCTTCCCTCTACCGATCCTAACAAAAGGGCATTCAATTTCGATCTGCTGCCTTCTTCCGTGATCGACCGCATGATCGTGTACAAATCGCCCGCACCGGAACTTCCCGCTGATTTCGCAGGCGGCGTGGTAAAGGTGTACACAAAAAAATCCGTTCCCATCCGCAGGCTGGAGATCAGTCTGAATGCACAATACCGCACAGGCAACAAATTCTTCGATGATCATGTGCAGGCCGGTAGTGGAAAATATGACTGGCTGGGGTTTGATGATGGTACACGGGCGATGCCGGTGAACATGCCGCGTAATCCTTATGGCATGATCATCCTGGAAGACGTACCGTCTGTACCCAGCGCCTACCTGACCCCGAACGCCGCCATTACGGATGCTTTGCTGGCACGCAGCGTCAAATCCTGGAACCTTAGCAAAAAATATCATCCGGCAGACCTGCAGGGCGATGCAACCTACTATACTTACGCCAATATCGGCAAGCTGAAACTGAACAGTGTAACGGTAGGACGTTATGAAAATCAACGCAGCTTCTATCATTCCAACACGGCACGTAGCGCCAATATGTATAGAGATACGGTATTCCCTGCCCCGGGCGTGGCGCTTACGCCCTTAACACTTCCGGGTTTCCGTGTGGGATATGATTCCGTTTATTCCTCCAGCGTACGGCTGGCAGCCATGCAGCACTTCTCGCTGATCATCAATGACAGGAACGAGATCACCGCTATGGGCCTGATGAACCGCAGTACGAAGCAGGTGCTGCAGATCAATACCGTCAACGAATGGTTTACGAGCGAGGCTGCTTCGCTCTTTATCCGCCGCATGGAGAATGCCTACAACAGGCAGGACCTTTACATGGGAATGCTAGGTGGCTCACACAAGACAGGCAATGAAAAACACCTGCTGGAATGGACGGCCAGCTATTCCCGGGGCATTATGAAAGATCCCAACCAGTTCTCCAATACTTATCATCCGGACGATGCTTCCATCACTGGTGATGTGGCTGGCCTGGGAAAGTTCGTTCCTACAGATAAAACAACATGGCGGTTAAACGCGGCTACGCGCAAAAACACCGTGGTCGGGCGATTTACGGATGGTGAGGGAGACGAACAGCGCTGGCAGGGAAATATAGATTATACGCTCACCCCGCTGCAACAAAAAAAAGATTTCCTGCTACGTGCAGGTGCTTTCGTGGAAAGCCGCCGCAAGCGATATTTCTACAGCGCACTGGCTTACAAGAACTTCCCGGAACTGGGTTTCAGTGCGAGCCCCTGGGATAACCTCGGCGACAGCCTGTTGTATGCGCTGCAAACAAAAAATCTGCGCATGTACACCAATGTACAGGAAGTAGGATTAGGGGGTGCGCAAACGAACGGGTACACCGCCACGTTCGATAACCTCGCCGGCTACCTGGCTTCCAATCTTCCCGTACACTTCCGCTGGCCGATGGGCAAACGCCCGATGATGAAGCTGGATATCTACGGCGGCCTGCGCGTGGAATATTCCAAACGCGTTGTGTTGGACACGAAAGGGCGGCAATTGCTGGAGGAATATTTGCCCAACTCAGCCGGCCAGCAGGTGCTTGTTGGCACAGCGCCTCCCACGCATCAGTATTTCTGGTTGCCTTCCATTAACGCCACGCTGCACCTGAATGATCACTGGCAGCTGCGGGCAAGCTATGGCAAAACACTGAACAGGCCGGAACTGCGCGAACTTTCTCCTTTCGTTACCTATAACCCTTCAGATGGATTTACCTATATAGGGAAGCCTACGCTGCATGATGCGCGCATCGACAACTACGACCTGCGCCTGGAATGGTATCCTGCCCCGGGAGAAGCCATGTCCGCCGGCTTTTACCACAAGTATATCCAGCAGCCGATCGAGGAAACGATGGCCAACACCAACACCGGCGTTCCCGGGTTCACACACAGCAACATGCCGTTTGCCCGTATCTATGGAATGGAGCTGGAAATACGTAAACAACTGGGCTTCCTGGGCGGTGATGTATTCGAGCATATGGGCCTTATCGTCAATGCCTGCTATAATTTCACAGAAGCAAGCAACCAGGCGTTGATGGTGGATGCGCCGGAACACCTCAATTATTATCCCGGCGGTGAAAAAAGGGCTTTCACAGGCGCCGCCCCCTGGATACTGAACGCCGGTCTTTTTTATGATCATAAAGCCAGCGGCAGCAGAATATCCCTGCAATACAATGTACTCGCAGAGCGGATCATCACCAATACCTCCGGTGGAAGAGATGTAGAGCTGGAGCCCCCGATGATTGAGCGCAGCAGGCATCTGCTCGATCTGTCCATATTGCAGAAGATCAATAAAAGGATCAGCGTAAGACTAGCCGCGCAAAACCTGCTGAATGCGGCGATCCGTCATTATGTAGACAACGACTTCAACAAAAAGTTCAACACCGATCCTACTTACTTTGAATGGACCATACATGGTCCCATTCGTACGGAATACAAAAAATACATCCGGGGAGATTATTACATACGCGATTACAAACCCGGTGTTTATTATACCCTGGGCTTCCAGTTCAACCTGTAAAAGAATAACATCATGAAAAGACATATATACTTATTCATCGCTGTGCTGATGTGCGCATTCATGGCCTGCCGCAAGGAAGTGCTGGATGTGCGGGACTTCGGCAAAGTGACCATTAATAGTATTTCACCGGCTGCCGGGCCTGCCGGTACTTACGTGGTTGTACGTGGCCATAATTTCACGCATCTGGCACAAGACGCAAAAGTCCGTATCAACAATGCCGAGGTACATATCGTTACCATGTCGCCGGACAGTATGCTGATACAAATACCGGAAGACGCTGTTACCGGGAAGCTGGAATTCAATTTTAACAGGACGAACCCGATCGGGGGGCATAACTATAGCGGGCAGGTAGATTCGGCTGTTACAGGGCCTGTTTATACGGTTGACGCGGCTGTTATTGCCTTGCCGATGGTCATGGAGGTATTGCCCGCACGGGGGAGGCCCGGCGCGGAGATCACCATCAACGGATATAATTTCAAGGAGGGGCAGTGCAAGGTGCTTTTCGGCGAAACGGAAGGTACGGTCACGGCAACCACCGCCACTTCCGTAACGGTGAAAGTGCCCGCTTTAGAGCCAGGTATGGTATCGCTTGTTATACAGCAGGGTACGTATACGGTGCAGGCAGGGAGATTTGAGGTGGAAGAAATACCAAAGGGGGTAAAAGAGATCTTCTGGTCATCACCGGGCAAGATCTACAAGGCTGTGATGGATGAAAACGGCAATCCCGTTATAGAAATCCTATATGACAACGCCGCCGTTTATCCCAATGGGCTAACAGTTGATCAAAAGAATGGGCGCCTGTACTGGATGGACATCAATAAAGTTTACTACGGCAGCACGGATGGCACGATCCCTCCCACCCTCATCTGCTCGTTTCCGGAAACCTTCATGCTGATAGATATTGCTTTTGACAGCCAGAACAGGGTATATATAGCTGCGGCAGACTTTGCCTTTTCCGGCAAGAATCACGTTCTGAGAATAAATATAGACGGGGCCGGAGCAGAAGAGATCTACAAGCTGGGAGAAATAATTCCCGGAGGACTAAAAATAGATGAGGCCCGCGGGAAAATATACTGGGTAGATCAAATGTTTATAGCGACTTATGAAGGCAGCATGAATGGCGAGGCAGAACAGGAAGCTAAAATGTTATTCGATGGCAGTGATGGTATTGCTTCAGCAACAAGCATTGCAATAGATGACACGCACGTTTATATCATGGACGCCGGCAACAACGAGATTTTGGTGGGTGCGCGGGATGGCTCGGGAACGCTCCGGAAGCTGCCGATCCCCAAGGAATTTATGAGCGGAGTAGGAGACCTGGAAATAGACCCGGGTAATCAATACTTATACTGGATCGTATATGATTTTATGACGTCAGGTACAATGTATCGTTGTAAAACAGACGGCACAGGAGTACAACGGATCATCGAAAATATGACCGAAGCGTATCATCTGGAGATTCTTCTATAATACTAATAAGCAACAGGTGTGAAAGGGTTTCATGCCTGTTGCTTGTTACCACATACCGGAGGTCTATGAAAGCCGGACATTTCATCAACAGGATACTGACTGATACGCATTACATCAGGCGAATAAAGAAAAGCGGATGCGATTAAAAAGGAAGACTCCTACTTCCCGATACAAAACTTCGAAAATATATAATCCAACCGATCCTCATTCGTCACCTCCCCCGCAATATCCGCCAGAAAAAACAAACACCGCCGGATATCCAGCGCCAGCAAATCCCCCGGCAACCCCTCATCCAACCCACGCTTCACATCCTGCAGCGCCGTCAGCACCTCCTGTAACGCCGCATAATGCCGCGCATTCGTAATGATCGTATTCTCCGTATTCACGGAACCTCCTGTCATCTGCTCTATCAGCTTCTCCTTCAGGTCCGCCACATGCTCCTTCGCGGAAATAAAAATAACCCCGGGAATGCTGCCGAACTTCGCGCGCGCAGCTTCTTCCCCGATCACATCCACCTTGTTGCCCACCAGCAAATAAGATCCCTGAAAAGCTTCCGCCTGTGCCTGCACTTCTTCAGCAGACATTTCGGATACATCAAAAAGATAGATCACGATACCGGCTTCCCGCATCTTTTCGAGCGATTTCTGTACCCCGATGCTCTCGATCACATCGGTGCTTTCCCGGATACCGGCGGTGTCTATCAACCGGAACAGGATGCCGCCGATATTCAATACTTCTTCTATGGTATCCCGCGTAGTACCGGCTATTTCGCTGACGATGGCACGGTTCTCATTCAGCAGGGTATTCAGCAAAGTGGATTTGCCGGCATTAGGGCGACCGATGATCGCGGTGTTCACACCATTCTTGATCACATTGCCGATACGGAAAGAACGGATAAGCTGTTCCACTTCCGCGGTGGAAGAATTGACCAGCGTATAAAGCGCGGTACGGTCCGCAAACTCCACATCCTCCTGGCTGAAATCCAGTTCCAGCTCTATCAGCGCGGAGAATTTGATCAGTTGCTCCCGCAGGGCCTGGAGCTCCTGCGAAAAGCCGCCGCGCATCTGCTGCAGGGCAGTTTGATGCGATGCTGCGGTATTGGAAGCGATCAGGTCGGCTACGGATTCGGCCTGGGTAAGGTCCAGCTTGCCGTTAAGGAATGCGCGTTGCGTGAACTCTCCGGGCCTCGCAAGGCGGGCGCCGCAAGTAATACAGGCGTCGATGATCTGCTGCTGGATATAAGGGGAACCGTGACAGGAGATCTCCACCACTTCCTCCCCGGTGTAAGACCGCGGGGCGCGATACAGGCTCACCACCACTTCATCGATCAGTTGTCCGTTCAAACTCAGCGCACCAAAGTGCAGGGTATAGCCCGGCTGCGCGGACAGGTCTTTCGCGGGAAAAAGCTTGTCTGTAATGGCTATCGCCTCCCTGCCGCTGAGCCGGATCACGGCAATGGCGCCAACGCCGGGGGCGGTGGCTATGGCTACGATGGTATCGTCCTGGCCGCCTAACTTTCCAATCATGGGCCGAAATTAAATAAAATTCCCCATCAGCTGGCTGATGGGGAATTTTGTATGCTGTTAGCTTGAGACTTTAACTATTCTTGCAGGGTAAAGCGGATCGGCAGGTTGAACTGCACTGATACCTGGCGTCCGTTCTGCTTGCCTGGTTTCCATTTCGGCATTTTCTTCACCACGCGCATGGCTTCGTCTTCGAGACCACCACCTTTTTTGGCGCCGACTGTTTTCACATCTTTGATCTGACCTTCAGAGTCTACCACAAAGGATACGAATACTGTACCGGAAATACCGTTTTCTGTTGCCAGATGCGGGTAACGGATATTGTTGCTCAGGTATTTGGCAAGGGCTGCATCACCACCCGGGAAGGTCGGAGGTTGCTCCACAAAGGTGAAGATCTCTTCTTTCGGCGGGGGAGGCGGTGCTTCTACCACACCGGTACCTTTACTGTCGCTGATAAGGCCCGGATCGATACCATTGGGATCACCTTCTACTGTTTTGGTAGATACGGCTTTCTCTTTGATCTCTTCGATCTTCGGAGGTTCCTCTTCGGCTTTTACCTCTTCATCTTTTTTGATCACCGGCGGCGTGAACTGCACGGAGGGCTTCACCGGCGGCGGTGGCGCCGGGGGAGGCGGTGGCGGAGGCGGAGTCTTCGGATCGTCCGGCAACTTCACGTCTTCCAGCTTGATGTCTTCAACTATTGGTTTTTTAACGGTTTCAACATCATTGGCTTTGATATTCATATAAATGAGATAACTGCCAACGATCAACAACGCAATAGAAGCTGTAATCAGGATGGAATTCCGCACACGTTTGTCGTAGTGCTTACGAAGCTCATAAGCACCATAGTTCTTGTTCCTGTCCTCGAACAGGATATCAAGAAAGTCGGTCTTAAGAATCTTAGCTGAATCCATTGTTAAATGTTTATTGATGGATGCAAAAAATTAGTTTTTTCCATAACTACTGAATGCCGTTGGAGGCTTCGGTAGATTTGATCCATTGCTTGTCCTGGTCGCTGATATCCACGGTTGCGTACCGCTGGATACGGTTGATTGCCATTTCATCCAATAAATCCACGAAGTTCTTGTAAGTGGCGCCATCATCTGCCTTGATGATCACCACCACATCCTCAGGTTCTCCCTTAAAGTTGCGCAGCTGTGCAACCTCATCACGTTTTTTGATGATGATATCGCGGATGCCGCCGGTGTTGGCAAATGAGGAGGCCTTGAAGAAATCCGGGTTGCTGGAAGCATTGGGGTCTTGCGCCAATCCTTCGTAATAGTAAACCTGGTCCTTTTTCCCTAACAGGATGGTCAGTGCAGTACTTTCTTTTACTTTGTTCTGCTCCTCCTCTTTCTCTGTATCCTTGGGCATGATCAGGTCCATCGTCTTCGGTTTCGACATAGTGGTGGTGAGCATGAAGAAGGTGATCAGGAGAAAACCCAGATCCACCATCGGTGTCATGTCTACACGGGTTGAAAGCTTTTTCGATTTCGTCCCCTGGTGTTTTTTACCACCGCCACTACTGCTGGTATCCATTTCAGCCATGGTAGCATTTTTTTAGTTTGTTAGAAACTTCGCATTATACTGCGCCTTCTTGTCAATGTTTTCCCTGTTGCTCAGCCTCATACAGCGCGGCAGCAGAACCCGGAGGCTTCCCTTTCAGATTGGTTACCAGGTTGAGCTTCTGTATCTTCTTGTCCTTGAAGGTATCCAGGATGTTTTTGATCACCGGGTAAGGTGTATCATTATCCGCCTGGAGACAATACTTCAGCTTGTTAAGGCTCCCCATCTGGCCCTGTACGTTACGGGCATACTCAATCCATACTCCCAGTTCGTTGTTCGCGGAATCAACAGGAATACCTTTTTCGATGTTCGAGGCTTTCCGTTCATCCGCGCTCATGTTCAGCAACTGTTTCAGGTTTTTGAGCTCAGCACCAACGCTGGACCCTATCGCAAAGTTGTTGATCTCTTTATTATCAAGGCCCAACTTGTACTGCTCGTTCAGATCCTCAATCAGCTGTTTTCTCTTTCCCTGACCGTCTATGCTGAAAAACACCCTGCCGTCGCTCGCTACTGTCAGCAGAATTACGTCAGAATCTGGCAGTAATTGCGTGTTGATAGAAGACGGAGTAACCACAGCCACCGGCTCGTCCGGTTTGAACTTGGTTGCCAGCATGAAGAAAGTCAGCAACAGGAACGCCACGTCACACATCGCAGTCATGTCGATGTTCGTGCTTTTCCTGGGCATTTTTACTTTAGGCATCTTTACTCCTTTTATTGGTTCACTTAATTAGATTCAATTCTGCAGAAATTCCACAATATAATTTACGAAAATTATTTGTGATTTGCAGCAAAGCTCTGAGTCAGCGTGAAACCAGATTCATCGATCGCGTAAGTGATGCTGTCGATGTTGGTAGTGAAGTAGTTATACATGATGATCGCGATAGCGGAAGTACCGATACCCAGGGCGGTGTTGATCAACGCCTCGGAGATACCAAGTGCCAGCTGTGCAGAATCGGGTGCACCACCGCTGGACATCGCCGCGAACGCCTTGATCATACCCAGTACCGTACCGAACAGACCTACCAGGGTTGCTACGGAAGCGATTGTGGACAGGAACACCAGGTTCTTTTCCATCATCGGCAGTTCCAGTGCGGTTGTTTCCTCGATCTCGTTCTTAATGGTCAGGATCTTCTGATCAGTATCCAGCTCATTATTGGAAATCATTTCTTTGTACTTTCTCAGACCAGCCTTGATCACATTACCTACAGAACCCTTCTGCTTGTCGCATTCTGCCAGGGCTGCATCAACATTTTTGTTGGCCAGGTGATACTGCACCTTTCTTACCAGTTCAGCACCGCTGAATTTACCTTTTGCTTTGGACAGATACAGGAAACGCTCGATCACGAAAGTGATACAGATCAGCAGGATGGAGATCAGTATCGGTACGATGAGACCGCCTTTGTAAACTGTACCAAACCATTTGCCGATACCTTCCTCAACAGGGTGATTCTCAACGTTACCGCCCATGAAGTTGTCCGGATTACCTAAAACAAGAAAGAAAAACACATACGCAATGGCAATGCAAATGGGCACAGCCAGCAAAGCAAACAAGTTGGACGACTTTTTCGCTTGATGAGAAGAGGTTTTGGCAGCAGCTGCAGTCACAGTTGTTTTAGTCTCAGCCATGTTGATTGAATTTTAGTGTTAAAAATTAAACTGTTTGTTTGTTAGTAATTAAGATTTAGATCGATTTTGTTTCCTTACACCCTCAATAATAGACTAATAATCAGTGATTCGCAAAGTTATAAGCCTTCCTCAAAAAAACAAGTGCCACTCAAAAAATTTAACCCTCAGCACGAAACGCCCACTGGCAGGGCTTTTCCTCCTTTCCACATTTATTGAGCAAACACTTAAATAAGCAAAAAAATTAATATTGATTTCACTGTCCTCTCCCAAACATTCCGCTATAATACGGAATCGATTGATTTTTTTCAAAGTTGGACGCACAATTTAAGAAAATTTTAAACTGTTCCAACAGAAATTTTAAATCCATATTTTACCTCCCTGTTTCTGACCATCGCGCATCCGGAATGTTGCCGATGCAACTGATGTTGCCACACCTTCCGGGTGGAAACCCCTTTTTATTTCCGCTCCTACCGCCTTTTAACGCTTTTATGGATTTTAACAATATATATAAATTCTTATCCCTTTATTTGCGCCTCAACTAAGTCGCTTAAAATCAATTAAACCAACAATACATGCATTTACAGAGCAAATTTGTAACGGCTTTGGCCGGCATGGTGTGCGCAGCCTGCCTGCTCACCACCCATCCGGCGGACGCCCAGCGAAAAAAGAAAAAGGATAACAAACCTGTACCTGCCGCCACAGCACCCGGCAAGGATTCCACCGCCCGCCCCCCGATGATGGGAGGAGGCCCGAAAAAAGCCGCTCCAAAGAAATTCACCGAGGTGATCACCCCCAGGGCAAAAGCCGACAGCGGCATGTTCAACATCTACAAACAGGACGACAGGATCTTCGTGGAGATCCCTGACAAACTGCTGGGACGCGACATACTCGTCGTGAGCCGTATGTCCAAAGCTCCCGCCGGCGTACGGGTGGGCATGCTGGGCTTTGGAGGCGACCAGATCAATGAAAACGTGATCCGGTTCGAAAAAGGCCCGAACGACCGCATCTTCCTCAAGAACATCTCTTTCGCCGAAAGGTCCAAAGACTCTACCCAGCCGATGTACATCTCCGTGATGAACTCCAACATCCAGCCTATCGTAGCGGCCTTTGACATCAAAGCGGTCTCGAAAGACAGCAGCGGCACCGTAGTGGATATGACCGATTACATCAACGGGGATAACGATGTCCTCTTCTTCGACGGCAGGCTCAAAAGCCAGCTGAAACTCGGCGCTCCGCAGGGTGACAAGTCCTACATCGAGGACGTGCGCTCTTACCCCGGGAATATGGAGATCAAGACCGTCAAGACCTATACCCGCAGCGGAAACTCCCCCGGCCCCGGCATGCCTCCGGTTGGCGGCGGTTTTGCCACCCTGGAGTTGAACAGCTCCCTGGTTATGCTGCCGGAAGTGCCCATGCAGCCGCGTTACTTCGATCCCCGCGTTGGCTACTTCGCCACCGGCCTCACCGATTTCGATGCGGACCCACAGGGTGTTAAAAAACTGATCATGATCACCCGCTGGCGCCTGGAACCCAAACCGGAAGACCTCGAGAAATTCCGCAGGGGAGAACTGGTAGAACCAAAGAAACCGATCATCTTCTATATCGACCCGGCTACGCCTGCAAAATGGCGCAAATACCTTATTCAGGGTGTGAACGACTGGCAGGGCGCCTTTGAACAGGCTGGCTTCAAAAATGCCATCTTCGCCAAAATGGCCCCCACCCGTGAGGAAGATTCCACCTGGAGCCTGGAGGATGCCCGCTATTCCGCCATCGTTTACAAACCTTCCGAAGTACCGAACGCCAGCGGCCCCCACGTACACGATCCCCGCTCCGGCGAGATCCTGGAAAGCCACATCAACTGGTATCACAACGTGATGCGCCTGCTCCGCAACTGGTACTTTATCCAGGCTTCCCCGAACGATGAGCGCGCCCGCAAAATGCAGTTCGATGACGAGCTGATGGGCGAACTGATCCGCTTCGTATCTTCCCATGAAGTAGGCCACACCCTGGGCCTCCGCCATAACTTCGGCTCCAGCTCAACTTACCCGGTGGAAAAACTGCGCGACAAGGACTGGGTGAAAGCCCACGGCCACGCAGCCTCTATCATGGACTACGCCCGTTTCAACTACGTTGCCCAGCCGGGCGACGGCATTACCGGCGCAGACCTCTATCCCCGTATCAACTATTACGACAAATGGGCGATCGAATGGGGCTACAAATTCATCCCCGGTGCGGACGCGGATGCGGAAAGAAGCACCCTCAACAAATGGACCATGAACCGCCTGCAGGACAAGAAATACTGGTTCGGTACGGAATCAAATCCTGACGACCCGCGCTCCCAGAGCGAAGACCTGGGCGACAATGCCATGAAAGCCAGCGCCTACGGCCTGAAAAACCTGCAGCGCATCGTGCCCAACCTCATGGCCTGGACCCGCGAAGAGAACGAAGGTTATTCCAACCTCGCTGAACTGTATAACGAAGTGCTCGGCCAGTACTTCCGTTACATGGGCCATGTTGCCAAAAACATCGGCGGCGTTTATGAAACGCCCAAGACTGTAGAACAGGCGGGCGCCATATACGAGATCACGCCGAAAGCTACCCAGAAAGAAGCGGTGCAGTTCCTGCAGAAAGAACTGTTCACTACGCCGTCCTGGCTGCTGGACAATGATATCCTGAGCCGCATCAAGGGTGAAGGCCCCACATTGATCCTGGCCCGCCAGGAAGCGGTGCTCGGCAGATTGCTGGGCGCAGGCACCATCAACAAACTGATCAACGCGGAGGCTGCCGACAAGAATGCCTACAGCGCCGTAGCGTACCTGAACGATATGCGCAGAGGCATTTTTTCCGAGCTGTACAGCAACCGGAAGATCGATATCTACAGACGCAACCTGCAAAAGGCGTATGTGAACTCCCTGTCCGGCCTCCTGAAAGCGCCGGTGGTGCCGCAGGGCCTGCCTGCCGCCTACGCTTCCATGTACCCTAATCCGACCAAATCGGATGCCTCCAGCATTGCGCGCGCGCAGCTGATCACCCTGCGCAGCGAAGCCCGCTCCGCAGCAGCAGGCACAGGAGACAGCATGAGCCGCTATCACCTGCAGGATCTCGTAGAACGTATCAATAACATCCTCGATCCCAAATAGTCATTAACAATATTGCAATGGCAGGGCCGTCTTCTTACCGGAAGGCGGCCCTGCTCCGTTTCGGGGTTATCACAGGCATAAAAAAGACCGCCTATGAGTAAGCGGTCCGTTATTTATCCCTATACTAATAAAAGTACAGGGCAAAGATATCCTTAGCGGCTGCAGCGTATCTGCGCAGTGTAGTGTTTTACCGGCGTTTCCCGGTATATCACCTGCCTGGCGGTCCCGCAAGTTCTTTTGATCTGGTGTTTCATCGGGCGCAAAAATACACCTATCAATAAAATTCCTTAATATCGCCTTCTAATCCACAGGCCTCAAAAGTGAAAGAACGCCACAACACGAACAAGATAACCATATACGACATTGCGCAGGCACTGGGCCTGAGCGCTTCCACGGTATCAAGGGCTTTGCAAAACAATCCGCTGATCAACGAGGAAACAAGGGAGAAAGTGCAGCAGATGGCCACCGAAATGGGCTATGTGCCCAACTGGATCGCCTCCAGCCTCCGGAAGAAACGCTCCAATATCATCGGGCTGATCGTTCCCCGTACCAGCATGTACTTTCAAAGTACCGCCATCAGCGGCATCCAGCATGAGGCCCATAAATACGGTTTCAGCATCGTGATCGGGCAATCGGATGAAACGGTGGCGATGGAAAAAGAACTGGTGCACACCTTCTTTTCCCTGCGTGTGGACGGGCTGCTGGCGGTTGCTTCCATGTTCACCACCAACTTCGATCACTTTTCCCCTTTCATCAAAAACAATATCCCGCTGGTATTCTACGACCGCGTACCGCTGGATTTTCCCGGATATACCATCACAGGCGATGATTTCAAAGGGGGATTCCTGGCTACCGAACACCTGATCCGCCAGGGCTGCAAAAGGATCGCACATTTTTCCGGTGTGCTGACCTGCAACCTTTACCAGCAGCGCCTTGCAGGATACAAAGCCGCGCTGGCCAAATACAAGATACCATTCGATGAATCACTGATACACATACATAACCTGACACTGGACGCTGCTACGGAAGCCGCCCGAAATATCTTCTCCGGCGACAATATCCCGGACGGCATGTTCTCCGCCAACGATACTTCCGCCGTTGCTTTCATCCAGGAAGCCAGGCGCAAAGGCATAAAAGTTCCGGAACAGGTGAAAGTTGTCGGTTACTCAAATGACCTTTCTTCCCGCATCATCTCCCCTTCCCTTACCACCATTGAGCAATCTGGTTACAGGATGGGCGAAAAAGCGGTAGAAACACTGGTGCAGCTGATCAACCACGATGAAAAGATCAAAGTACCCAAAAACTATGTTTTTGAAGTAGAACTGATCCCACGGGAATCGTCTATGCTATAATGCTCATATAAAACCTGCAACTTTATGAAAACTGTCCGTCTTTTGTTAATGGCATTAGCGGTACTTGCATTTGCCTCCTGCAGCCGCCAGATGCATACTTATGTGCCTAATCCGGCGAATGTTCCGCTACTGAAAGAAAAGAATGAATTCAAGGCTAACCTGTCCCTCACCAACTGGCAGGCGGCCTACGCGGTTTCCGACAATATTGCCGTGATGGTGAATGGCCAGTATGTATGGCGCAACCTCCTTTACGATAGTGACAGCGATGGCGACTGGCTGCTGGACCCGCATGTTCGCGGGGGATTGATAGAAGGTGGGGTGGGGTTCTTCAAAGCCGTGGATTCCCGCCAGCGAGCGATATTCGATGTGTATGCCGGTTACGGCAACGGCTCTTTCAAAACACTGGATAATGAATTTTCGGCGGACAGCATCCGCGGGAACACCAATTACCAGCTTCGCACGAAATTCCACAAATTCTTCATACAGCCCACTTTCGGTTTCTCGCACAAAGTAGTGGAGGCTGCTTTCTCCACCCGCATTTCCGTAGTGCGCTTTTACGATCAGACCATGGGCAGCAAGGTTTTCGAGAATGATGACGTCCGCCGCGAGAACTTTTTGAAGCTGGGAGACAAAGCGATGCCTTTCTTTGAGCCTACCTTCACCGTACGCGCGGGTTACCGGTATATAAAATGGCATGGCCAGCTGCTGATCTCCGTTCCGATCAATGACGAAACTTACAGCGGCTACCAGGTGGGAGATTTTTTCCAGCCGGTCTCTTTCAGCACCGGCATTTCACTGAACTTCGGGCAGTGGGTGCAGGATGCGAAGAAGTAGTGATGTAACATTTCCAGGGGGCCATCCGCTTCATTAGCGACCCTGTAAATGCACACCAATGAAAATACGTTATCCCTGGATGTTGCTTGTCTGCGTGACAGGCTGCATCTCCTGTTCCCGCAACATTTATATACCAAACCAGGTAAATGCGCCGTTGCTGCATGAAAAGCAACAGTTTAAAATAAATGTCACGCCCTCCAGCTGGCACGGGGCTTATGCCATCACGGACAAATTTGCGGTGATGGTTAACGGGCAATACACCTGGGAAAGATTTGGCGGAAAAGGTACCGGGCGTATGGGGCATTTTACAAGACCGCTGGGCGGGGTCGCAGAAGCTGGGGTTGGTGTTTTTAAAAAATTCTCTCACAAGACCAGGCCACCCGTGGTGCTGGACCTGTATGCAGGCTACGGTGCTGGCGGGTTCAGAATGGTTGAAGAGGCATATTATAGCGACAGTGCAAAAGGGACCCGCTATGACCATACCGTACGCACCAGGTTCCGGAAATTTTTTATCCAGCCTGGTATTGGCATGGTGCATAAAAGAGTGGAGCTCACTTTTACACCGCGCTTCACGTTTCTTGGTTACGCAAGGCCCTACATAGGCAGCCAGGTGTCACAGACATATATAAACCATTCCAGGTCCTACCAGATAACCTATCTTCCCGAAATGAAGAAGGCTGCCAGCAGCCCCACTTTTTTGTATGAACCGGCATTCACGCTGCGGGTGGGCACACCCCATTTCAAATGGCACTTCCAATTGCAGGGATGTATATCAAGTGTGCTTGAACCAACCGATTATTATCCTTTCATCATCATTACTACAGGTATTTCAGCGGGCTTCTAAAAACGAAGGGGGCGTTCCCCCTCCATTTATTTGATCTTTATCGCGATCGCGTGCCTTAAATTCTTCTTCCGGGCAGATTCCGGCACCTTCACCTCCACCCCGTTCCCTGCTTTCTTCCAGGATACTTTCCCCTTCACACCCAGCAGCTCCATCTTCGCGCCGCTTGCCGGCATAATACCTGCAAAGCGGATAACCGCTGGCAACTGTTCGCCTTCATCCAGCAAACAGATCGCGTAAATGGTGCCGTCTTTCTTCTGCGTAAAACATACTTTGCCATCCTTGTAAGGCGCAATGGAGCGGGTGCCGTAAATGGCGTCGCCGTTTGCCGCCATCCACTGACCGATGCTGTCCAGCTTGCGGTAAGCTTCGTCATGCCAGGTGCCATCAGGACCGGGGCCGATGTTCAGCAGGTAGTTGCCGCCCTTGGCTACAATGTCCACCAGGTTATGAATGATCGTGTTCACGGGCTTATACCGGTCGTCCGGCACGTATGACCAGGAACCGGCCATGGTCATGCAGGTTTCCCAGGGATAGTCGAGCGGTTTGTCCGGTATCTGCTGCTCGGGAGTGCGGTAATTCTCGTAAGGGCCATGCACACTGCGGTCTACCACAATGAGGCCGGGCTGATGCTGGCGGGCCATGGCGGTGATGGCGGGCATGTTGATGTCCTGGTCCTGCGCGGGCGTTTTGTTCCATGACAGGGATTCTTTGGAATGCATGTTCAGCGGGCGTACCCATCCGCCGTCCAGCCAGAGTATCTCCACCTTTCCGTAGCCGGTCATCAGCTCTTCGATCTGTTTGTAGGTGAACTGCTGAAACTGCTTCCAGCGTTCGGGGTATTTGCTGATCTCATAGTTCACATTGCGGTCTTTTGGCGGGAAGTATGGCCACCAATAGGAATCTGTATTCCAGTCCGGCTTGGAAAAATAGGCGCCGATGTGAATACCTTCTTTCCGGAATGCGTTAAACACTTCTTTGGTCACATCCGCGCGGGGATCTTTGCTGAAAGGGACGTTCGGTGCCGTAATGCGGTATTCCGACTGTTTTGTATCGAACATATTGAACCCGTCGTGATGCTTGGTGGTGAACACCATATAGCGCATGCCGGCCTTTTTTGCGGCTGTGGCCCATTTGGCGGGATCGAACTTTACAGGATTGAAGGTATTGGCGAGGGCTTCATACTGCTGCACGTATTCGTAATAGGGAATGCCGTCGGGTTTCCGTTGCGTCCAGCCTTCGTCTTCCGGACAGAGGCTCCAGGATTCCACGATGCCCCACTGGGAGTAGGTGCCCCAGTGCATCATCAGTCCGAATTTCCAGTCCTGCCACTCATCCAGCTTCTGCAGCACCAGCGGATCTTTCTCTTTCACATAAGGCTGCTCTTCCTGCGCATATCCTGCGAGGCTTGCCAGCAGGCATCCTGCCAAAAAAAATTGCTTCATCTCTGTATGTTTTTTTGATTAGTCAGCGCCACGGTAAAATATCCTCCGGGGCATTTCATTATTCACTATCTATACACGCATTGGCGAGGTGCATGATGCGTAATTGTTCCTTTACCTGTTCCCTGGTCATTTTAGTGCTGACGTCCACCACTTGTTCCTGCCCTGGCAGCAGATCGAAGTAGTTATCGGAGAAGCGGGACTGATCGTCCGTTTCCAGCGAGAGGTACACGTTCCTGGCCAGTGCGGCCGAGCGGAGGCGTACCTTCATCTTCCCGTTTATCTCCTGTACATCTGCGGCAATGGCGGCTTTGGGCAACTGCAGCAACCGGGGGTGCAGCAAAGTAGTAAAACACATTCGAGGACAATAGCTTATTGTTCTTTACCAGTTTGGAATACAATATTACCCCGGTGCTGTCCGCCCCTTTCAGGATATCGGTGACGGGGATGCTGTGCACCATTTCGCTACCGCCGGCTTTTGTGCGCACCAGCACCTGTTCGTTCCATATCTCCTTTCCGTACATATCCATCAGCTGAAGATGCAGCATGGCCGTCTCTTCTTCCGGCAGATCGCTGACCACATGCGTCAACACTCTCCCGCTTTCCTTTGAATGGCTGATCAGCACGGGGTTGTAGGCTTTCTTTACGAAGTAATGCATGGCTTTCCACCGGCCGAAATAGTCGATCCCGCTCCAGGAGGCCCCGGGCCAGCAATCGTTCAGCTGCCAGTACAGGGTGCCCATACAGAAAGGCATGGCACGGCGGTGCGCTTCCATCCCGATCTTCATGCCTTCGGCCTGCAATACCTGGCTGAGATAGAGGAATGCGGGGAAGTCCTTCGGCGCTTTATAGTAATGGTCCATATACGTTTTGATGGCGGCATTTCCTCTCGTGAAGCTTTTCTGGTGTGCCTGCATGACGTAGGAATGGATGTCCCACTGGCTGGAGTCCGCATACCTGCGCACGGTCTGTATATCGGGGAACGACTGGAAGCCGTATTCGCTCATGAAGCGGGGAACGTGGGTGGCAAAGGCTTCGAACCATTCCATACCGTGCCATACGCCCCAGTAGTGGTTATCGCCATGCCGGAAGTCTTCCTCCCTGCCCCAGTTGCTGATGGGGGAAGAGGGGAAGTAGAAGCGCCCGGGGTCGTGGGCTTTTACGGCATCGGGCAGCAGTTGCGAGAACAGGGTCTCATATCCTTTGAGCAGTTGTGCCCATTGTTTGTCCGTATAAGCATATCCATCTTTCCAGCCCCAGTTCTTTATCGCCACGGCGATCTCGTTATTCCCGCACCAGAGCGCCAGGGATGGGTGATTGCGGAGCCTGGTGATATTGTCTTCCGCCTCGGCTTTCACCTGTTGTAAAAAGTCCGGCGAGGAAGGATAAAGCGTACAGGCGAACATAAAATCCTGCCACACGAGGATGCCTTTTTCATCCGCCAGCTCATAAAACCGGTCGTTTTCATAGATGCCGCCGCCCCAGACGCGCACCATGTTGAAATGCGCTTCCTGCATGTCATCGAACAACCTTTCGTACTGCTGCGGGCTCACGCGGGGCAGGAAGTTATCCTGCGGAATGTAGTTCGCGCCTTTCATAAAAACCGGCCGGCCGTTGACCTTCACGTAAAAGCTGGTACCCATGGCATCCTTTTCATTCACGACCTCGATCGTGCGGAGACCGATGCGCTGCCGCTTTTTCTGCAGGGTATCATTTCCGCTGAGTACGATCACTTCCACCGGATACAGCTTCTGATCGCCCTGTCCGTTCGGCCACCAGCGCTGCGGCTGAGGGATGGAAAAGGGCAGTCGGAGCTGTTGTTTTCCGGCGGAGAGGGTCTTGCTGAGCTGTTCCGCCCCAAACTCGTCATGCGGACTTTTCACGATCAGCCGGTAAGTTCCCGGTTTATGTACATCCAGCGTGATGGCGGCTTCCAGTTGGGCCTGTGCGTCCGTGAGCTGCTGCTGCCGGATCCAGCTGTCTGTTATTTTCACTTTATTCCAGGCCCGGAGATATACAGGGCGCCAGATGCCGCTGGTCACGAGGCGCGGGCCCCAGTCCCATCCATAATGGTACGGCGCTTTGCGGGCGTGAACGCTCAGCGGAATATCACTGGCATCGTTGCCGGCGGGATAGATCAGGCGGTCTGCCAGGAACTTCGGCATATCCTGCGCAATGGGACTGTGAAACAGTATGCGGAGGCTGTTTTGCCCGGCTTTCAGGTGTTTCTTCACCGGGATCTCCTTCCGCACGAACATGTTCTGAGCTTTCAGCACCAGCACATCATTCACATACACATCAGCATAAGTATCCAGCCCCTCAAATGCCAGGGCTACCGCATCATGCTGCAGCAGCGCGGGCGTTACATCAATCCGGGTACGGTATTCCCAATCCTTTTTATCCACCCACTGCACCCCTTTTTCATTCGCATCGCGGAAGGGATCGGGGATCAGTTTGTGAAAAAGCAGGTCTGTATGCACGGTTCCCGGCACGGTAGCGGAACGCCAGATATTTTCATCCGTCCGGCGGAATTCCCAGGCGGACAGTTCTGTGCTGACTTCCTGCGCAAAAGCCGGCATGGCGAGCATAGCCAGCAAAAGGCTGCTTAGTAAATTTCTCATAGCGCGTAAAAATAACGGATATTTGTGCCATGAAAAGCATCTGGCGGCAGATTTTGCAATATCTGTATATCAGGAAACGCGATCCTTCCGAAGTGAAGAATACCAATACGAAGCTCATGCATGGCATGAACCGCATCTCCATTATCCTGTTCCTGATCGCACTGATCGTTATGCTGATCAGGCTGTTCCGGCATTAGCCCTTCACCATGCCAACGATGGCTTCGGCAGCCTTCCGGGAGGCGGTGCCGTCTCCCAGGAGCGTCCACAATGTGGCGTAGTCCGCTTTCATCTGCTGTCTGCGGGCATTGTCTTTCAGGATGAGCGTCAGCTCTTTCAGGAGGTTCTCTTCCGTCAGGTCTTGCTGGATCAGTTCTTTCACCACGGGTTTATCCATGATGAGGTTAACGAGGGAGATGTATTTTACTTTGATGAGGTATTTGGCGAAGAAGTAGGACACGGGGCTTCCTTTGTAGCAAACCACTTCCGGTACGCCAAAAAGGGCGGTTTCCAGCGTGGCCGTGCCGGAGGTTACCAATGCAGCGGAGGCCTGCAACAACAATTGATAGGTTTGCCCTTTTACAACGGACACATTGGGATAGGCGTTCGTGAATCCCTGTATGAAGCTGTCTTCCAGGCTGGGGGCCTGTGCCATGATGAACTGGTATTCCGGGTAATACCGCGCCATGGACAGCATGACGGGCAGTTTTTTCTTCACTTCCTGCTGCCGGCTGCCGGGCAATAGCGCAATCACCGGTTTTTCGGAGAAATGCGGGGCAGGCGGCGCTTCCTGTTCGGCCTTTACGGCCTCTATCAGCGGATGGCCCACATACTCCACTTCGAAATCCCATTTGCGGTAAAATGCCTTTTCAAAGGGCAGGATCACCAGCATTTTATCTACCGTTTCCCTGATCTTCTTTACACGGCCTTCCTTCCAGGCCCATACCTGCGGGCTGATGTAGTACACCACTTTCAGGCCCTGCAGTTTTGCCCATTCGGCTATACGGAGATTGAAGCCGGGATAGTCTATCAGTACCAGTACGTCAGGTTTGTATTGCAGGATATCTTTTTTGCAGAAGTCGAGGTTCGAAAAGATGGTGCGCAGGTTCATGATCACTTCCACAAAGCCCATGAAAGCCAGTTCACGGTAATGTTTCACCACTTCGGCGCCTGCCTGCTCCATCAGGTCGCCACCCCAGCAACGGATATCGGCACTGGTATCCTGCAACCGGATCTGTTTGACGAGGTTGCTGCCATGCAGGTCTCCGGAGGCTTCACCGGCTATGATATAATACTTCATCCGTTCCTGTTTATCTTTTACGGGCCAGATAGCGCCTTTGATGATTGAATATTCATCCTGCATGCAGGCTCCATCTGCAGCCATTCATCGTTTGGCACCCGGTGTTCAACGGCTGTTTTACCGGATGATTTTCAGCAGCAAGATAACGATTGCGTATAACATCGTGATCAGGAAAATGCCCCTGGCGGTCTGGTCCCGGCGTTTGCGGGTATAAAGATAGAATACTACACCATTGGCCAGCAGGCAAATGCTGATGAGCTTCGGCAGCAGATGGCGGTTCTGTTTGAGCATGGTAAAAAAATCGGACAGGCTTTGGCTCCGGGGCATGAAGGTGACCAGGTAGTAAATAAACAAGGCGGCTACCGGCGCCAGCAGGCCCAGCAGAATACCCAATGATAATTTGTCTTGTTTGAGCATATTCATAGGATTATAGTATCAGAAGCGCCATTCCGCTTCCAGTGTTTTCATCAGCCTGTAGTCCGTAAGATCAAACTGAACGGGTACCAGTGAGGTATAACCGTTCTCCAGCGCCCAAACGTCCGTATCTTCTCCGGGGTCCTGGTTCTTGAACTCGCCGGTGAGCCAGTAGTATTTTTTGCCGTGAGGGTCCCGCCGTTCATCGAATTCCTCCACCCATTTGGCATTGGCCTGGCGGGTGATGCGGATGCCCTTGTAGTCTTCCCTGTCCACATCCGGTATATTCACATTGAAAAGCGTATGTTTCGGCAGGTCCGTATGCAGCATTTTTTTAGTGACGGTATGCGCTACTTCGCGGCAGATGGCCAGGTCCGCATCATAATCATAGTTCAGATAGGAGAACCCGACGGAAGGAATGCCTTCTATCGCTGCTTCCATGGCGGCGGACATGGTGCCGGAGTATATGATGTTGATGGAATGATTGGCGCCATGGTTGATCCCGCTCACGCAGATATCCGGTGCGCGGTCCAGTATCTTGTCCCTCGCCAGTTTTACGCAATCCACGGGTGTACCGGAGCAGGTCCAGGCTTCAATGCCTTCGAAGATATCCACCTGGTTCATCCGCAGCGGAAAACCCAGTGTAATGGCATGTCCCTTGCCGGACTGGGGACTGTCCGGCGCCAGTACCACTACTTTACCCAGGGGTTTTACGGCCTCGATCAGTGTTCGTATGCCCGGAGAGGTTATGCCATCGTCATTCGTTACCAGTATCAGTTTTTCCTTCTTCACGTTCTGCTTTTGTTAACAAATTTACATGCTGAGGTTTACAATTCCCGGTGTTTAACATTTTCATAAACACCGGCGTTGCTTTCGGGGTGCCGTTCATGCTACAGATCAGATCGCTTCAACCTGCGCCAGGAGAGGAAACAGAACAACCCGATATAGATGAGTGCAATGATCACATAAGTGGTGGATGAAGGCGGTTCAGCGCGTTTCATAAGGTCCCGCAATATCCTGGATTCTCCGCCGAGCAGCCTGTCGGTTGCTTCCAGCGGCAGGAAAGCGCCGGAATGGAACTTTACCTTGAAATCGAGCAGCATGGAGATCATGAACTCCCCGATATAGGCGTAGAACACATAAATGGCTATCGCTATCCCCGAGCGCCGCATGAAGGTGCCGAGAAAGAAGGCGAATGACAGGTAACCCAGGCTTTGCAGGGCGGACCAAACGATGAAACGGAAGGCGCTGCCATCCATATCTCCACCGTTACGCAGGCCGAATACCAGTGCCGTAAGAGCTACCAGGATGGTGATGAACAGCACCATGCTCAGCATCACGCCGAACTTGGCGGCAATGTACTGGTCCCGGCTCCAGCCGTCGATGATGTTCTGCCGCAGGGTGCGGAAATTATTCTCGTTGGTGAGCAGGATAACGAGCATGATGCCCATGATGGGGGTCATAAAACTGGTCAGCCAGCCAACGGTCTCGAAAACCTGCGGGAAGGCAAAAGGATTATGCAGGATGGGCAGCTTGCTGGTGATGTTGCGGTTGAGGCTTTCATAAGCCATGCACAGCAGCGGCGCCGCTACGGTAAACAATGCGATGAGTATCCAGAAAGTGCGGTAAAACCTCACTTTCATCCACTCCGTCTGTAAAAGTCTTGTTATCATGATGTGTGATGATCAATTGGTTAATTCAATGAACCTGGCTTCCAGGCTCTTTCTGCGAACGGCAAGGTAACTGAGGGTGATGCCTTTCTCAAAGCAGTGCCGGTTCACCTGTTCTGCCGTACGGCTTTCGGTGAACACTACCTGGAAGCTGCCGTTGTGCCTGCGGAGGGACTTGATGCCGGGCAATGCGGTCAACACACTTTCCAGCATGGCGAGGTCCGCCGCGCCGATCTCGATCATGTCTTCATTGGACAGTACTTCGTCTACATGCCCGGCCGTAAGCAGTACGCCTTTTTTGAGGATGGCCACATGGGTGCAGACCTTTTCCACTTCATCCAGCAGGTGGCTGGCCATAATAACAGTGGTGCCCTGTTCGCCGAGCTGGCGGATCAGGTCCCGAATCTCTGCGATACCGGCGGGGTCCAGGCCGTTGGTGGGCTCATCCAGCAGCAATATCTCGGGTTTTCCCAGCAGGGCCCCGGCGATGGCAAGGCGTTGCTTCATACCGAGAGAAAAGGTGCTGAACTTCGAGTCCTTTCGCTCCCATAATCCCGCCAGGCGCAGTACGCGCTCGATATCATCTTCACCGCGGCCTTTGATGGCGGCGCTGATCTGCAGGTTGCGCACAGCGGAATAGTAGTGATAGAAGTTAGGGGTTTCCAGGAGGGTGCCGATCCGTTTGCGGAGGTCGGCATGCGGCTCCTGCCCGAACCATCTGTAAGTGCCGGCGTTGGCCTTCAGTACGTCCATAACAATGCCCAGCAGGGTGGTTTTGCCACTGCCGTTGGGGCCCAGTACGCCAAACACGCTGCCGGCCGGTACATCAAAGGATACTTCCTTTAGTGCCTGGATGGGGCCGTAGTGCTTGGAGACCTGGTGAAGGGATAAGATGTGTGTCTGTTCCAAGGGTAATGTTGATTGTGATGATCAATTGCGCAGGGGCTTGCCGGTTTTGAGCATATGCTGCAGCCTTTCGAGGGTATTGCGTTCCCCGCAGAGGCTGAGGAATGCTTCCCTTTCCAGGTCCAGCAGGTATTGCTCGCTGACCAGCGTTGGCTCACTGAGGTCGCCACCGCACATAACATAGGCGAGTTTTGTGGCGAGCTTTGCGTCGTATGCTGAAATATAATTACCGGTTTTCATGCCGTTGATGCCTGCCAGCATGGCGCCCAGCGCGGAACGGCCCAGTACGCGGATATCCGTCCGTTCAATGGGGCGGGTATATCCTGCGTCCGCCAGCTCAATGGCTTTTTCCTTCGCGTCCGCGATCACCCGGGAGGGGTTCATGCTGATGGCGTCCACCCCTTCACGCAGAATGCCCAGCTCAAAGGCCTCATACCCTGAAGTGGCCACTTTTGCCTGGGCGATGGTCAGGTACTTGTCCTGCAGGATCACATTTTCCACCAGCCCTTCGCTGTAGGCATCGGAAGCGCGGAGGGCCATTTCTTTGGTGCCGCCGCCGCCGGGAATCAGGCCCACGCCCAGTTCCACCAGCCCGATATAGGTTTCCGCCGCTCCCTGCACCGCATCTGCATGCAGACTCATTTCGCAGCCGCCGCCGAGCGTAAGGCCATGCGGCGCCACAATCACGGGAATGGAGGAATAACGGAGGCGCATGGTGCTTTTCTGGAAGAGGCGCACGGCCATATCCAGCTCATCATACTCCTGCTCTGCCGCCAGCATGAAGATCATGCCCACGTTGGCGCCTGCGGAAAAGTTGGCGCCGTCGTTGCCAAGCACCAGCCCGCGGAAATCCTTTTCCGCACGGTCCACTGCCTTATGTACGCCTTCCAGCACTTCCCCGCCGATGGTGTTCATCTTCGTTTTCCATTCCAGGTTGAGGATGCCGTCGCCGAGATCATAGAGATGGCAGGCGCTGTTCTTCCATACTACGTTATGGGAAAGGTTTTCCAGTATGATGAAATTATCTTCTCCCGATACCGGTTTATAGCTTTTGGATGCCAGGTCGTAATAATGCTTTTTGCCGTCGTCTACCTTGTAAAACTGCTTCACGCCGGCAGCCAGCATATCCTCCACCCAGGCGGCGGCGGTCAGCTTGCTGTCTTTGATCAGCTTCAGCCCGTTCTCCACGCCCAGCAGGTCCCATGTTTCGAATGCGCCCACTTCCCATCCGAAACCGGCTTTCATGGCGTCATCCACTTTGTAGAGGTCGTCTGCTATTTCCGGGATACGGTGGCTGATATACGAAAACAGGTGTGCATGAAAACGCTGGTAGAACTGGCCGGCCTTGTCGCCGGACTGTGCCAGCGCCTTGATACGCTGCTTGAGGTCTTCCAGCGGTTTGGCGGCTTCAATGCTGGCGAATTTCGCCTTTTGTTTGGGGCCGTATTCCATGGTCCGGAGGTCCAGCGTCAGTATCTCCGTGCGGCCACCTTCTCCTTTTGTTTTCTTGTAAAAGCCCTGCCCGGTTTTATCGCCGAGCCAGTTGTTCTCCACTACTTTCTGGAGGAAGGGCGGGATTTCCATAATGGCTTTGGCTTCATCTCCCGGAGCATTTTCCGCCACACCTTTCGCTACTTTCACGAGGGTATCAATACCTACCACATCCGCCGTGCGGAAGGTGGCTGACTTTGGCCGGCCGATAACGGGACCGGTGAGCGCGTCCACTTCATCGATGCCCAGACCCATGTCCTGCATGATATGAAAGATGGCCATGATGGAGAATACGCCTACGCGGTTGGCGATGAAGGCGGGTGTATCCTTGCACAGCACAGTGGTTTTACCGAGGTAGAGATCGCCGTAATGCATCAGGAAGTCCACCACCGCAGGGTCTGTAAGCGGAGTGGGAATGATCTCCAGCAGGCGCAGGTAACGCGGCGGGTTGAAAAAGTGGGTACCGCAGAAATGCTTTGAAAAATCTTCGCTGCGGCCTTCCGTCATCAGGTGGATGGGAATGCCGGAGGTATTGGAAGTGATCAGCGTGCCGGGTTTGCGGAACTGCTCCACCTGTTCGAAGACCTTCTTCTTGATGTCCAGGTTCTCCACCACTACTTCTATCACCCAGTCGCAATCGGCGATGGATTTCATATCGTCCGTGAAATTGCCGGTGCTGATGTGGCGGGCGGAGTCCTTCGTGAACAGGGGTGAGGGGTTGGATTTGATGGCGGCCTGCAGCGCTTCATTCACGATCCTGTTCCTGACTGCCGGATGTTCTGTGGTTAACCCTTTGGCCTTCTCCGCCGCATTCGGCTCTTTCGGCACAATGTCCAGCAGCAGTACCTTAACTCCCGCGCCTGCAAAGAGACAGGCAATCCTTGAACCCATAACACCGGAACCGAGCACGGCGACCTTGTTGATCCTTCTTTGCATGTTTTTCCTGCTTTTTGATGAATGAATTTAGCATTTTTTGCCGGGGTACGGAGCCCGGAATGAAAAAACCCTGCGTCTTTGTGACCAACGCAGGGTTTATCTATACCAAACGGCAATATTCAGCTGACGCCGCTGCCGGGTGTTACCGCATTATCGGGGTTCACGAATACCAGGCGGCCGTCTTTATCCTCAGCCATCAGTATCATACCCTGGCTTTCGATGCCGCGCATCTTGCGGGGTGCCAGGTTGGCGACCAGTGTTACCTGTTTGCCCACGATCTCCTCCGGCAAAAAGTGCATGGCAATACCGGATACGACCGTGCGTTGCTCAGCACCCAGGTCTACCGTGAGCTTCAGCAGTTTATCCGCTTTTTCCACTTTCTCTGCCTGGGTGATGGTGCCTACTTTCAGGTCCAGCTTCGCAAAATCGTCATACTGGATCTGGGGTTTGGCTTCGGGGACGGGAGCTTCAGCGGCTGCGGGCGCTGCCGGTGCGGGTGCTGCAGCTGTAGGTGCTGCGGGTGCCGCTGTTTTCTTCAGCCCTGCATGCAGCTTGTCCACCTGGGCTTTTACCTGATCATCTTCTATCTTTTTGAACAGCAGTTCCGGCGGGCGCAGGGAATACCCTACGCTGACGAGTTTCATACTGCCGGCGTTCTCCCATTCCAGCAGCCGCTCCACCACTTTCAGCATATGGCAGATCTTCTTTGCCGTAAAGGGCATGAAAGGATTGATGAAAATGGCGAGGTTGGCGGTGAGCTGCAGGCATACATGCAGGCAGTTGTCGATCTGCTGCTGATGCTGCGCCTGGAGCTCAGGGGTTTTGGCCAGTATCCAGGGCTGTTTTTCCTGCAGGTAGCGGTTCCCTTCCCGCGCTACGTTCATTACTTCATTCAGCGCATCGCGGAAACGGAAGGTTTCGAGGGATTCGGATATTCTCGTTTTCGCTTCCTGCAGCATGGCAAAGATGCCGTCATCGGTGGCGTCTTTTACCGCGGCATGCATGGGCGGCACTTTACCGCCGCAGAGTTTGTGCATCAGCACCATGGTGCGGTTCACAAAATTGCCGAGGTTGGCCACCAGCTCATTGTTATTGCGGTCCTGGAAATCCTTCCAGGTGAAATCGTTGTCCTTCGTCTCCGGTGCGGTGGCGCAAAGCACATAGCGCAGCACGTCCTGCTGATCCGGAAAATCCTTCACATAATCATGCACCCATACCGCCCAGTTGCGGGAAGTGGATACTTTTTCCCCTTCTATATTGAGAAATTCATTGGCGGGCACATTGTCCGGCACCACATATCCGCCGTGGCCTTTCAGCATGGCGGGGAAAATGATGCAGTGGAACACGATATTGTCCTTCCCGATAAAATGTATCAGGCGGCTGTCTTCCCGGCACCAGTAATCTTCCCACTGGTCCGTAAGCTCCCGGGTGGCGGAGATGTAACCGATGGGCGCATCGAACCATACGTACAGCACTTTGCCTTCGGCGTCTTTCAGCGGCACTTTGATGCCCCAGTTGCTGTCCCGCGTCATGGCGCGGCTTTGCAGGCCGTTATCCAGCCAGCTTTTGCACTGCCCGTACACATTGTTCTTCCATTCCTTATGGTCTTCAATGATGTATTGTTTCAGCCAGGGTTCATAGTTTTGCAGCGGCATGTACCAGTGCTTCGTTTTCTTTTTTACCGGTACGGCATCGCTGAGGGCGGAACGGGGGTTGATCAGCTCATCCGGACTTAAAGACGAACCGCAGCGCTCGCACTGGTCGCCATAAGCACCCGGGTTGCCGCATTTCGGGCAGGTGCCGATGATGTAACGGTCGGCCAGGAATACCTGTTTGATCTCGTCGAAATATTGTTCGGACTCCTTTTCTTCGAAAAGGCCGTCGTCATACATTTTTTTAAAGAACCCGGCAGCTGTTTCATGATGGATCTGGCGGGAGGTGCGGGAAAATATATCGAAAGAGATGCCCATGGCATCAAAGCTGTCCCTGATGATCAAATAGTATTTGTCCACGATATCCTGCGGGCTGACGTTCTCCTGCATGGCTTTGATGGTGATAGGCACGCCATGTTCATCTGTTCCGCCGATAAATTTTACGTCTGCTTTCCTGGCCCTCAGATACCGGACGTATATGTCCGCCGGCAGGTAACAGCCGGCCAGGTGCCCGATGTGAACGGGACCATTTGCATAGGGCAGGGCTGCTGTGACCAGGGTTCTGTTGAATTGTTTCATTTCATCCGTTGTTTTTACTTTTTACGGGCCGGATGGAGCCCCGGATGTTTAAAATAATCATTCCACGGTGTGTTTAATGATATTTTGAACATGGCGGCTTCATCAACATCAATTAAAAATTAAAAGTAAAAAATGATTAGCCCGGTAACCTGAATATCCCTTACTTTGGAAATCCGGAAAAAGGGACCTAAAGCCGCTTTTTCAGCTTTAATTTTTCAACTTTTTCACTTTTTAACCAGCAAAGGTAAACTAAAGCGCTATAGAATGATCAAAATTCCGCCGTATCTGAAAAAAGGCGACCTGATAGGCGTCACCTGCTCCAGCAGCAAAATGGACTTGCAGGTGGCTGAATATGCCGCCGGTGTTCTTGCATCCTGGGGCTTCCGCGTGCATCTGGGCATTACCGTCGGCACCAGTTTCCACAATTTTTCCGCGCCTGACGAACTGCGGCTGGAAGAGCTGCAGGATATGATGGACGACCCGGAGATCAAAGCGATCGTTTTCGGGCGGGGAGGTTATGGCATGATCTGCATCCTGGACAAGATCGATTTTTTCCGTTTCCGCAAACATCCGAAATGGATCTGCGGCTACAGCGATATTACCGCACTGCATGCGCACCTGCTGCAACGCCAGCAAATTGCCAGCATCCATTCCACCATGTGCAGCGGCATTACGCCCTCCACTTTCGAGAACATTTACGTCAACAGCCTGCGCGAAGCGCTGCTGGGCAAACGCAGCCGGTACACCTGCCCTGTTCACCCCATGAACCGCCAGGGAAAGGCAACCGGCAGGCTCACCGGCGGCAACCTGTCCCTCCTGGCCAATATTACCGGCTCCCGCTCCCAGGTGAATACCAAAGGCAAAATACTGGTGCTGGAAGATATCGGGGAATACCGGTATAATGTGGACCGTATGATGTATAACCTGAAAAGGGCCGGGTGGCTGGACAAGCTGGCGGGGCTGATCGTAGGCTCCTTCACCGAAGAACATGAAACGGAAACCCCTTTCGGCCAAACCGAATACGAGATCATCCGCAATATGGTGAAAGAGTATGATTACCCGGTATGTTACGGTTTTCCGGTGGGGCACCAGGAGCAGAATGTTGCGCTGAAGCTGGGGGTGCAGCATGAGCTGAAGGTGAACGGGAAAGAAGTATCGCTGCGGGAGGTAAAGTAACAGCGGGACAAAGGCACGCTCTCCCGTAACAGGCCCGGGCGATGTTCCTTCCCGCCTGTATCAGATGGCAGGCCGGTTGCCCGCTTCCGCTTTTTTCCGGTAACTGCCCGGCGTCCCTCCCGTCCATCTTTTAAAAGCCCGCAAAAAGGCGCTCTGTTCGTTATAACCAAGTATATACGTCACATCCTTGACGGACAACTGCCGGTTGGTGAGGTAATTAATGGCCAGGTTCTTCCTTACCTCATCCACGATCTCAAGGTATGTACATCCCTCCTCCTTCAGCTTCCTTTGAAGCGAGCGCGTACTGATGTTGAAATTGCGCGCGACAGCTTCCAGAGACAAGGTATGCAGGTAGGAATTGGTGAGCAGATAGTTGTATATCCTGTTCCGCCAACCGGCGGCGGGTGCGCTCTGCTGCAAAAGGGTATTCATTTTCTGAAGTAGCAGGTGCTGCAGCTCGTAGTTGGCGGACAATACCGGGAGGTCCAGATACCGGGCAGGGAATTCCAGCACAAACGCATCACCTCTCCTTACCGCCGCACACCTGAACACCCGGGTATATTCATAAGGCTCCGCCTGGTAATACGGCAGGCTCACTTCTACCGGTATTGTTTTTTCCAGCAGCAAACCATCCATCTCATGGATGACGAATACCATCAGGTAATCCGCCGTATGCCGGTATGTGAAAGGATATGATGCCGCCATTTTTTTATCTGTCAGCAGATGGATGGAAAAACTGTTCTTTCCGTGCCGGATCTGCATGTCGAACATATCGGTAGTCAGCTTCACCAATGCACAGGCATTGGTAAGGGCTTCGCTGATGGTGGCGCTGGTCTGAATGATCTGCCCCACCACACCAAGGGCTGCCAGCTGCAGGGATTCCCCGAAATGAAGGCCGAACAGCGGGTCGCGCGTAACCTGGCTGGCCTGCTTCCAGAGCTGTTCCTGCTGTTGCGGGGTGATATGGAAATCGGGATGCTGATGAATGGCTTTGTAATCGATGTCCGCCAGGCTGCATAACTGCGCGGGATTGACATCCCGCTGTACGGCATAAGCCAGTAAGGCCATGATGAATTGTCGCTGAATGTTCTCCATGATCTGTTTTGATGATTAAAGATATTGCATTCCATTAAAGCAGTATGTCCGTGGCGTTTAATGACAGGTATTTGTCGCGCCCGGACAATGGCGCGAAATGGTATAACGATGGCATCTGCCGGTATCATCCGTGCGCATCCGCAGGCGTAGTTTTGTTTCATAAAAATTCAAAACCATGATACCAGTTAAAACAACGTTATTCATCAACGGGATCAGCTCAGGTGCTACCGGCATCGGCCTGATCGCATTTGCCGGCCCGATAGCCGGGTTATTCCAGATCAGCCCTGCTGCAATATTTACGGAAGTGGGTATTTTCCTCGTGCTCTTTTCCGCGCTGGTGATATTCAGCGCCTTTCAGAAAAGCGGAGACCCGGGGTGGGTGAATTTTATTACTACGCTCGACGTGCTGTGGGTGGCAGCGAGTTTGCTGGTGGTAGTCGTGGCCGGGCAAAGCATGAGCATTATCGGCATTGTGGCTACGGTAGCTGTGGCGGCATGGGTGGGGTTGATGGCGTATCTGCAGACCAGGGGGCTAAGGGCGAGCGCCGGGTAATGCATCTTTCGCAGCCATTCTTTCAACCATTCAGGAGGCTGTGCAATATGGCCTCCTTCTTTTTGAAGACCTGTATCTATGAGGGGATTCAATGCTTAAACAAGAAAACAATCCTGGAAGAATCTGACACGCTTTCAAATCCGAATGCTGCATTCCAGTTGTCTTCGATTGATAAATAACGGCCCCATCCTGGCACAGTTAAAATACTATTCCTGTTCCTGATAGACGACAAAGTAGCTCCAATGTACTTTTTGCCGTTAATTACAAAGTCAGGATCGGACGTACTGATGAAAACCACCTTCTTTTCCTTTACTGCCCCTTTAAACAGGATACCGGCAATATCAAATGAAATCTGATCCTGAATACCAAGAGGAGGTGGAGCATATATCTTCTCTCCGTGATCAACTTTGCCATCCCAACGCTGCCCGATCTCAGGAATTTTTTGACCGAAACCAGTACTCATTTTTATGAGTACTATCGCTGTAGTTATAATAAAGCGTATCATTTTGAAAATTTAATACTCATCTCTCAATTATTATCAGACAATTGGACGGCAATCCATCATAGTGAAAATAACAAAAAGGGTTGATATTATCGATAAGCATTTGTCAATCGAAACTACTGCTTCAGCACCGAATCCAGCTTCTGGTGGAACAGCGGATAGTCATTCAGGTTATTGTGTCGCCCGCCTTCCAGCGTCACGAACTCATCTCCCTTTTTGAAGAGCTGCTCCAGTTTTTTACCGGACGCATACGGCACGGTATTATCTTCCGTGCCGTGAAAGATCGTCACAGGCGCGGTCACTTTCGGCAGGAATGCATAGGTCGGCAACTCATAATTCAGCATCCAGCCAACAGGATAGATAGGCGCCACTTCGGAGGCGGCGTCTTCAAGGCTGTAGTAGGGTGTTTCCAGGATGAGGCGCCTGCAGTCCCGTACCGCTGCCAGCTGCGCCGCAATGCCGGTGCCGATGGACTTGCCGTAGATCACGATCTGCCAGGGCGCAAAACGGGAGCGGGCCACTTTGTACATCACCAGCGCATCTTCATACAAAGCTGCCTCGGAAAGGCGGCCGGTGCTTTTGCCGAACTCCCGGTAATCGAGTATCAGCACATCATAGTTGTTCCTCGTAAAATTGGTCATCATTCGCGCATACCGGTTGATATTCTTTGCATTGCCATGAAAATAGAGCACCATGCCGCGCGGGCGTTCCGCTTTGAACATGACGGCGCTCAGCTTCACTTCATCGTTGACCGGTATCAGCATTTCCTGGAAAGGCACGTCGAATTTGAACCGGTAGCTGGCCGGCAGCACCTCGGGATGGAAAAGCAATTTGTCCTGCAGGAAATACAATGTTATGCCACCAGCCAGATAGATACCAATGGCCCAGAGCGCTATTTTCTTCAGATGTTTCCGGATGAATGACATAAGTGAGCGATTTATTGCTGCCCGGGAGCGGACAAGGTATATTCAGGGAGGGCTGAGGAGTATCTGTCAATCCTCTACATCCGGCACTACTTCGAGTCCATATTCCGCTGCGGTGAGCAGCCCGCGGGCCTTTACGGCGGCAATGCCTGCGGCATCGGCATCCAGGTCGCTGACCTCGAACTTCCGGTGCAGATAGTTGAAAGTGTGGAGTTTACCGGCAAGACCGGGAACACCCGCCAGGTATTTGATGATCTCGTTGACCATCAGCAGGGCGGTGGCGCCGTGGGTGGCGCCCATTGCGCCGGCATCGAAATTCCGGAAATCATCTACCTTGAAGTCGTTACAGCGGTAGGAAGCCACCCTGCCCGCCAGTTCAGGCTGCGGCATATTAAAGCCGCCCCACCAGGCCACCCAGTTGTGGACTTCCCCCGTCACAAAGGGCTTGTCCAGCGCAAGGCAGGCATCACTCACCACAAAATGGGTAATGCGGTGTTGCGAACAATCCACAATCAGATCGAAACTGCTGAATATCTGCAGGGCGTTATCCGGACGGATCTGCACGAGGAAGGGAAAATGCTTGTTCCAGGGATTGAGGGAAAACAGCCGGCTGGCCGCCATCTTGGCTTTGTGCTTCCGCAGGTCCTGCATATTATATAAAGGCTGACGGTGCAGGTCTTCTTCCAGTATAACACCGTAATCCGCAATACCGATCACCCCTACACCGGAAGCGCTAAGATATTGCACCACAGGGCTTCCCAATCCACCTGCCCCGATCACCAGGATGCGGGCGGCCTTTAATTTTTCCTGCAGTGCGGCGCCCATGCCGGGCACTGCAATAGCGTGCTGATATCTTGATAGTTCTTTTTCTGACAACATGTGTATGCGCTGATGTTTCTTTTATTGGTCCAAAGATAGTTAGAAATGTGTGACTAGTCCTGCGGAAACTCCAGCGTGAACCGGCTTCCCTTACCCATAATGCTCTCTACTTTTATCTTCCCTTTATGTGCATCCACGATCGCTTTCACATAGCTGAGCCCCAGGCCGAAGCCTTTGACGTTATGCACGTTACCGGTATGTGCGCGGTAGAATTTCTCAAAGATGCGGGATACGGTATCGCGGCTCATGCCAATGCCGTTATCCGCAACGGAGATCACCAGGCTCTTGCGGGTATTGCTGGTGGTAATGCGCACTTCAAGGTTCTCTTTCGAATACTTGATGGCATTGTCCAGCAGGTTGAAAACCAGGTTGGAGATATGCACTTCATCCGCATTGATGATCGGCTGATGCGCATTCAGCTGAAGATACACCTTGCCGTTCTTCCCGTCCAGCTGCAGCTGCAGGTTCTCCACGGTAGATGTGATCAGCTGATGAATATCTATGGGTTGAAGGTTGAGCGTCAGTTCTTCCTTTTCCAGCAGGGCGGATTGCAGAATGGATTCCACCTGCTTGTTCATCCGTTTATTTTCTTCTTTAATGATACCGGAGAAGTAACGGATCTTGTCGCGGTTGTCCATAACCTTTTCGTTGCCGATGGCATCGATGGCCAGCGAAATGGTGGCCAGTGGCGTTTTCAGCTCATGGGTCATATTGTTGATGAAATCGCTTTTGATCTCCGAGAGCTTTTTCTGCCCGAAAAGGGTGCGGATGGTCAGGGCAAATGCGGTAACGATAATGGTGGTGAACAATACGCTGCCGAATATCATCCATCCGAGGGATTGCAGGGAGGTGAGGCTGCTCTCGGGAACGATGATCACCAGCGTTTCATCCGTTTCCAGGTTCAGCTGCTGTCCGTCTTCCACAACGGGAGACAGGTACATCAGGAGGTTGGCGCTGTCTTTCGAAGCCCTGAGGGAAGCATTCCAATAGCCCGGTGAATAAAGCTTTGCACCGTTGATGTTATTCACGCCGAATTCGAATACCGTATCGAGTTTGTTCTCTATCATGCCCCGCTTGATCATCTCATATACATCGCGGGAATCAAATACATCGCTCACGGAAGAAGGCAGTCTTTGCAGATCGATGGGGTCGAAACTGAAGCGGCTGGCACTGCCGTCCTTGGATACCCGGCTGTCCACTTTCACCTTTCCCAGCGGGAATTTCGTTCCCTTGTAAAGCTCCGCGGCCACTGTGTAGGCAACCGTCTGCATCCGCTGATCGCGCTGCTCCTTCTTGATATGCGCGGCATTGCGTATCCAGCTTACCTGTATGAAAATGATACCCAACAGCGACAAGGTGATCAGTGCTATGATGACAGGAAATATCTTCTTAAGTGGCAACATGTTATAAGACGTCTAAACGATAAATATAGGGAAAATCCATCCCCCTCAAACTATTTGCTATAGCAACTATGGTACAAAATTAAACCGCTAAAAGCCTTATCCATACTGTTTTCTGGAAAACAGCATTACTTTAACGTAATTTTAACGGAGAATTTATGCTGTAATTGCACCCAGTTTCCATAACTTTGCTGTGTTATCTGGTATCAAATTTGCTACTGTATAGGTAACACAAAACAAGCGAATAAACTTTCTACATACATCGACGTGGATTCGTTCCATAAGCGATTTAGATTTTGGTTGATAAAATGGTAAGGGATCTGTCTAGGTCCCTTTTTCTTTTTCATCCGGCCTGACCCGGGACCCGGTTAAAAAGGTTGCGGAATATCCGGAAACCGGCGGACGATTCTAAACCGCGGACAGAAGAGTTACCGGAAGCTTATCATAAAAAAATATCCCCGCCGGAAGGATTTCCCCCGTTCCCCCATTCTCCCTGGAAAACAAGCGATTAAACAAATTCTTAATGTAATCTTTATTTCTTATCAGAAAAATTCCCGCCGGCCAATCCCGAATCCCGCGCCCTACGTACATCTTTAATACCAAATTTACTTCCGGGATATTGTTTTATTCAAGTATTCCGCTATATTTGCAATAACCGGGTCTTATACCTAATACGGCCAAATTCATTACCAAAAAAACTGGACATTATCGCATAAACTCTACGCTATCACACAACCTACTGACTGTTAAAGTCCGTACTATTTACTAACCGTTATTGGTAGACGTTTATGCAAGTAATGTACAAACTGAACGACGAACAACTGATCACCCTCTTCAGGAAGGGGCATTCTTCAGCCCTGGAAGAACTGGTATACCGGCACAAGGACAAACTGTTCACTTCCATCGTATTGCTCGTTAAAGACACTTTTCTCGCTGAGGATATCTTCCAGGATACCTTCATCAAGATCATTGACACTATACGGGCAGGGCGGTACACGGAGAAAGGCAAGTTCCTTCCATGGGCCATGCGCATTGCTCACAACCTCTGCGTAGACCATTTCAGAAAGATCAAACGCACTCCGCTGATCAAGACCAGTGACGACAAGGATATCTTTAATGTATTGGGATTCAGTGAGCCCAGCGCGGAAGAGCGGATGATGACCCGCCAGAGCCATGACAATGTGCGCAAGATGCTGGACCTGCTCCCCGAAGAGCAGCGGGAAGTGATCATCCTCCGCCATTATGCGGAACTGAGTTTTAAAGAGATAGCAGACCTCACCAGTGTGAGTATCAATACTGCATTGGGCCGTATGAGATATGGCCTGATCAATCTCCGGAAGATGATGACGGAGAAGCAGATTTGTTTGTAACCTTTTTTTGCTTGCCATGAACGGGCGGTGGGATGTAATGTCTACCGCTCGTTTTTTATTGTCCCTTCTTTCCCTTTTCTCCCGATCAGCAGTACCCCGGCCAATACCAGCGCAGTGCCGGCCAGCTGCGGCCAGGTGATCGGCTCATCCAGGAAAATATAGGCCTGCACGATGGTAGCCACCGGCCCGATGCTGGTGACGATCGCCGTATTGCCGGAACCGATCTTCCGGATGCCTTCACTGGTCAGGAAAGTGGGGATCACCGTGGAAACGATAGCCATCTGGAAGCATAGCCAGTAGGTATGGCCCGAGAAATGACGGACTTCCGCACCATGCTGCACAAAATACTGTACAAAAATACCCAGCGCGGCCACCATTGACGCATAAGCCGTGAATTTCATAGACCCTATCTTCGGTATCAGCTCTCCCCCACCCACGATATAAATGGCATAGGTTACCGCACAACCCAGTATCAGCAGGCATCCGGTGATCACCGACGGGTTCCATTCCTGCTGCACGTCTCCCATGAACGCTACCAGCATGCCCACGTAAGCGATCAGCAAGGCGGTCCACTGAAAACGGGTGACCTTCCGGCGGAAGGCCACGGCCCCGATCAGCAGGGCAAAAGTAGGGTAGAGGAAAAGGATCAGCCGCTCCAGCCCGGCGGAAATGTAGGCCAGGCCCATAAAATCCAGCAAACTGCTGAAATAGTAACCCATCAGTCCCAAAATCAGCAGCCATACCCACTGCCGCGCTGTGAGCTTTACATTACCCGGCCGCCGGGCCAATACCCAGGCGGTAACGGCATAAAACGGCAGGGAGAACAGCATCCGTAATGCCAGCATGGAAATGGCATCGATGGCTTCCGTACGGTACACCAGTTTTACATAAATTGCCTTTGCGGAGAACATAAAAGCGCCGATCAGGGCCATGGCAAAGCCTAGGGCGTAGCTGGATCTTTTCATGGTTTACGGGGCAAAAATCGGACAGTATTCGGTAAATACCATCCGGGAACCGGTAGGGCTATCACAAAAGGCCGGCCGTCAGACCTTCTCGAAAACAATGGCCGCACCCTGCCCCACCCCAACGCACATGGTGGCGAGGCCGTATTTCACGCCGCTCCGCCGTTTCATCTCGTGCATGAGCGTGGTGGTGATGCGTGCGCCGCTGCAGCCGAGCGGGTGACCGATGGAGATGGAACCACCGTTGAAATTGATCTTCGCGGGGTCCAGTCCCAATTCCCGGATGCAGGCGATAGACTGGGACGCGAAGGCCTCATTCAGCTCTATCACATCCAGGTCCCCCACCTTCAGTCCGGCACGCTTCAGCGCCTTGGCGGTGGAAGGAACGGGACCGATGCCCATAATGGCAGGGTCCACTCCCGCCACGGCCATTGATCTGACAATAGCCAGCGGCTGCAGGTTGAACCGTTTCAATGCACTTTCGGATACGATCAGCAGGGCGGAAGCGCCATCGTTGATACCGGCGGAATTGCCTGCGGTAACGGAACCGTCTTTCCGGAAAGCGGGCCTGAGGCCGGCCAGCTTCTCCAGACTGGTCTCCCGGGGATGCTCGTCCCTGGAAAAGATCACCTGTTCCTGCTTGTTGGGCGTGATCTTCACCGGAATGATCTCATCTTCCCACAAACCCGCTTCCAGTGCCTGTTTATACTTTCGCTGACTGTCAAAGGCAAAACGGTCCTGCTCCTCCCGGCTGATCTTCCATTCCCGGGCCACATTTTCCGCCGTTTCACCCATGGAGAAGGGATAATATACATCCGCCAGCTTTTGATTGGTGAAGCGCCAGCCGATGGTAGAGTCGTATATCTCTGTTTTACGGCTGAAAGCAGCGTCCGGCTTGGGCATCACCAAAGGGGCGCGGGTCATGCTTTCCACCCCGCCGGCGATATACACCTCTCCTTCCCCGCACATGATGGCCCTTGCGGCATCCATAATGGCCTGAAGGCCGGAGGCGCAAAGGCGGTTCACCGTGTTGCCGGCCACGGAAACCGGCAGCCCTGCCAGCAATACCGCCATCCTGGCTACATCCCGGTTATCCTCCCCCGCCTGGTTGGTGGCGCCGGCAATCACATCCTCAATAGCGGCAGGATCAACGGCAGGATTGCGCTCCAGGAGCGACCGGAGCATCAGGGCCAGTAAATCATCAGGACGGATGGTGCTCAATGCGCCACCATAGCGGCCGATCGGGCTGCGAACGGCATCAACGATATAAGCTGCTTGCATTTGATCTCAGTTGAATGTTTGCGTGCGAATTTATTGTAAGTATTCGGGATAACCTGACAGGCTGCAAATCCCTTCTCTCCTCAACCGGTAATCCTCCCGCTGAAAGGAGATATATCCACCCCTTACTTCCGTGGTTTCGTCACATTTACGACAACGCTTTTTAGAAATGCAGCCATCTTGCTATGCGTTTAAAAACGAATCCCCATCAACATGAAAAGAATAAAAATTACCCGGTCATTGACGGCAAAAACTATCGCCTTTGTCATCCTGATGGCAACTTGCAGCATAACATCCGCCCAGGATCCGGACGCTGCAAAGCTTGATGAACTGCTCAGTTACCTGGAAGGCAGGAACGAAGCCATGGGCAGCCTGACCATATCAAAGGGCGGGAATATCCTTTACAGCCGGGCTACCGGCTATCGATTCATTTCCGAAAAGCAGAAAATCCCGGCAGATGTGCATACCAAATACCATATATGGTCGGTCACCAAGATGTACACGGCTGCCATGATCCTGCAGCTTGCGGAAGAGGGCAAACTCAAGCTTGAAAATACGCTTGACCTGTTCTTTCCCGGGGTAGCCAATGCGCATACGATAACCATCCGGGATATGCTGAGCCACAAGAGTGGCATACACGACTTTACCGATGCCGGTGAGGGAGCACCGGCAACCCCTAAGGAACAAACACCGGCAGAAATGCTGCAATTGATCTCGGGGTTCAAGCCTGATTTTGAGCCGGGTGACAAATTCCAGTACAGTAACTCAAATTATCTTCTTCTTGGATATATCATTGAAAGACTGGATGGCGTGCCCTACAGTACAGCCCTGAACAACAGGATAGCCTCCAGGACCGGCCTGTCCGACACCTATTTTGGCCGCGCGCTGGATACTGTTGAGAACAAGAGCCTTTCCTATCAATACGACAAGGATCACTGGATGGAGGTGCAGGAAGGTGACTTTAGCGGCCTGGTACCGGGAGGGGCAGGCAGTATCGTTTCCACCCCTTCTGATATGACCAGGTTCGTCCATGGATTATTCACCGGACAGCTGATCTCGAAAAACAGCCTGGCGCTAATGACCGGCATCACCGGATTCTATGGCCTGGGCATTCATCTCGTACCCGATCAGTGGTCAAAAGGCTTTGGGCATGGAGGCGGGTATATCGCTTCTCATGCAAATCTGGCCTACTATCCGAAGGACAGCCTGGCGATCGCATTTTGCACAAATGGCAATAGTTACGGGATCGATAAAATTGTCAATCATGTTCTACAGATCTGTTACGACACATCATATGTGCTGCCATTCAAGAGGCCGGCGATTACGGTAAGCGAAAATATCCTCCGGACATACACGGGGACCTATGAAACATCCCGGTTCCGGATCATGATCGTATTCGAAAACGGTCACCTGACAGCCCAGCCTGTGGACCAGCCCAAATCGATCCTGTATGCGGAAACGGAAAAACGGTTCTTTTTGAGGGACATTGATATAGCGGTAGAGTTTATTCCGGACGAAGCAGGGAAAGTCGGGAAACTGTACATTTTTCAGGGGGAAAGGAAGATGGAAGGGAAAAGGGTCGATTAAGGAAGGACGATTGAACCCCGTAAAAGGAGGTGGAATGAGCGGTTTTCGTTGCTTTTTAGCCTTTCGGGGTAATTGCCGGCTTTCTCCTTCTCCCGGGCAGCCTCAAATCCGAAATATGGACGTACCTTTGCGCGATGATGAGGAAGCAGAATATAAGGCATTTGAGCCTGCCCCAGCTCCAGGAGGTCTTTGCAACAATGGGAGAGAAGCCTTTCCGGGCAAAACAGGTGTACGAATGGCTGTGGCTGAAGCAGGCGCCGGATTTTGAGTCGATGACCAATCTGAGCAAGCCTTTGCGCGCCACGCTGGAGGAGAATTTCTCCCTGCCTTCCATCAGGATAGATGCCACCCAGCAGAGCACGGACGGTACCATCAAAAGCCGCTTCCGCCTGCACGACGGCCACCTTGTGGAAGGTGTGCTGATCCCCACCTCCACCCGGCAGACTGCCTGCGTATCCTCCCAGGTGGGCTGCAGCCTCAGCTGCAAGTTCTGCGCCACCGGGTATATGGACCGCAAACGGAACCTGGAATTTGACGAGATATTCGATGAAGTAGCCCTGATCAACAAGCAGGCCATGGAGCAATCCGGCAAAAAACTCACCAATATCGTGTATATGGGGATGGGGGAACCGCTGCTGAACTACAGGAATGTGCTCAAATCCATCGAACGGATCACCTCGCCGGACGGCCTGGCCATGAGCCCCAAAAGGATCACGGTCTCCACCGCAGGCGTAGCCAAGATGATCCAGCAACTGGGAGACGATCAGGTGAAATTCAACCTGGCCCTGTCCCTCCACGCCGCGAATGATAAGAAACGCAGCCAGATCATGCCGATCAATGAGACCAACAACCTCAAGGTACTGACGGATGCCCTGAATTATTTCTATAAAGCCACGCAGAACGAGATATCCTTCGAATACATCCTTTTCAAGGATTTCAATGATTCGGAAAAGGATGCGGATGAGCTGATCAAAATTTACCGCCAGGTGCCGGTAGACCTCGTGAATATCATCGAATACAACCCGATAGACCAGGCAAGGTTCCAGAAACCGACACCGGAAGCGACGGAAGCATTCATGGAATATCTCGGCAAAAACCGGGTGAATGCCCGCCTGCGCAGGAGCCGCGGAAAAGATATCGACGCAGCTTGCGGACAACTGGCCAACAAAGCATAAAGCTTTTACTGCAGGAATGCAGCAACTTTAAATAAATAGCATGAAAAAAAGCAGACCCGCTAAAAAAGGGTTCACACCGTTCAAAGAAAACCGTAGCAAACCAGGCGCAGCATCTTCCAAACGTTCGGGAGATGAGCGTGCTGCAAAAGGGGAAGAGCGGAGAGGAAAACGTTTCGGAAGTGATGATGACCGGCCGAAGAGGAGCTTCGGCAGCAATGAAGACAAGCCGAAAAGAAGTTTTGGCAATAGTGAAGACAGACCGAAAAGAAGTTTCAGCAAAGACGAAGATCGGCCTAAAAGAAGCTTCGGCAACAGCGAAGACAGGCCAAAGAGGAGCTTCAGCAAAGACGAAGACCGGCCCAAAAGGAGTTTTGGCAATAGTGAAGACAAACCGAAAAGAAGTTTCAGCAAAGACGAAGATCGTCCTAAAAGAAGCTTCGGCGGTAGTGAAGACAGGCCAAAGAGAAACTTCAGTAAAGACGAAGACAGACCCAAAAGAAGCTTTGGCAATAGTGAAGATAAACCGAAAAGAAGCTTCAGCAAAGACGAAGATCGTCCTAAAAGGAGCTTCGGCAGCAGCGAAGACAGGCCAAAGAGAAGTTTCAGTAAAGACGAAGACAGACCCAAAAGAAGTTTCGGCGACGGGGAAACCAGTCCGAAAAAGCGTTCCGGCAATGATAGCGACCGCCCGAAGAAAAGCGAGCGCAAGGCAGCAGTACACGGCGCCAAAGCCCCCAAAGGTAAAAGCACCCGCAAACGCATTGCCGTAGATTCCCCCGCCACAGACGCCGCTGAAAACGAAATGCCGCTGAACAAGTTCATCGCGCATTGCGGCATCTGCAGCCGTCGCAAAGCAGTTGACTATATCAAAGAAGGAAAAGTGCTCGTGAACGATGAAAAGATCATTGAGCCTGCTTTCAAAGTGACCGCCAAAGATGTGGTGAAGCTGAATGACAAACGCATCTACATCCAAAAGAACCTCGTGTACGTATTGCTCAACAAACCCAAAGGATACATCACCACCACCGATGATCCTGAAGGCCGCCGCACCGTGATGGAACTGGTGGAAGAAGCCGCAGAGGAAAGACTTTTCCCGGTAGGGCGCCTGGACCGCAATACATCCGGACTGCTCCTGCTCACGAACGACGGGGAGCTGGCCCAGAAACTGGCCCACCCCAAACACAACATCAAGAAGATCTACCACGTAGAACTGGATAAACCACTGACCAAAGCCGACTTCGAGACGATCATCGCCGGCGTTACCCTGGAAGACGGCGTAGCCCTCGTAGATGCCCTCGGGTATGTGGACAATAAAGACAAAAAGCAGATCGGCATCGAGATCCACAGCGGCAAGAACCGCATCGTCCGCCGCATCTTCGAACACCTGCAATACCAGGTGGAGAAGCTGGACCGTGTCATGTACGCCGGGCTGACGAAAAAGAACGTCAACCGTGGTAAATGGCGCTTCCTGACAGACAAGGAAGTGATCCTGCTCAAACATTTTAAATAAGCACACCGGGGGGCCAGTCCCCCCGCTTTTTACGCCCATGCACATCGCTTCCTTCATCATATTCGAGAACGACGATCTTATCGCTGTCAACAAACCGTCCGGCCTGCTGACGATTCCGGACCGGCACGACAATGCCCTCGAAGCACTGTCTACCCTTCTGAAGAACAAATACGGCCAGATCTTCACCGTCCACCGGCTGGACAGGGATACGAGCGGCATCGTGCTGTTCGCCAAACACGAAGCTGCCCACAAATACCTTTCGCAGCTGTTCGAATCCCGCGACGTGGAGAAATATTACCTGGGCCTGGTAAGCGGCGAGCTTTCCGAGCCGTCCGGCAGCATCACCGCACCCATCATGGAACACCCCGTTCAGAGGGGAAAAATGGTCACCAATGCCAAGGGGCGCCCCTCCCACACCGATTACGAAGTGCTGGAGGCATTCGGACTGTTCAGCCTCGTAAAGCTCCGCATCCACACCGGCCGCACCCACCAGATCAGGGTGCATATGAAATCCCTCGGCCACTCCATTGCCGTGGATGAATTGTACGGCAGCAAAACGCCGGTGCTGCTCTCCGCCATCAAAAAGAAATTCAAACTGGGGAAATTCACGGAAGAAGAAAAACCATTGCTGAACAGGCTGGCGCTGCATGCCTTCCGGCTGAAATTCACGGACGACAAAGGGATCACCCATGAGCTGGAAGCCCCCCTGCCGAAAGATATGCAGGCCGTATTGCAGCAACTGCGGAAACATAAAGGCAACCAACTGCCATAATTATCGTAGACACAGCAGGAAGCATCCTCCCGGGCGGCAGGTAAGGGTGGCAGTTATTCCGCCGGTAAACATATCAACTCCACATTAATTTTCGTTTATATGATAACACTTTAAACGACGGATAATTCATTCAGGCTGAAATTGTTGAAGAATGGAATGGTCGTCCCGATCAGCGTATTCGTCGGTTTCCCGGCCTTAATCTGCCTGAATTAACGTAACTTTTCATAGTAAACCGTTTCAATTTATGATGAAGCTCAGGATCGCCGCCTGCATGATATTGCTGGCTGCCGCTATGCCAGCCTGTAAAAAGTCCAATACGGAACCGACACCAGACCCTCCGCCCGCTTCGGGCAACCGTTTGCAGTTAAGTCTTGATTCGCTGTTCCTCTATGCTAAAGAAACCTATCTCTGGTACGATGCCCTGCCTGATTACGAAACCTTCAATCCCCGCTCTTTCGAGGGGTCAGACGAGTTGACAAGCCTGGAGGCGGAACTGCTCAAGATCACCCAGTACAAGATCAATCCCCTGACAGGTAAGGCCTACGAATACACGACCAGCAACCGTCCCAAATACTCTTTTATCGAAAAGGGCAACGCCGCCCAGGGTATCCAGGGCACGGTAGACCTCGAGGGGAAGGGAGACGACTTCGGGATAGGGTTCACCATCGTGAATAATGGCATTACCAATTCATTATACGTCCGCCTCGTAGAAAAAGGCGGCCCGGCGGCGCAGGCCACCATTACCCGCGGTTGCCAGGTCACCGCCATGAACGGGCTTCCGGTTGTGGTGAGTTCCTCGGCAGTGACTGCAGCCTTGGCCGGCAACACCCTTCAGCTCACCCTGAAACGGCCGGTGACCGGGGAAACCTTCTCCACCACACTGACCAAAGGCACTTATACCAATGATCCGGTGTACACCTGGAAGACCTTCACGGAAGGCGGCAAGATCACAGGATACATCAACCTGGCGCGCTTTTCCCGCCTGTCCAATGCACAGCCAGGTCTGGATAACGCCTTTGCCGAATTTGCCAGCAAAAACGTCAATAACCTGGTGGTAGACCTCCGTTATAACAGCGGTGGATATGTGCAGACCTTTGAATATCTGGCCAACCTGATCGGCCCTTCCAGTCTAAACGGAAAGGTCATGTACAAGGAGCTTTTCAACAAGCTGCTCCGCGAAGGCAATGCCCCCATCCTGAAAGCCATTCCTTACCTGGATGCCAATAACCAGCAGGTGGTACAAAACGGCCGGAAGCTGACCTATGCGGATGTGGATTATTCCGAGCAGGGCAATACCAATTACTTTTCCAAAAAAGGCAGTCTCGGCGCGATCAGTAACGTGGTGTTCATCGTCAGCGGGTCCACGGCTTCCGCCAGTGAGCTGGCGATCAACAGTCTCCGGCCGCATATGAACGTCAAACTCGTTGGTTCGGACAAGACGTATGGCAAGCCCGTAGGGTTCTTCGGGATAGGGATCGACAAATTCACGGTGTATATGAGCCAGTTCAGCAGTGTGAACTCCCTAGGCACGGGCGATTATTTCGCCGGTTTTGATGTAGATATCTCTTCTGTTGACGATGTTACGCGGGATTTCGGGGACCCGCTGGAAAACGGTCTTTCCAAAGCCCTGGCCTATATCAACAACGAAGGCATGCGCACTTCCGATGACCGGATCATGGTCAACGGCAGGGTCACCAACAACGTGGATATCACCACACAAAATGTTGGTGCTGAAGGGTTTAATGGTATGGTAGAAGAGCGCCGCAAACTGAAACAATAGGATATTTCCCTTGATATGGAAGCCGCAGACCTGGTTTGCGGCTTTTTTTGTGACGGCTACCCGCAGGCCCTGGAATAGCGGGTGGACGGCGGAGGAACGGCGGGTGGTCCCCGGAATATCTATGGAGAGAAGGTGGACTTGAGGTGGACTTGATGCGGCGCGATATATTCTTGTCTTATACAGAAAAAACTTTACAGTGGCGAAACTTAGATACAGTATCGGCTTTACAGTTAAGTTGCCAGATACGGTATTCGCTTTACCGTTACAAGGTGGTCTTATCCTGAAATCATGGGGAGCCTGCATTATGGACATAAAAAAACGGGGAAAAATCCCCGTTTCGTAAAATCAAAAACCAACCATTAAAAAAAACGATAAGGAGCAAACGCCGGTCACCACTTGTCACGCGGTCCATTAGCCCCAGTAATATCTTTACTTCCCGGAGGGAAGTTCATTGAATAGTATATAGCGGATTTGCTTTTTCATAACACGGTCCGGATGCCGGATCACTCAAAACACCGGGTTACTTGTTGGGTTGCGGCGTTGTTCTGAGATACGGCTTGATGATCTTATGTCCTTTCGGGAATTTAGCCGGAATATCTTCTGTTTTTACAGCCGGAACTACAATTACATCTTCTCCGTCTTTCCAGTCTGCCGGGGTAGCTACACTATAATTGGCGGTCAACTGCAGGGAATCGATCACGCGCAGCACTTCAACGAAGTTTCTGCCGGTAGATGCCGGATAAGTGATGGTGAGTTTCACCTTTTTATCCGGCCCGATCACAAACAGGGAACGTACGGTAAAAGTTTCCGAAGCATTCGGATGGATCATATCGTACAGGTTCGCTACTGTTTTATCTTCATCCGCGATGATCGGGAAGGATACATCGCAGCCCTGTGTTTCATTGATATCATTGATCCAGCTCTTGTGTTTATCCAGCGGATCCACACTGAGAGCCAGCACTTTAACATTACGTTTGGCAAACTCCCCGTTCAGCAGGGCTGTTTTACCAAGTTCTGTTGTACAAACGGGCGTGAAATCTGCGGGATGGGAAAACAAAACACCCCAGCTATCGCCGAGATACTCGTAGAAATCGATCTCTCCAATGGTCGTTTTTGCTTTGAAATTGGGAGCCGCGTCCCCTAACCTTAAACTCATATAACTCCGTTTACAGGAACCAAAAATACTGATTTCCTACAAATATTATAGACTTAAAGGATTTTTTTTCTGATTTTTCGGGATTTCTTTCACCCGGCACACAAACAAGGGTGTATTTCAGCGCGCCGTCACCGGTGCAAACCCTGCGGGGAAGCCACCTGGCGGGTAAACTGTTGTTTCCAGGTTTATCAGGCTATCACTATCGGCCGGACAGTTGTTTCCAGGCATGGTAGGCAAGGGTGTATTTCATGTCATCACCCAGATCCGCATGCTGCCGGGCTGCCTCTTCATCAAAATCCAGCTCCAGGTAGCCCAGATACAACTCGTAATGTTTACCCAGCGTCTGCATGCACTGGTCAACTTTATGCTCAAAGGCCTCCGCCCGGGTGCAGGGTTCTGCCTTTCGGATATAAAAACAGCTGCCGGCGGCATCGTCCAGGTCCGCTTCAAAACCATCGAACCGGGGGCTGGTCAGGTGGAAACGCAGGTTATCGAACAGCACCGCTTCACCCAGTTGTGCCTCAAAATCAATCATTTCCGGTTTATCACCCATACATTCCAGCTGCTGCACAATGGCCATCTGCACCGCTTCACTCTTATCCTCGATGGCCCGCAGCATCGTGTTCAGCACATCGTAGTTAGTTACAAAATCACATTTCCGCCAACCTTCCGCTGTTTCCAGATAACCCCAGCAGGTCAGGTAATGTGAATCGTCCAGGATGATCTGTCCAACTTTAATAGCGGTGACTTCCTTTTCTCTTGCGATGTTTACAGATACCTTTTTCATGCGTCAAATGTTTACCTTTTCGTTTATTGAGCGGCACCTTGCTTTTTACGCCCGGTTGCGCTGTGAATTTTTAACGATACGAAAATATCATGGCCGAACGCAAGGGATCTGCGTAGCAAAAATGTTTATTTTTACGCCCTACCAAATGCAGCCACATGCCCAAGAATAAAGATGCCCTTTCCCGGTACCGCTGGATAGATGAACGTTTGCGCAACAAACGCCTGCCAAAGCCCACGCTGGATGACCTGGTAAAGTATGTATCTGATAAAATGGACGATTCGGTGGCCGTGCGCACCATTCAAAAGGATATCGAGGACATGCGCAATGCCCCTGAGCTGAGTTATTTCGCCCCGATAAAGTATGACCGCAGCTCCAAAGCTTACCGGTATGAGGACGAGAACTTCTCCATCAGCAGCAGCCCTATTGACGAAGCGGACCTGCAGGGGCTGGAAGTTGCCATCGGCATACTGGAACAGTTCCGCAGCCTGCCGGTGATCCAGCGCTTTGAAGACGCCATCCTCAAAATAGCCGCCAGCCTGAAAATGAACCGCCAGGAACTGGAGAACCGGGGCCTCATCAAATTCAGCCGCGGCAGCCAGTACAAAGGCGCTGAACTGATCCCCGAGATCGTGGACGCCATCAAGGAACTGGAAGTGATCCGCATTGCCTACCAGAGTTTCGACCGCAGTGAGCCCAAGGAGCACTGGGTAGAGCCCTACCACCTCCGGGAATACAACCACCGCTTTTACCTTATCGGCAAAAGCCAGAAAGCAAAAGGCGGCACCGTGCTTACCTTTGCGCTGGACCGTATCGTACAGATATGGCCTACCAACAAGCATTTCGATGAAAAGAATTTCGATGATGCCAGCTATTTCCAGCATGCCATCGGCATCACCGTCACCGAAGGGCAACCGGAGAACATCGTATTATCCTACACCCCCCATCAGGGCAAATATGTAAAAACACAACCGCTCCATCCCTCCCAGACCATTCTGAAAGATGATGAAGAGGAATGCCGGATAGGCTTGCAGATCGTGGTCAATCATGAACTGATCATGCTCCTGCTCAGTGCGGGAGGAAGAGTAAAAGTGCTGGAACCGCAGCACCTGGCGGACCGGCTGAAGCAGGAAGCGGAAGATATGTTGAAGCGGTATTCATGAACCGGCGGATCATATCCCCAGTTTCTGCAAAAGATAGATATCTGTCCACATAGGAATGGCATCCTCTGTCTGTACCGTTACCCGTTCGCCATCCTCAACATCGAGAATAAGCCGGTAACCGGTATCAAGTGAGTTATCGAATATAAAACAGCGGTGACAATACGGGATCATGTCACTGAGCAGTTCGAGCGACCGTACATACCGCTCAACGATCTTTTCAGGAGGTACGGGATGGCCGCCTTTTTTGACGCGTTCTTCCACTCTGCGTACACTTATATCCGGGGACTCTGTGGCGATATAATACAGATATATCTTGAATCCCGCCTCATGTGCTTTTCTGAAAGTTTCCAGTTTGGATGAATGGGACATGACGGTCTCGAAGGAGAAGGTTTCCATTTTTCCGATCAGCAGATTCCGCAGATAGTCGGCAATCAGGGCCGCTTCATACGAATTGGTGCTCTCCATAATTCTTATCACATTATCCGAGAATGTCAGGTCGATCTGATAGCCCTCCTGCCGGGCTTTAGCGAAAAGTGTGGAGTGTTGCAGGTAGGTGTTGAATGAATCCGGGGTAGCTTCCAACCCATAGTCGCCAAGATTGACGAAGCCTTTTTCTCTGGCGGACTTCTCAATGTCATCCGCATTGATATACACACCGGTTTTATATCTCTTCTGAATTTCCTTGATGATCGTACTTTTCCCCGACCCGTTGGGACCGGCAAAAACACGCATCCGCCTAGTGTGCTGTTCTTTTAACATGTAACACGGTTCCTTTCTTTAATTGCCTGTACTTTATCCTGTCCGAACCGGATACGCGGGTTACTTTCTCGATGTTTCCTTCCGGCATTCTTCTCACTACCCAATCATCCTGCAGAAAGGTAACCGGTATCCCCATCGCTTTATTTTCATTAACAGCGTTGGTAGCTGCCTTGATGCCGATCTCCCTGAAGAATGAACGGTCCATGAATTCCTCCATTGCACTCAGATCCTCCTCATGCACCCCACGCGAACGGGGAGTCTGGTTCGCAGCAATACGTATTGTTTTCGCTTTTCTGGATTTCATATGCAGTAAGTTACGACTATTTTATCATTAAAAAACGAAGCCCCTCACCGCAGCGAGGGGCTTTCAGGCATCACACCCAATATATTTATTCAGCCGCCGGCTTCTCAAACATCTTCACATCAATGACGGGGTTATATGCATACTTCCCGAAATTCATCTTCATACCCATCGGCAACTGCTCAATGGTAGCGGCATAAGTGTAGCCGTCTTCCGTTTTCTTGTAATTGCTCAATACCTCCGTGATCTCCACTTCCTGCCCCTGGATGTTCTTGTTGGTGATCCTCTTGTTGATCAGGTAGGTGCCGGCATCCATCAGTATCGTGCTTACCGTACCGTTCTTGCGGGTGAACTTGATGTTGTAAAGCTCCTGCCCTTCGAGGGTTTCCTTGCCGATCAGCTCTGCCGTATGGCCTTTGGCCTTGTAGTCGAACAGTTCCCCGGTAAGGTCCAGCTCCGACGCGGCTTCTTTCACGGTTTCCGGATCGGAATCAACAGGGGCCTGCTGCTGCTGTACGGGCATGAACATCCAGCCGCCGCTGGTGGATACAACCTGGGTATTGGTTGTGCCCATCGCATCAAAATCAATACGCATGGCCGTATTGTGCACACTCCAGGTCTTGAACGGGAACTCCATTCCCTGTATCTCCATGGTTCCTTCTGTAGACTGGGATTTGACTGCCTTGATCTTGTCCGCGCCACCCATGGCCTCAATATGTTTGCCGACCACTTCATCGATCGTCTGTGCCTTTGTGGTGATCGTTAACGCTACCAGGGCGAGGGATAGGGTTAACATGCTAAGTTTCCTCATAAAAAAGATGATTTAATTGTTATCCGATACAAATGTATCTTTTTAATGATAATAGCAAAGACTTTTGACGGTTTTTGCCGAGTTTTACGTTCAACTATTGACAGATGAAACAATTCGAGGTTGCCGGCCACCTGGTGGACATTCCCGGCAGAAGGACCTTCCCCGCCGTAGTGACCGTTGCCGATGGCCGTATCACAAATATCGCGCCTGCCGGCGCTGCGGTACCGCAGCAGTACATCCTGCCGGGCTTCACAGACGCGCATGTACACGTGGAAAGCTCCATGCTTGTTCCCTCCGAGTTCGCCCGGCTGGCGGTTTGCCACGGTACGGTGGCCACCATTTCGGATCCCCACGAGATCGCCAATGTACTGGGCGTCAAAGGGGTGGAATATATGCTGGACAATGCCGCACAGGTGCCCTTCAAATGCTGTTTCGGCGCTCCTTCCTGCGTGCCGGCCACTGGCTTTGAAACCGCCGGCGCGGCCATCAATGCCGGAGATGTGGAAAAACTCCTCCAACGAAACGATATCTATTACCTTTCTGAAATGATGAATTATCCGGGTGTATTACACGAAGATCCGGAGGTCATGGCCAAAATAGCGGCGGCAAAACGATATAACAAACCGGTGGATGGCCACGCTCCCGCCCTCCGGGGCGCGGATGCCGCAAAATACATCCGGGCGGGCATCAGCACAGACCACGAATGCTTTACCCTCGAAGAAGCGCTGGACAAACTCCAGCACGGCATGCATATCCTCATCCGCGAAGGCAGCGCCGCAAGGAACTTCGAAGCGCTCTCCCCCCTCATCTCCTCCCATCCCCGAATGGTGATGTTCTGCAGTGATGACAAGCATCCGGACAATCTCGTGGAAGGGCATATCAACGTGCTCGTGAAACGGGCGCTGGCCAAAGGACACGACCTGTACAACATCCTCCAGGCGGCCTGCATCAACCCGGTTGTGCATTATAATATGCCGGTGGGCCTGCTGCGGGAAGGAGATCCGGCGGATTTTATCATCGTCAACAACCTGGAGGAATTTCAGGTCATGCGGACTTTTATCAACGGAGAAGCGGTTGCCGAAAACGGCAGATCTCTCATCAATTCCGTTCCCATACAAACCATCAACCAGTTCCATTGCGATCCGCTGACACCGGCGGACTTCCGCATTCCCTGCGAAGGAAAGCAGGCAACGGTAAAAGTGATCGAAGCGCTGGAAGGCCAGCTGATCACCAATGCCCTGAAAGCCACACTGACGGCAGAGAACGGAGCGATCGACAGTGATACGGGAACGGATACGCTCAAAATAGCCGTGGTGAACCGCTACCACAACGCTCCCGTGTCCATGGGCTTCATCCGGCATTTCGGCCTGAAGAAAGGCGCCATTGCTTCCACCGTAGCGCATGACAGCCATAATATCATTGCCGTGGGCGTGGATGATGAAAGCATCTGCGAAGCGGTGAACCTGCTTGTCAGGAACAACGGCGGGATTGCTGTATATAACGGGACTGACAGCAAAGTACTGGCTTTGCCCGTAGCGGGACTGATGAGTGCGGAAGACGGATACCGGACTGCGGCATCCTACAGTGAGCTTGACGCGGCGGCCAAAGCGCTGGGCAGCGGGCTGGATGCTCCTTTCATGACGCTTTCCTTTATGGCGCTGCTGGTGATCCCTCACCTGAAACTCAGCGACAAGGGGTTATTCGACGGCGATACTTTTGCCTTTACCTCAGCCTTCGCCGAGCCATAACGTACCGTTCACGCTATCGCGCGAAGCGCCGGTAACGGAAGACAATACATTGGTTTGCTGACGCCAGCGCAGCGCCCCGATAAGGGCCATCACCAGCGCTTCCTTGTAAGCAGCCGTCTGCTCATCCGCCACGATCACGGTGATACCCGCGGCTTCCAGCAATTCCTGTATCTGCAGCACCAGGAAGCGGTTAAAGGCCCCGCCGCCGGTGATCAGCAATTTCCTGCCGGCTGTCTCCCCTTCAGATACGAGGGCTGCACCCGCTGCTACCTGCTGTGCAATATGCGTTACATAGGTGCGCAGTTTACCCTGTACGGACAAGCTGTGCTGCCCGATCAACGGCAGTATCACATCCGTACCAAAATCATTGGCCAGGGATTTCGGAAATGTTTGTGCATAGTAGGGCTGGCTGTTCAGCGCTTCCAGCAGGGCATTGTCGGCCACCCCGCCCGAAGCCAGGTCCCCGTTCTCATCATAAGGCCTGCCGAGCGCCGAGGCCAGGGCGTCCAGCACGCGGTTGGCGGGACAAATATCAAATGCGTGGAAAGTATCGCCGTGCTTTGCGGAAAGGTTGGCGATGCCGCCGATGTTCAGCCAGTAATCATATCCCCCGAACAGCAATTGCTCGCCGATGGGCACAATGGGAGCACCCTGTCCGCCTAAAGCCACATCCATGGCACGGAGATCGCTGATCACGGGCAGACCGGTGACCGCGGCGATGGCTGCGCCGTCCCCCAACTGCGCCGTCATGCGGTTTTGCGGCATATGAAAAACAGTATGGCCGTGCGATGCAATAAAATGTACGCGGTGATCCAGCTGATGGCGGGCAATGAACGCCTTCACCTGCGCTCCGGTATAATGTCCGTATGCGGCATGCAGCAACATGTAGTCACGGGCATTCATGTTCACGGCCGATCGCAGGTCTTCCTTCCACTTGTCATCATACGGAATGCATTCCGCGGCTTCGATCACGTAGGTCCATACCCCGCGCACTTCCGTCAGCTCCACAAAAGCAATATCCAGCCCATCCAGCGAACTCCCTGACATCAAGCCTATTACATTATATACCATGCTGCAAATTTTTGCAAAGATAACGGGATGAAAAAATATTTTATGGAATACCTGCCCCCTGATGCATCCTGTTGCTGTAATCAAATCCTGCTCTCATGAAAAAGTTAGCTGTATTGCTGCTCTGCGTCCTCTTTACACTGGGTGTTGCCGCGCAGCAGAAAAAGACCATCACCGGCGTTGTTGTGGACGCTGCCGGTAATTACCCCCTGCCTTCTGCGCAGGTGGTGATCAGGGAAACGAAACAAACCGCCGCTACGGATATTGCAGGGCGTTTCGTTTTTACCATCCCGCTGGATTCCTTTACCGTACGGGTGCAGTACCTGGGTTACCAGCCTGCGGAAAAACGTTTTTCGATACACGATGGCAGCTTTATCATTCCCCTGCATACCCTGCAAACACCGTTAAGCGAAGTTGTGGTGACCGGTTATGCCGGGAAAAGGGAAAACCGCGTGGTGACCGCCATGGCCAGCAAGACAACAAGAAGCGTATCGTTTGCCGTTGCGCCCCCTCCTCCCCGCTACAATACCAATGATTACAGCCCCATCAATGAAAACGGGTTTTTCCAGGTGAAAAACAAGCCCCTCAGCACTTTTTCTGCGGATGTGGACCGGGCCTCCTATTCCCAGGTGCGCCAGATGCTCAACCGGGGATTGTTGCCACCGGCTGATGCTGTACGGGTGGAAGAGCTGATCAATTACTTCGATTATGCCTACCCCGCGCCCGTCAACAGTGATCCCGTGGCTATTCATACGGACATGACGGCCTGCCCCTGGAACAAAGATCATCTGCTGGCGCGTGTGGCATTACAGGGTAAAAAGGTGCCGGTAAATGACCTCCCCGCATCCAACCTGGTTTTCCTGCTGGATGTATCCGGTTCTATGGACGCGGACAATAAGCTGCCGCTGGTGAAGCAGGCCTTCAAAGTGCTGGTGCAGCAGCTGCGGCCGCAGGACCGGGTAGCGATCGTGGTGTATGCAGGCGCGGCGGGGCTGATACTGCCCCCCACTTCAGGAGCGCATAAAACAAAGATCATTGATGCACTGGAAAACCTCTCCGCCGGCGGTTCCACAGCAGGCGGGCAGGGCATCCGGCTGGCCTATGCCACAGCAATGAAACACTTCATCCCCAAAGGCAACAACCGCGTGATCCTTGCTACGGACGGAGATTTCAACGTAGGTCCTTCCAGTGATGGCGAACTGCAGCGCATCATTGAGCAGGAACGGGAAAAAGGCATCTTCCTTTCCGTGCTCGGTTTCGGCATGGGCAATTACAAGGATAACAAGCTGGAAACACTGGCGGATAAAGGAAACGGCAACTATGCCTACATCGATAATTACGAGGAGGCCCGCCGCACGTTTGTGACCGAGTTCGGCGGAACGCTCTTTACCATTGCGAAAGATGTAAAACTGCAGGTGGAGTTCAATCCAAAATTCGTACGGGCTTACCGGTTAGTTGGGTATGAGAACCGCCTGCTGAATGATGAGGATTTCAATGACGACAAAAAAGATGCGGGCGATATGGGCGCGGGGCATACGGTTACGGCCCTGTATGAGATCGTGCCGGTGACCGCCCCCATGCCACGGGGAAGCACGGTGGACCCGCTCAAATACCAGGAAACCAGGCCGGTGCGGAACACCGGGGCCGCGGAACACGAAGCCTTCACCGTAAAAATGCGCTATAAAGCCCCGGACGGCAACAAAAGCCGGCTGCTGGAAAAGGTGCAATCCACCCGCGCAACAGCCATAACACAAAGCCCGGAAGATCTGCGCCTGGCGGCTGCGGTTGCCCAATTCGGCATGCTGCTGCGCAACAGCGAGTTCAGCGGAAGCGCGAATTACGACGGCATCATTGCGCTGGCTGCGGGCGCCAAAGGGCAGGACCCCGAAGGATACCGCGCGGAGTTCATCCAGCTGGTGAAAAAGGCGAAGCTGCTGCAGGAAGCCGTGGCCGTGAAATGATCTTTTGAAAATCCCCGCCAAACATCGGCCCTATCAAAATAAAGTGGTATTTTGGCTCAGCAAAAAGGCAGGGCTTATGATAATCAATTTGAGTGAAACCAATTCATTGATCGGGGATTGGGTCAGCGAGATCAGGGATGCGGATATACAGACGGACCGGATGCGCTTCAGGCGGAACCTGGAAAGGCTGGGTGAAGTAGCGGCTTACGAGATCAGCAAAACACTCACGTACACGGACAAGGAAGTACAGACCCCGCTGGGAACTGCGAACTGCCGGGTATTGAAGCAACAGCCGGTGCTGGGGACCATCCTCCGGGCAGGGCTCACCCTCCATCAGGGCCTGCAGAACTATTTCGATAAAGCGGACCATGCCTACATCTCCGCCTACCGGAAACATAACCGGGACGGGACTTTCGAGATCAGCCTGGAATATGTTTCCTGCCCTCCGCTGGACGACCAGGTGCTGATCATCTCTGATCCCATGCTGGCCACCGGCGCCTCCCTCGTGAATACCATCGTGCATTTGCAGACCTTCGGGAAACCGGCGCATATCCATATCGTAACCGCCATTGCCTGCACCATCGGCATTGAGTATGTACAGCGGAACGCAGACGCCAACATCAGCATATGGACGGGCGATATCGACGACGAACTTACCGCAAAAGGCTACATCGTGCCAGGCCTCGGGGATGCCGGCGACCTGGCATTCGGGCCGAAACTGCAGCAGTAACAAAACCATCCGAACGAACGTTATAAAATCGGGATTCGTCACAATATTTTGTGCATCGTGGCGTTATGCAGAAGCATCAACCGGAGACCTTCAGCGCGTTTTTAATCTACATCACACATTTTAAATCTTTTATAATGGCTTACTATGGCGGCTTTACGTTATATAGATTTAATTTGAAATATGAAATTAGTTTTGTACCTTCACGTTGTATAGTGTCCCTATATGCTTTAACCGAGAAGTAATGAAAAAAGCTCTACTCCTATTAACCATAGCCCTTTATGTTGCCTTGAGTCCTGCTAAAGCACAGGACCCGCATTTTACGCAGTTTTTCGCGTCACCGCTCACTTTGAACCCGGCCTTTACCGGCTACTTTTCCGGAGACCTCCGTCTTGCCGGCAACTACCGGTCACAATGGCGCAGCATCGCTTCTCCTTATATTACCGGTACCATGTCAGCTGACTTCGGCATATTGAAGAACGTGATCTCTTATACGGATACCTGGGGAGTGGGCATACTGGCCCTGTATGATAAAACCGGCGCGGGCGCGCTTACATCCAACTACGTTGGCCTCAGTACGGCGTACCACAAAGGGCTGGATGTGGAAGGCAATCACACCTTGGGCCTCGGTGTACAGGCGGCCTGGGTGCAGAAAAGGATAGATCAGAGCAAACTGGAGTTCGAGAACCAGATCGGCGATAACGGCTACGACCCTTCCCTGCCCAGCAATGAGAACATCGTTTCACCGAATATCTCTTATCTTGATTATAATGTGGGTTTGCTATATAGCGGCCTGGTAGGTGAATCGTCCAATCTCTACATGGGCGTATCCTACTATCACTTTACCCAGCCCACGGAAACATTCCTGGGGCAGGACAATAACCGGCTGAGCTACCGTTATACCGTACATGGCGGCGGTTCTTTTCCCGTGAACGGCAGTAACCGCATTCACATCAGCGCGCACTACATGCGGCAGAACCAGGCCACGGAAACCACTTTTGGCGGCGCTTACGGGTTTATGCTCAATGATATGCAGGATGCGCCTACCATCTTCTATCTCGGTGCCTGGTACCGTATGAAAGATGCGGTGAATCCTTATCTGGGCCTTGAATTCAACAGCATCAAGGTGGGCCTTTCGTACGACCTGAACGTATCCACCCTCAAACCCGCCTCCAATTACCGCGGAGGCATGGAATTATCGGTGATATATATCCGCACGAAAAACGAGAACAACAGGAACAGAACACTTTGCCCGAAATTCTAGCGTTCGCTACAACCCTTTGCCTTTGCTCACCCACTTGTTCCCTTTAACGGAAAAACGGTAGGGAAGGTAAGCATCTTCCCGTGCATACGCCACGCCAACACGTGTGCCGCTGACGATCTGCGACCGCGGCAGAACCGGCGCATCTTCGATCCACAATACATCGCCGGACAGGCTTTCCCCGGTCAGCGCCGTGGTAATGCCCAGGGCTTTCGACAGGCTGCCGGGCCCCGCAGTGAGCGTGGTATCCAGCCGTTGTTTGCCGCATCTCCACAACATCGTTCCAATCCCGTCCACAGGCTCCAGTCCACGTACAAGCACCGCATGCGGAATATCCCGCTGATTGGTGACCACATTGAAAAGATGATGAATACCGTAGCAGAGATACACATAGGCCAATCCGCCTGCGGCATACATCGTTTCCGTTCTGCGGGTACGGCGGTTGTTCCAGGCATGCGAGGCACGGTCCGTTGCCCCGGCATAGGCTTCCGTTTCCACTATCCTCCCGGATGTACGCACACCGCCGATCTCCGTGACCAGCAACTTTCCAAGCAGTTGCTGCGCTATCTTCAAAACATCTGCCCGCTCATAAAAAGCACTGTTCAGTTTAGCCATGCTGCAAAATATTATTAATTTCGCTTCGTTACATGCAATATTCACAGGTGTATTGCTGCATGCCTGTTTTCTGTCATACTAAAAAGGAGAACTGTTGTTTTCATTAAGAGAGGTACTCGGGGCGATACAATCATACGCCAAAGCGCATCAATTCATTACACAGCACCGGCTGTGGAAGTGGATCTACGTGCCGGGCATCATCTATTGCATACTTTTCGTTACCGGCATTTATTTCGTCTGGGATTATTCGGGGGTATTCATTGATTATGTGCTGAACCTGCTGACGCTGAAGGTGTGGATGGAAGAGCTGCAGAACGGATGGGTGAATTTCCTCTTTCTGCTGGTGGGTTTTACGGTGCGGATCGTATTTCTGATCATGTATTTTTCGTTCTTCAAGTATCTTTTCCTGATCGTTGGCTCGCCGGTGTTTGCTTACCTGTCTGAAAAAACGGAAGCCATTCTGCATAACAGGGATTTCCCCTTTTCTTTTTCACAACTGTTGCAGGATGTACTGCGCGGCATCAAATTGTCGCTGCGCAATTTGCTCTATCAGACCGTTTTCATGCTGATCATTGCCGTCCTGGCCTTTGTTCCCATTCTCGGCTGGCTGACGCCGCTGATCGCGCTGTTCGTGGAGTGTTACTATTTCGGTTTTTCGATGATGGATTACAGCTTTGAGCGCCGCAGGTGGACGATGGGGCAAAGCATAACCTATATCGGGCAGCATAAGGGGATGGCCCTCGGCAACGGCCTGGTCTTCTACCTGATGATGTTCATTCCGGTGATCGGCTGGGTGCTGGCGCCCTGTTACGCCGTTATTGCCGCTACCATTCATTTGCAACAACAAAATCTCCCTGATGAGCCAGCCCGGTAAAGTATATCTCATCCCAACCGTGCTCAGCGCTGACGCTCTTTTTTCCCTGCCGGCCTATATCACGGATACGGTGCGGCGGCTCCGCATTTTTTATGTGGAGAACGAGCGCACAGCGCGGCGTTTTCTGAAAGCGCTGGATAAAAATATTGATATTGATGCCCTGCAGCTGCTGCCGATGAATGAGCATCATCCGCCGGACCTTGCGCTGGCGCGGAAATTCCTGCAGGAGGGGAAACACATAGGCGTGATCAGCGAAGCGGGATGCCCGGCCATTGCGGACCCGGGGCAGCTGGTGGTGCAAACAGCACACAGCCTGGGCGCAACGGTGGTGCCGCTCGTAGGCCCCAATTCGATGCTGCTGGCCCTGATGGCATCCGGTATGAACGGCCAGCATTTCCAGTTCTCGGGATATCTGCCGGTAAAACCGCTTGAACGCGCGCAGGCTATCCGGGAACTGGAAGCCACATCCGCCCGAAAATCGCAGACCCAGTTATTCATTGAAGCGCCTTACCGGAACAACCAGGTGCTCAAAGACATTCTGGCCAACTGTAAGGACAATACACTGTTATGCGTGGCGGCGGACCTGACGGCCCCCACGGAATATATCCGCACCCAGACTGTCGCGCAATGGAAAAAGCAAACGGGGGCAGATTTTCACAAACGGCCCGCGATCTTTTTGTTATATGCCGGGTAGATTCCGCACTGGCCCGTATGCAACCATGGCCGCGGGACGCTTTCCGCGGGCTAAAAGGCCACTCTCTTCCCCGTTGCCGGATCGGTCACGGAAATGATGCTGTCCACAATGAAAGTGCTCATGCCGCGCCAGGGCAGCGCACCGAGGTATTCCTTGTAATGCAGCTCCAGGACCTTTCCGCTGCTGCTCATCAGCTGCTGCGCTACCTTTTCATCGGTAACGGAAAACTCGAACTCGTTGGACTGTACGCCGCCGAGGTTCTGCGGCTTGAAGCCGGTCTGTATCAGCCTCCCTTCATATGTTTTCCAGACGTAGCCTTTCTGTACAAAGAAGTTCAGCTCACCGGCCTTTGCACCCCGGCCGAAGACGAAGTAATAGCGGTACAGGAAAAATATGCCGAAAATGGCGATGAGAATGAAGACAACAATGAATACGAATCTTCTCATAATAGTGCTATAAACCGTATTTGTCAATCAGGTATATCAATGCGCTCATGGCCACTGCTCCCATCTCCAGTTCGCGTTTGTTAACGGCTTCGAAAACATCGGAGGCGGCATGATGGATATCAAAATAACGTTGGGAGTCGGGCGAAAGTTCAGATACCGGTGTACCGAGTTCGCGGTGCAGGGGACCGATATCCACTCCGCCGCCGGTTTCGTCAAAATCATAGATGCCGTAAGGCAGGAACAGCGGCGCCCAGCGCTTCACCTTTTCACGGCGGGCATCTTCCATTTCGAACATGAACCCCCTGGGCGTAAATCCGCCGGCATCGCTTTCAAGGGCAAAAAGGTGCTGCTCCCCATTGGCTTTCGCCAGCTCCGCATATTTCCGGCCGCCGCGGGTGCCGTTCTCTTCATTGGCGAACAATACAATGCGGATAGTGCGTTTGGGGCGGATGCCCAGCTTTTTGAAGGCCCGCAGCAACTCTATCGACTGCACACAGCCCGCACCGTCATCATGCGCGCCTTCACAATTATCCCATGAATCGAGATGGGCGCCAACAGTGATATATTCGTCCGGGAACTCACTGCCGCGCAGCTCACCGATAATGTTATGCCCGATGGTATCCGGCAGCATTTCGCAGGTGGTGCGGAGGAAGACCTTTGCGCTGGCATCTCCGGCGATCCGTTTGCTGAGGCGCTCCGCATCATGCAGACCGATAGCTACGGCGGCGATCTTCGGGAAGGAATCGTTATAGTGGGTACCGCCGGTATGCGGGTGATTGTCCGTACCATGGGTCATGGACCGTACGATCACTCCCACGGCGCCGTATCTGGCGGCCCGGCTTGGCCCCTGGCCGCGATAGCGTACGGCATCGCCGTAGGAATAGAAGGTTTTGATAAACCGCGGGTTGAAAGGGTAATTGTAGAACACGATCTTCCCTTTAACCTCGTCTTTCCGCCTTTCCAGCTCTTCGAAAGACCGTACTTCCATCACCGGCGCGGTCACCCCCTCCGGGCCCGTGCCTACGGAATTGCCGAGGGCAATAACATTGAGGGGCGGAATAAAATCCCGGCGGTTGCTGATGATGCGGGCCTGCTCCTTTTCACCCCTCACCCAGTGCGGCACCATACATTCCTGCCGGAAGATGCGTTCCGCACCGGCATCGCGCAGCGCAGCCTCTCCCCATAACTCGGCTTTGACCATCTGGGGGGAACCGGCCAGGCGGCCGCCGATGGTCTTGGTCAGCACCCGGAGGTTTTCATAGGCTTTACTATTTGTTAATATTTCGTCTGCGATCCCGCGGATGGTCAGGGAATCGCCCTGCTGTGCATAGGAGAACAGGGCCATGCAACAGGCGATCCATATTAAAAGCGGCTTTCTCATGTAGCGATATAGATTTTGAGCTAAACTAATCAATCTGCCACTCAACCCCAAATGAAGGTGGGATGACAGAGGGCAATACCGTCATGCGGGTAAATTACTTACCTTAGCGTCTCACAAAATCCACTTTACGGATGCGCATAGGAATCGTTTGCTACCCTACCTACGGGGGTAGTGGTGTGCTGGCTACGGAACTGGGAAAGGCACTGGCAGATAAGGGACATATGGTACATTTCATCACCTATCAGCAACCCGTTCGCTTAAACGCGTTTCACGCCAATATTTATTATCATGAAGTACAGGTGCCCACTTATCCGCTCTTTGATTTCCCGCCATATGAGAGCGCGCTGAGCAGCACCATGGTAGATGTTATACTGAACCAGAAACTGGACCTGCTGCATGTGCATTATGCCATTCCCCATGCGTCCACTGCCTACCTGGCACAACAGATCGTTGCCAAGCAGGGAAAGCATATACCGTTCATCACAACATTACACGGCACGGATATTACGCTGGTAGGCCGGGATAAGACCTATGCGCCGGTAGTGGCATTTTCGATCAATGAATCGGATGCCATCACGGCCGTGTCCAACAACCTGCGGGAGGAGACCTACAAATCGTTCGACATCGAAAAAGAGATATCGGTGATCTACAATTTCGTGGATACCAGCCGCTTCCGCCGCCGGGAACTGCCGCATTTCCGGCAGGCCATTGCGCCGGAGGGGGAAAAGATTCTCCTCCACGTCTCCAACTTCCGCAAAGTAAAGCGGGTGCCGGATGTGGTAAAGGTGTTCGCGAAGGTGCGCGAGGCAATACCGGCAAAGCTTCTGCTGGTGGGCGACGGGCCAGACAGGCCGGCCATTGAATGTATGTGCCGGGAACTGGGCCTTTGCGACGATATCCGCTTCGTTGGCAAACAGGAGCAACTGGAGGACGTGATGTCTATCAGTGATCTGTTCCTGCTGCCTTCCGAGTATGAAAGCTTCGGCCTGGCAGCGCTGGAGGCGATGGCTTCCGAGGTACCGGTGCTTTCTTCCAATGCCGGCGGCCTTCCCGAGATCAATATCGACGGGCAGACAGGGTACAGCAGCGCTGTAGGGGATGTAGACACGATGGCCGCCAATGCCATCAGGATATTGCAGGACGAACAATTGCTGGCCCGTCTCCGCAAAGGCGCGCTGAACCAGGCGCTGCGCTTCCATATCGATAATATCATCCCGCAATATGAAGCGCTGTATGATATGGTATTGCAGCAGGCGCAGCTGCATACGGCCGCTGTCATGCAGCGGAAATCCACTGGCGCGATAAAGTAAACGAATACTATCGAATACCGCATAGCAGGAGGGGATGTATCAGATTATTGATACACCCCCTCCTGCTTTATATCCTGTTGTGTCTCTTACCGTTTGATCCAGATGTTCGTATTCTGCAACGACTGCCCTTTATAGATCTGCAGCTCGACCACCCCTGCGCTGTCATCTTCATTGGACCTGGCGGTGCCGATCACCTGCCCGGTCCTTACCTTATCCCCTGATTTCACCTGGATATTCTGCAGACCGATATAGTTGGTAAAGTACTGGCCGTGCCGGATCATCACCACATATCCCGCACCCGGTACCGAGAATACCCTGCGTATCTCTCCTTCAAATACGGCTTTCACATTGCCTCCCCGCCTGGTGCCGAAGAGGATGCCGTCGTTTTCTTCGGTGATCCTTTCCATGTCCGCATTCTTCTGTTTGCCGAAGAAACTGAGGATGATGCCGGATTCTATGGGCCAGGGGATCTTTCCTTTGTTGGCTTCAAAATTATCCGATAGGGCTACGGCTTCCGGCGTGGCTTCCAGCACATTGATCACCCTGGTGGGTTTGGCCGGTTCCTCCGGCTCGGGCGCCGGTTTGTCCACCACCGGTGGCGGTATGTTTACGTTTGCCGTGGCATTATTATTATTCTTTGCTGCTTCGTTGGCAGCGGCAATAGCACGCCTCCTTTCTTCTTCCCTCCGCTTGCGCTCGGCTTCTGCGGCCTTTTTGCGGGCCAGTTCCTCAGCGGCGGCTTTTCTCCGCGCATCTTCAATTTCCTTGCGGATCACGGCACGGATGGCGTCCTGTACTTTCTTCTGGTCTTTTTTCTTCTGACTGATGTCTGCCAGCAGTTCTTTCTCTCTTCCTTTCAACTTGGAGACCACTTCATCTTTTTCTTTCCTGTCCTTCTCCAGGATGGTACGTTGCTCCTGCTCGGTCAGCAGGGTTGAGGAACGTTTCTTCCGCTGCTCTTCCAGGTTCTTTACTTTCAGCTTCAGCTGCTCCTGGGTTTCCAGGATATTGCCGGCCTGGCGGCTCCGGAATTCCCGGTATTGCTTGAGATACTGATAACGTTTGATGGCGTCATTGAAGCTGTCTGCCGAGAAGATGAAGTTGAGCATGGCATACGAGCTGCGGTTCTTGTAGGCGGATACGATCAGTTGCGCATACTGCTGCTTGAGCGTATCCAGGTCCCGCTCCAGTGTTTTCACATCCTGCAGCGCGGCATTGATATCTCTGTTGATTAACCTGATCTCGTCATTGATATTGCGGATCATTCTGCTGCGCAGGTCCAGCTTGTTCCGGAGCGCCCGCAACTGCGCCAGGCTTTCCTTGCTTGACTTTTTCGTTTCATTCAGCATGGCCTGAGCAGCGTCCATCTCCTTCTGCAGTTCCTTTTTCCGCTGCTCCAGTTCTTCCCGCGTAGGCTGGTTGTTCTGAGCGTTCAGAACGGCAGGCGTCAATGCCAGCAGCATCAGCAACAAAACAGGGATAAACTTTTTCAAATGCACCATTTTGATGTTTAGTGATGTTTTATAACGTTAAATATACTACGAAATTGCTTACTCCCGTGTATAACGGGCGGGAATGGGGAAGGGGAAGGTCTGTTCATTGTCGAACTCCACCTTTTTAAAGTCCAGCGCAACTTTCACCACGCTCTTGTCTTCCGCGTATATCCTGCGCTGAAAGGCGAACTTGCGGCCATTCACGGTTTTATGATCGCCATAGGTCAGTTCTCCGGTGCGCGGGGTATCACTGTCATCGTCCTTTTCCGTGATCTTGCATTGCTGCAGCACGTAGTCATCCGCAAAGACGTTGAAAAGGCTGGTCACATCTTCCTGAACGGATGCAAACGATATAACGGATTGCGTCGTAACAATATTGGAGATGGAATCGGACAGGAAAACGGGGTTGCCGACGATGAGGTCCTGCAACGTTTTGAAATCCGTGCCAAGCTTCAGCAGCTCCTGTGCCTCGCTGGTGCTGCGGAGTGTAACCGTGCCTTCCAGGCGATTGACGATCTTGATGCTGTCTTTCGTAATGAGCACCCTGGCGCCTTCCACATTCAGGGGGCCGGATACCCTTACCCAGATCACGCTGTCATACATCATGCGGATATTCACGCCCAGATTATTCATCTTCTTCCCTTTATCATCCTCATAATCCATTTTCAGTTCAGCGGTGAACGTTCTGAATTCCATACGGTTGGCATTCACTTTTTCGAGAATGGACCTTGCGAGGGCGCTTTCTTTTTCCCCGCTGAGGGAATCCGTGCTCACGGCGGTAGTATCTGAGGGGAAAGTTGCGCGTGTAATGGTACGGGTAGATCGGCAGGAGAATAGTGCCAGGCTTACCAAACATGCAACAATCTGTAGTACTCTTTTCTGCTTCATTTAGAACTCATGATTTATGCTTACCCTGGCCGTTTCGCTCAGCGGTCCACACTTTTGATGTAACGTTTCTCTGCTATTTTCCTGGCAAGGCCAATGGAATTAGCGCCTTTGGCTTTGGCCAGCTGCCAGTATTCCACGGCCCGGTCCTTTTCATTGAGATTGAAAAGGATGTCGCCATAGTGTTCCAGCACATCCGGGTCCTGCTGTGCCTCCGGATGTTGCAGGGCTTTTTCTATCCATTCTTTTGCTTCGCGATATCTTCCAAGCCGGAACAGTATCCAGGCGTAGGTATCCATGTAGGTTGGACTTTCGGGCTGCAGTTCCAGGGAACGGCGGCTGAGCTGTTCCGCTTTATCCAGTTTATCTCCCCGCATGGAAAGGTAATAGCTGTAATTGTTCATGACGAGATGGTCCCGCGGGCGAAGGCTGAGGACCATATCATAACTGCTGTCGCTGCTGTTGTGCAGGCCGGTGGCGTGATAGGTATCTCCCAGCAGAGCATATACATCCGCTACAAAACGCCTTTCCCCGCCGATGGACAATGCCTTGTTAAGGGAGCGGATGGCGGCATCATGCCTTTGCTTGAAATAATTCGCAAGGCCGTTAAAATAGTAGCCCATAAATTCTTTCGGAAAGATACCGATAACGTGATCGCTTACACGCAGCAGGGAATCCTGCTGATCTGTACGGGAATACAGCCACATCATCTGGTACCATACGCTGAAACGCGTGGAATCCAGGCTGAGGGCTTTACGGTAATTCACCAGCGCGCTGTCCGGCATCTCACCCTGGGAGAACATATCCGCCCGGAGGGCGTATGCTTTGGCATCACCCGGATGTGATTCCACAATGAGCCCCGTGAGCAGCAACCCTTCATCCCGCTTTGTTGTATCTGTTTCCAGCATCTGGAGGTACGGATATACAAAGGATATTTTTTCGTCTATACTGTAATCCGGATTGTTGAATGCCTTGATCAGGTAGGCACGGTATTTCGGTTCATTCCCGTTCCTTTTTTCCATGTTGGCAATGGCAATCAGCGCGCGGGGATGATAGGGGTCCTGCTGCAGGATGGTATCATATACTTTCCTGGCATCACCCTGACGGCCGACGGACTCGTATATCTCGGCCAGCATGCCCCGGTAACGAAGTTCAGCAGGGTCCTGGCTGATCAGTTTCCTGACCTCTGCCGCCGCTTCATCCGCCATACCAAGGTGCATGAAAATGCGCTGCCGCTGGTAAGAAAGATCTTCCACCACCCCCACCCTGCTTTCCAGGGTATCAAATACGGTCAGCGCCGCAGCATAATGCTTGCCTTTGGAAAGCGCCATCCCCTTGTTGAACAACAGATCCTCATCCAGCGGACTGAGGCGGATCAGTTTGTCGTACACCATGGCGGCGCTGTCAAACATCTCGTTCATGGTGAAAGCGTCCGCAAGCGCCAGCTGGAACCATTTGTTGGAAGTGTCCATCGAAGCAGCACGGCGGGCAAAGCCCAGTGCGTAAGAGGGATTGCGCACTTCGGTAAAGAGACGGCTCAGTTCATAGAAAACAGTAGCGTTCTTCTTGTTGAGACGGATATAATCGGAATACTGCGTGATGGCCGTTCTATAATCGCCAAGCATTTTGGAGCGCTGGGCTGCAAAAAAGAGGCTGTCCGCCCTTTGCTCCAGTATCTCCTGTTGCAGGGCAGCCGGTACGGACGCAATCCTTCTGCTGCTTCCGCATGCTGCCGCCAGCATTGCGGCGCCTGCTGTTATGGCGATGATAGTGTGACGCATGTTCAGGATTTTCCCGTATGGCCGAACCCTCCGCTCCCTCTTTCTGTTTCGCTCAGTTCCTTCACTTCATGCAGGGTCACCTGTACGAACGGTGCTACCACCATTTGTGCGATACGGTCCCCATGCCGGATGATCTGCGGTTCCCCGGACAGATTGATCATAATGATCTTGATCTCTCCACGGTAATCTGCATCTATCGTGCCAGGGGTGTTCAGCAGCGTGAGCCCCTGTTTAATGGCGAGGCCGCTGCGTGGCCGGATCTGGGCTTCGTAACCTGACGGCAGTTCCATGAACAGGCCGGTGGGCACAAGGGTGCGTTCCATCGGCTGCAGGGTCAGTGGCCCGTCCAGGTTGGCGCGAAGGTCCATGCCGGCGGCATCAGCCGTAGCATATGCGGGTATCGGATTATCCGAATGATTAATGATCTTAACTTGTATTTCAGCCATTGCACAAAGGTAAAACGTAAAAAATAAATGGTTACTGCTTTTCGAGCAATACGGTAGCATAGGCTACGACTCCCTCTTCCCGGCCCACGAACCCCAGTTGCTCGGTGGTAGTGGCCTTGATGGATACATCTTCTATGGTAACCCCGATATGCGCGGCGATCACCTCCTGCATTTGCGGCACATATGGCTTGATCTTCGGCGCCTGCAGGCAGAGAGAGGCATCCACATTCACCACGCTATAGCCCTTTTCGGCGATCAGCTCCCGGCAGCGGGCCAGCAGTATCTTGCTGTCGATATTCTTGTATGCCTGGTCCGTATCCGGGAAGTGCAGCCCGATATCTCCCAGGCTGGCGGCCCCCAGCATGGCGTCGCAAATGGCATGCAACAATACGTCCGCATCACTGTGCCCCAATGCACCTTTGTGGTGCGGCACCAATACGCCTCCAAGCCAGAAGTCACGCCCCGGCACCAGTTGGTGGAAATCCACCCCTAATCCTATCCTTAGTTTGCTCATAATCCAAATCAATTGCGCCTTTCCGGCGGTGGGCTAAAATAATAAATCCCCCTTAGCTACGGAGGATTTATTAATGGTATATTTCTTATGGCAAAGAAACGGTGCTATTCCTCATTCCGCGACAGATCAAAAGAAAGCGTGAAGCGCAGGGTGTTAGACAGCGGATTTCTCTGGATACCGGCGCCGGAAGGCACCAGGTAAGAGAAGTTCAGGCCGAAAATATCATACTTCACACCAAGCCCGGCCGTAAAGTACTTGCGGTTGCCTTTTGTGGCATGCTCATTATAGTATCCCACACGAACGGCAAACTGGTTATTGTACCAGTATTCGCCACCCACGGAATACATCAGCTCGTGCAGTTCTTCCTTGAAACCGCCCGGAGCGTCACCGAAGGAGGAGAACAGGCCTTCCAGCACACTTTTATCCGGGTAAGTGCTGTCGGTCTGCGGCGTAGGTACCATCAACTTGTTGATGTCCAGTGCAAACGTGAACTTGTTATATTCATCGATACCGATCGTGTAGGCTGCGCCCAGCCCCAGGTTGGTGGGCAGGAAATCTCTCTGGGCGGATTGCGTATAAGATATTTTGGTACCGATATTGGTCATCGCAAAACCCAGGCTCAATGTGTTAACGCCGTTATCGGTCTCGAAATTCTTCGTGTAAAAGGAAGTGAGGTCCGCTGCCACGGCCCGGCCGGGGCGGATGGTCTGCTGGTCCACGCTCAGGCCGGTAGCCAGGCTGGAATGGATATAGCGGAGCGCCAGGCCGATAGACCAGTTTTGGCTCAGCCGGCGGGCATATCCCGCATCAAACGCGAACTCGCGCGGGCGGAAAGTACCATTGTCCGCCTGGTTCATATCTGTAAACTGAATGTCGCCCAGGGAAAAATACCGCAGGGAAGCACCGATGGACTGGTTCTCGTCCAGCTGCGTATAGCCGGCTACCTGCGCCAGGAATACATCGTTCACCAGCTCCTTCAGCCAGGGCGTATAGGTGACCGCGATAGCGGCTTTCTTTTCTGCAAAGGGGAGTTTGGAGAGGTTCCAGTAAACAGCGTTGGCATCCGGTGAAAGCGCAAGGCCCACGTCTCCCATCGCTCCGCTCCTGGCATCGGGGGATATGCGCAGGAAAGGTACAGCTGTGTTGATGGCATTTACTTTTCCGTCCCTTTCATCGGAACTGATCTGAGCAAAAGTATCTTGGCATAGGAACAGGGAAAAGGTGCATACCAAAGCTATTGTTATCCTGGAAAACATGCAATACTTATTTAGTTAGCTTAAATGTAAAATTAATCTGTAATTTATAAATTTCAAGGGATGGGTAGAATGCATACATTTTTTCTATCAGATTTATATAAAAAATAATATGTAATCTACAATAATATCATCTTTCCGCCAAACACTTTTTCTTTGCTCTTTTCGTCTTTAACCACAATCTGATAAAAATATATGCCAGGGGTCAATCTCGCTCCCGAATCGGCGGTCCCGTTCCAGGGAACGCCATCATAACGGCCGTTGACGGAATTTATTGTGCTGCTCATGGTACGTACCAGTTGTCCGGCGGGTGTAAATATACGGATAACCACATCAAGATCAGTTCCTTGCTGATTATGTGTGAATACAAAGCGGGTCTGATCGCGGAAAGGGTTGGGGTAATTGAAGACATTTTCCACTGCCAGCGCGGCTTTGAGCACTACCTTGAACCGGATGCGGATGGTGGAAGAATTATTATGGGTATCCCAGGCCCTGATGGTGAGCGTATGCTCTCCCGGTGCGAGGCCGGCCATGGGGAAACGGATATCCCCCTGCCGGTAGTCGTCCTGCAGGGCTTCGAACCAGGCATTCAGATTATAGAAACGGGTACTGTCGTCCAGGATAGCGACAATATCGTGCCCGATGCCGTTGCCTGTGGCATTAATGCCGTTATCGTCGTACAGGCGCACAAACAGCAGCGGCTCTTCATTAACCAGCCCACCGTCCCGGAAGTTTTCATCGTTCATCCAGGCTTGTATCTGCGGGCCTTCATTATCCGCAGGCGCTGCGGCAGTGCCGTTCACGGGCAATTGCCCGTACACCCCTCCGCCATCGCTGGTCTCATTTTGCGTATAGTAACTGATCTTGCCATGGCCATCTTCCTGCAGTATATCCTTCGGCACCACAAAGGTGAAGCTGAACCGGCCGTTCCGCACCTGTTGCGTGCCTTTGAACAATATACGGTCCTGCTGCCGGTACACCACGGCGGTACTGCCGGGGTCGTTGCCCAGGGTGCTGCTCCCGGCGGGCTTGTCATACACCGTGGTGGTCATCATCCCGTTATAGTCCTGTTTTATCATACCATCCGTATCCCTGACGCTGCCCTGAATGGTGTATTTACCGAGGGCTTTCAGGGTGTCTGCGCCGTTGAGCGGCTGCCCGTTGATGGAATCTGTGTACACCCGCCATAACGGAAATGCCGGCAGCAGCGCCGGGTCGCCCAGCAACTGGAATTTCCGGTTATTGATCACGTCCCCGAGAGCGGCATATGTTTCGTTCTTCGCCAGCCGCGCCCCCTCACCGAGCGAGGTGCCGGGGTGAAAGGCCAACCGGAAATAATTGGCGTTCATCACCAGGTTGGATGCGGCAAAAACTGCACGGGTGGTAGTCATCAGCGCAATAGCGCCGCCTTCCGGCATCAGCACCAGTTTTTCACCGAGGGACTGGAAGGCCGGATTGTCAAACGGCGCAAAATCACAGGTAGCCGTTACTACCAGGGGCAGGCGGCCCGCATTTTTCCATCCCGACAAAGAAGCTTCCTCCAGGATGGCTTCTTCCGCCAGCCGGGAAAAACCGCCATGCCCGGTGTAGTTCCACACCAGCGTTCCGCTGTTGATCCGGTTGGTGATGGCCTCATTGGCAGCGGGGTAACGGCTGCCGCCGGAGGAGGATACCTGGGGGTAGGCATCGAGATATATCTTGTCAACATTATAAACGGGCTGTTCCGTTTCAATGATCCGGCTGACGGTCTCTGCGTCTTCCAGGTGCAGGTTGTTATCTTCATCATCCGCCACAAAGGTCATTTCATTCCGCCAAGGGCCGAAGCTCCGGGGGGTATGGTAACCTGATATCTTGTCTACCACCGCGTCCGCTTCAGCCGCATTCCTCACCGGCAGGCGGCCAATAGCCACGTCCAGGAGATTGACCTGGCCGTTGTTGCCGATATTGTCCCCATCATCCAGGAAGCCGAAATAGTCGTCAGACATATAAGCAGTGATGCCATGCCAGGAGGAGCTGCTTTGCCAGGTGGGCACAATATTCGTGTTGCCGGGCAACCGGTCCCGGTAGTCGTACGAGGCCCGTCCGAAGAGCAGCAGGTAACGGATGCCGCCGCGGTCGTAATGCATCTTCACAAAATCCCGCAACGCTGTGGGGTCCGGTGAGCCTGACGCAAATTCATTATAGATCTGGTCCACTGTTACAACCGACACCTGCAGTTGCTGTGCGGTGTTATGCCAGGCCGCGAGGCGGGCGGCGGCGCTTTCCAGGCCGGTGGCGGTGATAATGAGCATATCCGGGGTGGAAGCGCCGTGCAGGTTCTGATTGGGGACCGGGCCGATGTATTCCGGCTGCGGCAGGGCTTCCGGTGTGAACGCCGCAAATTCTCTCAGGGTGGCGCAATCTGCGTTGAATTGCAGGCTGCCGCCACTGAATGAGGCCGGAAGGCTGCGGGGCTGCCCGGGAATGGTGACATCCCAGACCTGCGTCTGCGCGGCAGCGTTGTCAATAGTGAACCGCCCGATGCGCCCCGGCCCTGTTCCGGATGCGTCCCTGAACAACAGCGCGCCCTGGGCCGGCATGCGCAATGCAGCACGGCCCTGCACTTCCAGGAAGTCCAGCCAGCCCTGCGCCGAGGCATTGCCCTGGTAACGGAGGGTAACGGTACCACCGCCCTGTGCGGGGAACCAGCCACCGGCCGGACTTGCATATTCTTCGAAGATATTACCGCTGACCGGCGCGGGGTAAAAACTTTCGGCCAGCACATTATTCACCAGCACATCAAAACGGGAGCTGCCCGTACTGCGCGACACGGCCTGAAAACGAACGAAAACATCCGTCAGCCCGCCGGGCGGAAGGCTGATGGTATAGGTGCGTTCCGCTGTGCTGCCGTTCCCGTTGCCAAACTCGTCTCCAAGCCACTGCTTTCCGCTGGAGAGGATGTTGTGCAGCTCATCTTCACGAAATACCCGGAAATCAAAGGAGTTGACATTGAAATTAGGGTTTGGCACGGCCGGGGCAGGTTGCACGCGCAAGCCGCCGGGAGAGATATGCAGGAAATAACAGGCGGAATCCGCATATAAATTATACGTGTGGCGGTAGCCCTGTGCGTCTTTTTGCCAGGTATGGGGACCGGGGGCATAGAATAAAATGTAATCATTCCCGTTCAGCAGTCCATCCCCTCCATCCATTACAGAGATGGCGATTTCCGGCAGGTCATCTGCCCGTGGAACGGCATTGTCCTCCGGCAGCATGGCGCCGCCGTTACCGAAAAGCCGGATGTGGGAAGATGGCAGGCTGGCCGTGGAAATTCCCATGGCATTGAGTTGGGGAATACCTATTTTGTAAATGCCGGCGGCCTTGACCGCCAGTTTGCACCAGTTGCCGTCCGCCAGTACGGACCTGTCCGCATAAACACGCTGTGCCAGGGTACTTTCCGTACGGCAAAGCAGGAAAATGGCGCTGATGAGGGCAAAACCGGAGCGGAGCATAAGGGCGGCAGGATGTTTATATTTATTACAAACCTAATGTATATCCGGGAGTTATCAAACCTAAACGATACAGCATTAGCCGCATTTGATTATAGATTAATTTTTTTTGCTATAAAATAAAAATTACTACATTTGCGTTTACTTGTATGAATATCTAAATTGTATCGATAAAAGCTGTTTTAGCATGCGCAGATTAACCTCCTTATCCTTGATCCTGGGCACCGGCGTATTGATGATGTCGATGTCGGCCTGTAAGAACGGTGGGCTTTTTGGAAAGAAGAAGGAATCTTCTTCAGCCACCGGATGGGCGTATAACGACCCTAAAATGGGTGGTTTTTCCGTTGCCAAGAGCAAAGACCAGTTCACTGGTCCGGGCCTGGTATTCGTTCAGGGCGGTACTTTCGCCATGGGCGCTACCGAGCAGGACGTGATGGGCGACTGGAATAACATTCCCCGCCGTATCACGGTTTCATCATTTTATATCGATGAAAGCGAAGTATCCAACATCAATTACCGTGAATACCTGTACTGGCTGAGCCGGATGTACGGCGAATCATTCCCCGAAGTGTACCGCAATGCGTTGCCGGACAGCCTGGTATGGCGTAGCGAACTGGCTTACAATGAGCCGCTGGTGGAATATTATTTCCGCCACCCTGCATATAACAATTATCCGGTGGTGGGTGTGACCTGGAAACAGGCGACCGACTATGCCAAATGGCGTTCCAACCGCGTGAACGAGAAATTGCTGATGGATGCCGGCCTTCTTTCGCAGGCAGATATCATGAACCAGGCGGATGACAATACTTTTGATTCCAAGTCTTATATGGCCGGCCTGTACGAAGGTACACCGGGTAAATTGAGCAAAAGCACCCGCAAGCAGTTCAGTAATGCTGACGGTTCTCCCCGCGGCGCACAGTTTGAGGACGGCATCATGCTGCCCGCCTACCGGTTGCCCACTGAAGCGGAATGGGAATATGCCGCATTAGGATATATCGGCCAGAACCCGAACCCCTCCAAAAAGGAAGGTAAACGCGGTGAAGAGCTGATCATGAACAAACAGATCTATTCCTGGGGTACGAACAACAGCGGCCTCCGCGATATCCGCCGCGGTAACTGGCAGGGCCAGTTCCTGGCGAACTTCAAACGCGGTTCAGGTGACAACATGGGTATGGCAGGCGGCCTGAATGACCGTGCGTCTATCCCCGCTCCTGTTCAATCTTACTTCCCGAACACTTTTGGTATCTATAACATGTCAGGTAACGTGAGCGAATGGGTACAGGATGTGTACAGACCGCTGACCACTATCGATGGCGATGATTTCAACTACTTCCGCGGTAACAAATTCCAGACGGTATATCAGAATGCCGAGAAAGAATTTGAAAAAGACAGCCTTGGTGCGTTGAAAATGCGTGATGTGACCGATGAGGAATCCGCCAGCCGCCTGAACTATCAGAAAGGCGACGTGATCAACTACCTGGATGGTGACTCCCTTTCCCTGGTGGAATATGGTTATGGTATCACTTCACTGGTGAACGACAAATCCCGTGTGATCAAAGGGGGTAGCTGGAACGACCGTGCTTACTGGCTGTCTCCCGGTACACGCCGTTTCATGCAGGAAGATATGGCGACCAATACCGTAGGGTTCCGTTGCGCGATGGACCGTGTGGGCAGCCCTGAAGGTAACAAGTTCAAAACCGGGCAGATATTCAAGAAACAGCGTCAGAAGAGATAATTCAAATTGATAAAAATAGGAACGGGAAAGAGGTTTAACTTCTTTCCCGTTTTTTTTGATGCTTTGAGGGCTATTTTTTCTTTGCGGATTTTTTGGGTGTTGATTTCTTCACCGGTTTGGTTGCTGCCTTTTTACTGGCGGCTTTTTTTACCGGCTTTGTTGTAGCTTTTTTGGGTGCTGATTTTTTCGGCGTCGCTTTTTTGGATACAGCCTTTTTGGGTGCTGATTTCTTTACCGGTTTGGTTGCGGTTTTCTTTGCAGCAACTTTCTTCGGCGTGGCTTTCTTCGCGGCGGCCTTCTTTGGTGTTGATTTCTTCACCGGCTTGATTGCCACTTTTTTTGCAACGGATTTCTTTGGCGTTGATTTCTTAGCGGCTGCTTTTTTTGGTACTGATTTCTTCACTGGCTTGGTTGCTACTTTTTTAGCAGCAACTTTCTTCGGTGTTGCTTTTTTAGCGGCTGCCTTCTTTGGTGCCGATTTCTTCACCGGTTTGGTTGCGGTTTTCTTTGCAGCAGATTTCTTCGGCGTGGCTTTTTTCGCTACTGCCTTTTTGGATGCTGATTTCTTCACCGGCTTGGTTACCACCTTTTTAGCAGCAGATTTCTTCGGCGTGGCTTTTTTAGCGGCTGCCTTCTTTGGTGCCGATTTCGTCACCGGTTTGGTTGCCACCTTTTTAGCAGCGGCCTTCTTTGGCGTGGCTTTCTTAGATGCTGCCTTTTTAGGTGCCGATTTCTTCACCGGTTTGGTTGCGGTTTTCTTTGCAGCAGCTTTCTCCGGTGTGGCCTTTTTAGCAGCTGTTTTTTTAGGTGCTGATTTCTTTACTTCCTTCGATGCTGCCTTTTCAGGCATCGCTTTCTTTGCTGCAGCTTTCTTCGGCGCCACAGCTGTCTTCTCTGCTTCCGCTTTTTTCGCAGCTTCCTTTGCAACAGCCGGCACCCTTCTGCTGCGGGCTTTCACTGATGAATGTGTGCCGGTCTCCTTCAGTTCCTGCACCACCGCCTTCGCCTTCTCCACGGGATCGGATGATACCGGTGTTTCCTGTATTTCTTCTTCAACCACTTCAGCCTCCACGACTTCCTCCCCGGCACGCTCTGCATCTGCCTGAGCGGTCTCCTCCTCCGGAGCGGCGCCTTCCCATAACTCCAGTATTTCCTGGGCATGGTAATCATTATCCGGTTTGTTGATGATGTGCGCGATTACACCTTCCTCATCGATCAGGAAGGTAGTGCGGTGCGTGCCGTCATAGGTACGCCCCATGAACGTCTTTTCTCCCCAAACGCCATAGTCGTTCAGGATGGTATGGTCAACATCCACCAGCAGGGGGAAAGGCAGATCGTACTTTTCGGTGAACTTCTGATGGCTCTTTTCATCATCTTCACTCACACCAATGACAACATACCCCTTGCGGAGCAACACGCTGTAGTGGTCACGAAGGTTGCAGGCCTGGATCGTGCATCCCTCCGTCATGTCGTGAGGATAGAAATAGAGGATTACTTTTTTGCCTTTGAAATCGGTCAGGGAAACCGTATTCCCCTGCTGGTCTTTTGCGGTGAAGTCGGGCGCAACGTCGCCCTGTTTTAGATGCATCATGATGGCTATCTTTTAAAAGTCAATATATAAGTGGTTTCATTATCTACAATATCGGTCACCTTCAGCGTCAGCTTGTGATTCCCGGGCGGGCAGTGTTCATCGAATTTGTAGGATAACACATTGCCCCGGCGGGAGAACATCAGCCATTTACCGTCCAGCTCCGCGCGGTAGGACTTGATGCCGCTGGCATCGCTCATGGAAAAAGCGATCCGGCTGGCTTTGGAAAGGTTTGCGCCTGACCTGATCCCTCCCAGTGGGGTGATCCTCGGAGATATGGTGTCCGCCGTCAGATAAAAATCGCCAAGATCGCGGAAAGTGCCTTTATACCAGCCGTCTTCATACACTGCAGCGGAAATGCCCTCTCCAAACCCTTTGCGTACGATCACCATTTTATCCTGCAATTCGGGCTGCACCGTGCGTTTTGGCATGATGCGCAGGCTGAAGCTGTGATGCACCGGTACCAGGGCGGTATGCAGCCGGAAGGTGTTGGAGTAGGCCTTGCTGTTGGGAATTTCCTGGTAGCGGAAACATATATCGTCATACAGGGAACCTTCTTCCAGGAAAAATTCCACCTCGCTGTTCTCGAATATATTCCGCGAACCGGGATACATGGCATTCGTACAAACCGGGGTCTCTACCACATCCCCTGACTGCTGCAGGGTCAGTTTTACATCGGAGGCATTACCGTAAGCATCCGTCACCCGCAGCGTCACGGGATGGGGTTGCTTGTCAGACAGATCAACAATGCCGTTGCCCACGACCTCATGGTACACTCCCAGGTTATTGCCGGGCAGGGAGAACAACAGCTGTACATAAGGCCCGCCGCCTTTCCTCATTTTATAATCGATATGGGCATTGAGATAACGGGTTTCATCATACCCGATATTATCCAGCTGAAATCCGCAGTTGATCTCTCCATCCTCTATCAGCATAGCTTCATATATCCCGTTGGGGTTCGGGGAATTGCTCTGCCGGTCGATGGCGCTCAGGCCCAGGCTCACCTTGTCCGTCGCCACTTTCACTACGGGCGTGCTGGCTACATACCCTCCTTTTGTGGCTTTGACGGTCACTACTTTGGGAGTCTGCTCATACAGGCTTTTGTTCCGGTCGTACACCACAATGCGGGATATTTCGGGTTTGCGCGTATCGGGAATGCTGAACCCGAAAAGCATGGGATTGACCGGTTTTTCGGTTTTGGTATCCCTGATCTCGAAATGCACATGCGGCCCGCCGGAACCGCCGGTATTTCCGCTCCAGGCAATAAATTCCCCCTTTTTCACGGGAAAAAGTCCCGCAGGCAGCGTAATATTCGTTGCCCAGCTTTCCTGCTCATATTGCTTGCTGGTGATATATGCTTCGAGTTTGGGATAAAATCTGTTCAGATGCGCATACACGGTCGTATATCCGTTCGGGTGATCGATATACAGCACATTTCCAAAACCGAGATGGGAAATGCCCACCCTGCTTACAAATCCCTCCGCTGCAGCATGCACCGGAAGGTTCTCGCGCTGCTGCGTCTTGATGTCTATACCCGAATGAAAATGGTTCGGGCGCAGCTCGCCAAAATTACCGGCCAGCTCTATCGGTATATTCATCGGGTTTCTGAAATATCCTTTCGGGTAGTGCTTTTCCGGCAATTGCTGGGCTTGCATGAACTGCGGAAGCAGCAGCAAAAAAACGATCGATCTTTTCATCCGTTTATTTTTATTTTTTACGGGCGGGACTGCGCCTTGGATATTCAAGCTGGTTACTTTAAACATGCAGGCTTCATCCTGCAAATGTAATAGTAAAAATTATCGGCACACAGGAAAGCCTGACAGTGGATCAAAAAACATGCCTCAGAACTTAACATAATTTTTAAATTGAAAGCTCCGCGGATTTCTGTATTTTTCCCCCTGTAACATAATGTCTCTTACTAATCATAACAACCTACAACTGTTCTTTTATCAACAAGCACCCTGAAACTGGCGGGACCGGCCAAAAGCCCGGTCCCGTTTTCACAATTTTCGCTTACTTTAGTCTCCGCAAAAACTATCCATGTCTATTCTCGTTTCACAACTCACGAAGCTGTATGGTCAGCAGAAAGCAGTGGACAACATCTCTTTTGAGCTGCAGAAAGGCGGGATCGTGGGCTTTTTAGGTCCAAATGGTGCCGGCAAATCCACTACCATGAAGATCATCACCGGTTACCTGCCACCAAGTGAGGGGCAGGCAAGCGTTTGCGGGTTTGATGTTGCGAAAGCCCCCATGGAGGTCAGGCAGCGGGTGGGATACCTTCCCGAAGCAAATCCGCTGTACCCGGACATGTACGTGCGGGAATTCCTGGAATTCATGGCGGGCATGCACCGGCTAAGCAGTCCGCAAAAGCGGATCAGCGAAATGATCGGGCTTACCGGCCTCACACCGGAACAGCATAAAAAGATCGGGGCTCTCTCCAAAGGGTATAAACAGCGGGTGGGCCTGGCCCAGGCGCTGCTGCACGACCCGGAAGTGCTCATCCTGGATGAGCCCACCTCCGGGCTCGATCCCAATCAGCTGGCGGAGATCAGAACGCTGATCAAAGCGCTGGGAGAGAACAAAACGGTGATGCTCTCCACCCATATCATGCAGGAAGTAGAGGCCCTGTGCAGCCGGGTGATCATCATCAACAAGGGGCGGATCATTGCCGATGACGCTATCAGCGCCCTGCAACGGGGCTCAGGCAGTTATATCCAGGTGAGTTTCGGGGAAAGTGTCAGCCTTGCCGAACTGGAGGCCCTCCCCGGCGTAACCCGTGCTGTGGCCGCCGAAGGCCATCAATGGAGACTATATACGGCAGATGCGGAGACCGTACGGAAAAACCTCCTGCAATTCGCTTTGATAAATAACCGGAACATCCTTTCTTTGCAGAGCAATTCGCATTCGCTCGAAGACGTGTTCAGGGAACTGACAAACTAGTGGTACGTTTGCCGTCCGGATTCACTTTTCCAGAATTAAAAAAATAAAAAATTTTACCCATGAGTATCATTTCAGAGATCCATGCCAGACAGATTTTAGACAGCCGCGGCAATCCGACGGTGGAAGTAGACGTAACTACGGAAGACGGCCATGTTGGACGGGCCGCTGTGCCATCCGGCGCTTCCACGGGCAAACACGAAGCCGTTGAGCTCCGTGACGGTGACAAAGGGGCATATATGGGAAAAGGCGTGATCAAAGCTGTGACCAATGTGAACGAAACGATAGCAGATGAACTGATCGGCTGGGATATCAGCGACCAGGCGGGTGTAGACAAGCTCCTGATAGAACTGGATGGAACTGAAAATAAAGCCAAGCTGGGCGCCAATGCCACCCTTGCCGTGAGCATGGCGGTAGCCAAAGCGGCCGCAGAAGCCTTCGGCCTGCCCCTGTTCCGCTACCTCGGCGGCGTAAATGCCACCACGCTGCCCATTCCCCTGATGAACATCGTGAACGGCGGCGCACATGCTGACAACAAGATCGATTTCCAGGAATTCATGATCGTACCGAATGGCGCCGGCTCCTTCTCCGAAGGCCTCCGCTGGGGCGTGGAAGTATTCCACCACCTGAAATCCGTACTGAAAAAGAAAGGATACAGCACCAACGTAGGTGACGAAGGCGGTTTCGCTCCCGAGATCCAGAGCAATGAAGAAGCGATCGAAACCGTGCTCCAGGCTATCGAAGCCGCAGGTTACAAAGCCGGCTCCCAGATCAATATCGCCCTGGATGCCGCCAGCAGCGAAATGTACGACGAGAAGACCAACTCCTACAAATTCTACAAAAGCTCCCAGAAAATCATCAGCAGCGATGAAATGGTGGCCTACTGGACAGAATGGGTGAAAAAATATCCCATCGTTTCCATCGAGGACGGTATGGCCGAAGACGACTGGAGCGGCTGGAAAAAACTGACCGAAGCCATCGGCGCCAATGTTCAGCTCGTGGGTGACGACCTGTTCGTAACCAATGTAAAACGCCTGAAACAGGGTATCGACCAGGATATCGCTAACAGCATCCTGGTAAAAGTGAACCAGATCGGTACAGTGACGGAAACCATCAACGCGGTAACCATGGCCCACAAAGCCGGTTACACTTCCATCATGAGCCACCGCTCCGGTGAAACCGAAGATACCACCATCGCCGACCTGGCGGTAGCACTGAACTGCGGTCAGATCAAGACCGGTTCCGCCAGCCGTACAGACCGCATGGCCAAGTACAACCAGCTGATCCGCATCGAAGAACTGCTGGACAGCAGCGCTTTTTATCCGGGAAATTCCGTTAAATTTGGTAAGAAATAACAGCATTATTTTTTATAGTGGTCAATATTCAAATCTTTCCGGGTGCCGGATGTCCGTCCGGTACCCGGATATTCTAAAACATTAGCGAATGAAGAAGATCAGCATACCAGCCGTCCTGCGCAACAAATATGTTGTGAGCGGAGCAGCCTTCTTCATATGGCTGATGTTCCTCGACCGCAATAATATCTTTACCCAATACCAGCTTTACTCCGAAGTAAGGGAACAGGAAGCCCAGAAAGCATTCTATAAAAAGGAAATTGAAAGGACCCGGCAAGATCAATACGAACTGCTGTCCAGCCCCGAAAAACTGGAAAAATTCGCCCGGGAGAAATACCGTATGAAAAAAGATGATGAAGACCTGTTCATCATCCCCGACCCTACCACCAGCCAGAACTAATCTTCTGTATTTCAAGTTGATACAGATGTTTCACTTTTGTTAAAAAATTGCGCTTCTCAAAAAAAAGGCTTAAATTAACAATACCGCCCCGTCATTCTCCGTTATGTATGTGTTAATCTTGTAAATTCCGTTAAAACAAAACAAATCAATCGCATGAGCAATTTTACACTCCCTTTTTCTACTGCTAACTGTACTGTGACTAACCCGGAAGGCAAAACAACGATGAACATGAAAGAGCATATGGAACTGGCCCGTGAAGAGCATCAACAGCACCTTTTTACCTTGCAGGCGTTGGATAAAGTGCAGTACACCCCCCGCACCAGCACCCTGATCGCTATTTTTGACTATGCCCAAAGCGAAAAAGAAGAGCGCTAGTTTTACTATTTTGCAGGCATGACCAGGAAAGAGCGATTCCAGTACGTGATCGATTATTTCGAGCAGCATGCTCCAGATGCAGAAACAGAACTGATCTATGACAATCCCTACCAGTTGCTGGTAGCCGTTATTTTGTCCGCCCAATGCACGGACAAACGGGTGAATATGACCACTCCCGCCATTTTTGAGTTATACCCGGACATTGCCGCCCTGAGCAAAGCCACGTTCGATGACCTTTTTCCGCTGATCCGGAGCATCAGCTATCCCAACAATAAAACCAGGCACCTCATTGGCATGGCTAACATGGTAATGGACGATTTCAATGGCGAGATACCGGCTACTGTGCCGGAACTGGTGAAACTGCCCGGTGTGGGCCGAAAGACCGCCAATGTGATCACCAGCGTTATCCATCATCAGCCGAATATGGCCGTGGATACCCATGTTTTTCGCGTATCCGCCCGGCTGGGCCTGACCGTAAATGCCAAAACGCCGCTGCAAACGGAGCAGCAGCTATTGAAATACATTCCCGAAGAAAAGGTACATGTGGCGCATCACTGGCTGATCCTGCACGGCCGTTACATCTGCCTGGCACGCAGCCCCAAATGCGGGGAATGCGGGCTCCGGCCGGTCTGCAAATATTACCAACAGCTGGTTAAAGCCTGACAGCGGAAAAGCGCCGGCAGGCAGAGAAGCCATACCGGGGTTTTTAATCGTTTGTTTCCTTATCTTGGTTAACCTAAAACCCGTTTCACTTGAACAGCAACACCCGGTTCCAGCTCTCACTCATGATGTTCCTCGAATACTTCATCTGGGGCGCATGGTATGTGACCATGAATACCTATATGGTCACCAATCTGCACGCAACAGGTGCAGAAGTAGGCTACGCCTATATGGCCCTGGCTATCGCCACCATGATATCCCCGTTCTTCGTGGGGATGGTGGCCGACCGGTACTTTCCGGCGCAAAAGGTCATGGCCGTTCTCCACCTCGTTGGCGCGGCGGCGCTCTACCTCGCCACACAAACATCCGATACCTGGATCTTTATCGGGATCGTGCTCTTTTATTCCCTGCTGTACATGCCTACTATCGCGCTAACCAATAGTGTGGCATTCGGACAGATGAGCGATCCCGGGAAGCAATTCCCTGCCGTGCGGATGTTCGGGACCGTGGGCTGGATCGTGGCCGGTTTGCTGATCGGCTATATGCTCATTGAGAAGACAGCCGGCACCTTTTATATTGCGGCCGGAGCTTCCGCCCTGCTCGGCATCTACGGATTCCTGCTGCCGGATACCCCGCCGAAAGGCAAAAGCGATGCATCCGCCGTTGGCACGGAAGCCCTCGTGCTGTTCAGGAACCGCTCGTATCTCGTATTCTTCATATCGGCCATCCTCATCTGCATCCCGCTGAGCTTCTATTACGGCTTCGCCAATCTCTTCCTGCATGAAGCGGGTATGGAGAACGCCGCCGGGAAAATGATCTATGGCCAGGCTTCGGAAGCGGTATTCATACTCGCCATTCCCCTGCTGCTGCGCCGCATCGGCGTAAAGAACATGCTGCTGCTGGGGATGACGGCCTGGGTGCTGAGGTATGTGCTCTTTGCGTATGGGGACAGCGGCGCGAACATCTGGATGTTATATGCCGGCATCATCCTGCACGGCGTCTGTTATGATTTCTTCTTCGTTACCGGTTACATGTACACGGAGAACAGGGCGGGAGAAAAGATCAAAAGCGCGGCGCAGGGGCTGTTCACCTTCGCTACCTACGGGCTGGGCATGGTCATCGGCACGCTATTCTCCGGATATGTGGCGGATTACTACACGGTGAACGGCATACGGCAATGGGAACCGATCTGGATGGTGCCGGTGTACATCGCGGCAGCCGTGATGCTGTATTTCGTGCTGGCGTTCCGGGATAAAAAACCTGTCTGACAAAAAAATAACACAATTCATATGGCAAAAATTGCAATGCTGGGCTCCGGATTCATCGGGCGATTTTATGCAGATTCCCTGCAGGGACAAAGGAGCCGGGACAAGATCGTAAGCATCTATTCCCGCCGTGAAGAAACCGCGAAGAAGTTCGCACAGGACTACAAGTGCGATCACTGGACAACGGATATGGAAGAAGCGATCAATCATCCTGAAGTGGACATGGTTTGCATCTCCCTGCCCAATAACCTGCATGAAGCGGCCGTGCTGGCCTGTTGCAAGGCGGGGAAGTCCGTCATGTGCACCAAACCGCTGGGGCGGAATGCGGAGGAGGCCAAGCGCATGATGGATGCCGTAGAGCAGGCGGGTATCTTTAACGGTTACCTGGAAGACCTGGTGTACACGCCGAAATTCCTGAAGGCGTTGCAAAGTGTGCAAAACGGTGCGCTGGGCCGTATCCTCTGGGCCAAATCAAGGGAAACGCACCCCGGTCCGCATAGCGAATGGTTCTGGGATAAAGAGCAGGCAGGCGGTGGTTGCATACTCGACCTGGGCTGTCATTGTGTAGAGATCGGGCGCAGTTTCATCGGGAAAGATATCCGGCCCCTGGAGGTCATGTGCTGGGCAGATACCCAGGTAAAGCCGATCGATGCGGAAGACCATGCCATCGGCCTGGTTAAATACGACAACGGCGCGATCGGGCAGTTCGAAGTGAGCTGGACCTTCCGCGGCGGTCTTGATCTGCGGGATGAGGTGATGGGTTCTGAAGGCACCATCTGGCTGAACAGCTTCCTGAGAACAGGCTTTGATATGTTCACCACCGGCAAGGGCGCGGACTACGTGGCCGAAAAAGCGGAAAGCAACACCGGCTGGCTCTTCCCCGTGGGTGATGAACTGAATGAACTGGGCTATAATCATATGTTTGCAGACATGTTCAATGCCGTGGAAGCAGGCCGCGAACCCCGCGAGACCTTCTATGACGGTTACGTGGTGAATGCCATCCTCGATGCTGCCTACAAATCAGCAAGATCGAAACGCTGGGAGCCGGTAGAGCTGCCGGTATGGCGCGGAAAAGAAGACGTTGGAAAGGAAAAGGACCTCAACAGTTATAACGATCAGTATTATCTTATCAAAGAGGAAACCACGCACTACGGCGCTTCCAAACTTATTCTGAAGGACAAGAAAACGGGGCAGATCATCGAAAAAGAAGTGTGACCGTAATTGGATCGACACGCGCATTGCGCCTCCTTCACCAACAGGTGCATGCTGCTGTCGAACAGATATGATACTATGTTTTCCAGGTAAAAGGGTGTACCGCAAAAGGTACATCCTTTTTGTTTGACCAGACAGGCTACTTCTCCTCCAGGAAGGTGAAATACGCTTTTCCCAGGGGATGGGAGAACTCCACCTCTTTCAGCTTTCCTTTATCATAACGGTAGAGGCTTTTCCTGCCATCAGGGAGCGTCAGTTCATACCGTTTATCCGCCAGCAGTTTGACAGGCAGAAAGACGCCAAGCGTTTCCGAATAAGCCTGCCGGATATCCTTCGGCTCCGAAAAGTAAAGGTCGCTGACGCAATAGGTGATCTGGGCATGGGGCAGGCTGCTGCGTTCCCCTTTCCGGGTTACCGTGTACCCTTTGGCGGCTTTTTCGGTGTAGGTATCTTTATTATCTGCCGCTGATTTACCCTGCAGGCGCATGGCTTTCGCCGTATGCAGCACTTTGTTCCGGTATTCCGCATAAATATCCACTTCCATGCGGGACAGCAGTTTCATCTGTACCCGGCTTTTAAGGAAGAGCTTGCGGATGACGCCGGCTGTTTCCTGCCTGGCATCCAGTGTTCCAATGACGTTGTTGCCGTAACGTATTTCGTAAATGCGGGTCTGGCCGGCCGCCGCGGAAGCTGTCAGAAGAAGGGCCCATCCGAAGCAACACATCAGAAAGGTCCGTAATTGGCGGTATGATTTACCGGCGCCGGGCATGGTTTACGTGCATCAATATACAAAACAAATGACGAAATACAATAATATGCATTCCGTCATTATAAAAAAAGTTACCGGCGGATCAAAGCATTTCCCGGATCCTGGCTACCAGTTCTCCTTTGGTGATAGGCACACCCATGATCTTGTTATAACCCTGGGCGGGAATCAGGAACTGGTCGCGGATGATCCGGATCAGCTGACCGTTATTGATCTCGGGGATCAGCACCTGGTCATAGCTATGCAGTATTTCGGCCAGGTTCTTCGGGAAGGGGCGCAGATGGCGCAGATGTGCGTGGGCCACTGCATGCCCTTCAGCTACCAGTTCCAGCACAGCGCTCTTGATGGCGCCAAAAGTGGACCCCCATCCAAGCACCAGTACTTTCCCTTTTTCGGGACCTACTTCAATTTTTTGCAGGGGTATGTGATCGGCGATCTTGTCGATTTTCTCCTGGCGGATCTTCACCATTAACTGGTGGTTTTCAGGATCATAGCTGACATTGCCGGTGATATTCTGCTTCTCCAGCCCGCCGATACGGTGCTCCAGTCCCGCTGTGCCGGGCACAGCCCAGGGGCGTACCAGGTTTTCGTCCCTTTCATAAGGCAGGAACTGCTCCTCTCCTTCTTCCAGGCCTTTTTTGAATTTTACCGGGATCGGGATGAGGTCATCGCTCTTGGGAAAACGCCAGGGTTCCGCGCCGTTAGCGATATATCCATCGCTCAGGAAGATCACGGGTGTCATGTGGTTCACCGCTATCCTGAATGCCTCGTAGATGCCGTCAAAGCAATCTGAGGGGGTGGATGCGGAGATGACCGGCATCGGGCATTCGCCATTGCGGCCATAATATGCCTGCAGCAGGTCGGATTGCTCCGTTTTGGTCGGCAGCCCGGTAGATGGCCCTCCCCGCTGGATATCTATTATTAATAAAGGTATTTCCAGCATAACCGCCAGGCCCATGGCTTCGCCTTTCAGCGCCATACCCGGACCGGAGGTGGTGGTCACCCCCATGTGGCCGCCATAAGAGGCGCCGATGGCCGAGGTGATGCCGGCGATCTCATCTTCCGCCTGGAAGGTGCGGATGCCGAAGTTCTTGTAACGGCTCAGCTCATGCAGGATGTCGGAAGCCGGCGTAATGGGGTAGGTTCCCAGGAAAATGGGCAGGCCGGACTTCTGCGAAGCAGCGATCAGACCGTATGACAAGGCCGTGTTGCCGGTAATGCTGCGGTAAGTGCCCGGCTCCATGCGGGCCTTTTCCACCTTGAAACGGGTGGAGAACGCTTCTACCGTGTCTGCAAAATTGTACCCGGCATGCAGGACTTTCAGGTTACTGTCCAGTATCTCCTGCTTTTTACCGAATTTTTCCCGCAGGAAGTTTTCGGTGCTGAGCATATCCCGGTCATACAACCAGTACAGGAAACCCAGTACGAACATGTTCTTCGCCCGGTCCTTTTCCTTCATGCCCATGCTCATGTCTTTCAGCGCTTCACGGGTCATCTTCGTCACATCCATCGTATGCAGCTGATAATCAACCAGCGAGCCGTCTTCCAGGGGATTGACGCCATCCGGATAATTGGCCAGGCGCAGGTTCTTGCTGTCGAAGCCGTCCGTATTGGCGATGATGATCCCCCCTTTCTTGAGCCCTTTCAGGTTGGCTTTCAGCGCAGCCGCGTTCATGGCTACCAGTACGTCACAGGCATCGCCCGGGGTGAAAATGCGGTTGGAGGAAAAGTGAAGCTGGAAACCGCTCACGCCAGGCAATGTGCCTTGCGGGGCGCGGATCTCGGCCGGAAAGTCCGGGAAGGTGCTCAGGTCATTCCCGATCAGCGCAGTATTATTGGAAAACTGCGTACCGGTCAGCTGCATCCCGTCCCCGCTATCTCCCGCGAATTTTATTACGACATCCTCTATCTGCTGGATTGATGTATTATTGGACATTGACTTGTTCTTTATTATGATATAGTCTGTAAAATTATGAAATCACCGGATAACTTCCTGCTCGAAACGGGAAACAAAAGTACACAAACCTTGTAGACTTTTCCAAAATATCCTGAAACCCTTTACCATAGCCATTTTTCAACTTCCCTAAAGTCCTACTGCCGTTTATTTGGCATAGAATTGGTTCTCAAGGCGTCTGCAGGGAAAAGCCCTGCACGAAGCCGGAAAACCCGCCACCTCGCTTTTTCCACTTCAACGCATATACGAAAAACTGTGTAAGCGGTCATTTGAATGGCCTAAATGTTAAAGATTCTTTAAAGAATTGTTAAACACTAACACGAACGTGTTATAGGCATGGTAATTGCAAAATATTCCCTGAGAACAGATTTACGGATCAAAATTGAGAACTATCGGCAAAAACATCTACCTGAACCATTCTTTATTATTTAAACCTTTCAAAATTTGTATGCTATGAAAAAAGCAAAACTGAGTCTGTTAGCTGTAGCGGCCGTAGCAATCGGCGCTTTTGCCTTCCAAGGTATCGAAGGCGGTTCCATTTCCGGTAAAGTAGTTCCTGCTGACGGAGCCACTGAAGCATGGGCTGTTTCCGGAACGGACACATTGAAAACTGCGATCGCTGAAGGAACATTCTCCTTTACTGATGCAAAAGCCGGCACTTACACCGTGATTGTTGACGCCAAAGAACCATTCCAGGATGCCACTATCACTGATGTAAAAGTGGAAGACGGTAAAGCTACCGATCTCGGTGAGATCAAATTAGTGCAATAGTTGGTTTTCATAGGGGTTAATCGAGCCGGGTTCCGTGATTACGGGGCCCGGCTTTTTTTGTCCGGCAGGTAATCCGGCGGATCATGGCGGAATTACGGGGGAGGCAACACGATGGCCGCACCGGTATAACGAAAAGAATATTTAAGGGCGCTCTGGGGGTGCCCTTTTCTTTTCCCGTCATAATAGAAAGTCACCCATTGTGGCTTGCCCTAAAAAGATCAATCAACATGAAACTGACAACTAAACAAACGATCGTGATTACCAACAGCGGGCTCAGCGTGAGCCTGCTGCTTTGCCTCCTTGTTATTTTTGGCCTGATACTCAGCAGCTGCAGCCGTGAGAATGTACACGGCTCTGGCCGCATGGTCACCGAAGAAAGGGCCGTGGGCCGGTTCGAGGATATCACCCTGGAAGGACCGCTGCAGGTGCATCTTGAGCAGGACCAGCGCGTGCCGGTGGTCATTGAAGCAGAAGACAATGTGATGCGTTTCGTGGAAACCTTCGTGAATGGCACCACCCTTCACGTCAAGATCCGCAATAACGTCAACCTGAAAAGCTTCCGCCCGATAAACGTATATGTGCAGAACGACGAGTTCCGCAGGATCATTTTCTCCGGCTCGGGCTCCCTTACCGCAAACGACACCATCACTTCCACCCTGTTCTCCTATGAGATCAACGGCAGTGCAGACGCCCGGCTGAAGCTGGATGCCAACGAAGTGGAACTGATCGTGAACGGCTCCGGGGATATGGAGGTCGAAGGCAGGGCAGGCGATTACCGCGCCGAAATCAACGGCTCCGGGGATATCAACGCCATCGGCCTGCAGGTGGAGAACGCCCGGATCAGGATCTCCGGCTCCGGCGAACAGCGGATCTGGGTGCTGGATCTCCTGGACGCCCGCATCACCGGCAGCGGCAACATCAGGTACAAGGAAACGCCCGGTACGGTCAATACCAGCATCAACGGATCAGGAAAGGTTATCAAGTTATAGGAATGAACATCGCCATGAAAGCTACCGGAATACTGTCACCCCCCTCAGCAGCAACGAACGCCGGTAATGGTTATTTTTGCACCATGCCCGAAAATGCGAGGTTACAAAATTTGTTACAGGAAGATGAGCGAAGGTTCATGGAAGCGCTCTTCTCCGCTTATTTCCCGATGGTATGCAAGGCCATTTACCGCCTCGTGCCGGACATGGCCACCGCGGAAGATCTGGCACAGGAGGTTTTCATCAAGATATGGAACCGCCGCCAGCAGCTTACAGAAGTGTATTTCAAAGCATATCTGCACCGGGCCGCGGTAAATATGGCGCTGGATCATATCGACAAGCAGAAGCGCCGCGGCGGCACACCACTGGAGATCGGGCCGGGCCAGGAAGAACTGGCAGCCCCCGCCCCCGCGGTACACCTGAAGGAAACAAAGGCACGCATCCGCCAGGCTGTTGCACAGCTGCCGGAAAAATGCCGCGAGATATTTGTATTGAGCCGGTACGAGGAAATGAGTTATAAAGAGATCGCACAAACATTGCAGATATCTGTCAAAACAGTCGAGAACCAGATGATCACCGCATTGAAGAAATTACGTGTATCATTAAAAGAGTACCTGGAGTAGGGAACAAATAAATTACAGCGCATGTTCAACAACGACCATATAGACGCCCTCATCGCCCGTGACATAGAAGGGGAGATCACCGCAGCAGAGCGGGCGGAACTGCATTCCTGGCTGCAGGCGGACCCCGCCAACCGGGAATATTACAACGCCCTGCGGGAGACCTGGGACCTCACCGGGGACGCCGCAGACGCGCCCGAACCGGATGTGACACTGAACTGGCTGCGGTTCCGGCAGCACATGGAGCAGGAAGAAACCCCTGTGCCGCTGAAAGTGGTCACCCCCCGCAGGAACTGGTGGCGGCTGGCGGCCGCAGCTGTAGTGATCATCGCTGCAGCGGGCCTTGGCTTCACATTCCTCTCCAATATGAACAGCACTACGGTGATCACCGCAGCAGCTGACAAAAAAGAAGTGACCCTGCCGGACGGAAGCAAAATATTCCTCAATCGCAACAGCCGCATCAGCTACAAAAAAGGATTTGCCGCAAACCACCGGAATGTAGCGCTTGAAGGGGAAGCATTCTTTGACGTAGCACCGGATGCCGCCAGTCCTTTCATTGTGTCCGCCGGCGCTTCCCGAACCCGGGTGCTGGGTACCTCATTTGTGATCAGGGCCTATGAACATAAAACCGTGCGGCTGAATGTGGTGACCGGCAAAGTGGCTTTCTCGGGCAAACAGGATAACAAAGGATCACTGGTGCTGACGGCAGGCAATACGGCCATCTTGCAGCAGAACAAAGCACCGCAGCAAATCCAGGAGGCCGATCCGAATTTCATGGCCTGGAAAGAAAACCGGCTGCATTTCAATAACCTGCCACTGAACCGCACCCTCAGCACACTGGAAGAATATTTCTCCGTCCGGTTCATCGTAGACGATCCTTCGCTGCTGATGCTGACCTATACCGGAACATTCGATCATCCGGAATTGCAGGAAATACTGAAAGTGATCAGCACGGCCGCCCATGTGACTTTTACGGAAGAGGAAGAGGGCCTGTACCGCATCAGCCGGTAGATCATTGCCGCAGTCGGCAGCGCGTGGCATTTCATGTAGAAGCCTGCCCGCTTTGAATTGTTGTCTCATCGCATGATTATTGTAAAAGCATCAACGGAAACTATTCTATCAGTTTTTTCAAACAACACGAAGGTGCACCGGAAGTTTCCGGCGCACCTTCCTACTACCCGATATACGCCTAACCTCCCCTGCCCCAACCTGCTTTTTACCCCATCGGCATCCTGCTCCATCCTGCTCCCCACCTTGTGAAGGTGTCTGTAACATTCCGCTAAAACACAATACAGTTAAGGGTTTCCGGAGAAACCACAGGAGCCGGATAGCTTTTCTTCATTTTTTTGCCGGCGCACCGGGGTAACGGGTGCGCTTTCGTTGAACGTCTATTCTTAAAGGAGGCCTGTGATCACAGGCAATCATAACAACCAAGATATAAGTTCATGAATGCAGAACGATTGAAATACCTGTTGGAACGTTACCGCAATGGCCAATGCAACGAAGCAGAACTGGCCGAGATCAATGAATGGTATCATTCCCTGAACTATGATCCTGCTGATTTTAACAAGTGGCTGGAAGAGGAAAGCGGGGCGAAAGAACTGGCCGGTAAATTATATATGAACTTCCGGAGAACTACCCGCAGGGAAAAGGCCGGGCGACCACTCAGGCGTATCTGGCAGGCCGTTGCCGTTATTGCGTTATTAGCCGGCATGGCCTGGTCCATCAGGACCTATTTGCTACCCTCAAAAGCACCGGCGGATCAGCTTGCAGCCGCAACGATAACACCGGGAAAGAACAAAGCCATCCTTACCCTGGCCGATGGCTCACAGATATCGCTCGATGACGCATCGGACGGACAGCTCGCCAGCCAGCAGGGCACCAGCATTATCAAGGCTGCCAACGGCCGGCTGTTATACGGCGTTTCTGCCAATGCATCCGGCATAGATGCCCCGGCCGCGCTGAATACTTTATACACGCCCCGGGGAGGGCAATACCAGATAACATTACCGGACGGCACCACGGTCTGGCTCAATTCCGATTCAAAACTGAGCTTTCCGGTCGCCTTTCAGGGGAAAGAACGTAAAGTAACGCTGACGGGAGAAGCCTATTTTGAAGTGCGGCATATGACAAGCATGCCCTTCATCATTACTACCGGCAACCAGTCCATCGAAGTGCTTGGCACACATTTTAACATAGCAGGATATGAAGATGAACAGGAGATCAGCACCACATTGCTGCAGGGAAGCATCAGGGTCAGCAACATGCTGACAAAAGATGCGGAGGTACTGGTACCGGGGCAGCAATCACAGCTATCCAGAAGCACAGGCGATATAAAGATCCGGCAGGCAAATACAGAAGAGGTGATGGCCTGGAAGAACGGTTACTTCCTGTTTGACAACGAGGACCTTGCCGCCATTTTAAGAACTGTCAGCAGATGGTACGATGTGGAAATTGAATTTCACTACACCGGCAAACATGAAAAATTCGGTGGTACTTTCTCACGCTCTTCCGATCTGCATAACATTTTGAATAACCTGCAGGAGCTTGGTGATGTACACTTTAAAATAGACCAGAGAAAGATCATTGTTACAAAATAGCCACGTATGAATTTGCGCCCGGCGCCAGTCAGCACAGGCATCGGGTGCAGTATTGCCAAAATCATTAAAAAAGGAGGTGCTTATACAGAATGTTACCGCAATGGCCAAAATTACCAAGACCAAGGACGTTAGAGCCGCCCCTGGTCTATTAGCGATTGCTGACGCAGGTAATACATAATCTAAGGTCTAAATTATCTACTAACGTCAATCTTATTCAAATGTACAAAAAATTCACTGAATCGTTTTTCAGGTGGGATGCCTATGCGTTTTCCAGATTGCTCCTAAAAATGAAACTGATATTTCTATTATTAACAGCCACGTTTCTGCAGGTAAGAGCTGAAAGCTACGCCCAGAAAGTAACGGTCATCGTAAAGGATGCCTCACTGTCCGAAGTTATTGCAAAACTCCGGAAGCAGACCAGCTATGACTTCCTGTACAACAACGCTACGCTTGAACATGCAAAGCCGATCACCATCCACGCAAAAGGAATGCCCATCATGCGCTTCCTGGACAGCTGTTTCAGGGATCAGCCGTTTGAATACCAGGTCAGGAACAATACGATCCTGATCATGCAGAAAACGCCCCGCGCACCGGAACTGGTTACCGCAAGCCAACGACAGCAGCTGACCGGCGTAGTGCGGGATACCATTACCGGAGAAGTCCTGATCGGCGTTTCCGTTGGTGTGGAAGGCTCCAGCACCGGAACCAGTACAGACGAGAACGGGGCATTTTCGCTGAACCTTCCGGGGCCATCCGCGGCGCTGGTTGTATCCTACATCGGATACGAAACAAAACGGGTGGTGATATCCGGCCAGACGCAGATCACCATACTGCTGAAGAAAGCCAATACCAAACTGGATGAAGTGGTGGTAGTGGGTTACGGCACCCGTACAAAGGGAGCGGTGACCGGCGCGATCTCCACGGTAAATTCCGAAGTTTTTGAGAACCGTCCGCTGAATAACAGCTTCGATGCCTTACAGGGAACCCTGCCCGGCGTCACCATCACCAGGGCCAGCGGTCAGCCCGGCAACCAGGGCTATACCCTGCAGACGCGCGGATACTCCTCCATCAATGGTAATGTACCGCTGGTCATGATCGATGGCATACCCGGAGATCTGAATGTGATCAACCCGAACGACATTGCCAATATCACGGTACTGAAAGATGCGGCGGCATCCATTTATGGCGCCAGAGCGGCAGACGGCGTGATCCTCGTGACCACCAAAAAAGGCAGAAAAGGACCGCCGGAAGTTCTATATACCCTCAACCTCGGTCTCAAAAAACCTACCTACCTGCGCAAGATCACCAATACGCTCCAGTTCGCGGAAATGCTGGATGAAGGATTGCGCACCGTTGGCCAGGCGGGATTCGACCCTTCCGTTTTTGAGAAGATCAAAGCCAATGCGCCGGTAGAGCCTAACGGGGGCTGGAACTACGGGGTCACCAACTATCCGGGATTTTACGGGTACACGGACTGGAACAAGGAGATCTACAAGAATTCCAGCCAGCAGATACACAATATCTCCGTATCCGGCGGCGGCGAAAACAACAGCTATCTCCTGTCCCTCGGTTATAACCGGGATAACGGCAACCTGCGGTTCGGCGAGAACAATATGGACCGTTATAACATGCGGCTTAACTACGATTTCCGGCTGCTGGAAGGCCTGACCGTGGAAACCCGCACCAGCTTCGAGAACCAGGTAACAAGGGAGCCGAGCAACCTCGGCAATGCGTTGACCAACGTTCCACGCCAGTTCCCATATGCACCGGTACACAATCCCGAAGGTCAGTTCTATGGATACCAGGGATACGAAAACCCCGCGCAGACGCTGGCAGAAACCGGTAAACGGAATATCAATTATTCAAGGTTCACCACCAACCTGAAGATCGACTACGCGGTAATGGAAGGTTTGAAGCTCACCGGTCAGGCTTCCGTTAAAATGGATTATTACAACGATCATGCGAATTACCGCACCTTCACCCGCTGGAATTATGCGGGCGATGTACAGGATGTAAGGCAGAACCCCAATTCCGCCTACTATCAGAACACCAAAACGCTGAATAAACTGTACCAGGTGTATTTCGATTATACCAAAAGGTTTGCCGGCACACACGGCATCAACCTCACCGGCGGCGCATCCCTGGAGCAGAACAATGCTTCGGGCCAAACCACCTGGGGATACAATTTCCTGAGCAACGACATCTTTACCCTGAATCTGGCCGACCGCACCCAAACGGCGTATGCCAACTTTACCGGCAGCCTTACCAATTCCGCACTGGCTTCCTACTTCGGACGGCTCAGCTATGATTATAAGGAAAAGATCATCCTGGATATCACCGCCCGTGCGGACGGCAGCTCCAAATTTGCGCCGGACAAACGCTGGAGCGCGGTATTCCCGTCAGTAGCGCTCGCCTACAACCTTACGCAGGAACGTTTTCTTGAGCCGCTGCATATCTTCGATATGCTGAAGCTCAGGGTTTCCTGGGGCAAAATGGGTAACCAGGAAATCGGTTCGCTGGGCTTGTATGATTACATCCCGCTGGTATCCATCGGTGGCAACTATCCCATCGGCTCACCGAATGCCGGCCTTACCGGGGCCAACTCAAATCCCGCATCAGCGGACAGAACATGGGAAACCATCGAGAACAGGAATATAGGGCTGGATGTTGCGGTATTGCAATCCCGGCTGTCATTCACCTTTGATTATTTTACCAAGATCAATGACGACATGCTGGTAGGGATCGCCGTACCGGCCACCTATGGCGGATCACCGCCCTCCTCCAATCAGGGCCGCCTCGTTACCCGGGGTTTTGAAACAGCACTCACCTGGAAAGACCAGATCAACGATTTCCGTTACAGCGTGATGCTGCAGCTGAGCGACAGCAAGAACAAACTGGTGGAACTGAAGAACAGCGACAACTATAGCGAAGGCCTTAATTTCGTGCGGGAAGGCTACTCCATCTACTCCTATTTCGGATATGAATACGCGGGTATTATCAGAACGCAGAAGGAACTGGATGACTACAAGCAGCTGGAGAACGTTCCCGCCAGGATAGCCATAGGCGATGTGATGTATAAAGACCTGGATGGTGATGGAAGGCTGACCGCATTCGGCGATCAGACCAGAGGGCTGTCCGGTGACATGAAATACCTTGGCAATCTGCTGCCCCGCTACACCTTTTCTTCCAACATCAATCTCGGCTGGAAAAATTTCGATCTCTCCATTTTCCTGCAAGGCGTAGGCAAACGCAATATTCAATACAGCGGTGCCATCAGTACGCCCAATACATTCTTCTGGCCTTCGCTGGCGTACTACCACAACAAAACCTGGAGCCCCGAAAGGCCGGATGCCCAATATCCCCGCTACATCCCCGGCAACATGGGTTATGACGATGTAAGGAACTACAATTACCGCACTTCCGCCCTCGTCATGCAGAACGTGGCCTACCTGCGGTTCAAGGTGATCACACTGGGTTATGATCTCCCCCGGACGCTGGCGGCGAGATTAAGGATGAAGAGCGCCAGGATATACTTCAGCGGACAGGACCTGTTCACCATTTCCAAAGGTACGCTGGGCAACAACTTCGATCCCGAAGACGGCTTCCGGAATGAAGGCACCTATCCGTTCAATAAAATATTTGCTGCAGGGCTGAATGTTAAATTCTAATTCAATCTCATGAAATCGACAAATCTTATCCATCATAAAAAAGCGCGTACCGGCATACTGTTATGCATGGCACTGCTCATGTACACCGGCTGCAAAAGTGAGCTGGACCTGGTTTCCGAAGATAGTATCACAGATGGTATCTTCTGGAAAACACCCAATGATTTCAAACTGGGCGCCAATCAGCTTTATAACGGGCTGGACCGGTTCGGGTTCGAGGACACCGAATCCGATATCGCTTTCAACGATCCCAATTCCGTGAGCAATGGCACCTACCAGCCCACCGAAACCTCCGGCCAGTGGACCGGCAGCTATAACAACATCCGCTCCGCCAATAACGTGATCGAAAAAGGAGCCGGTACTACCGATCCGCTGATCAAACGCTATGTGGCCGAAGCCCGCTTTTTCAGGGCTTGGTATTATTACAAGCTGATGCGCGTGTTCGGTGGCGTACCACTGATCACCAAAGTTTTGAATACGGGCGATGCGGAGCTTTTCACTCCACGGTCTACCCGCACGGAAACTGTGGATTTCATTCTGAAAGACCTTGAAGATGCCAGTGCAGACCTGCAGCTGCAGGGAGAACTGGCCGGCGGCGATATCGGCCGGATCACCCGCGGCGCCGCGTTGTCGCTCGCAGCGAGGGTAGCTTTGTTCGAAGGCACCTGGCAGAAATTCCATGGAGAGGGCGATGCGAACAAGTACCTGGATGCCGCCATCACCGCCGCCACAACAGTGATGACCAGCGGACAATATGGATTGTACACCGGCAGCGCCGGGCAAAGCTACCGCTACCTCTTCCTCGAACCCGGCGACGATTCCCGCGAGTGCATCCTGGACAGGCGTTACGCCAGGAATATCCTGGGGCACGACATGCCGTATGCATATGACCAGTCCGGTTACAACCCCACCCGGAAACTGGTGGATATGTACCTGGATGATACCGGGCTACCCATCACCCATCCCGCCAGCGTATTCCACGGATACGCTACATTTTCATCCGAATTTGCAGACAGGGACCCACGGATGACCATGACCATGATCATCCCCGGTACGCTTACCAACCGTGTATTCAACCCGGTGACGAAAGTGGAGAACTGGCCGGATAAACCGCAGCGTAATTTCAATACGGGATATATACTCTACAAATACATGTCGGAAGACGCCACAGCCAATAACTCGGGGCGTATGGGAGATGCCAGCCTTTTCGAGTTCGACCGTCATCTTATCCGTTATGCGGAAGTGCTGCTGATCTACGCCGAAGCAAAGTTTGAAAGGAACGGGGCCATCACGGATGCTGATCTCAACATGTCGGTCAACCTGCTAAGGGACAGAGTGGATATGCCGCATCTGACCAATGCTTTTGTTACAACAAACGGGCTGGATATGCGGGAGGAGATCCGGCGGGAAAGGACGATCGAGCTGGCGCTGGAAGGATTCCGGTATGACGATCTCCGGCGCTGGAAAACCGCGGAAACAGTGTTGCCGCAGGATGTAAAAGGCATCAAAATAAAAGGAACGGACTGGGAAACGAGGGCGCCTTACAGCGATCCCGTCTATCAGAACAGAACCGATGCCAACGGCTTCCTGATCGCGGAATCGAACAGGATCTTCGATCCGGCTAAACATTACTGGCAGCCGTTGCCAACAAAAGAGGTAGCTTTTTATCTGGCCAGCGGTTATTCGCTGCCGCAAAACCCGGAATGGTAAAAGCCACATAGAGAATTTCGTAAACAACAATCAACATATGCACAAAAGCGCAAGAAAAGCTGTACAGTATGGATGCCTGATCATGATACTGCTCGCCCCGTTCTGCGGGGAAGCGTCCTGGCACAGCGGTCCGGGAAAAGGGAATGACGGCCCGAAGATCGTGAACATCGTCAATTTTATCCGCCTGCTGGAGCCACGCGATGCAAAGATCACACAGGATGTATTGTTTCAGACGGTCGTAAAGCAGGTGGAGAGCATGCGGCAATACGATCTTGGCGGCAGTTTTTTACTGCAGTATGATGCCCTGATGGATCAGCGGTATCAGCAGCTGTTAAAAGCCCTGCCGGGAGAAAAATATGAAATAGGCGCCTGGTGGGAGCTGCCGCAACCTTTGATAGAAAAGGCCGGGCTGAAATGGCGGGGCCGCTATCCCTGGGACTGGCACGCGGATGTAGGATTCTCCACCGGCTACACACCGGAGGAGCGGGAGAAGATCGTGGATGTTTATATGGCGGACTTCAAAGCGGTGTTCGGGTACTATCCCCGGTCCGTAGCTTCCTGGTTCATTGATGCCCATACGCTGAATTATATGTATGACAAGTATGGCATAGTGGCATCCGCGAATTGTAAAGACCAGTATGGTACCGATGGCTATACCCTCTGGGGCGGGTACTGGAACCAGGCCTATTATCCCAGCAGGATCAATTCCTACATGCCGGCGCAGCATGCAGAAAACCAGCTGCCGGTACCTGTTTTCAGGATGCTGGGCAGCGATCCTGTGCGCCAGTACGACATGCATCCCGGCGCCAGAAGGCAGGGCGTGATCTCACTGGAACCCGTTTACCCGGAAGCAGGTGGCGATTCCACCTGGGTGCATTGGTTCATGCGGGAATTTGTGGAAGGGGCCTCGCTGGCATTCAACTACACCCAGGCCGGGCAGGAAAACTCCTTTACCTGGGAGGCGATGGAAAAAGGTTTCAGGATACAGATGCCGCTGATCGCACGGTTACGGGATGAAGGGAAGATCAGGGTGGAAACACTCGAAGCCTCGGGCAGATGGTTCAGCAAAAAATTTCCGGTCACCCCGGCTACCGCTTTTACCGTCAATAACGATCTTCCGGGAAGCGATCGCAAAACGGTATGGTTCAACAGCCGCTTCTACAGGCTCAACCTGCTCTGGGAAAACGGGCAGCTGCGCATCCGGGACATCCACCTGTTCGATGAGCAATTTCCTTCCGTGTACACCACACAGAAAGCCACTTCCAATGAATGTGTTTTTCTCACGCTCCCCTTCGTGGACGGTTACCTGTGGAGCACAAAAGATCACTACGCGGGCATCCGGTTCAAAGCGCTGGTCAACGGGAAAGAGGTCCCCATCACCGGCGGCGATCCCGTGATCACCAATGCTGCCGGAAAACTCCGGATCTCCTGGCCGCTGAAGACCATCACCGGCCGCCTGGATATGGAAATCACCGAAAGAACGATGAAAATACAGCTGAAAGGAAACCGGCAAAAAGCGCAGTGGTTCCTGGATATGACAACGGCGGGAACAGCGGCGCTTCCCTTCCGGGATATCCAGCCGGATCGCATACAATGCGCATCAGAAGGCATGAACTATGTGATAAAGGCTTTGAATGGCCGCTTTTCAACACCGGGAGAAGGGAAGGTATTCAGGATATCTCCCAACGTCGGTACACTGACGCTGGAACTCTCGAATGGCAATTAGCGGAAGGGAATGGATATTGAAAGATCCCGGCCTGTCAAACGGCCGGGATTTTTTTATTGGAGGCACTCATATGCCATAACGATCAGCAGCATGATGCTTTTATCATAATACAGCAGGTTGCCTCTCAGTATCCTTAACGCTTTGCGCATATGTTGTTCCACGGTATTTTCCGAAATGCCCAGTTGCAGCGCGATTTCCTTGTTGGAAAGATGCTTTTGCCGGCTGAGTTTGAATACCTTCCCGCATTGCGGCGGCAATTTTTCGATCTCCGATTCGAGTTTTTTCTCCAGGTCCCTGGTTTCTATCTGGAAATAAGGGGAGTTATCCTCTACTTCAAAACGGATGTTGGCATGCTGCGCATATTTTTTCTGCAGTGCATCACGACGGTAAGCATCCAGGATTTTATTCTTCAGGGTAACATAGAGGTAGGCGAACAGGGAAGCAATGGTATTGGCGGACTCCTTGTTTTTGAATAGCGTAATAAAAGCTTCCTGCACAATATCCTCGGCAATATCTCGCTCCCCGACTTTGCGATAAGCAATGGACAGCAGTTGAACGGCGTATCGTTTATAGATCATTTCGAATGCCCGTTCTTCCCCTTTTTGCCATAAAAGGATCAGTTCCAGATCGCTTAGTTCCATTTATGAATAAAATAAAAAGTAAATCGGGATACCCTGACAAATATAAAGAACATTCAGCAAGGGGCAAAGGATGAGGGGTGTTGGCAAAGAAAAGGGCCGACCTTTTGGTCAGCCCTCCACTCAGGTAGTATATAACTTATTGTCCTTTCAACGTAAAGATCATACTCTTGAAATTCGATGCTACGGTATTGCCATCAGCAGCAGCAATAGTGAATGGCAAAATATAATCATACTGCGGATCGATCTTCTCGGAAATGATCGTTATGGGCAGGATGGCCTGCTGTGCACCTGAAGGAATGACCAGGTCAAGACTGCTCACCTCGTAACAGTCTGCAGACAGTAAACGGTAAGCGGTCCCCCATTGATCATTGTAAGCATCTGCCAATGCATTATCCAGCGTAAATTTCACCAGTACGTTCTTGTCCAGCGGTTTTTCATAAGATACCTTGGCATAGAGGTTCAGCTGCACAGTGCCCGCCGCGCTATCTTCCGGCTGCGAAGCATAGCCTTTCACAGGCCAGTTGGCATTGGGGATGAGCACTATTGGCTGGATGCCGGTATAATCCAGTGTAACTTCATTCTTCAGGCATCCTGGAAGAACGAACAGTATTAAGAAGAATAGAATGATCTGTTTCATGTGTTGTAGTATTGATTTGACGATCACGGCATCCACCAGATTTTGCTGGTGAATATATCCAGCTGGCCCTGTGCGTTTACGTTCTTTGGATTGACGATATATTCATTGCTGTTGTAAAGTAAGCGGAAAGGAATGGCATTGCCCACACGCTGCGGCGACGCAGAAACAGGGAGATCCGGGAAGCGGCCGTTGCGGCGGTAATCCGTCCATGTTTCGAGCGGCTCTATGCCGTTGAAGGCCATGTATTTCTGAAACATCAGCAGTTTGTATTTATCCGGCGCCGCAGCCCAGCTTACGTTGGGATTGGCAGCTTGCTGTATGTACCAGGTATCAAAAATGGCATCGGACAATTCGGGCATACTTGTATTACCGCCCGCATTCAGCCAGCGGAAAGATTCCTTTACCGCATCCTTATAGGCATTCTCCGCATCGCCTGGCAACCATCCACGCTGCACTGCCTCCGCCTGCAAAAATTTACTTTCAACACTGGTCATCACCCAGTCCGCCATATCTCTTCCTTTAATGATCCCTTTGGCCGCGGGCGATACTACGTCATTATTGCGCGATCCGCCTACCGCGGATATATAGGTTACGTCCTGATAGGGATACAGGCTGCTGTTCACATAATCCCCGAACCTGTTCCCCCTGAAATCCTGCCGGCCCGGCTGCGGAAAAGGCTCCGGAGCGCCGGCTGGCACCGGTAAATCAATGCTGCTGTAAAACAACTCCAGGCGCGGATCATTATCGGCTTTGAGCAGGTTCATGGCATAGATGTTCGCATGCGACCAATGATAGGAACCTATTTGCAGCACAGCGTCATAATCTCCTCCGCCATGCTGGTTGTGATTGGAATAACATCCGAAGTAATACGAGAGCTGCTTCCTGATCACATAACCCGGATTCACGGATGCATCCTGACCGCTTTCGAGGAAACCGCTGCCTTCGCTTGTGATCTTTTCCATTTCTGCTGCAATATATGCTGCGCGGTCTGTGCGGTTCGCCTGGTGTATCAGCAAGCGCAGCCTGAGTGTGTTGATGAATTTCAACCAGCTGACCTGATCTCCATGAAACATAATATCTGTACTGCTGATCTTCAGGTTCTGCTCCGGCTTTGCATGGCTGATGAGATCAGACGCACGATCCAGCTCCCGCATCAGCTCTTCATAGATAGCCATGGCATCATCATACCGCGGTTGCAATACGGACGAATTGAATGCATCAGTATAAGGCATATTGTTCAACACGTCCACTGCACGCTGAAATTGTACAACTCGCAATACCTTTGCAATACCGGTATAAAATGTCTGTCCAAGTTCCTGCGATCTGGTTTCCAGGAATTTGATCTCCGGGCTTATCGCTGCGGAGAATACCCCTGGTTCCGCCTCTGTGCGGTTATATGTTACCACAGTATGGCCCGGAGGAAACTGGTAATAGGCCCAGTAACCCATCCAATGCTGCAGGAACCGGGTATCCTTTGAAGCGATAGAACTTTCCATCAGTGGCGCCAGCACCTGGTCCGGTGTAGCCTCTGTATCGGTCAGGTCCCTCGGATTATAATTCACGTCCAGCCAGCCTTTCTTGCAGCTTGCTGTTAACAGCACCATGCATAAGAGGTATGACCATATTCTATATAAAAAACGCATTGTCATCATTTTAAAATTTAAGTCCTGCTGTGAAACCATACAAAACCGTTCCCGGCAATGCCGTGTTATCGGAGCTTCCCCCGGAGAGATTATTGGGTACGGACGAAAACTGGCGCTGTCCCGGCCCTTTGATCAATCCCGGATCGCCGTTGATATTGGAGCGGGGATAAATGGAGAACAGATCGCGGCCATACAGGCTGCAGGTGACATCCTTCAGTATTCCTCTTTTGAAAGGCAGCACATACTGGAACGCTACTTCCCGCAATTTCCAGAAAGCGGCGCTGGTGAGACCATGCAGACTTACCTGCTCGAACCTGGAATACAATTCCTGGTTGGCGCTGTTCACCACCACATCCTTGTTCTCCACATATTTGCCAAAACCATCATCATACACAGAATGCGGGAATACAAAACGTTCCCTTCCATTGAGTGTCGTCAGTGTGTGGAGACCGGCCCACAGATCATAATCCGTGCTGAACTTGTGCTCATATCCGCCCAGATAATCCAGTAATATGCTGGCGGAAAAATTCTTCCAGTTGAAGTTCAGACCAACAGATGCGGCATATTTTGGCAGGGTTCTGCCGCGCAGGGAAAATTCCTCATATCCCTGGGCTTCCGGCAGGCCCGTAACCTTGTCCACGATCACCCTGCCCTGGGGGTCGCGCACCCAGTCCCTGAACGCAAAGGAAAATGCCTGAGACCCTTCCTGCGCATAGTACTTCTGCCCGGCGCCGTCTGATACCGGAAACAGCCCGCCATATACATCTGTGAGGTACAATACTTTGTTATCATTGATGGCGAACCTTCCTTCTACGGAAAGCGCCATTTTGTTCGGCAACTGGAACAAGGGATCTACTTTCAGGTCAAATTCAAATCCGTTGTTGCGGAAGGAGCCGGCATTGTCGATACTGGGATAACCGCTGAGCCATGCATTATCCACATTCAGGATCACGGAATTGTTGCGCTGGTAATAGTAAGTAGCGTCTACCGTAATGCGGTCGTTCAGAAAGGAAAAATTACCGCCATATTCCTGGGAGATCACTCTTTCCGGTTTCAGCAACGGATTGGGATTACCGGGATAGAAAGCATACCCAAGCAGGTAATCTCCGGTCGAATTGTCCTGATAAGGATAACCACCCATCAGGCCCAGCGTGCGTTCCGCCTGATAGGGAACAATATTCATATTGGCAGATTGGGCGACTGATGCCCTCAAACGCGCTGTAGTGAGCCATTTCCAGTCCCTCAGGGAAGGGAATATTTCTGACAGTACTGCCGATGTGTTCACCCCGAAATACATATCCTGCCCACGCGCTATCTTCGCCCGTTTGGAATCCCACTCGTTACGGCCTGTCAGTTCCAGGAAGATGCGGTCCTTATACCCCGCAGTTACATTGCCGAATAAAGACCATGATCTGGATAGCACCGCAACTTCCTCCGGAAACAATCCATATGAGGTAAAGGCAAGGTTATATACCGGCACTACCAGTTCCGCGCCCGCTTTGAGTTGTTTGTAGTAGTTCTCGCGAATGGTATTGCCCACATTGGTGCGAATGAGAAAATTACCGGGATGATGGATAGTGGAAATAACAAAATCGTTGTTGATGGAGGTGGACACGGACATATCCTCTCCGACAGTAGCGAAACGGTCATACATTTTGTTGTAATCCTGCGCTGCGAAATCCGAAAAATATAGCGGCGCGGAGGTTGATTTTGCATATGTTCCCGTGTAGTTGATACCGGGCTGGTCCCGGATACTCAGCCAGCTGAAGGGCTTTACTTCCAGGATGAGATTGCCGGACACTGCGTTGACGGTGGACCGGGTACGCCGGTTATCTATTTGTTGATATGGACTGATCCCGTTCCAGTAGCGGTCTTGATGCGACCAGTGATCGTTTATGTAGTCGCTGTATTGCAGAATCGGAATAAAAGTCGGCAGACCGCGTACGTTCGATGTAATATCGGGGCCGCGGTCATCCGAGGTATGTGCGTAATTGATATTCAGCCGGATGTCTATCACCCCGAAATTCCTGCTGGTGTTCAGCAGGATGGTGGACTGATTTTGTTTGTCTTTAGGCAGCAGGCCTGTTTGCATAGCATGCCCAAGCCCCAGGTAAAACGACGAACGGGCATCCGATGATGAAAAGGATAAATTGTTCCGTACCGTTTTGGCTACCTGAAAAAATTTACGGGCATCTTTTGTATCGCGGTAAGGCACCCTCTGCAATTCGCCATTTTCATCCGGATAGCCGATGGGTACCATGCTGCCATCGTATGCAGGGCCCCATCCATAAGTTGATCTGGCATCATAAATACCGTTGCCGAACTCGTCTGTCAGCCCGCTGCCAATGCCATAAGTGCGCTGCCTTCTTTCCCGGCGGTAATCCACACGCTGGAACGACGTATTATTCCGAAAGTTGATGGCAGGTTTACCCATCTGGCCCTTTTTGGTAGTGATGATGATCACACCATTAATGCCCTCGGGACCGTATAAGGCGGTACCGTTGGCGCCTTTCAGTACGGTCACGTTATCGATATCCGCCGGATTGATATTATTGATGAAGCTCATCACCTGCTGCGCCGCCGATTGATCTGTACCGAAAGACAAAGGCGCGCCATTGAGAATGAACATCGGCTGGTTATTGCTGTTCTGCCCGAACGAGCGGATGCCGCGTACAAGGATGCGCATTTCCGGCGTCATGTCAGAGCTTTGGGTGGTGATGGTCATACCGGATACCTTGCCGATCAATCCCGTCAGTACATTACCCGAGTTGGCTTTGTTGATCTCTTCCCCGCTCACCCTGGCAATGGAGTACCCCAGTTCTTTGGTCCGCTTTTCAATATTGTAGGCGGTGATCTGTACTTCGTTCAGTTTGATATCCGATTTAACGAGGCGGATCATCCAGCCGCCGTCATCCCGGGGCGATACGTTGCCTGTTTTCCCTTTTTTGAACGGTATGCCGTTGCGGATGCCGATCTCCGTGGGGGTGAAGCCTACGGCGGAGATAATGATCGTAACATCATCCGGGATGCCGGTTAATGCGAAGCTTCCGTCGCCCAATGCGGAAGTGGCCTTGCTGCTGCCTTTCACGGCAATAGTGGCGCCCGGTACGGGGTTGCCTTCCATATCCAGTACCTGCCCCTTCAGATCCGTCAGCACAGGTATTTGTGCATGGAGCCGGGCGATGATGTCCGCATCCCTGAATAATACGATCGTCTTGTTATTGAAATTATAGTTAAGCGATTGCTGGTACAGTATCTTGTTGAGGAAAAGGTCTAACGGCATGTCCTGCGCGCTGACAGTCACCGGCTTTGCATCCTTCAGCAGGCCGATATTATAGAACACGACATAACCGGTTTGTTCTTCAATAACGGAAAATATTTTCCGCAGGTCAGCACGCTGACCGGTGAACGTAACGGTCTGCGAACGGACGGAGGCGTGTGCGCCGAGTAATGCCGTGATGAGCAGTATTGCAGTAAGTTTCATCGTATTCACAATTATATTTACACCCGGGCGGCGGGAGCTTCCCCCGGCCGGTCTCATTGCATGCACGATTATATCGCTGTCGAAGCGGCGGAATGCCCATCTGGTTGCCTTCCCGGTTACCCGGCTGATCCTGCTGCGGACTGTTGCCTCAAAGCCCTGTTTCTCAATCTGGTTAATATTGGCCTTATACCGGTCGCGGTACAGGCTAAAAGGAATGTCCGAAGCGGACACAGGCATGCACTTACAAAGAGCCTTTTTTTGCATAGCTTTGCATTGGTTGATAGATGAATAAAGCAATTGACATTGAACTTGGTTGTTTACAGGATCTATCAGCTATTCGCCGTTCCGGGTCCTACGCCGGAGCGGTTTTTTCTTGATAAACCCTTATGATTGGTTGTTGTCGCTTTAAAATATTACGGCATTACAACGAGCCGTTTCCCCTCCAGCCTGAAATGTACCCCTGCTGTTTGCAGCACCTTCAATACCCCCGTCAGTGTAAGGTCCCTTTCTATCTTTCCGCCAAAGCCAATGGGCGGTATTCCCTTCTCATATACAATATCGATGTCGTACCAGCGTGCGAGCTGGCGCATAACGTCTTCCAGCGTGGCGCCTTCGAAATTGAAAAGCCCGTCCTTCCAGGCCACTACCTGCGCCGCATTCCTGTGCGGTACAACCCGGATGCTGTTATCCGGCGATACCAGCGCCTGCTGGCCGGGCGACAACACCGCATTGCCGGTGGCATTGCTCACACGCACGGCGCCTTCCAGCAGTGTTGTTTGTATAGCAGGTTCGTCCGTATATGCGTTCAGGTTAAAATGTGTGCCCAATACTTCCACGCGGTTGCCCTGCTGCATTTTTACCACAAAAGGCATTTGCGCGTCCGGGGCTATTTCAAAATATACTTCTCCTGAAACTTCCACCAGCCGCTCTTTTCCGGCAAATGCAGTAGGATAACGAATGGAGGAAGCTGCGTTCAGCCAAACTTTACTGCCATCGGGCAGTATGATCCTGAACTGTCCGCCACGGGGAGTTGTCAGCGTATTATGCAGGATCACATCTGCTTTCCCCTGTACATCATATTGCAGTTGCCCTCCTTGTTGCAGTACCGTGCTCCGGCCCTGCCGGATGCTTTGCCGGCCGGTACTATCCAGCGGAATGGCGGAACCGTCCTGCAGGGTGAGTATGGCTTTTGTGCCGCCAGGGGCTACGTCCGCCACGGCAGTATTTCCCGCAGGCCGCTGTTGCAGCCAGAAGTATGCGCCGATGCTCAGCAACAATGCAAGTACCGCTGCATATCGCAGCCAGGGGCTTTGCAGCCATGATATACGCGGGCGAACGGCTTTCTTGTCAGCAAGCTCGCTGTCGATCCGGAAGTTTACTTTTTCGGCAATCAGGGAGCGCAGGAGCTGGTTCTCTTCCTCCTCATAACGGCCGGTACGCCAGTCCTCTTCCATTATTTGCTCCAGTTGCTCGTCATAATGGCCACTGTGCAGCATTTGAAAGAATTCCGCTTTATCGGCTGCCGACAAACGGCCGGTAACATATAATTCCAGTAAGGCGCTGAATCGCGTTTCGCTCATAGCATAGATGTTGGCACTATTAATAGAGACGCATAAAAAAAGCGGGAGGGTAGTTCCGGGCAGCATTATTTTTTGAGGGGGGTCAACTTTTCATATGCTGCATGAACAGCAGGATCAGCAACAATACATCACCCTCATGTTCATGCAGGTAATTGCGGAGAAAATGCAGGGCCTTTACGATATGGTCCTTCACGCCATTGCGGGATATCTGCAGCAGCGTGGCGATCTCTTCATAACTTTTCCCCTCCATCCTGCTAAGCATAAACACTTTCTTACGCATGGGCGGCAACGCTGCTATTCCCTTTGCAATAAAGGCACTGGCTTCTTTATAGATCAGCGGGTGATCCGGCAGAATGGTATCTTCCTCCCTTTCTCCCGGTTCTGCGGAAATAACCGGGCGTACTTTCTTTTTACGCAGTTCAGAGAGCACTTCATTGCGGGTCAGCACAAACAACCATCCGTCAAAATTCCGGATGGCAGGCAACTGGCTGCGGGATTGCCAGACTTTCAGAAAAACGTCCTGTGTGATCTCCTGTGCATCTTCCACAGACCGGAGGTAGGTGAGTGACAGGGTATAAACTTTGTTCCAGCATGTATGCAGGAGGCTGTTAAAAGCCGCCCTGTCCCCTTCCGCAACAAGAAGCAATATATTCTTTTCAATAAGCGACGGGTCCTGCATATAGTACTACAAGATAATGGTTGATCCGGATTGAATGTCAAGCAGGCAGGGCTACAGCCAGGCATGGTTGATCACGATGGCGTAAAATAACAAAAAATATAAAGAACATGCACACCAGTCAGCGGGAACGATATCTGCAAAAAAAATTCCGGACCTTTTGCAAGATCCGGAATCTGTTATTTACCATCGTTTCTTTCTCAGGCGCCGCCCAGTTTGCATTTCTGCAGTACTTCCCATGACTTGCCGTTATGGCGCAGGAAGTAGAGGTTGTTGACTTTGAAAGTAGCGGTATATTCTTTGTTTTCGTATTCCGGCCATGCCTTTTCGAACTGTGCGTCGTCGAGGTCTTTGAAGGCAACGGTTACGTGCGGAGTGAAGCCTGTACGGGCAAGCATAGTGCTGAAGCCGAATTCTTTCCGGAGGAAATTGATCAGCTGGCGATGCATGGCGCTCATGGTTTCGCTTTTCTCCACGTTGATGAACAGTACGCGGTTCTGTTTGTTCGGGAAGGTGCCGAAGCCGTTCAGGGACACTTCAAATGGCGCCTGCGTCTTGGCAAATTCCGTCAGTTCCTCACAGAATGCTCTTTCGAGGCTCGGGTCTGCGGTGAAAGGTACCTGCAGGGTGATGTGCGGTAATACTTTCAGTGCGTAAGTGGGACCATATTGTTCCGCGAAGTCCTGTTTTATCTTGATGATCTCTTTACCTACTTCAGCTGTGGGCAGCAAAGCGATAAAATAGATCTTGTTATCTACTTTGGGAGGACGGTTGAAATTTCTGGGACCACCCTGGCCACGGCCTTGTCCGCCGCCGCCACGGTTGAAGCCGCCTCCACCGCCACCGCGGTTGAAGCCACCACCGCCGCCGCCGCGATTATATCCACCGCCGCCACCGCCACGGTTGTATCCACCGCCGCCGCCACGGTCATAACCGCCGCCGCCACCGCCGCGATCGTAACCACCACCGCCGCCACGGTTGTATCCGCCGCCGCCGCCATAGCCACCACCGCCACCGCGATCGTAACCGCCACCACCGCCACGGTCGTAGCCACCACCACCGCCGCCGCGATCATATCCGCCGCCGCCGCGGTTGTACCCGCCGCCACCACGGTCATAACCACCGCCGCCACGGTCGTAACCGCCGCCGTAGCCACCACCGCCTTCGCCACGGTCGCGGTTATAGCCGCCGCCGTCACGATCACGATTGTAACCACCGCCGCCATCACGGTCGCGGTATCCACCACCCTCATTACGGGGGGGATAGCCGCCGCCTTCGCGGTTGTATGTTCCTTCACGGTTAAAATTGCCATCTCCTCCTCTGGGAGTATAGCCTTCTCCACGGGGGGTATAACCTCCTTCCCGGCGGGGCGTATAACCTCCTTCACGCGGGGTATAACCACCTTCGCGGGGAGTGTAACCGCCTTCACTACGGGGAGTGTAAGGTCTTTCTCCGTCTTTGCCAAATTCGGGTTTCTTGAATTCACCACCTTCCTGGTCTTGGTTGGGTTCTTGCTGATCTCTGTTGTAGCCAGGAGAATACTTTCGGGGGCGTTCGTTTCTCTCAAAATTCATCTTACTTGATTAAGCGTTTGAAGCAATTTTTCAATGATTTCATAAAAATGAAATTCACCTACTTGTTTAGGTTTATATTACTAGGGTGCCGGTCACCCGCATAACGTCGGGACAAATCTGTTATATTTTTTACAAGAATACCGGCTTCCGTTTCAATAAAAATTTAACTTTCTCTATCTGTTTTTTCTCGGACAGCAAAGATAATTGAGTGCCGTCTGCATTACAATTTTTTTGCGGAAAATTTAAAAATTATTCCCTTCGCCGCTTCGACAGGAACTTTTCGACAGGAACTTAAGGTAATTGGTTAACCGGATATCATCCTGAAACCTCCACATGCCAGTTACAATTGCGCTGTTGGAATGCTCTCAGGGCTACCATTAGAAAACCTGGTTTTTACATTATTTTTGCCTTGGATTCACCTGAAATTAACATGAGTAAGTTTTCATTTCTTATTCATAGCACCAGGGTCTACTTTCTATCTGCGTCAGCTTTTTTGGATCCTAAAAAAAAGATATCACATCTGTTTTACTTGCAGTGACACCCACACAGTGCCAGCCGCTTTTCCTGATTGTAATATACAAATAATCTGGTGTATCTGGTCAAGCCTCCGGGCAATATTAAGACAATACTAGCATTCTGTTCGTTAATAATTTGCAAAAAAAGGATAAATGGCCATCTTTTTTTACAAAACTACTTGTTTAAGTTGCTGCCGGACTGCGGGGAACAAATATAAATTTCAGCAATCCGGCAACTAAATATCTGCAAATCAATAATTTCGTTATCTGCCATCCCCATCCAGCAAATTTCCCAGCCCGCCAAGGATACTGCCTTCCTCTTTCCGGGGCCCGGTGCCGTATGCCAGTACCCGGCTCGCCAGCCGGCTGATCGGCAGGCTTTGCAGCCATACCTTGCCCGGCCCTCTCAGCACGGCGAAGAACAGCCCCTCCCCACCGAATACCATATTGCGGATCCCCCGGATAAACTCTATATCAAAATCTATCTGCTGTGTATATGCTACTACACAACCGGTATCCACTTTCAACAATTCCCCGGGCTGCAGTTCCTTTTCCACCACCAGGCCGCCGGCGTGAACGAAAGCCAGGCCATCGCCTTCCAGCTTTTGCATAATGAAGCCTTCCCCGCCAAAGATACCGGTGCCCAGGCGGCGCTGGAATTCAATGCCCACATTCACGCCGCGCGCCGCGCAAAGGAATGCATCTTTCTGGCAGACGATCTTTCCGCCTAATAAGGATAAATCCATCGGAATGATCTTGCCGGGATAGGGAGCGGCAAAACTCACCCGTTTCTTGCCCTGCCCGACGTTCGTGAACGCGGTGATAAAAAGGCTTTCACCGGTGATCAGGCGCTTGCCGGCGGACATCAGTTTGCCGAAGATCCCCTGCTGACGGCCGGAGCCATCGCCAAAGAGGGTTTCCATCCTGATCTCTCCGTCCATCATCATAAAACTGCCGCTTTCCGCTACGGCACTTTCCTGCGGGTCCAGTTCTATTTCTACGATCTGCATCTCCTCACCGTGTATGCGGTAGTCGATCTCATGATTTTTAAGCATAGGTTCATCTTATGAAAAGCAAGTTACGAAATTTGTTATTTCATCAGCTTTTTGAGTACGGGCAAGATTACTTCAGCCTGCCGCATAAAGCCGATATCCGTGTTGTGCGTTCCATCGATCGTTCCCTCGTGGTCATGCCCTATCAGGTCTGCCCCGCGCAGGTAATGCAACTGCTTGTATCCCTCCTTGCGCAACTGCTCATACACTTCACGGATGAGCCGGTTTTTCTCCCGCACCACATCGCCGATCTTCCTGTCAAAAAAGCCTGTTTCCCGGTTGGATGTTTCCACAAGCAATACCGGTACTTCGGGACGTTTGTCCAGCAGATGTTTGATAAAAGGATAAGCGCGTTCGCGGATCTCCGCGGGTGTGGGATTCGGGATGCAGTCCAGCACAAAAACAGCTGCCGGCATGGTGGCCAGCAGTTCCGCTACCGGAAATTCCATTTTGCCGTTGCCGCTGAAACCGAGATTGACCATTTCCCAGCTTGTACGCCTGCTGATAATAGACGGATAGGTCATGCCCGCACGGCTGGCGGACGCGCCCTGCAGAATACTGGAGCCATAAATAACAATGCGCCGGGTGGTATCAATACCGGGTTTTACTGGTTTGGCCAACATGGCCTGCGGCGATACGCCGATCTCCAGCGATGTCAGTTCATTGTAGATCGGAAGGTACAGCATGTATTGACGGGTAGCGCCATCCATATTACTGACAACCGGATAAGCGAAACTGGTTTCCCGGTCCCCCGGCCGTGCGGTGTTCACGAACTGCCAGCGCCCGTTCTCCATGGCATACAGATCCAGCCCGCTGTGGGCAATGGGTGTGATATTGTTGTAGAACTTCCGCTGTGCAACGGACCATTTTACCCGGAGATAAGTGGAATTGGTCTCAAATAACACAGCTATACCGGCGCTGTGCCTCGCCAGGGATTTGACTGCCGGCGTCATGGGAATGGACTGGCTGCTGTCCCACCGCACCCATACGGGGTTTGTGGGCAGGGCCTTGCCGATGATCAGCAGTTCGCGGGCATCGGTATAACGGGTAGTGTCCTGCTGGCGAGCAAAGGCTACGGTTGCGCCGCACAACAATAAAGAGAGCAAAAAGGCAAGTGAATATTTCATACTGAAAAATAATCCAATTTCCGGCATGTTCAAACTCCGCTACCGGGGCTTCCCGGAAAATAAACGCGGCGCGGAAAGGTTCCCCGTAAACGCTTCCGCAGCCGGTTGCGCATCCTCCCAGTCCTTCGCCCTGGGCGCATCGTTTCACCGGCAGCCGGCATAAAAAAACCGTCCCGAAGATTCGGGACGGCATTTGTTAACCTACAACTGTTACACTGTTTGCTCTGATTATAACTATAGAAAAAACAGTTCTTAATGAATGGCTACTCCCTTCGCCTGTTTCGCCTGCTCCTTGTCTGCTTCGTCGGCATGACCGTTGAAGAAGTTGTAAGGGCGGGGCGACTCATATTCCGGGTCGTGCATTTTCCTGATGGTTTCTTTTTTCAAAAAGATCTTCAGGATCAGCACCAGGAACGGAACATATTTCAGTCCGCGGGGCAGCTTGTAATGATCCAGTACATCTATCACACGTTTGTTCATGGCATACATCACGGGTACGAGGATCAGGGTGAGGAAGGTGGCGAACACGAGGCCAAATACCATGGTCCATGCCAGCGGTCCCCAGAAGGCTACGTTATCACCTCCAAAGAATATATGCGGATTGAATTCGGAGAACAGCGCCGCGAAGTCGATATTCAACCCTACGGCCAGCGGTATCAGGCCAAGGATGGCTGCGATGGCGGTGAGCAATACCGGCGTCATACGTGTTCTGCCGGCTTCTACAACGGCTTCGTTGATATGTACGCCCTGCTGCACGAGCAGGTCTGTAAACTCTACCAGTACAATACCGTTACGTGCCACGATACCGGCCAGCGCCATGATACCTACACCGGTCATTACAATAGAGATGTCCATACCAAATATCGCAAAGCCCAGGAACACGCCAATGATACTGAACAGTATCTCCAGGAAGATCACCAGCGCACGGCCAACGGAATTGAACTGTGCTACCATGATCATGAAGATCAGGCCTACTGCTCCCAGCATTGCCATCAACAGGAAGTTCATGGTCTCCAGCTGGTCTTCCTGCTCACCGGTCATTTTTACGGTGATGCCGTCCGGCGGGCTGAATTCCTGTACTGCCTGGGTGATGGCGGCTACTACCTCATTGGCGTTGTAACCGGTGAGGATGTTGGAATATAAGGTCACTACGCGTTTTTCATCAATGTGTTTGATGCCGGCGTAGGTGTTGGAGTATTCGATATCCGCTACGGCGCTCAAAGGCACCTGGCGTATCTGTCCGCCCATGTTCATATCCCGGTAAGTGATCTGCAGGTTCATCAGCGTGTTGATGTTGTTGCGCTGATCTTCCTTCAGCCTTACCCTGATGGGATAATCATCTTCCGGATCACGGAATTTGGACGCTTCTACGCCGTACTGCGCTATCCTGATAGCGTTCTGGATCTGCACGGTGGATATCCCTTCCCTGTTGGCCCTTTCCCGGTCTATGTTGACGATGATCTCCGGTTTATTGCTCTGGAAATCGCTCTTCAGTTCTTCTACCCCACCTATCTGCAGGCTGTCCAGGTAACGTTTGATGCGTTCGGATGTAGTAGCCAGCAGTTCGAACTCATCTCCGGAAATTTCGATGTTGATCGGTTTGCCGGTGGGAGGCCCGCCTTGTTCCTGCTCTACGGTGATGTCTGCGCCAGGCACACCTTTTACCGCATCACGGATCTTGTCCAGATACTCTACGGTAGACTGCCCGTCACGTTTGGCGAACTCCACGAATGCTACGGTCACCTTGCCTTTATTTGGCTGCACGCTGAGGTCCATCTGGGAAGGATCGCCTGCGCCAACGGCTACGTTCGAGATAATGGATTTCACGAGCGGGTTATTTTTCCCGTCCACTACCTTGGTGATGCGTTGCTCGATGATATTGGTGATGGAGTCTGTATATTTCTGATCTGTACCGATAGGCAGTTCAATGTATGCGTAGATGAAGTTGGGATCTGCCTGCGGGAAGAACACCACTTTCGGGTTGCGGAGACCGGTGATCATAATACTGAACAACAGCAGCCCGAAGGTAGCGAACAATATTTTCACCGGGCGCCATCCCACGATGCACCAGCTCAGGATGCGGCGGTACCTGTTCTGCACGCGCGGCCAGAAACCATTCTGGAACTTGCGCGCCACACCGCCCAGCCAGAAGCGTTCCAGTACAATGAGCAGGTAAATGCATACCACGAAGTTGCCTACACCGAAGCTGCTCATATAACCGATAAGCGCAACGAAGAAGAAAACTGCGGTGAGCACTTTGAACTTCCTGTCAAACTTCGGTTTGGGATGGTTCTCTCCTTCATGGCGGTCCATAAAGTCCACCGCAAACACCGGGTTGATGATGTATGCCACAAACAGCGAGGCCAGCAGGGTAACGATGAGGGTCATTGGCAGGAAGTACATGAAGCTACCGATGATGCCCGGCCAGAACAGCAGCGGCACGAAAGGCGCCAGCACCGTCAATGTACCGGAGAGCACCGGCATGAATACTTCGCCAGCCGCTATTTTCGCGGCTTTCACGATCCCCAGGTCCTTCCGTTCATAGAAGATACGATGCACGTTCTCGATCACCACAATGGCATCATCCACCACAATACCCAATGCGAGCAGGAAGGAGAAGAGCACCATCATATTCAGGGTAAAACCGAGCCCGGGCATGATGATGAAGGCAATGAACATGGAGATGGGCACAGATGCGGCCACGAAGATCGCGTTTACGGCGCCCATGAAGAACATCAACACAAAGGTTACGAGAATAAACCCGATGATAATGGTATTGATCAGATCGTGCAGGGTAACGCGGGTGGATTCGGACTGGTCTGCCGTGATGGTCACATCAAGCCCTTTGGGAAGGGTACTTTCCTTCATTTCATCCACGATCTTGAATATCTTGTCTGACGCATCGATCAGGTTCTGACCGCTTCGTTTGATCACGTTCAGGGTGATCACGCTTTTACCATCCAGGCGGGCATAACTTTCCTGTTCTTCAAAGCCGTCCACTACTTCCGCGATATCGCGGAGATACACCACGGAGCCGGAAGCGCTGCGGATCACGATGTCGCGGATCTTCAGGGGGTCTTTATATTCCCCTTTCACACTGAGTGTACGTTTCTGTCCGTTCATGGACACGAGACCACCGGTCACGGTCCTGTTCTCGTTAGCTACGGCGCCGATCACATCTTCAAAGCTCACCCGGGCCGCTTCCATCTTGTATTTGTCCAGGTTGATCTGTATCTCTCTTTCGAGTGCGCCCACAATATCCACACGGGTGATCTCGTTCAGCGATTCAATACGGTCCTGCATATCATCCGCATACTTTTTCAGGGTCTGCAGGTCGAAATCACCGCTCAGGTTCACGTTCATGATGGGGATCTGGGACACATCTATCTTGATGATCTGCGGATCATCCTCCAGGTCCGAGGGCAGTTCGCTTTTGGCCTCATCCACTTTTTCACGCACTTCCTGCCGGGCCGCTTCAATATCCTGGTCCGCATCGAATTCAATATTGATCGCGGAGTAATCCTGTACGGAACTGCTGGATATTTTCTTTACGCCGGAGATGGATTTCAGCTTTTTCTCGATGGGCTTGGTGATCAGCGTTTCCATGTCTTCCGGGGAAGTGCCGTCGTACACTGTGCTGATATAGAATTGCGGGAATACTACTTCCGGGAACTGTTCCTTGGGCAGCGCCTGATAGGATAAGATACCTGCAATGGAGATGATAATGGTGATCACATAGATGCTCACCTTGTTATCGATCGACCAACTGGTAGGTTTAAATTCTTTTTCTAAGTCCTTCATTGGGTAATTTTTTAATTGGGTTGCACTACGCCATTTACAATTTCACGTAATCGTCGTTGTTCAGTCCCTGGAAGCCGGTTGTAATGATCCTTTCACCGGCGGTAAGGCCGGACTTCACCTCTGCTTTATCATTATAGGTACGCCCCATTTCAATATTCTTCCTTACGGCCTGCAATTCTTTGCCCTGGCCTTTTACGGTCAGCACATACGGTTTTCCCATGGAGTACTGTATCACGCTTACCGGTATAACGATGGCATCATTTGCCTTATAATCCACAATGCGCAGCCGGACGATCATGTTCGGGCGGATATCCTTGTCGGCCTTCAGCGGTATTTCCACATTGATGGTACGGCTTAGCGGATCAATTACTTTGGAAGCGAAGCCGATGCGGGTGCGGATCTCTTTATTGATATCCGGGAAGGACAGGATCACTTCATCTCCCGTTTTTACGCGGCCGCCAAAGGATTCTGCGATATTGGCCACTACCCGGAGGTTGGTGCTGTTCACCACGCGGAATGCAGGCATTCCCGGAGCGGCATTGTCGCCCAGTTTGGCGATCACGGCATCCACAGTACCGTTGATGGGAGAGGTGATACGGGTCAGGTCTGCCTGTTCTTCCATCGTTTTCTTGCTTTTCAGCAGGCTTTCGTACTGGTTTTTAGCATTGAGGTACTGCACTTCGGAACCGATCTGCTGTTTCCAGAGATTCTCCTGCTTTTCGTACATGATCTTGGCCAGGTCTATCCTTGTCTGCAGTTCCGCAATGCTGGCCCGCAGCACCTGGTTATCCAGCTGGGCGAGCGTTTGGCCTTTGGAGACCTGCTGGCCTTCCCGCACGAGGATGGATTTGATGATGCCCGGTTGCTGGGGGGAAACATTTACGTTCTCCCGGGCGTCAACCTGGCCCTGTATATCGAGATAATGTTCAAAAGTTGTCGTCTCCAGCGGGGCAATGGTCACGGTTTTCATTTTCACGGAAGAATCACCGGCTTTCAGTTCTTTTTCCAGCGCTGTGATCTTCTGGTCCAGTGCGGTTTTCTCCTGTTTCAGCTTCTGCAGCTGCTCAGCCTTGTTGCCGCCCTCACCGCCGCAGGCAGCCAGGATTAAAGTGATCAATGGAAGCGTGAAATATTTTCTGGTCATGATATGATGGATTTAGGCAGATGTAATAGTTGATGATTAGAGTTTGCCGTATGCTTTAAGATAATCAATACGGGATACCATAGCCTCGAACAGTGCCGAGAAATAGTTGTTCTGTGCGGTGAGCAGGGAAGTTTCCGCGGTGATCACTTCCAGGCTGGAGCCAACACCTTCCTTGTATTTGATGTCCGTCATCCGCATCACTTCCTGCGCCAGCTGCATATTTTCTTCCTGGCTTTCCAGTGTTTTGATATTGTTGCGCAGCGTGGTGGCTGATTGTACCTGGTCCAGATCGATGACATTCCGCATATTCTCCAGGTCCAGTTCCGATTTCTTCACGTCTATCCATGCCTGGTCCACTTTCCTTCTGCGTTGCATGCCGGAGAAGATGGGAATGGAAAGATTGAGGCCCCATGAGGTATAGCCATACCATAATTCAGACTGGAAATAATCGAACTGGTTGCTTTGCCGGGATATGCCGCCGGTGCCAAAAGCGGACAGTGTAGGCAGCGCCTGCAGCTTATACCGTTTCAGGTTATACTCGTTCGCTTTCTTCTGCGATTCGAGCAGCATGTATTCCACGCGGCTCTGGTACACAAAGGATTCGTTTTCTACCAGTACGGATTTGATCTCATCGGTGCTGAGGGTATCCGTCAGTTCCAGCGGTTGTTTAATGGGCATGCCCATCTGGTATTTCAGGGCGGCTATGCCCACATCACGAAGATTCCGCAGGCTTACTTCCTGGGTGGTGAGGTTATTCATCTGCACAACGAGCCTGTCCACATCCAGTTTCTCTACCAGTCCGTTCTTGTAGATCTCCCGGGTTTCGTCCAGGGATTTGCGCATGCGCGTGATGTTCTCCTGGAGAATGGACAGGGCTTTATCCGCCGCCACAACATTATAATAGGCTTTATAGACTTCTGCTTTTACATCCACTTCGGCTTTTTTGATCCCTCTGTGGGCCAGTTCTTCCAGTGTTTTCCTGGCTTGCAGCGCCACCAGCACGCTGGGGTCGAACAGCACCTGGTTGACGTTCACGGTACCGAGAGCATTGTATTTCAGGCCGAATTCGAAGGGAACGAGCGTGCCTTTGGGAGCGGAAGTGTCGAAGTTGGACGCATCCAGCAATTGTTTCTGAATGATCGGGTTGTCCTGGAACGTACCGGATGCAGAAACCTGCGGCAGCGCAAGGCCGCTCACTTCTTTGTTGATGGCCAGCTGCTTCAGCTCGTCCAGTCTCGCATTACGGACGGCGTACTGGTTTGCCAGTGCATAATCCACCGCCTGCTTTGCCGAAAACCGCATGGTCGTTCCGGGATCCGGTTGCTGCTGAGCATAAGCGTAGGTTAAAAATTGCATCATCGTGCCCGTGAGAGCGATGAGCTTCCATTTAAAGTGCATAATTCTCAGTATTTATTTAGGGTAATCTTTCGTTTTTGTATTTTTCTATCTCTTTATATCCTTTCAGTGTGGCTACGCCGTAAAGAAAATGTTCCAGGAGCACCCGCTGCACTTTCGTCATATCATAACCGTTCATGGGGAACAGTTCGGGCTGGAAGCAGAACATGGCCGAAGCCGTACGGAAATGCGCCAGGATATCCAGCTCCAGGTCCGGCCGGAATAATCCCTCCTCAATGCCGCGCTGCAGGTTCTGCCGGACCATGTCCAGCATGAACACATTCTTGTGGTCCTCAAATAGCCGGAAGGCCTTCGCATGGAATTTCTGGAGGTCCATCATGGCCACGGGGTTCATATTCCGCAGCCTTTCCTCCAGCATTTTCATCACCAGGAACAATTCCTCCACAGCATCCTTTGCCTGCGTCCTGCTTTCGATGCATTGTGCCTGCATCAGCTTCAGGTGCCGGTCCATCACATTCATCACCAGATCGCTTTTATCCGCAAAATGCGCGTACAGGGTCTTTTTGGATATACCCATCCGTACGGCAATATCGTCCATCGTGATGGAACGGGTGCCATACTGGCGGAAAAGGTGAAACGCCGTGTCCAGGATTCGCTCTTGTACTTCCATTAGCTATTTTAATACAGGGTCAAAACTATGGAAACTATTTAAACCGCCAAAGTTTCCAGTAGTTATTTTTTGAATTTTATGATAAATGCGGTTCGTCATCACTTTTGGGGGTAACCGGCAGTAAAAGCCCTGTATTCCGTACCTTTAGCGCTCAATATCCTGTCTATATATGTCTCCAAAACTGCGATTCAAGGTGCTGGTCTCCCGGATACTGCGCTACTTCTTCCAGGGTCTGCTGATCCTGGCCCCGATCGGCATCACGGCGTTTACGCTGTACTGGGGCTTTATCACGATCGACAACCTGCTGCCGCGGGACCTGATCCCCACCAATCACCCGATGAATTTCCTGCGCTACCAGGGGGTGGGATTTGCTATCGTATTGATACTCATCATATTTGTCGGCTACGTGAGTTCCTCCTTCATCGTCGGGCGGTTGATAGATATGTTCGATCATATCCTGGAGCGCACACCTTTTATTAAATATATTTATTCCTCGGTGAAGGATGTTTTCGATGCCTTTGTGGGGGAAAAGAAGAAGTTCGATCATCCGGTGCTGGTGAATGTGTACGGGGAGGATGTCTGGGAGATGGGGTTCATTACCCAGAAAGATGTGAAAAGCCTGGGACTGGAGGGTTTCCTGGCGGTGTATGTGCCGCATGCCTATGCGATCACGGGCAAGGTGTTCATTGTGCGGCAGGAAAAAGTGCGGCCGCTGACCAATATTTCCGCCGGTGAGGCCATGAAATTCGCGGTGTCCGGCGGGGTGACACATATCACGGAAATGCCGGCGCAACCGGTTGAACCAGGCCGATGATCTGCAGTCATCCGAAATGAATGCGATACATCAAACGGCATGATCAAACTGCTGAAATAAATCCGAATTTGCATCCATAATTTTTACCGATGCATCCATTGTTCAAAACCGCAGCATTAGTGCTGGCAGCGCTCTTTCTTTTACGTTCGCCATCCCGGGCCTGGGGATTCTTCGGGCATGAACGGATCAACCGGCTGGCCGTGTTCTCCCTTCCGCCGGAAATGATGGTGTTGTACAAACCGCATATCGAGTACATCATGCAGCAGTCCACCGCGCCTGACAAGAGACGGTATATGATACCGGAAGAGGGCCCGAGGCATTACCTGGATGTGGACCATTACGGCTTCCTCAACATCCCGCGCACCTGGCCGCAGGCGGTGGAAAAGTTCACCGCGGACACGCTGCAGCGCTACGGCATGCTGCCCTGGCACCTGGAACGGATGATGGCACAGCTCACAAAGGCATTTCTGGCGGGCGACGGGCCGCGTATCCTGCGGTTATCGGCCGAGCTGGGGCATTACATGGCCGATGCGCATGTGCCGCTGCATGCCTGCTCCAACCACAACGGGCAATTCACGGGGCAGCACGGGATCCACGGGCTGTGGGAATCGCGCATCCCGGAGCTGCTGGCGGACAGCCGGTTTGATTACTGGACCGGCCGCGCGGCCTACATCCGGGACTTCCGGGCATTTGCCTGGCAGGTGATCGGGGAAAGCGCCAGGGCGTCGGATACCGTGTTGTGGCTGGAAAAGCAGCTGAGCCTGAGTTTCCCGGCAGACCGGCGGTATGCCTACGAGATACGGAAAGGGGTACTGGTCAGGAATTATTCCTCGGAATATACCCGGGCCTACCAGGCCTTGCTGGGCGATATGGTGGAGCGCCGCATGCGGGGTTCCATCGCTGCCGTGGCAGCCTGCTGGTACACCGCCTGGGCGGACGCCGGGCAGCCGTCCCTGGCCACATTGGCGCCGGGATCGCCCACAGTACAGGAACAGGAAGCATTACGGCAGATGGACAGTCTCTGGCAGCAGGGGAAAATATTTGGGAGGGAACATTAAGAATTTTAAGAATTGACAAAGAAGGATTATATTTGTCCCTCTATCTGTCTTTTAACCTGTCCTCACTGACCAATCCTTCCGGTTTTACATTGCAACCGCGATTTTTTACCAAATTCCTTCGAAAAACCATAGAAAGTGGAACAAGAAAACGTATTCAATTTAGATCGCAACATGAAGGTGCACAACTTTAATGCAGGTCCTTCTGTATTACCAAACGAAGTGCTGTACAAAGCCAGCAAAGCGCTGATTGACTTTGACGGCACGGGAATGTCCATCCTCGAAATAGGACACCGCACGGAGCAATTCACCGCCGTGATGGAAGAAGCGCGCAGTCTCACCCGGGAGCTTATGCAACTGGATGACGACTTTGAAGTGCTGTTCCTTCACGGAGGCGCTACCACCGAATTCATGCAGGTCCCGATGAATCTGCTGGACAGCGGTGAAACAGCTGCCTATATTGACACCGGCGTGTGGTCCAACAAAGCCATCAAGGAGGCCAAACAGTTTGGTTATGTAGATGTTATTGCCAGCTCCAAAGAAACGAATTACCATCACATCCCGAAGCAGTTTACGGTACCCCAGCAAGCCAAATACCTGCATATCACCACCAATAACACCATTTATGGTACACAGTGGCAAACGATACCGGATACAGATGTGCCATTGATCGCCGATATGAGTTCCGATATACTCAGCCGCCAGATGGATTTTAACCGCTTTGCCCTGATCTATGCCGGCGTGCAGAAGAACATGGGCGCCGCGGGCGCCACCATGGTAGCCGTAAGGAAGAGCATGCTGGGCAAGGTGACCCGCAAGATCCCCTCCATACTGGATTACCGGCTGCATATCGAAAACGGCTCCATGCTGAACACACCGCCGGTATTCGCCGTGTACATCACCATGCTCACCCTCCGCTGGCTGAAAGGCCAGGGTGGCGTAGCCGCTATCGAAAAGATCAACAATAAAAAAGCCGCGCTCCTGTACGACGAGATCGACCATAACCCGCTGTTCCGCGGAAATGTAGTGAAAGAAGACCGCAGCCGGATGAACGTTACCTTTACGATAGACAAACCGGAGCTGGAAGAAGAATTCCTGAAATTCTGCAAGAAAGAAGATATCGTTGGCATCAAAGGCCATCGCCTGTCCGGCGGTTTCCGGGCATCCCTGTACAATGCGCTGCCTTTGGAAAGTGTGGAAGTAATGGTGGAAGCCATGAAATTCTTCTCACTCAAGAAAGCATAACATAACAAAATATTATATACGAGGGTGCGTCACAAGGCGCACCCTCTCTTATTTTACCGCAGGCCTGTGTTTCCCGTTCAGCAGTTCCCCTCCCCCCAGGTTGCTTTTCACATTTTAACCCCTACTTTTCTTTATACCCCGCTCGTTTTACTATTTTTACGCCTCTTAACTGAAACTATACGATCATGGCAATCATCAAACCGTTCCGCGCATTACGTCCACAGCCGGCCCTGGCAAAACAGGTAGCCGCGAAGCCTTACGATGTACTGAATTCCAGAGAAGCAGCCGCAGAAGCTGCCGGTAACCCGCACTCCTTCTATCACGTATCAAAATCCGAGATCGATCTGCCGGAAGGTACGGACGTACACAGCGATGAAGTGTATGCCAAAGCCGCCGAAAATCTGCAGCAGCTGCGGGAAAGCGGCACACTGTTCCATGAAGAGACGCCCTGTTACTATATCTATAAACTGGTGATGGACGGCCGTTCCCAGACAGGCCTGGTATGTGCGTCATCGATCGATGACTATAACAACGGCATCATCAAAAAACACGAATTCACCCGCCCGGATAAAGAGCTGGACCGTATCAATCACATTACCGCCACCCGCGCGCAAACGGGGAACGTGTTCCTCGCTTATGATGATGTGCCTGAATTGAACACCATCATCGACCAATGGCAGCAACAGCATGCTCCCGTGTACGATTTCACGGCGGAAGACGGCATTTCCCACACGATCTGGGTAGTGGACGAAGCCGGCGCAGGCGATGAGATATCCCGGCTGTTCGAAGAAAAGGTTCCGGCTACCTACATTGCCGACGGCCATCACCGCGCCGCCTCCGCCGCGCTGGTGCAGAAAGCTTCGGGAGAAGATATTCACAGCGGCGCCAACCTGAACTATTTCCTGACCACCATTTTCCCGGCCAGCCAGCTGGTGATACTGGACTATAACCGCCTGGTAAAAGACCTGAACGGCCTCAGCAAAGAGGAATTCATCTCCAGCCTGGAGTATGATTTTACTGTTGAAGCCGTGGGCCACCATGAACAGCGGCCATCCATGATGCATGAATTCAGCATGTACCTGGAAGGGACCTGGTACCGCCTCGTGGCGCGGGAAGGCACTTATACCACCGATCCCATCGGCATCCTGGATGTGACCATCCTGCAAAATAATGTGCTGGACAAGCTGCTGGGCATCAAAGACCCGCGGACGGACAGGCGTATCGACTTCGTTGGCGGCATCCGCGGACTGGGCGAACTGGTAAAAAGAGTGGACGGCGGCGAGATGAAAGTAGCCTTCGCCCTGTACCCCGTAACGATCCAGCAATTGTTCGACATTGCGGACAGCGGGAACGTCATGCCCCCCAAATCCACCTGGTTTGAGCCCAAGCTGCGTGACGGGCTGCTGACCCACCTGATCTGAAACTAAACTCATCTGAAACGTTGGCCCCGCCTTGCTCCGGGGTCAACGCTTTTTTCTTACATTTACAAAAAACGCATTGAACGATGGAATGGCAAAAGGTAACTAAACGATGGTCCCTTGTGCTGGCTGGTATGCTTACCCTGCTGCAATGGGCGGCGGCGCAGGATAACACCGATCTGCAGAACACTGCGCGCACTTTCCTGCGCAGCGGCGACTATGCCAATGCGATACTTGTGCTGAACCAGGCGATCCAGACCGCTCCGGACGATATTGAACTGAAAAGGGACCTGGCATTTGCATACTACCTGAAGGGCGACATCAACCGCGCATACGCCGTGGTATCCCCGCTGGTAGATAAAAAGGATGCGGATATCCATCTCTACCAGATCGCCGGGAACATCTACCAGGGCAAGCAGGACTGGAAAGGGGCCGAAAAGCTCTATATCCGCGGCCTGAAAAGATTCCCGAAAAGCGGGGAGCTGCATAACGACTACGGTGATCTGCTGCAGAATATGAAGAATTTCGACGGCGCATTGCGCCAATGGGTGAAGGGCATTGAAGTAGATCCCAATTTCCCCGGCAACTACTACCACGCCGCCCGCAGCTACCTGTGGACCAATGAGCCCATCTGGGCCATCCTCTACGGCGAAACATTCATCAACCTGGAAAGTTATACCACCCGCACCGCGGAGGTAAGGAGCATCGTTATAGAATGTTATAAAAAACTGTTCGATGATCCGGCCATCTTCAATTCCATCCCCGGTGAACCATCAGACAAAAAAGGCAAAAAATCTTCCGAAACCGGCTTCATGGATGCCTATAAAAGTATCATGGCCAAACAGGTCAGCGTGATCGCCACCGGCATAGAACCGGAATCGCTGATCATGCTGCGCACCAGGTTCCTGCTGGACTGGTACAATTTCTACGGCATGAAATATCCGTATGCGCTGTTCGATTTCCAGCGCAGGCTGCTGAAAGACGGCATGTTCGAGGCATATAACCACTGGATGTTCGGTCCGGTTGCCAACCCGGCGGAGTACAAGGCATGGACCACCCTGCACAAGACCAATTACGATGCTTTCACTGCCTGGCAGCGGAATCATCCCCTGAAACTGCGGCAGGACGAGTTCTACAATACGGGCAAGCTGGCGGTCATCAAATAGGCCGGCTGCATTTTTACGGAGGCATAACAACAATATCCTAAACCATAGATTATGCTGATCACAAAACACCAAAACATTATTGACAACGCGGTAAAAGCCAACCACGAAAGGACATTTTACGCCCAGTACCCCGAACATCCCAAAGCTTACGGTGAAGATGCGCCCGCAAAGGGCGAAGCGGCCTTCAAAAGCCTGCTGAACCAACCCTTTACCCGGCTGAAACAGCATGTATCCGAAGGCCGGGCCGGGGAGGAAGTATCTCCCTACACCCTGGAGCCGCTGGGCATCACTTATCCCGTTACCGCCACGGAAGAACTGGTGAAAGCCGCCAGGCGCGCCGGCGACCGCTGGGCTGCATTATCCGCGGCAGACCGCGCGGGCATCCTCACGGAAACGCTGGAAAGGATCAGCGGGCATTTCTTCGAGATCGCCCATGCCACCATGCACACCACCGGTCAGAGCTTTATGATGAGCTTCCAGGCCAGCGGCCCCCATGCGAACGACCGTGCACTGGAAGCCATTGCCATGGGATATCAGCAGCTCCGGCATTTCCCGGAAAAACTGCAGTGGGAAAAACCGATGGGCAAATTCAGCATCAAACTGGAAAAATCCTTCCGCACCGTACCCAAAGGGCCCGGTCTCGTTATCGGCTGCTCCACCTTCCCGGTGTGGAATTCCTTACCAGGCATGTATGCGGACATGATCACCGGCAATCCCGTGATCGTCAAGCCGCATCCCAAAGCCGTATTGCCCATCGCCATCGCCATTGCCGCCATACAGGAAGTGCTGGAAGAGAACGGGCAGGACCCTTACCTCTGCCAATTGGCGGCAGACAGCAGCGACCACCTGATCACGAAGGAACTCTGCGAACATCCGCAGATCGCGCTGATCGACTATACCGGCGGCAGCTCCTTTGGCAATTATGTGGAATCCCTTGCCGCAAAAGGCAAAACCGTATTTTCGGAGAAAGCGGGGGTGAACTCCGTTATCCTCGATTCCGTGAAAGATATCGATGCCGTGCTGCAGAACCTGGCCTTTTCGGTCAGCCTTTACTCCGGGCAGATGTGCACCGCCCCGCAGAATTTCTTTATCCCGGAATCGGGCATCAGCACACCGGAAGGGAAGATCAGCTTTAACGAAGTAGCCGCAAAGTTCAGGGATGCCGTAACCGCGCTGGTGAACAATCCGAAAATGGGCGCCGGTACCCTGGGGGCCATCCAGAACGAAGCCACCCTGCAACGCGTGAATGCAGCCGGGCAACTGGGCGGCAAAGTATGGCTGAATGGCACGCCGGTTGTGAATGAAGAATATGGTTCAGCCAGGACCTGTTCTCCCACGATACTGGAAGTCAGTTCCGCAGATCAGGGCATCTTTGAAAAAGAGCTGTTCGGCCCGGTGGTGCTCCTGATCAAAACAAAAGATACCGATCACTCCCTGCTGCTGGCCTCCCGGATGGCCGCACAGCACGGCGCGATCACCTGCGGCGCATATACTACGGATGACACCGTGAAAGAAAAGATCGCTACGGTCATGAACAGCGTGTTCACCCCCGTATCTTTCAACTTTACCGGCTTCATCTGGGTGAACCAGCATGCCGCGTTCTCAGACTTTCATGTGACCGGGGGCAACCCGGCCGGGAATGCCAGTTTTACCAACCAGGAATTCATCGTGAAAAGGTTCGTCTGGGTCGGGAACAGAACATATGTGGATTAAAACGCGCCCGTTATGCAGTATAAAGTACTTGTTTTCCTTGTCATGTTTTTTGCCGCCGCCTGTCAGCAGGTACCCAAAGCGGATAAAGCTGAAGTGACCGAAGCCCAGGCCGTACAACAGCCGGCAGATGAACATGAGCATACTTACCGGCTGGATACCGCCGCCAGTGCCCTGTACTGGATAGGCACCAAACCCACCGGCGAGCATCGCGGCTCCTTCCGTTTTACGGAGGGACAGCTGTTTGCGAAAGACAGTATTTTAACCGGCGGCCAGTTCACCATCGACATCAACAGCCTCCGGGATACCGACCTGGAAGCACAACCGGATATGCGCACAAAACTGGAAGAGGAACTGCGCGGCGAAAATTTCTTTGACGCCGCCCGGTTCCCCGTTGCCAGCTTCGAGATCACCGGTGTCAGTCCCTATCACCCCAGTGAGACCGATAAAGGCGTATTGCTGAAGGATGCCACCCATATGATCAAAGGCAACCTGACCATGAAAAGCGTCACCAAGAATATCACCTTCCCCGCCAGGATCGTGCTGCAGAACGGGAAAGTGAAAGCCACCGCGAATTTCAATATCGACAGAACACTGTGGGGAATGACCTACCGCGCCGACAAATCGTTGCAGGACAAGCTCATCAACTCCATTGTGAATATCCGTTTCGATATCACGGCCCGATAGAAAATCCGGATTTTTTGCTATATTGTACAAAACGTTCCCGCTCCCAAAAACCTGCTATATGGAAACAAACCAGCAAAGAGACGAACAGCTGTGGCGCCGCGCAAAAGCCCGGGCCAACTTCCGGAATCACCTGATGACCTACCTGATCATCAACGGCGCTTTATGGGCGATCTGGCTGCTGACCGGCACTCACGGAGAAGTGCCCTGGCCGGTATGGCCCATGCTCGGATGGGGACTGGCGCTGGCCTTCCAATACTACAACGCATTCCACAAAGACCCCTACGGCGATACCATACGTGAGTACGAAAAACTGCAGCAGGAGAAAGAACGCCAGGGCTTGTAGCCACCTCAATACTGCATCATGCACCAACTGCCCACCCGCTTATTTGATGTTGTAACACATCAGCACAGCCATTATCCCCAACAGGACATGCTGGCCGGTAAAGAAAACGGCGCCTGGCGCACCTACAGCACCGCCGAAGTCATGGAGATCACCGGCAGGTTCGCCGCAGGGTTGCTGCAGCTGGGCATCAGCGGCAACGATATGACCATTGAGCGGCAGGACAAGATCGCTATCATTAGCATCAACCGCCCTGAATGGATATTGACCGACCTGGCCTGCCAGCAGACCGGCGCCGTACTGGTGCCCATCTACCCCACCATCAGCGAAGCCGAACTGGCATATGTGCTGCAGGATTCCGAAGCGCGGATACTGTTCGTGCAGGGGGAAGAGCTTTACAACAAGGTGAAAGACATGGCCGGCCTGGATATCTATTCGTTCGACCAAATACCCGGCGTGAGGCACTGGAGCGAGATACCCGCGCTGGCGCAACCCGGCGATGAGGAGAAAGTACAGGCCATCAAAGACAGCATCCAGCCCGCACACCTGGCTACCATCATTTATACATCCGGCACCAACGGCACACCCAAAGGCGTGATGCTCTCCCATGAGAACATTATGAGCAACGTTACCGCCTGCAAGGAATACCTGCCGGTGAACGAACAGGCGCGGGCGCTGAGCTTCCTGCCGCTCAATCACATATTCGAGCGGATGGTGACCTACATCTACCTGCTTTCCGGTGTGTCGGTTTATTATGCCGAAGCCATGGAAACGATCTCCGATAACCTCCGCGAGGTCAAACCCGGTATCTTTACCACAGTGCCGCGGCTGCTGGAGAAAGTCTATGAAAAGATCATGGAGAAGGGCCTGGAGCTGAAAGGCATCAAACGCGCCCTGTTCTTCCGCGCCGTAGCCATTGCCCGGGAATTTGAGCTGAATAAAAACCAGGGTATCTGGTACAATATGCAGCTCAGGCTCGCGAACAAGCTGATCTTCAGCAAATGGCGGGAGGCTCTGGGCGGCAATCTGCAATGCATCGTTACCGGCGCCGCCGCCTGCCAGGTGAGGCTGCTGAAGATATTCACGGCCGCAGGCATCAACATCCTGGAAGGGTACGGTCTCACTGAAACGTCCCCGGTGATCAGCGTGAACCGCAAGGAGAAAGAAGACCGTATGTTCGGCACCGTTGGCCCGGTGATCAGCAATGTGGAAGTGAAGATAGCGGAGGACGGAGAGATCCTCTGCAAAGGTCCCAATGTGACGATGGGCTATTACAAGCGGCCGGACCTCACAGCCGATGCGATCAAAGACGGCTGGTTCCATACCGGCGACATCGGCGTACTGGTGGATAACAAATTCCTCAAGATCACCGACCGTAAAAAAGAACTGTTCAAAACCTCCGGCGGCAAGTTCGTGGCGCCGCAACCCATCGAGAACAAATTCCGGGAATCCCCTTACATCGAGCAGATCATGGTGGTGGGCGCGGACCGTAAATTCGCCGGCGCACTCATCGTGCCCAACTTCCGCAACCTGGAAGACTGGGCGAGGAAGAACAATGTGCAACCCGCGCTGAACGACCCGAAAGTCAAGGCCCTGTACAAACAGGCGGTGGAGCGGTATAACCAGTCGTTCAACCATATTGAGCAGGTAAAAAAATTCGAGCTGATGCCGCATGAGTGGACGGTGGAAGGCGGGGAAATGACGCCCACATTGAAGCTGAAGCGCAAAGTGATCCTGGAGAAGTACCGGGATGTCATTGAGCGGATCTATGCATAAATTTTGAGGAAATTTCATAAAAACGCTTATTTTTGCCGTCCCGCTGATGGCGGATGGCCCGGTAGTTCAATGGATAGAATAGAAGTTTCCTAAACTTTAGATACAAGTTCGATTCTTGTCCGGGCTACGATTTTTTCGCGAAGGCGTCGATAAAATCGGCACCTTTTTCATTTTGGGCAATTAGTTGTCCCATTGATTGACCTTGTTGACTTATTACCCCTTCCTCCAGTCTTTTCATTACTGATCCTTGTATAATCAAATAGTTACATTGAAAATTTCCACATAGTAGCCATTAGCAGAATAAGTACAGTATTTTTTCCTAGCCTCACGTTGGCAAGGAATAAAATATCCTAGTAAGCGCTCCTGCGTGGGTTGGATTCACAGGCCCAGATCACCACAAGGTCAACATTTTTATATCGCATGCAGGCATGCAACTCATCTGGCAGAAATTAGGTATATTAGTAACCTGACATCCGACGACATATTTCACCTCACTAAAAATCAACACGGAAAAAACATATGGCAACCTTGAAAACTGAATAAATGATAGACTCCAAACTATGTCACTAAAAAGAGAACTGATATATATTGACGGGAAAGACGAAACAAACCGCATTGTTTCCTATTCATATCGCGACGACAAATGCGTTATAGTTTTCAAGAATAATGGTAAACCATATTCATACAATACAAAGAGAATAAAAGTTGTCCGAACAGCAATAAGTGATGACAAATCCTGCAATATCTTTAACTATCTGGGAAAGTTAGCGGATACAGTCGGATTAAAAACGGAAGACGGCAACAATATACTTGCAAAAATTTACCAGCAGATATCATTTCTACCAGAAGATTGTATTCTTTCAAATTACTTGAGTGGAACCATTCCCCAGACTAGTAGCAATAGCCGATCAGTAGAGATCTTCCCTTTTGGATTTAATATTAGTCAGAAAAATGCCGTAAATACCGCCTTTTCTTGTTCCATGAGCGTTATTGAGGGACCTCCAGGAACAGGAAAGACACAATCCATATTAAACATTATTGCCAATGCCGTTATGAATGGGCAAAGCATTGCAGTTGTATCAAGTAATAATTCTGCGACAAAAAACGTTTACGAAAAACTTGAAAAAAATGGCATCGGATTTATCGCCGCACTGCTTGGAAATGCTCAAAACAAAAAAGAGTTTATTGATTGCCAAACAAATATTCCCGATTTATCAAGGTTCAGTTTATCTGACACGGAAAAATCGAAACTAATAGAAAATGTGCAAAAACTATTCCATCAACTCACTGAATATCTTTCCAGAAAGAACGAATTAGCCTTATTGAAACAGGAACTTGATAATATAAAAACCGAATATCAACATTTTCAAAACACTTACAAAGAACAAACAGGTGAGTCCATTACATTTAAGAAAAACATAAGTGCTGATGCCTTGCTCTTGTTGTGGTTGTCTATTGAAACCCAAGCCAGTAAAAGAAAGGAGTTTGGCTTTATTAAAAGGTTCATTCTCCGAATAAAATACGGGATCAAAGAGAAACTGTTCTATGCATATTCTTTTGAAAGGATGATTTGGATATGCCAGTCAAAATATTATCCAACGAAAATTTCTGAATTTACAAAGAGAATAGAAATATTGAAAGATTTCATCAAGCGGATTTCCTTTGACAGTAAAATGCAAGAATACACAAATCTTTCGATGCAACTATTGAAAGCAGAACTATACAAGAGATACCAAAGCAATAAAAGGGAAATTTATGCCATAGAAGAACTTCGTTCCAAATCGTCCGAATTCATCCGGGACTATCCCGTGATTATGAGTACAACATACTCGTTAAGACAAAGTTTATCTGATAATATTTTTTACGATTATGTAATAATAGACGAATCGTCACAAGTTGATCTGACAACAGGCGCGCTTGCGTTATCCTGTGCAAAACGAGCCGTAATTGTAGGCGATCTGAAACAGCTCCCCAATGTGGTTGATAATGTCACGAAAGATAAAACCGACCTGATTTTTCGTTCTTTCACCCTTCCTGAACCTTATCGCTATTCAAATCACAGCTTACTATCCTCAGTATTGGAACTTTTCCCCGGCATGCCAAAAACACTTTTGAAGGAACATTATCGTTGTCATCCGAAAATCATAGAATTTTGCAATATAAAGTTTTACAAAAATCAACTTGTTGTACTTACGGAACAGGCAAACAAACACCCTCCCCTTATTGTTTACAAAACCTCTCCTGGCAATCATGCACGGGAAAGAATGAATCAAAGGCAAATTGACGTTATAAAACAGGAAATCATCCCAAACGAATGCCTTGAAACGGTTGATCTGGGAATTGTTACCCCATACCGCAATCAAACTAACGCACTGCAAAAAGCATTTACCGGAACGGCAATAAAAGCGGATACGGTTGATAAATTTCAAGGTAGAGAAAATGAAGTTATCATACTTTCCACTGTTGATAATGAAATTTCAGATTTTACGGATAACCCTAATCGTTTAAATGTGGCAGTTTCTCGTGCAATAGAGCGACTGATATTGGTTGTAAATGGGAATGACAGCGAGAAAGACGGCAACATTGCCGATTTAATACGATATATTGAGTACCATAACTTTTCAGTAGTTCAAAGTAGCCTGAACTCCCTATTCGATTATCTGTACAAAGGGTATGAGGAGAAGCGGGCAACAATTATTTCAAGAAGAGGCAGAGTATCAAAATTTGACAGTGAAAACTTAACGTATGCTCTCATTAAAGAAGTGTTATCATGCGACAATTTCTCAAAATATGACGTCCTCTTGCATTTTCCTGTAAGGGGTCTTATCAAAGATTTTTCCAATCTAAATGAGATAGAACATAAATATGCCAATAATCCGTTAACTCATATAGATTTTTTGATTTACAACAAATTCGGTAAAAATCCTGTCCTTGCTATAGAAGTTGATGGGTTTGAATATCATAGATATGGCTCACAACAAGAAAAAAGAGATAGGATAAAGGATAAAATATTAGAAAAATACGGTTTATCTCTCCTGCGTTTTGCAACAAACGGCAGTAATGAAAAAGAGACTCTGATAAAGAAATTAAGTGAAATACAGAATTAGATAGTCCTCGCTATTTTTTTCGGCGCAACTCACCAAAATGACGGCGTTTTGTTTACAGACATTTTTTTTGATCCCGGCCTTTCTAATTTACCTCGTTTCTGAACTATTCTACTGCTTGCATTTTTACCATTCCTATCACCATCTCATAGATCTAAATTGGCGCAAACGTGATGCCTTCTTAAAAAGAAACAGAGGGCACGACCTCGCTGTGAACCGATGGTAAGATAAACCATTGGCTATCTATTTATGTTGCCAGATTTTCATCCCTACAGGTAGGATTCGTCGCCTGTAAAATGGAATCCTCCAAAACCATCCAAATCCCGACTAGATAAAAAAACTATTCCCACAGGAAAAATCCTGTCTTTCCAAATAGCTTTGGTTACTACACGTTGTTCTCAGCAGAATATGTAACACTGAATCCGGAAGGAGGCTGATTTTGTTTGCCCGCTGAAGAAATAGGCAGGATGTTCCCTAACTAATATATGATCAACTTTGGAGTCCTCGGGATATCTAGCAGCGGTCTTCCCGTAGCTGAACCTCACTTTTATTTGCGTTTTTTTGTGCTTATTTTGGATGAGCATCAATAACACCCATCGATGAAAAAGCTACTTCCCGTTTTATTGCTCACTGCATGCCTTGCTTCATTATTCAGCTTCGACCTCCAGCTTCCCGGCGGACTGTTAACATATATTGATAAAAACGGCGATCATCAACCCGTAAAAACAAAAGCTGACTGGGCTATAAAACGCAGGCAGATCCAGGACAGCATGCAACAGGTCATGGGGCCGCTACCGGAAACCGCTCAGGAGAAGGCCCCTCAAATGGAGATAAAAAGCAGCGAAAAAAGGGATGGTTACACCCGCCACGAGATCCGCTTCCTAGCCGCTCCCGGTGAATGGGTGCCGGCATATCTATACATACCAGAACAACATGGCACTATACGAAAACTGCCTGCCATGCTGGTACTGCACGGCACAGGCGCACTGGGGAAAAAGATCGTGGATGGCGCGAGTCCCAAGCCCAACCGCGCACATGCCAGAGAACTGGCGGAACGGGGATATGTGGTCATTGCCCCCGATTATCCCAGCATGGGCGATCTGAGCGATTATGACTTTCATGCCGACCGCTACCGGTCCGGCACCATGAAGGCCCTGTTCAACCATATTCGCTGCATCGACCTTCTGACTGCGCGGAATGATGTAGACCCCGAGCGCATCGGTGTGCTCGGGCATTCGCTTGGTGGGCACAACGCTATGTTCGCCGCAGCTTTTGACGAACGGCTGAAAGTAGTAGTGGCCAGTTGCGGCTGGACGAAGTTCGATCATTACAACATCGGGGAAGAAGCCTCAAAACGGTATGGCGGAAAACTTGGCCCCTGGGCGCAGGACAGGTATATGCCGTTGATCCGCGACCATTATCAGCTGGAAAAAGTGCCGTTTGATTTTCCGGAAGTGATCGCCCTTATTGCGCCGCGTGCATTCTTTTCAAACTCGCCGTTGAAAGACAGCAATTTCGATGTTGAAGGTGTGAAAAAGGGTATCCGCGAAGCCGCTGAAGTATATCAATTCCTTAACGCCGCCGATCGTCTGCAGGTTAGATATCCTGATGCGGGGCACGATTTTCCGGAAGACGTACGCATGGAGGCCTATCGTTACATCGATAAAATATTGCGATGATCATCAGTTTTTGGGGAGTATTATACATACTCATTGTTGATATTCACGTCGTGAAATAACTCGAACGGAAACCTGGCATCATGAACCTCATATCATTCAGGACGGCTTGCCCTCCTGATTTGATAAGTTCCTGATGCGACAACTGGGCAAAACGAAAATAAAAATCGATAAATTTTTGCAACAACCGAATGCAAATTATTCTTAAATTGCCATCCTATCACATAGTGAACTCACTCCAACGCTTAACCTAAAAGACAAAACTATGTTACGATTAACCCACGCAGAAATCAAAACCCTTATACGCATCCGCTGGTATTTAGAAGACAGCAGGAACTATCCCATTCATATCCCCGACCTTCCGGAACTGTTTAGCATAGAGGAAAACAAGCTGCTTCGGGGGTTTAAGCGCTTGTTTAAAGTCAGCATTCACCGTTACTACCTCCGCCAATCCATGCTTCATGCAAAACAATTGATACAGGACGGTGCAATGATTAAAGAAGCGGCCATCGTCCAGGGATATAGCAATACGGCGAACTTCAGCCGTGCTTACAAGCGGTTTTTCGGCTACTACCCCTCTACGATTGACTGCGGTAACAATGCAGGAAACGGGCAATAAATGACAACACTTTGTGCTTGGTTGTCTAAATCAGTTGCCCTAATTTCACATCAAGAAGACACAGAGACAGTAACCTAATTCCACAGCCTTACAGGGTGACCTGAAGCAGATTTAGCAGACAGAAAAATGTAAGACGCCGGATCTAATCCCGATTGATTGCCCGGAATTGTTAGCCGATAGCTTAGGACCAGAAACCCGTTACTTTTTATATTGGTGCATTTATTCCACTGAATCCGTACCGGATTCAGCAGACATAGCTTTGTCTTAGTCTTTCAATTTCGTTTATCAAAATGAAAGATTCATTCTCAGCAGCGGCGCCTTGAATCAATATGAATCCGCCGACGCTGATCTTTTCGAATGGAATTGTTAGCACTAGCTGTCCTGTTGAAATTCACGAATCATAACTAAAAACACTTAAATAAATTGAGAATCTATTAGTTCCATTTTTTTATTCTTAATGTTAACAGAAAGGGTTCCGCAGGTGTACAGGTCATCCATCGCGGCTTGGGTTGTGCCAGGGTTTCCTGTGTCTGCGGTGCTATTTGAAACTTGTCAGGTCCGCCTGCTGCCGCGTATTCAAATTGATTGCTTTATGAAAAAATGCCGCATTTTAATCGTGTCAGTCATCATACTAGCCACCGCTTGCAATAATGATCCCATAGCCAAATTGCCGGAGTTTGAAATATTACTAGAAGACAGCACCACTATTTTCAACTCAAAAAATATTCCCAACGGAATACCAGTATTGCTGATTCAGTTCAGCGCAGATTGCAAAGAATGCCAGGAGGAAACCAGTGAAATATTGGCAAACATAGACTTCTTCAAAAACACCAACATTTACTTTATAACATACGAGCCATTTGAGCGGATGAAGGTTTTTATTTCGCATTACAAGTTGAACAATTATCACAATGTAACTGTGGGATATGACTATTCCAAATTTCTTCCCGCACACTTTAAAATGCATTCTACTCCACTGGTAGCGGTTTACGATAAGCGAAAAAATCTCAAGGTGCTATACCAGGGAAAGACAACAATAGAAAAACTTAAAAAGTCAGTTAGTTCATACCAATAAACACAAAATCTGTGAAAAAGAACATTTTGATTGAAGTTATCTCATACGCATTCATTCTGCTATTTCTTTATACAGCGCTCAATAAGGTCTTTTTGTACGACACATACATCCTAGATCTCCAGGCTTCGCCGGCCCTCGCGCCTTTATCGATATCATTGGCAATTGTGATTCCGTTCTCCGAAATCGTTGTTTCAATACTTCTGTTCTTTGAAAGAACCAGAAAAATTGGAATGTATGCTTCTTTCATTCTGATGTCTGTGTTCACGATTTATGTTGGATATGTACTTAGCTTCACAGACGAAAGACCATGCCAATGCGGGGGCATAATAAGAGAACTATCGTGGCCAGCACATATGATATTCAATATTTGTTTCCTGCTCCTGTCGGCTATTGGAATATGGCTTATACGAAAAAAGGATAACCGCAATTCGACGAAGTTGTCATACTCAACAGCAAACTAATTGTGCATACAAATTTGAATATTGGAGATGAACTTAGATCCAGTAACAAAAGAATGTATAGAGCCGATCGGCTACCGTTAAAACAGTAACCTTAAAACTGATCAGTCAATTATAAAAAAGGGGCAGCTGAAAACCTTAAAAAGAGTAAGCATCTTTATCACCAAATTTAAAACTTAAGTCATGAAAAGAAACATCATTCTCGGCACAGGCGCATTACTGTTGGCTGCCGTTGGCGCTTTTGCTTCCGCTAGAACTGCTGTTGTAGGTGCCTACTACATCGACCCATCAACCCAAGATTGCCTTTTCTCCACTCAGGTAGTTCACCCTTGCACTACTTTAGGTTCTGATTGCGTTGAGTTCGTTCCCGAAGCAAGTGCTAACTTGCAACTTTTCAACCGCATTGATCCTGATACACAGGACTGCATTGAACCACTGCAAAAACCATAATTGGAGTTGCGTTAACAAACTGTAGCCATCGTTCGATGGTTACAGTTTTCACTTGTATAATTGCAATTGCGTCCCCCCCCCGGCAAACAAATGCTCGCACAAGTAGTTATGCAAATTAATTATATGATTTACTTAAAAAAAGTTACCTATGTTAGACTAATAGAAATATTAAAAGAGAAGTCTGTTGTAGCTTTAAAATCCGAAGAATCCTATTGCCTAGAAAGTAGCCTTTCGTCTTGAAAATCCGTAATCACCAAGACATTTTGCTGAGTGGAAGAAAGGATCAAATCGAGCCCATACCTCTTAAGCGCTCTCCGTACTGATTCATAATCTGACATATCTATATTAAATCCCATGTCGATTTTAAAATCAATGTAGGTAGCATCAACAACGTTTAAAGCAGGTTTTAATCGCGAACCAATAAAACTAGCAATATTTTCCATAGCTGTGTTATAAACGTAACCTCCTGAATCATCCCAATAACTAATTTTATCCGAACTTTTCGACTTGAATTCTTCGAGGTTCTGTTTGTTTATGACAACAAGTTTCCAGCAGGGTAAATCCCTCTTCTCAATGCGCGCACCATATCCGAAATAGTTCTTGAGTTCATTTTGCATAATTCTTTGCAATTGAACTCCCAAAATAAATCCTGGTGGTGAAGATAGACTGTAGCAGTAGAATAGGTTATCGTCTCCTTTGAATTTCAATGAATCCTTTGTTTCAAAAATTGGAAAATTCCAATTTGGTGAACCGTTGTTAACATTAGTAAAAAATGCCGTATGGTAAAGTGATTCGATATTCATCTTAAGGCATTCGATCCGCTTCGTTCTTTTTGTTATTTGCCCAGGCCCTGATATCGGCATGCCTTCTTCCCATTTCGTTAAAATTGATCTAACAAGGTAATTGTCTTCTTGGCCGCCGTTACCTTTAATTAGAAAGGGCTTACTAATATCGAAATTAGTCTTTTTTCTACTATCAAAACTCATGTCCTCAAAATCAAAGTCCTCACCTTTAATGAATTTGCTTATGTTTTCTTTATTGGCATCTTGAGGTAAAGTTACGGCCTTTACGATACCAGACTTGTCAATCCATACTAAGTGTGGTACGCCATGAACTCGGAATCGATTAAAAACTGCTGTATCGTAAACAGTTGTTAAATTTAGGTTATTCTTCCTTTTGTGGAGATCGAAAACTGATTTAATTCGCTGTTGGTCATCAAGGTAGCCAATAAGAATAGTTTGCAAATCATCACTGAAGCTCTTCTGCAAAGAATCCATTTTCGGAAAACTAGCAATACAAGCGCCGCAATACTTTGACCAAAAATCAAGAATTGTAAACTTGCCCTTTAATTGCTCTGAAGTAATGACTTTATCTCCGTCATTCCCAGCTCCAGTAAGTTGAAACGGCGCGATTTTTTCTCCGATTTTCGGATATACGCTTTCAGACTCCTGCCCTAGTACAGAAGTGAAAAGGAATATTAACATTATTGATGTTACGATCGTCTTCATTGTGATTTATTTAATTGTACCCTAAATTCTGTTTTAAGTTTGGTGCGCTCTGCACCTCTCGTATTGGAATTGGGAAAAGCTGCTTATAGCTTGCCCACGTACTTCCTTTTGCTGGAGCAGCGAATTCCATTACCTCATTAATTTTATTAGTTCTTTTCAGATCAAACCACCTATGCCCATATTCAACAAAAAGCTCCAATCTTCGCTCCTGGGCAATGGCAGCTGTCAAGGCGGGTTTATCGCTTGCTGTTGTCGGCAGCAGACCAGCCCTCACTCGTATTGCCGTAACGTCCTCTGCAGCTCCGTTTAAATTATTCTGAGCAAGCCTGGCTTCAGCCCGGATAAGAAACTGTTCTCCCAGACGGAGCAGTGTTGTATATTCCGTTGAAACCGTAGTGCTAATGGATTTGTATTTTGCAGGATAAAAGTAATCTACATTTGGGGTTACTGTATTGTCTGTAAATTTGCCAATCCAATCTCCTTTTCTTTTATCAGTGGCTTCAAATGCTGCTAGCAGTGATGAACTGATGGTAACGCAGTTGGTGCCAGCAACTGAAGACGGTTTAGTATTCAAAACAAAATGCAAGGCCTCAAAGGTATTCGCAGTTGTCGTAGATGGCAGGGGCGTCATTAGCTGCCAAATTGCCTCCGTACTCGACTTTAAAAACGTGGAGCCGGTTGCGGAAAGTTTGTATTGGGCTGTGTTAGTGATCAACGTTGTTGCCTCAGCTTCGGCTTCGGAATATTGACCAGCATAGAGATAAACCCTTGCGAGAAATGCCGATACGACCGATTTGTTAGGCCGAACCCGATCCGTAGATGCGGCAATTGTGTTTCCTGCAAGGTACAGTTCGCTGATCTCGGATTTTGCTTTGACTAAATCAGCAACAACCTGCTTATACACGTCCGCCTGGGCCGACCGGCTTTTTATCCGGTTAGTTTCATAGTCGGTGTTCGTTAAAATTGGAATATCGCCATAAACGTTCGTGAGGAAAAAATGCCACCATGCGCGAACGAATAGCGATTCGGCCATTATCTGCTTTTTTACTGCCGGTGTCATGGCTTTTGAATTCTCACACCCTTCGTAAATTGAATTGGCATTGTAGATAAAGTTGTAGCCCAGTTGCCAGTAATTGGGCGTGGTTGGATTCGCTGCGTTCAAACTGTTTGTATATACTCTTACAACCTCAGCACCACTTGAGTAATTTCGCAATTCGTCCGCGAGTAGCGCAAATTGGAAATTAAGATGATAGCCCAGTAAATTGTTGCTTTCAACATACATTCGACTGTAAATTCCAGTAATTGTGGCAATAGCGGTTTCGTCATTTTCAAATACGGTCGCCGTAACCAGCTTATCCTTTGGTGCTTCTACATCGAGAAACTTCTTGCAAGATACTAGGCTCAGCGAAATGAGCATCAATGTCGGTATTATGTAACGTTTCATAAGATTCGGATTAGGATTGAATTATAAGTTGACTGAAATACCGAGCGTCGTCATGGACAGAGGAGGCAACCAAAGCGCTCCGGAAAATGGATTTTCCGGGTCAAGTCCTTTGTACTTGGTAATCGTCAACAGATTTTGACATTGCAAATAAATACTTGCATTCTTTATTGAAATTGCATTTTGCCAGGCCTTCGGAATACTCCATGCGAGCGAAATGTTTTTCAACCTTACGTAAGAAGCATCGCCAATTTTGGCGTTACTTTGATCAAACAATCGATTCCCCTTAAATATTTCTCCCGAGAAACTTTGTGAGTAGGGTTGCAAGTTTGGGTCATTTAGCACACTCCTCGGCTGATTACTTTTCCCGGCGAGATATGCCCCAGGCATTGTGTTAAAGTAAAAATTCAGTGCTTGCTGATTTGCGAAGGATACCATAATATTCAACTTCCAGTTTCGGTATGAAAGGGAATTGCTCACCCCACCAAAAGCGCGCTGCCCAATAAACGTGGGAATTCTATCAGCATCGAGCGTAATGTTACCATCCTTGTTGATATCCCTGAATGTGTATAGTTTTGTTTGGGGGTCAATTCCTGTGTAATCGTAAGTGTACTGCATCGATAAAGGATAACCGACGGCGTAAGTGTCTGCATACGAAGATGTTTCAATACCGGGATAGGAAACAAGTTTATTCTTCGGGAACGAAACATTGGTACTCACCTGCCATTTAAAGTTCCTTTTTTCGACTGGGGTCATGTTAAGCTCGAGTTCCAGGCCGCGGTTCTGTATAGTTGCAGGAAGATTTGCTTGTACAACGGAAAATCCCGTGAAATCTGGTAGGCTGTAGCCTACAAGTTGGTTATTGGTCCGGTGCCTGTACCAACTTGCGCTGACCTGATACTTATCATCCAGCAGGCCTAGCTCAATTGCTAGTTCCAGCTTTTTAACTGCCTCCCAGCTATAATTTGGGTTGGTGTGTTGTGTAGCAGTGATGCCACTTATTCCCTGGTATGTGAGATTGCTGGTTATTCCGGAATAGGTACTCATGTACTTGTAATCATCCAGTTTATCGCTTCCCGCGATGCCATAGCTACCTCTGAGCTTTCCGTAACTCAGCCAGGTAAATGAAGAATTTACCCATCGCTCATTTGAGAAAATCCATGCTGCGCCAACTGCCCCAAAATTTCCGAATTTCTTTCTCGGGCCAAACCTGCTGCTGCCATCGCGCCTTCCGGTGAGATTTAGAACGTATTTACTGTTGACGTTATAGCCAATTCGGCCGTATATTGAATTGAAGCGGTAATCTGTTCTAGTATCTTCACCAATGCCCTTGGTCGTTGCGGCGGCAATATTATCTATCAGTGCATCGGTTGAAAAACCCGATCCGGTACTTAAAATTCTACTTTCCATGCCGCTCTGGAAGGTTGTACCTATCAACGCATCAAGTGTTCCGACCCAGAGTTCCTTTCGATAGCTGATTTGAGGCTCGACAATCCACAAACTCCTATTGGTATTCGCTTTTGTACTGGATCTTCTGGAAGCAGGATTTGAAAGCGTTGGGTTAAACGATATAAATGGAATAGCACGGGAAGATTCCATGGTATTTTTTGAGTACCCAAATTTTGCCCCCGCAAGCAGGCCCGGCAGCAATTCATAATTAAAACCAGAATTTACCATGAAATTATTTGTGAGTTCCTTGTAGCGTTGCTTTATATCTTTTATTGGATTCTGGAAACTGCCATTGGCCCAATTCAAGTTTCCGTCCGGCAAGTACACATTTGGCGAATTCGGTGCCAGTAAGATGCTTTGCGTAAGGTCGGAGGTCGGCAGGCGGTTTAGGTTAACGACATAGGAGCCACTGAAGTTCAGTTTCAGCTTTTTGTTCTCAGAAAGGTGCGACAGTGAAAACGACCCGCTTCCTTTTCGGCTCGGGATATCGGTTGGATATACGGTGGTTTCACTGCGGTAACCCCCTGACAGCCGAAATTGAGTCTCGGCACTGCCACCGCCAACAGAAGCTTGAATATCGGTTAAGTGCGCCGTGCCACCAATGAGTTCTTTTTGCCAATTGGTGTTTTTTGTTTGATCGTAGGTACCGTTCAGGTCATAATCGACCACACCAGGCTGCAGATTATCGTTAGCAAAAGCCTTGCGACGCATAGCCAGGTATTCTTCCGTATTCATTAGGTCCATCATACGGGTTACCTTTCCGGCACCTCGATACACATTTACAGTCAAGCTTGTCTTCCCTGCCGTTCCCTTTTTGGTGGTGATGAGGATTACGCCGTTGGCGCCGCGGCTGCCGTAGATGGCCGTAGCGTCCGCATCTTTCAGCACCTCCACGCTTTCAATATCATTGATATTGATATCATTCAGCGGGCTTGCTGGTGCGCTGGCGCCCGGAACGAAATTTGAAGAATTCATGGGCGCAGAGTTGAACGGTACACCATCTATAATGTACAGCGGGTCATTGGCGTCCCGCCGAAGACTGTTCTGGCCACGTAGCCGTACTGTGAATGCACGGCCAGGAGCGCCGCTGCTTTGCTGAACGTAAAAGCCGGAAACCCTGCCTTGTAGCGCTCCAAGCGGGTCGCCAACGGGTTGTTGCGCCAGCACTTCAGCTTTCACAGTTGAAATGCTACCAGTGTTGAGCTCTTTGGTGGTGGTGTAGTAACCTTTGATTACTTGTTCTTCGAGTTGGTTGGTATTCTCAACCATTGTCATATTGATCTCAGTCTGTCCATTGATCCTGATCTCAAAGGTCTGGTAGCCCACGTAGCTGAATATAATAACACCATTGGGCTCCGCTTCTACGGAGTAACTCCCATCCTTATCCGTAAGCGTTCCGGTACTGGTTCCCTTAATACGAACACTAACTCCTTCCAAAGGCCGGTTTTGTTTATCGGTAACCTTTCCCCGGATGATAATGGCTTTGTTAACTTCAGGTCCACTTTGCTCCACCGGCTTAGCCTTAATCAATATCGTCCTACCAAGTATCTCATACCTGTAAGGCAATTCCATAAAAATATGATCAAGCGCTTCAGTTACGCTTACATTCTTCAACTCCACAGTAACTGCTTTGCTTTTTGCCAGAACGGAAACTGCATAGGTAAAATGATAATCCGTTTGCTTTTCTATAGCCCTGAAAACCGTCTCCAGGTCAGCCTGCTTGACCTGCAAGCTGATTTTTTGGGCATTAGCCCTGGAAAAGACGTTAAGGCAGGAGATCAAAATCAAAAAGGTTACTAGCTGAATCCTCATGATTATTTTCTTTATGGGTATAGATTGATCAGGTATTACATTTGGCAAATGGAAATACCTCCTCTTTCCCTTTGAAAAAGGAAAGGCGCAGCATGTAAATAATTTCATACTTTTGCTTCGTTTGTTGGTTAGTGAAATGTCTCTGTCAATTGATATTGAACTTCCTCAAACACGCTGCCGGATGCGTCTGAACACGTATCCGGCTTTTATATGCCGGGAGGGAATAGTATAGGTGCTATTCTGCTCTATTCATACTTTGTTTAGATTATGGTTAATTGTTTATTTAGTTCTTCACGATCAGGAAATTCTCATTTTCCCGGCGTTCGATCCTGAAATTGATGCCCATCCCTTCCAGGATGTAAAGCAGTTCTGACAGATTACTTTCTCTGGAGATACCTCCGGTGAATTTTTCTGTACTGGCTGCTCCCTGGTAAACGATCGTCAGATCATACCATCTGGCTACCTGCCGCAAAATGCTTTTCAGGTCAGCCTGTTTAAATTCTAACATGCCGTTTTTCCATGCGACAGCGGTTTCATCCGCTGCTTCAATCGTAATCCTTTCGTTTTGGTGTGTGGCCGTCTGGCCGGGGCTAAGTGTTTTGCTTAGATTAAGCTTAGTGGAGAAAATGCGAACAGCGCCTTCCAAAAGTGTGGTTCTAACGGCCTCTTCGTCTTGATAGGAATTGATGTTGAAATGGGTTCCCAAAACCTGGACGGTTTGTGTAATGGACTTTACAAGGAATGGTTTTTTGTTTTGATGCGTTACTTCGAAATAACCTTCACCGGTAAGATTTACAGACCGGGAGGTCATGCCGTCAAATGTTGCGGGGAATGTAAGGGATGATGCGGCATTAAGCCAAACTTTACTGCCATCAGGCAAAACTACCTGATACTGGCCGCCTTTAGGAGTTGTTATGGTGTTGAAAATAGGGTTTTCTGTTATTGGAATATGGGGGGACGTTTTCGATGGTGTATAAACAACTTCGCCTTCAGCCGTTTTACTGATGACCATACCGGCCTGCTGCGCCAATGTGCCATTGTCTATGCTATCCAGCGCTATCTGCCTGCCATCGGCAAGGGTGAGATAAGCGCGGTTGCCTCCGGGGGCCACATCCTCAATAGGCTTAACGCTTACAAGCGCTTCGTTTGCTTCAGGACGATCTTTGAGCAGGAAATAAAGGCCGGTTGTTACGGTTAATACCAGCACCGCAGCAGCAGCGATCCGCGCAAACCGCATCATCCCCGAGCGCCGGCCGGCGGCAGCTTCTGCCTCAATGTTCGCCATCAGCGCAAGCCTTACCTGCTCCCGGCGCTCACCGTAACTCACGGCGCCTTCCTTGCTGAACCTGCGAAGCTGTATGCTTTCAATGATGGCAATTTCTTCAGGTGTGCATGCTCCATTGTCGTAGCGATGTAACAGTGCTATTATTTCCTCTTCATTCATATGCGGTAACTGCGGTTTTTCCCTCTTTTACAACCTGAGACAAATGAAGGGGCCAACGGGGTAAGAAAAACTTAAAGATTTTTTAATACAGGCATAACACAAGGGTCAACATTCTCTTTTTCAGTATGATAAGGGCGTTCTTGATTTGCCGTTTTACATTCTCCCGGCTCACGCCCAGCTCTTCGCTGATCTCGGCATGCGACTTATACTCCATGCGGCTGTGCTCGAAGATGGTACGCATTTTTGAGGGCATGGCTTCCAGCCCGTGCTCAAAACGCTCCATCAATTCATTCACAAGTACGGCATGGTCTGTAGTATAGTCACCGGATGCAAAGGCGTCCTTAAAAGTAGCGATGTATTCCTCGGCGTATTTGGTGCGGTTCCGCAGGTTGATGATGCGGTTCAGTGTTGCACGATATAGATAAGCTTTAAGAGAAGTATGCAGTTGAAGAGTATCCCGTTTATCCCACAGCGTGGTGAAAATATCCTGCACCACATCCTGCGCGTCATCCGCATCCCGCATGGCATTTACCGCGTACCGCCAAAGTGCCGGCCAGTAACGGTCATACAGCAAAGCAAACGCCGCAGTATCACCCTGCTTCATCCGCTCAAGCAGCAAGTGATCCTCCGGTTCGCCTCGAACATTCATCGCAAAACGGTTAGTCGGTACACTATCAATCATACAAAGTTAGCCTCCTTGTACACATATCTAAAGAGATATGCCTGTATTTGTTTGGGGTAACAACAGTGAGATGTGCTGCCCTAAGCCTGCATGAAGAAAAAGAAAACAGCGGTTGGTGCCTGTACGGTTCTTTTTTGCATAGGTCGGGAAATCGTTACAGTTTCATTATTATTAACGGAAAAATAAACCGGTTTGTTAAATTATCACAGGGGTTTGCTGCGCTCTAACAAAACATTAACAAAAGTCAATTCCCCCGAAAATACTAAAGTGTTTACCAGCAAGGGCTAACGTCAAATGTTAATGCTAACGGTATGGCATACACTATAAATGTTAATGGCGCTAAACAAAACCCATGAACAATACATCTACCAAGTGAAGTACAAACAGCAAACCTTCCTTTCCGTACTTGTCAAAGACAATAAAATTTACTCCTTCATCACCCTCAATAAAGGCGGCACCCGCATCTTCATATTGTATTGCACATTCGAAACCGGTCAAACGACGCCTCTTTGATCAGAACAGGTACACACATCCCCCAACGCCGAACGGGTAACCATTCACGGCCGCCGCAGGGTGGAGACCCGGCACATATTGATTTTACTGACCCCTGCGTATTTCTACGCATGCGTAGAAATACGCAATTACACGCATTATGACAATTTAACTGTCAAACTTTTTGGCGGCTATCGCTTGTTGATATAAATTAACGCCTCCATTACAGCAAGACAAACAACCGATTCTCCACTTTAGCGCCAACCAGAAACAACACCAAAAACCACGTCATTATGGAATACCTGATTCCCGATGGAAATACGATGGAAAAGACCCTCATGCCGCCCTACGATCACCCTTACTTTATCCGGTATGCGGAGGCTTCCTGCCTGACGGGCACCTTTGGCAGCGTGGCGGTACAACGTGTCCCCTGCCCCCAGTTTTCCCTTACGCAACACATTTTCAAGATCCGGCAGCCGGTTGATGTACACGTCCGGTCAACATCCCCTATGATCACGCTCGGGTATTTCATGCAGGGAGGTACGGCTGGCACAATAGCCGGGCTGGGCAGGACCAGTTTCACAGAAAATCATTGCCACCTGAGCTATGTACCGCCCGGCTCGCACTTCGCACACCTGGAGCCTCGGGAATATGCCGTACTGCAGGTCGCCTTGTTACCATCCATGCTCAAGGAACTGGCAGGAAAATACCGTCTCATCCGGGAAGTATGGAGCAGCGCGGTCAGGGGCCTTCCGCAGGGATTGCAGCAAACCTCCTGCCATATAGGGCCGCGCACCAGGGAGGTGCTGCACAGGATATTGCACTGCCGGCTCGAAAGACCATTGCGGGAACTGCAGCTCCATGCCCACGTGCTGGAGCTGTTGCTGCTGTACATCGAAGACGTACAGGCGGCTGGCAGGGAGACGGATACCCGGTCTGCCTATCACTATACGGATGACGATCTCCGGGCACTGGAAGCCGCCATTCAGCTGCAGCGGGCCAATCCCGGTGATATACGCCACCACAAAGATCTGGCAAAACTGGTACATCTGCATCCACGCAAGCTCCTGGACGGACTCAATCTAAAATACGGCATCAATATGAACAGCCTGAAAATACAGACCCGCATTACCGGAGCCTGTATCCTGCTCCTGGAAACTGACATGCCCGTAAATGAAATTGCGCATCAAGTGGGTTATACCGACAGCTCGGCATTTATACGCGCTTTTAAACAAAATGTTGGTCAAACGCCGTTGCAGTACCGGCATGAAAAACCGGGCAGATAGACATCCGCCCGGCATCACCAAAATCATACTTATGACCACCAGCGATTACAGGAGGTGCTCCTCCGTTACCTGGTTACCCGGCAGATCACTCACCTTGATGGTAAGGATACTGCCCTCCAGGGTTGCCAGCGTGGCGGTAGCCGTGTACGTCCAGTCCAGCTCCATTTCATGCTGCACAGCCGCGCCCTGCTCCACCACGGCCCCGTCCGGGTCCTGGATGGTGACATACACGGCTGCCACTTTCACATCATCTATCGCGCGAATGACGATGGAGCTCTGCGGTTGGCCGGTATAGCCTTCTGTATTGACCATCCTGATCCGGGGCGCATGGAAGAAGTCTCCTACGGCAACATTGAAGGCGGACTCGTTGTCTCTTGTCCTTGATTTGGCCTCATATACAGCCCTGATGTCCGGTACTTTCAGGGCCGCCTTGGCGTAATGGACAGCTTCGCCAAAACGGGACCGCTGCTTTACCACGCTGGCGGAGGGCGTCTTTTCCGTTTTCCTGGGCTTCTTCGCATAAACCAGGTCGCCATTCTGTTCACGGCGGATAACAAGCTGATCCGCCAATTTACCGGAGGTCCCGGCCATTACTACGTTCTCTGAATTTTTTGCCATTTGATAAAAGTTTTTGTGATGAAAAAATGGACAAAAGCGCTTTTGATATCGGGAACAAAGCTCCGGTATCCGGAAAGGAAAGGATTTGTATTTGTGCAGAAAAAATATGCAGTTGTGCAGAAAGTGGTGTATGCCCTTTTTGTGAATAATTTCTTCCCGTAATTTCCCGGTCAAATCCTTTGATATGGCAAAACAAACAGGACTATTCATCTTCACCGGCAAGCTCGATAATGTGATCGGCTACGAACGCAACGGCCGGCATTTTATCCGCAGCATGCCCGCACAGGTGCGGCAAACTACAGCCAGCCGGCAGGCTGCCAGGCAATTTGGCGCCGCCAGCCGGAAAGGAAGGCTGATACGAAAAGCATGTTGCGGTCTGCTGGACGTGCCATACGACGGATCACTGGTAAACCGCCTGAACAGCACCCTGGTAAAAGCCGGACAGCGTAATTCAGATATGTTGACGGGTTTTCAGTTCAACAGGTACGCCGGCACAGACAAGTTCTTCCGGAAAATGCCGGTACGGTATGGCGACACCCTGCATATCCCCGCACAGGAATTCCCCACGCCGGGAGGAATATCTCATATGCAGGTAAGCCTCATCGCCGTCCGGATCAATTTCGCGGAACGCAGGATAACAGGTTCCGGCAAGATCACAAAAACGGTAGATCTGGATGGATCATTTGCCGGTGAAAATTTAACCGTACATGTGCCTGGCAAGGGCAGTTTGCTGATGATATTGCAGGTGCAGGGCTGCCATGTAAAAGAGAACCGGCTGACACCCTCCGGAGACAGGCGGTTGACAGCGGCGGACATCGTGGCGGTAGTGCCTCCGGCCCGCAAAAAAGCGATGGCTGGAAAAAAGACCTGGCAGGAAGATCACCCGTGTTTCGTCCCGGCACGGAAACCGCTATCCATCGTTATCGGAGATGCTGCATCTGAAATATTGCGGGAATAGGCTTTTACCGCCGTCCAGATATCCATCCCTCCTAATATATACATATATCTATTCCTGCCATCCGGGCTTCGCCCCCGGTCCCCCGTGCCCGGCACTCCCCATCACACACCTGCATTCCCCGAAAACAGGCCGGAATTGCTGACAACCTCCTTTCTTTCCGGGCTATTTTCTTTCAAAAGCATCCATCTTGCCGCCACAGCTGAACGCCGCATCAACTCCACCTTACCGCCAGGAAGCAAAGACGGTTCACCCGTCATTCCCCCGCAAGCGCGGAACGGCCGGGCGCCGACAAAACAACAATCCCCACCCACCCCCAACCCAAATTTTTGCCCCCTCCACAGGCTAGAATCATATAAACGCACTATCTTCGCGCTTCGCCACATCACCCGGAATTTTACAAATTGTTGCTAATCAATATTTTAAACAAAAGGGATGTGGCCAGTTACAGGTTCGGGTCCCTTCCTCCCCTATTGATCTTCAATCCGGTTTGACAGTAAGCGAACAGCATTGGCTGACAATTGCTGCCACCGGCCTGCTAAAAAGGCAGGGACTCCCGCACCTCCAGGCGCATGGCACAATTATCGCGTAACAGTGCTTCACCGGCCTGAATAACTAGTTTATTCTGTGTTTTAATACTATAACAAAAAACAAAAATGGCAACCGTAACCAGAGCGAACATTGGTTTATTGAATGATAAGATCACTGTGAAAGTGAGCCGGGAAGACTACCTTCCCAACTTCGACAAAGCTGTTAAACACTTTTCCAAAACCGCCAACATCCCGGGTTTCCGGAAAGGCCAGGTGCCCCCGGGCATGATCAAAAAAATGAGCGGACAGGCCCTCTTTGCCGATGAAGTGCTCAAAACCGTGGAAAAAGAACTGATGGGCTACCTGCAGCAGGAAAAGCTGGAGATCTTCGCCCAACCCCTTTCCCTGGACACAGAAGCCAAAAATTTCGACTACAACCAACCCGCCGAATACGACTTCGATTTTGAAGTAGGCCTCAAACCTGCTTTTGACGTGGAGGGACTCCTGGCCAAAACAGCCATCACCCGCTACAAAGTGAAAGTATCCGACGAAATGGTGGACCAGGAGATCGAACGCCTGCAGCTGAAAGGCGGCAAAATGTCCGAACCCGAAACCATCTCTTCAGAAGATAATGTGCTGACCATCGAGTTCCTCGAAAGCGATGCCAAAGGCAACATCGCCGAAGGCGCGGAGAAAAAGGAAAACTCCCTCCTGCTGAAATACTTCGCTCCCGCCATCCAGGAGAAACTGCAGGGGAAAAAAGCCGGCGATACCATCGTTGTGCAGCTCTCCAAGGCATTCGATAAAGAAAGACTGGAATTTATTGCCAAAGACCTCGGCCTGGACGCAGGTGACAAGGAAACCGGCAAAAAATACTACCAACTTACCATCACCAAAGTAGGCCTGATCGAAAAAAGAGAACTGAACGAAGAATTCTTCAAAGAAGTTTATCCCGGTCAGGATATCACTACCGTTGAGGCTTTCAGGGAAAAACTGAGAGAGGAGATCGGCAAATACTGGAAACAGGAAGCCACCAACCACCTTCATAACGACCTCTTCGAAACTTTGGTGCACGAAACTCCCATCGAGCTTCCGAAAGAATTTCTCAAACGCTGGCTGCAAAAGGGTGGCGATAACCCCAAAACTGCCGAGGAAGCCGAGAACGAATACCCGAATTTCGACCATCAGCTGCGCTGGACGCTGATCAGCGACAAACTGATCCGTGATAATTCCCTGGAAGTGTCCTTCGAGGAACTGAAAGAAAATGCCCGCGCCAAGATCACCGGATACTACGGAATGGGCGGCGAGCAGGCCGAGTGGCTGGACAGCTACCTGGACCGTCTGCTGCAGGATGAAAAGTATGTGGACCAGACCTACCGGGAAATGATCACCCAAAAGCTGTTTGACTGGGTAGAAACCAAGGTGAACGTAAAAGAGGAGGAAATAACTGCAGAAGAATTTGTAAAATTACCTCATAAACATCACCATCATGAACATTAATAACAACGAATTCAGGAAATATGCCATCCATCACCGCGGTATCAGCAGCCTGGTGGTAGATAGTTATGCCCGTCACCAGATCAATTCCCTGACCCCCTACATCATTGAGGAGCGTCAGCTGAATGTAACGCAAATGGACGTATTCTCCCGCCTGATGGCTGATCGCATCATTTTCCTGGGCGATCCTGTCAACGATTATGTGGCGAACGTGATCACGGCCCAGCTGCTGTTCCTGGAATCTGCTGACCGCACCCGGGACATCCAGATGTATATCAACAGCCCCGGCGGCAGCGTGTACGCCGGCCTCGGCATCTATGATACCATGCAGATCGTATCTCCCGAGATCGCGACCATCTGTACCGGTATGGCCGCCTCTTTCGGCGCTGTACTGCTCGTAGCCGGCCAGAAAGGCAAACGTACGGCGCTGAAACATGCCCGTGTGATGATCCACCAGCCGCACGGCGGCGCGGAAGGCCAGACCTCCGATATCGAGATCACCGCCCGCGAGTTCGTGAAGCTGAAAAAGGAGCTGAACGAGATCATCGCCTCCCACAGCGGCCAGCCCGTGAAAAAAGTGGAAAAGGACGGAGACCGCGACTACTGGATGACTGCGGAGGAAGCCAAAGAGTACGGCATCATTGATGATGTGCTCGAAAAGAACCCGAAGAAAAGAGGGGAAAATACCCCCCAATAATACCGGAAGGGCTGGCCACTAAGGCCGGCCCTCTTTTTAACGGCCAATAGCTGTTCCTCAACGGAGGTTTTTTGCCCGGAAATCCCCTAAAACGGGCTTCCCTCGGCAAAAAAATGTAAATTTGTATCCCTCCGCAAGAGTGAAAAAGCAAAACATATAAATAATATTAAATGAAAGAGTCCAAAATACGCTGCTCGTTCTGCAATCGCGGAAAAGATGAAGTGCGCATACTGATTGCAGGCGCCGATGGACATATCTGTGAAAACTGCGTAGCCAACGCGCAGGAGATCATCGAACAGGAACTGATGCCCCAGGATGCCAAAAAGACCACGCCCTCGCATTTTGTTCCCAAAGTAGCCAAACCCGTAGAGATCAAGAAGTTCCTGGACGATTACGTGATCGGGCAGGATGATGCCAAGAAAATAATGGCCGTAGCGGTGTACAACCACTACAAAAGGCTGAACCAGCAAGTAGGAGATGATGACGTGGAGATCGAAAAAAGCAATCTTATCATGGTAGGCGAAACCGGTACGGGCAAAACCCTGCTGGCCAAATCCATCGCCAGGCTGCTGAATGTGCCCTTCACCATCGTGGACGCCACCGTATTTACCGAAGCCGGTTATGTTGGGGAAGATGTGGAAAGCATTCTTACCCGTCTGCTCCAGGTTTGCAATTACGATGTGGAAGCCGCCGAAAGGGGGATCGTGTATATCGATGAAATTGACAAGATCGCCCGCAAAAGCGATAACCCTTCCATTACCCGCGATGTAAGCGGCGAAGGCGTGCAGCAGGGCCTGCTGAAGCTGCTGGAAGGCACCGAAGTGCTGGTGCCCCCGCAAGGCGGCCGCAAACACCCGGAACAGAAGCTCATCAAGGTAAACACCCAGAACATCCTCTTCATCTGCGGAGGCGCCTTCGATGGGGTGGACCGGATCATCAGCCGCCGGATTCAAACGCATTCCATCGGTTTCACCGTCAACAAGGAAAAAGAAGAAGACGCGCGCAAGCACATCCTGCGGTATGTGAACTCCCAGGACCTGAAGACCTTCGGCCTCATCCCCGAACTGCTCGGCCGCCTGCCCGTAGTCACTTACCTGAATACGCTGGATAAGGACGCGCTCACCAATATTCTCACGCAACCCCGCAATGCCCTCATGAAACAGTACAAAAAACTCTTTTCAGTAGAAGGCATTGAACTGGACGTGGAAGACGGCGCCGTGGACTACATTGTGGACAAAGCCCTGGAATACAAACTGGGCGCGCGTGGCCTCCGCTCCATCTGCGAAGTGCTGCTGTCCGATGCCATGTTCCACCTCCCCTCCAGCGACGAAAAAACATTCACCCTCACCCGTGCCTTCGCAGAAGAAAAACTGGAGAACAGCACACTGGTGAAATTAAAAGTAGCCTAAAACTGATCCCATGCAGGAACTGATAGATCAACTGAAAGACAAAGCCGGCATCAACGAGGAACAGGCCATAAAAGCCATCGAAGCCGTGAAGGATTTTGTGAAAAGCAAACTTCCGCCGATGATCGCCGGAAATGTGGACACCTGGTTCTCAGGTATGGCCGCCCAACCGAAAAAAACGGATGCGGCGGAAGACTTCCTGGACTAAGCCGTACGGAACATCATCCGGTACACATCGTGCAGGAAACAAAAGATCATATCTCCGAGATTCCTGATATACGCAACGATCAACAATAACATATTCGCAATTTTTTGAAGCAGAGGCGCCTTAACAAGCGTCTCTGTTTTTTTATAAATAGATGCGTGTATATAACGCGACCAAAAGCCCCTCACCCCTACGGGCGGCGAAAATTCTTTTTTACCAGTGAAATAAGTGCTCATTTCCAAAACCATGCTATTTGAAAGTTAGACTTTCAATTTACACGATTTTAGCTACCCCTTCCCCATGTCCGGCAATACCGAAGCCATCGGGTTGATCGGGTTCCTGCAGCTGATCAAAGAAAAGGATGAATCCGCATAATAGTTAAGCCGCCCCGAGGGAGGCGGCTTAATTTTGGAGTAAAATTTTCTCGATCTTTCTGTTTTGTTTTTAGGTTGATAAATTGGTAAGGAAAGTATTTAACCCAAATTTAACTTTCTGTTTACACATTTCCATCACACAAATGATGTAAATCATAATTATTATCAAAATAATTACGCACTGTCCTGCTAAGTTTTAGCAGGACAGTGCGTTTACAATTTATCAAAAAATATACTTTGTCGAAAGAAAATTCGAGGACTGCGCCGTTACGATCTCATTGATGAGCGCTTTGTTCTCATCCGTCTGTTTAGTGGCCACCATAGAGCGAATGGAAAATGCACGTAAAGCGTCGGAGACGGACAGTGTAGCTTCCGCGGAATCTTTTCTTCCGGTAAAGGGGAAAATATCCGGCCCGCGCTGGCACTGGCAATTGATGTTCACACGGCTGACCTGGTTCACCAGCGGATCTATCAGCGTAGCCAGCTCATCCGCATCATTCGTGAAGATGCTCACCTGCTGCCCGTGATCGGATGCTATCAGGTATTCGATCGGCGTTTCGATACTGTCGAACGGCAACACGGGAATCACCGGCCCGAATTGCTCTTCGCGGTAAAGCTTCATTTTTTCATTGACCGGATATACCACTGCCGGATATACGAAAGAAGCATTGGAGGCCCCGCCGTGTTTGTTCATCACTTTTGCGCCATGCGCTACTGCATCGGCCACGCAGCTTTGCAGGTAACCGGGTTTATGCGGTTCCGGCACAGGGGTAAGGAATACGTCCTTCTCCCAGGGCATGCCGAACTTCAGCTGCGCTACCGCCGCCGAAAGTTTCTCCAGGAAAGCATCCGCAACATTGCGATGCACATAGATGATCTTGATGGCGGTACAACGCTGACCGTTGAACGATAATGAACCCAGCACACATTCCTTTACAGCAAGATCGATGTCTGCCTTCTCCGTAATGATGGCGGCGTTCTTGGCATCCAGGCCCAGGATGGCGCGGAGGCGGTTCGTTTTCGGGTGCATCTTTTTCAGCTGGTTGGCTACTTTGCTGGAGCCGATCAGCGTCAGCACATTGATCTTCCCGGATTCCATCAGCGGCGCAATGATCACGTTACCGCGACCGTAAATAGTATTCACCACACCCTTCGGGAAACAGTCCCGGAAAGCTTCCAGCAGCGGATAATGTACCAGGGTGCCGTGTTTCGGCGGTTTGAAGAGCAGGGTATTGCCCATGATGAGCGCCGGTATCAGCGTAGTGAATGTTTCGTTGAGCGGGTAATTGAACGGGCCCATGCACAGCACCACACCCAGCGGAGAGCGGCGTATCTGCCCGATGATGCCCTGCTCTATGGTGAACCCGGAAGACTTCCGGTCCAGCTCCTTCAGCGCGTCAATAGTGGCATTGATGTATTCCACGGTACGGTCAAATTCCTTCACCGAATCCGCGTACGACTTGCCGATCTCCCACATGATCAGCTGCACGACTTCCTGTTTCTTTGCGATCATCCTGCCCGTAAATTTCTCCACGCAGGCGATGCGCTCCGCTACCGGCATCGTAGGCCATTCACCGCGGCCATCCCGGTACGCGTTGATGGCGGCATCAAGAGAGGCCATAGCCTCTTCTTCTCCGCAAAGCGGGTAAGAGCCGATCACCTTGCGCTCCAGGCCATTGGGGGTTTTGAGGCAAACGGGAGACAGCACCGTATGCACTGCTCCATTCCATGTTTTCATAACGCCATCGGAGAGGTACTCCCGCTGATGGACTTCCGCCGGCAACCTGAATTCCGCAGGAATGTCAGCATTTGCCGGGAAAAGGGCATTGAGTCTTTCTTCAAAAGTGGTCATATCAGTATATATAATTAGGTATCAGTGCGGGGCATTTTTCAATGCTCAAATTGCAAACGATTGCAAAATACATCGAATTCCTTAATTGTCTTATAGCATTCCTTCATGGCAGTATAGAGAAAACTTATGCAAAGAAAAGACTACCTAAATCCGGTTAATGCTTTTCAGATAATGACATGCTGCCCGGAAACAAGCCCCGGGCAGTCACATATAGTATGTGCCATCGATACTGAAAAGTCCCAAAGGGAAGGGAAATAAATTTGCAGCGTTGTCTACCGCAGCGCTTCGCGGGCAATCACGATCTTCTGTATCTCGGAAGTGCCTTCCCCGATGGTGCAGAGTTTGGCGTCCCGGTAGTACTTCTCCACGGGGAAATCTTTCGTATAGCCGTAACCGCCAAAGATCTGTACGGCATCGTTGGCTACGGCCACCGCTACTTCAGAGGCATAATATTTTGCCATGGCGGCCTGTTTGGTCATCGGCACATGGCGGTTCTTCATATCGGCAGCCTGCAGGGTCAGCAGTTCAGCTGCGGTTATTTGTGTGGCCATATCCGCCAGCTTGAACGAAATGCCCTGGAAATTGGCGATCGGCTGGTCGAACTGATAGCGTTCCTGTGAATATTTCAATGCGGCATCGTAAGCGCCTTTGGCGATGCCGAGCGACAGCGCCGCAATGGAAATGCGGCCGCCGTCCAGCACTTTCATGGACTGGATGAAGCCATCGCCCTCATTGCCCAGGAGATTTTTACCGGGAATACGGCAGTTGTCAAATATCATTTCAGCTGTTTCGGAGGCGCGCATGCCCAGTTTGTTCTCCTTTTTGCCGCCGCTGAAACCGGGTGTTCCTCTCTCCACGATGAACGCGCTCATCCCGTGGCTGTCCCGCACTTCGCCGGTACGGGCAATAACCACGGCTACATCGCCGCTTTTGCCGTGGGTGATCCAGCATTTTGTGCCGTTCAGTATCCAGTCGTCCCCATCTTTACGGGCGGTGCATTTCATGTTCATGGCATCTGAACCGGTGTTCGGCTCTGTGAGTCCCCATGCGCCGATCCACTCTGCTGTGGCGAGTTTGGGAAGATATGCCTGTTTTTGTTCTTCATTGCCGAATTGGAGAATATGCCCGGTGCAAAGCGAGTTATGGGCGGCCACGCTCAGGCCGATGGCGCCGCAGAAACGGGATATCTCGCTGATCACGGTCACATACTCAAGATAACCCAGACCGGAGCCGCCGTAGGTTTCCGGCACCAGTACGCCCATCAAACCAAGCTCCCCCATCTGTTTAAACAATGGCGCAGGAAATATCTGCTCTTCATCCCAGGCCAGCACATTGGGCAGGATGTTCGTTTTACCAAAATCCCGGATCACCTGCGCGATCTGTTGTTGCATTTCCGTCGGCTGAAAGTTCATAACTGAAATTATTTTTATTTGACCACTAAGTAATTTTCAAGTTTACGATAAATAACCTCATCCACCAATGCAATGGCTTTTAGTCCTTCTACACTCCTGAAAGGCCCGTGGCTATTACGGTATCGTATAATGGTACGGGCCAGTTTCGTATCTATATATGGATGATCGGCCAAAGATTTTTCATCTGTCTCATTGAGATCGATCTTTCTTAGAGAAACATTACCCAGTTGCAGCAAAGGTTGAATTTTCACGAATACGGAATCCGCCAGTCCATATGTTTCCGCCACCTGTGCTATACTGAAAAATCCGCCGAGCCGTTCCCGGAACAGTACGATCCTTCTTGCAAGAACGGGGCCAATGCCCGGCAGGCGGTCCAGCAGCAGTGTATCCGCCGTATTGATATCTACGGCGGACGGAGGCTTAGGTCGTTCAAAGACGGGGCGGGTAAACTGGCGGTAAGCGCTGTCTTTCCGGTAGGGGCTTTTTTTCCGGTAGGTGGTGTATTGCGCTTTACGCGGATATCTTTCGGGGTAACGGGGCGCTTCCGGTGCTGCGGCCAGCGCCGTTTCCAGCAGCATGGCGGTATGATGGAACCCTGCGGTATCCAGCGGCGGCTCTTCTTTCCGCCAATGTTCCCAGGCATCGGGAAGGAAGCAAAGCAAAGTGATGAGGCCGAGCAGCACGGCGATACCGGTACGTTCCCGGCGGGAAAAACTGCAATAATCGGTGAGAAAATTCTTCGGCACAAACAATGGATTTGATCTGTGCCGAATATCGGATTTTTTACAATTCCACGGTCAGCCCGTCATATGCGAGCGCCATACCTTCGGGCAGCGTGGGGTCTACTTCCTGATGGAAGCCCATCTGATGGCTGACATGCGTAAAATATACCTGCGGCACTTCCAGTTCTTCTCCCAGCGCGATGGCTTCATCCAGCGTGAAATGCGAGATATGCTGCTCCCGGCGGAGCGCATTCAGCACCAGCACTTTTGAACCTTTGATCTTTTCTTTTTCTTCGGGCGCAATGAAATTGGCGTCTGTAATATAGGTGAAGTCACCAAAGCGGAAACCCAGCACGGGCATTTTGTGATGCATGACGCTGATGGGTGTGATCTTCAGCCCATTGATGAAAAACGGCTCATCGGTGATGGGTTTGAGATTGATCTCCGGGATGCCGGGATATTTGAAGTCCGCAAAGGCATAGGCGAACTCTCGGATGATGATCTCCTGGGAGAAGGCCGAAGCCCAGATATCTATCGGTTGCTGCTGAAAATAATTGAAGGCGCGGATATCGTCCATTCCGGCGATATGGTCTTTATGCGAATGGGTGATCAATACCGCTTCCAGGGATTTCACATCCGCGCGCAGCATCTGGTAACGAAAGTCCGGCGTGGTGTCGATCACAATATTGCCGGCTTCAGCGCTGATGAGAATGCTGCTGCGCAGGCGTTTGTCCCGCGGATCAGCGGAAGCGCATATTTTACAGGGGCAGGCTATAACCGGTACGCCCTGTGAAGTGCCTGTTCCAAGGAATGTTACTTTCAAAATGGTCTCGGTTATTCGGGTGTTTCAGTAGACGGCGTTCCTGCTGCGGCATCTGCCGCATCTTCCGCGGCGCGGTTGTCGATCACCTGCCGGTACAGCTTCTGCGATTCCGGTGTCAGGAAGCCTTCTTCCAGGGTAATGGAAGGCAGAATATCCATGAGGGTGTTGATCCGGCCTTCGATGTTCAGGAATTTGTTGATCACTACCACTTTCTTGTGCTCCAGCACGCAGTACCCGGAGTTGAAAGTGCCTTTCTCGTACCGCAGGATGTACTTGGCCTCCTCAAAGATCTTCTCCAGTTTCGCCACGTTGTTGGGGGTACTCTTCAGGTTCATGATGGTCTCATTTTTTTCCGCTATTTGCTCACCATCCTCGCTACCGGTACGATGATCTCCTCCAGGGAAATGCCACCGTGCTGGAAAGTGTTGCGGTAATAGTTCACGAAATAATTATAGTTGTTGGGATAGCAAAGATATCCGTCTTCGCGGGCAAAGATATAAGAAGAATTGACATTTGGCTTCGGCAGCCCGGCATCGCGGGGGTCCCGGAAGGCCAGCACCTCTTTCGGATCGTAGTTGAGATTGCGGCCGTGCTTGTAGCGCAGATTGGTGGTGGTCTGCTTGTCCCCGATCACTTTTACCGGTGTTTTCACCCTTACGCTGCCGTGGTCCGTAGCAATGATCAGGTTGATCTTCCGGTCCGCCAGCTTCTTCAGGGCCTGATGCAGCGGGGAATGCTCGAACCAGCTGGCGGTAATGGAGCGGTAGGAGGTTTCATCGCCCGCCAGCTCTTTCAGCACTTCCATTTCGGTACGGGCGTGGGACATCATGTCCACAAAGTTGTACACGATCACATTCAGCGGGTAATCCAGCATATTATGCACATTATTCACCAGGTGCTGGCCGTCCGTATGGTTCACCACCTTGGTGTAGGAGAAACGCGGGTCCATTTTCAGGCGGGCCAGCTGCGAGGCCATGAATTTCTCCTCATACAGGTTCTTGCCGCCTTCCTCATCATCGTTCTTCCATTCCTGCGGGAACCTGGCTTCTATATCTACCGGCAGCATGCCGGCAAAGATGGCGTTACGGGAATACTGGGTGGATGTGGGCAGGATGCTGTAGATGGTGTCTTCCTCCACGAGGCGGAAAGATTCGGAGAATATCGGCAGGATGGTCTTCCACTGGTCGTACCGCAGGTTGTCGATCAGGATGAAGAAATTCGGCACGGAGGGGTCCAGGTAAGGCACGACCTTCTCCGCAAAGAGGGTATGGCTCATGACGGGCGCGTCCTTTGTGCCGGGCCGCATCCAGTCCGCGTAGTTCCGGCCGATATATTTGGCGAACTCGGTATTGGCTTCCGCTTTCTGGGATTGCAGCACTTCCTGCATTTCAGGGCTGTCGCTTTTGCTCATTTCCATTTCCCAATACACCAGCTTTTTATAGATATCGGCCCATTCGGCATGGTTAGGGTTGTCGTTCAGCGCCATGAACAGGGTGCGGAACTGCTGCTGGTAGGCGGTGGTGGTCTTTTCCGCTACCAGCCGCTTGTTGTCGATGATCTTTTTGAGGGAAAGCAGTACCTGGTTAGGGTTTACCGGCTTGATGAGATAATCGGATATCTGTGAGCCGATGGCTTCGTCCATTACATTCTCCGCCTCGTTCTTGGTGATCATGACCACCGGCACCTGCTGGCGCATCTCCTTGATCCTGGCCAGGGTCTCCAGGCCGGTGATCCCCGGCATGGACTCATCCAGCAGCACCACATCCACAATATTGTCCTTCAGGAATTCCAGGGCATCATAGCCATTGGTAAGGGCGGAAACGTTGTAACCTTTGCTTTCGAGGAAAATGATCTGGGATTTCAGGGAGTCTATTTCATCATCCACCCAAAGTATGTTGATCTGGTTCATCTGCTATTATTTGATTTCCAGGGCCAGATGGAACCTCGCATATGGTATGCCCGGTCTCCTTGCAGCTTTTCTGGTGTTGCTTAAAATTACGCCTATCTGTCAAAAATCATTCCCCCCCGAGGATTTTATTTGGAAAACGCCCTTCGTTCGTTAAAATATTTGTTAAAATATCAACTGTCACGCAATACCTTGCTATCGGAAAAAGTTAGCTTTGTAGCGACAGTTTTTAAACTTTCCGAATGAATGACCGAAAACGCAAGATTGTAAATGATCCGGTGTATGGATTCATTACTATAGATCATCCATTGATTTTCAGCCTCATATCCCACCCTTGTTACCAGCGTTTACGCAGGATCCATCAAATGGCGCTTGCACACCTGGTCTATCCCGGCGCTATGCACACACGTTTTCACCACAGTATGGGAGCATACCATCTGATGAGTTGTGCATTGAGCGAGCTGAAGGGAAAGGGCGTGGCGATCACGGAGGACGAGGAAGTGGCGGCCAAAATGGCCATATTGCTGCATGATATCGGCCACGGACCGTATTCCCATGCGCTGGAACATGCGCTGGTGGAAGATGTGTCCCACGAAGAGATATCCCAGTTGCTCATGCAGGTGCTCAACCGCGAAATGAACGGTGCGCTGGACCTGACACTGGATATCTTCAACGACCGCTATCACAAGCATTTCCTGCACCAGCTGGTTTCCAGCCAGCTGGATGTGGACAGGATGGATTACCTGAGCCGGGACAGCTTTTATACCGGCGTTTCCGAAGGCGTTATCAGCTACGACCGTATCATCAAGATGCTGACCGTGTTCAATGGCGAACTGATGGTGGAGGAAAAAGGTATCTATTCTATAGAAAAGTTCATTGTGGCGAGGCGGCTGATGTACTGGCAGGTGTACCTGCATAAAACGGTGCTGAGCGCGGAGAACATGCTGGTAAAAGTACTGCACAGAGCTAAAGTGCTGGCTATCAGCGGAAAAGAACTTTTTGCCTCCCCGGCGCTGCAATACTTTTTATACAACCGCATCAGCCGGGAAGCGTTCGAGAATGACGAGGAATGCCTGCTGCAGTTCTGCCTGCTGGACGATTACGACATCATGAGCGCTATCAAGGTCTGGATGCAGCATGAGGACAAGGTGCTGAGCCTGCTTTGCCAGTGGCTGGTGAACCGCCAGCTTTTCAAGGTGACCTTCACCGAGGAGACTGCTACCACGCAGCAGGTGGAAGCGCTGAGGGACAAGGTGAAAAGGCGGTGGGACCTGACGGATGCCGAGGCGGAATACTTCGTATTTACGGATACGGCCAGCCTCAGGGCCTATAATGACGGCGACGAACAGATCAATATTTTATTCAAGGATGGCACTGTAAGGGACATTTCTTCGATAGATAATGCGCTTATATCGCATACATTGGCAAGACCGATAAAAAAATTCTACATTTGTCATCCAAAAATCTAGGCTAACAACGATTTATAGGTACTTAATATGTTACGGAATATATTTATATCTTGCAGCGGCAGCCCGGAGTGAAACATTTTAATTTATAACTATGCAATTTAGCGCATTACAGCTGGCTACCATACTGAACGGGAAACTGGAAGGTGACCCGGAAGTGAAGGTGCACAATATCGCGAAGATAGAGGAAGCGGGGGATGGTATGCTGAGCTTTATCGCCAATCCGAAATACGAGGAATTCCTCTATTCCACACAGGCTTCTATCCTGATCGTGAATGATTCCCTCGTGATCGAAGGCAGTATAAAGCCTACCCTGATACGGGTGAAGGATGCCTACAGCGCCTTTGCCCTGTTGCTGGAAAAATACCAGCAGATGGTAGGAGCTGGCGCCAAGACCGGCATTCAGCAGCCTTCGCACGTTCCGCCCACGGTAAAAATGGGTCAGGGCGTGTTCATCGGCGCTTTTGCCTATCTCGGTGAGAATGTGGTGCTGGGCGACAATGTAAAGATATACCCCGGCGTGTACCTTGGGGATAATGTAAAGATCGGCAATGGCACGGTATTATATCCGGGCGTGAAGCTGTATGATAACAGTGTGGTGGGCAACAGGGTGATCCTGCATGCCGGCTGCGTGATCGGCGGCGATGGCTTCGGTTTTGCCCCGCAGGCGGACGGCACTTATAAAAAGGTACCGCAGGTAGGGAATGTGGTGATCCATGACGATGTAGAGATCGGCGCGAACACGACCATAGACAGGGCTACCATGGGCTCCACCGTGATCCATGCAGGCGTGAAGCTGGATAACCTGATCCAGATCGCGCATAACGTGGAGATCGGCAACAGCACCGTTATTGCGGCGCAAAGCGGCGTTTCCGGCAGCACCAAGATCGGCAAAAACTGCGTGATCGGCGGGCAGGTAGGCATCGTGGGGCACATACAGATCGCCGATGGTACAAAGATCAACGCCCAGAGCGGCCTCTCAAAATCAATTACTACGCCCAACACGTCTTTGACGGGTTCTCCGGCCTATGATTATAAAAGTTCGCTGAAAAGTCAGGCAATTTTTAGAAATTTGCCCGATCTTGAAAAAAGGGTCAAAGAGCTGGAAGATATGGTGAAGCAATTTTTATCTGAGCGGGAAGGAGTATGACCACGTTGACGGGGAGTTTTTAACGCATTGAATACGAAGCTATTAATGATGGAAAATCAACAGCCAAACCAACAAACCCTTAAAGCCCCTGCGACGATATCGGGAGTTGGCTTGCACACGGGAGCACAAGTGAATATGACCCTGAAGCCGGCCATGCCTGGCTTTGGCATTAAATTTCAGCGTATTGACCTGCCTGATCAACCGATCGTTAAAGCAGACGTGGACTATGTAGTGGATACCGCCCGGGGCACTACCCTGGAGCATAACGGCGCCCGCGTCAGCACCGTTGAGCATATCCTCGCCGCCCTCGTAGGCATGGGCGTGGATAATGTGCTGATAGAACTGAATGGCCCGGAGATCCCCATCATGGACGGCAGCTCCCAGCCTTTCATCGAAATACTGGAAGAAGCCGGTATCCAGGAACAGGATGCCAAAAAGATCTACTATTCCATCGACACCAATATCAAATACTACGATGAGGTAAAGAAAGTGGAAATGGTAGCGCTCCCTTCCGTAGACTACCGCATTACCGCCCTGATAGATTTCAACTCCCAGGTGCTGGGCACCCAGCATGCCAATCTCAAAAGCTTGGGGGCCTTCCGCAAGGAGATAGCGCCCTGCCGCACTTTTGTATTCCTGCATGAACTGGAATACCTGCTGGCCAACAACCTCATCAAAGGCGGCGACATCAACAACGCCATTGTGGTGGTGGACAGGCCGGTGACCGAAGAAGAGCTGAACCGGCTGGCCAAGGCTTTTGACCGGGAAAAAATGTCCGTACAGCAACGCGAAGGCATTCTCAATAATACACAGCTTCACTTCCCGAATGAACCGGCCCGCCACAAGCTGCTGGACATTGTGGGAGACCTTGCCCTGATCGGCTTCCCCATCAAGGCACATATCATCGCCAACCGCCCGGGCCACGCCTCCAACGTGGAATTTGCGCGCATGATCAAACAATACATCAAGAAGAACAAACATAACAGGGACGTTCCCATTTACGATCCCAATCAGCCGCCGATCTATGATATCAACCACATTGTACGCACCATGCCGCACCGTTACCCGATGCTGCTGGTGGACAAGATCATAGAGCTGAGCGATACCCGTGTGGTGGGGATCAAAAATGTAACGTTCAATGAGCAGATCTTCCAGGGCCATTTCCCCGGAAACCCCGTAATGCCGGGTGTGCTGATCTGTGAATCCCTGGCGCAGGTAGGCGGCATCCTTGCCCTGAACCCCATGCCCGATCCCGAAAACTATGATACTTACTTCCTGAAGATCGATAATTGCAAATTCAAACAGAAAGTAATGCCCGGCGATACCATGGTGCTGAAAATGGAGCTGCTCAGCCCCATCCGCAGAGGCCTGGTGGAAATGAGAGGAACGGCATTCGTTGGCAACAAAGTATGCGCAGAAGCAGATATGGTTGCCCAAATTGTTAAACGCGAAGGAAAATAAACGCATGATTCATCCGCTCACATACATCCACCCGGACGCCAAAGTAGCGCCCAATGTAAAAATTGATCCGTTCACCGTTATTCACAAGAATGTAGAGATAGGGGAAGGCACCTGGATCGGCTCCAATGTCACCATCATGGAAGGCGCCCGTATCGGCAAGAACTGCCGTATATTCCCCGGCGCTGTGATCGCCGCCATCCCGCAGGATCTCAAATTCGAAGGTGAGGATACCGCTGTGGAGATCGGCGACAACACCACGATACGGGAGTATGTGACCATCAACCGCGGTACCAAGGACCGCTGGAAGACCTCCATCGGCAACAACTGCCTGATCATGGCCTACAGCCACATCGCGCATGACTGCACCGTGGGGAATTACTGCGTATTTTCCAACAACACCACCCTCGCCGGCCATATCACGGTAGGCGATCATGTGGTACTGGCGGGAATGGTAGCCGTGCAACAGTTCTGCAAGATCGGCAACCATGCCTTCGTGACCGGCGGCTCCCTCGTACGTAAAGACGTTCCGCCCTATGTGAAAGCCGCCCGCGAACCACTGTCCTATGTAGGCGTCAACTCCATCGGCCTCAAACGCAGAGGCTTCTCCCTGGAAAAGATCAACCACATCCTGGACATCTACCGCATACTCTTCGTAAAAGGCAACAATATTTCAAAAGCCATCCGCATCATTGAAGCCGAATTCCCGGCCACGGACGAAAGGGATGAGATACTCTCCTTCATTCGCGACTCCGGGCGCGGCATCATGAGAGGATACAGCACCAGGGCGAATGACGATCTCGCTTAACCAGACAGGCAAGCGGTTCAACTACGACTGGATATTCCGTCGTTTTTCCTATACATTCTCCGGTACAGGGCACTACGCCATCCTTGGCCCCAATGGCTCCGGCAAATCCACTTTGCTGCAGATCATCAGCGGGCATCACCACCACAGCGAAGGCGATATCCAATACCTTTTTAATGAACAAACGCTCCCGCAGGACCAGTTCTTCCGCCATAGCGCTATCGTTGCGCCATATCTCGAACTGGTAGAAGAATTCACCCTGCAGGAGTGCTTCAGCTTCCACCTGCATTTCAAATCCTTCCTCCCGGGGTATAAACCCGCGGAGATCGCGGAACTTGTGGGGCTGGAGAAAGCATGGCGCAAGGAAGTACGCAATTTTTCTTCGGGCATGAAACAGCGCGCGCGCCTCGCACTCGCCATTTTCTCGGATGTGCAGGTATTGCTGCTGGATGAACCCTGCACCAACCTGGATGCCGCCGGTGTTGCCCTTTACCAGCAGCTGATCCGCGATCATTGCGGCAACCGCATGGTGATCGTCAGCTCCAACGATGAACAGGAATACGGATTCTGTGAAGAACGGATAAGAATAACCGATTTTAAAAGCTGATTTAACTTCCCACTATGAATCTCCCGAACAAGAAAGTCATTAACGGCTGGGCCATGTACGATTGGGCCAATTCCGTGTACAACCTGGTGATCACCACCACCTTCTTCCCTTTATACTACATGGGCGTTACCAGCGACAAGTATAAGGATGGCGAAGTGCCTTTCCTGGGCATGACCTTCAAGAATTCCGTGCTGTATGATTATGCCCTTTCCCTCGCCTACCTGATCATTGCGCTGAGCCTCCCCATCCTGTCATCCATCGCGGATACACGCGGGAATAAAAAGAGTTTCCTGAAATTCTTCTGCTACCTCGGCGGGCTGGCCTGCTCCGCGATGTTCTTCTTCGACGGGGACAGCATTCCGCTGGGCATCATCGGCCTGATGGTGGCCGCAATGGGGTATAGCGGCGGCCTGGTGTTCTATAACAGCTACCTGCCGGAGATCGCGCCGGTGGAGCTGCGGGACCGGGTGAGCGCACGCGGTTACTCCCTGGGGTACATCGGCAGCGTCCTTCTTCAGCTCGTGGGTTTTGCCCTCGTGCTGTCCGCGGACGCCATGGGCATCAGCGCCGCCATGGCCCTGAAGATCACCTTCCTGCTGGTGGGCGTATGGTGGATCGGCTTCGCACAGATCACCTTTGCACGGCTCCCGCCCTCCCCGCCGGCCGTAGAGAAACATTATGCCGGCGTATTCACTGAAGGGTTCATAGAACTGAAAAAGGTATTTGCCCAGGTACGCAACATGCCGGTGCTGAAACGTTACCTCCGCAGCTTCTTCTTTTACAGCATGGGCGTGCAAACGGTGATGATGGTAGCGGTCATATTCGGCACCAAAGAACTGAAACTGGGCGATTCCGAGCTGATCGGCACTATCGTAGCCATACAGCTGGTAGCCATACTCGGCGCCTGGGGCATGGCCCGTCTGTCCGAAAAATTCGGCAACTTCCAGGTACTCATCGCTACGGTAGCGCTCTGGATCGGCGTATGCATCGGCGCTTACAATACCTATACCGTCACCCAGTTTTATATCCTTGCCGTACTGGTGGGCCTGGTGATGGGAGGCATTCAGTCGCTCAGCCGCTCCACTTACGCGAAACTGATCCCCGAAACCCGTGATACCGCCTCGTTTTTCAGTTACTATGATGTCACCGAAAAACTGGCTATCGTGATCGGCCTTTTCTCCTTCGGATGGATAGACCAGGAATTCGGCATGCGCAATTCCGTGCTGGTGCTGATCCTGTTTTTCTCCATTGGTTTGATCTGGCTGTTTTCTGCTTTGCATAAACAACGTAGATTAGCGTATGCAACTACACACGATTAATACAGGATTATTCAAGCTGGATGGTGGCGCGATGTTCGGCGTAGTGCCCAAGACCCTCTGGCAGAAACTCAACCCGCCGGACGAGAACAACATGTGCACCTGGGCCATGCGCTGCCTGCTGGTGGAGGACGGCAACCGCCTCATCCTGATCGATAACGGCATCGGCAATAAACAGGACGACAAATTCTTCAGCCACTACTATCTCCATGGAGAGGATACGCTGGATAAGTCATTGCAGGCCCTCGGCTACCACCGGAACGATATCACGGACGTGTTCCTCACCCATCTCCATTTCGATCACTGCGGCGGCAGTATAGAAAGGGAGAATGACAAACTGGTGCCTGCCTTCCGGAACGCCGTGTACTGGAGCAACGAAGCGCACTGGAAATGGGCCGTGAACCCCAATGACCGCGAGAAAGCCTCCTTCCTCAAAGAAAATATCCTGCCCATCGAGCAAAGCGGACAGCTGAAATTCATTGAGCAGCACGATGGGGTATCTTTCTCCGATCACATGCGCGTACGCTTCGCATACGGGCATACAGACGCCATGATGCTGCCGGAGATCCGATACAACGGCCAGACGATCATTTACATGGCAGACCTGCTGCCTTCTGCGGCGCATATCCCCCTGCCCTATGTGATGGCGTACGATATGTTCCCGCTCACTACCCTCGAAGAGAAAAAACGTTTCCTCCTCGAAGCCAACGAAAAGGAATACGTGTTGTATTTTGAGCATGATCCTTCTATTGAATGTGGTATCTTGCATTCCACGGAAAAAGGTATCCGGCTGAAAGAATCATTCCCGTTAAGTTCATTGTAAAAATCAGACCTTATGTATAAACGCATGACCCGTATCCTGCCGGTGGCAGCGATCTTTACACTGGCTGCCTGCCAGGGCAATACCAGCTCCCAGACAGCGGCCAACAGCGATTCCCTGCTGGTGGACAGCCTGCAAACGGAGGTGATCTCCCTGCATGATGAAGGCATGACCTATACCATGGCCATCCGCCGCCTGACTGCCCGCACGGCTGAAGTAGCGGACAGCCTGGAGGGCAAAAAAGCCGATGCCACGGCCTACCGGTCCGCCAATGCCCTGCTGGACAGCGCCAACAGGGAAATGAACACCTGGATGCATACTTTCGACCTCACCCAGGAAGGCAAAACCCTCGAAGAGAAGAAAGCCTACCTGGAAGCGGAGAAAAAGAAAATGACGGACATCAAGGCGCTGATGGAAAAAAGCGTACAAGAGGCGAAAGCCTTGCTGAAAGAAGAGTAACCGCAGCTTCACTGCTTACCGGAAACAGGCCGGCTTAAAAAAACCGGCTATCCTCCGCTTATCTTGAAAATTGAAAATACCCTGTCATGGCTAATCAGGAAGCATTTCTCGACTATATCAGGAAAGGCTACACGTTCAAAGGCGAATACTTCAAGCTGGGCTGTGCCATGCTCGACGGAGAAGTAGTGACCGGCGCCGACGTGCTGCTGCCTTTAAAGACCCTCAACCGCCACGGCCTCATTGCCGGCGCCACCGGTACGGGCAAAACCAAGACGCTGCAGATCATTGCCGAAGGCCTCAGCGATGCCAGCGTACCGGTAATGCTGATGGACATCAAGGGAGACCTCAGCGGCATCGCCGCCGCAGGCGCCTCCAACGCCAAAATAGCAGAACGGTATGTGAAGATCAGCGAAACTTATCATCCCGCCGCCTACCCCGTAGAGCTGCTGAGCCTCAGCCAGGAAAAGGGCGTACGCCTCCGGGCTACCGTCAGCGAATTCGGGCCGGTATTGCTCTCCAAGATACTTGGACTGAACGATACGCAGGCCGGGCTCGTAGCCATGATATTCAAATACTGCGATGATAACAAGCTCCCGCTGCTGGACCTGAAGGACTTCAAAAAAGTGCTGCAGTTCGCCAGCGATGAGGGCAAAAAAGAACTGGAAAAAGACTACGGCAAGATATCCACCACTTCCACCGGCACCATCCTCCGGAAAGTGATAGAACTGGAGCAACAGGGCGCCGCGCTGTTCTTCGGGGAAAAATCCTTTGAAGTGGAAGACCTCATGCACATCAGCGATGACGGTCGCGGTAAAATATCCATCGTGCGGGTGACGGACCTGCAGGACCGGCCCAAGCTCTTTTCCACTTTCATGCTCAGTCTGCTGGCCGAACTATATGCCACGCTGCCGGAAGAAGGTGATCTGGACAAGCCCAAGCTGGTGATGTTCATCGATGAAGCCCATCTGATCTTCCAGGAAGCCAGTGATGCCCTCCTGCAACAGATCGAGACCATCATCAAACTGATCCGCTCCAAAGGCGTGGGCATTTTCTTCTGCACGCAAAATCCCATGGACGTGCCACCGGCCGTACTGGGACAACTCGGCCTGAAAGTGCAGCACGCCCTCCGCGCTTTTACGGCGAATGACCGCAAAGCCATCAAACAAACCGCCGAGAACTACCCGCTTTCCGATTTCTATAAAACGGATGAACTGCTGACGCAGATCGGCATCGGTGAAGCGCTGGTGACATGCCTCAGTGAAAAAGGCATCCCCACGCCGCTGGCCGCCACCATGCTCACGTCCCCGCGATCACGCATGGACGTGCTGACGGAAACCGAGATCGATCAGCTGGTGAGCAGCTCGAAGCTCATCAGGAAGTACAACCAGGAGATCGATAATGAAAGCGCATACGAAATACTGACGGCAAAGCTGGAAGCGGCGGCAGAGAAAGCAAAAGAGGAAGAAGCTGAGCAACCGGCGGCCCGGAAAGGAAGACAAAAGCAGGAAAAAAGTTTCCTGGATAAATTCCTGGGCAGCTCTGCCGGCAGACAGGCCGCCCGTACATTGACCAGCGTAGGCGTCCGCGCATTGTTGGGCGTACTGGGCATGGGCGGCAAAAGCAGGAAATAACGCACTTGAAATATTTTTTCGCATCAACAGAAATTCAGTTACCATGTCATCACCGATCAAAACAGGACTATGCTCCTACGGCCACAGCGGCTACGCATTCCACGCTCCGTTCATTCATGTGCATCCCGATTTTGAACTGACAGCCGTGGTAGAACGCAGCAAACACCTCACACAGCAACGTTATCCCTACGTGAAGATCTACGGGGACGTGAATGCCCTGATGCAGGATGCTTCCCTGGAACTGATCGTTGTGAACACACCGAACTATACCCACTACGACTATACCAAAGCAGCACTGCTGGCCGGCAAGAACGTGATCGTGGAAAAACCCTTCACCGTTACCGTTGCGCAGGGCGAAGAGCTGGTGCAACTGGCCGCTTCCCAAAAACTGCTGTTGAGCGTGTACCAGAACCGCCGGTACGACAGCGATTACAAGATCGTACGGAAAGTAGTGGAAGACGGATTACTTGGCGATGTGCTGGAAGTGGAATTCCATTACGACCGGTTCAAGGAAGAACTGAGCTATAAAAAACACAAGGAAGTAGCGGAAAAAGGAACAGGCGCATTGTACGATCTCGGCTCTCACCTGATAGACCAGGCGCTGACCATCTTCGGCATGCCCAAATCCGTTTACGGCGATATCCGCATCATCCGTAAAGATTCTGTAGTAGATGATTACTTTGAGCTGCTGCTGTACTACGATCAGCTGCGCGTACGCCTCAAATCCAGCTACCTCGTGCGCGAAGCGCTGCCGGCTTATATCCTCCACGGCCGCAAAGGCACATTCATCAAATCGAAATCAGACATCCAGGAAGCCCTGCTGATGAAAGGCGTGCTGCCGGATACGCCGGACTGGGGGGCGGAAGCACCCAACGAATGGGGATTGCTGCATACGGAAAAAGACGGGGTAGTGATGAAAGCATTCCTGCCCTCCGGCAACGGCAACTACCTGGATTACTACCAGGGCATTTATGAAGCGTTGCGGAAAGGGAAACCTAATCCGGTGACGGCTGAAGAAGGGCTGAATGTGGTAAGGGTGATCGAAGCGGCATTCCGGAGCAGCGAAGAAGGGCGGCAGGTTAGTCTGTAACGCTCAACAGCATACACAATATAACGGCATCGTACAGTCAGCAAGAGCGCAGACCACGGTAAATGCGGCAAGACCTACACCGCCTGCAGCATACCATCTTTGTCCCGCTGCACACAACCTTCCGCGATCAGGAACTGCAGGGTTTCCAGTACCCTGCTTTCCTCCGCATTTACCTGCTGCATAAGGCTTTCCAGCGAGCGCTTTTCCTTCAGGATTTCCAGCACGGCTTTCGATACCTCGCCAAACTCATGCAGCTTCATGGCTCCGCGCTGCTTTTTTGTACATACATCGCAAACACCGCAAGGCGCAGCATCCCGCTCCCCGAAATAAGCGACCAGCTGTTGCGTGCGGCAGGTCTCTTTGTTACGCACATAAGCGGCCATAGCCGCAATACGCTCTTCCATCGCTTGCTGTCTTTGCTGCAACAACGCCATATCTATCCGCAAATAAGGAACGGAAACCCGTTCCTGCAGGAAGCTCAGCTGCGGCTCATCTTTGCGGGGCTGGTATTTTATCACGGCCTGCCGGTGCAGCAGTTGCAGATCATGTATCACATCCTGCTCCCCGATCCGCATCAGGCGCGCCAGCTGTTTCTCGTAAACAGGAACAGGATTATCGAAGATGCCTTCATAGGTGCGGAGCAGTGTTTTGATAAGCGGTTCCATATCCGGATTGATCTGCTCATATTCGAACAACCCATCCCTGTCCCGCACAAATTCCACCCGCGAAGGTAAAAACACACTTTCGCTCAGCTGCAGGAACCCTTCCTGCTCCAGGATGCGAAGCGCACTGAATGCCAGTGTAATATTGATGGAAAACCGTTTGACAAAATCGTTGATATCAAAATCGTAATACACGCCTTCCATGCTCCCTACCGGCGCCTGCAGGTAGTTCACCACCGCCTGGTACACCTCGCGGATCTCTTCGAGAGAAGGGAATTGCAGGGGGATGCGCGCCTGCATTTCCAGCAGGTCGTGCTCATGCCAGAGCAGTACGGCATAGGCTTTTTCTTCATCACGACCGGCCCGGCCGGCTTCCTGGTAATAAGCTTCTATGCTGTCCGGCACATCCGCATGGATCACCAGCCGCACATCCGGTTTATCGATACCCATCCCGAAGGCATTGGTACAAACCATCACCCGCACTTCGTTCTTTATCCAGGCCTCCTGCCGGGCAGACCGCTCTGTGGAGGGCAGGCCGGCATGGTAATAACTGGCGGATATTCCCTGTGCCACCAGCAGGCCGGCAATATCCTTCGTCTGGCGCCTGTTGCGGCAATACACCACCGCGCTGCCCGGTACCCGTTCCAGTATCTGGCGGATCTTCGCCAGTTTACCTTCCTCCTCCAGTACGCTGTACGATAAATTGGCGCGGGCGAAGCTTTTTACGAACACTGCCGGATCTTTCAACTGCAGCCGTTCGCAGATATCATCTTTTACTTTGGGTGTAGCCGTGGCCGTTAGCGCAAGCACCGTTGCTTCCGGAAAATGCTCACGGATGGCCGCAATCTGCAGGTAGGCCGGCCGGAAATCATATCCCCACTGGGAGATGCAATGCGCTTCATCCACCGCGATCAGCTTTACCGGCAACACCTCGCAATACCAGAGAAAGCGTTTGCTTTGCAGCCTTTCCGGAGATACATACAGGAATTTTATTTCCCCTTCCCGGGCCAGCGCCAGCACTTTGTCCACATCCCTCGTTTGCATGCCGGCATAGATCGCAAACGCCGGAAGGCCGCGTTTGTTCAGGTTCTCCACCTGGTCTTTCATCAATGCGATCAGCGGGGTGACCACCAGGCAAAGGCCATCGTTCATCATGGCCGGCACCTGGAAGCAAATGGATTTGCCGCCGCCTGTAGGCAACAGCGCCAGCGTATCCCGGCCCTCCGCTACGGCAAGCACAATATCTTCCTGCAACGGCCTGAACCGGTCAAAGCCCCAGAATTGTTTTAGTATGGAAAGTGGTGAAGACAAGATGTAAAATTAAGGAAAACGGTCACACTACCCGCTTGAACCTTAGTCTTACCGAATTGATCGCCAGCACCACATCGGACAGGCCCATGACCAATGCCCCGATGATGGGGTTGAGGTAACCCAGCGCAGCAACGGGAATAGCCACCACATTGTAAATAAAGGCCCAGAACAGGTTTTGTTTGATGGTGAGATAGGTATGCCGGCCGAGGCCCAATGCCAGCGGCAGGGAACCCAGCTGGTTATTCAGCAGGATGACATTAGCGCTTTGCATGGCTACCTGTGTGGAGTCGCTCAGGGATATGCCGATGCTTGCTTTCGCCAGCGCAGGGGCATCATTGATGCCATCGCCCACCATTGCCACCGGCGCCTGTGCCATCAGTGCATCGATCTTTTGCAGTTTCTGTTCCGGGGATTGTTCTGCGAACACCTCGTCCATCCCCAGCTCCTGTGCAATCTGATCGCATTTCCGCTGCATGTCCCCGCTCAGGAGAATGGTGCGGATACCGCTTTCTTTCAGCTGCGCCATCACCGCTTTGGCATCGGACCTCAATTCGTCTGTAAAGTCCAGCCACCCGGCAAGCACCCCGTTCTTCAGCAGGTAAATATTGTGTGTATCATCGGGTGTTGCCGCTTTTGCCATGATGAAAGAACCCAGCTTCCATTCATTTCCTTCCGCATCCCTTGCCGCCATGCCCACACCTTTGTGTTCGCGCACCTGCTGCAAAGGAGTTTCCGGCACGCCTTTCCAGAATGTGACAACAGAACGGGCGATGGGGTGAGAGGAATATTTTTCAAGGCTGAACACCATGGATCTAAAAGTTTCTTCCGGCATGCCGATGGCCTGCCATTGGCCCAGTTGCAGCTTTCCGGTGGTGAGTGTGCCGGTTTTATCAAAAACGATCTGGCGGATGTTCCGGAAGGCTTCCAGTGTGTTGGCCCCTTTGATCAGGATGCCGTTGCGCGCGGCGCGGCCCAGGCCTACCATTACCGCAGCCGGTGTGGCCAGTCCCATCGCACAGGGGCATGCGATCACCAGTACTGCAATGCTGCGCATCAGGGCTACGTCCAGGGAAGTGCCGCCAAGGAAATACCATCCCAGGAAGGTCACCAGCGCAATGCCCAGCACCAGCGGCACAAAAATGGCGCTGATCCGGTCCGCCAGCTTTTGCATCGGCGGCTTGTTGCCCTGCGCCTGCTTTACCAGATCGATGATATAGGACAATACCGTGTCTTTACCGGTGGCCGTGATATAAAGCTTCAGCGACCCGTCTTCCAGGATGGTGCCGCCGATCACTTTGTCTTTTTCCTTTTTTGATACCGGGGCGCTTTCTCCCGTGATCATCGATTCGTTCACATGCCCGTTGCCCCAGTAGATCGTACCGTCCATCGGCACCTTATCCCCGGTGTTCACCAGTACCCGGTCGCCAACACGAAGCTCCGCATTGTCTATTTCATCGATATGCTCCTGTCCCTCTCCGTTGGCATGGATGCGCTTTGCACGGGTATGCTGCATTCTGGCCAGCTCCGCAATGGCGGTAGTGGTGGATTTAACGGACCTTTCCTCCAGCAGGTTCCCCAGGAACACCAGGGTGAGGATGGCGGCAGTGGTTTCATAAAAGAGGTAATCCTCTCCCAGGTTTTGCAATGTACCGGTGAGACTGTAGGCAAAGGCGGCCGTTGCGCCCAGGGTGATCAGCACATCCATATTGGCCATGCCGTTGCGGAGGGAACGGAAGGCGCTGCCACCGAAATGAAGCATCCCCACAATGTACACGGGAATGGTAAGCGCCAGCTGTATCCAGGGATTATGCAGCCAATGCCAGTCCACCCACATATGCAGCAGTAACGGCGCGGTAAATACAAGGCAGAAAATGAATTTGAAGTTCAGGGTATTGAAAAAGGGCGTTTTTGATCCCGCCGCATCCGGCAGGATCACCTGGTAGCCGAGATGGTTGATGCCTTTGAGCACATCTTCCGTATCCGCCCCTCCGGGAGCATTGAATTGCAATTCCTCCGTTGCCACGCTGATCACCACATCTTCCATGCCTTTCTTCTCAAGATATCTGGAGATCGTCAGCGCGCAGCTGGAACAATTCATCCCTTTTACTTTGCAATTGATCGTTTCCATAATGGTACAAAATTACCCCATATCGACTTTTGAAAGGGAATATATTAATGCAACGGCGGTGCTTTTTAAGGACGCCTAAAAAGCGCTGTCAGCCTGCTGTTCGGGTCTTCCGGCAGGATGGGCCGTTTATTGCAACCGGGGTGCTTTTCAACGGCATGATCGCTGGGGAGGCAGTCCCGTTGGCCGGTACCGAAGAAACGCAATTTTTTCGCAACAATAGTGCTAATATAAATCACTAATTTTAAGCCCTGTATGAAGCTGACTTTTTCATATGACGAACTGCCCGAGGCAGCACGCCGTTTCTGGGAAACATTCCCGGACAAACAGGTGTTTGCGCTGGACGGGGAAATGGGCGCCGGGAAAACCACTTTCGTAAAAGCGCTCTGCGCCGCCCAGGGCGTGGAAGATGCTACAGCCAGCCCCACCTTTTCCATCATCAATGAATACCGCTTCAAGAACGGCGGGCAACAGGAGCGCATCATCTATCACCTCGACCTTTACCGGTTGCGCAGCCTGGAAGAAGCCGCCGGCGCCGGTGTGGAAGATTGCCTCTATCACCCCGATGCGATCTGTTTCGTGGAATGGCCGGAGATCATCGAACCGCTGCTGCCGGCCGATACGGTATATGTGTTCCTTTCCGTTACGCCGGACCAGAAGCGCAGGATCGTGGCGGGAAGCGCCCGACCCGGCGATCTTACGCCCTCGCCGCAATAACAGCTACAGCAGTAAACAAATAAATGTATCTTTGAAAAAGACCTAACAATCAACTGTCTACGATTATGGAGCCAAGGCAAAAAACTGTTGTGAGCGCCGGATTTACTTATTCACCGCTGGAAGAAACACTGGATATTCCGCAAAAAAACTCCCGACTGTTCATCGGTATCCCGAAAGAAACATCTTTTCAGGAAAGCCGCATAGCATTAACGCCGGATGCCGTGAGCATCCTCTCCAATAATGGTCATCATATAGTTGTGGAGCATAAAGCGGGAGATGGCTCTCACTTTTATGATACGGACTACTCCGAAGCCGGCGCCGAGATCGTGTATGACAAGAAAGACGTGTTCAAAGCGGATATCATCGTCAAATCCGCACCACTGAACGATGAAGAGATAGAGCTGTTGCACCCCCACCAGATCGTGATTTCACCCATCCATCTGTCTGTATTGAAAGCGGTACAGCTGCAAAAAATGATGGACAAGCGCATTACGCTGCTTTCCTTCGAGAACCTTAAAGATGACGCCGGTACTTACCCGATCGTACGCGCCATGAGCGAGATTGCCGGCGGAGCGGTGATGCTCATTGCCGGGCAATACCTCAGCAACAGCAACCGCGGCAAAGGCATCCTGCTGGGCGGCGTTACCGGCATCCCGCCAACGAAGGTGGTGATCATCGGCGCGGGAATTGTTGGCGAATTTGCCGCGCGCACGGCACTGGCCTTCGGTTCCTCGGTAAAGATTTTCGACAATAACATCTATAAGCTGAAAAGGCTGCAGAACAATATCGGTGTAAGGGTATTCACCTCCGTGATCCAGCCCCGTGTGCTGGCGGAACAGCTGAGCAATGCAGATGTGGCGGTGGGGGCTTTGTCTTCCCAGAGCGGGCGTACCCCCATTGTGGTCTCCGAATCCATGGTCAGCAATATGAAAGCAGGATCTGTGATCGTAGACGTGAGCATAGACCGTGGCGGATGTTTTGAAACCTCGGAGATCACCACCCACGAAAACCCCGTGTTCAAGAAATATGATGTGATCCACTACTGTGTGCCGAATATCCCTTCCGGCTTCGCCGGTACCGCTTCACAGGCCATCAGCAACGTACTGACGCCACTGCTGCTGGAAGCGGCGGATGATGGCGGCTTCGAGAACCTGGTCTGGATAAAGAGAGGGGTCCGCAACGGCATTTACCTCTACAAAGGCGCGTTGACCAATTATCACCTGAGCGAAAAATTCAAGCTGAAGTACACAGATCTGGAACTGCTGCTGGCCGTGAAAGGCTAGGTTACATTTCCAGTTCGTAGCCCATAAAGTAAGCGCCAAGAATAATTGCGCCCACTACGATACGGTAATATCCCCACACGCGGAAACCGAATTTCTTCAAGGTATCTATAAAGAATTTGATCGCGATCATGGCCACCACAAAGGCTACCGCATTCCCGATCAGGAGGAGTTTCAGGTTTTCCATGGAACCGGTCACCAGTTCATGGCTCTTCAGCAGCTTGTACCCTGTAACCGCCGCCATGGTAGGCACTGCCAGGAAAAAGGAAAATTCCGCCGCCGCATTGCGCGTCAGCTTCTGCTGCATCCCCCCGATAATGGAGGCAGCGCTGCGGCTCACTCCCGGGATCATGGCGAGGCATTGGTAAAAGCCGATCCGGATCGCCTGGAAATAGTTCATTTTTTCTTCCGAATCAATTACCGGGTTTTTGAACCACTTATCTACGAACAACAGCACGATCCCCCCGAGGAAAAGCATCAATCCCACTACTTCCGGTTTCTCCAGCAGCGAATCGATCTGCTCCGCGAACAGGTAACCCAGGATCAACGCCGGCAGTACGCCGAGGAACAACTTGATATAAAAAGCGGGCTTGCTGAAGTTGAAGAACTTCTTCCAGTACAGCACCACCACAGCCAGGATGGCCCCGAGCTGAATGCAGACCTCGAACATTTTGGTGAACTCGTCCTCATTGATCCCCATCAGACTGCTGACGATGATCATATGGCCGGTGGACGATACCGGCAGAAATTCTGTTAACCCTTCTACAATGGCTATGATAATGGCTTCTACAATGCTCATAAATCCCGTTTACCGATTCACATAAGAAAAGCGATGATCATCTCATCGCTGTGGATCTGAATAAAAAATGTTGACAACAAAAACCCTACTGCTTCGGCCGGCGCATTATGGCATATACTTCCAGGAGCAGGCCCAGCATGATCACAATGGGCGCCAGGGTGATCCGGCGGAAGCTGTACACTTCCTTCGCATCGAAACGGGCGGCATCATCTCCGCCACCGCCCATCATCAGCAGAAACCCTATCACGATAACCACCACACCGGCGATAATAAGCTGGTAGCTGGTCTTATCGAAAAGCCCGCGTTCTTGTTGTGTTTGTTTAACTTCTTTTGACATATTGCAGTTTTAATCAGGATCAATACAGATCGTCCAGCTTCAGTTTCAGGTACTTCATCACGGAACGGTGCGTGCTCACCAGGGAAATGCTGATACCGATCACGATCAGCCCGATGAACAACAGCCCGATCATGAAATAGTCCCGCATCCCCCGCAGGCCGGGCAGGGTGGATTCCGCGAAATAAATAAGGAATATCAGCCCTATTATGGCAATTACGGCGCTTATGGCGCCATTGATGATGCTGCGGACGTCAAACGGCCGGGCAATGAAGCCCCGGGTGGCGCCTACCATCTGCATCGTTTTTATCAGGAAGCGGTTGCTGAACATGGCCAGCCTGATGGTATTGTCGATCAGGAACAGCACCACAACGGCCATCAGACCGCTGATCACCAGCATCACCAGCCCTATCTGCTTCGCTTTATCCAGCACTTCGCTCACCAGGGTACGCTGATAGAACAGCTCCCTTACGGCACTGCGGTTGGCAATATCATTCTCTATCGCCTTCAGGCTGTCCGCATGCACATAAGAGGCATACAGCCGTATATCAATGCTGGAATACAGGGGATTGAACCCCAGTACAGCGAAATTCTCGTTCGGGTTCTGGGCTTTGAACTTTTCGGCGGCCATATCCTTGGTCACATATTCAATGCTCTTCACGTACGGTTTTACCGCCAGTGAGTCCTTCAGCAATACGGCTTGTTCCTCCTTCACATTATCCCGCAGTATCACCTGCAACTCAATGCTTTCCTTGAAATAGTCGCTCAGGTTCTTGGCATTGATCATAAAAAGGCCAAGCACCCCGAGCAGCAGCAACACAAGGGTAATACCGATGATAGAATATACATACGAAGGCTTCGATTTCTTAGCTGACGATTTCCCTGATTGAGCCATTCATCTATAGTTTATGGGCGAAAATAATAAAATTTGGGACTTATGTTTAATTTTGCCCTCCCTAACGGTAATTTAACATTATTTAGTATATTATTAGGTATGGAATATAATTTCAGGCAGATAGAACGGAAATGGCAGCAACGATGGACGGCATCCGGAGCATACCAGGTGAGCAACAACAGCAGCAAACCCAAATGTTATGTGCTGGATATGTTCCCCTATCCTTCCGGCGCCGGATTGCATGTAGGCCACCCGCTGGGATACATTGCATCGGACATCTACGCCCGGTACAAACGCCTCAAAGGTTTTAATGTGCTGCATCCCATGGGCTACGATGCCTTTGGCCTGCCGGCAGAGCAATATGCCCTGGAAACCGGGCAACACCCCGCCGTTACCACGGAGGAGAACATCAAAGCATTCCGCCGCCAGCTGGATAATATCGGGTTCTGTTACGACTGGGACCGCGAATTCCGTACCAGCGACCCTGCCTATTATAAATGGACGCAACACATCTTCCTGCAGCTGTTCAACAGCTGGTATAACCGCCATGCCGGTAAAGCCGAGCGCATTGAAGTACTGGTACGCATCTTTGAGCAGGACGGCAACCACCACCACGAATGCCCCGGCGACCGGAGCATCCGCTTCAGCGCCGATTCCTGGAACGAATTTTCCTATGAAGAGCAGCAACGCATCCTCATGGAATACCGCCTCGGTTACCTCGCCTACGCGGAAGTGAACTGGTGCCCCGCCCTCGGCACTGTGCTGGCCAATGACGAAGTGATCAACGGCGTCAGCGAACGCGGCGGCCACCCCGTCATCAAAAAGAAAATGCGCCAGTGGTTCCTGCGTATTACCGAGTATGCGGACCGCCTGTTGCAGGGGCTGGAGAAAGTACAGTTCAGCGAGGCCATGAAAGACATGCAACGCAACTGGATCGGGAAAAGCCAGGGCGCCGAGATCAAATTCAACATCGCCGGCTCCATGGAGAGCATCGTGGTGTACACCACCCGGCCTGATACCATCTTTGGCGTTGACTTTATGGTGCTGGCCCCGGAACATGAACTGGTAGACGGCATCACTACAAATGAGCAAAGCGATGCGGTCACCGCATATAAAGAATACGTGCAAAGCCGCTCCGAGCGGGAACGTATGGCTGAAGTGAAACAGATCACCGGCTGCTTTACCGGCGCTTATGCCGTGAATCCCTTCGATGGGCGCAAGATCCCCGTATGGATATCTGAATATGTACTGGCCGGTTACGGCACGGGAGCCATCATGGCCGTGCCCTGCGGCGACCAGCGGGATTTCAGTTTCGCCAATCATTTCTCCATTCCCATTACCAATATCCTCGGTGAAGCCTTCAATGGCTCGGAGGCCAATCCCACCAAGGAAGGCAAACTGTTCAACAGCGATTTCATCACCGGTATGGAGATGAAAGATGCATCCGAAGCGGTGTTATCCAGGATCGAAGGCCTGGGCATCGGCAAAAGGCAGATCAATTACCGTATGCGCGATGCCGGTTTCAGCCGCCAGCGCTACTGGGGTGAGCCTTTCCCGATCCTCTACCGGAACGGTGTGCCGGAGGCCATGAAGGAATCAGATCTTCCCCTGGAACTCCCCCACGTTGAACATTACCAACAGGGCGAGGACGGAGAAGGCCCTCTCGCCAATATCACGGACTGGGTGAACCTGCCTGCGGAAAACGGCACCTCCCTGCGCCGGGAAACCAATACCATGCCCGGTTATGCCGGCAGCAGCTGGTATTTCCTCCGGTATATGGACCCGCATAACGGCAAAACCTTCTGCGACCGCAGCATATCCGATTACTGGGGGCAGGTAGACCTCTACATCGGCGGTACCGAACATGCCGTAGGGCATCTGCTCTATTCCCGTATGTGGACGAAAGTGCTGTTCGACCTCGGATACATCGGTTTTGACGAGCCTTACAAAAAACTGGTCAACCAGGGCATGATCACCGGCAGCTCCCGCCTCGTGTACCGCGTACGCGGCACCAGCCAGTTCGTGTCCGCCGGCCTCCGTGACCAATATGAAACGGACGAGCTGCATGTAGATGTGAACATCGTAGACGGCCTGGAACTCGATACCGAAGCCTTCAAAAAATGGCGCACCGATTTTGCCAACGCACAGTTTATCCTCGAAGATGGCAAATACATCTGCGGAACACTGGTGGAAAAAATGAGCAAACGCCTTTTCAATACCGTGAACCCGGATGTGCTGGTAGAGAAGTACGGCGCGGATACCTTCCGGATGTATGAAATGTTCCTCGGCCCGGTAGAGCAAAGCAAACCCTGGGAAACCAAAGGCATTGAAGGCGTTCACCGCTTCCTGAAAAAGCTCTGGCGCCTCTTCATGGACGAACAGAAAGGGCTGATCGTCACCACAGAAGCCCCTTCTCCGGACGAACTGAAAGCCCTCCATAAAGCCATCCGCAAGATAGATGACGACAGCGAAAGGCTCTCTTTCAATACCGCTGTGAGCGGCTTTATGGTCTGCGTAAATGAACTGACAGACCTCAAATGCCATAAAAAAGCCATCCTGGAGCAGCTCCTTGTGCTGCTGACGCCCTTTGCCCCGCATGTCAGCGAAGAGCTTTGGGAAACCATCGGCAACAAAGGTTCCATCCTCGATGCCGCGTTCCCTGTATTTGAAGAGAAATACGTGACTGAAAGCACCAAGGAATACCCCGTGTCCGTAAACGGCAAACTCCGCACAACGATCAATATCTCCCTGGACGCGTCCGCTGAAGAGGCGGAAAAGATCGCACTGTCCAACGAAGTGATCCGGAAGTGGCTGGATGGGAAAGCGCCGAAGAAAGTGATCTTTGTGAAAGGGAAAATGATCAATGTAGTGATCTAGCACCCTTTTTCAGCAGTTACCGTATCTGTCCACGTACCACGCCATTCGGCCAGGTGGAAGAGTGTGCGTTCACATACAATGCTTCTGTGCGCAGAGCACTGGCCTTAGCTTCGTCCAGCTGTGTCATTTTGGATATTCCGAAGTCGGCGGCAGTGGCACAGAGCGGCACTAGCACACTTCCGTTCGCTCCTGTAGCGCCGCTGTGAATATGTGCCATAGTGAGCGCATCACCGGCAGGAAGGTCGGTTACCGTTACTTTGGAATACAGCTTCCTGTCTACAGTAAGGCGGAGCAAAGCAACACCTGTGGCGGTAGTCACTACCGGGGGCACTTCATTCACGCCGGACATGTTGATAGTTTCTGCCAGCACCAGGTCACTGTTCACGGTGCCGCGCACCAAACCTGCAGGCTGCTGGGTGGAGTGAACGTTGAAATAAATGTCGTTGTCCGGGTCCTTCAGACTGTCCACCAGCGATTGCCGCAGCGTAAGTGAGCCGCTACTGGTATTTCCCGTCCAGGCTGGAAAAGGAAGAATAACGGGACCGTTGGTCACGGGATCACCCGCATGGAAGTGGGCCATCGTAAGCGCGTCACCCGAGGCGAGATTATCTACCTTGAAAGTGTAGTGGAGCGTATTATCAGCATTAAGCTGCATGGTCAGCAAACCTGTTTCCGATCTGCCCGCCGGGGCAGGATTTTCCATTTTAGTGCTGAGCGGTATCTCGAACAACAGTATGGGGCGGTCATCGTCGTCATTCTTATTACAGGAGGAGAAGGAGATAAAACCAGCCAGCGCAAAGGCCGTCACGGCAAATACATGTTTGTTTTTCATAACGAAAGGTTTTGTTCAAGCTTTCTCATACAATGATCAGTCCAAATTACCGGCATATTCCCGCCCCGCCATTTTTGGATAAGTGGTTTCGGGATCAGCCGATTCTGTATTAACTTCATCCCGAATCAACAAATTTACCCGCCATATGAGAGCAATCCTTACCGGGCTGCTGGCCGCAGCCCTTTCCCTGCCTGCCACAGCTCAATCTTCATCCGAAGTTTATTTCACGACTTACCCCACCCTCACACCTGACGGGCGTACCGTGATCTTCAGTTTTGAGGGTGATCTGTGGAAAACAACCATTCAGCAGCCCGGTGCCACCCGCCTTACGGCTATGCCGGGCAATGAAACCCTCGCAAAAGTATCACCCGACGGCAAGTGGATCGCATTTACGGCCACCCAGTTCGGGAATGCGGATATCTTCCTGATGCCGGTGGACGGCGGCGAAGTGAAGCAGCTGACCATGCACGAAGCCTCAGACCAGATGGAATCCTGGAGCTGGGATTCGAAACACGTGTATTTCACTTCCAACCGCAACGGCAACCCCACCAGTTATAAAGTAGGGCTGAATGGCGGTACACCCGTTCGTGTATTCGATCATCACTTCAACCTCATTCATAATATCGCGGAACATCCGCTTACCGGCGAACTGTTCTTCAACGATACCTGGGAAAGCAGCTTCGCGGCCAACCGCAAACGTTACAAGGGAGATTTCAATCCGGACATCCAGTCCTACATCCCTGCTTCCAAAACATATAAACGCTATACGGACTACCGCGGCAAGGACATGTGGACGACCATCGACCGCAAAGGCAATGTGTACTTCGTTTCCGATGAAGAGAACGGAGAATACAACCTGTACACTTTCAGCAATGGCCGGAAGAAAGCGCTCACGAAGTTCACCTCCTCCATCAAACGCCCTTTCGCCAGCGCTGACGGCAGCAAGGTGATCTTTGAGCGGGACTACCAGGTATGGGTGTACGATGTAGCGTCCGGCAAGTCCGAAAAACTGCCCATCAGGCTTTTCCGCAACCCGGTGTTGCCCAAGGAGCAGGATTTTGAAGTGTCCGGCAAGATTTCCCACTACGATGTGTCCCCGGACGGAAAGAAACTGGCCTTCGTTTCCCGCGGGGAGATCTTCGTCTCCGATATAGAAGGCAAGTTCGTCCGCCAGATCCCCCGTGCCTCGGAACGGGCGGTGCAGGTACAGTGGCTGAAAGATAACCGCACCCTGCTGTACAATGAAACGGTGGAAGGATACCTGAACTGGTTCACTGTGGCCGCAGACGGCAACGGGACGCCCAAACAGCTGACAAAAGACAAACGGAACAACCGCATGCTCGCGGTGAACAAGGAGCGTACAGAGGGAGTGTACCTCAGCGGCCGTGATGAAGTGCGGGTGATCGACCTGAAAACACTCGAATCCCGTACCATTGTAAAAGACGAGATATGGGCCTTCCAGAATGCCATGCCCGGTTTCTCTCCTGATGGCGAATATGTGGTGTTCACCGCGTACCGGAATTTCGAGCAGGACATACTGGTGCATCACCTGAAGAAAAAGACCACCATCAACCTGACCAATACCGGCGTCACGGAAACCAACCCTTACTGGTCGCCCGACGGGAAATATATCTACTTCAGTTCCTCCCGTACGAAGCCGGCCTATCCCTTCGGCCTGCAAAATCCAAAGGTCTATCGCGTAGCGCTGGACAAGTTTGATGATCCTTTCCGTGCTGACAAATTTGATGAGCTTTTCAAAAAAGAAGAGAAAAAAGAGGAGAAGAAAGAGGAGAAAAAAGATGACAAGAAGGATGACAAGAAGCCTGCGGAGAAAAAAACGCCTGAACCGGTAACGATCAATACGGCGAAGATCATGGACAGGATCGATCAGATCTCTCCTTCCTTCGGTTCGCAGTACGGTCCGCTGTATATCCTGCAGAAAGGGGACAAGACCTCTGTTTTCTATATCTCCAATCATGCCGATGGCAGGTCCGCATTATGGAAAACCGTATTGGAGCCATTCGAAGCGCCGAAGACGGACAAGATCAACGGTACCGAGATGGGTGGCGGCTCGGATATTAAAGAAGCGGACGGTAAACTGTATATCCTTGCCGGCGGCCATATCCAGAAGCTCAATCCTGATGCCAACAAGCTGGACAAGATTGAGATCAGCCAGCAATTCTACCGCAATCTCCGCACTGAATTCGAACAGATATTCCATGAAACCTGGGCGAACGTTGAAGAGAATTTTTACAATGCGGAGTTCCATGGGGCGGACTGGAAAAAACTGCGTGAGCAATATGCCCGTTTCATTCCCTATGTGAATAACCGGACCGATTTGCGGATACTGGTGAATGATCTGCTGGGTGAGCTGAACTCCTCTCACCTTGGTTTCAATTCTTCCGGTGAGGAAGAAAAGATCAACCTCAGTTACCGTACAATGGAAACCGGTATTCTTTTCAATGATCAGCATCCTTATACGGTTTCCCGCATTGTTGCCAAAAGCAATGCAGACCGGGTGAATGTAGATGTTCGTGCCGGTGACGTGCTCACAAAGGTCAATGGTGTGAACGTAGACAAATCGCTGTGCCGCGATCAGTACTTCACCCGTCCTTCTTTCGAAAGAGAGATCACACTGACCTTTGAGCGTGAAGGCAAACCTTACGATGTAAGGCTGCACCCGCAAAGTTATGGTGCGCTGGGCGAACAGCTGTACGATGAATGGACCGCTTCCAATGAATCAAAGGTGGACAAGCTGGGGAATAACCGGATCGCTTACACGCATATGAAAAATATGGGTGGCGGCGAACTGGAAAAATTCCTTATAGACATGGCAGCGAAGATCGGCAGCAAAGATGCCCTGATCCTCGATCTCCGTTACAATACCGGTGGTAATGTACACGATGAGGTGTTGAAGTTCCTCTCTCAGAAACCCTACCTGCAATGGCAATACCGCGGCGGCAAATTGTCTCCGCAGCCCAACTTTGCACCTGCCGGCAAACCGATCGTGTTGCTGATCAACGAGCAATCGCTCAGTGACGCGGAAATGACCGCTGCCGGTTTCAAGGCCCTGAAACTGGGCAAGATCATCGGTACGGAATCCTACCGCTGGATCATCTTCACGTCCGGCAAAGGCCTGGTAGACGGCTCTTTTTACCGCCTGCCTTCCTGGGGCTGCTATACCCTGGACGGTAAAAACCTGGAGAAGGAAGGTGTGGCGCCGGACATCTATGTAAAGACATCCTTTACCGACCGCCTGGAAGATAAAGATCCGCAGCTGGAAAAGGCTGTGCAGGAGATCATGAATGACCTGAAATAAATTGCAACAGCAATATAACAACTGCTACAAAAGGGCCGGAACTTTCCGGTCCTTTTTTCTTCCTCCACCGCTTGTACAGCCGTACCTCGCCGCTACAAAACCTTCCAGCTCCTCTCCCCGCACGTCCATGCTCCGCAATATGTTGCGTATCATGAACTCCGGCACCGGGTCAAACCCCGCCCGCAAGACCACCGGCCGCACCATATTTTCCTTCACCCATAACTCATGGCCGCTATGCACAAAACCAAAATGGTAATCCCGCTGCAACAGGAATGCGCGTACCGCATCCAGCGGAATGTTGGACAAATTCATGGTATTCATATGTTCGATGATTTTTTTCAGGTCAACATACGCTCCGCCGGCGGCAACTCAATAGTGCAGGAAATATTGTAAATCCCCGTACCGCTCCGGATACAATCAAAAACGTCCTGCATATCGGAGTGGCTGAAAGCCGGTGGATACATCACCGGCGGGTCCGTTACCCAGCCACGCCGGCGAAGGTCTTCTTCCAACGCCCCCAATCTCATCGCCCGCTCAAAATAACAGTTCATCATCACCAGCAGCGACTGCTTCGCTTCCTGCCTGCTGGCGCCATAACCGGACACATCCAGCGAAGGGATGCAGGCATGGTAGCAGGAACGCTCATCCCGGAAAAGTATCCCCCGCAAATGCATCCGCCCGCCTGAATAATAACCCGTTTCTGCTTGCCCGATAACCGTTGCCATAACGTTCCGTTCTCTTGTTCAAAACTAGGAGAAAAAAAGGTGGAAACAATTATTTAACGTAGGGAATATCTCGGAATTAGATACTAACATATCACTTTTAGCATACAAATCTCTAACTTGGCAATATTGTACACACCGGCTCCCGATCAGCTGAAAAAAACAACGAAAACAAAGAGATGAAAAAGAACATCATCGCACTATTGTGCTGTTTCTTCACAACAATTGCTGCCATGGCACAAGATAACAGCCTGCAGGTAATGACATTCAACATCCGCTACAACAACCCAGGGGACAGCATCAATGCATGGCCTAACCGGGCGGACAAAGTAGCATCGCAGATACTTTATCATCAGCCTGCCGTACTGGGCGTTCAGGAGGCTTTATGGGGACAAATGCAGGACCTCTCCCGGGCGCTTCCGCAATACAAATTCGTGGGCGCAGGCCGGGATGACGGCGATAAAAAAGGAGAATTTTCCGCCATCTTCTATGATACCGCCCGCATGCAGCTGCTGGACTCCAAAACGTTCTGGTTGTCGGAAACACCAGAAGTCATTGGCAGCAAAGGCTGGGACGCTGCTATCTGCCGCATCGTTACCTATGCGCGTTTCCGCGACCGCAAATCACGCAGGGAATTCTATCATTTCAATACGCACTTCGATCACATCGGCAAAGTGGCGCGCCGCGAAAGCGCAAAACTGCTGCTGCAAAAGGTGAACGAGATCGCCGGCAGCACACCCGCCATCATCACGGGTGATTTCAACGCCAAACCGCAGGATGAGCCCATCCGCGTGATCGTGGACGCACAGAACCCGCTCCACCTGAAAGACGCCAAAGCCCTCAGCAAAACACCGCATTACGGTCCGCATAGCACTTTCAACAGCTTCAAAGCACACGAAATTGGCGATCAGCCGATCGACTATATTTTCCTGAAAGGCAAATGGGAAGTATGGCAGCATGCCTGTATCACGCAAACCTGGAAGGGGCTGTTCGCATCCGATCACTTCGCACAGGTCGCAAAGCTGACATTCGCCAGGTAAGTACTACCTGCAGGAGGCTGTTCCTGCATCTGCGAAGAATAGGCCGCATTGATCGAAGTAAGTACCGATAAACAAAAGGCTGTTCCAACTGTAAGCTGACCGGGCATCGTCAAACGAAACCTTTCCCCGTCAGGTATCCGGAAAAACCGGGTACATTACCGTTGAAACAGCCTTTTTTACGTTAAAGCACTTCTTTAATCTTCCTCTTTCCTGATCCTCACCGGTGTATCCTTCCCGTCCACAATACTTTTGGCGCTGACGGCGATCGCTTCGATAATATCGGCAATGTTCTTCATATCCAGGCTCTCCACTTCATCATCAACGCTATGATACAGGGTATCCTTGTCGATCTGCGTAGTGGAAATGGTATGCGCCGGAACGCCAAGGCGGGCCAGCGTGGCGTTATCGGAGCGATAGAACAGGCGTTGCTCCGGGTAGGGGTCCGGGTGGAACTGAAAGCTGGAGCCCTCAAGGTTCCGCTGTAACATCTCCCCGAAATCCGACCGTTCGAATCCGGTGATGAAAGCGCTGTTGCGGCCAAACTTCGATTCCTTCCCGATCATCTCGATATTGAACATGGCGACGATCTTTTCAGGATCAAGCTGCTGTGAGAAGAAACGGGAACCGAAACCGCCGATCTCTTCCGCCGTGAAGGCCGCAAAGATCACCGAGCGGGCAGGCGGATGCTGTTTAAAATATTCCGCCAGCAATATAACGGCGGTGATGCCGGATGCATCGTCATCCGCACCATTGGCGATACTGTCCCCTTCCACGGCCTTACGGATACCGATATGATCGTAATGTCCGGAAAAGATCACGTATTCATCCGGATGGCTGCTGCCTTTGATCATACCGGCCACGTTATGCAGGAACTTCGGCCCTTCTTCCTCTGTTACGGAATCCAGTGCCCTTACCTGGCGGCCCACCGTGGCAAAACGCTGGCGGAAATCCTGCTGCCCGGGCAGCGGCTCCAGTCCCGCTGCGGTGAATTCCTGTTCAATGAATATGGATGCCTTTTCAATGCCGGGAGAATAAGTGGCGCGGCCCTGCATGTCGTCCGCCGCAAGCATGCTGATGATCCTTTTTACTTCATCTTCGCTGATTTGCTGGGCTTTTACGGATAATACGCCTGTCAGCAGCAGGCAAAACAGGCTGAGCGCTTTACATTTCATAGCAGATTCGGATTTCGTTAAAAATAAACGATTACTTTTGGTTTTGAAAGGAGATCTAATGTCCAATTCCAACATAAGACCAGATGAGAACAGGCTGAGCGCCGCCGAAAAGGAGTTCGAGAACAGTATCCGGCCCAGGGAGATCATTGATTTTTCGGGGCAGGACCAGATCATTGATAACCTGAAGATCTTTATCAAGGCGGCCAAGCTCCGTGATGAGGCGCTGGACCATATACTTTTCCATGGCCCTCCGGGATTGGGAAAAACAACTTTGTCGCGTATTGTGGCCAATGAGCTGGGCGTAAATATCCGGGAGACTTCCGGGCCGGTGATCGAAAAACCGGGCGATCTGGCGGGCCTGCTCACCAACCTGGAGGAAAAAGACGTGCTATTCGTGGACGAGATCCACCGGCTGAGCACCGTTGTGGAGGAATACCTTTATTCGGCCATGGAGGATTACCGTATTGATATCATGATCGATTCCGGGCCCAATGCCCGTTCCGTACAGATCAACCTGCACCCCTTCACGCTGGTGGGCGCCACCACCCGCTCCGGCTTGCTGACCGCTCCGCTGCTGAGCCGCTTCGGCATCAAGTCACGCCTGGAATATTACAACTCGGCCATCCTGCAAAAGATCATCTGGCGCGCAGCCGGGTTGCTCGGCACCAAAATAACTTCCGATGCTTCCATGGAAATTGCCCGCCGCTCCCGCGGTACGCCGCGTATCGCCAACGGCCTGCTGCGCCGGGTGCGGGATTTTGCGCAGGTGATGGGGAACGGGGTGATAGATATGGGCATTGCCGAGTTCAGCCTGAAAGCGTTGAGCGTGGATGAATATGGATTGGATGAAATGGATAACCGTATCCTGAACGTGATCATAGAGAACTTCAAAGGCGGTCCCGTTGGCCTCACCACCATTGCTACCGCCGTAGGGGAAGAGCCGGGTACGCTGGAAGAAGTCTACGAGCCATTCCTGATCCAGGAAGGCTTTATCAAACGTACGCCGAGGGGAAGGGAGGTAACGGAGAAGGCTTATACGCATTTGGGGAAATCTCCCCACAAAGGAGGGCCGCAGCTGCTGTTCTGATATTATTTAAACACTTCGCTCGGGTGCTTCTCCTTGTGTTCTCCTTGTGTTGAAGTGGCCTCAAACCCTATCGTTAAAAAAACATCATAAAAAAAGGGGCTTGTCGCCCCTTTTTCCATTTAATCTTTTACCACCAGCCTGAACCCGTTGCCGTGAATGTTCACGATCTCGATATTGGGATCTTCTTTCAGGTATTTCCGCAGTTTGGCGATGTACACATCCATACTGCGGCCGTTAAAGTAGGTATCGCTGCCCCAGATCTTTTTCAAGGCTACCTCGCGCGGCAACAGATCGTTCTTGTGCTCGCAGAGCATATGCAAAAGTTCGTTCTCCTTCGGGGAAAGCGTGCTGGAGTCGCTGCCTTTTGTGAGGGTACGCAGGCGGGAATTGAAATGGTATTGCCCTATATTGAATTCGAACAGTTCTTCTTCCTTGTTGTTCAGCTCCTGGTTGCGTTTGAGGATGGCCTTGATCTTCAGCAACAGCAGTTCGCTGTCGAAAGGTTTGGAAATATAATCATCCGCCCCGAGCTTATACCCCTGGATGATATCTTCCTTCATGGTCTTGGCCGAGAGGAAGAAGAGGGGAATGTCCGGGTCCACATCGCGGATCTCTTCCGCCAGCTTGAAACCGTCCATATTCGGCATCATGATGTCCAGCAGGCAGATATCGAATTTATCCCTGCGGAATGCAGCCAGCGCTAGAATACCGTCCCGGCACAACTCTACATCATAGTCATTCAGCTCCAGGTAGTTTTTCAGTACCATGCCCAGATTGGTATCATCTTCTGCCAGCAGTATCTTGGGTTTGCGTTCTTCCATAATTACAAATATAACGGTTAAAGGTGAATAAGGTTGAGGCTTACCTTTTCTTTATCAGCGATGTCAGGGGATGGCGGAGGTTCGCGTATCCGGTCATATCCACTTTAATGCTTCCTACGGAAATGGGGCTGTCTATCCGCAGCGGGATCTTGTTGCCGTCGTCGCTCACCCATACGGTCATCTGCTCCCCGCCTTCGAAAATGGTGCCTTTGATCAGCAGGGGTTTGAACTTGATGGCCCGGAATTTCCCGTAGCGGGTATTGACCTCTTCTTTTCCCATATACCGGATATAGATATTATATACCTCGTCATCCAGGAACATGGCAAAAGGTATGCGGTCCCCGGGTTTGTATTTGGAGAAGTCGATATTCCTGGCGTAATAAATGGCGCTGATCACGTCCTGGATGCAGTCCGGCACTTTAAAAGTACCGTTGGTGCTGGTGGCGGTGCCTGCATCACGGTTGAACCCCACGTTGTTGTATATCTTGTACCCCCCTTCGCTGACGTTGCGGATGAAGCGGATAGGCAGCATGGTGGAGGTATCGATATAGCTTTCGTATTTGTCGCGCACTTTGAATATCCAGTCGTACGTGCGGAAAGTCTTGCCTTCGCCTACGACATGATAGGCGTCGCGCCCCCCGTATTTTTCCAGTTTACAGTTGAAGGTGGCTTCTCCTGCGCCCACGAATACGCTGCCCAGGTTGTAGAATACTTTGAGGGTCAGGGATTCACCGGCTTTGAAGCTCGTATTGGAGATACCACAAAAATTATCTTGTGCAAAAGAACGCCCGGTTATGGTTAACACCATCAGTAATAGAAAATACTTCATCGATCGTTGCTATTTATCCTTGAAAATTTTGACGCCCAGCAGCAAAATGCTGCCTATTGCCGCCGGTAGTACCAGGTTGATCAGCCAGATAGCTACCGTTCCAGCCACGATCCCTGCCGTATTTGCACTCAACAGGCCCAGGAAATAGATGCTGACCTGCCCCCGGAGCCCCAGCTCCGCAATGGCGATAGTGGGCACTATAGCCATAATGAGGTAGATCATATTGATCATAAAGAACCCCTGCCACCACACGAAAGTCACGCCCAGTGCGTACAGCAAAATCAAATACTGTGCCGTAAACACCATATAACGCAGGGTGCTCAGCAGCAGCAATTTCCGCAGCTGGCCTGGGGAATACCGGGCGATGATCTGGATAAACACCTTCAATTTTCGTAACAGCGGCACCTTTTCAAATACGGCTACGATGATCTGTAACCGAAAGTAAAGTATTACAATGAAGACGCAAATGACTATGAGTATTCCTAACAATAATTTCTCCCAGAAATTCGGCGCGAAGTAATTGTCCGCCTTGATCAACTGGAAATTATTAATATAATAGATCAGGCCGCAGAGGCCGAACACGATGGTAATGATCAGCTGGCTGTAGCTTCCCACGATGGTAGCCGCAATGGCTTTGAGCTTGTTCCGGTTCTCCAGGTAAAGGATGCGGCCGCCGTATTCGCCGATCCGGTTCGGAGTGTTCACGGAGAGCGTCACCCCGCTGAGAATGGCCCCAAAGGCTCTAGCAAAGGGCACTGCTTCAAGGGGAGCTACCAGCATTTGCCATTTTTTCGCTTCCAGTCCCCAGTTCACGAACATCAACACCACCACCAGCAACAAAAGCAACAAACCCTTCTCCAGTATCGTGCTTTGCATATGGGCCAATGCAGCCGGCAGGTTTTGCTGATGTATGAGCTGCTGATAGATGGCGTAGGTCAACCAGATGAAGAGGGCGCCGCCCAGCACGTAATTGAGGATTATTTTGGTACTTTTGTTCAGACTTTCGGATTTTGGCAAAAATAACCTCCACTTGGCAAACAATTCAAAAATAATTCTTGGCATAGATCCGGGTACGATCATTATGGGATACGGATTAATCGTTGTTCAGGGTCAGAAGGTGGAGATCGTGGATATGGATGTGCTCAAGCTCAATCCTAAAAAAGATCATTATGAACGGCTGCGGATGATCCATCACCGGGTAAACGAGCTTATCCTGAAGCACCGGCCGGCCAGTTGCGCCATTGAAGCGCCGTTTTTCGGCAAGAACGTACAAAGTATGCTCAAGCTGGGACGCGCCCAGGGCGTAGCCATCGCCAGCGCTATGCAGGCCGGGGTGGCTGTGGCGGAGTATTCCCCGAAGAAAGTAAAGCAGTCCATCACCGGTAATGGCAGCGCCAACAAGGAACAGGTCTGGCAAATGCTGCAACGCATCCTGCACTTTTCGGAGCAACCGCAATATCTTGATGCCACCGATGCCCTGGCCGTAGCCGTCTGCCATCACTTCCAGGAAAGCAGCCCTTTTGCAACTGCCGGCAAATCAAAAGGCTGGGAAAAGTTTCTGCAGCAACATCCCGAACGGGTGGGCAAGTAAGCCGATCAAATGAACAAATAGCAGATGACCGCTGTTTGTTAATTGAGAAATTGTACTTATTTTGAACTAAATTATGGCTGGCGCGCTACAACTGTACCTAACAACGCGTACTTATCTATATGAAGATCAATCATTTATCACCCCTAATTTTTTTCGTAGATGGATACGAAGGCTAGAATTTTACTAGTTGAGGATGATTACAACCTGGGTGCAATAACCAAAAAGCGATTGGAAGAATCCGGATACGAGGTGATCCATTGCTCTGACGGTGACATAGCCTGGAAACAGTTCCAGAAAAGCCTTTTCGATATATGTCTGCTGGATGTTGTAATGCCGAAGAAAAATGGCTTTGAGCTGGCCAAACAGATCAGGCAGAAAAACGATCTGATCCCGATCCTGTTCCTGACCTCCAAATCGGAGGATGAGGACAAGATCAGCGGCTTCAAACATGGCGCGGACGATTATGTGACCAAGCCCTTCAGCATGCAGGAACTGTTGCTGCGTATTGAAGTATTCCTGAAACGTACCCGCCCGCTGAATGCGGACAAACGGGCTACTTTCACTGTTGGCAAGACCACCTTTGATTATGGGGAACTCAAACTGACAGACAAGAATGGTAAATTGAAAGCCACCCTTACACAAAAGGAGGCCGACCTGCTGAAATTCTTCTGCGAGAATGCGAACAAAACCCTTAAACGCGAGGAGATTCTTTATCACGTATGGGGGAAAGACGATTATTTCCTTGGCCGCAGTATGGATGTATTCATCACCAAAATAAGAAAGCACTTCAGTGATGACAAAGATGTGAAGCTCGAAACACTCCACGGTATCGGGTTCAAATTCTACGTCCCCACCTTATAGTCCTGCGGTAATCAGCGCCTGCACTTCCCTGAACTCTTCGGGCGACAGCTTCAGCTTCGATCGGGTGAAGTTCAGGTCATCCGCGGAATTGACCGGCACCAGGTGCATGTGCGCATGCGGCACTTCCAACCCTACCACACTGATCCCCACCCGGTTGCAGGGTATCGCTCTTTCTATGGCCTGTGCTATCGGTTTCGCGAAAACCAGCCATTCCCGCAGCAGGTCATCTTCCAGGTCAAAGAACTTATCCGTTTCCACTTTCGGTACGATCAGGGTATGCCCTTTCACCAGGGGAAAAATATCGAGAAAGGCATAAAAACGGTCGTTCTCGGCAATGCGGTAACTCGGGATATCGCCTTTAATGATCTTGGAAAAGATGGTCATGGTAAATAAGCTTATAGATGAAACAAGTGCAAATACGAAGCTAAGCCTAATAATTTGTAATTGAAACAGAAAAGGCCCCTTACGGAGCCTTTTCGGGAGAGAAAAAGAGCTTGCGGCTACACCGTAATATTGTCTATCTTAAACTTCATTTTGCCATTGGGGGCAATAACATCGGCCACCTCTCCAACCTGCTTGCCCAGCAGGCCTTTTCCGATGGGCGATGTAACGGAGATCTTGCCGGCTTTCAGATCGGCTTCCTGCTCGGATACCAGCTGGTACGTGACAGTTTTCTTATTCGCTACGTTCGTAATGGTCACTTTACAAAGAATGGATACCTTGGAGGTATCGATGGAATCGGCTTCCACCACCCTTGCCGTAGCAATGGCATTCTCCAGCACGGCGATCTTCGCTTCATGGAGGCCCTGGGCTTCCTTGGCCGCATCATATTCTGCATTTTCCTTCAAATCCCCTTTCTCACGAGCCTCCGAAATAGCTCTGGCTATCTCGGCCCTTCCTTTGGTTTTGAGTTGCGTAAGCTCCTCCCTCATTAATTCAAGGGTCTCTTTGGTTACATAGTTGACGCCAGACATAACCTGAATGATTTAGTATAAAGAAAAAAAATTAACGTCCCCGCTTTCGCAAAGACGTCATTAAGTGTGATGATTGCAAATATAATGTTTTTTAATCGGGATGAAAGCCCCTTTTCACATTTAAAAAAGCATAATTTATACGCTGAACGCAGGCTGGATATTCAGTTTGCGCAACACGTATTCCGCCATTTTGATGCTGGCTTCATGAGAATATCCCGCGATGTGCGGCGTTAGCACCACACGGGGGTCTTCCAGCAAAAAGCGGAACTGCGCTTTCTCTGCTGCGTTGAAAGTATCCAGCTTCTCGTTTTCCAGCACGTCGAGGCAGGCGCCGCGGACTGTACCGGCTTTTATAGCTTCAATGAGGTCAGCTGTGTTGACCACCTTGCCGCGTGAGGTATTGATGAAATATACCGGCTTGTGAAAAGATCCGAAGAACCGGCTGCTGGCCAGGTGCCGCGTTTCTTCCGTCAGCGGCAGATGCGTGCTCACAATATCGGCCTCAGCATACAATCGCTCCATAGCCGCTTCTTCCACCAGCTCGTCCCCATATCCCTGCCGGTACTTGTCATATGCCAGGATGCGCACGTCGAAGCCCCGCAGCTTCCGGGCAAAAGCGCTGCCGGTATGGCCGTACCCGATAATGCCTACCGTCAGCCCGCCCAGCTCGTACGCACGGTTGCCGTCCCTTTCCCAGATGCCTTCCCTTAATTCCAGGTTGCTTTTCAAAAGATTATGCATCAGCATGATGAGCATGCCCACGGCCTGTTCCCCTACTGTGTCCCGGTTGCCTTCGGGACTGCTGGCGCAGCGTATGCCTTTGCTTTCTGCATAGGCCACATCGATCAGTTCCATTCCCGACCCCAGCCTGCCGATCCACATCAGCTGCGCTGCACGGTCGATCATCGCCCTGTCTACCCTGATGCGGGTGGTGACAATAATCCCCACGCAATCGTGCACTTCCTGCATCACACCATCATAGGTAACAGAAGGCTGATAACTGACGGTATATCCTTTTGCTTCCAGTTGATCGATCAGATATGGATGTACTTTGGCGGTAATTAAAACTTTCTGGCTCATAACATATGTTCGGTCAGGGCTACGAAATCCGCTACGGTCAGCTCTTCCGCCCTTTTTGTAAATATCGGTTCCTGTAAAAATGCCTTGTCGAAAAAACCTTTCAGCGGATTGCGCAGCTGCTTGCGGCGCTGTCCGAATGCTGTTTTGACGAGCAGCGTAAATTTTTTCTCGCTTTTCACCGGCAAAGGTGATGCCAGCCTGGTGAGCCGGATCACGGCGGATTTCACCCTGGGCGGCGGATTGAAACTATCTTCATGCACTTCGAACAGGTATTCCACATCGTAAAACCGCTGCAGGAATACGCTCAGGATGCCATAATCCTTGTTGCCATGCTTTGCCGCAATACGCAGCGCCACTTCTTTCTGGAACATGCCCACCACCACCGGCACCTGCGCTTTCCAGTCCAGTATGCGGAACATGATCTGTGTGGAGATATTGTACGGGAAATTGCCGATGACAGCAAATGCGCCTTCATAGGGCGGCTGCATGTCCAGGAAGCTTTCGTTGACGAGTTTTCCCTTGATGGCGGGATAGGTCTGCTCCAGGTACCGGACCTTTTCCGTATCCAGCTCAACGGCCCTGAAGGTGATCCCGGGCAGCTCCAGCAGGTATTTTGTGATAGCCCCGGCGCCCGGCCCTACTTCCAGCACCTGATCCCCGGCAGCCACCGGCAATGCCTCAACGATCCTTCTGCAAATGTTCTCATCTTTGAGAAAATGCTGTCCCAGTGACTTTTTTAGCGTGTACATCCGGCACAAAATTAAGGAATAGTCTTCAGTTTAAGCGGCCCCGCAAAGTCAACTATTCCCCGTATATTTGTCAGATACTTTTTATACAGCATCGCATGAGTACTGCCACACATACGCACCGGCCCGTGATCGGGATCACGGTAGGAGATCTGAACAGCATCGGGACCGAGATCATCATCAAGACCTTCACTGATACCCGTATGCTTGAATTGTGCACCCCGGTGATCTTTTCTTCCAACAAGGCGGTCAACTTCTACCGGAAACTGCTCAACGAGAACAATTTCAATTACCAGAGCATAAAAGACTTTTCCCGTCTGAACCCCAAGCAGGTGAGCGTTTTCAACTGCTGGGAGGAAGAAGTGCAGATCATGCCCGGATCGCTGAATGAAACCGGCGGCAAATATGCGGCCCGTTCATTGGCGGTGGCTATCGAATGCCTGAAAGACAAACAAGTGGAAGGTCTCGTTACCGCCCCTATCCATAAAAAGAACATCCAGAGCCCGGATTTCAGCTTTACCGGCCACACCCCTTATCTGCAGCATGCTTTCGGCAGCAAGGATGTACTGATGTTCATGACCGCGGAGAACATGCGCATCGGCCTGCTTACAGAGCATGTGCCGGTTGCCGATATCGCAAAATATGTCACCAAGGAAAATATCCTGAGCAAGATCATGATCATGCGCGACAGCCTGGTGAGGGATTTCGGGATAGATAACCCGCGTATTGCCGTACTTGGACTGAATCCCCATGCCGGGGACGAGGGCCTGATCGGTGATGAGGAGATCAAACACATCACACCGGCCATCAGGCAAGCCAAGCATCAGGGTATCCTGTGCATCGGGCCTTACAGTGCAGACGCTTTCTTTGCCCGTGAAATGTACCGCAGGTTCGATGGCGTACTGGCCATGTATCATGATCAGGGGCTGATCCCTTTCAAATCCCTGGCCCTCGGAGAAGGGATCAACTACACGGCGGGACTTCCCATAGTGCGTACCTCTCCCGATCATGGCACCGCTTTCGACATTGCCGGCAAGAATACCGCAGATGAATCCTCTTTCCGCCAGGCGATCTATACCTGCATCGATATCATCGGGCAGCGGAAACGTTATGCGGAGAACACGAAGAACCCGCTGAAGAAATCTGAACTGGCATCGGAAGGGATCTGATCCCGCCGCGGCCAGCCTTCACAAATAAAAGGATATCATCTCGATCAATCCTTCCCCTTCTTCATGATACCGCTCATTGCGGCCGTTCAGTTTGAATTCCATGTCTTTCATGGAGTCAACGCCGGCCACATCTCCCTGTAACATTTCCACCAGCTGAAAAATATCCGGGCGGCTATATACGCTGAGCGGTCGCCCGACCAGGGATTCTATCTGCTTTTTCACCGCTTTGAAAACAGGCCTGGAAGCCGGGCTCATGGCATACTCCGGCAGCGTATAATCCATGAATACCACATTGGTCTTGTTCGGCGTCCTGAACAGCTGCATCAGGTTCAGGAACTGCTCATCGCTCATATAATGGGCCACTCCTTCGAATATGATAATGGCCGGGCGGCCGAAGGAATACCCCGCATCCCGGAGCAGGTCCGGGAGATGCAGGGTATCGTTCATATCCGCCTGAATAAAACGTACCGGCTGACGGGCCGGCAGCAATGTATGGTAATGTTGTTCCTTCTGCCTGAGATGATCTGCATCCACTTCATAGATGCTGTGTACGGCTTCCCGGTGAAATTCCAGCAGATGCAGGGAGAGCGGGTCCAACCCCGCACCCAGTATGGCTACCTGCACAGGGTCCTCATTGTCCAGGAATTGCTCCAATTGGTGCCGGATAAAGCGTTTGCGGCAGCATACCAGGCCGCCCGCTTCCGTGGGCAATTTTGCGGCCAGGGCTTTCCCTTCCGCAAGGTCCAGCTGCTCAAAATAGGTTTTCGCAAGGCCCCGGGTGTATAACGAATGGGCATAAGACAGTACTAATGCGGCCGTGGGGGCTACCTTCAGTGGATGATCCTGTAGTTCCATATGTGTCTGCTTTAATGGTATGCAAGATGCGTTGCGCGCATATTGAAGGTAAAGCAACACACTGCATCGGGTTAACAGTGGGGAATATCCGGCATTATTTCTTTTTGCCGGTATAAAGATATGATTGAATGGATTTTACATAGTTCTCAAAGGCTTTTTGCCCTTCTCTGGTGATCTTGCAGATGGTTTGCGGATAATTTTCCCTGAATTGCTTGATCACATCGATGTACCCGGCATCCTTGAGCTTATTGATCTGTACGCTCAGGTTCCCTGCCGTAGCATTGGTTTGCTCTTTTAAAAACGTGAATTCTGCTTCCTGCTCACGCACTAATACCGAGATGATTGCCAGCCTCAACTGGGAATGCAGCACGGGATCCAGCTCCTTGAAATTCATGCACCGTGGTTTTGGCGATAAAAATAATAAAGTGCCGGCCAAAAAGCGCATGCTCTTCAGCCGGCGCCATTATTTATTTGATCTCTCCGATCAATATTTTCGTATAGGCTTCGCCCCATTGTGGTACGATGGAGCTTTCCGGCTTTGCTGCGGCAAATTTCTCCAGCGCAATACCGAACAGCTGTTTTGCTTTGGATTTGCTGCCGCCGAAGGCTTCAGGCGTATAGAGCAGCGCCTGCCCCTGCAGCATGTACACGCGCGGGTTCTCCGGGTCCATGGCCTTTGCTTCTTCCAGCAGCGCGCCGGACTCCGGGCCGTATTTCATGCCGCGGGTCATAGGGTCCACACCAATGCGGGCAGAGAGGATCATGGAGAGAATGCAGTGGATGTCCGCATCTTTTCCTTTCAGCGCCTGCGCTTTCTCGGCATTTACCAATGCCTTGTCTGCCAGTTCATCTATCATACCCTTGTCTTTTGTCATAAAAGCCTCGTTCACGCGGCAATATGCAGCGTAATAATAAGGCAGCCATTGCGTTTGTTCTGCCGCGGCGATGCGTTCGAAGGTATTGGCCAGCTGTTGCATGCCACTGGCGCTATAGGTGCTGTTGCTGTCCAGCAAACCCACCTGCTGTTTCATGGCTTCTTCGAACTGCCCGCTCTGGGCCTGCGCGGCGAGCGTAAAACCGCCGGCCAGCATAAGAGAAAAAAGGATGTGCTTCATTTTTGGGAAATTTATTATTGCCTGTTAATTACTTCCTGTGTACGGTCGATACCAAAGCTCATGAACATACCGAGATAAAAGAACCTCGGCGCCATAGGCCCTACCATCGCACGGCGCATCTTGTCCGATGAATAACGGAACCCGTATTCCTGGTCATTGCCCAGTGCATTGGTCATGGTGAATACGAACACGGTGAATGCTTTCCCGATCTTTGTGATGTAGTTCACATTCAGGCTGAGCGTATTGAGCGTCCTCGTCCGGTCTTCCATGAACTCGCTTTCCGGGCGGTTGGGATTATAGTAAGGGCGGCCTGTTGCAAATGAATACGTGGCGCCCAGGTTCAGCTGCAGTGCCGATATATAATGCTTGTACACCAGCGTGGCGGTATGGTCTGCGGCAAAATCCGGCTGCACACGGTAGGGATAATTCAGATAATCCCGTTTGGTATCCAGCCAGGAGTAGGACAGCCAGTAATCCACGTTTTTGATCGTCTTGCGGTCCCGCCAGAACAGTTCTATGCCTTTCGCATATCCGTTCCCGTTATTGCTGTAGTCCGGTACTGTTTTCACCAGGTCGTAATACTCCTTGTAGAAAACTTCCGCCCTCAGCGTATAAAATTCGGATATGCGCTGATAGCTGGCGATGTAGTGGGTGGCGCGCATATACCCCAGATCATGCGAGAAGCGCAGGAATTGCGGTTCCGGTTTCTGGTAAAATTCACCGTAGGCCAGGGCTACCTGGCTCCGGCCGTCCAGCTTGTAAGCAAGGGAAGCGCGCGGCGCAATGTTGCCGTTCGCCAGCAGGGAGGAATATTCGTACCGTCCGCCCAGCCTGCCCACGAACCGCGGTGTGAAATAGATATCGCCCTCCACGAAACCCGCGGCATAACTGTCCACATAATCCGCGTTATACTGATCGAAGGCGGACCGTTCATCGGCGTACTGGTATTCGCTGCCGAAGCGGAGCAGGGAATAACGGCCGATATTTTTGGAGAATACCATGCGGAACTGGCTGAGGTCCTGCCGGGCGCGGACCCTTGAAGGATCAGGGCTCCAGCCGATCGTGTCCATATAAATACGGTCGCGGTTAGTGCTCCAGGACGTTCCCAGGTTCATCCGCCATCCTTTACCGAGACTTTCCTTATAGTTCAGATTGGTGTAGATGTTATAGTTCTCCAGCTCAAAGTCTTCCTTGTATCCCGGATGCTCCAGGCTTTCGCCCTGGAACCCGAAGCGGTTCCAGCTGCCGGTAACGAAGAATTTCAGCATGCCGGTGCTGGATGTTTTCAGGCGGTAGTTGGCGGAGGCGTTGGTGGCTTCCGGTGCGATGGTGGGTTTTTGCTGCTGTTTCACCAGCGCGAAGTAAGGGGCAAGATTGGTATAATCCGCTTCAAAACCGTAGGCTTTCTTTTTGTCCTCCGTAAGAATGTCCACGCCCACACTTGGCCCTACGGTGCCCAGGCCGAGGGAATAGGAAGAACGGTCCGGCAGATCTGTGGATTCCAGTACCAGCGCGGAAGAGAGGGCCTGGCCGTATTGCGCGGAGTAACCGCCGCTGCTGAAGGTAGTGCCTTTGAAGAGAAAAGGGGAGAAACGCCCGCGTGCCGCAAAGTCGGGCATTCCGCTGTAAAAGGGATTGCGCACCATCATGCCGTCGATGAACGTTTGTGTTTCATAGCCGGTTCCGCCACGCACAAACAGCCCTTCCTTCTCGCCTACCTGTTGTGCACCGGGCAGCGTCCGCAGGGCGCTGACGATGTCTGCATTCGCACCTGCCGTCGTGACAATATCCAGGGGTTTGAGCATGGTGTTCTTTTTCTCGTCGCTGGCTTCAAAGCTGCCCGCGGAGATGGTCACCATCTTCAACTCATTGACGGTTTCCCGCAGCACCAGCTGCAACTGTTGCGCATCGGCCACATCCGCTTTGATCTCCAGGGTCTGGTAGCCGGTAAGGCTGGCGGTGATGAAACGTTCGCCGGTGGCGGCTGTGGTAAAGGAAAAAGTGCCGTCCGCTTTGCTGGACGTACCATCGTACGAGCCTTTGATGGCGATGTTCACTCCCGCCAGGGGTTTTCGTTTGGCGGTGGTCACCCGGCCGCTGATGGTCTGCTGGGCCTGCAGCAGCAACGGCAGGAAAAACAGTACGGTCAGGGTTAAGAATGGCTTGTGCATACAGGTTAAATGATTTGGGTACGACAAATGTAAAGTAGTTTACAATATAAACCAAATTAAAGTTTAGTCAGCGGGAGGGAACTGCAATACGGCTGAATCACAACATTCCGGCGAAGCTACATTGGAGAGAACGGCAATATCATACTCCTGAAATTAACGCGCCGTGGAATTACGTTTGATCAGCCGGGACTGCAACACCACATTACCCCCGGCGTTATACCCTCCTTTCTTCTGGATGATGCGCAGCAGGGCTTTTGCCGCCGTTTCCCCGATCTCGAATGCAGGTTGTGTTATGGTGGTCAGCGAAGGATTCAGCAATGAAGCGGTATGGAGGTTGGAAAAACTGATGATCCTGATATCCTGCGGGATGTGAAGCCTGATCTGTTCACAGACACGGTAACAGATCACGGCCAGCTTTTCCACCGAAGCAAAGATCCCGTCAGGCTTTTCCGCCACCAGCATCCTCCGGATAGATTCAAACGCTTCGTCGTTACCGCTCGGGCATTCCAGTACCAGCGGAACTTTCTGCGCCGAGTGCTTTTTCAGCGCATCCAGGTAACCGTTCATCCGGATGGTGCCTACCGGGATATTCTTGTGTATTTTCAGGTACCCGATCTTTTTACACCCCATGTCGATCAGGTGCCGGGTGGCCAGAATGCCGCTATCATAATTATCGGTCGTCACTTTTACATTATCCATGCGCTCGCTCACCCGATCGAAAAGCACCAGCGGAATACCTTTTTTGTTCAGCAGCTCCAGGTGCGAATTATCGTTGTGCTCATCGGTGATGGACAGTAAAACGCCATCTACCCTTCCATTGGCCAGCGTGTTGATGAAGGATACTTCCAGCGCATGATCACCATGTGTGAAATATAACAGGATGTGATATCCCTGGGCCTGTGTCACCTTCTCGATCCCGCTGATGACCAGTGAAAAGAAGTCGTTCACCATTTCGGGTATCACAACAGCGATCATCTTCGTTTTCTGTCCCCGAAGACCGCTCGCATTTGCATTGGGCTGATAGTTCAATCGCTTCGCCAGCGCAAACACCTTTTCCTTGGTTTCCGCACTGATCTCGTGACTGTCCCGTAATGCCCTTGATACTGTAGAAATGGCAAGATTTAACTCCTTTGCCAGGTATTTGATATCTATCTTGATCATGAATCACACACATCCTCCCTATAAAATAAACCTATCCCGATGATAAAGCAACTAAATGCCCCCGCATTTTTACGGAAACGTTTCCGTAAAAAAAGCCGGAAGCCAACATACTTTTTCCTAAGTTACCGGCAAAATCGATTTTCCACGAAAGCAGACGAAGTCGTAAAACAGTATTCACGTTAGCAAAAACAGTATTATCCATGATGAGATCAAGGGCATTCGCAGCCCATTAACCTTTATTTATCAACAGCCTTTTCCCGGACACTGAAAAACTGGCGTACCCCTTTCCTGTCCGGCAAAAGAACGATCTGTTCCTTCTTGAACCGCTATAACCACCATGTTCCGTAGTAACGGGACCGGGGCGTTATTTGCCTCCATCAACCACGTTATTTCCTAATTATTTGAATTATCACGCTATGAAAGCATCAGTATCATCCATGGCCAGGCCCGGTTACCGGCGATACCTGGGAGCGGCTATCGGGATCGCTGCCTGTCTGGGTATTTCGCCGGCTGCGCTGGCACAGCAGCCGGACAGCACAACGATCATCCATACCTTTATGGGCAGGCAGTTGTCTTCCGAAGTGACCAGCGGCATCTCGCAAATGAGCGGGGCTGCTGTCATGAACGTCCCCATCATCAACAATCTGAACAGAATGCAGGGTCGGCTGGCTGGCCTGTTCGTCATGCAAAACAATGGTGAGCCGGGGGACGAGGGCGCTTCCCTCCAGATGCGCGGCAAACGCACCTTTCGTACCAATACCCCGGTTATTCTCGTAGATGGTTTTGAACGCAGCATGGACCTGCTGGACCCGAACGAGATCGAAAGCATTACCCTGCTGAAAGACGCTGCGGCAACCGCGCAATACGGCCTGCGCGGAGGTAACGGCATCATTCTCGTCACTACCAAAAGAGGGAAGGAAGGCAATATCAGGATATCCTTCAATGCCCGGACCGGTGTTAAAACACCTACCACCCAACCCCGGTTGCTCAACTCCTTCCAGTATGCTACCCTGTACAACGAGGCGCTGGTGAACGACGGCAACCAGCCCCGCTATTCGGCCGCGGACCTGGACAAATACCAGCAGGCTTCCCAGGGAATTTATGAAACGGAAATGGACCGCTATCTGTACCCGGACATCAACTGGTATGATGAATACGTGAACCAGCATACCTGGCAGCAACGGTACAGCGTAGATGTGCAGGGCGGCAACAAAACGGCACGGTACTTCGTCTCCGCCGGTTACACCAGCAACAGCGGTCTCTATAATGTTGACAAGGCCGCCAATACTTATAACACGAATGCGGACTTCGGCCTGATCACCCTGCGATCGAATATCGATGTAAATGTCAACAAACGGTTCTCCCTGCAGCTGGACCTTTCCGGACGCCAGGAGCAGCGCACCTTCCCCGGTTCCCGGTCTGAATCCTCCCTTCGCGTATTCCGCTCCCTCTATAAAACGCCGCCGAACGCTTTCCCCGTTTTCACGCCGGACGGCTACCTGGGCGGCACAAAGGATTTTACCGGCAACCCTTATGGCCTGTTGAACAAACAGGGGTATTCCCTCTATTATGTGCGCAACATGTTCGCCACATTACGCGCCAGGCATGAACTTGACTTTATCACACCAGGCCTTTACCTCCGCGGCAGCGTTGGATTTGACAGCTGGTACGATATGGTCACCAACCGCAGCAAGAGCTTCAAGGTATTCGACCTCCGCCAGCCGAACGGCAACGTGGAATATAAACCGGATGGCACCATCAGGTATGTGGAAACGGGCTCGGATACCCAGATGTCTTCCGGCGTGGAATATCCTTCCACCCGCCGCACCCTGAATGCGGACGCCTCGCTGAACTACGAGCGCATTTTCGGCAAACATGCCGTTTCCGGCTTTGCCGCCGTAGCACAGCGTATCATCTACTCCGAGAACAACGGCGACATTCCCCAGGCTTACCTGGGCGGTAACGGCCATATTGCATATGCCTACAACAAGAAATACCTGGCGGAATTCAACTTCGGATACCAGGGCTCCGAGCAGTTCCTGCCCGGCATGAAATTCGGCTTCTTCCCTGCCGGTGCGATCGGTTGGGTACTGACGGAAGAGAACTTCCTGAAGCACAACAAATGGGTGAATTTCCTTAAACTGCGCGCCTCTCACGGTATTTCCGGCAACGACGACATTGGCGGTTACTTCCTGTGGTTCCAGAAATATGCCGGCGCCGGCGGGGTGAACTTCGGGTACACTTCCATCGGTTATTCCGGCTGGAACGAAACAGCTTTCGCGCTGGACAATGTAACCTGGGAAAAGGTCAGGAAAACAGATGTGGGCATCGATGCGGTATTCTTCAATAACAAGCTGAACGTATCATTCGACTACTTCCATGAAAAGAACACGGATATCATGATCCAGCCGGCGCTGCCTTATCTGATGGGTATCCGCTTCCCTGACTTTCCCATCGGCGTGATCGAGAACAAAGGATTTGATGCTTCCGTAAGCTATACGCAAAAATTCGGCGACCTGGAGCTGGCGCTGACCGGTATCATCACCAAGGCCAATAATACGGTGGTCAACCGGGGTGAGGAAAAACCGCGCTTCGATTACCAGGCCCGTACCGGCCGGCCGCTGGATGCCATTTTCGGGCTGGAGGCCATCGGCCTGTTCAAAGACCAGCCGGAGATCGACAACAGCCCCCGCCAGACTTTCGGCGTAGTAAGGCCCGGCGATATCAGATACAAAGATCAGAACGATGATGGGGTGATCGATGCATATGACGAAGTATTCCTGGGCCAGGGCGGTTTCCCCACCCTGCAATATGGCGCAGGCCTCGGCGCCAGGTTCCGCGGTATCGATCTGAACGTACTGTTCACCGGTCACAATGGCTCCATGCAGAACCTGACCGGCGAATCCATCTGGGAGTTTCACGACAACGGCACGGTGCGCGACCATCACCTGGGCCGCTACAACCCGGAAGATCCGAACACTTGGGCCAATGCCACCTATCCCCGCCTTTCGCTGAGCAACAAGGCCAACAACCAGCGCACCTCCACCTACTGGCTGAGAGATGCCAAAATGGTACGTCTGAAAACGCTGGAACTGGGTTACACCTTCCCCGAAAAACTCAGCAAAAAGATCCGCATGGAAAATCTGCGGGTGTATTGCAGCGGCTACAACCTGTTCACCTGGTCGCCAACCGACCTGATCGATACGGAAGCACGTTCCAGCCACTATGTTGTATATCCGATCCAGCGCGTGCTGAATGCCGGCATCAGTGTAACCTTCTAAAAACATGATCATGAAAAAATGTACTATCATCATATCCTCCGCGCTATGCATTGCAGCCGCCTCCTGCAGGAAGCCGCTTTTCGTGGTGCCGGTGGAATTCAAATCCGCCGAGTACGTATTCTCGGACTCTGCGCGGGCGGAACTGTTCATCAATAATGCTTATACAGACCTCCCGGCTGATGTATCCGGTTCTTTTAACTGGCTGGAAGGAAATGCCATGCTGGCTTCCGCAACAGACGAGGCTGCGCATGTGTCCACCAACCAGACCGTTCAATCCGCTGCGCAGCGCATGAGCGCCGGCAACTGGAACCCCTCCAACATGCGTTACTGGCGCAACAGCGACGGTGCGGGCGAGATCGGTTCCTGGATGAAATACGGCGGCTATCACGGTAACCGGAAGGCCAATACGGCGCTGAAAAACCTGCACCTGCTGCCCCTTACTTCCAGCGAACGCTTCCGGAAACGTATGGTGGGCGAAGCACACTTTCTCCGCGCCCTGCACCACTGGTTCCTGTTCCAGCGCTGGGGCGGCATTCCTATAGTAGACCGTTCTTTCGAAGCCAGCGAAGATGTGCTGATCCCCCGTAATTCGGTGCGGTCCGTCGTGGATTTCATTGTTGCCGAATGCGATAAAGCTTATGCGCTATTGCCTGATGAACCCTACAATCAACCGACGGAAGTAGGCCGCGCGGACCGTGGCAGCTGCCTTGCCCTGAAAGCCAAGGTATTGCTCTACGCCGCCAGCCCCCTTTATAACCGCGCCGGCGAAGATTCCCTGACCTCCTACGGCAATGTGGACGCCACCCGCTGGGAACCGGCCGCCAAGGCGGCGCAGGACCTGGTAGACCTGAACTGGTATCAGCTTTACACCCCCGGTGCCAACGGCCGGACGAATTACGCCTCCTTCTTCAACGCCTGGGGAGCAGGCAATACCAACCGCGAACTGATCTTCGCGCGCCTCCGCACGCCTAACCGCGATACGGAAAACGACAACTTCCCCGCAGGCTTCACCAATGCCCGCGGCGGTACCTGCCCCTCCCAGGACCTGGTAGATGCCTACGAAATGGAAGACGGTACCCTGTTCAACTGGAACGATCCGGCGCATGCCGGCGCGCCGTACACCGGGAGAGATCCCCGCTTTTATGCCAGCATCATTCACAACGGCGCCCATTTTGCCCGTTTTGCGAATGCTTCCAATTACACCTTCCAGCTGTTCGAAGGCGGTGTGAATGCCTCGGGCAATGCCAAATCCAAAACAGGTTACTACCTGAACAAATTCATGGATTACGCCAACGTAAACCCCGTGAACAACAGCGGTTCCGCTTATCACAACTGGGTATATTTCCGGTATGCGGAAGTATTGCTGAACCTTGCCGAAGCTGGCAACGAGGCAGGCGGGCCGGCTTACACCGTTCCCGGCGCCGGCAATGCTCTGACACCGGTACAGGCCCTGAATCTGGTGAGAGCACGCGCCGGCATGCCCGATATCGAAACCTCCTTCGCACGGCGGGGCCAGGCCCTGACGAAAGAAACGCTCCGCGAGCAGATCCGCAACGAACGCCGCATAGAGCTGGCTTTTGAAGATCACCGCTACTTCGATGTACGCCGCTGGATGATCATCGAAACATTGCCGGAATTTATCCGCGGCATGGTGATCACCAGGGACCCGGGCGGCAACCTGACCTACAACCCGGATGTACGCGTGGAGGACAAGGTGTTCGAATCCAAACACTACTTCTTCCCCATCCCGCAAATAGAAATGAACCGCAATCCCAACATGCGCCAGAATCCGGATTGGCAATAAATTAAAACGCGACAGATGAAAAAACTATTATCCGTAATCATACTGCTCTGCCTGTCCATCCCGCAACTGATGGCACAGGGCAAAGCCATCACCGGCAAGGTGGTGGACCAGGATGGCGAGCTGCTCATCGGCGCCAACATCGTGGAAAAAGGCACCTCCAACCGCGCCATCACTGATGCCACGGGCGAGTTCAAACTTACGCTGACCGGCAGTACCGGCACGCTGCAGGTCACCTATATCGGCTACGTTCAGCAGGAAGTGGTCATCACGAACCAGTCCGTACTGCACATCACGCTGCAGGCGGATGCCACCAAACTGAGCGACTACGTGGTCGTTGGTTTCGGTACACAAAAGAAAGCCAGCGTAGTAGGCGCTATCTCCCAGGTGAATTCAGAAGACCTGCAACGCGCTTCCACGCCCAACCTGTCCAACGCTATCGCGGGCCGCGTGTCCGGTGTGATCAGCGTAATGGGTTCCGGTAAACCGGGGGATGACAATGCGCAGATCCTCATCCGCGGCATGGCTACCACCAACACTACCGCGCCGCTTGTGCTGGTAGATGGTATTGAAAGGGAATGGCGGCAGATAGACCCGGTGGACATCGAGACCTTCTCCGTACTGAAAGATGCTTCCGCTACTGCTGTGTACGGTGTGCGCGGTGCGAACGGCGTGATCCTCATCACCACCAAACGCGGCAGCAAAGGCCGGCCGGTATTGAGCTTGTCTACCCAGGCCGCCGTACAGCAACCGATCCGCAAACCGGAATACCTCGGCTCGTATGATTTTGCCATGCTCACCAACGAGGCATTGACCAACGAAGGCAAACCGGTAGAATATACGGCAAGCGACCTGGAGCATTACCGCCTCGGCAACTCTCCCTACACGCACCCTGATAATGATTACTATGAAGACTTCATGCGCAAGGCTTCCTGGCAGCAATTGACGAACATCAGCGTACGCGGCGGCAATGATGTGCTGGCGTATTACATCTCCGCCAACCATCTGCACCAGGAAGGGCTGTACAAGGAATTCCCGAACAGCCGCTATCCGACCAACACCGTCTTCGACCGTATGAGCTTCCGCTCCAACCTGGATTTTACCGTGAACCCTACCCTGAAGATCGGCATCGATCTGACGGGCCGCTTCGAAGAAAGACAGCAGCCGAATTTCGGGGAAGACCTGTTCGACAAGCTGAGAAGGCTGCCGCCCAACTTCCAGGCTTATATCAATCCTGATGGCTCCATGGGCGGCCGTTCCGACGAAAGCCGCCTTTCTCCCTACGCCCTCCTGTCGCAATTCGGCAACCGCCGCCGCAACACCAATGTGCTGGAAGGCGCTTTCACCATTAAACAGGATCTGGGCAAAATACTGAAAGGCCTCTCCTTCCGCACCCTCATCGGTTTCAACAGCAGCTACGAATCCCGCCGGGATATTGTGGAGAAACCGCAACTATTCGAATACAACCGCTTCGGCATGTACACGCTGAACAAATCCCAGACCGAGCTGTCCATTTCCACCGGCAAAGGCCCGGGCAGCAGAAGGCAGTCATTCGAAGGCGCGCTCAACTATACCAATGCTTTCGGTGACCATGCGGTAACCGGCATGATCCTCTACCAGCAGATCCAGAACTTCTGGGAAGCGCAGATCCCCACAGGGTACCTGGGCTGGGTAGGCCGCGCTACCTACGGCTACAAGAACAAATACCTGTTCGAAGTGAACGCCGGTTACAACGGTTCCCGTCAATTCGATCCCAGCCGCCGTTTCGGTTTCTTCCCCGCCGTTTCACTGGGCTGGGTGCCTTCAGAGGAAACTTTCTGGGGCGCCAACAGCTTCGTGAATTACCTGAAGATCAGGGGCTCCTACGGAGAGATCGGCAACGACCAGATCGGCAACTTCAGCTATCTCTATGAGCAGCGCTACATCTATGCGCCGAATGAAGACGGCTGGAGGATATACTGGGGCGAGAACACCTATTCCGAAAGGGGCATCATCGAAGGCCAGCCGGGCAATGCATTCGTGACATGGGAAAGGGCCCAAAAATCCAATATCGGTTTTGACTCGCGGATGTGGAACAACCGCATCAGCCTGACGGCGGATGTATTCTCCGAAAAACGCAACGATATCCTCGCCATTCCCTATTCCGTTCCCTTGGTGTTCGGCATGAACAACCCGCAGGGTTCCAGCAGAAGGGACGGTCAGGGCCTGCCGCCCGAAAATATCGGCCGTGTGCATAACAAGGGCTTTGATATGGAACTGGGCTTCAGCGACAAAAAAGGCGCATTCGACTATTTCATCAAAGGCAACTTCACCTACGCCCGCAACGTGATCCGGCGGATAGACGAAGAAGGCAAACGGTATGACTGGCAGAAAAGAGAAGGCAAACGCATCGGCCAGCACTTCGGCCTGACGGACATGGGCCTCTATTCCATGAATGATTTTGAGCTGGACGGCAATGGACAGCTTCTGCTGGAAGGCGGTTTCCCCGTGCTCAAAAAAGAACTGCCCATCCCCTCCTACGGCGTGGTATATCCCGGTGATATCAAATACAAGGACCTGAACGGCGATGGCCTGGTGGACAGCTACGACGAAGGCGCGATCGGCAAAGGCAGCGTACCGGAATTCATCTATGGCATTACCATAGGCGGCGGCTACAAGGATTTCGACATCAATGTGCTGGTACAGGGCGCGGGCAATGCGGATATGTACTTCCGCGAAGATGCTGTATGGGAATTCAGCCAGCTGGGCAAAGTGATGCAACATCACCTCGGCCGCTGGAACCCCAATGACCCCTCTTCATGGGACAATGCCACCTATCCCCGGCTTCACCCTTCAGAGAATACGAACAATCACCGCAAATCTACCTACTGGCTGTACACCAGGAACTATGTGCGCCTGAAGAACGTGGAGATCGGTTATAGTCTCTCCAAAGCCCTGCTGTCAAGGATCAGGCTGTCCACCGCCCGGGTGTTCGTAAATGGCAACAACCTCATCACCTGGGATAAAATGATGAACTGGGACCCCGAATCCGGCAGTGAGATCGGCAATTCCTATCCGCAGCTGCGGACCTGGAACCTGGGTATAAAAGTAACCTTGTAAAAAAGATGACCATGAAAAAACTCACATACTTCCTCCTGCTGCTGATGCTGGCATCCTGTACCAAAGACGGTGCGGGGCTGCTGGACAAGGCTGAATCAGGAGACCTGAACGAGGAACGTGTATTCACCAATTCCAGATACACCAAGGAGTTCCTGACCGATATCTACCGCCGTATCCCCTACGGCTGGGATAACAACGTATATCTCGATGCCTGCACGGACGATGGTGAATCCCGTCCCTGGTGGGGCTGGGTAAACTCCGTGCATGTGGGCGCATACAATCCCACCAGCATGCCGGACAAGTTCAAGCGCTGGGCCGATTATTATGCCGCCATCCGTGCCTGCAATCTCTTCCTCAGCAAGATCGACGGTGCGCCGCTGGACCCGGAGCAATATATGAGCTCCGAAGAAGTAAGGGAGCGCCTGAAATATGAGGCCGTATGCCTGCGCGCTTTCTTCTACGCAGAGCTGGTACGCTGGTATGGCGGTGTGCCCGTCATCACCAAAGTGCTGACCCGCGAATCCCCCGAATTGTACACCGCGCGCGCCACACTGGCGGAAGTGCAGCAGTTCATCCTGGATGAGTGCGACACCGCCGCCGCTCACCTGCCTGCCCGCCAGACGGGTATCGACTTCATGCGGGTGACCAGCGGCGTGGCAAAGGCCATCAAGGCAAGGCTGCTCCTGCACCTGGCCAGCCCGCTGTTCAACAACACCACTTCCGGCCAGGCCAGCCCCTGGGCATGGGGCGGCTACGATGCCAACCGCTGGAAAACAGCGGCTGATGCGGCCAAAGCTGTGATGGACCATACAGACGAGAACGGCGGCCAGGTGTACAGCCTGGTAGTCAGAACAGAACCCGCCAACTATTTCGGCACCAGGGTCACCTATCCCGGTTCCATGGATGCCATGGGATGGTTCAATGTGTTCATCACCCGTGTAAATACGGAATACATCCTGGGGTATGGCAGAAAGGGCCTCACCAATGAGCTGGACAAATGGCAGCTGCCCGGCGCCATGCAACGCGCAGGCGACGCTTCTTACACGCTGCCGACCTTCAACTATGCCGCCTGCTTCGAGACCAGGGAAGGTTACCCCGTTTACCAGACCGATGAATACGGCGTTCCCCTGCTGGACGGCAACGGGCAGTTCATCGTGAACCCCGCTTCCGGCTTCGATCCGCAGCAACCATACGAGAACAGGGACTCCCGTTTCTACCACTCGCTCTGGTACAACGGCTCCAAATTCGGCGGCGCTACCTTCAACACCTGGCGCGGTGAGGATGGTTCCTTCGGACAGGAGTTCCTGAACGGTTATGGTCACACCGGCCTGTTCCTCCGCAAGTTCATGGACCCGAAGAACATTTCCCTGAACAACGGCGTTACCGGGCAGACCAGTCATAACTTCCCGGTGTACCGTTATGTGGAAGTGCTGCTGAACTATGCCGAGGCGATGAATGAATACCTGCCGGACGGGGCTGCCCGTACGGAAGTGCATCAGGTGCTCGACCTGATCAGGGCCCGCGCGGATATGCCGGACATGGCCACCACCTTTGCCCGTAACGGCTGGGATGTGAATAACCAGCAGCATGTGCGCAAGTTCATCCGCAACGAACGCAGGATAGAACTGGCCTTCGAAGAACACCGCTTCTTCGATATCCGCCGCTGGCTCATTGGGGAGCAAACACAGAAAGTGGTGTATGAGCACGATGTGCTCAAACGGCTGGACGGCTCTTTCCTGTACACCGTCAAGGTTTGGGAGAGAAGGGTATTCGAGTCCCGCCACAACCTGCTGCCCATCCCGCAGTCTGAAGTGAACAATAATCCGAACATGCAGCAAAACCCCGGCTGGTAAACCGACGAATCATGAAAAACATCCTGTTAATATTGAGTGTTATGCTGCTGGCTTTCAGCGGTTGTAAAAAAGATAACTTCTACGACAAGTTCCCGCCGGAAGTACTGTTCTATGAGGGCAGCCAGGTGGAGAATGCGGATTTCGTGACCACTACCCTGGATGCAGGCGTTACGGAATGGAACGTGAAAGCCCGCGTCAGCGCGCCATTGCAGCTGAAAGAAGTACAGCTGTTCAAAAAAACGGGCAGCGGCAATGAAGAGTTGCTGGAAACCTACAACGGCTTTCAGGCCACTTCCACACCTACGGTGTTCAACCTGGTGTACCCGCTCACCGGCATCACGGCGGAGACCACGGTAAGGATCAATGCGGTGGACCTGGATAACAAGCCTACCAGCAGGACCTTCGTGATCAAAGTAACACCCTGATCTGTCCCCATACTATTCCCATACAAAAAACAGCCCTCCGGATGGTCCGGAGGGCTGTTCTATTTACATGATCGAATGTTGCTTATGCAAAGCGGGGCTTCAGCTCATCGGCCAGGGCCACCATTCTTTTCAGGCCATCTTCGGGCAGATTGCCTTTTTTGAATTCAGCCAGTACATCGGGCAGCCTTACTTCCATTTCATGCAGGAAGGCTTCTTCGAATGCCCTGATATTTTTCACCGGCACTTCGCGCATCAGTCCATTTGTACCGAGATAGATCACAGCTACCTGTTTCTCTACGGAGAAGGGGCTTGATTGCGCCTGTTTCAGGATCTCCACGTTACGGGCGCCTTTGTCCAGTACGGATTTGGTAGCCGCGTCCAGGTCACCGCCGAATTTGGAGAAGGCCTCCATTTCGCGGTATTGCGCCTGGTCCAGTTTCAGCGTACCGGCCACTTTCTTCATGGACTTGATCTGTGCGTTACCACCTACGCGGCTCACGGAGATACCTACGTTGATGGCGGGACGGATACCGGCGTTGAACAGGTTGCCTTCCAGGAAGATCTGTCCGTCGGTGATAGAGATCACGTTTGTGGGAATGTATGCGGATACGTCACCGGCCTGTGTTTCGATGATCGGCAAAGCCGTCAGGGAACCACCGCCTTTTACGAGGTGTTTGATGGAATCGGGCAGGTCGTTCATCTGCTGTGCGATCTCGTCTTTGGAGATGATCTTCGCGGCGCGCTCCAGGAGGCGGCTGTGCAGGTAAAATACGTCACCGGGATAAGCTTCACGGCCGGGCGGGCGGCGCAGCAGCAGGGATACCTCACGGTATGCTACGGCTTGTTTGGACAGGTCATCATAGATGATCAGCGCCGGACGGCCGGTGTCGCGGAAGAACTCGCCGATGGCAGCGCCTGCGAACGGAGCGTAGAACTGCAGCGGAGCGGGCTCGGATGCGGAAGCGGCCACGATGGTGGTGTAGGCCATAGCACCATTGTCCTGCAGGGTTTTCATCACACCTGCAATGGTGGAGGCTTTCTGGCCGATGGCTACATATATGCAATACACGGGTTTACCGGCATCGTAAAATTCTTTCTGGTTGATGATGGTGTCAATACAGATGGCGGTCTTCCCGGTCTGGCGGTCACCGATCACCAGCTCACGCTGGCCGCGGCCGATGGGGATCATGGCATCGATAGCCTTGATACCGGTCTGCAGCGGTTCCTTTACCGGCTCACGGAAGATAACGCCCGGTGCTTTACGCTCCAGGGGCATTTCATACAGCTCTCCGGTAATGGGGCCCTTACCATCGATGGGGGTACCGAGGGTGTTCACAACACGCCCGATCAGCCCTTCACCTACATTGATAGAGGCGATCTGGCCGGTACGGCGTACAGTGCTGCCTTCCTTGATGCCTTTGGCATCTCCCATCAATACCACGCCCACATTGTCTTCCTCAAGGTTCAGTACGATCGCTCTTACACCGTCCTCAAATTCCACCAGTTCACCGGAGCGAACGTTGTTCAGTCCATATACACGCGCGATACCATCACCTACAGACAACACGGTACCTACTTCTTCCAACTCCGCGGAGGCGTTGAAGTTGCTGAGTTGCTGGCGTAATATCGCCGAAATTTCATCTGGCTTAATGTCAACCATTTGTTATGCTTTTTTAAAGAGTCGTTAAGGTTTAAACTAAATATAACGACAACAGCTTTGCGGTTACGCAGCGGCTGCTGTTAAATACCTACCTGAGCTCAGGTACGTAAATATTTTTAAGGAACTGTTTTTTGATGTCTTTCAGATCACGCTGTATGGATGCATCGAACAGCTCGTTACCGGTCTCCAGTACAAAACCGCCGATCAGATCGGGGTTTACGGCTGTTTCGATCTCTACCTTGCGGCCTGCCGAAGCTTCTACTTTTTCCCGGATCATGTTCAGCTGGCCGGCTTCCAGGGGAGCGGCGGAGGTGAGTTTCACACGGGTAATATTCTTCAGTATGTTGTATTGCTTTTCAAACTCTACAGCTATTTCCGGCAGCAGGCTTTCGCGGCCCTTGGTATTGAGCAGGCGGATGAAACCGGTGGTGATGGCACTGATCTTGCCGTCGAGGATGGCGCCGAGGATCTTGATCTTTTTATCGGCTTTGATCACCGGGCTTCTCAGCAGGACTACCACGTCCGCATTGCTGCGGGTGATGGCCTTCAGCAGCAACATATCGCTATGTACGGCTTCCAGCTGATCTCTCTCCACTGCAAGGTCTTTCAGCGACTTAGCGTACCTGGATGCTAAACGGGGATTCTGCATAATCTTTAATTCATTTTTATTTCCTCAGCCAGTTGCCTGATGTAAGCTTCCTGGTTCTGCTTGTCAGACAGTTCTTTGCGCAATACTTTCTCCGCTACTTCTATCACGAGGGTGCCTACCTGGTTCTTCACATCGGTAAGGGCCGCCATTTTCTGGTTCTCGATGGCTACGGAAGCGTCCTGGATGATCTTTTTGGCTTCTGCCTGGGCCTGCGCCTTGGCTTCGCTGATGATCTTTTCCTTGGCTTCTTTTGCTTCTTTCAAGATGAGGCTGCGCTCGGCTTTCGCTTCGGCCAGTACATGTTCGTGCTCTGCTTTCATCTGCGCCATTTCCTCTTTCACCCGCTCGGCTGTGGCAATGGAGTCAGAAATGGAATCTTCCCTTTCTTTCAGTGTGGACAGGATCGGTTTCCACGCGAACTTCTTCAGGATGAGGAAAACGATGATGAAGATAAGTAATGAAATGAAAAACAGGCCTAACGCCGGTTGCAACAAATCCATATATCAGTATTTAAATAGTTGTTATACTTTTCCGGGAATGTAATTACTGCATCCATTGCCCTGTGCGCCGGATGCAGTAAAAATTTGTTCTTACAGAACTACTGCAAGCAGACCAGCGATAACGCCGAACAGGGCAACGCCCTCTACCAGCGCCGCAGCGAGGATCATGTTTGCACGGATGTCATTAGCCGCTTCAGGCTGACGGGCGATGGATTCCAGCGCGCTCTTGCCGATGTTACCTACACCGATACCGGCTGCGATAGCAGCGATACCAGCACCGATAGCGCCACCGGCTTGTGCCAGACCCGTAGAAGCAGCTTCAGTAGCCTGCATTAAAACAGTTAAAAGTGCCATAATGAAATGTGTATTTGATATTAAAGATTAAACGTTTATTATTCTGGTTGCACTAAACTTAGTGATGGTGCTCATCATGCTGATGCTCCATGGCCTGGCCGATGAACACTGCTGTCAGATTCGCAAAGATGAACGCCTGGATGAACGCTACCAGCAGTTCCAGCAGCATCATCACGATATTAAAGGCAATAGTGATCGGTAAAAATCCGTAACCGGCCACTTTATTCAGGGAACCGAAAATAAATACCAGTGAAATGATGCTCAGGATGATAATGTGGCCTGCCAGGATGTTGGCGAACAACCTTATCATCAGGGAGATCGGCTTGGTGAATACACCGATCAGCTCCACCGGCGCCAGGATCACTTTCACACCGCCCGGAACCGGAGGGTTGAAGATGTGGGCCCAGAAATGCTTGTTGGTGCTTGCCATCATCACTACAAAACTGATCAGCGCCAGAGCGGCTGTAACGGCGATATTACCGGTTACGTTCGCGGAACCGGGCAACAGGCCCAGCAGGTTGTTGATCAGGATGAAGAAAAAGATGGTAAGTATAAAAGGTACGTATTTATCTGCTTTTTTGCCGGGGATATTGGGTTTCACCACTTCATCGCGCATGAAGATGATCACCGGTTCGATGAGGCTTTGCAGGCCTTTGGGGGCCTGGCGGTGACCGCGGATGCGATAGCTCTTCGCTACATTCAGCATAATGATGATCAGCAGAATGGCTGCTACCAGCATGGAAGTAATGTTCTTGGTCATGGACAGATCGTAGATCTTCTCGCCGGTGGGGTTGCCCTGGGCGTCTACTGCAATAATGCTGCCGTCCGTATACGCCTTTGCGTTCAGGCCCTTTTCTTCCAGGTAATGCGCATTCACGAGCCGATACCCGTCATACGCTTCATGACCGTGATGGAACCTGGAAGAGGAGAATACGGAAAGACCGCGTTCCTCGTTATAAATGATCACCGGCAGCGGCATGGTCACATGCAGATCGCCAATGCTCAGCAGGTGCCAGTCATGGGCATCCTTTACGTGGCCAAGGATCACTTCCTTCGCATTAAACCCTTTCTTTTCTTCATGTCCGCCTTCAGCATGAGGACCATGGCCTTCATTGCCTGAAGCAAATGCTCCCGAAACAGCTATGGAAAAAACTGTTATCAGGGCTACCAGCTTATATTTGAACCGATTCAAGGAAATCACCGTTTTCTGAAATTTTGTGCAAAGGTAGGCGATTTTATATAAAATAGTAACGGCGAAGTAAAAAACTGACGAGGATCATATCGCGTAGGGGCATGCATGAGCAAAGAATTAAGGATCAACTGCTTACAAGGTAAATAAAGCGTATCAAAACGCTGTTCATTTTACATAAAATCATCATTTGTTGTAAAAAAAAGCGCGCGCTTACTTAGTGTCTGAAATACATATTGTACTTGCCAATTGCCTGATGGTTATCATGCCGTGGTGCCGGTCGCTGTTTTCTTGAACTGCATGGTGTACAGCTTGTAATAATAGCCTTCCTGCTTCAGCAGTTCTTCATGGGACCCCTGCTCCCTGATCTCTCCTTTATCCAGCACAATGATCTGGTCCGCCTTGCTGATGGTGCTGAGGCGGTGCGCGATCACGATGGCCGTACGGCCGGCAATGAGCTTGTCTATCGCATGCTGGATGAGCATTTCGGATTCGGTATCCACGGAAGAGGTGGCTTCGTCCAGAATAAGTATGGCGGGATTATACAGGAGGGCGCGGATAAAGGAGATCAGCTGCCGCTGGCCGAGGGAAAGCGTGCTGCCCCGCTCCATGACCGGGTAATCGTACCCGCCGGGCAGTTGCATGATAAAATCGTGCATGCCGATCAGCCGGGCTGCATGTTCCACCTGCTCCCGGCTGATGGCGGGGTTCCGCAGGGTGATATTTTCGTACACGGAACCGGCGAACAGGAAAACGTCCTGCAGCACAACGCCCACACGGCTGCGCAATTCATCCAGTTTATAATCCTGCAAGGGGATGTCATCTATGCAGATGCGGCCTTTCTGTATATCGTACAGGCGGTTGAGAATGCTGATGATGGTGGTTTTCCCCGAGCCGGTATGCCCTACCAGCGCAATGGTCTGCCCGGGTTTGGCCTGAAAGGTGATATCCTTCAGCACATACCGGTCTTCCTTATAGGCAAACCAGACGTGCTCGAAATTGATGGCGCCTTTCATGCCTGCGGCGGAATGCGTGCCGTTATCCGGGAGGTATTCGGTACTGTCCAGCACCTTGAACACCCGTTCACTGGCTACCATGCCCATTTGCAGGGTATTGAACTTGTCCGCCAGGATGCGGAGCGGGCGGAACAGCATGTTCAGGTACATGATGAAAGCGATCATCACACCGGGCGTTACTTCGTGGTTAAGCACCTTGTTGGAGCCCCACCACACCATCAATCCCAGTGAAATAGCCAGAATGATCTCCACCACAGGAAAGAAGATGGAATACGCAAAGATGGCGTCTATATTGGCTTTCCGGTGGTCCTTGTTGATATTGCGGAATTTCCCGAACTCGCGGTTCTCGGCGGAAAAGGCCTGTACAATGAACATCCCGGTGATGTGTTCCTGCACAAAGGCATTCAGCGCGGCCACTGCGTTCCGTACGCGGTGGAACGACTTGTTCACGCTTTCCTTGAACCAGTATGTGGCCAGTATCAGCACGGGAAAAGGCGAAAGGCTGATGAGCGTCAGGCGCCAGTCCTCATGGAACATGACGCCAAGTATGGCCAGGATCATCAGGAGATCCGCTATGATAGAGATAATGCCTTCGGAAAAAATATCATTGATGGCTTCAATATCGTTGATGGTACGGGTGGTGAGCGTACCGATGGGCGTTCTGTCGAAAAAAGCGAGATTGAGCTTTACCACTTTCCGGTACACGGCCAGCCGCAGGTCTTTGATCACGGATTGCCCCAGCCAGCTGGTCATATAGGAAAACAGGAAGCGCACCACGGTTTCCAGCAGGAGCATCCCTATCTGGATGATGGTAACGATGACCAGCATCTGCACCCATTGATTGGTAATATACTTGTCAACGGAAAGCTGGATCAAAAAGGGCCTGACCGGCGACACCAGCGCCAGCATTACCGTAAGGAATATGGACAGATAAAAGTAGCGCTTATAGGGCGCTGCAAAGGAAAAGACCCGTCTTAGCAAACTTACATTCAATACCCGTTTAACGTTTTCCATCTGTGTAAAAGTAAGGCTTAATCGTAAAATGCAAAAGGGAGAAGCCGTACGGTCATCTCCCTTTTTATTATTTCAGCTTTTTTTGATCAGTTCGTTTCTTTCATCACCTGGCGGTATGCCTTGATAAAGATGGCGCCGAGGTTCTTGTGCGGCGGCACATAGTCATCAAACAGCGGTTTGTTGGCGCGGTCTGCATCGAACTTCCTGCTCAGGCCTGCCCACATCTCCACCCAGTCCACATCCTTTCCCGCGCGCACCACATCTTCCAGGCTGCGGATGATGGGTTCATTCACCCAGCGGGTACCTACCTGCTTGGAGGAAATGATATGCGCTTCCGGCGCTTTTTCCAGTACGGTGGCCAGGTTATGATAGCCGCCGCAGGAGCCGAGGATCACGATGCGGGCGGTGCTCTGCAGGTTGTCCAGCGTGGTGTTCACATGGTAGCTGTGGCCGCGGTGGATGAATATGGTGGGGTGAATATCCTGTTCATCCAGGTATTGCGCCAGTTTGTCGATGGCCGTTTTGTCCTCCGGCTCTTCCAGCGGATTATTGGCAAAAATGGTCGTGGGTTTGCCTTTCTGGGAGGTGATGGTTGTCCAGTACTGGCCTTTGTTCACTTTCCAGTCACTGGCCGGGAAGTTGCCCATAAAGCTGGCGTAGGAGCTTTTGCCGTCATCATCGCCATAGAAGAATACCTGCTGATATACACGGCCGCTGTCGTTCGGGAGGGTGTTGTACGCCACATAGTTGATCGGCGGCAGCTGCAATTTGGCGGACATACCGGAGGCCCAGGCGGAATCGCCATCGGCGCCCTGTTCCATGAAGATGCTGTTGAGCAGCTCGTATATGGTCATCCCTCTTTTATCTTTTTTGCCGGTCACGAACACGAGGTTCTTGCGCACTTCCGTTCGCAGGAAGTCCAGCAGCTTGGGATCGCGGATGCTGCCGAAGGAGTTGGCCACGTCCACCGCGTCTTCCAGATCTTCCGTTTTTTCCAGGCTGCGCACAAATTTCACCATCAGGTAGTTGGCATTCTCCGGCGCCATGGATTTCAGGAAGTGGTCCAGCGTATTGAAGCCCGCGGCCATGGCAATGAATTTCTTGAACCGGTCGAAGCTCACGAGCATCAGCAGGCTGTCTCCCCGGGAAGGGTTCATGCGCAGCATCATCTGATCGTACAACCCGTTCTTCGCGGCATTGGTATAGCTGGAGGTGAACAGTTCTTCCTGCCCGTTGATGATGAGGTAGTACAGCTCTTCGGGCGTGAAGTCTTTTACGATACGGAAGCGCACGGTATGGCTTTCGTCGTGCAGGTCGTTGATCTCGCGGATATACCGCAGGGATTTGGCATGCATGTTCTCGCTCATGGCTTTCAGCCCGATGGGGTTTTCTCCGTCCGCTTTTCTGCGATGCAGTATGATGGAGGCTTTCACCATCTGCCGGAAGTAATTGTCATCGTTCTCTACCGCCTGTTCCAGTGCTGAAATGGTAGCGGAACCGCTCATCAGCTGATCGATGAAGGGCATGAGCTTGGTGGACTGGGGGGAGCGGCCGATCTGCACGATCTGCTGCACCAGGGGGTCCGGATTACGGCGGATGGCCCCGGCGGTAGGTGTATAGGAAGTAGCATAGGTCAATACCTGGTTGGGGTATTTCTTTGCTACGGCGGCTATGATGGAATCAGTCACGGAGTAGTCCAGGTAAGGCCCCAGCTTCGGCATGATGGTCTCCAGGTTCTTGAAGGCGTATTTGGAGAACATCTCCGCGCGGGAATCCTTGTAGCCGGGATTGGAAGAAAAGGCTTCGATAATGCGTTCCCCGGCTTCAAAGCTCAGGGTCCTGGCCACCGGATAAATGCTTTTCCCGGCGATATCGGCCTTCATCATACCCCGGTAAGCCTGTACCATGGCCGGTGCTTCTTCCGCGTCAATACGGTTGAAAGCCCGTTTGCTGTTATAATCTTTCAGCAATTGCTGCAGGCCGGAGAGATATTTGACTTTCAGGCGATGGTCCAGCGCGGTATCCAGCTCTATTTCCACCTGCAATTCATCTACTCCGGTGGTGAGCGCACTGGTCACCTGCAGGCTCATGTTCCGGTCGTCAGAGACCTTCACATAGTTATCCGCCTTGCCGTCGAATTTATCGGCATTTACCTGTTCCTTGTCGATATTGTCATGAAAGCCCTGCCGGGAGATCGGGATATTCACCTGCTGTGCAAAGGACGATCCGCTGTAAACAATCCCCAAAGATATGACTAGTAATAATTTCCTCATATAACTGAATTACGCCGACACTATACTGCAAATTTACTACCAATTATTGCGAATTACCAATCCCCGGTATGTTATGCAAAAAATGATTCATTTGAAAGTCGTTTTATATCAAACAGATCATACCCTCTCATGCCTTCACGGGCAAAAAAACAGTACCTTTGCAATTGTGCTGAAAATGGCAGTGCAGGCCGAATTAACAATTACATAATGTTATCATTTCATGAATCGGCAATGTGGTGATTAATTTTGTGCCGTCTAAAACAAAGTTTTATGTTGATGGATCAAGCGGTTGCTGTTGGAAAAATACTTGTCGTGGATGATGAAGCGGACATCCTGGAAATCATCAGCTACAATCTGAAAAGTGCCGGATATGATACGGTAACGGCCAAGGATGGCAGCGAGGCTATCCAGAAGGCCAAGATCTTCCGGCCGGACCTGATCATGCTTGACATCATGATGCCGAACAAGAATGGCATCGATACCTGTAAGGAGATCCGCAAGCTGCCGGAGTTCAAGGAAACCATGGTATTGTTCCTGACGGCGCTGAACGATGAAAAGAGCGAGATAGAGGGGTTGAATATGGGGGCGGACGATTACATCGCCAAGCCGATAAAGCCCAAATTGCTGGTCAGCCGCATCAACGCGCTCTTCCGGAGGCTGAACAAGGTGGAAGAACAGCAATTGCACCTGGGAGACCTGATCATTGACCGGGAGAAATTCACGGTAACGTATAAAGGGCTGGAGATCATCCTGGCCAAAAAAGAATTCGAGCTGTTACAGTTGCTCGCCTCCAAACCCGGGCGGGTATTCCTCCGTAACGAGATCCTCAACCAGGTATGGGGCACCGAAGTGATCGTAGGTGACCGTACCATCGATGTGCACATCCGTAAAATACGCCAGAAGCTGGGGGTAGACCTGATCACCACTGTCAAGGGCGTGGGGTACAAATTCGAGATGTGATAAACCGTTAACAGAAAAGCAGGAGTCAAGTAATCAATAAGCCGGAGCCCCGGCTTTTATTTTTTGCTTTTCCCCTTATTGTCATGGCAAATAAAAAATTTGGGTTAATTTCCCAGTATTACAATCACTACTCACTCTGGAGTATGTTCAAAGCCAAAAACCTTTCTCCGCAGAAACTCGCCGGCTTTACCGCGCTGGTGCTTTCCCTTATTATGGTACTGGGCTGCCTGGTGCTGGATATGAGCCTCAGGGTAACGCTCATCGCGTTCGTACTGACGTTCCTCGTATCCTACTACCTGTACCTCTATACGCTGCAGAATTTCATCTACCGGAAGATCAAACTGATCTACAAATTCATCTACCAGACCAAGGCGTCCAAAAGGGAAGATTTTTTCAACAAGAACATCCTGCCGCTGAAAACGATAGATGAAGTGAGCGAGGATGTGGAAAAATGGGCGTCCCAGAAGAAGGAAGAACTGGAGAACCTGCGCCGTAACGAAGCTTTCCGCAAGGAATTCCTGCTTAATCTTTCCCACGAGCTGAAAACGCCCATCTTTGCCGTGCAGGGCTACATCCATACATTGCTGGACGGCGCTATTGAAGACCCTTCCGTCAACAAGATGTTCCTGAAGAACGCGACCAAGAATATTGACCGCCTTTGCAGGCTGATCGATGACCTGGACGAGATATCCAAGCTCGAAAGCGGGGAGATGACCATCAACAAGGAACTGTTCGTGATACAGGACCTGGTGAAGGATGTATTCGACACCCTGTCCCTGAAAGCCAATCAGAAAGAGATCAAATTCAGCATCAAGAAAGGCTGCGAAGCGCCGATACATGTGATGGCGGACAAGGAAAAGATCCGCCAGGTGCTGATCAACCTGATCGAGAACTCCGTAAAGTACGGCAAGCCCGAAGGGCAGACCATTGCCAGCATTTACAATATGGACGGGAAACGGGTGCTGATAGAGATCTCGGATAGCGGCATCGGCATGTCTGAAGAGCATCTGCCGCGTGTATTCGAGCGCTTTTACCGGACGGACCGGGCCCGCAGCCGGGATATCGGCGGCACGGGGCTTGGCCTGGCGATCGTGAAGCATATTGTGGAGGCGCATGACCAGACCATCAATGTGCGGAGCAAGCTGGATGTGGGTTCTACCTTCGGGTTCACGCTGGAGCTTGGGAAGGACAATTGACCTGTAACTTTTCGGGGAGAGGCAACGTTTCATAGTTATCAACCCAAATACCCCTTATCATGAAACATCTTTTCCGTTGCTTACCCGCCCTCCTGCTATTTTTTGCGGCATGTAAGAAAGACAATACGAGTGAGGAAGATAAACACAAAGAATCCGAATCCGAGCCCGCAACCACATTTTATCACGGAATTTGGGGGCTGAAAGCATTGTCCGGAAAATATACGGCAGATACGAGCTGGAAGCAGATCGATTATACCGCCGGGGAAGGCGAAAATCTCAGGCTGCACCCGAAAGGCCACTTCTCCCTCATCAACGGAAACGGCCGTAACTTCATCGGCACTTACGAAGCCTGGCCAACGGCAGACAGCAATATCGTAAAACTTGTACTGGATACACCGGATGACTACCTGGATACGCTTTTTGCCGAAAGGCTCTCCCCTTTTGAAATCAGGATTGACTACGCTCCTGTATCCGATTCGTCGAAGTATTTCAGCAAAAAATATGAATACTATATGGAATGCAGTGTTGTTTTTTAGAACCGGTACTGCAACCGGCAGGTGAACATATTATCGTCTACATCGGATTCATACCCTTCGAGGGAAGTGGATTCATTCCAGATACGGTCGAACCACAGCGTAGCTTTCATATGCTCGTTGAAATAGTACACATACCCTGCCCCGAAAGTATCAAAACGAATATCGGCCGCGGTGAGGTTGAGACCATCTTTCCCTATTTGCCTGCCGCTCGCGCGGGTGTTGGGGTCGTACCAGTCGTATTTAAGGACCAGCTGATGTTTTTCGCTGCCCAGGTGCTGCAGGAAGTTGAGATAGGCGCCATCGAAGTTGCGGATATACAGCGGGGCGTAAGCTTCATCGATCATGGGGATGGAGCCGGGTGTTTCGGACCTGTCGCCTGTGGATGTTTGTGTGCCGCGGATGTATTCCGCGCGGAACTGGGTGAACCCTTTGGTGTTGGGAATCACGAACTGGGCGTCTCCGCCGTAATAGTGCCGCGGAGCGATCAGGCCGATGTTGGCGGCCGAGGAGTCCCGCGCGAAATCTTCGGTGCTGCGGCCCTTCTGCATGCGGTAGATGACAGGAGTGAACTGTTCCAGGCCGCCGTATAATATGGATGCGCCTACGGAGAGCAGCCATTTTTGCTGATTGATCGCCGTTGGTTTCAGGGCTACCCTTGCGATAATGTCTTTGTGGCTGTCGAAATCCTCCGGCCCGGCGAGGCCCTGGCCGTTGAAAAGTCCGAAATCTACTTTCAGGAATGACAGGGGATGGGATTTCTGGCGGGGTTCCCAGCTGACCATAGCTCCCATATCCCGCTCCGTTTTCATGAGTATCTGGGACATCCGTCCCCGTTCCGGCGCCTCACGGTCGCTGCTGGAATAGTTGACTTCAAAGCCGAAAGGCCGCGCAAACATGCCCATGGTGAGCGACATCACATCCCATTTACCATCAAAAAAACGTCCCCAGAAGTCACGGATATTCACGCCCCGCTCCGTTCCGTCGAACTGGAATACGAACTGTACGGTAGGCAGGTTCTTTTTGTTGTAGTGTGCATAGTCAAAGCGGATACGGCCCCTGCGGAACATGAAACGGTTATCCGATTCCGGCGCCATAGCCCCGCCCTGGTAGTCTCCCATACCCTTTCCGGTGGAGTACTGGTACTGCGGTTGCATATACCCGCTGATGCGGAGATGGTCGTAATTCTGGTACATGGCTATCATGCCCTTTCCCAATGCGGTAGTGGTATCTATCATATCCATCAGGAACTGTGCCCGGGCGGAAAAAGCAAAACATATAAAAAAAACAGTCAATGCAACTTGCCTGATTCGGATCATGAGTAGCCATTTTTATAGAATCGCAAAAATACAGTCCAGTTTTTAAAAGAAAAAACCGGTCTTTCCGACCGGCTTCTTCCTGACTAACCCTGTATTATTGTTTTATTGAACGTTTACGGCTTTGGAATACCACACTCCCGGCGCCTCCGTATTCTTCAGCCGGGCTTCCAGGTAATAGGTTCCCGGCGAAAGGATATTACTCCATTCCAGCCCGCCGCACTCTTCATCCCAAAAATCGTAAATGACCTGGGCACTGGCATTCAATAAACGCCATTCGTAGTTGCCACAGCTGTACGCAGCGCCGTTTGAATGGTTGTGCTGCCCTGCCTGGCTGATGTTCACAGGGCCATTGATATAGCTTTCGAATACTGTTCCTGTTTCCAATGGATACAGATAACGCAGTGCCACAATATCATAGGTGGAAAAGGAAGACCATGACAGGCCGAGGATACCGATATCATGATTCATGACCGAACTGGCATCGTACGTGGGTGTTCCTGGAATATAGGTCGCCCCGCCATACGTCCAGTCATCGTCATAGGCTGCTACAGGTTCGCCGATATTGTCCCAGTCCGCGTGTCTCAGGCCAAGGCAGTGACCGATCTCATGAACAAAAAGCAGTATATTTTGCCCTTGCGTTCTGCCATTGGCCAGGTCCAGATTAAAATAGACCTTGCTGCCTGGCTGCCCGTTTCCGGTAGGCCAGAATGCGTAGGCATAACTGTTGAAATCATAAGACCTGTATATTTTGATATCCGCATTTGCATCATTGGAAGCATACATGAAATTCAGCCGGCAGTCACTGACTGCATTCAGATGACTCAGCGCTCCCTGCAAAGCAAGTACAACAGAATAGGTGTTGATCAGATTATCCTGAAGGCTGACTGTGATATTGGTATTGTTTCCTGTTACGAGGTTTGCCGTATGGGCATGCCGCTCGTTAGCTGAAGAGGCCTTGTAAGCCTTCAGTAAATTTTCAAGGTACTGTTTATCCATCAATACGTCTCCGCCTACCAGCAGTCCGTCGTTGAGGTAACGGGCACCGACCGTATCAAAGCCGAGCAGCCAGGCGGCCTGCAGGTGTTCGGGGTTCACGCGGGACTGAGTGCTTTCGCTGACGGCAGACTGTTCAGGGGCCACCTCTTTCCGGCAGGAGATAATAAACAGGATCGAGCAAAGAAGCAGAAAGGGTTTTAACATTTTCATAAGGGTGAGCTTTGAGGGTAAGAAATCGGGTTATACAGGGTTAATGCAAATAGTATGAACAGATTTATTGAAATATACACAGGTAATATTACCACATCATTAAGCTATTGTTAATTCAAACAAAGCGGCCGTTCCCTTGCGGAAACGGCCCTTTGCGAAACAATTATTGACAAAATCAGGAATTACCTGCTGATAGAGTACCCTAGTGTCAGTTTATAGACCCTGCCCGGGTTATAACTTTGTGTCGTGAAATATTCTCCATTATGCTCCTGGTAGTTCACCACATCGTAATCGAGAATATTATTCACATTCAATGCAACAGAGAAGTGGCTTTTGAATTGCTTCCTGATCCGGAAGTTCAGCTCCGGAACGGGAACATTATTCTTGAGCCTGTTTTCCGCTTTATCTTTCAGGCGGCCAAACACCTCATAAACATCCGGAGCTGCACCGGCGCCGTTGGCAGAAAGCCTGGGGCCGAACAGGTTGGCAAACACGGTGGATTCCCAACCCTTTTCTTTCTGATCATAAGATAACAACAGATTGAATATGTACGGGGACTGTGCCGCGAACGGACGCCAGTTCTTCAGTTCAGGATCTACCACTTTACGGATCTCATATTCCTCCGGCCGCAACCTCACCCTGGAATATATGTACGTGAAGTTTACACCAAATTTGAAATTCTTCATGGCCGGATCGATGAAAGCAAGCCCTTTTCTGAATTCTATTTCGGCGCCCGCGAGATTGGCTTGCTCACTGTTTACGTACTTGTACTGCGGCTGATCGGAGGTTGCGTCTAATTCTGTAACGATCGGATTCTGGAAATTCTTGTAGAAGAGGCTGACTGCAAACAGTTCGTCCGATTTCGGGAACAGTTCATAGCGGAAATCCACATTGGTAATATTGGTCCTTTCAATGTCCGGGTTGCCCACGATAGGAAATCCACCCAGCAGATCGAACGAAATGAACGGCGCCATTTCCCGCATGTTAGGGCGCGCTAAGGTACGGCTGCCGCTAAGACGGAGATTGGTTTTATCGTTTAACGCATAGATAAAGTTGAGGGAGGGCAATACATCGAGCGCATCGATCTTGCCGGGAGCTTTGTTGCTCGATTTCACAGCCACTTCATAATCTGTAGTTTCTATCCTTGCACCCACCACGGTTTTCAACTTCGGGGTGATATTGAACGTTCCCATCAGATATGCGGCCATCACCTGCTCGTATCCTTCATACAGATTGGAAGGCTGGGTTTGATCTTCATAAGAGTTCCCAAAAATGGCCTGTGATCCGCTTTTGCCCAGTACGCCGGTATTGCCTGCACTAAAGAAACGGTCAAAATCGCCGCCGGCCTCGCCGAAACTCAGATACTCCGCATCAGCCGGGTTGGTGCCGGTGGTGGACAACTGGTAGCGGTATTCCGTAAAATCACGTTCCTTCCTGCTGATGAACCCGCCATACTTCAACGTGAATTTTTTGAGGGTACTGGTCAGGTCCAGTTTCCCCATATATTGATTGTCTTTCAGATCACGGAAGAAATGGAAAGGATTGGGCACTTCGCGAACAAAATAATAGGTGCCTGCGGTGGTAACCGGTGCACCCAGGAAACGCAGGTCCGGTTCATACTGGCTGGAAAGTATATAGTTGGCGGCCCATTCTATCTTGGTTTCTCCGAAGAAGGATGCCATATGCTTGCCTTTCAGCTGCGTATTCAATAAACTGCGCTGCTGAAAGCCGATCACCCTGTTGCGATACTCCCCTGAGGAAAGCGCGCCGGGGAAAGACCCTTTATCCAGGTTCAGCACAGATTGGTCTCCGGTATTATTATAAATGGCGCTAACGCCTACTTCATTCTTGCCAAACTGATAGGCTGCCGAAGCGATCCCTCCGACAGTGGCAGTAGACTGGCTTTCCGATCCCGAACTGTAAAGAAAACGCTGCATCCTGTTCTCACTGGAGATGTTTGCCTTATAGTTGTTAATGGAACGGTTGTCGTAGAACCTGTTATCGTGCTGGTAATTCAAGCCGAGGTTAAACCCGAAAGCATTTCCGTTCGCCGTCTTGAAGCGGTTGCCGGTAGCCAGGTTAAGGCTTCTGTTGAGGCCAGGAGAACCTGCTGAAACGGAATATGGCCGGTCAGCAAATACCCGCATCGATGTATTGAAGTCATTGATGAGCTGCTGGTTGTCCGGATTGTTCTGAATATTCGCAATCGTACTACCCAGACTGGTCATATAGGGATTATTGCGGGCCAGGTCCGGGCGTTTCCGGGAGCCATCGTCAAAACCCAGCCAATCTGTTTTCCCTTTGATGGGATCGGACAGGAAATTGTTATTGAAAGTAGCCTGATCATTTATGCCAACAGAAGCGGAGACATTCAGGTAAAAACGGTCAGGCAGGGATTTGGTAGTAATATCTACCGCGCCGCCAGTGAAGTTTCCCGGAAGGTCCGGCGTAAATGTCTTTTTTACAACGATGTTGTCCACCATTGTAGAGGGGATGAGGTCCATACTCGCACTATTGCGATAGGGGTCTGTACTGGGCAGGGACATGCCATCCATCTGTGAAATACTGTAACGGTCGCCAAGCCCGCGCATAACAATGAACTTGCCGCCTTCTACGGAGGCCCCGGTCACCCGTTTCATGGATTCAGCGGAATTGCTGAAGCCGATCTTGGCGATTTCCTGGGAGGAAATGCCATCCTGAACAGACAGGGAGTTTTTCTGAAGCCGTAAAACAGATACTTCACTATTATCAATAGCACTGGCAGTGATAACCACCTGCTGCAGGTCTACCGATTTTTGGGAAAGCGCAATATCCAGGCTGGTCAGTCCGCCTGATTTAACATCCAGCTGCTCTACCAGTTTGGACTGGTAGGAAACATAAGAGAATTCGAGTGTGTATTTACCGGGAGGCAATTTCAGGTTATACTTGCCATCAATGCCGGTAACGGCGCCGCCGTTGGTCTGTTTAACGCGGATATTCACCCCTATGAGCAGGTCCCCATTCTCTCCATCTACCACAGTGCCCGAAACAGTGCCTACCTGTGCCATTGCGGCCGGTATGAGGGTCAATAAAAATAACGCTGTAAAAATATATCTCATGGCTGTTTGAATTACACAGATAAAACTTGTGTATATACTATAAAACTTGCTGTTACATCATTTGACTACCAATGAAAAAAAGGAAGCTCGCTGAATGCCTCCTTTTTTTCATTGTGATATATTGAATTATTTCAGGTAACCGAACCTTGCCAGGGTAGACCAGTCTGCTAACCAGGTAGTGCCATCGCCGGCGGGGTCGAATGCACCTTTGTAGTTGGTCTGAACAGCACCATTGGCCAGATCGGCAGCCAGTATTGTTGCTACATTGGTTGTTGCGGCGGCGGCATCCGGACGGGGGTCCAGGCCTGCGCTGCCGTTGGTACGGGAAATACCTTTGAGCTGCGGATTTACAAATACATTGTTGTCAGTGGTCAGTTTTGCACCGATGGTAGCACCAGTCGGATCAGCAGGTGTAAAACCGCTTGCAGTGGTCGGTACCACCATATCCAGGATGGAAGTTGCTCCGTGACCGTACCAGATGTTGCCGGTGATCTTGTTTTCACCTGCCATGTATTTGCTATAGGAATCAAAGCCTTCGCCGCGGTCTTCTATTTCAATACCTTTACCGTTAAAGTCGGTCAGAATACTGTTGTAGATAGACAGTGCACCACCATCACGGATCACCAGTGCGGAGAATCCGTCATCACGCGTTCCTGCAGCACCCTGGCCAATCGCCGTCCAGTTATAGATACGGGCGGTAGTGTAGAGAGTGGCATCATCGGGATCAGCACCATCCCACTCGCCAAGGAAATCGGAATTGTCGTTGTTCTGCAATGTGAACAGGTGCTGACCAAAACCTGACCAGCCGAGGTCGAAGTCGAAAGAATCGTCTTCTGCGAATGCAACGCTTACACGTTTGATGTTCACGGTACCGCCAAAAATTTCGATGCCATCATCTGCAGATACAAAAATGTCGATATCTTCAATAGTTGTACCGCTACCTACGCCACCCAGTGTAAGACCCTGAATTTCGTCGCCAGGACCGATCTCGGCTCCGGTGAAACGGATAGAAACATATTTCAGGATACCGGAGCTATGCGCAGATTCTGTGCCACCATATAACGCACGGGCTTCCCCGTCAGGAATACCTTCGATCTGCAATTCGGTGGCGCCGCCGGCGAATACCGGAGCTTTACCCAGAATGATCACTCCAGCCCAGAGTTTAGAGTTGGTCGGGCCCAGATTGGGTGTACCACCCAGGGCTTCCTGGTCTTTTTCAGAAGTGAAAACGATGGGGTTCTCTTTTGTACCGGCTGCATTGATCGTTGCATTACGGGTAATGATAAGTGATGTTTCATTTCCTTCAGCAACAGAAGAAGGATTTTCAAAACCCATGATCACCGTACCAGCTTCGATCTTAAGCTCGCCGCTTTCTACGAAAACATATCCATCAAGATAATATACGGAGTCATTGGACAGCAGGCGCCCGCCTTTGATCGGTTCGTAGAGGATCACTCCATTGTCAACGATCATGTCAGCATAAGGATGTTTGTCTTCCGGTGTCGGCTTAGGGTTATCGTCATTTTTACAAGCGTACATGCCTGTAACAACAGCAGACAATGTCAGGATTGAGAGAAAATTCTTAGCAGTAATCATAACAAAACTTTGTTTGTGCAAAGAAACAGATAACATCCCGGAGCAAGGGCAAAAAGCGTATTAAGGAATTATTAAGAATCCGCTACAGGATTGATTTAGGGAGGAATTCCGGTAATGATATATTCACTTGAAAAACATCGAACGGGGAGCAATAATCCAATTGTTTTATCGCAATGTTAACTGTGTATTAAATAATTGTTACCAAAGAGAAGGCGAAAGAGAAAAAAACAGGTTAACATACAATGCATCTATACCGCACGGTTCTGCTGGTTACCATGCCTGCCCTGCCTGGCCAGCAGTTCCAGCGAAATATCCAGCTGCCGCCCTCCTTCTTCCTCACTGCAGGGAGTGATCTGAAAAAGGCGCAGGCTTTTATTGGTAAATGGTTTGGAATCCTTGTTGCACAACTCCATCGAAAAATTGAACTTCTCTTCCACCTCTTCTTCAAATTCCCGGAGACTGAGTGTTTCATCGATCGGGTGCTCCACCATCATTTCTTCTTCCAGGCCGGCATCGCGCAGGGTATTGAAGGCATTACCCGGGGAATGCCGGATATACACCGCAACATTGCAATGGAGTAGCCGCTGGATCTGCATCTGCAATAGGGAGATGGTCATTAATGGATGTAACTTGAGCGTCTTCATCAATTTTCTTACTGGTTCCCCAAACTTACAATGGCTTGGTTAATTAAATATTACCAGCAGGTTATGTAATTATGAATAAGGTTTTTTTTAACAAATTGGCAAATAACGAATTGACTGCGGTTACATCGCACTCTTCCTGAACTGGCACGAATGCCGGCGACAGGCAAGCTCAGAGCAGTAGTTATTACATGAAATGTTCATTAAAAGGCCAGACATGATCTTCAGCTTCCGGGGAAAGAAATGACGCGGGACGCTGCCCATTCGAGGGCAATGGTCTCTTCTTCCTCTTCCGGTATCACGGTTTTGACGGATGAAGCCGGGTGTTGGTAAAGCTTCCATTCCCCCTGCATGTATTCCAGAGCGGTAAGGCTTTCCACCCAGTCGCCGGAATTGAGGTACGTTACAGTTTTACCATTGCTGCTCATTTCCTTGATGACCGGCTGGTGAATATGACCGCAGCAAACCACATCGAACTGTTTATCTACGGCTATTTCCACAACGGTCTGCTCAAAATCGGAAATGAACTTAACGGCCTGCTTTACACTTTCCTTCACTTTTTTGGAGAAAGACATCTTCTCCCTGCCCATTTTTTCCAGCATATGGTTCACCAGGCGGTTCAGGATAATAAGCAGATCGTATCCTTTTCCACCCAGCTTGGCCAGCCATTTGGAATTTTTCATGGTCACATCGTACACGTCCCCGTGAAAGAACCAGTGCCGTTTGCCGTCCACATCCAGGATGAGCTTGTTATCGATCACAAAATTGCTGAGCCCGAAGCCTGCGTATTTACGAAGGGCTTCGTCGTGATTGCCGGTGAGGTAATAGACTTCCGTGCCTTTGCCGATCATTTTCAGGATGCGGCGGATCACTTTGGTATGGGATTTAGGGAAGAAGCGCTTGCTGAACTGCCAGATATCGATGATATCCCCGTTCAGAACGAGGATCCGCGGATCTATGCTGTCCAAGTAGTTTACAAGCTCTTTTGCGTGACAGCCGTAGATCCCAAGGTGAACATCGGAGATTACGACTATATCTAATGGGCGTTTTTCGGACATTTTCAGACCTTCGGTTCGTATGCAAAGAAAAAATGACTATATTACTTTTATATTAACTCAGTGTTAAGTAATTATTAATTCTCACTTTTCTTTGGCTCCTATACAGCTGGATAGCTAATTTTGCCGCAAATTTTGTCATCTAATACAAACTTATATGGGAGGCTTTAATTCTATTGTTAAACTGTTCATGCCTAAAGACCGGGTATTTTATTCCTTATTTGAGGATGTGGCGGCGAATCTTGTGGAAATGGGCAAAGTGCTGGTGGAACTGGTGGAGACAAAAGACATGGATATCCGTAAGGACAAAGTGCACCTGATCGAGCGGCTGGAGCACAAGAACGATGATTATACGCACCGTATCTTCGTAGAATTGGGGCAGAACTTCATTACTCCCTTTGACCGGGAAGACATCCACTACCTGGCCTCCACGCTGGATGATGTGGCAGACTACATACATGGTTCCGCCAAACGTATAGACATGTACAAGGTGACCAATATCAATGACAGTGTGCGCAAGCTGGCGGACCTGATCAATCAGGGCGTACAGGAGCTGGCCCGGGCCATTCCGGAACTGCGCAATATGAGCAATATGCGCGTGATCACCGATGCCTGTGTAAAGATCAACAGCCTCGAGAATCATGCGGATGATATTTATGACCGTGCCATCGCCGATCTGTTCGACCAGGAAAGCAATGCTGTAGAGCTGATCAAGATGCGCGAGATCTATCAGGCGCTGGAAATCGCTACCGACAAGTGCGAAGATTCCGCCAATGTGATAGAAACCATTATCATCAAATATGCTTAGTGCAGCCTAATTTATCCTTCTCATGGTCTTTCTTGTTGTTATTATAATCCTGGCCTTTATTTTTGATTATATCAACGGTTTTCATGATGCAGCCAATTCTATTGCCACCATCGTGTCTACCAAGGTGCTCACACCCTTCCAGGCGGTATTGTGGGCGGCCCTCTTCAATTTTGCGGCCTTTTTTGTGTCCAAGTATATTTATGGCGAATTCAAGGTGGGCAATACCATTGCCAAGTCCGTATTTGAACAGTTTATCACCCTTAAAGTGATCTTTTCCGGCCTGATCGCGGCCATTTCCTGGAACCTGCTGACCTGGTGGTACGGCATCCCCTCCAGCTCCTCCCATACCCTGATCGGAGGATTCATCGGGGCAGCTGTAGCCAATGCCGGCGGGTCTTTCGATGTGATCAACTACGCCAAAGTATTGCCTACCGTATATTTCATTGTACTGGCTCCTTTTATAGGCATGGTGGTAGCCTTTGTGATCACCGTGCTGATCGTGAACATCTGTAAAAAAGGCAATCCCTACCGGGCGGAAAGCTGGTTCAAACGTCTGCAGCTGGTGTCTTCAGCGGCCTTCAGTCTCGGTCACGGCGGTAACGATGCCCAGAAAGTGATGGGTATCATTGCAGCGGCCATGGTGGCTCAGGGCAGCATCGGCAATCTGAAGGACGTACCGGACTGGGTGCCTTTCTCCTGCTTTATCGCCATAGGCCTGGGTACGCTCAGCGGTGGCTGGAAGATCGTGAAAACCATGGGCACCCGCATCACCAAGGTAACCCCGCTGGAAGGTGTGAGCGCGGAAACAGCCGGTGCTGTTACCCTCTACCTCACGGAAAGCTTTGGTATCCCCGTGAGCACCACCCATACTATTACCGGCGCCATCATCGGGGTGGGTGCTACCAAAAGGCTCTCCGCCGTTCGCTGGGGCGTTACCGTGAACCTGCTCTGGGCATGGATACTCACTATTCCCATCAGCGCATTGCTGGCAGCAGGGGTGTATTTCATTGTAGACCTCTTCATATAATAATCACTTCATACGAGGCTGACAGCACAAGCCCGCCAATTCCGGCATCCTGCTTGTGCTGTCAGCCTTTTTTTCTGCCGTTTGAACCCTGTTTACCGCCAAACACCGTTAATTTTATGCGTATCTGCTAATTTTTTTGCGCATTACTAGGACAAATAGCCCACCTCCCCTATTTTTGTGCCTCCAAAACTCGCTTTTATTCATGAAGGGAATTATTCTCGCCGGAGGGTCCGGAACGCGCCTGCATCCGATTACCTACGCCATCAGCAAACAGATCATGCCGGTGTACGACAAACCGATGATCTACTACCCCCTGAGCACGCTGATGCTGGCAGGTATCCGGGAGATCCTGATCATCAGCACCCCTCATGACCTTCCCGCTTTCCAGCGGCTGTTCGGGGACGGCAGCCAGTTCGGCCTGCAGCTCTCTTATGCGGAGCAGGCGGTGCCAAACGGACTGGCCCAGGCTTTCGTGATCGGGAAAGATTTCATCGGCAACGACAATGTGGCCCTGGTACTGGGGGACAATATATTCTACGGCGCGGGCCTCGGCACGCAGCTGGCCAATAACGTCAACCCTGATGGCGGCATCGTATATGCGTACCAGGTATCCGACCCGGAGCGTTACGGCGTAGTGGAGTTCGATGCGGACATGAAAGCCGTGTCCATCGAAGAGAAACCGGAAAAGCCCAAATCATCCTTTGCCGTGCCGGGACTCTATTTTTACGATAATGAAGTAGTGAACATCGCCCGGGACCTGCAGCCCAGCCCGCGCGGGGAATACGAGATCACAGATGTGAACAGGGAATACCTCCGCAGGGGCAACCTTAAAGTTTCCATCCTGCCACGCGGCACCGCCTGGCTGGATACCGGCACTTTCGACTCGCTCATGCAGGCCTCCCAGTTCGTACAGGTGATCGAACAACGGCAGGGCATCAAGATCGCATGCATAGAAGAGATCGCTTACAGAAAAGGGTTCATTGATAAGGCACAGCTGGAAAAACTGGCCAAACCGCTCGTAAAAAGCGGGTACGGACAGTACCTGATGAACCTGATCAGATAACCGGCCCGTTCAGCACGCAGCCGGAGCGGACGATATCATAAGGAATACGATTACATTTACCTCATATAATCTAACTGATAAAAAATGCAAAAAGTCCTCGTCACCGGCGGGTGTGGATACATCGGGTCCCATACCATCGTAGATCTGATCAATCATGGATTTGAAGTAGTATCCGTAGACAGCAATATCCGCAGCTCTACGCAGTTGCTGGAAGGGGTGGAAAAGATCACCGGTAAAAAAGTGCGCAACTACAAAGTGGACCTTTGCAACCTGGAGGATACCCATGCGGTTTTCCACGAGAACAGGGATATCATCGGTGTGATCCATTTTGCAGCGCTCAAAAGCGTAGGGGAATCCGTAAATGATCCCCTGTACTACTTTCAGAACAACATTACCTCCCTGGTGAATGTGCTGAAATGCATCAAGGAATTCAACATCCCCAATTTTGTGTTCTCCTCCTCCTGTTCCGTGTACGGCAATGCGGAAGCTTTGCCCGTGGTGGAAGAAACCCCGCTCGGCGAAGCCCAGTCCCCATACGCCCGCACCAAGCAGATGGGTGAACAGATCATTGAGGACTACAGCCGGGTGAACAGCACTAAAAGCATCCTGCTGCGTTATTTCAACCCCGTAGGCGCGCATCCTTCCGCACTGATCGGGGAGCTGCCGCTGGGCAAGCCGGACAATCTCGTGCCGGTGATCACGCAGGTGGCTATCGGCAAACTGCCTAAAATGACCGTTTTCGGCACCAATTACCCTACGCGCGACGGTTCCTGCATCCGCGATTACATCCATGTGATGGACATTGCCAATGCCCATACCAAAGCGCTCCAGTATCTGCTGGAAAGCCGCAATACGGAGAACTGCGAGGTGCTCAACCTCGGCACAGGCAATGGTGTAACAGTGCTGGAAGCCATCCAGGCATTCGAAAAGGTATCCGGCCTCAAACTGAACTATGAGCTGGGTGAAGGCCGCCCCGGGGATGTGATCGCCATCTACGCCAACAATACCAAAGCCCGGGAAAAACTGGGCTGGGTGCCGGAATCCGGTATCGAAGACATGATGCGCACAGCCTGGCAATGGGAAGTAGCGCTGCGCGACAGGGTTTTGAACAATTAATTTTTTTATTTTACTAGCTTTGCGGCACAAATCTCAGGCATAATGGTAAAAGACATACAAGTACTGAATGAAAAGGAAACCCGCGGCGGATTCGGCGAGGGCATCCTGGAAGCGGGTCGCAGGAACCCGAACGTCATCGCGCTGACAGCAGACCTGCTGGGCTCCATGAAGCTCCAGGCCTTTATCAAGGAATTTCCCGACCGCTTTGTTCAATGCGGTATTGCAGAAGCCAATATGATCGGTGTGGCCGCGGGCCTTACCATCGGCGGCAAAATACCTTACACCACTACTTTTGCCAACTTCTCCACCGGCCGCGTATATGACCAGATCCGCCAGTCAGTTGCCTATTCCGGCAAAAATGTGAAGATCTGCGCATCCCATGCCGGCCTTACCCTCGGTGAGGACGGGGCTACGCACCAGATCCTGGAAGACATCGGTATGATGAAGATGCTCCCCGGGATGACCGTGATCGTGCCTTGTGATTTCAACCAGACCAAAGCAGCCACCATAGCTATTGCTGACTATGAAGGTCCCGTATATCTCCGTTTTGGCCGTCCGAAATGGCCCAACTTCACCCCGGAAGACCAGCCATTCGAGATCGGAAAGGCCCAGGTGCTCAGCGAAGGAACGGACGTTACCCTCTTTGCCTGCGGGCACCTCGTATGGAAATGCGTGGAAGCCGGCCGCATCCTGGAAGAACAGGGTTACAGCGTAGAACTGATCAACATCCACACCATCAAGCCGCTGGATGAAGAGGCCATCCTCAAATCCATCACCAAAACCGGCTGCGCCGTTACCGCGGAAGAACATAATGTGCTCGGCGGTTTGGGAGACAGCGTGGCACAGGTAGCCGCACGCCATATGCCCATCCCCATCGAATACATCGGCACAAAAGATACTTTCGGGGAAAGCGGCACGCCATTGGAACTGCTGAAAAAATACGGGCTGGATACTCCCCAGATCGTAGAAGCAGCCCTCAAGGCCATGGCCCGGAAGAAAAGTTAAATTTTACAGGCGATTAAACCTTTTACAATAAAAACCATCTCAATGATGGTTTTTCTTTTTCAAGGGAGCTTGTATCCATGGAATTTGATATATTTAACAAATGCTTATTCCACCGGGGATCTGTCTTTTTCACTGTCTACCCATTTATGGCTGTATCGCAAGAAGATAACGAACTACTGTCGCTATACAGGCAGCCTGAAACAAAAGAAAAGGGATTTACGCTGATCATGCGGAAGTACCAGGAAAGGTTGTATTGGCATATCAGGCGCCTGGTCATCGATCATGAGGATGCAAACGATGTATTGCAGAATATGTTCATTAAGGTCTGGAAGAGCCTCGGGAACTTCCGGGAGGATGCCCGCCTTTATACCTGGTTGTACAAGATCGCCACGAATGAGTGCCTCACTTTCCTGGAGCAGCAGAAGCGGAAGGCCGCCATTTCCCTCTCGGACGTGGAGTCCGGCCTGAGCAATAAACTTCAGGCAGACAGCCATTTCGACGCCGGAAAGATCGAATGGAAGCTGCAAAAAGCGATCCTTTCACTGCCGGAGAAACAGCGGGCGGTCTTCTCCCTCAGGTATTATGAGGAAATGCCCTATGAAGAGATGAGCCATGTGCTTGATACATCGGAAGGGGCGCTGAAAGCTTCCTACCATCATGCCGTGAAAAAAGTGGAAGAATTCATGAAGAACGCTGATTTAAACCATTGACGACAATTGCCGTCTTATTTATATGAACAAAGGGAATGATATCGGAAAGGAATTACGGGAGATCGCTCCGGGGCTTGATGCGCTGGGCCCGGCTCCTGAATTCGATGTGCCGGGCGAATATTTTGAGGATTTCCCGGGCAAAATGATGGCACAGATCCGTGCCATGGAAAAAAAAGAGGAAATAACCGCCGAACTGGCTGAGTTATCCCCTTTCCTGGCTGCTATTCCCCGCCAGTCGCCTTTCACGGTAGAAGATGGGTATTTTGATGCGCTCACCCGCAACGTGTCTGCACGCAAACTGGAAGCGCCTCCGGGCAGGGTGGTAAAAATGGGCCGCAGGCTTCGCCTGTATAAAAAATGCCTGGTGGCCGCAGCTATTGCCGGCGCCATCAGCATCGGCGCTGTACTGCTTTCCAAACAATTCGGCACAAAATCGCTGGACAAGCAGCTGGCCCAGCTGAGCGACCAGGAGATCATAGATTACCTGCAGTTCCGCACAGATGCTTTCGATACTGAAAATATCTTCGCCAATGCATCAGTGAATGAAGAAACGGTTAATCTTCCGGACATTGCGCTGCCGGAGGAGTTTTCCGCTGAAGAGATCGAAGAAATACTGGAAGATAACTTGTTAAAAGATGTTCCGTTCAACTAAAAATATGAAACCAGGTTTATTGATCCGGCTGTTTTCCGGATTGCTCTGCATCATGCTTTTGCCTGCACAGGTGACCCTGGCGCAGGACAATGCAAAGGAGGCACAATCCAAGCAGGACAAGATCAAGTCACTGGAGATCGCCTATATTTCCAGGGAGCTGGACCTTACGCCGGAAGAGGCGCAGAAATTCTGGCCGCTCTACAACAAATACACCCATGAGGTGAACCAGCTGATCGCCGAACGCAAGCGCAAAACCCAGGAGCTGAAAGGAAAACCCCGCACAGATGATAAAGTAGCGGCAGCTGCGCTGGACAAAGAACTGGGATATGAAAGGAAGATGCTGGATATCAAGACGCGCTACAAACAGGAATTCCTGAAAGCCATCCCCGCCCGCAAAGTAGGCATCCTCTATCGCTCGGAAAGGGAATTCCGGAATATGATGATCCGGCAGATGAAGGAACGCCGGGACAATAAGATGATCAAACGGCAGAACCGGCCCTAGAACTTCGTTGTGGGCAGTTTCGTATCATGATAGAACAGGAAGGTCCAATCCGCTGCCTTGCCCCGCTCCATGAACTCCTGGCGTAATTCCATACTGCGCTTTCCATCGTAATCATATTTCGCCACAAAACGGCTTTTCATCTGCGATATCTGCGGCGCCACATCGCCGCCGAAGAATACTTTATCCTCCCCGTCATCAATAAGGAATACCTGGTGATAAGGGCAATGCCCCCCGGTCATTTCATGGTGGATATACCCGTCAATACTGCCATTCCCATCGGTGATCACCACATTGTCCCGCTTCGCCAACAGGTCGATTTCAGCCTTCAGGTAAGATTTACCGTCATTCGCAAAAGCATATTCCAGTTCCTCCCGGTTCACATAATACGTGGCATGGGGGAAACTCAGGGAGCGTTCACCGGTCACCGGGTCTTCCACGCTGATACCACCGGCATGATCTTTATGCAGATGGCTCATCAGTACTTTGGTGACTTCCATAGGGTTGATGCCGTTGTTGATCAGGTTCTGGTGCAATTGCAGCACCCCGTCCGCGGTGCGGAAGCCGAGGCCGGTATCCAGCAGGAGGATATCGCGGTCCGTGATCACCAGGAAAGGCTGGATCTCCACGAGCAAAGAACCGCTGTTACGGTCTTTCAGGGAATCTTGCTGTTCATCGAAGGGAACGAAGCTTTTGGTGCCGTCTACTGTAAAACTGCCTTCAGACAGGGGAATAATGCGAGCCATGCGGCAAAAGTACGGCTTTATCGTAAAACCATCTGCCTGTCCGCATCCAGCCGCAGCATAATAAATATCAGCATGGTAAAGGTCATCAGCGAAGAGCCGCCGTAACTCACGAGGGGCAGCGGAATACCGATCACCGGGGCTAAGCCGATGGTCATGGATATATTGATGGAAAGATGCAAAAAGATAATGCTGGCTACCCCGTACGCATATACGCGGCTGAAAGTGGACCGTTGCCGTTCCGCCACCTGGATGATCCGGAAGAGCAGGGCTACATAAATGGCCAGGAAGAGGAAACTGCCGGCGAAGCCGAAATCTTCGCCTATGGTGCAGAAGATGAAATCCGTACTTTGTTCCGGCACAAAATCAAACCGGGTCTGTGTGCCTTTGAGATACCCTTTGCCCCAGAATCCCCCGGAGCCGATGGCAATCATGCTCTGGCGGGTGTTGTAAGTAGCCTCGGGATCGTTCTCCTTGCCCAGCATCACCTCAATGCGGCGCACGTGGTAATTTTTCAGCACTTTAGTGAAGATGAAAGGCACTATGAACATTACAAATCCCGAACAAAAAGCCCATATCGTCAATATCAGCACCATCCTGGACCGTTTGCGCCGGATCTCCCGCCGGCTGAAATAGATCACCAGTGCGGCAATGCCCGAGAATATGTACAACAGGATAAACTTGTCTACCAGCAGGGCCGACAGTACGAGGATGACCACAGAAAAGGCGATGACCAGCAGAATACCTGGCAGGCCTTCACGGAACATCACCAGGAAGAAAGCCAGGTACACCAGCGCCAGGCCGGTTTCATTCTGCAGAATGATGATCCCAAAGGGGAAAAGCACCATGGCAGCCGCGATCAACCGGGAACGCAACTTGCTGAAATCCGTTTCAAGCGATGACAGGTATTTTGCCAGCGCGAGGTTCGTACAGAGCTTGGTGAGCTCCGCCGGCTGGAAACGGAAACCGCCCAGCTCCAGCCAGGAGTTGGAGCCTTTCACGCCGGTCCCCATGGCGAGCACCAGCAATAAAAGCAATATCCCGAAGGCATACAACAGATTGGCCGTTGCCGTGAAGAATTTACTGTCCGTCAGCCAGATGCCCGCCGCCAGTACCATAGACACCGCGAACCAGAGCGCCTGCCGGGCCCAGTTCTTGTTCTGCCCCAGGAGGTTCCGGATGATATCATCCCCTTCCCGGTATTCCGCCGCAAAGATGGCCATTATCCCGATCAGCACCAGTGCAAGGTACATCCCGAATATGGGCCAGTCGATTCCTGCTGTCAGCTTCGCTTGTGAGCGGTTCATTTGTCGGTTATTTTGAGATGATCTTGTTCAACAGGTCTTCTCCCACGGTTACGCCGTAATTCACACTGTTCAACGAATCAAGTTTCGATTTTGCTTTCATTTCAGGCGACATGGTAGTGGCCTCCAACATCCGTTGAAGAACGGGCCTGCGTTTCGCCGAAATTGAATCCGTCAGGTATTTTTCCATCAGGATGCTGGCGATAGGTACCGCGTACGTTGTACTGAAGCCGGAATTCTCCACGATCACTGCAATCGCTATCTTCGGATTGTCCCGCGGTGCGAAACCTACAAACAAAGAGTGATCCTTCAGTTTTTCGATCTTCCCGTTGATCCTGGCTTTGTTTTCCGCAGTACCGGTTTTGCCGCATACGATAATTCCGTCAATGGCCGCTCCGCGTGCTGTGCCTTGTGTTACCACATCTTCCAGTCCCAGCACCACTGAATTGAATGCCTCGTCGGAAATATGCGCTACCTGGTGTTGCTCTTTGTACTTATGCAAGATGTCTGAATTATCCCCATCGATACTCTCTACAAAGTGCGGGATATAATAATGCCCCCGGTTAGCGATGATGCACATGGCATTTGCCAGTTGCAGAGGCGTAACGCCCAACAGCCCCTGGCCCATCCCCACGTACATTTCGGAACAGGAATTCCATAAATTATTATATCGCCTGTTCATTCGGGCCGTATCCGGTATAATACCGCCCAGCTCACTCGGGATATCTATTCCGAGACGATGTCCGAAGCCCATGGCTTCTAAATATTCCGTCCACTTCGCCTGCCCTTTCATGACGCCTCCCCATTTGCCTGCATCAACAGACAGCCGGTACACATGCATGAAATAGGAGTTGCACGAGTTGGCGAGGGCCAGCCGTATATTGGCCGCATGGCCGAAATTGCTGTGCAGGCAACGGCTGAAACGGCCACATAACCCATATCCGCCGAGGCAGTTGAACCCGAAAGAAGGCGTGATCACGCCCATTTCCAGGCCGATCAGGCCCGTAATAGGCTTGAATGTTGAACCGGGTGGATAAGCGGCCTGAATAGCACGGTTGTACAGCGGCTTCGTCGTATCTACATACAATTTGTTGAAGTTCTTTGCCCGGAAGGAGCCGGACAGCAGATTCGGGTCAAAGGAAGGACCGCTGACCATGGCCAGGATACCGCCGGTTTGCGGATCGATAGCGACGATACTGCCTACCTTGCCCCTCATCAATCTTTCTCCCAGCACCTGCAGTTCGATATCCAGCGCGAGCCGCAGGTTTTTTCCGGCGATGGCGACCGTATCGAACTCCCCGTTCTCCAATGAGCCCTGCGGGCGGTTCAGGTTATCTTTCATGAGGTACTGGATACCCCGCTGCCCCATTAAAATGCTCTCATATGTTTTCTCCAGCCCGGTTGCGCCGATGTAATCGCCCTGGTGATAAGCGCTGTAGGCGCCGGAAGGATCTTTCAGCAACTGCGGGGATATTTCGCTGATATACCCGAGGAAATTCGCTCCCACACCATAGGGGTAGGACCGCACCGGCCGCAGTACCAGTTCAAACCCCGGCTGAAAGCGGTGCATGCTCTCCTGCAGGCGTCCATACATCTCCGGCGTGAGCAGGGAAGCGAAAACGGACTGGCGTACACGGCCATTCCTGACGATAGCATCAACAATACGTTTATGGAACTCTTCCCCGTCAATTCCCAATATATCGCAGAGATAGGCGGTATCGATCTTTTTTACATTGGAAGGCGTCACCACCAGGTCGTACATCGCTTCATTCCGCAAAATACTCCGCCCGTTCCGGTCATAAATAATGCCGCGGCTGGGATAGATCACCTTCTTCAATACGGCATTGGCATCCGCCAGCTTGGAATATTTCGTTTCGATGACCTGCAAAAAAAACAGCCTCACCACGATGAGCGACACCATGCCAAGGATGATCAACTGGATAATTCTCTTTCTGGGCTGATTGTAAACAGACATGCAGGTTCCTGAATTAATGTCATAATATACTTATTTCCTGCTAAAGAACAACAACTCATATATCAGCACAAGAAAGAGGCTGACCGCTGTGGATAACAGGATCTTGATCAACAGGTACAGGGGATCAGCGAAACTGAAAACGGACAGGCAGAAATATACGATGTTGTGCAACAGAACAAGGATAGACACGTAAATAGCAAATTGGGAAGTGCCCATGCTGGTCACGGACGGGGTGCGCTGGATCACCTCAAAGCCACCCTGCGGGGAGAGGATATTGAGAATGAAAGGGCGCAGATAGGCGATGAACACACAGGCTGCCGCATGCAGGCCCATCGTGTCCGAGAACATATCCAGCGTAAGGCCAAGGAACAGGCCCAGCAACTGCACGGCGGGCCGGGGCAGGTTGAAAGGCAGCAGCAGGATGAAAAGCATGTACAGGTACGGGTTCACCAGCTGATGTATCAATATCTGATCCAGCACCAGCACCTGGAACAGGATCAGCAGTATGAAACGGATGATATTTTTTAACAGTAAGCTCATTTTAGCAGGTTGCGTGTTGAATCTTCCAGTTTCGTCTGCTCATCACGCAGCAGATTTTCGATCACATACACATATTGCAGGTTATAAAAGTTCGTCGCCAGTTTCAGCCGGATACTGTAAGAGGTGCTGGACCGGTCGGACACCCGGAAGGTATCGATGTACCCGATGGGAATATCTTCCGGGAAGAATGCGGAGAAACCGCTGGTAACGATCGTATCTCCTTTTTGCAGGATGGCGCTGCGCGGGATGTCCTTCATTTGTGCATAGGCCGCATTGTCGCCGTCCCAGTACACCGTGCCGATCTCGCCGGAACGGCGCAGCCTGGCGCTGACACCGAAGTTGGAAGTAGCCGAAGCGGATGATTTGTAGAGCAGGGATACCACTACCGCATAGTTCTCACTAACGCTCCGCACCACGCCTACGATGCCCGTAGAGCTGACCACGCCCATGTTCTGCCGGATGCCGTGCTTGCTTCCCCGGCGGATGGTAACGGTATTGATCTCCCGGTTCACGGAATTGTTGATCACTTTGGCTTCGCGATAAAGGAATTTGCGGGCCTCAACACCCAGCAGCCTGCGGGCGGAATCATTGCTGAACCGCCGGAGGGTATCGAACCGGACCGTGCTGCCGGTATCGGCCGCGGAAAAACTCGAAAGCAGCTCGTTCCGCAGTATGGTGTTCTCTTTGACGAGACTGTCGTTCGTGGTCTGCAGGTGGAAATAGTAGGTGACATCGTTGTACCGGGAATACAACCTGCCGCTGAGGTTGTTGGCAGAGTTGAGGTACACCGTGCGTTGAAAGTTATTATGCCGGAATACGAAAATAAAGCAGATCACTTCCAGCAGCAGAAACAGAAAGAAGTTGAAATACCGCCTTAAAAAAATGATCAGGTTTCGCACTTGATTCGAATGTAAGGATTCCGGGTAAACGGCAGGCCCCGGGTGTGCGGGGCCGTACCAGTATTTTTATTGCATCAGGAAAGGATATTTGCCGATATGTTTCAGGGCGATGCCGGTTCCTCTCACCACGGCGCGTAACGGATCGTCCGCAACGTGCACAGGCAGTTTGATCTTCTGGGAAAGGCGTTTGTCCAGCCCCCGGAGCAGGGCGCCGCCACCGGTAAGGTACAGGCCGCGGCGGTAAATATCGGATGCCAGCTCGGGCGGTGTTGTTTCCAGCGCTTTCAGAATGGCTTCTTCTATCTTGAAGATGGATTTGTCCAGGGCTTCCGCGATCTCCTGGTAGGAGACCATGATCTGTTTGGGTATGCCGGTTACAAGGTCACGGCCGTTAACGGGTATCTCATCCGGCGGATTGTCCAGTTCCTTCAGTGCGGAACCGATCTGTATCTTGATCTGCTCTGCTGTTCTCTCACCAATGAGCAGGCTATGGTAGCGGCGCAGCGCTTCCATGATATCCGCTGTGAATTCATCGCCCGCGATACGGATGCTCTGATCGCAAACAATACCCGCCAGGGCGATCACGGAGATGCCGGTGGTACCGCCTCCGATATCGATGATCATATTACCTACGGGTTCTTCCACATCTATGCCTATACCGAGGGCAGCCGCCATCGGCTCATGGATCAGGTACACTTCCTTTGCGCCCGCCTGTTCCGCGGAATCGCGCACTGCACGTTTCTCCACTTCCGTGATGCTGGAAGGGATACAGATCACCATTCTCCAGCTGGGCGCAAACAGGGGCTTCTTGGGATATATCATTTTGATCAGCTCCCGGATCATGCCTTCCGCAGCATTGAAGTCCGCGATCACACCGTCCTTCAGCGGGCGGATGGTACGCAGGTACTCATGCGTCTTCTCGTGCATCATCATCGCCTTTTTGCCCACAGCAACGATCTTGCCACTGGCTCTTTCTATAGCCACAATGGAAGGTTCGTCCACAACCACCTGATCATTGTGAATGATCAGCGTGTTGGCGGTTCCAAGGTCTATTGCAATCTCCTGAGTTAAAAAGTTAAAGAAGCCCATTGTTTGATACGGTCAAAAATATTTGAATACAAAAATGAATAATTCTAACGAATATACGATGCAATTATCGGATTTTTCAAGCAGGTACGCGAATTAAATGCCACAGCTGCAACATGCGTTTTTTATCTATCCCTGATCCCTCTACGAAGTTCATCAGCTAATGAACTCATATCCAATATCTCTCCTGTAGTACTTGCCCTCGAACTGAATGTCTTCTGCCGTCTGTCTGGAGTGAGCGAGCGCTATCCGCAAATCGCCTGCCAAAGATGTAACGGTCATCACCCGGCCGCCATTCGTCAGCACTTTATTATCAGCCGCCCTGGTGCCTGCATGGAATACCAGCTGGTCTTTCGCCGGCAATGGTATGCCGGTGATCTCCCTGCCTTTCTCATAGGCTTCCGGATAACCTTTGCTGACCAGCATGACCGTTGCCGCAGCGCGCGGGTCTTCCGCTATCTGCATGGTATCCAGCCGTTCCTGCTGCACCGCGGTGAACAACTCCGGCAGATCGTTCTGCAGGCGCGGGATCACTACTTCCGTTTCCGGGTCCCCCATCCTGCAGTTATATTCGATCACAAATGGTTCACCCTCCACATTGATCAGCCCGAAGAAAATAAAGCCCTGATAGATAATGCCTTCTTTGCGCAATCCCTCAACTGTAGGGCGGATAATGGTATTTTCCACTTTCTCCATGAAGGCGTCAGTCGCAAAAGGCACCGGGGATACCGCGCCCATGCCACCGGTGTTCAGGCCGGTGTCTCCTTCTCCGATACGTTTATAATCCTTTGCCGTAGGCAATATCTTATAGTTTTTGCCATCTGTCAGCACAAAAACGGAAAGCTCGATCCCGGTAAGGAACTGCTCTATGACCACTTTCCTGCCGGCATCCCCGAACTTGGCCGATTTGATCATGCCTTCAAATTCCGCTGCCGCTTCCTCATAAGCAGAGGTGATCACCACCCCCTTGCCTGCCGCCAGGCCGTCTGCCTTCAGCACGATGGGCACGGGATGCTGCAGGAGGTAAGCCAGGCCTTCCTCGAAGCTGCTGTCGTCAAATTCACGATAGGAGGCGGTAGGAATATGGTGACGTTGCATGAACTGCTTGGCAAAAGCCTTGCTGCCTTCCAGCTGCGCGCCTTCTTTGGAAGGGCCGATCACCGGGATATGCCGCAGGGCGTCATCCGACTTGAAGAAATCATAAATGCCCAGTACCAGCGGTTCTTCGGAACCCGGCACCAGCATATCTATCTGATGATCGATGCAAAACGACCTGATCTGCTCAAAATCATTCACGGCGATGTTCACATTCGTGCCATGCGCCGCCGTGCCCGCATTTCCGGGGGCAATGTACAACTGCTCACAGGCAGCGCTTTGTGCTATTTTCCATGCCAGGGCGTGTTCCCGGCCACCACTACCTAAAAGTAAAATCTTCATAATGGATTGAAAAGTAATAACATGAGGGGATCCCGGTTGCAAGGCAACAAAGTTGCAAACGGAAAATTTTTTGCAAAGTAAACCCAAAAAAGCCAGTTTTTTCACCGGGATACCTGATTTTCTTTATATTGCCGCATTTATTTTCACAGAAACTGCTTATCAAAGAGAAATCAACTAAATCAAACTAACCATTTATGAATGCGAAGCTAGCATCAACAGGCCATCCGAAGGGCTTATACGTATTGTTTACCACGGAAATGTGGGAACGTTTCAATTATTACGGCATGAGAGCTATTCTCGTGCTTTTCCTTACCAAAGCCCTGGCTTTTGACAAAGCGTTTGCTTCAAGTTTATACGGCAGCTACACCAGCCTTTCCTATCTCACCCCGCTGATCGGCGGCTTCGTGGCAGACAGGTACTGGGGCAACCGTCGGTCTATCATCGTCGGCGGCCTGTTGATGGCGCTGGGCGAGTTTATATTATTTGGCTGTGCATCGGTGTACAATACCTCTCCGGACCTTTCCACCTTTCTGTTCTTTACCGGTCTGGGCGTGATCATTGCGGGGAATGGCTTCTTCAAGCCGAACATTTCCTCCATGGTGGGTCAGCTTTATAATCCGGGTGACCGGCGGATAGATGCCGCATATACCATCTTTTATATGGGTATCAATGTGGGTGGCGCCCTGGGGCCTGCTATCTGCGGCGCTGTAGGCGACACCGGCAATCCCGCTGATTTCAAATGGTCGTTCCTGGCAGCAGGTATCGGCATGCTGCTGAGCGTGATCACCTTCCGCTGGCTGAAAGACCATTACCTCCGCCGTCCGGATGGCACCCCGCTTGGCACTCCTCCTGCAGATGCCAAACAAGGCAAGGCCGTTCTGGTGTATATCGGCCTTTTCGTAATGTCCTGCGCCATGGTAGGCATGCTGTACACAGACGCCCGCGTGGTCCCCTTCCTTACCTACCTGTTGCTCCTGGCGGTGCTGGCTATCGCCGTCATGATCTTCACCGATAAAAAACTGACGATACCCGAAAAGAAAAAAGTAGCCGTGATATTCATCGTCGCCTTTTTCGTGATCTTCTTCTGGACCGCATTCGAACAAGCCGGCGCTTCCCTTACTTTCTTTGCCGATGAACAAACCAACCGCGAACTGAACCTAAACATCCCGACCTGGCTTGTTTCCATTCTTTCCGCCGGTTTCCTGTACCTGATGTTCAAGACTTTCAAAAGCGCGCACAAGAACCTGCAGGAAGACCCCAAGGGCGTAAGGGTGATCATTTACCTGCTGCTCGCCGCTGCATCAGCTTATGTGGTTTACCTGAATATCTCCCTGTTGACAGGTGATCAGGGCAATATCATCCTTAAAGAATTGCCTGCCAGCACCTTCCAATCCCTCAACTCGATCTTTGTGGTGGCCTTTGCCCCGATATTCGCCTTTATCTGGCTGAAGCTCGGGAAATATGAACCCTCTTCCCCCACCAAAATGGCCATCGGCCTCATGCTGCTGGCCGTCGGCTATCTCGTGATCGCCTTCGGGGTAAAAGACGTAGCGCCGGGCACCAAAGTAACGATGATGTTCCTCGTGAGCATGTACGCCTTGCATACCTGGGGCGAGCTTTGCCTTTCCCCCATTGGCCTGGCCCTGGTGAACAAGCTGGCGCCGGCAAAATTCGCATCGCTGCTGATGGCCGTCTGGTTCCTCGCCAATGCCGTAGCCAACAAGCTGGCCGGCGAACTGAGCGCTTTGTACCCGGATGGCAAAACAACCGTTTTCCTGGGTTACCATATGAATAACCATTATGAATTCTTCATGCTCTTTGTAGCGATGGCCGGGATAGCATCCATTATCCTGTTCGCCCTTACCAAGCAGTTACAGAAAATGATGAATGCACAATAACAAAAAATGCGGAGCCGTCAACTCCGCATTTTTTATCTGCACCCCGCTAAAAATCACTATATTTAATATATAAATTAATAAAATCCATCCACCAACAACTTCCTGTATGTCATCCACCAAATTCAAGCCCTTTGTAGCGCCGGAAGTCAAAATGAAAGAACTGACCCTTAAATCCATCCTCCTCGGATGTATTGCAGGCGTGATCTTCGGCGCCGCCACGGTGTACCTGGCCCTCAAGGCGGGACTGACGGTTTCGGCGTCCATACCCATCGCCGTGATCGCCATCACCCTGGGCCGGAAGTTCTTCAAAACCACTATCCTGGAGAATAACATCATTCAGACCACCGGTTCCGCGGGGGAATCCATCGCTGCGGGGGTAGTGTTCACCCTTCCGGGATTCCTGTTCCTCTCCGCTAATGAACTGGGTGTCAGCACCGGAGAAGCTTATTTCGATTACGTTACCATCCTGATACTCGCCATTTTCGGCGGCATTCTCGGCACACTGATGATGATCCCCCTGCGGCGTTCCCTCATCGTGAAAGAGCATGATACCCTGCCATACCCTGAAGGTACCGCCTGCGGCTCCGTGCTCAAAGCCGGCGAAAAAGGCGGCGAATTCGCCAAAACGGCTTTCCTTGGACTTGGCTTTGCCCTGGCTTACGCCCTGTTGCAAAAAGTACTGCATGTGATCGCCGAAGTGCCGACGTTCATGACAAGGCAGGCCAATAAAATTTTCCCCTCCGCAAAGGTCAGCGGCGAGATCACGCCGGAATACCTCGGTGTGGGATACATCATCGGCCCCCGCATCGCCGGGGTGCTGGTGGCTGGTGGGGTGCTGGCCTGGCTTTGCCTGATCCCCCTGCTGGCTTCACTCATTCCGGGAGAGGTGATCGCGGCCCAGCTGGTAAAGCTCGGAATGCTGGCGGACCTTAATACCGCAGGCGGCAGCGGCGGATGGGACCCGGCTACCCGCACTTTCGGGGACTACTCCTCTGCCATCTACCAGGCCTACGTCAAACAGATCGGCGCAGGCGCCGTAGCGGCAGGCGGTTTTATTACCCTCCTGAAAACCATCCCCACCATCGTATCTTCCTTCCGGGACAGCCTCGGGTCACTCAAAGAAAAAAATCAGGCCAATGCCGTGCCCAGAACAGAAAAAGATATCTCTTTCAAAGTGGTGATCTTCGGCAGCATCGCCCTCATTCTGCTGATGGCCTTCCTGCCGCAGCTGCCGGGGGACTCGATCTGGAACAAGCTGCTGATAGGCCTGCTGGTGGTGATCTTCGGCGCCTTCTTCGTAACCGTGAGCAGTCGCATTGTTGGCCTGATCGGCAGCAGCAACAATCCGATTTCGGGCATGACCATCGCTACCATCATGGGCACCTGCCTGATCTTCATTTCCGTGGGATGGACGGGCAAAGTATTCGAACCGATGGCCCTGGTGGTAGGTGGCATGATCTGCATCGCGGCAGCCAACGCCGGCGCCACCTCGCAGGACCTGAAATCAGGATATATCGTGGGTGCCACACCAAAAAACCAGCAAATAGCGTTATTCATCGGAGCGATCGTATCTTCGCTGGTGATCGGGTGGACGGTGCATATACTGGATACGCCGACAGCGGAAATGGCCGCACAGGGCATCAAACATGCTATTGGTACGGAAAAATATGCCGCCCCGCAGGCTACTTTGATGGCGACACTGGTTAAAGGCATATTGTCCTTCAACCTCGACTGGCAGTTTGTGCTGGTGGGCGTATTCATCGCCATTACCCTGGAGCTTTGCGGTGTGAAATCCCTGTCCTTCGCCGTAGGCGCATATCTTCCGCTGGCCACCACGCTCCCCATTTTCATCGGCGGCGCCATCCGCGGGCTGGTGGAATGGAAACAGAAGCGTTCCGGTGTGCAGCTGAGCGCTGAGGAAGAAGAACTGGGCAAGGGCAACCTCTTTGCAACAGGACTGGTAGCTGGCGGCGCCGTAGCCGGTGTGATCGTAGCGATCCTTTCGGTGAACGACAACGTAGCTGGCGGTCTGGCGAAAGTAAATGCGGAACACGGACTGAGCCGTTTCCTGGGAAGCGGCGGTTACCAGTTGCTCGGCGTGCTGTTCTTTGCTGTAATGGGTTACACCCTGTACCGCATCGGCAGACAAAAGCAAACATCGATCGACAAGTTATAGTTATTCATAAAACGGTATTATCCTATGCCAAAGACTTTGCCCATCACAGGCGTGATCGCTTCCCTGCTGCTGCTGGCCGCCTGCAAGTCAGACGAAGATGTGGCGCCACGGCGTAAATTCATCTCCTTTAAAATGGATGACGCAGTAGTGCTATCGGAGCAGACCCATCGCGCCTATTATGCACCCGGCATCCTCACAGATACGGACCCGGACAATGATCATGCGGAGCTGCTGATCACCGGGTACAGCTATCAGAAAGATGTGATCAATATCCGCGTCACCACACCGCTGCCGGCCATCACTCCGGGCGTGTACCGGAACACAACGCCGGGCACTGCCATGCTGATGGAAATGAATCCTTCGTTCGAACTGATCACGGCGGACGATCAGTTCGGAGAACTGACCGTGACCATTCATGAACTGAAAGATTCCGTGGTGGTGGGGCAATTCAACGGCACACTGGTAAGCCTGGATGATGGAAGTCTGAAACAGATCAGGGACGGATATTTTAAAGTCGTGTACAGGAATTATCCCTGACAGGTCTTCTGAAAAAAATCCAGATTATATTGGTCATCGCGATACATCGTGATGACCTTTTTTTTATCTTGATGCTCCCAAACACCGTTAATCTGACTATATGAAGCTGACTGCGATATCCGCCGTAACACTACTGATGATGGCTGCCTGCAATGCGCCTGCCACTAAAAACAATTCCGCCGATTCTACTGATGCCGCTGCTGCCAGCCCATCGAAACTCAACGATTCGCTGCGAAGCGAGATCGCGGCCATTGCAGCCCGCTCCGGCGGCACAATAGGCGCAGGGATCATGAACCTCGATACCCGGGATACCCTCTTCTTCCAGAACGATCCCGTGTACCCGATGCAGAGCGTTTTCAAATTCCCCATCGCCATGGCCATTCTGCATCAGGTAGATGAAGGCAAGCTCAAACTGGACCAGAAGATCTATATCGATAAGAAATGGATGGTCCCGAATACCTGGAGCCCGCTCCGGGATGCTTTCCCTGATGGCAACATTGACCAGACGCTGGCGCAATTGCTGGAATACATGGTATCCCAGAGCGATAACATCGCCTGCGACTTCCTGATAGACCTTGCCGGCGGTGAAGCTGTGATCAATGATTATGTGCATGGCCTTGGCGTAAAAGAGATCGCCATCGTGGCCAGTGAAGCAAAGATGGCAACAGCATGGGATGTACAGTTCACCAATTTCTGCGCCCCTTCCGCCATGGTGCAGCTGCTGGACATCCTCAACAAAGGCACTGCATTGTCAAAGACCAGCAATGATTTTCTGTGGGACATCATGCTCAAAACCAGTACCGGTCCCAAACGTCTCAAGGGCCTGCTGCCGGAAGGCGTGCAGGTTGCCCATAAAACAGGCACCTCCGGCACAAGGGACGGCATTGCCGCCGCCACCAACGATGCCGGCATTATCCTCCTGCCCAATGGCCAGAAACTTGCCGTTGTCGTATATGTGATGAACGCAAAATCCGATGAAGCCACGCGGGAAGCCACTATCGCGCAAATAGCGAAAGCTGCATTCGATAAAGCTGTACGGTAAACGGAAGAGAAGATGTATCAGGAATAACCAAAGGTCCTGCGCATCGCTGAAATAACTACCCATCAGGTACCAGAATAAAAAGAGGGTGTATCGCATTTGATACACCCTCTTGCCGTTTTGCGGAAAGGTCTATACAGCATTCCCTCCGCTATATAAAGGTCAAATGTTCGTACTCCTTTTTCAGGATCATCCGGTCATCCGCTCCCAGCCACTTTTTCAGCAGGGTGGCATACACGCTCTTGAAATCCACTTTGTACTGCAGGTCGCCATCCTGCAAATGATGCAGGTCCGGCCCCTCATTCAGCACTCCTTTTTCCTTCAGCCCGCCACCGATCAGGAACATGTTGTTCGCAGTGCCATGATCCGTACCGCCGCTGGCGTTCTGCCCTACACGCCGCCCGAATTCGGAGAACGTCATCACCAGCACATCCTGGAAACGGTGATTCTTTTTCAGGTCGCTCACAAAAACTTTCAACGCATCATTCAGTTGGGTGAACAAACGTTTCTGCTGCCCTTCCTGCCCTACGTGCGTATCAAAGCTGCCATGTGAAACGTAATACACGCTGGTATTGATGTCTGTCATGATCAACTCGGCAATCGTCTTCATATTGCGCCCCAGCTCGGAATTGGGATAGGATTCCCTACTTTTGTACGTTTTGAATTGTTGCTGGATGTAAGCAGCGGATGACATGGTTTCCGCCATCGTTTTATACAGATAGCCTACATTCTGATGCTCGTCCGCATGCTGCCTTTCCAGCAATTCCCGGAAGTACCTGGCATTGCTGGCGCCAAAAAGCCGGTTGGGATCGGTGAGGGCAAGGCCTTTTACATCATCCCCTTTCATGGCGAGGCTGAGCGTATCATCGATCTCCAGGGCCTGCGTGGGTTTTCCGCAGTCCTTGCACTGCACATCCAGGTAACGGCCGAGCCAGCCTGTGCTCCAGTGCTCTTCGGCATCACTGGCGCTTTGCCAGATATCCATGGAGCGGAAATGCGAGCGGTTGGGGTTCGGGTATCCCACGCTGTTCAGCACGCCCAGCGCACCATCATCGTAGAATGATTTGAAGGCGTCCAGCGAAGGGTGAATGCCCAGTTCATCATTCAGCGCCAGCGCATTTTCCCGTTTAATGCCCAGCTGCGGGCGTAATTTGTAATAAATATCGTTGCGGTAAGGGATCACGGTATTGAGACCATCGTTCCCGCCGGAGAGCTGCACCACCACCAGCACTTTATTGCCGGGGGGCACCATATTTCCCTGCTCCATGGCTTTGAGGAAACGGGGCAGCATCAGGCTGGCGGAAGCGAGCGAGCCTACCTGCAAAAACCGGCGCCTGTTGAGATGTAAGGTCATAAAAGCAGATTTAACAGAGTTGATATTCCGGTGTGCTCATCACATCGATGGTCACCGTTTTGATATAGTTCTCCCGGCTGGAGCTGTCTGAATATTTTTCGAGCAGTTGTTTATCGATATTCCCGTTCTTTACCAGCAGGGATTGTGCGATCTGGTCCGCCAGCTGCTCCCGCGGCACATCTTTGTATCCTTCGATGTAGGCTGTCCAGTCGATATTCGCATTCACCTTACGGGCATATTGCCGTCTCAGGAATTCATTCACCTGCATGGTCATTCTGTAGTTCTGCCCTTCTTCCATTTCGGGGGTGATCTCTTTCGGTTTGATGTTCAGTTCCTGGGAGTAGAGGATGATCTGCGGTACCCGCATCCTGAACATGAGGCTGGAGCTGTCTATCCAGTTGCGCCCGCCCGGCCAGCCGGCCACATTGGGGGGATAGAACAGGGTCTGCCCCATCACGCGCTGGAACACCAGCATGGCCTCCTCCTGCTCAAACTGCATGGGAATGGCCCTTCGCAGGCCGATCAGCAGTTCTACCGGGGACTTGATGCGGCTACCTACATTTTTTTCATCATAGAACCAGTCCGCCGTAAATATCTCCTGCATCAACGCGCGGAGGTCGTAACCCGATTGATAGAATTTGTCCGCCAGCTGCGCGATATGCTTGTCATCCGGCTGTTCTTCATTGACAAAGTAGCGGTATATTTTCCCGGTAATGTACCTGGCGGTCTGTTTTTGCTCCAGCAGAATTTTGATCACGTCGTCACCGTTGAAGTGGCCGGTTTTACCAAGGATCGTCTTGCTGCCTTCATCATGCACATTCTTCCTGAACCTGAATTGTCCGGCTGCATCAAAGGACCAGCCGGTGAAGGCCCGCGCGGCCTCTTTGATATCTTTTTCCGTGTAATTGCCCTGTCCCATGGTGAAAAGCTCCATCACCTCCCGCGCGAAATTTTCGTTCGGTCTTTGCTTCCTGTTCTGCTGGTTATTCAGGAAAGCGAGCATGGCGGGAGTTTTGGATACTTCCGTCAGCAATGTGCCGAAGTTGCCCAGCCCGTGCTGGCGGATGACCTGCAGCAGTTGCTGGTTGAAAAGCACGTTCTGCGTCCTGCAGGCGAAATGGCCATGCCAGAAAAGGCCCATTTTTTCCCGCAGCGGATGCGCGCTGCTGATCATCGCATGCGTCCACAGCACATTCAGGTCTTTAATGCCGTTTGCGTTCATGCGTTGAAGGGCCCTCCGTTCTTCGGCGCCCATGTTCCGCAGTTTTTTGTAATCCGGCAGATCTGTTTCATCTACCACCCGTACGGGTTCCGGCGCGGATTCGGGACCGAGGACCAATTTCCGGACGACTTCCCGGCGTCGTTTTTTTGCCCAGGTGCGGATCACCGGGAGGCTTTCGCCAAAGCCCGCCCTCCAGCCCAGGTGCTGCAGTTGTATGTGTTCGGGAACAGGAGCCATAAAAAAGATTTACAATGAGACGGCAGGATAAACAGAAGGTTTAACCGGCGAACAACCGGTCACGATGAAAAGTGCAAAATTCATTCCAGATGAGTAGTTTGGGGTCAGTAGGTGGCCATTCCCGGGTCAATTTCACTCGCCCAGGCATGAATACCGCCGGTAACATTGTACACTTCGCTGAAGCCCACCTGTACGAGCAGCTGCGCTACGGCCTTGCTGCGCATACCATGATGGCAGATCACCGCCACCGGTTTTTTCTTGGAGAGGCTGGACACGGAGGCTTCCACCCGGCGCATGGGGATGTGCACGGCGCCATCAATATGACAGATGTCCCATTCATCCTTCTCCCGTACGTCCACCAGCAGGAAGTCGTGGCCGTTCTCCAGCCACTGCTGCAATTCCTTAACGGTCAGCAGCTCCATCGTCACGGGATCGCACACGCTGTCCCCATAACTATCCTGCAGTTCGCTGATCCGGAGATTGGCGGATATCGTCTGATAGGTAAAGATCTGGTGGATGTTATCCAGTATATTGATGCTTAACAGCTGATTGGTGAGCGGTTCCCCTATCCCGCAGATCACTTTCACCGTCTCATTGGCCTGGTAACAGCCGATGATACCCGGCAGCACGCCCAGTACGCCAATGGCATTACAATCCGGCGCATCGCCCGGAACGGGAAAAAGACAACGGTAAGTGGCGCTGCCTTTGTAATTGAATACGCTCACCTGCCCTTCATATTCAAAAATGGAACCGGATACAAAAGGCTTGCCCAGTATTACACAGGCATCATTCACGAGATAACGTGTGCCGAAATTATCGCTGCAGTCGATCACCACGTCGTATTGCCCGATGATCTCCAATGCATTGGCAGTTGAAAGATAAGCCGGATGAGGGTTGAATTGTACATTGGGGTTCAGGGCTTCCAGCCTGGAGATGGCCGTCTGCAATTTCGGTTTCCCTTCATCGTCCGTACGATAGATCACCTGTCTTTGAAGATTGGTCACGGAAACCGTATCCTGCTCCACGATCCCTATCGTGCCGACGCCCATTGCCGTAAGATATTGCAATACCGGCACCCCGAGCCCCCCTGCTCCCACTACCAGTACGGCAGCATTGCAAAGCATCTCCTGTTTTTCGGGCCCAAAACCATTCAGGCGTGTTTGTCGGTCATAGCGATCCATATCGAGGGCTAATTTCGTAATTTTTTTGGACGCTGTCAACAGGTGAATGATGCTGTAACGGAATTGCGGGCCGGGGAATCAACGGCCCGTGCTGATATCCAGCCAGATAGCTTCCAGCTCCCCGGAAATTTTTGCAGGAGGCGGATCTTTCAGCCGTTCCTTCACGTAGCTGATCCGGTTGTCCAGGTCCGGATGGCTGCTCAGCCATTCGGAAGGTGCAGCGCCGGCTCCTTTTTGCAGCGTGCGGAACAATTGAATATACCCTTCGCCGCTGATATGCCGTGCTTCCAGCAGTGCCAGCCCGTTCAGATCTGCTTCCTTTTCGAGGGAGCGGGAGTATTCGAGATGCCGGAGGGTATGGGCGTTCTCCGCCACCACGGCCGCAATGCCGGAAAGGTCGCCGAAGACAAGACTGATCATCGTATAGGTGCCGAGCCCCTGCAACAGGGAACGGGTGGTATGGCGTTTTTCGATGTGGGAGAACTCGTGCGCCAGCAGGGCCGCCAGTTCTTCGGGGCGCGACATCCGGTCCAGCAGCCCCGTGAACACCACAATATGCCCGCCCGGCACCGCAAAGGCGTTCACCTGTTCCTCCTCCACCACCGTGATCTTTACCGGGTATTTCGAAGCGATGTGCAATGCTTCGAAGAAGCGGTTCACCTTCACCGTTTGTGTATCATTGACTTTGAATTCACCGATCAGGGCATTGTAGGCATGCTCTCCCATCTCCACTTCATATTCCACGGGCAAGGCGTTCGCCGCGCGTGCTGCCAGGAAAGGGATCAGCCAGCAATAAGCCGCCAGCAGCAAGGCGATCAGGAATGCGCCCAGCCCCAGTAAAAAAGGGATCGCCGGGTTACGCCGTTTCTTCGACAGCTGCTTCTCCATGATGTTTCCGAAGGCGGTATCCGCTATGCGCAGGGTTTGCTGCGGAAGACCGGTATGATGCCAATCGGGGCCCTGGCCCTTCTGCACATTATGCCAGTACCAATGCACCACACGCGGATTGCCATGTGCATCTTTCAGGTGTATCTCTACCCGTTTGTTCGATACCGTTACTATCGCCTGCTGAACATTGTCCCGCGAATCATAACTGTAAAAACCTTCGAATCGCTGCATGGGTCACAGGGGTTTGATGCGTTTGCTCATCACCACCAGGTCCACCCAGCTGCCATCGGGCTGCCGGATCGCCTGGGGAATGCGGCCATGTTCGGAGAAGTTGAAATTGCGGTATAGCTGAATGGCCCTTTCATTGTTGGCCAATACTTCAAAATGGATCACGGCAATGGACGGATGTTCTTCCACCCATCGGATAGCCGCGGTGAGCAAACGCCTGCCAATGCCCATATTCCAGTATTTATGCAGCACGGCAATGCCCAGCAGCGCCGTATGCTGCTGCTTTCTGAATTTGTACTGGTTCAGCGTCAGGGTGCCAACGATCTCGCCTTCCACATCCGCTACAAGGAAGAGATGATTGGGATGGTTCACATAAGAGGCGATGAACGCCTCTTCCGCATGCAGGTCAAAAGCTTTTGCTTCTTCATGCGTGTATAACAGGAAGTCCGTTTCCTGCGTGAGCTGCAGAAAACAATCCAGGCAGCCCTGCGCATCGCGGACCTCCGGCGGCCGGATGACAAGCTGTTTACCATTGGGAAGGAAATGGCGCATGCACAAATATAATGGTATGTCAATAAAAAAGGCGGCCTCAGCCGCCTTTGGTAAGTTCGGGGCCACCCAAATCAGGAGGCTTTGGCATGTGCGGTCACGAATGCCAGCACGGCCGATTTCTGGTCGTCCGTTAACTTTGCTTTCTTCGCCATCCGGTCAAGAATGTTCGGCCACTTTTCCGCAGTGCGGGTTTCGGGCAGCATGTACCCGTGGCATTTTGCACATTTTTCGCGAAAAACGGATTTGCCCTCCGATTCCTCATACTTCGCAAAAGCAGCTTCCACTTTCGCGGTATTCTTGGGGTTAAGGCCCATGGCACAACCTGCCAGAACAATAGCCACCAGCATAATCAGACCTAGTGTTTTCATAATTTGCATTTTAAGACCTTCCGTAAAATAACATTAAAAAACCAAAAAGCGTACCGGGTTTGCCGGTACGCTTTTATATTTAATACGATGATCTATCCTTATCCGTTGCTTATGCGGTCGCTTCCGAAATACCGGTGCAGCACTTCCGGCAGCAGAATACCTTCTTTTGTCTGGTTATTCTCCAGCAGGCAGGCCAGTATCCTGGGCAGCGCCAGTGAGCTGCCATTCAGGGAATGCAGCAGCTGGTTCTTCCCGTTTTCATCTTTATAACGGATCTTCATCCGGTTGGTCTGATAACTTTCAAAGTTGGACACGGAGCTTACTTCCAGCCATTTATCCTGCGCAGCGGAATACACTTCAAAATCGTAGGTCTGTGCGGAGGTAAAGCTCATATCGCCGCCACAGAGGTTCAGGATGCGGTAGGGTAAACCAAGCGAAATGATCAGCTGCTCTACATGGGCCACCATTTCCTCCAGCACGGCGTAGGACTGGTCTGGACGAACAAGCTGTACCAGCTCCACCTTTTCAAACTGATGCAGGCGGTTGAGCCCGCGCACATCTTTGCCATAGGAGCCGGCTTCCCTTCTGAAACAGGGGGTGTAGGCCGTCATCTTTACCGGCAGCTCCGCTTCCTTCAATATCTCGTCCCGGTAGATATTCGTTACCGGCACTTCGGCGGTGGGGATCAGGTAGAAGTTATCCGCTGTTACGTGGTACATCTGCCCTTCCTTGTCCGGCAGCTGTCCGGTGCCATAGGCGGAAGCTTCATTCACCATATACGGCGGCGTTACTTCCGTGTAGCCGTTAGCGGTATTATAGTCCAGGAAATAGCTGATCAGGGCCCTTTGCAGCCGCGCGCCCCTGTTCTTGTACACGGGAAATCCGCTGCCGGTGATCTTGTTGCCCAGTTCGAAATCTATCAGATCATAGGTCTTTGCCAGGTCCCAATGCGGCACCGCCCCTTCATACAGGGATGGTTTGCTGCCACCGCCGCACACTTCCACATTATCTTCCGGCGTTTTGCCGGCAGGCACCTGCGGCCCGGGGAGATTGGGCAGCTTCACAAGCGTGTCCTGCAATAATTGTTCGGTGGATCGCAATGATTCGTCAATCGGGCCAAGGGCCTGTTTATAGTTCGCTACATCCTGCTTGCGGGCTTCGGCGGCAGCCTTGTCTCCCGATGCCATCAGTTTTCCGATCTCCTTCGATGCCGCATTCACTTTCGCCTGGGTTTCATCATATTCCAGTGTCAGCTTCTTCCGCCGGTCGTCCAGCGTTATGATCTCCTCCACGAGGCCCGGCTCTGAAAAATGTTTGAGCGCAAGCCTTTCCAGCACCAATTCCTTGTTTTGACGAATAAATTGTACCTGTAACATTATTACTGTTGAATTTGGACAAAGATAACGGGCTTCTCCCTTAACTCAAATATTTCCCTACGATCGGCACCCGGCGGCCTACGCCGAAGGCTTTTGATGATACGCGGATAATGGGGCAGAACTGGTTGCGCTTGTATTCATTGGTATTCACCAGTTTCAGCGCCCTTGCCACCAGTGCCGCATCAAAGCCCTGTTCGATGATCTCGCGCGGCCCCTGGCGTCTTTCAATGTACTGGTACAGTATCCTGTCCAGCACGGCATAGTCCGGCAGGCTGTCGCTGTCCTTCTGGTTGGGGCGCAATTCGGCGGAAGGGGCTTTATCGATGATATTCACCGGGATGACCTCCCGCCCGCGGTTGATGTAGCGGGCCAGGGCATATACCTGCATCTTGTACACGTCTCCGAGCACGGAGAGACCGCCGGCCATATCGCCATACAGGGTGCCGTAACCGGTGGACAGCTCGCTTTTATTGGAGGTATTGAGCAGGATGTACCCGAATTTGTTGGACAACGCCATCAGCAGGTTTCCCCGGATGCGGGACTGGGTATTTTCTTCGGCTACGTTGAAAGGCAGCCCCATAAAATAAGGGTCCAGCGTTTCCAGGAAGCTCTCATAAATATTGTTGATACGGATGATGTCGTAAGGATTCTCCAGGTTCTTCGACAAGGCCACGGCATCATCCACCGAATGTTCGGTGGAATAGGGCGATGGCATCAGCACGGCGCGCACGTTCTTCCTGCCAAGTGCTTTACAGGCCAGGGCCAGCGTCACCGCGCTGTCGATCCCCCCGGAAGAGCCGAGGATGGCCTGTTTGAATCCCATCTTCCCGAAATAATCACGGATGCCCAGTACGATCGCGTCATGAATGCGGTGGATGTTGTGATCGAATTCCAGGGCCGAGAGATCGGCGGTGGCATGGGCGGACACAGCCTCTCCGGCGCCACCGGTCAGCGTATCCAGCTCCACATGGTCCAGGGCTTCCTCAAAGTAAGGCAACTCCTTTACGATGTTCCCCTGCGCGTCAAACACCATGGAGCCGCCGTCGAACACGATCTCCGTCTGCGATCCTACGGTATTGCAGTAATACATCGGCAACCGGTATTTACGCACATTCGCCCTGATGATCTCTTTGCGGCTTTCATCATGATCGTAATCGAACGGGGATGCGGAAAGGTTCAGCATTACATCAGGCTGCTGCTCCATCAGCTGATCCATCGGGCAGATGCGGTAAAGCGGATTGTCGCCCAGGTTCCAGATATCTTCGCAGATGGTGACGGCCAGCTTCTTTCCCTTGAAGGGGATCACCTTCCATTCATATCCCGGTTCAAAATAACGATGCTCATCGAACACATCATAGGTAGGCAGCAGGGTTTTATGCACCACCTGCTGTACCTCTCCTTCATACAGGAACCAGGCGGCGTTGAACAGATCTTTACCTTCTTTCACGGGGTTCCTGCAGGGTGCGCCGAGCAATACGGCCACTTCGCCGGTGTGGGCTTTGATCTCGTCTATGGCGGCATAACATTTGGCGATGAAATCCTCAAACTCCAGGAAATCCCTCGGCGGATAGCCGCAGACGCACAACTCGGAGAAAAGCACAAGGTCGGCTCCCTGCTGCGCGGCTTCCTGAATAGCGGAAATGATCCGGGCCGTATTGGCTTCGAAGTTGCCGATGTGGTAGTTCTGCTGGGCCAAAAATATTTTCATGGGGCAAAGTTACGGTGAATCCTGTCTAAAAATAAACGCCCAGGCGTACAGCAAATACATTCATATTCACTCTTCCATCATCCCACTTTTTGTTCCTGGTGACATCGGTAAAGCCGTTCTGGAAGTTGAAGCCGGCCACGGCTGTGAGCGTTTCCGTTAAAGGATATTCGATACCTGCGCCAATGAGCATGCCGGTATTGATGCGGTTGATATCCTGCAGCACATTTTCCTTTTCATATTGCTGCAGGGCGCTGATCACATTGGCGCGGGCCCGTACCGGGAAACCGGCAAAGGCGCCGAATTGTCCCCATATGCCTATGCCGCCGGCGGTATTGGATTTGAGCTTCAGTGCAAAGGGTATCTCGATGTACTGCAGGCGGAGATCATATTCGGTGGGCTCAGCCCTGAACTTGTCCAGCCCCTTTCCCACATCATATTTCAATACACTGCCCATGTGACTGATGCCCAGCCCGGTAGCCAGCGCATAGTTGCTGTTGGCATCGAGATAAAAATCCGCCAGCACGCCATAGCTGAAATAGAACCTGCCGCCATTACGGGTTACACCGTTGTCCTGCGGGCGCATAACGGACCCGCCGGGGTCCAGCCGGAAACCGAGCCGCACCTTGCGGCCGATATTGCCGGAAACATGGTCGCTGAAACGCTGGGCACTGGCGCTGCTGCCCATGGCTGCCAGTGCAAACAAAAGGATCAAAGATTTCGATAATACGTTCTGATGCAATATTTTTACCATTTCTAAAGTTTTTATAGGCGATGCGAAATTACCTGAATAAATGTATCCCGCTTTATTTCATTTTGATATTTACCGCCTGCAAGGCCAGGAAGAACGTCCCCGATGTGAGCCATATCCCCATTAATGTAACGGTGGAACGCTTCGATCAGCAGCTGTTCCGGATCGATACCAATAACGTGATGAGCGGCATAAAATTGCTGGCGGAACAGTATCCGGACTTCCTGCCCGTGTATCTGCGGGAGATCATGAATTTCGGCGGGTTGTCAGATTCCAGCCAATACCTGGAGGTGCCGCTGCGGCAGTTCCTTGGCAACCGGGACTTTCGCGATCTGCAGGATTCGGTGGAAGCGCATTTCGCGGATATGGAACCTGTGGAGCGTTCGCTCACACAATCTTTCCGGCTGGCCAGCTATTACCTTCCTGCATTTAAGGCGCCCCGGGTGGTCAGCTTCATTTCGGCGATCAGCAACTACGGCGCGGTAACGGTGGATTCCACCCTCGGCATCGGACTGGATATGTATATGGGCGCGGATTTCCCGGTGTACAGGCTGGTGCCCGATTACCCGGATTACATCGTCCGCCGCTTCACCCCGGAATATATTGCGCCGAATGTGATGAAAGTGCTGCATCAGCAATACTTTCCGCTGCGCAGTGAAGGCAGCAAACTCGTAGAGCAGATGCTGGACCTCGGACGGCAGCAGTACTTCCTGGAAATGGTGCTGCCCGATACCCCGGAAGAAGTGCGCCTGGGGTACACGAAGGCGCAGCTGGACTTCTGCAATGAAAATGAAGAAATGATCTGGCAGTTCTTCATACAGCACAAACTGCTCTATACGGGCGATTGGCAGGACATACTCCGTTACCTCGGTGAAGGCCCCTCTACCCAGGGGATGCCGGCGGAAGCACCGGGACAGATAGGCGCATTCACGGGCTACCGCATTGTGCAGGCCTACATGAAAAAACATCCGGAAGTGACATTGGAAAAATTGCTGAATATGCAGCAGATCATGAGCATATTCAATGAGGCCAGGTACCGGCCTTAAAAAAGCAACAGGGAAAAAATCAATTCATTTTAAACGGCACTACCATCTGAAACTCGGGAATCTTTACTTCCAGCAGTTTCTTGTTCAGCTGGTTTTCCATCTGGTAGGTTCCGTACATCTTGCCGATCTCCGTTCTCAGGTTGGAGCCGGAAACATACTGATAACTCTCACCCGGCGCCAGTAACGGCTGAACCCCTACTACGCCCTCGCCTTCCACTTCGCGGTGTGAGCCATTCGAATCTATGATATACCAGTGGCGTCTTAACAGTTTGATCGGGAAAGTATTGTTATTCTCAATAGTGATGCGGTACGCAAACATGAACTCACTCCCGATTGGATTGGAATAATCCGGCTGGTAGAATGTTTCCACGCTGATGGTAATGCCCTCTGTGACCTTCTTTACCATAAGATCAATCCTTTTACGTAGTAAATAAACCTAATAAACCCAGTAACGTAAAAATAAGGAAAATAACTGCGTTGCAACTTTTTTTTATATGTGTGGGATGGATTTAACGATTCTTTAGGTTATTTCCACGCCGTCCAGCTCCCGCGGGTTATTTTCGGCCAGCCTGGCCTCTTTTTCGAAGGGGATGTTCCAGTACCCGGCCCTGATCCAGTCCACCACATACCGCCACAGAAAGCGCCTGTAGCCGTATCTCCTGTACTGTTTTACATGGCAAACCTCGTGCCGTACCCAGCGGCGGTCTCTCAGAAAGGCCTCGCGGGTAACGCCGTACAGATGTATCACGTTCCCGAAAACGATCGCCGCTCCGGAGCTTTTGAGCTTCCAGGCGGCGAAACGGGCGAAAAGCGAGTTCTCGCGGATGCGGCAATGGATGTTATTGTCCATCCCGCAATTTACTATTTTAGATGGGTGCCGGGGCATGGCCACGTTGAGCATGCCCCCTGCTCCGGTCAGCGGCTTTCCGGCCGATCGTTACCCCTACCGGCCCAGGGAAAATCTGCGGGAGATATTGAAGCCCCATCTGAATTGCCCGTCCATCCAGGTGGAAGTGGTTTCCGGAATGAACTGGTTTTCCAGCGTAGCCGTGGAGTTCGTGAAGTTGAGATGAAAAACATGCCCACCGGTCTCGATCTCCACGCCTACCCCCAGGGGATTGTAGAATTTCATGCCCCGGCCTTCGAAATAATCTCTCCCCGCCTGATCCCGGAACGGCAGAAAATAGTCCACAACCAGCGCTACCCGGTTGGAAAAACGCAGGCGGCCGCCGAGGCCCAGGGCGAACATATCGTTCATATCCATGAATGCGACGCGGTTGCGGTGAATGTAGGTAGGCAATACCGCCAGGGACAGCATATTCCCGAATTTGCGGGTGATCACTGCCTGCCCGGTATAAGACATCCGGTGGCTGAAATTGCCGAAATAGCTGGCATCCGCCTCATCCGTACTGCTTTTCATGGCCGTTACCACCGCGTTGCCGAACAATGTTACGCCCACGGGCATACGATTATCCATCGTTTGCTGCAACACTTTGAATTTCCCCATGGCCTCATACAGCTGAGCATGGTTGCCGCTGCCCTTGGCGCGGGAGATGCCGGCCGTCAGCCGGTCCGTGATCCCGTACTCGAATGCGATACGGATATCCGTGGAATTATCCATTCCAAAAAAGGTCTTGCTCCCGCCATCGGCCCCGCCGATATCCCCGAAACGATGGGCCACCCGGAAGTCCAGGTCCCCTTTCGCCAAAGTCTCATTGGATTGCCCGTTGATGATACGGGTGCTTTTAAAAGTTGCGATCACCGGTTCGCGGCGCACCGTATCCTTTTCGAACAAGGCGCTCAGGTCATCCTGTGCCAGGGCCACCGGAGATAACAGCAGCGCGGCAGCCAGTACACGTAAATACAGCATATTATTGATTTGATTATTTCACGGGTTCATACACGCCATTCACCGTCACTTCCACCACTTCTGCGATATTCTTGATGACCAGGCTGGGTATCTTGATCTTGTGGTCCGCCACACGCACATTGAATTTTGCGTTGACCGTCAGCTTGCCGTTGCTCACGGTGACGGTACCCTTTTCTTTATAGATCTTGTCCACCCCATGTATGCCGAGCGTGCCTTCCACGGTAACCGGATAGACACCATCCTTTGTCATATCTGCATTGTCAATGATCCTGCCTTTGAATGATGCGTACGGATATTTGTCGGTTTCCAGGTAGTTTTCATTGAAATGCTCCTGCATCAGCTTTTTTTTGAACTGGAAGGTATTGACCTGCACCTGGAAGTAGACGGCTTTTGTTTTGATATTGATGGCGGATACGCCCCGGGCGGTTTTTGCTTCGATATCTTCCATCGGAGCGCTGGAATAGAAGCTGAACGAGACGTTCCGGCAGGAGTAGATGTCTTGTCCGGTACCCGCAAAGCCCGTTAGCAGGAAAATGGCGGAAATGATCAGTGATCTCATGTGCATGAATATCTTGTCCTTTAAATACAGGATACCGCCACTAGCGCGGTTATCCCGAAATTTCTGTCTTGTACCTTCAGTCCGGCATTCCCTTTTCCATCCAGCAGGCAATGGAATCCCGTACTGCGCGGGACAGGGGCGGAAAGCCCTGCGACTGCGGCATATCCGCATTGGCGCTGGTCATCCGCAGCCGGAAGTCTGCACCATGACTCCCGATGTAACCCTTCAGTTCAGCCAGGCTGGAAAAATCAGCCACTACCGGTGAGCCGCCACCGGGATGGCAGTTGAAATTCGTACAGCTTGCCTGTATAATGGCATAAATACGCGCACTGGTGACCATCATCGTATCGCAGGCGGTATTGGACGGTTCCGGAGCTTTTTCCGATGAACAACTCCAGGCATAAGCACAGCAAAGGATAAAACCAAGGCCGGTCAGAAAAGATCTCATAAATTTTTCGAGTTAGTGAAACACAGGTTTTCCAGGATTTTTATACGCAACCGCAAGGGCTACAGTTGCCTTGGAAAGATATAAATAAAACGAGGGATTCCATTTCTTATTTTTGCAGGCAAACAATACACCGTGAACATCGAACAACTATACGAGGTGTACCGCCGGTATCCGGCTGTACAGACGGATACCCGCAAGCTCAAACCCGGTGATATCTTCTTTGCCCTGCGCGGGCCCAACTTTAACGGGAACGGATATGCGCAACAGGCGCTGGATGCTGGAGCGGCTTACGCGGTAGTAGATGACCCTGTTTTTTATACCGTTCCGGAGAAGATGATGCTGGTACCCGATGCCCTGCAGGCACTGCAGGAACTTGCGAACCATCATCGCCGCCAGTTCAGCATCCCTTTTATCGGCATTACCGGTACTAACGGCAAGACCACTACGAAGGAAATGGTACGTACCGTACTGGGTTCCGTTTACCGCACATATGCCACCGCCGGGAATCTGAACAACCACATCGGCGTGCCGCTCACCCTCCTGGGGATTCCCCCCGATGCGGAAATGGCTGTTATTGAAATGGGCGCCAATCACCAGCTGGAGATCGAAGGTTATTGTAAAGTGGCATTGCCTACGCACGGGCTGATCACGAATATCGGCAAAGCCCACCTGGAGGGGTTCGGGAGCGAAGAAGGCGTACGCAAGGCCAAAGGCGAATTGTACGATCACCTGCGCGCCAACGGCGGCACGGCTTTTGTCTGCCGGGATTATCCTTATCTGGTGGAAATGAGCAAAGGCATCGGCACCGTGATCACCTACGGCAGGGAAAATGCTGACTACACCGGCACTCCCGCCGCCGGCACCGCGCTCCTGGAACTGGAAACAAAAGCCACCGGCAGGATCGCCACGCAACTGGTGGGCGATTACAATTTCCCGAACGTGATGGCCGCCATCGCTATCGGCCTGCATTTCAACGTGCCGCCGGAAAAGATCCGCGATTCGATTGAGCAATACATCCCTTCCAATAACCGCTCGCAGATCGTGCAACGCGGCAGCAACACCTTCATCATGGATGCCTACAATGCCAATCCTTCCAGCATGAAAGCAGCTATCGCCAACTTCGCCGGCCTGAATGCCCCGGCCAAAGTATTGTTGCTGGGCGCCATGAAGGAACTGGGAGCCGACAGTCTGCATGAACACCAGGCACTGGCGGAACTGCTGCAGCAAACCCATTGGAAAGCAGTAGTACTGGTAGGTGGTGATTTTGAAAAGATCAGCCATCCTTACATCTTTCTGCCAACAGCAGAGGATGCCCGGCGTTGGGTGGAACAACAGGCTTTTGAAGATACCAGCTTCCTTGTGAAAGGTTCGCGTAGCGTGGGTATGGAAAAGGTATTGCCGGAATGAACGGCAGCGGCAGGTGTGGGTAAAAAATAAACCTGCGAGTTAAAGAACCCACAGGTTTTCATAACCTATGCCAACTTTAGAGTATCATGAAGCCTTTCGGCATTGCATTCATTGCTTCAAACGGTAAGGTTTCCCTACTTATCTACAACATGCAGGCGATAAAAAGGTTGCGGGAAATCAAAAAAATATTTTCAGCGGGATTGGGTCAACTCTATCAATACACCATTCGTTGATTTTGGATGGAGAAAACAAACCAGCTTATTGTCCGCCCCGATGCGGGGCTCCGGATGAATGATCTCGAAGCCTTCGCCTGCCAGCCGTTGCATTTCGGCATGAATATCAGCCACCTCGAAGGCGATATGATGCACTCCCTCTCCCTTCTTTTCCAGGAACCTGGCCACCGCACTGCCTGCCTTTACGGATTCCAGCAGTTCGATCTTTGTTTCCCCCTGCTGAAAGAAAGCCGTCGTTACCCCTTCGGAAGCCACTTCCTCCGTTTTGTAACAGGGGGTGTTCAGCAGTTTTTCGAATAAGGGTACAGATACGGCTAACGACCTGACTGCGATACCGATATGTTCTACTTTCAGCATAATCTTCAGATAATATAGATGCAGCCTATGCGGGGCATCGGATTTACAATAGTGCCAACCGGCCAAAAATAGAACTTATATCGTAAATTTGTGGTAGTGCTGAAACTGGATATATGATGCTGAAATTACCTGTTTACCTGGACAATAACGCTACTACTCCCTGCGATCCGCGGGTGGTAGAGGCGATGTTGCCGTTTTTCACGGAGCATTTCGGCAATGCGGCCAGCCGCAGTCACGCTTACGGCTGGGCAGCGGAGGAAGCGGTGCAGAAAGCCCGGGAGCAGGTAGCGGCGCTGATCGGTGCCGAGCCGTCGGAGATCGTGTTCACTTCCGGCGCTACGGAGGCGGACAACCTGGCGCTCAAGGGCGTTTCTGAGACCTATGCCGTCAAAGGCCGCCATATCATTACCTGCGAAACCGAGCATAAAGCTGTGCTGGATGCCTGCCGGCATCTTGAAAAGCAGGGCGCGGAGGTGACTTTGCTCAAAACCGGCGCCAACGGCCTCATCGATCAGTCCGAACTGGAAGCGGCTATCACGAACGAAACCATCCTGGTAGCCATCATGTATGCCAATAATGAAACCGGGGTGATCCAGCCGATACAGGAGATCAGTGAGATCGCCCGAAAACACGCCGTTTTAATGATGACGGATGCGGCGCAGGCGGTTGGCAAAATTCCCGTGGATGTGCAGCATGACGGGATCGATCTGCTGGCCATCAGCGCACATAAGTTGTACGGTCCCAAAGGCATAGGCGCCCTGTACGTGCGCCGGAAAGGGCCCCGCGTGAAGCTGGCCGCCCAGATGGACGGCGGCGGCCACGAAAAAGGGATGCGCTCAGGCACGCTAAACGTACCGGCTATCGTGGGTTTCGGGAAAGCCTGTGAACTGGCCATGCAGGAAATGGCAGCCGAAACGGACCGCCTGACAATCTTGCGGGACAATCTGGAGCAGGGCTTGCTGGGGCTGGAAGGAACAAGCGTGAACGGCGCGCAGGCCCCACGCCTGCCACATGTGACCAATATTTCCTTCAAATATGCCAGCGGAGAGGGTTTGATGACGGGCTTCAACAGGGACCTGGCCGTTTCTTCAGGGTCTGCCTGCACTTCCGCCTCCATTGAACCCAGTCATGTACTGACAGCCATGGGCCTGCCGGATGATCTGGCACATTCTTCGCTACGTTTTGCATTGGGAAGGTTCACAACGGAGGAGGAGATCGGTTTTGCGATACGAACCGTCAAGGAATCGGTGGATAAATTACGGGAAATGAGCCCTTTAGGGGATTTTAATCATATATAAAAAGAGGACTGCCATGATTTACATCAGCGACAAGGCACGGGAGAAAGTAGCGGCACTCAGAGCGGACGGCACATTAGGGGAGGATTATTTCCTGCGTGTATCCGTTGTAGGCGGCGGATGCTCCGGCCTCAGCTATAAGCTGGAATTTGATAACGAGGACAAACCGAAGGACCAGGTGTTCGAAGATAAAGGTATAAAGGTGGTGACGGACCTGAAAAGTTTCCTCTACCTGTGCAATACAATACTGGAATTTTCTGACGGACTGAACGGCAAAGGGTTTTATTTCAATAATCCCAATGCCAGCCGCACCTGCGGCTGCGGCGAGAGCTTCGCCGTATAGCCGGTATACATACGATCTTCAGGGTCAACGAGGCTGCATCAACCGCTGATGCAGCCTCATTTTTTCGGGTTCCTTATGGAGATAATCTTCGTTTACGCGATGCTCAGCGCCTTCATTTTACTATTGAGTCATCCTCTCATTTTTTTATTTACTATTGTTCCTGCCCCCGGCGCACACCACCAGGCCGCCCTCTGCACATACATTATGTCTGCCACAACGGAAAATATATACACCGGCCGCAACGTTTTGGGGCAAACGGCCCCTGAAGGCCCTTCCTTTTTCTTTTACCGCAATTATCCCGTTTTATGAAAATTCATAATTTGTAAATTATATATTTGCCATCGTCATGTTCGCAATATTCAAAAAAGAGATCCACCAGTTTTTCAGCAGCATCACCGGGTATGTTGCCATTATCCTGTTCCTCCTGGCAAACGGGCTGTTCCTCTTTGTTTTCCCGGACACCAGCCTGCTGGATATGGGATATGCTGATCTGGACGGGCTTTTTGAACTGGCGCCGATGATATTCCTGCTGCTGATACCGGCTATTACCATGCGCAGCCTTTCTGATGAGTTCAAAAGCGGCACAATGGAGCTGCTCAGCACCAAGCCCATCACCTGGTGGCAGATCGTGATGGGAAAATTCGGCGCCTGTGTGCTGATCGTGCTGATCGCCCTGGTGCCTACCATTGTTTATTATCTTGCCATTTCCGCTCTTGCAGCCGGCGGCAGCCAGCTGGACAATGGCGCCATCATCGGCTCTTACATCGGCCTGTGCCTGCTGGGCGGCACTTTCACCGCCATCGGCATATGGGCATCCTCCCTCACGACCAATGCGGTGGTGGCCTTTCTTGTAGCGATCTTTACCTGTTACATTTTCTATAACGGCTTTGATGCATTGAGCAAAGTACCGGTATTCTCGGGTGGTGCGGACTATTATCTGCAAATGGCCGGTATCCGTTATCACTATAATTCCATCAGCCGTGGCGTGGTAGACAGCCGGGATATCATCTATTTTTTCAGTGTAACGGGGCTGATGCTCTATTTGACAAAAATATCCCTGCAACGCAAGATCTGGCAGGGATAACCGATGAACCATGGAAATAACAAGAACGGATAAACGCAAGAAATACCTCCAACGCACCATCGGCATCGTACTGCTGCTGGTGGCTGTCAATATTGCCGCCTCGTATTTTCATGCGCGGTGGGACCTTACCGCCGAAAAACGTTATACGCTGGCGCCTTCCACCCGTGACATGCTGCGCAAGCTGGACGCCCCGGTGAACATCGAGGTGTACCTGAAGGGCAATTACCCCGCCGGGTTCCGCCAGCTGGCCGATGCTACGCGGGAATTGCTGGAAGAGTTCCAGCAGTACGGCGGCAGCAATATCCGCTTTCGCTTTGTCAATCCCGGTACGGACCTGCCGGATTCGTTACGGATGTCTTTCCAGGATACGCTGATGGCCAAAGGCATCCTGCCGTTCAACCTGCAGGTGCAGGAAGACAATAACGACGCCTTTGCCGAAAGGCTTATTTTCCCCGGCGCGGTGCTCTCCACCAAAGGCCGGGAAACGGGCATCAACCTGCTCAAAAGCCAGGGCGGACTGGACCCGATGCAGGCGCTCAACAGCTCGGAAGCCCTCCTGGAATACAAATTCGCCAGCGCCATCAGCCAGTTATTGCAACCGGAACGCCCGCTCGTAGGATATATGCTGGGGCATGGCCAACCGGAAGGCAGCAACGTTTATGATGCCCTGAAAACCCTTCACGAAATTTACCAGGTAGATACCATCAACCTGAAATACGACCCTTTCATACCGCAGGAATTCGATGCCGTGCTGTTCGTACGGCCCGTGGAAACTTTTACGGAGCAGGACAAGCTGAAGATCGACCAGTATGTCATGCATGGCGGTAAAGTGTTCTGGTTCATCGAACCGCTCACGGCCTCGGTGGACAGCCTGCGGGGCAGCAGTTTTGTGGCCTTCAGCCGGGACCTTCAGCTGGAAGACCTGCTTTTCAAATATGGCGCGCGGGTGAACCAGGACCTGGTCATGGACCTGCAAAGCGATATGATCCCGCTTGTGGTGGGCAACATCGGGGACAAACCGCAGATACGGCCGGTACCCTTCCCCTACTTCCCCCTGCTGACACCCGGCAATACCCACCCCATTGTCCGGAATATGGACCTGGTGATGAGCCGTTTTGCCAGTTCCATAGATACCATCAAAGGCGGGGATATCCGTAAAACCGTTCTTTTGGCCACCTCGGCCCGTAGCCGGACCATCAAGGCGCCTGCGGAGATCAGCCTTGAAAGCGTGCAACAGCAACCCAACCCGCGGGAATACCGCCAGCAGCACATACCAACAGCTGTTTTGCTTGAAGGCAGGTTCCCTTCCCTGTATAACAACCGGCTCGGCGCAGCAGATCGCGCTGCACTTAAAGCCTCTACCGGAAAGGATTTCAAGGGAATATCGGACACCCTCAACCGTATGATCGTGGTCAGTGATGCGGACATTGTCACCAATGTGGTCTCACAAAAGAACGGCCCCATGCAGATGGGTGTGAACGAGTTCAATCCTCAATATGTGTTCGCCAACAAGGAATTCTTCCTCAACTGCCTGGAATACCTGACCAATGAAACGCCGGTGATGGACACCCGCAATAAAGCATTGACGCTCCGGCTGCTGGATGCCGAAAAAGTGAAACAGGACCGCACCAGGTGGCAGCTGATCGCATTTGCAGTCCCCATCGGCGCTATATTGCTGTTTGCCATGGTGTTCCAGTTCATCCGCCAACGCAGGTATGCCGCATAAGCGCCCTTTTCCCGGAAAGGAAACTTCGAAAACATTATCTTTGCCATTCATTAAATTTTTCACCGTCAAATGACACCACAGCAATGGACGTATGCCGTATTTGGTATTGTGATTGTGTTAGCGCTTATTTTCGACCTTGGCCTGCTGAGTAAAAAAGGGCAGACCATATCTATCAAAAAGGCATTGCTCCAAACCTGTTTCTGGGTGGCATTGTCACTCGGTTTCTTCGGATTTATCTGGTATGAGGACGGCTCCGTGATGGCTATCGAGTATATCAGCGCCTACTTGATGGAATGGTCGCTTTCCATCGACAACATCTTTGTATTCATCCTGATCTTCGGATTCTTCAAGATAAAAGAAACCAGCTATGCCCGTGTGCTGCTGATCGGCATTCTCATGGCCATTGTATTCCGCGCCATCTTCATAACAGTGGGTGTTGCGCTGATCGCGAAATTTGGATGGATACTTTATATTTTCGGGGCCTTCCTGGTGTACACCGGCATCAAGATGTTCGTGGTAGACCAGCATGAAGAGTTCAAGCCGGAAGAGAATTTCGCTTACCGGTTCATGCAGAAATACATGCGTATTTCCCATGCGGAGCCGCATGACCGGTTCACCATCAACCACAACGGCAAAGTGTATTTTACCTCGCTCGCCGTTGTAGTGGTGATGCTGGCGGTGACAGACATCGTTTTCGCCCTGGATTCCATTCCGGCCGTTTTTGCCATTTCAAAGGAACCGCTGGTTGTTTATACCTCCAATATCTTTGCCGTGCTTGGCCTGCGCTCGCTGTTCTTTTTACTGCGCGGCGCGGTGGACAAGTTCGATTACCTGCAACAGGGCATCGCCATCGTTCTCGTATTCATCGGCCTGAAAATGCTGGCCGAGATCTGGCATTTCAAACTGCCGGTATGGGTATCGCTGATCGTTATCGTTGCCTGCCTTGCCGGTTCCATCGTTTACTCCATACTGTTCCAGAAAAAGCTGCCGGTTAAACCGGAAGGCAGGCTGGAGGACTAGTGATCATCATATTGAACCTTGCGGGTTTAGAGTCCCCGTAAGGTTGTGCTAAAAAAACCATATTAAATTGTACACAGCAGAAAGTATCAGCAAGATCCTGAAGGGTGAATTGTTGCAGCAGACGGGGAGTCCGGAGATTGAGCATATTTTGCTGGACAGCCGCAAATTGTTAACGGCAGAAACTTCTTTGTTCTTTCCCCTTGTCAGCGACCGCCGGAATGCGCACCAATACATGCAGGAACTTTACCGGAAAGGCGTCAGCAACTTTGTGGTCAGCGAACCGCCTCCGCTGCACGAATTCCCGCATGCCAACATCATCCTGGTAAAACATACCATGCAGGCGCTGCACACCCTCACGGCCTGGCATCGCCAGCAGTTCCAGGTGCCGGTGATCGGTATCACGGGGAGCAATGGCAAGACCATCGTAAAAGAATGGCTTTTTCAGCTGCTGGAAAAAGATTACCGCATCGTCCGCAGCCCGAAAAGCTACAATTCGCAGATCGGCGTACCGCTTTCCGTATGGCAGATGAATGCGGACCATCAGCTCGGTATCTTTGAGGCCGGTATTTCCCAGCCCGGCGAAATGGTGAACCTGGAAAAGATCATCCGGCCCACCATCGGCATCTTCACCAATATCGGCGAAGCCCATGACGAAGGCTTTCTGAACATCCGCCAGAAAGTGAATGAAAAGCTCATCCTTTTCATGAAAAGTGATGTGCTGATCTATTGCAAGGATTATCTGGCGCTCAACGAATGCGTCAACAGTTTCCATAACCTGGTTGGTAAACGGGAAGTGGATAATGATCTGCAATTGCTGACCTGGAGCCGGAAAACGGATGCAGACCTTCGTATTGTCAGTGTTGACAGGAACGAAAGTCACACCCGCATAGATGCGCTTTACAAACAGGAACCGCTGTTCATCCGTATTCCCTTTGTGGATGAGGGTTCCATCGAGAATGCGATCCACTGCTGGGCGCTCATGCTTTACCTCGGCAAACCGCAGGAAGTGATCCAGGAACGGATGGACCATCTTGGCAATATCGCCATGCGGCTGGAATTGAAACAGGGCATCAACGATTGCAGCATCATCAATGACAGCTATAATTCAGACCTCGGATCACTGGCCATTGCGCTGGACTTCCTGCAGCAGCAGCGGCAGCATTCGGCCCGCACGGTGATCCTGAGCGACATCCTGCAGAGCGGCAAAAGCGAAGCCACTTTATACGAAGAAGTGGCGGGCATGCTGGAACAAAAAGGCATCCAGAAGATCATCGGCATCGGAAAAAGCATCGTCCGCGAAAAGCTGTGCTTCCGTAGCCTGAAGAGCGCCTTTTATGCCACCACCGAAGAATTCCTGCAGGAGTTCAACCCGGCGGACTTCCAGCATGAGTCCATCCTCGTGAAAGGCGCCAGGGTATTCCAGTTCGAGCGGATCAGCAAGCTGCTGGAACAGAAAGCCCATCAGACCATCCTCGAGATCAATCTCAGTGCCATTGCGCATAATATAAAAGCATACCAGGCCACGCTGAAACCCGGCACAAAGCTGATGGCCATGGTAAAAGCCTTCTCTTACGGCAGCGGCAGTTACGAGATCGCGAGCCTGCTGCAGTTCCACGGCGTGGATTACCTGGCCGTGGCATATGCGGATGAAGGTGTAGAACTGCGCCGCGCGGGCATCACGGTACCGATCATGGTCATGAACCCGGAACCGACCACTTTTGATGCCATTCTGCAATGGAACCTGGAACCGGAGCTGTATTCCATGCACAGCCTGGAACAATTCGAAGAAGTAGTACGTTATGCCAATAAAACGGATTATCCCGTACACATCAAGCTGGATACGGGCATGCATCGCCTCGGGTTTGAAGAACAGGATATGCCCGCACTCGTACAGCGGCTGAAAATAGACGGGCTGTTCAAAGTGCAATCCGTATTCAGTCACCTCGCCGCCAGCGAGGATGCGGATAATGATGAGCTTACCCGCAGGCAGGGCCAGCTGTTCAATAAAATGAGCGTGAACCTGCAGACACAGCTGGGTTATGCCGTGATCCGCCATATTGCCAACAGCGCCGCCATTCACCGGCATCCGGAGCTGCAACTGGACATGGTAAGGCTGGGGATCGGCATGTACGGGGTGGACAATGCGGGCGGATTCCAGGAGAACCTGCGGAATGTAAGCACGCTGAAAACAACGGTGGCGCAACTGAAACGCATACACGCGGGAGATACTGTCGGATACGGCGGGAAATGGAAAGCCGAAGTGCCTTCCGTTATTGCGACCGTCCGCATCGGCTATGCCGACGGGTACCCCAGGCGGCTGGGCAACGGTAAAGGCAAAATGCTCGTCCGGCAAAAGCTTGCCCCTGTGGCGGGAGTTGTGGCCATGGATATGCTCATGCTGGATGTGACCCACATTCCCGGCGTAGAGGAAGGTGATGAAGTGATCGTTTTCGGAGAAGAGCTGCCCGTACAGCAGCTGGCGGGATGGGCGGAAACCATTCCCTACGAAATACTCACCGGTATATCCCAACGCGTAAAAAGGGTGTATTTCCAGGAATAAAACATAACGCTGGCAGATTAGCATCTTTCAAATAATACATTATTTTTGAGAAAATTTGAAAATTTTGAAATATCGTCACATTGTCCTGATAGTAGTGCTGATCCTGCTGGCTGACCAGGTGCTGAAGTTCTGGATCAAAACGAATATGACCATTGCAGAACAGTTCCCGGTGATATCCAGCTGGTTTTATATTCATTTCATTGAAAATGAAGGGATGGCCTATGGTTTGAAATTCGGCGGAGAATTCGGCAAGATAGCCTTGACACTGTTCCGGCTTGTTGCGGTAGTAGTGGGATTCTTCTATATGAACAAACTGGTCAAGGAACAATACCATAAAGGTTTATTGATCTGCGGCGCCCTGATATTGGCCGGCGCGGCAGGCAACCTGATAGACAGCATGTTCTATGGCCTGATCTTTTCCGCCAGCACCCGCTATGATGTAGCGCAGTTCATGCCTTCAGGCGGCGGTTACGGTACTTTCCTGCACGGCAATGTGGTGGACATGCTGTATTTCCCGCTGTTCGACGGTACTTTGCCGGACTGGGTGCCTTTCTGGGGCGGTGAGCATTTTATTTTCTTCCGCCCGGTATTCAACATCGCGGATGCTGCGATCTCCGTTGGCGTGATCGCTATCCTGCTCTTCCAGAAACGCTTCCTGGTCAAAAAAGAGGAAGCGCCTGCGGGGGTGGAAAGCGGTGTTATGGTAAATGACAAGCAACAGGCGATGTAAGATATCGTCAAAAATATTCCGCAAGCAAGGGGTGTATCAGGATGATGATACACCCCTTTTTTGTCCGTTTTTTGCTCGGGCAGCCCTGTGATTTCCGGCGGGGACTGAAGCCCCGCCGCAGTTCCCCGCCATTTTTCCGGATCAGGGGCAAAATATTTGGATATACCGGGGATTAAGTATATTTTTAGTCCACAATTCCTGTAGACTATACAAGTATTATAATTTATGTCGAATAACGAGGTGATCGATAAGGTTGAGCAACGCGTCGCTACCGTTGAAACGCAAAAGGTGCTTATTGATCTTGTAAATGAAGACAATAACAGAAAGCGCTGGATCTGGGTATCCATCGGCGTTTCCGTGCTGGCGGTGGTAGCCGGGCTGTGGTTCACTTATGTTTACGGCATTTCGCATGATACGCAAACGCAGATCGCCCGGATCACCAGGAATATTTTTACGGACAAGCTGCTTTTCTTTATGGGTGTGGGCCTTACGGCGCAGGTGATCGACGGGGCGTTGGGCATGGCCTATGGCGCCACTTCTTCATCGCTGTTGCTGGGCCTCGGCGTATCCCCGGCGATGACCAGCACCAGTGTGCATGTTGCGGAAGTATTCACCACCGGGGCCTCGGGTATCGCCCATTTCAAACTCGGCAACGTCAACAAGAAATTATTCCTCCATTTACTGATCCCCGGCATGCTCGGCGCCATTATCGGCGCTTATCTTTTGTCCGACAAGATAGACGGCGAAGTGATCAAACCCTTTATGAGCGCATATCTCATGATCCTCGGTGTGCTCATCCTGCGCAAGGCGCTGCAGCGCCACAAACCGAAGAGCAAGACCCGCAGGCTGGGGCCCCTCGCTTTCTTCGGCGGCTTCATGGATGCTGTGGGCGGCGGCGGATGGGGACCTATCGTTACGTCTACCCTGCTGAGCAAAGGACGCACGGTAAATTATACCATCGGTTCCGTAAACGCGGCTGAGTTCTTTATCTCCGTGTCCAGCGCCGGTACCTTCCTGTTATTCAATGGTGTGGACAGCTGGCAGGTGATCATAGGGCTGATCCTTGGCGGTGTGATCGCCTCTCCTTTTGCGGCAGTGCTGGTGAAGCGGATGAAAAGAAAACCGCTGATGATCATCGTGGGTGTGCTGGTGATCGCCATGAGCCTGCGCACGATCATTATGGCTTTTATGCAATAGATCGATCCTTGCCATAAAAGAGAACGGGCTGCTTCCATTAAAAGAGGCAGCCCGTTTTATTTTCTTAAAGTGTTATTCTCTATACATTCAGGAGATTTTCCCGACCATATTGGCGGGATCTACCCAGGCATCAAATTCCGCTTCGGTCACATATCCGAGCTTCACCGCCATTTCCTTCAGTGTAGTGCCTTCCTTATGCGCTTTCTGCGCGATCTCGGCGGCTTTGTAGTAGCCGATCTTTGTGTTGAGCGCGGTCACCAGCATCAGGGAATTGTCCACATGCTTTTTGATATTGGCTTCGATCGGCGCCAGGCCTTCCGCGCATTTGTCGTTAAAGCTTACGCAGCCTTCACCCAGCAGGCGGGCAGAGTGCAGGAAGTTATAGATCATCATCGGTTTGAACACGTTCAGCTCAAAATGGCCGGTAGCTCCGCCGATGTTGATCGCCACATCATTCCCCATCACCTGCGCGGCGATCATCGTGAGGGCCTCGCACTGCGTGGGGTTCACTTTACCGGGCATGATGGAAGAGCCGGGTTCATTATCCGGGATATACAGTTCGCCGATACCGGAGCGTGGGCCGGAGCTGAGCATACGGATATCGTTGGCGATCTTCATCAGGCTTACGGCTACGGTCTTCAACGCTCCGTGGGCTTCCACGATGGCGTCATGCGCGGCAAGCGACTCGAATTTATTTTCCGCGGTCACGAAAGGCAGCCCGGTCAGCTCCGCTATTTTCTTCGCTACATTCTCTGCATATCCTTCCGGCGTATTGATGCCGGTGCCCACGGCCGTACCGCCCAGCGCCAGTTCGCTCAGGTGCGGCAGGGTATTATTGATGGCGCGGAGGCCATGATCCAGCTGTGAAACATACCCGCTGATCTCCTGCCCCAGCGTCAGCGGAGTGGCGTCCATGAAGTGGGTTCGCCCGATCTTCACCACATGCATGAATTCCTTTGATTTCTTCGCCAGCGTTTCCCGGAGTTTTTTGATGCCGGGGATGGTTACTTCCAGCAACATTTTATATGCTGCAATATGCATGGCAGTGGGGAAGGTATCGTTGGAAGATTGTGATTTGTTCACATCATCGTTCGGGTGCACCACTTTGTCCTTATCGGTCAGCTGGCCGCCGTTGAGCACATGTGCGCGGTAGGCTACTACTTCATTCACATTCATGTTGGACTGGGTACCGGAACCGGTTTGCCATACCACCAGCGGAAATTCCGCGTCCAGCTTGCCTTCGAGTATCTCATCGCAGGCCTTGCCGATCAGCGCGGCTTTTTCGGCGGGCAATACTCCGGCTTCCTGGTTGGTGAGGGCAGCCGCTTTCTTCAGGTAAGCAAATGCCGCGATGATCTCTTTGGGCATTTTGTTCGTGTCCTGTGCGATCCTGAAATTGTCGATGGAGCGTTGGGTCTGGGCACCGAAGTATGCATTTGCCGGTACTTTCACCTCTCCCATCGTGTCTTTCTCTATCCTGAAATCCATATGGTAGTATTTTGGGCCGTAAAAATAGGCAATTACGGTTTAGGAAAGGCTGTCAAATATCATATTATTCCCCTTTGAAATTTGCCGTCCTCTTTTCGATGAAAGCGGCGGCACCTTCCTTCAAATCGCTGGTGGAGAAGCATTTGGCGAATTCCTGCATTTCTGTTTCGAAGCCGTCCACATCTTCCTGGAAGTAATCGTTCACACACCTGATCACCTTGGCGATGGCCAGCGGGGCTTTGGTATGGACCTTCTGCAGGATGGAGCGGGTTTTGTCCATCAGTTCCGCCGGTGTGGTCACATGGTTCACCAGGCCCAGTTGCCGGGCTTCTTCCGCCCCGATCATATCCGCCGTCATCATCAGTTCCAGCGCTTTCCCTTTCCCTACAAGCTGCACCAGCCGCTGCGTACCGCCATACCCGGGGATAATGCCCAGGTTCACTTCCGGCTGGCCGAATTTCGCATTATCACTGGCTACGCGGATATGGCAGGCCATGGCCAGCTCGCAGCCGCCGCCAAGCGCAAAACCGTTCACCGCGGCCGCAATGGGCTTGGGGCTTACCTCTATCCGCCGGAACACCACCTGCCCGCGCTTCGCCAGCTCCAGTCCCTGGTTGGGGGACAGGGTCAGGAACTCCGCAATGTCAGCCCCGGCCACAAAGGCTTTAGGACCGGTACCGGTGATGATGGCGGCATACACATCGTCCCGTTTATATATCTCGTCTACAGCCAGTCCGAGGTCCTTCATAACGTCCTGGTTCAGCGCATTCATCTTGTCCGGGCGGTTGACGGCGATCTCCAGGATACCGTCGTTCAGCGTGGTTGTTAAGGTCTTATACATATCTAAAGCAGTTTTTACCTGCATCTAAATTAAGGTTTAATATGCCATCACCGAAATGAAAAGGGCACCGTATTCCGGCGCCCTTCCATATTATGGCTGTTGCAGGGATCAGTTATCGATCACGGTTTTCTTTTCGATGATCACTTTGGTCCCTTTGCGGTATTTGGTCTTCGTTTTGTGATAATCATGATGTTTGATGCCGGAGCCGCCGAAGTTGTAGCTCAGGGTTACGAACACCATTTTGGCCTCCATATTCTCATAGGGATACGTCTTCACGCCATCGATGGTCTGGGAGAAGTCTTTGTTGAAGAAATCATTCAGATAATACTGCACTTTCACGCCAAAGCCGGGCTGAAAGCGGAAGCCGGCGAACAGGGAAGGCATGAAGGTGGGTGTTCTGTCACTGAACCATTCATTGAATTTGCTCTTTTTGTCCCCGTCGATAAAGGTTTTTTCCTTGTAATTGAAGGCCATGTCGTATTCCCCGCCAAAGAAGAAGAAGAACCCGTCGCGGATATTGCCGAATTTGAGGCCCAGCGGCACGCCCAGCGTGTACACCCGGCGCTTGAGCTTCAGGGAGTCCTCTTTGGTAATAAGACCTATATTCTTGATATTCAGCCCTGTAAATATGCCTACGTTATTAGAGAAATCGTAGTTATAGTTGGAACCAACGTTGAAGAACATGGTAAATCTGGGGATATTCCTGATCGACTCGCCATTATCCTTCACATTGGCAAATGACAGCAGCGGACCGTTCCCGCCGTGTGTGATGTAGCTGTGGCGCGGTTTGGGCGGGGAATATAGGTGAAAATGATAGCTGATTTTCTTGTTGCTTTCTTTTTTCTCCGTTTCCGGAGCTTCCTGTGCGTGAAGTGCTGTGGTGGCAACGAGGGACAGGAGGATCAATGTGTAGCGGATAAATTTCATACTGACTTCTTTAAGCTTGTGAATGGATGTTCAATGCCTTGATAATTATAAAGACGACCGGGTTACAAAAAAGTTTCAAAAATCTTAAAATTCCCTGTGTTCCTTTGTCCAGTCCGCGATATAGCCCGCAATTTCCTGCGTATGGGTGCCCGGCGGGAAGAGTTTCCCGACACCCAGGGCGTATAATTCCCGCATATCGGCATCGGGGATGATGCCACCGCCGGTGAGGAGCACATCGTTCATGCCTTTTTCCTTCATCAGCGCAATGATCTTGGGGAATACGGTCATATGGGCGCCGGAAAGGATGCTGATGCCGATGGCGTCCACATCTTCCTGCAGCGCGGCGTTCACGACCATTTCCGGGGTCTGGCGGAGGCCGGTGTAGATCACTTCCATACCGGCATCGCGCAGTGCCGCGGCGATCACCTTGGCGCCGCGATCGTGCCCGTCGAGCCCTACCTTGGCCACCAGCACACGTATGGGACGTTGATTTGGTTGGATCATAATACGTTATTGGAGTGTAAATGTAGGGTTTTCCGGGCTGAACTGGATTTACCAGTTTATCTTACATTTGCAATTCGGTAAAAGCAGCAATATATGAGCGAAGAAAGATCACTGAACTTTTTGGAACAGATCGTTGAAGAAGACATTGCCAACGGTGTACATGGCGGACGGGTGCTGACCCGCTTCCCGCCGGAGCCGAACGGCTATCTCCATATCGGCCATGCCAAAAGCATCTGCCTCAATTTCGGCCTGGCAAAAAAATACAACGGGCAGACCAACCTGCGTTTCGATGACACCAATCCCGTTACGGAGGAAACCGAATATGTGGATTCCATCAAAGCAGATATCAAATGGCTGGGCTTCGACTGGGCCGGAGAGTTCTATGCATCCGACTATTTTGAGCAATTATATGGTTTTGCCGTAAAGCTGATCGAAAAAGGGCTGGCTTATGTAGATGATTCCACGCCCGCCGAGATCGCCACCATGAAAGGCACCCCCACCGAACCGGGAAAGAACAGCCCGTACCGGGACCGCAGTGTGGAAGAGAACCTTCAGCTGTTTGCCGACATGAAGGCCGGCAAGTACCCTGACGGCGCCAAGGTGCTGCGGGCGAAAGTGGACATGGCTTCCCCCAACATGCATATGCGCGATCCGCTGATGTACCGCATCAAACATGCCCGCCATCACCGCACCGGCGATACCTGGTGCATTTACCCGATGTACGACTTCGCGCACGGGCAGAGCGACAGCATCGAGCAGATCACGCATTCCATCTGTACTTTGGAATTTGTGCCGCACCGGCCGTTGTACGACTGGTTCATCGAAAAACTGGAAATTTTCCCGTCCCGCCAATATGAATTCGCCCGTCTTGCCCTGAATTATACGGTAACGAGCAAACGAAAACTGCTGCAGCTGGTGACCGAAAAACATGTGACCGGCTGGGACGATCCGCGGATGCCAACGCTCAGCGGCTATCGCCGCCGGGGTTACACCCCTTCCAGCATCCGCACATTTGCAGACCGTGTGGGCGTACAGAAAAGGGATAACCTGATAGACGTGGGCCTGCTGGAATTCTGTATCCGCGAAGAGCTGAATAAAACGGCCAACCGCGTGATGGCGGTGCTGGATCCGGTGAAACTGGTGATCACCAATTACCCGGAAGGGCAGACCGAAGCACTGCAGGCGGAAAACAACCCTGAAGATGCCAGCGCCGGCAGCCGTACGGTTACTTTCAGCAATACCCTGTACATCGAGCGGGAAGATTTCAAGGAAGAAGCGCCCAATAAAAAATTCTTCCGTCTCAGCCCCGGCCTGATGGTACGGCTGAAATACGCGTATATCGTCAAATGCGAAAGCTTCGACAAGGATGCGGAGGGCAATATCACCACCATTTATTGCAGTTATCTACCCGAAAGCCATAGCGGTTCGGACAAAAGCGGCATCAATGTGAAAGGCACCATACACTGGGTAAGCGCCGCGCATGCCGCTACAGCGGAAGTACGGCTGTACGACCGGCTGTTCCGGGTAGAAAACCCCGCTGCGGAAGAAGGTGATTTTAAATCCTATATCAATCCTGATTCCCTGCAGGTGATCCGGCAGGCATATATGGAGCCATTGTTGCTGGAAGCAAAGGCCGGTGACAGGTTCCAGTTCCTCCGGAAAGGGTATTTTGTGGCGGATACGGATTCAACGCCGGGCAAACCGGTGTTCAACCGTACGGTAACGTTGAAGGATACCTGGGCGAAGGAATCGAAGAAAGGATAGATAGAATTTTGACTGATAAAGGAAACGGGGGTGTATCTGCTTTGATACACCCCCGTTTTATTTGGAGGCCCGGATAGCAATAATTTTCGTTTACACGATTCTCCGGGCCGTCATTTAACTTTTGAGTCGTCCTCGTTCTATTTGAAGGCCCGACGGTGCCTGCCTCCACAGACCGGTTCCTCGCGGCCGGCCGCGTATCAAAATCTTCATGATCCGGCAAAAGCCGCCAGCGCCTGTTGTATTCTTTCGATCGTTTCGCCTTTCCCCAATGTTTCCGCAATAGCAAATACCGGCGGCCCGAATTTTCCGCCGCAAAGCATGATGCGGAAAGGCAGCTGCAGCTCGCCAGGTTTGATGCCCTTAGCGGCAGCCAGCTGTTTGAAGCTCTCCTCAATGGGTGTGAAGGTAAAGTCCGACAGCATTTCCAGCGCACTCGTCCATTCTTCGAAGAAAGCCTGTTTTTCAGCGCTCCATTTGGGCTTCACGGCATCCACATCGTACTTCTCCGGTTTTGCGAAGAAGAAGAATCCGTGATCCCATATCTCATTGATAAAATGGCAGCGTTCCTTCACCAGGCCGGCAATACGGGCAACATACGCATCATCCGCGGCGATGCCTTTTTCTTTCAGCACCGGCTGGAACAATGCGGCCAGCTTGTCGTCCGGCGTTTGGATGATGTATTGATGATTGAACCATTTGGCTTTTTCGTAGTCGAATTTCGCGCCGCCTTTATGCACCCGTTCGATGGAGAACTTTTCGATCAGTTCCGCCATGGAGAATATTTCCTGCCCGGAACCGTCATTCCAGCCCAGCATGGCCAGCATGTTCACGAAAGCTTCGGGGAGGAACCCATTTTCCCGGAATCCCCGGGTCAGCTCATTGGTCTTGGGGTCCGTCCAGTTCATGGCATATACGGGGAAGCCTAAACGATCGCCATCCCGTTTGCTCAGTTTTCCGTTACCGTCCGGTTTAAGGATCAGCGGCAGATGCGCCCATTGCGGCATATCCGCTTCCCAGCCCAGGTATTTCCACAGCAGGATGTGCACCGGTGCGGAGGGCAGCCATTCTTCCCCGCGGAAGGCATGGGTGATCTTCATCAGGTAATCGTCCACTACTACCGCCAGGTGATAGGTAGGCATGCCATCGGCTTTCAGCAGCACCTTATCGTCCACCGTACTGGCCTGGAAGCTCACCTCCCCGCGGATCATATCGCTAAACTTCACTTCTTCCTCCTCCGGCATGCGGATGCGGATCACATGCGGCGCGCCTTTCTCCAGCAGCGCTTTCGTTTCCGCTTCGCCGAGCGACAGGGAGTTGCGCATGACGCTGCGTACGGTGTGATTGTACTGCGGTGCGTAGTTGCCTTTCGCCTTCTCCACTTCCCGCATGGCTTCCAGCTCTTCCGGTGTATCAAAAGCATAGTAGGCGTGCCCCGCTTCCACCAGCTGCTCCGCATATCGGCGGTACAACGCTTTCCGCTCGCTCTGGCGGTAAGGGCCGTATGGACCGCCTTTCAGGGGGCTTTCATCCGGTTCCAGTCCGCACCAGCGGAGGCATTCCATGATATATTCCTCAGCTCCCGCCACAAACCGGGTCTGATCGGTATCTTCTATTCGCAATACAAAATCACCGCCGTGGTGGCGGGCAAACAGGTAATTGAACAACACGGTGCGGACACCGCCCAGGTGGAGACCTCCTGTGGGACTTGGCGCAAAGCGCACCCGTACTTTTTTCTGACTCATACGGGGCAAAAATAATAATTTCGGGCTTGGGAACGCGATTTTGGATAACGGATAAACTGCAATGCATGTTATATTTTACGAAAACACCGGCATTACTCAAATCACTGTACAAAAGCTGTATCTGGAATTTCTCTCCCGCTGCACCGGTAGTGTACCTCACTTTTGACGACGGTCCGCATCCCAAAGCCACGCCCTTTGTGCTGGAACAGCTGAAAAAATATGACGCAAAGGCCACTTTTTTCTGCATCGGCAAAAATGTGGTGGAACATCCCGATATCTACCAGCAGATATTGCTGGACGGGCATACCACCGGCAATCATACCCACAATCATCTCAACGGCTGGAAAACCGGTACGCAGGCGTATCTCGACAATATTGCCGAGGCGGCCAAGTACATCCGTTCCGATCTTTTCCGTCCGCCTTACGGCCGTATCTCCCCTTTCCAGATCAAACAGCTGAAAAGCAGTTACCGCATTATCATGTGGGATGTGCTGAGCGGTGATTTCGATACCAGTCTCACCGGCGAAGCCTGTTTGCAGAACGTGATCTTCAAGCTCCAGGCGGGATCGATCGTGGTGTTCCACGATAGTGAAAAAGCCTGGGACCGCATGAGCCATGCGCTGCCGCGGGTGCTGGAGCATTGTAAACGTCAGGGGCTGCGGGTGGAGGCGATTCCTCCGCTTATCTCGGCAGGGTGATCTCTTTGCTTTTATCTTTCAGCGTGAGCATGGCCTTGTTGTCACATTCGCCATTGCCATAATCCAGTGTGGCTACCTGGCCATTGGCTGTAATGGTAAGGATGCCTTTATCGATATAGGCACAATTCAGTTTGCGGATCAGCTTTTCGGTTGTAACGACCTGGGCCGTTACCAGGCTGTCTTTCACGGTGGCGTTCCCGCTTAATTCATATACATCGTCCATCAGCACCAGCGGCGTTTCCGCGCCTTCTTTCAGCGTGATGGTGCGGGAGCCGCTGTATTCCATGACTTTGCCGCCGGGGAAGGTGAGCTTGCCGGCGGATACGTTGTATGCATACCCGGGGAAGAGGCTCTGAACCGTTTGCGTACCTTCTACTTTAATATCGTTCACATAATAATCCTCGAAAGTAATGATAGCTTCGGCGCCCTGGAGGAAGATCGGTTTATTCAGTGAAACCAGGATGGCGCCTTTACGGGTGCGGTTAAACTGGTCTGTACAACCGGTCAGGAAATCGATCCGGATTGTTTTGGGCCAGGTCTCCAGGTCCGCCGGCAGGTAGGAGATCTCCATGCTGGGGCAGAAGCGTGCCTGTGGCTCAGTACCTGTGGGAGCTTTACGGCTGGAACCATCCAGGCCATTATCGCTGGCACTGGTTTCCAGCGTCACTTCAAGCGCATCTTCGTATATGGCATTTATCTCGGCTTCTTTCTGTGCTACGCCCATCACCTGCACATCCTGCTGTTCGTCTGCACCCTCCTTATCCTCCTTCTTGCAGGCAAAGAAAATTGTTATAGAGCTGATAGCCACAGCCGTCAGCGTAAGTACTTTGTTGGTGTTAAAATAGTGTTTCATGCAATAGTGGTTTTTATAGGTATGGTATTCAGACTGTACCTTTGCGAAAAGGTATATTTTAAATATTATAATTTTTGCGAAAATAAAGATAAACAATTAATTGAAAAAAACTATATGTAATGAACTGGACCGACACCCATACCCATTTGTATTCCAAAGAGTTTGCCGGCGACAGGGCGGAAATGGTGCAACGGGCGCTTCGCCTGGGCGTCAGCCCGCTGCTGATGCCGAATATCGACGAGGGGTCCATTGAGGGGATGCTGGCCCTGGAGGCCCAATTCCCGGGGGAGTGCCTGCCGATGATGGGACTGCATCCCTGTTACGTGACAGAAAACGTTGAAGCGCAGCTGGCTATTGTGCGGCACTGGCTGGAAAAACGCCCTTTTCATGCTGTGGGGGAGATCGGGCTGGACTTTTATTGGGATAAAACGTATGAAGACCAGCAATATACCGCATTCCGTCAGCAGATAACCATGGCCATCCGCCATCAGCTGCCCATTTCGATCCATAGCCGCGAGGCTACGCGGGCCTGCATAGACGTGGTGAAGGAGCTGCATGACGGCACCCTGTCCGGCGTGTTCCATTGTTTCTCGGGTACAAGAGAGGAAGCGCAGGAGATCATCGATATGGGTTTTTACCTCGGCATCGGCGGGGTGGTCACTTTCAAAAAGGCCGGGCTTGATGTTTTGCTGGCCGATATCGGGCTGGAACATATCGTACTGGAAACCGACGCCCCCTACCTCGCACCCGTCCCCTATCGCGGTAAACGCAACGAAAGCGCATACATTCCGTTGATCGGTCAGAAGATCGCAGATGTAAAAAATCTAAAAATTGAAGAAGTAGCTGAGATTACAACAGGTAATGCCCGCAAATTATTTAAAATGCTTTAACTGATAAGTGAATACATTTGCAGCAATTCTATTGATCGAATAAATGACGAAAATTCTCATCATCTATACCGGGGGTACCGTGGGGATGATCTACGACGAAAAGACGGCGGCTTTACGGCCCATCGGTTTTAATGAAATAAGGAACAACCTGCCTGAGCTGTACCGGATGGGAATTGATTTCTATGTTTATGCCTTCAATCCGCCTTTGGATTCGTCGGACATGCAACCGGAGATATGGTCTGAACTGGCCGGTATTATTGAAGACCGGTACGACCGGTATGATGGTTTTGTGATACTGCACGGTTCCGATACCATGGCTTTCACCGCTTCCGCGCTCAGCTACATGCTGGAAAATCTCTCCAAACCCGTGATCCTTACCGGCAGCCAGCTGCCTATCGGCAAGATCAGAACGGACGCGAAGGAGAACATCATCACCGCCATGGAAATAGCTTCCACAAAGAGCAACGGGCATTGTATGGTGCCGGAAGTCTGCATTTATTTCGATTTTATGCTGTTCCGCGGCAACCGCGCCAAGAAGTATAACGCGGAGAAGTTCGAGGCGTTCTATTCGATGAACTACCCCGCACTGGCGGAGGCCGGCATCGATATAAAATATAAAAACCAGTACGTGCTGCCCGCGCCGGAAAAAGGGCTGGTGGTGCACAAGAATATGGACCCGAACATCGGGGTGCTGAAGATCTTCCCGGGCATTACCCGCCGGGCGGTAGAAGCGATCATCAATACCCCCGGCATGCGCGGCCTGTTGCTGGAGACCTTCGGCAGCGGGAACGCCACCACCCAGTCGTGGTTCACGGACTGCCTGCAAAAAGCGGCGGACAAGGGGATCATTATGGTGGATATTACGCAGTGCGATGGCGGATCAGTGGAGCTGGGCAAGTATGAGACCAGCCAGCAACTGCAGAAAATAGGCGTTGTCAGCGGTCATGATATGACGTTTGAAGCCGCCACTACCAAGCTGATGTTCCTGCTGGGGCAGAACATTCCGGCGGATGAGATCAAACGGCTGATAGAAATGCCCCTGCGCGGGGAGTTGACGCTGCCGGAGCAGGAGTTGTAGGAGCTTTGCCCCTGCGCCGTGAACGCAACCTGCCGGAGCAGGGGTTGTAGGGAGAGGCGCCCGGGATTGGGTGCTGTAAACCGCCCTCAAGCCGGGAATATCAGGTAAGCAAGCGCCCCGCGTTATTCTTTCAGCCAGCCTTTCAACGTCTGCACGTCCTTTTTCAGTTTATTCAATACGATCTGCTGTTTCTCCTTTACCGGCAGCGTTTCCTCCGCTTTGCTTAGCAATGCATATTCCAGGTGCAGGGTTAGCGGCACATGGATGTTGAGGGCCTTTACCTTTCTGAAGAACGCTTTGAAATCCACCATCCCTTCCCCCAGCGGCGTATTCTCCAATACATAGCGGCCATTGCGCTGCACCCATTTAGTGTCTTTGATGACCAGTGAATTGATGTGGGGGCTGATCAGCTCCAGCCCCAGCGGCCAGCTGTTGGCGCCTTCCACGGTGGCATGCCGGATATCGTATTGTACGCCGGTAAGAGCCGGATCTACATCTTTGATCATTTCGTACAGGTCCCATACAGATGCCCCGACCTTGATGCCCGCATGATTCTGGTAGGCCGCCTGGATATTGTACTTTTTATTCAGTTCCGTGATCTCTTTCAGCTGGCGGTTGCGGTATTGGAGGCTTTCCAGCAGGGGTTTGCCTTTCAGGTAATCGTACCAGCCCATCCGGTAGTAGCGGATACCCTCACCGGCAGCGGTTTCCAGTATCTGTTCCGTGTATTTCTCCTTTGCGTCCAGGATGGCGGTGGTCATCATCAGGTTTTTCATGCCCGCCCGTTTTACGGCAGCGGCGGCCCGGGGGAGGTCTGTTTTTACCCTTTCCGGCAACACATGCCCGTCCGGCCGCACGGTGTAATCCACGCCATCCAGTCCCGCCGCGGCGAAGGTTTCGCAAAGCAGGTCATAATCCATCCATTGAAAGGGCTTGGAGAAGCAATGGATTTCCCATCTGTCGGCGGGTTGGAAGGCCAGGCCCTTCAAAGGCAGGACAGCCCCGGCCATGGCTAAAGTCTGAATGAAATTACGGCGGGTGTACGGCATGATGATTGCGTTTCTTTGGTAAATTACGTGGGTAAACAAAATACAAAAATGTCTTGTGAAGCCAGCACGATTTTGAGCAGATGTTGGCTCCATCTGACCCGTAAAAAGTGAGTATGAAAAAGGATTTTAGCTCCCTGAAGCGCCCGAGATACCCGATGCCGGACTTCATTGCCGAAGCCCTGACCCGGAACAAACTGTACGAAAAGTACGAAAAACGCCCGCCCTACCAGCAAAACGACTATATATTCTGGATCAGCAGCGCTAAACGGGAGGAAACGCGGCAGAAGCGGCTGAACCAGATGCTGGATGAACTGCGGGAAGGCGGGAAATACATGAATATGGTGTACCGGGGAGAATAAAGGGGGGATTTTTTGGATTATTTGTGCAAAGGATTATCTTTGCAGCCCTGAATAATCAATTCAACCGTACGGAGGAGTGCAGGAGTGGTTGAACTGGCACGCCTGGAAAGTGTGTATAGGTGAAAGCCTATCAAGGGTTCGAATCCCTTCTCCTCCGCAGTTCTTTATAGTCTTGATTTTCGGCAATTTCCGAAATGCTAACTAGAATAATGTCAAACGAAAAGTCAAACATTAATTTTAGTTAGTATGTTGAAACAAGGTTATTCTGACCCCGAATTGTACAGGTACGGCGGCGATACAGATAAGGAATGGTATGTGGGCTTCCGCTTTACATGTCCGGTCCGGATGAAACGCAAGCCTGTACAAGTTCGTTTGGGTATCAACTTCTTCAAAACCGCCCGTGAACGAGATATAGAGGGCAAAATGGTAAAGAAGGTTGTTTCCAAAGCCCTGGAAGATGGCTGGAATCCCTTCGACTGCAACATCGAAACTTACCTCAACTCCATCAAGCCGAATGAACCTACCCCACCGCCGGCAGCAATCATTCTGAAAACGCCAGATGGCATTCCAATCGCAACACCCGACACGCCACTTGCCGAGGCGCTGGATCTCTCCTATCAAATAAAAAAGAAGTATCTGAAGCGAAAGACCAAGTTCAATTACGAAACCGGGCTACGGTATGCCGTGCCAGCTGCCAAAGCACTTGGAATTGATATGATCCCCCTGAATCGGCTGAAGAGGCTTCACGTCCGCATGATCCTGGAACAGATCGGGAAGGACCGGCAGGAGAGTACGACAAGGAAGGAAAAGGCAAGACCTGGACGCCCAATGCATTCAACCGGTACAAATCATATCTGAGTGCCTTTTTTGACACCCTTGTGGGGCTGGATGCTATCGAGTACAATCCTTGTGATAAGATTGACGACAAGCCGCCCATTGCGTTCGGCATACACCGCCATGCAACCGACGAAGAAACAGAGGTGATTAAAAATCACCTAGCGAAGGCCCACCCAGAATTGTTGAACCTGCTGCGAGTGGAATATGTAACCGGTATGCGCCCAGATGAAATACTGCAGGTGAAGTATACTATGGTGGACTGGTTGAACTCGGTTATCAAGCTGAGCTATGAAGTAGGAAAAACTAAAGTCTTCCGTCTGGTGCCTGTACCGGCTTTCCTTTTGGACTGGATCAGGGAGCGCCAAGGTGACCAGCCGGCCACGAACTACCTTTTCGGCCGTAAGCTCCAGTCCGGCCCCCGCAGCTTGACCACCAACAATTTTTCCCGCCTGTGGAATAAATACGTGAAAGCGCAACTCGGTTTGGATGTCAGCCTGTATTCATTCAAAGGTGCCGGCGGGGACGCGAAACGTGATGTGGGCATTGACCGGCCGGCCGTATCGGTGGGATGGGGGCATACCTCGGTGAATACTTCGAAGATCTACCTGGAGAAAGAGGGGGAGCGCATGCGGAAGCAGATCATTGCAAATTCACCGGATTTCTAACCCCTCGAATTTTTTTACGGCGGCATCCCAAACCTTTAAAGGCTCCTCACGTACCGTTGGATAGGTGAGGAGCCTTTAAAAAATAAAGCTTATGAGGTAGCAGCAGGATTCGAACCCGCGGAGGATTTACCCTCACCCGTTTTGGAGACGGGCGCTATAAGCCACTCTGCCATGCTAAACTGACCGTTAGGTCTGTTTAATACGGAGTGCATAATACACTCAAATATTGTGCCAAATATTAATGATGCTTAATTTTATGACCGTCAGAGCGAATAACAAATGTTAAAAAAATGTAAAAAATGATTTCTAACTGATGAATAAGGTATGATTTGTGGATTAAATCTTTCAAATTTGTCCAACATTAAACGTTTAGTATTCGTTTAATAAAAAGCCCCCCAAGTTGTGCGACTTGGAGGGCATCCGGAATCTCACGTTTTGTCCGGTTTCAACGACTCCCCTTTAGGAGTTCTCCTGTGTGTCCACCACAGGGATTCGGTTTCAGTTCTTGCAGCAACAACGGCACGCGAATCGGTAAACTCGCCCTTGTGGGTGTCTCCTACGAATACCTTTTACGGTAATGTAGGGAGTAAACACCCATCCGTCTTTGCATTTGCAAGAACATTGTTCAAGTGTCATTAAACATTTGTTCTATTTCGCCGCCAACCTTGCTCCTGGCGACAGTGGAGCTTTGCAAAGAATTGCAAAAAATTAAAAAGCCCAGGCTGTTTGGACACACAGACTGGGCTTTAGCTTTTTTAACTCGTCGGGAGGCTTCCTGTTTCTAGCAATAAACCATCGACAAATGTTTAATGACTCGGCAAATATAAGTGTCCCGCTCATATCCGCCAAATCCTTAACAATTCTATTTTTTACACAAAGTGGGGAAAATTCAAGGTTGGAAAAGTGAGAGAAGTATCGTTACTTTACTCTTACAACCTAAGGATGTTTCCACACCTGGTAGCCCAAATCAATATTTTTATTAAGCCTCGGTTACAGCCGAGGCTTAATTATTTTCAAAAATAAATGTTTTATCAGTGTTTTCCAGCAACGATTATCCACAAAAAAATGCGCACAAATTGGCTTGTGGCGTGTTGTTTTTTTATTTACCTTTGCCCCCCATCTAAATTTAAAATACTCTCATTACTTATTGAATTTCACTTATTTATGTCGAATTATTTAAGAAAAATTCGAGAGTACTTACTGTATTTAAATATGTGATTTATGGCCTATGCGTATAATTGACACATTAGCAATAATTTTTTCAGTAAACCAAAATAATTAGGTAAATAAAACTAAATTTATTAGCCAATATTGCTAATAAATTTAGTGGCACGAGAGTAGCTAAGAAATCTGCCAAAGGGCGGCAGGATAAACTTACCCGTAAAATTCCCTTCTTCGACACGGCCATCAATGCCGGTTTCCCATCGCCAGCGCAGGACTACCACGAGAACGAAATTACCCCCGAAGAACTTATCGGCATGTCGCCATCTATGTTCCTGATCAAAGTCAACGGAAATAGCATGGAAGATGCACATATGCCGCATGGATGTATTGTGGTAGGGGATATTCACCGCTTTCGGAGTCTGGACCACCTTTGCAGTTTTTGTGGATTAAGCCCTAATAGCTATAGCAGTGGGGAGCATGAGAGGGTCAGGGGCCTTAGCAGAAGAGGCAATGCCACTATTAAGCACATGATCATCGAATGTGCCTGGATGGCCATCCGTAAAGATCCGGTCTTGTTGCTATATTACAAATCCGTACTGCCACGGATGAATGCTAATAAAGCCATTATCAAGGTCACCCGTAAATTACTAGCCAGGATCAGGGCGGTACTCCATAAGCAACAAACTTATATAATTGGGGGATAGCCTGAAGATAGTAGTAAACATTCACGAAAAATAAGGCCTGTAAAACACATTTATGCCAGGGAATGCAGCAGGTGGACTGCGGCCGTTGCAACTATCGTTGCCCTGGACCGCTCTTATCAAGTTTGCAACTGGCATCCTATAGAAAATAATATCAAATTGCAGCTTGTTTAACCACAATGTCTGCTAAGAGAAGTCTGTTTTATGGGTTATGTGCCTGGCGTCCATTGAAAAATGGCGAAGGTGAACTTTTATCTCCTTAAAAACAGATGCCGGCAAAAGACTTCCCAAACCGGGGAAGGCGCTGCTGCCGCGCCGTTCCCCCCTTCCCGGCAGGGTTTCAAACAATGGAAGGGTAAAAAGGCCGAAAAAATATCCCGCAAAATTTGGTTTACAACATAGAAGTCCACATGCCCCGGTGTGATCCTTCGGTTATCCTTCGCTTTTCACAAGGCTGCGATCCGGTACTGAATAGTATGAATAACTCCTACCCGCAATAAGGCGCAATAACAAACTGGTGAGCCGCCCGGGAATTTGACTTGATCCCTTTTACTTTATTTCAGGCCCCGCTAGTACCTGTCTCAACGTTCCCCGCCCGCTTGTAATGGGCAATAATGACTCCTTTTGGCGTAACAATACTCTCTGCCAGTGTAAACGCTGCCGGAATCGTTCCATTCCCAAAAAGCTTTTTTCCCTTGCCTAAAGTCAAGGGGTGAATTTTAAGCCTGAGTTCGTCCGCAATATCCTTCTTAAGGAGGAGTTGAACGAGTTCACTGCTACCCCACACCTGAATGTCCGGGCCATTTGAATTCTTGAGCTTTTTGATATCCGCCAGATTTCTTACAACCACGGAGTTTTTCCACCCGGTAACCATCGGGTCCGACTTCTTCATACTTTTGGAAAACACATATTTTGTGCCTTCATTAACACCTGGCCAAAAGTCAGCATGGTCAGGCCAGTAGCCGGCCCAAATTTCGAATGTTTTCCTACCCAAAAGATAATCTGCAGGTTTCAACTCTTTCTGCAGCACCTCATTATAAACTTCGTCAGAATACGGTGCTACCCAGCCACCATATTTGAAACCGCCTGAAGTATCTTCCTCAGGCCCACCGGGTGCCTGCATGACCCCATCCAATGAAATCATTGACAGCACAATTATTTTTCTCATATTATCTCCGATTTATTATGCTACAAATCTCGTCAACACACATGGAACCACTACAGTGTGAAATACGACAATTACAGGGGCAGAATGCGCAAAGTCCTGGTAGCAATGGCTGTTAAAGCTCGAGCATGACCCGGCTAATTGCATAACCAACTATTTTACCTATTTTTTCGACTTTCCCCGGAATGCAACAGTATAACTACTACAAACAAGCAGTTCATGCACGAACAAAGCCTTAACGAATGGATAGCACGATGCCAACAAGGCGATACGGCTGCATTCGGGCAGATCGTAACGCTATACCAGTCTCAGATTTTCGCCTATGTATTCAGACTGGTGGGCAACGAAGATGATGCAAAGGATGTGGTACAGGAGACTTTTTTAAGGGCATGGACCTATTGTAAAACCTATGACCCGAAGTTTCGCTTCCGTACCTGGTTGTACACCATTGCCACCAACTGCAGCTACGACTACCTGCGCTCAAAGAAAACGCTGGTACCGTATGCAGAAGAAAATATCATATTGCTGAGCGACCAGTTGGCAAATTCCAACCTGGAGCAACAGCTATTGAACAGGAATATTGCATCCGTCATCGCACAGCTTACGCATTCCCTCACCCCAAAACAAAAACTGGTATTTACGCTGAAATATCTGGAAGGCCTGGAAACGGAGGAAATAACGGTGATCACCAGACTGACTGCTGAAAAAGTGAAAAGCAACCTGTATCTGGCCAAGAAAAATATAAAGGAAGCACTACGCAAAATGATGATCTATGAAAAGTGATAAAAAACTGGAAGAAATACTGGCTGCATTGCGGGCCGCCCGGCCTGCGTTGAAAGAAATGGATGCGGCTAAACTTACGGACAACATTTTATCCGGTATTGTTAATAAAAAGCAGGCCGGCAATACCGGCGGCAAACTGCTAAGTATGGCCCGGATTGTTTCCACTGCGGCAGCTGTCATACTGCTTTCTTTTCTGCTGTATCAGCAGCTGGCTGAAGGGGGCGATCATCAATCAAACGCTATGGGTAATCCATACTATAAAACAGCTGTCCGCGATCACAGCAGGTTACCTCAAACGAAATCCATAGATGATCTGCTGGACTATTATATACAGTATAAGAAAGAAAAAAGTCCTATAGCCTCCTTCAGAGAACGATATAATCATATACCAGGAAAATAATCATACCATGAAAACAACTATCAGGGGTTTAATAATAGTGACCGGTTCGTTGCTGGCAGCCTGCAACAATAATGTCAACATGACCACTACGCTAAACAGCGATGGAAGTCTCAACAGGGTATCGACCGCCGCTGTAGATGAAAAGTTCATACAGGGCGACACTGCTGACCACCCGTTTATAATGGACCTTACGGGCTGGGATATACAATGGAAATATAAAGGGGAGGAAATAAGGACCGACTGGCCGGTAACAGGCTGGAAGAAAGATCCGCAGGATAGCATGGAAGTCATCACCGCAATAGCCCGCAAGCACTATAACACCGTACAGCATCTGGCAGATTCCTTCCAGATAAAGTCATCGCATGCCTGGCGCGATATAACGATGAAGCCGGCACTGGAAAAGCGGTTCCGTTTCTTCTATACCTACTACAACTTTAAAGAGTCCTTTTCCAAACTGCCCATCACATTCGCCATTCCGGTGACCAGGTACCTGAGTGCAGAGGAGGCTGGCTATTGGCTGACCGGCAAACCTGATATTTTGAAAGGAATGAACGGCGTAGAGGCTAATGATATATTGAACAGCATTGAGGAAAAAGCGGGAAAGTGGCTGCTGCACAACTTATTTGAAATGCAGTACAGCGAGTTGATCAGGCATCTGGAATTAATTGCCAACCATCCTTCCAAAACTATCATGGAAGCGCAAAAGGATAGTGTTTTTGCCTTGTATTATGCCCGGCATGCTAAAGAGCTGACCAAATCTGATTTGATGCCGATATTGGACAAGTCATTTAATACACAGGCGTTCGGCAACTTCGCCAAATCCGGTAACGATAGCCTGGTACAGCAAATTATCGAACCGGAAGCGTTTGAGCGCCTGTCAACCTATTTTAATGCTTCTATTGATTACAAACTGGTGATGCCGGGTGATATTGTTGAATCGGATGGCATTTTGTCTAATGACACATTAACCTGGAAAATAGATACATACCGGTTGCTGAATGCGAATTATACTATTGCAGCATCCTCTAAAAAAACAAACCGCTGGGCGTTTCTTGCAACAGCTTTTATCGTATTGGGGGCGATGATATTGTATGCCGTAAAAAGGAAATAAGCATGCGTGCAGCTGCTAAACTCCGCTTTCTGATCTTTCCTATCCGTCCGAAAGTAATCATCTATATTCACCACAACAAAAACGCCGGGGATCAGCGTTTTTGTTGTGGTGTGATCTTTGCCATCGGGCACTATCCCCAAGGCTAAGATCAAACCCGGAAGATGTTACGCCAATTCAAAAAGCAGCCTGCTCACTGCATTTACCGGTTTAAAGTACTCAGAAACCGCTCCGGGTACCGCGCACCGGAAACAATCCCCGCAGGCATAATGGCATCAATGCTTTCAATATCTTCCCGGGTAAGTTCAACATCCTCAGACGCGATATTCTCTTCCAGATGTTTTATTCGTTTGGAACCCGGAATAGTAATGATATCATCGCCTTGAGAAAGCACCCAGGCGATGGCCAATTGCGCGGGTGTGCAATTTTTACCGGCAGCCAAAGCCCTGATCTTTTCAACCAGCTCGAGGTTCTTGTAAAAGTTCTCGCCCTGATACCGGGGCATGTGCGCCCGGTTATCTTTAATGTCCTCCGGTTTCCTGAATTCCCCGCTTAAAAAACCCCGGCTTAAAGGCGCATAGGCAACCAGACCAATACCCAATTCCCTTATAGTAGGCAACACCTCCGCCTCTATATCCCTGCTCCATAACGAGTATTCTGTTTGCAGCGCGATAACCGGGTGCGTAGCGGCAGCTCTGCGAACGGTTTCCGCTGATGCTTCCGACAAACCAATGTAGCGGATCACCCCCTTTTGCACAAGATCAGCCAGCGCACCGATGGTTTCTTCGATAGGGACGTTCGGATCAACTCTGGCCGGGGTATAAAGATCGATATACTCCGTCTTAAGCCTCCGCAAACTGTAAATAACGGCATTGCGCAGGTAATCCGGATGCGTATTTACCGGACCGGGGGCCATACCTCCATTGGCGGCGGGAGCAAGCAGCTGGCCTGTTTTAACGGAGAGAAAGGCTTTCTCACGTTTACCTTTGATAGCCTGGCCGATCACGTCCTCATTGTGGCCCGCGCCATAATGATCGGAGGTGTCTAAAAAATTGTGCCCGAGCTCAAGCGCCCGCTCGATGGTAGCGATGGACTCCTTTTCATCTGATTGCCCGTATGCGCCGGACATGCCCATGCATCCCAAACCTGTAGCGGACACTAACGGGCCGTTTGTTCCTAATGTTCTGTTCATTGTTGATCTTTTTGAAGAACAAAAATGAGCTGAACATTCTTTAAACAGCCGGACAAAACGTATTACTTCCCTGACAAATCCTGAAAGAATGCGGCAATCGTTTTACCCGTGACCTTCCTGAACAACCGGGAGAAATATTCGGGATCATTAAAACCCAGCTCGAAGGCAAGCGTTTTGACAGAGGCGCTCTCACCATAATACAGCCGGCGGCGTGCTTCGAGTATCAGGCGATTGATCATGAACTCTTTGGGGGAAAGGCCGGAATATTGCTTCACAATGCCATATAAACTATTGGTGTTAATGGCCAGTTTCTCTGCAATCTCCCTGATCGTAGGATGATCGGTGAGGTTGTTCTCCACAAAAACCTTGAAGTCGATGTATTTGGAAAGTTTTTCATCAGCCGGCACCCGGTCAGCATTAAAATATGCGGCATTTATTTCTGTCAGCAAGCTGTTAAGGTGCGCCAGGATAAGCTCCGGATCAGTGGTCATCACGCTCAACAGCTCCAATAGTATTTCGAAGATCGATTTAAGCCTGGCAGCGGCAGCTGGACTGAAAATCACCTTTTGGGTGTTCAGGGGATTCACCAGGAAAGGATATTGTCTGGGCAACAGGGAAAGGCAGCTTTCATCAAAACCGATCTTGAAATAATCTGAACCATGCTTCGATTTCGGAAGCTCGTGCATCTGGTGAGGAAGAACGATCAGCAACTCGTTTGTATGGATATCAAACTGCTGAAGATCGACACGGTGCTGCGTACAGCCATCCACCATGAACAGAAAGAAATAATAGGCTTTACGATGGGTATGGCCCTGTTTGAAGAGCTCATCTGAAGGGAGCTGGCCAAATCCTGGCGAAACAAGGCGGATCGGCAGTTTATCGTTCTGTTTGATGTCATCCAGCAGAGAACCCATACATTGTTTTGACAAAATTAATGAAATAAACCGGTGGATGGCGCCTGTTCCTTCCGGTGGCTAATGACTATTCCCCCTTTTTACATCTGATAACAATAAACCTGAAGGATGGCCGGTTCCCCGCAGCATTATTCGGCTCCTCAATTTCAAAAAAATCCTCCAAACCATATCCTCCAAAGTCCCGCTTAACGGCGTTCATATCATAGAAAAACACCTGTCCCCCTCTCCCGACTTCAAACGTGTCTTTTCTAACTTCCCTGCCCTTTCCGTAATTCGGGGAATTTTTGGAGACGACGGAAAAGATCATCCAGCCGCCGGGCTTCAATTGATGATAACAGTCGCTTATCATCTTCTTTCTTTGGTCAGGGTCTAACAGATAAACAAGCCCGTAACAAAAAACCCCCTCATACAGATGCGCATCAAAGGGCATATCAGTCACTGATCCATGGAAAATGTCCATATCAGTACCATAATGTTCTCTTGCCAATTCAATTGCCGCCCCGGATATTTCAATACCGGTTACTTTTATACCGCTGTCAATGAAAACACGCGCATTTCTGCCGTAGCCAATGCCTGGCACCAGTACATCCCTGATACCTTCTTCCACAAATACATCCCTGGCGATGATGGCTGATTTTGCCGGCTCAAAACCCCACATGGTCTTATGTTCGAGAAAACCGGTTTCCCAGAATGCCCGCATTTCCTCCGGCGGATTGGCGGTATCTTCACAGACCCGGTCAGGTATCACCTTACACGAAAAACCAAGGTCTTCCACAACTGAGATCACTGCACGGACATCTACAAACGAACCTTCCATCCGAAGTATTTTATCGCGATCATCGATGTCAAAATTGATCCTGCAATCCGGAAAGATACTTGTCAGTACCCTGCCTAGTGCTTCAGTCTGACTTTGCTGCTGAATATTTGTTTTGAAAATCTCTATCACGTTCTTGCTTTTTTTGTCCGGAAATACTATGCTGATGCCGATCATGTGACATTGGTCCTTATTATGCCAAGGTCTTCACTTCACAAAAGTACTTACCTTTGCTTTCCAAATGATAGCACTTTCCAAAATGAAAGCGCTTTCCCGGAAGAAAGTAAGTATAAAATCAAGACTATGCTGTTAGAAGAAGACTGCTCAAAGGCCATGCTTTCCATCAAAGATGCGCTGGAGGCTGTTGAGGGCAGATGGACGTTGCTGATCCTGTATTCGCTGTGCAGTGGGCCTAAACGGTTTAAGGAAATTGCAAGAGAAGTGAATGGGATAACGGACAAAACGCTGTCCGCGGAACTCAAAAAAATGCAGGCCAACAAACTTGTCAAAAGAGATGTACATGATACCTTCCCCCCAAAGATCGAATACACCATGACAGCCCATGGCATGTCACTTAAAAAAGTGTTGTACGAACTCTGGAGCTGGGGACTTCTTCATCGCAGGGAGGTTATTGGCAAATAGCATCCCTGATGATCACATCGCAAATTAAAGCGATATAAGCCCCTGACATTGGTCAACCACCATCCCGGCAACAAAAAAAGCCCGGAGTCCGCCACCCGGCGGGAAAGGGCATGCCGTGCCCCGAAAGGCCCTTATCTACCTTCCCCTGAATTTTGGCTACAACATTCTGACTTTTCGGCACTTCAAAGCATGAACTCCGCCTGAACTTTGCTTTATCAAAAAATGTAAACAATGAAGAAAAGTAAAATTGCGGTAGTGACCGGCGGAAGCCGTGGTTTGGGAAGAGATATGGCTGTTAATCTGGCAAAAAAGGGGCTGGATGTGGTACTCACTTATCAATCCAATGTAACAGCCGCTCAGGAAGTAGTAGCTGAAATTGAAGCATTGGGACAAAAAGCCGCGGCAATTCCCCTGGACGTATCTGATTATGAAGCCTACGAACCCTTCTTCCGGGAAAGATTACAGCCGGCACTGGCCGAAAAATTCGGCACCTCCACGATAGACTATCTGGTGAACAATGCGGGCAGCATTTCCCCGGCCCCATTTGCCGATGCTTCCATTTCGGACTTTAAGGACATGATCCACATTCACCTGATGGCGCCGTTTTTCATCACCCAGCAGGCATTGAAGATCATGAATGACGGCGGGGGAATCGTAAACATTTCTACCGGGCTCACACGCTTCGCAACACCCGGATTTGCTGCCTATGCCGCTATGAAAGGCGGGGTGGAAGTATTGACGAAATATATGGCCCGGGAACTGGGACAAAGGAAAATAAGGACCAATGTAGTGGCGCCGGGTGCGATAGAAACAGATATCATGGGCGGTTTCGTGCGTGACAATGCCGGAATGAACGAGACAATAGCCGCGGAAACAGCGCTGGGCCGTGTGGGCCTGCCAACCGACATTGGCGCTGTTGTTGCCTTCCTGTGCACGGACGAAGCCTACTGGATCAATGCACAGCGCATTGAGGTTTCCGGAGGTGTGCACATCTGATTTTTGTTAACTTTGGGATATGAGCGAATTAGTTAAAATCACTACTATCAGCCAGTTTCATGAGTTGAACCATTTGCCCAAACCGGCACATCCGCTGATCAGTGTGGTGGATTACGGAGCGATGTATCACGGGAATCGTGTCTCGCACTGGTTGCAGCACTTTTACTCCATCGCCCTGAAGAAAGATGTGATGGGCAAGTTCCGCTACGGACAGCTGGAATATGATTTTGACGAAGGCCTGATGTCATTTTTTGCGCCCAACCAGGTGTTGCGTGTGGAGATGAACGACCAGGAGCTGACAAAGAAACCCTCAGGATGGATATTGCTCATCCATCCTGATTTTTTATGGAATACCTCGCTCGCAAAAACCATCCGGAAGTATGCATTCTTTGATTATTCGCTCAATGAAGCTTTGTTCCTTTCTGAAAAAGAAGAGCAGATCGTTTCGGATATTCTGATGAAAATACAGCAGGAATACCTGTCCAACATCGACAATTTCAGTAAAAAGATCATCATCAGCCAGATCGAATTATTGCTCAGCTATGCTGAACGGTTCTACAACCGCCAGTTTATCACCCGGGAGAAGAAGAATTATGAGATACTGGAACAGCTGGATGGTGTATTATCAGACTACTTCAACAATGAGGAATTGATCTCGAAAGGATTGCCTTCCGTTCAGTTCATTGCTGATTCACTGAACATTTCCGCCAAATACTTAAGCAGCGTATTGAAACAGATCACAGGGTTAAGCACCCAGCAACATATACACGAAAAACTGATAGAAAAGGCGAAGGAGAAACTCTCCACGACCAGCTTATCCGTTTCCGAGATCGCCTATGAATTGGGGTTTGAACACCCGCAATCCTTCAGCAAACTGTTTAAAGCAAAGACAAAATGCTCTCCTTTGGAATTCAGGCAGGCTTTCAACTGATTCCGTAGCCCCATTACCTCATTTTCCCGATTGCATAAATCAAATTCCGGATTCGATCCCGTTTCCCGGGACTTGACTGCTACCTTTGCCGCGGCAATACAATGCTCATCCATTGTCGCATACCCGCTATATTCCTAAACTATAAACTGACTATGAGAGTTATTGCATTGGCAACGGCATGCCTGTCTTTTGTCCTCCTGAGCATGAATGCCCAAGCCCAGAATCCGGCACACGGCGCCATTAAAGGTCACGTTACAGCGGAAGACGGCGCACCGGTTCCCGGTGTGGGCGTCCGCTTGAAGGATTCCCGTAAACAGACGATTACCGGCGAAAGCGGGACCTATACACTCCGCAATATCGCTCCCGGAACATATGTTGTGGAAGCCTTTGTAGCCGGGCATGATGTAACCAGCCGTTCCGTGACCGTAGCCGCGGGGCAGACGGTGGAAGCCGATCTCCGGCTCAGCGTCTCCAGGCAAACCTTGCAGGAAGTGATCGTGGCAGGCGGGCGTAACAAATTCGCGAAGAAAGAAACGGATTACGTGGCGCGCATGCCACTGAAAAACCTGGAAAACCCTCAGGTGTACAACATCGTGGGTGCTGAGCTGATGCAGGAGCAGGTTATTCTCGATTATAAAGATGCGATCAAGAACGCAGCCGGGGTGAATTCCACCGAAACGGTGAGCAATGGCCGTACCTCTACCATCATCCGCGGTTTCCGTACACAGAACTATATACGCAATGGCATGATGGCCAATCAACTGGTCATGGTAGACGTATCCAACCTGGAAAGGATCGAAGTGATCAAAGGCCCTTCCGGCACACTGTTCGGCACCGGCGCCGTGTCTTACGGCGGGCTGGTGAACCGCGTGACTAAGAAGCCTTTTGAAACCTTCAAAACAGACATCAGCCTGACCGCGGGAAGTTATAACCTGAACCGCATCACCATCGACCTTAATGCGCCGCTGAACAACGAAAAAACGGCGCTGCTGCGTGTGAATTTCGGCAGACATGGCGTGGAAAGCTTCCAGGAAGCTGGCTTCAAAAGAAACTACTTCCTGTCCGCCGCCTTCTCTTACAAAGCCAATGACCGGCTGAGCTTCCTCGTAGACCTTGAGATGTTCCGCAACCAGGGAACACCTTCCATCGCTTACCTCAACCCCGCAGCCGGTGTTACGGATTACAAGGAAGCGATGGGCAGGTATTACAACCGCACCTATTACACCAACGATCTCGTATCCACTTTCCCCGGCTACAACGTGTTCGCACAGATGAATTACAAGATCAGCAGCAACTGGAACACCACCACCGTATTCTCCACCGGCGGCGTGAATGCCCGCAACCAGTACCAGTTCGCCGGCACCTGGCGGCCCGGCACAGACAGCATCACGCGGACGCTCCAGAAGTACAGCCACAACTACAATACCGTCCAGATCCAGCAGAACCTGAACGGCACCTTCCATACCGGCCCGATCAAACACCGTGTGCTGGCGGGTGTGGATTACCTGGCTGACATTACGCAGCCCACCTATACCTCCCGCTTCATCCTCGATACGGTGAGCGCGTCAGCTCCCACTCCCTTCCTGATGATGGAAAAGATCTACCCCCTGTTCCCCACGCCTACTGCAGCGGCCCGCAACTTCTACAAGAGCCACCTGGACCGCTATGGTATCTATGCCTCAGACGTGATCAATTTTACGGAACGCCTGCTGCTCATGCTAAGCCTGCGCTGGGACAGGGTGGACAACCAGGGCACTACCAACATGCTGAACGGCGTCGTTACCGGCAACTACAGCAAATCCTCCTTCTCTCCCAAATTGGGCGCGGTGTACCAGGTGATCAAAGATCAGCTATCTGTTTTCGCCAACTACCAGAACGGTTTCAGTTACAGCGCGCAAACTGACAGACAGGGTGACCTCTTCCAACCGGAGCAGGCCAACCAATGGGAAGGCGGCGTGAAAGCGGACCTGTTCCAGAGCAAATTGAACGTTACGCTCAGCGCTTACGACATCAGCGTGACCGACAAGCTGCGCGCTGACCCGGAAGACCCGGCTTTCATGATACAGGATGGAACACAGCAGAACAAAGGCTTTGAAGTCGAGGTAATCGCTAACCCCTTCCCCGGCCTCAACGTGCTGGCGGGTTACGGTTTCAATGAAAGCGAGATCACCAAAGCAAATGCCAACGTGGGCAAACGGCCGGCACGTTCCGGTGGCAAGCATATGGCCAACACCTGGATCAGCTACCGGCTGATGAACGGGAAACTGCAGGGTCTGGGCATCGGCGGTGGTGTGTTCTACAACAGCGAAACGCCCTTTGATGACGCCAATACACTGTTCTTCCCTTCCTATGCGCTCGTGAACGGCACCGTGTTTTACGACCGGCCCGGTTACCGCATTGGCGTGAAGCTGGATAATATTTCAAATACCATGTATTGGGGTCCATGGGGCGAGCCGCAGCCGCCACGCAACTATGCGGTGAATCTCGTTATCAAATTATAGGATTTCCGGCCATTAATAATACATCCATGAAAGCAGGACAAACACCTGCTTTCATTTTATATTTTAACACATGCGCTTCAAAAAGATCTTCGGTTGGCTGCATCTATGGCTGGGACTCGTGTCCGGGACCATCGTATTCATCATTTCCATTACCGGTGCCATCTACTCCTGGGAACCGGAATTATCTGAATACACGGAGCCTTACCGGCATGTGACTCCGAAGGACCAGCCTTTCCAACCCGTAACCGCCATCCGCGCAGCCGGGGAGGCCAGTATGGGCGGAGAAAAGGCGTTCCGCATCCTGTATAGAGGAAAAGACCAAGCGGCGGTGGTCCAGTTCTTCCAGAAGAACCCGTATCACTACTACAACGTGTATGTGAATCCTTACACCGCCAAAGTGCAGAAGGTACTCAACCGCGATGATGAATTCTTTCATTTCATACTGAACGGCCACATGTACCTGTGGCTGCCGCGCGAAATCGGCGATGTGATCGTCGGGTACGGAACACTGGTCTTCTTCCTCGTTCTGGTGACCGGTATTGTGCTATGGTGGCCACGCAACAAGGCCCGCCGGAAGGTGAGCTTCCGCATCAAACTGAATGCTTCGCCGAAAAGACGGAACTATGACCTGCATAATGTACTGGGCTTTTACGCCAGCTGGATCGTTGCCTTCGCCGCGCTAACGGGACTGGTGTGGAGTTTTACCTGGATGGCGCAGGCCGAGTTCTGGGTATTCAGCGGTGGAAAGAAAAGGCCGGGCGCCGTACCCGTGAAGTCCGATAATCATGCACCCGTGAAAGACAGCACCAGCATCAACCAGGTGTTTGAAGCGTTCCTGGCCCGTTATCCGAACGCCGCAGGCTACAGCATTTCCCTGCCCGCGAACGACTCCGCAGCCGTCATTGTCAGGGCCTATCCGAGTCCTAACCAATTCTATAATGCAGACTATCTCTATTTCGATCAGCATACCGGCCGGGAGATCCCCGCTCCTTACTTAGGCAAATACCAAAACGCCACCCTGGCGGAAAAAGCTGTGCGCATGAACTACGACATCCATGTGGGCAGTATCGCCGGGCTCCCCGGACGGCTCCTGATGTTCTTCGCCGCCCTGATAGCTGCTTCTTTGCCCATCACCGGTTTCCTGGTCTGGTGGGGAAGAAGGAAAAAGAAAAAACCGGCTTCCAGACCTGTCAATAAAATGAGCGCTGTCAGCGGCACTCCGGCAAAGCCAATAAATTATCAGTCTCCCGGCCGTTTGCATACGCCCTGAAATACTTTACGCTTCTATCTCAATAAGTTTCCCTATTGCGTAAAAGATTTTCCCGATTGAGTAAATGTGTCAGGCGTTTATATTACACCTTTGCAAAAAATATTATGATGCGAATTATACCCTTTCTACTTTTACTGCTACCCGTGCTTGGTTTTGCGAATGTACATGAAGAGGAAACCGGCTATGGGACCATTAAGGGAAAGGTAACCACCAATGACGACAGACCGGCTCCATCCGTTAGCATAGTTTTAAAAGGCACCGGCAAGAACGCCATTACAGGGGCAGACGGCACTTTCACCATCAGCAGGGTAGCTGCCGGCCAATATGAGCTGGAAGTTTCACTGGTAGGATATGAGAAGCTGGTGCAAGCTGTAACCGTTGAAAAGAACATGACTACCGCGGTGGTGCTGCAACTGCAGGTGTCCAACACGCAGTTGCAGGAGATCATCATCACCAGCAGCCAGAACAAGTTTGCCAATAAGGAAACGGAGCAGGTAGCCCGCCTGCCTTTAAAAAATCTGGAAAACCCGCAGGTGTACCAGGTGGTAAGCAAGGCCCTGATGCAGGAGCAGCTGATCACCGAGCGAACAGACCTGTACCGGAATATTCCCGGCGCCGTGCCCAACTTCGCTGCGGGCGGCTCCCAGGGTATGAGCCTGCGCGGCTTTGCCACTGGTACCGGCATGCGCAACGGCATGGTCACTAGCGCCATTGTGCCGCTGAACCCCGCCATCCTGGAAAGCCTGGAGGTGATCAAGGGCCCTTCCGGCACCCTGTTCGGCAGCAACCGCAACGTGACTTTCGGCGGTGTATATAATTACATTACCAAAAAGCCATACCAGGGCTTTGGCGGAGAAGTGAACTTTACCGGCGGGAGCTTCCGCTTTGCCAGGATAGCAGCGGATATCAATACCCCCCTTAACAAGGAGAATACTGCGCTGTTCCGCCTCAATGTGGCCGGGCAAACGGAAAGCTCCTTCCAGGACCAGGGCTACGCCGGGAACTACACCATTGCGCCCAGCTTCAGCTACCAGGTGAACGATCGCCTGAAATTTATCATAGACGCGGAGATTACGCGCAGCAATTACACCACCACTTCTTTTGCCATTGGCGCGATGGCCAATGTTACAGCCCGCAGCTTCAGGGACCTGCCCCTGGGTTACGAGCGATCACTGATCAACAACAGCGTGGACGTGAGCAACGGCATCAACAACCTGCAGGGGCAGATGGAATACAAGTTCTCCGAAAAATGGAAGTCGCAAACCAACGTCCTGTTCTCCGAAGGCTTCTACAAACATTTCCTGTGGACCACCCTGAGCATGCTCACGGACTCCACCATTGCCCGCTCCGTGAGGAACCAGACGCCGGAAACGTTCGGGAACATCCAGCTCCAGCAGAACTTTATCGGCGACTTTAACCTGGGAAAGCTGCGCAACCGCGTGGTGATAGGGCTGGACTACAATTATAATTACAATGACCTTTACCGCGCGACCGTAAGCTTTGATACCGTGAACCTGAACCGTTCACTGCCGGACATCAATGCGGAAAAGATCAACGCGCTGGCCTTCCAGAAAGGGTTTTCCGCCAGCAGCAACAAATCCTACAGCTACGGCGCCTATATTTCCGATGTACTGAACCTCACTCCCACGTTAATGGCCATGCTGAGCCTGCGTGCGGACCATTTCACAACAGACGGCTCCTACAGCGTGGCTACCGGCAAATACGCCGGAGGGTATGATCAGACTTCCCTGTCGCCCAAGTTCGGCCTGGTGTACCAGCCGGTACCGGATAAGGTATCCATTTTTGGCAACTACATGAACGGGTTCGTAAACCGGGCGCCGGTAGTACAGCCGGACAATACGGTACTGGAGTTGAAACCGCAGTACGGCAACCAGTGGGAAGCCGGTGTAAAACTGGACATTATCCAGCACAAGCTGAATGGTTCCATAAGCTATTATGACATTTCCGTCAGCAACTCCACCCGTACTGAAGTAGTGGATGGCAGGAACTTCACCCGGCAAGATGCTACCCAGCACAGCAAAGGCTATGAAGCGGAGTTGATAGCCAACCCTGTTGCCGGCCTGAACATCGTGGCCGGCTACGCACATAACGAGAACAAATATGAAAAAGCGAACGCTGCACTGGAAGGCAAGTACATAACTGCCAGCCCCAAAGATGTGGTGAACCTGTGGATCAGCTACTACATCACCCGCGGCAAAGCAAGAGGCCTGGGCTTCGGTGCAGGTGGCAACTACGTGGCCGACTCCTGGTTTGAGGCGACCAACACTTTTGTGCTGCCTTCCTACACTTTGCTGAACCTGGCCGTTTTTTATGATCAACCCATGTTCAGGCTGTCGCTGAAAGGGAACAACCTGCTGAACGAAGAATACTGGAATTCCAATGGCACGCCGCAGAAAAAACTGAACATCCTCGGAAGCGTGACATTTAAATTCTAGCTTGCATAAATATTAATAACCGGTTACGGTTTAGAAAAGGCCCGGGCTAAAACCCGGGCCTTTTCTATCAGGAACAGTAAACCCGTTGGGAATAAACCATTTCATACCCCGCTACGACCCTTGCCTGGCAAGATCGATCATCGCTTCCAATTCATTGATCAATTCCGAATCGGACGAGAATCCGGTACTCAGGAAGCGGAGCCTTCCTTTGCCGTCTATCACTGCTTTTGCGGGGATGCCATTGGGCTTGTATGCGGAAACAACCTGGTAATTGCCGGGTTTGTCAGCAACAGGCACATCCATCAGCACATGAAAGGGATATTTTCTTTTCTTGATGAATGACCTGACCCTTGGCAGCGCATCCTTTTCCTTCTCCAGCGTTGCTATGAACAGGAATACCACTTCGGGATGCTGTTCCACCATTTTTTGCATCGCAGGGAAAGAGGCAATACAGGGCATGCACCAGGTGGCCCAGAAATCCAGTACCACTACTTTTCCCCGGAAGTCAGACAGGGATACCTTTTTTCCAGCCAGGTCATATAAGGCAAAGCCGGGCGCTTCCGTGTCCTGCATTTTGGCCTTCAGCGATTCCTTCAGCGCCAGTTGCACATCCTGCTGCAGCTTGCCGAGATATTCCTCAAACCCTGCAGTGTCTCCGTTTTTCCGGGCATACAGTTCCTTCAGCTGCGCATTCATATCTGCTGTTGATTTACCCTTTCTGGTCAGTGATACCAACAGATCATACGCTTTTTCTTCCTGACCGTTCAGCGCCAGCAAACGCGCATATCGTTCTACTGAAGTTGACAGCCCCTCTTCGGGCGGACCGTTGAACGCTTTTTCCTGGTACAGCAGGGCTTCCCTGAATTTATCATTGGCGAAAAGCGCGCTGGCGTAAGTATCATAATACGGGTACTGCGCAAAATCCATGAACCGCTTCCAGTCGGCGGCGGACATGCCTTCGGGTTTGGCGGACGGATCGTCCTTATACGATAGATAGAGATCGATCGTTTCCCTGGCGAGCTTTTCCGCCATCTTCGTATCGATCTTCTCCCGCACCAGCATACTGGCGCCCATGTCCATATAAGAAGTCTGGTTGAACTTGCTTTTTATCCCGCCGATGTATTCCTTGAATGCATCGTACCGGCGTTCCCGCAGAAAAGCCAGTGCTACCGTGCCTTTCAGTACATCAATCGTTTCCGCATCCCCGATTGTATCCAGCTTGTTTTCCGCAATGATCCTGTTCATCAACAGTACATTCTTCTGCGGATCACGTTCCTTCGTCATGGCTTTCATCTGCTCCATTAAAGCATTCTGCTGCTGTGCATGCACGCATAATGAAAAACAGGTCAACAAAGCAAGTAACGATAGTTTGATCTTTTTCATATAACGATATATTTTTTTTCAGTTCATTGAATCTTGATTATGGGTTGTCTTCCATGCCCGGATTGGCCAGCAGTATCTTTGGCGGGACCTTCAGCACAAAACGTTCCGGTGCCAGGTTGTAAACGGTGGTGCTGCCATCTGCCTGGTGCAGGGTATGGGTGTAAGCAGGAGTGCTGAACAATGGGTCAACAGAAAGCCTTCTCATATCGAACCAGCGGACCCCAAGCCCCGCAAATTCCCGCAGGCGTTCCTCCATCACAAATTGCAGCAACAGCAGCTGATCCGCGGCCACTGGCGCCGGCACGGCTGCATCCGCCGGCGGCATGCGGTTAATGCGCAATTGTTCCAGTGCGGTCACGGCGCCATCCCGGTCGTTTCCCCTGGCTTTGCACTCCGCTATCAGCAGGTATATCTCCGGCACTACCACACCGAAGGGAACGATACTGGGAGCGGTCCTCCGTTGTGAGCCTGCGGGAAATTCCGCCCCGGTAGGGAAAGGCGTTTTCGAATACAGCAGCAGGCGAAGGTCTGACGGCTCGTATATCGACATGGTTTCTCCATTTACCTGCAGCGTATTGAACAGCACATGGAAGTTCGAAAACTGCCGCAGGTATAATGCTTCCTGGTTGTTGGCGGTAACAGGATAATTCGGCCCGAAGATATCGATCGGCATAAACGCTCCGTTCGGCGCAAATGTTTCATTATAATCATACAGGCCCACAGGCGTCTGTGCCGTTGCCAGCCCCTGCAAAGCCGATTCAAGAAGCGGCAGCGCTTCTTCATACCGTTGCATGAATACATACACCTTTCCCAGCAGGGCCTGCGCGGCGGGCCTGCTCATGCGGAGGCGATGAAAAACGTCGGCGGACAGGTCCGGCAGCGCTTTTTGCAGATCTCCGGTGATGAGATCGTACACTTCCTGCACAGTAGCCCTGCTGAAACGGTTGACGGTAATATCCGCCGTGGTGATCAGCGGGAAACCCGGATCGCTGGCGGCCGTGCCGGCCTCATAGGGCCTGCCGTAATAATTGATCAGCAGAAAATACGTCCAGGCACGCCCCGCAAGCGCTTCGGCCAGTATTGCCTTTTTCTGCTCCACCGTGCCGTCAGGCGCCTCCATCACTTCGTTAATGATCTTGTTATAGGTATAGATGCTGGCCAGCGGCCCGGAGGTTTCCGGACTGTTCTCATCGGGCTGGTAGATCTGGGCGCTCCAGGTAAAAAGCCGCTGTTCCCGTAATGTGAGACCGCTGTAATACGGCTCTGCCGCTGTTACTTCGTCTCCCATCATCAGCTGGGCATCTGTGCCCACATTCAGGAGGTTCGTGTTGTTCAGCAGCAGTTCGTAATCCTGATAGCCGACCGCAATTACTTTCCCTTTAGGCAAAACTTCCAGGAAGCTCTTTTTACAGGATATGCCGGCTATCAGCAAAAGGAGCAGTAAAGCCGGTGCAACAGTATATTTTTTCATGTCCTTTTTTTGTAGTGTTCCTTGTTAAAACCGAATATTCAAACCTGCGGTAACGGTGCCCTGATTGGTACGCATATAACGGATCCCCCCGGCCCTTTCCCCGGCAATGCTGCCGCCGGGCGCATCCTGAAACTCCGGATCGATGCCGTAGCGGTTGGCTTTCCACAACATCAGGTTGGATACCTGCAGGCGCAGCCTGACACCGCTCAGTTTGGCGCGCGATACGAGCTTGCGGGAAACATCGTAGGAAAGGGACATATCCCGCAGTTTTGCAAAAGCTGCACTCACTACATTGATATCGCCCTGCGTGTAGTATCGTATATCCCGCCTGCTGTTATTGACGCTGGCTACCGGTATCCAGGACGGCACATTCGTGGTCAGCTCATCACCCGGCTGCATCCACCTGTCCGCAAATTCCGCATGCACATTCCCGCTGCGGAAACGCAGGTCACCGCTTTGCATGGCGTTGTTGGCCGTCAGCGGGATCAGGCCGTTCCCGGCATAAAAATCATTCACATCCCGGCGCATCACATTGCCGAAATTGTACACCATATTGGCCGCCAGCTCAATGTTGCCGAAAATGAAAATATTGGAAAGCCCGCCGTTCCATACCGGTTGATAAGTGCCCATGTAGCGTATATCATCCGGTAAAGCCGCGTTCCTTTCTTTGGTCAGCTTGCCGGACTGCAGCATGATCTGCGGATCGCCCTCATCATCAAGCCCTGCAAAATCATACGCGAAAACTGCAAATGCGGGATAACCCGCCAGGTAAACCGTACTGGCCTTCTGCGCCCCGGTAGCAATCACCGCGGGCTGGTTTAGCTTTGTGATCTTGTTGCGGTTGTAAGCAAGCACCAGCTGGCTGATCCAACGGAAACGGCCGGCTTCGATGTTGACAGAACGCGCCGAAACCTCAATGCCGGTATTGCGCATATTCCCGAAGTTCCCGGTAACGTTGTTGTAGCCGGACAGCGGGTTCACTTCCATCTGGCCGATCAGGTTCTCCGTTTGCTTGCTGTAAAAATCAACGGAACCGCTGAGCCGGTTACCTTTCAGGATGCCGAAGTCCACCCCGATATTCAAGGTGCGGGAGCTTTCCCAGGTCAGCGCCGCATTGGCCGGCGTTACGATTGAAAGCCCCGTATTGCCCGGTAATGTAGCGCCGGATTGCGCCCCCAGGATGTCATACGACGCGGCGGTCCCGGGAATGGGTGAATTGCCGGTAAGGCCGTACGACACGCGCAGTGAAAGATTATTGAACACCTGCTGCTGTTCCATAAAGGCCTCATCACCGAGTTCCCAGCGTGCGCCAAGGCTCCATACCGGCCTGCTTTGCGTGGAGCGGTCCCGCCCGAAGAGATTGGACTGGTCCAGCCGGATGCTGCCGCTAAGCGTATAGCGGTCGAGATATGTATAGCCCATATTGCCATAGTAGGAAAGGAAGCGGACGCGCCCCTCTGTTTCAGTGAACGGTTGCGCATTTGCCAGCAGGCTTCGTGAACCGTTGTTGGGCATTACCGGATTGGTTACGCCGGTTGTGGACAGCGTTGCATAATCGATAGCGGGATAGGTTTGCAGCAACTCGTTATACCCGCGGATAAGCGACTGGCTGCTCACCGCCAGTTGCTCCTGCGCTTCCTGACCCGCCAGCAGGGAAAGCCGGTGCCTGCTGCCATCCCATGAACGGTCATACGCAAGCTGGTTGCGCACCGTCCAGTTGGTTTGTGCGATGTTGGTCAGCGCATACCTTCCGCCGGTAACGGGGAGGTAATATACAGGGCGCTGGGACGGTGTGGCGGCGGGCACGGTGAACTGCGCGGCTTCAGAGCGGACAAGATAGCTGCGGCTGTCGTCATACGACCGTACCCTTTCCGCCGTTCTGAACAAACCATACACTCCCGTAAAGGATAATCCGTCAACGATCCTGGCTGTAAGCCCCGCCGTGATCCTCGCCGCCAGCAGGTCCCCTTTGGTATAACCGTACTGCCTCTCCTGCAGGGGATTATAATCCAGGTTGATGCCGCTTTTCCCTTCAAATGCCGCCCTTGTTGAATCGGACAATTGTTTCACATAGGGTATGGAGATCGGGTTGCCCTGCGCATCACGGAACAGCTGATAGGGCAGAAAACGGTTATCCGCTTCAATGTTCCTGGGGGAGCTGGTATTGACGTTGGTAAGATCCGTGATCAGGAACAGATCAAGATGTTTGTTGGCCTGGTAATCCTGCCTGACGTTGATCTTATAGGTGTTATTCGTTTCACCGGGCCGGTTGCTTTGCGTGCCGGTGTAGGCAATTGAACCATATATGCCATACGACTCCCCGCCGCCTCTCACGGAAAGGGTATGATTGGTAAGCAGACCGGGCCGGTACCAGATGTCGCGTATCTGGCGGAGGTTATTGATGGATGCGAGGCTATCCAGACTTGCATTGGCCTGCGCATCGGATATCAGGCCACGGTAGCGGTTATACAGGATGACGTTATGCGGCGGAACGCCTGTAGAACCAAGGCCGGTGTAGGCGCTGACGTTAGCCCAGGGATACAGGTCCGGCCGGAAGATATCACTGGCGGCCTGCATGAATTGCTGACTGCTGAGCACCGGGTAGTAGTCTACATCCGGCCGCCCCTGGAAGTTCACAAAACCATCGTATTCGATAGCGAGCTTTTCGTTCCGGCCACCCCTGCGGGTGGTGATCACAATAACGCCGTTGGCCGCTCTCGCCCCCCAGATGGAAGCCGCGGACGCATCCTTTAAAACCGTGATGTCCTCTACGTCCTGCGGATTCAGGGAGGTGATGTTGTCCAGCGGCACACCATCTACCACAAGCAGCGGCGACTTGTTGCTGTTGATGGAAGTAAGGCCGCGGATCAATACCGGGGTACCCGTAGCGGAAGGCGCATTGTTAACGGTAAGGCCCGGCACCAGCCCGTCCAGGCGCTGCAGTATGTTCATGGAGGTAGTCCTGTTCCGGAGCGTTTGCATATCGGGCTTCGCGTACGCACCGGCGCTCCGCTTTACGGAAAACGTCTGGTAGCCGCTGCTCACCACTATTTCCTTCAGCTGGCTCGAAGATTCATTCAGCACAAAATCAGCATACAAAACACCGCCGGTTTTACTCACAAATACTTCTCTTTCTTCCACGGCATGCCCTATACAGGAGACCCGGATCGTATAGAACCCTTCCGGCAGATCGTTAAAATTATATTCCCCCCGCTCATTGGTAACGGCACCCTTTTTCAACGGCTCCAGCATGACCGTTGCAGGGGTTATGGGAGTGCCGGCCTTGTTTTTCACTGTGCCGCTGATCTTTCCCGTTTCACCGGGACGTTCGTTGGCGGAGCCGGCGGGAGCAGCTTTCAGGAAAATGGTTTTGTTACTGATCTCATAGGAGAGTTGCTGATTGCGCAGCACAAGGTCCAGGAACTCCGGCAGCGGCATGTTGCGCACCGCGCAGGTAACAGGCTGGGTTGATTTCAAAAGATTCTTGCCTGAAAATACGCTGTACCGCGTCTGTTCCTTGATAGTCTGGAATACGGTGACCAGCGGCACATCTTTTCCGGTAAAGGTGATCAGTGGCCCGGTGGACTGGCCGTTCGTACGGAGGCAAGTCATCATCAGGAACATAAACACAGGCCATGCAGCTTGCCATCGGAATGCGGCAGGTTTTGGTTGAGCAGCCATTAAAATGCTTTTAGTTGATAAAGTGAATAAAAAAGTCATCCGGGAGACTGAACTGAAAAGTATCCTTCCCGGGCAGGTGATGTAAACCGGATCGCACTATGCCATACCGGTCCCATCATTTTACTTTTTAGTTCAGCCCCGCAATTTTGGTTGGTGCTGTCGTTCTTTAAATATCTGAAGCGAGATAGATTGCGGCTGTTTATTTAATTCATCATGGAGATACTACCAGCCGTTTCCCTTTCTCAAGACGGAAATTCACGCCGGACATTTTCAGGCCTTTCAACACTTCCCCCAGCGGCAATGACCTTTCAATTTCACCGATAAACTCCAGATCAGGGATACCTTTTTCATACACCACTTCAATATCATACCAGCGGGACAGCTGACGCATGATCTCCTGCAAATGGGCATCCTGGAAATTAAACCGTCCCTCCTTCCAGGCTATCACCTGTGAGATACCCGCCTGGCCCAGTGTTTTTACCGACAATTGCTCAACGGAAGCCTGTGCCTGCTGCCCCGGTTTCAGGGTGAGCTGTTTTCCATTGCCGGCCACACGCACCGCACCTTCGAGCAGGGTAGTGCTCACAAGGTCATCTTCTTTATAGGCCTTGACATTGAACTGTGTTCCCAGTACTTCTATCAAATTGTTTTCATCGACCTTCACTTTAAACGGCGCCTGCGCATCCTGCGCTACATCGAAATAAGCTTCTCCCGTCATTTTCACTATGCGCTCTTTACCGGAAAAAACCACCGGATAGCTGATGGAGCTGGCCGCATTGAGCCATACCCTGGTGCCATCGGGCAAACTGAGCTGGTATGTGCCCCCTCTGGGCGTACGCAGGGTATTGTAAGCCATTACATGCGCTTCACTGCCTGATGGCGTATAGGAGATCAGCCCGTTGCTGTTCATGATCTGGCTGCCGGACTGGACTGCGAGCTGACCATTAGCGGCGCTATCCAGCTGAATGACCGTACCGTCGGCCAGCGTAAGCACGGCTTTCTGTCCGCCAGGAACAATATCATCACCAGGTATAGCAGCATTTGTAGCAGCTGGCGTACCCCGGTCCGCATCTTTAAGCCATAGATAAGTACCGGCACCGGCTATCAATATTACGGCAGCCGCATAACGCAACCAGGTAGTGCTGATGGCCCGCATACGCCGGTATTTCACCGGCACGCCTTGCGGAGCGACGGGTTTATCCACTTCCAGTACCTTCATCAATGAAAGCCTTAGCCGTTCCTCATCAACCGGAAGATGAGCCTCCGGGGTTTCCGCGAGCATCTCCTGCAGTAAAGCTATCAGCGAAGGATCGTTCGCATCTTCCGTCAAACGAAGCAGCTGCAGCTTTTCCTCATCGGAGAGCGTGTTATGCAGATATTTCTCTATTAGTTGTCTGACTACCGGATATTCCATGACCTGATGATGGCTTGATACATTATAGAAGCATGACGGGGAAGAACGTACTATTCACCCCGAAAAAAAATTAAAGCGGCGAGCAGGGGGCCGATCATATGGCCATGCAGGGCGAGGAACCTGCGGATATCCTGCAATGCGGAAACAAGTGTGTTTTTGACTGTGCTGACGGAAAGATTTAGCCTGGCAGCGATCTCTGCCGGTTTAAGGCCTTCTTCCCGGCTCATCAGGTAGATACGGCGGCGCGCCGGCGGCATACGGGCAACAGCCTCGCCCACCAGGCGCTTTATCTCTCCGGTCTCCGTGAGCTCCGCAGGCGTTGCCGGATCAGGGAAAGGCCGGTTCTTTAAAAAGGCCTGACCGGTCTTTTGCTTTAGCAGATTTTTCCTGATCAGTGCAATCGCTTCCCTGGATGCAATCGTGAACAGCCAGGCACGGAAATTATCAATATCAGGCAACTGATCACGGGATATCCATACCCGGATAAAGGTTTCCTGGATGGCCTCATCCACATTACCGGAATTTTGATCGAAACGGCTGACGAAACTGAGCAGGCGGGGATAATAGAAATGAAATACCTGGCTGAAGGCAGCCTCATCTCCTTCAGCTATTCTTGCAAGCAATTCGCTCTCGTTATCTGGTAAATAGTCTGTCAATCAGCGATCTGTGATTTTCAACTTACGAAAGTGTAAACTTATATAAAACTTTCAAATAGCCTATATGCCATTTGTCAGCAATCCCGTTCGCCATTACTTCCGGCATGCAAAAAGGGGATGGCTCAAAAGTAAAATGAAGGCGCTGAGCATCGCGTAAACGAAAATTATCTCCACCAGGACCCGAATAAAAAAAGGCTGTATCGATCTTTTGATACAGCCTCCTGTTATTCAGGTATTGACAGCGCCGGGCAATCGTTTACACGATGCTTCAACGGTTCACTATACTTTTTTGCATATTGGCATTACAAATCACCCCGCTATCAAAATGCCCCCGCAAACTCCTTCGCAAAATCTTCAAGCCTGGTGCGGCCGGTCACCGGTGCACCGTTTTGCTTAAAATCCGCCAAAAGTCTGCCGCTGCGGAAGCCTGCGCCCATCTCCGTGTACAGCCCGGCAATTTCTTCCGTTAATCCGGCCTGCAGCATACCCTGCAACGACTGTTCATCCGTAAACTCTACCCAGGGCAGTTCCGGCTTGCCGGCAGCCGCGCCAAGCACCTTTGCAAAATCAGCCGGTGTGCGTATATCACTGACAATATACCGTATGTTCTTGCCGGTTGCCGGCCTTTGCAGCTCTTCGGCGGCAGCAGCGGCAATATCCTTTGGATGCACCAGCGGAAGGCTCAGGCTGGCCGGATAATTCGCGCCCATAATACCCATGCCTTTGATTAAAGGCACATTGTTGTAAAAGTTGGTATAAAACAGGCCCGCGCGAAGGATGGTCACTGCTACTCCCTCAAGATCATTGAACAGCTGCTCTATATTATGCACGCCTGCAATTGGCCCGTTCCCGTCAGGATGATCAGCGCCTACACTGCTCAGCATCACCACGCGGGTGACACCGGCCTCCCTGATAGCGGTTGCATAAGCCCTTCCTGCGGCAGTAGTATTGGCAACTACGTTAACGCCACCCAAACCGGGAGGTGTCATGGCAAAAACAGCATCCGCCCCCCTGAACGTTTCCTGTAAAAACGCGGCATCACTTACCGAACCAATAGCGGCGCTGGCGCCAAGCGCCGCTATGTCCGCCTTCCTGTCCGCATTACTGCTGATAACCGTTACGTCATGCCCCGCGGCCACCAGTTGTAGTGTCAAAGGCTTTCCGATATTTCCAAGAGAGCCTGCAATTGTTATTTTCATGTCAGTATTGTTTTTATTTCGGAACAAAGGTATTTTTGTACTTACTTTTAGACAAGTACTTACCCTAAAGTATGTATCAATATGGCAGCGATCAAAACAGCATCCACCATCCAGGAGAACAAGCGGTATGCACTGGAACAATGCCCGGTAACCTATGTGATGGAAAGAATTGGCGGCTATTGGAAACCCATCATCCTCTATCATCTGTCAACCGGCAACAAGCGGTACAGTGAACTGAAAAGGGCCATACCCGCGATAACGGAAAAAATGCTGATACAGCACCTGAAACAACTGGAAACGGATGACCTCGTGATCAGGGAAGCCAAACCCGTTGTGCCGCCCTATGTGATCTACAAGCTGAGCAGGGCAGGAAAAGGTTTGATACCGGTGATCAATGCCATGGCCTCATGGGCAATTAAAGAACGTAAAGCAACCCGCCGGTAAAAAAAACCCGGATCAGCACTTCCCCCCCTTCCACATCATCATCGCAGCGGAGCTTTCCGGAAATTCCTGCTCCAACGACGGCCATTTCCGGTCATCCCATTTAACTGTGCCTTGTATCTGATAATTATTATATTTGGTTACAGACCACTCCCGATCGCTCAATATCATAATCGCCTCTTATGAAAATCAATGTAAACGCTACAGATTATACCCTCGATGTGCCGGACAATACCAGTCTGCTCGATGCCCTGCGTGTGCATCTGAACCTGACAGGCAGTAAATACGGCTGCGGAGAGGGCGCCTGCGGCGCCTGCAAAGTGCTGGTAGACGGGCATGCGGTGCCATCCTGTATTACACCGGTGGCCAGCGTGCAGCACAAAGCCGTTGTTACCATTGAGGGGTTGGAAAAAGACGGGAAACTGCATCCGGTACAGCAGGCCTTTCTGGATGAGGACGCCTTTCAGTGCGCCTATTGCTCACCGGGGATGATCATGGCTGCTGTTGCGCTCAAAGCCCAAAATCCGAAACCGAGCCGCCAGGAGGTCATCGAAGCCATGCAGGGCAATATCTGCCGCTGCTGCGTATATCCCCGCATCATCAATGCCATCATCAAAGCCTAACCTTCAAAATGGAAAGTCATGCATAAACCAGGCACAGCAGACAAAACACCCGGCACCGGCCGCGGCATCAACAGAAGGAATTTCATCAGGCTGCTTGGCGGCGGTATTGCCGTAGTGCTCACCTACTCGGAATTGAACGGACTGTCGCGCTCCCTCACCGCCGCTCCGGATGAAGGGTCCATAGCCGCCTGGGTACATATTCATGAAGACGGGAAAATATCCGTATTCACCGGCAAAGTGGAAGTGGGACAGAATATCCGCACCTCGCTGGCGCAGGTAGTGGCGGAAGAGCTGGCAGTACCGGTGGATTCGATCGACATGATCATGGGCGATACTTTACTGACACCATATGACCGTGGTACATATGGCAGCCTCTCCACCCCCACCATGGGGCCCCGGCTGCGGAAAGCCGCCGCCTCGCTTAGAGAAGCGCTGGTGGACATGGCTGCAGCGGAATGGAAAGTGGATAAACAAAGCATCCAGGTCGGCAACGGCCGGGTAACGCATAAATCCTCCGGCCGTTCGGTGGCCTACGCGGAACTTACCAAAGGCAAAAAATCCGTGCTGCCGGTAAATGACCAGGTAAAACTCACCCCGGCAGATCAATGGAAAGTGGCCGGAACAGCCGTACCGAAAGTCAACGGCAGCAGTTTCGTATCCGGCCGGCACAAATATGTGTCCGATATGGTACTGCCGGGCATGGTGTATGGAAAGGTGCTGCGCGCACCGGCCAATGGCGCGTCGCTCGTGTCCGCCGATGTGGAAAAAGCCCGCATATCCCCCGCAGTGAACGTCGTGCGGGAAAAGGATTTTATCGGTGTAACGGCGGCCGACCCGCAAACAGCCGCGAATGCGCTGAGCAGGATCGATGCGCGCTGGGATACCACGCCACAACCGTCAAAGGCGAATATATTCGCTTACCTGAAAGAACATTCCGAACAACGCGGAGGGCGGGAAGGCGATGGAGATGCCGCCCGAAAAGCGTTTGCGGATGCACCGGAACGCATACAACAGTCGTTTGAAGTACAATACATTGCGCACGTTCCCCTGGAACCGCGCGCCGCGCTGGCTACCTGGGAAGACGGGCAACTGACGGTATGGACCGGCACGCAGCGGCCATTCGGCGTGCAGGAAGAACTGGCCCGGGCTTTCTCCATGCCCAAGGAAAAGGTCCGCGTCATCATGCCCGATACCGGTTCCGGATACGGCGGCAAACACAGCGGGGAGGCGGCGCTGGAAGCAGCGCAGCTGTCCAGATCCGTAGGCAAACCGGTAAAAGTGGTATGGACGAGAGAAGAAGAATTCAAATGGGCATATCTGCGGCCGGGCGGACTGATCGAAGTTTCGGCAGGCGCGGATAAAGACGGGAAACTGCAATCCTGGGAATTCCATAATTACAACTCCGGCAGCGCGGGCATTGACCTCCCCTATCAGGCCGGCACGAAACACATCCGGTTCCATCCTTCCAAAACACCGTTAAAACAAGGCTCCTACCGCGGACTGGCCGCTACGGCCAATATATTTGCCATGGAAAGCGTGATAGACGACCTGGCGAGGTCATTGCAGCGGGACCCGCTGGCATTCCGGCTGGCCAACCTGGATGATGAAAGATTGAAGCATGTGCTGCAGGCTGCTGCGGATAAATTCGGCTGGAATAAAACAAAAAAAGCAGGTCACGGCCAGGGCATCGCCTGCGGATTTGTGAAGAACTCCTACATCGCTACCTGTGCGGAAGTCATGTACGACGAGGCATCTGAACAACTGAAGGTCCTCCGCATCACAGCGGCATACGACTGCGGCACGATCATCAATCCCCTGCACCTGGAAAACCAGGTCATGGGCTGCATCCTGCAAGGCCTTGGCGGCGCGTTGTTCGAAGAGATCGACTTTGCGGACGGGCGTATCCTGAACCCTTCCCTCTCCAGTTACCGGGTGCCGCGGTTCACCGACATCCCGCCGCTGGACATTGTGCTGCTCAACCGGAAAGACATCCCCTCCGCAGGGGCCGGAGAAACGCCCATCGTAGGCATCGCCCCCGCTATCCGCAATGCCATCGCCGATGCCACCGGAATAAAACTATACACTTTGCCACTGATCCCGCAAGGGCTCAAAAAAACATCTTGACATTATGGCTACATTCAGCTTGACGATCAACAGCAAAAAACATGAAGTGGACGTGGACCCGCAAATGCCCCTACTATGGGTGATCCGGGATGTCATCGGGCTTACCGGGACAAAATACGGATGCGGCATATCCCAATGCGGGGCCTGCACGGTACACATTGGCGATACCGCTGTGCGCTCCTGCGTACTGCCCGTATCCAACGTGGGCGATCAAAAGATCACCACCATCGAAGGACTGTCCGAAAAAGGCGATCATCCCCTGCAACGCGCCTGGGAAGAAACGGATGTGCCGCAATGCGGCTACTGCCAGGGCGGACAGATCATGGCTGCGGCGGCATTGCTGAAAACCAATGCCCATCCGTCTGATGAAGACATCAATAATGCCATGACGAATATCTGCCGCTGCGGCACATACAACCGCATCAAAAAAGCCATCAGGCTGGCCGCTGAATAATTGTAAATCTTTAAACAAGCAACTATGGAGGGTCAGGTTAAACTGGACAGAAGGAATTTTATCCGCATCAGCGCACTAACCGGCGGCGGTCTCGTTCTCGGATTCAATTTTCTTTCTTCCTGCACTGCGGAAGAAGAGAGCGGACAGCTCGTTGATCTGAACGCTTTTATTAAAATCGATACAAAAGGCCGCGTGACCATCATGAGCCCCAACCCGGAAGTGGGTCAGGGGGTGAAAACCTCCCTGCCGATGCTGGTAGCGGAAGAACTGGATGTGGACTGGAAAAACATCAAAGTGGAACAGGCGGGGCTGGACACTGAAAAATACAAACGGCAGGTAGCCGGAGGCAGCGGCTCGGTGCGCACCAGCTGGGAATCCTTCCGGCAGGCGGGCGCTACGGCAAGGCAGATGCTGATCAATGCCGCGGCGGCGGCCTGGGCGGTTGCGCCGGATGCCTGCTCCACGGAGAACGGCATGGTGGTGCAAAAGGCCAACGGCAAAAAAATGAGCTACGGCGAACTGGTGGAAAAAGCCGCAACACTGGAAGTGCCGGCCAATGTAAGCGTTAAACCGGAGTCTTCATTCAAACTGATCGGCAAACGCATCAGCAATGTAGACAATCACGCGATCATTACCGGGCAATACAAATACGGTATCGATACCAGGCGGGAAGGCATGCTGTATGCCACCATCATCCGCCCGCCCGCATTTGGCATGACGCTGGAATCCTTTGATGATACCGAAGCCGAAAAAGCGCCGGGCGTAAAGCAGGTATTACGGTTCGACAACAAGATCGCAGTACTGGGATCATCTACCTGGGAAGTGATGCAGGCCGCAAAAAAAGTGAAAGCAAACTGGAAAGCGGAAGGTGAACTGGAAAGCACGGCCGATTATACCGAAAAACTGCATGCTCTCCTGGTGAAAAGCCCTGAAGAGAAACCCAGAAGAAAAGATGGCGATATCTCCCGCGCTTTCCGGAGCGCGGCAAAAGTGGTGGAAATGGACTTTGATGCGCCCTTCCTGCCCCACAATACCATGGAACCGATGAATTTTTTTGCGCACGTAACGGCGGACGGCGCTGAACTCTATGGCCCGATCCAGACGCCGGAAAGGGCGAGAGGCCGCGTAGCGGAGCTGCTGAAACTTCCCCCGGAAAAAGTATCGGTGATGATGACCCGGATGGGTGGTGGCTTCGGCAGAAGGCTGATGACGGATTTTGTGGAAGAAGCGGCGCTCGTATCCAGCCTGGCGGGAAACCTGCCGGTGAATGTGATCTGGTCGAGAGAAGACGATATGGGCGGTGGGTTCTACCGCCCGATGTACAGCTATAGATACAGGGCTGCACTGGATAAAGACAATAAACTGATCGCCTGGCATCATCACTCCGCAGGCATGGGCGGCTCTGCCAGTCCGGACAGCTTCCCCGCCGGAGCGGTGGAAAACCTGCAGGTAGATACCCATAATTACAAATCACCGGTCCCCACCGCCCCATGGCGTGGACCAACCCACAACTACATCGCATTCTCGGAACAGTCCTTCCTCGACGAGATCGCGCGACAGGCGGGGAAAGACCCGGTGGCATTACGGCTGGAGCTGCTGGAGCAGGCCAAAAATACGCCGGTGGGGAAAGTGAATTATCAGCCGGACCGGTTTGCCGCGGTGATCAGAAAGGCAGCGGAAGTGGGAGGATGGGGAAAACCCAAAGGCGAAAATATCTTCCAGGGATTTGCCGCTCATTTCTCCTTTGAAAGTTATGTAGCGCAGATCGCGGAAGTAGAAAAACTTTCCGATGGCAAACTCCGGCTGAAGAAAATGTATTGCATTGTGGATTGCGGCAGAGTGGTGAACCTGAGTGGCGCGGAAACGCAGCTGGAAGGCAGTATCATTGACGGGATCGGGCATGCTATGTACGGAGAGCTGACGCTCACAAAAGGGAAACCGGATCAGACCAATTTCAATACCTACCGGATGATCCGCATGAACGAAGCGCCGGAAGTGGAGATGCATTTCATCCAAAGCGATGCCCCTCCCACCGGCCTCGGGGAACCGGCCTTGCCACCCGCCGGTGCGGCATTGGCGAATGCCGTATTTGCCGCGTCGGGCGTAAGACTGAAAGATCAGCCATTCATCAAAAGCGGGCTGTTCGCATGATAGCTGCGCCCATATACCTGGATTATTGTTCGACTACACCCTGCGACCCGCGGGTGGTGGAGACCATGCTGCCGCATTTTACCCGGCAGTTCGGGAACCCGGCCAGCAGGGACCATAGTTTCGGATGGCTGGCCAAAGAGACTGTTGAACAGGCCCGGGAACAGGTGGCAGCCCTGGTGCAGGCCACACCCCGGGAGATCATCTTCACTTCCGGGGCCACAGAAGCGGTGAACCTGGCGCTGAAAGGGCTTGCAGCAGCAAATCCCGCCGCAGGCCGTCATATCATTACCGCAGCCACTGAACATAAAGCCGTGCTGGATACCTGCGATCATCTTGAAAAAAACGGCTATGCCACCACCCGGCTTCCGGTAGACCGGCAGGGCATGTTATCGCTGGATGAGCTGGAACAGGCTATCCGGGAAGACACGGTTTGTATCGCCATCATGTATGCCAACAATGAAACCGGCGTGATCAACCCCGTCAGGCAGATCGGCGAGATCGCACGAAAACATGGCATATGCTTTATGTGCGATGCCACGCAGGCGGTTGGAAAGATCCCGGTTTCCGTGGCGGATGCGCATATCGATCTGATGGCCTTTTCCGCACATAAGCTGTACGGCCCGATGGGCGTGGGGGCATTATTTGTCCGCCATCGCCGTCCGCCCGTAAATATTTTACAGCAGCAACATGGCGGCGGACAGGAAAGAGGGACCCGCAGCGGAACGCTCAATACGCCGGGGATTGCCGGATTTGGCAAAGCGGCGGACATCTGCCGCCTGGAAATGAAAGAAGAAGCATTACGATTGCGGCAGTTGCGGGACAGGATGGAAACTGCGCTGCTGGAAAAAATCCCGGGTGCAGGTATAAACGGAGCGGGAGAACGCCTGCCACATGTAAGCAATATCCGTTTCCCGGGAACAGACAACGAGCAATTGCTGCTGACCGTATCCCGACGGCTGGCCCTCAGCCGTGGAAGCGCCTGCAGCGGCATCGTGCAACAGCCGTCCCATGTGCTGCAAGCCATGGGCTTAACCGGTGAAGAAGCCGGCAATTCCGTCCGCATCAGCCTGGGGCGGTTTACAACAGATAACGAAGTAGATATCGCCGTGGAAATATTAACGGAAACAGTACGGCAACTGCAATGCATCAATATATAAAACAATCGCCTGACTGCCATGAAAGGATCAGGCCGCAGCGCTTCGGAAGGATTACATTCATCAGTACATAAGCGTGCAACAGCCATGAAAGAGATCAAACAGATCATAGCAGCCTGTGAAACGGCCACCGGGAAGGGACAAAAAGCAGCACTGGCAACGGTAGTGCATGTATCCGGCTCATCCTACAGAGGGCCGGGCGCCCGCATGCTCATCACGGAAGACGGGATGCTCACCGGCGCGATCAGCGGAGGCTGCCTTGAAGGGGACGCGTTACGGAAAGCGCTGGCCGTGATCATGCAGGAGAAACCCCTGCTGGCCACTTACGACACCGCCGATGAAGAGGATGCCGTGTTCGGTGCCGGATTGGGCTGCAACGGGATCATCCGCGTGCTGATAGAACCGCTGAACCCTGAACAAGCAATCAATCCCGTTACACTGCTGCAACATGCCGTGGAAAAAAGGGAGGCATCCGTACTGGTTACTTTCTTTTCCCTGCAGGACAAGTGGCATCCGCAACAAGGTACCCGCCTGCTGCTCAAAGCCGGCGGAGAACAGTTCCAGTCCGGGAGTATGCCGGTAGCGCTGCATGCGGTAACACGGGATGCGGAAAACATTCTGGCAGCAAAGAACACCGCCTTCATACAATACGTCCCCGCGAAAGAACAACCGGAACAGGCTCCCCTCTCCGCCTTCCTGGAGTATATGGCCCCTCCGGTTTCACTGGTAATTGCCGGCGCAGGAAACGATGTGCTTCCCCTTGTGCAGATCGCGGGCATACTGGGCTGGGATATCACACTGCTGGACGGGCGGCCGAACTATGCCAACGCACGCCGTTTCCCGGATTGCAGACTGATCATCGCCGATCCCGGAAGCGCCCTGCAGCAGGTGGTGATAGACGACCGCACTGCAATAGCGCTGATGACGCATAATTATCATTACGACAAGGCCATGCTGAAAAAACTGGTAACCCTTCCGGTAAAATATATCGGCATGCTTGGCCCAAAAAAGAAACTCGCCAGGATGCTGACGGAACTGGAAGAAGAAGGAACAACGCTCACACCCGAACAGTTATCCGCCATATACAGTCCCGTTGGCCTGGATATCGGCGCGGAAACTGCGGAGGAGATCGCACTGGCCATCTGTGCCGAGATAAAGGCCGTCTTCTCCGAAAAAGCCGGTGCATACCTCCGGAACTACACCGGCCATATACATCAGCGAAAAACAGATTTCCTCTCACGCTAAAACGAACTGCCTTGGAACATGCATATGGAATTGTCATCCTGGCCGCAGGTACATCCAGCCGTTTGGGCAGGCCCAAGCAATTGCTGCAGTACAAAGGGGATTCCCTGCTGAATAATACCATCCAGACAGCGCAACAGGCCAATCCCGCTGCTATTGTTGTGGTGCTGGGCGCGGAAGCGGAAAAGCTGGTGCGGGAAATAAGATCGCCGGATGTTGCTGTTATACTGAATACAGGGTTCCGGGAAGGAATGGCATCGTCCATCCGCTGCGGCGTGCAGCATATGATGGATCACCAGGATAAGGTAACCCATATCATATTGATGGTTTGTGATCAGCCGCATGTGGATACCTCGCACATTTTATCATTAATCGCCAAACAGCAGCACACCGGCGCGGAAATTACCGCCAGCTTTTATGCGGACAGAAAAGGCGTGCCGGCATTGTTCCACCGGTCGGTATTCCCGGAATTGCTGGCACTGACGGGGGACACCGGGGCCAGGGGCATCATCGAAAAGCACGGAACAGGCACTGCACTGGTCCCATTCCCTGCGGGGGCCGTGGATATCGATACGGATGAAGGTTACAGGGAATTGACAGGCAATGAATAATATGGATCAATGATAGTAAGCAGACAACAATTTTTCAGGCTGAAGCAGAAATATATCGTTGAAAAACTGGTCGTTAAAGCCCCTTTCAGGTACAGCGCTGTGTTCGGAGATGAAGCCTGTTTTATTTATGTGAAGAACGGTGCGGCAGAACTTTCCTCACCGGAAGAAAAACTGCAGATCAATGCCGCTGAAAGCGTACTATTGAAATGCGGCAGCTATTTTGCTGACATCGTGCGAAGCACAGGGTTTGATACCTGTGAGATACTGGCGATCCATCTTCATCCTGAAGTGCTGGCAGAAATATATAAAAATGACATGCCCGCAGTCTTGACAAACCAGCCGCAGAATGGATTTGTCAAAAAAATAACGGCATCCTCCGTATTTGCCCATTTCGCTGACAGCCTCCTTTTCTATTTTGATAATCCCGTACTCGTCAATGAGGAATTGGTCCTGCTGAAACTGAAAGAGCTGATGCACCTGCTGCTGCAGTCAGACAAAGCGGAAACCATTTCGACGTTATTGTCCTTTTTGTTCGATCCACGAAAAGCCGCCTTGCAAAAAATAATTGACACCCATTTGTATTCGAACCTGAGCATTAATCAACTGGCGGCGCTGTCTGGCCAAAGCCTCTCCAGCTTTAAAAGAGCATTTCAGGCACAGTTCAATGATACTCCGGCCAATTATATCAAACGAAAAAAGGTCGAAAAGGCCGCAAACCTGCTATCCTCGTCCACGCTCTCCATCAGCGAGATATGCTACCAAACCGGGTTTAGCGATCAATCGCATTTCTCCCGCTCATTCAGCCAGGTGCACGGGCGCTCTCCTTCAGCGTACAGAAAATCGATAAAAAAAGTCTGAACGTTTTATACAACAATTTGAACCTCCCGGTCAATTACCATCCTCCATTGCTTTATACTTTCATGGCAAAAAAAATGGTCATCTCACCTATTGCTGTCTTTAAATCCATTTCCTGGTTCCTGGGCATAGCGATGCTGATGTTTGGCATCCTTAAATTTGCAGATCCCTTTAAAAGCTGGTATGCGGTACAGATCGAAACCAGTGGTTTGGGGACCACATCATACATAATGGGCATAGCGGGAGAAATCACGACCGGATGCCTGTTGATCGCAAGTTTGGCCCTCCGGTATAAAATGCGCTTTTGCCTGACCCTGGCATCGTTCATCATTGTCATCATGATGCTGACCGGCATTTATGTGCATCTGCATCCGGATGTTCCGGCCAGTGTGCTGCCCTTGAAAATCAAGCCGCCTTATATTCCGGGGGGCTTTTTGCTGCTTTCGGTGGTGAATATGCTGTTGGTGAGGAAGTATGCGGGGTTGGCGGAGCAGGTGTGAGTTTATATACCATCCTCCACCAACACCCTCACCGGCCCAAGCAATCCCGATGATAGTAAAGCCGCATCTTTCTTCAGTGTGATATTGGTACGCGTCAGCCTTTGCTCCGCCGGGAGCCTGGCATCTCCGATCAAACGGTTGGGCCAGAGATTGATGACCTCCACCTCAAGACGGTTGCTTTTTGCTTTCAACGCTTTGCTGATATCCACCCGCCAGGGGAACGTCCACACAATACCGAGGTCCGCCCCATTTAGTTTTACCGAAGCGATATTTTTGACCGTACCGAGATCCAAAAGCACCTTTGTACCGGCAGGTGCCATCACATCCATATCAAACTGCTTGACGTAAGTAGCGGAACCGGAATAATACCTGATACCTTCATCGGAATGCTGCGTCCAGTCCATCAGCGCCTGGAATACTACGGAAGCAGGGCCGCCCCATTCCGTATCGAATTGCACATTCCAGGCCCCCTTGATCTCCTGCAACTCGCGGACAGCGGGGAAATTTACCCCTCTGCTATTCTTCTTTAAAGGACCGGAAAAGATGATGAACATGGACTGGAAAGGTTCAAACTCCAGCGGCACGGTGGTGCTGCCGGAAGCTGTTGCCGATACCGTCAGCGCACGCCGTTCACCTGTCACCGCATCCCACAGCACAGGCTGCCGGTTTGCCACCCGGAAAGTGGCTTGTACTTTTTCGGGGCGGTTGTTGCGGTTCACGATAAAATAAATTTCCGTATCGCCATCCCGGCGATGAATGAAATCGATGAAAGCATCCGGATCATCATACTCAAAATCCGGTTGCACCCCGGCGTTCAGCAATACCTCACGGATCGTAACGCCGGCGTGAACCCGCAGGCTGGCCCAGACTTCCTCCGCTACCCTTCGCACCGTTGCATCGCTGGACGGAAAATTATATAACCCCGGGTCCTGCCCGGGTTTGGGGCCGACAACGGTAGCGCCTGCGTTAACAAGCTCCCGGATCTTCTCTATAACAGGAACGGGCATACGTTTATCATCCGGCAGTACGAGCAGGCAGTAGCTCATCCCGTCCGGCAAGACAATACGGCCATTTTTTACAGACAATCTTGTCAGCAATACTTCCTCATTGCAGACATCATAATCATAACCCTTACCGAGGGAGGGATCGGTATGTTTCGGCGCTACGATGTTCGGTGCCACATCGCCGTTGTAATACAGGACGTCCGCCACAAAAAGACCCTGCTGCAACAGGTACTGGCATCGCGTAATGTAGGTCAGGAACGGAGCGGAATGGCTCCACCACGTCACATTGGGATTGAAGTGTGTGCCGGCGCCGTATTCATATCCTGGCTTACCGTCTTCCGGGCGTGTAGCTGTAGACGTATGCACCAGGAATTGATTGATGCCTTCGCAGAAGGCCCTGTCCGTAGCCTGTTTCATATTGCCCGGGTAATCCAGCCAATGCCGGAAGGAGGTAAACGATTCGGCAGAAGCGGTTTTCTTTCCGTAGATGTGCGCCGCGGAGGCCACCATTTTGGTCACCTTGTTCTGCCCGCCTTCGAGGCGGGTGATGCCGTAAGACTGTTTTTCATCCAGCCCGCCCGCTTCATCATGCCGCAGGCCCAGCCAGAACTCGCCCGTAGGCAGATCGCTCCTGCCAAGGTTCTTCAGGGTATCCATACACATGGTACCGGAACGGCTGGGGCCGGCGCCTTCATTCCGTACGAGCATGCCGTGCTCGTGACAGCGTTTCGCAAAATGACCGTAATGTTCATCGGCCATCATGTCGGCAACGGTTTTCCGGTAGTCATGCAGAAAACGGTCTGATACTTCCGCACTGCCGATAATGTAACCGTTCAGCACGGGCAGGTATGGCGTTGGGTCATATTTCCGGTAATGCCTGAATTTTTCCAGGATGGTATGGGTCCAGTTTGGAAAACCGTCCTCAAAACTGTCATCACCCAGGTATTTCAATGTAGTGCCGGTCAACTTACCGGCATCGCCAATCAATATTTTACCCATATGTTCAAACTGCAGATCAACCGCCTTGCTGCTGAACCAGTCTACCGACAGTCCGTTTGCTTCCGGTTGTGCGATCAGAAGTTTGGAGCCGGTCATGCGGTGCCCGGTACGCAGGATCACCCATTTCCCTGCCGGCACTTCCCATTCCAGATGCCCGTCCTCCCCCATTTTATCTGTGATATCCACCACATCCTGCACCGCAATGGGGCGGTCATCTTCGCCGGAATGCCAGGGTTCCAGCACCGGCATCATTACATCTTTTGATTGGATGAAATTGCTGGCATCTTTGCGGTTGGTTTTCGCGGGAAGCAGTGCTTTCAAAGGCTCACGGAAACGGGAAAGCATTTCATCTTCCACACGAAACGCCACTACGGCGGTATCCCGGTAATCCAGTTTTTCCAGTGGCAGATCGATATAATCTTTGAAACCCGGCGGGTTGAAAACGTGATCATATCCATCCCGGTTTCCCGGCAGGGGCAATTTTCCCGAGAAACGCTGCGGCCCGGTGACCTGCAGTTTTGACTGGAGGAACCAGCGGCCGGCATCCTCCAGCTTTATCCAGGGGCCGCCCATGCACCAGCCGGAAGAAAAGTTCACCCCTACTACGATGCCTAACCGGGCAGCCTCATCCAGCGCATGCCGGTACAGCTCCCGCCATTCATCGGACAGCAGCCGCGCGCCCTGCGGCACCTGCGCGCCACCAAGACCGCCGGAGGTGTTGATCAGATATACCTCACCAAACCCCTTGGCCATGAACTCCTCCAGATCCCGCGTGATCCCCTCCCGGCTGACCAGCCCATTGAACCACCACCAATAACATCCGGGGCGGTAAGGCAGGGCCGGGGTAAGAAAATTGCGATACAGATCATCTGCCGGAGCCGAAACGCCGAGCGCAAAACCGGCCTTCCCGGCCAGGGCCAGCAGACCGAAATTGGCTGCCGAAAACGTGGATAGCTGGATAAATTTTCTGCGGTCAATAGGCATAAACACAAAAATGTAAATAAAAATAAAGATATTTTAATGTTTTTAAAGTTCGTTTATCCAAAATAAACCGGCATCCTGTACTGTCTGTCCTTTTTTGTTTTCACTATCATCGTATAAAATGAAATACTAACTTTAGCCGGTCACGGGAGGCGTGTTCCGCCCGCAACATGGACCTAACTTTAAAAGGACCTGGCAGCACCGGTCGTCCACGAGCAGTATTAATCTTAGAGGCTATTAAATTTCAAATCTGTGGCCAAAACAGTGTCCGGTTATACTTTTTCGGATAAGGAGTTGATCAGCCTTCTCGTTGCGGGGAGGGAGGAGGCTTTTACCGAGATCTATCACCGTTATTGGGAAAAGTTGTTCACCATCGCCTATAATCTTACAAGAGACCAGGTGCTGGCGGAAGAGATCACGCAGGAGGTATTTATCAGTTTGTGGGACAGGAAAGGCGATGTACGGATCGATACGCTGAATGGTTACCTGGCTACCGCCATCAAGTTCTCTGTCTTCAAGCATATCCGCCGGCAGCGCAGACGGCTGGAGATCGTGAAGGACAATTACCACAAATGGTCCGTCAATGACGAAGAGGAAAAAATATATGCCCGCTTCCTGAAAGAATATGTTGAAGGCATCGTGGAACAGCTTCCCGAAAAATGCCGCCTCGTATTCGAATACAGCCGCCGGGAAGGATTGACCATTCCCGAGATCGCTGCGAAGATGAACATCTCTCCCAAAACAGCGGAAGCGCATCTGACGAAAGCATTGAAAACCATAAGGATCAATCTGAAGCATTCGGCGCCCATGCTTTTGCTGCTCATCAGTCAACAGTAAATTACCCTCCACCGCACCAGCGGTTTTTCATCAAAAAAATCCCTGAAAAATTTCCTGCCCCTACTAAGGGATCATGCCCGGTTATGGTACTTATATACTTGCCGATCATTGCAAAATCGATTTTTCAATGGAGAGAACCAACATTTACGACCTTATAGAAAAATATCTTGATGGTTCCGCCACGGAGGCTGAACGGCAGGAATTACTCAACTGGTACCGCGGGGAAGCCGACAAGGTATCGGAATGGCCGGTGGCTTCAACGGAAGAAAAAACGCAGTTGAAAGAACGGATGCTTGGCAATCTGCGCGCACATATCCGTAAAACAAAGCCCCGCAAACGTTTCACGTTCCTGAAATACGCGGCAGTATTCATCCTGCTGATCCTCTCGGGCCTCATCACCCGCAAGCTCCTGTACCAGCCCGTCGCGCAGCAAATCACACGGCTTGTCACCACCAGCTTTGGCGAACGAAAAAAGATCGAACTGCCGGATGGCACATGGGTATGGCTGGCGCCGGGCAGCATTTTCCGGTACCCCGAAAAATTTACCGGAGAAAAGCGCGAAGTCACTTTTGAAGGCGAAGCCTTCTTTGAAGTGGCAAAAAATGAAAGCAGTCCCTTCCTGATCCATACCGGGGAACTTAGCACCAGGGTATTGGGCACATCTTTCAATATCAGGGGATACGCCGATGATACGGAAGTGGAGGTAACCCTGCTTACCGGGGCTGTGTTGCTGGCCCGGGGGCCGCAACAGCAAAAACTGGAACCACAGCAACAAGGGGTCTTCAATAAAGCGGATGGCGCGATCCACACCTTCGCTTATCCTGACGCGGCAATCATGCTCCAGCGCAGGGAAGGCAATATAGAATACCGGAATACCAGTGTCAATGCCATTGGAAAAGACCTGGAGCATATGTTCGGCGTGAAAATATCGGCAGACCGATCAACAGGCGACTGTCTCTTCTATGGCAGGTTAAAAGCAGGGGAAGATGTTGAAGCATTCCTGAACAAGCTCTGCCTGGTTATCAATGCGAGTCTCATTAAAAAGGGGGAACAGTATATCATTACACAAGGAACTTGTCGATGAAAGAAAAGTGATCTGTAAAAATTTCTTTCATACCCGCGATGTCCGCACCACGGGCATGAAAGGAGTGCCTATGTTCACAATTCAACTGCATAACGGACGCGAAAGTGCCAACCAGCATCCGTTACAGCCATTATCTAACAATTAAATATGCGTAAAAGTATGAAAAAAAAGTACGCCCTGTCAGGCAGGGGTAAAGTGCTGTGTTCCCTGAAGCATGGTTTCTTTATTTTCTGCCTGTTGTGTTCCACGGCACTCACCGTTCTGGCGGGCCATGCCAGGGGGCAGGAGTTGCTGGACAAACAGGTAACGATCAACCTGAAGAATGAGCTGCTCGGCCCGGCGCTGGAAAAGATCGCAGATGCCGCGTCCGTGAAATTCACCTACAACGGGCAGATCGCCGCCAGCACCGTCAAAGTAAACGTAACCGCAAAAAACAACAAGCTGAAAGATGTGCTGAACAAATGTTTCCAGGGGCAACGGATCAGCTACAGGGTATTGGGAGACGAGATCGTTGTGCAATACGATGCTCCGCTTTCTCCTGCAGCTCCGGCTCAGCAACGCGTTCTCACAGGCAAGATCTACGATGAGAACGGCGGGCTTCCCGGCGCCACCGTAAAAGTGGATGGCACCACCCGCGGCGCGGTTACGGATGCCGAAGGAAAATATACCCTGCAGATCAATAACGATGATGAGGTGCTGGTGTTCTCCTTCCTGGGCTTTATTACCCGCAGGATCACCGTCGGCAAAAGAAGCACGCTGGATGTAAAGATGGAGCCCAACCCTGCCAACGCTCTCAATGAAGTCACCATCGTTGCCTTCGGGGTGCAGAAAAAAGAAAGTGTTATCGGCTCCATCACGACCATCAATCCCAAAGACCTGAAAGTGCCTTCCAGCAACCTGACCACCGCCCTGGCCGGACGCCTGGCCGGTGTGATCGCCTATCAGCGGAGCGGTGAGCCAGGCGCAGATAATGCGGACTTCTTCGTACGCGGCATTACCACCTTTGGCAACAATACCCGCCCGCTTATCCTTATCGATGGTATTGAGCTGACCACCACAGACCTCGCCCGCCTGCAACCGGACGATATCGCCAGCTTCTCCATCATGAAAGATGCCACGGCTACTGCACTCTACGGCGCCCGTGGCGCTAACGGCATCATCCTCGTTACTACCAAACAGGGGGTTGCCGGAAAAGCCAAGATCTCCTTCCGCCTTGAAAATTCAATCTCCGCACCTACGCAGAATATCGAACTGGCCGACCCTGTCACCTATATGAAACTGCACAACGAAGCGGTATTGACGCGCAACCCTCTCGGCACACTTCCCTATACGGAAGAAAAGATCGCCAATACCGCTGCCGGCATGAACCCGCTCGTGTACCCTGCTAACGACTGGAGGGAAATGCTGTTCAAAGACAATACCATGAACCAGCGCGTGAACCTCAATGTAAGCGGCGGCGGGAACGTAGCCAGGTATTATGTGGCGGGCTCCTTCAGCAGAGATAATGGCATACTGAAAGTGGACAAGCGCAATAACTTCAATAATAATATCGATCTGAAGAACTATTCCCTGCGCGCCAATGTGAACATTGATCTCACCAAATCAACCGAACTGATCGTAAGGCTCAGTGGTAACTTCGACGACTATACGGGACCGATAGACGGCGGTGCGGGCATGTACCGCAAGATCATGCAGTCCAATCCCGTACTGTTCCCGGCCTATTATCCGGTAGACGAACAGCACAAGCATATCCGCCATATCATGTTCGGAAATTACGGCGAACGCGGCGAATACCTGAACCCTTATGCGGACATGGTGAGAGGCTATCGTGACCAATCCCGCGCCCAGATGCTGGCACAGTTTGAACTGAAGCAGGACCTGAGCGCACTGGTGAAAGGGCTTTCCGTCAGAACCATGATGAATACCAACCGCACCTCCAACTTCGATGTCAACCGCTTTTACAACCCCTTCTGGTACAACATTGCCAGCTATGACCGGTTAAGCGACAGCTATACGATATCAAAGATCAACGATGATGGTACGGAATACCTCGGTTACAATGAAGGTCCCAAAACACTGAACTCCACTTTTTACATGGAGTCCATGGTGAACTACAACCGCGATTTCGCCAAACACGGCGTTAGCGGCCTGCTGGTGTTCATCACCCGACAGAGCCTCAATGCCAATGCCGGTGACCTTCAGCAATCGCTCCCCTCCCGGAACGTAGGGCTTTCCGGTCGCGCTACCTACTCCTATGACAACCGCTACTTTGCCGAATTCAATTTCGGATACAATGGCTCGGAAAGATTTTACAAAAGCAACCGGTTCGGCTTCTTCCCTTCCGGCGGTGCGGCCTGGAGCATTTCCCGGGAAAAATTCTGGGAACCAATGCTGAAAACGGTTTCCAATCTGCGTTTGCGTTACTCTTACGGAATGGTCGGCAATGACCAGATCGGTACGGCACAGGACCGTTTCTTCTATCTCTCCAATGTAGATATGAACAACTCCGGCAGAGGCGCCCGCTTCGGCCGAGAACTGGACGAGTTCAAGAACGGCATCCTTGTATCCCGCTATTCCAATACCGAGATCAGTTGGGAAACAGCCCGCAAACAGAACGTGGCCATGGAGCTGGGCCTTTTCGGCAAGATCAACATCATTGCAGAATACTTTTCAGAATACCGGGATAACATATTGATGACCCGTGAAGCCATCCCCAATACCATGGGCCTCTCCGCACCCATCAGGGCTAATGTGGGCGAAGCTTCAGGGCAGGGTGTGGACCTTTCACTGGATTACGGGCAATCCTGGACCAAAGACCTCTGGCTTTCCGTGCGCGGGAATTTCACCTATGCCACCAGCAAATACCGGGTATTCGAAGAACCGCAGTACGCCGAGTTCTGGCGCTACCGTGTGGGCAATTCCCTCAACCAGCAGTTCGGCTACATCGCAGAGCGGCTGTTCGTGGATGACAAGGAAGCCGCCAACTCGCCCCGCCAGGAATTCGGCGCTGTATATGGCGGCGGCGATATCAAATACATGGATGTGAACCGGGACGGCAAGATCACGGAAGCAGACCAGGTGCCCATCGGCTACCCGCTGGTACCGGAGATCATTTACGGCGCCGGGTTCTCGCTGCGCTATAAAAATTACGATCTCTCCGCTTTCTTCCAGGGAGCTGCCAACCAGTCGTTCTGGATAGATGCGAATGCCACCTCTCCATTCAAACGGGACAATAACATTGCCGCCCAGAACGAAACACAACTGCTCCAGGCATATGCGGAAAGCCACTGGTCTGAAGACAATCAGAACATCTACGCCATCTGGCCCAGGCTAAGCGCAACGCTGAACAACAATAATAATCAGACCAGCACCTGGTTCATGCGCGATGCCGCATTCCTCCGGCTGAAGCAGCTGGAAGTGGGTTATACGCTGCCGCAGAACATCCAGCGCAGGCTGCATACCAGCAATGTCCGCCTCTACCTCACCGGTACAAACCTGCTGCTGTTCAGCAAGTTTAAAATGTGGGATGTGGAAATGGCCGGCAATGGCCTCGGATATCCTGTACAGCGTGTTTTCAACATCGGCGCGAATGTGACCTTTAACTAAATGAATGCTTAGCTGAAAAATAAACATGAACGGATGAAATAGGATTCCATCCGGCCTGCAAAAAATCAAACATGAACGGATGAAATAACATTCCATCTGACCTGCAAAAATCAAATATGAACGGATGAAATAACATTCCATCCGGCCCGTAGAAAACTAAATATGAACGGATGAAAAAGATAATGAACAGCAAACGTATAGCAGGATGCATGCTCGTTGCCCTGACGGTATTCGGTTCCTGCGCCAAATACCTCGATGTGGTGCCGGACAACATCTCCACGATCGATAATGCGTTTACCATGCGTACAGAAGCGGAAAAATTCCTGTACACCTGTTATTCGTATATGCCCAGGGACGGTGATCTCACCGCGGACCCTGCAATTCTGGGTGGGGATGAGATGTGGGCGCTGACAGACCCCGGCTTCCCTGAGTTCGATCACAATATTTTCAACATCGCCCGCGGATTGCAAAATACCGTAAACCCCTACGGCGAAGGCTCCTGGACAAGCCTGTACAGAGGTCTCCGCGATTGCAACATCTTCCTCGAAAACATCGGCAAGGTACCGGACCTTGAGATCAATGAACGGAAAGAATGGATCGCAGAAGTGAAATTCCTCAAAGCCTGGTATCACTTCTATCTCGTGAGAATGTACGGGCCCATCCCCATCATCAAAGAAAACCTGCCGATTGATGTGGATATAGACCGGGTGAAAGTGTATCGTGATCCCGTGGATTCCTGCTTCCGCTATATCACGCAACTGCTGGATGAAGCCAAGGACGAGCTGCCGCTGAACATCGCCAATCCTGCCAGAATGCTCGGCCGCATTACAAAGCCGATCGCCTACTCGCTGAAGGCCAAAGTACTGGTAACAGCCGCCAGCCCGCTTTTTAACGGCAACGGAGACCAGGCCACCCTGAAAAACAATAATGGCGTACAACTGTTCAATACCACCGTGTCCGCCGCCAAGTGGGACTCCGCCGTGACGGCCTGCCGGGAAGCGATCGATGTTTGCCACGATGCCGGCCTGGCCCTTTATGAATACAGGCCCAATGTACAGCAGTACAATCTCACCGATACGACCAAAACACAGCTGGCCATCCGCAACGTATTCACAGAAAGATGGAACAGCGAGATCATCTGGGCCAACACCCAGAGCATCGCCAGCCTGATCCAGAGAGTGGCTACGCCGAATGTGGACCACCGCTATATCGATAACCCGCGCATCGTGTCTGAACTGGCGCCACCGCTGAAGATCGTTGAAATGTTCTATTCGGATAAAGGCGTACCGATCACAGAAGACAAAACATGGGCGGCCAACAAATATGCATTGCGCAGCGCCGAGCCTGATGAAGCGCTGTATATCCGGAACGGCTATACGACAGCTTCGCTGAACTTCAACCGCGAACCGCGTTTCTACGCCAACCTTGGATTCGATGGCGGAGTATGGTACGGACAGGGACAGTACGATGACGCCAATCCTGCCACACTTTACTACGTTGCCGCCAAAAAAGGGCAACCCAACGGCAAGGTGCAGCCGGACAAAGGATCAGTGACGGGATATTTCATCAAAAAATATGTGCACTTCCAGAACACACAGGGCTCCTCCGTTTCTGATTACACGATCACTTCCTATCCCTGGCCCGTCATCCGCCTCGCTCACCTCTATCTGATGTATGCAGAAGCCCTGAACGAATCGGAAGGCCCCACGCCTGAAGTACATCAATACATCAACCTGGTACGCAAACGCGCGGGATTGGAAGATGTACAATACTCCTGGGACACCTGGTCCACATTGCCCGGGAAATACGCTACCCCCGAAGGAATGCGGGAGATCATCCACCAGGAACAACTGATAGAACTGGCCTTCGAAGGACAACGGTTCTGGGACATCCGCCGCTGGAAAACCGCCGTCGGCGAATACCGGCGCCCGATAGAAGGATGGGATATAGAACAGTCAGCAGAATCTTTCTTCTACCGTCCGAAAGTGTTGTTCAACCAGACCTTCAGCCTGAAAGACTATTTCTTCCCCATCCGGGAAGCCACGATCGTGAACAACCGGAACCTGGTACAGAACATCGGTTGGTAAATACTTAAAATGAACAGATGAAATAACCATTTCATCTGACCCGTAAAAACTAAAATATGAACTGATGAAAAAGCTATTATATATCTCAACCTGCGCAGGGTTCCTCTTATGGGCAGGTTGCAAGGAAATGGACCGGCTGGACCATATCGACACTTCAACCGCCATTCCCGCACAGATCAGCGATATCAAAGTAGTAAGCACTCCCGGCGGCGCGATATTGACCTACAAACTGCCCAAAGATCCGGGACTGCAATACGTGAAAGCCGTGTACGATATCAGGCCGGGCGTACGCATGGAAGCGAAGTCCTCCATTTATTCGGATACCCTGATGCTGAACGGATTTGGCGATACCAGCAAATACGATATACAACTGTACAGCGTCGGCAAAAATGAAAGATCATCCGAGCCGGTCACCATCTCCGTTACTCCGCTACTTCCCCCGGTGCGCACCGTATTCGATTCCCTGACAATAGAAGCCGCCTTCGGCGGTGTGAAAATGCGCTTCAAAAATCCCCTGGAAGCGAACCTGACCGTGATATTGCTGGCGGATACCAGCGGGCAGGGGTTCTGGACGGAACTGCAGGCCTTCTACACCAGGGCGCCACAGGGTGTGCTATCCTTCAGAGGTCTGCCACCCACGGAAAAGCGCTTCGCTGTTTATCTGCGGGACCGTTGGAATAACCGCTCTGACACACTCCTTGCCACGCTCACACCTTTCTTCGAAGAGATCATCCCGAAGCCCTTTGCGGCTGTCCGCCTCCCCACTGATACTTATGATCCGGTGGAACCGCAATATCCTATTGAAAGGATGTGGGATGGAGACATCGGCAGCATCTTCGCATCAAAGCACAACACGCTCACACCGCAATGGTTCACGGTAGACCTGGGTGTATCCGTAGTGCTTAGCCGTGTGAGAATGCACCAGCGCCTTCCCAACTATACTTTCACCGGGGGGAATGTAAAGGTGTACGAGCTTTACGGTTCCAATGATCCCGACCCGGATGGAGGCTGGAACAACTGGCACCTGCTGGGAAAATTCAGCAACTACCAGCCTTCCGGCACCCCGACGGCCGAAGAGATCAATGCCGCTCATGTGCTCGGCGAAGATCATGACCTCGATTTTGTTCCCCCGCCATACCGCTATGTACGCTGGAAAACGCTGGCCACCTACGGCGGCGGCCCCCAGGTAACCATCGCGGAAATATTCTTCTGGGGACAGATACAGTAATGACACAAAACGACTAACATGAAAAGACCACTATATTACCTGACAATGATCTGCACCGCCATCTGCCTGCTGGCGGCCTGCAGAAAAATGGACGATAACTACAAGGAGTTCCTGGCGCCGGGCGGCATCATCTACCCCGGCAAGGCCCTTTCCCCGAGAGTTCACCCCGGTAACAACCGCGCCATGATCTCCTGGCTCCGCGGCCCCGACCCGCAGGTGGTCAAAGCCCGTATTTACTGGAATAACTATACCGATTCCATTGAGCTGAACATCGGTGAAAAAGAAGATACCGTCCGGTACACTTTTACCAGCCTGGCGGAAAACGACTACACATTCAATATCCGTACTTATGATGAAGAGGGCAACGTTTCCATCCCGGTAGAAGTCTCCGGAACAGTTTTCGGCAGCCGCTACCAGTCCGGCCTCCTCACCAGAGCGCTCAACGCCAGCACACTGGGAACAGACGGCTCTATGCTGATCGAATGGGGTGCAGCGGACACCACCGGCGGCGCCATTGCCACCGAAGTGCGGTACACGAATACGGATGGCGAATTGGCCACCATGCAATTCGACGCCAGATCGGATTCCAGCTGGATCATGGACTACCAGCCCAATACATCCTATGCTTACAGGACCCTATTCCTGCCGGATTCCCTCGCCATCGATACCTTCTATACGGATTACACAGAACAAACACCGGCATCGAAGATTGACCGGACTGCATGGACGGCAACGGCCAGTACTTTTGAAGCAACGGGACAATTGCCCAATGGCGGCCCGGCGGAATTTGTGCTGGACGGAAGAACGGATACCTACTGGCATTCCCGCCATACTTCGGCCATCACTGGCTATCCTTACTGGCTGGCATTCGATATGCAAGGTCCCGTACAGGTGACGCGGGTAGAACTGATCTCCCGCCCGGATTATTACCGGGAAGATTTTACAGAATTCTCCATACAGGGAAGTGATGACGGTGTGGAATGGCGTACCTGCGGAACATTTACGCTGCCTGATCAGACTGGTCCGCAATCATTCAACATCATCGGCGCACCGGTAATGCGGCACATCAGGGTGTATATGACGAAAGGGGTGACGGTGCATTCGCACCTGGCGGAGTTTGCGGTGTATGGAGTGGAGCAGTGATGATCGCAATTAATTGTAAAAGGAGCTGGTGCATTAGCGCCGGCTCTTTTTTTTGTTTCCGAGGGGCAGCAGATCACTTCCCCACCCCTTCCGGATGGTAATCAAAACACCGGTACACCAGGAATTTCCGCACCACTTTTCCGCCGCGTTTACTGATAACCGGCGGCAATGCTTCCACCGAAGTGAAATATGCTTTCAATCGTAACACAAAGGCTTTTTCATCCACCTCATCCCCCAGCTCCTTTACAGAATTGACGAATAAAGCGTTCCTGCCTTTTAACGCATTCAGATCGGTATTCACATAATCAAACTGCAAAGCCGGCTCCCCGATGATGTTCTCGCCATACACCATCTCATCGAAATAAAAATTCAACACGGCGCTGGTCTTATAGCTATCCGCTGAAAAAACAAAGTCTTCCGGGTACTGTTCCCTGACCTCGCGAACGGCTCCCGCCATCTGCCCCCATCCCATCCATACATCATCAGAGTTTACCGGAACGGGATAAAAAAGCAGTTCCACAGCCATGGCAAGATGTACGATCACCGCGGCCACCTGCTGCCAGCGGATGTATTTATGGGAGAAGTACGCGCTTGCCCAGATGATACCGCTGATATATGCCGGCATCATCCAGTTCAGCTTCACCCAATAAATACCGGATATCAGGAAGAAGCCCGCGAACGCCGGGATGAAAAAGCAAAGGAGAAACAATTTCTTTGGAGGGACAGCTGCGATCCTTAGCCCGTATTTACGTACCGTTTTATACAATATGACCATCAGCCCGAAGAACAGCACCGGCAGCAGGATGGCTGCCTGATGACCGATGACGCCCAGGATGTCCAGCGGGCGGAATGCTATACCTCCCGTACGTCCCGAAGACTGGAAACGGAAAGATGCCAGGTCGTTCTGCAGGTTCCAGATAATAACAGGACTGCTGAGCAACGCCATGAAAAGAAAGCACAGCCAGGGCCAGGGAGACCAGAGCAAGCGGCGGTATTGCGCCGAAAAAACAAGGAACAGCAACAACCCGAATGGCAGGAATACCGCGGTGTATTTGCTATCGAATGCCAGGCCCATCATGACGCCTGCCCATATCCACCACATCTTCTTTCCCCGGAAAACAGCATGGTAAAGACAAAGCAGCGTCAGCGTCCAGCAGAGCATTAAGGGAACATCCGGAGTGGAAACCAGCGACAGGATGGTGATCATCAGCGTGGGAAACAATAGCAGCAGCGCCTTTCCGGCGACATGACGGCTCGTAAAAAGCCGCGCAAGGCGGTAAAAGCAGAACAAGGTCAGCAAGGTAGTGACCGTATCCGCCAGCTTGATAACGAACACCTCCTTTCCCAGTACTGTCGTGAATGCTTTCAGCAGCCAGGCAATGGCCGGAGGATGATCATAATAGGAAAGCGCCGGGTGCTCCGAATAGAAATAATAATAAGCGTCCTGCGGCATCAGGCCCATTACGCCGGTAAAGATGATCCTTAGTGAAAAGATGATGAGTAGTGCTGCAACAACAAGCCTGTTTACCTTTGCCCAAGCTGACAGATCCGCAATGTTCATATGAAGTGTTTAACCGGTCATGATATGGAAAGATCACCCTGCCACTTTTCAGCAATTCCCGGACAGGCAGGAACCGGCTCTTTCACGCTCCTCTTTCTGCAAACATCCTCCGGCCACCAGTCCATAATTACCTGCTCAGTTTGTTCCGATACCCCCCAAAAAACAAAAAATCTCCTAATTTATCCAAAATTAGGAGATTTCATCATCAATATATCGCCGAAACCGGTCATGTTATCGACAAAGGCATCTTTACCAGCATTTCCACATTCCGCTCCTGCTCTACTTCAATGCCGAAGCTTCCGCCATGCATCTCCGCGATCATCGCGATCAACTGGCATATCCGCTGATCCATAAAAGCACCGGCATACAGCCGGTCTTCCCCTGTAAAAGCCCTGAGCGTGGACGAAACAGTGCCGTTAGCGGTATATCTGGCGCTGATGGTCAACTGGTCCGCATCGAAAATAAAGCTCATGGAAGGCTGGTCATTTATCATGGCGTTCTTCATCATCCGGTAAGCCATATTCAGGACCATCTGCTTCAGCAACAACTCATCCACTTCCGCCATCTCGTTTTCCGTATTCACCTGAAACGATACTCCCTGGCTGAACAGAAAGCCGTAACGTTCATCCTGCACAAAAGCTTCCAGCGTATGCAATATATTAACCGGCGCAAGATGAGGCCTGAGCGTATTGTTCAGGATATGCTGAATGATCTTTACATTCTGCAACTGAAATTCCAGCTCCGTTACCTGCAATTTCACAGACCCGGCCTGCCGGTTGATCTTCTCCTCCGAACCCGGCCTGGCTGCGTACAGTTCTATCAACTCTACACTGGAGAGTATGCCGGAGAGAATAGACCGTAACTCATGAAAAACATCATCGATCAGCCACTTATTCTCAGGAAGATTGCGTGTTCCTGTGGAAGATTTCATTATAGACCCCTTGTTTTTGTATTCAGTTTCAAAATTTGAACTCAGGCTGCCTGGCATTGGTCGCCATAACGTGTTCTTACAAAATACTATTTTTTCTGACGCCAAATATATATTATAAATTTCTATAAACAATATATCAAACACGCGCCGTTAAAGGCTATAACAGTCCCGGCCCCTAAAATGTTGAATAACAGGTTGCTGTCAGAATGCATTTTTTTCTCCGCGCACGGTGTTGACGACCGTCAGGAAAATGATGCGAAGATCCAGGTAAACAGACCAGTTTTCCATATACCAGATATCGTGCTCTACCCTTCTGCGCAGATGCTGATTGTCGGTGATCTCGCCGCGGTAACCGTTTACCTGCGCCCATCCTGTGATACCGGGCTTCAGGAAATGACGCACCATGTACTGCTGGATGATGGCGGAGTATTCTTCGGTATGTTTCAGCATGTGCGGGCGTGGGCCTACGATGGACATATCGCCGAGCCATACGTTGAAGAACTGCGGCATTTCATCAAGATTGGTTTTCCGCAGGATGCGGCCGATCTTCGTAAACCGCTTGTCGTTCCGTGTAGCCTGTTTGGAATTGGCATCCTTGTTCACATACATACTGCGCATCTTCAGGCAGCGGAAAGACCGGTTGTTCCTTCCCGTTCTGTGCTGGATGAAAAACACGGGCCCGCTGGATTCCAGCCGGATCAGCAGCGCCAGCAGAGGGATCAGCCAGCTCAGCAGGAAAACGATCACCAGGGAGCTGAACACAATATCAAAAAGGCGTTTGCGGATGCGGTTGGCAATATCATCAAGCGGCTCGGCGCGCAGGGAAATAATGGGAATGTTGTTGAAGTAGTCCACATGTATCTGCCGGTTCACGAACATTTTGAAATCCGGCACAAAACGGAAATGGATAAAATGCTGCTCCGCCTCATACGCCAGTGTGTACAGATAAGGAAATTGTTCGGGTGACAGTGTGGAATAGATCTCCCGTATGCCATTGGTCTTCGCATACGGCACACAATCTCTCAGGTTGCCGATTACCGGGTAATACGACAACTCCTGCACTTTGTTGTACTCTTCAAAATAGCCTTCCATTTTAAGATTGCTCTTTTCCGTAAGCAGGTTGTCCGCCAGCTGCTTGGACATTTCATTATATCCCAGTATCACCATCTTCCGTTCCACGCCCTTGCTCCGGCGTACGGAATCCGAGATCCAGTAGAACAACAGGCGGTTGATGATCACTGCCACCATGAACAGCGAGCAATACATCATCACAAAAAAGCGGGAGTAGAGATATTGATAAAGGAAGAGGAACAGCAGGAGGATGAGCAGGTACATCACCACACTGTGCGCCGTTTTCCGCGCCATTTTTTCATATGACAGCCGCTGGCTGACGGAATACAATCCGGAGGTGTACAGGGAAATGGCCCAGGCAATATTGGACACCAGCAGCAGGGCATCGGCGCCCTGGTGCAATTCCAGATCATACTGCCGCAGACCGAAGCCGGCGAGAAAGAAAAGGCCGTTAAGGCAAATGAAATCAAGCACTATGATCTGAACCAGAAATATTTTCAGATATCTGTACAACATACTTTACCGGTTGACGATGGTTTCTTCAAATCGGGCCATGACCCTGGATATGGACAAATGTTCAGCGGCATAATCGCGCGCGTTGTTTCTCAATTCCGCATGATGGCCTTGTGCAGCCAGACGGATGCCGTCCGTCAGCGCCTGCTGGTCTTCCGCACGCACCAGTATGCCCATCTGCTGTTCTTTGACGAGTTCGTACAGGCTGGAGCCGGGGTTGGCCGTTATAAGGGCCAGGCCCCCTACTGCCAGCACTGTTGTGAGCTTGGAGGGCATCACCAGGTCGCTGGCGCTGGCTTTTTGTATGACCAGGTGTACGTCCGCCATGTTCAGAAAACGGTTAAATTCTTCCAGCGGCTGCAAGGGCAGGAAAAACACATTTTCCAGTCCCAGCGTTTTGCCCAGCGCCACCAGTTTTTCTTTATACGGCCCTGATCCGCAGATCACGAATTTCACCTCCCGCAACGCCGCGGCAGCATGCAGAATGGCCTCCAATCCCTGTTTTTCCCCGATGGCACCGGAATACAGCACTACTTTATCTTCGGGAGAAAAACCATAGCTAATTTTCAGCTGATCCCGGTTTTCCAGTGGATGGAACTGCTCCACATCCACCCAGTTCGGGAAAAAACTGATCTCCTTGTCCACCTTCTCCGCTATCCTGCGCATCATGCCTCCGGAGATGCTGCTGACGAAATCCGCCTTCCGCAGGATGAACCTTTCCAGCCTGAGCATCATATTGATGACCCTCCCCGAACGGATCATCTGCAGGTCCCGCGCTGCTTCTATCTGAAGGTCCTGTATGTGATAAAGCACTTTCGACTTGCGCAGCTTTTTGTACATGATCGCCAGCAATCCCAGGTGAAATGCCGGCACTACACTGATCACCAGGTCATATTTTTTGCCGGGCAGCAATTGCAGCAACTTGAAAAATGCGGAAACCGCAAAGGTAAAATCCAGCATGATCCGCTTTTTCCCCGAAGGTTTGGCCGGCACGTACTGCGGACAGCGGTACACCTTCAGCCTGCCGCCGCTCATTTCTTCCTTCCCGTACCAGGAACGGAGCCTGTCGTACGGCTTCTGCACTTCCCATTGCGGGTAATACGGATAACTGGTGATCACCGTGCATTCGTACCCGTTATTTGCCAGCCAGTTCATCATCTCTCCGTTGAACTTCCCGATGCCAGTGGGTTCCGGCGCATAATTCCCGCCTATCAGCAATAGTCTTTTACCCATAATTTATATTTTCATGACCCTTTCCCTGACGAATGCGGCAGGGTTTCCTCCATAGATCCGCCAGGCTTCAAGGTGCTTTGTTGCAGTTGAATTGACGGTAAGGATGGCATGCGAGCCGCAGGTTACACCCGGGCAAACCACGGACCTGGCGCCGATCCATACGCCATCTTCCAGTGTGATCTTCCCCAGTCGGTAAGGAAAATCCGGCAGCGTATAATCATGATTGCCCGTGAGCAGCAGCGCACCCTGGGATATGCACACATGATCGCCGATGGTGACATCCTCCAGGTTATCGATCCATACTTCTTCGCCTATCCAGCAATGGTCCCCGATGCTGAGGCGCCAGGGATTCTTGATCCGCACTTTTGCCTTTATCACCAGCCCCCGGCCGACCTTTGCCCCGAAAAGGCGCAGCAACCGGCTTTTCAGGCCATAAGGCCAGGGGAAGGCGCTGTTCATGATGTAGTAATTGATAAAATACCATATCAGCACTTTCCATTTCGGTCCGGCAACATAGTCCCCGGCACTGAACCGGGAGAGGTCCGTTGTTGCCCTCCGCGTTTTCTCCGCCGCCGTATCCTGACGGATGGTTGTGATCTCCTGTATCAAATCGCAATGTTATAATCGGTTCGCAATATTTCTTTGAGCCGTTCCTTGCTGGCATCCCCTTCCATCTTCTGTTCAAATTCCTTTACGTTCACATCGACCAGCAAACGGTACCAGTATCCCTGCATGAAATGAAAAATGAACCCGCGGTAACCATCCATGAAGCCGAACCGCACAAAATACCGGAAGCAGAAATACAGGAAAGCCCTCGCTCCCGGCGGGATGCCGGCATATACCTTTTCTTTCAGAAAACGTTTACGGCGGGCCTGTGAACTGCCGCCGCTATGCAATAACCGCTGATCGCCTTCCATGAAACCGTATTTGATGTTCAGCAGGTCTATCATTTCCCGGATGGCGTAGTTGTTATGTTTGTTCACCCACCAGTGGATGGAATTCAGGTTATAGTCAACGATGTGCTCGCGGAACATGATCGTTTCGCCTTCGGATACCACAATATGCTCATCCATCCAGCGCTGTTCTATACTGCCTTTGGCATTCCGCCAGATGCGCAGCAGGGTGTGGGGATAAAAGCCGCCGTAACGGATCCATTTTCCTTTGAACAACACTTTTCTGCGGATGTAGATGCCGGTCACCGATGCCGGAATGCTATCCATTCTCTCCTTGATCTCCTTTACCAATGCCGGCTCCAGGTACTCGTCCGCATCCATGCGCATGACCCAGGGAGTGCTGATGCCGCAGTTGTCCAGCGCCCACTGGAACTGGTTGGCGTGGTTCACCCATTTGCGCTGAAAGATCTTTGCGCCGTATGATTCTGCTATTTCCAGCGTATCGTCTGTTGAATAGGCATCGATCACATACAACTCATCCGTGATCTGCCGCACGCTCTCCAGACAGCGGCGGATATGCATTGATTCATTGTAAGTGAGGATGACGACGGCTATTTTCATGCTTGGTTCCTTTTTATCCTGATGTCGTTAACGTTCCGGTACATGTCCACGTAATCGGTTGCCAGTTTGACCTCGTCAAAATCCTGCCGGATGATCTCTACCGCCTGTTCGCGGATGCGGCGGCGGTCTTCCCGGGAATGGTAGGCCTGCTGCAGGTTTATCCTGACCTCTTCCACGCTGCCGATGCCGGTGACCCAGCCCAGCCGTTTGTCCTGCACATACTTCGCCAGGCCCACATGTTCGCTGACCAGTACAGGGGTGCCTACGGAGAGGGATTCTATCACCACCACGGCGAAATTCTCATTATGCGAGGTGAGCGCAAAAAGGTCCGATTCCGCGAAGAAGGCGAACTTCTCCTGGCTGCCTTTCCATCCAACCCACTCCACTTTATCGTCCATACCATTGTTGCTGATGATCTTTTTCATCTGCTGCACATAAGCTTCTTCTCCCGATCCCGCGATGCGCAGCCGGTAGTTGAAATTCACGCCAGAGAGGGCATGCAGCAAAATATCCAGTCCTTTCTTCGGGTCTATGCGCGAAAGAAAGCTGATCGTAAAAATGCCATCTGCCTTACTTTGTTCCTTTTTATCGGGCAGATAGGGCAGGTCAACGATATTGTGGATCAGCCCGCCACGCCAGCTGTCATTCAGCCGCAGGCAATCGTTCCATTCCACCTGGGAGGTAACGTGCAGATAAGTTTTTGACAACAGGTATTTTCCGATCACGTTATGCAGCACTTTTTTCTTCAACTGGTTCCTGCTGTTGAAAATATACTCGCAGAGCATGCCGCGGGGGCTCAGTACAGGCTTCACGCCTTTCATGGTACAGATGAGCGAAGCTCCCATGATCAGGAAATTCCACCAGGAATGGATATGCACGGCATCATATTCGTCTACGGTGGACCAGGTTGCCTTCCATAATGAAGGCGATACATGCGTATGGTCTTTGGTGATCCTTTTGAAGAATTTCACCTGCACGCCATCCATCATCACGGGTTCTTTCAGCGGCATGTCCAGCTCCGTTCTGCCGTTGGCTGTGGTGGTGTACACCGTCACCGAATGGCCGATCTGCACCAGGCTTTCCGCAAGCCGCGCCACCGATACGATCGGGCCGCCGTAGATATAAGCGGGTTTATATGAGGGTACGATAAAAAGGATCTTCATGTGTCAGAATTTCGTGCCTTTATAAGTCAGTTTTTTATAGATGCCGCGGGCGTTCACCACTTTGGTGATCATCTCGTAGAAATACCGGGCAACATTGTTTTCCGCCAGGTCCAGCTCTTTCTTCATCCGCTGATGCTCGGCGATCATCCGGTCGGTAACAGATACAGAAAAAGAATTGCCATGCATCCTGTACTCTCCCAGCGGGAAGGGGATGTAACCCTTTTTCACGGAGGGGTCTAGGCAGATGGAGAGCAGGAACTTTGAGTCTGCCGAATATTTGAGGGACTTGTCGAATCCGCCTTTGCGGTGATATATCTCCCGCGTCCAGAAGGAACTTTGCTGTGCGAAAGGTACGCGGCGCAGGTTCCGGATGGCCTGATGGCCGAGGTTTACGCCCTTGTAGGTGTAAGCGATGGCGCCGGTCTCCGAAATGTAGTTCACATCGCCGAATACGATATCATAACACCCGCTTTCAAACTTCTTCACTACTTTCTCCAGCGTGTAAGGCAACAGCCTGTCATCTGCATTGATATAGCAGAGATATTTCCCGCTGGCGAGGTCCAGCCCTTTCCGCAGCGCATCATACATCCCTTCGTCTTTTTCGGAGATCAGGATGTCCGGCCGTTGCGCATGTGACCGCACCACTTCCAGCGTGCGGTCTTTAGACAAACCATCCACTACGATCAGTTCAAAATCACGGAAGGTCTGCCGCTGAATACTGTCCAGCGTATCTTTGATATATTCTTCCCCGTTATATACCGGTATAACAACAGATATGGTTCTGCTCATATTACTTTCTGAATTTTTTGATGACGGCGGGATTGCCGGCCACGATGGCATACTCGGGAACATCCTTCGTTACCACGGCGCCCGCGCCGATAATGGAATGCGAGCCGATCCTGATGCCAGGCAGGATGATGGCCCGGGTGCCGATCCACACATCGTCCCCGATCACTACCGGCTTGCGCGGCGTAGCGCCTTGCTCCCGCATGGGAATGTCCGTCCGCTCAAAATGGTGGCTGCCGGAGAGAATGGTGACTTCCGGACCGAACATCACATCGCTGCCAATAACAGTATCGTTACCCAGCCAGCAGTTGGTATTGAGTCCGGTATAATCTCCTATCACCACATTCCTGCCGCTGCCGAAACGGGTGTTCCTGCCTACTTTGATGTGTTTCCCCGCTTTCAGGAATAACTTTGAGGCCAGCCAGGTCCTGAATGACAGGCAAAGACCGCCGATAGGCCGCGGCGGATCGGGGAGCCATATTGCCACACTGTAGTAGAGATAAAGCAAAAAGCTCTTGTACAGGGAAATGTTCGAACGCTTCAGAAAGTACAGGGGATTATCCCGGTACATCTTCACCTTTCCTGTTCCGGCGTCCTTTTTTTCTTCGAATAATTGTTCGGTGATCATAGTTATATCGGGTTGAGTTCAGCTAATTCTATTTCTTCCTCCTGCCGGGATGCAGCCCCCGCCAGTTCGTAATACGTTGTCATCACAATCGCGGCAATGGCCGGTATATTGAAGCGCAAATGCTGTATCGGCGAGAAGAGGAACGTCCAGATCAGGCCGATGACCATCAATACCAGCACCGGGTACAGCTGCAGCTCCTGACCGTTCCGTATAATATGGAACCCCATTTTCATCAGGAACCAGAACAGGCATACAACAGCAATGAACCCTCCCAGCCCCACATTCACCCAGGCCCCCATCAGTACCGAGTGGCTGGGTATCAGCCTGTCCTTTTCATACGCTTTGATCACATTCATCTCCTCTTCATGAAAAGCAAGCAGGATCATATAATATTTCAGTGTCTTGTCTATCGCCCAGGACCCGTGGCCAAACAGCGGCGCATCGGCTATAGCGGTGGCGGCTGCAAAAGTTTCAGCACGACCGGTCATCAGCAGGCCGAGGGGATTGTAGGGGTTCTCCAGCCGCGAGAGCTGCGCCCGGGAATGCTCCCCGCCGATCTCGTTGTTCATCACCGCATTCACATAAAACATGTAACATACCTGGAAGAGCACGGCCGCAACGATAGAGAACGCTGCAATGCGCCGCCCTGAAATGCTCGCCTTCGTGTTCATGAAATAGATGATCACCGCAGCGAGAAAGAAGATCACACCGGTAGAACGGGTGTCCGAAGCGAAACACAGAAGGCTGTATGCGATCATCACTGTCATGACCAGTTTCAATTCATTCCGCGCGTACAGCCAGAAAATAATGAGGTACACGGTATAGGAGAGAATGGGGGCTATTTTGAACTTGAAATAACTCATGTCCGAATCCACGATATCATCCGTATAAATGATATTGCGGAGAATGGTCATGCCGATGAACAGCAGGATCGTGGACTGGTCGTTCAGCGTTTTGAAGAGGAATACCAGGGATAACATGGAAATAATGGTGGCAGCCCATCCGCGCATAAAGTTCTGCGGCGAAGCATGCACCACCAGTACATCCGTAATGATCTGGAAGGCCAGCAGCATGAGCAATGCCGCCAGCGCCTTTTTCAGGTACGGGTATTCCCGGAGGTCCGTTTGCCGGAAAACAAAGGGCGCCGCCAGCAATACCACCACTTCGTTCAGCCGCAGCTGACCGATCACGTTCACATCAATGGTGCTTAACAGTGCATATAACACTACGCCTATCTTCTTATACATGCATGGCCTTTTGTCGGTTATAAACGAATTGCAGGATATGTTCCAGCCGTTGCCGGTTTACGTCCGCACTGTATTCCTTCATAAAGTCCTCCCGCAACGCGGCGCCGGTCCGCCCGTTCCCACGGAAGGCCAGCAAGGCTTTCCGAAATCCTTCTCCGGTATCTGCTATGGTAAAATGGCTGCTGTCCACCCCTTCCACACCTTTTGAAGTGGCGATGACCGGTGTCTGCAATGCCATGGCCTCCAGGCATTTCAGGCGGGTGCCGCTGCCGTGCAGCAGGGGAATGATCACAGCGCCTGCTTTTGCGATGTAAGGTTTCATATCCGCTACCCTGCCGATGGCGGTAACGTTTTTCCATTTACTTTTCCCGGCAAGCCGGGCCAGGGCTTCTTTGGACTGGCGGCCAACGAGCCAGAGCCGGAAACGTGCGGCCAGATCGTCGTTCCATACTTCCTCCAGGAACCACTTCAAGCCCTGGTTATTCATGAACATGCCGAAGTTAGCGGTCATCACCAGGAGGTCTGGTTCCCGCTGCTCCCGGATATTGTATTCCCTTTCATCGAGGAAATTCGGCACAACAAATACTTTTTCCGGTTCAATGAAATCTTCGTGGTATGATCTGTCATGCCCGCTTACGACCAGTACGGCTGCAGCCTGTTTGAAATACCGGCGCTCGTGCATCTTCTCCAGCGCCACCAGCTGGGAGCGGCGCAGCTTCTGTAAAAAATTATGCGCCGGCACCTGCAACGTATGCATGGCCTGAGCATTATGTGTGCCGAGGATCACCGGAATGCCGCGATCCGAAAAGAACTGCATGTACTGGCCAATGAAGCCGTAATCCAGGAATGCTACATCAATATCGTAGTTGGTACAAACGGTCTTGAATAAACGCAGTACTTCCCCGGATTGCCGGAAGTAATGTTTTCCCGTAATCCGGTCCATTACACCCAGCGGCACTTTCCGATGCGTAAGGAACTCCACACCGCTGATCCGGTATTGCTCCAGGTCCGCCTGCTCTTCATTACGGATAATGGCAAACACACGATGCCCCAGCTCCGCCAGCGCTTTCAGCAGATAACTGCTCCGGATCTTTTCCCCGCCGTTCTGCGGAAAGGGCGATATGGTGGTAAAGAACAGGATATTCATGATACCAGCAGGTTACTGTGTTGATGTTCCAATGCGGATTCAATGCCTGTCATCATCTCCTGGTATTCATGATAATACTCCGCGGCAAAGGCCAGGCACCGCCGGCTGTCGAAACGCACTATCCTGTCCAGCACCTGGGCGGGACTTACCTTCTCGGGAGCATACCCCAGTACGGAACACCTGTTTTCCAGGAAACCCGCTTTGTCCAGAATATGATAGATCTTGCTGGAATCCTTGTTCACAAAAAAGCGGTACTTCACAATGCCGTAATTGTCAAAGCTGAAGAAAGGCACGCCGTTGTGCAGCGATACGATGATCGGGTGCATGTTGTGGCCGATATAACCGCCGGAGTGCTTGATCAGGGAATACCATTCCAGCGGGTCCAGGGGAATGCGGATGTTGATATCCAGACCATAATCCGCGAAACCCTCAGGGTAGGTAAGCCCCACCAGCGTATATCCTTCCTGTTCCGCCAGCTTTCTGAAAGAGCGCATCCATTCATCCGGCACGCTTTTCTTTTTAAAGCTGATGAGCAGGTATTTTTCGGGGAGATGGAATCGTTCCAGCAGCTGTTTGCTGTAAAGCGATTCATCCACATTATGATTGAATGCAAATACCGGATCAGGTGTGACCGGCGGAATGATGGCGCCGCGTGTCACATATTTCACGAGGCCCTGCGTCCATTTGTCGCGCACAGAGATGTAGGAAAAATAATCCAGGTGAGTGCGCATGCCTCTTTTCTTTTCCTCTTCAAACAACCGGTAAGGTGCGTTCTGGGAGGAGGCGGACAGGATCGCCAGCGGGACCGGTTCTTTCAGCAAAGGGAAATAGCTGCCCCAGAAAGGGTTCGGGAACATCCTGTCACTCGTGGGCGGCTTTACGTTGCGGGACAGGTAGAGGCGTTGCTTCAGCGGCACCGGCCGGTGCTGCATTACGGCATCGCTGCCGGTGATAACGCCCTTTATGTTGTACCGTTCAATGGCATCGGCAATATCCTGGTCCGTACGGCAAACAGGAGTGGCGGGCAAATGCAGGTCCTGCACCAGATGATGGGCCTCCGCCTGTTCCGCGGGCACGGCATTCAGGTACTGTTTCTCCAGGTCAAAAGGTATCCAGTTGATGAAAATGGGATCATATCCTTGTTTGCGCAGGTATCCTGCGGTGGACATGGCCTGCAGGTTGGCGCCGAAATTGTAAACGGAGCGGTAAGTAAGGATACCTATTCTTTTGTGTTCTCTCATGATACGACTTTTACGATTTTATCCACCTTGTAACGCGGTGAACTTGCAATGGAAAGCTTGCCGGGAACATGGCCGCAGCCAATGAGCATGGACACTACTTCCGAATCAGGGATACCGCAGAGCGCGCGGAGCTTTTTATCATCCTCCCTGGATACGCGCACATATGCCAGCGATACCGCACCTATCCTGTAGTAATGCAGGCCGTACAACAGGCTCATGGCATACATGCCGGAATTGAGGAATGCCTCGTTCCTTTCCGTAAACCCATTGAACACGCCCACTTCCGCGGTCAGTACAATTACCTTGTCGATCATCTGCCCGAAACCCCGGTTGCCCTTCTGGCTTTCCAACAGCCATTGAATATTTTCCCTGTTCTCCAGGATGTACACGCGGTTGGGCTGGCGGTTGCAGGAAGAGGGGCTTTTCTGCGCGATCTCCACGGCTTTCAGGATCAGCTCCCGGTCCACCGGTTTATTGATGAAATTGCGGATGCTGTGGCGGGAGAACGCAAAATCCCGGAAGGGGCTGTCCGCATGCCTGAAATATTCATCATTGTCACAACCCAGTTGCGAACAGGTGTCCATGACCTTCGTCCGCTCACTGAGCGCTTTGATCTTTTCCAGCAACAGCGGATCGAGGGAAAACTGCAATGCTTTGTGTACGCGCACATATTCATTGAGCAACTTCACGGCATGCGTAAAGTGATCGTCCTGCTGATTGCATTGTTTGCCGATATAAGTATGGCAAAGGCCGATGAGCGTGTGCAGGGCATCTTTTCCGAAGCCCGGGCGCATATCCGGCATGGTCAGTCCCTTTTCAATGATATGATAGGTCACAATGATCTTGCCCAGCAATATCTTTTCCTTGTTTGGCGACAGGTACCCGTTGGAATACTTCTTGTAGCGCCTGATATCCTCCCAATAATAGTTGAGCGAATACATGTAATATTTCAGATCACCGGGAATCATCCGGCCCACCAGGTTTCTCACTGACATAGCAGGAAAGTTTCAGTTTTAAACAGGTTTTAGTCTCGTACTTACTTTTGTGATCAGCTTCTCCAGCATCTCTTCCAGTTTCTCCTGCTCATAGGCCGTCAGCCCCAGGTATCTGATGCTGATAAAGAAAGAGAGGGAACTGATCAAACCGGTGATCAGCAGTCTTAAAAATCCTTCTTCCATCAGCAGGGAGGGTATTACGGCAATGCCCACCGCTAAGGTTACCGGTACCAGTGCCTGCCATATCACTTTAAAAAGATATTCGCTCACTTTCAGCCCTGTCAGCCGCCGGGCGGCTATGGCTCTGAAGCCGCAGGAAATGATCTCTACGAATATGGCGAACAGCATCACGGTAAATGGCGGCAGCCCCATATGCAAAAGCAGCCATGCGCCGGGCAGGTTCAGCAGCAACAGTACACTGATGATGATCTGGTATTTTCTGATCCTGCCTACGGCATGTACCGCGATCTGCAAACCGGAAGACAGCTGATTGATCAGAGAGGCGGTAATGATCAGGCGGCAGAACATCACCGTGTGTTCCGGAATGTTCTGCAACCACATTCTCAGCACAAAGGGCATTTCAATAATGGCCGGAATGGCGAAGAATGCCAGCAGAAAAAAAGAAAACTTGCAGGCCATCATGGCCAGTTGTATCATGCGCTTCCGGTTGCCGCTTCCTTCGCTCTTGACGATCTGCGGGTTCAGTGATTGCAGCATGGTCACCGAGAAGTATGTTAGTTGTGCATTGATCTGGTTGGCGATACCAAATGCTGCATTGATCACTGCCCCGAAGAAAACGTTCAGTATAACGGCTACACCCTGGCTTTTGGCGATCACACCGGACGCACCGATGGCGGACCAGCCGGCGTATGCGAACATCTCTTTTATCAGTCCTTTGTCCAGCTCCTGCTTCCGTACCCTGCTCTCCGCATACTTCCTGGTGCAATAGATCCTTTTCCCGATCAGCAGCAGCACGGACAATATGGCGAGCGCTGCGCCGTAGAAAATGAGCCGGTCGCTGAAAGCGTAAGGAAGGTAGATGGCAAGACTCAGTTTCGCGACCGACTCAATGATACCCAGCACAGCCACAAACAACATATTTTCATTCGTATTGATAATAGCGTCGTAAGGCACCGAAGCGATCGTAAAGAACGCGGTGACCACCATGAAATGGAAAATGCTTTTGGCCGCAAACAGCCGCTCCGGCGGAATACGCAATACATTCGAGAAGAGGTACATGCCCACGCCTTCGAGCAACAGCACTACCGCTATACCGATAATGAGGTGGAGCAGTATGCCGGAATTGAAGACCTTCCGCAGCTGTGCGCGATCACCCGCGCCTAGGGAAAAGGACATATACCGTTGCGTAGCCAGCGTCATGGCGCCGTTCAGGAAAGAAAGTAAAGCGACAAGGCCCGCCGCCAGGTTGAATATCCCGTAGTCCTCCGCACCGAGCGCATTCAACACCAGGCGTGTTGCATACAACGCGATGAACATGGAGACCACCATCTTCCCGTATAGGAACCCCGTATTTAATACAACTCTGTTTGCTGCCTGCATTTTATATTTCTCCTTATCCCATCAAATGCTCAAACTGTGCAACGTCTTTCTTCCGGAAAAGCTCCACGTCCATCGCCACCATTTCCTTTACCAGCGCCGGAAGATCGTACACCGGCTCCCAGCCCAGTTTTGTTTTGGATTTGGTAGGGTCCCCGATCAGCAGGTCCACTTCCGTAGGCCGGAAATACTTCGCGTCTACGGCTACCACCTCTTTGCCGATGGGCAGCAGATAGTCCTTGTTCCGGCAGGCGCTCACCACAGCAACTTCGTTTACGCCCTCACCCATAAATTCCAGCTCAATGCCCAGCTCATCAAATGCCATTCTTACAAAATCACGTACCGGGGTAGTGATGCCGGTGGCGATCACATAATCCTCCGGTTCATCCTGCTGCAGGATGCGCCACATAGCTTCTACATAATCTTTGGCATGCCCCCAGTCACGGCGGGCATCCAGGTTGCCGAGATATAATTTGTCCTGCAGCCCCAACACGATGGCAGCAGCTGCGCGGGTGATCTTCCTCGTTACAAATGTTTCACCGCGGAGCGGGCTTTCGTGGTTGAACAGTATACCGTTGCAGGCGTACATCCCGTATGCTTCCCTGTAGTTCACCGTGATCCAGTAGGCGTAAAGCTTTGCCACAGCATATGGAGAGCGGGGATAGAAGGGTGTAGTTTCCTTTTGCGGCACTTCCTGCACAAGACCGTACAGTTCGGAGGTGCTGGCCTGGTACACCCTTGTTTTTTTCTCCATTTTCAGGATGCGCAGGGCTTCGAGGATGCGCAGTGTGCCGATGCCGTCTGCATTGGCGGTGTATTCCGGTGTATCAAAACTCACGCGCACATGGCTCATGGCGGCGAGGTTGTAGATCTCGTCAGGTTGGGTTTCCTGGATGATGCGGATGAGATTGGTGCTGTCCGTCATATCGCCGTAATGCAGCTTGAAGCGTACATCAGCGCTGTGGGGGTCCTGGTACAGGTGATCGATCCTTTCCGTGTTGATCAGGGAGGCGCGGCGTTTTACGCCATGCACCATATATCCTTTTTCCAGCAGCAACTCTGCCAGATAGGCGCCATCCTGCCCGTTAACACCAGTAATTAAAGCAACTTTCATGTGGTCATGATTTTAGTAAGTGTATGTTGTGTTGTTCCGATACCGTAATAGGTAAATCCGCTTTTCTGCAGCATCACATCGTCGTAGATGTTCCTGCCGTCAAATACCACCCTCGCCCTGATGCGTTGCCAGTCCGGCAGGCGGAACTCGTTCCATTCCGTTACCAGTACTATGGCATCCGCACCTGCAGCGGCATCATAGAGGTCTGTGCACCAGGCAACTTTGTCCTCCAGCACCTTCCGGGCTTCATGCATGGCCACGGGATCGAAGACCCGCACCGTTGCGCCCGCCTCCAGCAATGCATCGATCAGCACGAGTGATGGTGCTTCCCGCATATCGTCCGTATTCGGTTTGAAGGAAAGGCCCCAGATCGCGAATGTTTTCCCGCGCAGGTCGCCTTCAAAATGCCGGTCTATTTTGCTGAACATCGTTTTTTTCTGATCATCGTTCACCGCTTCCACAGCTTCCAGTATGCGCAGGCGGCGGCCGTATTCGAGACCCGTTCTTGCCAGCGCCTTGACATCCTTCGGGAAGCAGGAACCGCCATAGCCGATACCCGGGTAAATGAACCGGTGACCGATGCGCGGATCACTGCCGATGCCTTTGCGAACTTTGTTCACATCAGCGCCCACCAGTTCGCAAAGCCCGGCGATATCGTTCATGAAAGAGATCTTTGTGGCGAGCATGGCATTGGCCGCGTATTTCGTCATTTCCGCGGAAGCGATATCCATGAAAATGATCGGATGCCCGTTCAGCAGGAAAGGATAGTACAACTGGTCCAGCACTTTCTGCGCGCGTTCCGTATTCACGCCCACAACGATCCTGTCCGGCTTCATAAAATCCGCCACGGCAGCGCCTTCCTTCAGGAACTCGGGGTTGGAGGCAACATCGTAATCGATCAGCTCGCCTCTTTTCATCATGGCTTCTTTTATGGCGCGGTTGACCTTTACCGCCGTTCCCACCGGTACGGTGCTCTTTGTAACCACGACCAGGTAATCCGTCATATAGGTGCCGATCTCCCGCGCTACCTGCAGCACGTATTGCAGGTCCGCGCTGCCATCCTCCCCCGGAGGTGTGCCAACGGCGATGAATGCCAGGTCCGCCCCGCCGATCACATCCTGCAGATCGGTGCTGAAAGACAGGCGGCCGTTCTGACCATTGCGGGTCACCACTTCCTCCAGACCGGGCTCATAAATCGGCAGAATGCCCTTGCGCAGATTATCGATCTTCTGATGATCCACATCCACACAAACAACCGTGGTGCCTACTTCCGCCAGGCATGCCCCGGTCACCAATCCCACATATCCTGTTCCTATAACGACTACTTTCATCTGTTCATATTTGATTTTTCACGGGTCAGATGGAATGTTATTTCATCTATGAATATTTGATCCTTTCATGGGCAGATGGAATGCTATTTCATCTGTTCATATTTTACTTTACAGGGCAGCCTCTGTTGATTTTCTATATAAGCAGGGACGCCTGTTCAATACCCCGGTATATCTAATGATGCATAGCATTCATGTGATGGTATTGTTCTTTCAAAAAATCCCCGTAAGCCAGCGCTATCCCCTTTTTCAGATCAGTACGGTGCTTCCAGCCCAGCGCATGCAGCCGGGAAACGTCCATCAGCTTGCGCGGCGTGCCATCCGGCTTGGCGGTATCAAAAACGATATCACCTTCATAGCAAACCACTTCTTTCACCGTTTCCGCCAGTTCACGGATGCTGAGATCCTCACCGGACCCGATATTCACCAGTTCCCGTCCATCATAGTTCAGCATGAGGTAGGTGCATGCATCCGCGAGATCATCGGCATAAAGAAATTCGCGTTTAGGCGTTCCCGTTCCCCAAACAGTCACTGCCGGTTTGTTCTCCTGCTTTGCTTCATGGAACTTCCGGATGAGCGCAGGCAGTACATGTGAATTTTCAGGATGATAGTTATCCCCGATACCGTAAAGGTTGGTAGGCATGACGCTGATAAAATTGCAGCCGTACTGGTCGCGGTAAGCCTCACAGAGTTTGATGCCAGCGATCTTCGCGATGGCGTATGGTTCGTTTGTGGCTTCGAGCGGACCGGAGAGCAGGTATTCTTCCTTTAAGGGCTGCGGCGCCAGTTTCGGGTAAATGCAGGAACTGCCGAGGAACATCAGCTTCTTTGCCTGCTGCTGCCATGCGGCATGAATGATGTTGGACGCTATCATCAGGTTATCGTAGAGAAATTCCGCACGGTAGGTATTGTTGGCATGAATGCCGCCCACTTTGGCCGCCGCCAGAAAAACATACTCCGGCTTTTCTTCCGCAAAAAAGGCTTGCACGCTTTGCTGATCACGCAGATCAAGCTCACCGGATGTACGGGTGATGATATGCTGGTAGCCCATGGTCTCCAGCTTTCTTTTGATGGCGCCGCCGACCATTCCGCGGTGCCCTGCTATGTATATCCTGGATTTCAGTTCCATTGTTATGCTTTTAGAGTAATTCCGGGCGGTTCTCTTTTACCCAGTTATGCAATTGTTTGATCTCCTGTCCTTTCCCCTTTTGCATGATGAGCAATGCGCCGGGCGTGTCTACCACCACCATATTGTCCACACCCACAAGCGCGACCAGTTTCTCTTTTCCAATGACCATGCTGTTGCGCGGATCGCTTTCGATGAACACGGCCTGCTGATTGCTGTACTGGTAATGTACCATCAGCGCTTCCGTGAGGGCTTCATAGCTGCCTACATCGCTCCATTGCATGGTGCTGGGCACCACTTTCACCCGAAGGCTCTTTTCCATAACAGCATAATCAATACTGTCCGACGGAATGGCTTCCATGGCAGACAGGGAAATGCTGCCGGTGCGTATCAGCTCTTCCGCTGCATGTTTGCCGGCGGCATAGATCTTCGGAGCGAAACGTTCCAGTTCATCCAGCATTACGGAAGCCTTGCTGCAAAAGATGCCGCTGTTCCAGAGGTAGTCTCCGCTCTCCATCATGCGTACAGCATTGACGGCATCCGGTTTTTCCACGAAACGGATCACATCGTTGCCGTCGTGGTGGATGTAGCCATACCCCGTCTCGGGATATGCCGGCCGCAGGCCGATGGTCACCAGGTTCCCTTCTTCCGCAAGTTGCCTGGCGGCTGCAATGGTGGCAGCATATACATCGGGTGTGCCAATAAGGTGATCTGAAGGTGTGATGAGCAATATCTCTTCAGGATCGGCCATGAATGCAGCCAGTGCAATAGCGGCGGCGGTGTTGCGGCCAACCGGCTCTGCAATGCAGCGCACGGTTGCGCCGGCATCCAGCAACTGGGAGGAGATCACCTCCACCTGCTGCTCATTGGCAATCGCCAGCACGCCGGAACAGGCAGCGTTGTTGCGCAGGTATGTCAGTTGCAGTAAACTGCGGCCTTCGAACAAGGGCAGGAGCTGCTTGGGCGTGTGCCGGTTAGATAGCGGCCACAGGCGGGTGCCGGAGCCACCGCATAGAATAATATGCTGCATTTGGTATGTCGGGTTTAGTTATGCATAGTCCAATACGGCCACTTCGTTGTTACGCACGGTGGCTATCATGGCAAATCCCAGGCTGTCAAGCACTGCTTTCACCTTGTTCCTTCCCACTTCCACGATCCTTCCACGCTGATGCATGAGCGGCCCGGCCGTGATCTCCACAAGGTCATTCTGCCGGATGGGGAATTGTTCCAGCGTGGCGCTTTTGTATTCACGCAGAAAACGTTTGATCAGATCGATCTCATCATCCTGGATCACTGCCGGTTTCCCAAGCCAGTAAACAAAATTGATGATGCCCTCTGTTTCGCGCACCACATTTTTCCTGCTCTCAGGGATACGCACAAATACATAGGACTTGAACAGCGGCTCCTGCACCAACTTGCGGCGGTCGCTCCATTGCCGCTCCACATGGTTAAGCGGACAATAGCTTTCCAGCTGCTTGCGGGCCAGCAGATCAGCCACTTTCTTTTCCCATCTTGCTTTGGTATAAACGGCATACCAAGCATGCACTTCCTGTTGCATAAGTTTCAATTTTATGGTTAACGATAGCTGGTTCGTTTTTCATAACGTGGAATAATAAAAGGCGGGCGGCGAAGCTTGCCGGGTTATAGCACAGCTTCGCTCTCTCAGTCACATGACGAGTTTTTCAATAGCATACATGGTTATATTCTCTTCAAATATTAAAGATGTTCCGTATCAACTTTTTCGATTTGCCGTTCTTCGGCTCATCCACATATCCGTATCCGTGCCCATAGCCGTAACCGGCCACACCGCGCGGCTTCACGCCATTATACACCAGGTTGAGCTTGCCCACTTCACCGTTGCGGTACAATTCGTCTATCAGCTTCAGGTAAAGCCGCGGCGTTACCTGGTGGCGCATTACGTACAGACAGGCATCTGTGAGGGGCGCCAGCAGGCGGGCATCAGTTACCAGCCCTACCGGTGCGGTATCAATGATCACATAATCGAACATATTTCTCAGGTGGCGGACCATTTCCTCCATCCTGCCGTTGAGGATCAGCTCCGTAGGGTTCGGCGGAATAACGCCAGCCGGCAGGAGGAACAGGAATTCGTTCCCCGGCACGGGACGGATCACGTCAGACAGGGAGGATTTACCCACGAGGTAATTGGTGATGCCAGGGTCCCGCTGCACCCCCAGCATATTGCTGAGCATCGGTTTGCGCAGATCAAATTCCAGCAGCACCACTTTCTTGCGCAGCAAAGAGAGACTGGTAGCCAGGTTGAGGGATACGAAACTCTTCCCTTCCCCCGAAATGGAAGAAGTGACCAGCAGGGTTTTGTTATCTCCATTCAACCCGATGTAGGAGAGCGATGTTCTGAGGGAACGGAACTGCTCTGCAACAAGACTGCGTCTGCCATCTGCAATCACTACCGGCTCTTTGCTTTCGTCAAACAATATCTCCGCAACGATCGGGGCGGATGTGACTTTTTCAATATCCGCACGGGATGTAATCTCGCGGTTCAGCATATCTTTCAGGGTGATGAAACCGGCAACCGCCACTATTCCTGCCAGAGCAGCCACGCCCATGATCATGGAGCGCCTGGGGCTGAAGGGTCCGGAAGCGGACTCTGCGGCATCAACGATCCGGCTGTCTGAAATAGCCGCAGCGTATGCCAATGCGGTTTCCTCTCTTTTCTGCAGCAGGAAAGTATAAATGTTATTCTTTATGGCCTGTTGACGGCTTACTTCCAGCAATGCTCTTTCCTTTCCGGGAACAGTGCGCAGCATGCCCATGAAACGGTCGTTCGCCGCTTCCAGCCTTTCGCGGCTGGCCAGGATGTTGGCACGCTGACTGCTGATATTTTCCATGATCCCGGGTTTCAGCATTTCGGCCTGCTTTTTCAGGCTTTGCATAATGGGGCTGTTCTCTGCGGTGGTCTTCGCCATTCTTTCCCGCTCCAGCTCCGTTTCATAGAGTTTACCCACCAGTTCCAGCAAAACGGGATCGGAAATGCCAATGGTGGCAGGCACTACATTTACGCCTTCCGTCTTTCCGCTGACATATCTTTCCACTTCATCCAGCACGGAAAGCTGCATATTGGCTTCACCGATCCTGGTATCATTCTCCTGCACGCTCGTCAGAAAAAGCTTGCTCTGCTCCCCCATGTCCACAATGCCGGCACCGGTTTTGAAGCGTTCCACTTCTTTCTCCACTTCACTCAGTTCGCCCGTAACAATGCGCAACCGCTCTTCCACGAAAGCCATGGTACTGGCGGCCAGCCTGTTCTTATCCGCTACAGCGGCCTTGTTGTATTCGCTGATCAGATTGTTCAGTACATCTTCCCCACGGGCAGGCACCACATCACTGTATTCAAGTTTGATGACGGTCGCCAGCTTGGATATGGGCGTCACTTTGAGGCGGCTCAGAACGGCGGACATGGTTTGTTTTTCGTTGGCCACCCGCAGGTAGCAGGATTTCTCCGGCACTTCCACGCCAGCCCTGGGCGTGATCACCAACTTGCCCCAGCGTGTTGATACGGTGTCAAAAAGCGGGTACGCCTTACTGTCCAGCAGCACCCTCCTGTGCGCGGAATCATACTCCAGCGGCACGGTTTCCGGAGCGCCGTTCTTGATGTTCCAGGGCTCCAGGAACCTGATCTGCACCGGCGCATCCTTGTATGCCACAATATCACGGATGTTCCCCTGCTGGAATATCTCGCCATACAGGTGCAGGTTGCGCACCACATCGCGCGCCAGCGTGCGGGAGGTCAGTATCTGTATCTCGTTCTCGATATTCTTTTTGGAACCGAAGAGGTCCAGCGAGGTCATGATATTGGATTCGCTCAGGTCTTTCGATTCATCTTTTACCAGCAGCGAAGCTGATATTTTATATACAGGCGTTGCATAACGGAGATAAACGTAAGCACCTCCAAGCGCTACGGCAATCGCCAGCAGGAACAAAGGCCAGTATGCCAGGTACCTGTACCGGATCAGGGCAAGCAGATCTACCTGCTCCTGGGGTTGTACTCGCTTATGTGAATTTGTCTGCTGCATAAAATGGTCCCTTCTGAATATGGTTATCCCTGTCCGCACACAGCATGTGCGCAGAAATGGTTTTTCAATATTTACGTATGTACGTTCTAGTTATTTATCACCAGCCTGTCCAGTATGATAACGAGCAGTGAAAGCCCGCTCAGCACTACCGGTAACACCTGCCTCGATCTTTCGGCGCCTGCCACTTTTGATTTATTGGGTTCTACGTACACAATATCATTGGGTTGCAAAAAATAATATGGCGATGTAAATATGGTACCTTCATTCAGGTTCAGCCGTTTGATGGTACGCTGCCCTTCCACGTCCCGGATGAGCATTACATTATCTTTCTTTCCGTACACCGTAATATCTCCCGCCATGCCTAATGCCTCCAGTATGGATATCTTCTCGCTTGTCACGTTCACCACGGCAGGCTTTGCTACTTCCCCCAACACAGTTACCCTGTAGTTGAGGAAACGTACATTCACAACGGGATTTAAAAGTAATCTGCGCTCGTTGAACTGATTGCGCAATGTATCGGTCAGTGCTTTTGTAGTAAGCCCTTCCGCTTTAACGGCACCGAATACAGGGTATTGTATGTAGCCCTGCTGGTCTACCAGGAAACCTGTTCCTGCGGCTGCCCCGGCCATGGCCGGCGGCGCGGTGCCTGCATTCGGAAGATTATACATAGCCGCTTCCTGCGGGCTCAAACTGCTGACCGTGATCTGCAGTACATCATTTTTCTGTATCACCGGCTCAAAGGCCGCATTTACTGTTTGCACCGTCGTATCATTCACATTATGGAAATATACGGCGTTCTTTGTGCTGACGCAGGACGTGAAAGTCCAGCTGGTTAAGGTTATCAATATGGTTTTCAATACAAGAAATGGTCCCCGCTTCTTCCGCATAATATCGATTTAGTTTAAGCGTGCTACTTTCCATCTTCACACTACAATATTAAAACAACTCATGCGCCAACAATACTACTTACTGAAGTACAAAACCCCTGATACTTCCGAATGCGCTTACTCATTAAAGTAGGAAGCCGCTGCCAGCATATATTTCAGAAAAGATTATTCGACCATATCTTGGAGATAAGCTCTGATTTTGAGGCTACATTCAGCTTTTGATAGATCTTTTTGAGGTGTTGATTGATCGTGAAGACGGTAACATAGAGTTTTTCTGCCATTTCTTTATAAGTGTGCCCTTCCTTCAAAAGGGTCAACAACTCGTATTCACGCCTGGTCAGTTTGTCTTTAATGCTTTCCAGCGGGTCTTTGCTGATGTGATTGATGAGCATGTGCGCTGCCTTCGGGGAAAGTGTGCCGCCCTGGTTAACAGCGTCAAGAATGGAATGATAGATCTCCATGAGCCGGCTCGTTTTAATAATATAACCGCTCGCGCCATTCATGATGGATTCTATAACATACTGCTGGCCATCGTGGCCGGACAAAACAATGATCTTTGCATCGGGAAAGGTCTTTTTCAGCTCCTCGATCCCCTGAATACCCGATTCCCCCGGTAACGAAATATCCAGCAGGATAGCTTTCACATCCGGATCTTTATACGGCAATGCCTTGAATTCTTCCATGGACCGGCAGGCAAATACGACCTTGCACTCCTGAAAATCTTCTAGAAATTCTCTATAGTTATTGAGCTGAAAATGATTGTCTTCAATGATGCCTATAGTTATCATATAATGGTTAACGTTGATATGGTTTTTCTCAAAAGCTATCGCCTAGCTCTTCAATACGGTTCCAAGGATTGTCTATTATCAAAGATAAGTCCAAAAATTAAAAATTCATTAGGGTATAGTTTAATTTATTGATAACTGTTCAATTAGACATGCTTATTCATTAATTATTAATCTAAGTAATAAATTAAAAAAAATTATATTAAGGAAATATATATACCATTGTTCCTGTTAGGTATCCTAAGAAATTGTTAAAGTTTTTCCACAAAATGCGGCTGGCAATGCTTAACTTGACGGGAAGAATTTCCGCCTGGATTTATTTTTACGAAGAGAACCATATCTTTTATCTGAAGGATGAAACCGCATCAGCATATCAGGATTTCCCATTTATTGAACGGGATCAAAGAACCCGCGTTGGTACTTAGCACCAAGGAGCTGATCATTATCAAAGCCAATAAACCGGCATTGGCCGCGCTGGGCAACGGCAAAGCTTCCGGCATCACCGGCAAACCCCTTCGATCCGGCTACGGCGGAAGCTCCCTGCAAAATGAAGACATGCCCTTTCCCCTTCCTGATGCATTTCTCCTGCCCGTGTACCCTGACGGTCGCAGACAACTGATCGATTTCCGGGTCAGCCTGATCAAGGTCCAACGTAAAGTTTACTGGCTGGCCATCGGCAGGACCGTGGAAAAGCAGCAAACACTCAAATTGCAGCTGCAAAATCTCGAGAAGGAAAAAATGCTGCACGAAATGAAAGTGAACTTCATGTCCATGGCATCGCATGAGTTCAGAACACCACTGACCGCCATCGCTTCCACAATGGACCTGCTGGAAACAAGGTTGCAGCTGGATGACCGGTACAACGATTTCTTCCGGCACAATATCACCAAGATATCAGACGAAATATTCAACCTGAATACGATGCTGGACGAGATACTCACACTGAGCAAGATCGTCTCCAACAACTTCGCGGCAAAGAAAATAACCGTAGATGTGCAGCAACTCATCGCTACCCTGCAATATCAATATTTCTCCAACCGCAAAGATGAACGGTCCCTCATCATCAAAACGACCGGCACACCGCGGCAGGTCTTTGCCGACAAGGACCATCTGGCAAAAATATTTTCCAACCTCATCGGCAACGCATTCAAGTACTCCGAAAAGAAAGATCCCGCCATTTCACTTTCCTATCATAAACACAAACTGGTCGTGAAGGTCTGCGATCACGGCATTGGCATACCGCAGAAAGATATCCCGCATCTTTTTACTTCCTTTTACCGGGGCAGCAATGTGGATGGCTACGAGGGAACGGGGCTGGGTCTCGCTATTGTCAAAACTTTCGTTGAAGCCAACAACGGCATGATTTCAGTAGAGAGCGAGGAACGAAAAGGAACGACATTCACCCTGGTCTTTAGATACAAGGAAGAGGATTAAGGAAGTGTGGATTCCAAAGTAAAGACAATGAACAAGAAAATACTGCTCATCGAAGACAAGCCTGGCTTATCCGAAACACTGAAATCATTGCTGGAACTGCATCATTATGATGTGATCACGGCTGTTAACGGCAATGAAGGCCTCAGGCTCGCCCGTGGTCACAAACCTGATCTTGTAATCAGCGACATCTATATGCCGGTATTGAACGGCTATGACATGCTGGAGCTGTTCAAGAAGGATGAACAGCTGAAGAAAATCCCCATCGTCATGTTGTCCGCCAAAACAGAAATAGACGAGATCAACCTGGCCATGAAAAAAGGCGCCGCTGGTTATGTGACCAAACCTTTCCTTTTCCGTAACCTGCATGCCGTGATCAGGGACGCGCTCCGCTGAACTGCCACTGCACGCCAAGCATGAATCCTGTATTATCGGATATCTCCCCCCAGTCCAGCCCCACACTGCCGGTGAGGGAAAGACCGTTCACCGGCGTCCGGTAACTCACCTGTTGCAACGTGTACCATTGCGTTCTCGCAGGGTCGAACAACCCGTTATGATAGGTGCCGTGATTCTTTGTCCAGGTCAGAAAGGTTTTGCCGGCCAGCGAAAGCCCGATGTTGTACATCGCTCCCAGATGAAGACCGGTCACCCGGTTGTTGAGAATATTCCAGCCTTTACCACTGATCGAATCTTTAGGAGCATCCCAGTCGAACGGCCGGATGCTTTCAAAATATTTGCTTCCGCGCTGGCGGTTGATGAACAGCGGTGTGCCCGCTATCCTGTCCTGATACTCCCAGCCGGTCAGGTAAATCCCGTTGTTATAGTAGCTTTCGCGGTATTGTATGTGAAAGAAGTCATTCATCTGTTTTGTGTAGATGAACTCGCCGGTCAATTTTTGCAGGATCGCGTTCTCTTTCTTGTTGGTATAAACGATGCCCAGCAACCGGTCTATATTCCGCAGATCGATCCCCTGGCCGGTTTCGAAAGGCGTTTGATTGAAGAGGCGCAGGTGCATGTTGTCATTCTCCCAGTCGATCCCTCCTTCCAGCACACCCCGATGATCCCCCGGCCGGTTGGGCAATATTTCATCGCTGATCACCGTTCCGTCATCCGCTTCCTTTGCAAATACCACATTCAGATAATCGGAAAAATCAGCTTTGATATTGGGCAGATCTTTGCGGTTGCCGCCCCATACAGCATAATGCTGCAATCCTCCGAAGAGCTTCAGCCGGTTTTTCCCGATGCGCAGATAGATGGTCTTCTCATGCAGGAAAGCATTCCGGATATACTGCCGCTTCCCCATCCAGCCATGCCCGAACTGGCCTTTGAATTGTACCCAGCCATTGGTGAAGGGAATATCCACATAATCCGTCAACGCAATGCTGATCTTCGGAACAGGCATGGCATTTCCGCTGAGACCAAGGGAGCCGGAAGAAAGGTCTTTGTCCATCTCCCCGATGATCTCCTCATACCGCCCTGCCCTCAGCTCCAGTTTTTTGAATGCGGCCTTTATGTAGCCTTCCTGCAAAAGCACATCGCCAAAGCGGTTGTTGTTATAGAGACTCAGGCCATAGCGCAGCTGGAAGTTTTCCCCCTGCCCCAGCACATGCCGGTTGCGGATGCGGATATAGGACGAGAGGTCCGATTTGCGGTCGCTGATGGTGCCGAAGCGGTTGGATACCAGCCACAAGGGTTGATAGTCCGCTGTGGCCACCATTCCCTGTGTACCCACGCGGATATCCAGCGAGTCCGCGAACTGTGCCTGCGCACAGGAGAACAGCAGGATAAAAGATATGGTCTGCAATAAACACTTCACAACACCAAGTTAACCCTGTTCCTCCGGCAGGGATGATACTTAAACTAGTATAAATCCCCCCCGGGGGCTGAAAAATGATACTAAAGGGAGGAAGAATAAATATTTTTCAACAAAATTTAATAAAATTCAACTAAAGCATTGCGTGTTGACAAGAATGCTGCTATCTTCCCGCTATTCCAAATCTTTATATTTTCATGACACGCAAATCATTACGCAGCGGCCTCTGCACGCTACTCATTATTGTTCTGGCCGGTTTCCACGTTCATGCGCAAAAAAAATATGCGCCACCGGCTTTGACGAAGCCGGACTCCTGGTCCATGATCCTTATTCCGGACCCGCAGAGTTATGTCAAGTTCGAGCGCAACCAGCCCTTGCTGGAACTGATGACCTGCTGGATCGCGGAGAACATCGATTCCATGCGCATCAAGCTCGTCCTCTGCACGGGAGACCTGGTGGAGCAGAACGACATCATCAACCCTGATGGCATTAAAGTGAACCAGCCCAGCAAAAGACAATGGGAATCCGTTGCCCGCTCCTTCTCCCGGCTGGACGGTAAAGTGCCTTATGTGAATGCCTCCGGTAATCACGACTATGGCTACCGCAGCGCTGAGGTAAGAAGAACGCAATACAATACCTACTTCCCGGTAGACAAGAATTTTCTCACGCAAAAGATGATCCGTGATGTGGCGCTCAATGGCGAAGGCATCCCCACCATGGAAAATGCTTCGTTTGAATTTACGTCCCCGCACGGGAAGAAAATGCTGGTGCTGAACCTGGAGTTTGCGCCCCGGGATACCATTCTCACCTGGGCAAAGGCACTGGTGGATGAACCGCGGTATAAGGACCATTTTGTGATCGTGCTGACGCATTCCTATATGAACAGCAAAAACGAACACATCAAAGAGGAAAAGTACAAGCTGAAGGACAGGAATTACGGCGCGGCCATTTTCGAGCGCCTGATCAAACCTTCCAGAAATATCCGCATGGTATTTGGCGGGCACATCGGTAAACCGGATGATCCGCTGGGTCATATTGCCTTCAGGACGGATGTGAATGCCGCCGGCAAAAAAGTGCAGCAAATGGTATTCAATGCACAGGCCCTCGGCGGCGGTTGGTACGGGAATGGTGGTGATGGGTGGCTCCGTATCCTGGAGTTCACCGCCAACAATACGGTGAAAGTAAAAACTTTCTCTCCGCTGTTTGCGATCTCTCCCACAACGCAACAGTTCGCCTGGAGAACAGCGTCGCACGATGAATTTGAGATCCCGATCGACTAAAATGAAAGTAAAATAATAGGCCCGGCATTGTTCAGAGAAGATCAGGCAGCCAACTGCAAAGCACTAAAGCGCATGGTTTAAATAACGCCCGGAGCCAATAAAAAGGGCTGCCTCAAAAGTAATTTGATGGATTTGAGCATCGTGTAAAGAAAACTCTCTCCACCAAGTACCCAGATAAAAACGGGTAAAATTACTTTTGAGGCAGCCCTTAATAATAAATTCCCAGTTTTACCTTTTCCGTTTCACCTGCTGCAACAACCATTTCACGAGATCCTCCGCGGCGGCGGGATTTTCGTAATCCGGCGTCAGCCTCGTGCCATCCACATACTCATTATACAGCCAGGGATCACCCACGGCGAACACAGTGCCTTTGCCCACTTTGGCTACAGCCATGATCACATCCTCTCCTTCTTTTATCACCGCTTTTGCCGGACGCCTTAGAGACAGCACGCTGATCTCCTTCAGATAGGCTTTTTTAATGGAGGGAAAAACAGCATGGTTTGCAGGGATATGCACCGCACCCGTTGGCAGGTCTTTTCCCTTCACCATATTCCGGCTTTTATTGGTAAAAGTGATGCCGAAGCGGCCGGACAGCTCACTGAAACGCTGCAGTTCCGCATTGGCGCTGTCATTGCCCATCAGTAACAGTACCCCTCCTTTTTTAACCCATTTATAAATGGCATTGATATGTTTTTTTTCAACAAAAGCCGGTGCGGGATTCTCTTTTTCGTTATCCGGATCTACGATGATGTACACATCGGCATTCCGCAGATTTGCTGCATCGGGCGCTTCGTATAACGTAGCGGTATCCGCACCGTGTTTCAGGAACAGGTCTCCCAGTATAGAGAACCCGCTCATTTCCTTCTCCGACCATTTATAATGCCAGGAGCGAAGTACACCGTTGGCGTCTTTCTTCTGCTCATTGTTAAAATAACTGTCCAGCACTACGGTTTGCGCGGAGGCCTGCAGCGAGGCCATCATTAACGTGGTATATATTAATGCTTTCATCGTAAAACAAATTACTATTGTTTACCGACATATGCAAACGTTTGCAGAAAATCATCCCGGAAGAAGCACTGTCAAGGCTTTTAGGGCAAAAAAATTGGAATTACAGCTTGCCATGCGGGAAAATCAGCTGTCCCAAAAGTAATCTTGCCTGCGGGGTAAAGAAGCCCTCCGTTCCGGTAGACATACTTCTGAGACAGCCTTGTAATTATACTTTCACAAGATCACTGATGCCGGCCCGGGCTTCCCTGGCTGCATCTACCATGTTCGCGAGCGCGGCCTCCGTTTCCGGCCATTTTCTCGTTTTAAGGCCGCAATCCGGGTTCACCCAAAGATTACGCACCGGCAGGCGCTCCGCTGCTTTTTGCAGAAGGCTGAACATCTCTGCCCGGGTGGGTATGCGGGGCGAGTGGATATCATATACTCCCGGGCCTATCTCGTTGGGATAACGGAAATCCGCAAATGCTTCCAGCAGCTCCATTTGTGACCTCGAGGTTTCAATGGTGATCACATCAGCATCCATTGCGGCGATGTGACGAATGATATCGTTGAACTCGGAGTAACACATGTGCGTGTGTATCTGCGTATCATCCCTGACAACGGAAGCCGATATACGAAAAGCCCGGATAGCCCAGTCCAGATACGGCTCACGATCTTCTTTACGCAATGGCAATCCTTCCCTGACGGCTGGTTCATCTATCTGGATGATACCGATACCGGCCTGTTCCAGTGCCGCTACTTCGTCCCGGATGGCGAGCGCGATCTGGCTGGCTGTAAGCGAACGCGGCTGATCGTCCCGCACAAAGGACCATTGCAGGATCGTTACCGGTCCGGTAAGCATGGCCTTCATCGGCAGACTGGTCAGGGATTGTGCGTACTTCGTCCATTTCACGGTCATATCCTCCGGACGGCTCACATCGCCGTAAATCACCGGCGGCTTTACGCAACGGCTGCCATAGCTCTGCACCCAACCGTTACGGGTAAACGTAAATCCATCCAGCAGTTCGCCGAAGTACTCTACCATATCATTCCGTTCAAATTCCCCATGCACCAGTACGTCCAGCCCTATCTTCTCCTGCCAGCGTATAGCCGATGCCGTAGCCTCCGCGATCTTTTCGTCATATGCTTCCTGCGTGATGGCGCCTTTGCGCAACTGCGCGCGCAGTTGGCGGATATCATCCGTCTGCGGGAAAGAACCGATAGTAGTTGTCGGAAACAGTGGCAACCTGAACCGGTCCGCCTGCAGCTGTTGCCGCTGCGGGAAAGCGCTTTGGCGGGCCACACCTGCATCCGTAATGGCGGCGGTTCGCTGTTTTACCTCCGGTTTGTGGATACGGCTGGATCCCCGGCGGGAGGAGATGGCAGCCCTGTTCGCCTCCAGCAAGGCCATATTGCCTTGAAAGATAAGATCAAGCGCCTGCACTTCCTGCAACTTCTGGCGGGCAAAGGCCATCCAGGAAATCATCTCGGGGTCAAGCTCCGTTTCGAGGGACAGGTCAGCGGGTGAATGGAGGAGGGAACAACCGGGGGCGATCATCACGCGCTCTTCTCCAAGCGCAGCTACTGCTTTGCGGATGAAAGACAAGGATGTATCATAGTCATTCTTCCAGATGTTCCGGCCGTCCACCACACCGAGGGACAGGGAGGTTTTCGGCGGCATGGCTTGCAGAACGGCATCCAGCTGCTGCGGCGCGCGGGTAAGGTCTATATGCAGGCAACAGACCGGTAAATTGGCGGCAAGCGCTGTGTTCTCCCGCAGCCCTTCAAAATAAGTGGCTACGATCAGCTTCAGGCCTTTGGTTTGCCGGGCGATCTCCCGGTATGCCTGCACATACGCTTCCTTTTCTGCTTCCGTGAGATCGGTGGCCAGGAAGGGCTCGTCCAGCTGCACCCATACCGCTCCCTGTTCCCGCAGCTTTTGCAGTATCTCTATGTACACGGGCAGCAGCCGGTTGAGCAGCGCTATACGGTGAAATCCGCTGCCTTTCTCCTTTCCAAGCAGCAGATATGAAACCGGACCGATCAGCACCGGCTTGGGAATAACACCCGTAAAATGCCGGGCAGCATCAAAGGCATTGAATACCTTGTTGGAGAACAGGCGGAACTGCTGGTCTGCCGTAAATTCGGGAACGATGTAGTGGTAATTGGTATCGAACCACTTGGTCATTTCCATGGCGGTAATGTCCAGCCCCTGCTGCTGGAATCCTCTGGCCATGGCGAAATACAGATCGATCTCAGCGTTCCCGCCCACTTCTGTAACAACGGGCGCATAACGGTCCGGCACAGCGCCGAGGAGCAGGCTCATGTCCAGCACCTGGTCATAAAAACTGAAATCATTACAGGGGATGAGATCCATCCCGGCATCCTGCTGGATCTTCCAGTGTTCCTCCTGCAGCCTTTTTGCGGTAAGGAACAGATCACTGCGGCCAATAAGGCCCTGCCAGTACTGCTCGCAAGCTTTCTTCAGCTGGCGGCGGCTTCCCATTCTGGGATAGCCAAGGTTGTGTTTGAGCATACGCATAAAACTTTTGGTTAAACATTAATTGTGCATTAATGCTCCTTACAGTTTCCGGTATGCTTTCAGGAATTGTGTAGAAGGTGAGGAACGAAAAGACAGGGCACACCTGTCCCTTCCCGACTACTGCTTCAAATCGCGAAAGCATTTGTCTTATACAGCGGGCAAGTATCCTGGCTTGTAACATTATTACCGTCCTTCTCATCCCTGTTCAGGTCAGGACAATGGACCAATCTGGTAATAATTCAGGTAGTTACTTACAGTTGCGCGACAGCCCGTGATTTGCACACGGTTCCTTATTAAAGGCGACTTTCGTCGCCTACCGCGCTGTAGAAAGAAAAAAGAAATAAAGTAAAGAACTTGAGGGCAAAGATAGGAAGGTGGCCAATAATTTCCTATATTTTGTTAAGTGAGGGTTAAAGGCATACCATGCATACCTGATATTGTTAAGAATGATTAACAATGTATTTTTGGCATAGAATATGCAAATATCTTCGCAACAAAATGTATTGCTACCGAAAGTTTGATGATTAGCAATCCTGATTTTAACCTATGGCACGGTATATCCCGTCTTATCTAAACCTAACGGAGACGTACACACGCTACACACTCGGTAAGGAGTAATAATATTAACATATCCGGATAACCATACGCACCGCTGGCATCAGCAGCCGGATATGTGTGCGTTATGTCTCCGGATGATCGAATTGTATATTGTATATGAATAGGATACTTGTAGTAGAGATGATCTGCTGATGCTCCGGATTATAGAAATGGTGCTCAGAAGGGAAGGGTACGAAGCAGATACCGTCATGAACGGGAGAGAAGCGGCGCTTAGCCTCAGGACGAAAACGTATGATCTCATCCTGATAGATCTGAAGCTGCCCTTCTCCCATCTTAAGGAAATGGTGGAACAGTTACGTATAAGCCAGGCTGCGCGTTACTTTCCGGTACTGGTGATATTGATCTCATCATTCATTGAAAACAGCGTAGGCAGCTGGTTCGGGATCGATGCGGATGAGTTCATTCACAAACCGCTGTCGCCATACGACCTCGCGGGAAAGGTAAACCGGCTGCTCGGATACGGGCAGGTAGAGGTGTAATGCCGGCCTTCCATCTGTTGTTCGTTCCCTTCTTTTAATGTATATCTTTGCGGAAACTCGCATTCATGGAACCTTTTTCCATTCTCATCCGTGATCAGGCTTATGAGGTCAGTCCTTACGTTAAAGGCTATACGGTATCTTTTCATGTGACGGCGGCAGACAGCAGGATCATTTTTGAGCTGGATGAAGAAGACCAGCTTCGTGCCGTAACCGCCGGCGAGCCGGTTGATGCGGAGCTGGTGATGCAGCTGGCGGAGGCTATTACAAAACATTTCTTGAAATGAGCCGTTATGCCAGTTCCCGGTGCAGGGCCTGCTGCTGAAGATATTTTTTTACCATCTCGTATAACCGGTCAAAATTTACGGGCTTTGTCAGGTAATCGTTCACACCTGCCATCAGTGCAGCTTCCTGCTGCTCGCTGAACGCATCCGCTGATATAGCGATCACGGGAATATGCTTTAACAGGGGATCCTGGCGGATCAGGCGCAGGGTATCGTACCCATCCAGCCTGGGCATGTGCATATCCATCACGATCAGGTCCGGAAGTAACTGACGGGCTTTACTGATGCCTTCTTCCCCGTTGCAGGCAATCGTGAGCTGCAGTCCCAGATTGGCAAAGAAGCGGTCCATGATCATCTGGTTCACTTCACTGTCTTCCATCAGCAGCACTTTTTTATCTGTCGGTACTGCGGAGTATGTTTTTTTAGCGGGAAGCTGGAAAGCTTGTGGCGCCAGAAGTCCCTGCTTCAGGGGCAGGATCACGGTAAAGGCCGTGCCTTCGCCCGGTTCGCTGCGGACCTCTATGCGGCCCTCCATCAGTTCCACAAGGCGGCGCGAAATGGCAAGCCCCAGGCCGGTACCGCCAAATTTCCGGTACACAGAACGGTCGGCCTGTTCAAATGGCTGAAAGATCAACGGAAACTTTTCTTTTGGAATACCCATCCCCTCATCCACAACACGAATATGCCAATGGTCTGCATCCGGGCAATGGAAATGCAGATGCACCTTTCTGCCGCCGGGAGTGAATTTGATGGCATTGGCGAGCAGGTTATTCAATACCTGTGCGAGATGCACCCGGTCCCCCAAAATGTATTCGGGCAATTGCGGATCTACCTGTACCTGCAGGCTTACCCCCTTTATCTTCGCGGCATTCTGGTAGATGTTTGCTACACCGCGTACCCATTCTCCCAGATGAAAAGGTGCAATTTGCAGATCATCCGTACGCCCGGCCTCGATCTTCGCCAGCTCCAGCACATTGTTGATGATCTCCATGAGACCATGGCTGCTGGCATTGATATTCTCAATATAATCCACCACACTGCGCGGTATCTTGTTTTTGTTCCGGCGATCGTTCAGCAACAGGTAACTTATGCCGATAATGGCATTCAGCGGGTTCCGGATCTCATGGCTGATCTCCCGGAGAAAGGTTGATTGGGCGGCATTGGCCCGTTCTGCCTCATCCTTTGCCTCAATGAGACTGGCTTTCAGGCTTTCCAATTCGGATACGTGCTGCTCCAGCAGCATATCTTTCCGCTGCAGTTCCTCGTGATTGCCCTGCAGGTGATGCAGGATGCTCTCTACAACGATCCTGCTCTCGTTGATCTCATGCGTCCGCTGTTTCACTTCTTCCTCCAGCACCTGGTTATAATTCTCCAGCTTGTGGTAGGCGGTTTGCAGCTCTGCTTCCTTGCCTGCAATATCGTCCCGGCTCAGTTTCAACGCATCATTCCTCACATGAAGCGTCCTGAGCAGGCCAATGATACTGCTCTGGTGAAAGCTGATGACCAGGCCCTGCAGGAATACCACAACGGACATGATCAGCCAGCGGAACAGATTGCTGTCTGAAGCAGAAAGCATCATCGGCTCAAAAACACCGAAATAATAATTCGATTCCAGCATGATCATACCAACGATAGGCAGGGAAATACAAATGCAACGTAACGCCTTCTCACGCCGGGAACATACAAGCAATGGCACACAAATAAGAAAGAGCCCCAGGAAATGCACCTGGGTCTGTTCACCGAACAATATGCCATAGTAGAGCATGACGGCAGAAAAGACGAATGTCAGCCCGAACTTGGCCAGTGGATAATGTCCTTTTTTATTGAGCAGCAGAATGCTGAAGAAGCCGGAAACAAAAGCCATTGCCGTATAACAGATGATCCATTGTCCGGAAATAACAGATAACAGCACCCCGTAGAGGCTGCATAACAGGGCCGTAATAAAACTGAAAGAGTTCACCACCATAATCCTCTTCGCCTCGTCATCTTTCACCGCTGAAGTAAGGCCTGTTTTCTTAATGATATTGAGCCAGTGGCTGATCATTGATATAACACTACCTGCTCCAAATGTAAGCCTTTTTCACATATGATCAACTTTTCAGATAGGAGCAATTTCATTATCAAATTATTGGTTATCAATAAAATATGTTTAATTCAATGAAATTTGTCGGGCAAACCAACAACAATCCATTAACAAAACATCCGTTGGCAAAAAATTAGCCCGATGAAGATCGGGCCATTCGAAATTTACTCTCCAATTTATGATGAACTTACTGGTAATCGAAATAGTCACGGACCGGAAGCCCGCTGAACTAAGATAATAACACAAAATAGTAATAATTGTTAAACGCTTGTTAACAAAAAAGCATGAAGAAGGAAAACTGAACAGGTCCGGAGAGACCTCCAGACCTGTTAAATACGCTCCAAATTAACCTATGACAGCCCCGTTTATGGTCACCCTGGACCCCAAAACTGCCATATGCGCCCAAATATAGATCAGCCCGACAGGTTATAATGTTAAAAGTCTGTTATTACACGAACGTGTGAATGGCTGCGCAACTGATGGGCCATTACCCATCATGGCATTGCATAAAGAAACCCCGGCAAGGAATTGCCAGGGCTTTACCATTTAACCTAACTATATGCTGTAACAGCAACTAGTACTTTAATATGTTGGGTATTGAGACTATTCAAGTATTTAGACGGCCTTTCTGTCAAAAACATGTGCGTGGCACCATATATCTGCAGGAAAAATTACCGGGACAGCTAACAGCAGCAGCCCGGAAGATGTAAATTTGAAGCATGAACCGCATAGACCGGCTTACCGCCATTCTCGTACAGCTCCAGGGGAAAAAAATAGTGAAGGCCCAGGAAATTGCTGACCGCTTCGATATCAGCCTCCGTACCGTGTACCGGGACGTGAAGGCGCTGATGGAGGCCGGCGTTCCCATCGGCGCTGAAGCTGGCACCGGCTATTATATCGTAGACGGATATCATCTGCCTCCCGTCATGTTCAACCGTAGTGAAGCTGCGGCATTGCTGACAGGGGAAAAACTCATGGAAAAACATAGCGACATTTCCAATCAGCAGCAGTTCAGCAACGCCATGCAAAAGGTCCGGGCCGTTCTGAGAGGGAGCGACAAGGATTTCCTGGAATCTCTGGACGGCAACATTGCGGTATTAGGCAGCAATCGCGGGGACAGCCAGTTCCCGAACAGGTTCCTCAGCGAGATACAGGAGGCGCTGGCCCGGCAAAAGGTCCTCTCCATCGAATACTACTCCTTTTACAACGATTCCGTTTCCCGCCGTGAAGTGGAACCGATCGGCATTTTCCATATGAGCAGCAACTGGCATCTTATCGGCTTCTGCCGGCTGCGGCAGGACTACCGGGACTTCCGGGCCGACCGGATCAAAAGCCTGACCCTCACCGACCAGGCATTCGACAAATCCGCCCGTATCAGCCTGCAGGAATATATCACCCATGAATTTGAGTCGGACCCGGACCAGCCTGTGCTCGTAAAAGTGCGGTTCACACATGATGTTGCGCGTTGGCTGCAGGAACAAAAATATTATTACGGCTTCGTGGAAGAAAAAACCGAAGAAGATCATGTGGAAATGAGCTTTCTCTATCATAGCCTCGGTCACTTTGCCCGGTGGCTGCTGATGATGGGCAAATGCGCCACCATTGTTGAGCCGGAGGACCTGAGGATATTGATCCGGGAAAGGATACAGGAGCTGGCGAAACATTATGGCTGAGGGTACTGCTGCTGACATAAGGTTGTCAAAGCGCCGTATTTTCTTTGTTGAAAATTACATCGTATGCAAAAGACAGACCTTTCCAAAGAGCAGAAATACTACTACAAGGCAAGGCCCACCCCCGAGCTGGTGACTATCGCCCCGGCAGACTACCTTACCATTGAAGGCGCGGGAGACCCCAATGGGCTTGTTTTTGCCGCCAGGGTAAAAGCCCTGTACAACGTAGCCTATACCATTAAAAAGATCTGCAAGCTGCAGGAGAAAGATTTCAAAGTGCCGGCGTTTGAAGGCTACTGGTGGACGCAGAGCGGAGATCAGGTGTCCGACGTTCCCAAAAGCGAGTGGTACTGGAAACTGGTCATGCAAATGCCCGGATTTGTGTCCATTCATGATTTCCGGCAGGCGGTGGCGCTTGCGGGCAACAGGAAAACCGCGCACCTGGATGAATTGCGGTTCGAGCGGTTGCCCGGTACGCTGGCCGTACAGATCCTTCACACCGGCCCTTATCACCAGGAAACTGCCAGTATCATGAAACTCCTGGAATACATCGCGCAGCACCAGCTGGAGGTCAGCGGTATGCACCACGAGATCTATCTGAGTCAGCCCGGCCGCACGCCGGAAGAAAAATTGAAAACAATACTGAGGCTGGATGTAAGATCGAAATGATCATTTGCCGTCATCGCCGCCGATACCCAGCATTTCTATCGCCTGGGAGGCGGCGATCTGGCTGGCGTCTTTCTTGTTGAAAGCCTTGCCGGTGCAGATCAGTTCCCCGTTGAGCATGGCGCCAACGGTGAAAATACGGCGCCCGTTGTCCATCTGCTCCTCTATCAGCTCAAATTCCAGCGTTTTACCCTGTTTATTGGCCCAACCATAGAGTTTGTTCTTGTGGTTCATCTCCACGGTCTCCAACGCCTCCAGGTCGATATACGGCACCAGGATACGCTTATGCACGAACTGCTTGGTCTGGTTATACCCGCGGTCCAGGTACACGGCGCCAACAAGGGCCTCCAGGGTGTTGCCGAAGATCTGGCTGATCTTGAGAAAGCTGTTGTACTTGTCGTAGATCGTCAGCTTGCGCAGGCCCATTTTGATGGCAATATCGTTGAGCTGTTGCCGGTTCACGATCTTGGAGCGCATTTCTGTAAGGTAACCTTCTGTTTTGTAGGGGTATTTCTTGAAGAGGTAATCACCGATGATTGCTCCCAGGATGGCATCGCCGAGGTACTCCAGCCGTTCATTGCTTTCGAGAAATTTCTCTTTGCTGGAACGGTGGCTCAGGGCTACTTCATACAAAGCCATATTACCGGGATGAAATCCGAGCAGGTTATAAAGGTCTTTGTACAACTGCCTTTTTCTATAAACGAGCTTATATAAGAAACCTGGAAGTATTTTCACACAATCAAGGAACAAATGTTTTGAAAATAACAGAGGCATTATGCCCGCCGAACCCGAAGGTATTACTGAAGGCTGCTCTTACTTTTCGCTGTTGTGCGACGTTAAAGGTAAAGTTTAACTTGGGATCCAGTTGGGGATCGTCTGTAAAATGGTTAATGGTAGGGGGAACAAGGCCTTCCAGAATGCTTTTGATAACGGCGATGGATTCAACTGCCCCTGCTGCACCCAGCAGGTGCCCTGTCATGGATTTGGTGGAGCTGATGTTCAATGCATATGCCGCTTCTCCAAATACCTGTTGAATGGCCTTTACTTCCGCAATATCGCCAAGCGGAGTAGAGGTGCCATGTACGTTGATATAATCTATGTCTTCCGGCTTGAGACCGGCATCGTTCAGCGCGGTCCTCATCACATTCATGGCGCCCAGCCCTTCCGGGTGAGGGGCCGTGATATGATGGGCATCTGCCGTAGCACCGCCACCGGCCAGTTCAACATAGATCTTTGCTCCGCGGGCCATGGCATGCTCGTAGCTTTCCAGTACCAGTGCACCGGCGCCCTCGCCCATCACAAACCCGTCGCGGTCCAGGTCAAATGGCCTGGATGCTGTTTTCGGATCATCGTTCCGCTCACTCAGTGCCTTCATGGCATTAAAGCCGCCAACACAAGGCTCATTGATGATGTTCTCTGATCCGCCTGTAATGATCATGTCTGCCTTGCCCCAGCGAATATGGTACATGGCATCGATGATCGCATTTGTTGCCGAAGCACACGCAGAAACAACTGAAAAATTAGGGCCTCTGAACCCATGACGCATGGATATGTGCCCTGCGGCAATATCCAGTATCAGCCGTGTGATGAGAAAAGGACTGAAACGCGGCGTTCCATCGCCGGCATAAAACTCCTTCAACTCATGACTGAAATTGATCATTCCACCCACACCCGTTCCCCAGATCACACCCACCCTGTCAACATCCACACTGTTCCGGTCCACTTTTGCATCGGACACGGCCTGGTCGGCTGCAATAACGGCTGTTTGCGTAAAGGGGTCCATTTTACGGGCCTCCTTCTTGTCGAGGTAATGCGCGGGATCAAAATCTTTCAGCTCACAGGCAAAACGGGTCTTGAATTTAGAAGCGTCAAACTGCTTGATGAAGTCAGCGCCGGATACACCGCCCGCCAATCCCTGCCAAAAAGTATCAACGGAATTACCGAGCGGTGTCAGCGCGCCTAAACCTGTAACGACTACTCGTCTTGGTTGCATTAAAACAGTTCTGATTAGTTGGATTATTTTACGTGTTCTTCCAGGTAAGCAACTGCCTGGCCAACAGTGGTGATAGTCTCTGCTTGTTCGTCAGGAATGGAGATGTTGAATTCTTTTTCGAATTCCATGATCAGTTCTACAGTATCCAAAGAGTCAGCGCCTAAGTCGTTGGTAAAGCTGGCTTCAGGAGTTACCTCGGCCTCGTCAACGCCTAATTTGTCGATAATGATCTTTTTAACTCTTGATGCAATGTCTGACATAATTTTAAGTGTTTTTGGTTTAAAACTTGACTGCAAAAATATAATTTTTATTGAATTGCCAAGACGAACCTCAAATTTTACCCCATAATTTACCAATTACTTAACTTCTCTAATCTCCCGTGAATCGCGCTTATGGCGGGTTGCGACCAAGTTTCACGCTTTTCCATATACGCAAAAAACCTTATGTCACCTCCCGTATTTACACCATATATATATGGTATCCGTCTCCAAATATACTCTTATATAGCATATAAGTGTTACGACATTCAGGTTGACCATTCAACCCGCTAAATCCACCACTTAACCATATTTGAAACCTGATGGCCACTGTCCTGACGTCCAATTATTAAATTTGTCCAGCTACGAATTCCCGTAACTTGCGATTACCCGAACATTATTAAAGATAAGCATCCGCCTTTCCGGCGCCTTGAATGAAAACTGACAATAGCATCATACTATATTTATAATATCCAAACATGCGTAACAAGTCCATACGAATCATCATCCTGTTACTAGTTCTGGTAGCCGCCGGCTACTTTGCCTACAGACTGTTCACGAAAAGCGGCAAAAAAACACCTTCCGGCCAGCAGGCTGCAGCACGCCCCGCCGGGAGACCGATCCTTGCCGATGCTTATGTAGTTAAACCCGTTACGCTGGATGAGAGTATTGAAGCAAGCGGTACACTTCAGAGCAATGAAGAAGTGGAACTGAAACCGGAGATCACCGGCCGGATCACTCATATCAATTTTAAAGAAGGCGTGAAGGTAGGCAAAGGCACTTTGCTCATCAAACTGTACGACGGGGACATTCTGGCACAGATCAGGAAGCTCGAATTACAGCAACAGCTCGCGAAAACCACCCTGGAACGCCAGGAGAACCTGCTGAAGATCAACGGCATCAGCCAGCAGGATGTGGATGTAACGGCCAACCAGTTCAGCGCATACGGCGCGGATATTGAGTTCAACAGGGCGCAATTACAGAAAACGGAGATCCGCGCACCATTCAGCGGAACCCTGGGGCTCCGGTATGTCAGCGAAGGCGCCATTGTGGGACCAACAACGATCATGACTACACTCCAGCAGCTGGACCCGCTGAAGATCGACTTTTCCGTACCGGAAAAATACCGCAATGCCATTCATAAAGGCGATCCTGTGTTCTTCACCGTTACCGGAGACACCAGTAAATACAGGGGTAACATTTACGCCATCGACCCGAAGATCGATCTGGCTACCCGCAGCGTGAAGATCCGCGCAATGGTACCCAATGCAAACGGAAGGCTGTTCCCGGGCTCTTTTGCCAAAACGTCCATCTCCCTGAAAGATAACCCGAACGCCATCATGATCCCTTCCCAGGCTGTGATCCCCGGCACCCGCAACAAACAGGTGATCGTGGCGGACAGCGGCCGCGCAAAATTCGTGATCGTGGAAACCGGTGTCCGGAACGAGAATAACGTACAGATCCTGAATGGCTTGCAGCCAGGCGACACCGTTATTACCAGCGGCATATTGCAACTTAAGCCCGGCATGCCTTTTCAGTATAACAAGGTGCAGTAACCGATATCAAAAAGAAGAACATGAGCTTACCTTCCATATCCCTCAAACGGCCGGTACTGGCCATAGTGATGAACCTCATCATTGTGATCTTCGGCCTTGTGGGCTTTTCATTCCTCGGGGTGCGGGACCTTCCCGCCATTGACCCCCCGATAGTGAACGTGCGCACCTCCTATCCGGGCGCCAACTCAGACATCATTGAAACACAGATCACCGAAACGCTCGAAAAAGCCATCAACGGCGTAGCCGGTATCAAGAATATATCTTCCCTCAGCAGCCAGGGCAGCAGCAATATCACCGTGGAGTTTGAACTGGGAGAAGACCTGGAGGCCGCTACCAACGATGTGCGCGACAAGGTTTCCCAGGCTGCGCGCAACCTGCCGCAGGATCTGGAAGCACCGCCCGTGGTAACCAAAGCGGATGCCAACTCGGATGCTATCATCTCCATGACCGTGCAAAGCAATACCCGCAATCAGCTGGAGATCACGGAATATGCCACCAACGTGCTGCTGGAGAAACTGCAGACGATTCCCGGCGTCAGCGCCATACAGATCTGGGGCGAAAAAAAATACGCCATGCGCATCTGGATGGACCCTGCCCGGCTCTCCGCTTACAGCCTCACACCCGGAGACGTGATGCAGGCCCTGCAAAGAGAGAATGTGGAACTGCCCTCCGGCAAGATCACCGGCAATGCCACGGAACTGACCGTGCGTACCTTCGGGCGGCTGGACACGGAAGAAGAGTTCAACGCGCTCATCATCAGAAATATCAATGGCGCCGAGATCCGCCTGCGCGACGTAGGACAGGCCGTACTCGGCCCCGAGAACGAAGAGACCCAGCTGAAGGAATCCGGCATTCCCATGATCGCGCTCGCGCTCGTCCCCCAGCCCGGCACCAATTACGTAGCCATCGCGGAAGAATTCTATAAAAGATACGAGAACCTGAAAGCGGAAGTACCGGAAGATTTCACGCTGAATATTGCGATGGACAATACCAGCTTCATCACAAAAAGTATCCATGAAGTGCAGGAAACACTCATCATCGCACTGGTGCTGGTGATCCTTATCATATACCTCTTCTTCCGGGACTGGCTGATGGCCCTCCGCCCTATTGTGGACATTCCGGTATCGCTGATCGGTGCATTCTTTATCATGTACCTCTGCGGTTTTACCATCAATATCCTTACCCTGCTGGCAATTGTTTTGGCAACCGGACTTGTGGTGGATGACGGTATCGTGGTCACGGAGAATATTTATAAAAAGATAGAAGCAGGCCTGCCCAGGATGCGCGCCGCCAAGGAAGGCTCCGAGGAGATATTTTTTGCGGTGATCGCCACCTCCATTACACTGGCCTTCGTATTCCTTCCCATCATCTTTCTGCAGGGTTTTGTGGGCAGCCTGTTCCGGGAATTCGGGATCGTAGTGGCCGGCGCGGTGCTGATCTCCGCATTCGTATCGCTCACGCTCACGCCGGTGCTGAACGTAAAGCTGGCGCGTAAAACCCATAAACATTCCTGGTTCTACGAAAAAACAGAACCTTTCTTTCGCTGGATGGAAGAGGGTTACAGGAGCTCACTTTCCGCTTTTATGAAAGCCCGCTGGGCGGCGGTGGTCATCATCGCGGTCTGCCTCGGCATGATTTACATCATATTCAACAGCCTGCAGTCTGAACTGGCGCCGGTGGAAGACAGAAGCAGGTTCCGCCTTTCCATCACCGCGCCGGAAGGCACATCCTATGATGCGATGGATACGTATGTGACCAACCTCGTGCAGTTCCTGCAGGATTCCATTCCGGAAAAGGAGGTGATCCTTTCTGTTACCGCTCCGGGATTTTCGGGCGCCGGTGCGGTCAACTCTGCATTCGCCAACGTGGCGCTGAACGATCCGCATGAAAGAGAGCGCTCTCAGAATGATATTGTGAACATGGTGAACCGCAACATGTACCGCTTCCCGCAGGGAAAAGTATTTGCCATAGAACAGCAGACTATCCAGGTAGGCCGGCGCGGCGGCTTGCCCGTAGCTTTCGTACTGCAGAACGTGAACTTCGAAAAACTTTCCTCCGTTATTCCCCGCTTCCTCGAAGAAGCAAACGATCATCCTGTATTTTCAACGGTGGACATCGATCTTAAATTCAACAAGCCGGAGCTGCGCGTGAATATCAACCGCGCAAAAGCAAGCGAACTTGGCGTTTCCGTAGAGGATATCTCTTCCACCCTTCAGCTGGCCCTGAGCAACCGCCGTTTCGGGTATTTCATCCGCAACGGCAAACAATACCAGGTCATGGGGCAGGTGTTCCGCGGAGACCGTGATGACCCGATCGATCTGCAAAGCATTTACGTCAGGAATACCCGCGGTGAGGCTATACAGCTGGATAACCTGGTCACCATTCAGGAAGAGACCAGCCCTCCCGTGATCTATCACTTCAACAGGATGAAGTCCGCCACCATCTCCGCCGGCCTTGCGCCCGGCTACACCATTGGCGATGGCATTGCGGCCATGCGCGGTATTTATGACAAGCTTAAACAGGAAGAGGTGATCGATGCTTCTTTTGATACCGCCCTCAGCGGATCTTCCCGCGATTATGCGGAAAGCGGTTCCAATACCATGTTTGCACTGTTGCTGGCGCTGGTGCTGATCTACCTGGTACTGGCCGCTCAGTTTGAAAGCTGGGCAGACCCCCTTATTATCATGCTTACCGTGCCGCTGGCATTTGCAGGCGCCCTGCTTTCGCTCCGGATATTCGGGCAAACCTGGAATATCTTCTCACAGATCGGGGTGATCATGCTGATAGGCCTGGTGACCAAGAACGGTATCCTGATCGTGGAGTTCGCCAATCACATGCGCGATTCCGGCAAGGAAAAGGCCGCCGCTGTGGTAGATGGCTCCGTCATGCGCCTGCGCCCTATTCTGATGACCAGCCTTACCATGGCGCTGGGTGCACTGCCCATCGCGCTGAGTATCGGCGCTGCGGCAACCAGCCGTATTCCGCTGGGCATCGTGATCGTAGGAGGCATCATGTTCTCCCTGGTGTTGACGCTTTACGTGATCCCGGCGATGTACACTTTCCTCAGCCGCAGGAAAAAGAATGTTGAATATGAAAACGCGCTCCGTGAAGAGAATCCGGAAGCAGCTGCAGCAGCGGCACACGCATAAATGTATAAATCACCATGAAATTGACACGACAGCTTTTTGCAGCAGGATGTTTTTCAATATTGTTCGCACAGGCCGCCCGCGCACAGGAAGTGCTGACGCTGGAACAGGCGATAGACCTCGGACTAAAAAATAATTTCGACATCCGGATGGCCCGCAATGATGCGGAAGTAGCCGCGAATGATTTTGCATATGCCAACTTTGCCTTTGCTCCCCGTATCAATGGCACAGCCACCAAAACCTGGAGCAATATGGCCACCAAACAGGAATTCGGCAACGGCTCCAAAAGAGATACCAGCGGCCTGAAAAACCAGCAGTGGCAGACCGCTGTTAACCTGAACTGGACATTGTTCGACGGTCTCAAAATGTTTGCCACCCGGCAGCGCTTCCAGGCCATAGAGATATTGGGGGAACTGAGCGTTAAAAATCAGGTGGAGAACACCATCGCCAATATCATCAACAGCTATTACAACATCGCCCAGCAAAAACAGCAGCTGCGGGCCCTGGCGGAGCAAATGGATATTTCCAGCGAACGGGTGAAACTCTCGGACGCCAAATTCCAGACAGGCCTTGCTCCTAAAACGGACTGGCTTCAGGCGAAAGTGGATTACAATGCCCAGCGCGCCATGTGGCTGCGCCAGCAAACGGCCATTGAGCAGAGCAAAGCGGCGCTTAACCAGCTGCTGGCCATTGCGGATGAAAGCACCAACTACGATGTGCTGGACACCATACCGGTGAACCTTGGCCTCTCCTTCGGGGCCATCCTGGAAAATATCGGGAACACCAATCCGCTGCTGCAGGTGGCCCGGCAGAACCTGGAAATATCACGCATCACACTGAAAGAACGGACCGGCGACCTCTTCCCGGTAATCTCCTTCAACTCGGCATACAACTTTAACCAGTCCCGCGCCAGTGCTGCCGTGAACCAGTTCAGCCCGGTGTTCAACCAGAACAGGGGCTTTAATTACGGTTTTTCTGCCACAGTGCCCATCTTCAACGGGCTTAACGCACACCGGCAGATCAAGGCCGCCAAGCTGGACATCCAGTACCAGCAGCTGGCGCTGGAGAATCAGCAGTCACAGGTCAACCTGTTCCTGCGGAATGCGTTCCGGGATTATGAATATTATAAACAGGCCCTCAGTCTTGAGGAAGAAAGTGTAGAGCTGGCCAGGGAAAATGTGATGGTGGCGCTGGAACGGTTCAAACAGGGAGTTTCCACTACGCTGGAGCTGAGAGAAGCACAGGAGAGCCTGGAACTCGCCGCATACCGCCTGATCCAGGCGAGATACAACACCAAAGTGGCGGAAACGGAACTGATGCGGCTGAAAGGAGAATTGTTGAAATAAACGGGAACCCGCCTCATCCAGGCGAGGTACAACACCCAAGCGGCGGAAAGCCGGGTTCTCTGAAATAATTTAAACGGAAATGATGAATGCGGAGCCGGTTGCGAAAGCGGCCGGCTTTTTTGCCGCCATGATAAAGCCCCTGCGGTGAAATGAAAACGCCCTAAGGCTGCGCCGTGCCGGTAGTATCCTGGTCTTCCGGTTTCAGCCCGCGGTCTTTCACGAATTTCGCATACGATTGTTTGATGAAGAGCATCAGATCATAATCAGATGCATTCATGAGGAAACTATAGCTGGGCCGGTGTACCAGCATAAAGGTATCCAGCATCGGCGTTTCCAGTCGGGTGAGCTTGGCAACGAGTTCAGGGTTATAGCGGTAATCGATATGTTTTTCCTTTTCCCAGTACACCAGCTGTTCACCGAATTTCTCTTTACGTTTGCGCGTCTTGCTCGGGATGAGGTAACTCAGCGCTGTAATGGGGTTGGCCGGAAGGGTTTTCAGCACGTCCATGGCCCCGGGCCTTTTATAGCCGAAATACCTTCCGTACTCATCACGGATGGCCAGCGAATCCCGGTGATAGATGCGGCCACGCACATTTACGCCCTGTAATCCGAATATCTGTCGTTTCAGCTCCACGTTCTGATTGGAGGAAATGCCGGGTGCAACCATCTGGTACCGCACATAACTGAGCATGGAAAACTCTATCGTATCCCCGGGCAATGCCTCAATATAATACCGCCCCGTTTCGTTGCTGATGGTGCCGGACTTCGATCTTTTATTCCATATACTTACAGAGGGCAGGCCCGCACGGCTGTCCGCGTCCGTTACCATTCCCGTAATGCGCACCTGGGCTGCCGCTTCCTGCAACAGGAACAGCGTACATACGAAAAGTGCAACAGCGTATCTAAACAGAGAATACTTCATACTAATCTTTCAAATTTAGCGTTCCCGTGCCAAATGAAAAGTTAAAAATAATTCCGGCGGATCAATACACCTGACCCGCGCGCATAAATCCGGCATTCATCAACCGAATATCATGCCATACGCCCATCGGTGGCTCCCCAACGCTGATGATCATTTTCAGGGTTTTCCGCAGTAATTTTACGGGATGGACACTATGCGCATCATTGAATATGGCAGCTGCGATCACCAGGCCATGATACAGTTGCGGGACAGGATACTCCGGAAGCCCCTGGGTCTCGTTTTTTCACCGGAATACCTCCGGCAGGAGATAAATGATGTGCTGATCGGTTGTTTTGAAGAGGAACGGATCCTGGGCTGTTGTATTCTCACTCCCGTGAACGATATAACGGTACAATTGCGGCAGATGGCAGTAGATGAGCACCTGCATGGTAAAGGGACCGGCAGCCGGATACTGTCTTTTGCGGAGGAACAGGCCCGGAACAGCGGTTTTGCTGAACTGATGATGCATGCCCGGAAGGTAGCTGCGCCATTCTACATCAGAAATGGCTACTCGGTCAGGGGAGAGGAATTTGTGGAAGTAGGTATCCCCCACTATGAAATGTTCAAACGGCTGTAATCTGAAAAAATGGATTGCAGCAGGATGCTGAAAGCATTACGGGCGTCCTCACTGGCAAATGCACTGGTGGGGATGAGGAAGAAACTCCGCTTGTCCCGGTACAAAAAAAAGAACGACCGCGTTTCCACGATCTGCGAAAAATTCCGCCAGGACAAGGAACGTTCACCGGCCGTTCCGGTAGAAATAGCCAGTCCTTCTTCGTTATAACGTAAACGGATATTGTCTTTGAAAGTTGCCGCCTTGTTGTAGGTAGATACAGGGAGCAGATACCAGAATGCCCACCCGATGATGATCATCATCACACAGATCCCGAGCAATGCATTAAAATTGACGACCCTGAAGAGATAACCGGCAATAGCCGCAATAAGCAGGATGATCAGCGTATTGCGGAAAACCTTTATCTCGCCTCTTCTGAGAAAGTGGAAACGTAATGCATTAATGACCTCTTCCTTGTTGTAAGTAAACTGCAAAAAGTGCATTCAGCGAACTTACGAAAATTTTCAAATCAGGAAAAGGAGGAATTATTTCGAAGCGGTCACGGAAATAGGCGCATCCAGGTCATCACGGTAAGATACCGGTGCGCTCTTTTTCTTTGTGGCGGAAACATCGTGTTTGTCCGTCAGATCATCTTCGTTGAGCCCGGGGAAATTCTTTTTGATGAACTTAAGGTACTGCTGCAGCACTTTGGGATCTACCTTGAAAGGAGCCACCACTGCTTCATGATCATCACCGGTCAGCACAGGGCTGTTGTTGATGCGGGTTTCATTTTGCAGATACCATTTATAAAGATCGACCATTGCTTTTTGCATTTCACAATCGTCTACCTTCTCCACCTGGGATTGGGATTGCGGAAGCGTCCAGATGAACTCTTCCAACCTGTTTACATTGGCAGTTTTGGCTTTAGCGCCTTTATCGGGCTTATCACCATTATTTCTCTTATCACCGTTATTGGCGATCGCTGCAGTGGCCGCTACCGTAACGAGCATCAGCAAAAACAACAGCTTTTTCATAAGGGTATATTTTAAGAGCCTAAAAATACAAAATAAATCATATAAAATATGTTCCCGGTACAAATCCGTATTTCTACGGTACAAACAGTGGTTTTAACGGTATCAACTGCTCGCGGGATGTACTAAAAAGACGACCGGTTGTTCAAAAAGTTGCAACATGCCCCGGATTTTTCTAAAAAAATGCTGAAAAGCCCGCTTTGAGGGTATGATTTCGGCAATCTGCTCACCGCAGATCCTGCTGGGATACCTCAAAAACGGCCAATTCCCGTTGTTCCCTGTCCATAAATACCACTTTCAACCGCCGTTTCCCTTTCACGCCCGTTACGCTCAGGCTGGCGAAATTCTGCGTGACCACCAGGGTGCCGGGCACCCGGTAAGGGTTGTTCTTCTCATTGCCGTACAGCACTCCGCCCACACCGGAGGTCAATGGAGAGCTGGTAATATCATATAAAGGATAGGTGTCTTCCCTGGGCAGGCGGATCACCTCCGAGTGATGCCGGTCTCCGGTGAGGAAAATGATGCCGGGGATGTCATTGCTTTTCAAAAAGCGCATAAACGATTCATATTCAACGGGGAAATGATGAAAACTGTCATAAATGGAGATCGGGTTCAAGGCCTGGCTCCCGGTCACAATGAACTTGAAGGTTGCATTGCTCTGTATCAGGGCATTGCGCAGCCATTCCATCTGCTCATCCCCGTACATCTTTTTGTCCGGATTGGGCTGCCCGTCCACACTGTCCGGCAATTCTCCGGCGCTGGACCAGTAACGGCCGTCCAGCAGGAAGAAATCCACATCGCTGTAACTGTATTTGGTATAAATGCCCCGGCCGTTCTCCCCAAAAGTGGGATTCGGCCAGTATTGGGAGAATATCTCCCGGGAAACGTCCCGGAAGATGTAGGATTTATTGGCGTTATTGGGCCCGAAATCATGATCGTCCCAGATGGCGTAGTGCGGCATGGCCTGCAGAAAGCCTTGCAGCACCGGCATGGACCGGTCGCGGTGCGCACGGTACTGCAAACCCGGCACCGAACTGTAATCCACTTCCCGGGTGTACCAGTTGTCGCCCAGCCACAGCATGAAATCGGCCGGAGTGCGGGCCATCGTTTCGAAAATGGAGGAATCGTTCCCGTAAGGCTTGCCGGGGCGGTCAAACGGCGGTTCATTGAAGTAGGCGCAGGAGCCGGCCAGGAAAGTGAAGTCCGGCGCCGGAACGCGGTGCTGCCATAAAGCCTTGGTGGTGAACATCGCAGGGGCAGGCAGCCGCACTTTCCCGCCGTTCAGCAAAACATCGTATGCATAGGTCGTGCCCGGCTCAAGGTTGGCCAGGGTGATCTTCAGCGGATTGTACCGGTTGCCCAACGCCCCCTTCCAGGCTTCGGTCTTTGCCAGGGCCGGTTTCCCTTTCGGATAATACCGGATCGCCACCTGCTTTACGGCGGGGGCAACTTCCAGCCAGATAATAACATCGCGCAGTTCCACCGATCCCGCCATCGGGCCGGCAATGAGCGATCGTTGTGCGGTAACGGCAGGCGGACCTTGCGCCAGGGCGCTGCCGGTAAAACAGATCAGGAGAAAGAGGGACAGGAAACGGTTTGCCATAAGGGTAGAAATTACGATTTCAAATATATGGCATTACGGGGAGGGACTTGCCTGCACAGACACCGGATTTATTTATTTTTACGTTAAATGAAGGCATATATCAACTGGAGCGGGGGCAAAGACGCCTCCTTTGCCCTGTGGCAATTGCAGCAGGAGGGAAAATACGATATCCGTTACCTGTTCACTACGCTCAGTGGCGCTCACCGCCGGGTATCGATGCATGGCGTGAGAGAAGCGCTGCTGGATGAGCAGGCGAAGCAAACGGGCATCCCGCTGGTAAAGGCCTGGCTGCCGGAAAATGCATCGATGGAAGATTATAATGCCATTATGCAGGAACAGCTGTCCGCTTTCGGGGCCGAAGGTGTTGAACATGCCGTTTTCGGGGATATATTCCTGGAAGACCTGCGCACTTACCGGGAAACACAACTGTCGAAAGTGAGCATGCAGGGCCTTTTTCCCTTGTGGAAACAGGACAGTGCCCGGCTGGTAAAAGCTTTCATCGCAGCCGGATTTAAAGCTGTTGTTGTTTGTGTGAATGCAAAATACCTCCCGGCCTCTTTTGCGGGACGGCTGATAGACGAGGCCTTCCTCGCCGATCTCCCTGCAGGCGTTGACCCCTGCGGAGAAAACGGCGAGTTTCACAGCTTTGTTTTCGAAGGCCCCATTTTTAAAGCGCCTGTCGCCTTTAAAACAGGCGAAACGGTAGAACGTTTATACACCCCGGCCCGGGATGAAGGAAGTAATTGCTATAAAGATGAGGGCGATGACTGCTTCAACACCACACCCACCGATTGGGACACCCGGTTTTATTTCTGCGATCTGCTCCCCGTCTGATCGTTTCACCCGCATTTCCTGAAAAAACAAAAGCAATGGAAAAATCCATTGCTTTCGAGAGTCATTTACAGTGCAAGAAGATTCTTGCGGTGTAGGAATATTTGGTTTTTCATAGGACAGTAACCATATAAAAATTAATACTTAAACAAATATAAAATAAATTAAATAAATAGAAAGGATTAACATGTAATATTTAAAAACCTCAAAATACACCCTGTTAAATAGTCAAATATCAAAAAAATGGTGTTTTTTTAGATGTAATCGAATAAAACTTCGCTTTTTGAGGGGCAGATTATTTTTTGTTCTTAACAAATAGCGTCCCAAAACTGAAGATTTTCCACTACAAAAGGGCATCGGAAGAATTCGATCGCTAACAAACGGCTTTCGGGATATTTCGTTTGGCTGGTTTTTGCACTGCTTTTTGCGCAGGACTACTACCGGAACATTCCCTGGTACGAGCATGCGGGATTGGAGGCGCCCGGAGCCGGGTCAACGGATATCGGAAAACATCCAACGAGCCGTTCCCTGGCAGGCGATTGCGGACTGCGGTTTAACGGGGTCTGATAAAGGTCGAAAGGGAATTGGTTTTCAGCGTATAAAGGAAGCTAGTCATACCTGGTAAGGTCTATTCCTCATCTTCTTTTGCCTGCTCCGGAGGAACAAGCAGGATGATCTTCTTCAGTTAGGGGAAAAGAAAAAGGGCACCTAGAAAAGCGCCCTCAATTTGTTACTATCCTATGAAAACCCTATTTAAAATCAAAGGTATATCTATATTAACTTTATTTGAAATTTTTACCTCCGAATAACAAATAATTAACAAAGTTTTTTTATCATTTGTCCCTCACAAAGCCAATACCACAGCGACTTTCAGCGATCGGCAAAAAACACAAAAACGGATTATGCTTTGTTAAACATTCCTAAACTACATCCCGTTTTTGTCAGCTGCAGCCCATGCTGTTGCCGCAGTTAAGACATTTGTAACAAGTGCCGGAACGAACGGTGATATGACCGCATGTATTACAGGCCGGCGCATCGCTTTGCATGCTACGCATGTATTCCTGCGTTCCTCCTTCGCTGCTGGCTGCAGCCACAGGCTGACTTTTTACGGCCTTCTGGGGCGCCTGTCCGGCTACGGCGCCGATCACCCTTACATTGGAAAGCTCCGGTTTTACTGCCGGCTCATCCCATTCCTCTTCCCCGGTATTGCCGGGTCCGTCAAGGATATGCACGAGGTCCGTCCGCCCGAGATATTCATATCCCAGCACACGGAAGATATAATCGATCAGTGATGTGGAAGATTTGATATTCGGATGATCCACCATACCGGCCGGCTCAAACCTGGTGAACACGAACTTGTCCACAAACTCTTCCAGCGGCACGCCATATTGCAGGCCTACGGACACAGCTATGGCAAAGCAGTTCATCAGGCTGCGCAGGGTGGAACCTTCCTTGGCCAGGTCGATGAAGATCTCTCCCAGTGTGCCATCGTTGTACTCTCCGGTGCGCAGAAAGATGGGCTGTCCCCCCACTTTGGCTTTCTGGGTGAACCCGCGGCGTTTGGCAGGCAGGGTCTTTCTTTCCACGATGCGGCTCAGCGCACGTTTCAGAGAGGTGTCGGAACTGGCCAGCATGCGCTTGTTCAGCTCTTCCAGCAGCTCATCGATGGTCAGCTGGTTCATATCGATGATCTGTGCCCCGGTATCCGCTGCTTCGGCGGTATCCTCCTTTTTCTTCCGTTTGTCACTCTTGTTGCTTAACGGCTGGCTCAGCTTGGAACCATCCCGGTACAATGCGCAGGCTTTGAGGCCCAGCTCCCAGCTCAGCTTGTAAGCATCTGCTATTTCTTCCACCTGGGCCTCGTTCGGCAGGTTGATGGTTTTGGAAATGGCGCCGGAAATGAAGGGCTGTGCAGCGGCCATCATGCGGATGTGGCCATGGGGGTGGATGAAACGCTCTCCTTTTTTGCCACACTTGTTGGCGCAATCAAATACCGGGAGGTGTGCATCCTTCAGATAAGGTGCGCCTTCCACGGTCATCGTACCGCAAACATGATCGTTGGCGGCCTCTATCTCTTCATCTGTAAACCCAAGTTCATGCAACAGGCTGAATTCCATATTGAAATACTGTTCCGGCTTGAATCCAAGGCGCTGCAGGCATTCTTCGCCCAGGGTGTACACATTGAACACAAAAGCAATATCGAAAGAAGAGGCCACCGCACTGTCCAGTTTCTTCAGTTCCTCTGCTATGAAGCCTTTTTCGCTCAGGCTCTGCTTGTTGACATAAGGGGCGCCGGAGAAGCTGCCGGTGCCTTTGGCATAGTCCACGATCGCTTTTACTTCATTGTCCTTATACCCTAGATGGCGCAGGGCAGTGGGGATGGATTGATTGATGATCTTGAAATACCCGCCGCCGGACAGTTTTTTGAACTTCACGAGCGCGAAATCAGGCTCCACACCGGTCGTATCGCAATCCATTACCAGGCCAATGGTGCCGGTGGGGGCGATCACGGTGGATTGTGCATTCCTGTACCCGTGCTGCTCACCGAGCTTCACGGCATCGTCCCAGGCTTTTGTGGCGGCTTTCAGCAGGTAATCCGGGCAATACCGGGCATTGATCCCCTGCGGCCTGATCTCCAGGCCTTCATACGCGTCCGCGGCATCGTAGGCGGCGGCCCGGTGATTGCGCATTACCCGCAGCATATCGCTTTTGTTCTCTTCGAATTTCGGGAAGGGGCCGAGGTGGGCGGCCATTTCGGCGGAGGTCCGGTAGGATACGCCGGTCATGATAGCGGTAATAGCGCCGGCAATGCCGCGGGCTTCCTCGCTGTCATACGCTATCCCGCTGACCATGAGCATGGAACCGAGATTGGCATACCCGAGGCCCAGGGTACGGTAATCGTAACTGAGGCGGGCCACCTCTTTTGAGGGGAATTGAGCCATCAGCACGGATATTTCCAGCACTACGGTCCATAACCGCACCGTGTACTCGAACCCGCTTACATCGAATTGCGTGGTACGCTCGTCGAAAAAGCGGCGCAGGTTCACGGAGGCCAGGTTGCAGGCTGTATTGTCCAGGAACATGTATTCGGAACAGGGATTGGAGGCGTTGATGCGCCCGCCCTGGGGGCAGGTATGCCATTCGTTGATGGTCGTGTCGTATTGGGTGCCGGGGTCCGCACAACGCCATGCCGCGTAGGCGATCTGGTTCCACAGATCACTGGCTTTCACGGTTTTAACGGTCTTGCCGTTCATGCGGCCTTTGAGTTCCCAGTCGCCATCCGCTTCCAGCGTATGGAAGAAGCTGTTGGGGATGCGTACGGAATTATTGGAATTCTGCCCGCTGACGGTGCGGTAGGCTTCTCCTTCATAATCAGCGGAATAGCCGGCGGCAATGAGGGCCGCTACCTTCTTTTCCTCTTCCATTTTCCAGTTCACGAATTCCAGTATCTCGGGATGGTCCAGGTCCAGGCACACCATTTTGGCTGCACGGCGGGTAGTGCCGCCGGATTTGATGGCGCCGGCCGCCCGGTCGCCTATCTTGAGGAAGCTCATCAACCCGCTGGAGGTACCGCCGCCGCTCAGCTTTTCGCCTTCACCGCGGATCTGCGAGAAATTCGTGCCCACGCCTGAACCGTATTTGAAGATCCGGGCTTCCCGGACCCAGAGGTCCATAATACCGCCATCATTTACCAGGTCATCGCTCACGCTCAATATAAAACAGGCATGCGGCTGCGGCCTTTCGTAGGCGGATGTTGATTTTTCCAGCTTGCCGGTGCGCTGTTCCACGTAGTAGTGGCCCTGGGGTTTGCCGGTGATGCCGTAACTCTCATGCAGGCCGGTATTGAACCATTGTGGGGAATTGGGTACGCAGGCCTGGTTGAGCATGCAATACGCCAGTTCCTCATAGAACACCTGCGCATCTTCCTTTGAGGCAAAGTAATCATATCTTTCTCCCCAGGCGCGCCAACAATTGGCCATACGGTGCACAACCTGCCTGACGGAGGTTTCGCGGCCGGTAGAACCGTCCGGCTGAGGTACGCCTGCTTTACGGAAATATTTCTGGGCAAGGATATCCGTGGCGATCTGCGACCACGACCGGGGGACTTCCACATTATTCATCTCAAACACTACATCACCTCCCGGGTTGCGGATCACGGAGGTACGGAGATCGTATTCAAACTGGTCATACGGACTCACGCCTTCCCGGGTGAAGTGACGGGAAAACGCCAGGCCTCCAGCCTTGGTAACTTGATTTTTCATGCCCTAAATAATTTAATACAGGATTAGCAATTCGATTAATTAATAACTCTCTATGCGGGATTACTAAAATAATTTTTAATGATATCGATTCCCAGTTTTATTATCCACAGCCTGTGCATAAGGGTGTTGTCTGCGCCGATTAACATTTAACGGCAAAAGAGGGGGAATTGGCATCCTTTTGGCGTTATTTCGGTTGGAGATTCAACGTCATACATATTTATGAAACCCTGTACCTTATTAGAAAAAAATTTATACATTTGCGACAACCGGAACAATGCAAAATTAATGTACAGAAAAATATACAGTTCCTTCATCGAGAGAAAGGCAAAAGGTATAAAGTCATTCGCAGTGCTGATAGATCCGGACAAGGTGACCCCTACCGGGATCGTTGATCTGGCTGCTAAATGTACGGAAGCCGGGGTTGATTATATTTTTTTGGGAGGCAGTCTTGTGATCACCCATCACCTCGATGAGGTGGTTCAGCAGATCAAGGCCACCTGCTCAATTCCAGTGATCCTTTTTCCGGGCAGTCCTTCGCAGGTGTCGAAATATGCGGATGCCCTGCTTTATCTCTCCATGATCTCCGGCCGCAACCCGGAACTGCTGATCGGCCAGCATGTGGTATCTGCCGCAGCCGTTAAAAAAAGCGGGCTGGAAGTGATCTCCACCGGCTATATGGTCATTGATGGCGGCGCGCCCACCACGGTTTCCTATATCAGCAATGCCGCCCCGATTCCGGCGGACAAGGATGATATTGCCATGTGCACAGCCATGGCCGGTGATATGCTTGGGATGAAAGTAATCTTTATGGATGCCGGCAGCGGCGCCCGGAAACCCATTGCCGAAAGTATGATCCATCGCGTAGCCAGCCAGGTGGAAGTTCCCGTGATCGTTGGCGGCGGCATCAAAGATGCCGAAAAAGCATACCTCAACTGCAAAGCCGGAGCTGATATTATTGTTGTTGGCAATGCTATCGAAAAGGATACGTCCCTGATCAAGGAAATAGCAGATGCTGTACACCAGGCGCCCGTCTCCTCAAGGCACTGAACACCACTTCAATTGCCGTAAACTTTTCCAGTATTCCAAAAATTATTGATTGTTTGTAGAAAGTAATAAAAACTTCACGAAGGTTATATATCTTAGCACGGAAATTTAGAGCTAGTAGAAAACCAGAACAAACCAACCGATCCCTGGCATAACGTGAAGTATGCTCCCGTGAAAGCAATTGTCCATCCAGTTGAGATCAAAGTTTTTTCATTCCCTTGTTAATCGACCTGAACGGATTTCACAAGCCCCCTGAAATGGGGACGTTACAGGTATGCGGCAGATACTGCTGTTTGCAATGCACAGTGTTAATACCCCGGAAAGGGTATGGCTGGCGTATGCAGGCACAGGAAACGTCACTAACGGCAACGGATAAACGCAGACATAAGTTTTGGCCCACAAGGCCTTTTTTCATAAGCATAATTTAGCCGGGCCGTCCTTTCAAGGACGGCCCTTTTACTTAAAATGAAAGAGGGCCGATCTTCCGCCAGGAATCGTCCCTCTTCGTTTTAATATAACCGGCAAAACACCGGCCTTCAGTGATATAAATGCAAACATTACGCCAGGCCGCGGCCTTTTAAAGGCTCATCATTTCCTTGAATTTCACCGCCTGCCTGCGACTCACTTCAATTTTCTCCCCTCCGCGCATTTCCAGCAGCAGCCCGCCGTTGAAATAGGTATCGATGCGTTCGATCATCCGCAGGTTCACAATATGCTTGCGGTTGGCGCGGAAGAACACCCGCTCGTCCAGCCGCTCCTCCAGCGCATTGAGGGATTTCAGGATAAGCGGCTTGTTGGTCTCGAAATAGACCCGGGCATAGTTGCCCACGCTTTCAAACAACCGTATCTCCTGAAGTTTCACGAACCAGCAGCGGTCGCCATCCTTCACGAACACCTGGTCGTTCTCTCCCAGGATGTTGCGGATGCCGGATGCTGCGGCCAGCCTTTCTTTTTCGTCCAGCTGATGCAATTTTTGAATGGCGTCCGCCAGGCGCTTGGGCTCCACGGGTTTGAGCAGGTAATCCAGCGCATTGTATTCGAATGCCTTCAGCGCATATTCGTCATATGCGGTCGTAAATATCACCTGCGGCGATCTTTCCAGTTCCGCCAGCAGGTCAAAACCCGTTTTATCGGGCATCTGGATGTCCAGGAACAACAGGTCCGGCCGGAGCGTCTCGATCTTCTCGATTCCGTCTTTTGCATTCACCGCCTCTCCTACTACAACGATCTCCGGATGGTCTGCCAGCAGCTTTTTCAGTTCGCTTCTGGCCAGTCGTTCATCGTCTATGATCAATGCTTTTTTCATCTGGTAATATTTGTATTTTACTTCGTTCACCAGGTTTTGCCGCGGTGAACGTTTTGCGTTTCAATGGGCAGATGGAACCTCGCATTAACATTTCGCGGTGTGAACTACAGTTTTTTTGCTCGATTTCATACTGTCTTTACTTTTCGGTTGATGATATATTTACAGCAACGGCATCTGCACCTTTGCTTCCACCGTTGCGGGATCCAGGTTATAGATCTCGAAAGAGGCCTTTTTACCGAACAGCAGCCCAAGCCGCTGCCGGGTGCTGTTCAGGCCGAAGCCGTTACCGCTCAGATTCTCGACGATCTGGCCCGTATTGCGGATGGTGATCTCATGCTGCATGTTACGCACCTGTGACCCGATCAGGATATGCCCTCCTCTAACCTCTTTTGAAATACCGTGCTTGATGGCATTTTCCACCAGCGTTTGCAACATCAGGGGCGGAACGGGCAATTCCATTGTTTCCGGATCTATATCAAACTCCACCTTCAGCCTTTCCTCAAAACGGATGGTTTCCAGTGCAAGATAATCTTTTACGATGCTCAGTTCATTTTCCAGGCTGACTGTCTCCGCCTTGTCCGCCTGCATGGAACTGCGCAGGATATTGCTCAGTTCGGTAATGGCGGTACGGGCCCGGCGGGGATTCTCGTCTACCAGCGCCCGGATGCTGTTCAGGGCGTTGAAGATGAAATGCGGATTCAGCTGCGATTTGATCGTTTTCAGCTCCAGCGTTCTTACGGTAGCCTCCAGCTGCAGGTTGCCCATCTGCGAATTCCGGCTTTCCTCCACATAATGCCAGAGAAAGTAGATCACCGCCCAGAGGGAGAGAAAAACTGTCTGCTGGATGAAAGACCTTACCCACATATCATAAAAATCATGCTGCTCATCGTTGAAAAGCATCCCGAGAGAGGTCAGCAGAAAAGAGTCAAGTATCGAACAGATCAGTACCCCGAAGAAGAAATAAATGGCGAGCTTCTCAAATGGCATCTGGATCCATTTGTATTTGACGATAATTGCCCGGAAAGCATGCGTGATCAGGATACCCAGCACCACTACGGATAGCACGTACTTTACCCATAACCAACCCAGTATACCGAAAAAGAAGCCGAAAAAGAAATATAGAAAGGCATAAGCTCCCCACCCCAGGATCTGGCACCACCAATATTTTGACAAACGCTTAAACATTCATGAAAAGTTAGCAAACTCCTGCGACTTTAGTGACCACCGGGCGCTTATTCCAAAAATAGCACCTGCAGCACTCTCCCGGAAGGCAATTTTTATCAATGGTGGAATTGGCGTTTAAATGGGGGCCGGGAAATAGCGCAAAAACTTGTATTTTTGGGCATTAAACCCTGATGCGAATATGGAAATTACGGCCGGTCAATTACTGAGCCAGATCGATTACCCCTCTGATCTGCGAAAATTGAGCAGGGAGCAGCTGCACCAGGTTTGCGATGAGCTGCGCCAGTTCATTATCGATGTAGTGAGCGTCCATGGCGGCCATTTCGGCGCAAGCCTGGGCGTGGTAGAGCTTACCGTAGCCCTGCATTATGCCTACAATACGCCATATGATCAGCTGGTATGGGACGTAGGGCATCAGGCATACGGCCATAAGATACTGACGGGGCGCAAGAACGTTTTCCATACCAATCGCAAGTATAAGGGTATCAGCGGTTTCCCGAACCGCGGTGAAAGTGAATATGACACTTTCGGGGTAGGGCATTCCAGCACTTCCATCTCTGCAGCGCTGGGCATGGCCATCGCATCCAGGAACAGGGGCGAGCATGACCGCCAGCACATTGCCGTAATAGGCGACGGCGCCATGACGGCGGGTATGGCCTTCGAAGCACTGAACCACGCCGGTGTGGCCAACGCCAATCTGCTGATCATCCTGAACGACAACTGCATGTCCATCGACCCGAATGTAGGGGCGCTGAAAGAATATCTTACCGATATCACCACTTCCCACACCTATAACAAGTTCCGCGATGATGTGTGGAACCTGCTCGGGAAATTGCCGGTAGGCAGGAAATTCACGCGGGACATGGCCTCCAAGCTGGAAGCCAGCGTCAAAGGCATGGTATCCCGCTCCAGCAACCTCTTCGAAAGCCTTAACCTGCGCTACTTCGGCGCTATCGACGGCCATAACATCACCAAACTGGTGGATACCCTGCAGGACCTGAAGGACATCCCGGGTCCCAAACTGCTGCATATCGTTACCACCAAAGGGAAAGGATATGCCCTGGCGGAAAAGGACCAGACCAAATGGCATGCTCCCGGCCTGTTCGACAAGATCACCGGCGAGATCTTCAAAAAAAGCGTAGAAACGCCGCAACCTCCCAGATACCAGGACGTTTTCGGCCATACCATCATAGAACTGGCTGAACAGAACGAAAATATCATGGGCATTACGCCCGCCATGCCCTCCGGCTCCTCCCTCAAACTCATGATGGAAAAGATGCCGGACCGGGCCATCGATGTAGGTATTTGCGAACAGCACGCCGTGACCGTCTCCGCCGGCCTCGCCACACAGGGTATGCGCGTGTTCTGCAATATTTACTCTTCCTTCATGCAAAGGGCGTACGACCAGGTAGTGCATGATGTAGCTATCCAGCATCTGCCGGTGATCTTCTGCCTGGACCGGGCAGGGCTCGTAGGAGAAGATGGCGCCACCCACCATGGCGCGTACGACATCCCCTATATGCGCTGTATCCCCAATATGGTGATCAGCGCCCCCATGAACGAAGAAGAGTTGCGCAACCTCATGTACACGGCGCAATTGCCGGAGAACAACGCGCCTTTCGTGATCCGCTATCCCCGCGGGGAAGGCGTGATGGCAGACTGGCGCAGGCCCTTCAAAGCCATCCGCATCGGTACCGGCAGGAAGGTCCAGGACGGCCGCGATGTAGCCATCCTTTCCCTGGGCCATCCCGGCAACTTTGTGACCGAAGCGCTCAAAGAACTGATGACCGACGGCCTCCAGCCCGCCCATTACGATATGCGGTTCGTCAAACCGCTCGATACGGACATGCTCCATGATATCTTCCAGCGCTACGACCGTGTGATCACCGTAGAGGACGGCGCCCTGCAGGGCGGCTTCGGCAGTGCAGTGCTGGAATTCATGGCGGATAACGATTATAAGGCGGACATCCGCCGGCTGGGCATACCGGACCGCCTGGTAGAACATGGAAAACCCGCGGAACTGCAGCGCGAATGCGGCTACGATGCCGTGGCCATCGCCAACGCTGTCCGGGAAATGCTTAAAAGTACCATTACTGTTCACGCAAGCTGATAACAGATCATACGGAGCAGCAGCAGAGACGGCTCCGGAATTATCTAATGGATCTATATATACACCTTCGCATTACGGCTATTATCCAGGAAACACCGGATACGTTCACCTACCGGCTGGAAGAAGTGCAGGGCAGACCCGTTCCGTACAAAGCCGGCCAGTTCCTTACCTTTCTTGTTGAATTGAATGGCGAAGAATACCGCCGCTCCTATTCGCTTTGCACGACCCCGGGCATAGACCCGTTCATGGCTGTTACCATCAAAAAGATCACGAACGGGGAGATATCCCGTCATATCCACCGCACCTGGCAGGTGGGCGACCAGGTAAAATCACTGCTTCCCTCCGGGAGGTTTACACTGGACAGTATGCCGGATGCCCGCCGGGACATCTTCCTGCTTGGCGCCGGCAGCGGCATTACACCCCTGTTCTCCATTCTGCAGGAAGCCCTGTACAAAGAGACAGCCGCCCACATCACGCTCATCTACTCGAACCGCAACGAGAAGAATACTATTTTCCGGAAACAGATACTGGCGTTACAGCAAAAGTTCCCGGACCGCCTGACCATCCTCTGGCTGTTCAGCGACCCGGCGGATACTGCTACGACCAATCGCAGGATGAGTAACGGCCTGCTGGAAATGATCGCCCCGCAACACCTGAAGTACGAGCGGGACAAAGCCCAGTTCTTCATCTGCGGCCCTGCTGCCTATATGCGCGTGGTGCAGTTCACGCTTACCTTTATGGGTTTCAGTAATGCGCAGCTGCACAAAGAGAACTTTGTTGTCAATACCGAAACGAAGATCGCCAGGACCCCCATCCCGCAAGACACGGGCATTAAACAGGTTTTGCTCCGGCACAATGGAAAAGAAACGACCTTTCCCGTACCGGGCAATGAAACCATCCTGCATGCCGCGCTGCGGCAGGGCATAGAATTGCCCTACAGCTGCAATGGCGGCGTCTGCGGCTCGTGCATAGCGCGATGTGCGGAAGGATCGGTCTGGATGTCCGTTAACGAAGTGCTGACGGACAGGGAATTGTCCCAGGGACTGGTGCTGACCTGCACCGGGTATGCACAAAGTAAAAATGTCACACTGGTATGGTAAATGTTTGCCGGTATCTCAAAATGCCATAATTTCAATCAAACTATTGCCATGAGCTATGCTGCTCTGAAAGCAGCCGGCCTTTATCTCCTGCTTGGAATAATATGGCTGTGCGGCTATCGCGGAATATGGCTTTTTCTTTCAGCACAACTGCCCCAGGTTAGCCCCGCTTTGCTGGAATATCTACTGCATGCGGCCTTTATCACAGTTTCTGCTGTGTTCGTGTATGTGCTGGCAAAAAGCTCCCCGGTAAATCGTAGTGAATACCGGCAGCTCTTCTACGAGCACCCCGTTCCCATGTGGATATACGATTGGGAAACACTGCGCTTCCTCGCCGTGAACGAAGCTGCCGTACGGCAGTACGGTTACAGTGAGGAGGAATTTATGCGCATGAGCATTCTCAATATCCGGGAACCCTCTACCATCCAGCAACTGCTGGACGATGTGAAGAACACCCGGCAGGAGATGGTGTACCGCGGTATCTGGCAGCACCAGAAAAAGAACCGGGAGGTGTTTTCCGCAGAGATCTGGTCGCACAGCACGAAATATGGCGGGCGGGATGCCCGGTTGGTGATGGCGGTGGACGTAGAGGCCGAGATCCGCTCCACCATCATCGCAAAGGATATTGGTACGCGGTATGACCTGCTGGCCAAGGTAACACAGGACTCCATTTATTATTGGGATATGATATCAGGCCGGGTCACCCGCAACCACGGCCCCTCTTCGCTATTTGGTTACAAAGAAACGGATATACAGGAAGAAAGCAGCTGGTGGATAGAAAGGATCCATCCGGATGATGCGGGAGATATGCTCACCTCCTTCCGCGAAGCCACCACCGCCAGACAGCTGAACTGGGAAGCCGAATATCGCTTCCGTTGCGCCAACGGCAGTTACAAATATGTACACGATCGCGGCCACATCATCTACAACGAAAAACAGGATGCCGTACGTGTGATAGGCGTGATACAGGATATTACCGAACGAAAAGAATCCATTCAGCAATTGCAGCAGCAGAATGAAACGCTGAAGGAGATCGCCCGGATCAATTCACATGATATCAGAAAACCGGTGGCCTCCATTCTGGGCATTATGTCGGTGATCGACCTGGAAAACAATGATGCGGCATTGAACACCCAGCTCTTTGGCATGCTGCAGGAAAGCACGTCTGAACTGGACGTGATGCTTCACAAGATCCGGGACAAATTAAAACAGCTGCGGAACGGCAATTTACCGGAATGACTCAAACCGGGAAAAGTCCCCTTTCAATTCACTATATAGTTTGTGGAAAACCTGCATACGGTCCTGCAAGGTATCGTAATCGGCCACAGGCCTGTCGTCATGCACAATAGCCGGCCGGCCGTTACCCATGCTTTTGGCAGACTGTTTAAGGTCGTGGAACATTTCATCTGCCACTTCCAGTTGCCGGATGAACTGGTTCTGAAAATGCTCTGTCTGTATCATTCTTTCATGGTTGGCCTGATGTGCGGCCATTTCTTCCAACCTGCAACGCATAGCGCGCAAGTCATTGCGCACATGATCTACTTCACCTTTCCAGGTAATGATCTGCTCCTGCAGGTCAGCGGACTGTGTTGGTACTTCCATGATGTATTGATTTAAGTTAAATGATGCGGAGCTTTGTTCCGTCATACATCCCATGCTTATGTGTCAATCATCCTGTGAATGTTAAAACAATCGTCTTTCCTTCCCCGAAGGAACCAAATGGTCAATATACTTTGCGTGTGAGATAAGAGACGGGTACATGCTCACGATACTTTACTGCCTTTCACTTCTAATTTACGACACTTTTTCCTTTTAGAGCCGCCCGTCCCGCTAAAAATTTATGCCGGATCTACTTTGTTAAGATAGATCGACTGTGACGGGAATGCAAACGAGATACCCTCCTGGCCGAACTTCCTGATCAGCTGCAAATTGATCGATTGCTGCGCATCCATATACTGCACATAATCCGACGTGTCCACAAAATACACACATTCATATTCCAGCCAGGAATCAGCCAGGTTGAATAAATGGGCTCTGTCAAACGCCACATTAGCTTCATTTTCAATAATTTGTTTCACCATACCGGGGATCAGTTCCAGCTTTTCCGGAGGCGTATCATAAGTAACGGATATTTTAAACGCGATCCGCCGCCGCTGCATCTTCTTGAAGTTATGTATGCGGGAATTGGTGAGATCAGTGTTTGAACATACGATCTCCTCCCCCGTTAGGCTGCGCAGCCGCGTTGTTTTGATGCCGATGTATTCGATCGTTCCCACTTTATCCTGCACAATAATAAAATCCCCCACTTCAAAAGGCCGGTCGAAAAGGATCACGAAATAGCTGAACAGGTCACCCAGGATATGTTGTGTCGCCAATGCTATGGCAATACCGCCGATACCGAGACCAGTGATGATGGCCGTAACATCGAATCCGAGGTTGTCCATCAGGAATACCAGTCCCAACGCCCAGATCACCACAGAAATGATGATCATGAGGCCATTCACCTGCTTCTGCTTTTCCTCACCATTGTCCTGCCGGGAAAGGTATTGCATAATAATGAACTGCAATACGGCTGTGATCAGACGTACCACAAAAAAGGTCAGGTATAACAGTGCTGCTGCTTTGAACACACGCATTGTTGCCGGAGAGAACGTCAGATAGTGAAATCCGGCGTAAAAAGCAGCAAAGTATAACAGGGGAACAACCGAGCGCCCTGTTTCAGCAACAATAAAATCGTCGTAATCGCCTTCCGTTCCTTCTGCCCATTTTTTCAATGCGGACAATAACCCTTTTCTGAACAATCTGATGATCAGCATTCCTCCCAAAAAGATGAGCAAAGCGATGATCCAGGATTGCACGCTGTTGCCCAGGAACTGTTGTTGTAAAATCTCATCCATAATTCAAATCGTATTGGTCCTCCGGCAAATATAAAAACCTGTGCCGGAACGACACAGGTTTTTCTCATATAATTAACAAGATGATGATACGATCAACTCAGCATAGGTACATCCATCAGCAGGAATTCCGCATCCTCCAGCACCTTTATATCCAATGATCCGTATTCGGAAACGCCCAGTGCATCGCGATTTTCAAGCACTTCACCACCTGCTTCCACTTTGCCTTTCAATACCAGCAGATAGGCCCCGTTCCCTTCCAGCTTCGGGGTATAGCTGATGGTCCTGTCCTTGTCGAATTTACCGAGCGAGAACCATGCATCCTGGTTGATCCAGAGCGTTGCATCATTTTCTTCGGGGGAAACAACTGTTTGCAATTGATTATTCCGTCCTTCGGGATCAAATGTCTTCTGGTCGTAGCGCGGTGTGATATCCTTTTGTTTGGGGAAGAGCCATATCTGCAGGAATTTCACCGGCTCGGTCTTTGATGCGTTGAATTCGGAGTGTTGTATGCCCGATCCTGCACTCATGATCTGCACATCGTGCTGATTGATGATCTTGTGGCGGCCGGTATTGTCCTTATGCTCCAGTGCACCGGATAGCGGAATGCTCACGATCTCCATATTGTCGTGCGGGTGCGAGCCAAAGCCCATGCCGCCTTTTACGGTATCATCGTTCAATACGCGCAGCGCACCGAAGTGGATACGCTCCGGGTTATAATACCCTGCAAAGCTGAAGGTATGAAAAGACTGCAACCATCCATGGTCTGCGAATCCGCGGGTATTGCCGCGGTGAATTACTTTTTTCATGATGTCCTCCTTGTATTATTTTTTCTCTCACAAAGGTCGGTCAATTCCCTCCGTCCGGCAATGGACAATTTCGACAAAAGGATGCACAAAACAAAGGCCGGACGCAGGTTTCCTCTGCTTGTCCGGCCTTTTCGCCATGTTTCCGGAATGCCTGGTTACACCAGTTTGGCATCCATAGTAATGTTGGTATTCAGCAGTTTGGAAATGGGGCAGTTGGCGCGCGCATCTTCGGCAAACTCAGCAAACTTTTCGGCATCCAGACCGGGCACACTGGCAGTTACTTCCAGGTGTATATTGGGGATGGCGCCGTTCTCGAAAGTAACGATCGATTTCGTATCAATGCTGCCCGGCGTGAGGCCTGCGCCTGAAATGATGAAACTCAGTTTCATGCTGAAACAGCCGGCATGCGCCGCAGCGATCAGTTCTTCAGGGTTAGTGCCGGCACCGCTTTCGAAACGGCTGCTGAATGAATATTGTGTATCCTTTAAAACGCCGGTCTCAGTTGAAACGGTGCCTTTTCCTTCTTTGCCCGTACCTTTCCAGTTAGCGGATGCAGATCTTTTCATGGTGTTATTATTTTGTGGGTGATTTGTTCGTTAAGAGCCGTCTAAATTAATGAATTATCACCAATAAAAAACCGGGGGACATACGTCTCCCGGTCTTACCGTAAAACCCCAAACATTTCTACTACACTGTTTCAACAAAATCTTCGAGGGGCGTTCTCACTTTCTCTGCATGCTGCATACCGTCTTCTGCTGCGCGAAATCCTACCGCTGCAATTACTACCGTGCGCAGGTTCTTCTCCTTCAGTCCTAAAATCCCATCGTATGCGGCCGCATCGAATCCTTCCATCGGGCAAGTGTCTATGCCATCTGCCGCACATGCCGTGAGCAGCGTACCCAGCGCCAGGTAAGCCTGCTTGCCCGTCCAGTTTGCGGCTCTTTCTTCATCCAGACTATTCAGCGTTCCTTTCATCACATTCTCAAACCCTGTCAGCTGACTTCTTTCCAATCTTCGGGTACTGGCAATATTTTCAACATAACGCTCCACATGCTCCGGGCTCAACTGATCATGCCTTGCGAACACAATGAGATGGGAGGCGTCTGTTATTTGTGACTGATTGTACGACACCGCTTTCAGCTTTTCACGCACCGCCGGGTCTTCTATCACAATGATCCTGTAGGGTTGCAGCCCGTAGGAAGATGCTGAAAGCCGGGTGGCACGGAGTATCCTGTCCAGCTGCCTTTCATCCAGCTTTTTTGCCGGATCGAATTTCTTTGTGGCATAACGCCATGTCAATTTCTCAAGGATATCCATTGTTATGCTTTTATGCCTGTTTAACCATCTGTACGGCCAGTACAAGGCGAACATCGTCGCTCAGTACCAATCCGCCGGCTTCTGTGGTAGCGGACCAGGTAAGGCCGAAATCTTTCCTGTTGATCTTTCCTTTCAGCTCAAAACCAGCCTTGGTCTGACCATAAGGGTCCACCAGCGTACCGGTATATTCCACCTCCAGCTCCACGGGACGGGTTACATCGCGGATGGTGAGGTCTCCGGTCAGTACAAAATTCTCTGCATCCTTCTTCTTCACTTCCGTTGAAGAAAAGGTGATCTTCGGATATTTGGCGCTATCAAAAAAATCTGCACTTTTCAGATGCTCGTCACGCTGCTGGTTCTTGGTGCTGATGCTGTTCACATCGGCTTCGAAGCTGATGACTGCATCGCTGAAATCATCTTTTCCGCTTTCCAGTGTAGCGCTGTATTCCCCGAAGTGACCGGTCACATTGGTGATCATCAGGTGTTTTACTTTGAATTCGATCTCGCTGTGCGCGGGATCAATTTTCCAGGTTGCCATTTTTTGTGTTTTTAGTAGTTTATGAAATGATTAGAGTGGTCTTAATTCAGGCGGCCCATCTTGCCGTTGTTGAAATCATCTATCGCCGTGATGATCTCGTCTTTCGTATTCATAACAAAGGGGCCGTAAGCGAAGACGGGTTCCTGTATCGGCTCTCCGCTCAGCAACAGCAGGGAACTATCCTCCCGGGCGGTGACCGTTATGTTTTCACCGGCCTGCTCAAATACAGCGATCTCCACTGCCTTGGCCTGATGGCTGTCATTGATACTTACTTCACCTTTCATCACCACGAGGCCGGCATTATGCCCGTCCGGCAGACTGAGCTGAATGGTTTTGCCCGCTTTCAGCTGCATATCAAAAACGTTAAGCGGGGTGAAGGTTTTTGCCGCCCCCTGCTGCCCTTCCCATTCACCTGCGATCAGCCGCACATAACTGCCGTCATCATAGCGGATAACGGGAATATCATCTTTTTGCAGGGATTGGTAACGGGGCTTGTCCATTTTATGCGCCCTGGGCAGATTCACCCATAATTGTACCATTTCAAGGGTACCGCCGTTTTTTGTGAATTCCTCATCATGTTTTTCTTCGTGCACCACACCGGAGGCTGCAGTCATCCACTGTACGTCACCAGGACCAATACGGCCGGCATTACCGCCGGAATCCCGGTGCTGCAGCGTGCCCTGATAAGCGATGGTCACTGTCTCAAATCCCCTGTGCGGATGTTCATCCACGCCACGAGGCTGGTCAGAAGGCGGAAAATAGCTGGGAGCGGCATAATCCAGCAGGAAAAAAGGGCTGAGCTGCTTCCCGATGATGCGATTGCCGTTGGGGAAAAGGTTCTGCACCTTAAACCCGTCGCCCACCATATGGGCTGCGGCGCCTTTGTAAACATGTGCTGCTTTTTTAACCGTTGCCATCTTGTTCCTCCTGTTTTTAATGACAACACAAAAATACATGTTACAACATCTAAATAGAATGGATAGTTTGCCGTTAAAGGTGGACTTTTTTCAAGACGGGAGCCCTTACACCTTTGCAAGCTCCTTGAAGCCGGAAGGGGACTGGTTCGTATATTTTTTAAAGAAGCGGCTGAAGTAATGGGGATCTTCAAAACCGAGCTTGTAAGCGATCTCCTTGGCGGTAAGATCAGTGTTGTAGAGGTACCGCTGCGCTTCGAGGATCACACGGTTGCGGATATGCTCCCCTGCGGTGATGCCGGACAGCTGTTTGCTGATCTCGTTCAGCAGCACAGGTTTTACATGCAGCAGCGCTGCATAGTCGGATACGTTCTTCAGCGCTGTGAATTTCTCCTCTATCAGCGATTTGAAGTTGAGAAAGAGCGCGCTGTTATGCTTTGCATGATATTCGGGGATGACCTGTACCGCTTTTTCCGCATGGCGGGAAGCGATCACGAGGAAATATTGCAGGAGGTTCTGGAACACCACTTCATAGTTGGGCAGCTTGTCCGCTGTTTCCCTGATCATGCGTTGCACCATCCATTCCAGTTCCTTTTCGTCATTGGCATCATTGATCTGGATAACGGAACTGAACCGGTCGTTCACGAAAAGCCCTTTTCTGACATGTACCATCCGGGATTGTTCGTTCGGGCACATCATGGAATCGTGGAATGCGATCATGTATCCATCCACTTTTTCCGAAAAGTTCATCTGGTGTACCTGGCCGGGCGCGAGGAAAAACAGGGTATTGCGCTTCACCACATGTGTGACGGTATCGATGGTATGGGTCAGCTGACCTTTTTTGATCCAGAAAATGGTGTAGAAATCATGGCGGTGCGGGGCGGACTGATGCTCAAAGAATCCTTCCCCCAGCCCGCAGAGGGTAGATACACTGAAATCTGTATCCTCATGTGTTCCATGCGCGTATTCCGGCAGGGAAATTATCTCGATCTGTTCTTTTTTTTCTGCCATCGTTTTACAATCAATCTTCAAAAACAACAGGAGCATCCTCCGGTCTTTCCGAAGGATCTACGTATTCAATGATGAAATTGTTGCGGCCATCCCCCACCATAATGCTCAGGTATTTGGCCTGTACCAGCTCCAGCATGCCGAGGAAGAGGAAAATGGCATGCACGCGGTCCTTGCAATGATCGAATATCTTTTCAAAGGCCATTGTGCGTTCAGACCTCGCCAGGTCCATCATGTATTCACGGGAGCCTTCCATGGTATAATCGTACTTGTACACCACGTGCTGGGGCTTGTTGGTCCGTTCCTTTACGCGCTGCATCACCTTTTCGAAGGTTTTGGTCAGCTTGAAAAGCGTCAGTGTCTGCACTTCGGAACCTTCGCTGGTGGCCTCCCCGATGATGGCCAGTTCCTTGGCGATATTACCGCGTTTGGCCAGCAGCATGCGCTCGGCTTCCTGCTCGGCGAGCTCTGCCGCGGCCTGTTTGTAGCGCTTGTATTCCAGTATCTTGTCCACCAGTTCCTGCCGGGGATCGATCTCGTTCCCGGCTTCATCCACTTCCTTTCGCGGCAGCAGCATTTTGGCTTTGATGCGCATGAGGGTGGAAATGAAAAGGATGAATTCGCTGGCCAGTTCAATGTTCAGCGTTTCCAGATGGTGTATGTAGTCCAGGAAGTCTTTCGTCAGGTTATTGATGGGAATATTATAAATATCCAGCTCATCCCGCTCGATAAAGAACAGCAACAGGTCGAACGGCCCCTCGAACTGGGGCAGCTTGATCTTGTATATATCTTGTTCGGAACTCATAATTAAACAGTAAAACCTGCCGGAATGCCCGACAGGTTTATCAAAAATAAGGAAATTCCCGCTGAATCAGAATTTGGCGGTTAGCCCTACCCCGATGGTCTGCTTGACCTGCAGCCGTGGCCCCAGCACCCCGGTCTTGCTGTTCTCGAATACCCTCACATCGTCATCATAGATCATATCTACGCTCACATTGGCGGAGATCAGCTTGTTGACCTTGAGGGTGATCATATTGGTCCAGAACACGTCCACATTGCCGGGATTGTGTTTGTAATTGGAGAAGAGCTCCAGTTTGGAGCGGTAATTAATGTTTTTGGTGATGTTCTTATTCCAGGTAGCGGACAGGTAAGCGCCGAATTCACTTTTAACATGTTTGCCGGTATCCACGCCATAAGCGCCTTTGGCAGAAAGGGAATCGTCCATCATCAACACCCAGCGGGCGGTAATCGGGGATACGAACAGTGAAAACTCCTTGTTCGGCATAAAGTCTATACCCGGCGAAAGCACGATGAACGCCGGGGAGAAAAACCGGGAGATCAGCTCCGGTGTGGTATCCGCGGGATAGAGATATCCTTTGTCGAATTGCGTGCGCAGATTGAAAAGCCCGCTCAGATAGAAGTTTTTGCCGATTTCGTACCCATACTTGGAGGTAAGGTCGATACGGTCGTCATTCTTCCGGCTGCCGAGACTGGTGGTATTCACATAGCCATACGCGAGATCGAGGTTATTGTCCCAGGAATGTCTTCCTTTTTTATAATTGGCCATGAGATTGAGGGTACCGAGCAATGAAAGGGACAGCTTGTCTCCACCTGCGGCCCAGTTGGTCAGGGAGCCCTGATTGAATGTAAGGCCAAAGGTGGCTCCTCTTATCCAGTGCTTGCCGCTGTCGATTTCCTTGTTCTGGATTTTCTTGGCAGCTTCCTCCCGCAGTTTTTTCATGCTGTCATCCTGTGCCTGTGCCGAATAAAAAGAAAGCGCGCACAAAGAAAGGAACAAACAGATCTTCTTCATTATTGTAGATTAAATGGTGTAATAACTGAACGGTTGGCTGTATAGTACAGCCAACCGTTTACCGATGCGCAAAAGTATTATTTTTTTCTAAGTTCTTCCCTGATGTCCATCAGCAGTTGCTGTTCCACAGTAGGGCCTGCGGGAGGGGCCGGTTCTTCTTTTTTCTTGAGCCTGTTGATGGTCCTTACCACAAAAAAGATGGCCAGGGCTACAATGATAAATTCCAGCGTCGCCTGTATGAACAGGCCGTATTTGACTTCAGCCGCACCGACCTTGATCATCTTTTCCTTAAAATCGACACCATTCAGCAGAATACCTACCAGCGGCATGATGATCGCGTCCACCAGGGATTTTACGATATTGCCAAATGCTGCGCCGATAACAACGCCTACGGCCAGATCAATTACATTGCCTTTCATGGCAAAGGTTTTAAACTCGCTGAAAAAAGACATACGTTCCAGGTTTTTAATCGTTAATAAATGTGCTCAGACAAGTGCGATATTAATAAAATATGGAATTTTATTTTAGTTATTTTTTGGCTTCCGGAAGACGGGGGTACTTCATTTTCAGGGATTTCAGTGTATCCCTAACCGTTTTTGCGATCAGGAATTCCTTGAACCAGTTGTCATCCGCCGGGATGATATGCCAGGGCACTTTCCCGCAATGTTTGAACACATCTTCATACGCCTTCCAGTATGTTTTATACAGCTTCGCTTCCGCAAGGTCCTTCTCGTTGTACTTCCACATCTTCCGCGGGTCTTTGGTCCGTTCCTCAAGCCGCTGCGCCTGCTCCTTTTGAGATACGTGCAAATAGAATTTCAGGATATGCGTGTTGTTATGGACGGTGAGCAGCTTTTCGAAATCATTGATGGCGTCCATTCGCTTCCGGATCGTCTTTTCATCCACCCATTTATGCACTCTTTGTACCAATACATCCTCATAATGGGATCGGTTGAATACCTGGATCACCCCTTTCGGGGGTGCATGAAGGTGAATACGCCAGAGAAAATCATGGTCGGTTTCCCTTTCCGTGGGCGCCTTGAAAGGCTGAACTTTTACGCCCATCGGGTTAAGCTGGCCAAAAACATCCCTGATAGCCCCGTCTTTTCCGGCGGCATCCATTCCCTGTAATACAACCAATAAACTGTGTTTATGTTCAGCATACAGGAGATTTTGTAGTTCGTCCAGTTCATCAAGTATCTTTTTCATCGCCGTTTCAGCGGCTTCCTTTGATACTTTTTTGGGAGCGCCGGTGGCGATCTCCGAGAGTTTAACAGTAGGCATATGCGTTAGTTATGTACTAAATTTAAGCAAAATGATGCAGACTGCGGGAAACTGTATATTTGCACCTGTATGGACCATCGCTTGCTGAACTGGGGAATCTTCCTGTTGCTCTCCCTTACCTGGGGCAGTTCGTTTATATTGATGAAGCTTGGGCTGGAGGCCTTCAACCCTTACCAGGTAGCCAGCATCCGGCTGATATCCGGCGGGCTGGCCATGCTTCCTTTCTTTTTCCGGTTCATCCGGCAGACCCCTAAAAACAAGCTCCCTGTCATTATTCTTTCGGGGCTCCTGGGGAACGGGATACCCGCTTATCTCTTTTGCATCGCGGAAACGAGGATAGACAGCTCACTGGCGGGCATGCTCAATTCTTTTACGCCGGTATTTGCGCTGCTGTTCGGGCTGATGATCTTCCGTGCGCCGGTGACGCGGCGGCAACTGACCGGTCTGGCCATTGGTCTTGCCGGCGTGATCTGTCTTTTCCTGGCCAAAGGCATTCATACGAACGCCTACTGGTACTACGGCTTCTTCGTGTTACTGGCCACGGCGTGCTACGGGCTCAATATCGCCATTGTGCATCATCATCTGAAAGGCTTTGCCTCCCTGCAACTGGTGTCTGTTTCTTTGTTCTTTATGGCGGTATTCGCGCTGCCGGTATTGCTTTCCGGTGATTTCTTCACTGTTTTCGGGCAGTCGGACAAAGCCTGGATGAGCCTCGGCGCCAGTATGGTACTGGGTATCATGGGTACGGGGATCGCATCCATGCTCTTTTACCAGCTGATCAAGTCCGCAGGCGCTATATTCGCGTCAATGGTCACTTATGGCCTTCCGGTGGTAGCCATCGGCTGGGGGCTGCTGGCCGGGGAACTGGTCAACATGCTGCAGGTGCTTTGCCTGGTACTGATCATGGGCGGAGTGTACCTGGTGAACCGCAAATAAAAAGACGGGCTTGCGGCCCGTCCCCTGTATCTGTATTTTCCGGCTATCGCTTCAGATAGCCATGATCTCTTTATCCTTCTGGGCGCAATGTTTGTCCACCGCAACAATATATTTATCGGTTAGCTCCTGTACATCTGCCTCGGCATCCTTGGCAGTATCTTCGCTCAGGCCGTCTTTCTGCAGTTTTTTGATGGCTTCGATCGCATCGCGCCGGATATTCCGTACTGCTACCTTGGCTTGTTCCCCCTCTGCATTTACCTTTTTCACCAGTTCTTTCCGGCGTTCCTCTGTCAACGGCGGCAGGAAAAGGCGGATGATCTGGCCGTCATTCTGTGGATTAAGCCCGATATTCGATGCGATGATCGCACGTTCAATGGGTTGCAGCATGTTCTTCTCCCAGGGCTGGATCGTAAGCGTACGCGCATCTGCTACGCTAACGTTGGCAACCTGGTTCAATGCTGTAGGCGCTCCGTAATAGTCTACTGTGATACCATCCAATATAACAGGATTTGCCTTGCCGGCCCTAATTTTGGTGAGCTCTGCTTCCAGGTGGGAAATAGCTTTCTGCATGGAATCCTGCGCATCCTCCAGAATTAAATTTAGATCGTCTTGCATAAGAATTGTTACTTGAGTGCTTGCAAACCTACATGAAATCTTTTAATCATCAAAGGATGAAGGCCCCGGGACAATGCAGAAACTGAAGACAGATCATTTGTCCTGCAACACCCCTTCGGGGTTCATACGCAGTATCTTTGGCTTGGTAATGGTTTGCGGAACTTCCACCGGTTCTGCCACAATAATCGTGGTTCTGGCGGTTTCCTTTTTCCTTTTCAGAACGAAAAGAACACTGGTCAGCACAAAAGCAGTGCTGCCCACAAGGAGAAGCAGGTAAGTACTGCCGATATATTGCAGGGAATAGGCCATCCCTATAAAGCCGATGTTGAATAATACCGCTACCAGGGTGGTCTGGCGATGGCTAAGCCCCAGTGCCAGCATATAATGATGAATATGATGGCGGTCCGCCGTGAAAGGAGAGCGGCCCCTGGACATACGGATCGCAAATACCCGCAGGGTATCGAACAGCGGAACGATCAGGATGGCGAAAGCAATGCCGGGAACGGCCTGTAACGGCATCTTTCCGGCCGGATTGCCGGCGACTTCGATGAATTTCACGATCAGTGTGGCATTCACCAGTCCCACCAGCAGGGAACCGGTATCGCCCATAAATATCTTCGCAGGGGTGATATTAAAGATCAGGAATGCCGCCAGGCCCGCAGCCATGGAAAAGCCCATCACGGCATACAACAACTCGTTCGCGTACAGGAAGTAAGCACCCAGCACAGCGGACACCAGCATGCCGATGCTACCCGCAAGCCCGTCCACACCATCTATCAGGTTGAAGGCATTGATCACCACGATGAACGTGAAGTAGGTCAGCAACAGACTGAAGTGATAGGGCAACTGGCCGATACCGAAGAAGCCATACATGCTCTGGATCTGGAGATTACCGAGATATATAATAGCAAAAGCGGCTACCAGCTGGCCGATCAGTTTCTTTACAGGTGATAATCCAACGATATCATCCTTCATTCCCACTATGAAAATGATGAAAAATGCGGCGAGGAGGTATTGCAACGGAAAGGCTTGCTGCGCAGGGGCACAAACAGCGGTTGCCAGCAGGAAACCTGCAAAAAAGCCCAGACCGCCTAGCGTTGGGATACGGGACTTATGTGATTTGCGCTCGTCTGGTTCGTCATAAAGATGCTTTAACTCAGCCACCCGGATCAGAACGGGGATGGCAAAGTAGGTTATAACGAAACTCAGGACAGTCGCGATAATTACATTCTCCATACGGGGGGTTGTGATTGCAAAGATATTAATTTCAGTGAAATGCGTATCAACAAATTTTAAAAACCATGGTTTTTAACCATCTCTGGCAAAATTTTGACCGCTGTACTGTATTTCCGGGCAATTTCTTATTACTTTTGCGCTTCTAAAACGCCAATTATCATGCCAGAACTGAAAGATATTGCCTCCCAGATACGGCGGGACATAGTACGGATGGTACATGCAGTACAAAGCGGGCATCCCGGAGGTTCCCTCGGTTGCACCGATTATTTTACGGCCCTGTTCTTCAAGGTGATGCAGCATCATCCGCAGCCTTTTGATATGGACGGGAAAGACCAGGACGTTTTTTTCCTGTCCAATGGGCACATTTCCCCTGTCTTCTACAGTGCGCTGGCTCGTTCCGGCTATTTCCCCATTGAGGAGCTGGCCACCTTCCGCAAGATCGACTCCCGCCTTCAGGGCCACCCCACCACGCATGAACACCTGCCCGGCGTTCGCGTTGCCAGCGGTTCCCTGGGACAAGGCCTCAGCGTTGCGCTCGGTGCGGCGCTGGCCAAGAAGCTGAACAAGGATACCCGGCTGGTTTACTCCCTGCATGGGGACGGTGAGCTGGACGAAGGGCAGAACTGGGAAGCGATCATGTTCGCGGCACATCATAAAGTAGACAACCTCATTGCCACCGTGGATTACAACGGCCAGCAGATCGACGGGCCTACCAGCAAGGTGATGGACCTGGGCGACCTCAATGCCAAATTCACGGCCTTCGGCTGGAAAGTATTGACCATGAATGGAAATGATATGGACGAAGTGATCGCCACACTGGAAAAAGCCCAGGGGCTCACCGGCAAAGGCCAGCCCATCGTTATCCTCATGAAAACGGAAATGGGCAAAGGCGTGGATTTCATGGAGGGCTCACACGAATGGCACGGCATCGCTCCGAATAACGAGCAACTGGCCAAAGCCCTGGCACAACTGCCCGAGACTTTAGGAGATTACTGATCACTGTCAGACTGATATCATAAAAAAACCGTTCTGAAACGTATTCCGGAACGGTTTTTTTATGCCTGCACAAGTCGGTTTTCCCTGATGCGGTATCACATCGCCTTGAGCGTGATTTCCTGTTTTGCCGCACGGCTGGCCGGATACCAGCTTGCCAGCACACCAATGACCAGGATCGTTACGATCACCAGCACAAAATCCTCCCAATGCATTTCCACCGGGAAAGCATCTATCAGGAATGAGCCGCCCCCCAGTTTGACCAGCCCGAAGCGCTGCTGCAACAGGCAGATCGTAATGGCTATGGTGAAACCCAGTACACTGCCGGCACCGGCAATGATCAGGCCTTCCCCAAGGAATATCCGCTGAATAAGACTGTTGCGTCCGCCCATCGCCTTGAGAATGGTAATATCTTTCTGCTTTTCTATGACGAGCATGGACAGGGAACCGATCATGTTAAACGCCGCGATCACCAGGATGAAGCTGAGGAATACATACACTACCCATTTCTCCGTTTGCATCACATTGTAAATGGTGGCATTCTGCTCTACCCGGGTCAGCACTTTAGCCTCATCTCCAAGCAACGCCTGTATGCTCCTTTTCGCCCGTTTCTCCGAAGCACCCGGCTGCAGCGAGATCTCCAGGGAAGACATTTCCCCGGGGCGGAGGTTCATCAGGTTACGGAGAAAGCCGATATCCGTCAACACGTATTTGCTGTCAAACTCCTGCTGGATGGCAAATGTGCCTACAGGATAGATCACACCACTGTTCAGCGACTGCTCCGGCATGGCCGCATTGAAAGAGATGCCGGCGTCCCTTTTGGGCATGTACACGTTCACCGGCACAAAGCTATGCTCTACATCCACCCCAAGCGCCGTTTCAATACCTATACCCAGTACTGCACTGAACCCGTTCTCCTGCCCCAGGTCAAACTCTCCACGCACGATCTTGTCCTGCACTCCCGCAACCTGAACGAATTGCCGGTCCACCCCTTTCAGCACAGCTATCGTCTGATCTTCTCCATAACGCAGCACAGCTTTCTCTTCTATGGATTGGGAGAAATGCGCTACACCCGGTACGGCAGCGATCTCTTTCAGTTGCGCATCGGTCAGCAGGATGGTCTTGCCGCTGGAAGGCATCACTTTCAGCGCAGGGTAAAAAGAAGAATACAGGGATTTCACCAGGCCGGTGAATCCGTTGAAGACACTCAGCACGGTGATCAGCGCAGCCGTGCCGACGGCAATGGCCGCAACGCTCACCCATGCAATGATATTGATGGCGCTGGTGGACTTGCGGGCACGGAAATAACGTAAAGCGAATTGCCAGATCATGTTATGATTCCCGGTTTTTCTCTTCGTTGATCTTCTTGAACAACTCTTCCATTTTGAACACCTGGTCCAGCGTATCATCCAGGAAGAAAACCAGTTCAGGCACCCTGCGCAGCTGTTTGGCCACACGGTTGCCCAGTTCCCGCCTGATCTCGCCCATCTTTTCTTTCATACGTCCCAGCATTTCCTCGGGTGATCTGATCTGGAACATGCTGAGGTACACACGCGCTTCCAGCAGGTCCGGCGTCATCTTCACGGACGAGATGGAGATCATGCCGCCCTCCGTAACATTGAAGCCCATGCGCAGGAATATATCGCTCAACTCCTGCTGCACCAGCTGCCCTACCTGCTTTTGCCTTTTTGTTTCTTGCATCTTTTCTCAGTTTAAACCTGCATGATATATCACAGGAATCCGGCCAAAAATAACCATTTTAACCGGTTATCCGCAAAACCCGCGGCCTTCCCAACATTCGCCCTTTTAGCGTACTTTTGCGGATCATCAATTTACCGGAATGAATACTTTTTTGCGAATGCTCAGGTTTGTACGGCCTTTGCATCACTATATACCTGAATATGTGATCTACGCCCTGATCGGGATCATATTCGGCCTGATCAACTTCACCATGCTGATCCCGCTGCTGCAGGTATTGTTCGATCCTCCGGAGCAGGCCACCGTGGCGGCAATACCTGAATTTTCCTTTACGATCAGATATTTCATCGATCTGTTCACCTTCTATTTTCAGAAGTTCGCTACGGAAAACGGGAAGAGCTATGCGCTGGCGTTTGTCTGCATCGTTATCGCCTCTTCCACACTGATCGCCAATGTTGGCCGTTACATGAGCGTACGGGTGATGGTACGCCTGCGGATGAATATCCTGGAAAGGATACGGAACCGGCTATACGAACGCATCACCTCGCAATCCATGTCCTTTTTCAATCAGCGCCGCAAGGGTGATCTGCTGTCTGTCATGACCAATGACGTATCTGAAGTGGAGTACACCATTGCCAACTCGATACAGGTGTTGCTGCGTGATCCTTTCATCATCATTTTCACTTTCTTCGCGCTGTTCTACATCTCGGTAAAGCTGACGCTGTTCACGCTTGTCTTCTTCCCGATATCCGGTTTCCTGGTGGCTTATATCTCCAAACAACTGCGCAAGAAAGGATATTACAGCCAGGAGATGCTTGGCAGACTGCTCAACATTTCCGAGGAATCCCTTGGCGGCATACGCATTATCAAGGCCTTTACGGCGGAAAGTTACATGCAGCGAAAGTTCGGTGAGGTTACCCGGGCATTTACAAAACTCAGCAAGGCTATCTATAATCAGCGTGAAATGGCTTCCCCGGTATCCGAAGCGCTGGGCGTGATCCTGGTGGTGGTATTGGTAATGGTAGGGGGATATATGATCTTCGAAGGGGATCAGGAATTGACGGCGGAACAGTTCATTACCTATCTCGGCCTCTACTTTACGATCCTGCAACCCGCCAAGAACATATCCAATGCCTTTACATCCATGCAGCGCGGTATTGTTGCAGGCGAAAGGATATTCGGACTGCTGGACGAGCCGAATGTGATCGAGGACAAACCTGATGCGCAAAAGATCACATCATTTGACAGTCATATCGCTTACGATCATCTTTCCTTCAAATACGAGCAGCAGTACGTGCTTAAGGATATCAACCTCAGGATAGAAAAAGGGACGATGGTAGCGTTGGTGGGCAAAAGCGGCGCAGGCAAATCAACCATGGCAGACCTGCTTCCGCGTTTCTATGATGCCGCCGGGGGCAGCCTGCGAATAGACGGCCGGGATGTGCGCGATCTGCAGCTGAAAGATCTCCGGCAATTGATGGGTATTGTGTCTCAGGAAGCTATTCTTTTTAATGATACGGTGTTCAACAACATTGCCTTTGGTCAGCCTGATGTGGATAAAGCAAAAGTCATGGAAGCGGCAAAGATCGCCAATGCCCATGAATTCATCGATCAGCTGGAGAACGGGTACGAGACCTATATTGGTGACCGTGGCAGCAAACTCAGTGGCGGCCAGCGGCAGCGTCTGACGATCGCGCGCGCCATTTACAAGAACCCGCCCATTCTCATTCTTGATGAAGCTACCTCCGCACTCGATACAGAATCCGAAAAACTCGTACAGGAGGCGCTGGACAAACTGATGCAAAACCGCACTACTATCGTGATAGCACACCGGCTTTCCACCATTCAACATGCGCATGACATTATTGTTATGGATAAAGGGGAGATCGTGGAAAGAGGCAAACACGATGCGTTGCTTGCTGCTAACGGCATTTACAAGAAGCTGGTAGAGATGCAGGAATTTAAATAGTAGAAAAATATTCACATATTTAAAGCATCTTCACCGCTGCGAAGGTGCTTTAACTTTGATTGGCAAATGGTATTATTTTTGGTACTTTGAGCCTGCCTGAAGGAACCTTATTTGTTCACTAAAACTAATTGCACCTGTGATTTCCGTAATTATACCAGTGCTTAACGAAGGCGCCACCATACGCCAGGTGATAAAGACGATCGGGAAAACTTCCCGGCCTATAGAGATCATTGTGGTGGACGATAATTCAACAGACCGTACCGTAGAGGAAGCGATGAAAGAAAAAGTGCGTGTGATCACCAGCAGTCAGCGTGGCAAAGGTATTTCCATGCGCGAAGGTATGATGGCGGCAAAACATGATGTGATCATGTATGTCGACGGAGATATTCTTACTTACCCTGACAATCTGGTAGAACTGCTGACGGACGATATTGTAAATGATGAAGCTGATTTTGTAAAATCATATTTTGAACGGCAGGCGGGCCGCGTTACCCAGCTGGTAGCAAAACCTTTGCTGAGCATACTTTTCCCCGGACTGGCAAACTTTCAGCAACCGCTGAGCGGAATGATCGCTGCGCGTAAATCGCTGTTGCAGAAAGTGCATTTTGAGAATGACTATGGCGTTGATATTGGCCTGCTGATAGATATGTACCTGCAAAACGCACGCATAAAGGAAGTAAATATCGGAAGGCTGGAAAATGCGATGCAGACCTGGGAGCAGCTCAGCAAAATGTCCCGCGAAGTATCCCGCACTATCCTCCGCAAGGCGGAAAGCATTCCCCTGCAGAACCTGGAGACGCTGGGGAATATCAATATCATCCGGGAACAGATGGAATATTCCATTCTCGAATCGATCGACAAGCTGCAGAAGATGGTGATCTTTAACCTGGATGAAGCCGTTTTCACACAGAACTATACTTACCTCGCTGCGGCCGCTTTTGACCAGGAGGAAGCGCTGATCCAGATATTGCAGCACTATTCAGACCCGGTATCGATCCTCCAGCGCTCTGCGGCGCTTTTCCAGGGCAGGAACCTGGCTGAGCTGCTGGAAGTGGCGGACAATATTCCATACACACCGGATATCCGCCATGTGATCCGGGAGCTGAAGAAACGCGGGTATGTCTGCGGATTCATTACAGATGGTTTCGAATGCGTTGCACAACATATGAAGAACAAACTGGGGGCAGATTTCGCCTTTGCGAACCGTCTTCACCTGATCCATAGTGTGGCCACCGGCGAGCTCAGCATTCCCGATTACTTCCTGGAGCCGGGGGAAAATACGCAGCATTACGACAAGAGTCATATCCTGAAATATATTGCGGACAAATACCACATCCCGCCGCAGAACATCATCTATGTGGGGAATGGGGAAAGCGACCACGCCATGCTGGAAAAAGCGGGTATCGGTGTTGCCTATCATCCCCAACTTGTGGAGGTTGGTTTCATGGCAGACAAGGTGATTGAAGATCCCTGCATGGCCCCGTTGCTGGATATCGCGCAGGCGAGCCCCGTAAAGAACGGAAGACGCTGGCCATCCAAACGGCAGATGCGCAATATCGGGCTGGGCAGCCTGGCGGTAGTGGCTACAGCCGGCCTGTTGTACCTGGCGGCAAGGCAGGTTAGAAAAGCGATGGCTCCTGCTGTGGCAGAAGAAGAATAACAATTTGATTATCAATTAACAGATAATGCCTTCCGGTCAACCGGGAGGCATTTTTTTGTGCTGTGGTGCTCAGAATGTTTAAAAAACGGAGAAAGTTTGCGGTTTCGCGAAGGAAGTATCGCTGTTTTTTGCGGGCTGTTTTCATGCTTGCTGCTACATTCGTAAAAAACTAAAACGTTATGAAAGTTTCGGTAATGCGGGAGCGGTTGCATGAAGCAATTGATCTTGCCACAGATGAAAAGATCATTCAGCAGTTCAATATGGTTACGCTGGAAATCAGCAGGAGTGCGCATTTGACGCTTGAAGAGATCCGGGAATTGATCAGCGATGCGGAGGCATCTGCGGAAATGCATCCTTCTGACGATTTGCTAGAGGCAATGATAGAGCGGGTGAGGGTGGCACTTGAAACCATGCAAAAGATCAGGGGAACACGGAGTGGTGCTGATTGTGCGGCTTGATGTGTTTGGTATTTGGTGTTCGGGGTTGAGGCAGATTGGTGATCATCGACAGCCATCTATTTGCACGCATTGTAGATTTGAAATATGGGAGATGCCAGTCTGACCGCGCAGTGCTTCGGATTTGCTTTTTCCTGACCGCGTTCAGGGGCCGGGATTTCCCGGCCTTATTGTAAGCAGGGTTTATGGCATACCCGCTGATAAAAGCGATGTATGAAAAAGGGCCGTTCTTTCGAACAGCCCTCTCAGTTATTTTGCTAGACGAATATTATTTACTTGCTTTTGGCCAGTTTGGCTTCGATGCTCAGGGTGGCATGAGGTACTGCCTTCAGGCGGGCTTTGTCTATCAGCTTACCGGTCACGCGGCAGATACCATATGTTTTATTTTCGATCCTCATGAGGGCTTTCTCAAGGTGATCAATAAACTGGATCTGGCGGCTGGCCATCTGGTTCAACTGTTCCCTTTCCTGTGAACCGCTGCCATCCTCCATGCTCATGTACTTATTCTCGGTATCATCAGTACCGGCTTCATCCTTGCGGGTGATAAGCCCCTGGAGATAGACGAGTTCTTTTTTGGCAGCTTCCAGTTTCTTCAGGATGATCTCTTTGAACTCCTGCAGTTCGGGATCGCTGTAACGGTAGATCGGTCCGGTAGGCGCGTCCGGCTGATCCAGCACGGATTTAGTGAACTCCGGAGCATAAGTGGTGACCGTCTTCATCGTTGGCCTGCCTGGAGTAGAAGATTTACTGGCAACAGTTCTTGAAGTTGGCCTTTCAGTTGTCCTTCTTACAGGTTCTTCTGTTTTGCTCGCTTTCTTGACTGTCTCTTTCGCTGGTTTTTCCTGTTTATTCTTTGCTGGCATTATATCGACTTTTTCTACGGGTTTAGAAATAACCGGCTTGGCAATCGTTTTCGGCGCTGCGGGCTTGCTTGCTGCCGGCGCTGGTTTTGCTGCCGGTGCTTTCGTCACGGGAGCCTTCTTCGCTGCGGGCGCTTTTGCTTTCGCCGGAGTTGACTTCGTTACCGGCGTTTTTGGAGCCGGTAGTGCTTTTTTTGCTGGTGCTTTCTTCGCGGGTCCTTTGGCAACGGCTGCTTTCTTTGGGGCAACTGCGGGTTTCCTGGCGGCGGCCGCTTTTTTGGGAGCGGCTTTCACTGGTGTTTTCTTTACTGCCGCTTTACCGGATGCGGGCTTCGCTGCTATCGGCTTTGCCTTGCCGGATGCCCCTTTTTTGGGAGCAGCCGCTTTTTTGGCAGGCACGGGTTTAGCCGCGGGTTTCTTTGCCGCAGGAGCCGCTTTCTTAGCTACAGTTTTCTTGGCAGGTACCGCCTTCTTGGTAGTTTTACTAGCAACCTTCTTCTTTGTTGCCATGGGATTAGCTTTTTTTGTTAACTAATACGTTGAACTTAAGATCGTTAACTTCTACTTCAATGCCTTCCTGTAATTGCGTCACCACATCCAGGCTATCTGCCAAAATTTCCGTGCAAATATAGTCATTAAAGTTAATTATCGCCGACTTCAGGCCATCAACCTCCTGCACTTTTACAGCAATCCGGTCAGTTAGCTCAAAACCACTGTCTTTCCGTATCTTCTGGATCCGGTTAACCAGCTCACGGGCATTGCCCTCATCCAGTAACGCAGGAGTGATTGTAATATCCAGGGCCACCGTCAGCGCACCTTTGTTGGCTACCGTCCACCCGGGAATATCTTCAGAAATGATCTCGACATCGGATAATGAAATCGGAATACGCTCATTATCAATTATTAAGCCAAATTCCCCGTCCTTTTCAAGCGTAGCAATGTCATGCTGGGAAAAACCGCTGATCGCACTGGCAACCGCTTTCATCTTCGCTCCCATCCTGCTGCCCAGCGTTTTGTAATTTGGCTTAATCTTTTTCTTGATGAAACCTTCCGTTTCCGTAAGATACTCAATACTTTTTACATTCACTTCGCTTTTTACCAAATGCTCCACTAACGAGAGTTGAGTCTGCATATGCGGGTCCAGCACCGGTATCAATACCTTCTGAAGAGGCTGCCGCACCTTGTTATTGGTTTTCTTCCGGAGAGACAGCACCAGTGAGGAAACATCCTGCGCCAGCTGCATCCGTTCTTCCAGGCCCCTGTCAATTGCTTTTTCGTCAGCCACCGGAAAATCCGTCAGGTGAACAGAGGCTGCCTCGCGGCGACCGCTCACTGTATTCAGGTTCCGGTACAACCAGTCTGTAAAGAATGGAGAAACGGGGGCCATCAACTGCGCGATCTTCTCAAGGCACTCATATAAGGTCTGATAAGCACTGATCTTGTCAAGCTCATATTCCCCTTTCCAAAACCGGCGGCGGCAAAGCCTTACATACCAGTTGCTCAGGTGCTCGTCCACAAATTCCTGCACAGCACGGCCGGCCTGGGTGGGTTCATAATCATCCAGACTGCTGCCCACTTGTTTCACGAGGGTATTCAGCAGTGAAATGATCCAGCGGTCGATCTCCGGGCGCTGATCCAGCGGAATGTATGTTTCCCTGAACCGGAAATCGTCCAGGTTGGCGTACATCGCAAAGAAGTTATACGTATTATATAATGTACCGAATAATTTGCGCTGCACCTCCCTGATCCCGTCCAGATCGAACTTCATACTATCCCATGGAGATGCATTGGTTATGAGGTACCAGCGGGTGGCGTCGGCGCCGAACTGGTTGATGGTGGCAAACGGGTCCACCACATTGCCAAGGCGTTTGCTCATCTTGTTGCCGTTCTTGTCCAGCACCAGGCCGTTGGAAACAACGGTTTTGTAAGCTACGCTGTCAAACAGCATCACGGCCAGGGCATGCAGCGTATAGAACCACCCCCGGGTCTGGTCCACCCCCTCCGCAATGAAATCAGCGGGGAAGGCAGATCCGTTGTCGATCATTTCCTTGTTCTCGAACGGGTAGTGCCATTGCGCTACCGGCATCGCTCCGCTGTCGAACCATACGTCGATCAGGTCAGGCTCACGGCGCATGGGCTTGCCGGTGGAGCTAACGAGTATGATATCATCCACATACGGTTTATGCAGGTCCAGTATGCCTTCATGCAGGTAATGCTTATTCACATCCCCGCCCAGCACTTCATTAGCGAGACGTATGCCGGCATTCAGTTCGGCAATACTGCCGATGCAGATCTCTTCGCTGCCGTCTTCTGTACGCCAGATCGGCAATGGGGTTCCCCAATAACGGCTCCGGCTCAGGTTCCAATCCACCATATTCTCCAGCCAGTTCCCGAAACGACCGGTACCGGTAGCCGCCGGTTTCCAGTTGATGGTCTTGTTCAATTCCACCATCCGGTCTTTTACTGCCGTTGTTTTGATGAACCAGGCATCGAGGGGATAGTATAATACCGGTTTGTCCGTACGCCAGCAATGCGGGTAGGTGTGTTCGTATTTTTCGACTTTGAAGGCGCGGTTCTCTTTTTTCAGTTTGACGGCAATGTCCACATCCACGTCCTTATACGCCGGATCATTCTTGTAATCCTTCACATAACGGCCGGCGAACTCGCCCACATTATCCAGGAACTTGCCCTGCCGGTCCACCAGCGTCAGTATGCCGATGCCATATTTTTTACCGACACGGTTATCGTCCGCGCCGAAGGCAGGTGCTGTATGCACGATGCCGGTACCATCCTCGGTGGTCACGAAATCTCCCAGCAATACCCGGAACGGGTCTCCTTCCTCGGGTTGGGCATAGGGCAGCAGCTGTTCATAACGGATATTCTCCAGCTGGCTTCCTTTAAAAGCGGTCAGGATTTTCCAGGGCAGGACTTTATCCTCCGGTTTCCAGGCTTCAAAATCAGCATTTTCCCCTTCCGCTTTGAAATATTTGCCCGCCAGGTCTTTTGCCACAATAACGTTGATGGGCAGGCTGGTATAGGGATTGAATGTTTTAATCAACTGGTATTCGATATTGGCGCCAACGGTCAGCCCCAGGTTGGACGGGAGGGTCCAGGGCGTGGTGGTCCATGCCAGGAAAAACACCTGATCAGAGCCGGCGGCATCAAACAGGAACCTGGAGTTCTCAGCGTCAATGGCTTTGAACATGGCTACCACCGTAGTGTCTTTAACGTCTTTATATGTACCGGGCTGATTCAGTTCATGAGAACTGAGGCCGGTACCCGCTGCGGGTGAATACGGCTGAATGCTGACGCTTTTGTACAGCAGGCCTTTTTTATACAGCTGTTGCAGACACCACCAGAGGCTTTCAATATAATTATTATCAAAGGTGATATAAGGCCGTTCCAGGTCTACCCAGTACCCCATTTTACGGGTCAGTTCCTCCCAGCGGTCCTTATATTTCAATACCTCTCTGCGGCATGTATCATTATATTCAGCAATGGAGATCTTTTTACCGATATCTTCCTTTGTAATGCCCAGCGCTTTTTCCACACCAAGTTCCACCGGCAGGCCGTGGGTATCCCAGCCGCTTTTACGTTTTACCTGAAACCCCTGCATCGTTTTGTAACGGCAGACGAGATCCTTCAAGGCGCGGGAAATTACGTGGTGAATGCCCGGCAACCCATTGGCACTGGGAGGCCCTTCATAGAATACAAAAGGCGCAGCGCCCTCGCGGATCGATACACTTTTTTCAAAAATCTGGTGCTCTTCCCACGCTTGCAGTATATCCTGTTCTATCTGTGGCAAGTTCAACTGATTATATTCCTGATATTTGCTGGACATAAACAATTCCTCTCCTTTATTGTTATTGACGGTATTTAAAATCGTGCAAAGTTACGAAAATACAGGGAGGATTATGAGTGGCCTTACCGCTCATAAAAAATAACAGGTTTGTTGAATAAATTCAACCAAAAATTAATTAATTTACAATAAACTATACTTTCTTTGCGTTTTTGGCATTGTTCTTGGTTAGATTGGAAAAAGATCACAACGCAGTAAACCATATCTTTTATGAAAAAAGTAACGTTAATCATATGCGCTGCTATATTTTCTTCCGGCGTAGCATTTTCGCAAAAAAAATCATCTAAGACCAAATCCGCTGCAAAAAAAGTAGAGGCTCCGGCCGCTGTGAAAGAAGCTTTCCAACAGAACGCGCAATTCACAGGGAAAGCTGACGCGTCCTGGAAAAAGACTGCATCAGGCAACTGGATCGCAGCTTTTGAGCAGGAAGGAGTAAAAACTGCAGTAGAATATAGTACCGAAGGTACCTGGGTCGCTACCCGCAGCGAATATGCAAGCAATAATCTGCCCGAATCAGTTTTGGGTACTTTACAGAACAAATATCCTTCCGCCGTTGTTAAAGATGGATGGAAGATAGAAAGGGCTGATGTAGCGGCTTATTATAAGGTAAACATTGACGACAACGGAGCTGCCAAAACTGTACTTTTGAATGATATTGGCACTATTGTTGAGTAGAAAATAAAAGAAATTTAATTAAGTATTTCATAGGTATAGGGATAAATAGGACAGACCCTGCTCTTTTGGGCGGGGTTTTTCTTTTGTTTGAAATGAACAAAATTAGCCAAAAGTGATGTTATTTTAACATGGGTTCCGAACACGCGCTTGCTGTGTTCAAAAACCGAAAAAGCCGCTACTTGAAAAGTAACGGCTTTATGCAAATTACGGTGGAAAAACTTACTGACTCGCAGTCCCCGCTCTTAAGGTCAAGTGGTGTTTGATAGGTACTGCTTTATAATGGCTTTACTATCGTCTGCAAGCTTTTCCTTAGGTCAAATCTGATAAGGAAGCTTATAAGGACCCGCGGATAAACATCCAATGATCGTAGCACAAAGAAAAGGCAAACACCATGAAATGGCTTTCGAAATCGGGAAAACAAATGATCGTAAAGGGAAAATGTATCGTGCAACTTGGGAAGAAACGGGGAAACGCAACGTCACGGCTCGTTTAGCGGAGCAATAATTCACATGGCTTAAGGCCTGTATGTTTTTTGAAAGCCGTGGAAAAGTGGGAAATACAGGAATACCCCATCATGATGGCCACTTCAGAAACGGAGAGCCCTTTTTCGTATAACAGGCCTTTCGCTTTTTCCATTCTTTCTTTCTGGAAATAATCATAGATGGTAGTACCGAACATCGCTTTGAAACCTTTTTTCAGGTAACATTCGTTCATCGCTACCCGGCGGGCCAGCTCCCGGATGGTGATCGGTGCATCCAGCTGCTCCAAAAGGATGCTTCTGGCTTTCTCGATCTTCCCGCGATCTTCCATCTGGGTGAGGAAACGGCAACCATAACGTTCATCAGGATCATTCTGGATGAATTGATCGGAGCTGAACAGGAGCAGTTCAAGGGACTTGCTTTGCAGAAAGATATTCCGCAGCACACCTTCATAGTTGTTATGCACCATCTGCTCCAGCACCGCTTTCGATTTGGTACAGAGCTGAATGGTTTTCACAAAAGGCTTTCTGGACTGCATTTCGAAAATTGTGGAGGAGGAGTTCCCTTTCTGGAGCGATTGAATAAAAGCCGGCTGAAAACGCACCGTGATCATATCCACAGATGGCAGCTTATTATTACAATCATTCTTTTTATGGCCTCCCGCGCATACCTCGTCCGTGCAGTTGGGATTCTTGCAATACTTGTTCCCCGCCACGCAGTAACGCAGCTCTATCGCTGCCGTTTGTCCACGTTTTGCGGGCTGGTATACCACCATTGCCACATCCTCCACCGGCAGGGGACGCTCGAAGACGTAGCGCTGCAGGCTGTAATCCAGACAGTCGGGCACTGACACACTGGCCGTTTCGGCAAGTTGCAGCTGGTCGCTCAACGCTGGTTGCGGGATCGCAATTGATAATATTTCCTGTACTTCTTTCATGTAAAGCCACACAAAACTAATGAATCGTTGTTATAATATTACCAGTTTTACAAACACCTTACAATTCAGCCCCCAAACAGCTGATTTGGTACAGATTTAGCAACAACCGTCCATAATGAAACGTATCTGGAAGATCATACTCATGTCACTGGCTATATTAATAGTCCTTATACTTGGTACTGCATGGTATCTGAGCGTTCACTGGAAAGGGATATTGGACAAACAGCTGAGCCGTTCTGTAAAAGAAAGCTCCGACAGCCTTTATACCCTTGCCTACCGGGAGATCAGTCTTAACCTGCTGACCGGCAGCATGGGCATTGAAAATGTGGTGCTTTTGCCGGACAGTGCCGTGTACGCCCGTATGGTAGCTGAACAACGCGCCCCATCCACGGTGTATAATGCCACAATGAGCCATTTGCAGATCAGCGGAATGAACGTTCTCCGGTATTTTCTGGGTAAAAAGGTGGATGTGAAGGCTATTGTGGTTAAAGATCCGGAGATCACCATCATAGATGACCTGCGGAGCGTTGATACCACGCCAAGGCAAAGCCTGTATGCCTCCATTCATGAAAATATCAACAGTTTCAGCGTGGGGCGGATCGACCTGGCTGACACAAAACTGACCTTTACGCAGATCCGGAAAGACAGCAGCAGGGCGATCACGCAACTGGAAGGAGTGGGCATGAATATCCGGGGTGTGGAGATAGATTCCATCAGTGAGCATGACCCGGCGCGTTTCCTCTACGCCCGGGAATTTGAGTTGACCCTGGATAAGTGGGATTACCGGACACCGGACAGCCTGTACTGGCTGCATGTGAACAAGATCAGCTACAATGCCGTGGCACGGGAGATGAACATAGGAGAGATAAAACTGGAGCCCCGTTATAGCAAGGCTGATTTCGACAAACAGATAAAAACGCAGCAAGACCGCTTCCAGCTGGCATTCCGGGAACTGCGCTTCCAGGGCATTCCCTTCATCAGTCTCCTCCAGCGGCAGGAATTCTTCGTCAAGGCCATCGACATCAATGGCGGTGAACTGCACGCCTACCGTAACCGCAAACTGCCGATGCCTCCGGGCAACAAACTGGGGCAATTCCCCAACCAGTTGCTGCACAAAATGGAGATGCCGCTCCATATAGATTCGATAAACGTCAAAGGGGTGGATATTTCCTACACGGAGGTCAGTGCCGAAACCGGGGAAACCGGCAAGGTGATGTTCCATAATGCCGGCGGCATTTTCCGGAACATTTCCAATGTGGATTCAGCGGTGGCGAAAGATAACCACTGCAAGGCAGACCTGCATGCCATCCTGATGCAGACCGGCAAGCTCCGGGCCCACTTTGATTTTACGCTGGGCGACACCAACGGGGCCTTTGCGGTTTCCGGGCAGCTGAATAATATGGACGGAAAGGAATTAAATGGTATGACCACAGCAATGGGAAATATCCAGATCCGTTCAGCGCATATCAGGGAATTGGAATTCAGCATGAAAGGCAATGAAAGAAGCGCTTCCGGCACATTGAAATTCCTGTATTCCAACCTGAAGATCGGCATGTTGAAAGACGAAGAGGATAAACAGGGGAACAAACGCCGGAAGGGGCTGGCATCCCTTTTCGCGAACCTGCTGGCTATCAAGAACGAAAACCCCTCCCCCGGCGAGGCTGTACGGGTGGTCAAACCAGTTTTCCGCCGGGATATCCGGAAGTCATTCTTCAACCTGGTCTGGAAAACGATTTTCACCGGGGTAAAAGAGACCGTGGGCACCCCTTTGCTGGAGTCAATGGGTAAACGAAAAAAGTAATGTGTTACCCCATTGTTTATGCGCTATTCACATAGTATCCACCCCTCTCAAATATGCATTGTTTTTCATGGAAATTAGCCTGATTTTGCTTATTTTTGCACGATTGTCTACTGATTTGTTTAAAAAAGATTTTCAGCTAATAATATGAGTGAAGAACTAGTGCAAGCAACTACCCCTAGCAATGGCTATGATGCGGGTAGTATTCAGGTATTGGAAGGGTTGGAAGCCGTGCGGAAACGTCCCGCCATGTATATTGGCGACATCGGGGTCAAAGGGTTACACCATCTGGTATATGAAGTAGTGGACAACTCTATTGACGAAGCCCTCGCCGGTTATTGCAAGAATATTGAAGTGACGATCTGCGAGGATAACTCCGTACGTGTGAAAGACGATGGCCGTGGTATCCCCACCGGCATGCATACCAAAGAGAAACGCTCGGCGCTTGAAGTGGTGATGACCGTGCTTCATGCCGGCGGCAAATTCGACAAGAACACCTATAAGGTATCCGGTGGTCTTCACGGTGTGGGCGTAAGTTGCGTGAACGCTTTGAGCGACCCGCTGCATGTAACCGTTCACCGCGAGGGCAAGATATTCGAGCAGGAATACAGAATGGGCCATCCCCAGTACAGTGTCCGCGAGATCGGAACCAGTGATATTACCGGTACTATCGTGCATTTCAAACCCGATGCCACCATTTTCATTGAAACCACATACAACCGCGAAACCCTGGCCGGCCGCCTACGCGAACTGGCCTTCCTGAACAGGAAGATCCGCATCACACTCACCGACGAGCGCGAAAAGGACGAAAACGGCAACGCATTCAGCGAAGTATTCTACAGCGAAGGCGGTATTGTAGAATTTGTGGAACTGATGGACAAGAATGGCCGCCGCAACCCGCTGGTACCTACCCCCATCTATATCGAAACACATGATCCTGCTTCCAACGTAGCAGTAGAGGTGGCCATATTGTACAATGACTCCTTCAATGAACATGTTTTCTCTTATGTCAACAATATCAACACAATAGAAGGCGGCACCCACGTAGCCGGCTTCCGCAGGGCTATCACCAGGGTCTTCAAGGCCTATGGCGACAAGAACAAGATGTTTGAAAAGTCCAAGGTGGAAGTGACGGGGGACGACTTCCGGGAAGGCCTCAGCTGCATCGTGAGCGTAAAAGTTCCCGAGCCGCAGTTCGAAGGGCAAACCAAGACGAAGCTGGGCAACTCCGATGTAATGGGTATTGTGGACAGCGCTGTGGCCAGTGTGCTCGATGCTTACCTGGAGGAACATCCCCGTGAGGCAAAGACCATTATTAACAAGGTGGTACTGGCCGCCCAGGCGCGTGAAGCCGCCCGCAAGGCCCGGCAAATGGTACAACGCAAAAGCGTGATGACCGGCAGCGGGCTGCCCGGCAAGCTGGCGGACTGCTCCGATAACGACCCCGCAAAATGTGAGCTCTACCTCGTCGAAGGAGACTCCGCGGGTGGTACGGCCAAACAGGGCCGCAACCGTAATTTCCAGGCCATTCTCCCGCTGCGGGGAAAGATCCTGAACGTGGAGAAAGCGCTGGAACACAAGATCTACGAAAACGAAGAGATCAAGAACATCTTTACAGCGCTTGGCGTGACCATCGGCACACCGGAAGATGACAAAGCACTGAACCTCACCAAGCTCCGCTATCATAAACTGATCATCATGACGGATGCCGATGTGGACGGAAGCCACATCGCCACACTGATCCTGACCTTTATCTTCCGCTATATGAAGGCAATGGTGGAACAAGGGTTTGTGTACCTCGCCCAGCCACCTTTATACCAGGTGAAGAAAGGGAAAGAACATATCTATGCATGGACGGAAGAACAGCGCAAAGCAGCTGTGGCCAGACTAGCGGGCAGCGGAAGGGAAGACAGTGTAACCATACAGCGTTATAAAGGTCTTGGTGAGATGAACGCAGAACAACTCTGGGATACCACCATGAACCCGGACGCCCGCACCCTGAAACAGGTGACGATCGACAGCGCATTTGAAGCCGACCGGATCTTTACCATGCTCATGGGTGATGAAGTGCCCCCACGCCGGGAATTTATCGAGTCTCATGCCAAATACGCTAAAATCGACGCATAACATTTCAAAAAGTCATAGTATAAGAGCCGTTTTCTAACCGAAACGGCTCTTTTTTTATCAGGATCATACAAATATCAAATTTTATCTATAAAAAATTTCTGTAATCTATATATAAAGATTATATTGCACACGAAAACAATCAAACGTAACACCCCGCAGTGTTACCGCAATAAAAACATCAAAACTTGTATGAAAACCGCACCAGGAGGCCGCTAAAAAGGGGGCTTTTCTGATGACAACTATATATTGCTATATATAATCGCTCAATTTTTTATTTATCCTATGAAATGTAATCACCTTACCCTGGCCCTTGGCCTCCTGGTTACCGGTTTGTTCTTTAGCTGCGAGAAAGAGAAGAACACCGCTGCCGGTTCCTTCTCCCTGAAGGTGAATGATACGCTTTATACGGTCACCCGGCAACTGACGGCCACCCTCCATGATACCGCAGAAACCGGCGCTTTCCTGGTCATTTCCGGCCTGACGGCGCAGAACAACATGGTCACCGTTAACGTGATCTTTCCTGACAAACAACTGAAAACCGGCACCTATTCCCTGAGTGACGAGGCTTTGAATTCCATTGCCTGGTCGCGCAACCTGTACGCAGGCATCTATTCTGCCGATAATATCAGTGAGGGCGCCGCCGCGAGCATTCAGCTCGAAACGATCTCGGAGACCCGGGCGAAAGGCACTTTTTCCGGTGTGATCATCAGCGATGATGATCCTTCGCTGAGCAAAACGGTCTCGGAGGGCAAATTTGAAGTATCCGTATTGACATTGAAATAACCTTACAACTGTTGTCCTATTTATCCCTTTACCTATGACGAAAATTCCGGTCAGCGAGCTACGGCGAGCCAACCGGAAAAAACAGACAACTTAAGACAGCATTAACGGCATTCAACGGCCACGCGGCTTCTGCCCATGGCCACCACTGCAAACGCAAAGAGGGTGTACCGCATCGGATACACCCTCTTTCTATTCCTTTCTTCCGCACTATTTTATGCCGAACACCGCTTTTACTTCTGCGCGGATCTTGATCGTTTTAAAATCAATGTTGGAATCCGGCGCTCCTCCCGCATCGGCAGCCTTGGAGGCGAACATCCTTACATTGGCCATTTCCGGGCGCACATCGCTGTAATGGTCTGTATTGAACTCCTGGATCTCTATTACACCACCGATCTTTTCATCGATGGCACCGAGCAGGTATTCCGCTTTTGCTTTGGCTGCTTTCAGCGCATCCATTTTCACCTGTTTGCGGAAATCCTCCATTTTGCTGTGGGTATAAGAAGCTACATTCACGGCTTCGATACCTTCTTCATCCACTGCCGCAAGGATACCATTGATCTTGTCCAGCCGGTTGAGCTTCAGCCGGTATTGCTTACGCGCCAGGAAGTCTTCATCGTTCTTCTTTTTACGCCACCACTGGTCGTAATTGTAGCCGAATACATTTTCGATGGTGAAATCGCTTTTCCGGATACCGGCATCCTGCACGGCCTTTTGCAGTTTCGCTTCCAGCGTGGTGATCGCCACTTTGGTGTTCCTGTTCATATACTCCCGCAGGGTAATGTTCACAAAGATCTCGTCCGGAGTGATCTCCATTTCGGCGGAGCCGTTCACTTCGATCTTCTTCACCGGGGGCTTGTTGTCGGTGGTCTGGGCGAAAGATGTTGCTGTCATAAAGAGTCCCATTAATAATACGGTCAATTTTTTCATGGTTTTGCTTTTTAAATTCAATCTCAGGATGCAGGGTTAAGGTTTGTTTCCATATGCCCTTGCAGGCTTTAACTTTTTTTTAAGTTTTAAAGGAGTTGTTCAGCATGTAACGTTCCGGGCAAAAATAAGTTACATTTCTTTAGCTGCGCGCATCGATAATGCCTTTCAGGAAGGTGTACAGATCATCCATCGTTTTGATGCGGGATACGATCAGCATAAAATTCTTCCCGGTCTGCTTCAGCCGGGCGTTATTGGTGCGTGCCTGGATATAATGCAGCAGATGCTGGAATGTGGGTGATTCGAAATAAGGGCTGTCCGGGTTGTTGATAAAGTAACAGCGCAACGTTTCTTCTTTGAGGATCATCTTTTCGAATCCCAGTTCGATGGCCATCCATCTGCAGCGGATGGTGGTAAAAAGGTCTTTCACCGGATCAGGCGTCGGTCCGAAACGATCTTCCAGTCCGGCCGCGAACTCCTGCAATTTGTTTTCCTGTGTGATATTATCCAGTTCCTGATAGAGGTTCAGGCGTTCCTGGATGCTTTCCACGTAGGAATCGGGGATCAGTATTTCGAGGTCGGTATCGATGGTGCAATCGCTGATGAAGTCCCGTTTCTCTTCGAGCTGTTCTTTGAACAGGTCTTTGAATTCCGTTTGTTTCAGTTCGCGGATGGCTTCATCAAGTATCTTGGTGTACATGTCGAAGCCGATCTCGGAGATGAAGCCGCTTTGTTCGCCGCCCAGGAGGTTCCCCGCGCCGCGGATATCCAGGTCCCGCATCGCGATCTGGAAGCCGCTGCCCAGCTCACTGTGCTGTTCGAGGGTTTGCAGGCGTTTGCGGCTGTCCGCCGGAAGTGTGCTCATCGGCGGCGCCAGCAGATAACAGAATGCCTTCTTGTTGCTCCGGCCCACGCGGCCGCGCAACTGGTGCAGGTCGCTCAGCCCGAAGTGATGGGCGTTATTGATGATGATGGTATTGGCGTTGGAGATATCCACCCCGCTTTCCACGATATTGGTGCAAACCAGCACATCATATTTCCGGTCGATAAAATCGAGGATCACTTCTTCCAGCTTGTGCCCTTCCAGCTGACCGTGCGCCGTGGCGATGCTCAGATCGGGACAAAGCTCCTGGAGCAGGCCGGCCATTTCGCGGAGGCCGTTCACGCGGTTGTGGATGAAGTAGACCTGGCCGCCGCGTTCCGTTTCATAGTAGATCGCGTCGCGGATGGCATCCTTGTCGAACACCTGCACTTCCGTTTCTATGGGCTGACGGTTGGGCGGCGGGGTATTGATAACGGACAGGTCGCGCGCGCCCATAAGCGAGAACTGCAGTGTTCTCGGAATAGGCGTTGCCGTTAGTGTCAGCGTGTCTACGTTTACTTTGAGTGTTTTGAGCTTTTCCTTCGCGGTAACGCCGAACTTCTGTTCTTCGTCCACGATCATCGCGCCAAGGTCTTTGAACTTCACATCCTTGCCGAGCAAGGCATGCGTACCGATGATGATATCTATCTTTCCGTCCGCCAGCCGCTGCAGGGTTTCTTTTTTTTCTTTTGCGGATTTGAACCGGTTGATGTAGTCGACCGTACAGGGGAAGTCTTTCAGGCGGTCCGAAAACGTTTTGTAATGCTGAAAAGCGAGGATGGTGGTGGGCACAAGTACGGCGGCCTGTTTGCCGTCCACAACGGTTTTGAAGGCGGCGCGGACGGCCACTTCCGTTTTCCCGAACCCTACATCGCCGCATACAAGCCGGTCCATGGGGGCGGGGGATTCCATATCGCGCTTCACATCGGATACGGCCTTGCTTTGATCGGGCGTGTCCTCATACAGGAAAGATGCCTCCAGTTCAGTTTGAAGATAGGTGTCCGGCGCGTGAGCAAACCCTTGCTGCGCCTTACGCGCGGCATACAGTTTGATGAGGTCTTTTGCGATGTCTTTGACCTGGGTCTTGGCCTTTTCCTTCAGCTTGTCCCATGCATCGCTGCCGAGTTTGTTGACACGGGGTTCAACGCCTTCTTTGCCGGTATATTTGCTGATCTTGTGCAGTGAGTTGATGTTCACATACAACAGATCATTGTTTTTGTAGATGATGCGGATGGCTTCCTGCATTTTACCGGCAACCTCGATCTTCTGCAATCCGCTGTACACGCCTACACCATGATCGATATGCGTGACGAAATCACCGGCCTGCAGCTCCCGCAGGGTTTTCAGCGTGATAGCCTTGTTCTTGTTATAGGCCTGCTTTACCCTGGATTTATGGAAACGCTGGAAGATCTGATGATCGGTATAACAGACGATGCGGAGGTCATGATCGATGAATCCGCTGCTGATGGCCACGGGAATGGGGTAAAAGACAAAATCGGCCTTCAGGTCCTCGAAAATGCTGCGCAGGCGTTCCAGCTGGCGAGGGTTTTCGGCGAAGATGAAGAGCGTGTATTTATTGGTATTATGTTGTGCGAGGTCTTTGATTAACAGATCGAACTGCCGGTTGAATACGGGTTGTTCCGCTGTGCTGAAGGGGAAGGTCTCTACGGCGGCCGGGACTTTCTCAAAAGAAAAATGCGGGCCGAACACCACGCAGGAACGCTGCAACAGCAGTTCCATCAATTCCCTGCCCTTTACGAAATCCGCTTCAGCAATTTCCATCTCCTCCTCTTCCCCGGCCTTTACTTTCTGACCGGTCTGCAACCAGTCGTCCAGCCGTTGTTCCATTTGCTGTATTACGCCCTGTACATATACCGGGTCTTTGATCCAGACCACCGTGTTTTCCGGAAGGAAATCCGGCAGGCTCATCTTAAGGTGAGTGCTGGCGCGGGTATCCATGTTGGCAATGAGCGTCACCTGCATGAGTTTGCGTTCGCTGAGCTGGGTTTCCGGGTCAAACAGGCGGATAGAGTCTACCTCCTCTCCGAAAAGCTCCAGGCGGTAGGGTTTTTCATTGCCGAAGGAATAAATATCCAGTATCCCGCCACGGACCGCGTACTGACCGGGGCCGTAAACAAAATCGGAATGTTCGAAGCCCCAGCTCACCAGCTTTTCCAGCAATTCATCCACCTTCAATGTTTCGCCCACTTTCACATGCACCATATTGGCATTGTACGCGGCATTTCCGGCTACTTTCTCCCAAAGGGCTTCCGGATAGGTAACGAGTATCTTTTTATGGACGTTCCGGCCGGTGAACTTCATCAACGCTTCCGTGCGCAGCATGCTGTGGCTGCTGTTCAGTTCATGGAACTGGCCGGTTTTCTTGAAGGAATCCGGGAAATAAAGGATATCGAGGGCTTCGGTGAGCTGCTCCAGGTCGTTGTGAAAGTAGGCGGCCTCTTCCTTGTCGTTCAGGATGATGAGATGATTGGCGTCCGTTGAGCCCCAGGCATGGGCCGCCACGAAATTTGCGGCGCTGCCGGAGAGGCCTGTCAGGTGAAAATAGCGGGGTTCGGGCAAGGCGATCCCGGCCGCCAGTGATTTCAGACGGTTATCGCGATCAAACAACTGTAAAACTCCCTGCAAATTCATGAAGGATGCAAAGATAATGCATTTTATATTGGACAGGCGCAGCTGCCGCGATTTTATAAATTCTGGATTTTTGTGTAAATTGATAGGATACTGATCTGATAAGGGAGTAGATAATGCATAAATCCTTGCTGCATGCTGGAACAATGGCAAACAGGCGTGGTCACGAAGATCGTGGACGAAACGCATAACACGAAAAGGTTCTGGATCCGCGTTACCGAAAAAGACAAGTTTGATTTTAAACCCGGACAGTTTGTGACCCTGGACCTGCCGATCCACGAACAGAAAAATAAACGATGGCGGAGCTACTCCATCGCCTCCCATCCCAACGGCAGTAACGAGATCGAACTGGTGATCGTATTACTGGAAGGAGGGGCCGGCTCCACTTACCTCTTTACGGAAGTAAAAGAAGGCAGTGAGCTGACCTTGCGGGGGCCGCTTGGCCATTTCGTGCTGCCGGAGACGATGGACCGTGACATTTTCCTCATCTGCACCGGTACCGGCATTGCGCCTTTCCGCTCCATGTTGCATCACCTCAGGCTGCACGGCATCGAACACCCTGATATTTACCTGATCTCCGGCTCCCGGAAGGAAAGCGACCTGCTGTACAAGGCGGAGATGATGCAATTGCAACAGGAGATGCCGGGATTCCAGTACATTCCCACTTTATCCCGCGACCCGTCCTGGAGCGGCCGGAAAGGATATGTGCATGCTGTGTACGAGGAGTTGCTGGCGGACAAAAGGCCGGCGCATTTCTACCTCTGCGGCTGGAAAGCCATGATCGATGAAGCACGGCAGAAGATACAGGCCATGGGGTATGACCGGCATGATGTTCACCTGGAACTGTATGGGTGATGCGGGAATGAACAGAAAGGTCAATCCGCTCTCTTACTGCGACCACAATGCAGTTACAGGCACGGCTTGCAGGTTCTTCTTAAGGCTCAAAACGTCCTTTCGTGGGTAAATCTGTACCGCTTGAGGCTGGTCTGCACGGTGAATACGCCCTTAATCCATCACCGCTTTCATCACCAGTTCCTTCACGCTGCTCATGGGAATACGCTCCTGCTCCATACTGTCCCGGTGGCGGATGGTTACGGTGCCGTCTTCTTTGGTCTGGTGGTCTACCGTTACGCAGAAAGGTGTGCCGATGGCATCCTGGCGGCGGTAGCGTTTACCGATGCTATCCTTCTCCTCATAATAGCAATAAAAATTCTTTTTGCAGTCTGCCATCAGTTCTTTTGCCAGTTCCGGCAGGCCATCTTTTTTAGTGAGGGGGAAAACAGCCAGTTTAATGGGCGCCAGTTTCGCGGGGAATTTCAATACAACACGACTATCCGCTTTTTCCGCAGTGCTCAGGTCCTGCTCTTCATAAGCCTCGCTTAACACCATCAGGCAGCAACGGTCCAGACCGATAGAAGTTTCAATGACGTAAGGAATATAATTCTGATTGATCTCAGTATCAAAATACTGCATCTTCTTGCCGGAGTATTGCTGATGCTGCTTCAGGTCAAAATCCGTGCGGGAGTGGATCCCTTCCACTTCCTTGAACCCTATCGGGAAATTGTATTCGATATCCACAGCTGCATCAGCATAATGCGCCAGCTTTACGTGATCGTGGTATTGCAGGTGCTCCGGTTTAAGGCCGAGGCTTTTGTGCCAGTTCATGCGCTCTTCCTTCCAGTAGGCATACCACTCCTGCTGGGTGCCGGGGCGGATGAAGAACTGCATTTCCATCTGTTCGAATTCCCGCATCCGGAATACGAACTGACGGGCTACGATCTCATTGCGGAAAGCCTTGCCCACCTGCGCGATACCGAAAGGTATCTTCATACGGCCGGTCTTCTGCACATTCAGGAAATTCACGAAAATGCCCTGCGCGGTTTCCGGGCGCAGGTATATTTCGCTGGCGTCTTCGGCTACGCTGCCCAACTGGGTGGAAAACATCAGGTTGAACTGGCGTACTTCCGTCCAGTTGCTGGTGCCGCTTACGGCGCACTTTATCTTCTCTTCTTCTATCAGTGTTTTCAGGCCGGCATAATCATTTTCTTTCAGCAGGTCTTCCATCTTCTGTATCAATGCAGCGCCGGCCGGTTCAGGCAGGGTTTCCGCATGGGCTTCGATCAGATGGTCTATACGATAACGCTTCTTGCTGTCTTTATTATCGATCATCGGATCACTGAAATTATCCACATGCCCGGAAGCTTTCCAGATCGTGGGGTGCATGAAGATCGCAGAATCGATCCCCACAATATTCTCATGCATCTGCGTCATGCTCTTCCACCAGTAATCACGAACGTTCTTCTTCAGCTCAGCACCATACTGGCCATAATCATATACTGCGCTCAATCCATCGTAAATCTCGCTGGACTGAAAGATGAAACCGTATTCTTTACAATGCGAAATGATCGCCTGGAATTTATTCTGATCTGTTGCCATAGTCGCGCAAAGATAAATTTGAATTTTGAAAAGACGTATTATATTAATTAACTACTTGTATAATGCTTGCTATCTGAGTTTTTCATTGTCCTTATGCCGGGTAGCATCCCGGATGTTCTTTTTATCGAAATTTTTCTCCAGCGCGGCGGTCAGGTCAATACCCGTCTGGTTGGCCAGGCAAAGCACTACCCAGAACACGTCTGCCAGCTCATCAGCCAGCTCCTTATGCTTATCCGATTCTTTGAATGACTGGTCCCCATACTGCCGGGCGATGATCCTGGCCACTTCTCCCACTTCTTCCGTTAATATCGCCATATTCGTTAGTTCGGAAAAGTACCGTACGCCGGTGGTGTTGATCCATTGGTCCACCTGCTCCTGGGCTTCTTTGATGGTCATAATCGTTTCTTTTTTTTGATGAAGGTTACTCGCGGTGTTTTGTATCGATGATGATGGTAACGGGGCCGTCATTCAGCAGGGAAACTTTCATATCTGCGCCGAATTCCCCGGAGCCAACGGGCTTGCCCAGGTCCGCTTCCAGCTGCGCTTTCATTTTTTCGTAGCGCGGAATGGCCACTTCCGGTCTGCTGGCTTTGAGATAGGAAGGGCGGTTGCCTTTTTTCGTGGAAGCATGAAGGGTGAACTGGCTGACGAGGATGATGTCTCCGCCGGTTTCCAGCACACTCCGGTTCATAACGCCATTATCGTCATTAAAGATGCGCAGGTTCACGATCTTGCTGCTGAGCCAGGTGATATCTTCCGCACCGTCTGCATCCTCTATCCCCACGAGCACCAGCAAGCCCTGCTGTATGGCCGATTTCACCACACCGTTGATGGTTACCGCCGCATTTGCCACTCTTTGTATCACCGCTTTCATGTGTTTATAATTGCTTTTTAGCGGTCACATGGCATCTCGCATGGTGAATAATCATTCCAGTGTGCGTCGCTTGCGCCATGCCCGCTTTCATCAGTTAATATTTATTCCGTGTATTCCCTTTAAATTTGTGTTTAAAGATAAGCAATGCTTTATGCCTGACATATCATCGGAAATAAAATTCAAAACGGCGCGCAGCGGCGGCAAGGGAGGCCAGAACGTGAACAAGGTGGAAACCATGGTGGAAGGCTATTTTGATATCGCTGCTTCAGCGGTGTTCACGGAAGAGCAGAAAGCGCGGCTGATGGAGAAACTGGGCGACCGGCTGAATGCCGAAGGTTTGCTGCAGGTGCGGTCCCAGACGGAACGCAGCCAGTTGGGCAACAAGGTGGAGGTCATTAAAAAGATGAGCCGGTTGTTGCAGCAGGCACTGATCGTCCCGAAAAAACGGATCAAGGTAAAACCGACGAAAGCGATGATCGAGAAAAGGCTGCAATTCAAGAAACGCATAAGCGAAAAGAAAAGCAACCGCCGCAATCAATTTGGAAACGATTAATTTTAGCACAAAATCAGCGTTTTGGGAAGTATCAAAAAACTTGCGGGCCAGACCATCTGGTATGGCCTGCCAACAATAACGGCCAGGTTTCTCGGCTTTATCCTCCAGCTATTTTTCACCAGCATATTTTCGCCGGACGAGTTCGGGGTCATTACCCAGGTGTATGCCGCCATCCCTTTCCTGAACATTTTATTTACCTACGGGCTGGAAACCAGCTATTTCCGCTTTGTACAGCTAACCGACAAAACGAAGCTTTACAATACGCTTTGCATCTCGCTGTTCGTGTCCACCACGGTGCTCACCGTGCTGATCATTGCAGGAGCCAGGCCGCTGGCAGATTTTCTGGAGATCTCCGGGCGGGAGGATTATGTCGTCTACATGGCCTGGATCATCTTCTTCGACACGCTCGCCACCCTTCCCTTCGCCAGGCTGCGCCAGGAAGGCCGGCCGCGTAAATATGCGCTGGTAAAGGTACTGACGATCATCACGCAGATACTGTTCACGATCTTCTTCCTCATCATCTGCCCGAAATTTGCCGGTAATCCGCTGTTTAGCTGGTACAACGCTTCTTTCGGGGTGGGTTACATCCTGATCGCCAATATGCTGGGCAGCTTTTTTGCACTGGTGTTCCTTTACCGCGAGGTGACGGCTTTCCGCTGGTTGTTCGACAAACAGTTATGGAATGATGTGATGCGTTACAGCATGCCGCTGGTGATCGTGGGATTCGGAGGGATGATCAATGAAATGCTGAGCAGGCTGGTGTACACCAAGGTGTCTACCCTGCCGGCAGAAGAGAAGCTCACAGAACTTGGGATCTTTGGCGCCAATTATAAACTGGCGATGCTGATCACCATTTTCATACAGGCGTTCCGGATGGGTGCGGAACCGTTCTTCTTTAACCAGAGCAAAAATGAGGATTCCCGCTTTACCTATGCCCGTGTGATGAAATTCTTCACCATAGCCTCCGGGGCGGTCTTTCTCGTGGTGGCCCTGTTCCTGGATGTGTGGAAAGTACTGATCACCCGGAAAGACCCGGTATATGCGGAGGGGCTGAACATTGTGCCGATCCTTACCATGGGCACGGTGTTCCTGGGCATTTATTACAACCTGTCCATCTGGTATAAACTTACCAACCGGAATATGACCGGCGCTTACATCACGCTGGCCGGTGCCGCTATTACCATTCTGCTGAATATCTGGTGGATACCCTACTTCGGCTACACCGGTTCCGCCTGGGCCACTTTTATCTGTTATGCCTTTATGATGATGGTTTCCTACCTGCTGGGGCAGAAATACTACCCGGTGCCTTATGATGCGAAACGGGTCTTGTTCTTCCTGCTGCTGGCTTCGGGCATTTACATCGTCCACCATTATATCCGGTCGCTGCAGCCGGGTATCTGGACGGTACATGCCTGCGGCCTCGTGGGGCTGGGTATATACATGGCCGTTACCGGCTGGATGGAAAGGGGCGATTTCAGGCGGCTGTTGTTGCGCAAGCCCTGATATCTCATGCGAAAGATTGACAAACAGCCGGTTATGCAAATCTCGTGTTCGGGTCCTCCGGAACAAAGGGGTTGTGTTCCTTCTCAAATCCAATGGTGGTAGAGGGGCCATGGCCGGGATAGACCACCACTTCATCGGGCAGATTGTACAGCTTTTCCCGGATGCTGCGGGCCAGGGTATCGAAATTCCCGCCCGGGAAGTCGGACCGGCCAACGCTCTGCCTGAACAGCACATCCCCGGCGATCACAAACTGCTGTGCGGCGCAGTAAAAGGAAATACTGCCCGGTGAATGCCCGGGCGTCAGCAATACTTCCAGCACATCATCTCCCAGCACCACTTTATCTCCCTCTTCCAGGTAACTTTTGGGCATCGGAGAAGGCTCAAAAGGCAGGTTGTACATGATGCCAGACTGGGGCGACCGGTCCAGCACCACCTGGTCTTTCCGGTGGATCTCCAGCCCCACACTGAAGGTCTTTGCCACAAGGCTATTGGCGAAAATATGGTCGAGATGACAGTGCGTATTGAGCAGGCGGACAACCTTCAGGCCGTTTTCCCGTATGAATTGAAGGAATTCTTCCCGTTCATTTTGATAATAAAAGCCCGGATCTATAATGATACAGTCCTTTTTGTCGTTTATAAGGACGTACGTGTTTTCCTGGAGGGGATTAACCGTGAAATATTTGATTTCAAACATTGTTGACCGATTTTTGCTAATTTTAATTCAGAACACAATATTATCAATACTTTCCGTATGAACCGATTTATTACCAGGTCATTCTTTTTCTTTGGTATCCTATTGATTGGCACGTTTCACGTTCAGGCGCAAACTAATACAGTGGAGTTCGGGCAAAACAGGGTTCAACACAAGAATTTCAAATGGCGTTTCTATACCACCCGTCATTTTAATACCTATTTTTCCCAGAACGGCCTTGAACTTGGTAAATACGTGGCACAGACCGCGGAGAAAGAATTGCCCTCCATGGAAGAGTTCATGGAATTTACCTTTCGCTCGAAGGTGAATATTGTGGTCTACAACAGCTTCGGCGAGTTCAAGCAATCCAATGTGGGGATTGGTATCGACTGGCAGAATACCGGCGGGGTGACCAAACTCGTCGGCAATAAATTACTGGTATATTTCGATGGCGATCATGAGAATCTCCGCCGCCAGATCCGCCAGGGCATTGCCCGGGTAATGCTGGAAACCCTGCTGTTCGGGGAAGATATCGGAGAATTTGCGGGCAATGCGGTGTTGATGGATTTTCCCAACTGGTTTACAGATGGCTTTATTGCATACGCCGCCGAGAACTGGAATCCCAAACTGGACGAAGAGCTGAAAGCCATCATGGTATCCGGCAAATACCGTACGTTCAACCAGCTTTCATACGACAAACCGCTGCTGGCAGGCCAGGCTTTCTGGTATTATGTACAGGAAAAATACGGCAGGGACGCTGTTCCCTACCTCATGTATATCACCCGCATCAACCGCGGATTGAAAAAAGGCTTTGAGCAGGTACTGCGTATGACACCAAAAAAGGCGCAGCAGGATTTCATGATGCATACCCTCAAGCGCTACCAGGAAGATAACCGCCGCAGACGCCAGGTTACCCGCGGCACCGGTGTGATCTCCAACGAAGTGACCAAAAAAACAGATTACTACCGCTATCAGGCTAACCCGAAGAACAATACCTACGCGGTGATCAAATATACCAAAGGCCTCTACCAGGTGGAGATCAACCAGGGCTGGAGAACCAATAAGGTATTGCTGAAAAGCGGTGTAAGACAGCTGACATCGAAACTCGATCCCAACTATCCCCTCCTCGCCTGGAACCAGAAAGGCAACCGCCTTGCCGTCATTTATGAACACGAAGGCAAGAACAAGCTGCTGGTGTACGACCTCATCACAAAGATCAAGATCCGGCAGGACCTCCCGCAATTCGACCGGGTGATAGATATGAAATATTTCTTCGAATTCGATAACTCCCTGCTGCTGTCCGCAGTAAAGAACGGGCATACGGACATCTTTACCTACAGCATCAGCAACGGTAAAACGGAGCAGATCACCAATGATGTGTATGATGACCTCGACCCTTCTTTCGTGGCTTTCCCCGGCAAGAGCGGGATCATCTATTCCTCCAACCGCCCTTCGCCCAGGGCCAGGAGCGCAGACACGGTGCTGCCGCATAACAATTACAACATCTTCCTGATCGATAACTGGAACAAGTCTTCCGAAAAACAGATCTCCCAACTGACAAACCTGGCTTACGGCAATGCCCGTATGCCTGTTCAATACAATACCACCCACTTCACTTTTGTAAGCGATGCCAATGGTATCAACAACCGTTATGCCGGCTTCTTCAAGGCGGAAAGGGCAGGAGTGGATTCGCTGTTTTATGTCGGGGCGGACATTCTCCACAACCCTGATCAGCTTGAGCTGGACTCTGCATTGGCAGAATATGGCGCTACGGCACCGGATTCCATGCAGGTGATCACTATCACGAATGATTCAACCTATGTATTCCCCATCACCAATTACCAGTACGGTATCCGGGAATCCCGCATTGCCGGGGACCAGGGACTGGTGTCCGAGGTCATACAGGTAGGCGACTACAAACGGTTGTACAAACTGAAAGTAGATACGAACACCCTCCGCAGAAGGAACGTAACGGCCAGGCCAACGCGTTTCATGGCCGGCAAAATGCGGGAAGACAGCATTAAAATGGGACTGCCGAGCTATTATCAGCAGGATACGGCAAAAAAACAAGCCGATTTCTTCCAGAGCGAATTTGCCAATGAACCGGTGGATTCTTCCATTCTGGCGGAAGCCTCCGAACCGGAACCTAAAGAGCCCCCGATACTCAGATCAGCCAGGCTGAGCGCTTATAAATTGAGGTTCTCATCGGATTACCTGGTAGCGCAACTGGATAATTCGGTGCTGATGAACCGGTACCAGCCGTTCGGCGGCCGGCCGCAATCACCCATCCGGCTTACTGACCCCGTCAACGGCCTGATCCGCATCGGTGTGAGCGATCTCATGGAAGATTACAAATTCAGCGGGGCCTTCCGCGTTCCGTCAGGACTGGATGGCAGCGAGTACATGTTCTCCTTCGGCTATCTGAAAAAACGATTCGATTATAAGCTGACCTATTACCGCAAAGTGGATAAAGGTGAACTCGGCGTACAGGTGGATAACTCCTACGTTGGTTACCCGGTGAAGAACAAGACGAATATCTACCAGCTGGAAGTGCGCTACCCGTTTGATGTGGTACGCAGCCTTCGCCTGACCGTAGGCATGCGTACTGATGATCTGGATATTCTGGCGAACGACGAGCTGTCCCTCAAGGAGCCGAACTACAAGGAAACCTACGCGATGGGCCGCCTGGAATATGTGCATGACAATACGCTCAACCCGGCGATCAATATCTTCAAGGGAACACGTTACAAGATATATGCGGACCTGATGTCCCAGATATCCGGCAACCGTACGGCGTTATTCAACGAGAATGTGCCGAAGGGCAAGTTTACTTACAACATGGGCGTTGATTTCCGTCACTATGTGGAGATCAAGCGTAACTTCATCTGGGCTACGCGCTTTGCGGCGGATCTTTCCTGGGGCACCCGCAAGCTCATTTACTTCCTGGGCGGTGTAGATAACTGGATGTTCACGCCATCCATCCACACCAATACCCCGATGAATAACGATACATATGCGTACCAGACGCTGGCGGTGAATCTTCGCGGGTACAAGCAGAATATCAAAAACGGCAACAATGTTATGCTGATGAACACGGAATTACGCCTGCCGGTGTTCACCACTTTCATAGACAAACCCATTAACTCGGCGTTCCTCCGGAATTTCCAGCTGACCTCTTTTGTGGATATCGGTACGGCATGGAATCAGAAGCTGAGCTTCAAGGATGCCAACTATACCACTTACACCAGTCAGGATGGTATTACAGTACGGATCAAGGAAGGTTTCCTCGGTCCTTTCGTAGGTGGTTACGGGTTTGGCGCAAGAACTACGCTGCTGGGCTATTTTGCCCGCTTCGATGCAGGCTGGCCGATGACCGGTTTCTTCCGCGGTAAACCCATGCTTTACTTTGCGTTGGGTGTTGATTTTTAATAACTGCATTGATTATAAAAAAGATCGGGTGTATCTGTCTGGATACACCCGATCTTTTTTTAGGCAGGCGCCTGATCCGGAGATCATAATTTGGGGATAAAGATCAGCCCGCCAACAGCGAGGGCGGCGATAGCCGCTATCAGTACCGCACCGGCAGCCACGTCTTTGATCCATTTTACGCGGGGATGCTGTTCGGGACTGAGGTGGTCCATTATCTTTTCAATAGCGGTATTAAGCAGTTCGGTCACCCACACCATGGCCATCACGATAAGGAGCAAAGCCCATTCACCTGTGCTGCAATGCAGTATTGCCCCGAGGATCAGCACAACAAGGGTGGCGGCGAGGTGGATGCGGCCGTTGGGTTCGCTGCGCAGAAAAGCCCCCAGTCCGCTGAATGCGAAGGCAAAACTTTGCAGGCGCCGGGTGATGGTTCGGGTGAAAGAAGACATATGGGAAATTTTTACTGGCTGAATCTGATCATGGCTTCCAGTGCGGCCAGATGGCCCCTGAATGCCTTATCGCCGGATTTGGTGATGGAATAGGTGGTATTGGTCTTTCTGCCGATAAAGCCTTTGTGCACCTTGATATAGCCGTTCTCTTCCAGTGTGGAGAGATGTGAGGCAAGGTTACCGTCCGTCACTTCCAGCATTTCCTTGAGATCGTTGAAGCTGACGGATTCATTCACTATCAGCACACTCATCACCCCCAGGCGTATGCGGCTTTCGAATATTTTGTTCAGGTTACCGATCGGATTCATGACCATACTTTTATTGGACAAGCAGCGATTATTTTTCGGCGGGGATACGCTCGTACTTCCACCACATCAGTGCTCCGTATATAATATGCAGGGCGCCGAAACCCAGGGCCCAGAAAACCAGTCCGTTATAGAGCCAGAACAGGCCGATGATGCCGAGGAGTATCTCCGCCAGCCCAAGGTAACGTATGTCCGTCACCGTGTATTTACTGGCGTTCACGAGCCCCAGGCCGTAAAACACGAGACAGGCAGGCGCTACCAGTCCGGGCAGATGGTTGTACAGCAGACCCAGGATGAACAAGCCGCCGGCTACCAGGGGGATAGCCAGGTTTATAAAGACTTTCCGGGCCGAGGTATCCCAGACGGGAAGCCCCTGCTGGCGGGCCTTGCGCCAGGTAAAATAAAAACCCGAAGCCAGGGCCACGGCCAGCACTGCCAATGCCAGCAAGAAAAGCCGGAGCAGCAGGTCGCTTTCGGGTCCATTGCCGCTGCGGGTCAGCGCCTCGTAACCGCTTTTACCGGAAGAGGCACTGTAAGCCGCCAGGATGTTCCTGGCGACCCATGCACCCGCAAGTGCGCTGATACCGGCTCCGATACCGCCGAGGCCGCTGAGGGACATGAAGCGGGTAGAGCGCTCCATGATACGTTTGATGTCACTGAGGGTGTCGAGATGTTGTTGCTCGTTCATAAGAAAAGCACTTTGTGCATCAAAGTTAGCAAAAATTGGCACACTATTATGACAGTAAGATAGGGGTTGCTGCTGCGCTGATCCGTCATGTTTGCAAAGCAGCCGCTTTGAGGGTTACTTTAAGGTAACCTGCCATCATACAATAAAACGGCGGCTCGTCCGTCTTCAACCAGGCAGGAGGCACCATAACCTGAATTTTGTTATAAAACTGTCGCTTTTGGACCTGATCTAATGTTGTTAATATGAAAATATCTAATTTGCCTCGTGTATGACTGGCTGGAAACGAACCATAGCTTTTGTTATTTGCATCATCAGCTTCTTCCCCCTTAGCGCCCAATATAAGATCAGTGGCATTGTTAAAGATGCGCATACCCAGGAAGTGATCCCTTTTGCCACATTACAGTTTGTTGGCACCAATACCGGCATGGTCACCGATGCAGAAGGCGCTTATATCTTCGACCTGACGGCCATACCGGCGGACTCTCTGCTGGTGAGGGTTATGGGTTATCAGCGCACGGTGATGTATGTAGACCGCACCCTCCGGGAGCAAACCATTCATTTCGAGATCAGCCGCGGTGATGTTTCGCTCAAGCAATACGAGGTAAAAGCGAATGTGAATTTCGCGCTGATCCTGCTCCGGCATATTATCCGGCGGAAGCCGGATAATAACTACGACCGGCTGGCCAGCTATAAATATGAGATCTACAATAAACTCGAACTGGACATCAAGAACCTCAATACCACCAAGTTATCCCGCAATCGTTTCACCAAGCCCTTTTCCTTTATCCTTCAGAATATTGACAGCACCACCGAAAACCAGCCCTTCCTGCCGGTGTTCCTCACGGAAAGCATCTCGGACTATTATTTTCAGCGCAATCCGAAGAAAACGAAGGAAGTGATCAAGGCCAGCCGTACCTCGGGTCTTGACAATGAGAGTGTGACGAAGTTCCTCGGCGGCATGTACCAGAACATCAACATATATGACAATTATATCCCGGTATTCGATAAAAGTTTCGTGAGCCCGATCAGCAACAGCGGCGCCACTTTTTATAACTATCGTATCACGGATACACAATATGTTCATAACCAGCGGTTCATCAAAATGAACTTTGAGCCCAGGCGCAGGGGTGAGAACGTTTTTGCCGGGGAACTTTGGGTACAGGACTCTACCTACGCCATCCAGAAAATGACCATGGCGGTGCCGGGGGATGCCAATATCAATTTTGTTCGGAAGGTAAGCCTGGTGCAGGAGTTCAAACCTTTCCCCGACAGCAGCGGCTGGTATCTGGCTAAAGACAAGTTCATTGTGGACTTCTGGACGCCAAGTCCCAAGCCAACGAAAAGCATCGAGTTCATCGGGCGAAAAACCACCACCTACCAGGATATGGTCGTCAATGATACCGCAGCCACGAACATTTTCACTGAGAAACGGTATCCGCAGAATATTGTGGTGGTGGACAGCGCGCGGAACCGTACCGATGTTTTCTGGAACAGCAACCGGCACGAAAGCCTGTCAAAGAATGAGCAGGCGATCTATAAAATGGTGGATACCCTGCAGAAGATCCCGTTATTTCAGAAATATTCCAACACCATCCGCTTTCTGGCAACCGGTTACAAACCCTTCGGGCCGCTGGAATGGGGGCCATATTTTTACCTGTTTTCCCAGAACCGGTTGGAAGGTTTCAGGCTGCGCCTGGATCTGGGCACTACACCGCAGTTTCATAAGGACCTGTACCTGAACGGATACCTTGCCTATGGTTTCGGTGATGACCGCTTTAAAGGAAAGCTTTCGGGCCTGTGGCTGCTCAAACGCCATCCGCGCATGTACGTATATGGTTCCTTTGTGCGGGACCTGGATAATGGCGCCACCTATTATGATGAAGTGGGGACAGACAACATTTTTTCACTGGCTATCCGTAAACCCAATGTTCCGCAGAAATTTATGCTGATAGATGAAAAGCGTGCGGAGTTCTATAAAGAATACTATTCCGGATTCTCCCATCACTTTTCATTGGTACATAAACAGTTCATGCCGTTCGACCCTTTGCCGGCAGCCGGCTTGTATCCTCACAACGGAAATGGGCTGGATCCCATGACGAACATGGAGGTGGCGGTAAAACTTCGGTATGCATTCCGCGAAGAATTCCTGGAGGGCAATTATTACCGTTTCAGCCTGGGCAGCAAATATCCGATCGTGGAATTGAAGTATGCGATGGGTGTTAAGGGTATTGCGAAAAGTAGTTATCACTATCATAAAGCAGCCTTTACCGTATCGGATTATGTGAAGTTGCCGCCCTTCGGCAGTTTCTACTACAATGTGTTCGGCGGCAAGATCTTTGGATCCGCCATGCCTTATCCTTTGCTGGAAATACACCCCGGCAACGAAATCTACTACTACAACAAATATGCTTTCAACATGATGAACCGCTTCGAATTCCTGAGTGACGAATATGCGGGTTTCAATGTGGAGCATTCGTTGGGCAATGGCATCTTTAATTATATCCCATTGGTGCGCAAGCTGAAGCTGCGGCAATTCTGGACCGCCAAAGGTATCATCGGCAAGCTGTCAACCGACAACCAGGCGCTGAACCTCAATCACGGCTATCCTTTCAAGACGCTGCAAAGCAATCCATACCTTGAAGTAGGTACCGGTATCGAGAACATACTCAAGTTCATACGGGTTGATTTTGTTTGGCGCCTGGCCCCCAAACCGTTGCCCGAGGAGCCTTATGAGAAAAGGTTCGGCATCTTCGGCAGTTTCAAGCTGCAATTCTAGGGTAGAGGCCGCGGGCGGGCGTTCTTCCCGGCCCTTCTCCAGCGCACAGCTTTCCCTTGTCCCCCTTGCCAGCAGATAACACAGCATGCGATATCCGGGGACTTCCCCGAACACATTTACGCACAATATGCGATCCGGAGATTCCCCCGAACACCTCCACCCACAACACCCAATCCGGGGATTTTCCCGAACACATTTACGCACAATACCCAATCCGGGTATTCCCCCTAACACTTTCACCCGCAACACCCCCATCCGGAGATTCCCCGAACACATCAACAGCCGGAAAGCACTACCGCCAACGTTCAGTTCCGCGACTGTTTCGCCGATGCGATGAGGCTCTGATGTATCTCTACCTGCATCTTCATGATCCGGTTCAAAGCATTGATATGCTCCTGCAGCATGGCATCAACACCCATGTGAATCTCCTTGTACGCGTTCAGCATATCGCAAAGTAACTGCTTGTCTTTCCTGAAGTATTCCATCATCGCGAGAACACAGGCATCCATCTTGAACCGTTTTTCCTCCGGCATCTCCTTCTCCGGGCCGCCAAATATCTCGGAATAATGTACCTGCAATATCGCCGCGATCTCAAAAACCCGCTCTACCGGCAGTCGTTTTACATCACTTCGTTCGATATTGCCATATGCCGTAACGCCAATATTCAGCCGTGATGCCATATACTCCTGGGTGATATTTCTGGCTTCACGAAGCTTTCTGATGGTGGGACCTATGTCCATAGGAATGCTATGATTCTTAAGAAGTTAACAAAAACTATCCGGATAAAATTAGGGGAATTCACTGCTGTTGCCAAATTTAAAACATCAATTCCGAGAAATTATCACTCCCGGTTAATGTACTCTCCGAAATTCGGACATTCTGCATGGCTGGCATAAAAAAAGCGCTCATTTGAGCGCATCATCCTATCCTGTTCCTGCATATTATATGAAGATCATTTTTTCAGCACCCTTTTGCCGATAACCTGAAAGATCAGGGCCCCCATAAGTGCCCCCGCAGTATCAGCAGCCACATCCATGATCTCAAAACTCCTGTTCACGGTAAAATACTTCTGTATGAACTCAATGATCAGTCCATATAAACCCGCCACCAGCGCAATGGCCAGCAATGCCCATCCGCTGATCCCCTGCCGCTGCCGGTAATACCCGTATGCCAGCAGGATCACCGTTCCGCCGAACAAAAAGAAATGCACGATCTTGTCCACATGCAACTGGTCAAACAACGATGAAGAAGGCAGGGAAGAGCCCGGCATCGTGCATAAAAAAAGGATGAGGATGATCCATCCCATTGCTGGCAGATAATAACGGATCATCCTCATATTTTGCGATGGTTTACTATTCGTATTAGTCTCATTCATCTTTTATTCACCCACCAATGCTTTGTAAGCATCTGCGGTCAGCAGCGCTTCAACATCCGCGGGATTGCTTACCTGAACGGTTACCATCCAGCCTTCGCCGTACGGATCGCTGTTCACCAGTTCAGGATTGCTTTCCAGCTGTGGATTGATCTCCAAAACTGTGCCGGATACCGGCAGGAACAGGTCTGAAACGGTTTTTACCGCTTCCACCGTACCAAAGATCTCTTCTGCCTGCAGGGATTTGCCGATAGTATTGATATCTACGAATACGATATCGCCCAGCTCACGCTGAGCAAAATCCGTGATACCGATCTTCGCAGTATTCCCTTCCAGCAAAACCCATTCATGGTCTTTGGTATAACGTAACTGTGACGGAAAATTCATGTTGATTTTGATTTTGAGCGGTAAAAATAAAGAAAGATTATGTTCAGAAAAATAAAAACTTCTTCTTCAGACGCAGCCGCATCCGCACGTCCTGCAGGGGCCGGTTGTTCGCATCCGTCTTCACCGCGGCGATGCTGTCTATCACCGAAAGCCCTTTCACTACTTCGCCAAACACCGTGTATTGCTGGTCCAGATGCGGCGTTCCTCCAATCTGTTTATACACCTCCCGCTGGTCTACCGGGATCTTGCGGCCACCCAGGCGGGTTTGCTCCAGGGTGTCCAGCTGCCCGTCCGTGAACTTCTTGCCTTGTACGATATAGAACTGGCAGCCATCGGACGCCTTTGCCGGGTTATTGTCCCGCGCCGCTGCCAGTACCCCTTTTTTATGGAACAGGTCCAGCTGAAACTCCGCAGGAACCGTATATCCCACACCGCCGTTCCCAAGTTGTGCGCCGGCTTTCGCCCGTCTCGAATCCGGGTCCCCGCCCTGGATCATAAAATTCCCGATCACCCGGTGGAAAAGAAGGCTGTCATAAAAGCGCTTCTTCACCAGCCTGATAAAGTTATCCCGGTGTAAAGGCGTCTGGTCATACAACCGGATCACCATGGTGCCGTGGTCCGTTGATACGATCACCTTCCGGTTGCGCTGGGCACTGGCCGCGAAAGCGGCGAAAAGCAAAAATGAAAGGAGTAAAGCTCTCGGCATATGTTTCTATTCTTCGAAATAAGCGATCACATGTTCTTTGAGGAACCTTTCCTGCTCTTCCAGCTCCATTTTCGGAACGGGACTGACCTCTTTGAAATGGGGCCACCCGTCCTTATCCCGGCCTTCCGGTTCAAAGTACCCGCTCTGGCTCAGCAGGGTGCAAACAGCAATGTGCATGAGGTCCTGCTTCTGCTCCTTCGTGAATTTCTTTTTGACGCTGTTCAGTTCCTGTATCCCTACCAGCATCAGGATAGCCTCCATATTCGGGGTTTTGCCGAAGCGTTCCGCCAGCATTGTCTCCACCTTTTTCCATCTTATATCAAAGTCGTCGTTGTTCATTCGTTGGTTTTATTGATCTATGGCATACCGATTGCAGCCGGTTAACGGCGACAAATGTACGGTTTACCTAAAAAATTGACGTAAATATCAAAGTGCTTTATTAAATTGGAATTTTTTTTAACTCATATCTGCTTACCGGGAAAGCCGTTCCGGGGGATGATTTAACAGCATTTTAACGGCGCCCGACCCTTACCGGCAGAAGTTTAGGAGCAGAAAACGTATTTTAGCAAACTCGAAATGCACATACATGGAAAATACATCGTACGATATCCGTCAACTCAATGAAAAGATCCATCAGGCCAGTGCTTTCGTTGATCTTCTGAACCTGGAGATCAACAAAGCCATCGTGGGCCAGAAGTACATGGTAGAAAGACTAATGATCGGTTTACTGGCACAGGGCCACGTATTGCTCGAAGGTGTGCCGGGACTGGCCAAAACGCTGTCTATCAAAACGCTGTCATCAGCTGTCAATGCCCGGTTTTCCCGTATCCAGTTCACGCCGGACCTTTTGCCGGCCGACGTTGTAGGTACCATGATCTACAACCAGCAGCGCAATGAATTCATGGTGCGTAAAGGGCCCATCTTCGCCAATTTCATTCTGGCGGACGAGATCAACCGTGCCCCGGCAAAAGTGCAGAGCGCCCTGCTGGAAGCCATGCAGGAAAAGCAGGTGACCATCGGCGATACCACCTTCAAGCTGGAAGAACCTTTCCTCGTGCTGGCCACCCAGAACCCGATCGAACAGGAAGGCACCTATACGCTGCCTGAAGCGCAGGTAGACCGTTTCATGCTGAAAGTGGTCATCGGTTACCCGACCAAGGAAGAAGAACGTCATATCATCCGCCAGAACCTGCAACCGGACGGGCATATCAAAATACAGCCCGTTGTGCAACCGCAGGAAATCCTGGAAGCCCGCAAGCTTGTACGCGAGGTATATATGGATGAAAAGATCGAAAAATATATCATCGACGTGGTATTTGCCACCCGTAATCCGGAAGAATACAAACTGGCGAAGCTGAAACCGCTGATCGCTTATGGCGGCTCGCCCCGTGCCAGCATCAACCTGGCCCTCGCATCCAAGGCATATGCTTTCATGCGCCGCCGGGGATATGTTATTCCCGAAGATGTGCGCAGTGTGTGCTTCGATGTTATGCGCCACCGCGTAGGGCTGACCTATGAAGCGGAAGCAGAGAATGTGACCAGCGAGAACATCCTCAGCGAGATCCTCAACGTGGTAGAAGTGCCATAAATCTGCAACAAACATGGAGACGTCAGAAATACTCAAAAAGGTCCGCCAGCTGGAAATCAAGACCAAAGGGCTGACCAATCACATTTTTGCCGGAGAGTACCACAGTGCCTTCAAAGGCCGGGGTATGTCCTTCAGCGAAGTGCGCGATTATCACTTCGGGGATGATGTACGTTCGATCGACTGGAATGTGACAGCGCGCTTCAATCATCCCTTTGTGAAAGTATTCGAGGAAGAACGGGAGCTGACCGTAATGCTGCTGGTGGATGTGAGCGAGAGCGAATCCTTCGGCACCGCCAGGCATTCCAAACGTAGCCTGGTCACAGAGCTTTGCGCCGTGCTGGCATTCTCCGCCATCAAGAACAACGATAAAGTGGGCGTGATCTTCTTCAGCGACGGGATGGAAAAATACATCCCGCCAAAAAAGGGCAAATCGCACATCCTTTTCATTATCCGCGAACTGTTATCTTTTACGCCTAAACGAAAAGGCACCAATATCTCCGAAACATTACGCTTCTTCAATAATGCCACCAAAAAACGCAGCATCGTGTTCCTGCTCAGTGATTTCTTTTCCGGCAATTACCAGGATGCGCTGAACATTGCTTCCAAGCGGCATGATGTGGTAGGCGTACAGGTGTATGATCCGCGGGATAAGGAATTGCCGCCGGTAGGCATGATAAAAATGACCGATGGCGAAACAGGCGCTTCGCAATGGGTGGATACCAGCGACAAGAAAGTTCGCGAGTACTATACACAGCAGTTCCAGCAACACGCACAGTATTGCCGGAGCGCTTTCCTGAAAAGCGGTGCAGAGCTGATCAGCGTTCGCACGGATGAAGATTACGTGAAAGTATTACAGACATTTTTCCTTAACAGGGTATAAGTTTAAAACAGCGCACTGTTACACCGGATGAGATTAAAGAAACAAATATTCATTTTTGCACTGCCGGTACTCCTGCTTGCCGCAAGCTCTTCAAGGGCCCAGGAACAATACCAGGACTACTTCAAGGTAACGGCAGTACCCGATACCACGCAAATTCGTATAGGCGAAGCGGTGAATATCTCGGTTACCGCCAAAGTGATGCTTTATGCGCTTAAAGGCGCAAATATCAAAGTGGTGTTCCCCAACCTCCCGGATTCCCTGAATCACCTGGAGATCGTGGAACGCAGTTCCCTCGATACCACCGGCTCCAATGAAAACCAGAAACTCTGGAAGCAAACGATCAGGCTCACCAGCTTTGATTCCGGCCGTTGGGAACTGCCGCCGATGAAGTTCGAGGTGTTTTCGGTAACAGATGGTTCATATGATTCCGTTTTTACAGATCCGATCTTCATTGACGTAAATACCGTAGCCGTAGATACCACCAAGGCCTTCAAACCCATCAAACCTTTGCGGAGCGTATCCTGGAATCTGCTGGACTACTGGCCGTTCCTGCTTGGGGGCATTCTGCTCATTGCATTGATCGTGCTTTATTTCGTATTCTGGCGCAAGCGGAAACCCGCGGCAGCGCCCGAACCGCCGAAACCTTCGAAGCTGCCGTACCAGCTGGCCATGGAGCAGCTGGAGCAACTTGGCCGGGAAAAGACCTGGAATACGGAGGTGAAATTGTATTACACGCAGCTCACCGATATATTGCGGTTGTATTTTGAACAGCAGTTCCATATTGCCGCACTGGAACAAACGAGCGCGGAACTGCTGCAGAACATCAAGCCTGTTACCGTATTGAACCAGCAGCGGGACAAGCTGCAGAACATTCTGGTGCTGGCGGACCTGGCAAAATTCGCCAAGCTGCAGCCATCGCCGCAGGAACATGAAGATTGCCTGCAGAAGGCCATTGCCATCGTGGAATGGACGAAGCCCTCCGCCATTGCGGCAGCAAACAATCAGTCAGACAACAGCACAAACCAGTAATTCAAAGATGAACGCGGAACTTTGGAAAAATATTGAATTTGCTCACCCGGCCTTTTTCTGGCTGCTGCTGCTCATCCCTGTGATGATCTGGTGGACGGTCAGAGCCGGCCGCAAATGGCAGGGCTCCTTCCAGGTATCGTCCCTGCAGGGCCTGAAAGGATTACCGGTATCCTGGAAAGTGCGCTTCCGCCCCTTGCTGCCGGCGCTGCGCATTATCGCTTTTGCCGCGCTGGTGACCGCGCTGGCCCGCCCGCAAACATCCAATACTTCAGAAAGCATCGACAGTGAAGGGATCGATATCGTACTGAGCATTGACATATCCGGCAGTATGCTGGCGGAAGACCTCCGCCCCAACCGCATGGAGGCCGCCAAGAAAACGGCCATGACATTTGTGGACAGCCGCATCAGCGACCGTATCGGCCTGGTTGTTTTCTCCGGCGAAAGCTTTACCCAATGCCCGATCACGATGGACCATGCGGTGCTGAAACAACAGATCATCCAGATCCGCAGCGGCATGCTGCAGGACGGCACCGCCATCGGAATGGGACTGGCTACGGCAGTGGACCGCCTGCACAGCAGCAAGGTAAAAAGCAAGGTCATCATCCTGCTGACAGACGGCGTGAACAACACCGGGCTCGTAGACCCACTCACGGCACTGGAAATAGCAAAGGCCTACAAGATCAAGGTATATACCATTGGCGTTGGCACCACGGGCAAAGCCCCCTCCCCCGCCACAATGCCTGATGGCAGCGTTCAAATGCAGATGACCGATGTACAGATCGATGAACCGCTGATGAGGAAGATCGCTACAGAAACCGGCGGCCGTTACTTCCGCGCCACAGATAATGCATCCCTGCAAAATATCTACCAGGAGATCGACAAACTGGAACGTACAAAGGTGGAGATCACCTCGTACAAACGGTTCCAGGAGCATTTCTTCCCGCTGGCGATGATCGCGCTGGCCTGTCTGCTGCTGGAAGTCCTCCTGCGGTACACCCTGTTCAAAAGGCTCCCCTGACCGCATGGCGTTTTCTCATGAAACGCCGCAATTCGTGTATCTTTGCCCCGTGCAAGCAAGGATATATAGATCCACCGGCAGTTGGTACACTGCTATAACCGCCACCGGCGAAGTTTTCCAGGCGCGAATGAAAGGTATTTTCAAGAAAAATGAAGATATCACGTCCACGAATCCCATTGCCGTGGGTGACGAGGTGACCATTGCCATTGAAGAAGCGGAACAGGGCATTGCCATGATAACGGACATCGCTGAACGAAAAAACTACATCGTCCGCAGCTCCCCGCAGGGCAAACACAAAAAACATATCGTTGCCGCCAATCTGGACCAGGCAGCACTGGTCTGCACCATAAAAGAGCCCCGCACGTCGCAGGGCTTCATCGACCGTTTCCTGGTAACGGCAGCCGCCTATCACATCCCTGTTGTACTGATCTTCAACAAAAAAGACGTGTACAAAGCAAAGGAAATGGAAAAGTTCGAGCATTGGAAAGCGGTGTACGAGAGCATCGGCTACACGGTAGTGCTCACTGCTGCCCATACCGGCGACGGCATCGATGAGATAAAAGCGCTGCTGAAAGACAAGACCACCCTCATCTCCGGGCATTCCGGCGTGGGGAAGTCCACCCTCATCAACCAAATATTGCCGGGGCTTGACCTCCGTACCAAAAATGTCAGCGGATGGAGCGGGAAGGGTTTGCATACCACCACTTTCGCGGAAATGTTCGACCTGCCGGGCGGGGGCAGACTGATCGATACTCCGGGCATCCGCGAACTGGGGATCGTGGATATTTCCCGTACCGAGCTGTCACATTACTTCCTGGACATGCAGCCCTATATCAACGACTGCCAGTTTAATAACTGTCAGCATCTGGATGAGCCGGGATGTGCGGTAAAAGAAGCGGTGGAAGCCGGTGAGCTGGATATGGAGCGCTACCTGAGTTATGTGGCCATCTGGCACAGTATCGAAGAGAATAATTATTAACCCCTCCTGAAAAGCCCCTTTTTCTGAGGCTGGCTCATTTCATCCATCATTCTTTCTGCACCCATATTGCGTTTGGGTACCTTGCAGCCGGTTTTTTGCGTACGGCAACCGCTCGCAAAAAATCCGCAGACCAGCAATAAACAACACAGCTTACGCATAACTACGTGATTTAGAATAGTTTCATTTGCTTCGACGCCTTGGCGTTCTGCTTTGCGTTGTTCTTGTTATAATACGTGCTGCCGGGGCAACCATACTTCTGCGATCCGCAGCCGGCCAGTAAAAAACCCAGCCAGAGGAGCAAGAGCCATTTTCGTTTCATAGGGATAGCGAATTTATCTATGCAATATAACATTTTTTTGTAACATGACCTCCATTAAATAGCCGGAGCAGCTGTTTGCAGGAAAGCGGGGGGCATACGCGGACGCTTTATGGCTCACACCTGATCCCTGAACCAGTCCGCATACATGATGTAGTTATTGGCGATACGATCGATCTCACCGTGGATCAGTTCCTGGCTGACGTTCTTCACCTTTTTGGCAGGTACGCCGGCGTAAATGGTGCCGGCTTCCACAATTGTGCCTTCCAGCACCACAGCTCCGGCGGCAATGATGGTATTACTGCCGATGTGGGCATTGTCCATAACGATAGCCCCCATACCGATCAGCACATTATCTTCCACGATGCAGCCATGCACGATCGCGTTGTGCCCGATGGAAACATTATTGCCGATGACCGTTTTGGTTTTCTGATAAGTAGCATGTATCACGGCGCCATCCTGCACATTCACTTTGTCGCCCATCCGGATGCTGTTCACATCCCCGCGTACAACGGCATTGAACCATATGCTGCAATCTTTTCCCATGATCACATCGCCTACGATCGTGGCATTGGGCGCAATAAAACAATGTTCGCCCATCTGCGGAGCTACTCCTTTTACTGGTAAAATTACTGGCATCATCAAAAGTTGAATGCTAAAAGTAAAAAATTAATAAGGAATATGCGGCCTGTTATCGGGATTAACTTTATACTTTTAAGTTCCATTTTCTTACTACGCAATGAATAACAGGCAGCTTTTTTTACAGCATGTGGCGCAGACGTCCGATGCCCCGCTCGCATTGGAGATCGTGAAAGCGGAAGGAATGTATATGTGGGACGCGGCGGGTAAACGATATCTGGATCTGATAGCGGGCATCAGCGTTTGTAATGTGGGGCATTGCCATCCGGCCGTGGTGGAAGCGATCCGGGAGCAGGCAGGCACTTACATGCATCTGCTGGTGTATGGCGAGTTTGTGCAATCACCGCAGGTGGCTTATGCGAAATACCTGACGGATCATTTGCCTGCGGGCCTCAACAGCGTGTATTTCACCAATTCCGGCAGTGAAGCGGTGGAAGGCGCTATGAAGCTGGCCAAACGCCACACGGGCCGCACGGAGATCATTGCTTTCCGCAACAGCTACCACGGTTCTACACAAGGCTCGCTCAGCATTATGGGAGACGAGCACTGGCGCAATGCCTACCGTCCCCTGCTGCCGGATGTACAGCACCTCACCCACAACTCCATGGAGGCGATAACCGCGATAACCGGGCGTACCGCCTGCGTGATCGCAGAAACCATACAGGCAGAAGCCGGTGTATTGGCGCCTCAGCGGGAATGGCTCGGCGCCCTGCGGCAGAAATGCTCGGAAACCGGCACCCTCCTTATCCTGGACGAGATACAGTGCGGCCTGGGCAGAAACGGCAGCCTCTGGGCGTTTGAACAATATGATATGGTGCCGGACATCCTTCTCCTGGGCAAGGCACTCGGCGGCGGCATGCCGATGGGCGCTTTCATTGCCAACCGGGATGTGATGTGGAGCCTGACCCATCAACCGGTTTTGGGACATATCACCACTTTCGGCGGACATCCCGTAGCCTGCGCAGCCGGACTGGCAGGTATGAAAGCGCTTCTCAGCGAAGATCTGATCCCCGGGGTTGCGGCCAAAGAGCAGCTTTTCCTGCAACTGCTGCAGCATCCGAAGATCAAGGCAGTGCGCTCCAAAGGGTTGATGCTTGCGGTGGAACTTGGAAGACTTTCCCTCGAATAAAAAGGTCATCGATTATTGTATAGCGAACGGGCTGATCACGGACTGGTTCCTGTTTGCCCCGCAATGCCTGCGCATCGTTCCGCCGCTGATCATCAGTGAAGAAGAGATCAGGGCAGCCTGCCGGATAATACTGGCGGGGCTGGACAGGCTGGTATAAAAAATCCTCCCGGCATAACCGGGAGGATCGACTTCATTTGCTTATGAGAATTAAAATCTAACGCTTCTTCTATTGGTTGCCCGCTTCATTCTTCGCCTCTGCCTTCATTTTTTCGTTGGCATAGATGGAGAACTCCACACGGCGGTTCTGGGCACGGTTGGCTTCACTGTCATTCGCTACTTTCGGTTGTGTTTCGCCATACCAGAATGTTTGCACGCGGCCGGAGGCAACGCCCTGGGCAGTCAGGTAGTTCGCTACCGACTTGGCGCGGCGTTCGGACAGGCTGTAATTGTAAGCATCGGCGCCGGTATCGTCCGTATGGCCTTCTACACGAACATGCGTATCCGGGTATTTGTTCAGCACAGCTGCCAACTCACGGATGTTGCTTTGCGCGGTAGCGGTGAGGTCGGATTTGTCGAACCCGAACAGTACGCCGGAATTAAAGGTCACGTTGATACCCTCTCCTACACGTTCAACCGTAGCGTTGGGTACTTCGTTCTTGATCTCTTCCGCCTGCTTATCCATCTTTTTGCCGATCAGCACCCCTGCGGTACCGCCCACTGCCGCACCGATGATGGCCCCAAGAGCCGTGTTACCGGCAGCTTTACCAATGGCCGCGCCGGCAGCTGCGCCACCGCCGGTACCGATCACAGCACCTTTCTTCGTATTATCCATTCCCTGCCAGGTGCTGCAACTGCCGAACATCAGGGTTCCGGCCAACGCTATCGCCACCATTGCATTCATTCGTCTTTTCATCATAGTTAAGTTTTAACATTAATAGAGATTTATCAGAAAATTTGCTTGCCTGTTTTCACTACCTAGTAACCTAAGCAAATAGTCTGCCAAGATCAATTTTCCCCGCATAAACAACTGTAAAACAAGCAATAAACAAATTAACAAAAACAACCAACCGAGGTTCATTTTCCGAAGAGGCCGCCCAGCAGTCCGCCAAGTCCGCCACCGCCCTGCTGCTGCCTGGCGCCGTTGCTGATCAAGTTTTTGAAGTCTTCCATATCCACATCCCCGTCACCGTCTTTATCCAGACCGCCGGCAAATTTACCCAGGATGCCATTGAGATTGAGACCTTGTGTGGAGCCGCCGGTGAGGGAACTGAAAATACCATCGAGCGAGAAACTGTTATCACCGGGGTCATTGGTTTTCCGGACGAGGGAGCCCAGCACGGCAGGGATAAGCGAACCGGCGATAGCGGAGGCGTTCCCCCCGTTGAGGTTGAATTTCTCCTGAAGTTTGCCGATCAGGTTCCCGGAGATGTTGTTCACCACAGGATTGCTGTTATCCACCTCACCGCCGGCGTTAAAGAGGCTCATGACCTCCCGGAGGTTGCCGCTGGCAAGGGCGTCCTGCAGTCCGGTTGCGATAGTACCGCTGGCTTCGCTGATCACCGCTTCATTTTGCTCATTGGGAATGGCGGGGTTCGCCACTACGGTTTCCTGGGCGTTGTCGCGCACCAGTTGTAATAATTGGTCCAACATGTTGAAATGTTTAAGATGGAATGAAAAGATATGATACAGGTATAATGACTGTCATTAGCTGATCCCGAACTGTTGTATGGATAATAACAGCCGTACTGGCAAATTGTTGTTTCCTGCAACATTAAGGTTACATTACCATCTGATCGCCGGATTTCATCTTTTCAGCATTTTCGGCAAACTGGAGGGTTTCTATCATTTCCCCGATCTCCCCGTTCATGAAGGTATCCATATTATATACCGTCATGCCGATGCGGTGATCGGTAATACGGCCCTGGGGGTAGTTATAGGTACGGATCTTGGCGGAGCGGTCACCTGTGGAAACGAGGCTTTTGCGCTTGGAAGCGATAGCGTCTTCGTGTTTGCGCACGGCCGCTTCGTAGATGCGGGTACGCAGCATACGCATGGCGATGTCCCGGTTGGAGTGCTGGCTCCGGCCTTCCTGGCATTCCACGACAACGCCGGTAGGGATATGGGTCAGCCGTACGGCCGACTCCGTTTTGTTAACGTGCTGGCCGCCCGCACCGGAGGAGCGGAAGGTATCCATTTTGATATCGGCGTCCCGGATCTCTACGTCCACGTCTTCCGCCTCGGGCAATACGGCCACTGTAGCCGCCGAAGTATGCACCCGGCCGGATGCTTCCGTGGCCGGAACACGCTGCACGCGGTGAACGCCGGATTCGAATTTAAGTGTCCCATACACATCATCCCCGGTCACTTCCACCACTACTTCCTTGTAGCCGCCTACGGCTCCGGGGTTTTCGTTCATGATGGCTGTTTTCCAGCCTTTGTTCTCGCAAAAGCGCAGGTACATGCGGAGGAGGTCGCCTGCAAAAAGGCTCGCCTCATCACCACCGGTGCCGCCGCGGATCTCCAGGATCGCGTTCTTCTCGTCCTGCGGGTCTTTCGGGATCAGCAGGTTGCGGATATCCGTTTCCATCTTTTCTTTCTGTTCCGCCAGGGACTCGGTTTCCTCCTTGGCCAACTCCCGCATTTCCTCATCCCCGCTTTCCAGCACTTCCTTGTTAAAGGCAATGGTATCCAGCAGCTTACGATAGGCATCATATACCTTCACGATCTTTTCCAGCTGCCTGAACTCTTTGCTCAGCTTGCTGAACTGTTTGTTATCTTTTACTATCTCGGGATTGGTAAGCGCCAGCTCTACCTGTTCGTACCTTCCCCTGATGGCATCTAATTTATCTATCATAATTACCAGCGAATTATCAATTACGAGATTAACATTTCCCGGAAAAACCCGTATTTCGTAATTGCTTCGGGTTGCAAAATTACATTTTTGCCTATTAAAAAGAACGAAGCGGACAATAAGTATGGAGATGATCAAGCTGGCAGCCGACGATATTTTTGACGGGAGGCGTTTCCTTGGGCCGGACCGGGTGTTGATACTGGATGGTTTGGGAACGGTATCCGCCGTGGTGCCGCGTTCCTGGGCGGGGGATGATATCCGGCAGCTGGAAGGGTGGCTTTGCCCGGGTTTTATCAATACCCATTGCCACCTGGAGCTGTCGCATATGAAAGGGGTTATTCCGGAGCATACCGGCCTCCCGGTGTTTCTGACCACCGTCATGGAACAGCGGCTGCCGCCGGGACCGGACGTTTTGCAGCAGGCCATTACCGATGCCGGGAACGCCATGCAGGCGGAGGGCATCGTGGCCGTAGGGGATATTTGCAATACCGCCGCCACCCTGCCCTACAAGCTCGGCTCCCCCATCCGCTGGCACAATTTTATTGAATGCATGGGTTTCGTGGATGCCACTGCCCCCCAGCGCCTGGAGCACTCCGCCACCGTGTACGCCCAGTTCCGTTCGCAAAACCTCCCGGCTTCCCTCGTACCACATGCGCCTTATTCCGTTTCGCCTACCCTGTTCCGCATGATCGCGGCCAAGGAAAACAATACCCCGCTGACCATCCACAATCAGGAGTGCGCGGCGGAAGATGAACTGTACCGCCGGAAAGCAGGGCCTTTCCTGGAGTTTTACCGGCATTTCGGCATTCATCCCGATGGCTTTGAGGCCACGGGCAAAAGCAGCCTGCAAAGCTTTTTCCCGTATTTTAAAGACAGCGGCAACCTGCTGCTCGTGCATAATACCTATACTTCAGCGGAGGATATCCGTTTTGCAGCCCGGCCCGGCGTGTACTGGTGCCTCTGCCCCAACGCCAACAGCTATATTGAAAATCGTCTTCCGGATATTCCCGCGTTGCTGGAGAATGGTGCAACACTGACACTGGGCACCGACAGCCTTGCTTCCAATCATCAATTGTCTATCTGGGAAGAGATACAGGCCCTGCGCCGCCATTATCCTGCCATTCCCCTGTCTGACATCATGCAATGGGCCACCATCAATGGCGCCGAAGCACTGGGTTTTGCAGATACGCTCGGCAGCTTTGAAAAAGGTAAACGCCCGGGCATTGTACAGGTCCATGGCAACAAAGCAAAAGCATATACCATCTATGAATGAACTACTGAATACGGACATTCTGGGCAACAGCCTCCGCAACTACGGCATTGTGACCGGCATCGTGCTGATCGTTTTCTTCATCCGCCGATTCCTCTCCAGGAATATCGCCTCCCGGCTTTTCCGGCTCATTCGCCACTGGTCGCCGCAGATAGCAGAACACCAATTTGTGGAACTGCTGCTGAAACCGCTGGAATACTTCCTGCTGCTGACGGCCTTTATCATGGGCAGCAACCACCTGGTATTCCCGCAGGAACTTGACCTTATACTCTACAACCGGACGGGGCAGCCCTACACCCTGCAAATGTTATCCCAGGTTGTCGTGAAGATCACCTTCACCTGTACCGTTATCTGGATCGTGATCAGGCTGATAGATTTCATTGCGCTGATCATCGAAAAGAAAGCCAGCCTGGCGGCAGACAGAAGCGATAGTCAGTTCATCGTATTCTTTCGCGATTTCTTCAAAGCCATCATCTTCATCATCGGCGCCATAGCGCTGATAAACATCCTGTTCGGGCGGGAGCTGGTGGAAAAGCTGGTTGCCGGCCTGGGCATTGGTGCGGCCGCCCTCGCCCTGGCTGCACGGGAAAGCATAGAAAATCTCATTGGTTCCTTCATTATTTTCTTCGATAAACCGTTTCGTGTAGGCGATAGCGTTAAAGTGGATACCTTTCAGGGCGTAGTGGAAAAGATCGGGCTGCGAAGCACCCGCATCCGCACACTGGATAAAACATTCGTAACGGTGCCCAATAAAAAGATGGTAGACAGTGTGCTGGATAACCTTTCCCTCCGCACCCAGCTGCGGGTTGTGCTGAAACTGGAACTGGCCCCTGACACGCCTTCGGACAAGCTGATGCTGGTTATCAAAAGCCTGAAGGATTACCTGCAAAGCCATCGGGACGTAGAGAAAGATTTCTCCGTAAGCCTTTTTGATTTCGGAAAGGATTCATTCATGCTGCAGGTCATCTATATGACGAACATCCTGGAAAACGCCCAATATATAAAAATGCGGGAAGAGGTGAACCTGGAAGCGATCCGGATACTGGAAAGCCATGGGGTGCGGCTGGCGGTCAAAGCGGATGCTCCTGCCGCGTAACCCACAAACAAAGGGACCATATCTTATCGACATGGTCCCTTTGTTATATACAGGTTGTATGACCTATTTCGCTTCTTTCTTATTCATATTCATGATGATCTGTGCAAGGTCCTGCTCCACCGTCTCTTTAGGCGTACCGCTGATGCGGCCCTCCTCTTTTCCATCGCGCATCACCAGGATCACCGGCAGCTTCTTTGCCTTATAACCATCTGCCACAGCATCGCCGGAGTTTCCGCTGTTATCGAATCCGTAAAGGTGGATGCTTTCTTCCGGAACGCTGGCGAGTATCATTACTTTATAGAATTTCGGCAATAATGCCCGGCTGCCTGCATCTGAGGTATTCACAAGGGCTACCAGCTGCACTTTATCTTTGTTGGTCTTGATGTAATTGACCATATTGTCATTCACCTGGTATTTATTCACGCCCGTATGAAACCAGGCATAAGCGGAATCGCTGATCAGTTGTTTCATCTGGATCCTGCCTTTCAATTGTTTGTCGCTGCTCCCGTTCTGGGCCATTGTTACAGCAGACAGCAACAACCCGCATCCTAATAATACTGTGTGTAAACGCATAATTTGTGTTTTATAATTGATCTTTTAATTCCGTTAAAAATTGCCGCACTTTCTGGAGGGACTTTATCATTTCAAAATTCCGGGAGGCTACCCTTTTGTCTTCCCGCAGCTTCTGCTTGGCGCCTTCAATTGTGTATTTGCGCTCGCGCAACAGATGATAGATGAGTTTAAGGTTCTGTATGTCTTCCTGGCGGAAAAGCCGGTCACCCTTCCGGTTCTTTTTCGGCTGCAGGATATCGAATTCGTTCTCCCAATACCTGACCAGGGAAGTGTTGACCCTGAACATGCCGGCTACTTCACTGATGGAATAGTACTGCTTGTCCAGCGTCATTTTTTCCAGTTCCTGGATCACATGCGGATCACCGGCAAGCTCTTTCAGACTTTTGCGGCCACGCTTTTTACCCTTGACGGGCAAGGGTTCTGCGGGCACAGCGCCATCTTTGTCCTTTCCGGGTTGCGCCGCTGACGCAGGCTTTGCAGGTGCCTGCTGCGGCTCGCCTCCAAATAAGTCCAGTTGCTGCATCATAACCGAGATCAATTGTAGATAAGAGAATACGGATACAATATTACGGAATAGCTCACGCATCCCCGCCGGGCGCACCTGTCATTTTTATGCACAATCGCGCTTTTCCTCCAATAATCATTCCACTAATCGAAGGACTGGTTGCCGGAGCGGGCAATTTTCAGCATGCGGTCGAATTGTTCAGGTGTAAGATCGTTGTAAAAAAAGTAAACCGGGTCCAGCTTGATACCGCCCTTGCTTACCTCGTAATGGCAGTGCGGACCGGTAGATTTGCCGGTGCTGCCTACCCATCCTATCACATCTCCCCGTTTCACGGTCTGTCCCCGTTTCGCTTTGATGCGGACCATATGTCCGTACAGGGATTTGTAACCATACCCGTGATTGATGACCACATGGTTGCCATATCCCACATCGCTGAGGCTGGCTTCTTCCACTCTTCCGTCTCCCGTTGCATAGATAGGCGTACCGGAAGGCGCGGTAAAATCAAGGCCGCTGTGGAACTTCATGGTCTTGTAAATAGGGTCGATGCGATATCCGAATCCGGAGGCGATACGGTCCAGGTCCTTATTGGACACCGGCTGGATGGCCGGAATGGAAGCCAGCATCTTTTGCTTGTTCCGGATGAGGTCTTCTATCTGGATATATGATTTCTCCTGTACGGCTACCCTGTTCACCAACCGCTCCAGCATCCCGGCGGTAGCGCTGATGATCGCTTCATTCGGTTTGGACTGGAGCCGGGCGATCTCTGCATCTTTCTCCACATTTCCAACCCGTACACTGTCCGGGATCGGTGCGGCCTCGAATATGACCCGGTATATCTCATTATCCCGGTGCTGCAACTCGTCCAGTTGCCCCTTCAATTCCACCAGCCGGCCCTGCAAAGCGTCATATTCCTCTTTCATATTGTCAATATCCCGGCGGAGCATCTTTTCCTTGGGAGAGTCCAGAAAACGGTAAGCTACAGAGAGGAAAAGGATGCCGGTAACGATCGCCGCGGAAATAAAACCCAGAACCCTCAAGATCTTCACCCGCGCAGACACCACCAGCTTTTCATACTTCAGCGTCTGCGTATTATAAAAATATTTGATCTTCTTCATGAACCTTGTTGGCTTGATGAGGGTGCCGCCCATTCGTCCCTGTTAACGAAGCAAATGGCGATTATACCTTGTTTTAATTATTTCGATATTTTTGCACCGCGTTCAACCCTCGCGGAAAACGGATACGGTTTATTCAGGAGCTCACAAACCTAATAGAATTAGGCTAAAACGGCAACCTTTTGAATCTCAATTTTATGAGTGACCTTTTTCAGATCACAAATAAAAGCCAAATTTGGGATTGACGCAATTATAAAATTAAAATTAGATATTAATACGTAGTAATATTTTATGACCGCAGCCGAGATCAGACAACAGTTCCTGGATTTTTTTGCTTCCAAAGGCCATCAAATCGTGCCTTCAGCCCCAATTGTGGTGAAAAACGACCCTACACTGCTCTTCACCAATGCAGGGATGAACCAATTCAAAGACCTGTTCCTCGGAAACAAACCGGCGCCTTACAAAAGAGCTGCGGATACGCAGAAGTGCCTGAGGGTCAGCGGGAAGCATAACGACCTGGAAGAGGTGGGCATCGACACTTATCACCATACCATGTTCGAGATGCTGGGCAACTGGAGCTTTGGCGACTATTTCAAACCGGAAGCCATTGCCTGGAGCTGGGAACTGCTGACCGAAGTGTACAAACTGCCAAAAGACCGGCTGTATGTGACTGTTTTTGAAGGAGATACGGCAGAAAAACTGCCGGCGGACAGTGAAGCGATCGCGGAATGGAAAAAACATATCGCGGAAGACCGCATCCTGATGGGCAATAAAAAGGACAATTTCTGGGAAATGGGGGATACCGGACCATGCGGCCCCTGTACGGAAATTCATGTGGATTGCAGAACCGATGCCGAAAGGGCATTGCAACCGGGCCATGAACTGGTGAATAACGACCATCCGCAGGTGATTGAAATATGGAACAACGTGTTCATGCAGTTCAACCGTCTGAAAGACAAGAGCCTGGAGCCGCTTCCCGCCCGGCATGTGGATACCGGCATGGGCTTCGAGCGCCTGGTACGGGTACTGCAGGGCAAGCAAAGCAATTACGATACGGATGTGTTCATGCCCATCATCCACGCCACCGAAAAACTTTGCGGTAAACAATATGGTCAGACAGAAAAGACCGATATCGCCTTCCGGGTGATCGCCGATCACATCCGGGCTATCTGCTTCACGATCGCGGACGGGCAATTGCCTGCCAACAACGGCGCTGGTTATGTGATCCGCCGCATCCTTCGCCGGGCAGTGCGCTACGCCTTTTCTTTCCTCGAGGTCAAAAAACCGCTGTTGCACGACCTGGTACCCGTGCTGGCGGCACAGTTCAGCAAGGTATTCCCCGAGCTGCAGCAACAGGAAGATTTCGTGAAGAAAGTGGTGTTCGAAGAAGAGAACAGTTTCCTGCGGACGCTGGACAGCGGTTTGGGCAGGCTGGATAATATCACCGCATCCGGGGCCAAAAACATCGAAGGGGCCGTAGCATTTGAATTATACGATACCTACGGCTTCCCGCTGGACCTTACCATGCTGATCGCTTCCGAAAAGGGACTGACGGTGGATGAAGCAGGTTTCGAGACGGAAATGAAAAAACAGAAAGACCGTTCCCGGGCCGCTACAGAACTGGATATGGGCGACTGGACCGTGCTGATGGACCAGCCCTCGGGCATCTTTGCAGGGTACACCGAACTGGAAATGCCTGCCAAAGTGCTGAAATACCGCAAGATCAAAGCAAAAGGCAAAGAACAATACCAGCTGGTGCTGGACAAAACCCCGTTTTATGCAGAAAGCGGCGGACAGGTTGGTGATACCGGCACGCTGACCTTCGGGACGGAGAAAATACCGGTCACCGATACCAAAAAGGAAAATGACCTGATCGTACATTTTGTAGACAAACTGCCTGCAGCGATAGACGGCGGCCTCATCGCTTCCGTGAATGCACCCAAACGGCAGGATACGGCCAGTCACCATACCGCCACCCACCTGCTGCATGCCGCTTTACGCCAGGTACTGGGTACGCACGTTGCGCAAAAGGGCTCGCTTGTGAATGCGGACTATCTCCGGTTCGATTTCTCTCATTTTGCCAAGGTAACAGATGAGGAACTGGCGCAGATAGAAGCGATCGTCAATGAAAAAATACGGAAGAATATCCCTGTTGTGATCCGGGAGCTGCCCCGCGAGGAAGCCCTGAAGCTTGGAGCCATGGCCCTGTTCGGCGAAAAATACGGTGAAACGGTACGTGTGGTAACCATCGATCCGGCATATTCCATAGAACTTTGCGGCGGCACACATGTAGGCAGCACCGGGGAGCTGGGCCTGTTCAAATTCACCGCGGAAAGCGCCGTGGCCGCGGGTGTACGGCGTGTAGAAGCTGTTACCGGCGCAAAGGCGGAAGCCTTTGTAACAGATCAGCTGCAGCAATTTAAATCAGCCAAAGGGCTGTTAAAGAATCCGAAAGAGCTGGCCAAAGCGATCGATCAGCTGATCAGCGACAAGGCCAGCCTGGAAAAACAGCTGGCTGCACTGGAGCTTAAACAGGTGCAGCAACAGGCAGCGTCCCTCCCGCAGCAGGCAGAAACCGTGAACGGCGTACACTTCCTGGGCGCCATTGTTGAAGCCGGCAATGCTGACATGCTGAAACAATTTGCGATGGCGGTAAAAGACCAGCTTGCAACTCCTTACCTGGCCGTGCTTTGCGCCAACGTAGGCGGCAAAGCGCAGGTAACCGTACTGGTAGATGAGCAGCTGGTGAAAGATAAAGGCCTCAACGCCCAGAAGATCATCAAGGAGCAGGTGGCCCCGCTTATCAAAGGCGGTGGCGGCGGTCAGCCCGTGCTGGCTTCAGCCGGAGGGCAGGACGCAGGGCAGCTGGAGCAGGTGATCGCGAAGGTGAAAGCATTGCTGTAAAACCAAGGTTGAAATATTACATCGAAACAAGGGCCGGCCGCGAAGGCCGACCCTTGTTTTTAAAGGCCATATTGCATAATTCAATCAGATTGCCATCCAAAAAAAGCACATTGACATAAATTACCGTGCAAAAAAATGTTAGCGATATAAAAGCGCTGTGAAAAATCAGGGCCTCCCGCTTGACCAGGTTACCGGTCAACCTGAGCAAATCTTTGGTTTGGTGTAGTCCCAACTTAATCGGTTTCCATACCTGATTTTTAACAATCCCTTAAAATCTGCCGCCCGTTTTTAACATTTTTTTTCCTCCCGCAGCCCCTAAATTTGCTTCATGCGCAGATTTTTATACATCCTCAGTTTCACGGCGATCCCGGCACTGGCCATTCCGGCTGCTGCACAGGAAAAACGCTCCGATAAAATGGGCGAATATGACGAGATCGTCATCAAGCGAAAAGGCGGTGAAAAAGACGCCAAAGTGACCGTGGAGATCAAAGACGGAAAAGTGCTGGTTGATGGAAAAAAGATCGAAGACTATAAAAACGGTGACATCATCGTACAGCACCGCGTGATCAGGCCAAGGAACGGCAATCTGTCTTCCGGCGGCGAAATGACGCTGCCCGGTGGCGATAACGCATGGTCGTTCTTTACACCCAACCGGGCGGTATTGGGCGTGATCACCGAAAAGCTGGAAGCCGCAGGCGCCACCATCAAAGAGGTTGCCAAAGGCTCCGCAGCGGAAAAAGCCGGACTGAAAGCCGGGGATGTGATCACCCATCTGAACGGCGAAGCCGTTAGTGAACCGCAGGAATTATACGAAGCCGTAGGTGAAATGAGTCCCGGCGACGAAATCACCGTAACGTATAAACGTAATGGAAAGGAAGGCAAGGCTACCGCCACGCTGGATAAAAGGCCGGACACTGCGCCCCGATCCTTCCGGATGACACCGGACGGGGATAACAATTTGTTCCGGACGCCGGATGGGCAGGGCAACGACTTCTTCCGTTTCCGGATGCCCGACCGCCGCGAAGGATCGCCTTTCGGGCAATTCTTCGGGGAGAACAGCGGCACCCGCCTCGGCCTTTCCGTACAGGACACAGAAAACAACAGCGGGGCCAAAGTACTGAACGTAACCCCTGGCTCACCGGCTGCCAAAGCGGGCTTCAAAGCAGATGACCTGATCACCGGCATCGGCGGCAAGGCCGTAAAGAACGCAAAAGATGTGGTGGAAATTTACCAGGACAATAAAGATAAAACCAGTATCAAGGCAACAGTAAAGCGTAACGGCAACGAACAAACGTTGAATATCGCAGTGCCGAAGACACTGAATACAGAGCACCTGTAACCGGCAACATCGTATAAAGTAAAGTTTGATTATAGTTTAAGTGTAAAGCAAAAAGAAGCGGTCCGCATGATGCGGGCCGTTTTTTTACCGCATCATCATCCTGGCGATCTTCAGTTTATTGCCGTAGGGCGGGTATTTCACCGGAATATCCAGCCAGGTAGCGGTTTTCATCACGCTTTTCACCTGTGAGAATTCCCCGAACCCCGCATGGCCGTGGTACCGCCCCATCCCGCTTTGTCCCACCCCGCCGAAAGGCAGTTCCTCATTGGTGAAATGCACCAGGGTATTATTGATGCACCCGCCGCCGAAGGGCACCTGCGTTATAAACGTCTTTTCCATACGGCGGCTTTTCGAAAAGAGGTATAACGATAAGGGATTCGGATTGCGGGCGATGATCTGCAGTGCATCTTCAATCGTTTTGTACGGGATCAGCGGCAGCAGCGGGCCGAAGATCTCTTCCTGCATGATGGGTGCATCCAGCGGCACATCGGCAAGCAAGGTAGGCGCGATGTACCGTTCAGCCCGGTTCGTTTGCCCGCCTGCGATAACACGCCCCTGCTGCAGATAGGCCGTCAGCTGGTCGAAACGTTTTTCGTTGATGATCCGGGCATAATCGGGGCTTTTTTCCGGGTCCTCACCAAAGAAACGCCGGATGGCGGCTTTCAGCTGGACTGTCAGCGGTTCCATCACCTGTTCCTGTACAAGGATGTAATCCGGCGCGATACAGGTTTGTCCGGCATTCCAGCATTTGCCCCAGATGATCCGCCTGGCAGAAGTTTTCATATCCGCGCTTTTATCCACAATGCAGGGGCTTTTGCCGCCAAGTTCCAGCGTCACCGGCGTAAGATGGGGCGCGGCCATTTCCAGTATCTTCCGGCCTACGGGAATGCTGCCGGTAAAGAATACGTGATCAAAGCGGTGCTGCATAGCGGCGGGTATCACGGCCTGCCCTTCCCCGGTGATGACCGTCACAAAAGCAGGGTCAAAGGCTTCCCGGATCAGCTCCTCCGTAACGGCAGCAGTCGCCGGCGCCAGCTCGGAAGGTTTCAGGATAGCGCAGTTACCGGCCGCGATGCTGGCAATGAGCGGCGCGATCACCAGCTGAAAAGGGTAATTCCAGGGGCCGATGAGCAGGGTCAGGCCTTTCGGTTCGCGGTACACCATGCTGGCGGAAGGGTATTGCAGCAATGGCGAAGTGACCGGCTGCGGCCGCATCCAGTCACGGAGATTAGCCAGTGTATGATCGATCTCCTCATAAAGCAGGCCCACTTCACTGCCGAAAGCTTCCATGGGATGCTTGCGCAGGTCCGCATACAAAGCCTCCAGGATAGCCGTTTCATACTTTTTCAGCACCTTTTTGAGTTTTTTCAGTTGCGCCTTGCGAAATGAAAGAGAACGGGTAGCTCCCGAATGGAAAAAGCTGCGCTGGGCTGTGTATATCGCTGTAATAGAAGCCATAGGACAAGATTATCTGTTACAATTTCGCGAAAATTCCCTGCTTTTTTGCAGTTTGAATATCTTTGTGCGAATCAGTCCGGACAATTCAATATGAGCGCGAGCATCGATTATAACAAGTATGAAGCAGTGATAGGCCTGGAAGTACATGCCCAGCTTTTAACACAAAGCAAGCTGTTCAGTGGCGACAGTGCTGCTTTTGGGGGCCTGCCCAATACACATATCAGCCCGGTGACCCTCGGTCATCCCGGTACATTGCCATTTCTGAACAAAAAGGCGGTGGAGCTTGCCATCAAGCTGGGCTTTGCCTGCCACTGCGAGATAGCGCGGGAGAACTTCTTCGCCCGCAAGAACTATTTCTATCCGGATCTTCCCAAAGGGTATCAGATCAGTCAGCATACGGCACCGATCTGCATCGGCGGTCATGTGCCGGTATTTGTTGACGGAAAGAGCCGCCACATCCAGCTGAACCGCATTCACCTGGAGGAAGACGCCGGTAAATCCATGCACGACCAGGACGCCGACAATACGCTGGTAGATTACAACCGCGCGGGTGTTCCGCTGGTAGAGATCGTAACGGAGCCGGACCTTCATAACAGTGACGAAGCCTACGCTTACCTGACCGAACTGCGCCGCCTCGTACGCTGGCTGGACGTTTGTGACGGCAATATGGAAGAAGGCAGCATGCGCTGCGACGCCAATATCTCTATCCGCCTTAAAGGCGACACATCACTGGGTACAAAGGTGGAAGTAAAGAATATGAACTCCATCCGCAATGTGAAACGTGCGATCGACAATGAAATAAAACGGCAGATCACCCTGGTGGAAGAAGGGGGCCGCGTGGTGCAGGAAACGCGCAGTTTCGATGCATCCAACGGCAGTTCCTTCCCTTTGCGCTCCAAGGAAGAAGCCAATGATTACCGTTATTTCCCCGACCCGGACCTGGCTCCTTTCAATCTTACAGACGCGTTCCTGGAAAATATCCGCAAAAGCCTGCCGGAACTGCCGGAAGAGATGATTGAGCGATATATCCGGGAACTGGGGCTGCCGGAATATGATGCACGGGTGATCTGTGACGATAAGGCGACCGCTGCTTATTTCGGGGAGCTGATTGCAGCCACTCCTCATCACAAAGCCGCCGCCAACTGGATGCTGGGACCTGTCAAATCCTGGTTGAACGACCAAAGTGCAGGCATGGAAACATTCCCCCTGCCTCCGGCCTCCCTTGCTGCGCTGATCGCGCTGATCGTGGATGGCAAAGTGAATTTCTCCATCGCCTCATCCCGCATTCTGCCCGTTATGATCGGAGAACCAGGGAAAACACCCATCGCTATTGCCACGGAACTGAACCTCATACAAGACACCGATGCAGGCAGCATACTGCCGGTGATAGAAGAAGTACTGGCAAAATTCCCCGGCAAGGTGGCGGAATTCAAAGCCGGAAAGAAGGGGCTGATCGGCCTTTTTGTGGGAGAAGTGATGAAAATGAGCGCAGGCAAAGCCGATCCGAAACTCACTAACGAGCTGTTGATGAAACGTTTGAACAGCTAGAGAAACCGCTCATCCATTTCAGCGGGAATACATTTTATGCCACTGCGGAGTAAATGCTGTCTGTTGCCATAAGTTCACCAGACCGTTGTAACATTGGCGGACCGGTTACATAATTTAACAATTCTGCTGAAAAGGGTCCGATTTTTAACCCTAATTTTGAAGACATCATAGAAAACAGGAAAAAAGGATGAAAAAATTAGCCATATGCTTTGCGGCCGTTGCTTTTTTTGCGGGCTGTAATTCTCACCCGGAGAAGGGTGCTTTCAAAATCGATGTACAACTGGCCAATGCTCCGCTGGAAAAAGTATATCTCGAAGAACTGACCGGCCAGGCGCCGAAGATTGTAGACACTACGGCAGTGAAGGATGCCAGCGGGAAATTTGATCTGGACGGGATGGTGACCGAACAGGGCCTTTACCGTATCCGTTTCGAGAATGGCAAATACATCCTGCTTGCCCTCGACGCCGGGGACATGAGCATCAATGGAGACTATAACGAACTGGAAGATATCAGGATAAAAGGTTCCGAAGCCACTTCGGAGATACAGCAACTGCTGAACACCTACAGTGAAAAGGCCCAGATCATGAGCAGGGATATTCAGGAACTTGATAGCCTGCGCATGGCAGAGGCCCCGGACAGCCTGCTGGAAGCACGCCGGACAGCGTTCGAGCAGGAATCAAAGAACATCCGCCAGCATTTCCTGGACGCTGCGCAAAAGACCAAACATCCTGTTTCCGCCGTATTTGCCATGCAGCTGGTACGCTTTGACGACGCAAAGGACCTGCTGGACCATAAAGCACAATTCGAAAGCATTATCAAACGCTTTCCTGAAAATACCATGGCGAAAGACATGGCCGCTTATATAGCCGATGTGGAGAAGGAAGCCACACAAGGAGCCGCCAGCGGTCCCGAATCCATGATCGACCAGCAGGCGCCGGACTTTACGCTACCCGATCCCAACGGTAAACAGATCAGCCTCAGCTCTTTCAAAGGCAAATATGTGCTGGTAGACTTCTGGGCCAGCTGGTGCGGGCCCTGCCGCCAGGAAAACCCGAACGTGGTAAAAGCATATCTCAAATACAAGGATAAAAACTTCACGATACTGGGTGTATCGCTGGACAAAACGAAGGATGCCTGGCTGAAAGCCATTGCCGATGACGGTTTGAACTGGAGCCATGTGAGCGACCTGAAATTCTGGGAATCTGCCGTGGTGCCGCTGTACGGCATATCCGGCATTCCTACGAACATTCTGGTAGACCCTCAGGGCAAGATCGTTGCCGCGAATCTGCGGGGCCGCGGGCTGGAAGAAAAGCTCAGCGAAGTACTGCAGTAAAACAAGCCGAAATTATAAACAAAGCGGGTGTATCGAACGATGATACACCCGCTTTTTGTTTGGATATCCGGTAAGCCTGTTCCGTTCATCGCTTCAAGGCCCGGCTTAAAACCGTAACGCTCCCGTCCGTATCCGGGAAGGCTTGTTCTGTTTATATGGCTCCATTCCGGCTATTCATATTTCGGATGTTCGGAAATGTTCTCGTTCGCCTGTCTCTCCCGTACCGGGATAGGAATGTAATATCCCCTGTCATCCGGCGTGAGTGTCAGTGCCGTGGGCGCCTGAATTACATCCTCCGGCCATCTTTCCACATTGCGGCCTTTACGGCGGAGATCAAAATACCGGTGCCCTTCAAACGCCAGTTCCCGGTAACGTTCCAGCAATACGGCATCCACAAGGGCCGCAGATGTTGCAAAGGTCTGCGGCAGGTAACCATCGATGCGCTCCGCGCAGAGATCGTTCAGGTCTTTTGTTCCCGGCACCAGGCCGGTTACGCCTTTTGCTGCATAGGCTTCCGCACGGATCAGGTACATTTCCGCCACACGGAAAAGCTTGATATCCGCCAGGTTGACAAGGGCTGCCTGGCCGCCGGTGTATTTGTTAACTGTCCACCGCCGTACCGGTTCACCCGCCGCCAGATCTTTCACATACGCATTGAACCGTACATCGTTTACCGCATCAAACGCAGCGATCAGTTTGAATGATGGCGCAAACAGCACCCTGTTGGAACCATCACGATAGAAGTCACCGAACTTGGCATCCTGTGCTTCCCGCTTCAGTTTCCACACCACTTCGGCATTGGACCGGTCCAGCCAGATCTCCGGGAATTCCGCTCTGTCTGCCAGCGGCATGGCTTCGATCACCTCCGTGCTGGCGGCAATGGCAGCATCCCAATCCTCCTGCCACAGAGCAGCCCTGGCCTGAATAGCGCTGACGGCAAGGCCGGTGATACGGTTTCTGTTGGTGAATGTTGCGGGGATGAGCGTTTTTGCGGTGGCGAGATCAGTATTGATCTGTTCATACACTTTCCTCACGGTATCCCGGCCCGGTTTCCCGATCTCCGATCTGAGCATCAGCGGAATGCCCGGGGATGCCGGCGCATAGTCCACCGCATAATGCCGGAGCAATTCCAGGTGGCAGAAGGCGCGGAGGGCCAGCAGCTCTCCTTTCATCTGCCGCTTCGCAGGTTCTTCCAGCGAAGTGGCATACACGCCGTCGATCACGGCGAGAATCCGGTTGGCGCGGTCCAGCACCTGGTAAAAGTTGGCCCAGGCTGCGATAACATCGGAAGTAAGCCCGTCCTGCTTCCAGCTGAAGGCCAATATTCCCCGGCCGGTGTTATTCTCCAGCGGCCACATGTTCTCGTCAGAAAGCAGGGAACTGACGCTGATGGAATGGGTAGAGATGGCGGCATATACCCCCAATACCCCGGCATTGAGATCATCCACCGAGCTGAACGCGACCGACTGGTCAATATTCTCTGTTGGCTTCACATCCAGGTCTGCCATGCAGGAAGTTGCCAGGGCACTGATGAAAAGGACACTATATAAACGTAGGGATTGCATGTGCTTCAATTTGAATGATTAGAATTGTACGCGGACGCCGGCGGTGATGGTCCTGGCGGCAGGGTATTCAAAGAATGCCGTACCGTTGTTGTCTTCCGGATCAAAGCCGCTCCAGCTCGTGAATGTAAGAAGGTTCTGGCCCTGTACATATATCATTGCGTTGCGAAATATCCTGGTATGCTCCAGTATCCGCGAAGGGACCGTATAACTCAGCTGCACATTACGGAGACGGACATACGAAGCATCCTGCACATCGCGGGAAGTGAAGGTGCGCGTTTCCGTAAATGCCCGGCTGATCCGTAATATCGCCCGGTTTCCGCCAGCGGTTCAGCCACTTGCGTGACTGGTTGCTGGTCACGAACTGGTTGCTGTTGAGGATGTAATATTCTTCCGAATTGTACCGGTAGAAATCCTGTGCGAAGCTGAAGAGCACATCAGCCGTGAAGCCCTTCCAGGACGCACGGGTGAAGAAACCACCGGTGTAGGGAGGGTCCCAGGTGCCGAACCCGGCAACGCTCATCGTAGCCGGACTGTACACGTTGGTCAGATTGCCTTCCTTGTCATAATACATCGTCTTGCCCGTTTGAGGATCTACCCCGCCCCATTTCTGTACATAGTGGGAATTAACGGGAAGCCCTACACGAACAATACTGGCGCCTTGCGTGAATTCATTGGCTTTGCCGAGGCTCAGCACACGGTTTTTGTTGTAGGCGAAGTTAAAGCCGGCAGAGAGGGTGAACGTTTGATTCCTGATGATGTCCCCGCTCAAGTCCAGTTCAATGCCACGGTTACGGATCACGCCGGCATTAATGGTACGGGAGGAAAACCCGCTGGTCTGCGAAAGCTGTTCATCCACGAAAACGCCCTCGGTACGCCGGTTGTACCAGTCTGCGATCAAACGGATGCGGTCATGCAGCAACAGGATATCGATGCCGATGTTCAGCATCTTTGTATATTCCCAGTCGTAGTCTTCATTGCCAACAGATATCGGAGCGATAGCCGGCATACCGTCATACCGGGTGCCGCCGTAGCCGGAGGTGTAGGCAAAGTTACCCGCAAAAGGAGAGGCCGAAGTGCCGTAGCTGCTGCGCAGGCGCAATGTATTCAGCCAGTTCAGCGGTTGCAGGAAAGCTTCCTTTTTGATATCGTATCCCGCGCCGATGGAGTAAAAGTTATGCCAGCGGTTCTTTTTGGGAACCGTGGAAGAGCCGTCCCGGCGGAAAGTAAGGTTGAGGGTATATTTATCATCATACACATAACGGGCCAGGCCCACAAGGGAAGCCAGTGCGGAACCTGTTTTGCCGCCGCCCACAGTGGGGATGAAACCGTTCAGGGCAGAGCCTTGCGTAATGCCTGAAACGGTGCCGGCCAGCCCGGGTGTGATCCCATAACCGGTGAAGTTGTACACGGAAGATTTCATCCGGTTGAACTCATAAAAACCGGCCACGGTAAGGTCATGCACCTGGCGGAAGGTCCGGTTGAAGGTCAGGCCGCTGGTGGCGGTGAACTGGTAATAGCGGGCAGATTCCTCGCGATGGGAACCCTGCCTCCCCGGCACTGCAGGCAAGCCTCCGCTGTAAGAGCCGGGGCGGATGGTGCGGGTTTCCGCATTGTCCCGGTAATCCAGACCGAGATTGGCAGAGGCATACAGGAAGTCGGTGAAATTATACCGCAGATTGGTGGTCAGCGCACCCTTGAGCTGGTTCACCTGGTAAGTGGTGTTTTGCACTCTTTCCAGCGCATCAGACCCTTCGCGGGTATCGTATGTTCCACCAAAACGGGCTTTATTCCCTGAATGCACCAATTGGCCGTTCACATAAGGCTGTTCATAAGGCAAGGCATAATATACCGCGGCAAAAGTATTGGTGGCGGAAGAAAAATTTTCGTTCTCGATCAGGTCGTTCTTTGAATAACCGACCGCCATATTGATGGCAGCGGTAAAGCGTTCCGCTTTTACATCCAGATTGGTGCGGAAGCTGTAACGTTCAATGCCCGAACGCAATGCAATGCCTTCCTGCTGATAGTAGTTGGCGGAAGAATAAAAGCGGATGGCGTCCGATCCGCCGGATGCGTTGAGCTCATATTCGTGAAAGGGAGCCGAATGCCGGAGGAAAACTTCATCCCATTGCGTATTGATATTCCGCAGGCTGTCCAGTATGCCCGCATATCGTGCCTTTTCATCGTCAGGAAGGGCTGCGTTAGCCGGATTAAGCGCTGAGAAGCGCCAGCCCGCGCCGATATTGCGGCCGGTTTCGAGGCCTATTTCTTCTTCGAATTGCAGCCGCTCCTGTGCATTCATCATGTTAAAGCGGGCGCGGGTAGGCATGGATATACCATGCTGGGTGTTGAAAGAAAGCCTGATATCTCCGGCCTTGCCTCTTTTGGTGGTGATCAGGATCACGCCGTTGGCGCCACGGGAGCCGTATAACGCCGTTGCATTCGCATCTTTCAATACGCTGACAGTGGCAAAATCCGCGGGGTTCATGGTCATGAAGACACCGCTTTCCACGGCAATGCCGTCCACTACATATAAGGGAGATACAAGGCCGCCTTTGGTGGCTTGCCCGCGGATGAGTATCCTGGCGGGAGCGCCCGGTTGCCCGCTGCCCGAAGCAACATACAGGCCCGGTACGCGGCCCTGCAGCATCTGGTCGAATGAAGCCATCGGCACATCATTGATGTGCTCCGCGCCAACAGTGGATACAGCGCCGGTGTATTGCTTGCGCGTGGCAGTGTTGTAGCCGGTGATCACCACTTCATCCAACAGTTTGCGGATGGTGGTATCTGTTTTTGCCGGCTCTTGCGCAACGCTGGTAAAGCCCATGGTCAGTAAAAGCCATAAGGGTAGCGTTTGTTTCATAACATCGTGTTTATTCCCCTCGAAGATAAATGCACAAGATACTGGCTTTCAGGCGCTAATACTAGTACACAAACATGTTATATGAAAAATTAACATGAAGAGGTCCCTGAAAATCAATCACCGGGACCCACAATGTTATCGGCTATAAACGGGCGGCAGCTAAAAATCCCCGTCTTTTTTAATAACTGCGTAGCCCGGTTTGCGCCAGGTTCCGGAAAAAACGAGGGGACTAAAAAGTACGAAGTTTACTTTTTAGTCCCCCCAAGGAATATTGAATATTCGCTTTACTTATTTATCCCACCATACGGGTGTTACAAGTGTTTGGTGCCCCGGGAAGCTGCCATTGGTATTGGCTTCTGTTTCGGGATAAGGCCAGCGAACCGGGAACTGACCGGCGGCCAGTGCGCTTGTTCTGGATCTTACCAGGAAGTCCGGGAAGCCGGTGCGGCGCCATTCCGTCCATGCTTCGAAGGTCTGCCAGCCGTTCATTGCCAGCCATTTCTGGGTGATGATGGCCTTCAGTTTACGTTGCAGCAGGTCCAGATTGGCATCCACCGCCGGGTATTCGGCTATTGGCGCGTTAGCAATATAACCGGCGGCATCGGAGCCAACGTTATTTGCATCAAAGCTGGCAGTGATGCCTGCTTCGTAGGAAGCCTCCTCATTGCCGGCGATCAGGCCGCGGGCCTGCGCTTCAGCCTGCAGGAAATGACTTTCTGCTTCGGAAATGAACACTACGGGTGCGAGGGCGGACCTGTTATCGCTACCGAGACCACCTGTTGCGATGTTCGGGTAGGAAAACTCATAAGTAGGGGACTGGTTGTAGAAGCCCTGTGTAATGCCGGTTACGGTATCCGCCCCTGTGGTGGCACTCGTTACAGTGGTGTACAGGTTCGTCAGACGCGGATCGTCATTATCGGTAAGCACCTGCACAGAAGTAGTGCTGGCTACGAGGTTCTGCGTTCTGCCAAGACCGAGGATCTCTGCAAACATCGGATTTTCGTTGCCGCCGGTGGTGGAATACTGGATCTGTGCCGATTCGGTCAGAAATGGTTTGCCCGTCAGGGTCTTAACACCGTTTACGGCAAAAACAGAATCCACTCTTACCAGGCGGAGATATGCGCGCAGTTTCAGTGTATTCGCAAAGGCCGTCCATTTATCCATGTCGCCCTGGAACACGAGATCTTCGTCTGCTACCACGTATTGGCTGGCCGGGTCGATGAGGGCGGTGCCTTTATCGATCCACGCAAAGATGCTGTCGTACACCTGCTTCTGAGCAGTATAAGCGATACTCAGGCTGCCGCCTTCGTTGAGCGCTTCTGTCAAAGGAACGTCGCCCCAGGCATCGGTGATCAGCTGGAAGGTATATGCCTTCATGATGTATGCGATCGCGGCGTGTTGCGTATAGTTGCCCGCTTTTTCCAATACATTTTTATAATCCTGCAATGCCCCTGCGTAGAGCAGTGACCAGGGCGTGTTAGCCGTAGAGGGCTGGTTGAGGTGGCGCTCGTTGGTCCTGTATTGGGAAGAGTACGGATTTTGCGTCCAGTATTGCGCCCAGAGGCCGGAGTTGATGCCAAATTGATTGGCCTGAACGTGGGCCGTTGCGGCCTGCGCAGAAGGCAGGAGCAGCTTGACATCTGCGTCTGTCGGCTGGTTCGGGCTTTCGTTGATGTCCAGGAATTTTTTACACCCTGAAGCAAAAGCCACCATCGCAAACGCTAACGTCATCAGTTTTATATTCAGTTTTCTCATTGTCAGATTATTAGTTAACTATTAAAAAGTGACTTTTACATTGAAACCAAAGTTCCGCAAGGAAGGTTGTGCGGAGAAGTCAAGACCTTGTTCATTGGAGGAACCGCCGGAGTTAACTTCCGGATCCACGTATTCGTTTTCTTTCGGCGTCCACATAAACAGGTTGTTGCCGAACAGGCCTACCGTTACGTCGCCAAAAGGCCCCCTGTTGAGGAGTGACTTGGGCAGGCGGTAGGTCAGGCTCGTTTCCCTGAGTTTCACGAAGGAAGCATCGAGCACATGTGCACCGGAAGGGATCACCTGTGTCCACCAGCCGACCATGTCATAAGGCGTATCGTTCTCGATATATTTGGTGGGATCGCTCGGATCAACTCTCACTGAATTCGGGAACGGGTGCGGAACACGGCCGTTGGCGGCGCTTTCTTTAGACACACCTACGAAGTCCATCATGTCTTTGGTGCGGGAAAAGAACATGCCTCCCTGTTTAGTGTCGAACAGTGCGGAGAAACTCCAGTTCTTGAACTTGATGTTGGTGCCGAGCGAAGCCTGGTAGTCAGGGTTGTAAGTGCCAAGATATACGGAAGTAGTGGTGAGCAGCGGCATACCGTTGGTGCCTACGATCACTTTGCCCTCCGGTGTGCGCTGTACTTCCTGTGAGTAGAAGGTGCCGTAAGGTTTACCCACCGCTGCAACGATAGCCATACCGCCGAAACCGCCGAGCACTACCTGGTTCACACCGGGCAGGAGCGAGAGCACTTCGCTGTTGTTCTTTGCAAATGTACCGTACAGCTCCACGCTCAGACCGTAAGATGTCTGAATGGGCGTACCGCGCAGCGCCAGTTCCACACCTCTGTTCTGGATAGAACCGGCGTTCACCACTTTAAAGGTATAACCTGTTGCGGCAGTAACGGGAATGCTCAGTATCTGGTCTTTGGATTTATTCTGGTAGTAAGAGAAATCTACACTCAGCCTGTTCCTGAAGAAGCTCAGCTCAGTACCTACTTCAAAGGCGGTGGTGATCTCGGGCCTCAGTTCGGGATTGCCGATGACGTTGGATTGAGTCAGGCCCGGAACGCCGTTCAGCGGAAAGCGGGTGGAGCCAAAACCTGTAGAGTTCACATTGGTACGGTCGAAGTAAGTGGTGAGCTGGTAAGGATCAGCGTCGTTACCTACCTGGGCCCAGCTGCCGCGGATCTTACCGTAGTCCAGCCAGTTGGTAGTTCTGGAATCCTTCAGCAATTCAGTGAACACGAATGAAAGGTTCACACTGGGGTAGAAAAAGGAACGGTTGTTTTTCGGCAGGGTGGACGACCAGTCGTTACGGGCTGTAGCACCCAGGAACAACATTTCCCTGTAGTTCAGGTTCAGGTCTGCATACAATCCAACCAGGCGGCGGTTGGAGTAAGTGTTCACCGCGTCGATGGGACCGTTACTGTTGCCGAAGTTGTACCATCCGGGTACTACCAGGCCGCCTGATTCGTTGGTCTGTACATCAGAAACATCGAACTGACGCTGCCGAACGTTGTTGCCCACCATCAGGCTTCCTTTGAAGTCGCTGCTGAAAGTGTGCTCGGCGGTCACCATCAGGTCATGCACGATCTCGCTCAGATTGAAGGTCTCTTCCTGGTATTTGCCGGGTGCGGTCTGCGTGTTGGCAGCCGCGTCATATTCGCCGGAAGTATTATCTGCCGGCGCGAAGCTGAACTTCGGATATTTGTATTTACGGCGGTCAGCATACACGTCTGCGCCAAGTCTTTCGGTAATGTTCAGCCAGGAGAGCGGCTTCCAAACGAGCTGGAAGTTACCGGTCACACGGTCCACCATATTTTCGTTGCGGTAATTGGCGAGCTGCCAGTATGGATTTACGGTATAAGCGCCGTAATAACCATAAAGCGGGTTGCCTGCTACGTCGAAGATACTACCGAAGCTGTTGTACGGGTTGTTCAGATCTTTCAGGCTGGTGAGTGGAATATCCCTCGGCGTCTGGATCACGGAGTTCCATACAGAACCATCCCCCTGACCACCCTGTACCATGTTGGACTTGATCTTGGAATAGTTGATGTTCAGGGAAGAGGTGATGTTGTGCGCCAGGTCCGCTGAACCATTGAAACGCACATTATACCGGTTGTAGGTATCGGAGTGACCGGGCATTACACCGTCTGAGTTCAGGGCGTTCAGCGACAGGAAGTAGGTGGTCTTGTCCCCTGCGCCGGAGAATGCCAGGTTGTTATTCGTAGCCATCCCCAGGTCAAAGAAGTCCTTCACATTATCCGGCAGGGCGCTGTAAGGCTTTTGTTGTCTTACGCCGTTGATTTCCTGACCCCATTCCTGCATTTCGCCGGTGAAAGGTGCGCCCCAGCTCCAGTTTTCTTTGGGGTCGGTGTGATAACCATTAGGATAGCTTGGGTCATCATAACCCTGGCCAAATTCGTTTTGGTACTCGGGAATTTTCAGCACATTGGAAAATGTGTTGGCCGTGTTGAAGGTCACATTCATTTTCTGCTGACCTTTTTTACCAGTCTTCGTAGTAATGATCAAAGCGCCGTTGGATGCGCGGGAACCATAAAGGGCTGCTGCAGCAGGACCTTTCAGGATGTTGATGGATTCGATGTCATCAGGGGAGATGTCGTTCCCCCTGTTGCCGAAGTCAACGGAAGAACGGCTGTCGCCACCGCCCATCAGGCCGCTGTTGTCGATAGGCACACCATCTATCACCAGCAGCGCCTGGTTGTTACCCGAGATGGAAGAACCACCGCGCAGTACAATACGGGTAGAACTACCGGGTGCGGAAGCTGTACCGGAAATGTTCAGACCGGCTACTTTACCGGTAAGTCCATTCAGGGCGCTTACGCTCTGGCCTCTGGTCAGTTCATCATTCTTCACAGTGGGAGCTGCAAAGCCCAGGGAGCGTTTATCCCTGCGGATCGCCTGCGCGGTCACCACCGTTTCCGTCAGGTTCGTAACGTCTGTGCTGAGCACAACATTCACGGTAGTGCCGGTGATCCGCGCTTCCTGATCACGCATACCGATGAATTTGACAACCAGTGTTGTAACGCCTTCAGGCACATTCAGCGTGTACGCGCCCTCTGCATTTGTTACTGTTCCGACATTTGTTCCTTTAGCAAGAATGGTTGCACCAGGTATGGGTGAACCGTCTTCAGAAGACGTGACCGTTCCCTTGACGGTACGACTTTGCGCTATTACCTGTCCTGAGAGGCATACCAGAAGCAGGAACAGGGCTGTTAGACCTTTCCTCATAAGCATAATTTAGTTGTTTAACGAAAATTTAACAGTCAAAGATAAGGTTCTTAGGGATTCCTTAACGCAAACCCCACAATAATTTTTAGGAGGTGACATGAGTTTTGGTTTTAAGATGAGGTAATCAAGATAAGTTAAAAATAACGTTGGGGGTGCCTGCAATGCAAGGCCACAGGGGCTTTCGGAGTACAAAAAGAAAAAGCAGGCGACAAGATTATCACCCGCTTATCATCAACCAAAATCTAAATCGAGACTCTTTATAATATTTTGAACACAGATACCTGATCCGTGCAGATTTCTTCTATTCTGTGTAACCCTTTCCAGTAAAGGGTTTTCAGCCAACGGTGCTGCTGCGGCACCTTTGTCTGCTGATATGAATGTTAACATCCATACCGGTTGCGTCCGTATTTTCCTTTTCATAAGCGGCAGATTTTGGTGCTTAAATCTACCATGGCAACATCGTTTTCATGTTGCTCCTTACACCGGCGTTATACGGTCAAGACAAGTTCAAGGGGAATGTTTTCAAGAGATTCAACAGAACGTTGTACAGGTCTTCATGCCGGTAATTGTAACGGAACTCGCATTCTTTCAGATGCAGGTAAGCGGTATTCCGGTTCAACCCCTTGAATTTCGCAAGGCGGTGCTTGGTCAGCCCCCAGAACCCGTCTACATCATCCAGCGTGGATTTGCCGGCTTCAGGGTCCTGATGGTTGTTACCCAGATGATACAGCCGGTACTGGCCCAGGTCCACCACACCGTTGAACCGGCGGATACGCTCGGCGCTGCCTACTGTTTCCAGTACGGCCCTTCCGCGCGATATCGCCTGTATCATAGAACGGCTGACATCCGGCAGGATCTCGGTGAACACCTTGTCATCCAGCTTGTAAATACCGAAAATTACCGGCTTGATGATACGGTCTACGTCTGCTTTAACAGCTACAGCCGTATCATGCCCGTTAGCGTGGGAATGCGTCCTTTGAATCCAGGAAACGCTGTTGGTGGAGGCTTCCGGCTGCAGGGACTCGCAATATTTTACGATCTGCAACCGGATCTTTTTCAGGTAACTGTTGATGGTTACCCTGCTTACCCCGCTGATGTTTGCGATCTGCGTGGCTGTTAAATCCTCGGAGAATAACTTAAGTATCTCCTTAAACTTGCGCTCGGACAAATGAGCGCCTTTTAGGAACTTATTTTTCATGGACTAAGAGGTTAGAATGGCATGCTAAACCTCTTACTTTTTCTCTGGTATATATAATTGTTTATTACAAACGGTGATATGCCTGTGATGAACGCACCCTACTAGATTAAAATACGGGGCCGAAATGAAAAAATCCGTGGCTTTCGGCCACGGACTAAGGTTTTGAAACTGAGGCATGAAAAATAATTATCATGCCCGGATAATATTAATTTGTGTGAGCGGCAAAATTTCAGGATGAATGAAAAACAGCATTTCAGCCTTCTTCTTCCAATCCGATGTCTTTCAACGCCAGGTCTTCCTCCTCATCCACAGGTGTCGGCTCCCTCTTTCTGGCCTTTTTCTGCAGGGCTTTTTCCATCCACAGCAACATAGCCGGAAGGATGGTAAGATTGGTGACCATGGCCATGATCAGGGTAAGCGAGGTCAGCCATCCCAGCGCCTTCGTACCCTGAAATTCGGAGAACGCGAAGATCATGAAACCCGAAAAGAGGATCAGGGAAGTATAGATAATGCTCAACCCGGTCTCATTGATGGTCTGCCGCACGGTAGCGGAGATGTCGTAGTTGTTCAGCGGGAGCTCCTGCTTGAAATTCACGAGAAAACGGATGGTAACGTCGATGGCTATACCGAGGGCGATACTGAATACCAGCACCGTGGATGGTTTGATAGCTATATCCAGCCAGCCCATGACCCCGGCTGTTACCAGCAGCGGAATGATATTGGGTATAAGCGAGATCACCAGCATCCGCCAGGAACGGAACAGGTACAGCATACAGAACACGATCAGCACGAAGGCCAGCACGATGCTCTCCGCCAGCCCGTTAATGATAAACCGGCTCCCTTCCAGGAAGATGATGCTGGTACCGGTGAAGGTGACCTTGTATTTTGCGGTATCGAATATCTCGTTCACATGCGGACGCAACGAATCGATAAGGCGCGGCAGTTCCACAGAGCCTACATCAGCCATATTCACACTCACCCGCGCGATCTGCCGGCTGCTGTCCATAAAAGAGGATACCAGCCTGGTGAAGGTCGATGAACTTTCGCCGGTGGCTTTCATCCGGAGGTAGGGCGCCAGGAAGCCGATATCGAACTGGTTGGGAACAGCATAGTTTAGACTGTCTCCGCCATAATAAGCCTGCTTGGCGAACTTGATGCCTTCGGCAACGGACAGGGGCCGCGCAAAAGCCGGTTGCTCCGCAATGATCTTGCTAAGCTGGTCCAGCTTTTCGAGGGTGGACAGGTTGACAACGCCGTTCTTCCGTTTGGTATCCACTTCAATTTCCAGCGGCATTACACCTTTGAAATTACGCTCAAAGAATTTCAGATCGGTGTACAGCTTGTCGGACTTGGGGATATCATCTACAATGAACCCTACCGGCCGCAGCCGCATCATGCCGATGATAGCGGCAACAACCATCACTACTGTAAAAAGGTACACCATAGGCCGGTACCGGAAGACCAGCCGGTTGAGAAAGTCCAGCACGGCCAGGAACATCCCGTTCTCCAGGTAACTGGTATGCTTCGTCTTCGGCGGCGGCAGATAGCTGAGCACCGAAGGCAGAAAGATGAAGGAGATCAGGAAGATGAGCATGATGTTCACCCCGGCTACCACACCAAATTCTTTCAGGATGGCGCTATTCGTAAAATAGAACACGCCGAAGCCAATGGCTGCGGTAAGATTTGTAAAAAGGGTCACAATACCCATTCGCTGCACCATGCGCACCAGCGCTTCCGTTTTTTTGCCGTGCAGGGCGTATTCCGAATGATATTTATTCAGGAAATATACACAGTTGGGAATCCCGATCACCACGATCAGTGGAGGAATCAACCCGGTCAGCAAAGTGATCTTGTACCCGCACAGCACAATAGTGGCTACGGACCAGATCACGCCTATCGCCACCACAATCATGCTCATGACTACGGCGCTGAAGGAACGGAAGAACAGCAGCAGGATCAGCCCGGTGAGCACAAAGGATATCTTCAGGAACATCTTCAGCTCGTCCGCTACTTTGGTGGCCATGATGGTGCGGATCATGGGCAGCCCGCTGAGTTTTACATCCATGTTATGCTGTTCCCCGAAGGCCAGTGCAACACCGGATATCGCCTGTACCACTTCTATCCGCCGGGCGGAATTGAGGGCCTCCTTGTTGATCTGCACAGCGAGGAGAAAGGCATTGCCTTTTTCACTGTAAAGCAGGCCTTTGTAGAAGGGCAGGGAATAGAAGACAGCTGCGAGGCTGTCCAGCGCCTGCTGGTCCTGCGGAACGGGCCGGAAAAGCTCCATCGCCGCAAGTTTGCGGGTACTGTCATTTTTTATGAGATTCACCGCCACGGGGACGCTCAGCGTATTTTCCACCGCAGGGATCTTGCGGATATCGTCATTCAGTTTTACGTAGTCTTTGAAGAAATCAAGCTGGAAGAGACTGTCGGTTTCGATGCCGATCACCATCATATTCCCGTCTTCCCCGAATGTTTTTTTGAACTGCTGATACTCCAGGAACTTCTGGTTATCGCGGGGGATCGCCCCGGTAAAGTCGTAAGATAATTCAACCTTGCTCGCATGGTAGGCCATGAATCCGGTGCCTATCAATAACAAAGCCAGTAGCCATAATCGGGATTTCAGAACAAAACCTGCCAGGCGCTGCCACATAAATATTGCTTTGGTTTGGTAAAGGCCATAAAGGTAATAAAGGAATTATAAATTATGAATATTCAAAATAATTTATGCAAAGCGGTTATTTTTGGATCATGTTCCGTCGTGCTTTTCTGGTATGCATTTTCAGCTGGGCCTTTTGCGGCTGGTCACAGTCCGTTCCGATAGGGCATTGGCGGGGGCATTTCCCCTACCGGCAAGCCACTGCGCTGGCGGCCGGGGATGGACAGGTGTACTGTGCCACGCCCTTCAGCCTTTTTTCCATTTCGCCGGATGATCAAACGCTGACGCGCTACAGCAAGGTGAACGGTCTTCATGACGCAGGCATTTCGGCCATTGGCTTCCATGAAAGTACCCGTTCGCTGGTGATCGCTTATGACAACAGTAACCTGGATGTGCTGCAGGACGGGAACATTATCAACATCCCGGATATCTGGCTCCGCCCGGTGCCGGGCGATAAACGCATACGGCATATTGCCTTCCATGGCTTTCATGCCTACCTCTCTACCGGCATTGGCATCATAACCCTGAACCTGGAAAAACACGAGATCACAGACACTTATACGGCGGGAGATGTTCACGCTACGGCGGTGGACGGGCCATACCTCTATGCCGCTGCAACGGACGGCATCCGGCGTGGCCTGCTGCAAGGCAGCAACCTGGCGGACCCGGCAAACTGGGCGGACGTTTCCGCCGGCCTCGGCGCAGGACCGGTAACCGCTGTGGCGCAAAGCGGCGGACAGCTGTTCTGCCTGCAGGGAGATTCCGTGTACATCCTGCAGAACGATCAGTGGCAGCCCTGGTTCGGGAATGGACAGCCCATTCAGCGGCTCAGGGCTTCCGGCAATGTGCTTTTTGCTATTCAGGAGGACCGTGTGCTGGAGCTGCATCCGGAAACGAATACCTTCCGGGACGCAGCCATCCCCCATCCTGCGGATGCCCTGATCACGGGCACGAATATCTGGTTCGCGGATATGGAGAACGGACTGGTGGAATATGACGGCACTTACCGCAACTACACGCCAAATGGGCCGCGCGGCATCGTTACGGGAGAGATGACCATCATCGGGGAATCGCTCTGGGCGGCGGCGGGGAGCGTCAGTGCCAACTGGCAGGCCACCGGAAACGGGAACGGACTGTATCAGTTTGCACAGGAGGAATGGATAAACCATACTTTCCCGGATTCCCTGCAGGATATTATTACGGTAGCGGCAGCAGGCGGGGCGGTATATGCCGGCGCTTTCGGAGGCGGTGTAATATCCCTTTCCGGCAATGGCCGGTACACGGTGGAAAAACCGTCATCGCCTCACCTGATCAGCGGTCTTGCTGCGGATAAGGCGGGTAATCTGTGGGTGAGCGCTTTCGGCTCTCCGGAAAACCTGCTGGTAAAGAAGCCGGACAATAGCTGGCTGTCTTTCCGCATCCCGATTTTTCATTTGTCCAATGCCGTCAGTCAGATACTGGTGGATGATGCGGACCAGAAATGGATCGTTTCTCCCCGCAACAATGGTGTATTTGTTTTTAATCACGGCAGCAGCCTGGAGCAGACGGCGGACGATCAGTGGAAGCTGTACCAGACCGGCGCGGGGCGGGGCAATCTGCCGAGCGCTGACGTTCGTTGCCTGGCAAAGGACCGGAGCGGCTGGATATGGATCGGTACGGCGCGGGGCGTAGCCGTTGTGCAATGCCCTTTGCAGCAATGCGATGCTTATCTGCCGGTGGTGAAGCAGGACAATTTTGCGGGTTACCTTTTTCAAAATGAACAGGTGAACACTATAGCGGTAGACGGCGCCGACCGCAAATGGGTGGGCACACAGAACGGGGCATGGCTGATCAGCGCGGACGGAGAGCATATCCTGCAGCATTTTAATACCGGCAACAGCCCTTTATCTTCCAATATCGTTCATCGTATTATCGTGCATCCGGTATCCGGCGAAGTGTTCTTTGCCACGGCCACGGGATTGCTTTCCTGGCGCGGGACGGCCACGGAGGGCAGCACCACGCAGGGCAACGACGTGCTGGTGTTCCCGAACCCGGTGCCACGCGGTTATGAAGGCACCATTGCCATACGCGGGCTGGTGCACAATGCCATTGTGAAGATCACGGATGTAACGGGGAAACTTGTGTACCAGCCCCGTGCCAGCGGCGGGCAGGCGGTATGGAACGGCAGGGATTACACCGGCCACCGGCCCCAGAGCGGCGTGTACCTGGTTTTCGCGGCAGACGACACCGGCCGGGAAAAGTTAGTCACAAAGCTGGTATTTATCCACTGATATCCGATTTTTGCAAACATGCTCCACAAAACACCCGGCATAGTGCTGCGCAGCGTAAAGTATGGCGATACCAGTGTGATCCTGAGCATCTTCACAGAACTGTTCGGCATTCAATCCTACATCGTGAACGGCGTACGGTCTTCCAAGCCTAAAGCCGCCAGGGGCAACCTGCTGCAACCGGGCAATATCCTGGAACTGGTGGTGTACCATCATGAGCAGAAGAACCTCCAGCGCATTTCGGAATTCAAGCTGGGTCATGTGTACACGTCCATGCATGTGAGCATCGTAAAAAATACGGTAGCGCTTTATCTTATCGAATTGTTGCAGAAATGCCTGAAGCAACCGGAACATAATCCCGACATGTATCATTTTGCGGAAAGCGTATTCAGGGCGCTGGATACAGAATCCAATACCGTAGCCGCCAATCTTCCGCTTTACTTCACGCTGAAACTGGCAGCCCATCTGGGTTTCCACTTTGCGGGACATTATTCGGAATACACGCCGTACCTGGATCTGCAGGAAGGCACCTTTACCGATCTGCCGCCTCACCACTCCAATTACCTCGATGAAACCTCCAGCGAGATCACCGCAAGATTGCAGCAGATCACGCATCCGGCTGAACTGGACAAGATCGCTTTGAATAAAGAAAGAAGGAGGAATATGTTGTATGCTTACCTGGAATTCTACAAGCTGCATCTGCCTGATTTTACGGAGCTGCATTCTCCGCCCATCCTGCACGAGATACTGGGCTAACGCCCGTAGTACTTCAACGCTGTTGTATTACCATCGAACACGGCGTAGGAATTATAATTCAGCCAGTCCCCAAGATTGATGTACCGGCTGTTGTCCCCCACTTTCAGGTCCAGCGGCAGATGACGGTGACCGAAGATAAAATAGTCGAAATGCTCTTTCTGCAATATCTCTTTACTGTATATCGCCAGCCATTCATCCTGCTCACCTAAAAACTCTTCCAGCTGCGATCCGGTAGCAGCGCGACTTTTGCGGCTCCAGTAATTGGCCATTGAAATGCCCCAGCCGGGGTGGATGCAGGAGAACAGCCAGCGGCAAACGGGGTTGCGGAATACTTTTTTCAGGAATTTGTAGCCGTGGTCGCCGGGGCCTAACCCATCGCCATGCCCGATGTAAAATTTCTTTCCGGCGATAACGTATTGCTGCGGCTCGTAATACACGGGGATATCCAGTTCATCTTCAAAATAGCCGTTCATCCACATATCATGATTGCCGATGAAAACGGAAATTCCGATGCCTTTGTCCCGCAGCTCGGAGAGTTTGCCGAGGAGGCGGACGTAGCCTTTGGGGATCACATGTTTGTATTCGAACCAGAAATCGAAGAGATCGCCCACGAGAAAGATATGCTGCGCGTCTTTGGCCGCTTCATCCAGCCACTGTACCACCAGCCGTTCGCGTTCACGGCTTTTCTGCATATCGGGTGCGCCGAGATGGAAGTCCGAAGCGAAGTAAATGCGTTTATCCGGTGGTAATGAGATCTCCATGGGTATTGCTATAAATGTAAAATGCAAAAGTGATGATTTCCTTTTGCATTTTACGGATCGTATGTTCAGTAATTTTTACACTTCATCCAGCAAAAACACGTACACCTCCTTGGGGCCGTGCACGCCAACTACCAGTGTTTTCTCGATGTCCGCCGTACGGCTTGGGCCGGTGGCGAAGGAGATCATGGAAGGCAGCTGCCCCGGGTATTTCTCCTTCATCTTTGCGATCCCGTCTTTCAGATCGAACACCAGCTGATGGGTATGCGCGATGACGATATGTACGGGAGCGAACACCGGTAAAGCCCGGCCTGATGGCTGTGCGGCGCTCAGCACGATGGAGCCGGTACGCGCCACAAGATATTCGCAGTCCGTGATAGCGGCATCCAGCGTATGTTCATCCCCTACATTCAGATAAGCCGGATTGTAGGGCTTCAGCACTTTCAGGAGGGAAGGCGTTTTGCAATGCACATGCGTCCATTCCTTGTTTTCCACGAGCGCCTGCAGATTTTCGGACAGTTCGTCCCAGGAAGAACAGAAGATGAATTTGCCCTGCAGTTTGGTAAACTCTTCGGCGAACTTGATCTCAAGTCCGTCATGTGCCGTCTGAAACACCGGGTTACTGCCTTCCGCATGGGGAAAAGGTAGCTGCACCGGCTGGCTGAGGGCGTTCCTGACCCTTTTCAGGATATTTTCTTTGGCAGGAGATACTTTCATAAAATCTGCAATCCTATTCTGAAATAACGTTGGCAGGTGAAGGATTGATGATATCGGAAGGATGCACGCCATCAGTGGTCATGCCTTCTTTCGGCACCTGATGTTCTTTGTGCGTATCGTAAGGGCGTTTGCCGATAAGCCTTTCCAGGTCATCTTTATACAATACTTCCTTCTTCAGCAGTTCCTGCGCCAGCATTTTCACGTTATCCATTTTATCGGCCAGGAGGGCTTTGGTACGGTTGTATGCTTTTTCTATGAGCAGGCGTACTTCATGGTCTATCATCTTGGCCGTTTCTTCTGAATACGGCTTGGTGAAGGCCTGATCGCTGTTCGGATCATAGAAGGATACATTCCCGATCTTTTCGTTCATCCCGTACACGGTCACCATGGCGTAGGCCATGCGGGTGATCACCTGCAGGTCGTTCTGCGCTCCGGTGGATACTTTGCCGAATACCAGGTCTTCCACGGCACGGCCGCCGAGGGTCATGCACATATCATCCAGCAGCTGTTCCGTATTATAGAGGTATTGCTCTTTCGGGAGATACTGGGCATAGCCAAGCGCTGCAACGCCGCGCGGTACGATGGTCACTTTCACCAGGGGGTTCGCGTGTTCCAGGTACCAGCCGCAGATGGCGTGGCCGGCTTCGTGGTATGCGATCACTTCTTTCTCTTCGGGGGAAATGATCTTGTTCTTCTTTTCGAGACCGCCGATCACGCGATCGATAGCATCGTTGAAGTCTTCCATTTCCACTTCGCTCTTGCCTTTACGCGCTGCGATGAGGGCAGCTTCGTTGCAGACGTTCGCGATGTCCGCTCCGGCAAAACCGGGGGTCATGGAGGCGAGTTTCAGGATATCGAGATTGGGAGAAGTTTTAATCGGTTTCAGGTGCACTTTGAAAATGTGCTCACGGCCGCTGAGATCCGGTTTGTCGATCGATATCTGGCGGTCGAAACGGCCGGGGCGCAAAAGGGCGCTGTCCAGCACATCCGGACGGTTGGTGGCGGCCAGGATGATGATGCCGCTGTCTGTTCCGAAACCATCCATTTCCACCAGCAACTGGTTGAGGGTGTTTTCGCGTTCGTCGTTGCTCATCATCACATTCTTGCCACGGGCGCGGCCGATGGCATCGATCTCGTCTATGAATATGATACAGGGCGCTTTTTCGCGGGCCTGTTTGAACAGGTCGCGCACACGGCTGGCGCCTACACCTACGAAGAGTTCCACAAAGTCGGACCCGCTCATGGAGAAGAAAGGCACTTGTGCCTCCCCGGCCATAGCCTTAGCCAGCAGGGTTTTACCTGTACCGGGAGGGCCAACGAGCAATGCGCCTTTGGGTATTTTGCCACCGAGGGCGGTGTATTTTTTCGGGTTTTTAAGGAAATCCACGATCTCCATTACTTCTACTTTGGCTTCATCAAGACCGGCCACATCGTTGAATGTGATGGTCACGCGGGTGCCTTTGTCGAATAATGTAGCCTTTGATTTTCCGATGTTGAAGATGCCGCCGGGGCCACCGCTTCCGCCGGAAGGGCCGCCCATTTTACGCATCAGCAATACCCACATGCCTATCAGCAGCAGGATGGGCAGCAGTATCTGCATGAGCGGATCAAACCAGTTCTGGCGGTCCGCATAGGACACGTTCATCTGATCTTCCAGCGGCATATCCGCCTGTGCCTTGTCCAGCTCCTTCTGGAAACTTTCTACACTACCGATTGTGAATTGATAGTGCGGACCGGGATTCTGTGCGCCAAAACGGCCTTTGGACACTTCTTCATATTTGGGATCGTTCAATCTGTCCTTCTTGATGTACACCTCCACGATCTTCTTGTTCACGACCACCAGTTTTTCCACATCTCCGGTCTGCAGGAATTTCTGCTGAAATTCCTTAAAGCTGCTGAGCTCTTTGGTGGGGCTCTTGAATTCAAACAGGTTCATTGCCAGGAGAGCTATGCCGATGAAGGCATAGACCCAGTATATATTGAACTTAGGGCCTTTTTTCGGAGATTTTTCGGATCCCTTGTTATAGTTGTTGCCTCCTTTTTCCATGATTCTTTCGCTCCTTTACGAGTGAGTGTTGTCTTTTTATACAAATAATTAATACAAAACCGGGGGTTTTGTTCAGTTTTCAAGGTGTTCCATACGCCCGGCATCGCTCCACATCTCCTCCAGCCCATAAAACTTGCGGGTTTCGGGGATAAAAATATGCACTACAATGTTCACATAATCAACCAATATCCACTGCTGGGCGGTAAACCCTTCATGTTTGTAGGGCGTCTCGTCCGTATTCCTTTTCACCTCCTCTTCCACGAAGTCTGCAATTGCCTTAACTTGAGTATTGGAATTGGCCTCACATAAGATAAAGAAGTCAGCTACAGCTTCAGGGATCTTGCGAAGATCGAGGGAAACAATATTTTCTCCCTTTTTATCCTGGATGGCCTTTATGATGGTAGTAAATATCTTGCTGTTCCTGTTAACGCGGGTTACCGCCTTTTTCCTGGAATTTAGAATGGTTAAGGGTGCCAATAAATGCTGTTTTTGTTAAAAATAATCTTTAATCTTCAAAATTACTAAACCAGCGTCAAAATATCATCGCTGCTTCACAGTATGAGGACGAATGAAGCGGTAAAAAATTGTTAAAATCCTTTACTTTGTTCTCCGGACTTTAAAATGGATTTGTGATAGGTTACCCATTTCATATACTGAGCTCTGTTGATAGCACCAATAACTATGCCATGGGGCAGGTGAATGCCGGGCCAGTGGCAGACGGCAGTACCTGGTTCGCCATGGAGCAGACGGCCGGGAAAGGACAACGCGGCAAGTCATGGCATTCCGCTCCCGGTGAGAATATCATGTTAACCACCGTGCTGCAACCAGCCCTGACCCTTCAGCAGCAATTCATGCTCAGCGTAGCCGTTGCACTGGGCGCCTATGATTTCTTTTCCCGCTACGCCGGCGATGAAACCCGTATCAAGTGGAGCAATGATATTTACTGGCGTGACAGAAAGGCAGGTGGCATCCTCATTGAGAACGTTTTGCGCGGGAATATCTGGCAATATGCCATCGCAGGGCTGGGCATTAACATTAACACTGTCCGCTTTCCGGAAGATCTGGTCAATCCCGTATCGCTGCGGCAGATCACCGGCCGAACCTGGGATAGCCTGGCGCTGGCGCGGGAACTCTGCAACTGTCTTGAAGAAAGGCATAGTCGGTTGCATCCGGCTGTTTTCAGCGACTGGCTGGAAGAATACAAGTCCTGCCTCTACCGGTTCAATGAGCCGGGATTGTATAAAATGAATGGCGATATCTTTTCCGGAGTGATCCGGGATGTGCTGCCCGATGGGCGGCTGTGCCTGGAAAAAAGCGGGGAAGTACTGGAACTGGGGTTCGGAGAGGTGGAATTTGTGATGGTGAAGTGATGCCGGATTAGCACTTTGCCTCAACACAAGCCCAACCCAAGGAGAACACAAGGTAAACGTTTAGCAAAACGTGGTAAAATAGTACATGCGGGTTGGTTGGCGTTGGGTCAGTTGTGTTAGTAAAGGAGCAAGCAAAAAGCCAGTTAATTTAACTGGCTTCTGGAGAAGTGGAAATTGTAAAGACAAACGTTCAGCTTCTCCAAAAACGCCAGCAATGGGAATTATCCCGCATCTTGGTCAATAAATGGAGGGTTACAAGATGGCCATTCTTTTGAAACTATCCAAAAAATTAATTGCAACAGTTGTTGCAATTTGAGGGAAACCTTTTGAATTTTGCAAGTAATTGTTTGATCAGCACAATAGCCGCAGTTATTCCGGCGGTACCTTTGTATCACTAAAATCCTATTACGATGCAATACAGAACTTTAGGCAAATCAGGTGAAAAAGTATCCGCCATCGGGCTGGGATGTATGGGCATGGCCCATGCATATGGCCATAGGGACGATGCGGAATCGCAGGCCACACTGGAGCTGTCCCTCGACCTGGGCATCAATTTCTGGGACACCGCCGATATGTATGGCAACGGCCAGAATGAGCTGCAGCTGGCCAAAGTGCTTGCCACCCGGCGTAAGGATGTTTTCCTCGCCACGAAATTCGGCTTCCGCTACCGCGATGACAACAGCACTTATATCGATGGCTCCCCCGCTTATCTCAAACAAGCCTGTGAAGCCAGCCTGAAGCGGCTGGGCGTGGAAACCATCGACCTGTACTATGCCCACCGGGTAGACGCGAATGTGCCTATCGAGGAAACCGTGGGCGCCATGGCGGAACTGGTGAAAGAGGGGAAAGTGCGGTATCTCGGCCTGTCTGAAGCCTCCGCGGCTTCCATCCGGAAAGCCAATGCCGTGCATCCCGTTACGGCCTTGCAAAGCGAATACTCCCTCTGGGTGCGGGACGTAGAAAAGGAGATATTGCCCGTCTGCCGCGAACTGGATATCGCGCTTGTGCCTTACAGTCCGCTTGGGCGGGGGGCGCTGACCGGTGCGGTGAAAGACCTGGGCAAGCTGGAAGAGAACGATTTCCGGCGGGGGCTTCCCCGCTTTCAGACAGAAGCATTCGCCAATAATCTGAAGATCGTGGAAGCGCTGGAGACAATGGCGGCCGGCAAGCAATGCACGGCAGCACAGCTCTCCCTTGCATGGCTGCTGGCCAAAGGGGATGATATCATTCCCATACCCGGTACCAAGCGCAGGAAATATTTGCAGGAAAATGCCGCGGCGGCGGATATACAGCTCTCCCCCTCCGATGTACAGGAAATAGAAACGCTGATGGCCGGGTATAGTGTGAGCGGAGAACGGTATTCCGAGGGAGCGTTGAAGCTGGTGAACAAATAGGCGGGGCAAAAGTACCTGGGAAGTACCTTTTAGTACTGTTGCGGGGTATTTAAGTAGCTCGGAACTGGTTTTTTCCTCCCCTGCAGCATTAAAAAGTACTTCGGAAGCACTTTTTACTACCCCGAAAGTACCTTTTTGTACTTCGGAAGTACTTTTTACCCCCTTCGAGGGACTTTTTGGAAGTCCATAGGTATTAAAAGGGCCCTTAAATGCAGAAATCCTGACCGGAAACAGCTCCGATCAGGATTTTTCAGTGCTTGGGGAAGGCTATTCCCCGTTGTCCGACCCATCCTTCCGGGGACGTCCCGGGAAACGTTTACGAAGATCTTCATAGATCACTTTAGCTGCGGGGATGTTGCTTTTAGCAGCATGTTTCACAGCATTGTAGTAACCAAGTGCCGCAATATATGCTTCGCTGCCGCTGAGCATAACGGTATCATCCAGGTTACTGGTCAGTTGTTCGGAACTGCGCAGCATGCCCAATAGTACTTCCGCTGCCTGCACATCTGTTTCCATTTCCGGAATGTTCATGTACGGAGGCACAAACGTGGGATTGCTCCTGCTGTACTCCAGCACTTTTGTTACAAAGGGCAGGGTTTTGTCTCCCATTTTGGGCGTTGTCCGCCGCTGATCGTTGGTGAGGGAGATAAGGAATGGCTCCAGCAGTTGACGGGCCTCTGAGAGTTTTTCCTGCACCTGCTGGATGGTTTCTGCAGGAATGTCCAACGCGATCTGGTTGTTCATGTGTAGAAATATTTAGGGTTAATGATTAAAAACTGAATATTAAGATATTCGCCCGAAACGGAAAGCGACCATTTTATTCATTAATGGTGAGGAATGGTTCATTTCTGTTCATTTTCCCGTGTTCAAGAAATGAATAATAGCCCTCGGCGGACAGTATCAGGTGATCCAGCAAATCGATGTCCAATATGTTTGCGGCTCTAAGAAGTTTGTGTGTTAAAATAATATCCGCATCGCTTGGCAGCAACGATCCTCCGGGATGATTGTGCGCAACGATCATTTTTTGCGTAGATGTTTTGATAGCGGTAACCATTACCAGTTTAATATCAATGGTCGTTCTGCGAACGCCGCCGGTGAACAGCTGGCATATGCCCAGCAGACGGTTTCCGTTGTTCAGCAGCATGACTTTAAACTGTTCAACAAATTCCAGTTTATCCCGCGCCCAGGAAGCTGTGAACAATTTGTAGGCATCTTCAGGTTCTGTTACTTCGGGAAGCGAGGATAGCCGGCGGGAAGGCTTGTAGGTCAATTCAATTTCCGGGATAAGGATCGATGATGTTTCCATGGTATTTCATTTAAGGTTAGGATGGCTGCTGAGCATATCGGCCAGCAGCATTTTAGCGATCTTGCAAATTTTCCTGATCTCCTTTTTGCGAAGATGTCCCGGATGATGCAAGTGAAAATAAAAATCGGAAGGCGACCATTTTAATTTTTTACAGATCAGATCGCGGAATACATCAGCCAGTAAAACGAAGCCTTCGAAGAGCTTAAAGAGTTTGTTGCTGCACATGATAAACACATTTTCGGTTAACAAAATATTTCATGATTTCGGGAAGCGAAGCTATATGTCATGCTGTGAATAACCCATTCTGTTCAGTACTAAAATATTCTGTGGTGATGATGATTTCGTATTGGCTATACCTTTATATTTGTACAAATCATTTAACATGGAAACACAAAACAAAACCGTACACGAAGGCAGGAACGTAAAGCGTTTCAGGGAAATGCTCGGTATCAAACAGGAGGCGCTTGCCGATGAACTGGGCGATGACTGGACGCAAAAAAAAGTTTCTTTGCTTGAAGCAAAAGAGAGCATTGAACCGGAGTTGTTGGAACAGGTAGCGAATGTGTTGAAAGTTCCGGCGGAAGCGATAAGGAATTTTAGTGAGGAAGCTGCGATCAGCATTATCAATAACACTTTTAATGATCACGCCATTTCGAATGGCCTCAATGGTCTTTACAGTCATTATCCGACTTTCACCTTTAACCCGCTTGAAAAATTAGTAGAGTTATACGAGCGTCTGCTTACTGCTGAAAGAGAGAAAATTGAAATGATGCAAGGCAAGCAAACTCAACAGTAGCCATCCCTGAAAGACCAAACTCCAATTTGGCATTGGCCCAATAAAGCAGAAAGATAAAACCATTGTTATACCAAATACTTCAACCGCAATCATACAGCCTGTCATTGAGAAAATAGTTAAATCACGCAGCATTTTTCTTAAAGAAAGACAATTAATCGTGAGATAAATGGCTAAGAAAAGAGAAATAATAGTAAATAATACTACTATACGCGTTGTTGATTATAACAACGATGACTATATATCAATAACTGATATGCTTAAAGCCAAGGAAGGGGATTTTTTTATATCCGACTGGCTTAGGAACAGGAATACTGTTGAATTTTTAAGCATATGGGAATCAATCAATAACCCTGATTTTAATTATGGCGAATCTGCCATAATTAAAAGTCAAGCTGGATTAAATAATTATAAAATAAGCGTAAAAGAATGGACTGAAAAAACAAATGCTATTGGGCTTATTGCAAAAACAGGCAGGTATGGAGGGACTTATGCCCACAAGGATATTGCCTTTGAATTCGGCACATGGATAAGTCCGGCGTTTAAGTTATACTTAATAAAAGAGTTTCAACGGCTGAAAGAAATTGAAAGTAATGCGCATCATCTGGAATGGAACTTTAGAAGAAGTTTAGCGGCTACAAACTACAGGATTCATACCGATGCTATAAAAGAGAAACTCATTCCCTGGGGGACACACCCCAAAAAAATGATGTGTACATATACGCTGAAGAGGCGGACTTGATAAATTTAGCGGTGTTCGGTCTCACTGCAAAACAATGGAGAGAACAATACCCTGAAGAAGCATACGAACGTAAAACGATAAGAGATTGTGCCGACACTCATCGTCTTATAGTCCTTTCCAATCTTGAAAACCTTAATGCAGTTTGGATCAGACAGGGAATCGGCAAGAAAGAACGGTACGAAATGATGAGAGACGCTGCGATCAATCAACAATTACCGTAAAGGTGATGGGTGCATTAAGGGCGCAGGGGATGTCGCAAAAAGATCTTGCGGCAAAGATGGGCATATCGCCGCAGTAGATCAATAAAATTGCAAAAGGGCACGAAAACCTGACGCTGGAAACCATCACCAAGCTGGAAGATGCGCTGGGTATTTGTATCATTCCCGAAGGCGAAAACGATGCCCGGTCAGCTGCGGAATTACCGGTTAAGCCCCTTGTTCTCCAATAATGTTTTGAGCGTTTTGATCTGATCAATATCTAGAATAATTCATCACCTGCGATTTCGCGGTGAAGCATTTGAAATCGCTATTGTGAAGATGAAAGAGCCGGCGGGAAATTACCTGGGCTCTTGGTAAAAGACGTTCGGAATTAGTAACGGTAGCGCAAACTTTTTTCCTGCCGTAATAACGTATGATTTCCCTGATATCATTTGACGTACCCCGCTCCATTACCCTGACGATTGTAAAATCAGGGTAACGATCAAAATCAAGTCGTTTCAGGTCTACATCCCAAAAACCACGACGCGATAATGCCGGTTTTGCTATTTCAGGATTCATCTGCATATAAAAAATATACCCCATCACTTCACCCTATACCCCCAATCCCCCAACCACTTCATCACCTTCTCCCGGTAATCGCCCTGTATCAGAATGAATCCATCCTTCACACTTCCGCCGGTGCCGCATTTTGTTTTTAATTCCTTGCCCAGCTTTTCCAGATCGGCATCTTTACCGATAAACCCGTCTACAACGGTAACGGTTTTGCCGGCGCGCTGCTTTTTATCCAGCGTTACTTTCAGCTGCTGCTGTGCGGGAGGTAGTGTGTCCTGATCCCGGCGCGCTGCTTCAGGATAGGAAAAATTCGGGTCAGTAGAATATACAATACCGCTGGAGGAGGAATGTTTTTTCTTGCTCATAACACTGTTTTTTATTGTTCAGCAGGAACGATCACTTGTAATGCGCCGGGCGCAACACGAAAATACACTGTTTTGCCATTGGTGAGCGGCACGGCATCGCCGTCTACCTGCAGGCAGGATAATTCATCGCTGCTGACTTCAATTTCCCTGCCGGTAAAATGTTCCATATAACGGCTCTGGTCGATATTCCCGCGGAGCGAAAAGAAACTCAGCGGCAGCAGGTCAAAGAACCGCAGCGGCGGCACCAGGCATACATCCAGCAGGCCGTCATGTACGCTGGCTTTGGGGGCCAGCTTGAATTCGTAACCGAATTGATTGCCATTGGCTACCGTCATCAGAAAGGCTTTCTGTTCGCGCTGGGCACCGTCTGTATTGATCTTGTATCGGGCGGGGCGATAGGAGGCGAACCCGCCGATCACCAGCCGCGCGTAGTTCATCAGTCCGCGTTTTCTGCTATGCTGGAAGCGGTCGGCGATCAGTGCGTCAAAACCTACGCCTGCATTACTCAGGAAAAGATGTTCATTTGCAAAGCCCGCATCCATCGGCTTTCTATGGCCCGCAGCAATGACTGCCAGTGCAAGCCCCGCATCCAGCGGGATCTTCAGCGCCCGGGCAAGCCCGTTGCCACTGCCCAGCGGCACAATCGCCAGCGCCGTGCCGGAACCCAGCAAGCCCTGCGCGATCTCGTTGATAGAACCATCGCCGCCAACGGCCACCACGGTATCTACGCCCCGCTTTACGGCTTCCCGCGCCAGGTCCGTACCATGCCCGAGGTATTGCAGATAGGTGGTTTCCACGGAGAACCCGGGAGATGGGAGGTGCTGACGGATGGACGCGCCCAATCGCTTTTCCCGGTCTGTACCGGCTTTGCGGTTGATGATGATCAGTATTTTCCTCAAGGCTTTATTTATGGGGATGGGTAACGGCTTTCAGGCTCAGGTCAAGACTTACGGCATGGTGAATAATGGCGCCGACAGAAACGAAGTCTACCCCCGTTTTCGCATAGGCCTCCACATTTTCCAGGTTAATGCCGCCGGACGCTTCCGTTTCGCAGCGACCGCCGATCAGCTCAAGCGCCGCGGGAATCTGCTCCGGTGTAAAGTTGTCCAGCATAATGCGATGCACTTTCCCCACTTCCAGGATCTCTTTCACATCTTCCATATTCCTCGCTTCCACTTCTATGCGCAGGTTCATACCGTTGCGTTCCAGGTAAGTCACCACATTGTTAACAGCCGGGGTGATGCCCCCGCAGAAATCAATATGATTGTCTTTCAGCATGATCATATCATACAGGCCCATCCGGTGGTTCACGCCTCCGCCAATGCGCACGGCCTCTTTTTCGAGCATGCGGAAATTGGGCGTGGTCTTCCGGGTGTCCAGCACTTTAGTATGATATCCGGCGAGTTTGTTGGTGTATTGCCTGGTGAGGGTGGCAATGCCGCTCATGCGCTGCATGCAGTTAAGCACCAGGCGCTCTGCCATCAGGAGGGTATGCACGGCTGCTTCCACTTCAAAGGCGGGTTCTCCTGCCTGCATAAGGTCGCCGTCCTGCTTGAACGGTTTGAAAACAGTGAACATATCCAGATACCGGAAAACGGCTTCCGCCACTTCCATACCGGCCAGCACCCCGTTTTCCTTTATTTTCAGCCGTGCGGTGCCGCGCGCCGTCGGGGGAATGGATGCCAGCGTGGTATGGTCCCCACTGCCAATATCCTCTTTCAGCGCACTGCTGATAAAGTCCGTCAATGCTTCTTTCTGTATCATATCAACTGCTGGTTTGAAATAATGCGCCAAGTTACTTATTAAGTTCAACAACAGATGCACCGATGGCCAGCAAAAAGGCCGCGCTTTTCAGTGCGGCCTTTCAAATTCCATCTGTCCAAGCTAATTTCCGTTACTTATTTTCGAATCTTAATTCATTCAATACTAATGTGTTGCCCTTCTTTTGAAGGAAAAACGAGGTCCTGTAGTTGCCGCCTGATGTTACCAGGGTGCCGATGCCAAACTGTGAACCGCCTTCCTGACCACCCTTGTGAATGATCTCGAAAGATTTTACCGTGTTCTTGCTGAAAAAATCCTTCAGGATGATCTCTGCCTGTGCTTTACTGTAGGAATTGGATTTTCCGTGCATACTGATTTCCACGGTATTATCCAGAATTTTGGCCAGGGCCGCAGCGTCTCCTTTCTTAATGGCGCTGACGGCATCCTCAAAAGGTCCGGCCATCAGGGTGAAGGCCGTAAACATACCACATGCTAACAAAACCCCAAGCCCAAAGATTAACTTTTTCATTATCCGTTGTTTAAGTCGAATTATACTTTTATCAACTGCAAGAATGGCGAAAACTATGCCAAATTGTTGATGATCAAGCTAAATCACATTATTGTGCTACAAATGCGGGGGTTAAGATATAATAAATTACCGGCATGTGAAATTAAACTAAAGTGCTATACATAACAGATTTGTTGATTAATTTCACCCTTCGATTCAATCATCAAGTATTTAACGGACAAGTATGGAAAACAAAAGAGCGATCCTGATCATTATGGACGGCTGGGGACAAGGGCTGGTTCCCGCCGCAGACGCTATCGCAAGTGCGAATACTCCCTTTGTAGACAGTTTATATCATCAATACCCGCATGCTACCCTCGTTACCTGCGGTGAGGAAGTGGGGCTGCCGGAAGGCCAGATGGGCAACTCCGAAGTAGGTCACCTCAATATCGGCGCGGGCCGCATCGTATATCAGGAACTGCAGCGCATCAATGTGGCCATCCGTACGGGTGAACTGGCGGCCAATACCGCTCTGCTGGCCTCAATGGACTATGCCAAAGCAAACGACAAGGCTTTCCACCTCATCGGACTGGTGAGCGATGGCGGCGTGCATTCCCACATCAATCACCTCAAAGCGCTGATCAGCATTGCACATCAACGTGGATTGCAGAAAGTGTTTGTACACGCATTCACGGACGGGCGGGATACGGACCCGAAAGGCGGACTGGCCTATATCGAAGACCTGCAGTTGCATATGCAGCAGACCACCGGCCGCATCGCTTCCGTAACCGGCCGCTATTATGCCATGGACCGGGACAAGCGCTGGGAAAGGGTAAAACTCGCTTACGATGCCATGGTGCATGGCACAGGCACGCCCACCAAAGATATTCCGATGGCCATCAAAGCTTCCTATGCGGAAGGGGTGACGGATGAATTTATCAAACCCGTTATTGCAGTGAACGACCAGGGCCTTCCCATTGCCACCATCAACGAAGGCGATGCCGTGCTTTGCTTCAACTTCCGCACAGACCGCTGCCGCGAGATCACCGAAGCACTCACACAGGAAGCCTTCCCGGAAGCCGGCATGCAGCCGCTGGCCCTCCACTATACGACCATGACGGAATATGACAAATCATTCCGTGGCGTACATGTGATTTTCACGAACGATAACCTGGTGATGACCATGGGCGAGGTGCTGGAGAAAAATGGCAAAACACAGATCCGCATCGCCGAAACGGAGAAATACCCGCATGTGTCCTTCTTCTTCTCGGGAGGCCGTGAAACGCCTTTCGTTGGAGAAAAACGCCTGCTGGCGCCTTCTCCCAAAGTAGCTACATACGACCTGAAGCCGGAAATGAGCGCTCCCGAACTGACGGATATGATCATCCCTGAACTGGAACAAAAAACGGCCGATTTTGTAGTGCTGAACTTCGCCAATGCTGATATGGTAGGCCATACCGGTATCTGGCCGGCGGCCATCAAAGCTGTTGAGACCGTAGATGCCTGCGTAGCAAGAGTTGTAACGACTGCCCTGCTCAACAATTATGTAGTATTCCTCACGGCGGACCATGGCAATGCGGACTATATGGTGAATGAGGACGGAACCCCCAACACCGCGCACACGCTGAATCTCGTGCCGTTCTTCATTATCAGCGCCGATTTCAGAGGGCCGGTAAAAAATGGCAAACTGGGTGATCTTGCGCCAACCATCCTGCATTTCATGGGCTTGCCCATACCGAAAGAAATGACCGGCAACGTACTGGTATAAACGATATCCCGCTTTCTTCAAGGGGCCACGACAGTAAATTCACCGCACTCCGGCAAGGCAATTCTCCTCCGGAACAACTCCGCGGAACAGTCAATTTACTGCCGGGGCCCCTTAATTTTTAGCCTCCCTGTAACTTTCCCCTTACGCCTCCCGTTCTACTTCCAAAATCCACCCCTATGCGTACGTCAATGTTTGCGATACCAATAGCCTTGCTGGCTGTTGTAATGACTTTCGGCGGATGTGTGAAGGAAAAGTGCAACAGGACCGTCCAAACCAAGATCTTTACGCCCATCTGGATGTCGATGGAAGAATATTATGCCTCCGCTATGTCAACAGCACCAGTGGAAATTGAACAGGCGGGGAAGATATACGTAAAAGATCAATATCTCTTTGTGAATGAGGTGCTCAAAGGCATTCACGTTATCGACAACAGTGATCCGGCGGCGCCGAAGCCGGTGTCTTTCATCAACATTCTCGGTAACATTGACATGGCGGTAAAGGGTAATTATCTGTATGCAGACAGTTACAGCGATCTGCTGGTGTTCAATATCAGCAATCCGCTGGACGTTCGGGTGGAAAAACGCATTCCCGGAGTGATCAATTATCCCACCACCACGGAGGGGCTGGTATTAGGATACCACTATGCGCAGCAGGACAGCCTGATCGTGGGATATACCTCCCGGGATACTACATACAATTACGATTGCGCACAAACGTGGCCGGAAATGATGTTTGACGCCAGCGCGCAGTCATTTGCCTCCGCATTGAAAAGCAACAGCGGTGGAGGAACCGGGAAAGGTGGTTCCATGGCCCGTTTCACCATTGCGAAAGACCATTTGTACACGGTGAACTATTCACAGCTGAAAGCATTCGATCTCGGCAACTCCGCCGATCCGGCATTCAAAGGCGAACAACAGATCGGATGGGCTATTGAAACGATATTCCCGTATGGCGAATACCTTTTCATCGGCAGTTCCAATGCGATGTATATCTACGATATAGACAACCCGGCAGCCCCGGCCAAACGCTCCACCGTTACCCACTTCACCGCCTGCGACCCGGTAGTGGTGGAAGGAACTACCGCTTACGTAACGCTCCGGACAGGCACCACCTGCGCCGGTACGTTCAATGAACTGCAGGTGTTCAATGTTGCGGATGTGGACAATCCGGTGAAACTGGCTACCTACCAGATGAAAAACCCGCATGGCCTGGGAATAGACAACGGGAAGCTCTTCATCTGTGAAGGCGTGCATGGCCTGCGGTTCCTCGATGCGCCGGACCCGCTGAAGATCAAAACGACCAAACTGGTGGAAGGTGTTAATGCATATGATGTGATCCCTTATAATCAGGGGCTGATCGTCAGCGCTGTAAACGGGATATATCAATATGATTATAAAAATATGAGCAACCCCGTGCTGCTCAGCAAGATCAATGTAAAAAACGCGGAATAACAGCCTCAGGGCTTTACCATACCGGCTTTTAATAGCCAGACCTTTTTAGTGCTCTCGACAGATTTGCTCATGCATCAGATGCGCCGTTTTCACGGCGCATTATTTTTTATGTGATGATTGTGGATTCGCCATTAAATTTGCTGATATGGAACAATGCGATTTATCAGGGTCTCTCCGTTCAATGTTGCTGTGTTGCCTGATTTTGGCGGGCTGCAATATTGTGGATCCCGGCACACCGGAACCCTCACAGCTGGATACCAGCTACCGTACACCAGACGGTTACTACCGGCAGGAGATGGCGCGGCTGATGGCGCAAGGGCTGCAAATACGCAAGGTCGTGCGGATCAACGGACAGCAGGATTCCAGCATGGTAACGGACAGCACGGCGCTGGAAGCGCTGTTCCGTCCGCTGATGGATGCCGATGTCAGCAAACCTTCCCTGGCAGACGGCTACAGGACGGACACCATCGCCAACCAGTTCAGCAGCGATACCACTTTTATTATCCGCTCACTGGGCAAACAGACCTGGCCCTATCAGCTGATCGTGGACGTGGACAACCGGGGCCGCATCAAAACGGCACAGGTCAGTTCCCACACCCGCAACCTGATGTACCGGTATGAACAGGAAGTATTTTACGAACGAAATAAAGCATTACGGGTAAGCACTTTCCAGCAGATCATCTTCATGAAACCGGAGCATATGGAAGTGGAAGCGCTCTTCTACCCGTCAACATACAAGATATGACAGCCGCGGAGTTCCAACAGATAGCCCATACATTGCCCGTTCAGGCCGGCATTTACAAATATTTCGATGCGGGAGGAGAACTGCTGTACATCGGAAAGGCCAAAAGCCTCCGCAAACGGATCAGCTCCTATTTCGTGAAGCACCACGACAATTTCAAAACACGCAAGCTGGTTGAAACGATCCATCATATCGAATTCACCATCGTGGATTCGGAGCAGGATGCCTTTCTGCTGGAAAATTCACTGATCAAACAGTTCCAGCCCCGCTTCAACATCAATCTGAAAGATGACAAGACTTACCCCTTCATCGTCATCAAACACGAGCCATTCTCCCGCGTTTTCCTGACCCGCCGCATTATCAAAGACGGCTCGGAATACCTCGGGCCTTTTACTTCGGTGGGCCGTGTGAGGGAGGTACTGGAAGTGATCCGTTACAATATCCCCCTGCGCACCTGCAACCTGAACCTCAGTCCGCATAACATCCAGCGGGGCAAATTCAAGGTTTGCCTGGAATACCATCTTGGCAACTGCAAAGGCCCCTGCGAAGGACTGCAGACGGAAGAGGATTACCGGGACGGGCTGCAGCAGGTGAAGGAGATCCTGCGGGGCAACCTGTCCCCGGTGCTGAATATTTTCCGGGCACGCATGCAGGAACATGCGGCCAATATGGAGTTTGAAAAAGCGGAGATACAGCGGAAAAAGATCGAAAGCCTGCAGGCATACCAGGCCCGTTCCACCATCGTCAGCTCCCGGGTGGGCAACCTGGATGTATTCACCATTCTCAGTGAAGGGAATTTTGCCTATGTGAACTACCTGCGGGTACTGAACGGCACAATTGCCGATACCAAAACAGTGACCCTCGAAAAGAAACTGGAGGAATCGGACGAAGAAGTGATGCAGTATGCCATCGCATATCTCCGTGAAGCGTTTAACAGCCTCGCCCGCGAGATCGTACTGCCGTTTGAAGTAGCGTATCCGGAAGAAGGGGTGGCCGTCACCATTCCCAAAGGTGGTGATAAAAAGAAACTGCTGGACCTCTCCACCAAAAATGTCAATTACTTCCGCGAAGAGCTACACAAGAAAAAGATCCTCCACCTGGAAGGCAAGAGCGATGCAGAACGGAAAAAAGTGCTGTACCAGTTGCAGGCGGACCTGGAACTCTCCGAGCTGCCGGTACATATCGAATGCTTCGATAACTCCAACTTCCAGGGCAGCTATCCCGTTTCCGCCTGCGTGGTGTTCAAAGATGGTGTGGCTTCCAAAAAAGACTACCGGCATTTCAATATCAAAACAGTTGAAGGGATCAACGACTTCGCCTCTATGACAGAAGTGGTTTTCCGGCGTTATAGCCGCCTGCGGAATGAACAGCAGCCACTGCCTCAGCTGGTGGTGATCGATGGCGGCAAGGGGCAACTGGGCGCCGCCATGGAGAGCATCCGCAAACTGGACCTCATTGGCAGCATGACGGTGGTGGGCCTCGCCAAAAACGAGGAAGAGATATTTTTTCCGGGTGACAAGGAGAGCATTAAACTGCCATACGACAGTGAAAGCCTGAAACTGATCCGCCGCATCCGGGACGAAGTGCACCGTTTCGGCATTACTTTTCACCGGCAGAAACGCAGCAAAGGCACATTCAAAAATGAGCTGGAAAGTATTAAAGGCATTGGAGAGAGCACAGCTACGCAATTATTACAGGCCTTCCGCTCTGTTAACAAGATCAAACAACTGTCAATGGAGGAACTGGTGAAAGAAGTGGGACAACGCAAAGCCGAACTGGTATGGAAACATTTTCATGAGAACGGAACGGAAGAGGCATAATTAGTTGTTAATGCTTTCGAACACCATGTGTTATGGAGAAATCCGGGAGAGAAATATAGTTGTTCCAGCGTTTACACGAGGTTCAGTCAACGCTCATGTAAAATAAGAGAGCCCGGTTTGAGAACCAGGCTCCTTTCCCCAAGTTAACCATTAAAAGACACAGATTTATTTTGGAAACCGGATAATACCGGGAATCTTCTTTGTTGTTGCAGCGACAATTTTTAGCTGTTTCCTTCACTAAAGTAATATTCCAACTGATTAACAGTTGTTAAGTATTTGTTATCGGTTAATAAAAAAGCTCCTGCCGGAACGAGCGACAGGAGCAGCTTACAGCCTGTTTGTAATGTTAGCGGGCGTTGCCGGAAAGTGACTGCACTGATACCGCAGTGGGCGATTTTCCTGTTACAACAAGCAATGCCCGCACTGCCTGCAATATATGTCTTTGTTCATGTGCGATCAGGAACCGGAAGGTGTCACCGGCGGACAGCCGGATGAATCTCGTTAACGAGATCGGCACCTTCAGCCGCCGGATATCAACATTACGTGCGCGGGTCAGCAATTCCTGCAATTGTTCCTGCTGGCTGACAAATTCCGCGATCACCGCTTTTGCGTCCGGTTGCGGTGCCGGCCGGTGATCTTTAGGCGTCTTCATCTTCCCGCGCAGGGAGCCGTCTGCTTCCGGCTTCATCAGGTTCGTGAAATAATTGCCAAGCCAGCTGCTCCGGAATACCGGTCTGGCCTCCAGTTGCCGCTGTTCCCCTTCGGCGATCGCCTCGCGCAGCCGGGGAATATAATAACGGCCGTATCCGTTGAGATGATCCAGGCACTGCGCTACGCTCCAGCTTCCCGGCGCGGGCTGCTGCAGCAGAATGGTTTCGCTAACGGCTCGAAAACGTGTGTGCGTTTCGTTTAGCAAGGCGCTGACATCCTGGTGCAGGGCCTGCAGCAATGTATGGCTGTTGAATGAGGGCATGCTTTTTATTTTTCTACTGCAAAGCTATCGTATCCTTCTGCCGGAAATCTTTGCCGCCGCCAAGATTTCTTACAGGCGGGTGCTTCCCAGCAATTTGCTGAAAGTGGCGGGATCGATGCCGAGGTAGGACGCGAGGTATTTATGCGGAATAAGTTGCAGTACGTGGGGGCTGCGGGTGAGCAGGCGCCGGAACTTCTGTTCAGCGCCAAGGGTGAGGGCCTCGATATGCCGTTCCATCATGCCGGCCATGGCATACATGGTGGAGAGGTGCACCCATCTGGCAATAAGGGGGTAGGTGTCCATCAACCGGCGGATATCCGCATAGGAGGCACGAAGGAATGCGCTGTGGGTCAGCGTTTCGAAATAATACCGGGAAGGTTGCTGAAGAAAAAAGGAATCGATGATACCGGCAAATGAACCGGTATAGGAAAAGACCAGCGTTGCGTCCCGGTCACCTTCCGCGAGGCAGAAAGCGCGCTGGACTCCTTCCGTTACAAAGTAGGCATAGCGCTCCACATCCCCTGCCGCCGTAATCACCGTCTTGCGCCGGTAAGACACCGGATGCCAGCAGGCCGCCATGGCTTCCCATTCCTCCTCCGGGAAGGGCAACACGGCATCTATGGCGGAACGGAGCATTTGCATAACGCAAGATAATCATAAAAAAAGCTGCCTCCCATGCGGAAGGCAGCTTTTCATTATTGCTAACAGGATTTGAACGTTGTTGTGCAGATCAATACTCCCACAGGTCCTGCTCCTTGTTAAAGATCTTGTCTTTGATGGCCTGACCTTCGAGGAGGCGCATCACACCGTCTTTAATGTAGTGCTGGATCTCGCGGTTGAAGGCATTCTTTTCCTTCACAACGAAGCTGGCGAAAAAGCGCATTTCAAAAAGGTCTTCCCAGGTCATCGTTGCGGCGTCGTTATTCTGGTTGTACACATCGTATTTGGCCAGGATTGGGCGCAGATCAGGATAATATACCCAGAACAGGGGCATGGAGGCGCGTACGGAGCCATCGTCATTGAGGCGGGCTACCATGGGCGCAATGCCCAGGATACGCACTTTCAATGCAGAGGCTTCCTTGTCGAACACCCATACTTCCTTGATCTTGTATTGCCGGATGGTCTCGGGATTGAATTCATCCCTTGTTTCCACCAGTTTTTCTTCACCGGTTACGGGGTCTATGCTGCGTACCGTCCTCACTTCTCCCGTCAGCCTGGTCATGATCTCCTGGTAAGGCATCGGTGTGCTGAAACGGTCATCGATCGGGTTGAAGGCTTCCACCTCCTGGTTCTTGATAGATTCGAGCAGAATATTGATCAGCAGTTGGTTGATGCCATTCTCGTCTTCCACATTGTACTGGAAGGGAATGTTCATCTTTTCGCGCACGTCGATCACCTGCCATATCTGTTTTTCCCAGAACTTGTCGTCTTCGCGGATGTGATCATAAGTGATCGGCACACGATCGCGGTTCGGACTTCTCTCGGAAACACCGTCTATGCGCAGGGACCTGCGGGGCGTGTCCACCGGGGTGCCAACGCCGTCCTGACGCAGGGAGGGCGCCACGCCTGAAGGATCTGTTCCCGGAGGAGGGGCTGGTACCTGTACAGGATTGCCGGTAGCCGGATTGGTGACCGGGGCGCTTTCCTGGGACGCCGGTTCATTGGCTGGTGTGGTACTGCCACGACGCCGGGATTGTGCATCTGCGGTGGATATCATCACTACCGCCAGAAACGCGCTCCAACTAAGCCTTTTTAATATTACTGCTCGCATAACCCAGTAATTAATGTGTTTCGTTAATTGATCTTGAAATTGATATTCTGCATAGAGCGAACTCTGCCATCCGGACCCTTTACCTTGATGTTATCGAAGTAAACGTTGTCGCCCGGCTTGATGGACTGGATCGCGCCTGTCAGGTTTTTGGGCCAGTATTCGGAGGTGGCGTCACCTTCGATATAATCACGGCCTTTCGGTTCAATACCCATGCGGTAACCTACCACAGCATACTTTACCCCTTCAAACAGGAAGTCTTCCAGATCAGCCCGAAGGCCGCCCTGTGCTTTAAATTCTGCCGCTTTCATGCCGGGACCTTTGTTGAAGCCCACTTTCATGATCGGGTCAGGAATATTCTTGATACGGAACTCTTTAGCGCCGAGGTCCTTCATCTTGCCATCTACTTCTGCAGAGATACTGATCGTTGCCTTGGTACCTGAGCTTACTGTGGCCAGATACCGGCCGGGGCCAGTCTTTGTCAGCGATCCGCTGCTGATGGATGCCTGGATCTTCTCTGCAGGCACACCGGCCGCGGAGATCGAGATCGGGTTTTGCAGGGCGATGTACAGTACATTCATTTTATCCGCGGAAATGGAGGTGGCGGATGCCCCTACGTTGTACGTTTCCGTGAATGGCCTGTTGATCACTTCACCGTTAGGCTTTGTCAGCTGTACAGTACCGGAGATCGTGTGCTCACCCAGCGCATTGCCTATTTCCAGGGAATACACCCCTTTACCCGCGGTAGCCGGCACCGGCGAACCGTTCACTACGATGGTAGGGTTCACGGTGCTGCTGTAAGCGCCCATCACCACGGTAGCGGTCAGCGTCTGTCCGGCCGTGAAGTTCTTTGAGTTCAATGAAACAAAGGCATCCAGCTGGTCGAACACGAAATCGTCTTCCGATACTTCTTTCAGCAGTTTGTCAATGATCATGGATTCAGAGTTCTTGATATCGTTCTGGAACTTGCCAAGGATGGTGACAGCCGCGATGGTGGGCACCATGTTAAAATGGTAAGTTGTCCAGTTCTTCTTTACGGACCCTTTCTTTACAGGCGGCTCTTCCACCTGCAGCGGCAACTGTGCGGCCATAGCATCCCTGTCTTTCGGGTTGACGAGCGCCAGCATGCTGCTTCGCAGTTTTTTAAGTTCTGCCTGCAGTTCAGGGCCTTTCTTTTCATTTTCCATCACATGGGTGGCGGCATCCAGGTGATCTTTCTTCTTGATCTCGCCATTTTCATTCAGGCCACCGCTCGCAGCGATGATCTGGCTTTTCAGCGAATCTATGTATGTTACCGCAGCTGCGGATAGTTTCTTCACCTGGTCGGCTTTTGTTTTCAACGGGCCTACTTTCGCGGCATCCGTAGACATCAGCTTGGCGAACTGGTTATATGTAATGCTGTTTTTGCTATCAATAGAATTATTGGAAGTTTTTATTGAGTCGTTTACAATATCAAATGCATTAATAATCTCGGCGGATACGTTCAACGCTAACATCGCTGTCAGCACCAGGTACATGAAGTTGATCATCTTCTGCCTGGGGTCTTTGGGTAATGCCATAGTGAATTACAAGTTTTAAATGAAAGTCTCTTGTTTCTGTTACTATTAGCTTTACCTTATCTGCCTTGCATGGCCGTAAGCATGTTACCATAAACCGTGTTCAGGTTGCCAAGGTTGCGGGCCAGCAGCGATATCTGCTCCTGCGTTTTCTTGGCGTCATCCACGCTGCCGGACATTGCCTGTGAAGCAGAGAGCAGGTTGCTGTAGAAACCATTCATTGCTTTCAGGTGGTTATTGGTATCCTGCAGTTCCAGTTCATAGATCGCATTCAGCGAAGCCAGGTTCTTGGTCATGGACTGCACCTGCTCGTGGAAGCTGCGGGTAGATTCTGACGCGTTATTGAAAGTAGCTACCGCTGCTGCTGCATTGGTATATGCCTGTGTTACGGAACCAATGGCAGTGGCTGCCTCGCGCGTTTTCTGCGTATAATCGCCGGTAGCGGCAACCACATCGCTGATGTCGCGCATTTTATCTACGGTTGAACCGAGTTTGCTGAAATTATCGCTCAGGCGTGCAAGATTTACGGGTGTAATGTCTGCTTCCTGGAGCATTTTGTCCATATTGGCGAGTGCGGGAGAACCAGCGGCAACTGCTGCGGGAGGTGCTTCCGGACCGTGGTCAGACGGAACAAATGCGTATGCGAAGAAGATTGCGGCTTCCACACTGAGGCCTGCGATCAGCGCAACGTCTGCGCCGGGCCAGTGCTGGATTTTGAACAATGCTCCGATGATCACGACGCAAGCGCCGATACATACAAAGAAGTTAAGCCATTTTGCTGTTTTAGGATTCATAGCCATAGGTTAAAATTTAATATTTATGGGTGATTAAAAGGTAAAAAGCTCGTTTCAAATTTGCCATGATCTGTGATTTTTACTGGAGGTTTTTCATCGCCAGAGATTAGCTATTTTCCTATTTTCTTTTGTTAAAATCGTTCTTGGACCTGCTGAGGAAGGCGATCGTACAACGGAAGCCGATGTAGGACTTAGCACTATCCTGGTACTCATATGAACGGGTGCCGTTCTGCAGGAAGTAACCGATATCTTTCCAGCTGCCGCCTCTTACTGCCTTGCGTTTCATCCTTGGTGCAGCATCATCCGGTATGTCCATTTTCAGATAAGGGTTCATATCGGAAGTAAAAGAATAGGCATTCTGATAGAAGATGTCCTGCGTCCATTCTGCTACGTTACCGGCCATGTTGTAAAGCCCGTAGTCGTTAGGCCAGTAAGCATCCGCCCGTACGGTGTAAAAACCGCCGTCTTCCGGATAATTACCGCGGCCGGGTTTGAAGTTCGCCAGCAGACAGCCTTTCTTGTTGCGGATATAATAACCGCCCCAGGGATAAGGCGCCTGTTCGCGGCCGCCGCGTGCAGCATATTCCCATTGTGCTTCAGAAGGCAACTGGAACTTGTCTTCCGTGAACTGCTTCTTCGAAGTCCGGTAGTCTTCCCAGAACTTGCTCCGCCATTCGCAGAAAGAATTCGCCTGATGCCAGGTGACCCCAACTACCGGGTAATCGTCAAACGCCGGGTGCCAGAAGTACATGCGCGTCATGGGCTCATTATATGCGTAAGAGAAGTCACGTATCCAGCATAATGTATCCGGATAAATGGCCACGTCTTTCTTCTCGATGAAGGTCGAGCGGGAAAGATCTTTGTTCTCCCGCTGCTTTGCTCTCTCCCAGTTGAAAGTTTCCTGGTGATACAGCAGCTTGCGGATATCGATCTCCTTCCGGCCGTATAAACGGTCTTCCGCGGAATAGATCATCGCATCCAGCTTCTCGTAGGTAGCCTTATCCTTCCAGTCGATCTTCTGTTTCCAGTCGATATAATCCTGTCCGTCATCGTTCTTTACATGTCCAAGCAGGATGTGGGCAATCGAATCCCTCACCCAGTTCACGAACTGACGGTACTCGTTGTTCGTGATCTCTGTGGCATCCATGTAAAAACCGGAGATGGAAATGGACTTGTTCCTTGCCGTGTAGGCGTAGTTCACGTCCTCATCACTCGGTCCCATGTGGAAGGTGCCGGATGGTACATATACCATTCCGTAAGGTACGGGGGGGGAGTACTTTGGTCTGGGGCTTACACCTATCAACTGTCCCTGAGCATTTTTAGGGGTTTTACCACCACCGCAGCTCGCCAGGATAAGTGGCAGCAATACAACCATCAGCCCACTGCAATAATTAAGCTTCATAAGGGTGACTTTCATTAGAATACGATTTTTCTTTAACCTGCCAGATGCAATGGCCCACGCGCAAGATATCATTTTTAGTCACACTTTTCACCTGGTTGTTTATCAGAAAGATAGCAAATGTAATAATTATTTTTAATCCGTAGTTAGTTTTTATCCAACTTTTTCATGCCTTCTACACGGTGCTTCGTAACTAAATTAAACGTGACTTTTAACATTTTATTATGCAATCAACATTTCGTTTCAGTATTTAGCCACAGCGGAATACCATTTCGGGGAATCTTTAAATGCTTTACTGTCAACCCTATAAACGCATTTAAGATAAATATAATATTTATTTTGGAATTCCCAATGTTAATTATTCCCGGCAAACCCAATTTAATCAAAGGGCTTGCAATTTACAACAAATATCATATTAAATTATGTATTTCTGACATATCTTCCACAGGCTTCATACAATGATAATCCTGGCAGAGATAGATCAGGGTTTTCCCTTTTTGCTCCCTTTGCTGCAAAAGCGGCATGTCTTCCTGATCATGTTCCGCACCCAGCAACACTTTTCCAGGGATATACCTTTTATTGAGCGCTTCCATGCGCAACCGGTACTCCGGGCCGGAGACCGCCAGCTCCGGCGTGCCTTCCACCATTCTGAGGATCATGGATGCCCATATGCCAAAAGAGGTGGGGTATCGGGTAACGGACTGCGCCAGGCTCGCCGTCATCGCCACCGCCCGGTCCGCCCAGTCACGCCGGTCGAACACAATGGACAGGTACCAGAGATTATGCGCCATCAGGGCGTTGCCGCTGGGCACTGCGCCGTCGTACACTTCTTTCTTCCGCACGATCACATCGGCCTGTCCCGCTGCAGTGTAGTAGAAATAACGTTCCGTTTCGTCTCCAAATTGTTCTGCAACGTACTGCGCTACATCTTTTGCCTTGCGCAGCCAGTCGAGTTCTCCTGTAACTTCCTGTAAAGCAATCATTGCGCGGATGAGGCTGGCATAATCATCAAGAAAAGCGGGATAACGGGCATCCCCTTCTTTATACGTATGCCAGAAGGCATAAGATGCTTCGTTCCGGCGCATTTTTTCCCAGATGAAGTGCATGGCGGTTTCCGCCATATCCAGCCAGGCCTTCTCTCCCAGTGCTGCATACGCTTTGCAGCAGGCGTGGATCATCAGGGCGTTCCAGCCCAGGAGTATCTTGTCGTCCAGACCGGGGCGTATGCGCAGGTCACGAACGGGCATAAGCTTCGCGCGGCTCCTTTCCAGCAGCGCTTCCAGCTGCTCCGGGGTCATATCCAGACCGGCCGCCACTTCTTCCAGGGGGCGCGGCGTCCAGAGAATGTTATGGTCTTCCCAGTTGCCCTGACGGCTGACATCGTAGTATGCATTAAATGCCGCGGCATCATCCCCCAGCACAGCTTGTATCTCTTCTTCGCTCCACACATAAAATTTGCCTTCAACGCCCTCTGAATCCGCATCCAGCGCTGAATAGAAGCCTCCTTCCGGAGATGTCATCTCCCGCCGGATAAACGCGAGCGTCTGCCGGATGGTTGCCGCATAGCGCGCCTTACCTGTCAGCTGCCAGGCTTCGCAGAGCGTATCCGTAAGCAGGGCGTTGTCGTACAACATCTTCTCAAAATGCGGGGCCAGCCATTTTTCATCAGTGGAATACCGGGCAAAGCCGCCGCCCAGCTGATCGTAAATACCGCCGCCGATCATCTTGTCGAGCGACAGCTGCGCCTGCTGCAATGCTTCTTCATCTGGATGGGCGCGGCAATAACGCAGCAGGTACTGGATGGTAAAAGACGCGGGGAACTTGGGGGCACGGCCAAAACCGCCCCATTCCCGGTCTGCCTGGCCCATGATGGCCAGCGTTATCGCGTTGCATTGGGCGGAGGTGAACTGCTCTTCCCGTGGAAGCTGCATATTCACGGCTTCCATGCCGAACTGGTTACTTTGATGAAGGTGTTGGGTAAGATGGGTGGCCTGTTCTTCCAGCTCCGCACGTTTTGTTTTGAAGGCTTCGGAAACGGCCAGCAGCACTTCCTTCCAGGAAGGCCGGTTATATGCCTGCTTTGGCGGAAAATAAGTGCCGCCATAAAAGGGCTGGCGGTTGGGCAGCAGGAACATATTGAGCGGCCAGCCGCCGGAACCGGACATGGCCTGCAGGGCGTCCATGTAAATATGATCGATGTCCGGGCGCTCTTCCCGGTCTATTTTGATGTTGACGAAATGTTCATTCATGATACGGGCGGTCTCCTCGTCCTCGAAGCTTTCCCGCTCCATGACGTGGCACCAGTGGCAGGCGGCATAGCCAATGCTCACGAGAACGGGCTTGTCTTCCCGTTCGGCTTTCTGCAGCGCTTCCTCTCCCCAGGGATACCAGTCTACCGGGTTATGCGCGTGCTGGAGCAGGTAGGGGCTGGTCTCCTTTGCTAGTCGGTTCATCATAGATGGTCAAATACAGGTGCAAGTTAAAGATCAAATGATTACAAAACATCCCATGAAAGCATCATTCTTTGTGCCAAATACTATTGTTGTTGGATTATTCCGGGAAGCACGCATGCTGCAGGAGGCCGGCCGGCAATGCCTGAACGCAAAAAGGGCGTGCCTGTGCGGTACGCCCTTTTTAATATCTCGTCCGGCCTTCGCCATCCTATTTTTTATTCAATCCCAGCAGGTATTGCTCCAGCGCGGCCACCATAGAGGGGGCCTGGGGCGCGGGGGCTTTGATGTCCAGCCGGAGGCCGGCCTGTTCCACTGCCGCGGAGGTAGTGGGACCAAAAGCCCCGATATGTGTACCATTCTGCTGGAACTTCGGCATATTCTCGAAAAGAGATTTCACACCGGAGGGGCTGAAGAATACGATCATATCGTACTCCGTTTTCGTCAGTATCTCTTTCACATCGTTCGAAACGGTCTTGTAAAGCGAAGCGGTGGCATACTCGCATTTGTTGGTCTTGAGCCACTCTTCAATATCTTTCTTCTGACTATCCGAGCTAGGGAAAAGGAATTTTTCATTCTCACGGTGCTTGTTCATTACTTCAAGCAGGCTTTTGGTAGAGCCGTCAGCCCCATAAAAAACCTTGCGCTTGCGGTAAAGAATGAACTTTTGCAGGTACAGCGCCACTGCTTCCGTGATACAAAAATACTTGCAATCCTGGGACACCTTCACCTTCAGTTCTTCGCATACACGAAAAAAATGATCAACAGAATTGCGGCTGGTAAAGATCACGGCAGTATAATTCGTGATATCCACCTTCTGCTTGCGAAAGTCCTTACCCGCTACGCCTTCTACTCTAATAAAAGGATGAAAATCCAACCGAACATTGAATTTCTTAGCCAAGTCGAAATAAGGTGATTTCTCTGTCTCTGGCTTAGGTTGGGAAATTAGGATCGTTAGTTGTTTCTCCTGCAAATCTTTTTTTGACCCGCCTTTAATCATACGTATTTGCTCTTGTGTTAACAATCGCAGTAATCTACGGATTACCAGTTAACCAAATCAGTAACACCTTTGTAATTATTAATACCGGCACTACTTCGAATGCGCAAAGGTAAAGAAAAAAATGCAATTTGCTAAAAGACAAGTATTGGCGCACCAGGGAATAGGACCTTACGTATCGGTACACAATCAATAATACAATAAAGAATACCGAAATATATAGGCTGGTGGCGGCAATTTCCGGCCGGCAGAAAGCGAGTATCACCAGGAACGGCGCCAGCAGAATGCCCAGGATCTTGTTGATCAGGTACAGGATAAAAACATACGCATCGATCAGGTCTTCGTTGCCGAACAGCCATCCGCAGAATTTCAGCACAATGTATTTGACGGCATATATCAGGCCCACCAGCAGCATCAGGCCGGGGATCAGCATCCAGGCAATGGCATCGGTAGGGTAATTGAGCCGGTACATCATGAGGTAGAGATACAGGCCCAGGCTGACCACAAAGAACGCATTGAGCAGGAAGTTGGGGAAAGGCGACTGGGAAAGCTGGTCTTTCAGCTGCCGCTGGCTGAGCGTGGGGTTCAGGAAAGCCCGGAACAGGTCCGAAAAATACTTCAGGTAAGCGGTGCGGATAATGCCCAACAGCAGTAACACGCCTCCAACAAGGTACACCAGCCAATCCTGCCGCTGATCATGCCGCAGGGGATTGATATCGTACACCGGGGTTTTACCGGCGGTATTCAGGTACCGGTTCGTTTTGGCCAGCTGCTGCATCACGGTATCATACATGTGTACCCTTGCCTTCTTCACCACGGAGTCCTGCAGAAATACCGCAGCGGCTTGCGAAGAATCTGGCTTAACTTTGAAGGATGTATCGCCCGACTGCGCCCGGAGGGCGGTTGAGGAACAGATCATCAATATAAATATCAAGAGGATGCGCAAACGAGGGTATGTTTTGTGATGCAATTAACTATTCTTGTTCCAAAAATATCAACAAAACTCAGATGTATTTTCGAGGTTTGCAAATATTCGCGGCGATTCTTTCTTAAAACAACTCATGGCAGGTATCTATCTTCATATTCCGTTTTGCAAAAAGGCATGCCATTATTGCAATTTCCATTTCTCCACATCCCTGCAATACCGCGATGAGATGGTGCAATCCCTGCTTGCTGAAATTGCTCTGCAAAAGGAATATCTGGCGGGGCATGCGGTAGAAACGATCTATTTCGGCGGCGGAACGCCCAGCCTCCTGCCACCGGCGGACATCACCCGGCTCCTGGAGGAGCTGCACCGTCATTTTTCGGTTACGGCAGATGCCGAAATCACCCTGGAAGCCAATCCGGACGATCTTACCGCCACCACACTGCAATCCCTGCGGGATGCGGATATCAACCGCCTGAGCATCGGCGTGCAGTCATTCTTTGAGGAAGACCTCCGATGGATGAACCGTGCGCACAATGCATCCCAGGCGACCGGCTGCCTTGAGCTGGCGGGGAAAACAGGGTTCGACAATATCAGCATAGACCTGATCTACGGCACCCCTACCCTGACGGACAAACATTGGGAGCAGAACGTGCAGCAGGCCACCGCCCTCGGAATCCCCCACTTGTCCTGTTATGCGCTGACCGTAGAGCCGGGCACTGCGCTGGACCATTTCATTCAGCATCACAAGATCGCTCCCATTGATCCGGACAGGGCGGCGCTTCATTTTGAAATGCTGATGCAATGGACGGAAGAAGCGGGGTACGAGCATTATGAGATATCCAATTTCGCGCAGCCGGGCAAACAGTCCAGGCACAACAGCAGCTACTGGCAAGGCCGGCCCTATCTTGGTATCGGCCCCTCCGCACATTCCTTTAACGGGCTTTCCCGGCAATGGAACGTGGCCAACAACTCCCTCTATATGCAAAATATCCGGAAGGGCGTTGTGCCCTTTGAAATAGAGATGCTCAGCCCGAAAATGGCACTGAACGAATACATCATGATCTCGCTGCGGACCTCGCAGGGCGCTGACCTGGAGCGGGTGACGGAACGTTTCGGGCAGGACAAAAGCGAACAGATCCTGGCGGCGGCCAAAGAGTTTACCGAAAAAGGATGGATGCAGCAGGAAGGCGCCATGCTGCGGCTTACGCGCCAGGGAAAATTCTTTGCCGACGGAATTGCGGCAGCGATGTTCTTTTGATACCGGTAGCTATATAAAACCCTTTTCCAGTTCCATATAGGCTTCTTCCGGATGCAGGTTCTCCCACAGGATAGCGTAGACTTTTTGGGCTACGGGCATATACGCGCCGATCTCTTTGTTGATCTCGAAGATGCAGCGGCTGGCATAATAGCCTTCCGCCACCATGTTCATTTCCAGCTGTGTAGCCTTTACGCTGTATCCCTTGCCGATCATGTTGCCGAAAGTACGGTTGCGGCTGTGCAGGGAGTAGCAGGTTACCAGCAGATCTCCCAGATAAGCGCTGGCGTTATAGTTGTGCATTGAAGGTTCTTTGCCTGAACCGGCCTGTATCTGTTCGTATTTTTCCAGGAACTCCTGCATCTCGCGGAAGCAATTGGTGATGAACACGCTCTGGAAATTATCGCCATACTCAAGCCCATGCGCAATACCCGCTCCCATCGCATAGATATTCTTCAGCACAGAGGCAAATTGCACGCCCATCACATCTTTATTGACGATGGTCTGCAGATAGCTGTTATTGAATAATGCGGCAATAGCTTCGGTCACATCATCCTTTATGCCGGAGAAAGTGAGGTAAGACAGCTTTTCATTCGCCACTTCTTCCGCATGGCAGGGTCCGGTGATCGTGTAATACTGCTCCAGCGGCAGATCGAACCTCTCCGCCAGGTAATCGTTGATCAGCTGGTTAGAGCCTGATACAAGCCCTTTTATGGCAGATACCACCTTCTTGCCTTTCAGCGCATCTGCGGGGAGCGTTTCCATCACGCTCCGCAGAAAAGCGGAAGGTACGGCCAGGATGAGCGTATCGCACGCGGCAACCACTTCTTCAAGGTTGCTGTTAAGCTCCAAAAGCCGGGTATCGAAATAGACGGAATTGAGGTGATGTTTATTGTGGTGCCGTTGCTGCATATGACGGATGGTATCCTGGTTACGGATCCACCAGTGAATATGCTGGTTGTTGTCTGTCAGTATCTTTGCCAGTGCTGTTGCCCAGCTCCCGCTTCCAATAATTCCAATGTGATTGACCATACTCAACTGCTCTAAATTTCCTGCAAGGTAAAAAAAATCGACGGGCTATGCCTTAAAGGGCGCATATAAAAAAGCAGGCACATCCCGAGATATGCCTGCTCTCCTGCAAAAATGCATGGTTTATTTCGCGGTTTCGAAGAGTTGCGATTTGGGTACTACATTTACCTTTTTACCGTTTTCCAGTGTTCGGGAAACAGCGGTATAAGGGCCACTGATCACTTCTTCCCCTTCTTTCAGGCCGGAGGTGATCTGGATATTGTTATCATCCTGGATGCCGGTGGTCACTTCCACAAGTTTTACCGTGCCGTCGGCCTGTAAAACGAACACCACTTCCCTGAAATCCCTTTTTTCCTCCCCGGTGGCGGCAGATGGCGGCGGCGGACCTGCGGGCTGGGCTTCCTTCACTTTGGCGGTATCGGACAGCGAACGGGTGGTTACCGCGTTGATGGGGATCGAGAGCACCTGTTTTTCTGTACGCGTCTGAATATCCACGCTGGCGCTCATGCCTGGCCTGAAGGGGAATCTCCTGCTGCCCGGGTCCATCAGATCTGCATACGATTCCGGAAGGATGCGGATATGCACGATGTAGTTCGTCACCTGCTCCGCAGATGTGGTAGCGGCGGAAGAGGTGGCTGCACCCTTGCTGGAACTGGCGATCTGGGTGACCACGCCTTTGAATTTACGGGTATTGTATGCGTCCACTTCAATGATAGCAGAATCGCCGAATTTCACTTTCGGGATATCGTTCTCGCCCACATCCACCTGCACTTCCATGGTGCTCATATCCGCTATGCGCAGCATTTCCGTACCGGTCATCTGCGCGGTTCCCACCACGCGTTCCCCTTTTTTAACGGAAAGGAGGGACACGGTGCCGCTCATTGGCGCCTGGATGGTCGTACGGCCAAGATTCTTGTTGGCTTCGGTAAGATTGGCCTGTGCGCTGGCTACCCCGAACCTGCTGCTGTTGATCCTTTGCAGGGCGGCATTGTAGTCGGATAAGGCAGATTTATAAGTAGCTTCGGCGGTTTCAAATTCTGAACGGGAGATCACCTTCTGGTCCAGCAGTTCCTTGTTCCGGTCGTATGCAGCTTTTGCCTGGTCCAGCCGGGCCTTGAAAGCATTGACAGAAGCGGTGCTGTTGGCCAGCTCTGCTTCCTGCTGGCTGACGGCGGCGGCTGCACGGTCCCGCATGGAGCCATAAATATCTGCGTATATGCGGGCGAGTATCTGCCCCTTTTTTACGGAATCCCCTTCCAGCACAAGAAGATCGGTGATCTCGCCGGAAACGTCCGAGCTTACTTTTACTTCTATTTCAGGATAGATCTTTCCGCTGGCGGATACCACTTCTATGATGTCCTTCTTTGCCGCCTTATCAACGGACACTTTTATGCCATCATCCTTGCCCGCTCTCTTCACGATCATCACGATGATAATAAGAACGGCCAGTATGCCGATAAGCCAGAAAAGGAGTTTCTTCTTCTTCATATACGCTTGTGTGTTGCTGCGGCTGTTATCCTACAACGATATTCGCTGATCGCGGTAGAACTCCAGCAGTTTGATTTTAAAAATGTAATCGTATAACGCTGATACCCTGTCGATCTGTGCCCTGAACAGGTTCGTTTGTGTCGTAACGTATTCTACGGTGTTCATCAGGCCTACATTGTACCGCTTGGTAGCAAAATCATATGCTTTCTGTGATGCATTTTCGGTAGAGATCGCTGCCTGATATTTCTGAAAAGCGCCAACCGCATCGGCATGCGCGGTGTACACATCCTGGCGGAGTTGTTGCTTGTTGATGTCCAGCGTGAGCTGTTTGTTCTCAATATCTATTTTCGCTCTTTCCACGTTCCCGCGCAGCTGCCAGGCATTGAGCAGGGGAATGCTGAGGGAAAGGCCGATGTTCTGGCCGAAGTTATTATTCAGCTGATCGCCGAACGGCACTCTTCTTACATCGCTGGTGACACTCGGGCGCACAACGTTATAGTCGGTCCCGTTCACATTCACCAGCCCGATGGTATCCACTTTCGGGATCAATGGCCCGAAGGGCTGAAAATTGGTATTGGCGTAATTGGTACCGGCGCCGGCGTTGAAACGGAGACTGGGATACAATGCTCCCCGGGCGGAGGCCAGCGTCCGCTCTGCGGCCTTGACCATCATTTCGTCCGATTTGTACTGCGGCTGCGATGCCAGCGCCGCGCTGAAAACCATCTCGGGAGCGGTCTCCGTGAGGCTCAGCATGGGTATGGATTCAATATCCTCCGGCAACTCAGTGGTGAACGGCACGGCGAAGTCCAGATTGAGCAAGGCTTTCATCTGCAATACCCGCACAATGGCATTATTCTGCGCATCTACGAGAGTGGAGCTGTCCCTGGCGAGCTGGGCCTCCATATCGGCCTGGTTGCTTTCCGGCACCGAGCCTGCCGATACCAGTTTTCTGGTGTTATCCAGCTGCGCTTCGCTCAGGGCAACCTGGGATTTGCTCAGTTTTACCTGTTCGTTGGCCAATAATATCTGCAAAAAAGCATTGGCCACATTCACACCCATGTCATTCCTTGCCTTCTCCAGGAGGAAATTATTGGCATACAGCTGGTATTTGCTGGCCGCGATGGTGTTTTGCTTGGAGAACCATCCAAAGAGGTCTGCGCTCATATCCAGGCTCAGACCGCTATTCATCAACGATTGCGTAACAAAGGTGTTGGACGTGGGGTCGATGGAGCGGCCGAAACGGTATCCCCCGCTTACCCCGGCATTAATGGTGGGCAGCTGGGAAAGCCGGTTCTGCTTGAGCGTCAGTTCTGACAGCCGTTTTTGCAATACGCTTTGCTGCAGGGTCAGGTTATGCGTCAGTGCATATTCCAGGCAACGCTGATAACTCCAGTTGTCCTGTGCGGACACGGACAATGGTGAGATAAACAGCAGCAAAATGAGCGCGGACGCAATGGCGAGGGTCTTTATTCTCATAGCCTGACAAAAATATTGTAATTGAGTGGTGACTATTCCCATGTTCTTGATAAATGGCAAATCCCGGGTGGGTATGGCACCGGGCCACACGAATTTAAGGTAAAACATCATATGATGAGTTTTTAGATAGCAGAAATTTATAAGACCTGCCCGTCCCGGAGCCGGATGATCCGGTTGCCGTAGGCTGCGTTGGCTTCAGAGTGGGTTACCTGAACGATGGTTATTTTATCTTTTTTATTCAGTTCTGCGAATAATTCCATGATTTCCCGGGCCTGGTCGGAATGCAGGTTGCCGGTTGGCTCATCGGCAAAGATCACCGCCGGTTCCGCCACAATGGCCCGGGCAATGCCTACCAGTTGCTGCTGACCGCCGGAAAGCTGGTTGGGGAAGAGATCTTTCTTCGCTACAATGTTAAACCGGTCCAGAATGTCGGCCACTTTGCTCTTGCGTTCCGCGGCCGGCATGTTTTTGTATAGCAGCGGCGTTTCTATATTTTCATATACGGTAAGCTCGTCTATCAGATGATAGGCCTGGAATACAAAACCGATAGCTCCCCGGTGCAGCTGGGTGCGTTTCTTCTCATTCATCCGGTGTACCAGTTCTCCCTGGAAAAGGTAATCTCCGCCGGAGGGCTCTTCGAGCAGGCCGAGGATGTGCAGTAAGGTGGATTTCCCGGAACCGGAAGGTCCCATCACGGATATAAATTCCCCTTCATGGATGGTCAGGTCAATATCTTTCAGTATCTCGTGTTTGCCGAACCCTACCGGGTAATATTTGCTGATGTGACGTAATTGGATCATAATATTGATTATTCTGTTCGTAAGGATTTTACGGGGTTCGTCAGGGCTGCCCGGATGCTCTGGAAGCTAATGGTAAAGGCGGCAATCGTAAGGACCAGCAATCCCGCGACCACGAAAACCCACCAGCTGATGCCAATGTTATAGGCAAACTCCTGCAGCCATTCGTTCATGATCCAACCCGCCAGCGGCGATGCGATCAGGATCGCAATGCCCACGAGCTTCAGAAAGTCTTTGGATATCAGCGTTGTGATGCTCAGAACGCTGGCCCCCAGCACCTTGCGTACACCTATCTCCTTCGTGCGTTGACCGATGGCGAGCATCGCAATGGCAAACAGCCCCATGCAGGAAATGATGATGGTCAGCACCGCTCCACTGACAAATATCTGTGAAAGTTTTTTATCCCGGTTATACTGGCGGTTCGTATTCTCGTTTACGAATGATCCGAGGAACGGCGTTTCGGGCGCCACCTTGTCCCAGGCCTTTTCAATGATCTTCATGGTTGCTTCCAGGTTACGGGGATTTACTTTTACGAACACGTAGGCCGGCGTTCCTGCTATGACCATTGTGATCGGCTCGATCTTTTTATGCAGGGACTGAAAGTGAAAATCCTTTACTACCCCCAGTACATGGTACTCTTTTCCATCTTCATCAAAACGGAAACGATACCCGATAATATCTTTCTCTCCCAGTTCCGCAACCATCCGTTCATTGATCACCACCCCGCTGGAATCCGTGCGCATGTCCCGGTCAAAATCACGTCCGGCAATCAGCTGCAGATCCATCGTTTTCACATAGTCATACCCGATCGTCAACAAGTTGGACCCCACTTCGCGGTTCTTGTGCCGGAATCCTACGAAAGAAACGGACATGCTGCCATCGCGGCCACGGCCATAGTTATTGTCTGCGGACGTCACGCCAATAATGCCCGGCTGCCCTGCAAGTCCGGCGCGCATGCGCTCTACTACCAGCGGTGTTTGAGGCAGATTCCCGAGCGGAATGCTCACCACTTCCTCCGTATTGAAACCAAGCGGTTTATTGCGCAGGTAATTCATCTGCTGCCACGCGATCAGCGTACAACAGATCAGCAGGGATGAAAAAACGAACTGTGTAACGATGAGCGAATTGCGCAGGTAATTACTCCTGCCGGTGCTGATCTTTCCTTTCAATATTTGCAATGTATGAGAGCGCGCAAGCACCAGGGCGGGGTAGCCGCCGGCCAGCAGGGCAACCAGCAGAAAAACTCCGGCAAGGCACGCCAGCACCTGCGGTTCTTTCAATATACTGAACGACAATTTATAGTTCAGGAGCGCATTGTACTGCGGCATTAAAACAAGTGCCAGCAAAATGCCAAGCACCAGCGCAATGATGAAAAGTATCAGCGCCTCGCCACAGAACTGCAAGGCTACCTGCACTTTTCCAGCCCCCATCATTTTACGCATCCCCACTTCCTTTGCACGGGTAAAGGCCCGTGCAATGGTGAGATTGATAAAGTTGATGCCGGCGATGAAAAGCAGGAATCCGGCCACGAAGACCATCATGAACAACATGGTCTTGTTGGCACTGCCAAGCGAGCTGGTTTTGCTGAAGTGCACATCTTTCAACGGGATTAACCCGATGTGCATCACCCCGCCGTACTTGCCGGGTTTTGCGCCATCGGCTTTCATATCGCGCATCTTCTCTTCATAATATTTGTCAAGCAGCAGCTTCCCTCTTTTTGAAAACGATTCCGTTGTAACGCCGGGCATGAGCTCCACGAAGGTCATCAGGCTGAAATGCTCCCATTCGTTTTTATTGTCCTGGTAACCATAGCCATTCTCGATGCGCAGTAGCATATCGAACTCAAGGCTCGAATTGGAAGGCGGATCTTTCAGCACGGCGGTGACCCTGAAATTTTCCCATTTGTTGCCGCGGCTCAGGGTCATGCTTTTTCCTACGGGGTCCTGGCCTTTGAAGAACCGCAATGCAGTTTCTTCGGTGATGATCACATCATTCACGCCCAGTTCAGGTCGTCCGCTCACAGCAGGAAAGGAGAAAATTTGCAGGAAGCCGGTATCCACACAATGAACACTCGCGTCCCCCGTTGCTTCGCCGACACGCACGCTGGCCCCGTCATTCGCGTAACGGGTGACTGCTTTTATGCCCGGTATTTCCTGCTGGAGGGCAGGCGCCAGGGGATGCGCCATGTTCGCCCGGGAGCTGGTCCGTTCGGGGTAATACTCGTCCATGTAGACCATGTAAATGTCTTTCTTCCTTTCGTGAAAATCATCAAAAGTGAATTCCCTGTACACCGTAAGACATAACAGTAAAGCCACTGCGGTCGCAACTGCGAGTCCCGTGATATTCACGAACGAGATTTGCTTTGCTTTCCATATGTTGCGCCATGCTATTTTGATGTAGTTCCTGAACATGCCGGTATATTTTTTTATGCTGATTTCGCAAAAAATGTATGACGATTTAACAATGCAGCTTCCGGGGACGATTAATGCAATGGCTGATGTTTCCTTCTGCTGAGGCTCATGAAATAAAGCCCTGCAAACAGCACCAGCAGCAGGGGAATGGCCATCCAGGGGATGATGTCCATCATCGCCCAACCGGAATAATGGAGCCCGTCCCCGGAAACGGGTGGCGGTGCGGTAGACCTGTTGACGAAGGCGGCGATCAGCTTTTCCATGACTTTATATGTGAAACTGTTCCTTGATATTCTCGGTGACCACCTTTCCGTCGAAAAGATTCACAATGCGGTGCGCAAAACCGGCATCGTACGGGGAATGCGTAACCATGATGAGGGTAGTTCCCGCATCATTCAGTTCCTGCAGCAACTTCATGACCTCTTCGCCGTTGGCGGAATCGAGGTTACCGGTAGGCTCATCCGCAAGGATCAGCTTTGGCTTTGCCACTACGGCGCGGGCAATAGCCACCCGCTGTTGCTGACCGCCGGAAAGCTGCTGTGGAAAGTGGTTGCGGCGATGCATGATGCTCATGCGCTCCAGAACCTGCTCCACCCGCTGTTTTCTTTCACTGGCGGGTACTTTGAGGTAGAGCAGCGGCAACTCCACATTCTCGAACACGGTCAGTTCATCAATGAGGTTGAAGCTCTGGAACACGAAGCCGATAGAGCCTTTACGGAGCTGCGCACGCTGGCGTTCGCTCATCCTGGCCACTTCCTTATCCCAGAAATGATATTCACCATCGGAAGGATTATCCAGCAGGCCCAGAATGTTCAGCAAAGTGGATTTACCGCAGCCTGAGGGCCCCATGATCGCCACAAACTCACCATCCTGCACATCCATGTTAATGCCGTTCAGCGCTGTGGTTTCTACTTCTTCCGTTGTAAAGAGTTTTTGCAAGTTGACTGTTCTGATCATTTTTTCAGATTGTTGGTAAATGGATGATGATTTAAAATTCCAATACTTCCTTGTCCCCGAAATTCTCGTAAGAGGACGTGATCACCTGGTCGCCCGGCTGCAGGCCCTCCAGTACTTCGAAATAAACAGGGTTCTTGCGGCCCAGGGAGATCTTGCGTTTCACAGCACGTTTCCCGCTGTTGTCCACCACATACACCCAGTTGCCTCCGGTGTCGGAAAAGAATCCTCCTGCAGGCAATAATACAGCTTCTGATGCTTTTCCCAATTCAAGGCGGATAGGAGAGGATTGCCCGCGGCGGATCCCTTCCGGCACCGCTGTTGAAAAATTCATGTCTACTTCAAAGCGCCCGTTCTTTACTTCCGGGTACACTTTGGCTATTGTCATCGGGTGTGCTTTCCCGTTGAACTCGAAATTGGCGTTCAAGCCGGTGAATACGCGGGAAATATAGTGTTCATCTACTTCGGCGCGCATCTTGAACCCGTCCATATCATCGATCTGCCCGATATTCTCCCCTGCCTGAATACTCGTGCCTACCTCCACATTGATGGATGACAGCTGCCCGTCAACCGGGGCCCTCACTACCAGGTTCTTAAGATTTTCCTTCATCAGCTGGAGGTTGCGCTGCGTACGGGAGATGGTGCCCTCCAACTGCTCGATCTGCGTCACCGAATTTTTGATCTGATAGTCCTGCGATTGCACCTCTATTTCGCGCTGACGCGCCAGCCGTTCATAGTCCCGTTTCGTTTTCAGATATTCCTGTTCGGCCACCACCTTGTCTTTGAACAGCTTGTGGTTGCGTTCATACAGGTCTTTGGCCTGGTCCACCTGATAATCGAGGTCGCTGAGGGTCTTTTCCAGCGCAAACCGGTCTTGCCGCAAGCGCAGCCTTGTATTCTGCAGTTCGTTGATCAGCCGGTACATTTCTGTTTCCCGGTTCACGAATTCCATGGTCAGCCGCTGGTTTTCCAGGCGGAGAATGGAATCCCCCGCTTTCACCATGCTGCCGCCTTCCAGGAATTTGTTGGCCACATAGCCGCCTTCAATAGCATCCAGGCGGATGGTCTTGAGCGGGTGCACCACGGCGGTTACCACGATGTATTCATCAAAAACACCTTTGGAAACAGCGGAAATGGTGATCTTGTCTTTCTCCACATTCAGTTTGCTTCTTTTATCGGCAAAAATGAATCCCCAGAGTACGAGCAGTACCAGTGTACCGCCGCCGCCAGCGAGGAAGATGCGTTGCTTGTTCCAGAATTTCTTTTTAAGTTGTCTGTCCATGATCGTAATTGCTGCCGGAACATACCCAATCCATGTGCCAAGCCGTGCCAAACGCTCAAACACAGGGCTGTGGCCCTTTCAGACAAGTCAGTGAATATACCTCCTGTTCCAAAGCGGACAAGGGGTGTCCGGTATCGGACAGTTCCGGAGGCGCCCGGACGCTTTCAAAATAAGCCGCCGGCAGAAAAAAATCTTTGTTTAATATTGCTCAGGGCCGCTTCTCTGTTATGACCTGGCGGGAACCTGCCGCATCCACGCCGAACGGAATGCGTTTTGCGATCACCATTTGGAACTATTAATTTATTCAAAAGATGAGTACTCAGCAAGGAAAGATCCTGATCGTTGATGATGATGTAGATGTATTGCGCGCCGCAAGGCTGCTGCTGAAAAGGCATTTCACGCAGGTGGATTTCGAGAAGAACCCGCAGAAGATCCCCTACCTGGTCACCAATTTCGACTATGATGTCATACTGCTGGATATGAACTTCACGCGTGACCTGAGCAGCGGAAAAGAAGGTTTTGAATGGCTGGACAAGATACTGGACATCAATCCCAAGGCCACAGTGGTGCTTTTCACCGCTTATGGCGATGTGGAAATGGCCGTGCGTGCCATCAAGGCCGGCGCAGTGGACTTTGTGCTGAAACCCTGGGAGAACGACAAGCTGCTGGCGACTATCCAGACGGCCGTCACTACGCACCAGGCGGCACAGGAGAAAAAGTCCGGCGGCGCTACCCTGCATACTGATAATGTGCTGATCGGCGACAGCCCGGGCATGCAGGAAGTGATGGAAACCGTTTCCCGCGTAGCCGCTACGGATGCCAACATCCTCATCCTGGGGGAGAACGGCACGGGAAAAGACCTGCTGGCCAGGCACATTCACGCCCTGAGCCAGCGGAAGGATAAAAAATTCGTTCCGGTAGACCTCGGCGCGCTGAGCGAAACGCTGTTCGAAAGCGAACTTTTCGGCCATGTAAAAGGCGCCTTCACGGATGCCCGGGAAGACCGCAGCGGTCGCTTTGAAGAAGCCAACTCCGGCACCATTTTCCTCGACGAGATCGGGAACATTGCCCTCCCCTTTCAGGCCAAGCTCCTCACCGTACTACAGAACCGCCAGATCACCAGGGTAGGCTCCAACAAAGCCCTTCCGCTGGATGTGCGCCTTATCTGCGCCACTAACCGGAACATCCAGCAAATGGCCGCGCAGCAGCAATTCCGCCAGGACCTGCTTTACCGTGTCAATACCATCGAAATACATCTTCCACCGCTCCGGGAACGAAAAGAAGATATTGTGCCGCTCGCAGAATACTTCCTCGGCATCTACCGCAGAAAGTACAACCGGCCGGTGGCCTTTCTTCATGATACGCTGATCACCCAGCTGGAGCAATACGAATGGCCCGGCAATATCCGCGAACTGCAACATGCCATCGAAAGAGCCGTGATCCTCTGCCAGGGCAAAACATTAATGCCCAGGGACGTGTTTGTAAAAACAAATACAGCCGCCGAAACACTGGATACCGGCTTCAACCTCGAAGACATGGAAAGGAACATGATATCCCAGGCGTTGAAAAAATGCAATGGCAACATTACAGATGCCGCAAAAGAACTGGGCCTGAGCCGCGCCGCGCTGTACCGCCGCATGGAAAAATATAACCTCTGAATGAAGCGCTTCGGTTACAATATCCTGTTGCGCATCCTGCTGCTGGTATTTACCATCACGGCCGGGTGCTGGTGCTGGTGGAATGACTACCAGCTAATGGCAGTACTGGTAGTTCCCGTACTGCTGGCACAGGTATTCTCCCTCTATCATTATCTGAACCGTGTGAACCGCAAGCTCACCCTGTTCCTGGAAGCTATCCGGTATGAGGATTTCTCCATTCGTTTCAGTGCGGACAACAAGCTGGGCAAAAGCTTCAGCGCCCTCAACCACCAGTTCAACGAAGTGCTGGAAGCTTTCCGGCAAACACGGGCCGAACGCGAGGCCAACCTCAAATACATTGATACCATCATTCAGCATATCAGCATCGGCATACTATCCTTCGGCAGTGACGGAAAGATAGAACTGATCAACCCCGCGGCTTTCCGGCTGATGGGCATCTACCGTCTCCGCTACCTGGATGAACTGAAGCATGCCCATCCCAAACTGGCGGAGTTGTTGCAGGACCTGCCGGCCGGCCAGAAGGCCCTGTACGCCACGCAGAACGGGCAGCAGCTTTCCATCCATGCCGCATCCGTAAGATTGCAGGGGCGCTTTGTGAAACTCATCTCTTTGCAGAACATCCATGCAGAGTTGCAGCAAAAAGAACTGGAGGCCTGGCAGAACCTCACGAAGATACTGCGGCATGAGATCATGAATTCCGTGACCCCGATCGTCAGCCTCATCGGCACCATGCAGGAGATCGTGGAGCATGATATCCCGATGAACACTTCACAGACAGAAGCGATGGACGACCTGAAAGAAGCACTGGTCACCATCGAAAGCCGGAGCAAGGGCATCATGAATTTTGTGAACGCGTACCGCGACTATACCACATTGCCCAAGCCGCAGTTCACCAGCATCAATCTGAAACAACTGATCAATACCATCAGCAACCTGCTGCAGCCTGAAATGAAAGCCGCCGGTATTTCGTACCGCGCCCATGTTTCACCGGACAATATCATGGTGCATGCCGATGCCGCACAATTGCAGATGGTGCTGATCAACCTGATCAAAAATGCCATGGATGCACTGGAACATACCGGAGAACCGTGGATCAGTGTGAAAGGCTCTATGGGCAACGCTTCACAGATCATCATCGAAATAACGGACAATGGGCCCGGCATTGAAACAGAAGCGATGGAAAAGATCTTTATTCCCTTTTTCACCACTAAAAAGAAAGGTTCCGGCATCGGGCTGAGCCTTTCGCAGCAGATCATCCAGATGCATGGCGGTCAGCTGAAAGTAAGCAGCCCTCCCGGCAAGGGCACTACCTTCTTTGTATTGCTGAATAATTGATAAAATGTAGTAAGTTGAGGAATATATTTCTCCCGGCTTATGCAATCAATTTCATGGGGGGCGATCTATTTCCTGCTGCTGCTGGCGGACATCTGCCTGATAGCACTGGATATCCCCGAAGCACGTTATGTTTCCAAGCCTTTACTGATGATCGGGCTCGGCTGTTATTGCTGGGCGCAGGCCGGCGGATTGCCGCAACGCTCGCGCAATCTCATTTTCGCCGCGCTTATCTTCTCCTGGTGGGGAGATGTGCTGCTGCTGTTCGGTGAAATGTTCGTGGAAGGACTGGCCTGCTTTCTGATCGCCCACATCCTTTACATCTCCTTCTTTCTGCTGGTAAAGCCCAGGCCCGCGCTGACCAGGAAAGCCCTGGCCGTCATGGCCCTTGTAGCCGTATATACTTCAGGGTTAGTCTGGTTCAATGCCCCCCAGCTGGGCGAACTGAAAACACCGGTAATACTCTACGCGGCGGTCATCAGCATCATGCTGCTGTCCGCCATCCTTGCTTTTGGGCTGAACGGCTCACAGGCGGGGCGGCTATGTGTTTCCGGAGCAGTGCTTTTTGTGTTCTCGGATTCCCTGCTGGCAGTGGAAAAATTCTATATGAACATCCCCGGCGGCAGCGGGCTGGTTATGCTTACCTACGGGTGCGCCCAGTGGATGATCGTGGAAGGCGCCACCCGGCACCTGCGATCGGAGGGCTGAGTACCATCTTTTTACACGGAACAATGTTGAAATTGCCTAATTTTGGTGTCTTATGCATCAGACAGATTTCCTGGTAGTAGGCTCGGGGATTGCAGGCCTTACTTATGCACTGAAAGTGGCCGAACAATGCCCCGATAAAAAAGTGACGATCATTACCAAGACCCGGGAGGACGAGACCAATACAAAATACGCCCAGGGTGGCGTAGCCGTGGTGAACGACCTGGAGAATGACAGCTTTGAAAAGCACATCGAAGATACCCTCGTTGCCGGGGACGGGCTTTGTAATGAAAAGATCGTGGAGATCGTGGTGAAAGAGGGGCCGGACAGAGTCAATGAATTGATCGCCTGGGGCGCCAATTTCGACAAGGAGAAAGACGGTGATCTTTCCCGCGGCAAGGAAGGCGGGCATTCCGAGTTCCGGGTCATCCACCACAAGGATGTGACCGGCCGCGAAATAGAACGCGCGCTGCTGGAAGCCATCCGCAGCAAAAAGAATATAGAACTGGTCACGCATTGCTTTGTGGTAGACCTTATCACCCAGCACCACCTGGGTTACCTCGTTACAAAATCCACCCTCGATATTGAATGTTATGGCATTTATGTCATGAACCTGCGCACCAACAGGATCGAAAAGATCCTTTCCCGCGTAACCCTGCTGGCCACCGGCGGCAATGGCCAGGTGTACCGCACGACCACCAATCCCGTGATCGCTACCGGTGACGGTGTGGCCATGGTGTACCGGGCCAAGGGGCGCATCGAGAACATGGAGTTCATCCAGTTCCATCCCACCGCCCTTTTTCAGCCCGGCGAAAGCCCTTCTTTCCTGATCACTGAAGCCGTTCGCGGCGACGGCGGCATCCTGCGCAACAAAAGCGGGGAAGACTTCATGCACCGGTACGATGCCCGCCTCTCCCTTGCGCCTCGTGATATCGTGGCCCGCGCCATAGACAGCGAAATGAAGATCACGGGTACGGAACATGTGTACCTCGATTGCCGGCATATGGACAAAGAGAAGTTCATCCATCATTTCCCCAATATCTACGAGAAATGCCAGTCCATCGGCATCGACATTGCAAAAGATATGATACCGGTAGCCCCCGCCGCCCACTACAGCTGCGGCGGCATTAAAACTGACAGCAACGGGCAAACGTCCATCCGTAACCTATACGCCTGCGGCGAATGCGCCAGTACCGGATTGCATGGCGCCAACCGCCTCGCTTCCAACTCCCTGCTGGAAGCCATGGTATTTGCCCACCGGTGCTACCTGGAGACCGTACAAATCATCGATAATATCCCCTTCGGGGAAAACGTGCCGGACTGGAATGCCACCGGTACCAATGCACCCAAGGAAATGATCCTGATCACCCAGAGCCTCAAGGAGCTTAAACAGATCATGAGCGATTACGTGGGCATTGTACGGACCAATGTGAGGCTTGCCCGTGCGATGCGGCGGCTGGATATGCTGCATCTGGAAACGGAGGCCCTGTACAAGGAAACCGCCGTATCCCCGCAACTCTGCGAGCTGCGGAACCTCATTACTGCGGCTTACCTGATCGTAAAAGGCGCCAGCTTCCGGAAAGAAAGCAGGGGGCTGCACTTTAATACCGATTATCCTGAAAAGAGTAACCTGGTGCAGAACATCATCCTGTAACCGGATTAAAAGCGCGATTGGACATGTATTATATCCTGCTGGCATTTTGTTATGGCTTTTCTTTACTCCCCTTATGGTTGCTGTATTTCATCAGCGACGGGTTGTGCTTTCTGGTGTACAACGTCATCGGCTATCGCCGGAAAGTGGTGATAGGCAACCTGAAACAGGCTTTCCCGGAGAAAACGGACAGGGAGATCCGTGTGCTGGCAAAAAAATACTATCGCAACCTTACCGATATGATGGTGGAAACCATCAAGCTGCTCACCATGAGCAAACGTTCTCTCCGGAAACGTTTCATTTGCGATCTTTCGATCTTTCAAAAGCTGTACGATGAAGGGCGCAGCTGCCAGCTGCACCTGGGGCATAACTTCAACTGGGAATGGGCTAACATGATCTGCAGTCAGGGCGTACAATTTCCTTTCCTGGTGGTATTCATGCCCATTACCAACAAAGCCGTGAACCGGATGTTCCTGCACTTCCGGGAAAAACTGGGCACAAAGCTGATCCCTGCCAATGATATGCGCAACGGGATGGCGCCCTGGATCGGAAAACAATACCTGCTGGCACTGGTGGCCGACCAGAACCCCGGTAATCCCCGCCGCTGTTACTGGTACCCGTTCCTCAACAAAATGACGGCTTTCTATAAAGGGCCTGAAATGAGTGCGCGCAGGTATAATATTCCTGTTGTTTTTGGAAATATCCGCAAATTGAAACGCGGTTATTATGAAGCTACGCTGACACTGGCCTTCGAGTACCCGCTCAACGAGCCGGAAGGAGCAATTACGGAAGCATTTGTGAAATACCTGGAAAATAACATCCGCGAACAGCCCGAAGTATGGGTATGGAGCCACCGCCGCTGGAAACATGAATACAAGCTGGAGTATGATGACCCGGCATATGAAGGGAATAATTGAAACGATACTGCAGACGGCTGCAAATGAAAACGGGACTACCTCTGAAGATCAAAGGCGGCCCCGTTTTGCACGAATAACATGGAGTGCTTACGCAGAAGGTATCTTCAGCTTCTGACCCGGATGGATCATATCCGGATTCTTGATCTGGTCCTTATTGGCTTCAAAAATTTTCTGCCAGGTAAGGCCGGGGTAGTTTTTTGCGATCTTGCTCAGGCTGTCGCCTGCCTTTACCTCGTATTCTTCTTCGGCGCCGGCGGCAATAGCGATATTCAATACTACGTCCCCTGAACGCATATCGGGATCAAGTTTTTCATACGTGCTCCACAGCTGGTCTTTCACAGCAACGGATGGTGCGGTCCCGGTCACATAAAGCACCCCGTTCTGCTCCGCCACCTGTAAACCGGTTACTCCGGCGCTGTTTGCCTGCTGGATGAGCTCGGCATATTTTTCCTGTAATGCCATGATCTTGCTTTTTTAAGGTTAATTATCCGGAATGAACGCTTTTATTCCAGGGTCAGTTTATTGTTGACTTTCTTGGGCTTGATCTCGTTTGCTGCCTGCATAACTTTCTTCAGGTCCGCACGCTTGATGGTGCCGGTAAGCGTTACTTCACCGTTGGCTACCGTAGCGGTAACGCCGGAGATCCCTTTCGCCTGGAACGCAGAGTCCACGCTGTTCCTCAATATATCGTCAGGATTGATCACTACCGGCGGCGGTGGTGGCGGTGGCGGGGTCACCATAATGTTATTGGTAATGGAAGTCACGCCCTTTACGCCTTTTGCCGTCTCTTCAGCGGAGGTTTTTGCTGCCTCGTCCACCACTTCACCACTTAACGTGGCTACACCATCCTTCACTTCCGCAATCACGCCCGGTGCTGATGTAGAAAGTTTGTCGTTCACTTCCTGCTGAACTTTGGCGTCGCTTGGTTTGCAAGCGTACAGGAACACACCCATCATTATAACAAGACAGGTGGTTAAAATGGATTTACGCTGTTTCATAAGATTAAAATTTTAACAGAAGTTAGCAAATCCTGCGCCAAATATCAATTTTATTTTGATTTAAATAATTGTTAAGCAACGAGATATGATAAAAGTATTAATTAAATATAAGTGTAATTAATTGTATGTATTTAATTACTAAAATGTATAAGCGTTCATCCATTGCTGTTAACTGCATGCAAAAAGCCCGGAGTATGTGTACCTCCGGGCTTCAAATTTTTTTATGCCGATGTCAGTTCAGCACATTTTTCTCCTGTACAACGGCCAGTCCTTTCTGATCTTTCATTTTTGCGAAGCCTCCATTAACATTCCGGAGGTTGTGAATGCCTTCCCGTTTCATGACGGAGCAGGCGATCACGCTGCGGTAGCCGCCCTGGCAATGCACATAAAGGTTGTGATTATCTTCAAGATCTGCGAGGGAACCGGGATCTGTCATCTCGCTGAGTGTGATGTTCAGTGCATCCTTGATATGACCGTCCGCATACTCTGCAGGTTTGCGTACATCAATGACAACGAGATTGGGATCATGCGGCAGGTCCATAGCCAGTTCGTCGGGGTCTACGGAAATGATCAGGTCTATCTTTTCCCCTGCTGCCTTCCAGGCTTCAAAACCGCCTTCAAGATAGCCTTCCACTTTATCGAACCCTACACGGGCGAGGCGGACGATGGTTTCCTGTTCCTGCCCGGGGTCCGTTACCAGTATAACCGGTTTGTCAAATGGCAAAAGGCTGCCGGCCCATTCTGCGAAGCGCCCTTCCAGTCCTATGCTGATGGATTCCGGCACAAATCCTTCCGTGAAAATATTGGCGTGCCGGGTGTCCAGTATCACAGCGCCGTCTTTTGCCTTTGCTTTGAAATCCTGGATGGAAAGGGGACGAAGGCTTCTCTCCATCAGCATGTCCAGCGCATCATATCCTTCCTTGTTGATCTTTGCGTTGATGGGAAAGTACTGCGGCGGTGCGCTCAGCCCTTCGGTCACCTGGCGGATGAACTCTTCTTTTGAGGTGGCCAGCAGTGCGTAATTGGAACTTTTCTCATCGCCGATGGTGCTATAGGTATTGGGGCCCAGATTCTTCCCGCAGGCAGATCCGGGGCCGTGCGCAGGATATACGATCACATTATCCGGCAGTGTTTTTATTTTCGAGTTGAGCGATTCAAACAGATATCCCGCCAGCTCTTCTTTGCTCTGATTGCCGCTGAACAGGTCCGGCCGGCCCACGTCCCCCACAAACAGGGTATCTCCCGTAAATACGGCATGCGGCTGCCCCTGTTCGTCTAAAAGGAGGTAACAGGTAGATTCCATCGTATGCCCGGGGGTATGCAGGGCCTGTACAACAAGCTTTCCTATGCTGAATGCTTCACCGTCCGCCGCAATATGCACGGGGAAACCGGTAGTGGTCTCCGGCCCGTAAACGATGTCCGCCTTCGTTGCCGCAGCAAGATCGAGGTGGCCGGACACAAAGTCCGCATGAAAATGTGTTTCGAAAATATACTTTATGGTAGCGTTGCGCTCACGGGCGAGTTCCAGGTAGGGCGCTATGTCACGCAGGGGGTCTATCACGGCGGCCACTCCTTCAGATTCGATAAAGTACGCGGCTTCGGATAAGCATCCGGTGTACAATTGCTTAATGAACATATGGTTTTTGATTTTGGCAAAAATACAAAGAAGTTCAGAAGTGAGCGTCCGCCGATGTCAATTTGAGGTCAAACCTTCGGTAGCGGCAGCACACAGAAACATGACACCCCGGGCACCCATGCGGGGAAAAGGGCATAAAAAAGCCCCGGAATCCCCGGGGCCCTCAGTATGGTGCAGGGCCGTCCGGCCCTCGGAATTGAAAAAGATAAGCGGATTAACCAACCAGTTCCTCGACAAATTTGGCCACTTCAGCAATGCGTTGCTTGTTGATCGTATAGTGGATAAACTTACCGTCCCTTTCGGTGATCACGATACCGGCACGCCTCAGGATAGCCAGATGCTGAGATGCTACGGATTGCTCCAGTCGCAGCTTCACATAAATCTCCGTCACGGTCATGCGCTTGTGATCCTCCAGCAGCTTGATCATCTGCTGGCGCAGCTTGTGGTTGATCGCTCTCAACACCATCGCGGCCTTCTTAACGGCAATGTAATCCAATTTGATCTGATCTTTTTCATTGTTACCCCTAGAAATAATAAGAGTATTAGAAGAGGTAGTTAATAATTGTTTTTCCATCGCAAAATAGTTTTAAAAAAATAATGAAATGACAGGGATCAACGGACAGTAAAACGCGACTATTAGAAAACAGTCACGGATATTGATTATACAAAATTATAATATCTGTCACAATAAAAAAAATTTCTATACCTTCTTTTTTAATATATCACGCCGGATATACCTCATTTTTCTGTAATTTGACATTATCATGACAATACTGCACTGCTTTTCAGCGCCCTTCCCTGTCTTCAAATAATAACGAATCGGAATGCGTAATATGATGCGGTGAAATGCTAAAAATCTGCTAAAAAATTATTGCATGTCAGGTCTTCCGGGGGAAATAGAAGGCTTTAAGATAATCCGGGGAGAAGTAGGCCACATCTTTGAAATCCTTATCAGCAAAGGCTTTTTCGGCTAGTGGCACCATATGGGCAGCAGAAATGCCGTATTCGGGGAAAAAAGCATCAGGAACAGCAATAGCGGAGGCCTGCCATTTGGCAGCGCCATCGCCAAAGAAAAAGGCCGGTTTACTGCCGGTAACAGCGCCATAGGAAGAAGGCTCAAGCACCATGGCCTGAGGAGGCAGCACGGCTTCCAGCGCGGTGCTGTACACTGCTGTAAACACCTCCATCCTCCGCGCATCTATCATGGGAACAAGGTATGCATCGCCGGCAGATGTTCCTTCGCGTATCAGTTGCTGCAGCATTCCCGCTGCCATCATTTGCAGCGTTGATATGCCGATCAGCGGTTTGTCCCACGTATAACAAAGCCCTTTTGCCGTGGCTATGCCCACACGCAGGCCGGTGTAAGAGCCGGGGCCGGCGCTTACGGCTATGGCATCGAGCGCTTCCGGACCGATGTGATGGCGCTTCATCAGTTGCTGAATAAACAAAGTTATCGTGGCCGCATGATCTTTCTGATCAGCGTTTTCCATCGTTTCCAAAACTTCGCCGTTGCGGGAAAGGCAAACGGAACCTGTTGCGGTTGCCGTGTCTATATGAAGGATCAATGCCAAACTTGTGTGATTTATAGGTTTGCGCCGCATTCCTGCTCCAGCAGCGGGCATGCTTTGTACCGCCCGTTACCGGTATGTGCATATACGGCCTGCAGCACATCGCGTACGTTCCGGATACCGATCCTGCGGCTCCATTCAAAGGGGCCGAAAGGGTAATTGGTACCGAGTTTCATGGAAATATCAATATCATCGCGGGAAGCGGTGCCTTCCTCCGCGGTGAAATATGCTTCATTGATGATCATGCATATGACGCGGGGCGTCACCAGGCCCGGCACGGCATTCACAGTTTCGTACGCCCATCCCAGTTGTTGCATCAGCTTGTCAAGCCGCTGTAGATCTGCCAGCGGCGTCAGCCCCACTTCCAGCTGCGGCATGCCGATAAATCCCGGCAGCCAGTTACAGCCAAAAACATTCGGCTGGCTGAAAGTCTTTTTTACCATGCATCCCAGCACCGGCACCCCGGGCTGTGCGGCATACCATTCCAGCCGGTCCGGCTGCTCATCCAGCGAAAGATCGATCACCAGGTCCGTGCCCGGCACAAAAACATCGGACCACAATAGTTCATGTGCCCCGAAATCCCTGCCCTTGCGCAGCTCCTCCTGCCGTAACCCTTCTCCTGTAACAAGAATCCGCATAACACTATTTGATGGCGATCACGGAGATCTCTACGTTCACGCCTTTAGGCAGCGCTGCCACCTGTACCGTTTCGCGTGCGGGAAAGTAACCGGTAAAATACTTGCCGTACACTTCATTGATCTGTGAAAAATCATTCATGTCCATAATGAAAATGGTGCTCTTCACCACGTCACCGAAATCCATTCCGGCTTCCGCCAGGATGTTACGCAGATTTTGCATGACCTGGTGCGTTTCCGCAATGATATCATCCTTTACCAGCTGATTGGTTTCGGCATTCAGGGCAATCTGTCCGGATACGAAAAGCATGCTGCCCGCCTTGATAGCCTGGTTATAAGGACCGATGGGTGCGGGTGCACTGTTTGTATTAATGACCTGTTTTTCCATAATAGGCAAAAATAAGGTTTTCGCATTCGCAATAACTTATTGCATCAGATATTGAAAAAGCTTATATTAGCAGTCCGACGTTATTGGAAAAACCATATCTGCAAACATTATCTGCTGATTATGTATGTCAAAACCCTGCATGGTCTTTCACTGAACGGAGCATGGCAAATGCAGCTCCGCCTCTATTTTGCCTGGATCGCCTGCGCTGCGCTGGCTTTTCTTTTTACCCGGCAGAACCTTCTGCAATATCCCGCTACTTTACTCACGGTTCACCTGGTAAGCGGCACCGCCGTCATCCTCTATGCCCTCATCAGAAAGAAAGAGAATTTTCGTTTTGTGCCGCAGGTCCATATCACAGCGCAGACCATGTTGCTGGCGCTGGTAATGGGCCTCTCGCTTGTAGTGCTGAATGATGCGGCATCACAATGGCTTCCGCTTCCCTACTGGCCGGAGGTCTCCTTTACGCGCGTGAATACTGCCTCCCTTTATACGATAACCGGCTCGGTGATGATCGCGGCATTCATGGAGGAGATCCTGTTCCGGGGAATTATCATGGAAGCGTTATTAAAACGCTATTCAGGAAGGATCGCCCTGTTGCAGAGCTCGCTGCTTTTCATGCTTGCGCATCCTGATCCGTCGCAGATGCCGGGCGCTTTTCTGCTCGGGCTGCTCACGGGATATTTTTACCTGCGTCAGCGGGACCTCTGCATGTGTTTCTTTATTCACCTGACCAATAATGTGGTAACCGCCATCCTGATGCTGAACAGTTCCCTCTTTTTCAGTACGATGGAGCCGGGATTTTACTATGGACTGCTGCTGACCGGCGTACTGGTGTTATGGGGCGGTTATTTCCTGCTGAAAAGGCTGACGGTCGGTGCCGTGAAGCCCTCTCCGGCCTTACTTTCCGAATAGGAGCCTGGCCAGTTTTGCATCATGGCCGTACACATCATCACGGAAATTCAGCTGGCCCTGGCTGTTCACCCAGGCGGTAAAATAACCGATGAACACGGGTATGGTTTCTTTCAGTGTGACATATTTTTCTTTTCCGGCACTCATCGCTGCATCAACCTTTTTCTCCGTCCAGGTGGAATCGTTGCGCAATAACCATAAAGCGAGGCGCCTGGGTTCCTGCACCCGGATACATCCGTGACTGAAAGTCCGCCGTGTCTCTGAAAACAGGTTGCGCGAAGGCGTATCGTGCAGATAAATATTGTATTCGTTCGGAAAGAGGAACTTCACTTTGCCGAGAGCATTGGCGCCGCCGGGTTTCTGCCGCACAATGTAGGGGAAGCCGGACCCTTTGTACTGGCTCCAGTTGATGGACCCCGGGGAGATCACTTTACCGCTGGCGCCCACAACTTCCATATTATGCCGGGAAAGGTAAGACCTGCTGCGGCGGATGCCCGGCAACACTTCATTCCTCAGGATGCCCGGCGGTACATTCCAGTAAGGGCTGAACACCACGTATTTCATTTCGCGGCTGAAGATCACGGTGCTGGCGCCCGGTGTGCCCACCACTACGTTGCAGGACCAGGCCAGTTTCCCCGCTTCATACACATGCATCTTGAATTCGGGGATGTTCACCAGGATGTAGTCGGTGGACACCTCCACCGGCACCCAGCGCAGCCGCTCCATGTTCAGCAGCAACTGGTGCATATAATGGGTCAGGGGGCGGTTCAGCGCATCCAGCGTTTGCTGGCGGATAATGCCGTCTGCCTTGTGGCCCATGCGGGACTGGTAGGTCCGCAAAGCGGAGTCCAGCAGCGGCGTAAACAATAATGAAGAGTCTTTTTCTTTCAGGTCCCCCAACAGCTGAAGGCGTGACTTCACGCCCGCGATCACAGTGGAGGAATCTCCGCTTTTAAAGGTCACCGTCTTCTTTTCGATCTTTAACGAATCCCAGCGGGGATTTGATTTCACCAGGGTGCCCAGTTTCTGCAACTCATCGCGCAGCAGCTTGTACTGGCGATTTACCGGCTCTTCTCCGGACAGCACTTTTTCAGGATTGGAGATAATGGTATCCAGCACACTGTTCACATTGATCTTTTTACGGGGAATGTACCACTCCAGGTTGCGTGCGGAATCACTGGTCATTCCGCCCCATACCTTGTTCGCATATACGAAGAACTGGCCGGTGAGGGTCAGTTCCGTAGCCGTTACCTCGGGATCATTCCGGTCTATATCAGCCCCCCGCAGCGCAATACTGTCGTACATCGCCTGCAGGCCGCTTTTATCCAGTGAACTGTCTATGCTGATGCCGTTTTCCACATCGCTGCGCATCATGTTGATCAGGCCGCCTGCCTGTTCCGTTATGCCTTCTTCATCGATCCATGCATAGTGAAAATCCCTTTTCAGGTAAAACTCGCGTATATCTTCCCCGAAAGGGGCATATTCCGGGTGCTTTTGCAGAAAATCCGACACTTTATTACTGTCCAGCGGAATGTTGATGTATTCCTGTTTAGTATAGTGGCTGGTATCGCGCAGCACGCCATGCCTGCCGGAGTTTCCGCCCTGGCCGCAGGCAGCGAGCAAAACCGGTAAAACGAGTAATAAGTGTATCTTCTTTATCATGGTCCAATGTTTTTCGGAAGGATAACAATAAATATGCGCCGTATGTTGCGGGCTTTATGTAATCAACAATCGTGCAAAGGTAAAAAGAAGTTAATCCGAACGGGGGCCGGTGTTAAAAAGGAAACCGCCCCTGGTTGTTGTTACCGGGACGGTTTGCCTGAATATCTTGTCTGATGTAACCTTATAATTTGATCTCTTCATCATTCGCGTCGAAAAAGCGGTATTCCGTGAGGTGATAATTGGAATCCGCCTTCAGTTTGATCCATTTCTTGTATTTGAAATACCATTGCCATTGCCGTGACCGGAGCATCCATCCTTTGGTCAGATAGGAATGAAGGATGGGGTGGATGCGGATGGTGAGCCCTTTGTGCTGGTGGTTCAGCAGGTAGAGCAGGTTCTTTTCAATGTCTTCCACAATGAGCATGGACGCGCCGATCTTGCCGGTGCCTTTGCAGGCGGGGCAGTCTTCCGCAACGGAGATGGTGATCTCCGGTTTCACACGCTGGCGCGTGATCTGCATGAGGCCGAACTTGGAGATCGGCAGAATGGTATGCTTGGCCCTGTCCTGCACCATGAATTTTTCCATGGCCTCGTACACGTTTTTTTTGTTTTCCGGCAGTTTCATATCGATAAAATCGATGATGATAATGCCGCCGAGGTCGCGCAGCCTGAGTTGCCGGGCAATTTCGGCCGCAGCTTCGAGGTTGGAGGCCAGGGCATTCTGTTCCTGGTTGTTGCTGGAGCTTTTGTAGCCGCTGTTCACGTCAATAACATGCAGGGCTTCGGTAGCTTCAATGATGAGGTACACCCCACTGTCCAGGTTCACTGTTTTGCCGAAAGAAGCTTTCACCTGGCGGGTAATGCCGAAATGATCGAAGATGGGTGCGCCGTTATGATAGTAGGTAACGATGTCCTGCTTCTCCGGCGCTATCTTCTGGATGTATGTTTTGGTATCGGTGTAAATGTTCTTGTCGTTGATCACGATACGGTTGAAGCTCTCGTTCAGCAGGTCGCGGAGGATACTGGTGGTCTTTGTCTGCTCACTGAGTATCTTTTGCGGGGCTTGTGAATTGCGGAGGTTTTCCTGGATGGTCTTCCAGGTACTGACCAGGGTGGTGAGGTCTTCATGCAATTCCGCTGTTTTCTTGCCTTCTGCCGCGGTGCGCACGATAACGCCGAAGTTATGCGGCTTGATGGCTTCCACGATCTTCTGGAGCCGTTTTCTTTCTTCAGACGAGTGGATCTTTTTGGAGACGGCCACTACGTTGTTGAAAGGGGTGATCACGATGAACCGGCCGGGAAGGGATATCTCGCAGCTCAGGCGTGGCCCTTTGGAGGAAATGGGCTCTTTGAGTATCTGCACGAGGATATTGGGCTTTCCGCCGAGCACTTCGGTGATCTTGCCGGTCTTGATGATCTCGGGCTCGTTCTTGAATTTTGCAAAGTCGAATGCCCCGGATTTATCCGTGATGGCGTGTTGGGTAAATTTGAGAATGGAGCGGATGTAGGGGCTCAGGTCTGTATAATGCAGGAATGCGTCTTTTTCAAAACCGACATCTACAAAGGCTGCGTTCAGCCCGGGGATGAGCTTCTTCACTTTGCCCAAATAAAGATCCCCCACTGCAAAATTGGGATTACCGCTTTCGTGGTGCAGTTCTACCAACTTCTTATCTTCCAGCAATGCAATTTCAACACCGGATGGTGCGGCATTTATAATCAATTCCTTATTCAAGCGTCAAAATTTTATCCATAAATACTTCACTTTTATGCGCCCGCCTGTTAAAGAACAGGGTACAGCATGCCCAAATGATACGCCGGCACGGGAAAAACCAGCTTCACTACGAGATGATGAGGATTGCAAAGGGTTTAGTGATATACAGGTAAAGTACGGATATTAAGGCCGACCTATGAAAACAACCTGCATGACTTCAGCAATTTAATGATTATCGCTAAAACCATGCAGGATTCACATAAAAATTTTATCAAGTCTGCCGTTCCGACAACTTTATACCTGAACAGTATAAATGGCGGGGAAACAGGAGAAATTATTTCTTGCCTTTCTTATGACGGTTCTTTCTCAGCCTTTTTTTCCGTTTGTGGGTTGCTATTTTATGTCTCTTTCTTTTCTTTCCGCAGGGCATGCTAAAAAAATTTTTAATGTTTTAAAATATACTATTGAATGCTTTTAATATACTCATCGATCTCTGCCGCCAGGGAAGGATCTTTGATCAGTTTGCGGCACTGCCGGAGCAGTTCCACTGCCTTGTCCTTCTCTCCTTTGTTCTGGTACGCTACTGCCAGCAGGAAAAGTGCTTTCGGCTCGTCCGGGTGGCGTTTCAGCACTTCTTCCATCCTTTCGATCGCTTTATCGAACTGGCCGGAGGTAATGCTGAAATTCGCTAATGCAAGCTGTGCATCGAGGAAATCGGGTTTCCTTTCCGCTACATCCCTTAACATTGCGATCCCTTTCATGGGTTCATTGGTATTGCTGACCAAAAGGGAACCCAGTTTTATCTTCAGTGTGTCATTGTTTGGCTGCAGCGCGATAGCCTTATCCAGCAATTCCATGGCGTTGTTCGCCTCCCACATTCTTACGCCCGCGTCCTGGGTGTGCGAGAGATGGTCTAAAAATAAATTGGCTGCAAAGGTGAGGCTTTTTCCGGAATTTTCCAACTTGGCGGCTTCGGCGAGATAATATGCCGCCACGGGGAGTTCATTGAGGTTGTCCCAGATCGTGTAAAGTTGCATGTAGGCAGTGATCTGCTGTGACTTCACATCACCACGTACAACGGTGTTCTCGAGACTGGTGATCTCTGCCAGCTTCTCAGCAGGAACTTTCTCCTTGGCCTTCTGCAGCAAATCCTTGAAATCGGCTACAGCGGCCTGTCCTTCCGGCATTACGCCCGCGGGAGCATGAGCATGATCATGTACCTTTGGCGTGATACGGCCAAACGCATACAGTACCGTTACAACAGCAACAGCAAGGCCAATGAGGAGTAGTTGATTTCTTCGCATCCTAAAAAATGTTAGGATGCAAATCTAAGAACTTTTAAGCTTCTTTACTTCGGCAACGAACTCTTTAGATGGCTTAAATGCTGGAATGTAGTGCTCTGGAATCTCCACAGCAACATTCTTTTTAATGTTCCGGCCAATCTTGGCTGCACGTTTCTTGGTAATGAAGCTGCCAAATCCGCGAATGTAGATATGCTCGCCATTTGCCAACGCTTCCTTTACCTCCTTGAACATGGCCTCGAGTGTTACTAACACGTCTACTTTCGGAATGCCGGTTTTTTCAGCAATGTTGTTAATCAAATCAGCTTTTCTCATAATGAAGCGGAGGATTACTTGTTTTCAAAGTTATTAAAAAAAATTTAATTGCTGAATATTCAAGCAAATAAAATTTATCTTTTTTTATTATAGATAGCGGCCATTAAAAATACGTTTATTTGTGCTCCCGCAGCAGCCCTAAAACGCTATAATCCAGCAATAACGGAGACTCCGGGAACACGAATATATAAAAAAATAGCGACATATATAAATTATTTTGGGCAAATGACCGACACAAAGAGATTTTTTACGGACTGTCTCCTTACCTGGAACCGCCTCCACAACGGCCGCAGCATGCCCTGGAAAGGCGAAAAAAACCCCTATAAAATCTGGTTATCCGAGATCATCCTCCAGCAAACCCGGGTGGAACAGGGCTGGCCTTACTATGAACGCTTTATCGAAAAATACCCGGTTGTACACCTGCTGGCCGCCGCTCCCGAGGAGGAAGTGTTCCGCCTCTGGCAGGGCCTGGGCTACTACGCCCGCTGCAAGAACATGCTGGCCGCCGCCCGGGAGATCGCCGGCAGGTTCAATGGCGTATTCCCATCCACCTATGAAGGCATCAGTTCACTGAAAGGCATAGGCGCCTATACTGCTGCCGCCATTGCCTCCTTTGCTTTCGATCTGCCCTTCGCCGTACTGGACGGGAATGTTTACCGGGTGCTGGCGCGCTTCTTCGGAATAGACACCCCTACGGATTCCACAGCGGGCAAAAAGCTGTTCACGCAGCTTGCCGGGGAGGTGCTTGCCAAAGATCAGTCAGCCGTCTACAACCAGGCTATCATGGATTTTGGTGCTGTTGTCTGCAAACCCCGGCAGCCGCTTTGCACCACCTGCCCCCTTTCAACGCGGTGTGAGGCTTATAATAAAGGACTGACGGACCTGGTGCCGGTAAAATCCAAAAAGCTCGTTATCAAAAAAAGATACTTCCATTACCTGCTGCTGGAACAACAAGGCAGGATATATATCCGCAAACGCCGGGAAAAGGATATCTGGCAGAACCTTCATGAATTTGTGCTGCTCGAAACACCGGCGCCGGCAACAGATGCTGAACTGCTGCAAAGCCCGGCTTTCCGGCGCATCCTGGGAAAGCACCCTTACAAGGTCGTACATTCCTCCGCAACAATAAAGCAGCAACTCACCCATCAAACCATCCATGCCCGCTTTATCAGGCTTTCCGTAACCAGGGCCTTCCCGGCACCGGAGGGCTTCCTGCCCGTGGCCCCCGCTGATCTGGGGCAGTACGCATTCCCAAAGATCATTGTAGACTTTCTGCAACGATGAACATAATACCGCCCGGTGCCCCCGGAAGGCCCAACGGCACCGCAAAGCCGTCAACCATCCATTCAACGGATCTATTTTCCTGTCCCCTGTCTATAAACGGGCATGCTTTTGGCAATATTGCTTAAATATCACATTGGCAACGCATTAGCAGTAAAACAACAGGTCAAAAATTCTATCCGTTGATTTGAAAAAAACACTAACTTTAGAAAGGTTGACCGTGAGAAGAATCTATTAATAGGACAGATTAAAACCTACAATTATGAGAGGTGTTAATAAAGTAATCCTGATTGGCAATCTTGGCAGAGACCCCGATGTTCAATTCCTGGAAGGTAATATAGCCGTGGCCAAATTCTCCCTGGCTACAACAGAAACATTTAAAGACCGCGCCGGCAAACTGATCTCCCAAACAGAGTGGCATACCGTAGTTTTGTGGAGAGGATTGGCCGAACTTGCTCAAAAATACCTGCACAAAGGAAGCCTCGTTTATATTGAAGGGCGCCTCCGTACCCGCAGCTGGGAAGACAAGGAAGGCAACAAGAAATTCGCTACCGAAGTAGTAGGCGATAACCTCGTTATGCTCGACAAACGAATGGATGTCAACAACGGCGACCACTCCACACATCATCACTCCGGCCAGAGCAGCGGCTCCCACGGTGAAGGGTACACCGGTATGGAAGTGCCGCCCATGAGCGAGCCGGCGGATGATCTGCCCTTCTGACCCGTCAAATTAAGTTTTTATATACTATCTCCCGTAACGGTACATTCTTTATATTTGCATGCGGGGAAAGCGATTCATCACTCAAGACCTGAATTACTTTCCCATTATTTTTGACCAAAGCTTAAATATCTTGGCTTACCTATCGGCTAGCATTTTACCCATCAGGAGTGTTTTGTTACAAGAGCTGGCGGCACCTGCACCAAATGTGATCGTGTTTTTGCTGGTCATTTTTACATTATTACTGCTCAATTTTATCGTGTCCGGGGCCGAAGTGGCCTTTTTCTCCCTCAACTATAAGGACCTTAACGTTTTAAAGACCCGGCAGAGCAATGCCGGCAGAATGATCACCCGCTTGCTGGAAAAGCCGAAATCCCTGCTGGCATCCCTTCAGATCGCCAACATCCTTTTCAATATCGCATTCATCTTCATTACCAACTATCTCATTGCCCAGGTAGAAACCTTGCGGGACCTGGAATTTCTGTCCTTTATCGTCCGCATTGCCATCATCACCGTCGTACTGCTGTTCTTCGGGCAAATATTGCCACGGGTATGGGCAACGCAGAACAATATGCGCTTTGCCACCTACTTCGCCTGGTTCGTGCATCTCATTCACGCCACGCTGGAGCCGGTCAGCAATTTCTTCGTCAGCATGAGCGAAGGCATAGAGGCCCGCCTGTTCCACCGCAGCACACGCCCGATCAATTACCACGAGATCGACGAAGTGATAGAAATGAGTGTGGAACCGGGTGCATCACAGGAAGAAAAGAATATCGTCAGGGGCATCCTTAAATTCGGGAATATCGCCGTAAAACAGATCATGCGCACCCGCCTGGATGTGAACGGACTGGAATACGACATGCCTTTCGGTGAGGTCGTGAAAACCGTGGCAGACCTTCATTACTCCCGCCTGCCGGTGTACCGGGACAATCTGGATACGATCGTGGGCGTTGTACATACAAAGGACCTGCTGCAGCATCTGGATAAAAAAAATGATTTCGACTGGCACGAGGTCCTGCGCCAGCCTTTCTTTGTACATGAGCACAAGCTCATTGAAGACCTGCTGAATGAATTCCAGACCCGGCATATGCACTTTGCCGTGGTAGTGGACGAGTTTGGCGGCACCTCCGGCATCGTGACCCTGGAAGACATCATGGAAGAAGTGATCGGAGATATCAAGGATGAATTTGATGAGGAAGAATTCAACTTTTCCAAGGTCAATGACCATACTTACGTATTTGAAGGCAAAACCATGCTGAACGATGTTTGCCGCATCATGAACATTGCGCCGGATACCTTTGAGACCGTCAAGGGCGAAAGCGATTCCCTCGGCGGCCTGATCCTTGAGCTTTCCGGAAAATTCCCGGAAGAGAACAGCGTGATCAGCTATGCGCATTTCGACTTCACCATCCTTGAAGTGACCAAAATGCGCATCCAGAAAATACAGGTCAGCTTCAAACCCGGAACGGAAACTGAATAAAGCGAGTTGTGAATAAAGCCTTTTATATCGTCATTATAGCGCTGCTGCCCGTATTTGCCGCCTGCCAGCAACAGACCTTCACACCCAAGCCGAGGGGATATTTCAGGATAGACCTGCCCGAAAAGCAATACCGCCTTTTCGATGAGCCGGGTTACCCTTATTCCTTTGAATACCCGGTATATGCCAATATCGTGAAGGATACGCTGTTCTTCGACGAGAAAGCCGAAAATCCCTGGTGGATCAATGTTGATTTCCCGGAAATGAACGGAAAGATCTACATGAGCTATAAGGCCGTTGGCGCAAATAACTCGCTGGACAAGCTGATCGGCGACGCCTTCAAACTCACTTATAAACACACCGCCAAAGCTGAATCCATCGAGGAAAGCAGCATCAATACCACAAACCACGCCCACGGACTGTTTTACGAGATTGGCGGCAATGCAGCCTCTGCCAAACAGTTCTTTGTGACCGATTCCGCCCGCCATTTTTTGCGCGGAGCATTGTATTTTTATGCGCCGCCCAATGCGGATTCATTGGCGCCGATGCACAAATTCCTGGAAGAGGATATGTGGCATATGGTGGAAACGCTGAAATGGAAAGCTAACTGAGAGAACGATGATAGTGATAGATGACAAATACATAAGTGACGATGTCGTCGAGAAAAATTTCGTCTGCAACCTGTCTGCCTGCAAAGGCGCCTGCTGCGTTGCGGGCGACTGTGGCGCCCCGCTGGAAGAGGCGGAGCTGTCTGTGCTGAAAAAGATCTACCCGAAGATCAAGCCTTACCTGCGGGAGGAGGGCATCCGGGAAATAACGCAAACAGGCCTGCATACCTGGGACGACGAGCACGGTCACGTTACCCCCATCGTGAACGGCGCCATCTGCGCTTATGCCACGATAGACGAAGCGGGGCATGTGGGTTGCGGTATCGAGAAAGCGTATAAGGACGGGGTGGTGGATTTCAAAAAGCCCATTTCCTGCCACCTCTACCCCATCCGCATCACTAAATACGAATCCTTCGAAGCCGTGAACTACGATAAATGGAGCATCTGCAAACCCGCCTGCAAGCTGGGAAATCAGCTACAGGTGCCGGTGTACAAGTTCCTCCGGGAAGCGATCACCCGCAAATACGGCACGGAATTCTACGACGTGCTGGACAAGATCGCGCAAAAGCAGTACAGGGCAGGATAACAGCAGATCACTTTTTGACTATCTTTACAGACATGAATAAGACGGCAAGCACCTTTCTTTCCGAGAGTGAAATAAAAGCGGCTGATCTGGGTCACCGCAATACGATCAATTTCAATATAAGCAAGTATAATGCTGCTGTGAAGAACGGCAAGCTGCAATTTGCAGACCTGCCTACCGCCAGGGAACGCGCGAAGAATGTGAAGTGGAAGGCGATCGAGAACCTGGACAAACATCTGGAGGATTTCGAGATGAACTTCATGAAACGCGGGGGCAAGGTGATCTGGGCAGAAAATGCGGAACAGGCGCGGGAAGAGATACTGGCCATCTGCCGGGCGAAAAACTGCAAAACGGTCGTGAAGAGCAAATCGATGGCCACTGAAGAGATCCATCTTAATGACTTCCTGCAGCAAAACAATATCGAGAGCGTGGAAACGGACCTGGGCGAATACATCCAGCAGCTGGACGATGAGCCGCCGTACCACATCGTAACGCCGGCCATGCATAAAAGCAAGGAACAGGTAGCACAGCTTTTCCATGAGAAACTTGGCTCCGACCCTGCGCTTTCCCCTGAACAACTGACCCTGGTGGCGCGTGACAAGCTCCGCCAGAAATACCTGGACGCAGAAGTGGGCATCACCGGCGCCAATTTCATCATTGCGGACATCGGCGGCATTGCCGTTACCGAGAACGAAGGAAACGCACGGCTCAGCACATCCTTTCCCAAAACGCACATCGCTTTGGTAGGCATTGAAAAAGTACTGCCTTCGATCAACGACCTGGCATTGTTCTGGCCCCTGCTGGCCACCTATGGTACCGGGCAGCAGATCACTTCCTACAATACCATCCTTTCCGGTCCAAGACAGGAAGGGGAAATAGACGGACCGGAAGAAATGTATGTGATCTTCCTGGACAACGGCCGCACGAACATCCTCAAGGATGAGGTGGCCCGTGAAAGCCTGTACTGCATACGCTGCGGCTCCTGCCTGAACGCCTGTCCCGTTTACAAGAATATCGGCGGCCACACTTATAAAACGACTTACAGCGGCCCCATTGGCGCGGTAATTACCCCTCATCTGCAGGGCATTGAAAAATATATGCACCTGAGCTTTGCCTCATCCCTGTGCGGCAACTGCACGGAGGTTTGCCCGGTTCGCATCAACCTGCATGAACTGCTGCTGCACAACCGCCACAAAGCGGTGGAGGAGCATCATACTTCCGGCGGGGAAAAGATAGGCTGGTACGGCTGGAAACAAGCCTGCCTCAGCCGCAGGATGATGAACCTGGTAGGAGGCAAAACAAAAAATTTCGTTATCGGGAGACTGTTTGGAAAAGCCTGGGGAGATGATCGTGCGCTGCCGGTCTTTGCGCCCAAGTCTTTTAACCAGATGTGGAAAGAACGGAAGAAATAACTTCACCTTTACTCTTCTTTCTTTATAATAATAGGGACCTCTAACGTTGCTGTTGCTCCGCGTTTCCTACCGGGAACGGGATGCCATCGCGGCCCTTCTGCTACGATCCTGATGGCGGCCTCATCGGCTACGCTGCCCATCGTTTGCAGCACTTTGAAATCGCGGAGGGTACTGTCAGGCATTACCGTAAACGATAACAACACGGTTCCGGAATCGGGCTGGATGTTGTTGCCTTTTAGCTGAATCGTTTTCCTTGATTCGAGATAAGCACGGTAAGCCGGCTCTCCTGTGGAAGGCGAGGGCAAGATAACCGCCTTTTTCCGGCTGCGGCCATACCCGGTCACCACCACTTCCTCCAGCTTTTCGTTATTGGAGGGCAAAGCTACATTGACCCGGCTGGTATTTTGCGCTACGGCAACACTTTTCCTTTCATATCCGATCGAGGAGAATCCCAGCTGTATCTTGTCTTTTTTATCCACCTGTAAAGCAAATCCGCCGGAGGTATCTGTGACCACACCGCGGTTGGAGCCTTCGAGGGACACCAGCACTCCCGGCAGCCTGGAACCGGTCTTTTCATCGATCACCACACCGCTGATGAGGCGGGCATTGGCATCCGCATGCAAATCAGGGTATGGGGCCGGTTCACCGGCAATGAGCCCTTCCACTTTTTCCCCCGCCTTTGCGGATAGCGGCTGGTTATCGTTCCGGGCAATGCCGCGGATCCTGATCGTGTCCACTTTAGCTTTGGCAAAAAGACCGGAATCCTGCCTTACCGGTGCGGTGACGGCATTAAAGTTCCTTTCCCTCGCCGCGGCGTGTTGCGTCGCTTCCGTTCGCGCAACTGCTGCATCGGCGGCTTCCGCTTTCGCCTTTGCTGCGGCAAGCGCAGGCGGTGGTGATGGCTGGAACGTTACTTCAGATGGTTGTTTGGCTTCACCGGCCTTTTTTTCGGGCGAGTCCTGCTCCGGGCCCTTTTGTTCCTCCACAGGGACCGGGGGCATGGGCCGCGGAATGGCCGTATCGGCGGGCTGCTTTTGCGGTGCTACGGTATCCGTTATTTTAACCGGATTCACCTGTGCCATATCCAACTCTTTCTCTGCCGGTCTCATTAACATCACAGCTGTTATGCAAAGCAGGATCAACACGGACGCGGCGGCCAGCCAGCGGTATTCCATTTTACGGAGAAGGCCCCCTTTCGGCGGCGATACCCGTTGTTCCAGCCTGCTCCGGAGATCGGCCGGCACAGGTTGCCGGTCTTCCGCCTGGCGCGCGTAACCTTCCAGCGCCTCAGCAAGGAAAGGATCGTCCAGCGCCTGCTTTTCAATGGCATGCATGGTCTTGTCGTCCAGTTTCCCTTCCAGGTACCGGCGGATAAGCTCAGCAGTGATATGTAATTTATGATCAGCCATCAGTTCTTCTCCATGCAGATTTTCAGGTTCCGCTTCCCATTCTGAATATAGCTCTTTACTTTATTCATTTCGTAGCCGGTGATATCCGCTACCTCGCGGTAGCTTTTTTCCTGCAGGTAAAACAGGTTTACGCTGCGTTTTTGCTCCTCGGGCAGGGTATCCAGGCACTTTTCCATCGCCTGGAGGTTGTTTTCCAGACTGAATCCGTTATCAGGATGATTATTTTCCCCGGTTTCCATAAACACCTGCTCATCAATGGACACTGTTCTGCCCTTCGTGGCCCGGATCTTCATCAGGCAGTGGTTCCGGCTCAGCACATGCAGCCATCCGCGGAACTGCTGTATCTCATGCTGCTTTACCTTTCCGATCAGCTCTTCAAATATCTGCATCACGGCATCTTTCGCCGATTCATCGTCCAGGTACTTGAGGCATACGCCATAAACCAGGTCCATATACCGCTCGTACAACGCCGCCAGATATTCCAGCCGGCCGGACTCCTTGTAGTTCCGGATCAGCGTGGCGTCATCGGCATCTTTCATCATATGTTGCTGCAAAAACGGCATCTGTATTGGCAATACTACATAAAAAAAGACTGTCTTTCAACAGCCTTTCCTTTTATGTTATTGTTCCTTTTTTGCTAGTGACGGAAGTGCCGCATGCCGGTGATCACCATTACCATGCCGTTCTCCTTGCAGTAGTTGATGGAATCGTTGTCACGGATGGAGCCGCCCGGCTGGATCACTGCTGTTATGCCTGCTTCATGGGCGATGCGAACGCAATCATCGAACGGGAAGAATGCGTCCGAGGCCATAACCGCACCATTCAGGCCGAAATTGAACTGGCGTGCCTTTTCAATGGCATGGCGCAGGGCATCGATGCGGGAGGTTTGTCCACAGCCTTTGCCTACCAGCTGCAGGTCTTTCACCAAGGCTATTGCATTGGATTTCAGGTGCTTGCAAACAATATTGGCAAATTCCAGATCTGCTTTCTGCGCTGCCGTGGCCGGTTGAGCGCCCGTATCGTTCCAGGTATCGAAACTGCCTTTATCATTATCCTGCACAAGCACTCCGTTCAGCACGTTCTTGAACATCTGCGGAGATTGTACGGGTTGTTTCTGTAACAGCAGGATGCGGTTCTTCTTTGCCTGAAGCACTTCCAATGCAGCCGGCTCAAAAGCGGGCGCTATCAGTATCTCGAAAAATATCTCATTGATCGCTTTGGCGGTTTCAGCGTCCACTGGCCTGTTGCAGGCCAGTACACCGCCGAAGGCGCTTTCCTTGTCGCCCGCCAGCGCCGCTTCCCAGGCAGCAGCCAGTGTGGGCCGGGTGGCAATGCCGCAAACATTGGTGTGCTTGATCACCGCAAATGCTGTTTCAGAGAACTCTGCGATCAGCTGAACGGCGGCATCTACGTCTACCAGGTTGTTGTAAGACAGTTCCTTGCCGTGCAGCTTATCGAATATCTCATCCAGGTTGCCATAGAAAACGCCCTGCTGATGGGGGTTCTCGCCATAACGGAGCACCTGGCCCTGCGGAGCGGAAAGCTGGAAATGCTCTTTTTCCTTGTCCTTCAGGAAATATCCGGCGATCGCCACATCATAGTGTGCGCATACTTCAAAGGCTTTGGATGCAAAGTGACGGCGTTGCTCAAGACTGGTAGCGCCTTTGCCTTCCGTCAGTACCTGCTCAAGCGCAGCATACTGGTCCTTTGACGCTACGATCACAACATCTTTATAGTTTTTGCCGGCTGCGCGGATCAGGGAAACGCCGCCGATATCTATTTTCTCGATAATGGCCTGTTCTTCCGTGGTGCTTTTTACCGTTTCTTCAAAAGGATAAAGGTCCACGATCACGAGGTCTATTTCCGGTATCTCGTATTGTTTCAGCTGCTCCAGGTCCTGGGGATTCTCCCGGCGGGCGAGGATGCCGCCGAAAACTTTGGGATGGAGGGTTTTTACCCGGCCGCCCAGGATGGACGGATAAGCAGTCAGATCTTCAACCGCCACACATTTTTCGCCAAGGTCCTCAATGAATTTCTGCGTACCACCGGTGGAATAAATGGTCACGCCCTGCCGGCCCAATGTTTTAACGATATTCTCCAGATTATCCTTATAGAAAACGGAGATCAAAGCGGATTTGATTTGCTTCTGCATGCAACAATATTAATTAGAGATTTACGACAAAGGCCCCTTCATCCGGAACCGAAAAGCAGCGCAAAGGTAGTTCGTTACAGGCATTTTTCCACTTCCGGATAAGGAAAGCTGCATTCGAAGCATCAAAAACCAGCTGATCGTATATAAAAAAATCCCGCAAACGCCTGATATCGACCTTTGAATTGTGTGACAATAAAATATAATTTATCCGGATGCGATTTTCCGGTGCCTTTACCGGCAGCACTCCCGCCAGCCGGAGGAACGTTTTTCCGCCCAAACAGAACAACTCACTTTTACGGCTATACGAGGAATCAACCGCACCGCGTTTGAAGTGCGGCAGCGTATCTTTTATCCTGTAGAAGGCATGGGCCGGCTGAATATAGCGTTGTATTAACGTTGCGCTGTCCGCATACAACGCGCTTCGCCGCCCGCGGATGTACTCGATAGCGGAAAGGCGTGGAGCATTGTAGATGATAATGCGGTGCTGCCGGGCTGCGGAAATGCGGATAACGGCCAGCCATCCGGCAAAAATGACCGCTGCGCCCAACATCCAGTAACACCCCGCTTTCCATTTCGCCAGGAGCCAGGCGCACAGCGCTATCGTGATGCCATACAGGCAAAAGGTCTGCAGGAGGTCCACATTAATGTCCCTGGTCACCGCACCCGGTACCCGGCCAATCGCTGCGATGACGGCATTCATCGCCATGATCCCCCAGCCCGTCAGCTTCCCGAGCCATGCGGCGATCAGCGGCAGGGAAGAAAAGCACAACAATAATATACCGCTGTACAACAGGATGGTCGCCATCGGCACGGCAATGATATTTGCCAGCAGAAAGAAATTCGGGAACTGATGGAAATAGAGCAGGCAGACGGGCCAGGTGAACACCTGCGCCGCCAGGGAAACCGCCATCATCTGCCATACCTTGTCCAGCCATTTGTTCCTGATCATCCACCAGTCATACACCGGCCGGTAACACAGCAAGATGCCCGCAACTGCCAGGAAAGACAGCTGGAAACCTGCATCCAGCAGAAAGTAAGGATTGTAGCAAAGCAGCAGGAAAGCGGCAGCGGCCAGTGTATTATAGATATTCGTATGCCGGGAGATCATCAGCTGCCCCACAGCAACCGTGGTAAACATCACGGCTGAACGTAATACGGAAGCGGAAGCCCCTGTAAGCAGTGAAAACGCCCAAAGCACAATGATAAGCAACAATGCCTTGACGATATTCATCCATCTTCTTTGCGGCAGCCACTGCAGCAGTTGCAATAGCGACATGTAGATCAGCCCCAGATGGAGACCCGAGATGGCGATGATATGCACAACGCCGGTATCGGTATAAGCCTGCACCACCTCTTTGTCCAGATCACCACGATATCCGATCATCAGCGCCTCCGCAATGCCATATTCCCCGGGATGCGGAATATAGGTCTTCAGCGTTTGCAGGCAATAATCCCTGGCCCTGAAAAGATGGTCCTGCAACCATTCCTTATCTGTGCCGGGAAGCTGCTGCCATTCGCGGCGTTGCAGCCAGGCCTGATGAAAAATGTTCCGGAAGCTGCAATACCTGCCATAGTCGAACTCTCCGGGATTACCCATGCTTTTGACCGGCCGCAATACGGTCTGTACCATCAGCCTGTCCCCATACTGCAAATCCGGTTCTTCCCGGAAATAAAGAAAAATGCGGCCGCGTACCGGCTTGCTTCCGGCATTTTTCAGGATAGCGGTAACCTCTGCTTCCGCTTTCCAGGACTTGTTCTTTTTCACGGGCGGCTCCCGAAGGGTGAGGATGAGGCGGGCGGAATCGTTGATATGATGACCGACCCAGTTGTGATGACGGCGGACATCGGCTCTTTGCATGAGCAGCAGACCGAAACAGGTAATGGCCAGCAACAGCAAGGCCCCGCGGATGTTACGCCATGCAAAGCGCCATTTGACCGGCAGGGGAACAAAACATCCTGCTAAAAAAAAGATCAGCAATAAGGGAATGAACGGAGGATGTGTAAACATTCCAATGATCATCCCGGTAAGTAGCGGTATGATCAAACGCAGGAAGGGCGCTCGTTTCCAAAGATTAACAAACATAACAAACAATGATTTTGCGTCATCAATTTAAAGAAAAAATCAATCCGCTGCGATGCTTGCCATAAAAAACGGCTGTACAAAATGTGGTGTTTCACATCTGTACAGCCGCTGCCGATAAATTTCAGCAAATTATTTACTCAGGTGCATGCTCCTTTCTTTATAGAGCGTTCTGAAGTAAGGATCTCTAAGGTCTTTGATAAAGCGGATGGCTTCACCGGTTGATTTCATTTCAGGTCCGAGCTCTTTGTTCACGCCCGGGAACTTGTTGAAAGAGAATACAGGTTCCTTGATGGCAAAACCTTTGAGGTTCTTCACGATCTTGAAGTCCGTCAGCTTGTTGGCGCCCAGCATTACTTTGGTGGCAATGTTGAGGTAAGGCACCTGGTAGGCTTTGGCGATGAACGGTGTGGTGCGGGATGCGCGCGGATTGGCTTCGATCACGAATACCTGTCCGTTCTTGATCGCGAACTGTATGTTGATCAGGCCGCGGATATCCAGCGCCCTGGCGATCTTTTCCGCGTAGTACTCCATGGTGGTCACGATCAGTGGGCCGAGGTTGAAGGCTGGCAGCACGGCATTGCTGTCCCCGCTGTGGATGCCCGCCGGCTCGATGTGTTCCATTACACCCATGACGTGGAAGTTCTCCCCGTCGAAGATCGCATCTATCTCGGCTTCCTGACAACGGTCCAGGAAGTGGTCGATCAGTATTTTGTTGCCGGGCAGATGCTTCAGCAGGCTCAGTACGGATTGTTCCAGTTCTTCTTCATTGATCACGATCCTCATGCGCTGACCGCCGAGCACGTAGGACGGGCGCACCAGTACGGGATAACCGACTTCTTTGGCCACCTCTATCGCATCATCGGTATTAAAGGCGGTGCCGTACTTAGGGTAGGGAATGCCCAGTTCCTTCAGCAGGTCGGAGAAGCGGCCGCGATCTTCTGCAATATCCATGTTATCGAAAGAAGTGCCGATGATCCTGATGCCCTTCTCTGTAAGGCGTTTGGCGAGTTTCAAAGCGGTCTGTCCACCCAGCTGTACGATCACGCCTACCGGTTTTTCCAGTTCAATGATCTCCCAGAGGTGTTCCCAGAACACCGGCTCGAAGTACAGTTTATCCGCCATATCAAAGTCTGTAGACACCGTTTCGGGGTTACAGTTCACCATAATGGCCTCATAACCGCATTCCTGGATGGCTTGCAGGCCGTGCGTGCAGCAGTAATCAAATTCTATCCCCTGGCCGATCCGGTTGGGGCCGGAGCCGAGTACGATCACTTTTTCTTTTTCTGTAGGGATACTTTCGTTCTGTGTATCGAAGGCGGAGTAGAAGTAGGGTGTTTTTGCTTCAAATTCGGCGCTGCAGGTATCCACCATTTTGTAGGTACGTACAATGCCTGCGGCTTTTCTTTTTTCGTACACTTCATCTTCTTCACAGTTGCCGAAGATCAGTGCCAGCTGTTTATCGGAGAAGCCCATTTGCTTGGCTTCTTTCAGCAGTCCCGTGGGAACGGAAGCCAGGTCGTGCTCCATCAGCTGTTTTTCGATGGTCACGATATCATTGATCTGGTGGAGGAACCAGCGGTCTATCTGTGTAGCCTGGTGCAGGGATTTTACGGACATCCCTTCCATCAGTGCGTCTTTGATACGGAAGATGCGGTCCCAGGTGGGGCGCTTCAGCTTTTCCACCAGCTGTTCGCTCTTCATGAGGGATTTGCCGTAGTAACCCAGACCAACAGCTTCGTTTTCGAGGCTCTGGCAGGCTTTCTGAATGGCTTCGGGGAAGGTGCGGCCGATGGCCATTACTTCACCAACGGATTTCATTTGCAGGCCGAGGGTATCGTCTGCGCCTTTGAATTTGTCGAAATTCCAGCGGGGCATTTTAACGATCACGTAGTCCAGCGCCGGCTCAAAGTATGCGGAGGTGGTTTTGGTGATCTGGTTGCTCAACTCATCCAGCGAGTAGCCGATGGCGAGCTTGGCCGCTATCTTGGCGATGGGATAACCGGTTGCTTTGGATGCAAGGGCGGAGGACCGGCTTACACGCGGGTTGATCTCGATCGCTATCAATTCTTCATTTTCAGGATTGAGGGCGAACTGAACGTTACAGCCGCCGGCGAAGTTGCCCAGCTGGCGCATCATAACGATCGCTTTGTTGCGCATATCCTGGTAGGCGGTATCGCTGAGGGTCATGGCCGGGGCCACGGTGATGGAGTCTCCGGTGTGGATGCCCATCGGGTCGAGGTTCTCCACGGTACAGATGATCACCACATTATCGTTCTTGTCCCGCAGCAGCTCCAGCTCATATTCTTTCCATCCCAGCACGGCCTTTTCCACCAGTACTTCATGGATGGGCGATGCTTTGAGGCCACGGTCGAGCGCTTCGTCCAGATCGTCCTTTGAATGTACGAATCCGCCGCCGGTACCGCCAAGGGTGAAGGAGGGGCGGATCACCAGCGGGAAACCGATCTCCTGGGCAAATTCCTTTCCTTCCAGGAAAGAGTTGGCCGTACGGGCAGGGGCTACCTGTATGCCCAGCTCTATCATCCACTGCCGGAACTGTTCCCGGTCTTCCGCCTTGTCTATGGCTTTAATATCCACACCAATGAGGCGAACGTTGTTTTTCTCCCATATGCCCAGCTCATCTACGTCCTTACAAAGATTGAGCGCAGTCTGGCCGCCCATGGTGGGCAACACCGCATCGATCTGGTTCTCTTCCAGTATCTGTTCAATACTTTCCACGGTAAGCGGCAGCAGGTACACCCTGTCAGCCATCATCGGGTCAGTCATGATCGTGGCCGGATTGGAATTGATCAATATCACTTTAATTCCTTCTTCCCGCAGCGAACGTGCTGCCTGGGAACCGGAATAGTCAAATTCGCAGGCCTGACCAATAATAATGGGACCGGAGCCAATAATAAGGACTGATTTGATAGAGGTGTCTTTGGGCATCTTTTTTTATTAGCTATTGATAATGAAAAACCATGCGACTCTTACTGTCCTGATCGGACAAAAAAATCGTGCAAAATTACGGGAATAATTGGTTTTTAAGGAGATTAAATTTAAAAAAAGTGCCCGGAAGGATCGTATATATAACGATATATGTTTATTCGGTGGCGTAAATGTACACCAGTTTCCACTGCCCGTCAATTTTCTGGAACTCGAAATCCTCAATGGTGGCCGAATCGTCGGAAAGCAGGGAGAGGTCGTTCTCGTTCAGGGTTTTTCTCGCCCTGAGCAGTTCATATTTGTTATGATATGTTTCATTGACGGGGAGGTTGAGGTAGATGGTAAAAAACTTCCCGAACTCTTCCTTGCGAATGGTCTGAACGGAGGTATCTGCAGGGTTCTTTTCCACCACCAGCGGAAATTCGATGTACTCGCTGATGGTTTGGAAGTCCTTCTGTACGATGGCCGTGTAAAGTTTCTTCCAGAAGTTTTCAAATTCCTTTAAAGCAGGATCGGGGCCTTGCGCTTTCCCGCCCAGGAGGAGCAGGCACATGATGAGGGATAATAAGCCGCGTTTCATAGTCACAGGAATAAGTGGTTACAGATATATTATTGCTAATATATGTAAATTATTCGTTTTTTGACAGCCTTTTTTCCCGCAGCGGAAAAAAGTGGCTATTTAATAGCTGATAATGAGTCGGTCCCGGGGGTTTCTATCTGTGTGATGCGCTTTTCAAGGGATTTTATGATTTTATCCTGGTTGATCATGTAGAGGGTCATTTCTTCCATTTTTTGGAGGAGGAGCCTGTTTATTTCGCCGATGTCCTGCCCATCCGTTGCTACCTGTGCCGCGGAGGGAACGCCGGGGAGGTGGTGATGGGTGGTGACGAAAGCTTCTACTTCGGCCAGTGAGGGCAACTTGTATTCTTCTTTGAACACATAGTCCGGCCAGTTGGCGGCGGCGGTGCTGACTTTTACTTTTTTGGCGAGGATATCGCCGTTTACGGCGAGGGAGGCCTGGGGGTTGAGGGTGCCGATGCCGACTTTATCATGGAAATAAGCGGTGGCACTGCCGCTTGTGAACATCACTCTCTTATGTTCGGCAAACGCGGCGACCGTTTGTACTGCCGGCGACGAATACAAAGTGGCGGCATAATACTCTCCCGCTGTGATACTTGTTCTGTCCATGCTAAACAGCTGTCCGGTTGCTTCTGCCTCTGCATACCATAAGGTATAGTACCCGGCGTCAAGATAAATATCTTTATAATAATTTTCACCGCCACCCGCAGAGCTGCCGGCAGAAGTTTGAGGGCCGAGCGTTATTCGTACATGATCAGTACCGGGACCGTAGGAGGTAATACAATAACTGTTGGCAAAGTTCGGCCCATTCATGATCATGTACTCCGCATAACCCGCGCGATACCATTTGCTCCTCAGCTTTATTTTGATTGTGCTGTAATATCCCCATTGGATAGCATTGTAATAAATACGGCCAATGGTATAGCGTTCTGACGGTTCTCCATTAACGCCAAAAGCCACGCCATTCCAGTTATAGGTCACGGTTTGCGCAAATAAAGAAATTGATGCAAAGAAGCAAAGGAAGATCAGGCCAACGATTCTTTTTTTCATAGATAATAGCGATGTGGGTTAAGAGAGATAACAATATAAATATATACGTATTTCGGAAAGAATACTTTTTCCCAATCCCGAAAGTTATTTTCCTGATCGGCGGCCACTAATTGATGAAAGCCTGCTAACTTGCAGCCATCGTTCATCCTTTCTATGTTAACAACAACCCTTACATTCCTTACCTGTGACAACCCTGAAGATGCTGTTGCTCCCGCAATGGCATCTTAGTTTCAGGAAGTGCCGGACTGCAGTTGTTCTTTTAATCTGGACAGTTCTATGAGCACTTTATTGTGATCTTCCAGCAGCTTGTAGTATTTGTCCTTCCAGCTTTCCACTTCCTGCAAAGGATCGCCGCCATCATTTACCCGCGCGTTGCCAAGGAACTCCTTTTGTGTCATATCCAGCGCGAGGCAGACCTTCTTAAGCTGTTCCGGGGTGAAAGCAGCTTTATCCAGCAGGTTATACAAGGCCCGGCGGCTTAGTCCCATCCTTTCCGCCAGTTTTGTTTTATTCAGCCCTTTTTCATCTATCAGTGTCCCAAGCCGCTGGCCGTGGTGGAGATCATTGGCAGCGGGAGCGGGTTTCCGGGGGTTGGACCAGGCATAGAATTCCTCCAGGGTAATGCCAAGCAACGTGCAAAACTCCAGCAACGTAGCCCGTTTAATGGCCTCCTGGCGGAAATAATAATGGGCTATCTGGTTCGAAAAACCTGCGATGTCAGCAAAGGCAAGGATTTTCATCTTCTTGTCCCTCACTATTTGTTTCAATCGTGCGCCTTCGTGAATAATATTTTTGGAGACAGCTTCCACTGTAAATAAATTTTGTTATACTTGTACTGAATGTCAATGTATTGTATGATGATCTCTATATCAATATAACATTTTAATTGACATTTGGAGAATCGTATTTTAAAAATGATAAAATTTCTATCAAATGCGAGCAAAGAAACTTTCATCCTCAAACCTCCTCATGGAAACACATGCAGGGTTAATCCAACTGCCCAGAATCTTCCGGGAAAGCGTCTGTGAAGAATGCGGCTGGAGCGAGGCTACATTCTACCGGAAAGCCAAAGGGGAAAACAGCTTTTCCAATGCAGAAAAGGATAAGATCCTGGCCGTGGCGGATACCCTGCTGAAGAACATCCAGGAACAGAACAGCAAACACAGGGGGCGCTCCTGACACAATTGCGTAAATAGCCCTTCCACTATGAACAACAAAGCACCATTGCGTAAACCTTGAAAGCATGCAAACCATCAAGCCATCTCCCCTCCGGGAAGAACAATTGCGGAATATCATCGCCCGATTCATTCATCAGCTTTATGAAAGCGGAGGTGAGGCCATCCGCCACGTAACCATCACCCTTCATGGCAAACCGGAACATTTCTGCGATACCCGACGCATTAATGCCATTGCCGTCAAAAAGATCCAGGGCATCACCACCCTCTCCTACCAGGATTTTGAAGTGAACGCCCCAATTCCCAGTACCGTTACCCTGGTTGCCGCGGAAAACGAAAACCAACCGGTCTGAACCCCCGGATCATCAAAAACCACACATCCCCCCTACCTTATGGTAAGCTAAAAAGCGATATGCTTTTTAGCTTTTTTGTGGTTCCAGACAGTGAACTAAATTTTTCTTTATAAAACTAAATATTTAGTTTTATAAAAATTTGAGCGATGCGCTGTACCCGTTTTCTCCTGATATTGCTCCTGCCGGCCAGTATTGTTATGGGCCAGGCACAGGATAGTATAGACAAGCCGCTGCTGATGGACTATTTCCAGGAACAGCAGTATGACCTGGCCATCCGGTACCTGGAAGGCATAAAGCCCCGGGAAGCATACGGGCTGGGATTGCTGGCCAACGCCTATTACCAGAACGGGCAGTTCCCGCAGGCGGAAAAATACTATCACCTGGTACTGGAAAAGGATTCCAGCCACATCCAGGCGCATCAGCACCTCGGGAATATCGCCAGGCAACAGCAACAACCGGTAGTGGCTTTCGGGCATTTTACAAAACTGGTAGCGCTACGGCCGCACAATGCAGCCTATTATAAACAGCTGAGCCGTGTGTGCGAAAACATCGTCGGATTGCAGGACACGGCTTTCCATTTCCTGCGGCGGGCATACGAGCTGAATCCGAAAGATGTATCCGTAGTCACCTCCATGGCTTCGGAACTGATGCTGCAAAAGAAAAATGCAGCAGCGGACAGTGTGCTGAAAGCTTATTATGCAATTGACAGCAGCCAGGTGAGCGTGATCGTGCAAATGGTGAAGCTTTCCTTCCTGGAAAAGCAATACGGAGAAGCGGCAATATACGGTGAGCGCCTGCTGAGCACCAATACCGTGGAGCCTATGGCCTGCATTTATCTGGCGGCGGCTTACCTTCAAATGAAAAAGTATGACAGCTGCATCCGCGTGCACGACCGGATGGTCACCATCGCGCAGGCAGCGCCGGAATCCGTCATGTATTACGCCGCCGTGGCCTATGCAGCGCTCGGCCGGTATGACCAGAGCAACCAGATGTACATGGCCTGCATCGACATGGCGAAGTCAAAAAACCTGGATTCCTACTACGCGGGCATGGCGGATAATTTTGAGCAGATGAAACAGTACAAAAATGCTATCGCCCACTACGATACGGCCTATTACCTGTTCAAAGATCCAATGCGGCTATATGGTATCGGCAGAATATATGATCAGTCCCTCCGCGACCCGCTGAAGGCCAAAAGGCACTACCAGCAGTACCTGAAAGTGGCCAAACCGGAAGGTAAGAACGAAACTTCCATCCATGCATATGTAAAAGAAAGGGTAAAAACGCTGTAAACACAACTATGGATACGATCCTGCTAATCCCGGCACTCAAAAGGCCGGGATTAATTTTTTTACAATCATCCGGTGCGCAAATTCGATAATCTTCAATCATAAATCATTAAATTTAAGCCCCGTTAAAAAAACTGTATAAACTCTTTAAATCTAATTGGGAATCATGTCGTACCCATACCAACTCAGCAATTTCGATGAATATCAGCAAGCATGGCAGCACAGTGTAACAGACCCGGAAGGATTTTGGGCGGATGTGGCGGACCATTTTTACTGGCGCCGCAAATGGGACAAAGTGCTGGAATGGAATTTCAAGGACCCGGATGTAAAATGGTTCACGGGCGCGAAACTCAACATTACGGAAAACTGCCTGGACAGGCATCTCGGTACACTTGGCAACCAGCCGGCGATCATCTGGGAGCCGAACGATCCGGAAGAAAGGCATCGTATTCTTACCTACCGGGAATTGTATAATAAAGTCTGCCAGTTCGCCAACGTGCTGAAGAATAACGGCGTAAAGAAGGGAGACCGGGTATGTATCTATATGGGAATGATCCCGGAACTGGCGATCGCCGTACTGGCCTGCGCGCGCGTGGGCGCCATCCATTCTGTGGTGTTCGGCGGTTTCAGCGCCCAGTCCATTGCCGACCGCATACAGGATGCTCAGGCCAGCCTCGTGATCACATGCGACGGCGCTTACCGCGGTGGTAAGGACATTCCGCTGAAATCTGTGATAGATGATGCGCTAATGGCCTGCCCATCCGTAAAAAAGGTCATCGTCTGCACCCGCACCCGCACCCCTGTGAGCATGCTGAAAGGCCGCGATGTGTGGTGGGAAGACGAGATCAAGCAAGTGGAGACCATGGGCAACCCACCGGCGCCGGCTGAAGAGATGGACGCCGAGGATACCCTTTTCATCCTCTACACTTCCGGCTCCACAGGCAAACCCAAAGGGGTGGTGCATACCTGCGGAGGCTATATGGTATATGCCAACTATACTTTCATCAATACTTTCCAGTATAAACCAGGACAGGTGTATTTCTGCACGGCAGACATCGGCTGGATCACGGGGCACAGCTATATCGTGTACGGGCCGCTGAGCGCCGGGGCAACAACAGTGCTGTTCGAAGGCATTCCCACCTATCCGGATGCGGGGCGCTTCTGGGATATTGTAGACAAATTCAGGGTGAACGTGCTATACACCGCCCCCACCGCTATCCGCAGCCTGATGGGATTTGGCCTGGGACCGGTAAACCACAAGGACCTCAGTTCGCTGACCACCCTGGGCACTGTGGGTGAACCGATCAACGAGGAAGCCTGGCATTGGTATAAAGATCAGATCGGCAAAGGCAAAGCCCCCATCACGGATACCTGGTGGCAAACAGAGACGGGGGGCATTATGATCGCGCCACTGGCAGGCATTACGAAAGAAAAACCCGGTTACGCCACCTTGCCGCTGCCCGGTATCCAACCCATTCTTGTTGACGAAAATGGCAAGGAAATAGAAGGTAACGGCGTGAACGGCAACCTCTGCATCAAGTTCCCCTGGCCGGGCATGCTCCGCACCACCTACGGCGATCATGAGCGCTGCAGGACCACTTATTTTGCGACCTACGAAAACCTTTACTTCACGGGCGACGGCTGCCTTCGTGATGAAGACGGCTATTACCGCATCACCGGACGGGTGGATGATGTACTGAACGTCAGCGGCCACCGCATCGGCACCGCCGAAGTGGAGAATGCCATTAACATGCACGCCGGCGTTGTGGAAAGCGCAGTAGTCGGATTTCCCCACGACATCAAAGGGCAGGGCATCTATGCATTCGTCATTACTGAAAGGAAACATCACGATCTGGAACTGACAAAGAAGGATATTATCCAGACCGTTTCGCGCATCATCGGCCCGATCGCGAAGCCGGACAAGATACAGTTCGTTTCGGGCCTGCCCAAAACACGCTCGGGCAAGATCATGCGGCGCATTCTGCGCAAGATAGCGGAAGGAGAACTGGATAATCTCGGTGATACCTCAACGCTGCTTGATCCCGCGGTGGTAGAAGAAATAAAACAGGGAAAGCTGTAGGAGAATTCCTGTCAGCTTGCTTGTACATCACAATCCCGGTAGCTGCTGGCTGCCGGGATTTTTTATGTGGCTGCGGACGCTTACGGGCGGATCACCACCGGTGTGCCAACGATCACAACATTGTACAGCTCGTTGACATCGCTGTTCTTCATGCTCACACAGCCCAGCGTCCAGTTGATCCGCTGATCCACATAATTATCCCGGATACCGGCTGCGGGCTCCACACCGTGTATGCCGATGCCACCACCGATATCCGCCCCCTTGCCGATCAGGCCCCTTGCCTGGCGTTGCTGAAAACGCTGATACGATTCGGCATTCGGATAATCGAGCAGCAGGAAACGGCTCCAGCGATTATCTACCCGCTTGGCGCGGATGCGGAAAGTACCGTTGGGCGTACGGCGGTCGCCCTGCATGAATTTGTCGGAAACATCACGGTTGCCGAACACCACCTTGTATATCTTTAACAGGGTGGCATCTTCGTACAGATACATACGGTAATCGCTTTTATCTACCAGGAGAAAGACCTTTTCCGCGTCGATGGCGGAAGGGTTAAGACGTACACTGTACAGGTCCACCGCGTTGTGCTCAAACGCGAATAAAGGTAACAAGATGATAAGGAAACAATAGCGCCACATTTGCCCGGAGGTTTTTCAAGAAGAATTAACGGCAGGAAGAGCGGGAATATTGTCTGGCACAAAAAAGGGGCGCATCACGAATCTGATGCGCCCCTTTTTCTTTATGATTATAACGATCAATACCCGAAGATCTCCTCCAGCGACACTTTCTGTACCTCGCCATATTGTTTCAGATCTTCCGGCTTCAAGCGGCTCTCCGATGCCAGGATGCAATAGGAATAAGGTTTTCCGGCAATATTTTGCTGGTGAAGCTGTTTGATGTCGTCAAACGTCAGTTTGTCAATGCTTTCGTACACGCTTTTGCGGATGTCTTTATCCAGGCCGAGCTTTTGCGCGCTCAGGTAGCTGAAGATAATGCCGTCCTGCGTAATGCGTTCTGTTTCAATATCTTTTTTCATGCTGCTGCGCGCGGTCTCAAAGGCTTTTTCCGACTGCGGCAGTGCGTTGAGCAATTCGTTCATTCCCGCGATGGCTTCATTTACCTTATCTGCCTGGCTGCCGACATAGGCCATGATCGCGTACCGGTCATTCTTCTTGTTGGGCGCCGCATAATAGGCATAAGTGGAATAGGCCAGCGCCTTCGATTCCCGGATGGTCTGGAACACAATGGAACCCATACCGCCACCGAAATAGTTGTTGAAAAGGTTTACCACAGCGGTGTGGGAGGGGTCGTAAGGATTGCCGTTGCGTACCCAGCTTACCTCGGCCTGCACCATATCATAGTCCGCAAAATATACCTTGCTGGCAGCTTGCGTTGTTTTTTCGAATTGCTGTGCAACCGGATATGCCTTGAAAGAGGAAGGCACATGATGCAGCCGTTTCACTGCGGCGGATGCTGCGGAAAGGGACTGCGGCCCATAGTAGATCACTGTATGCCGGTAAGCGGGGAGGTCGTGCAGCAATGCTGCCAATTCGGCTGCAGTTACGGCTTCCAGCTCCTCGTTGCTCAACTGGTTGTTGAACGGGTTCCTGGGGCCGTAGGTGGCATAAGAACGCAGGCCGTTAAGTATCTGCCCTTTGTTGAGCTTGTTGTCTGCCCTTTGTTTGAGTATCCGGTTGCGGAATCCATCCAGCACAGCCTCATCCGCTTTGCAGTTCAGCAAAAGGTGATCGAACAGTTCAACGGCTTTGTCAAAATTCTCCTGAAGGCCGGAAATGGATATGGTGGTTTCCTCAGATCCCGCGGCGATATTGAATGAGCAGGCGATGTTGTAAAACTGCTTGCTGATCTCTTCAGATGAATATTTGTCCGTTCCCAGAAACTGCAGGTATTGTGCGGCCAGCGGCAGCTTCTTGTTGCTCCAGGCGCCCATGTCGAAACGATAGTAAAGCCGAAAGAGGCTGTTGTCCTTGTTCTGCACATACAGCATATCCGCATGGCCGGCCTTCCCTTTCTGAATGTCCTTGCTGTAATCCAGCCACTGGGGTTTTACGGGAGTAGCAGGCATGGCGGAAACCGTTCTCAGGAATTCGGACTGCGCATCACGGTTCACTTCTACCGGGGTGATCGGTGGTTTGTCTACTTTTTCAATGTCTTTATCTTCTCCTTTGCGTTTGTAAAGCAGTACATAATTGTCGACCAGGTATTCATTGGCAAATGCTACGATCTGCTGTTTCGTTACTTTACCCATGTCATCGATATACGCTACGTCGTGCAGCCAGTTTTCGCCGCGGTGTTTGATGAAGGCGTCCATCAGGCTGTTGGCACGATTGCCGTTGCTTTCGAGGCCCTGTATCTCGTAGAGTTTGAAATTATTGACAATGGCGGTGATCAGGGTTTCATCGAATTCGCCCTTGCGGAGGATATCCAGCTGCCCCAGCAGGAGATCTTTCACTTCGTCCAGCGACTGGCCCTGTTTGGCGCGGCCGCTCAGTGCAAATACGGTATAATCTTTCCAGGGCAGTGTGCTCACGCCAGCGCCGAGGACTTTCTGTTGTTTGTTCAGGTTCAGATCAAGCAGGCCGGCTTTGCCATTGGACAGGATCTGGGAGATCACCGTCAGCATAACGGCATTTTTCGTATCCAGCGCTCCGGGCATGCGGAAGGCGAGGTTCACATTCTCCGCATCAGGACCAAACACCTCTTTCACGATCGGCGCGGTGATGGGCGCTTCCACGGGTGCTTTGTATTCCTGCACCGGTTTCGGCTGCATATAGCTGAACTTTTCGTCGATGCGCCGGATGACATAATCCGGATCAAAATCCCCGGCAAATATGATGGCCATGTTATTGGGCACATAATACTCGTTGTAGAATTTGCGAATGGCTTTCAGGGAAGGATTCTTCAGATGCTCCACTGTGCCGATGGTGGATTGCTGCCCGTAGTTGTGGGTAGGGAAAAGCGTTTCCAGCATCTTTTCATACATTCTGCGGCCGTCATTGTCCAGCCCCCGGTTCTTTTCTTCGTACACGGCTTCCAGCTCCGTGTGGAAGATGCGGAATTGCGGATCGCGGAAGCGCTCGGCTTGTACGGAGAGGAACTTGTCAATGGAATTGGAGGGGATATCTTCTTCGTACACCGTTTCTTCCACCCAGGTATGGGCATTGGTCCCCTGTGCGCCCATGTTGGACATCATCTTGTCGTATTCATTGGCGATGGCATATTTGGCGGCCAGGCCGGAAACGCTGTCAATCTGCCTGTACAGCCCTTTGCGCAGTTCCGGGTCCGTGGTCTGGTTGTAGGTGTCGTAAAGCCCCTCAATCTGGTCGAGGTACGGCTTTTCCTTTGCCCAGTCCAGCGATCCGTATTGGGCCGTGCCTTTGAACAGCAGGTGCTCCAGGTAATGTGCCAGGCCTGTATGGTCCTTCGGGTCGCTGTTGCTGCCGGCACGTATGCCAATCAGGGTCTGGATGCGGGGTTCCTTTTTGTTCACACTGAATATAACGGTAAGCCCGTTCTTCAGGGTGTAATAGCGCGCCTGCATCGGGTCTCCGGTAACGTAGCGGTAGGTATAACCGCCGGAGGTGGCTTCCTTCCACTCGTATCTGCCCTGGGCGGAGATTTGCAGGGTAGCGGTAAGGAACAGGAATAAAAAGAGTTTGAATGGTCTCATATGGCTGGGTTGAAATGTTGTGTTTACACCAAATATAAAAATGCTACGGCACATTCGTGCAGCAGGCGGCAAGTTTTATCCGGATGAAGCGGCTAAATCGAAATAGCTGTGACGGATTGTTTATCAGGAGGGGTTGAGTGAGATGCAATGGAATGGCGGGGAGAAGCACCGAAACCGGGTTTACCGGTATAAAAGGCTCAGGGTAGCCAGGCGTTTGGCGGCGAGGGGGCCTTTAGCGGCAACAAAACCGGAATCTGTCTTGACATACAATACATGATAATGGCCGGTTACAAAGTAATTGTGGTTGCCGCGGTAGGCCTGGAACAGGCTGTCGTTCATATACACCATGGCTTCGGTTGCAGCCGGAGCTGGCAGGACGCGCATGGTACCGGGAATGGAAACATCATTTGAAGGGCTGGCCGGGGCCGGGGTTTCCGGTAGTTTGATATCGCTGGCATGGATAAATATGATCGCACTTACAACAGCTACAAATGTCAGGATTGAACGCATACTGGTCAGGATTTGGTTGTGTACAGTTTTTATAGGATAAATGAACGGGGGGAAATGTTACCCCCTGGAATGTTGATTCTGTCCTAAAGTTGCTTCTTTTTTTTCTAAAATCCATTAAAACGGAACCCTACAGCAAACGGATATTGCTCCAGGCCATAGTCATGCAAAGGCGTCAGCGCGAAGTTGCTGTACAGCTTTATGGGGCCGTAGGCGATCTCCCCCGTGAGGCCAAAGCGCCATTTGTTCAGGTTGAAATCGTCTGTACGCCGCACTTTCCCTCTTTCCTCGCTCACTTGTTTGGTACGGGATTTCAGCAAATATCCGCCTGAAAAACCAAGGCTCAGCTCAAATGACCGGCCGGGGCGTGCAGGATTGGAGTTAAAATTGAGCATTACGGGGATGGTCAGGTATTGCGCGAACAGTTTATTCTTTGAAAACTCGATCGAATCCCGGATAATGGTGGTGGGGTAGCCCGGCACATAGCTGATGCTGCGGGCATACCGGTAATTATTCATTTCCACCCCGAGGGCGTAGACGAGGTTCAGTTTATGCTTGTGAATGTTCAGCCGTTGCATCAGCAGCCAGATATTGAAGTTCATGGACTTGCCGGGGATCAGCTTGAACTCGGAGGGTGTCAGCGGTTCGCTGGCATTACGGGGCGCAAAGGTGTTCAGCGCTCCTCCGGAGTAATCGTACCTTTTGTCATTGGAGAGATAATCCGCGTAAACGGGGATGGCATTGGATTGCCCGGGGTAATAAAGGGACATGATCATCGCTGCGCTGTAGTCGCTGCGGTCCCGGTAATTATTGAACCCCACATCAAATACCAGCCAGCGGGTGTGAAGGTTCCTTTCCAGTTTCTTGCGGGCATAGGCGGTATCCTGGTAAGCTCTGAATATGCTTTTCCCGTTGGCGTCCTTGCCTTTTACCATGATCAGTCCCCTGATCTGTATCGTATCCAGCGCTGTCTGCTGGGCTTTAACACCCAGCGCCAGGATCACGGTAAGGAGAGTGAGTAAAATTTTATGCTTCATATGGCTGTGCCTGTTTTCTCATTAGCGGTTCCCCGCCTGATTACTATTTTTTCTTCTTTGAAAAGAATCTTGCTACGTTGGATACTTTATCTAACACCTTGCTTTCCAACCCATTACCGGTAACGGAGAGGATAAGCTCCCCCGGTTCTGCCGCAGCCGGCGCTGGGGTTGCCAATGCAGCCGGCGCTTGCTCGTCGAGGGACGGTCTTGGCTTCGCCGCTGCCAGCATCTCCGTTCCAGGCACTTCTTTTGGCGTGGCGCTGAGGGCTGCATCCAGTTCCTGCCTGTCGATCAGGGCCGTTGCTTTCTCTGCGGTATGGAGATTGTCCAGGTTTATTGATGATGTTGTTGTTGCTGTTTTTGTTACCGCCTGTTGGGGCTGCTCCGGTTGTTGCCGGGGTGTAGCGGCTCCTTGTTTAGCGGTGGTTTGCGCCAGAACCGGAGGGGCCGGGGCTGCTATATCTTCACCAACGGTAGTCGCGGTACGGCTGTCAGGCGCTGTTGGCGCGGCTGATGGCGGCAACGTCTCCCCTTTCACGGTAACGCGGCTATCGGGAACCTGCTCTTCCGGATCAGTTGTTGTGTACGGCTCGATATTGGCGGCGGGCGGTACTTTTTCAACACCTGCCAGGGGTGTAAGGGCCTGATGGTCCCTAAACCGGTCGGAAAGTCCCAGGAAAGCCAGCACACCGGCTATCATCGCTGCGGCAGCCCACCAGTAAGCCGTACGCATCCGGAATGTCCGGGACTTGCTGTGGCGATAGAGAACGGATTTATCATCAAATCTGATGGACGGGTCGGCATGTTGCTTCGTACCCTGCCACATCACCAGCTCCTGCCGCACTTTTGGATGGCTGGCCATGAATTGTTCCAGGGCTTCTTCTTCCGCTGGATCAAGCTCACCATCGATATAACTCAGTAAATATCCTTCGTAGTTCTGTACATGTATTTCGCTGCCGCGATAGAGGGATGCCTTGGCGTCAAACACGACAACTTCCGGCCGGAGGCGGGTGGCCATGAGAAGCTCCAGCTCCGCACGTACCTGGGGATTTGCGCCGATAAAGCGTTCCAGGGCTGCCGTTTCTTCCGCATTCAACTCCCCGTCCACATAACAGTAGAGGTAGCTTTCGTAGTTCGATATGTTGATGTCTGCCGACATAGGCTGTTGTTTGATGAATACCTTGTTTGTTTTCAGATCACGTTTTCCATTTTAACCAGGTATTCCTTCAGATGGGCCCTTGCCCGGTGCAAATATACCTTTACCTGCGAAGGGTTTAGTTGCATGATCTCCCCGATCTCCTCGTAGCTGTAACCCTCATAATCCTTCAGCAGGATGAGGGAACGCTGTACATCGCTCAGCCTTTTGAGGGCTTTTTCTATGACATTACGTGCATTATGCACTTTTTGTTCGGAAATCCTCGCTTCTTCCTTGAATTCCTCCACCAGTGTAATACGCTTCACTTTCCGCACATGATCGATCATATTATGGTACGCTACGGTAAACAAATAGCTCTTGGCCTTTTCAAAAGGCACATCACTATTATGCTTCCATAATATTTCAAACGCGTTCTGTACCACGTCCCTCGAATCTTCCGCATTTTCCAGGTTCTTTACAATGAACCGGAAGAGGTTATCGCTGTACAGATCCACGCATTTGTTGTACTCCTTTTCCGTCATCCGGTGGCAGGTCTTTTGTGCAATTTCCGACATTTTGGTTGAAAAGCCTTGCCCACCCTTTGCCCGGGGTGGCGCAAATGCCCCTTTCTACCAGCTCCATGACAATATTTCTACGATATGCAGGTTTCTGACAACCGCCGGTAACTGCCCCTTCTCCGCCGGCTCCCAGGGTATTCCCGGGCCGGTCGCAGACCAGGTGAGCAGCAGGAAACCCGCCAGTATGGCCACACAAGCTACCACCGGCAAGCGCCGGATGACCGAATGTACAGTACCTTTCGTCATAATCTACCGTCCATGATAATAATATGACGCAAACCGGCAGATAAATGTTACACCTCCGTCAAACTTTTTACCATTCTGCAAAATCAGGCGGCACGCATATAAAATACTGGATACATTTAATGCCTAACTTTGTCAGATATGAACCAGGACTTTATAAAACGGTTACAACAGGAGCTGGAAGAGATCCAGGCTGCAGGGCTTTACAAGCATGAGCGGATCATTACATCGGAGCAGGGCGCCGAGATCTCCGTGGGCGGGAAGACCGTGATCAACCTCTGTGCGAACAACTACCTGGGCCTGTCGTCCCACCCCAAAGTGGTGGCAGCGGCCAAAGAAGCCATCGATACACACGGCTACGGCATGAGCAGCGTACGCTTCATTTGCGGCACGCAGGACATTCACCGGGAGCTGGAGCAAAAAATATCCCGCTTCCTCGGCATGGAAGACACCATCCTTTATGTAGCGGCCTTTGACGCCAACGGCGGCGTGTTCGAGCCCCTGTTCTCAGAGCAGGACGCCATCATTTCCGATGCCCTGAACCATGCCTCCATTATAGACGGCGTACGCCTCTGCAAAGCCCAGCGCTTCCGTTACGAACACAATAACATGGCGGACCTGGAGGTCAAACTGCAGGAAGCCCAGGGCGCCCGCAGCCGTATCATCGTAACGGACGGCTCATTCAGCATGGATGGTACCATTGCGCAGCTGGACAAGATCTGCGACCTGGCGGACAAGTACAATGCCATCGTCATGTCAGACGAAAGCCATTCCTCCGGCTTCCTCGGCAAAACCGGCCGCGGCACCCATGAATACCGCAATGTCATGGGCCGCGTGGATATTATCACCGGCACCCTCGGCAAAGCCCTCGGCGGCGCCTCCGGCGGCTTCACCAGCGGCAGCAAGGCCACCATCGATATGCTGCGCCAGCGGAGCAGGCCCTACCTGTTCTCCAATTCTGTAGCCCCCAGCATCGTCGGCGCTTCCATCGCCGTGCTGGATATGCTCAGCGAAACTACCGAACTGCGGGATAAACTGGAATCCAACACCCGGTACTTCCGGGAGAAAATGACGGCAGCCGGCTTCGATATCAAGCCCGGCGACCACCCGATCGTGCCCGTGATGCTCTATGACGCAAAACTCAGCCAGCAATTCGCAGACAGGCTGCTGGAGGAAGGTATCTACGTTATCGGGTTCTTCTACCCCGTAGTGCCCAAAGGCCAGGCCCGCATCCGCGTTCAGCTCAGCGCTGCGCACGAACAGACGCATCTTGACAAGGCCATTGCCGCTTTCACCAAAGTGGGCAATGAACTGGGCGTGCTGAAACCTGCCGGCGCCTGAACACAACTCCGCTGATATTACCACCATTAAAATATATACACACCCGGGGGCTGACCAAAATCAGCCCCCTTTTTTGCAGCAAATCCATTCCGCAAGCCTTACTTTTGCACATTATCGAAAAACAAAAGCCCATGAAACCGATCAGCCTGTTCATGCTTGCCGCCGCCCTCTGGCTCAGCGCCTGCTCGCCCAACAACGTCAAAGAAGTAAAAAGCTGGGAAAAATATTTTTCCAAATACAAGCTGGAAGGCTGCTTCATGGTGTTCGACAACGGTCAGGGCACTTTCAGGGCCTATAATATCGACCGGGCAAAACAGCGGTTCACCCCGGCATCCACCTTCAAGATATTTAATTCCCTGGTTGGCCTCCACACCGGCGCAATCAGCGATACCAATATGATCATTCCCTGGGACAGTATTTCCCGCCCGGACCAGGAATGGAACCAGGACCTCACCATGGCGCAGGCCTTTCGCCTGTCATCCGTGCCTTACTACCAGGAAGTGGCCCGCCGCATCGGCCGGGATACCATGCAGCACTGGCTGGATACCGTGCAATACGGCAACCATATCATCAGCAAGGTCGATACTTTCTGGCTGGACAATTCCCTGCAGATCTCTCCCGATGAGGAACTTGGCCTCGTCAAACAACTGTATTTCAACCAGCTTCCCTTCCAGCGCCGCGCGCAGGAACTGGTATCCGCCCTTATGCTGCGGGAAGAAACGCCGAAGTACAAACTGGCCTATAAAACAGGATGGGGCATTACCGGCCCGAAAAAGATCGGCTGGATGGTCGGCTGGATCGAAGAGAACAAACATCCCAGCTTTTTTGTGCTGAACTTTGAAACGGAAGATCCGGCCCTGGATATTCCCGCCGTCAGGGAAGAACTGATGCGCAGCATCCTCACTGAAGAAGGATTTTTCAAAGGGGAAAAGTAGCCAACAGCCCGGGGTTACCGGCTTCGCTGTTAAAAAACTCATAAATCCTTTCGGCCCACCCTTGTAATACGTTATAAAAAAATTATTTTTGACTATCGCCCCGGCGCTGACCGGGGTGCGTCATTTTAGCCATGTTAAGATTTCAACATACGGAATACCTCTGGGCATTTGTGCTCCTGATCGTACTGGTACTGGCATTTGCCTGGGTTACCTGGTGGAAAAGGCGCTCCGTGCGCCGCATAGGTGATCCGGTAATGGTAGAGAAACTATTCAGCGGATATTCCCGCCGCCTGTTCACGATCAAGTTCCTGCTGGTGTTCATCGCTTTTTTCTTTGGTGTGGCCGGCCTGGCCAACCTGCAGAAAGGCAGCCGGCTGGAAAAGATCACCCGTAAAGGCGTGGATGTCATTATAGCGCTGGATGTGAGCAAAAGCATGCTTGCCACCGATGCGAAACCCGACCGGCTGACCCGCGCCAAACAGCTGGTGACCCGACTCATGGATAAACTGGATAATGACCGGGTGGGCCTGGTGGTCTTTGCCGGGAACGCCTACCTGCAAATGCCGCTGACGGTAGACTATTCCGCGGCGCGCATGTACCTGAACAGCATTACGCCGGACCTGATTCCCAGGCAGGGCACCGAGATCAATGAGGCCATCCGTATCAGCGATGAAGCTTTCAACAAAAAGGAACGCAAACATAAAGCGCTGATCATCATTTCAGACGGGGAAGACCATAACGAAGGCGCCGTTGCCGAAGCCAAAAAAGCCCTGGAGAACGGCGTTGTGATCAACACTGTCGGCATAGGCTCCCCCACCGGCGCGCCTCTGCCCGATCCTGCCGCCGGCGGCCTGAAAAAAGACCGCGATGGAAAAACAGTGATCTCGAAACTGAATGAAGATGCCCTGAAATCCCTCGCTTCTACCGGCAAAGGCATGTACCTGCACCTGATGAACAACACAGATGATGTAGTGGAAGCGCTTGCCGCGAAGATCGACAGTATGGAACAAAAAGAATTCGGCGAAAACGTATTCTCTGACTATAACAGCTATTTTCAATACTTCCTGGGGATCTGCCTGCTACTGATCCTGCTCGAATTCTTTCTGCCGGAAGGCAAAAAGAAAAAAGCCGATGCAGATGCATTGCCGGGACTTAAAACCGCAAACGCCAGATGATGAAGTACCGCTTTTTACATATACCCGTTGCCGTTATTGGCCTACTGCTTTGCTCCGCCCTTGCTGCATCCGCACAGGAAGGCACCAGCAAACTGATCCGGAAAGGAAACGAACAGTATAAAAAACAGCAGTATGCAGATGCCGAAGCCAGTTACAAGAAAGCACTGGAACGCAACAATAAATCCATTGCCGGGCACTACAACCTTGGTAATTCACTTTACGAGCAGAAACGATACGACGCGGCCCGCCAGCAATATGCCAACACGCTGAAAAACGAGGCCGGCAAAGACGTGAAAGCGGATGCCAATTATAACATCGGCAATACTTTCATGGAGGGCAAAAAATGGGAAGAAAGCATTAAAAGCTACAAGGCTGCGCTCAAAGCCAATCCTGCAGATGAACAGGCCCGTTATAACCTCGCCTACGCGCAGGCTATGCTGAAAAAACAGCAACAACAGGGCGGAGGAAATAATAAGGATAAAAACGATAAGAAAGACCAGCAGAATCAGGACAAGGATAAAGACAAGAAGGACAACCAGAATAAAGATCAGGAGAATAAAGACCAACAGGATAAAAAAGACCAGCAGAAAGACAAGGACCAGGAAAAAGAGCAGCAGCAGAATCAGCCCAAACCCAGCAAGCTGACGCAGGAAGAAGCCAAGCGCCTCCTGCAGGCCCTCGCACAGCAGGAGAAGAAATTACAGGAAGACAAGATGAAAAAGGCAAAGGCCAGTCCAGGCATGGTAGAAAAGGACTGGTAGGCGCAGAAACAGAAAAACCGCTCCTGTATTGAACAAGGCGGCTTTCCGTAACTTTCCTCTCCAAATAAAAAACGCGTCAGTCAAACGCGTTAAACACATAGTTTCCGTTTAAACGATATGTAAAATTAGTGTGTATCCGTTCATCGTGATTGGACAAACCGGCGAATGAATGGTACTATTTGAACATCGCATCCCTGAATGCATGCGGGGACGATGCGGTATGATTCCTGAAAAACCGGCTGAAATAGGCCGGGTCCTCAAACCCAAGTTCATAACATATCTCCTTTACGCTTCTGTGACTAAAGGCCAGTTGCCGCTTTGCCTCCAGTACCAGCCGGTCGCGCACCATATCCGTTACCGTTTTGTTCAGCACTTCACGGGTGATCTCATTCAACCGCTTGGCGGTGAGCGCGAACTGCCCGGCATAAAAATCGGCCTTATGCTCACTGCGAAAATATCGCTCTACCAGCTGCCGCAGCTTTACGATCCGGGCGTCATGATGCTGCAGCCCGGGGGAATTGGCGGCATTATGCTTCTTTTCCCGTTCCATCAACAAAAGAAAGGCATTAAGATAATGCTTGATGACGGCACTGTTGCTGCCTTCGATCTGAACGGCCAGCTCACTGCGCATCAGCGTGATCAGGTGCGAAAAATTCTCCGCAGCGGGGCGGCTCACCCGGATGGGCGCATACGCCTGGGAATCATCGAAAAGCGTTGTGAAATCATACAGTGCTTCCCGGTCGTGCCGGTTACTGAAATAAAAAGCCTCGGTAAAGGTGATGCTGAAGCCGAAAATGCTCGCGTCCAGCAGCTGGTGCACCTGCCCCGGTCCCAATAAAAAAACCATATTGTCCTCCAGCGGATAAGACACAAAATCCACAATATGCTCCCCCGAAGCCCTTGTGAACCAGACGATCTGGAAATCATGATGCCGGTGAGGCTGTGTGGTCAGCTCACTATGGAAATGCTCCACTTCAAAAATGCTGAATTGCCCGCTGAAGGGTAATTGCTGATAGGGTATGGTGTCCACGAGATCTTTATAATGGCTACAAACGGCTTATCGGATTAAAACTAGGCAATTCCGGTCTGTGTTCTTTACCGTTCATATAAAATAACAAAACTGCAGGTCCGCCGGGATTTGTTAATTTTGTGCCTACATCTATTCTGATCATTCATGCAACTGTACTGCCAATCACTTACCCAATATAAACGTTTGCCCACGCTCGAAGTGAAGGTGGGAGACCTCCTTATCGGCAACTTTCATCCCATCCGCATCCAGACGATGACCACCACGGACACCATGAACACACAGGCTACCGTGGAGCAGTCCATCCGCTGTATTGAGGCAGGGGCGGAGCTCGTACGCATCACCGCACCCAATAAAACCGAAGCCGAGAACCTTCTCCCGATAAAGCAAGAGCTGCGCCGCAGGGGGTACACGACCCCGCTGGTGGCGGACATTCATTTCACCCCCAATGCGGCAGAAGTAGCGGCGCGCATCGTGGAAAAAGTAAGGGTGAACCCGGGTAATTATGTTGACAAGAAGAAATTCGAGCTGCTGGAATATACAGACGCGGAGTACCAGGAGGAGATCGACCGCATCCGGGAACGCTTTACACCGCTGGTAAAGATCTGCAAGGAGTATGGTACAGCTATGCGCATCGGCACCAACCACGGTTCGCTGAGCGACCGTATCATGAGCCGCTACGGCGATACGCCCATGGGTATGGTGGAAAGCGCCATGGAGTTCCTGCGCATCGCAGAAGACCTTCATTACCGGAACATCGTGCTGAGCATGAAAGCCAGCAACCCCCAGGTGATGGTACAGGCCTACCGCCTGCTGGTGCAGACCATGCAGCAGGAACTGGGCCATGCCTACCCGCTGCACCTCGGCGTAACCGAGGCCGGGGACGGGGAAGACGGCAGGATCAAGTCCGCCGTGGGCATCGGTACCCTGTTGGAAGATGGTGTGGGCGATACCATCCGGGTTTCCCTCACGGAAGACCCTGAATTTGAACTGCCCGTTTGCCGCGACCTGGTGAAACGTTATACCCGGCGGGTGTCACATCCCGCCATCGAACCGCTGGATGAAAACAGGCTGCCCTATTCCCCGTTCGCCTACAAACGCCGGGAAACCGTTGCCGTAGATAATATCGGGGGCAAACAGGTTCCCGTGGTGGTGGCCGACCTCAGCCACCTTCACACGATTACGCCAAAAGACCTTCAACCCATCGGATACACCTACGATGAGCCCACGGATAAATGGAACATCGGAGATGCGGCAGCCGACTACCTGTTCACTGGGGACAAAGTGCTGCATTTCGCGCTGCCCGGCACCCTGAAGGTGATCGTGCAATATCATACCTGGCTGGAGGCCGCCGATAAAGAAAAGTATTTCCCCTGGATGGATATCGCCGGTTACCTGGCCGCCCGCCAGCATGACCGCCTTGCAACGATCAACTTCGTTGCGGCCAACGCGGACGACTTTGGCCGGGAAAGCTTTTCCGCCTTCCTGGAACAGCTGCAGGAAAATGTGGTGCCTGTCATCTACTCCAACTCCATACATGCCATGGCCACTGTCAGGAGAGCGATAGCCGGGATGATGGAAAAACGTATAACCCAGCCCGTTATGCTGCTGTGCAACAGCACGCATAACAATGCGGAGGAAGACCTCATCCATCATGCTACGGAAACCGGCGCCCTGTTGCTGGACGGATTCGGGGACGGTCTCTGGCTGAAAGCGCAGCCGGACCTTACGATCGCACATCAGCCTGCTGCGGTGACCGAACCGGCAGGTCTCATCAACAATATTGCCTTCGGCATCCTGCAGGCCACCCGCTCCAGGATCTCCAAAACAGAATATATCTCGTGCCCCTCCTGTGGCCGGACACTCTTTGACCTGCAGGAAACCACCGCACGCATCCGGGCAGTCACCAATCACCTCAAAGGCGTGAAGATCGCCATTATGGGATGCATCGTCAACGGCCCGGGAGAAATGGCGGACGCCGATTTCGGCTACGTGGGCAGCGGTGTGGGAAAGATCACATTGTACCGTGGCAAAGAAGTAGTGAAAAGGGGACTGAACAGCGATGTTGCCGTAGACGAACTGATCAACCTCATCCGTGATAACGGCATGTGGGTGGACACAAAATAAGAAGGGACGCATCACGGCATCCCTTCTAAAACTGTAACTGGGGTTAACAAAAGCAGTGTACCTTAACTTTTTGTGTTCTGAATTTCCCCGAAGGGCTTTGGGGTTAATTGCATTATTAGCGTGTCACAAAAGTACTACCCTCATGAGGGTAGGTCAAGCGTAGTTATACGCAAAATGTTGCGTAGTTTCCCGCTTATTAAGATCATTCCACAAATTATCCGCTGTAAATCAACCAGTTAAGGTTGGTATTCCGCTTGCTGAACAACTGAAAACGTTCGATATGAAAAATCTGCTTGCTGCCGGGGCATTGATCATGATAACTGCCTGCGGCCCCAATACTTCCCAGACCTCGGAAAGAAGAGTATCATCATATGACAGCGCCCGGGCGTTGAGCCTTCAGCAGAAGGAACTGGCCGTCAAACCCGCAACCGGCTACTTTGCCCGGAATGATATCAAACAGAACGACAGCATTGCCTGCTGGCTGTTTGAATCCGCAGCAGCGCGTGACAGCGTGCTGGGCATTGCAAAAACAATGAATAATATTATCGACACGGCAGATTTTACCCGGGAGATGATGGCGGTCATAACGCTTATGCCATCCAGCCTGACGCAGCACCTGGAACTGGTTTCCGCTGCACAAACAGAGGAAGCCGCTCACCTTCACTTTTCGATCAGGATCGATACGCCCAAGAGGACATATAATACCGCGGCGGTATGGGCCGGCATTCTCCCTAAAACAGAAGGTTTGAAAGAAGTGCGTTTCTACCGGGGAGACGAGCTGATCAAAAGCATTGATATCGACAGGTAAGTGTTGGAGCATCAGGTAAACAAACACTTGTCAGCCGTGAGCAAAAAATGAGGAGGATGACTCAACGGTAAAATGAAGGCGCTGAAAACCGCGTAAACGAAAATTATCTCCAATCAGGGACCCGAATAAAAAGAGGCTGTATCTACCTTTGATACAGCCTCCCCTTTTATGCAGGTATGATCCCCGCTTAAATATCATATTCGAGATTGGGCCGCAGCCATTTTTCTGCTTCTTCCACGGTCCAGCCCTTTCTTTGTGCATAATCCTCCAGCTGATCTTTTTCTATTTTGCCCAGCCCGAAATATTTCGATTCCGGATTGGCAAAATACCAGCCGCTTACGCTGGATGCAGGGTACATGGCCAGCGATTCGGTGAGTGTAATACCGGTAGCTTCCGTTGCACCCAGCATATCAAAGAGTTTATACTTTTCGGTATGCTCGGGACAGGCGGGATAACCCGGCGCCGGGCGGATACCGAGATATTCCTCCTTGATCAGCTGTTCATTACTAAGATGCTCCTTGCTGGCATATCCCCAGAATTCTTTCCGCACCCGTGCATGCATCAGTTCTGTGAATGCCTCCGCCATACGGTCAGCCAGCGCCTTTAACATGATGCTGCTATAGTCGTCATGCTCTTTTTTAAACTGATCCAGCCACTTTTCAATGCCCTCACCCGCCGTTACGGCAAAACCGCCGATATAGTCCTGCTTGCCGGAAGCGGCCGGCGCAATAAAGTCGGCCAGGCTGATATTCGGTTGTCCGGGTGCTTTCTTGATCTGCTGGCGCAGGAACTCCAGGGGTATGATGGCGCCGTCTTCCGTAGTAGCATGAATGGTATCTGCCCCATCGCTGTTGGCGGGGAAAATGCCGATCGCCGCCCTTGCGGTCAGCCAGTTTTCGGCAATGATGCGCCGGAGCATGTCCTGCGCGTCCTGGAACAGCCTGGTGGCTTCCTTGCCTACCACTTTATCTTCCAGTATCTGCGGGAATTTGCCGTGCAGTTCCCAAGAAATAAAGAACGGCTGCCAGTCGATATACTTCGCGATCTCACCGAGATCGTAGTTGGCAAATGTTTTTGTGCCGATGAAAGCCGGTTTCACAGGGTTGAATTTTTCCCAGTCTATCTTCACCTTGTTTTGCCTGGCTTCCGCAATGGGCAGGTATTGCTTTACGGGCCTTTTGTTCCGGAAGGCTTCGTTCAGCTTCACGTATTCGCTTTTCACTTCCTCCAGGAAGTTCTTGTTGAGTGCCTTGTTGAGCAGGTTACCGGTAACCGTCACACTGCGGGAAGCGTCCAGTACATGCACTACCCCGTTCTCATATTCCGGCGCGATCTTCACCGCTGTATGCGTGCGGGATGTGGTGGCGCCGCCGATCAGCAGGGGGATATTGAATTGCTGGCGTTTCAGTTCCCGCGCAATGTGCACCATCTCATCCAGGCTGGGTGTGATCAGGCCGCTGAGACCGATGATATCCACTTCCTGCTCCCTCGCCGTCTGCAGTATTTTCTCTGCCGGCACCATCACGCCAAGGTCGATGATATCATACCCGTTACATCCCAATACAACACCCACGATGTTCTTGCCAATGTCGTGCACATCTCCTTTCACGGTTGCCAGCAGTATCTTTCCGGCGGATTTGACCTGTCCGCCGTTCAGCGCCACAAATTGTGCTTTTTCCTCTTCGATATAAGGCGTCAGCACCGCTACGGATTTTTTCATCACGCGGGCGCTTTTCACGACCTGCGGCAGGAACATCTTGCCGCTGCCGAAGAGGTCGCCTACGATATTCATGCCGTCCATCAACGGGCCTTCGATCACTTCAAGTGGACGAGGATATTTCTGCCGGGCTTCTTCCGTATCTGCTTCAATATAATCGGTGATACCATTCACCAGGGCATGGCTGAGCCTTTGCTCCACGGTACCGGCTCTCCATGCTTCGCTCTTCTCGGCTACCTTGCCTTTGGCCTTTACGGTCTCGGCAAAATTGATCAGCCTTTCGGTTGCATCATCACGGCGGTTGAGGATGGCGTCTTCACAAAGCTCCCGGAGCTGCGGTTCGATCTCATCATAAATTTGTATCATCCCCGCGTTCACGATCCCCATATCCAGTCCCGCTTTGATCGCATGCAGCAGAAATACGGAGTGCATGGCTTCCCGCACCGTATCGTTACCCCGGAAGGAAAAGGACACATTGCTAACGCCACCGCTGATCTTGGCCAGCGGCATCAGCTTTTTGATCTGCCGGCAGGCTTCGATGAAATCAACGGCATAGTTGTTATGCTCTTCAATACCCGTAGCGATGGCGAATATGTTGGGGTCGAAAATAATATCCTGGGGGTCGAAACCCACTTTATCAACAAGTATTTTGTAAGCACGATGGCAGAAGGTAACCCTTTTTTCAAGCGTATCGGCCTGGCCGTTCTCGTCAAATGCCATGACCACAACCGAAGCGCCGTAGCTCTGGCAGATAACGGCATGTTCGATGAACTTTTCTTCTCCTTCTTTCAGGCTGATGGAGTTCACGATACATTTGCCCTGCAGGCATTTGAGGCCCGCCTCTATCACGCTGAACTTGCTGGAATCGATCATCACGGGGATACGCGAAATGTCCGGTTCTGAGGCCAGCAGGTTAAGGAATGTGGTCATGGCCTTTTCGCCATCCAGCAAAGCATCGTCCATATTCACGTCCAGCACCTGCGCACCATTTTCCACCTGTTGGCGGGCAACGGACAGCGCTTCCTCAAACAATCCTTCACGGATGAGCCTTGCGAATTTTTTGGAGCCGGTAACATTGGTGCGTTCCCCGACATTGATAAAGTTGGTTTCCGGCCTTACCACAAGCGGCTCCAGGCCGCTGAGGCGCAGGTACGGTCTGATCGTACGCGTAGTGTTCATTACTAATGACTGTGGTTCATGTGCTGATTATGCCAGCGTTGCTTCCAGTACCGGTAAAGGACGCGGTGGAATGGATCTCACGTGTTCAGCCATATGACGGATGTGGTCCGGAGTGGTTCCACAACAGCCGCCAACAATGTTTACAAAACCCTCCCGGGCAAATTCCTCAATAATATGCGCCGTTTCATGCGGCTGCTCGTCGTATTCACCAAAAGTATTGGGTAATCCGGCGTTCGGGTAGCAGCTGACAAAACAGCCTGCGATCTGCGAAAGCTCCTCTATATAAGGCCGCATCTGGCTACCGCCCAGTGCACAGTTCAACCCGATGGAGAACGGCCTTGCATGCATCACGGAAATATAGAACGCTTCCAGCGTCTGGCCGCTCAATGTTCTGCCCGATGCATCGGTGATGGTACCGGAGATCATTACCGGCAATTCAGGTTTACCGGAGTCACGGAAGTATTTCTTGATAGCGAAGATGGCGCCTTTGGCATTCAGGGTATCAAAGATGGTCTCGATCAGCAGAATATCCGCCCCGGCCTCTGCCAGCGCTTTTACCTGTTGATAGTAGGCATCCACCACCTCATCGAAAGTTACAGAACGGAAACCCGGGTTGTTCACATCCGGGGAAATGGAAAGCGTCTTGTTCAGCGGACCGATGGCGCCGGCAACGAAGCGGGGTTTGTCGGGATCGCGGCGGGTATAGTCGTCCGCAGCACGCCGGGCGATGGTCACCGAAGCCGTGTTCATTTCAACCGCGAGGTCCTGCATATCATAGTCCGCCTGCGCGATCACGGTGCTGCTGAAAGTATTGGTCTCGATAATATCCGCTCCTGCTTCCAGGTATTCCCGGTGGATCGCTTCAATGATCTCCGGCTGGGTAATGGACAGCAAATCGGAATTCCCTTTCACATCCGTGTGAAAGTCTTTAAAACGTTCCCCTCTGTAATCGGATTCCTGGAGTTTGTAGCGCTGGATCATGGTGCCCATCGCACCGTCAATTATCAGAATGCGCTCGGCGGCGCACTGTTGCAAAGATTTCATGGCAATTACGTTTATTAGTTACGGTTTAGAATGAACCCGCAGGCCGAACAATAAACAAATCTACCTGCAGGCGTTTGCAAAGATAGAAAAGTCTCAGGTAATAACCGTATATGGTATTTCCTGTGAGGAGCAGCTGGCAACAAATAACATTAAACTACTGGTTATCAATATCATTAAACGTCTTCATAAAAATATTTCGAAAGAATTTTGTTTACTCCACAAAGTCTACTACTTTTGTAGAGTAATAACAGAAACCAACCATTAACTTGTCTTTATCATGCTTACAAGACCTTTGCAACAAAAACAGGTTGTCCCGCAGCGGGCATTTTCCTACCGGCATCGTGCAGCCGCCGGGTGTTCATATATGTGCCGCTGATATCTCTCCCATCAGCTGGAAACAATATCATTGAACCTGTAAAGCAATCCTTATGAACATCAAAAATGACGTGAAAGCATTAAGCCGTAACCTGGCGAAGCTGGGTCTGCAGCAAGTGCTGGCGGAAAGTTCCCTGGCAGATGAATCTTTCAGGGTGGTGTATGTAAACAAGCAGCTGCAGCAGGGGGCGCAGGCTCCGGGCAAACGGAAGAAGAAAGACGCTTCCTGACAGCTGTAGTGACCTAATGCAACAATTGCGTATTCATAACGTGGAATAGTTACCTGAGACAGGTGTTTTCGAGCACCTGTATTTTCTTCTATCTGTTTGCGTAAGCCAGACTGCAAATGCTCACTTCCATGTTGTTTGCCGTCATTATCGCGCGGGCACAGGCTTCCATCGTTGCGCCCGTGGTCAGCACATCATCTACCAGCAATACATGTCCGGGCTTTAATGCATCCGTTGCCTTCAGGGCGAATGCAGTGGAAACATTCTCCCATCTTTCCATTCTTGATTTACGCGTCTGGGTATCTGAATTAGGGATCCTTTCGAGCGCTTCGGCCGTATGGCAACCCAGTACCCCCGCTATACCGGCGGCCAGTAACGATGCCTGGTTATATCCGCGGTGCCGTTGTTTTACGGCATGCAGCGGCACGGGGATGACGGCGGATATCTCCTGCCACCAGGCGCTTTGCCGTAACTGCAGGCCCAGTTGCCGCCCGAGGTAGAGGGCAATGTCTTTCCGGCCGTGGTATTTGAACTGATGCACAAGTTGCTGGAGGCGGCTTTGCCGGCCGAAGTAATAGCCTGCAGTGGCATGCCGCAGGGCAATGCGGCCATGAAATATCCGCTCCACCGGGTTACCCTCGCTTAACTGGAAACCGGTGACCGGCAACCGGTGAGCGCAGGCAAGACAGAGGACTTCTTCCGTACGGGAAAGATCGTGGCCACAACTTTCGCAGGTGTGGGGGTATAACAAATGCAACAATGGTCCAAACATAAAGTCCAGCTTTAAAACAGCAGCCGGTACACCTCTTCCACTCTTCCGAGGGCAACGACTTCAATATTGAATTTACTGAAATCAAGTCCTTTTTGATGGTATTTGGATATAAATATTTTCTCGAAGCCCAGCTTCTCCGCTTCGGCAATACGCTGTTCGATGCGGTTCACGGCACGAACCTCCCCGCTCAGCCCCACTTCCCCCGCGAAGCAGTATTTATGGGGAATGCCCGCATCTTCATAAGAGGATAACAGCGCACAAAGTACCGCAAGGTCAATGGAAGGATCTTCCACCCTCAGGCCACCCGCGATATTGAGAAACACATCCTTCACCCCGAAATGAAAGCCGCCGCGTTTTTCCAGTACGGCCAACAGCAGTTGCAGCCTGCGCAGATCGAACCCCGTAGCGGTACGTTGCGGCGTACCGTACACCGATTGGGTAACGAGCGCCTGCACCTCCACGAGCAGCGGTCGCAGCCCTTCAATAGTGGCTGCGATGGCAATACCGCTGAGCATATCCTCCCTTTGCGAGATCAGTATTTCGGAGGGATTGCTCACCTGCCGGAGGCCCTGCCCCGTCATTTCGTAGATGCCCAGCTCCGATGTGGACCCAAAGCGGTTCTTTATCGTACGCAGGATGCGGTAGGCATAATGCTGGTCCCCTTCAAACTGGAGCACGGTGTCCACCATGTGTTCCAATATCTTCGGGCCGGCAATGACCCCGTCCTTGGTAATGTGGCCGATGAGGAAAACAGGGGTGTTCGTTTCCTTGGCAAAACGTTGCATTTCGGCGGTCGTTTCCCTGATCTGCGACACGCTTCCCGGTGCTGATTCGATCAGCGGGGATTGCAGCGTCTGGATAGAGTCGATGATCACCAGCTGCGGTTGCAGCTTTTTTATTTCCTGGAAGATGACTTGTGTGGACGTTTCCGTCAGCAGGTAAAATTGTTCGTTACTTATCTTCAAACGGTCTGCCCGCATTTTGATCTGCTGTTCGCTTTCCTCTCCGCTGATATAAAGCGTTCTGATCCCGTTCAGCAGCAATGCGTTCTGCAGGAAGAGGGTAGACTTTCCGATGCCCGGCTCCCCACCCACCAGCACCAGCGAACCCGCCACTATGCCGCCTCCCAGCACTCTGTTCAATTCGGCGTCAGGTGTAAGCCATCTTTTTTCTGCAATGCCTTCCACTGCTTCCAGGTTCACTACTTTCGGCGCACGCGGGCTCTCCGGTTTCTCTTTCCATTCCTGTTGACGCAAGGGCATATCTTTCTGTACCTTTTCCTCTACAAAAGTGTTCCACTGATTGCAGGAAGGACATTTACCCGTCCATTTTGCCGATTCATATCCGCAGTTCTGACAAAAAAAAGCCGTTTTGATTTTAGCCATGCAGCAAAGTAAAATAATAAAGCAACGAGATCGCCGATATATTTTTCGAAGGGAGAGATCAAGGAAAACGTTCGCAAAAAATGCATAAAAGAGAAAAGAGCCAACGGATGATTCCGCTGACTCTTTCTACTTACTAACCCATTAAATTCAGGACTAAATTACTAAATGGGTTGAGAATAAAAAAGTTTATTTAAAGGATGTTAATAACTTTTAAAGTGTTAATTCTACTGGCAGTCCGTCGGCTGGAATCCACTATTGTAGCCTGTTTCGCCTCCAAGTTATTTTCTGCAAACTTTCGTAAATTATTGATAGAGAGGGGCAGTAACACAAGCATTCATATATTAATTTAACTATATATTATAATTATAATTCAAGAGATAAAATCATCATGAATAAGGGGTGGAAAACCCGTCTTTCCGCCAAACTGTCAGTGTTAATTTTTTGGTGCTGTCAAAATACTCCCGTAACCGGGTGGTTTCCTGTAAAAATTGTTAAATATGGGGACTGGTAAGGGTTTTGATATAGCATAGGGGTATTTTTACAACAATTACATTTAACAAGATAAACTATGACACCTGGAATAATGATCGTATCGCTGATTTTCGTGGGAATCAGCATGCTGGTGAGCTTTCGGTTAAAAAGCAAATTCAAGAAATACAGCGGGGTACCGACCTCCTCAGGCCTTACCGGGCGGGAGATCGCGGAAAAAATGCTCCGTGAGAACGGCATACATGACGTAAAAGTAATATCTGTTGAAGGGCACCTGAGCGACCACTATAACCCGCAGACGAAGACTGTAAACCTCAGTCCGGATGTATATCATAACAACAGTGTGGCTGCAGCAGCCGTGGCGGCCCATGAATGCGGGCACGCCGTGCAGCATGCCACCTCCTATTCCTGGCTGACCCTGCGTTCCAGGCTGGTGCCTGTGGTGCAGGTAAGTTCCAGCCTCGTGCAGTGGGTGTTGCTGGCCGGCATTCTGCTGTTACAGGTATTCCCGCAATTGTTGCTGGGTGGCGTGATCCTTTTCGGGGTGACCACCCTGTTCTCCGTGATCACGCTCCCCGTGGAGTTTGACGCTTCCAACAGGGCGCTGAAATGGCTGGACAATGCGGGCATCACCTACCAGAAAGAACATGCAATGGCCAAGGATGCGCTGTGGTGGGCGGCTATGACCTATGTGGTGGCGGCGGTGTCCTCCATCGTGATACTGTTCCAGTACCTGATGATCTATCTGGGTGCGCGGGACAGGAATTGACCGGCTATAAAGATGAGGTATAATATAAGAGCGATTCCCTGCCGGGGAATCGCTTTTTGTTCCGGTACCGGCGCGCAGGCTCCCGCATTCCGGGATAGCCGGAGGCCTTCCGGAGGGCGGGCTCCGGCCTGCCGGGGAGCTAAAACACCAGCAAAACCGGCACCTGTATAACCTGTTGATAATTGTTTGTCAAATTTTTTATTGAAAATCAATCAATTACAAAGGGGCGCTGGAAAAAATAACCTCAAATCGCTGGTTATTCTGTTTTTCCATCTTAGCTTTGCCGTCCCAAATAGGGCGAGATTAAATTTATTTTATTAAGCAATGAATACTTTAAGTTTCAAAACAAAATCTGCCAATGACGCTTATGTTAAGCGCGACTGGTACATTGTAGATGCTACCAATCAAACAGTGGGCAGAATGAGCGCCAAGATCGCAGCGATCCTGAGAGGTAAGAACAAACCTTACTACACACCTCATACTGACTGTGGCGACAATATTATCGTGATCAACGCCGAAAAGGTGGTTTTCACCGGCAACAAGCTGAACGATAAAGAATACCAGACCTATTCCGGTTACCCGGGTGGTCAGAAAGCCGAAACTGCGAAGGACCTGCTCCGCCGCCGTCCGGAAGTGGTGATCGAAAGAGCTGTGAAAGGCATGCTGCCTAAAAACCGTCTGGGCCGGGCGATGTACAAAAAACTTTTTGTCTATGCCGGTGCTGAACATCCGCACACCGCTCAGAAACCGCAGACTTTAACTTTCTAATTACACCTGAATAATGGAAAAACAGAAAAATACTATCGGTCGTCGTAAGGAAGCAGTTGCCCGCGTATATGTGAGCAAAGGTACCGGCACCATCATGGTGAACGACAAAGACTATAAAACATATTTTGCGCTGATCTATCTGCAGAACCAGGTAGAAGCCCCTTTCAAAACCATTGACGCGCTGGATAAATTCGATGTAAAAGTGAATGCACAGGGCGGCGGTATCAAAGGTCAGGCTGAAGCAGTAAAACTGGGTATTGCCCGCGCATTATGCGAGATCAATCCCGAGTTTCGCCCTGCACTGAAAGCTGCGGGCCTGCTGAAACGTGACCCGAGGCAAGTTGAACGTAAGAAACCAGGTAAGGCTAAAGCAAGAAGAAGCTTCCAGTTCTCTAAACGTTAATGATCGCAGCATTCAATTCCTGAACATCAATTTGATTAAAACAACATGGAAAATAATACTTCATTACAGCAGCAGTTACTGGAAGCCGGTGTACACTTCGGTCACCTGAAGAAAAAGTGGAACCCGAAGATGCTGCCTTATATTTTCGCAGAAAAGAAAGGTATTCATATCATCGACCTGAACAAAACTGTTGAAGGTCTGCAGGAGACAGCAGCTGCGCTGAAATCCATCGCAAAAAGCGGCAAAAAGATCATGTTCGTTGCTACCAAAAAGCAGGCGAAAGAGATCGTTGCCGATGCAGCAAAACGTGTTAACATGCCCTACGTGACCGAAAGGTGGCTGGGTGGTATGCTGACCAACTTTTCAACTATCCGGAAGAGTGTAAAGAAAATGCAGAGCATCGAGAAAATGCTGACGGATGGTACTTTCGATAACATTACCAAGAAAGAGCGTCTGACGCTTTCCCGCGATAAGGACAAAATGGAAAAAGTGCTGGGCGGTATCGCTCAACTGGCACGTGTTCCGGCTGCCCTGTTCATCGTAGATATCAGCCATGAGCACATTGCACTGGCTGAAGCCAAACGCCTCGGCGTTTCTACATTCGGTATGGTGGATACCAACTCCGATCCTACCAAGGTTGACTTCGCTATCCCTGCGAATGACGACGCTACCAAATCCATCGCTATCATCGTTAGCTACATTACAGCAGCTATCGCAGAAGGCCTGGCCGAAAGAGCTGTTGAAAAAACAGACGAGGTAGAGGAAGAAGAAACAGACAACAAACTGCGCAAGTTTGAACTGGAAGGCGGTGATGAACGTGGCGAAAGAGGCCGCAGGCCTGGTGGTCCCGGTGGCAGAACCGGCGGACCCGGCGGTAACCGTGGACCCGGTGGTGGTAACCGCGGTGGCGGACCCGGCAGAAGCGGCGGTGGTAACCGTCCAGGCGGAAGCCGTCCTGGTGGCAATCGCCCCGGTGGTGGCGGAGGATTCCGTCCCTCAGGAGCAGGCAGACCCGGCCCCTCCAGATAATCAGCACAATACATAGAAAATAATGTGAATCGTGAATGATAACCGTCGTTCACGATTCACATTATAACATCCCCTCGGCGGGCCCCTCTCAAACTAAGTAATAACTCTAAACTGAATTATATACCATGGCAACAATTACAGCAGCTGATGTAAACAAACTGCGTCAGCAAACAGGAGCTGGTATGATGGATTGCAGGAAGGCGCTGGTGGAAACAGACGGTGACTTTGAAAAAGCAGTTGATTACCTGCGCAAAAAAGGACAAAAAGTAGCTGCCCTGCGTTCCGACCGCGAAACCAAAGAAGGCGTAGTGATCGCCAAGACCACTGCAGACAGCAAAGCAGGCGTGATCGTACTCCTGAGCTGCGAAACCGACTTCGTGGCGAAGAATGACGAGTTCATCAAATTTGCACAATCCATTGCTGATCTGGCACTGGCCAATAATATCCAGTCTGCGGATGAACTGAATGCTGCCCAGCTGGATGGCGCTTCCGTTGCGGATAAAGTGAACGACCAGGTGGCCAAGATCGGTGAAAAGATCACCCTGAGCAAATTCGAAAGGATCGAAGCTGCTGCTGTGACTGCCTACATCCACGGTAACTACCGCATGGGCGTACTGGTTGGCTTCAGCAAACCGGTTTCTGAAGAGGTAGGTAAAGACGTAGCTATGCAGATCGCAGCCATGAACCCGATCGCAGTAGATGCGGATGGTGTTCCTGCTGAGTTGATCGCAAGGGAAAAAGAGATCGCTGTTGAGCAGATCAAGGCAGAAGGCAAACCCGCTGAAATGGCCGAAAAGATCGCTGCCGGCAAGATCAATAAATTCTATAAGGAAAGCACCCTGCTGCAGCAAGCCTTCGTAAAAGACGGCAACAAATCTGTAGCAGACCACCTGAAATCCGTAGATGCGGAACTGAAGGTTTCTTCCTTCAAACGCGTGGCTTTGGGATAATCTTACCAGATCATATAAAAGGAGAGAATGTAAAAATTCTCTCCTTTTTTTTGCATATACACATCCGGGGGATATTTTTGAGGATGGATTTGTATATTTAATACCGGATAGAGCGGTCCGGAAGCTGCGCCCGGGTACCCCAACGGTAGCATCCGACAGGGAATGTTCGGAAAGAACGAGAAATAGATCTTAAATAATCATAGCTGACATGTTGCCAAAGTACAAACGAATTCTGCTCAAGCTGAGTGGCGAAGCCCTGATGGGAGATAGTAATTATGGAATCGATCCAAAGGTAATTTCCCAGTATGCGCATGATATCAAATCGGTTACCGACCTCGGGGTGCAGGTAGCGATCGTGATCGGCGGAGGGAATATTTACCGGGGAATGAATGAAGCGGAAACCGGTATTGAACGAGCGCAGGGCGACTATATGGGCATGCTGGCTACGGTCATCAATGGTATGGCTATGCAGAGTGGTCTGGAAAGAGCAGGGATGTACACGCGCCTGCAATCTGCCATTAAAATGGAACAGATCGCGGAACCTTATATCCGCCGCCGCGCCATTCGTCACCTGGAAAAAGGGCGTGTGGTGATCTTCGGCGCCGGAACAGGAAATCCTTATTTCACTACGGACACCGCTGCTTCCCTTCGCGCCATCGAAATACAGGCGGACGTGATCCTGAAAGGAACGCGGGTAGACGGTATTTACACCGCAGACCCCGAGAAGGACCCTACAGCCACAAAATTTGAGTCGATCACCTTCGCCGAAGTGTACCAGAAATCTCTGAACGTAATGGATATGACCGCGTTCACCCTCTGCCAGGAAAACAAGCTGCCGATCATTGTGTTTGACATGAACAAAATGGGAAACCTCCTGCACGTCATTATGGGCAGGAATGTTGGCACCTTGGTAAAAGGATAACCCTGTTTAAAAAGACGATCCTCTTTCGCGCGGTGGGCAATTGCCATTTATAACACCGTTCGGATTGATAATATGGGGCTGTTTCAAAAGTAATCTGACGGATTGAGCGACGTGCAACGACAATTCTCTCCATCGGGTATCCGGATAAAAGCCGGATACCATTACCTTTGACAACAGCCCCATCTACGTATGTGATTAAATCAAATGCCGGCGCACCGGTATTTTATATGGTCATTAACCTGAGTAGTACCAGGAGAGGAATCCCCCGGCATATTTCATATATGTTAACCCCATATAGATAAAATGTACTTTGAATAAAATTTACCCCAAATTCCAGCACGTCATGGCGGAAAGTATTGGTGGTAGTGGGTCATCATCCTGTGAGGATCTTCCCCGCTGTGATAAAATCTGGCGGAAGAAAAGGCATATGCCGCACCGTGGTGGCAAAGTCCACCGGTAAATGGGGCATCATGCATTTGCTCCAGTTTCTCTGTGGCGGCACAGGCATCCGGCACCGGGCTGCTATAGGCAGCGGGTTCCCAGAACTGGAACTGCCGGTCGGCCCGCTGACATTGATACTGCTCCAGTTCTCCCGAGCGGGCATTCCTGAGGCGATGCTTGATCTGCTGCGCCGTGAATTTCAGCAGCATCTGCCGGATGTTCCTGTTTTCCCAGGCGGGTCGTTTTTTCCACAACAGGTGTATCTCGTCTTCCAGGATAACAAAGCCGTATAGCCATATACGTTCGTTCCTGGCCATAAAGGCCAGGCTGTTCAGCATGATCTCTTTATGATAATCATCACGGAACAGCAAGGTCCCGTGACGGCAACTCGCGGAAAAATATTCCATGATGTCCGAAATGAGGTGAAGGATATAAACCGTTAGACAAAGTGGCTGATGACCGGAAGTGCTGCTGATAGCGGATGGTTGCGCCTGCGTAGCGGCTTACCGGAGGCGCATCGCATAACGGGCTAAATCCGGGGAAAGGTCATCTACGCTAATGAACGCGACACAGCGCTCGGTTCAGCCCACAGGCCAACCATCCAACATCAGCAAGCCTTCAGGCAGTCATTTTGCTATCGGATATAAAAACCGGGAACTCTTCCCCCCTGGGCTTTCCGGGGAAGCGTCACGAGGCCGCCATGCATCGTATATCGTGAGCAGACAAACTTCGGGATACCGATGCGTGTGGATCAAACGCGGATCAAACGTAGACCAAACGGCATCCCGCTGTACATAGTTCATACAGTTTCTGTTCCGCCCGCTATCCTTCTGCATATTGACCAGGCGATACTCCTCAAGTCAACCCATGCCCGGCACATCGCCAGAAGTGGAGTGTCGGTTGCCAATGAATACTTCTCCGGGTGGAGGGAAGAGATAACAGCAGAGCAATTGATCCCGGTCCAAAAAATGGCTGGTGTTCACTACCAGGGATAACTGAATTATTCCTGCTTTTGGCCGCAACGTTCCGGCTGCTCCCGGGCAGCAATATCCCCGGCATGACGAGGAGGAAGAAAGGAAGTTGACAACTGCATCAATATCCTGCTTAGCCCTCTTTCAGGTGAGCGGTCAGGAGACACGGCCCTGCCGAAAAATGATGCCTGAATACGGCCGTTCGAAAAAGAATTTGTTTTGGTGTTTTTCATGGTAACGGGTTCTTGTTACGGGTTAAACAAATAAATTAACGAGTGCAATTTAATGAGCCGGGATGATAAAAAGGCTGTTCATTTTATTCAATTCAACTACAGGTGTTAACACCATAAATTCAGATCACATATTCAAAAGCAGTGAAACTCCGGCCATCGCTCCGCACGGATATCGTTCCGCCCATCCTTTCCACAAAATCCTTACAGATGATCAGGGCAATTCCCGCACCACGACCGGTTTCCCGGGCATATCTACCCGCGATCTTGTAATCAAAAACAAAGGGAATGTCCGCCGCAGCGATCCCTCCTTCATTTGTAACGGTAATGATTACACGGTCGTCCTCCGGTCGGGCGTCGATCGTTATATTTCCTCCATCCGGCGAAAACTTCACCGCGTTATGCAGCAGGTTCCGGTTCACGAATTGCAGCATCTCCCTGTCAGCCTGCACCACAAGCTCCCCCGGAATATTCAGCGCAAGCTGAAGCGCCCTGGCCTGGATATCCCCGGCCATCGGTTCCTGCACTTCCCTCCACAACTCATGCAGCAGATAGGGCTTCGGCTCGTACTCGAAGCCGGCCAGCTGCGACTTCACCCACCTGAGCACACTCTCGAAGAGGTGCAGCGTCTCGGTTGCCATCGACGCGATGGAGGATGATATCTCCCGCATCTCCTCATTCCGGATGTCTTCCCGGGCGAATAACTGGGATGCATTGATGATATGCCCGAGCGGTAAACGGAAATCATGCGCCAGAATGCTCAGCAGTTTGTTCTTGAAATCGTCATGATGCTGGAGATGCCGGTTCTTTTCATTGAGCGCACGGTTGAGCTGCTCCTGGCGGTTTGTGCTCCGGCGGGTGAAATGGACTAACCGGAAATTCATAATAATGAGGCCGGTCAGCAGAAGGCCGCAGACCACAAAAAAAGAGATCAGCAGGTTCCTGTTCCTCGATTCCAGGGACTCCAGGACCAGGTTCTGCTGCTGCAGCGCATTGCTGAGCCGCTGTGTCCTGCGCTCCTCTTCCTGAAGAAGCACCTCGAGATAACTCCCGCCTTCCTGCCGGGTTATGCCTTCGCGGTCTTCCGATATCCTTTCCAGCACATCCGCATATGGCAAGGCAGCGGCGGGGCCCTGTTGTTTGTAATACCGGTAAAGTGCCGCGGCCGGCCGGATGAGCAGTTGTCTATATCCGCCATCCATGGCGGCCTGCATCATTTTCCGGCGGTATTGAATGGTATCAGGCAGATGATAAATCGCCGCATACTCATCCAGCTGCCCATAAGCGGAGGCGGCGAGATATAAAAATCCCCCTTCTGCTGCGTCAGCCGCAAGCACTGTGAGATCTTGCACAGCAGTCCCCGGCTTTCCGGCACGCATCTGCTCCCGGGCAAAACAGAGGTCTGTACTGATGATCGTCTGCCTGTCGCCATACATTCCGGCGATCTCCCGCGATTTCCGGAGGGCCAGTCGTGCAGAATCCTGGCGGGAGCTGTCCCCCGCAAACACCATATAATAACCGGTCAGCACGGGCGCCCAGGCAGAGTCGTGGAGCAGCCGGCTGCCAATGGCCATCGCATCATTTATATAAGACGCTGCCATGTTCTGCCGGTTATCCTGCTGATAAAGGATACCGATACAAAACAACGCCTTGCAGATACCGGCAGAATCCCCCAGCTGCCGGTAACGCTGCAGGCCATCCTGGTAGAACCGGGTGGCCAGTCTGTTGTTGTGAAAGAGGGTAAAACAGGAGCCAAGATTTATCCCGGCATCGGCAATTCCCTTGTTGTAGCGAAGCCGGTGAGAAAGCGCATACCCTTCCCTGGCGTAATAATAGCTGCTGTCCAGCTGCCGGAAGAGGTAAAGAAGGCCAAGACGGTTGAGTGCATCGGCATATTGAAGGCTGTCCCCCCCATGTAGCGGCAATCCTGTTTTTAACTGGCTGATGGCCTGCTTCTGAGCGAAGAGTGCGGTTGGCATACAGAGCATCAGGCAGTAGAGGATCTTTACCATATCAATATACAAGGCTCAGTAAACGTTAATATCAACCCGGAAACTGCCTGGGGCTTAAAGTTCGCCATAACAACGCTGTGCAGTAACAGTAGGCCAGGGAACAGCTTTATACAACTCAATATCATGGCTATTTGTGAAATATTTTGTTAAGCATTTGCAAATTACAGCTTTTTATAAGAATGAACACGTTGAGGCCAATCACTTAAAAATGAACAAAATGAACAGCGCAGGAACGCTTCCGGTGGCTTAATTTAGTTCCGTCATAGAAAATGATCATGGTTGTCCCCATACCCGGCGTGACCAGCGCCTGGTTTGTTTTCCTGAAAAGAAAATACCGGTTCCCATGTTATAACGCTGTTTTTAACCAAAAATCCTATCATATGGAAAGCTTGCAAGCTCACAACTATGGTTGCCAGGAACTGGACGCAACCAATGCAAAAGACGTTAATGGCGGATTTCTCGCCCTGAGCATCACTAATGTGGATGGAAAAATCACTGTAGGCGCACAGCTGGATACCAGCGGCCTGACCTCCGGTTTACCCGGCGGCGGCGGTGGGTCCCTGCCCGGCCTCGGCGGTCTCGGAGATTTACTGGCACCGGTTACCAACCTGCTGAACAGCCTGCTCGGCGGTTTGGGAGGTGGTCTGCTCCGCCTGTAATCAATTCATTAAGCAAAAGAGGCTGTATCCATAGTAGATGCAGCCTCTTTGCATGATACGCAGACCCGGAGGTAGATGCAGCCACTTTGCATGATACGCAGACCCGGATGGTAGATGCTGCCGCTTTGCATATACAACAGACCCGGATGGTGGATGCAGCCGCTTTGCATGATACACAGACCCGGAGACAGATGCAGCCGCTTTGCATGATACAGACCCATATTACATAACGACGCTTCTTTCATCCTGTACCCAGCAACCGAAGGCCGCCCCGATCCCGACATACCCATCAAATCGCAAGCCTCTGACCGGTCCTCCTCTCTGCCATATAACGAACTCTCCTGATCTATTATACCAAATACACCTGAAGGTTGCCGCATCAAACCAGGCAACCTTTTTTCATTCCGCCATTTGAATCCTTATTTTTGTCATAAACTATACTCCCATGCGAATCGTTACCTATAATGTAAACGGACTGCGCTCCGCTATGACCAAGGGCTTCTGCGAATGGCTAAAAACCGATCCGGCAGACATCATCTGCCTTCAGGAAGTAAAAGCACACCGCGAGAATGTGGACTATCTCCAGTTTGAAACGCTGGGGTATGAGGATTTCTGGTACCCCGCCCAGAAAAAAGGATATAGCGGGGTTGCCATCCTGACCAAAATAAAACCCGATAACGTCCAATACGGTAACGGCTACATGCAAAGCGATGCCGAAGGAAGGGTTTTACGGGCCGATTTCGGGGACATCACCCTCATTAATGCCTATTTCCCTTCCGGCACTACCGGGGAAGAAAGACAGACCTATAAATATCAATGGCTGGATGAGTTCTACGGATACCTTGACCAGCTCCGGAAAGAACGCCCGAACCTCGTTGTGGTGGGTGACTATAATATCGCCCATAAGCCGATCGATATACACAACCCCGTCAGCAACAAGGACTCCTCCGGGTTCCTGCCGGAAGAAAGGGCATGGATGAGCAAACTGTTCGATAACGGCTTTGTGGATACCTTCCGGCATTTTCATCCCGAACCGCATCAATACAGCTGGTGGAGTTTCCGCGCCAATGCCCGGAACAACAACAAAGGCTGGCGCATCGATTATATCAATGTAACCTCGCCGTTGCAGGACCGCCTTGCCGATGCCAGTATCTGGCAGGACGTCAAGCATTCCGACCACTGTCCCGTTTACCTTCAATTGAAACCATAAGCATGCTTATATATAATGTAACGACCAAGGTATCGCCAATGATCCATGAAAGCTGGCTGGAATGGATGAAAAAGGAGCATATCCCGGAGATCATCGCCACCGGCCTTTTCCACGATTACCGGATATGCAGGCTGCTGGATCAGGACGATTCCGATGGCCCCACCTATGCCGTGCAGTATTTCACCGATACCCTGGAGAACTATCATACCTATCTCCAGGAGCATGCGGGCCTGCTGCGCCAGAAGAGCTTCGATGCCTTCGGAGACCAGTTTGTAGCGTTCCGGACCGTTATGCAGGTGGTCTGACAGCGCAAACTTATCCACAGGAAATTCACTATTTTCAAGGGGTTCAGGCTTTGGTACAATAGTTGAAGAATAAGGACGTTTTATAGCAGGAATCATTAAAACTCAATGCAGTAAAGGGATTGAAGTACCGGTTATTCCCTTTTCGTTTAGCAGCCTGAAAGAGCCAATCTGCTCTAACCGTTACCTGTAGGGTTTTTCAGCGCTTAAAAAAATATTTTAAAAATTTGGCAATCTCGTAAAACGCTTTATATTTGCTCACATCAAACATTTTCTCACTAGTTAAATCTTAACTAACTATGAACAAAGCCGAATTGATCGACAAACTCGCCAAAGATGCTGGCGTTACTAAAACACAAGCTAACGATGCTTTGGATTCTTTCACTAAAGCTGTTGCTGATACCCTGAAAAAAGGTGGTAAAGTAACTTTGGTTGGTTTCGGTACTTTCTCTGTTTCCAAACGTGCTGCACGTAACGGTAGAAACCCCCAGACTGGCCAGATCATCAAGATCAAAGCTAAGAAAGTTGCTAAATTCAAAGCTGGTAAAGCACTGTCTGACAAGCTCTAGGAGTTGGCGACCCAACTTATTTAAGCAAGGAACATTATTTGTTTCTTGCTTTTTTTATTTTTGCAGCACAAACACTATCATTCATCATTAATTACTTAAACCATGGGTAGAGGAGATATCAAAACAAAGAAAGGCAAAATCTCTAACGGATCATTCGGCAAAAGCCGTCCTGCCAAAGTCAAAAAGACTGCTGCGCCTAAAGCTGAGAAGAAAGCCTAGCACCAATAGTCTGGCTGTATCAAAGACAAACCCGCACCTGTTCACCGGGGCATTGATGCCCTGATCTTCCGTTCCGGCCAATATATCTTTGATACAGCCTTTTTATTCCGCCGATATGGCCCCTCAAGGCGCCAGGCGCTCTATTTTCCAGCTATTCCCTTCCTGCAAAACATACCGCAGACGGTCGTGCAGCCTGCTGCTACGCCCCTGCCAAAACTCCACCACCTCAGGTTTCACCACATATCCCCCCCAATGTTCCGGACGCCCCGGCCCGGTCTGTGCAAGCTCCCTCTCCAGTTCCAACACCCTGTTCTCCAGAAAATCCCGCCCGGGAATCACCTGGCTCTGTGGCGAGGCTATCGCACCTATCCGGCTGCCCATGGGGCGAGACAGGAAATATGCATCACTCACCGCGGCACCCGCTTTTGTAACGGTGCCCTCTATACGTACCTGGCGCTCCAGCTCTTTCCAGAAAAACAGCAGGGTTGCCCTGGGGTTCTCCGCCAGCTCATGCCCCTTCCGGCTGTCGTAATTCGTAAAGAAAAGAAAACCCTGCTCATCGAAACTCTTCAACAGCACGATCCGCGCTGAAGGCCGGCCATCCGCGGTGCTGGTAGCCAATGTCATGGCATTCGGCTCCTCCAGCTCGCTCTGTATCACCTCCTGCCACCAGCGCTCAAACTGAGCCACCGGCACCGGCGCCGCATCCTGCTCGTCAAGTGTTGCTCTTTTGTAATCCTGCCGCAATGCTGCTATCTTTTGATTGATCATCGGTGAACTTTTTGGCAAAATTAATGCTTATCTCTCCACAGATGCTGACCAGTATTTGTAGAAGTGGTAATTTACATCAGTTTTTAAAATGGTATTCATGAAAATACAGCGCTGCCTGCCTGCTTTCATCATCTGCCTGGCGGCCTGCCAGCAGCCGGCAAAGCAACAGGCGTCACAGGATTCAACGGTTGCCGCCGCAACACAACGCCCCGTTTTTTATACAAGGCTGAAAGGTACACTCGCGGGGCAGCCTGTGACGATGCAACTCGTCAGATCAGGAGAGCAGCAGTACGAAGGATGGTATGCTTATGACAGTATCGGCCATCCCATCCCCCTGTATCACCAGCAGGATTCGTCCGGCAGGATCGTTCTCGCGGAATACTCCGGCATGGACGATACACCCCCTGTTTTCACAGGGGAGATCACGCCGGACGGTCATTTCAAAGGCCGTTGGGTGGGCAGCCGCCAGTTCGAATTCGACCTGCAGGAAGATACGAAAGGTGCCGTGCTGTTCGATGTATTCAGCTTTTCAGATTCCGCTGTTCTTTTCTATAATGATCCCGGGTCTCCCATGGCCATCGCTTCCGCCAGCATCGTATGGCCGGTTGGCGGCACGGATGAGGCCGGCCTGGAGGTGATCCGGCAGGCCATCGGAAAATCCATACGGAACCCGGACAGCCTGGTAAAAGCACCGGTAAACGGCTTTCTGAAGGACTATCTGCAGCAGCGCGGCGAAGTGGACACGAATGCCCTCGAAACCGGAATGGGCGCTACCTGGAACTGGACTGCCGAAAGCCGTACCCGGGTAGTATGGAACCAGTATCCGCTTGTTGTGCTGGAATCCGCGGGCTACGAATATACCGGCGGCGCGCATGGCAATTACGGCAGCATATTTTCCGTGATCGATCTGGCCAGGAAAAAAGTGCTTGCACCGGCCGATGTCTTCAAACCAGGGTATGAAAAAGTGCTGTCCGTCGCCCTCGAAAAGGCCTTCCGCGCAAAGTATAACGTACCGGCCAACGAAAAGCTGAACCAGGGGTATCTCTTCGGAGCATCCATCATGCCCAATCAGAATTTTTTTATCACCGGCAAAGGCGTTACCTTTTGCTATACTCCCTATGAGATCGCCGCTTATGTCATGGGCCAGATCACCCTGTTCGTTCCCTTTGAGGATGTGAAAGATATTGTGAATGAAGCTTACCTGCAATAATATATGAGTCTGAGAGATCCGCAACAATATAACCAAAGGTTCCAGGATGTTTATGCCCGGTTGAATGAACGCCAGCGGCTGGCGGTAGACAATACCGAAGGCCCGGTAATGGTCATTGCCGGACCGGGTACTGGAAAAACACAGATCCTCGCCTCCCGTATCGGCAAGATCCTGCGGGATACGGACTTCCTCCCGCATAACATCCTCTGCCTCACCTATACGGACGCCGGCACGGTAGCCATGCGCAAGCGGCTGACCGATTTTATCGGTCCCGATGCCTACCGCGTCAACATCCATACCTTCCATTCTTTTTGTAACGAAGTCATCCAGGATAACCTGTCCCTCTTTGAAAAGAACGTGCTGGACCCGATCTCCGATCTCGAAAAGATCCAGCTGCTCAAAACACTGATCGACGGGTTTCAGAAAGACAATCCCCTGAAGCGTTACCGCGGGGATGTGTATTTTGATATGCGCAACCTGGCCAACCTTTTTTCCACCATGAAAAGGGAAGGATGGAGCCCCGCATTCATCAAAGAAAAAGTGGAGGCCTATGTGGCGTCACTGCCGGGACGGGAGGATTACATCTATAAAAGGGCCAGCGGACGTTTCAAAAAAGGCGACCTGAAAGAGGAGAAGCTGGCCGGCGAAAAAGAGAAAATGGTCCGGCTGCTTGCTGCGGTGGAACAGTTCGATATCTTCCAGCAGATGATGCACAAAGCCAACCGTTACGACTTTGATGACATGATCAACTGGGTGATCCGGGCTTTTGAACAATATCCCAACCTGCTGGCCGATTATAAGGAACGCTTCCAGTACCTTCTCGTAGATGAATACCAGGATACCAGCGGCACGCAGAACAAGCTTATCTCGCTGCTGACCGGTGGTGAAGAAAAACCCAACGTGTTCGTGGTTGGCGATGATGACCAGTCCATTTACCGCTTTCAGGGCGCGAATATCGAGAACATGGCACAGTTTGCGGAAGGTTTTGCCAAAGACCTGCTTACGGTGGTGCTCACCCAGAACTACCGCTCCGTGCAGCAAGTACTGGACGTATCCATGGCGCTCATCAGCAACAACAAAGGCTCCCGGCTGGTAGACCAGCTCCCCGGCCTCAGCAAGCAACTGGTGGCCTCCAATGAAAAGTTGCAGGGGCTGGACATTCCGCCCGTCATCCGCCGGTACAACACTCCCCGCGACGAGATGGCCGCCATCACGCTGGAAGTGGAGCAACTGTTGCAAACGGGGGTACAACCAGGCAAGATCGCCATCATCTACAAGGAAAACAAATACGGAGAAGAGCTGGCATTATATTTCCGCCTGAAGCAACTGCCTTTTTATTCCAAACGCAGCATCAACCTGTTCGAACAGCCCTTCTCGCGGAAAGTGATCCACATCCTGCGTTACATTGCCAGCGAGCTGGAAACGCCCTATAGCGGGGACGACCTGCTTTTCGAGATCATGCACTACGACTTTTACCGCGTGCCGCCGATCGAAGCCGCGCGGATCAGTATAGAAGTGGCGGAAAAAGGCTACAGCGAAAAAGAAAAAACATCCATCCGGAAATACCTGCAGGAGTGGAACAAGACCCGCAACCCTACGCTGTTCTCTCTCGCCCCGCATGAGGAAGCCATGCGCCTGGGCAACCTGCTGGAGAAGTGGATCGGGGATGCCTATAACGTAACCCTGCAGCAGCTTTTTGCGCAGGTCATCAGTGAAGGCGGCATCTTGTCCTACGTAATGGCATCGCCGGAAAAGATCTGGCTGATGAAGATATTGCAGGCGTTGTTTGATTTTGTAAAAGAAGAAACCCGCCGCAACCCGGATATGAATATCGTGTCCATGATGGAAACCGTCGCCCTCATGGAAAGCAATAAACTGCCCATCCCGCTGGTACAGGTATCCGGTAATGAAAAAGGCGTGAACCTGCTCACCGCGCACGGCGCCAAAGGGCTGGAATTTGAATATGTGTTCATGGCCGGCACCAATTCCCACCTCTGGGAAAAGAAAAAGCGCAGCGCCTCCGGATTCACCCTGCCTGATACCGTGTTTTCCACGGAAGCTACCTCCACCGATGAACAGGAGCTTCGCCGTCTTTTCTATGTGGCCATGACAAGGGCGGAAAAATATTTATACATCAGCTATCCGGAGTTCCGGCAGGACGGCAAACCGCTGGAGCCGAGCATGTTCATCTCCGAGATACTGCAATCGCACATCCTGCCCGAGCAAAAGATCGAGCTGCCTGAGGAAACGCTTTTCCAGTTCGAGCTGCTGCAATACGGGAAAGAATCCGCACCGGAGATAGAGAAAGTGGACCAGTTGTTCATAGATACCCTGCTGAGCGGGTTTGTGATGAATGTTACCGCGTTGAACAACTACCTGCGCTGTCCGCTCGCCTTTTTTTACCAGAACCTCGTTCGCGTGCCCGTTGGCCGCTCCGAGAGCACGGAATTCGGTTCCGCAGTGCATTATGCGCTGGAAAAGCTGTTCCAGAAAATGCAGAACAACAACAGCATCTTCCCGCCGGTGGAAGAATTCATCCGCGATTTCTCCTACAGCATGCGGCGCAACCGGGAATGCTTTACCCGGGAAGCGTTTGAACGAAGGATGGAATACGGGCGGGACATTCTCACGGAATATTACGATAAGTACGTCCACACCTGGAACACCGTGGTCAGCATCGAGCGCAATATCCGCAACGTTGTGGTGAACGGCGTTCCGGTAAAAGGAAAGATCGACAAGCTGGAATTCAACGGCAAGGAAGTGAATGTGGTGGATTACAAAACGGGGGATTTCGAGAAAGCGAAGAAAGACCTCCGGAAGTTTGACCGCCCGAATGAACGCAATCCGGATGGTGGCGACTACTGGCGGCAGGGAGTATTTTATAAAATTTTGTTAGATAATTATAAACAGAAGGACTGGCAGGTTGTTAGCACGGAATTTGATTTCATTGAGCCGAACAGGCAAAAGGAGTATTTCCGGGAAAAGATCACCATCACCGCGGAAGATACGACCACTGTTACACAGCAGATCACTGATACCTGGGCGAAGATCCAGAACAAGGATTTCTATACCGGCTGCGGAAAAGAGGATTGCCGCTGGTGCAATTTCGTGAAGGACAACCGGCTGCAGGTAGCGCTGCATTCACTGGTGGAAGAGGAGGAAGAAGAATAATCGGCAACAAACAGTAAGTTTGCACATCAAATCAAATATACAGGTTAGGAAAAAATGAATCGGAACTTCCCGGGCTGGATTTGCTCACTGATCGTACTACTGGCTATTAGCAGCAGCTTGACAAGATGTGCCAACATCGTGCCGCCGGGCGGCGGCCCCAGGGATACCCTCCCTCCGCAGCTGCTGGGCATCTCTCCGCGGGACTCCACGCTGAACTTCAACAGCAAACTGGTGACCTTCCGGTTCAACGAATATGTGGAGCTGGATAACGTGATCGACAAGCTGATCATTTCGCCAACGCTCAAGCGCACACCCACCATTACCGCCAAGCTGCGCATCATTACCATGCAGATCAAGGATTCCCTGCAACCCAATACCACCTACACTTTCAACTTCGGCGACGCCGTCAAGGACGTGAATGAACGGAACCCTATCGAGGATTTCCAATATGTGGTATCCACCGGTACCTACCTGGATTCCCTGCAGCTCACCGGCAAGCTGATCACCGCGGAAACGGGCCTGCCGGACAGTAATGTGTCCGTAATGTTATACGCCAACCTGGAAGACTCTGCCGTATCGAAGGAAAAACCGCTGTACGTGGCAAGGACCAAGGGAAATGGCGGATACCGCTTCAAGAACCTGAAACCCGGCACCTACCGCATTTTTGCGCTTAAGGAAGAAGACCGTGATTTTCAATATACACAACCCACGGAACTGATCGCTTTCGCGGACAGCCTCGTGCATCTCGACAAAAACATCGATGGCATCAACCTGGCGCTGTTCAAGGAAAGAGACACTGTGCTGTTCCCGGAAGATGAGCCCGAACCGGAGCCCGAGCCGGCCGATAACAAAAAACAGGCAAAAAAACCAAAGCTGACCCTCAGCGCGGGGCTTAGCAGCGGCAAGCAGGAACTGGGAGACTCGCTTCCCCTGCAAGCCAGCCTTCCCCTGGCAACCATAGACTCCTCCCGCATACTCCTGCTGGAAGACACCACTTTTGTGCCCGTGGCCTTTACTTTCCACCGTGCAGACACGCTCGGCAAGAGTTTCCGGCTCCTGTACAACTGGAAACCCTCCAAGCCCTACCGCCTCATCCTCCCGGAAGGCCTCGCCACAGACACCACCGGCCAGACGAACAAGGCGGATACAACGGACTTTTCCGCCAAAGGTCTGGATGACTACGGCATCGTGAAAGTAAAGCTTTCCATCGGGGACAGCGCCAGGAACGAACTCCCGGCGGACACCAGCTACCGCTTCGTGATACAGATGGTCGCCAATAAAGAGATCAAATACTCCGGGGTGATCGTCAACGGCGCATGGGAACGGGGGCTTATACAACCCGGCGAATACGAGATCCGTGTGCTGGTGGACCTGGACGGCAACGGGATATGGGATACCGGAGGATATTACCGCATGCCGCGCAAACAGCCCGAAAAGGTATTCCCCATCCACGACAAGATCAACATCAAAAAGAACTGGACGGTGCCCGTTAACGTGAATCTGTAGTTATCTGTAACTTTGTGACATGATCTTTTCCTCCGCACTGATAGAAAATGCTGTTAATGAATTTGCCCGGCTGCCGGGCGTGGGCAAGAAAACGGCCCTCCGGCTGGTGCTGCATCTGCTCAAGCAGGATACCGCCCAGGTAGAGCTGTTCTCCGAAACAGTGGCCCGCATGCGCAGGCAGATCAAATTCTGCAAATACTGCCATAATGTGTCCGATGACGACACCTGCAGCATCTGCGCCAATACCGCCCGGCATTCCAATGTGGTGTGCGTGGTGGAAAGCATCCGGGATGTGATCGCCATAGAGAATACACAGCAGTTCAACGGTGTGTATCATGTTTTGGGCGGCATCATCTCCCCGATCGACGGCATCGGCCCGGAACAGCTGAACATCCATACACTGATTGAAAGGGTGCAGCAGCAGGGCGTGGAAGAGGTCATCATGGCCCTGAGCCCCACCATCGAAGGAGATACCACCATATATTACCTCTCCAAAAAACTGAAGGAATGGCCGGTAAAGATCACCACCATCGCCCGGGGCATTGCTTTCGGCGGGGAACTGGAATATGCCGATGAAATGACGCTGGCCCGCTCCCTGACCAACCGCCTCCCGCTCGAAAATTACCTGCAACAGGGTTCACGTTAGAATAACATGGATTTTAGCGCAAGGATGCTTAACTTTATGAAACACAACGTTAAAAATCATCCGTGCCATGATCAAGTTAATGCTGCTCTCCGCATTTTTTTCATTTGCTTTCGGCAATGTCTATGACTTCAAAGTTGAATCACTTGACGGCGGAAAAATAGATTTCTCCGGGTTTAAAGGCAAAAAGATCCTTATCGTCAACACCGCTTCCATGTGTGGCAACACCCCGCAATATGCGGAGCTTGAAAAACTGCATAAAAAATACAAGAACAAACTGGTGATCGTAGGATTCCCGGCCAACAACTTCGGTGGCCAGGAACCGGGCTCCAACCAGGAGATCAAGGCATTCTGCACAAAAGAATATGCTGTCACTTTCCCGATGGCCGCTAAAGTCTCCGTAAGAGGCGCTGACATCCATCCGCTGTATAAATGGCTGCAGGAAGAAAGCCGGAAAAAACAGCTGGACCCGGAAGAAGTGACCTGGAATTTTCAGAAATACCTCCTGGATGAAAAAGGCGAGTTGATCGCTGTTTTCAAACCCAGGACACAGCCGGACGCGCCGGAAATAATTGCCGCGATCGAAAAATAAGCATACATGACCAAACGCCTACTGCTTTCTCTCACAGCCATGGGCTGTGCTGTCCTGTTTTTTACCACGTGTTCGAAATCCGATGATCCTTCGCTGCAAAACTGTGAAAACGCCATTGCAGACATTCACTACAGCGGCAACCTGTATCCTTTGAAAATACTCAGCTCCACACTGCTGCGCCCTTCCGGGAACACAGGCAGGTTCAAGCTGCTGAGTGTGGAAGCATATATCGATACCGTTAAAGTAGTGCTGAATGTGGCCGATGTCGGCTATTTCACGAACGACCAGTTGCGGCAGGACTCCATCGGCACCAGGACATATACCTATTCCCGAACAGCAGGAAGCGACACCACAGGACGCGTACTGATCGGCGTCAGAAGAGGGCAGCAATACAGCTTCCATACAACAGATACCGCATCCATCCATATCACGGCTGTAAACCCGGAAAGACGTACCGTAACCGGTAACTATTTCTTCCGGACCACCGCACCGGTCATCACCGCCACCGGCACTTTCTCTGAAGTCTGTTTCCTGTCCATTCACTAGGCGGGCGCCGGTATTATTCCCGGAACAGGCCGGTTTGCCATCCGGTATAAAATCGCCGTCCTCCCCGAATGTTAAAATGAAGTATTTTTACGCCCATGTATTTTTCAGAGATCATCGGGCAGGATGCAACGCGGCAACAGCTGTTACATGCCGTGAACCATAACCGCCTCAGTCATGCCATGATTATGCTGGCGCCGGAAGGTGCGGGAGGACTGCCGACAGGGCTTGCCTTTGCGCAATACCTGGTGTGTGAGGACCGCCGGGAGCAGGACGCCTGCGGGCAATGCGCCGCCTGCAGGAAAGCAGCGCAATATATTCATCCGGACATCCATTTTTCCTATCCCGTCGTCCCCCGTAAAACCGGGGATAAACCCCTTAGTACAGACTATGCGGCCGAATGGCGGGAATTCATCTCGCAGCAACCCTACGGCAATGCGTACGACTGGCTGCAGTTCATCGGCGCGGAAAACAAACAGGGAAATATCACCGCCCATGAATGCCAGGATATCATCCGCAGGCTCAACCTGAAAAGTTTCGAAAGCCCGTACAAGATATTGCTGATGTGGATGCCGGAATACCTTGGCAATGAGGGCAACCGTCTATTAAAGCTGATAGAAGAGCCGCCTCTCAATACCATTTTTATCCTGGTTGCCGAAAACCAGGAGCAGATACTGGCCACCATCCTCTCCCGCACACAACTGATCAAGATCCCTCCCCTGTCGAAGGACGAAGTGGTAAAAGCCCTCGTGGAGCGCAACCAGGCTCCGGAACAGCGGGCCCGCCAGATCGCCACCATCGCCTCCGGCAATTACCGGGAAGCCCTGCAACTATTGCAACATTCCGATAATGATTATCATGAATTGTTGCGCACCTGGCTCAATTGCATTTTCATGCAGAACCGCAAAGGCCTGCAGGAGTGGGTAGACCATATGGCCAGCCCGAAAGTGGGACGGGAGAACCAGAAACAGTTCCTCCGGTATTTCATTAACGTACTGGAACACAGCCTCCGGCTGCAGTATATGGACAGCAGCCAGCTGGCCTTCTCGGACGAGGAGGTGGATTTTGCGGAAAAACTGAAGAAACTGGCCAATCTCGGGCAAATGGAGCAGCTCGCGGAAGCGCTGGACAATGCTTTTTACCATATCGAGCGGAATGCCAACGGCAAAATACTGTTCCATGCCCTGTCCATCCGCTTGCAGTACATTTTTTCGGGAAAGCCCCTGCCGGTCTAGCTGTCAACAATTTCCCTTACCTTTGTGCCTTCATTCCCTATGCTCACTTTTGATTATGGAAGTAAATATGTACTTTTAGTGACCTGGGAATGCAGGGATAATAATTATTTCATAATAAAAATAAACCGTAATATATGGCTTGTGCCGGATGTGGTACGGGTGCGGAAGGGAAGCCGTCGGGATGCAAGAGTAATGGAGGATGCAGCAGCGGAGGTTGCAACAGGTTGAATGTGTTCAACTGGCTGTCCAATATACCCTTGAGTGATAGCGTAGCACCATTTGATATTTTAGAAGTTAGTTTCAATAACGGTAGTCGCAAGGATTTCTTTCGCAATTCCACCAAACAGCTCTTTGAAAAAGGAGAGATGGTGGCCGTGGAAGGCATCAGCGGTTTTGATGTGGGCATGGTCAGTCTTACCGGGGAACTGGTAAAGCTGCAAATGAAGAAGCGGCGGGTGGAAGACACTCCTGAAGTGAAAAAACTGTTGCGCCGTGCTTCCCAGGAAGACATGAACCGTATGGCCGAGAACAAGAAACGGGAGCATGACGCGCTGATCAAGGCGCGGGTAATTGCCCGTGGGCTTGGCCTTGAAATGAAGCTGGCCGAAGTGGAGATTCAGGCTGATGGCCGTAAAGCCACTTTCTTTTATACCGCCGATGATCGTGTGGATTTCCGTGAGCTGATCAAGATATATGCCTCCGAGTTCAGGGTAAAGGTGGAAATGCGCCAGATCGGCGCCCGCCAGGAAGCCGGCAAGGTGGGCGGTATCGGCAGTTGTGGACGGGAGTTGTGCTGTTCCACCTGGCTCACTGATTTCAAATCCGTTAATACCACCGCAGCGCGGTATCAGAACCTTTCCATCAACCAGGCCAAACTCTCCGGCCAGTGCGGCCGCCTCAAATGCTGCCTCAATTACGAGCTGGATACCTACCTGGATGCCCTGAAAGATTTCCCTGATGACTGTGATACCATCGAAACCTCGGGAGGAAAAGCTACCCTGCAGAAGCGGGATATCTTCAAAAGCCTGATGTGGTATTCTTATGACAACAGCAGCAAACAGTACCCGCTGACCATCTCCCGCGTAAAGGAGATCCACCAGCAGAACAAGCAGGGCATCAAACCGGATGAACTGAAAGCAGTGGAAGTGGTGACCACCAAACCCAAGGAAGCAGATCTTGGTTTTGCAGATGTGGTTGGGCAGATCAGCCTCCGCTCGCTGGAAAAAGCTTCGCAGAAACGCAAGCAGAAATCCCGCGAAAAGCAGAAAGACCAGAAAGAAGCCCGGCCGAATAAAGGGGGACAAAAACCCCAGGAACAAAAGCCCCGCGGAGAACGCAGCGAACAGAAGGAGCCGCAAAAACAGCGGGAGCAACGTCCGGATAACCGCCAGCAACGCCCTCCAAGAGGAGAGCGGCCGCAACGGGGAGAACAAAAAGGCCCGCGCCCCGAGCAAAAAGCCGGAGAACCCAGGGAAGCCCGGCGGAACGAACAAAGGGAAAAACGGCCGCAGCAGTCCGGCGAACAACGTGAACAACGCCAGCCCCGCAGCGAACGGCCTCCCCGCCAGGAAAACCGCGAACCACGGGTGCCGGGAGAAGACAAACCACAACAGCCTGGTGGCCAGGGCGGTAACAACAGGAACCGTAACCGGCCTCCCCGGAAACCGGACCCCAAACAATAAAAAGCAATATTGAACCGTATTATACCAGAGGGTGCATCATTTTGATACACCCTCTTTTCTTGCAGGAACATGGCAGGACGACTGAACCAAATATACCACCGCCCGGATTTATTATCCCGTAAATGATCGGATTCCCTCCCCGATATAGCACCACATTCACATTGGAAAACCGCAGCCTGGCGGAACAACTGCTCATTACCCGGATGGCCATGGCAGATCTGGGCTGGGAAATATCCGCGATCACGGCAAATGGCATCACCGCATTCACCCCGTTCAGCCTGCGCTCCTGGAATGAACAGGTGAGCGTAACCCTGACAGCAGACGGAGAACTGGAGTTGTTCAGTTTCTCCACCGGCGCACAGGTGCTGGATTTTGGCCGCAACAGGCAGAATATCCGGCGGCTGGTGGAAGCCATCACGCAAACCGGGCTCACCATCAGTCCCGAAATACTGGCAGATATAGCGGAAGAGCAATTCGCAATCGCTCCGCAACTCAGCCACAGCAGGCAGGTGGTAAAAGGGCCTTTCGGGGTGTTCCGGCCGGTCAGCGGTTATTACATCACACCCGTTATTATCGGGCTGAATGTGGTGATATACCTCCTGCTGGCATTGGTCACGCTCTACCAGGGAGGCGCCTGGTGGATGATAGATACCGGCCTGCTGGAAACCTTCGGCGCCAACTACAAGGAAGTGACCCTGTTCGGGCAGCCCTGGCGGCTGTTAAGCGCTGCTTTCCTGCATGCGGACCTGCTCCATCTCTTCTTCAATATGTACGGCATCATGATCTGCGGCGTTTACCTGGAGCCGCTGCTGGGCAAATGGCGCTATCTCCTGCTGTATCTCTCCTGCGCTGTCGTTTCGGCCCTGGGCAGCCTGTGGTGGTATGACATTACGCCCTCCATCGGGGCTTCCGGCGCCATGTTCGGCCTGTTCGGGTTTATACTCATGCTGTTGCTGCGCCGTTTGCTACCCCCCGGAGAACGCCGCGCACTGCTCATCAGCATCGGTATTTACATCATCCTCCGGCTGTCGCTCGTTTTCTTCACCAACCGGATAGACCATGCCGCACATATCAGCGGCCTGCTCTGCGGTATGCTCATGGCGTGGCTGTTGTATCCCGGCCTTATAGATCCCTCCAGGCGGGCAACAAGCACCCGGGTGGCAACATCTGCCATCCTCATGCTTATCCTGGCTGTTTACTTTGCCCTGCCGCGCGATGTCAGCATCTACATCGCAAAAGTGGAAACGCTCGGATACAATTTTACCATGGCGCAGGGCAGTTACAGCGTAGTATCCGAGGAAGCCCGGAAAAAATGGCTGCGGAATTTTGGTATTTATTATATGGATGAGAACCTGCGCATTATGGATGAGATCGATTCCCTGTCCCTTAGCCGGGACGCGCGGGAGCGCAACAGGATCATGCGCAGGCTTTTTGTGACACAGCGGAACATGTTTGCCTACAGCTACAGGACCCTTCGTGAAGGTGGGAACGCGTATGACAAACAGATCATCGATGCCTTGCAGGAACTGAGCAGGATAAGGAAGCAGCTGAACTGGTAGTGACTCCGGACGGCCGAAGACCGGTCAACCGCAGGTCACAATAAGGAAGCAACTGATCTGCCAGTTGCACCCGATCCGCAGGAAAACAATGAAGGGGTTCCATGGTATGCACCCGTTTACTTCTCCTCCTCGAAATACAACTTGTAATAATTCATGTTCCGTTCTTCGTCAAATCCTCTCTCGATCATCTCGCGGTTGCCATGGATATAGACGTGAAAGTTCCTGTCCAGCTTGAGGATGCTTTTAAAGACCCGCTGTTGTTTCTTTACCGCGGGAGAGGAAATATCAAATTCGTCCGGCACATCCAGCCGGTATTCATCCCGGAAATGTTCCCGGTAATTCCGGAAAGCATCCACTGCATCAGGGTGCCCCAGCACTTCTTCGGCAAACTCATCTGCCTGAAACTGTTCCTTTTCCTTGAAGTAGGTAGCGGATTTTTTCAGCAGCTCTATCTGGTCTACCCGGTTCATGTCAAATTCCTCCGGTAACTTCTTCTGGATGAACTGCTGGCAGATGCTCACCATGGTCTCCGTCTGGTGGTAGCTGTCCTCCCGCCGCTGTACCTGCAGAAAAGCATCTTTCCAGTACACCGCTTCGTTCTGTTTGCTGATGCTGTCCACAATACTCACTTTATATCCTTCTTCCCTCCCCACGTTGAATACCAGGCAGCCTTTGTCCAGTTTGTTGATATTGATGCCATCATCATAATTCACCTCATAATTGTCATTACTGAGGAACACTTTGAGGTAAGTATCCCGGTTCTCCGACTTGAAAATGCCGATCGCCTCCACTTCTTCCCCATCCACCTGGCATTTTGAGAAATGCACAATGTATAATTCTCCCCCTTTGATCTTGGGGTGGGTAGAGTGTTTATAAAGATGTTTGGCGATGTTGACCGACTGTTCCTGGAAGTTTTCCGGGTCTTCAAAGATCAGGCTGCAATATTTGTACACTTCATTGAGCTGAATATCCGCTTCATGGTAAAACCGGAAATATTCCGCATTGTTCGTGAAGGGCTGGATGAAATAGCTCAGCAGCAGGGCGCCGATGGTCTCGTCTTTCAGCTCCAGTGGCTGTTGCGACAATACCAGCGGGTCTTCATTCGTGGCGTTGCCCACCTTGTGGATCGTGAGCCTTTCCAGGTCTTTGATATCTGATACATGAATCATACGGGCTGCAAATTAGGAGCATTTGGAAATTTTCCGTTAAAAAAATTTAATTTACCTGCATGAAACAGCTGCTCACTGCCCTTTGCCTGCTTGGCGTTATTACCGCATCCGCCCAGGATTCCCTGTACACCGCCAAAGATTTCACGGCCGAGAATCTTTTTTCCTCGAATATAGAAGGCCCGGCTTTCGATAAAAACGGCAATCTCTATGTGGTGAACTTCGGGCAGGACGGTACTGTCGGCGCCATCGCCAAAGACGGTACCGGCGAGATTTTCGTGACCCTGCCGGAAGGCAGCATCGCCAACAGCATTCAATTCTCCCGCAAGGGCGGGGAAATGTTCCTGGCCGACTTCAAAGGGCATAAAGTGCTGAAGGTGGATATGAAATCAAAGAAGATCAGCACCTATCTGCATAACCCGGCTTTCAACCAGCCCAATGATCTTTGCATCAGCAAAAAAGACCACCTCTACGCCTCCGATCCCAACTGGAAAGACGGCACCGGCAAGCTCTGGATCATTCTCAAAGGGGGCAGGCCCTTTCCGCTGGCGGATAGCCTTGGTACCACCAATGGTATTGAGCTGAGTCCTGATGAAAAAGTGCTGTACTTCAATGAAAGCGTACAACGCAAGGTCTGGAAGTACGATGTGGCCGAAAATGGCAGCATTTCCAATAAAAAACTCTTTGCTGTTTTCCCGGATTTCGGGCTGGATGGCATGAAGTGCGATAAAGCGGGCAACCTGTATATCACCCGTTACGGTAAAGGCACTATCGTGGTGCTTTCCCCGGCCGGCGACCAGATCCGGGAAATACCGCTGAAAGGCAAATCCTGCAGCAACCTGGTGTTCGGCGGGGAAGACGGGAAAACGGTTTTTGTAACGATGCAGGACCGGAAGTGCATAGAGATGTTCAGGGTGGAGATTGCGGGGAAGGGGTATTGAGGTTTGTGCGACAGATGTGAGAATTTCTCATCATGGATGCGGATGAATGCCTCAAACAACTAATCAATTAGATTTATAACTTCTTAACGAGTACGGGATCGGATTCCATATTCGTCAAGAAAAGCGACTATAGGAATTTAGAACGAGGTCCAGTTGGCCAATCATACTTGGCCGGGTAAGCTGTTTGAAAATTTTTTGCCTTGTTGGAATTGCTGAAGCAGCGCATTTAATAATCGGTGCTGTTCCTATAGAAATAAAGTCGATGCCGTCTATAACAAAAGCTTCTGAAAACGGACTGATTTACCGGAATAAGAGATACGACCGTAACCCCCGACTGTCTTTTTTTACCTATACTGACAGCTTCCTCTGTTAAAGTAAATTTAGCTTGCCTTCTTTCCACAAATGAAGTGTTGTCTTTGCTGATAAACCAGTTATACTTGATAATTCCGACAAACTTATTAAGGATTTCTCAGCTAATTCAGGAAATACTTTTAAAGTAAATGTGGCTGCCCAAAGTCTAACATTTTCATCAGCGTTGTCAAGCAATTCACTAAAAACATCAGCTTGGTTCTGTTCTTTTGCTTGATTATACAAGGCTTGTATTTTTTTGTGAATCTTATTTGCCTTTTTATGGTCGCCAACCGATATGGCGTTGCCATGCTCTATGGCTTTATCCAGAAATTTCGCCTTTATATTTTCTCTTATTGTCAAGGAGTCCATCCAAATCGTTTTAATACGTCTATTCCATATTGGTACTGTTGCTCGAAGCTTAATGTTTTTACGTGATCTCTAACCCGCATGCTCGTACCAGGCATGAGGGAGTTATAATGTCCCGTTACTTTAGCGTGAATTGAGCCTGCGCCATGTGGCAATTTAATAAGATTGTTTATATTATGAATATTTTCGGCTCCAAACTTTGCAATATTATCCGCATGTTGTTCTACTATATGATGCCAGGCCAGGCCTTCTCCGGCCGGCCCCATTGCTCTTTTAAACGCTGAAAAAGACTTAAATCCCCGTCCCGCTTCCTTAACAATCGCCCTTGTAGCAGCCTTAAACTGCGGTTTGACAAAAGAAAGGGACCCGGCCCATGCGGTTGCCACTTCGAACCCGGTTTTAGAGAACAAACTCATAGCCTCATCATTCGTAAATACCGTCCTTGCTCTTGCTCCCGCATAATTTGCCCTGGCAAGCGGGTTTATTGCATACCCAAAAGTAGAGGGGTCAATGCCGGAAATTTTTGCAGCGTAAGCATCCTTGAGGGACGGAATAAACTCTTCACTAACTTCACGCCTCAACTGGTCAATTCGCTCAGCAGGAACTCCACCATATATACCCTTTGCATATGTAGTCTCCCTTTTCAGCTTTCCCCTGAGCATGTCTCGTTGAAGGTTATTGACCACTTCTGCATCAATATTTGCGACAAGGAAACGAACGAACTCCTGTTGTCCGCTATGAAAAGGGGTTGCTCCTTCACTTCCATCAACCAGGCCAATATGCGTTAAATCTTTCCCTATAAAAAGGTGAGAAAGCCCGTTTTTCTCTATTTTCAGTACTTTACCTATGTTTTCCCATAATTCACCATTGTAAACTACACGCATATCCGTGCTCTCCAACCAAATATAAGCATCTCCACGCCCCTTGAACCAATCATCACCTAATGGGTCTGAATAATTAACAGGGTTATTCCCACTAAGATTATACGGCGAATGAGACGCGTACTTTTCAGATGCAGGGTCACGCTGCCACCACCTGCCTATTTGTGGGTCCAGGTTTCTATAAAATGCATCATATATCTCAAGGTCAAACTCGGATAACTTTTCAATGCCATTGAACAGGTAGTTATTCTTTTCCCGGTTTAATGCCTTACTACTCAAGGCCCTAATAGATAACCCAAACGGGTAATAGGAATCTTCCTGAAGCAAATGACCTGTTGTGTGCTTTACTATCAGATCATCAAAATATACATCTGTCGGGCTTTCGTTACTAGGATACACATATACGTAGCCATTCTTTGTTATGCTTAATTGTGCGGCCAATGGGGTGATGGCATCAGGCTGGCTGACACGTAATGCGCCGCCTGTCACCATTTTGAAGTTGTCATCAAATAAAACATAGTTCAAGTATGCTTTCGGTACCTGAGAACTTGGATTATTGCCCTGGTTGGTTGAGATGAAAGAGGAAATATCCTGTGTATTCAGCACTGTTCCGTTGCTGGTACTTTGGAGTAAGTTACCATGACCATTAGGTATAACTGTCGTGGCAGACCCCAAAAATGCGTTCACCAATTGGGAAAGGATCTGATTTACCGGCTGGTTGGGCACATTATTATCGGGAGAATTCTGGGCATAATATGACATTACTCCAACTTCTATATTATCTCCAGCCATCACGCGAAGCACTTTACTTGTGCCAATTCTCCTTTCCGGTGTATTTCCATTCAGTTTGATAAACTTTCTATTAGTGCCCGCATAGTCGTAGAATTTATGCCCTACAGGTATATTCTCCGGTTCAACTGCAAAATTAAACATCTCCCGTTCGGGAACAGGTGGTGTAGGTTGGGGAGTTACTTCATGCGTTGCTCTGTACGGGACTATATTTGTTTCCTCAGTTATCACAGTTCGTACATTCCCCACATGGTCCTGTATAAAGTAATCATATATCCATTGGCTATTTGCATTTTTTCTGACACGGCCGCTAAAATGCGGGAACAGCATCAGTTCATTATTCTTATAAATAAATCCATTAATGTATGAATATGTGGTAGTGATTCCCTCCGATTTTACAATTTGCTGTAGCTTATTTCCGTTTACGGAATACACATATTCAATACTTTTGCCGGGGTCATCATCAAAAGATATTTTAGCGGGCTTATTTACCAAATAATTGTACGAGATGGAAATACCTCTATTCTTATCCTTAATTATATTCCCCTCAACATCATAAAAGTAGTCTGCTCCGCCGTCATTAAAATCCTTAAAATCCCCCTGCTGTTGGTTTCCTTTGTCATCGGTAACTGATCTTAGCCGATTGCTGTATTCATTGTTTTCATATTGATATACCAAATTGTCCAGAACAGCTTTGACATTGCCGAGCAACATTCCATCCTGGGTCATTTGTTTAATATTCCCATTATCATCATATGCAGGAATTGCGACTTTAAAATCCGCCAAATCGCTGGACCAGGTACCTGCAGTGTTTTGGGTATAGTCTGCTTTTACCAGACGTCCTGCATGATCATACTTATATCCATATGCGTGGGCCTCATCATCATTTCCTCTTCTTCTCCACGTAACGCCCGCAATTCCACCATCCTTTCTGGTAGCTTCAAAGCCTTTATCATAAAAAATCTCCATCCCAAAATAATGTGGATCTCCTTTATCTCGGGAGTACCCCGCATTAATCCCGCTCAAGTTCCCGTGGAGCGTATAATCGAAATTCAATGCTTCGAGATTACCAAGGGTCTGGGTTTTTACGGCTCCTCTTTCATCATAAGTAAACGAATTCAGTATTTTTTCGCTCATTCCTGGCTGCCCTACCAATGTGTGATGCACTTCTTTCAATTGGTCACCGTTTTCATATATGAACTTTGTCAATACATTGAGTTCAGGGGTACTGGCGGATTGCGGATTCTTATGATGAATATAGCTTGATACAACTTTCCCGGAAAAGTCATACTGAGTTGTATAAACATCCACACCTCCTGCAATATTTTCTGAATGGCTCTGTATTTCTCTGCTATATTCATCATAATAAATGGTTGTGCTGAGCATAATGCCCTTCTCCCTGACTGCCTGCCTGACGCCTGTTAGCTTCCCGGTAGCAATACGCCTTGGTATAACAGCCTCAACATACGGATTGCTTCCGCCGGTGTTCTGAAATGCTGTGCTAAAAGGGTGGGCTCCAGACCAGTCGTAGTTATCATAATATAAAATGGCTAATACTTCGTATCCTGAGATATCAGGAACAGGGTTATTGACTATAAAAGTCTCTGTTCGGGGAGTAGGGGTAGCGCTTATCTCAAATGTAATATTTGCGCCAGCTTCCGTTTCGAAACCTGAAAGAATATTTATGCTTTTGGTTGCTTCATATTTTGGTACACTTACATCTCTTGTATCTATATAAAGATCTTCAATGGGCGGAAGCGTATGAACAATGCTTACATTTCCTGAAGGAGTGTCAAGCATTGCTTCAAGACTGGAATACGTTGCTGATGGATCAGTATATAATGCTGTTATAAGCAGCCTGTCCAACTCATCATAAAAATAAAGTACCCATTGACCGGGATTTGTAGCACGCATCAATGGATTTTGGGCAAAAACCAGCCGGCCTCTGGAATCATAAATAAAATATTCTGCACCTCCTTCAACACCCGGTAACTGCTTTTGTATTAACCATCCTTTGTTGTTGTAATAATACCTATAACAAAGTTCCTTCGCAATATTCCTGGTTGCTGTGGATGCATTAAGGTCCCAAATGTTATTTGTTTTGCAGTATTTAAGCGCTTGCGGAGTAATAATATACCTTAATTGTCCAAGATCATTATACACATAGTAGGTTCGGATGCCTTCATCTTCCATATCTGTAATGCCGGACTTCAGGGATGTGCATACTACCTTCCCTTTGGCATCAAGATATGTTGTCACTGTTTCTTCCTGGGCTGTGGTATGAACGTTTACGGTTAGTCTACCGGAACCATACTCCTCTAAGCTGACAGGAAATGCCCCCTCTTCATCTCCTATAGTCCAAAGACGGACTTTATCAAAAGTATTGCTAATACGGCTTTCTTCACGATTTCCTGACTTTTGTCCGGCAAAACTTTTGCCAGGAGCCATCACCTGACTGATCCTGCTGAATTCGGATTGCTCCGCCTGATAAGCACTATAATAGTATCCTTCTGAATTTTGTGTAAGGCCATCATAAAAGGCTTCCTGTTCCGATGCTACATTGGTACGGAAGCTTCCTCCATTATTCTGATCCGTTGAGGCCGGGTAGGGTAAAAATTTTACGGTTTGTTTGCCATATTTGTCATAGACTGCAAAATCTATAATATCTTTCCCGGAGGTACTTGATTTATGTAGAACATATTGCAACATCCTCCCGATGCCATCAATGTACGCTGTTGTTCTTTTGAAATCCGTTCTTTGTGTTAGGGCAAGAACCTGTGCTTCATTGGTAACACCTGGTCTGGAAATATCATACTGTGAGACCTTGTTCAGATGGCTGGATGTAATGCCTGAGTAATCAGGAATAGTTCTTTCCGCTTCAGAAGGGTTTACTATGGTATTTGCCGGTTTATTTTGTACAATATTATTCTTAACCAAAATTTTTACTGTATTTGAATATCTCGTCTGAACATCCGACACTACCTTCCTGCGATAAAAGGTATTCTGTGAAAGTGACGGCGGTTGGTAAGAACTTCCCGTTGCTCCATTTATGAGGTTCCAGGCAAGTCCATCCAAAGATTGTTCCCACTGGTAGGTAAAAGTACCTGTTCCACCACCTGGATTATCAACACCTGCTAGCGCAGTGGGAGTACCGGAAGGACCAATCACCTGTGACGACGCGATTCGTCCTGCAACCAGCAAAGGCTGAACATTTACCGTAACAGTATTGCTAGACGCCTCTTCTGAACCGCAATACGCTCTACGTCTATAATATGTAGTTTTTGTTATGGGTTCTTTTGCCCTGTATTCGGGTGATGTTGCCCCAGGTATGTAATTGAATACCACATTATCATAAGAGTGCTCCCATAGATATGATACTGATGATGGTGAATTAGGGACAGCACAAGCACCTCCCGTGGAGGGCGTGACATTTGTAAGCACCTCCATTTCCTCTCCGTACACCCAGGATGGTTTCAGGGATCCAATTGTGCCGCCTTGCAGTGGAGTAGCAACTATCACAGATAGCGTTGCAGGATCAAAGGTGCCGCCATAATACGCCTCCAGTTCAAAAATTCCCGTCTGCGTCCATTGAATGGTGACCGACTGGTTACCCGATCCGTACGAGACAATATTGCCGCCTGGTGGGGCTACCCACATTATGTTTCCGGAACCGCCAAACAGAACGTATGTGTAAGTCGAATTTACATGAACGGTAGTAGGTCCCGAAATATTTGCCTGGCCACATACATATTCTGTCCACCCAAATTGAAGCACAAGGGAAAACAAGGCAATTCTAAAGATGAAATTCTGCATTGTACAGGTTTAGGGTGTAACTTTTGATTCTTTTCTTTATAGTTGTCTATTATGATACTCCATGTATCTGAGAATATTTCCATACTGGTCTTTAGTGTATTTTATCCTGCCCAATTCATCAAATTCATATTTTAACACCGTATTGTCAGTCGCACATTCCGAGGTGACATTCCCGCCCTCATCATGCGTTATTGTATTCATCCTGGCACCCAACGGGAACAGGCGCACTTCGTCAATCAACCCACTTCCAGAAATCGAAATGGCTTGTGCGCCTGAAAACAGGAGTTGACAAAAAGTCCATCCATTTATTGTGTTGCCCGTTTTATTTTCCAGCAATGTTCCCCCTGTCACAGAAATACTAGCATTTTTTGACCAATACGTCACCCGGTACTTTCGATTGGCTTCCAAACCCGATTTTTCAAGCCTGGTAACACTCTGTATTGACAAACATCGGATCCCTGTAGGGACAGTTGTATCACTGACATATTGTGGTAAACCGACAATTGTCCAGTTTCCTGGTTCACCCGCCTCAAAACTGGTAAACGCTATATTGGATATTGAAGCATTCTCTACCGTTGCGATGCCGGTCATACCAGCCGCGTCATAAATAATGCTTCCCAAATGATTCTTCTGAATTATTTGCGATGGGGATCCGTTGCTATTAAACGTTGCGTAACTGTCTTCTTTTATATACGTAGTATTTCTGATAAGTTGACTCGGATTAAAAGATTGAATCACTGATTCTGGTATAGGAGCCGCTGTTTGCAACTCATATTTCCTCACCGGCATGAAGTCGCCATTTGAAATACCTTGAAAATCCTTCACGTTCAATTCCATGAGACGGGGGTCTGAAGGAGTTTTGAAAAGCCATGTTTCAGTTGAAACCGGCTCACCAACAATATTGGCAGCTTTCATTTGCTGAAGAACACCGGCAACAGTATAATCCTGGGGGTAATAAACTCTCTTTTCCACCAGTTCCCCACGATCATTGCTAGTACTGATCTTCTTTATCAGGTAGCTGTCTGGATCATACGAATAGTCTAAAACCGATTCTTTATAGTGCCCTGTCAGATCATATGTTCTATCAACAGTTGAAACTAACTCCGATCTCCCCGATATTTGAAAATAAAAGTCGCTGTTGAACGTAATATAATGCTGCCCTGCTTCCGCGTCTGCCAATGTAGACATGTACGTCTGTAATGGTTGACATTTACTATTTGCAAAATCACTGTTCATGTTCGAAGAGTAAATAGCATACTTATGAAATATGTCTTTTACAATTCGATTATTTTTAGTGTACACTGTCATTCGCTTTAATAGCCCATATGCCCATGGCATAAACCGGGGCCTGCCTGAATACGGTTTCTCAAGTACCGGGACCAGAAGGGGGTAATCTTCGGGGGAAGTATATTCATAAACGGTTTTACCTATATAGTCCGTTGAACTGCCTTTATATACTTCCACTCTTGAGTATGAGAACGGGAGCGGGTTATGAGCCGTAAATGGAACTGTTACAGCTATATCAGAATCAATTGTGATAGTCGCTCCTCCTCCATTAAAAATTTGCAGTGCAACGTAAATAAAAAACGTTTTAACAATAGATATAATAGCACTATTTGATTGATCAGAATAAGATTTATCCTGATGAACCATGCTTGCCCCATTGTTGAAATAAATGAACTTTCCTCCGATTGGAGCCCTGGCTAATGCGTAGACAACTGTAGATACATAGTAGTTTCCACCAGCAGGTTGTTTGCTTATTGCTCTTCTTGTGCCCGTCAATACTGGCTCTTCATATCCCCAACCGGATGTTGTTCCATCTTCCCGAACATACTTATATTCGGTGGTCATATCATTAGTGCCACTCAATCCATCATTCAAAATAACTTTCTTTACGCGCACACCTCCCATAACTTTCTGACCTGATGAAGATTGCGCTGTATTCGGCTCGTATTCAAACTCCATGAAGCCTCCATTTGGCAATTTTATCTTCTTTAATGCACCGTTTTTCGCGGCAACATAAATGTGAGTTGCCCCACCGGGAAGCCTCCCGGGATCATTATAAGGTAGGTTGTTCCTTGGAGTATGAAATTTTCTGTGAAGGTTGTGAAAGGTAAAATCCGCCGTTTGATATTGATTAGTTCCTTCATAAGCTCCTTCGGGAATATTATTATAGTATCCGAAATAATCCTGCATAATGCTATTTCGAGGAGGCACCCAATTTTCCTTATCTGTAGAGCTTGGGCCCTGATAATACGTAAACTCGTATGGCTGGTCAAAAAAATCATTTGGCCCGAACTTTCGGAAAGAAGTTAAACACATTCTGGCATTTGGAGCTTCTGCGCTTGGAAACGTATATGTAACGTCCCTAAGATCCCCTTTCGAAAAGTATTTGTAACCAAACTGATATCCAAATAGCAAGGTTGCCCCTTGTTTAACAAGTACCTTGTTCAATGATCTCGATCCCGGTAAGTCAACCCGGTCGTAGGAGTTATACTCAAATTCTATCTTCCTGTCATTGGGAAACAACACACTGCTTACTCGTTTCAAAACACCAATAAATCTTTGACGTACATCAACAATATTGGTTCTGTATTCCCCATTCATATATGATCTGGTGAAAAATGGCCGCCGTGCGCCCAGGTATGACAGATCATATCCTTCATAGTTTATAACTATACTTTTATTGGTCAACGGGTTTTTAATTTCAGACAGATACCAATCGGTCACTATAGAATAATCTGTCAATAAATATCCTTCCTGGCTTAACGAGCAAAATCCGGGCGTACTAAATTCCGGGGTAACGCCAATGCTAGTATGAGTGTCCCCATATTTGTAAAGCCTGCTTAGCTGCTTCTCATTGAATATATATTGAATGCCGTCATCGTCTGTAATAATAAATTTCGTAATCCGGGTAACAATATTATTGGCAGACATATCTTCATCTACTTTCGTTATTTTCAACCTGGAGTTAGTAAGGCTAACACATTCGTTATTCTTTCCAATAACAAATGAACCAGATTTGCCATTGAAATTAAAATGAAAAATGTCCTGCTCTTTGTCCGCAGCGTCACTATCCAGAAAATTAACCTGATCATAAAACTGGGAAATGGGAACCCATCCAAGTCTTTTGCTGCAAGCACTTCCCGGAGCGTATTGCGAGTAAAGATACCCGCTTAACAGATATGTAACTCCACTTCTGTGCTGGTCATCTGGTTCTCCATTCTGCTGACGACTAATGACCCCTCCGCTGTTCAGATTCCAGCCCAGCCCAACTTCAGAAGCAATTTCATCAACTTTAACACCGCCCCCTCCTGTGTAGTTCAGAACAAGACCATAGTTTAATCTATTTGGGTCATTATAGCTGAAAAGAGGCGTTGAAAATTCCGCCTTGCCAGTTGACAGATCAACCTGGGAAAAAGTATGTACCCTTAAAACGAATAATAAGACAAGAGTTAGAATATACTTCATAGATAATCGGGCTACGGCTTAAACAATACTTTAAAAATACATTATTATTTGAAAAATGCAACTTAATCCGGCATTGTTCTGTATTCCACTTTTTAACACAATAAAAAAAGCCGCAGGCTGTAAACCTGCGGCCGACATATAAAAAATAATCTATTACGTATTCAACCCCCCGCAAACACTGATCACCTGCCCCGTTACATACGCCCCCATATCGGAAGCCAGGAACAGGCATACATTCGCGATATCCTCCGGAGACCCGAACTTGCCCAGCGGGATCTGGTCCAGGTAAGCTTTCGCGCCTTCGCCATCTTTCAGGTAATGCGTCATATCCGTTTCCACAAAACCCGGCGCCACTGCATTCACGCGGATATTGCGGCTGCCGATCTCCTGCGCGATGGATTTGGAAAAACCGATGATCCCCGCCTTTGATGCCGCATAGCTGCTCTGGCCGGCATTCCCTTTTATACCGATGATAGAGCTCATGTTGATGATGCTGCCGCTTTTGGCTTTCATCATCGGGCGCATCACCAGCTTGGTCATATTAAATACACTCTTCAGGTTCACGTCCATCACTTCATCCCACTGTTCAGCACTGAGGCGCAACAGCAGGTTATCTTTTGAGATACCGGCATTGTTCACACAGATGTCCACCGTACCGAATTCCTTCATCACATCATTCACAAGGGCTTCGCAATCCTCAAAAACACCGGCATTGCTTTTATAGGCTTTGGCTTTCACCCCTTTGGCGATCAGTTTTGCTTCCAGCGCTTTCGCCTTTTCGTCCGAGCTAACATAAGTAAATGCAACATGGGCGCCTTCATCCGCGAATTTCAGCGCTATCGCTTCACCGATCCCACGGCTGGCGCCTGTTACGATGGCTACTTTGTTGTTAAGTAATTTCATTTTTTAACAGATAGGTTTAGCTTTAATTTGATGAACGAAGGTAATAGAAAAATTATCCTGTCGCTCAGTGTTTTTCAATAAAACGAAGGATCTCTTCCAATACGTTCCTTTCATTATTCAGTCGTGGAACTTTATGCTGACCGCCCAGTTTGCCCTTGCTTTTCAGCCATTCGGTGAAAGTGCCCGCTTCCAGCAGATGCACAGTGGGGCGGTACAGCGCAATATTCTTGTGCCGTTTGGCTTCATAATCGGAGTTGATGGCTTTGAGCGTGTCGTCCAGCACGTCTATGAACCGCTCGATGTCAGCCGGCCTGTTCTCGAACTCTATCAGCCATTCATGCCCGCCGTTGCCTTCATCGCTGAAATAAACGGGAGCCGCCGTATAGTCGTTCACGGTAGCGCCGGTTTCCTCGCAGGCTTTTGCAATAGCTTTATCCGTATTATCTACGATCAGTTCTTCACCGAAAGCGTTAATAAAAGATTTGGTGCGGCCGCTCACCCTGATGCGGAAGGGCGACAAGGACACGAACTGGATGGTATCACCCACAAGATATCTCCAGAGACCGCCGTTGGTGCTGATGATAAGGGCATAGTTCCGGCCTGTCTCTACTTCATGCAGTTGCAAGGTGCGGGGGAAATCCTTCCCATATTCCTCCATCGGCAGGAATTCATAGAAGATGCCGTGGTTGAGGAACAGCAGCAGCCCTTCTTCGCCGATCACATCCTGGGCGGCAAAGAAGCCTTCGGAGGCATTGTATGATTCCAGGTAGTTCATCCCCGGCTTGCGGATCAGTTTTTTGAACTGTTCCCGATAGGGCGTGAAGCTCACGCCGCCGTGCATGTACAGTTCCAGGTTCGGCCAGACGTCGGCCAGGTTGTCTGTGCCGGTCAGTTCAAATATCCTTTTGATCAGCACGATGGTCCATGTAGGCACACCGGCGATGGAGGTCACGTTTTCGTGGATGACGGCATTGGCCATCCGTTCTATTTTTTCCTCCCATTCGTCCATCAGCGCGATGGACAGGTCCGGCGTGCGGATCATATGCCCGTAGAAGGGCATGTTCTGCAGCATCACGGCGCTCAGGTCCCCATAATAACTGTCACTGTCAGGGGATAGTTTATTCACCTGGTGGCTGCCGCCGATCACGAGCGATTTGCCGGTGAGCACATCGGAATCGGGAAAGTTGTTGTAATAAAGGGAAAAAACATCGCGCCCGGAGCGATAATGGCATTCATCGAGGCTTTCCTGGGAAATGGGGATGAATTTGCTTTTGTCTGCTGTGGTGCCGCTGGATTTTGCGAACCATTTGATGGGGGTGTTCCAGATCACATTTTGCTCGCCCTCCATCACACGCTGGATGTAAGGTTTCATGCTTTCATAGTTGTGAACCGGGACCCGCTGCTTGAATTCCTCCAGTCTGAAAAGCGTGGAGAGGCCGTACTGTTTGCCAAATTCGGTGTATTGCGCAGCGCTGAGCAGATTCTGGAATACCTGTTGCTGGATCTGCAGCGGATATTGCATGAAATGCTCAATGCGGCCCATGCGAATTCTGGCCAATTGTGACAGCGCTGGACTTAAAATCTTCATACCGGTTTTTGCCAGGGTTTTGATAGGTTATTGATTCTTAGCGGCTTCGTCGAGGTAATCTTTCCGGCGAAGTACGAAATTCTGGCCAAGATACACTTTTCTCACCTGTTCATCTTCCGCCAGTTCCTCTGCGGTGCCGGCCTTCAGTATTTTGCCCTCGAACAACAGATAGGCCCTGTCCGTGATGGAGAGTGTTTCCTGTACATTGTGGTCCGTGATCAGGATACCGATGTTCCGGTATTTCAACTTGGCCACAATGCCCTGGATATCCTCCACCGCAATGGGGTCGATCCCGGCGAAAGGCTCATCCAGCAGTATGAATTTGGGGTCAACGGCCAGTGCGCGGGCAATTTCCGTTCTCCGGCGCTCCCCGCCGCTCAATACATCTCCGGGGCTCTTGCGTACGTGCTGCAGGCGGAACTCGCCCAGGAGGGATTCCAGTTTCTCCTTCTGGTCCGCCTTGCTCAGCTTCGTCATCTCCAGTACGGCAGCGATATTGTCCTCCACGCTCAGCTTACGGAAAACGCTGGCCTCCTGTGGCAGGTAGCCGATACCCATCTGTGCCCGCTTGTACATCGGCAGCTTGGTAATATTCTCTTCATTCAGGAACACTTCCCCCTCGTCCGGCTTCACAAGGCCCACTACCATATAGAATGTAGTGGTCTTGCCCGCTCCGTTGGGCCCCAGCAGCCCCACGATCTCGCCCTGTGTAACCTCTACGGACACATGGTTGACCACCGTTCTGCTGCGGTAACGCTTTACCAGCTCCTGTGTGTGTATTTTTAACGCCATATTATTGAAACTTAGCAAAAATAACAAAATCGGTGAATGGACAGCGGTTTGAACAGCTATTAGTTAATTATTGGGCTAAATACTATTTTTGCGAGGTTTTTACAAGAATACCCAAATATTATGAAACCAAGCATGGTGATGCGAGGTTTCATCTGGCCACTAAAAAATCAATTATTAACAGATGAAAGTTACTGAACATATTGCACAGGCAAAGGACACCCTGATATCTTTCGAGATACTGCCTCCGCTCAAAGGCAAAAGCATTGAGTCTATTTACGACCACCTGGACCCCCTGATGGAGTTCAAGCCCTCGTATATCAATGTGACCTACCATCGCAGCGAGCATATGTTCAAAAAACGTGCGGACGGGTCTTTCGACAAGGTGGAGATCCGCAAACGCCCCGGCACTGTGGGTATCTGCGCCGCCATCATGAACCATTACAATGTGGACGCCGTGCCTCACCTCATCTGCGGAGGCTTCAGCAAGGAAGAAACGGAAAATGCCCTTATCGACCTGGCTTTCCTCGGGATTGACAATGTGCTGGTGCTGCGCGGCGACGCCCCGAAGAACGAAACATTCTTCGAACCGCACCCCAACGGCCACCGCTATGCGATCGACCTGCTTCACCAGGTCGCGCAGATGAACAACGGCATTTACCTGGAGGAAGAACTCATGGGCGGTGTTAAAACGAAGTTCTGCATCGGCGTGGCGGCATACCCGGAAAAACATTTCGAAGCCCCGAATATGGCTACGGACATGAAATACCTGCAGCGTAAAGTAGAGGCCGGAGCGGATTATATCGTCACCCAGATGTTCTTCGATAACCAGAAGTTCTTCGATTTCGTGGCCAAATGCCGCGAAGCGGACATTAAAATACCCATCATCCCGGGGCTGAAGCCGCTGACCACTAAAAAACAACTGACCATACTGCCGCGCACATTTCATGTGGACATGCCGGACGACCTGGCCATTGAAGCCATGAAATGCAAAACGGACAAGGAAGTGGAACAGGTGGGCACGGAATGGCTCATCCAGCAATCCAAAGAACTTAAAGCCGCCGGAATGCCCGTCCTGCACTACTATACCCTGGGCAAACCGCATGTGATCCGTAAAGTGGTAGAATCTATCAAATAAAAAAATGGCCATTGCGTAGATACGCGATGGCATTTTTTCCCTATAACTGTCACACCTTTTGTTTAGAAACTTATTGTGATGTATTGCTGCTATTAAGACGCGGCAAAATATCCTTACCCCCATGGCCGGAATAAAAAAAGCGGATACCCCGGAAACCCGGAATACCCGCTATTTTCTGACCTTCCGGAACTGGTTTCCCTCAGGTCTTATCTTTTGAAACGTCCCCGTCCGGGGAAATTATTCAGTAATCTTCGCGATTGAACAGGAACCCTACACTTACGGCCAGGTAACGGTTCCGGCTGGTGGTGTATTCGCTGCGGTCAACATCGGTCATTCCCATACTGTAGTTGGCGCCCAGCATAATGCCATTGTTGAATTCATAGCCCAGGGCAAAATTGGCCCCCGCATCCCAGGGATACATCCTGACAACAGCCAGGTTATCGTTGGCCTTTCGCGAAAACTGCACCTGCTTTGAATTGTTGGTAATGTTGCGCCCGTTCTGCACAATGTTGAAATGATAACGCCCTTTCAGGCCGGCGGCCACATATGGTCCGAGCCCTGCGGTGACCTTGCCGCTGCCTAACGGGAACTTATATACGACGTTTAACGGCAACTCCAGGTAGTTGAGCTGCAACTTGCTGCCGGCCGGCACATAAGCACCGGACAGCTCCGGCTTAATGGGCTGCGGCCTGCCGAAACCCGTCCCTTTTGTGATGTAACGGATAACAGGCTGGAAATAAAGCCCCTCGTACACGGGCACGTTTATCACCAGGTCAAGATGCCAGCCGTGAAAGGTGGTGTACCCTCCCGCCGTTTCCCCGGTGCCGCCCCCGGTTTCGCCGGTCACTTCCAGGCTCGCAGCGGTGTAGCCGGACCTCAGGCCCATACTCACCTGTCCGCTGCTATGGAATGCATAGATCAGAACAATAAAAAGCAGTAAAACTCTCTTCATACAGATAAGGTTTTAAACAGGGGGTTTTCGTAATAGGAGAGTACCTAAATTTCCGCTGGGTGTATTCGGATGCAGCGGCTTTCAGTTAATTAAACGATGAATGTAAATGACTGTCCCTCGAAAGAATAATGACCCAAACATACTGCTTAAATTTTCGAAATAAAAGCCCTCTGCCAAAGGAGGCCGGCCGATAACAAAAAAATAACCCGGCGCCCGGCAGACCGCTCATTCAAAATGCTATCAGGGGCAAGATGTATAACAGTCATTCATCGGAAAAGTTCGGCCGGCAGAAAAATTCCGGCAAAACAAAACGGCTGGTCAGGCATTACAATTAATGGTAATGCCTAACCAGCCGGTATATCAGTTGCTTGCCTTACTTACCGCGCACCGAACTTATATCCTACGGATACCCCGAATGAAGTATTCCGGAAGGAGTTGTCGTCGTCACCGTTACCGCGCGCATTCACCAGGCCCAGGTCTGTATGCAGGCCGATGTTGAAGCCCATGGGGAACTCATAGCCGAACTGGAAGTTGGCGCCGGCATCAAGCCTTTTCATCTGGCTCATGTTGTCATTGCCCCACTCGATGTCACTGCTCAGCTTATTGCCGTTATCGTCCGCCAACTCGCTTTTACCCCCCAAACCGTATGCGATGTAAGGGCCGAACCCTATAAAGATATTGCCATTGCCTACTTCCGGTTTGTACATAAAATTGATCGGCAACTCCAGGTAATTGATACGGGTTTTCAGCTTCAGATCAAAGTTCTCCGACTCCATCATCCCGCCTTTACCTACATAAAGCAGGCTCGGCTGAATGTAGAATTCATCTGCCAGCGGAAGATCCACGGTTATGCCTGCACGCAGGCCAGTCATCAGTTTGCTGGTTTCTTTGTCCCCACTTACTTTACTTGTGTAACTGGAGAAACTCGGTCCTGCAGTCACACCGAACTTCACCTGTGCAAAGGATGCACCGGCGAAGAACAGCGCTGCTACGGATAACAGTACTTTTTTCATGATTTACTTTTGTTGTTTTAGAAAAACTTATATGTCAGGATGAATGGGACAGTATAAATCGTGCTGAACAGCAAAATTCTTTAACGGTTGCCGCCTAACAGGTATCCCAGAGAGAAGGCCCATACCCTGTTTTTGCTCTTGTCGTTGCTGCTGTTGTCTGAACCGGACAGTATTTTACCTAAGCCAAGGCCGTATTGGGCGGAGATCAGGAAGTTGCCGAACTCCACACCGGCCAGAATATTACCGCCGTAGTCAAATCTCTTGTATTTGTCAAAGCCCTGGTTGGGGTCGTCATCGGTGAAGGGGGTGTCATCATCCCATTTGATGGAAGATTCACCTGTCATTTCACCAAGCGGGGAATTAAACTCATATTTATTCTGTCCCCCTACGCCAAATGCGGCATACGGGCCAACGCCCAGGAACAGTTTCGTTTGTCCGCCAACGGGAATCTTGCCTACAAAGTTAAGAGGGACCTCAATGTAACGTGGGTTTGTTTCCGATCTGAAGTAACCGGTAACGTTGCTGTCGTCCCCTCTTTCCAGCTTGGAGCCTTTACCGGTATAGAAAACACCAGGCTGAAAGGAGATAATCTCTGAAAGAGGAAAGTCCGCAATGGCACCGATATGAAAAGAAGGTAAAACTCTGCTATTGTCAACAGCTCCGCTGTTTGTTGTAGTAATATTTGCCATGTTCAGCCCACCTTTAATGCCGACACGTACCTGGGCCATTGCTGCTGCAGACAACCCGACTGCCATAAGTGATAGCACTATCTTTTTCGTCATAACCTTAAGTTTTGGTTATGATGATAAAGTCAAAGACTGTGCCAAAGGGTTTTTATCAACCTATATCATGATGAAAATCAATTTGTTACAGAAGCCCGAAAGGACGGTTTGATATTTTATTCCCGCATTGCCCGTTGCAGAAAATCTTCCAATTGTTCCACACCCAGGCGCTTTGCTAATATCTTTTTGTTTTCGTCGAGCAGATATACGAGCGGTGTGCTGTACACGTCATAAAAACGCCGGTAATTGCTTTTATATCCGGGGTCCCAGGCATGTATCCAGCCCTTGAGTTTTTTTTCTTTGATGAACTTCAGCCATTCTTCCTGCGTCCCTTCGGTTTTGACACCGAACATTACCGCGCCCTTTTGCTTCCAGCTGGCGTTGAAAGCGGAATCCAGCCGGGGCACTTCGGTGATGCAGTGGCCGCAGGTGGGGTCCCAGAAAACGAGTATGGTGTATTTTGACTTGATGTCGTACAGGGATGCGGGTTTGCCGGCCGTGTCCTGCAACGGCAGAGGCGCTCCTTTCTGCCCGATGAGATTCGGAGCCATGGTATAAGCACGGTCGATGATCTTCTGATTCTGCTCCTCTGTTACCCAGAATGCCTGGCCGCTTACGTAATACTTCTCTACAAGATGTACGAATACCGCATCCATCCCCATGATGGGCGATGCTTCATATTGCAGCGTAAGCCACCATACCAGGAACTTGAAGCTTTCTTTATCCCCGCCTGTTTTTTTCACCAGCGCATCCGCTTCCACGATCACGGAATCGGGTACGGGAGCCACAAGCTGGGTAAAATAACGGTTCAACCTTGTTTCGATGATGGGTGTGCGTACAAGCCTTCCGTCGGACAGGTCCACATCATCCCAGTAATGGGCTTTAAAGTAACGGTAGGGGTATGTGGAATCCAGCGAGCCGTCTGCTTTCCGCGCCATGGGTTTCACCTCCGGCTCCCGCATGGCCCTGAAAATGGCTGCCAGCAGAGACTTGGGGTGTTGTTTTATCACTTCATCGCGATACTCCTGGAGCTTTTTGCCGAGTTCGGCGGTGAGCGGGGCTACTTTGGCGGTATCCGCTGCCGTACGGGCTGTGGCGAGCTGCCGTTGTATCTCTCCCCGTGCCGCCCCCTGGGATGCCAGGAAACGGTTATAGGCCTTGAACATATCATTGTCCGGAGACCCTTTATACTCGGTTTTTCCTACCAGGTCCGCCGTGTCCGCGACTATGGAAAAGGTCTGGACCTCGTCCATCAGCATCTCGAAATACCTTTTCTTGCCGGGCAATACGATCAGGTAAATGCCCCCGGGCTGTTTCTCCGCGCCTTTGAGAACGGCTACACCATCCGCATTGATGCGGGCGGAATCCATCACATAAGTGGTTTTGCCCATGTAATGCCCGAGATAAAGGTATCCGGACTGGTATCCATTGATCCTGACGGTGATCTCATAACCCTGTGCCTTAAGGGTGAAAGCGCTGCAAAGGCAGCATAATAAGCATAGCAGATTTTGCATAGGTGCAATAAAAGTAAGGAAAACCATCCTACCTTTGCACCCGTGAGGAAAAAAAACGTAGTTCTGGAAAAAGTTCCCGTAACAGGCTATGCTGCCGAAGGAAAGGCATTAGCACGGGTAGACGGTAAAGTGATCTTTATTGAAGGTGGCGTGGTGCCGGGAGATGTGGTGGATGTAAGGCTCAGCAAGAATAAAAAAGACTGGGCGGAGGGAAAAGCAACGCAGGTGCACACCTTTTCTCCGGAACGGACCACTCCGTTCTGCGATCATTTTGGTCTTTGCGGTGGCTGCAAATGGCAGATGCTGCCGTATGAAAAGCAGATGGAATACAAACAGCAGCAGGTGGAAGACAATCTGCAGCGTATCGGGCACCTGGAATTCCCCGCCATCTCCCCCATCCTCGGCGCATCCAAAACACGCCGTTACCGCAATAAACTGGAGTTCACCTTCTCCAATAAAGCCTATCTGACGGACGAAGAGATCAGGGCGGCCGGAGAGGAGTGGCCCAAACGCAACGCATTGGGGTTTCACATACCCAGGCTATTTGACAAAGTGCTGGACATACAGACCTGCCATCTGCAGGAAGAGCCCGCCAATCTTATCAAGAATACCGTACGGGACTGGGCGGAACAGCATCACCTCCCCTTCTACGACATCCGCCGCCAGGAAGGCTGGTTGCGCAACCTGGTGCTGCGTATCTGCACCACCGGCGAGGTGATGGTAAACCTTGTGATCCACCACGAACTGGAAGCAGAGCGGACAGCGTTGCTGGATCATCTGCTGGCTACCGTTCCGGAGATCACAACATTGCTGTACACCGTCAATCCCAAAAAGAATGATAGTATATTTGACCTGGAGCCAAAAGTGTACTCGGGCAAAGGGTATGTAACGGAAAAGCTGGAAGACTTTACTTTCAAGATTGGCCCGAAATCGTTCTTCCAGACAAACACTTACCAGGGGGAGGCGCTGTACAAGGTTACCCGTGATTTTGCCGGGCTCACCGGCGCTGAGGTAGTGTATGACCTTTACTGCGGTACAGGCAGCATCGGCATTTTCGTATCCCGGCAGGCAAAAAAGGTGATCGGTATAGAACTGATCAGCGAGGCTATTGACGATGCCAGGGAGAATGCGTCCGCCAATGCCGTGGATAACGCTACGTTTTTTGCAGGGGATGTGACCGATATTTGTGATGATGCATTCTTTGCCGCGCACGGCGCTCCGGACGTGATCATTACAGACCCGCCCAGGGCCGGCATGCACGAAAAACTGACAGCCAAACTGCTGGAAGTGGCCGCACCGCGGATCGTGTACGTCAGCTGCAACCCTGCAACGCAGGCCAGGGACCTGGCATTGCTGAACGAAAAATACACGATCGAAAAAATACAGCCGGTAGATATGTTCCCGCATACCCACCACATAGAAAATGTAGTGCTGTTGCAACGGAGATACTAAAAAAGGAAAACGGATCACTAACGATTAAGTATATACGCAAATGAGTGAGTTTAGACCCGGCAGATTCCAGATGTTGCCCCTGGTAATCAAGAACCTGTTGATCATTAACGGATTGGTGTACCTGGCGCAGGTCACCCTGGGTAATATGTACGGTTACAATATGTCCACCCTCTTTGCCCTGCATTACTGGGGTTCGGACCTGTTCATGCCGCATCAGTTCATTACCCATCTGTTCATGCATGATCCCGGATCTTTCTTCCACCTGTTCTCCAATATGTTTGCGCTCTGGATGTTCGGCAGTACGCTGGAGAACGTCTGGGGGCCGAAACGCTTCCTGATCTTTTATATGATCTGCGGCCTGGGCGCCGCATTCTGCCATATGCTGGTGCTGACATACGACAACGTCCAGCTATCGAACTACGTGGGCGCATTTTTCGCCAACCCCTCGTTTGATACTTTCGCCGCTTTCCAGCAAAAATACCAGATTCCCGCGCTCGATGGCCTCTATGATGCCTGGAGCGCCGGGCCCGCCGAAAGCCCGAAAATGATCCAGCTGGGCAAGACTTACCTGGCCGGATACCTGGAAAGCTACCGGGATACGGCTACTGTAGGGGCTTCAGGCGCGGTTTTCGGCGTGTTGTTCGCTTTCGGCTACCTTTTCCCCAACAGTACGCTTTTCATTATTCCCTTCCCTTTCCCCATCAAGGCAAAATATTTTGTGGGCTTTTACATCCTCATGGAACTGTTCCTGGGCTTCCGCAATTCCGCCGGCGACAATGTTGCGCATTTTGCGCATCTGGGTGGCGTACTATTTGCTTATATACTGCTGAAGATATGGAACAAACGCAACCGGCGAACGTTCTATTGAGGGCAAAAATGCCTAATTTTGTCATACAAACCATTGAGCCATGCACGTAGCGGAAAAAGAGCGGCTGCCCCGGCTGTCCCTCGGGGAAGAGAAGAATATGGTGACTCAGTTGCTGGTCCTGAATATCACCGTTTATATCCTGCTGTATTTCATCAAGATCATCTATCAGATGGAGGATTATGGTGTGCCGGCCTTTAACCGGGACATCCTGGGCAATACCCGCGTTCCGGCAGATCCCATGTTATTGCTGCAAAAACCCTGGACGCTCATCACGGCGCCATTTGCGCACCTGCAGTTCTGGGATATTTTCAGCAGCGGTATATGGCTGTTCTGCTTCGGCAGCCTCCTGCAGAATATTTCCGGCCACCGGCTTGTTGTCCCCCTATATATCTTCGGCAGCCTCACCGGATTTGCCTGTTATCTCGCCGGGATGAACCTCGTTCCCGCACTGCAGTCCCTTGCCGCCGGCAACGGCATCATGGGCGCAGGGGCCGGCGTAATGGCCCTCGCGGTTGGCGTTACCGTACTGGCCCCCAATAACCGCGTATTCCCCCTCCTGGTGAAAGGCGGCCTGCCGGTTTGGGTGATCACGCTCATCTATCTTGCACTGAATGCAGTAGCCGTTTTCAGCAGTGGCGCAAGCTACGCTTACCTGTTTTTCCTGGCCGGCGGCGCTCTCATGGGTTACCTGTTCATGGCCAGCTTCAAAAAAGGCCGTAACTGGGGAAATGGCATCAACAACCTCTTTTTCCATATTTCCCATGTGTTCCATCCCAAATCCGGTAAAGAAGCAGGAAAAAACGAGTCCGCCGGCACCAGCACCGCTTTTCGTGCCGGCACATCGCCAGCGCCGTTCATCAAGGTCGGAGGGCCTACGGTAAGCGAGCAGAAAGTGAATGAGATTCTGGACAAGATCAACGAAGCGGGAATGCAGAGCCTTACCGCTGAAGAAAAAGAAACCCTGCTTCGCGCCAGCAAGGAAAAAAGCGGGGAATTTTGATTTCCATATAGTTTTATTATTTTTCAGGAGATTAATTATCCCCGGTCGTGAAATATATCCCTGTAATTGTCCGGCGTTTGTTGCTTTGGACCAACGTTCTCCTGGTTATTGGCCTGCTCTGCTCCGCTTATTTTCGCTTCCTGAACCCCGCAGCTTTCTGGATAGCCGGATTCGCCGGTCTTGCATTCCCTTTTCTGTGGATCGCCTGCGCCATCTTTATTGTTATATGGGTACTGTACCGGCGAAGGTACTGGCTGTTTTCCGCCGGAGGAATATTGCTGACAGTACCGGCCATGGCAGTCACCTGGGGCTTTCATCTTTTCAGCAGTAGCAGCGCTTCGGACGGCTCTTTTACCGTGATGACCTTTAACTGCAGCAGCATGGGGCTGAAGGATTACAAGAACATCGAAAATATACGCCTGCGCATAAACGGGGAAATAGCAGAAGCTGACCCGGATATCCTCTGCCTGCAGGAGTTCTATACCAATGATCATCCGGATAAGACCAATAACCTGGACAGCATCCGTACGAAGCTCCGCTATCCTTATTACTATTTTGTGGAACACCGTACGCATTGGGATACCTGGCACTACGGCACCGTGCTCTTTTCCAGGTTCCCGATCATAGATTCCGCCATGGCGGACCTCGGCGGCGGGCCAACAGCCGAGAATCTGTTGACAGCCAACCTGCTCATACACGGCGATACCGTCCGCATTATCTCCGCGCATCTCGCCAGTTATCAGCTGGATGCAGAGGATTACGGAACCGTCACCGCTCCGGATAAACATAAGGTAAGAGGCCTGCTCGGTAAAATGCGGCGCTCTTTCGGCCTGCGGTCCAGCCAGGCGGAGTTCATGCGACGGGAAATAACGAAGAGCAGGCACCCGCTGATCGTACTGGGTGATTTCAACGATATCCCGCTTTCGTACACTTACACCACTATCCGCGGTGGCTTGCAGGATGCCTTCCTGCAACGCGGCTCAGGTTTCGGGCGGACGTTCTCGGCACTATCGCCCACCCTTCGGATAGATTATATCCTTCCGGATAAACGGTTCGCCGTCGAAGACTTTTCCATATTGCGGCGAAAGGAATTTGAGCACTTTCCGATCATGGCAAGATTGTCCCTCCCGAAATGATCACGCCGGCACTCCCGCCAGCGCTTTCTTCCGCAACCGGGTTATCCGCTTACAAAATTATTAACGTGTTGTTTGCTAATGCGTTAAATTTATGGCGGACAAACGATTCGCCTTTTGAAATTTTTACGGCTTTTTACAAAGGGATTTTTCCTGATCGTGAACGTGGTAACTGTTCTGTTTTTCCTCCTGGCCTGCCTGGCGCCTTTTATTTCGCCGGTGAGGTTCTGGCCGATCAGTTTCCTGACGCTGGGCTTCCCTTTCATGCTTGTTATCCTCGTGCTTTTCCTCATCTTCTGGCTGATATTCCATCCAAAATACGCACTGCTTCCCCTGATGGCACTGGTGATCGGCTGGAAATCCGTTTCCGCTTTTATTGCCGTTCGCTGGCCTTCGTCATGGGATACGAACGATAAACCGAAGAACAGCATCAGCGTAATGAGCTATAACGTTGCGTTGTTTGGCCTCTATACAAAGAAGAACAGCAGGCCCACCCGTGATGCCATGTTCCGGCTTATCAAGGCACAAAAGCCGGATATCCTGTGCCTGCAGGATTTCTACACCAGCGAAAAGCAGGACGACTTCAACAACAGGGAAGATATCTCCGCAGAAATGAATTTGCCCTACCGCTTCTTTTCCAGCGATTTTAACCGGCAGGGAAGCCAGCACTGGGGTTCTATCATCTTCTCCCGGTATCCGGTCATCCGGTCGGACAAGGTAAAGATGTCCCCCGGCCCGATGGGCGAAAGCCTCATTTATGCCGATATCGTCCGCGGTAAAGACACCATCCGCATTGTGAACATGCACCTGGAATCCTATCGCTTCAATGCACAGGATTATCAATCCATCGAAAAAATAAAAAAACAGGAAGATACCGGGCTGGTAGCCGCCAAAGGTATCATGAACAAAATGCGCGATGCCTATACCCGCCGCAGCCGCCAGGCAAATATCGTGGCGGATTTCATCAAAACAAGCCCTCATCCCGTGATCGTCTGCGGGGATTTCAACGATACGCCGGCCTCCTACACCTATTTCAAGGTAAAAGGCAGCCTGCAGGATGCATTCCTGCGGAAAGGAAGCGGCATCGGCAGAACCTTCTCCGGCCTTTCGCCTACCCTCCGGATAGACTATATTTTTGCGGACAAACGTTTTACGGTAAACGGCTTCCAGACGCTGCGGTCCGACCTGAGCGACCATTATCCGGTCATCACCAACCTTACACTGCGGCAAACCGCTGCCGAACCCTGACCCGCTGCTGTCACAGCGCAGCGCAGCACAGTCCGGATGACCAACATGACTGGTAATTGATAAATCCCGCTGCTTTTTGCTTAAAAAATTCGAAATTCGGCATAGAAAGTCCGAAATTGCCGGTCCGAAATAACAGATATGTCAGAACAGCTTAAACTGCACAATACCCTCAGCAGGCAAAAAGAGATCTTTACTCCTTTATATCCCGGCCACGTTGGTATGTACGTGTGCGGTCCCACCGTTTCGGGGGAATCGCACCTCGGTCATGCCCGGCCCAATATCACATTTGATGTATTGTTCCGCTACCTCCTCCACCTCGGTTATAAAGTACGCTATGTGCGCAACATTACTGATGCGGGACATTTTGAGGAAGAAGGCCGGGCCGCGGAAGACAAGATCGCCAAAGGCGCCCTGCTCGAAAAGCTCGAACCGATGGAACTGGTACAGAAATATACCAACCTCTTTCACTGGGCCATGGAGCAGTTCAATACCCTGCCCCCCAGCATCGAGCCAACCGCCACGGGCCATATCGTGGAGCAGATAGAAATGATCCGCAAGATCATCGATGCCGGTTTCGCCTACGAAGTGAACGGTTCTGTTTATTTCGATGTGAAGAAATATTCCGAAGCCCATCATTACGGTATCCTCAGCGGCCGGGTGATCGAAGATCAGCTGGAAACCACCCGCGACCTGGACGGGCAGGATGAGAAAAGGAACAAAGTGGATTTTGCCCTCTGGAAAAAAGCGCCGCCGGAACACCTGATGCGATGGCCAAGCCCCTGGGGCGACGGCTTCCCCGGATGGCACATCGAATGCTCCGCCATGAGCAGCAAATACCTCGGCAAACAGTTCGATATCCATGGCGGTGGCATGGACCTTCAGTTCCCCCATCATGAATGCGAGATTGCCCAGAGCGAAATTGCACAGGGAGAAATGATGGCACGCTACTGGGTGCATAACAACATGATCACCATCAACGGCAAGAAGATGGGTAAAAGTTATAACAACCAGATCCGCCTGACAGAACTTTTCTCCGGTGAACATCCCCTCCTGGAAAAGGCATACAGCCCGATGACCATCCGTTTTTTCATCCTGCAGACGCACTACCGCAGCACGCTGGATTTTTCCAACGAGGCCCTTCAGGCCGCGGAAAAAGGACTGCAACGCCTCTGGCAGGCTTACGAAGTATTGCAAAAACTCACCTATGTCAGCAACGGCGCCGCCATTAATGAGGAGCTGGATACGCAGGTGACCGCCTGGTGCCGCGATTGCGAGGCCGCCATGAACGATGACCTCAGCACCGCCAAAGTGCTCGCCAACCTTTTTGAAATGGCGCCGGTCATCAATTCCCTCCGCAGCGGACAGGTGAAAATGCATGAGCTGAATGAAAGCACCTTCGCATTCATGAAACAGACCTGGCAAACCTATCTCATCGATATCCTCGGCCTCAGGCCCGAAAAAGCAGAGGACAATAACAAGCTGGACGGCGTATTGCAACTGCTCATCGATATCCGCAAGGAAGCCAAAGGCAAAAAAGATTACGCCACTTCAGACAAGATCCGTAACCAGCTGCTATCCATCGGCATACAGTTGAAGGACGAAAAAGACGGCACAGTGAGTTATGCCATTGAATAAAACAGCATATTACGCTATGAGGTGGATGATCATGCTGGTTGTGATCCTGTTCGCAGCCTGTAACCAGGGGAACCGGCAAAATACCGGTACCGGCACAGGGCCATCCGCTCCGGAAGCCCCTGTCTTCTCCGCAGATTCTGCTTACGCCTATGTTGAGCAGCAACTCGCATTCGGCCCCCGCATCCCCGGGACCCCGGAACAGGAAGCCTGCGCAGCCTGGCTCACCGGACGCCTGCAGGGCCTGGCGGACACGGTGTATGTACAACGCGCCACCGTTATTGCCCCCCAACAGCGGTCACTCCCCTGCATCAACATCATCGCTGCCTTTAATCCGGCCGCCAAACGCCGCATATTGCTGCTTGCCCACTGGGATACCCGGCCTTATGCCGATAAAGAGGCCGGCGGCGGCAACAAAAAATTCGATGGTGCGGACGATGGCGCCAGCGGTGTAGCCGTATTGCTGGAAATGGCCCGGCAGTTCCACGCACAGCGGCCGGAAACCGGTATCGATATCCTGCTGACCGACGTGGAAGATTACGGTGAATCCAAGGTGGAAGCCAGCTATTGCCTCGGCGCGCAATACTGGGCCAAAAATCCGCATATCCCCCGGCTACAAGGCGGATTATGGCGTGCTGCTGGATATGGTGGGCGGACGGAATTCCGCTTTCTACTATGAAAGCTACTCCAGGCAATTCGCTTTCCCCCAGGCCAAAATGATCTGGGACGTTGGCAACCAAAGCGGGTTCTCGGACTTTTTCCGGTATGAGGACAATGGCGCCGGCGCGGAAGACGACCACTATTACATCAATACCATCGCAAAGATCCCCACGCTGGAACATCATCGCCACACAACCCAACGGCAATTTCATGCCGCATCACCATACCACGAAAGACAACATCAGCGTCATAGACCGCAGGACCATGCAGGCCGTGGGCCAGACGCTCCTCAACGTGATCTACGGTCAGCCATTCAATTATTGAACTCATGACACCTCACGACGTTTACATTGCACACCTGCAAAAGGACAAAAAGCTGAAGGCCATCGTCAGCGCTCCGCTGGAAGTTTTGCCGGCCGGGCGTAACATCGCGCTGAAACTCATCCGCTCCATCATGAGCCAGCAACTCTCCGTGAAAGTGGCTGCCGTGATCTACAGACGTTTCCTGGAACTATACGGCGGCAAAGAACCGCGGCCACAGCAGATACTGGACACCCCTCCGGAACGGCTCCGGGCTATCGGGCTTTCCAATGCCAAGGTCAGCTACGTGCATAACGTTGCCAATTTTGTGATAACCGAAAAACTGACGGATGCCAGGCTTCGCAAAATGGAGGATGAAGAAGTGATCGCCTATCTCACAAAGATCAAAGGCGTTGGCAGATGGACGGTGGAAATGCTGCTGATGTTCTACCTGGGGCGGGAAGATATTTTTGCCTGTGATGACCTGGGGCTGCAACAGGCAATGACCAAACTTTATAAACTGGATACGGCTGACCGGAAAACTTACCGGGCCAGGTTAATGAAACTCTCTGAGAAATGGTCGCCTTACAGAACACATGCCTGCCGGTACCTCTGGGCCTGGAAAGATGCTGTGCCCGTTACCTGATCGTGTACGTCACCAATCTTGTAGTATCCTCCTCCCGGTCCGCCTGGATCAATCCCACTCCCTTCGCGTAAAAACTGGTGCTCAGCACCTGGGCCGGAATGAGCGGCGGCATGGACACATCCATCTGCACACCGATCACATCACTGTATTCTTTTCCAAGTACTGTTTTGTTCGTGCCTTTCTCCACGATCGTGTACTGCATCACCAGCAACAGGTCCCCGACACCCGGGATGGTCAGCGGTAACTGCTCTATCCAGCTGCCGCCGCGGGGCAGATCATCCCGCAGGTAAACCGTTTTGACCGGGTCCGCCGGCGCATAAGGAATATTGCTCACATCCACCAGTTGCTCATATTCCCCCTCCCCGCATTTGAAAAGGGAAAACCCGGAAGAAGCATCATCTTCCAGCCACAGGTAAGTTTCCCCGTTGAAGACCGTATCCCCTTTCGCCACCAGGATGTATTGAAAAGTGTCCGCCGGATCACCTCCGGTTTGCTCATACTCAAAAGAAGAACCCGCCGTATAAGGCGCATAATCGCAGGAATTGCCGCGGAACGGCTCTTCCAGGCTTTCTTCCTTTCCGCAGGAAGCCAGTAAAGCGATGGCAACGATCAAACCAGGGAGACGGCTCAATTTCATGACGTTGTGGATTCTGGATTGAAGGTAGCTAATGTTTTTTAAACAAAACGCGTATCGCAGACGCTTAATTTCGAAAATATTTAAAGAAAAACTAGATAACTTGACTAGACAAGAATAAGACATACGACAGTGAGCGTTATTATTTTTTAACCCAACGAAAACCTAATCTTTATGCGACCCATTCCACGTTATGGCGGCGCCATCCTTATGGCGGCATTCGCCTTGTTCGGAAACATGCCCGTTTCCGTATCTCAGCAACCCACCGCCCAGCAATCGAAAACCATCACCGTAAAAGGCAGGATCAGGGATGTAAAGAACCTCTCCCTTCCCGGCGTTACCGTGATGGTGAAAGGCACACAGAAAGGCACGGCCACAGATGAAAAGGGGAACTTCACCCTTACGGACGTAGACCCGCAAGCCACGCTGGTGCTGCAATTCATCGGGTACGAACAGCAGGAGTACCCGGTAAATGGAAAAACCACTTTCGACATCCTGCTGAAAGAAACAGAACAACAGCTGGACGAGTATGTTGTTACCGGTTACGGCACCACTAAAAAGGTGACCAAGACCGGCTCCGTCAGCACCGTGAAAGGCTCCGAGATCAGGCAGGCCCCAACGGTGAACGTTTCCAATGCCCTCGTAGGAAGGGTTTCGGGCCTGATGGCCATCAATAACAGCGGCGAGCCGGGATATGACGGCTCCCGCATCCTGATCCGCGGCCGCAGCACTTTCCGCAACTCCGACCCGCTCGTGGTGATCGACGGCATTCCGCGCGATGGCTTCCAGCGGCTCAATCCGAACGACATCGAGAACGTTTCCGTACTGAAAGACGCATCAGCGGCCATCTTCGGCTCCCGTGCCGCGAACGGTGTGATCCTCATCACCACCAAGCGCGGCCGCACTGGCAAACCCCTGCTGAGCTACAGTTTCAACCAGGGATTCACCCAGGCTACGCGCCTGCCGGAAATGGCGGATGCGCCTACATATGCGCGCATCGTGAACGAGATCAATGTCAACAGCGGAGATCAGCCCAAATTCACGGAAGAAGAAATACAAAAATTCGCAGATGGCTCCGATCCCTGGCGCTATCCGAATACCGACTGGATCGATGAAGTGGTAAAACCGCTCTCCAGCCAAAGCCGGCACGACCTCTCCCTCCGCGGAGGATCGGACAAGTTCGTGTACTTCGTTTCGTTCGGCACACTCTTCCAGGACGGCATCTTCAAGAACAGCGCCACCAATTACCGGCAACATCAGCTCCGCGCCAACCTGGATGCCAATGTGAACAAATACCTGACCTTTCGCCTCGACCTTGCCGGCAGACTGGAAGACCGGAATTTCCCGCCCCGAAGTGCCGGCTCCATCTTCCGCGCCCTGCTGCGCGGCAGGCCAACAGAAGCCGCCCGCTGGCCGAACGGGCTGCCGGGACCGGATATTGAGTACGGCGACAATCCCGTAGTGACCAGTACCAATGAGATCGGTTACCAGCGCGACAAAACATACGTGATCAACTCCAATCTCGGCGTAATGTTATATATCCCGGGGGTGGAAGGGCTCTTCGTAGACGGCAATTTTGCGCTGGACCAGAATTTCAACTTCAATAAACGCTTCATCAAACCCTGGACGCTCTACACCCTGCAGGGCTTTGACGCCAATGACCAGCCGCAGCTGGAAGCCTCGCAGCGCGGCATCGCCTCCCCCGAACTGGGAAGAATGGTTCAACCAGAACCAAAGCGTTACCATCAATGCCAAGATCAATTATCTGCGCTCCTTTGGCAAACACAATGTAGGCGCCATAGTTGCAATCGAACGCAATGAATCGAAAGGGGACAACCTCTGGGCCAGGAGACGGTATTTCATGTCAGGCGCAGTAGATCAGCTCTTTGCCGGCAGCAACGAAGAAAAAGATAATACCGGACGCGGGTTCGACTACGCGAGGCTTAATTACTTCGGCAGGCTGTCTTATAACTACGACGAGAAGTACCTGTTCGACTTCAACTGGCGGTACGATGGCTCCCAGAATTTTCCCTCCCACCGCCGCTTCGGCTTCTTCCCGGGTGTTTCCGCGGGATGGGTGCTATCCCGCGAGAATTTCTGGAAGAACAACGTCGGCTCCACGGTGGACTACTTCAAACTGCGCGCCTCATACGGACAAATGGGGAACGACCAGGTGGACCCCTTCCAGTACCTGAACACGTTCAATATTGCGGGTGGCGGCATGGTGTTCGGAGACAAGCTGTACCAGGGCATCTACGCCCTCCGCATTCCCAATGAGAACATCACCTGGGAAGTGTCCAACAACCTGGATGTGGCTATCGAAGCCAAGTTCTTCAATGGACTGATCGGCCTGGAAGCAGAGTACTTCCGTACGCATCGTTACAGCATTCTCACCACCCGCTCCGCATCCGTGCCCATTTACACCGGCCTCACACTACCGGATGAGAATATCGGCAAAGTAGAGAACCAGGGCATCGATCTGCACCTGACGCACAAGCGCACCGTTCGCAAATTCACTTACGAAGTAGTGGCGAACATCTCGCATGCCCGTAACAGGATCGTGTTCTGGGATGAAGTGCCCAACGTTCCGGAATGGCAGCGCTCCACGGGCAAGCAGATCGGCGCAAACCTCTACTACGAAGCCATCGGCATTTTCCGGGACCAGAAGGCGATAGACGACTATCCCCACATCGGCGGCGCCGTTCCGGGAGACGTAATATTCAGGGATGTGAACGAAGACGGACAGATCAATGACCTGGACCGCGTACGCGTGAACCGCTCCGAATACCCGACCTGGAACTATGGTCTCACCCTGGGCGCCGATTACAAAGGCTTTGACCTCACCATGCTCTGGCAGGCCGCAACAGGTTCCAGCCAGTACATCCGCACAGAATCCGGGCTGATCGGCAACTTCCCGATGAAGATCGCGGCGGACAGGTGGACGGAAGATAACATAGATGCTTCCATGCCGCGCCCGTATGACCGGGACCGCGAATACTGGGTAAGCCGGCCAAACACCTTCTGGCTCTGGGATACCGACTACCTCCGCCTCAAAACACTGGAGATCGGCTATTCCGTTTCCGAACGGCTTCGCAAAAAGGCCGGGCTGGAAGAGCTTCGTGTTTACATCAGCGGACAGAACCTGCTGACATTCGACAAAGTGAAGATCTTTGACCCGGAATCCCCCACCGGCAGCGGCCAGTTCTACCCGCAAACAAGGATCTTCAACGCCGGCCTGAACGTAACCTTCTAAATCTTGCGCTACGAAACACCTGGTCCTGATCAAAAAAATAACCCGGTGAAACCGGGCGTGATACGTTTTATCATACAGGGCCGTGTTAATGCAAGGTTTAGCTCAGGCATGTTTAAACCTTATTAGCCACGATGCATCTTCGATGTCATCCGGCCAGTAAAAAATAAAATATTACCCGATGAAAAAGATCATCAACATACTCATCATAACTGTGCTCGCTCTTAACACCGCGTGCAACAAGGATTTTCTCGAGAAAAAACCGCTGACGGAGTTTACGGAGGAAGACGTCTGGCAAGACCCGAATCTGGTTGAGGCTTACGTGAACGACCTCTACACCAAAATGCGGCATGGTTTCAACGAAGTAATGCTGTCCTCCATAACAGATGAAAGCCGCTTTATCCACAACTACGGCACCACCACTTCCGTTACGGAAGCACAGTCCGCCGAAGATCTTGGAGCGCTTGGCGGTTTCGGGCAATGGGACGTGCATTACAAAGCCATCCGGAATTGCAACATCTTTTTCGAGATGGTAGACAATGCCCCGTTCAAAGACGAAGCCCAACGCACCAGGCTCAAAGGAGAAGTACATTTCCTGCGTGCTTATTTCTATCATATGCTGGTGAAATACTGGGGCGGAGTGCCGCTGGTGACGCAGATCTTTGAACTGGGAGACGGAGAGGAAATGCTGATCCCCCGAAACAGTTTTGAGGAATGCGTGAACTATATCGTTGCGGAATGCGACAGCGCTATGGCATTGCTGCCGGCCGTACATGAGCGGGATGATAAGGGAAGGGCTACCAACTACGCGGCCATGGCCCTGAAATCACGCATACTCCTGTACGCTGCCAGCGATCTCTTCAACAGGCCGGGAAACACAGAACCTGTATTCGGCTATGTGGGCGGCGACCGTATGGCGCGCTGGAGGCTGGCCAGGGATGCTGCGAAAGCTATTATCGACAGCAATGTATTTTCCCTGCACAAACCCACTGCATCCCCGGTGGAGAACTACACCAGGGTGTTCCTGGACAAGGACAATCCGGAAGTGATCTTCTGCAAATACTTCAATCGCCAGCAACTCGGCACTTCCCATGACCTGTACAATGGGCCGAACGGATACCATAACTGGGGCGGCAATGTGCCGCTGGAAAACTTTGTGGAAGGATACCAGATGGCGGACGGCACCAACTTCAGCTGGAACGACCCCGTCATGGCCAGCCAGCCGTATGTAGGCCGCGATCCCCGCTTCTACGCCACCATCCTCTACAACGGCGCTCCCTGGAAAAAACGCCCCAGTGATGCCCAGTCCAACGACCCGGTAGGTGTTATACAGACCGCCCGTTATGAGCGCAAAAGAGCGGACGGCACCATTGAGCTGGTAAATGGTCTGGATACACGCAACAGTCCCATTGAAAACTGGAATGGCACCTACACCGGTTATTACCTCCGCAAGTTCATGGACATCAACCTGGACGCGCAATTCTTTCGTGGAGATCAGCCCTGGCTGTACTTCCGGTATGCAGAGATCAAGCTGAACTTTGCAGAAGCATCCCTCGCCCTTGGCGAAGAGCCGGTAGCCCGGGAAACGATCAACGAAGTGCGCACCCGCGCAGGCATGCCTGCGCTCACCGCAACCGTCACCGGGCAGGCCCTGATGGAAATGTACCGCTACGAACGCAGGTATGAACTGGCGTTTGAAGAACACCGCTACTTCGATGCACGCCGCTGGCTGATCGCCACCTCCGCATTCAGCGGCCCGGCCAAAGCGATAGATATAGAAGGAAAGCTGAACCCGGACAATACCCTCACATACACTTACAAAGTGTTAACATCCGGTGTACAGGAACGGAAATTCACGGAAAAACACTACCTCCTGCCTGTTCTCGCGGAAGAGATCCGCAGGAATAACAAAATGATACAGAATCCATTGTACTAAATCCCGCTGCAACACTGATCCCGGTCCATATGGACCGGGACAGCGTTTGCGTCATAAATACACATTTCTTTTTGAAAAATTTCTATGCCGGTTTGATCGTTGAAAGGATAGAAGTCGTACTTTCGTCTTCCGGTTAACAAAACATTAACCTCAAAAAATAGTATTAGCTTAAGGAGATTCCACTAAGACACATCAGCCCGGCCATAACATTAAGGCAATCATCTGCTCATATTTACTTAATGCCCCCTTAATGTTGCGTTAATGATAGCCTCAGAACTTTGTGCTGTAAAAAATTACTTACAAAGACCCACAGAGTTAACTATTTAAATTTTAACAAGACTATGAAACACAGTATTGTTTTCTCACCAAAACGATTCTTTACGGCTACAGTGCTCGTACTTGGCCTCTCCATGCAGGCTTCCGCACAGCAGGAAACATTTGCCTTCGCCGGCAGCAAAAACAGCAAGACAAAAGTTGCCCCGGTAGAGACGAATGACATGATCAAAAAATATAAGCTGGATATCCAGCAGGAAAACACCGGAGACCTCCGTTTCCTTGTTCAGATCGACAACCCGGCAGGGGAGAAACTGACACTTTTCATCCGTGATGCGAATAATAACACCCTGCACAGGGAAGTGCTGGACGCTGCTTCATCCAGGATTGTTGCCCGGTATAATATGGACAAGCTGGACGATGGATCTTATACATTCGAGGTGCGCAATGGTAAAAGCAAGCTGGAAAAAGCCGTTGACATCAGAACGCAAACGGTGATCCGCCGGAGAGCTTCAGTAGAGTAATTAATATTCCCAAAAAAGGAGGGGCTGTACTAAAAGTAATCTTGACGGCTTGCGAATCGTGCAAACGATGATCCCGCCGTCAGGCAACCGGATAAGATCCGGCCAGCATACTTTTGGTACAGCCTTTTGCATTTCCTTTTCGGTCATCAGAAATTCCCGGACAGCAGGCCGTTGCTCATGGCGCTTTTGTCCACCATCGCATCATACAGCACTTCCATCATATTTCCCCGCACGTTCAGCTGCGATATTTTCGTGTTTGCGCCACCGTTAGGGCATACGCGATTGCTCAGATATACGAATACCAGGTTGTACTGAGGGTCGGCCCATACACAGGTCCCGGTAAAACCCGTATGACCGAAAGTAAGCGGCGATGCGCTTTTACAGGGATATGCCTGGTTGGGCCTGCGGGTGAGGTTATCCTTCTCCGGCTTGTCGAAACCCAGGCCGCGGCGGCTGATGGTGCTGCCATAGGCAGAGAACAGCCGGATGGTTTCGGGCTTGATGTATTCCTGCCCACCGAAGCTTCCGCCATTCAGCATCATTTGCATCAGCACCGCAATATCAGTAGCGTTGGAGAAAAGCCCGGCATGACCGGCAATACCGCCGAACATGGCGGCCCCCGGGTCATGTACATCCCCGCGGATCCATTGCACCCGGAAATAATTTTCGAACTCTGTAGGCACCAGCTGCTTCAGCGGCAAACGGCTGCGCGGCCCGAAACCGGTGGTCAGCAACCCAAGCGGCTCATAAAATGTTTCCCGCACATACCGGTCCAGCCGCATGCCGGAAACTGCCTCCACCACCTTGCCGAGAAAAATAAAATCGTTATCGCTGTACACATAGGCCCTGCCGGATGGTTTTATCCGGCTGTCCAGGATACGGCGTTTGATCGTATCGATAAAGGCAGGGGCCATATACAGGCTTTCCGCTACCCTGACGGAATAGGTGGAATCCAGAACAGGCTTGTAGACCATGGTATCAGGCCAGCCATTGGGATACAGCGTTTCCCGGTAGAACGGGATATAGGAGACCAATCCCGCCTGATGCAGCAGGATGTCCCGGATGCGCAGCTTTTCCTTGTCACTCCCCCTTACCCATACCAGATACTTGCCCAGGGTACTGTCCAGGTCCAGCTTCCCCTCATCATAAAGGCGCATGACCGACAAAGTGGTGGCGCATATCTTGGTCACGGATGCCAGGTCATATACCGAGTTTTCGGTGACGGCTTCCCGCTGGCTGTAATCATAATGCCCGAAATTTTTATTGTAGATCATCTTGCCGTCTTTCAGTGCCAGGATCTGGCAACCCGGAGCGGCGCCTTTATCGATCATATCATAGGCAAGCGAGTCGATACGTTCCAGTATCCGGCCGTCCAGCCCCACGGATTCCGGCGTGGCGGATGGCAGTAATGCCGGCGGCGGCGGTGGCGGGATGATGGCGGTGATACCCGCCCCGAAATGATAGTTGTCGCAAACCGTTACCGGCAGCCTGCCTTTTGGCTCAGCCTGGCCGAACAGCACCCGGGCCGTAGCCTTATGTGTAATGCTGTCATCCTCGTATGCGGCAATAATGGTGGTGGCATCGCAGAAATAGCGGATCGCATAAGGGTTCCCGAACGCGATCGTCACTGCCGGCATTTCCTCCTGCAGCTGATTGATGAGCTGACGCGAGGCGCGGTTAAGCCCGTAATCATTTGCGGGTCTGCGGCTATAATTCTGAACAGCGATGATCACTGCTTCATAGTTGTCTTTCAAACGCTTTACCATGGCCGGGATCTGCGTGGCGGACTGACGGGAGGAAAACACGTAGGAATCCACCTCGGGCCGGTATTCCTTCACCGCATCCAGGAAAGTGTTATTGCCGTCTACCCCCACTGAAAGCACGGCGATCTTCTGGGTGGCGTCAACCGCTTTGAAGGGCAACAGGTGGTTATCGTTCCGCAGCAGCGTGATCGCGTTTCGGGATATGCGTTCCCGTAACGGCAGCACGGCTGCATTCAGGTCGTTCGTGATATTAGCGGGATCTATCGGCTTAAGATCGTGCAGGCCCAGTTCATATTTCGCCCGCAACACTTTTTTAACGCGGCGGTAGACTTCATTCCTGCTGATGGCGCCTTTTCTGATGGCCTGCGCAATGGCGGTGATGCTGCCCTTGGCCGTGGAAGGCAGTTCCATCAGGTCGTTCCCGGCCAGCAGGGACTGGAGCGATTCCTGCCCTTTGCTGTAGTACTTGGAAATCCCTTTCATCTCCAGCGCATCCGTCACGATCAGGCCGTCAAAACCCAGGTCTTTCTGCAGCAGGTTGGTCACAGCTTTATAAGAGATGGATGTGGGCGTGTTGGCTTTTTTATCGATAGCGGGGATATACAGGTGCGCGATCATGATCGATCCCACACCGGCCTCTATGGCTCTGCGGAAAGGGTATAACTCGAGTGAGTCCAGTTCTGCGAGAGATTTGTTGATGGAAGGCAGATCATAGTGGGAATCAACGTCCGTGTCCCCATGCCCTGGAAAATGCTTGGCGCAGGCCATAATTCCCGCGTCCTGCATGCCTTTGATCATGGCCACACCGTGGCGGGCCACCTGGTATTTGTCTTCCCCGAAGGAACGGTCGTTGATCACCGGGTTCTCGGGATTGTTGTTGACATCGAGCACAGGCGCAAAGTTGTACTGGATGCCCATGCGTTTACACTGTTCGCCGATGGCCTTCCCCACTTCGTAGATCAGGGTGCTGTCCTGCACCGCGCCCAGCATAAGGTTCCTTGGGAAGGAGATCACGCTGTCCACAAAGCGCATGCCCAGGCCCCATTCACCGTCCACCGCCACCAGCAGCGGTACTTTGCTCATGGCCTGATACCTGTTCACCAGATGCGCCTGCCTCACCGGGCCGCCCTGGAAGGTCACCAGCCCTCCTATCTTGTTATTGCGGATATCCGCCATGACGGAGGCTATATGGTCCGCACCCAGATTAGAGTGCATGCGGATCATGATCAGCTGTGCGATCCGTTCCTCATGGCTGAGGGAATTGAATACACTGTCTACCCATCGCTCTGCCGGCGTTGGAGCCGGCTTTTCCTGCTGTAATGGCTGGATGTATGATGCCGGGCCCGGGTTCCCGTTTGCGGAGAGTAGCAGCCCCGTGAGTCCTAATACCAAAATTTGCTTCATCATGATATAAACATACAAAATTTGTGCTGCTAAAACAGCTGTAGCAGCGATAAAAGTGACTGGCGGTTAATACATTACGGCCAGATTTCATATTAAAGACCGTCTGGGAGATGTTTACCGTATAGTGGAAGAATGTTTTTTTAATTCGTCTATCATTTTGCTTTATTTATTAAAATCTATTTACTATTTTCCATTATTATTTCATGTTATTCAAGCAATTTGAATTTAATTACCAATACATTCAATTGTTTGTTATATTTGCAGCTTACAAAAGTTACAGAAGAACTGTAACTTGTTTACCTTACATGTGAGCCCCGGCTTACGTATTGAACACATTATCGAAGAACATGGTCAATCTTATTTTATTTGGCCCTCCCGGAAGCGGAAAAGGAACTCAGAGTGCCAACATCATTGAGAAATACGGACTTCTCCACCTGTCAACCGGAGATCTGCTGCGTTCAGAGATCGCGGACAAAACGCCGCTTGGGATGGAAGCAAAAAAGTTCATGGACCAGGGCAACCTGGTGCCGGATGAAGTGGTGATCGGGATGATCAGCTCAAAACTGGACGCCAACCCCGATGCCAGGGGCTTTATATTCGACGGGTTCCCCCGTACTACGGCACAGGCTGATGCGCTGGACAAGCTCCTTTCGCTCAAAAAAACAGCCATTTCCATGGTGCTGAGCCTGGAAGTGCCGGAAGACGAACTGGTGCGCCGCCTGCTGGAACGCGGGCAGACCTCCGGCCGCAGCGATGATGCCAACGAAGGCGTGGTAAAGAACCGCATCGTGGAATATCATAACAAAACCGCCCCGGTAGCGGACCATTATGCCAAATTCGGCAAGCTGAGGAAAGTTAAGGGCGATGGAACGATTGAAGCGACCTTTGAGCTGCTGTGCAAGGAAATAGACCTGCTGGTAGGTGAAAGGGAAAGAGTATAGCCAGGCCCCGGGAGCTTTGCCCCGCAAGGGAAAAGTTCAGGCCGGCAAACATTTTTAAACAATATCTGAAGGAGCCGGAGCGGCGGATACCCGAAGCTTCCTCCCACCGGATAACGGCATAAAAGAGGGCAGCCTTCTGCATGCTTTCAAAACGCAAAGATCATGTAAAGCGAAACTTTACGATCTTTGCGTTTTGCTTTTTACAGTAAATACATTTAGGGCTATTTTTGCTGACAACATACGCGAGTCCTGCCCGCAAACGGGAGATTGAATTATGGAGAATTTTGTAGACTATATCAGGGTATTTTGTAAATCCGGCCATGGCGGCGCGGGCAGCAGGCATTTCATGCGCACCAAGTTCAAGGCGATGGCAGGCCCTGATGGCGGCGACGGCGGCCGCGGCGGGCACCTTATCCTTAAAGGCAATGGCCAGTTATGGACCTTGCTGCACCTGCGCTGGTACAAGAATGTGATCGCGGAGAACGGCGAGAACGGCAGTGGGGACAACTGCACGGGCGCCAATGGCAAGGATATCATCATTGAAGTGCCGCTGGGCACCATCGTACGGGATGAGGAAACCGGCGAAGTGGAAGCGGAGATCATGGAAGAAGGGCAGGAAGTGATCTTCATGCCAGGCGGGCAGGGGGGGCGCGGCAATGCGTACTTCAAAAGCGCCACCAACCAGGCTCCTGAATACGCCCAGCCCGGAGAGCCCGGCCGCGAAGGATGGAAGCTGCTGGAACTGAAAGTGCTGGCGGATGTGGGACTGGTAGGATTCCCCAATGCCGGGAAATCCACCCTCCTTTCAGCGATCACTGCGGCCAGGCCGAAGATCGCCAACTATGCGTTCACCACCCTTACCCCGCAACTGGGCATGGTGGCTTACCGGGAAGACAAATCCTTCTGCATGGCAGACCTCCCCGGCATCATTGAAGGCGCACATGAAGGAAAAGGCCTGGGACACCGCTTCCTGCGGCATATTGAAAGAAATGCCGTGCTGCTTTTTGTGATCCCGGCGGACAGTGCGGACCATCGCAAAGAATATAATGTGCTGGTAAATGAGCTGGAACAATACAACCCGGAAATGCTGGACAAACAGTTCCTGATCGCTATCAGCAAAAGCGACATGCTGGATGATGAACTGAAGGCCGCTATTGCTGCAGAGCTGCCGCCAAACATCCCGCATGTGTTCATCTCCGCGGTCACCCAAACCGGCCTGCAGGAGCTTAAAGATGTATTATGGGACGCGCTGAACGCCGAAGTAAGCCCGTCGTCAATATAAATTTACCAGCCACCCTAGCTCAGTTGGTCAGAGCGGTTGTTTCGTAAATAACAGGTCGTCGGTTCGATCCCGATGGGTGGCTCAGAAAATCTGCTTCTTCCTGTAAGCGGCATTGGAAAAAATGATCTCTTCGTACCTGCTGATCATCGTCTGCAGATCTTTCCATCTTGCAGCATGATCATCCCACCTGTAATATTGGTCAAACAACGCTTTCGTTTTAACCGCGTCGTGATTGTTAAAATGATAGGCGATCATATGCAGCATGATCTCCTTGCGGCTGCCGTCGTCCCTTCCACGGGCATCAAGGGGCGGGATACCGCGGCCTGAGAGGTAGGCGAGGTTTACCACGATGGACGCGTTAAGCTGTGTGTCGGTTTCCGCCAATACCGGTTTCCCTCCCTCGAAAAAAGTGTTTATTTCCGCGTTTACATCCTGCCGGGGCAGCTTTCCGGAAACCGTACAGCTGTAGCAGCTGTGATATTCGCCAATATCCTGATAAAAGTACAGCGTCAGCTTGTTCCCCAAAACATACAGCCCGCCGATATAAGAAAAGGCCAGTTCAAACCGGTCAGCTTCGTTCAGCACAAAAAGGTGATCGACATTGCAGCAATGCGCTCCCCCGGTGTGGTAGGTGACCAGCAGTTCGGGGATGTCATCGCCGTTAATATCAGTCGTGGAATAATTGCTGCGGTAATGACGCGGGCTTTCCAGAATTTCCCTGAGGCTGACCGGCTTCCCATCCCAGAGCAGCCGCATATCCTGCAGCGGAACGGGCATTCCTGTTTTAACAGCTGCCGCCGGCAGAGCGTCTTCCGTATCAGGCACCAGGGCATAACGTTTCTTGCCAGGCAATTCTGGGTCACGCGGCGCAAACAGGTAAAGCGAAACAAAAAACAATATCATGATGCCGGCCGTAATGATGATCATGCGGACAGGCATGCGGGAATTCGCCAGATAACTCGGTTGCCCTGTTTGCCGGACAGACGGCGAACGCTGCCGCAATTCAGCTTCGTACCTCCGGATCAAAGCATCTTTATACGCGATGCTTTCTGCGGCTGTACGGAACCTTTTCAGCTGGCGGTCATACCCTGCTTTTCTGGCCGGATCAGAAAGTACGTCCCAGGCTTCGAGAATGGCTTTGAACCGGTTTTCATAGAATTTCTCCCCGTTGTTCTTGTCGGGATGGAATTTCATGGATAGCTTTCTGAATGCGCTTTTGATCTGGTCAGGGGAAGCGTTCTCATCTACGCCCAGTATGTAGTAATAATCACGCATGCGTACACAACATACAAAATCGAACGGTATTTAAGCCCCATTTATTGTTACCTTGGTACTGTGGCAACGAAGGAACAATTATATAATCCCGCCATTGAATCAATGCTGCGCTTCTTTCACGCGGTAACACCGCTTTCCCCCGAGGCCATGGCTGCTATGAGCTGCTGCCTCTACCAGGAGAAATATCCCCGCAGGCATCTGCTTCATCAACAGCACCGGGTGGCGGCCCATCTTTATATTGTTTCAAAGGGGCTGCTGCGTAGCTATCACCACCACCAGGGGAAAGAGGTAACAATTGCGTTGGGTATGGAAAACAGTGTTTTGTGCGCGATGGACAGCCTGTTGAGCCATCAGCCTTCCTATTACAGCATCGAGACCGTTGAGGAAAGTGAGGTGATATCCATTGCCTACAATGATCTGGAACTGCTTTATAATGAGTTTCACGAGGTCGAACGGCTGGGCCGTTTGATGATCAGCCGCTATTACCTTGAGCAGGAAGCGGCGTTACGTTCGCTTCGTTTTCAAACAGCGGAAGAACGCTACCAGGATCTGCTCATGAATAACCCCGCGCTACTCCAACGCACGCCACTGGGGTATCTTGCATCCTATCTTGGTATTACTCCCGCCACACTAAGCCGTATCCGGGCAAAATGGGGCGGGTCAGACCGCTATCATTCGGGAATTTGACTTTTGTCAAAAAAAGCAGACGGTGGAATGCTCACCTTTGTATCATGCAAGCAAAGAAAATACTGATCATCATGGCGCACCCGGACGATAACAGTTTCTGCCGGTCGGTTGCGGAGGCTTACCGGGATGGGGCTGCCGCGGCGGGACATGAGGTTTATCTGTTATCCCTGAACCAGCTGCAATTCAATCCCGTATTGCAATACGGCTACAAGCAGCGCACACCCTGGGAGCCGGATCTGGAAATGGCCTGGGAAAGGCTGCAGTGGTGCGATCATATGGTCTGGGTGTACCCCACCTGGTGGGGCGTTATGCCGGCACTGATGAAGGGCTTTATTGACAGGGTGTTCCTGCCCGGAAAAGCCTTTCAATACCGCAAAGATTCCGTGTTCTGGGATAAACTGCTGAAAGGAAGATCGGCCCGGCTGATCACAACGATGGATAGCCCCGCCTGGTATAATGCCCTGGTGTATCGCGCAGCAGGGCATCATGCCATGAAGCAGGCTACGCTGGCTTTTTGTGGTGTGAAGCCGGTCAGGATCACCACCATCAGCCAGGTGCGCTGGAAAAAGGAAGTACAGCTAGGGAAATGGCTGGAAAAAATCCGTCGCCTTGGCGGCAAAGGCATATGACACAGGCACCAATATTGAATGACATGCCACGCCATGTACAACATGCGCAACATGAAAGACCGTGACACAGGCACCAATATTGAATGACATGCCGTAAACGGCTGCATGAAGGATTTAAGGAAACACCTGCACATCGGCACTTCCGGATGGAGCTATAAGGACTGGAAGGGGCTTTACTATCCGGAGAAGCTCAAGCCGGTTCAATACCTGGAATATTACAGCCGGGAATTCCAATGTGTGGAGATCAATACCAGCTTTTATCATTTGCCCAAAGCGCAGACTGTATTGAACTGGGCAGCAGCGGTGCCGGAGGATTTCCGGTTCTGCCCGAAGCTGAGCCGCTATGTCAGTCATTATCAGAAATTACGTGATGCAGCGGAAAGCCTGCGTTTGTTCTTCGACCGCTTTGACCCTGTAAAGGAAAAACTCGGTCCGGTGCTGATACAGCTGCCTGCGCATGTTCCCTTTCATGTTGAAGTTGCCCGGCCGTTTTTCGAGCTGCTGAAAAAAAATTACGGGGAATATGCGTTTGCATTGGAGATCAGGCATGAGAGCTGGCTGGAACCCCAAAGTGTGCAATTACTGCAACAATTCGATATAACATTGGTCATTGCCCAGTCCGGCATGCCTTTTCCGTATCACGAAATGGTTACAGCCCGGCATATCTACATCCGTTTTCACGGGCCGGGCAAGTTATATGCGTCCAGCTATCACCACAATACCCTGCTGGCTTATGCGCGGAAGTGCGTACGCTGGCTGCGGGATGGCCATGAGCTGTGGATCTTCTTCAATAATGATTTTTATGGTTATTCGATCGAAAATGCGCGGTTGCTGGAAAAATATATCCTTGAAGGGATGGCGGGGAAACGGGCTATTTGATCCGGAAAAGAAGGCCGGGAGCAATGAACGGGTATGGGGATGAGCAAAATGTGCTGATGAGACCCCGGTGAAAAATGAAAAGGTCCGCCGGGCAGAGACGCTGATGAAAAACGAAAAAGTCCGCGGGACAGAGGCCCTGATGAAAAACGAAAAGGTCCGCTGGACAACGGACCTTTTACTAACTAACCCAAACAAACGTTTAATCTTTCTAATTAACGTTTAACTCTTCTTCGCTGCAGCGGTTGTCAACGGGCTAGTTTTTGCTGCATTGAAATTATTTATGCCTGTTGTTCTGCCAGTTTTGCCTTGATCTTGGCTTCTATTTCGTTAGCCACTTCAGGGTTATCCAGCAGGAGTTGCTTGACGGCATCGCGGCCCTGGCCCAGTTTGTTGCCTTCGTAGCTGAACCAGCTACCGCTTTTCTGGACGATACCATATTCCACACCCATATCGATCAGCTCGCCCACTTTGGAGATGCCCAGGCCATAGATAATATCGAACTCAGCCTGACGGAAGGGAGGTGCAACTTTATTTTTGACAACTTTTACTTTTACGCGGTTACCTACCGCTTCATCGCCGTCCTTGATCTGGCTCATACGGCGGATATCCAGGCGCACGGAAGCGTAGAATTTGAGGGCGTTACCGCCGGTAGTGGTTTCCGGGTTACCGAACATCACACCGATCTTTTCCCGCAGCTGGTTGATGAAAATGCAGCAGCTGTTCGTTTTGGAAATAGTGGCCGTGAGTTTCCGCAATGCCTGGGACATCAGACGTGCCTGGAGGCCCATTTTGCTTTCGCCCATTTCACCTTCCAGCTCACCTTTCGGTACCAGCGCTGCCACGGAATCGATTACGACTACATCTACCGCGCCGGAAAGGATCAGGCGGTCTGCGATCTCAAGCGCCTGCTCACCATGGTCCGGCTGGGAGATCAGGAGTGAATCCACATCCACACCCAGCCTGCGGGCATATGAGCTGTCGAATGCGTGTTCCGCATCGACGATGGCGCAAATGCCGCCTTTCTTTTGTGCTTCTGCAATTGTATGTATAGCCACGGTGGTCTTACCGGAAGATTCAGGACCGTAGATCTCGATGATACGGCCTTTGGGGAAACCACCGATACCGAGCGCAATATCCAGTCCCAATGATCCGGTGGAGATCACCTCCATCGGCGCCTCTGCCTTTTCTCCCATCATCATCACGGATCCCTTGCCGAAATCCTTTTCGATCTTGTCCATCGTAAGACGGAGCGCCTTCAGTTTATCTGCGTTAACGTTTGACATCTTTGGTACGTTTAGGTTAGTAGTTATTGATTGTGCAAATATAATCCAATTTTCGAATCATCCTAAAAAATTTAGCATTTTTAATTTGATTGCTAATATTAATAGTATCCGTTTTTTGTGTTTGAATTTGGGGTAACACGCAAAGGACGATACAAAGGTGCATCGCTTTTACGCACGGAACATGCGTAGCGGAAAATTTATTTTTTTTGCACGAAAAGCGTTGCCCGGCATTGCACAAAAAGATGAAGTGTGCGACGCAACGATGTCTGGCTGCGATTTTCAGCCGGCTGCCAGCAACTAACCGACGATAGCGTAGGCGATCAATTGGGAGAGAATGCCCACGATGAAGCCTGCATATACTTCACCCGGCGTATGCGCATTCAGCACCAGGCGCGCTGTGGCGGCAAGGCCGGCGAGGATGAAGGCTACTGCCAGCGGGATGGATACGTTCATGCCCAGCCCCCACATCAGGGCGAGCAGAAAACCCAGCACGCCGCCCCAGCCTACGGTATGCATGCTGATCTTCACGAAACTGTTGGCAACAAAAGAAACAACGACGGAAATGAAGATGCCGAGGAAAAATGCGTTGTAGAAACCCGGGCTGATGCCCTGGCGTTTGAAGGTATAAAAAGCCCAGAAATAAAAAATAATGGTACCTACATAGGGAATGATACGGTCCCGCTGCCCGCTGAGCTGTATGCTGTCCACAAACCGCAGCAGCCGCGCGAGCACCACTACCAGCAGGGGAAAGAGCAGGCAGGTAACGATCACGCGAAAGAAGAGCGCATCATACGGGAAACGGAGGCTGATCTGTTTGAAATTAACGAAGTACTCCGGCAGAGCGGTAACTGCGATCAGCGTGATAAGCAGGGGAATGAACAGGGGGTGCAGGAGATAAGAAAATACCTGTGCTGCTGCCCGCAGGCCGGGCGAAAATTTAACGGTGGTGCGCTCTTCCATGAAAGTTTTTATAATTCTTTGCGTAAACGTGCTACAGGAATATTGAGTTGCTCGCGGTATTTTGCCACGGTACGGCGCGCGATGTTGTACCCCTTGTCCTGCAACATTTTGGTGAGATTCTCGTCGCTCAGCGGTTTGCGTTTGTTCTCTCCGCCGATCATATCCGCCAGTATCTTTTTTACTTCGCGGGTGGATACTTCCTCGCCGCTGTCGGTAGACAATGATTCAGAGAAGAAGAACTTCAGCTTGAAGGTGCCGAATTCCGTTTGTACGAACTTGCTGTTGGCTACACGGCTGACGGTTGAGATATCCAGCTGGGTAACGTCCGCAATATCTTTCAGGATCATGGGGCGCATGGTGGTCTCATCACCGGTAAGGAAGAACTCGTACTGATAGTTCATGATGGCCTCCATGGTGCTGAGCAGGGTATGTTGCCGCTGCTTGATGGCGTCTATGAACCACTTGGCGGCATCGATCTTCTGTTTGATGAACAGCACGGCTTCTTTCTGGCGCTTGTCCTTTTTATCGCCACGGTCGTATTCCCGCAGCATGTCCCGGTAGCCTTCGGAGATCCGGAGGTCCGGCGCGTTCTTGCTGTTCAGGGAAAGCTCCAGTTTTCCGTTGTTATTGAGGATGAAAAAATCCGGGATCACGTAACTCTCCGCCTTGTTCAGCAAACTATAGTTGCCGCCGGGTTTGGGATTGAGCTTGATGATCTGTCCGATGGCCTCTTTCAGGTCTTCATCCGAAAGATTGAGGGAGCGCTGGATCTTTTCGTAATGTTTTTTGGTGAATTCTTCGAAGTAGTGATCGAGTATCTGGGTGGCGGTGATCACGCCGGGGTCTTCGGGGTTTTTGCGCCGCAGTTGCAGAAGCAGGCATTCCTTCAGGTCCGTGCAGCAAACGCCCGCGGGATCGAACTGCTGGATGAGCTTTATCAGCTGGCGTATTTCCTCTTCATCCGTCTGCACGTTCTGTGAAAAGGAAAGATCGTCCACAATGGCGCTTACTTCGCGCCGGAGATACCCGTCATCATCTATGCTGCCGATGATCTGCTCCGCGATGCGTTGCCGGTCGCCGTCCAGGCTGAGCATACCCAGCTGCGTCAGCAGATGGTCGTGAAAGGTGGTTTCCACGCGGACGGGGATGGTACGGTTCTCATCCGGGTCAGGATAATTATCATCGCGCAGCTTATAATCCGCAATTTCATCATCCCCTTCTGAAACGTATTCTGAAATGTCGATATTATCGTATTCGTTTTCGCTGCCATCGGGTTCAAACTCGTCTTCCGAACCGGCTTCAAATTCCTCGCTGTTCTCCTTGAAATCATCTTCCTGGCCGTCTTCGCTGTATTCAAGGGCAGGGTTTTCTTCCAGTTCTTCCTTGATGCGTTCTTCCAGCACGGCCGTGGGTACCTGCAACAGTTTCATCAGCTGAATCTGTTGCGGTGATAATTTCTGTAATAGTTTCTGTTGTTGCGTTTGCTTTAACATGGCTCGTTTCTTTTACCACTTTTCATCCCCTTCAAGGCTTAGCTGGTCCGGTAACAATCTGAACGTCCTCCGGTGGTAGGGCGTATCGCCGTGTTGCCTTATGGCATCCCGGTGAAAGCGGGTTGGATACCCCTTGTTTTCCTTCCAGCCGTAATGCGGGAACTGCTCGTGCAACCGCTGCATATATTCGTCCCGGTAGGTTTTTGCCAGGATTGAAGCTGCCGCTATGGATGCATATTTGCCATCGCCCTGGACAACGCAGGTATGCGGGATATTGCCATAGGGATGAAAACGGTTACCGTCTATCAGTAACATCTGGGGCTGTAGCGATAATCGTGCCAAAGCCTCGTGCATGGCCTTGAATGAGGCTTTCAGGATGTTGATCCGGTCTATTTCCTCATTGTCGATGCTGGCTACGGCGAAGGCTATCGCTTCCGCTTCGATCACCATCCTCAGCGTATCCCTGTCGCATACTTTCGTTTGCTTGGAATCATTGAGCAGGGGATGGTGGAAATCCCTTGGCAATATTACCGCAGCGGCAAATACGGGGCCCGCGAGGCAACCTCTTCCGGCTTCATCGCATCCGGCCTCGGTCAATGCATCCTGGTAATATGGCAGTAACAAGTTAACAGTTTTTATTCGCGCTAAAATTACAAAATCAAAGGGATTGACAAAAATCATCCCTCCGCCCGGCAATTTCCCCCTAATTTTGCAGGGTTTATGGACATACAGCAAAATAAGCAGAACAGGGCCATTGTGGCCTGGCTTTTTACGGGTGTGGGAATGATCATCGTGCAGGTGTTGCTGGGCGGGATCACGCGGCTCACAGGTTCGGGGCTTTCCATTACGGAATGGAAACCCATATTGGGTGCGCTGCCGCCGATGAATGAGGACGCCTGGAAAGCCGCTTTCGAACAATACAAGGAAATTGCACAATATAAATATGTCAACAGCCATTTTGAGCTGTCCGACTTCAAATGGATCTACTTCTGGGAGTGGCTGCACCGGAACTGGGCGCGGCTGATCGGTATCGTTTTCGCCGTGCCTTTTATCTATTTTATTATCCGGAAAAAGATCGGCAGAAGCATGATCGGCCCCATGATCGTTCTCTTTCTGCTGGGCGCGCTGCAGGGGCTGATCGGATGGGTGATGGTGCAAAGCGGCCTGAATGAGGAGGACCTGTACGTCAGTCATATTCGTTTAGCCATTCACTTTATAGCGGCGCTCGGCCTGCTATGGTACACGCTCTGGTTTGCACTGAAGCTATCCATACCGCCGCAGCAAACCGTTTCCGCCCCTGCTCTCCGGAATCTGGCGGGATGGATACTGGCCCTGCTGACCCTGCAGCTGATCTACGGCGCCTTCATGGCGGGCATCCACGCTGCGCTCGCCGCCAGCACCTGGCCCACCATCAACGGCATGTGGTGGCCCGGGGGCATGTTTACCCAGGGCGGCTTCCTGGAGGATATCACCCATAACCGGATCACCATCCAGTTCATCCACCGCGGGCTGGCTTATTTGCTGACAGCGCTGATCGCCGTATGGTACGTAAAAAGCCGCAGGTTTCCCCAATTGGCCGCAGTGCGCATACTGGCTTTGCTGGTAGTGCTGCTGCAGGTGTTCCTGGGGGTGCTGACGGTGCTGAACAGTGCTGTAAAGATCCCGCTGGGCTTCGCACTGGCACACCAGTTCGTGGGCATGTTGCTGCTGATGGTGATGGTCTGGGCCCGCTTCAAGACAAAAAAATAAATTATGAATTTGTTTATTATGTAAATCCTTACGTTATTCGTAGCGGATAATTCGTAATTTGATTTGGTGAAACGACTTTGGTTAAGGACCTTCTACTCCTTCCCTATTCAGCTGCTGCTGCTGCATTTCCGCAAGTATCAGGTTTTGCTGATCTTCTGGGCCATTTTATTCAGCACGATCAACGGCGGCTTTGCCAAGCTGTTCGGGGGGGACGCGCTGTTCCTGGCGCCGGAGTACCTGGGGAAAGTGAACTTTTACAGCACTACGGTACTGGGGGTCGCCTCGGCCGTTTTCACCATGAGCTGGAACATCACTACATTCATCCTCCACAGCGGCCGCTTCAAGTTCCTGGCCACTACCTCCCAGCCATTTTTCCGCTATTGCCTGAATAATTCCATCATCCCCACTGCCTTCCTGATCTGCCTGATCTGGCGGGGCTGGCAGTATCAGCGCTTTCAGGAACTGAATACCATCCCACAGATATTGTTGCTGGTGGAGGGTTTTATCTGCGGGTACCTGGCTGTGATCTTCTTTTCCTTTTTCTATTTTTTCAATGCTGACAAAAATATCGGGCGGCGGCTGATCAAAAAGTTCGGCAACCCGCGCAATTTTCTGCGCACCGTGATGAAGCCCAACCAGGAAAGGGATGAGAACGCCTTGCCCGTGACCAACTATTTTTCAAGCCCCTGGCGGATCCGACGGGCCAGGAATGTGGATCATTATAACAAACATTATCTGGACAATATCTTCCGGCAACACCATTTCGCTGCTATTATCACCGTAGGGCTGGCGCTGCTGTTCCTCGTTGTGATGGCCTATCTGATGGATTACAACGCCTTCCGCATTCCCGCAGGGGCCAGCGTACTGATCTTTTTTGCATTCCTGATCGGTATAGCGGGCGCATATGCTTACCTGCTGGAAAGCTGGGCCATTCCTGTGCTGGTACTGGTGGTGCTGGGGCTGAACTGGATGGTGACCAACCAGTGGATAGATAACCGCAACAAGGCATACGGTTTGAATTACCGGGATAAGGGGGAACGGCCGGAATACAGTGTGCCGCATCTCCAGGCATTCTTTACGGCTTCGAGAAGCGAGGCGGACAAAAAGCACACCCTGCAGATACTGGAGAACTGGAAAGCGAAATTCCCGGAAGGGTCGAAACCGCCGCTGATCATCATCAATACCAGCGGCGGCGGCAGCCGTTCCGCAGCATGGACGATGAATGTGCTGCAACGGTACGACAGCCTGCTGAAAGGCCGTTTGCTCAGGCATACCATGCTGATGACGGGTGCCTCGGGCGGCATGCTCGGCGCCACTTATTTCCGTGAGCTCTATCTGCGCAAGCAGCTGAATGAGCTGCCTGCATCCCGCAATCTGTATGACAGCCTTTATTGTGAAAAGATCTCCCGCGACCTGCTCAATTCCGTGTTCAGCTCATTTGCTGTAAATGATTTCATCACGCCTTTCCGGCATTTCAGCATCGGCAAGAATACTTATGCAAAAGACAGGGGATATGCCTTTGAAATGCAGCTCAACATTAATACGGACAATGTGCTGAACAAAACGGTGGGTGCATACCGGGAGGCCGAGCGCAAAGCGCAGATCCCCCTGCTGATCTGGTGCGCCACGATCAATGCGGATGGCCGCAGGCTGATGATCTCCCCACAACCGGTCAGCTACCTCTGTGCCGCCGACTACCGTTATCCGACACGCAGTATGCGGGATGTGGACGGTGTGGACTTTCTGCAATTCTTTTCGCGCCAGCATGCGGACCAGCTGCGGGTGACCAGCGCCATCCGCATGAGCGCCACCTTTCCTTATGTACTGCCGAATGTGTTCCTGCCCAGTGAACCGATCGTGGATGTGATGGATGCGGGCATACGCGATAATTTCGGGCAGGAGACCAGCCTCCGGTTCCTCTACACCTTCCGGCAGTGGATCAATGAAAATACCGGTGGCGTGGTGTTCATGCAGATCCGCGATACCCGCAAGAACGATGTAAGCCCTATCAAACAACATAAAGATCTCGGCGATCTGCTCTTTGAACCCTTGTTCTCCATGCAGGCGCACTGGATGTCCATGCAGGATTTTCACCAGGATCACCTGATCAACTATATGGAAGCTTATTTTCCGGGGAAGTTCAAACGCCTCATCTTCCAGTATGTGCCGCAGCAGGCGGACAAAGCGGCGGCGCTCAGCTGGCACCTTACGCCACGCGAAAAGCTGGACATTGCGCGGGCGCTGGACAATCCCGCGAACCAACAGGCTTTCAAAATGCTGCAGGAAGCCCTGCCGCCGGTTGCCGCTGAAGCGCTTTCAACGGCGCGGTGACCCGGGAGTGCTTCGATATGCGGCATCCCGCGGTTCTGCATCCTGCCCCATTCAGGAGAATGCGTCATTGGCATCCAAGCCCCCCTCTCATAAAGCATTGATTATAAACCAATACAACAGGCCGCAAATGCGATGCCCCGGCGGGCTTTAATTTCACACTTATTTAAGACTGGCCTGCAACAAAGTTCCCTTATTATTCGTACCTTTGCGCCTTCTTAAGCGCCGTTTGGCAAAAAAAACGGCCGAAACACACACAATTCACATGCAAATCAGAAACATCGCCATTATTGCGCACGTAGACCATGGTAAAACTACCCTGGTGGATAAAATCCTCCACTCTACCAACGTTTTCCGTTCCAACCAGGAGACGGGAGACCTGATAATGGATAATAACGACCTGGAAAAGGAACGCGGTATCACCATCCTCAGCAAGAACGTATCCGTGGTGTACAAAGACGTGAAGATCAACGTAATAGACACCCCGGGCCACGCCGACTTCGGTGGTGAAGTTGAACGCGTGCTGAAAATGGCCGATGGGGTGATCCTGCTGGTGGATGCCTTTGAAGGCCCCATGCCGCAGACCCGCTTCGTTTTGCAGAAAGCCCTGAACCTGCATCTGAAGCCGATCGTGGTGATCAATAAGGTGGACAAACCGAACTGCCGTCCCGATGAAGTACATGACGCGGTATTCGAACTGTTCTTTAACCTGGACGCTACCGAAGAACAACTGAACTTCCCGACCTATTACGGTTCCGGCAAGAACGGCTGGTTCAATGATTCCCTGACTCCCCGCGAAGACATCCTGCCCCTGCTCGACGGTATCCTTGAGCATGTGCCGGAACCCAAAATATCCGAAGGTTCGCTGCAAATGCAGATCACTTCCCTGGACTACTCTACTTTCCTCGGCCGTATTGCCGTTGGTAAAGTGACCCGGGGCCGCATTGTGGAAAATCAGCCCATCTCCCTCGTACAGGCTGACGGTACCATCAAGAAATCCCGCGTCCGCGAACTGTATGTGTTCGAATCGCTCGGCAAAAAACGCGTTACGGAAGTGCAACCCGGCGATCTCTGCGCTGTAGTAGGCCTGGAAACGTTCGGCATCGGCGACACCATCGCCGACTTCGAAAACCCTGAAGGACTCCCGGTGATCAGTGTTGATGAACCGACCATGAACATGATGTTCAGCATCAACAACTCTCCTTTCTTCGGTAAGGACGGCAAGTTCGTGACCTCCCGTCACCTGCGCGACCGCCTGATGAAAGAGACCGAAAAGAACCTGGCATTGCGGGTACTGGATACCGATTCTGCGGACAGCTTCATGGTATATGGCCGCGGTATCCTTCACCTGGGCGTACTGGTAGAAACCATGCGCCGCGAAGGATATGAACTGACCGTAGGTCAGCCTACCGTTATCATCAAGCAGATCGATGGTAAAAAATGCGAGCCGTATGAAACCCTGGTAGTAGACGTTCCGCAGGAATTTGCATCCAAGGTGATCGACCTGGTGACCCGCCGTAAAGGTGAAATGCTGATCATGGAGACGAAAGGCGACATGCAGCACCTGGAATTCGAGATCCCTTCCCGCGGTCTTATCGGCCTGCGTACCCAAATGCTGACCAACACTGCCGGTGAAGCCGTAATGGCGCACCGCTTCAATGATTATAAACCCTGGAAAGGCCCCATCCCCGGCCGCGGCAACGGTGTGCTGATCGCCAAGGAAGCGGGTACCACTACCGGCTACTCTCTCGACAAGCTGCAGGACAGGGGCTCATTCTTCGTTGATCCGGGAGAAGAGGTGTACAAAGGCATGATCATCGGTGAGAATAACAAACCCGGCGATCTTGTGGTAAACCCGAACGAAGGCAAGAAACTGACGAATATGCGCGCAAGCGGTACCGATGGTGCCACCAACATCGCGCCCAAGATACTGATGACTTTGGAAGAATGTATGGAGTACATTCAGCAGGACGAGTGCATTGAGGTGACTCCGAACCATACCCGTATGCGTAAGACCATCCTGGACGAAGAAGAACGGAAAAGGTTCCAAAAGCAGATGAAAGCGGAAGAGGTGAGCTAAGCTGGCAAGACAAAAAGGATATGAGAAGGCTGTATCAAAATTGGTACAGCCTTTTTTTTGCGGCTGCCGGAGAGCTCCCCCGTTCTATACGAGGGCCGGCCTTTAAAATGCTTTGTTACGTTCACATCCCGGGCAAACCAATGCCGCCCAGCATACCGCCGGCAACACCCTTCATTTCACTTTCCCAGGCATTTTCTGCATTTTTCAGGGCGCGGTTGAGCGCCGTGATCAGCAGGTCTTCCAGCTCTTCCTTCCTGTCCGCAGCCAGCAACGAGGCATCCACATCCAGGCTTTTCACTTCACGGTTGCCCGTTACCACCGCTTTCACCAGGCCGTTACCGGCTTCGCCTTCCACAATCACGGATTTCAGGCGCTCCTTGCTGTCATTCATTTTCTGCTGCGCTTCCTGCAGTTTTCCGAACAGATCTCCGAACATAATTGACAAATTTTGGTAAAGATATATATTTCCTCCGCGGCGCCAGAATACGTATCTTGGCAAATTATGATAACCACACCTGTATGTATTATCGGCGCAGGCCCCGGAGGCGCAACCGCTGCGCTGCAGCTGGACCGTCTTGGCATTCCCTGCGTGGTGGCAGACAAAGCGGTATTCCCCCGCGATAAGGTCTGCGGGGACGGGCTCAGCGGCAAAGTGATCACCGGCCTTCAGAAGATCGACAAAGGCATCGCAGAACGGCTCCGGCAATTCGCCGAAAAGGAGAACAGCTGGGGCGTCAACTTCGTTTCCCCCGGCCGCCAAAGCCTCAATGTTCCCTACAAACCCGATTACAACAAAACTGAAGACGCCCCCATCGGATTCGTGTGCAAACGCATCCACTTCGACAACTTTATGGTGGATGAATTGAAGCGTTGTCAGAATGTTCGTTTGTTCGAAGGCGTTAGTATCGATCAATACGAGGAGCAGGAAGACGGTTATCTCGTATCCGATGCCAAAGGGGAATTTGTTGTAAAAGCAAAGCTCCTCATCATTGCCAATGGCGCGCACTCTTCTTTTACCCGCGATGTGGCGGGCATCCGGATGGAACCGAAATACTATGCCGCGGGCATCCGCGCCTATTATAAAGGCGTAAAGGGCATGCATCCGGACAGCTTTATAGAGCTGCATTTCCTGAAAGATCTTCTGCCGGGTTATCTCTGGATCTTTCCCCTGCCCAATGGCGAAGCCAATGTAGGGATGGATATGCTGAGCGATGCGGTACGGGACCGGAAAGTGAACCTGAAAAAACTCATGACCGATACCCTTAAACAGGACCCCGTTTTTGCCGAACGCTTCAGCGAAGCGGAAATGACCAGCAGCCTGGATGGTTACGGCCTTCCGCTCGGTTCCCGGAAACGCCGTATTTCCGGCCGGCATTACATGCTGGTGGGTGATGCCGCTTTCCTTATCGACCCGTTTACCGGGGAAGGCATCGGCAATGCCATTTACAGCGGCGCTATCGCCGCCAAACAAGCTGCGGCGTGCCTGGAAACAGGGGATTTCTCTGCCGAAACGATGATGGCGTACGATGAAAACGTGTACCGGGTACTGGGCCCGGAACTGAAGCTCAGTCACCGCCTGCAGCAACTGGTCAGGTATCCGCGGTTATTTAACTGGCTGATGAAAATGGGCGCCAAAAACAAACAGCTGAAAGATGTCATCTCCTGTATGTTCTATGAAGTAGACCTTCGCAAGAAGCTCACCAGACCTTCCTTTTATTTCAAACTGTTATTGAACCGATGAAACCGAGCTTGATACATTTTATCACACAGGGGAATGTTAGTGCTAGGTTCCATCCGGCCCGTAAAAAAATAAAATATCAACGGATGAAACTGCTATCCCTGCTGACCGCCTGCCTGATGGCAGCAAACGTTTACGCACAAACGCCGTTATACGAAGAAAAGAACGGGCAATTGCGGCTGACCACCGAAGGCGCCATGCACTTTGCACAGCTGCCGCTGAAATGTATGCAGCACGAATTCCCGTACAAGACGGGTATCGTATTCCCCGATAGTTCCCTGATCAGGCCGCCTAAAACATATCATCCCGCTTTCTATGGCTGCTTCGACTGGCATAGCAGCGTACACGGCCACTGGATGCTGATACGCCTGCTGAAAACCTTCCCTGACCTGCCGAATGCTACGCTCATCCGGAAGAAGCTGTCCGAAAACCTCTCGGCCGACAACATCCGAACGGAGCTGCAGATCTTCCGCGGGAAGGACAATAAAGGCTTTGAACGCATTTACGGATGGAGCTGGCTCCTGCAGCTCCAATCCGAACTGATGACCTGGAACGATCCCCTGGCCCGGGAACTCCGGCATAACATCGCGCCGCTGGCCTGGTTTTTCAGCAAGGCCTACCAGGATTTCCTGAAGAAGATCGCCTATCCCATCCGTGTGGGTGAACATACCAACCTGGCATTCGGCCTGCGCCTCGCCTGGGATTATGCCGCCCTCTCCAATGACACTTCCCTGCAATCTTCCATCCGGGATGCAGCCATGCGTTTCTATGCGAAAGACCGTGATTGCCCCGCTACATGGGAGCCCGGCGGATACGATTTTCTCTCTCCCTGCCTCGAAGAAGCTGACCTGATGTGGCGGATATTGCCCGCAGCCGGCTATCAGCGCTGGGTGAAGGCATTCCTGCCGGGCCTGTTCGAAAAAGACAGCCAACTTTTCCGGATCGCTACGGTGAATGACCGTACAGATGGAAAGCTGGTGCATCTGGACGGACTTAACCTGAGCCGGGCATGGTGCCTCTACGGCATTGCCAGGCATGCAGGCGCCAATAGCAATGCCATCCGCGAAATGGCCAACCGTCATCTGCACGCCGCCCTGCCGCATGTGGCCAGTGGCGATTATGCGGGGGAACATTGGCTGGCTACCTTTGCCGTATATGCGTTGACGGTAGAATACTAGCATCAAAAATATTTATCCCATGCGCCGTTATCCCTTCCTGCTATGCCTGGTGTTATTATTTCCCGCGCTGCTGTCGGCCCAGGGCAGGAATTTCTCCATCTCGCCGGCACCGGAATGGCTGGTGCCGTATCAGCCGGACCTGAACCGTAAACCGGACCTGAAAAAAATAAGCGACGGGTACTACCAGCTGTTGTTTGAAGAACAACGGCATCTGGAGCAGAAAACCGTGTACCGCCACATCATCCGCCAGATCGTTTCCGAAGCGGGCATACAAAACGGCTCAGAGATCAATGCGGAGTATGATCCGCAATATGAAAAACTGCAATTCCACCAGATCACCATCCGGCGCAACGGAAAGGTCATCAACCGGCTTGATCCATCCAGGTTCAAGATCCTGCAGCAGGAAACGGAATTGTCCATGTTCATCTACAGCGGCATCTACAACGCTTACTATATTGTGGAGGATGTGCGCAAGGGCGACCAGATCGAATATGCCTATTCGATCGTTGGCGAGAACCCCATTTATAAAGGCAAATTCAGTCATACCTTCTATTTCACGGCATATGAGCCTATCCTGAATTTTTATAAATCGATGCTGGTAAGCCCCTCCCGCAAGCTCTCCTTCAAACGTTTCAACGATGCGCCCCAGCCGGCGAAAAAAAACCGTAACGGGCTGACGCTGTATGAATGGAACCTGCAGGACACGGTACAGGTGAGGGAGAATACCGACAAAAACCTTCCCTCCTGGTACACGGGGTATCCCTATACCCAGGTGAGTGAATTTGCCAATTGGGCCGATGTGGCGGAATGGGCCCGCCAGGTCACCGATATGCCTTTCTCCGGCCCGGAAATAACCGTGCGGGTGGCTTCCCTGAAAAAAACCGCCGCCGGGGACAAAGAGCAGTATATCCTTGAAGCGATCCGCTTCGTGCAGGACGATATCCGTTATATGGGCATCGAAATGGGTGAATATTCACAGCGCCCGAATACGCCGGAGAAAGTTTGCAAACAACGGTTCGGCGACTGCAAGGATAAAGCCCTGCTGCTCTGCGCCCTCCTCCGCGCGGCGGGCATAGAGGCCAATATCGTCTATGTGAATACGGACGTCAGGGATAAAATAGCCGGCATGCTGCCCAGCCCCAACCGTTTCAACCATATGATCACCAGGTTTCAAACCGATGACCATACCTATTTTGTGGATGCCACCGTCAGCTATCAGCGCGGGAAACTGAAGGACCGGTATAATCCCGCATATGGACAAGCCCTGGTGATCACCGATACCACCAGCGGGCTTACACAGATCCCTGTAAAAAACACCGGCAGCATTTTCGCACAGGAGAATATCACTTTGCCGGACACCCGGAACGGCATCGCCAAACTGGTGGTGGAAACCGAATACAAAGGCTATCATGCCGATAATTTCCGCAGTTACCTGTCCGGCGAAAGCAGGAACAATACGCAACAATCCTATACGAACTTCTATGCCGGCCTGTTCGGTGATGCGGAAATGACGGATTCACTCATCATCGATGATAATGAAAATGAAAACATCATCCGGGTAAAAGAACAGTACGACATCAGCAGTCCCTGGAAGCAGGACAGCCTCCAGCCGGATGTATATGTGTTCAATACGTCCGCGCACCTGCTGACGGACAAGATCATCAGCACGGACAAAAGCAGGGCCACTCCGCTGGCCATGAATTTTCCCTATCATGTCAAACACTTTATCAACATCATATTTCCGGAGAACTGGAAACTGGACTATAAGCCGTTGTCCTACAAGAAAGAGGCGTATGAAGTGGCATTCGGGCCGGTGTTATTTGAGAACCATGTGTCCCTGAACTATGAGTTCCATGTATTGCGGGACCATATCAAGCCGGAAGAAATGGCGGAGTATGTGGAAGATATGAATAAGATAACGGAGCTGACGGCTTTCCGTTTTACCTGGAGGCCCTCACTGGCGGGCAAAACAACCCGCGGGACGCCCGGAGATATGAACTGGATGGCCTTTGCCGTGGCTTTTATCTGCGGGGGGCTGTTCATCCGCGGATGCCAGCTTTTTTACCGGCGTTCCCTGCGGCGGCAGCCTGCCGCGCATGAAGCCTGGAATATACAGCGGGGGCTGCTGGTGATCGGACTTTTGGTGGTCGTTTACCCCCTCATCACCATCATTGCGATCTTCGACATGAATACCTTCTCGAACCGGGCCTGGACTTTGCTGTACACTGCCAACCCCGGCAGGAATATTTCCGTTATTCAGCTGGTGATGTTGATGGAGGCCGTCATCGCTGTTTTCATGCTGGTGGTGGGCTGTTTTGCGGCTGTGCTTTTCTTCAAACGGCGGGATATTTTCCCCCGTACATTCAGCTTTCTCCTGATCTTTACTCCGGTTATCATCATTCTGGATTACATACTGACGGACTTTCTGAATGGCACCAGTTACCTTGCCAGCGAGAATACCGTCTTTGCGCTGCCTGTAATGACCGCCGCCTTCTGTGTGCCTTACCTGCTCAGCTCCGAACGGGCCAGGCATACTTTCATTATTCCATACGAAGAAGAAGGCGCTGACTAAAGGATGCAAAACATCCGCTGGTCAGCGCCGTTTTATTACTGATCGATCGTTTCGGAATCGAAGACCACCACTTTCTCCCAGAGATGTTCACAGTTCTTGATGAACTCAAGGTGTATAGGAGCTTCCTGGTAAACGTCATGCCCGGCTTTGTCATTAAAAACGGTGAGCAGGCAATAGCTGTAGCTCCGGTCGATAACAGGACGGTCTGTTTCCGCGGGTTTACCCACATTGAACACCAGCAGGGTTTCAATTTTCCCGAGTGAGCTTACGCCATCCTCGAATTTCTTCACATCTTCGGCAGACAGGCCGGGTTTCAGGTAAAAATTGACAACGTGTACGAATTTTTTTGTTGCGGGCATGGCTAATCTGTTTTGAACGGCGGCCAAGTTAGCTTTTCCTTCCAGAAAAGTCAAGCTGTCCTGCTGGCCAGCCTCTGAGGAACCATTTTGCTGACAGGCGGTGGCTGCGCAGGCCATTGTGAGTAACAGAAAGAGGGTCTTTTTCATTGTTCTTTATTTGATGGATTAAGATGATGCCATTCCGGCGATATGTTTTCTGACGGCAAACAGGTTCACCAGGTACACCAGTACCAGGATGGCGGCCGCGGCAATGAAGGTGATGATGCCGGGCAGCGCCGGAACGAACATCTGGTGCCTGGCCAGCAGGCCGGAGGCCCACCATTGCAGGCCCGTAACCATTACCAGCGCCAGCAGGCCGATGATGATATACAGGGGAACGAACTGTTTCAGCAGGTACCGCTGCAATTGTCCCGGTGCAGCGCCCAGGGTAATGAGCAGCCTGATCTCTCTTTTACAGGAAGCGATCACCAGCTGAATGAACATGCTGAACACCAGCAGGGCGAACATCAGCAGCACAATACCGAAGAAGCCTACTACGCTTACGATAGTCTGCACGATCACCCGCACTTTGCTGAAGCGGGTTTTCTCCTTGTTGGTGGAATACCCGTGTTGCTCCAGGTAATCCGTCAGCACGGGGTTGCTGGGGTCTTTGGTTTTGATGATCACACGGGACGGCGGTTTTTCCTCGCCTGTACCATATGCGCCGTTGGCCCACTCCATGAAGGACATGGGCACCAGCACGGTGGATATCCGGTCTGAAAATCCCACGATACGCCCGGCGAACTGGCTGCTGCGCATACCCTGGCTGATCACGATGCCAGGGGTGAGGGAAGAGATGGTTTCTTCGGAGAACTGCGGGATGTTGTTGCCCATGGCAAACCCGAAGTTGAACATATCCAGGAAATCGCTCGGCACGATCACCGGTACCACTTCCTGGCCCTGCTGCCATTTCCATTGGTCCGTCTGCACGTCAATGAAGCTGTCCGGCACGGCTTCGAAAAAAAGCTCTGTGGAAAAACCCAGCTGGTCCGCCACCATCTTCACGTTATATTGTCCCGCTGTGATCACGCCAAAGCCATCTACGAAGGGTTGCTGCTTAAATGCTTCGATCTCCTCCGGTTTGAAGGTGCTTAATGCACTGTTGCCCATCATCTCATTGGTAATCCTTTTGTTGATCACCAGGAAATCCGCCCGTTCATTCTGGTTCCGTTCCCCGTAGAGCAATTCCGAAAAGTTGTGATGTACCTGCAGCGCTACCAGTATCAGGAGCATGGCTATGCCCAGGCCGATGGCCGCCATAAGGAAGCGGGCCTTGCCAACGCCGGTACGGATGATCTTTTTCAGTATCTGGTAAAAATGCATGGCTAAAGATGATAGGTCACTTGGTAATCAAAATGGTTGTCATGGTCCAGGTCCGTCAGCACGAACCCCGCGTTCCGGGCACGGCATTCCTCTGCGATCAGCTGTGCCGCTTTTGTGGTGTTGGCTTCGTCCAGGTGGCTGAAAGGCTCGTCCATCATCAGCCATTGGAAAGGTTGCATCAGCGCGCGGATGATAGCGATACGCTGCTTTTCTCCGTAGGAGAGGGTGGCGCTGCTCTGGTTCAGCACATGGCTGACGCCCAGGCGGTCCGCCATTTCCCCGATCTTGCTTTCGGGATGGTAGGGCTGGGGGCTCATTACCCTTTTCAGTTCGATGTTTTCCCTGGCTGTCAGCTGATCGAACAGGCGGAGATCCTGGAACACAACGCTGATCTGCTGCTGACGGATGGCGGCCAGTTGATCTTTCGAAAAAGAAGGCCAGGGCTTTCCGTCTATCGCGATGCTGCCGGTATAATCGTAACGGATATTGTAGAGATAGTGTACCAGCGTGGTTTTGCCGGTGCCGGAAGGCGCCTTTATCTTGATGGTCTGTGCCGGCAAAAAGCTGATATCGCGGTTCCAGATGTCCGATTGCTGCTGCAGCACTTTTTCACGCAGCGGAACGGGCACTACCGCAGAAAGCTGGATCTGCATATTGCTGTTCTGTTTGATGGGCTATGAAGAAGATAAATATAAAGTTTTCCCGCTGTTTTGCGGAACGGGGAGCGTTAAATAAATCCGTGCCCTCCGCAGCACAACCCGGGAGCGGGTAAACAGACCGGCCTCACATAAAAAGAGGGAGTATCCGGCTGTTGATACTCCCTCCTTCTGCTGCAGCGGTCGCTGCAATTAATTATCTCCCGGCACCACTTCTTCGCCTTCTGCAATGGGCGGCGGTGGTACGGTGGTTACTGCGGTGTCTGTTATCACTGCGCCCCATTTGGCCCTGTCTTCCGCTTTCCTCGCCAGGTAGTAGTGGTACATCCTGGTGGTGAAATTGGTGATCTGCACCAGCGTATTCTGATTTTCATTTTTAAAGTTCAGCTCCAGCACGGATTTCTGGGTTTTGCCGCTGGCGGGTTCTGACACAACGGTCACGTCTTTCAGCAGGCCTTTCAGATCATTCAGCACACTATCCGGCAACTTCATTTCTTCAGCGGGAATATTGCTTGCCAGTTTCTCCACGTTGAGGTACATGCCCATCACACTTCCTTTTACTTTGCTCAGTACGCCGCTTTCTACTGATGCCTTTTCTTTGCCGGCATCGTAGGCAGAGAGCAGCTCCGCATCAGAGGCCGCCAGGATGCGCTGGTCGTTAACGGACAGGGCAACCGGCCCGAGCGGCTGATTGGGAACATATTCATTTCCCTGCTTGGTAAACATCTGGCCTACCATCGGGGAGTTCATTACTTTTTCGAAAGCAGCCTTATCGCCCACTTTCATATTGAATGCCCACTTCAGTTCGGGTTTGGTGGTGCTGTAGGAAGGATCCCATTCAGAAGGCTGGCTTTTCACGGAAAAATCGGAGCCGATCAGCGCGATCTCGCCTTTGAATGCTTTCAGGATATCATCCAGCGTAATGCCGGCTTCTGCAAGGCCAACGTTCGCAAGACCGTCCATACCTACCAGTTTGATGATATCACCGAGCATCCGGAGATCGAAGTTCACCAGCATGAACCCGAAGATATCTTCTGAAGGATATTTTTCCAGCATATCGATATCCACTTTCTCCATGGGATATTTCTTCATGATGGCCTGCATTTCCTCGCCGGTATAAGACAGGCTGTTCACCTTGATCTTGCCGTTCTCGAAATGCACGGCAGCGGTCTGATAAGAGCCGGCTGTCAGCTTTTTCACATTGGTGGTCATGAGCGCGGCCATGCCGGAAGGGGTGCCCGGATTGAAAGCATAGATCTGCTCGCTGCTCATCCAGAAGATGGCATCGCCTTTTTCTTTATGTACGTCCTTGAAAGATTCAACGCCCGCGATGGATTCGTCTGCTTTCATATGGAAGAGGCTGTTCACGATATCTACGGCGCTTTTCTCGTCCAGCCCCTCATTTCCGCCACCATACTGGGAAGCGTTGGGATCAAAGCCGAAAACACCGATGATCATATTCTTGTCGAAACCGATAATGCCTTTACCGTTGCCGTCCGCAACGTATTTGAAGTCGGTACCTGCCGTTACTTCTTTTTGCGTTTTCTCCTTGATGAACGCTTCGAATTTGCTTTCATCTTTCAGGGAAGCGTATGCTGCAAAGTACGCCTTGCCGTTTTCGCCCGGCACCATAGCAACATATACATCCCCCTGCAGGTCCACTCCGGAGTTCTCGGCATCTTTCAATGCTTTGCCCATGGCGCTGCTGGTATCTTTCTGCTGAAGTGATTCAAACAGTTTATCTACCGTGAGCCCTTCGGTCACGAGTTTCTGCTGTATTTGCTTGGAGTTGATCCCTACTACGAGCGCAGCCGTTTTCGGAATATGCTTACCCTGTTCCGGGGTTTTGGAACATGCGGCTAACAATAGCACGGCTGCCCCGGACATAAACAGGAAAGCCCTTGTAAACGTTCTTTTCATAAAGAGGTGAATGTTAAATTGGATTTGAAAATTACGGTTAAAAATACAAGGTTTTTTGCTAATACGTTTAATTTTATTGATATCCGGCAGGAAAGATGCTACTATCAACAATTTATCTACCTTTGTAAATATTCTGATTTTTAACCATTTGCTTTACTGAAAAGACCTCTAAGCCATGTATTTGATCCTGTTACAGTATATCCGCCCGGTGGCGGCTATAGACCACTACATTGACGCCCACAATGCGTTTTTGGAAAAGCAGTCCCGCGAAGGCCGTTTTATTCTTTCCGGCCGCCGCAAGCCCCGTACGGGCGGAATAATTCTTTGTAATGCCGGCAGCCGGCGAGAGGTGGAGGCCATCCTTGCGGAAGATCCGCTTGATAAGTTCCAGCTGGCTGTATATGACATCATTGAATTTGAGCCGAATACTTTCGAGCTGGCCAGCATAAGCTCCTGATCCGTACAGCACGGTCATTACCAATGCCGGCCGATTACCGCTTCCTTCCGGCAGCATCTGTTTCCGCAATTCTCTGCAGGTTTTCCAGCCCCTGTGCAAAATCCCTTTCTATGCTGCTTTTCATGAACAGGCCCAGAACATTCTGCGGGCGGGGATAACTGGCGTCCATCGCCCAGGTGACCTGTGTAATGCTATCTTTTTCCGCCAGCCGGTACCAGACGTCATAACCGGATTCCAACGGCTCATACAGGCTCAGGCGTTGCCGTACTTCGGAATAAGGGAGGAGAAAAACGAGCTCCAGTTTCCCTTTCCCCAGCTTTTGCCCTTTCCAGGACGAAGATGCTCCTGCGGCGCCATCCACTCCATCCAGCCGGAATGCGGCTGCCGGATCGGTTTTCCACCAGTTGCTCCAGGCCCCGAACTTTTCAAGCTTTACAATATGCTCCCAGACCACCGGAGCCGGCGCCCTTATTTCCCGGGAACGCTCAATATGTACCTTTACCGGGGCTGCCAGCAGCAGCAACACGAACAACACGAGAATAATACCTGCCATCCAGGCGCAAACAATTAAACCTCTCATGATGATTTATTCAGGGGCGGCTAAATATACATTGTTCTCAGGGGGGCGGCATAGGCATTTATAGCTGAGCGGGGGGACAGCACGGGGTTGACCTTTACTCACAAGCATTGCCGGGACGGGCTATTCCTTCTTCCTGTATTGTTTTTCAGCATCCTGCGCCTTGTCAAAATCAAGGATCACGGAATTGATGCAATAACGCAATCCCGTTGGCGGAGGACCGTCATCAAAAACATGGCCCAGATGTGCCTTGCAACGGCCGCATTGCACTTCCGTTCGCTGCATGCCGTGTGAATTGTCCGGCGTGTATAATACGCTGGTTTTACTGATCGGCTGGTAAAAACTGGGCCAGCCGCAGCCGCTTTCAAATTTTGTGTCTGATACGAACAGCGGATTTCCGCAGGCGGCGCAATAATAGGTGCCCTTTTCCTTGTGATTCCAGTATTTACCCGTAAACGCCCATTCGGTGCCTTTTCCGCGGGCGATATCATACACGTCTTTTGCTAACAGGTTTTTCCACTCTGTGTCTGATAGGTTTACTTTACCAGTATCCGTGCGGGAGTACACCGGATTCTTTTTTTCTTCCATCGATTTTTTTTTAACTCCGTTTTGCGAGTATGTACAATGGCTGATCAATAAAGTCAGTCCCAAAATAAGAAGATTCCATGCCCTCATTTCAATCTGTAATTATGTATTAAATACGTTTAATCTGTTATTAAAGGTACGAAACCAACGGGCGTATAGTTTGCCGGGCCGGGGCATTTAACAATATTTTTGTGCATGGGCGACGCGGGGCGGCACCAGCGTAAAAATTGCTACCTTTACGCCAAAAGGCAGGCAAGTGGCGGATATCATCAATTTGTTACCGGACAATATAGCAAACCAGATAGCAGCAGGCGAGGTCATTCAGCGGCCGGCATCGGCAGTCAAAGAGTTACTGGAAAATGCCGTGGACGCCGGAGCTACAGAGATTCAACTATTTATAAAAGATGCCGGGAAGGAACTCGTCCAGGTAATTGACAATGGCAGCGGTATGAGCGAGACCGATGCCCGCATGTGTTTCGAACGTCATGCTACCTCAAAGATCCAGTCCATCGACGACCTTTTTCATATCCGTACCATGGGTTTCCGGGGCGAAGCACTGGCTTCCATTGCCGCCGTATCGCAGGTGGAGCTTAAATCGCGCATGCATACGGAAGAGGTCGGCACCTTCATTGAAATAGACAATAGCTTCGTCAAACGCCAGGAGCCCTGCCAAACCGCAGTCGGCACCAGCATCGCCATGAAGAACCTTTTCTTCAATGTTCCGGCCCGCCGCAATTTCCTGAAGAGTAACGCTGCCGAGATGCGGCATATTGTGGATGAGTTCATCCGGGTGGCCCTTGCCTTCCCGCACCTGCAATTCTCCCTCAACAGCAACGGGCAGCAAATGTTCCACCTGGAAAAAGGCTCCCTCAAACAACGGATCGTCAATATTCTCGGCCAGCACTACAATTCCAAGCTCGTCACCGTGAAGGAAAGCACGGACTATATGAATATCAACGGGTTCGTGGGAAAACCGGAGACCGCAAAAAAAACCCGCGGCGACCAGTTCTTTTTCGTCAATAACCGCTTCATCAAAAGCGGATACCTGCATCATGCCGTCATGAATGCCTTTTCCGAAATGATCCCCACGGAGAATTACCCCCTGTATGTGCTGTTTATCGATCTCGACCCTGCTCATGTGGACATCAACGTACATCCCACCAAGCAGGAGATCAAATTCGATGATGAAAAGATCCTTTACGCCTTTGTACAATCCGCCATCAAACACGCCCTGGCGCAATTCAGCGTAACACCGGCGCTCGATTTCGACCTGGACCCGGGCATCCAGCAGCTGGATGCCGTGACCCAGCCTTTCACCGAACAAAAGAAAGCACAGTCCGCCAGTACTTCCATTTACAAAACTTTCACCCACGCCAACCAGGCGCATATCATCGACCAGAGCAGCAACCTCCGCCACTGGAAAGATCTCTACGAGGGCCCGCCCCCCGAGAAAACGCCTTTTGTGCATACGGAAACCGCTTCCGTGATCGACGAACGCTGGCAGGAAGCCGCTACGGAACTGAAAGTGCCGGTACAGGTACATCAGCAATTTATCCTGTCCCAGATAAAATCAGGTTTCATCCTGATAGATCAGCGGGCGGCGCATGAGCGCATCCTTTACGAGCGCTATCTGCGCGCCCTGGCGGAAAAGCCGGTGGCCACGCAGCAAAGCCTCTTCCCGCAAACGCTGGAGCTGCTGCCGGCGGATGCCATGATCATTACCGAAATGCTGCCTGACCTGCAGGCGCTGGGATACGATCTTGAGCCCTTCGGCCAGCATACCTTCGTGGTCCGCGGTACTCCGGCGGACATTCAGACGGGCAACGAACAGGCGAGCATAGAAGGATTACTGGAGCAATTCAAGCACTTCAGCAATGAGCTGAAGCTCAGCCGCCGGGAGCAGCTGGTACGTTCCATGGCGCGCAATAACGCCATCCCTGCGGGAAAGTTCCTGGACACCAGGGAAATGCAGAATATTATAGATGAACTGTTTGCCTGCTCCGCACCCAATGTTTCACCGGGCGGGCGCTTCACATTCATTTCTTTCAAACTGAACGATCTGGAAAGGATGTTTGAACGGGGAGCTTAAGCCCGTGATCATCCCTCCCGCAGGATCTCCATCACATCCTTCAACTGGTGATACAGCAGGGAATACGCTTTGTAATTCCGCATGTACACGGCATGATCGTTCTCCATCGGCGTGAACACCCGCGCGGCCGCGGCCGGGCTGAACTTCCAGGCATCGATCTTTTCCAGCGCATGCCAGCCGAGCAGGGCTGCCCCCAGGGCGGAAGCATCCTCATCCTGATGCAATAACATCGGCTTCTGGAAAATATCCGCCAACAATTGTATCCACAGCGGAGATGCCGTGAACCCGCCGCTCACGGTCACTTCATCGATCGGCACCAGCGCATCTTCCAGCGCTTCTCCCACACTGTAAAGCCCGAAGCAGATCCCTTCTATCATTGCCCGCTGGAAATGCGCGGCGGTATGCTGCTGCTGCACGCCTACAAAGGCGCCACGGGAACGGCTATCCCAAACCGGGGCCCGTTCGCCAAGCAGGTAAGGCAAACACAGGAGCCCGTCCGCTCCGGGTGGTGCAGACAGGGCCGTTTTCACGAAAGTATTGTAGTCAGACCAGGGCAGGAAAGCCTGTGTGAACCATTGCAAAGCGCCGCCGCCGTTATTGATCGCGCCGCCGCAGACATAATGCGAGGGTGTCAGCGCATAGGAAAACAAACGGGATTGCTCGTCTTCCGCCGGCTTGGGCGTCATCATCCGGATAGCGCCGCTGGTACCGATCGTTAACGCGGCATGGCCTGGCTCAACAGCCCCGCTGCCAAGCTGGGCCAGGCAACCGTCACTGCTGCCCGCCAGGATCAATGTTTCAGGCGGTACACCCAGGTCCGCTGCCATGGCAGGGTCCATCCCGATGAGCAGCCTCGTGGTCTCCACCGGTATCGGCAAACGCTCGTCCGTAATACCGGCTACCTCCAGCGCTTCCGGATACCAGTCCAGCGTGCGGATATCGAACATCCCCGTTGCCGAAGCCAGGGAATGGTCTATGATGAACTCTCCGAAACAGCGATGCAGGAATAATTCCTTGATGCCGATGAAACAGGCGGCCTTCCGGAATATCTCGGGCTGGTGTTCCCGCAGCCACTGCAGCTTGCAAAAAGGAGACATGGGGTGAATAGGCGTTCCCGTGGCCTGGTAGATCCGCCGTCCCAAATCCGTGTCTTTCAATGCGGCGGCAAATGCCTCACTGCGACTGTCCGACCAGAGCATCAGCGGCGTCAGCGCCTGCCCGTGCTCATCCACGGCCATAAAGCTGTGCATGGCGCAGCTTAGCGCAATCGCCGCAGGGGCGGTGCCCATTTGCTGTACGGTATGATGAATGGTGTCGATGATAGCGGCCAGCACCGCCTGCGGGTCCTGCTCACTGAAGCCGGATTCTGTATGTAAGGAGGTATAGGTCTGCCGATGCGACGCGGATATTTGTCCGGACGGCGTTACCGCCACCGTTTTTGCACTTCCTGTGCCAATGTCTACCCCAAGGATATAAGGCGCTGTGTTAGTAGTTGTCATAGAATACATGCCGAAAGTAAAAAACAGCTTCCATTTTCCGCATTTAATTTATAGATTTAAATACTCAGCGGGTCAAATCTTTTACAAAATCCACGATTCAATGGCATTTGAGATCAAAAAACAGCCGAAGGCATATGATGTATGCATCATTGGCTCCGGCGCCGGTGGCGGTATGGCCGCCAAAGTCCTTTCCGAAGCAGGTTTGACGGTTGCGGTCCTGGAAGCGGGCCCCAACTACGATCCGGCAGACCCGAAACAACAGACACAGCTGAAATGGCCTTATGAATCCCCGCGAAGGGGGGCCGGCACTACCCGTCCCTTTGGCGATTTCGATGCCGCATACGGCGGATGGGAAATTAACGGTGAGCCATACACGAAAAAGAACGGCACGCAATTCGACTGGTTCCGTTCCCGCATGCTGGGCGGCAGAACCAACCACTGGGGCCGTATTTCGCTCCGCTTCGGGCCGAACGACTTCAAGCACCGCAGTCTCGATGGGCTGGGAGACGACTGGCCCATTTCCTACGATGACGTCAAACCTTACTACGACCGGGTAGACAAACTGATCGGCGTATTCGGCAGCAAGGAAGGTATTTACAACGAACCGGATGGTCTCTTCCTTCCTCCGCCCAAACCCCGCCTGCATGAAATGCTGATCAGGCAGGCCGGTACAAAGATGGGGCTGCCGGTGATCGCCTCCCGGCTGTCTATACTCACCAGGCCGGTCAATAAAGACCGCGGGACCTGCTTTTTCTGCCGGCAGTGCAACCGCGGATGTACGGTGTATGCAGACTTTTCCTCCTCCACCTGCCTCGTTAAACCCGCCATGAAAAGCGGCAATGTGGACCTTTATACCGATGCCATGGCCCGGGAAGTGCTGACCGACAGTTCCGGCAAAGCCACCGGCGTGTCTTATGTAGACCGTAATGATCTGCAGGAATACCAGGTGAATGCAAAGGTGGTCGTACTGGCGGCAAGCGCCTGCGAATCAGCGAGATTGCTGCTCAACTCCAAATCCGCGGCGCACCCCAATGGGCTGGCCAATTCCAGCGGCGTGGTCGGCAAGTATTTGCATGATTCCACCGGTTCATCCCGCAGCGCTTTCCTTCCGCAGCTGATGGACCGCAAACGATATAATGAGGACGGTGTGGGCGGCATGCATGTGTATGTGCCCTGGTGGCTGGATAACAAGAAGCTGGACTTTGCAAGAGGTTATCATATCGAGATGGGCGGCGGCTTGTCCATGCCCATGTATGGTTTTGGCTTCGGTATCGAGCAACTGCAGAAGAATGATCCGAAACGCGCGGCCAGCCTTATGCCGGGGGGCTACGGCGCTTCTCTTAAAAACGACTACCGCCGCTTCTATGGCGCCACAGTAGGTTTCGCCGGCAGAGGGGAAGCCATTGCCCGGGAAGATAATTACTGCGAGATCGATCCGAATGTGGTGGACAAGTTCGGTATCCCGGTATTGCGTTTCCATTATACCTGGAGCGATCATGAGATCAAACAGGCCAAACATATGCAGGATACCTTTGAAAAGCTCATTCATGAGCTGGGGGGCATCCCGCTTGGCAACAAACCTGGTGCGGACAGCATGTACGGACTGGAAAATCCCGGCCGCATCATCCACGAAGTGGGCACTACCCGCATGGGCGATGATCCTTCCCGCTCCGTGCTCAACAAATTCAACCAGGCGCATGATGTGAAGAATGTATTTGTGGTGGATGGCGGCGCGTTTGTTTCGCAGGCGGACAAAAATCCCACCTGGACCATCCTGGCGCTTTCCATGCGGGCATCTGAATACATTGTAAGTGAACTGAAAAAACAAAATCTTTAACACATGGACAGAAGAGAATCGCTGAAAGCCCTGCTCATTGGCTCCGTATCTACAGGCGTGATATTATCGGCATGTGAACAGCAAGGAGATAAAGCCCCCATCGGCAAGGGTGTGTTCAAAGATTATGGCCGCACGTCTGATGAGGTTATAAGGGATGAATCACTCTCCAAGGAGACTTTCTTCACCCCAGCGGAAATGCAGACCATCACGGTGCTGGTGGATATCATCATCCCCGCGGACGACCATTCGGGGAGCGCTTCGGATGCCGGGGTGCCGGACTTCATAGCGTTTATAGCAAAGGATATGCCGCAATACCAGACGCCCCTGCGCGGAGGGCTTCGCTGGCTGGATGTGCATTGCCTCAAATTACATAACAAGGTTTTTACGGAACTGCCGGCCGCCGAGCAGACAAAGATCATCGACCAGATCGCCTTCCCTTATAATGCCGCGCCGGAACTGAGCCAGGGGGTAGCATTTTTCAGCACCCTGCGCAACCTCACGGCTTCGGGCTTTTTCACAAGTGAAACTGGTATCCGCGATCTCGGATACAAAGGCAACCAGCCGAATGTATGGGACGGCGTACCGGAGGATGTGCTGGCGCAATACAACCTGGCCTACGATGAAAAAACCCTGCGCGAATGCCTCAAACCGGAAGACCGCGGTACGATCATGACCTGGGAAGAGTAATTCGGGATGCTTTCCGGCAGCGCTGCGATAAAAGTGCCGCCGGAAAGCAATGCCCTAGGAGGTATGCTCCCTGAACACCCTGTTCAGCCACCGCAGCATCACGAATATCAGCCCGGCGGCAAAACCCAGCAGCACGAAGTTCACGAGGAAATAATTCACTTTGTTGTCGTACGTGTCCCACATCGCAGCCAGCACGCCCGACAATTTGTTGCCGATGGAAGTAGCCAGGAACCATCCGCCCATCATCAGTGAAGTAAGGCGCGGCGGGCTAAGCTTGGATACGAGCGAAAGGCCCATCGGGCTGAGCAGCAGTTCTCCTACCGTGATCACGCCGTAACATCCGAACAGCCACCATAACGATGCCTTGCTGGCGCCATTGTCGCAATAAACCACCGCAGCCACCATCATAAAAGTAGACAGGGATGAGATCAGCAGCCCCCAGGCAATCTTGGTAGGCGTGGAGGGCTCCTTGTTCCGCCGCCTGAGCAGGGCAAAGAAAGCCACGATCAGCGGAGTAAGCACAATAACAAAGAAAGGATTGACGGATTGGAACAGTTCTGTATTGACAACGCTGATGGTCTCCCCTTCCGCCGGCATTTCTTCCGGCGCCACGTTTTTCAGGTACACGGGCTTGCCATATTCTTTTACCGGTTGCCCCTGCGCATCCTTGATCACACGGAATTCCCCATCATAGGCAACAACGGAATCGGTTGTATTGGCAACGGTTTCCGCCAGATACAATGAACGGGCCGGCCCTTCAATGGCGGCAGGCAATTCCCTGTCCGTATAAAACTGCGCCCAGGTGGTGAGCGCTGTACCATTTTGTTTGAATACGGCCCAGAACATCACGGATACGGCAAAGATGGCCAGCAATGCCTTTACGGGTTGCTTGTCCGCCCCGCTGGCTTTGCGCAGCAGGTTGGTGAAGAAATAAACGATGGGCAGGCAGGCAAAGATGAAGGCATCCGTGGAATCAGAGCCGAAAATATTGCCGGGTATCACCCAGCCGATGTATCCGACAACCAGCACCGGCAGGAACACCTGGGCAAAAATGCTGCCCAGCGGCATGTCCCCCGGCTGCTCGGGCTTGCGGACGTCCGCGTGCCGGTAATGTTTCAGGCCCACGATAAAGATCAGCACACCGAGGAACATCCCTATACCCGCAGCCATGAAAGCCGCGCCCCAGTTGATGCTGTTCCGGAGGTAAGCCGCAAAGAACGTACAGATGAAGGCGCCGATATTGATGCCCATGTAAAAGATATTGTACCCCGTATCCTTCCGGGAACGGTATTTTTCATCATTATATACATTCCCCAGCAGGGTGGAAATATTGGGTTTGAAAAAGCCGTTGCCCACGCAGATCAGTCCCAGCGACAGATAAAAAACCGTGAGGTTCTGCACCGCGAGCCCCATATAACCAAGGCCCATCAGTATGCCGCCGATGATGACGGACCTGGCATATCCCAGTTTCCGGTCCGCCAGCAGCCCCCCGATAAATGGTGTGAGATAAACGAAAGCGATAAAAGTGCCGAAAATATCCACCGCCTTGCTCCGGTCCATCGCCCATCCGCCGGATTCCGCATCAGTCAGGTACAGTTGCAGGATGGCGAGCAGCAGGTAGAACCCGAACCGCTCCCACATTTCAGAAAAAAAGAGAAAGGGCAGCGCGGCCGGATGTTTATGGTTGGATGGCATATAGCGACCAGTTTTGGTGATCTGCTAAAAATAACAACAAAACGGCAATAGCCCCAAATTTAATGACGGCTTATTCATCAATTTATTAACTTGGAAGCCTTTCTCGGGAACGCATGCCGTATCCTTTGTGAAAATCGTTTTAGCAGCGCAACCATTCATAGATATTTTTATTAATGACTACTGTTTTTCTATTATATTGAACGAAAATTTATAAAATCATGGTTCAGGAAAAAAATAACAAAAGAAACCAGATTTCCCGTAGATCATTTCTAACGAACAGCACCGCAGCGGCTGCCGGTTTTATGATCGTTCCACGTCACGTATTGGGAGGTAAAGGGTACACAGCGCCCAGCGACCGGTTAAGGGTTGCGGGTATCGGCGTTGGCGGTAAAGGCGAAAGCGACCTTACCGAGATCGCAAAAGGCCCGTCGGACATCGTTGTATTATGCGATGTGGACGACCGCCGTGCCGCAAATTCCATAAAACGCTTCCCTAAAGCGAAGTACTACAAGGACTTCCGCGAGATGCTCGAAAAAGAGCACAAGAACATCGATGCCGTAACGGTATCATCGCCGGACCATAACCATGCTATACAAGCTATGGCGGCCATGCAACTGGGCAAGCACGTTTATGTGCAAAAGCCCCTCACCCACGACATCTACGAAGCGCGCATGCTTACCGAAGCCGCGAAAAAATATAAAGTAGTGACCCAGATGGGCAACCAGGGCGCCTCCGGCGATGGTGTGCGCCAGCTGATGGAATGGTACAACGCCGGCCTGATCGGTGACGTGCATACCGTTTATTGCTGGACGAACCGCCCCGTTTGGCCCCAGGGCATTCCCTGGCCTACCCAGAAAGCGGAGATACCCAAGGGGCTGGACTGGGACCTTTGGCTTGGCACTGCTCCCCAAAAGGATTATGTAGAGAAACTGGTGCCGTTTAACTGGCGCGGCTGGTGGGACTATGGTACCGGCGCACTTGGGGACATGGGTTGCCACATTGTGGAACCTCCCTTCCGCGTACTGGGCCTCGGTTATCCGACCTCTGCGGAAGCCAGCGTGGGCAGTGTGTATGTAGATGAATTCAAACAGGGCTATTTCCCGGACAGCTGCCCTCCTTCTTCTCATGTGATCATGAACTTCGAAGGCAAAGGCGGCAAATCGGACATCAAGCTGCACTGGATGGATGGCGGTATTCAACCTGCCCGTCCGGAAGAGCTGGGCCCGAACGAAAGAATGGGAGACGGCGGGAACGGCGCTATCTTTATCGGCTCCAAAGGCAAGATGATGTGCGGCACCTACGGTATGTACCCATCCCTGCTGCCCTCTTCCCGCAACAAGGAAGTAAATGTGAAGCAGACCATCGCGCGTGTTCCGGAAGGCCACTATGTGCAATGGGTGAATGCCTGTATCGCCGGTTATGGCAAAAAAGAATTGAGCGCTCCGTTCGATATCTCCGGTCCGCTTACGGAAACCATCCTGATGGGCAACCTGGCCATCCGCAGCTATGATGTGCGCAAGCCCAAAGCAAACGGCAACGGCTTCGACTATCCGGGACGTTACATCAAACTGTTGTGGGATGGGCCGAATATGAAGATCACCAACTTCGATGATGCCAACCAGTTCGTAAAACGCAATTACCGCGACGGCTGGACGCTGGGTGTATAATCACCTTTGCATCTGATCATAAAAAAACGCTGTGGAATTTTCGCCCCACAGCGTTTTTCTTTTATTGCGGTTCAGTGGTGTATCGGTTAACAAAAAAGGTACTAGCGGAACAACTCCTTGAAATCCCTTTTGAACTCCTGCCATTCGTCATCTACTTTCTTCATGGTCTCGTCGATCCCCTTTTTGGTATCGTCCCAGGTTTCAGCAGTACTGTTCTTTACATCCTGCAGCTTCGCATCCAGATCATCACGCACTTTTTCCAGGCGTTTGCGGGCCTTTTCGCTTTTCGCGCTGCCATCCTTTTTCAGTTCCTCGATCTTGGCATCGAGCTCAGCCCGGCGCTCTTCAATGCTTTTGGCCAGTTTATCCCTTTGCTCCCGGAAATAGGCCCCGGCAGTATCGGCTTCCATTTCGGCGCCCTCCCTGATGTCTTCCATGCCTTCCTGCATTTTTTCGGAGGCGCTGTCAGATGTGTTATCTGTTCTGTTTCCCTGGCAGGCCATGAAGGCGGCCGCAGCCAGAATAAGAAAATACTTCTGCATGACTTGTTTATTTTGGTGAGTGATGAATATTATTCCTGTAACGGCCCGGCCTCAAAGGTGACCATAACAGAATCCCCTTTCTGCAGGCTCAACAGGTCTTTTTCAATAGTGAACCGGTTGGCCATTTCCATCGCCCTTGAAAAAGCATTCTCCACATCAAGGGCTGGGCAGGCCATCTGGGTGGACATAACATTGGTGATAGCCAGCCCCCCGGAGGCATCGGCCACATAACTCCCGCCAAATCCGTTACACCCCAGAAAACCCATCACCTGTGCGGAGGAGTCCTGGAAGACCATGAAAACTTCTTTTTCCATCGCGGGTAATGGGGTAGCGCTGCCGGGAAATTCCTTCAGCTTCCAGCGGGTACCTTCCAGCTGCCAGTCCGTGGTGGCGGAAGATACTCCGGCCACGGTGGTGGTATCCTGGCCTGTGGGCTTATTGGTCCCCTGGCAGGCAAATAACAGGCCGGTAAGGCCAAATGCGCAACAGCATAATAGTTGTTTCATCTCTGTTTTGTTTTTTATTTAAGCGGCCACCCGGGGCCGGGCAAAGCAAGGAGATTCATGTAGCGGTCCATGCCACAAGGAATCTTAACAAGAATCAAGCCTTATTGTTGAATATTGTGAAAATTCGGTAGGTTTGGGCCTCTTTTTACAAAACCTGCAATATGAAGAAAAATCTATTCCTCCTGCTGCTCCTGCTTTCCGTAAAGCTGGTAAGGGCTGATGAAGGCATGTGGCTGCCTTACCTGTTAGGACAGCAAGTATATGCCGACATGGTGAAGAAAGGGCTGAAGCTTTCAAAGGAACAGCTGTACAGCATCAACAAATCTTCCATGAAAGATGCCATCATCATTTTCGGCGGTGGCTGTACCGGTGAGATCGTCAGCAACCAGGGCCTCATCTTTACCAATCATCACTGCGGCTACGGCGCTATTGCGAATGCGAGCACCATGGAGAAGAATTATCTCCGCGACGGTTTTTATGCAAAGAACAAACAGGAGGAGATCCCATCCAAAGGACTTTCCGTACAATTCCTGGTAAGGGTGGAAGACGTAACAGCGAAAGTGGACTCGGCGCTTGCCGGCGCTCCTGATGCAGAACGCACACAACGGCTGCAGGCTGTTACATCCGGCATCATCACCGCGGCCACGGAAGGCACGGGCTACGAGGCCCGCGTGAACCCGATGTTCAAAGGGAATCAGTATCTGCTTTTTGTATATGAACGATATACCGATATCCGCCTCGTTGGCACACCGCCGGAAAGCGTGGGCAAATTCGGCGGCGATACGGACAACTGGGAATGGCCGCGCCATACCGGAGACTTTTCCGTGTTCCGCGTGTATACCGGCAAGGATGGCAAACCCGCACCATATGCAGCGGACAATGTTCCGATGAAACCGAAGTATTTCCTGCCGGTGTCTATCAAGGGCGTGAAAGAGAATGACTATGCCATGATCTTCGGATATCCCGGCGGTACCAACCGTTACGAAACATCATATGGCGTAAAACTGAAGATCGATGTGGAGAATCCCTCCACCGTCAATCTCCGCGACATCCGCCTCAAATACATGTTCGAGGAAATGAAAAAAGATCCGGCCGTAAAACTGCAGCTTGCCTCCTCCTACGCCGGTATCGCCAACTACTGGAAGTTCTTCGATGGTGAAAGCAAACAGCTCATCAAATATCATGTGTACGAGGATAAACAAAAGCAGGAAGCCGCTTTCCGTCAGTGGGCAAAAGGCAAACCTGAATTTGAGCACATTTTCCCGGATTATGAGAAGATCTACAAAGCCTGGGAGCCTTATGCCAAAGTGCGCGTGTACCTGAATGAAGGCATTTTCGGCTCCGCGCTTGCCGCCTACGCTTCCAACCTGGCTGCAGTAGAAAACGCCATCCTCAGAAAAGGTGATGTAAAAGCTGCCGTAGCCGCAGCTGACGCCGCCCGCGCCAACTTTCTGAAAGATGAGAACAAGCCCAGTGACCAGAAGATAATGGCGGCCATGGCCCAGCGTTATTATATGGACATCCCGAAAGACCAGCATCCCATCGGGTTCTATGAAGGGCTCAAATCCTACGGCAGCCTCGATGATGCCAAAACCTACCAGACCTGGGCCGCATCCGTGTTCGCCAATACCATGATCTTCAACGATGCAAAATGGAAGGCCTTCACGGCCAACCCTGATGCCGTAGTGCTGCAGGAAGACCCTGCCTACGCCTATGCTTCCGCCTTTGTGAAGAACTATGTAGGCAAATACCTCCCGCTGCACCAGCAGTTCACTGCGCAAAATAATGAACTGGGCCGTCTGTACCTGAAGGGTGTGATGCAACAGCAGCCCAATGCATCCCGCTACCCGGACGCAAACTTCACCATGCGCCTTTCCTATGGCCAGGTGAAACCCTACTCCCCGCGTGATGCCGTGGCGTATGACTACGTTACCACCGCATCCGGTGTAATGGAAAAATACGTGCCGGGCGACTATGAGTTCGATCTGCCTCCGGGGTTTGCGGACCTCGTAGCAAAGAAAGATTTCGGGCAATATATCGATGCGAAACGTAAAGACCTGGTAGTAGGGTTTATTACCACCAACGATATTACCGGCGGCAACTCCGGCTCTCCCGTGATCAACGGGAACGGAGAACTGATCGGGCTGGCATTCGACGGCAACTATGAAGCGTTAAGCCACAAGATACAGTTCGATAAGAACTACAACCGCACCATCTGCGTTGATGTGCGTTATGTGCTGTGGTGTATTGATAAACTTGGCGGCGCCAAACATATTATTAATGAACTGAAGCTGGTGAAGTAATCGCGGCAACAGTCATCCGGAAAGGAGTTGTTTTAAAAGTAATACGGACACCCGTAAGCGTTACTTTTAAAACAACTCCTTTTCTTTTGCGTTTTCTGCCGTGATCTCCCGGGCAGACCGGCTCACCGAAACGCTGCTTCCCTACCCGTTCGCTACTTTCAGCAGAAAGCGCTCCACCGCTCTTCGTACAACCGTTGACGTTGTATCATGATTATTGACCAGTACGCTGAACACCAGTGTTTTCCCCGACCTGGTGACAATGTACCCGCTGAGGGCCACGCAGCCGCTGAGGGTGCCGGTTTTCGCATACAGCCGGCCCGGCAACTGCTGATAATAGGTGCGCAGCGTGCCTTTGCCGCCGCTCGGGAAGAGCGGCAACAGCCTCTCCTTCGGGTATTTTTTATACATTTTGTTCAGCACATACACGAAATCCCGCGGCGTAATGAGGTTATAACGGGAAAGCCCCGAACCGTCCGCCCAGCGCGGCGGATGCGGGAGGTCTTTCAATGTGCTGTCCAGCATATACCGGATCGTTTTCCTGGAATCGATGCTGTCTCCCAGCATGGCGGAGCACATCATCAGTATCTGTTCCGCGAAAAAATTATCGCTGCGGTGCATCATCGGCTGGAACAGGGTATCCACCGGTATGCTTTTGAGCAGGGGCCCGCGGATGGGGGTGTTCAGCAAACCCACTTCCCTGCGTAGTGTGTCCTGCAGGCGCTGTACCAGCTGTTCATTGCCCCCGGTGATGAAAGGCACTTCAAAATCATGGCTCGCTCTGTCATCCGTACGATAGTGCAGGATGAAGCGGTTGCTGCGCTCATCCCGGTCTGCCAATACCTCTTCCGGCGCTTTTTCCCGGACCAGCTGCAGGTCCCTGGCGAAATAAGCGGGCGAAACCGTATAAGCGCTGCCGGTGATATTGATCCTGGCCACGTTCCCGTACATCGGCCATGCATTCAACTCCGGCTGGTAGTAGTCCGCATAATCACTCCAGGCCCAACCGGGACCGAAACGTTTGTTCCGGATAAGTGCCGGAGCCAGCCAGATACGTTTATCCGTTTGCGTTAACTTTTCCATGACCGGCTGGTAGCTGAAATCGGGATGCAGGAAGGAAGGGTCTCCGGTCCCCTGTATGTAGATGGCCGTATCATCTTCCGCATAACGCATGGCCGGCAGGGAATCCCCCAGCAGCTCAAGCCCGGTAAAAAGGGTAAAGATCTTGGTATTCGAGGCCGGCGTGAAAAATTTGTCATCCTGGTACTGCAGCCAGTATTTTCCTGTGGCGGCATCCATGATACAGATACCGGTATGGGCATTCCGGATATCTTTTTTACGAAGGAGCTCTTCATCGGCCCATTTGCGGATGTTCTTCGGCTGGGCCAGGGCCGCCGTTGTGATCAGGAAAGCGATGATGCTGAACAGAAATGATCTCATGCTTATCAAGATAAAACATTTATGGAAAAAGTGCCGGCACAAAAAGGGGACGTATCAGCCTTTTGATACGTCCCCTCCATTATGCGGGTATTCCCTTTAAATAATATGGATCATCAGCTGAAATACTTTGTAACGCCCGGCTTGGCGTAGGCATAATTGCCTTCGGCATCCGGCATAACCGGCGGCGGCGCATCGAATGCATAACGTTCCGGCTGAATGCTCAGGCCGGAGGCCAGCGCTTTGTCCCATGCAATGGACTGCCCGGAATAGGTCGCCAGACGGCCAATGATGGCGGACAGGGTAGCCTCGGCACCCTGCTGCGTATCGGCAAATTTGTATTCGCCTTTGGCAATGGCAGCGAACAGTTCGTCATGTTCCTGCTGATAGGGCTGGTTGTGATTCTTGCGGTCGAACTGGTAGAGCGGTTTGCCTTTATGATCGAGGATCACGCCCCTGTCGCAGATCACGCGGCCTTTGGTGCCCACGAGCTCTTCATCCACCCGGCTAACGGAATCTTTCCAGTGGCGGCACTGGCTGTTCATCACCACGCCGTTCTTGTAGCGGTATTCCACGTAGTGATGGTCGTAGATCTCGCCGTATTCCTTGCCGGTACGGATGGCGCGGCCGCCCATACCTACCGCGGTCACCGGCGTTTCGCCCATGAACCAGTTGCCAACATCGATATTATGGATATGCTGTTCCACGATATGGTCGCCGCAGAGCCAGTTGAAATAATACCAGTTACGCATCTGGTATTCCATCTCCGTATATTCGGGTTTACGCGGTTTTACCCAGAGCGCGCCCTGGTTCCACCAAACCTGCATGGAAAGGATATCTCCGATCATGCCGTCCTGTACGCGTTTGTAAAGCTCGCGGTAGGAGGTCTGGTAGTGGCGTTGCAGCCCCACGATCACATTCAGTTTCTTTTGTTTGGCGATCTCTGCGGTAGCCAGCACCTTGGCGATACCGGCGGGATCTGTGGCCACCGGTTTTTCCATGAACACATGCTTGCCCTGGCGAACGGCCTCTTCAAAATGAATGGGGCGGAAGCCCGGAGGCGTGGTAAGGATCACCACATCCGCTTTCGCAATGGCTTCTTTATATCCATCGAAGCCGGTGTATTTATTTTCATCAGGCACCTGCAAACGCTCCGGTGTTGCCTTGATGGCTTCCTTGATATTATTATAGCTGCCGTCCAGCCTGTCGCGGAAGGCATCTGCCATCGCAACGAGGCGAACATTCTGCTTGGTGCTCAATGCCTGCACCGCAGCACCGGTACCGCGGCCACCGCAACCGATCAGCGCAACTTTGATCACATCCGGCGCGCCGGAGAAATAATTTGCCTGGGACGACAGGTACGGTGCTGCAATAAGCCCGCCTGCCAGTACGCCTGTTTTCTTGACAAAGTCTCTGCGGCTTTGCCCGTGGAATGTTTGTGCTTTTTCGTTTTCCATGTTGGTATATTTTACCGGGGAGTTTTAGATGATATATGGAACCTAGAAATTACAACTTACTCTTGTTAAATCCATGCCCTTGCGCGGATTTAACAAATAAACGACTTAGCGGGCGCCGACGAACTTGTCCGCCACCGCTGCAAAGAATTGCTCCGCTTCTTCCTTTGTGGGCTGTTTCAGGGGACGGACGATCCGGAAACCGATGAATGGCGCGTCCGCATTCCACCACTTGCTGCGGGGGATCTGCGGGTCGCGGAAGTTCCAGGACTCCTCGGATTTCAGGCGGGATGCGCAACGGGCGGCCGATGCCTCATCCAGGTAATGCCCTCCCTTGATGGTCCGGGGTGTGCTTTCCGTGGGTTTGTTCCAGGGATTGACAGCTGCGGCCTTTTGCAGGCCTTTTTCATCATACTGGTCCAGCGTCCATTCCGCCACGTTGCCCAGCATGTCGTACAGGCCCCAAGCATTGGGTTTCAACTCTCCAACCTTGTGATATACTTCCCCGCTGTTGGCAACCGTCCACGCATATTCGTCCAACTGCCCGCTATCGTCACCGAAAGGATACGCGGTAGCGGAGCCCGCACGGCAGGCGTATTCCCATTCCGCTTCTGTGGGCAGGCGATAGAACACCCCTGTTTTGTTATACAGCCAGCGGCAATACATCAGCGCACTGTACTGGCTCATGCTGTTAGCCGGGTATCCGCCGCTCTTGCCCATCCCGAGGGTGAGATCGATATACGGCGGGCTGGGCCGCGTCATGCCGTCCGGTAAAGGCGTTTTATCCTTTTCCGCATCGGTATAAATATCAAATTGATCGAAAGTCAGTTCATATGCACCCATCCAGAAAGCATCGATTTTCACTTTCTGCTGCGGGCCTTCATCTGCATTGCGGCCTTTTTCTTTTGCAGGGCTGCCCAGCAGGAACTCCCCGGCCTTTACAGGGACCATTTGTATGGTCACTTCCGTTCCCGGTATTTTCTGTGCGTAGGCTTCAAATGGCTCTCCGTTCTGTGCCAAGGCTGCGCCTGGGATAAATCCTGCAAGCAACAGGGCTGCTGTTCTTTTAGTCATGGGCAATACGTGGTAATATTAAGCGTGTGAATTTATTAATTCCGGGCTACGAAAGCAATGTTTTTTTTATGAACGTCAATAAACGGCAATTATCCTTGCATTTTATCCCGAAAAATGCCGGTTCGGGATTTTTTTATCAAATCACTGGGTTTTACCTGCAAAAGCGATTAAATTTCGGATCGCAAACGATCATCCACCCTTCATCTAACTAAAAACACGTATGGAAAGACGAACCTTCCTCCAACAAAGCACGCTCGCCGGCATTTCGGCACTGGCATTCGGAGGCACTGCTACCGCAAATGCTGCAGCCGCCGGTAAAGGGTCTGCGCAAAAGACCTTTAATCTGGACTATGCACCGCATGCCGGTATGTTCAAGAACAGCGCCGGTGATAACTTCCTCGATCAGATCCGGTTCATGCACGATCAGGGCTTCCGCTCCATAGAGGATAATGGCATGCTGGGCCGGGATACGGCCATGCAAAACAAGATCGGTGAACTGCTGGCCAAACTGAACATGCGGATGGGCGTTTTTGTGATAGACGGCGGAGAGAACTGGAAAGTATCCCTTACCACCGGTAAAAAAGAGCACCTGGATGTGTTCCTCAAAACCTGTGAACGCTCCGTGGAGCTGGCCAAACGTGTCAATGCCAAATGGGCAACGGTAGTGCCCGGCTTCTTCGAGCGCAGGCTGCCCATCGGGGTGCAGACCGGCCATGTGATAGACGCGCTGCGCCGGGGCTCCGAGATCCTGGAAAAAGGCGGCCTTACCATGGTGCTGGAACCGCTCAGCGATACCCCGGAGCTTTTCCTGCGCACTTCCGATCAGACCTACATGATCTGCCGCGCGGTGAACAGCCCTTCCTGCAAGATCCTCTACGATATCTACCATATGCAGAAGAACGAAGGCCAGCTGATCCCGAACATCGATCTGTGCTGGGATGAGATCGCTTACATCCAGATCGGTGATAATCCCGGCCGCAAGGAGCCCGGCACCGGCGAGATCAACTACAAAAATGTATTCAAACACCTGCACAATAAAGGCTATAAAGGCGTGATGGGCATGGAACACGGCAATGCCAAACCGGGCAAAGAAGGTGAGCAGGCCCTGATACAGGCTTACCGTGACAGTGATAATTTCCTCTGATAAACTTCCCGTATGAAAAAAATACTCCTCCTGTTGCTCCTGGCGGCAGGTATGCTGTCCGTTCATGCACAGCAGAAAATCAAAGTAGCCTGTATAGGCAACAGCATCACCGCCGGCAGAGGCCTGGGAGACAGCACCTACCCCAAACATCTCCAACGCCTGCTGGGCGAGGGTTACGAAGTGCGCAACTACGGCATCGGGGCCAGAACGCTGCTGAAAAAAGGCGATCATCCTTACTGGATAGAAAAGCCTTTCGAAGAAGCCAAGGCATGGCAGCCCGATATTGTGATCATCAAACTGGGCACCAACGATTCCAAACCGCATAACTGGGATGCCAACAAGGCGGATTTTATTCCGGACTACCGGGCATTTGTAGGGGAATGGAAGCAACTGGCTTCCCGGCCAAAAATATATCTCTGCTATCCGGTGCCGGTGTTCCGGGATAATTTCGGTATCCGCGAAGCGGTAGTGAAAGGAGAGATCATTCCGGCCATTAAAAAGATCGCGAAAGCGGAAAAGGTGAAGACGATCGATCTCTATAAAGCACTGACCGGGCATGGCGAATATTTCGCGGACGGGGTGCATCCGGACAAACAGGGCGCTGTACTGCTGGCGGAAGCGGTGAAGAAAAAAATAAAATGATACGCGGCATATAAAAGTGCCCGAAAATAAAATGCCCCCGGAAAGCAGGTCGCTTCCGGGGGCATTTTTTATGGGAAGAAGTTACGAAGCCGTAACGCCGGTCCTGATCTATTTGAAAACAACATCTTTCAGCCAGCTGATGCACAGGCCCGGCCAGCTGTTCAGCACAGCGTCTTTGGGCGCCATGCCGTAGCCATGCCCGCCGTGATCGTACACATGCAGGGATGCCGGCACTTTATGCTGTTTTAATGCCTGGTAGAACACAAGGCTGTTCTCTACCGGCACCGTTTTGTCGTCTGTAGAATGGATGAGCATGGTCGGCGGCGTTTGTGCCGTTACCCGCTTGTCGGTAGACAGTGAATCCTTCATGGCCGCGCTGGCATCGGGGCCCAGCAGGTTTTGCATGCTTCCTTTATGCATAAAACTTTCAGACATGCTGATGACCGGGTAAACAAGGATGGAAAAAGCGGGGCGGCTGCTCCATTTTTCCAGTTCGTTACCGGCGTTGGTTTTGGCCGGGAGATGCATGGTGGTGAGCATGGAGGCCAGATGCCCGCCTGCAGAGAATCCGATGACACCGATCTTTTCCGGATTGATCTGCCAAGATGCCGCTTTGGATTTCACCAGGCGCATGGCGTTCGTTACATCATTGTATTGTGCGGGAAAGCGGGAACCCTGCTGCGCAGCATCATTCAGGCGGTAGTGCAGTACAATGGCATCGTAGCCCTGGGCGTTGAAAAATTCCGCAATGTCTTTCCCCTCATGGCCTGTGGCCAGGTGCGTATATCCGCCACCGGGACAAATAAGTATGCCCGCGCCGTTCTTTTTGTCCGCCGGTGCTTTATAATACTCGATGTGCGGCACATCCGCCACTTTTCTGCCGCCTGCGATCTGCAGTTCCGGCTGGCCGGGGTACAAATCGATCCTTTCCTGTGCAGATACCGTAATTGTTGTCATCATCAGTGCAGCTGCGAAGCCGTTTTTTATCCGTTTGTTCATGCGGTAGAATTGATGCGTTCATTAATGCGCCGTGGCGCGGCGTTTGATCATCCCGCCACGGGTATCGTTGATATTATGCTGCACAATAAACGCTTTTTCATCGATTTTTTCAATCTCGTCTATGATCCGGTGTACTTCCAGGCGCGTTACCACCGCATAGATGATATCTATTTCCTGGTCTGATTCCCCTCTTTTGCCAAACCCGCTTTTCCCTTTAAACACCGTCACCCCCTTGCGCAGCTTCAGGGTGAGCGTTTTTCTCACCAGCTCGCTCTCCCGGGACACCACGGTAAGGGCGATGTATTCTTCAAAGCCCTGTATCACAAAATCCACCGTTTTGGAAGCCGCCAGATAGGTCAGCAGCGCGTACATGGCTGTTTCCACATTAATGAGCACAGCGGCTACGCTGAAGATCACCACATTGAAATACATGATCACCTCCCCTACTGTCATTACCGTTTTGCGGTTGATGTACAGGGCAAGCACTTCTGTACCATCCAGCACAGCGCCGCCGCGGATAGACATGCCGATGCCCGCGCCCAGGAAAAACCCGCCAAAGAGGGCGATCAGCAGCTTGTCATGCGTAATGGCGGGCACCTTGATCAGCGCCAGGCAGATGGCCAGCCCGACGATCGCAGCGATGGTCTTTATGGTAAAAGCCTTCGACAGCTGCCTGTATGCCAGCATGATGAACGGAATATTGATCGTAACAAGCAGAATGGAAATGGAAACACCGGTCAGCTGGTTCACCAGCAGGGATATTCCCGTCACCCCTCCATCCAGGAAGCCATTCGGCAAAAGAAAAGCTTTCAGGCCTACCGCCGCCAGCAGTACCCCTATCGTGATCAATACTATGTCCTGCACTCCCTGTATGAGCGCGAGGCGGGCGATCCTGGCCCGGCGGTTGGTGACCAATGCCTGCGATTTGTTAACCATGGGACGTATGCGAATATATGTATGATATGCTTACAGCCTCTCCTGGCTGCGCAGCCAGCGTTCCGGAATTTCGTTGTTGCTCGCCAGCAGATAATCGCTGTAAGCACAGGGAATAAATTCCTTGTCCGGCAACTGCATCCACCAGCGCCCTGTTTTTTTGCTTTTCAGGAACACGGTATCTATATCGGTAAAGGCTATATGAAATTCAAGGAATGATTCCCGTTCGGCCAGCTGTGCTTCCTTGTTCTTCACGGAACGCCCGTCCATGAAATACCAGAGCATCTGTGCGATCTGTTTGGCTGTCAGTTCATCGCGGTCTTTATCAGGATTATACCCGTAAATGCCGTAGCTGCTAAGCTGGGCGCTCATACCGGCATAACGGGAAAGGGCGCAGGCTTCCTCTCCGCTGAAGCCGTTTGGAGAGAGGGAACTGGCCGGTGCATCGGTGTGTTTGATCATATTGATGTCCACACTGAACAGGTCCGTATTCCGCAACACGGGTTCGATCTCTTCCATGTTCTCGCGCACTTTGCCGAGGCGGTAACAGTCGAACCGCAGCTTGTCCAGCGTTTCCAGCATGCGTGGTTGCACGAAATAACTCTGGAAACCGATGTGGTTGTAGTGGCGCAGAAAATTGGGTTGTTCCATGAACATGTCCAGCAGAAAACGCTCCGAGCGCAGGGAAGAAGTTTCCTGCAGGTCCATCAGCGCATCGGCAACGGTTGCTTCGATGATATATTTTTTGCCGGCATAAGCCTGGTATTGTGCGTAGGTGAGGTCATGCGAACCGCCGAGGATGATCACGGTTTTGCCGGCATCGATCAGTTCGGTGACCACGGCTTTGAGCGCGGCATAAGAATCCGTAACGGAACGCCCGGTCTGCAGGTTGCCGGCATCTGCGAGGCGAACATCCCGGTGCCAGTGATAGAGTCTGTAGAATTGCCGGCGGATAACGTCCGGCGCGGTGTTACTGCTGTTGGGCATGCCGTTGCCGCGGGCTTCATTGGCTCCCAACAGCACAATATCGGCAGCATCAAGGTCCGGAGTATGGTCTTCTTCATACAGGTCGATCATACGGCCGATCTGCAGATCGTCATATGCTTCGTCATCATTCAGCATTGTTTTGGAAACCGGTTTCAGGAAGTCTTGTAAGTGCGTAAAATCTATCATCACAACGGATATTGTTTGGTCGCAAACCTACAACAAGAATTTCAGAAAAAAACATGCCATGCACATACTGGCAACCGGTTGAGAGACAGGGAAGAGCGGATAATGGGACAGCAAAGAACAGACGGAATAATATCCGCCGGATGAACAGGGAAGATCAGTCAGTTTTTGTGGATGATAAACTCGAATGCCTTTGGCTCCTTGCGATAGAAGGCCCGTTCCAGCACGCGGCGTTTGCTGCTGATACGGTGCCTGTTACAATCCGCAACTTCTGTGGCACGGGTCAGGTACTCCATGGTTTCAACCGACGATAACATATCGCTGATCTGTTTAACTTCATGCTGGATTTCCTGCTCATTGTAACGGTCTTCATGCAGCAAGATGAGTAAATCCCTCTCTACAGGCTTCATGCTTAATTACGTTTGATTGTTTTCTCTTTTGTTTTTTTTCATAACGTGTACCCTCCCTGTATTACTTTTCAGGTTTTCAGTTTGAGCCAGGTATAGTGTGTCTGATAATTAATGTTTCATTCGCCCTTTGGGACTGGACGGGCATCCGCAATCATTTTTCTTCAACACGCTGCAACCTTCCCACATTATGCTCCCCAGAACAAGGGAAAATAATAATAACCATTTAAACTTTTTCATCTCTTCATCTTGTTTATTCCGGGCGATGCGATGTATTTTTCTCTACCGGTCTATGCTGTTTTGATCCGGAAATTCCCCCTGCCCGATATCGGTATTGATAAAAATCTTCAATAAAGCTGGCCAAGCGATGAGAGAGTTTACCTTTTCTTAACAATGGTCATTTCTAAATTAAACTATTTTCGCAAAAAATTTCTATTTATTTGTCCACATACTCCCCGGTGCAAAAAAAAGTGCTCATCGTTCCCCTGGATTGGGGGCTTGGCCACGCCACGCGCGACATTCCGCTGATCCACGAATTATTAAACGCTGGCTGCGAGGTGGTTATTGCCGCCGAAGGGAAACATGCGGCTTTGCTGGCCCGGGAATTCCCCCGGCTGACCATTTTGCCCCTGCCGGGATACAATATCCGCTATTCACAAAAGGGTGCTTTTTTTGGCCTCAAGATCATCGGGCAGATCCCCAAGATATGGCGGGCCGTGCGGTATGAGCAAGCCTGGCTACGCAGGACTGTGGCTGATCTGGGCATACATGCCGTCATTTCTGATAATCGCTTCGGCCTGTACCATCCCGATATTCCCTGTATTTTCATATCCCATCAGCTGCTGATAAAAACGCCTTTCGGCGGGTTTACCGAACGTTTACTGCAGCGGATCAACTACCGGTTCATCCGGCGGTACTCCGCCTGCTGGATACCGGATTTTGCCGGCGAACCCAACCTCAGCGGCGAACTGGCCCATCCCGCCAGCCTTCCCCCGCATACCACCTACATCGGCTGCCTGTCCCGCTTTGAACCGCGGGACGGCGTGCAAAAGAAGTATGATCTGCTGGCGCTGATCTCCGGCCCCGAGCCCCAGCGCACCAACCTGGAACAACTGCTCCTGGCACAACTGAAACAGCAGCCTGGCATTGCCGCCCTCATCGTCAGCGGCCGGCCGGACCAGGCGGAGAAAAAAGAGATCGCCCCCGGCATCTGGCAGGTCAGCCACCTCGACGCAAAGGAACTGAACGAAGCCATGCTGGCCGCCGATATGGTGCTGAGCCGGTCCGGCTACACCACCCTGATGGACCTCGCTAAACTCAACAAAAAAGCCATCCTCATACCCACTCCCGGACAATCCGAACAGGAGTACCTCGGCAAATACCTGATGGAAAAAGGGTACTTCTACAGCATCCCTCAACACCAGTTCTCGCTCCCGAAAGTTTTAGAAAATGTTAAATCTTTCCCGTTCACCGGTTTTCAGCACGGGCAGGACATGCAGGCGTATAAAAAAGTGGTGGCAGACTTCGTGAAAACACTTTAGAAAAAAAATGCATTCAGGATTGATTAACGAATCCCTTCAGCGCTTCCACCGTCTTTTTATCGTTCCCTATAAATATCCTGTTGCCCGCGATCGTCACCGGGCGTTTGAGGAAAGTATATTCCTCCAGGATCAGCGCACGGTAATCCTCTTCCGTCAGATCGCGCTCATGCAGCCCCATAGGCCGGAATTTCTGGGAGCGCCTGCTGAAAAGCGATTCATAGCTTCCCGCCAGCTCCTTCATTTTATCCAGCTGCGCCGGTGTGATGCTGTCCTTTTTAATATCCTGTAAAGCAAAGCCCTTCCCTACGGCATCCGTTTCTTCAAGAATCTTTTTACATGTGCCGCAGGTCGATAAATAATACATCCTTTTCATTCGTTCATTTTATTTTTTACAGGCCGGATGGCGCCTCAGGTGTTTGAAACAATCATTTCCCAAGGCTTGATGACTATTTCAAACATGCCGGCTCCATCTCTTCCTGTTGATTTTTCCGCTGCTCCCAAAGTTTTGCGCAGTGGCTGCGGGATGCCCGGTATAGACTGCCGGTCCCATCCCATGTGATAATGACTGTTGGTTTCCCGGCGGCAAAATTAGGAAATCCCGTGTTCTGCATAATGGTAATTGTTTACTTTTACCGCATGAGCAAGAAACTCTTTTTACTAGACGCCATGGCGTTGATATACCGCGCCTATTATGCATTGATCAGGAACCCGCGGCTTACCAGCAAAGGACGCAACACCAATGCCCAGTTCGGGTTCACCACTACGCTGCTGGACCTTCTCAACAAGGAAAAACCTACCCATATTGCGGTGGCTTTCGATACACATGCCCCCACGGAGCGGCATACTGATTTTGCAGACTACAAGGCCAACCGGGAAGACGCGCCGGAAGATCTCCTGGATGCCCTCCCCGACATCAAGCGGATCATTGAAGGGTTCAACATTCCCGTACTGGAGATAGACGGATATGAAGCTGATGATATCATCGGCACGGTAGCCTGGCAGGCCGCCGCAGAGGGGTACGAAGTGTATATGGTTACGCCGGATAAAGATTACGGCCAGCTGGTGAAAGACAATGTTTTCATCTGGAAGCCGCCGTACCTCGGCAGTAAAGTGGAAGTGCTCGGCCCGAAGGAGGTCTGCGAACGCTGGCAGATCAAGGACGTTGGGCAGGTAGTGGACATCCTGGGGCTGATGGGCGACGCCGTGGATAACATCCCCGGTATCCCCGGTGTAGGGGAAAAAACGGCGATGAAGCTGCTGGCGGAATGGGGCTCCCTGGAAAATGTGCTGGCGAATGCTGACAAGATCAGCGGCAAGATGGGCGAAAAGATCCGGGCCGGCGCCGAAAGCGCCATCCTCTCCAAAAAGCTCGCAACCATTATCACCAATGTGCCGGTGAGCTTCCACGAAGAGGATTTCTGCTGCACGGAACTGAACAAGGAAAAGCTGTCCGGGATATTTGCGGAACTGGAGTTCCAGACCCTTGGCAAACGCATATTGGGAGAAGGTTACAGCGCGCTGGGCGGAGATGCCGCTTCAGGAAGACCGGTGCAGACGGACCTGTTCGGCAATGCCACCGCAGCGCCGGCGCCTCCGGTTGCAGCGCCCGCCGCGGAAACACAGGATTTTGGCATCCCGGCGGACAAGAACATCGAGAATACCCCTCACAATTATGAACTGGCGGATACCCCTGAAAAACAGGGGGCCCTCATCGCCGTGCTGATGAATGAAAAGGAGATCTGCTTCGATACAGAAACCACGGGAACGGACCCCAATATGGCCGAGATCGTTGGCATGAGCTTTTCCATCAGGCCGGGAGAAGCCTGGTACATCCCTCTTCCCCCCGAAGAAGCCGGCGCCAGGGCGATCCTTGAAAAATTCCGCCCGGTATTCGAACGGGAAGATGCCATCTTCATCGGTCAGAATATCAAATATGATATGATCGTGCTGAAATGGTACGGCATCCCCGTAAAGGGTCAGCTTTTCGATACCATGCTCGCCCATTATCTCATTGAGCCGGAAGGGCGCCGCAGCATGGACCTGCTCAGTGCCCAATATCTCCAGTACATGCCTGTTTCCATCGAAACCCTCATCGGCAAAAAAGGAAAGGGCCAGGGCAGCATGCGCGATGTGGAGATCGAAAAGATCAAGGAATATGCGGCCGAGGACGCGGACATCACCCTTCAATTGAAAAGCAAATTCCAGCCGCTGCTGAAAGAACGGGAAGTGGAGAAAGTGTTTTACGATGTGGAGAACCCGCTCGTGAAAGTGTTGACCGATATGGAGTACGAGGGCATCAAAATAGATACGCAGGCGCTGGCGGACTACTCGCGGGAGCTGGAAACGGAGATCCGGAAGGCAGAGGAAAGCGTGTACCAGCAGGCCGGCGTACGTTTCAACCTGGCCTCCCCGAAACAGCTCGGCGAAGTGCTGTTCGAAAAACTGCAGCTGGACCCCAAAGCCAAAAAAACCCGCACGGGGCAATACGCCACAGGGGAAGATGTATTGGCCAAGCTCTCCAGCAAACATCCCATCGTGGAAAACATCCTGGTGTTCCGGGAAATGAGCAAGCTGAAATCCACTTACGTAGATGCCTTGCCGTTAATGATCAATCCCCGCACCCAGCGGGTACACACCTCCTACAATCAAGCCGTAGCGGTAACCGGAAGGCTCAGCTCCAATAACCCGAACCTGCAGAATATTCCCATCCGTACCGAAAGAGGGCGTGAAGTGCGGAAAGCGTTCGTGCCGAGGGGCCCCGAATACACCCTGCTGTCCGCCGACTATTCCCAGATAGAGCTGCGGATCATCGCCGCCATCAGTGAAGATGCCAATATGATAGAAGCCTTCCGCAGCGGGCTGGACATCCATACCGCCACCGCAGCAAAGGTCTACGGTGTGGAACTGGCCGATGTTACGCCGGAAATGCGCCGCAATGCCAAAAGCGTAAACTTCGGCATCATCTACGGCGTCAGCGCTTTCGGCCTGAGCGAAAACCTCGGCATCGCCCGCAGTGAAGCCAAAGTGCTTATCGACAACTACTTTACCCAATACCCTTCCATCAAAAAATACATGGAAGACCAGGTGAAATTCGCGCAGCAAACAGGATATGTGCAAACGCTCCTGGGCCGCAAACGCTGGCTGAAAGACATCAATTCCTCCAATGCCGTTGTGCGCGGCTATGCGGAGCGGAATGCCATCAATATGCCCATACAGGGCACCGCAGCGGATATGATCAAGCTGGCCATGATCTCGCTGCACAAAACGTTCAGGGAACATAACCTGCGGTCCCGCATGATCCTGCAGGTGCATGACGAATTGGTGTTTGACGCCCATGTGGACGAAGTGGAGGCCATCAAACCGCTCATCATCGAAGGAATGCGAAATGCCATGCCGTTGACCGTACCGGTAGAGGCCGAGATCGGCACCGGTAAAAACTGGCTGGAAGCACACTAGATCATCTTCCCGGAAGGGGAAAAAATACCCTTGCCCGCCAGGCGTAAAAGCGGGCTGCCATTTTTACGCCTGGCCTTCCCCTTTTCACTCATTTCGTCACCCTTTTTGACCATAATTTTTGTTCCGCTTCTTCCTGCTATGCCCCTTGCATTTCCCAAAATCCTTTATTAGTTTTCGCTTATGATCCAAACTTTGAGGTTACAATTGTTGCCTTGCACGTTATTACATTTTGAGGAGCTCTTGCATGGAAATGAAGCATTGGCCCAAACGCTGGGGATAGACGTGCCAGAAAATTGGACAGAATATCCTGAAATGGTGTTGGTTGCTTATGATAAACTGCGCAATGACCCTTCGCTGATGGGGTGGTTCTTTTACCTCGCCATCCATAAAGCAGATAACCGTCTCATTGGCACGGCCAGCTTTAAAGGCCGCCCCACGCCCGATGGCGTTGTGGAGATCGGCTATGAGGTATCCACCGATTACCGGGAACAGGGTTATGCCACTGAAATAGGGCAGGCGCTGATCCGTTTTGCCTTCGGCCATCCATACGTCACAAAAGTGATCGCACATACCCTGGAAGAATACAATGCGGCCGTGAAAGTGCTGCAGAAATGCGGCCTCCGGTTTGCCGGCGCGGTAAATGGCACCGATGCCGGAGAGTTGTGGCGCTGGGAGATCACAAGGGAACAATATCAGGCCCCTGCTACCGCTCATCAATCCTCCGGGCAGGGATAAGGGCCTTAACCATTACATTTGCCGTTATCTGAACAACGGCCGGAGCACCGGCCGGCAGTCCTTTATTTTTTAGTTTTACAGCAAAATCAAAAACAGCACATGAAGAAGTTATTGGTTGGCGCCGCAATGCTGTTCAGCATGGCCGCCATTGCACAGGATGCGACCCTCACCAACAAGGAAGGCAGCAGGTATCAGTTTACCGTGCTCAAAAATCAGGATGCATTCGATGTACAGAACCAGGGCATGACCGGCACCTGCTGGTCCTTTTCCGGTCTTTCCTTTTTTGAGTCCGAACTGCTGCGCTCCGGAAAAGGCAAAAACCTCAACCTGAGCGAAATGTACGTAGTGCGGAAAATGTACCCGCTGAAAGCCGCCAATTACGTGCGGATGCATGGTAAAGCCAATTTTGGTGAAGGCGGCGGATTTCCCGATGACCTGCTTTGCCTGAAAAACTATGGCCTCGTTCCCCAGGAAGCTTACGACGGCAACCGCGGAAAAACTTACAACCATGCGGAAATGGCGGGGCTGCTGGAAGGTATGGTGAAGCAACTGGGCAATGCCAAAACCGTTAACCCCAACTGGCAGAAAGCTTTCGACGGGGTGCTGGATGCTTACCTCGGCGCGGCGCCGGAAAAATTCACCCATAACGGCAAAACATACACGCCGCAATCCTTCGCCAAAGAACTTGGCCTGAATGCGGATGATTATGTGATCATCTCTTCCTTTTCCCATCACCCTTTTTATGAACAATTTGTGCTCGAAGTGCCGGATAACTGGAACTGGGAAAAAGTGTACAACGTTCCCCTGTCCGAATTCACCGGCATTGCGGAAGAGGCTTTGCTGAACGGCTACACCCTGGCCTGGGCGGCTGATGTGAGCGAAAGAGGTTTCTCGTTCCGGGATGGCCTGGCCATTGTGCCGGAAAAGGACTGGGCAGATTACAGTGACGAAGAGCGCAAAAACATGTTCGTTCAGCCGCTGAAGGAAAAAGAGATCACACAGGAAAACCGTCAACAGGCTTTCGATAATTTTGAAACGCAGGATGATCACGGTATGCACATCACCGGTATCGTAAAAGATCAGCAGGGCAACAAATTCTTCCGGGTGAAGAATTCCTGGGGCACTGCAAACGGTGACGGATACTTCTTTGCGTCCATGCCGTATTTCGCTTACAAGACCACCTGTTATATGGTGAATAAAAAGGCGATCCCTAAAGAAATTGCCAGGAAAATGGGATTGTAGGATATCCTGTTTGCAGGGCTGGCCGGTTTAAACTCGCCAGCCCTTTTTTATACCAGTTCCGCAAAATTTCCCGCTCCTTCCCGGATCATTTCCGGCTCCTCCCCGGTACAATCTATCACCGTAGAGGGGATCAGGCCGCCCGGACCGCCGTCAATGACGATATCCACCAGTTTCCCGAATTTTTCGTGAATAACCTCCGGATCAGTATATTCCTCCACATATTCCTCAATGGGCAGGGAGGTGCTCATCAAAGGATTGTCCAGCTCCTTGACGATAGTACGGCAAATGAGGTTGTCCGGCACACGGATGCCCACGGTATCACGCTTTGTTTTCAGCATCTTCGGCACCTGTCTGCTGGCCGGAAGAATAAAAGTGTAAGGGCCGGGCAAGGCCTTCTTCAGCAGGCGGAAAAGCGGAGTGCCTACACTTTTCGTATAGTCCGTCAGATGACTGAGGTCATAACAGATAAAAGAGAAATGCGCCTTTTTAGGATCGATCCCTTTGATCCGGCATATCCGCTCAACAGCATTGCTTTTGAAAATATCGCAGCCCATTCCGTACACCGTATCCGTTGGATAGATCACCACACCGCCGTCTTTCAGGCATTCGATGATCGTTTTCAGGTTGCGCGGATTGGGATTCTGCGGGTGTAGTTGTAACAGCATGGTCCCGGGTTTTATTAGTTATAACAATCGGCGGCAGGGCAATGTTGCCTGCCGGAAAATACGAATTAATCTTGCTAACTTGCCGGCCGGTATGAAATTAAAAGGTATTGTGCCCCGGACCTGGAGGTTACTGAAGAAAATATTCATCGCCCTTTTTATCGCGCAACTGTTGTACATCGTCCTGTTACGCTGGGTAAATCCCCCTGTTACCATTACGATGATCAGCAGCTGGTTCAGCCTGTGGGGGACCGATAAGCCCTTGCAGAAAAGCTGGGCGGATATGGATGAAATTTCGCAGTTCGCGAAGCTGGCCGTGATCGCCAGTGAGGACCAGTTGTTCCCTGACCACAATGGTTTTGATTTCAAATCGATAGAAAAAGCGATGAAACACAACCGCAAAAGCAAGAACATGCGGGGCGCCAGCACCATCAGCCAGCAGGTAGCGAAGAATGTTTTTCTATGGCAGCATGGTGGCTGGTTCAGAAAGGGACTGGAAGTGTATTTCACGTTTATGATCGAACAGCTCTGGGGCAAAAAGCGCATCCTGGAAGTATATCTCAATGTGGCGGAAACCGGCGAAGGCATATTTGGCATTGAAGCGGCCGCAAAGCATTACTACAAAAAATCCGCATCGCGGCTGAACCGCGAGGAAGCGGCCATGATAGCGGCATGCCTGCCTAATCCCGTAAGGTACACGGTTGTTCCTCCCGCAAAGATCACCGTCTGGCGGCAGCGCAGAATATTGCAGCAAATGCGCAACATCGGACCGGACCCGGATATTGCGGAGCTTATCTCGAATAGCAGGGCTGTTAAAAAATGATGGCTGTTATCCGGTTGAGGCCAGGACATCCTGAAGTTTGTCGCAAACGGCAGTTCTCAATGCTGTTTGATCTGCAAGAGCGCTGCAAACACCGGCAAATACGCTCCGGGTATCGGGCTATTCTTGATTTCCCTTCAACAGTTCGTCAATAGCTTCGATCGCCGTCTGCAACCGCTGTGCATAACCTCCCCTGATGTCTGCCCAGGGCAGTCCCGCATTCACCACAATATCCCGGTACACCATGTAAAAATGCATTCTTTCTTCGGGAAGCGGGTGCTCCCGTAAAGGATCATCTTCCCAGGCGATATCGATATAGGTCAACAGGTACATGTCATACTGCCGGGAGGCGATCAGCTCCAGGATGCGGGGATCGCAATCCCCGTATTTCGCCTCACTCCACACTTTGATCACCTGCAGGTCCGTATCGCAGATCATCAGCCGCTCTGCTTTTGCGGCCTGTTCATCTTCCAGCTGCAACTGGCCTTCCGCAATGCGCAGCAGGTCTTCCTGTTCGTACGGGCGGCCCAGCGTTTCCAGGTACCCCCGCGCGAACTCCGGCACCCATACCGTTTGGTAGTGAGCGGCCAGCTGAGCGCTGAGCGTACTTTTTCCGGTAGACTCCGGCCCTATGATCACTATTTTCTTCATGGTGCTGTCAATTGCTGCCGACGGTAGATCTTCAGCCAGTGAAAGTATCCCGTCACCGCCACGATGAATAAAAATATTGTCAGCAGCGCGGTGAGCGCAAGATGTTTATAGAACAACAACGGCACCGCCACGAAGTTGGAAATGTTCAAAAAGATCCAGTTCTCCACCTTGCGTTTGGCGAGCAGCCACATCCCGGCGCAGGCCGTAGCGGAAACGAATGCATCCAGCACCGGCACATCGGAATCGGAGAAGTTCCGCAGCAGGGTGTAGATCACGGCCCAGCCAATTACCGCAATGGCGGAAGCGATGCCGAATTCCCGTTTATCCATGCGCGTTATTGCCGTTTCCTGTTTCGCGGCATCCTTCCTCATCCAGTAATACCAGCCATACACGCTCATGATGAAATAATAGGCGTTCAATGCGGATTCCGCGTACAGCTTGAAGTGCTGCTGCGCCAGCATATAAGTATAGATGCCGGTGCTGACGAGACCGGTGGGATACACCCACACACTGTTCTGGCGCGAGCAAAGCACGCTCAGTACGCCAAACAGCACGGCAATAGCTTCCAGCCACGTCAGGTGCTGAAAGCCGGCCATAATTTCCTGCGAGATATTTTCCATGAAGGGCTTATTCTTTGTCTGCGATCAAAACGCCGGAAACATTCCAGGCGGAAAAACTGCCGCCTTCCGGTTTGCCAAGTGGGATAGCCACCTGCAGGGTATGCCTGCCGGGCTTCAGGTCCGGCAGCGGGATCTCTGCCGGCAGCGTGAGCGTGCCGGGGCACCAGTTGGAACGGCTCAGGTCGGAGGAGGACAGACCACTGCCGAAATTACCGGAAGCGGGGTTCAGGAAACGGTAGGTGCCGCAATCTTCCCGCCAGGGGATGAAATGGTACACCCGTTTACCATCCGCAAATATCTCATTCAGCTTGGGATTGAATTCATCTCCTCCTCCCCATCCGCCGTGGCCGGTGGTGATGTACCGCAGCTTCAGGTTTTTCAGCCCTTCGGGTATATCTACCGTGACCGTCAGGGAATCTGTTTCGAACATGGTGCCGTATTCCTGACCCGCCATTTCCATCACATTCGTGCTGTTGAATACCGGCATCACCCATGTTTTGCTTTCTTCCTCCTGTGCTTCTCCGTCGAAGCCCGGATAATATTTGAACTGCAGGCTGGCCTTATGCCCGCCTTTATCGTAGTTGCCGATAAACACCCCTATCCATACATTCCCCTGCAAACGCGGCAGCAGTGCGGAAATATCCTGTTTATACACTGCGGAATCCGCCCAGTCATATCCTTTGATCCTTACCTGTTCATTGAAATGCCTTACCCCGAATGGTGTGAAAAAACGCATCAGTTCCAGCGGCGGCAGATAATTCTCCGTGGCCACCACGCCCTGGTAACGCTTTCCATTCCTGGCGGTGTACACCGGCAGCGCATTCACGCCATCCTTCAGGCCGTTGAGAAAAGAAAGCGGCCGGTCTCCGGGGATCATGAATACGGAACCGGTACGGTCGTACGCGTCCCCGTTGGAATATTGCACAAGCTCTGCAAACATGCGCTGACCGCGCCTCACAGCGGGAAGTTGCACTTTTTTCAGGATCACCGTACCGCCGGAATAGCGGTAGGTCACATCGCGCTGGTCGTCCGCAGGGTTGTTGATCTCGTTGCCAAAACTGATCTGCTCCCGGTCGAAAATGGTAATTGTACTGTATCTGCTCTCTATGATCTGGCGCTGGTAAGCCGGTTCATCCACCATTTTCCCCCATTGTTTGGGCCAATCCAGCTCTTCGTCGGTCACTTGCCGATATTCAATCTGTTTTGCAAAGGTTTCCGAATTGCCGTTACGGACGATCTTCAGCACAAGCCCCAGCCCCGGCGCCACCGTGATGTTCGGCGTACCTTTCACTTTCAGGTCATTGGTGTACCAGATTTCGATGGTATTGGAACGGATGATCGCCCTGGCCTTTTTACAGGGAATGCCGAGAATAGTATCTGCACCGGGCAGTAATTCCGGCCGCGTATATTCGCTGAAAGGTTTCTTCAGCGTATAGGTGTTCCCGTTACTGTTCAGCACCTGGTAGCTGGCCTTTTCCGCAAGCTGCAGGAACTGCTGTTCCGTCTGTCTGCCCATTCCGGCTACTTTTGCGCGGTTACCGCGGATATACAGCTTTTGCTCTCCTCCCGATTCTTTCCCGTTGTTGCGAAACCCGTAAGTGACTACGGCTTCCTGCTGTGCGAATAACGGCCCTGCGGCCAGGCTCAGTGCGCAGGCGATGATAATTCCTCTCATAGCTGGTTATTTGAAGGTTGTAAAGCTAAGCATCATAAATGAAAAAAGCGCAGCCTGCTTGCTGCGCTTTATAACACTATCATTCACTCAACTATGGCTTATTCTGCTTCGGCTACCACTTCTTTCACTTCCGGGATCATCCGCTTCATCATGCCTTCGATACCGGCTTTCAGCGTGATCATGGAGGAGGGGCAGCCAGAACATGAACCCTGCAAGGCGAGGGTCACAACCCCTTCCTGGTAATCCTTGAACTGGATGGCGCCGCCGTCCATTTCAACTGCAGGTTTCACGTAGTTTTCGAGTAATTCTTTAATGCGTTGCACCACTTCGGTCTCATCCCCGCTCAGGGTGATGTTGGATACAATATCCTCTTCGTTGATCACCGCGCGGTTGTCTTCCAGGTATTCCTTCAGGAATTGTTTGATGGTAGGAATAACATCCGTCCAGTCGGTATCAGCCGTTTTGGTAAGCGTTACAAAATTGCTGCAGATGAACACCCCCCGGATAAAGGGAAAGGTGAAGAGTTCTGCTGCGAGGGGAGATGGGCCGGTGCTGGCTGCATCTGGGAAATCTATCGATTTATTCGGATACAGGAGCTTGTTCACCACAAACTTCATCGTTTCCGGGTTCGGCGTCATTTCCGTATAGATACTGATGATTGGATTTCCTGTTTTGATCATTTTATTAACAATTTTCTCCTGCAAATTTAGCAAAAATAGCCGAGAGTACCCGGGCAAAATCCCAACTGTGATCAATTTGACTATTTTTGTGATATGGTACAAACCAAAACGCTGCAAGCGCGCAAAAGGATCGCTCTGATTGCGCACGACCACAAAAAGGCGGAACTGATGGAATGGGCTGTTTATAACAAGACCGTTCTGAAACGCCACGAGCTCTATGCCACCGGAACCACCGGGAAACTACTGGAAGATACGCTGGACGTATCTGTCCGCAAGCTGTTAAGCGGCCCTTTGGGTGGCGATCAGCAGATCGGCGCACTGGTTGCCGAGGGAAAAGTGGATGTGATCATTTTTTTCTGGGACCCGATGGAAGCCCTGCCGCATGATCCGGACATCAAAGCCCTGTTACGGCTGGGTGTGGTCTGGAACATCCCGATGGCCAGCAACCGGGCCTCAGCAGACTTCCTGCTGACCTCTCCCCTGATGCACCAGGAGTACACGGTGATCCTCCCGGATTACGGGCAGTACCTCGGCAGAAAGGTCTGACCGCCACCATGGCGGTTTTCCGGCAAATTCCACACCCTTTGTTCCTGGTCATGCAGAGCAACGGGGAACCTTTTTTACGGGAGAAACCCCTTTTTTATCACACTTACCGGTGCGCCTGCTCATAATGCTGTTTCAGCATATCTTCCCCGAAATCATTCTTCAGGTCCCGGAACGTTGTATGCACATGGTTGGCGTTGTTCTGCGTATTGTCATATTCTATAATGAATGTAGGCCCCTGTATGCGGTAGTAATGCCCGCCACCCCATTGCTGCGCTCCGGCCCAGGCGAAATGCAGATTGTCCAGCCCGGCCGCCGTGATCTCTTTCCAGAGGATATCCGCCATCAGGCTGGTGTACCGGTCCACATACACCGCCAGCAGCCGCTTCAGCAGCAACTGCTGTTCCGGGTTCAGCTGCGGGAACGGCAGACCGGGAGGTTCCGGCAGCCAGGCCTTCCGGGCGTTGCCGGTAATAATATCCGCCGGGGCTTTATCCATGACCAGCGCCTGCTGCAGCTGGGCCTTGTTCAGCGAATGCAGCAATTGAAACCCCAAGGCAGACTCTTCTTTTAAAACCTGCCTGCCTTTAGCTGGCCCATCGGGCACAATGGCCGGGTTGGCGCCCATGAAAGCCGGGGTACCAGCCACGAGACTGCTGTCCACCGCTGAAAAGTTCAGCGACAGGTGATGCCCTTCCATCCGCCAGCCCCAGGGCTTTCCGGCAGCGGGTTCGCCAAATACGGTAAAGTAGTATTTCCCGGGATCACGATAGCTGTCTTCCGGTCCGCGCCCTTCGAGCGCTCTCAGTATCTCTTCATTGGCCACAATAGCACGGGCTTTCTGATAACCGCTGCCACTCATACAGGCCTTCAGCAACAGGTATGCTTTCTCCCGCTGCGCCGCCGTCATGTCCTTTAAAGGCAACCCTTTCCGTTGCTTCGGCACAAAATGCCAGTTGTACCGCTCCTCATCTTCCCAGGGGAAACAGGCCTGCTGCCGCAAAGGCGCATCCAGGGAAGCGATGAACTGCTGCGCAGCCGTTTCCATTCCGGTTGGAACGGATTGCGCCCGGCATGCATGGCACATGCCGGCAAAGAACAAAACAACATAAATAACCGTTTTTCGTTTCATACCGCGGACGCTTTCTACAAAGTACGATCTTTTTACCGCTTGTAAAATATGGCGCTTGTTTTGCTGAAAATGAGCATCTTCCGTATTTGGTAATTAACCGCAGTACTTTATTTTCGCACTTTTTCAGGTAAAGGCCATTTCCGGTAAAACAGTTGAGTTCATGTTGAAGTTTATTCTGGCAGGATTAATAGGATGTTGCTGTCTCATCCAGCAAAGCAAGGCCCAGTTGGCTCCGAAAAGGGAGCTCCGGGCAGTATGGATCGCTACTGTCAGCAATATCGACTGGCCTTCCCGCAAGGGCATGAGCACCGCGGAACAACAGCAGGAACTGATCCGGCTGCTGGACGATTATCAACGTACCGGCATCAATGCCATTATCTTCCAGGTAAGACCGGCCAGCGACGCTTTTTATCCTTCCCCGTATGAGCCATGGAGCGAGTACCTCACCGGAACCCAGGGCAGAGCGCCCGCTCCTTATTACGACCCCCTGGAGTTTATCATAACAGAAACGCACAAACGGGGAATGGAGTTCCACGCCTGGTTCAACCCTTACCGCGCAGTGATCAACTACCGCTCGGCCAGGCTGGCGCCCAACCATATCTCCATCATGAAACCGCAGTGGTTCGTTACTTATGGCAATAACAAATATTTCGATCCGGGCATTCCCGAGGCGCGCAGTTATCTGACCAGTGTGATCCGGGATGTGGTGCGCCGGTATGATATTGATGCCGTTCATTTCGATGATTATTTCTATCCTTACCGCATCGCCAACAGGGATTTCCCGGACAGCCGCTCCTTCCGTACCTATGGCCGGGGGAAAAGCATCGATGACTGGCGGCGCTCGAATACGGACAGTATTATATATATGCTGCACACGGCCATCCGGGAGGAAAAGCCCTGGGTGAAGTTCGGGATCAGCCCCTTCGGGGTCTGGCGGAGCCAGGACAAAGACCCGAACGGTACCCCCACCAAAGGGAGCCTTACCAATTACGATGACCTTTATGCGGATGTGATCAAATGGCAGCGCCTGGGCTGGATCGATTACCTGACCCCGCAGCTTTATTGGGAATTCGGTCATCGCCTGGTGCCGTTCGAGGTGCTGGTGAACTGGTGGGCGGACCATGCTTATGGCCGTCATATGTACATCGGCCATGCCCCCTACCGCATCGGCAGCACAGCCGGCTGGAAAAGCACGATGGAAATGCCCCGGCAGATACAGGCTGCCCGCTCCCTCAATACCGTGCAGGGCAGCGTTTTTTACAGTGGCAAAACCTTTGCGGACAATCCGCTGGGATTCGCGGATTCCCTGAAAAACCACTTTTACCGCTATCCGGCGCTGCGCCCCACCATGCCCTGGCTGGACGATAAAGCGCCCCTGGCGCCGTATTTCATTGATGCTTTTGAAAGGCCCCAGGGCCTTGAGATCCGGTGGTCAGACGATGATACTTCCGGTCAGACCCGCCAGTATGTATTGTATCGCTTTGAAGCCCAACAGGCCATCAACCTGAACGATCCGGCCCACATCCTGGCCATTGTGCCGCAGATGCCGGACCCTTTCTGGATGGACCGAACATACATTAAAGGCAGGCCTTATGTTTATATTGTTACGGCACTTGACCGTATGCAAAATGAAAGCCTTCAGAGTGATCCGTTGCGTATGGAAATCATCGGGGGAAAGCCGCATTTTCATTTCGAACCCTAGCCAGCACACGTCTTTCAGGAGCCGGGAGTGATGCCCGGCTTTTTTATGCCCGCCATCACCGGATGTACCGTTCAATTTTTATAAAATTTAAATAGAAGCCCGTTGATTTTTACATTTTTCTAAATTTTGTGGCTTTAATAGTGCATTCTATAAAAAATTCCGCATTCTATTAGTATCTTTAAACGTTCCCAATACAAATTACGGTACTGTTCCACGGAGATAGGCCTTGCCTGCCGTGGAGTGAGGTATCTGATAAAAGGAAAAAAATCTAAGCCAATGCGTGAAGTGAGCCAATTGCAAGGTTTGTATAGACCGGAATTTGAACATGATGCCTGCGGTACGGGCTTTACCGCCCATATCAAGGGACGCAAATCCCACCAGATCATCCAGGATGCATTAACAATGCTGGAAAATATGGAACATCGCGGCGCCTGTGGATGTGAGCGTACTACGGGCGACGGTGCCGGCATACTTATACAACTGCCACATGAATTCTTTTATGCCGAATGCCTGAAACTCGGCATTCGTCTTCCGGAGACGGGCAAATATGGTGTGGGGATGGTATTCTTCCCGAAAGAACCGCGCTGGCGCGAAGAGTGCCGCGAGATCATACAGCGTTGTGCGGAAAAGATCGGGCTGGACATCCTCGGATACCGCAAGGTGCCCGTTCGTCCCGATGGTATCGGTGAAACCGCCCTGTCCGTTGAGCCGGAGATGGAACAGCTGTTCATCGCCTGCCCATATCATATTTCAGACCAGGAAGAGTTCGAACGCAAACTGTTCGTGCTGCGTAATTATATTACCAAGACCGTACGCAACTCCATTCCGAAAGACAAGGCGGAGATCTACTTTGCTTCGCTTTCGTCCCGCACCATCGTATATAAAGGTCAGCTGACCACCTACCAGGTGGGCCATTACTACCCTGATCTCCGGGATATCCGCGCAGTTTCCGCTTTCGCGCTGATCCACTCCCGTTTTGCGACCAATACTTTCCCCAGCTGGAAACTGGCCCATCCGTTCCGCTTCATTGCGCACAACGGCGAGATCAATACGCTGAAAGGCAACCTGAACTGGCTTCGCGCCGGCGAAAGCAGCTTTGTGACGAAGTATTTCACACCGGAAGAGATGGAAATGCTCTCCCCCATCGTGGAAGACGGTCAATCCGACTCCGCCTGCCTGGACAATGTGATTGAACTGCTGAACCTTACCGGCCGGTCCCTCCCGCATGTCATGATGATGCTGATCCCGGAAGCCTGGGACGGCAACGAGGATATGGACCCGGTAAAGAAAGCTTTTTATGAATACCATGCTTCGCTGATGGAACCCTGGGACGGGCCCGCCTCCATCTCCTTCACAGACGGCAAGATACTCGGCGCTACGCTGGACCGTAACGGTCTCCGCCCTTCCCGTTTTGTGGTAACGAAGGATGACCGGGTAATTATGGCCTCGGAAGCCGGCGTACTGCCCATCGACCCGAAAAATGTAAAAGAGAAAGGCCGCCTGCAGCCCGGCAAGATGTTCGTGGTAGACATGGAACAGGGCCGCATCATCGGCGATGAGGAACTGAAACAGTCCATCTGCTCCCAGCAGCCTTATGCCGAATGGCTGAATAAATACAAGATCCGCATCGATGAGCTGCCTGAGCCGAGGGTAACTTTTACTCACCTGGAACAAGAGCAGATCTTCAAATATCAACGCGCCTTCGGGTACTCCACCGAAGATCTCGAAAGCATCATCGCTCCCATGGCAATTGAGGGCAAGGAGCCCATTGGCTCCATGGGCACGGACGTTCCGCTGGCCGTGCTGAGCGATCAGCCGCAGCATCTGAGCAGCTATTTCAAACAACTGTTCGCCCAGGTGACCAATCCGCCCATCGATCCCATCCGGGAAAGACTGGTGATGTCCCTCGCCACTTTCGTAGGCAATAACGGCAACCTGCTGGATGAAGATCCGCTGCACTGCCACAGTGTTGCCTTGCCGCATCCCATCCTGAACAACTACGATATTGAAAAGATCCGCAGTATAGATACCGGCATCTTCCAGGCCAAGACATTACATACCTATTTCAAGGCAGACGGTAAACCCGGCTCCCTCGAAAAGGGCCTGGCCAGGCTGTGCCGTTATGCGGTGGATGCGGTGGAAGACGGTTTTGAAGTGATCATCCTGTCTGACCGCGCCATTGATTCTGAACATGCGGCGATACCTTCGCTGCTGGCGCTTTCCGCTGTTCACCACCACCTGATCCGCAAAGGTTACCGCGGCCAGGTGGGCCTGATCGTGGAAGCCGGGGACGTATGGGAAGTGCATCATATCGCCTGCCTGCTGGGCTTCGGCGCTACGGCTATCAACCCGTACCTGGCCCTGAGCACCATCCGCAACATGCGCCTGAACGGCAAATTGCAGACGGACCTGGATGTGGATAAACTGAAAAAGAATTACATCAAGGCGATCTGCGAAGGATTGCTGAAAGTGTTCTCCAAAATGGGTATTTCCACCCTGCAGTCCTACCAGGGTGCGCAGATCTTTGAAATACTGGGCATCAACAAATCTGTGGTGGACAAGTATTTCACCGGCGCTGTTTCCCGTATTCAGGGTATGGGGCTGGACCAGATCGCGCAGGAAACGCTGGCCAAGCACTGGACGAGCTACGGCCGCAAGGAAACACCCGTTCAGCGCCTCAGCACCGGCGGTATTTACCAGTGGAAAAGGAAAGGGGAATTCCACCTTTTCAATCCTACCACCATTCACTTGTTGCAGTATTCAACAAGGATGAACGACTACAACATCTTTAAAAAATATTCCAAAGCCGTAAACGATCAGAGCGAAAAAGCCGCTACCCTGAGGAGCATGTTCACGTTCAACCGTACCCGCCCCTCCGTTCCGCTGGAAGAAGTGGAATCAGCGGAAAGCATCCTGAAACGTTTTGCCACCGGCGCCATGAGCTTCGGTTCCATCAGCCATGAGGCACACTCCACGCTGGCGATCGCCATGAACCGCATCGGTGCAAAAAGCAATACCGGTGAGGGCGGAGAAGATGAGATCCGCTATGAGGTGTTGCCGAACGGAGATTCCATGCGCTCGGCCATCAAACAGGTAGCTTCCGCACGTTTCGGCGTGACCAGCTATTACCTGACGAATGCTGACGAACTGCAGATCAAAATGGCCCAGGGCGCCAAGCCCGGGGAAGGCGGCCAGCTGCCCGGCCATAAAGTAGATGAATGGATCGGGAAGGTCCGTCACGCTACGCCCGGCGTAGGCCTGATCTCCCCGCCGCCGCACCACGATATTTATTCTATCGAGGATCTGGCGCAGCTGATATTCGACCTGAAAAATGCGAACCGCGCCGCGCGCATCAGCGTGAAGCTGGTATCCAAAGCCGGTGTAGGCACCATTGCTGCCGGTGTGGCCAAGGCACATGCGGACGTGATACTCGTATCCGGCCACGATGGCGGTACCGGTGCTTCGCCCATCAGTTCCATCAAACATGCCGGCCTGCCCTGGGAGCTGGGCCTGGCGGAAACACATCAAACACTTGTCCGCAATAAATTAAGAGGCCGCGTGACCCTGCAAACGGACGGCCAGCTGAAAACCGGGCGCGATATTGCCATCGCTACCCTGCTGGGCGCCGAAGAATGGGGCGTTGCCACCGCGGCGCTGGTGGTGGAAGGCTGCATCATGATGCGCAAATGCCACCTGAACACCTGTCCCGTTGGCGTTGCCACACAAGACCCGGAACTGCGGAAACGCTTCGCCGGAGATCCCACCCATGTGGTGAACTTCTTCCACTTCTTGGTAGCAGAGTTCCGTGAGATCATGGCGGAACTGGGCTTCCGTACCGTAGCAGAAATGGTGGGCCAGGCAGATACCCTGAAAGTGCGGGACAATATCTCCCACTGGAAATATAAACACCTGGACCTTTCTCCCATCCTGTACCGTGAGCCGGCTGCAGCAGATACCGGCCTGTACAAGCAGGAGGAGCAGGACCATGGCCTGGCGGAAGTGCTGGACTGGCAATTGCTGAAAGCCGCAAAACCGGCGCTGGAAAATAAAACCCGCCTGTTCGGACAGTTCAGGGTGAAGAATACGGACCGTACCATCGGCACCATCCTGTCCAACGAAATATCCAAGATTTACAAAAGCGAAGGATTACCGGAAGATACCATTCACTTCAAGTTCACCGGTTCCGCCGGGCAGAGCTTCGGGGCATTCAATACCAAAGGGGTAACGCTGGAGCTGGAAGGCGAAGCGAACGACTACTTCGGGAAAGGGCTCTCCGGGGCCAAGCTGATCCTGTATCCATCTACGGAAGCAGGGTTCAAGGCAGAGGAAAATATCATCGCCGGTAACGTGGCGCTTTATGGGGCCACATCCGGAGAGGCATACATCCGCGGTAAAGCGGGTGAGCGTTTCTGCGTGCGGAATTCCGGCGCAACGGTTGTGGTAGAAGGCACCGGCGACCACGGTTGCGAGTACATGACCGGGGGCAAAGCGGTGATCCTGGGTGAAACCGGCCGCAACTTCGGCGCGGGCATGAGCGGCGGGATCGCTTATGTATATGATGTGAAAGGCGTTTTCAGCAGCCGCTGCAATACGGATATGATAGACCTGGACCCGCTGGGCGAAGAAGATGCCGCACAGCTGCAGGACCTGATCACGAAACATCACGCTTATACGAACAGTACGGTGGCGAAGTTCATTCTGAAAGACTGGGAAAACCAGCTCCGCCACTTCGTAAAAGTATTCCCGAAAGAATACAAGGCCGCATTGAAAGCTGCTGCGCAGAAAGGCGTAAAAAACAAGGTCTGACGGGCCTTCTGAAACGGTGCACAGGCACCGGAGAATGCTTTGATTCACTTTAAAAAGCGTCCCCTCACGGGGCAAAGAGATATGGGTAAACCTACAGGATTTCTGGAATTTACAAGGGAGCTTCCCGGAAAGGCTGATCCGAAAGCGCGGATCAAACACTATAATGAATTTGTGGAACGCTTCCCGGAGCCGAAGCTGAATGAGCAGTCCGCACGCTGCATGAACTGCGGTGTTCCCTTCTGCCACAGCGGATGCCCGCTGGGGAATGTGATCCCGGAGTTTAACGATGCCGTGTACCGGAAGGACTGGCAGGAGGCCTATGATATTCTTACGGCTACCAACAACTTCCCTGAATTCACCGGCCGGATTTGTCCCGCCCCCTGCGAAAGCGCCTGCGTACTGGGCATTAACCAGCCGCCGGTAGCCATCGAGGAAATAGAGAAACACATTATCGAGATCGCATTTGATAAAGGGCTGGCGAAAGCCAAAGTTCCCCGCGTACGCACCGGCAAGAAAGTAGCGGTGATCGGCTCCGGTCCCGCCGGGCTCGCGGCCGCCGCACAACTGAACTACGCCGGCCACCAGGTGACCGTGCTGGAGCGGGATGACAGGCCGGGCGGACTGCTCCGTTACGGCATCCCGGATTTCAAACTCGAAAAATGGGTGATCGACCGCAGGATCACGCTGATGGAAGAAGAAGGAATTGTGTTCCAGTGCAATGCCAATGTAGGCGTTAACGTTAGTGTGAATGACCTGTTGCGCGAATATAATGCGGTGGTGCTCGCCGGTGGCTCTACCATCCCGCGGGACCTGACCATTCCCGGCCGTGAGCTGAAAGGTGTTCATTTTGCGATGGACTTCCTCAAACAGCAGAACAAACGGGTAAGCAAACTGAAAGTGGAAGGAGAAGATATTATCGCCAAAGGCAAAAATGTTGTGGTGATCGGTGGCGGCGATACGGGTTCGGATTGTGTTGGCACATCCAACCGTCACGGTGCGCGGAGCATCACACAGCTGGAGCTGTTGCCCAAGCCTCCCGGCGAAAGAACGCCTTACATGCCCTGGCCCACTTACCCGATGGTGCTGAAAACATCTTCTTCTCATGAGGAGGGGGCGGACCGCAAATGGGCTATCGCTACCAAGTCTTTTGTCGGCGATGATAAAGGGAACCTGAAAGGTTTGCTGCTGGTAGACCTGCAATGGACTTCCGGTGAAGATGGCCGTCCGGCGCGCTTTACGGAAGTGCCGGGTTCCGAGCGGGAAGTGCCTTGCGAACTGGCATTCCTGGCAATGGGCTTCCTGCATCCGCAACATAAGGGCATGCTTGACGATCTTGGTGTGGAAACGGATGACCGGGGAAATGTAAAAGCCACCGAAAAGGCATACCAGACATCCATTCCCAAGGTATTTACTGCGGGCGATATGCGGCGGGGTCAATCCCTGGTGGTGTGGGCGATCAGTGAGGGACGGGAATGTGCGCGGAAAGTGGACGAGTTCCTGATGGGCAGTTCCCAGCTGGAAAGCAAGGACCATTCCGTGATGGCATTGTCCATCTAAAAACGAATAATTCAAGATTTCTCATAAGCAGGTTTAGATTTTGTTGTAACCTTCAGCCGGGCCGGGTTTTTACCCGGCCTTTTGCTTGGGCGGGAATGGCAGCGGTAGAGACCGCCGCCAGCCATAAAAATCTTAACCCCACTTATGGTTATGTGAACAATCACAAATTAACAGGGTTCTCCGCTCTCCCGCGCTGTTCATTTTGTTCATTTTCCCAACCGGTGTTAACACCCAAATTTCCTGTCCAGATGGCCAGCCGGAGAACGACCGGAATTCTGACCCGGCATCTGGTTTATTTCTTAATTTTATACGACTAACCAAAACCTCATTCCATATGCGTTGGCAAGGACGCCGCGAAAGCGGTAATGTAGAAGATCGCCGCGGCGCCTCCCGGGGCGGCCTCATCGCCGGAGGCGGCATCGGCGGCATCGTTATAGCCCTGCTCATCTATTTCCTCGGCGGTGATCCCTCCCAGGTCATGAACATGCAACAGGCAGGACCACAGCAGCAACTTTCCCCGGAACAACAGGCCGCGGAAAACGAGGCCGCCGGGTTCGTTAAAGTGGTGCTCGCGGAAACCGAAGATGTATGGAACAAGGTATTTTCCGAAATGGGCCAGCAATACCGGGAACCGACACTCGTGCTCTTCACCGGGGTGGTGGAATCCGCCTGCGGCAACGCCAGCAGCGCCTCCGGCCCGTTTTACTGCCCGGCGGATGAAAAGGTGTATATCGACCTGTCTTTCTACGACGAACTGCACCACAAGCTCAATGCTCCCGGGGACTTTGCCATGGCCTACGTCATCGCTCACGAAGTGGGGCATCACATCCAGAAGATCACCGGCATCTCGGACAAAGTGCAGCGCATGCGCGGCCGCGTCAGCGAAACGGAATACAACAAACTCTCCGTAAAGCTGGAACTGCAGGCGGACTTCCTGGCCGGCGTATGGGCGCATCATACCCAGCAGTTACAGAACATCATTGAGCCCGGCGATATCGAAGAGGCCCTCAATGCGGCCAATGCCATCGGGGACGACCGCCTTCAGCAGCAGGCACAGGGTTATGTTGTGCCGGACGCTTTCACCCATGGCACTTCCCGGCAACGCATGTACTGGTTCAAAAAGGGGTTTGAAACCGGTGATATCCGGCAAGGTGACACATTTTCCGAATTGTAAATGATCACATATCCACCAATAAGGCTGACATGAAAAGACAAATTGTTTGGAAAGCATTACACTATCAGATGATGGAATACTGTAACGTGGAAGTAACGGATACAGATATACGGATCGATGGCACCATCGTAGGTTTTGCGGAAGACACCCCGTTCTCCGTTACCTACGATATCATTACGGACCGGCTCTGGCAGGCTACTTCCCTGGAAATGGCCATCGAAAAAGCCGGTGAAACACAATGGATATCCCTGCAGCGGGAACCGGGCAAACACTGGACCCAGAGCGGCCATGCCCGCCCGGAGTGGGATGACTGTACGGATATAGATATCTCCCTCACCCCGCTCACCAATACCCTTCCCATCCGGCGCCTCGCCGAAACACTGAACGACCGCCAGGAAATAGATGTGCTTTACATCAATATCTTCAAAGGCGAGATCAAGCCCGTGAAACAGTGGTACACCCGGCTTTCGGCAAATAAATACCGCTACGAAGGCGTTGCGAAAGATTTCAAGGCGGAGATCATTGTAGACGATGAAGGTTTCGTGAAAGACTATGAAGGTTTGTTCCAGCGGCTGAACAGCTAATCCGGATAGTACTGCTTAAGCAGGTAGAGATATTTCGCCGGCATATGATGTACGAAAACGTTCTGCCCGTCGAACGGGAATTTGCTGTGGTACGCTTCATCCGCCATCAGTATCACCGGCGCTCCCGCGGTCATGTAATTATTGCTGTGCGCATACTCCGGCTGTTTCAGCTGCGGCAGGCCTTTGGCAGAGAGTTTATACACCGTGTTGCCAAGATATTTGCGGAAACGGCGTACCGAACGGTTCGTTGCCCGGGTCATTTTGTTATACACCATATTGCCGTACAGGCGCACAAAGAACTTCTGTTTCTTAAGCCCGTTTTTCAGATTGATAAAAGGGTTCACGGCATTAAAATCATTGACCGTCTGAAGCGAAAGCGGCGTCTCCGGCACCCAGTCCGCACTGTTCACCACACGATATCCCCAGCCATTGCGGGTAATGAGATCAAAATCGTAGGCATAGTATAAATTGCCCGGCTTGGGCGCGGCGCTGCAATAGGCTTTGTACACGATATCATCCGGCATGCCGGGCAGGTATTCCAGGTAAGACCGTGTGAGGAATGCGATGGCGCCACCCTGGCTGTGCCCGGTGATAATAAACTCCCTTACGCCTTCTGCATACAGTGCCCTGATATGCCTGACGATATCCGGGGCCATGAAGCCCAGCGCCATCGTCCAGCCCACATGTACATACGCCGCGACGGTATCCGCTGCCAGCTGGTAATCGAAACGGCTGCTGTCCGTCAGCTGCAGCGAACCTTTTGCCGGTATCATGGCAGCATAAAAATTAGCCAGCCAGCTCTCCGTTTTCCCGATCGTGCCGCGTATCTGCACTATTCCCACTCCGTCCTGCCGTTTCCAGAGCAGCCAGCGGTTATAAAAGCCCACTTCCGGGCTGGTGTATAGCAGGGTATATTTATCAGGGTGTTTTTGCATCACGGTGCTGTCTCCCCGCTCGGGCAGCTGCAACAGTTCCGCATATTCATTTGCATCGAATCCTGGCCGGAGGTGTTGAGCCTGCAGCGGGAAATACAGGCATACCAGTAATCCGCATAGCGTTCTGCGCATATGTTTTTTTGTAAAATAACAAAAAAGATGCGCCAATGTTGATAAGCTGTAAATTGCAGGCATGTTAACGATCGCAAGGGCCGGGGAAGAACAGATACCGGTCATTCAACAAATTGCGTATGATACCTGGCCGGATACATTCCGGGATATTCTCTCCCCCGAACAGATCCGGTATATGCTGCACATGATGTATCATGAAAACGCCCTTCTGCAGCAAATGCGCAGCGGCCATGTTTTCCTGCTGGCGGAATGGAGCGGAATGCCCGGCGGATTTGCCGCGTATGAACTGAACTATCACCATCAGCCCGTATCCAAGCTGCACAAGATATATGTTCTCCCTTCCATGCAGGGGAAACAGGTGGGTAAAGCCCTGCTGCAGGAAGTATCCCGGATCGCGGGGGAAGCTGGCATGCAACAGGTATGGCTCAACGTGAACCGCGAAAATAAAGCTACCGGTTTTTACGAACGTTTCGGTTTCATAAAAACAGGTGAAGAAGATATTGACATCGGCAACGGATATTTTATGAATGATACCATCATGCAATTGACGCTGTAAAGCCGGCACGATTATTTTAATCTTCAAACGGCCTTCGGTGACATCCGTTATAAACTATTATGCCGTCATTAAAAACGCCGTCTGATCCGTAAAAATTATAATGAACTGATGAACCATTCCCTCGTTTTACTATCCATCATTTCCCTGTTCCTCTTTTCCTCCTGTGCGCGCAAGATCACAGAGAATGGCAAGGCTTCCTATTATGCTGACAAGTTCCAGGGCCGGAAAACGGCCAGCGGCGAGATCTTCCGGCAACGCCGGATGACGGCTGCCCACAAGACCATTCCCTTTGGCACGAAGGTGAAGGTCACCAATCTTTCCAATGGCCGCACCATCAAAGTGCGTATCAACGACCGCGGCCCGTTCGTTGCCGGGCGCATCATAGATCTCTCCAGAAAGGCCGCCGGAAGGCTCGGCATGCTGAACGCCGGTGTTGTCAATGTGAAGATCCGGTACAAAAAATGATCGCTGTTTAACAATTTTTCGTCATATATTCGGGGTAATTGATGTGTTCAAATATGGATACCTGGTTTACCCTGCCTACCGTTTCCAATGAACGCCCTGCCATGACCAACTTGCCTGTTTACCCGGACTTTACCCTGACCCTTACCGGAGACGACTGGCGACAGGCCGAGTTTATCAATATCGACAAACTGTGTTGCGCGGGAGAAGAAATGGATGAGATCAAAGACATCCGGATCAATTACAGCAGAGAAATTGCCGATGGCCAGCGTTCATTTTTCCGCACACACGTCCGCCAGCGGATCGGGCCTGCTGATCTTTTCATTCCCCTCTTCGAGCTGAAAGCGATCCTCCGCACACAGGTAGTGGGCAGTATTGCCTGGGAAATACAATCCGGTTTTGTAAAACATGGTTTTGCATTGTCTACTCCTTCCGGTTGCTATTACGGCCTGGAGGAAAACGGTATCGTGAAAACGCTGGGCCTGCTGGAAGTTGGCGAATCCTCGGAAAAGACGATCCGGAGGCTGGTGAAAACCTATCATCTCATTTTTGTGCATTGGTGCGGATGCATCATTCAAACACCCTGACAATACGGGCTGCGTTTCACGAAACGTTATATTTCCACATCATGCAGACTTCTGACGAAGGCGATCACATCCTGCTGTTCCCCTGATGTCAGCTGCCGGGAATAATGCATGCCGGAAATAGTGTCCCGGTAATTGCGAAGGATGACAGCGGTAGCATTATGCGTGTCATTTCCGGACAAAGGGTCCTGCCCGTTGAACAGCGGGGCTATATGACAGGTGCCGCATTTTGCCTTCCCCATGAACAGATTGAAGCCCCGTATCTCCTTCCGGTCCAGCTGCTCCCCATTTCCGCGCATGAACCGGTCGAAACGGCTTTCCATCCTGGTAGCGGCCTCTTCTTCCGCTGAAAAAGGAAAGGCGCCCCTGGCGAATACGTGCGAAGCGGCGGGGTCAAGAAAGGCAACGGAATCGGCGTAGGGTATCTTCAGGGCTTCGCGGGCCAGCTTGATCCTGACGGACAAGGGATTCAGGTAATCATTGATAAACTCCGCCCGGGAAAATGTATCAAAACCGGTGGCGGTATCCAGCATCCGGCGGGCGCCGGCGAAAAGCTCCAGGGTATGCTCCACCAGTTCCGGATTGCGTTTTTCCAGTTTTTCCTGATAAAAAAGCCAAACGGCCTTTATCCCGTTGAGCGCAGATCGCGTTTCCAGCATACTTTCCTGCGCCAGCGGAGAATCGGCGCCACTGATCCCGAAAGCCAGTATCCTCACGATCTCCTGCCGCATGGCATCAAAAAGCTGTGCGTCGCCGACAGACAGAGAATCCGCCTCCGCCCTCAAAGCGCGGATACCGGATAACATTTTTTCCGAAACCGCCCGGATGCCCCCGGTATCTTTCTCCCGGATAAACGGGAACAACTTGGTTTCCAATGCGCCCAAACCGGAACTGCGTTGCGGATCATTCAGCATTGCCGCAGCAGCTGGCTGAAAATATTCCAGCAGCAACTCCAGCCGTTTATACACCCGTCTTGTTTCCAGGAACTGCTGTTGGATCTCGGGGTCGCTATCTTGTTGCTGTACGGATTCCAGCAGAAAGCCGGCTTCTTTCTCCAGCTGCCGGAGCTGCAGCTGATACCAGCTCCAGGTATGCCTGGCCTGTGGAGAAAGGTGACGGGCCCGCTGGCCGGAAATAACGGAAAAAAGTGTGGCAGCCATTGCAGCCAGGAATAAAATGCCTGTGCGCATGCAATGAAGCTACACCGCGTATGTTATCCGGCTGTTACGACAATCTTAATTTAATAAGAAGTATTTTAGCAGTATCTAAATTGTACCCGTATGGCTAAACGCGGACTTCTGCCCATTCCCGATGTCATCAATCCATTCAAGGTCAGAAAAAAAAGGCTGATGAACTTTAACCCGGTCACAGCCGCTACTTCGCGCAAACCGGTAGATCATGTGAAAGTCACTGTTTTCGAATATGATGCCCAAACGGTGCGGGAAGAAGTGATGGAACAGGTGGAAGACTGCCTGCGTTTTTCAAAAGGCGATTGTGTAAAATGGATCAATGTGGATGGTGTGCGCAGGCAGGAAGTAGAGGCCATATGCCGGGGTTTCAATATCCATCACCTGTTGATGGAAGATATCATGAGCGAAGGGCAGCGCGCGAAAATGGACGAGATCGGCGATTCTCTTTTTTGTCTCCTCCCGATGATGAGCTTCCGCGCGGAAAGCGCTTCGGTAGACCAAGAGCAGGTGAGCCTTTTGCTGCTCAATAATGTGGTGATCTCTTTCCAGGATGATCCGGGGCGGGATGTATTCAATCCGATCCGGGAGCGGCTGCGCAGCAACGGCACCAAGATCCGCAATTCGGGAGCGGACTACCTGCTGTATGCCTTGCTGGATGAGATCGTGGATAATTATTTTATGGTCATGGACAGCCTGGGGGAACGGGTAGAGCTGCTGGAAGAGATCATTCCCCGGCAGCCGAATAACCGGACGCTGGCCCGTATCAACTATTTAAGAAAAGAGATACTGCTGTTCAAACGGGGAATCGCGCCGGTGCGGGAGCTCACCAATGGCCTGCTGAAATCGGAAAGCAGCCTGATCGACGAAAGCACTTACAAATATTTCAAAGATGTGTACGATCATATTGTGCAGGCAAATGATCTTGCTGATAACTACCGGGACATGGTGATGAACCTGCAGGAGCTTTACCATGCGCAGATGTCGCAGAAACTGAATGAAGTGATGAAAGTACTGGCGGTGGTAACCACCCTGCTGGCGCCGCTGACGGTGATCACGGGAATTTACGGAATGAACTTCGAACGGATGCCGGAACTGAGGAACCCCAACGGCTATTTTATTGTGCTGGGGGTTATGCTGTTCATCTTCTCCGCCATGATCATTATTTTCCGGAAGCGCGGCTGGTTCTGAAATTATTTCTTCTTGAATACGGGCACTGTAGAGCAGGGTTCACCGTACATGATGCTTTTCACCACAGGGCGGAGCAGGCGGGTCACTTCCACATAAGCCGCTTCGGTAATTGTTTTGTCGCCACAACCTTTGATCACCACGCGCCCGTCCCGGTATTGTTCCGGATCAATGGTGGCGATATTTTTAAGGAACAGCGTTTTGTGCACGAATTCCTCATCCCCGAATGCGTAAAAAGCAGCCACCGGTTCCAGGTAAGCTGCCACCAGCATATAAGCCCAGATGGGGATGATCGCATCCGCCGTACACACGATCGCTACGTTCTTTCCACGGTACACTTCCCAGTCCAGCCCCTGCAAGGCGGCACGAAATTCCTTTTCCTTCAGGATCAATTCCATGAAAAGATGATCCTTCAGATCAAATACAGCCGTTTCTCCCTGCGGATAGAATTTTTCCAGGTCGATGGTGGTCAGTGCGCTTTGCGCTACTTTATTCACAATTTCTTCCATACTGCAAAATTACGGAATTTGGCCGCGCGGTGAACAACGGGGGTTAAGGATGACACGGGGTCAACAAAGCGGCTGACCAAAAGGAAAAACGAAGACTTTGAGGATGGCTTGGACGATCAGTACCTGAATAAATAAGGGCTGACCAAAATGTAATGGTCAGCCCTTAGACTATAATAACTATAATAAATATCAGATCAGTTGGCGGTAAAGAAGGATGCGCGGTTATCCTTGATGTCGCTTTTCTTTTTCAGCGCTTCGAATAACCTGTTATCTACAGCCTGGCGGAGGTTCTGTACATATGCGGCGCTCTGTTGCGGATAATCCAGGGCGGGTTGTCCGGATGGTACATAGTTGCTCACTTTCAGTACATATACCCCGCTGTTGCCCTGGATGGGCGCGGTGGATTTGGCGGTGCCCCAGGCCTTGTTGAAGGCGGCGCCGCTTACTCTCGGCTCAAACCCGAGGGAAGGAATAAAAGGAGAAGCGAAGCTGATGGCCTCTGCGGTCAGCACGGGCTGGTTGGTGGCGCTGGCTGCGGCTTCAATGGTCTCAGGCGATTTCATTTTCGCGATGATCTGGTCTGCCTTTTTGTTCTTCCTTACTTCTGCTTCTACCTGCGGACGAACTTCATCCAGCGGAGCAGTGCCTGCTTCGCGGGCGCCGGTCAGTACCGCTACAACGAATTTATCTTCCAAAGTGAACACGGGGCTCACATCACCTTTGTCTGCATTATAAGCCCAGCTTACAATTTCGCGGGCGCTACCGAGACCGGGAAGTACAAAGTCCATGGGGCCGATATTGTCCTGACGGCGTTTATCAAGCCCCTTTTCTTCCACCGTTTTCTGGAAAGTTTTCCAGTCACCGTTCTTTGAAGCAAAGTCGTTGGCCAGGGCCAGGGCTTCACTGCTCGTAGCCGGACTGGCATCCACTCTCTTGGCGAGGTAGGCGATCTTCAGGGCAGGCCCGAAGTTCTTCTGTTCCGTGATCTTTACAACGGCGTAACCGATGGGCATTTTCACTACTTTCAGCGCACCTGAATTGCCTTCGAAAGCAAAGTCTTTTACGGCCTGCAGTTCATTGGCAAAATATCCGTTGGGGGTGAGTGTGTATTCACCACCGTTCTGTTTGCTGTTGGGATCATCGGAGAACTGCAAGGCAAGTGCAGCAAAATCGCCGCCGCCGCGGATCACGGCTTCAAGGCTGTCTGCTCTTTTCTTTGCCAGGGAATCAGAAACACCCGGCTGTATGGCAATCAGTATTTCGCGGATCTTTACGGTATCGGGGAGTGTTTTGCGGTCCAGTACTTTTGCAAAAACCAGGAGATTGTTATCCTGGTAAGGGCCGTAAATTTTTCCTGCAGGCAGATCAATAATAGAATCTTTGGCAGGTACCTGGATGGTATTGCGCGGGGCATAGCCATCATAGAAAGGCAGTTCTGAATTCAGTTTGATGAATCCGGCTACATCGGGTGTGGTATCCAGTTCAGCTTTCAGCTTTTCGAATTCTTCGAATGCGAGTGCGGAATCCGCAGCGGAAGCCAGTGCATTGAAGGCCACATATTCAATTTTGCGATTGTCTTCAACCTGGAAGAGCGCTTTGTTTTCCTGTATATATTTATTCAGTTCTGCATCGGTTACTTTGATGGTGCTGTCCGGGATGGAAGCGTAGGGAACCTGTACATAGCTGATGTCAGCATTTTGTGCGTTGGCAGCGTGCTCTGTTTCTGCCAGCCATTTCGGATAGTGGATACCCTGGTGAACAAGGGTGATATATTTCTGATTTCTCTGGTATTCAGCGATCATCTGGTCGAAAGCGAGGATCTGCTGGCTCATCTGGCCGGTGGGGTCCTGCTTAACCTGTTCGGCTACACGTTGCAACACGCTGCGATCGAACTCCCCGGTCTGCGGATCAGCGAAATACTGGAGCACGAGGGGGTGAGGGTTCTTGCCGTAGATCTGGTCTGTGATCTCCGCTTCGGTGACGGCTATGCCAAGCTCATCATATTGCGCCTGCATGATCTTTTCACGAAGGAACTGGTCCCAGGCCTGTTCACGGATATATTGCTGCGTCTGGTCATCCAGGCTGGCACCCTGCATCTGCTGGCGCATTCTTTCCTGCATGCTCTCAATACGTTGCTGGTACTCGCGGTAATCCAGCTCTTCTCCATTTACCTCACCTACTTCCGTAGGTTGACTGAACATTGAGTTGTTGCCGAAAAAAACATCCTGCAGCAAAAAGCTCACAATAGCCAGGCATATCAATACGATAATGACAACGGCATATTTGTCCCTGATTTTCTGAATAACTGACATATATTATATAGTCTAAATTTTAGAGGTAGCAAAAATAGAATAAAATAGTTGTAACTACAAAATCGGTTTTTTAGCCCCGAAAGTCAATACAGTAAAGGATTTGAGCTACATTTTCCGGGCAGTGTTTTCCCATTTGATCCACACATTATCCACATTTTGTTTTTTATTGATGCATTATTCATTTCTCCGCCGGTTTTCCGGGAAAGCCTTTAAGTACACGGGTTTTTGGAACAAGCATATCCGTGGAACTGTATGCGGGTTATCCACAAAATAAGGATATCGGTTATATAATCCACAGGAATTTGTGAATTAAAATGGCGGTTGCCGGTATTTTTCTACCCCGGAGAAATTTCAGAAAACCGGGTCGTTTTTTCCACAGTTTATGTTAACAACCGTGGGGTTAACCCTGATTTCTGTGGGTAAACTGCCTTCCCGAAGGAGGTAAAACTAAATTTGTTTTTACGGCCGGAACAGTTCCGGCATTCGACACCGTGGATAACCTCCCTCTCTTAACATTTTCTTAATACTCCGGGCGGCAGAAAGTTGTTCAGTCCCCCCACTGTCCACACTGTGGATAAAACATGCCAAAGTCAGCAGCAGCGCGAAAAAGGCTTGTTAATTTCCTGTGGATAGCGGCAGGAATAATTATAACAAGTACATTTGTATATGGTTGTGAATCTGAGTTACCCCCATATTCACACCCCTAATAGTAGTGGGCTTTTTCTTCTTTTTAAAAAGAAAATTAAATCTATAGTTATGATTACGGCGTTATCGGAAGCAAAAAAAAATTTGCAGAAAAAAGGGTTCCTGGATATGGAGGTGGATGTTCAGCTGGATCTTTTTTCGGAAATCGACAGGCTCAAGAAAGAAAAGAACGCGATCATCCTGGCGCATTATTACCAGGAGCCGGATATACAGGATGTGGCGGATTATATTGGTGACAGTTTAGGCCTCAGCCAGCAGGCTGCAAAAACGGATGCGGATATTATTGTGTTTGCCGGTGTGCATTTTATGGCCGAAACAGCGAAGATCCTGAGCCCGCAGAAGAAGGTGCTTTTGCCGGACCTGAAAGCCGGCTGTTCGCTGGCGGACAGTGCGCCGCCGGAGTTGTTCCGGAAATTCCGCGAAAAGTACCCCGACCATATCGTGATTTCCTATATTAATTGTTCTGCGGGTATCAAAGCACTCAGCGATATCATTTGCACGAGCTCCAATGCCGAAAGGATCATCGAAAGCGTGCCGAAGGACCAACCGATCATCTTTGCACCTGACCGCAACCTTGGGGCTTATCTGATCAAAAAGACGGGTAGGGACATGGTGCTTTGGAACGGGGCGTGCATGGTGCATGAGATTTTCAGCCTGGAAAAGATCACCCGGCTGAAGATGCGGCACCCCGAGGCAAAGATCATTGCCCATCCGGAATGTGAGGCGCCGGTGCTGGCGATCGCTGATTTCATAGGTTCAACAACAGGCTTGCTGAAGTTTACCCAGCGGGATGATGCCCAGGAGTACATCGTGGTGACCGAAACCGGTATCCTGCACCAGATGCAGAAAGAGAATCCGCGGAAGACCTTTATTCCGGCGCCGCCGAACAACGCTTGTGCCTGCAATGATTGTCCGCATATGAAACTGAACACACTGGAGAAGTTGTACCTGTGTATGGAGTATGAGGAACCGGAGATCACGATGGATGAGAAGTTGCGGATTGCGGCGAAGAAGCCGATAGACAGGATGTTGGATATCAGTGCAAAAGCCGGGTTGTAGATTGTGGGGTGAGGAAGTGGTGAAGAATTTATTTTATGTTTATTATGTGATCTATATATTTATTTGATATTCAATTTTATGATGCGATTTTGAGGGTGTTTTAAATGGTATTTTGGTGGTTGGGATGTGGAAAAGAAGCTGCGGAATGAGGGAGATTAGGGTCTATGCGCTGCCAGATTACCAGATGTTTACCAGATGATGTTTGATAGCTGGTGAAGGTTTGGGTATCTGACTAGAAGGTTTTCGACATCGCCGATGCCGTATGTAATCTTGATGCGGGATTTCTTTTATGACCTGGGTAACAACATCTGCAAAAATAAAAAGAGGGTGTATCGAATTGATGATACACCCTCTTTTACTATTTTTTGATGAATGGATTAAACGGCCAGAATTTCTTCTACCCAGATGTTATCTGCTTCTGTTTTCCTGAGCGAGAGGTTATAGCCGGCAACGATGATGCAAATGGGGTCGCCGAGGGGAGCGATTTTTTCCACCTTGACGGTTTCTCCCGGAACGCAACCCATTTCCATGAGTTTGATATAAACATCACTTTTTTCGAATTCCCGGATCACTGCGCTTTTTCCAATCATGAGAGAAGATAGTTTGATCATATTTTTTTGTTAAGCGGGTTTAAAACCAGTCTGTGACCAGGGCCGCAGCTATTACATCGCAAAGGTATCGCACAAACATCAATATGCAAAAAATGAGCAAGCGTGAACGAACTTTTCACTATAATTTTACAAAATGGTTTATTTCTCTGCGCACGAAGTTAAAGTTGGTTTAAAGGACAGGACCAGGCTCAAAGGGTTTATCCGGGAGTTATTCGAACGGGAGGAACAGGGGCTTTCCAATCTGCAATATGTTTTTTGCAATGATGAGTATCTGCTGCGTATCAACCAGGAGTTTCTGAAGCACGACACTTACACGGATATCGTTACATTCGAACTGTCACCCGACCCGGATATAACAGAGGGGGAAATCTATATCAGCATAGATCGTGTGAAGGAAAATGCGGAGCGCTATGAGATAACCGAGAATTATGAATTGCACCGGGTGATGTTTCATGGTGCGTTGCATTTGTGCGGATACCGGGATAAGACCAAAAAGGAAGTGGAGATCATGCGCCAGAAAGAGGATGAATATTTGAAGCTGTATTTCGACAAGTAGTAGTATTGATGTTCCACGTGGAACATCTTTTTATAGTCAGCCACATGGGATGGAATATTTTCAGGAGGGTAATAATGAAGTCTCCTTTAATTAGGTTTCAGTGGTCATGCCTTCTTTCGGCACCTGATGTTCGTAATAATGAAGCCTCCTTTAATGAGGTTACTATTCTTTATTGTTTGTTGGATGTTTGGCTTTCGATCCTTCCCTCAGCGTGAACGATTCTCTACATAGATTCGAACTACTCCCTATTAGTTTTCAGGTTAAGCTGATGGAGTTAGTTGTTACCCTACCCTCTTCTTCGACATGAGGCCTTGCTTTTATCAAGCGGACTTGTTCTTATTACTGTTTATGGATTGAACCTATGTAGTTGTCTATCGTACCTGGTTGGCTCACTCCTTTCGGGCGTTTTATATGAGGATCTGCAGGATGATCGTTCCGTTGGCAGACCCTGGTTTGAGCCTTTGATGATTCCATCTGCGGGTACAGACTGATATTTGAGTTGCTACTGTTTAATCTTACAATAGCTATCGGACAGCTTCGATATCATCGCCATAAAAATGATGATTCTTTACCCCTCTTTGAATGCCTCCGGAGGGAGATGGGCATTCAAAAAGTTGAAAAGATTCGGGATAGCCGTCAGATCAAACCTTAACTTCTTTATTCAACCGTTAGATTACATCTGAACTATTTCACCTGAATTTAGTTGCTTTGTCCTACTCTTTACAATTGCATAAGACCTTGCTGTTTGTAATCAGCTTTGTTTTTCTTCTGTTTATGGATTGAACCTTTGATGGTACCTCCCGTATCTGTGTATTTATTAGATGCATTTAGATGACGTTAGGTGTTTCTATGGGAATTTTGTAAGGTTTCGTACCGTTCGTTAGTCCTGATTGAAGCTAATAATAACCCAGACTGCGGGGTTAACCCGATCCTTACCGGTTTCGGGCGCCGGGTTTAGCTATTGATGGAATACGGTAGTCCGGCATCTCAAGCTTTCCTCTGGAAATATTAGGGGAATGTCAGGGAAGGGGAACATCATTTTGCCTGGTGATTAACCGGCCTGTTGCGGAAACATGGAGTGATATGTGTCAGAGTTGGTTGTGGATTTTTTCATTTAAGAGCTTTCTTATCCGAGGTGAATGAAGTAATTATTTATTTGCTAAACCTGTAAAGAGGGGTTGCAACTAGTGAATGACATATTCCATCTTGCACTATTAGGCGGTTGACTACGACAGTCATCTACGGATATTTTCGGTGGTTGGGTTACGGGAATAGTATTTAGGTTGCGGAATAGCTACCTGGTTAACCTGGAGTTTGCTGGTTGTCATGCATTGGGGTGTGCAAGAGTTGAAAGAGGATCGGAGCCGTCTGTGTCTTGTGCATATTGCATAGTTGCTTTGAGTAAAAACCGTACTTCTTCCTTATTTATCAGCAGCGCAGTTCAAGATGTTCCACGTGGAACATCGGGATACCTATATTTATCCTCCTGTTTTTGCCCCACTCCCATCAATCTTTATATGTAACTTTGCACTTCAATTTTAAAATATGTTCCCATCTTACGATGTTATTGTTGTCGGGGCCGGCCATGCCGGATGTGAAGCTGCTGCAGCGGCGGCAAATATGGGGTCCCGGGTGTTGCTTGTTACCATGAATATGCAGACCATCGCCCAGATGAGTTGTAACCCGGCCATGGGAGGAATCGCAAAAGGACAGATCGTCCGGGAGATTGATGCACTTGGGGGATACTCTGGTATTGTTACCGATCAATCCATGATCCAGTTCAGGATGCTGAACCGCAGTAAAGGACCTGCTATGTGGAGCCCGAGAGTACAGAACGACCGCATGTTGTTCGCTGCCAAATGGCGGGAAGCGCTGGAGAATACCTCCCGGGTAGATTTTTATCAGGATATGGTAAAGGGACTGCTCGTGAAAAACGGGGTCTGCCATGGTGTAGTTACCGGATTAGGACATGAGATTGAGGCCAAAGCAGTGGTATTGACCAATGGAACATTCCTGAACGGGGTGATCCATATCGGGGATAAACAGTTCGGTGGAGGACGTGTTGCGGAAAAAGCGGCGACCGGCATAACGGAACAACTCCTGTCACTGGGTCTTGAAAGCGATCGCCTTAAAACAGGCACTCCCCCCAGGATAGATGGCAGAAGTCTCGATTACTCCAAAATGGAAGAACAAAAAGGGGATGAAGAGATCGTTGGCTTCTCTTATATGGACGTGGAAAAGATCAGACCTGAGCAACAAAGAAGTTGTTTCATTACCTATACCAGCGAACAGGTGCATGATATTTTACGTACAGGATTTGATCGCTCCCCCATGTTTCAGGGCAGAATACAGGGAACAGGCCCCCGGTATTGCCCAAGTATTGAAGACAAGATCAACCGTTTCGCTGAAAGAGAAAGGCACCAGCTTTTCGTAGAACCGGAAGGCTGGAACACCGTGGAGATATATGTAAATGGTTTTTCTACCTCCTTGCCCGAAGACGTTCAGCAAAAAGCGCTGCGCCTGGTACCCGGTTTTGAAAATGCCAGAATGTTCAGACCAGGATATGCGATAGAATATGATTACTTCCCCCCTACCCAGCTGCAGTTCTCCCTGGAAACAAAACAGGTATCGAACCTATTCTTCGCGGGCCAGATCAACGGCACTACCGGATATGAGGAAGCAGCATGCCAGGGTTTAATGGCAGGTATCAATGCACACCTCAAAGTCAGGGAACAGGAACCGCTGGTATTGAAACGCAGTGAAGCCTATATCGGTGTACTGATAGATGACCTGATCAACAAAGGGACCGATGAACCTTATCGCATGTTTACCTCCCGGGCAGAGTTCCGCACGCTGCTCAGGCAGGATAATGCTGATCTCCGCCTGACGGAAAGAAGCTACAAACTGGGATTGGCTACCGAAGAAAGAATGCAGAAAATGAGCGATAAACTTTCCGGTGTGGAAAAGGCAAAGACTATACTGAAGGAACTGGCGCTGGAACCCGGGGAGGCCAATGCCTGGCTGAACAGCAATAACTCTGCTCCGCTTACGCAAAAACAAAGAGCGCATCAGCTATTGCTTCGCCCCGGACTGGATATTATATCCATGAAAGATCATCTTCCCAGTGTGGCAAACGCCCTTAAAGATTTCGGAAGAGATGTACTGGAACAGGTAGAGATCCAGGTAAAGTATGATGTATATATAGAAAAGGAAAATGAGCTGGTAAAAAGAATGAGCCAACTGGAGGATCTGGTGATACCGGATGCATTTGATTATTCAAAACTCGTATCCCTTTCCAACGAAGCCCGTCAGAAATTTACGAAGATCAAACCACGGACTTTAGGACAAGCCAGCCGGATCAGCGGAGTGAATCCCAGTGATGTTCAAATTCTCATGGTGTACATGGGGCGATGACGTATCATTTGTTCAAATACGCGGGGTGCCATGGTGTTGGCGCCCTTTTTTTGCGTCAGCACGCCAAAAATAGATAAGATATTGATTTTCAGTAAGAAAAGTCGACTTTACCAGACCCCTCAAATTTTAATGATCCCGGGTTGGATAAGGTAACGCTATCAAAAAAGGATAAAGTCCGAAATATCGCCTGAAAATGCGATTTTTGAAGAAATCGGGAAATTGAACCAAAAATCAGGGACAATGTTATTGATTTATCCATCCGAGGCAACCCACTTGTACCCATGACCGTAAGAAGAGGGTAAAACTTATACGTTAACGTAGTTAAGCAGTGCAGGACATATCTGAAATTATCGAAGGTTGCAGGCAATGGAGCCGCAGCAGCCAGGAAGCACTTTACCGGCAGTTCTTTGGATATGCCATGGCTATCTGTTTACGTTATTCGAACAATAAACAGGAAGCGATTGAAATACTGAACGACGGCTTCCTTAAAATTTTTAACCACATCGATTCCTACGATATATCCCGGCCTTTCAAAAGCTGGCTAAGCAAGATCATGGCCAACACCGCCATTGATCATTTAAGAAGCAGAAAGAAGATCTCCTTTTCCGATGATATTACCCAGGCCTATGATCTTGGTGTAACGGACGATGCAGCTATGGATAAACTTTCTTACGATGAAATTCTCCAGCTAGTTCAAAAGCTTCCCCCTGCTTACCGGACAGTTTTTAATCTATATGTGATGGAAGGGTTCCAGCATCAGGAAATTGCCGCGATGCTCGGTATTTCCGAAGGCACTTCCAAATCCAATTTATTCAAGGCAAAACGGATATTGAAAGAGAAGATAGAGGAACAATCATCATTTAATAATTATCCCGACACCGGCATGATCGGTGCAACCATGCAAAAATGAGCGAACAGTTTGAAAATAGTATTCGTAAAAAACTGCAGGATGCGGAAATGCCATTTGATCCCGCCGCATGGGAACAAATGAAGAAACGGCTCGATGATCCGCGCCGCCGCCGTCCTGTTTTTTTCTGGTGGATACTTTCCGGGCTGCTGATCTTTATTGCCGCAGGAAGTTTCTGGTGGTGGAGCGGGCAGCAGCAAACATCAGCAGAAAGACCACTTACAAGTATTGAGGATATTCCACATTCCACAACCATTCCATCGCCGGAAAAAGCATCCGGTGAAACCGAACCGTTGTTGCCTGCGGTATTGCCCCCAGCTTCTCCTGGGAACCCATCATCGTTTGCAGCGGAGCCGTCTGCTCCCCGAAGAAGCGTTGCAACGGTGCATCATCAAAAGGAAAAAAACAATGGAGATGTGGATAAGGAGGCGGTGAATTTACCGGGGGAAACGGAACAAGTTACCGTAGCGCAGCAATCGCCAGGCGCCGCTACTGCAAAGACGGATACCAGCGGACAGCAACTCCCTGCGAAGGTGGAAGAAACCGCCGCACCGGTAGCCGCACCGGCAGACAGCTTGCCGGAGAAAAAGAAACGGAAAGGTTTTGAGGGAGGCATCACCATCGGGCCTGATGTGAATATTGCATCCTCGATGAAAATGGGCCGGGTGGGGTTAAGCACCGGTATTATCCTGCGATATCATTTTAATGATCGCTGGAGCATTCAGGCGGGTGCGGTCTATTCCAAAAAACTTTATGGGGCAACGCCTAAGGATTATCATTTCGATTATCCTGTAACCTATACAAAGATCGATGCTGATTGTAATGTACTGGATATTCCGCTGAACGCCAGTTACCGGTTTCTCACACAACCAGGAGGCAGCTGGAGCCTGGTTGCCGGCGCATCTTCTTATTTTATGCTCAATGAAAAGTATGATTACTTCTACGAGAACGGTACAAAACGTTCTCATGAATACAGCAACCGCAACCACCATTATTTTTCCGTACTGAACCTTGGGGTGAACTGGGAAAAACGTACAACCGGCATGTTGCAATGGTCATTGCAGCCGTATGTAAAAGTGCCGCTGGGCGGAGTTGGAGAAGGGAGGGTGAAGCTTTATTCCGCGGGCCTTTCCCTCCAGGTAACGATGGGGAAAAAATAGATCAGCGGTTCTTTTTCTCCCGCAACGATTTGTACACCCGGATAGCGATCATCAGCACGATCGCAAAAATGACCAGTCCGGCTACTGCCCACACCATGCTCAGCATGCTTTTCAGCACCACGAGGAAAACGATGGCCACGAGGAAGAGGGTGGCCACTTCGTTCCATACCCTTAATTGTGTGGAAGTAAACCTGAACTTGTTTTGCCCGAAGCCCTTGTAAATGCTGTGCAGGAAAAAATGATAGCCGTACAAGCCAGCAACGAAAGCCAGTTTCACCCACATCCATCCGGGAATGGAGCCATAGAGGATCAGCATCCATGGTCCGAATATCAGCGTAAGGATAGCGGAAGGCCATGTAATGCCCAGCCAGAGCCGTTTCATCATGATCCTGAATTGATCCTGCAGAATACTGCGGCGAGGTTCCTCTTCCGCCAGGGCTTCCGTATGATATACAAAAAGGCGCACGATATAAAATAACCCGGCAAACCAGGTAACGATAAAAATGATGTGCAGCGCCTTGATGTAGAAGTAATACATGTGCTGCAAATTACATAATTCAGATGGATGCGGTGCTGCGTTTTGTCAGCGTTTTATACAACAGCCAGTGGATAATGCAGCCGGCTATAAAATTCGTGATGCTCCAGAAAGTCATCCAGCCGTTCTCCTGGTAAAATCCCGCTGCGAAAAACCAGCTGATGAAATACACGTGGAACCATGCCGGCACCAGCCAGGTGACCAGGGGCAGTTTAGCGCCGGTCTGTATTTTTCTTTGACGCAAGCCGGCAACCGCGAGGAGGGCAAAGATGGCCAGCACCGCAATGAACCGGTGTGTGCTGGTAACGCCCAGCAGCTTCAGCCAGTCAGACAGGGGAAACAGGGAAATATACAGGGCGATCTGTGAAAGGAGGATGGACAGCAATGGGGTAAGGATACGCCAGGCAGTATGTTTTGCCAGCTTTGTCTTTTCCAGCAACCGCGCGAAAGAGGAATAGTAGAAAACGACGAGCAGCCATCCGTAGAAGTTGCCGTATGGAATGCCGAACCATCCTCCGGTCAGTGAAAACTCAACACCCGCACGGTTTTCCCAATCCCAATGCCACATATGCAGGCGATAGGCGACCACATCCATACTCAGATCAATATTAATGGCCAGCAAACTGTCTATCGCGGCGGCGGCCCAAAGGGGAACATGCAAGGCATCGGTAACAAGCCGGGCCGTGTACATAATTACCGCCCACCCCATGCCTATGCAAACGGGAATATCGTTCGGCGGCACACCCAACATCAGCATAAATTTGCCATACACGTAACCTGCGCTGGTGGCAACATTCACGTACTCCAGCAATAATCCGAACCCCAGTCCCCCAAGCAGGTAGGCCATGCTGCCCGCCCCGCGCTTCCAGGCGTGCATGCAGCAAAGCGCAAAGAGGATATACATGCACAGTTCAGTCAGTGGAAAACAAAACGAAGGGGCAGGGCCATAGGGCATTCCGGCAAAAGGGAGCATAGCGTTACAATTGTTCTTTATCAATAAATGAGGTCTTGCGGCTGTCTTTAGCAGTGACGTACACCAGCAGGGAAACAAAGATACATGCCGTAACGTACCAGTAGTACCATGATTCCTGCCCGATATTTTTGAAGTGCAGCGCCAGGTATTCCGCAGTACCGCCAAAAATAGCCACGGTAAGGGCATAGGGAAGGCCCACGCCCAGCGCACGTACTTCTGCCGGGAATAGTTCCGCTTTCACAACGGCGTTGATGGAGGTATATCCGCTGACGATCAGCAGCGCCGCCAGTATCAGAAAGAAGGCAGCCCAGGCGGAGGAAGCCACGCTTATTGCGGTGAGTATCGGTACCGTAAAGAGCGTGCCCAGTACCCCAAAGCCGATCAGCAGGGGTTTTCTCCCGATCCTGTCAGACAGCCATCCGAAGAAAGGTTGCAGCGCAGCATAGATCAGCATCAGGGAAAAAGAGATCAGCGTGGAATTTTCTTTGGAAAGCTTCACCGTATTCACGAGGAACTTCTGCATGTAGGTAGTATAAGTATAAAAAGCGATGGTCCCTCCAAGGGTCAGGCCCACAACCGTCAGCACCGCTTTAGGATGCCTGGTGAACAGCACAATAACCGATCCCCGGTCTTTCCCTTTGTTTTCCAGTGAAATGGATTCGTGCATGTTCCGCCGGAGATATAGTGCAACAAGCGCGAGGATGGCGCCGATCACGAAAGGAATGCGCCAGCCCCAGTTAGCCAGCTGTTCGGGCGTTAGAAAGATCTTTTGCAGCAAGAGCTGAATGCCCAGCGCCAGCAATTGCCCGCCTATCAGTGTAACATACTGAAAGCTGGAAAAGAATCCCCGCCGGTCCGGCGTAGCAATTTCGCTGAGATAGGTGGCGGAAGTGCCATACTCCCCTCCCACGCTCAGCCCCTGCAGCAGTCTCGCCAGCAGCAACAGCACCGGCGCCATGATGCCGATGGATTTGTAGGAAGGTGTGCAGGCGATCATGAATGATCCGAAGGACATCAGTAATACGGATAAGGTCATGGCCGTTCTCCTGCCCTGCCTGTCCGCAATGCTGCCGAACAGCCATCCGCCGATGGGCCGCATGAGGAAGCCAACGGCAAAGATGGCAGCAGTGTTCAGCAATTGTACGGTGGGATTGCCTGTGGGGAAGAAAACCGGCGCGAAATAGAGGGCGAATGCGGCATAGGCATACCAGTCGTACCACTCTACCAGGTTACCGATGGAGCCGGTGAATATGGCTTTCAGCCGCCAGGCAGTTGTAGCATTTTGCGGGATCTGGTTCGTGGTCATTCATCAAAAATAATTAATCCTTCGATTAACAAGTGTTTAGCAAAAGTTTAGCAGCAGTATCCGGAATATGTGCGTCAAAAACACTCAATATGCAAAGAATGAAATCAAGGCGCCGTCATAGCAAGAAACAGTTGAGAACGAAGCTGACACAGCTGAAGCGGGAGTTGAGGAATATGAGAACAAATGTTTCCATTCACCGGAAGCCATTGTCTGAAAATCTGTTGAAGGCCGGCCGGCTTGGGGAAAAGCTGGATCAGCTATGGCGGCAGCCGGTTTATTTTGATGAATTGACGGCACTTGTGCGGCGTTATGGGGGTGTGTTGGAGGCTGGGGGAAATACAGGAGACGAGTTCCGGGAGCGGTGCGGAGAATAAGCGCGTTATTCTCCGCATGTTTTGCGGGGAATGTGAAGTAGCGTAATGCTGATCAAAAGAAGGGTGCTTCAGGGTTGTATCATGAAGTCCGGTATCATGCACGAACCTCCTGACACAGCCTTATTTCGGTGACATTTATCACGAATATTTTGTGTCAGATGTCCTTGTTCCCAAGGGCATAAATGGCTCAACTTTGCTTTATAATAAAATCGAAAACGATGAAATTAAAAGACAAAGTAGCCGTAATAACCGGAGGTAACAGCGGTATAGGGTTTGGCATTGCAGCAGCATTCAGCAACGAAGGTGCAACCGGTACTATCACCGGAAGAAATCAGGAAACACTTGACAGGTCCGTTAAAGAACTTGGAACGGGTTTCATGGGTATCAAAGGAGATGTGACAAACATGGACGATCTGGAACGAATATTCAAAGGGACATTTGATAAGTTCGGAAAAATTGATACCCTGGTTGTCAATGCTGGCGGCGTTGTAGATGGCAGTCCAATGGCAGTGATTACCGATGTCACAGAAGACAACTATGATCAGTATATGGATCTGAATTTGAAGAGCAGCTACTTCACGGTTCAAAAAGCATTGCCATATTTAAATGATGGCGCCTCAATTATTCTGATTGGGTCCAGCGCCGCGCATCGCGCAGCACCAGGAATGACCATATACAGTGCCGCTAAAGCAGCTGTAATTTCACTGGCGAAAGGATTGTCGCTCGATTTGTTATCTAGAAGGATCAGGGTGAATGCACTATCGCCAGGTTCAGTTGATACACCCGTATTTGCCAAGATCGTACCACAGGAGCAGGTTGATCAGGTTAAACAAATCTGGAAAGACCTAACACCTGCGGGGAGGCAGGGCTTGCCGTCCGATATAGGCAAGGCCGCCGCATTCCTCGCTTCTGATGATTCTTCCTTCATCCTCGGCAGCGAGATTCTTTCAGATGGCGGGTTGACCAATATCAGCCTGATGAAATAACTGAAACAAACGGCAGTATGCAGAACTCCGGATTCAGGCATACTGCCGTTTGTTCGTCTTTCTGTTCGCATCTTACCCGATTCGATTGATAAGATTTTTAAATAGCTTTGGGGAAAGCTGTTTGATAATGTTCGAATCTTTAGCAAAATACCTGGTTGAAAAAGGTAGTCTGACCGGGGATGAACTTAGACTTGTAGAGGAAGTGACCATACCAAAGAAGATCCGTAAACACCAGTATTTATTGCAGGAAGGCGATGTCAGCCATTTCCAGAGTTTTGTTGCGAAAGGATGCCTTCGGCTGTATCGTGTTGGCGAAGACGGTCGGGATCATATTATGAGGTTTGCTATAGAGAATTGGTGGATAAATGACTATTCCAGTTATCAATCAGGCCAACCTTCCAGGTATAACATCGATGCGCTGGAGAACAGCGAATTGCTGATGATAGAGAAGGGAAAATTCAATTATCTGGTTGAGACCATCCCCAATTTTAAAAACCTGATAGAGCAACTGACAGCTAACAATTATGAAGCACACCAAAACAGAATTTTTAGCAATATCAGTGACACCGCAGAAGAGAAATACGATAACTTCCTCAGAACATATTCCACGATCTACGACCGGGTACCGTTGCATATGATCGCTTCGTTCCTCGGTTTGTCCCGGGAAACGCTTAGCCGGGTAAGGCAGCAGCATGCAAGAAAGCGAAGGAATGATCCTTGAGCAGATGTTATTTGAAGTGAGAACGAGAAGAAACCTACAATGAAAATCAATCATTTGTGAGGAACAAAAAAGGGCTGTTTTTTCAATATGGCCTTTTCCGGTTTTCCCCCGGTTCTTCGAACTTCGAAGGCTGTTCTGTGGAAAAAGAGAGGGAATTCCCTTTAACCCTTACGGGTCCGTTTGTTTAAATAACTCAATATAATGACACAATGAGTGCCGAAAAGGCGGCAAAAATAAACCTGCGTTTAACCCCGTATTATGCCAGTGCTGCTTTTCGTGCCAAAACAGATCAATCTCCCGCCAGCCGGCGCCTTTGGTGCATAAAAAAAGCCTCCGGAAACCGAAGGCTTTCTGTGGTGTGGGCCGGGATCGAACCGGCGACACAAGGATTTTCAGTCCTTTGCTCTACCAACTGAGCTACCGCACCAGGTACCCCGTTTTGTTAAGGGGACTGCAAAAGTAAGACAAACTTTTAAAAAACAAAAAGTTTATTGAAGATTTTCTTGTCCCTCCAGGATGCCGCTCCACAACCGGTCCCGCAACGCCAGGGCTTTCGCGGCATATGCTGCGCATTCCGACCATAAACCAGCATCATCCCCGCAAAGCTCTTCCACCATCTGTTGCGCCAGCCGGCTGTGATGGTCCCCGTCCACTTCAATGTGCCTTTCCAGGTAATAAATGAAGATATCCAGCTTGCCGGGAAATTGGGCGTTCAGGTCTTTTACCAGGGAATGGAACATGTCCGGGATCAGGTCTTCCCGGCCGTAGGTAAACACGGCTGCCTTCAGCATCCACATCGCTTTCCTCCCCTGTAACGATCTCATTGATCAGGTACCGGGTCCCGGGAGCACCCTGGGGTACCCAGGGGGTGGATACGCAGGTCAGCTCCCTTTGCAGGCCTTTCAACAGGCTCATAAAGTCCCAAACCGCAAAACATGATGCTCCATAAAGCGGCAAACATCCTCTATGGTCTGTAAACGGCTGTAAAGCGGATGTTCCACGATGCGGGCGCGTACCGGGGAGATCTGCTGCCGGATCAACTCAGTTCCCATATTCCACCAGAAATTTTATCCGCATCAGCTTCAGTTGTTCGATCGTATAGTTTCCTTCCGTCAGTTCATCTTTGGCTACCTGCAGACTGGAGGTTTCGCAGCCTTTGAAGTATTCGATGATCTCGTCCTGCGCATAATCGTCCAGTTCCTCATCGATGCAATAATCCAGATTGAGCTTGGTACCGCTGGCTACGATGGTCTCCATTTCGTCCAGCAGCTGCGGGATGCTCAGTTCTTTATTTTTGGCGATGGTTTCCAGCGGCATTTTCTTGTCGATGTTCTGGATGATGAAAACTTTCAGCCCGCTTTTATTCACCACGCTTTTCATCACAAAATCATCGGGTTTCACGATGTCGTTCTCTTCCACGAACCGGGCGATCACATCCACGAAAACCTTTCCGTAGCGGACCGCTTTTCCTTTGCTCACTCCCTGGATCTTTTCCAGTTCCTGAACGGTGGTGGGGTATTGCGTGGCCATATCTTCCAGGGATGTTTCCAGGAAGATGACGAATGGGGGGAGATTCTTTTCTTTGGCGACCTTTTTGCGCAGCTCTTTCAGCATGTCGAAAAGCACGGGATCTGCGGAAGCCTGGGCTTCGGCGGACAGGGCGTCTTCTTCCTCCGCGGCGGTATCTTCTTCGAACTGATGGTTCAGTGCTACCCAGATGGAAAATGGTTTTTTGATGAACTTGCGGCCTTTTTCGGTGATCTTCAGCAGGCCGTACTCTTCAATATCCTTTTCTATCAAGCCCTCCAGCATCATCTGCCGGATGAGGGAATTCCAGAAATGTGCGTCAAACTCCTTCCCTTCCCCGAATACATCCAGCTTGTCGTGCCGGAAAGTGGTGATCTGGGGGTTGGCTTTACCGGTGATGATATTCACGACGTAATCCGTCCCGAAGCGCTCTTCCAGCTTCTGAATGGCCTTCAGGGTGATCACCACGCGGTTCTTCACCTCTATTTTCTCTTTCGGATTGAGGCAATTGTCGCATTTGCCGCAATTCTCCTGTTCATATTTCTCCCCGAAATAATGGAGGATCACTTTCCGGCGGCAGACGGCGCTCTCTGCGTAGGCAACGGTTTCGTTGATGAGCTGCGCGCCCATTTCCCTTTCGCTGAGCGGCTTGTCCCGCATCAGGTGCTCCAGCTTCTGCACATCCTGGTAGGAGTAGAAACATACGCAGATGCCTTCGAGCCCGTCCCGTCCGGCGCGGCCGGTTTCCTGGTAATAGTTTTCCAGGCTTTTGGGAATGTTGTAATGGATCACAAAACGGACGTCCGGTTTATCGATCCCCATACCGAAGGCGATAGTGGCCACGATGACCTCCACATCTTCCAGCAGGAACATATCCTGCCGCTGCGCCCGGGTGCCGGAATCGAGTCCCGCATGATAGGCTACGGCCCTGATGCCGTTGGCCACGAGCATATCGGCCAGCTCCTCGGTGGTTTTGCGGTTCAGCGTGTAGATGATGCCGCTTTTACCTTTGTGCAGGTGAATGAATTTAACGATCTCCCGGATCGTCTGGTCCTTTTTCCGCTTGGGCCTGATCTCGTAATACAGGTTCGGGCGGTTGAAGGAGGACATGAAGATCTCGGGCGACCTCAATTCCAGGTTCTTGACAATATCGCTTTGCACCTTTGGCGTAGCGGTAGCCGTCAGGGCGATGACCGGCAGCTTGCTGCTGATCATGTCGATCATTTCCTTCAGCCGGCGGTATTCCGGCCGGAAATCATGCCCCCATTCGGAGATGCAATGCGCTTCGTCCACCGCGATAAAGGATATTTCCAGTTCCTTGAAGAAGTCGATATTTTCCTGTTTCGTAAGCGTTTCGGGCGCCACATACAGCATTTTGGTCTTTCCGGACTGGAGGTCCGTGCGTACTTTCTTGATCTGGGCCTTGGTGAGGGTGGAATTGAGAAAGTGGGCCACATTGTCCTTACTGCTGTATGACCGAACCAGGTCTACCTGGTTTTTCATCAGCGCTATCAGGGGGCTTACGATGAGCGCCACGCCCGGGCTCATGAGCGCGGGGAGCTGGTAACACAGGGATTTACCGCCACCTGTAGGCATTATCACGAATGTATCTTTTCCGGAAAGTATATTTTTAATGATCTTCTCCTGGTTTCCCTTGAAGGAATCAAACCCAAAATGTTCGTGTAATGCATCCAACAAACTTACCTTTGCAACTGCCATCACGTTAAATGTTTAATACTAGTGTAATCCAGAGACGAAATCAACAGAACCGATAGATGAAATTTATTCAACATGTTTTTTTGGGGGACACGAAATTACTCAAAAAACTACTTTATGACAATATAATTTATAGGACCGCCTGGCTTGACTAAAAAATGATAAATTTGTAGCTGCCGCATGAAACAGAAGATCACCGTTAATATCCGGGAAACAGGAAAGAGGACCATCAAGCTGGAGGCCGCTGCCATTGAAGGTTTGGAGGCCTTTGTCAATGACGATTTTGAACAAACGGTCAACCTGGTCGCGCAATGCCGGGGCCGGGTGGTGGTCACCGGGATAGGCAAAAGCGCGGTTATCGCCCAAAAGATTGTTGCCACCTTCAATTCCACGGGCACTCCCGCCCTCTTTATGCATGCTGCGGACGCCATCCATGGCGATCTGGGGATGATCACTCCTGATGATGTGGTGCTTTGCATCTCCAAAAGCGGGGAATCCCCGGAGGTAAAGGTACTGGTTCCCTTGCTGAAGAATATGGGCAATACCCTGATAGCCATGGTAGGCAAAATGGATTCCTACCTGGCGCAGTCGGCACATTTTGTGCTGAATACCAGCGTAGCCCAGGAGGCTTGTCCCAATAACCTGGCCCCTACTTCCAGCACAACGGCCCAGCTTGTTATGGGTGATGCCCTGGCGGTTTGTCTTATTGAACTGAAAGGGTTCACCGCGGAGGATTTTGCCAGATTTCACCCCGGCGGCACACTGGGGAAGAAACTGTATCTCCGGGTAGGCGACCTGAGCCGCCTGCACCAGATCCCGAAAGTTAAGCTGAAAAGCACCCTGCGGGAAGTGATCGTGGAGATCTCCTCGAAAATGCTCGGGGTGACCGGTGTGGTGAATGACAAAGGCGGGCTGGAAGGGATCATTACGGACGGCGACCTCCGGCGGATGCTGGAAAAGAACATGGATGCCAGCGGCGTAATAGCTGAAGACATCATGAGCCGCAACCCCAAGACCATTGGTCACGATGAGCTGGCCGTAAATGCCCTGGAGCTCATGAGAGCATACGATATTACCCAATTGCTGGTCATGAACGGTGATCAGTATCACGGAATTATACATTTACACGATTTAATCAGAGAAGGAATTATTTGAGCGATGACACCATTGAATAACCATTTTTACGTGGCCATTATGGCCGGGGGTATCGGTAGCCGCTTCTGGCCTTACAGCCGGACGGATTATCCCAAGCAGTTCCTGGATATCCTGAATACGGGGAAAACATTGCTGCAATGGACCTATGAGCGCTTCCAGCAGTTCATCCCCGAAGAGAACATCTATGTGGTGACGCATCACCAATACGCCGCCACAGTGAGCAAGCAATTACCCGGTCTTCCCCAGGAGAATATCGTCAGCGAACCCTCCCGGAAGAATACGGCGCCCTGCGTGGCCTATATTTCCCACAAGATCCACAAAAAGGACCCCAAGGCCAGCATGATCTGCGCACCGGCGGACCATCTGATCATGGACCCCATGCAATTCACGCAGACCTGCCTGAATGCGCTGCTTTTTGCGCAAAAGAACAATGCGCTCCTCACGCTGGGCATCAAACCCACCCGCCCGGATACCGGCTACGGGTACATCCAGTTCGAAACAGAGCAGGCGGCGGATAACGTGTACAAGGTGAAGACCTTCACGGAGAAACCGAACCTGGAGCTGGCCAAGACCTTCCTGCAAAGCGGGGACTTCCTCTGGAACGCGGGCATCTTCGTCTGGAATACCAAAAGCATCCTGAAAGCATTTGCCACCTACCTGCCGGAAATGGATGAGCTGTTCGTACAGGAGCACGCCGCGCTGAACACTCCCGGGGAAAAGGAAATGATGGAAATGATCTACTCCCAGTGCACCAATATCTCGATCGACTACGGCATCATGGAGAAAGCGGACAATGTGTATGTGATCCCGGCCAACTTTGGCTGGAGCGATCTGGGCACCTGGGCTTCCGCATATGAGAACCTGGAGAAGGATTACCTCGGCAATGCCGTGCAGGGAAAGAACGTGATGGTGATAGACGCCACACGATGCATGGTGAAAGCGCCGAATGACAAGCTGGTAGTATTGCAGGGGCTGGATGATGTTATCCTGATAGATACTCCCGATGTATTGCTGGTCTGCAAAAAGGAGAACGAGCAGCAGATCAAGGAATATGTGGCGGAGGTGAAACGCCATAAAGGGGACAAGTTCCTGTAACCACCCAAAGACCATCAAAGACATCAACGCATAAAAAAAGCCGGAAGTGACTGCTCTTCCGGCTTTTGCTTATTTGTACATGGCTTATGCCTCTACACTCTCCACAACTTTTTCTGTCCGTTGTCCGATCCGTTTGGTATGCTCGCAGAAAGTAACTACACCGGTTTCCACATCGTACACCGCCCCGATGATACCCACTTCTCCTTTCTCTACCATGTCCTGCAGGATGGCGCTCTGTTCAAGTATCTGCTGTACGGAGCGCTCTGTGTGCAGTAAAGTTACCGCATGCACGAATTCCTGGTTTTGGGATGTGCGGTTTTGCGCAACCGACTTTTCCTGTTGTACGGAAGGCCGGATCTTGTTGAGCAATCCCGTGAGATTGCCCATTTCTACGCCGTCACAAGCGCCTTTGATGGCGCCGCAATGCGTATGCCCAAGTACAACAATGATCTTTGAGCCGGCTACTTTGCAGGCATATTCAAGACTGCCAAGCACGTTGTCGGAGATAACGGCGCCGGCTAAACGAATACTGAAAATATCGCCCAGGCCCTGATCGAAGACCAGTTCCGCGGATGTACGGGAATCCATACAACTCACGATGGCAGCAAAAGGCCACTGGCCTTCTTTAGTTTCATTCACCTGCTGCAGCAGGTTGCGGTTGATGCGAAGGTTGCTTACAAAACGTTCGTTGCCTTCGCGGAGGAACTCCAGTGCGGTATGCGGAGTGAGGCTGCTTTGTGATACTTTATTGTGTGCTTTCATTGGTCAGTTATTTTAATCGATGATTGTTTTAGTTTACAGATAACTCTTTCAGCAGGTCTTTGTGTGTGCCATTGGCGACAACGGCTGCCGGTTTCTCTTTTTCCGGCGTTTCCAGGAAAAGATGATCTGTGTTGTTGATCTTGTATGCTTCTTTGAATCCTTTCAGCACCACTTTTATTTTCTTCTGGGCGGCTTTGATCTGCGCGAATTCACGAATAATGTCCAGCACATCCTGGTCTATATACAGCGTTTTGCTGGCGTCGATCACTACTGTGCTGTTTTCCGGCAGGCGGTCCAGCGTCAGCAGGATGTTCGCTTTGTTCAGGAAGGATACTTCCTGTGACAGCTCCAGGCGGATGAGATCGCCCGTACGGTACCTTTCTTTCTGGAAGAAGTAAGGGCTTTTCATGTTACCCCACATGATGAACAGGACGCTCACAGCGAGGCCAACCGCAACGCCGACCAGCAGATCGGTGAATACGATCACCAAAACGGTTACCAGGAAGGGGATCCATTGATATTTGCCTTTTGCGAACATCTGTTTGAAGACGGTGGGCTTGCAGAGCTTATAACCGGTCACCAGCAGAACAGCAGCCAGCGTAGCCAGTGGTATTTTGTTCAGCAGCCCCGGGATCAGTGCAGTACAGACCAGAAGTAATATACCATGGGAAACGGCGGACAATTTTGTACGGCCTCCGGAATTGATATTAGCGGAGGAGCGGACGATCACGGAGGTAATGGGGATACCGCCGATCAGGCCGCTGACCATATTGCCGATCCCCTGTGCCCTCAGTTCCCGGTTAGGCGGTGAATACCGTTTCATCGGGTCCAGTTTGTCGGTAGCCTCCAGGTTCAGCAGTGTTTCTATGGACGCTACCACGGCTATTGTTGCGGCAACGACCCATACTTCGCTGTTGGCCAGCTGGCTGAAATCCGGCAGGGTGAACTGCCCCACGAATTCCCCGAATGATGCGGCCACCGGCAGCGTCACCAGGTGACTTTGAGAAAGGCCAAGCGGTGAGCCGGCTGACACAAAAAGCTCATTGAGACCGATGCCCACGAGCACGGCCACCAGCGGCGCCGGTACCAGGTTTACCTTCGGTATCTTGCTCCAGTATAACAGAATGCCGATGGAGAGCAGTGTGATCAGCACCGCGCCAAGGTGGATGTGATTCAGCATACTGATGAGCGAGGAAAAAGTATTCTCTCCATCCGTCTGGATAAAGGCGAAATCCCCTTCCGCATCAGCATCATATCCGAAGGCGTGCGGTATTTGTTTCAGGATGATGATCAGGCCGATGGCCGTTAACATACCTGTAATAACATTGGAAGGAAAATAGTTGGCGACAGTTCCGGCTTTTACAAAACCGAGCACCAGCTGGAACAGTCCGGCCAGCACAACGGCCAGCAGGAAGGTTTCAAAGGCGCCGAGCCGGGTAATGGCACTGAGCACAATGGCCGTAAGGCCTGCGGCAGGACCGCTGACGCTCAGCTGGGAGCCGCTCAGGGAACCGACGACTATACCGCCGACAATACCGGCGATCATGCCGGAAAATAATGGCGCACCGGATGCCAGGGCTATGCCGAGACAGAGCGGCACAGCGATCAGAAATACAACAAGGCCGGCCGGTAGATCACCTTTGATATTCGAAAAAAGTCCAATTTTCTTGCTCATATAGCGTTGATTTAGGCAGATCATAACACAGATGCGGCCATATCCGGCATTGCATGCAGTCAACAATGCACTACCGGTTTAACGGCCAGGCCACAAGGCCCGGCGCTCCTGTATGTTCCGGAAAGACCATACGAAGAAAGTCAGGCACACATCAATGTGTAATCAGAATTGTACAAATAAGAAGGAAATACATGCGCGCACGCTGAAACAGGCGGCACACGTGATCGTCATTTAAGCAACATGACTGTTTGGAGGAGGCGTTTGGATCTCCTGGACGGGGCTCGCAGGAATATCCTCATGATAACGGAAAGAAAGTGCGTTTGCGAAAAGCTCGGGATTGAGCTCCACATCCAGGTCACCGTACCGGTGACAATTGATGTCGCCGGAATTAAGCTTCAGGTTCTTTGATGAAGAGCAACCACCATCCACGTGTTCTTCCACGATCTGGTTGTTGAACAGTAATTTCCCCATCTGCTCGATCGGGAGCAGTTGAACGCACATCAGGCCAAGAAGAAATATACTGAGTAACTTTTTCATCAATACCTATATCACTTATTTGTATGTAAGCAAAAGTAACCCTCGCAATCCATAAATCATATTTTCGAGGGTCAAAGAAATGTTAAATCGATTGTACTCCCTTCTTTTTCTGCTATTTATATCGATCGACCCGGAAAACTCCTTCATCCTTTCATATAACCGCTCATCACAATCCGGGAACAGCACCCTCATCATCCTGAAACCCATCAAATCTAATGCCAGAGCGCGTATAACCTCATTTTACCGGTAATGTTCAAAGCAAGTTATTTTGCATTAAAGAGTATTGTGTATTGCATAGTAGTAAATTCTTTCTATCTTTGTGTCATGAGGTTGAATATTATACACTCAACTGAAACAATAACGGTTTTTAAAGCTCACTTGCCATGAATATTGATAATACACAGTCGCAGATGCGGAAAGGGGTGCTGGAGTTTTGCATTCTCTCCATCATCAAGCAAGGCGAGGCTTATCCTTCAGACATTATTGAAAAAATGAAAGAAGCGAAGCTGGATATCCTGGAAGGGACCTTATATCCGCTTCTGACACGCCTCAAAAATGCGGAGCTGCTCACCTACCGGTGGGTGGAAAGCAGTTCAGGCCCCCCGCGGAAATATTTTTCCATGACCGACAAAGGAGAACTCTTTTACCGGGACCTGGAGAATACCTGGAATGAACTGGCCAATGCGGTCCATCAGTTAACGCAACCCAACACCATCCAATAATATACAATCCGAGTTTACCTAAAACCTAAATCAGATTAAGCAGATGAAAAAGATTATCAACATAAACCTGTCGAGTCGCCTGATCCCTATCGAGGACAGCGCCTACGAGATCCTTCGACAGTATCTTGATAGCCTGAGGCGTTACTTCTCCAAGGAGGAGGGCGCGGAAGAGATCGTCGGAGATATTGAAAGCCGGATCGCTGAGATATTCCAGGACAAGATCCGTAAAGGAGCGCATTGCATCACCGATGAGGATGTGCAGGCCATCAAAACTTCCATGGGCACGCCCGAACAATTTGTGGAAGAAGACGGCGATACAACAGGCAGCAGCCATCATAAATCCGCCTCCGAGTCTTTCGCCCCTTATATACGTCCGCGTAAACGGTTCTACCGGGACCCGGACGGCAAAGTGCTCGGCGGCGTCTGCAGCGGGCTGGGCGCATATTTTAATGTGGACCCGCTGGTATTCCGGATCATATTTGCCATTGCTGCCATCGGTTTATGGGGCGGAGGCATCCTGCTTTACTTCATCCTCTGGTTTGCCACTCCCGAGGCCAATACCGCAGCGGAAAAGTTGGAAATGCGCGGCGAACGGGTAGATCTGAACAATATCAAGGCCACCGTACAGGAAGAAATGAACACTTTCCGTTCCCGTATGGAAAGAATGGGGGATGATGTCAGAAATTTTTCGGAGGGCCGCGGGAAACAGTACGGTAGAGATGCCGGTACTGCAATAGAAGGGTTTTTCAAAGGATTGGCAAATGTCATTGTTTTCATTGCAAAGGGCTTTTTCCTTTTCCTCGCTGTAGTGATACTCTTCGTATTGGTAGTTGGCCTGATTATGTCAGCTGTCTTTTCCGCGGTCCTGATCCCTGTCAAAGACCTCTTACTGGATAATGGAGTGCAAACCATGCTCTTCTGGCCGGCCTTGGCCCTGCTGGTAGGCATCCCTATCCTTTCGCTGGTGGCCTTCCTCATCCGCAAGATGACGGGCATCAAACAGCAAAATAGATTTGCAGGATATACGCTCGGATTCTTCTGGTTGATGGGAGTGGTATTCTCCGTCTGGCTGAGCGTTTCCCTGGCGCAGGATTTCAAAGCCCGGTATAATACGCCCGAACCGGAGATCGTAAATATCGTCCAGCCTGAAAAGGGACGGCTGATCGTCAAGAAGGCGCGGACCGTGCTGGAAATGGAAGAGATCAACCTGTTCGACGGCAATCTGCGTGTGCTGGATGATACCGTGATCATCGATGATATCAGGATCCAGGTCCTGAAAAGCGAAACGGACAGCTTTGAGGTGGAAGTGGAAAGAAGCTCCAGGGGAAAGAACTGGCGCCAGGCGGAAGAACTGGCCCGCGAGATATATTTCGGACTGGAGCAGAAGGACTCCGTGCTCTACATACCCTCCGGATTCTCCATTCCCCGCAATTCCAAATACCGCAACCAGAAAGTGACCGTACGGATACGGGTGCCGGTAGGCAAACACATCGTGATAGACCGGGAAGTAAGGCATCACTACAGCTTTATCCGCAACTGGCGCGAGGAATGGTGGGATGATCGTTATAACTGGGACCGTAATAATGATCAGATCGATATCAGGATGACACCTGACGGCTGGGAGCGGAAGGACCTGCATGAAAGAAAACCGGAAGAGCGGAACACCCCGGCAGACACAACCGCCCCCCGCAACGAGTACCGCTACCGCGGGCCCGGAACACGGCCGGAACAACAGAACACCACCCCGGTGGAGGATAGCAGCAGGAAAGATGCGGAAGACAAAAAAAGCCTGACGCTGGCGGTGGCCAGCTTCATGTTCCAGAACACATTCGAAAAATTGAATTGATCTTCGTCACAATAAGTTTAGTTTCAATACATGAACGATCACCGCGGTATCCACCGCGGTTTTTTTACGCCCAGCCGCTTTTAACAGTATTTTTCCCGATTCGATCACGCCCATCCCCCGATAATTGCTAGTTTTGCATATTCAAAATTTTGGAGGATCAGATCAGGATGAAGGTACCAATCAATATTGCGCTGGTAGGCAATCCTAACAGTGGCAAAAGTTCTCTCTTTAATGCGCTGACGGGTTTAAACCAGAAAGTAAGCAACTTCCCGGGGGTAACGGTGGACAAAAAGACCGGTATTGCCCGCATTGCTCCACAGCTGGAGGCCAATATCATTGACCTGCCCGGTACCTACAGCCTGTATCCCAAAAGCGCTGATGAATTTGTGACGTATGATGTGCTGCTCAACCCGAAGGGGGCAGACAGGCCGGATATGGTACTCATAATTGCCGATGCCTCCAATCTCAAGCGCAACCTCCTGTTCTGCTCCCAGATCATAGACCTGAAAGTACCGGTGATCATTGGACTGACCATGATGGACCTCGCGAAGAAAAAAGGTGTGGAAGTGGACCTGGCCGGCCTGGAACGGGAACTGGGCGTACCTGTAGTAGCCATCAACCCCCGCCGCAACAAGGGCCTGCAGCAGCTGAAAAAGAACATCGAACTGATCGCGCAGGAAAAATTCGGCGCCCCCGCCCGGGATTTTATCCCCAATCACGAGCTGGCCCCCGCCGTTATAGAAGATATTAAAAAGATATGTGCCGTTACGAGCGACTACGCCGCCCTGCATGTAGCCGTCAATTATGACGAACTGCATTTTCTGGGGAAACCGCAGCAGGCGGCCATAAAGGCCTCACTGCAGCAGCACGGGTTCAATAAGACCAAAATACAGGCGGACGAGATCATGCAGCGTTATGCGCATATCAAGCAAGTCATGAACGGCACCGTCGTGGAAACGGACCCGCTGCAGCAACAGCTCCAGACGGAAAGGATCGACAATATCCTGCTGCACCGCTTCTGGGGATACCTCATTCTGCTGGTGGTCCTCTTCCTGCTCTTCCAGAGCATTTTCTGGATCGCTTCCTACCCGATGGACCTCATCGATGCCGGCTTCGGTTCGCTTAGCGGATGGCTGACGGATGTGCTGCCGGCCAACCAGGTCAGCGATGTATTCATCAACGGCATTATTGCCGGCCTTGGCGGGATAGCGGTGTTCATTCCGCAGATCATGATCCTTTTCGGGCTGATCACCATCCTGGAAGATACCGGCTATATGGCCCGGATCAGTTTTCTTACAGACCGGCTGATGCGCCAGGTGGGCCTGAACGGCAAATCCGTGATGCCCCTGATCAGCGGCGTAGCCTGTGCCGTTCCGGCGATTATGGCTGCCAGGAATATCGAGAACAGGAAGGAAAGACTGATCACCATTATGATCACGCCGCTCATGAGTTGCTCCGCACGCCTGCCCATTTATACGATCATGATCGCGCTGGTGATCCCGGACCGTATGGTACTGGGTTTCCTGAGCCTCCAGGGCCTGGTGATGATGGGCCTTTACCTGCTGGGTTTCGTCATGGCTATTCTTGTAGCCGCTGTCATGAAGCTGTTCATCAAAATACGGGAGAAAAGCTATTTCATTATGGAGCTGCCGGTGTACCGCGCCCCGCGCTGGAAGAACGCCGCCGTGACCATGGTGGAGAAAGCGAAGATATTTGTTATGGATGCCGGCAAGGTGATCATGGTGATCTCCATTATCCTCTGGTTCCTCGCCTCTTACGGGCCCGGAGCGCAAATGCAGGCCGTAGAAACAAAATACGAACAGCTGCAGGCGCAGACCACAGATGAAACACAGCTGGAAGAACTGGATAAACAACTGCAATCGGAAAAACTGTCCCACTCCTATGCCGGCATACTCGGCCATGCCATTGAACCGGCTGTGAAGCCGCTGGGTTTCGACTGGAAGATCGGCATCGCCCTGATCACTTCCTTTGCGGCCCGGGAAGTATTCGTGGGAACCATGGCTACGCTGTACAGCGTGGGTGATTCCGAGGATAGCGACGCCACGCTGCGGCAGAAAATGGAATCCGCCACCCGGGTAGACGGTACCCCGGTGTACACCCTGGCCACCGGCCTTTCGCTCATGATCTTCTACGCTTTTGCCATGCAATGCATGAGCACGCTGGCCATTGTAAAAAGGGAAACCCGGTCCTGGAAATACCCCATTATCCAGTTCATATACATGACCGCACTGGCCTACGTTTGCAGCTGGATCATCTACGAATTGTTCAAATAGCACATCTTTCCCCGCGCTCGCAAAGATTTTATATTTTTGAAGAAACGCGCCCGCATGAAAAAATTACTATCCATTGCCGCCTGTATGGCAGCCCTGTCCGCCACCGCACAGATCGATTCCGCACAACTGCTGAAAGATGTACAAACCCTTTCCGCTGACAAAATGGAAGGACGAAGGACCGGCACCAAAGGCAACCGCATGGCGCAGTTCTATTTGCTGGACAGGTTCAGGGAAGCGGGATTGCAGCAGTTTCACAACACGTATGAACAGGCATTTTTCTTCAACTCCCGCGGCAGCCGCATCATGGGAACTAACCTTTACGGCTATATCAAAGGGAAGGTGGACAGCTTTATCGTGATCAGCGCACATTACGATCATATCGGCACCAGGGCGCAATCCGCGGGAACAGACAGCATTTATAACGGCGCGGATGACAATGCTTCCGGTGTGGCCGGCCTGCTGGCCATGGCCAGATACTTCAGCCAGCGTCCGCCAAAGCACACCCTCATTTTTGCCGCTTTTGATGCGGAAGAAACGGGATTGCAGGGGGCGAAGGATTTTTCAGCGCGGCTACCGGTACCGGCTGCACGCATCATCCTGAACATCAATATGGATATGATCAGTCATAGCGACAAACGGGAATTGTACGTCTGCGGCACCTATCATTATCCTTTTCTGAAACCCTTCATCAACACTGTTGCTGCCGGAAGCCCCATCCGGTTGCTGACAGGGCATGACCGGCCGGAGGATGGCGGCAATGACTGGACGGGCCAGAGCGATCACCACGTATTCCATCTCCGCAAGATCCCCTTCCTCTATTTTGGCGTGGAAGACCATCCGGATTATCATAAGGTGACGGACGAGTTCAGTACGATCCATCCTTCTTTTTTTTACCAGGCAGCGCGTAGTGTGCTGGAGGTGGTGAAAAAGATCGATGAAAGGGGGTAGCCCGTCTTTTTCGTGATAGTGCCGGTCAGGCTTTACGGCCTTCTAGCCGGCAGGCGTTCGAACATTTTCTGATAAAAGGCCCGGGACATATTGGAAGACCCGACCTTCTTCACTTTGGTGCGGGAACCCGGTGCGGGCGGCGCCATCCTTCCCCATTGCGCACCAACGATCTTCTTCAATGCCAGGTTCAGCAAGGGTTCTCTGGTATCCCCCAGCACCCCGAGATTGAAGCTTTCAAAGAACCACTGGTCCGGGTAAAAGCCCGTTAACCCGTAATCCGACTGACCCAGGGAATTGAAGGCTTTGGTGATAATGGGTTGCATGCCCCATTTGTTCCTGCGGTCGTTTTCCTCGTAGAGCGTTGTGGAACCAACGTTTTTGCCCGCTGTGGTGTCCCCGATGATGTACACGGGCATATAGGGTTTCAGGCCGTTGATGATCAGCTCGCTGGCGGAGGCGGTTTCGCTGCTGGTCAGCAAAACAAGGTCCTGCAGGCTGTTCCCGATATTTCCCGCTTCCGGCGTAAAGTACATGTTGAAAAAATCAGCCCCGTAATCCCGGGTAAATTCGGTCGTGAGCAAAGTGTTGTATTCCCGGCGGAAGAACAGTTTTTTATCGGCATAATTCTTTACGATCTGGCTGCCGAGGTTGATGGTGGATACCTGGTCCCCTCCGGGGTTATAACGCAGGTCGAGGATCAGGTGCTGCACCCCGGCGGTTTTGAACCGGGCAAACACGGCGTCCACCGCATTGTCGTACGCGTTGGTGGAATCCCCTTTATCCGGGGAGAAGAAATTGTACATGAAGTAACCGATCTGTTTGCCTTCGATGGTGTACACGGTATCCAGGTACACCGGGTTTTCGGCAAATACGACCGTGTTCAGCGAAAGGCTGCGGGCAGCGCCCAGGCTGTCCTCTCCGGCAGCCGACAGGAAATACTGCTGTACGTTGATCGTGTGGTTCTCGCGCAGGGCGGAGAGGAATGCATTGATCTGCTGTCCCCCATTGGCCTCGGAATACGGAAAATCCTGCCCGTTGATCCGGAAGAACATATCCCCCCTTTTCAGTCCCGCTATTTCCGCGGGAGAGCCTTTTTTGACATAGGTCACCTGTGCGCCGAGCAGTGTATTTTGATTATGCAGGAAGAGCGTATAACCGTATCCGGCCTCTTTCTGTACCCCGCTGAGGGAAGCCAGCAGTTCCTCGAAATTGTTCTCTATCCAGGAATAGGGGTCGTCCGGGTTTTTCAGCAGGCCATAAAAGAAATCATCCGGCGCCTTCGTCCGGTCGGGATTGGCCGGAATGCTGGAAGTCCAGTAGTAATAGTCTTTCATATTGGCATAGATCCAGTCGTTCACATACTTATTGGTATTCGCCTGGTCCGGGTTCGCCGTGTCTTTCTTTTTACAGGCATTAAACGCCAGCATGGCTGTGCAGAGGAACAGCAGGCTGAAGCGGGGCATGGTTCGCTTTTTCATAAATCGGCTTGAGCGTAAATAAAATCTTTATGTAATATAAACGAATAAACGGTGTGCGGGGGGCAAAAATTTTATGAACGGGCAGGCTTTACGCCGGCATCAAGGAGGGCTTTACGGATATTTTCCCGCCAGGCCTGCTGACCGGCATGGTCCATACCGCTCCGCACCTCATCGTCGAATGCTTTCTGCATGCGGTTCATTTCCCGGAAATATTCGAGGTATTCAAACTGGATGCGGCTGTCATGGTCATCGGCGGTCAGTTCCATTTCCAGTACTTTGCGCCGGAAGCGCTCGGCAACGAGGCGGGTAATATCGAAATGGATCTGTTCATGTTCCAGGGTATGTTCATCCGGCGGGCGGCGGCGCAGCCAGGAACTGCTTTTTACCCAGAACACCTGCAGTACGAGGGTGACTTCCAGGGTGTCTTTGAATTGCCTGCTGCCGCCTTCGAATGCGAAGCTGGTGAAGCTGACGGCCTCGCTTTTCGGGGACAAGGGCGCCCTGCCGCGGTAGTCTTCCGCCGATGCGGCGCGCTGGTGGTAGAACAGGGTATCCGAGTTCCGGTCTTCCGGCCGGCCGTCTTCCCGGAAAATGACCTTTACCACTTTTTGTGCGGTGAGCGTTGCCGGATGCAGGAAGACAAGGCAGCAGAAGAACGTGGTGAACAGCGTATGGGTCGTCATAAGCTTTTGAAATTCGGGTTGCGGCAGGATCCTTTATCCGGGAGCCGTGCAGCCATCGCCACATGCGGCCGGGCCGGGGCCTTCCTCCGGAAATTGCGCTGCCAATGCATATAAAGTTCGGAAATCCCCGGCGAACTGCCGTTCTCTTATTTCTCTTTTGACGCCACCAGCTCCTGCGTTGCCGCTTCGTCCCGGTGTACAGAACAGCGGGCTCATATGCAGCGAAATTGGGTGATCGCTCAAAATTCACTAATTTACAAGTAACCAAAACAATCGTCCCATGTACGGAGGCGGATATATTTTCGATGAGCCGAACAAGCGGCAGCTGACGGAAGAGCATCTTCATGACGATCCGGAAAAGCTGACGGAGTTCGAGGCCCGCATCACCCGCGGAGAAAAGATAGAGCCAGGGGACTGGATGCCATCTGAATACCGGCGCCAGCTCATCCGGCTGATAGAACAGCATGCACATTCAGAGATCATGGGCGCATTGCCGGAAGGCACCTGGATCACCCGCGCACCGGGTTTCAAACGTAAACTGGCGCTCATTGCCAAGGTACAGGACGAGATCGGTCACGGCCAGTTGCTGTACAATGCTGCCGAAACCCTCGGCAAAAGCCGGGAAGCAATGATCAATGACCTGCTGAGCGGAAAATCCAAATACTCCAATGTATTCAACTATCCGGCGGAGACCTGGGCGGATGTGACCGTGATCGGTTTCCTGATCGATGCCGCGGCCATTGTGAACCAGGTGGCGAATGCCAAAGGGTCCTATGGCCCGTATTGCCGCGCGCTGGAAAGGATCTGTTACGAGGAAAGCTTTCATCTCAAGCAGGGCCACGATGCATTCATTGAGCTGGCTACCGGTACACCGGCGCAGCGGGAAATGTTGCAGGATGCCCTGAACCGCTGGTGGCAGCCCATCATGCATTTTTTCGGCCCGCCGGATAAAAATTCCGTGCATAGTGAAAAACTGATGCAATGGAAAGTAAAAATGGCCAGCAACGATGATATGCGCAACCAGTTCCTGGACGCTTATGTGCCCAAGATATGGGACCTCGGCCTCAGCCTGCCGGATGAAAACCTGCGGAAGAACGAATCGACCGGCAGGTGGGAATATTCGGACCCCGACTGGGAACTTTTCAAGAAAGTGATCAATGGCGGCGGCCCCTGCAACAGGGAAAGGCTGGATGTGCGCAAATGGGCGGAAACCCACGGGCGATGGGTACGCAAGGCCCTTATGGACCCGAAAGACAGGATAGCGGCTCCCGTAGCTTAAACAGATAAAAACAGCATGAACAACCAATCATTAGATCCACGCGTCAACCGCCTGCAGCTTAGTCCCTCCGGCGAAGCGGTAACCGTACAGGACGGCGAGAACTGGAATGTATTCGAAGTCTTTCACCAGGAAAAACGCGGCGCCCACCACGAGCATGTAGGATGCGTACATGCGCCGAATGCGCAGATGGCGCTTATTTTCGCCAAGGAACAGTTCGGCCGCCGGAAGAAATGTGTCAATATCTGGGTCGTGCGCAGTGCGGACATCCTCGCTTTCAGCGCGGAAGACGAGGACATGTTCGCCAACAACCTGGAAAAGACCTATCGCGATGCCAGCGGCTTCAAAGTGATGGAAAAGATCAACAAATACCGGAAATCATCCCAGCATGACGAAAAATAACGCATTAACATACCTGCTTACCGCGATGGCGGATGATGCTTTGGTTCAGGGGCACCGCAATTCCGAATGGACCGGCCTGGGCCCGGTAATGGAAGAAGACATCGCATTCTCTTCCATGGCGCAGGACAAGATCGGCCATGCCTGGGCCTTGTATCGCATTCAGCAGGAAGCGCTCGGCGGAGCAGACCCCGATCAGTTCGCTTTTCTGCGTAACGAAAAGGACTACCGCTGCTGCCATCTCGTGGAGCAGCCCAATGGCGAATACGATTTCAGCCTGATGCGGCATTTCCTGTTCGATCATGCCGAGGCCATACGGTACGGGCAGCTGCAACAGAGCAGCTTTGCCCCGCTTCAGCCGCTCGCGAAGAAACTGAAAGGAGAGATCAAGTATCATACCCTGCACGCCAATGCATGGATCACCCAGTTATGCCGCGGTGGCGAAGAAAGTTACGCCCGCATGCAATCCGCATTGAACGTTTGCTTCCCCCTGGCGCTCGGGCTTTTTGAGCCGGGTGGCGATGCAGAGGCATTGCTGGTAGAGGAGAAAGTATATCCCGGAGAGAAGGCGCTGAAGGAATTATGGATGGAACGGATCTATTCCATACTGACGCTTGCTGCGCTTAACCTGCCGGATGAAAAGAATGTACAGCCCGCTTATGGCGGAAGGCAGGGATATCATACGGAACACCTGCAGCCGCTGCTGGATGAAATGGGCGCCGTATTCCGTACAGACCCCGCAGCAACCTGGTAAAACCACCCATATGAAGGTCAGCAAAGAAAATATATACAAGGCGCTGGAACAGGTGATGGACCCGGAGATCCCCGTATTGAACGTGCTGGACCTGGGCATGATCACCAGCGTGGAATTGTCTGCCGGGGAAGTGCAGATACGGATGATCCCCACCTTTGCGGCATGCCCGGCAGTGGAGCTGATCCGGCGGAATATCAAAACCGTGGTGGAAGGCGCGCTGCATACGACCGTGAATGTGGAGATAGACAAGGAAGCGCACTGGACCAGCAACCGGATGACGGCGGCCGCCAAGGAAAAACTGAAGAATTTCGGCATTGCGCCGCCGCAGATCGCTAACGGAGAAGCCTACTCGGAGATATTGCTGGAAACGCCCTGCGCCCATTGCGGCGGCAAAAACACCTATCTGCGCTCACCCTTCGGCTCCACCCTCTGCAGGGCCATTCATTACTGCAGGGACTGCGGTCAGGTGTTCGAACAATTCAAGCCGCTGGAATAAAGCCCTTCCCGCAACTTTTGTATCTTGCCGCCATGAAAATCGGATTATACTTCGGCTCATTCAATCCTGTGCACACCGGCCATATGATCATTGCGAACTTTATGGCTTATCACACGGACCTGGATAAAGTGTGGCTGGTCGTGTCTCCGCACAACCCGCTGAAAACTTCCACTACCCTGCTGAACGAACATCATCGCCTGCATCTTGCCGAAATGGCCGTGCAGGACGAGCCGCGTCTTCGCGTCAGCAATATCGAGTTCTCATTGCCCCGCCCGTCTTTCACGATCGATACCCTCACTTACCTCACCGAAAAATTCCCTTCGCAGGAATTCGTGGTGATCATGGGCAGCGACAGTTTTCAGAATATTCCCCGCTGGAAGAATTACCAGCAGCTGCTGGATAATTATGCGATATACGTTTATAACCGTCCCGGCCATGAGGTAAAAGACACCTACGGCGCGCGGGTAACACTGGTGGACGCGCCTATGCTGGATATCTCCGCTACCAGTATCCGCCGCTGGATACAGGAAGGGAAATCCGTCCGTTACATGGTACCGGACAATGTGTGGAAATACATGATGGAGAATAACTATTATAGGGGTTGAATCACGGATTGTGGAATTATTCCCCCGTTTGTTTCATTTTCTTTTCTTTGGAATGGGCCGTTCGCACCACCTTTACCTCCCTTTTCTTTACGAGGTATTCATTGGAATAGATCTTCATCAGCACGATCAGCAGGGATATGAGCAGGGGGCCGAATATCAGCCCGATGAAACCGAGCAGGTTCACCCCTACGATCACCCCGAAGATGGTGATCAGCGGATGCACGTCACCGATCTTTCTTGCCAGCAGCATGCGGAACAGGTTGTCCGCCGTACCCACCACGCCGAAGCCATATGCCAGCACGGCAATACCCTGCCAGGTCTGTCCCGATGAAAGCAGGTAAATGCCCATGGGCACATACACGGCCGCCGCGCCGATAATCGGCAGCATGGCGGTAAAGCAGGTTACCACAAACCAGAAGACCGGTTCCGGCACGCCGAATATCAGATAGCCGACAAGCGAGATCACCCCTTGTATCAGGGCGATCAGCGGGATGCCGATAGCATTGCTCACCACCATATTTTTCATTTCCTTCCCCAACAGTTCTACATTTTCATCCTTCAAAGGAATGTATTCATACAACGCTTCTTCCATTTCCCGGGCATTCACCAGCATGAAATACAGGATGAAATACATGATGGCAACAGCGGTGAGTGTATTGAAAGTGGCGCCAACAAAGGCCGGCAGCACATTGGTGATGTATTCCTGCAATTTGGACAAGCGGTCCGGGGTCATGAGGTTGACGCCCATGGATTCCTGCAATTGTGCATTAATGCTCTGCAGACCTTTGATGAGGTCGGACGAATGGGTAATGGCATAAGACACCTTGGCGGTAAGCATGTTTATCAGCATCCCGATGGGCAACAGAATGATGAGAAAAGACAACACCATAATCAGCGTAGCGGCCCAGCTTTTCTTCCACTTGCGGTTCTCCACCAGCCGGAACATATAGTTGCGGGACAGCACGTAGAACGTGACCGCCCCGAGGAAGCCCGGGAAGAGGACATACAGTTCCCGGAACAGGACGATGCTCAGAAAGGCGATGATCAATAAAAAAAGGACCTGTTTGAGGCGTTCATTGTCAAGATGGCTCATAATATCTGTGGTGTGGTGGTATGTTAAACTTACGCGATTTTCATGGGATCACAAAGTATGCCAATCCGCTGAAACGGACACCCCGCCAATATTATATGGCTGTTTCAAGATTAAATTTATACCTTTGGAACAAATATGGAACAAAGTTTGTAACCTTACCGTGCGGGGTTTTATCACCACCGTACAGCACCAAAGAACCCAAATCTTTCACATCTAAAAACACATGACTATGAGCAGAAGTTCAAAAGCAGTCGTATCATTTATCGTGGGAGCCGCCGTTGGCGTAGCCGTTGGTTATTTTCTGAATTCCGATAAAAAGGACGAGCTGGTAGACAAGCTGAAATACCAGGCGGATAAACTGAAGGAAAAGTTCCGTGCAAAAAAGCAGCAGTATGAAGATGCGATCGAAAATGAATTGACCTGAATTCCTTCTTAGCATCCTAAAAACAATTGCATGGAAGATAATTTTTCCAAGTATTTCACCGAGACAGGCAAGGTGGCCAAAAATTACCTTGAAACCCGGCTTGATCTGATCAAGTTACAGGCAGCGGGAAAGTTAAGCAAGGCGTTAGGTTTGTTCTTTTCGCTGCTGCTCGCTTTCCTGCTGTTCTTTTTTGTGATCGTGTTCCTGGGAATGGTCGTAGGCTTCTGGATCGGGGAAATGACCAACAGCTTTACGATCGGATTCTCCTGCGCTGCGGGCTTTTTTGTATTGCTCCTGCTGCTGATGCTGGCATTCAGAAAAACGCTGATACAGCGGCCGCTGGCGAATATGCTGGCTGCGGAGCTGGTAGAGGAGATCGAAGAGATGGAGGAGAAGATAGACGAGAAAGTAACAGAAAAAGTATCGAATGAATAATTTAATACGCGCTTTTCATGCCTAAAAAGATCAAGAACCTCGAGATGCTGGATGAAGAGATCGCCCGTCTCAAACATAAAACCCGGCGGCTGGAGAACGAGCTGGGGGCCAGGGTGGATCATCTGAAAGGCAACTATAAGACCATGGCCATGAACACTGTGGTGCCCGGTATCGCCAACAGCGGTATTATGGGTATTGTAGGCAGTGTGGCTAAAGTGGCCTGGAAAAGCAGCCAGGCCAAATCTGTATTGTCCACGGCATTGATGACCGCGCTGGAATTTATAGGCGTACGCCTGGGGATCAAGCTGGTGGATAATTTCCAACGGAAACGCCGCCGCAGGAAAGCGGCCGCAAAAGCGGCCTCCGGCGAAACTTCCCGGTCTGACGACTAGCCCCAGACCTTAGCGCCTTCGCTGCAATTAGCGCAAATATCGATGTGTTTTCTGCCCTTTAGTATCTGCGTGCGGAACCTGACGTAGTTCTCGTTATGCCAGAGCGTTCTGAAGGAACTGCTCTTGAGATCTCCCAGCCGGTGCTGCGCATCCTTATCGAAACAGCAGGGCACCACCAGCCCGTCCCAGGTAATTACCGGGGAATGCCAGAGACGCCAGCAATGGTTATCCAGCTTGTGTTTGATGGCATAGGTGCCATCGTCGTTCCGGTGATAACGGGAGTATTTATCGATCGTCGGGATCAGTTTGTTGCCTTCTTCATAATCATATACCTGCGCCGTTTTGAACCGCACTTCATCCACGCCGATCTCCTTCGCCAGTTTTTTGATATCCTCTATCTGATGTTCATTGGGTTTTACCACCAGGAACTGGAAGAATACGAACGGCTTTTTGGAATTCAGTTCCTTTTTCCATTTCACGATATTCTTTGCGCCTTCGATCACCTTGGAGAGATTGCCGCCGATGCGGTATTGTGTGTAAACATCCTGCGTAGTGCCGTCGATAGAGATGATCAGCCGGTCCAGCCCGCTTTCCACAGTCTTTCGTGCATTCATATCCGTTAGATAGTGCGCGTTGGTGGAGGTGGCCGTGTAGATGCCTTTTTCCGAAGCGTATTTTACCATGTCCAGGAAAGCGGTATTAAGGTAAGGCTCCCCCTGGAAATAAAAGATCAGGTATAACAGGTCGCGGTGCAGTTCATCGATGGTTTGCCGGAAAAAATCGTTCTGCAGCATACCCGTTGGCCGGGTGAATGCGCGGAGGCCGCTCGGGCATTCCGGGCAGCGGAGGTTGCAGGAAGTGGTGGGCTCAAAGGAGATGGAAATGGGAAAGCCCCATTGCACGGGTTTGTTCCGCCATTTGCTCCAGTAATAGCTTCCCAGTACCTTTCCGGCATTCCAGCCACGGCGGAATGTGAATTTTGACAGGAAATTGAGTGCGTCGTTCAGGTTCGGTTTCGGCATAATTCGGGCCTCTTTAGAAGTATAAATTTAGCACAACTATCCCGGCTTTCATGCAGGGGACAAAAAATAGCCCTATACTTGTTGCGTATTTTCAAGGACAACAGTACTCACCGTGGCAAAAACCAGACGCATACGCAAGCGCCCGTTCATCTATTTAATACTGGCGATCATTCTTCCCGGAATGGCCGTCATTGGCTGGCTGTGGCTGCGTGAGAAGCAGCAGCTGGAGTTTGTGCGGTATGAGGAATTCGGTATTGATATGCCCGTTAGCTATGCGATGCATGGCATTGATATTTCCAAATTTCAGGGAAAGGTGAACTGGATGGCCGTGCGGCAGATGCAGGTGGATGATATTCGTATATCCTTTGCCTTTATCAAAGCCACCGAAGGGATCACCCGGCAGGACGCTGCTTTTGCACGGAACTGGGAGAAAGCCGGAGAGGCGGGGATCATTCGCGGAGCATACCATTTTTTCTATTCCACCCGCGATCCCCTCAAACAGGCAGCGAATTTCCGTAACGTGGTTTCGCTCCGGTCCGGGGACCTCCCGCCGGTGCTGGATGTCGAAGTGCATAACAATCAGCCTGCCGCTGTTATCCGCAGTACCGCCCGCATCTGGCTGGAAGAAATGGAGAAGGCATACGGTGTAAAACCCATCATCTATACCAATATCCATTTTTATGAAACCTATCTCGGAAAAGAGTTTGATGAATACCCGCTATGGGTAGCCCATTATTATCAGAAAGACCGGCCGCGCAGCCCCCGGAAGTGGTTGTTCTGGCAGCATAGCGACATCGGGCGGGTGAATGGTATCCGTACAACGGTGGACTTTAACGTTTTCCAGGGAGACAGCGCTGCGCTGCGGGAGTTGTGCATCCCATAGTTCGCCGTATGCGCGACAAACAGTTTGCCGTGCGGGGCAAAATCCGGACCTTTAAAGCATTAATCATTACAATATGGAGGAGCCAAATGAGAACTTTGACTGGAAGCTGCTGCAGTTTTTTGTGAAGATCATCCGGACGGTGTTCATTTTCCTTTTCTGGATGATGATCAATATTTTTTTCGGTTTGTATCTCGGGTTTGCTGTGCCGGAAGAATCCACGCCCGCCCGGCTGACGGGATTCTATACCTGGTTTGGGCTGAGCCTTGCTGCCTATATCTATCTCGTCTGGCGCTTATGGCGGAAAAAAATGCCGCCTCCGGACGCCTGATGAACGTCCGCGGTACTCCTATTTATTTGTGGCGGCGCCCAGCACCTGTGTCCAGTAGTTGCCCGCTCTGGCAACGCCCATTTCCCGGAATTGCGCCCCCATCAGGTTTTTACAATGGTCAGGACTGCCCAGCCAGCCATTGATGACCGCCAGTTCGGTTTTTGGTCCCGATGCAATATTCTCCCCCATCCAGGCATAATTATAGCCCGCCGCCTGCACCCGCATTTTGGGGGTAGTGCCATTGGGGCTGGTATGGGAAAAGTATTTGCGCTCCTGCATGTCTTTGCTATGATTGGCCGCCGCCAGCTCCAGCAATACGTTCCAGGTGAGCGGTTGTACCGGAGGCATCACCGTACCGCCGCAGTTGCAGCCGCTCGCGCGCACTTCATTGACGAGATGCAGCAGGGTATCTTTGTTGACATTATTGGTGATCACCACCACGGTGCCAGGGTCTTCCGTATCCGGTTCCTGCGGCACAACGGGCGCTTCCTTTGTACAGGCAACGGCCAGCACAGCTATTAAAAGAATAAAGGGTACAAAACGTTTTATCGAATACATGAAAATCCCAGTTAATTAAAAAAATCGGTACTGGGTTCTTGATAGGAGGAGGTTAAAGCACGTTGGCTTTTTCAGAGGAAAGGGTTAAAACGTATAAACAAGGCTCCAAAGATAGCGGGAACCTGGAAATAATCCAGTGAAGCCTTGCAAAAAAGATGTTAATGAAAATAACAGATTATAAATCAGGATGATGTGAGCCTGAAAAGCTGTTATGTTTTTAATGGGTAGCCGTCTTTGGACTGGCCAGTTCCTGTGTCCAGAAGTAGCCTATCCTGGCGATCCCCGTTTCCGAAAAGCTGGCATTCATCATTACGCGGCAATGCACAGGGCTTTTGCTCCAGCCGTCAACCACAGAATATTCCGTCAGAATACCCAGCGCAATGTTTTCGCCCCAGGATTGCCAGGGATAACCCATCGTGGAGATGCGGTAACCGGCATTTCTACCCTCTTTGTCATTGTGGGCAAAATAATCTTTGGCCTCCATGTCCTTACTGTGAAGATAAGCCGCTCTTTCCAGCGATTTGTTCCAGCGGAGCGCCGGTGCCGGGCCCATAACGGTATCGCCGCAGTCGCAACCCCTGGCGCGAATGTCGTTGATCAGTTTAAGCAACAACACCTGGTCAACAGGGTTGTTCATGACGAAAGCAGTGTCCGCAACCGGCGGCGGGGGCGGTGCAATAATGTTTTCCAGCGGTTCTTTGTTGCAAGCAACAGTCAGCAGCAGCCATACGGATGCAGTCGCGGCCATAGCGGCGCGCGCAAATGTAAATCTCATATCAGATTTTTTTTAGGTCCTTAAATCATGCTGGCTTTTGCGAAAGGAAGAGGTTATCATATTTCACCGGCGGAGTATAGCGCGATGAAACTAAAGTTGGCAAATGAAATGTATCATATACGCCGGCAAAATTACGGTCGACTTTTGTTAACCCGCACCTTCAGCATGTAAAATTCCTGTTAAGGCATTGATCGTTAATTAATAGTGAATAACTGCCGCGTCTGTTGGCGGTCCGTACTGTTGTGTTCCTTGTGGCATAGGGTACTCCGGGCTTTCATACCAATATTCCTTCCATAGCGCACCAAATATATAAAACAATAATAAAATATAAAAATTTATATATCAATATGAGGCGGAACAACAGGGGTTTTCCGGTGGACAGGTTGTATTTTTAAGGCGACGATATAATCGGGTAACTTATCCATTTCGCTGTTATAACTGTATCAAAATGCCAAACCATTCCCTCACAGCGCTGCGGTTCCGGCGCATCATCTGCCATGATCCCGGTAAACCCGCCAGTGCGCAACAAAACACCCGCATAGTCGTCTTCTTCACAGCGGACCTGCTTTCCCCTGATGACCATCAGGCAATGGAAATATGTATCTATTCAGCGCACAGGTATTAAGGGGTACAGCATGAAATGTTTGCAAAATCTGTTCAGGAGGAGCGGCGTCAAAAGGGTCAGGCATTCCGGCATTGATTACGGGAGATATTTTGAAAGGGCCAGGGGAGAAGATTCCCATCTGGAATGCCGTTTTCTGGGTAAACTGGTGTTGCCGAGCGGCTTTGTGGTAGCCTGCGACCCGCTCCTGGGGCTGCAAGACACCTTGCCGTTCACCAGGCGCATGGCGCCGGGGGAATATCCGGTTTCCGTGGTGCTGGCAGGCCACCGGAACAACCGGCGCAATGCATTGATCAAAATGATGTTCTCCGACAAACGGGCCATTCATTGGGAACTGGCTATGGTGCCCGGGCTGAGCGGGACCTCCCGGGAAGGGGGCGCGCAGTTTTATGGGTTTACGGCGGAGGCGGGCATCGGCTGCCTTTGTGATGCGTATTCGCAGAAACACTACAATCGCTATCTGGACAGTTTCTTCCGCGATCATCCGGAGGGTGATATTTACGATTCGCTCTTTGCCGAAGCATTTAACCGGCGAAATCATACGGACAGGGAGGGAAGCTGTTTTAATTTCTATCTTCCATCCCGTCCGCGCCTCAACGTGATCATGTTCAATACCGGCTATGGGGATGGCATTTATCCTGCATACTGGGGCATTTCAAAAGAAGGCGAGGTATGCAGCCTGGTCATTGATTTTCTGGTGCTATAAATACTAATTATATGTTAATCAGCGAGAAAGGATTGTTCTGCTTGACATTGTTGTTGTTAATAACGCCGGTTTTGCACGCGCAAAAGCACTGTTTTCAGAAGGGGATATCATTTTTCAAAGCAATATTTCCCCCGGGAAATGACCAAACCGAACCTGGTTTTTATTGTTATGCTTTATATGAAACGAATCTTTTGGCTATCCATGTTGGCCGGGGTGTTCTCCTCGTGCCAGAACAATCCTAAAACCGCCGCCACGCAGGATACGATCAATACCGTTACCGCATCGCCGGACGGGTATTACGAGACCAGCCTCCCTGCCGCGTCCTCCCCCGGGCGGATGATCGCGCTCACATTAAGGCCAACCGGCGATGCCGTAATGCTGACAGACTATCTGAACCAGGCCCCGGAAATAGTGCAGATCGGTAACTGGAAGATGTCTGACGATACGGTGTTGCTGTCTATGGTAACGGTGGGCAGCGGAGACCCGGTAAAGGATTCCCTGCGTTTCCGGCTGTCGGACAGCAGCCTCATTTACGAGGGGCAGGCTTATGGGGAACAGGGCCTGAAGCTCACGCGCAGGGAAAAACCGGCGCCGGCGGAAAAAACGCTGCTGATCTGGGTGAAAAGTGAAGCTGAATGCGATCGTGGCCCGGGCTTCGGCAAAACAAAATGTTATGAAGTGCAATACGGCAATAAACGCGGGGATACCTGGGAAAAGCTCTCTGAGCCGATCGACGGTTTTTCGTTCGAACAAGGGTTTATCTACCAGCTGGAAGTCCGCCGCATTCCCCGCGACGGCCGGATACAGGATATCGGCGCTTATGAATACCGCCTTGCGAGGGTGTTGATCAAAGAGAAAGCATAACAGCAGGGAGAAAACTCATTGTCTTTTTCCTGATAAAGCGCTAACTTGCCCCCTGAAATTTCTAAAATTGTATATCATGTTGACTGTATTACTCAACTCTTTTTATGAGATCGGCAATAAGATCGGTCATTTCGGTGCGTGGTTCTTCATCATCCTGTTTGGCCTGATGTTCCTCTATGCCATGGTAAAATATGTAAAGCGCTAGAAGATCAACTTTTTATTTATATGCAAGCTATCTGCTCTCCGGCAGGTAGCTTTTTTATTGCCCGGCAATGATCAGAAGGCTTCTGCCAGCGAAAGATAAAACCCGCCCTGGCGCTTCTCTCCCGGCCGCTTTTCACCCCAACCGTAATCCAGCCGCACGGTGAGACGAGAAACCTTGTCATAGAAATAACGGATGCCCAGGCCATAGTTGGGTTTCAGCCGCGAAAAGGAAAAGTCACGGTTCCCTGTAACGCTACCGGCCCCTGCAAAGCCCGCAAGTGCAAAAGTGGGTTGCAGATCGAGGAACCACAGCTTGATGCGGATCTTCGGATCTATCAGGTAACGGTATTCCGCCTGTGCCGCCAGGTAATTCTGTCCGCGGTATCGGCCGGTATAGTAGCCGCGCATAATATTATCGTTCCCAAGTTCCGGCAGCAGGTAAAAAGGCAGCGTTTCCCCCTGCAACGAATGCCCGTAGGCGTTCAGGCCCAGCGTGCTTTTGGGGGAGAGGGGGAAGAAATGATTGGCCTTCGCTTCCAGGCGCCAGAGCGGGTGTTTGCTCAGAAAAGCCGGTGCGTATGCCACATTGAAGCGGAAAAAGGAACCGTGGGTAGTATAGTTCTGGTTATCCCGGTTGTCAAAGACGCCCGTGACACCGATGAAGGTAACATGCCCTCCCTCCTTGTCCTGCAGGCTTGCCATCGGATAAGCGCCTTTTTCATCATCGGCTGTGAACCTGTCATGCTGGTATTGCAGGGAAAGGCCCGCGTAGAAGTGACTGGTGACGCGCTTTTCAGCTTCCAGCAGGAGCTTGTAGCGTTTGTTCCCCACAAGTGAGCGGTTGTCGTACTGTGTACTGTCTCCCAGTCCGAAGAAATAGAAAGGGAAATTATGGTAGCGGAAATTGGTTTTGAAATGATAGTCGTTGCCCCTCGTCCAGTTCTCGGAGCGGGCGTCGAACTTGAACTGGTTGCGGGTGGTGAAAGTAGCGAGCACACTGGCGGTGGAGTTCCGGGTCAGCGGGGAAGGGTCTTTTTTATCTGCGTAATAGGAATACAGCGCGGCGACGCCGAACTCAAACCCCTTCTCCGGGGAATACCCGACGACCGGCAGGGGGAACAAGCTGCTTTTGCGCAGCCGGATGGTGTCCTGTGCTTTCACGGAACCGGCCAGTATCAATAAGGAGACTGCTGTTATGGTTTTACGCATAGGCCGCAAGATGCAAAAAAAACCGGAAGTACGATCATGGACGGCCGTCATGGCATGGCAGATGCCTGCCTTATAATCGGGAAATATTCCTGAAAGATCACTACATTTAACGCGTCCTGACGGGCCAACCACAACATTTGTACCTGTTCGCGCACAAAGTTTTATTTCCCGATATCAACCAGAACGAAGCTGACCATATGTACACAGCGCTAAGCGACAGCGAGCTCTTCCTGCGGGTGAAACAGGATGATCACCGTGCTTTCAACGAAATACATCGCCGTTATTGGGAGAAACTGATGGCGATATCCCTGCAGCGTGTAAAGGATGCCGATACGGCAAAGGACATCATGCAGGAAGTCTTCATCAGCCTCTGGAACAACCGGCATAAAACCGACATCGAAAAGCTGGAGAATTACCTGGCTACCGCCGTCAAATATCTATCCCTCGCATATCTCCGCTCCGGAAAAAAAATGCGGCTGATAGATGAAGCGCTTCCGGAGACATTGCCGGATGACGTTTCCGTTGACCAGCTGCTGTACACCAAAGATCTGCTGGCTATCATCCTGGAAGAAACCAATACCCTGCCGCCGGTCCGGCAGCTGGTATTCCGTTACAGCCGGCTGGAAGGGTACACCATCCGGGAGATCGCCTATAAACTCGACCTATCCCCCTTTACCGTGAAAAGCCACCTCACCAAAGCCCTCTCTCATTTTCGCAAGGTGCTTAAAGTCATCACCATACTATTTAAGATATAAAATATGTTTAGGGAGGCTCATACTCCCCCGCTTCTTTTTATACTACTAATTGTAGGCACATTATGAATTTACCAGAAGATATCAACCAGGCAATCGAACATTATAACGCCGGCGTGGCCACTGCTGCAGAAAGAAAGCTGCTGCAGGAATTTTATGCTTCTTTTGAAACGGAAAGCACGGAAGTGGATGCGGACACACTGGCGGGCCGCGCACAGCTGGAAGCGCAATCGCTTGCCTATATACACATGCGTATCCGCAAAGCCCGCACCTTTTCCATTTACAAAAAACTGGCTGTTGCTGCGGCAGTGCTTGCCATCGCTGCTATCGCCTATTTCTGGTTCAGACCGTCACCGCCGGCCCTGCAGCTGGCTGACCATGCACCCGGCACCCTCAAAGCCACGCTCACCCTCGCCAATGGCGCACAGATCGCACTGGATGATGCCGCCAATGGGCACCTGGCGGAACAGAACGGAGTGAAGATCATGAAAGTGGACAGTGGTCGCCTTGCCTATGCACAGCCATCCGCAAATTCAGGCATGCTCGCCTACAATATATTGTCCACCCCACGAGGCGGGCAGTATCAGGTAGATTTACCGGACGGTACCCGCGCATGGCTCAATGCCGCCAGCTCCATCCGTTATCCGGTGGCGTTCAGCGGTGAGGAAAGAAGAGTGGAGATCACCGGGGAAGTATATTTCGAAGTGGCCGGGAATGCCGGCCAACCTTTCGTTGTAAAAGCCCGTGAGGCCATGGTAGAGGTACTGGGTACCCGCTTCAACGTCATGGCATATAAAGAAGAGCCGGCCATACAGACCACATTGCTGGAAGGCGCTGTGCGTATCGGGCAAACCGTGCTGAAACCCGGGCAACAGGGAGCGCTTGGCGTAACGGGGGTTTGGGCGGTGAGAGAAGTGGACACCCGGCAGGCAACCGCATGGCTGCACGGGCAATTATCCATGAAATATCTGGATGTTGCTGCGTTCATGCGCCAGGTATCCCGCTGGTACGATGTGGATGTGGTTTTTGAAGGAAATATTCCTGAAATGAGCTTCAGTGGCTCCATCAGCCGGAGTGTACACCTGTCGCTCGTCATAAAGGCATTGAATGACAACGGGCTGCCTGTAGAATGGACCAACGGCAAACTGATCGTAAAGGGGACTATACCATAATCAATAAAGCATATGTAACAAGTAAAATATCAGGGCCGGCCCAAAAAAAACGGATCCCGACTGGAACTCGGAATCCGGATATCGTTGGGCTACCCTGCAAAAAGTGTTCGCTAACAGCAATTTTTCAGCTAAAACCCAACATTACAAAAGTATGAAACTAACTGCTTTCTGCAAGGCATGGGATGGCCTGTGCATGTACCTGCCGGGTAAAGGTCTTTTCCGGTCCAAATGGTGGTTGACAATGAAACTCACAGCATTTATCCTGATGGTGGCCAGCCTGCATGTGACGGCCGGCGCCTATTCGCAAAAGGTCACGATTTCCGCATCCGCTTTATCACTGGAGAAAGTGCTGGATCAGATACAGGAACAGACCGGCTACTCTTTTTTCTGGTCCGACCAGCTGATCGCTCAGGCGCCGGTTGTAACGGTACACCTGAAAGACGCCTCGCTGATGCAGGCACTGGACCTTTGTCTGAAAGGGTTGCCATTCATCTACGAAATAAAAGAGCCGGAAAAATTCGTGTACATCCGGCCGGGGAAAGTGATGCTCCCGGTCCTTACTGCTCCGCATATGGATACAACGCGCATCGTTACCGGCAAGGTGACGGATGAACGCGGACAGCCGCTACCGGGCGCCAGCATCAGGGTTAAAGGGACCAATAACGCCGTGAGCAGCGATGGTAAAGGGAACTTCCGGCTGAAAAATGTCAGGGAGCAGGCAGTGCTGATCGTAAGTTTTATCGGATACAAGGAGAAGGAGCTGACGCTGACAAATAAGAACGACATCATGGTGGCCTTGCCGCAAAGTTCTTCGGAACTTGACCAGGTGCAGGTGATCGGCTTCGGCAATACCACCACATCCAAGCGGTTCAATACCGGCAACGTAACGACCATCACGGCGGAAGAGATCCGCAAGAACCCTGTGAACAACGTATTCGAAGCCATTCAGGGTAAAGTGCCGGGCCTGTTCATTCAGCAGGTGACCGGTCAGCCGGGCGGCGCCTTCAGGCTGCGGTTAAGAAGCGCGGCCAATCTGGCCACCGGCGCACCGCCGCCGCTGGTGGTTGTGGACGGCGTAATGTATCCCGGCGCCACATTGCCGCTATCTGCCAATACCAGTTATGGTACGGCATCCTTCCTTCAGGGCGGCAACGGCCTGAATTATCTTAATCCAAATGACATCGAAAGCATCAGCGTGCTGAAAGACGCGGACGCTACCGCATTGTACGGCACCTCGGGCGCATACGGGGTGATCCTCGTGACCACAAAAAAAGCAAAACTGGGAACATCGCCCACTTTCAATGCAAATGTATATACCGGCGTATCTGTATTAGGGAAAACACCGCCGATCATGAATACGGAGCAATATCTCATGTTGCGGCGCGAGGGACTGAAGAACGATGGCAGAACACCCTCAGCGATGGATAAGGACATCAACGGTACCTGGCCAGAAGACCGTTACAATGATTACCGGAAAGACCTGCTGGGCAGCTACGCGCAAACCACCAACGCTTCCATTTCCTACAGTGGCGGATCGCAAAACACCAGCTACCTTGTTGGCGGCAGCTTCCGGAATAACGGGAACATCCAGCGCCACCGGGGCTCTCATACAGATGGTTCAATACGGCTGTCGCTGAACAGCACGACGAATGACAACAAATTCAGCATCATGCTGGCGGCAACATATCTGTCATCCGGCAACGATATGGTGCCGATGGACTTTTCTTCTTCCATTTCGCTGGCAGCGCCCAACGGCCCTCCATTATTCCTCCCGGATGGCAACATCAGCTGGGAAGAAGGCACCAATGACCTGGCGGGCGATATCAGCAAGATATACAAGAATGTCACCAACAACCTGTTGGGGAATGGCTCCCTCGTGTACCGGCCTTTCAACGGGCTGACACTGCATGCGGATATCAGCTATAACGAGATCTCCAGCCGCGAGTTCATGGCATACCCCACTACGGCCAAACCGCCCACCTATGCCAATGCCGCCGCTGAAACGCACAGCTTGTCCAACGTATACAACGTACGCACGATCAGCTTTTCGCCTTATGCCGAATTTTCTACCCGGGTCTTCAGCAAAGGTGACCTGAATATCAGGACCGGCGGCCGGCTGGATAACAAGCTGTCCTTCTCCAACGAGATCCATGGCGAAGGTTTTGCGTCTGATGCGCTGCTGAGCAATCCTTCTGTCGGCACGAGGGTAACGACCTCCTTTAATGAAACCCCTTACCGCTCCGTAGGCGCTTATGCTGTGTTGAAATTCATCTGGGATGAAAAGTACATCGTCAACCTGAACGGGCGGCGGGATGGCTCTACCAAATTCGGGCCGGGCAGAAAGTTCGGCAACTTTGGTTCAGTGGCGCTCTCCTGGCTTTTCAGCGAAGAAAAATTCTTTCAGGGCCTGGCGCCGTTTATCAGCTTCGGGAAACTCAGGGGAAGCACGGGGCTTATCGGTGGTGATGCTGTGGGCGACTTTGCTTATCTCAGCACATACAGCGCAGCGTCCGGAACATACCTGGGCAAAACCGGCCTCAGTCCCAACAGGCTGGCCAACCCGCTGCTGAGTTGGGAAAAGAACAGGAAATCCGAAATAGGGCTGGAGCTGGGATTTTTTGATGACCGCATATATGCGGAGGTGAGCGCATACCGGAACATCTCATCCAACCAGCTGATCAATCAGCCCCTGAACAGCGTAACGGGCATGAGCTCCATGGCCGTGAACTCGGACGCTACCATCCGTACCAGCGGCTGGGAGGCCAGCCTGAATTCCCTGAACATCAAACACCGGAACTTCCGCTGGTCTACCCGTTTCAATATTTCCATTCCAAAAAGCAGGCTCGTCAAGCTGCCTGTGAATACCACACTGAACGCGAATTATGTATTGGACAAACCGGTAACCGGCGTCGTGCTGTATAATTATGCCGGCATCAATCCGGAGACCGGCTATTACAGTTTTATAACCCTGGATGGTACCAAAGGAGACTATACGAGCGGATTGAAAAATGAGGACAAAACCGTTTTCCTCGACCTTGCTCCTGCATATTACGGTGGTTTCCAGAACTCGTTCACCTATAAGAGATGGTCGCTGGACGTTTCTTTCGCGTACACAAAGCGGCTGGGAAAGAATATGCTGGCGCAGACAGGTTTCCCGCTGGGTTACATGGGCCTTAACGGCGGTACGTTCTGGCTGGACCGATGGCAGCAGCCGGGGGATGTTACGGACGTACCGAAAATCAGCGCGGACTTCAGCAACTGGTCGAGGCACTTCTACTACCAGGCCAGCAGCGGGGCTTACAGCGACGCCTCGTATGCAAGGCTGCAGAACCTGAGCCTGCGGTATAACGTGAAAGCCGCCCTGCTGCAAAGAATGCGGATAAAAGACCTGTCCGTGTACCTGCAAGGGCAAAACCTGCTGACCATATCCGGTTATGACGGCCTCGATCCTGAAAATCTGGATGCGGGAACTATCCCGCCCATGCGTGTATTCACCGCGGGCATCAATCTTACTTTATAAAAGCGTAACAACATGAGAACGATCATAACAAGCACTATCATAGCCGCTGCTTTATTCGCTTTCACCGGCTGCGAAAAATACCTGGACAATACCAAACTGCCGGCAGGCACCATCGCCGGTACCGATGCCTATGTATCCGACAATTCCGTATCCGCCATAGTTACCGGCAACTTCCTGAGCCTAACGGGGTCCGGTGTTTTTTCCGGCGCCACGGGCTCCAATATCCCTTATCTTACGGGATTGTACACAGACGAGCTGATGCCCATCGCCACGAGCAATACCACCAGCCTCGCCTTTTATGCCAATAGCATCACATCTGCCAATACCAGCCACTGGAGCAATATCTATGCGAAGATCTTTGCGGTGAACGCCACCATAGAGGGTATCAGGAGTACATCGGCAGTGCTGTACAACAAAAACCAGTGGCTGGGAGAAAGCCTTTTCCTCAGGGCATTCCTGTATTTCTACCTGGTGAATTTGTATGGAGATGCGCCATTGGTATTGACGACGGACTACCGTACAAATGGCAGTATGCCCAGAACACCGGTCAACCTGGTCTATGCGCAGATCGTGCAGGACCTGAAGGATGCGGAGGCGATGTTAAGCACCGGGTATCGCGACGGGTACGGGACCGCCACTACGCACAGGGTGAGGCCCAACAAAGGCGCGGCTACCGCTTTCCTGGCCAAAGTATATCTGTATATGAAGGAATGGGAAAATGCAGAGATCGCGGCCACTGCTGTATTGACAGATCCGGCCTACAAATTGTCCCCCTTAAGCGAGGTGTTCCTGGCGAATAATGGCATCAATAAGGAAACGATCTGGGCCATAGCCAACAAGAATGATGAAAAGGCCTTTGAATACGGGTTTTATAATAACGCAATGCCGCCCGTTATAACCAACGCTCCTTCGTCTTACCTTGTGCTGGTTGCCTTTAACAATACCATGCTGGACGCGTTTGAAACGAACGATGGCCGCTTTTCCACCTGGGTGCGGTCTACCGAATATACGGGCGTAACGCCAGCGGTTACCTACCACTTCCCCAATAAGTTCAGATCGAATGCTGCAGGCGCCGAACGCGCTATTTTTCTGCGTAAGGCCGAACTGTTCCTGATCAGGGCCGAAGCCCGTGCGCAGCAGAGCAACATAGGCGGCGCACAGGCCGATCTTGATTCCGTAAGAATCCGCGCAGGCCTGCTCCCCACAACAGCCGCCACACAACCCGGGTTGCTGACGGCCATTCTTAAAGAAAGAAAAGTGGAACTGTTCACCGAATTCGCCAACCGTTTCTTCGACCTCAAAAGGTCGGGGACCATCGATGCGGTAATGGCTGCAGCCGCGCCGTTGAAAGACGCCACCTGGAATTCTGATAAGCAGCTTTTCCCGATCCCGGAAAACGATCTGCTGCTTAATCCATCGCTTACACCTAACCCCGGTTATTGATATAACACAGGAAATCGGCCGGGAGCCTGACTTCCCGGCTGATTCCGCATGTATAAACCTTTATGATGAGATACTTTCTGATAGCATGGCTGGCGTTTGCGCCCGCGCTGTCTTTTGCACAGCAGATAACCGTATTGTTGCCGGAATTGAAGCATACGGAAAAAGCGTATTTAATATCGTCCTGGGGCTGGACCGATCAGAAGATCATCGACTCTGCCGCACAGCAAAATGGCGCCTTTGTTTTCCATCATCAGGTGGAGGAGCCATCGAAGGTGCATATCGTGATCGGCCACGCCGGCCATGATGCAGATGCCAGGCTGATATGGCTGGATAACGGGCAAATGTTGATAAAAGGACGGGATTCCGTTAAAAATGCCGTGGTCTCCGGCTCTCCGCTCAATGCCGAATATGCCCGATATTATGCCGGCGTACTGGCGCCTTCGGAGGAGGCCGGCCTGCAAATGGATGCGGTTTTCAGGGCGGCATCACCGGAGCGGCAGACGCTGGGCTTGATGGACAGTCTTACCACGCTGCTGAAACGAACCTGGGCGGAGCGGGACAGCCTGAAATATATTTACATTCAACATCACCCGGCGTCTTATTTAAGCCTGGAGGCATTATCAGAGCTGGCCGGAAAAGACCCGGATGTGATGAAGATAAGACCGGTTTTCGAGGGCTTGTCTCCCGCACTGAAAGACAGCCGGAAAGGGAAGGCGCTGGCTGCTGCGTTGTATGAGCAGGGCCTGACGGCCGTGGGTGCAATAGCGCCGGATTTCACACAGCAGGATGTGAAGGGCCGGCCGGTGACGCTTTCCGGGTTTCGTGGAAAATATGTGCTGCTGGATTTCTGGGCAAGCTGGTGCGGACCATGTCGTGCGGAAAACCCGAATGTGGTGGAAGCCTATCACAAATACCGGAACAGCAACTTCGAGATAGTGGGCATTTCGCTGGACGACAACAGGGAAAAATGGCTGAAGGCGATCGGGGACGACAAGTTGAACTGGGTAAACCTGGGCGATCTGAAAGGATGGAAAAATGCGGTGGCCCTGCAATACCACATCAGGGCCGTTCCGGCAAACCTGCTGATTGGGCCGGATGGAGTGATCATCGCAAAGAACCTGCGGGGGGATGCGTTGGAGCAGAAACTGAATGAGATATTCGGGAGGGAGTAACTGTGGTCGCCGGAAGGAGGCCTGTTCGTAAAAAGGGTGAATCAACAGTAATTTTCTGTTTTTGCAACCGGCCGGCAGCACCTGGCCGGTTATTTTACCTATAACCCGCCCAATTACCTGAAATACAGCACAGTAAAGACTTTTAGACAATTATCGTACTTAATACACAAATGCTGATATTCAACCAGTTCGAAATATATTTTTTTGTGTTTTAAGAACATGAAATCTGACAATCAGCAGATTATGCAAAAATTTCCACCACCGTGCCTTTTTCCCGCAATTCGGAGAATTTCTCCCGGTTGAAGCTATATAGTTGAGCGGGACGGCCTTGCAACGGATGCTTCAACTTTTCCTGTTCAGCGCTCAGCAAGCCAAGATTATGGATCTTTTTCTGGAAGTTGCGGCGGTCAACCGGGCGGTCATATAACCACTCATAGAGCTTTTCCAGTTCGGAAACCGGGAATTTGGCATCAAGCAGTTCAAATGCCAGCGGTTCGTGGCGCATACGCATGCGCAGGTATTCCAGGGCGGATGAGATCACTTCCGTATGATCAAATGCCATCTGGGGCAGTTCCCGAACGGGAAACCATTTTGCTTCCTTGTTGCCTGCGCCGGGGATGAGGCGGGAGGCGGCGGGTTTTATCAGGGCGATGTGCGCGACACTAAGCACCCGTCCCCGCGGGTCCCGGTCCGGCGCGCCGAAAGTGCGGAACTGTTCAAGATAATCTGCGCGGAGGCCGGTCTCATCGCGGATCTCGCGATGTGCGGCATCTTCCAGCGATTCGTCATTACCAACGAACCCTCCGGGAAGGCCCCATTTGAAAATGTGCGGGGGAATGCTGCGTTTGCTGAGCAGCACCATAAAACCGTCTTTCGAGGTAAAGCGAAGTGCTACTGCTTCGGCTGTTACCCTGATGTGTTGGTGTACAGGCAAGGGATATTATTTATCAGTTCAATGTTCGCCGAGGTACCGCTTCACCTGGTCTGTGCCTCGGTGAAGGTTTACGAACAGCGGGCTTTTTACAGGATCGAATATAATAATGGCGTTGGATTCCCAGGCGTCTTTCGGCGGCAGCAGCGCGATCGCCACCTCCTGGCCGTTTACCCGGCGGAATACGAGGCTGTCCTTTTCCATATACCGGGCCTTGTAATCATGTTGTTCCAGGAAACGCACCATACTGTCGCGCTGCACATTCACAACACTGTCCGAACGGTCAGGATGCTCCCGCAGCACAAAACATTTTTCGGTGATCAGATCATAGTTGGCTGTATCCGTGCGCTCACGTACAGGGTTACACGCTGCCAGCACCACCAATGTGAGAAAAAGATAACGCATGCCGCAAGTTATAAAAACCGGATTTAAAAATGGATATCAAAAACGTTGACTTCTTCCCCCCGCTTGATTTTTACGGTGGTCTTGTCTCCTTTTTTGAATTTTGACAGGGCGGTCATATAGGTTTCCACATCGCTGACAGGGGTTTCACCCAGTTGAACGATCACATCGCCTGCCTGCATCCCGGCTTTCTCTGCCGGTTTTCCGGGGGAGATGCCATCCACCCGGAGGCCCCCCTTGCTATAAGTGTAATCCGGCATGATGCCGAGGGTTACGGTGAAACGGGTACTGGCGCCCATCTGCATTTCGCGGGTCTTGCTGAAGGCCAGGCGTTCCCGCGCATTGGTCTGTTCAACGATCTCGTACACAAGTTTCAGTACGGTGAGCTCGCCGTTGTAATTGATCTTGTCCGCATCGTCCGTTGGCTTGTGGTAATCTGCATGCGTACCGGTAAAGAGGAACAGCACGGGAATATTTTTGCGATAGAACGAGGTGTGATCGGATGGGCCGGTGCCGGAGGAATCGTAATGCACTTTGAGGGACGAGGGCAGGCTTTTCTGCAGGATTGCGCCCCAGGCGGGTGATGTGCCTATGCCGCCGACCTGCAGGCCTTTTTCGTCATTCAGCCGTCCCACCATATCCATATTCACCATATAATTTACATTGCCCGGCGGGATGATATTGCTTTCCGTAAAGTATTTGCTGCCGAACAGCCCCAGTTCCTCCCCGGAAAAGGCTACCAGCAGGTAGTTGTTGTTCTTCAGTTTCGATGTTTTGAGCATCCGGCCCAGTTCCAGCATGGCGGCAGTGCCGCTGGCATTGTCATCCGCGCCGTTGTGGACGGCTTTTTCGTTGGGGGCCAGGGAGTTCCGGTCCTCTCCATACCCGAGATGATCGTAGTGGGCACCGATCACGATGGTGGTGGCGGCCTGGTTGTCCACATACCCGACCACATTCGTACCGGTGCGCCGCACGGGCTTGAAATCCACCTGCATGGCTATCTCGAATCCGCCTGCATCGCCTGCTCCCAGGAGCGCGCTGGTTTTTTCATTGCACCAGACGGCCGGGATGGTGAGTGTTTCGCCCCCCGGCTGATCCAGCCACCGCGCAACGGAGCTGCGTTCTTCGGGGCCATTGTAGAAGACAACACCGGTGGCACCTTTTTCTTTAGCGTCCTTTGCCTTTTTAATGTAGGTTTCCTGTGCCAGTGCATGCGGGTTATTGCCATCCTCCCATTCCTTTACATCGATCAGCCAGATATTATCTACTTCATTCACGCCGGGCAGCACTTCCCCTTTTGCCGCTTTGACGGCGCTGAAGGGGAGCGGCAGGAAGTCCTCACCGGGAACGAGTCTGGTATTGTTGATGGACAGGAGCGTTTGCGGGCCGGGGTCTCTCCCTTCCCGGACGATGAAGGGTTGCAGATAACCTTCGGCGCCTTTGGGGCTGAGGCCGGCCAGCTTCATCTGTTCCGCGATGTATGCGGCGGCCAGCTGCTCTCCGGCAGTTCCGGTGCGGCGGCCTTCCAGCTTGTCGCTCGAAAGGTAAGTCACATGGGATTGCAGGTTCGCCAATATTCTACGGTCTGCTTTCTTTTGCGGGTACGCCGCCAGTGTTATACAAACAAGCGGGAGTAACAGGTAACTTTTTTTCACTGCAGGGGAATTTTTGGTAAAAATAGGCCAATTGATGTATTTATCACGGGATTGTCCTGCTCCGCCCCGACTTTATCTTTTAGTCAAACTTAAATACTAAATTTGCGCGGCCCCGCAGGGGAGCAAACCAAACAGCATCAAAAACAACCAACACATGAAAACGGCGCTACGGCCGTTCCATGATCAAAAAAAGACAAAAGGATGAAAAACACGCCCTTTACGCACAAGCACATTGCACTGGGAGCAAAAATGGCTCCATTCGCGGGATACAATATGCCGATATCCTACACCGGCATCAATGATGAACATGCAACAGTACGCAACAGCGTGGGCGTTTTTGACGTTAGCCACATGGGTGAATTCATCCTCAAGGGAGAGAACGCCCTGGACCTGATCCAGCGGGTGACCAGCAATGACGCCGCAAAGCTCACTGCCGGCAAGGCCCAGTACAGCTGCCTGCCCAATGCGGAAGGCGGGATCGTGGACGATCTGCTGGTGTATTGCATTGAAGAGCATAACGTGTATATGCTGGTGGTCAATGCCAGCAATATTGAAAAGGACTGGAACTGGATCAGCGGCTTCAACACCAAAGGGGTGGAAATGCACAACATTTCCGAAAAAACCTGTCTCCTGGCCATTCAGGGGCCCAATGCCACCAGCACATTGCAGACGCTGACAGACAAGGATATCATCAATCTGAAGTACTATACTTTCGTAAAAGGCACTTTTGCCGGTGTGGAAAATGTGCTGATCAGCGCAACGGGTTATACCGGATCGGGTGGCGTGGAGATCTATTTTGAGGACAAAGATGGCGCGGCAGACAAGATCTGGGACGCTATATTTGAAGCCGGGAAGGATAAAGGCATCAAAGCCATCGGCCTGGGCGCCCGTGACACCCTGCGTCTGGAAATGGGCTTCTGCCTCTACGGGAACGATATCGATGACCGTACCAATCCGCTCGAAGCAGGCTTGGGATGGATCACCAAATTCACCAAAGACTTCACTGCCCGTCCCATCCTGGAGAAAGTGAAAGCGGAAGGCGCGCAGCAGAAGCTCGTGGGTTTTGAAATGATCGAAAAAGGCATTCCCCGTCACGATTACGAGATCAAAGACGCAGAAGGCAATGTCATCGGCAGGGTAACCTCCGGCACACAATCTCCCTCCCTGCAAAAGGCTATCGGGCTGGGCTATGTGAAAACAGCATTCGCAGCACTTGACACAGAAATATATATCGCCGTGCGGGACAAAGCGCTGAAAGCCCGTGTTTCCAAGGTGCCGTTCCTCAGCTGATACGCAGAGGGCATACAATTTAGCGGGAAAATGCGGCGTTATTGAAAGCCTGCCGGCAACATCAAGACCATATCTTTAAACCATATCACTGCTATGCCGCTTATTCATCTGACCACGGTCATTCATGCTCCGCCATCCAGGGTCTTTGACCTTAGCCGGAGCATCACGCTGCACAAACGCAGCATGGAACATCGCCAGGAACAGGCCATCAAGGGCCGGACGAGCGGGTTGATCGAATTTGATGAGACGGTTACCTGGCGCGCAAAGCACCTGCGGAAAATGCGGGAGCTCTCCGTCAGGGTCACGGCCATGCAGAAACACACGTATTTCTGCGATGAAATGGAAAAAGGGGATTTTGCCTATATGAAGCATGAGCACCATTTCCGGGAAATCGAGAATGGTACCGTGATGATGGATATATTTGAATTCGCGGCGCCGTACAGCATTTTTGGCAAGTGGTTTGAAAAGATATATCTGAAGCGATACATGACACGGCTGCTGCAGCAACGGAATAAAATAATTAAGGAATATGCGGAGTCTGAAAAGTGGAGAGTGATCCTGGATTAAAAAACAAAGCATGAGTGAGAATACCAAACCCAGGCTGGAAGTGTGTTTATCACCCGCCCTCCTGCATTTGTTCGATGTAAAGAACAGTATTGTTGTAATTATTGATGTACTGCGTGCCACGTCAACGATCTGCACCGCCCTTTACAACGGTGCGGCTAAAGTGATACCTGTGGCCAGCGTTGAAGAATGCGTAAGCATCGGGCGCCTGCTCAATGCCATCACCGCCGGGGAGCGGGACGGGAAGATCGCTGATGGTCTGCTGCACGGCAATTCCCCCTTTGAATACCCCAACGAATTTATCGGCGGGAAAGTGCTGGTGCTGACCACCACCAACGGCACGAAGCTGCTGCATATGGCAAAGGATGCCATACAGATCGTCACCGGTTCCTTCCCCAATATTTCTGCGGTATGTGAATACCTGATCGGGCAGGGGCAGAATGTGATCCTGGGGTGCGCCGCCTGGAAAGACAGGGTGAACATGGAAGATACCCTGTTTGCCGGCGCTGTGGTCAGCCGGATAAAAACGCATTTTGAGATGAACTGCGATTCCGCACTGACTGCCGAAACACTGTACAACTCCGCCAAAGCCGATATTTTCGGCTATATGAAACAAGCCTCGCATTTCCAGCGGCTCGCTAAATTCGGCCTGGAGGAAGATATCCGCTACTGCCTGACCAACGACGGCGCCAATGTACTGCCCATCCTGCGGAATGGGGAGCTGGTGATCGAAGGGAAGTAGAGCGCTGCCGGGTCCGTTATCGTATTTTCCAGCTATAAAAATGCCCCCGGAAAGCAGCTGACTTTCCGGGGGCATTTCAGTTTGGCTGTGCCGCTTTTGCTGCATGCGCTGTATCTGCCCGTGACAGCAGGCTGCGTCTTGAGCAAGCTCACTATACGATCGAAGCGGACCGTTTTTTCAGTTTCAGGATATGGTCCACTGAATACACCCCGCCACCGGCCAGCATAAAGAAAATATTGACCAGCAGCATGGTGAATGGAGAGGAAAATTCCGCCATTCCTGCGCCTGTGCTCAGCTTAAAGACTACCGCCACGATCATGGTGAGCACCAGGGAAAGCGCGGCGAAACGGGTGAACAAGCCCAGTATCAGCAAAAGTCCGCCCAGGAATTCGGCCGCAGTGGCCAGCAACCCCCAGAAAACCGGCCAGGCGGTAATGCCCAGTGTTCCCATTGCGCTGCCTACACCCTGCCATAACTGCTCCCCACCGGCAAACTTCATCCAGCCGAATATAAAGAACAGCACGCCCACGCCAAGGCGGAGGATCAGATAGCCAAGGTTCAGGGCTTTTTCGTTGTCAATAGTGCGTGTGTTTCCCATAGAAAAGTTTTTTACAAAAGTAGTGCGCTCCTGCCCCCTCACTCAATGGATAAATTACCGTTTGAGTTGCACATTTTTTTGAAATGGCTTCGTATAGGGCCACAGGAGGGGCCCCGATTTGAAATTTTATGCTTACTTTTGTGGATTGCCTTTTTACGAGCCGTTTAAACAGAATTTATAGCCCCGGTTCGTGTAAAAGGAGGCAATCGCAGGAAAAGCATGTCGCTACCCCACTTATTAAAATATGTTTATAATAACGGCACTGATGAGGTGATCCGCAGGGGTAAACGCATATTCGCCACAGGCGGCGTGGAATTACTGGAAGGAGATCCGGTGCTGAAATCCGCCATATTCCGCGTAAAAAGCGATACCCACGCCAACTATTACAAGGTGTCTATCAGCAAATACCATGAGCCGGCAACCATGAGCGTTCGCTGCCAGTGCCCCTACAATCTCGGCGATATCTGCCGCCATGAGGCCGCTGCGCTCTTCCAGCTGCAGGAAATGCTGGACAGGAATCATTTTGAATCTTACGAAACGCAATACGATCAGCAGCATACGCTGATCAAAATGAAATCGATAGACCTGAAAACGGTGAAGCTCCTGACTTCCAGCGCTATCATGGCGGAAGCGGAACGCATCCTCCGGAAAACGCAAGCCGTCATCAAATCGGCAAAAGATGAAAAAGTAGAGGCGGAGCTGAAGTTTGAAGGCAAAAAATATACGCTCATCCTGCAGCGCAACGAAGAAAGGAATTTCGATACCCATTGCGTCTGCGATGAACATGAGCATCCGCTTTGCGTGCACAAGACCGCACTGTTCCTGCAGCTGCTGAATGCGCACGGCCCGTTCTATTTCGATACTTTACGCAACTGGGACAAGGAAAAGAACAAGCTCCTGGCACTTTACGGATACTCCCTGAATGATGACCTCGAGGGGAAATTCACATTTTCCTATCTTAACGGCAAACCCTTCCTGCGCGTGCTGGACCCGTCCATCAAAAAAGTGGAAGCACCGGTACCGGTGAAACAGGAGCCTGCGGAGGAAGAAACGATCACGGTTACACGCCGCCTCGGCGTGGTGCTGAACGCGAACGATACCCTCTTCCCCTATTTTCAGGCAGAACTGGTCAGCGGAGACGCCAATGAAGAAGAAACGGAATTCGTTTCCCTCGTGAGCAAACTGGACCTTGGGAAATACGTGGATTTCTACCAGTTCAAGGAACGGGACCGCGACCTTATCACACCCATCAGAAAGATCCAGCATGCGGAAGTGAGCAAGTTCCTCAACAAGAACTCGCCTTTCGCCGGCATCTGGGACAATATCATGCATGAGAACGAAGACGGCCTGCCCATGGAAACCATGGAGCTGATCGTTGAATACCTGCACCCAAAGCTGGTAAAACTGTTTCCCATGCTAACGGAACACCGCCTGGTATTCCTCCTGCGGGACGGGCAGAGCTTCAAGACCAAGAACCTGCAACCCGTACAGGTGGAGGAAGAGCCGCTGCAGCCATATTTCAAAGCATCATCGGCCGATGGGCATGTGGAAGTGACCGCCTGGGTGGATATTGAAGACCAGCCGGTGAACGTTTCCGAAAACCAGTGGGCCAGCCCCATGCTTTTCCTGCACAACGGCAGCATCTACCATTTCAAAAACCCCCAGGACAGCATCAGCATCATGCGCTACCAGCAAATGAGCGCCCTGAAAGTACCGTCCTCCGAGTGGCAGGACTTCCTGAAAGATGTCATGCTGCCCCTCGGAAAGAACTATGCGGTTCAGTTCGATTCCGCCCTGCTCTCCGAAGTGGACGATGTAGTGCCGGAAAGCCGCGTGTACCTGAAGGAAATGGGGGAGACCTTCGTGATCCAGCCCGGCTTTTCCTATCACGGGCATGAAGTGGAATGGAATGACGATACCCGCATCACCGTACAGGAAGGGAATAAAGTGCTCATTATTCACCGGAACAAGGAAGCAGAGAACGCTTTCGTGGCCAGGCTGCGCACCCTCCATACCAATTTTGCCAATCTCAGCAACTACAATTATTTCTTCCTCCGCTCCAAGGAAGCCCTGAAGAACAACTGGTTTTTCCTCTTCTTTGACGCGCTGAAGGAAATGGATGTCCGCATTTTCGGGTTCGACAACCTGCGCAACTTCCGCTTCAACCAGGCCAAGCCGGTCACCAATCTGCAGATCAGTTCGGGTATCGACTGGTTTGATGCGCAGGTGGAAGTGCTGTATGGCGATCAGAAAGTAGGCATCCGCGATATCAAGCGGGCACTGGCCAACAAACAGAATTACGTGCAACTGGCGGACGGTACCCTGGGCCTGCTGCCGGAAGAATGGCTGAAAAAATATTCCCTGCTCTTCAAGGTTGGGGAAGAAAAAGATAAAGGCGGCGGACTGAAGCTGAGCAAATACAACTTCTCCGTGATCGATGAACTGTACGAGTTCATTGATGATGAAGCCATTCTTGTGGAACTGGATGAGAAACGCCGCAAACTGCTGCAGTTCGATGAGATCAGAACGGTGGACCTGCCCGCGAATGTGAACGCCAACCTCCGTCCCTACCAGGAAAGCGGTTTCCAGTGGCTGAATTACCTGGATGAAGTGAAGTGGGGCGGTATCCTGGCCGATGATATGGGTCTTGGTAAAACCGTACAGGCCCTCACCTTCGTTCAGCATTACAAGAACATCAACCAGCAATGCCTGGTACTGGTAGTTTGCCCTACAACGCTGATCTATAACTGGGAGAACGAGATCAAAAAATTCACGCCGGACATCACCTATCATATCCATCACGGCCCCGCCCGTATGCGCGATTCCGGTGAACTGCAGAAATTCGATGTGCTGATCACCACTTACGGTACCCTGCGCAGTGATGTGCAATTGCTGATGAAAATGGATTTCGATTATGTGATACTCGATGAATCACAAGCGATCAAAAATCCGCAATCCAAAGTAACGAAGGCCGCGCAGCTGCTGAATACCCGCAACCGCATTGCGTTGAGCGGTACGCCGATGCAGAACAACACCTTCGATATCTATGCGCAGATGAACTTCCTCAATCCCGGCATGCTGGGGAGTGTGGACTTCTTCCGCAATGAATTTGCCACGCCTATCGACAAGTTCCAGGATGAGGAGCGCAAAGAGCATCTTAAAAAGCTCATCTATCCCTTTATCCTGCGCCGCACCAAAGAGCAGGTGGCCAAAGACCTTCCGGAGAAGATCGAGACCGTGATCTTTTGCGAGATGGACGCCGAGCAGCGGCATATTTACGATGCCTACCGCAACACGTACCGTTCCAAGATATTAGGCGTGATAGAAGACCAGGGCATGGAACGCAGCCAGCTGACGATCCTGCAGGGGCTGATGAAACTGCGCCAGATCTGCGACTCGCCGGCCATCCTCAATGAAGCTGAGAAATACCCTAACCACTCCGTCAAGCTCCATGAGCTGACGCGCGAAATAGCCGAAAACAGCGGGCATCACAAGGTATTGGTGTTCAGCCAGTTCCTGGGCATGCTCGGCCTGATCCGCGAACGGATGACGCACATGAAAATACCCTATGAGTATTTTGACGGCAGCACCTCCACCACAGACCGGGAAAAGGCCATCCAGAATTTCCAGAACAACGAAGATTGCCGGGTATTCCTTATTTCGCTCAAAGCCGGTGGCGTGGGTTTGAACCTCACGGCTGCGGATTACGTGTACATCGTGGACCCCTGGTGGAACCCCGCGGTGGAACAGCAGGCCATCGACCGTACGCACCGTATCGGGCAAACGAAAAGCATCTTCGCCTACCGCATGATCTGCAAGGATACCGTGGAAGAAAAAATACTGGAACTGCAGGAACGAAAAAAATCGCTCGTGAAAGATATCATTGCGGACGACTCCGGCTTCATCAAGAAGCTCTCCAAAGAAGATGTGCTCTACCTCTTCAGTTAACCCGGAGCAACGGGCATGTTCAACTGATCAGTTTGTAGCCTACGCCCCTGATGTTCACGATCTGTATGCGCGGGTCTTCCTTCAGGTAACGCCGTAACTTGGTGATGAACACATCCATGCTGCGCGCATTGAAGAAATTATCATCGCCCCAGAGGTCCATCAGTATCGGCTTCCGCTCCATCACCTGGTTGCGGTGTTTGCACAGGCGCCACAGCACCTCCGCTTCGCGGTGGGAAAGAAATTCGGAGATATTGTTGCGGGTAAGCGTTTGCTTGGTGTAATTGAAGCTGTACTGGCCAATGGCAACCACCGTGCTTTCTTCCGTTGCGGGAGCGGATGCCTGGAAGCGGCTCAGCAGGGAACGGATACGCACGATCAGCTCATCCATGCTGAAGGGTTTTTTCAGATAGTCATTACCGCCAAGCTCGAAACCCTTCACCAGGTCCGCCGTCTGCGATTTGGCGGTCAGGAAGATGATGGGCGTTTGTTTGTCCGCCTTCCGGATCTCGGAGGTGAACGTAAAGCCGTCCATATTGGGCATCATGATATCCAGCACAATGACATCCGGTTTTTGCTCCTGGTAAAGCAGGAGCCCTTCCCGCCCGTCCTTCGCGCAGAACATGCGGAAGCCCCGCATTTCCAGGCTGTCTTTCACGATCTGCGCAAGCTGCCATTCGTCTTCTACCAGTAATATGCTCGCATTCATGATGTTTTCTTTTAAAGGGGTCATACCTGGGGGATTTCCAGTAAAAACTCGCTGCCTTTTTCAGGCTCGCTTTTCACGCGGATACTGCCGCCATGTTTCTCGATGATCTTTTTCACGTAGCTCAACCCCAGCCCGAAACCCTTGACGTTGTGCAGATTGCCCGTAGGCACACGGAAGAACTTTTCAAAGATACTGTCCTGATAATTATACGGGATACCGATGCCGTTGTCCGTTACGGAAACCTGCAACCGGTCCTGCTGCCGGGCCACGCGGATCGTGATCTCCGCAGGGTCGCGGGAATATTTGATCGCATTGTCCACCAGGTTGTTGAGCGCATTGGACAGATGGGTTTTGTCCACATTCACCACCGGATCGGCCAGCATGGTATAGGTGAAATCCACTTTTTTGTTGGCTTTCAGGCGGTGGTTGACGATGATGTGGCGGATCAGCTCGTTGAGGTCCACCGGTTCGCGGAACAGTTCCATATCTTCTTTTTCTTCTGCGGCGATGTGGAGCACTTTTTCCACCAGGTCGCCCAGGCGCTGCAGCTCCTGTTGGGAAATATCCAGGTACTGCCGGGTCTTTTGCCGGTCGTTCAGCGCGTTGAAGTTCTGCATGGCTTCCACCGCAGCCGATACGGTAGCGATGGGCGTTTTCAGCTCATGCGTCATATTGTTGATGAAGTCGTTCCGCACTTCTGACAATTTTTTCTGCCGGAGGATGGTGCGCAGCATATACAGGAAACAGAGCACGGTGAGCATCAGCAGGATCGCGGAGCTGAGCAGGGTGCCCGTCATTTTCCCGAGGATCAGCCTCATGGGGCTGTTAAAAGAAGCCTGCACAAGGATGTTGCTCAGCGGGTTGAAGGGGATGCGGGCCGTTTTCAGCAGGTCCGGCTGATGCTCCCGCGTTACGGATACGGAGTCTCTTCCGGGAAAGGTCATGGTATCCAGCCGGAAGTCCGTTGTAATGCCGCGGCTCAGCAGTTCGCCGGTGAAAGCGGAATCCAGCTTCTGAATGGAGAATTGCTCTCCGTAGAATTTGTTGAGGATAAGCATATTGGAAATGCTCTGGGCCATGGAATCCGCATATACCCGCGTTCCGGCATCGTCCAGCGCCATGGCGCGCATGGCAACCATTCCCGGCCGCGCCGAATCTGTACGGTAGATGCTGTCGCTCCTTGTCCAGTGCTGTGTACGCATCCTTTTGCGGAAAGGCGGGTTCGCATGAACACGCGACCCTTTCTCCGGCTGTATGTCTTCGGCGAGCCTGCCTTCAATTACGCGTCCCGCCACCCCGGCCCGCCCCGGTAAAGAATCCTCTATGGTATGCGTTTCAAGGTAAACCACTGTGCTCATACCCTGCCCGGGAACGACAGGGACGGAGGCGGCAGAAGGAAAAGCGCCGGAAGTCCGGTAACGGATATACCGCGCGGCATCCGTAAACTGCTTATTGAACACCGCCATGCGGAGCGCATCGTTGATATCCTTATGAAACCCTTCCAGATTCAGGCGGTAGGAATTATACAGCCAGTAACCCTGAAAGGCAAAAATACCCAGTATGCAGGTACACATCAGGATAAGTATATTTCGGATTCTGTTACGCATCGGATGTAAAGCTATCCAATTCCGGAGCATCTCCGATCAGGGCTTAACACTATTTAACAGTAAATAAGACTGCTTAACCGCTGTCCTCCACAGCATACTGCAACTTTACAGTACAAAACCGCATGATCATGAAAACAACGTTTTTTGCCCTTCTGCTCGCGACCGTAACCGGCGTACAGGCACAGACAACATCAGGAACGATAACATATACCATGACCTCACGGATAGATATGAGCGAGATGCGCGTTGTAAGAATAGAAAATGGCGTGCGTACCTCGGGTGCGGCCGCCCCGATGAACCCGGACGGCACGCCTATGGACCTTCCCGACGTGATCGATTCCAAACAGGTGATCTCCTTTTCGGGCGGAAAGGTAAAAGTTGAAGCCCAGGGCGGTGGCCCCATGGGTGGTCCGGTAATGTTCAGCGCTGTGGCAAGCACGTCCGCGGTCCCCGGCGGCATGCCTGTTACCCGCTCCGTCCGCCCCCCGTCCTCACTGCGACCTCCTCTCAGCAACGCATCGTATATTGATCTTGACAGGAAAAAATACCAGAACGTATTGAAAGAGATGAAGGACAGTGTGGTGAAGCATACCTGGTATTCCGAGGAAGATTTCAAGGAGCCCGCTACCCTGAAAAAATCTTCCCGGACGAAGGTGATTGCCGGATATACCTGTCACAAGGCCACGGCCAAACAGGGCGAAGAGACCTTTGTGCTCTGGTACACAACGGACATCCCGTTTACGTATTCTCCGGTTAACGGCGTGCTTCCGGAAAAAGGGGTAGTATTGTCCATCGAAAGCAGCAGACGGTCCTACGTAGCAGAAAAAGTGGAATTGAAACCCGTTCCCCTGGCGGATGTAAGCCTTCCTGCAGACGCAGAGCAAATTACCGGCGAAGAATTGAAAGAGAAAAGGCGTCAGATTATGCAGCAGTTCGCCAACGAACAAATGGAAAGATTTCAGACACAGATGTCTGCCGAATAAAAAAAACGGCAGAACGGATCAACCCTTTATCCCCTAGATATGAAGATAAGAGCTTTACTCGCTACCATGGCGTTACTGGCCGCTACTGCCGTTACCTCGGCGCAGACCCGGCAAAGCCAGATCAAAGGAAAGCTGACAGATGCGAACAGCAAGGAAGCGCTGCCGAATGCCGCAGTGGCCCTGCTGATGGCAAAGGACTCCGCGGTTTTCACCAGTGTGGTGTCCGACGCGGATGGCGTTTTTGCCATCAAAAACCCGCAGCCGGGAAATTACCTGCTCGTTGTATCATTCCTGGGATACCAGCAGCTGGCCCGCAAGATCAGTATAAAAGACACCACCGGCCTGGTGGACCTCGGCAATCTTGCGCTCCGGCACAAAGGGCTGGACCTGGAGGAAGTGGAGATCATCAAGATCGTACCGCCCATCGTGATAAAGGAAGATACCATAGAATTCAACGCGGGATCGTTCAAAACACGCGAAAACGCCCTGGTAGAAGAGCTGCTTAAGAAACTGCCGGGCGTGCAGGTGGACAGGGAAGGGAAGATCACCGCGAATGGGGAAACCGTGAAGAAAGTGCTGGTGGACGGAAAGCCATTTTTCGGCAACGATCCCAAAATGGCCACCCGCAATCTGCCGGCGGAAATTGTGGACAAGATCCAGCTCATCGATCAGAAAAGCGAACAGGCGCAGTTCACCGGCATTGATGACGGAGAACGGGAAAAAACCATCAATATCACCGTGAAGCCGGACCGGCGAAAGGGCGTCTTCGGCCGTGCCACCGCAGGATATGGGAGTGATGACCGTTTTTCCGCAAACGCCAGCTTCAACCGGTTCCGGGAGGGGCAGCAGCTGTCCGTTCTGGGTGGCGGCAATAATGTGAACAATACCGGGTTCACCTTTTCCGACGGCTTCAACTTCGGCGGCGGAATGAGAGGTGCGGGGAACAGTGGCGGCAGTTCCAACGGCGGCAACGGCCTGATGCGCAACTGGAATGGCGGCATCAACTTCAGTGATGAATTTTCCAAAAAACTCCGTGTAAGCGGCAGCTATTTTATGAGCGATGTACAGCGGAAGAATGAAACCATCAGCCAGCGTACCAACAAACCCAAGCCGGATTCATCGTCTTACGTGGACCATAACAGCGCTTCCCTCAGCAATAACGGCAGCCACAGTGCCAACATGCGCATCGAGTACGATATCGATTCCTCGCATTCCCTGCTCATTACACCGAATTTCAGCTACAGCTCGGGCGATAGCTATTCCCAAAGCAGAAACACCACATTGAATAACGATCGGGACACGGTGAATACCGGGCAGACCTACAACTCGTCTTCCGCAAAATCCCCGAACTTCAGCGGAAATGCGCTGTTCCGCAAGAAATTCGATAAAAAGGGCCGGACGTTCAGCGCCAACCTGAACTTCGGCTTCAGCAGCACGGAAAGGGAATCCGTCAACCAGTCGCAAACCATTTATGAGCTGAAGAACACGCGCTTCACTGATTCCATAGACCAGAAAGTGCTGCAATCCAACAGCAGCCGCAGGCTGGGGGTGCGCATGAGTTACACGGAGCCGCTGGGGAACGACCGGTTTCTGGAAGCCAACTACGGCTATACCAACAATTTCAGTTCAACGGACCGCCGCACTTATGACAAGGACAAGATCAGCGATGTGTATGACGTTCTGGACGACAGCCTGACCAATGCCTTCAACAATACCTACAGCAATCATCAGGCGGGCCTCAGCGTAAAAACGCAGCGCCTGAAATATAACTACACACTCGGCCTCAATCTGCAATTCAACAATCTCAACAGCAAGAATATCACAAAAGACAGCATCATCACGCAAAGTACCGTGAACTTTGCGCCGCTGGCACATTTCAACTACAATTTTTCCCGGAACAAAAGGCTGCGCCTTTCCTATCGCGGGCAAACCCAGCAGCCCAGCCTGGAGCAGCTGCAGCCGGTACCGGACAACTCCAATCCGCTATACATCCGTTTAGGCAACCCTGATCTGAAACCAACGTTTACCAATAACCTCAACATTACCTTCAATAATTTCGACCCGGTGAGCATGCGCAGCTTTTTTGCCTCCCTGGGCGGCAACATGGTGCTGAACCAGATCGTGAACGCCACATTCCTCACGGAAGAAGGAAAACAGATCAGCCAGCCGGTGAACGTCAACGGCGCCTATAGCATGAATGCCTATGTGGTGAATGGCTTCACGCTCAGCAAGGTGCAGGACAAGCAGCTCAGTCTCAATTCCAATACCTCCGTCAGCTACAGCCGTGGAGTGAGTTTTGTGAACAACCAGAAGAACTTCACGGGCAACCTCAATATCATGCAGGGCGCCAATCTCGTGTTTGCCTATAAAGATCTGCTGGATATCAATGCCGGCGGTAATGTGAACTATAATTCCGCCCGTTTCAGCATCGATAAAACAGCCAATTACAATTACCTCAACTACGGTTTCAGTCTGGATGCGAACGTAAACCTGCCATTGGGCTTCAGTATCGGCGCCGATGGCGATTATACCGCGAACACGGGGAGAGGGGAAGGATATAATGTGCAGTACACAATGCTGAACGGGTTCGTGGGAAAATCGATGTTCAAAAAGAAACAGGGGTTGCTTAAATTCCAGGTATTCGACCTGCTGAACCAGAACGTAAGCGTGTCCAGAACGGTGCAAGACAACTATATTGAGGATTCGCAGACGATGGTATTGCAGCAGTATTTCATGGTGAGTTTCACGTATTTCCTGAACCGCTTTGGCGGCAGGCCTTCCCGCAATCGCGGAGAAGGGATGCGTTTGCCCGGTGGAATGCGGGGCGGCGGAGGCGGAAGAATGCGCTTCTAGGCCCGTTTTCCGGCTTGAAGATCATGCTGATAAGGCTGCCGTTGCCTGAGCAGATATATCACCAGGCGGCTGATGGTAAAGGTAGGGATGAAGTCAAGGCCGGGAAACAGTTCTTCAATGAAGTTGAACAGCCCGCCGAACATCCCCACCGGCCCGCCAAACAAACGGTAAAAGACAATAGCGGATATCGGCGCCCAGGTCACATCGCTGACCTCTCCCAGCAGCGGCACCGCATAACTGGCGCAGCCGATCAGGTCCATCACCAGGCAAACAAGCAAACTGGGGGTAGCTTTTCTTTCCATTTGCACAGTTTTTTATAGTATAATCAAATAGCCTACCAAAATGTTACTTTCACAGACTAAAAATTTCTGTTAAATTCACCCCTGTAAACCACGTGGATATGACAACCCATCACTCCCGCAGAGATGCGATCAAAAAAGTAGCAACTATGGCTCTGGCAGGCACCGCCCTCTCTTCCCTCACCAATCGCGTAGCCGCGCATGAAAATGCAGTAGGCGAAAAACTGAAAGGCAGGATCAATCACTCCGTTTGCGCCTGGTGTTATAACGGCATTCCGCTGGAAGAGCTGTGCAAGGCCGCTAAAGACATCGGTATACAGTCCATCGACCTGCTGGGGCCGGATGACTTTGCCACGGCAAAGAAATATGACCTTACCTGCGCCATGGTAGCCAGCAATAACAAGGATTGGGGCATTACCAGGGGCTGGAACCGCCTGGAGCATCACGACAAGCTGGTCGAATACTTTCAGCATATGATCGATGAAACGGCAAAGGCCGGATTCACGAACCTTATCTGTTTTTCAGGTAACCGTGACGGGCTGGATGATCAGCAGGGGCTGGAGAATTGTGCCTCCGGGTTGAAAAAGATCATGGGTTATGCGGAGAAGAAAAAGGTCACCCTCGTTATGGAGCTGCTGAACAGTAAAGTGAACCATGCCGATTACCAGTGTGATCATACCGCCTGGGGGGTAGAGCTTTGCAAGGCTATCGGCTCCGATCAGTTTAAATTATTGTACGATATCTATCATATGCAGATCATGGAGGGCGATGTGATCCGCACCATCCGGGAGAACCAGCAATACATCGCGCATTACCATACCGGCGGAGTGCCGGGCCGCAACGAGATCGATGAAACACAGGAGCTGTTCTACCCCGCCATCATGCAGGCCGTGCTCGATACCGGATTTAAAGGCTTTGTGGCGCAGGAATTTGTGCCCAAGCGCCCGGACAAGCTGGGTTCGCTGAAACAGGCCGTAGGGATCTGCGATATCTGATCCGGGCGGCTCAGTATTTCCAGTCGGGCCGCAGCATGCCCATCACTACCATGTCCACATAATGCCCGTGCAGCTTTGCGCTTTGCCGCAGAATGCCTTCCCTGGTGAATCCCAGTTTGATGGGTATCTGTGCGCTTTTGTCGTTCTGCAGCACAAAACGGATCTCTACCTTGTTCAGCCGCAAGGCGGTAAATGCGTAACCGATCAGTGCTTTGCAGCTATGCAGCATGATTCCTTTTCCCTGCCAGGCCGGTGCCAGCCAGTAACCGATCTCGGCTTTCTGCAGCGCATGGTCCCAGTCGTGCAGGTCCACTACCCCGCATAACGTATCGTTGTACAGGATGCCAAAAGCTACGGCTTCCTCTTCATCTGTTTTACGCTGCATCAGTTCAATGAAACGCAGGGAATCGTCTTCTTTTGTTGTGTAGTCCACCCAGGGCAGAAAGCGCCGCAGGCTTTTCCGGGATGCGTGTATCAGCTGGAACAGCGCGGGCGCATCTTCCACCTGTAATTGCCTCAGCCGGATATTTTCATTTACATTGAGTTCCAACATAACAGAGACCGGTAAGGTAAACAAACCCCCTTAAAACACCAACAGGCAATCCACCCGGGGGCAGATCACCTGTCAGTTTTGATTATGACGGTACTGTACTACGCTAACGTTTGGTGATCAGTTGCTGTCTCGTCATATCCTTTACCACCTGCTGGCTGTACACTACAGCCATCCTTGCGGCAGAAGAGGGGTCGAAGGTTTCCGTTTGCACGGAATACAGCAGCTTGTTGTCTTTCATGCTGTAGAGGTTGCCCTCCAGGAAGTACCTTGTATTGGTCGTGTAATACCCCGGGCGGTAGATGCGGTCGTTCATCATGCCGTAATAGGGCCAGAACCGGCCGTAATACATGGGAAAAGGACCATAAAATCCGTTGGACGGTACATAACTTTTCTCTTTCGATTTGTCTTTCATCACAATGGTCAGTACCTGGTCGATATTGTTTCTTCGGATCTTGTTGATGGCATTTTGTTCGGAGAGCCCTTTCAGGTCTTCTTTCCGGTATGTGGCAAATGCCGGAACGGCATCGTAGCCGCGTTGTTTCAGCAGCGCGGTCATTTCCGCTTCTATATTCTTCCGGAGAGCGTCCTGCCTGTCATTTACGAGGGCCAGCACCATGATCTTCTGTTGTTGGTCCAGCTTCACTTCCGGCTCCTTCCAGGAAGAAGTGACCTTTGTGCCGGAGCAGGAAGCCAGGAATAACACTACCGCTGCCAGCACACCCACGCTTAAAAATTTCATTTCGTTCTTCATCGCTCGAGTGTTTTAGTATCTATTAGACGGTAAACAGGGTGCAAAAGATACATGGCGTTTCCTGCTTTAACAATAATTTGGCGTTACTGTTAAAGGAATGAAAAAAGGGCCGTGAGGCCCTTTAAGTATATGTAATACAATCGGTTGTAAAGGCGGCGCGACACAATAAAAACGAAGAAAAAACGTTGTTGTAATGCCTGCTTTTAGTAGTTGATCACCTGCTCCTCGATCTGCGGGGGAATCTCCCGGAACTGGTAAAGTTGTGTACGCAGCTGCGGTTCAAATCCTGCTTCGCGGATCGCATCCTGGATGGTTTTATAGGTGAAACGGTGCGGCGCTCCTGCTGCGCTGACCACATTTTCTTCGATCATGATAGACCCGAAATCATTGGCGCCGGCGTGCAGGCACAGTTGCGCCACGGATTTGCCCACCGTCAGCCAGGAAGCCTGAATGTTGGTGATATTCGGCAGCATGATACGGCTCATGGCGATCATGCGGAGGTATTCTTCGGAGGTGGTCATGTTATGTACACCGCGGATACGGGCCAGCAGGGTATCCACGTCCTGGAACGTCCAGGGGATGAAGGCGGTGAAGCCGTAATGCCCTTCCGGTTTTTCGCTTTGTACCTGGCGGATGTCCACCAGGTGCTCAAAACGTTCCAGTACCGTTTCCACATGCCCGAACATCATGGTGCCGGAGGTGGCGATATTGAGTTTATGAGCAGCCCGCATCACATCCAGCCACTCCTGTGCCCCGCATTTTCCTTTGGAGATCAGGCGGCGCACCCGGTCGTTCAGTATCTCGGCGCCGGCGCCCGGCAGGCTGTCCATTCCCGCTTCCTGCAAAGCCCGCAACACTTCGATATGCGTGCTTTTTTCGAGTTTGGTGATATGCGCCACCTCGGGGGGGCCGAGGGTGTGAAGCCGCAGTTCCGGGTACAGGCTTTTCAGTTCACGGAAGAGGTTCACATAAAAGCTGAGACCCAGCTCCGGATGATGCCCGCCCTGCAATAACAGCTGGTCGCCACCATATTTCAGGGTTTCGTCTATTTTGCGCTTATATTCATCAATTTCAGTGATATAGGCTTCCTTATGGCCGGGAATCCGGTAAAAATTGCAAAACTTGCAGTTGGCGGTGCAGACGTTGGTGGTATTGACATTCCGGTCTATCTGCCAGGTCACCTTGCCATGCGGCACCTGCTGCTTCCGCAACTCATTGGCGATCTGCATCAGCTCCGCCAGCGGCGCCTGTTCAAACATGTAAACACCCTCTTCCGCCGTCAGAAACTCAAACTGCTGCGCCTTTTTGTATAAATCCTGTAATTGCATCTTGACATCAAAGGTAAGAAAAGTGGGCATTTTGCCGTTCGTATAAATCCGCTGCGGTATTCAGGAAGTAAAATGCTAAATTTAATGGAGAGCCTGTTACTGTTATGCACAAGATCTACTTCCACGTATGTATTATCCTGAGCCTGCTGCTGTGCAATATCACTGTATATGCCCAGGACGAAACCACGACGGAGCCGGAAGCACAATTCGTCACCAGTTTCCCCTTCAGACAGTATTATGGTGGTGTTGTGGTACTGGAGGCAAAGCTGGATGAATATCCCGACACCCTTCAGTTCCTGCTGGATACCGGCAGCGCGGGCATTTCGCTGGATACCGGCACCTGCATCAGGCTGGGCATCGACCTGACACCCTCAGACAAGATCGTACGCGGGCTGGGCGCCAGCAAGAACATTTCCTTCGCACACGACCGCACACTGCACTTTCCGGGGCTGAGTATAGACAGTCTTGACTTTCACGTCAATGACTACCAGCTCATCAGCCAGGTGTACGGCCTCCAGATAGACGGGATCATTGGCTACAGCTTTCTGAGCAAATACATCGTGCATATCGACTACGACAAGGAACTGATACTGGTGTACACCTTCGGCAACTTCCGGTATCCCCGCGGAGGGCACCTCATGCGGCCCAACCTGACCTTCATTCCGGTGGTTAGTTCACCGATGCGCAGCGGCAAGCGCGAAACCAGCCACAGGTTCTATTTTGATACCGGCGCCGGGATGTGCCTGCTGCTCAGTACCCGGTTCGTGAAAGACAGCTCCCTGCTGCAGCGCCGGAAAGTAAAGGTGATCCCCACCGAAGCACAGGGGCTTGGCGGCAAAATGCAGATGTTCATCACCACCATCACCGAATTCAGGGTTGGCATCTACAATTTCCGGAACGTGCCTACCTACCTGTTCGATGATGTGACCAATATCACATCCTACCCTTCTCTCGGCGGCATGATCGGCAACGACCTGCTGAGAAGGTTCAACATCACCCTCAACTATGCCCGCAAAGAGATATACCTGATGCCCAACACCCATTTCCGGGACCAGTTCGACTATTCCTATACCGGACTGATCATCTACCTGATAGATGGGCGCATAGAGGTCACGGATGTGATAAAAGGCTCCCCTGCGGAAAAGGCCGGATTTAAAAAAGGGGATTTTATTCTGGCCGTGAACAACAACTTCTCCAATAGCCTGCAGGTGTACCGGGACCAGCTCAAGAACATCGGCACACGCCCCACCCTGCTGCTGCTGCGCGACGGGAAGCTGCTCCTTAAGAAACTCCCGATCCGGAGCATATTGTAGCTAGCTGCTTTTGTTTTAACTTTGTATGTTTGGGCGCAACCGGAAGCCGGTGAGCGCCGTATTTTTATCTATAGACAAGCTATGATCCATTTTAACAGATTCACTTTGGCTAACGGTCTGCGCGTGATCGTTCATGAAGATAATACCACACCCATGGCGGTAGTGAACGTGCTGTACGATGTGGGGGCAAGGGACGAGGACCCTGCGCAGACGGGTTTCGCACATTTGTTTGAGCACCTGATGTTCGGCGGATCTGTAAATATTCCCGAATATGACGAGCCATTGCAGATGGCCGGCGGCGAAAACAATGCCTATACGACCAACGACCTTACCAATTATTATGTAGAGTTGCCGGCGGAGAACCTGGAAACCGCTTTCTGGCTGGAAAGCGACCGCATGTTGTCCCTTGCTTTTTCAGAGAAAAGCCTGGATGTGCAGCGGAAAGTGGTTTGTGAGGAATTTAAAGAGCATTACATCAACAAACCGTATGGCGATGTATGGCACAAGATGCGGGAACTGGCCTACAGCCGCCATCCTTATCGCTGGATGACCATCGGTAAAGAGCTGTCGCATATCGAGGACGCAAAGCTCGATGATGTGAAAGCCTTCTTTTTTCGTCATTACCGCCCCGTAAATGCCATTCTCTCCGTTGCCGGGAAAGTGACCACCGCACAGGTGAAAGCATTGGCCGAAAAATGGTTCGGGGATATTCCCTCCGGCGAAAAATATGTGCGCAACCTGCCCGTGGAACCGGCGCAGACAGCGCCGCACCTGCTGGAGATCAGCAACAAGGTGCCGCTGGACGCCCTGTACAAAACCTATCACATCTATCCCCGGAAAGACCAGCGGTATTACACCGCGGACCTGATCTCCGATATCCTGAGCGGCGGCGGCTCATCACGCCTGCACCAGGCGCTCGTGAAAGAAAAGAAGCTGTTCAGCTATATCGACTGCGCCCACTTTGGCAGCCTGGATGCCGGTTTGTTGTCCATTGAAGGCAAACTGGTAAAAGGGGTGAAGATGAAAGACGCTGAAAAGGGCATACAGGAGGAACTGGAGAAGCTGCAGCAGCAGATCATTCCGGAAAGAGAGCTGCAAAAGGTAAAGAACCGTGTGGAAAGCATGCTGGCTTTTGAGGATATGGGGCTGCTGAGCCGCGCCAACAATCTTGCCTATTATGAACTGATGGGCGATGCCGGATTTATGAACAAGGAGTTTGAGCATTATGAAAGGGTGACAACGGCGGATATCCACCAGGAAGCGCAGACCATATTCTCGGAAAAGAACTCCAATACCATTCACTATTACGCAGGAAACTAGGAACGAATTATGATCGACAGAAGCCAGGCACCCGCCATAAAAGACGCCGTTGAATTTGAAGTTTTATTGAAGCCATATGAACTGTTCAGGCTGGATAACGGGATTCCCGTGTATGTGATCCGGTCAGAAGAGCAGGAAACCCTGCAGCTGGAGCTGGTATTTCCCGCCGGCAGCTGGTTCGAAACGGGCTCCCTGGTGGCCGCCTCCACCAACTTCCTGATGAAGAACGGCAGCAGCAAACACTCCGCGCTGGAGATCAACGAAATGGCAGAGTACTATGGTGCTTATCTCAACAGGAACTGCTTCCACGAAAATGCCACCTTTACCCTGCATTGCCTTACCAAACATACGGCAGACCTTTTGCCCATACTGCAGGAAGTGATCCAGGACCCGGTATTCCCGGAGGAAGAGCTGGCCATCTATACGCAGAACATGAAACAAAAGCTGGCCGTGAACCTGCAGAAATGCGAGTTCGTGGCCAATCGCCATATCGATAAATACCTCTTCGGAGAATTCCATCCCTATGGCCGCGTCAGCAGCATGGAAGCGTTTGATGCGCTGCAGGCGGAATCGCTGCGCGCCTTCTATAAAAAACACTATACCTACAACAACTGCAAGATCTTCCTGGCCGGCAATCTTCCTGCGGATATGATCCCGCTGCTCAACCGGTATTTTGGCAGCACGAACTGGAACGGGGAAAACCATATGCTCCGGCCGGAATTGCCCATTCTGCCAGCAGAGGAAAGGAAGTTCCGCATTTTTAATGACGAGAACGGTGTACAGGGCGCCGTGCGCATCGCCCGGCCTTTCCCGAACCGCTATCACCCTGATTTCCCGAAAATGCTGGTGCTCAACACCATATTTGGCGGGTATTTCGGATCAAGGCTGATGAGCAACATCCGGGAAGAAAAAGGATATACCTACGGCATCCATTCCCAGATGTATAATTTCCGGCAGGCCAGCGCCATCAATATCCAGACCGAAGCCGGGCGGGATGTTTGTGAAGCCACCGTAGCGGAGATATACAAGGAACTGGAATTGCTGCAAAAGGAGATCATATCCGAAGAAGAGCTGAGCCTGGTACGCAACTTCATGATCGGCTCCATCCTTGGAGACCTCGATGGTGCTTTCCAGGTGATCCAGCGCTGGAAGAATCTCATCCTGAACGATCTCGACGAGCACTACTTTTACAATAATATCCGCACGATCAAAACGATCACTGCCGAAGAACTGCAACAGCTGGCAAAGCAGTATTATAACCGGGAGGATTTTTATGAATTGATCGTGATATAGGTGTCTGTGAACTTTCTGCGCCTATTTTTGTAATTTGAAAGGTACAATAACAAACAACAGCCTCACTATGGGAATACTCATCCGTATCCTTGTTACTGCGCTGGCAGCTTTACTGGCGCAGTATATTCTGCCGGGGGTATCTATTTCTGACTTCACGACCGCACTGCTGGTAGCGATCGTGTTGGGATTGCTTAACCTGATCGTAAAACCGGTGCTGGTGATCCTCACCCTGCCGGTCACCGTGCTGACCCTCGGGCTTTTTCTGCTGGTGATCAATGCACTGATCGTAATGTGGGCCAGCAGCCTGGTGAAGGGATTCAAAGTAGATAATTTCTGGTGGGCGCTTTTGTTCAGCGTAGTGCTGTCTGTGATCAGCAGCGTATTGCTGTCCCTGGGGCCCGGTACCGACCGCGAAAAGTAAAAGCAGTTCCGGCCAAATACCGCAACTGCAAACTAATACCGCAATCGCAATACCTCCCCGTTCCTGATCCCGGTATGTTTTCCGTTATCCAGCGTTACCTTTCCGTTTACCAGCACATACTGAAAACCGGTTGAATATTGATGCGGTTCCGTGAAAGTGGAAAGGTCTTTAACCGTGGCAGGATCAAAGATCACAATGTCCGCCGCATATCCGGGAACGAGCAATCCCCTGTTTTGCAGGCGGAATTTCTGCGCAGGGAGGGAGGTCATCCGCCGGATGGCTTCTTCCAGCCGCAACACCCCTTCTTCCCGCACATACTTCCCGAGCACACGCGCATTCGTACCGTAGCCGCGCGGATGCGGCACGCCTACATTATATTCCCGGATACTGGCATCAGATGCGAACATATTGAAAGGATACTGCATGATATATTTCACGTCAGCCTCGCTCATGCCATGGAATACCATGCCGGCATTCCCCTGTGCCAGCAGGTCAAGCACGGTATTCACCTCCTCCCGCAGCTTCGGCCGTTTTCCCCGCAGTTTGTTGATCTCCGCGATATTTTTCCCGTTCAGTGTGGTATCTGTTTTGTAATAGGCCACCACCGCATAATCCAGGTGCTTCAGCTTCCGGCGTTTGTACACGGCGATCATTTCGTCAGCGATCTGTTTGCGGGTAGCGGCGTCCTGCAGGCGCCAGGTGATCGAGTCCGTTCCGCCGGACAGCGCCCAGTCAGGTAGCATGGTACGCAGGCTGGTGCTGCTGGCCGTATAAGGATACTGATCGATCGTTACTTCCAGCCCTTCCCGGCGCGCCTTTTCCACCATGGCCACCGTAGTTTTCGAACGCCCCCAGTTCTGTTTGCCGCCGATCTTGAAGTGAGAGATCTCCACGGGGATATTCGCCTCTCTTCCTATCGTCAGCGCTTCTTCTATGGCCGCTTCTACGGCATCCCCTTCGTTGCGCATATGCGTGGCATATACGCCGCCGTATTCCGCCGCCACTTTTGCCAGGCCCACCACTTCCGGCGTACGGGCATACAATCCCGGCAAATAGATCAGCCCGGTAGAGAGGCCCACGGCCCCATCCTGCATTGCTTTTTCCACGAGCGCTTCCATCTGCTGCTGTTCTTCCGGGCGGGGCGCACGGTCCGTACTGCCCATCACCGCACGGCGCACATCATTATGCCCGATCAGGGAACCGGCATTGATGGAAAGTTTCATACTGTCCAGCTGAAAGAAATACCTGGAGAGATCGGTATGCGAAGAGCCGCAGTTGCCGGTTATTACAGAGGTCACGCCATCGTGAATGAAATTATCGGCAGTGGGTACCTTGAAGTCATCCCCTTCAATATGGGTATGCACATCAATAAACCCCGGCGCCACAACCAGGCCGCCTGCGTCAATTGTTCGTGTTGCCTTCAGGGTTTCCGGCAGCCGGCCGGTTCCCAGTATCCGCCCATCCTTCACCGCCAGGTCCCCATAATACCAGGAATTCCCCGTTCCGTCCACGATCCTGGCATTCCGGATAAGGATGTCACAATCCTGCCCCTTGCAGGCTGTGCCGGCAGCGAGGGCCAGAAAGAGAAGGTAATGCTTTATCATACAAAGATATTTTTAACTGCTGTGATCGGCCACGATCTTCCATTCGCCACCGATCCGGCGTATCACGAGTGTGAAATGCCCCGAGAGATCACCGATGGTCCTGGCCAGATGCCATTTGCCTACTACAAAATACACATCGGCGGCGAGTTTTTTAAATTCCAGCAGGTTAAAAGAGAGGGTGCCCATCGCCGTTTTGTCCGGGTAGTTCTTTTTGTAATTGGCCAACGTGCCCTTCCAGCCATAAGTAACCCCATTCTTGCCCACAAAAAGAAGGGAATCCGACTGCCAGTAGGTCGCCATAAAACCGTCGATATCTCCCGCGTTCCAGGCGCTGGTCTGCGCATCCATCAGCGTGCGGATACTGGCAATGTCATTTGACTGGGCAGCGACCTGCAGCGGCCCTGTTAAGGTGAATATCGCTATGATAATGACGAGTGAACGCATGGCAGATTTTTAGCAAAAGATAAACAGTTTTTGTCATTTATGCATACCTTGATTATACTACCTTTGCACAATCGTTCCGGAAAAATAAAAACTTGATCAATATGCCAGGATTTGAACTATTTGGCGCTGAAGAAAAAAAAGAAGTAAACGATGTGCTGGAAACAGGCATCTATATGCGTTATGGCTTCGAAGGCCCGCGCAAAGGAATATGGAAGGCAAAGGAGCTGGAGCAGGCCCTTTGCGAGCGTTTCAATGTGAAATACGCGCAGCTGACCTCCAGCGGCACTACGGCGCTGACAACGGCTATGGCGGCCCTGGGCATTGGTGCGGGCGATGAGGTGATCATGCCCACCTTCACCTTTGTGGCCAGCTTTGAAGCGGTGCTGTCGGTTGGCGCCACACCGGTACTGGTAGATGTAGACGACACCCTTACCCTTGCTCCCGCTGCCGTAAAAGCGGCGATCACTCCGCAAACAAAAGCCGTTATGCCGGTGCATATGTGCGGTTCGATGGCGGACATGGATGCCCTGCTGGATATCTGCCGTGAACACCAGCTGCTCCTGCTGGAAGACGCCTGCCAGTCTACCGGCGCAACCTATAAAGGCAAAGCCCTCGGCTCCATCGGCAATGCCGGTACATTCTCTTTCGATTTTGTGAAAACCATCACCTGCGCGGAAGGCGGCGCCATCATCACTAATGATGAGGCCGTGTACACCAGGGCGGATGCTTATTCAGACCATGGTCACGATCACCTCGGGGGTGCTGACCGGGGCGCTGACGGCCATCCGCACCTGGGTTTCAACTTCCGTATCTCCGAACTGCATGCAGCCGTTGGCCTGGCGCAGATCCGCAAGCTGGACCGTTTCCTGGCCATTCTGCGCAACAGCAAGCAGGTGCTGAAATCCGCCATGAGCGAAATCCCGCAGGTCACTTTCCGCCGTATTCCCGATGAAGCGGGGGACAGCGCTACGCACCTGTCCTTCTTCCTGCCGGATGAAAGCACCGCCCGCGCAGCCACCACGGCCATCAAAGCTGCGGGCCTGCCGGCATTTTACTGGTTCGACAATAACTGGCATTACTTCCGCAAATGGAATCATTTTAAAGCAGGCGCCACGCTCAACCCCTTTGCCGCACCGCTGGCAAAGGCCATGGAAGTGTATAAAACAAAAGAATTTCCCGCTTCAGATGCGATCATCAGCCGTTGTATATCCTTCCCCATCAGCCTCGCATGGACAGACCAGGAGCTGCAGGAAAGGGCTGCGAAGCTGGCGGCAGCTGTGAAAAGCGTTTTATAAACCCAAGACCAACCCAATGAAGAAAATTGCATTGATCCCCGCCCGTTATGCTGCAACCCGTTTCCCGGGGAAGCTGATGGCCCCGCTGGCCGGTAAAACCGTGATCTGGCGCACGTATGAAGCCGTACGTGGCACCGGTGTTTTTGATGAGGTAATGGTGGTGACGGACAGCGATGTTATCTATGACGAGATCATCCGGAACGGCGGCAGGGCGGTGATGAGCAAACGTGAGCACGAAAGCGGGTCCGACAGGATAGCCGAGGCCGTGGAAACAATGGAAGATGTGGAGATCGTTGTGAATGTACAGGGCGATACACCGTTCACCCAGAAAGAACCGCTCGAAAAGCTGATGCAGGTCTTTGAAGGAGAAGAAGGACGTAAGGTGCAGGTGGCATCGCTCATGCAGGAGCTGACGGACTGGAACGATATTGAAGATCCCAATTTCGTGAAAGTGGCGGTGGACAAGAAATTCAATGCACTTTTCTTCTCCCGCTCCGTGATCCCTTATCCGCGCGATACCTCCTCCGGCTCCAGTTATTACGAACATATCGGCATCTACGCTTTCCGCCGTGAAGCCCTGCTGGAATTTACCAGAACACCGGTAAGCATGCTGGAATCCACCGAAAAGATAGAATGCCTGCGCTACCTCGAAAACGGTATTCCCATAAAGATGGTGGTGACCGAATATATGGGCGTGGAGATCGATACACCGGAGGATTTGGACAGGGCATCAAAACTGCTGGAAAACAATTAAACCAATACCGCTCATCTCATCGCTGAACGGAACAAATATTAATCTGTAACAGATGAAATTCAGGAATTTTAAACTGGTTGGATACGTGATCTTCGGCCGCGGGGCCTTTAACCAGGTGGACGAGATCATTGCGCCGCACCGTAAGGGCGATGCGCCGATGATCTTTTTTGTGGACCATTTCTTTGAGGGCGATCCGTCCTTTGTTTCCCGCATTCCGCTGCGCGGCAAAGACAAAGTAGTGTTCATCGATGTGACCCATGAGCCAAAGACCGTTTATGTGGACCGTTTGCGTGATGAACTGAAAGCGGAATTCGGCGAGGTAAGCGGAATCATCGGCATCGGCGGAGGTTCCACAATGGACATGGCCAAGGCCGTATCCCTGATGATGACCAACCCCGGATCATCCGCCGATTACCAGGGATGGGACCTGATAAAGAATCCGGCAGTCTATAAGGTGGGCATTCCCACGTTGTCCGGCACCGGTGCGGAAGTGAGCAGAACAACCGTTTTGACCGGCCCGACGAAAAAGCTGGGCATGAATTCCGACTATACACCGTTCGACCAGATCGTGCTGGATCCCGAACTGATTCAGGGTGCGCCGGTCAACCAGCGTTTCTATACGGCAATGGATTGTTATATCCACTGTATCGAATCCCTGGAAGGCACGTACCTCAACGCTTTCAGCCGTTCCTACGGTGAAAAGGCGCTGGAATTGTGCCAGGAGATCTACCTGCACAAAAGCAACTGGGACGGGGATTCCGATGAGAAACTGATGATGGCTTCCTACGCAGGCGGCATGAGTATCGCCTATTCACAGGTAGGCGTGGCCCATGCGGTGAGTTATGGCCTGAGTTACCTGCTTGGCACCAAACACGGCGTGGGCAACTGCATTGTGTTTGACAAGCTGGAAGAATTTTATCCCGCAGGCGTGAAGGAATTCAAGCAGATGGTAGAGAAACACCAGGTCGCCATTCCGCAGCATATTACCAAAGGGTTGACAGATGCTGATTTCGATAAGATGATCGATGTATCGATGGGATTGGCGCCGTTGTGGGAGAATGCCCTGGGAAAGGACTGGCAGCAGAAAATGACGCGTGACAGGTTGCGGAAACTTTACGAGCAGCTTTAATGCGGCAGAATATGTGACGCATTAAAGGCTCCGGAAGCTATCCGGGCAAACTGTAATGACTGTCGCGCAGTCTGAAACATGACCACGGTCATCGGCCGGTTGTACAATAATCCGGAACTTTGGGGTATCATGAGAGACATAGCAACAATGGCGGACATACAATTGATGGTAGATACGTTCTATGACAAGATCCGGCAGGATGAACTGCTGGGGCCTGTTTTTGCGGAGCGCATAGCCCCTGATGCCTGGACGCCGCATCTGGAAACCATGTACAAGTTCTGGGGCGCACAGCTGCTGGGCATCATGGAGTATCATGGCCGCCCCTTCCCCAAACACCGCACCCTGCCGGTGGATGGCCAACATTTTGATCAATGGCTGTTGTTGTTCAACCAGACGCTGGACGAACTGTTTGAAGGCCCGAGGGCTTCCACCGCCAGGGTCAAAGCAAGGTCCATCGCGCAGGTATTCCTGGGCAAGATCCTGTTTGAAAGAGGTATTTACAAGGCTTAGTGACGCGCGCGGAGTTTCAGGCTCCTGCGCATGTAACGCACATACTTGTTCCGGTAAATGAACATCAGGTAGATGGTGGCAAAGATGGTCACGGCCGCCATAATGAAGAATACCGTAGAGAAATGCTCCGGTTTGTTGTTATACCATTCCGCTGAACAGAAGGCCCCCAGCCCTATACCCGCTTCCAAAGCAATATACATGCTTCCCAACGCGCGGCCCCTGTGCTCGGGCCTCCCCAGATCGATCGTCCAGGCCGTTACTGCCGGGGAATTGATACCCAGTGAAACACCGTACACCAGCGCCCCAGCGATCAGCGCCGCCGGCGTATGCGCCAGCCCGATCATCAGCATGGACACTGCCATCAGCGTTGCCGATATCTTCAGCATAGGCACCCGCCCGAACCTGTCCGATGCCTTGCCCGCAACAAGCCGTATGGCAATGGAACTGGCGGTGAAAAAAGTGAAGAACAGTCCTTTATTCTCCATGCCCAGGTAAGCGCTGAAATCCGGAATGACGGTGAGCAGCGCGCCGTAGCTGAAGTAGGTGAGAAAAGTGATGACCACCGGCGCCCACACCAGCGGCTCGAATATTTCATGCCGGGAGATCTTTAATAAAGTGGGGCTGAAGGTCTGCCGGTTATGCAGTGTTTCCTTCATGCCAATGAGTATCACGACGGACAACAGGGCAAAAACTGCCGATATCCTGAACATGCTCATGATGCCCCACATATGCGCGATCTGTCCGCCGATGGAAGGCCCCAGAGAAAGCCCGATAGTACTGAACAGCCCTACAATGCCCATGGCTTCGCCACGGCGGGTGTACGGCACCAGGTCCGCCACATAGGCCGATGTACCGGTAGGCTTGAAGCCGGTGGAAAACCCGTGAAAGAAACGCAGTAAGAGAAATGCAGAGACGGAACCCACAAGCGGATACAGCAGGCTGCAAACGACACAAACAAGGGAACCGAATACCATTACCGGCACCCGCCCGATCGTGTCCGTCAGCTTGCCGCTGAAGGGTCTGGACAATCCCGCCATCAGCGTGAAAAGCCCGATGATGTACCCTTTGTAATCCTCCCCGCCGAGGCTGGTGAGGTATGCCGGCAGTTCCGGGATCATCATGTTGAAACTGGCGGAAAAAAGCAGGCTGCTGGAGCAAAGCAGCCAGAATTGCACGGTGTAAATCTTCCCCTTCTGCTGATCCATGCCGCAAAGTTAGCGGGAAGGCTTGAATCTGCCGAGCGAAAAACCGTCTTCCCCGGAAGTCTTTTACGAATGCGATTCGTCAGCAAACACTTGCCATCACGCAAACCCGTCCCAGTCCTTCCATACCGGCTCGTAGCCCTGTTCCCGGATCATTGCCGCCACTTCCTGCGCGCTTCTTTCGTCGCTGATCTCGAACTGCTCCAGGGATTGCGTATCTACGGCATACCCGCCGGGATTGGTTCTGGAACCGGCGCTCATGGCGGTGATGCCGAGTTGCACCAGGTGGTTCCGGAACTTTTCGGATTCACGGGTAGACAGGCTGAGTTCCAGGTCCGCATTCAACAACCGGTAAGCACAGATCAGCTGCACCAGCTCACGGTCCTGCATATCCACTTTGGGCGCCAGGCCACCGGAGAAGGGCCGGAGGCGCGGGAAGGAAATGCTGTATTTTGTCTGCCAGTAGGTCCGTTGCAGGTAGTCAAGGTGAAGAGCCGTAAAAAAGCTGTCCGTCCTCCAGTCTTCCAGCCCTATCAGCACACCCAGCCCTGTTTTATGAATGCCCGCGCGCCCCAGCCTGTCCGGTGTTTCAAGCCGGTAGCCGAAGCGGGATTTCTTGCCTTTCGGATGATGTTTCCGGTAGTCCCCTTCATGGTAAGTTTCCTGGTACACCAGCACCGTATGCAATCCCAGCGGGATCAGCTGCTCATAATCCTCCTGGTCCATCGGCTGCACCTCCATGGAAACCTGCGAGAAATGAGCGCGGACGAGCGGCAATACTTTTTTGAAGTAGTCCATTCCCACTGTCTGGTGCGCTTCACCCGTAACCAGCAATACATGCTCATACCCCATCTCCCGGATCACGGCGGTTTCCCGCAGTATCTCCGCGCCGGTCAGCGTTTTGCGGCGGAGCTGGTTGTCATAGCTGAACCCGCAGTAGGTGCAGATATTCTGGCATTCGTTGGAGAGGTACAAGGGAACATATAACTGGATCGTCTTTCCGAAACGCTGCTGCGTGAGCTGTCTGCTTAACATGGCCATCTGCTCCAGGTACGGTGCTGCGGCCGGGGAGATCAACGCCATGAAGTCATCCAGCGTACGCTGCTTCCTGGCAAGCGCCATTTCCACATCCCGCGGCTTTTTTGCATAGATCGATGCTTTCACATCATCCCAGGCATATTGCCGGAATATATTTTCAAAGCTCATTTGGGTTTGTTTTTATGATTCGGGAACCCGGTATTGTTTTATTATTACATCAACTGCATCTGTCGCGTATGCAACTGCCTATCCGGGCGATGCGCGATGATGAACATATTTTGTCCCTATTCATCCAGGAACGAAAGCAGCGGACTGCTGGCATGCGCCTGTGCGCTGATGCTTCCCAGGCCGGCTTCAAAAGCTTCCCTGCCCGAGATCACCGCTTTCCGGAATGCCGCGGCCATCAGCGCCGGTTGCCGCGCCACGGCGATGGCCGTATTCACCAGCACTGCGTCAGCCCCCATTTCCATGGCCTGCGCAGCATGGGACGGAGCGCCGATGCCGGCGTCCACCACTACCGGCACATTGCTCTGGGCAATAATGATCTCCAGGAAATCCAGCGTCCGCAGGCCTTTATTGCTGCCGATGGGCGCGCCAAGCGGCATAACGGCAGCGGTGCCAACTTCTTCCAGCCTTTTGCAAAGCACCGGATCGGCATGTACATAGGGCAATACCACAAATCCCAGCTTCACGAGCGCCGCTGCCGCTTCCAGCGTTTCCACCGGATCGGGCAGCAGGTATCTTGGATCAGGGTGTATTTCCAGCTTGATCCAGTTGGTCTCCATCGCCTCGCGGGCCAGCTGCGCGGCGTATATGGCTTCTTTGGCCGTGCGTACGCCGGAGGTGTTGGGCAACAGATGGAGGTGCGGATGCTGCAGGTAGGCCAGCATATCGTCTTCCTGCGGGTTGCCCGTATCAATTCGTTTAAGCGCTACCGTTACCAGCTCGGAGCCTGAAGCGAGGATTGCTTCTTCCATGGCGGTAACGGAACCAAATTTCCCTGTACCGGTGAACAACCGGCTGCCGAAGGTCCTTCCGGCAATGATCAAAGGTTCCATAAGCAGTTTTTTGTTTTAGTAACAGGATATTATCCGTTCCACAATTCATTTATCCGTTGCACGAGGCTTCTCTTGTCCGCCGCATGTGTGATCAGTCCGGATACGGCGATGCCGCTTAGCCCCGCGGCTTTTAGTCCGGGGATATCCGCCAGCTGAATGCCGCCGATCGCCAGTACGGGAATATGAATACCCATTTCACGCAGGCGCGGTATTGTTTGCTGATAGCCCTCCAGCCCAAGTACCGGGCTTAATTTTTCTTTGGTGGTGGTGAAGCGATAAGGCCCCATGCCGATGTAATCCGCTCCACCCGCAGCATGTGCCAGCACATCTTCCAGGGTATTGGCCGTTCCGCCGATGCAGCTTTGCGGGCCGGCGATGCTTCGCGCTTCCTTCACCGGCATATCCAGCTTGCCCACATGCACGCCGAAAGCATCGACCGCCGCAGCGAGCGAGGGATGATCGTTGATGGTGAGTTGCGTATCGTACTCATCGCAGACCGCTTTGGCTGCGTAAGCCAGCTGCTCTCGCAGCCCCGCATCGGGTGATTTGACCCGCAGCTGTACCCAGCGGCAACCTGCTTCGCAGGCCGCGCGGATATTATCCGTATGTGATGCGGAAGGTGTTTGTTGCGAGATGTATAAAAGATGCTCCATTTATGAATATTGATGATGCCCCAGCAAGCCGGGGCTGCTTTGTAAATAGTTCAATGTATAATTCTTTGCAGCGTGACAGGCTTCCGGGAGCGACAGCCCTTTGGCCAGTGCCGCGGTAACTGCTGCCGATAATACGCATCCGGAGCCGTGTTTTGGTGGAGCGTCTGCTGTGGCCGGAGGAAACTCCGTGTATCCGTTATCGTGATACAGCGTATCCCATCCCGGTTTGTCCGTTCTGTGCCCGCCTTTCAGCAGTACCGCACAGGAGGCGGAAAGCAGTTGCGCGCCCTTTGGGCCGTCAGGCAGCCCGCTCATGGCGATGGCTTCACCGTTGTTAGGGGTCAGCAACATCAGTTCCGGCAGTACGGCCTTCCATTGTGAGGTCAGCGCTGCGTGAAAAACGTATCCCGCAGATGCTTTCAGTACGGGATCAAGGATAAAGCGCAGACCGGGCCGTATGGAACGCAGGGCGGGCAGCACCTCCAGCAGCACGTCCGGGTGAGCGATCAGCCCCACTTTGCAGAACTGTACCGGAAATTTTTCCAGTAACGGCATTGCCTGGGCAATGATCCTGTCCGCCGGCACCCATTCCACGCCCAGGAACTCGCTGTCCGTTTGTACCGTTAACGCGGTGCAGACGCCAAAGCCGGTGAGCCCATGCACTTCGAAAGTCTTGATATCCGCCAGCAGCCCGGCGCCGCCGGAAGGGTCCAGGCCGGCAAGGCTCATGACGTATGGTTTTGTTGTTTGCCTGCGCATACTTCGCGGTTGTTTAATGATGTTGTATAACCTGCTCCCGGTTGCCATGATGGCTTAGTCCGGCAGATCAGGTAAGCGGACAGATGCCTGCTTACCCGGGCAGCGATTTACTTTGTCCCGCTACCGGTGCCCATCAGCGGCCTGCCACCCAGGCTGTTTTGATCTGCCGATAGACCTCCGCCGGATCATAACGTTCCTGCCAGATGGCGCCGAGCACCGCAGCCCCGCTGAATCCCATGGACCGCACCGTACCAACATTTGCCGCATTTACCCCGCCAATGGCTACCGCATTGGACGGGATGTTCTTCGTCACGGCGCTGTTACCGGCGTAACCGGGTTTGGAAATACTGTCGAACACCGGGCCCAGCAAGAGGTGCCGCCACATTTTACCAGGACAAACCGGCCGATGGATGGACGTGCTGAGTGGTACACCGAGAGCTGCATAATCCGATAGCTCCCCGGGCGAGGCTTGCAACCGTTTCTTTTCGCTGAGATGCAGGCCCATCAGTCCATATTGCTGCACGAGGGCCGGTTGTTCTCCGATCATGATGCGGTTGCGGAAGGCAGGGCGCAACTGTTCCAGCAGGGCCGCATATTCTTCCTCCATCCATCCCGGTTTGCGCAGCAACAGCACGTCCGCTACGGTCATCAGTTGATTGATGCGCTCCACTTCTTCGTATATCCGTTCAGGAGATGTAATGACCCAGATCATGCAAGCCTGTTAAATAGCGGTGTTACAAATAGATCTCCCCACCTTGCCGGATGAAGGCTTTTGACTGTTCCTCCATTCCGGCGGACAGCGCGGCCTCTTCCGCTACGCCTTTTCCGGCGGCGAACTCCCGCACTTCCTGCGTAATCTTCATGGAGCAGAAATGCGGGCCGCACATGGAGCAGAAATGCGCCACTTTAGCGCCTTCCGCCGGCAGCGTTTCATCGTGATAGCTGCGAGCCGTATCGGGATCGAGGGAGAGATTGAACTGATCTTCCCACCGGAATTCGAAGCGGGCTTTGCTCAGGGCATTGTCCCGGTGCTGCGCGCCAGGGTGCCCTTTGGCGAGGTCAGCTGCGTGAGCGGCCAGTTTATAGGTGATCACACCCTGCTTCACGTCTTCCCGGTTGGGCAGCCCCAGGTGTTCCTTGGGCGTAACATAACAAAGCATGGCCGTGCCGAACCAGCCGATCATGGCCGCGCCGATGGCGGAGGTGATATGGTCATAGCCGGGGGCAATATCCGTGGTGAGGGGGCCGAGCGTGTAGAACGGCGCTTCATGGCAGTGCTTCAGCTGCTTGTCCATATTCTCTTTGATGAGCTGCATCGGCACATGTCCGGGCCCTTCTATCATCACCTGCACATCCTGTTCCCAGGCCACTTTGGTGAGTTCTCCGAGTGTTTCAAGTTCCGCGAATTGTGCCGCATCATTGGCATCGGCAATAGCGCCCGGCCGCAGGCCGTCTCCCAGGGAGAAGGCCACATCATAGGCTTTCATGATCTCGCAGATCTCTCCGAAATGGGTGTAAAGGAAGCTTTCCTTATGATGGGAGAGGCACCATTTGGCCATGATCGAACCGCCGCGCGACACAATTCCCGTCATTCGTTTAGCCGTTAACGGTATATACCGCAACAGCACCCCGGCATGGATGGTGAAATAGTCCACTCCCTGTTCCGCCTGTTCAATAAGTGTGTCCCGGAAGAGTTCCCAGGTCAGCTCCTCCGCTTTCCCGTTCACTTTTTCCAGGGCCTGGTAAATGGGCACGGTGCCGATGGGCACAGGGCTGTTGCGGATGATCCATTCCCGGGTTTCGTGGATGTGTTTGCCGGTGCTGAGGTCCATAATGGTATCTGCGCCCCAGCGGCAGGCCCACACGGCCTTTTCCACTTCTTCCTCTATGCTGGAGGTAACGGCCGAGTTGCCGATGTTGGCGTTGATCTTCACGAGGAAATTGCGGCCGATGATCATCGGTTCGCTTTCCGGGTGATTGATATTGGCGGGGATGATGGCGCGGCCGGCGGCTACTTCCTGCATAACGAATTCCGGTGTGATCCATTTTTCGGACATACCCGCACCGAAGTTGTTGCCTTTATGCTGGTGCCAGAGGGCATTGCTGGCGGAGAAAAGCGTTTCCGCGCGCTGGTTTTCCCGGATGGCGATGTATTCCATTTCGGGAGTGATGATGCCTTTTCGGGCGTAGTGCATCTGGGAGACATTGGCGCCGGGTTTTGCCTTGTAAGGCAGGCGCAGGTGCTCAAAGCGGAGCTGCTGTGTTGCAGGGTCCGCCAGACGTTCGCGGCCGTATTGAGAAGTGAACTCACCGCGCTGGTCCACGTCTCCGCGACCGCTGATCCACGGTTCCCGCAGGCGTGGCAGGCCCTTGCGGACATCTATCATAGCTTCAGGATCGGTATATGGACCGCTGGTGTCGTACACGGTAACGGGCGCATTGGGTTCTGTTTCGCCATGCCGCCCATGCAGACGTGTGTCCGTTAACGTTATCTCCCGCATGGCTACGCTGATATCGTGCCGGGAGCCTTTGACATGGATCTTTTTTGACGCGGGGAAGGGTTCCCGGCTGATGATGTTTTTCATGGTGATCGTATTGTGCCGGCGGCGCTGGCCGGCCATGATGAATAAAAGGATGCTTCGTCCGCCCATAGCGGAACAGCCGTACAAGTGTGCGACGCAACGATGCTGAACAGCGGCCGGCGGCCCGGCTCACAGATCGGATCAACCGCCCTGGGTGGCCCGTATGATGGTCACCTGGTCATCCGGGCGCAAAAATGTTCCGGGCCAGTCCGTTTTCGGGACTACCTGTTGATTGACGGCGACGGCAACGCCTTTTAGCGATGAGAGTTGAATAAACTGTAAGAGTGCAGTAACGGTTGTTTCCGGCTGCACCGCATAAAGTTTATTGTTTACAAGCACTTCCATGTTTGCAAGGAGTTTAGGTGAAACAATAAACTTTAAGGATGTGAAGATGAGAAGGAGTTCAGTTTACTTTTCCCTACGGCAGTGTGAACTGCATCAGGTGACTGAGGGTATCATCTCAGTTCCGGTTTCCCGGAACACCCCTAAAGTGATGTAAATCTAGGGCCTTGTTTTCCAATTTCCAAATCGGGACCGGCATTTAGCATTATCTTTGATATATCGGTAACTGACCCATAAATTTTCGGTATGATAAAACCCGGTATGATAGCAGGCCTGGCGTTGATATTGGCGGCCTGTCAACCAAAACAGCAGGCGGCGAATGATAGCGACAGTGCGCGGAACAACAGCCTGGTGCCATCTCTGGATACGGGCACACAATTTCCGGATACGCTGAAGGCACAGGCAGATACAGCAATGGCCGAAGTGGATGCAACATTGCTGCCGGGCAAATGGATACAGCCGGTACCGGGTATAGACAGTATTTTACAGGGGATCGAGCTGCGGAAGAATGGCAAAGCAGTATCCGTCAACATGCATACGCTGCTGTACGATAAATGGGAACTTTCACATGATACGCTGATATTATGGAGCCATGCAGAGGGCGTGGAGAATGCGGGCCCTGCGATTGACACCATGCTGGTGAGGGCGCTGAACGATACTGCGCTGGTGCTTTTCCCGATCAATGCTGCGGCGGGTTACCTGGAGCGGTTTACGCGGCAGCGTAAGGGAAAATAAGACGCGTGGCAAGTTCCCCGATCCGGATTCGGGAGGTTTTCTTCATCAGGTTACGGTTTTTACGCCGGCACCCGAAAAGAGGAACTTGTAGCCCCGCTCTGTTCAGACCTAGAAATTATAGACCTGCCATGCGCCGACAGCGCAACCTACGATAGACAGGAATAACCCCGCCACGGCCATTTGCAGTTCATCAATATTCTTGCGGGCGATCACTCCGGCTGCAAGGCAGGCTACCACGGCAGCTCCGCCCAGGTACATGGCCGCCTCCGGCGAACTGGTCACAAAAGAGAATGCAGCGGACAGCACACCGATGAAAATTGAAACGTATCCCGCGATCTTGGGGAGACTTGTTGTGTGTGGCATGTTGAATCGATTATATAGGTGATAAAAATAAATGACTATTGTTGCAAGCTTGCCTGTCCGCCAGGGTCAGGGACTTCTTCAAAAGGCGCTTTCAGCAAGGGACCTATCTGGCTGTACCGCGCATCCTGGTATTCATCCAGCCCGTAACGCAGGCTGGCCGTATCTTTCACCGTCACGAACGTACCAAAGAGGCGGTCCCATATCGAAAAAATATTGGCATAGTTTGAATCTGTTTCCGGCTGATAGCGGCTGTGATGCACCTTGTGCATGTCCGGCGACACAATGATCCAGCTTAACGTTTTGTCCAGCCAGTGCGGTAAATGAATATTCGCGTGATTGAACTGGCTCATGAAGGCGGATAAAGACTGGTACAGCATCACCATCCATACCGGTATGCCCATGGTCACAATAGCAATGAACAACGCCCCTACGCGGAAAACGCTTTCCACGGGGTGATGGCGCAGGGCCGTGGTGGCATCCACTTCCTTGTCCGTATGATGTATCTTGTGAAAATGCCACATCCAGGCTACTTTATGCTGTACGAGATGCACCAGGTAAGCCCCGATGAAGTCCATCATCAGCACAGCCAGCAGGGCATGCAGCCAGAGGGGCAGGGAAAGGCTGTACAGCAGGCCGAACTGCTCCCGGGCCGTCCACATGGATGCTTTTATAATAAGAAAGGCAAATGCAAGATTCACCGCTGCGGTGGTGAGGGTAAAAAAGAGGTTGGTGCCGGCATGCCGGTATTTATTATGCTTATCCGAAAAACGCATGCGGGGAATAACCCCTTCTATGACCCATAGCAGTACCAGGCCGGCTACGAGCATAGCAGTTCTGTAATAAGATGGAATATGTTCAAAAAAGTCGATCATAAATTTAAGGGGTATTTCGTAGGTAGGCTAGGGTTAGAACATGTATCAGTTACAACGACAGTGAAAAATTACGACATTTCGCCCAATTGTAGCGGGTTTCAGCGGATTTTTTGTTCCGGGAAAATCAAGCAATTCATTGATAGAATACTTTATATAATAACAAATTGTTAATTAATCCGGGCGGTTTGTCAGATAGAGTGTTTTGATAATGTATAAGTTTAACTAATGGGAGACGGGGGGAGTGATTAGGAAAAAGGGAGTGCCAGGAGTATTTGAGGGCAGATGAGAATTTACAGGCGGGATATTTGAAAAGGGTACAATATAGCATCAATGACAGGCATCTGCATAAGAAAAGCCTGCATCGCTTTCGGTGCAGGCTTTTCTGATATCTGAAAAAGATAGATTAGTTGTTAAGCAGCAAAGGCATGACCAGCATCAACAGATCCTCATTCTCCGCTTTTTCAACAGGACGAAGGATACCGGCTTTGGTGGGGGCGCTCAGGTCGATGGTGATCTCGTCTCCTTCTGCGGCATGCAGCATTTCAATGAGGAATTTGGCATTGAAGGCGATCTGCATGTCTTCCCCGCTGTACTGGCAGTTCATGCGCTCGTTACCTTCGAAGGAGAAGTCCACATCCTGGGCGGACAGCTGCAATTCGCTGCCGCTGATGCTGAGGGCTACCTGGTTGGTGCTTTTGTTGGCGAATACGCTGACCCTTTTCAGGCCGTTCTGGAAGTCGCTTTTCACGAGGGTGAGGCGGTAGGGGTTTTCCTTCGGGATCACTACTTTATAGTCCGGGAACCGGGCATCGATGAGGCGGCAGATCATCTGCGCATTGTCGTGCGATACAAAGAAGTGGTTGCTGCTGTAGGCTACCCTGATCTCGCTTTCGTTATCGGGAATGGCGGATTTGAGGAGGTTCAGCGGTTTCCGGGGCACGATGAAGCTGTCTGCCTGCGGGCATTTCACATCGGTACGGATGTATTTGACGAGGCGGTGTGCATCGGTGGCCACGAAAGTGATATTTTCCGGCTGCAGCTCAAAGAACACACCGGTCATCTGGGGGCGGAGATCGTCGTTGCTCACGGCGAAGAGCGTCTTGTTGATGGCGGTGATGAGGGCAGAGGCGGTCATCGTGAAATTGGTGGCATCTTCGGCGGCGGGCTCCTTCGGGAAGTTTTCCGGGTTCTCGCCCATTACTTTGTACTTGCCATTGTCCGACGTGATCTCCACGGCAAAGGAGTTGAGATCGATATTGAAGGTCAGCGGCTGATCCGGCAGGTTCTTGAGGGAGTCCATCAGGATCTTGGCGGGAATACAGATGCGGCCATTCTCTTTGGCTTCCACCTCCAGCTTTACCTTCATAACGGTTTCCAGGTCCGTTGCCACTACGGTGAGCTCATTCTTGTCTATCAGGAAAAGGAAATCTTCCAGGATCGGCAATACTGTGTTGGAGTTAATAACACCGCTGATCTGTTGCAATTGTTTTAATAAAGTAGAGGAAGAAACGATAAACTTCATAAGGTTACTTGATAATTGTTGCAAATGTAAGTAAACAAAGATAAAATCTTTTGGTTATCCGCCCCGGTGCATTTGTCAACATACAGAACAGGCAACCAGCATCCTGCCGGGCGGAATGTTTGCGGAAAAATGCAGAATAACGGGTATTTTTTAGACAAATCACGTAGAAATGCGCGGTTCATTGAAAATAGTGAAAAGACCGGGCGTGATTGTTTCAAATTATTAATAAAACGGTTACTTTTGCGGCGCAAAAATCATCATTCATAAAAAACTAAAATTTGGGGTTATGAAACTGTCTCATTTAGCCGAAACGCTGATAGGTTCCGAAATTATCAAACTGGCCGGAGAGATCAAGGAAAAGCAGGCTAAGGGCGAAAAGATCTACAATTTCACCATTGGTGATTTTGACCCCAAGGTGTTCCCGATCCCGGTGGAGTTCGAGAACGAGATCATCCAGGCATACAAGGATAAATATACCAACTATCCCCCGGCGGATGGTATTGCGGAACTGCGCAAGGCCGTGGGTGACTTTATTGCTGAAAGGGAAGGGCTGACCTATGATCCCGCCAGCGAGATCGTGATCTCCTGCGGTGGCCGCCCCATTATATATGCCACCTACCGCACGATCGTAGACCGTGGCGAGAAGGTGATCTACGCTACCCCGTCATGGAACAACAATCACTACACGCATTTCATGGAAGGGGAGCACGTAGTGCTGGAAACCAAAGTGGAAAATGATTTCATGCCCACGGCAGCTGAGCTGAAGCCGCTGCTGAAAGGTGCTACCCTGCTGGCGCTCTGCTCTCCGCAGAACCCCACAGGCACCACCTTCGGTAAAAAACAACTGGAAGATATCTGCGATATGGTGCTGGAAGAGAACAAATCCCGCGGCGCCGGTGAAAAACCACTGTACGTGCTGTTCGACCAGATGTACTGGGTGCTCACCTTCGGGGAAACCCAGCACTACAACCCCGTATCCCTCCGCCCGGAGATGAAAGACTACACCGTTTTCATCGACGGCATGAGTAAAGCCTTTGCGGGTACAGGGGTGCGCGTGGGCTGGGCACTGGGCCCGAAGCACGTCATGAGCAAGATGAAAGCCATCCTTTCCCACGTTGGCGCCTGGAGCCCTATGGCTGAACAGAAAGCCGCCGCCAAATACCTCGTGCAGAAAGAGGCCGTGAACAAATATCTCGCGCATTTCAAGGGAGAAGTGGAAGAAAGGCTGGTGAAGATCTATGAAGGCTTCGATGCCCTGAAAAAGGCCGGTCACGCCGTGGATGCCATCGCGCCGCAGGCGGCTATTTACCTGACCATCAAGCTGGACCTGGTGGGCAAGAAGACCGCCGCCGGCACCGTACTGGCGGACCAGGCTGCTGTGACCTCCTACATCCTGGACGAAGCAAAACTGGCCGTAGTGCCATTCTACGCTTTTGGTTCCGCGAAAGACTCTCCCTGGTACCGCCTGAGCGTGGGCACCTGCGTGAAAGCGGAGATCCCCGAAATGCTGGCTAAATTGAAAGCCACACTGGAACAACTGCAATAATCCTCGAAGGTTAAACATAATGGGAACAGGCTGTATCATCCGGTACAGCCTGTTTTTTTGCCTTTAACGCCCCGAAATGCCCTTCCCCAGGGTCAGTATAGCAATTGATTGATTATCAACCCCCACCACGGAAACTCCCAAAACCATTCCTGTCATCCAAAAGTTAAAAAACCGTTAAATGGTCAACTTCTTTTACCAAATTCGATATTTCGTTATAATTTTGACTTTGTAACTAAAAAAGTCAGAAAGTTAATGCACACAGAAAACAGAGACGAGATGCGGGAGCGGATCATTGATGCGGCTCTGAAAAGGTTCTCTCATTACAGTGCGTCGAAGACCACCATGAATGAGATCGCCGATGACCTGCATTGCTCGAAGGCATCGCTTTATTACTATTTCCCGGACAAGAACGGGCTGCATATTGCCGTGCTGGAAAAAGTGGCAGACGGGTATTTTAACGAACTGGAGCAGGAAGCCGCCAAAGCCGGTTCCGCCGAACAGGCACTGACCGATATGCTCGGTACCCGCCAGGCTTTTGTGAAAAAATTCTGCCGCCTGGAACTCTTCAAGGTGCTGCGGGAGAAACAGATGCACAATACTGCCGGATTATTTAAAGCGGCACGCGAGCGGGAAACCCGTATCGTTAACGATATTATACAAAGAGGAGTGAAGAGCGGGGAATTGCATACGGAGGATCCCGAAAAGGTCGCGGCACTGTATATCCATTCGATGATGGGCCTCCGAATGTCGGTATTGGCACACAACTCCATCACGGACGATATTACAGACGAAGAGTTTGATACGATCCATGAATGGCAGGTATTGCTGACCGGCCTGTTTCTAAAAGGGTTAAAAAAGTAGGGCATGCGTGACAGAATACTCGAAACATCGCTGCGCCTGTTCAGTATCTATGGCATCAAAAGCATCACCATGCAGGACATTGCCCGGGAATGCGGCATCTCCAAAAAAACGGTGTATGAGCATTTTGCCGATAAATCGGAACTGGTGGAGGCTTTTACGGGATTCCTGACCAATGCGCACTGCATGCGGATCACCAAAGCCTGCGCAGAAGGGCGGGATGCCATTGAGGAACTGGTGCTGTCCCTCAGACAAACAGAGGTGCTCGTCAAAAGCATCAACCCGATATTGCTTTTTGAACTGGAGAAATATCACCCGACAGCCTGGAAGAAGATCACGGATTTCAAACATCAGTTCATTGCAAAGAACATTCAGGATAACCTCGAACGCGGCATCCGCGAGGGCTTGTACCGCAGTAACATCCGAACGAACATCATGGTGCACATGCGCCTGATGCAGCTGGATTCTGCCTTCAACCCTCTCCACTTTCCCGCAACCGAGTTTGACATCCATGAAGTGATGTATGAAGTAACGGAACATTATATACACGGCATCGCCACACCCGAAGGGCACCGGAAGGCAGAACAATACCTTGCCGCCCATCACCGGATCACATAAAACCATTTGCCATAATTGCATAACAACATGAAAAGATGGATGCTATCCTTCCTGTTGATAACAACAGCGGGGATTTATAACGCTAACGCACAAACGAAACCACTGACATTGCAGGAATGCCTGCAGTACGCAGTGTCCAACAATCAGCGCCTTGCACTCAGCAGGCTGGAAGAAGAGATCGGCAGGCAGAAGACCGCCGAGGTGCGCGCACAGGCCCTGCCCCAGGTGACCGCCAACGGTAACCTGACCGATAACCTGAAGAAACAGGTGCTTGTATTACCGGGAGAACTTACCGGCGAGCCGGGCAAAACCACGCTCGTGGAAGCCGGCACCACCTGGAATGCTACCGCCTCGGCTGAACTGAACCAGCAGCTCTTCAACCAGAGCGTGTTCACCGGCCTCAAAGCCGCAAGGTCCGGCGAGGAATACTATTCCCTGCAGACCGAACAGACGAAAGAAAATGTGATCTATGACGTAGCCAATCTTTATTACCAGCTGCTGGTAAAAAAAGAACGCATGAACGTGCTGGACACGAATATCAATAAACTTACACAACTGGTGGCCACCACCAAAAGCCAGTTCGAGAACGGCCTGGCCAAAAAGATCGATCTGGACAGGATCAAAGTGAACCTGGTGAACTACCAGACGCAGAAAAGCCAGCTGGTGAACCAGCTGAAAGTGCAGGAAAACCAGCTGAAGCAAAAAATGGGCATGCCTGTAGCAACACCCATCGCGTTACCTTCCCTGGAGCTGAGCGACATTGAGCGGAAAGCTGCCGGAACGGCTGATTTTGCCGGCTTCAACCTGGAAAACAGAACGGAGACGAGGATACTGAGAAAAACAGAAGAACTGCAAACGCTGCAGAAAAAGGCTTACATCGCGGAATACTTCCCCAGCCTGGCTTTCAAAGGCAACTATTCCTACAACGGCATGTCCAATAAATTCGATCTGTTCGGTGGCAGCGGCTCTACCGCCAACTGGTTCAGCATGGCTTCCGTAGGCCTTACGCTGCGCATCCCCATCTTTGATGGTTTCGCCCGCCGCTCACGCGTCAACCAGGCGAACATCACCCTTCAGAAAGTGGGCAAACAACTGGAAGAGAACAAGATCAACCTCAACACTTCCTACGAGAACGCCCGCCTGCAGATGCTCAATAACCTGAGCACGATCCGCATACAGAAAGAGAACGTTTCGCTGGCGGATGAAGTGTACTACTCCACCCGGAACAACTACACCCTGGGCCTCGCCAGCCTTACCGACCTGCTGAATGCAGAAACCTCGCTGGCGGAAGCACAGAACAGCTATAACGAAGCGCTCCTGCAATACAAACTTGCAGAACTGGAACTGATCAAATCCAACGGTAACCTGCCATCACTCTTAAACTAATGCAAGCCATGAAGAAAGTTTTAATCTACGGCACTTTAACAATAGCGGCACTTGCCGCCATCATCTGGAAGCTGAACGCCAACAAAAAGGCGAACGCTGAAAAAACGGAATACGTAAAGGAAAGCAATACGGGCGATGTTCCGGTATTGACCGAAAAGGTGACCCTCACTGCATTCGAACAGCAGTTCGATGCCAACGGCAATTTTGAGCCTTTCCGTGAACTGACCTTCATGAGTGAAGTGTCCGGCCGCGTGACCAAATTGTATGTGGACGAAGGCAGCTATGTGAAGCAGGGCCAGGCGCTGGCCCGCGTGGACGACGAGATCGTGGGTACTGACCTGGAATCTGCCAAAGTAAATCTGGAACAGCTGAAAGTAGACAAGGAAAGATATGAAAGCGCTTTCCAGACCGGCGGCGTGACCAAAAAACAAATGGATGATGCCCGTCTGCAATACGACCTCGCTAAAAACAAATACGACGCTGCGAGCCGCCGTATCCGCGATACGCATGTGAAAGCGCCCATCTCCGGAACCATCAACGCCAAATACGTGGAAACAGGCGCATACCTCTCTCCCGGCACCAAAATGTTCGACATCGTGGATGTATCCCGCCTGAAACTGCGCGTGACCGTTCCGGAACAACAGGTGATCCATCTGAAGAATGGCGATAAAGTGGAGGTAAGCAGCAATGTGTACCCCGAGATCAAATATACCGGCACGATCACCTTTATCGCTGCCAAAGGCGATGCCAGCCTGAGCTATCCGGTGGAAATGGAAGTGGCGAACGTGAGCGGAAAGGCCCTGAAGGCCGGCATGTACGGCACAGCGCACTTCGCCATGCCGAAGCAGGACGCTGCCATGCTGATCCCCCGCGCGGCATTCATCGGCGGTGTGAACAGCAACAACGTGTATGTCATGGAAAACAATACCGCAAAGATCCGCAAGGTTACCGCAGGCAGGATCTTCGGCGATAAAGTAGAAATAAGGGAAGGCCTGAATGAAGGCGAAACGGTGATCACCAGCGGCCAGATCAACCTGACCGAGGGCGCAAAAGTAACAGTGCTCCAAAAGTAGGATTGGATTACCGGTATGCTAACAAACTAATTACTCATGAAGATTACAGAGATTTCGATAAAAAGGCCAACAGTGGTAGTGGTGCTGTTCACCATCCTTACACTGCTCGGCTTCATCAGCTACAAGTCGCTGAACTATGAGCTGCTGCCCAAGTTCTCTTCCCCGATCGTGACGATCGCTACGGTATATCCCGGCGCTTCGCCGCAGGAAGTAGAAAGTACGGTGACGAAAAAGATCGAGGATGCGGTGGCGTCCATGGAAAAGATCAAGAAACTGACCGCCAAGTCATCCGAAAGCCTGTCCATCGTAACCGTGGAGTTGAATAACGATGCGGATGTGGACATTGCGCTGCAGGACGCCCAACGGAAAGTGAACGCTATCCTGGCGGACCTCCCCGGCGATGCCAAACCGCCTTCCCTGAACAAGTTCTCGCTGGATGACCTGCCGATCATGACGCTTTCCGCCACGGCGGATATGGATGACCGCCTGTTCTTCGACCTGGTGGATAAAAAACTCCAGCCGCAGCTGTCCCGCTTGCCGGGCGTTGCGCAGATCACCCTCATCGGGGGACAGGAAAGGGAGATCAAGATCAATATAGATCCTGCAAAACTGGAAGCCTACAAACTGTCCATTCTGCAGGTGCGCCAGATCGTGACGAATGCGAACCTCGACTTCCCCACCGGTAAGGTAAAAACCCTGGACCAGCAGATACTGGTGCGCCTTGCCGGTAAATATAAGGATGTGGACCAGCTGAGAGATCTTGTGCTGACCACTACCGCTACCGGCACCCAGGTACGCCTGAAAGACGTGGCGGATGTGCAGGATGCGCAGAAAGATGCAGAAAGAGTGGCGAGGGTAGACGGCAAAAGCGCTATCGCCCTGCAGGTGCAAAAACAGACGGACGCAAATGCCGTGACCGTGAGTGAGCTGATGCAGAAAGCGATCGCCGGCATTGAAAAAGAATATGCATCCAGCGACCTGAAAATAAAAATTGCGAACGATGCTTCGGTGTTCACCCTGGAATCAGCGGATTCCGTGATCCATGACCTGGTGATCGCTATCCTGCTGGTGGCTGCGGTGATGCTGCTGTTCCTGCACAGTTTGCGGAACGCTATCTTCGTGATGATCTCCATCCCCGCATCGCTTATCGCCACATTCATTGGCATGAAACTGTTCGGCTTCTCGCTGAACCTGATGAGCCTGCTGGGCCTCTCGCTGGTGGTAGGTATCCTGGTGGATGATGCCATTGTGGTGCTGGAAAATATCTATCGTCATATGGAGATGGGCAAGAACAAAGTACGTGCGGCGTTTGACGGCGTAAAGGAGATCGGGTTCACCGTTACCTCCATTACACTGGTAATTGTGGTGGTGTTCTTACCCATTTCACTGACGAATGAACTGGTGAGCAAGATCCTCCGGGAATTCTGCGTGGTGGTTATGATCTCTACCATGCTGAGCTTGCTGGCATCTTTCATGATCGTGCCGCTGCTGGCTTCCCGTTTCGGCAAGCTGGAGCATCTCACGGGCAAAAACCTTTTTGAAAAATTCATTCTCTGGTTTGAAAAGCAGCTGAATAAATTCACACAGTGGATGACCGGCACGCTGAAATGGGCGCTGGCGCACAAGACCATCACCATTGTTGCCGCCGTAGCTTTGCTGATCGCTTCTTTCCAGCTCGTGGGCAGAGGGTATATCGGCGGAGAGTTCATTCCGCAGGGTGATCGCGGCCAGTTCATCGTGATGCTGGAAATGCCGAAAGACGCTTCTCTGGAACAGACGAACCTGGCTACCCGCAAGGCGGAGCAGATACTGGACAAAAAGCAGGAGATCACTTCGCTGATCACCACCGTAGGCCAGACCTCGGAAGATGGTTTCGGCGCGTCCCAATCCACAGCATACAAGGCGGAGATAACGGTGATGCTGGTAGATCAGCACCTCCGGCCGGCTGCGGACATATTCGGCGCCCAGGTAAAGAAAGAGCTGAAAGAGCAGCTGCCGGGCGTGAAAGTGAAAACCACGCCGGTGAGCATCCTCGGTACCGCGCAGCGTGCTCCGGTGGAACTGGTGGTTATGGGCACGGATATGGACAGTGTGATGAGCTTTGCCAAATTGGCCATGGGTGAACTGCAGAAGATAGAAGGCTCCAGCGAAGTGAAACTGTCGGTAGAAGAAGGCAACCCGGAGATCAATGTGCAGGTGGACCGGGATAAGATGTCTGCCCTGGGCCTTTCGCTCGAAACAGTGGGTGGTACTATGCAGACCGCGTTCAGCGGTACGGCGGATGATTCCAAGGTGAAATTCCGTCAGGGGGAATATGAATATGATATCAATATCCGTTTCGATGATTTCTCCCGCAAGAATATCAATGATGTGAAGAACATCGACTTTGTGAACAATCGCGGAGAGCTGATAAAACTGGCCCAGTTCGCGAATGTAACCGAAGGTTCGGGACCCAGCCACCTCGAGCGGCGTGACAAGAATACTTCCGTTTCCGTACAGTCGCAGGTAATGGGCCGCCCGTCCGGTACCGTGACCCAGGAGTTCGGGGCAGCGGTAGAAAAACTGCAGAAACCGACCGGCGTGTCTTATATATTCGGCGGTGACGCGGAAAACCAGGGCGATTCCTTCTCCACGCTGGGCGTTGCTTTGCTCATTTCCATCGTGATGGTATATCTCATCATGGTGGCGCTGTACGATAACTACATTTACCCGTTCGTGGTGATGTTCTCCATCCCGCTCTCCATCATCGGTGCGTTGCTGGCGCTGGCGCTGACGAACAATACGCTGAATATCTTTACCATCCTGGGTATGATCATGCTGATCGGTCTTGTGGCAAAGAACGCGATCATCCTGGTGGACTTTACCAACCAGATGAAGGAGGAAGGACAAAGTACTTACAATGCGCTGGTCCATGCGAACCAGGCGCGTCTCCGTCCCATTCTGATGACCACCATCGCCATGGTGATCGGTATGCTGCCGATCGCGCTGGCAACGGGAGGTGTGGCCTCCACGAAGAACGGTCTGGCCTGGGTGATCATCGGTGGCCTGATCAGTTCCATGTTCCTGACGCTGATCGTTGTACCGGTAATCTATTATGTGGTGGATAAAGGCATGCAAAAACTCGGCATGGGCCGCATTTCCAAAAAGCGCCTGATCCGTCAGCGGATGGTAGCGCCCACCAAAGCGGAAATAGAAGTGATGGAAATGGACACCGCTTCGATGATGAACTGATAAAGTTTCAGGTAAGCACTATAAAGAATAAGTGTTACAAACAGTGTAACAGTTGTAGGTTTAACTAAATGGCCGGGGTAGTCTTACCCCGGCCTTTATGTTTTGCCTTCAACTGCGGTGTGTTTTTACCCCTTGATGATCTTGTCATACGAAGCCATGATCCCCTTGATCAGCGAAGAACTGAACCCCTGATGCTCCATTTCGTTCAAACCCGCAATGGTACAACCTTTGGGGGTGGTTACCTTGTCTATCTCCTCTTCAGGATGGCGTTTTTCCCTGATCAGCAGCTCGGCCGCCCCTTTTACGGTCTGCGCCGCGATCAGGTTGGCGGTACGCACATCAAACCCTATTTCTATACCGCCCTGGATGTTGGCGCGGATGAAACGGAAGGCGTAGGCAATACCGCAGGCGCCAAGCACGGTGGCGGCATCCATGAGCTTTTCGTCGATGCTGACGGTCACACCCAGCTGATCGAACATTTTTTGCACGAAAGCTACCTGTTCTGCGCTGCCATTGCGGTGGCAAATACAGGTCATCGATTCCTGTATGGCGATGGCGGTGTTGGGCATGGCACGGAAGATAGGCAGGCCGGGCAGCGTGATCTTTTCCAGGTCATCCAGCAACACACCGGTGACCACGCTGATGAGGATCTGCTTTTCCACATCAAAGGAAGCGCGCAGTTCGCTCAGCACTTCCTTTACATTATATGGCTTGAGCGCTACCACCACCACTTCTGCCTGGCTGATGGCTTTTGCATTGTCTGATTCTACCTGCACGCCCTGATCGCGGAGGGCGGACAGGGTGGCGATATTCCTTTTGGTGATGGTGATATCGGATGCCTGGGAAAACCCGCTTTTCAGCAGGCCTTCGGCAATGGCGGAGCCTAAATTCCCTCCGCCGATAATGGCTATTTTCTTACCGGACATAACAGTCTATCATTTTGGAAGAGTAAGGTATGACAAAACCTGCAACCCTGCAAGGCAGTGTAAAAAGGCGATGGCCTCCGAAAACCGGAGACCATCGTCAGACAACATCAATATGACTATTCCTGATGACTCAGGCTTTAATCCAGTGTTACATGCCCCCAGTTCTCGCCGCTTTTGATGCGGTACAGCTGCATTTCACTGATATCGAACTGTTCGGCGATCTGTTTCATCGTTTTCCGGCCGGGCTTTTCCAGCAGGCGTTTGATGCTTTTTACCTTCGCAACGTTCAGCTTGAGCCCTTTCAGACGGTTGCGCTGTTTTTCCTTGTAGGCCAGTTTGGCCGGGCTTTTTTGCTGGTGTTTTTCCATTTCCTCCTTGGACGCCCAGCGGAGATTGGAAACTTTATTGTTCTTTTTATCGAAATCCAGATGTATGACGTATTTCTGCGATCGGCCTGATTTCGGGGAAAACAGCTTGGCCACTTCACGATGAAGGTAAAGGGACTGGTAGGTATCCGCCGGTTTGATGTTCAGCACCGTATATCCCTCTACGGTAGAGCCGGTCAACAATTTGCCATCCTCGATGCTTTCACGGTAACTGATCACCCGTCCCATGTTGGACACTGCGTACCGTTTGCGCAGCGCAGCTTTGTTTTTAATCTGCAAGTCTTTCCAGACTTCGTTCCTCAGATTTTTAATCGTGGCCATTGTGAAGGTATTTTTTTGTGATTCAAAGGGATCAACCAGGGAAACCACACACTACTTCATCTGGATGAACTGACGATTCGGTTGTATCAGCTATCAGGGGCATTGTCCGCTCAAATATATGATCTTTATACTGTAATGCGATGGCATCCAAGACCTCTTCTACCGCTGACGGTGTATTGCAAGTTACTAATTGTGCGCGGAATTCTTTGATGTGCGGCAAACCTTTCAGGTAATTGGCATAATGCCTGCGCATCTCCAGTATGCCCACGATCTCGCCCTTCCAGCTGACGCTGTGGTGAAGGTGCTGCTTGCAGACTTTCACCCGTTCCTCCACCGTAGGCGGCGGCAGGTGGCTGCCGGTTTGAAGGTAATGTTTTATTTCATTGAAAATCCAGGGGTACCCGATGGCGGCGCGGCCGATCATTACCCCGTCTATCCCGAATTTCTGCCGGGCGGCCAGGGCCTGTTCCGGCGTACAGATGTCCCCGTTACCAAAAATGGGAATACGGATCCGGGGATTGTTCTTCACTTTGCCGATGAGGGACCAGTCCGCATTCCCCTTATACATCTGCGTGCGGGTGCGGCCATGGATGGTGAGCGCTTTGATCCCCACGTCCTGCAGCCTCTCCGCCACTTCCTCGATGTTTTTGGTGTTATCGTCCCACCCCAGCCGGGTTTTGACGGTCACGGGCAGGCGTGTGGCCTTCACCACGGCTTCGGTAAGCCGTACCATTTTGGGAATATCTTTCAGGATGCCGGCTCCGGCGCCCTTGCAGGTCACTTTTTTCACCGGGCAGCCGAAATTGATGTCCAGCAAATCCGGATTCGCAGCTTCCACGATCTGGGCGGCCATCGCCATCGGCTCCTCGTCCCCGCCGAAGATCTGTATGCCCACGGGGCGTTCGTAATCGAAAATATCCAGTTTCTGCCGGCTTTTGATCGCATCACGGATAAGCCCCTCCGAAGAAATGAACTCGGAATACATCAGGTCCGCCCCGTTCGCTTTGCATACCACACGGAAGGGAGGATCGCTCACATCTTCCATGGGCGCCAGCAGCAGCGGAAATTCACCCAGTTCTATATCGCCTATTTTCACCATATAATCCGTATTCAAATGTATTTTGCCGAACACTGGCAAACACGCTGTAAATTTACGCAAATTTACTACAGCGATTGTTTATGGGCTACCTCCGTCAATATTCCCCTTTCATGCAACTGGTGACCTTCCTGGGCCTGATGTTTGCGTTCATGATGTTGCATTCCCTGTTCATGGCCGGATTTTTTCCGGCTATCAGCGGCGGCTATACGATAGAACAGTTCCGCGATGCCACAGTCTGGAAAGATCCGGCTTTTGTGCGGGGGCTCAAGACCGTACAGCTGTTGTACACGGTGGTGGGCTTTCTGGCGCCGGCGCTGATCTTCGCCTACCTGGCGCATCCCCGCCCGGCGCTATACCTGGGCATGCGGCAGGCCCCGAAGGGAAGCCAGCTGGTGCTGGCCGTTCTGGTGCTGGCCTGCGCCCTGCCGCTGGTGGGCGTAACGGCGGAATGGAACAACAGCTGGCAGGTATCCTATGCCATCCGGGATATGGAAGACCTGGCGGCGGAACAGACGAAATTGCTGCTGGATATGCCCGGCCTGAGCGATATGCTTTTCTCCCTGCTGCTGCTGGCCCTCCTGCCGGCCATCGCGGAAGAGCTGTTCTTCCGGGGCGTGCTGCAACGGCTGATCATGCAGATCGTAAAGAATGGCTGGCTGGCCGTGATCATTACCGCCATACTGTTCAGTGCCATTCATATGCAGTTCCTTGGTTTTATACCGAGAGTAGTGCTGGGCTTTGTCATGGGCGCCATTTACCTGCTCACCGGCAACCTCTGGCTGTCCATTGCCGCCCACTTCCTCAACAACGGGTTGCAGGTAGTGCTGGTGTACCTGTACCAGTCAAAAATGATTGATTATGATGTGCTGAAAGACGAGCATACCCCGCTTTATTACGGTGCCATCAGCCTGTTACTGGTCGGATTTTTGCTGACTGTATTACACAAACGTGCAAAAGCGGCGGGCCAGACCTTTGAACTGCCGGCGGAAAAGGAAGAGGAGAATGAAGATTCAATATTTAAAGACTGATATATGGAAAAAGATTGGGTGAAAGTTTATGGGAGCAACGTCTCCTACGAAGCGGAGATCATCAAGGGAATGTTGCTTGAAAATGAGATCGAGGCCGTGGTGGTCAACCGGCAGGATTCGTCTTTTGTGACCATGCTGCCCGGTATGGACGAGGTGTATGTGCACCAGTCCAACGAAACGAAGGCAAAAGAACTGATCGCGGCAGGCAGCGGGCAGGCTGGTAACGTGGAAAACAATGTGTAGCTTTACGCCGGTTCAACATCGTAGTCAAGCATGAAGACATTCGTCACGCGTACCGTTACTGCCCTTTTTTTTGTTGCCATCATGCTCGGGGGCATCCTGTGGAATGAGCTGTCATTTTTCCTTCTTTTTTTTCTGATCAATTTTTTTGCCCTGCAGGAGTACTTCCGGCTGGTTCGCCAGATCGATGCGGAATACAGTGAAGTGTCTGCCTGGCACCGCTATGGCGTGCTGGTTGCCGGTTGCGCGATGATGATGGCGGTAACGGACCAGCATTTTGCCGGCTGTGGTGTTTCACTGGGGGAGATCGGCTGGGTGATGGCCTTTATTTTCATTCTCCTGCTGCCGTTGGGCGAGATACTGATGAGCCGTAACTTCTCGCTGAAGACTATCGGGTATTCGCTGCTCGGCCTGTTATATGTGACCGCTCCGTTAAGTTTGATCGTGGATCTGCGTTTATACGAAGGTGGTGTTGTACCCGGATGGCATACCATTGTTCACCGGGGATACGGTTATCTCATTCCGCTCCTGCTGATCATTTTTATCTGGATCAATGATACGATGGCCTATATCGTAGGCTCCCTGATCGGCCGTACGCCGTTCTTTCCCTCCATCTCCCCGAAAAAGACCATTGAAGGAACAGTCGGCGGGATGGTGCTGGCGATCACCGCGGCTGGTGTTTTCGGCTATTTTTGGGGCGATCAGTGGTTGCACTGGCCTCACTGGATCGGGCTGGCCTGCATAGCAGCGCTGTTTGGAACGGCGGGAGACCTGCTGGAGTCCCGCCTGAAACGCCTGGCCGGCATTAAAGACTCCGGAAGCATCATGCCCGGGCACGGCGGGTTTCTGGACCGGTTCGATTCCCTGCTGGTAGCTGCTCCTTTTGCCTGGATCTATGCCAGGCTCTTTATTGCATAACAGAAAACACATCCCGCATTTTCTTCATAACTTCGTGCCGAACTTAACATCATAAAACAGAACAATGACTATCCACCGTGAGGGAACAGCCACTATTACCCTGACCTTTATACTGCTGGCGCTGATCAATGGCGCGATATTTTATTTCCTGCCCGGATCGCCGGTGCTTTTTTGGACCGTTCTGGGTTTTTCCCTGGTGTTCTTCCTGTTCATCGTTTCCTTTTTCCGCATTCCCAAACGCCAGCATACCCTGAATGAACAGCTGGTGATCGCTCCGGCGGACGGACGGGTAGTGGTGATCGAAGAAACGGTGGAAACGGAATATTTCAAAGACAAACGCCTGCAGGTATCCATTTTTATGAGCCCGGCCAATGTGCATGTGAACAGGAACCCGATCAGTGGGGAGGTAAAACTCAGCCAGTACCATGCCGGCAAATACCTCGTGGCCTGGCACCCGAAATCATCCACCGAAAACGAGCGTCATACCGTGGTGATCGGCAACGGCACGCAGGAAATACTGGTACGGCAGATTGCCGGCGCCCTCGCCCGGAGGATCGTCAATTATCTCAAAGCCGGTATGCAGGTAAAACAGAACGACGAAATGGGCTTTATCAAATTCGGCTCCCGTGTGGACATCTACCTGCCCGTTGGCACCAAAGTGGATGTGCAGTTGCAGCAGACCGTGAGAGGCGGGCAAACGGTGATTGCGAAGCTGGGGTAAATACCATACCTTCAGCCTGCTTCATTTTTTAACCTGTTATAATCAGTGATGAAAAAATTTTTGTTGGGATTTGCAGTGCTGGTATTACTAACCTGTGTGATCATAGCCGCACAGCGAAAACCAGCTGAAAATGCGCCGGTAACGAAGAAAGAAACGGTGACCTGTAATGACGGGGATAGTTCCGCAATCGGCAAATCCTGCTGCATGCCTTCAAAAGCAGCAACCATGAGGTCGGCCAATGCAAAACCGGTCGAAACGGAAAAATAAAGATTGAAAAAAGATATCCAAAGGAGGGTGTGTCAAGTACGATATACCCTCTTTTTATTCGGGTACCTGATGAGAGGCTGGTAGTCGCGGCACAGCTGAAGTTTGCACGGGAAATTAACGGGACAGGCGCTTCCCCTTTACTTACAATATCTCCTTCAATTCCTGCAAACACCTGATCGTATAAGTGGGCTTCACTCCTTCCTGTACTTTATCCGGCGCAAAATACACCTGGTCCATGCCCGCTTCCTGCGCGCCGAGGATATCTACATCCAGCGTATCGCCGATCATGATGCTTTCCTCATGCTTCGTGGAAGCCAGGTTCACCGCATAATCGAAGATCTCGCGGTGCGGCTTCAGCCTTCCGCAGGTCTCGGAGGTGATGATATGCGTGAAGTAATGCTGTATGCCGGAATGTGCCATCTTCAGCTTTTGCGTTTCCTCAAAGCCGTTTGTAATGATATGGATGGGGTAGTCTTTTTCGCGGAGGTAATCCAGCACATGGGTGGTGTGCGGGAAAAGGGCCGTTTTGGTAGGCAGCACTTCCAGGAAGCGCATACCGAGGTCATGGCACACTTTATCGTTGCAGATCCTGAAATCCAGGAAGGTCAGGCTGAAACGTTTGGTACGCAGTTCCTGCCGGTTGATGAATCCTTTCCGGAAGCGGTCCCACAGTTTATCGTTGATAACGGAATAAGACGCGTAGAATTTGTCAAACGAGGGTATCCCCAGGCTTTCCAGCGAATGTTCCTCATAAAGTTCCTGCAGTGTTGCGATGGCGTTGGCCTCAAAATCCCAAAGGGTATGATCCAGATCGAAAAAAATATGCTTGTATCTCATAATGGTGCCACAGTGCTTACAATAACAAAAGTACGACAACTGTGCCAGAACTGCCCGGCGTAACGTAGTTTTAACGTTTTTTCCGGTTTTCGTTCGCACAGCTTATTTTTATGTGTTTATAACAATAAAAGAACAGCATGAAGTATGCAGTCATAACAGGAGCCAGTAAGGGAATCGGCCGTGCCATAGCGGAAAAGCTGGCGGCGGAAGGTTTTGATATTGCCATATGTGCGCGGAATGCGGCGGCGCTTGCCGTTGCGAAGGCTGCGATAGAAGCGCAGCGGGCCGGGGCGAAAGTGCTGGCGGAAGTGGTGGATATGGGCGTGAAAGCGGAAGTGCTGGCATTTGCCCGTAAAATTCAGGAGGAGCTCGGCCCTGCAGCGGACATCCTGGTGAACAACGCCGGCATTTTTGTACCGGGGGCGGTGCATGAGGAAGCGGACGGGCATCTGGAGAAAATGATGAATGTGAACGTTTACAGCGCTTATCATCTCACGCGGCAACTGCTGCCGGCTATGCAGGAAGCCCGCAGGGGGCATATTTTCAACCTCTGTTCCACTGCCAGCCACAAAGCATATCCCAATGGGGGTTCATACAGCATCACAAAGTTTGCGCTGCTGGGGTTCTCCAAAAATCTGCGGGAAGAGATGAAGCCTTTTAACGTGAAAGTCACTTCCATTAGTCCCGGCCCCACGCTTACCGCTTCGTGGGAGGGGTTCAGCGGGCCGGAGGACCGCCTGATGGAGCCCGCTGACGTATCGGCCATGATCTGGGCCGCCTATACCCTTAGCAAACAGGCTGTTGTGGAAGATATACTGATGCGGCCCATGTTGGGTGATTTCGAATGAAATCCTTTCCAGTGGCTAATTTGAGCCTATTTTTAACTAACTTTTAACGAGCATAGAAAGGCTGCGCCGGGCGCTTTGGTTAAATTTGTTTCCAGGATGAAGGTTATTACTGCCAATTTTAAAAGATCTGTTTGCACACTCCTGCTGACCTGTTGTGTAGCCGTTATGGCGAATGCCCAGGAGTTCCGGTTCACGGCTGCTGTAAATTCAAATACCATTGCGCTGGATGAACTGGTCAGGATACAATTCCTGATTGAGAATCCTGTCAATCTCAGCGCTTTCAATCCTCCCGAATTCAAAGGGTTCAACATCGTGCAGGGCCAGCAGCAGATGCAGGGCAGTTCCATCATCAACGGCCGCGCATCCACTTACATCGCTTTCAGTTATGTACTGCAACCGAAACAAGCCGGTTCTTTTACCATTCCCGGCGCTACCGCGCGGGTAGACGGCAGGATCGTGAAAAGCAATCCCGTGAATATCGAGGTGGTGAAAGGTGGCGAAGGTTCGCAGCTTCCGCCGCAACGCCAGCAGCCGGCGCCGCGCAGAGCGTACCCGGACCGTGGGGAATCGCAACCCGGTGTGCTTCGCCCGGGTGAAGATGTAAAGGAAAAACTGCGGAAGAATATCTTTGTAAAAGTGGATGTGGACAAAACCACGGTATATGAAGGGGAACAGCTCACCGCCACCTATAAATTGTACACCCGCCTGCCCACGAATTCCAGCGTAACAAAAGTGCCTGCCTTCAAAGGGTTCTCCGCAAAGGATATCGACCTGCCCAATCCGCCGCAGGCAACGGAGGAAATGGTGAACGGTGTGCCTTTCAAGGTGTTTATCATCCGGAAGACCTTACTGTTCCCGCTGCAGAGCGGCGTGCTGGAGCTGGACCCTGCGGAGGTGGACAACCAGGTGCATCTGGTCAGCGTCAACCGCAGAAAACGGCCCGCCAATGACCCGTTCAACGATCCCTTTTTCCGGGATGCCTTCGGCGGCGCCAATCCCTTCGATGATCCTTTCTTTGAAGATGCCTTCGCCAGACCGCAGTATGAAGTGGTGCCGTACAAGATCCAAAGTCCCACCGTCAAGGTAACGGTAAAACCGCTGCCGGCAGAAGGTCGCCCGGCCAGCTTCAATGGCGCGGTCGGTAATTTCAGGATGACGGCTACAGTGGATAAAACGGACCTGAGCACGGATGATGCGATCACCCTGAAGGTAGGGATCACCGGGCAGGGAAATGTGAACCTGCTGAATGCACCGCCGCTCAACATACCACCGGCATTTGAAAAATATGATCCCTCCGTTTCCGATAAAATTGACAGGAACAGCAATCCGCTGAGCGGAACGCGCCAGTTCCAGTATGTGCTGATGCCGCAGGAGAAAGGTAATTTCACCTTGCCGCCTGTGGAGTTCTCTTATTTCGATCCGGCGGCGAATGCTTATAAAACGCTGCAGTCCTCTGCTTTCCCCCTGCATATCATTGCCGGCAAACAGACGAAGAAAGAAAAAGAGGATTTCGGGAACACGCAACTGGCGGACATCCGCACGTCCGGGCAGCACTGGAGCAAACAGAGCCCCTTCTTCTTTGGCAAACCGGTGTTCTGGGTGCTGCTGGCACTGCCTTTACTGGTATTGGCCGGCATGGCCGTCTACCGCAGGCAGCAGGTTTTCCGGCAGAGCAATGCAGCATTACTGCGGCATAAACACGCTAACAAGGCCGCGCTGAAACGCCTTGAACTGGCGGCGCGTTATCTGAAGGAGGGGAAAGACAAGGCCTTCTATGAAGAAACCTCCCGCGCCACATGGGGTTATCTCAGCCATAAGCTGAAGATCCCGATGGCGGAGTTGAGCAAACAGGTGGTGCAGGACAGGTTGCAGGCGCTGCAGATCAATGCTGAAACAACGCGCAAGCTATTTGAACTGACAGACCGTTGCGAGATGGCCCTGTATGCCCCGTCCGGCAGCAGCGAACACCGCCGGAACGCATACCAGGAAGCCGTGGAAGTGATCAGCTCACTGGAAGATGAATTAAAAGGCCGGTCCGCAAAATAAAGATTATGACGCGATCATTCATTCAACCAATCATGCTGGCAGCTGTATGCCTGCTTTCTTGCATTACCCTTCAGGCACAGGATACCGCACTGTTCAGGGAAGCCAACCAGCTTTACCGGGAGCAGGAATACCGGGCGGCGGCGGCAAAATACCAGCAGCTGATCGATTCCGGTTACCAGGTGGCCGATCTTTACTTCAATGCCGGCAATGCTTATTACAAAAGCAATCAGACCGGCATGGCGGTGTACAGCTTTGAGAAAGCGCTGAACCTGAACCCCGGCGATGACGCCATTGAGCATAACCTGCAACTGGCTAACCTGCAGGTGAATAATACGATTGAATCCCTTCCCATGTTATTTTTTGAACGATGGTGGCTGCAATGGCAGCAGCTGCATACCGCCGCGGGATGGGCCATCGGCACCATTGTGCTGTTCTGGCTCTGTTGTGCGGGCGCTATGGCATATTTCTTCATCCCCCGCTTTCAGGGCAACCCGTATATCCGCTGGAGCGCCACCGCATTCGCAGTGCTTTTCATCGGGTATTTCAGCATGGCCGTATGGATGCATAACAAGGCTTATAACAGCGGTGTGGGCATCGTGCTGAAAACGGTGAAGGTAAAGGCCGCGCCGGATGATGGCGGTAAAGACCTCTTTGACGCACAGGAAGGGGTTAAAGTACACCTGCTGGACGCCACCAGTGAATATTGCAAGATCGAACTGGCGGATGGCAAAACCGGCTGGATAGCCGTGGCCGATGTAAAGGAGCTGTAGCTTACAATTTCTCTATCCGCATCAGGAAGTCCTGTTTCCTGTTCCGGGATACGGGAATGTTCTTCCCGTCCGTCATAATGATCTCTCCCCCGTCTCCCTTGATGTATTTGTACATGAATGCCAGGTTGATGAGGAAGCTGTTATGCACTCTGAAGAAACCTTTATCCCTCAGCACTTCTTCCACTTCTTTCAACGTCCGGCAGATCAGCACGGGTTTCCCCAGGCTCTGCAGGAATACACGGGTATAGCCGCCTTCCGATTCGCAATACAGGATATCCTTTACCGGCATCATCCGCAGCCCGTCCACCGCGGGGAGTGCGATCCTTTCATTGGGTTGTATATGCTGCTGCAGGAATTGCAGGAGCGCGTCTACCTTGGAGGCGGTATTGGTGTTCTGGGAGAGGGCTTTATGTGCGGCCTGCACCAGTTCTTCCTTGTCCACCGGCTTCAGCAGAAAATCGAGGGCGCTATGGCGGATGGCCTTGATGGCATAGCGGTCGTATGCCGTAGTAAAGATAACGGCGAAGCTGCGGCGGGGACAGTTTTCCAGCATCTCGAAGCCATTCATGCCCGGCATTTCCACATCCAGGAAAACCAGCTGCGGGTGATGCCGTTCAATGGCCTGCAGTCCTTCTTCCGCACCGTTGCATATGGCGGAGATCGTGATCTCCGGGCAATGGCGGGTCAGCAGTATCTGCAATACATCCCGACAGTGTTGTTCATCATCAATGATAATGGCTTGCATGCTTCGAATTTACTTAAAAATCTCCTCTTCCTGCGGCAGGGAGGCAGCAGTAACATCCGGCAGATGGATGATCGTATAGGTGCCGGTCCTTTTATGATGCTGGTCGTACAGATGTCCGCTGCTGATGGTGGCATGTGTATGGTAGCGGGCATTGAGCCAGAGGAGGCGTTCCGCCGCTACCCGGGTGCCTGAGGTCTTTTGCTGATAGCTGTGAAATACGCTCTGGCGGGGCATGCCATTGTCTTCCAGCCGGATGTACAGTTCATTTTCCTTTCGCCCGATCTCTATCCGCAGCCGGCCTTTTTTGTCCGGCGTCTTTTGCAGCAGGCGGTGCCAGATGGCATTCTGCAAATACGGCTGAACGATAAAAGGCGGCACCAGTATCTGTGTGCCCTGTAGCGCAGGTTGCAGTTGCAGGCTGTATTCAAACTGGCCTTCAAAACGCAATTGTTCCAGTTGCAGGTAAAGCTCCAGCCCCTCTATCTCTTCCTGCAGGCTGATCCATTCCCTGCCGCTGTTCTCTATCGTCATACGCATCAGCCGCGAAAAGCGGGTCAGGTAGGAGGAGGCCTGTTCTGTTCTGGCGGAAAGTATATAGCTATGAATGGCGTTCAGGCTGTTGAAAATAAAATGCGGGTCCATCTGCGATTGCAGTGCATGCAACTCCAGCGCGGCCCAGCTGCGCTGGGCAGACATCTTTGCCTGTATCTTTTTCCTGAGCCGGCGTTCCCTCCACCAGAAGAACAGGCCAACAGCCCCGGTAACAATGAGGAATACCGCCCAGTAGAGCGCTTTCCCGTTTAGCAGGAAACATAAGCCGTCATGTAACAATACAGATTCACCGAAGGGGTTATACATATCAGATTCCTAAGCCAGTCAAAGATACGGCTGCCGGAATCACCGGAAAAGAGGGATTGAATAGCTGGCAGCAGGCAGCTTACGGATGGCAGCGGAAGGGGGATAGATGGAAACGGCGCATCAGCCGTCCGTAAACTTGTAACCTACACCGCGCACGGAATGAAAATACTGTGAATTGCGGCTGTCCTGCTCGAAGTATTTGCGGAAGTTGAGAATGAAATTATCAATGGTACGGGTGGTGGGATATACGTTGTATCCCCATACTACCTGCAGTATCTTTTCCCGCGTAACCACTTCTCCCTTGTTTTCGATCAGCAGTTTCAGCAGCATGGTTTCTTTTTTGCTCAGCTCATGGTGTTTACCGTCTTTACCCACACATTCCTGTGCGGCAAAATCGATCATATTGCTGCCAAAGTGATATACATTGGGCACACTGTCCTTGTCCTGTATCTTCTTGTTCTTTACAATGAGCTTTTCTACCCGGAGCAGCAGCTCTTCCAGGTTGAAGGGCTTGGTCATATAGTCATCCCCGCCCTTTTTAAGGCCGAGTACGCGGTCCGCGCTGCTGTTCTTGGCGCTGAGGAAAAGAATGGGCACCTCGTTATTTTGTATGCGGATATTTTCACATACGGCCAGTCCATCCATTTCGGGCAGCATGATATCGAGAATGATCAGGTCGAAATATTCATTCTTGACGGCCTTCAGCGCAGCGGTGCCATTGTCCACCGCCGTAACCTCATATCCTTCCAGTTCCAGGTTCAGCTTTAACGCTTCCTGGAGGTTCTCCTCGTCTTCTACCAGCAAGATCGATGCTTTCGTCGCTTCCTTCATGTGTGAAGTGTTATTTTATGAATTACTGATAAAATTACGACGAAGCCGTTAATTTTATACAGATTGTACGGAATAATCGTTCCAGGTCATCTCAAAGGTGGTGCCTTTGGGAACATTGTCTTTCACTGTAATGGTGCCGCCGTGCTGTTCCACGATCCGTTTGGTCAGGTACAGCCCCAGTCCGGAACCTTTGGACTTCCGGGTGTTTTCGTTCCCGATGCGGTAGAATTTAAGAAAGATCTTGTACCGCTCTTCCGCCGGTATGCCTTCCCCTTCATCGCTGACGGTCAGCTTCAGGCCTTCTTCCGTGGCGCGGAGCCGGATGGTGATATCCGTTCCTTTCGGCGCGTATTTTACGGCATTCTCCACCAGGTTGTTCAGCATCAGCTGCATCATGAACTTGTCCGCCTGCAGCCAGACGTGCGGAAAGATATCCGCTTTGATGTGATGGCTGGCCGTCCGGTCCCGGAGCTCTTCTATGCCTGCGCAGAGCAGGCGGGAGAAATCCAGGTGTTCCAGGAAAGGCTGGTATTTCTGGTGCTCGAACTGGGAAGCCAGCAGGATGTTATTGCACAACTGGTCCAGCCGGTTCGTTTCGCGGATGGTATTGTTCAGCAGCTTGAGTTGTTTTTCTTCATCCAGCTTGTGCTTGCGCAGTGTCTCCAGGTTAAGCTTGGCGGTAGCGATGGGACTTTTCAGCTCATGGGTAACCGCCATCATGAAGTTCTGTTGCTGCCGCGAGAGCCGCATCTGTTTCCATACGGAACGGTACACGAGCACAGCGCCGGCGATGATGAGGATCAGGAAGATCACGCCTTCGCCGATATATTTGAAGGTGCGCATCTGTTCCTCCTTTTGCAGGCGCTGCATTTCCATCATGAATTCAGCGGGCTGGTTCAGCTGGTGGATGCGGTGCATCAGTTCCTGCTGTTCATACCTGGAGATCTGCCTGCTTTGCTGGTGCAGCAATACGCCCCACCATAGCAGCTGGAGAACGGTGTATGCCAGCACAAAAACGTACACGCCGGTGATCACCTTACTGTTTTGCAAGCCTGTTGAGGACTTCTTCATGTCGTCATTTCCTTATTTCCGCGGAGCGGCTTTTTCTACACGCAGGCCCACGCTCATTACATAAGGCAGCGGGTCCTGCCGCATATTCTGCTCAAAAGAGAAGCGGTACAGACCGGGTTTGGACAGCAGCGCATTTTGCTGAATGGGAATGCGGTGCTCAAAGATATCGTCCAGACCATTGCCGAGCCATTTACCGTAGGTATCCGCCAGCGGCAGTTCCACTCTCCTCACACCCGCGGTACTGTCTCCCGGCGTGAGGGTGCGGATAAGCAGCCAGAGATTATTGTACGGATAGGCGTCTGTATGCCTTACATTCACGTAGATGTTATAGTAGAAGGCGGTATCCTCCGGCGCCAGTTCCACTTCAAAAGAGGGCTGGTATGCCGTCAGCCATTCCTGGCGGGGAATATCGCGGTTCTTTTCAAAGGTTTCCATCCTGGGAGGTTTGCAGGCAACAGCCAGCATGCTCAACAGGGCGCAAGTGATTCGAAACTTCATCTTCAGGATCATTTTTAAAGGGCTTAAAGGACGTTCAGCACCTGTTCTTTGGCTTTTTCCAGTTCATCCTTCATCATCACCACCCATTGCTGTATGCCGGCATCATTGGCTTTGGAACCGGTAGTATTGATCTCCCGGCCGATCTCCTGCAATACGAAGCCCAGTTTCTTTCCTTTGGCGGCATCCGCTTCGGCAAGGATATCCTTGAAATAACGGCAATGGTTCTGCAGGCGGATCAGTTCTTCCGATATGTCCAGCTTTTCCAGGTAGAAGATCAGTTCCTGTTCCAGGCGGTTGCCGTCTACGTTGTCCTTACCTACATATTCTGCCAGCAGGGTTTCCAGGCGGAGGCGCACGCGGTCTTTACGAAGCGGGTCCAGTTCCTTTACCTTTTCCGTGTACAGCAGGATGTTATCGATACGCAGCAGCAGGTCCTTTTCCAGCACAGCGCCTTCATCGATGCGGTGGGCATCCATATCGCCCACTGCGGTGCGGATCACTTTGGCCACTTCCAGCCATTCGGACTCTTCCATTTGCTCGGATGCGGGTGTTACCACTTCCGGCAGTTTCATCAATACGTTCAGCATATCTTCCTGCGGCAGGGAGAGGTCATTCGCCATGGCGCTGATCGCCTGATGGTAATACCGGGCCAGTTCCGTGTTGATCACTACCGGGCGGGTGGCTCCGTTCTGTTTGATGTTGATGGTAGCATCCAGCGTGCCGCGTTGCAGCTCCTGCTGAAGGATATTACGGATATCGAATTCATAGGGTTTTAACAGGGGAGACATTTTGAGGTTCACCTCAAACTGTTTTCCGTTCAGCGATTTTATCTCCGCGGTGATCGTTGTTTCCCCCCGGGTTACTTCCGCACGGCCGAAGCCGGTCATGGATTTGAGCATAATATCTGTTTATTGTGACAAACCTAGTTAAATTAAGCCATATTTGGATTGGGCTTCAATGAATTTGGAGGGCATTGAACAGCTCTTCCCGGGAAAGCGCTATCATGTCACCCGGCTGCATATGGCCGATATGAAGCTGCGCGATCCGGTAACGGATAAGCCTCAACGTCGGAAAACCGACCGCGGCGGTCATCCGGCGCACCTGCCTGTTCTTTCCTTCTTTCAGTACCAGCCGTATCCAGGGAGCAGGGATGAGTTTGCGGAAACGGATAGGCGGATGCCGTTCGGGCACTACCGGATCGCTGGCAAATATCGCGGCATCCAGGGCTTTCACATGATGATCTCTCCCGTCCACCCGGATGGTCACGCCATCCTTCAGCTGCTGTATGGCCTTTTCCGTCACCGCGCCGTCTACCTGTACCCAGTATTCCCTTTCATGCGCCTGCCCGGGATGCAGGAGGCGGTGGTTGAGGGTTTTATCGTTCGTGAGGATCAGCAGCCCTTCACTGTCGTAATCCAGCCGGCCCACGGGGTACACATCACGGGGCACATCAAAGAAGTCTGACAGCACTGCTTTATCTCCTTCTTTCCCGAAACGGGTCAGCACCTCATAAGGCTTGTACACGGCAAAATAGTGAAGGCTCAAAATGCTTGCTTTGGTTAAGGGGCTGTAAATTAGTAATTTTGCCGCATCCATAGTGGTTTTATGGAGTAGTTATGTTAAGCGATCAAACAGCGTGCCGGTACTGCAACAAGTACATGAGCGATATTTTTTCGGCCTCCACACCGGAACATGCGGCAGAAATTGTCCATGCCAAGCAATGCACCCTTTACAAGAAAGGCCAGGTCATCTTCCAGGAAGGCGCACATCCCTATGGCATCTATTGCATCAATACCGGAAAGATAAAACTCTCTCACAGCGGTGACGAGGGGCGGGACCAGATCATCAGGCTGGTGAAACCCGGAGACCTTATCGGTTATAAGGCCCTTATCAGCAACGAGCCTTATACCGCAACGGCAACCGTGCTGGAAGACAGCGCCGTCTGCTTCATACCCAGGGACATCTTTCTGCTGGCCATGCAAAAGGATGCTTCCCTTTCCCTCAGGATGATGCAGATACTGACCAGCGAACTGCGCCGGGCGGAAACAAAGATCACGCACCTTGCCCAGAAGCCGGTGCGGGAACGGCTCGCTGAAACATTGCTCACACTGAAGGAAACATATGGACTTGAAGCGGATGAGCAAACCATCAATGTTACCCTTTCCAGGGAAGAGATCGCCAACCTGGTAGGTACGGCAACAGAGTCAGCCATCCGGCTGTTATCCGAGTTCAAAAAGGAGAAAGTGATCGACCTTTCCGGCAAGAAGATCAGGATACTGCGTCTCCAGCAGCTGATCAAAATGGCAAACCTGCAGGATTGATACCAGCTATTCGTTTAATTAGTAGCCCTTTATACCGGCAAGTCACCGGCTTTGCATTTTTCAGGTACTGGAAAAGGGTAAAAAGGAAGGAAAAATGAAAACCCGGGCAACCGCCGAAGCCGGCCTTTTACCGCATAAAAACATTGTTCAACAAGTATCAAAGGGATCTGTTCCAAAAAGTATGATCGGCTGAAACGCAGTGCTGCCACGGGTTGTAGCGGCAATAAAAAAAGTCTGACCGTGATTACAATCAGACTTTCTTGTTATGTGAATGGGTTAGTAAGTACAGGGAAATAAAATTCCCTACACAATATTAAAAAGAATTTCATCACAAAAGAAAAATTTTGCAAGAAATTTTATTCACAAGCAAAAAAAAATTGTGGATAACGCCCCCTAACTTTGCGCTTACTTTAACGAAGTTCATATGAAGTTTGAAAAACCGATACCGGTAAAAGAAATAGCTGCGATGATTGGCGCAGAACTTTCAGGGAATGAAAACCTGATGGCTACAGGGATCAACGAGATCCATAAAGTGGAAACAGGGGATATCTCCTTTGTGGATTTTGAGAAGTACTACAATGCCTGCCTGCATTCCGCAGCTACCATCATCATCATCAACAAAAAGGTAGCAGCACCGGAAGGAAAGGCATTATTGGTGCTTGATGATCCTTTCAGCGCTTATGTAAGCCTGGTAAAACGCTTCCGGCCATTCGTTCCGGCACATACGCCGGTGAGTGATACTGCCGTTATAGGAGAAGGCACCGTGCTGCAACCCAACGTGTTTGTAGGACACCATGTCCGGATCGGCAAAAACTGCATCATTCATCCCAATGTGACCATTTACGATCACACCATCATTGGCGATAACGTGATCATCCATGCCGGCACCGTGATCGGCGCGGATGCATTTTACTTCAAGAAACGGGCAGACCGGGAAGTGATGTACGACAAGCTGGAAAGTTGCGGACGGGTGATCATTGAACATGATGTGGAGATCGGTGCCGGTTGTACGATCGACAAAGGGGTGAGCGGCGATACGATCATCGGCGCCGGTACGCGGTTCGATAACATGATCCACGTAGGGCATGGCGCCGTGATCGGCAGGAACTGCCTCTTTGCTGCCCAGGTAGGTATCGGCGGCAAAGCCATCATTGAAGATAATGTGATTCTGTGGGGACAGGTGGGCGTATCAAAAGACCTCACCATCGGCAAGGGTGCGGTAGTGTATGCGCAAAGCGGCGTTCCCGCATCGCTGGAAGGCGGCAAAGTGTATTTCGGCTCTCCGGTAACCGATGCCCGGGAAAAGCAGCGGGAGCTGGCCTGGATCAAACGTATTCCCGAAATGTGGGCGAAGCTCAACAGTTAAACTAACAAGGATGATAAAAACCTTTTTCCGGCTTGCTCCGGCGCTCTGCCTTTTACTGGCAGCCTGTACCTCCACAAAATCCGTTGTGCAGAAAAAAGACCCCGGACTATACCTGGATGCGCATGAATTGAGGGTAAAGATCCAGGACGGCTGGCTGACGGCGAAGACCATTTCAATCGGTGATTATTCCACTTCTTCCCGTACCAACGGCGTTGCCGCCAATACGCCTGCAAAGCAGTTCAGGAATGTTTCCGATGCGTTCTATTTCACCGTGAAAGCAACAGATGTGCAGGTGCCGGTACAGGTGCTGAGCACGCCGCGCATTACCTTTTCCAACCGGCCTATGCCGGAGCAGCTGGATGCGCTCGCGGGTGATGTGCCGCTGTGGTATTTTCATATCGGCGCAACGGTACTGGAACCCTTGAAGAGCTGGGAGCTGATCCTGAAACGCAGCATTTCTTTCCTGGAGCTGAATGAGAACAAACCGGCAGGCGTGCTTCGCTCCGCTTCCGATGAGATCCGCGTAACAGCGCATAACCGTTTCGGCATCAGGAACAGTTATGAAAATACCTGTTATGAATTTCAGTTGAGAGGAGTGCCGGTAGCTGCGGTAATGACCGGGGACAAACCGAGGGCATGGATACACCCGAAAGCCGATGCCGCGTTGCAGCAGACCCTGGTGGCTGCCATGCTGGCCATTGTTTTTAAAGGGTGATCTTACGTTGATGAAGCGGAGGCCCCGCGGTATGCTTTGTAAGCAGCACATATCTCCGCCACCGTATGTTCCAGTGGTCTGAACCGGAAATCAGGGAGCGCCTTCAATATCTTGTCGTGGCTGTAATACACTCTCAGTTGTGCGGTGCGGGCGGTCTCTTTTGTCAGCAGCGGACGTTTGCCCGTGATCATCCCTTTCAGTTTTGCCATCCGCCATACCAGTTCCGCCATCCAGGGTTTGGCGGCGATATGCGGCGGTTTTTTACCCAGTTCTTCCGCCATCTGGTTGAACAGCTGGCGGTAAGCCCAGTTCTCCGCGGAAAGAATGAACCGTTGCGCGGTAATGTCGCTGTTCATGAGGCGTAGCATTACATCCACCACATCGTGTACATCCACAAAGCCATTCACACCATCCGTATAGTAGGGGAATTCTTTCCAGGCGTTTTTCAGCATCATGCCTGAGCCGTCATGCCAGAAACCGCTGCCCAGGATGATGGACGGGTTGACGATCACGGCATCCAGCCCTTCTGCGATCCCCCGCCATATTTCCATTTCACTGAGGTGTTTGCTGATGGCGTAGTAGGAGTTGTTTTTGCTGTCTTCCCAGGTAGCGTCTTCCGAAATATCGGTCTGTTGCCTGGCGCGGCCAAGTGCGGCCACGGAGCTGACGTGCACGATCTTTTTTATGCCGTATTCCAGGGCAAGGTTCACCACATTCGCGGTGCCTTCCACATTGATCCGGAGCATCTCCGCTCTTTTGTCCGGCTGAAAGGACACGACGGCCGCGCAATGGTACACCTGTTCCACACCCTGCATGGCATCTTCCAGCGCGCCGGTATCCAGTACATCGCCCTGCACCCATTCCACCCCGTTTTTGATATCATTCACCTGTTCCGGTATTTGCCGGCGGTACAATGCCCTTACCGGCGTACCGGCCTGTACCAGTGAACGTAACAAATAGCTGCCAAGAAAACCCGAACCGCCGGTCACAAGGATCATGATGAATGCTGCGTTAGTGAAGGCACAAAGGTAGGAGATTCAAAGTGTTAATCAATATTCGTAAAAGCCTTTCCCGGTTTTGCGGCCAAGCTCTCCCCTGGCCACTTTATCGGCCTGCATCTGCCCGGGCCTGAAGCGCGGCGCTTTGTCGAATGCTTCATAAAGGGAGCAGGTAACGGCATAGTTGACATCATTGCCGATGAGGTCCATCAAGGCAAAGGGCCCCATCCTGAAGCCTGCGGATTCGAGCAGCCGGTCTGCCGTCCGGATATCGCATACGCCATCTTCCGCGATCTGCATCGCTTCGAGATAATAATGCCGGGCTACGCGGTTGACGATGAACCCCGGTGCGTCTTTTACATGCACGGGCGTTTTGCCCATCTGCTTTGCGAGTTCCGACAGTGATGCGGTGATGCTTTCATGGGTGGCTTTACCGCTGACGATCTCCACCAGCTGCATGAGATGCGCGGGGTTGAAGAAGTGCATGCCGGCCACGCGCGCAGGGTTGACGATCCCCTGTGCAATGGCGGAGACGGATAATGAAGAGGTATTGGTGGCAAAGATGGTATCGCTGTGATTGATCTCGGCCAGCTGGTTGAAGAGGGCGATCTTGGCCGGGATGCTTTCCACAATGGCTTCGATGATGACCTCCGCAATGCATTCCTGTGCATCGTTGACGGTCCTGATCCTGGACAATATTTCCGGTACCCGCTGTTCCTCCAGCCGGCCTTTTTTTACGGCGGTGCGGAGGTTATGGCTGATCTGGGCGATGCCATTGTCCAGCGCTTCCTGCCGGGTATCGAACAGCAAAGTATAGTATCCCGCGGTGGCGGAGACCTGTGCGATGCCTGCGCCCATAGTGCCCGCGCCGCAAACGGCAATTGTGTGGATCATCAGGTGGCCGGTTTTTTATATGGTTCCCTGGAACTGTTTCAGGAAACGGACATCGTTTTCCGAGAACAGCCGCAGGTCTTTGATCTGGTATTTGAGCATGGTGAGGCGTTCTATCCCGATACCGAACGCATAGCCGGTATATTTTGTGGAATCGATGCCGCAGTTTTCCAGGATCTGCGGATGTACCATGCCGCAGCCCAGTATTTCCACCCATCCGGTGTGTTTGCAAACGTTGCATCCTTCGCCGCCGCAGATCAGGCAGGAGATATCCATTTCCGCGCTTGGCTCGGTGAAGGGGAAGTAAGAGGGGCGGAACCGTACTTTGAAGTCTTTCCCGAACATTTCCTGCACGAAATAGTAGAGGGTTTGTTTGAGATCGGCGAAAGAAACGTTCTCCGCGATGTAAAGCCCTTCGATCTGGTGGAAGAAGCAATGCGCCCGGGCGCTGATGGTCTCGTTCCGGTACACCCTGCCGGGGCAGATGATGCGGATGGGGAGTTTGCCCTGCTCCATCACACGGGCCTGTACGGAGGAAGTGTGGGTGCGCAGCAGCCAGTCCGGATGATGATTCACATAGAACGTATCCTGCATGTCCCGGGCGGGATGGTTCTCGGCAAGGTTCAGCGCGGTGAAGTTATGCCAGTCGTCTTCGATCTCCGGGCCTTCCGCGATGGAGAAGCCCAGGCGTTCGAAAATGCGGATAGCTTTATTGCGGAGGATGCTGATGGGATGGCGGGTCCCCAGGCGGTGGGGTTCCCCGGGAAGGGTAAGGTCCAGTTCATGCCCGGCCGCTGCGTCATCATCCTTCAGTTGCTGAAATGCTTCGTAACGGCTTTCCGCCAGTTGCTTGAAGGCATTCAATACCTGCCCGAATTCCTTTTTCCGCTCATTCGGCACCGATTTCATTTCCCCGAACAGGGTTTTGACCAGGCCCTTGGTGCCCAGGAACCTGATGCGGTATTGTTCCAGCTCTTCTGCCGTCTTCGGCTCGAAGGCGGCGATCTCCTGTTTGTAGGCTTCTATTTGCTGCACGATCTGCTCCATAGGCAACAAAGATAACGTGCTATGGAGAAAAATGATTAAATTTTGGAGGATTTTGAGAGATGCACAACATTGCCATATCTTGCTGCTCATGCCTGTCGTGTACTATATTGTCCTTATCACCGCACTGTTGCTTTCTGCCTGGTTGTACCGGCAGATGATGCTTTATCGCCGCAAATACCGGGAAGAAGCTACGTTCAACTATTTTACCACCTCCCTTTTTGGAAAAAATACGGTGGATGACATCCTCTGGGATGTGGCCAAGAACTGCATTTCGCAGCTGCGGCTGGAGGATTGTGTGATCTATCTGCTGGATGAAGAACGGCAGGTGCTGGTGCAGAAGGCGGCTTACGGCCCCAAGAACCCCGTCCGTTTCGAGATACGGGACCCTATAGAGATACCGCTGGGGCGCGGGATCGTGGGTGCTGTTGCCCTGCATGGAAGAGCGGAGATCGTGGGGGATACGTCGCTGGACCAGCGGTATATTGTGGATGATGAAAGACGGTACTCGGAGATCACCATCCCCATTTATTATGCGAATAAGGTGATCGGTATCATCGACTCGGAGCATTCGCGGAAATATTTTTATACCGGCCGCCATCTGTCCATGCTGGAAAAGATCGCCGCCATCTGTTCTTCCAAGATCGGCCGTACGCTGATAGAAGAAAAAGCGCGGCGGCAGGAGCAGGAAGTGCAGCTGCTGCATAAACAACTGGCGGAGTTCCGGCTGGTGACCCTGAAAAGCCAGATGAACCCGCATTTCCTGTTCAACTGCCTTAACGGGATCTATCATTGTATCCTGTCTTCCGAAATCGATAAAGCTTCCGCATACCTTTCCAATTTCGCAAAGCTGTTAAGAATGGTGCTGCTGCATTCGGAAAAGAATTTCATTTCCCTGCGGGAAGAAGTGGAGCTGCTGGGGCATTACCTCCGGATAGAAGCGCTGCGCACCAGCAAACCTTTCGAGTTCAGCATCCTGATCGATGAGGGGATCGATCCCGATACGCATCATGTGCCGGGCATGCTCATCCAGCCATTCCTGGAGAATGCGATCTGGCATGGCCTGATGAACAAGGACGGGAACCGGAAACTACAGATCCACTGGCGGCGGCTGAAGGAAGAAGTGTTGCTTTGCGAGATACTGGATAACGGGGTGGGGCGGGACCAGGCGCTGCGCAAGCGGGAAGAAGGGCATGTTTCCAAAGGGATGAGCCTTTGCATGGAACGGGTTGACCTGTACAAGGCATTGTTTAACACCACTTTCAACATCCATATACATGATCTTTATGATGAGGACGGCGTACCGCAGGGAACGAAGGTGAATATTGCATTTGGCGCAGGCAGGGAAAACGGGTAGGAAAAATTTATGGAAAAGCGGGAAGGCTGCATCTCCATAGATAAACCTACGTTATGCACAAAAACGCTTATTTCCTGCTGGCGGCATGTCTGTTTGCCGGTGGCACGCTTTCGGCGCAGAAAAAGGAGCCTGCGCCGCCTGTTATTCGTAAGGACACACCTGCAAAGGGAAAGCAGGCCCCGGTGATCACAAAAGAGGAGTCTCCGCAATTGCCTCCGGTGATCCGTAAAGATGCGCCTGCTCCTTCCGTCGTTTCCGTGAAAGCGAAACCTGCCCCGGTGATCACAAAAGATCCGCCTGCTCCTTCCGTCGTTCCTGTAAAGAAATCCGCTCCGCCGGTACTTAAAAAAGACGCGCCCGCAAAGAAGATCGTGCCGGTAAACAAGGGCCATGTTCCGCCCCCGCCACCCCCGGTTGAGCCATCGAAGAAAGGTTAACGACCTCCCGTGATGTCGATAAAAGTGCCGGTGGAAAATGAAGATCCGTCGGACAGCAGCCACAGGATGGCTTCCGCTACTTCCTCCGGCTGTCCGCCGCGTTTCATGGGAATGGTATCCCTGATCCGGTCTACCCGCCCCGGTTCGCCGCCGCTGGCATGGATATCCGTGTAGATGAATCCGGGCCGGACGCCATTCACACGGATGCCTTCATCAGCCACCTCTTTGGAGAGGCCGGTAGTGAAGGCATCCATAGCGCCTTTGGAGGCAGCATAATCCACATACTCTCCGGGAGAACCGGTACGTGCCGCAATGGAAGATACGTTTACGATCGCGCCACCGGCTCCGCCATGTTTAACGGACATGCGGCGGATGGCTTCGCGCGCGCAGATGAAACAACTGATGACATTGGACCGTAATACCCGGCTTAGCCTTTCCGCATCGATGTTCTCCACGCGGGTCTGCTTTTCCAGGATGCCTACATTGTTTACTAGGGCATGCAGCGGGCCGATGCTGTCTACTTCCCTGAACATACGGCAAACATCCGCCTCGGAAGAAACATCTCCCTGTAAAAGAAATGCAGTGCCGCCCTTTGCGCGGATCGTTCCGGCTACCTGCTCGGCTGCCGTCTGGTTATGATGATAGTTGATGCAGACCCGGTATCCCCGTTCTGCTGCAAGAATGGCTGTGGCTGCGCCGATGCCGCGGCTGGCGCCGGTGATCAGGATCGTTTTCATCCGTTGTTTTATTTTTTAACGGGCCGGATGGAGCCTTGCATGGCTTCATCAGTTATAAGAAACGGTTGTGGTTACAGCCCTGGTGGATTTGATATAAGGGTTCATGCCGGCAATGCGGGCCAGCGCATTTGTGGAATCGATGGTGTAAGTGTATTTGTAGGCCAGTTCATGGCAGTCTTCCTTATAGAACAAAGGCATTGAGCCTTCTATGCGGATCTCTCCGGCGAGGAATTTCCTGGCAGCAAAACGCACCTCACCGTGAAGTTGTTTGCCGAAGAAAGTAATGGCAGTGACCGAGTCCCGCTCCGCCTGCTGAACAGCCTGCTCCTCCAGTGCGGAAGACCAGTCGACAGCATACTGGTAGAAAGGTGTTTCTTCCGTGCCGCCCAGGCTGCGCTTTCCCGGCAGGCTGTCTGTTAACCGGTATTGCAGCAGGCCTGCCTCCGCAAGCTGATCCAATACGGCTTCCACCTCGCGGGTGGACGAGGCCAGGTGTTTGTCCGGCACCGCGATAAAAGTTTCGGGAATGAGGGAGTCTTTTGCGCGTATGGCCGCAATGGCGTCTTTGCCTTCCAGTGAGATTGCCGGGCAGGATGATGTGCCGGAATTGCAGGCAAACATTGTACATATAATCATACAAAGGACAGTGGGCATAAGGAATTTCATCATAAAATAAATGTAAGGATTATTCAAATACCACAGTCTTATTCTCATACACGAAGAACTGAGAATCTGGGAATAAATTTCATTTCATTCAGGGAATACTTGGTTTAAAAGGGGGGAACTTATGACTTTTTAGGCTCTATGCCGGGTTTGGCCTTATCAATATGGGAAACTTACTTTTGAGAATTTGCTTTAAACCAAAAAATCATATCCAGTATTTTCAAATCGCTAACAGCGGAAATTTTTAGCGCATTTTCGGCATCAAGATTTCTTACAATGTCTTTGATCATAGCAAGTTTAGGGCGGTTATTTTTTATCCATGTAAGATAAGACTCATTTATCAGACAATATGAAAAAAAGAACCCTTCTTTTCTTAGCCCGAAGTATCGTTTAATTTGATTATCCATAGCAGAACAGCGTTTGGGATGGATTGTGTGACTGAGTTTTGTAAAGAAAGACATGAGATTCTTCCTTTTCACACACTCTTTCTCTGTAATCTTGGCCTGGTGAAAATATTTTTCATAAGCTTGAAAGGGACAGCTCCCTATCAACTTGATAATTTCGTTTTTCTTTCTTTCCAATTTATGTATAAATCCGCTATCCATATACTGTAAGCCATAGAGATGCCTGAAATCCGAGAAGAATTTTTTCTTGATCTCTATTGCCTCCTTTTTCCCTGTTATTTCCAGATATTTCTTGTGAAATCCCATTTTCTTTTTATTATCTATTAATCCTCTCTTGAAAACATCTCTTGAGAGGGATTTAATTGTTCTGTTGTTAATCACTTCGTCAATCTTCGAAGAAATTTCATTTTTTATTTTTTCCATGTATTCAGGGAGTAGTGAGGACATGTCTACTAAGTTTATTTTTCTACTTCTAGGAACAGAAATCGTCTATTCAATTATTCAAATACCACGGTTTTATTCTCATACACGAAAACCCGGTCTGTAAATACCAGTCTTAACGCCCTCGCAAGCACGGAAACTTCGATCTCCTGCCCTGCTTTCATCATCCCCGCCGCCGTGAAGGAATGGTTGACCGGGATCACCTGCTGCGCGATAATGGGGCCTTCATCCAGTTCATTCGTGACAAAATGGGAGGTGGCGCCGATGAGCTTCACCCCTCTTTCAAATGCCTGCCGGTAAGGATGCGCCCCGGCGAATGCAGGCAGGAAAGAATGATGTATGTTGATGATGCGGGTAGGATACTGCTTTACAAAGCCCGGGGAAAGTATGCGCATGAATTTGGCAAGCACGATATAATCCGGCTGATGCCCGTCAATAATCCTGATGATCTTTTCTTCGAATGCCTGCCGGTCATGTTCCTCATGAGATACGAGGTGGAACGGCACATCGAAGCGTGTACAGATGTTTTCCAGCACGTTGTGGTTGCCGATCACGCACTGTACGGATGCCCCCAGCGTTCCGAAATAGTTCCGCACCAGTATGTCCGCCAGGCAATGATATTCTTTGGTGACCATCACAATGATCTTTTTCTCAGGCCGGGGATCGATGGTGACCAGCGCATCCTGCGGTAACACGGATTTTATTTCCGTTTCCAGCACAGGCGCAGCTGTGTCGTTCTCTGTTTCGATGCGCATGAAAAAGCGGTTCTCCACTTTGTCCACATGCTCCCGGAGGGAGATGATATTGAGACCGTGCTTTGCGGTGATGCCGGAAATGGCGGCCACGAGGCCTACCCTGTCGATGGATTGAATGAGGATGATCATATCGGGAATGAAGATAGTGTTTTAGGAAATTAATCTACCGTGCTTTCATGGCTTTGATGATGTACCAGGTGGCGGGGAGCACGATCATGAAAGGAAGAGCGATCATGGACCACCATCCCAGCCCTTTGGATTGTCCGGTTGCCACGGCAATAGTGTCCCAGACGACCAGTAAAAAAACGAGGATGATGCCCAGTTTGAGGAAACGGAGCAGGCGTGTGGCGAGGGTGTATTGCTGCAGGGCGTTGGTGGCTGTTATTGCCCTGGGGTAGTTGAACAAATGCGGACGTTTGCCGAGGATGGTCATGCCGGCGAACAACAGCGTGCCGATGACGGGCAATACGAGCAGCGCCGCCTTGCCGCCGTAACGGTCCGGCTGGCCGGTGAAATTATAGTGGGTGGGAATGGTATCCGGCAGATTGGAATAGTGATAGATAGCGATGGCCCAGAGGGAGGTCAGCGCGATCCATCCTGCGGATTCAAGGAGCTGATCCAGGGTGTTGGGGGTGGGGTGGAGCTTTGGCTTTGTGTTCATGACGGGTAAAAACTGGATGTAAAATAATCACTTACCGGCAATAGGAAAAATAATCTAGATTTAGGGGTCAAAATGAAGATAAATGATAGAAAAGACCCTTACCCTGATGCTTTGCGCTGCTGCATGTTTGCCCGTGAAATCCCAGACCCTCCAGGAGGTGACCACTAATGGAAATCAAACCAATAAAAGTATCATCATCGACAACGGCAGCAGCAACGGAAGGATGACGTTGCTAAGCGAACAATCCATCACGAAAATTTTTGGAAATGCGACTGGTTCAACCACAACATTTCAACCACTGGCGCTTTTAGGCTCCCGCACCCTGATCGGCCCGGGGAACCAGGCAATTGTTGACGATGGCTCCAACACGTTGCAGGTGAATGGTACTTTCAGGGCAGGCGTGGGCAACAATTATTTTAGGTATAATGGGAGTTCAGATCTCTGGCTTCGTTTTGAAGACCGCGGTACTGGAGGAAGGGCTATGGTCCATGATGGAGGGAATGTATTGGGACTCAACTATGGCGGAGATTTTACCGGCGGTACCAAAATCGGGACAAAAGCATACTTCTCTGAAAACGGGAATTCTTACTTTATGGCCGGAAATGTTGGTATTGGAACAAACACCCCATTGTCTAAACTTCAGCTTGGTTCGTATGGAACTAATAACGCTTCCCATATCACTATCCCGGGGGTATATAATTTTGAAGTGATGAAGATCGGTCAGACGGGTAATGGGAATACGGTCATCGAAATGGTCAACCATGTTAGCATGACCCATTCATACGGCATCAAAATGGGAACGAATATAGACCAGCACGGAAGCGGGTTTTATATCCGTGCTGCCCCAATCGCATCCAGCTATGAAAATCTGACGTATGATGTTCCGGCGTTCTATATTAATACGTCAAGCCAGGTGGGCATCGGCACAACCAATACCGCAGGATACAAGCTGGCGGTGGCGGGAAATATGATCGCCGAAAAAGTAAAAGTGAAACTGAAAACCGGTTGGCCCGACTTTGTATTTGAAAATGGTTATAAGCTGCCGGACCTGCATGAGGTAGAAGAATTTATCAAAACAAACAAACACCTTCCCGAGGTTCCGACTGCTGCAGAGATATCGGCTGACGGGCTGGATCTGGGGAATAATCAGGCATTGTTGTTGAAAAAGATCGAAGAGTTGACTCTCTACCTTATAGATCAGCACAAATTATTAAAATCACAGCAGGAACAGATCAAGCTCCAGCAAGAGACAATATTAATGCTGGAATCGAGGATGGATACGTTATTGTCCGCCATCAGATGACAGCTGATTTATACCTGAGCGTGATGGCGCGGCGCCCAAAAAATTCTGAAAATGACAAGGGATATTCTGGCCATAAATGATTTTGTTGTACTGATAGAAGCCTCTGCATCCGAAGCAACGGTTGTAGAGAGATGCGGCTTCGACAGGCAGATCGTCTGCTTTTCTTTTTACGGCTCGGGGAATGTAGACTTAACGGTCAATTACGAAGGCGGGCCGCGCACTTATACCAATACCAAAGGGCTTGCGATTTCCTTTGCGGCCGACAAAGGCGTTGAGTTTGTACATACGATATCCGCCAGCCAGCCGCTGAACTGCATCTGTGTGTACGCTACCATTCCCAATCTGCTGAACCGCCCGGAATACGAAGTGGATACGTTCGTGACACATGTTCCGGAACTGCTGGAGCCGAAGGAAAGCTATGTGGAAGGCCCCGCTTTCTATATGTCCCCTGATATGCTCTCGGCGGTAGACAAGATCTTCAATACCCGTTATCAGGGCGCCACCCGCCTGATGTTCATCCGTAGCCAGGTCATGGAGCTGCTGTCCCATTTTTTTGCCATAGCCGCTGGTCAATGTCATATCAAACCATCCGGAGCGGCGGACAAGCTGTTCCAGGTAAAAGAGATACTGGACAGGAACATGGATGCCCCGCCATCGCTGCAGGAGCTTTCCCGTATGATCGGCCTTAACAGCTCCCGGCTGAAAAAGGATTTCAGGGAGATGTTCGGGATGCCCGTTTTCAAATATCTGCAGCAGGAACGCCTGGGCAAGGCGCATAGTTTGTTAACCACAACGGATAAAAGCATTCAGGAAGTAGCCTGGTTTGTGGGCTACGACAGTCTCAGTTCCTTTTCAAGCGCATTTCTCAAAAAATTCGGTATCCGCCCGAGCGAGGTCAGAAAAAAATCCTCCTGAACAAATCATCGTTCCTTTCGAACAACTGCAGGGCCGATAATACCGGTTACTTTGCGGTATTGTTCAAATTAAAATCCCGAAAAGATGGATATTATCAGAGCGGTGACATCCGGTGTCATGGTATGGATATTTGTATTCAGCACCTTCTTTGTATTAAGCCTGATCCCGGGCATTAATGCTTCGGAAACGCTGCAGTCCGTTATTGTTTGCATTATGTTGGTGCTGTATTCCTTCCTGGGCGCACGGTATTATTACCGCAAGGGCGCACAAACCAACGGGTTGGTTGCCGGCCTGCTGATGGCAGGCGTGATCCTGTTGCTGGATGCCGTTATTACGGTGCCGCTGGTCATTTATCCCGCTGGCGGGAATCATTTTACGTTCTTTACCAGCCTGATCTTATGGGTGCTGGTGTTGGAGCATTTGCTGGTGACCTTTCTGTATTGGAAGCTGAAGGTGCCGGCTTTGCGTTAGGTGTTGTGCAGGGTCGGTCCGGTGTGGCGTGAATGAGTCAGCAGGATTAACAGAGTGTGCTGAAGTGTGTCGGATGGATCAGCAGTATATCCGGCGGATAGTGGTAGGAACACTGAGGGGGCACCGGCCGGCGGCCGGAGGAAAGGTGGACTTATAGCGGTGGTGATCTTTTGTTGTGTTGAGGATGGGGAATTGAAGAGGGATGTCGTTTGGTGGTGTGATGCGCTTGTATGTCCATAATGGAGAACGCCCGCAGCGAAGGCCTGCGGGGGAATTTTCGGGTTACAGTATGTGTTTTCAGGATAGTTTGCTCACCAAAATGCAGTACTCAGGGCCGGGATAGTCTATTCCCTTTGTACGATGTGGATGGATTGTTCGCGGGAAGGATCGAACAGGGCATCCAGGCGCTGCCGTATAGCAATCTCTTTCGGGCATTCAGGTTTATGGAAGACCTGTTTAGTTTGCGGCTCCTGCACCGCTATGATATCCGCCGCTGCATATTTGCGGTTACCGGAAGGGTGCCCGTCCTTCAGGGCCCTGACCTGCAGGGTAACGACCAGCGTTCCTTTCCCCGGTGCATCTACAGATAATGCCGCCCCGGCAAAAGGCTCCCGGGTATCCAGGACAATAACGGCCGTTTCCGTATGCACTACTTTACGCTCTGCAAAGCTGATGCGGGCAGCGACCACTTTTACTTCCAGGGCGGTAAAGCCTTTGATCTCCTTCAGCGTTTGAGCCGGGATGTGGAGGATACCGTCTGCGGATAGCACAGGCGCTACACGGAAGAACTTGTCTATTCCCGTATAGCGGTTGAACTGGAAGCCAGCAATGGCCTCGGGGTTGTTATACCCGCCTTTGATAATAGCCTTATTCAACCGGTTAACCCGGCTGCCATCAGGCCGGATATCCACTTCCCCTGCAAAAGCGCTTCTGATAAGTCGCCCTTTCCTGCTGGCGGCGCCGAAGCGCTGTGCAGCCTGGCGGGTGGCTGAGGTCTGCCTGATGGTTTCAGGCATGCAGCGCATGAAATGTTTGCCGTTGCGGTTGTAACCGATCAGGTTACCTACTCTACCGGTAAAGGTGAGCAAAGATGTTTGTCTGCCCATGAGCAATTGTGTTGGTGAGATCTAAAAATAACGCAATCCGGGGAGGAAGGTTCACGGAGGAGTTGGAGAATATCTAAGGCCGGTGCGACGGGTGTTGGGAAACGTTCAATGAGCGCCTAATTCATATTGGACAATGACGAATGCCGCTATAACGGGTATTGGAGAATTTCGAAAAAAGATGAGTTTTTGGGCCTGATGGGATGCCTCTTCGTGAGAGGGGGCGAATTTGACCTGATGGAAAGTTAAGGCAGGTTTTTATTTTCGGTATTCATTGCTTCGGCCAGATATCTTTCCGTGAATTGCTGCAGCGCTTTTTGGATGGCTGTTTTTTGTCAAAAAAACATGTTGAATTGTCGCAATTCCAAACAACTTTTTATGGGTTTGGAGCATACGCCAGATATATCCCGGAAAGATCCTGAATAATAAGGATGCTGCTGATTTTATCATCCTTGAAATCAATTACCATGGCATAAGGGCTGCGTTGGGATTTCCCATTTTTGACTATCGTATAGGTATCATCTCCCAATACAATGACTTTGTTTTGATCAACGATAAATTCCATCGGCTTATTTTGGGAAAAAGATGCTACAGACGGCAAGACGGCATCAAAGTATTCCACAACTTTTATTTTGCCCCTAAACACACCACTGATCGGAGTTCCTTCAGGAATCGTTGCCCTGAATGTTACATCATCGTCCATCATATCCAGGAAACCACTCCAATCACCGGACACATCAGCCTTTACGAGGGCTTCTTTTATTTCCTGTCCAACGTTTTTCGTTTCAAATTCCTGATTCGATTTTTGTTCTGCCATATTGCAAGATATTAATAACAGGGAGAGGAAGAAAATGTGGTTTCACGAACTCAATTTTATGCACTTCCAGGCTGAACGTTTTTGGCTGCCCCGTTTCAATTAACATGATATGGATATGCTTATGGCCGGCTATATTGTCTTTATTGTTTTTCCACCAGCCGCCCTTCGATTGATATAGTCGACATCATCGGTAACTGCCTTAGATGAACTCACCCGCGCCCGGTTCCGGGGACAGGTCGGGTTGATCTTTCCGTGCCAGCCAGGAGTTGAAGACCGTATAGAAAACAGCGAGAATAATGGCTCCTTTGAACATGCCCGTGAAGCCCCAGGCCGCAAGCCCGCCAATTACGCCGATGAACAGCACAAGAAATGGCAACCGCCCCCCGCTTTTCGCGATCAGCACAGGTTTCAGTACCGCATCGATCAGCAGTACGAAGAGGCCGTAAGCTGCGGCAAAAACCGCTGTGCCGGTATGCCCTTCCACTGCCAGGATTACCACCAGCGGCAACCACACCAGCAAGGGTCCGACTTGTATGAGCACTAAAAAGAACACCAGCGCGCACAATACGATCTTGAAATGCAATCCCGCTATTACAAACCCGATCCATGAAATAAAGGCGGCGATAAAGGCCGTGCCCATCACGCCGATGGAAACACCTTTGATAGCGTGAGTGGTAGCATCCAGCAGGGCCAGGCCGTCGCGGCGGCCTAACAGGTGTTGCAGCGTGTTTTTGACCGGTCTCATCACCTTTTCCCCGCCCGCCAGCAGGATGGCTGAGATGATGATGCCAAGAACAATCTGCAGTGCGGTGCCCAATACGCCCGCCCCGCCGGTCAGGATGCGGTGCAGCACATGATGTATCTGTTGCTCATATCCCATGAGGGCCTCCTGTGGGTTTTCCTGCAAATGTTGCCAGAACGAAGCTACTGCACCTCCCGCAACCGGTATCTGCGCGACCTGCGGTGGCAAAGGTGGCAGGCCGTTTGCCTGGATATCCGCATAAAATTTCAGGATATCCTTCATATGCTTGCCCATGGCACTCACAACATACACCACCGGCAGCGCCACGACAATGATGAGGATAACGGCATACAGTATCGCGGCGAGTTTCCTTCCTCTCATTACATTCACCAGTCTTTCGTAAGGAACAGCGAAGGACACGGAGAAGATCAATGCGAAAGTGAATACACCGAAGAACACCTTCAACACGTCATACAACGCGAAGAGCAGGGCCAGCAGGAGCAGCAACACCAGGATAGTTTCGATGATGCCGCGGGAATTGGGGTGGTTTGTGCGCATGCAGTAAGGATTCGTAACTAAATGTAATGAATTTTGGGGATACACTACGGGGTTTGAGCCGTCGCCTGTTTTGCTGATTTGAATTTTTCCGTACTCAATTCCCCTTCGATTCTTTTCCAAACAGGAAGTAGACACGGACCTGTGAAATATTCAATTATGTCTACAAAGACGGCGCTACTTCTTGCAAATTTATTACATTAGCCGGGGGAAAACATGATGGCTGAATATTCCACGTACACGGACGAGGTATTGGTCCCTTTGCTGCAGAAAGGCGACAGGGAAGCTTATACGGAGATATACAACCGTTATCATGGCCTTCTGTATATATTTGCCTATAATCGTCTGAAAGACCGCGAGGAAGCCAAGGACATTGTTCATGAGCTGTTCTTCGGGCTCTGGGCCAATCATTCCCGGCTGGCGATCACCGGGCGTCTTTCCGTTTATCTGTACACAGCTGTCCGCAATCGCATCATCAACGCCATCGCCCATCAACAGGTCGCCTCCCGGTACATTGATTCCTTTCTTTCCTTTCTCGGACAGGCCGATCATCAGTCCGCCGACTACCTGGCACGTTATAATGATCTTCAAACATTCATTCAGCGGGAGATCAGCAACCTTCAGCCCCGCACCCGCGAGATATTCGAACTTAGCCGGCAAAGCTCGCTTACACGCCGGGAGATCGCCGAAAAGCTGGGCATCTCCGAGGAAACGGTAAAAAGCCATATGCACACCGCGCTAAAGTTGCTGAAGACAAGGCTCGGCAACCTGTTTTTCATGGTATTCTGATTTTTTTTTAGAAAACACTCACCCCTGGGCCTCACCTGGCTGTCTTATTTGTATCAAAGGTAAAAGCCTGGAAAAATTGAATATGGACAGAAGCTCCGCCAGAGATTTATTGATCCGTTACCGCTCGGGAGATTGTACGGAATCCGAACGGCAACTGGTAGAAAGCTGGATATTGCATGATGCTGCCGGTCCGCCGGACCTGAGCGATGTAGAATTGCTGGATGACCTGCTGGATATCCGGTTACGTCTTGAACGCAGCATGCGTAAACATGATCTGAGGGTGACTGCCTTCCGCAGATGGCTGCCCTATGCCGCAATGCTGATCTTTGTGGTATCCGCCGGCATCTGGACCTACTCACGGATGAATGACCACGGGCAGGCGCCCGGCCGGGAGACGGCCAATATACTACCGGCGCACAGCGCTGCTACACTGACGCTGCCGGACGGGAGCGTTGTGACGCTGAGCGACACGCAAAGCGGTATTGTTATGGGTGACCAGGTAACGTACACCGACGGCACCTCCGTTCCGGGCGTTGGCGAACAATCACCCGGCCATGGCGCGGCAAGTCAAAACGCTTCCGCTGTTTCGCAGCGGCTGACGCTTGCTATCCCGAAAGGCAGCACCTACCGGGTAACCCTCCCGGATGGCACGAAGGTATGGCTTAACGCGGCTTCCACATTAACCTATCCAAGCCGGTTCAGCGATAATGAACGCACTGTGGAGCTGGCAGGGGAAGCATATTTTGAAGTATCGGAAATACGTGCTCCTGTACAGGGGGCATCGGGAAACTCCGGGCCTTCACGGAAGGTCCCGTTCATTGTCAGCACCAGGAACCAGTCAGTAGAGGTACTTGGCACACAGTTCAACATAGCGGCATACGCGGATGAAACGGTGGCAAGAACAACGCTGGTGGAGGGTAGCGTGCGGGTGGGCGCTGCGCAGCATACAGCATCCACCGTTTTAAAACCAGGCCAGCAAAGCGTTGTTTCCGGCAGGCAGATCAGTGTAGCCGAAGTGGACGTTGCGGCGTATACCAGCTGGAAGGAAGGCTATTTTACATTCAACGGCACCGAATTGCGCGAAGCAATGAGGCAGCTGAGCCGCTGGTACGATGTGGACGTTATTTATGAAGGCAATATTCCGCCTACCCCGTTTTACGGAAAAATCAGCAGGAGCAATTCGCTGGCCGGGGTGCTTGACATCCTTAAGGAGGGAAATGTACATTTCAGGATTGAAAACAATGGCGCCGCTTACCGGGTGGTCGTTATGCCATGAATATATAAACCAAACAACGTTATGATGCACACAACCAAAACTTGACAAGCTGGCGGTAAGATCATCCATAAAGAAAACCGGAAAGTGTTAGAGGCACTGTCCGGTCATTATTGGATGCCGCTATACAGCTGTAAAACAGCTGCCGAATCAATCAATTCTTTAACGTAATCCAACCGTACAAAGGTATGATTTTGTTTCCACGTGCCAAAGGCAGTACTATGCCTTTGATCAACCGACTATTGTCAATTATGAAACTAGCAGTTTTCCTGACGTTCATCACCGTACTGCAGGTAGCCGCGGCAAGTCACGCACAGACTGTTACTTTGAATGCCCGTGATTTGCCCCTGACCAGCGTAATGGAGAGTATCCAGGAACAGACCGGATACCTGTTTTTCCTGAAAGGGGAAAAACTGGCCGGGATGCGCGTAAGCGCCAGCATCAAAAACGTTCCGCTCCGGAAAGCGATGGATGTGTTGACCCATGACCTCGGACTGGAATGGGTCATCACGGAGCAGACCATCGTGCTGCGTCCCGCCCGGCGTTCTGCCGGCGGGCAGGGCCAAGATATCCCGGATCCCTTTCAACAGGAACGCACTGTTTCAGGCAGGGTGACGGATGAGGAAGGAATGCCGCTTATCGGCGTAACCGTGGTTATAAAGGGCAGCATGAAGGCCACCAATACAGATGAAGAAGGCCGTTACCGGATCGCCGTGCAGGACGATAAAGCGGTATTGCTGTTCTCCATGGTGGGGTTCGAGCCCAGGGAGCTGGCCGCCGGTCCCCGGGATACCGTCAACGTAACCATGAAAGTGGCCATAAGCGGCCTGAATGAAGTAGTGGTGGTAGGTTACGGCACGCAAACCAGAGCGAATGTTACCGGCGCTATTTCCTCGGTGAAAGCGGAACAGCTGAATAAAATGCCTACAACCAGCATCAGCGAAATGCTGCGGGGGGCCGCACCGGGACTCCAGGTGACGATGGGGAGCGCCGCGCCGGGAGGCACGTCCAGTATCCTGATCAGGGGCAGGCGCTCACTGTCGGCGGGGAATGATCCGTTATATATTGTGGACGGTGTGCCTTCCGCCAGTATTGATGATGTCAATGCGAACGATGTGGCTTCCGTAGAGATACTGAAAGATGCTTCCGCCCAATCGATCTACGGCGCCAGGGCCGCCAACGGTGTTATTCTGATCACCACCAAAAGAGGGATCTCCGGAAAAACGAAAGTGAATGTGAACACCTATGCCGGTGTGCAGAACCTGTACAGGAACTTTGAATTTTATGACGGGGAACAGTGGGCGGCCTACAGAAAAGAAGCGTTCTACAATGCATATGGCTACTACAATGAAGATGAAGCGCTCAGAGGATTGATGAAGGATGTTTATCATTCAAAGGAATATATCGACTGGGAAGATGTGATGCTGAGCCCGGCCTGGCAAAACAAGAATGATGTACTGATACAATCGGGAAACGATAAAACAAAATATGCACTGTCTCTCGGACATTTTTTCCAGGATGGGATCGTTCCTTCTTCCAACTTCAGGAGGTTTACGGGCAGGCTCAATGTAGATCAGCAACTATCTGAAAAGATATCATTGGGAGCAAATATCGCCTATACCCGGTCGGACCGGAAGATTGCCGATGGCACCTTCAATTCTTTCATTACCATGCCTCCCCTGGCCGAAGTGTACAACAGTGATGGTTCGCTGCGGGAAGATGTGACGGAAGCGGGGGAATCCCATTTTAATCCTTTGTGGAACAACCAGCATGCAAAAAATCTTACCATCACCGACCGGCTTAATTTGAATTTTATCGCGGACTGGAAGATCGTAAAAGGCTTGTCGTACCGGCTTAATGCAAGTATAAATACAAGGACCGTTCAGGAAAACGCCTACCTCGGCATCCAGCATACGGTAGGCAGGAACAATGCCGGACGGGCAATGGTTGCGCAAAGCATTTACACCGATTATCTGGTGGAAAATATTCTTAACTATACAAAGGATATAGGAAAGCACCATCTGGATGGCACCGCCATGGCCAGCCTGAACGGCATCCAGTGGAAACGGACCGGTAATACGGGCTTCGGTTTCGCTAACGATGATCTGGCTTATCATGCCATTGCTTCAGCGCTTTCCCACGCCGTGCCCGTATATGAGTTTTCCGACAGGAAACTTCTTTCCTACCTGGTCAGGGGCCGTTACAACTTCGACAGCAAATACATGCTCACATTGGCTATGCGTGTGGACGGGTCCTCCGTTTTCGGCGCCAATAATAAATATGGCTACTTTCCATCAGCCGCAGTAGCATGGCGGATCAACAGCGAAGATTTTATGGCCGGCAGTGAATGGATATCAGACCTGAAACTCCGCTTAAGTTATGGCCAGGTGGGCAACCAGGGCATCAGTCCATATACCACACTGGGGCTGGCGGATAAATACCTGACCGAGTTCGGGGACCAGACCGCGGTGGGATACCTGCCCAATTCAGAATTGACGAACCCGAACCTGAAGTGGGAAACGTCCACCTCCGCCAATTTAGGTATCGACTATGGCTTTTTCAAAAACCGGATCTACGGTTCCGTGGAATTTTACGATACCGAAACAACGGACCTGCTCGTGGAAAAATCGCTGTCAACCACTTCCGGATATGCCAGTCAATTGGTGAACCTTGGCCGTGTGCGGAATAGGGGGATAGAATTCTCCTTGAATGCGGTTCCGGTAAGGAATAAAGATTTTACCTGGAACGTGGGGGTGAATTTTTCTACCAACAGGAACAGGATTGAAAGGATCAACGGCGCAGTTGATGCGCAGGGCAATCCCGTAAACGACCTGAACAACAGGTGGTTCATTGGCCAGTCCATGAACGTGTATTATGATTACCAGTTCGATGGTATCTGGCAATTGGATGATGACATCGCCGGATCGGCCATGCCGGCCGCCACGCCCGGGAGCATCCGCGTGAACGATCTCAACGGCGACAAAGTCATCTCTGTAGACGACCGCCGCATCATCAGAAGAGATCCTAAACTGATCAGCGCTTTTATTACCAGTTTTGAGTACAGGAACTTCAGTCTTTCCCTGGATATTAATGCTTTGCATGGCGGTTATCTGTACAATGCTTATCTCGCCACTTTTGAAACGGGAGGCGATCTTACCGGGAAACGAAACGGGGTCAGGCGCAATTACTGGACGGTGCATAATCCCTCCAATGAAGCGCCGGCGCCCAATTTTGTGCAGCAGCCCGCTTTTTTAACTTCGCTGGCCTATGAAAAAGCAGATCACATACGCCTCCGCAATGTTTCTCTTTCCTACAATTTGCCGGAAAAGGTGATCAGCGGGTTGAAACTCAGTAACCTGAGGTTGTTTTTCACCGCCAGCAATATCTGGACCCTTACAGATGTACAGGGCTATGGGCCTGAACAAAATCCCGGCGATTATCCGGAACCAAGAACCTTGTTGTTTGGCCTTAATTGCTCATTCTAATACTTACAAGTCATGAAGCACACAATACGGATCATTATATTGTTCACCGTGGCATTCACTTCCTGCTCCAAATTGCTGGAAGAAGAGAACAAAACAAGGTATTCCGCCGAATATATTTACAGCAGTGAAGGTGGTTTGAAGTTAGCGGTGAATGCACTCTATGCATTGCAACGCTATTATTCGGATGACGATGCTACCGTTTTCGCCCTGGAAAGAGCTACGGACCTGGTGGTAACAAACGGAGGGACCGGGAATTACTTCGGCACGTACGATCCCAATTTCCTCAGACCTTCCTCCTCCCAGGTGGCCTTCATGTGGAGGACCATGTACCAGATCATCGGCAAGGCAAATGAAATAATTTACGCAGGTGAAAAGCTGGAGCAAACCGATGCGCTGAAGGCCACGATCGCTGAAGCAAAATGCTTCAGGGCGCAATCCTATTTCCTGCTTTACCGCACATACGACCGGATATGGCTGAATACGGAGCCCACTACCTGGGAAAACGTTGACTTTCCCAGGGATTATAAAGCGGCCACCAATGAGGAAGTGCTCAACCTGCTGTATGAAGACCTGGATTACAGTATTGAGCACCTGCCCTGGCTATCTTCGGAACCAGGCCGCTTTAACCAGGCCGCGGCAAGGCATATCAAAGCGAAAGCGGCGCTCTGGAAAAAGGATTGGGATGAGGTGCTGGACCAGGTGAACAAAATTGATCAGTCGGGCAGTTACGGCCTGGAGCCGCTGGAGAATATTTTTAACGCGGCCGATCTCAATCATAAAGAGGCATTGATGGTACAGCAGTGGAGCCGGAATCCGGGAGGGAACCTCTCTAACGCCACCCCGAAAGGAAACCTTTTCGCCGCGTTCTATGTAGCTTCCTATCGCCAGGAGATAGGAGGAACGGCGGAGTATTCCTGCAGTTTTGAGAACTGGGGCTATACTTACGGCAGATGCCTGCCCAATCCCTACCTGTTCTCGCTGTATGATACCGCCAATGATGCCCGCTACAAAAGCTTCTATATACACCAGTATAAAAATACGACGCCCGATCCTAAACCTTATGGCGCCGTAACGGTGCAGCCGGGTGCTTATTTCCCGCTTTACAAGAACGGAACGAAGAACCGGTTCGTGTACCCGGGCTGTATTAAACACGGCGATATCTGGACAAGGGCGGCTTCGGAAACCAGGAGTTATAAGGATATTATTCTCTATCGCCTGGCGGAAACCTATATCATGGGCGCTGAAGCCGCTTTGATGAAGGGTGATCAGGCGCTGGCGAAACGATATTTCAATAAAACCTGGGAACGGGCGGGCAACACCACCTTTACCGGCACGCTGTCATTGAAAAACATCATCGATGAACAGGCGCGCGAACTGGCATTTGAAGGCCAGCGCTGGTACTTCCTGAAAAGATTGGGAATACTGATCTCACAAGTGACCAACTATGCCGGCGATGCTGAAATAAGCAGCTCATTACCGGGGAGAACAAACTTGCCGGCTAACCCGCATTTCATACGATGGCCCATACCCGAGACCGAGGTCATCAATATGGGAGCCGAAAATTTCCCCCAGAATCCGGGGTATAATTAGAACAGTAATTTTTGACGCATTGGCGCCGGAGGCTTTTCAAAAGGCGCAGGGATGCTTTTGCCTGACATAGAACAAAATCACTTTAAAAATAACTCATGAACACATTCGTTAAATCGTTGCTTTTCCTGTGGATGGTAATGACCACAGGCAATATGTACGGAGAGAGCCGGGAAAATTCTTTTGATATCTGCGTATATGGCGAGTCCGCCGCCGGCGTAATGGCGGCAATACAAAGCGCGCGGCTTGGGAAAAGCGTTGTACTGATCTCGAAAAACCAGCATGTAGGCGGATTGGTCACATCAGGCCTTACCGCTACCGATATGAACCGTAATGACATGGTGGGCGGACTTGCCCGTGAGTTCTATCAGAAAATATACGACTACTATTTACGTCCCGAAGTCTGGAAGAACCAGGGCCGCGAGGAATTCTTTATAAAATCCAGGAAAAGGACCTACACCGGTAAGAATGATGAACGCAAAATGCAATGGGTGTATGAATCCAAAGTAGCCGAACGCATCATGCTGGATATGCTGAAAGAGGCCGGTGTAACGCTCTGGCAGCATGAACGCCTGAAGCGTAAAAGAGGCGTAAGGAAAAACGACCGTCAGATCAGCAGGATCACGCTGGAAAGCGGTAAAACCGTGAACGCCAGGATATTCATCGACGCTTCTTATGAAGGCGACCTGCTCGCGGCTGCCGGTATTTCTTACACGGTTGGCAGAGAGGATAATAGAACATATCAGGAAACCCTCAACGGTTACCGTATTAATTATGAGATGGGGACTAATCTCAGCAAGGTGAGCCCCTACCGGAAAGCGGCTGATCCGAAGTCGGGCCTCCTTCCTTACATAGATAAAAAAGTACAGGGTGCACAGGGTACGCAGGACAAAAAGGTTCAGGCTTATTGCTACCGCCTTACACTCACTGACGACCCGGCCAATAGAATTAAAATAGCCCAACCGGAAGATTATGATCCTTCCCTGTATGAAGTGCTCGTACGGTATATTAACCTGAACCCGGCATTGACGCTTCAGAAAATAATCACTTTAACGCCGATGCCCAACCGGAAAACGGATACGAATCACCTGGATTTCTTCGGGGCCAGTTACGACTATGCGGAAGCCGGGTATAAAAAAAGAGGGGATATCGAAAAGCAGCATAAAAATTATGCGCTCGGCATGTTGTGGCTGCTGGAACATGATCCCAGGGTCCCGCAACATATCAGGGACGAAATGAAAGACTGGGGATTGCCGAAAGATGAATTTGAGGAGAGCGGAAATTTCCCCAACCATATGTATGTGCGGGAAGCCAGGAGAATGGTGGGCGAATTTGTGATGTCGGAAAAGAATGTCGTAAAGGAGAACCGGACTGCCGCACCCTATCCCATCGGTGTCGGTACTTATGCCCTGGATTGCCATTATGTTTCGAAAGTGGTGGATGAGGAAGGGAAGTTGAGGTACGAGGGAACGATCTTTCAGGCCACCACGCCATATCCCATCAGTTATTTATCAATAACGCCGAAGCGGAATGAATGCGGGAACCTCTTGGTGCCCGTCTGCTTATCTTCTTCACATGTGGCGTATAGCACGATCAGGATGGAACCGGTGTATATGGTCCTGGGCCAGTCCGCGGCTGTTGCCGCCGCGATGGCCATTGACGGGAATATGGCCGTTCAGGATATCCCGTACGACCAGTTGGCGCCACGGCTGAATGCGCTCAGCCAGATAATTGATATTAATCCTAAATCAAAGTAATGATGAGCAGGTTGAAATATTATACCGGAAAAGGGGCGATCTGCCTGTTTGTATTGCTCTGTTTCGGATGCAATAAACGGTACGATTACCCGATACCCCGCAATTCCTTTGAAGAAACGGAGCTGCCGCCTCCGGCCAAGGTTACGCTTTCAAAATCGGGCGGATCATGGAAAATGTTCATTGACGGAACGGAACACTTTATAAAAGGGGTTTGCGCCAATAATTTCTATGGCGAGGCCGCCGCCTTCGGCGCCAATACCATAAGGACCTATGGTGTGGCGGATGATTCGCAAAAGATACTGGATGATGCCTTTAAAGCCGGCTTGTACGTGAATTTTGGTTTGTACATGAAGCGGGAGACGGATGGCTTCGACTACAACAATGAAGCGGCGGTTAAACAGCAGCATGAGCAAATGAAAGAAGCGGTACTGCGTTTTAAGGATCATCCGGCGTTGTTATGCTGGTCCATAGGCAATGAAGCAGAAGCAAGTTATACCAATACAAAACTATGGACCGCCGTAAATGAGGTGGCGAAGTTCGTGCACCAGGTAGATCCTAATCATCCCACAACGGTTGCATTGTCCAATTCAGACGTTACTAAAATAGGGCTGGTGGCAGATATGGCGCCGGAAATAGACATCCTTTCTTTGAACAGCTATGCGCCAACGCTGCCCAATGTACTGGCGAACCTGGCTTCCGCCGGTTGGCAAAAACCTTATATGATCACTGAATTTGGCCCGCGCGGCACCTGGCAAATGGCGCCTGAGCCAACAAGGATACTGAATTGGGGAGGACTGGTGGAACAAACCAGTACGGAGAAGGCCGATGCTTACCTGCAAGCGTACCAGGACCATATTTCAAATAACCGGGCAAACGGATGTATTGGCTCGTTCGTATTTATCTGGGGATACCAAAGGCATGGGGCAGTGCTCACCTGGTTTGGTCTTTTGGATAAGAAGGGGTACACATTCCCGGCGGTGGATGCCATGCAGTTCGCGTGGACGGGCAGCTACCCCGCCAACAGGGCCCCCGTTATCCGGGACAGGAACGCGATCTTGATGAATGGCAGGAAAGCGGAAGAGAATATATCCGTGGAGAAAGGTTCCGGCAATACAGCTTCCGTTATCGCTACGGACCCTGATAATGATCCCCTAACCTATTCCTGGATGATCATGAAAGAAGGTTCTGCCGCTTCGGATGGCAGTTTGCCGGAGGGTATTTCCGGACTTATCACCGATAACAAGTTGTCCGGCATTGCCTTCAAAGCACCATCAGAAACGGGAGGCTACAGGCTGATCGTTTTTGTTTCCGATGATGCCAATAAAAAAGTAGCAAGCGCTGTTATTCCTTTTTATGTCAATTAGTATGATGATGAAAAATATTCCTTTAAAACTGCTCTTCTTTATTGCTGTGCTGACATTGGTTGCCTGCAAAAAAGAAGACAACCTCGTGGTACAAAACGATGCTTTCTCCGCGAAAGTTACGCAGAACGTAACGTTGCCGCTGACCGTTACTTCAAAGGATCAGATAGAATTTGATCTGCTGATCACCACCGATTCAACCAGTACCTTGAAAACAGCGGTGCTGCACCTGGATGAAAATGAACTGCACACGGCTTCAGCTTCCGCAGATAACAAGATCGCGGTGCAGTACACCTATGCCCTGGATAAAGATGAAGTGGGGAAGAGCCTCATCTTCCGGTTGGTGGTTGCTGATGAAGAAGGCCGGTCGGTCAGCAAAGACTTTACAATATATGTCCAGCTGGCTCCGGCAGATATCCGGATCACCATTCCGGAGGATGCCCCCGCTGAGATCCTGGATAATGAAACAGCGGATTTTAATATTGCCGTTACTTCGGAGAACGACATCAAATACATCAAAACGTTTGCTGACGGTAATGAGATCACATCTTTAACGAAAGAAACTTTCACCGATCCCAAAGAAGACAGCTACCGCTTTACCTATCAGCCAACGGCTGCGGATGCCGATAAAACCATTCCCTTCCTGATAGAAGTCATGGATGTGATGGGGAATACAGTAAGGAAGGATTTCGCATTAAATATCAAACGTTCCCAGACAGCTGATTTTACGGCATATTTTGATGTGAACCTGGGCGCGCAGCGATCCACTGCGCACGGACCGTTTTTTAACGCCGCGAACGGAGAAGTGTACGCTACCACGGGTTCCGCTTCAAAATCAGGCGATATAGATCTGATTGTTTTTTACAGCGGTTCCAGCAGGGCATACAATATCACTTCGCCAACACTGGCTTCCGTGTCGGAGTTTATTTACACCGCTGCTGCCTACGGCGATGATGCAATGATCAATTGGCCCACAAGAAACCAAACCCTGATAAAGAAAATACCGATAAGCCGGGAGGATTTCGACCTGGCTGCCGCAAGCGATATAGCATCGCTTTATACGGGTGCGGCCGGTGCTGCAGAGGAATCTTCCGGCGGCCTGGCGGATAACAATGTGATCGTATTTAAAACGGCGGATAACAAATATGGGCTGCTGTACGTCAAGTCCAGGTCCGCAAATGCCAATACAGGCCATTTGACGGTGGACATAAAAATGCAAAAATAGCATTGACACATAGGGAAATACAGGGAATGCCTGAGGAAATCAGGCGTAATAGAACAGTGTTTTTATCAAACAACCGGTAAAACGCGCGTAAAAGGCACACGTTGATAATTAGCTAAGCACTTAAATGAAAGCACTATGATGAACGTACAACATCGTCCGGCACAACGGATAATATGGCTGCGGCTATGTGTATCCTGCCTGGCGGCAATAGTCCTGTTCACGATAAAGGCGCAGGCGCAAAAGCTTTCCGTTCAGGGAACTGATAATCCCGGTAAACCCAATATCCTGGTGGTCATCAGCGATCAGCTTAACTGGGATTTTATCGCTGCCGCGGGCAATAAATATGTAAAAACACCCAATATGGACCGGTTGTGCGGAATGGGTGTTCGTTTCGACCGGGCTTACACCATCAATCCGGTATGCATTCCGGCACGCATAAGTTTACTTACGGGTAAACGGCCGGGTATGTTTGGCGTGCATGTGCCGAAAGAGGCTGGCGCGAAAAAAACGGATATGATACAGTACGTTCGGGAAAAGAAGGTGGCCACACGCCTGCAACAGTCGGGGTACAAAACCTACTATGGAGGAAAAACGCATTTTGGCCCTCCGGGTTATGCATTTCTTCCGGAGGACATGGGATTTGAGGTGTATGCAAGTGAAAGAGAATACAGGGGAGAAGATTGTGTGCCAAAGGCGATCGAAACGTTGAACAAACATAGAAAAGATAATAACGGCCAGCCCTTTTTCATGATCACTTCGTTGATGAACCCGCATGATATCTGTTATGCGCACATCAAAAACAACCGGTTCGATATGGAGAAGATCATGAGCCGCACAAAAGGCGGCGGCTGGAAGGCGAAACTCCGGGCGTCCGTATTGAGGAACCTGCAAATTCCGGAGGGATACCCCGGGGCGGGCGGGTATGAACCTGTTGACTACTACCTGAGCCAGGCGCCGCCATTGCCGGACAACTACCAGCCGCAGCGGAACGAACCCGGTATTATTTCAGGAAAAGGGGAAGCGGCAAGCGGTATGGCCGCCGCGTTCGGGCGATACCGGAATGATTACGACTCCACCGACTGGCTACTCCACCGGTATGCTTATTGCCGTTTTGTGGAAGATGTGGACCGTGAGCTGGGACAACTGCTCGATGGGCTCGAAGCAAGCGGCTTGGCAGAAAACACCTTTATCATTTTCACCAGCGATCATGGTGAACAGCTGGGCAGTCATCAGATGGCAGGGAAAGGGCTATTCTTTGATGAAGTATGCCATATACCGTTTATCGTAAGTCATCCGGGCATTAAAAAAGCGCGTGTGGATACCGTAAACCTGTTATCCAACGGGCTGGACCTTCTTCCGTCCGTTTTTGAACTGGCAGGAGCGCCGCCCGATCCGGATTGGGAAGGAAAGAGTATCGTTCCATTACTGCATGCTGCCAGCGCGCGGCTGAACAGAACAGCGGTCCCGGTAGAGTTCTCCACCGGGCTGGGCATGGTTACGAGGGATTTTTATTACGGAATATACGTGAGCGGGAAAACCAACCATGAACAACTGTACGATATGAGGAAAAGGCCATTGCAAATGGAGAACGATGCCTTGTTGCCTGCCTACGCGCCTGCTTTAAAAGATCACCGGGACCTCTTCCGGACAACACATCAGCAAACACTTGAGGGATTTGAACATCCCGAAGGTTTTCTGAAGTATATAAGAATGGGTGTTAACTAAAAAAAATCTGTATGAAAAAGATGCTTTCTTTCGTGCTGCTACTATCGCTTGCAGCTTGTACCAGGAATCTGTCTGATAACATGATGAACGATTCAGCGGCCTTGTCTGAACGGATCGCGGCTTCCCGCCTTTCCATCGATACGCCGGCTTTAGTAACTGTGGTGGAGGAAAGCGGGGTATGGAAACTGAAGCGCAACGGGCAAAATTATATCGTAAAAGGAGTTGCCGCCAGCAAGTCCATTAATGCCGATCCGGGTTATTATCTCACGATGCTGGAGTCTTTCAGCGGCAATACCATCAGAACTTACAGCGTAACCGAATACACGCAGGATATCCTGGATGCCGCATATGCCAATGGAATAAACGTATGTCTTGGGCTTTGGGTGAACAGGGAGGCCGACAATTTTGATTATAACGATACGGCAGCTGTACAGCTCCAGTTGCAGAACCTGCGGGACCAGGTGCTTGCTTACAAGGACCATCCGGCTTTACTCATGTGGGGTATCGGAAATGAGGCGGATGCCTCCTATACCAACCTGAAACTCTGGGATGCCGTAGATGATATTGCTGCAATGATCCATACGGAAGACGGGAACCATCCTGTCACAACAATGCTTGTTAATTCCGACCAGGCAAAAATTGCCGCCATCAAAAGCAGGGCGCCTAACCTGGACATTCTTTCCATCAATATGTACGCACCCAATCTTCCCAATGTATTGGGCAATTTGCAGGCGGCAGGCTGGGAAAAACCTTACATGATCACAGAATTCGGCCCGCGCGGCACCTGGCAAATGAATCCGGAGCCGAGCCGTATTTTACCCTGGGGCGGATTGGTGGAACAAACCAGTACTGAAAAAGCGGAAATATACAGGAGCGCGTATAATCAACATATAAAAGCGAACTTTATCAATGGTTGCCTTGGGTCCTTTGCTTTTGTTTGGGGATACCAGACGCATGGCGCCGTACGCACCTGGTTTGGATTTCATAATACCGAAGGCCGGTCTTTTGGCGCAGCGGATATCATGAAAAGAGTGTGGTCGGACTGGTACCCTGCTAACAGGGCTCCGGAAATTGTTTCCCGGAACAATATGACGCTGCAGGGGCAGCATGCGGAAGATGCCATATACCTCACCAACGGTACCCAGTATGCAGCGGCAGTGGTGGCCGCTGATCCGGATGGAGATCCGCTTGTATATGAATGGACCATTGTTCCGGAAGGAGGGGCCGGTCCGGGTGGCGGCCCCCATCCGGGATTGCCCGGCCTTATACTCGCCAATGGCAATGCGAACGTCTCGTTTACGGCCCCGGCTGCCGGCGCCTACCGTTTGTATGTGTATGTAAAGGATGATCATAACAAAGTGGCCAGTGCAGTAATTCCGTTTTTTGTGCAATAGGAACACCGTCATCTGAAAACCGATATGTTTTTGATCAGACATCTGGGGAAATTTCCCGGTTTCCATAAAACGGGAATGAAAAAGCATGTGATCATCATGTTTTTATTATTCCTGTTTTATGCCGCCCATGCCCAGGATACCTCCAAAATCAAATTTCCACGGGTTATAAAATCAAAAAAGCCCTACCAGCTTGAACTAGTAAGGCTTTTACCGGGTGGTCCCACCAGGGCTTGAACCTGGGACCCTCTGATTATGAGTCAGATGCTCTAACCAACTGAGCTATAGGACCCGTCCTTTCGGACAAAAATATAAACAAACTTTTATTGGGCCCCCTTTCCGGGGGATCGCAAAAGTAAATATTTTTTCCACAATCTGCCAGAAATTTTTATCCCTCCCCCGTACCTTTGCTGCACCATGCAAGGAATCAAACACATCATTTTCGACCTTGGGGGCGTTATCCTCAATATCGACTACAAACGCACAGAACAGGCGTTTACCGCCCTCGGGGTAAAGGATTTTTCCAGCCTCTACTCCCAGTTCAATGCCACCCCCCTTTTTGAGGACCTGGAAACCGGCCGGGTGGAAAACGACGCTTTCGTAACGGCCATGCTGCCCTATCTGCCGGAGGGCACCACCCCGGAAGCCATCACCGGCGCCTGGAACGCCATGCTGCTGGACTTCCCCCTGGCCCGCCTGCAGCTCCTGCAGCAGCTCCGCCAGCACTACAGCCTCTATCTGCTCAGCAACACCAACGCCATCCACCTGGCGGCATTCAATGCGATCCTGGAGAAGAGCCGCGGCATCCCGTCCCTGGACGAGTTTTTCGACAAAAGTTACTACTCCCACCAGATCGGTTACCGCAAACCGGAAAAAGAAGCCTACCAGGTCATTCTCGATGAAAATAACCTGCAACCGGCTGAAACGCTGTTCATCGACGATACGCTCCCGAATGTGGAAGCCGCACGGGAATTGGGCATACGGGCCATTCACCTGCAGGCGCCGCGGACGATCCTGGACGTATTCAGGCCGGTATAAACACTATTTGATCTCCTCGAAATCGATGTAATCGCCCTTGTCCCGCGGCTTGGCGGGCTCCTTGGCCGGAGGCGGGGCAGGCTGTTCCTGTTGTTGTTGCTGGAACTGATCGCGGAGATGCTGCTGCATATCGCGCATCTGCCGGCGTACCTGCTTCGTAGAATTATAAACGGGGATGATGAAACCAAACACCAGCTTATAAAGAATATAGCCTATGAGGATGTAGAAAAGTAGCTTGACTAAAGGTATCATATCCGCACAAAGATAGCGGTTACGGGCTTTTTAAGCCACCATTTTAGGATTTCTTTAACGATCTCCGCCAACGGACGCACAGCCGGGAAACTAATAGCGGCCGAGCATGGCTGCTATCTCCATCGATATTTTCTTGTTATGTTCCCAGGTCAGCTTACGGTAGTTGATCGCATCGATGATGGTGCCGATCAGGCAGAACCCGGCCGTGAAGAGGAACAGCACGCCCATCAGGATCTGGTCCATCAGGAAACGGTGCACGCCGTTCACCCCCGCAAAGCCGATCAGGCAGGTGATCAGGATGGTCTGCGGGTCTTTCCTTCTGCCCTGGTACAGCATCAGGAAGCGCTGACGGGTATCGGGATCATACTTTTTCGTAAGCTCCTCCAGCCAGATCATTTCCTCATGATCTATGCCCGGTAACATGGCAAAGTAAAAATCGTTCATATCGGTTTTTTTTCAGGCTTGAATGACTTGAATGAATGGACCTCCTGTTTGAGCAGCTGCACGATCCGCGCCAGCAGCACGGCCAGCACCGGTATGCCGAGGGGGTGGCTGGCCCAGGATGCCGTGATATCTCCGTGCAGCAGATGGCCTACAGCGCTGCCGAGGCCGCAACCCGGACAGCTGCTGAAGCCGGCCAGCTTGTACACGCAGAACTGCGGCTGGTCACCATGCGGGTCCGTCAGTCCCAGCCAGGTCAGTCCCCCGGACCAGGCGATCAGTTCTAACGGTATCCTGGAAATGATGCGCTGCATGATCTTACAATATAAGCCAATCTGCCGGTTTTTGGAATTGAATAAGGAATTAATCACATGTGTACAAATTCCGTGGGAGCCGGTGTTATATTTAGAAGAAAACTTTCCTGGAATGAAAATAAATACTAATTTTGTGATGGATAAATGATTCAAATGAAGGGGACGCGCGTTGTCCCCTTCTTCTATTTCTGTATGGCAAACGAACAAGTGATAATACCCATCCGGGAAATGGTGGAGGCCCTGCTGGCGGATAAACCCGAGTATTTCCTGGTGGAGATCCGGATAAAACCGACCAATAACATAAAGGTGTATCTGGATGCGGACAACGGAGCTTCCATTGACAAGCTGGTTTCCCTGAACCGGCAGCTATATCCGCTACTGGAGGCTGCCGCGCTGTTTCCGGACGGCGATTTCTCCCTTGAGGTTTCTTCTCCCGGGCTGGATGAGCCCCTGAAAACACACCGCCAGTTCGTCAAGAACATCGGCCGGAAGGTGGAAGTGACGAAAACGGACGGCTCCGTCGTGGAAGGCAAGCTGCTGAGCGTGGACGACGCGGAACTGGTGCTGGAAGAAACGGTCGGCAAGAAAAAAGAACTGAAACAAACAAACATCAATTTACCTGAAATCAAGCACACAAAGGTGTGCATCGTGTTTTAAACAATAATGAAAGAACATGGCTAGTATTAACCTGATTGAGTCATTCACCGAGTTCAAGGAGGCGGAGAATATTGACCGCCCTACCCTGATGAAGGTGCTGGAAGATGTGTTCAAGACGCTCCTGCGTAAGAAGTATGGCTCTGATGAGAACTTTGACGTGATTGTAAATACCGAAAAGGGTGACCTGGAGATCCTCCGCCGCCGCACCATCGTGGAAGACGGTACGGTAGAGGACGACAACGCCCAGATCGCATATTCCGAAGCCATCCTGGTGGAGCCGGACTACCAGGTGGGGGAAGACCTGTACGAAGAAGTGGAGATCATGGATTTCGGCCGGAGGGCTATCCTCGCCGCCAAACAGACGCTCACAGCCCGTATCGGCGACCTGAAAAAGAATATCCTGGTGAAAAAGTACGGGGATCGCGTAGGCGAGATCGTTACCGGGGAAGTATACCAGGTATGGAAAAAGGAAGTTTTATTATTGGATGATGAAGGGAATGAACTAATATTGCCTAAATCCGAGCAAATTCCTACAGATTATTTCAAAAAAGGGGAAAATGTACGGGCTGTGGTGAAAAAAGTGGAGTTGAAGAATAACTCCCCGCTGATCATCCTTTCCAGAACTCATCCTTCCTTCCTGGCGAAGCTCCTCGAAATTGAGGTGCCCGAGATATTCGATGGTCTGATCGTGATCAAAAAGATCGTGCGCGAACCTGGCGAAAGAGCTAAAGTTGCGGTAGAGTCTTACGACGACCGCATAGACCCCGTAGGTGCCTGCGTGGGTATGAAAGGAAGCCGTATTCACGGCATTGTGCGGGAACTGCGCAATGAGAACATTGACATTATCAACTATACCGCCAACATTCAGCTGCTTATCCAGCGCGCACTGACGCCCGCCAGGATCAGTCGTATGGATGTGGACAACGAGAACAAATACACCTCCGTTTACCTGAAACCTGACCAGGTATCACTGGCCATCGGTAAAAAAGGTGTGAACATAAAATTGGCCTGTGAATTGACGGGATATGAAATAGACGTATTCCGCGACGAAGAACAGGAACAAACAGAGTTCGATATCGATCTGGAAGAATTTGCAGACGAGATCGAAGCGTGGGTGATAGACGAGCTGAAACGCATCGGTTGCGATACGGCCCGCAGTGTGCTTGATCTGACTCCGGAAGAACTTGTACGCCGCTCCGACCTCGAAGAGGAGACCGTGCATGAGGTGAGAAGGATCCTGCAGGAAGAATTTGAAAAGGAATAATTAAGCCGGCCACTACACCTTCCCATGGGGTAGGCTTTTTTGATTGCAGAGATATTTTGAGTTATTGTTAAATGTTAAAAGAATTGCTCCGCCGGCTGGTGGGGATTAAACGGGAAGGACGAGAATACGATATGCCTGAAGTAACAAACAACACACCGCGATTGCTGGCTGCGGCCAAGGAATTCAATATTGGAAAGGAAACGCTCATCGATTTTCTTTCCAATAAGGGCTTCGATATGGACGGATTCGGATCTCCCAACGCCCGTCTCACAGCCCAGATGTACAACTCCTTGCAGAACGAGTTCCAGCAGGATAAGGCAAATAAGAAGAAAAGCGATCAGATAGCTTTGCCGAAAGGTACCGTGTTGGATGCGGCCAAGAAGAAAGAGAAAGAAGAAGCAGAGCTGGCAGCGAAGAAGAAAGAGAAAGAGGATGCCGATGCGGCCGCTGCTGCAAAGAAGATCGAAGACGCTCCCGCACGCCCGGAACCGCAACCTGATGCGCCGTACGCTGCCCCGCAGCCTCCGGCCGCCAAACAGGAGCCAAAACCGGAACCCGTTGCGCCAAAGCCTGAACCCAAACCGGAACCGGTGCAGGAAGCCAAACCCGAACCCGCGCCTGAACCCGCTCCGCAGCCTAAAGCAAAACCGGAAGAACCCGCTCCGGCAAAACCGGAAGAACCCGCAAAACCCGAATCGCCCCGGATCAATGGCCCCAAAGTAATGGGCACCATCGATCTGGAAGCGCTCAATACCGCTAACCGCGGCAAGAAACCGGCGGCTAAAAAGACAGAACCGGCTGAGGAGAAACCTGCTCCAAAAGCAGCAGAACCCGCTCCAGCCCCTGCACCGCCCCCGGAAAAAGAAACGCCTGTTGCTAGGGAAGAACCGGAAGTGAAAGCAGAAGCTCCGGCCGCCAAAGCAGAAGAGCCTAAAGCGCCCAAGGCCTCCGAAACTCCCGAAGCTGCGCCTCCCGTGAAAGAAACGAAGGAAGCCAGACCAGCGAAGGAAGCAAAGGAAGTTAAAAACAAAGAGGTCAAAGCAGAAAAACCGGCTGCCAAAGCAGCAGAACCTGCAGAAGCCGCGGCGGATCCCGCAAAATCATCAGACGAATCAGGAGAAGACAACAGCAACGCCGTGATCGAAAATATCCAGGCCACCAAGCTCTCTGGCCCCAAGGTTATCGGAAAGATTGACCTGCCGGTGCAGCAGGATCGCCGGGATAACAAAAACTTCAATAAGGACGAAAAGCGCAAACGCAAGCGCATCGTTATAGAAAAGAAACCCGAACCCATCAAACCCGGTGAGTTCGCCAAAGAAGGCGCGGCCGGCGGAGCCCCCCCAAGGGATAACCGCGGCCCCGGCGGCGGCAACCGCGGACCTGGTGGTCCGGGTGGCAACCGTGGCCCCGGTGGCGGTAATCGTGGTCCGGGTGGCAATCGCGGCCCGGGAGGCCCTGGCGGCAACCGCCCCCCCGGAACCGGCCCAAGCCGTCCACATCAGCGCCGGGACCAACGCCCCGGCGGAGGATTCGGACAAGGCGCTCCCCGCAGGACAGATGACAAGGAGATCGACAAGAACGAGATACAGAACAAGATCAAGGAAACCATGGCCAAGCTCGGCGGCGGATCACGCGGCCGTAACACCAAGGCCAGCCGCCGCAGGGACAAACGCCATGAAATGGCCGAACGCGAAGCACAGAGCGGCGCAGACGGCAACAAGCTGCAGGTAACGGAATTCGTTTCCGTAAGCGAACTCGCCAACCTGATGGACGTGAGCTTTGCAGAAGTGATCTCGAAATGTATGGGCCTCGGTATCATGGTATCCATCAACCAGCGCCTGGATGCAGAAGTAATAGAACTGGTAGCCGGAGAATTCGGCTATGAAGTGGAATTCATCGGCATCGATGACGCCACCGAGGATGATGAGGAAGAAATTGTGGATGATCCGGAAGATCTGCTGCCCCGCGCACCGATCGTTACCATCATGGGTCACGTTGACCACGGTAAGACATCCCTGCTCGACTATATCCGCAGTGCCAATGTGGTAGCCGGTGAAGCCGGAGGCATCACCCAGCACATCGGCGCCTACCAGGTGACCACTGCCAGCGGCAAAAAACTGACCTTCCTGGATACACCCGGTCACGAAGCGTTTACCGCCATGCGTGCCCGTGGTGCCAAAGTAGCGGATATCGCCGTGATCGTTGTAGCCGCGGATGACGCCATCATGCCCCAGACGCGTGAAGCCATCTCCCACTCACAGGCGGCCGGACTGCCCATGGTATTTGCGATCAACAAGATCGACAAGGACGGCGCAAACCCGGAAAAGATCAAGGAACAACTGGCCGGCATGAACCTCCTCGTGGAAGACTGGGGCGGTAAATACCAAAGCCAGGAGATCTCCGCAAAAAGCGGTCTTAATATAGACGTATTACTGGAAAAAATACTGCTCGAATCCGAACTGCTGGAACTGAAGGCCAATCCTGACCGCGAAGCGACAGGCTCGGTGATTGAAGCCACGCTGGATAAAGGCCGCGGGTACGTAACAACCGTACTTGTGCAGAACGGTACCCTCAAACAGGGAGACACCATCGTTTCCGGCTCCCACTTCGGCAAGATCAAAGCCATGTTCAACGAACGCGGCCAGCGTGTAGAGAAGGCAGGGCCTTCCGCACCGGTGCAGCTGCTCGGCCTGAACGGCGCTCCACAGGCCGGTGAGAAGTTCAGGATGTATGAAGATGAATCCGAAGCCAAGGACGTTGCCAACCGCAGGGCGCAGATCGTGCGGGAACAAGGTATCCGCACCAAAAAGCACATTACGCTGGACGAGATCGGACGCCGCCTTGCCCTCGGAAACTTCAAACAGCTGAACCTGATCATCAAAGGGGACGTGGATGGTTCCGTGGAAGCATTGAGCGACTCCCTGCAGAAACTCTCCACAGAAGAGATCGTGGTGAGCGTTGTGCTGAAAGGCGTAGGCCAGATCACCGAATCCGACGTATTGCTGGCAACCGCCTCCGATGCGCTCATCATCGGCTTCCAGGTACGCCCGTCCATGAACGCGGCAAGACTGGCCGAGAAAGAGAACATCGAGATCCGCACCTACTCCATCATCTACGATGCGATCGACGAACTGAAGAGCGCCATGGAAGGCATGCTCGAACCGAAGATCGAGAAGAAAGTGGTGGCCAATGTGGAGATCCGCGAAACTTACAAATTCGACAAGGTGACCGTAGCCGGCTGTTATGTGCTGGACGGAAAACTCAACCGCAATACACGCGTGAACCTCGTTCGCGACGGTATCGTGGTGTACACCGGGGAACTGCAGTCGCTCAAACGCTATAAAGATGATGTGAAGGAAGTGGTATCCGGTATGGAATGCGGCCTGAGCATCAAGAACTACAGCGATCTGAAAGTAGGCGATATCGTGGAAGGTTTCGAGGAAGTGGAAGTAAAGAGAACACTCTAAAATACCGGAGACCGGCTGAAAGCAGGGCTTTTAGCCGGTCCAAATCCGAAATTTTTGTTAAATAGATTAGCCGTCTTTGTGCGGCTAATTTTTTATTGGTTATTTTGAGATCACAGTAACGTTATCATGAAAAAAATTCTCATATCCTCCGTTGGCGCACTGCTCCTCTTCCAGGTAGCAGTAGCACAGCAAAAGATAGTGGCAGACAAGATAGTGGCCAAGGTAGGAGACAAGATCATCCTTAATTCGGATATCGAATCGGCCCTGGTAGACATGCAGCAGCAGGCGCTGCAAGGCATGCCGCTGCCCCCGAATGCCTCCTGTTCAGCCATAGAACAGATCATTGCCCAGAAAATACTGGTGCTGCAGGCAGAGCTGGACAGCTTGCCGATCTCCGAAGCGGACGTGGACGGACGTATCGAAAGCCAGATCCGCTGGGCTGAACAACGTTACGGCAGCCGTGAGAAAATGACCGAAGTGACCGGATATACCATTTACCAGCTCCGGGAGCGTTTCCGCGATGCCATCCGCGAAAGCATGCTGGCAAAAGCCATGCGCGACAAGATCGTGAATGCCGTGAAAGTAACGCCCACAGAAGTAAGGAACAACTTTGAACGCATCCCGAAGGACAGCCTCCCCTTTTACGAGTCTGAACTGGAAGTAGGCCAGCTCGTGCTGCAGCCGAAAGCCAGCCGGGAAATGGATAAATATGCAGTAGACCGCCTGCTCGACTTCAAAAGCAGGGTGGAAAAGAAAGAAAGCGAATTCGGCACCCTGGCCAGCCTCTATTCCGAAGACCCCGGCGTAAAGGAGAACGGCGGTACCTACACCCTCAACCGTAACGACAAAAACTGGGACGCTGACTTCCTGGCCGCATCCTTCCGGCTGAAAGAAGGCGAAATGTCATCCCCCGTTAAATCGCAGTTCGGTTACCATCTTATCAAGATGCTGCAACGTAAGGGCGATAACGTAGTGGTTCAGCACATTCTCGTGAAACCGAACGTAATGACGGCCGATATCAACGCCGCCACCGAAAAGCTGGACACGATCCGCGCAAACATCATGGCCGGCAAAATGTCCTTCACGGAAGCGGTAGTAAAACACAGTGACGATCCCATGGCCAAGTTTAACGGCGGTATGATCCAGAACCAGATGACCGGCAGCAGCTTCATTACCATGGACATGCTGGACGATCCTTCCACAAAAGACCTGGTACTGATCCTGGACGACCTGAAACCCGGCGGCATTTCCAAGCCCATGGTGTTCGAGGACGAACAGGGCCGCAAAGCGCTCCGTCTCGTGTACCTGAAAACACGCACCGAGCCGCACCGCGAAAACCTGCGTGACGACTACTCCCGCATCCAGCAGCGGACCCTGCAGGAAAAACAGGCGGAAGCGCTCAACAAATGGCTGGTAGACCACGTACCCACCTTCTACGTGCATGTGGAACCGGAATACCGCAATTGCGGGAACATTTCCAAATGGGTAGCCAACTCCGTAGTCAGCAAATAAGAGATTGTATCATAAAAAGATATCCGCGGGGCTGACCATTGGTCAGCCCTGATTTATTCGGGTACCTGATGGAGACCTGTCATCGTTCAGGCAATCGGCTACAGCCCCGCGCAAACTTTAACATCCCCTGCTTTCGGTGGTTTGAAATATTAGGCGTAACTTTGCGACTTCAATTTTACGGCCATGAGTGATGCGATAAAACATGAATGCGGTCTGGCATTCATCAGACTAAGGAAACCCTTCTCGTATTATCAACAACAGCACGGAACGGTTTTCTACGGCCTGAACAAGTTGTACCTGCTCATGGAAAAGCAGCACAACCGCGGACAGGACGGAGCAGGCGTAGCCACCGTAAAATTGCACACAGAACCCGGTGTTCCCTTCATGCACCGTATCAGAAGCAGCGAACACCAGCCCATTGCGGACATTTTCTCCAAAATCCGCGAAGAAATAGCAGAAATAGAAAAATACCAGCCCGAGATCACCCGTTACCCGGGCCTCATGAAAGGGCATATGCGCTTCCTGGGGGAACTGCTGATGGGCCACCTCCGCTATGCCACCCAGGGAAGGAACAACGTAGAGCTTTGCCACCCCTTCGTAAGACACAATACCGTTCCCGCCCGCAATATCTGTATGGCAGGGAATTTCAACCTCGTTAATGTTGATGAGCTGTTCAAATTCGTGAAAGTTTCCCCCGGGGAGACCCACAAGAACAGCGACCTGGCCGCCATGCTGGAAGTTGTACATCACTTCCTGGCCCAGGAAGACGAGGCCAGGCAGAACGGGCTGGACGTAAAGGCCATCCTGCAGCAGGCTTTCTCCATGTTCGACGGCGGATACCACGTCTGCGGCCTCATCGGCTCGGGGGATTCCTTCGTGATCCGCGATCCGCACGGCATCCGCCCCTCCTACTATTATATCAACGATGAAGTGATCGTAGCGGCTTCCGAAAGGGCCGCCATCCGCACCGCATTCAATGTGGGAGAGAACGAAGTGCTGGAACTGATGCCCGGCAACGCCCTCATCGTGAAGGAAAACGGCGATTACAGCATTGAGCAGATACTGGAGCCCAAAGAGCGCCGCGCCTGCAGCTTTGAACGGATCTATTTCTCACGCGGTAACGACGAAAAGATCTACAAGGAACGCTCCGCCCTGGGGTATCACCTCTCGGAAACCGTGCTCAAAGCGATCGATAACGACCTCCGCAATACCATCTTCTCCTTTATTCCCAATACGGCTGAAGTAGCGTTTTACGGACTGATCAAAGGGCTGGAAGACTACCTGAACCGCATCAAGGTGGAAAGGATCATGAGCTGGGGCAAGGATTTTGACGAAGAAAAGCTCAGCGAAATGGTGAACCGCCGCGTCCGGATAGACAAGATCGCCATCAAGGACGTGAAAATGCGCACTTTCATCACTGAAGATGCCAGCCGGAATGAAATGGTGCAGCACGTGTACGATATCACCTACGGAACAGTGAAACCCGGCACGGATACCCTGGTGGTGATAGACGACTCCATCGTACGGGGCACCACGCTGCGGGAAAGCATCATCAAAATGCTGGACCGCCTCGGCCCCAAACGCATCATTGTCATGAGCTCCGCCCCCCAGATCCGTTACCCGGACTGCTACGGTATAGACATGAGCAAAATGGGCGAATTCGTTGCCTTCCAGGCCGCCATCTCGCTGCTGCGCGAGCAGGGGAAGGACTACATTCTGCAGGAAGCCTACGGCCTCTGCAAGGAATTGGAACGCACCAATACCCTCCACGCACAGAACGTCGTGAAGAACATCTATAAACCTTTCACGCCCGAACAGATATCCGCCAAGATCGCCGAGATCATCACCCCCTCCGGCATCAATGCCAACGTGGAAGTGATCTACCAGAACATCGAAAGCCTCCATGCCAGCTGTCCGAATAACCTTGGCGACTGGTACTTCACCGGCAATTATCCCACCCCGGGCGGAAACCGTGTGGTGAACAAGGCATTCATGAACTATATGGAGGGCAAGAACGAAAGAGGGTACTAGTATCGCTTCCTCAGCATGTTAATTTTATCTTAATTCCTGCACAGCTTTCCCCCCGGGAAGGCATAACTTGTTAACTTAACATAAAATGCCGTAAATTCGGATAGTGTTTGTACTCAACGGTTTACAATGTGTATGAAAACATTGTTACTTATTCGCCACGCCAAATCCAGCTGGACTGATCCGGACATGGACGATTTTGACCGCCCGCTGAACAAACGGGGGAAGATCAATGCGCCGGAAATGGCTACGCGCCTGCTTTCCAGGGGGACCGTCCCCGAACTGATCATCTCCAGCCCGGCAAAACGCGCCCGCACTACCGCCCGCATCATGGCCAAAGAATGGAAATACCCGAAACAGGCCATACTGCTGGAAGAAGAGCTCTATCTCTGCTACGCTTCCACCTTCCTCAAAGTGATCACGAAGATCGACGACGATTTTAATGCCGTGGCCATTTTCGCCCATAATCCCGGCATCACCGATTTCGCCAACTATCTGACAGAGGAGATCCGTATAGACAATGTGCCCACCACCGGCATTTTTGCCATCGAAGCAGAAACCGATCACTGGGAAGAATTCGACCGTGCTAAAAAGCGGTTTTTGTTTTTTGACTACCCCAAAAGCGAAGGCCTCGTTTAAGCATCAATAGATACCGGCCTTTTATATTCATCTATCGCCACAAAGGTGAATGTGCCGGAAATCGCCTTATACCGCTCCGTAGTGTACATCTCTTCCACAAAAATATCCACCATTACCTTCAGGCTGGTATTGCCCGTATGGATCACCTTGCCGATCAGCTCCACAATGGTGCCGCCGGGAATGGGTTTGGTAAAGTCGATCTTGTCAGACGACACGGTGACCATCCGCTTGCGGGAATACCGGGTAGCGGTGATAAAGGCCACTTCATCCATCAGCTGCATGGCTGTTCCGCCGAAAAGGGTATCATAATGGTTCGTTGTATTGGGGAATACGGCTTTGAAAATGCGTGTTTCCGATTGTTGTATCCTGGTTTCGTTACTCATCATTTGATCATTTACGTTGTATCTCCACGGTCCATTCCGGCCCGCTGCCGATCTTGTGCTCCGCCGCGAAGTCACCCTCGTTGAGCGCAAAGGACAGGTTCAGCAGGCTGTTCTGGTACGCCAGCGGCGCTCCCTGTTTCACCGCTCCAAAAGTCGTTACATAAGGCATAATACCCTCAAATACCAGGGACTGCCCCTGCAGGATGCGCACCCTTATTTCATCGCCATACTGCAAATGCAATTGTGCCAGCGTTGCAGCATCAATATTCGTCCACACATTGCCGAATTGTACATCAAGGATGGGAATATTGCCGTGAATGATACCGTTGCGGAACCCCGCCTGCCGGTAAGGGATGCGCAAAACCGTGTCCGCCAGCCGGGGGCCTACGGAATCGAAGGATATCACTCCTGCGGCCAGGCGCGCGCCTGTGTACGCATACACATCTCGGCCGTGGAAAGTATAAGAAGCGGAAGATCCGGGCAGCCTGTTCCGCTGCTCGTCTATTTCCCGGACAGCCTGAATACCGAGTTGCTCCGCCACAAGCGTGAGCGTTCCGTTATCCGGCGTTACGAAGTAATGACCGCTGCGCGTTTGCAGGACAACGGATTTCCGGGAAGAGCCGACACCCGGATCGATCACCGATACGAAAACAGTACCGGCAGGCCAGTAAGGGGCCGTTTGCTGCAAACGGTAAGCCGCCTCCCATATATTAAAAGGCGGGATCTCGTGGGTAAGATCAAATACAGGCAACTGAGGGGAGACCCCGAAGGCAACGCCCTTCATCGCCGCTACCGCTCCGTCTTTCACGCCGAAATCGGATTGCAGCACCAGCGCATGTTGCTGTGCCGCGGCCCGGGTATAGAACAGTATAAAAAAGAGGAAATACCATGCGGTTTTCATGAGATACAGCTTGATGCCGCTAAAATACATCATTCCGGTTAATCGGGTTCCGGCCTGATCATGCCGTGAGGCGATGATCATTGCTCCTGCTTCCTGCATACATCATCCCATCATCCGCTCACTCCACCCACTCCAAACTCTTCCATAATTCGCATTGCCTGTCATTCCCGTTCCGCAGCCGCTCACTCCACCCGCTCCATCCCCTTCCGCAAGGCCTGCAGCGCGTTGTGCAGCGTATTATACACCGTCCGCTCCGTCAATCCCGTTGTTTCCGCAATTTCCCGGAATCCCCGCCCTTCGTAATACCGCATCTGCACCATCTGCCGCTGCCGTTCGGAGAGTTGTTGCAGCGCCTGTTGCAGCAGGGCCTTACGCCTTTCATCCGTCTGTATGGCGATCAGCGCCTCCTCATAGGACGATTGGGGCATCTCGATGCATTCATCCAGCGAGGCGAACTCCTGGCGGACGTGGCGGGATTTATACAGCACACGTTTATAGATCGTGATCACATATTGCTGAATGTTGCGGACCTCCCCAAGACGCTCCCGTATCTTCCAGAGCTCGAGGAACAATTCATTGATCGCATCCTGCACCAGGTCAACATCACGATAAAGGGAAACACCCAGCCGGAAAAGATCATCATAGAACAGGTCAAAGCAGGCATACAGGCCCTGACGGTCCCCGCCGGCAAGCAGCTGCCAGTTCTTTTCCATGTTTGCAGTACGAAGGTCCATGGGGCGATGAAAAAAGGCTGATTTGGTTGACGGAGGGTAAAGTAAAATTTTTTTTCGATTCCATTGGTAAAAACGGCATCTTTCTCACACTTGTATATATCAACCAATTCAGATCATGCATCATTCGCAATTTACAGCCGCTGAACTTCTGCTGGACGAGTCTTTCCTCCGATACTGCAACAATGCCCCGGATGCCGATGTACAATACTGGCAGTCAGTGCGTATGCAAAATCCCGAAGTGGAAAAAGCCCAGGAACTGTTCCGGATGATGCAGCTGCGCCCCGCGGAAACGCTGAAAGCGGATGCCCGGAAACGGCTGGAGATCAGTCTGGATACCCTGGAACGGACCCAAAACATGACCACCTCCGCAACGGTAAGGCGCCTCCCCTGGAAATGGGTTGCTGCCGCGGCCATCCTCGTACTGGCCGTAACTTCTTATGTGATCTTCCGCACCACGCCGGTACATTATACCACTTTCGCGCAGACCGGATTGCAGGACCGCCGGGAACTCACCCTTCCGGACGGCACCTCCGTTATCCTCAATGCCGCCAGCACCTTGCAGCTTGGCGATCATTTCAGTAAGAACAACAGACAGGTTTTCCTGACCGGGGAAGCTTATTTTGACGTAAAGCCCGATGCTGCCCTGCCTTTCATCGTTGAAACCCGCGAAACGGCTACCACCGTGCTTGGCACCGCATTTAAAGTGCGCAGTTATCCCGCGGACGAACAGGAGCTGGTGACACTGGCTTCCGGAAAAGTAAAAGTGAAAGCGCGGGCCGCAACAATAGCACTGTTACCCGGGGAAGAAGCCGTATATGCCGGCGGCGCCATCAAAAAAACAACTTACCGGCAAACAGACCTGCAGCATTGGCTGGAACGGAAAGTGATATTCGACAAGGCAGGTATCAACCAGATCATTTCGACATTAGAGGAGTTCTACGGACTTAAGGTAAAGCTGGAAAACCGCCCCTCCGGCACAGTCATGTTCACCGGTGTTTTTAACGATCAGCAACTGAATGTGGTGCTCGATGCGATCAGCTTTACGAACAACTTTACTTATCGCCTGCAGGACAACGAAGTGCTGCTGCGTTTTTGACAGAACGTTTTTTTTGGTGACCTAAAACCTGTGTACATGAAGCAAATTTTACCCCGCTCATGTACGATCGCGGCTATGTTGATATGGCTGCAGATCAGTACGTTTGCACAACAGAAGGTTTATTCGTTTAACTGGGACAACACGGCGCTCTCCACCGTATTCAAACAAATTGAACAGGCGGCTGACGTGCGTTTTTCCTACAACCCCTCCGGTATCCGGGAAGACATGCCCATTCGCATGCGCATAGAAGGGCAGCAGCTGGATGCTGTGGTGGCACGACTGTGCAAAGCGATCAACTCCAATTACAGGATATCGGACAACATTGTGATGATCCGCCCCCAGGCCGCTGCCGAAGTGGTGACTTACCAGCTGCGCGGCCGTGTAAAGAATGAAAGAGGAGAGCCGCTGCCAGGGGTTACCGTGCAGAACACCCGCCTGAAAAAAGCGGTCAACTCGCTGGATGATGGCGCCTATTCCATTGAAGCCAATGAAGGCGACAGGATAGCCTTCAGCATGATAGGGTTTGAAACGGTTACCCGCGTGGCCGGTCCCGAAGGCTCCACGATGAATGTTGTGCTGAAAGAAAAAGTTACGGAGCTGGGCCAGGTGGTGGTAACGGCATTGGGCATACGAAGAGAAGCGCGGGCCCTGGGATATGCGCATGCGGAAGTTTCCGGCGATGATATGAAACGCGCCCGCGAAACCAATGTGATCAATTCCCTGGCCGGCAAGGTGCCGGGCCTGATCATCAACAGCACGGCGGGCGGCCCCGCAGGTTCCTCCCGGGTGATCATCCGCGGCAATACTTCCATTTCCGGAAATAACCAGCCCCTTTATGTTGTGGACGGCGTACCGATAGACAACTCCAACTACGGCCAGGTAGGCGGCGAAAAATATTCCAGCGGATTTGATTTCGGGGATGCCATCTCCGCGATCAACCCGGACGATATCGAGACCATCAGCGTACTGAAAGGCCCCTCGGCTTCAGCCCTCTACGGCAGCCGGGCCGGAAACGGCGTGATCCTCATCACCACCAAAAAAGGCAGCATGAAAAAGGCGCTGGGCATAGAAGTGAACAGCACCGCCACGATGGAGAAACAACTGACCCGCTGGGACGATTATCAATACCAATACGGCCAGGGCACTGCGGGCACCATCCCGCGGGACCGGGATCAGGCGCGGAGCACGCTCTTCAGCAATTTCGGCGCAAGGCTCGATCCGGGACTGATGGTGCCGGGGTTTGACGGAGAACTTCGGCCATATGGACTGGTACGCAATAACATCGAGAATTTCTTCCGCACCGGCTCCACCTTCACCAATACCATCTCCCTTACGAACGCTACGGACAATACGGCTTTTCGCCTCTCGGTGTCTGATCTCCGGAATAACGACATCGTTCCCAACAGCTACATGCACCGCAATACGGTCAACCTTTCCAGCAGCTCTAAATTCGGAAAGCACTTCAGTCTCGATGCAAAGATCATGTACATGCGGGAAGATGTGAACAACCGCCCCGCCCTGGCTGATGATGTGGGCAATATCGGGAACGCATTTGTAGGCCTCGCCAATAATGTGGACCAGAAAATATTCGCCGGAGGGCACAAGAACCAGAACGGGGATTATGTGGACTGGGGCGGTGGGGAATACCGGCTGAACCCTTACTGGGTGATCAATGAGATGCAGAACAATACCAAAAAGGACCGCCTGCTCGGCACGGTGATCGCCAATTACCAGTTTGCGGAATGGATAGGATTGCAGGGCCGTTTCTCGAATGATATCACGTTCTTCAAATACCGCAAGTTCAGTCCACGCAGCACACCCGGCGCTATCTCCGGCAGGTATGAAGGGCTGGATCAGCGTTTCGCTACTACGGAAGCAGACCTGCTGCTCACCATGCAAAAGCAGTTCACGCCGAAATGGTACGCCGCCGCAAGGCTGGGGAGCAGCATCTCCCAATACGCCAATCCCGGTACCAGCCTGCTGGCTACGGATATGGTGGTAAATGATGTGGTGAGCTTCAACAGCTTTAATGATAAAGTGATCACGGACCTGGACCGCCGCAAGCGGATCAATTCTTTCTACGGGCTCGTCAGCATGGCGTACAAAAACTATGTATACCTGGATGCGTCAGTACGCCGCGACGCTTCCTCCACATTGCCGCAGGACAACAATACCTATTGGTATCCCTCGCTTTCCGGCAGTTTCATTTTCACCGATGCATTCGGTATCCGCAGCAAGGTGCTGAGCTACGGCAAGCTGCGCGTTTCCGCCGCGGAAGTAGGCACCGATACGGACCCCCATATGCTGAACCTCGCTTATGCCCTGCTGCAATATCCGCTCAATGGCAATGCCGTAGGCGGCATCTCTACAAAGGTGCAGCCACCCAACAGCCTGGTGCCAACGCGTACCCGCTCTTTCGAGATCGGTACCGAAATGAAGTTCTTCGACAATAATATTTCGCTGGACCTTACCTACTATACGCAGGCCTCCAGGGACCAGATCAATTATGTTCCGCAACCCTTGTCCTCCGGTTTCCCGCAGGGGCTCGTGAATGCCGGAGTGATCAGCAATCAGGGCTGGGAGATCGCCTTGTCCGCCACACCGGTGAAAACGGAAGACTTCCGCTGGGATATCAGCGTGAACGCAGCCAGGAACAAGAATGTGGTAAAATCACTCGCCAATGGCGTACCCTTCCTTTCGCTTTCCGATGCACGCTGGCTGGGTGTTTCCGTGGTCGCCCAACCCAATGCGCCCTACGGGGCCATCCTGGGGTACGACTACCAGAAAGACCCATCGGGAAATATCATACTGGACTCCATCACCCTTACACCTATCCCTTCCGATGAACGGAAGGTACTGGGTAAAGGCACCTGGGACTGGACCGGCGGGCTGACCACAACGCTCTCCTACAAGAACTTCACCTTCAATGCTATCCTGGACATCAAGCAGGGCGCCGACCTTTTCTCCATGACCAACCTCTTCGCCGTACTGCGCGGCAGCCATGAAATAACGCTGGAAGGCCGGCAGGAATGGATACATTCCGAAGAGCAGCGGATGGCCGCCAATAAAACACCCGCCGAATGGAGGGAAATGGGCATGGTACAGGGATATGTGCCGCAGGGTGTGGTCAGGAACGGTATGGATGCGAGCGGCAAACCTGTGTATGTGAAGAATACGGCCGCGGTGGACCCCGGCCAGTACTGGTCGCTGTTCTACAGCGATAATAAAGGCATCACCACGCCCTTCCTGTATGATGCTTCGTACCTGAAGATGCGGGAAATGGCATTGACATACCATGTGCCGGCTGCCTTGCTGCGGCGTATAAATGTAGGCGGGCTCACCGTCTCCGTTGTAAGCCGCAATCCTTTTATCCTGCATAAGAAAGTACCCAATGTAGATCCTGATTCTAACTATAACAACGGCAATGGGCAGGGGCTGGAATACGGCTCCCTGCCTTCCCGCAGAAGCTGGGGCCTGAACCTGAACATGCGGTTTTAGGACCGGTATGCATTGCTCAACCAAAAATCAACAAGTATGAAACCGGGCAAAATAATAACATCCAGATATCCGATCCTTTTATGCCTGTGCCTGCTTTATTTCACCGGCTGCAACAACTTCGGGGATATGAATATCAACCCCACACAAAGCAGCAATATGGACCCCGCGCTGCAACTGGCGCTGGTGCAGGGGCGTTTCTCCGGCGATCTCGAATCGAATGAGCGCGTAGGCACTTTCATGTGCATGCCCATGGTGCAGCAGCTCGGCGGGGCCTGGGCCTGCCAGTACGGCGGCTTTTATGTAAAGCAGCAGCAATACATGAGCATCCTCTGGGAACTTAATTATCCCAATGATGTGCTGAACATGGTGGATGCCGTTACCAGAACGAAAGAAGATCCCGCCCGCTCCAATCTCCATAACATCTGCCGCATCATGAAGGTCTATATTTTCGCGAGACTGACGGACCTCTACGGCGATATCCCCTACAGCGAGGCATCTTCCGGATTTTTCGCCGGGAAGATCAGGCCGAAATACGATAAACAGGCGGACATCTATGCGGATTTCTTCAAAGAGCTGACGGAAGCCTCAACAGCGCTGGACCCGGCAAAGGACGCGGTATCGCAGGACCAGTTTTATAACGGCGACATCGCCCGCTGGAAAAAATTCGCCAACTCCCTGCATCTCCGCCTGGCAATGCGGCTGGTGAAAATTGCGCCGGAAACCGCCCGCGAAGAAGCGCAGAAAGCCTTTCAACGCGGTGTTTTCACTACGCAGGAAGATGTATGCATCATGCGACATGAGAACATCCAGAACAACTACCAGGATATCCGCGGCAACGGCCTTTCCGCATCCATCAACCAGGGAGAGGTGATCGCCTACCGCTTTTCCCAGACCTTCATCGATGCGTTGCGCAATACCAATGATCCGCGGCTGGAGCATATCGCGAAATATTATATCGATAACCCGTACCGTTTTATGGAACGTACCGATATCAGCCCGCAGGTGAGAGCGGTGGTAGGTTACCAGGGATGCAACAACGGGGATTTTGTGTGGGACGACTGGAAGGAGACCTTCACGGTGGATGTGCCCGGCATTGGCGCTTACGCGGTAGGCAATAACGCACAAAAGATACAGCTGGCCAATTTCCTGATCGCCAATAATGCGCCCTTCCTGCACCTTACCCTGGCGGAAGTGGAATTGCTGCTGGCGGAAGCCTGCTTCCGGTGGGGGCTTGACCTGAACGGGGATTTTGCCGCGCATTACAACCGGGGGATAGAAGCCGCCATCCGTCAGCTTGCCCTGTACAACGGCGGTCCCGTGATCGGAGATGACAGGATCACGCAATACAAGGCGGACAATGTGCTGGCGCCCGGGAGGGAACTGGCCATGATCAATCACCAGCTATGGGTGGCCCTCTTTATGAATGGCCCGGAAGCATACGCCAACTGGCGCCGCAGCGGATACCCGGAATTGACGCCCGGTTACAAACCCGGCTATTCCAGCACCACCAAGATTCCCCGCCGCTTCGAGTACCCCCTCACAGAAAAAGAACAGAACAACGAGAATTATACAAAAGCACTCGAAGACATGGGTGGGGCGGATGACTGGACGGCCCGTGTGTGGTGGGACAAGTAATCAATTTTCGATCAACTAACAACCATGATCATGTTCAAGAAATTATACATACCGCTTATACTCTCCGTCGTTCTGCTCTCCTGCAGCAAAAACCGCATAGACGATCCGGAATTCGGCGAAGGTGATTATCCGCGGATCTTCGACATCCTGAATGTTTTCAATACGCCCACCATGATCATCAACGCCGGAGATACGGCGAAGTACAACGGCCTGCTGTTCTCGCCGGTGGGAAAAGTGAAGGTGGCCTGGAAGGTGGATGGCGAAATAAAGTCCACCGACACCGTCTTTGCTTTTTCTCCCGATGCCGGCGGGGAATACACGGTAGACCTGGAGGTGGAATTCAACGGATTGAAAAGCTACCGCAGCAAAAAAGTGCTGGTGAGCCCGGATACCTACACACCCGCGCCTTACACGCAGGTGGTGATGGGCTACCTGACAGCTGCCGGTACGGCCGTGGATGTTGACCTGGCGCATCTTACCCATGTGGCCTTTCAGGCAGGCCGGGTGTCTTCGGATGGCTCGCTGGATGTTTCCGCCGGTGAGGTGAATCAACGGATGGCAGAGCTGGTGGCGCGGGCGCATATTGCAGGCAGGCCGGTGTTGCTGGGAATTACCGGTCGTTTGTCCGGCGTGGACGGATGGGCATTGTACGAAGCCAATGATTTTGGGCAGGCTATCCGCGAACCGGCCAGTCGCGCTGCACTGATTGCCAATGTGGCCAATTATGTGACCAACCGTAAACTCGATGGTGTGGAAATATTGATGACCGATATCAATTCGGGCAGTTATGCCGCCAATGTAGCCGCCATTGCGCCCTTTATTACCGGGCTCCGGGCGGAGCTGCCTGCGGAAGCGCTGATCACCGTAACGGTAGGCGCCGGGTGGCAGCACTGGGATTATCCGGACCTTTCGGGGGCGGACTGGGTGAATGTGCGCGCTTTTGAGGACGGGTTGCATGTGGGGCCGGGCGCTCCCCGCGGGCAGGCATCGGGATATGATTACATGGTATCGGCGGCGAAGATATGGACGGACTTTCACCTGCCGGCGGATAAACTGGTGATCGGTTTACCGGCATTCGGGCTGCGGTACAATGCCGTGGATGCGGACGGGAACAACGAGAGCTGGGGTTCTTACGAATACCTGTCTTACCGGGCCATCCTCGGGCTTGATCCGGCTGCGGCTGACAAGGAAATGGTGAACAGCAATTTCGGGGTGTATTACAACGGCAAACCCCTCGTTAAACAGAAAGCAGATTACATCAAAGCCACCGCATTCAAGGGTGCATTCCTCTGGGCTGTGGATTATGACAGCATGGACGATGCCTCCCTGCTGAAAGTATTGTCTGATGCCCTGAAATAGTCCGCACGCGCGACCAACAGGGGCACAGCACAATTTTTTTGGTTAATAGAGCAACAAGGGTCGGCCGGAGGGCTGGCCTTTTTGCTTTTTTTTTGCTGCTAAAACGGTTTTGCCCGGCAGCGCTGTTCCAGGGTCGTTTTGCGCATTTATTTATTGCTTACATTTGGAACAGACCAAACCCCGGATACTTGCAATCTCAGGCAGTATATCTCAACGAGCGCACTTTATTAGAACAGATCAAGGCAGGCGATCCCGCAGCAAAACATTGGTTATACGACCAATATGCAGCCGCTATGTACGGGTTTGTTCTGCAGCTGGTCCCTGATCAGCAGGAGGCCGCCAACATTTTGCTGAAAACCTTTACCGGAATATTCGAAAATATCGATGAATATTACCAATCCGGCAGAATATCCTTATTTTCGTGGTTACTTGAAAAGACACGGGAAATGGCCGTACGGGTATGCCCGTATGGAGAATTAACTGGTAATGAATCGAATGCATTGATACAATTTAGCAGAACATTGGATGAACAATGCAAACAAGTATTTGTTTTATGCTACTGTAAAGGACTCTCCAGATCAAATGCAGCTATCACGATGGGCGTGAGCGAGGAAAGGGTACATCAGTTGCTGAAAGAAGCAATGATCGCGTTCAGAAAATTTTCCACCGGTAATTGAACTTGCAGGAATACATAGAGAATGGTATGGTTGAAAGCTATGTGCTGGGCCTGACTTCCCCTGAGGAATCGGCTGAAATGGCATTTATGCTGGAGAAGCATCCGGAGCTGCGCACCGAACTGGAAGCCGTGGAACGCACCTACCACCGCTTGTGTTTCGAAGAGGCCGTGCTGCCGCCCAGGGAATTGCGGGAGCGCACCCTCAAACCCTATAACTGGGCGGATACCGATACCGGCGGCGGGCAGGATAAACAGAAGAACTATACTTTCATCAACATCCAGCCCAATAAAGAAAACTATATCACGGTTCACAAGGTCTGGAAATGGATACTGCTCACTGCTTTCCTTTTATTCAAGTTCTGCCTGTTCCTGGCCATTTATTTTTACTTCAAATACCGGCAGGTGGAAGAACGCCGGCTGGAAAGGGAAAAGATCCGGATTGAGCAACAGATGGGTACTTTCCGCTGATCATAAATTTCTCCCGTACCCCATTCCTTTACACCCGCTTTTCGTGAACCCTGAATGCAATATCTTCGCTGATAACAACAAAGCTAAACTTATGGCACTACGTCGTGAACACGATTTCCTCGGGGAAAGGGAGATCCCGAAGGATGTTTATTACGGGATACAAACCCTCCGCGCCATCGAGAACTTTCATATTACCGGCATTCCGCTGAAAGTGGAGCCGCTCTTCGTACAGGCATTAGGGTATGTAAAGAAAGCCGCCGCGATGGCCAATGCGGAACTGGGGGTGCTGGACAGAGATATTGCCGATCGCATTGTAAACGCCAGCGACCGTGTGATCAACGGGGAGTTCAACGATCAGTTCATCACCGATCTCATACAGGGCGGCGCCGGTACTTCGGTGAACATGAATGCCAATGAGGTCATTGCTAACGTAGCCCTTGAGATGATGGGAAAAGAGAAAGGGGATTACGATTTTTGTCATCCCAACAATCATGTGAACTGCTCGCAGTCCACCAATGACGCTTATCCAACCGCATTCCGGATCGCCCTTATCAATAAGCTCACTGCATACAGCCAAAGCCTGCGCGCACTGGCGGATGCCTTCCATGAAAAGGGTGAGGAATTCAAACATGTGTTGAAGATGGGCCGCACACAGCTGCAGGATGCCGTGCCGATGAGCATGGGTGATGAATTTAAAGCCTTTGCCACCAATATCCGTGAGGAACTGTCCCGCATAGAGGACAGCAAGCGCCTGATCTCCGAGATCAATATGGGCGCTACCGCCATCGGTACCAAGGTAAATGCTCCGGAAGGATATGCGGAGCTGGTCACCAAACACCTTTCGGCGGTAACAGGGCTGGAATTGTTATTAGCAGGCGATCTCATTGAGGCTACCAACGATACCGGCGCCTATGTGCAGCTTTCCGGTGTGCTCAAGCGCACTGCGGTGAAAGTGTCCAAGATATGCAACGACCTGCGCCTGCTGTCCTCCGGCCCCAGAACGGGCCTGAACGAGATCAACCTGCCGCCGATGCAGCCCGGCTCCTCCATCATGCCGGGAAAAGTTAACCCCGTGATCCCGGAGGTGGTGAACCAGACGGCCTATTATGTGATCGGTGCAGACCTTACACTGACCATGGCCGCGGAAGCAGGGCAATTGCAGCTCAATGTCATGGAACCCGTTATTTCGTTTTCCCTGTTTACCTCCATCACCTATATGACCAATGCCTGCAATACCCTCCGGGAGAAATGCGTGACGGGCATTACCGCCAATGCCAGCCGCACGCAGGATATGGTGATGCAGAGCATCGGCATCGTCACACAGCTGAACCCGATCATCGGATACGAAAAATCAGCCGCCATTGCCCGGGAAGCGCTGGAAACGGGGAAGTCCGTGCACGATATCGCCGTGAAAGAAAAAAAGCTGGTCACCCAGGAGAAATGGGACGAGATATTCACTTTCGAGAATCTCATCCGGCCGAAGTTCATCAACCGGTAAAAGCCAGTATCAGCGGATTACAGTGTTAGCGGCTGGCGCTTTCATCGCCTGTTGCCCGCTACCGGCAAACGTGAGCGGGCGCGCTATTATGGGCCGGCGTCCCGCATCCCCCGCCAAAAGTGCCTGAAAAAATTGGCGAAAACGAATATCTTGTGCGGCTATAATATCCACGATTATGATCTGGCTTCAGTTTGCAATCATGTTAGCGACGATCCTTATTGGTGCACGGATGAAAGGTGTTGGCCTTGGCGTGATGGGGATGGTGGCGCTGGCCATCTATATTTTTATCTTCCGCATGAGACCGGCGGAGCCGCCGATCGATGTGATGCTGATCATCCTGGCGGTGGTATCCACCGCGGCAACGATGCAGGCCGCGGGAGGGATGGATTACATGGTGCGCCTCGCCGAGCGCATTCTCCGCAGCAAGCCTTCGATGATCACGCTGATGGGCCCCCTGGTCACCTTTTGCTTTACACTGTTTGCCGGTACGGCGCATATTACGTACTCTTTGTTGCCGGTTATTTCCGAAGTAGCTACGAGCAAACGCATCCGGCCCGAGCGGCCGCTCAGTGTATCGGTTATCGCCGCGCACCTGGGCATTACGGCCAGTCCCATTTCAGCCGCTACCGCCGCCATGATCACTATCCTGGGCGGGCAGATCCAGCTGTCGCATATCCTGCAGGTTTGCATACCGGCCAGTATCATCGGTATTCTGGCGGGTGTGGTAGCCGTATGGCGGATGGGGAAGGACCTGGATAAAGACCCCGTGTTCCTGAAAAAAATGGAAGACCCGGAGTTTGCGAAAGGGCTGGATACGGATTCCGGCGCAAGCCGCAAACCCCTGCCCCCGGGCGCCAAAACTTCCGTCCTGATCTTCGGCATGGCGGTTATCCTGATCGTACTGGCCGGATCATTTCCTTCCCTGCTGCCGTCTTTCCCGCCGGGCGCGGCCAATCTTTCCATGAATGCCAATGGCACCATAAAAATGTCCGCCGTCATTGAACTGGTGATGCTGGCCGCCGCTGCGCTCATACTGCTGGCCTGCAAGGTGCAGACGATAGCCGTGGCCAGGGCCAGCCTCTTTACTGCGGGTGCGCAGGCTGTGGTATCCATCTTCGGAGTGGTATGGATGAGCGCAACGTTCATGAAAGCCAATGAAGGAGTGATAGAAGGCGCGCTGGGCGATATGGCCCGCGCGGAACCCTGGACCTTTGCTATAGCACTTTTCCTGCTCAGTGTCCTCCTCTTCAGCCAGGCCGCCACCACCAAGGCGCTGATGCCGCTCGGCGTGATGCTGGGCATCGCCCCGCCGCACCTGGTAGCCATGTTCCCCGCGGTGAACGGGGATTTTGTATTGCCGGGATATCCCACCCTGCTGGCCGCCATTCAGTTCGACCGTACCGGCAGTACGCATATCGGGAAATACCTGCTCAATCACAGCTTTATGCTCCCCGGCCTCGTCTGCGTTTCCGTGGCCGTAGCAATGGGCTTTCTTTTTGCGGGCTTGTTATGGTAAGGCGATATATTTGCAGGTAAATCTGCTTCCGCATGAGTTACACCGTTCCCGCACAGACGCGCATCGGCCATGTGCATCTGAAAGTATCCGACCTGCAGCGTTCTCTTGACTTCTATTGCGGCCTGCTGGGCTTTGAGCTGATGATGAAATATGGCGAACAGGCGGCTTTTATCTCCGCCGGAGGATACCATCACCATATCGGCCTGAATACCTGGCACAGCAAAGGGATGCCGCCGGCGCCGGAGAATACTGCCGGGCTCTACCATGTTGCCATACTGTATCCTGAAAGGAAAGACCTTGCGGCGATCTATAAAAGGCTGACCGATGCGGGTATTGTTTTTACCGGTTTTGCGGACCATGGCGTTTCCGAAGCGCTGTACCTGAATGATCCGGACGGGAACGGGCTGGAACTTTACCGGGACCGGCCCCGTGAACAATGGCCGGTTGACGAGGCGGGCGAACTGACCATGTACACCCATCGCCTGAATATCCCGGATCTGTTGCGGGAACTGGACAGCTAGGCCTTCTTTATCACTTTTATCTTGTCCGTTACATTGTCAACGGCTTCTTCTATGGAATGGGAATGCCGCAGGTCGAGGTTTTTCTTTGTTTCCTCCGCCAGTTTGCAGTAATATTTGTGGAGTGTGTCCAGCTCCTGCTCGGAGAGGTCTTCAATAACGAGCAGGCGGTTGCTGGCCGTTTTGGTGGCAGCGATCAGTTCGTTCAGTTTTAGTTGCAGGGACTTGGAATCCTTGTTCTGTGTTTTCTGGATGATGAATACCATCAGGAAGGTAACGATGGTAGTGCCGGTATTGATCACCAGTTGCCAGGTATCTGAAAAGCCGAACAGCGGGCCGGTAATGCCCCATACGAGAATGATCAGCGCAGCGATCACAAAAGCCCAGGGGCTTCCGGTTGCGCGGACGGCCTTACCTGCCAGCCGTTCGAAAAAGGGTAGTTTTCTGGCCATGATATGTTGAAGTATGGAACCGCTAGTAATTGATATTCAGCAGCCGCAGCTTGTTATACAACGTCTTCCTGTCGATATTGAGCAGCTGTGCTGCTTTGGTTTTGTTATACTTCACTTCTTTCAGCACATTGATGATCTTGTTGTATTCAGCTTTCAGGGCTACTGATTTCAGGTCATTCGAGTCCAGCATTACGCCTTCGGGCATTTCCTCGCGGGTTCCTTCCGCGGGGGATGCGGCGTAACGGGGTGTGCTGCTGCCGGCTTTCATTTCCAGCGGCAGGGCGGCCATGCCTATTTCCTTGCCGGTTGGGGTAAGCAGGCTTGCCCTGCGGATGACGTTCTTCAGTTCCCGGATATTGCCGGGCCAGTCGTAATTCCGGAAGCATTCCCATACTTCATCGCTGAGGGTGGCTGCGGGTTTGTTCAACTCTTTGCTGACCTGTTCAATGAAAGCTTCCACGAACAGGGGAAGGTCTTCATTCCTTTCCCGCAGCGGCGGTATATGAATGGTGAATTCATTGAAACGGTGGAAGAGGTCTTCCCGGAACTTGCCTTTTTGTACGGATTCGAAGAGATTTTCATTGGAGGCTACGATGAGGCGTACATCCACCGCTATTTCTTTCATGCTGCCTACGCGCCGGATCTGTTTTTCCTGGATCACCCGGAGCAGGGCTACCTGGATGTCATAAGACAGGTTGGCGATCTCGTCCAGGAACAATGTACCGCCGGTGGCTTGTTCAAAAGCCCCGATCTTGGTGCCTATGGCTCCGGTAAAAGCGCCTTTTTCATGGCCGAACAGTTCGCTGGCCGCCAGTTCCCGGGAAAGGCTGCCGCAGTCCATTGCCACGAAGGGTTGCCCTTTCCGGCTGCTGTGCTCATGAATGAGGTGAGCAACGGATTCCTTACCCGTGCCCGTTTCCCCGAAAATGATGACACTGAAGTCCGTCGGCGCTACCAGCGTAAGTTCCCGGTACAGTTCCTGGGAAGGCTCGCTTTCTCCAAACACGTAGGAGCCGCCATTTTTGCGCGGGCGGGAAATGCCTGCGGAATGCTCTTCGTGCGCATGCGGCGCCACCACGTTATGGTTGTTTTCCGGTAAAGCAGCGGGTTGCTGGGCCAGGGCCTTGTTCACCAGGCTCAGTATCTCGTCAGGATACAGCGGTTTGGAAATGTAATCATATGCGCCGTTCTTTACCATTTCCACGGCAATGCGCACATCGGAATACCCGGTAATGATGATCACAACGGTCTTTGGGTTAAGCTGCCGGATATCATTCAGCAACCTGGCACCATCGGTATCTTTAAGGCGGTAGTCGCACAACACCAGGTCGTACGGCTGTTCTTTCAGCATTTTGAGCGCCTGGGAGCCGGACATGGTACTGTCCGTCTTGAACCCGTGTTTGCTCAAAAACCTGCTCAATAAAGTACAAATGTTTATTTCATCATCAACAATGAGGATACTCTTCATATTACTAGACAATAAGATTTGATTCAGGCCGGATAATAAATTTACAACTAATTATGCATATGGGTCATTAAGCTAACGCTTAGCCTTCACGTCGTAGATAATCTCTTTTAACTTGCCCACATCAAAAGGTTTCGGCAAAAAGTGGGCCGCTCCTGCTGTTAGGGCTTTTTGTTTTTCCATCCCGTTGTCATAAGCGCTGATCGTGATCACGATCAGGTCAGGATACCACTTTTTTATCACAGGCAGGGCATCCAGTCCGGAGCCATCCGGCAGGTGGATATCCAGGAACAGGATATCCGGCCGGGAACGTTGCAGATACTGCAAACCCTCCGTAAGGCCGTGTACGTATTTCACCCTGTAGCCTTGTTTACTGAGACTTAACTGCAATAGTCGGCAAATGTCGGGCTCATCGTCTATGATCAGAATAAAAGCGTCCATGGCTTTTTTTTGTTCTTCAAGTATGGTCCATCCATAGTTCATATTTGTAAACGGTGTCTTCTATATGCCTGATCAAGCAAACTCTTTGCCGGGATATAGATAGCTGTTTAAACAGATGTTGCGGGGAATTTTTTCCACACTTTCGCTGCCGCTGCCTTCCCCAATCTGCGTCATTAAAGGTCAAATATAAGGCATCGGACCGGCAAAACAGGATGGTATAGTAATTGAACATTTATCCCTGAAATCATACGTAAACCAAAACAATTTTTATATGAACTCCCTGCAATTAAAAGGAAACTGGAATGAGATCAAGGGCAAGCTCAAGCAGCAATACGGTGATCTCACAGACGATGATCTGTTATACGCAGAAGGTAAGGAAGAAGAGCTGTACGGACGCCTCCAGAAAAAACTGGGCAAGTCCAAAGAAGAAGTGAAAAAGCTCATTAATGAGCTATAACCGTACATAGCCGGTTATACTTTTATCATAGCTGTTGTTTTAGTTATTGGCAGTTTTAAGGTTTTGCCATGCAGCGCAACGAAAGTTGTAAAGCATTCATGAAACCGGAAAGCTTGCCAGCGCTGTTCCGCATAAAATGCGGAACAGTTTTTTAACCCTGTTGGTGTGCGACGACACAAAAAGCAACCGGCAACCGTGAATTTTCACGGACCTGCCGGTTGCCTTGTTATGTACAGGAACGGTTAACGGTTGACCGCTTCTATATCCCTCAGGTGGCGGACCCGGTCATGAGATGCTTTCAGGGCGGACTGCTGCCTGGAGATGACATCCTTTATATTTGCGGGAAGGTCCTGCTCCAGCGCCTGACGATAGGATTTCTGTGCGGCATCTTCGCCAAATTCGCAGGAAGCGAGGATGGAGTGCCGGTCTTTGCCGCCAAAGGACACTTTAACATCCATCCAGGTGCGGTATATCTTTCCGGCTACGGTGGAATCCGTTTCCCTTTCTCCACCCAGCCCATCGAGCAGGCGATTCAGTTCTTCGCGGTATTGCCTGCTTTCATCCAGCATCCGGCTGAAGAACATTTTGAGATCTTCATCTTCCGTCTGTTTCATGGCTTTTTCATATCCTTCAACGCGGTCATTATTGATCTTCACCAGATCTTCCAGTACAGCCGCTGTTTTTCCTTTTTGCATGGTTTCAATTTTTTAATGACACAATAGGTTTAACGATGTCAATGCTCCAAAAACGCTGCCATGAAGAAAATGTGGGTATAGTTGCGTTGCTGTGGAAGAGATGCCCCCGGATGTGGATGCGCATCACAGGTGTTTTTCCCCGGAATCTCCTATTTTGCTGAATACCGGCGATATAGCGCATTGGCACAATATTTTAACTGGAAAAGTGAACTAATATTTAAAGCCATGAACAGTTTATTGTATCTGATCGCTGTGATCCTTATCATCGGATGGTTGCTGGGTTTTTTCGTGTACTCTGCAGGCGGGCTTATCCACGCATTGTTAGTCCTCGCAGTCATTGCTATCCTGATTAATATTATTCGCGGGAGGGCTGTATAGGAACATTGTATAACTCATCCATACAAAAACAGGGAAAGGAGCATAATGCCCTTTTCCTGTTTATTTTTCCGGATGACGCCGGTTTCAGGCCACCGGTAAAATGATAGAGAACAAAGTGCCTTCGCCGATCTTGCTCTCTACGGTAATGGTTCCTTTGTGGTTGAGAATAATATTCTGGGTGGAGGTAAGGCCCAGGCCGGTACCCTTGGTCTTATTGGTAAAGAAGGGGTCGAACAGCCTTGCCTTGTTCTCTTCCGGGATGCCGATGCCGTTGTCTGCAATACGGATATAGACTTTTCCGTTCTCATGCGCCGTGCTTATGCGAAGCACCCCTTCATCCGGGGTCATGGCCTCAATGGCATTGATAAAAAGATTTAACAGGGCGATATTCATCTTTTCCTCGTCTACCAATAGTTTAACCTCCTCTTCCATATAATCCTCTTTCAGCCGGATGCCATTGAGTTGCAGCCGGTCTTCCGAAAGAGACAATGCTTTATGCACCATTTCGTTGGCATCCATTTCATGGAGATGCAATTCCATCATGCGGGTGGATTGCAGCATTTCCGTGACGAGGTGATTGATACGGGTGCAATTCCTTTCAATAATGTCCAGGTAAAGCTGGGCATCTTCCTGCGCTGTGGGCATATCCTGTTTGAACTGGCCTACGGCCAGCAGGATGTTGGTGAGCGGGTTCCGCACTTCGTGGGCAATTACCCGCGCAATGCGGCCGGTGATCACAAATTTTTCCTGGTGCTGCTTCTCCAGCTCCTCCCTTTTCTTATCGGTAATGTCTTCCGCCACGCAGAGGAAGGTGCCGAGCTTTTCATCAAGTTTACTGGCATTCACCAGCACATCCAGCTTCTGGCCGTTTTGGGTCTTGAATGTAAATTCTTTCTGTGTGATGGCGTTCTCCTCGCAGATGTCCAGCAGGAATTGCAGGGCTTCGGCTTCCATCATGAACAGGTCTTTCAGGTTCATTTTCAACAGCTCTTCCCGCGGGTACTGGAGTTTTTTCCGGGCGATGGGATTTACTTCGATGATATTTTTATTACAGTCTGCCAGGATGATCAGGTCATGGGATTTTTCGAAAATACCGAAATACTTTCTTTCGTTCTCCGCGATGGTTTGCAGGTGCTTGTGCTCCATGATACTGTAACGGATAGCCCTTTCCAGGTCAGGTCCCCCGATCTCGCCCTTGACGAGATAGTCCGTAGCCCCGGCCATCATGGCTTCGTTGTCAATCGCGTAATCCCCTTTACCGGTAAGCACGATCACCGGTGCTTCATAACCGATATGCTGAAAATGGCGGAGTATATCCAGCCCGGTATGGCGGCCCAGGCGGTAATCTACCAGGTACAGCGCATGTTGTTTCCGCTCTATTGCGGCTACGCCCGTTTCATAGGTCGGGCACCATTCAACATGGTACTGATTTGGGGCAACGTCCTGCAAAAGGCTGTTGACCAGAAAGAAATCATCCTCATCGTCATCGATCATCAGAATGTGTTGCTTGGCATCTTTCATGATTTGCATCTGTATTTTATACAACGCGTTATTCTTCGCGTGATTGTTTCAGCGGTAAAATGATCACGAAGGTGGCGCCTTTATCGGGGTATCCGAAAGCCCTGATGTAACCGTTATGGGCGTCCACGATCTTTTTGCAGATCGCCAGGCCGATGCCTGTTCCCTTATATTCGCTTACGCCATGCAGCCGCTGGAAAATAAGGAATATCCGTTCCGCATATATCTGGTCAAATCCGATGCCGTTATCTTCGATCGTGATCATGCAGAACATTTCGCCCCATTTATTTTCTTTAACGATACCGGTTTCCCGGCCGGTTAACAGCTCACCTTTGATATTTATATTCAAAGCACGGTCAGGATGCGCAAATTTGATGGAATTGGAGATCAGATTCTGAAATAACTGGTGAAGGGCGGTATCATTGCCTTCCACTTCGGGCAGCTTGTCAAAGATGATGCTTCCTTTTTTTTCAAGCAAAGCCACTTCCAGGTCTCCGCTGACATCCTGCAACAATCTGTTCATGTTTACCGGCATCATTGTTTCCGGCATGATGCGGCCTGCGCGGGAAAATATCAGCAGATCGTTGATCAGCACCCGCATCCGGGAAACGGCCGCCACCATGCGATTGATCAGTTCCGTCGCTTCGGGTTCCAGCTCATTGCCGTATTTGGACTGAAGCCGGTCGCTGAAGGTGGATATCTTACGCAGGGGTTCCTGCAGGTCGTGGGAGGCAACATAGGCAAACTGTTCCAGTTCCTGGTTGGATTTGTTCAGCAACGCTATATTATCCTGCAGCTCCCGCTGGTAGAGCTTCATACGGGCTTCGATATGCAGCTGCAGCCGGAACTCGTTGTTGAGCACAATATAGGAATACACACCAATAAGAATGGCAAACAGGGAGATAATGAACACTACCGGTATCCATAAATTGGAGAAAAATTCGAACAGGCGGGAGTTCTCATATAACTGGGCTTCCTCGATCTCCGTCATCCTGTTCACTTTCCGGTCTATCAGGTCCATGGACACTTCGCCTTCGCCAACGGAAATGCGGCGGCCTTTAACAAAGTCTTTCTGCTCGCCGGCGGTGAGTTGCTTATACTTCACGTCCAGCAACTGTTTGAGTGTGTCCAGATTACGTTGCTGCTCCGGATCGTCCATGATCAGGCGCAGGTTGCGGTACTCTTTTTCGATCTTCAGGCTGCGCTCTTCCATGCTGGGGCGAAGGAAAGTCTCCTTCTTCGTCAGGTTATATCCCCTTATCGCTGCTTCGGCATCCTTTAGCTGCTTCGTGATCCTTTCCAGCCGCTTGGCAACTTCTATAGTATGATTGAGCCTGTTGGCATTGTGCATCAGATTTTTTCCGATAAGATAAGACAGCACAGAGGCGCCTACGATGATCGTGAAAGCGATAAAAAATCCGATCCTGATCTTTTTATGTACGCTGATATGCATTGCTACAAGTTACTTAAAAACAAATACTTACAAATATCTGCCTCGCTTCATTCCTGTGAAAGATTTTCTACAGTCTGAAAACGGTTTTCTACAAAGACAGGGGAAGAAAACCCTCCCTGCTGCATTTTTACACAGTACTGCCGGCAAAGCTCACTGAAATTATCCATAGATGCAGTTTTTAACAGCCGTTGGAATGCAAGGGGGTGGCTGCTGATATTGTTGTTGCAAAAGGTGTTCCACCTTATACTCCGGCTTATTGGAATGGCCTTTGAAAGAATAGATATGTAATTGCATAGCAGAGATCTCAATTGTGTTACTATTCATTTTTTACACCTTAAAATTTGTGAGCCATGAAAAGCGAAGTTAATCATCCCCAGCAACCCAAACCGGGGCAGGGTCAGCAGCCACCGGGACCGGAAAAGGGCGGCCATGGCGAAGGCGGTGGCCAGCCGAAACCGGGTAATGACCGTGTGACAGAGACGCAGGAAATCCCCGACGAGATTCCAAAACGGGAAATAGACCGTAAACCCAGCAATCCGCAAACGCTGCCCACGGAAGGACCAGAACAGGGCCCGAAACCGCAGATGCCGGATAAAGGAGAAAGTGAAGAGAACAATGATGTGCAGGAACGCTCCCCTGATCTGTTAGTGGAAGATGACAGGGATACAGAGAGCCTGGTAGACAAACGTGATCGTTTCCCCTTTCCCAATAAATAATTTTCACATTGCCTGAATAAATCACCGTATAAAAACTTAATACAATGGCTACGAACAAGAATACCCGGAGCAATACCAAAACAACTGCCGCCCGGAAAAACGGCACCCCTGCACAAAAGAATGGCAGCAGGAAACCAGGGCCTGAAATGGAAAACTCAAAGTTCCATCAGCTGTTCATGGATGAGCTGAAGGACATTTACTGGGCGGAAAAACACCTGGTAAAGGCGCTGCCTAAAATGCGAAAAGCCTCAACTACCGAAGATCTGGCCAATGCTTTTGCCGATCATCTGGAAGTAACGAAGGAACATGTCAGCCGCCTGGAGGAGATATTTGACCTCATGGGCGTAAAACCCGCGGGCAAAAAATGCGAAGCCATGGAAGGGCTGGTAGCGGAAGCCCAGGAACTGATCCAGGAGGAGGAAGAATCCGTAGTGCTGGATGCGGGGCTGATCATTGCCGCGCAGAAAGTAGAGCATTACGAGATTGCCGCGTACGGCAGCCTGCGTACCCTTGCCAACCATATGGGGCATACTGCCGCCGCTGATCTGCTGGAGCAGACCTTGTCTGAAGAAAAAGAAACAGATGTTTTGCTGACCCGGATCGCGGAATCTTCTGTAAATGAAGAGGCGATGGCCGAGAACTAATTTCATTTTTCATATCAAAGGATCGATACAGTGCTGTATGGCACGGTATGGGTCCTTTGTTTTTAAAAAAACACCCCATGCAAAAATCGCAGCCCAAAAAGGAGGTGCGTCCACCTCAGCATCAGCAACGGCAGCCGGGTATCGAATCGAAAATGGTTCCCCTGCCTGTGTCCGCACCCGGGAAAGTGGCGGCCGGCGGCAGACTGCATAACAAGGTAGCGGTGATCACCGGGGGAGACAGCGGTATCGGACGTGCCGTGGCCCTGGCGTTTGCCGCCGAAGGCGCAGATGTGGCCATCGCATACCTGGATGAGGATAATGACGCTGCCGAAACGGCCGCGCAGGTGGAAGCCTGTGGGCGCAAAGCGCTGCTCATTGCAGGAGATATTGCAAGGGAACGGCAATGTGAAAAGATCGTTCGCCAGGTGGTGAAAGCATTCGGGCGTATCGACATTCTGGTGAACAACGCTGCCGTGCAATACCCGCAAAAGAAAATCGAGGACATTACGGCGGAGCAGCTGGTAAAAACTTTTTCCATCAACATTTTTGCTCAATTCTATCTGGTAAAGGCGGCCCTGCCTTTTATGCGCAAGGGCAGCGCTATTATCAATACCACTTCTGTCACGGCGTATCGCGGCAGCGGGCATCTGCTGGATTATTCCGCCACCAAGGGCGCGATCGTTGCTTTTACACGATCGCTGTCATCCATGCTGGCGCCCAAAGGCATACGGGTGAACGGCGTAGCGCCCGGGCCGATCTGGACGCCCCTCATCCCGGCTACTTTCCCTGCTTCGCATGTAGCAGCTTTCGGCTCCGATGTGCCGCTGAAACGCGCAGGCCAGCCTGCGGAAGTAGCGCCGTGTTATGTATTCCTCGCTTCAGATGACGCCAGTTATATGTCTGGTCAAATACTGCACCCAAATGGAGGAGAGATCGTTAACGGTTAAGCAATGGATCGCACACGAATATTGTGGATATCATGGATAGGGGACGAAAGAACCGGGGAATACCCGCGCACTGTGTACCCTGATCCCCACAAAAAAAAGCAGAGATGCCGTGTTCGCATCTCTACTTTTTCAGTTCACCTGATCGCTGCTGCACTACAGACCACCAAATATGATCTGTTCTTCCCTGTCCTCTACCGGGATCTTCTGCACAAAAGAATCAAACCCCGATTCATCATGAGAGGTGTACATACCATATGCATCCATCACATACCCGATGTTGCCATCCTTGTCCTCCAGCAGGTACAGCACGGAGTTATCCGAAGGGTCGGACTCTCCTTCGAACCGGTAGGTCTTGATGATCATCAGATCTTCCGGGTCGTAGATCTTTTCTCCGGTGGGCGATTGCATTCTGCCGTGATCAGACATCTTGAATTCGTTGTCGTACCCTTTTGAATGCAGTTTGTTCAATATCTGGGATAATGTGTTCATTTCACCGGGTTTATTGTTAGGCACTGGATTTTCCATAAAAAGAGTGTTTTAGTTCAGGGGTATAAAATCCAAAAGGCATGCCACTTCATTATGGCCCAATAATTGAAATACGATCTTATAGAAACTTTAACCTTACCCGTTTTCCGATACTATTCCCCCATAGTTATGCATATTTATAAGGATGACGTCCGTCCCGTTCTACGGGACGGTTTTTTTGTGCCTGCTGGTATAATGATTGTTGTTATACAGGTATAAAAATGTATCCGTATGAGAGCTTTATGGACAGGCAGCATCGGCTTCGGGCTGGTGAACATTCCGGTTAAATTATACAGCGCCATACAGGAGAGCCGCCTCGACCTGGATATGCTGGACAAGAAAGATCATGCCCATATCCGCTTCCGGCGGGTGAATGAGAACACAGGAAAGGAAGTGGCCTGGGAAAACATCGTGAAAGCGTACAACTATAATGATGAATACATCGTGCTGAATGATGCCGATTTTGAAGCGGCCAGCCCGGAGAAGAGCAAGACCATAGAAATATCCACTTTTGTGGAGACCTCGGAGATCGATGCCCTGTACTTCGAGTCGGCCTATTTCATTGAACCGCAGAAAAGCGGCGTCAAGGCGTATGAGTTGTTGGTGCGAACGCTGGAGAAGACCGGCAAAGTAGGCGTAAGCCTTTTCGTACTGCGTTCCCAGACCAGCCTTGCGCTGGTGCGCGCCAGGGACAATTACCTCATGCTGCACCGGCTGCGCTTTGCAGAGGAGATCCGGGAACCTGGTGATCTTGCGCTGCCCTCCAACGTGAAAATATCGAAGAAGGAGATCGATATGGCGGCAAAGTTGGTAGAGCAATGGTCGGAACCGTTTGACATCACCCAATATAAAGATGAATACAGAAAGGACCTGATGAAGATCATTAAAGCAAAGGCTTCCGGCAAACGTCCGGCAGCGAAGAAGATGAAGGTGGTACATACCAGGAGCACAGACCTTTTTGAACAGCTGAAAGCCAGCCTTGGCAGTAAAAAACGGGTATCATGAGTTTGGCGGCCTATAAGAAAAAAAGGGATTTTAAACAGACCTCGGAACCCCGGAGCGGCAAGGCCCGCGGGGGAGCGCACGCTTTTGTTGTACAGCGGCATCATGCCTCCCGGCTGCATTACGACTTCCGGCTGGAGGTGAACGGAGCGCTGAAAAGCTGGGCAGTGCCAAAGGGGCCTTCCCTGGACCCGGCGGACAAACGCCTGGCTATGGAAGTGGAAGATCATCCCTACGATTACAAGGATTTTGAAGGGGAAATTCCCCCCGGGAATTACGGCGCCGGATATGTGCATATCTGGGACCAGGGAACGTATGAGCTGCTGGATGACAAGGGAAAAGACTTTGATAAACAGGCATTGCAGGAATGGCGGTCCGGCAGTCTGAAAATAATTCTGCACGGCAAAAAGCTGAAAGGAGAATTTGCGCTGGTGAAGATGAAAGGAAGGGAAGAGAATAGCTGGTTGCTGATCAAGCACCGGGACCGGTATGCAAAAGAGGGATATGACAGCGAAGATCATACGCCAAAACGGATAAAGGAGAAACTGAAAGGGCCGGAAAACAACAAGGCGGCGGGAAAACGCGGAACGCGGAAGCCTGCAGCGAAACGGGCGAAGGCCCCGGCAAAACGGTCTGCCACAGCCACCCCAAAGCCCGGCCGCGCAAAGATGAAAGACATTTACAAGCCTATGCTGGCCACATTGGTGGATGCGCCCTTCGACCGCGAAGGCTGGATCTTTGAAACGAAATGGGACGGCTACCGCGCTATTGCCAACGTCAGCGATGGTGAAGCAACGCTGTATTCCCGCAACCGGCTTTCCTTCAATGAGATGTTCGCGCCGGTGGTAAAAGCCGTGGAGAAAATTCCGCATAATGTGGTGCTTGACGGCGAGGTGGTGGTGCTGGGCGCCAAAGGCCGGTCGGACTTCCAGGCCCTGCAGCAATACAAGACCACCGGAAAAGGGAAGCTGACCTATGCGGTATTTGATCTCCTTTATCTTGACGGGCATCACCTGACGGATATGACCCTGATCGAGCGCAAGGCGTTGTTGGAGGAGATCGTCCGGCAGCTGAATGATGCGGTAGTGCAGTACTCCGGCCACAAGGCCGAAAAAGGAATAAAGTTATTTGAAGATGCCGTTAAAGCGGGATGGGAAGGGATCATCGCGAAGAATGGAGAGAGCAATTATGCCGAAGGCGTCCGGAGCCAGAACTGGCTGAAGATAAAAGTGCTTAACAGGCAGGAGGCGATCATCTGCGGATATACGGAGCCGCGGGGAGGCCGGAAGCGGATGGGAGCACTGATCCTCGGTGTGTACGACAACGGCAAACTGCGGTATGCCGGCCATTGCGGCGGCGGTTTCGATCAACAGTCACTCAAAGCGATGTTTGAAAGACTGCAGCCTTACCGCCGGGAAACCTCGCCATTCAGCACAAAAATAAAAACCAATATGCCGGTCACCTGGGTGGAACCTGAACTGGTATGTGAAGTGAAGTTCTCCGAGTGGACCGGCGAAGGGATTTTCCGCCAGCCGGTCTTTGTGGCCATGCGGGAAGATAAACCGGCGGCGGAAGTGAAAAAGGAGCTGCCAAAACATTTGAAAACCATGCCTGACACCAGGAAAAAGAAGGGCGCTGCTGTAAAGCGCGCATCCGGCAAACCGCCTGCGGCAACCCGGAAGAAAAGCGGGAGCAGTTCTTCTGCCGCATCTGCATCGAAAAAGGCCACGCCGGCAGCAAAAAGCCGCCCGCGGAAATCCGGATCTTCAGCAAAAGCGGCAACCAAAGCCGGGGACAGGAATGAACGCAGCCTGCGTCTCGGCAACCGCAATGTACCACTCACCAATCAGCAGAAGATCTACTGGCCTGATGAAAAGATCACCAAGGGGGAGTTGATAGACTATTATTTGTCCGCAGCGGACTATCTGCTGCCCTACCTGAAAGACCGGCCCTTGTCATTACACCGTTTCCCCAACGGCATCAAGGGCATGAGCTTTTACCAGAAAGATCTGGACCTGGGCTCCGTTCCCTCCTGGCTGAAGACCTTTCCGGTGCTGTCGGAATCTACCGGCAAGAATGTGGACTACCTGGTCTGCAACAATACCGCAACCCTGGCGTATATGATCAACCTGGGCTGCATAGAGATCAATCCCTGGCTGTCGCGCACAGCCAAACCGGATTACCCGGACTATATCGTCATTGATCTTGATCCGGAAGATATTGCATTTGAACATGTGGTGGACACGGCCAACGTTGTGCATAAAATACTGGAAGGGTATAACATCCAGTCATTCGTGAAGACTTCCGGCGCCAGCGGCATGCATATTTATATTCCCACAGGAGCGAAATATGCATACGAGACCTGCCGGCTGTTCGCGGAGTACATTGCCAATGAGGCGCATGCGCAGCTGCCGGAAGTAACCAGTGTGATCCGCGCAAAATCCCGCCGGAAGAAAAAAGTGTATATCGACTTCCTGCAGAACAGCCGGGGACAGACGATAGCCGCGCCGTATTCCGCCCGCCCCCGTCCAGGTGCAACCGTATCCACACCCCTGCACTGGAAAGAGGTCAACAAAAAACTGGATATCCGGAACTTTCACATCGGGAATACCCTGAAACGGCTGGAAAAACACGGCGATATATGGGACGGGATCTCCCGGGTAAAGAACAACCTGAAAACCGTACTAAAACAATAGCGATGAGTATGAACAGGCAATTCAAAAAAGGCTTCATGCTAGGCATGTTTATTGGCTTTATCATTACATCTCCCCGCCGGGATGAATGGTTGAGGAAGCTGCATTGCAGGCTCACCCGTTTCCGGCGGCAGATCATGAACGGTAAAAAAGATCATTCACTTTAAAACACAGGATATGCAGGCAACAAACCAATCACCGCTCCGGCTGGCTATTATCTACGGATTTATCACATCGGCCATATGCATTGCGCTGACCATGGTGTTTTATATGACCACCTGGTTCTCGGACCTGTGGACCGGTTATATTGTGAATGGAATTTTATTCATCGGAACGCTGCTGGCCGTCATCCATTCCAACAAGGCGATGGGCGGCAGGGCATCGCTGGGCAATCTTTTTGTGGCGGGGCTTATCACGGCGGGGATCATCATCTGCATCGTGGCGGCGGCCACCATTATTTTTCACCTGGCAACAGAACCCGCGGCCACCGTAGAGACCGTAGATATCCCTTCGCAGGACGGGCGTCAAATCAGTGAATACAGTGACGACAGAAGGACAGGTTTCTGGATATTCCTGCTGAGCAATGTGTTTTTTACGAATGGGGTACTGGGCATGCTGGCAGCTTTGCTGGGTGCAGTGACCGTGAAGCGCAACCAGAAAACACCTTCGGCAAGATAGGCCCGCAGATCGCAGAATCCCTGTACCTTTGCTCCCATGTCCAAAGGCCATATTCTGATCATAGACGATGAAGACCAGCTGCGCAGGCTGTTGGTAAAGCTGCTGACCCTGGAAGGGTACACCGTATCGGAAGCCGCAAATGCGAAAGCCGCCTGGAAGCTTCTGGAACGGGAAGAAGTGCAGGTGATACTCTCCGATGTAAAACTTCCGGATGCGGATGGTGTTACGTTATCTGAAGCCATCAAAGTAAAATATCCGGAAACGGAGATCATTGTGCTGACCGCATACGGCAACATCCCTGACGGCGTAAAAGCGATCAAAAGCGGAGCATTCGACTACCTCACGAAAGGGGACGATAATAACCGGCTTCTCCCGTTGGTCAGCAAAGCGATGGACAAAGCGATGCTGCAGTTCCGTATCCGCTCCCTGGAAAACCGGATCGGCGGGAAATATGATTTTGACAATATCATCGGCCAGTCCGCCGAAATAAAAGAAGCGATAGCATTGGCCCGGAAAGTAGCCCCCACGGACGTGACCGTTTTGCTGCTCGGGGAAACCGGTGTCGGAAAAGAGGTGTTCGCACAGGCGATCCACCGCGCCAGCCAGCGGAGCAAGGAACCTTTTGTTGCGGTGAATTGCAGCGCTTTCGGGAAAGACATCCTGGAAAGCGAATTGTTCGGGCATAAAGCCGGCGCATTCACCGGCGCCGTGCGGGACAAGAAAGGATTCCTGGAAGAAGCCCGGAATGGCACCGTTTTCCTGGACGAGATCGGGGAAATGCCGCTGGAGCTGCAAGCCAAGCTGTTGCGTGTGCTGGAAACCCGTGAATTCTACAAAGTAGGCGATGCGAAACCCGTTACGGCCAATATCCGCATCATTGCCGCTACCAACCGCCAGCTGGACCAGGATATCGAAAACGGGCAATTTCGTGCGGACCTGTTCTACCGCTTGTCCGCCTTTCAGATAAAGCTCCCGTCCCTTCAGGAGCGGCGAAAAGACGTTCCCCTGCTCGCCACCTTCTTCCTCCGGCAGCTGGCGCCGAAGAACGGCAAAAAGATCACGGGCATGGACGACAGTTTTGTAAAAGCCCTGCAGCAGCACCACTGGAAAGGCAATATACGGGAGCTGCGCAACGTCATAGAAAGGGCCGTGATCCTCGCGGAAGGCCCCGTGCTGGATACATCCCTTCTCCCCTTCGAGTTTCATTTTTCCGCACCGGCCGGTACCGGCTCTTCACTAACCCTGGCGGATATGGAGAAACAACATATCATCCGCGTACTGCAACAAACAAAAGGCAACAAAACAAAAGCGGCCGAACTGCTGCAGATCGGGCTGACCACTTTATACAGCAAGATCAGGGAGTATAATATCCAATAACCCTTTCCATTTCTGCAAAACCCTTCCGTTTCTGCATGGTATCCCATGCTGCATGATCTTTCCATTGCTATGAATACCAGATGGTTATGACATCTGGCATGCCAATCGCATATCCCCGCGAAACAAAACAGACGATCATGTCACCAGACATTTTGCACATCCTCTCATTTTTCATCAACAAAAAACTGCTGATATGCTTACCGCTTCACTCCTGTTAGCCGGCCTACTTTGCTTCCGGCTATTATTTAAATCGGTTGACTTTTTTGAAAAGATATGATCATGAACGCACTATTCATTTTGTCCATCCTGGTTTTCGTGTACATGATCTATGTATTGCTGAAACCGGAAAAATTTTGACAGCAACTTATTCCTTAAACGATGAATACAGCATTATCGGGCGTTATAGCCATATTTGCGCTAACACTGATCCTGGCGCTGCCACTCGGGCGATACATTGCCAAAGTGTTCGCAGGCGAAAAAACATGGCTTGATTTCCTGGCCCCCTTTGAACGCGGAATATACCGGCTCTGCGGCATCAACCCGCGGGAAGAAATGAACTGGAAACAGCATCTGAAAGCATTGCTGACCATCAATTTGTTGTGGTTCGTATATGCCTTTTTCCTGCTGATCTTCCAGGGTAGCCTGCCACTGAACCCGGACTGGAACGCCGGGCAAACCCCGGACCTGGCGTTCAATACCGCCATCAGTTTTCTCGTCAACTGCAATCTGCAGCACTATTCCGGCGAGTCGGGGCTCACCTATCTTACACAATTGTTCGTGGTCACCTTCCTGCAATTCGTAACGGCTGCAACCGGTATTGCAGCATTGGTAGTAGTGTTCAGGGCTTTGAAGGATAAAACCACTACCAGGCTCGGCAATTTCTGGGACATCCTGGTGAAGGCCAATACCCGCCTGCTGATCCCCCTGGCCATAGTAGTGGCGGTCGTCCTGGTATTTAATGGTACGCCTGCCAGTTATGAAGGCAGGGATACGGTCGTTACCCTGCAGGGCGATACGGTGGACGTATCCAGGGGCCCGGCGGCGGGCATGATCGCCATCAAACAGCTGGGAACGAACGGCGGTGGCTGGTTTGGTGTGAACAGCAGTCATCCGCTGGAGAACCCGAACTACCTGACCAATATAGTAGAGACTGTCAGCATTTTGCTCATCCCCGTGGCGCTGATCTTTGCTTTTGGTTTTTACATCCGGCGCAGGAAGCTCTCGCATGTGATCTTTGGCGTGATGACGCTCGGCTTCGTTTTGCTCTGCGCCGTTTCCATTTATGCGGAAATGCAGGGGAATCCGGCCATTGACCGGCTGGGTATAGCGCAAACCTCCGGCAGCATGGAGGGAAAGGAAGTCAGACTGGGAGCGGCTGCCTCGGCCTTCTGGGGCATAGCCACCACCGCTACTTCCAATGGTTCCGTGAATGCGATGCACGACAGTATGACGCCATTGAGCGGTGGCGCACAGATGCTGGATATGATGATCAATGCGCTGTATGGCGGCGTTGGTGTGGGCCTGCTCAATTATTTCGTGTTCCTGATCATCGCCGTATTTATTTCCGGCCTGATGGTAGGGCGCACACCGGAATTCCTGGGGCATAAGGTGGAAGCCCGGGAAATAAAGATCGCGGCGCTGATCGCCCTGCTTCATCCTTTCCTGATCCTGGCAGGCACAGCGCTCGCGTCCTGGTACCAGGTGCACGGCTACGCAGATTCCGGCAACTGGCTCAACAATCCCGGTTACCACGGGTTTTCCGAAATGCTGTATGAATACAGCTCCGCCGCCGCCAATAACGGCTCCGGCTTTGAAGGTCTTGGTGACAACAATATCTTCTGGAACGTCAGCACCGGTTTTGTGCTCATCCTTTCGCGCTTCCTGCCGATCATCGGTCCCGTTGCCATCGCAGGCCTCCTGGCGCAGAAGAAATACATTCCGGAGTCGGCCGGAACACTGAAAACAGATACCGCCACATTCGGACTGATGACCTTTGCCGTGATCCTGATCCTTGCAGCATTATCATTCTTTCCCGCGCTGGTATTGGGGCCCATCGCCGAATATTTTTCCCTTTATTAATGCAAAAGTGAAAGCAAAATGAGCAAACATTCCCATAACAGATTATTTCCGAAGGAGCTGCTGGCCGCCAGTCTGAAGCAATCCTTCATCAAGCTGAACCCCCGGCTGCTGATCAGAAATCCGGTGATGTTCACGGTAGAGCTCGGCACGGCCGTCATGCTGATCGTTACGCTTTACACACTATTCACCGGAGATGCCACGCAGGGCAGCTTCGGCTATAACCTGACGGTCTTTATCCTGCTGTTATTGACGGTGCTTTTCGGCAACTTCGCGGAAGCCATCGCCGAGGCAAGGGGCAAAGCCCAGGCGGAAAGCCTTCGCAGAACGCGTGAAGAAACGCCTGCCAAAAAAATACTGGCCGTCGGCGAAATATTTACAGACGAGATCAAAGTGGTACCCTCTTCCCAACTTCATAAAGGGGACCTTTTCGTTTGCGAGGCCGGAGATCTTATTCCGGCGGATGGGGAGATCGTAAGAGGATTGGCCAGTATTGACGAATCCGCGATCACCGGTGAATCCGCTCCGGTGATCCGCGAAGCAGGCGGAGATAAAAGCAGCGTGGTGGGCGGTACCAAAGTGTTGAGTGACCGCATCGTTGTGCGGGTTACCACGGAGGCCGGCGAATCTTTCCTCGATAAGATGATCGCGCTGGTAGAAGGCGCCTCCCGTCAGAAAACACCGAATGAAATTGCCTTGACGATACTGCTGGCCAGTTTTACATTGGTGTTCATTATTGTGTGCGTAACGCTGAAGCCTTTTGCCGATTATGCGCAAACACCCGTCACCATTGCGGCCTTCATTTCCCTGTTTGTTTGCCTTATTCCCACTACGATCGGCGGGTTGTTGTCCGCTATCGGCATTGCGGGGATGGACCGCGCGTTGCGCGCCAATGTGATCACCAAATCCGGCAAGGCGGTGGAAACCGCGGGTGATGTGGATGTGCTGCTGCTGGATAAGACGGGAACGATCACTATCGGCAACCGCCGGGCCACAAATTTCTATGCCGCCCATAATATTTCCGGGGAAGAATTTATCCGGACCAGCGTGCTCAGCTCCCTGGCGGATGAAACCCCTGAAGGCAGATCTATTGTTGAACTTGCCGGGAAATCGGCCGTGAGCGGGCTTTCCGTTGCCGGTGCTGCCCTGGTGAAGTTCACCGCGGAAACCCGCAGCAGCGGGATTGATCTGCCTGATGGCACGCGCATCCGTAAAGGTGCGTACGACGCCATCCGCGATCTCTCACAAAAAGCGGGGAATGCTTTCCCGGAAGAAACGCTGATGATGGTCAACCAGATCTCCGGTAACGGCGGAACGCCGCTGGTAGTTGCCGTGAATGGTATGGTGAACGGCGTGATCGAATTGCAGGACATCATCAAACCGGGCATACAGGAAAGGTTTGAGCGTCTCCGCAGGATGGGCGTAAAAACGGTGATGGTAACGGGAGACAATCCCCTCACTGCCAGGTACATTGCGGAAAAAGCGGGTGTGGACGACTTCATTGCCGAAGCCAAACCGGAGGACAAGATGCACTATATCCGGAAAGAACAGACCGAAGGCCGCCTGGTAGCCATGATGGGCGATGGCACCAACGATGCGCCGGCATTGGCGCAGGCTGATGTGGGCGTGGCGATGAACAGCGGTACGCAGGCGGCCAAGGAAGCCGGTAATATGGTGGATCTCGACAATGATCCTACCAAGCTGATCGAGATCGTGGAGATCGGCAAACAATTGCTGATGACCCGCGGAACACTCACCACCTTCTCCATCGCGAACGATGTGGCCAAGTACTTTGCGATCGTGCCGGCCCTGTTCATCCTGTCCATTCCGGCTTTACAGGGTATCAATATCATGCGCCTGCACAGCCCGGAAACAGCGATCCTGAGCGCCGTGATCTTCAACGCCATTATTATTCCGCTGCTGATACCGCTGGCATTGAAAGGGGTGGCTTATCGCCCCATCGGCGCCAGCGCCCTGCTGCGCCGCAACCTGTTGTTATATGGTGTGGGCGGCATGATCGTACCTTTCATCGGCATCAAGCTGATTGACATGGTAGTTGCTTTATTTTATTAAAATCTGATTGACATGAAAAGATATCTGTTGCCTGCCCTGAAACTGACCCTGGTGCTGGTCATCCTCACCGCCGGGATTTACCCGCTGCTGATCGCAGGCATAGCAAAATTGGCTCCCGGTGGCGGGAATGGCATAACGGTAACGCATAATGGAAGCGTAGTCGGTTACGCGAATGTGGGCCAGCACTTCCGGAGCGATGCATATTTCCAGGGTCGGCCTTCCGCTGTGGACTACAATGGCGGCGGCTCGGGCGGCTCCAACAAGGGGCCATCCAATCCCGATTATCTGGCTATTGTACAGGAAAGGATCGACACCTTCCTGGTGCATAATCCTGCCGTTCAGCGGAAAGATATACCGGCGGAGCTGGTCACCGCCTCCGGTAGCGGTCTGGACCCTCACCTGTCACCCGCCGCAGCATTGCTGCAGGTGCCCAGGATCGCGAAAGCCCGCGGGATCCCGGAAGAGAGGCTGAAACAACTGGTGGCCGCAGAAACAAACGGACCGCTGCTGGGGATGTTCGGTCCTTCAACGGTGAACGTTCTGCAGCTTAACGTTGCACTGGACGGATTGAAATAGCGAATGCATCGGCAGGGCTTTTAAAGAAGATTCACATAGGAGTATTATATCAATAGAAAAAGATGAAGAAGACATTATTAATGACCGCATGTTCTATCCTCGCGCTCAACACAATGGGGCAGGCTGTAAAAGAAGACCAACCGAAATTTACATTTTCAGGTTATGTGGAAGCATATTATACGTTCGATTTTAATGAGCCGGCAGACCATACCCGTCCCGGTTTCTTATACAACCACGTCCGGCACAATGAGATGAACATCAACCTGGCCATGCTGAAGGGCAGTTATACGAGTGACCGGATACGCGCGAATGTTGCCATTATGGCCGGTACTTACCCGCAGTATAACCTGGCCGCGGAACAGGAACTGGTGAGACATATTTACGAAGCAAATGTTGGCGTGCGCATCGGGAAGAACGTTTGGGTGGATGCGGGTATTTTGCCCTCCCATATCGGGTTTGAAAGTGCGGTCTCCAAAGACTGTCTTACGCTCACGCGCAGCATCATGGCAGAAAATACTCCTTACTACGAAGCCGGTGCAAAGATCACCTGGTCGCCGGACGACAAATGGACCCTCGCCGCCATGTACCTCAATGGCTGGCAACGCATCAAACGCCCGGATGGCAACCAGACCCCTGCTTTCGGTACGCAGGTGACATTCAGGCCAAATGAAAAGGCAACCCTGAACTGGAGCACTTTCATCGGCAACGACAAGCCGGACCCGGCACGCCGGATGCGTTATTTCAATGATGTTTACGGTATCTTTAACATCACGGACAAATTCAGCCTGGCCGCCGGTTTCGACTATGGCCTGGAGCAGCAACAGAAAGGTGAAAACGACCTGTATCACTGGTACGGTTCCGCCCTGATCGTGAAATATGCCTTTACAGACAGGTTGGCGTTGGCGGCGCGATATGAATATTTTGATGATGAAGACGGTGTGATCATTGCCACCGCCACGCCAAACGGGTTCAAAACCGGTGGGTACTCCCTGAACTTCGATGTGGCGCCTGCGGATAACGTACTCTTCCGCATAGAAGGGAAATACTATGACAGCAGGGACGATATTTTTATGAAGCATACGGACTTAAAGCATAACAATGTTTCGGTCGCCGCTTCGCTGGCCGTTTCGTTCTGACCAGACCGCTTTTCCCCGTGGCGCCCGGCGGGAGCGCCACGGAAGTTTAAATTTGACAGCGCATGATGCAAGGGTTACTATATCCGCGCCAAAAGGCAGGAAAGGGGCAGTTCAAGATCTACATCGGTATGAGCGCCGGTGTGGGCAAGAGTTACCGGATGCTGCAGGAGGCGCATGCCATGCTGCGCCAGGGAGTGAACGTACAGATCGCATATATCGAAACGCATGGCAGAAAAGAGACAGAGGCGCTGCTGGAAGGGTTGCCGGTCATTCCCCGGCGGCAGGTGTTCTACAAAGGCAAGATGCTGGATGAGCTGGACCTCAATGCCGTTCTGCTGCTGGCGCCTGAATGGGTCATTGTGGATGAGCTGGCCCATTCCAATATTCCCGGCTCAAAAAATGAAAAACGCTGGCAGGATGTGATGGACCTGTTGCAGGCTGGCATCAATGTGATCTCTGCTGTGAACATCCAGCATATGGAAAGCATCAACCACCAGGTGAAAACCATCACCGGTGTGGACGTGCAGGAGCGGGTGCCGGACAGCATGCTGCAGATCGCGGATGAAGTGGTGAATATCGATCTCACTGCGGATGAGCTGATCACCAGGCTTAAGGAAGGGAAGATCTATGACAGGAGCAAAGTAGAGGGCGCATTGCGCAACTTTTTCCAGGCGGAGAAAATACTGCAGTTGAGGGAGCTGGCGCTGAGAGAGGTCACTTCCCAGGTGGAAAGGAAAGTGGAGTCGGAGGTCCCGCGCAGCCAGCAGATGCGCCATGAGCGGTTTATGGCCTGTATTTCCAGCAATCAGACGATTGCGCAAAAGGTGATCCGGAAAACGGCCCGGCTGGCAGCTTATTATCACGGCGAATGGTTTGTGCTGTATGTGCAGACGCCCCGGGAAAACGCGGGCCGCATCAAATTATCCGATCAGCGCCATCTCATCAATAACCTGAAGCTGGCAACGGAGCTTGGTGCGGAAGTTATCCGGCGTCAGGATGGGGATATTGTGGAAGCCATTATGCAAACGGCGGTGGAAAAGGACATCACCACCATCTGTATCGGAAAGCCGCATATCAGTTTGTTTGGTATAATTTTACGCACGGATATCTTTTCCCGGCTGCTGAAAACAACATCCACCCGGGAAATAGATCTCGTAATTCTGTCATGACGCGGATAAATCTCAAAACAAAGATCACACTGGGCGTATTGTTCCTGTTCATGATGCTGATGATCGTCAGCATCATGGGTTACTATTACCTCAACCGGGTGAACCGTGAGGCCGGCGTGATCCTGCAGGATAATTATGAGTCGCTCGAATATGCGAAGAAAATGCTCCAGGCCCTGGAGAGCAGGGATACTGCGACGTTCCTCACCAGCCTGAGACAACAGGAAGCCAACATCACAGAGCCGGGAGAGGAAAAGATCACAGCGCTGGTGCGGCAGCATTTTATGGGCGGTCAATATGATCTCACCCGGCATGATCTTTTTACGATCATGGAGCTGAACATGAACGCCACTGTAAAAAAGAATGAACGCAGTAAGGCTACGGCGGACAAAGCATTGCTCTACATTGCGTTGATCAGCGGCGTCTGTTTCCTGTTGAGCATCACATTCGTCTACAACTTTCCCGGTTATATCGCCAACCCTATCCGGGAGCTGACCGAGGGGATCAAAGGCATTGCGCAGAAAAGGTACGAGCAGCGCCTGTACTTCAGATCAGGTGACGAATTTGGGGAACTGGCCACCGCATTCAACACCATGGCCCAAAAGCTGGATGAATACGAGCATAGCAACCTCGCCCGTATCCTCTTCGAGAAAAAGCGGGCAGAAGCGGTGATCAGCAGCCTGAAAGACGCCACCATCGGGATAGACGACAAGGGCGCCATTCTCTTTGCCAACACAGAGGCCCTGCAATTGCTGAATATGGAAGAAAAAGAGGTGGCCGGATACGATGCGGCAACGGTCGCAAAGCATAACGACCTGCTCTATTTTCTCCTGCATAACCGGGAACAGGGGCCGGTAAAGATCGTGGTGAACGGAAAGGAAAGCTTCTTTACCCATGAAACGGCGGATATCCATCATGAGTCCGGCCGCATCGGTTATATCATCGTATTAAAGAATATCACGGCGTTCAGGGAGCTGGACCTGGCCAAAACACATTTTATCGCCACGATCTCGCACGAACTGAAAACGCCGCTGGCCACAACGGACATCAGCCTCAAACTGCTGGAAGATGCGCGGACAGGCCAGTTGAACCCGGAACAGCAGGAACTGCTGGAAAGCATCCGGCAGGATAACCGCCGCATGATCCGGATGGTGAGCGAGCTCCTGGATTTCTCCCGTGTGGAAAGCGGCAACATCCAGTTGCAGATACAACCGGTTTCGCCGGACAATATCCTGCAGTATGCGCTGGATACGGTGCAGAAACAGGCGGAAGGAAAGCAGGTGAAGATCCTCACCACATCTGCCCCCGGCGCCGGAATGCTCATCGCGGATGCGGAGAAGAGCGCCTGGGTGCTGGTGAACCTGCTGACCAATGCCATCCGTTACTCACCTGCCGGCGGTGAGGTAGAACTGGATGTTCAGCCCTCGGGCAAGGATAAACTGGTGTTCAGCGTGCGGGACCATGGCAAAGGGATTGACCCGGCCTTTTCCCGGAAGGTATTTGAACGTTTCTTCCAGGTGCCCGGCTCGGATGATGGCAAGGGCAGCGGGCTTGGGCTGGCCATCGCCAAAGAGTTCATTGAGGCGCAGGGCGGCGCCATCGGCGTGGAAAGCGCTCCGGGGAAAGGCAGCCGTTTCTGGTTTTCCCTGCCTATGCAATGACATATCCTGGCAGTTCCGCCGCCTTTCCCGCAACATATGCGCAAGCCTTAATACCATGAAGCGTTTCCTTCCCGGCATATCGGTCCGTTCGCGATAAAGCGCCGGTTGCGCTGCATGTTCATCAACCCTCAGGATTACCATGATCTATTTTTGCAATATTTTAACCCTTTGGTTTATAACATTCCATTAAATTTGCCTGATTAATCTTTTTGCCAGGCATTTAAACGTATTATGAAAAAATTACTTTTTACATTAGGTCTTATCGCGGTTTCCATGGGAGTCTTCGCACAGGATAATATGGCTGGATCAGCCGTGGGTAAAGCAAAGAAGCGGGCAATCTACTCCCGTGACTTCCTCATGATACAGCTGTCTTACGATGGCTGGGCGCAGGCGCCGGATAGTTTGAACACCAAGGGTCTGCCCCGCGGTTTCAATATTGCCCTGATGTATGATTTCCCGATCAAGGCAACGAAGTTCAGCTTTGCGGCCGGTTTGGGTATCAGCACCAGTAGTGTTCCCCTGGATGGAAAGGTGCTGGATATGTCTAACGGGAACTCCACCGCAGTACGTTTCGTAAATTCTGACACTTACAAGAAATACAAAATAGCGACCTCCTACCTTGAGATTCCGCTGGAATTCCGCTTCCGCCAGGTGGCTGATAATGCCAACAAAGGCTTCAAAGCGGCTATCGGCGCTAAAGTAGGGATGTTGGTGAATGCCCATACCAAGGGCAAGAACACCCTGGGCGGCGAAAAGAACATCATCAAAGAGCAGAACAAGCGTTTCTTCAACCCCTGGCGCTTTGCTGCCACAGCACGCGTAGGGTACGGCAACATCGGGCTGTTCACGGCGGTGAACCTCAACCCGCTGTTCAAGGATAATACAGGGTCTGATATCCGTCCTTACTCTATCGGTATCACATTAAGCGGGCTATAATCAGCTTTTTTAATACAGGATCGCCGGAAGTTGACAAGCTTCCGGCGATTTTTTATTGATGGCAGACATTTCGCTCATTTCCCCGTAAACACCGCTTTCCGCTTTTCCAGGAAGGCGTTTATCCCCTCCGCGTTATCCGCGGTATTCCCCGCGATCTCCTGGCAATACGCCTCATACTCCAGCACCGCGTCCAGGTTTTCCGTCATGCCTTTGGTGAGCATTTTCTTCAGCATGCCGATGGCTTTGGTGGGCGCAGCGGCATAAAACGCTGCTTCGGCCTGCACGGCGGCATCCAGTTCCTCATGTTTCACTACTTTGTTGACCAGTCCAAGTGCCAGGGCTTCCGCCGCGCTCAGCTTCGTGGCTTTGGTGGCCAGCTCAAAAGCGCGGTGATACCCGATGCTGCGCGGCAGGAAGTAAGACGAACCGGAATCCAGCACCAACGCGATATTGATGAATATCTCTATCATGGAAGCGTTCTCCGAAGCGATGATCACATCGCAGGCCAGCGCCAGGGAGCATCCCGCTCCGGCCGCAACCCCGTTCAGCCGGCAGATCACCGGCTTTGGCATGTTGCGGATGGCGCGGATGATGGGGTTGTAGCGCTTGTGCAGCGATTCCCCGAGGTTGCGAGGGCCGGTACTGTCCTGCGCGGCCTTCAGGTCCTGCCCGCTGCAGAACGCTTTTCCCGCCCCGGTCAGCACTACGGCCCGGATGGTATCATCTTTTTCCGCTTTCTTAAGCGCATCCTGCAGCTCGTAGCTGAGGGCATCATTGAATGCATTGTACACATCCGGCCGGTTGAGCGTGATGGTGGCAATGCCGTTCTCCATTTTCAGATCAAGCATGTGTATGTTTTGGTGTGATGGCTATAAGGTCTCTTTCAGCCAGGAGAAGAACTCCCGCTGCCAGGTGATGGCATTTTGCGCGCTCAGCACCCAATGGTTCTCTTCCGGGAAATAAAGCAGCTTGCTTTTGATGCCTTTCAGCTGCGCAGCCTGGAAGGCCTGCAGCCCCTGTTCGATACCCACCCGGAAGTCGTTGCCGCCCTGCACGATCATGATGGGCGTGTTCCAGTTGTTCACAAAGTTGCCGGGATTGAACTGCGCATGGGTCTTTTCATTGGCTTTGTCCCAATAAGCCCCAACATCCCAGTTGGCGAACCACAGCTCTTCCGTGGTGCCATACCAGCTGCGGAGATCAAACAGCCCGTCATGTGCGATGAAAGATTTGAACCGGTTCTCATGCACGCCCGCCAGCATGAACACGGAATAACCGCCGTAACTGGCGCCCACCGCGCCGAGGCGCTGCTTGTCAACATACGGCTCCCTGCTTACATCATCGATAGCCGCGAGGTAATCCCGTATGGGCTGGCCGCCCCAGTCCTTGCTGATCGCTTCATTCCATTTCACGCCATGGCCGGGCATCCCTCTCCGGTTCGGCGCCACGACGATATATCCCTGCGCCGCCATCAGCTGGAAGTTCCAGCGGAAGGAGTAGAATTGCGAAACGGCGGCTTGCGGGCCGCCCTGGCAATACAGCAGGGTGGGGTATTTTTTTGCGGGGTCGAAGTCCGGCGGAAAGATCACCCACACCAGCATTTGCTGCCCATCGCTGGTTTTCACCCAGCGTTCTTCCACGTTGCTTTTGCCGAGGTTATCATAGATGTCGTTATTCACCGTGGACAACTGTTTCACCGCGCCTTTGGCGATATCTACGGTGTACAGCTCGCCGGCATGGTTCATATCTGCGCGGGTCACTACCAGCGTATTGCCGGCCTGGCCTACAAAGCCATTGATATCGAAGCGACCTTTGGTCAGCTGTTTGATGGCCTTGCTGCGGAGATCGATGTCAAATACCTGTTCGGTGCCTTTTACGACAGCGAGGAAAAAGATCTTTTGGCCATCGTTGCTGTAGCGGCTGGCGGATACGGTGCCATCCCAGTCCCTGGTGAGATTGCTGCGGGTGCGGGAGGCCAGGTCGTACACGATCACATCGTTCTTGTCCGCCTCAAAGCCGTCCCGCGCCATGCTGAGCCAGGTGAGTTGTTTGCCATCCGGACTGAACGCCGGTTGTACATCGTAGCCCATCATGCCTTCGGAAAGGTTTTCGGTTTTGCCGCTGAGCAGGTCGTAACTGTAAATATCCGTATTGGTGCTGATGGCGTATGCGGTGCCGTGTTTCTTTTTGCAGACGTAGATGATCTTTGTGCCGGAGGGGTCGAAGATGAAGTCTTCCGCCCCGCCGAAGGGCATCTGGGGGCAATCGAAAGGCTCATCTTTCATGATGTCCACCGGTTCGCCGGTTTTACCGGTTGCCGCGTCGTAAGTGGCGTAGAAAACATGGTTATAGCTGCCGTCTTCCCAGGTATCCCAGTGGCGGTAGTTCAGGGTGGTGTACACCTGCGCGTTGGCTTTGGGCAGATCGGGGTAAATATCCTTTGCCAGCAGCTTTTCCAGCTTCACTTCGTTGGAAAAGAGGATGTGGGTACCTTTGGGGGAGATGCGGATGTTCTGCATGCCGCCTTCCACATGGGTGCGCTGCACCGGGTTGCCGCCGTCTTTATCCATTTCCCAGAGCTGTCCTTTGTAGCTGTAGAGGATGCGGCCATCGGGAAGAGCCTGGGCGCCGGATTCCGTGCCGGGAGCGCTGGTCAGCTGCCTAGCCGTACCTCCTGCCGCCGGAATGGCATACAGGTTCCTCTCGCTTTTGTTATCCGCCAGGTTGTAACGGCTGACGCCGTATATCACGGTGCCATCGGCCGTAACGGTTTCGCCGCCTACTCTTCCCAGCTGCCAGAGCAGCTCGGGGCTCATTTTCTGTTGTGCCATACTGTGTTGAATGAATAAAATACCTGCAAACAGGAGTGTTTTACGCATTGGTGTAGATTTTGTTGTGATGAAGCATAAATTTAGGCAAAAACGAATTCATTAACTTTGCAGAAATACAGATAAAATTTTGATAGAAAAGCAACAAGTTATAGCTGGTAATGAACGGGCAGTATTGGTGGGACTTATCCATAAGGAGCAAACGGACGCCCAGGTGCAGGAATACCTGGACGAACTGGCCTTCCTGGCGGATACGGCCGGTGCGGAAGCAGTGAAACGGTTCACGCAGAAGCTGGCGCATCCTGACAGGGCCACTTTCGTAGGGAAAGGCAAGCTGGAAGAGATCCGGCAGTTCGTGGTCAGCCGGGATATATCCCTGGTCATATTCGATGACGAACTGAGCGGTTCCCAGATCTCCAATATACAGAAAGAGCTGAAGGTGAAGGTTATCGACCGGAGCGACCTGATCCTGGACATCTTTGCGCGCCGGGCACGGACCGCACAGGCCAAGGTGCAGGTAGAGCTGGCGCAGTACCAGTACATCCTGCCGAGGCTGCGCGGGATGTGGACGCACCTGGAAAGGCAGAAAGGGGGTATCGGGATGAGGGGACCCGGTGAAACGGAAATTGAAACGGACCGCCGTATTGTGAAGGACAAGATATCGCTGCTGCGCAAACGGCTTGCGGAGATAGACAAACAATCCCTCACCCAGCGGAAAGACCGCGGCGAGTACATACGTATTGCGCTGGTAGGATACACCAACGTCGGCAAAAGCACATTGATGAACCTGCTCAGCAAAAGCGAAGTGTTCGCAGAGAACAAACTCTTCGCCACGCTGGACACCACCACCCGCAAGGTGGTATTTGAGCAGACGCCTTTCCTGCTGAGCGATACCGTTGGTTTCATCCGCAAACTGCCCCATCATCTCGTGGAAAGCTTCAAATCAACACTTGATGAAGTGCGCGAAAGCGACATCCTCATGCATGTGGTGGACATCTCTCATCCGAAGTATGAAGACCAGATAGAAGTGGTGAACCGTACGCTGACGGAACTGAAGGCGCTGGACAAGCCCACCATTCTCATCTTCAATAAAATGGACCTGTATGAAAAGCAGACCTTTGATGAATGGCTTGCGGACGATATAAAAGCAGACATCCTGCAACAGCTGAAAGAAAGCTGGCAGCATAAAACCCATGGCAACTGCGTATTCGTATCCGCCACCGAACGCCGCAATATCGATGAGCTCCGGAAAACGATACTGGACAAGGTGATCGACCTTTACCGGGAACGGTATCCATATAAATCGGAATACTTCTTTTAGTGCGGGGAAAGGTTCCGGCATTGATCGAAGCCGGATATCGAAGCCAGACCATTTCGTGCAGGCGGATATGGCGTTATCGCATTCTGCCGGCGTAAATATCAAGGATATCCTTCCATTTATATAACAGCTGAACAAATGAGCAAACAATACAACTGGTACCGGCTCACAGATGCGGATGATATGGTGGCTGCGGAACAGGTGATCGTGGTGCATGAAGTAAAAGGGAAAAAGATATGCTTTTCCCGCTTCCAGGGGCAGCTGTTCGCCTTCGCGTACAAATGTCCGCATGCAGGCGGACCAATGTCTGAAGGATCTGTGGATGCGCATGGGAACGTTGTTTGTCCGCTTCACCGCTACAAATTCAGTTTACGGAACGGCTACAATAGCAGCGGGGAAGGGTTTTATCTGCGCACCTACCCGGTGGAGCAGCGTGAAGACGGTATTTATGTAGGTATGGAAAAGAGCTGGCTCGGATTTTAAATAGTCTTTCATCAGTTGCCAACAAAAAGATAATTTGCATCCAACTCATCGTATCATTAATTTACGGAACGATGCAAAGCAGTACCTTCTCTGAATCCCGTATATCCTGGCTCGTTATGGCCGCCGCTGTGCTGGTAAACTTCAGCGGCCTGAACATCACTATCCTTGAGCCGGACGGCGCGCTCTACGCAGGGATCGCCAAAACGATGGTGCAGACCGGCAACTACCTCGATCTTTATGCAGATGGCGGCCCCTGGCTGGACAAACCGCATTTCCCTTTCTGGATGATGGCCCTGAGTTACCATCTGTTCGGTTTCACTACCTGGGCCTACAAGCTGCCGGCCATTCTCTGGCTGATGGCGGGAGCGTATTATACCTATCGTTTTGCGGCGAAGCTTTATAATGAACAGACAGCGCGCTGGGCGGTGTGCATCCTGCTAACGGCGCAGCACCTGGTACTGTCCAATAACGATGTGCGGGCGGAGCCTTACCTCACCGGGATGATCATTGCCTCGGTGTATCACTTTTACCGCAGCGCGGAGAGAGGCCCCTGGTACCATCTGGTAGCCGGGGCGTTGTTTGCCGCCTTTGCGGTGATGACGAAAGGGATGTTTGCGCTGGTGCCCATCGGCAGCGCCATAGCGGGGCATTTGCTGATCACGAAGCAATGGCGCCGGCTGTTGCATTTGCAGTGGTTGCTGGCGGTGATCCTCACAGGAATATTCATCATACCGGAATTATACGCTTTATATCAGCAATTCGATCAGCATCCGGAGCTGGAGGTATTCGGGAGAACAGGGGTTTCAGGCATCCGGTTCTTTTTCTGGGACAGCCAGTTCGGGCGTTTCATGAATACCGGGCCTATCCGCGGAAGCGGCGATCCGTTCTTTTTCCTGCATACCCTGTTGTGGGCCTTCCTGCCCTGGTCGCTATTCCTGTATGCGGCTTTCTTCCGCCGCGGGTGGCGGGAATATTATTGCCTGTGTGCCGCATTGGTCACCTTTGTGCTGTTCTCCCTGTCCCGTTTTCAGCTGCCGCATTACCTGAACATCCTCTTCCCTTTCTTTGCGATCATTACCGCGCAATACCTGATGGCACTGAAAGCGCCGGATGGCACAAAGTTCTACCGCATTACGCTGAAGGTGATCATTGCCATTATTTTTGTGGCGATTGCGGGCCTGCTGGTACTTTACCGTCCCCAGTTCAACTGGTATTACGCTATTGCTGCGATCCTGCTTGCCGGTGCTTTTGTGCTGCTGCGGGAGCGGGTGGAAGGGCAGAAAGCCCTCCTGTTCTACCGTGCCTGCATCGCTACCTTTATCCTCAATCTTTTTTTGAACTGGATGTGGTATCCGGATATGATGCAATACCAGTCCGGCAGCACCGCGGCAAGGTATGCCAACCGCGAACTGCAAGATCAGCCGGTCTCTTTCTGGAAGGTCAATTCCTACGCCATGCCTTATTACCTGGATGCGCCGGTGTTGCGGTATGATTCCCTGCAGTTGCGCGAAGCGGCGGCCCTGGCCCCCGTAGTGCTTTTCACCGTACCGGAGGAAGCCGATGCCCTGCGCAGGATCGGTTACCGCTGCGAGATGGTGAAAGTGTTCCCGCACTTTTACGTCAGCAAGCTCGATCTGCCGTTTGTGAACTATGCCACAAGGCAGCAGGCGCTGGACAAGCGATGCCTGCTGCGGGTAAGTTATAATTGAATCACCATCTTCTCATTTACATTACGGAACACCGCTTTCCGTACTTCACAGCTGATCACCGGGTTGCTTTCTCCCTGCGGATCGAAGCGGGAGACCGGCTGGATGAAAGCGATATGATCCTTTTTTAATGTAATGTTCCTGCCGTTTACCCCGACCTGCTGCAATGCTCCGAACCCGTGCAGCAGCAGGGCAATATTGGAGAAACGGGAAGATGACCGCCCGGCAGGTTTTTCCAGGGTGATGGAATTGGCTGCCGGGTCGTAGGTCATCCTGCGTTCGCAGAACGCGCCTTTCTCATAAGCATATGTTTCGCCGTCATCTTCATAATACACAAATTCATTTTTGGCATTTCCCCTGTACACATGCAGGAACAAGGTATCCGCCGGTTTTTCCCCCGTGTGCTGGATCAGGCTTTGCATGGGAATGATGCTGCTTTCCTTTATAAATACCGGCAGCTGCTGAATGGAAAGGGTCAGCATTTTTTCCTGCCCGCCTTCTTCCAGGCTGTCCGTGTACAGATCGTACCACCGGCCGGGAGGAAGGTACACAGGCGCATAATCCTGTTTGCTTTCAAAGGGTGCGACCAGGAAAGACGGGCCGAACAGGTACTGGTTCTGAAAGCGGGTATCGTACACTTTCGGGTCGTGCGTATAGTCGAGCGCGAGGGTGCGCATGAGCGGCAACCCGGTTTGCGAGGCTTCATGGAAACCTGCATAGAGGTATGGCAGCAGGCGGTAACGCAGATTGATGTAGTTGCGTGATATTTCCAGCACTTCTTCCCCGAAAGCCCAGGGCTCCGCGGACTTGGTGTTGATGCCCGTGTGATTGCGGAAATAGGGCGTGAACGCGCCGATCTGCATCCAGCGGGCGTAAAGGCTGGGTGGCGCATTGCCGGTGAACCCGCCCACATCCATACCGGAGAAGGGCACGCCGCTCAGGCCCAGGCTGTTCATCAGCCGGATGCCGAGCAGCATGTGATCTTCTTCAGCGCGGTTGTCACCCGTCCAGATGGCGGCGTAACGCTGCAAACCGGCATATCCCGCGCGGGTCAGGATGAAGGGCCGTTTTCCGGGCGTGATGGCGCGGGCGCCTTCGTAGCTGGCACGCACCATCTGCAGGCCATACACATTATGCGCCTGCAGATGGGTGGCGGGGTTTCCTTCGATGCTGAACAACACATTGTCCGGCATCTTCTGGCCCCAGGTGGCAATTTCATTCATATCGTTCCATAGGCCGGATACACCGGCACGGGCGTAGATTTCCAGCTGCTTTGCCCACCATTTCCTTCCTTCGGGCGCGGTGAAATCCGGGAAATGGCACCAGCCGGGCCATACCTGCCCGGTGTAAGGCTTGCCATCGGTGTATTTGATGAAAATGTCCGACTGCATGCCGCTTTCATAAGCCGCATATCCTTTTTCCACTTTAATGCCCGGGTCCACGATCACGGTGGTTTTGAAGCCCATCGCCGCCAGCTTTGCGTTCATGGCCGCGGGGTCAGGGAAGCGGGATTTGTTCCAGGTGAAGAGTTTGTAGGCATCCATATAATGAATGTCCAGCGTAATGCCGTCCGCGGGGATCTGTTTTTCCCGCAGCGTCTGCGCAATGCGGTACACTTCCGTATCCGGATAATAGCTGTAACGGTTCTGCTGGTAGCCCAGGCTCCAGAGGGGCGGCAGCGGCATGCGGCCGGTGAGGGAGGTGTAGGACCTGATGATATCCGCCACCCGCTCGTGGTAAATAAAGTAATAGTTCATCTCCCCGCCGTTGGCGCCGAAGGAGGAAAAGCGGTCGTTGCTGGCGCCGAAGTTGAAATCGCTGCGGTAGCTGTTATCGAAGAAAATGCCATAGCTCATGCCGTGATGTATGCCGATGTAAAAGGGGATGGTGGCGTAAATCGGGTCCTGTCCGGTGGTGTAGCCGTAGGCGTCCGTATTCCAGTTCGTGTAGGCGTTGCCTTTACGGTCGAGATTGCCCGTCTTCTCCCCCAGGCCGATGAACCGTTCGCCCTCCTGCATGGTCTTGTAGGTGGTGACCTCTTCGCCGATCCAGGAAGTGCCGAGGCCCGGCTCATCCGCGTTGATCACCGTACCGTCCGGTTTCAGGAAGGTGAGGGCGAAAGGTTTCCGGGAGATGTGCAGGGTGAGGGAATCGGTCTCCAGCCTTATCTGCCGGTCGTCCTGCGTAATGCGTGGCTGAAAAGCGGCCGGCGGCGCAATGACCGCATAGGAAAAATCCCTGCCCAATGGCTGCTTGTCCATCCGCACCCGTATGATAGCGGGACTGTATGCGGTGATGACGGCAAAAGCCCTTTCGGTGGTGATCCTGATCTCCCCGCCCTGTACGCTCACGGCGGTAACATTGCCCGGTTCCCTCACCGGTTGCGCAAGAACAGTACTGCAAAGCAGCAGGCAGAAAAAGACAAATCTGCAAATCATATTGTTCGTTTTTTGGAAAAGGTATCCACCGGGACCGGCTGAAAAGCAGTGTCTGTACTTTTCAGCCGGCCCCAATGGACGATCGCCTGAACAGGCAATCCTTAATAACCAGGATTCTGTGAAAGGTTGGGGTTAACTGCCAGATCGTTGACCGGTATCGGGAACAGCAGATATTTCGGATCATCGGCGGGTTTGAGCTGCCAGGGCTCCAGGAACCTGTTGAAACGGATGAGGTCCTGGCGGCGCCATCCTTCCCAGTAAAGTTCACGGCCTCTTTCATCCAGCAGGATATCCGCAGTTAAAGTCAGCAATGGTGTGGCTTTGCGTTTAAGCCGCAATTCATTTACGATCAGCAACGCGGCCGGAGCGCCGTTGGTGCGCAGCAGGGCTTCCGCTTTCATGAGCAGCACATCGGCATAGCGGAAGAATACCCAGTCGTTATTCCCGTTGTTGCTGTTGGAGCCGTTGGGCGTGATCATATCCGGCGGATATTTCACTACGCGGATACCTTTTACTTCCAGGTCGTTCCCGGTTTCCTGCAGGGCAATTTCACGGGTGAAGATGAGCGGATTGTCTTTCCGGTCTTTCAGCGCCACGCCGTCTTTGTTGTATTGCTGGCCTACCAGCATGCCCACATGCAGACCGGTGAGATTGGTCACGCCATCGTAGGGGCCGCCGCGGCGGGTATCCACAGCTTCGAACTTGTCGTAAAAATCGGAGATGGTGGTAAAACCGTTCCATCCGCCCGGCGTCTGGTTATAGTGCAGGGTCGGCGCCCAGTGGCAGAAAGCCGCGTTGCCGGAGCGGGCGGTGCTGAGCCCCGGTCCGTTCTCCTGGGTGAAGATGTTTTCGGTGGACAGCGCATGGTTGTTCTGGGTGAAATTATCGAAGTAATTGTTCGCCAGCTGATACCTGCCGCTGCCAATGATCTGGTCCGCCAGCGTGATCACCTGCTGCATGTCCGCCGCATCGAATGTAGGCGTGGCGGGCGTGGCAAAGGCGCCTTTGTTGAGATAACATTTCATCAGCAATGTTCTCGCAGCATCTTTGTTCGCCACAAAAGCCGGTACGGAGCCGGAGCGTTCCGGAAGATCGGGTATGATGGCATTCAGTTCTTCCACGATGAAGTCCAGCGCCTCCAGGCCTTTGAGCACACGCGGCGCTTCCAGCAGGTTGTCTTCCGGGGCGCGGAAGGGCACCTGTCCCCATCCGTCCAGCACGGAGAACATGGAGAGTGCGCGGAGGAACCTTGCTTCGGCCGCCTGCCGTGCGGAAGGATTGAAGTTAAGCACATTGGTGGACGCGAATTGCAGTAACAGCAGGTTGCTGAAACTGGAGCCCACATGGCTGTGTTCGGCGGTCCAGCTATGTGTTTTGAGCGAGCGCCATACGCCGTTGTCATCCCAGTCGCCGCCACGGGTGGGCGCTACGGCCTCATCCGCCGTCATTTCCTGCAAGGCCCAGAAATTGGACTGGTCCTGGTAGGGCAATTGCAGCGCATCGTAGGCTGTTTTGAGCAGTGACGGCACTTTGATCACCGAATCCGCCTGGCTGCGGGTGATCGTGGAGCCGAGCTTTTCATCGAGCTTCGTGCAGGAAGCGAATGCATATCCTGCCAGCAGCAAACAAGCCAGTTTTTTATGTAAGGTCATAATGATCGTTTTTTAGGTTTACAGTGACAGGTTCAGGCCGAAAATGACGTTGCGCGCGGTGGGATACGGGGAGTATTCGATCCCGAAAGAGGTTACGCCATTCACATTTTTATCGGTATTCACTTCCGGATCGAAGCCGGAATATTTCGTGATCACGAACAGGTTCTGGCCGGTGAGATAGAGGTTGACGTTTTTGAAGACGTTGCCGATGTTGCCCAGGTTATAGCTGAGGGTGGCATTGGTCATCTTCATAAAATTGGCTTTTTCCAGGTAGCGGTCCGAAGTGGTGATGGGATTGGAAAGATCCTCTTCCGTATTCAGCAATGCCTTCGCGATGTTGCGGGAGCCGAGGTTGTTGATCGGCAATACGGTATTGGCCGTGTTGTTGTACACCACATGGCCGAAAGCGCCGTTGAAGTTCATGGACAGGAACCATTTTTTATAATTCAGTTCCGTAGAGAGGCCCAGCATCTGTTTCGGGTTCGGGTCGCCGGCGTAATACATGGTATTGCCATCGTTCTCATACAATCCCTGTCCGTCTTTGTCGAAACCCAGGAACTTCCGCACATAGAACACGTTCAGCGGCTGTCCATTGGCAAAGCGCTGCACGGTAGCGCCGGAAACCCCCTGACCGCTGATGGCGCCGGTGAGCACATTCGGACCGTTATAGTTTTGCAGCTCATTTTTGAGGAAAGTGGCATTCACGCCCAGCATCCAGGAAAAGTCCCGGTTGCGGATGATATCACCGCGCACCGCCAGCTCCACGCCGGAGTTGATCACTTCGCCCGGCAGGTTGATCCAGTAATTGGAAGCCGGCGCCGGCTGGATGGCCGGGAAATTGAACAGCAGGTCGGATGTTTTTTTGTAGAAATAGTCCACACTGCCGGAGATGCGGCTGCCCAGCATGGCAAAGTCGATACCCGCATTCAGCTGGCTGGAGCGTTCCCATTTCAGGTCAGGATTGGCTACGTTGTTCAGCGCCGCTGCGCCACCGGCTCCCAGGGCATATTGTTCCTGCGCCGCACCGGCCGGGAACTCCTGGTTGCCCGTGATGCCCCATCCCGCGCGGAGGCCCAGTTGCTGGAAGAAACTGCTGCCTTTGAGGAAGCCCTCGTTGTGGAGGTTCCACTTCGCCGCAAAGGACGGGAAATAGCCGTATTTATTGTTAGAGCCGAATTTGCTGGAGCCATCCGCCCGCAAAGTAGCCGTGAGCAGGTACTTGTCGTGCAGGTTCGCCGTTACCCGGCCGAAGACGGACTGCAGTTCGGATTTCGGGTTATCGTAAGAGGAGAGGAAGGTATTGGACTGGATGGCATTCTGCAGGATGCTGGTGTAAGGCAGCGCATCCGATGAAAAGCCCATCGCGCCGAGGTCCACCCCTTTGAACTGGAAGTCCTGGTACTCATAGCCCACCACTGCATTGAGGTTCAGGGCCGATGTGATCTGTTTGTTATAGCTTAAGGTATGGGTGAACAGTTTTGTGGTTAGCTCCGCGTTGCCGTAGTAGGCCTGGCCCAGGTCCCTTACCCCCGGGATATTGATCCAGGAGCTGATCTGCGCGCGGCGGATACCCGTTTGCCGGTTGACGGAAAAGAGGAAACGGTATTCCAGGTCGTCCGTGATCTTGTAGTACGGAGAGATGCTGCCGAGGATATAGGAGATATCCGCTTTATCGTCCCAGGCTTCGGACATGGCGAGAGGATTGACCGGCGCGCTTTCCCCGAGGATGTTGAGCGTGCCGTTGGCGTTGCGGATGGGCATGGTAGGGTTCCATTGCAGCGCCTGGCCTACGAGGCTGCCCATGAATCCCGCGTTATTGGTGATGGGCGCCAGTTGTTCCGCTGTTTGTGCCGCCATGAGGGAAAAGTCCAGCCCCAGGCGTTTATTGTCCAGGAATTTGAACTGTCCGGAGAGGTTGCCGGTATATTTTTTCAGGCCGGACTTGCGGACGATGCCTTCCTGGTTCATCAGGCCGAAGGAGGCACGGTATTTACCGTTTTCGTTACCGCCGCTGATGCCCACATTGAAGTTCTGGGTAACGCCCGTGCGGAGGATCTCTTTCATCGCATCGCTGCTGCCGCCGTTATCACCGCCTGAGAGGCCGTATTTCTGCAGTGCGCCGCGGTATTCCTCCGCGTTCAGCACTTTCAGCTGTTTCATGATGCTGCTCATGCCCACGCTGTAGGCGAAATCCAGTTTAGCGGGACCGGTCTGTCCTTTTTTGGTGGTGATGATGATCACGCCATTGGAGCCGCGGGAGCCGTAAATGGCCGTGGCCGAAGCATCTTTCAGCACCTCCATGGAAGCGATGTCCGCCGCGTTCACAAAATTGAGCGGGTTGGCGTCCGGGGTTTGTCCGAGGCCGTTGGCATTGATATTGGGCCGGGCCACGCGGCCGTCCAGCGGTACGCCGTCGATCACATAAAGGGGTTGATTGCCCGAGCGGACGGAGGCCACACCGCGGATACGCACCGTGGTTGCCGCACCCGGAGCGCCGTTATTGTTCACCACCATCAGTCCCGCTACCTTGCCCTGTATCAGCTGGTCAGGGGCGTTGGTGATGCCTTTGTTGAAGTCTTTGGATTTGAGGGACGCCACTGCGCCGGTGAGGTCTTTCCTGCGGGCAACGCCATAGCCCACTACCACAACATCTGTCAGCGTGGTGTTTTCCGGCTGGAGGGTTATGGTTATTTCAGTTTTGCCGGTAATGTCCACGTTTTGTGTGGCATAACCGATGAAGGTCACCACCAAGGTAGTGGCCGAAGCCGGTACGGATAGTTTGAAAACGCCGTCAGGGCCGGAAACCGTTCCCGAGGTGGAGCCTTTGGCCTGAACGGTAGCGCCGGGAATGGGCGCACCCGTATCGTCCATAATTTTACCGGAAACATTTTTTGTCTGGGCTAAAAGTCCGGTTGCCAGGAACAGGAACGGACAGAAAAGCAGCGCTTTAAGTAGTCGCATGTTGATCATAACGTGTCGCATTTAAAGGTTACGAGGATGTGTACAGGGGCGGAAGAGGCTGTACGTGGAATTTAAATTTTGGTTGCTGTTTGTTGCAAGGTCAAAGTAAACGGGTATAGCAGGCCTTGCCAATTATTATCGGTCAAGTATAGATATTACAGGCCGTTTTCGAGCGTTTTTGGCGGGTAACAAATTGATTTATAATGAAATTGCAGTTGTATTTATATTTTCTTAATATAGATATTTTTATATCCTGATCTGCATGATTTTCTCTTCAAATTCGTCGTTGGGGACGATGGATTTGTTCCGGATCCGGGTTTTATAAGCGTAGATGGTGTTGACGGAGTATTCGAGGATCTGGGCGATCTTTTCATTTTCGCTGATGCCGATGCGGATCAGGGCGTAGATGCGGAGGTCCGTATTGAGGAGTTCATTGTCTTTCAGCCTGATCTGGTCTTCTTCTTTAAAGAAGGAGTTGAAGGCCGGAACGAAGTTGGGGAATATTTTGAGGAAGATACGGTCGAAATTGCGGAACAGCTCTTCCCTTTCATGTTTGATGTTGATGTTGTTGACAACGAACCGGATCTCGGAGAATTTGTGATCGTTCAGCTTGCCATCCACCTGGTTTTTGAGTTTTTCTATTTTGTCGATATAAGCCGAAGCGATGTGGAAGCAATAGCCGATATATTCCTCTTTTATCTTATTGGATTCCAGTAGTTTATAATTTATTTCCTGCTGAACGGCGTTGGCTTTGGTGATGGTAGCCTGGGCCGCTTTGAGTTTTTGCACCTGTTTGTAGATGATGAATGACAGGACGATGGAAGCCAGCAGCAGGAAGGTAGCAACCGCTGAGTAAATGAACAGCCGGTCTTTCTGGTTTTCAACGGAGTTGAGCTTTTCCCCTTCGATGATGGGGAGAATGGCGCTGACCTGCACTTTGCGTTGCCTGGCGCCGTAGAAGGTAGCATCTTCGATGGCCCTTTCGATGTAGCGGGAAGCATTCTTCACGTCCCCCGTCTGGAAGAGGATGGAAGCCAGGTTGAAAGCGGCGGTGGTCTCTTTTACGGAGCCTTTGGCATCCGCCATGGCGGAGAGGGCCAGCAGCGGGATGGCCTTGTCGTATTCCTTTTTAATGACATAGATAGAACCCAGGTTGGCATTGATCATGGCCTGTTCGTGGAAGGAAAGGCCAGGCAGGGCGATGGTTTTGTTGAGATAATAGAGCGCACTGTCCAGATTGCCCTGTTTGTAGAATTTGTAGCCTTTGAGGCTGAGGTGCTGGAAGTGGTCCGGGGGGTACATGGCTACGGCTGAATCCGTGAAGCGGGCCGCTTCTTTGAGGTAGACGGGAGAATAGTAGCGGTCGTTCACATAATCCGCCAGATCGTAATAGTAGCGGCGGAGCAGGACATAGAACTCGGCACGCATGGTATCCGGCAGCATTTGTACGTTGAGGGTGTCCGTGATGCCCGCGGTTTCGCGGAACATGCCGGAGGACAGGAGGATGAAACCCATTTTAATGCTGGCGTACTGGATGCGGGGCGGGTCGTCCATTTGCCCGGCGATCTGGCTGAGGAGGAGGGCGTATGAGAATGCCGAATCGTAGTGAAAGGCCTTGTAAGCCTCGTATAGTTGAAGGCAGGCATTGTATTGCTCCGGGAGCAGATGGGCGTTGGCGAGGTTTTGTTTGAGGGCATTGATCTGCCTGATCTTTTGTTCATCGAAGCGTTTGCTCTGGCTGAGGGTGATATTGAGTTGCCGGAGCAGGGAATCGGCGCCGGCAGTATGGGTTTGGGCTGCGGCGGGCATACCGGCAGCGGCGAGGAGGATGAACAGGCTTAACAGAATCCGCATGGAATTTAGTATCTGGCAGCTATAAAGATATGGGTTTAGAAAAAAAGTTGAATTAGATTTTGCGGAAATGAAAATTTGTCTATTTTTGCAATCCCAATTTGCGATTGAGATTCAATTGGAAAGCGGGAAATTCCTCCTTAGCTCAGTTGGTTAGAGCATCTGACTGTTAATCAGAGGGTCGTTGGTTCAAGTCCAACAGGGGGAGCAGAGAAACGCCCTACTAGTGTAAGCTGGTAGGGTTTTTTTGTTTTTAGTGCATTTTTATCTGTTCCCATGTTGATCCCTGAAAATGCTCAAATTGGGTCAGGAATGGGTCTGACTTCTAAAACTCGAACGAACAGCATCAGGATTTAATTGCAGAGTTCCTCCAGCAAGGATTTAGGAGTATTTTGATTTCAAAGATCGAATATGAGGATCAAAACATAGGCTCCGGATTCTAAATGTGACTTTCGAAACTTCCGAGTGTGATTATGTCGCTTGTTTTGTAAAGATGATTTAGATGTGAGGACTTAATTCTGAATTGGCTTCTTTTTTTTATTAAAGGCCGTGTTGAAGCATTTTCCATTTTTATACCGGGATCGTAGTAGATGTTTCCCAATGCCATCTGAAGAAGAAATAACTGAAAATCCGTTCCTGTTCCTAAAATGACATTTGGGCCGTATTTATATTTTCTTCCATCGGCAGTGTCAGACAATGAAGGAACGTAACATGCCTGGTTGTGTTTTCTGTTCCAGTGTAGCAGCATTGAAGAAAAGCTCCATGATGCGGCCTCAGTGTTATTTTTGTCCAGCAACATAATTTTTCCATCAGTGTTTCTTATTTTGCCGGTTTTTTGATCAAAGCCTGTTAATTCAAGCCTTAAATTCGTACGGGGGTGTATTTTTCCTGATTTGTGAATACCGCCAAAATTCATCCGGTCGACCCTTCCCGTGAGATCTTCATAACCGTATTTTCTAATAAACGCTTCTGTACCTTGATCAACGTAATACCCATGTGTTGGCTCGGGTGTCATAAGAGTAATTACTGAAGCATATATTCTGCTGAAATTAGATACACCAAATTGTTTTACTTCCCATCCCAGATAATCCGGCTCTGAGTATCCGTTTGGTTTGATTCCCAATTCAGCTTCTAATGTGTAGCCTCCGCAATTTGGAGAAGTGCAAGGTAGAATATCTCCATTTTTGTCCAATCTTTTTGAATTTATCCAGCCAAATAAATGAATCCGGTATAATTCTTCAAGCAGTTTTTTCTTATTGTCAACGGATTGGGGAAGTTCAATGACTTTAAAAATACCATGCTCTTCTACAATCCTCAATTGATTGACTTCCCGGGCAATATCCGAATCAGGAGCAACAACATACCCTAATACCAGCCCTGATTTTGTCACACTGAAAAAAAATAATCTGCCAGAAATCCTGCTTGTCATTAATTCTGAAGGAGGATTTGTACATCGGGTTAAAAAACCGGAAAGCCGGACTTCGGGATACTTTGGATACAATATCAATTGGGTGTTTGGCGCCGGATGCAGATGCCCGTCGCTGCCAATCCATGCAAAATTTATCGAGGCTTTAAAACGTTCTTTATTCCAGTCTCCAGCAGGTTCATTTTTTATTACGGATAGCGGCAGGATATTTACTATTTCGAAACTTCCACCAAGATAAACCTGGTTTTTGGAGTTATCATTTGCTGCGAGATTCTTTACATAAACTTTCTTGCAGCCGTTGTCAACAAATAGTTTTTTCAGGGTTTGCAAGTTCATTGGGCAGACAATGTTTTTACCAATTGTTTTCCTACGGCCTGAATAAGCGGGACTGTTACAGAGTTGCCAAACTGTCTGTAGGCCTGATTATCTGATACAGGTATGATAAACTTATCCGGGAATCCTTGCAGTCTGGCGCATTCTCTAGGAGTTAGACGCCTGGGATTAATACCTTCTTGAGGTATAAGGATTTCCGAGCCATCTTTATAGTAACGAGCAGAGATGGTCCGTGAAATGCCATTCAAATCAGTCATTCCGAAGCCAAAGCCATTACCTTTTGCTTTGTGTTTATCTGCGTAATTTTGAAGGTATCCCCAAAGTTTGTCCGATAACGTATATTTGTCTGCTATTTCGTTTTCCAGAATGTCTTTAATTTTGATAGTTGATTCGGGCATTTTCGGGAATTTGAAGTTTTCCTTTCCTTTGAACACTGAGTTCCGGAAGCCGGCAATAATTATTCTTTCTCTATGCTGAGGCACGAAATATTTGCCATCCAGAACTTGATAATAAATTGAATAGCCCAGTTCTGTCAAAGTATTTTTAATGACGTTAAAGGTGTTTCCTTTATCATGAGAAACAAGGTTTTTCACATTTTCCAGCATAAACGCCGAGGGCTGCTTATGTTTCAGGATTCTTGCAATATCAAAAAACAGCGTTCCCTGGGTTTCGTCCAGAAAACCATGTTTCCTTCCCAATGCGTTCTTTTTGCTCACACCGGCAATAGAGAATGGTTGGCATGGGAAACCGGCTAATAGAATGTCGTGGTCGGGAATGGAATTTTCGTTAATTTTTGTGATATCCCCAAATGGGACCTCTCCAAAATTGGCTTCATAAGTCCTTTTGGCGAAATTGTTCCACTCGCTGGTGAAAACGCATTTACCCCCCAAGTTCTGATACGCAAGCCGAATGCCACCAATTCCTGCAAAAAGATCAATGAATCTGAATTTCGGCTTGGAAACGGGAGGAAACGGGACGTCAAACTTTAACGGGATATAAAGCTGCTCCGGGTCTTCAACAACTGAAAGTAATTCTTCCTGTAAATATTCTTTGGCATAGGCTTTAAAATATTGAGAAACTCCATTCTTGTGGTTTTGCCAATAATGGGTCAAGTGGGCAAAACCGTCGTTTAAATGTTTCTCCACATTAATTTTAAGTACCTGTTTTACGTCACTATATGATGTCATTTGTATTTTTTCTATTAAATGTATGCAACAATTGCCAAATTTATGATTCTCCCGGAACTTAATCTTGCAGTTTTCAAAGGTCGGGATGTACTTCAAAAGCGCCCCTTGAACAATTAGCCGTGTTCATTTTCAAGCAGGATGTGCAAATAAGCTGGTTTAAAGACATCTTATTTCAATGTCTGCGCCGCCTGATACTACCCATTGGTAGCTATACTGCGCAAATTCGGTCACTGGAATTCTTTTTTTACCTTTCAATGCACATTCCCATACGATCAGTACTCTCCAACCCATAGCATTTAATGAAGCAACATTACTTTTATCCCTTTGCTTGTTCGTTGATATTTTTGTTTGCCAGAAAAAGGTGTTTGAAGATGGCATTTTAAACAAATGACAATCATGTCCATGCCAGAAGCACCCATGGATCATAATTACAGCCTGATATTTCGGAAAAACGAGGTCTGGTTTACCCGGAAGCTTCTTGTCATGCAATCTGAATCGAAGCCCCATTTTGTGTAGTATAGACCTTACGGCGAGTTCCGGCTTCGTATTAGCAGCTCTAATACCAGACATCATTTCGCTCCTCTTTTTAACGGAGACAATATCGGTCATTACTTAGTTTTTTTAACGTCGAAGAGTTGTTTTGCTTTATAAACTTGGCCAAAGAAACCGCCACGGTATTGCCAAAATGCTTGCAGGCTCACATGTCAGAAATCGAAGGTCGCAGATTTGATTCCACGGCATTTAACCCCCACTAATCTGGAGCATTCGCGGGAAGCAAGGAATTAAAGCCTTACGGCTTTCTGTAATGCGAGAATTTCCATACTGTCTTTGCGGCATCTTGCAGGAAGTGTACTGAACTTGTGCCGGCAACCGGTCGTATTTTGGACATTTTGCGCAAGTAACGCAAAAAAAGCCGGTTATTCAAAAGGTTTTTACGGTCGTTTACAGAACCGGAAAGGATGAGGTATTATCGTCAAGTTTTCTGTGGTCTTGGCTCTGCTCCTGTGTGGAAATATTATAACCAGACTCTTGGTGTTATCGATTGAATTTTTTATATTAAAGCGTTAAATTATGTCTTATTTTTGTGAAATAGGCGATACAAGGAATTTGGCGCGGATACCCATTAGATAATTCTTCTTCGAAACTCCTTATCTGCTTTCGAGGCGTTTTGCCCGGCACTACTATAGGCTTATTTCCAATATACCGCTTCATCCTGCAAGAAATGAAACTTAATAGAATCTGTAGCAATATCGATAAAATTGACCTGAATAATCCGGAAGATCTGAAGGCGATTCTGTTTCAAGACAAACATACACGGATTGAAGGGCTGTGTTCCGAGGTTGCGTTTATGGAAGATGTTGTCTATGCAAACTTGTCTCCCTTTACCAGCGATTTCTGGTTTTCGGGTGCAGGAAGAGGGTATCATGTCCGAAAAATATTAACGGACGAGGCCATTTCTTTAAGCAATCTCGATTACACAATTCTTGACATATTTGCCAGTATGGATAGCTGTCTGGCGACGAGTATTGTATATTTTAATAAAACATCCAGAGCATTTTACCAGTTTGAGCATAAAGAAAAGAAACGCTACCTCAAACTGGAAGATTATGGATGCAAGCTTGATCCCGTTGCCAATTCTGCACTCTCCAATATAACTGGGCGGGATGAGACAAGAATTGCCAAGGCATGTGCGTACCTTGAGAAAAGAGGGTTACTGAGAGACGCAGCTATTAAACGATTATTTGCAAATAACTGGCTTCGTGAGTTTGCGTGGGATATTGACGTTTTTACCGTAACTGACGAAGGACGGATTACTGCAATTGAGGTAAAACAGAAATACCCAACAAAGCGTAATACATTTGGAATAAATGATGGACAGCTTGCACTATTCGACTTTTTGACAAAGAAAGGAATTCCTGTTATTCATGTCATTCTGCGAAAACCAGAAGATAATCCCGATTTGCATGCGGTTGATTTACTAACTATCCCTGAATTCATACAAAAGACCCAGTTGCTCTTTATGCGTTTTTCTCGGAAGGGATTGGTTTCTGCAGTTCAGAAAGCTCCTCAGTCAACTTCGATTTTTGGAAAACGGAAGGTTGCCTACACTCATATTCCTGTCAGGCAGTTTATTTTTCTGAAAATGCTTGGAGTTCCTGTTGCAAATGTAAGAGAGAAATTGTTTTCGGGGCTGGAGCCATTATAAACCACCAGTTCTTAAAAACAGGAAATCTCGCAGAATTGGAACTTGCATTCGTTCAACCAGGTGTTTATTATATTTTACAAGGATGCGCTTTCCCAATTTTAAACGAAGCCAGGCTTCCAAAGTTTCGGAGTTCAATTCCTCAGGCAATCCAGCAGCATTGGATACCAAAATCAGATGGGTTTAGCCGTCTGTAGAACTGACGTGTAAATAACGTGCCTATCATTACACGTTGTATACCAAGCTGCAATGTCATTGCAGTTACTTTTCCTAAATCAGTCTCTCCCCCAACATATCTTTCCAGATGATAAAACCCTTCTGATCATCAGAATAATCGTGCAGAACACGACTGAAATTTTCCGGCGGAGCCGTTAGAAATCCTTGCCGACCCTGCTTCCGGATAATATCCAGGTATCTGTCAATCTCTTTTAACCTGAAGGGTAATTCGGAGACTCTTTTTGGAAAATGCCAAAGATAACTGGCCTCCTCTGTATCAAGCGTTTCTAAAATGATGTGAAACTTTTCCGATCCTTCCAGAAGAAACACAAAAGAAAATGGTTGTAATATAAACCTCACTTTTAACAAATGCCCTGCATGATTATCGGCCAGGTATCGTAGATGTCTGTAGTGTTTGAATTTAGAATGCTTTATCAGATCCTCCAAAAGTTCTTCCCCCGATTCATATAAAGGGTGTTTTGTTTGAAGTTGAATATATTCATCAGTTCTATTATTTGAAGTTGTCCGTCCAGATAGAGGATTAGTAACAAAATGAAAACGAACTCCTTCGATGAGCTGGCGGTCTATTTTTCGGTAGTATTACAAAAAGTGTGTCAGTTAAAAGTTGATTAACTTTAAACTGCACATATGGACAAACAGAATTTTGATTTTGAAGCATTCAAGAAGCAGGCGGCCAACCGTTTGAAGAAGGGTGACACGCTGCTTGGCAAGGATGGAGTGCTTACGCCATTGTTAAAAGAGTTCCTTGAGGGAGCGCTGGAAGGCGAATTGGAGGCTCATATTGAAGATGATGCCGAGGCCAACAGAAAGAATGGCAAAGGCCGTAAACAGGTAAAAACACCTATCGGCACTGTGGATATTAACCCTCCCAGAGACCGTAACGGCACATTCGAGCCGGAACTGATCCCTAAGCGACACAAGACCCTTGGTGTTGATCTGGACCGGCAAATCATCGCACTGTATGCCCGGGGAGCCAGTTACAGCGATATTCGTGATCATTTGATGGATATGTACGGAGTGGAAGCCTCAACGGCCACCATCAGCCGCGTAACCGATAAAATCCTGCCCCTGATCCAGGAGTGGCGCAGCCGTCCGCTGGAACGTGTTTACCCTTTTGTATGGCTGGATGCCATTCACTATAAAGTTCGTCATGAGGGACGTGTCATCACCCGTGCCGTTTATTGCATTATCGGTCTTAATCAGGAAGGCTATAAGGAGCTGTTGGGTATGTATATCGGAGAAAACGAAGGTGCTAAATTCTGGCTGCAGGTGCTGACTGATCTGCAGAACCGGGGACTGGAAGATATCTTCATAGCCTGTATAGATAACTTGCAGGGCTTCTCCGATGCGATAGAGAGCATTTTTCCACAGACAGAAGTCCAGCTATGCATCGTCCACCAAATCCGCAACTCCCAGAAATATCTATCCTGCAAGGACGTCAAACCCTTTATGAAGGACCTTCAGGGCGTTTACCGGGCAACGACTGCAGAGCAGGCGGAACGCAATCTTGGTCAGCTGGAGACAAACTGGGGCCAGCGTTATCCCAAGGTCATTGAATCATGGCGAAAGAACTGGCCTCGTTTAAGCAGCTACTTCCAGTATAATAAAGACGTTCGCAGGATTATGTATACCACCAATATTATCGAAGGCTTCCACCGACAGCTCCGGGCTGTCACCAAATCAAAAGGCGCCTTCCAGTCGGAAGACGCCCTGATGAAACTCTTATTCCTTGTCCAGGAGAACATTTGTGCCAAATAGAACAAACCTGTACACAACTGGAATCAGACACTAGCTCAATTATCTATTATCTTTGGGGACAGACTCAAATTGAATCTTTAACCGACTGACACACTTTATGTAATACTACCGAAAGGAATGGCTAAACTAGCCATTCCTTTCTAACCTGTAATTTTCAATGACTTTATTAATTCATTGGCTATTTGTAAATGATATGTCATCACAATTGGACTCCCGGGAAAGTCTCCTGAAACTTCTGCCTTCAAAAGGCTTTCACCTTCCTTTTCTTCAAAGCCCACTGGGTTCATTACGGCCTTGTATCGCTTATTTGCGTCATCGATCCAATGTCCTATTTCTTTTCTTCCGGTGTGGGTTTTTCCCTCATCAAACACCACGGCTGTTTCGGAAAAACAATCTGCATAGGCGGCACTATCAAAATCGTTTTGTGCCTTTACTAAATTGGATACTACTTTAGGTAAGTTCATTTTGTAAGCTTTAAATAGTGATTAGATAGTTGGTACGGTGCCGCCATCAATAACGTACTCCGTTCCTGTCAAATAAGCGGCTCTTGGCGAAGCCAAAAAGCCAACCAATTCGGCTACTTCTTCCGGTTCGGCAGGCCTGCCGTAAGGTATTCCACCCAAAGCATCCATGACGCTTTGCTGAGCTTCTTCTACAGTACTATTAGCATTTCTTGCAATCTCGCCCAACCAGGCTATCGATGCTGTTGTATTTATCCATCCTGGCGAAACAGTCAGCACCCGAACACCTTTTGGGGAGACTTCGTTGGATAAGCTTTTGCTGTAATTTCTTAAGCCGGCTTTCGCAGCGGCATAAGGTAAAGTGGAATCATACAAAGGCAATTTGCCCTGAATGGACGCAATGTGAATAATGACACCGCTTTTTTGTTCAATCATTTGCGGTAAAAATCCTCTGTCCAATCGAACCGGAGCAAGCAGGTTCGCTTGCAACGTTGATATCCAATCTTCGTCGGTTAACGACGCGAAACCACCGGCGGGTGTTGTTGAAGAACCAAGGTTGTTCACAAGAATATCCAGCCTTCCATAAGTCGATAATACCTCACTGACTACTTTTGCTGCTCCTTCTACCTTGCTTAAATCGGCAGCAATAAAATGCAGTTGGCTGCTTTCTTTTTCCGGGGCGTTTCTGGCCGTAATAATCACCGTTGCGCCAGCCTGTACCAGCCTTTCTGCAATAGCTCTTCCGGCGCCTTTTGTACCGCCGGTTACCAAGGCAATCTTACCTGATAACTCATTGTTGAAATTGAACTGTTCCATTTTTGTCCTGTTTTAAAAATTGATAATAGGGCAAAATTGAGACGTAAAGGATGACAGAACAAGTACGGAGTTACGATTCACATAGGGATAAATTTATCCCCTATTGCGGCAAATGAGACATATGTATAACTTTGCGAAATGTATGAAAGAAAGACACCACCCAACCTGAATTGCGGACTTGATTTGATTGGTGAAGTCCTTTACGGAAAATGGAAAATCCGTTTGCTGTGGTTTATCAATGTCGGTCATAAACGCCCAAGCGAATTGCAACGCAAAATCCCCGATGCTTCACGCAGGGTTTTGAATATTCAGTTGAAAGAGTTGGAAGAGCACGAATTGATCACGAGAAAAGTTTATCCGGTTGTACCGCCAAAGGTAGAATACAGTCTCACCGAATTTAGTAAGACTGTAATCCCCGTGATTGCCGCATTAGGGCAATGGGGTAATGAAAACGAAGGCCGTTTGCGTAGAGTGATTTTGAAAGAAGCTATAAGTTCTGATTTGGACGAACGTCCAACTGCACCTTTGGGCATGTCAACGCGCTAAAGACTGTAAATCATTTACTAATTGGTTAGATAATTGTCCAGCAGGGGAAGCGAAGCTATCAAAGGCAATCAGTGATGGTTGCCTTTTTTGTTTCCCGGAAACCGCTATAGACAAGTATCGTGGATGGCAACCACTTTTATATTTTCTTTTAGCTCCTTTTCAAACCCGCACTAACTTCAGACTATAACCGCATCAAATCCCCATGCCCCGGGGTGATCCCCCGTCACCCTTCGTTCACCACAAGGCAGCGATCCGATGTTGATCGTAGTATGAACAGCTGCTTCCGCAATAGGGTTCAATAATAAACTGCTGAGCCCCAGGAACTTGACTTGATCCGATAGATTGACGTAATCTGATAATAGGGTTTCGTATATTTATGTGTTGTGCGTCATGGCTTCGTTTAATATCTCATCTTACATTAATAGATTATGATAGTTACAATAACTCCACACATCATTGTCTTGCTACGAAAAACTGTCTTTTATCCTATGCTCTTGCTCCCCGTTTTTGCGCAAGGTCAGATAAATCACAGCGCATATGAAGCAATGAAGGATACTATCGTATCAAAATTTAACCATGGAGATTATAAAGCAATCTACCGGCTCTTTGATACATCCTTTAGCAATAAGATTTCACAACCAAAACTTGTAAATTTTTTAAAAGGAAATCAGAACTCCGGCAAAATTGTTGCATCATCATTTCTTGCAGAAGATAAGGGCAAGGTATCCTATCTATTGGAGTTTGAATTAAGGGACATGATTATGGACCTTCAGTTAACCTATGACAATAAAATCAGCAGTTTTGGATTGAAAAGTGCTCCCCTTGTTTTCCTTTCCGAACCTCCCGTTGTAAAATCTGATAACAGCCTAAGGTCTGCTCTCGACAAAGCGGTAGATTCGGCGGCAGCGGAATATTTTAAGTATTCAAAGGCGAACAGTCTGGTTATCGGAATTATTAAAGCTGGGAAAAAGCATATTTACTTTTATGGGGAAACGGAAAAAGGAAACAACAAGCTTCCCACGTCAGGTACGCTATATGAAATAGGTTCAATAACTAAAACCTTTACTGCAACACTACTCGCCCAAGCAGTGTTGGATAAAAAAGTATCACTGACTGACGACATAAGAAAATACCTGCATGGGAACTATGATAATCTAAGTTATAATAGCATGCCAATAACGTTGCGGGATTTGGCAAACCATACTTCCAGGCTGCCTGCAATGCCTGAAGATATTGGTGAGCAGCCGGACTATAATCCTGTAAGCCCCGAGGCACATTATGATTCCACATTGTTTTATAATGCTTTGAAAAAAGTTACGCTGGATACCATTCCAGGGTATAAATTTTTGTATTCAAATTGGGGAACTTCGTTACTGGGTCATATTCTTGAAAAGGTGTACGGGCATTCACAGGCCGACCTTGTAAGACGCTTCATTACCGGGCCTCTTGAGATGAACAATACAATGTATATTACCAATGAAGACGGGTATGATATAGCTCATCCGCATAGCGAAAATGGAAGACGCCTTACAGTATCAAACCAGGGATATTTTTCGCCGGCAGGCGGTCTCTGTTCAACAGTTAATGATATGCTTAACTATCTGGATGCACAATTGAAAGAAATAAATGCTGCCATTAAATTAACTCATGCACCTACAATAAATAATATGGGACTTGGCTGGGGTGTACGAAAAGGTAGGGTGACCAGACATTTGGAGCACAATGGTAGTGAGCAAGGTTCAACTGCACATATTTCGGCATTTCCCGAACGCAATAGCGGTTGTGTCATTCTCGTGAATAATAGAGTTAACCTTGGAAAACTTATCGTGCGGATCCAGGAGATTGCAAAAGAGGACTCCTATAAGTAAGTCACGAACGCACAACGGTGGATTTGCTGCTATGGCGCTGGATGACAAATAATTGAATATTATCATGTTAACCGCAAACAAACCCTGATTCCTCACCAGAAGAACACGTAAACTTCCCGATCGAAAGTAATCACGAGCTGAATAGCTACCACCTCTGTTATGACAAGAAGCGGCGGCAAGGTGCGGTTACCATAAATGGGTATTGGGCAATATTTGGATAAACAGCACATTGCATCCGGTAAAAAGCAGGTCCGTGCGATGAAACCGTACCCGTTCGTGAACCAGCCCGGAGACGAATAAGAAACTTCGATGTAATACTATAAAACCGTACAAATCTTGCGAAACTGGTTACTGATCCTTCTGTTCCTCATTCCCCTGGAACCGTTCGCCCGGCAAAAACAAGCGGATGCGGAACGGATGCTGCAGGCGCTGAAACAAAGCGGAATGATCCGCCAGGAAGGAAATCATCTCATCATTAAAGTGAAGAAGGCAAATGACACAGCGCAAATCAAAATGATTTACGGCGCTCTCTTCAGCAGCGATAAATGGACAATTGGTTTTGATGTGGATGGAAACAGCAAAAAAAGGGTTAAACCGAACCCTGCTGTTTTGTTGACAAAAACAAAGGAAGCAGAGAACGATGTTCCTGTATATGATGTTGCCCGGCCAAACACAGCAACGCTGAGTATTGAACGGCTTCCAACGGCAGATGAACGCTTTCTTCAATCAGGCTCTTTCCTCATTCGTACAGCAAGAGATTACAGATATCTTACCGTCATAGATAATGTGCCGGCGGCCAATTCGCAAGTGTTTATGAACTCTTTTGTAAACAATCCCGACAGGCAAGAATGGAAACTGGTTTTACAGAACGATGGCTACTTCAGCATCCAATCAGAAAACGGTCTTTGCCTTACACAAAGCCTTATTCCCATAATGAAGCCTTTTATTAACGCAGATAACCAGTTGTGGCGGTTGGAAGATACTGGCGATGGTTTTTACAACATCATTTCAAAAAGAAATCTTTGCATGTATTTGCCCAACCATAGAAATATAGAAAAGGGGGGAGTTAGCTTTAGAAATAAAAATGCAACTGTGGAGGAAAAGTGGCATTTGATCCGATGGACAAATGATGGACGGCGTGTTACCTCCTTTTTACCAGAAACACATGGGTTCCGCTTCATTAATACATTTAATGGTGAAGATATTATCCGGTGGGGAGGTTTATGCGGCGGTATGGTATATACTGCATTGGACTATTTTAATCATCGGATTGCCGTTCCATCACAATATTATACACCAGCCAATGCCACGCCGCTTCAGTCTTATATTTATAGCCGGCAAAACCATTCCATATGGGACGTAAATGTTAAATGGAGCGAACTGGAAGTTTCATACAATATAAGGGCCGGCGAGATATTCAGATGGGGATTGCAGGGTACAGATGGCGGCCGGTTGGAAGAACTGAGAAATTCAATTGATGCAAATATCCCTATACCGATTGGTTTGTTTGCAGGAGGTGTGTTGGGAAAAGATAACAGTGATGGTGGCAGGCATGTTGTATTGGGTGTGGGTTATGCCATGGGCCGTTATCTGGGAGACTTGGGTGCACATAAAGAAGATTATAAGATATTCATCTATAACCCCAATGAAGGAAATGCGGTGCGTACATTGGCTCCCGACCTGAGAACGGGTTGTTATTTTGAAGTGGAAACCGGCAAAGCATGGCGTACCTATTTTGTCAATGATCGTTATGATGGCAGTCATATTCCACCACGTGACGTCCCGAATTATCCTGAAGGACAGCCAGAGGGCAGCGTGCGGCACCTGTATGCCACATTTCAAACCGGCGGCGATGACCTGAGAGGGGGAAATGATAATTTAAATATCACCATAGGATATACGGATGGAACAGAGCAGCTATTCCTGAATGTAAATAGTGGCGCCAGATGGGTGGATAATAGTACGCAAACGGTGCATCTTACATTAAACCGCGCAGTGCGAAAGCAGGACATCCGGTATTTTTTGCTCGGCTTTACTACCGGTACAGGTATTATTGGTACCGATAACTGGAATTTATATTCGTTTACAGTGAGCAGTGGGCACAATGGGATTTTGTATGCACAGGGTTATCCACCGCGAGGGTCAGACTATCTTTATCGTTTCTCAAAAGATCGGCGCTTTCATACGATCCATACGCTGCCTTAGTTGAAAAATAACCTTAAAAATAGCATTATGAAACATTCAGGCATGATTTTTAAACCACTTGTTGTGGTATTGCTAAGCGCAATTTTTCTTTCCTGCAGTAAAAGAGATAACCCTGATCCTGCCAGGCAAACATTGCTTGAAAAAATCTCAACAAATTCTCAAACTACCACCTATACGTATGATGCCAATAACAGGGCAATAAGATTCGATGTTGTTTTTACAAATCCGGTAAGCAACTATTCCGGATTCTATACCTATAACAATTCAGGACAATTAACGGAAGTGCTTTATGAGACATCTGGTGATGACATCAAAAATTTATATTTCTATAACGGCAGCGGCCAGATCACTAAAATTGAAACGTATCTGATTTCCGGAGGAGTTGAAACCTTCGATGCTAAGTCAGAGGCTATTTATACCACCCCCGGTAAAATAGGTGTTTATGAAACCCCAGGCGGCGCGGCTCCTTATTTGTACGTTGAGTATTTTCTGGATGCGAAAGGGAATATTGAAAGGCAGCTTACTTACAACCCGGCAGGATCATTATTGGTTACAACCGTAAATTCAGATTTTGACGATAAACATGCCCCTTCACTTTCTGTACCCAAAACAGGGTTTGCCCGGAATGTGAATAACTATGGAACTGTTACCGTAACGTCCGCCGGAGCGAGCGCCAGCACCGGCACCTATACTTATGAATATAATAGCGATGGGTATCCCACGAAAAGAACAACCAACACAGGGAGCATCACTACATACGAATACATTAAAAAATGATCATTAAAGGGAATATCATGAGCATCGCTCTGCTGGTTTGCAACAGAGGTGATGCATGTAAGGATAAAGTCAGAAGAATGGGAATACCCCTTAATTAATTCAGCGCATGACGCCCCCCAAAAAAACTCCCTGCGAAAGCACTTACAATTATTAGCCACCCCGGTTTACATTCCCGGTATGCCTCCGCAGGAAGATCAATAATCAATTAATAGTAGCGAACGACGTGTAGGAGATGTTTACATTAAATGTAGCATATCCCGCCGAAGTGGTAACGGATTCATTGTTGAATGTAAAAGTGCGCGTGCCGGGCGCGGACGTGTACATATTCACGGTGTAAGAACCTGCGGTCAGGGGACCGTAGGAAGAAGCCCCCGGGCTAAGGGTAGCGCTGATACTGGTAGGACCGTACAGGTAAATGGCGCCGTTATAAGTGGTGCCATTATACACATTCAGGCCGATGCTGAAAGCATTTGCACTGTGCTTTTCTGCCTGGGTATGTTGCATGGGCCATACCGCCAGCGAACAGAAAACGAGCAGTGCCATCAGCGTTTTCAACAGGAATTGATGTTTAACGGATTTGCGGGTGGAGGACAGTATGCCCCTCTTTGCATTTTGGGATGGTGTTTTCATAACAGTAGTTTAGTTAACTTGAGGTAGCGCTTAATTGTACGGGTTATCTTAACAAGATAAGAAAATTGCATTGGAAATACAATAGGCGCCGTCCCTTATCTTTGCAGGACCAAATAACAGCAATATGGGAAAATTCTTTGATGCCATCACCCCGCAGCATACTGCCTTCATTCATCATCAGAAAATGTTCTTCGTGGCCACCGCTCCCCTGGCCCCCGACACCCACATCAATCTCTCTCCCAAGGGGCTGGACAGCTTCCGGGTACTCTCGGAGTCCCGTGTGGCGTATATGGACATCATCGGCAGCGGTAACGAAACTTCCGCGCACATCCGGGAGAACGGTCGTATTACGCTGATGTTCTGCGCATTCGATGGCCCGCCGAATATCCTGCGCCTCTACGGAAAAGGCCGCACCGTACTGCCGGGAACTGCTGAGTGGGAAGAATTAAGCGTACATTTCAATATCCTCCCCTCCACCCGCCAGATCATCGTGGCGGATATTCATAAAGTACAGACCTCCTGCGGCTTTGGTGTTCCGCTGTATGAATACCTGGGCGAAAGGGACCATGTGGAAAAATGGGTGGAGAAGAAAGGCGCGGAAGGACTGGAAGCCTATAAAGCGGAAAAGAACCAGTTTAGCATGGATGGTCTTCCCACGGCGTTGCACAGCAGCGCTCCCGGTCCTACTTCGCTGCCTTGAACATCGGCTTCCACCGGCTCTTCGGTTCAAAATGCTCCCACAGCAAAGCCGATATCTTCCGGATCATTGCCACAGCTTCATTATCCGGCTCCCAGCGCTGATCCTTTATATTCTTCGTTCCCACATAGAACACATAATCCCCATGAGGGGCATTCACCAGCAGCACTTCTGAACGGGATTCATTGACGGAGCCGCTTTTGGCAGCCACCTGTACATATGGGGGCAATTGCGAGATGGCCTGCTCATCATAATAGCCTTTCGTCATCAGCCGGTACATTCTTTCGCTGGCGCCCGGGCTGATCACTTCTCCCCGGAATATCTTCACCACCAGTTCGGACATTTCCCGCGGGGTTGTCTGCCCCCAGCCGTAGATCTTCCAGATCGCCTCGCGGCCGGGTGTACGCGAGTTTACACGGGTATGTTCAAGGCCGTATTGCTCCATCAGTTTGTTGATCTGCGCTCCGCCTCCCGCCAGCGACTGGTTCCAGAGTGAGGTGGTATTATCGCTGTAAGCCATCATCAGCGCTGCCAGTACGCTGATATCCGTCTCCGAACTATCTTTAAAGAATTGCATGAGGCCGGAGCCGCCGTATTTGATGGAATCGCGGTACACCAGCGGCTGGTGATATTTCAGTTCACCTTTTTCTATTTTATCGAACAGCCCCACCAGGATAGGTACCTTCACGATGCTGGCGGTGGGAAAGATGGTATCGGCATTCACGGCCGCATATCTGCCGGTTTTCAGATGCCGGACATATACGCCGGCGGTGCCGTTGAATTCATTGACGATCTCCCGCAGCGCTTTTTCAAGCTTACGGTCGGCTTTGCCGGTCTGGGAAAAGGAAAGAATGGGCCATAGCAGGCATGCGGCTATGCATCGGGTGATTTTGGTTATCATACGGGGTAATTGTAGCATTTCCCCAAAATAAATAAAATAGGCTGGAATAAAAAGAGGCGGGGCTGACTAAAATAGCCACCCCGCCTGTTCTCACTTCAGTGAGTATCGCTGGAAGAACGCCCACAGCAGGTCATTGGCGTTAACGGCGGTAGAAGACGGGTCCCCCCAGGACGTGTTCCGCACCGCTCCCGGCCAGGCATGACCGCCATCGGTTGTCAGGTAATACTCCATATCTTCTCCCCACTTCGTGAGCTTGTAATTGGCATTGTCTTCCACTACCACGGGCGGCTTGCCCATCGCGAATACCGTCAGCCCGGAATCCACCGGCGGGAAATAATACCCGAATATCCCTACGCCTCCCTGCACAGGCACCTTCGTGTCCTGCGCGGAATGTATATGAAGAATGGGCATGGCCCGGGTTGGACTGTAGCCCGAGGCTACCATCGAACAGCTGACCGGCGCAATGGCGGCAATTTTGTCGGGTATCTCGCAGGCCAGGCGGTAAGCCAGCATACCACCGTTGGACATCCCCGCGGCATAAACCTTTTTAGCATCGATCCGGTAGCGGCCCACCAGCTGGTCGATCAGCAGGCGGATATATTTTACGTCATCGATATTGTTCTCGGCGGCATAATCACAGCAGGTGCCGGCATTCCAGGTACGCACACCAAGCGGCCCGTCGCTGCGCACACCTTCCGGGTAAACCACAATGAACTTGGATGCATTGGCTTTCTGCGTAAGCCCGTAGTGCCGGTCGAACTGCACGGCGCTGCCGCCGCCGCCATGCAGGCCCAATACCAGTGCATAGCGGGAAGTATCATCGTAGTAACCGGTGGGCAGGTACAGCAGATAATGCCTCGTTCTGCCGTCTACCTGCATCGTGCCTTCAATACGATAAGTCTTTTCTTCAGGGCCGTCGCTCTTGTCGCAACCCGTCAGCATAAAGAGGGAGACCACCAGTGAGTTGAACAGGAAATTTGTCATTGTGATTTGCGTTTTTTCTTCAGTTCGGATTTCATTTCTGCCTGCATGGCCTGGTATTGCTTGTACTGTTCTTTATCCAGCACTTCCTTCATCTGCTTGTCTTTCTTTGCCTGGATGTCTTTAAAGCGCCTGAATTTGGCCAGTTTGGATTCTTCGGACGCTTTGAGTTTGGACAGCTCATCCAGGTAACCGGCATTGATCGAATCCACTTTTTCAGACTGTTCTTCGGTCAGGTTGAGCTTTTCCCGGTATTCCAGCATTTTTTCCTGCAGGTCTTCTTTTGGCTCGGACTGCCCGTAGGAACAGGCGGCCATTGTCATCAGGGCGATAATTGTCATGATCTTTTTCATGGCTGTATTTTTTTCACAAATAAACCGATTCCTGTATCGTAAAACCGGCACAAAGCACCTGAGGCTGACGAAAGAACGGGTGAACTGCCTTATGCGGACAGTGAGCGGTTGCCTATATGCTGCCCATCCAGGCTTTGAAATCACCCGCTTTGGCCTTGCTGACCAGTACTTTTTCTGCCGGCGGCACCGCCAGATTGAGGTATAACCGGCCGTTGAAATAATACTGCACATCTACGATGGCACGGCGGCTGACGAGATACTGGCGGTTGGCGCGGTAGAATAACGCGGGGTCGAGCTTCTCCGCCAGTTCTTCCAGGGTTTCTTCCATATGATGCATTTTTTTATCGAACTGTATGCCCCGTACAATGCCGTTGCTGGTCTCGAAATAGGCGAATGCATCCGCCGGAACAGGTATCAGGCGGTCTTTGAAGGGGATCAGGAAGTTCTTTTTCCAGGAGTTGTTTCCACCCATCATCTGCCGGATGGTGGCTATCATGGCGGCATCTACCTGCTGTTTCCTTTGCCGGTACTTGTCCAGTGCGCTTTGGAGTTGTTCTGCCCGCAGGGGTTTGAGCAGGTAGTCGATGCTGTTGAGCTCAAAAGCGCGAATGGCGTACTGGTCGTAAGCAGTGGTGAAGATGACCGGGGTATCGATACGCAGGTCCCGGAAAATATCGAAACTGATGCCGTCTGACAGGTAGATGTCCAGAAAGATCAGGTCTATGTCCGGCCGGCTGGACAGGTAGCGGACAGCCTCTTCCACACTGTCTATGACGGCCATGATCTCGGCGCCTTTCACCTGGGCCTGCAGCATGGCCGTCAGTTGCGCGGCGGCGCCGGCTTCATCTTCAATGATCAGCAGTTTCATGTAATAAAGGTATGGTTACGGAAAAATGCGTATCCGTTTGCCGGATATCTATCTCCTGGTTGGACAGGTATTGGAAGCGTTGGTTTAAATTATGCAGCCCCAGACCGGTGGAAGGCTCCGGCACTTTCTTTTTCTGCAGGTTGTTGGAAACGGTGAGCCGGCTGTCCCCTGTAACGGAAATATCCACTGTCAGCGGCCGTTGTTCTGCCGCCACGTTATGTTTTACGGCATTTTCAACAAGTATCTGCAGGGCCATGGGCGGTATCATTTTCTGCATCAACGCCGACGGAATGTTTATCCGGAAACTGACCTTGCTGCCGTAACGGCCCCGGAGCATGGCGGTATAAGCTTCAATGAAAGCGACCTCTTCTCCCAGCCGCACCTTTTCCAGGTTGCTGCTTTTGAGCACATACCGGAAAACATCAGACATATTGTTCACAAACGCCACTGCGGCAGCCTGGTCGCTTTGGATCAGGGCATTGATGGTGCTGAAGGAATTGAACAGGAAATGAGGGTTCACCTGGTTCTTCAACACCTCATACCGCGTTTCCGCATTGGTTTTGAGCAGGGCGGCATTTGCCATATTCACCCGGTAGTTGTAAAATACCATCCGGTAGATCTGTGCAATGAGAAAAGATAGGATGACCTCCATCAGCATATAAAGCGAAAACACAAAACGGAAAACCTTTTCCGGCGCGAACGGGTCCGCAACGGACAAATGGAACCGGATCAGCAGCCCCCGGAGCAGGACGTACAGCAATATGCTCAGCACGATGCGTTGCCAGAATGCAGACAGGTCGATGGTGATCCTTCCCAGCCGTATCTTCCGGTCTGATGTATTCAGCGTAAGAAAAGCGATGGCGATCAGCAGTGAATAGGCGGTGCGCAGCAGGAAGTCCCCCGTCTTCAGTATATCAGCGCTTGCCTGCCTCAGGAGAGCGAGGCGGGGTAAGGAGAACAGGATGGCGATAGCCAAAGCTGTAAGCAGGATGAGCGTGTTCCGGGGCGGAACTTTGTATGGTTTTATGTTTTGCAAAGGCCGGATTTGCTGTCCGGAAAATAACGAAAGTTCACCGGATCACCAACGAAGGGCATATCCGTCATGATGGTTGTACCTTGAATATGAACCCTACCCCATATACATTCTCAATGCTTACAAAGGCGGATTTCCCGAGATGTTTCCGCAGTCTGGATACGAACACGTCCAGACTGCGCCCCAGGAAATAGTCATTATCTCCCCACAGCTGCACCAGTATTTCCTCGCGCCGCAGCACCTTGTTTTCATGACGGAACAGGAATTCCAGCAATTCCGCCTCCCGTGGCGTCAGCATGCTTTCATGTTTGTCGCCGATACTCAGCCGTAAGGAGTCCTTATAAAACCTTACGTCGCCCCGCTCGATGTGATTTCTGGGCCCCTGCTGTTCCAGCGCTACGAACTTACGTTTGATGATGTTGCGGATGCGAAGCACCAGCTCATCGATATCAAAGGGTTTGGTGATATAATCGTCCGCCCCGATCTTGAGCCCGAAGAGTTTGTCCGACCGCTCATTGCGGGCGGTAAGAAAGAGGAAGGGCATGTCCGGCCGGATCTTTACGATATGCTGGGCAAGCGTAAACCCGTCCATTTCCGGCATGGAAACATCCAGCAGCACAATATGGAATTTGTCCAGGTGGTTTTGCACATACTCCAGCGCCTGCATGCTGTTGCGGAACCAGGTAACAGCAAAATCGGAGATCTCCAGGTATTGTTTGACCACATTGCCCAGGTCTCCTTCATCTTCAACCAACAGGATGTTCGGTTTCATAAAATCCGGATTCATTTAGTTACACAAAAGCTTTCCCATAGCGGTTTCATAAAATCGGAATAGTAATAATGAACACACTTCCGGCGCCGGGCGTGCTTTCCACGCTGATCTTCCAGTTATGCGCATCAATGGCCTGCTTGACGTAGAACAGCCCCAGTCCCAGCCCCACGGACACCTGCGGTTCCCGGCGGTAGAACTTTTCGAAGATCATCCTTTGCGTCTCTGCGTTCATCCCCACCCCGTTATCCGCAATACGCAGGATAATGTTCTTTTTATCATTCAGGGTGGATACCTGTATTTCCTTGTACGACTGGTCATTGTATTTAATGGCGTTGTCCAGGATGTTGAGCACTACGGTGGTGAACCAGAACTGGTCTACCTGCGTCTCGTCCTTCACGGCGGCCTTTACAAGGCTGAGCTGTACATTGGTACCGGTAAGTTTCAGGCGGTAGTCCAGCAGTATCTCGTCCAGCAGTGCATGCAGGGAATGCGTCTCTTTCTGCAAAGTTACCTTGTTCAGCGTTGTGATGTCCAGTGTTTGTGCAATCAGTTTTTTGAGACGTTCCGCCTGCCGGTTGATCACCTCGGTGAGCGGAGAAATGTTGTCCGACGCGGAAATGCGGCTTAAGGTCTTGTTGGCTACAATGATGGCAGCCAGCGGGGTATGGAATTCATGGGTAATGCTGTTGATGAAATCGGATTTCATTTCCGACAGCTTTTTCTGCCTGAGCCAGTTCCGGAAAGTGATGTAATAGATGATCACCACCGAAAGGATGGAGAATAGCGCCAGGGCAAAGGCCGGCATCATCTGCCGCAGGATGGTGATGAACCGGTTGGGCGTATCGGCATTCAGGCTGAACGAAAAACGGTAGCTGTAATTGGATGCCGCGCTGACGGTAAGTGCGGTGATCAGGTTTTGTGAATTGATGTCTTTCAGCGTGCCGCCGATCAGGGGGGATGGGCTCTCCGGCTCCCGGTAATCGAAAATGGTCACGTACTGATTGTTGTCGAACTTCACTTCCAGCAACCGTGCCTGGAGAGCATAGTGCAACTCCCGTTCGATGTTGTGTTTCTTTTTGATGACTTGCAAAAGGCTGTCTACACTATTGGCCTCGCGGAGCGCCGCAAAAGCGGTATCGCAGAACCGCCGCCGCAGGGAGTCGAATTTAACCTTGTCCGTTTTATGCAGCCGCTCGAACTCCCCTATGTTGCGGTACACATACTTGTCCAGTATCTTCGCCCCTCCCGGGAACAGCTTGTCATTGCTGATATACCGCTGGTATTCATGATCCAGTACCGCCCTTTCCTCCAGGGCATAGTGCTGGTTCTTCAGCTTGTATGTATTATACAGCAAAAAGAATAGCACACTGGATAAGATCAGGAAGCTGGTGACCGCTATCAGTTTATGTATTAGAATCGGTGACCGCATAGTGCAAGAGTGCCAAAAAGCTCCTCATTATCAGCAAATAATTTCAATTATGCAAGCACATTTAAAATCCGTTAACAATGTATTTGAGGTGTGTTAACAGGATATGCAAAGCTGCGGTATTAGTTTTAGGGGTAGCATTCCCGCCAGCTGCCCGATCTGTCCGGAGGGATAAAACCGGCAAAGGATAGGGGAAGAGCATATCCAAAATACTTAAAATGTAAATACAGTCATGATCAAGAAAATCTACAAGACCCTGGCGGTTTCATGCCTGCTGCTGGCAGGACTGAGTGTGCATGCCCAGCGAAATAACGGATGGAGGGATATAGAGACCGGTGTGGTATCAAAAGATTCTGTCACCCGTGGAGAATACACGCTGATCTTCGTGAACAAATCGGAAGGTTTCAGCCCTGCGCTGAAAGAGCGTATGATCGAAACATTCTTTACCGTTTACCCGGAACAGGCGAAGATCTACAATCCAAAGACGGCCAAAAAAGTGACTTTCATCATCAACCCGAAATACGATGGCGTAGCTGCAACAGCCGGTACCTATGTTCATTACAACCCGGGATGGTTCGACAAGAACCCGGGTGACATTGATGTGGTGACGCATGAAGTGATGCACATCATTCAATCTTACCGCGGTGGTGAAGGCTGGATCACGGAGGGTATCGCGGATTATGTGCGCGCGACCATGGGAGTTGACAACGAAGGCGCCGGCTGGAGTATGCCAGCCTTCAAGCCGGAGCACAGCTACAAAAACGCCTATCGCATCACGGCAAGGTTTTTTATCTGGCTGGAGAAAAATGCGAAGAGCGGTATTATCGTGAAGCTGGACAGTGCCATGCGCAGCAAAACCTATACAGATGAATTCTGGAAGACGGAGACCGGTAAAACAGTGGATGAACTGTGGGCCGAGTATGCAAAGAATCCCGTGATCTAAGAGATTTGCCATAAAGCAGAAGGAGTTGACTGAGCGATCAGCCAACTCCTTTTTATTTCCGGGGAACAAATAGCTGTTTCAGCTGATCCGTCAGCACACCGTTTCCACCTACACTGATGCTGCCGATCTTTTCCGCGATCTTCTCTACGTATTCCATCTCTTTCAGTCTGAAGAGCATGGGATTATCTTCCATCATCTTTGCGGACCGGACGTTCTGCCATTAAACTAAAAGCACCAGCTTGTAGGCTCAGCAGGGATCGAACCTGCAACCTGCTACGTATCAGATAGCTGCGCTGCCATTGCGCCATGAGCCAATAAAAAACCCGGCCGCATAACGACCGGGCTCCTGAGCTGTTACATCATTCCAATTATGTACAGACAAGGAAAGGTCGTTCCGTTCGATCCATATGCAGATCAATATCGGTCAAGTTGTTTTTTATCGTCAGACAGTTAAACACATCTAAAATTAAAAGCCCCGCAATGGCTTGCGGGGCTTCAGTTATATTGAAAGGTTCTTTCTTTTACCTTATATAACATGCACCGCGATGCCTGCAATCCGCTGAAGGATTGAAGTATGCTGCCGGTTTAATATGTCGCATTGTGCGTTGCATGTTTGTTGTTTTTATTTTGCCATGCAAAGATGAAACTAAATTCTGTATTATAAAAGTGTTTTCAGCTTGCTGCGTGGGATGAAAGTGGAGATGAGCGCTGTGTTGCACTGCTGTAGTGATTTTCATGATCAATTCCAGTTGTCATTTATTCACCGTGGTACATTTAGATATCAGGCAATCCGGGCGCGTTATAAAAGTTTGATGGCCGTTGGAAATTCAGGTGAGGCGGTTGATCCTCTCCTGGATGCCTTGCTTTTCATTTTGCGTTTTTGCTAATGATAATGCCGTTTCGAAATTTTGTATTGCTTTCTTATTATCTCCCCCTTCGTAAAGTTCCCCTAACAGCAAAAAGTAGAAGTGATTGCTTTCCAGTTTTAACTTTAACGCTTCAGATAGTGCCGTTTCTTTTCCGTAGGCCTTATACAGGGCAAAGGTCCTGTTCAATGCAACATTTGGAGAGTAATTTATCATTAGCAACTGGTTGTATAGCTGCAAAATGTCTTCCCATTTTTCCTGTGTATCTTCTTTTACGCAATGCCGGTGAGCAATTCTTGCTTCCAGATGGTAGGAAGTAATTTCATTCCCCTGTGCAGCCAGGTTGAGAAAGTGCAAGCCCTGTTTGATCAGGTCCTTGTCCCAAAGCTCTTCGTTTTGGTTTTCGTAAAGCACAAGATCATTTTCATTTATCTGTCTGGATGCGAACCGTGACGAATGAAAACACATCAGGGCGATCAGGGCATTTGTTTTCGGCTGATTGGTAGCTTCGTGTTCCGAAAGCATGATTGCCAGGCGCATGGCTTCTAAACACAAGTCTTTCCGCAGTATCTGATTTTGAGTTTTGGAATAATATCCTTCGTTGAAAAGCAGGTAGATAATATGGAGCACATTATCCAGCCGGTTGCGGACCTTTTTTTCATCGGGCATTTCCATTTTTATTTTTTCTTCCCTGATCTTTTCTTTCGCCCGGAACAATCTTTTGTTGATGGTTTCCTTATTGGACAAAAACGCTTCGGCAATTTCGTCAATACTGAATCCGCAAAGGATCCTTAATGCCAGGCCTATTTGGGCTTCGCTTGCAACTACAGGATCGCAGACCGCGAACATCATTTGCAGCTGGCTGTCCTTGATGTTTTCGGAGGAAAAACTGACATCATTGATTTCTTCGCTCGTTTCCTTATTGGATCGCAGTTCGGGCATTATTTTCGTATGCAGGATTTTATTTCGTCTGAAATAATAGAGCGTTTTTTGTTTTGCAACCGTATAAAGCCAGGCTGCCGGGTTTGGTGGAATTCCTTTTATTCCCCACGATTCAGTTGCCTGTAGGAAAGTGTCGCTCACAATATCTTCGGCAATTTCAATATATGTCAAACCGTACTGCCTGCTGATAACAGCAACCATTTTTGAGAATTCCTGGCGGAATAACGTTTGTATGAGTTCGCTTTCTTGCATGATAGAGGTCAAGACCCGCGTTCTTGCATGCGGGTCTTGTAATAATGGGTGTCAAAAATATATCGTTATGAAAAAACAGGCCTTATTTCAACGCTGCCGCCGGCATCTAATGCAGGGCAGCCGTGTGCCAGCGTTGTAGCCTCTTCCAGGCTCCCGGCTTTCACAATGATGAAACTGCCCAGCATTTCGCGGATTTCAACAAAGGGTCCGTCAGTAATAACACCGCCTGCTTTGAGCACTTTTCCTTCCGTTGCAAGTCGTACGCCATTGCTTGAGAATTTACCCTGGGCAGCGATGCCTCCAACCCAGTCCTGCCATTTTTTTTGCAGCGCCTGCATCTCTTCTTTGGGCGTCTTGCTATAATCGTAATCCGGTTGACGGAACAATAATGCGAATTCTTTCATCGTATCCTGATTTTTAATTTGGGATTGAATTTATATTACTTTTTTTGATTACCATGCGCCCACCTGATAGGTGCCGACTAAGGGTTGAAAGGCATGGTTGATGCGGTTGTAGGTATTGATAGCCGTAACTCCCAGGGTCAAATCTACCAATTCTTCCCCGGAAAAATGGTTTAGCGCTTCTTTATATACCTCATCGGGAACATGACAATTGGTAACGGCTTCCGCCCAGGCTAACGCTGCTCTTTCTTTTCCGGAAAAGAAGGGCGTGTCTCTCCATGCGTTCAACGCGTAAATACGCTGCTCGGATTCTCCTGTTGCCCGTAAATCTTTTGAGTGCATATCGAGGCAAAAGGCGCACCCGTTTATTTGTGATACCCGCATGTAGATCAAGTCAAGAAGCGGCTGCCCCACCGGAGATTTTTTAAGGTGTGTACCAATTGGATAAAGAGATCTCATTGCCGCTTGTCCAATCTCATGAACGTTAATTCTCTGTTTCATTGTTGTTCTTTTAAATTGTCAGTGAATAGTGATTATACCGCAATAATGATCGGGAACGGAGAATTTGGACAGTGCGAGCAATTTTTTTCTGAACAATCTTGATGTTGGCCATCCGGTGGCTTTTCTGCCGGCGAGACTGCGGTGAAAACATACTGCCCGATGCGCGAAGCCCCGAAACGGCAGTACAGTTGTTTCGAATTGCTGTTAAAACTGATAATCTCATGACATAAAACACTATCCTTTAACAGATTCTTTATAAATTAAAAAGATAATATTTCGTACCTTTAAGCCTCACAATATCATATCAGAAAAACCGTTTTATAGGACATTGAAAATGTTGAGGATGAAAGTACGTCTTACAAAAAAAGCATACATACTGCCGTTTATAGCACTTACCTCTCTGTTCAGCCTGAAAGTTTCTTCCATCGGTAAAAAAACTACCGGCGTGGTCACCGCTCCTCCCGTGGCTGTTGTTTCGGCCGCTGAAATGCTGTACGAACAATTGTCGCTGGACTCGCTGGGGTTATCCAGGGATGCTTATTTCCTGGCTTTGAAAGGGCATGAACAGTTGCTGAAGGAAGGCAAGCTGCGCAATGATGATATTATTTCCATCGTGGATTTCAGTCTGCCTTCCACGAAGAAACGGCTGTTTGTGATCGATATCTCTACCGGTCAGTTAATATTCAATACGCTTGTTTCGCATGGGCGTAACTCCGGCAAACAAATGGCGACCAGCTTTTCCAACGCTCCGGAAAGTTATAAAAGCAGCCTTGGCTTCTACGCTACCGGGACCACTTACAAAGGAAAGCACGGTTATTCCCTCCGCCTGGAAGGCCTGGAACGCGGCATCAATGATAAAGCTATGGAAAGAGCCATTGTCATGCATGCTGCAGCCTATGTAAACGATATGCTTGGCCGCAAGCAGGGATACATCGGCCGGAGCCTGGGCTGCCCCGCCCTTCCGGTAAACCTCTCCAGAAAGATCATCCGCACTATTCAGAATGGCAGCTGCCTGTTTATGTACAGTCCCGATACGAACTACCTTTCCAGATCGAAGTTCCTGCAGCAAACGGCGTAAGGAGGCGCTGGTGCGGCATCGGGACTGGTCTCGACGCCGGCAGCCGCAAATTCCGGCATCATACCACGTAACGGCTTTAAGCGGCCAGGTTGTCTAATTTAGTAAATTGGCTGAATGAAACGATTACTACTGCTGCTACTGCCCGTGTTATTATTATCTGCGCAACGCGATCAGAACGCTTTTATCCGCATCAACCAGCTCGGCTATCTCCCGGCCGGTGTTAAAGTGGCGGTATGGGGAAGTTTGGAGAACAATTCCATCTCCTCTTTTCAGCTAATAGATTCCGCCACCGGCAAAACGGTGTACACGGCCTCTGCCGGACAGCCTTTCGGCAGCTACGGCCCTTTTCAGCAATCATACCGGCTCGATTTTTCCGCTTACAGCACTCCCGGCACCTACTACCTGCGATCGGGGAATGCGCAGTCCCCCGTTTTCCGGATCGGACAGGACGTATATAATGGCACGGCGGATTTTTGCCTGCGCTACCTCCGCCAGCAACGTTGCGGTTTCAACCCTTTTCTTGAAGATTCCTGCCATACCCGCGATGGTTACACCCTTTACGGGCCTATGCCGGACAGCACCTATATAGATGTTGTGGGTGGCTGGCATGATGCCAGCGATTACCTCCAGTATTCCACCACTTCGGCCAACACCGCCTATCACCTGCTTGCCGCATACCGGGATTTTCCGGCGGTGTTCAGTGATCGTCATGACGAAAATGGACTGCAGGGCAGGAATAATGTGGCGGATGTACTCGACGAAGCCCGCTGGGGGCTGGACTGGCTGCTGAAAATGCATCCGCGGGAAGACTGGCTTTTCAACCAGATCGCAGATGACCGGGACCACCGCGGAATGCGCATCCCGGCATTGGATTCCTTCTACGGTCGCGGATTTGAGCGGCCGGTATATTTCTGCTCCGGGGAACCGCAGGTACAGGGCGTAAAGTATAATAAAATGAACCGCTCCGACGGGGTGGCGTCTACCGCCGGTAAGTTTGCCAGCACATTTGCACTTGGATATTCCCTGCTGCGGGAGCGGGACGCGGACTATGCCGCAACATTGCTGGAACGGGCGGGTTCAGCATACCGCATGGGTGTTAAGCAACCCGGGGTACAACAGACCGCATCGGTGCTATCGCCATATATTTATGCGGAAGATAACTGGACGGATGATATGGAACTGGCCGCGGCCCAATTGCATAGCGCTACGGGAAAACGCAGTTTCCTGGAAGACGGGCGAAAGTACGCCGCAAAGGAGGAGATCACCCCATGGCTGGGGGCCGACACGGCTAACCATTACCAATGGTATCCTTTCATCAACATCGGTCATTATGAACTGGCGAAACAGGTAAAGGGAAAACAGCAGCGGGAGCTGACCGGATATTACAGGACGGGAATAGACAAAGTATGGCAGAAAGCCCGGCAGAATGCTTTTTACCGCGGGGTGCCTTTCATCTGGTGCAGCAACAACCTCACTACTGCCTTTGCCATTCAATGTTACTGGTATCAGCAGCTGAGCGGGGATGATAGCTACGCCGCGCTGGCTCAGGCGAATGTGGACTGGCTGTTTGGCTGCAACCCCTGGGGCACCGGCATGGTCTATGGTCTGCCTGCATACGGCGATACGCCGGTGGACCCACATTCCGCATTCACCCACCTGAAAAATTACCCGATAGACGGAGGACTGGTAGACGGTCCGGTTTATGGCACGATCTACAACAGCCTGATCGGTATCCGGCTTGCGGACCCGGATGAATATGCCGCATTCCAGAGCAACCTTGTGGTATATCACGATGATTACGGGGATTACAGCACCAATGAGCCTACGATGGATGGCACCGCTTCGCTGGTATACCTGCTGGCCCTGAAGGAAAATGAAGGAAGAAAATAGATGCGCGCTCAGGCGCAGATGGAGGCGAATACCAGCGGCAGGAAAACCGTAGTCCGCTGCAATCCGTTCCGCAGCAGCCGCAACGCTTTGCGCATATGCTGCTCAACTGTATTAACGGAGATGCCTGAACGTTCTGCAATTTCTTTATTGCTCAGCTCTTCGGAGCGGCTCAGCAAAAACACCTGGCGGCATTTTTCCGGCAGTTGCTGAATGGCATCCGCCATGCGGTGTTCAAGCTCCTTATGCTGCAGATAAGATTCCACATCATTCCCGTTTGCGGGCGGCCGTGTTTCCTGGAAAACTTCATAACGATGATGAATGGCCTGGCGATGCAGGTAGTTCAGCACGCGATTGCGCAGCGCAGTGAATATGTAAGCTTTAAAGGAAGTATGGATATCCAGCCGGTCTTTTCTTTCCAGCAATTCAAGGAAAACTTCCTGCACAAATTCGCGCGCCGTTTCCTTCTCGCCTGTTTTTTCATACGCCTTTTTCAACAGCATTACGGCATAACGCTTGTACAGGACGTCAAATGCCGCCTGATCGCCCTTTTTCCAGAATAAGAGCAGTTCAACATCCGTATGGTGTGTGTAGTGTGGAATAGACCTTGGTTATTTTGAGCAAGATAAATGTAAGAAATTTAATGCGCTTCCAGTGCGGATTTCACAAAGAAATATATTTTTTTAGCGGGAGTAACGGTTTAGTTTTTATCGTTTGTCTCTAGTATAATACCGACGTTTCAATTACCACTTATGAGCTTGTACGATGTAAAAGAATTATTGGAGAAATATAAGTCCGGCACCTGTACCCCGGAGGAATTGAAGGCGTTGGAAAGCTGGTATGAAACATGGCGGCATCCCGAAGCGGAAGATGTGGAGTGGAAAGAAGAAGAAGAGCTGGCGCAGGAGCTGCTGGCGGATTTTTCCGATTACCGCCGCCGGAAGGAAGCATTGTTCCGCACCGGTTCATCCAGGCAAACCTGGTGGCGCGCTGCGGCTGTTATACTGCCGATCCTGGGCATTGGCGCATTGCTCTGGCTGAGCAGACCGGGAAATACAGATCAGGCGAAACCCTTGCTGGCGGTAAGTCCGGATAACCCGGAAGGAAGGCGTTTCATCCTGCTGCCTGACAGCAGTACAGTGGTATTGCAGAAGGGCAGCAGCCTCATATATCCGGAGAAATTCAAAGGCGGAAAAAGAGAGGTGACCCTGACCGGCGAAGCCTATTTTGACATTCACCAGCAGAAAGACCAGCCGTTTGTGATCCATTCCGGCAAGGTGGTCACTACCGTACTTGGTACGGCATTTAACATCCGGGCATATCCTGAACAGGAGTCTGTGACCGTTACCGTTACGCGCGGCAAGGTGAAAATAGAGGAGGAAAAAAGCAGGAAACTGCTGGGCATATTAACGCCGGACCAGCAGATCATTTATAACAACGATGAACTGGCCGAAACCCGCCCGGTGAAAGCCATGGAAGAGGTCGCCTGGGTAAAGCAGGGGTTGGATTTCATTTCAGTGCCTTTTGAAGAGATCGCCCGGCAGCTGGGAGACCGCTACCAGGTGAAAATATCATTCGCGAATCCCGAGCTGAAGAATTGCCGGATCCGCGCCACGTTTGAAGGAACAGAATCGCTCGAGAAAGTATTGTTGATCCTTTGTACCGTAAGAGATGCTACTTATACTATTGACGGTGACGAAGTGATCATCAGCGGAGATGGATGCGCCGATGAAAACTAGACATTTAGTATTAGTAATGAAGTAATGTTCAGTAACCAAAATCTTATACCATGACCTGGAAATTGCAACCGCCTTCCTAGATGTAATGGACAAATAAAAACCCCTCCGCACTGTGGTAGGTCGGGAGGGGCTTAGCTTAAAACGTAAACAGCCGGAAAGGCTATTCTTCATCTTTTTAAACTATTGCAAAATATGCAAAAATCCGCGGTTTTTGCTATAGGGCGGCTATTTAGCGCTCTATCCACAGCAGTTTATTCCAAGCAAATGCGCTTTTTTATGAGATTGAGCCTCTCCACGATCATTTGCATGCTGGTAAGTTTCAACCTTTTATGGGCAGTGCCCGGAAAAGGACAGGTGCTGGATGAGCGAAAGATCACCCTGGAACTGGGTAATGCCACACTGGAAAGGGCATTGTCGCAGGTAGAGAAGCTTTCCGGCTTCCGTATTGCCTATGCCTCGGAACAGGTAGAGCGCTACGGCCGTGTATCGCTGCACCTGGCTACCCGCAGCATCAGTGCCACACTGGATGCCCTGTTGAAGCCTGCAGGCCTGGGTTACAAGCTGACAGACAATACCATTATGATCATTCCCCGGCACGAAGTTGCGCCTGACAATCCCGTCCAGGCACAGCAGGCCGATACCATCGTTACCTTACGCGGTCGGGTGGTGGATGAAACCGGTGTGGCCATGCCTGGTGTTTCAGTTCGTGTGCAGAATACTACCAGGGGCAGCTTTACAGATGCCGACGGCCGCTTTTCCATTACTGCCGGCCGCGGGCAAATCGTGGTTTTCAGCTCCATCGGTTCTATTCAGCAGGAGCATGTGCTAAGCAAGGATGCTACCATGAATATCATCCTGAAGGCGGATAACCACCGGCTGGAAGATGTGGTGGTAGTAGGTTTCGGCACGCAACGCAAGGCGAACCTCACCGGGGCGGTGTCTACAGTGGATATAAAGAAAACATTGGAATCCCGTCCCATTTCCGACGTAGCCCGCGGTTTGCAGGGCACCGTGCCGGGCCTTACCATTACTACGGCAAGTGGCGACCTGGGCAGGAATCCCAACATCCGTTTAAGAGGTATGGCCGGTTCTCTCAATACCGGCGCAGCAGGCGCCCAGCCGCTCATTCTGGTGGATAACGTAGAAATTCCCTCCCTGCAGATGGTGAACCCGCAGGACATCGAATCCATTTCCGTGCTCAAAGATGCCGCATCTACCTCCATCTACGGTACCCGCGCGGCCTGGGGTGTGATCCTCATCACCACCAAATCCGGCCGCAAAGGCGCTCCCGCCAGCATCAACTATTCCAATAACTTCTCCTGGAGCCAGCCTACCACCATGCCTACTATCGCCGGCGCCGCCGAAGGCGCTGAAGCCATGTTCCTCGGGAAAATGCGTGTAGACCCCAACACCTCCTATTTCACTACCCTGGGGATGAGCTTCGACAGGGAAGGCATTCAAAAAATGCGCGACTGGGAAGCACAATATGGTAACCAGAACCTGGGAGATTCCATGGTCATGGGGCGTGACTTCGAGATCCGCGAAGGACGCCTGTATTTCTACCGCCCCTGGGATGCCGGCAAGCGATATATGAAAGATTGGACCTTCATGCAGAAACATGATATGGCCGTATCCGGCGGCGGCGAAAAAACAAATTACCACCTGAGCCTCGGCTATCTTAACCAGAGCGGCGTGCTCCGGTTCAAGACCGACAAGTTCGACAGATATAATGCTACTCTTTCTGTTAATTCCAGCGTGAACGACTGGATTGATGTGCGCGGCAAAATGATGCTGAGCCAATCTGTTTATGAAACCCCCTTTATATTTTCCGGCGCCCAGATCGGCCCCTGGTATTACCTGTACCGCTGGCCCAAGATCTACCCCTACGGCACTTACCAGGGTAAACCTTTCCGCAGCGCCATCACCGAGGTGCAGCAGGCCAACATGAACCAGACCAAATCCACTTTCAGCAGGGTACAGGTGGGCGCTACGCTCAAGCCGTTCAAAAATTTCACCGTGGATGTGGACTATACCTACTCCGGTACCAATACGCACCTGCGTTCTGCCGGCGGCGGCACCTCCGGTATCAATTTCTGGGCATCGCCCACGCAGCTGAACTACTTCGATAACTACCAGGATCCCTCATGGAACAGGATCACCTACCTGTCTTCCTGGAATGAATGGAATACCGGCCGCGCATTCGCTACCTATAATTTCGATTTCGGGGACCATCATTTCAAAGCGATTGCCGGTATGGATGTGGACCTCTACCGCAACTGGGCGCATTCCTCCGAAAGAAGATCGCTGATAGACCAGGAACTGGCCGAGATCGCGCTCGCCACAGGCGACCAGTATGTAACCGGCGACCGCGGGCATTGGGCTACCAATGGATATTTCGCCAGGTTGAACTACGACTACAAGAATAAATTCCTTTTTGAAGTTAATGGCCGTTACGATGGTTCTTCCAGGTTCCCGAGGAATCTGCTGTATGATTTCTTCCCCTCCGTTTCAGCCGGTTATGTGCTGACGGAAGAAACATATATGGACTTCGCCAAGCCGGTATTGTCGTTCCTCAAACTGAGAGGTTCCTACGGCTCCCTGGGTAACCAGAATGTAGGCAGCAATCGTTTCATCTCCGTGATGAATTCCAGCAACTCCGGCTGGATCATCGGGAATGCAAACCAGCTGACCTTCTCTACCCCTGAACAGGTATCCCAGTCACTGACCTGGGAAACGGTATCTACCATAGATTTTGGCGTGGATGCGCGGTTCTTCAACAACGCATTCGGTATCACATTCGATTGGTATAAACGTACCACCAGCGATATGATCGGTGCAGGGCTGGCGCTGCCCAGCTCATTCGGCGGCGCAACCCCGGTGATGAATTTCGGTGAGATGCGTACCCAGGGATGGGAATTGGCGCTTGACTATACCCACACGTTCGATAACGGCGTACGCATCAACGCTCTGGCCACCCTGTCTGACTTTAACGAAAAGATCACCAAACTCGCCAACCCCACGCGCATCATCACCAGCAACTATCAGGGCAAAACTATCGGCGAGATATGGGGATACCAGACAGACCGTCTCTTCCAGGAAAGCGATTTCAACAAAAATGGCAATGAATGGGAGTTGAAGCCGGGCATTCCCACACAAACCATCCTTGCAGGAAATTCTGCCTGGTTTGATTACATCCCGGGTGATGTGAAGTATGTAGACCGGAATGGAGACAGCACCCTGTCCCCCGGCGCCAATACTGTGGATGATCCCGGGGACCAGATGGTGATCGGCAACACCACGCCGCGTTATCAGTACGGTATCCGTCTCGGTGCAGACTGGAAAGGATTCGATTTCAGCATCTTTATCCAGGGTGTAGGCAAACGGGAGTTCTGGCCTTCAGGCCCGCTGTTCGTTCCGGGTTTCGGACAGGATACCTGGTACACCCATCATCTCGATTACTGGACGCCCCAGAATACGGACGCTTTCTATCCGCAACCGACCTTCACCGGTGCTTCGAACAACACCATGAACTACTACCGCCAGAGCCGCTACCTGCTGGATATGTCTTACACCCGTATCAAGAACATCTCGCTGGGATATACCCTGCCGGGCAAACTTGCCGGCCGCGCACGTATGAAATCTGCCAGGGTATATGTTTCTGCGGAAAACCTGTTCACATTTGATAACCTGACGATACCCATCGATCCGGAAATTGACTATACCCCTGAACAAACAGATGCTTCTGCATTCGGGCGTACTTATCCTTACAGGAAGGAAATTTCATTCGGGGTTCAACTCACTTTCTAATGCATAAAAATGGATGTTATGAAATCGAAAATATATATCGTAGCGGCGCTTGTGGTCTTGTTCACGGCATGTAAGAAGGAGTTCCTGGAGCGCGGGCCGCTGGACCAGATGGAAGACGGCAACTACTGGACGAACGAAAAGAATGTCCGCACCTTTGCGTACGGCTTTTATCCAACATATTTTAATGCCTACGGCGCGGCGTGGACCTGGGGAGACTATTTTTACCAGGGACAGTCGTTGAATGATGATTTCGGGCCTACCAGTCCCCCGCAGTTTACCAGGGTGATCCCTCCCAGCGGTGGCGGTTGGTCATTCACACTGGTGCGCAAGGCCAACGTGATGATAGACCGGGTGCAGCGTGTCCCCGGGCTGGATGACGCTACCCGCAATCACTGGAGCGGCATCGGCCGCTTCTTCCGCGGAATGGCTTACCACCGCCTCGTGAAATCATTCGGAGACGTACCGTACTACAACCGGGAGCTGCTGACCACTGAAGAAACAGAGCTGTATAAACCCCGTGATCCGCGCGAATTGGTGATGGACAGTGTGCTGGCGGATTTTCAGTATGCCGCGGCAAACGTCCGGGCCTCAGACGGGGACAAAGGGCTGAATGTTACCAAATGGGTGGTGCTCGCATATATGAGCAGGATCTTCCTGTTCGAAGGCACCTGGCAGAAATATCATGAACAGAACCAGGCCAAGGCCAATGAATACCTGGAGGCCGCCAAATGGGCCGCTAATGAAGTGATCACTAATGGAGGATATTCCTTCTCGCATACTTACCGGGAATCATTCAACTCGCTTGACCTCGCTGTCAATAAGGAGATGATCATGTACCGCCGGTATGCTACCGGTTTGCTGACGCACGCGCTCATGAGCTATGTGAACGGAGAAGGACAGACCGGGCCGAATAAGGACCTTATGGAGTCCTATCTTTGCACGGATGGCAGACCTATTGGCATATCTACTGTATATGCCGGGGACAAAACAAATGAAGAAGTACGTACCAACCGCGACCCGAGAATGCTCGGCACATTCAATCCCGAGCTGCGCCCCCAGGGTTCTATTGGTCGATATAACAGGCTTGGGGTAAGCACCACAGGTTATGCCACCTGGAAATTCCTGAACGACGATCTGCGGGACAAACCTGAAGGCCAGTCCAATGTCAACCCCATCCACGGCCCTGTGATCCGTTATGGAGAGGTGTTGGTTACCTACGCGGAAGCCTGCGCGGAACTGGGCACGCTCACACAGGCCGATCTGGATAAATCCATCAATGTATTGCGCAACCGCCCGAGCGGTACCGATCCCAAACTGCCGCCGTTAGAGGTGGTAGGCGGCCTGCCTGCTGTTGGCGGCGTTACCTACGACGATCCGGAACGCGACCCCACCGTTTCTCCGCTTATCTGGGAGATCCGCCGTGAGCGTCGCGTGGAGCTGACCATGGAAGGATACCGGCTCGATGACCTGCGCAGATGGAAAAAACTCAATTATGTGGATATGGTGGCCAATCCGGATATCAACAGGGGAGCCTGGATCAACCGTGCCGAATGGCTGAAGACCGATCCCCCCGGCGGCACCTGGCTCTCCGGCGTGACGCTGACCGGCGCTGATGAAGGATACATCATCCCCGCCCCAAGCACCGCCACATTACGGGTCTTTACCGAAGATAAAGTATATTTGAACCCGTTACCACTGGATCAGATCAAGCTTTATCAGGATAAGGGCGTTGAACTGGTGCAAAATCCGGGGTGGACGCAATAACCTAAAATCATCGAAAGTATGCTGACAGCACTGGTCAACGGAACTTTTTTCACCGGCAAAGAGGAAATAACAGGAAAGGCGCTATTGATAGAAGACGGGATCTTAAAAGGATGGACAGAAGCCGTCAGCATACCCAGGGAAGCTCAAACCACAGACCTGAAAGGCTACAACATTTCTGCAGGCCTGCTTGATCTGCAAATATACGGCGGAGGCGGTCTTCTGTTCTCAGACGACCCCTCCGCCGTTGCTTTACAAACGATGGCCGATGGACTGGTCCGTACCGGCACCACCGGCTTTCTCATTACATTGGCCACCAACAGCATACAGCTGTTCGAAAAAGCAATAGACGTGGTCAGGGAAAACCCGCATCCCGCAGTACTCGGCCTGCACCTCGAAGGACCCTATATCAATCCGGAAAAAAGAGGCGCGCACATCATCGAACACATCAAAAAACCGGAGCGAAAAGAAGTGGAGGCCCTCCTTCAACGCGCCGCCGGCGTCATAAAAATGATGACATTGGCTCCGGAAATGTGCGACCCGGAGATCATCCGGTTGTTGCTGGATAATGGCGTGATCGTATCCGCCGGCCATAGCAATGCCACTTTTGATGAGGCCGCCCGCGGATTTGAGCTTGGCATACAAACCTCCACCCATCTCTTCAATGCCATGAGTCCCCTGCATCACCGCGATACAGGCTTGCCTGGCGCCGTTTACCAATCGCCTTCCGCCTGCGCCAGCATCATTCCGGATGGTATTCATGTGGACTTCCAGGCATTGAACATCAGCAAAAAAATGATGGGTAAACGCCTCTTCCTCATTACCGACGCTGTAGAGGAAAGTGCTAACCCCAGTGCATATACGCATATAAGGCAGCAGGACCGCTTTACATTACCGGACGGCACCTTGTCCGGTTCCGCCATCACCATGCTGCAGGGTATCCGCAATTGTGTGGAGAAAGCAGGGATACCCCTGCCCGAAGCCCTGAGAATGGCTTCCCTGTATCCCGCAAAATTGATGAATATGCCCGGGCGCGGGGAGATCACCATCGGGCACAAAGCCAACCTCACGATCTTCGATCAGGATTTTTCCCCGGTTGCCACCTATGTAAACGGGGTGGGCTACAACCAATAAAAAAAAGCGCCGGGAACAGCGCTCTCATTTCTTCTCACTTGCTATCTACTCAATATTTTGGGGCTGATGAGTACGATTGAATCATGGTCCCAGTTAAATATATATTGAGTATTCGTAACAGTAATGCTGCCCTGCAACATCGGTGATCCGGGGAAACTGATCTTCAGCGGACGATCGCCATTGATGGGAGGCAGGTAAGCAAAAACGGCTGTTGCCGGATGGCTGACCGTGGCGGATGGCGTTACTTTGACCGCCATCTGCACAGGAATGTACAGGGAGGAGTCTCCCGTCTGAGGATAAATGACCAGGTACGGATTTTCATCCGGATAAGTGTTTTTCGTTTTGACAGTAAAAATGATCGTGCTGTCATCGTCCCCGATCTCCGGAGTAATGATCAGCCCGGTTATGGAATCTTCATAATAAGGATTGGGAGGGACGGGAACAGTGTCATTCGGTATCGTATCGCACGGTATCGAATCAATTGGTATCGAATCCACCGGAATGGAGTCGTGCAAACTCGTCAAACGCTGGTCATTGGAGAGAAGAGAAGTCTCTTTCTTGCAGGCGAGTACAAACAGCATCCCCACCAGTACCTTTAATAAAATGGATAGTTTCTTGTGCATAAAAAATGTTTTTATACTGGTAAAGACCGCACTATTCATCATAAAGGTTGGGCCGGCAGTTACTTTTTTCTGAAAAACCACTGTATATGCAATTCAAGGGAGGAAGAACCGGGTATTGCCGGGGCATTCCCATTCAATCCTGCCTGTTTCCCGCTTTTTTGTATCAGGAAATTGTATTGTGCCCCGGCCTGCAGGCGCGGGCTTAACCTGTAGCTCAGTCCGGTTTGCAGCTGCAGGTTCGTTCTGCCGGGCAGGCGTTTTTTGTCGAAATTCTCCCGTTGATAAACAGGCGGAGTTCCGGTGATTTGCCGGCTTAAGGTATAAGTGCTGTCTTTCCCGGTCAGCATTAATTGATGGTGATAGGCGATGCCGGCGTATAATTCCAGTTTCCTGTAGCGATAAGCCGCCTGAATGCTTGCCGAAGCGTACAGTATGTTTTTCAGGGAGTAGTTGGTCACCACACTGTCTACCCAATAGGGATCGATGGGGTTGGGGATGGTGTCAGCCCTCGGCATGTAAGTAGCGTGAGTGTAGGCCCTGGACCCTGTATTGAGGTAAGCAACGCCCGCCCATGGCCGGATAAAAAGCGATGGCCGGATGTTGTAGCGATATTCAAGAGCCATATTCACACCGTATTGCCCGTTCAGCGGAGGGATAATGCCGGCTTTAAGGCTGAAGCCGCGGGACGGCAGTGCTTTATTTTCAGGCCGGATGGCGCGGTATGCATGGGTATGTTGCTGCACGGCGGACAGGGATGTTCCGGCCGAACCGGGGGAAAGGCGTTTGACGGGCAATGCTGAAATGGAGAAAGGGGTTCGGGAAGTATTCGTACCATAAGTTTCTTTCTGTGTTGCTCCGTTCTTTTTACGATCATTTCCGGGTATATCTGCAGCATTATTTTGAAGTTCGTTACCGGTCTTTTCCAACAGCAGCCGATCACCGGCATTGTCATTCCGTTCGTTATTCTTTCTCGTGTTATTTTGATTTTCATTCCCTGTTTTCTCCAACAGCTGCCGGTCTCCGGCATTGTCATCCCGTTCAGTTTTCTTAGCTGTATCATTTAGATCTTCATTGCCGGCCTTTCCCAGGAGCAACCAGCTATTGGTATTGTCTTTCGGTTCAGTTTTCTTTTCTGCGTTATGTTGATTATCTGCTTTTTCCAACAGCAGCCAATTGCGTGTATTGTCTTTCCGTTCAGTTTTCTTCTCTGTGTTATTTTGATTGCCCGCTTTTTCCAACAGCAACCAATTGCGTGTATTGTCATTCCCTTCATCTTTCTGTGCTGCATTATTACCCGTCTTTTCCAACAGCAGCCGGCTATCAGTATTCTTTATAGCACCGATCTTCACATTCTTCCCGTTATCCCCGATCACTTTATCTTCCCCTCCCTCATACGATCCTGGCAATGCCAATAGCACGGCAAGCAGCCCCAATAGCAGCCACTCCATCAGCCAGGCCCATCCTCGCCGTCCGGGAAGCGGCCCTTCCGCATCCAGCATCGAATGCAACTGCTGCCACGCCAGTTGCTTTACAGCATCCGGTGTGTGCGCATCAGCCTGGCGGTTTGCCGCCTGCTGTAGCCATTGTTCGATATCTGATCTGCGTTCCTCCATGTAAATATTATTTTAAAGAGGATGATTGAATATGCAGCATATCCTTCAGCAATCGCCTGCCTTCAGCAACATGCCATTTGGACGTACCGGTGCTGATGCCGAGCATGGCGGCAATTTCCCGGTGAGTGTACCCCTCAATAATAAAAAGATTGATGACAACCCTGGTAGCAGAAGGCAGGCGCTCCAGTACCTGCAGCAGTTCCTTGTATTCCATCGGTGATGCCTGTGGCGCCGGAGCCTGCTCCGGCAGATCGCTGCTGAACCCGGCCTTGTGCTCTCTGAAGTAATCGGCCGCAGCATGAATAATGATCTGGCGTAACCAGCCCTCGAAGCTTCCTTTATGGCCGAATTGCGCTATTTTCCGGAATGCCCGTAAAAAACCGTTGTTCAAAATAGATATCGCGGCATCCTGGTCGCTGGTGTACCGGCGGATGATGCCCAGCATTCGGTCGAAATATAGCATATACAGCTTTTCCTGGCACAGGCGGTCTTGCCGCCGGCAACCTTCGATCAGGTCTGCCAGGGCATGATGCTGGTCAGGATGCGCAGCATGGCCGGATGTATGTATATATTTCGGGTTCAACGGTGCAGTTGCATAAGACAGCCTGCCGGAACAAAAAGGTTGGGTTACACCGGAATTTTTTTTAACCCCTGGTCACCAGGTAGTTATAATCATTCAGCAGGGTCTCCAGGAAGGGCACCGGTTCCAGGTCCGTTTCAATTTGCAGCACTTCCTGCACCCGCTCGGCGATACGTTTGGCCATCGCCGAATTTTTGACGCGGCGGGCATTGTCCAGCACCCCTTTGATCTTCCCCAGATCACGATCTGAAAGACGCAGCACCTGCTGAAATTGCGGAACATAATGCTCCATGTCTATTTCCCGGAAGATGGTATCATTAATAGAAGCTTTCTGCTGCCTGCGCACAACAATGGTCCCGGCCGTAATATCGCCCAGGCGCTGATTGTAGGGGGAACGAAGCACAATGATCAGCGGCAGGACGGCCATGCCCAGCGACAGCAGCACCCCGCCCATGGATTCGTCTTCTATCGCTGCGCCCACCAGTATCATGGAAATAATGGGGGACTCCACCAGCCGGAACATCCAGCGGAGCAATATCTGGCTGATACCCGGCGTATTGCCCAGGATGCTCACTACTTTCAGGCCAACCGCTTTTTTACCGGGGCTCTGCCCGTCCATCAGCATCTCGGAAATGAGGTAGTAAAATGATACCGGTAATATCACAAAGACCAGAAAAGCCATGTCCGTTACCGTCTCCGAATTGGATACCCGGAAAATGAGCCAGGACATCAGCGTGATATAGGCCAGGCGGATCATCAGGTCTATCAGGTACGCTCCCAGGCGGCGGCCGAAATCAGCCACCTGGAACTCCAGGTCTATATTAAATGCAGTCGGGATTTTGATAATAGACATAAACAAATTTAAAATTTATTATATTTCCACTTCGGTTTTTATTCGCCGTTGCCGCATGAGAGAATCTTCATTCATTAAAAGGAACCTGCAGCGCTGGAAAAAGATCCAGCAGGAGCCCACGGAGGACCCTGATGAGATGGCGGAACGGTTTACCGGTTTGCTGGACGATCTGGCTTATGCCAAAACCTTTTACAGTCACAGCAAGGTTACACATTATATTAATGGTCTCGCTGCCGGTATCTTCCAGCGGATCTACCGCAATCACCAGGGCGGGAAGAACCGCATCGGCAATTTTGTAAAATATAAACTGCCGTTGCTGATCCGCCGGCATCACCGCCTGTTCCTCTTCACCAGTTGTTATTTCCTGCTTTTCTGCATTATCGGCGCATTTTCTGCCGCCAATGACGAGACCTTCGTGCGCGGGGTACTTGGGGATGCCTATGTTAACATGACGGAACAGAACATCGAGAAGGGCGATCCGTTCGGCGTATATAAAAAACAGAATGAATGGTCCATGTGGCTGAGCATCGCTTATAACAACATCCAGGTCAGCCTCCTCTGTTTTGTGATGGGAATTGCTTTTTCTGCCGGTACTTTATGGATATTGTTCCGCAATGGTATCATGCTTGGCTCCTTCCAGTATTTCTTTTTCTCGAAAGGCCTCGGATGGCCGTCCGTACTGGTGATCTGGATACATGGCACACTGGAGATATCGTCCATTATCATTGCCGGTACAGCCGGAATGATCATGGGCAACAGCCTGCTGTTCCCCGGAACGCATTCCCGGAGGGAATCCCTCCGCCGCGGCGCCATGGACGGGCTGCGGGTGATCGTGGGGCTGGTGCCGCTCTTCATTGTGGCCGCCTTCCTCGAAAGCTTCGTTACCCGTCATACAGATATGCCGCTGGCGCTCAGCATCAGCATTCTCCTGCTTTCGCTGTCGTTCATCATCTGGTATTTTGTGATCTATCCCATTCGCATACAGCGTAAAGGATACCAGCTGACGCCCGATGGTCAACTGATAAAACCCGCCGCCCCATGACCAGTATCAGAGCCGTCATCCTGCTCATTACCGGAATATATTTCACCATCCCCGTATTTGCACAGGAAGCGGAGGATTCGCTGGGTATTGACATGGCAGAAGACACCACTACGGTCGAGGTCCGGGACTTCGATGGCAAAACCCGGCAGTACCGCTGGCAGGTGGCCATGTGGGACCAGCAGAAAATAGGGGAATGGGATGAAATGGCCGGTAACCGCCTTACGCTCCGCCGCATACCCGATGCAACGATGGAAGACCTCCGTAAAATGAAGGCCCTGCAGTATGAGCAGAAAACCAGTACGCCCCGCCGCCCGGAGATGATCACAAAGCTGGGCTTGTGGGCGCTCGCCAATTTCGGCGTGATCCGCAACATCTTTTACATTGTGCTCGGCATTATCCTGCTACTCACCGTCCTGTTGTTCATCCGTAAAAGCAGCCTGGATATTTTCTCCCGCTCCCGGCGGATGGAAGAAACCGCAACTGAAATGGCAACAGATGCAGGACCGCAGCACTATGACGCATTGGCGCAGGCGGCCGCCGAAGCCGGTGATTATCGCAGCGCCGTGAGAATACGGTATTTGCAGGCATTATATATACTGCAGGAAAAAGAACTGATCCTGCCGGGGAAAGATAAAACGAACCTGGATTTCCTGCGGGAGCTTTCGGCTACCGCTTTCCACCGCCCTTTCGCGGTGTTGACCAGGCACTACGAATACATCTGGTACGGCAAAGCGCCGGTGAACGGCATACAGTTCACGCAACTGGATGAACAATTTGCGGAGTTTAAAAAATCGTTGAGAAATTGAGAACAGCTATCATCATCACTATATCCGTCCTGTTGTTCGTATTGATCGCGCTGCTGATCATCGGCGGAAGCGCCATGCATCCACCGGCGGGTAAGGGAAATGATGTATCCTTCTCCCGCAAGCTTGCCACTTACAGCAGCCAGGATAAAAAACCGCTGGGCAGTTATGTCCCTTTCAGGGTAATGGAACATTTTTTCAATGACATAAAACCCCGTACCATTACAAGGCCGTTCAGCTACAACTATCGCCGGGATGCGCGCCTCAAGGGTTCGGGCAATCTTTATTTCATCGTGGCCGGCCGCCTTTTCACAACAGAACAGGATGTGGCAGCAATGCGCGAGTTCGTTTCCGCCGGCAACCGCCTTTTTGTAGCCGTGGAAGAAACCGATTCCCTGTTTGAAGCGGCTTTCCGCTTTTCCATCAAACGGCCGGGCCGGTTTTTTTATGATGAATCGAAAAAGGAAGCCGTTCAATCGTTTGTGAACAGCGTGTTCGCTCCCGATACCTTTTTTTCGTCAAAAGGATTGCATATGGTAAACTTCCTGGACAGAACCCAGCCTGGCAGTACCACCATTCTTGGGAACAATGCCAGCCACCAGCCGAATTTTTTCCGCATCAAAGTAGGGAAAGGCCATGTATTCGTTTTGCTCAATCCTATGGTGTGGACGAATTACTTCCTCATGAAAGGAGAGAATATCAAAGCGCTGGAAACCCAGCTGGCGTACCTGCCGCAGTATCCGGACCGCGTGTATTGGGACGAGTACTACAAAGCGCTGAACGCCCCGCAACGCGGCGAATTTTCCAACTGGCAGGTGCTGATGAAACATCCCTCCCTGCGCTGGGCGCTGTGGCTGGCCGTATTGCTCCTGCTGCTGTATGTGCTGTTCGAAGGAAAGAGAAGGCAACGCCTCATTCCTCCGAAACCTGTGCTGGCGAATTCCTCGCTGGACTTTGTGGAAACACTCGGCAGGTTGTATTACCTTCATCATAATAACAGCAACCTGGCCCAAAAAATGGCGCAGCATCTGACGGAGTATATACGTAGCCGTTATTACCTGAATACCAGCCGGATGGATGATGAATTTGTGACAGCGCTCTCCCGTAAGTCCGGCTACCCGCATGAGCAGGTATCCGCGCTGATCGCACAGACAGCGTATTTCAGGGAAGCTGCCGATGTGGACGACAATCAGCTGAGAAATTATTATAACAGTATCTATCAATTCTATTTAAAAGCGAGCTAATGGAAGTAAATACCTTTGAGCCCCGTACGGACCTGGCCCCGCTGCATGAAGCTATTGCCGCCATCAGGGCGGAGATCGGGAAAGTGATCATAGGGCAGCACCAGATGGTGGAGCTGCTGACCGCGGGCATCCTGGCAAACGGCCACATCCTGATAGAGGGGGTGCCGGGCGTAGCCAAAACACTGGCCGCAAAGCTGCTGGCACAAACGATCGATGCAAAATTCTCACGCATACAGTTCACGCCGGACCTGATGCCCGCGGATGTGCTGGGCACTTCCATCTTCAATCCGCAAAGCAAGGCTTTTGAATACAAGAGGGGCCCCATCTTCGGCAACATCATCCTGATAGATGAGATCAACCGCGCGCCGGCCAAAACACAGGCTGCGCTGTTTGAAGTGATGGAAGAACGGCAGATCACGAACGACGGCATCACCTATCCGCTTGAAGCGCCTTTCATGGTGATCGCAACGCAGAACCCCATCGAGCAGGAAGGTACCTACCGGTTGCCGGAAGCCCAGCTGGACCGGTTCCTGTTCAAGATCGAAGTGAGGTATCCGGCGTTAACGGAAGAAGTGGCGATCCTCCAGGCCGCCAATCTCCATACCGGCGAAGAAGCGCTCACCGCCCGGGTGAACAAGGTGGTGTCAGGAGCCGTTATACAACAGTTGCAGGCGCAGGTGCGAAGTGTATTGCTGGAAGAGAAGCTGCTGCAGTATATTGCCGCCCTGGTGAACGAGACCCGCATGAACTCCGGCATCTACCTGGGAGCCTCACCGCGTGCATCCATTGCCGTGATGAACTGCTCCAAAGCCATTGCGGTGATGAATAACCGCGATTTTGTAACACCGGACGATGTGGTGTACGTACTGCCGCATATTCTCCGTCATCGTATCATGCTCACCCCGGAACGCGAAATGGAAGGCATCTCGCCGGATGATATCATTTCGTCAATCCTTAAAGCAGTGGAGGTGCCGCGTTGATGAAACAGCTCGCCCGCTTTTACCGTTCCCTTTTCTTCAATACAGGAATGTACCTGGCATTGGGCGGGGCCGTTCTGCTCTTTATTGCAGCCTATTTCATACCGGTGCTGCTGCAGGTGGCGGTGCTGGCAGTGCTGGCTTTCCTCATGCTGCTGTTGCTTGATTTTTTACAGCTATACCTTCCTGCCCGCGCCATCAGCGCTGTGCGGCACATGGCGGACCGCTTCAGTAATGGGGATCAGAACGAGGTAAGCCTCACTATACGGAACAACTACCGGTTTACGGCGCAGATAACGATCACTGATGAGCTGCCCTTCCAATTCCAGCAGCGGGATTTCTTGCTGAAAGGGATATTGCACAGCGGTGAGGAAAAAACATTCACGTACCAGCTCCGGCCTGTGGAAAGGGGAGAGTACGGGTTCGGGGATACTCATGTATTCGTGAGCGGGATATTCGGACTGGTGAAACGGCGTTTCACTTTCCATCATCCGGTTACTGTAAAGGTCTATCCCTCCTTCGTGCAGCTGCGCCAATATGAACTGATGTCTTTCAAACATCATCTTGACGGGATAGGTGTGCACCGCAAGCGGGTGATAGGCCATAGCATGGAGTTCGATCACATCCGGGAATATGTAAGGGGAGACGATGTGCGTACCCTTAACTGGAAAGCCACCGCGCGGCGCGGGAACCTGATGGTGAATAATTTCATGGAGGAAAGATCGCAGCAGGTCTATTGCGTGATCGACAAAGGGCGTAATATGAAAATGCCTTTTGACGGGATGACCTTACTGGATTATGCTATCAATTCCGCGTTGGTGTTCTGCAATGTGGCACTGCAGAAGGGGGATAAGGCCGGACTGGCAACATTCACCGGAAAGGAAACCGCCATATTGCCGGCCAGCAGCAAAAGGGCGCAGCTCAGCAAGCTCCTTGAACAACTATACCACCAGGATACCCAATGGACGGAAAGTGACTATGAAAGCCTGGGTGTGCATCTCCGCACCTCGCTTTCCCAGCGGTCCCTGCTTATCCTCTACACGAATTTCGAATCCGCTTCCGCCATGCAGCGGCAGCTTCCCTACCTGCGTCAACTGGCGAAGTATCATTTGCTGCTGGTCGTATTTTTCGAGAATACGGAACTGAAGAAGCTGAATGAACGGAAAGCTGCTGAAGTGGAAGATATTTACATACAGGTGATCGCGCAGAAATTCGCGCATGAGAAAAAACAGATCGTGCGGGAGCTTGCCCATCACGGCATCATGTCATTGCTCACTACGCCCGAGCAGTTGACGGTGGATGTGGTGAACAAATACCTGGAGCTGAAATCCCGTTTGCTGGCCTGAGTTATCTCCGCCCACGGCCTCCGCGGTGGTCATCTCCCTCGAACTCTTCCTCGTCAAAGCCCTTCGGCCCCTTCTGTCCGAGTTTCGTGAACTTGCGGATATTGTAAGTGATGTTCAGGCTCAGGTACCGTACATTCCTGCGCGCATTGGAGTATTGTTCATATGCGTTCGTCAGTTCGTAGGAATTCCGCACGGAAGAACCGAAGAGATTTTCCACGCTGAAGGCTACATTCAGTTTCCGCTGTAAAAGATTCACCTGCCCTTTTAAACCGCTGTTGAAACGCCCCTCTCTTCTTCCCTGCGCATAGTAACGGGGCCCGTTATACCGGCCGTTGACGGAAATGGAGAACACCCGGATGCGGTATGCCGTCCATATGGTAAGATGCGAGGTCACCCCCTCTACATGCGCGAATTGTTCGCTCACGGCATCTTTTCCATCTTCCCCGCCGTCTGTGATGGTGTTATAGTAACGCAGGCCCCCGCTGATATTGGCGTTTATGGAGCCTTTATTATGCTGGAGAGCCTTGAACAGATGGGAGTTCAGGGTGATATAGGCATTGCGGTCTTTCCGGCTGGCCAGGTTCACCCAGGTAGATGTTGTATAGATCGTATTGCCCACCTGCTCCACCTGCGTGAACCGGGAAATGATGTCTCCCGCATCCTGTATCTCCACGCCGGCTTTCACCTGATGGCTTTTGTACTGGTACAGGTACTCCAGCCGGTAGTCCTTCGTGAATGACGGGCGAAGATTGGGATTGCCCATGCGGATGTTCAGCGTGTCCGCAGTGTTGATGAAAGGGTTCAGCTGATCGGGATTGGGCCGGTCGATATTGCGGTTGAAACTGAATGAGAGCTGCTGCTGTTTGATATCGTATTGCAGGTTGATGCCCGGAGAGAAGTTCGTGTATTTGAAAGGAACGCGGCTTCTCAGGGAATCCAGCAGGGCCATCTGGTTGAAGAACTGGATACCCGGATTGAACCGGATATTGGCCATATGGTCCTTTTTCGGGCTGAAGTTCATGCCCAGAGAACTGCGTATCTCATAGGTTTCGTTGTTGAAACGGTTGCCCGCGTAGTCTTCCTCGGACTGAGCACCGTCATAGGCCAGCCGTCCCGTGAAGTTGTACCCGAACTCACGGCTTCTTTTGCCGAATGCTGCATTCACGGCATATTGCTGATTGAAGTTGGTGTAATTGGTGGAAAGCCGTGGCGCAAACAGCAGTTCTGTATCGTTGACATTTTTCCTGGTGGCCAGGGCGGTGTTTTTACCGCCGTTGAGTGCTACGGAACTGCTGAGGTTGTAATACTTGCTGTCCTTCAGTACATTGCGGAAATTGAAGTTGCTGCGCAGGTTCCAGTTGCCATTGCGGCGGCTGGTCCGCTGCAGGGAAGTATCTTCCGTCATCAGGTAGAAATAGTCGTTATTCCCGTAACCGTTCCCGTTATTCTTCGCAAAGTTGAATCCTGCTTCGAGCCTTTTGCCGGGTTCGTCATATTCCTTCAGATAGTTCCAGTCCGTTACTGCACGGTATCCGTTCCTGCGGTTCCGGTTTTCCTGGTTGATGGTGCGGGTAGGTTTATGCGCCTGATCGCTGAAGAGGCTGTTGTTCTCGCCATCGCTGCCATCGCCCGTCCAGCCCAGGGTTACCGATCCGCGCAGTTTTTCCTTTTCAGACATTTTCAGTTCATACCGGCCGTTGAGGTTATGATTGTATTTGTAGCTGGTGCGGAAGTTCTTTTGTTCGAGGTAAGAAGTATCTGCTCCGGCATTTTGCGGAAAATAGGTGCGGGAGAGATAACTGCTGTCTGAATTGTATTCCCCGTTATTGAAATAGGTGACCTGGAAGGGGGCCAGGTTGAGATTGTAGCGCATTTTGCCTCTCAGGTTCTGCCGGCTGTCCACACCCGCGGTGAATGCTGCGGAGTAACCGCGGAACTGGATCTTGCGGGTAATGATGTTGATATACCGGATGTTGGTGCGGCCCTCCACCAGTGCCTGTTCCGCTTCCACCGGGTCCGGCGGGGCTTTCAGCACTTCTATCCGTTCGATCATGAAGGAAGGCAGGTTCTGCAGATAGCTGTTGTAGTCCATGCCGGTAAGGGCTACCGGCCGGTCATCCACATAAAATTTCACCTGGTCCTTTCCCTCCATCGTTACATTATTCTCCGCATCTATGGTAATGCCCGGCACATATTCCAGCAGTTCCATGCCGGTACCGCCCGGCAGGAAGTTTTCATCCGGTGAGAACACAATACTATCCTTGTTCATGGTGAACATCTGCTTCTGCCCCGTTACGGTTACTTCCTTGAGCGTGCGTGCGCCCGTTTGCAGCATGATAGTTCCGAGATCCCACAGCGGACGCTCGGCGGCAGGTTTTATTTTCGTGTAATAAGGAGAGAACCCCATGGTGGCGATCCGTACAATATAACTTCCGTAAGGGATAGGTTTGAGCAAAAAAGCGCCCTTCTCATCGGCAGCAACGCCGTTGATAATGGTGGAATCGTCTTCATTCAACAGTGCGATCGTGGCGAAAGGCACCGCCTCTTTATTGGATGCCTGTAATACCTTCCCGCTCAAAGTACCCGTTTCTGTGTCCTTATTGGAAGGGGTCTGCTGTGCCTTGGCGAAAACAGTTAACATACATCCCAGCAGTGTCAAAAGGCTGCTGACAGGCTTAATTCTCATCTAATGTCTTTAGGTTGAACGTCCGAAAAATACAGCCCCTCCCTCAGTTAACCGGAATATTTACACCTGTGCAGGATAAACGGGATAAATGGTAGGGGGCAAATGCTGTTAAGTTAGACGTCGAAAATGAGCCGGGGTTTGATCATTTGGGAGGAACGGGCATATATTGGTATGTATGGCATCTACTTCCTGATGAGGCGCTGATCGATCAGCAGCATCAGCGCCTCGCGATAATTTTTGCTGACGGGGACCTTGTGCCCGCCGCAGCTCAGTTCATTCCCGGAAAGCGATTGAATTTTGTCTACAGCCACAATATAGGATTTGTGTACCCGCAGGAATTTCCCAGGTGGCAACTGCTCCTCGGCTGCCCTGAAAGTGGCCAGGGTCATATGTTTGCCTTGTGCGGTATGGATGGTGAGGTAATTCTGTGCGCCTTCTATGAACAGTATATCGGCGTATGCGATCTTTTCGAAGCCGCTGCCGGTTTTGATAAAGAGATGATCGCTCTCGCTGCGCTGCTGCTGCAGCAGGGTCAGCGCACGGTTGACCGACTGCAGGAATCGCTCCGGAGTGATGGGTTTTACGAGATAGTCCAGCACATTGAGCTCGAATCCCTCCAGTGCAAAGTCCGGATACGCCGTCGTAATGATCACCAGCGGTTTTATAGGCAGGCTCCGCAGCAGATCGATGCCGCGCATCCTCGGCATCTGGATGTCCAGGAACATCAGCTGCACTTTTTCCGCAGCCAGTACGGCATTGGCCTCCATGGCATTGCTGCATGACGCCACCAGTTGCAGGAATCCCGTGCCTTTCACCAGCAACTCCATACCGTCCCGCGCCAGCGGCTCGTCGTCTACGATAATGCAACGGATGTTCATGAGAGTTCGATGTTAAGTAAAACAAGGTATTTGTTGCCGGTATCTTCGATCCGGAGATAGTGTTTGCCGGGATAGAGCAGCTCCAGCCTGCGTTTTACGTTCGCCAGCCCGATGCCGCCCGCCGGATATGGCAAAGGTACCTGATCTTTGCTGTTCTCCACCCGCAGGGAAAAATACGGCGCCCGGTAGTCCAGCGAAATATGAATGAAATTTTCTCCGCCGCCATTGCTGGAAAGATGTTTGAATGCATTCTCCACAAATGGAATGATCAGCAGGGGCGCGATCTGGAAGTGCTGCATGGCGTCGCTCACGGAGAAGTCAATCTGCACCGTATCGCCCTTGCGGATTTTTTCCAGCGCAATGTAATGGTCCAGGTATCCCAGTTCCTTTTCCACCGGAATATGCTCCGTTGTGCATTCATACAGCTGGTACCGCAGCATATCAGAGAATTTGGCCAGCGTCTGCGCTGCCACTTCCGGGTCTTTCCGGATCAGCACATAGATGCTGTTGATGGCGTTGAACAGAAAATGGGGGTTCATCTGCGCCCGCAGGAAACTCAGCTCCTGTTGCATCTGTTCTTTTTCGAGCAGCTTGTTCCGGCGGTCCGCAATGATCCTTTCCTTGATGATCTTGGCTGCCAGCATGCAGCTGACCCCATAGGTATTGGCCATCAGCACGAACATGAAAAACTGTCCCGGCCTTACCTCCGAATCCGGCGCAATCCTTTGTGTAAGCAGCGTCAATGTTAAAGTGATGAACAATGTACAGATCAGCATATCCAGCAATACGCCCGCGGCAAACGCGCCATAACGCCTGGTATTGAAATAACGCGGAATGAGCCAGTACATCCCTGTATATATGCAGGCGGCCTGACCGGCAAACCAGACGGTGGTGTAGAGGAGAGACACCGAAACCGAAGATGGGTATTGCTGCATGGACATGCTGGTCCAGAAAATAAAATAAGCCAGCCAGAACAGGATGTGATGCAGTTTATACCGGAAAAACCAGTGCTTGTAACGGGTATTCATGATGCCAAGCTAAGCGGGTATCCGTTATGTAACAATTATAATTGATGAAATCAGGGGCCGGGAGGATGAATGAAAGCGGTTTGCGTTCCAACGACGGGAAGGTCGCCACTACACGTTTGTGTTATATTGTACGGGATTGCGCAGATAAAATGATGATGGATAATAAATTATAAATTTTTCTGTTATAGTAGCGGAAAGTTCATAACCATAGCATAGCTGGCAAGCAAAACAGGAAGGCCGGCCGGCGTTTTAGCCGGACCGGCCTTCCCCTAAGGGGAGGTAAGATCATTTTTTCAGATAGGCGCGCAGCATCCAGGCCATTTTTTCATGCTGGCGGAGCAATCCCGTCACAAAGTCACTCGTGCCCAGATCTTTATGCTTGTCCGAAAATTCCGTGATCAGGTTGCGGAGAGAGCGGATCACCGTCTCATGGTCTTCCAGCAGATTTTTGATCTGTGCGGTCTGGTCGTTCGTATATTCCGGCTCCGTCAGCTGCGTAAGTTTCAGGAAATCCGACAGGCGCCCGGCGCTGTAATGGCCCAGCATCCGGATGCGTTCCGCTACTTCATCTACGATCTCCGCCAGTTCATCGTATTGTTTTTCGTAAAACAGGTGCATTTCTGAAAAATTATCCCCTTCCACATTCCAGTGATAGTTGCGTGTTTTGGTATAGAGGACCTGTTCGTCCGCCAGTAATACCTGCATTTTTTCAGCAACGGCCTGTAAATGATTTTCGGGAATGCCGATGTTCGCTTTCATATGATGATGTTTTTATTGATTAAGCCTATAATTCTATCAGGGCATATACTTTGTCGTTCAGGTAAGGGCCGCCGGGATGGCGTGCCGTATAATCAAGATTGATCCAGTACTCCCCTTTCATTTCATGATAATATAACTCTTTTACGGGAGGATTGTTGAAGAGCAGCACGATGGCCTGTTTGATGACCTCGAATTCCTGCTCGTTGCCGCAATAAAGCTCCGGGTAGGCGTGGCCGCGGATCAGTACGATCCGGGTACGTGCGCCGATGGACTGGAGGCAGGAGGTGACCAGGATGGAATGGTCGTCGCAATCTCCCCCCAGCCCGTTGCGGATAGTCTCCATGGGTGTCGCGAAATACTCGTCCCGCTGACTGTCATTCACATATTTGAAATTCTCCCTTATATGCCGGTAAAGCGAAAGATACCTGATGATCTTGCCGTATTTGGGCCAGTATTCGTCATAGTGATCGAGCGAATGTTGTACGGAGAAATTGCGTACCGTAGAGTCCTGGAAATTGATCTTTTCCCTGATGCCCCGTACGGTTTTATCGACGTAACTCTCCACCCTGCGCGGATAGAAGCTGAGGATATCCAGCTGTTTTTTGTCCCTGGTGCCCCAGTTGCCCTGTACCATCCCCTGATAATCATTGATAACATTGGAGAATGAGTAGCGGCCCGTCCAGGTATTGAACAGCATAAAGCCGGCAACGAGCGCAAAGGCGGGGATGATCAGCGGTTTGAATAACCACAGCAGCAGACGGGTGAACAGAAAAGCGATGAGAACGGACAGTACCAGGTCAATATGCCAGTCCCATACCTGTATGGTTGGCAGGAACCTGTTAATATACGGCGCCAGCGGCAGAATGGTCAACAGGCTCAACAGGTTCAGCAGAAAATGCTGTAGGGTGGTGTATTTACTTTGATCAATGGCCATTGTGGATTATAATACCACAAAATTATGCCAAATATGCGGCACAAGTCCGGGTATATCGGCAAAATGCTATCATTGTGCAGCACCTTTACCGGCGATTGCTACAGTTCCACCAATCTCGGGATCACCTGTTTGAAAGTAGTGCCTTCGCAGATAATGATGATATTCCGTTTGGCATCCTTTTGCTGTTTGTCCATTTGCAGATGATGGTAGATACGGTTCAGTACGCCATAGTTCAGAAGTGCGAACAGTTTGAAGTCCAGCCGCTGTACAATGTCCATAGCGGATTCTGCCGCGCGGATGGCTTTGTTGAGTTCTTTCTCCCTGTACCATATCTCCGCTGCGATGATTTTTTGCAGGGCTTCCAGGTGGCGGCCGCTGAAGAAATCGGTGGAATAGTGCCGCAGTACCAGTTCTATATGTGTACTGATACGTTTGGCTGCGGCTACATCATTCACGCCGAGGTGGGCCTGTGCTTTCCAGCAAAGCAGCATAAGCCGGAACGGGTCTGTACGGTTGAAGAGGATGGACGGATGTTCGCTGAACAGCCGCTGTGAAAACCCGATCATCTGCTGATGATCGCCCATTAACAGGAAGGCAAAGCAGATGGCGCGGTAAACGGACTCGTCTCCGACGGAAAAAGTTTTCCGGCTGGGGATGCTCCAGTGGCGGGCATAGTGATAGATCTTGTCCCGCATTTCCACATTCAGGGCGCCGAATTTGAGGTATTCATAAATAAACAGGAACGCTTCATATGGTGTTATCCACATCTCTTTGAGCGTTTCATTGCCTGCGCAGAGCTTCTTGATGCCGGCCAGCTCTATTTCGCTTTGTTCCGCATCCAGCCGCATCATGGCCATAATAAAGAGATTCGAACGGATCTTCAGTTTGTCTTCGGTGGACTCTGCGATGCTAAGCAGGGTATTCAGGAGCTTTTGTTTTTTGAAATGAATGAAATCATCATTGATGAAGGTGCTGATGGGGTTCTTCCGGAAATAGCCATGGGGGAAGATCTGCTGGAGCTGTTCCTGCTTGTCTCCCTGTTGATAATGGAGCACAAGGTATTCCAGCAGATGGGCTTTTTCGATCGTAGCCAGCGGCAGCTGGAAGATGAGCCGTATGCTGTCTGCCTGCTCGTGCATGATGGCAAAGCGCAGTATCCATTTCAGAACGGATATCCGGAAGGGCGATTGAGGGAAATAGTCAAGCACCTGCCGCAACATAGCCACGGAAACCGATTCTCCGTGGGCTTCCAGAAAGTGCATGGCCGTAAAATATTCCAGCAGGAAGTTGTGCGCAAAGCGGACTTTCACGTTAAACATGATCTCCTGGCTGAAATTTTCTTCTACCAGGATATTGTCTGCGATCAGTTCTTTATAGGCCGGAAAGAGTTCCGGATGCTGCTTCAGCAATGCACTCTTGTCCGTCCGCAACCCGCCTTTCCCCATATCCAGCAGTTGCAGCATTTTTTGAATGATGCGGATCTTGAAGGTATTTGCAGGGGAGTTGAAGACGCGTTGCTGGATGAAACGGGAAATGATCTCGGTGAGACTGAGATTTTCATCTACGAACGATTGTCCGGGTGAGTGATTGAACTGGCAGAACAGTTGCAGATAATACGGATGATGCAGTTTTTGCAGGAAGCCGTCGGACAGTGCCTGGACGGTGGTTCCCGGGAAGTTGCAATTATAGAGTACGCTCTTCACTTCCTCTGCGGTAAGCATGGGGATGTTGGTATTGGTATCTTCATCCATCTCCGGGCCGAGATACCAGCATTTTCGGAAGGCGGGGTATTGCAGGGATTGCTGGAATACTTCCGCCCAGGTGCTGGAGCGGATGGAGAGGATGACCTTTACCCAGGGATGCTGGTCATTGGAATATACAAAATCCTCCAGTTTGTTATAGAGCATCTTCAGCTTGTCTGCACCCATGGTGATCTCGTCGAAGCCGTCGATGATCAGTATCAGCCTTCCGCCTTTTTCGTTTTGATGGGCGCTGAAATATTCGCGGAAGTTCTCGCCATTGCCCAGGCTGAGCTGGTTGTCGAGCCACGACGACAGGGAGAACCCTTTGAGGAGGAGGCTTCCGGCAGCATGGGCATTAACGAACCAGCAAATATCTTCCGGGTGCACGGCGTTCCTGCCAAACCAGTTGTGTTCGGCTGCGTGTACCAGCGCAATCGATTTCCCCCAGCCGGCCGGGGCTATCAGTACAGTAGCGGCATAACTGCTTTCGAGGAAGCGTTCGATGTGCGACAGGCAGTACTGGCGGGGTACGGTGTGTGGGAAGGGGATACCGCTGCGGTTCTTGAGCGTCAGCATGGTGTAATTGGACACGGCTACCGCTTTCTTTTTGATATCGCCCCATCTGGAATGGCCTGCCAGCTGCTTTGGGCTTTTACGCTGGAGTTGCTGCTGAAAGTCTTCCCAGTCCTTGAATCTGCAATACTGTGAAAGTGTGTTCAAGGTGTAGCGGGAAAAGCTGTGCTGAGTGGCCGCCAGACCGAATACACGCTTTAAGGTTGTCTCACTAACAAGTTTGCCAGTTTGTTTTAAAATGGATTGGGCAAGATGCTTGCACTGGTTTGGTTGAATATGGTCCACACCAAACTTTCTTAACACTTCCTGTTGAAGCGTAATGATATAATCGTAGGACAGGTCGATCATATAGGTAACATTATTGACTGGGTTAGGGGAGCCTGGGGATCAGGTATAAATGACATACATACGTAGTAAAATGAACATTCGGATTCAGGCGGATAAAAATGAATAAAATGAACAGGTGTCATTCGGGTGAACAGGCATGCCTTATTAATTCTTTATCAAGATATTAAATGAACAGCGAAGCCCGGAAATAATATTTGCGTTAGTTGCTGTACGGTATAATGCACCATATTAGGATACCTAACTAATACAAAAGAGGTGGATACGGGTGGATTCATCATAAAGTTTTGACTTACAATTGACAATGAGCAGGTGATTGGCCCTTTTACAGATGAATACAAAGATGCAAATATTTTGTTCTCCCTGTGCTAAAATGAACAAAATGAACAGGATTTCATGAAAATGAACAGAGTGAATGAATATTGATTAATGAACAGAAATGGCACATCGATTCCACGCTGACGCTCCCTACTTTCGTGTAGTCGTTAATGCAATAACCATTCCTGTAACTAAGAAAGTATCCTATCAAAAACGAATGGAACCGAATCAGCAGATCTGATTTTTTGACAGATTACCTTTCTTCAAAATTATACCCTGATGTTGTGAATGCAGTTCAACCGCCAATTCATATCCTGATCGATCAGGACCATGTGTTCGAGTATCTATTTCGCAATAATAACTTTCATACATAACCCAAAGCATTGTATATGAGTCTGAATGTTACTCCTAAGAGTGTTTTGCGCGCTTTTGTCATACTGATGGCCTCACTGTTGCCCACAGGGCTGGCCACGGATGCCTCCGCAGCAAATAACACGCAGTACTGGTGGTATCCCGCCATAGAAAAAGCAGCCCCAGCCACGATAACCGTGTATGGAGAATCGCCATTGCTAAAGAAAAACCGGACAATAACGTACACGAGTACACGTAATATGTTCGCTCCGGGCCCGATCTTTAGTCCGGGTACAAGCCACACCAATATTATTCCCCTGCTCTGCGTTGGCTGCAGTGTACAATCGCCCACCCTCTCGTATGACGGGGATATCAACACGGCCGCGAGGGTGCAGATCGCGCTCGGCATCGCCGGAAGGGTAGGTCAGCGCATCATCTTCCCCGGTACATATGAGAGCGGGGACAGTATTGTGCTGGACTTTGAAGTGCCCACCGCCGTGCTCAGTGCGGACATACTCGCAAGTATCCGCGTGGAGGCTTTCAACGGCAACACCTCCGTATCCGTGACGGATCTGAACGAACTTGTTAATCTCCAGCTACTGGGCGCCGGTGTCGGCGCTTCCGGGAAAATGAGGGCCATCATCCCTGTCGGCGCCACGTTTGACCGGGTTGAAGTGACCACCGGCGCATTGTTGAGCGCCCTCGGCGGATTATATATATATGAAGTTACCGCCACCGTCCCCGTAACCGTAACGCCTTCCGCCAACCCTGTCATTTCCCCGGCAGGAAGCGCGGCTACCTTCACGGCTTCTCACCGTCTCGGCGCTACTACCTATAACTGGTACGATGCCCCTGCCGGTGGCAATCTGCTGGGGACCGGCAGCAGTTTTACCACACCGGTGCTGACCCGCGGTGTACATCAATACTGGGTGGAAGCCACAACCGGAGATGGGCTGACCAGTTTTATCCGTACAGCCGTGAACGTAGACATCGGCGGTGGCCCCGGCCCCCTGTGGACCTACGGCGATCAGCAGGAAAGCCCGCTGATCAACGGCGTCTGTGTTGGATGTACCGTCACGGACCCGCTGAATGCCGTTGATGCCAACCCCAACACCTCCTCCCTCCTCAGCACCGCTGTAGGCGCCCTGGGAGGCGTTTCCCAACTCATTCATTTTCCCGGCACTTACCAGGCCGGAGACAGCATAGCAGTAGATTTCGAACTACCCAACCAGCTTATCAGTGCCCAACTGCTGGGCGGGATCACACTGGAATCCTATATGGGAGGTACGCCCAATGGCGATGCCATTCTGCTGGACAATTCGCTCGTTCGCCTGGAAGCCCTGGGCGCCGGCATCGGCAGTACCGGAAAGTTCCGTGTAACCATTCCCGTTAACACCGGTTTTGATGGGGTAAGGATCGGAACATCCGCTGTATTGGCCGGCCTTTCAGGCCTGCGGATATATGAAGCCGCAGCATTTATGCCGGTAACTGTAACACCCCCCTCATCCATCGTACCCTCCGGAGGTACCGCCACTATGGAGGCCAGTGTAAGGGCTCCCGGCGCTACCTACACCTGGTATGATACGCCGACCGGCGGCACACCGCTGGCTACAACAGCCGAATTCACCACTCCGGCCCTCACCAGGAGCAAAACATATTATGCCGAAGCATCCACACCGGACGGTTTGACCAGCTTCCACCGCACGGCAGCGAATGTAACCGTCAGCGGCGGCCCTGGCCCGTTGTGGACCTACGGAGATCAGCAACAAAGTCCCGTTATCAGCGGCATTTGCCTCGGATGCCTCGTGCAGAACCCAGGCCTCGCCGTGGATGAAGACACCACTACGGCTTCTCAGGCCATCCTCACCGTAGGAGCACTGGGCTCCGTTGGACAACTTATTAAATTCCCCGGCACCTATCAGGCCGGAGACAGCATCTCCTTTACTCTCGGTGTACCCAGTCAGCTGCTCAGCGCACAATTGCTGTCAGGCATCCGGGTGCAGACCTACAATGGCGATACCCCCAACGGAGATGCCATGATGCTGGACAACAGTCTTGCCAACCTCCAGGCCCTCGGTCTCGATGTAACCGGTAACGTCGGCAAATTCAGGGTAACCATCCCCGTGAACAGCACATTCGACGGCGCCCAGGTGGATCTGACCGGTCTCGTTTCCGGACTTTCCAGCCTGAATATATACGAAGCCGCCGCTTTCATCCCCGTAACGGTAACGCCGGACGATGTAAGCGTTCCATTTGGCAACGATACAACGCTTACCGCATCCATTCGCCTGCCGGGCGCTACCTTTAACTGGTATGATGCGCCAACTGGCGGCAACCTGCTGCATACCGGCCCCGAATTCACTACGCCTGTACTGGTGCAGGACCAGACCTATTATGTGGAGGCCGCCACGCCGGACGGGCTTACCAGCTATATCCGCACCGCCGTTGACGTCAATGTAATGGTAGGGCCAGGCAGTCCGGACCTCTCTTGCGGCAGGGGGATAACACAAACCAACAATACCTTCGGCCTTTGCCTGCTATGCGCCATCTCTGATGCCGGACTGGCCGTGGATGACAACCCGCAGACGGCCTCACGGCTTAATGTTCCCGTTGGTCTCCTCGGAGCCGGGGTTTACCAGCGCATGGCATTCGGACAGGAAAGCTCCGCCGGCGACAGTCTGCGCATAGTCGTAGGCTCCACCACCGGGTTGCTGAACCTTACGCTGCTGGGAAACGTTACCATCCGCCCACGCAATAACGGCGTTGAAAACGCAGCCGATGTAGTGGCATTGAACAATGGTCTCCTGCATGCGCAACTCCTGGACGGCGGCACCCGCCAGGTGCTTTCCTACGTACCCTCCGGTGTATTCGATGAAGTGGAGATCAGGGTGAATGGCATCGCCACAGCACTGACCGAGATCAACGTGTACTACGTTCAGCAGATCACTCCCATGGCAACAGTAGCAGCGGATACCGTAAATGTTTGCAGTGGCCAGGATGCTGTGTTGAATGCAACAGCACCTGCAGGCGCAACGTTCCGCTGGTATGATGCACCCTCCGGCGGCAATCTGCTGTTTACCGGCGATACTTATACGGTGGATTCCGTAACCGCCAATGCAGTATATTATGTGGAAGCCGCTTCAGGCACCACAACCTGCGCCAGCGAAGTCCGCAAGCCCGTATTTGTCAGGGTCGGCCTCGCCACCATCAGCGTAACCGCCAATTCCGTGACCATCCCGCAAGGCGGCACCGCAACCTTTAACGTGAACACGCCCGATACGGCGCTGACATACAACTGGTACACTGTGCCCACAGGCGGTACACCGGTCTTCACAGGCCCGAGTTTTACCACGCCGGCACTGAGCGCTACCACTACTTATTATGTGGAAGCCACTACCAGCACAGGATGTGCCACTCCACAGCGGATCGCTGTTGTGGCCAATGTTGTGATATCAAATCCTGATGTCCCCTGTGATATCGCCACAACACAGATCAGCAACGCAAACGGCCTTTGTGTAGGTTGTTATGTGGACAATCAGGGTTCCGCCGTAGACGCCAGTACAGAGACCTTCTCTTCACTTCACGCCATCCTCGGCCTGCTGGGCGGCTATGTACAGCAAACCCTGATCTTCCCTGCAGCCAGCGACGCAGGGGACAGCGTAAGGTTATTGCTGTCATTCCCTGCTTCCCTGGCAGATATCTCCCTGCTTGGCAGTGTACAGATCGCTACCTACAATGGTAATACCTATAATAATGACCGCACGGCACTGAATACCTCTCTGCTGAACCTGCAGCTGCTGCCGGGCAATCAGCAGGCACTGGTGACCTTCTCACCCTCAGCGATGTTCGACAGGGTGGAAGTTCGCCTGAATTCAGGGCTTGCACAGGCGCTGAACGCCGTAAACGTGCATTATGCACAACGTTTTGTTCCGGTACCGGTGCTTCAGGCAGATACCGTAAGCACCTGCGTTGGCGGCACGGCAGCATTCTCTGTAACGCCGCTCGCCAATACCGTCTACCGCTGGTATAGCCAGCCCACAGGCGGTACGGTACTGTTTACCGGTACGGACTTCCAGTCTGGTCCCGTTACAACAGACACTGCTTTCTATGTCGAGGCGATGAAGGCCAGTACGGCTTGTGCAAACCCCATCAGGACCAAAGGAGTGGTAACCATTGCCGGATCGCCTGCAGCTCCCACGCTGGAAAGCACCAGTGTAACTACCTGCGGCGGGTCCAGCGCCACCCTTCGTGCAACGGCGCCCGCAGGGGCTACCTTCCGTTGGTACAGCCAGCCCACAGGCGGCACAGTGCTGTTCACCGGCGCTGAATTCGTTACCCCGCTGCTGGACAGCTCCGTAGTGTACTATGCGGAAACCGTTTCTGCCGGCGGATGTGCCAGCGATACCCGTACTGCGGTACAGGTAGATGTTTCTGCACAACCCGGCACGCCGGATGTCACCCCGCAAAGCGCTGAAATATGCGCGGGCGGCACTGCCACGCTTTCCGCCACCTCCGCAACGCCTGGTGTTACCTTCAACTGGTACACCAGCGCCGCGCTCGATAACTTAATATTTACCGGCCCTTCATTCACTACGCCTGCACTGACCACCAGCACCACCTACTATGTAGTGGCTGCAAACGGGCAGTGCATCAGCGCAACCCCTGCAACTGTAGCCGTCCAGGTAAACGAAGTTCCCATTCAGCCAACAGTAGTGATCGATCCCGTGAGCGGCATCGTGGAATACGGTCAGACTGCTACACTGACCGCCACTTCAGCTTCTCCGGGAGCAACCTACCGCTGGTACCTGGATTCAACAGGCGGGACACCTGTATTTACAGGTAATCCCTTTACCACTCCGGCGCTGGCCAATACCACCAGGTATTTTGTGGAAGCTGTAGCAGCCTCCGGCTGTGCCAGCGGCAGAACGGCCGCTACCGTGAACGTGAACCGGGACTTCAATCCGGGCTGTGATTTTGCCAACAGCCAGACCTCCAACGTCAATGGCCTTTGTGTGGGATGTGCCGTGAATGCCGGAGATAATGCGGTGGACACCGATACCACCAATTTCGCAACAATAACCCAGGTACTGAGCCTGCTTGGAGCGGATATCTCGCAAACACTGAACTTCGGAAGCCTTGCCGCTGCCGGGGATACAGTGAAGCTGAGGCTCTCGTTCCCCACAGGGCTCCTGGATCTCAGCGTACTCAGCGCCATCGAGGTCACTTCCTACAATGGTGCGGTTTCCAATAATGATACCCGTACGCTGAATTCCACCGGCATCAGCCTCGTTGTGCTGGGCGGCACCAATCAGCGCGCAGTGTTATTCTCTCCGGGAGATGATTATGACAGAATAGAAATAAAAGTACGGGGCGGTGTGGCTTCCGCACTGGTGAACCTGAATGTTCACTACGCCAACCGCGTATTGTCCTCACCGGTCATCACTCCGGATATTATCACCATCTGCGCAGGCAGCACAGCAACACTTACTGCTGTAGCGTCAGACAGTGCAACGGTAAGATGGTACACGAGCCCGAGCGGCGGAACACCGGTATTCACCGGGAAAGTGTTCACCACCCCCCAGCTGACTGCCAGCACTACCTATTATGCGGAAAGCTATCGTGCTTCCACGGATTGTGCCAACCCGGTGCGTACGCCGGTAACCGTGCAGGTGCAGGCTGTACCCGAATTGCCCGCGATCCTGAAAGGCGATACGACGATCTGCACCGGTGGCAGCGCTACGCTCATCGCACGACCGGTGAATGCAGCGCACAGCATCCGCTGGTTCAGTACCGCAACCGGCGGCACGCCGCTATCGGCGGACAGCATATTCACTACCGGAGCGCTCACCGCTAACACAACGTTCTATGCAGAAGCATACAACGGCACCTGCGGCAGCGCAACCCGTGTACCCGTTGCTGTTACTGTGGTAACCGCCCCGCCGGACCCTGTACTGGAATCCGGTAACGTGTCCATTTGCGGCGGCACAACGGCAACATTACGCGTGACCTCGTCCACGACAGGCCTCATTATTCGCTGGTACACCGTACAATCAGGCGGTACGCCGGTATTTGAAGGCGCTGAATTCACTACCCCCGTATTGACGGCCACCACCATTTATTATGTAGAAGCGGTGAATGCCGCAGGCGGTTGTATAAACGGCGGCGGAAGGATACAGGCTACCGTAACGGTAAATACCACCCCGGCTGTTCCGGTGCTGGTAAATGGCACTACGGTTGTCTGCAATAATCAGCCCGCAACACTTTCCGTACAGAACCCTGTCACAGGAGTTACCTATAACTGGTACGATGCAGCGACCGGCGGCAATATGCTCGCCACCGGCGCTACCTTCATAACCCCCGCATTGACGGACAGCGCTACCTACTTCGTAGAAGCTGTAGGAACAGGCAATTGTCCAAGTACAACCCGCGCAACTGCCGGGGTAAGCGTACAGAATGAGCTGGATGCGCCCACTGTGGAATCTGCAAACGTTACGGTATGTAGCGGCGAACAGGCCACATTGCGCGTATTGAACCCGCTGGGCGGTATCACCTATGAGTGGTACGATGCTCCGGGCGGCAATAAACTGTTCACAGGCCCTGTGTTTGTGACCGGCGCGGTTGTAGCAGCAGCGGATTACTACGTATCAGCAGTATCTGCAGGCGGATGCTCCAGCGCAACGCAGACGCAGGTCAACGTTCAGGTTACAACGGCGCCATTGCAGCCCGTGATCATCGGCAGCACAACTGTTTGCGCCGGCGATTCCATCAGCCTGTCCATACAAAACCCGCAAACCGGCCTCACCTATGCATGGTTCAGCACGCAGACCGGGGGCACACCACTGGCGCAAGGCACCAGCTTTAAACCAGCAGGGGTTACCGCAACCACCACTTATTATGTGGAAGCATCCAACGGCACATGCACCAGCGCCGGCAGAACCAGTGTAACCGTTACCGTTAATCCTGCTCCGCCGGTAGTAACGGTAGACGCTGCTACAAAAACGATCTGTACCGGCAACACGGCGATCCTGAGCGTAGTGAATCCGCAGGCCGGACTGACCTACCGATGGTATGACATGGAAACGGGCGGCACGGTACTGTCTACCCAGGCAGACTTCACCACACCTGCGCTGACCGCCAATACCGATTATTATGTAGAAGCGATCAACAGCAGCAACTGTTCCAGCCCGGCCAGAACGAAAGTTAGTGTCGTGATCACGGCAGGCCCCGCGGCGCCGGCAGTTGAGTCAGCAGACGTGGCTGTCTGCAGCGGTGCGCAGGCTACATTGAATGTACTGAACCCGCAGGCGGGTATCACTTACGACTGGTACGATGCGCCAGGCGGCAATAAACTGTTCACCGGCCCGTCATTCGTGACCGGTCCGGTTACAGCAGCAGTAAACTATTATGTGGCAGCAGTATCCGCAGGCGGTTGCGTCAGCGCAACGATGACGCAGGTAAGCGTAACCGTGACAACTCCTCCTGCCCTGCCGGTTATAACAGGCAGCACCACTATCTGCGCAGGCAGCGCTGTCAGCCTGTCGGTACAGAATCCGCTGCCGGGCGTTACCTACACCTGGTTCAGCGCACAGACGGGAGGAACCCAGCTGGCACAAGGCACAACCTTTGCTCCGGCCGGGGTGACAGCAACCACTACCTATTATGTGGAAGCAGCCAGCGGTACCTGTACCAGCATCAGCCGTACCAGTGTAACCGTTACCGTTAATCCGGTTCCGGGAGCTGTAACGGTGGATGCCGCAACAAAAACGATCTGCTCAGGCAATACCGCTACGCTCAGCGTACAAAGCCCGCAACCAGGCCTGACCTATCGCTGGTATGATGTGGCCACGGGTGGTACGGTGCTTTCATCTCAGTCAGACTTTGTAACACCGGCCCTGACAGCAAATAAGGACTACTATGTAGAAGCCGTTAACGGCAATAACTGCACCAGCGCAACCCGCACGAGAGTAAGCGTGGTGGTAACGGCAGGCCCGGATGCTCCGGACCTCGATGCGGAGGTGACCGTTTGCAGTGGCAACCGTGCTACTGTGAATGTGCAGGGCCCAACTACCGGTATCGATTACCGCTGGTATGATGCCCCGGCAGGAGGTAATCTCCTCTTCACCGGCAATACCTATATCAGCGAGCCAGTCAATACAAGGGATACCCTGTACGTGGAAAGTGCCGTTCAGGGCGGTAATTGTACCAGTACAGGCCGTACACAGGTGATCCTGATCCCGGCTGACGCTCCGGGAACCCCTGTGCTTGTGAACGGCGGAACATTGACCGTTTGCTCAGGCAACACAGCCACCTTCACCGTGCAGAATCCCGTACCAGGGGTTACCTATCGCTGGTATGACGCACCGGCGAATGGCACGCTGCTGCAGAGCAGCACATCGGCCAGCTATACCACCGGCACATTGACCGCAGACATCAGCGTATATGTGGAAGCAGTGATCGGCAGCGGTTGCATCAGCGATACCAGAGCGATGGCAACAGCCACGGTGGGCGATGTTCCGTTGCCGCCGTCCGTAACGGCAGACGCACTCCAGGTTTGTAAGGACAGCAGTGCTACGCTAACCGCGTCCTCCACACAGGCCGGCGTGATATTCAGCTGGTACACAGCAGCGACCGGCGGCGCCGCGATCTTTACCGGACCGGTGTTCGTAACACCCGGTATTACCGCCACAACCATATACTATGTAGCCGCAGGTTACAACGGCGGTTGTATGAGCGCTACCCGTACCCCCATCACCATCAGTATCCTTGAGCCGCTGGATGCACCACGCGTAACGGTGGCCAGCAGAACGGCAACATCCATCACCTTCCAGTGGGATGTCATTCAGGGAGCGATCGGTTACAGGGTATCGACAGACGGCGGCGCAACATTTACGCAGCCAAGTTCCGGCCTTACAGGCACTACGCATACCGTAACAGGGCTCGAACCCAACCAGACCATCACGCTGCAGGTTATGGCCATCGGCGCAACACCATGCGCGAACAGCGCCTGGTTCCTCGGTGGTGGCGGTACGGACAATCCGGCAGGTAATGCCGTGTTTGTTCCGAATGCCTTTACGCCGAATGGAGATGGCCTGAACGACGTGCTCTTTGTGTACGGCACCACTATCTCCACCATGGAAATGAGAATATTCAACCAATGGGGCCAGATGGTATTTGAATCGAAAGACAAGGGCCGCGGCTGGGACGGTACAATGAGCGGTGTGAAACAGCCGGTTGGCGTGTACACTTATGTGCTGAAAGCAGTATTGCAGGACGGTACACAGGTGCAGAAACGCGGAACAATTACAATTGTAAGATAACCCGGATAACAGGCAGGCAAAAAATGCATTTTAAACAGCCGGAATGAAGGCAGCTTCATTCCGGCCTATTCCAAACCGAAAAAAAATGTTCCCATGAAGAACAGATTTATGATAGGCTTGATCGCACTGTGCGCTATGTTCACCGGATCGGCGACTGCACAGGTTGACCCTCACTTTTCCCAGTATTACGCTTACCCGCTCTGGCTTAACCCCGCATTGGCAGGGGTGATCGACGGAGATTACAGGCTCACCGGCAACTACCGGAACCAATGGGCCAATTTCGGAAGCCCTTATTCAACCGCAGGTGTATCGTTCGATGCTGCTACGGAAAAGAACGTGGGGCTGGGTATTACTGCATTGAACATGTCCGCCGGTGATGCGGGATTTAATTATTTCAATGCCATGGCCACCGTTTCCTACAGCGGTGTAAAAATGGGCGCGAATGGCACCACGCGCCTGGTGGCGGGCATCCAGGCCGGAGTGATCAACAGACGGGTGGACCAGTCGAAGTTCCAGCTCGGCAGCCAGTACAATCCCGTGTCCGGCTTCGATCCCAATATTCCTTCGGGAGAACAGCTGAGAGCAACATCGTCAACCGTGTTTGATGCAAACGCCGGCCTGATGTTATTCGACGGCAATCCCAATCACCGGTTCAACCCCTTTATCGGTGTGGCGGGCGCGCATCTTACTCAGCCGGAAGACCCCTTTGTAGCAGAAGACCAGGATAAACGGAAACTGCCTGTCCGTTACCTCGTGCACGGCGGTTCCAGGATAAAGCTGACGGATATGGTCGGCATAACCCCCCACGGCCTTTACATGCGCCAGGGTAATGCAGAGGAGATCGTCGCGGGCGTGTATTCACAGATCCGGGTGAATATGGAATTTGACCTGCTGCTGGGGGCGAACTACCGGGTAAATGATGCTGTTTCACCATTCGCCGGTTTCCATTACAGGAATTTCACGCTCGGGCTGAGCTATGATGCCAATACATCCAACCTTAGCCGTCTTACCAGCGGCAGCAACGCCTTTGAGCTTTCCCTGTCATTCATCGGCCGCAAGCGCAGGATCATGGAACCGGAATATTTCATCTGCCCCAGGCTATAACATCAAATGATGAACTTTATGAAAAGACTTACACTCTTCCTGCTGTTGATCGCCATTGGCATGGCCGGCACCCTGCACGCGCAACAGTACATATATGATTACAAACGCACGGCGGATAATTATTTCGAGAAGAAAGATTACTACTCCGCCGCACAATACTATAACAAGGCGCTCGGCACATTTGCCGTGAAACCCGGGGAATACAGGCCTTACCTCGTGGAAAAAAGCGGCAAGACCAAACAGAAAAAGCTCAAGGACTATGAACTCGTGGTGTATCGTCTGGCCGAATCCTACCGCATGTACAATGATTTTGCCAATGCGGAGAAATGGTATGCCGAAGCGGTGAACTTCGATCCCGTTCAGTTTCCGCTTGTGCGCTACTGGTATGCCGTATGCCTGCGTTCCGCGGCAAAATATGAAGATGCGCTTACGCAGTTCCAGCTGTTCCGCCAATCCTATAAAGGATATGATGAATATAGCAACCGTACTGCAGTCGAGATCGCCAATTGTGAGTTTGCCATGAAGGAGATGCAGTTGCCGCCGCGCTATGAAGTGATCAAGGTAGCTGGTAATATCAACCAGGGCGGCGCCAATTATGCGCCGGTGCCAGTGAGCAGTAACACTTTCTATTTCACCTCATCCCGTCCTGATTCCGTGTTGATCGAAAAGAATGACAATCCTTTCATCAATACCTTATACGTGGCAAAGGGAAGCAACGCCAGCTTTGACAGCGAGGAAAAGCTGCCGATTCCCATGGAAGAAGGTATGGAACAAGGCGTGGCTGCTGTAGCCCCAGATGGTAATGTATTGTACCTCACGCGCTGGTCGGTAAATAACGGGGTGAAAAAATCCGCGATCTACCGCAGTGTGCGGCAGGGGAATGAATGGACCGCCCCGGAGGCACTGGATGCCAACATCAACGTGGCTGGCTACAGCTCCAAAGAACCATACGTTTCTTCGGACGGGAAATACTTTCTCTTCTCTTCTGACCGCCCCGGCGGCATGGGGAAATTCGACCTCTGGTATTGCACCGTCAACAGCAGTGGGGGGTTAAGCAATGCTACCAATCTGGGGACATCCGTCAATACCAAAGATGAAGAAAGCGCTCCTTTCTATGATCCGGCAAAACAGGTGCTGGTGTTCAGTACAGATGGCCGCACCGGTTTTGGCGGACTGGATTTCTTTTCCAGCAAAGGCAGCTTCACCGGATGGTCCGCTCCCGAAAACATGGGATATCCGCTCAACTCCGCAAAGGACGATTTGTATTATGCCGCGCTTCAGGCCAATAACGCTTTGCAGAAAGGATATATCAGCTCCGACCGGGAATCTGTATGCTGCCTGGAGATCTTTGCCGTCAGGCGTAAAGCCAAAATGGCCGGAGGCCAGGTGCTGGATTGCGAGAACGGGCAACCGCTGGCAGGAGCAAAGATCACGTTGCTGGACAGTACGCAGCGCAATGTGCTGGAAACACAAACCACCAGCACATCAGGAAGCTACATGTTCGAAGTGGATATGAACCGGAAATACAAAGTGCTGATAGAAAAGGAAAATTATTTCTCGAAGAACTTCAATTTCGACTCAGAACAACTGACCATGGTTGATTCCATGATGAACCCCTCCGTTTGCCTGAAACGTTTCGAGATCGACAAACCGATCGTGATCGACAATATCTTCTACGACTACAATAAGGCCTCATTGCGTCCGGAATCCCGCGAGGTACTGGATACACTTTACTACCTTCTGCTGGATAATCCCAAGATGGAAATAGAACTGGGCGCACATACCGATAGCAAGGGCACCGACATATACAACCTGAAACTTTCGGATGCCCGCGCTAAAGCCTGTGTGGATTATCTCATCAGCAAGGGTATTCAGAAAGAAAGAGTGATCAGCAAAGGCTATGGTGAAGCCAGGCCGGTAGCGCCCAATACTTTACCCAACGGAAAGGACAATCCGGAGGGAAGGCAGCTTAACCGGAGAACGGAATTTAAGGTACTAAGGAATTAGCACACAGGTTAACGCAGTAAGATGTTCTGACAGGGAAGTCTTTCCCACCATGAACCATATCCTATCATATACAAGCAATGGCCGGATTTATCCGGCTATTGTCGTTATAGGACCCCGGGCGTTATTAAAACGATGCACTTTGGTTCGAAGACTTTGATTATGCATGAAATTTTTCAGCCGCATCGCAATGCAATAAGCCGCTGTACCGAAGGGTTTTCAATCCCGGTTCCAAACGCAGCAGTAAACGCCCGGGCAACGGCGTGTTTAAATAACAGCTATTAAAGAATAGCTTAGCTCTTTGAAATATTGGACTATGGAACACATTTTAAATCCGGAGTGTTATACAGCATGGGTAGTCATCTCACAAATAAAGAGGCTGTATCATTGATACAACCTCTTTCTCCATCTATCAACTAAACAAATAGCTGCAAATATTATTGTGCGCTGCCGATGTTGCCAATGGCCACCACACTGTCTTTTACAGTTGCGCCCTTATCTACGAACGCTACACGTGCAAACGCTCTGTACTTCAGTACGCTGTCATAGTTCCATTTTTTAGTGGTTTCACCGATGGTGATCTGTTTTACATTTTCCCATTTGGCTTCAACCGGAGCGCCGGTAGTTGCACTTTTAACCGTTTTTACAAGATGGAAAGTATCCAGTACGGTCGTATCCTTAGTGCCGTTGAACAGTACAAAGTTGTAAGTAGTGTCCTTGGTAGACTTGTCGATACGGATGGTCATCGTGAAAGTGGAATCTGTTAATTCCTGCAGGGTCACTTTACCTCCGCCGGTGCCTGTAGATACGGTTAAAGGGTACTCTTTGGAACGTTTGGCCGGTGGGTTGGGATCATCATCAGAGCAGGAAGCAAGGGTGATTCCAAACACAGCAGTAGCCAGCAGGCTCAGTCCGAGAGCCCGGTTTTTAAGGATAAGCATGATTTCCGTTTTTAAAAGCTTGGTTTAATAATTAGGTTAAGTGTAGTCCCTTTTGTGAGACTTAGATAAAACGGGGCTGGAATTAAAATGTTACAAAGAAATTCATCCATTCATTTAAAAAAATCTTTCTTTCTCATCACAATTCAATGCTGTGGCTTGTTCCGGACTACAAAAAAATCCGTTTTTTGCGATGCCACTGCCTTTTTTGACGGATGGAGGATGCCTTTATCATATGATATGGCTGTATCAGGAAACGGGCGGTGAAATTTTGAAAGCGTGCTTTCGATGATCAATATTGTCATCATAAAGTTTAGTGAAGCCTGCTAAACCGGCGAATCCCGCCCCGCCTCCGACCATTATAACGGGTGCAGCGATATTCAGCCGGTGAAACCGGAGGAAAGCGGAGGCCGGGATCATTTTGATGGAAAGGGACTGTAAATGCCCGGCAATTGATTACATTTGCTGCGTTTTTCAACCTTTAATCAAACCATTACATGTCTCTTACCGTTGTAGGTACCATGGCTTTCGATGATATTGAAACGCCCTTTGGTAAATCGGATAAAATCGTTGGCGGCTCCGCATCCTTTATTGCCTGGGCTGCATCTAATTTTGTAAAACCAGTGAATCAGGTGTCTGTGATCGGCGGGGATTTCCCGCAGGAAGAACTGGATAGCCTGGTAAAAAGGGGCGTAGCCCTGGAAGGCGTACAGGTAAAGAAAGACGAAAAATCCTTTTACTGGGCGGGAAAGTATCACCTGGACATGAACTCCCGTGATACCCTCGTTACGGAGCTGAATGTACTGGCCGATTTTCAGCCGGTGATCCCCGATAGCTACCAGGGCAGCGAGTTCCTGGTACTGGGTAATCTCACACCGCAGGTGCAGATGAGCGTGATCAGCCAGATGAACCCCCGTCCGAAGCTTATTGTCATGGATACCATGAACTTCTGGATGGATGTGGCGCTGGATGACCTGCTCAAAACACTGAAAATGGTGGATGTGCTCATGGTGAATGACAGTGAAGCGCGGCAGCTGACGGGGGAATATTCTCTTGTAAAAGCAGCTAACAAGATCCTTACTATGGGGCCCCGTTACCTGATCATCAAAAAAGGGGAACATGGCGCACTGCTGTTCCACGAGAATCATGTTTTCTTTGCTCCGGCCCTGCCACTGGAAGAAGTATTTGACCCCACCGGAGCCGGAGACACCTTCGCCGGCGGTTTTGTAGGCCACCTGGCTAAAACCAGGGACATCTCTTTTGAGAATATGAAGACCGCAATCATCGTAGGTTCTGCCATGGCCTCATTCTGTGTGGAGAAATTCGGTGCGCAGCGTCTCCGGGAGATCAGCAAGGAAGATATTTCCGCACGGCTGGAACAGTTCGTGCAGCTGGTGAACTTCGATATTGACCTCGTATAGACCGGACAAAATATATAAAGCCCCTGGAAGATCACTGATCGGCCAGGGGCTTTTTTAATGAACCGGGGTCAACAGGATCATTTAAATGCCTCGTTCAATATCTTCGCCAGCCGGAAGCCGCCTTTTGTCAGCTGGGCATTCAAATCTTCCATAAACAGGAAGTTGTAGCGGTAGCTCAGTTTGTCCCCGGCATTGGTGCGGTCGTAGATTTTGTCAGACAACACATGGGATTCCCACATCCAGTCCTGCACGCTGCCGGCTTGCAGGGCGGCCCGTTTGTGCTTTGTCACCACCCGGTTCAGCAGCCCCGCGTACTCGGTATAACTGTATTGCTGGAAGTCTATCAGGTGCTCGTCCCATACCCGGTGGAGATTGGTGGGCCGGTCGAACCAGGTCACGGAGATCTTGTTGCCGCCCATATCTTCATCCCGGCCTACATGGAGCGGCATGTGCATATCGCCGATCATATGCACGAGGAAGCTCAGTGCAAACCGCCGCCGGTCCGCCGGGGTTGAGGGATCTTTCAGCTCCCGGATCATGGCCATGGTCTGGCTGTACAGATTCTCCCCTTTGGCTGCGGCCAGCAGCCGGTCATATTCCTCCCGTGTACAATGACCGGGGAAATCAAGATAATGCCAGGTGGAAGTATGATTGTAAATGCCTGTGGTATCAGATTTGATGAAATCCGGCCAGTTGGCGATCATAGCCAGCGTTTCCTGCCCGATGATGGCGCGGATGGCCTGCTGCGCCTTCGGTGTAAGATGCATGGACGCGATCTCGGCTATGACGCGGTGGCCCACCGGGCCCCATGCTTTGGCGGACAAGGTGCCGGTTATCAGCACCAATGCCATGAACCCTTTTAAAGAATACTTTCCCATGTAAACGTATTTAGCGACTTTTAACGATCGAATTTCGCCTTTCCCTTTCAAAATCCGAAATTTGTGTACCCATATTAAACCCGATATCATTATGCCATTCAAGCTCCATGCACCATATCAGCCAGCCGGCGACCAGCCGGAAGCCATCCGCCAGTTGACCGAAGGCCTCCAGGATGGCGAAAGGTACCAGACCCTGCTCGGTGTCACCGGCTCGGGAAAAACGTTTACGGTAGCCAATGTGATCCAGAACGTACAGAAACCGACCCTGGTGCTGACGCATAACAAGACCCTCGTTGCCCAGCTCTATGGTGAGTTCAAACAGTTCTTTCCCGAAAATGCCGTGGAGTACTTCGTGAGCTACTATGATTACTATCAGCCCGAGGCTTATATGCCTGTCAGCGATACCTATATTGAAAAAGACCTGGCCATAAATGAGGAGCTGGACAAGCTCCGCCTCCGCGCAACGTCCAACCTGCTGTCCGGCAGGCGGGATATTATTGTGGTGGCCAGCGTATCCTGTATATATGGTATGGGTAACCCTACCGACTTTGAAAATGGCATCATCCGGCTGCACAAGGGGCTCACGATCGGCCGCAACACCCTCCTGCACGGACTGGTCAATGCCCTCTATACCCGCACCACCGGCGATTTCAACCGGGGTAATTTCCGGGTGCAGGGCGATACAGTGGACATCAACCTGCCGTATGTGGATTACGGTTACCGCATCACCTTCTTCGGGGATGAGATCGAGGAGATCGAGAGTTTTGATGTGAACAACGGTAAACGGATCGGCGTGCTGGATACGGCCGCCATCTTCCCCGCAAACCTTTACCTGGCCCCGAAGGATATGATGGTGCAGATACTGCACGAAATACAGGACGAATTGACGGCCCAGGTGGAATATTTCAAGGCGAACGGCAAACTGATCGAAGCGCAACGGTTATCTGAACGGGTGAATTATGATGTGGAAATGATCCGGGAACTCGGTTATTGCAGCGGTATCGAGAACTATTCCCGGTTCCTGGACCGCCGCCGCCCCGGTACGCGCCCGTTCTGCCTGCTGGATTACTTCCCGAAAGATTTCCTGCTGATGATAGATGAAAGCCATGTGACCATCCCCCAGGTCAGCGGGATGTACGGGGGAGACCGCTCCCGCAAGCTGACGCTGGTGGATTTCGGGTTCCGGCTGCCCTCCGCGCTGGATAACCGCCCCCTGAACTTTCATGAATTCGAGAACCTGCTGAACCAGACCATCTTTGTAAGTGCCACCCCCGGTGAGTACGAGCTGCAGCAAACAGAAGGCGTGGTTATTGAGCAGATCGTGCGGCCCACCGGCCTGCTGGACCCGCCGATTGAAGTGCGGCCCAGCAAGAACCAGGTAGATGACCTGCTGGATGAAATTGACAAGAGAGTGCTGAAGGGAGACCGCGTGCTGGTGACCACGCTCACGAAGCGCATGGCCGAGGAAATGGACAAATACCTGCATCGTATCAATATTAAATCCAGGTACATCCACTCGGAAGTGGACACCCTGGAACGTGTGGAGATCCTCCGGGACCTGCGGCTCGGGAATATAGATGTGCTGGTAGGGGTCAATCTGCTGAGGGAAGGGCTTGACCTGCCCGAAGTTTCCCTGGTGGCTATCCTGGATGCGGACAAGGAAGGGTTTCTGCGCGATGAACGCTCCCTGACGCAGACCGCAGGCCGTGCGGCCCGGAATGTGGATGGCATGGTGATCTTTTATGCAGACAAGGTCACGGACAGCATGCAGCGCACCATCGATGAAACTGACCGCCGGCGGGAGAAACAACGGAAATATAATGAGCTGCACGGTATTACGCCCATGACCGTACGAAAATCCAAAGAGCAGATCATGGGGCAGACCTCCGTGCTGGAAATTCGTCATTTCGATGATTCATCACCCTATGCCGTGCACGATGAAATGGCCATAGTGGCCGAAGATGCAGCCGTGTATAATCAGGATACGATCAAAAGCATCCCGCAAATGGAGAAGTCTATTGCCAGGGTGCGGAAAGACATGGAAAAGGCCGCAAAAGACCTCGATTTTATGGAGGCGGCCCGCCTCCGGGATCAGATGTTCACCATGCAGCAGGATCTGGAAAATATGAAGCGGAAATAGGCGCCTGAATAACTAATGTCATATAGAATTAATTGTAATTTGAATGGTATGATTGTGCTGTTTTGAACCGAACAGAATAAATGATTGTAATATCTAATTGATTTATATATATCCAATTAAGTCGGTTTTGTCAATTTTGTAGTACGGTCTGCCCCGGCAAAATTTAGAATTTTGTAATTTCCTTCCTGGATTTCATTAAATGTTTGATAATAAATCTATTGTGAAGAAATTTAACCTTCTCTTAACACTCTCAAACCCGTAAAAGCAATATTTATATTTTGATTATTCATTATATGATTGCTTTTAGAACCCCATATCTCCCCATTTTTTCGAAGTTTTCCATATTTCAGGCCATCTATTTGATGTTTTAAACGTACTGCCTACTTTTATTTCGAATTTTAAAATGAAACGCTATGAAGAAAACTTCATTTCAGGATTATCTGCCATTTATTTTTTTGACTGCGCTTGCAGTAATTGGTCTTTTTGTCCCGACCGTTCCCACATTTAGTGATGCAAGCAAGTATGATGCTGCAGATATTGCCTGGATTCTCGTGGCCACCTCTCTGGTGTTCCTGATGACCCCCGGGCTGTCCTTCTTTTATGGAGGGATGGTGAACAGAAAGAATGTGATCTCCACTATGATGCAGAGCTTTATTGCCACTGGCCTCATCAGCATCATTTGGGTAGTGGTAGGCTTCAGCCTCGCATTTGGTGATTCCAAGGGCGGGTTGATCGGTGATCCCACGACCTACTTTTTCTTTAGCGGCGTAGCTTCCGGCGAGCCCTGGGGAACTATTCCCATCCTGCTGTTTGCGCTGTTCCAGCTCAAATTTGCGGTGATCACGCCTGCCCTTGTGGTTGGTGCGGTAGCAGAGCGTATCCGCTTTACTTCCTATGTGTTGTTCATGGTGCTCTTCAGCCTGCTGGTATATGCACCTATCGCACACTGGACCTGGCATGCAGACGGCATTCTCTTTAAACTGGGTGTGCTTGACTTCGCCGGTGGTACAGTGGTACATATTTCTGCCGGTTGCGCCGCTCTTGCCGGTGCCCTGGTACTGAAGCGCCGTAAAGCGCATATTGCCAAGCAGGAACTGCAACCCGCCAACATTCCCTTTGTACTGATCGGTACCGGTCTCCTCTGGTTCGGCTGGTTCGGCTTTAACGCAGGTTCTTCACTCGGCGCTAACGCCCTGGCTGTAACTGCTTTTGCAGCCACCAATACGGCTACCGCTGCTGCTGGCCTTTCCTGGATCTTCTTTGATGTGATCCGCGGCAGGAAACCATCTGTGCTCGGCTTCTGTATCGGCGCTGTAGTTGGTCTCGTAGCCATTACACCTGCGGCCGGTTTTGTGGGCGTTCCCCAGAGCCTGGTGATCGGTTTTGTAGCGGCGATCATTTCCAATATCGTGGTACACTACAAGAATAAATCATCCATCGATGATACACTGGACGTATTCCCCTGCCATGGTGTAGGTGGTATGACAGGTATGCTGATGACCGGTATTTTTGCTTCTACAGCCATTAACGCCGGTGGCGCTGACGGATGGGCATATGGTAACTTCGACCTCTTCTACAAACAAGCGATCGGCCTGCTGCTGGTAGTAGCCTACAGCTTTACCGTATCCTGGGCTATCTTCAAGCTGATCAATATGATCCACCCGCTCCGTGTAACTGAAGAAGAAGAAGAGCTGGGTCTGGACGTTACCCAACACAATGAGATTTACCATCCCAATAACTTGAGCATTAACGGTAACGGTCACCTGAAAGAACAGGAGCCGGCCGTACAGGGCTAATATTATTTTCAGACTGGTTTAGAGAGATTTTTGTTTGATCCCCGGATTTATTGTTCATCATCACAGCGCAGGCTGTCAGCCATGCGGCCGCGTACTGTGATGATGAGCGATCCGGGAGTATCATGCCCCGATATTCACATTCAGCACCTCAACACGCAGCAGCCTTATCATTTTATTAACCAAAAAATCCCGTATAATGAGAAAAAGTTTATTCGTACTACTGGCTGTTTTTATTGCAATGTCAACCTCAGCCCAGGACGCTGATTCCACCCGCCTGCTGCCTGTCGGCTTTAAATTATCCGGATACGCAGACGTTTATTACAAGTATAACCTGAACGAGAATAATACTGATAACAAGACCAGCTTCACCAACTCGCATAACTCATTCGAGCTGGGCATGGTCTCCCTGAAACTCGAAAGTTCATTCAAGAACGTAGGCTTTGTAGCTGACCTCGGTTTCGGACAGCGTGCGGAAGAATTTGCGTACAACGATGAAAATACCCGCCTGGCGATCAAACAGCTGTATATCAACTATGCGCCGACCGACTGGCTCAAATTCACCATGGGCAGCTTCGGTACGCACGTAGGTTATGAGCTGGTGGATGCATATGCCAACAGGAACTACAGCATGTCTTACATGTTCTCCTACGGACCCTTCTTCCACACCGGTGTGAAGGCGGACTTCTCCTTCGGAGACCATAGCCTGATGGTGGGTGTGTTCAACCCTACGGACCTGAAAACAGCCAGCTGGACCGGTATCAAGTTCATAGGCGCGCAATATGGCTATTCACCGGAAAGCATACCTTTTGCTTTCTACCTGAACTACATCGGCGGACGGGATACTTTCCAGACGCGTAACGACCAGTTTGATGCTGTGATCACCTACCAGGTTGCGGAAAAATTCGGCCTGGGATATAACGGTACCTACAGCATGTACAAGAATGGTGTAAATACCAACTGGTTCGGCTCTGCGCTGTATCTGAACTATGATCCTTCTGAAAGCTTCGGCCTTACCCTGCGCGGCGAGTACCTGCAGGATAAAGATAATATCAAGCTGTTCACCGATGCGATGGAATACCCGGACGGCGGTAATGTGTTCGCACTTACTCTGTCAGGAAACTACAAGGTCGGAGGGTTTACGCTGATACCGGAAGTGCGGATGGACCAGGCTTCCCAGAACATCTTCATGAAGAAAGAAGAGTCTACGAAAAAAGTCTCTGCCAACGTGTTGCTGGCTGCGATCTATAAATTCTGACCTTAGAATACTGGCTCATATAAGAAGGTTTAACCAAACCATTATGCTCAGGGGCCGATTAATTTAGTCGGCCCTTCTTTACAGGCTCCTGTATGCCCTGGGAAAATTTCTCTTTGGCATACAGGAGTTTTTGTATCTTTTAGCGCCCAAAAGGGGGTTGAATCATATGCTACAACGTTCCACACTGAAATTTCTGAAGGACCTCAGACAGAATAACAACAAGCCCTGGTTCGACGAAAACAAGACCCAGTACCAGCAGGCAAAGGAAGATTTTGAAACACTGGTGCAGCAGATCGTCGACGGCCTTGCAAAAATGGACCCAAACCTCGAAGGACTAAAGGTAAAGGACTGTGTATTCCGTATCTATAAAGATGTGAGGTTCTCGAAAGACAAAACGCCGTACAAGGCCAATATGGGCGCTTCTTTTTCGAAAGGAGGCAAGAAAAGCCCGTATGCAGGGTATTATTTTCACCTGGAACCGGGCGGAGGCAGCTTTGCAGGCGGAGGGATCTGGATGCCCGATACTCCCGTTATAAAAAAGATACGGCAGGAAATAGACTATAATTTCCCGGAATTTCAGGGCGTTGTAGGGCAGAAAGAATTTATCCGGTACTTCGGGAAGGTCAATGGCGACACACTTAAAACAGCTCCCCAGGGCTATCATGAAGACAATCCCGCGATCGCTTACATCAAACTGAAAAGCCTGGTTGTTACCCATAACATTTCAGATGATGCTGCCACGCAGCCAACCCTTGTCAGGGATATCCTGCGCACTTTTGCCGTAATGCAGCCTTTTGTGAATTTCCTTAACCGGGCGCTGGACGATTGATCAATGCGCTTGCCCGTTTGCGCATCTTTGTGTACTAGTTACCGGAGGTTGGATCTTCCGGCAACTAGTGTCTTTCAATGGTGCATGTCTTTGCCGCAAAACACATTCAAGGCTGTGCAGGCGAACATGAAGCTAAATGGTTACAGTAAATCAATTCTTGTGTATCAAAAACTCAAACGGACGTGATTTACGGTTTTTCAAAAGGTTTTCTTTGTCAATTCTTGTCTGGGCAAAGCGTTGGTTATACACATTCGCTACTTCGATGATCGGCATAATTCCATCCAGTGTGTCTTTCTGATCAACGATGTTCATGATCCGGGATACCTGTGATGAGAAATTAGTACTCCACTCTTCAGTAAACTTGTGCATTAACAAAAGCTCACGGTTCGTGTTGGTTTTCATAGGAAAAAGGGTGTTTAGTTTGATAGTTTAGTTGTCATGGAAAAATTGGTAAATAATTTATTAGCATAGGATTGTAATACCAAAGTTGAAACTTAAACCCCACAAATCAATACTACTTCCGTGTAGTTTTTAAATCATACATATACAATTGTGGTAAACGCAAGCCAGTAGGCACTCTTACAGTTGCACTAAAGAACAGATTTATTCGTATATCCTTCATCGTAAAAGGAAGGGGAAGTGAATTTACAGTAAAAAAATTCAAATTCCAAGCATGCAGCCGTATAAAACATTGAGAATAAGGGAAAGATAAAATGACGATGCTGATGGCAATTGAAATTTAATATCAAACAATGAAGATCAGGAAGATGATAAATACCTGAATGACAGCTTTATACCTTTTTATAAAGAAAAGATGACGGATGTATCTGCATCCGTCATCCCTGATAAACAATTTTTTATGAAATGATTATATCCAGTTTTTTTGCTGCAGATATTCGGCTATCTGCACCGCATTTGTTGCCGCTCCCTTCCGTAAATTGTCTGCCACGATCCAGAGATTTAAAGTGTTAGCCTGCGTTTCATCCCTGCGGATACGGCCAACGAAAACCTCGTCCTTATCATGGGCATCTTTCGGCATCGGGTACTTGCCGGCTGCCGGCTCATCCACCACGATCACACCGGGCGTCTGACTTAAAATGCTGCGCACTTCATCCAGATCAAAATCATTGGAGAACGCTATGTTCACGCTCTCGCTATGCCCCCCGATCACTGGTATGCGCACAGTAGTCGCCGTCACTTTTACATTTTCATCACCCAGTATCTTCACCGTTTCCTTCACCATCTTCATCTCCTCCTTGGTATAACCATTGTCCAGGAACACATCGATCTGCGGGATCACATTCAGGTCGATCTGGTGCGCATAGGCCTTTTCCCCTTCAATGCCCTTCCGCTCGTTCATCAGCTGGTCTACCGCTTTTACACCGGTACCGGTCACGGACTGATAGGTGGATACCACTACACGCTGAATGCCATACTTTTTATGCAGGGGGTCCAGCACCAGCACCATCTGGATAGTGGAACAGTTGGGATTGGCAATGATCTTGTCTTCCGGCGTAAGCGCGGAAGCATTTACTTCCGGTACCACCAGTTTCTTTTCCGGGTCCATCCGCCAGGCAGAAGAATTGTCTATCACCGTAATACCTGCCGCCGCAAATTTTGGCGCCCATTCAAGGGACGTACCACCACCCGCGGAGAAAATAGCCACATTCGGCTTCATGGAAATAGCCGTATCAGCATTCACCACCTTGAACGGCTTACCCTTGAATATTACTTCCTTGCCCACAGACTTCTCGGAAGCAACGGGTATCAGTTCCGTTACGGGAAAATTCCTTTCCGCTAACACTTGCAACATTTTAGAGCCTACCAGTCCGGTAGCTCCTACTACGGCTACTTTCATTGTGCGTGTATTATGATTGTTTTATAAGAGACGCCAAAATTACTACAGAAAACCAAGATTTTTTTTATATTCGATGACTTTGTTGACTCATTAAATTCTTCTGTTATGCAACCCGTTGTTTGTTGTCTGCTTATTGCAGCCATCCCAACCATGGCCTTTGGCCAGTTTTCCGACAATTTTGACGATGGCGATTTTACACAGCATCCCTCCTGGCAGGGAATGGACACTTCATTCCTGGTGACAGGCGGCATGTTGCGGAGCCGCCACAACGTTCCCAACAGCACATTCTACCTTTCCTCCCCCGTAACGCTGTCCGGCGCCCTGGAATGGGAATGGTGGGTGCATCTGGACCTTGCCACTTCCTCCGTCAATTATGCGGATGTGTACCTGCTGGCACCGGATGAAAGCCTTTCCACCGGTTATTTCGTGCGCATCGGGAATACGGCGGACGAAGCAAGCCTTTACCGGCAGCCTCCCGGCTCACCTGCCGTAAAACTCATCGACGGGCGGGACGGTGTGACCATTGCTCCCCTGAAAATACGGGTCACGCGCACGGAAGCCGGAGAATGGCGCCTGTTCACCAACAATGTGCCGGAAGGGATGGCAACGGACCAAACCTACCCCTCGGGGGAACATTTCGGCATAAAGGTCCGCCAGTCCACCGCTTCATTTTTCAACCGGCATTATTTTGATGATATTTCCATTCGTCCGCTTGAAGCAGACACCACTCCGCCGGAGATCGCATTAGTTACGGCCCTGAGCGCGGGGGAAATACTGATCCGGTTCTCCGAGCCGGTAGACAGCCTGTCCGCCTGCAACACCGGTAATTACCTGCCGGAAGTGCAGCACATCACCTGGGAAGCGGACGCCGTGCGGATCATTTTGCGGGAGCCGCTGCAGAATGGCGTCAGTACGACCCTGTTCATCAAGGATATCATGGATATGAACGGTAATACCATGAAACCCGCTGAAGCTGATGTATTGCACTATACACCCGGCCGTTATGATGTGCTGATACACGAAATAATGGCTGATCCCACACCATCCGCCGGATTGCCGGAATATGAATATGCGGAACTGCGTAATGTTACGCCCTTCGCCATCAATCTGAAAGGATGGGTGCTGCGCACAGGCAGCGCCGCCACAACACTTCCGGATTACATTTTGCAGCCGGATAGCCTTGTGGTGGTTTGCGGGAGAACGGCCTTTCCTTTTTTTCATCCCGCCATTGATGCCGGAACTTTTCCCGCATTGCCGAATGATGGCGCAACCCTCTCCCTGTACGATCCGCAGGCAACACTGATACATGCCGTGGCCTACAGCAAATCATGGTATGAAGGCAGCATCAGGGATGCAGGGGGATGGAGCCTGGAAATGAAAGACATTCGCTGGCCCTGCGCCGGTGCTGAGAACTGGAAGGTTTCCGCAGATGTGGCCGGCGGAACACCGGGAAGAGACAATACCGCTGCCGGACCAATTTCAGCACCGCTGCTGCCTTCACTGGTTCGTATATCCGTTCCGGATAGCATGCGCCTGCAACTGCATTTTTCAGGTGGGCTGGACAGCCTGTCCGCCTGCAATCCGGCCTGTTATGACCTTCCGGAGATAGAAAGCATCAGTGCGGCGCCACCGCTTTTTGATGTGGTTTCCCTGCGCCTGAAAACAGCCGTCCGGCCGGGTGCGCTCACCGTAAGGGATGTGAAGGATTGTGCCGGAAGAACACTGCCGTTGCAAGGCCCCGTATCATTCGCCCTGCCTGTTAAACCGGACAGCCTGGACCTGGTGATCAATGAAATATTGTTCGACCCGCCACAGGGTGCGGCGGATTTCGTGGAAATATTCAACCGCAGCAATAAAGCAATAGAACTGGATAAACTGTATTTCGCTTCCCGGGATGCGGACGGTTTGCTGAAACAGGCTGTTCCGCTTGTCAGCAGCCCTTTTCTCTGTTTACCGGGAGATTACATCGCCTACACTGCGGAGATGGCGCTTTGCCGTTATTATACCTGCGGCGCCGCACAGGGAATATCTTCCCTGCCAACGCTGCCGCCGGACGAAGGCAATATCGTACTGCTACGGTCAGATGGGCAGATCATTGACGAACTGCACTATAAAAAATCCTGGCACCACGGCATTCTGCAGCAAACCCGGGGCGTATCGCTGGAACGGCTTCATTTTGATCATCCCACCGGTGATCCGCATAACTGGCATTCCGCCGCCGCTACCGCAGGTTACGGCACACCGGGAAAGGCCAATTCCCAGTTTCGGCCGGCATCGCCGCTGAACAGCGGCTTTGTGCTGTCCAACGAGGTGTTCAGTCCGGATAACGACGGCAATAATGATGTAGCCCTCCTGGCCTGGGACCTCCGGCAGGGGCAAACGGCCAATATCAGCATATTTGATGCTCAGGGCCGGCCCGTGCGCCATCTTGCCCGCAATCTGCTGCTTTCCGTTAACGGGCGGATCAGCTGGGATGGCATTTCAGATACCGGAGGGAACGCCCTGCCGGGTATCTATGTTATATTTGTGCAGGTTTTTGATCAAAATGGACAGGTTGGGGCATGGAAATTGCCGCTGGTATTGGCCGGAAACTGATTTTTGGCGGTTAAACGGCGGAATGAAAATTTGTCAGGACAATATCTATTGCTAATTTTTTATATTTGCCCTTCTTAAAAATGAAAACATGCAGTACAGAGAAATTGTTGCAGTAACCGGGTTAGGCGGATTATTCCAATTGCTGGCCAGCAAACAGGATGGCGCTATTGTGAGATCGCTCGAAGATAAAAGTACACGCTTTGTATCTTCCCGGGTACATAATTTTACCCCATTGGAAAGCATCGAAGTGTTTACAACCGGCGAGAACGTAAACCTGTCGGCTGTTTTCAAAGCCATGCAGGAACAGGAAGCCAAATTTCCGCTTGCTGATGCGAAAGCAGATAACAATACTGTAAAGGCTTACTTTAAAAATGTGTTTCCCGAGTTTGACGATGAGCGCGTATATGTAAGCGACATGAAAAAGATGGTGAAATGGTATGCCATCCTCAAAACCAATGATCTGCTGAAATTCGAGGAAGAAGCAGCTGAGGAAGCTCCTGAAGCGGAAGCCGCGGCTCCGGTGGAAGAAGAAAAGCCGAAAGCAAAGGCAACAAAAGCCAAGGCGAAGAAAGAAGAAGCTCCTGAAGCAGAAGCTCCGGCCGGTGAAGAAAAACCAGCGCCCAAAAAGAAAGCCGCCGCAAAAAAAGCCGCAACAGCGGAAGGTGAAGAGAAAAAGCCGAAAGCAACAAAGAAGAAGAAAACGGAAGAGTAATTACTTCTTATTTATAGAACATTGGAGCGTGTGTCTGTATGATGCACGCTCTTTTTGTTTTAATGATTATCCGCTTTCTTATACCATCGGTCCTGAAAAACCGTCATAGAGGAAGGTTTTCGATGATTGGCCTTCAAACGGGGCTTGCCTGTAAAGAACTCCTGTCAGCAAGAGGCCTGTGCATTTTTCGTACATGTATGCGGATAATGATTTTGTTTTATTCCGCGGATACAGTTGTCTCGATGCGTTGCTTTAGTAGAACGAGTATGCCCCGCCAATAAAAGGCAAGGTGCCTGTATATGGTTTCCGTGGGAAAATTTTCAACCCTTATCGTTAACGAAGTTTGCCCCTCAACAGGCGTTAGCAGAAACGTAATGACCGAATAGTTCTCCGCGGTGTCCGGTAGTCGTGAGACTGAGCTGAAATGACTGTACTGCAGGACCCTGTGCGGGTCGAACGCCATAACGGTGCCGTTATTTTCAAATGCTGCATGATGAAATCCTCTAATGACCACCGGATTACCCACCACCCAGTCCGTAAGCACTTCAATTTTCATTTCCGGCTCACCCATCCAGCTTCTCATCAGGTCCGGGTCCGTCAGGTACTTCCAGACTTTAGCAGGAACGGCATTTATCAGCGTTGTGTGCTCCACTTTTTCCATCATTGTTTTTTGATTGATGATGTCCGCGCCAAAATTTTCATCCACATAAAAATACAGGATAGCCGCCAACCAGGAGAAGTATTCCCCCCTGATTTTTTTCATCGGGATTTGTTAGCTAATTTTATCGATACTCAAAAGTTAAACGATGACACCATCTGCAAATATCACAAAGCCACCCAGGCGCTTTCTGCCGGAAGATTTTACCGTAACCACCTGGGAGGCGCTGGAACCCTATTTCATCACCCTGGAAAAGCAGGAGATCAACAGTCTTGATGAACTGGAAAAATGGCTGGCCGACATGAGCGAAGTGGAAGCCGTGATCAGTGAGGACGCTTGTTGGCGGCAGATCCGCATGACGCAGGATACAGCGAACAAGGCATATGAAGAAGCGTTCACCTATTTCTGCATGGAAATACAGCCTAAACTGCAGCCGCATGCCGATGCGCTGAACCGGAAGCTGCTGGATTGCCGGTTTACGGAACAGCTTGATCCCGCAGTGTATTTCCCTTACCTGCGGAATGTAAAAAAGCAGGTGAAGCTGTTCCATGAAGCGAATGTGCCTATTCAGGCGGAGCTGAGCGTAATGGCCCAGCAGTACGGCGTCATATCCGGTGCGATGACCATCAAAATAAAAGAACAGGAATATACCCTGCAGCAGGCCGCGAAGTTCTTGGAGAACCCGGACCGTGCACTGCGGGAAGAAGTGTTCACCAAAACGGCCGCGCGCCGTTTGCAGGACAAGGTGAACCTCGACGAGCTGTATTCAAAGCTGGTGGAAAAACGTCATCAGATAGCGAAGAATGCCGGCTTTGCCAATTACCGTGATTACAAGTTCGAAGAACTGGGCCGGTTCGAATATGCCAAGGAGGATTGCTTTCAGTTCCATGCCGCAGTGAAAGAACATATCCTTCCGCTGGTGAGGCAGTCTCTGGAAAGGCAACGCCTCAAACTTGGGCTGGATGCGCTGAAACCCTGGGACGGCGATGCGGAGCCTGCCGGTACCAAACCACTGGAACCCTTCACCAACGGAGCGGAAATGATCGATAGGTCCATCGCCTGCTTTTCCCGCCTCCGTCCCTTTTTCGGAGATTGCCTGCGTGTGATGAAAAATATGGGCCGGCTGGATCTGGATAGCCGCAAGAATAAAGCGCCCGGCGGCTACAACTGCCCGCTGGCGGAAACCGGAGTGCCGTTCATATTCATGAATGCCGCCGGTCAGATGAAAGACCTGACCACCATCGTGCATGAAGGCGGCCATGCCATTCACTCTTTCCTCAGTCATAACCTGCCGCTCAGCTCCTTCAAGGAATATCCGATGGAGATTGCGGAAGTAGCCAGCATGAGCATGGAGCTGTTCAGCATGGACCATTGGGATATCTTTTTCAGCGATCCGGAAGAACTGCGCCGCGCAAAGCTGCAGCAACTGGAACGCGCCATCAATATCTTCCCCTGGATCGCTACGGTAGACAAGTTCCAGCATTGGGTGTACGAGCATCCGCAGCATACCGTGGAAGAGCGTACCGCCGAATGGGTGCGCATCATGGATGAGTTCTCGCCAGGTAATATCGACTGGAGCGGGCATGAGAACTACCGCGCCAGCAACTGGCAGCGTCAGCTCCATCTTTTTGAAGTACCATTTTATTATATTGAATACGGTATTGCGCAGCTCGGCGCCATTGCCATGTGGAAGCAGTATAAGGAAAACCCGGAGCAGGCGCTGGACAATTATATGAAAGCCCTGAGCCTCGGGTACACCAGAACATTACGGGAACTTTACGAAGCAGCGGGGATCAGGTTCGATTTTTCTCCGGCGTATGTGAAGGAACTGGCCGGTTTCGTTCAGCAGGAGATCGACAGGATTGTGGCGTAAAAAACAGCGGGTTATTTACATTCCTTGCAAACGCCGCTGACCACCACTTCCACATTATGTGCGGCGTATCCTTTCGGCAGCTGGATGACCGGGATGTCCGTCTCATCCAGGCACTGCGTACTGCCGCATTCCTCACAGCGGAAGTGAACATGATGATCGTGATGCTCATGCTCTCCGCAGTCGGATTTACAGATGGCGTAACGTACGGACGTATCGGTAGTCGGTATTTTGTGTACGATCCCTTTGTCCAGGAAGGTCTGCAGTGTACGGTAGATCGTTACCCTGTCGAATGATTTGCCGCTGAGTTTCTCAAAGTCAGCGTGTTCCAGCGCGCCGTTGCTTTTCATAAAGAGCTCCAGGATCTTCATACGCGTGTCCGTAATGCTGAGTTTACTGGAGCGCAACAACTGCACGATGAGTTCTTTTTGTTTTGCATTTGCAGCCATGGCGAATCGATTTATTCATGCATAAGCCGGTCAATATCCTTGATCAGCTTGTCAATATCCTTGTCTTTTGTGCCTTCGTACAGCCCGCGTACCTGGCCTTCACCGTCTACCAGCGCAAACCATTGGGTATGCACGAAATCGTCAGGCCCTGTATAATGGCCGTCATCCACGAGATAGCTTTCACGGGCGAGTTTGTATAACTGTATCTTGTCCCCGGTCAGGAAATGCCATTTGTCCGGGTCCGCGCCATGTTTTTCTGCATAAGCCTTCAATACCGGAATGGAATCATAATCCGGATCGGAGGTATGAGAGAGGATCAGAAAATTGGGATTGGATTTGTACCGGGCAAAGACCTTTTCCATATTCCTGTTCATCACCGGGCAGATGTTGGTGCAGGTCGTAAAGAAATACTCCGCAACATAGATCTTGCCTTTTACATGCGCTTTGGTGATGGTCTTTCCTTCCTGGTTCCGGAAAGTAAAGCCCTGTACCGTATGGCCGGGCGTTCCCAGTACCGGTAATTTTTCCTTTCCGAAGAATTCCCCGGAATCTTCCTTGATCATGAGGCCGGAATAGCCCATGAATGCTGCGCTCAGCAGTACAAAGAAGATGATATAAAAGATCGCTTTTTTAGACATGTCATTTCCGCTTGATCGGATACACAAAGGTAGGACAGTTTGGGTTATTTCCCTACCAGCACGGCATCATCGAGATTATAGTATAATTCGTAAATATTTTTCTCATTGAGCCTTAACCTTCCTTTCAATTTCACGAAATCGTCTGTTTGAAATGAGGGTTTGCCCGATTTGAATTTCAGGGCCATAATGGTTTCCGGCCCGGCGCCGCCGCAGAAGAAGCAGGAATTGTTCGGATTGGCGGACAGTACGTACATGCCGTCCTTCACGTCCAGGGGGATGACATAACCGCTGATCACGATGTTCTTGCCATTCAGCGCTTTGATGTTGCGGCTGAAGGAAGGGTAGAGCATCGGCATTTGCAGTTTTTCATCCCATTTCCTGTCGAAAATAACATCGGACAACTGTTTCCAGCTTATATTCCTTGTTGTGGTGTCCGCATAACTTACAGTGGATACGGGCAGGGTTGCATCGTCATTTGCCTGTTGCCGAAGGCTGATGAATCGGGAAAGGTACCCTGCGGATGCTGCTGAATGCCTGCACCATTGGGAGATATTTGAGCAGGAAACCAGCAGGAAGGCCACGCAGGCGAGTAATATTTTTTCTGTTTTAAGCATTTGCCAATGTTTTTGAGATGTTCAGCCGGAATGCCCGGATCGCCGGGAATAACGCGGCCAGCAAACAGGCGGCCATGATAGCGGCGGCGGTGATCAGTTCTGTTGCGGAGACCTTCCATAACCCTGAAAAGGTGAGGTGATACCCGCTAAACAGTTCCTGCTGCAGCACCCACAGGCTGAGCCTGCCCAGTAAAAAACCGCCGGCGATGCCAGCCAGCGCCAGGATCAGGGCCTCCGAGAGCACCAGTCCCAGCAGTCTGCCCCTTCCACAGCCCATACTGCGCAACAAAGCCAGTTCGTACCGGCGTTCATGTGTGCCCTGTACCAGCATTACAAAAATACTGCAAGCTGCCAAGCCTGCCAACAGCCAGCCGAGAATGCGCAGCACTTCCGCGCCGGAACCCAGCAGGGATTGCAGCCTGTTCACCTCGATCGCCGGTACGGCGGCTTGCATGGCGGTATTCTCGTTGATCATCCTGGGGAATTGCAGTTGTGCCAGCGGGCTTCTGAAGCGGATGAGCACGGCTGTGATCTGTTTGCCGGGGGAGGATGGGCCGGCTTCTCCATTACCGTTGCGGCCAGCTTCATGTTTTTCGCCGGCCGGATATCTTGCGGCATCCGTACTTCCGTGTTCATGCCCGTCTTCTTCTTTTGCGTCATGCGAATGCGCTGTTTTGCCGTCGCTTGTATGATCGTCGTCGTCCTCATGTTCCTCCCCGTGGTGCCCCGCCGGCTCATGCATGGCCCACACGCTTTCCAGCGGTGTCAGTATCAGCTGATCGATAGCAAGGCCCGTGGGGGGCAGTATCCCTGTTACCACATAACTGTGCTCATCGTGTACATGCCCGGTTTCCGCCAGCCCGTGGGTGCCGGCGAATGTGCTGCCGGTCTTGAGACCGCTGCGCTCCGCCACTTTGGCGCCGATCACCGTTTCCATCGGGGCGGAGAAAACCCGCCCGGCAGCAGGCTTTACTTTATATTTATCGAGATAGGCAGTAGTGGTGCCGATGATGCGGAAGCCCTGGTAAGAATCTCCCAGTGAAAGAGGGATCGCGGATTCCACCATCGGGTGCTGCATGAAACGCTGCGCTTCCTGCAGGTAAATATTTCCCGTCGGCGCATCCAGATGATATACGCTGGAGAGGATAAGTTGAAGGGGACTGCCTTTGGCGCCAAGCACCATGTCCACCCCGTCTATCTGTTTTTCCAGTTGTTCTTTTGTTTGCCGGCTCAATGCGATCAGCATCAGGAGCACTGCGGTGCTGCAGGCCAGCAGCAGCCAGCATAATGTGGCATAGAGCGGTTTATGTAAAAGGTTCTTGAAAGCGATGCGAAAGATCATGAGAGCGCGATATGGTGATCAAAAACTTGTTTCAGGCGGCTGTCGTGCGTAACGATCAGCAGTGCGGCCTGTTGTTGTTCCGCCTGCTCTGCCAGCAGGGTGGCCACTGCGATGCAGTTTTCGTCGTCCAGACTGGCCGTTGGCTCATCTGCCAGCAGCAGTTGCGGGGAAGTGATCAGCGCCCTTGCGATGGAAGCCCGCTGCTGCTCCCCCTGGCTCAGTTGTGCCGGTTTTTTGTGCAGGAGCCCGCCGATGCCCAGCTTTGCCGAAAGATCGTCCAGCCGCTGCTGCGGATGGTCTTTCGAAGAGAGCGCTGCGGGCAGAAGGAGATTTTCCTTTACCGTGAGGGAGGCTATAAAATGCGACTGCTGGTAGATGATGCCGATATGCCTGCCCCGGAAATTGTCCATGGCCGCGGTCGCGAGTGGTGGTATATCCGTTCCGGCGATGTTGATCTCTCCGCCAGCGGGCTTCAGCAAACCGGCGAGCAGGTGCAGCAGGGTGGTTTTTCCGGCGCCGGACTGCCCCGTGATGAGCAGTACGCGCCCTCCCGCACATGCCATGTCCGGAAACTGCAGCAGCCTTCCGTTGGGATGCGCGTAAGCAAGGTTCCTGGTGTATATCATATATTCCTTTCTTTATGGCAACATTGTTGCAATCTGGTGCTCTTGACGAGTGAAGATACCCATCCCCGCTGAATTTTTTTCTTAAAGTTATCATAAAATGCAACAATGATGCAAAAATGTTATAATTTTGTTGCCCACAAAAATCAGAACTGTATGCGGACGAATCTTTTCTCTAAATGGAACCTTGATGCGCTGGGTATTGGCGCTTCCCTGGTATGTGCGGTGCATTGCGTGATGCTGCCGCTGGTGATCACCGCCCTTCCCCTGCTGGGGCTGGAGATGCTGGAGAACGAAATGCTGGAATATGTGTTGTTGGGTTTTTCCTTTCTTGTCGGATATACGGCGCTTTTCCGGGGGTATCATCGGCAGCACCGCCATATCCGTCCGCTGATATTGTTCACCTTAGGTTATGGTGGCCTGCTGGCAGGTCATTTTCTCTCACCGGAATCCTGGGAACCGTTTGTGATCACGGCAGGCGCTGCGCTGATCGTCTGGGCGCATTTGCTGAACCTGAAGGAATGCCGGAACTGCAAGGTGTGTGCAGAGGAGCCGGGAGAGGTTCACCGGCATTGACAGCCATGCCTGCCCTGTACACTAGTAGCGCAGGCATATCTGTGCACCGGTCTCAAAAAAGGCCGCTATCCACATCAAATTCCTCACATAAAACATTCCCATGACCACCTTCCAACTCACACCGGACATGTTGCGCCAGCCGGTGCGCAAGCTCCCCGTCACCGTGCTCAGCGGTTTCCTGGGAGCAGGCAAAACCACCCTGCTCAACCACATCCTGCATAACAAGGAAAATTTACGTGTAGCCGTTATCGTAAATGATATGAGCGAAGTGAACATTGACGCTCAGCTGGTGCGGAACGAAAATGTACTGCATCATACAGAAGAGAAACTGGTGGAGATGAGCAACGGCTGCATCTGCTGTACACTGCGGGAAGACCTGCTGCAGGAAGTGCAGCGGCTCGCCGCCGAAGGGCGTTTCGACTACCTGTTGATCGAGTCCAGTGGTATCTCCGAGCCGTTGCCGGTTGCACAGACCTTCACTTACCGCGATGACCAGCTGGGGATCGACCTCGGTGCTTTCAGTACGCTGGATACACTGGTGACCGTCGTGGATGCCTATAACTTCCATCGGGATTACTCCAGCCGCAAGCTCCTGCAGGATGCAGGATTGACGGACGATCAGCAGGATACCCGCAGCATTGTGAACCTGCTCACCGAACAGATCGAATTTGCCAACGTGATCATCCTCAATAAATGCGACCTCGTTACGGCGGAACAGCGGAACGCGCTCAAAGCCGTGATGCGCAAGTTCAATGCAGACGCAAGGATCATTGAATCAACCCATGGAAAGATACCGCTTAGCGAAGTGCTCAATACCGGGCGCTTCGATTTCGACAAAACATCGCAAAGTGCCGGCTGGATCGCAGAGCTGGAGAAGGAACATGTGCCGGAAACGGAGGAATACGGTATCAGTTCCTTTGTATATCGCAGCCGCGCCCCCTTTCACCCCGAACGCTTCTGGAACTACATCCAGGCGAACTGGCCCGCCGGCGTGATCCGCAGCAAAGGGCTTTGCTGGATCGCCTCACGGCCGGACATTGCCATCAACTGGAGCCAGGCCGGCCCCTCCTTGATGGCCGACAAAGCAGGGCAGTGGTGGTGCTCCATCCCCCGGCAAAACTGGCAGATCGACACCGCAACATCCGACCTTATACAGCAACGCTGGCACCCCGTATTTGCCGACCGCTATAACGAGATCGTGATCATCGGCCAGGATATAGATAAAGACCTGATCACAGCAGAATTAAATGACTGCCTTTGTAATGATGTGGAGATCAGCCACTGGACCAAAGGGAGCAATTTCAGCGACCCGTTCCCTATGCTGTAATTTAGATTAGTCTAAAAATAAATTTAGATGAATATCAAATTCATTTTTAAATTTGCCTTATAAAATGGAAAAATGATCAAGGGAATTATACGTTTTACCTGTATTATATTAATGATAGCGCAGCCGGGGTTGTTGTTTGCCCAGGGCCGCCTGAAAGGCACGGTTACAACAGACGGAAAACCAGTGCCTTTTGCCAGCGTTGGATTCAAGGACCTGAAAACGGGCATGGTCACCAATGAATCCGGAGAGTTTGACCTGAAGGATGTTCCTCCGGGAAAACATCAGTTGCAGGTGAGTGCGGTGGGCTATGTTCCCTATCTTCAATCTGTTCTCGTAAAGTCAACCGGCATCACGGAAGCGACTATCCGACTGCTGGCTACGTCATCCAGTCTGAACGAAGTGGTGGTCAGCGGAACGCTCCGGCCGGTTTCCAAAATGGAAAGCCCCGTGCCTGTGGAGGTCTATTCCCCGGTCTTCTTTAAAAAGAACCCCACGCCCAGCATTTTTGATGCCCTGCAGAATGTGAATGGTGTAAGGCCGCAGCTGAATTGTAATGTGTGCAATACCGGAGATATCCATATCAACGGGCTGGAAGGCCCTTATACTATGGTGATGATAGATGGCATGCCCATCGTCAGCGCCCTGTCTACCGTATATGGTTTGTCCGGCATCCCCAACAGCCTCGTGGAAAGAGTGGAGATCGTCAAAGGCCCGGCCTCCACGCTTTACGGTTCGGAAGCTGTGGCGGGCCTCATCAATATTATCACCAAATCCCCATCCACCGCACCGCTGCTGACGGCGGATGTGATGGCTACCAGTTGGCAGGAATATAATGTTGATCTCGGCCTCCGCGTAAATGCCGGTAAAAAGGCCCAGGGGCTGGTGGGGCTGAACTATTATAATTACCAGCAACCATTCGACAAGAACGGCGACGGCTTTACGGACGTTACCCTGCAGCACCGTATCTCCGTATTCAATAAGTGGAATTTTTCCCGCAGGCATGACCGTGTGGCAACTATCGCCGCCAGGTATTTTTATGAGGACAGATGGGGTGGTGAAATGCAATGGGGTAAACAATGGCGGGGGACGGACAGTGTTTATGGCGAAAGCATCTACACCAGCCGGGTTGAAGTGATCGGTCAATATCAGCTGCCCACAAAAGAGCATTTCATGCTGAACGGATCATTCAACTATCACGATCAGAATTCGGTGTACGGCACTACCTGGTTCCTGGCGCAGCAGTCCATCGCCTTTGCGCAGCTTACCTGGGATAAGGAAATTGGCAAACACAATCTGCTCGCGGGCCTTCCTTTCCGGTACACCTATTATGATGATAATACCGCCGCAACAGCCGGCAAGAATCAGAATCCGCCCAAACGCACATTGCTGCCGGGTGTGTTTTTCCAGGATGAATTCAAATTTGCGCCTTCGCATACGCTGCTGATGGGCATGCGGTATGACTATAACTCTGTTCATGGCGACATCCTTACACCGCGCCTGGCCTATAAATGGGCGCCCAACTACCGGAATGTGCTGCGCCTGAACGCAGGTACCGGGTATCGTGTGGTATCCATTTTTACGGAAGATCATGCGGCGCTGACCGGGGCGAGGGACGTAGTGGTGAACGGGGAGCTGAAACCGGAGCGCAGCTGGAACGTCAATCTGAACTATACGAAGAAGATACCGCTGAACAATGCTTTTCTCGGGCTGGATGCCACAGCGTTCTACACCTATTTTTCCAACAAGATCTTCCCGGATTACAGCAGTCCGGATACCATTGTCTATGAGAACCTGAATGGTCATGCGATCTCCCGGGGCGCCAGCCTGAATGTGGACCTGATGTTCAACTTCCCGCTGAAACTGATTGCGGGGGTTACCTATGTGGATGTATATGATAAGGAGAACAGCCTCAAAACCCGGCCCATGCTTTCAGAGAGAGTGTCCGGCACATGGTCTGTTTCCTATACGTTCACCAAACCGGGCATCAGCCTGGATTATACCGGTAACTTATACGGCCCCATGCTGCTGCCTTTGCTGGGCGAGCATGATCCCCGGCCCGGAGCGTCTCCCGTATGGAGCATCCAGAACATCCAGCTGACCAAAAAGTTTGCAAAAGGATGGGAAATATATGGTGGGGTGAAGAACCTGCTGAATTTTACACCGCCGAAGAATTCCATTGCCCGCTCGCATGATCCGTTCGACAAGCTGGTGGAATACAATCCGGACGGTTCTGTGATGCAGACGGCGGAAAATCCGCATGCGCTGACATTTGACCCGACTTATGTGTTTGCGCCCAACCAGGGCATCCGGGGTTTTCTCGGTGTCCGGTTCACCAGACCCTAAAGGCCTAATCCAATCTTGATACCCAGGTGAATGCTCGGCAGTACGTTGACCAGTTCACCGCGGTCCCGGTTCACCGCCGTACCGCTGGAGGAGAAGTTTGTGTAACGATATATCTTGCTGCGCACACCAATGCCAATGTAAGGATCGATCACGAACTTCTCTTTCCTTATTTGCCGGCCCAGCAGCAGCTGAATGCCATAAACGTTCTTGTCGCCCGATTCCTGGAAGACCTGGTTATTAAAGGTCACATCTTCTTTGGGGTAGAACACTTTCTTGTAGAACAGCACCGGTTCAAAATAGGTGCCGCGGGCACTGGAGGCAGCCTGCGAACGGACGATATACCATTTCATGCCCACCCTGAAGCCCAGCCCGCGCCCTTCCACCAGCTGTTCCGTACTGAGGTCCGGCTTCTTCTGCCCCACATCCACCCGGCGGAGGAAAACATAGTCCGGGTAATCCGTATAAATACCGCTGACCCCCAGCTCAAGGCTGAGTTTTTCGGAAAGGTCCTGTTCCAGGTAGATGTCCAGTGCGCTGATGATGGTGGTAGGATTGACTTTCAGGTATGTCCGTTTACGGAAGCTTTCCTGGGCGCTGGAGCATAGGCTGATAAAAGTGAACAGCAGGAAAAAGGGTAGTGATCGTTTCATCTGTACAAAATGTTTTTTTAACTGCCAGATGGAAATTCTTTTCATGGCAACTAACAGTTGAAGCAGTGCAGGATTATGATTCTGATGTCAATAATCGTTCCACAATCAGGGGAAACCACTGGTGTTCCAGTACCTGCACCTTTCGGGCCAGCGTCTCCGGCGTATCGTCCGGGGAGATGGCGCAACGTTCCTGCAGGATGACACCGCCGTCGTCGTACTTTTCATTTACATAATGGATGGTGATGCCGCTTTCCGTTTCTCCGGCAGCCAGCACCGCCTCATGTACAAAATGGCCGTACATGCCCTTGCCGCCGAATTTAGGTAAAAGTGCGGGATGTATATTAATTATATGTCCCGGAAATGCGGCAATCAGATTAGCGGGCACTTTCCAAAGGAAACCGGCCAGTACTACCAGGTCTGTTTTTGCATCCTGTAACAGCTTTACATACCGGTCACCCCGGAAGAACGCTTCCTTGTCGATCAGCACGGCGGGTATCTGTTCCTCTTCCGCGATCCTGAAAATACCGGCCTCGGCCTTGTTGGAGAGGATGAGCGTCACTTTGGCCAGGCCGGAATGCCTGAAATGGTCGATGATCTTCCGGGCATTACTGCCTGCGCCCGATGCAAAAATGGCAATGTTCTTCAAGCCTGTTATTTTATGAGGTGCAAAAATAGGCAGATAAGACTTTACGGGTCAGTCTTTTTTCATTAAATTTAAGGTTACAGGGCAAATAAGGAGGGTGAATGGACCCCGGGTGACCGAAATCAGGAGAAGTAAACCATTATTTTGATATCTTGTTAAGGAAGGGTAGAACAGCATATTTTCACCCAACAAAATTTCTTTGTATATATAAGTGACATTTCAGGTCAGGTAAAAATAATATCACTCAATACCCCGGTTTTCTGTTTTTGCGGAAATATGATTTTTGTCAGGTATTCGATGGAGACCTTGGGCCACGGTATAGGAGCATGTAGTTAGAATCAGCTGTGACAAAGCATTTGGCGGGATGTTCGTCTCGCGGATAATATATAAAAAGGGCTATCAAAACAAGGGCAACTTTTTTTTAATTGTTGGTAAATTGTCAACATTCTGTCTTATTTTTGCTGGCACTTTTAAAGAAACCTTAGGTCAAATCTAAACTAAATAGGCTGTGTATCGTCGTGTTTCCATTCGTTTGCGTAAGCAATTAGTGAGTGTTCTTATCCTATGCGCGGGACTGGTTAGTTCTATTTCCGTGGCTCGGGCAGCAGATCCTGGTGCGGGTAAGACGCTATTTCAGCAACAATGTGCTTCCTGTCACAATGTTCACAAGAAGCTGACCGGACCGGCACTGGCCGGTGTAGAGGAGAGATGGCCTGATAAAAAGCTTCTCCATCAGTGGATCCGCAATTCCGCGTCCGTTCTGGCTACTGGCGACAAATACGCCAACGATCTCTTTAATCAATATAACAAGCTTCCGATGACGGCCTTCCCCGGCCTCAAGGATGAGGATATTGATAACATCCTGGCATATATTGCCGCGGAGGAGACGAAAGCTGCTGCCGGTCCCAAGGAAACAGGTGCGGAAGCAGGCGCTGCTGCTGAAGATTCCGGTGGCAACAGCCTCCTTTTCGGCATTATTACCCTGATCCTTGCCATTGTGGCGGTGATCCTGATGCAGATCAACAGCAACCTCAACAAGCTGGCTGCGGAAAAAGAAGGACACGAGCAACCTGAACCCGTTCCCTTTTATAAAAACAAAGCTTATATCGCGCTCGGTATCATCGTATTATTCGTTGTTGGCGGGTACTTCACCATCCAGGGCGCTATAGGCCTGGGCCGCCAGCAGGATTATATGCCGGAGCAACCGATCTTCTACTCGCACAAGATACACGCCGGTATTAACCAGATCAACTGCCTGTACTGCCACTCTTCCGCAGAGAAGAGCAAGCATGCCATGATCCCTTCCGAGAACGTCTGCATGAACTGTCACAAGGCGATCACAGAATATACCGGACCGGACCTGTACACTGCTGAAGGCAAGAAGGTGAACGGTACCGCCGAGATACAGAAACTGTTCGACCATGTTGGATGGGATCCCGGCGCCCAGCGTTATACCAAACCCGGTCAGCCTATCGAGTGGATCAAGATCCACAACCTGCCTGACCATGTGTACTTCAACCACTCACAGCACGTAGCAGCGGGTAAAGTACAATGCCAGACCTGCCACGGCGAGATCCAGAATATGGATGAGGTGCATCAGTTTGCAGACCTTTCCATGGGATGGTGCGTGAACTGCCACCGTACCACCAAAGTACAGTTCGCAGAGAACAACTATTACAGCATCTTCGAGAAATTGCATACGGACATAAAAGACGGCAAGATCAAAGATGTGACGGTAGAAATGGTGGGTGGTACCGAGTGTCAAAAATGCCACTATTAATATTATAAGGATAAGGAGCTAGTAACTCAACATTTTTAAATCGTAACTCGATATAATCACATGGAGCAAAAAAAGTATTGGAAAGGCTTGGAGGAGTTGCACAATACGGCTGCGCATAAAGAAGCTGTGAAAAACGAATTCAGGGAAGACCTGCCGTTTGAAGAGAGTGAAAGCCTGCTGAATGCTACGACCCCCCGCCGGGATTTCTTGAAATACCTCGGGTTTACCACGGCTGCCGCAACCATTGCCGCAAGCTGCGATATCCCGGTGAAGAAGGCCATCCCTTACGTAAATAAACCGCAGGATATCACCCCCGGTGTACCCAACTATTATGCTTCTGCCTATGCTGTAGACGGTGAATATGTTCCCCTGGTGGTGAAAACCCGTGAGGGCCGTCCCATCAAGATAGAAGGTAACGACATGTCTTCCGTTACCGGTGGCGCCACCACCGCAAGGGTACAGGCAACCGTACTGGGCCTCTATGATGTGGCCCGCCTCCGTTATCCCGGTATCAATAAAGGAGCGGACAAAGGGGATAAACTGGAAGAAAAGATACAGGAGCTGACATTTGCGGAACTGGACAAGCAGGTAGCTGCCGCCATTTCCGGCAAACCCGTTGTACTGCTGTCCTCCACCATCATCAGCCCTACTACCAAAAAACTGATCGGCGAGTTCCTGGCGAAATACCCCGGTTCCCGTCACGTTACATACGATGCGGTGTCTTATTCCGGTATGCTGCTGGCCAATGAGGCTTCCTACGGAAAGAGAACACTGCCTTCCTACCATTTCGAGAATGCAAAAGTCGTGGTAAGCCTCGGCGCCGATTTCCTCGGTACCTGGCTGAACCCTGCTGAATATTCCCGCCAGTACGGCGCTACCCGCAAGATCAATGCAAAGAACCCGGAAATGAGCAAACATTTCCATTTCGAAAGCATGATGAGCCTGACAGGCGCCAATGCGGATGAAAGATACACGCACCGCCCCTCTGAAACAGGAGCCGTAGCCCTCGCGCTGCTGGCTGCACTGGGTGGCGGCGTTACTGCCCCTGCTATCGCGGATGCACGTCTGAAAGAGGGTATCGCCAAAGCCGCCAAGGCCATTCAGGCCAACAACGGCAAAACACTGGTGGTATCCGGTTCCAACGATGTGAACGTACAGCTCATCGTTAACGCCATCAACAATCTGGCCGGTGCCAATGGCACTACGATCGACTGGGCGGTGACCTCCAATTACCGCCAGGGTATCGACAGTGAAATGGCCCAGCTGGTGAGCGACATGAACGCCGGCACCGTTGGCGCACTGCTCGTGTATGGTGTGAACCCCGCCTACGATTACTTCGACGCGAAGAAGTTCGCCGAAGGGATCAAAAAAACAGGCGTGACCGTTTCTTTCAACGACCGTTACGACGAAACCACCCAACTCTGCAAATACATCGTTCCCGATCATCACTTCCTCGAAAGCTGGGGTGATGCGGAAGGACGTACCGGTTATTACGCTTTCATTCAACCGACGATCGCTCCCCTGTTCAAAACCCGCGCATTCCAGGCCTCCCTGCTGAGCTGGAGCGGTAGTACCACAGCCTGGGAAGATTACCTGAAGAATGAATGGATCACCCGGCTGGGTTCACAGGAAGCTTGGGATAAAACCCTGCAGGACGGTGTCATCGAGCCGCAGGCCGGCGCCGCGCTATCCGGCGCTTCTTTCGCCGGTGATATCGCAGGGGCCGCAGCAAAGATCAGCAGCGCCAAAAAAGGCGGTAAGCTGGAACTCGTGCTGTATGAAAAAGTGGCCATCGGTAACGGTAAAGAAGCCAACAACCCCTGGTTGCAGGAAACACCGGACCCGATCACCCGCTCCACATGGGACAACTATGCCTGCGTATCCAATGCAGTAGCCAAAACCTTCAAAACAGAACTGGGCGATGATTACGAGATCAACGCAGAAAAACAGGTATTGAAGATCACCGCCAAAGGCGTGAGCGTGGAACTGCCGCTGCTGATCGTTCCCGGTATCCATCCGGATGTGATCGCCATTGCCGTAGGTTACGGCCGCGGCAAGAAAGCGTTCATCGGCAAAGCCGCCGGTGAAGTAGGCGCCAATGCCTATCCGTTCGTTTCCTTCAACGGGCAGACGTTCGATTATTTTGTTACAGAAGCTACCGCCGAGAAAACCGGCAGAAAATACCCGGTAGGCCTTACCCAGACGCATAACAGCTATGAGGGCCGCCCGATCATCAAAGAAACCACGCTCGAGGAGTTCATCAGGAACCCGAAAGCCGTGAACCACGACAGGGAGCACCTGGCGCATTACGGAGAAGATTTCCGCAAAGACGCCACCCTGTATCCGAACCACCCGTACCCCGGTATCAAATGGGGCATGTCCATCGACCTGAATACCTGCTTCGGCTGCGCTGCCTGTGTGGTAGCCTGCTCCGCGGAGAATAATGTGGGCGTGGTAGGTAAAGAACAGGTGGTACTGGCGCACGAAATGCACTGGCTGCGGATCGACCGTTATTTCAGCGGAGACGAGAACAACCCTGAAGTGGTGTTCCAGCCCATGCTGTGCCAGCACTGCGATAACGCCCCCTGCGAGAATGTTTGCCCGGTAGCCGCTACCAACCACAGCTCTGAAGGCATCAACCAGATGGCTTACAACCGCTGTATCGGTACCCGTTATTGCGCAAACAACTGTCCGTATAAAGTTCGCCGCTTCAACTGGCGCGACTGGAACGGGGCGGACAGCTTTGAAGGTAACCTGGCCGATACTGCCGATATGAACGATGCGCTGACCCGCATGGTGCTGAACCCGGATGTAGTTGTGCGCAGCCGCGGTACGATGGAAAAATGTTCTTTCTGCGTACAACGCCTGCAGGACGCGAAACTCGCCGCCAAGAAAGCCGGCCGCCCGATGAAGGACGGAGAGGCCCGTACCGCCTGCCAGCAGGCATGTGCCGCGGATGCGATCGTATTCGGCAACATCAACGATACAGAAAGCCGTATTCACAAGGTACGTAATGAAGAACAGCAGGACCGCCTGTTCTATGTGCTGGAAGAAACCCATACTTTGCCTTCTATCAACTACCTCGCGAAGATCCGTAACAAGGACGCCGCACCGGTAGCCGCAGGCGCGCATGGAGAAGAGAAAGCCCATCACTAGGAAAGCGCAGAGCTCCGCAAAGGCGGAAGGATGCAAAAGATTGAAAAAGTAAAGAATCAGTTTTAAGTTTTGAAACAACGTAGTTCCGGCCGCAGGGCGGAACGAGCAAAGCTCGAAATACTATGCATTTGAAGTACGAATCCACACTGAGAGAACCTTTAGTAGATGGGGTTAAAGATTATCACCAGGTAACGGAGGATATTATCAGTCCCATTGAAGCCAAGCCTGGAAAGCTGTGGTATATTGGATTATTTATCTCCATAGCCTTGCTGTTGTTTGGTGTTTTCTCCGTGTTCTGGGAAGTTTATTTCGGTACCGGGGTGTGGAACCTGAACAAAACGATCGGCTGGGGATGGGACATCACCAACTTCGTATGGTGGGTAGGTATCGGTCACGCCGGAACACTGATCTCCGCGATCCTCCTGCTGTTCCGCCAGGGATGGCGTACCGGGGTGAACCGCGCGGCGGAAGCCATGACCATCTTTGCGGTAATGTGCGCGGGCCAGTTCCCGATCTGGCACATGGGCCGTGTATGGATGGCCTTCTTTGTACTGCCTTACCCCAACACCCGCGGCCCTTTATGGGTGAACTTCAACTCCCCCCTGCTGTGGGACGTATTCGCGATCTCTACGTATTTCACCGTTTCCCTGCTGTTCTGGTACTCCGGCCTGCTGCCGGACTTCGCTACCGTGCGGGACAGGGCCAAAACCAAACTGCGTAAATTATTATATGGTATTGCCGCTTTCGGCTGGACGGGTTCCACCAAACACTGGCAACGCCACGAATCACTTTCGCTCGTACTGGCCGGTTTGTCCACCCCCCTGGTACTTTCCGTGCACACCATCGTATCATTCGACTTTGCTACCTCGGTGATCCCCGGATGGCATACCACCATCTTCCCGCCCTACTTCGTTGCGGGTGCGATCTTCTCCGGCTTCGCGATGGTACAGACACTGCTTATTATCACCCGCAAGATCCTTGGGTTGGAAGAATATATCACCCTGGGCCATATCGAGGCCATGAACAAGGTGATCGTACTGACCGGTTCCATCGTGGGTGTGGCATATCTCACAGAATTATTCATGGCCTGGTATTCAGGCGTGCAATATGAATTCGATACCTTCTACAAGTTCCGTGCTGCCGGTCCCCTTGGCTGGAGCTACTGGATCATGATGACCTGTAACGTGATCTCTCCGCAGGTATTCTGGTTCCGGAAAATGAGAAGGAACATCATGGTAACCTTTATCATGTCCATCATCGTGAACATCGGTATGTGGTTCGAACGTTTTGTGATCATCTGTACTTCACTGTACCGCGATTATCTGCCGTCCAGCTGGAGCTACTACCGCCCGTCCTGGCCCGAAGTCGGTTTCTATCTGGGCACCTTCGGCCTGTTCTTCACCTGTTATTTCCTTTTTGCCAAATACTTCCCGGTGATCGCAGTTGCGGAGATCAAATCGATCTTGAAAACTTCCGGCCAGAATTACAAGGAGAAAATGGTGAAATATGAAGAGGAAGACGCGGAAAAATTTGCCCACGATCAGGCGCATCACTAAGAATTGATTTTGATTAACGGATTATTGAACACTTATCCATATGGCTGTTAAAAAATTTGTTGTAGGCAGTTTTGATGACGAGGCGGTATTGTTTCCGGCGGTAAAGAAAGTACGCGCTGCCGGGTACAAGATTCACGATGTGTACACGCCTTTCCCCGTGCATGGGCTGGACCATGCCCTGGGCCTGAGAGAGACCAGCCTGCATACTGCCGGTTTCATCTACGGCATCACTGGTACAACCACGGCATTGTCTTTTATGAGCTGGGTATTTACAACAGATTGGCCGATGAACATCGGTGGTAAACCCCACTTCCCGCTGCCGGCATTCATTCCCATCACCTTTGAGCTGACGGTATTGTTTTCAGCAGTAGGCATGGTGATGACATTCATGTACCTCTGCCAGATGGCGCCGTTCGTGAAGAAACATATCTTCCATCCGCGCCAGACGGATGACCTGTTCGTCATGGTCATCGAACTGTCGGAGAAAACCCGTGCGGAAGAAGTGAAAGGCTTCCTGGACAGCGTAGGGGCCAAAGAGATCAATGAGCAGACTGCCGAAACCGGATGGTGGCTGGGGCGCTACGATAAAGAGGACAAATTGTTCTCGCCATCCGTAGAACCCGTGAACGTTTAATTCAACAGATCAGTCAGATAAACCGGAATGAAACCGGGTGGAACAAAGCATTCTGCCACCAGGTCAAATTCAACCAGGAACCCTCGGGAAACTGGAAAAGACAAAGAACAACGAGATAAATTAAATACCGGATGAAAAGGACTTCCAACATACTGATTGTAGCTGCTTTGGCTGGTGGGGCTTTGCTCTCCGCCTGTAACAAGGGAGCGCATAATAGAAAGCCCGGCAAGATCTATGTGCCAGACATGTATGAATCCCGTGCGTACGAGTTCTACAATGGCCGCCTTGCAAGCATGAAGCCGGTGGAAGGCACAGTGAAGAGAGGAGCAATGCTGCCCTATCACCTGAAAGCGGAGGATACCGCACAGGCAAACAGCGTAAGGAACCCGCTGACCGTAGATGAAGCAGGTATCAAAGAAGGCAAGCGCCTGTTCGATATTTATTGCGGCGTATGCCACGGCACCAAGCTGGATGGCAACGGCCCGCTTTACAAAGGTGGCGACGGTCCGTATTCCGCAGCTCCCCCGGCTTTTCTCACCGGCAAGCTGATGGGCTACAGTGAAGGACGTATATTCCATGTGATCACTTACGGGTTCAATATGATGGGAAGCTACGCCAGCCAGCTGGATGCGGAGCAGCGCTGGAAAGTAGTGGCCTATATAAAAAATATGCAGAACGGCGGTGAAGCGCCTGCAACACCTGCAGCTGATTCAACTGCAGCTTCGGCCGCACCTGCAGCAGTGGTAGCTGCCAAATAATTTGTTTAAAACGCATTTCAACTTAGTATTTTAATATACAACAGTAATGAAGGACCAATTTGTAGTACCGGCAAGATTAAAAACGACCAGCTTCGTGCTTTTGGGTATTGGCTTGCTGACTTTATTGATCGGATTATTTGCATTCTCTGGCGAGCATGGCTCCACCCGTTTCTGGGCAGGCCTGCTGCAGAACAGCACCTTCTTCCTGATGGTGGTGTTGGCCAGTACCTTCTTCATTGCTGCCACCACCCTGGCGCATGGCGGATGGCAGATCGGTTTCCGCAGGGTGCCGGAGGCTATCTCCATGGCTGTGCCTGTGCTCGGCGTGATCGTACTGATCGTGCTGGGATTCCTGATCTTCGGGGACAAAGGGCATGTTTACCACTGGATCCATCCGGAAGGCGACAGGATACTGGAATTCAAATCCCCTTTCCTGAACCCGGCATTTGTGTCCATTGCTTCGGTGATCACAGTAGGCCTTTGGATCGCGTTGACCATCAAGCTGCGCAAAATGTCCCTGCAGGAAGATACCTGGTCCATGACAGCAGAAAAGGCTAAAAGCCTCGTCTGGAGAAATACCGTATGGTGCGCAGGCTTTATTGTTGTTTTCGCATTGTCCGTTGGTTCCACCACACCCTGGATCTGGCTGATGAGCATAGACGCGCACTGGTTCTCCACCATGTACAGCTGGTACACATTTGCCAGCACCTGGGTATCAGGCCTGTCCCTCATTGCATTATTTGTGATTTACCTGAAAGGAAAAGGTTACCTGCCCTGGGTAACCGATGAGCACCTGCATGACCTGGGCAAGTTCATGTTCGCATTCAGCATCTTCTGGACTTACCTCTGGTTCTCCCAGTACATGCTGATCTGGTACGCCAACATGCCGGAGGAGACCATCTATTTCCAGCCGCGTGTATGGGGCCCCTGGAGGCCGGTGTTCTTCCTGAACCTGATCCTCAACTTTATCTGCCCGCTGTTGATATTAATGAAACGCGCTACCAAACGTAATTATACCGTAATTGCTTTTATGGCGGTGCTCATCATATTCGGTCACTGGCTCGATTTCTACCAGATGGTAATGCCCGGCACGGTTCGTGAGCTGCATTTCCCCTGGTTTGAACTGGGTATCGGTCTTGGTTTCGTTGGCCTGATCATCTGGATCACTGCCAACCAGCTTGCGAAAGCACCGCTGGTTCCGAAAAACCATCCGTACCTGAAAGAAAGTATCATACACCACACCTGATGCGTGGCGTAAGCACAGAAACAACGTAAAGCATTAGATAACTTAATTATTATTCATAAGCAATGTCAGGATTTTTAGCAGTTTTAGTTGTTGTTCTCATATTCGTCGTGATCTTCCAGATCGCGAAAGCAAGCGAATATGTGTCCATTCTGAAAGGTGAAAAGAAATCGCGTGAGCAATCCAACCGCATCAACGGTTTCCTGATGGTGGCATTCCTGGTGTTGGGATTGATAGGGGTGTGGTGGTGCCATGATCTCCTGGAAGACAGAATGCTCGGAGAATCCGCTTCCGTTCAGGGGGAAGGTATTGACCAATTGATCAAGGTGACGTTCATCATCACCCTGGTCGTGTTCATTGCCACCCAGATCCTGTTGTTCTGGTTCGCTTTCAAATACCAGGAGAAAGAAGGCCGTAAAGCATTTTACTTCCCGCATAACAATAAACTGGAAGTGATCTGGACCGTGATCCCGGCTATCGTGCTCACCGTACTGGTGGCATTCGGTATCCGCCACTGGCTCCGTATCACCTCTGAAGCACCAAAGGACGCAATGATCGTGGAAGTGACCGGCGCACAGTTCAAATGGATGGTACGCTATCCCGGTAAAGACGGACAGCTGGGCCGCAAACACTATACGCTGATCAATGAAGCCCAGAGCAATCCTGTAGGGCAGGACTGGACGGATACGCTGAATCATGACGACTTTGTGGCTCCCGAACTGCATGTTGTAGTGGACAAGAACGTAAAGCTGATCATCGGTTCCCGCGATGTGGTGCATGATGTTGGCCTGCCGCACTTCCGCCTGAAAATGGACGCTGTGCCGGGCATCCCCACCACCCTGTGGTTTACGCCGAAGTACACCACCGCTGAAATGAGAAAACGTACCGGTAACCCGGATTTTGTATATGAACTGGCTTGTGATCAGATGTGCGGTGTGGGCCACTACTCCATGAAAGCGAATATTGTTGTGGAAACACAGGAGGAATACGATGCATGGGTGGCCGCTCAGCCTACCCAATATGCACAGGCGCATCCCGCTGATGCCCCTGCGGAGAAACCGGCAGCGGCTGATTCAACCGCCACGGCATTGACAATGAAGTAAATTTGTGAAAGCGTAAAAAATTAAAGAAATAGCCGGAGAGCCTGCCCCGTTTGACGGCTTATCATAAACAGCACTTATTATGAGTAACGAAGCAACATTGCACAGTCAAGATTTATCGCATCACGGCCACGTGGAGCATGGGCATGGGAATGGTCACGATGGCCACGACCATCATCATGAGGAAACCTTCATTTCGAAGTATGTTTTCAGCATGGACCATAAGATGATTGCCAAGCAATTCCTCATTACCGGTATCATCTGGGCCATCATTGGTGCATTCTTCTCTGTTCTGTTCCGTTTGCAACTGGGTTATCCGGACGCTACTTTCCCCTGGCTGGAAAGCATGCTGGGCCACTGGGCTGAAGGTGGCAGGATCACTGCCGAAGCATACTATGCCCTGGTGACCATGCACGGTACCATCCTGGTATTCTTCGTACTGACTGCCGGCCTGAGCGGTACCTTCTCCAACCTGCTGATTCCCTTGCAGGTAGGTGCGCGTGATATGGCTTCCCCTTTCATGAACATGCTCAGCTACTGGTTCTTCTTCCTGGCCAGCTGCGTGATGATGAGCTCCCTGTTCGTGCAGACCGGTCCGGCTTCCGGCGGATGGACTTCCTATCCTCCCCTGAGCGCACTGGGCGACGCTTCTATCGGTTCCAAGATTGGTATGGACCTCTGGCTGGTGAGCATGGCACTGTTCGTGGTGTCGTCCCTCCTGGGTTCCCTGAACTATATTTCCACCATCCTGAACATGCGTACAAAAGGCATGAGCATGACCAAGATGCCACTCACCATCTGGGCGTTCTTCTTCACGGCTGTGCTCGGCGTATTGTCCTTCCCCGTTCTGCTGAGTGGTTTCATCCTCCTGTTGTTCGACCGCCACGGCGGTACCAGCTTCTATCTGAGCGAACTGTTCGTACAGGGTAAAGTGCTGCCGAATGAAGGCGGTTCCGCTATCCTTTACCAGCACTTGTTCTGGTTCCTGGGTCACCCTGAGGTGTACATCATCATCCTGCCGGCCATGGGTATGGTATCGGAAATACTGGCGGTAAGTTCCCGCAAGCCGATTTTCGGGTACCTGGCGATGGTAGGCTCTATCTTTGCGATCACCATCCTGGCATTCCTCGTATGGGCGCACCACATGTTCGTTACGGGCCTGAACCCGTTCCTCGGCGCGTTCTTCGTATTGCTGACATTGCTGATCGCCGTGCCCTCGGCCATCAAGGTATTCAACTGGATCACGACCATCTGGCGCGGGAATATCCGGTTCACACCGGCATCCCTCTTCTCCATCGGTTTTGTGAGCACCTTTATTTCCGGTGGTCTGACCGGTATCTGGCTGGGTAACTCCGCTATCGACATCCACCTGCACGATACCTATTTCGTTATCGCGCACTTCCATATTGTAATGGGTGTATCCGCATTCTTCGGGATGTTCGCCGGTATTTACCACTGGTTCCCGAAAATGTACGGCCGTTTCATGAACCAGACGCTGGGTTTCATCCACTTCTGGATCACCTTGGCAGGCGCTTACCTGATCTTCTGGCCGATGCACTATGAAGGTATGGCCGGTATGCCCCGCCGTTACTTCGATTATTCCAACTGGGCTTCATTCAGCATGTTTGAAGGGCTGAACCAGTTCATCAGCTTTGTGGTGATCATTGTGTTCGCAACACAGTTGTTATTTGTTTTCAACTTCTTCTACAGCATATTCAAGGGCCGTAAGCTCACCACACCGAATCCGTGGGAAGCTACAACACTCGAATGGACGACCCCGATCAACCCCGGTCACGGTAACTGGCCCGGCGAGATCCCGGAAGTACACCGCTGGGCTTACGATTACAGCAAGGATGGGAAGGACTTCATTCCGCAGACCGTCCCTGTATCGCCCGACGAGTCCGGCCACTAGTAGCAGGAGTATAAAAGGAATGGTGAATCAGAATTATGTTGCAAGAAAATTCCATAAAGTTGTCTTTATCATACGCCATTGCAAGCAGGGTGAAGGATTACTTCATGATGATGAAGTTCACCCTCACGTTTTTGGTCGTGTTTTCCTGTGTGGTGGCTTACCTGCTGGTACCGGGAGTGGAATTTGACCTTATAAAAGTTCTTTTATTATTTACAGGTGGTATCCTGGTATCCGGTTCCGCCAACACCATCAACCAGATACTGGAGAAGGATACGGACAAGCTGATGGCGCGTACGGCGGTAAGGCCGTTGCCCGCCGGGAGGCTTTCTGTTTCCGAAGCCAGTGTAGTGGCTTTGGTGACCGGTGCGGCCGGGCTGGCCATCCTGGGGTTCGGGTTTAACTGGCTGAGCGCAGGTGTGAGCCTTTTTTCCCTGGTGCTGTACGGATTCGTGTACACCCCCTGGAAGAAATGGAATTCGCTGGCAGTGCTGGTGGGCGCTATTCCGGGAGCATTGCCTCCGCTGATCGGCTGGGCAGCCGGCGCCAACAACCTTTCCGAAGGAGGATGGACGCTGTTCGCTATCCAGTTCCTGTGGCAGTTCCCGCACTTCTGGGCCATCGCCTGGGTAGCGCATACGGATTATACCCGGGCCGGCTTCCGGCTGATGCCTTCGGAAAAAGGGCCAGGCAAGATGATCGCGCTGCAATCGGCCATGTATGCCCTGTTGCTGATCCCTGCCGGCGTAGCACCCTACCTGTTGGGCATTACCGGTCGTTTTTCAGCCATCGTGGCGATCCTGATCGGCGGGTTCTACCTGTACAGGGCTATCATGCTCTACCGGAAATGTGATGTGCCTTCCGCCAGGAAACTGATGTTCGGATCATATATTTACCTGGCAGTGATATTACTGGGGCTGTTGTTTGATAAAGTAAAACTGTGAGGAGAATGATAACAATGAACGCACAAAGAAACAAGATACATCCGCACAAGTACTCCATGTGGATCGCTATGGCCAGCATCACAATGATGTTCATAGGGTTCACGAGCGCTTATGTGGTTAAACGTTCACAGGCAAACTGGCTGAGCTTTGAGTTGCCATCGATCTTCTGGGTGTCCACAGTACTGATCCTGCTGAGCAGCCTGACGATCCACCTGGCGCTGCGCCGCTTCAAAGCCCGCAGCATGGCCGGTTACAAATCGCTGATCACATTGACCGCGCTGCTGGGGATCGCATTCACCGTTTGCCAGGTGATCGGGTTTGCCGACATGAAGGATCACGGTCTGGCGCTGGACAGCACGGTATCGGCTTCGTTCATCTACGTGATCGCCGGTGTGCATATCCTGCACGTACTGGGTGGTGTAGTGGTGCTGCTGATCCTGTTCTTCAGGGCTTACCGTACGAAGATCAGGACCTACAGCGCAGTACCGATAGAAGTGGCCGCCACATACTGGCATTTTGTAGACGGGCTTTGGATATACCTGCTGATATTTTTCAGCTTGGCACGATAACAGACAATCAAAGAACAATAAATTTATAATTCGTACAAATGGATAACGCAGTAACAGCGAAGAAAAAATGGTGGAGTGGCGGGCATTCGCCTTTCAGCGTGAGCTACGGCAAGTTGATGATGTGGTATTTCCTGATCTCCGATGCCTTCACGTTCGGCGCATTGCTGATCTCTTACGGCACACAACGTTTCATGGCTGAAGCCTGGCCCGACCCCAACGTGGTTTTCCATTCATTCCCCTTTATGGGGCATATGAATCTCCCGCTGGTGTTCGTGAGCCTGATGACCTTCATCCTGATCATGAGCTCCGTGACCATGGTACTGGCGGTGCATGCCGGGCATAACCGCGATAAGCAGGGGGTGATCAAATGGCTGGTGCTCACCATCATCGGTGGAGCCATGTTCCTTGGCTGCCAGGCCTGGGAATGGACGCACCTGCACGAGGTCAGCGCATGGTGGGGCAGCAATCCTTTCAACAATGCTGACGGTTCTGCACCGATTTCTACGAACTTTACCGACTTCTTCTTCACCATCACCGGTTTCCACGGTGTACACGTAACCTCCGGTGTAGTGCTGAATATCATTGTGCTCATCAATACCATGAAAGGTACATATGAACAGCGCGGCCACTATGAAATGGTGGAAAAAGTTGGATTGTACTGGCACTTTGTAGACCTGGTATGGGTATTCGTATTCACCTGTTTCTACCTGCTGTAACCGCATAAAGCTGACATTGACATCATTAATATAAACGAGAAAAGAATTTACCGAACATGGCGCATTCACATTCTGCAACAGGCGAGAAAGATACAGCCGTAAAGAAAATATGGAGGACCTTCTGGATACTCCTGGGCATCACCGTAGTGGAAGTAGGGATGGCATTCGTGCACCTGTACACCGGATGGCCGAGCAAATTATGGCTTAACTCGCTGTTCATCATACTCACGTTCTTCAAGGCTTTCTATATCGTAGCCGAGTTCATGCACCTCAGACATGAAGTGAAGAACCTGATCATGACCATCCTGTTCCCGCTGTTGCTCTTCGTATGGTTCATTATCGCATTCCTTGCGGATGGTGATTCCTGGAAGAACATGCGGAGAGACCTTTCCCCGGGGACACCGGCTCCAAAGGAAGCTCCGGCGCAACAGCCTGCTCATCATTAACATCGTAACATAACAATAGCCGGAAATGTAAAAGTGATTCGATCAGGCAGATAGTTTCACTTTTACATTTTTTGCTTTTATATCAACACTAAAACGAACCAGTTATTTCCAGAAAAGCATTATTAGGAGTAGCATTAGCCATTCTGGTGCCGCTGGCCGGTTACCTGATCGTGGACCATTACGGCAAAAATGTAGTGCATGTACCGCCCTACCTCATTGCCGAGCGGGTAGACACTATTGTGAAGGATGGGAAGACCACCTATGATACCGTGTATCACCAGGTGAAGGATTTCACGCTCACGAATCAGCTTGGGGAAAAGGTGAGCCTGTATGATATAAAGAACCGCATCGTGGTGGTGGATTTCTTTTTCACCAGTTGCCCCACCATCTGCCCCACCCTTACCCGCAACCTGAAGATGGTGCAGGAAGCGTATAACAAGCACGATACCCTCATCCAGATACTGTCTTTAACCGTTGACCCGGAAAGGGATACAGCGCAGAAACTGAAAGCCTATGCCGACAAATACAGCATTGATCCCAAGAACTGGTGGCTGCTGACCGGTGATAAAAAAGAGATATACGACCTGGCACGCTACGAATTTTTTGTGAATGCTGTGCAAGGCGATGGCGGTCCGGATGATTTCATCCATACCGAGAAATTTGTAGTGATAGATAAAGACCGTTACATCCGGGGGTATTACAATGGGCTGGATACGAATGATGTCCGCCGTATGGTGAATGACATTGCCGTGCTGCACATTGCAAAGGACAAAAAGAAGCCCGGCCTGCTGAAGCGGTTGTTCTCAAAAAACTGAAAACATGGAACTGAAAAATAAGAACCTGAACCTGCCGATTGCGATCATCTCCGTAGCTATCCCTGTGCTGGTGGCCGTGCTGTTCGTTTTGCCGAAGCCAGATATCCAGGCGGGCTTTGATGTGAAGATCCTGCCTTTCTTCCATGCCGTGCTGAACTCCACAACAGCCGTACTGCTGTTGGCCAGCCTGTACTTCATCAAGAACGGGCGGCAGCGGGCACATAAATGGGCCAACCTGTCTGCCGTATTCCTGTCTGCCGTATTCCTGCTCTCTTATGTTACCTATCACTTCCTTACGGACAGTACGAAGTTCGGGGACATCAATCACGATGGCGTGACAGATGCCGCCGAGATCGCTGTGGTGGGAAGCATCCGTTACTTGTATTATTTCCTGTTGCTGACGCATATCCTGCTGGCCATCGTGATCGTACCGCTGGTATTGTTTACCCTGCTGCGCGCATTCCAGCACGACAATCCCCGTCACCGGAAGATCGCCCGCATCACCTGGCCACTCTGGTTCTATGTAGCCATTACCGGTGTGGTGGTGTACATCATGATACAGCCTTACTATGCATAAAAACTGATGCCCGTCAGGATTCGTACCAGCTAAATGCTTTACATTCGTACTGTGAAAAAGTTATTTCTTTTTATCATGATGCTTGCGCTGCTGTTATCCGGCAGCGAATTGTTCGCACAATGCTCTCTCTGTACGAAAACGGCCCAGCAGCTTGGCGAGGGCCCGGCCAAAGGACTGAATAACGGCATCCTGATGCTGGCTTTTACGCCGCTGGCGCTTATAGCCCTGCTGGGCTACCGCTGGTGGAGGAGCCAGCGGGCATCGCAATGATCGCTTCCCTGAATTTATTTTTTGAGTACCGCCACATCGAACTCGGGGCATTCTACCCGGAGGTCGGAGGATTTAAGCGGTGACTGTACGAGGTTGCAATAGTGACCGCCGCGCTTCATCTCATAAAAACGGCAGTTGAAACACATCCGCTGTGGGGTGATGATCAGCTTTTCATTGAGGTCCTTGATCAGCCGCAGCAATTCTTCCAGCAGCTCCGCCTGTTTCCCCGGCGGTATATTTTTCACCGCATCCAGCATGGGATTGGCGAATTTTTCCACTTTTTTACCAAGACTTCGCCCTTCCCGCGTGAGATGCAAAGTATGACTGCGGTTATCCTTTTTTACTTCTTTCCTGTTTAACAGCGCTTTGGATTCCAGTGTTTTGATAGCATCGCTGACGGTAGCCTTTGTCATATTAAAGTAAGTGGCAAGATGGGTGACCGTGCGTACTTTTTCCGGGTAGTGAAGCAGAAAAGTAAGGATCTGTACCTGTATGGGGCTGATACCATGCTGCTTGGCCTCCTGCCATAGCAATACCCGAAAAGCTTCGGACAGCCGCTCCAGCGCAGCCACCACTTTGCTGGCAGTATTAGCAGCCTGGTATTCAGGGTTAAAGGTAGATTCCTTTGCCATGTTGGATATTCGCTGTATCGGTTTTATAGTTTGATGGACATGAGTCTTTCCGCTTTTGCCAGGCTTCATGGAATGGCGCGTAATGTACAAAACTTTTCAGGCCTGCCGAATAGCACATTCATGGTGTTTAAATGCGCTGTAAATGCACAAATCAGTTTGTGGAGGCGGGTGGCGCCCGGCTTAGCCATCCGGTCAATGCCCTTCCGATACGAGCTTTAATCCGGCGATCGACCCGATCAGCATCACCAGGAAAAATATCCGCCAGGCCGCGGCGGGCTCTTTAAAGATCAGCATACCGGCTATGGCAGTGCCTGCGGCGCCAATGCCCGTCCATACCGCATAAGCTGTACCAATGGGCAACCCGCTGTTGATCGCCTTGTTCAGGAAAAAGAAACTTGCGGTGATGCATATCACGAAGCTCAGGGAGGGCCACAATCTGCTGAAGTTCTCGGAGTATTTCAATGAAATGGTAAACCCGATTTCAAACAGCCCGCCGATAATTAAAAATAACCAGGCCATAACAAGATGTTTTTAGGAATAATAAGAAGATAATATCTCAGGAGAAACGCACCGTTTCAGCTGCCGTAGTTGAATACAGCATAGATGAAGTGAAGGCGGAAGATGTTGGGTGCGGTGCGCATGGCGCAAAGATAAGCAATTAAGCAGGATGAACGTATTGTTGCACGGTGCGGTAAATGGAAAACTGCGGGTCTGACATATGCGCCTGTATTTCCCGGAAGAGCGCCTGTTTGTCCACATCCTGCATCCTGCGCTGGCGGATGATCTGCCAGGCTTTTTCCGTGAGCAGGAGGGCTTTTCGCTGCAGGTTGTTGTGTAGCTGGTCCCGGTGACCATCCAATGCAGTGATCAGTTCATCGATGCCCTGCTGTTTCGTGGCCACGGTTTTGACCACCGGTGTTTCCCATTCATCTGTCCGTCTGGTATGTGCCAGCAGTCTGAGATTTTTCACGAACTCATCCGCTTTGGGGCGGTCAGCCTTATTCACAACGAAGATGTTGGCGATCTCCATCAGCCCGGCTTTCATCGTCTGTATTTCATCGCCGGCTTCGGGAACCATCACCACCACCGTGGTATCCGCGATCCCTGCGATCTCCACCTCGCTTTGGCCAACGCCAACGGTTTCAATGAAGAGGTAATCGAATCCCGCCGCTTTGATGATATCGCTCACCTCCATGATCTTCGGGCTTAGTCCGCCTAACGCCCCGCGGCTGGCCATGGAACGGATGAAAACATTCGGGTCGGAGAAATGTTCGCTCATGCGGATGCGGTCACCCAGCAGCGCGCCGAAGTTGAAAGGGGAAGAAGGGTCTACCGCTATGATGGCCACCCGTTGTTGCCGTTGCAGCAACGCGGTAACGAGGGCATTCACCAGCGTGCTTTTACCCGCACCGGGAGGGCCGGTTATGCCTGCCACGCGGGTCTTTCCACCGGGAGGCAGGGCTTCGAGCAATTGCGTGTAGCCTTCCGCTTCATTCTCCACAAGCGAGATGCACCGGGCAAGCGCACGGATATCTCCCTGTTGCAGCTGACTGAGTAAATGCGCATACATGAAACAAATGTATCGATGATTTTCCACATCTTTGCATTCATGAAAGTCACCGGATTTACCTTTGTGCGCAATGCCGTAAAATTCGATTATCCCGTTGCGGAAGCCATCCGTTCCATCCTGCCGCTTTGCGATGAAGTGGTGGTGAGTGTGGGCGATTCCGATGACGGTACACTGGAGCTGATCCGTTCCATTGATTCCGGCAAGATCAGCATCTATCATTCTACCTGGGATGATTCCCTGCGGGAAGGCGGGCGTGTGCTGGCGGTGGAAACCGACAAAGCGTATGCGCATGTGAGTGATGATACCACCTGGGCCTTTTACATACAGGCGGATGAGGTGGTGCATGAAGACGATTATCCCGCTATCCGCGCAGCGATGGAGCAGCATAAGGATGATAAACGGGTAGAGGGCCTGCTGTTCAGCTACCGCCATTTCTACGGCAGTTACGATTATGTAGGCGATTCGCGCACCTGGTACAACAAGGAGATCCGCATCATCCGCAAAGATGCCCGCATCCGCTCTTACCGCGATGCACAAGGCTTCCGGCTGGATGGCCGCAAACTGCGGGTGAAGCCTGTGGCCGCCTGGATGTATCATTACGGCTGGGTAAAAAGCCCGGCAGAACAGGCGCTCAAATTACAGCACGCTGTAAAGATCTATAGCGGAAAAGAAGTGCAGATCAACAACTTTGACTACAGTGATATCGATTCCCTGCAACGGTTTACCGGTAAACATCCGGTGGTGATGTGGGGAAGGATAGAACGGAAGAACTGGCAATTCGAGCATGATATCAGCCGGAAGAACTTCCGCGGGCTGAAGAAAAAATTGCTGTACTGGGTGGAGAAAAATTTTGGCGTGCGGTTGTTTGATTATCAGAATTACACGCTGCTTAAATGATCAGCCTTTCTTACCCGGGATGAAGAACCGGGCCCACTTCTTTTTTGCCGGCGCGTAGCGCTCCTTTATCACATCATACCCATGTTGCCGCAGCTGTGCGCTATAAGTGGCGAATAACGCCCGCAGTTCAGGCCTCCGTTCAAAAGTGTACATGCCGGGGTGATACAGGGAGATCACATTCTCCTGCTGCAATTTGTATCCGCTGAAATGAAAGAATATCAATGGCGCTGCATGCCCGCCATCTGCAGTATGCACGGTCAATCCCTTCTCCGCAGGAACCAGCTTCCGCTCGTCCAGGTTCCAGTAAGCCATGTTGTAACCCGGATGTTTGCTGATCATCAGCAGATCGCTGAAAAGCACCGGGGTGAGCATCAGCCAGAGCTGGTCTACAAAAAGCCCTTTCGAGGGTTTGTTGTACCCCCTGTCCAGCAACACATTTTTCCACCAGGAGAGGAACTGATGTACGCCGGGTGTATTGTTCACGGCAAAGAAACCTCCGTTGAAAGCCCCGCCCCGCAGCATATTACGTTCTATATTGCGCCTTGCTTCCGTGGCTATGGCATCATCCGGCCAGATGGCGGTATGGTTGACATGCGCGGTAAGCACCAGGTCCTTTGACCGCAGATCCTCCCAGACATTGTGCAGTGAACCGGTCACCATGATATCCGCATCAAAATAGATCACCTGCTCCGCCCCTTCCTGATTAATCAGGTAATCCGCCAGATAGGGTTTTAATGCGCAGCTCAGCTCAAAGGCATTATAGCGGGCTTTCATCGCTGCGTAATGCTCCAGTTGCATTTCCTCAATAATGATGGTCCGGGCCGGCCCGAAACGCGACAGTATTTCCCTCGCAAACGCGTCGCCATTGAACAGGAAAATAAACACAGCAACACCGGGATTATGCTCCAGCGCGGAGGCGGCCAGCGTTTTAGCTTCGGCAATATGGCTGGGTGTACAGATCGTATAAACGGCTTTCATCTTATTGTTTTTCGGCAAGAACGATATTGTTCTGATAAAAATCCTGCTTTGCCGGCAAAATGGCATTCATGATCACGCCAGTGAGATTGACCATAAAGATAAAAATGAACTTGAAAATGAACCGGGTTGGGGGGAATCTGAACAGAAAGCCGAAAAGCGGCAGGATATACTGTTTGTTATACACGACGATCATCTGGAATATCGCGGTCACAAACGTGCCGGACTTGTCTATTTTAAGGATGTTGAAGCCGTGTTTTTCCAGCAGGTGTGCCAATGCGAACCGGGTGTAACGTGCATAGTCGTTCGGTATTTCATGTTCATTCCAGACGAAGGGGCAGGTGATCAGCATTTTGCCGCCGGGTTTCATCACCCTGTGCAGCTCCGGCAATATTTCTTCCAGGTTGAAAAGATGTTCAAATACCTCACTGGTAAAAACGGCATTGAAGCGGCCGTCCGGAAAGGGTATTTTTTTGCCGTCATAAAAAACATCTATTTCCTCGTTCTCATGGTTATGGCCCTCACCGTTATAATCCACACCAATATATTCGGCTGTTTTAAAAAGAGAGATATAGGGCTTTGAGCCGCAGCCAAAATCCATCAACGAGCCTTGCAGCTCACCGGCATATTTTTTTATGGCCTTGTAAAGGCCTTTCCTGACGAAGTAAAAAGGATGAAAAAGGTTTGGATTGAATCCGCTGGATACATGGCCCATGGACAGTTGTTGATTAAGGTTGATGAATATGTTTAAGGTGCAACGGACCGGTACGCGGACAGGTATGCTGCTGCCGTGCGGTCCCAGTTAAATGACTGCGCCCTGCTGATAATGGTTTTTTCCGGATGACTGGTCTGATAGTGATGCATGCCGCTTTCAAATACCTGTTGCATGTATAACGGATCAAAATTGTCAAAATAATATGCCTGATCGCCGCCTATTTCGGGGAGACTGGTTTTATCGGACAGGAAGACAGGTTTCCCGAAATGCATGGCTTCCACTACCGGCAGCCCGAACCCTTCGGCCAGGGAGGGGAAAATGAATGCATGGCAGTTTTTTAGGTACCAGTATTTGCTGTCATCCGGTACGGGGCCAATGATCTTTACCCGTTCCTCCACGCCGTGCAGCGCAGCCTCCTGCATGATCTGCTGCCGGTATGCTTCGTTTACCTGTCCCGCAATGACCAGTTCCAGGTCGTTATGCTTCAGGAGGCAGGGCACCACATGGAAATTCTTTTTGGGCAGTACTACGCCCAGGCACAGCAGGAATGGCCCGGAGGGTTTGTAGGCCGGTGTGCTGAATCCCGGAAATTCATGTACTGTGCTGCCGTTGTAGATGACCTGCAGCGGTTTGTTCCCCGTATCGAGATACTGCAATACTTCCTGTTTCACAAATTCGGATATCGCCACCAGCTGGTCAGCTTCGCTTACGTTGCGCTGCAGTAAACGCAGGTATTTTTTCTTTTTCGCATCACTTTTGTTTTCATGCAGGAAGTTGAGATCATGTATCGTCAGCACTCTTCCGGTACGGGAATTGCGCGGCCGGTAAGGGGTGGTCTGGTAAGTGCTGTGCCATACGTCCAGCTGTTTACCGTAGGGCATGTAGAATTTGTGCAGCGGGTGTTGCCAGAGATAAGCAGGGGTAGAGCCGAAGTGCTTGCCCAGTTTGGGCGGCAGGTAGAAACACAACTCTTCCGCCGCCTTTGCAAGCAGCGCGGTTCCCAACGCATGACAGTACGTGTAAAGTCCGGTGGTAGGGTATTTCATTCTTTCGCAATCGATCAATATTCGCGTCATCGGACAGTTAGGTTGTTGCAGGCTGTTACGGATAAATGTCCTGACCGGGTTCACCGGGTGCAGGTTATTCATCGGCCAAAGATAAATTTTATTATTTTTAATTTCTCAATCAGGCTATTCGAGCTATGACCAATTTCATTCCCATATTTCCTCTCGCTATCGTTGTGTACCCGGAAGAACAACTGAACCTGCACATCTTCGAACCCCGTTACAAGCAGCTGATCGCAGAATGCATAAAGGAAGGAAAACCTTTCGGCATACCGGCGGTGATAGACAAAAAACTGAATGAATACGGTACTTTGGTGGAGATCGTGAAAGTGGAGAAGGCATATGAGAGCGGGGAACTGGACGTATCTACCCGCGGCCTCCGCGTGTTCCGCATACTGGAAGTGATCCGGAAAGTGCCGGAGAAACTGTATTCGGGCGCTATTGTGAATTATCCTGACAATCATCATCGCGGTAGCGTGAAATTGCAGCGGGAGGTACTGAAAGCCATACGTGAACTGCACCACATCCTGCAGGTCAGCAAATCCTTTGCATTGCCGGATGAATCCCTCCGTGCTTATGACCTGGCCCACCATGCGGGGCTTTCCCTGGAGGAAGAATACGAATTGCTCCATCTCTTTCATGAACTGCAGCGCCTGGAATATCTCAAACGCCATCTCCACAAGGTGATCCCTATGCTGACGGAAATGGAGCGGCTGAAAGACCGGGTAAAGCTCAACGGGCACTTCCGGAATTTATCGGTGGATAATTTTTAACTTGCGCCATGATCTTTTGCCTGGACCTGGGGAATTCCCGGCTGAAATGCGGCGTTATGCAGCAGGGGGAATTGCAGCAGGAGCTTTTTTTTACGGAAAACAATTTGCTGGAGGAAATGCTAGCTGCACTGGCGCTGTACAAACCAACAGCCAGCATCCTTTCTTCCGTGATCGACCATCCGCAGGAGCTGGAAACGCTGCTGGCTGCTCATACTACCTTCATCCGGCTGAGCCATACCCTTCCCTTGCCGGTACAGCTGGCTTACGACAAACCGGAAACCCTCGGGGTTGACCGGATGGCGCTGGCCGCCGGCGCCTGGAAGTTGTTTCCGGGGCAGCACAGCCTGATCATCGCCGCAGGCTCCGCCATTACCTACAATTTCGTGCACAAAACCGGTTCCTTCCTGGGCGGAGGCATCAGTCCGGGTATAGACATGCGCTTCCGTGCATTGCATACGTTCACGGGCAAATTACCGCTGGTAAAACCAGACACGCAGTACGCATTTATCGGCTACAACACCCGGCAAAGCATCCTCAGCGGCGTGCAGGAAGGCGCTCTGGCGGAGGTAGAGGGGATGATAACGGCCTATGGGCGGCGGTATGGGAACTTTAACGTGCTTTTAACAGGGGGTAATTTGGTTTTTTTTGCTTCCCGCCTTAAAAGTAAGATATTTGCAAGCCCGTATTTAATGTATAAAGGTTTAAACTCAATTGTAGAACTCAATGTATTGGACAAAAGCTAGTTTCTTTTGCCTGTTAGGCTTTTCTGTGCTTTCGGCAAAAAATGCTGCCGCCCAGGATAATTCACCGTACTCGCGTTTTGGCCTGGGAGAACTCTCCCGTTCCGAAAATGCTGTCAACCTGGGCATGGGGGGCGTTTCACAAGCTTTTTACTCAGCCCAGTCCGTGAACTTTCTCAACCCTGCCAGTTATTCCAGCCTGCAGCTGACCACTTTTGATGTGGCGCTCAATGGTGGGGTACGCCGGCTGACCAGCAATGAAACCAATTCCCGTGCGGGTTTCGGCACGCTCAGTTACCTGCAGTTGGGGGTTCCCCTTTCCAAGAAGTGGGGCCTGGCCTTCGGGCTTCGTCCCGTAAGCCGTGTGTCCTACAACATTGCGGAAGCCGAGGAAAAAACCTTCTTCGATACGTTGACCGTGCCTGTTGTACACCAGTACGAAGGCAGCGGCGGATTGTACCAGGTATTTGCCGGTACCGGCGTTGGCATCGGTAATTTCAGCATTGGTGTGAACGTGGGGTATGTCTTCGGCAACGTTTACAACAGCACCAAGGAACTTTATCCGCTTTCGTCCACCATCCTTCCTTCGCGGCACAGCCGCCGGAACGATTACGGCAGCTTCTTCTATAATGTTGGTATCCAACATACTTTCCACCTGAGCAAAGACCTCGAACTGACCCTCGGCGCCACCGGCAGCCTGGAGCAGAAACTGAAGGCCCGCCGGGAAAGCATGCGGGAAACCCTGTATTACGACGCTGCTTCCGATGAATACGATACGCAGGACACGGTATTTTACGAAAAAGGCGCCCGCGGCGAAATCCGTTACCCGCAACAGTTCGGCGGCGGTATCATGCTCAATAAAGTAGACAAGTTCATGATCGGCGTGGATTATACCACCGCTAAATGGGATAATTTCCGGAATTATGGAGAAACAGACTCTACCCGGAACAGCTGGAAACTGAGTGTAGGCGGACAATTCGTTCCTAATGCAACAGCGCTCACCGGCTACTGGAACAAGGTGACCTACCGCCTGGGCGGGCATCTGGGCAAGGATTTTGTAAGCATCAACGGGGAAGATATGAACACCAGGGGCTTCACCATAGGCCTGGGCCTGCCCGTAAGAAGGATGCCCTTCAGCTACCAGTTCTCCCAGATCAATGCCGCATTTGAAGTGGGCACCCGCGGGGATGTGAATATTGCCAAAGAGACGTATTACCGGCTGACCATCGGTTTCACGCTGAGCGACCGCTGGTTCATCAAGACCAAATACGACTAAAACGTCCGTCCCCCGGGGCGGAAGAAATACGCAGCATTCGGACAAAGCGAAAATCCAACGAACGATGAAACAGCTTTTTTCATATCTGGCCCTCGTGGTGATCTGCTGCAGCTGCGAAAACGATGTGAATGTCGTCAGAGCATTCGATGAAAGCAAGATCAGTGTGGAACAGGCCTACGATGTGGAAACCATTATGAGCCAGACCGCACACGTAAAAGGAGTGCTCACCGCTCCCTATATGGAACGTCATGTGACCGCACCCGCCTATACCGAGTTCCCCAACAGCCTCCGGGTGGTTTTCTACAATGATTCCCTCATTCAAACCAGCATCCTGACCGCCAACTATGGCAAAATGGATGAAAAGGACAATAATATCTATCTGCGGGACAGTGTAGTGTTCATCAGCTATTTTAAAGGAATGATCGCGAAAGAACGCCTGGATTGCAGAGAGCTCCAATGGGACGATAAAAAGAAGCTTTTTGTCTCCAACAGCCTTTGCCGCGTAGCACGGCCGGGAGATACGTTATACGGCCAGGGCCTGGAGGCTAACCAGGATTTCTCCTGGTGGCAGTTCATAGACGCTTATGGCAGCTTCCTGCCGCCGGACAGCATGGTCAATTTCGACTAGCAGCGCCTGAACCGATGCTTTTTTACCCTTCTTCTCCATGTGTCTTCCTTGTGTTCTCCTTGGGTTCTCCTTGTGTTGTCTTGGGGCAGACAGAAAAGTTAAAATAACATCAATCTTATAAACGCAATAACCCGGTCAATCAGACCGGGTTATTGCGCTTTAACCTATTTTTTAACCTAAATTTCTACGCTAAAAGTTTCAACAACCATGCCAAAGTGTTATTTTTCAATACTTCCGGCAAGCCGGGCAATTTAAAAACTCAATCTTAAACAAATGGAATACAGAAGATTAGGTAAATCGGGGCTACAGCTCAGCGTACTGTCTTTCGGCAGTTGGGTAACCTTCCACGGGCAGGTAGATGATTCTTTATCAGACCGCCTGATGGGCATCGCTTACGATAATGGCGTCAATTTCTTTGACAATGCGGAGATCTACGCCCTGGGCGAATCGGAAAAAATGATGGGAAGGGTGTTGAAAAAGAAGAATTGGGACCGTACCTCTTACACCGTATCCAGCAAAGCCTATTTTGGCTGGCGGGGGACGGACAACAAGCCTAACCAGACCGGGCTGAGCCGCAAACACCTGGTGGAAGCCTGTCATGAGGCGCTGCAGCGGCTGCAGGTAGATTACCTGGACCTCTATTTCTGCCACCGGCCGGACCGTCATACGCCGGTAGAGGAGGTGGTATGGACAATGAACATCCTCATTCAGCAGGGAAAGATCCTGTATTGGGGAACTTCCGAGTGGACCGCCGCGGAGATCATGGAAGCGCATATGGTGGCCAGGCAGTACAACCTGATCGGCCCCGTGATGGAGCAACCGGAGTATAACCTGTTCCGAAGGGAAAAAATGGAAATGGAATACCTGCCCGTTTTTCGGACCGTGGGGCTGGGCACAACCATCTTCAGCCCGCTGGCTTCCGGCCTGCTCACGGGCAAATACAATAAAGGCATACCCGAGGGGTCCAGGCTGGGGCTGGAAGGATACGAATGGCTGAAGAACAGGAACCTGCTGGAGGGCAATGTGCAGAAAGTCATTAAACTGCAGGAGGTGGCGGACCGGCTGAACACCAGCCTTGCCACTTTATCGGTCGCCTGGTGCATTAAAAACCCAAATGTGACCACTGCTATCCTCGGCGCCACAAAAGAGGCCCAATTGACGGAAAACCTCAAAGCCCTGGAAGTCTATACCAGCCTGACAGACGATATCATGAAAGAGATAGACGGCATCATGCAGACGGCTCCGCGTACACCTACCCATTAAGGGTGAATCGTGTTGGTTAAATCGATGTTAACAATAGGATTTTCAACACGTTTACGAGGTAAAACCTTCCTTTTACCAAATGCAGGTTGACGAGTATGCGGGACGTGTCTATATTTGCAAAGGTTTTTCATAGGATATGGTTAAAAATACTTGAGGGCGTTATTCTTAACGCCCTATTTTTTTGCCCCCAACTCCCGGTTTCTCCCCCGATTTTCCTAAATTCCCCTTATTAAACATTTATGATATGGAAACCATCAGCTGGCATGATTTTGAAAAAGTGCGCATGCACGCAGGCACCATCCTGAGTGTAAAGGAATTCCCCCAGGCCAGGAACCCGGCCTACCAACTGGAAGTGGACTTCGGTCCGGAAATAGGTATCAAACGCTCCTCCGCCCAGATCACGCAATTGTACGAGCCGGACACGCTCATCGGCCGGCAGGTGATTGCCGTTATCAACTTTCCCGAAAAGCAGATCGCCAATTTTTTCTCCCAATGCCTCATCCTGGGCGTTGTGGGAGACGAAAAGGGAATTGTGTTGCTGCAACCTGACCGCCCCGTGAAGAACGGCCATAGAATAGCATAACGGGATTATTCTTAATTTAAATATATGTATAATATGATTGCTGCCTACCCGATTTCCGACCTTTACCAACAATTTTATGCTTTTCACGGAAATCGGGTTGCGGAGGAACAGAACCGCCCTATCTTTGGTTCAGGTTTTTCATAGGATATGGTTAAAATTATTACAAAGGCGGTATTCTTACCGCCTTTTCTCATTTTCAGCCACTGCTGATCCATCCCTATATTCTTATCTTGATACCTATTTTCCGCCATTAATATTGCTTTTCCGGTTTTCGTTTAAGGGGGTTTTCTGTGCGTTTACCAGAAAAATTATAGCATTCGCTAGTTTGGAGATTAGTGTTACTTCTAAATTATGGAAATTCGTAACAGGTTTTTCAATAAAGATATGGTTAAAATTTTTCGGGGCTGTATTCTTGCAGCCCTGTTTTTTTGCCCCTAACGTATTGAATAAACGAAAAAGGCCGCTTCTCATTTGGGAAGCGGCCTTTTTCGTTCCATACCGGATCACTTGCCCGCGAATCCTGCAGGCAAAGGTTTCTCCAACAGGTTAGTGTACACAAAGCGATAGGTCTCGTTCCGGGAATGCAGGCCTTTGGCTCCTCCCCATCCATGGCGCTCACCAGGGTAGAGCATCAGCTCGAAATGTTTATTCAGGTCCTGGAACTTGTTGACCAGCTGAATGGTGTTCTGCAGATGGACATTATCGTCCATCGTACCATGCACGATCCTGAGCAGGCCCTTGTACCGGGCGGCATGGGTAATGGCCGATGTGATCCTGTAGCCTTCGGGGTTCTCTGCCGGGGTATCCATATACCGTTCCGTATAATGGCTGTCATACAGCTGCCAGTCGGTCACCGAGAAGTTGGCAATGCCATGGGTGAATACATCCGCGCCATAGGTCAATGCCATGCAGGTCATATATCCGCCGAAGCTGCCGCCGGTAATGCAGATCTTTGAAGCATCCACACCGGGCTGACTGATCAGCCATCTGGCGCCGTCCATATAATCCTCAATTTCGTGTTTGCCCAGCTGACGGTGAATGTCGTTCATGCCTTTTTTACCAAGATGGCCGGCTGCGCGGTTATCCATCACCACCTGTATAAGGCCTTCTTTGGCATACCATTGCGCCGGGAGGCTCGGGCGCCAGGTGTCGTAAATGCTTCCTGCATCAGGACCGCCATAAATGCTGATCAGCACCGGGTATTTCTTCCCGCTTTCCATTTTTTCCGGCCAGATGATGGTCATCGGCAGTTCCAGGCCATCGCGCGTTTTATAGCTTTTCAGCTCCGGCAGCGCCAGGGCGTACGTGTTGAAGGCAACGCCGGCGGCATTGCCCAACTCCCGGATCAACTTGCCTTTATCATTCAGCAGCGCCATTCGCGGCGGAGTGCGCATGTTGCTGTAAGTGGTGATGAAGTATCCGCCTTCGGGTGCCAGTTTCACATCATGAGAAAATTCTCCGAAAGTGAGGCGTTCCGGCTCTCCGCCATTGAAGCGGACCTTGTAGAGGTCAAAACGGGTGCTGGCTTCTTTACGCGCCGTAAAATAAACCAGCTGCTTTTTTTCATCGATCTGCAGGATCTGCCTTACCCGCCAGTTGCCGGCGGTGAGCTGTTTTTTCAGGCTGCCGTCCATATTGAACAGGTAGATATGGTCCCAGCCGGATTTGTCGCTTTTCAGGATAAATCCTTTCTCGCCGGCGAGATAATGAATATCGGTGAACCAGTCGATCCAGGTGGGTTGTTTTTCATGATATACCGGCTTTTTTGCACCGGTTTGCGGGTCGATCGCATAGATGATGAGATTGTCCTGCCCCCGGTTCATCCATTGCGCCCAGAGCGTTGTGCCATCCGGCGTCCAGAAAGGCTGCCCGAAATACTGGTCGTCTTTCGCATTGAAATCCGCCCAGGTGATATTACCGCCGGTCACCGGTACGATCCCGACCCTGGTTTCAGGATTGGTATCGCCGGCCTTGGGGTAACGTGTTTTTTCCAGGAAGCCATGCTGGCCTCTTTCGCTATAAATAGGGAACATGGGCACCTGCGTATCGTCAAAGCGCATGAATGCGATCTTCCGGCTGTCTGGGCTCCACCAGAAAGCGCGGTAACGCGAGGCACGGCCGAGTATCTCTTCATAGTACACCCAGGAGGCCCAGCCATTGTACACCACATCGGAACCATCGCTGGTATAACGGATCTCTTTCCTGTTGGCTACTTCCACGGCATAGAGGTCGTTATTACGGGTAAAGGCCACATATTTTTCATCCGGGGAAAGCACAGGATTTTTCTCCTCCACGGAATCCTGCGTCAGCCGGATCTCTTCACCGGCGGGGGTGCGGAGATACACATCGTTATCCCTGACGGATACGGTGCTGCCGGTTTCGGCCGGTGCGGTGTAAGGTGATGTTTTCCCCGTGCGGGCATTTACCCGGTAGGACTGGCCGTTACGTGCCTCAATGTAGTGGTCCTTGTCCGCCCAGCCGCGGATAGCGGGCAAGGGAGCTGTGAGCGTAACGGGACTGGTAAAGATCTGGTCGAAGGTCAGTTCCTTCTTTTCCTGTGCGGTGGCGGGTAATACCACAAGCAGGGATAAGCCGGCCAGCCATGCCGGTAGTGTTTTGCTGGTACTTCTCATAATTGAACAGGTTGATGTGCGGGCTTTACGGCCGCAGCGTGACGAAAATAAAGATCAAAAGTCAATTATGGGAATGAAATATACCGGCGGCGCCGGCTATTGCCGGAAAACCACCGGTTATGGCATCGGGAATGTTACATAGCAGATGTCATGGGCATAGCAATATTATCCGGCGTATATTCAGTATGTTTTCACAGGATATGGTCAAAAAAAAACGGGGCAGTGACTCAGGTTACCGCCCTGTTTTTCTTTTCAGGAGCAATATTGGCAATGATGATGGCGCCGGCCATCAGCCCCAGGTCTTTCAGCAGATTGCCGGGAGCATCCAGCCTGCCTTTTATCAATCCGGGCAGATGAATGGTCGCGATGTACACCAATAACAGCAGGGCCAGCAGGTAACCCGCGATCCGCGCGGGCTTCCCGAAAATAATGGCAACCCCTGCCGCTATCATACAGATACCTGTAAAATACACCCAGAAAACACCGCCCGGAACAGGAACAACCGGCGCCAGCCGCTCGCCGCTCGCCAGGTGGTTCACGCCGTAGTACACGAACACCATAGCATACAGCACGATCGGGAGTTTGGTAGGAATAAGAATTTTCATGCCAGAAGGTTTTGGATATAACCCCAAAAACGGGGCCGTGGTTCACCACAGGTCCGCGACCGGCGTTATGCAACAAAAAAAGGCTGTTTCAAAAGCATATCCGTTTTTGTCCGGATGCCCGAGGGAGAAGATTTTCGTTTGCACGATGTTCAGCCCCTCAGGTTACTTTTGAAACAGCCTGCTGATATGCAGTTTTTAGCTTTTATCACCCGTTCTCCGGCCGCATCTGCGGGAAGAAAAGCACATCCTGGATGGACGGCTGATTGGTCATCAGCATGGTCAGCCTGTCGATACCGATACCGATACCGGAAGTGGGCGGCATGCCGTATTCCAGGGCGCGCAGGAAATCATAATCGATATACATCGCTTCATCATCCCCTCTTTCCATCAGTTTTACCTGATCTTCGAAGCGCTGGCGCTGGTCTACCGGATCATTCAGCTCGGAGTAGGCATTGGCGATCTCTTTGCCGTTGCAGATCAGCTCAAAACGTTCCACCACGCCTGCTTTGCTGCGATGTTTCTTGGTGAGCGGGCTCATCTCCACGGGATAATCGATGATGAAGGTGGGCTGTATATAATGATGTTCGCATTTTTCGCCGAAGATCTCATCTATCAGCTTTCCTTTGCCGGAGCTGGCTTCCACGGGGATGTCCAGTTGCCGGCATACTTCGCGCAGCTGTGCTTCATCCATGCCGGTGATATCGATACCGGTATGCTCCCTGATGGCATCGTACATGCTTACACGGCGGTAAGGCGCTTTGAAGTCGATCTCCTTGTCACCCACCTGCACTTTGGAGCCGCCGTTCACGTTAACGGCCACTTTTTCAAGCAGCGCTTCGGTGGTGCGCATCATCCATTCATAATCCTTGTAGGCTGCGTACATTTCCATGACGGTGAATTCCGGGTTGTGCGTGCGGTCCATGCCTTCGTTCCGGAAATCTTTCGCAAACTCAAAAACGCCGTCAAATCCGCCTACGATCAGCCTTTTCAGGTACAGTTCGTTGGCAATGCGGAGGTACAGCGGCATATCCAGCGCATTGTGATGCGTGATAAAGGGGCGTGCCGCGGCTCCGCCGGGGATAGCCTGCAGGATGGGCGTTTCCACTTCCAGGTATCCCAGCTCGTTATAGAAATCACGGATGGTCTGCATCAGGCGGGTACGCTTGATGAAGGTTTCTTTCAGCTGCGGGTTGATCACCAGGTCCGCATACCGCTGGCGGTATTTGAATTCCGGATCGGTCACCGCATCAAAGGTCTCTCCTTCTTTTTCTTTCACTACGGGCAGGGGGCGCAGGGCTTTGGCCAGTATCTCCAGTTCCTTTACATGGATGGAGGTTTCTCCCGTTTTGGTCACAAAGGTATATCCCTTCACGCCGATGAAATCACCGATATCCGTCAGCTTCTTCCACACCTGGTCATAAAGGGATTTATCTTCACCGGGGCAGATCTCGTCCCGTTTAATATATAACTGGATGCGGCCCTTGCTGTCCTGCAATACCGCGAAGTTGGCCTTGCCCATGTCCCGGGTGCTCATGATGCGGCCGGCGAGGCACACATCCTGGTATTGGTCTTTGGTCTCTTCGGAGTATCCGGCCTTGATGTCCACGGAATATGCATTCACGGGATATTCCGGCGCCGGGTAAGGGTCGATGCCCAGGTTGACAAGTTCCTGGAGTTTCTCCCGGCGGATGATCTCCTGTTCTGATAGCTGTTGTTGGGTAATTACGCTCATTTTTCTTGTGTAAAACTGGTTTTGCCGTTGCCATGGCGTTGTGAAACGCCGGACGGAGTGCAAAAATAGATGATTTCAGCGGTTTTATCTGCATGAAGGCTGCCTGCCATGCCGCAACAGAAGACGGATATCAACTTTTTTTGTTCCTTTAACAGCTGTAATTGGTTCGGTTATTGCTTAAATTGTAGTTAAAACCACTGGCATGAAAACCATCATTGTCCCTACAGATTTTTCAGAAACTGCTTATAATGCTGCCCGTTATGCCATTGGCCTGGCGGGCCAGACAGGGGCTACCCGCATTGTGCTGTATCATGCATATGAGTTGATCGTTCCCATCCCCGATCTGCCCACCGCAGTGCCGATGGTGAATATGGAAGACCTGAAAGCGGCCAGTATAGAAGGTCTTGAAAAGATGAAAAGGCTCCTTACACCGGAAATTCCCGCGAACACCGTGCTGGATTTCCGGGCGGACAATCATTTGCTGGCGGCGAATATCGACCAGGTTTGCAAGGATGAGCAGGCGGACCTGGTGGTGATGGGCATCACCGGCGGCAGCCAGCTGGAAGAGATACTGGTAGGCTCCAATACGGTGGATGTGGTGAAAAGCTCGGATTTCCCGGTCATCGTAGTGCCGGCACAGGCGGCTTTCCGGCCGGTACGCAAGATCGTGTTCGCCTGCGATCTCCGCAAAGTGGCCAAAACCACCCGCAAAGATGTGCTGTACAAGCTGCTGGACCTGTTCCAGGCGGAATTACACGTATTGAACATCCAGAAAGAAGGCCGCGAGCACATCCATCCGGAAGAGAACCAGGAACTGGACAACATGCTGCATAATTACAATGCGCATTATCATTTTGTAGATCATCCGAATACTGTAGAGGGCATTACAGCGTTTGCAGAGAATAGCGGTGCGGACCTGTTGCTGATCATCCCGAAGAAACACGGGTTGTTCGACAGCATTTTCAAGCGCAGCACCACATCGAGGATCGCTTTTAACACGCATGTACCATTATTGTCTATTCATGAATAAAAGCCCTATAAATCAAAACTATGCTTAAAAGAATTATCCTGCTGACGGCAGGCGTATTGTGCCTGCACACGGTTACTGAAGCGCAGATCCTGAAAAAGGCTTCCGGCGTGCTGAAATCCGCTACCGGCGGCGGCACTACCACCGGGAATGTTACCGAGAATGAGGCCGGAATGGGCATCAAGGAAGCGCTGGAGAAGGGCGTGAGCGCCGGGATCTCCATGCTCAACAAGGAAAATGGTTTTTTCGGCAACGAACTGTATAAAGTACTGCTGCCGCCCGATGCCCTGAAGGCGGAAAGGGCGCTGCGCAGCATTGGCCTTGGCGGACAAGTGGATAAAGCCATCCTGCAGATCAACCGCGCGGCTGAAGAAGCGGTTGGCTTTGCCAAGCCCATCTTTGTAAATGCCATCAAACAGATGACGATCAACGATGCGCTGGCGCTGCTCACCGGTGGCAACAAACGCGGCGCAACAGATTATTTCCAGAACAAGACCACGGCATCGCTGACCGCAGCTTTTTCACCGGTGATAGACAGCGCACTGGATAAAACAAGCGCCACGAAGTATTATAGCGATATCGTCACCAAATACAATAGCCTGCCTACTTCTTTCAGCAAGGTAAATCCGGACCTGAAGGGCTATGTTACGGAAAAGGCCGTGAAGGCGTTGTTCGACCAGATCGCCAAGGAAGAACTGGCGATCCGCGAGAACCCTGCGGCCAGGAGCACCGAGCTGCTGAAGAAAGTTTTCGGGGGGTAAGGCCGCTGACTCAGCGTATTAAAAGATCATGGCTTCGCGGCCTGTACCCTTGTACGGAACGCGAAGCCATCATTGTTTACGGCAAACTCATCCTCCCGCCAGCAGCACCTGCCAGGCGTCATCGACCCTGTTCTCCGCCAGCAGCTGCTTGGCATAGGTATGCAGCTCTTGCTCCATCTCCTCCGGGTTTACGCTATAATATTGCATGATGTTTTTCAGGTGATCGTCCTGGAAGGCAGCATCTATCACCGGCAGCTCATGCACGTTGCCCAACTGGCCGAGATTATTGCCGGTCAGTACACTGCTGTTGCGGATGCTCCATGGCAGCGCATCCACACCAATGCCCAGCTGAAGATTGGGCTTGGTCACTTCAAATACGGCATTTCCGGAAGCGCGGCAGTAATAGTCGCCGCCCATGCGGGCTACCAGGTCTATCTGCTGCGGGTCGATCTTTCCGTTCACGTCCAGGATATCATCGTTGATGTGCAGCAATACCGGTTCGCAAATAACGAGGTTGCCCGCGCCGCCTTCTTTGCCGGTTTCAATGACCTGTTTCACGATGCATTCTATCTGCACCGGGCTTTCTTTCACGCGGAAAGGCTTTACCCGCTCGGATGCCAGCGGCGTGAAGCCTGATTTTTCAAATTCGCTGACGCCTTTGGGGTACTCGCAGCTGGACAGGGAAGCCTGCTGCACCATGGCATAGGTTACTACATTGATCACCACTTCCCGCGTGGCGTAGATGTTTTCCAGTGTATGCTTCACCGTATTGTCCCGCACCCTGCGGGAAGGGGAAAAAATAAGGGTGGGGGGATTGGAGCCAAAGACATTGAAAAAACTGAAGGGGGACAGGTTGGCCTGTCCTTCAGCGTCTACCGTACTGGCGAAGCAGATGGGCCGCGGGGCCACGGCTCCCAGCAGGTATGCATGCAGCTGGCCGGTTTTGATCTCTCCGGGAACTATTTTCATCGTGTGATGTCGTTTTGGATGTTTTATGCATTCTTTTTCCGGGCCAGGATGGAAAAGTCCGAATCTTCCGCTACAATGGTGTTGCTCAGTTTGCCCAGGCCATCGATCTCCATTTCCACCACATCGCCGGGTTGCAGCCATTGCGCCACGTAATCGGGATCATTGAGCTTGCCGGTGCCGTTCAGCTCCAGGAAGCAGCCGGTACCAACGGTGCCGCTGCCGATCACATCGCCGGGCAGGATGTCCGCCCCGTAAGCGCAACGCTCCACGATCTCCGCAAACGTCCAGTCCATATCCCCCATATTGCCTTCGCTCACCTGTTTGCCGTTCACCCAACAACGCATTTTCAGGTTGTAGGCGTTGCCGGTATGCCCTTCCTTCGCGGGAATGCGGTAAGGTTCCAGTTCATCGGGCGTTACCAGCATGGGGCCGATAACGGTGGAGAAATCTTTTCCCTTGGCGGGGCCGAGGTTCAGCTTCATTTCCTCCATTTGCAGCAGGCGTGCGCTCATATCGTTCATGATCATATATCCGCCGATGTATTCATCTGCTTCTTCGGCGGTGATATTGCGGCCGCGTTTGCAGATGACGATGGCCGCTTCCAGCTCAAAGTCGAGGTTCCGGAAATGGTCCGGCATGCAGCGGATCTCGCCGGGCCCTTGTACGGCATTATGGTTGGTGAAATAAAAGATCGGGTATTGATCGAATTCGGGGATCATGTCCACTTTCCGGTTGCGGCGCGCCGCCGCCACATGCTGGCGGAAAGCATAGCCGTCGCGGCAGGACGTGGGGAACGGCACCGGCGCCAGCAGGGCAACATTATCATATGGCACGCCCCAGGTACTGGCCCTCGGCATTTTGCCGGCTTTCAGCTGCGCATCGATGCTCTTGGCCAGGTCTATTACTTCATCCCACATCTGCAGGAACATGTGCATGGTGGTAGGCAGGTCTGGATGCAGCTCCTGCATATTGTACAGTTGCCCGTCCACCAGTATGGCCAGCTGGTCTACTTCTTCCCTTAAATACGTAACAAGTTTCATTGGTTCGTTTGATTTTTAATGGTCTGATGGAACGCGCCTGACGATGCGTCCCATGGTTATGTTTTGGTGTTTTGGCTTCAAATATAGCCCTTTTGAAGATCGGATTTTTTATAGCTTTAAGGTATGTTCCGGCTCATATCCACCATCATCATGTTATGCGCACTTTCCGCTGCGGCGCAGCAGCAGGACAAGTTCCTGGAAACCCTGCTGCAGCGGCATGCTTCACCCGCATTGCAACATGTTATGCAGCATCCGGACTCGTTCCGTTACCAGCTCATTTATACGCAGATCAACCGTGATGCGCAGAACAGGCCCGTTTTCCGGCATTACTATTATCATGTGGATGCGGACCGGTATTTCAACCCCGCGTCTACCGTAAAAATGCCGCTGGCCTTCCTGGCGCTGGAGAAGCTGAATGAGCTGGCCGTGCCGGGGCTGAACAGCAATACCCCGATGTTTACGGACAGTGCTTACAGCGGGCAATCGCGCGTGAGCCGGGATACCTCGGCTGAAAACGGCCTGCCCTCCATTGCGCAATACATCAAAAAAGTGTTCCTCGTCAGCGATAACGATGCCTATAACCGGCTGTACGAGTTCATCGGCCAGCAAACCATTCATGAAAAGCTTTGGGCGAAAGGGTATCCCCGGATGCGTATCGTCCGCCGGTTCGTGCCGATGAATGAGGAGGAGAACCGGCATACGAATCCCATTCGTTTCGGCACCGGTGCGGAGCCGGTTTACAGGCAACCGGCTGCGGTCAGCAACCTGGCATATGATTTCAGCAAACCGGTGTTTATCGGTCAAGCGCATTACGACCGCAATGAACAGCTCGTCAACAGCCCGATGGATTTCACCCGGCACAATAACGCCCCGCTGGAAGATCTGCAGCAACTATTGCAGTCGGTATTATTTCCCGCCTCGGTGCCGCCGGAGAAGCGGTTTAACCTCACCGCGGAGGATTACCGGTTTTTATACCGCAGTATGGGGGCTTTGCCCTTCGAATCCCGGCATCCGGCATACGATACCGCGGAATTTTTTGACAGCTATACGAAGTTCTTCCGGTTCAAGGCCGGCAGGGGGAAAGTTCCGCCGTACATCCGGGTATTCAACAAAACCGGCTGGTCCTACGGTTTTTTGACGGATGTGGCCTATTTCGCGGATTTCAGGAACAAAGTGGAGTTCATGCTGAGCGGGAGCATTTATGTTAACCGGGACGGGGTGCTGAATGACAACAAATACGAGTATGAAGAGATCGGGTATCCCTTCTTTAAAGAAGTAGGGGATATCATCTATAATTATGAATTGCAGCGCAAAAGAGCGTTTCGGCCGGATCTTTCCCTGTTTGAGGAGGCCACTGCGGGGCTGGGGAAACCGCCAACAGCCATCACGCGGGGCGACACGACCAAAAAACGTGTAGCCATTGTATTTACCGGGCACGAGTTTGCGGACGGGGGCATGCACATCGCGGATGTGCTGAAGCGGCGCAAGGTGCCGGCCTCCTTTTTCCTGACCGGTACTTTTTACGAAACGGGGGCTTTTGCGCCCCTGATCCGGCGTCTGAAAGCGGATGGCCACTACCTGGGGCCGCATTCCGGGCGGCATTTGCTGTATTGCGACTGGGGGCAGCGGGACAGTCTTTTGGTGACGCGGCAGCAGTTCGAAGAAGACCTGGCGCTGAATTACAGGGCAATGGAACGGCATGGATTGCCTGCACCGCATTATTTTCTGCCACCCTATGAATGGTACAATGATTCCATTGTGCACTGGACCGGGAACCTGGGCCTGCAACTGGTGAATTTCAGCCCCGGTACCCGCAGCACATCGGACTATACTTATCCTGCGATGGGGAAAAGTTACCGGGACAGCGAAACCATTCTCCAGTCTATCTTAGACTTTGAAAATCAGCGCCCGGCAGGCCTTAACGGGTTCATATTGCTCTTACATATAGGAACGGACCCGAGGCGTATCGATAAATTTTATTTACAATTGGATAAATTGATACGATATTTGCAGCGTAACCAATATGAATTGGTTACCATACCCCGGCTGTTGTCCGATCGTCCTTAGCAAGTAACGGCACCCGGCAATGGCATCATTTAGATTGTTTCCCTACTCCTGTTACCGTAAAAGCAAATTGTTTGATTTTTAAATTCTAGGAGTCATGAAGTTTGACAAAATTAAGAACAAAGGACAGGCAAGATTATTCGAGAGTCAATATCTGGAAGTGCTCACTAAAACGCATCCCCTTATTATCTGGGGAATGTATCTGCCTGTGATAGGCTACATGCTTTACTACAGTTATGCTTCCCTGGCGTATGGCATGGGGCAGGTTGCAGCAGTATTTATCGGCGGTCTTTTCTTTTGGACGTTGTTTGAATACATTATGCATCGCTTCATTTTTCATATGGTAACAGAAGACCCGAAGATGAGGCGTTTCGTGTACGTCCTGCACGGTAATCACCATGAATATCCGCGGGATAAGCAGCGCCTCTTCATGCCCCCGGTGCCGAGCCTTATCATTTCCTCTATCCTGTTCTCCCTGCAGTATCTGCTGATCGGTAAAGCGGCGTTCATGTTTTTCCCCGGCTTCATTCTGGGGTATCTGGTATATGGCAGCATGCATTACGCCATCCATGCGTGGAATCCTCCTTTCAAGTTCATGAAACCGCTATGGCGCAATCATCACCTGCATCACTACAAGAATGACGACAAAGGGTTTGGTGTGAGCACAGCTTTCTGGGACCGGGTGTTCGGAACTTTCTTTGACCTGGATAAGGAGAAGGAAGATAAGGAGAAAACGAAATCCCTGATGTTTGACAGGAAGTAGTGTGGGTCACCATTTTTCTTCATCATCTGTAAGGCTTTCCGGCGGCTGGCGGTAGATCTCCCGGCTCCGGATCTTTTCCATCTGCCGTTCAATGATCAGTTGCGCCAGGGACGTGAATACGTCCGGGTAGCTTTCTGCTGCCAGTATCTCCTTTACTTTGCGTTCAGAAACGTCTACCTGGTAAAGCAGCAGCACGAACTGCTGAAAATCCCGTTCTACGAGTACTTCCAGCCGCTCTGCCAGCCGTTTTTGCAGGTCTTCCCGGCTGACGGCGGCGGGTACACGGATGCCCGTATTTTCCTGCAGCCATGCGCCCGTTTCCTGTAAATAACGGTCGGCCATCATTTTACCTGCTTGATCTTGTAAGAGGCGTTGGTGGTAATGCGCACCGGTACGGTGAGGTCTTTCCGCAGCTGTTTTTTCCGGTTGGCGAGATAGATATATTTCCCTGACATTTCCGTGTTCTGGATGCAGAGGCTGGGAAGTCCGCTTTCCCGGTTGATCACATAGTTGCTGGTTTTGTTTGCCTTCGATATCCGCGGTGGCCTGGATACCCTCTTCTATGGTAAATATCTCCGTTTTGTCGGTTTTTACATTGCCGGTGCCGTTGATCTTGGCGGAGTTGCTGTCCCAGTAGAGCAGGTTCCAATAGAGGTCTATCCTGCCCTGGAGGCCCGTTCTGAGGGGAACGCTCTCTTCCCACTGGGTACCGTTCTTGATGCCGTGGATGGGATATACCACCAGCAGCTGCTCCAGCCAGGAGCGGAATGCATTGGTGCCGAACTGGTCTTTCAACAGTTTTTTATAAGCGGTCTGCTCATCTTCCTTCAGGGAGGAAAAAGCGGCGGAAGCCTTGTCCATCAGTGCATCAAGGCCTTCTACCTTGTTGATGATGCCGCTGGACTGTATTTCTACCGTAAAGGGCTGTTCCAGCAGAAGGGCCAGCGCGCCCTGGAGCGGCTCGTCGTGTTTCGTTTTCCCGTCTACATATATGTTGACGTTTTTGGAGTTGAAATTGAACTTCAGGTCTGTGTACATCCAGGTCAGCAGGGTAACGCCCGGACCGGCCTCGGTGACCTTTACGGTCATTTGCGTATTGTAATCGCGTGTGGTGCGCTGAACTACTTCGTTTACCGTGATATAGGTCTCACTACGGCTTTCCTGTTGCAATGTGAACTCATCGCCCGTTTTAAATTTATAATCCAGCTCCACATATTCCTGCTGCGCGGAGAGCGAAAGAGCACAGCCAAGCAGTGCTGCCAATCCGGTAATCTTTTTCATCCGTTTTTTGTCTTTTATCGGCTTCGCGGATATTTCCCCTGACAGAAAGGAGATATCCGTGAGGCCCGGTTCATTTTAAACATATTTTTCAATGACCCCCAGCCCGAAGAGCGCATAGTCATATTTGACAGGGTCCTCCGGGTCCAGTTCCCGGAGCACGGCGGTCAGTTCGCGAGCGGTTTTCCAGTTGGCTTCCGCTTTTTCGATAAGGCCCAGCCTGGCAGCTACCCGGCTGACATGAACATCCATCGGGCAGATGAGCTGTGACGGCAAAATGTATTTCCATAAACCAAAATCCACGCCATTTTCATCTTTTCTTACCATCCAGCGCAAAAACATGTTCAGCCGCTTGCAGGCGGAATTGCCTTCGGGGCTGGAAACGTGCTTGCGGGTGCGCTCCGGATGCTCCAGGGAAAAGAACATCTGGTGGAAACCGGTCAGGGCTTTCTCCGTATCGATGTCTGTTTCATCCATATGGCCGCTGAAAGCAAATTCCAGGGAGGTCACATTGGAATAGTAATGCTGGAGGAACTCCACGAAATACATCAGGTCAAGCCCGTTGAAGGTGCGATGCTTGAAGCCCATCAGGCGCATCCGGTCCTGGGCCTGGTGGTTCAGGATGAAATCGTAGGGTGCATTATCAAAGAGCTCCATCAGTTCCGTACACTTGTTGATAATGGTGGTACGGTTGCCCCAGGCCAGTATGGCGGCGAACAGGGCAGCGATCTCTATATCCTGCAACCGGCTGTAGCGGTGGGGAATGCTGACGGGATCCCCGGCTACGAATGCCGGTTGATTGTAATATGCCGCTTTGGCATCGAGAAAATCTTTCAGTTGTTGGGACTTCATACGGTTATGGTATATGGACTGCCGCTGCTTACAGCGGAACGTAGGTGTAATCTGCTAAAAATAATCTGTTTCTCCCGGTTTTTCTAATCAGGCGGCTAACTAGCCTAAAGCCTGCTTCAGATCTTCCACCAGGTCGGTCGCATCTTCGATACCTACGCTCAGCCTCATCAGCGAGTCCGTCAGTCCGTTCCTGATCCTTTCTTCCCTTGGAATGGAGGCATGCGTCATGGTAGCAGGATGCCCGATGAGGGACTCCACGCCGCCGAGAGATTCGGCCAGGGAGAACAGTTTGGTACTGCTCAGCACTTTGAGCGCAGCCGCCTGGCTGTCATCCTTCAGGGAGAAAGAGATCATGCCGCCGAAACCCCGCATCTGTTTTTTGGCAATGGCGTGATTGGGATGATCTTCAAAACCGCACCATAACACTTTCCCTACGGCAGGATGCTCCCGGAGGAAGCGGGCAACGGCCTCTCCGTTCTCGCAATGCCGCTGCATGCGCACATGCAGGGTCTTCAATCCGCGTAATACCAGGAAGCAATCCTGCGGTCCGGGTACGGCGCCGCAGCTATTCTGGAAGAAAGCCAGCTGTTCCGCCAGCGCATCGTCCTTTACGATCACCGCGCCATGCACCACATCGCTGTGTCCGCCGAGATATTTCGTTGCGGAATGCACTACAATATCCGCACCAAGATCAAGCGGGTTCTGGAGGTAAGGAGATGCAAAAGTATTGTCTACGCTCAGCAGTACCTTGTATTCTTTGGCGATGGCTGCGCAGGCCGCTATGTCGATGATATTCAGTAAAGGATTGGTCGGTGTTTCTATCCAGATCATTTTCGTTTGTGCATTGATGAAAGGCACAATGTTCTGTGCATCATGCATATCCACGAAATGGAACCGGATGCCGTAACGGGCGAAGACCTTGGTGAAAACCCGGTAGCTTCCGCCATAGAGGTCGCTGGAAGCGATCACCTCATCGCCGGGGGAAAGCAATTTCATCACCACATCTGTAGCAGCCATGCCGCTGCTGAAGCAAAGACCATGTTTTCCGTTCTCAATGGCAGCCAGCGCATTTTGCAGGGCGTGGCGCGTGGGGTTCTGCGTACGGGCATATTCGTAGCCCTTATGATCGCCCGGCGCACGCTGCACATAGGTGGAAGTCTGGAAGATGGGCGTCATAATCGCGCCGGTGGATGGGTCCGGCTCAACGCCCGCGTGAATGAGTTTAGTACCTAACTTCATGGTTTGCTTTGTTTTAAGAACTATCAAAGGTAACGAATTTGGAAATGGGGATGTTTTTGCCATTACCGGAGGTATATATAGTGGATATACGTAGTTATACTATAACACTTACGTAGTATTACGGGAATGCTGTAATGCTTATTACTACGCACTTTCAGGGGAATCCGGCAGGTATTTTCCCGGACCGCCCGTCCCATACCTCGGGATATGTGACGGTCACGAGGAAATTTGATGCGTTCACCAGAAACGGGTTTTGTCCTGGCCATTTATCGCCTAATTTTACCGTAGGTTTTTCATAGGATATGGTTAAAAATTTCTGAAGGCGGTATTCTTACCGCTTTTTTCTTTCTATCTCTCCCTATAGCTATATATGTAATACAAAAGGCAGCGAACCGTCGCTGCCTTTTGTTATGTAGTGAATATCAGGATATTATTTCTTTTTGGCGGCGGATGCGGCGGCATCATTCCAGCGGATGGGGAGGCTGACCTGGGTTTTGTCCCATCCGATCAGCAGATTGGCGCCGTAAGCAGCCTTTTCGAATACCATGCTGAAGGCTTCCAGTTCCTCGCCGGCCTCGCGTACGGGTACGTCTGTACGCACAAGGTCCAGGCTTTGCTCATATTTATAGGCGCCCCAGATATCGGTCTGTTTGTTGATGATGACTGTCCATTTCGCTTCAGCAGGGATGGCGTAGAGGGTGTACCGGCCTTTGGGCACCTGCTTGCCGCCAATGATCACCGGGCGGTAAAACTCAACCTCCGTTGCTTCATTTGCGCCAAGGCGCCATACCTTGCCATACTCCACCAGGTTCCCGAAGATCGGGCGGCCTTTTTTCTGCGGCCGGCTGAACACTGCACGGGCCACCAGGGTACCCGGCTCTCCTTTCACCTTGCACACATAGGGGTACATTACAGGGAAATAAGCCATGTCCATCGGGCTGGGATCTATCGGCGGCATTTTCCTTTCCTGCCCCAGAGCCGGTTGCAGGGCGGCCAAACCTATTATTACCAGTAGTGCTTTGATCGTGTTCATAACCTGTGTATGCTTTATGGTTTTATCAATTTATGCCCAAAACTAGGCGATTTTCAGAAAATCCTCAAAAGGAGTATATAATTATATAAGGACGCTCCTGCTACCCGATACCCTCATAACGGCTTTTCATATAGTCCAGCGCGTCCGGGAAAAATTGCCGGTAACACAGTTCCAGCGTCCGGTAATGCTCTTCAAATACCGCAAAAGGAACGGTGGCGGGTTTATCGAAATACCGGGCTCTCCGTATGATACCGGAAAAACTGCTGAAGATGCCGGTTCTCTCCTGATAATGATACAGCCAGTTCTGGCTGCGCATATACCCGGATACCCGCCTGAACTCCGGCGGCAGCTGGCTGTCATAAGTAACCAGTATGTCGTACACAGATGCGGCGAAGGCAGCCAGGGCGTCCCCGGGGAAATGTTCCGGATCATTGGCCAGGAAGTGATCGTAGACCACGTCCATGAACACCGGGCCGTAGGGGCCGCAGGCCGGCCGGAACACCGCATTGGCCTGACGGGTAGCCGGATGGCCGTCCGTAAACTCATCCAGTGCGCGATGCAGCCGGATGCCCTGCTGTATCCTTTTATCATAGGAATCGATCTGTTTCCCTTTCACAAAATCCGCGATCAGCTGGCCAACGGTAATGGCCGGATCATGAAAAGAAAGGTAGGCGTGTGCGAGATAATTCATGGGCTGTTGAACGGTAAAAGATAAGTTATGAACGGCGGAGACCTGATAAACAGGACGTTTCCTCCTTTCCAAGATAAGACTTATCTGCGATGGTGTCCGCTTCCGGGAATAAGTGTCCGCTTTTGAAAAACGCTTGCCGTACACTACCAGTTGTCACCAGCATTCCACTTTAACAAAGTCTTAACCCTTGTCCGTGCAACATTTGCTCTTTCCGCTCAACTCCTTTGCTGTATTGGCTTGCAGCGATCCCCTCCAGATGCTTTCAGGTAAGCGTGATAACATGCATAACATTGATTTAATCTTGCAGCACCACTCCTAAAGATTCGCTTGCCAACCGCTTGCCACCGGAGTACTTTTACACCGTAATCACAAACAATTTTTTTAAACACTAAACCAGATAAAACTTTTCCGCCATGAAAAAAATTATCGCCATTCTTACCCTCGTTGCGGTATTTACCAGCAGCGCCGTAGTAGCCAGAGACAATTCCGTCAGCAACAAAAAAGTGATGGATGCCTTTAACAAAGAATTTGTAGGAGCAGAAGATGTATCCTGGTACAGCACCAAGGACAAGTATGTTGCCAAATTCACGATCAATACCTCCAAGGTAACCGCGCATTTTGACAATGAAGGCAACCTGCTCGCTACGTCCCGTTACATTACGGACAGCGAACTGCCGCTGAATGTTATTACCAAACTGATGAAGAAGTTCCCTGACCAGCGTATACACAGCGTAGTGGAGTATGACGCTAACGACACGACCACCTATGTTGTTACGCTCGAAAGCGAAACACACTGGACCGTGCTGAAAGCGCAGTCTTCCGGTTATGTTACCACCCTCAAGAAATTACAAAAAGCGTAGTACACAGTCACACCAACAGGTTTTAGTTTTAGTTTAATCAGTCATAACCGTTCCGTTTTCCCGGAACGGTTTTTTTTATGTCTTTATCTTACCTTTGCGGCTTAAACGAAGAAAATACTGTACTGTTATGAATAAAGGACCGATCTCTCAGTTTATCCAGCATCATTACCGCCATTTTAACGCCGCGGCGCTGGTAGATGCGGCAAAGGGGTATGAAACACATCTGCTGGAAGGCGGTAAAATGATGGTAACCCTCGCCGGCGCCATGAGCACGGCGGAACTGGGCATTTCCTTTGCAGAAATGATCCGCCAGGGGAAAGTGGATATCATCTCCTGCACCGGCGCCAACCTGGAGGAAGATATCATGAACCTGGTGGCGCATACGCATTACAAACGCGTTCCCCACTACCGCGACCTGAGCCCGGAAGATGAATGGAAACTGCTGGAAGGCGGCTTTAACCGCGTAACAGACACCTGCATTCCGGAGGAAGAAGCCTTCCGCCGCATACAACAGCATATTTACAAGATATGGAAAGACGCGGAAAGCAACGGTGAACGCTATTTTCCTCATGAATACATGTATAAACTGCTGCTTAGCGGCGTCATGAAAGAGCATTACGAGATCGATCCGAAAAACAGCTGGATGATCGCTGCGGCGGAAAAGAACATTCCCATTGTTGTACCCGGATGGGAAGACAGCACCATGGGCAATATCTTCGCTTCCTACTGCATAAAAGGAGAACTGAAGGCCAGCACCATGAAGAGCGGTATTGAATATATGGTGGAACTGAGCGACTGGTACCGCAAGAACTCTTCCGGCAAGGGCGTAGGTTTCTTCCAGATCGGTGGGGGCATTGCGGGAGATTTCCCTATCTGTGTGGTACCGATGATGTACCAGGACCTGGAATGGCATGACGTGCCTTTCTGGAGTTACTTCTGCCAGATATCCGATTCCACCACCTCCTACGGTTCCTACTCCGGCGCCGTGCCCAATGAAAAGATCACCTGGGGCAAGCTGGATATCCATACACCCAAGTTTATTGTGGAATCAGACGCCACCATCGTTGCGCCGCTGATCTTTGCATACCTGTTGGGCTGGTAAGCTCATTTGCCGTTTTCCCGGGCAATGCCGATACTGCGTTGCCCGGGAAACGGATACCTGACAAACCCGTTGACCCCGGTTTGAACCCGGCAATTTTTAACTAGTAAACATTAGGCATGGCACCAACCACCCCGGATAGCCCCCTGTGCCTGTTTTAACAAATCTTTATCAAATTACATATGCACAATTAAAATATTTATTTACATTTGCTTAACAATATGATTATGCATGTCATATTTTTAAGTTTTTTTAAATTCCGCGGTAAATTCTTTTGGCAGTTTCAAAACACTTCGTACATTTGACCCGCAAAGTCAAAAGGTCAAAAGGTTCTTTGTACTTCTTTTCATGGCTGAACAGGATCAAAAAAGGGAAGTGATACTGGAAGCTGCGCTAAAGCGCTTTTCGCGCTATGGGCTGGCCAAGACGACCATGGGGGAGATTGCAGGGGACCTGGACATGTCCAAAGGATCTTTATATTATTATTTCCCGGATAAAGACCGCATTTATGTGGCGGTGATCGAAAGGATCGTTTCCCGTTGTTTTGCGGACGTCAGCAGTTTCCTGGAAGGGCCGGTAACGGTACAGTTGGTGATGGACAGGTATCTGACGCTGAAAGAAAAGATACTGCAGGAATATCATTTCCTGTTTGGTGTGCACGAATGGGTGCGGGAAAAGCCCGGCAACCTTCAGCGGCAGGTAGGCGAGCTGGTACAGCAGGCGGAGAGCCGTTTTCTGGCAGCCTGGATACGCAAGGGAATTGCAGATGGGGAGATATCGCCGCAGCATGATCCCGAAAAGACCGCCGAAATGCTGGTGCATGTGTTATTTGGTTTGTGGGTGATCTGGTGCAAGTGGCAGGCCCAGGGTTTTGAACTTCATCATACAGAAAATATAAAAGAATTTATGCACCGTGAAAAGATGGTACTGACCATATTCTTTAACGGCTTAAGATAACCACGGATACAACCAGCTTCTTCTTCCCCCGATTGGCATGTATGTAGAAACATGAACAGCGGAATCAATTATTTGACATAATCAAAAATTAAATTGTACGACAGATGAAAAAAATGATCGTTTTGGCCGTAGTGGGCCTGTTTGGAACTCAGTTTGCGAAAGCACAGGTAGCTAAAGGTGATTTTCTTGTAGGTGGAGGCGTTGGCATCAGCACAACATCCTCCAAGGAAAATGACGCAACAGATGACAAGATGACGACCACCGAGTTCTTTATCAGCCCGAAAGTTGGTTATGCTTTGAGCGACAAATGGATGATCGGTGTAATGGCGGAAACCAATTTCTTCACCAGCAAAGATGAAGTTGCAGGGGTTGAGGACAAGCGCAATACTACCATGATCATTCCTGGTGTTTTTGTTCGTAACTACCATGTGATCGGCGGTTCCAAATTTGCCTTCTTTGGTGAAGCTAATGTTGGTTATGGTTTCGGCCAGACCAAGCAGGATGGGGACAAGGTGTCCAGCAACAGCGGTATCTACGCCAATGTTCAGCCGGGTATCAGCTATTTCGTTACCAAATGCTTCGTGATCGAAGGTGTTTTCGGTGGCCTGAGCTATGCTAACACCACTTCAGAAGCAGAAGGATCGGACATCAAATCCAAAAGCAGCGCTTTTGATTTTGCGTTCACCCAACAGTTCCAGCTGGGTGTGAGCTTCCTGTTCTAATCTAACTATTACTCTTTTTTTGAAAGCATTGCTGTTTGACCGGCAATGCTTTTTTCATTTCGGGCGACTTTGGCAGAGTTTTGGCAATACCACTTGTGAAATAATAACCAGTCAATGAAAAACAACAGGATCATATTATCGTGTTTGCTGGCAACCGCTATTGTCTTCGGCAGTTGTACCGTGTACCATGATTCGCAGGGTAACCGCATTCCGCCGGGGCAGGCGAAGAAGATGTATGGTACGAAATCAGCGAAGCCGTTTGCACCGGGCCAGCAAAAGAAACAACATTAAAAATGCAGTGTATGAAAAAGATATGGAGCGCATCAGTCGCTGTTGGTGCAATATTGATCATCGGGGTAAGTTGTGCAACGCCAAAACTGCCACCCAAGCCACCGAAACCTCCACGCCCGCCGCACGGCCCTTTTGTGATGGAACAGCAGGTGATTACGGAAACGACCATAGCATACCCACATATATGACGATTGAAGGTAGAGGTGCATGTTTAGCCATGTGAAAGTAAAAAGGCCCCGGTCAGCTGACCAGGGCCTTTTTCAGTGAAGGATGTACTCACGGAGAGACAAATAAAAAGGGTGTATCGGACCTGATACACCCTTTTGCATGATCTGAATATGTTTTTACCTGCTCATGGAGATCAGGAATTCTTCGTTGTTCCGTGTGCCTCTCATATGCTGCAGCATGAAGTTCATGGTTTCTTCCGTGTTCATATCCGCCAGGTGATTGCGCAGGATGTAAATGCGGGAAAGCATTTCTTTTTCCAGCAGCAGGTCATCGCGGCGGGTAGAGGAAGCGGTAACGTCAATGGCCGGGAAGATACGGCGGTTAGCCAGTCTGCGATCCAGCGCCAGTTCCATATTACCGGTACCTTTGAATTCTTCAAAGATCACCTCATCCATTTTGGAGCCGGTGTCTATCAGGGCGGTAGCCAGGATGGTGAGCGATCCGCCGTTCTCTATTTTACGGGCGGCGCCGAAGAACTGTTTTGGTTTCTGCATGGCGTTGGCTTCCACACCACCGCTCAGTACCTTGCCGGAAGCAGGGGCCACGGTGTTGTGTGCGCGGGCAAGACGGGTAATGGAATCCAGCAGGATCACTACATCGTGGCCGCATTCCACCAACCTTTTGGCTTTCTGCAGAGCTATGGCGGAGACTTTTACGTGTTTTTCCGCCGGCTCATCAAAAGTGGAGGCGATCACTTCCGCTTTTACACTGCGTTCCATATCGGTCACCTCTTCCGGACGTTCATCGATCAGCACCACCATCAGATAGATATCCGGATGGTTGGTGGCGATGGCGTTCGCTACTTCTTTCAGTAACATGGTCTTACCCACCTTGGGTTGCGCCACGATCAGGCCACGCTGGCCTTTACCGATCGGGGTGAACATATCCATGATACGGGTGGAGTAGTTATTGGAGGTGGTGGTGAGCGTCAGTTTTTCGAAAGGGAACAACGGTGTCAGATAGTCGAAAGGTACACGGTCGCGCACTTCCTCCGGGGATTTGCCGTTGATGGTCTCCACTTTCAGCAATGCAAAATATTTCTCTCCTTCTTTCGGCGGACGAACGGAACCGCGTACGGTATCACCGGTCTTCAGCCCGAACAGTTTGATCTGGGAAGGAGATACATAAATATCATCAGGGGAACTGAGGTAGTTGTAATCGGAAGAACGGAGGAAACCATAACCGTCCGGCATCATTTCCAGCACCCCTTCACTGAGGATCACCCCATCGAACTCTATGTTGAACATAGGTTCTTTCTTCGGGTATTTATGCCCGCCGGGTTGCTGTTGTTGCTTGACCGGCGCTGCCACAGGGTCCTGCGCGGTCACGAAGTCATCATCGTCCGCCAGTTCTTCTTCCGGTAATGCGATCTCTTCTTCCTCTTCTTCGTCGGATAATGCCGGCAATACAATATCATCATCGTCATCAAACGTGAGGGAGGGAATATCCAGATCTATATCGAGCTTGCGTTTCTGAGGAGCTGCCGCGGCTGCTGCTGCAGGTTTCGGTTTTTCTTTCTCTTCTTCTTCCGGTTTGGATGCTGCTTTGCTGGTGGCGGGCTTTCTTCCTTTTTTGGCGGCAGGTTTTTCTTCTGATGGAGTTTGTTCTGCGGGGGTGGCGGGGCTATCGTTATCTTCCTTTTTAGTGGCAGCCTTTCGCTTCCTTGTCTTCTTTTCGTCGCCTCCCTGCTGCTCTTCGGATGCTATTACAGCCTGTTTATCGAGTATTTTATAGATCAGTGCTTGCTTGTCGAGTTTTTTGGCGTTCGGAATGTCCAGCTTTTCTGCAATATCAAGCAGTTCAGGAACGAGCATGTCGTTCAGTTGTAAGATGTCGTACATCATCTGCGTTTGTCAAATTTTAGAAGTGTCGTGAGGTGGGTACCACTGCATACCAACATACACCAATTAATAAATAATTGTTTTGAGTCAATAATAAAGCTTTGATCATTAAATTGATAGGGATCGCTTTGAGTTAAGGACTGCTGATGAAGGTGGTAAATTGGAACTTAATCAGACAGATTATAAATACAAGATTAAAACAAGTTTTAGTATTCTCCAAATAAATATTGAGCGCTTACTGTTAATGTATATAATTTTAACAGAATGTTTGTATCCCTGAACCCATAACGGTTACCTCCGGTTCTATTGCAAATCGCGCGCCATTTCCAACACCCCCGGAAGCCGGAAAAACAGCCCCCGGGCATCGGGAGAAAACATTATTTTTGCAACTCATTATAAAATTTATTATTGATATGAGCCAAAGAGTGAAGATCAAACAGATCTTGTCCAGCGACCAGACAAACTATGCAGTAACGGTAAAGGGATGGATACGCACTTTCCGTAACAACCAGTTTATAGCATTGAACGATGGCTCTACCAATAATAACCTGCAGATCGTGGTAGACCCGGAACAAATGGACCCCGCTGAATTCCGGCGGCTCACCCGCGGTGCCGCCATCAGCGTTACCGGAGAGGTGATACCTTCCCTGGGCAAAGGGCAGAAGCTGGAACTGAAAGCTGCTGTACTCGAAGTGCTGGGCGACTGCGATGCGGAGGCTTACCCCATACAGCCCCAGAAACAAAGCCTGGAATTCCTGCGGGAGATCGCACACCTGCGCTTCCGGACCAACACATTTGGCGCCGTTTTCCGCCTGCGCCATTCCCTGGCCTTCGCCGTAAACCAGTTCTTTAATGATAAGGGCTTCGTGTACCTGCATACCCCTATCATCACCGCCTCCGATGCGGAAGGCGCCGGGGAAATGTTCCGCGTAACCACGCTGGACCTGAAAAATCCGCCCCGGAACGCGGAAGGAGAGATCGATTTTAAAGAGGACTTCTTCGGCCGTTCCACCAACCTCACCGTATCCGGCCAGCTGGAAGGTGAGCTGGGCGCCATGGCATTCGGGGAGATCTACACTTTCGGGCCTACCTTTCGTGCGGAAAACTCCAACACCGCCCGCCACCTCGCCGAGTTCTGGATGATAGAGCCGGAAATGGCGTTCTACGACCTGAACGATAATATGGACCTTGCCGAGAAATTCATCAAATACGTGATCGGCTACGCACTGCAGCATAACCGGGAAGACCTGGACTTCCTGGCGCAACGCCTGGCCGATGAAGAAAAGCAGAAACCCCAGCAGGAACGCAGTGAAATGGGATTGATCGAGAAGCTGGAATTTGTGCTGAACAACAAGTTTGAACGCATCACCTATACAACGGCTATCGACATCCTGAAGAACAGCAAACCCAACAAGAACAAGAAATTCCAGTACATCGTGGAAGAATGGGGGGCTGATCTGCAGAGCGAGCATGAGCGTTACCTGGTGGAAAAACATTTCAAAAAGCCGGTGATCCTGACGGATTACCCCGCCGCCATCAAATCATTCTACATGAAACGCAATGACGACGGCAAAACCGTCCGGGCCATGGATATTCTCTTCCCCGGCATCGGTGAGATCGTTGGCGGTTCACAACGGGAAGAGAGCTACGAAAAACTGGTGGAACGCATGAAAGCCATGAACGTTCCGGTGGAAGAGCTGAGCTGGTACCTGGATACCCGCCGTTTCGGCACTGCGCCCCATTCCGGTTTTGGTCTTGGTTTCGAACGCCTGGTGCTGTTCGTCAGCGGCATGACCAATATCCGCGATGTGATCCCCTTCCCGCGCACACCCAAGAACGCGGAGTTTTAACAAGGCATATTCCGATGAATATAACAGCAGGGGTGTATCCATAAAAGGTACACCCCTGTTTTATGTGCAGCCTCCCGCGTTTTTTTATTCTCCCGGCCGTTATGCTGAATCTGTGCATTTACATGCCATGCCGCTGCAGGATTCTTTTATGGAAACATCCCCTTCCCGCATCTCTTTTGCATTGAGCAAAACACTGTAATAAGTGTGTGTTATTTTAAACCGGCAACGGGTTTCGCACCCGTTGCCGGTTTACCCAAAAAACATCTCTTATGGCTGAAATGAACACCCAGGCTGAAAGCGGCCGCCGGCGCGGCGGCAGGCGCAGCAAGAAATTATCTACAAGGGTAGATATGACGCCGATGGTAGACCTCGGATTCCTGCTGATCACTTTTTTCATGCTCACTACCACCATGAGCAAACCGCGTTCCCTGTCCCTCATCATGCCGGCGGACGGGCCTCCTATGCCGGTAGGGGCCAGCAAATCCCTTACGCTGCTGGTTGGCGCCAACAACTCCATTTCCTGGTACGATGGGCAGGGGGATGATCCTGTCGCGCCGCCGGTCATACACCGCAGCAGCTTTTCACCCGGTAAAGGCATCGGGGAAGTGATCCGTGCGAAACAGCAAAAGGTGGCTCAGCTGTATGGCGATGCGGACCAGCTGGTGGTTTCCGTCAAAGCCTCACCGGGCGCACAGTACCGTAATGTGGTGGATGCGCTGGACGAGATGAAGATCAACCGCGTGGCCAGATTTGCGCTGGTGGATATTTCCGGAACGGAGTTGAGGATGCTGGGGGAATAGATGGCTTTTCCCGTATCTTTATAGTATTCCAAACACAATACTATATGGCTACCGTTAACACCATTCCGTCCGTAGACCTGGCGGACTTCACTTCCGGCGATCCCGCGCGCAAGGCTGCTTTTGTGGCACAACTTGGAAAAGCTTATGAAGAAGTGGGCTTTGTGGCGGTCAGGAACCACGGCATTCCCGATGAGTTGATCGCTGATCTGTACAAGTATGTTCAGGAGTTTTTCAGATTGCCGGCTGCAACCAAGCACAGCTATGAGATCCCGGAGCTGGCGGGCCAGCGCGGCTACACTTCCTTCGGAAAAGAACATGCCAAAGGGTTTGATGCGCCGGACCTGAAAGAGTTCTTCCAGTTCGGCCAGTCGGTGGAAGACAATGATCCTGTCAAAGCAGAGTATCCTGACAATGTGCAGGTAAAAGAAGTGCCGGCTTTCACGCCCACTTTCTTTAAAGCCTACCGGGGCTTTGAGCAGTCCGGCCGGGCGCTCCTGCAAGCCATCGCTTTATATCTCGGCCTGGATGAGCATTATTTTGATGACAAGATCCATAACGGCAATTCCATCCTTCGCGCTATTCATTATCCCCCCATCACACAGGAACCGAAATCGGCCATCCGAGCGGAGCAGCATGAGGACATCAACCTTATTACCCTGCTGGTCGGCGCCTCTGCGGACGGCCTGCAGATACAGGACAAGCAGGGCAACTGGGTACCTGTGACATCACTGCCGGAACAGATCGTGGTGAATGTGGGGGATATGCTGCAAAGGCTGACCAACAACCGTCTTAAATCCACTACCCATCGCGTGGTTAATCCTCCGCGTGAATTATGGGGCACCTCCCGGTTTTCCATTCCCTTCTTCCTTCATCCGAAATCGGGTATGGACCTGAGTTGCCTCAGCAGCTGCGTGGACGACAAGCATCCGCTGGCATACGAACCCATTACCGCCGGCGAGTATCTGGACGAAAGGCTGCGTGAAATAGGGCTGAAAAAATAAAACGCTACATGCTGCCGGTCCCGGTCCCAGGGGTGGTTAACAGGGCCGTGACTTCCTGCGGGGAAATGTCCTGTCCGGTGAACAGCCTGGAAAAATAACGGATCATCGCCGGTGTCAGTTTGTATCCAATGTACGGGAAGTTCATAAAGTAGCTGTGCCGGAAACCGGCGATGTCATGAAAGTTGACATAGATCGCATGTGCTGTCCGCCGTTTCCCCGGGATCTTTTCTCCCAGCTGCCTTTTCATGGTAAGCAGGTGCGCCCCTTTCAGCTGCAGGTCCGTATGGTTGTAATGTATATACACCTGCTTTGCGAACCGTACTTTTTCGAGCCATTCCCTGTGCTGTTTCATGGGTACACAGGCGGCGTTGATCACCAGGTTATCAATAAAAGGCGTGTCGTTGATGCTGCTGATATCATGTTCCGTGATCATTTTTTCGAGGATGATATTACCCATACTGTGGTAGAACGTAGAAAGCTTCAAACCGCTGATCCATGTTGCATTATCCATCCGGGCCCGCCGTAGTTCCTTCAGCAGGGAAAGGTAGTGTGCGGCAGACAGGCGGGCATTCTCCCTGGCGAACCGGAAGTTTTTTGCGGGTTTGTATGTAGTGTTGATGCTGGCATAGTCGAACATCACTACATTCACATTATACTGGGCGCTCATCAGCCGTGCCCTTTCCACATTGGCGGTGAATACCTTGCCCATGCCTTCCGCGTACACCACAATATCTTTCCTGGCGGGCAGGTTTTCCATCGCCTCGTCCAGCGAGGAAGCCTTGTACACGTTCCATTTGCCCTGCTGTTTCTGCAGGAAAAAATATTTGAGTGCTGCCGTATCCAGCGATTCATCCACAAAGCGGAGACTGTCCGCCATCACATGGCGGTTGCTGACGAATACCAGGCAGGTGTCCCCAGCGGTATCAGGACGGGCGGCTACGGACTGGAAAGAGAAGTTGGACCAGTGGGCGGCGCTGTTGTAGCCGGTGGACTGTGCCCGGGTACCTGCGGTGCTGATAAGCAGCAAAAGTGCCAGTGAGAATCGCAACATATCATGAATTTGAGGTCATAATACCATAAACGGCTAAACGAACAGAACGGTTTGCCGTCACGATTGGAAGTACAAGTTCTATGCCTCAAATCCCTGGTTATTGGGGCTGTGATTTGAAAAATTCAGTATTTTACCGCATATTCGGCAGTTATATCCGATCCAATAGTGTTTTTACGTCACATGTCATTTTTGAGGGCCGTATTGTTGCACAGTTTCACCGCTTTCGGAGGGCCGCAGGGGCACCTGGCGATGATGATGAAAACCTTTGTGCAGCAACGGAAAGACGTAACGGAGCAGGAGCTGATGGAGTATAATGCATTTTGCCAGCTGTTGCCCGGGGCTTCTTCATCGCAAACCTTGACCCTCATCGGGTACAAGCGCGGTGGATTGCCGTTGGCGGTAGTGACGCTGGCCATCTGGATAACGCCCGCCTGCCTGCTGATGGGCTCTCTCAGTTTTCTGCTGCAGTATTTTGACAAGCGGGCGCTGAATGTGGATATTTTCAGGTATGTGCAGCCGATGGCGGTCGGGTTCCTGGCATACGGGGGCATCAAAGCCTGCAAGGTGAGCATACAGAATATGGCTACGGTGGGGATCATGCTGGTGGCGATGCTGACCGCTTTCTTCATCAAATCTCCCTGGACCTTCCCCGCCCTGATCATCCTCGGCGGCATCATTTCCAATTTCAGCAACAAACGTATCCCGGATATTGAGGGGAAACGTAAAAAGATACAATGGAGCAACCTCTGGCTCTTCGCCACGATCTTCCTGCTGGCGGGGTTCCTGTCCGAACTCGCGCGTACGAACGACTGGATCACCCGCCGCCCTTTCAACCTTTTCGAGAACTTTTACCGTTTCGGCAGCCTGGTTTTCGGCGGTGGCGACATCCTGATAGCGATGTTGCTGGAGCAGTATGTTACCCGTACGAAGTCCCAGTTCATGACTGCCGAAGAACTGCTTACCGGCGCGGGGATCATGCGCGCCCTGCCCGGCCCCACCTTTTCCCTGGCGGCTTTTGTGGGTGGGATGGTCATGCGGAACCTGGGTACAGGTTACCAGTTTCTGGGCTGCATCCTGGCGCCCATCGCCATTTTCCTGCCAAGCATGCTGCTCGTGCTGTTCTTCTTCCCGATATGGAATAACCTGAAAAAACATGTGATCATCTACCGCGCGCTGGAAGGGATCAATGCCGTGGTGGTGGGTATCATGTGGGCGGCCACTTTTATCCTTTTCCTCTCCGTCAGCCCCACCTGGTATAATCTCCTGATCATGACCGGTACGCTCGGGCTGTTGTATTTCTCCCGTGTGCCTTCGCCTTTCATTGTCATTGCCTGTATCCTGATGGGATGGTGGCTGTAAGCGATCACTGCTTCAGCATGTTCACCAGCTCGCGTTTGCGGCGGTCCGTTACATCCAGTACGAGACCATCTTTCAGATGCAGCTTGTTCTGTTCATGATCTATACGCTGTATCTGCGGCAACTGTACCATCTGGTGGTTCGTGGTCTGATAGAAGCGCATGTTCGCAAAAAGCTCCGTATAATAGCGGAATGGCCGGCGGGAAGCCAGTACTTTTCCATCCGGCAGATAAAACACGGTTTTCTCAGCGTAGCCCTCCAGGTAGTAAATGTCTTCCACCGGTATCACCGCTTCCGGCCCATCGGGAGAAGGCAGTACGAGCCGCCGTACATCCCCTTCCGGTTTGGAGAAATTGGAGAGCAGTACCTGGTAACGTTCATGCTGCTGCTGGTGGCTGATGCGTTTCACGACAGTGCCAACCGCCTGCAGCAGGCTTTCTTTATCGATCGGTTTGAGGATCAGTTCCACTTCACTTAAACGGATGGCATGCAGAAAGCGTTTCTCGAATGCGGTAACGAAAATAGCTTCGAAAGACGCATCGTATGCTCCGGCCAGCACATCGAAACCAGTGCCATCCGGCATTTCAAGATCGAGAAATACCAGCTGGGGTTTATGCAGGTGGATCTGTTCAATACCATCGCGGCAATTTGCGGCGGTGCCTACGGCTTCTATTTCCGGGCAGTACTTGCCCAGCATCAGGGAAATAATGTCCCTGCTATTCCGTTCATCATCTATGATTACTGCGCGGATCATATGTATTTAATTGGCTCAGGTCAACTATAACTGGGGTATCAATATCCTGATGATGGTTCCGCTGTCGCTGGCCTGTTTATCTGATTTATCAATAATTTCTATCTGGATGCCTGTGTTATACATTTTGTTCAGCAGTTCCGCCCGGTTGAGGCTGATCTCCATGCCGGACGACTGGTGATGCGAGGGCATGGAGCGCATGGCTTTCGAACGTGCTATGCCTATACCGTTATCCTCGATCACGCACTCCAGCATATCCGGCTCCAACTGGTTGAACCGGATAATGAGCATGCCGCTGGGGTGGTCCGGGTTCGTCATGCCATGTTTTACCGCATTCTCAACATAGGGTTGCAGCAGCATGGCCGGTACTTCCAGTTCGGCGGCCGCTATCCTGGGATCAACAATGACCTCGTAAAACATCTTCTGCTCAAACCGCATCTTCTCCAGCCCAAGATAGGTATTTAAGTAAGTAATTTCGTCTGACAGGGAGATAAAATTGCGGCGTGAGAAGTCCAGCGTTTTGCGGATGAGGTATGAAAAATCGGAAAGATATTTTTGCGCATGCTCATAGTCCCGCTGCATCACGAACAGCTGGATGGAATTGAGGCAGTTGAAGATGAAGTGCGGGTTGATCTGCGCACGGATGGCCTTCAGCTCTATCTCCGCCAGTTTCTTGCTGTACTCCACTTCCAGCTGCAGCTTGCGCTGTTCTTCCAGTTCCTGCTTTTTTCTCAGTATCTCGGTGGTCTGCTCCTTTACCAGTTCCTCCAGCTGCTCGTTCAGCTTCCGTTGCAGTTCTTTGTTCTTGTTCAGCTGGCGGATCAGCATTTCCTGGGTCTTGGTCCTTTCCTGGTGCACCAGCTTGTTCCGGTAGCTTAACCCCGCCGCATAGAACATGGCCTGCAGCAGAATGCCTGCCAGGATGATGTAATTCGGGGCCGTCAGTTCGGGAATGCTTGTCAGGCCCACGGGCTCCTTATTCACAATGAAAGACCAGACGGAGAGGAAGAACACGCTCAGCGATCCCAGCAGAAAGAAACGCACCAGCGGGTGATGCCGGGTTCTGCGGGCGAGCGCAAGGAATGAAATACCCAGGGGTATGATGGAGAACATGTGGAACCAGGAGTAGATCATGGCCGGCACCTGGAACTCCCCAAGGGCAATGATCCCCAGGAACAGTACGATCAGGATGCCCATGAAAATGGCGCCGTACCGGTAGCATCTTTCCATCAGCGGATAACGCTCGCGCAGGCTGAGGAAAATATTCCCGAAGACGAGCGGTGCCAGATAGAAGCAGAACAATATCGCCGGAATGTCCCAGTAATATTTCAGCATGGGCCAGAAATGGAAGAAAGAGAGCTGGAAAGGCTTTGATTCCAGCCGTAAAGCAAAGAACAGGATCAGCCCCAGGATATAAGCCGCGAAATAGAGCGAGGAACGGTCAGGCAACTGGGTGTAATTGATCAGTGTGATGCAGAGCAATACCAGCAGCATGCCGATGAGCACCTGTATCACCAGGGCTTCCCTTTTGAAATGATCGGCATGTACCTGCCTGTGCTCCGCGTAGTGCAGCGCGTCATACAATACCGGCATCAGCCTGTTCTCCCGGTAAAGATGATTGATGATATGCAGGTAAAAAGTGCTGGTATGGCCGGCGGCTACTTTCACGGGAAATGCATAGCGCCCCCATCGATCCACATCCCCATCATCTATCATAAGACCGGTATGTACCGCTCTGTTATAACTCCCATCCGCCCCGGGGGTGAACCATTCCATTTCATCGTGGTAACCGGTAAACAGGTAAAGCGTGGTATCCGTTGCGCCGGTATTCCTGATGGTGAACTTCAGCCAGATGTTGTTGACATGATGCAGCGGCCGTTTGTGCATATGAAAGACGGCGGTGTCCGGAACAAATGGCATGGACCCGAAATCCTGCATGTTGAAGGCCTCATCCCGGTCGTGATACACACCGGTAAAGGCACGGAGGTCCAGCCGGTCTGCCGGTCCGGTAAAGTCAATAGCCAGCGTGTCTTGTGCCGTTGCGCGGGTAAGGGAAAGCAGGGAACTGCAGAACAGCAGGAAGATGAACAGAAAACGGTCAGGATGGTTCATAAAGATCGTCTATCGCTTTAGCCAGTGCATGGTCCTTTTCTGTTACGGTATTTCCTGCGCTGTGTGTGGAAAGGTATATCTCCACCCGGTCATAGGTATTGGTCCACGTGGGATGATGATCCATTTTTTCCGCGACCAGGGCTACTTTTGTCATGAATGCAAAGGCTTCCCTGAAGTCAGGGAACCGGAAAGCGCGAAACAGTTGATGATCTTTTTCCTGCCACATACATAATAAGGTTTGATGGAGCATAACGGGATTGATGCTTCTGGGTTACGTCCACATGATGAAATCAGATGCGTTATCTAAAAGATCAGATTGATCTTGTTTTTAATGTCTTTCATGTCCAGCAAAGTGACCAGCTGAACCAGCTCTGCTTTCCTGCATTGCTCTATCAGGCTCTTTACATCTGCCGCCTGGTAATAGTTTCCTTTGATCAGCCAGATATAGTCCACATGCTTCAGTTCCGGCAGAAGGAATTCGGCCTTGCAGTGATTATTGTACAAATAATGTGCGGCAGATTTGGTAAGCTCCAGGTATTCGAATACTGTAAAGTAAAAGGAGCGGCGGTTTTTTGTCAGCTTGATCTCCAGTAAATTGTTAACGCGAAAATCATATCCCAGTTGTTGATTGATCTGCCAGCACAGCTGGAAATCCCTTGCGGGAGACATGATGCCGGCCAGCCAGGTATCCTCAAAAAAATCTTCAACCAGCTGCTCCTGGTCCAGCTTGAGTTTTAATACAGACATATCATTTTTATGAGATCAGATCCTATGCTGTTGTAAAGATATTCTATTTCTTCTTTTTTGTTTTTCCTTTTCCCTGCAGTTCCCCCGGGTCCCAGAAAACAGTGCTGAAATTTTGGATCTGGTCGTTTTCCACCAGTATGCCTTCATTTTCCAGCAGTTCCTGCATGAGGGTAGGTGTGGAGAAGTGATGTTTGCCGGTGAGCAGCCCTTTGCTGTTCACGACCCGGTGGGCCGGTACAGGCGGGTTGGCGCGGCCGGCGGCATTCATGGCCCAGCCTACCATGCGGGCGGAGAGGCGGATGCCGGCGGCTTCTGCGATGGCGCCATAGCTTGTGGCGCGCCCCCGGGGAATGCGGCGTACGATATCATACACGGCATCCAGGAAAGTGGGCGCCTTGTCAGCCGTTTGCTTTGTTGCGATTGTTCTTCCGGTTTTCTGCGTTCCGGCCGTTTTTTTAGCCGTTCCCGCCTTTCCGCCGGGCTTCCCGGAGGAGGCTTCTTTTATTTTCGGGGACTTTTTCATAATCAAAAGGACAGTGCAGGCAGCCATTTCCACAGCAGTATCCCCTTTCCCGGTGATACTTTTCAGTGAGCACTACATAACCCTGCTCGTTATAATAGAAATCAATGTTCTCCTCCAGCGCTTTCTTCATCGTCCATATCCAGTTTTACCGCTTTCCAGTCTATCGGTTGTGCGGGCAATACAAATTTAAGGAAGCGGATGGTTCTGCCGTCCGCCAGGTGCATGCCTTCATAAAAGGTCCGGATGCGCAGCAGCGGATCGATATTTTGTTGTGCGTACACATCCGGAATGTCTTCCAGCAGGGTACAGCCGGTAGCGGCGATCACCATTCGGGTGAATTTGTACAGCTGGGGGGAATCCGTTTTGAGGTTCACCGTGCCTCCGGGAACCAATACCTGCTGGTAAAGGCCCAGGAACCTGGGATGTGTGAGCCGGTGCCGGGCCCTGGACTTCCGGAGGAAAGGGTCCGGGAAGGTGATCCATATCTCTTTTACTTCCCCCGGCAGAAAATAATCCGGCAGTTTATCGATCTGGGTGCGCAGGAAGGCCACATTGCCGAGTTGCTCCGTGAGCGCAGTTTTGGCGCCCCGCCAGATGCGGTTGCCTTTCACGTCTACCCCCATAAAGTTCCGTTCCGGGTACAGGCGGGCCAGGCCCAGGGTGTAATCCCCTTTTCCGCAGGCCAGTTCCAATGTCAGCGGATGACTGTTCCCAAAGTGTTCAGGCCACTTGCCCTGCATCCTTTCCGGATAGATGAGCACATTCGGGAAAGTCTCTATTTCTGCGAACCGTTGTAATTTCTTTTGTCCCATGAGGCGGCAAAAATAGTAAAATTGGCCGGCAGGGCATGATGAGAAGGAGTAAGGAAGAAATAAAAAAAGGCTGTACCAACGTTTGGTACAGCCTTTTTTGCTGTAGGAGTAGGAGTCGAACCTACACGAGGCGGTTAGCCATAGCACAAATAAGATTAGTGGTCAACCCATTACGCTACGTTTATCCCGTGATCCTCACCCCCGAGACGAGAGGGCATGTCTGCCAGTTCCATCATCCCACAAAGTTTAATCCGACTGCCGTTTAAATGCTACTTTCGGGCACTGAACCAGCTTGTCTGGACTGGGCTTGTTGTCAATAACAATAATGCAAATCTAAAGAGAGGGGGTATTTTTTGCAAATATTTTAAGGGAAATTTTGGAAATTTCGATATTTTTTAAATATTTGCATATAAGTTTAAAACATTCAAAAACACTTTGTCAAAATGAGCCACAATTTGAATATTGACAAACTGGACCTTCAGATCATCAGTGAGATGATGTCTAACGCAGAAATCTCTTATGCTGACCTTGGGAAGAAGCTCTTCGTTTCAGGCGGAACGATCCACGTGCGTATGAAGAAACTACAGGAACTGCGTATTGTTAAAGGTACGAGATTGCATGTGGATTTAAAAATGATCGGCTATGACGTGATCGCGTTTATCGGCATTTTCCTGGAAAAGAGTTCCATGTACGACACGGTAGCCAAGGAATTACGTAAAATGCCTGAAATTGTCCGGCTGAATTACACCACTGGCGGCTGGAGCATGTTTGCCGAGATCATCTGCAAGGATATCTCTTCCCTGCGCCGTGTGCTGCACGACGAACTCCAAAAGATCAAAGGGATCGAACGCACCGAAACATTTATTTCGCTTGAAGAGAGCTTTACCCGCACCATTAACGTGGTAGAATAGGGGATTTTCCACCGTGTATGAATTACTGCAACATAAAGGATGACGGTCACCGCCACCCTTTATGTTGTAAAAAGACTGTCATCACAGGAACCCCAGTCTTCTCTCCATTTCATGACTAAGGCCCGGCAGCTTTCTCCTTTCAATCAGGAAGCTTGTCAACCCTGCAATATCTGCAAAGATATAATGCTTGTCCAGCGCGCCTTTCAGGTAATCTCTGCCTGTACTGCCGCCCGTTCCTATTCGGGTGCCGATCATCCTGTGCACCATGCTCATGTGCCGGTAGCGCCATGTGCTTAACTGCTCGTCGATCTCCAGCAGGCTGTTCAGCAGCTGGAATGGCAGCTGCAGCAATGGATAGCCGCGGTATAGCATAATGAACAGCGCCGCCCGGCAGGCTTTGGGTGACAGACCTTTTCCGGTATCGCCGGAGAATACTTTATTGAAATGTTCGCGGTTGCTTTGTTCTGCATCGGCCAGGCTGCTGGCGTAGATCTGCCGGTAATCGTTCCAGAAAATATGCTCGCCGGCCTCATGGCCGGTATGGGTAACCGGCTGATAGTTCACCCAGTTCTCCGGTTCATCAAAGAAAGGCGTCCTTTCCAGCCAGTCATTCAGCAGCTGCAACACAGACCTTTCACTTTCCGCCTGGCGGATACCGGCCACCTGCTCTGCTTTCAGCTGGGAGAGGTAATATTCCTGGCCGTAACGATGCTCATACTTCAGTCCCAGCCTTGCTTCCAGCACTTTGAACTGCCAGCTTTGAAAGCCGGAGGCCGGCCGCAGCATATCGCGGAAATCGAGGAAGTCCATCGGCGTCATCGTTTCCATGATATCGATCTGGTGCACAAGCACTTTCAGGATGGTCACCATCCGGGAAAGCCGGTGCACCACCGTTTGCAGTTCAGGGGAGTTATCGTTCAGCGCCGGTTTTTTCATAATGCCCGCCACGGATTCCACTTCATATAACAGTTGCTTGAACCACAGCTCATAAGCCTGGTGGATCACGATAAACAGCATTTCATCATGTGCAGGCATATGGAGCCTGTCACTTTCCGGGAATTGCGCATGCAGTATCTGGTCAAGGTGCAGATACTCACCATAGTTCACATCTTTTCTGCTCATACAGAGAATCAATTAAAGGGTTGGTTGAAATAAAAAAGGCAATGGCCATTCAGGCCCGGAAGCGGTCAGGTGGGACTTTTAATGATGTTTTTCCAGATATTCATCGCCGTAAAAGTAAGGAAATAAACGGATGGATGTTTACAGGGATGGTGTTTTGCCGCCGTCCACCGGCAGATTGATGCCGGTGATATAGGATGCCGCGGGGGAAGCCAGGAAGGCTACCGCTGCGCCGAATTCGGCAGGATCGCCAAAACGCTGCATGGGGATCTCGTTCCGCCATTCCTCCGACACCTCATCTTCCGTTATGCCCCTGGCTTCCGCGGAAGAGCGGAACAGGCTGCGCAGCCGGTCTGTGGTCATGGAGCCGGGAAGCACGTTGTTGACGGTAATGCCAAAGGGCGCCAGCTCATTTGCCAAGGTCTTGGCCCAGCTGGCTACTGCTGCACGGATGGTATTGGAAACGCCGAGATTTTTCAGCGGTGTTTTCACGGAGGTGGAAATGATCTGGATGATCCTGCCGTACCCGCTGGCTTTCATGCCGGGGATCACCGCCTGCGCCAGCAACTGGTTGCATACCACATGCATTTCGAATGCCTTCAGGAAAGCGCCGCCCTCGGCCGCTACAATAGGGCCACCCGAAGGGCCGCCGGTGTTGTTGACGAGAATATGCACCACCTGTTTGTCCGTGATCACGCGAATGGTCTGGCTAACCTTGTCAGGATACTGGAAATCCACGATATAGTAGTCGTGCTGCTGTCCCTGGCTCACATCCAGCGTGGCGGCGGCGGCTTTCAGGGTTGACTCGCTCCTGGCGAGCAGGATACAGGAGGCGCCCAGGAAGGCCAGTTCCCTGGCTGATGCGAGGCCAAGCCCCTGCGATCCGCCGCATATCACGGCGGTTTTTCCGGCTAATGACAGTTTCATGGCGTAAATGTAATATTTTTCGTTAGGTTTGCAGGAAGCTTAACTGCACCTGAGGCCGTTCTGCACCAAGGCATATGGCTGTTAATCAACAACTTTACAGACGTTTAAAATACTGAAATGGAATATAATACCGCTCGCAACCACCTCATCATGCGCGAGTATGGAAGGAATATCCAGCGCATGATCGAATATATCCTCACCCTGAAAGACCGTGAGCATCGCCAGCAGCAGGTAATGGCCGTTATTGAACTGATGGGCACCCTGCAACCGCATTTACGTAACGTAGAGGACTTCCGGCACAAGCTTTGGGACCACCTTTTCCTGGTATCCGGCTTCAAGCTGGATGTGGATTCCCCCTATCCCATTCCCACAAAGGAAACACTGCGTTCCAAACCTGAGCGGCTGCCCTATCCGAAAAAATATCCCCGCAACCGTCACTTCGGCAAGAACCTGGAGATGGTAATGGACAAAGCGATAAAGGAAGAGAATCCTGAAAAGAAGGAAGCGTTCACCCAGGTGGTCGGCAATTACATGAAACTCGCCTATTCCAACTGGCACAAAGAAAGCGTACATGATGATGCCATCAAGACAGAACTGGCCATTATTTCGAAAGGAGCGCTGCAATATCAGCCGGGCGCAGGAAGCAGTGTTGTGAATGTAGCTCCCGGCCCATCTTACAACCTGGCCGGCAGCGATCAGCAGCAATTCCGTGTATCCGGAGGCGGCTCAGGCAGCGCCAAACGCAAATCCTACCAGCAGAACAAATTCAAGAGCAATAACGCTGGAAAAAGCAATAAACACAACAAATACAAAAACAGGAACAAGTGAGCAGCGTTTTCGAAGTAAGGGGTGGTAACCGGCTGAAAGGAGATATTATACCGCAGGGAGCAAAGAATGAAGCATTACAGATCATCAGCGCGGTATTGTTAACACCTGAAAAAGTAACCATCAGCAATATTCCGGATATCCTGGACGTCAACCTGCTGATAGAGTTGCTGGGGGATATTGGTGTGAAGGTCGATCGTAAAGACCGTGCCACCTGCGAATTCCAGGCAGACGATATTGATCTTGAATACCTGGAAAGCGCCGAATTCAAAAAGAAATCCGGCCGCCTGCGCGGTTCCGTGATGATGGCAGGCCCTCTCCTGGCCCGCTTCGGCAAAGCATATATTCCAAAACCTGGAGGCGACAAGATCGGCCGCCGCCGCCTGGATACCCATGTGATCGGTTTCGAGAAACTGGGGGCCGCTTTTGCTTATGATAATGACGATAATTATTTCCGGCTGGAGTCGAAAGGCGGGCTGAAAGGCGCTTTTATGCTGCTGGACGAGCCTTCCGTAACCGGTACCGCCAATATTGTGATGGCCGCGGCGCTTGCCGGGGGCGTTACTACCATTTATAACGCCGCCTGTGAGCCTTATCTGCAGCAGCTTTGCCGGATGCTGAACAGCATGGGCGCAAAGATCAGCGGCGTAGGTTCCAATATGCTCACCATAGAAGGCGTCTCCGCCCTCAAAGGCTGCAGTCATGCCATGCTGCCGGATATGATCGAGATCGGCTCCTTCATCGGCCTTGCCGCCATGACGCAAAGCGAGATCACCATCAAGAATGCCGGCGTGCAACATCTTGGCGTGATCCCGGACAAGTTCCGGCAACTGGGCATTCAGCTGGAGATCAAAGGGGATGACATCTACATTCCGCAGCAGGACAGCTATGAGATCCAGACCTTTATAGACGGCTCTATCCTCACCATTTACGACCATCCATGGCCGGGCTTTACGCCTGACCTGCTGAGCATCGTGCTGGTAGTGGCCACACAGGCCAAAGGCAGCGTGCTCGTTCATCAGAAGATGTTCGAAAGCCGCCTGTTCTTTGTGGACAAGCTGATAGATATGGGCGCACAGATCATTCTCTGCGACCCGCACCGTGCCGCGGTGATAGGCCTGGGCAGGCAGCACAAGCTCCGGGGCATCACCATGAGCAGCCCGGATATACGCGCCGGCGTAGCCCTGCTGATCGCTGCACTGAGCGCCGAAGGAAAGAGCACCATCCATAACATTGACCAGATAGACCGCGGGTACCAATACATCGATCAGCGCCTGCGCAACCTGGGAGCAGATATCAAGCGTGTGTAAATGGCTTCTGAAAAGATCATTATCATCACCGCGCCGTCAGGGGCCGGTAAAACAACCATTGTAAGAAAACTGCTCAGCGAGATGCCTGAGCTGGCGTTCTCCATTTCCGCCGCCACCCGCTCCGCACGGGAGAACGAGGTGCACGGCAGGGATTATTACTTCCTGTCCCTCGAAGAATTTCACAACAGGATCGATGAAGGCGCTTTTGCCGAATATGAAATGGTATATGCCGGTAAATACTACGGCACGCTCAAAAGTGAGCTGGAACGCATCTGGGCCAACGGGCAATATCCTCTTGTGGATATTGATGTGAAGGGCGCCCTGTCCATCCAGGAAAAATACCATGGTAAAGCGCTCACTATTTTTATACAACCCCCTTCGCTGGAAGCGCTGCGGATACGCCTCGGCGAGCGTGGCACAGAAACGCAGGCCTCGCTGGAGGAGCGGCTCGGCAAAGCCCGGTATGAACTGTCTTTCGCCCATGAATTTGATCATATCGTGGTCAATGATGAGCTGGACAAAGCCTATGCCGGGGTGAAAGCGCTGGTGAAGGACTTCCTGGGCAGGCCCTAAGCCTTCCCGCCACGTCTGATGACCCATGGCGGGCCGGCAACTTTGCCAGGGAACCGCAAACCTCCACAGCAGTGAACATTCCGGCCGGCCGGGCGTTATATTTTCCGGTCATTGCTGCTGTCAGCTAATTTCATATCTTTGTTTAGATGGATATTTATACGATTGTTTTACTGGTTATAGTAGTGCTTGTAGCCGGCTTTTTCGCTGGTATGGAGACTGCTTTTGCCAATGTGAACAGGTTGAGTATAGAATTGAAGAAGAAGCAGGGGCGCGCCACCGGCAAGATACTTTCCGGTTTTAACGAGCATCCGGCCCGTTTCCTCGCCACAAGCCTTATTGGCCTGACGATCGCCATCGTGATCTACAGTATGCTGGTGGCCGGCTGGCTGGATTCTTTATGGGCGCTGGTGTGGACGGAGAGCGAGATGGCCCAGTTCGTTGCCATTTCCCCTGTTCCTGGAAATCACCGTAGCTACTTTGCTGGTGTTGTTCTTCGGGTTTTTCATCCCCCGCAGCATTTTCCGCTCCCGCCCCGAAGCGTTGCTCGGTTTTTTTGCCCTGCCCATTTCGGTACTGTCCAAACCGCTTTATATCATCGGCAACCTGCTGGAATCCATTTCCGAATGGGTGCTGAAATACCTCTTTAACGTACGCATTGCGGAGAACAAAAGCTCGTTTGCCCGGGTGGACGTGGAGTACTTCATCCGCCAGAGCCAGCAGCACATGGGGGACGGACAGGAACTGAATACCGAACTGTTCGAGAACGCATTGAGCCTCGTTCATGTGAAGATCCGCGGCTGCCTCATCCCCCGGAAGGAAATAGAAGCCCTGGATATCAGCGCTACCATTGAACAGGCCCATCGCAAATTCATCGACACCAAACTGTCCAAGATCATTATCTACGAACATAATATCGATAATATTCTCGGATACGTGCATCAGCTGGATATGTTCAAAAGCCCGCCGGATATCCGTTCAGTGATCCATCCCATTCTGGCGGTGCCCGAAACCATGAGCGCCATCGATCTGCTGGGCAAATTCAACAAAGAAAGAAGAAGCATTGCCTGGGTGGTGGACGAATTTGGCGGAACAGCAGGTATTGTGACCATAGAAGACGTGCTGGAAGAGATATTCGGCGATATCAAGGATGAACATGATGTGGAAGAGTTCGTGGAAAAACAGATCGCGGAAAGGGAATACATCTTCTCCGGCCGGCTGGAACTGGACTATCTGAATGAACGTTATGGCTTCGACTTCCCTGAAGATGGCAGCGAAACCCTCTCGGGCTACATCATTTCCCATTACGAGACCATCCCGCGCCTGAAAGAGCGCATTATTATAGATGACTATGAGTTCGATGTCCTGAACGTAACGGATACCCGGATAGAGATGGTAAAGATGAAAATCCTGAATTAAAACGGGTTTCGGCTCGAAAATTGCAGGATAGTAAAGACAGGGATCACCCGGAAAGCGGGGAAAACTGAAAAATTATCGCATTTAAAAAGTTCTTTCTTATCTTTAGATGCTGTAATACAACGGGTTAAAAAAACGTTACTTTCAGGGAAATGCAGCAAGACCGGATAGTGTGCTAAATCGTTTTTGATAGCAGTAGTAGTAAATTAACACGAATTGAATTACCGTAGTGCCTGATTCGTAACACAATAATTTGATTTTTGTTAAAAGGTTGTAAAAAACTTTGTTGTAACATTGATAATACGATATTTCTTTCTATTTTTGTTTTAGAAATTTAAAAGCTCTGTGACAGTCGTAACTTATATCTCAATAGCTTGCCATTATAGGATAGAGTTATAATTATAACAGTAGCGATAAAAGACATTCTCGAATTCAACTTTTTTGGGGTTAACAAACAATGGATGAAAGGCCGGCTCTTGATTCTTCTCGGGCTGGCTCTTTTTTTTGTCCCAACTGATCCCTGTTTCCATTTCCTCCTCTTTTTATTTTACCTTACAGCGTTTTTGGGCATTTAGTATTCACCGGGCACATACTATATTTGTGATCCTGATTATCTACGTACATATAGCATGTTAAAGAAATTATTCTCGAATAGTGAGAACAAGGCAGAGATGTCGTTTTTTGACCATCTGGAAGAATTACGCTGGCATATTGTAAGGTCTGCCATTGCCATTGTTACCGTCAGCATCCTGGGTTTTGTTTTTACGGAGTGGATCCTGACCAATGTTGTTTTCGGACCTACACGGCCGGATTTCCCGACTTATCAGTGGATGTGCAGTTTAAGCCATGCCATAGGCCTGGGAGACAAGTTGTGCCTGGTGCCCCCGGAAATCAATTTCCAGAACTACAAAATGGCCGGACAGATCATGTTGCAGTTCAAAATGGCATTCATCCTGGGCTTTATAGGGGCCTTCCCTTACATCTGTTACGAGTTCTGGCGCTTCATCAGGCCGGCATTGAAGGAAAATGAGGCCAAAGGCTCCCAGGGCATTATCTTCTGGATCAGCCTGCAGTTCCTCATGGGCATAGCATTCAGCTACCTGCTGATAGCGCCTTTCATGATCAACTTCCTGGCCAGCTACACCGTGTCGGAAGTGATCAAGAACGAATTCTTTATCGATGATTATTTCGGCCTCATGTCCCAGATCATCCTGGGAATGGGGGTATTGTTCGAAATGCCTATCCTGGTATATTTCCTCACCAAACTGGGGCTGCTCACACCGGATTTCATGCGCAGTTACCGCCGTCACGCCATCGTAGTGATCCTTATCCTGGCCGCGATCATCACCCCGCCCGATGTGATCGACCAGATATTGGTGTTCGTTCCGCTCTACCTCTTGTATGAGATCAGTATCTTTATATCGGCAAAAGTGTATAAAGAGAAAGAAAAGAAAGAACAGGAAGAATGGTCCTGATGAATAAATATTAAACGCCTAAAATCGGGTTGTATGGAACAAACTACTTTTAATCTTGCATTGCCGGTAGCGATCGGTTCAGACCATGCGGGATATGAATATAAAGAGGAAGTGATCTCTTATCTGGAAGGAAAGGGTATGCTGATAAAGGACTTCGGTGCGCCTTCGGCGGACTCGGTGGATTATCCTGACTTTGCTCATCCTGTAGCAACAGCAGTGGAATCGGGCGATTACGCCTTCGGCATCCTGATCTGCGGCAGCGGCAATGGCGTGGCCATTACCGCCAACAAACACCAGCAGATCCGTGCCGCCATTTGCTGGGGCGATGAGCTGGCAAGACTGGCCCGCAGTCATAATGACGCCAATGTATTGTGCATACCCGCCCGCTTCGTAGATCTTACGACGGCGCGTGAAATGGTGGACATTTTCATGGATACGCCATTTGAAGGCGGTCGGCATGAGAACCGGGTAAAGAAGATCGCCTGCATGTAATAGACAGACAGATCATATTAGAAAGAGGTTGCGGTACTGTTCCGCAGCCTCTTTTTGTCTTTTTAGATGAATGGTAGCGGTACTTACCCGGCAAACCTTAATTTTAAGCCAGATTAAACATCAACCCATGAAAAATATTACGCTCCTGGCGGGTCTGCTGGCCGGTACGATAACAGCCTGCGCTCAGCTTGCAGCCCCGGGCACCGCCGCGGTGCCCTTTGCCAACAGCATCACGGCAAACGGCCTTAAAAAGAACCTCTACATTATTGCCGGTGACGAAATGCAGGGAAGGGAAACGGGGCAGCCCGGGCAATACAAAGCGGCCGCATTCATTACCGAAAAATTCAAACAAGCCGGCCTGCAACCTGCCGCGGACGGTAAATGGGAACAGCCATTCAGCCTTTTCCAGGATACCATCAACACCGGTACGATCAAAGCTGGCGGAAAGACCTTCACATTCGGCAGGGATTTCTACAACAGCCTGCGCGATAACAGCAATCAGACGCTATCCTCAACGGGCGTGGTGTTTGCCGGATACGGCGTTAGCAACGAAGCGTATGATAACTATAAGGGACTGGATGTAACGGACAAGATCGTTATGCTTGCGGAAGGGGTGCCGCTGAATGCGGATGGCGAGGCCATGTTCCCGCTTGCTGAAGGGCAGACCACCCTTTCCACCTTGCGCAATAAGCTGCGTACCGCCGGGGGCAAAGGGGCAAAGGCCGTGTTCATCGTTACGTCCAATGCGGCGCAGATCGCCAGGGCGGGCAACCGTGTTCGCCGGACCGGCCTGTATTTCCAGGAAATGACCACCATGGAATACATCCCCAACTCGTATTTCATTTCAGCGGATATGGCTACGGCGATACTCGGCACACCATATGCCACGCTCGCTGCCGCACTGAAAGACCCCGCCGCTGCTTTACAGCCTGTCAACGGGCAGATCACGGACCTGGTGTTTAAAAAAGGCTCCGCCGAAATAAAATCAAGCAATGTGCTGGGCATTCTTCCCGGCACGGACAAAAAAGACGAATACCTTTTCATTACCGCACACTATGACCATATCGGCGTGATCAATGGGAAGATACATCCCGGTGCGGACGATGACGGTTCCGGCACCGTGGCGGTAATAGCCATGGCGGAAGCTTTCATGAAAGCAAAAAAAGCCGGTAAAGGGCCCCGTCGCAGTATTGTGTTCATGACGGTAAGCGGGGAAGAGAAAGGCTTGCTGGGCTCCCGTTACTATACAGATCATCCGGTGTACCCGCTGGCCAATACGGTAGCGGACCTCAATATCGATATGATCGGCAGGATAGACAAAGATCATGCGCAGGACAGCAATTACGTGTATATCATCGGGGACAACAAGCTCAGCTCAGATCTCCGCCCCGTCAGCGAAGCGGCGAATGAAAATGTAGGGCTTGACCTGGATTACAAATACAATGATCCGAATGATCCCAACCGTTTCTATTACCGCTCGGACCATTACATGTTCGCGCAGCATAAGATACCCATCATATTTTATTTCAACGGCGTGCATCCCGACTACCATGGCGCAGGTGATACGCCGGACAAGATCAGCTATCCCATGCTGGAGAAACGGGCCCGGCTGGTGTTCCATACCGCCTGGGAGATCGCCAACCGGGAAGAGCGCCTGAAGGTGGACCGGGACGAAAAATAAAAACAAGGCTTTTAACTATAAGTAAAAGGACTGTGCCGCAAAACCGGTGCAGTCCTTTTTTTATGGATGGCCGGGAGCCGCATAACCTCGTCCGGCCGGTGAAAGCGCTGCAACATTTATAAGTTTCGTGATCCGCCCCTCAAATCGTATTTTTACGCCTGAAATTTTCTGATTGATGAAGGCAAACTATCTAGACGATCTGAACGAACGGCAACGCGAAGCGGTAACGGCCATCAATGGCCCGCTGATGATCATTGCAGGCGCCGGTTCAGGTAAAACAAAAGTACTGACAACAAGGATCGCCCACCTGATGCGGAACGGGGTGGACGCCTTCAATATACTGGCGTTGACATTTACCAACAAGGCGGCAAAGGAAATGAAAGAAAGGGTGGAGAAAATACTTGGCGGTAATGAGGCGCGCAATCTCTATATCGGCACTTTCCACTCCGTCTTTGCCCGCCTGCTCCGCAGCGATGCGCCGAAGCTGGGCTATCCGAGCGACTTTACCATTTATGATGCAGATGATGCGAAGAGTGTGGTAAAGACCATCGTGAACGAGCTGAACCTGGATGACAAGCATTACAAGCCCAACCTGGTGTACAACCGCATCTCCGCGGCCAAGAACAGCCTCATGAGCCCGGAAGAATATCAGCATGATTACTATGTACAGCAGGAAGATCAGCGCGCCAACCGCCCGCTGGTAGGCAAAATATACGATATGTACGCCAAGCGCTGCTTCAAGAACGGCGCTATGGACTTTGATGATCTGCTGTACAAAATGTACGTGCTGCTGAAAGGCTTCCCGGAAGTGCTCGCAAAATATCAGCACAAGTTCCGGTACATCATGATCGATGAGTATCAGGATACCAACCCCGCGCAGTACGAGATCGTCAAGCTGCTGGGCGCGGTGCATGAAAATATTTGCGTGGTTGGGGATGATGCACAGAGCATTTACTCGTTCCGCGGCGCCACCATCCAGAATATCCTGCAGTTCGAAAAAGATTATGACGATGTAAAAGTGGTGAAGCTGGAACAGAATTACCGCAGCACCAAGTCCATCCTCAATGTGGCGAATGAAGTGATCTCCAAAAACAAGGGGCAGATAGAAAAGAATCTGTGGACGGACAACCTGGAAGGCGACAAGATCAAACTGGTACGCACCAATACGGATAACGAGGAAGGCAAATTTGTGGCGGATACCATTGCGGAGCAGAAATTGCGCAATCATTATGCGAACAGGGAATTCGCCATCCTTTACCGTACCAATGCGCAAAGCCGTTCCTTTGAGGAAAGCCTTCGAAAAATGGCCATCCCGTACCGGATCTACGGCGGCATCTCGTTCTATCAGCGCAAGGAGATCAAGGACTTCCTGGCCTATCTTCGTGTGATCATCAATCCCCGCGATGAGGAAAGCATCAAAAGGATCATCAACTATCCTGTGCGCGGCATTGGCAAAACCACCATCGAAAAGATAACGATTTACAGCAACGAGCAGAACATCACTTTCTGGCAGGTATTGGAAAATGCCCGTGAATTCGGGTTTAAAGGCGGCACCCTGGAAGCGATCAGCAACTTCGTTACCATGATGCACAGCTTCCGCGTGCAGCTTGAAAAACAGAATGCATACGATGTAGCGGTACAGGTTGGTAAATCCACCAATATCGTCAAGGAACTGTTCAACGACAAAACTACCGAAGGGCTTGCCCGTTACGAGAACATACAGGAGTTGCTGAACTCTATCAAGGAGTTTACGGAAACCCCTACGGAAGACGGCGAACTGCTGGATAAAAGTCTCGGCAGCTATCTGCAGCAGATCACGCTGCTCACGGATGCGGACCAGGGCAACGAAGAAGACAGCGATGTAGTGAAGCTGATGACCATTCACGCGGCAAAAGGGCTGGAATTTCCGGTGGTATTCACGGTGGGCCTGGAGGAAAGCCTGTTTCCCAGTGGCATGTCCATCAATTCCCGTGAAGAACTGGAAGAAGAACGCCGGTTGTTCTATGTGGCCGTTACCCGTGCAAAGTCCCGCCTGTTCCTCACTTACGCCAACAGCCGCTACCGTTTCGGGCAGCTGCAGCAGAATGAGGCCAGCCGTTTCCTGGAAGAAATGCCGGAGCAGTATATCGACCGGAGTTATGCCGGTGGCATCCGTAACAGCGGGAACGTTGGCGGCGGTGTTTCCTGGGGCGGCATGTTCGACAAACGGAAAGCGCCGGCGCAGCCGTCCACCCCAACCAGAACTGTATCCAGACCGGTATCTGCCGGTGCGGTGAGCAGCCATACCCCCAGCCCGAACTTTACAGCGGATGATCCCTCCGCCATGGAACCGGGCATGGATGTAGAGCATCAGAAATTCGGCTTCGGAAAGATATTGAACCTCGAAGGCGCTCCGAACAACCGCATCGCCACCGTGGTATTCCCGAAAGCCGGCGGTGAAAAAAAGATCATGCTGAACTACGCTAAACTGATGATCATACGGAATAGTTAGGATGATGATGAATGCAGCGATACTCAAACTGCGCCATTATTGTGCCTACCAGGAACGCTGCCATACGGAAGTACGGGAGAAGGGCCGGGAACTTGGCCTGCGCGGAGATGAACTGGAAAATGCCATCGCGCACCTGGTAGAAGAGAATTTTCTTAACGAAGAGCGATATGCCATTGCCTTTGCCGGCGGCAAATTCAGGATGCAGCAATGGGGAAGAAAGAAGATCACCATGGCCCTGAAACAAAGACAGGTCTCCGTTTACTGCATCAAAAAAGCGCTGGCGGACATCGGGGAGGAAGATTACGGGAAAACCCTGCTGGCGCTTGCCGGCCGGAAGTACCGGTCATTATCGGCCGAAAAACCCCCGAAAAGGCAGTATAAAACCCTTCAATTCCTGTTGCAGAGAGGTTTTGAGTACGATCTGGCACGGGATGCCATTGAAGAAATCGCAAAAATGGAAGCATAAAAGCGCAATAATTCAAAACTTTCTAATCCAACACATCGTAATTTTGACAGCGTTTTGCAGTAATTAATGTGATATGTCTGATTTAACCGTTTCGCTTATTCAAGCTGATCTTCACTGGGAAGATATTCCGGCAAACCTGGCCATGTTCGGTCAAAAGATCGATTCCATCAAAACGCGTACGGAGGTGATCGTGCTGCCGGAGATGTTCAGCACCGGTTTCAGCATGCAATCTTCCCGGCTGGCAGAAACCATGGACGGCAGCGCCGTGCAGTGGATGAAGCAGAAAGCCAGGGAAAAGAACGTGATCATCACAGGGAGCCTTATCATTGAAGAGAACGGAGCGTATTTCAACCGCCTGATCTGGATGCTGCCTAACGGCACTTACGGTACGTATGACAAGCGTCATCTGTTTGCATTCGCTGATGAGCACAATCACTACAGAGCGGGAGATAAGCGCCTGATCGCGCAGGTGAAGGGTTGGAAGATCTGCCTGAATATCTGCTACGACCTTCGTTTCCCGGTTTGGGCGCGCAATACCATACAGGAAGACGGCAATCCCGCATATGATGTGCTGGTGAACGTGGCCAACTGGCCGGAACGCCGCAGCACACCCTGGAGAGCTTTGCTGCAGGCCAGGGCCATCGAGAACCAGTGTTACGCCATCGGCGTGAACCGCGTGGGCAATGATGGCAACAACATCTATCACAGCGGTGATACCAGCCTTATAGACCCGGTGGGGGAGATCATCTACCACAAGGCGCATGATGAGGATGTTTTCACCTATACCCTTTCCCGCTCACACCTGGATGACCTGCGCGCGAAATTCCCTTTCATGAAGGATGCCGACCGTTTCATGATCCTGTAGCGGCCGCGGCGCCATGTCCCGGCCGGCGCACTGCTGCTGTTTCCGCTGAAATTCCCGGTGAACTTGCCTAACTTCGCGGCACTATGATCCGCTTTTTTACCAAAGACCAGTATAAGAATCTTGTATGGACAGCCTGGGCCGTCCTGGCCATCCTGCAGGCTGCCTTTACGGAGCTGCTGGACGATGAGGCGTATTACTGGGTTTATTCCGGTCACCTCGACTGGGGGTATTTCGATCATCCGCCCATGATCGCGCTGCTGATCAAGGCGGGGTATGCGCTTTTCCATAATGAATTGGGCATCCGCCTGGGCATGATCGTGATGAATGTGCTTACCCTGGTACTGGTAGATAAAATGATCCCGCAAAAGAACAACCGGGTGCTCTACCTGATCCTCGCCGGCATGGGGGCCATGCAGCTCGGCGGGATGCTGGCCGTACCGGATATTCCCCTGATCTTCTTTGCCACCCTCTATTTTTATATCTACCGCAACTTCCTGGAATCCCAGAGCTGGAAGAACACCTTTCTGCTGGGGCTCAGCATGGCGCTGATGTTTTACAGCAAATACCATGGCATATTGCTGGTGTTCTTTACACTGATCGCCAATATCCACCTGCTGAGGGCTTACCGCTATTATATTGCCGTGATCATTACCACGATACTGTTCTTCCCTCACCTCTACTGGCAATATGCGCATGACTTTCCCTCCCTGCAGTACCATCTTGTGGAAAGGAACGCTTCTTCTTACGATATCAGCTACACGCTGGATTATGTGCTGGGGCAGGTATTGCTGTTCGGCCCGCTGATCGGCTGGCTGTTGTTGTATTACGCTTTCCGTTCCCAGGTGCAGAGCAATAATTTTGAAAGAGCGTTGAAGTACAGCCTGATCGGCGTACTGGTGTTCTTCCTCTTCAGCACATTCAAAGGCCGCGTGGAGGCTAACTGGACGGTGATGGTGTTTGCGCCGCTGCTGATCCTGGCACACCAGACCATCGTGCGGCAAGGGCTTTCAAGGAGAATATTGAAGATCACCTTATGGCCTTCGCTGATACTCGTGCTGATCGCACGGGTGTACCTGGTGTGGGATTTTATGCCGGGTGTGGAAGTTCGGCCGGAGATCCATCATAACCGGGAGTGGACGGCGGCAGTGGCAGCCAAAGCAGCGGGCCGGCCGGTGGTGTTCCTGAACAGTTACCAGGCCCCTTCCAAATACCTGTATTATGCCGGAGGAGTTTCGTATAGCCTGAACAGTGTGTTTTCCCGCCGCAGTCAATATAACTACTGGCAGACGGAAGAGGAGTTGTGGGGAAAGGAGGTATTGCTGGTCTCCAACCACCCGGGTTCTTTTACTTATACAGACAGCCTTACCCGGCCCCAGGGGAAACTTTATCTCAAAACGTATTCGCCCTATTACTCCTACTCCCTGATACAGTTCGTACCGGCGGAAACGGAATTTCACGCCGCTCCGGGAGAAACGCTTCCATTGACCTTCGGGGTCAGGAACGGGTATGCTTCCCCCGTGAAGCTGAACGATGCGCGCGTTGGATACATCCTGCGAAAGGGAGAGGACTGGAGCTCCGTTGTGGAAGGCGATCTGTTGCTGTCCGACGCATTGCTGCGGGATAGCGTGCAGTTACAGGTAAAGGCGCCGCAGGAAAAAGGGAAATACACGCTGAAAATAGGCGTAACGGCCATGCCGGAGCTGGACCCGACCCACAACAGCCAGGGTTTGAAGCTGGTGGTGGAGTGATCTGCCTGGCCGGCCCCGCGGTTATTTGAACGCGTTCCAGCCCTGTGCGGTGATCTGGTGCTTGTTGTTGCTCTGGGTGATGATGTGCGCTCCTTCTGCGGCATCGGTCATATAACCGATCACGGCGATCTCTTCATTCAGCGTGATCTTGTCATAATCTTCCTGTTTCATGGTGAACAGCAGTTCATAATCCTCTCCGCCGCTCAGTGCGCAGGCAGTGGGATCGAGGCCGAGTTTCATGGCCAGCTGGCGGCTGTCGTCATGCACAGGTATCTTCTCCTCATACAGCACGCAGCCCAGTTCGCTTTGTTTACAGATGTGGAGGATATCCGAGCTGAGGCCGTCGCTGACGTCCATCATGGCGGTAGGGGTGATCTCCTTGCCGGCCAGGAAGGAGATAATATCGTGACGGGCTTCGGGTTTCAGCTGGCGGCCGATCACATAGGTCTGGCTTTCCAGGTCCGGCTGGATATTGGGGTTTTCCAGGAAGATCTGTTTTTCCCTTTCCAGTATGGTGAGGCCGAGGTAGGCGGCACCCAGGTCGCCGGACACGCAAAGCAGATCGCCTTTTTGTGCGGTGGAACGTTTCACGAACTTGTCCGGCGCCACTTCGCCGATGGCGGTAACGCTGATCACAAAACCTTTCTGGGAGGAGGTGGTATCCCCGCCGATCAGGTCTACCTTATACTTGTCGCAGGCCGCATATACGCCGTCATAAAACTCGGTGAGCGCTTCCAGCGAGAAGCGGTTGGAGAAGGCCAGGCTCAGCGTAATGTGCGTGGGCGTGGCATTCATGGCATAGATGTCCGACAGGTTCACGATAACCGATTTGTAGCCGAGGTGTTTCAGCGGGGTGTACATCAGGTCAAAATGAATGCCCTCCACCAGCATGTCCGTAGATATAACGGTTTGTTTGCCGAAGTGGTCGATCACGGCGGCATCGTCCCCTACGCCGAGGATGGTGCCGGCATTGCTGATCTCGATATTGCGGGTCAGGTAGTCGATCAGGCCGAACTCCCCGAGGTCATTGATTTCTGTTCTCTCTTCCATGATTGTTTTAAATACTGTTGATCTCTTTCAGCAGGTCTGCATGAATATGGCCGTTGGTGGCCAGGATCTTCTTCTGGTATGGGGAATAGGCATTACCGTTGAAATCCGTCACTTTGCCGCCTGCTTCCTCTACGATGAGATAACCGGCAGCGGAATCCCAGGGGTTCAGATGATGCTCCCAGAAGCCATCAAAGCGGCCGCAGGCTACCCAGCAAAGGTCGATGGCGGCTGAGCCAAGGCGGCGTACCGGCAAACCCTGGCGGATGAAGCGCTCAAAGACATTAAGCGGGTTATTGGCGGCTTCCTCCCAATTGTAGGGGAAACCGGTAACGAGGCAGGCACTGGACATATCGGTTTTCCGGGAAACGCTGATGAGCTTGTCGTTCAACGTAGCGCCAAAACCTTTCTGGGCAAAGAACAATTCATTCATCAGGGGGTTGTACACCGCGCCGAGGATCATCTCCCCGTCCTGCTCCACCCCTATGCTTACGCAGCAGATGGGAATGCCATGGGCAAAATTCACGGTGCCGTCTATCGGATCGATGATCCATTTAATGGAAGAGTCCTTTTTGATCTCCCCGATCTCCTCGCTGAGGATATAATGGTCGGGATAATCCTCCCGGATGGTGGTAATGATCGCTTCTTCGGCTTTTTTATCGGCTTCGGTTACCAGGTTATTGATGGTATCTTTGTGGGAAACTGTGAAAGTACCGTTAAAATATTCCTGTAAAACTTTTGCACCGGCTTGTGTAGCTTTGAGTAACGTTGATTTTAGCATGGCGCTAAGTTACGAAGCTTCGCCAACTTCCCCTTAATTACATACGAATTAACTATTTTTGCATTTTAAAACAAGAAACGCAGTTAATGGCCATCATTGGTAATCTAATTTCCAGATCCCTGCGGATAAGAAAGAAGTTCACTTTCAAATTGGGAACGCCCCGGCAGTATCAGTTGCAGGTATTGCGGCGGTTGCTGGAGAAAGCCAAGCATACCCAGTTTGGTGAACATTATGGATACGAGCAGATATTGAACAGCCCTACCTGGGTGAGCCAGTTCCGGCAGAAGGTTCCCGTGCATAACTACAACAAAATGCATGCGGAATGGTGGCATAAATGCCTGGATGGGGTGGCGAATGTCAGCTGGCCCGAAAAGGTAAAATATTTCGCCCTCAGCTCCGGTACTTCCGAATCCGCCAGCAAACATATTCCCGTTACAAGGGATATGCTCAGGACCGTGAAAAAGGTGGGCGTGAAGCAGCTGTATTCCATGGTGAACTTCAATGTGCCTCCGAAATCCTTCGAGAAGGGCATCCTCATGCTCGGCGGCACTACCTCCCTGTTTGAAAAAGGGGATTATTACGAGGGAGATATGAGCGGTATCCAGGCCAAGAACATCCCCAAATGGTTCCGCCGGTTCTATAAACCCGGCGGCAGCATTTCCCGGAAACCCAACTGGGAGCAGCGTATCAAGCTGATCGTACGGAAAGCCCCGCATTGGGACGTAGGTACGGTCTGCGGTGTACCGGCATGGGTACAGATCGTGCTGGAAGAGATCATCAAATACCACAACGTCAGGAATATACACGAAATATGGCCCAACCTGGCCATCTACATCCACGGTGGGGTGAGCTTTGAGCCTTACCGGGACAGTTTTCAGAAGCTGCTTGGGAAGCCTATTACCTTTATCGAGACTTACATGGCCTCCGAAGGCTCTTTCGGGTTCCAGGCCCGTCCGGGTGTTAGGGGCATCAAGCTGGTGCTGAACGCAGGCATCTTTTATGAGTTCATTCCTTTTAACGAGGAGAATTTTGATGCTGACGGCGAAGTACGGCCCAATCCCAAGTCTTACATGATCCACGAAGTGGTGGAAGATGTGGAATATGCTGTAATGCTGTCTACCTGTGCCGGCGCCTGGCGTTACCTGATCGGCGACGTCGTGAAATTCACTTCCGTAAAGGAACATGAGATCACCATCGTTGGCCGTACAAAGCAGTTCCTTAGCCTGGCCGGAGAGCATATGAGCATCGATAATATGAACAAGGCCATCGACAATGTGCAGAAGAAACTGGGCGTCACCATCCGGGAATTTACGGTAGCAGGCTTTTCGTATGAAAATCTGTTCGCGCACCGCTGGTATATTGGTACGGATGCCGCTAATGTAGATGCCGCTAAAGTGAGGGAGATCATTGACCAGACGCTGAGCGAGGTGAATGACGACTATGCGGTGGAGCGTACATCGGCGCTGAAGGAAGTTTTTGTGGAAGTGCTGCCGAACCAGGTATTCCTGGATTATCTGCGCTGCAAAGGCAAGGAAGGCGCCATGAATAAGTTCCCCAGGGTGATGAAAGGCGCGAAGCTGGCTGACTGGGAACAATTTCTGACCACCAAAGCAGGCGTGAAAGCATAACCGTTATTTGATACATGATAGCCGCCATCATAGCTGGATTAGGATTGGGAATGTTTTTATCTGTATCGGTCGGGCCCGTGATCTTTGCTATTATCAAGTATAGCATCAGCAACGGGTTCAGGGCGGGTATCAGCTTTGCGCTGGGAGTTTCCGGAAGCGATATCATGTTCGTGTTGCTGGGCAATCTCGCCACCTCCTTTATCAGCAATCTCGGGGCTTACACCAGTATTATCGGTATCAGCGGCGGTATTCTGCTGATAGGTATGGGCGTTTATGGCCTGCTGTTCAAAAAAGTAAAGATCACTACCGGCGATGAGCCCCCGGAAATGTTCAGTACCCGTGATTATGCGAAGATATGGCTGGGGGGATGGCTGATGAACACGCTCAACCCCGGTGTTATTATCTTCTGGCTGGGCGTCTGCGTAGCCAATGCGCCTACTTCCGTCAGCCACCGTTTTACCATGTACAGCGTCTGCCTGCTGTTCGTGCTGTCCGCTGATATCCTTAAAGTATTTGTGTCTGACAAGATCCGTCACAAGCTGACGCTGACGAACGTGATCTGGCTGAACCGTGTGGCGGGTGTATGCATGATCATATTCGGCCTAGTATTGCTGTACCAGGTGATGTTCGGGGATGGTAATTTTACGCATTGATTTAACCAAAGCAACCGTATAAAATGCAAAAAGAGAAGGTGTGATGCCTTCTCTTTTTTTATCTGTCAGCGTTTGCGTTTAGCTTATGGTCCAGGTTTCATTGCCGGCCAGGAGTTTATCCAGGTTGCCCGGACCGCGTTTGGCGGCGGCATCCTGCAGCTGGCTGAGCATGATATCGTCGTATGTGGGCCTGAAGATCTGGTAGAATACCCCGAACGGCCGTGGCAGGTGTCCTTCGATACGGGGATCGTCGAACATGCGGGTGAGTATCTGGGCTTTGCCGAAGTCCTGTTCGTCATGAATCCAGAGATCGCTGGTGCTGAAGCCTTCGTCCAGGTTCACCACTACCGGGCGGTGGCCATCGAGGCGGACGCCTTTGTTCTTTTGGGCGCCGAATACCAGCGGTTGGCCATGTTCAACGAAGATAGCTTCTTCCGGTTTGCTGGATTTTTCGGTGAACACTTCAAAAGCGCCGTCATTAAAGATGTTGCAGTTCTGATAGATCTCCAGGAAAGAAGCGCCTTTATGGGCATGGCTGCGTTTGAGCATTTCCTGCAGGTGTTTCGGATCACGGTCCATACTGCGGGCAATAAAGGTAGCGTCCGCTCCCATAGCCAGGGCCATGGGGTTGAAGGGATGATCTATACTGCCGAAGGGCGTGCTTTTGGTGACCTTGTTCGTTTCCGATGTGGGTGAATACTGTCCTTTTGTGAGGCCGTATATCTGGTTGTTGAACAGCATGATGTTCACATCAAAGTTACGGCGCAGCAGGTGTATGGTGTGATTGCCCCCGATAGAAAGCCCGTCACCGTCACCGGTAACGATCCATACGCTCAGCTCGGGGCGGGTAGCCTTAAGCCCGGAAGCGATAGCGGTGGCGCGGCCGTGGATCGAGTGCATGCCGAAAGTATTCATGTAATACGGAAAACGGGAGGAACACCCGATACCCGAAACGATCACAATATTCTCACGGGGTATGCCTAACCCGGGCATGATGGTCTGAACCTGTTTCAATATGGAGTAGTCCCCGCAACCCGGGCACCAGCGTACTTCCTGGTCCGTCGCAAAGTCCTTGGCCGTTAATGGTTGCGGAGGGATAGCTGTAGTTGACATTGTTTACGGATAATTTGAGCATCAAAGTTACGAATTCACCCGCTCTTCCCAATATTCCGCTGTTTGACGGATATCTGGCTGGCGTATAAAGACGTGTTTATCAAATGTATAGCGCTAAAGGTACAAAATAAACGCCTGCAAAGATACTTATTAATCTACTAATATAGTAGGATAATCATCAGCATGACACAAATCTGTCAAATGGAAAAATACCTATAAATGAGTATTGGCTTACCGGGCGGGAAATTCCATTTTTATGCCATCAATTACCTGCCATTAACCCGTGAAATATAGTAGCCACTTATCAGTACCACCTTATCAGTCAATGTCATGATACGGAACTATCGCCGCCAGGTACTGGTAATGGCTATCAAGCCGGTTTGTTCTGGATATGGAAATGCCGTAAACGGGTAAACCGTTGCGGTGATTTGCAGGGGCCTCCTTCACCGGGGGCCTTTTTCGTAGGATGGCTGTGGAGCGGGATCTGTTTTGCCGCGATGCGGCGCTCAGGGCATGGAAATCCGGTGTGCGGCCTTACCGGCCGTGTCAGTTTTGCGGTGATGCCACGGCTGCAGCCACAAAATCCTTCAAACCCAGCACGATCTTGTCCGCCAGTTTTTTGCGGAACCCGGCATCCAGGATCAGCATTTCATCCTCGGGATTGCTGAGAAAAAGCGTTTCCACCAGTACATTGGGGTATTCGGTGGGACTGTTGAGCGCAAAGTTGAAGCTGCCGATATTGCCGAATTCGTTCAGCCCCAGGTCCAGCAGGTGTTTGTAGATATGCTGGCTCAGGGGGCGGAAGCCGATGTGTTTGTAATAGGTGCTGGTGCCTTTGATGCGGATGGGATCTGCGGCTGAATTGAGGTGAATGCTCACCAGGAGATCGGGGTCCTTGTCCCGGTAAGACACTACGCGGTAGTTATTGTCCACATAAGAATCATTCACTCTTGTCATCAGTACTTTGGCGCCTTCGGCCAGCAGCGCTTTTTGCAGCTGTGCCGCCACGGCAAGCGTCATTGCCTTTTCATATACGCCGGTGGGGCCTTGTGCGCCCGCGTTCCTGCCGCCATGCCCTGCGTCCACGGCAATGGTCAGTTTGGCGAGGCCCGGTTTTGCGGGCGGGCGTTTCACCTTCACGGTAAGGGCGCTGCCGCTGTAGTAGATCTGGTAGCCCCAGTGCTGGGCGTGTTTCAGCTCGATGTTCACGCGGAGGATATCATCTTCCAGTTGTTCGTAATACACGTTTTTGATCTCTTTTGCATTTTCCAGCTGGGTGATCCAGTTGGTATTGGCGGTGGCGCCGAATACGTCCAGCACGATGCGGGCTGGAGCGATCTGCTGCAGGCTGCGGTAGGGAAGTTTTTGCGCGAAGCTGATGGTCACGTAATCGAAACGCTCATCTCCCCATACGCGCCAGGAGTTGCTCAGCGAGGAAGGTGGAAAGTTGCCAGGTGGCAGCAGTTTCACCTGTTCCTGCGGAATATAGGCATTAAGATTTTTGGCAAGCTTTACCCGGTAGTCGTTCCCTACTTTACCTGTGATATTCAGCAGCACGGCAGTATCCAGGTATTCCATCCTGGCGCCGCCAAGGCGGTCTTCCCCCAGACCGTATTTGAGGAAAGGGGCATCGCCGGTGGTTTTGCCGATAACGGGCTGGGCCTGCGGGTCCATCAGGGTGAAGCTGTAAGTGGTGTTGCGGCGGATCTCCCGGTCGCCGCTTTTCAGCACAACAGGCAAAGCGCGCCCATTGATCATGGGATCGCTGCATTGTACGGAATAGGTGCCCTGGTAAATGCCCGGCATCGTCTGGCTGCCGCTGACGGGCAGCTCTGTGAGGGTGAAGTTGTTGCCTACGGTAACGGTTCCGCCGGGGAGGGCTTTTACCCGGAATTTGACAAGGTCTCCCGGCGCAACGGTGAGGTTGCCTTCAGGGAAGGTCTGGATGTAAGCAATATCGACGGAGTGCACCGGCTCCGGTGCCTGCGGCGGGTGATAGCTGAAGCTTACGGTCCGCGATATGGCATCACCGGCGGAGCTGACGGATCTGATCACAAAAGGATTGTTGCCTTCGTCCAACTCCACCTCAATGGCAAATGCGCCGGTAGGATACACCTTTTGCAGTTCATCATTCACATACAGGCTGCAGCTTTTGCAGGTGCTGCCCACGAGAAACTGGCGGGCGGTGGTGACCGAACTGTTCTGCCTTCCGGGTTGCGTGAGGCGGATAAAACTTTTCTCCTGCGCGAGCGTTGGTGTTGCCAGCATGACCGCCAGCAGCATGACTCCTCCTGACCATTTGTTCATAACGACATAAAATTATAACAATATAACAAACAAGCGGAAAAGATGTTACCGGCGTAAGCGCGTTTCAGCAGTTAACGTGAAATTAATATGCAAGCGGTATGTTTGCGGCGATGGAACCAGCACAAGGACATGACCTGGTGGAACGCATCCGTCAAACGGATTACCAGGCTTTTGAGGACATGCATCAGCAACATTACGCTACGCTCTTTCGCATGGCAGTAAAAAAAACCGGCGATGAGGATGAAGCGTTCGATCTTTTACAGGAGATGTTCATGGAGATATGGGAAAAGCGTGAAACATTGCATGTACCCAATACGCTCGATGCATGGCTTCGCAACCGGCTCTGGTTCAAATTGTGCGGGTATTTCCGCACCAGGGGCTTCCGGGAAAAGCACGCACGGCTGTTCGGGGAGTTCCTGAAGATCGGGCAGGAAGGGATCCCCGATGAACAGGAAGCCCGCGAGATCAATATACAATATGAGGCCGTGATGGAACTGGTGAAACGTACTATCGACGAAATGCCGCAGAGAATGAAGATCGTTTTTCTCATGAGCAGGGATGGAAATAATAGTATCAAAGACATTGCCCAGGAACTGGAGTTATCCCCCAAAACTGTCAAAAACCAGGTGAACCAGGCCATGAACCGCATCCGCCACGCTGTATCAGACACTTCTCTCACCCCGGCGGAACTGATGTTCATGATATGGTTAATAAATCCTTAACACAAAACTTATAGGCCTTTTGCTCTCTCTCTGCTTATTACTAATAGCATGGAGGACAAAAAAAGAATAAAGGCCCTTTTCGACAGGTATCGGAAAGGCACTGCCACAGCAGAGGAAAAACAGGCAATTGCCAACTGGCTGGCACAATTGGATGTGCCGGAAAAACCCTTGCCGGATGAGCTGGTGGAGCGCTTCGCAGTCCGATCGCTGCAGCAGCTCCGCCGGAAGCTGGAACCGCCCGCTGCGGTAACGAAGGTCAGATCATTGCGTTACTGGTTATCCGGAGCAGCCGCTGCCTGCCTGTTAGGGGCGTTGTCTGTTTTCCTGATCCGGCATAACGGGCAAAAGCATCTGGCATCCATAACCGGGCAGCCGGCACTTGCTTCACTACATAACACACCAGAACGTTCACGATTACATCTTGCGGATGGGACTGATATCGACCTGGAGGCCGTTGCTGACAGTACGGTCATACTCGATGAAAGCACGCGCATTTACATTCACGACCGTGAAGTTCGCTACGAATCCCGGGGAGCAACTGCCTCCATTGCAGAACACACGCTCCTGACCGCTCCGGGCCAACGATACCGGGTGGTGCTGCCAGACAGTACCCGTATCTGGATCAACGCCGCCAGTGCGGTCACCTACCCCGTCAGGTTCAGGGAAGACTTGCGTATGGCCAGGATGTCCGGTGAAGCATATTTTGAAGTAAGCCGGGCCGCGAACTGGCCTTTCGTTGTGAAGACGGCAAACGAGCACATGATGGTCCGTGTGCTGGGCACCAGCTTCAATATCTCCGCCTGGCAGGATAGCGATACCCTGCAGGCCACGCTTGTGTCTGGCAGTGTAGCGCTGAAAACCGGAAAAACATCCGGCTGGCAGTTGCTCAAACCTTCCCAGAAGGCCATCTATTCCACACGCGATCATCAGTTGCAGGTGCTTGCCGTGAATACAGACAGGGAAACGGATTGGGTGTACGAGCGGCTGGTATTTCGCCGGACGCCCATGAAGGAAGTACTGGAAAAATTGTCCCGCTTCTACAATGTGTCATTTGAAATGAGGAACAAAGCGATCTATCAGTACACGTTTACCGGAACGTTTGAAGACAAGCCGCTGAAAAAAGTGCTGGACTATATGCAGCTCTCATCCAACATCCGCTACAGCACCCTGACAAAGGGGAAGAAAACGATCGTAGAACTTAAATAAAATACTTATGACAACGTAATCAACATCCGCAAAAGAAAACACGGAAACATATGCGACCATGTTCCCGTGCCAAAAACTAACAATCAGTTAATTCTTTACTTCAAAAAAGCTTTACAAAAGTATGAAAAAATTAGCTCATGTCAATGGAGCTGGGGGACTTCGTCTTTCTAATCTCAATCTAACTAAAATACTTCCTGCTATGAAGTTGCTGTTGGCGTTTATGCTACTTTCAGTGAATGTAGCTTTCTCCAATTATTCCTACGCACAGCACACAAAGCTGTCGCTGGATATCAGGAATAAAAGGATTGTGGATATCCTGGATGAAATAGAGAAACAGTCTGAATTCCGTTTCTTCTACAACGGGGAAATGGTGGACGTTTCCAGGAATGTTTCTGTGAAGGCTTTCAGGAAGCCTGTCTTTGCAATACTGAACGAATTGTTCAGGCAATCCAATGTAGGATATAAAGTGGTAGACAGGGATATCATTCTCACGCCGTTATCTGCGGCTGACCGCGAAGCTAAAGCAGATGCCGTTGTTTCCGGTACGGTAACAACCGATGGTTCCGGCGAGCCGATCCCCGGTGTAAGCGTTATGGTAAAAGGCACCAGTGTGGGCACCGCTACGGATGAAAAGGGTCATTATACCCTCACGGTATCCGATCTGGAACAGACGCTTGTGTTCACCTACATAGGTTATGCAGCGCAGGAGGAAGCGATCGGTGGCCGCAAGACCGTGAACATACAGATGAAAGCGCAGGCATTCGACATGAATGAAGTAGTAGCGATCGGTTATGGTACCGTAAAGCGTGCGAACCTCGGCGGTGCTATAGCAACAGCGGACGCTAAAGCTTTTGAATCGCGCCCGGTGCGTAACGCGGCCAACGCCCTGCAAGGCGTGGTGCCCGGCCTCACGGTAGTGCGCAGCGGCGGCGCTCCCGGCAGCACACCTGCACTGCGTGTAAGAGATATCTCGTCTATCAATGGTGGTATGCCGCTCGTACTGATCGATGGAGCAGAAGGTGATATCAACCTCATCAATCCGGCGGACATCGAAAGCGTATCTGTATTGAAAGATGGTACAGCCGCTATCTACGGCGCCCGTGCATCCGATGGTGTGATCCTTATTACCACCCGGGGCGGTCGCCGCAACCAGCCATTGAAGATAGGGGTAGATGCGTTCTACTCCCTGAAAACACCCGCATTGTTGAAAAAACCGGCAGGCTTGTACGAGCACGCCGTAATGGGACTTGAGATATCAGATGGCTCCTTTCCTGTAGAATACACCAGGGATGAACTGCAGAAAATACTCGCCGGCAGCGATGAAGTATTGCCCGCGGCACGCTGGGGAAGATGGTCCGGTTACAATAAATTCTTCAGGGACCAGAACTGGAACGAGCATGTTATTGGCAATGGCAGCCTGCAGAACTACAACCTCCGCCTTACCGGTGGTGGCGACAAATATTCCTACATGATCTCTCTCGGTCACGTAGCCGAAAATGGTCTCCCGAAATTCGGGGTGGATAACGACAAACGTTATTACGCCAGGATGAAAGCCAATGTGGAGCTGAGAAAGGGGCTGCAGTATGATCTGAACCTGTCTTACGAAGGCGGTGACCGCAACTACGCTTCTGTGATCGGCTACGGGCAGAACGTATGGGAGCTGATCTACAAAACCCGCAGCTGGGCCCCTGTATATAATCCTGCCGGCAACTTCTATACTTTCGAAGGTTTCGATAACCCCGCGCAGGTTTTGCAGGAAGGTGGCGATACCCGTTCCACGACCGGTAATTTCACCTTCAACAACCAGCTGACCTGGCAGGTGATCAAGGGCCTGAACCTGATAGGCCGTGCGGTGGTGCGCAAGAACGATGGCGATAACTACATCGTTCAGAAGATGATCTACAATTACAACTGGGATAATGTGAACCACCGTATCGCCAGAAGGCCGAACAGTGCGGAACGCAACTATTTCAAGAACCTGTATAAGAACTTTACCCTTTATGCGGAATACAAAAAGAATTTCGGCAGGCACGACGTTGGTCTTATGGCCGGCGCGGCGAACGAGTCTAACAACTACGACCGCCTGTGGGCAAAACGTATCAACTTCGATCAGCAGGTTTCCATGCCATTGTCTTTGGGTAGCCAGGTTGGTGCAGATGCTTCCAGTGAAGGCAATGCATGGACGATCAACTCCTTCTTTGGCCGCGTAAACTATGGCTTCGCCAACAAATACCTCCTTGAAGCAACCCTGCGTGCAGACGGAACTTCCCGTTTTGCATCGGATTCCCGCTGGGGTTACTTTCCGGGCGTGAACGTTACCTGGCGTGCAGGAGAAGAAAGCTTTGTCAAGCATCTCAATATCTTCGACGACCTGAAATTCAGGGCGTCTTATGGTGAAATGGGCAACCAGTCCGGTATCGGTTTTTATGACTACATCGAGCTGATCTCCATCGCTACCAACTATTATCCCTTCGGTGCTGCGCAGCGCGACCAGATGGCCCGCCAGTCCAACCTCGTATCTGCCGACCGTACCTGGGAAACTATCATATCAAAGAACGTCGGGATCGACTTCAGTTTGCTGAAAGACCGGCTGTATGGTTCATTCGACTATTTCTGGAAAGAGAACAGGAACATGCTCATCCCCGTTTCCTATCCTTCTATGCTCGGTATCGCAGCGCCTGCTACCAATAGTGGCCGCCTGGAGATCAAAGGCTGGGAAGTTGCGCTGGGCTGGAGAGACCAGGCCGGCGATTTCAACTATAGTGTACGTGTTAACGTGAGCGATGCCAGGAACAAGGTGGCGAGCCGTATCGGCAATAACCTGATCGGCCTCGGACTGAACAGAACACCGCTGGGGTATTCCACCAATTCTTTCTTCGGGTATGTATTTGATGGTATCATCCAGAATGAAACAGACTTGCAGGAGTATCGCAAGCGCTTCCCGAATGAAGGCCAGGTGCAGACGGAACTGAAAGTAGGAGATGCGAAGTATCTGGACCTCGATGGCGATGGCAGGTTGTCCGTACTCGGCGATGGTAAGCCCGGCTCCGGCGATGTAGTTTACCTCGGCGATATGAACCCGCGTTATAATTTTGGTGTGAACCTCGGTGCGGGGTACAAAGGCTTCGACTTCAGCACCTTCATTCAGGGTATTGGCCGCCGCACAATGTTCCTGCAGGGAGATGCTGCCATGCCTTTCGCACAGCCCTGGTTCCAGTCTCCGGAATATTTCTACGGCAAAACCTGGACACCCGAGCGCACGGATGCCAAATATCCGGCTATCACGCTCACCGGCAGACGGTTCTATAACTACAACGCTTCTACCAATACGAGATTCAAAGTGGGGTATGTGCGTATGAAGAACCTTCAGATTGGCTATACCGTACCGAAAAAGTATATCCGGAAAATGAAGATCGACAGAGTACGTTTTTACTTCAGCGGTGAAGACCTGTTCGAAGTGCATAACGCGCCGGGCGGCTGGGACCCTGAAGATGAGGGTGGTATCGCCGCTTATCCTTTTACCCGTAATTATTCGTTCGGCGTAAACGTAGTTTTCTAATCCATTAATACATCAAGTCATGAAGAAATATATTGGGAAAATGGCAAGTGCCGCGGCGTTGTTCGTTGCTGCCGCAGGGTGCCAGGACATAGATCTGAGACCGAAAGACTCGCTGGACGACAGCCAGTTCTGGGTAAGTGCTGCCGACTATAAAAAAGCCGCCAACCAGTTGTACAGCAACATTGAAACATTGGGAGTGCAGGACGTGAATAGCGATATCTCCTTTGAATTGAACCCGAACAATGTCAGCAACGGCTCTTATAGTGCACTGAATGCAGATGGCGACTGGAGCGACCGGTTCACGGACTTGCGGAACTGTAACAAGATCATCGAAAAAGGACAGGAATATAGCGGAGTTGATTCCGTACAGGTGCAACGCTTTGTGGCGGAGGCCCGTTTCTTCAGGGCGTACAACCACTGGCGCCTGATGAAGAAATTCAACAGCGTGCCTGTTCTCACAAAAGTATTGAACACCCAGTCTCCTGAGCTCTATGGCAAAAGAGAACCGCAGGCCGTTGTGGAAGACTTTATACTGGCGGAACTGGAAACAGCGGCAGCGAAGTTGCCCAAGCAAAGCGAACTGGCGGCGACAGACCTTGGCCGTGTTACACAAGGCGCCGCGCTCGCGCTGAAGGCAAGAGTAGCGTTATTTGCGGGTACCTGGGCAAAATATCACAGCCACCGTACTGATGCAGACCAGTTGCTCGGCCAGGCGATCAGCGCTGCTACCCGTGTGATCGAAAGCCAGCAATATCACCTGTTTGAAGGTGCGGGCGCGGACAGCTATCGTCACACGTTCATCGACCGGGGAGATGATTCACCGGAATCTATCTTCGCGAACCGCTATGCGCTTGATATCCGCATGCACTCCACCGGCAGTTCCGTGTACTGGGGATGGCGCGGTTCTCCCACCAAAAAACTGGTGGACATGTACCTGATGAAGACTACGGGTTTGCCGATCCAGAACGCGGCATCCGGCTTTCATGGCTACGCACAAATGGAAGATGAGTTCCAGGACCGGGACCCGCGCATGCGCCAGACCATTCTGATCCCCGGCACCAGCTTCCTGAGCACAGACGGGGCCTTCGTCTGCAGCCCGGCTTTCAGTGTAAGACCTGAAACACGTACTGGTTACAAGCTTTGGAAGTTTATGACGGAAGTAAGGGCTGCCGGTTCAGGCCAGTCAACTTTCGATGTGCATCTCATCCGCTATCCGGAAGTACTGCTCATACTTGCAGAAGCAACGTTTGAAAAAAACGGCAGCATCAGCAACGATGTGCTGAACAGCACGATCAATGTGATCCGCAATCGCGAAGGGGTTAAAATGCCGCCGCTGACGAACGAATTCGTAATGGCCAATAATATGAACATGCTTGACGAGATCCGCCGCGAACGCACGATCGAGCTTGCATTTGAAGGTTTCCGGCGCGATGACATCCGCCGCTGGAAGACCGCGGAAGCAGAGCTGGCGCAGCCGGTAAAAGGCATCAAATATAAAGGCTCCCAGTACGAAGCGCAGAATGTGCTGAATGACGGCAACCCAGGCCTGGTAGACGAAAATGGATTTCTGGTCGTGGAACCCCTGTCTGCCCGTACTTTCGTGAATCCTAAACACTACTCCAGCCCCATTCCGCTGGACGAGATCTTCCTGAACCCGAACCTGGCGCCCAATAACCCGGGGTGGCAGTGATCATAATGCAAGAAAAGGCTGCCGGTAATACCCGGCGGCCTTCTTTTTACCAATATTTTAATATACATGAAATATCTGCATCTGAAACCCACCGGCTTGCTGAAAAGCCTGCTGCTCATGCTTCTTTTCTCCACACTGACCAACGTTTCCAAGGCGAATGAAATAGACGGCAAGCGATTTGTGACCCTTTGTATCATGATCCGCACAACGCCCTGGGAAGTATCCCGCGATGTAAAACTGCACCCCCGGGATGAAGGGAACTGGCATACACTGGAAGGTGTGCAGGCATTGCGAACAGCATTCGCGAAGAACAATCCGGATGGGCGCCTGACATGGGGATTCACCATGAACGCACTGGAAGATCAGCGGGAGAATTATAAACAGATCCGCGATTACGTAGTAGCCTGTCAGCAAAAGTATGGCGATGAGGTGACCTATTTCCCGGGATATTTTCCGGCAATGTACCTGCCCCGGGAACGGGTGAACCGTGAAATGTCGGAAGCCATACAGCTGATCTCCGGGATGGTGGGTAAAGGCTACCGTCCCCAATCCGTTATCGGCGGATTTCTTGCGGCGGACAACCTGCGGTACCTGGCCGAGAAAGAGAATATCCACGCAGCGCATGCCGTGATCTGGAGCCAGCACAACATTGATGGGGGTGGCGCAGACGGTTCGCCATCCTATCCTTTCTATCCCTCTGCCGAACATTTCTGCAAGCCGGCGCAGGGAAAAGAGGATTTTATCGATTGCGTGAACCTTGATGGCTGGACGATGGATTTTATTTGTGCACGGCGCAGCGGGCAGAATGGGCACCAGATCACGGGCTACAACAGCCGCAGGGGCGTAGGGCCGATAGAAACTTACAAAGGCTGGGGCCTTGAGCTCGGGCACCGCGAAGTGATGCATACGCAATCCATCCACTTCGATAAGGGTGTGGAACTGAACGGCTTTGGCTGGGTGACCAATATATGGGAAGCACAGATGGTACATGAATTTGGACAGGAATTTATTTGCAAGGCTATGGAAATGTGGGTAACGGATACGAAGAAACGCTGGCCGGATGTGCAATTTGTGTCTTTCGGAGAATTCGGTACCATGTGGCGCGAAAAACACAGGTCGGGCAACGACTGGAACTACCGGTTCGTGGAGCGTGGCTCGGGGCTGGGAGATTCCTACAATAACCTGGAGATCAAATGGTTCATGAACAAGGAATTCAGGCTGGCCCTGCAGCGCGACTGGCATATCAAAGGCTCGCCCACCTATGTGATCGACTTTACCCGCTACGACCTCAAAGCCAAAGAACCCGCAGATCCTTCACCGGGCCGGCCGGTCAAAGACTGGAGCCTCATCAACGTAATGAATCAGAAGGGCCTGCGGCCGCAGGACAAGCCGAAACTATTGAATGAACTGGATGCAGCTGATCAGCGCCTGATCCGGAAATATTATCCGCAACTCTTCGAAAAACAAAAACAATAAACGAAATACCCGATATGCATACATTTAGTAAATGGAGCCGTGCCGCTATCATAACAAGCGTACTGGGCCTGGCAAGTGTGGCCGGCGCAGCAGCACAAACGGCAAAAGGATTCGTCTATACAGACAAAAACGGCAATGGCAGGAAAGACAAACAGGAAGCGGGCATCCCCGGCGTGGCCGTCAGTAACGGCAGGCAGATAGTGAAAACAGACGGGAACGGGCGATATGAATTACCGGTCGGGAACGACGACATCCTGTTTGTGATCAAGCCTTCCGGTTATCGCGTACCAGTGGACGCCATGATGCTTCCGCAGTTCTATTACATCCATAAACCGGGCGGCTCTCCCGCCAGCCTGCGTTATCCCGGTGTGAAACCTACCGGCCCGCTGCCGAAGGAAGTGAATTTCGCACTCATCCGGCAGGAAGAGCCGGCGCAATTCCGTGCGCTGGTTTTCGGTGATCCGCAGGTGTACTCGCAGCAGGATATCGACTGGTTCCGCAAAGGCATCCTGGAAGAAGTAAAAGGAGTGAAGAACGTGGCTTTTGGCATGAGCCTGGGAGACCTTGTAGGTGATAACCTCCATCTTTTCAGCGATTACAAAAAGGAGATGGCTGTACTGGGCCTTACCTGGTATAATATGGTAGGCAATCACGACCTGAACTTTGGTCAGGGGGTTACAGACGCGCTGTCAGACGAAAGCTACGAAGCGCATTTTGGCCCTGCGAACTATGCCTTTGAATACGGGAATGCCCATTTTATTGTGCTGGACAACATCCTTTCTCCGGACCCCCGCAAGAATAGCGGCTACTGGGGCGGGTTTCGCGAAGATCAGCTGGAGTTTGTAAAGAATGATCTTGCGAATACGGACACGGGGAAGCTGGTGGTGATCGCTTTTCACATTCCCATGAAAGGACGTGCTTTCCGGAGCGAAGATCGTGAACAGCTCTTCAGCTATCTGAAAGATCACAAGCATGTATTGATGCTTAGCGGCCATACCCACTTGCAAAAACAAAATTTTTATACAAAGGAAGAAGGTTGGCTGCAGGAAAAGCCGCTGCATGAATTCAATGCGGGCACAACTTCCGGCGACTGGTATTCCGGTGAACTGGATGAACATAACGTACCATTCGCCACCATGAGAGATGGCACGGAGAAAGGATACCTGTTTTTGAATGTTCACGGAAACTCCTACACTGTAGACTACAAAGTGGCCGGTAAGGACTCCACTTACCAGATGAGCATATTCGCGCCGAAAGTGATCGGTCACCGTAAAGATACGAGAGCCGATTTCTATGTGAACTTCTTCACCGGCGATGAGAACAGCAAGCTGGAATATCGTGTGGATGACGGGCAATGGACACCCTTGCGTAAAGAAGAGCGCATCGATCCTTCTTATTACGAACGTTACCTGCGCTGGGACCAGGTGGATTCCCTGATGCCCGGCAGAAGGCCTTCCGATGCCGTGATCTGCTCCCACCTGTGGAAAGGGGCGGTGAGCACGGAACTGCCCGTAGGTACACATCAACTGCAGGTCCGCGCAACGGATATGTTCGGCAGAACTTTCACCGGCGAACGGATGCTGAGGGTAGATCACCCCATAGCATTGCCCGCAGTGAAATAATGGATGTTCCCCGGAGCTGGAATAAGGGCTGACTAAAAGGGAGATCCCTTTAGTCAGCCCTCAGTCTGTTGAAAAATATCAGAATGTATATTTATTTTCCGCGATCAGCTTGTCCGCCACCCGCCGCCGTGCCGCCTTGGTATTGAAAGGCTCGGTTTTGGTAAAGCGTTTCAGTCCCAGCAGCATCATCCGTTGCTCATCTCCTTCCGCAAAACCGTTGATGGCGTCTTTGCCGGATTTATTGACCCGGTCCGCCGCATCGGTGAGGTAGGTGCGTACCATATCCGCCTGCAGGGCCGCCGCATCGGCGCCTCTGAGGTCGGTAAGTTTCATCAGGCGCAGCAGTGCGCTTTCGCAGATGAAAGTTTCGATGGCCATGTCCGCGATATTCATCAGTATTTCCTGTTCCGATTCAAGCTGCATCATCAGTTTCTGCGCGGCAGCGCCGGCTGTCATGAGGATGGCCTTTTTCATATTCGTGATGATCTTTCTTTCTTTGGCGAAAGGGCTTTCATCATCATTCCCGAAATCAGGGATGCTCATCAGCTCTTTCATGACGTTCATAGCGGGAGTCATCAGGTCCAGCTTGCCTTTCATGGCACGTTTGAGGGTCATGTCCAGCGTGAGGAGGCGGTTGATCTCGTTGGTGCCTTCAAAAATGCGGTTGATGCGGGAGTCCCGGTAGGCTTTGGATATCACATATTCATCGCTGAAACCGTTGCCGCCGTGTATCTGCACGCCTTCATCCACAACAAAGTCCAGCACCTCGGAGCCGTTCACTTTCAGCATGGCGCATTCCACCGCATATTCTTCCGCCGCGCCCAGCAGGGCTTCATTGAAGGCTTTGCCTTCTTTCAGCAGTTCCTGCTCTTTCTGTTCAATGAGCTGTGACGTGCGGTACAGCGCCGATTCGCACACCCAGATGCGGATAGCCATTTCGGCGAGTTTATGTTTGATGGCGCCGAAGTTGGCGATGGGTTGTTTAAACTGTTCCCGGGTGTTGGCGTAGTTGATGGCGATGTTCATACTGCCTTTTGCGCCGCCCAGTGCCGCCGCGCAGAGTTTCAGGCGGCCGATGTTGAGGATGTTGAAAGCGATGAGGTGGCCTTTGCCGATCTCGCCCAGTACGTTTGCCACCGGTACTTTTGCGTCCTGGAAGTAGATCTGGCGGGTGGAGGACCCTTTGATGCCCATTTTGTGCTCTTCCGCGCCGAGCGTGAAGCCGGGGGTATCTTTATCCACGATGAAGGCGGTGAACTTGTCCCCGTCTATTTTGGCGAAAACGGTGAACACATCGGCGAAGCCGGAATTGGTGATCCAGCATTTCTGCCCGTTGATGAGATAATGTTTGCCGTCCGCATCCAGCTTTGCGGTGGTTTTGGCGCTGAGGGCGTCCGAGCCGGAGTTGGGTTCCGTGAGGGCGTAGGCGCCTTTCATTTCGCCGGAGGCCAGTTTGGGAATATATTGCTGTTTCTGCTCTTCCGTGCCGAAATAGAGGATGGGCAGCGAGCCGATGCCGTTATGGGCAGCCATGGCCACTGAAAAGGAATGCCCTGCACCCAGGGATTCATTGATGAGGGTGGCGGTGATAAAATCCTTGCCCAGCCCGCCGTAAGCTTCCGGAAAGGCCGCGCCGAGCAATCCCTGCTCCCCGGCCTTGTCCAGCAGAGCGGTCATCAGCCCCTCTTCCAGTTTGTCCAGCCGGTCCAGCACCGGCGTTACTTCTTTTGTCAGGAATTGTTCTGCCATCTCCCTGATCATTAACTGCTCTTCTGAAAAATCTTCGGGAATAAAAATTTCGGAGGGTAATGTTTCCCTGACGAGGAATTCTGCGCCTTTCAAGGCTGCTTTGCCGGTAACCGCGGTATCCATCTTGCTAAAATTTAGTCTACTCCCAATTTACCGGAATTATACCAATTGGCAAAAGTTGATTAAAATTGCCGTTTGTTTGAACCATGCACGAACTTCGCCTGCCATACCTGCAAAGTGAATTTTCCGGAATGACCACCGGTTCGGGGAGCGAACTGCTTATCTGTTTCCATGGTTTCGGGGAGAGCGCATCGCATTTTGCCTGTATGGAAGCGGCTTTGGGCAATATCTTCACTATAGTGGCGTTAGATATGCCCTTTCATGGCCAAACCCGCTGGAATGAAGGGCGTGATGTGGAGCGGGCGGACCTGGAAGCGCTGACCGTGAAAATATTGGAGCGGTTTGGCAAACAAAGGTTCTCACTTATGGGTTATAGTATGGGTGGCCGGCTGTCGTTATGTATTGTAGAGAAGATGGCCGCCAGTATCAACCATGTGGTGCTGCTGGCACCGGACGGATTGAAGAACAATCCCTGGCATATGATCGCCACGCAAACACGGCTGGGCAACAGGATATTCCTGTACAATACCCGCAACCCGGCCCTGTTTTTCAGGTTGCTCTCCATCGGACGAAAATGGAAACTGCTCAATGAAAGCGTGCACAAATTTGTATTGCACAGGATGAATGCACTGGAAAAGCGCCAGCTTGTATATGATGTGTGGACCAATATGCGGAAAATGATGCCGTCCAAACGCCGGTGCAGGGAAATGATGGCCCGGTACGATATTGATACGGTCATGCTTTTCGGACGTTACGATCGTGTGATCCCGCCGGTGCTCGGCGAACGTTTTGCAGACGGGAGTTTCCCCTGCAAGATCGTGGTGCTGGAGAAAGGGCATCAGTTGCTGACGGAGTCAGCGGGATTTATTATCAGAAAAAATTTAAGGAAGGAGTAAAGCATGGATGCCTTATTGATTATTGCCCTTGGCCTTGCGTTTTTATACGGTATTTTGATGGTATCCTACAGTTACGGCTGGAGCCGGCTGAAGTTATTCCGCCCTAACCGCCATGCCTATACCTTTAATACAACGGTATCTGTTGTCATTCCAGCGCGCGACGAGGAAAAGAATCTTCCTTTGCTGCTGGAAGCCCTGCAGCAGCAGAGTTATCCATCCAACCTGTTCGAAGTGATCGTGGTGGATGATTTTTCGGCTGACGGCACGGCCGACGTGGTGAAGTTTTTTCCTGCCCAGAATGTCCGCCTTATCCGCATGAGCGACCATCTCAATGCCGAGCAGCGCCTCAATTCCTATAAAAAGAAAGCGATAGAGCTGGCTATCCGGGAAGCTACGGGCCATCTTATTGTTACAACGGACGCGGATTGCGTAATGGGTTCCCGCTGGCTGGAAACCATCGTGAAATTCTACGAAACCTATCATCCGCGCTTTATTGCGGCGCCGGTGGCCTATCATGGGGAGAACAGCTTTTTTACCAGGCTGCAGTCCCTCGATTTCATGACCATGCAGGGCATAACCGGGGCAGTGGCTTATCTGCAGACGGGGACCATGTGCAACGGGGCGAACCTGGCCTATGAAAAGAGCGCATTCGAAGCCGTGGGCGGATTCATGGGAATAGATATGATCGCTTCGGGGGATGACATGCTGCTGATGTACAAGATATATCATGCCTACCCGGATGGCGTGATGTATCTCAAAAGCCGGGATGCCGTGGTGCGCACGCTGCCGGTGAACGATCTTTCCGCCTTCATGCAGCAGCGTATCCGCTGGTCGTCCAAGGCGGACAAATACGAGGATAAAAGGATCACGCGGGTGCTGGTGCTGGTGTACATCTGGAATGTGGTCCTGCTGCTGATGGCCGCGGTAGCCATTTTCCGCCCGGAAATATGGTACTGGCTCCTAGGATTGCTGGCCTACAAGGTAGTGTTGGAACTGGTGTTTCTTGTGCCGGTGGCGGTTTTTTTCCAAAAGCGTTCCCTGCTGCCCTGGTTCATTCCCGGGCAGCCCTTCCATATCATTTATGTCGTAGTGGCCGGATGGCTGGGCAAGTTCGGCAGTTATGAATGGAAGGGGCGCCAGGTGAAATAGGCGCCCCTCCGGGATCAGAATTGTGAGATCATCCAGTTGCCGTTGGCCGTTTCCGTGATATTCATGCGGTAACGCGCCGTGTCCTGGAAGCTCCAGTCCAGATTAGCCCGCATCCAGGCTTTCAGCACGCTGATATACCGCTGCAACTCTTCATTCACCTCAGCGCCGAATGAAGGCAGGTTTTCGCTGAGGGTGATGAACCGCCGTACTTCGGCATCATGCATCCTGGCCGTTTCGGCCAGCGCTTCTTCCAGGTCCAGTTCCCTTTCTTCTTTCAATACCGTTACCAGGTTGTGTACATCTCCCTGGCGACGTTCCTTGTCGAATGAAAAGAGGTCATTTGCCCAGCAGACCACGTTGTTGCAGGCCAGGGCCAGTTGCACAACGGTTTCATGCAGCCGTACTTCCTCCGGGAGGTAGATGCTTTCCAGCACTTCGATCAGCTCTATATCCGCATACAATGCGCCGGTATAGGGTCGTTTTTCGATGTAGTCCTTTACGGACGGCGCCTCGTGGCGGATGCGGTTGTCCACTTCCCAGAGGCATGCATCCATGTAATCGACCATGCTTTTTTCAAAGCGCTGTTGCCAGGCCGGGCTGCTGATCTTTTTCAGGCGTTTCCAGAGATCCGCGAAGCTGTTGGCCAGCGGCATCCCCTCTTCGGGGGCCACTACCTGGTTGTTCTTGAGGATCATGGTCACGAAGGAATGCACCATTTCCAGGAAGTCCCGCTTGCCGAAGCGGGATTCGTCGTTTTTGTCATCCAGCAGGAAAAGCCATGTGTTGAATTCTGCGGCGATGCAGAGTTTGAAACGCCCGGCCGTAGGGAATGCACGGGACGACAACATGGCAAAACGCGCTCTGCGAAAGCGTTCACGAGCCTTTTCGGATCTTACCAGCTCAAAATGATGTACCCAGTCTGCAGTGTGGAGTTCTGCTTCATTGGCAAAGGGATTGAGCATAGAAGGGAACGGGCAGAAAATCTGCGGGATTTTGGTCTTAAGCATAAATAAATGTTTAATGGTTATAAAAATGGTTACGTACAAACGGATTGAGGGTGTAAACGGCTAACAGGACGGTTACTGTGCCTGACTGTGCCAGCTAAATTGTCTTCTTTGTGATCTCTGTTCAAGGTATAATGATATGCCTGCTATTCTCGTGTCTTCTGTCCTGGCCAAGGCATTTTGCCAGGGAAACATTCACTATGCAAAACGTCTTTCTGTGTCTGCATAAAAATTAAGCTATTTTACGAGTATAATAAAACGCAATTTGAGGGGCGGCCGGGAAATTTGCGGGTATAACGTTCACGGTTAAATGAAGAAATAATCCCTTCTTTGCTTTAACTTGGGCGTCATGGCCCGTTCCGCATCATCTTTTTCCCGACAAGCCTGGAAACGGCTCCGGCGCAACAAGGGCGCCATGGCCGGGCTGACAGTGATATTGCTGGCATTGCTGGCCGGCATTTTTGCCTATTTCCTGGCGCCGGACCAGACGCCTTATGCCAACCGCATGCTCCTGGAGGTCAGCGGGCAGAAACCCGGCTTCCGGATCAGCATGCTGGCCATCCGGAAATCCCCTCCGCCGCCGGAGCGCAGCTGGTTCCATCATCTCGTGAACGGCAGGGAAGATAAGGTGACATTCGTTCCGCTGGTATCCCACCGCTTTAAAGGCGATTCCATTTTCGTGCAGAAATATGTGGATGAAGGCACCACTGTTGAGGAAGCCTGGCCGCTCGCCAGGGTCGTTTACGGAAAGGATGTGCCCGGAAAGGATACCGCGCTATTGCGGCGGCAGGTGGAACAGGAACATCTTTTCGAGCGGCGTTTCTATCTGGGGACCGACAAGTTCGGGCGGGACATCCTGAGCCGCCTGCTGGCCGGTACCCGCGTAAGCCTGAGCGTCGGGTGCATTGCTGTGATCATTTCCCTGACCATCGGCATCTTCCTCGGCGCCATTGCCGGTTATTTCCGGGGCGCTACGGATGAAGCCGTGATGTGGCTGATCAATGTGATATGGAGCGTACCTACGCTGCTGCTCGTTTTTGCGATCACGCTGGCGCTCGGAAAGGGATTCTGGCAGGTGTTCATTGCGGTAGGGCTTACCATGTGGGTGAACGTAGCCCGTATCATCCGCGGGCAAGTGCTGAGCCTGCGGGAATTGCAGTTTGTGGAAGCCACCAGGGCGCTCGGTTACGGGCATGTGCGCACGATCGTCCGCCATATCCTGCCGAATATCCTCGGCCCGGTGATGGTGGTGGCCGCCAGCAATTTCGCCACCGCTATTGTGGTAGAGGCCGGTCTGAGCTTCCTGGGCGTGGGGGTACAGCCACCGCAGCCCTCCTGGGGCCTGATGATCAAGGAAAACTACAATTTCATCATTACCCATAACCCGCTTCTGGCCCTGGCCCCCGGTATCGCAATCATGCTGCTGGTGCTGGCTTTCAATCTGTTGGGTAACGGTCTGCGGGATGCGATGGACGTAAAGGGCCGTATTTAAGGTATTTTGGGCCGATACTTGATCGGTATTATTATTTTTTATAATTTTAAAGTGTTTTTCAATCCGAACTATGTATGCCCTTTAAAAAGTACTTCCTCATCATATGCTGCGCATTGGCTGTAATGGCCGGCGGCTGCAAGAAAAAGAAAAAAGATGACGGCACTCCGGTGACGCCTCCTGCCCAGGAAGCCGAACTGGCCATCACCATTCCCAATATCAATCTTAACCAGGATAACAATGCCGCGCAGGGGAATACCCTGGGTGTAACGGTGAATGTTACCTCCACGCCCTTGCCGCCGGAGGGGTACACCATCACCATAACGGCTACCAATCCCGCCGGTGAAGTGATCGCACAGAATGCTGCGGTGGCCGGTACCGGTGGCAGCACCGATATAACTTTGATCAATCTTCCAAGCCTGCAGGTGGCGAAGATCGTGGTGACGGTAACCTCCAACACCAAACCGTCCAATACCAAAACATTCCGCTTCGGGGTGATGAACAAGGTGCCGTAGTTACCCTTTCTCCATATCATAGCGCAACGGCTGTGCATGCAATAGCATATTTAACCGCTTTTCCCTAGGTTTGCAGCTGGTGAAAAGAAACACAAGACCATGCGAATAGCCGTTAATGCTTCCCCGTTGCTGCAGGATACTCCTGCCGATACCGGGAATGTGGCCAGTGAAATGTTGTACCGCTTGTGCAACCTGCATCCCGGGATCGAATTTTTGCTGATCGCAGACAGACCGGGCGCACTTCCCCGCCCTCTTCCTCCAAATGCACAGCTGGTAACGCTGAAACCCTGGCTGAACAACGGTCCGGGCCGGTATATCTGGCGCCGCCGGCAATGGCCGCGGGCGCTGAAGAAATACAGGATCGACCGGCTGCTGTGCTTCGACGACCTGTTGCCGGTACCGGAGGGGCTTCCGGCATTCCTCGTGCTCACCCGCAATACCGCCCTGCTGGATACCGTGGCAGCTTCCCGGTATATCCGCAGCTACAGGAGCATTTCCCTGTTCTCGGCATTCATGCGGGAGCAGATAAATAAACGTTTTGGCGGGCTGGATGGCCAGATGGAATTTCTGCCGCCTGGCGTTGCCGAAGCCTATATGCCGCTCAACTGGGAGGAAAGGGAAGCAGTGAAACGGGAATATGCCGCGGGAATGGAGTATTTTATCGCCGTGGGGAGCATTCACCCGGATAATAACATCATTCCCCTGCTGAAAGCTTTTTCCCTGCTGAAGAAACGGCTCCGCTCCGGTATGAAGCTGGTATTGACCGGCCGGCTGACATCTGCCGGCGAGGAAATAGCGGAGGCGCTGCAGACCTACAAGTTCCGGGATGATGTGATCTGGCTGCAACAGCCGGACGAAGGTATCCTGGCACGCCTGGTTGCCGCAGCTTACGCCATTGTGCACACTGCCGGGGCGGACGGCCTGCCCGTACCGGTCTATACCGCCCTCCGCTGCGAAGTGCCTGCAGTCGTGATCCACGCAGGGGCTTCACCGGAAGCCGGTGGGGATGCCGCACTGAATGCTGTGGCGGGGGACATTACCGACCTCTCGGAAAAAATGGGCGCACTTTATAAGGATGAACTGCTGAGAAGCAGGCTGATGGCACATATTCCGCGCATTTCCAGCTGGGACGAAGCTGCCGTTATGCTCGGGCGTACCATCACATCCTGAACAAGCATGACAAAAAACGTATTTTTGCTTTTTCAAATCAGATATAATGACAAAAAAATCTTCCATACAGATACAGGTAGCGCTGGATGAGAACAAAGTGCCGGAAAGCATAGAATGGACAGCGTCCGACAGTACGGCAGACCGTATGAACAAGGCAAAGGCAATGATGGTGGCCTTTTGGGACGGGGCGGACAAAACAGCGCTCCGGATAGACCTGTGGACCAAGGAAATGATGGTGGATGAAATGGCAGATTTCTTTTACCAGACCATGATGACCATGGCGGATACCTATCAGCGTGCCACGCCGTATGCGGACCTTGCCAATGATCTGCGGACGTTCGCCACGGACTTTTACAAGAAATTCGAAGAAAAACTGAAGAACCAGGACCAGTAAAAACACACCATATGTCATTAGAACAGCAAATCAACAGTGCCATCAAAACCGCCATGCTGGCAAAAGCAGAAGCCGAATTGCGCGCCCTCAGGGCTATCAAGGCAGCTGTATTGCTGGCGAAAACCTCGGAAGGGGCGCCCGCCGAGCTTTCAGAAGCCGATGAAATGAAGCTGCTGCAAAAGCTTGCGAAGCAACGGAAAGATTCGCTGGATATATTCCGGCAGCAGAACCGGGAAGACCTGGCAAAGAAGGAAGAGGAAGAACTGGCCGTGATCGAGCGTTATTTGCCGAAGCAAATGGAAGCATCGGAGATCCGGGCAGTATTGACAGATATTATCGCCACCACCGGCGCATCTTCCCCGGCCGATATGGGCAAGGTGATGGGTGTTGCCACCAAACAGCTCGCCGGCAAAGCGGATGGAAAAGTGATCTCCGCGCTGGTGAAGGAATTATTGACCAAATAATCAAATCCGGCCCGTGGCCATCGACATCCTGTTTGCCATTATCCTGGCCTTTGCCATCTACAAGGGATTTACCCGCGGTCTGATCGTAGCGGTATTTTCCCTCGTGGCGTTTGTACTTGGGATGGCCGCGGCGCTGAAATTATCTGCCGTTCTGGCCTCGTATCTGGAACAATCGGGTATGCATGGCCGTTGGTGGCCGGTGATCAGCTTTATCGCCATTTTCCTGGTGGTGGTGATCATTGTGCGGCTCGGCGCTGCATTTCTCGAAAAGATCGTGCAATGGTCCATGCTGGGATGGCTGAACCGGCTGGGCGGCATACTGCTTTACGGTATCGTGTACACGGTCATTTACAGCGTGATGTTATGGCTGGCCAATCAGCTGTACTGGCTCAGCCCTGAAATCAAGCTGCAATCGGCCGTCTATGCGTGGATAGAGCCGCTCGGGCCCTGGGTTATGGAGCATATCGGCAAAGTATTGCCGGTTTTCCGCGATGTATTCAGTGAGCTGGAAGGTTTTTTTGAGCATGCGGCGAGCGAATTGCCCACACAACCTCTTCATCTTTGAGACTATTTGAATTAAGAAAAAGAATTATTTTAGCGCAAAATTGACTTCAAGCATAGGTAATGAATTACGAAATCAAAACACAGGGTAAATTCAGGTACATTGAAGAAGGTGAAGGAGAGCCGGTAATTCTGCTGCATGGATTGTTCGGCGCCCTGAGTAACTTCAGCGGCCTGCTGGAATATTTCAAGGCTCATTACAAAGTGGTGATCCCCATGCTGCCCCTGTTTGATCTGAATATCCTGGAAACCTCCGTAGGCGGCCTGGCCAAATACGTGCACAAATTCATTGAAACCCGCGGTTATGCCAACTATCATCTGATGGGGAATTCTCTCGGCGGCCATGTTGCCCTCGTGTACATCCTCAAACACCCGGAAAGAGTGAAATCCCTCATCCTTACCGGCAGTTCCGGCCTGTTCGAGAACGGTATGGGGGAAACCTATCCCAAACGCGGCAACTACGAGTACATTCAGAAAAAAACGGAGCTTACCTTCTACGATCCTGCCATGGCTACCAAGGAACTGGTGGATGAAGTGTTCGAGATCACCAGCAACCGGCTGAAAGTGATCAAGATCATCACGCTCGCCAAATCCGCTATCCGCCATAATCTCGGGGAAGAGCTGAAAACCATCACAACGCCCACATTGCTCGTGTGGGGCAATAATGATACGATCACTCCGCCAATGGTGGGAGAAGAGTTCCATAAACTTATCCCTAACTCTGAACTGCACTTCATCGACAAATGCGGTCACGCGCCCATGATGGAAGTCCCGGGCGAGTTTAACAGGATCATGCATGATTTCCTGAAAAGGCTCAACAACAAAACCGTAGAAGCCGGCGCCAGCTGACCGTTCATCCCTATTGCAGCACCATTGCTCCGTGATTCCTTAATTTTTAACACGTAAGTGTCATGGTATTGGAATATTCTTTGCTATTATTGCAGGAGAAACACGATCAATTATGTTGGCACAGGAACTCATATCTACCATTGTGCCGGTCTTGCATCCGATGGATACCGGCGCGAAAGCATTGCGGCTGATGAATGAATATCATCTCACGCAATTGCCGATCGTGGTGGATAGCAAATACCTGGCGCTGGTGGAAGAAGAAGAAGTGATGGACTGGGAAGATCCTGATCAGCTGCTGGAAACCTCGCCCAACCATACTTTCAAGCCTGCCATCATGGAAGGCGCGCACTTCTTCGAAGCCCTCAAGCTCTTTTACGATCAGAAACTCTCCGTGCTTCCCGTTGTTTCAAAAGACAATGAGTACCTCGGCCTGATCACGAAAGACAACCTGCTCGCCATCCTCGCCCAGTTGAACGGCGTAAAGGAAACCGGCGGCCTGCTGGTGCTGGAAGTGGAACCGCGGGACTACAGCCTCAGTGAAATTGCTCGCATCGCAGAGAGCAATGATGTAACCCTGCTGAGCGTGAACACGATCACCAACCCGAATACCGGCAAGCTGGAGGTGCTGCTTAAAACGAACCGCCAGGAACTGCATGGCCTCGTTGCCACCTTCGAACGCTTCAACTACGTCATCAAATACATGTTCAGCGAAGAACTGGAAGAAGATCTTCTCAAAAAGAATTATGACCTGCTGATGAATTACATCAGTATGTAATTTCCCCAAATACCTTATTTTTAAAGCGAACCTACCACTCCCGCATGCGCGTTGTCCTCCACATTTACGGCATATGGTTATGCCTGCTGTTTGCCTTACCCGTGCTGGCGCAGGTGGAAAACCCTCCGGTACAGGAAGCCGCGTACATGGTGGTACGCCATGTGGTCGTACAGGGCAACAAAAAAACGCGTACCTCCATCATCCTGAGAGAGCTTCCCGTCAGGCCCGGCGATACCATTTATCTCAATGTGCTCGGTGAAACGCTTGAAAGCAGCCGCAAACAGCTGCTCAATACCTCTCTTTTCCTCAACGCCACGGCCAATGTAAAGAACTGGGAAGGCCAGGAAGCCGACGTGGTATTTGAAGTATGGGAACGCTGGTACCTCTTCGCATTCCCCATTTTCAAACTGGCGGACCGGAATTTCAACCAATGGTGGGTGGAGCAGAACAGGAGCCTCAAACGTGTGAATGTGGGCGTAAAGGCGTTCCAGGACAATCTTACCGGCCGGAACGACGATATCTACGCAGATGTCACTGTTGGCTACACGCAGCGGTTCCTGCTCGGGTACAACCTCCCGTATATCGATAAACGTTTCCGGCATGGCATCGGCTTCGTAGTATCGTATAGCCGGAACCGTGAACTTAACTATATATCGGATGCCAACAAACAGCAGTTTTTCCGGCAGGATGATTTCCTGCGCCGCCAGTTCCAGTTCGGCATCACTTACTCCTATCGCAAGGCGATCTCCACGCGGCACCAGCTCTCCATGTCATATAACAATGAAACGGTGAACGATTCGGTGGTCATCCTCAATCCGGATTACCTCGGGAATGCCAGAAAGGAGGTCCGGCACCTTGATCTGGCTTACCGTTTCAATTACATTCAGGCGGACAGCTGGCAGTATCCGCTGAAAGGGACCATGTTGCAGGGCGAAGTGCTCAAGACCGGCATCGGGCCGCTAAGCGATATTGATTATGTTAAATTCCGCGTACGCGCCATCAAATACTGGGAACTGGCGAGGAAAACATATGGCGCCCTCGGCGTACTTGGACAGGCGAAATTCCCCGACATACAGCCTTATGCCGGCGTACGCGCGATGGGTTATGGCGATGACTACCTGCGCGGGCTGGAATATTATGTGGTGGACGGCACCAGCTTTTTTATCCTCAAATCCACTCTCCGCCGGGAATTGCTCAACTTCAGGGTGAACCTGCCTATAGTGCCGAAGAAATTCAGCAGCCTGCCCATCCGGGTGCTGGCAAAAGCATACGGGGATATGGGCTATGTCTATTCCAGGATGACGCGCAACGGCATCCTGAATAACAGGATGTTATACACCGGAGGCATTGGTCTTGATGTGGTATCCTTCTACGATGCCTGTATCCGCTTTGAATACAGCATCAATCAATTGGGAGAAAAAGGTTTATTTTTGCACGCTAAGCTGGATATGTAACACGAACCACAAAATTAAAAATGCACGTAGCCCTTTACAGCCGCGGTTTTGTCAAAGAAGACCTGGAAGATGTACAATTGTTGCTGGATGAACTGAAACGCCAGGAGATCACACCGGTAATATATGAGCCCTTTTACAGGGAGCTGCGCCCGCATGTGAAACTGACGGCAGATGCAGATACCTTTTCCCGTGCAGAGGACCTGGATGGCAGGATAGAGTTCCTGGTGAGCCTGGGAGGCGACGGCACCCTGCTGGATACGGTGAGTTTTGTCCGGGACAAGAACATTCCGGTGATGGGGGTGAACTTCGGGCGGCTGGGCTTCCTCGCCGGCATCGGCAGGGACGAGATCCACGAGATCGTGGATGCCCTTGTCAGCCGCAGTTATGTGGTGGACAAAAGGTCGCTCATCCACCTGGACGCCAGCATTCCCCTGTTCGGCGAAGTGCCCTACGCGCTGAATGAATTCACCATTCACAAGAAAGATACCTCCGCCATGGTCAAGATACATACTTACCTGAACGGAGAGTTCCTCAATACCTACTGGGCGGATGGCCTGATCGTGGCAACACCCACAGGATCAACCGGTTATTCCCTCAGCTGCGGCGGGCCTATCGTATTTCCCGAAGCAGCCAGTTTTGTGATCACCCCGGTTTCCCCGCATAACCTGAACGTAAGGCCCATCATCGTTCCGGATGACCATGTGATCTCTTTTGAAGTGGAAGGCCGCAGCGACCAGTTCCTCTGTACGCTCGATTCCCGGATGGAAGTGATCGATAACCGGGTGCAGCTCGCCGTAAAAAGGGAAGATTTCTCCATCAGCCTGTTAAGACTGAATGAGGGGAATTTTCTGCATACCCTGCGGAACAAGCTGTTATGGGGCATCGATACCCGCAATGCCGGAAGGAAGTGAGCGTTGTTATCCTTTTTTAGGATGCGAAATACAGCATAACTATCTGACAAACAATTTATTATTTATTCAATTTGCCGCCCGGCCAATGAAAAACAACGGCCTGTACAGATGAAAATGCCTTATTTTACGTTTTTAGGGATATTTATGCAGCACAAGCGTATTCATTTCAGGATTTTACTGGTCGTGACCGCCCTGTTGGCCGGCGCCTTTACCGGGAAGGTGAAGGCCCAGCAGGAGATGAGCTATGTAGGAGAGCTTGGCTTTACCGCAGGTGGCGCGCATTATTTCGGGGATATCAACACCAGTACGGGCCTCCAGGCCGTAAAACCGGCCGTCGGGATCTTTTACCGGAAGTATTTCAACGATTATGTGGGCGCGCGCGCCCATTTCCGCTTTATGCAACTTGGGTATTCCGATGTTTACAGCAGCAACGAGTTTCAGCAAAGGCGGAACCTGAGCTTCAATTCAGACATTTTTGAACTCGCTTTGCAGGGGGATTTCAATTTCTTCCGTTTTGAGCCGGGGAGCGACGATTACCGCTTTTCTCCTTATCTGACCCTCGGCCTGTCCGCCTTCCATTTTAATCCCTATGCTTATTATAATGATGAAAAATACTTTCTGCAGCCCATGCATACAGAAGGGCAGGGCACTGCAGCTTACCCTGAGCGCAAGCCATATTCCCTTTTCTCTTATGCCTGGTTGATGGGCGGAGGTGTGAAATACAGTCTTAGCCGGCGGCTGAACCTTGGGCTGGAAGTACTTTTCCGCTTTACGCAGACGGATTATCTGGATGATGTCAGCACCACCTATGTGGGTATTGACGCCTTTGCGCTGCGGCCGGATGGAAGCCCTACCATGGCCGCCATCCTGCAGGACCGTTCCAATGTTACCGGTACGCCCATAGGTGTAGCGGGACGTCAGCGGGGAAATAGCAGGGATAAGGACCAGTTTGCGACCATTGAGCTGACACTGGGTATTCTCTTCACTTCTTACCGCTGCAAGTTCTAGGCAGGCGCAGCGGGCGTTTACAGGCCATGGAAGCCGTTATTGGCCGCCTTTCCCGTTAAAACTACGTTAAAACCACCTGATACCCTTTGCCGGAAAGGGCATAAAGTTATTTTTGTATCTTTGCACACTTTTAGTAAATCTGTTTTAACGCGCCTGAATAGTCATGAGTTTGAAGGATCAACTGGACCTGCAACGACTGCCACGCCATATCGCTATTATCATGGATGGTAATGGACGATGGGCCAAAGAAAGGGGGCAGGATCGGCTTTACGGGCATCATCAGGGAGTAGAAAGTGTGCGGGATATCGTGGAAGGTTGTGCCGAACTGGGCATCGAATACCTTACTTTATACGCATTTTCTACGGAGAACTGGGATCGGCCGGTGTACGAAGTGAACGGGATAATGGAGCTGCTGGTAACAACCATCCGCAAGGAGGTGAGTACACTTAACAAAAATAACATACGCCTGCACGTGATCGGTGATATGACCATGCTGCCTGGAAGCTGCCTGCGGGAGCTGAAAGAAGCTATGGACATCACTGCTCCGAATACAGGCCTCAATCTCGTTATGGCGCTGAGTTACAGTGCCCGCTGGGAAATATTGCAGGCCGCGCGCAGTATCGCAAAGGATGCGCAGGCCGGTAAACTGAACCCGGACGAGGTTACATCAGAGATATGGGAAAAATACCTATGCACCGCAGGGTTGCCGGACCCGGAATTAATGATCCGCACCAGCGGCGAACACCGTATAAGCAACTTCTTATTGTATCAACTGGCCTACGCGGAATTATATTTTACCAATACCCGCTGGCCTGATTTCCGCAAAGAGAACCTATACGAAGCCATCTTGAATTATCAAACCAGAGAACGTAGATTCGGCAAAACAAGCGAACAAATACAGCAGAATGAAGAAATTGTTTCCTAGAAGCCTACTGGCCGTAGTTTTATGTTGCAGCGCGGGGTTGACAGCGCGCGCCCAGCAAAGGGATACTGTTCCCGCTCCGGAAGCCCGTCCGGCGGATATCAGCCCTTTCAGCATGGCCAGTCCGCAGCAGTACGAAATTGCCGACATCGCCGTCACCGGTACTGAATTCCTCGACAAGTCCCTGCTGCTGTCCCTTTCCGGCCTTGCCGTAGGAGACAAGGTGGTGCTTCCGGGAGATCATTTCGCCAAAGCCATCCAGAGCCTCTGGGGGCAGCGGTTATTCTCCAACATCGCTATTTACATCACTAAAATAGAAGGATCAAAGATCTGGCTGGAAATAGAACTGGCGGAAAAACCCCGCATGTCCAGCTTCTCCTTCAAAGGCATCAAGAAAACCGAGGCGGACGAACTGACCACCAAGGCCGCCCTGCGCAAAGGCAGCGTGGTAACGGAAGCACTCGCCCAGAACACGGTTTCCGTTGTGACCAAATATTATGCAGAGAAAGGTTTCCGTAACGTAACCGTTCGCATGGAAGAAAAGAAGGACCCGCCGCCGGCCATCAACTCCGCCACCGTTATCTTTCATGTCAGCAAAGGCAGCAAGGTGCGCACCAACGATATCCATATCGTAGGCAACGGCAACATAGGCGACAAGTCCATCAAAAAGAAAATGAAAGGGACCAAGGAAACCAGCCGTTTCACCCTGTATCCTGACAATGCCGATGCATGGCAGGACAGCACGGAATATAAAATGGACTACTGGAAGGATCTCGGCTGGCTGTCCGCCACCAAAACGCTGGAAGCCCTGGACCCCTATTTCCGCTTCAAACTCTTCTCCTCTGCAAAATTCAACGACACCAAATACCAGGAAGACAAGGAAAAGATCATCGCATTCTACAACTCCCGCGGTTTCAGGGATGCGCAGATCATGAAAGATACTACCTATCCTTCCCTCAAAGGCAATCTCAACATCGAGATGATGATCGAGGAAGGAAAGAAATACTACTTCGGGGATATTGCCTGGAGAGGGAACACCGTATATAATGATACCATCCTGTCCCGCGTGCTCGGCATCAAAAAGGGCGATATCTACAACCTGGAGCTGCTGAGCAAACGCCTCGGCAACCCTCCCGGCCCTGAAGGCGGAGACCTCGGCAGCCTTTACATGGATGATGGTTACCTGTTCTTCCAGGTAGATCCTGTGGAAGTAGGCATCCGTGGAGATACCATCGACTACGAAATACGCATCCAGGAAGGCCCCCAGGCCACCATCAAGGATATCCGCATCGCCGGTAACGAAAAAACGAATGAGCATGTGATCCGCCGTGAGCTGCGTACGCTGCCTGGCGACAAGTTCAGCCGCCAGAACCTTATCCGTTCGCAGCGCGAAATATCCCAGCTTGGCTTCTTCAACCCGGAGACCATCGGTATCAATCCCGTGCCGAACGTAGCGGACGGTACCGTGGATATCGACTATAAAGTGGAAGAAAGAGCCAACGACCAGCTGGAACTTTCTGCCGGATGGGGCGGTTATATCGGCCTTACCGGTACACTCGGGGTGACTTTCAATAACTTCTCCCTCCGTAATATTTTCAGGAAAGAGACCTTGGACCCGCTGCCCAGCGGCGACGGCCAGAAGCTGAGCGTACGTATCTCCTCCAATGGTAAAGCATACCGCTCCTATAACTTCTCATTTACAGAACCCTGGCTGGGTGGCAAAAAAAGGAACCCCTTCTCGGTGAGTTTCTACAGCACCTACCAGAACCCGAACGCCTTCGCGGAATATTACAATCAGCCGGTAAACAATCCAGGCGCCTATTTCCGCGTACTCGGCGGTTCTGTTTCACTCGGCAAACAGCTGAAATGGCCGGATGACTGGTTCTCCCTGATGTACGCGATCAACTATCAGCGCTATCAGCTGAAAGATTTCAACTACTTCGGCCTGGAAGGTTTCGATAACGGGGTATCCAATAACCTGAGCTTGCGCCTCACGCTCGCACGTTCTTCGGTAGACCAGCAGATCTTCCCGCGCAGCGGCTCCAGCTTCATGCTCTTCGGGCAGTTCACGCCGCCGTATTCCCTCTTCAATCCGGACAGGGACTACACCAAGGAACCGATCCGCGACCAGTTTAAATTTATCGAGTACCAGAAATACCGGTTGAACGCCGAATGGTACGTTCCCCTCAGCCGCCCCCGTGGCGCTGACAATAAATCGCTGGTACTGAAAGTTGCCGCCAAGTTCGGTTACGTTGGCCGGTATAACGATCGTACCAACCTCTCGCCCTTCGGCCGCTTTGAGCTGGGTGGCGATGGTCTGAGCAACTTTGCCGTATATGACCGTGATATCATTTCACAACGTGGTTATCCTGTATATTATACATCGAACCCGAAACTCAACCCGGAAAGCACAGCGCCGCCCGCAGGTTACTCCGGCTTCTCGATGTTCAACAAATATGTGGTTGAACTGCGCTATCCCTTCAGTCTGAACCCCAGTTCAACCATTTTTGGCCTGTTGTTCATGGAAGCCGCAAACGGTTACCGTGACTTCAAAGAGTACGACCCCTTCCGGCTGCGTCGCTCTGTGGGCGTGGGTGCGCGCTTCTATCTGCCGATGTTCGGCCTCCTTGGTTTCGACTATGGCATAGGATTGGATAGGTTAAGACCGGGGAACGGGATGAAGGATGCAGCTAAATTTACCTTCATGCTCGGCTTTGAACCGGAATAAAATATTTATTATATATTGCGTAGCCTGCGTAATACCAGTTGCAGTATTACGTTTGGTATAAGCAATAAGACCAGTAAACCTTTTTCTCATGAAGAAAGTATTCATTACGGCCGCTTTGGTTTTAGGGACGGTATTCGGAGCTTTGGCGCAGCGGTATTGCGTGATCGACACCAAGTATATCCTCGAAAGCATTCCGGACTATTCGGAAGCCCAGAAGAAGATAGATGCGATAGCAGAACAGTGGCAGAAAGAGATCGACGCAAAGTTCCAGGAAGTGGACAGGATGTATAAATCCTACCAGGCAGAATCCGTAATGCTCACCGACGCCCTGAAACGCAAAAGGGAAGACGAGATCATTGCCCGGGAAAAAGAAGCAAAAGACCTGCAGAAACAACGTTTCGGCTATGAAGGAGACCTGTTCAAGAAACGCGAGGAACTGGTGAAACCGATACAGGACAAGATCTACAACGCCGTTCAGAAGCTGGCTGCCAGCAGGATGTACGACTTTGTGCTGGACAAGTCAGAAGGTATCACCGTTATTTTCTCCGATCCGAAACTGGATAAGAGCGAAGACATTCTTAAATCCCTGGGAGTCAAAAAATAATCCCTTAAATACTTGACCTATAACATTTTAATTTCTTTTAAACACAAGACAACATCATGAAGAAGTATGTAATTATTGCACTTGTTGCATTCACCGGTTTATTCAGCGCAAAGGCAAGTGCACAATCCAAAATCGCACACATCAATGCCCAGGCCCTGATCCAGGCAATGCCGGAAACTAAAAAAGCACAAACTGATATCGAAACTTTCGCACAAGGGTTGGAAAGAGAAAGCAAAACCCTGATCGATGAATATAACAAGAAGATGCAGGAGTTTGACAAAGCTTCCCAGGCCACCCCGCCCATGAGCGAAACCATGAAGGAAGTTAAGGTGAAAGAGATCCAGGAAGCTCAGAAACGCATCCAGGACTATGAAACCATTGCCCGTGAGAAGATCGGCACCAAGCAGAATGAACTGCTGAAACCCGTGTACGATAAAGCACGCAAGGCTATTGAAGATGTAGCGAAGGAAAAAGGCTATGCTTATGTGATCGACAGCTCTGAAGGCATGCTGCTGGTATCTCCCGCCGGAGACGACATCCTGGCCGCCGTGAAAACGAAGCTGGGCGTTCAGTAAGAGAGATAAATGTTAAAAAGTTATAGAAAGGCAGGCGGCCGTATGGCAGGCCTGCTTTTGTTTTTAAGGCTTTTTTTCTTTTGATTTTTGATTTTTAAATTTTTACCCTACCTTTGCTTTCCGTTTTAAACGGGGCTGAAGGTATTCGGCCAGCTGAAAACGGGATGGGTATTAAGTTGTCCCCGCCGGACCACTTATAAAAACATAAATTACAAATGAGACGGCAGTCCCATTTGGCCACTGATAAAATATATACTACAAATGAGACTGTAGTCCCATTTGACCACTGATAAAAACATATACTACAAATGAAACGTACTTTTCAACCGCATAACAGACGCAGAAAGAGCGTACACGGTTTCAGAAAGAGAATGGAAACTGCCAACGGCCGTAAAGTATTGGCATCCCGCAGAGCGAAAGGAAGAAAGAAACTGACCGTTTCTGACGAACGTAAGCTGAAATAATCCGCAATAAACGCATATTGCCATAAAAACTTATTCTTTTAACAAGGAAGAGAAGTTAAAAAGCAGGAAAATGATTGAAACGCTTTTTCGGGACGGAAAAGCGTTTTCTGTTTTCCCCTACCGGGTGATCTATATGCCGGCAAAGCTCACTACGGAGAAATACCCCGTTCAGGCCGGCTTCAGCGTATCATCCCGCAAATTCCCCCGTGCGGTAGACCGTAACCGCATCAAACGCCTCGGCAGGGAGTGCTACCGCCTCCAGAAACAACTGCTGTATGATGCCCTGCAGGACACCCCGACCCAACTGGCCGTATTTTTTATCTATACCGACAAAAAAATCCCCGATTTACCTACCCTCCGCGACAAATTTTCGGTAATTTTAGGAAGACTGGCCAAAGCAGCAAAAAGTGAAAAGTAGAGAACGGAAAGATGCAGACATGATGAACGGAGCCGTTCTGCTTTTGGTGAATAATTTTTAACTTTTGAAGAAACTATCGGTTATATTAAGCTTCCCTTTTATTTTTCTGATCAAGCTATATCAATGGTGCCTCAGCCCTTTCCTGGGATCCAGTTGCCGGTTCACGCCCACCTGCTCCCAATACGGCCTTGAAGCCTACCAGAAACACGGTATTTTCAGGGGTACATGGCTCACCGCCCGCAGGATACTGCGGTGCCATCCCTGGGGAGGCCATGGTCATGATCCGGTTCCCTGACACCGGACATCCCTCAACATTTAAATTGTCAACATGCGTTTATCCAAAAAGATCGTACTGTTCTCGCTGCTGGGCCTCTGCCTGGTATTCGTCGCATTCCGCAACAGCGACAAGTACTTCCTCATCGCCAAGAACCTTGATATTTTCGCCGCGTTCTACCGCGAGCTGAATACCTATTACGTGGAGGACCTCCCGCCCGAGAAGCTGATGCACAGAGGTATAGAGGCCATGCTGGAGGAAACGGACCCCTATACGGATTTCGTGCCCGAAGAGAACCTGGATGAACTGCGCTTCATGGCTACCGGCAAATACGGTGGCGTAGGGGCTTCCATCTATACGGACGGGGACTGGACGGCCATTACCGATGTGTACGAAGGCAGCCCCATGGCCAAAGCCGGCGTGAAACCCGGAGACATCATCGTATCCCTGGACGGCAAAAGCGCCAAAGGTATGGCCCAGGAGGATGTCAGCAGTATCCTGAAAGGTAATCCCGGCACCGTGCTGAATATGGTATTCAGGCATCCCCTGAATGGCCAGGAAACACCCCGCAGGATCGTCAGGGAGGATATCAATGTTAAACCGGTCAGCTTTGCCGGCGTGATCCGCAACGACATCGGGTATATTAAAATGACGCAGTTCACAGAAAACAGCGGTCTGCAGGTGCAGGAAAGCTTCGAGCAGCTGAAAAAGAGCAACCCGCAGCTGAAAGGCGTGGTGCTGGACCTGCGCGGCAACCCCGGCGGCCTGCTGGAAGAAGCCGTGACCCTCTCCAATATCTTTATCGACAAGCATCAACTGATCGTCAGCACCAAAGGCAAGGTGAAAAGCTGGGACCGGGAATACAAGACCATGCAGCCCGCCGTGGACCTGAACATCCCGCTGGTGGTGCTGACCAGCCGCTCCTCCGCTTCAGCCGCAGAGATCGTGGCGGGTGCGGTGCAGGACCTGGACCGTGGCCTTGTTGTAGGGCAACGCTCCTATGGCAAAGGACTGGTGCAAACCACCCGTCCCCTGCCCTATAACGCCAAACTGAAAGTGACCACCGCCCGGTATTATACCCCCAGCGGCCGCTGCATCCAGGCGATCGACTATTCCACCCGGAACGAGGAAGGCGAAGCCGATTATGTGCCGGATTCCCTGCGCCGTTCGTTCACCACAGCAGCCGGCCGGCCCGTGAAAGACGGCGGCGGCATAGAGCCGGATGCCAAAGTGGAAAGCACCATGCTCAGCCAGGTAGCCGTGACCCTGCTTCGCAAGCAATATATTTTCGACTATGCCACCCGCTACTATTACGCCCATCCCCAGGTAAAACCGGCAGCCGAGTTCTCGCTTACCGAAGCGGAATTCGAGGACTTCGGGGAGTTCCTGGATGGGAAGGACTACAGCTATAAAACCCGCAGCGAAGAAGCGCTGGAAATGTTCCGCAATACCGCTGAAAGGGAAAAATACTTCGATGGGCTCTCAAAAGAATTCGAAGCGCTGCAGGCCAAAATGAAGCACGATAAAAAGCAGGACCTGCTGCGGAACAAGACCGAGATCAAGCAGTTGCTGGAAGAAGAGATCATGAACCGATACTACCCGCAGCAGGGAAGGATCGAGAAAGGGCTTTCCTGGGATAAGGATGTGGATGAAGCGGTAGCGCTGCTGCATCAGCCGGAGAAATACCAGCAGTTGCTGACCGGGAGAAAGAATTAGGCCGCGGCGCCGGCCATGAGCATGCATTCCCGCTTGCCCCACCGCAAAAATGCAACTCCGGTGGTTGAGCAGGCGCAGCCGCCAGTGCCCCGCCACAAAACGCTCAATCCCCGTAAATCATCAACGAATTGACAATTTATCCGTGTTTTACATTGCACGGGTAAATTGTTTTTCGTTTTTTTATACCTGTTATCTTTATTTGTTTTGTATGAATGCAGTGTTCCGCTACGCCGCCTGGCAGACTTTATTGTCGTTATACACCGGCCCTCCCGGCAGAAAAGTATGATGATTTACAGGATATAATCGTTAAATTAACATTTCCCGAAAACCACGTCCAAACTATAAAAGCAAACAGCATGACAGAACATTCAAAAGGAAACTCACGCCGCGGCTTCATTACCAAACTGGCTAAAGGAGTAGTCGGCGCTTCCCTGTTTCCCGGTATCATTACAGCAGCAGACAGGAAGCGAAGCCTTGAGCAGCTTCGCCGTCAGAAGGACCATTACAGTGCGAACGACCAGATACAGGTGGCGCTGATCGGCGCCGGAGGTATGGGCGTTGCCGATGCATCCACCGCCATCCAGGTGCCCGGTGTGAAGCTGGTGGCCGCCTGCGACCTCTACGATGGCCGTCTCGCCGATGCCAAAAAGAAATGGGGCAGTCACATCTATACCACCCGCGACTACAAGGAGATCCTGGAACGCAAGGATGTGGATGCCGTGATCATTGCCACACCGGACAGCTGGCATAAGGACATATCCGTAGCAGCCATGAACAAAGGCAAAAGCGTCTATTGTGAAAAACCGATGGTGCATGATGTCTCCGAAGGCGCTGCCGTTGTGGAAGCGCAGAACAGGAACAAAGGCATTGTGTACGAAGTAGGCAGCCAGGGCGTCAGCTCCCTGGGTAATGAAAAGGCCCGCGAATTGCTGAAAGACGGCGCTATCGGGCAATTGAACTACGCGGAAGGCTTCTGGGCCCGCATGTCGCCCTTCGGCGCCTGGCAGTACCCCATCCCCGAAGATGCTTCCCCCGCTACCGTGGGCTGGGACGCCTTCATCGCCAACAATAAAAAACGGCCCTTCGATCCGCTGCGTTTCTTCCGCTGGCGGAATTACCGGGATTACGGCACCGGCGTTTCCGGAGACCTGTTCGTACACCTGTTCTCCAGCCTGCACCTGGTGACCGGCTCCATTGGTCCGGATAAGATCATGGCTACCGGCGGCCTCCGCTACTGGAAAGATGGCCGTGAAGTGCCCGATGTCATGCTCGGCATGTTCGATTACCCGCAGACCGATATCCACCCCGCCTTCAATCTCTCCCTCCGGGTGAACTTTGTAGACGGTACCGGCGGTACCAATTACCTGCGCATGGTAGGCAGCGAAGGCTCCATGACCGTGGAGTGGGACAAAGTAACCCTCTATCGCAACAAAGCCTACGCCGCTACGGACGATCCCCTGTTGCAGACCAAAGAGCAGAAAGATACCGGCAAACAATACGTGTACGAGCGGAAAGATATGCTGCCGCCGGACAAGCTGGAGTATGCCGCGGAGGAAGGATATAAAGGCGCGCACTTCGATCACTTTTACAATCTGTTCAATGCCATGCGCACAAAAGGAAAGGTCAGTGAAGACGCCCTGTTCGGCTTCCGCGCCGCAGCGCCTGCATTGCTGTGCAACGACAGCTATTTCGAGAACAAGATCATGTACTGGGACCCGAAGAACCTGAAAACCGTAAACAAGTAAAATACTAACAGATGAAAAGATTATTGCTCCCGGCAGCCTGTGCTATTGCCATTGCAGCGGCCTCCTGCGGGAATAATCCGAACAATCAGGGCTCCGGTGCGGATACGGCCATCGGCAGCGCAAACAGAGCAGCCATGGAACCTCCCGCCAATACCCTCACTGCTGAAGAGCAGGCCGCAGGATGGAAGCTCCTGTTCAACGGCAATAACCTGGACGGATGGCGTATCTATAAAAACAAGGAATCCAATACCTGGGGCGTACTGGACGGCACGCTCCACTGTACCGGCAGCGCTACCGACAAAAGCGATATGCGCGGGGACCTCATCACCAATGACCAGTATGAGAACTTCGAGCTCGAAGCAGACTGGAAGATCGCGCCGCAGGGCAACAGCGGTATCCTTTACCTCGTGACCGAAGAATTTGACGCACCCTACATGAGCGGTCCGGAATACCAGCTGATAGACGACGAGAACTTCCCGGAAAAACTGGAAGACTGGCAGAAATCAGGCGCCAATTACGCCATGGACCCGCCTTCCAAACTGGCGGCAAAACCAATAGGCGAGTGGAACCACACAAAGATCGTCGTGAACAACGGTCATGTTGAGCACTGGCTGAACGGAGAGAAAGTGGTGGATTCCGAAATGTGGACCGATGAATGGCAGAAAAAGAAAACCTCCGGTAAATGGAAGGAATACAAAGGGTACGGTGTGGCGAAAAAAGGACATATCTGCGTGCAGGACCACGGCAGTGAGATATGGTTCAAAAATTTCAAGATCAGGGAATTGTAGTATCGCCGTAATGGCGTGAATAATAAAAAGGCTGTATCAGGAATCTCCGATACAGCCTTTTTTCTGAAAATGCTTTTACAGCCTTAGAACCTTTTGCTTACTGCATCCCAGTTCACAGCGTTCCAGAAAGCGGCCAGGTATTCGGGCCTGCGGTTCTGGTATTTGAGGTAGTACGCATGTTCCCATACGTCCACACCCAGAATGGGCTTGCCTTTAACTTCCGCAACGTCCATCAGGGGATTATCCTGGTTAGGCGTGGAAGTGATCTCCAGCTTGCCGTCTTTCTCGATCAGCCATGCCCAGCCGGAACCAAAGCGGGTAGCGCCTGCAGCATTGAATTTTTCTTTGAATGCATCAAAAGAACCGAAAGTACTGTTGATCGCATCCGCCAGTTTGCCGGTAGGAGTGCCGCCGGCTTTGGGGCCGAGGCTTTCCCAGAAGAAGCTGTGATTCCAGTGACCACCGCCGTTATTCCTTACTGCCGGGCTGATGCTGCCGGCATTGGCTACCAGTTCTTCCAGTGATTTATTCTCGTGCTCCGTGCCTGCGATCGCCTTATTCAGGTTGTCAACATAAGCCTGGTGGTGCTTGCCGTGATGGATCTCCATCGTTTGCTTGTCGATGTGCGGTTCCAGCGCATCCGTAGCGTACGGCAAAGCAGGAAGTGTAAATGCCATAATCCAATTTTTTATGGGTTAAAGAATTGCTTTTTTCTTAGAGCATCAAAAATACTGCCTAATGAGGGAATTGTCAAACCTTTATGAAAACCCCGATCCGGGGAGGCCCGGCATGTTAACAACGGTTGGATATATGGCCAATTCTTTTATATTTACATAAAGGTGTTATAACCGTTACTTAGCATTTAATTATATTCGTATAGTATTCATCGTTAGTTTTCACTATTGTTTGTTTAAAACAAATATATGCAGGACATGGGCACAGAACCACGCGATTCTCTGGAAACGTTGATTTCGGAGAACGCGCAATTGAGGAGCCGGCTTGAACATCTGGAGGCAGTTGTACATAAAATGCCTGCAATGATATATACTTCCAACAATTCCCAAAAGGCCGTCAACTGGTGTAACCGGCAGCTATCAGACACAATGGGTTATTCCCTGGAAGAGATCCTCTCACTCGGCACCGACTTTTTCAAAGCCATCACTCACCCGGATGACGCAGCCATTCTTGATATTTCCCAGCAATCGTTCCAGGACAAGAAAGGGATGTTTGGCGGCCTGCTGCGGGTGCGCAAGCGGGGGCAGAACGAATGGGTATGGCTGGTAGGATTAGGGCTGCCCTTCACTTTCGACGGAGAAGGGAATGTGGAAGACGTGATCTGCGTGTTCCTGGATTTCTCCTATGCCATCGACACCGGCAGCCAGATCAGCGAAGCATTGCGGGAACTGCTCCGCCGCCGGAACGAAGATGTGCTGAACAAGCTGACGGCAAGGGAAAAAGACATCTTCATCCTGGCAGCGCGCGGCCATAACAACAAAGAGATCGCAGAGAAACTCAACCTCAGCAGATATACCATTGAAACCCATCGCAAGAATATCCGCCTCAAATTAAAAGTGCGCAATACCCCGGAACTTGTTGCCCTGGCCAAACAGATCGGTTTGCAGTAATTCTCCGAAACGAATAGCAATTGCAAACAAATGAATATTTTTTACCATTGATAATCAGTTTACATATTTCCATTTCTAATTTATAACGGCCGGGGACGCACATTTCCGCGCGATTTGGACGCGCCCAAAAATACCCAAGCTTGGGTATTTTCCGGGGAGTCAAACTCCACTAAATTAGTAGCCTGAATTAGACACGGAGTTCATTTGGATAGTTTTTTGAGGTAATACTTATCACTATGATAACCGAAGAGAAGGCGTATGATATACTGGCTTTGGACCAATCCGCCACGTCCGAGGAAATAACGGCCAGATATCAGGTATTAAAAGACCAGTACAAAAAAATCAGAGAAGAAACGGAGGACCTGAAAACCCGGCTTGCCTATCAATTGAAACAGATTGAGCTGGATGATGTATTTATATATCTCAGGAACTGCCAGAAAGTATAAATAAGACCTGCCTGATGCATGGTCATTGCCTTTTGCGGACAACGTTCATTCGTTGTTTGTTGCCCTTGTAAACGCCACGTTTTTACCGGTCTTGCATCCTGAATTTGGAAACCCTGAAAACCCCGCTGCCCGGAGTGATGGTGCTGATATATCAGGCCGTCATTGCCTGAAGCCCCATTACATCGGACAGCCCCAGTCTTTCCCTGCTTGCCGCAGGTTCGGCCATATCCTTTATTGTTTTCTTTTGCCGGAGAAAAAACCCTTCACCAACTGGAGGCTTTCTTCCCCGCAAGGGCCTGTTTCTACCTTTGTCTTTGGATGAAAAGGCGATGTATTGCCGGTTACGCGGCGATACCCGTTCCTGTCATCTGCCGCCGCATACACGATGCGCCCGATCTTGCTCCAGTACAATGCTCCCGCGCACATCACACAAGGCTCCAGGGTCACGTACAATGTGGCTTCCGGCAGGTATTTGGCGCCGAGATAATTGAAAGCCGCCGTCAGCGCTATCATTTCCGCATGCGCCGTACAATCCGTGAGCATCTCCACCTGGTTGTAACCCCGGCCGATGATCTGCCCGTTCATCACTACCACCGCGCCGATGGGCACTTCATCCTTTTCCAGTGCTTTACGGGCTTCCTGCAGGGCCTGCCGCATGAAATGTTCATCGTTCATCATTCTATCATCTTTATAAAATCATCTTCAGACAAGATCTTCACCGTATTGATCTTCTTCGCCTTTTCCAGTTTGCTGCCGGCATCTTCCCCTACCACCAGGTAGTTGAGCTTGCTGCTCACCCCGCTCACGATCTTGCCGCCATGCTGTTCCACCAGTTCTTCAGCTTCACTGCGTTTCAGCTTGTGCAGCGTGCCGGTGAACAGGAAGGTCTGCCCGCTTAACGTTCCTTCTGCGGACAGCGCGCCTTTGGTGCTGTGGAGGTTCAGGCCCAGCGCTTCCAGCTTTTGCAGCATCTGCACATTATCCTCATTACTGAAAAATTGCCGCACCGATCCGGCTACTTTGGGCCCGATATCTTCCAGTGCCAGCAACTGCTCTTCCGTAAATCCCGCCATATCTAGTAAATGTTCTACCGCATGGGCGAGTGTTTTGGCCGTGGTCTCCCCCACATACCGGATACCCAGTCCGAATACCAGCCGGTGCAATGGCTGGGCCCTCGATTTCTCTATAGCGGCCTGCAGGTTGCTGACGGATTTCGGGCCGAAGCCTTCCAGCTGGCCGATAGCATCAAAGTCCAGCGTATAAATGCCCGGCACATCTTTCAGCAGCCCGAGGGTATAGAACTTGCGCACATTGCTCTCCCCGAGGCTGCGGATATCCATCGCATCTTTGCTGACGAAGTGGATCATCCTTTCCACCACCTGCGCTTCGCAGTTGATGTTCACACAGCGCCACACGCTCTCGCCTTCGGGTTTGAAAAGCGCATCCTTGCAAACGGGACAGTTTTTCGGGAAGACGATATCCGTTTCGCTGCCGTCGCGCAGGTCTGCCATCGATTTTACGATATAGGGGATCACATCGCCCGCTCTTTCCACCAGTACGGTATCCCCGATCTTCAGGTCTTTTTCCCGGATCACATCTTCATTAAAAAGGCTCATGGAACCTACCATCACCCCGCCGATAGGCACGGGGTCTATCTTGGCTACCGGTGTAACGGAGCCGGTGCGCCCCACCTGGAATTCCACGGCCCGCAGCTTGCTGGTACCCTGCCGCGCTTTGAACTTGTACGCCATCGCCCAGCGGGGATGATGCGTGGTCATGCCCATCCGGTCCTGCAGCTCATAACTGTTCACTTTGATCACCATGCCATCGATCTCGTAAGGCAGGTCATCCCGCCGGCTTTCGTATTCCAGGCAATAATCGATCACGGCCTGTATGCCGCGCACCACCTTCATTTCTTTTGCGGGGCTGCGGAAACCCAGCTGTGCCAGCATATCCAGCGTACCGCTGTGCGTCAGCAGCGCAGGCGGCTCTTCCTTGTTCTCTATCATCGTATGATAGCTCATATTGTACAGAAAGGCTTCCAGTCCCCGTTTGGCTACCTCGTTGGGATCAACGATGCGCAACGAGCCGGAGGCTGCGTTACGTGGATTGGCCAGCGGCGGCAGGTTCTCGCCCGTCCTTTGCTCATTCAGTTTTTTAAAGGTGTTTTTATTGATCAGCACTTCCCCGCGCAGCTCTATCTGTTGCAGGCCGTAAGCGGAGAAGCTGGCGGTAAGGGGAATGGAGCGGATCTGCCGGATGTTGACGGTGATCTCGTCGCCTTGCACGCCATCGCCACGGGTAGCGCCGCGCACCAGCCGGTCATCTTCATAGATCAGTGATATGCTGGCGCCGTCAAATTTCGGTTCGATGCAATACTCGATTTCATCCAGCCCGCTGATCTCGCGGGCTTTCCGGTCCCAGTCCAGCAGATCATCCGCATCATAGGAGTTTTCGAGACTGAGCATGGGCACCAGGTGCTGCACGGTGGGGAATACTTTGGTCAGCCCCTGCGCTACGCGCTGCGTGGGGGAATCCGGCGTTACCAGTTCCGGATGTTCTTTCTCCAGCTGCTTCAGCCAGGCAAAAAGCTGGTCGTACTCCGCATCGCTGAGAATGGGATCGTCCTGAATATAATAGCGCCAGTCGCTATGCCGGAGCACCTGCCGCAGCGAGTCTATCATATCGCTGGGGGACTGCTGCGGGGGCTTTGACAGTAATGTCTGCCCCAGCCGGGCCAGCGTAATTTCCGTTTCCTTCGTGTACATCATAAATTGCTATATCAAAACACTGCCGTAAATTTAGTCTTTCCTTTAACGCAAGTATAGGAAACAGCCGGGTAAAATTTTGGAGCACAGCAATATTTGCAGACCCTTACAAGAAAAACACGATAGATGAAATACCTCTCCCTAGTCTTCATACTGTTATTGTTTATTGGTTGTGCCCGCCCGGAGCAGGCGGACCTGATCATCCATCACGCCAGGATATACACGGTGGATTCCGCATTCACGGTAGTGGAAGCCATGGCGGTGCGGGACGGCATTATTATCGCCACCGGCAGCAACGATCTCATACAGCGGAAATTCTCTGCCGATTCCGTGATCGATGCCGGCGGAGCTGCGGTGTATCCGGGTTTCAACGATGCGCATGCGCATTTCTGGGGATATGCCACGTCTTTCCTGCAAGTGGACCTTACCGGCACCCGCAGCTGGGATGAGGTATTGCAGCGGACAAAAGCCTTTGCAGCGGATCATCAATCGGCCTGGGTACTGGGCCGCGGGTGGGACCAGAATGACTGGCCGGAGCAATCTTTTCCGGACAAAGCGCGGCTGGACAGCCTTTTCCCGCATACGCCGGTACTGCTGGAACGGATAGACGGGCATGCTTCCATCGCCAACAGCGCCGCACTGGCCGCAGCAGGCATCAAAGCCGGGCAAACACTCAAAGGCGGCACGATAGAAGTACGCAACGGCAGGCTTACCGGCATACTGATCGATAACGCAACGGGCCTGGTGGCGGCCAAAGTGCCCGATCCCGCACCCGTGGAAATGGAAGCCGCGCTGCTGAAGGCACAGGCCAATTGTATCGCTGCGGGGCTGACCAGTGTTACGGATTGCGGTCTTGCCCTGCCGCAGGTCGCCTTCCTGGATAAGCTCTATGCGGAAGGGAAGCTGCAGTTGCGCCTCAATATCATGCTGAGCGACAGCCGGGAGCATATCGACCATCTTGTGCAGCATGGCCCCATAGTGAAAGAGCGTTACCAGGTGCGGGGGATAAAATTTTATGGGGATGGGGCCCTCGGTTCGCGGGGGGCATGCCTGCTGCATGATTACCATGATAAACCGGGCTGGAAAGGGTTCATGCTGAAAGATGCGGCGTATTTTGCGGAGCAGGCCGCTTTGCTGGCGGGTACGGATATACAGATGTGTACCCATGCCATCGGGGATTCTGCGAACCGCACCATTCTTCGTATATACGCAGACGTGCTGAAAGGGAAAAACGACAAGCGCTGGCGAATAGAGCATGCACAGGTCGTAGACGCGGCGGACTTCGGGTGGTTTGGCGACAACAATATTGTGCCATCGGTGCAGCCCACCCATGCGACGTCAGACATGTACTGGGCGAAAGACCGCCTTGGCGATGAAACGGTAAAACACGCCTATGCCTTTAAGGAACTGCTGGAACAGAACGGCTGGATGCCTTTGGGGACCGATTTTCCCGTTGAGCGCATCGATCCGCTGCTGACCTTTTATGCCGCTGTGGTGCGGAAAGATGCCGCCGGCTATCCGGCCACGGGCTTTCAACCGGAGAATGCGCTGAGCCGCGAAGAAACCCTGCGCGGCATGACCATCTGGCCCGCCCGCGCATCGTTTGAAGAGCTTGTCAAAGGCAGCCTGGAGCCCGGCAAAAAAGCGGATTTCATTATTGTAGACCAGGACCTGCTGAGCGTTCCTGAAGCACAGCTGCTGCAAACGAAGATACAAGGCACATTTATTTCCGGCGTCCGGTTATGACGGGCAGGAGATTATCATTATATTTATTATTGTTCCACGCTTTCCACCGTTATGAATACCAAGAACATTAATACCCATCTCACGGAGATACGGGATTATTTCAAGGCAGCTATTTCTATTGATTGTGTCATTTTCGGTTTTGATGAAGATGTGCTGAAAGTGCTGCTCATCGAATCCGATCTCAATGAATTCAAAGGCAAATGGTCATTGCTCGGCGATATCGTGCGGCCTGATGAAGACCTCGAAGAAGCCGCTTACCGGGTGTTGCGGGAGCGTACCGGACTGGAGGATGTGTATATGGAACAGGTGCAGGCTTTCGGGGCAATAGACCGGCATCCCGCCGGCCGTGTGATCTCCATCGCCTTTTATTCCCTGGTGAACATCGGGCATGTGGAACTGAAGACCCACAATAACGACCTGCATTGGCATGCCGTCAGGGATATCAGCCACATGGCATTCGATCACCGCGAAATACTGGCCACCTGTTATCAGCGGCTGCAGCATAAGGTCATTGAGCAGCCCATCGGCTTCAACCTCCTCCCCAAAAAGTTCTCGCTCCGCGAACTGCAGAACCTCTACGAAGCCATACTGGATGTGAAGCTGGACCGCCGGAATTTCCGCAAGAAATTCTTTGCAATGGACTACCTGGTTGACCTCAACGAAGAAGAACAGGCGGTAAAGCACCGGCCCGCAAGGCTGTACAAGTTCAACCAGGAGAAGTACAGCCAGCGGCAGAAGAAAAGCCTCGGATTTTAGTCCGATATTGATTTTCAATTATTTAGTTCCTGCCGGTTAGCCCGCGAAACAGCTGTTCCTGCTTTTTTATAATAAGGATCATAAAAAAATTGGTTTTTAACAAAAATTTAATTAAGATTGTGTAAGATATACACACTAGCATATTAGCGTTATATCGATATTGACTGTAGCCAGAGACCAGATTCTAAATTGCACAATTCAACTATTTTATTTTTTAACAGGAAACTCTAAACACGCGTACACATCGCCATTTATTTACCCGATGGCATCCAACATACTTTTTGTTTGCATTTTATCGATTCCACGTTATGAATTAGCAGGATTTTCATTTTAACACTTTCCTGCATCCGGAGGCTGACTCGCAAGGATTTTCCTTTTAAGTCAGCCTCTTTTGTTTTTTATCCATCGATAACCGATTGCGGTTAAACAATTTCAAAGGATTCATCTTCCCTGTTCAATTGATACTAAATTTCGGCCAGACCACGCTACAGCGCCTATTTTCGTAACTTGCGCGCATGTCTTATACACCACAACATAAGGTCCGCATAGTTACCGCGGCCGCTTTATTCGATGGTCACGATGCTGCCATCAACATTATGCGCCGCATTATGCAAAGCACCGGCGCGGAGGTGATCCACCTCGGGCATAACCGTTCGGCTGCCGAGATCGTGGACTGCGCCATCCAGGAGGATGCGCAGGGTATTGCGGTGACCTCTTACCAGGGGGGGCATATCGAGTTTTTCAAGTACATGTACGACCTGCTCCATGAAAAAGGCTGCGGGCATATCCGCATCTTCGGCGGCGGCGGCGGCACCATCCTGCCCTCCGAGATCGAAGAGCTGCAGGCCTATGGCATCACCCGTATCTATTCGCCGGACGATGGCCGCAGGTTCGGATTGGGCGGGATGATCGAAGACGTGATCAAACAATGCGATTTCGCCACCGTGCAGCAGGGCGACTGGAAGCTGGACAGCGAAGCGCTGCATACAGATGCATCGCCCGAGATCGCCAAAGCCATTACCTATGCGGAGAACTTTGCCCTCAATGGCCAGCTGGCGGGACTGAAAAAAGCAGCCAAAGCCACGCCCGTGTTGGGCATCACCGGCACCGGCGGCGCGGGAAAAAGCAGCGTGACAGATGAACTGGTACGCCGTTTCCTGCGGGAATATGATAACAAGACCATCGCGGTGATATCCGTGGACCCTTCCAAGAAAAAGACCGGCGGCGCCCTGCTGGGAGACCGCATCCGGATGAACAGCATCCACCACCCCCGCGCTTACATGCGCTCCCTCGCCACCCGGGAAAGCGATAAAGCCATCAGCCTCCACATCCAGGAAGCGATAGACATCTGCAAGGCCGCCGCTTTCGACTTCATCATCCTCGAAACCTCCGGCATCGGCCAGAGCGACACTGCCATTGTGGATTACTGCGATGTGTCCATGTACGTGATGACACCCGAATACGGTGCTGCCTCCCAGCTGGAAAAGATCAACATGCTGGACTATGCGGACCTCATCGCCATCAATAAATTCGATAAAGCCGGCGCGCTCGATGCCCTGCACGACGTGCGCAAACAATACAAACGCAACAATAATCTCTGGGAAGCCAAAGAGGCGGAACTGCCGGTAGTGGGCACCATCGCCTCCCAGTTCAACGATCCCGGTGTGAACCAGCTGTTCGACCGCCTGATGCACCGCATCCTGGAAAAGACGGGTATCCACTTCGGGGAAGACCATCCGGATAAACCGGTATCCGCCACCTCCACCAAATCCATGATCATTCCGCCCGCAAGGGTGCGCTATCTCGCGGAGATCGTGACCACCATCGGGGAATACGGCGCCTGGGTAACCGAGCAATGCACTATCGCCACGCAATGGTACCAGGTGGAAGGCGCGCTGCAAATACCCGGTCTCCGCCATCCGGAAGACCTGCAGGAGATCAGCAGCCACCTGCAAAGCCAGCTGCATGCGGACTGCAAAGCTCTCATCACAAACTGGCCCGCACTGCAGGAGAAATACCGCGCGGACCATTATGCCTATAAGGTGCGGGACAAAGAGATCAAGCTGCCGCTGTACACCGAAAGCCTGTCCCATTCCCGCATCCCGAAAATATCCCTGCCACAGTATAAGGACTGGGGCGATATCCTCCGCTGGCAGCTCACGGAAAACCTGCCCGGTGAGTTCCCTCACGCAGCCGGGGTGTTCCCGCTGAAACGGGAAGGCGAAGACCCCACCCGCATGTTTGCCGGGGAAGGCGGTCCCGAGCGTACCAACAAAAGGTTCCACTATGTATCGGTAGACCAGCCGGCAAAACGCCTGTCCACTGCATTTGACAGCGTGACCCTGTACGGCGAAGACCCCGCTTACCGGCCGGATATCTACGGCAAGATCGGTAACTCCGGGGTGAGCATTGCCACGGTAGACGATGCGAAGAAACTTTACAGCGGTTTCGACCTTTGCGATCCGAAAACCTCCGTATCCATGACCATCAACGGGCCCGCGCCCATTCTGCTGGCCTTTTTCATGAATGCGGCGATAGACCAGGAATGCGAAAAATATATCGCGGCGAACGGCCTTACGGAAAAAGTGGAAGCCATCATCCGTAAAAAATTCAAAGACCATCCCCTGCCGCAGTACAATGGAGCGCTGCCCAAAGGGAATGACGGCCTCGGTCTCCGCCTGCTCGGAGTTTCCGGCAGCGATGTGCTGGAGCCGGAAGTCTATGAAAAGATCAAGGCCCATGCCCTCAGCACCGTGCGCGGTACCGTACAGGCAGACATCCTGAAAGAAGACCAGGCGCAGAACACCTGCATCTTTTCCACCGAATTTGCGCTCAAGCTGATGGGCGATGTGCAGGAATATTTCATTCAGCGTAAAGTGCGGAACTTCTATTCCGTGAGCATCTCCGGCTACCACATCGCGGAAGCCGGCGCCAATCCCATTACCCAGCTGGCCTTTACGCTGGCCAACGGCTTCACTTACGTGGAGTATTACCTGAGCCGCGGCATGCATATCGATGACTTTGCGCCGAACTTGTCCTTTTTCTTCAGCAATGGTATGGACCCCGAATACGCGGTGATCGGTCGCGTTGCCCGCAGGATCTGGGCCAAGGCCATCAAATACAAGTACAAGGGGAACGACCGTTCGCAGAAGCTGAAATATCATATTCAGACCTCCGGTCGCAGCCTGCATGCGCAGGAGATCGACTTCAACGATATCCGCACTACCCTGCAGGCCCTCTACGCGATATACGACAACTGCAATTCCCTGCACACCAATGCGTATGACGAAGCCATTACCACGCCCACGGAAGAAAGCGTGCGTCGCGCGATGGCCATTCAGCTGATCATCAACCGGGAGCTTGGCACCGCGAAGAATGAAAACCCCAACCAGGGCAGCTTTTTCACGGAAGAGCTGACAGACCTGGTGGAAGAAGCCGTGCTGGCCGAGTTTAACCGCATCACCGAACGCGGCGGTGTACTGGGCGCGATGGAGCGCATGTACCAGCGCAACAAGATACAGGAGGAAAGCCTGTATTATGAATCGCTCAAGCACACCGGCGAGTTCCCCATCATCGGTGTGAACACCTTCCTGAACAAAAACGGCTCTCCTACGGTGATCCCCGCCGAAGTGATCCGTTCCACAAAAGAGGAGAAGGAGTTCCAGATCAATACCCTGCAGGCTTTCCAGGAAAGGCATGCCGGCCAGTGCGCTGCAAAGCTGCAGCAGTTGCAGGATGCAGCCGTGCGCAACGGGAACCTTTTTGACGAGTTGATGGAAACGGTGAAGTATTGTTCACTGGGGCAGATCACGCATGCATTGTACGAAGTGGGGGGGCAGTATAGGAGGAATATGTAGTATCTTTCCGCCATGCAACCCGCATCAACTTATCAGCAACGCATCAGCGTATTCGACAAGCAACTGGCACAGACAGCGGCACATCTGCGGAACCTCAGTGTGGTCCGCCTGGTATGCTTTATCGGCATACTTTTTTTCGGTTATCAGTATGTGGCTTCCGCCTTTATATTGACCTGGCTGCTGATCGCCATGGCATTGGTGATCGCTTTTGTGGTGTCGCTGGTCTTCTATCAGCGGGGAAAGGACCGGCAGGCATTGCTGCAGGCGCTGCTCAGCCTGAATGAAAAAGAGCTGAAAGTTGTCACCCATCATCAATCCGATTTTGAAAACGGTGAAGAGTTTATGGATGACCGGCATGACTTCTCCGGCGATCTGGATGTGTTCGGCCCTTCTTCTCTTTTCCAGTTCCTGAACCGTACCGGCACGCTTTCCGGCCGGGCGCATCTGGCCCGTTCGCTGCAGCAACCCTTGCAGGATGCCGGGGAGATCAGGGCCATGCAGGAAGCGGTAAAAAAGTTATCCGCACAGATCAGTTTCCGGCAGGATTATACGGCTCATGCACAATTATCGGGCGAAGGGAAAGATGATGTCAAATCCATCCGCCAGTGGCTGGACGCGCCGATGGCGTTCCGGCACCGAAGGGTGTTGCTGGTGCTTTGCTGGGCTATTCCGGCGCTGCTGTTGGGCGCGGTGGCGTATTACGCTTATAGCGGCGATTATGCACCGATCATATTTTTACTGGCCGTCAACTGGGCGATATTATTGCTGAATGTCAAAAAGGTCAATACCCAGCACCTGCTGTTATCCAACAAGGAGAAGCTGCTGCGGAAATTCGCGGTGTTGCTGCGGATGATCCGGCAGGCGGAGTGGGAAGGCGTTCCCTGGCTGGAAGCACGGCAGCGTACCGCCGCCGAAGCCGATGAAGCGCTGCACCGGCTGGCCGCCATCAGCAATCTGCTGGACCAGCGCCTGAACCTGCTGGTAGGCTTTTTCCTGAACTCTTTCATCCTGTACGATCTCCATTGCGCCTATCGCCTGGAACGCTGGAAATCCGCGTACCGCAAGGGCGTGGATGAATGGTTCAATGTGATATCCGAGCTGGAGACCGCCAATAGTCTGGCCACCTTTGCGTATAACCATCCGGCATATGCTTACCCGGAGATCAGCGGAACGCCGGGAGTGAGCGGCCGTGGGATCGGGCATCCGCTGATCCCGGCGGGGGAATGTGTGGCGAACGACGGCAGTATCGGGCATGGGGAGCAATTCCATATCATTACCGGTTCGAACATGTCCGGCAAAAGCACTTTCCTGCGCAGCGTGGGTGTGAACTGGCTGCTGGCGATGACCGGTGCGCCGGTATGTGCCGCCGGCTTCTCCTGTTACCCGCTGCGGATCATGACCTCCATGCGCATCCGCGATTCCATCGCCCGGCATACGTCTTATTTCCAGGCGGAATTACAACGGCTGCAACAAATCATCCGGGTATTGAAGAGCGGGGAGACCGTTTTTATTATCCTGGATGAGATACTGAAAGGCACGAACTCGGAAGACAAGCTGGCAGGCTCCCGGGAGCTGATCCGGCATTTTATGCAATATAACTGTCTGGGTATGATCGCTACGCACGACCTGGAGCTGGGCGGGCTGGAGCAGGAATATCCGCAGCAGATCCGCAATTACTGCTTTGAAAGCAGTCTGGATAACGGCCGGCTGCATTTCGACTACCGCATGCGGCCCGGCATAGCGCGGAACAAGAACGCTACTTTCCTCATGAAGCAGATGGAAATAATTTAATTTTTTAAAGCTAATAAATTTAGTATTTTTACTAAAATTATTAGTGCAGATGACCATCCCATTTTCCGATGCACCGCAAGAGAACCCTTACTATAAAGGCAGAGGCGCCCAGGTTAACCCGAAGAACAGGTACCTGGCGCAGGAATATGCGCAGGAGCATATCGAGGGGATAGATGAATGGTGGCAGGCGGACACCCCAACACAGATCTTCGAAGAGCGCGCCAAAACGCTGGTCAACAAGGTAGATAGTCCCGATGTAGGCATGTGGTATTCCATGAACCCTTACCAGGGTTGTGAGCATGGCTGCATTTATTGTTATGCCCGGAACTCTCATCAATATTGGGGGTTCAGTGCGGGGCTTGATTTTGAGCGGAAGATCGTGGCGAAGCAGAATGCGCCGGATCTGCTGCGCAAGTTCCTGGAAAATAAAAAATGGGTGCCGAAGCCTATTTCCCTTTCGGGCAATACGGACTGTTACCAGCCTTTGGAGCGGAAGATGTGGCTGACACGTCAGTTGCTGGAAGTGGCCTGGGAGTACCGGCAGCCGGTGGGCATTATCACAAAGAATGCGCTGGTGCTGCGCGATAAATATATCCTGCAGAAGATGGCGGAGCATAACCTGGTCTGTGTATTTGTGTCCATCACCACGTTGCAGGAAGACCTGCGGCAGAAAATGGAGCCGCGTACTGCTACGGCGGTGCAGCGGTTGCGGGTGCTGAAGGACCTGAGCGAGCTGGGTATTCCCGTGGGGGTAATGACGGCGCCGATCATTCCGGGGCTGAACGATCACGAGATACCGCGGTTACTGGAGGCCGCGGCGGAGCATGGGGCGAAGCAGGCCGGGTACACGGTGGTACGGCTGAACGATGCCGTGAAGATCATTTTCAACGACTGGTTATACAAGAATTTTCCTGACCGGGCGGATAAGGTGTGGCATATGATCGAGAGCCTCCATGGCGGGCAGGTGAATGACAGCGATTTCGGGCGGCGTATGCGGGGCGATGGTAACTTTGCCGACCTGATCAGGCAGCAGTTCAGGGTGCAGGCGAAGCGGCTGGGGCTTAACCAGGAGCGGTTCGAGTTCAATACCAGCCTGTTCCAGCGGCCGCAGAGCCAGTTGAGATTGTTTTAGGGAGATGTACAGGATTGTCGTTAGCCGGGAGGCGGGTAAGTGCTTGCGACGGTGGGGCCTGAGGCTGTCAGGCATGTAATAGAAATGTTGTATCCAGTGTGGCCGTCCGGTAGCGCCGCCGCTTCGGGAGATTTAACAGCCGCCGTTAGATAAAAGTTAAAGTGGTAGTATTCAGCGGGAAAGGTAATGGATGGGCGGTAAATGGAATGAACTTTGCAGGTATAGGACGCGGTTGCGAAGGCATGAAAGGAATGCCGCCAGCATAATGTGAATGATTCAATTCAGGCAAACGGGGGAATAATACCACTGCTATATGTTATGGGGAATCATACTACTGACGAATACTGTTTACAGGACCGGATGCTTCATTTTGACATGACGAATGCGGTTTATAAAAAAAATGCAGAAGAAACAATTTTTTAATCAAAAAAATTGTGACAGAAGAAAAATACTCTTTACTTTTGCATTAGATAAAACAAAACTGAAAGCAGTGTCACGCAATTGTATTTTTAAGGTAATGGTCTCAACACGCATGCAAAAGCAGGCGGAGAGGCTGATTGCGGGCAGTTATAACAGGAATTAACAGAAGTTATCCGAAGATATAACAGAGGTCCCGCAGCAACTGCGGGGCCTTTTTTGTTTTAGTGATGTAATGAAGAAGGAACTGACAAACATAGTATCTGTAGAGAAGCTAAGCATGGCAAAAGCGCCAGGGGAAAGGTGTATGCGATACAGTCCCGGCGGAGAAGGTATGTTATGATGTAAACGGAAGTTTAACGTTATATGGCCCGGTCCGCAGCAAAGCGCACCGGGCTTTTTTATGGGCCTGTGGAAAACGGAGAATATGATTAGTATATAACATGGTAACCGCTTTAGAGTTGGAGATTGGAGGAGAAGGACAATAGGAACAGAACATAGCAACCTTCTTTGAGAAGGCGATTGCAGGAAAAAAGGACAATACGAACATCTATATATAAACATGGTAACCGCTTTTTTGTGAGAAAGTGATTGCCCCAAAAACAAGTACAATGAGAAACGTAGTACAATTTGTAAGAGAGGCCCTGATAAACAACTTCCGGGAACTGGACCGCTGGTTCCAGGCGGATGAGGATCTGCTGCATTTCAAACCGTCACCGGAACAATGGAACATTCGCGAGGTATTGGAACACATTAGCCTGACCAACTACTTCCTCTTGCTCATCATCAATAAAAGCACCCGCAGGGCGCTGGCGCGGAAGCTGGACGGCCTCATCCTGATGGCCCCGCATGACTATGAAGAAAAGTTCCGGCAGATAGAGACCGTGAGCAGCAAATCCTTCGGATGGGTAAACCCGGATCACCTGGAACCCAGCGGTATCAGAGATATGGCCGAAGTGAGGGCATTGCTCAAGCAACAGTTCGCACAATGCATGTACAACCTCAGCCTGCTCAAAAATGGGGAAGGCCGGTTGGTGAAAACGGAGATGACCCGTGAACGATCTCGGAAAACTGGATATCTATCAATACATCTATTTCCTCACCCGGCACATCGCCCGCCACCAGTCACAAATGCTGGAGCTGCGCGAGCAATATGAGGAAAGCGGCGTGCTGATATAAAAACAAATGATTTACACGAACAGGTTATAGGCCCGGCTGTGTAAGCCGGGCTTTTTCAATCGCCCTGTTCCCAAAAACGAATGAATATGAAGAGGAAAAGAAAAACCGCATACATCGATACCCGCAAAGGCCGCCTCGCGGCACTGTCCACCATCTATAACGTGCGGTACGACGGACAGTACGACAACAATGGCGGCAAACTGCTGCTGGCGCTCCTGTCCCATACCACAGGGCCGCAGAAAGAGCAGCACAGAAAGGAACAGTATTTGAAGAAGAATACCGGCTGACATGATATCAGCCGGCTGATACAACAAACATGGCAAAATTAAAATTGCGGGGTAAAGACCTCCGGAACATCGGGTTCCCGGAGTCCCCGGTCATCAGTGTGGCCATCACCGTGATGGAGCAGCACTATAAACATCATTCACAGGAAGATGCGCTGGACCTGCTGCAGCAAGTGCTGCAGGAGCCGGAAGCATACAGAGCAGACGAACACCTCGGAAAGATCGCGGAAAAGCTGATCGTAGAGGAGATAACGGATATCCCGCTGAACGAAGCACCGGCAGACTATGCCGTGTACGGACGGGAATTTATTGACGAAGGCGCCATCAGCCAGATGGACTACGCCATGCGCCTGCCGGTAACCGCCGGCGGGGCGCTGATGCCGGATGCCCATCATGGCTACGGCCTGCCTATCGGCGGTGTGCTGGCGGTGAAAAATGCCGTGATCCCCTACGGCGTGGGGGTAGATATCGGCTGCAGGATGTGCCTGAGCATTTTGGATATCCCGCATGAGCAGCTCGAAAAGCGGGCCTCCTCTTTTAAACGGGAGCTGATCGCCGGTACGGTATTCGGCGCAGGAGCGGGATGGAAACCGCGGCTGGAAGATGAAGTGCTGGAGCATCCGGCCTTCGGGGAGATCAGCCTGCTGAAACATCTGCAGCAAAAGGCTGCGGACCAGCTGAGCACTTCCGGTTCCGGCAACCATTTTGTGGAATGGGGACTGGCAGACATCCTGGATGCGGATAACGAATGGTCGCTCGCTCCCGGGCTGTACACCGCTTTGCTGTCGCATTCCGGTTCCCGGGGCCTGGGGGCACAGATCGCAGGGCATTACACCAAAGTGGCGCGGGAGATCACGCCGTTGCCGCGGGAAGTCCAGCATCTCGCCTGGCTGGAGATGGACAGTGAAGAAGGGCAGGAATACTGGCTGGCCATGAACCTGGCCGGAGATTATGCCTCCGCCTGTCACCATCACATTCATAAACGGTTGATCAAAGCCGTAGGGGGACAATTGCTGGCGAGGGTGGAGAACCACCATAACTTCGCGTGGAAAGAGACCCATCAGGGCGAGGAGGTGATCGTTCACCGGAAAGGCGCTACGCCGGCCGGTAAAGGCGTGCTGGGCGTGATTCCCGGCTCTATGACCGCACCGGGCTTCATCGTCAGGGGGCGGGGCGCAGCCGCATCGCTGGATAGCGCGTCCCACGGTGCGGGAAGGCAGATGAGCCGGGCAAAGGCGAACCAGTCGTTCACCAGGCATGAGCTGACCAGGCTGCTGAAAGAGCATGGGGTAACGCTGGTGGGCGGCGGACTGGACGAAGCGCCGGGCGCGTATAAGGACATTGCCACCGTGATGAAAGCGCAGACCGCGCTGGTGGATATTGTCGGCCGGTTCTACCCGAAGATCGTGCGGATGGCTGACGGAGGGCCGCGGGAAGATTAGGGGCAGGAGCCGCGCTTATGCCAGGCAAGTATGTGGTGCCGGAAAGCACACCAACGGCGGCTCTATCGGATCCTGGATAAAAAAGCGGGGGCTGTCCAGAATGTGGACAGCCCCCGCTCTGTATAAAACGGGTATCTACACCCGGATATAGATCTTCTTTTTATCCATCCACACACCCAGAAGCCAGAGCAGCAGCACATGGAATATCCCGAACAGGAAAGAGCCGGGGTAATCGCCGAATGCGGCCTGGAATACATGCGTGTACAGCCATCCATAGAAATTCTGATCGCCGATAATGATCAGTCCGTATAACTTCACTACCACGCCGGACATCACGTAAATGAACAGCGGGTTCTTGCCGAACACTTCGAAGAAGTAAGTGCCGGCGCGCACTTTTCTCATCTCGATAAAATAAATAAAAATCGCCAGCAGTAATGTGGCAATGCCTACGGTGTAGAGGGTATAGGAGCTGGTCCAGATCTTTTTGTTGATCGGGAAGGCGATGCCCCAGACGATAGCCGTTGCCACGAGAATGCTGCCACCTGCTACCAGCCGCATGAGCATGGTGGGGGAATGCATATTGCGCTGCACGAACCAGCCCACCCAGTAACCCAGCACCACATTGCCCACCGCAGGCAGGGTGCTCAGCAGTCCTTCCGGGTCGAATGCGATGCCTTCGCCGTGGTACATATGGCTCTCGCCCAATATCATTTTATCCACCTGCAGGCCGATATGCCCTTCCAGGCTGTAGGGGTCGCTGCCGCCGAAGGCCCATAATACCGCCCAGTATCCTAATAACAACACCGCCGTAGCGATCAGGGCCCCTTTGGGCTTCAGGAAATGGATCAGCAGGGCGCCTATGCCGTAGCACAGGGCAATGCGCTGCAGTACCCCCAGGATGCGGAGGCTTTCCAGGCTTTTGAACACCAGGCTGCCGTTATCGTATTTCACGAAAGGGAACCAGGAAAGCACGAAGCCGATCACAAAGATCAGGGCGGTGCGTTTGAAGATCTTCCCCAATACCTGGGCATTGCTCATGGTATTGAACTTCTTCATGGCAAAGCTCATGGCATTGCCCACGGCAAACAGGAAGAAGGGGAATACAAGGTCGGTGGGCGTACAGCCGTGCCATCCGGCATGGCGCAAGGGCGCCCATACATAGGTCCAGCTACCGGGCGTGTTCACGAGAATCATGCAAGCAACGGTAAGGCCCCGGAAAACATCGAGGGAAAGGAAGCGTTGATTTTGGTTCATATAGTAAGGCTCGGGTTTATGGTTAAAGCTAAGGATAATTCGGATTTATTAATAGCGGGCAGGCAGTTTTCCGGAGAGTTCATGCGCTTTAACCATGGGTATGACCCGGGTATGCCATGGATATACTATGGGTATGCTACGGGTTTGCTACGGGTTTGCTACGGCGGCAGATGTTAATGACGGCTTTTTGCGCCGCTCACTTTGTTAAAGTTTGTCGCGGGATGCGGTGTATGCATTAAATTGACAAGAGTTTTTCATTCTTCAAAAACATGCTGTTATGGCTAAGCAAGCAGGGCCTGTGTACTTCACCGGCACGGTTGGTATGGTCTGTTTCTACAAGATGCAGGGAAAATACTATGCGCGGCTGAAAAGCTCGCTGACGGGCCGCCGTGTGAAAAAAGACCCCGCATTCCGGCGGACGATGGAGAACGCGAACATCCTTGGGGAAGCCTCGCGGATCGCATCTGCTGTGTACCGCTCCGTAGCGCCTGAGGAGAAAAACCGGCAGCTTTACCGTACAATGACCGGAATGGCCATCCGCCTGCTGAAGCAAAACATATCCCCCATAAGGGCATTAGCCATCCTGGAACGGCATTTTCTGCCGCCTGCGCCGGAGAACCGGGCAGGGCAGCTTTTCGCCATTGATCCGGCTGATCAGGAAACCGGTACCCTTTGCGTGAATGAGGAAGGCGTATTGCAGCCCATCAAGGTAGACTGGCCCCCGCCTGACAGCCGTTAGGGAGCCGTCATTTCACTCAGCTCCAGCCAACGCATACCTTTATCATCCAGTAACTGCATCACTTCACCGATGCGGCGCGACGCATTTTCCAGCTGATCGTAGGGGAGCGTGCCGTCCGCCAGTTGGGCATCCAGCTGTTTCTTTTCGTTTTCCAGCGTTGCTATCTCCTTTTCCAGCAGTTCCAGCTCGCGTTTTTCCTTGAAAGACATTTTGCGGAGCTTCTGTTCCTGTTTTTCCGGTTCCTTTGGTTTCTCTTCCACCGGTGTTTCGGGTGTTTTGACCTTTTCCTGGTCCCGCTCCCATTCCCGGTACTGGCTGTAGTTGCCGGGGAAGTCGCGTACCACGCCATCGCCTTCGAACACGAAGAGATGGTCCACCAGTTTATCCATAAAGTACCGGTCGTGGCTCACGATGATGATGCAGCCCTGGTAGGATTGCAGGAATTCTTCCAGGATGTTCAGCGTGGGGAGGTCCAGGTCGTTCGTCGGTTCATCCAGCACCAGGAAGTTAGGGTTCCGGAAGAGGATGGACAGGAGGTGGAGGCGGCGTTTTTCGCCACCGCTCAGCTTGGAGATATAAGTATATTGTTTTTCCGGGGTGAACAGGAAAAGCTGCAGGAACTGGGCCGCGCTCACCTTGGTGCCGTCCGCCAGGGGGAAATTCTCCGCGATGTTCTTCACATATTCGATCACCCGTACATCTTCCTTAATGATCAGCCCCTCCTGGGAATAATTGCCGAACACCACGGTATCGCCCACATTGATCTTGCCCGAGTCCGCTTTTTCGGTGCCGAGCAGGAGGTTGAGGAAGGTGGATTTGCCCACGCCGTTCTTCCCCACCACGCCCACACGTTCGCCCTTTTTGAAGGTATAATCGAAGCCTTTGAGGATGTTGAGGCGGTCGTAGGATTTGTAGACTTTTTTCAGTTCGAGGATCTTGCCGCCGAGGCGGGTCATTTTCACGTTCAGCTCCAGCTGTTGCTGTTCGATGCGTTTGGCCGCCCTTTCCTTCACGTCATAGAACGCGTCTATGCGGGATTTGGATTTGGTGGTGCGGGCTTTGGGCTGTTTGCGCATCCATTCCAGCTCTTTGCGGTACTGGTTGCGGGCCTTTTCGGTACTGGCCTTGTCGGACTCCTCGCGGGCCGCTTTCTTTTCCAGGTAGTTCTCGTAATTGCCTTTGTAGATGTAGAGGGTGTTGTCATCCAGCTCCATAACCTCGTTGCAGACGCTGTCCAGGAAGTACCGGTCGTGCGTCACGAGCAGGAGGGTCACATTTTCCTGGTCGAGATAATTCTCCAGCCATTCGATCATGCTCACGTCCAGGTGGTTGGTGGGTTCGTCCATGATCAGGAGGGTATGTTTATGTTCAAACCCGATATCGATCAGTACTTTGGCCAGCGCCACGCGTTTCTGCTGGCCGCCGGAAAGGGTGCCCACCCGCTGTTCCATGTGGTGGATATTGAGTTTGCCGAGGATCTGTTTGACCTTGGCATCGAAGTGCCAGGCATTCAGCTCGTCCATTTTGTCGATAGCATTGGTGAGGGCGGTGGCATCCGGTTCCTCGTCATTATCGGTCAGCAGTTCATATTCCTTGATGGCGTTGAGGATGGGATGATCGTGATCGAAGATGTTTTCCAGTACGGAGCGGTCCAGCTTGAAATCAGAGGTCTGTTCCAGCATCACGACGGTGACATCTTTGTGTATCCAGACTTTGCCGCTGTCGGCCGTTTCTTTGCCGCTGAGGATCTTGAGGAGGGTAGATTTTCCGGTGCCGTTGAGGGCCACGAGGGCGATTTTGTCGCCTTCTTCTATATGGAAGGAAATATTTTCGAAAAGCGGGGTGATACCGAATGATTTGGTCAGCCCCTCGACCGTTACGTAGTGCATGGTGCGAAGTTAGGGTGTTTCGGGGGGATATGGGATTTTCGGGGATGATTTCGTATATTCATATCTTGAAAGCCACAACAGCATTAGGTTCTATTGAAGGTAAGGATATATGAATCAAGCTGTGCTTCCTGTGAGAATTGAAAGGCCGGGCAAGGAGGGATGCACTTTTTCCCCGAGTATTTGCCAGTATCAGCGGCCTTTATCCATTAGAAGCATTCTTGTGTTTGTATCCCCTTATTGGAAAGAGATAAAAAAGCCTCCCGGTTTCGGGAGGCTTTAGTTTTTTTCTCAGGCAGAAAGCATAGGGTGATTCAAATGCCTGTTTACGTGATTGTCATTTCGCTTTTTCGATCTTTCTCATCAGCCATGCGAAGGAGAAGCAGGCGATGAAGACGATAGCGATGGTGCCCAAATTCAAGAGAAGCCCAGCCATAGTTATGCAGTTAAGAAGTACAGTTTAAATTTCGGTTAATTGTCCGAAATACACGGGGGAATTTTTGTGTGATTTTTTTATTGTTGTTTGGGGTGGGTATGGAGGTTTTGTGGGAGAGGTATCCGATGGTACTTTCACCCTACTACCAAACGTCTGCAAAAAAACTCTATCGGAACAGCACAGGGTGTATGATCATCGTTCCACAAAAAGGCGGTGGTCTGGGCCAATTTTACACGCATTTTATATACCTATATGTATAATGTATAGAATTTCTGATAAAATTATTTGAAAGGGCTTCCCTCCTCCAAGCTTTTAAATAAGAAAGAATATTTATTTTCCGAGTCTATATTGCTCTATAATTTAAAAATAGGAAATGTTTAGATGGTAGTAATTTTTACTATATTTGACATTTTATACCCGTGATACAGAATATTACATATATATTATTAACTGTTTCTAAAAAAAGTGAGAAATATCCTATATCAACCGGAACTTTAGAAAGGTTAATAATAGGGTAATTTTACATAAAAAATTATCGCCCATTCCTTATGCTATTTAATTCTTTTGAATTTGCTCTTTTTCTTCCAATTGTTTTTATTTTATACTGGTTTGTTGCAAGGAATAACTTAGTTGCCCAAAACTGGATTCTTCTTGTATCGAGTTTCGTATTTTATGGTTGGTGGGATTATCGTTTTCTATTCTTACTCGGATTTTCCATTTTTTTGGATTATTTCACTGGATTGAAGATAGAGAATGCTTTAACTCGGAAGGGTAAAAGAAATTGGCTGTATATAAGTGTATTTTTCAATCTCGGTTTTTTAGGCTTTTTTAAATACTATAATTTTTTTATTGAATCATTTGCTGAACTGTTAAGTGCTGTAGGGCTTCAACCAAATGTATGGACTTTACAGCTTATTTTGCCAATTGGGATTTCCTTCTATACGTTTCATGGGTTATCTTATGTATTTGATATTTATAACGGAAAGACAAAGCCAACCTATAAGTTTGTAGACTACGCGGTCTTTGTAAGTTTTTTTCCGTTGCTTGTTGCGGGGCCTATTGAGAGAGCGACACATTTATTACCTCAAGTATCAAATGGTAGACAATTCAATCTAGAAAATGCTGTTGATGGATTAAGGCAAATTTTATGGGGATTATTCAAGAAAATAGTAATTGCAGATGGTTGTGCTATTTATGTTAACATGATTTTTGGAGATTACGCAAACTATAATGGCAGTACACTATTTGTCGGCGCTATCTTGTTTGCGTTTCAAATTTATGGAGATTTTTCGGGCTATTCTGATATTGCACTTGGAGTTGCCAGGCTTTTTGGATTTGAATTGCTTAAGAATTTCGCCTATCCATATTTCTCAAGAGATATTGCTGAGTTTTGGCGGAGATGGCATATCTCGTTATCAACTTGGTTTAAGGACTATGTTTATATCCCCCTTGGGGGGAGCAAGGTTAGCAAGCTAAAGGTGATAAGAAATACGTTTATTATTTTTTTGCTAAGCGGATTCTGGCATGGTGCTAATTGGACTTTCATCTTTTGGGGAGGGTTAAATGCCATGTACTTTCTTCCACTATTACTTTTTGGTAGGAATAGAACGAATTTGGATATTGTTGCGAAAGGGAAACTCTTACCTTCCTTAAGAGATATGTATAAAATGGGAAGTACATTTTTGCTTGTAGCGCTTGCTTGGATTTTCTTTCGTTCTGAAAATCTGAATAATGCTTTTGCATACGTAGCGGGTATTTTTTCTCCGACTTTTTTTACAAAACCAGAAGTACTTCCTAGAACACTGCTTTTTGCTATCTTTATTTTTATAATTGTTGAATGGCAGGGAAGAGAGCAACCATATGCAATAGCAACGACAGGATTAAGCTGGCATCGGCCTGTCAGATGGTTTTTTTACTGTATGCTTATTGTAACAATTATTGTGTTGGGCAGTCGTGAGCAGCAATTTATTTATTTTCAGTTTTAGTCTATGAAGATTTTTCTGTTAAGATTAATGCAATTTTCAATCGTAGCATTTCTTGTAATCTGTTTTTTAGGAACTGAGTTAAGTGAACCGGAGGAGTTTAACTATGTAGGCGCAATAGTAGCAAAGCATAATAGACTGGAAAGTTTAACTGGCAGGAGAATAATACTGGCAGGTGGATCAAATTTGGCATTTGGAATTGATAGCAAAAGAATAGAAGATGAGATCAAGATACCAGTGGTTAATTTAGGGTTACATGCCGGATTGGGGCTGGATTTCATCCTTAATGAGTTGAAATCTGTAGTCACAGAAGGTGATATTGTGTTTTTGTCACCAGAGTATTATGCTGGAAAGGGAAGGTATAATTTGCAGATGGCCTCAGCTGGATATTTTCCACCGGCTAACAGTTATTTTGAGCGTAACCTGCTTTATGATTTAAAGCATTTTTTTGACAGAAAGTTTGACAATATGAAGGTGAACAAAACATTCCTTGTAACGCAATTAATGTCAAAGGTACTTGGCCGCCAACCAAGTAAGTCTGTTTATGCGAATACATCGTTTAACACATATGGAGATGTTGTTGCACATCTTAAAATGAAAGCTCCTCCATCGCTAAATGATAGAAATCGACTTGCATATGACTATTGGGATGGGATAGAAAAAATCAATGAAGCATCAGAAAAAATTATGTTAAATGGTGCCGATATCTTTTTTTTGTATCCTTGCTACGCACAATCTGCTTATACTTTAAATAGGGAAACACTGTCAGACCTCGATGTTGATTTGCGGAGAGATTTGAGAATTCCTATACTAAATAGCCCTCATCAGCTAGTATACCCTGACAGTTTGTTTTTTGATACAGTGTATCACCTGAATAAAACCGGAAGAGACCTAAGAACAACGAAACTCCTAAAAACAATTAAAGAGTTACTATTAGCCGAAAGCATTTAGCAACTTTTATTTCTATTTCGGGGTGAATAAATCTTTGGCGGGCTGAAAAATTTTCCAATTAACCTTGGGTGTTTAGAGCTATGGATGTCCTAATTTAAAAATCGTAGTAAAATTGCCGGAAGGAACTCCTTAATCCAAAGGAGAATATAAACTCTCTCCTGGTTTCCAGTTCATTTTTCTCCTGGCGTCCGGCGGCTGATAGCTCTACACGGAGGTTGTATTTTGGATTAAGTACAAATGCGATGGTACCCTGGCCGTAGAGGAAATCTGTTTTCAGGCCCTGGCCTATCCGGTTGTCATATTCGCCTATGCGGTTCGTATAAGGCTTGAAGATATCCTGCCCATAGCTTGTGGTCTGGTCGTAGTCAAGGCCGTAGTTGGCATAGGTGACCTGGCCTCTGATAAACCATCTTTTGTAGGTGTAGGAGGCGATGCCGAGCACTTCTTTGAAGTTGGCGCCCATCGGATGGGCGAGCGATTGATTATAATGGGCGTAATTGGTCCGTGTGTTACTGTAGGAGTACGTGAACGGACGCACGATATTAAGCTCTCCCTGCAAGTCTAGTTTAGGGACCTTAAAGAGATCAAAGGAGCGGAAGCCCAGTTGGGCAGACCATTTGTTACCCCACCAGCCATCACTGCTGAGCATTTCCTTTATTTTGAATTCATCGATCATGAACTGGCCGTAGACAGTAGTCTTGGGGAAGAGCTTGTATTTGGCGTTAAGGCCCAACATCGAGTTATCAGAAGAGCCGGCGGAGTATTCAGCGGGGCGGAGGAAGATGATAGGGTTCATGTAGCTCCAGTCGAAACCTCTTTTGCGCCCGGCGGTGTCGGTATCCGGCCAGATCACGGCATCGTACACGCCGATGGTGAGCTTTTTGGAGACGTTCCAATCCAGGAAGTGGAATACGCCCCATTTTTTTGGGTAGCCGATGCCTTCGTATGCTTGTCCGAATGAGAGTCCCTGCTGGTCGATGAACTGTGCCCACATGGAGGTGTACTGGAATTGGCCCAGAGTGCCTGTTATTCTCAGATAGGGGTAGCTGAAACCAATATCGGAGAGGATGAGGGAGCGGTATCCATCGCCATAGGAATTGGTGCCGTAGCCTAAGGTGAAGTTGAGGTATTTGCTTGGTGTGTAAGAGAGAAGGGCGTTGACGTAAGCGAAATCGTAGGTTTTGCCGATTTTGTCGTTGTATTTTATTTCCCCCTGACCGGGGATTACCCTTTTTCTTGCTACGAAACTGTCGATATACGCGGGGAATACGCCCTGATTCTCATAGAAAGAGCTTTCGAAGTAGAAATTCTTTCCGATGTTGGCTTGTACGCGGGCGCCACGGGTGTTCAGCCAGAGGGTTTTACCTCTGTTGCTACGGCCGATCTGAAAGTCCGGCAAGAAATCCACAAAAAAATTGAAATCCGGTTCGCGGAACTCGAAGAGATGCTCCTTGAAAAGTTTGCGGTGAAACCAACTGCGTTTGATGCTGTCGGCCTGTGTGTACATGGCGCTGGTATCCTCATGCAGGATGGTTTTGAGGGCGGTATGATGGTTAACGGAATCCAGGTAGAGTTCCCTTATGTTTTGCGCGTGATAAGGGGCGATTACCGGTAGTTTTTCCTGGGCCATGGTTGGGAGAGCCAGCAAAATACATGCGGCTATCCGGAGGAGTTGCTTCATTCGAGGGCAGTTTGGTTCACGGATGGCAAAAACTATGCCTTAAGATGCGCAAATATATGAACATGCTGTTTGATGCGTTGTTTTTTGTGAATCAGGAAAAATGCTCCTTGTACACCGCTTTTATTCCCTCTTCCAGGCCAATCTTCGCTTTCCAGCCCTGGCTATTCAGTTTGGATACATTCATCAGTTTGCGGGGCGTTCCATCGGGTTTGGTATGATCGAATACCAGCTTGCCTTTGTAATCGGTAATGTTTTGAATAAGCTGTGCAAGTTCGCCGATACTGATATCTTCGCCGGTGCCGATATTCACAAGGCCTTCCTCATCGTAATGCTGCATAAGGTAAAAGCAGGCATCCGCCATGTCGTCCGCATGCAGAAATTCCCGTTTAGGTGTGCCGGTGCCCCATACGACAACCTCAGGATGGCCGTTGATTTTGGCCTCATGGAACTTGCGCAGCAGGGCTGGCAGTACATGGGAGTTATTCAGATCGTAGCTATCGTTCGGGCCATAGAGGTTGGTGGGCATAACAGATACGAAATTGCATCCGTATTGCGCACGATAGGCATCGCACATTTTAATGCCGGCTATCTTCGCGATAGCGTATGGCTCATTTGTAGGTTCCAGCAGGCCGGTGAGCAGATATTCTTCCCTCAGCGGCTGCGGTGCCATTTTCGGATAGATGCAGGAAGAACCGAGGAACATCAGCTTTTTTACACCGGTTTTATAAGCCTGATGGATCACATTACTCTGGATCATCAGGTTATCATAAAGGAACTCACCGCGGTAGGTGTTGTTGGCCATGATGCCGCCGACTTTCGCCGCGGCAAGGAATACGTAGGCCGGTTTTTCCTCTATGAAAAACGCTTCTACTGCCTGTTGATCCCGTAAATCCAGTTCAGCTGATGTACGGGTTACAAAGTTGGTAAACCCGGCAGTTTCCAGCCTTCTTTTGATGGCAGAGCCGACCATTCCACGATGGCCGGCGATGTATATTTTATCTTGTGGTTGCATCGTTATTCGAACTGGTTTAATACTTTGAAACCTGCGTCTTTTAGTAACTTCTCGCGCTGGAAGAGATCTACGTCGGCCGCTACCATTTCTTTTACCAAGGCGGGCAGATCGTATTTAGGTTTCCAGTTCAGTTTGGTTTGCGCTTTGGTAGGATCTCCTATTAGAAGGTCTACTTCCGTGGGGCGGAAATAGCGCGGATCAATGGCTACCACTTCCTGTCCTGGCTTCAGAGGACTATTTGAAGCGGCTGTTTTTACAATACCTTTTTCATTTACGCCTTCCCCGGTAAACTCCAGTTTAACGCCTACTTCTGCAAAGGCCATCATGATAAAGTCACGCACTGTGGTGGTGGTGCCGGTGGCGATCACAAAGTCCTCCGGCTGATCCTGCTGCAGGATCAGCCACATCGCTTCCACATAATCTTTGGCATGACCCCAATCGCGTTTAGCGTCCAGGTTGCCCATGTAAAGTTTATCCTGCATGCCAAGCGACATTTTCGCGATGCCGCGAGTTATTTTGCGCGTAACAAAGGTTTCGCCACGCAATGGACTTTCGTGGTTGAAAAGGATGCCGTTGCAGGCGAACATATTGTAAGCTTCCCTGTAGTTGACAGTGATCCAGAATGCATACATCTTGGCTACTGCGTATGGGGAGCGCGGGTAAAAGGGCGTTTTTTCCGATTGGGGGACTTCCTGGACTAAGCCGTACAATTCGGAAGTAGAAGCTTGGTAGATCTTCGTTTTTTTAGTGAGGCCAAGCATCCTAACTGCTTCCAATATGCGCAGTGTACCGACGCCATCCGCATCGGCAGTGTATTCAGGAGCTTCGAAACTCACCTGCACGTGGCTCATGGCGCCGAGGTTGTAAATTTCATCGGGCTGTGCTTCTTGGATAATGCGAATTAGGTTAGTGGAATCGGTAAGATCACCGTAATGAAGTTTGAAAGTTACATTCTTTTCATGGGGATCCTGATATAGATGGTCTATCCTGTCAGTGTTAAATAGGGAGCTTCTTCGTTTGATGCCATGTACTTCATAACCTTTTTTCAGGAGAAATTCTGTAAGGTATGCACCGTCCTGTCCTGTTACACCTGTAATTAAAGCTTTTTTCATAATAACTCGCAATAGAATTAAATAACTGGTATGAATCTTGCAAATATATTATAAAAATAACCCTTTCGCGATGAAGTGTAATTTAATTCCATTTAGGTTGAAGATATTATTTCTATTTTCAATATCTTTCCTTTGTTTACAACCTCTTCATTCGCAAAATAGAACTTCAGGCAAAACGCTTGACTGGTTTTATAATTCCAAGTATGGCATTTTTGTACATTATCTCCACAAATTGCAGAATGGAGCTGAACCCTGGAATCAGGGGAAAAAAACTAATTGGGATTCTTGTATCAATGATTTTGATGTGGAGAGGTTTGCATCACAAGTGCATCAGACCGGAGCGGGATACGTACTGTTTACGACCTTACAAATAGATAAATACCTTTGTACTCCTAACGCCACCTACGAAAAGTTGACAGGTTACAAAAGGGGAGATGCAACGCCGCGTAGAGATCTTATTCTGGATCTTTATAAGGCTCTTTCCAAATATAATATCAAACTATTTTTATACGTAACCGGAGACGGCCCCAAAAATGACCGAAAGGCAAGTAAAGCACTGAATAACCCCAGCTTTTACCAGTCAAAAACGGTTCCTTTCAAAATGAATGATTTGTTTGTAAAAAAATGGGCAACTGTATTGAGGGATTTAAGCATGCGGTATAAAAATAAAATAACCGGCTGGTGGGTGGACGGTAGTTATCCTTTTATCGGATATAATGACAGATATCTGGGTTTCTTGGCCAAGGCGCTGAAGGCTGGCAATCCTGCGTCTATCGTTGCATTCAATTCCGGTGTGAATCCTAAGGTCCAGTTCTATACCAAATACGACGATTATCTGGCAGGGGAAATGGACAGTTTTTGGGAAATACCTACGAAAGGGCGGTTCCTAGATGGGAAGCAATGGCACCTTGTTTCTTATATTGGTGGACCTAGATGGGCACAGCCTGGCGTAAGAAAGCCTACCCCAGAACTGATAGACTATATCAGGAGATGTAACAAGGCCGGTGGTGTAATCACAATGGAAATGACCCTTTACAGGGACGGCAGCCTAGATAAAGCCCAGTTGAACCAACTGGTGGCTATCCAAAAGGCTATCAAGCCCGACCTTTAAATAGTTTCTAAGCAGGTTATTTTGCAAGTACCATCAGAGAATATCCACCCAATACCCTGACTGTGAGGTCTGGATTTATGGAGAAGAGTATTTTTCTTGGCCATTTTGCCAGTTTCCCTTTTATGGATTTTGCAGCAAGTTCAGTAGCTGTGCCGGTATAGAAGTAATCTATGATCTCATACCCTGTGTCTTTTAATGCTTCGAGTGCAAGATCTTTTGTGAAATAGTGGATATGTCCGACTTTTTGCCGGTTAACTAAAAAAGGGGAGTTCCGGAGTACGGTTTGTACAGAGATGTCGAGGGGGATGTGGAATATTTTATAGGTGCTTTTGTTTTTGCATTTTCTCAGAAAGGAAAAGTAATCTTCAATGTGTTCAAAGATATCAATCACGAGCAGCAGATCATAGAAGTCTTTGTTATTTTCCGCGAGTAGATCGGCGTTCACATATTGCAAGCGTTCTTTTTCCCGGACTTTACACATCACATAGGCATCGCCAGATATCTCGTAACCGTGGTATTGTATGCTGTTATCCAGCTTATTCCATAACTGGTTTAGTATTTCGCCTGCGCCACATCCTATTTCACAGATACTTTTAATGTCAAGTTCATTTTTTCGCATTAGTCTCACAATATTGGAAGCTTTCCAAGGAGAATCTTCCATATGCCAGGTAGGGTTATTTGCAAGGTATTCTCCATCATTGTAAATTGATTCACTCATATGGGTGTAATTTAAACTTTGAGATCGTGAGTAAAAGATTGCCGTCACTTCTTATTATCTCTCAGCAGTAGATAGTACACTTTTTCAAGCAGCACCTTCGGCATGATACGGAAAAGAAATCTGACACTGATTGCTTCCAGGAATTGGGCAGTATTGATAAATTTTTCATTTTTCATTTGTTTAAAGAATCCGAATTCCTGTTTGAAGTAATTCAGGCCCTTGCGCCGGCCTACCATATTGTTACCAACCCTTACATCCACCAGTACTTCTTCAAGGTTGTTGAATTTACAACCCATTTTTAGCATTTGGTACCATAGATTATAATCCTCAAATATTTTTTTGTCCCAATAGCCACCGGCCTCAATAGCTTTTTTCCTCCGGTACATTATGGTCATATGGTTGATTGGGCTTCTCCTTTTGGCATATTCAAGAATAGCTGCATGGGAAGTGGGAAGCTTGCGTATTTTCCCGAAATCTCCCGGCTGGGAGCGGAATTCTTCGGTAAAGCTGCCTAATGCATCCAGTTCCGGGTGTTTCTGGAGGAAACTTACCTGTTTCTGAAAACGGTCTTTAAGGCAAATATCGTCAGAGTCCATGCGTGCCACCCATTCGTACTTACAATTTTGAAGTCCAATGTTCATGGCAGCTCCCATTCCCTGGTTTTGTGCCAGCTTTATAATATTGAAAAGACCGGGAAACCGACCGCAATAATCGTCAATAATGGTATCGAGCTCATTCGTCAGTGGCCCATCTTCCACAATTACAACTTCAGCAGGCAGATAGGTCTGATTTACAATGCTTGATAACGCAACATCGAAATATGAAGGATTTTCTTTTAAGTACACTGGTATAAGTACAGAAAACTCAAACTTACTCATAGATCGCACTAGAAACTTTTATGTATTATTTTTTGAAATATTAAGGAAGATAATAAAATTTCCCATTTAGTTGACTGCAGCCAGCCTTTTATAGGCCAGCAGGTAATTATTACCCATGATCTCAGCTGTTAATCTGTTCTGGTAAAACTGGCTTATTTTCTGGCTATATGTATCCCTAAGGTAATTGATGGATGTGATGGCCTGAAATAAGGACTGTTCGTTTTCCAGCTCAAAGAACGTTACTTCCTGTTGGGTAAATACCTCTTTGAAAATTGGTATCCCCGAGCATACAGTGGGGATGCCCTGGGATGCAGCTTCTATTAGCGAAAGAGGGAAACCCTCGGATCTGGAGAGCATAAGATAAATATCTATGAGAGACATAAACAGGCTCCCATTTTTATGATAACCCCAGAATATACAACGGTCTTCTACCTTATATTGTTCAGCTAGTCGCTCCAACTGTTCCTTTTCTTTACCGTCGCCAACAACTAATAAGCAGTACCCGGGCAACTGAGGTAGTATTTTTATAGCCTGATCAATCCCCTTCCGTTTAGTAAGCTGGGCTATAACGCCAAGCACAATGAATTCCTTTTTTAATTTCTCTAGTTTCGCTAACTCGTCCTGCCGGAGAGCGCTCCCTATATCAGGAAAAGACCTTCCGTTGTAAATCACTTCGATTTTATCAGCGGAGATCCAACGGGTGTAATATTGTTTCATATGGTTACTTAATACAAAAACGTGGTCCTGTTTTTTCAGGAAGCGTGTCCATAAAAAGCCGAAGAGCGTAGCTACCAGTTGATTGTATTGGAATTTGAGGTCTTCATGAATATAATTATGCATGGTAGTACAACATTTTGTCCTGATATGCCGCCTGTGTTTCCATATATAATAATCCGGCCGAAGGCCGTGGCTGTGAACGATGTCGTATTCATCGAACGGGATTGTCTCCTTCATAGTGATTTTCCTGGAAGAGGAGGCATCGAGAGCGATTTCATTTTTCTCGTCAAAAAAAAACACATCGATCACATGGCCTTCTTTCACCAGCACATTTATTATATCCCTGGCAACAACAATGGGACCTTTGTTAGCCAACGCGGGAAGTATGAATGCAATCTTCATTACTTAGTGTACAGTTTTTTAATACTCTTGTTTAAAAACCTGATAAATGAGTTGAGGTCGACCTTATACATCAGGAAGTCCCAGCAACAACGGAGTCGATCACCGGCAGAGCGAAAGTCTCTCAGTATAAACCGTTGTATCCGGATGTCTTGCTCCATCAGGGCAATTTGCTGCGGGGAATTCATCCGTGGGCGGAATTGTTCCCAAAGTTCAAGGCAACTTAAGGATAGCTCTCTGTAATTATTGCTGTAGTTTTTCCTATGTTTATGAGCTATATACAAGCATTTGTTAATGTAAGCTGATTTTATTTCTTTGGTTGAAAGGTAAATGTCAATCCAGAAAAACTTATCGTCTGCCCCGAAATATTTTCTCGCAGAGGTAAACCGGATGTCTTCCACGAGTGCCCTTTTTAGTACCACCTGCCCTGGGGAGCGGATGAAGGATTTCAGGATCAGTTTCCTGAGATTTACTACAGGTGCGAGGTTATATAGCTGATATTGTACCTTGCTGTCCGTATCCATTATGATCCCGTTGGATAATATGAAGTCTTTTTTACCAAGGAGAGGCAATATTGTTTCAAAAAAGTCAGTGCTTATTTCATCATCCTGGTCAATGAAATGGATATAGTCTCCAATAGAAAGTTTAAAACCTCTGTTTCTGGTACGGGCTACTCCAAAGTTTTTTTCGTTCCGGAATATTTTGATAATCCCCGATTGTTCCGCGGTTAAGTTGTCATTGATCAAAGTTGTAACGACATCAAGTGGAGTACTACAATCGATCAAGATTAGTATTTCAATATCCAATTTACCTGAGATACCTGAATAAGACCGGAAAATTGAATCAAGAAGCCGGATTAAAAAACTCTTTCCTTTATAATACGGAATAATTATTGACAATTTAGGCATATACATTTTTGACCCTGAAAAACGATTCTACAAGTAAATATATAATAAGGACCGGAAAAAAAACAACCAGGACATTGTTTAGGCTGGTAAAGAACAATGTAGGGTCACCTTCCAGCGAAAGCCCTTTGATAAACAAAAAAGCTGCAAATGAAGGGAGGATTATTCCTTTATATCTGCTATACCTAGGTAGCTGGAACCTGACAAATGAAACCAGTAAGCCAAGGCAAAAGGAAAAAATAACAGAACCGCCGTATCCGAAATATAATAGCCCGAACAGGTTATGGCGCGCATTCGCCCCCTGAGTTATTTCAGAATAGTGATGTAGTTTATAAAAATATTCGCCGGGATGAAATCTTAGTTGTTCCCACGAATATACGCGGAGGAATCCCAGGAGATCGTTAAACAGCATCTGGAACCCATTGATGTGATAGGGGTATGTAAAAACGAGGTCGTTTGGATAAGAATACCAGAATATGTCGCCACTACTCATAAACCGATAGCCAAGCATTGTAATGGATGTAAGAATATTTCCGCCTTCCTGTCCACCCTGTATGGTAATGATAAACAAAACTAAGATGAAGCAAGAGCTTAGTATTATCGTTCGCCATTTCTTCCAGACAGCCATCAGCTCATTAATCCTTCCGTTAAAATAGAAGTAGCTAAATGCAACGAACATAATAATCAGGAACGACGATTTGCTACCTGATAGAAGGAGGCTTGCAAAGAGAACCAGGACATAAAAGCATGCGTAGAAGAAAAGAGAAAAAGATTTGTAGGCCTTTCTGGAAGACAGGAGGTCCATGAAAGCGTATAAGGAAACAACAGTCAACACGCTGAGAAACCTTGAGAAGATGCCAAAACCGGAGCCTCCTTCAAAATATTCAAGCCTGGATGCATAGAAAAGTGGGATGCCTCTTTCCCAATAGGTATAGAATTGAAAGACGATGAACATGGACGAGGTAATAAGAAAAAAAATCAGTTTGGTAAACGGGGTATTGCCCAAAGGCCTCGACGTTTCTTTGGGTGTATTGAGGAGGTTAACCTTCCTTAGTGCAAAAAAACCAATAAAAAAGGCTGTCTGGGAGAGACAGAAATTTATAAACAGATAAGTAGAAATATGCTCTGTGAAATATAGAAACACTACCACGCTGGTAGCAAAAGTGGAGTATACAAGGCTCAGGAAATATGGATCCATAATTCCGTAAATGACTTTCCTGAACAAGAGATAGTATAATACTGATAAAGAAATCAGTACCAGAACATAAATATGCAGATTGGATGAGAATATTTTCAGGAACTCATAGTTATCCATTTCTGACGATTTTCTTTATATATGACCGCATCTTGGCGTAATAATACACATAAAATGGAAATGCCGACTGCAGCAAAGTAAAACGGTCAGCATCAAACTGATTGTCCGGGTTACTTCCCGAGGATCCGCCATCGTTATAATTGGCCACAGTTAGCGGAATGTATTCCCATTCGAATTTTCCTGAACCGAAAAGCTTCAGATTAAACACATAATCTGCCAGGTATTTATATCGAAGTTCAAATTCTTGATTCTTGAAAGCTGTGGCCGGATAAAATATTGCCTGGTGGCTGATATTCCTTAATGCGAATTTAAATTTACTGAATTTGCCATCGTAGGTAATTTTACGGTGTATGTACCATACATTGGCGTAATAGACCTTTTTATCATCTTTCAGGTAGTCGCTGATATTATGGAGAATATTTTCACGGAGCGTATCGTCTGCTCCCAGGAAATACACCCTGTCCCCGGTAACAAGCTGCAGTGCCTTATTCATAGCATCATAGATGCCTTTATCCTTTTCACTTATCCATTTGGTAAGATTATCTTCGTATTCCTTTATTATGTCCAGTGTTCCGTCAGTGGAGCCCCCGTCAATTATTATATATTCAAGTCGTTGGTATTTTTGGGTAATAACGCTTTTTATGGTTTCTTCCAATGTTTCAGCTGCGTTGTATACAACTGTAATAATTGAAATTAATGGCTCCATGTATCCGTTTTATTAAAGTAAGTTAGTAATTCAATGAGTAGAAAACAATACGTTTTTATAAATATTATAAACGCTTTCGCTATATTTTTCTATGGTGAATTTTTCCAGTATTTCGAGGCGGGCGTTGTGTTTTATTTTTTTTACGAGCCCGCTGTTGTTAAGAAGCAACTTCATTTTTTGGGACAATTCAGCAGGCCCATCGGAATATAACAAGCCGTTGTAATTGTCCCTGATGATTTCCGCAGTACCTGCGTTGTTATACCCGATAACCGGTACATCATTTACCATCGCTTCAATAGTAACCCTACCCATCGCCTCATTGGTTGAACACATGAGAAGGCAATACAGTGATTTGTATACCGGTGTTATATCATCCAAAAATCCGGTGAATTTCACACAATTACTGAGGCCGTTTCGGGATACGAATGTTTTCAGCACATGAATATATTCAGGATCGCCATCCCCAATGATCCACAACTCTGCTTTGTTGTGCATCTCATTAATTTGCTGAAATGCCTGTAAGGCCTCCATTTGATTTTTCTCTTCCCTTATCAGTCCGATAATGGCAAAGATTACTTTGTCGGATATGCGCTGTGTTTCCGGATCAATTGAAGGGGGAGGAATATCGTCGGCGAAGATCACGCCGTTATATATCACGACTTTTGTTTTTACAAGGCTGGAAGCTATCCTTTGCTGATAAATGGCCTCGCTAATCCCAATTATTGCCGAGGATCTGTTTAACCAGCGCTGAAAATACGAGTATCCGAAATTGTAGGTGAATTTATAGTCTTCCCATCCGTATTCCCTGATATGCCAGATGTGCGGCTTTTGTTTCCATCGGGCAAAATATGCACCAATGAGGGTAGCAGAGGAATTCGAATGGATAATGTCGAATCTGTCCAGCTTCCGGGAATGCCTTAGAACCAGCATCCAGTTGTAGAGCAGCTTGAAAATGTTTTTTAGTGTGCCGGTTATTCCCTTTCTTGGATTATATTGAATTTCGTTATAAAAAGGAAGTATCAGGTACGGAATGCTGTTTTTTTTGGCAAACCCTGTTATTTTGCCTTCGGCTGGCGTTACCAGCATTACTTCAGCCAGTTGCGCTTTGAGGAGCCCTTCCGCCAAGTTGATCAATGACTTGTTCGCACCATATAATTCTGTATAGTGCGTAAAAAAAGCTATTCTTTTCTTGGTACTTATCATAGTAACTGTCGTAATGCAGGTTGTTGTATTATCGTCTTTTTAGTAATGTTTGTAATAATTTTATTAGCTGGCGATGCTCCCCCGATATTATCACGCCAATAACTAATGCTATCGCTAAAACAGCGGATTTGAGTAAAAAACTGCCGATAGGATGGTGCAACTGCACAAATTTGTTCAGTAATCCCTCCAAAACAAACACGAAAGCTGCCAGTATCAAGGGGACCTTGAATAGCCCGATGAATACGGACAAACTCCCATCCAGCATTTTGATGAGCATCAAGTAGCATTGTACGAAGTTAATAAAGAATGCGGTGAGCAGACCATAGGCGACACCGTCCAGGCTTTTGGCAATAAAATACCGTACAATATGCCTAACACCATAATTATTGCTGACAATAAACCGGAGATAAACAGCAGCCTAGTATTATTGGCGGCCTGAAAGATGGGGCCTGCACTTGAAAGAACTATCTGGAGGCCAACGCTCCAGGCCAGTATCTCGAAGGGGCGAACCGCCGCGCCCCATTGCGGACCAAAAATGATGGATATTAGTTCTGCTGCCGAAAAATGAAGGAAAACGGAAATAGGAAAACCAACTAGCGCCAGCACCCGTACAATTTTCATATAATTTTCAAGAATCCGCTGTTTATCCTGCTGGAAATCCGAAAAAAAAGGGTGGATAACCGGCGCCAATACGTAGGTGAGATTTTCGACGGGCAGCAGCATCAAGCGGTATGCCTTGTCATAGAAACCCAATAATACTGGGGAAAGGAATTTTCCGATCAGTAATTTATCGAGGTTACGTGAGAAATAGTTGATGAAATTAAAAAGGAACTGATAGGCAGAGTATCTGAATATTTTTCGGATTGCAGGTAATTTGGGGAATAGCTCGAAGGAGAGCGGACTTTTTAGGTAATTGAAGATAAACATAGAAGCAGAAGCGGAAATCGCATATAGAATCAACGCATAGGTTTTAAGCCCTGCATATGCAGCTGCAATACCAATGATGCCGCTTATGATCTGTATCAATAGGGTTCTTAACGCAATAAACCTGAATTTTTTTTCCTTAAGCAGCAGGGCATTTAATACTACGTTGAAGCTGGCAAACAGGATATTTAAGGAAAGCAGCCGACAGATTCTTTCTAGCTCGGGCCGATTGTAAAAATCCGCGATTTTGCCTGATAATAAAAAAAATACAAATGCGAGGGTTATGCCAATGTAAATTGAAAAAGAGAAAATGCTTTGTATTTCTTTTGGGGAAAGCATCTTATTTTGAATAATAGCGGCGCCGATCCCCACCTCACCTAATAGTGTAAAGAACAGGATGAAAACGGTTGCAATGGCGACAATACCAAAATCATCGGGCTTCAGTATCCTTGAGAGGATTCCGGTGATCACTAATTGAACGAATAAGCCGATATATTTTGCTCCTACAGAATATACTACGCCTGTAAGGAATTGCTTTTTTAAGGAAGACATTTTCGCACTATTTTACGTACCATTCGATAAGTAATATAACCTGGAAAGATAATCTTAGTTGGCCAGCTTGTATTTCGGCTCTTTATTATATTTAGTACCACATTGGCGAAAATTAGTTTTCCCTTTGACAGATACATATCATATCTCCAATGTTGCCTAAACAAGAATCTAAGTTCCAGCTTAGATCGCTGAATTGTATTTATACCTTCGAGTTTTTTATAATTATCAAAAATATTCGCGAGTAGTCCATCGTTGCCATAGCCCCAATCCTTATCTTTTTGCGGAGCTGCAGTTACCAACACGGGGTAGTCTGTAAAATGCCATGTTTTCCCATCTAAGCAGCACCTGGAAACAAAATAGATAAACGGATACATATTTTGGACAGCATTTTTTCTGTACGTATCCAGCAGGCCTTCCTGCTTGAATGTCAGGCCGCTTAACTGGTGACCTCTGAATGAATTTTCAAGACAGTTTTCAAATCCTCCTGAATAAACTTGGCTTTTAAGTCCAATGTCACGTCCATCATTGATATGATTCCCCTCCGGGTTGATATTCTGGTATGATGGAATTATGCATGAAATATCCCTGCATACCTTAATCCTTTTAACAAGCTGTACGAGATATTCTTTAGTCAGATAGTCATCATCCCCAAGGTACATTGCATATTCGGAATGTGATTCGCTCAATACAAGCAGCGCATTCGCTTCTAAGCCGATATTCTGTGGCTGGTCGAAAAAAGTAATCTTGATGTCCGGATACATTTCCATGAATATCCTGACTTTTTGTGATGTTGAATCAGGTGAACAATTGTTTGAAATGATTATTTCAACATCGTTATTTAGGTTATTTTCAGTAATAATGGCGCAAAGAATCTCAAGGTTCTTTAATAAGAATTTTTGCCTGTTATAGGTCGGTATCAAAATTGATAATAACATCCTGTTACTTTCTATGGTAAGTTAGAGCGTATGAATATAGATTTTGATCGTTTCCGAAATATAATCGTAATGTTCTTCATTTAATCCCGGCCAGACACCCAGCCAGAATGATCGCTCCATGATAATATCCGTATTGGTAAGATCGCCGACTATTCTTTTCTGTATATTTTTGTATGCAGGTTGTTTTACCAGATTGCCAGCAAACAGTAGCCGTGTGCCTATTTTTTTTTCTTCCAGATGCTGAACAAGAGCGTTCCTATTCAATTTGCTTCCTTCTCTCAGGGTGATCATAAAGCCGAACCAGCTGGGATCGCTGTGCTCAGTTGCCTCATGGAGAATAAAATGTTCTTCAAACTGTTTGAGCTTCTTATAAAGTAATTTGTGATTAGTTTTTCTCCTCTCCACGAAGATATCAGCCTTTTTTAACTGGCTGAGCCCGATGGCCGCCTGCATATCTGTTACTTTAAGATTAAACCCGATATGAGAATATGTGTACTTGTGGTCATAGCCGCAAGGTAGTTCACCTAATTGCCAGTCGAACCGTTTGCCGCAAGTATTGTCTTTACCCGGCTCGCACCAGCAATCACGGCCCCAGTCCCTGAAGCTTTCCACAAATTTCTTTAAAGACGTGTTATTGATAAGCACTGCACCTCCTTCACCCATGGTAATATGATGGGCTGGATAAAATGATACCGTGGCCAGATCTCCAAAAGTGCCAGTTTTTCTTCCTTTATATGTAGCTCCGAGTGAATCGCAATCATCTTCTACTACCCAAAGATTATATTTTTTTGCTACACGCATTACCTCATCGAGATTAAATGGGTTGCCTAATGTGTGAGCAATAAAGATTGCTTTGGTTTTAGGACTAACTGCCTGTTCTATCAATTCTGCCTTGATGTTGTATGTTGGAATATCAACATCCACAAAAACCGGTATGGCCCCAAATTGAATAAGGGGGTTAACGGTTGTCGGGAACCCCGCTGCAACGGTAATCACTTCGTCACCAGGTTGAATGGCCTTGTCACCTAATTTTGGGGAAGTAAGGGCATAAAATGCGACAAGATTTGCGGAAGAACCGGAATTCACAAGCGTAGAGAAGCGTGAACCGAACCATTTTGCAAACTCGCGTTCAAAAAGGGGGCCGAATCTTCCAGTTGTAAGCCATCCGTCCAATACAGCATCTACCCCCAGCAACAGATCATCGCTGCTTAAAATTTTTCCTGTTACAGGTATGTAGTCTTTGCCTGGAGTTATAATTCTATTTACATTCTTCTCTGCGACGCTTTTTAAAGTAGCCGCCAGTTGCATATCTAGGTTCTTAAATTCCATGGACTTTATGGTGTTCTAATAAGTGATAAATTCCTTTGTTAAGATCGAACTTCGGAGCCCATCCTAGGTTCAGGAGGGCTGATATATCGGCAAATGAATCTTCGATTTCGTTTCTTCGCATTGGTAAGGCCCCCCAGTCTAAAATAGTATTGTTCCCTGGTATCATGTTTTTTAGGGTTGTAACAAATTCCCGGATAGAATGGCTCTCTCCGGTACCTATTTCATATTCTGAGAACCCGCGAAACCTTGGTAAATAGTTGAGAATCAAAGCATAGGCTCTGGCCACATCTTCAATGTATACAAAGTCCCTTTTTTGCCAGCCATCAGATAACTCAATGGTCTCTGCATTCTTCAGCAATTCACGAAGTATGTATGTCGTGAATTTTGCCGCTCCATCTTCTGGGCCGTAAACATGTTCCAGTCTGCAGTTCACGACAGGGATGATGCTGCTTTTCGCTTTCAGTATTTCCCGGAACAGGTATTTGGATAATACGTATGCCTGCAAGTAACTTTGAGCCTTTTGTTGTTTCGCAAAAAAGGTGTCTGTATTAATAAATAATCCACAGGAATATTTGATACCATATTCCAGAAGCAGGGTAGGCCACATCAAGTTATCCTGCAATACTTCTGATAACCCCGTTGCGGTTCTGCCATAGTTAGTGGCGCAATGTACCATTGCAGAAAAGGGCGCCTCGGCCTTGAAGAAATTATCATAATCCAGCTCTTCAATAAAAACCAAACTGAGCTGTTGGTCTTTGACCGGCAATCTGCTGATATCAGAGTTTTTACGTAACAGTGCAATTACATGATACTTTTCGGCTAATAAATGCCTGATAAGATGTTTTCCAAGAAAACCGCTGCCACCTGTAATTAGTATCTTCAACTTGTATAGGCTTTAATTTGATCTTTCATAATGTCAAATGCATTCTTTCCATCCAGATAGTCCTTATACCAGTTTATGGTTACTTCGATACTTTTTTCTGCAGAATAGCGAGGAGTCCAGCCTAACATGCCGACGGCCATGCTGATGTCCAGTTTCAGTAAATTTGCTTCATGGTATTGGTGTTTGGGGTTCTCAACCCTCATCTGTCCGCTGCCCCATTGCTTGATTGCGATTTCAACGAGATCCTTCACTGTAAGAGTGTCTTTCGCTTCGGGCCCAAAGTTCCACGCTGCGGCAAACCGGATAGGTTCTTTGGCCATCAATGCAGCCAGTAGAAGATAGCCGAATAGCGGTTCCATTACGTGTTGCCAGGGACGTATAGCTTCCGGGTTTCTTACCGACAATTCCTGTTTTTTGCTAAACGCCCTTATAAGATCAGGGATAATTCTGTTCTCAGCCCAATCGCCGCCACCAATAACATTTCCGGCTCTTGCAGTCGAGATAGATTTTTTATGAGTTACATAGTCAGAAGGATTAAAATAGCTGTTTCTGTATGCCCCGCAAACAATTTCACAGGCGGCTTTGCTTGCGCTATACGGATCATATCCGCCCAGTGGCTCATTTTCCCTGTACGGGTATAGCCATTCCCTGTTTTCGTAAACCTTGTCAGTGGTAATTATCACGGCCGTACAGGGGGTAGACACATCCCGCACTGCATTTAATACATATGCAGTGCCCATTACATTCGTATCAAATGTCTCCAGCGGAATTTCGTACGATTTCCTTACCAGAGGCTGGGCGGCAAGATGAAAAACGAAATCCGGCCGGAAAGAGACTAATTCCTGCTTTAATTTTGCCTCGTCCCGGATGTCGGCGATAACCGAATCACATAACTTATCGCCGTCGATCTGAGAGTAAAGTGCATCTTTTCCCTGCGGGGCCAATGCATATCCTCTAACATTTGCCCCCAACAGGTGTAACCATGCAACCATCCAGGATCCTTTAAAGCCTGTATGACCTGTAACAAATACCCTTTTGCCGGCAAAGGCATTTGTTATAATATCAATCTTTTCTTTCATCTCAAACTATTTTCCAAGGTGCATTTCCCGAGTTCCACAATTCTTCAAGGCCCTGTTTGTCACGAAGAGTGTCCATCGGTCGCCAGAAACCAGTGTGTTTAAAAGCGACCAGTTCGCCATCTTTGGCGAGATTCTCAAGAGGTTCCTTTTCAAAAACTGTGTCGTCGCCCGCTATGTATTTGAAAATTTCTGGTTGGCACACACAAAAAAACCGCCATTGATCCATGCGCCATCTCCTTTGGGTTTTTCAATAAAAGATTCCACTTTCATGTCATCCTTAATATTTAAAGTTCCGAACCGGCCTGACGGTTGTACGGAGGTAACCGTGCAGGTTCTATTATTGCTACGGTGGAATTCCAAGAGCTGGGGAATATCTATATCGCCAACGCCGTCTCCATATGTGAGAAAAAATGACTCGCTACCAATAAATCGCTCAATTCTTTTAATTCTTCCTCCTGTCATGGACGAAATTCCGGTATCCACCAGAGTTACAGTCCAGGGTTCAGCCTGTGAGTCGTGGATACTTAGCGAGTTATTCTTCAGGTCAATGGTCACATCTGATTTATGCAGGAAGTAGTTCGCAAAGTATTCTTTAATGATATATCCTTTGTACCCAAGGCAAATGACAAAATCATTAAATCCATAAGAGGAGTATATTTTCATAATATGCCATAGAATAGGCATACCCCCTATTTCTACCATTGGTTTCGGCCTTAAGGATGTTTCTTCTGATAACCGTGTGCCTAAACCGCCGGCAAGAATTACAACTTTCATATAATAGTTAATTTATACAATTAATAGTCCATCTCGGGAATATTAGTGGTGTTGCATTTTAGCAATACTCGACTCCAGAAGGGCTTTGCATCAAATATTTTATTGACTCATTGTTTCACTATAGATACGCCTGATAAGCAACCAGAGAATAATTAAGAAACCACCGAGGAATCCGCCTATTATCAGTCCTTTCAGTTTCCCTAATTTTTCTTTTTTAAGTGGAAGGATCGGAGTATCTACTATTTGTATGATAGGCGTTTCCTGTGCCATAGCCATTTTGCTCAGCTCAAGGTTTTTCATTACCTCGGCATACATCGTCTGCAACACCATTTTATCTCTGGATGCGAGTTCTATATTTACTCCGGCCACACTTCGCGCAGGATTTAAATTCATATCCTGGGACGCGGCAACGGATAAAGTCTTTCGATTAAGCAGAAACGTGATGGAATCAAGTTTTTCTTGCAGCTTATCTACAGTGATCTTTGACCTTTGGGTTTTGGTTTGTACATAAAAATCTATCGCTTCTTTCACCAGACGTTCAATAAAAAGCTTTGAAAAATGCTGGTCTTTTGAGATGCATTGTACGGAAATAAAACTTAGTTTCTTGTCCGGTTTAACAACGGTTAGGTTTTTCTTGAGAAGAGTTGTATAAATTACATTCAGAACACTATCTTGCTTAAGGGTGAAGTTATTCCTGTTCTCTGTAAGCGGGTAGCGTATGTTTTTAAGGGAGGAATCTTTTTCCCAAGCCTCGGCCAACCCGCTTATGTCTAAATAATAATCGGCAAGACTTTCAACTTTATTTTGTCCGATCATTGGAGATAACAGGGCTTTTTCTATCATTAGCCGCGATTTTAGAAACTCGAGTATATTATCACCACTGAAAATTCCATTCCCGGATGCTCCGCCCAGATCTATCCCGAATTGACTTGCCAGACCAGCGTATGCCCCTAAAGTATTAGCTTTGCTGTCTTCCAGTACAAAAGTCAGTTCTGCTGTATAATCCGGTTTTTTAATAAACGAATATGTAAGCCCTAAACTTCCCCCTAAAATGCCAAAGATTAGTATAGTAAGCCATTTTCTTCTTAAATATTTTAGCCATTCCTGAATTTTCAGAATGAGATCCTTTAACGATATCTCATCTTCTTGCTTAAAGGAAACAGGTTTTGTTGACTCCATGGGATGCTATATAATTTTTCACCTTAAAAGGCGGTTAGTTAGTCCTGTCCAGAATCGTAAAAATAATCAAGGCTATGGAAGCAATACCAGTGGACAGACCCACAATCTCCTGTCCGGACAGTCCTTTGCGCTCGCTTTTCTTCGGTACATAAATCTCCGCCCCCGGCTTCACCTTAGGATAACTATTAAAAAACAAAACCTTCCGCGTACTCTTCACCTCCCCATTCGCATACACCACATAACTCCTCCTCTTCAACGCCCCATTCGTAAAACCCCCAGCCCCACGAATATAATCCCTAAAATCAATCCTCCTGTCAAACCGCACCTTCTTCGGAAAATAGATCTCCCCAAATAACTGTACCGTCTGTAATTTCTTGGGAATCCTGATCACATCTCCTTCCTCCAGGTACAGATCAAACTTCGACCCTGGATGTTTAACGATCTCCTCCAGGTTAATGCCAAGCAGCTGATCTTTACGCGAAATCGTGTTCTGGACTTTATAAATATCCGCACTATCCTGCAACTTATTATAATACACCTGCAATTTACTCTCCAGCAGCGCACTATCCGAAGAATTCGCAAATGTCCTCCGCAAAAGCACGGCCCCCTCGGAATATGCCTCTGGCCTCAATCCCCCCGCTCTTTTCATCAGGTCAGATATCCGCTCTCTTTTGGAATTGATGGTATAAGCCCCCGGATACACCACCTCCCCGTCAATAGAAACAGTCGCCTGCTCCACATAAGTAGGGGATTTCCGTATCACCACCTCATCAAACGGCTGCAAGGCAAACCCGGCTAAGGGACTCAAATCAGCCGCAATATCAAATTGCGCCACGATAGCTACAGCAGAATCAGTCGGATTATAGGCTTTCCCGCGGATACGCCTCGCTACCTCCACTCTTTTCAGGGAGGCCGCATCGCGAAGGCCCCCGGCCATCAGGATCAGGTCTTCCACATGCAGGGAATCCGCATACGTAAAATACCCCGGGGAATTCACCTGTCCACTGATCTTCACCTGGTAATCTTCCCGCAGCTCCAGCTTGGAATAGATCACCACACTGTCTTCCCGGTTGAGGGCCACGGTTTGTTTGCCGGACAGTACATCATCCAGGCTAAAACTGGTCCCGGCAGGGGTGTAGTCCTCATTCAGCCGGAAGATGATCGCGCGGCCCAGGGAGGCCTCTTCCTTCACCCCATCGGCTTTTTTGATCAGGTCGGCTACGGTCATATTGCTTTCCAGCGCATATTCTCCGGGATGGAACACTGCCCCCGAGATCATCACGCGGTTGGAGAAGCGGTTCAGTACCGCGTCCACGAAATATTTATCGCCGGAGCGTGGCTGGAATGCCGCCACTTCATCCGCCGAAATATTCACCACCTCCCGTTCCTTATTATTGATACGGTAAGCCCTGATCACATCTTTAAAAGAAATATCCGTGTACCCGCCGGCAACATTGATCACATCCTGCAGCGTTTCGCCGTCTTTGACCTCGAATATAGCGGGACGTTTAACTTCCCCGGTCAGTTCCACCCGTGTTTTGTAGGGATTCACCTTTACGATGTCCTGGTCCTGCAGTACAATGTTATTGGTCAGATCACCGTCCCGCAGGAAATCATACAGGTCAAAATGCGCGACCGGCTGCCCGTTGCGGATCACCTGGATATCGCGGAAGGAGCCGTTTTCATCAGGCCCACCTGATACGTATAATGCATTGGCCACTGTAGCCAGGGAGGGCACAGTATAAGAACCCGGCCGCACTACTTCCCCGATCAGTAATACCCGGATGCTCCGGATATTGCCCAGGGACACTTGCACGAAAGTGTTACCGGATTTGATGCCGCCATAGATGGAGGTAAGCTGCTGGGTGATGCGGGTGGTGGCCGCATCCATTGTCAGCCCGTTAACGTACACCGGACCGAGATAGGGGATGCGCACATGTCCTTCGGGGGAAACCTTCAATTTATGCTGTACTTCGGAGTATCCATATACATCTATCACTACTTCGTCACCCGGCGCCAGCTGATAGTTGGGCGGGGTGGCCATGCGGAGGTTAGGCTCGAAAGTGAGATTTTTATTGCTGAAAAGCTCTGCCCCGAATATTTTCGCCCTTTTTCTTTCCGCTTCGGTCATCGGTTCTATATCCCGGGCGGATATGGTGGTGCCGTCACTCACGGAACGGTCGGCCTGTTCCTGTTCCACGACCTGCGGCTGGCCATTTCCGGTCAGTTCTTTATCCAGGTTAAGCATTTTGATCCGGTCTTTCAGCTTGATGACTTCCGATTGGGGAATGCTTTTCTGTTGGGCATAACTGTCTATCTGATCAAACGATATCTTGTTCCGCTTCATCTCCGCCACCATCTGGCGTACCTGCTCATCCGACAGATTTTCCACCTTCATTTGCTGTATCTGGGTCGGAGAGGGTATCTGGGCAAACGCACACAAACCTGCCAGCAAGAAAATTTGGACCAATATTAATTTCTTCATGCAGTATTCAGATATAAAGCTTTTCTCGGATTAATTGAATGTTGGCCGTTATTCGCAAATCCCCTGCCATATCCGGGGTTCACGAAAAAGGATCGGCAAATTTATTAAAAATAACATATAAATGTTAGCCAATTGAAAATCAGTGGGCATTTTACAGCCTTCCGTCCACCATTTCCCGGTCTAAAAATGATTTTGTATCGAATATTACCGCATTTTTCCCGTTCGTGATCTTCGAAAAGTCCATTTCCAGGAACTCCTTATGGGAAACCGCCAGTATCACGGCATCATAGCCGGTTTCCGGCGGATCGCACAGCCCGATGCCGTATTCCTTTTCCACGATCTCCCGGGAGGCGTGCGGGTCGTACACATCTACACAAACACCGAACTGCACCAGCTCTTTATAAATATCCACCACCCTTGAATTCCGTACATCCGGACAATTCTCCTTGAACGTCACCCCCAGGATCAGCGCTTTGGAGCCATCGATCTTATGCCCCTTTTTTATCATGAGCTTCACCACCTTATTGGCAACAAACATGCCCATATTGTCGTTCACCCGCCTGCCGGATAGGATCACCTGGGGGTGGTAACCCAGGGATTCGGCTTTATGGGCCAGGTAATAAGGGTCAACGCCGATGCAATGACCGCCTACCAGTCCGGGTTTATATTTGAGAAAATTCCATTTGGTCCCCGCCGCCTCGATCACATCCGTGGTATCGATACCGATCCGGTCAAATATCAATGCCAGCTCATTCACAAAACTGATATTGACATCCCGCTGCGCGTTCTCGATGGCCTTGGATGCCTCCGCTACTTTGATGCTCGGCGCCTTATGGGTGCCCGCGGTGATGATGCTGCCGTACAGGGCATCCACCTGGTCCGCGATCCCGGGGGTGGAGCCGGAGGTCACTTTCTTTATTTTGGTGAGGGTATTGACCTTGTCGCCCGGGTTGATCCTTTCCGGGGAATAACCGCAAAAGAAATCTTTGTTGAATTGCAGTCCGGATGCCTTTTCCAGCACCGGAACACAATCTTCTTCCGTACAGCCGGGATATACGGTGGATTCATAAATAACGATATCACCGGTTTTGAGCACACTACCCAGCATCTCCGTGGCTTTCAGGAGCGGCTTCAGGTCCGGGGCTTTGAACTGGTCTATCGGCGTGGGAACGGTAACGATGTAGATATTGCACTGCCGGAGATCCTCCGGGTTGGCGGAAAATTTCAGTCCTTTATCCGGTGCCGGCTGCATGACGGATAGCAGCGCTTCGGTGTCTGCTTCCATCGTATGATCTTCTCCGCCGGATAGTTCGGCAATGCGGTGGGTGTTGATGTCAAAGCCAAGGGTAGGGAATTTTTTAGCGAACTCAATGGCCAGGGGCAGACCTACGTAGCCCAGGCCAATGATTGCAATGTTGTGATTCGGTTTCATTATCGGGATTTGGTTACTGAGATCAGGTGACGGGATTATTTGTTAACGCCATCCGGGTAAGCTGAAATGCTTTGTCCGTCTGCTGAACCGGCAAATTTATCAAAAAACGGAGAGAATTTTTTCAAAACCCCCAATCCACCCCGGCACTTTCTCCGTAAATAATTATGCCGTTCTCCCACGGCTTTGCTATATACACCATAAATCACATTTGTTTTAAATAATATGAATGAATAGTTAAACATAAAATACCCCTGTTGACCGTCCTGAGCAAATTATCAAAAAATACTCCATTCAAAACACTAATCATTGATTATTAAATTATTAATCATCCGTATCCTGTGCCCGCAAACGGAAAAATAACGCGGAAATTGTTTGGAGTAACGCTTTTTTTTGTTTAAATTGAAATAACAAAAATTAAACAATATGTCATCCGCTGAATTTAACACCCTATTGCTCAGCAATGCTGACTTTCTAAGACCTTTCGCCATTACGTTGACCAAAGACGCCGAATCGGCAAAAGATCTTTACCAGGAAACCATGTTCAGAGCCCTCTCCAACCAGGAGAAGTATCTCGCCGGAACCAATATCCGCGCCTGGCTCTACACCATCATGCGCAACATCTTCATTAACAACTACCGGCGAAAAGCCAAACAACACCTCTGCTTCGATAACACCTCCAACGATTTCCTCCTCAATTCCCAGCAGGTTATCATCGGAAATCAGGCGGAAAGCGTATTGAGGATCAAAGACATTCAGACTTCCGTGCACAAATTGCCCGTTATATTTAAAAAACCTTTTGTACTGTATCTCGACGGATTCAAGTACTTCGAAATAGCCGATATCCTGGAAGAACCACTCGGAACCATCAAAAGCCGTATCCACTTCGCCCGTAAAATGCTAAAGGCCCAGGTGGCCCGCTTTTAACCCGATTTTCTTCTAACCCGACTCTCCCTCCAGATAAAATATCTTTTTCATGCTTCGGTGAATGACCCGCCCGGTGATGACCTTGTTGTGCCTGGTGTGCCGTACGGCAACCACATATCACCGACAAAAGCGTCATGTCCCCCGGTACACCGTCCCCACTGCTGTTATTTCGCAGTATTCTGCCGTAAATTGTTATTTTTATCGCTATGTTACTACCGCCCGTCATACTGGTCAATGAACAGGACGAACCTGTCGGAACTATGGAAAAACTGGAAGCCCACCAGAAAGGTCTGCTCCACCGCGCCTTTTCCGTGTTCATCACCAACGCCAAAGGTGAACTGCTGCTCCAGCAGCGCGCGCTGGACAAATACCACTCCGGCGGACTGTGGACCAATACCTGCTGCAGCCACCCCCTCCCGGATGAGGACGTTCTCACCGCGGCTCACCGCCGCCTCATGGAAGAAATGGGATTCGACTGCGATCTGGAAGAGATATTCAGCTTCACCTACCGCGCGGAATTCGACAATGGCCTCACCGAGCACGAATTCGATCATGTGCTGATCGGTCAGTATGATGGCCCCGTGCAGCCAGACAGCAGCGAGGTGATGAACTATAAGTTTGCCTCTCCCGATGAGGTCCGCCGCCTGCTGCTCACCGCCCCCGAAACCTTCACACACTGGTTCCATATCGCTTTCCCGAAGATTGCGGTGTATATTGAGCAGTAAAAAATCAGGGATGCCGGTACCTTTCCACCGCCTGCCGGATAAACACCAACAGATCATACTGCGATGACCCGCTCACAAACGCATAACCCGGCCTGTTACGCAGCATAAAATGCTGCAGGCTGTCCCCGTCCAGCCCCGTAAGCCTGGCCACCAGCTCCGGCGTGAAATGCTGGTCCACATACCGGTCCTGCTCATCATTGATCAATCTTTCCTTGAATACATCCGCTTTTTTATTGCTTTTGAAAGAGACGGCTTTGTATAACTGATGAATATTGATGCCGATACCCATAGGAATGACCTTCACCACCTCCCCGAATTTCGGCCGCCGGAAATCGAACCCCTTCCGGAATTCCTCCCGCCGCTCCAGCGAATCTTTCAGATAGTTGCGTTTGATGATCTCCACGCCCTGCAGATCAGTCACCAAAGGGCGCAGATATAATGACTGCGGCACGAGCGCAGCGCGCAGGGCCAATGTAACATAACCGATAGCACGGAAAAGAACGGTATCCGGATCATTTGCCGGGATCGAATAAAAACCGTCATTGCCGGAAATGGTGATCGCTTTTGTGTTGATGTTTTGAATGGAAACACCGGCCAGCGGGAGGGAATCGCGCCCGAGTATCCGTCCCTGCAGAACGGATTGTGCCTGTGCGGAGAGAGACAACAGGCAGATCGTGCATATGAAGGATAGTACCTTGCGCATGGTGTATGCGGACAAGATATCCTGTTTTTTACTAAGGAAAAGTTAAACTAGTACCTATCCTTCTCCGCCTTCATCGCCCGTATCATCTCCCCGAAATTCATGCTCTTTTCCATCGCATTGATCGTCTGTGCGATCCGCTTTGCGCGGGTGCCTTCGGTTTTTGCGCTGTCTATCCAGTTACTGAAATAACGCTGATGCCCCGGCGCCAGGCTTTTGAAAAAGGCCAGCGCTTTCGGCTCGTCTTCCATACAGGCCATGAACTCCTCATTCAGCTTGAAACCTGCGTCATCAACTTCCAGCTGCACTTTCAGCGAAGCGCCCTGCCGCTTGCCGATGCCCTTGCGCATCGTGGCATTGACGGGCATGATAAAATCGCCTTCGCCAATGGGCATAAGCGCTACCTGCTCAATGGCATATTCATCCAGCCGGCCTTTTACGCGGAAGGATTTTTTATTCCCGGGTTTGAGCTTGCCGGCAATGTCTGCAGGTATGTCGATGTAGGTCCATCCGGTCTTTTCGCCCTGGTCTGCATACTTTTTCAGGATAGCGGTGAACTTGATCATAGCGTGTGGTTTGGGGGGATAAAATTAAGAAAAATCAAAAAGGGCAGGCCAATAAATTGACCTGCCCTTACGCCATCCTTGTCCAAAAAAGATTCAGAAGGTGAACCGGATGAACGGCACCGGGAAGAATCCCTGCTGGTAGTTGTCGGTGACGCGCTGCTGCCTTGCGTTCCAGTCCTGCCGGAAAATATTCTCGTTGTTGGTGACATTCTGGAGGTCCAGCGAAAATTCCAATGTGGCGCGTTTGTATTCCACGCGGTAGGAGAGCTTCACGTCCGCCCGGAAATAATTGCTTTGTTTCTCTGAATAGGCGCGGGTATCGTCGTACTGCACTTCCCCGTCTTCGATGGATTTGGCGTAATCGATAGGGGAAAGATAACGCCCTCCCACGGCGGAGACCTTCCCGCTCAGCCCCAGCACCCGGTTCCGCCGGCCCAGCTGCCATTCCTTCCCGGCCAGGATATTGAACACGGTGCCCATATTGAATGCCGTATTACGTTCAATGCCATCGCTGCCTTTGTATTTCGAATCGAATACCGATGCGGTGAGCAGGTAGTAATACCCTTTACTGAAGTTGCGTTCCAGCGTGATCTCCACGCCGTAATTCCGGCCGGTGCCGGCATTCACCAGGCTGTCCATGATCGTGGGAATGCTTTCCGCGCCGAGGTTGAGCGTGGAGAATGAGCCGGGGCGCTGCGTAACGGGGATATCGAAAAGCGACTGATAGTAACCTTCCGTTTTCAGATGCGTGCTGGCGCTGATCTGCCAGTCCCACGACAATACCGCATGATGGCTCTTCCCGAAGCCCAGCGATTCGTTGGTATAGATGTTCCCCTGCGGCGTGGGAGTGACCACGGCATAGGTCATGATGTTGTCCATCTGGCTATGCAGACCGTAACCGATGCCCAGCGTATGCGCGGGATGAACGGTGTACTTCAGGCCCAGCCGGGGTTCCAGGCTTTGGCTGGCGGAGATGCTGAGGTATTGATGATGCAGGCCGCTGACGAGACTTAACCGGTCGGTGATCCGGTATTTCCATTGAATGAAGGATTGCAGCAGGGATAGCTGCCCGTCTTTATCCGCCAGCACTTTGTCGGTAGTGCCGTTGTAGATGCGTTTATTGAAGATGGAATAGTCGGTGAGGTCGCCGGTGATACCGGTGACGATATTGTGCCGGGCGTTGAATTTGTGATGCAGACTGAACGCGGCGGAATATTTACGCGTTTCGAAACGCCAGTACCAGTCCGGTGTGGCGATGTTGATATTGTCCGTGCTGAGCGAATCCCGGTCGAATTTTTCATTGGTGCTGCTGTAGCCGATGGTCAACTTTGCGGTGGTGCGGGCGCCGAATCGATGCGCGTAAGTAAGACCGGTGATATTGGTCTGATAACGGGCATACCGGTCCGAGTACGCATTGCCGTAAGCCTGCGTGCGGGTAGAATCATAATCCCGTCCCAGGATGTCGATGCTGCTCTGCCCCCAAAGGCCCCAGAGCGAAAGTTTGCTCTTCTTCCCGACGGGTGTGCTGATCTTGTAATTGACGTCTGCATATTCCGGGGTGGCGGAGCCGGTGCCAACATTGAGGCCCAGTTGCTGGAAGGCCGCGAGGGTAGAGTAGCGGCCATTGACAAGATAGGTGGCTTTGTTCTTCCTGCCAGCGGGACCTTCCGCTCCGGCTTCAAATCCATTGAACCCGGCCTGTGCGAGGAATTCATGTTTTTCATCGTTGCCGTCCCGCAGCCGGAGGTCGAATACGCCGGCCAGGGCGTTGCCGTATTGGGCGGGGAAAGCACTGGTCATGAAATCGGATTTGTCCAGGTTATTGTTATTGAGCATGCTCACCGAGCCACCCATGCTGTTGAGCGCGCCGAAGTGGCTGGGGTTGGGGATGTTCAGCCCTTCCAACTGCCAGAGCATGCTGTTGGGGGAGTTGCCGCGGATGATGATATCGTTGCGGGTGTCGTTGGTGGACACTACTCCCGCGAAGTTGGCAGCCATCCGGGCGGGATCGCCGAGGGAGCCGGCATACCGTTTGGTTTCATCCATATTGAAGGGCCTGGCGCTGACGGCTACCATATCGTTATTGGTCAACCGTTTGTCTTTGCTTCTTTGCCAGGTGATCTCCACATCTTTCAGCCGGGTGAACTTTTCTGTAAGCGCCACCTGCAGTACTACTTCTTTCCCGGCGGTGACCACCACGGCATTCAGCGCAATGGTCTCATATCCCATGGAGCTGAATTGCAGGGACTGCCGGCCGAGCGGCACATCACTAAGCCTGAAATCTCCATTGGCATCCGTGATGGCGCCGATGGCGGGTTGTGTATGCAGCACTACTACCGTAACGCCCGGGACAGGGGTTTTGGAGGCTTCGTCCGTAACGCGCCCGCGGATGGTTTGCTGTGCATCAGTGAGGATAGGGCAGCACAGGACTGCCAGTAACAGGTATTTCTTCATTTGCCTGATCATTTTGTTGAGTCGTCAGGCAAAGAAAACGGATCATAAAGTGATACCTGTTGATCCGGATCAATAAATTCAGGCTTTGGCAAGACGGGCACGGATACGGCTCAGCGCTTCCGGCGTGATGCCCACAAAGGCCGCCAGCAGGTATTGCGGCACCCTTTGCTGTACCTGCGGTTTTTCCTTCAGGATGCGGAGGTAACGCTCTTCAGGTTTTTCCGATTGCAGGGAAAAGCTGCGCTCCACCAGCCGGAGGAACTGCGCTTCGGCTGCCAGCCGGCCCACCCTTTCCAGTTTGTGAAAACGCTGGTAGAGCTTTTGCAGATCGTCGTAATGAAGATTGATAAGCCGGGTATCTTCCAGCGCTTCCAGGCCGTATTTGGCTGGCTGGCGGGTAAGGAAGCTCTCGTAATCGGTGGTGAATTCGTTCTCGAAGAAGAAGTTGTATACATGCTTTTTTCCATCGATGAAATTATACGGCATAACCACACCGTAGTCGATGAAAGAAGTGAGATTGTTGACCTTTCCTTCCGGGCTGATGATCGCTCCTTTGCGGTAAGTTTTTACGGTAAGCACGGGGATCATGGCCTGAAAGACTTCATCTTCCATATCCGGCACCACAAAACGTAAATACCGGAAGAAACTGGCGTAGGTATCGGACATTGGATGGGCGTTTCTTCCCAAACGCCAAAACAGGCGGGTTATTATTGGTCATAAAGGCTTTTGCCCACACCCTCAGCCTGCCGCCTTTTTCTTTTTACCGCCTTTAGCCGCCCAGTACCCCAAATGCTGTGCCACCGGAAATTGGCATAGTATTCCCTGCTATATCCATAAACGTTACCCATGGAAAAACATCCTGAGCACAAGGGCCGCAGTCCGGCTGAACCGGTCAAAAAAGACAACAAATCCCGCCCTGCAGTAAAGAAAAATCCGCCGAAAGACAAGCCCGGCGAGAAAAGAGGCGATAATAACGATACCATCGGCATTCCATAACTGAAAAAATCCCCGCATGCAGCTACATCTAACTGTTTTATGCCTGTTACTGTCCTTTGGCGTAAAAGCCCAGCACAGCCAGGAAGTACATATCACCAACATCGAAAAGAAAAAAGGCACTTTATACATTGGTTGGTACGACAAGAAAGAAACTTTCATGAAACCCAAACAGACCGTTTTCGTCAAAATGGTCAAAGTGGATCAGCAGGATGAAATAAAAGCGGTATTCGACAAGATCCCCGCCGGCAAATACGCCATATCCGTGTTTCTTGACGAGAACGGCAACGGGGATCTCGACTTCAGCCTCATTGGCATTCCACAGGAAAAATACGGCTTCACGAACGGAACACCGGCCATGCGCCCGGCCACTTTTAATGAGGCGACCATTGAAGTGAAGGGGGCGCAACAGGTTTTCCCCGTCCGTTTAAGGTAGTGCCGGTGTGGAAAACATGCCGCATCATGGGGTATGCGCTTGCTAACAGGACTAACTTTCTGTATTTTTAGCATATGCACAGATACGCCTTATTCGCACTCTTATTGTTGCAAGCCTGTATTTCAACAAAACCTGTTACACAAACACTTCCGCCATCCACCCCTAAAGCGGCGGCGGAATTCCGTGCGGCCTGGGTAGCCACGGTCGCTAATATCGACTGGCCCTCCAAACCCGGCCTGAGCACAGCGGAGCAGCAGGCAGAAGCCATCCGGCTGCTGGATTTCCTGCAGGAGCATCACTTTAATGCAGTCATCTTCCAGGTACGCCCCCAGGCTGATGCCTTGTACAAAAGCGAACTGGAGCCCTGGTCGTATTACCTCACCGGCACACAGGGAGAAGCGCCATCCCCTTATTACGATCCGCTGGAATTCTGGACGAAGGAAGCCCATGAACGCGGGCTGGAGCTGCATGTATGGCTGAATCCCTATCGCGCCCATCATAAAGTCGGCGGCGAGGTCTCGGCTTCTTCCATTGTGAAGAAAAGGCCGGAACTGGTGGTTTTCCTTAAAGAAGGATACTGGTGGTTCGATCCCGCCCTGAAAGCTACGCAGGACCATTCCGCTGCCGTAGTGATGGATATTGTGAAACGGTATGATATCGATGGGGTGCATTTCGATGATTATTTCTATCCCTACCCTTCCTATAATTTCGGCGAGGATTTCCCGGACAGCACCAGCTGGAAAGCTTACCAGGCTTCCGGAGGCAGGCTTTCGCGGGGAGACTGGCGGAGGGATGCCGTGAATACGTTCATACAGCGGGTGTACCGGGAGATCAAAGTCCTGAAACCGCATGTGAAGTTCGGGCTTAGCCCCTTCGGGGTGTACCGCCCCGGCCATCCTCCCGGCGCTACGGAGTTTGATCAGTACGATGAATTATATGCCGATGCCCGGCTTTGGCTGAACAAGGGCTGGATCGATTATTTCACACCGCAGTTATACTGGCCCATCAACCGCATACCCTTGAGTTTCCCGGTATTGCTGGGCTGGTGGGCGAATGAAAATACGCAGGCCCGTCACCTGTGGCCGGGCATGAGCATCGGGCGGGATACCGGCGCGTTGAACGTACAGGAGACCATGAGCCAGATCATGATCACGCGCGGCATGCTGCCGGCCAGCAAAGGCGCGGTACACTGGAACCTCTCTTCCGTGGTGAGCAATCCCAATATGTCCCAGGCCCTGCTGCGCGGCCCCTACAGCAATGACGCCCTGGTGCCGGCCAGCCCCTGGCTGGACGCGGAGCCGCCTGCTATGCCGGTGGTACAGGCCGCACAGCAAGGTACGCAGGTGCGCGCAAGCTGGTCGCATACCGATGCGAATGACGTGTTCCGCTGGGTAGTGCATATGAAATACGGCAACAAGTGGACGTACAGGATCGTCAACCGTAGCGACCGCACCGCATTGATCGATATTCAGCAGGGGCGGCACCGCCTGAGCCATATTGCCGTTACCGCGGTGGACCGTACCGGTAATGAAAGCGCCTTTAAAGAACAGCTGTTAACCCTCACCGATGTGGCCATTGTACCGCGTTCCGGCTGGAACGCCGTTCCCGCGCGGCCATATAAACAGCATCAGCCGGTAAAGATCACCATCCATCATGAAGGCACCCGCTTCGGGCCAAATGAAGATGCCGCCCGGAAGATCCGTAATGTGCAGGTCTGGGGCATGGGGCCGGACCGGAAATGGAGCGATATTCCCTATCACTTCCTGATAGCACCGGACGGCACCATCTACGAAGGCCGCGATGTATACACCGCTGGGGAGACGGCCACAGAATATGACCCTTCCGGCCATCTGCTGATCACCTGCCTCGGCAACCTGGAAGTGCAGGAAGTGGACCCCCGGCAACTGGATGCGCTGACCAGGCTGCTGGCCCACGCCAGTAAAAAGTATAACATCCCGGCAGACAGCATTGCCTCCCACCGCGATCATTCCAGCCAGACCGATTGCCCCGGGAAGAACCTTTACCATTATCTGCAGAACGGATATATCAGGGAACGGGTGAAAACCTTGCTGGTGGCGCAATGACGCGACATGTCGGATTTATGCTATTTTCCCGGCGCAGCCATATTTATTTTTGACTGGCAAATGAACATCGCAGGTATCCTTCGCGATATTTTTTCCTAATCAAATCTATGTATGATGAACAACAAGGAAGTAGTTAAACAGGTTATTGATGCTTTTCTGCGGCTGGACATTGAGACCGTTCTTTCGCACGCGACAGATGACATACAAATGGGCTGGCCGGGCTTTTTTGACCTGGCGCCGGGCAAAGAGGCTTTGCGCGAATTCTTCAAGTCCGTACCGCCCATGACCTCCGCTACCATTGGGGACCTGATCGTTGATGGCGACAAAGTGGCCGGGACCGGCTTCATCGCTTCTGTGGACGAGAACGGGCAACCCAGGAACTGTTTTTTCTGTGATGTGTATGAGCTGGAAAAGGGGAAAGTGAAAAAGATCAGCAGCTATATGGTATTTGAGCAGAAACAACCGCAGTGATCCCATGAAAGGGAGAATTCCCTGCCCTTCTGTTGATACTTCAGGGCTTCCGGTTACGGGAGCCCTGAGTTTTTAGCGGCGTGTTCCCCTTGATCCGCCAGCGCGTCCAGCCTCGTCTGCAACACCCGCTTGTCCCCGGCCGTTCCGGCCAGGGCATGGGCGGTTTCAAAATGCTTCCTGGCCTGTGCGTTATCGATATCAACATACAATTCGCCCAGCAGGGCATGATAATACGGATTGTCCGTCAGCTGCAGTTTTACCGCCGCTTTGATGGCTTCGGGCTTACCCTTGGTTTTCGACAACGCAAAAGTGCGGTTGAGCGCCGCCACGGGAGAATAGGCGATCGTCAATAGCTGGTTGTACAGTTGGAGGATGTTTTCCCATTTCTCTTCCGAATCTGTCCTGATCGTATGCCAGTAAGCAATGCTGGCCTCCAGGTGGTACCTGGAAACCCTGTTGCCGGTTGATGCCCGGTGCAGGAACTCCGCGCCTTTGGCGATCAGCGCTGCGTCCCAGCGCGACTCGTCCTGGTCGTGGTACAGGATGATGCCGCCCTGCCGGTCTTTCCGGGCCGGAAACCTGGAAGCGTGAAAGCACATCAGCGCCAGCAGGGCATTTACTTCCGGCTGATTGGTGCTGTTGTTGCCAAGCAGAAGGTAGGTCAGCCGCATGGCTTCCAGGCAAAGGTCTTCCCGCAGCACGGTGTCCTGCGTTTCCGAATAACAGCCTTCGTTGAACAGAAGATAGAGCGTAAGGAGCACGGCATCCAGCCGGTTGTTGATCTCCTGGCCGGAAGGGAATACCGGCAGGTCTTTAGCCGTTCTCAGTTTTTCTTTTGCCCGCGTAAGGCGTTTGCTGATGGTGTCCGGACTCACCAGGAAGGCATGGGCAATTTCCCCGATCCCGAACCCGCAGAGGATGCGCAACGCCAGCGCGATCTGCGCTTCCACGGGAATAGCGGGGTGACAGATGGCGAACAGCATTTGCAGCTGGCTGTCCGTGATATTGTTGTCTGACAGATCGATCTCCGTTTCAGGAATTGTGGAGGCGCCGTCTTCCCGCAACCGGGGCGCCACCTTCCCGGTAAAGCGCTGGTGGCGCGCCAGGTAGTTGCGGGCTTTGTTTTTGGCAACGGCATGGAGCCAGGCAGCCGGGTTTTCAGGAATGCCTTTGTATGGCCAGGTTTCCAGCGCGGCCATGAAGGTTTCGCTGGTAATATCCTCCGCAGCCCCGATGTGCTCCAGCCCGAAATTCCTGCAAAGCACAGCAGTGATCCTGCCTGCCTCTGTCCGGAATAAATGCGGTATCAATGCCTGATGCTCCATGGTCCGCATGCTTAATGCCCTGCGATGGGACGTACTTCCACACTGTTGCCTTCCCCCTGCAATACCGGGCTGCCTTTGGCAAATTCAACGGCTTCTTCCACAGATTCGGCCTGCACAATAACGTAACCGCCAATGGTTTCCTTGATCTCGCCGAAAGGCCCGTTGGTCACAATATTCCCATGACGCACCACCCGGCTGTCGCCAAAAGAAAGGCCGTTACCCTGGCTGACCAGCCGGTTTTGCGCAGCGATCCCGCCAAGCCAGTCCATCGTCTGCTTCATCCATACCTGTATCTGTTCCGGAGAAGCCACCCTGGCCCCATCCTCATGCCTGAAGATCAACATGAATTCTTTCATCTTGTTAATTTTTTAAGTGAGTAAATATGCATTACAACACTATATCAATCGGGATGCGGGAAACAGGACATCCTCACCGGGATTTTTTTGAGGATTTTGCCTGTTTGTTATACGCCAGGCACAGATCAACCCAGTATTCGAAGTCGGTTTTCGATCTGCATCCGGCGGGCTCAACATAACAATAGCCTTTATATTCATTCCCTTTCATGATCACGGGCAATACACTCCTTCTGCCCATGATCTCCTCCTGGAGGCCCGGATCGAAACGGCACATGAGGTTCGTGCCGCTGACGTTAACGCACATTTTTCCGTTGACCATAAAAGTGAGGCCGCGGAACATTTTCTTTTCTTCAATATTCAGCCCGGGAATTTTTTCCAGGTATTCCCGTATCCTTTCGGCGAGTTTGAGGTCATAAGCCATACCCTGCTTTTTAATGTTAATGGAAAGGTTGATGTAAATCTAGGCTTAATTGCGAACCGGCGCAACAGGAGGCCTTGTTGTCCCGGCCGGCATTTGCATTTTCCGGCAAGATGGTTTTTTTGTAAATTACCGGTATATGTCCGAAGCGCTGTTTGATCATATCAAAAAACATATTGACATCGATAAAAATGTGATCGCTTCGGTCCTGCCGTATTTCAATCCGCTCCGGGTGAAGAAAAAACAACATCTGATCACGGAAGGGAAGACCTGCCGGAAGAATTATTTTGTGGTGAAAGGCTGTCTCAGGATGTTTTTCCTGGATGAGAACGGGAATGAACAAACCATACAGTTTGCATTGGAAAACTGGTGGATGACAGATATCGATGCTTTTAACAAACGCAGGAAAGCTTCTTTTTCCGTGCAGGCGCTTGAAGATACCGAAGTGCTGGAAATAGACAAGGATGCCATGGATAGTATGCTGAGGGAATATCCGGCAATGGAAAGGTATTTCCGGCTTATTTACGAACGGGCGTATTCCGCTTCGCTATTCCGGGTGAAATACATCCTCCGCCTGTCAAAAGAAGCGTTCTATGAATTGTTCACCGCCAGCTATCCGGATTTTATCCAGCGGGTGCCGCAAAAAGTATTGGCGTCGTTTCTGGGATTTACGCCGGAATACCTGAGCGAGCTGAGGAAGAAGCAGGTACAACGGAAGAAAGACGGACAAGCCATCTAATCACCAGCCATTTTCCTGAACGAGCTTCATCGCACCGATCATTGATCAATTATTCACCATATCAAACACATTCATCATGGAACCGCAAAAAAACCTCAAAGCGGAGGAAGATCCGCAGATCTTCGCCGAAGTGCGCTCCTTCCTCAAAGCCCTTAACTCCGGCGGCGGAAAGCCCCTGGAGCAATTGAGCCCCACCGATGCCCGCCAGGTGCTCACCGGCGCACAGGAATCCGTACAAGTGGATTATTCCGGCATCAGGGAAACGGAAAGGACCATTACGCAGAACGGGGAAACCGTTAACATCCACATCACCAGCCCTCAAAACGCCGGACCCGGTTTGCCGGTGTTCATCTTCATCCACGGCGGCGGCTGGGTGCTGGGCGATTATTCCACCCACCGGAGGCTGGTAAGGGACCTTGTGGTCGCCAGCGGCGCCGTAGCCGTATTCCCGGATTACACGCCATCGCCCGAAGCCCGCTACCCGACCGCCATCAACCAGATCTATGCCGCCACCGCATGGGTAGCGGAGCATGGTGAGGAGATCGGCGTGAACGGGAAAAATCTGGCGGTAGCGGGCAACAGCGTGGGTGGGAACATGGCTGCCGTGACCGCCCTGATGGCCAAAGACAAAAAAGGCCCGGCCATAAAACTGCAGGTCTTGCTATGGCCGGTGACCGATGCCGATTTTGATACGCCTTCGTACCTCCAGTTCAGCGAAGGCAGGTTCCTCACCCGGAACATGATGCAATGGTTCTGGGACAATTATCTCCCTGCCGGGGAACAACGAAAGGAAAAATACGCCTCGCCGCTTCAGGCCGCACCGGAGGAGCTGAAGGGCCTGCCGCCCGCACTGGTGCAGACCGCGGAAAATGATGTACTGCGCGATGAAGGCGAAGCTTATGCCAGAAAATTGAACGAGGCCGGCGTGCCCGTTACCCTCACGCGGTACAGCGGGCTGATCCATGACTACGGATTGCTGAACCCGCTGGCGGATGTTCCGGCCGTAAAAACCGCTATTGAGCAGGCCGCCGCGGTGATCAAAAGCAAATTATTTTCCTGAAAACGCTAAGAAAATCAAGGTATCTCACTTTATTATAGTGGACAGGCGGGTCTGTTTTCAGATGAATGCGCCTTTTTTACCAAAAAAACCAACAATTACATGAAAGTGAGATCCTTGTTTTTCGCAGTATTGGCTCCTGTAGCGGTTTTTGCGCAGAAATCCAGCTTCAGCATCACCGGGAAGCTCGGTAGCCTGGATAAGCCGGCGAAAATTTATATCGATTATTCCGATGCCACCGGGCAGGGTAAAGAAGATTCGGCCAACGTGATCAATGGCGAATTCAAGCTCAGCGGCGCCGTTACCGGTTACACCACCGCCCGGATGTCCCTCGATCATGAAGGTAAAGGCAAGCCGTTTTCCATCTACTCACCCGGCGCCGATGTGATCTATTTTTATTTCGGGCCGGAGGAGATCACGATAACTTCCAAAGACTCCTTAAGCACCGCTGCTTTTACAGGCTCCAAAATATACGACGAGCACGCCGCTTACAACAAAGCGATCGGCGGCTCCATTATGGCGCTTACCGCTCAATATCAGAAAGAATATGCAGAGGCGGCTCCGCAAGACCGGCAGGACCCGGAATTCATGGCCGCGCTTAACGCCCGGCAAACGGAACTGAGGAAACAACGTGGACTGAAGCAGATCGAATTTACAAAGAACAACCCGGGCTCTTATTTCGCGCTCACCGGATTATCAGAAGTAGCCGGCTCGTATGCAGATATGGCTACCGCTGAAAAACTGCTGAAAGCGCTGGATAAAGATCTCCGCAGCACAGATATGGCGAAGGAACTGGAGCAGCGCATCGCCGCCGAACGCCTTACTGCCATTGGCAAACCGGCTCCCGATTTTACCCAGAATGATATTAACGATAAACCGCTCTCCCTGGCCGATCTCAAAGGAAAGGTAGTGCTGCTGGACTTCTGGGCCAGCTGGTGCAGCCCCTGCCGTGCGGAGAACCCCAATATGCTGAAACAATACAAGATCTATAAGGACAAAGGCTTCGAAATCCTGTCCGTGTCACTGGATGCCAAGAAGAAGGACTGGCTTCAGGCGATTGAAGAGGACGGGCTTCCCTGGCTGCATGTATCCGACCTGAAAGGCTGGAACAATGCCGCCGGCCGGTTGTATGGCGTTAGAGGCGTACCGGCCTGTTATCTTATAGACAGGGACGGCAAGATCATTGCGGACAATGTACGTGGCGAAAAGCTGAATGAGAAGCTGTCCGAGATCTTCAACAACTGATTTTTTCTATTTTTCTCTATGTCAACGTAAAGTATCCCGGCTGAATGATTGGCCGGGATACTTACATTTTACTTCTTCAGATGAAAAGATACAAGCTGCTGGTTATTGCCCTTATGATGATATCCTCCGGCGTTTACGCTCAGGCCCCCGGCCCGTTGGAAACCATGGTACAGCAGGCCATTGCAAAAGCATATCCCGCCAGCGTGCGCATGTGGGGTTACGATACTGCCTCCAGGCAGCAAATGAGCGCCCAGTTCAGCGCGGTAGTGGTGAGTCCGGACGGTGACATACTCACTGCGGCGCATACATCCACACCCGGCAAAACCTATAAAGTAATGTTCCCGGACGGCAGGGAAGCGATTGCCCTGGCGCTTGGTAAAATAGAGCTGGCGGATGATCCCACGGTACCCGATGTGTCCAGGATGAAGATCATCACGCCCGGCATCTGGCCGTATGCGGAAATGGGTTATTCTGCTTCGTTGCAGCAGGATCAGCCCTGCATCAGCATCGCGTATCCTGAATCGCTCAACCAGCCGCTGCCCACGGTGCGTTTCGGGCGCATTGCCAGTACTGGCAATGAGCGCGGTTTTTTACAATCCACCTGTATCATGGAACCGGGTGATTCCGGCGGCCCGCTGTTCGATTTCCTGGGACGCGTAATAGGCATACACAGCGCCATTAACATACCCGAATCATTCAACTACGAAATTCCGGTGGACCTGTACCGCAAATACCGCACAGCGCTGCAAACGGCAAAGAAATACAACGCCATGCCGGAGGTGACCGATGCCGTAGGCAACGATCCTGAAGCCGCGCAGCTCAAAGCATATGCTGTACCTGAAAACCTGCCCGCCATCTTCAGTACCGCTAAAAAGGCCTGTTTGCTGATCACCAGCCAGGTAAAGCATAAAGCAGAAAATATCTATGGTACTGCATTCACCGGCGGTTATATCGTGAGCAAAAGTTCGCTGGTGGGCGATGCGCCATTCGTTCAGCTCGGCAGGCAAAAGGTTAAAGCCACCATTGTGCGCCGCGACCGGGAAAATGACCTGGTGCTGTTACAGGTAAAAAAGGGTATAAAGGATGGCATTGCCATTCCTGCGGAGAAGCCGGACAGCCTGTCCTTTGCACAGCTCGGCAAATTCCTGGTCAGCCCCCGCCTGGATACATCCAACGCCGTCAGTGTAACCGGAAGCCTTCCCTTCAGCCTGCCGAAGATCAACAGCATTGGCTTTTTAGGCGCCTCTATTGCCCATAGAAGCGGCCCGCTGCTGCTCACCTTTGTGCGCAAAAATTCTCCCGCCTTCGCCGGTGGCCTCAGTGTGGGAGATGAAGTGATCAGCATCAATGGCATTGCGCTTCAGCAGGCGGAAGACTACGGCGAAGCACTGCAGCCATACTGGCCGGGTGATACCGTTGCCCTGCAACTGAAACGGGGAGACAGTCTTTATACAAAGCAGGTGGTACTGGGAAACAAGCCGCAGATACCCGGCAATCATCCGGCGGAAATGTTTGCCGGTGGTAAAAGCATGCGGAGAGACGGGTTTGCGCGTGTGTTTGCGCACGATGCCGTACTAACGCCTGATCAGTGCGGAGGGCCTGTATTTGATGCGGACGGGCGCTTTCAGGGCATCAATATAGCGCGATACAGCCGCACCAGTACGATAGCGGTGCCTGCGGAAGTGGTTTGGACGTTCTTGAAAGGAGGGGAGTTACCCTGAATGCCGGGTGGCGTATGCTTCGTTTAATCCAGTTGCAGGACCATCTCAAACTGCTGTATAAATTCCCGCAGGCCGGTTTTGTGGATAAATGCCTGCGTTTCAACAGCGGCTGCATCCACATTAATGACAGACATATCGGCCCCATAACGGGAGGACAGATAAGCGAACAAAGCAGTGGCTATCCCCTGGCGCCTGCAATCAGGTTTTACGGCAACCTGGGAAACGCGGTGAGCAACCGGGTCGTAGCAGGCATATCCAACAACCTGTCCCGCGGTGATGTAGCCGATGGTGATCATTTGCGCTCCCATCCGCCCGATAGCCGGAACAGCATGCTGCCAGGTGGGTTCCCAATCCCCAAACAGCTTCAACAGATCCCAATCAATGTGTTCAAGTATGTGGACGTTCCCGCTGCCCCGGGTTTCGCCCAATTCCAGCTTACCCTTATAACACAGCAGGCGCCGGGAAATCTGAAACCCCGTTTCTTTATAGGTTTTCAATGCCGGTATGTTGGTGGTGATGACCTCAAGAGAAATCGCTTTCATCCCCTTTGCCCGCAGCGCGGGGAGTATAGCCTCGTAAAGCCGGCGTGTTAACCGTTGCCCTCTGTGTGACGGAATGACACCGGTAGCCGCGTTATAGGCGGCAGTCCCGTTTTGCCGGGTTTCCAGGCCATGCAGGATGAAGCCCGCGAGTTGATCCCGGTCATAAGCGCCGACAGACAATTCCAGGTTGATATTTTCCCTCCTGAACTTGCTGCCAAGTTGTTCTTCCGTCAGCTTCAGCGGCACCACATAATCGGAAAAAGCCTCGTTGAAGGTAGTCAGGATCGTTGTTGTACCGGTTCCCGTTAGCGGTTTTATCTTCATGACATATTGTATTGCCGTTATTCGATCAGGCTTATGGAGTCCCGGACCTTTTGTTTTGAACGTTCAAATATCTCGCCGCCGAACTCTTCGTTATCCTGGGAAAAAACAGTGATGTCCTTAACACCCATAATACCAAAAATAAAACGCAGGTACGTTGTTTGAAAGTTCATGTGCGCATTTTTCCCGTTTTCATCGTAACCCGTATCGCCCCTGCTGGAAAGTATGAACATCTTTTTGTTCTCAAGCAGGCCTACATAGTCGCCATCGGGTACGCCGGACCTGAATTTCCATGTTTCATTGATGCGCATGATCTGATCGATGTAGGCTTTCAGACCGCTCGGAATAGACCAGTTGTACATGGGTGAACCGATGACATAGATATCGTGATCTTTAAGCTCTTTTACCAGCTGATCGCTCAACAGAAGCGGGGACTGGTTTGCTTCCGTTCGTTCAGACGGCTTGACGAATGCACTTGTGATCCATGCCTTGTCGATATGCGGAATGCTTTCCGTTCCTACCTCCCGGTAAGTAAATGTATCCTCCGGGTATCTGGACTTCCAGTTTTCTGCAAAGAACTGCGTCAGTGCTCTGCTGTGGGATCTTTTATCCCTGACACTTGCGTTAATGATCAATACTTTTTTCATTTGCTGACTTGTTTTAAAGCAGCAAACATCCGGATTATTAAACCCGGAAAAATTGACCTGGTTCAATCTTACTTATGTTTTTTTCGGATACGGCTGAGAAATTCGGCAGAAATACCCAAATAGGACGCGATCAGGTATTGGGGTACTTTCCTGGCAATACCGGGATAACGCGCCAGGAAGTCGAAGTACCGGTATTCCGCATCATGTATGTTGTTCCAGATAAGTCTTCGTTGCAAGGTTCCCGCGTAACCTTCCAGTATTATGCGAAAGTACCTTTCCAAAGCAGGTATCTCGTTTAACATTTGCTGAAAGGCGTGATAATTGATTTGCAGGACTGTGGTTTGTTCAATAGCCTGTATGTCATATATCGAAGGTTTTTGCCTGGAAAAACTGTCAATATCGGTAGCCCACCAGTCATCGATGGCAAAATAGAGGATTTCCTCCTTGCCATTCTCCGGATCAATGTAGAATGCCTTTAAGGTGCCGGTTACAACATAATTGTCATACTTGCAGACCTCACCATTCCTTAACAGAAAATCCCCCTTGGCCAAAGTCTTCTCTGTCCAGAAGCGCCCGAAGATCAGGGATTCTTCTTCGCTCATTTTTATGTGGCGTAATACATTCTTTATTAGTGCGTTATCCATTACAAATCAATACAGGAAATAAGAAAAACACAGTCCGTTTAACAGGATGAAGTCAGACGGAATTTACTAAAAATAGTTGTAGTGAGGGGCAAATCGGGTATCATTGGCTATGAGCGTACTAAATTTACCAAATGGTAAATCATAGCCCCATTCATTTAATAACTTTGTACTATGGAAGAATTGATTGAATATATTTTGCAATTTGGCAACCTGAACAAACAGCAAATAGACCTGATCAAGCAGAAAGCAACGGAAACATACCTTCGTAAAGGCGAATATTTTTCAGAAGCCGGTAAAATTCCACGGCAAGTGGGTTTTGTGCTTGAAGGCATCTTTCGTTTTTGCTATTACAACAATAAAGGCGAGGAAATTACGGATTATCTTATTGACGAAAAACATTTCGTTACAGACTACCTGAATTTTGATGCTAATATGGCGGCTTCGGAATACGTACAGGCAGTCACAGACTGCAAATTGCTGGTATTTTCAAAACAGGATTGGATCGAAATTGATAACACCATCATTGGCTGGGATAAAATTGTGACCAAAATAGTGCAAAAATGTTTGATGCAAAAAATAGAAAGTAGAAGTCCGTTGGTTTCAGAAGACGCTACAACACGTTATTTGTCGTTCATCCAGAAATTTCCGGCACTCGCAAATCGTGTCCCACTTTCTTATATCGCTTCATACCTGGGAATTACGCAACAATCATTAAGCAGAATCAGGAAAAATATTCGCTGAATCGCTTTTTACCATTTGGTAAACCAGGTCATTTTTAATTGCGCAACCTTTGCTTCATTAACTTAAAAATAGAAGCAAAATGAAAAAGGCATTCATTACAGGCGCTAACAAAGGCATAGGCTTGGAAACAGCCAGGCAGCTTTTACAAAAAGGATTTTACGTTTATATCGGAAGCCGAAGTTTTGAAAATGGGTTGCAAGCCGTTGAAAAACTGAAAGGCGAGGGCTTGACAAACGTAGAAGCTATTCAACTTGATGTAACTGATGATAATTCGGTGAAAAATGCCCGGACAGAAATCGGGAAAAAAACTGATCGTTTGGACGTTTTGATCAATAACGCCGCTATTAGCGGTGTGAAACTTGACGGGAACGGAAATTATATTGCACAAACCTGGACAGCGAAAGAAGCAAGTATTGACACATTCAAAGAAGTGTATGCAACCAATGTTTACGGTGTGGTAAGCGTTACGCAGGCTTTTCTGGATTTATTGGGAAACGCGGCCGAACCGAGAATTGTAATGGTAAGTTCGACAGTTGGCTCATTATCCCTTCAAAGCGACCCTGGTTGGCCCGCTTATGAATTTGGAAAGTTTGCGGTTTATGGATCTTCAAAATCGGCCCTGAATATGTACACGGTCCATTTGGCTTATGAGCTTCGGGGCACGGCGTTCAAAGTAAATATGGTTGATCCGGGTTATACAAAAACGGATTTTACCAACTATAATGGTGGTGAAGTTGAAGAAGCAGGAAAACGTGTTGCGAAATACGCGCTGATTGACGAAGACGGACCAACAGGCAAATTTTTCAGTGAAGAAACAAATCCTGAAACAGGCGAGATTCCCTGGTAAGAAGAGATTGATCAATTAAAAGTCCGGCAAGCAAGGTTGCTGGACTTTTTTTGTTACTGGTAATAGTCGCATTTCTGACAGGTTTAATCAGGTCCAAACCGTAGCTTGAATTTAGATTATTTAAGAAATATAAACTCCAGGAATATCTCAACTAAAATTTTACCACATTACCTTTTATTTAACATGGCAAAACTCCCGGCTTCGTTTCCGAAGCGGAAGACATCCCATATGAGCCTGTCAATCCTTCATCAAATGCGGTAAAACGCCTTGGTTTAGATGTGAAAGTGGAGAAAATGTGGGAGATTTTCAAATCATTAACTAGGGGAAATCAAATGAAGATACTTTAGAATCACTTCCGGTACGGCTTCTCTTGGGACAAGAATATCCTGCACTTTAAAATATCCATCGATCCGGAAAAAATAGGGAAGGCCTGAATGATCGATCCTGAGCGGGAGCATCACCTCTGTTGTATAAATATGTTCCTTTAACTTCGCAAAGCCATCGAACTTTTCCAACTGGCGGATGGCCGATCTATCGGTTATGATGCTTACCGTTGCATTGGATTGGACAATTATTTTGAGAATGGTATTCAGGGTTGAATCATTCAGGCCCTCCCGCTGGTACCGGAAGAACAGGGAGTCGCCTGATGTCAGAATATCCTTAAAGGTAGCAGTCGCTCCATTTCCGGTTTTAAGCAAAAATCCAGGTTGAACGCTTTTATTCCTGCTAAGCAAAACCCAATATGGATAATTATCCCAGAAACTTTCATTGTTAAAATCCGCCTGCGCTTCATAACTAAAAGTATTTCCATACATGATCATATGGACGGCGGGCGCCGCCTTTCCCTTCCCTAAAAGGCCATATGCCGCCAAAAGGGTTGCCGCTATAATAACAGCAAGCATTAAATATACTGTTCTCTTTCCGACCATCGTTTTACAGTTATCTTAGATCAAGTGAAAGCCAATTCTTCGCCAGTTGATGACTATAACTAGCGAAATAACCTATGTACACCGCCACCAGCACGGAGGCTATTAACTTGCCAGACCGCAGCTGGGGATTAAACGCAATTTTGTCTGATATAAATTGAACCCCGGCCAGTAGCAGTGCGAACGAGGGCAAATACATATACCTGTCCGCAACGATTGCGGGCCGGGTCATCGGGATTACCTGGATATACAGCGCTATCTGAATAACAAAAATGCCGGTACAAAGCAGATAGAAATAAAACTCCCTGGATCCGCGCAGGAAGAAACAAAACAAGGCTGTCAGTCCGGCAAAAAAAACCGGGTATAGATAAAATATTACAGGTATCGGGCCATCCGGTTGAATCGGGTACATGTAATGATAGTGCAGATTCAGCGGTGTCAACAGGTTTCCGAAGTAAAAACTGATGCAATAAAAGATCAACAGAACCCTTCGTCCGTATGAATACCCCGCCATCGGTGCGAATTCCTGTGTATCCATCCTGTTAATGCCGGCTGTAATTACTCCCAGGATAATTGATACTGCCATCATTGCCGCCAGGAACCACCAATGAATTTTTTTAAGATACTGTACCTTACCCCGATAAACGCAAAACGTAATCAAACAAAACATGACTGGTGTCAAAATAGCCAGTTCCTTGCAAAGGAAAGATAGGATACACAGGAATGCGCTGCCGGCATAATAGATCATCTTATCCAAAAGCAACGCCCTCAAGAAACATAATATTGAACAAAGTGTAAACAACGTACACAGCAGTATCTTGGAGCCAGACACCCAGGTCACGGGCTCCACATTCAATGGATGAATACACCATAACAAGCTGACAATATATGCTATCAGCATTCCATTACCAATATTGAAAATAGATACAATCCGCTTTGCCAGCCGGAAGATCAGCATTGCATTCAGAAAGTGGACAAGCAAATTGGAAATGTGGTAGTAATAAGGATCGTAGCCATTGATTCTGAAAACCAGGCTAAAGTACAAGGTATTAACCGGAGAATACTGGATCTGGTTCACCCGGGTAAACACGCTTTTAAAATATGCCCACCCGAATTGATCAGGATGAACGAGCTCGTTCTTCAAAAGCATCCAATGATCGTCCGGCCTGGCAAATCCGAGAAGCGTAAGCGGTTGAAATACGTAACTTACAATTAAAACATATATAGCTGCGAAAATGATAACATGCACCGATCTTGTTGTTAACTCCACTTTAATCATTTATGAGTCCTGAATCAGTTTTTCAATGTAACCAGGCATAGAACAGGATTATCGTTGTAAGACACACGGGCAGCCAGGCTTTTCAAACTATCATAACGCGTGTCTGGCTGAGCAACAAAACTGACCTGCTGCTTCAATAAATGCGGGTATACGACACTGATAAAATTGTGATCATTGATATAGACCGGAACAGGAATGAGGATCTCGCTAAAATCGTTATTGAATTGTTCTATAAAAACACTTCGCTTATCTTCTTTGTAAAAAACATTCAACCCGATAGATCTTCCACTTTTGTACAGGAAATACAGTTTATCCTTCGTATCAAAAATCCTGTCCGCAAAATATCTGGAGCGGTCGCTATACATCATTGTCCTCAGCTCACTTTGATCTTTAGCAAGACGCAGGTCATAGGGATATTGTAAAGGAGGATCGATGCTGTAAAGTGCTTCGATCCTGGAATTCTTATATTGGAATATTGTATCACAGGCAAATCTGGAGATCAGCAGGGATGCATTGTGTTTATTTTTGGCGTAATAGATATCTCCCGTATTGACCTTGGGGTTTATAGGATAGCCAAGCCACTTTTTCTGCATCCGCTTGTGTTTGTCAAACTCATAGATCCTGGAATCTCCGTACTCGTCATTATAGCGTACCGAACCGTCCCTGAAAAAAAGGAGGTGATCAGGAAGAACGGAAAAATGATAGAAAAATCGCGGTGCATCCATCCCGTCCAGCAGCTTCCCGTTGCGAACGTCATACTTTCCGATATAACCCTTCTCATTAAAATATACATATATTTCACCCGACAGGTGATCCGCTTCAAAATCCACCAGATCATTATTTCTAAATGTTGAAGTACCTAACCTGTCTATCTTATATGAAAAACGCCCAAGCGTGTCGAATACGAGCACTTCTTTTGTGTTGGCATTGGAAGCGAGGATAACGAACCTGTCCTGCACAAAGTCCACCTTTCTGATCTTACCTATCCTGCATCCGTTCGAAGTTTGCAATGGTATATATGCAACGCCGGTCGCAAATTCCGATATATTCCTTGCTGAGGCAATGCTGTCAATTTTAATGGGTATCAGCCGATCTGTTGAAAATATTACTTCAGGTTTTTGAAGATTACAGCCAATAAGGAATATCGAAACTGCAAGCAACAACCTACTTCCTGGTTTGTATCTCATATCAGGCAGTGTGGAATAAATAAATGGTTAAAACAAAGAATACAAGTATCAGAGCTATCGATCACTGCATGTCAATAGCTCTGATACTATAAGCAGGCCTATGTTAGAAGCCGGTATCTGTTGCCGGCGGCCCGCAATCTATTTCCGTGCATTTATCCACTTCTTTGGTCTTTACACAGATATCTTCAATACCTGTCAAGTCAACGGGCTCCATACCACCGCCGGGTTTGGGAACCCAAACGGTATAGGTACAAAGGGTAGGTCCGGCGTTCTTCCAATATTTTTTAGCTTCCACATCAGTACCCGTATCGTCAGGATCTGTGCCGGTATCCGTACTTAAGGACAAACCGGCTGTGGAGTTTAAATAGGTAGAGGCAAATGCAATACTGCCGGAAAACAATAGTACTGCCAATAGGCCCAGTAACATGTTAATTCTCATACTTGAATTTTTAGGTTTATTATTAAATGAATATGCTACGTTTCCGGAGGTTCTATTCTAGGTAGAACACGAAACAAAGGGTTGTTCCCATGCCTTATGAAAAGCATACGTGCTACAGGAATGGAACAATTGAGAATACCAGATGTACGAGCACGATTAAATGCCACGCCGTACACTACCGGCCCGGGTTATGCACATCTAAGCTAATACTATAATACCGCGAAAGATCAACACAGTTAACAAAACCACTAATATATCGGGTTCATAGATAGAGATTTTCCTAGTCAAACATACGCAAAAAACAGAACATCCGCAAGACAAATTTTACTATTCAATATGGGCTTCCTAATTTCCGTTTTTACCAAATTTTCTCGGAAAGTAGGAAACCGTAACGATAAAATATTGTTGAAGCACATTCGCTGTTCCCCGTGTCAGCATGATATTGTTGCCATAATTGATGATGCTCCTGTTTTGCCTCAACAGGTCTAATGCCGAACACTTTACTTCCAGGTTATCCGATTTCATGAACCGGTATGCAATATTGGTGTTCCACAAGGTGAACGTAAATGGTGAAAACGAGGAAGTAGTAGACCGGTTTACCGTTATATTACTGCCAAGGAATAACTTCCGGGTAACGTTTGTACTTACCGCCAGCCGGTTGAACTGGTTACTGTTCCTGAACAAATTCCCATTAGCGCCTTCCTGCCTTGAAGTATACAACGTTACTCCGTTCTCCAGGTAAACAGCCAGTTTATCCATGAGTGTATAATTGATCATCAGGCCAAATCTTCCCGTCCTATTCCTGGAAAAATTTCTTTCATTATTAATGTACGAGGGCGATTTCGAGAGTTCTATTCCGGCGCTCGGTGCAAACTGGATCTGGTGGTCCGTAAGCTTCAATGCCATTGTCAGCTTTCCGTTGGCGTTCAGATACGAATTCCCGTCCATATTCGTCGTAAAATAGGTGCCTCGTCCTAGGTTGTCGATCAATATGCTGTCTGAAAATGCATTATCCAGCACACCAGCGCGGATATCAAATTCGTAGCCTAAGCTATTCCTGGAACGCAGGCTACTATGCTGAAAACTGAATTTAATTTCCTTTCTTTCCGTTTCCCGCAGGGCCCTGTTCGGCTGCCGGATAAAATACTGATCGGAACTGTCCACCAATCCGGCTAACTGCTCTATTGTCGGGTATTCAGAAGACAGCTTGAAACCAAGTTTGAAATTATCCCTGAACTCTCCGACCTGGAAATTACTATAGTTTAGAAATATCCCCGGCGTTCCCTTCTGGTAACTTCTGGTGATATTCTGAAAGGCTTGATCGGACCTGCTTCGCTGGTGGTAATATTGCGTCTGCAGATTTAAGCTGATCACCCAATCCTTTGAATACCTGTCCGGCAAACTCCTGGAAAAATGCTTTACCAGCAGCAACGCCGGTTGCTCATTGAGAAGGAGCGTACTGATATTATTCGTCAGATTCCTGTTTAACACCAGGTTTCCGTCCTGCGGATGGATATCATGCACGATATTTCTTTCATTCCGGGTATCTATACTCAACGAATTCTGAATTTTCAATGATAATCCGGGCATAAAATTCCGGTCAGCGGGGATCCATTTCAGAAGATCCCCAAAGCTTGCCCATAATTGATGCGACATATCATTGCCCCGGCGCTGATACAGGCGATTGAAGTTTCGATTTTCAGCGGGATCATCCAGTGAAAAGAAATCGTTTACCCTTGACCTGCTGTTCCTGTCACTGTCGATGCTTAGTGAGTATTTCAGATCAATGTCCGCCGGCTTCAGGGACGGTTTGGACTTGTTAAATCCGGTTTCCAGCGAAAATTTCCTGATATTGCTGTCTACCTCTTCTTCTTTATTACTGATACTGGTCAGCTTCGAGGTATCGTTCAGGAAGTTGTTCTGTACTTCCGAGTAGAAGTTGCGGTCCTGACGGGAATTTATTTTTGTGGAAATGAAATACGATTTAAAGTCTTTTTTCTTATCGTACCGTATGGATAAATCCTGGATAGTACCGGACTGTTTCGCATGCCGGTTATTATCCTTCAGCTGTATGCTGTCCCCACCCAATAAAGTAATGGTGCTGGTTTCCCGAAGATTCAGCAAGGTATTATCCCTGAGGAAATACGTGGCGGTTAACCTGTTATTATTGTAGGCGTTGGGATTGGAGATAAAATCATGCCTGAATATTACACCGCCCGATAGAGGACGATTGGTGCCCTGCATACTGAAATCAGGCTGATAGTCCATCGATACGCCGGTGCTTTTATAAACGCTGTTCTCGATGAGATCGCTCACGTTCCCAGCTATTTTATTCACATTGTTCAATCCCGCCACGATCCCCAATTCCGAACGGGTTGAGAAAATATTCATGTTTGCATCCGCTTCATACCTTTCTCTCGTTCCATATCCGGCAGCCAGCTTGCCGAAAAAGCCCGCGCTTTTATGCTTCTTAAGTTGTATGTTAACATTCGTCAGGGAATCCTGGGTGATCCCGGATTGACCCTGTTGCTGGTAGACCTGTACTTTCTCGACCGCATCTTTAGGAATGTTTTTGATCGCGACGTTGGTATTCCCTCCAAAGAAAGGTTTTCCGTTGACAAGCACCTGGTTGACTTTTCTGCCATTGATCGTGATCGTACCGTCTCCCCATACCGTTACACCCGGTAATTTGGTCAACAAATCCTCTACAACTGCATTCTCGTATAAACTAAAGGCATCCGAAAAGAACTCAAGTGTATCGCCGTTCATGCGCACCGGAGGATGCGCAAGGACCGTCACCTCTTTCAGTTGCCTGTCGCTCCTTTGAAGGTAGACCGGTTTGAGGTTACTCAGTCCACCCGGACTGATTTTGAAGGTCACAGACCTGCTTTGATAGCCGATGAAACTGGCTACTACTTTCAAGCTTATTCCCACCGGCAAACCCGTGATATGGAATTCGCCCAGGCCATTAGTCAACCGGTAACCGAGCAAAGTCGAGTCTTTCTCGTTGTAAACAGCAATCGTAGCGGATTGCAGGTCTATGTCGTTTGCAGAATCCCTTACCATACCCTTCACTGCACCATTCCAGCTACTATCAGCTTTCTGGGCGCGGGAAGAATAGCAAAAACAGAACAAAAACAGGATTATCAGGGAACTTCGCAATTTATTTTTATTTTACTTAGGGATCATCTGGATAATAACCGGGTTACTCTTTATGGTATTCCGCTCAAAATATTCCCTCAGGTCATCGCTATAGGTCAAGTTCTTTTCTGCGGCCATGTCTTTCGCGGCAAACATCTCCTGTGATGAAGCAGCTGCATATATGGCGTTCCCATCTGTGGTCAGGAAACCATGCGTTACAAAATTCGCAGTGGGAAACCCATTGGACGTGCCTATGGGAAGATAAAAATTTGATGGATCGGGCGCGATGTGGTCCACCGCATAAAGCATTTGAGTATCCAGGTTGTATACAAAGGAATAAGATTGTTTCCTCGGTTTATCCACTGTCTGCAGCCTGAAAAAGGCCAGGTTTTTCACCTTATAAAAATACAATATCGAGAATATGGCTTTCGCCCCTGTTGACAGAACATACTTGGCCCGATTACCATAATATGCCGGATTGCTCAGGAAGTCCTGGGGCAAAGACCGCTCACGGGGGAAAACAAAACGGTATACATCCGAAACAGAATCCCGCGACACGGTATAAACCTGGTAGCGGTAGGTGCGTATAAAATGCACTGTACTATCATTTCCCGTTTCAAAGAAAACACCCTCAGATCCCGTGATCAGGTCATCATTTCTGATTGTTTTATTGTAATTCCTGTATGAAAACGCGCGGCCGGACAAACTGTCTCCCCGGTAGAACTTCAACTCATAATCCAGGGAGTCCTTTTTGTCTTTCCTGTAATCATAATTCAGGCTATAATAAAGGGTCACGCTATCTCTCAAGGTATGGAAATACTCAAAATTCCTGTCTTTCTTCAAGTCCGGCAGGAGATTGCCGTCAAAATCATACATTTTAATTCCATTCCTTGCATCTTTGAACATGATAGTTTTCCGCTGCCTGTCTATATTCAAGAATTTTATCCCTCCATATTCCGGTTTGGGACCTCCATTTATCTTCGCATGGAACTTGCCATCCTTCCTGAATAAAAAGACATTGTTGGTAGCATAGTCAAGAATAATAAAAAGCGAGTCGGTCACATACAGTTTGTCAACACGGCCCAGTGTACTTTCTTTGGTTGTTTCCAGGGATATGTACCTGACAACACCGAAAATCCTGCCCACAGCACTACCCATTGGCCGATCCGGGTCTATCCGGATCTCCCTCGCATCTCTCTGCGCGAATAGATTCATATTTAATAATGAACCTGAAAGAATGGCAATGATCGTTGCTCCTGTATTGCGAAGCCTTTTACTTTTAAACATTTCTGTATCTTCTATTAATCGGTCAAACCCGTCAACACACCGTTGTTTCTATCAGGAACCACTTCCAACCAATAGTTTTACCGATCCCAGGTAAAACTCAGTTGCTGCCGGCACCGACTTATTGTGCATAAATAATGAAGAAACTGTTAAAGAACTGTCAACGAGGAAAAAAAACGGTGTATTGGCATTTGAAATATTATCGGAGAAAAAATTTCTCATGGCGTTCAGTACTTCCGTTTTCGTTTTCGCCCTTTCCTTTAGAACCGATAATTCATTCATATTATGATAGTTAGAGAAAATGATGGTATTCTCAACACCAATGCTGTCACTGAATAAATTAAGATAAGTCAGTGCATCCATCTGGCATTCTACACACTGCCGATCACTGAGATAAATTCCGAGCTTATATCGCCCGTTCATAAACAAGCCATTAATACCGGGGACCGTATCAAACCGTTCATTCACCAGCGTATGGTTTTTGATGGAAACACTGGCCGAGGATGTCAGCACATAGTCCCCGAAAGCTTTTCCGATCTCTTGCTTTGATACCATCAATGATTCCAGTGATCTTTTTTGCGCCGAGATAAATTTAGCCATAAAGAAACCGGATACAATAAAGCCCAACAGCATAAAGAGCTTTATTAAGCCATTTGATTTCATAGTTTAAGGTTACGTTACAGAACAATAATTATATATTCAGAAAAATTACACGCGCCGCCTTCGCAATATTAACGGAGAATATCGGCTAACAAATCGGGCTGCTGACAACCGTTATGTCAAAGGGTTTCATACTTCACAAGTGGCCACCAACAGGGGCTAATATAGAACAAATAAGTAAATTCCAAAAGAAATATTTCAAATCAATGGCGACCGACTAAAGTTGAAAATTGATCTTTTATCGGCTGGAAGCCTTGATTTTTATTGGTTGATAAATTACTTTCCCGGATGTATCCTTATCACGGTTGCCTCCGTTGAGGAAGCCATTTTTTCCCCTCGCCTTTACTTCCATATTTTTGCCCATGTTGTGATGTGTTCCTGGTAAAACAAATCTGCAACGTGAGCGAGTGCTTTTCCAGCACCCCTTTTCCCTCTTTTTTGACTATTTTAGTCGGCTAGTAATAATAAAAGTTCATTTTTTCCTATTTTCCTTAAAATTTTCCAATCGGGATTTAACCCTCCGCTTATGCGAATGAATAACCCTGTACATTATCAGAAATGGATACTCCTGTTTGCATCACTTACCTATCTGATAACTGCCTGCTTCTCCACCGGTTATTTTCACCCGGATGAACACTTTCAGCTATTGGAGTTCGCCAATTTCAAAATGGGGAACATCTCAGGCTACGAACTACCTTGGGAATACGCAACGGAAATCCGGCCGACCTTTCAGCCCTGGTTCGCGTACCTGGTAATGAAATCCTGCACTGCACTAAAAAATAAGCAGTCCCTACATCATAACATTCATATTAAGAACGTTCACTGCAATACTGGCAATATTATCCATCCATAGTTTCATCCGCTCAAATATCGGCCAGTTTCAAGCATCCATGCAGAAAACATTTTACTTCTGGTCCTTCTTCCTGTGGCTGCTGCCGGTAATTTGTATCCGATTCAGCTCCGAGACATGGTCCGGCCTCCTGTTTATGCTTGGACTAGCTCAAATAAATGCAGAAGAAGAAGAATTAACGGTTCAAAAATCATGGAAAACCGGCGTTTTACTTGGACTTTCATTCTTATGCCGGTTTCAAAGTGGCCTCTTGTTCGCCGGCCTGTTCTTTTGGTTGCTGTTGATAAAAAAAGAATCGTTGAGGAACCTTTCGTATCTGGCATTAAGCTGGATTGGTGTGCTGCTATTGGGAATTGTACTTGACTGGCTATTTTACGGGACTTGGACGCTGACGGCCTGGAATTATTTCAATGTAAATATTCTAATGGATATTGCGTCCAGTTTTGGCAAAGTGAAATGGTACAAATACATCGGGGACATACTTCTTGACGCGGTTGCTCCGGTAGGATTGATGGTATTATCCGCATATTTATTGCTCCTGTTCAGGAATCCCAGGGACAAGATCATATGGACAATAACACCGTTCCTGCTCGTCCACCTGATCATTCCTCACAAAGAAATCAGGTTTCTCTTTCCTGTTGCGATCTACGCACCCTATATTGTGTTCAAAGCTATCCAGTCATTTAATCCTGGTCCTGCCAGTGCAAAACTGATGAAGCTTATCCACATGTGTTTTCTCTCCATTAATCTTTTATCACTTATCACTGCAATTTTCATAGTGCCCTCCAATGGCAGAATTGCTATCACTCAGTTCATCTATAACCATTATAGACATTCCCGCGTGCAGCTTTATGTCATGAACGGGAACAATCCTTTCGTTCCGTTCAAAACGCTTAAACAACGTTTTTACGAGATGCCGGCGTTAAAGCACACTATCATTAAGGACTACTCCGACCTGGAAAGCATTCCTTTTTCAGAGAAAAATATACATCTTCTTATCATAAGAAAGAAAGACCTGATAAAAGACCCGGCTTTGGAGAACAGGTTATTGGTATTAAAGTTCAAAGAAATAAAATCCGGCAGCCCCCGATGGGCTACTACTATCTACTCGCTCTATAACAGCGGGGCGCAATTACAGGAGTACAGGCTATACGCGTATTAAACCGGATAGGGTGTGACTGAAAAGCGAAGGATCACACCGGTGCACGTGGACTTGATGCGGAGATGGTCTGAAGTTGGTACGGGTTTGAAAAATCTGGTGAGGGGAATATATGGGCAATAGCAGATGCTCCACAAGGACTGGCGCTTGCGGAATTTTGACTGGAAATATGGTGTGGGAGGGTCTCCGTTCAATGGATGGGTTACTTAACAAAATGTATCCTCAGGCGGGGAATGGTCTATTCCCGCTGGATGACTGGCGGGGTTGGGGAGGTGTATGCGGAGGCTATTTTCTGCTGATGTGCAGTGCCTGCCAGTGATGGCCACCGCTGCTGCAACATCGCAGCGTGCTGGTATCCGGGTTTGTGGTAGACCAGCTTTGTCTGCGGCTCCTGCACGGCAATAATGTCGGCGGCGAGGTATTTCCGGTTAAAAGATGCGCTGCTGCTGCACATGCCTCTTACCTGCAGGGTTACGATCAGCGTTCCCTTACCGGGCACGTCCACGTTCAGCGCCGCACCTGCAAATGCTTCGCGGGTATCCAGCACGATCATAGCGGTTTCCGTGCCCGTTACCCGGCGTTCTCCGAAATGAATGCGGGAGGCGATCACTTTTATTTCCAGCGCGGAGATGCCCCTGAACTGCGGCAGTACCTGCGGGGGAATATGCAGTATCCCATCCTCAGCAAGTGTTGGCGCTTCGGTAAAGAAGCGGTCTGTTCCCGTGTGCTGGTTGAAGCGGAAGCCTGCGATGGCCCCCGTGCTGCCGATACCACCTTTGATGATCGTTTTGTTGAGGCGGTTGATATGGCTGCCATCGCAACGAACATCCAGTTCGCTGGCGAATGCGCTGCGGATAAGACGGCCCTTGCTGCTGGCGGCGCCGAAACGCTGTGCGGCACGGCGGGTCGCAGTCGTCTGCCGGACGGTTTCCGGCATGCTGCGGAAGTAGTGTTTACCGTCCCGGTAATAGCCGATCATATTGCCGGCCTTACCCGTGAAGGTAAAGAAGGAAGTTTGTTTTGCCATTGGATACGGTATTTGTTAATGTATGAATATAACACATCTTTTTAAAGAAAATTGGAGCGTTGGGCAGATAGTTACGGACGAGTATATGAATTTATACTTGTCCATAAGTATTAGATATTGTATATTTATGGACGATTATAAAAAATTATACTTGTCCATAACTTATGGCAGAAACAATCATCGGACGGGATGCCGAAAAGAAAATGCTGAAAGAGATGCTCAGCTCCAAAGAGGCGGAGCTGATTGCTATACTGGGGCGCCGCCGTGTGGGAAAGACTTTCCTGGTCCGCAATTATTACCAAAAATACCTTGTGTTTGAATGTACCGGCATTCATGAGGCAAGAATGTCCGAACAGCTGTTCAATTTTACCAGGTCATTGCAGCAGGCTATGCAATCACCGATCCCGCCTGCTACCCCGGACAGCTGGGTACAGGCATTTACCTTTCTCAGCGACTTTCTTGCCACCAGACTGAAAGATCAGCCTGCCGTTGTGTTGTTTGACGAATTCCCCTGGATACATACTGCCAAATCGGGATTCCTGACCGCCTTCGGTCATTGGTGGAACACCTGGGCCTCCCGCCAGCCTCAACTGAAAGTAGTGATCTGCGGTTCGGCTGCGTCATGGATGATCGAAAATATTCTCCATAATAAAGGTGGCCTGCATAACCGGGTGAGCAGGACTATCCAGCTATTGCCCTTTAGCCTGAAAGAGTCTGAAGATTACCTGATCAGCCGGGGGGTGAAATTGGATCACTATCAAATTTTACAGCTCTATATGGCCATGGGCGGTATCCCCCAATATTTAAAACAGGTAGATAAAGGGCAGAGTGCTCAACAGGTGATCGATAAGCTCTTCTTTGAAAAGAACGGGATGCTAAAGACGGAATTCAATGTGCTCTACCGCTCCCTGTTCAACAATGCCAGTCACCACGAGGCCATCGTCCGGGAACTTGCAAAAAAAGCGAGTGGCCTTAGCCGCGCCGAAGTTATCAAAGCCTGCGGGCTCACCACTGGCGGTACAACCACCCGCTTGTTTGAAGAGCTGGAGCAGTCCGGTTTCATCACGCAATACATTCCCTTTGAAAAAACTTCCCGGGATGGCATCTATAAACTATCGGACGAATATTCCCTGTTCTACCTGAAGTTCATCGATCGTGCCCGCGCTGCAGGGGCCGGCACCTGGCATAAAATTGCGGAAGGCCAGTCCTATAATAGCTGGAGCGGTTATGCCTTTGAAGCCATCTGTCAAAAACACATACAACAGATCAAGAAGGCGCTTGGCATCGCAGCTGTGTACACGGAAGCGTCAGGCTGGCGATATATGCCTAAAAAAGGAGAAACGGGCGCACAGATCGATCTGTTGCTGGACCGGGCCGATCACAGCATCAATGTATGTGAAATGAAATTTGCACATGGAGAATTTGTCATTGACAAAAAATATGCGAATGAACTGGACAGCAAAGTGAAGGTTTTCCAGGCACAAACCAGAACGAGGAAAACGATCTTCCCAACGATGATCACCACCTATGGAACGAAACAGAATATTTATTATACCGGACGCATCGTGTCTGAAGTAAAAATGGAGGACCTGTTCAGATGACCGCACTGAACCGGAACATATTCAGTTCATCAATTTCAAAAATGGGCTCAAAATTTCAGAGATCAAGCAGCATCAAAGGCGGGCAATGTCTGTTGCTGCACCACAAGATTGGGATCTTCCCGGTAAACCACCCGCATGAAAAAAAGCGTTCGAACGAACGCTTTTAATTCACTACCAGGTAGCCTCGCCTGGAATCGAACCAGGATCTGGAGCTTCGGAAACTCTTATACTATCCATTGTACTACGAGGCCAAATCTCCCAAAGGGACTGCAAAACTAACTTAATTTGGCAAATCCTGAAAGAATTTTATAAAGTTCCGATATTACTCTTGAATATTTTTACCGCAATCGCCAGCAGGATCACCCCGAAGAACTTGCGCACCACCATCAGCCCCGCTTTCCCCAGAATCCGTTCTATCCAGCTTAACGACCGCAATACGATGTAAATGATCGCCAGGTTCACCACAATCCCCGCAAGGATATTATAATCCCCGAAATCGGCCTTGAGCGACATGATCGTGGTCAGCGTACCGGAACCGGCGATCAGGGGGAAGGCGATGGGTACCAGGCTCCCGGTCTTCGTATCATTATCGCTTTTGAAAAATTCGACCCCCAGGATCATTTCCAGCCCGATCACAAAGATCACAATGGAACCGGCTACGGCAAAGGACTGTATATCCACGCTCATCAGCTTCAGGAAAGATTCTCCCACCAGGAGGAAAACCACCATCAGCACACCCGAAGCCAGTGTGGCCTTCAGCGCGTTGATCTCCCCGATCTTCTCCCGCAGCGACAGCAGGATGGGAATGGAGCCCAGGATATCGATTACGGCGAAAAGTGTGAAACCTACGGTAATGATCTGGTCGATACTGAACATATGGTGTTTTTTTAGCAAAAGTAAAGGTATTCTTTCGCCCGGATGATGGGTAGCCTGATTAAAAATATTTATTTTGGCCGATATGCAGGAAGATATCATCATCCAGATCAGTCAGAAGATCAAGGAACAGCGAAAATCCAGGGGAATTACCGTACAGGAACTGGCGAACAAAGCGGAAGTCAGCAAAGGGCTGATCTCCCAGATCGAGAACAACCGTACGGTGCCTTCCCTGCTGGTACTGGTGAACATTATCCGTGCGCTGGACCTGGATATGAACGAATTTTTCAATGATATGGACCAGGACAGGCGTACCTCCCGCATCATTGTGATCCGCCAGGACCGCTATCTGCCTGTTGAAAAGGAAAATTCCAAAGGCTATCACTACCGGCGGGTGATCTCCCGCAATATCAAAGGCGGGCCGGTGGACGTTCAGTTGCTGGACCTGAAAAAAGGCGCCCGGCGCAACAAAATGGTGAAGACCGATGCCTGGGAATACAAATACGTGATCAAAGGCACCGTGGAATACCAGGTGCATAATGAGGTGCATATCCTCGAAGCCGGCGATTCCATCTTTTTTGATGGCCGCCTCGGCCACAAACCCGCCAATATCGGGAATGACGATGCTTTCATATTGATCGTCTGCTTTTTTGAGAATGCAGACTGACCCTAGATATTCACCGCTTTCACTTCCAGCCCGTTGCCGTTCAGGTGCAGATGCGCCACGCGGCCGTATTCCACACGCAGGTCGTGGGACTGGCTCAGCGGGGTTTTGGTGGCATAGGCCAGGATGGAGCGGATCACGCCGCCATGGGTCACAATGGCCGTATCCTGTACAGCCGAGGCAAGTATCTCCTCAAAAGCCCTGACGCTGCGCTCGTACAGCTGGGCATAGCTTTCGCCGTTCGGCACCGGATCATAGCGGTAGTCTTCCATCCAGGTTTGAGGAGTGGTAATAGCAATGTCCGTCCAGGTCCGCATTTCCCAGTCCCCGAAGTTCACTTCCCGCAGGCGCTCATCCGTACGGAAGCCCTCCCCGAACAGGAAAGTGGCCAGTTTGCTGCAGCGTTGCAGGGGGCTGGCATATACCGAGAAGTCTTTATCAGGTAATAGTTCCTTTACACGGGCAGCTTCTGCCGGAAAGGTGTGGGCAAGGTCCAGGTCAGCAAATCCATAGCAGGTCCCGTATTCAACATCCGGCGTAGTGTGCCGTATCAGGTAAATATCCATAATCGGGTGCAAATATACCGATCTTTCCGCAAGCAGGGGTGAGCGGCGGGGGGATCAATAGCTGGCCTGCAACTGCAGATGCCGGAACTTGCCTTCCAGTCGCGGCGGAACACTGAAGATCCGCGGATGGAAGAGGCGGGCCAGTACAGTCACGCCATCGGTGAGGGTGGAGGCGCTGGGCTGCGTGAAGAGGTCGTAATCCGCCAGGTACACTTCGTTGTTGCGGACAGCCTGGAGCTGTTCCCAGCCGGGCTGGCGGGTGAGCAGATGCAGTTCTTCGGCGGAGCGTTCCGTCAGAAAGCCGCAGGGGGCTATGACCAGCACCTCGGGATCGTATTTGCAGATCTTTTCCCAGGGCGTTACGATGGAATCGCCGGCCGGATTGGAGAGCATGTCTACCCCACCGGCATAGGCTACCTGGTAGGGGATCCAGTGGCCGCAGTTGTACACCGGCGCCATCCACTCCATGATCATGACGCGGCGCAGCGGCGCGCGATGGAGGCGCAGGGTATCCACGATCGTATCCAGCCGCTGCTGCAGTTCCGCCAGGTGACGGTATGCTGCTTCCTCCTGCCCAAGTGCGGTGGCGATGGTCACGGCGCAGTTGAACACGTCCTGCAGGTTATTCGGACTGAGGGAAACGAGCTGCGGTTGTTTCGCAAGTTTATGCACCGCCTGTTGCGTGCAATGGGTATCGATCTGGCACACCTCGCAGACATCCTGTGTAAAGATCACATCCGGTGCAATGGCCGCCAGTTTTTCCTCATCCACATAATAAAGACTTTTGCCCTGTGCTTTGGAAGCGGAAAATATCCGGTCTATCTCCTCGCTGCTGTATGCCTTGCCTTCCAGCACGCAGCGAACGACCTTTTCTTTTTCAGCCAGCGCAATGGGCGGGCATTCAAAGGTGACGCCCTGCAGGAGATGCTGCAGGCCCATATCATAGATCATCTGTGTAGCAGCAGGCAGAAAGGAGGATGCGATCATAATACAGCTTTTACAGGCGTGAAAAAGGGCCGGCGCTAACGTCCGGCCCTTCCCGTTTTTATTTTTCATAGGCCAATGCCGGAATATTCCTTTGCATCAGCTCAAACAGTCCAAAAAATATCCCGCAGTACACGACATTGCTCAGCAGTGTGTTCTTCAGGAAGGGCAGGCCGTTGGCGTAGCACTTCATCAGTCCCTGCCAGTCTTTCGTGTAAGGGAGACCGGTAGTTACATCAAAGCCCGTGCTGCTCATCCATGTGCCGAAATCCGCCAGCAGCCAGTGTGCCACGGCCGCTGCGATGCAGGCGATCAGGATGTTCGTTACCCGCACTTTGCGGATCACCAGTTGCCCGATGAGCACCATGGCGGCAAAGCCCAGGTACACCCATATCCAGCCTTCGAACAGCAGGGAGCCGTTGCCATACGCTTTATACACGGTTTGCATCATGATCACATCGCCCAGGAACAGCGTCAGCAGCGGGAAAACATAGCTTTTCCATTTGTCGGCAAAGTAAGCGCCGCCAAAAAGGGCCATAGCTCCCACCGGCGAGAAATTGGAAAAAGGCGTGATCTGCCCCGCTGCGGTAACACGCAGGGCGCCTGCCACCAGGATGAGCAGCAGCAAAGCAAAGAAACGCGGCTGCAGATTTTTAATGGACATTGCGGATCTGGTTTAAATATTAAAGTTGAAAGGAAATGCCGGTCTGTACCGTGAACCCTTGCACGGAATAGCCTTTGATCTCCTCGTATTTACGGTTGTTGGTGATGTTGTTGGCATTGAAGAACAGGCGGCCTTTGTCCGAGAAGCGGTATTCTGCATACATATCCCAGATAGTATAGGCGGCCAGCGGTTCATTCGTTGCCGTCCAGGCACCGGGTGCATAGTAAAGGTCGTTGCGGGAACCGATGTGGCGGATATTGGTGCTGACGAATACATTACGCAGCACCTGGTAACCGATGTTCAGCCCGCCGGAATGATTAGGACGGCGCACCAGGTTGCTGTAGGTGGTGTCTTTATCATTCACCTGTGTGGTCACTTCCCCGTCAACATACGCGTAAAATACCTTTACGGTCAGTCCTTTGGCAGGCTGCACCGCCAGTTCCAGCTCCGCGCCTTTGTCATTCTGCTTGTTGAAGTTCAGATACCGGTTATTGATGTAGGCGATCACATTTTTCATGTCGCGCTTGAAGCCCGTTACGCGGAGGTCGATCTTGTTGCGGAGCAGGAAGGTCTGGAAACCGGCTTCGTAGCTGTTGGTCTCTTCGGGTTTCAGGTCCGGATTCCCGTAGCTGCTGTACAGCGCCGTCAGTGAAGGCGCTTTGAAACCGGATGAGATGTTCACGAAAAGTTTCAGCCTGTCGTTCAGCAGGTACGAAGGGTTCAGGCTGTAAGTGAAGTTGTTGCCATAGGCGGAATGCATGTTATAGCGGCCACCGGCTTCAAAGCTGAAGCCATGCAGGTTCCTGATGAAAAGGGAAACATAGGGGCTGGTATTGTATTGGGAGCGGATGCCATAAGGCGCGTCAAAAGCCGTATCCATCAGCTCAGCCTTGCGATATTCCACGCCGGCCAGCGCCTGCAGCCAGTTATTGATATCATAATGCCCGTACAGTTCGCCGAAATAAGAGCGGCCATCCAGGTCCGTGATACCCCAGGCAGATTCATCCGTGCGCTGTACTTTCTGGTAGCCGAAGTTGCCGTGGAGCTGGCCTTTGCCGAGGTCGTACACGCTGCGGATGCCGGTATGGAGGAGGTTGGATTTATTATTGTTCACCAGCGCATCCTGGAAGGGGCCGCCATCGTATTTGCTTTTGTAGTCGGAGAACATGAGAAAGGGCTGCAGCCTCAGGTTGTCGGTAGCCTGTATGCCGATGTTGGCCATGAAAGCATTCTGTTTAAGGCCGTCCCGGTCGAATTCCGGATTAACGAGACTGTCTGCCGGTGCGGCTTCGGAGATGCCGTCGGTTTCAAAATGGGTGAAGCTGACGTTGTAATCCACATTCTCCTGCTGACCCCGCAGGCCCAGTGTGCCTTTGATGCTGCGGTTGCTGCCCCAGGTGAGGTTGCCGAAAGCGTTCACCGGTTTGCCGCTGCCTTTTTTGAGGATGATGTTGATCACGCCGGCAATGGCGTCCGCCCCGTAGAGGGTGGATTGGGTGCCGCGGAGGATCTCTATCCGCTCCACTTCATCGATAGGCATCAGGCGCAGGTCGATAGCGCTGCCGGTGAGGCCGGTGGCATCCGCTACGGGGATGCCGTCGATCAGGATGGTGGTATATTGGGAGGTGGCCCCGCGGAAATACAGTTCCTTGTTTTTACCGGGATTGGAGCCCGCGCCGTTGATCACAATACCGGCCTGTTCATTCAGCACATCAGTGATGGTGCGGCCAACATTTCTTTCGATCTGTTCGCGGGAGATAACGGTCAGTACTTTACCGGTCTCGCTTTGTTTTTTGGCGAATTTTGTGGCGGTGACCACTACGGTGTTCAGTTGGGAGACACGGGAGGTGTCTTCCTGTGCAAAGCCGGTCTGGGAAATAGCCAGCAGGCTGATAGAGAGCAATGAAAAGCTTTTCTTCTTCATGTAAGTTACAAGTTGAAAAAATGATTTCACGCAGGGGGGAGAATATTGAAAAGTATAGAATGCCGCCGTCGCAGCAATTACACCCTCCGCTTTTCACCCGAAAGCGCGGATTGATTTAATGGCAGTACGGCAGGTCTTCTGGCTTTCCCGCTTTTCCGGATGACCTTCCCGCCCTTTGGAGAGAGCAGTGGTTGAAGTGTCCGAAAAAACGTCCCGAAGCGCTTCGGGAGCGGGATTACAGCTACGGGGATAGCTCCGGATTTGAACCGGATTCCCTATTAATGCCCTGGGGTGCTTGCACACCGGGCAACCGTTTACCGGGCGCAAACCTACGGATATTTTACGGAAATACGCGTTAATGAGTATATTGTAGATCATGAGCATCAAACCTAAACTCGGTCCTTTTGACCTTACCATGATCGTGGTGGGGCTGGTGATCGGCATGGGGATATTCAAAACGCCGGTGGACGTAGCGCGGGAAACCGGTGCGCCCATGCTGTTCTACATGAGCTGGGTGCTCGGCGGGCTGGTCACCCTTTGCGGGGCGCTCACCTATGCCGAGATCGGCTCCCGTTATCCTGTGGCCGGCGGTTTTTATAAAGTGCTGTCCTACGGTTTCCATCCGGCTTATGCTTTCATGATCAACTGGACGCTGGTGATCTCCAATGCCGCGTCCATCGCCGCGGTATGCCTCGTTGGCGCCGAGTACATCGGCCCGGTATTGCTGCCGGATACCATGCAGCACGAAGCCGGCCGCAAAACGATCGCCATTGCCGCCATCGTTGTGTTATATATCATCAACATGCTGGGTATCCGGCTGAGCGCCAGCTCGCAGAATGTGCTCACCGTGTTCAAGATCACGCTGGTATTATTGCTCTGTCTCACCGCATTCAGCAATCATGTGGCGCCTGCCTCCGCCGTTGTGCAGCAGCCGGAGCCGGTCAGCTGGTTCTATATCTTCGGCGCCGCGCTGGTGCCCGTGTTCTTTACCTATGGCGGTTATCAGCAGACGATCAATTTCGGCAGCGATGTGCGGGAGCCTGCACGCAACATGCCCAGGGCCATTTTTACCGGTATTTTCATCATCCTGTTATTATACATCACGGTCAACTATGCATACGTTAAAGTGATCGGCTTCGAGCAGCTGAAAACAACGGATGCGCTGGCCGCACGCATGGCGGAAGTGTTCTTCGGAGAGAATGGTTTCAGGGTCACTTCGGTGCTGCTGTTCCTCTCGGTGCTGGGCTATGCGAATGTGAACCTGCTTTCCAATCCCAGGATGTACTATGCCATGGCGGAAGACGGCGTTTTGCCGGCGGTGTTCAAACGGGTGAACAGCAAAACGCAGGTGCAGGAAGTGGCGCTTACCGTGTTCACGGTACTGACGGTGGCCCTGTTATATTTTCTCAGCAACTTCAGAAGCATTATCCAGTATGTGATGCTGTTCGATACCATTGGCCTGGCTTCCGCGGCGGCAACCATTTTTGTGCTGCGGAGGAAAACGCGGCATCTGGACGGTACCGGTATCTACAAAATGAAGCTGTACCCGTTCGTACCGCTGTTCTTTATCACCGTTTATCTCTTTGTGACGGTTAACATATTTATTACCGACTGGCGGCAGGCGCTTGGCGGGATGGGCTGGTTCGTAGCGGGACTGCCCATTTATCTGGCGATGAAAAAAGCGGTACGCTGATATGTACTGACCAATACCTGTCCGTCGTTATTCACCAAATCTGGAATCGATTGTCAAACACCTTGCATTGTCATTAATTTATGGACCTTTCTTTTATCATCAACGAACTGGGCGAAGACCGCGAGCAATATTTCAATGCCATAGCACCACCGATCGTGCAGAGCAGCAACTTTGCATTCGGTACCGTATCCGCTATGCGGGAGCGGCTGCTGGATGAGTTTCAGGGTTTCCTGTATTCCCGCGGCAACAATCCCACGATAGATATCCTGCGTCAGAAACTGGCTGCGCTGGATGGCGCGGAAGATGCGCTGGTGTTCAGCAGCGGCGCCGCCGCGATCTTTGCCGCCGTATTCTCACAGGTGCAGCAGGGTGATCATGTGATCTGCGTGAAGGAACCTTACAGCTGGGCGCGGCAACTGCTTGAAAATCTCCTGCCCCGCTTTGGTGTGGAGACCACCTTTGTGGATGGCACGGATAGCGCCAATTTTGAAAAAGCTATGCAACCCAATACCAGCGTTATCTACCTGGAATCTCCCAATTCGCTTACCTTTTCCCTGCAGGACATCTCCGCGGTTGCTGCGCTGGCACGGAGCAGGAACATCACTTCCATCATCGATAACAGTTATTGCACCCCTTTGTATCAGCAGCCGCATGTTATGGGGATAGACCTCGTATTGCAGTCCGCGACCAAATTCATCAGCGGCCACAGCGATACAGTGGCGGGCGTGCTCACCGGTACGCGGGAAAAGATCCGGAAGATATTCACATCAGAATTTCTCACCATCGGCAGCGGTATTGCGCCTTTCAACGCCTGGCTCCTGCTGCGGGGATTGCGCACGCTGGAGATACGCCTGCAGCGCAGTGCTGAAAGCACCCGGCAGGTGGTGGCCTTCCTCAAGGCCCATGCGCTTGTGGAGAAGGTGTACTTCCCCCTGGACCCCGATTTCCCGCAATATGAACTGGCCCTGCGGCAAATGAAAGGCGCCGCCGGCCTGGTCACCATTCAGCTGAAAGCAACGCGCCGGGAGCAGGTGGAGATCTTCTGCGATGCGCTTCGCCATTTTTTGATGGCGGTGTCCTGGGGAGGGCATGAATCGCTGGCTTTTCCGGCCTGTGCCGCGCTGGCGGAAGGGGATTTTGACCCGCAGGAAGAAAAGCACCGCATGGTGCGGCTGTACATCGGCCTGGAAGATGCGGATTACCTGATCAAAGACCTGGAGCAGGCGCTGGGCAAGATGGGCGACGCATAAAAGCCTAGAATGCCAGCCGGTTATTCTCCGGCAATGCCTTATCATCCGCTACCGCCTTTTTTGCCTTTTGGCCCAATGCCGCCAGCTGCTGCACGATCTGCGGATGCTGGTCTGCTATATTGCGTTGTTCCGAGATGTCCGCATCGAGATTGAACAGCAGGAGCTGGTTCGCCTTTGCAAACACCAGCTTCCACTGGTTGTAGCGCACGGCCTGCAATAAGCCCCTGGGCCCGAAGCTGAAAAAAGTATTGCGTACGCTTTGGCCAGCATCGCCGGAGCGGAGCAGCGGAAGCATATCTTTCCCGTCGATCACCCTGTCCCGCGGCACTTCCGCACCGGCCAGGCCCAGGAAGGTGGTGAACAGGTCTGCCCCCGAGAGCAGTTGCGGATGTTCCGTACCGGCGGGAATATGGCCGGTCCATTTAACGATGGCGGCTACCCGTGGCCCGCCTTCAAAACGTTCCTGGTACTTGCCTTCCCGCAGGAGGTGCCGCAAAGTAGTGTCTACAGCGGCATACCGGCCGTAACAAAGCTCCAGTTCCGGATAAGGATGCACCAGCGGGCCATTGTCCGCATGAAATACAATGATCGTATTGTTCTCGATGCCCAGTTTCCGGAGATATCCCATGATGATGCCGACGGACATATCCAGGTATTCCACCGCATCGCCGTAGGCGCCGTAGCGGCTTCTGCCTTCAAAGCCTTTGGGGATGAACCAGGGGGTATGTGTTTCGATATTGGCATACTGGATATAAAAAGGCTTTTTCTCTTTCACGCATTGGGCCATATACATGCAGGTTTCACGAACGAAGAGCGAGGGCAGTTCGGCAAGATCGTTATTGCCCAGCCGCCGGGCCACGTCGTTGTTCTTCATCAGCGGGATGCTGTCCAGCCCATATGAGTTGGTATTGCCGAGCCGCTCCGGCCCGTGGTCGTTGGGGAAGGGGATGCCCAGGAAATAATCAAAGCCATGCTGTGGCGGGAGGTATTGCTGCAGGTGGCCGATATGCCATTTACCCAGCAGGGCGGTAGCATAACCTTTATTTTTCAGCAACCGCGGAAAAGCGATCTCCTTTTCCGGGTCCAGCCCTTCTTTGGAAAAGGGGAACAGTACCCCCAGCCCTTTTTTATCGTTTATGCGCGGACTGATCCTGCCGGTCATCACCGCGACACGGGACGGCGTGCAGGTGCCGTGCGGCGCATAAAAATTGGTCAGCCGTGTGCCTTCCTCCGCCAGCTTGTCGATATTCGGTGTGCGGTAATGTTTTGAGCCGAAGCAGGAGAGGTCGTCATATCCCAGGTCATCAGCGATGATGTGGATGATATTGGGCGGTTGCTGTGCGGAGGCGTTACCCGCCGTGCCAGCCAGCATGAGGATAAAGAGCAGTTTTTTCATAACGGGATAAAAATATATATAATCCTGCAGTAAAGGCAGTAGATCTTTGCTTTCCCGGCAAATAACAGGCGAAACGAGGCATGTTGTAGTCAGGCAGGTTGCGGGAGCAGGCAGGGGGCAACAAAAAAGCCGTTCCGGCATCCGGGAACGGCTTTTTGATCAATATTATCTTTTCATCAACCCGGCATGCGGCTGATATACTTGTCCATTTCCTTTATCTGCCCCACAATCTGTTCTGTGGTAGGCTTCTGGGCCTTGGCGCGGCGGAAATAATCTTTCGCTACTTTGAAATCCCTTCTGCTCATGGAAATGGAGCAGAGGGTAAGCAGTGCGGCGGCGGTATTCTCCTTGTCAGGCAGGCCGAGGCGCACGGCTTTTTTCAGATTGGTATCAGCGGTTTTGATGTCGTTCTTCTGGTAGGCGATGGTGCCGAGCTGGAAGTACTGCATCCCCTCATATTCCTTCATGGGACTGCCGGATTTGATGCTTTGTTTAACGGCAGCCTCCGCTTTGTCCAGATCCTGGTCATACATTGCCAGGTTGCTTTGCATGAAATAATATACGGAGCGTATGGGTTTATACAGCAGCTTGGGGAATTTGATGCCGTTCATGATGCCCATGGCGGTTTCCACATCACCCGCTTCCACGGCTTCCTGCACCAGGCGCATTGGCCCGAAGAGGAAGTGCGTTACAATACAAACAACGGCCAGAACGAGCAGTATGGCCGCTTCCCACCAGCCTATCGAGAGGCCCAGCGCTATACCGCCCAGCAGGAGCACAATGCCCAGGGGAAGACGATATCTGATAAATAAGTTAAATGCTTTCATAATTGAGTTAAACGAGGGGCAAAGATACAAAAAGGCCGGTTGGAATCACAACCGGCCTTTGAATGAATGCAGGGGCATTTATTTTCTCGAAAAAGAGTACACGATGTAAGCGGTTTTTCCCTCCAATGTAACCGGCGCCCGCCAGATCATACCGGAATTGTCCACAGCGCTCAGCTCCACCCGGTATCCGTCGGAGATATTCTTGGCTTTCACGCCGTCCAGCAGTTCCTTGAACTGGAGCATGATCACGCCGCCCTGGTTGATGGTGGACCATACGATGTTCTGGGTGTAGGGAGAGCATCCCTCGGCGCCGGAGGTTGTTGTGAAAGACCCGTAGGCATTGGAGGGAAGGTTCCATTCACTGCCTTCCAGGCATTTATAGGGAATGTTCGAGAATACCGTGGTCACCCTCGCGGTAGCGGGAAGTCCCTCGAATGTAACGGTGTTCAGCGTCCATTTACCTTTAACGCTCTTGCTCATGCTGTTGGCAGAAACGGTACCCTGTTGGGATGCACAAGCGCTCAGCAGCAGGGATGCCGCGCCGAAAACGGTAAAAAGTCGGATCAATTGCTTTATCATTTCCAGTTGTTTTGATAGTTAATAAACAAATTTCCGGCCAAAAGTGTTGAGTCGCCCCGGAGATATGCTGTGGCCGGCCTTCGGGGCAGACCGGTGTTATTTTCGCTCATGCCGGCAGGAGATTATTCCTTATTTTACAGAAAATAATAATGAATCCATCAACCTCTTCACTGACAACCCATGCCGGATACCTATGACCAGGGAAAGGACCTGACCGGCTTCTGGACCGCTGTGCTTCAGGGAGATACAAAGGCATACGCGGTCATCCACGGTCATCTGCATCCGGAGTTATACCGGTATGCGTTTGCCATGCTCAATGCGGAAGAGCTGGCGGAAGACGCGGTGCAGGAAGTGTTCATCCGTATCTGGTACCGGAAGGAAAAGATCGGTACGCTGAACAGTGTCCGCGCTTTTTTCTTTACCGCCGTCCGCCGGCAGGCCCTCAATCAGCTCCGCGGGCTCCGCAGCCTGCAGATATTGCCCCCCGGTGAGCCTGATATCGCATTTTCCCCGGAAGACATCCTGATAGCGCAGGAAGACCAGCAGGAGAGAAAAAGGCAGCTCAGCCGTTATCTCAACCAGTTGCCCGCCCGCCAGCGGGAAGTGATCTACCTGCGGTTCTATGAGGAACTGCCCTATACCGAGATCGCGGAGATCATGCAGGTGAATTATCAGTCCGTCATCAATCTTGCCCATAAAGCCATCACCCAGCTGCGCGGATTGATGGGGCATATACCGTTGTGGTGGCTGGTATTTGTTTATCTCCCGTAATTTTTTCCACTCTCCCCGCCTGCTATCACGGGTTGTTTGCACCGTATTTTATCCTCACATCAAAAAAAATTCTGAAAAAAGGAGTATCCCGCCACCCCATCCCGTGTCTTCTGATAAATCGACGTTATGGAGGATCAATCCGCACCGCAGGACCCGGGTAAACCGCCCTTCCGCTTCCGGCGCAGGCAGGTAACGGAAGAACAGACAGCCGCCAGCTGGAAACGCATTGAATCCGGTATCGGCGGGAAGAAACCCCGTACGCTGACCCGCAATATCCTGCGGTTTGCCGCTGCTGCCGTGGTATTGCCGCTGCTGGCCTATGCTTCCTACTATATATATTGTCATGTGGTATCCGGTAACATGAAAGTTTACCATACCGCCTACGGAGAGATCCGGCAGGTGATGTTGCCGGACAGCTCGGTGGTTTACCTCAATGCCAATTCCACTTTACGCATTCCCGCCGAATGGAACGCCGCAGAAAGCCGTACCGTATGGCTGGAAGGGGAGGCCTATTTCGAGATCACGAAGCGGCCCGGTGCCGGTAATGCCCAGTTCATCGTGCATACGGATAAAGTGGATGTGGCGGTACTGGGCACCAAGTTCAATGTGAATATGCTCGGCAGCCGCACGACGGTGTCGCTGAAAGAAGGCAAGGTGCAGCTCAGGGCCAGGGAACAGATCGCGGATGGGAAAAAAGTATTGGAGATGAAACCCGGTGATGAAGTGCTGGTAGAAAAAGATCATGCGCAGATCAGGAAATCGGTGAACACCGATCTGATCGCCGATTGGCGGAACCACCGTTATCATTTCGACAATACCTCCATGGAAGAGATATCCGCCCTCATTTATTCCAAGTTCGGTTACGAAGTAGTGATCGAAGATAAAGCGATACTGCAGAAACGGATCAGCGGCGATCTGTATGCGGAAGATATTGCACAACTCTCACGGGCATTATCCGTGACGATGAATATTCATATCGAAAAGAAAGATCAACAGCTACTGTTCTCTCTGAAGGAATAACAGTATATCAGGTACCAAAATCGGATCGGGGTTCCACGTTCAACAGCTTCAGATGAAGACTGATAGCCCTTGTCATGTCTGCCCGGATCAAAATTGTTTTACCCATTTAAACCGTTCCATATTATGAATGCTAAATTAATGTTGCGAAGAGCATTGCTGGTTGCGCTATCCGTAGTGATGTCGTCCAGCGCTTTTGCCGGCGCGCGCCAGGATCTGGCCGCCGTTCGAAAACCCGGACACCCCTGGCAACAGTCCTCCGAAAAAGCGAGACAAAAAAGCCTGCTGCAATTGCTGAAGGAAATTCACAAAACGTACAAGATAGACCTGCTTTATGAAGCCAGGAAACTGCCCGATGTAAAAGTGACGTTTTCCCCTGCTGCATATGACAATGTGGAGGAAATGCTGAAGGCACTGCTGGCTCCGCACGGATTGCAGGCACAATCCGTACAGCCCAATACCTGGGCCATCGTACCCCTTCCCGACGGAAATAATACCCGCTCAAAGCCAGCCGGCCCGGCAAGGCAGGAAACTAACGGGAACGAAGACACGAATGTTACGCCCATCCTGAAGCTCAATGGCGCTTCCGCCATGATGATCACAGGCATTGCGCAGGACACCGTGCGCCGCATCAGGATCACCGGGCGCCTGACAGACGGGGAGAACGGCGTACCGCTGCCAGGAGTGGCCATACAGGTGAAAGGGGAAATGCGGGGCACCCAGACAGATGGCGATGGCTACTACACCCTGGAGACAAGCGCCGGGAAAACACTGGTATTCAACCTCCTGGGATACGAATCCCGCGAGATGCAGGTAACCGCCGCAGGCAAAGTGGATATTGCGCTGAATGTCAGCAACCGCGCACTCAACGAAGTGGTGGTGGTAGGGTATGGCAGCCAGCGTAAAAGCCTGGTGACCGGAGCCATCTCCTCCATCAAGGCGGCGGATATCGCTACCGTATCCTCCAGTCGTGTTGAACAGGCGCTGCAGGGCCGCACCGCGGGCGTGACCGTACTGCCTGTATCCGGCTCTCCCGGCAGCGGCATGCGGGTGCGCATTCGCGGAACAGGCTCCAATGGCGCGTCGGACCCCCTGTACATTATCGATGGTATGCGCGCAGGCGGGATGGAATACCTCGATCCCTCGGAGATCGCATCCGTGGAAGTGCTGAAAGACGCGGCTTCCGCAGCGATATACGGTGCAGAAGGCGCTAACGGCGTAGTGATCATCACCACCAAATCCGGTTTCCGGGATGGGACCGCCCGCGTGGAATACAGCATGCAGTACGGCCAGCAATCCATTCATAACCCCATGAAAATGATGACCGCGGAGCAATACACCCGGTACCTCACAGAAGCCAACACCGCCGGCTCCATTCCTGACCCGGCAGACTGGGTGGGCAAACAAGGTACCCTGTGGCTGGACGAGATCACGCAGAACGCTCCACTGCAACGCCACGCACTCAACGTTAGCGGCGGCACCGAAAAATCATCCTACCTACTCGGCGGCACCATCTTCCGGCAGGACGGCGTGATCGGCGGGGACAGGGCGCGATTCGACCGTTATACCGTGCGCATCAATACCGATCATAAGGTGAAACCCTGGCTCAGCGTTGGAAACCGCCTGTCATACGCCTACTTCAAAAGGAAAGGTGTTACCGAGGATTCCGAATTCGGCGCCGTGATCAACAATGCCATACTGATGGACCCGCTCATGCCCGTTGTGTACACCGGCGCGCTGAGCGACCGGGCGCAGAACGCGCTGAACGGCGGTTTCAATCTCATTAAAGACCCCAGCGGCCGCTATTACGGCGTATCCGACTATGTTTTCGGTGAAGCCGGCAACCCCCTGGCGCAAATGGCTATTACCAACAACTTCACCGCACAGCATAAAGTTGTTGGCAACGTATTCGCGGAAGCAGAACCGGTAAAAGGGTTGAAGATCACTTCGCGTTTTGGTCTTGATGCCGCCTTCCAGCGCAATCACGGATGGAATCCCACCTTCTGGTTCTCCGCGGAGAGAATGAACACGGTTCCCAGCACCTTCGATCAGAACGAGAACTGGTACAACTGGCAGTGGGAAAATTTTGCCACCTATAACCGCAAGATCCGCTATCACGATATCACCGTCATGGCCGGTATGAGTTCCCTGCGCAGGGGGTACGACCGGTTGAATGGCACAGCCAGCGGCATGTTCCGGGAGAACGATTTTTTCAGCTACCCGGATTTCCTGCCGGATGACCAGGACCGCATCGCCGGTATACAGACCTCCACCTCCATGGTGTCTTATTACGGCCGTATCCAGTACGACTTCAACGGAAAATACCTGCTGAACGTTACCGTGAGAAGGGATGGTTCTTCCCTGCTGCCGCCGGAAAATACCTGGGGCACTTTCCCCTCCGTCTCCGCCGGATGGGTGGCTTCCAATGAAGCTTTTTTCCCGGAAATTCCGCTCAATTATCTGAAATTCCGCGCCAGCTGGGGCAAAAACGGCAGCATTGCCAACATCGGCATCGGCGACTGGAAGTCGCTCATCACCACACAGGGCATTTCGTTCCCGGATGCGGACGATAACTTCCAGGTAGGGGCGGAACCATTCGGCCTGGAAAACCCCTATCTCAAATGGGAAGCCAGCGAGCAGCTGGATTTCGGGGCCGATATGGGTTTCTTTGATAACCGCCTCAGCCTGGTGGTGGATTATTACGACAAGACCACCCGCGGCCTCCTCACACCCGGCTCTGTACCCAGCTTCGTCGGGAATGTGCTGCGCATCGTGAACGGGGGCGACGTCCGGAACAAAGGCTGGGAATTTGAGCTGTCCTACCGCAACGACAGCAAAAATGCCTTCACCTGGGAGATCGGCGGCAACCTCACCACTATAAAGAATGAGGTGACAAAGCTGAACGAGTTCGTGGACCGCATTCCCGGTTCAAATGTAGGCACCGGCTGGGGCGCATCCTGGTTTGAAAAAGGATATCCCGTCTGGTATTTCCGCGGGTACAAGACCGCCGGCATCTTCCAGAATGACAAACAGGTACAGGATTATCTCGCCAATACCAGCATGACCGTTAATCCCAAACCCGGCGATCCCATCATCGTGGATGTAGATGGTGACGGGGTGATCTCCAACAGCGACCACACGAACATCGGCAGTCCGCATCCCGATTTCATCTTCGGCGGCCGCCTGAACCTTGCCTACAAGGGATTTGACCTGCTGGTATTTGTACAGGGGCAGGTAGGGAACGATGTGCTGATGGGTTTTAACCGGGTAGACAGACCCACGGGCAACCGTCCGGAGTTCTTTTTTACAGACCGCTGGACGGGTGAAGGCAGCACCAACTCCTGGTTCTCCGCCAACACCGGCAGCGAATTCGTGTATAATTCCGACCTGATGCTGTTCGACGGCTCCTACACCCGTATTCGCCAGCTGCAGCTTGGTTACACCCTGCCGCAGGCCCTGTTGCAACGCGCAAAGATCCGCAGTGCCAGGATCTACGGGTCGCTGGACAACTTTTTTACATTCACCAAATACAAAGGGATGGACCCTGAAGCCGGCAGTAAAGACAATAACAGCCTGGGCATCGACAGGGGTGTGTACCCCATCCCCCGCACAGCTGTAGTTGGCCTGACATTCAGTTTTTAACCTGCAATTCTCTAGTTATGAAAAGATCCATTTTGCCATACATGATCTCCGGCATTGCTGCGCTGCTCGTGAGCAGTGGCTGCGGCAAGGGTTTCCTTGACCAGGATATTCCCGGCAGAGCGCCGCTGGAAGAATATTACAAGACCGATGCAGATGCCGTGACCGCTACCTATGCGGTATATGACCTGCTGCAGGCGGAATATAACTGGGGATGGGGAAGCCCGCTGATGGTGAAAACCCTCCCCTCCGATGAAAGTAATGCCGGCGGCAACGGTCCGGCTGACCAGCCGAATTACCAGGCGCTGGACAATTTTACTTTCGAATCGCAAAACCAGGCCGTATTGTGGATATGGCGGGTGAATTATTACGGGATCTACCGCGCCAACCAGGTCATTCACCGGGTGAGCGGGGAAACGGACCTGCAAAAACGCCTGATCGCGGAATGTAAAGTATTGCGCGCCTATTATCATTTTGAGCTGACTTCGTTATGGGGAGATGTGCCCCTCATCACGGAGCTGCTGCAGCCCGGCGACTATACCGCCACACCCCGAACACCACGCGCAGATGTATATGCACAACTGGAAAAAGACCTGCAGGAAGCCATTCCCCTGCTGCCGCTGAAAAGCCAGCTGGCTCCGGCCGAGAGATTCCGCGCCAGCAAAGGCACTGCCCAGGCTTTGCTCGGCAAGGTGTACCTGTACCAGGAGAAATGGGCGCTGGCACATGCCGCGTTCAATGAGGTGATCCTGTCGCACGAATACGATCTGGAAGGGAACTTTGCCACGGTTTTTTCCAGCGCGGGCGAGTTTGGTATGGAAAGCATCTTTGAAGTGCCATTCTCTTCCAAAAGGAATTACGACTGGGGTAACTTTCCCTGGAGCACCTTCCGCCAGATCGAGAGCAACATTCATGTGCAGCTCATGGGCCCGCGGAGTGACTTCTATACCAAGGCCCCCGGGGATTCGCTCCTGGCCGGCTGGGGATTCAACCTGCCCAGGCCCAAATTATATAACGCCTACATTGCCGCTGGAGATGTAGTAAGGAGAACGGCCACCGTGATGTCCGAAGCAGAGCTGAAAGCCGCGGGCGGCAACTGGACGGCCCCCACGGCCTGGGATTACGAAGGGTATTTCCAGCGCAAATACGGTTCCTTCAGTAACTATACAAACGGGCCGGTGAACGACCTGAACTTCGGCAATAACTACCGGCTGATCCGCTACGCGGATGTGCTGCTCATGGCGGCGGAAGCCTACTACCGCGACAATAAGGAAGCTGAAGCGCGCGCGGAGCTGAGAAAGGTACGGCTGCGCGCAGGCCTGCCGGAAATCACCGCCTCCGGCAATGCGCTCTTTGAAGCGATCGTGAATGAACGATTCCTGGAACTGGCATTCGAAGGGCACCGGTACCTCGACCTGGTGCGCTGGGGCCGGGCGGTGACCGAGTTGGGGCCGCTGGGCTTCAAAGCGCAGAAATATGAGCTGTTGCCCATTCCCAATGAAGATGTGCGCGTGGGGAACCTCTCGCAAAACCAGGGGTACAACTAGTCTTTTGATAAAAGCGATAAATAAAAAACAGTAAACAGAAAAGGGCCATCTATCAAGACGGCCCTTTCTGATATTAGGGAATTCGGGAAGTGACGCTAATTTTCATCCCGCATTTGTTCTATGACGTGTACCAGCTGAGGGCGGGCCGGGGTAGCTATTGCTGCCGGATTTTGCCCGCCGGCAAATGGTATAAAGGTATCGCTGCCCGCCTGCCGGATAACCTGCAGCCGCGCATTTTCGATGGAGGCCGCGGCTTCCGGCAAACGTTGCGTTGCCAGCATCTCCCCATTACCCGTGATCAGCCAGCGGATATTCAGGTCGCTGAAATGATTGGCAATGTCTTCCAGTATATCCACACTCGGTTTCGCGTGCTTCAGCCTGAACAGCCGCGCAATCTTCTCGCAACTCCTGTATTGCAGAATACGGCAAAATGCTGAAGTGGACAAACCTTTATGTTGAAGGAAGGAGCTGAGTCTCCGGGAGATTGGTTGCATATCAATTTGATAATATTATTTGAATAGAGGCGGAAAGAGATATAAAAGGGTGAAGTAGATCCGGATTAATCAGCATATTTCTCAAAAAAAATCCCCCGACAGTTCACCCCTCCTGCCCCCGATTTTTGTCTTATTCAATGAAGTTGTGAATGATGACGCAGATATTATGCCGGCAAAGTGCCGGTTATCAACCAAATTCCCGCGGGAGTATGGCTGCGGGCCAAGTCGATCTCAACAATATATCGCTATTACACGATGCGATAACAACTGCCTTGTAACATAGTGGTTGTTTTCGGGTTCAATGCGGTTAAAGCACCCGGCAAGGTCAGTCTGGTAAAAAATAACATACAAGGAAAAACTGATCGCCTGCTGACCGGCCTTTCATCGTCCATGCCCCATATTTCATGAACAATTGCCGCCTTTTAAGGCAGCATTCTATTGTTTCATCCACAATGGACGCCGTAATGCGATAAAAATAAATATAGCGGGTGCAGTCCGGCGCATGTGCAAATGAACCGCATCAAATAAGTCTCATGTCTAATGTATGCATATACCGGAGGGTGAAGTCTTTCACCCTTCTTTTTTTATGGCACTGACTAAACAAGCCCCGTTTTACCCCTCCCTGCTCGCCAAAAATCCCCCCACACCGTAAGATAATCCATCTTCTGCCCGGTTTTTGCGGCGAACGGTTGTAAACCCTCCTGCTTTTTCGTAAATTTCATAAGATTCCATTATTCTGATAAGTATGTACCATCTCTCCACGTACCGGTCCATCCGCGCCGTTATCGCATTATTGCCGGCCACGCTGTTGCTTTTCAGCTGCAGCAGCAGGAAACCGGTGGATTTCAGTTCCGAAGTAAAGCCCATCCTTAACAAACATTGCATTTCCTGCCACGGCGGCGTGAAACAAAGCGGCGGGTTTAGCGTATTGTTCAGGGAAGAAGCCCTGGGCAAAACAGAAAGCGGCCATCCCGCCATTATCCCCGGGGACGCGGCGCGCAGCGAATTTATCCGCCGCCTCCACAGCAAGGACCCGAAAGAAAGGATGCCCTATAAAAGCGCTCCGCTCAGCAAGGAAGAGATCGCCATCCTCACCCGCTGGGTAGATCAGGGAGCGCAATGGGGAGAACACTGGGCCTATGTGCCTCCTGAACCACCCGCCCCTACACCTGCCATGAAAACCGCCGGTTCCGGCAAAAATACGGCCGCAGGCGGGATAGATTATTTTATTGAAAAGAAGCTGGAAGAGGAAGGGTTGGATGCTTCGCCGGAGGCCGATAAAGTGACGCTGCTTCGCCGTGCCTGCCTGGATATCACCGGCCTGCCACCTACAGAAGAAATGCTGCAGTCCTTCCTGGCTGACGGGAGCGGTAATGCCTACGAAAAAGTGGTGGACAGCCTGCTCGCTTCCCCGCATTACGGAGAAAGATGGGCCGCCATGTGGCTGGACCTTGCCCGCTATGCCGATACCAAAGGATATGAACGCGATAATACCCGCCCGGAGTTCTGGCGCTACCGGGATTGGGTTATCAATGCCTTTAACAAGGATATGCCGTACGACCGGTTCTCCATCGAGCAACTGGCGGGAGACCTGCTGCCCTCGCCAACAGACGACCAGTTGATCGCCACCGCCTTTCACCGCAATACCATGAGCAACGATGAAGGCGGCACCCAGGATGAAGAGTTCCGTACCGCCGCCATTATAGACCGGGTGAATACCACGATGGAAGTATGGCAGGGCACTACTATCGCCTGTGTGCAATGCCACAGCCATCCTTACGATCCCTTCCGGTTTGAGGACTATTACAAACTGATGGCTTTCCTTAATAACACCCGCGATGAGGACACCCACGGCGAACATCCCAAACTGCGTTTATACGACAGCGTTAGCCGCAAACAGGTGGAGGACGTGGCAGTGTGGGCCCGTCAGCATGGCAATGCCGCGGCTGAAAAAGATACCCGGGATTTCCTGCGGACACTTGAACCCAAGATACATGCGCATGATTGCGATGATTATATCAACGGCGAACTGGCCGATACCAAATTCACATCCATCCGCCATGGCGGCAGCTGCCGGCTGAAAAATGTGCCGCTCAACGGCAGAACAAGGCTGTTGATGTATTACTGGACGAACAAGGCAGGCGGTACAATGGAGATCCGGCTGGACAGTCTGCATGGAAAGACGATAGCCCGTCAGGCTGTGCCGGAGGGCCGCCAGGTGCTGGCCGTGCCGATACCCGCTATCGAAGGTTCACACCACCTGTATTTTGTTTTCCGTAATAGTGCGCTCCAGCCATTGCAGGCTGTAGCGACCATAGAGTGGTTTGCGCTGCGGCATGACCTGCCCGGCAAACAGGAGCCGGGTTATCAACCCGTGGAAAAAGCATTCATGGAACTGGTGAACGCGTCGCCGGAAAGTATGCCGGTAATGGTGGAGAACCCGCAGGAGATGTTCAGGCAGACCTATACGTTTGAGCGGGGGAACTGGCTGGTGAAGGGAGAGGCCGTATCCCCGGACGTTCCGGCCTCCCTCAATCCTTTCCCTGCCAATGCGCCCCGTAACCGGCTGGGACTGGCGCAGTGGCTGGTGGATGAGCAGAACCCGCTGACAGCGCGCGTGATGGTGAACCGTATGTGGGAACAACTGTTCGGCACCGGATTGGTGGAAACGCTGGAGGACTTTGGCACACAGGGTTTCCTGCCCTCGCATCCCGGGTTGCTGGATTACCTGGCTTACCGCTTCATGCACGATCATCAGTGGAGCATGAAAGGCATTCTCCGGGAAATGGTGCTGTCCGCTGCCTATCGCCGCGATTCCCGCAGTTCCCCGGAATTGCAGGAAAAAGATCCGGCTAACCGCTACCTCGCCCGTGGGCCGCGTTTCCGCCTCACGGCAGAGCAGGTGCGCGATCAGGCGCTGGCAGTCAGCGGCCTGCTCAGCCGGAAAATGCATGGCCCCTCTGTAATGCCCTATCAGCCGGACGGCATATGGGAAAGCGTATGGAGCGGGGAATACTGGAAGACCTCCGAAGGCGGCGACCAATACCGCCGCGCCCTGTACACTTTCCTGAAAAGAACCAGTCCCTATCCTTCCACCATCACCTTCGACGGCTCCAGCCGGGAGGTTTGCCTGCAACGCAGGATACGTACCAACACGCCCCTGCAGGCACTGGTAACACTGAACGACCCTGTGTATGTGGAAGCAGCCCGGCACCTGGCGATGAATATGCATAAAACCGGCGGCACAGATAAAACAGCCTGTATCCGCGCCGGTTATAAAGCGGCCATGTACAGGGCCGTCACACCGGCAAAACTGGAAGCGCTGGAAAAGCTGTACGGCCAGGCGCTGGAAAAATTCCGGAAAGACCCGCAGGCCGCCGCCACCTTCCTGCAACAGCAGCAGCAAACCGGTACGGAGCATCTGGCGGCACTCACGGTAGTCGCCAACGCCATCATGAACCTGGACGAATTTTTATCCAAATCCTGAAGCACATGTCTGAAAAAATCATAAAAGAAGCCAATGAGCAGGCCGCGCGCTTTTTTTCCCGCCGCCATTTTCTGAACGACTGTATTACCGGTCTCGGTGCTACCGCCCTGGGATCACTGCTGGGAGGCTGCAATCTCTTCTCCTCTTCCGGGGAAGGGATGCCGCAGAGCCTGAACCCCCTCGAGCCGCGCGCACCGCATTTTCCCGCCCGCGCCAGGAGCGTGATCTATCTGCATATGGCCGGCGCCCCCTCGCAGCTGGAAATGTTCGATTACAAACCCGAACTGCAGAAATTGCATAACCAGCTTTGCCCCCCTTCGCTGCTGGAAGGCAAACGATTTGCCTTTATCCGTGGCGTACCGAAGATGCTCGGCCCCCAGGCCAACTTCAAACAGCACGGGGAATCCCGCGCATGGGTGAGCGATCACCTGCCGCATTTTGCCAATGTGGTAGATGAGGTGAGCTTTCTCAAAGCGGTGCAGACGGACCAGTTCAATCACGGTCCCGCCCAGCTCTTCATGCACACCGGCAGCGCCCGGCTGGGAAGGCCCAGCATCGGGTCCTGGGTGACATATGGACTGGGGTCCGAGAACAGCAACCTGCCCGGGTTTGTTGTGCTGACCTCCGGTGGAAAAACGCCGGATGCCGGTAAGAGCGTCTGGGGAAGCGGGTTCCTGCCCTCCGTTTACCAGGGTGTGCAATGCCGTTCAAAAGGCGATCCGGTATTGTATCTGACAGATCCTGCGGGAATGGACAGGGACATGCGCTACCAGTCCATCCAGGCGATCAACGCCGTCAACAAACAGGAATACGAAACATTCAAAGACCCGGAAATCCTCTCCCGCATCTCGCAATATGAACTGGCATATAAAATGCAGATCTCGGTCCCGGGTGTCATGGACATCAACAGCGAGCCCGCATACATTCACGAGCTGTACGGTACACAGCCCGGCAAGGAATCCTTTGCCAACAACTGCCTGCTTGCCCGCAAGCTGGTGGAAAAAGGCGTTCGTTTCGTGCAGCTGTTCGACTGGGGATGGGATGCTCACGGAACAGATGAAGGCCTTTCGATCGACTACGGTCTGCGTAACAAATGCCGGGAAATAGACAAGGCCATGAGCGCCCTGCTGCTCGATCTCAAGCAACGCGGACTGCTGGATGAAACACTGGTGGTATGGGGCGGGGAATTTGGCCGCACGCCCATGCAGGAGAACCGCGATGGTAAAGAAATGCCCTACATGGGCCGCGATCATCACGTAGAAGCCTTCACCATGTGGATGGCCGGCGCCGGCATCCGTAAAGGCTTCAGCTGGGGCGAAACGGACGAGATCGGTTTCGGCGCCGTGAAAGGAAAAGTGGCCGTGCACGACATTCATGCCACCATGCTGCAACAGCTGGGCTTTGACCACGAAAAGCTCACCTACCAGTTCCAGGGCCGCCCGTTCCGGCTCACGGATGTAGAAGGGCATATCATCAACGAAATATTAGGCTGATCATGCAAATCCACAGAAGGAATTTTCTGAAACAATCCGCCGTGCTCGGCGTCGCATCCCTGTTACCTTCCTTTGCCCATAGCATGGCGCCCGGTTTCCGGCTGCTGATGCTGGCCACCAACTGGGGATTCCCCGGCACGATAGACGAGTTCTGCAAACGCGCAAAAGACGCAGGGTATGATGGTATTGAAGTGTGGTGGAAAGATGATGACGCCCTCTTTTCGGCGCTGGATAAATATAACCTGGAAGTAGGGTTCTTATGCACAGGTAACAGTAATGAATATACGAAGCATGCCGCCTCATTCGAGGCAGCGCTTTCCGCGGCCACTTCACAGCAGCGTAAACGCCCGCTGTATATCAACTGTCACTCCGGGAAGGATTACTTTTCCTTTGAGCAGAACAGCCGCCTGATCGATATCACCACGCGCATCGCGCAGGAAACGAAAATACCGGTGTACCACGAAACGCATCGTTCCCGCATGCTGTTTGCCGCCCATGTGGCCCGGCAGTTCATCGAGACAAAGCCTGCACTGCGACTTACGCTGGATATCTCTCACTGGTGCAATGTGCATGAATCGCTGTTGCAGGACCAGCAGGAAACCGTGTCCATGGCGTTGGCGCGTGCAGGGCATATTCACGCCAGGGTGGGCCACCCGCAGGGCGCGCAGGTCAACGACCCCCGTGCGCCGGAATGGGAACAGGCCGTAAAAGCGCATTTCGCCTGGTGGGACGAAGTGGTGAAGCATAAACAGTCCAAAGGCGAGACGCTTACCGTGCTTACAGAGTTCGGCCCCGTAGATTATATGCCGGCATTGCCTTATACAAGACAGCCACTCGCCAACCAATGGGATATCAATGTGCATATGATGAAGCTTTTTAAATCGAGATACAGCAAAGGATGATGGAATTAATGCAGATCGCCCGGGAAGGAAGCTGGGCTTTATTTTTTGGAAGATTTCATCCTCTGCTGGTGCATCTCCCTATCGGCATGCTGATGGTGGCCTTCATCCTGGAAGGCCTGGGCAGGCTGAAGCGCCTTGCTTTCCTGTCCGCCGCCGTACTGCCGGTGATGATCTTCGGCGCATTGTCCGCCATATTCTCCTGCATTGCGGGATACCTTTTGTCGCTTTCCGGTGGATATGAAGAAGAAGCGCTGGCATTGCACCAGTGGCTGGGTATAGCCGTTGCCGTTATAGCGGTGGTGCTGTGCTTCCTTCACCGCTTCGTTCTGCTGAAAAGGCTGCGGTTCCCGCTGTCCGGCCTGATGATCGCATTGTTATCCGCCGCGGGCCATTACGGTGGGTCGCTGACGCATGGCGATGATTATCTCACGGCAGCCCTGCCGGGCCGCCGGCAACAGCAAACGGCAGCGATCACCAATATCGGCGAAGCAAAGGTGTACGAACAGCTGGTGAAGCCCATCCTGGAGCAGAAATGTTACAGTTGCCATAATGCACAGAAGCTGAAAGGCGGACTGCGGCTGGATGGTATGGAACATATCCGCGGTGGGGGCGAGAACGGGCCAGTGCTGAAAGACAGTCTGCCCGAAGCCAGCGAGCTGTACAAAAGGCTTATACTGCCGGAAGAAGATGACAAGCGGATGCCGCCTAAAGGCAAGCCGCAACTGACCCCGCAGCAGGTGGAGATATTGTACTGGTGGATCGCGCAGGGCGCTTCCGATTCGGCGTCCGTCAGGGAGCTGGCTAAATCCCCGCGCATTCAACTGGTGCTGGAAGCCATGCAGCCCTCGGGTGCTACGGCTGCGCATCCTTTTGTTCCGCCGGCGGAAGTGAGCGCGGTGCCGGAGAAAGACCGGGAGGCGCTGGAGGCCATCGGCGTGAAAGTTATGCCGGTAGCGGCCGGCAGCAATTACGTGATGATCAATTGTGTGAACGCGCCGGGGTTCTCAGACAAGGATGCCGCGCTGTTGCTGCCTTTGAAAGAGCAGATCGTATGGCTCAAACTGACCGGTACAAAAATTGGCGATTCCGCATTGCAGGTGCTGGCGCAGTTGCCGCAACTGACCCGCCTGCAGCTGGAGCATACTGCCATTACTGATGCGGGGTTGCCTGCCCTGGCGGATTGTAAACAGCTGAAATATCTGAACCTGGTGGGTACAAAGATCAGTGATAAGGGCATGGCCACTTTACAGCAAAACAATGCGCTCCGTGAGTTGTTCATCTATAATACAAATGTAACGCCGGCCGGTATAGCCCAGTTGCGTAGCGTATTACCGGAAGCGAGGATAGATACCGGAGGGTACAGGATGCCGGTGCTGGCGACAGATACGATGGTGTACAGGAAAGTACGGGGATAGCGGGGGCTTTAGAGCCTAATAAAAAGAGGCTGTATCACTTCGATACAGCCTCTTCGTAAAAATATAACGACAAGGTTTTACGCCTGTTTCTGTTGCGGCCTTCCATGCCATTTCCTTTTCCCGTGCTGCGGGTTACTCCTTTTCTTCCCGGCGATCTGCTGGGCGGAGGATTGCCGCATCTGCACAACTGGCGCCGGTCTTGCCGGGGCGGTCATGCTGGCGGGGAAGGGATGGCCTTCCACTACCGGGATGTTCTGTGCGATCAGCTTTGTGATATCTTTCAGGTACGCTCTTTCCTCATCATCGCAGAAAGACAGTGCGATGCCGCTTGCGCCGCCGCGTCCTGTACGGCCAATGCGGTGTACATAGGTTTCCGGTACGTTGGGGATCTCGTAGTTGATCACATGGGAGAGATTGTCCACATCAATGCCCCTTGCAGCAATATCCGTTGCTACCAGTACGCGGATGCGGCCGCCCTTGAAATCGGTCAATGCCCTTTGGCGGGCATTCTGCGATTTATCGCCGTGAATGGCGCTGGCGGAGATCTGTGCTCTGCTCAGTTCCTTGGCCACCCGGTCTGCCCCGTGCTTGGTGCGGGTAAATACCAGTGCGCTGACAATGGACGGATCTTTCAATACATGGATCAGCAAAGAACGCTTCGCTGCTTTATCCGTATAGTACATGCGCTGTTCCACTTTCTCCGCTGTGGAAGAAACCGGCGTAACGGCCACTTTCTCCGGATTGGTGAGAATGGAATTGGCAAGATGTGCGATCTCTGCAGGCATGGTTGCGGAGAAGAAGAGCGTCTGCCTTTTTTCCGGCAGCTTGGTGATCACTCTTTTTACATCGTGGATAAAACCCATGTCCAGCATACGGTCTGCCTCATCCAGCACGAACTGGTGGATGTTGCGGAGGTTGATATGCCCCTGCTGCCAAAGGTCCAGCAGCCTGCCGGGTGTGGCAATGAGAATATCCGTGCCCTGTTTCAGCGTCTGGATCTGCGTTTGCGGAGATACCCCGCCAAAGATCACCAGGTGCCGGAGGCCGGTATGCGCACCATAATCCCGGAAGTTTTCCGCAATCTGGATCGCGAGTTCACGGGTAGGGGTGAGTACCAGCGTTTTGATATAACGCGCGCCGTTTGGCTCCGCCTGTTTTTGCTGATAAAGCAATTGCAGGATGGGAATGGCAAATGCGGCGGTTTTGCCGGTACCTGTCTGTGAACAGGCCAGCAGGTCTTTTTTAGCCAGCAAGATAGGGATGGCTTGAGACTGGATCGGTGTGGGCGCAGTATAGCCCTGTGTTTCAAGTGCGCGTAAAATAGGCGCAATGAGACCTAATTTCTCAAATGACAAAGTATGTATAGTTTAATTTAAAATGATGCTAACAATCCAAAGCTTATTAAGAGAAGGATGGCTAGATTGTATATCCACACATCATTTTAAGTGAACCTGACTGCCGAGGGGGAATAATCCGGATCTGCGGAGAGAGGGGATATAAAAATAATTATGCGAATATAGGCTTTTTTATCCAACAGTGCGAATGAGGTCTGATATTATGGTTACGGATGCTCCTGGATGAACCGGAATGCCCGTAATTCCGACCAGTAGTGTTTGCCGGAGAAGGATACGAATCCCACATGGCCGCCTGTTTGCGGTGTTTCCAGGTGGAACCAGGGGTTTTGTTCCGCCTCTTCGTACGGAAAGCTGCCTTTGCCCAGGAAAGGATCGTCCAGCGCATTGATGAGCAGTGTAGGGATGCGGATGGCCGGCAGGAATTTTTTGGAGCTGGCCGCTTCCCAGTATTCTTCAGCATTCCTGAAGCCATGCATGGGTGCGGTGTAGCGGTCATCAAACTGTTTGAAGTTTCGGATAGCCGAAAAGTCTTTCAGGGATATTTCAGGAAACTTTTGCGCTTTGATCTCCAGCTTCTCCCCGAGTGAGCGGATAAAGCGCCGCATATAGATGAAGTTATGCCGTTTTTCCAGCTCCACGGAACTGTCTTTCAGATCGCAGGGCACGGATATGGCTACGGCGGAACGGATGATGGCGGGGATGCCCGTGCCCTGTTCCCCGATATATTTCAGTGTTACATTTCCGCCGAGCGAGAATCCCAGCAGATGAATGCTTTGGTATTTTTCGGTGCCGGTAATATAGCGGACCACGGTCTCCAGATCCCCCGTTTCCCCACTGTGATAGAATCGCAGCGCATTGTTGATCTCGCCGCTGCAGCCGCGGAAATTCATGCATACCGTATCATAACCGCCTTCGTTGAAAATATGCACCATCCCGGTCATGTACTGCCGGCGGGTGTCGCCTTCCAGCCCATGCAGGATGATCACCAGCTTATCACTCGCCACACGGCTGAAATCCAGGTCCAGGAAATCATTGTCATGCGTGGGAATGCGGGTACGGGTATAGTTGACCGTTTTCTGCTTCCGGAAAAGCGAGGGAAAGATGGTCAGCAAATGGCGGTTCCGCAACAGGGCGGGTGCTTTGTAATCTGATGTGGACAGCACAGGCATATGGCAAAGGTAGGAAGAAGATGACGAACGGGGCGAGGAGATGGTGTATAGTTTGAATAAGTGGGCAGCGGGCCTTATTTTTGGCCGAGGCAAAAAAGTATTCTAGTTATGAGGCGTATTTTAATCATCGGCATTTTCATCATCAGCACAACGGCAGCAAGATCACAATCCACACAATTTTCCAGCTGGCTTGCATCGTTCAATACTTTTTCTATCAAGAAAACCAAGCTGAGCATTCACCTGGATGTACAGGCGCGCAGCACGCATGAATGGCGGGAATTTCAGACCTTCCTCGTGCGTCCGGGGCTGAATTACCATTTCCGCAGCAATATGATCGCTACTGTGGGTTATGGCTGGGTAGGCGCAAGGCGTACGCTGGATGATGTGACCGCATATCTCTCCGAGCATCGCATCTGGGAGCAGTTCATTGTCGGCCATAAGCTGGATTTTATTCCGGTACAGCACCGTTTCCGCGTGGAGCAGCGTTTTATCGGCAACCCGGTGGTGAACAACAATGAACTGGAAAAGGACGGGCATGAACTGACGCACCGTTTCCGTTATTTCCTGCGCGGCATCATTCCTTTCAGCGGGCAGGGCGCGTTTTCCAAAGGCCCTTTCGCCGCGGTACAGAACGAGATATTCCTGAATTTCGCCAATACTGATGCCGTGAATGGCAAAGCATTTGACCAGAACCGGGCGTACCTGGCCATCGGGTACCGTTTCAGCCCCCGTTTCGATCTGGAAACAGGGTATCTCAACAATTATATTTCCGGCCGCAACAACGCATTTACGAATATCCATGTGCTGCAGCTGGCGGGGTATGTAAGGTTGTAGTGGGCATTTAAACCGGGCTTCAACTGTGCGGGCGAAGTAAAAAGCGACCGGGCATGGAGTCCACCTGTGCTTAGGTGATTTCCGGCTTCACTATTTACCTTTCATGCACCCCCGTCCTACCGTTTATCAGCTGCGCCTGCGTTTCCCTTCAATATTCGGCAGCAGTCCCGTCAGCAATCCTATCAACGGCAGATAAGCGCATACCTGGTAAACATAGTTGATGCTGGTCCTGTCCGCCAGCTCGCCCAGCAGGGCGGAGCCGATGCCGGCCATGCCGAAAGCGAAGCCGAAGAACAGTCCCGCTATCATGCCCACTTTACCCGGCACCAGTTCCTGCGCATATACAAGGATGGCGGAAAAGGCCGATGAAAGGATCACGCCGATGAAAACGCTCAGCACCGCCGTCCAGAACAGGTTGACGTGCGGCATCAGCAAAGCGAAAGGCGCAACCCCGAGAATGGAGATCCAGATCACATACTTCCGCCCGATGCGGTCACCTACCGGCCCGCCGATGAATGTGCCGGCCGCGATGGCAAAGAGGAAAATGAAGAGGTACACCTGTGCGCTCTGCACGGATACATTGAATTTGTCGATCAGGTAAAAGGTGTAATAGCTGGTGAGGCTGGCCATGTAGAAGTATTTGGAGAAGATCAGCACCATCAGGATCACCAGTGCAAAGGTGACCTTCCCGCGGGAGAGTTTCACGCGCTCCGGCTGGAAGGTTGTTTTTCTTTTGGGTTTGATGCGATGGGTGTTCCGCAGGTACCATTTGCTGATCCGCAGCATTACAATGATGGCAACGAGCGCGATCACCGAGAACCAGATGATGTGGAACTGGCCGAGGGGAACAATGATGGCCGCCGCAAGCAGCGGTCCCAGTGAACTCCCGGTATTCCCTCCTACCTGGAAGAGGGACTGGGCCATGCCATGCCGCCCGCCGGAAGCCATATAGGCCAGCCTCGAAGCTTCGGGATGGAAGATGGCGGAACCAACCCCGATCAACGCTACAGACACCAGCACGATCGAAAAATGATGCGCGAGCGAGAGGCATATCAGCCCCGCCAGCGTAAAGCCCATGCCGATAGCCAGGGAATAGGGCTGCGGCTTTTTGTCCGTGTACAACCCTACCAGCGGCTGCAGAATGGACGCAGAGAGCTGGAAGGTGAGGGTGATCAGCCCGATCTGCGAAAAACTCAGTTGGAGCGAGTCTTTCACCAGCGGATAAATGGCCGGGATGATGGACTGGATCGTGTCATTCAGCAAATGGGTAAAGCTGAGGGCCAGCAAAACGGAGAATACGGTCTTTTCCGCGAGGTTTTGCGCCGCGGTCTTTTCTTCTTCTAAAGCTACAGTTTCCATATAATCAGATCATCTGATGTTTAAAGGCAAAAAAATAGTCATTTGGTGTGCGTACTGATACGCGTTGCCCATAGCAGCGCCTGCGCCGGGTCTTTGTCTGCAATGCTCTGCAACAGCGATTTATGCAGATGTTGGGTCTCCAGGAAAGTGGAGGTGTCCGCAAAGCGTTCGGAGAAAGACTGTTTGAGATGGGTGGCGATGGTCTTGTAGAGGTCCACCATGATCTCGTTCTTTGAAGCCTCCGCTATGCTGATATGGAAGTTGATGTCCGCCTGCATGCAGGCCTCCACATTATTGGCTTTTCCATGTTCAAAGCGTTGTTTCAGGTAAAGCTTCATCTTTCCCAGATCTTCCTTCGTTCTGTTCTGCGCCGCTTTCTCCGCGATCTTCACTTCCAGCAGCAGCCGTACTTCGTTAAGGTCCTGGTAATGTGCACGATGCAGCCGTTGAGCCAGTGGTTCCGCCATGGCCTGCTGCGAAATGATGAACGTCCCCAGCCCCTGCTGTACCCGCACCAGCCCCGCGTTCACCAGCAGCCGCACCGCTTCGCGGACGGTAGACCGGCCCACGCCGAACTGCTGCATCAGCTCCGGTTCGGTGGGCAGTTGCTGCCCTATGGTATATTGGCTGGAGCAAATAAGCTGCTGCAGCCGCCCGGCCACCTCGTCGGCCAGGTTTTTACGTTTCAGTGGAAGTATGGGTGAGTTCATCATATCATCTGATGTTTGCAAAACTACGACAATAACCCGGAAAATCCCGGTAGAATATCGGCGGGCATCTTTACTACATTATTTATACTTTTGTAGTCTTAGTTATCAATTTTAAAATATTATCCAATGGCGTTACCAAAATTCATGATTGCAGATGATCCTGTTACCGATCCGGATAATGAATACATCTTTCATACAGAGCGGCCCCGCTTCTTTGCCAAACGTGTAGAAGAAGATGAAGAAGTAGCCTATATTGATATTGTGGAGGAAATTGATAATGTGGAGGAATATTTTCACGGGGAGCCGGAAAAGAAGCAGCAGCTCCTCGATGAGCTTGAAGAGTGGTACTATTCCTATATGGAGTGGCTGGAAGAAGATGAAGATGATGACGACGATGAGGAATAGCATAACCGCTATTCCCCGGTTTTTTCCGGTTTCATCATCGGCCTGGTCATTTTTTCCGGCAGCCTGAACACATGGCCCTGCAGGTCAGCGAAGTAGAGTCTTGATACGGAAGGTTTCCTCCCGTTCCCGTCTGCCCAAAAAGCATAAAAACCCGGATGGCCGTTCACGGTCCGCCGGGGATAGGAATGGTTCCGTTCGCTTTGCTGCGTCAGCTGTTTTTCCCTGCTCCAGTGCCTGCCATGATCTTTGCTGAGCCACATCACGATCTCGCCGCCGGTATTATACCGTTGCGGTCCCGCATCGGTTGGCGCCACTACCCGCCAGCTGCCGTCTTCCCCGATCATCAGCGATCCCATATCGTAATTGTGATCCGAGGCCGTAAACGGCCTGACATCCCAATCCCTGCCCGTCCAGCGTGCGGTGTACCATTGATAAGGCCCGTTCTGAGGGCCGGGCTCCGGCCCTTTGCTCGTTTCATACAGGATCACCGGATGACCGTCCGCATCAAAATTCACATCATTGATATACACATTCTTTTTTTCAGCGGCATAATCCTTTACCAACCCCGTTTTACCGGTCTCCAGCAGGGGCAGGTTGACCGTCTTTCCGTCCGCCGTTTTCCAGCTTTCCCCGAAATCATCCGTGTACAGGTAATAGAGGTTGGTACGGTAATCCAGTCCCGCCCCGGTGCGGACGTTCGGGTGATGATTGAATGCCGTGCCGATGCGTTTCCCCGATTGCCCGCTCGTCTGGTAATGTCCTTCCTCCATATTGGCGATATCTTTCCAGGCAGACCAGGTGATGCCGTCCCTGCTTTTCATATAGGCGATCACCCGGCAGTTCTTCCTGCCGTAACGCAGCTGTTTTTGTTCGTAATGGGTAAACAGCGCCAGGAAACCTTCTTCCGCATCGTAATACACCTGGAGGTAGGAAAAATTGTCCAGCGGCACCGCTTGTCCGTTTTCCATTTTTGTGGGATGTATGCGGGTGAAGGCGCTGATATCGTAGGGCCGGTTGCTTTTGTGGATGAATGAAGGGCGGGAAGTGCCGTGAGAGGTGGAGAACAGCCAGATGTGCCCATCCCTGTCCACCTGCAGCACCGGATTATCATGCGCATCGTCCGTCTGTTTGTCCAGCACCAGCACCGGGCGGGATACCATGCCGGTGGCATGATCGAAATAACCCACTTCATGGTATAGCGTAGTACCTGCGGTATCGGTGCCGCCGTAACAGAAAAAGGTCTTCTGCACCTTTGGCGCATATACGGCGAATGGATAATGATTGGAGGGATAGGTGCCCAGGCCGCCGCCGTATTTGTAGGTATATTCATTATTGGTGCGGCCGATGCTGTACCAGATACCGCGGTAGCCATCGTCCTGCTTCAGTTGAGCAAACGTTTGCATAGAAATGACTGCAAAAAGCAGCAGGGAGATCGATCTTTTCATACGTGGATATACTTTCGTTTTGATGCTGACAGCAAAAGCGGTGGCTTCTGCCGGGAAAAACATCTTCCAAAATAATAATTTCTGATCGTTATTTTTGTTAAAGATGACAGCGTTCGAACTTCTGGAATATGCTTTTAAGGATTTTGCCGGCATGAGCGGAGAGGCATTCGCCTTATCTGCTTCGTTCTGGCAACAGAAGCATTACGGGAAAGGTGAATTCTTCAATGAATACAAGAACGTTTGCAAGCATCTTGGTTTTATTCTCGACGGCGTTTTCAGGACTTACTATATAGATGATGCCACGGCGGAAGAAAAGAACGTGTTCTTTTTCTCGAAGCACCAGATCGTGGTATCGTATAAAAGTTTTGTAGATCAGGCCCCCTGCAACTATCACACCGCCGCGATGACCGATGCCGTTATTTACTACATACAGTATGAACAACTGACTTCCCTGTACCGCCAGTCCCATGAATGGGAGCGGTTTGGCCGGCTGGTCGCTGAAAAGGCCTTCGGGCTGGCGATGAATCGTGCCGAAGATTTTATTTTCCTGACCCCCGAGCAGCGATACCAGGAGTTGACCCGGCAACATCCTGATATCTTTAATGCCGTACCGCTCTACCACATTGCTTCCTATCTCGGTATTCAGGGCCCTTCGCTCAGCCGCATCCGCAAAAGGATGGCAGGCAAACAATGATTTTAACCCGGGTTAGCCAAACCAATGGCTCCGTGACCGGGTATAAAGAGAGTAAAGGCCGTAATCACTATGTATTGAGATTGCCTGCCTGGAAGGAAGATGCAGATCATATCATGGAATGGCTGGAAAAACACGAAGTGCGTACTCCGGCAAAGGCTTCGGCTGGTACCAATTCATTGCTGCGCTGTGTATGAGGCTCATTCATAACGCAGCATAAATAATTTTCAGATCGTTCTTCAGTTGCAATACCCCAATGCCAGGTAGATCAGGATAAACACCAGTATGGTACCAAAACATCCGCCGCCCAATTTTTTTGCGCCGTAACCGGCGATAAGCGCTCTGAGGAATTTGTTCATGTATGCAGATTTAGGTACGATGACTGCAATTAATATGCCGTGGGAATAACGTTAATGTCTTCCTGAAAAAGCGCTCTCTACAAAAACATCCAGGCAATTCCGGTCAAACCCCGGCATAAAATGTTCGTCGATGCTGATGAACCTGTTCTTAAGTTTCCTGAATAATTTGAACTGGTAGGCGCGGCCTTGTTTGGCTGATCCTACCACTTCCCGTATCCGGTTCAGGATGGCCCTGCCTTCCATGATCGAACTGTAATCAATAAAGCATAACGGGCCTTTGGGTGTGAAAAAAAGTAGTCTCGATTCCATGATCATAAGGTTTTGATTATTGAATGAGGATATGGAAGGTAACACATTTGTGTTACATACAGCCGTTTTTAACAAAACCTTAAAAATGGGATTGAGTATGAGGGTATTAGGTCCTTTGCTTTTCTACGATTTGATAATGAATGTCTTAGGCCTCTTGCGGCTTCTTCTTTTCAAAGCTGTACATCAGGTAGAACAGGGCCGGCAAAATGAAGATGCTCCCGATAAGCAGCGCCCAGGCCAGGGCTTCGATCGTTTTCTCCTGGCCCTGGTGTTCTATCAGGGAAAGATGCCCGCCGCCTTTCAGTAACACGATATTGGGGAAATGCCGGTATGTGGCCGCAAACAGGATCATGCAGACCTGGAAGCCCGCCAGCAGCCGGATGATGATGGCCTTGCCGCGTGTGAGCCCGTACCAGAGGAAGGGCAGCGACAGGCTGGCCGCTGCGATGGCGAGCATTCCCGCCGGTTTGCCGAATACCCAGTCCACCAGCGGGATGTTCTCGATATAGGAAGCTGCAAATACCAGCACCCCGCATAACACGGCCGACACGATCATCCACTTGGCCTTGCGGGTAAAGAAAAGCCGGTCCTCCGCATTGTCCGTTTCCCCGATGATGAACACGGCGGCCAGGAACCCGCAAATGCAGACGGTAAACAGCCCCACGGCCAGCGAAAATCCGTTCAGCCAGCTGAAGATGTAAGCGGAAAGAAAATCTTTCGCCTGCAGGTCCACCTGCCCGGAAACCGTACTGGCCGCAATGATGCCCAGGAACAGGGGAGTGATCACGCTGGAATAGATGAATATGCGGTTATAGAGTTTCTGCATATCATCTTTCACCGCATCATAATGCCTGAATACGAATGCCGTGCCGCGCGCGATGATCCCCAGCAGCATGGCCGTGAGGGGAATATGCAGGTACACGGACATAGTGGCGTATATCTTCGGAAAACCCACGAACAGGATCACGATGGTGATGATCAGCCACATGTGATTGGCCTCCCATACCGGCCCGATGGCCTGGTACATGGTCCTTCGCGTTCTGCCCCTGTTCCTGCGGGAAGTGAAGAATTCGATAATGCCCGCTCCGAAATCCGCGCCGCCCAGCAGCAGGTATAACAGGATGGCCGCCCAGAGATAGGTAATGACAACGTATAGCATGATCAGATGGCTTCAGGTTGTTCAGATGAATGATCGTACAGCCTGTCTACCATCTTTATCTGCCGGTAAAGCAGGAACGCAACGATGAAAGACAGGGAAAGATATACGGCGGTGAAAATGTAAAAGGAATAAACGATGCCCGGCATGGGGGTAACGGCGTCGGCTGTACGCATGATGCCGTTGATGATCCAGGGCTGGCGGCCCACTTCCGTAACGGTCCATCCCGCTTCCACCGCAATGAAGCCCATGGGGGTGGCGATGATGAACAGGCGGAGCAGCCATTTGCTCCGCAGCCAGCTTTTTTTCTTCCACAACGCCAGGAAGTACAGCAGTGCAATGAGCATCATGATCATGCCCAGGCCCACCATCACCTGGAAGGCGTAGTGCGTGACGGCCACAGGGGGCTGGTCCTGCTCCGGTATTTTGTCCAGCCCCGTGACTTCCGCATTGATATCGCCATGCGCGAGGAAGCTGAGCCCGCCGGGTATTTTGATGGCGTAGTTGACTTTCTTTGCTTTGACATCCGGTATGCCGCCGATGATCAGCGCGGCTTTCTCTTCGGTGTGGAAATGCGCTTCCATGGCCGCCAGCTTGGCGGGCTGGCGTTGTGCAATGTCTTTTGCGGACAGGTCGCCGCTGACCGGTTGCAGGATGGCTGCTACGGTGCCGAATGCCGCGGCAATGCGGAAGGCCTTGCTGTGAAAGGCCACATGCCTTCCTTTCAGGATCATCAGGGCATGGATGCCGGCCACGGCAAAACCGGTGGCAACAAATGCTGCGATGGACATATGCAGGGCCTGCGTGAACCAGGCATCGTTGAACATCGCTTTGATGGGATCTATATTGAGGTATTGTCCGTTTACATAATCAAAGCCGGCCGGACTGTTCATCCAGGCATTGGCAGCTACTACCAGGATGCCGGACACCAGGCCGCTGATGCCTACCACTACGCCGGTGAACCAGTGGAACCAGGGATTGAAGCGGTTCCATCCATATAAAAAGAACCCCAGTGCAATGGCTTCAATGAAAAAGGCCGTGCCTTCGAGTGAAAAGGGCATCCCGAAAATGGGGCCTGCATGTTCCATGAAAGTGGGCCAGAGCAGGCCCAGCTCAAAAGAAAGCACCGTGCCGGACACAGCGCCGGTGGCAAAAAAAATGGCCACTCCCTTGCTCCAGGCTTTGGTCACATTCCGGTACACTTCATTGCCTGTTCTCAACCATTTGTAATGCGCTACGGCCATGAAGAATGGCATCACCATGCCAATGCAGGCAAAGATGATGTGGAAGCCGAGGGACAAAGCCATCTGTGATCGTGCAGCAAAAAAATCATCCATGCCGGAACAGTTTTTGAGGAACGGCACCGGGCCAATACCCGGAGCCACCGTAAAAGTAGCAAGAAAAGCGGGAAGAAGATATGAGATGCATCAGTTTTACCGCCGCAATGGAATGAGTACGGTCAAATATGCTTAACTTTTCAATATGAAAAAAGACAATGCTGAAACCAGCGGGCTGCGCAGATGGCAACACCAGCTGCATGCGGTGATCTATGGCTCGGAAACAAAAGGAGGCAAGATCTTCGATATAGCGCTGCTGGCCTGCATATTATTGAGCATTGTGGTGGTGATGCTGGATAGTGTCAAGCATTTGCATGCAAAGTATGGTGATGTGTTCATTGCCATGGAATGGGCGTTCACCATCCTTTTTACGATAGAATATATCCTCCGGCTGATCTGTATTCTCCGTCCCTACAAATATGTGCTGAGCGCTTTCGGCATCATCGATCTGCTGGCGATCATTCCCGGTTTTCTGAGTGTGATCTTCGTTGGTGCGCAATCGTTACTCGTGCTGCGTGCCCTGCGCCTGCTCCGTATTTTCAGGATATTCCGCCTGGTGCACTTCGTTTCTGAAATGCGCTTTTTATCGGTTGCCATACTCAACAGTCTCCGCAAGATCAGCATCTTCATTTTGTTTGTGCTCACCTGCGTGGTGATCCTCGGTTCGGTGATCTACCTCGTGGAGGATGACAGCAGCGGCTTCACCAGCATTCCCCAATCCGTGTACTGGGCTATTGTAACTATTACCACGGTTGGCTACGGGGATATTGCCCCGGCTACGACCGTGGGCAAGTTCATTGCCAGCTTCATCATGCTGCTGGGGTATGGCATTATTGCAGTGCCTACCGGCATCGTTACTACCGAAATGGCTATGGCCGTGCGGCAGCAACGCAGGGGCCTCAATCACGCATGCCCGTCCTGCGGGCAGGACGGGCATGACCATGATGCAAAATTCTGCAAGTATTGCGGCGGAAGATTATTGTAGCTATTTAGCCTGATCCCGCAGCGCCTTGACCCTGTCGTGAGAAACCCTCAATATCTGCTTTTGTTCCACCAGTATCTGGCGAAGATAATCGGGCATGTCCTCCACGGTGAGGGCTGATTCGTATGCCCGCTGGGCGGCATCTTCCCCGGCTTCGCAGCTGGCGAGCACGGCGTGCCTGTCATGCCCCGTGAATACGGCTTTTACATCCATCCAGGTCCGGTATATCTTGCCGCTGTTGGTGGTGCCGGTTTCCATTTCTCCACCGCAAACCTGCACTTCTGTGCCCAGTGCATTACGCATATCATGGCTCTCGCGGATCATATCGGCGAAGAGCGAGCGAAGGTCCGCATCTTCGGGAGCCAGTTCTTCCAGTGCTTTTTCGTATCCGGCGATACGGTCGTTGTTGATCGCTACCAGGTCGTTCAGTACCTCGATAGTATCATTTGTGGTTGTCTTTTCCATGATTGAATGTTTTGGTGTTTGAAATAACCGGCCATAAAACATGCCAGTGTTGATACCGGCATATTTTCATGGTTGTTTACACAAACTGTAGCATCATTTATTCATGGTGTAGCAAAGATGCCCGTTTCACGAGCTTCCATCCTTCAAACCAGATCACCGAGGCGATGCCTGCCGTTATGCTGATGGCCAGGGGCTGCCATGCCGGGGGGCTGAACCGGAAGAATGCAGCCAGCGGAGGAAGGTAGATCATGGCCATGCTGAGCAGGATAGAGATGATCAATACCGCTCTTAACAGCCAGTTGTTGTACCGCATGGCCGTAAAGAGGGAATAATGGAAGGAGCGGTTCACAAGGGTAAGCAAAACGTTGGCGGTAACAAGGGTGGTGAATACCAGCGTCCGGGTCAGGCTTTCATCAAAGCCGTTATGTATGGCATACTGGTAAATACCCAGCGTACCGGCGGTGATCATAAGGCCCTGGATAATGCTTGTGCTCAGTTCCTTCCAGTTCAGGAAAGTGGTGGTGAAGGGCCTGGGCGGCTGCAGCATGGCATTCTTTTCCATCGGTTCCTGTTCATACACGATAGAGCAGGTGGGGCCCATGATCAGTTCCAGGAAGATCACATGCACCGGGGTAAAAATATTCGGGTATATCCATCCCAGCAGCAGCGGAATGGTTACGGTAAGGATAATGGGGATGTGAATGGATACGATATACTGGATGGCTTTTTTGAGATTGCCATATATCCTTCTGCCCATGGCTACGGCGTCTACCATTCTGGCAAGGTCATCGTCCGTCAGCACCAGGGAGGCGGCTTTTTTCGCGATGTCCGTTCCCTTGGTGCCCATGGCAATGCCGATGTGGGCAGCTTTCAGGGCGGGGCCGTCGTTGACGCCATCTCCCGTCATCGCCACCACCTGCCGGTCTGATTTCAGTGCATTGATGATCCTCAGCTTGGCGGCGGGGAACATGCGGGTGAAGATGTTCACTTCTTTTACCGCGGTGTTCAGTTCGCGGTCATCCATCCCGGCGATCTCGTCACCGGTCAGTGCTTTTTCCGTTCCGCGAAAACCCGCCTGCCGGGCAATGGACAAAGTGGTGGGGGTATTGTCCCCCGTGATGATCTTGAGCCGGATACCGGCATCGTAGAAGCTGTTGAACACCGCGGGGATGTTCTGCTTCGGGGGATCGTAGAAGGCGATGAGGCCGAGGAAGGTGAAGGAAAGGGACTGCTGCTCTTCCGGGTAAACATCACCGTTGAATGTGCTGCGGCCAACGGCCAGCACCCGGGTATCCCTTTCCGGCGAGTTGATCTATCTGTTGTTCTATGGTATGACGTTCCTCCGCGGAAAGGGGGCTGACGGCCATGATGGCTTCCGGTGCACCTTTTGCCGCGATGATGCGTTCCCCTGTTGCATTGGCGAATACATGCGTCATCATGGGAGGTTTGCCGCCGAGCGGGTATTCATGCACCATATGGTAGCCGGGCCGCAGGTCTGTTTCCGCAACAGTCCCGTAAGCTTCATGCAGCGCTTTTTCCATAGGATCGAAAGGCGCCGTTTCACTGGCCCACATGGCGGTGGCGATCACTTCCCGCGCTGCATCGCTGCGCCACATGTCCGCTGCGGCGGTTTGCCCGGTGGCATGTATGTAGATCATGGCCAGCTGCATCCTGTTCTCCGTAATGGTGCCGGTTTTATCCGTGCAGATCACACTGGCGCTGCCCAGGGTTTCCACCGTCTGCGTCTGTTTGACGATAATGCCCATTTTCATCAGCCGCCAGGCGCCGATGGCCATGAAAGTGGTGAAGGCTACGGGTACTTCTTCCGGCAAAATGGACATGGCCAGCGTGAGGCCTTTCAGCAGGCTGTCCAGTATATCCCGGGAATGATAGAAGTTGATGCTCCAAACCAGCAGGAACACACCGGCGCCGACCACCGCCATTTTGGTGACGAAGCTGCTGATCTGTTTTTGCAGAGGGGATTTTTCTGTGCTGATCTGCTCCAGGGACTTGCCGATCTTGCCCAGTTCGGTTTGATTGCCGATGGCGGTCACTTCGGCCCAGGCCATACCGCTGGTAACGGCAGTGCCCATGAACAGGGGATCTCCTTCGGCTTTCCTGACGGCGAATGCTTCACCGGTGAGCACCGATTCGTTGATGGACAAGTCGTTTGCCCGGACGATGCCGGCGTCCGCCGGTACCTGTTCTCCTTCTTCCACGATCATCAGGTCTCCCGGCACCAGCTCTTCCGTGGGGATCTGCTGCTCCCTGCCGTCCCTGATCACGCGGGCGGAAGGCTGGTTCAGCGCTTTGAGGGCCTTCAGCGCATTGCCGCTGCGGGAGCTTTGATACACAGAGATGGCCGATACCATAAAGATCGCCGCGATCATGAAAATGCCTTCGGCGGATTCACCCAGCAGGAAGTAGATGATGCCCGCGGCCAGCAATAACAGGAACATCGGTTCCGTGAACGCATCCCTGAGCGCTTCTACAAGATTGTTCTGCGTCTTGCCCTGCAACATGTTCTTTCCATGAAGCCGGCGTGAGGCGGATACCTGTTCTTCCGAAAGCCCTTCGGGCCTGCTTTGTGCTGCCTGCATACCTGATAAAGATAAGCTTTTGCCCGGCAACCGGCTATGGGCGCATAGCGAAAAAAAGTTCGGCGGCTGAATATTTTTTCCCTTATTGTCTGCCTGCGCTGATCTGCTGAAGTTTGCATCATCAAAACGGAATGACGATGAACACAAACAACAACGATGTAAAAGCTGTGTCCGTAACGGGACTGGGCATGATGGGCACAACGCTGGCCCGGTTATTATTGCAGGCTGGATATCATGTAACCGTCTGGAACCGCAATCCGGAAAAGGCGGCACAACTGGTACAGGAAGGTGCTATACTTGCGCCCGATGCCGCTGCTGCTGTGAAGGCCAGCCCTGTGACGGTAATCTGTGTGCGCGACTATAACGCCGCCCGGGAAATTCTGGGCGCAACGGAAGTAAAAGCCGTGCTTCCCGGCAGGGTGGTAATACATCTTTCCAGCGGAAGCCCGAAGGAAGCGGAGGAGATGGAAACGCTGATCAAAGCGCAGGGCGCTGCTTACCTGGATGGCGCGATACAGGCTGCTCCCAGCCAGATGGGCCGGCCGGATACGCCGATCTTCGTATCAGGCGGAACGCCGGCATACCAACAGGCGGAAGCCATCCTGCGGGTATTCGGCGGCAGTGTGACGTATTTCGGCGGGCAGGCCGGCGCCGCATCGGCAATAGACCTGGCTACGCTTTCCGCCATTTACGGTACGATGACGGGTTTTCTGCATGGCGCAAGGATCGTGGAGGCGGCCGGTTTTCCGGTGGATAAATACGGCGCCCTCGTGGCCGGGATCACTTCCACTTTCGGCGACTTCCTGCAGCATGAGGCCAATGTGATCCGGTCCGGCAATTTTGAGATATCGCAAAGCCCCATGAAGATCTCCATTGATGCCATGGAAAGAATACTACAGCAGGCTGAGGATGCGGGCATACACAGCGGGTTTCCGGCATATGCCGCCGGACTGTTCCGCCAGGCTGCCAAAGCCGGTCTGGAAAACGAAGAGCTGGCTGCGCTGATCAAAGTGCTGCGTTGAGCAGTGCGGGAGAATATGAAAGGTGCATCGCGTGACCCGGCGCACCTTTTTTTATGCCCCTTATTTTACCGCTTTTTCAGTTTCCGCTTTTTTTAGCACAATAATTTACCTAAAATTGGCAATGGACTAAATCCCGATTACCGGGCATGCCGCTGATGACTGACCATGACTTGCTAAAAAAGCTGAAAGAGGGCGATGAACCGGCCTTCCGGGAATTATATGCCCGGCATGGCAGGCAGGTTATGGCGTTTGCGTATCACCTCACCCATTCCGCCGTAGATGCGGAAGACATTCTGCAGGAGACCTTTCTCCGTTTGTGGACGGGCAGGGAGCAACTGCCGGAGATCGAACATTTCGGCAATTACATCTTTACCATTGCGCGGAACAAAACGCTGGACCATCTGCGGAAGGTTGCCCTGCAGCAGAAACTGATGGACCGGGTATGGGCCAATATATCCGAGGTAGCCGATGACCTGGAGCTGCAGCTGGATGCCCGGGAAAGCAGGGCACTCATCAGCAAAGCCCTCGCCCGCCTGTCCCCGCAGAAACAAAAGATATTCCACCTCAGCCGGCATCAGGGCCTGAGCCATGAGGAAATAGGGCAGCAGCTCCACCTTTCCAGAAGCCGCGTTAAAAATCTCCTGGTAGAGATACTGAAATATATCCGGTATTACCTGGCGCAGCATTCCATGCTGCTGGCGGTGCTGTTCCAGCTGGTGTGCCTGAAGGCTTTTTTGTAGCGGAATCCCGGTCCCGGGTATTTTGCTGATGCTTCACGGTATTTTCTTTCCGCTTCCCATGGCCGGTTTACGGCATGATCTTTAGGTTCTGCCATTCCACTTAAAAAAATCTTCCATCTCCCCGGTCCTTCTCCTCCGCCCATTCGTCTTTATAGTTACAAGCCTGATTTTATGCCACATGATCCTTCCAGAATAACGTACCTGCTGCAGCGATATACCACAAAAACCTGTTCCCGGGAGGAAATGGAAGAACTGTTCGCCTGCCTTCCCGAAGGTGCGGATGATGAGGCGTTGCTGCGTTTCATGGAAGAGACCTATCAGCAAGCCCCGCCGGAAGAAACCCTTCCGGAAGTGGATTATGAGGCGGTGTATCAAAGCATTCTGCAGCAGCCTGCCAAACGGCGGCGCTTATTCCCTTTCCGGTACGCAGCAGCGGCGGCAGTTCTGCTTGTGCTGGCCGGCGGCTTATTCCTGTGGCCTGAAACAGATAAACAAACAGCCCCAACATCCGCGCAGCTGCAGGATGGAGATGTGGCGCCGGGGAACAACAAAGCGGTGCTTACCCTGGCGGATGGCTCCGTTGTAACTCTGGACAGTACCGGCAACCAGGTGATCACCCGTGGCCATACCCGCGTGATGCAGCAGAACGGGCAGCTGGTGTACCAGGCGCAGCACGCGGAAGCGGGATTGCAATATCACCGGCTGTCTACCCCCCGCGGCGGCCGGTTCCGGCTCACCCTGCCGGACGGTACGAAGGTCTGGCTCAACTCCGCTTCCTCCATCCGTTACCCCACCGCCTTCACAGGGGAGCAAAGGATCGTGGAGCTGGAAGGACAGGGATATTTTGAAGTGGCGAAAAATGCGCAACAACCTTTCAAAGTAATGGTGAACACCATGGAAGTGCAGGTATTGGGGACGCATTTTGATGTAATGGCCTATAAAGATGAGGCTACCGTCAATACCACGCTGCTGGAAGGGTCCGTACAGGTGAAGGACGGCGCTGCCCAGCAATTGCTGAAACCCGGCCAGCAGGCGGTGCTGGACCAGGAAAGCCGTACCATCACCGTGCAGGAAGCGGACGTGAGCAAGATCATCGCCTGGAAAAATGGGTTATTCGTATTCAATAATATGCCCCTGACATCCATCCTGCGGGAAGTGGCCCGCTGGTATGATGTGGACATTGTATATCAAGCCACGCCCGGTACAGAGCTTTATGGCGGCGGTATTTCCCGCAACCTGAACCTGTCCGGCGTGCTGGACCTGCTGGAAGCCAGCGGATTCAATCATTTCAGCATAGAAGGAAGAAAAGTGATCGTATTGCCTTAGCCGTTTATCGTTAGCAACAACCAGAATTTAAAACAACCAGAATTTAACATTATCCATACCGGAAAAGAAACGGGCCCCGACGGCCATCGGAACCCGCTATAACATCTGGTATCCTGAATAATCACTGTAAGATCAATCAAAGTACTACCAAACACCACAAAAGTATGCAATTCAAGTGTAATGCACCAGCCCGCATCCGGCGCGGGCTGTCAACCAAAATTCCCCTGGTGGCGGGCCCTGTTTCCGCCCGGGCGCTAAAAAGACGAATCATTATGCAGATCAAAGCGACCGCATTCCTTCTTCTGATCACCTGCCTGCATGTCAGCGCAGCGGGATACTCCCAGAAGGTGACCCTGGACGTAAAAAATATGCCGCTGCGAAAGGTCTTTGCCGAGGTCATCACCCAGACGGGCGTGTCTATCGTGTACTCCGAAAAAGTGTTATCCAGCTCCCGTCCCGTTTCCCTCCACGTTAAAGATCTTCCGGTACAGCAGGTGCTGGACCTTCTCCTGAAGGACCAGCCGCTGGCCTACACCCTGGAAGGCAACAGCTTCGTCATCAAAAGGATGGAAACACCTGCAGCGGCGCCTGCCGTAGCAGACACGGTGATCGATGTTTCCGGCCGCATCACTACGGCGGACAACACACCGCTGCCCGGTGCTACCGTAATGGTGAAAGGGACCTCCCGCGGTACGCAGACCAACGAACAGGGCATGTTCCAGCTGAAAAGCATTCCGGCTGCAGCGGTGCTGGTGGTCAGCAACATCGGCTACACCAGCCGCGAGATCGGTGTGCCACGCGGCGGCGGTACGCTGAACGTTTCGCTGGAAGAAGACACGAAGAGCTTTAACGAGATCGTGGTCGTAGGTTACAGCGATAAAAAGAGAAGCGAGCTGACCAGCGCCGTCAGCGTAGTGTCCGCGGAACAGCTGAAAGATGTGACCACCAATGATGTAGGCTCCATGCTGCAGGGCAAAGTGGCGGGGTTGCAGGTGGTCAACAGCTCCGGTGTTCCGGGCAGCTCCGCGGAAATACGGCTGCGCGGCGTATCTTCCGTCAATGCGTCCCAGACGCCGCTGTATGTGGTGGATGGCATCATTGGCGGGAACTTCGATCCCAATGATGTGGAGAACATCACGGTATTGAAGGATGCGGGAGCTACCGCCATGTATGGCTCACAGGCGAATGCGGGTGTCATCATCGTGACCACCAAAAAAGGCCGCAGCGGCAAAACAAGGTTTGATGCAAAGATCACCACCGGCTTCCGTACACCGGACTTCGGGAAGATCAACATGATGAACGGCGGCCAGCTGTATGAGCGGCATAAAGAGTTTTACCGCGACTATATCCCCGGTACAACCGACAACTCCTACAAGATCGACCTCCTCAAATTCTATGACGAGCGCCCCCGGACCCTGCGCGACCAGGATTATAACTGGCTCACCAGCATGTTCCGCACAGCGCCCATGCAGAACATCTACCTGTCCGCCAGCGGCAGCAACGAGAAGAACGAATATTATACCAGCATCACCTATTATAACGAGAAAGGCACTTTCCTGAACACGGATTATCAGCGCATCAATCTCCGCGGTAATGCCACGCATCATTTCTCAAAGAACGTCAGCGTGACCAACAATATCAATATCAGCGCGGCCAGCGGCAAGAGCTTCAACTACGAAGATGTGTTCTATGCTTATCTGAACATGCCCTGGGACAATCCGTATGATGCCAATGGACAGCCTGTTTATGTGGACGGGAATACGACGGCCAAATGGTGGTCCAGAGACAAAACGAATCCCATCCATACGATCCGCAATTCCAATCATCCGTACAAGAGTTTCAATGTAAACTACGACCTGAACCTGGATATAAAGATCACGGACTGGCTGTCTTTCTCCAGCAACAACCGGGGCGCGGCCAGCTACAACAAAGGCACCGATTATTATTCGCCGGTTGTGGCCGGATTATATAGCGGCACCGGTTTCCTGAACGAGCTTGGTACACTGGGATATGGCGTGATCTCCAACGACATGCTGAAGTTCAACTTCAGCAAAGGGGAGCACAGCATCAGCGGTCTCGCAGGCATTGCCATCGAGAACAGCAAAACAGAAGTGGTGGGCGCATCCGGCAAAGGGCTCCCGGTGGGGCTGACGGTGCTGAACGTAGTGTCCAACAGCCAGCTGGTGAACGGGTATAACGATCAGGCGATCCTGCAGTCATTCATCTCCCAGGTGAGCTACGGTTACCGCGAAAAGTATTTCCTCACCGGTTCTTACCGGGTAGATGGTTCTACCAATTTCCCGGCAAGCAACCGCTACGGATCGTTCCCCGCCATCTCCGCCGCATGGCTGATGAGCAACGAGCCTTTCCTGCAAAAGCATCCGTTTGTCGATAACCTGAAGCTGCGGGCGAGCTACGGCGTAACCGGCACGCAGGATATCGGCTCTTCCCGCTACCTGGGTCTCTTTGCGCTGAACAGTCATTACAACGGCGCTACCGCCGCCACACCTTCACAGCTGCCCAGTCCGGACCTCACCTGGGAAAGCAAGCATCAGCTGAATGCGGGTGTCGATATCGGTTTGTTCAACAGGGTGAACCTTACCGTGGATGTGTACAACAACGTCACCAAAAACCTGCTGCTGCAGGTATCCCAACCGCTGTCCATCGGTTTTGAGCAGCGCTGGGAGAATGCAGGCGAGATCATCAATAAAGGCATAGAATTGAGTTTGAGCACCGTAAATATCAGGACGCCGGATTTTGAATGGAATACCGATATCAATATCAACTTCAATTCCAACAAGCTGCAAAAGCTGCCCAGTGATATCATCCGCACACAGCCTACCTGGAGCATTTCGCAGATCTACCGGAATGGCGGTAACCTCTACGAGTTCTACATGCCCAAATGGCTGGGTGTGAACAGCGAGACCGGCGCGCCGCAATGGGAAGTGGTCATTCGGGATGCGGACGGAAAGATCACCAGCCGCGAGGCTACTTCCGATTATGCCGCCGCCACTTACCAGGAAGCCGGTTCCGCCCTGCCCAGATTCCAGGGCGGCCTCAATTCACAATGGCGGTACCGGAATTTCTCGCTCAGCGTGAATGCTTACTTCCTCTCCGGCAATAAAGTATTCAGCAACTCCCTGCGCTTTGTGATGAATGACGGCATGGAACCGTATTATAACCAGATCGTATTGCCTGACGGCTACAGTACCTGGGCGAAGCCGGGGGACAATGCCACAGAGCCCAGCCCGCAGAATGCGGCCAATGCAACGGAAACGTCTACACGTTATCTGAAGGACGGCAGCTTCCTGGCCATCCGCAACATTGCCCTGGCCTATACCCTGCCGAAAACCTGGGTCAGCGCATTGAAGCTGGAAGGCATAACGTTGTCGCTCACGGCGGACAATGTGTACACCTTTACGGATTTCCTGGGGCAGGACCCGGCTACGACCATTACCACCGGCAGTTATGTGATGCCCGGGGTGTCCGACTTCAAGTATCCCAACAACCGTCAGTATCTGTTTAATGTTAATGTCCGTTTCTAGAAAAATTACCGATCATGCAAAAAAGACTTTTATATATCATCTTCGTCTTGCCGCTGCTGGTGACCGGCTGTCTGAAAGACATCAACCCCAGCGATTCGCTGGACACGGGAACGCTCACCGGTACTGAAGAAGGGCTCAGGCAGGCTTTGAACGGCGCCTATGCCCTGTTCAAAGATCATGTTTCGTTCAACGGAACGGTAGACGGCAACAACATGTACCTGCGCCAGTATTTTCAACTCAGCGATTTTGCGGCGGACGATATCGTTTGCGCACAGACGACCACCGACCCGCTGTATTACAGCTTTTCGCTGGACCATACCGCCACGCAGACCAACAGCCGTTATTTCTGGTACATCTCCTACAAGATCATCAACGATGTGAATACTGTGATCGCCTCGGCGGAAGCGATACCGGACCCGAATGACAACACCCGGCAGCTGATCGGCGAATGTTATTTTCTGCGCGCCTTTTGCCATTTTAACCTCGTGCGGTTATTTGCCCGGCCTTATTCGCATGACCCTGCGTCCGACGGCATCGTGCTGCGCACCTCCACCAGCGATCCCGCACAGAAGCCGCGTTCCAGCGTTGCGGAAGTATATGCTTCCGTTGTTGCCGATGCGGAGAAAGGAGCGGAATTGATGGCGCAGCCGCGCGGTGTGCAGTTCGCTTCCCGCGAAGCCGCATGGGCCTTGTTGTCCAGAGCTTACCTGTACGAAGAAAAGAACGACAGCGCTATTTTTTATGCGGACAAAGTGATCGGCTCCAGCCGCTTTACGCTGGAGACCGCCGCCAGTTTCCCGCAGCTGTTCGCCAATGCCACAGCCGGAAAGGAAACCATTTTCTGCGTAGCCTTCACGCCTGCGGATGATTACGGGAAGGCCGGTTCCATTGCTTCCATGCTGTATTCAGACGGGAACTCGGGATGGGGAGAGGAATTTGCTTCCCGGTCGCTCCGCGACACCATGTCCGCCCACCCGGAAGATGTGCGCTGGTCATACATCGTACCGCTGAAAGATGGTGGCGGCAACCTGCAAAAGAAGAACGGCATCGAAATATATTACATCAGCAAATTCTCTTTCCAGGGAGGCAGCCCTACGCTCAGCTCTCCCATCATGTTCCGGCTGGCGGAAATGTACCTCAACAAAGCAGAAGCCGCTGCCAAACAAGATGATATGAATACCGCGCTGGACAATGTGGATGAGATCAGGAAGAACCGCGGGCTGGAAAATGCGCTGTACAACCGGCAGTTGCCTGCAGGCAAGAGTGCGCTGGATATTGTGCTGAAGGAAAGAAGGATAGAGCTGGCTTTTGAAGGCCACCGCAGTTATGATGTGTACCGCAACAAGCGCAATATGAACCGCGCGTACTGGGGTTACCACCTGCCCGGCCTGAAGGAATCGGATATCAACCTCGCCGCTGCGCCGGCCGGTTATGCCAATATGACCGTGCCATGGGACGCCGCGAGGATCATTTACTACATTCCCATCGATGAAGTGCAGACGAACCGCTTATGCGACCAGAACCCTTAATTCATTAATGCCGATTATCATGAAGATCAATAACAATATACTGCTGTTGCTGCTGCCGCTTTGTTTCGCCGCCTGCAAAAAAGATGACGTTACACCGGCAGCCGATATCTTTTACACCGTGAGCATTGAGGACAAAACGGTGACCTTCACCAATGAGACCAGTGGCGCCGTGTCCTACCAGTGGGATTTCGGGGACGGGGAAACTTCCACGGAGGAAAGTCCCGTGCATACGTACCCGGACAAAGGCAAATATGTGCCCACCCTGTACGCTACCACAAAGGACGGTCGGATTTCGGAAGGTTCCACCGTCATCTATATCGCCAAAACCTCACCGGTAAAAATGAATGATAACAGTTTGTCCGACTGGGATAACGTGAACGACTACACCGTAACGCCCGGCGCCGGGGAAACTTTTTTCAAAACGGCCAAATTCGATTACGATGCGCAGTATGTGTACCTGTACATCGAAGCAGCTACCACACAGTCCAGCGGCGCTATATACGATATCTACCTCGATACCGATAATGATGCTACTACAGGATATACCACGGATATCACCGGCGCCGGTTTTGATGTGCTGCTGGAAGGCAGCATCCTGGACGGCTGGCTGGATGCCTTCAATCACAAGGGCGCGCAGAATGCATTCTCTTTCGATTTTACCGGCACCACCGAGTTCTTTACCGTTGGCGCCATGGAGGAAAGCGGCGGTTTGCTCACATTCGAGATGCGCCTGTCCCGCGCCAAGCTCAAAGGGCTGGCCGCCACGCAGGCGCTGAAGCTGGGCATTTTCGCAACGAAAAGCGACTGGTCCGCCACCCTCGGCCGGATACCGGCGCCAGCACAACCGGCAATACTGATCAACTTTGAATAGACTATGATCCCACTGAAACCCGACGGCAGGCTGCTGTCCCTCGATGTGATGCGCGGCATGATCATGCTGCTGCTGGCGGGGGAAAGCTGCCGCGTATATGAATCATTGCACCAACTGGAAGGCGGCGGTATGTTCAATGCCTTCATTACACAATTTTTTCACCATCCCTGGCATGGCCTCCGTTTCTGGGACCTGGTACAGCCTGCGTTCATGTTCATGGCCGGCACCGCCATGTACATTTCCGTTACGCGCAGGCGCAGCAAAGGCATGCCGGAGCGGGATATTTTCAGGCATATTGCCGTGAGGAGCTTCCGGCTGTTCCTGCTGGGCACCGCATTGCACTGCGTGTATGCAGGCAGGTTAGTATGGGAGTTGTGGAATGTATTGACGCAGCTGTCGTTCACCACGCTCGTTGCCTGGTTCCTGATCGGGAAACCGTACCGCGTGCAGATCGTTGCAGCGCTGCTGATGGTGGCGCTTAACGACGTGCTGTACAGAACGGTGCTGGTGCCGGGTTTCGATCAGCCATTTACGCAGGGGCATAACTTCGGCGCTTATGTGGACACGCTGCTGATGGGCAAGATCAATACCGATGGATGGGTGGCTTTCAATTGCGTGCCAACCGCGGCGCATACGATACTCGGCGTTACCGCCGGCAAGCTGCTCATGAGCGAACGCGGGAATGCAGCAAAAATAAAGTTGCTGATGATAGCAGGTATTGCGGCGCTGGTGCTGGGTTACGCGGCGGACCTTTCCGGTTTGTCGCCCATCATCAAAAGGATCAGTACCGGCGGGTTCGTGCTGGCGTCGCTGGGATGGGTGACCCTCATCCTGGCTGCCCTCTACTGGTGGATCGATGTGAAAGACCACCGGCGCTTCACCTGGATACCTGTGGTAGTGGGCATGAACGCCATCTTCATTTACCTGTTCTTCGAAACGGTGGGCATTCAGTGGCTGAACGGTACTGTGGGCATATTTGTGCAGGGCTTCCTGGAGATGCTGCGGGCGCCTGCCGCACTGCAGGCCGTTATCTCCGCCTTTGCCGTACTGGCCCTGGAATGGTACATCTGTTACTGGCTGTACCGGAAACATATCTTTTTTAAATTATAACACAACAGACATGGCGTGGGTTGCATAAATACATCGCCGTTCATATGAAGGTTTTTTTGCGTTTTTTTTGTTAAATTGTAAACAGACAATAGTTAAATGGCCTTCATCTGAATCGATTTTAATGCTTAAAAGGCATCTGCAAATTCCACTGTTATTATGCATGCTGCTGAATGTGCATGCACAGCACCCAACTTATCCGTTCACGTCGCTGAATGTCAACAACGGGCTTTCCAACAACCAGGTGAACTGCATCTACAAAGATTCCACGGGATTTATGTGGTTTGGCACGATGAGTGGCCTGAACCGTTATGACGGGTATTCCTTCCGGGTCTTCCGGCATGCGCTGGCGGATACTTTTTCTATTAATGACGACTATATATACGGGATATATCCCGCGCCCGGCAACAATCTGTACATCAGAACAAGGAACGGCGACAACATCTATGATCCCGCTACGGAGAAATTCTTTGAAACCCGGTCCTGGCTGGACCGCACCGGGCTTCCGGGCAACGGGCTGACCTGTATTCACCAGGCCGGCGGTGTTTTCTGGCTGGCTGGCGCCGACTCCGGTCTGTACAGGCTCGGCGGCAGCGATCAGGCGGTAAAGGTAAACGCAGGAAATAAAGAACAGGCGGCCATCGCTGATATAAAATCGGATTCGAAAGGCAACATCGTTGTATTGTACAGTAACGGAAAGATTGAAATACGGGATGCGCATTCCGCCAGGCCCATTTATCGGGATACTGCTGTTGCGGCTATCACTGCCGGGCAGGTGATGGCTTTGATGTTGTTCGTTGATGCGGACGATGATCTGTGGGTTTATGCGCCGGGCAACGATTTCGGCGCCATTTATTTAAAGTCCCGCAGCAGCGCTGTCAAACGGTTATCCAGCAAAAATGGCATATTGAACAATGATATTGTTAACAGTATTATCCAGGACGAAAAAGGCGCCATATGGATAGGCACCGACCACGGCGGGATAAATGTGGTAGATAAGCGGGATTTCAGCAGCTATAGCCTCATGAACAGGGAAGATGATGCGAAAAGCCTTGCGGAGAACGCCATTTATGCTTTGTACAGGGATAACCTGGACGTTATCTGGTGCGGTACCTATAAAAGAGGGATCAGCTATTTCGCCGAAAGCATGGGGAAGTTCAACCTGTACACGCGCCGTCATTCCGGCAGCTCAAATCCCGGGCATGATGATGTGAACTGTTTTGCGGAAGACCGCAAGGGCAATATCTGGATAGGCACCAACGGCGGCGGCCTCATTTATTTTGACCGCGCGGCCCATCGCTTTACGTCATTCCGGCATGATCCGGCCGATGACAACACCATCAGTAACGATGTCATCGTCAGTTTGTATGTGGATCGCTGGGACAATCTCTGGATAGGTTATTATTTCGGGGGGATGGATTTTTACAGCAACGGCAGATTTTCGCACTACCGGCACCGGAGCGAAGACCCCAACAGCCTGGCGGGCAAAAGCGTCTGGAGGATATACGAGGACCAGCGGAATAATTTCTGGGTAGGAACATTGGGCGGCGGGTTGGACAGGTTCGACCGCAGTAACGGCATCTTCTATCACAACAATGTGAGTTTGCCCAATTCCATTCACTCGAATTTCATTTCTTCCTTTGCGGAGGATAAAAACGGGGATCTCTGGATAGGGACGGCTTATGGCATTGATGTGCTGGATAAGGCAAAAGGGATATTTGTTCAGTATTTGAGCGCCACGCATCAGCTGAGCAATGATAATGTAAGCTCGCTTTTATGTGACAGGAATGGCAATATGTGGGCCGGCACCCGTGCCGGGCTGAACCTGTTCGATCCCGTCACCCGCACATTCAGGTCTTTCCGGGTGGAAGACGGCCTGCCGGACAATAATATCGTCAGTATGCTGGAAGACGATGAGGGGCGCCTGTGGGTAAGCACCTCCAACGGCCTCAGCAAGATCATCATCCGGCAGGGAGAGAAGGGCATCAGCATTCAATGCAGGAATTATGACGATGCAGACGGGCTTCAGGGCCGCGCATTCAGCGCCAATGCTGCATTAAAGCTGAAGTCCGGCGAACTGATATTTGGCGGTCCGGACGGCTTCAATATTTTTAATCCCGCCAGCATCCGGCAGAATATGCACAGGCCGGCCATTGTTTTTACGGACCTGCACATCTTCAACAGGAGGGTGGCAACGCATGAAAAACGGCACAATCGTGTTATCCTGCCTGAATCCCTGTCAAGCATCAAAAAGATCACCTTAAAGCATAATGAAAATGATTTCTCGATAGATTTTGCCGCGTTGAATTATATCAATACGGACAAAAATAAATATGCCTATATGCTGGAGGGGTTTAACAGGGAATGGGTCACAGCGGACGGCAGGAACCGGCGGATCACCTACACAAATATTAATCCCGGTGACTACACCCTGCATGTTAAAGCAGCCAATGAAGACGGCATATGGAATGAGGAAGGCATTTCGCTGAACATCAGGATATTGCCGCCCTTCTGGAAAACTCCCCTCGCCTACATCATATACATAATGCTGGCCGCTATGATGCTGTTCATGGCGAGAAGGGCGGTCATCCGCCGTGCGCACAGGCGTTTTGCACTGCAGCAGGAGCGCGGGGAAGCGCAGCGCCTGCATGAGCTTGACATGATGAAGATCAGGCTTTTTACCAACGTCAGCCACGAATTAAGAACCCCCGTTTCGCTGATATTGACGTCAACGGATGAGGTCATCAGGAATAACCGGGCCTCGGAAGACAGGCACAAGTTCCAGTTGATCCGCCGCAACGCCCGGAGATTGCTGAACCTTGTGAACCAGTTGATGGATTTCAGAAAAATGGAAATGCAGGAGCTGAAATACACGCCCGATCCGGGAGATGTGGTAGGCTTTGTTAAAGAGGTGACAGACTCGTTTACGGACCTGGCGGAAAGAAGGCGTATTTCCCTGCGCTGCCGGACGGCCTGTGAACATTTGTACACCATGTTCGACCATGCAAAAATGGAACGCATCCTTTTCAACCTGTTATCCAACGCCTTCAAATTTACGCCCGAAGGCGGCGCAGTGGACGTAGGGGTGGAGGTGATGGAAGAGGAAGGGCAGACCTGGCTGGAAATAAAAGTAAAAGATACCGGTATTGGCATACCGGAAGAAAGGCAGGGAAAAATCTTCGAAAGATTCTTTCAAAGCGAGATGTCCGGCTCAATGGTCAGCCAGGGCAGCGGGATCGGGCTGGCGATTACCCGGGAGTTCGTGAAACTGGCTAACGGTTCCATTTCCGTGACCAGCGAGGTGGATAAAGGAAGCTGCTTTACCCTGCGGTTGCCTTGTGAAGTGCTGGATGATGTGCTTGTTCCCGGTGAAGAAAGCATGATGGAGAAGGAAGGAATACCTGCCGAGGAACCGGCAGCGCAGGGTTCCCGCCGTCCGCCGGTCATCCAGGAGGCGAAAACGCCGCAAAAGCAGACGGTGCTGCTGGTGGAAGACAATGACGATTTCCGTTTTTATCTGAAAGATAACCTGAAAGAAAGCTATAACATCATTGAGGCGGCAGACGGAAGGTCCGGATGGCAAAAAACCCTCTCCGCCCACCCGGACTTGGTTGTAAGCGATATCAATATGCCGGTGATGGATGGGATAGCACTTTGCCGGAAGATCAAGGGCGACCCCCGTACCCGCCAGATACCTGTTATCTTGCTGACAGCCATGGCGGCGGAGGAAGAGCAACTGAAAGGGCTGGAAACGGGCGCCGCGGATTACCTGATAAAGCCGGTCAATTTCGAGATCATGTTATCCCGGCTGCGCAATGTGCTTTCACAGCAGACAACGGTAAGGCATATCGTGGTAGGCCGCCTGAAACCGGATAATGAGGAGGCGCAGACGGAGAGTCCGGATGAACGGTTTATGCGGACAGTGCTGGAGATCGTTGAAAAGAACCTGTCGAATGCCGCATTTTCTGTCATGGAACTAAGCCGGGAACTGTGCATGAACCGTGTTTCCGTTTACAAGCGCATATTTTCGCTGACCGGGCAGACCCCGACCGAATTTATCCGTTCCCTGCGGCTCCGGCGGGCAGCTGAATTGCTCTCCACAACACAAATGAACGTCACCGAAGTTGCCTATGAAGTAGGCTTCAATAATCCCAAATACTTTGCCCGGTACTTCAAGGCGGCATTCAATATGCTGCCTTCCGCATACGTAGCGGAGCAACGCCGGCAGGTGCGCACCTGATGCAACCGTACATACCCCTCAAATTAACAGTTGATACCCCTCCGGCAACATATTGTCCCGGATAATAAACATCCTGGTAACTCCCTTGTCAGCAGCTCCCGCTAACTTTATCCGAACGTTATGAATGTGCCAGATTACCCACACATTTCCATTAACTGATAGTTCAACCAGGATCAATAACAGCTAAAATTCCAGGTAAATTTTAATCTTCTACGTATGAAAAAAAACAGTATTGCAAGGAGCGCATACCTTGCGGTATGGGCCATGATCTCTGCTTTGGCATTGGCTATGCCTGTTCTTGCACAAAGCCAGGGAAGCAGCCGGAAAGTCACCGGCACCATTACCGCACAGGCAACAGGCAGCCCTATTCCCGGTGCATCCATCATTATTAAAGGAACAACGACCGCTACGGCCAGCGATGAGCAGGGCAGATTTTCCATCACCGCCGAACCCGGCCAGGTCATCAGGGTTTCTTCCCTCGGTTTTGCCCCCAAAGAGCTGAAAGTGGGCAGTTCCGTAGTGATCAATGTTGGTCTTGATGACGACTACAGGACGCTCAACGACCTGGTGGTGGTGGGTTATGGTAAAATGAAAAAGACAGACCAGAGCAGCGCCCAGGTTTCCATCAGCTCGGCGGACATTGGCAGGACCATCAATACAACAATAGACCAGGCCATCCAGGGCCGGGCCGCCGGGGTATATGTGACGCAGAACTCCGGGCAGCCGGGCGGGGGAGTATCCGTGAATATCCGGGGCATTAATTCATTGAGCGGAACGAATGAACCGCTGTATGTGATCGATGGCGTGCAAATGCAGCCTGCAACCGTCTCCTATGGAAACACCAGTTCGGTTAACCCGCTGGCCGGCATCAACCCTTCGGACATTGAATCCATTGAGGTACTGCAAGGCCCCTCTGCTACGGCAGTCTATGGTTCCCGGGCTACCAACGGCGTGGTGCTTATTACCACCAAACGCGGTAAAGCCGGAACGTTCAAGGTAACCTATAATTACCTGTATTCCAGCCAGGATAAACCCGATGCCCTGCCGGTTATGACCCTGCCCCAGTTCGCTCAGATGAACAACGAAGTGGCGGCCCTGCTGGACCGTACACCGACGGCGGAGTTTCAGGACCCCTCCCTTTTGAGCAACGGCACCAACTGGCAGAACGCCCTGTTCAAAAGCGCGCCGCTGCAAAAACACCAGGTGACCGTAAGCGGAGGAGTGAACAATACCACTTATTATATGTCAGGGGAATATTTCGCCCAGGAAGGGGTGGCCATCGGCTCTGATTTCAACCGTTATTCCTTCCGCCTGAACCTGGACAACCAGGCATTTACCTGGCTGAAGCTGAGCGCCTCGCTGAACTTTTATCAAACAAAGGAAAAGCTGGCCGCTACCAGTGAGGATGTGATCAGGAATGCCATCAACCTGGCGCCCAATATCCCTGTAACGAACCCTGACGGCTCCTGGGGTGGCGCAACGGAAAACGAGTACGGCGGCAACGCCAAGTTCGCGCCGCTGAACCCTGTAGCCATTGCCAACCTCGTCAGCAACGATTACAAAAGGACCGGGGGGCTGGGCGGCGTCACCGCGGAAGTCAATATCATTAAAGGACTCGTATTCCGCACCAGTTTCAACGGGAATTTTGAGTATGCGGATGGCAGCAAGTTCACGCCTACATACCGGCTTGGCTACAATGCCAATGAAAAAGCCGTTCTGAGCGTGAACAACAACCGCAATTTTTACTGGAACCTGAACGAGCTGTTGCAGTACAACAAGGACATTGGCAAGCACAGCTTTGGCATAATGCTGAGCCATGAAGCGCAGGCATGGAATCATCAGGGCCTTTCCGCACAAAGGACCGGGTTTGCCAGCAATGACATTCCTTCCCTCAACCTCGGCGATGCGCTGGGCCAAACCACAGGAAGCTCTAAAGGCTCTGGTGCGCTGGAATCTTACCTCGGCCGCATAAACTACAGCTACGACAATAAATATATCCTGCAGCTCGCCGGAAGGGCAGACGGCTCATCCAACTTCGGGCCGGAGAACAAATGGGGATATTTTCCCTCCGTTTCCGTAGCATGGAGATTGTCTGAAGAACCGTTCATGAAAGGGGTATCCTTTATCAGCGATCTGAAAATACGGGGCGAATTAGGCACTACCGGCAACAACGGCAGCGGCGGCGCGCAATATTCCGCGCTTAATTCCGTGACCACACCCTGGGGCGCCGGCTTCCGTACAGGACAATACGGAAATGCGGGGCTCAAATGGGAATCCACGACAACAAGAAATATCGGTTTCAATATCAGTCTTTTCCGCGACAGGATACAACTGGAAGCAGACTACTATATGAAGAAAACAGATAACCTGCTGATGCCAAATCCCCTGCCTGCTTATATGGGCACCCAGGGAGAAGGCGGTATCAATCCCCCCATCGTGAATATCGGCGCCCTGCAGAACAAGGGCTTCGGCATTACGCTGAATACCGTGAATATCGATAACAAAAAAGGGTTTACCTGGAGAAGCAACTTCAATATCTCCTCTTTCAATACAAAGATCACCCGGTTCTATTCCGATGCGGCGTTCCTGTCGAGATCAGCCTGGTATATGGACAACTTTACCTCCCGTTCCGTAGTTGGACAGGCGCCCTGGCTGTTTTACGGGTACCTGGCGGAAGGGATATTCTCATCAGTTGAGGAGATCAATAAAAGCGCCATTCCCACCCAATCGGACGGCAGCAGGTTACCCGTACAGGAAAATGGCGGCGTATGGTTAGGCGATATAAAATATAAAGATCTGAACGGGGATAATATTATCGACTCAAGGGATCAGACCTTTATCGGCAATCCCTGGCCGAAGCTCACATTCGGGCTCACCAATACTTTTTCATTCCGGGGATTCGATCTGAGTATACTGTTAACCGGGGCGAGCGGCAATGATATATACAACTATCTCCGGTACACCAACGTAAACCCCGGGAACCTCAATCTGGGCCGTAACCTGTTCAGCGAAACATTTGACTATGCCCGTATTTCCACTGATGCGAGCGGCAAGACCGTTTTGCTGAACCCCGGCACCACAGTGCCCCGGATCGTAGCCTCGGATATTAACGGCAATGGCATCCGGTTCACCGATCTCTTTGTAGAAGACGGTTCCTATGTGAGGATCAAAAATGTACAGCTGGGCTATAATATCCCCGCCTCGTGGATAAGGCAGCAAAATGTGATAAAAAGCATCAGGCTCTCGGCAGGGGTGCAGAACCTGGCCACTTTTACAAAGTATAAAGGATATGATCCCGAAGTAGGCGCCTACCTGGGGAAGGAAGTGCAATTGAACAGCCAGTTCATTGGTGTGGATGCAGGCCGGTATCCGCTGACAAGGCTTTATTCCGCCGGTGTGGCGGTTGATTTCTAAAAGATAAAAATACGCTGATGAAAAAGATACACTGTAAATATCATATGATCGCCGCCACCGTTTTCCTGGCGCTGACAGGCTGCAGCAAGGATTTTCTCAACAGGCCGCCTGAAGATGCCATTGTGGACGCGAATTTTTATAGGTCTACCGAACAGGTGCTGGCAGGCACTGCGCCATTGTACAATATCGTCTGGTTTGCTTATAACGACAAAGCATCACATGGCATAGGCGATGCCAGGGGCGGCAATCTGATGTCTGGTTCCTACCAGGTGGAGAATATCCGCATGCAAACAACAGACGTTACCGCAGAGGTGTACAGTTCATGGACCTCCTTCTTTAACGTGGTTGCCCAGTCCAATATGATCATAGATAACCTCAGCAAGTACACCTCGCCGGAAGTGCCGGAAAACGTGAAACAGGCAGGTATTGCGGAAGGGCGGTTCATGCGCGGGCTGGCATACGCTTACCTTGTGCAGAACTGGGGACCGGTGCCGGTTATCGTGAACAATAATGTACTGTTGACAGATACATCCATCACCAGGAACACCGTGGAATCCGTATGGGAATTTATTATCCGCGATCTCCGCTTTGCTGCGCAGCATCTACCCGGCACTCCCGCGCTGAAAGGGCGGTTGACGAAATGGTCAGCTGAAGGCATGCTGGCGAAAATGTTCCTGACCCGCGCCGGTGTGGAAAGCTCCGGGACGCGCAGGCAGGCCGATCTGGATAGTGCCGCATGGTATGCCAAAGATGTTATAGACAACAGCGGCGCTGTGTTGATGAACAATTATGAGGACCTGTTCCTGATGAAAAACAACAACAACTCGGAAAGCCTGTTTGCCCTGCAATGGAAATATGATGGCGACTGGGGAACGCAGAACAGCGTACAGGCATTCCTGGCCTACGGATCGGAGATAACAGGCTTTGGCGACGGATGGGGAGGCGATCTCGGCGCTTCCCTGGATATACTGAAGCTGTATACCTCCGCCGATAAACGCAGGAAAGGCACTTTCATGTTCCCGGGAGACCATTACGCATATATCCATCAGGCCGTAGATGATCCCAACAACCCCGGGAAGAAAATAATACAGGAATTGCAGGTGCCCTGGAATTATGTTGGAACAGAAAGGTATAATACCCGTGCCTGGGTAAAAAAATATGTTGTAGGTCGCCCGGAAGATAACGATGGGAAAGTGACGCAACAGCATACCGAAATAAATACCTATATGCTGCGCCTTGCTGAAGTGTATCTCATTTATGCAGAAGCAGTGCTCGGCAATGCCGCTGTTACCAATGACGCATCAGCATTGATGTACTATAATGCCGTGCGCGCAAGAGCAGGGCTGCCCGCCAAAACGTCCATTACGGCAGATGATATTTTTACCGAAAGACGACTTGAACTGGCGATGGAAGGCCAGGCATGGTACGACATTGTGCGCCTGCATTACTACAATCCGCAGAAAGCGCTTTCGATACTGAATAACCAGGACAGGGGCTCTTACCGGATCATTCCCAACGCAGCAACCAATGCCACATCATGGGCGATCGCCTCTGATACGGAGGCCTATTATCCGGTTACCGAAAGCAATTTCCGTTTACCTTACCCGGCTGTGGAGATGACGGCAGCGCCGAACCTGCGAAAACCTCCTGTGCCGTATGAATTTTAACGATGCAACCGGAATGCATCCGGTATTAATCAACACAATAATAACAACGTTATGATACAGTATAAATTCACTGCTGGAAAAGGTATAAAGCTGTTGCTTCTGTGTGCGCTAACCGGTAGTTTATTCCTGACCGCCGCCTGCAGAAAAGATAACGGCATGTCCGGCCCCCCCGTGATAAAGGCCGTGAGCCTGCTGGATTCAACGCTGCGGGACAGCACATTTGTGAAAGCATTGCCCGGTACGCTTGTGCTGATCAGCGGCGAAAACCTGGGCGATATAAAAAAGGTGCTCTTCAACGACATGGAAGCCTATTTTAACCCCACCTACAATACGAACACCAGCCTCATCATCACCATACCGTCAAATGCGCCGACGGAAGCTACCCGGCCGGATGTTCCCAACAATATCAGGGTGGTGACCGGGCATGGCGAAGCTGTATATGATTTTATAGTGGATATCCCCCCTCCTTCCATTTTCGCCATTTCAAATGAAAATGCCCTGCCCGGCGACTCACTGATCATTTTCGGTTCCAGCTTGTGGCTGATAGAAAAAATAGTTTTCCCCGGAGGCCGGGAAGTGACGGCGCTTGTGGAGAATGAGGCCGGTACACGGGTTGGCATGATCATGCCGGACCTTGGAGCGGATACGGGAAGGATCATGATCATTGCCAGCTATGGCAGTACAACATCCGATGGCCCGTTGAACGACCATCAGAGCGGGAACCTTATCAGCAATCTCACAAACGACGGGGAGCCTGGTGAAAATCCCGTTTTCAACTGGGCATGGTGGGGAGCCAACAGAACGAGTGACGCGGCGCTCTTTCCCGGCACAAGGGGCGGGTATCTGCAGAATATTTTCGGGGGTGTGGGCGCTGATGACGGTGCCTGGTGGAATGGCAACCGTTCCGGCAACTTTAATGAAGTGCCCATGTTTACAAATGCTATCATGACGCAGCAGACATCTTCCTATGTGTTGAAATTCGAGATCAATACCAAAGAGCCCTGGACGGCCGGAATAAACGTATTGCGTTTCGGAGACAACTATGCGTACCGGTTCATGCCATGGGCAACGGCAGTTGACCTGTCGTTCGATACAGACGGCAAATGGCAAACAGTCACTATCCCGTTGTCGGCATTCAGAACAGCGGATAACGGTGTGGAAGGAATGGGCGCCCCGGCGGCGGTGATGGGCGACCTGCTGAAAACCGGCGGTGTGGTTGCTTTCGGGTATCGTTTTATTACGGAATCCGCCCCTGTAGACGTGTTTAATGCAGCCTTCGATAATTTCCGGATCATTAAGATAAGATAGCAATAATGATGAGAGCACTGGCGAAACGCCTTTCCTGCATCGGGTTACTGTGCCTGACAACAGCTATGGCAACCAACTGCAGGAAAGGCAATCCGAACCGCAAGACAGACAACAATAATGACAATGATACCACCGCAACGGTGGTGATACCGGAAGACCCTCCCGTAGCAGCGTCCATCGGTTTTTTTATGGACAGATGGGAGGAGCGGAGATTTGAAGCGCCGGCATTCACGGAGGCAACGGTGCCGTCCGTTACCACGGATACCGTTATTGTGGATGCGTCAACGATCGTTTCAAAGATATCCCCCGGTTTGTTCGGGGACAACAGCAATTTATATCAGACGCAGATGGTGACCGAACCGGTGCTGCTGAACCATATCACTTTGCTGCGCCCCGGCATCATCCGCTATCCCGGCGGGAACCTCAGCAGTGTTTTCTTCTGGAACGCTTTGCCGGACCGTCCGCCTGCCGATGCGCCTGCCATGCTGAGGGACGCCTCCGGCAACCAGGTGCCGTCCGGTTACTGGTATGGCGGCAATACCGCCGGTTGGACCCTGTCGCTGGACAACTACTACAAAATGTTGCACCTGACCGGTAATGAAGGCATGCTGACCGTAAACTATGGCTATGCCCGGTACGGCACAGGAGAAGATCCCGTGGCGGCTGCCGCACACCTGGCTGCCGACTGGGTGCGGTACGACAATGGGCGCACCCGTTACTGGGAAATAGGCAACGAAAGCAACGGCGCCTGGCAGGCCGGTTACAGGATTGACGTAACGCAGAATAAAGACGGGCAACCCCAGTTCGTTACCGGCGATCTCTATGGCAGGCATTTTAAAGTGTTTGCGGATTCCATGCGCAAAGCAGCGGCCGAAATATCTAAAACCATCTACATAGGGGCGCAGTTGCTGGAACATGAACCGGCATCATGGGCCACGTCCACCGATAAGGAATGGAACAGCGGTGTATTGAAGCAGGCAGGGAACGCCGCCGATTATTTTATTGTACACAGCTATTTTACGCCCTTTAATACCAACTCCAATCCGCCTGAGGTGCTCGCCTCCGCCAAAGCAGTCGCCAAAGCCATGTACGATCATGTGGAGGCATCCGTAACAGCAGCAGGCGCGGACATGAAGCCGCTGGCATTAACAGAATGGAACATCTTTGCTACCGGCTCAGGGCAAATGGTATCGCAGGTGGCGGGCATGCATGCTGTAATGGTTTTGGGAGAACTGATGAAAAACCGCTTCGGGATGGCAAGCCGCTGGAACCTGGCCAACGCATGGGATAATGGTGATGACCACGGTTTGTTCAGCCAGGGAGAGGCAGTTTCCGGAGAAGCGAAATGGTCGCCCAGGCCTGCATTTTACTACCTCTATTTCTTCAGAAAATTCCTGGGTGACCGGTATATTCATGCCTTTGCGACAGATAGCCAGGCAAACATCAATGCATATGCCTCTACATTCAGTTCGGGAGAGGTGTCACTGGCGCTGGTCAATGGCAACACCACGGCCAAAAATGTGCAGGTCCGTTTCCGGAACTTCAATCCCGGCGGGCGTTTTTACTGGTACACCATCACCGGCGGGGAAGGGAAGACCGGTTTCTCAAGAGCGGCTTACGTGAACGGGAACGGCCCTTCCGGTACAATTGGCGGCCCTGCGGGTTATGCTACGCTGAAGGCTTATGGGGCTGGTGCTGAAAATGGTGTGAAAGTGAACCTTCCTCCTATGTCAGTGGTATGCCTGGCTGTGGAAAAGGAATAGGTTTTTGCACCGGTTACAGGATCTTTTTGCCGCCTTGCAGCACACTGCTTTCGGCAGCGGCAAGCGGTATTTTCGCCAGCAGAGTATAATGTTCCTGTTCTCCGGTTTTCTTCAGGATGGTCACGCTATTGCAAAGGAAGGAGTCGTACCGGTTGAAATCCTGCACCGGCACCTTTGCGAAATTTTTTGCCGGAATTTTTTTAGCGATGGTAAGATGCGGGGTGATCCCTTTGCGGTTCCCGAACTCGCTGGATATCCATGCATGGAGGATGTTGACGGGTTCCGGGTTGCTGATGCGCAGTACAAGCGATCTGGATGCCCGGCCATGTGCAAACACCTCTGCGCCATTGAGACTGATGGTAAAGCCGTGCAGGTTCGTCAGTGCGCGGCGGACCTTGCCGGTCACCAGTTCATCGTTTTCCCGCATGCGCAGTTTCAGGAGTGAAATATGCGCGATCGAATGCAGGTTATCTTCGCCGACCGGCACGATCTTGTGCAGCTTCTTTTTCATCGCCCTGATCTTTTCGATCAATGCAGAGGGGGGAGAAATGAGCAGGAAGTACTCGCAGGGTGTGTACGCCTGCGGGATATCTTCGGGTGCGAATAAGGATAGTTGTCCGGAGCGCATGGAGGATGGAAGTTTGGCACTCCTGAAGATCGTGTTTTTTGGCGGAATGAATGCTACGATGGCGCAAAGCACCCCGAGATTGTCGCGTTTACGCCGCCTGAATAAGCAAATGCTGACTTAAGTTTGGGGTATGAAAAAAGACACCTTGAAAATGGTGGAAGGTCTGCCGCCCCGCCTGGCGAAACCGGCTGTGCGGGCATTGCATCATGCGGGTTATACCAGGCTGGAGCAGCTGACGAATGTCAGTGAGCCGGAGCTGGCGCGCCTGCATGGCATAGGGCCCAATGCGCTGGCGCAGTTGCGGGAGGCGCTGGATGCGAGAGGATTGTCCTTTGCGAATGGAAGATCGTAACCGCTAAAGTTCCCCGTTTATCGGAAATTCAAAGTAATTTCCCGGAAAATATCCAGATGAACAATCCAGCAATACGGGCCATCATCACAGGCACTACGGGAATGGTCGGGGAAGGTGTACTGCACGAATGCCTGCAGGACCCGCGGGTAGAAGCCGTACTGATCATCAACCGCAAACCGCTGGGCCTTACCCACCCCAAGTTAACCGAGATCATCCATACAGATTTCTACGACATCTCTCCCATAACATCACAACTGTCCGACTACAATGCCTGTTTTTTCTGCCTCGGCATATCTTCCGTGGGTATGAACGAAGCCGATTATTTCAAAGTGACCTATACGCTCACCATGCATGTAGCCGGTATCTTAAGCAGCCTGAACCCTGATATGACGTTCTGCTATATTTCCGGCGCCGGTACGGACAGTAGCGAAAAAGGCGGCAGCATGTGGGCCAGGGTGAAAGGCAAAACGGAGAACGACCTCATGAAATTGCCTTTCCGCACCGTGTACGCCTTCCGGCCGGGATTCATCAAACCCGTTCCGGGCCTGTCCAACGCCCACAAGTTCTATCGTTATATCGACTGGATGTTCCCGGCCGGGAGAGCCTTGTACCCGAAAGGTTTCTGTACGCTCACCGAGCTGGCCCGCGCCATGATCTATGTGGTGCATAACCCTTACGATAAGAAGATAGTGGATGGCAAAGGGATCATAGAACTGGCGGCTATTGAAAGCTGAGGGGACAATTGCCGGGCGGGAGCGCAAAAGCCGCCTCCGGCGCTTTTTTGCACCGGAAAGCTAGGTTTTCCTGCCCAGTGTGGTCAGGTCTTCCGGCAATATACCCAGTTGCTGCATAAAGCTCAGCCTGTCCGTGTACACCTGCGTGCCGGTTACCATGCCGTTTTTCAGCACATAAACGGCCATCCCGGTATTTGAGACCGTTTTGCCCGTGGCGGGGATGTGCTGGAACTGCCCGCGGTGTGTTCCGGTGAACGTCCATCTGACGAATACTTTATCGCCTTCCGCGATCATTTCTTCTACTTTCCATTGCGCATCCGGGAATGCCGCGACGATCTCTTCAATGGCGTTCCGGAACCCCGCCGGGCCTTTAACGCCCTTTACGCCGGTATATTCCGCCGCAATGAAATCATTCAGCCGTTCGGAGTGCCTGCCGTTAATGGCTTCGGCGTAGATCTTCCCTACGGTTTTCCTGTTTTGCTCCGCCGTTCCCTGGGCCTGCGAAAGCGCAGGAATAAGCATCATAGCCATGACGAGTGGTTTCATATGTTTGATTTTTTCACAAAGTTATCCGGGCCCGGCGGCCGGGAATTGTAAAAAATCAGTGATCTACCAGTAACGGGCGGAGGCAAAGAAGTCTTTGGGCGTTTGGCCGGTGAAGAGGCGGAAGTCTTTGATGAAATGGGACTGATCGAAATACCCGGCTTCATACGAGGCCGCGGTCAGGGAGGGGAAGGAGGAATATCGTTCGATGAGGTGCCGCAGTCGGATAATGGAGGCGTATTGTTTAGGCGTGGCGCCTATCTGGCTCCTGAACCTTTTTTCAAGGGCATCCTGGCTGATGTACAGGGCCTGTGCCAGTTCCTTCACACGCGCCGTCCCGTGCTGTATTTTGATGGTTTGCAGCACCTGGCGGATAAGCGGGTCGGTTTTGCCGGGCAGCATCCTGTTCAGCAGAAATGTTTCCATGATCCCGATCCGTGCGGGATGATGCGGTGCTGCGGCGAGGCGCTGCAGTATCTCTTCCAGTTCCCTGCGGGGAAAGAGATTTTCGGAGGAAATGCTTTGCCCGAACAGTTCATGCGCCGGCATCCTGCTGAAAGCGGCCATTCCTCCTTCGCGTAATATCACCAGCAGATTGGCCGTGCCCTTCGTGTAGTGAAAGCTGCGGCCGGACCGTCGCAACCCGGATACGGCGCCGGAAGGTACAGGCGCATTGCCGCCATCTGCGATATGCAGGATATTGCCCATATACCGGAATGCCATCACCAGCGCGGTATCCGGGATGGTATGGCTGTCAAATTCCACGTCACTTTCTATGATGACGAATTCCCGGATGAAGGGAGCAAGTATTGCGGAAGGAGGGAATTTCCTGATTTGCATGGCCTGCTAAAATTAAGGAAACCCCGGAAGATGGGCGGTGGAAATATCATTCCAGCCCCTGGAATTTAAAAGGAGCGCTTTTTACGAAGGACTTGGCCGCATTGCCCGCATATACTTCCCCTTTTGTGAGGTTGAGCTTTTTTACCGCTGCCTTCGGGGAAAAATCGATGTCCTTGAAGTTGACCCAGAAAGTATTCGGCGTGAGCACGGATTCAAAATAGTACACCAGGTTTTTATGATCGGAAACCGTTCTCCAGCGGGTAGAGGAAATGTTCGGCTGGCCTTCCGTAGAAATGCCGAAAGGCACGGAACAGTTCCGGATGACGCTGAATACGCTGGCTACGGCAACGTGGGTGTTATCTGTTTTGGGAATGGCATCTATGTAAAAAGCAGCCCTGGCAAAGCGGTCTGATGCGCGGTTGGTGCCCGGCAGAACAACGGTGCCGCCAATATCCTTCCAGTATTCATTCAGCGCAAGCTGCCTGTCGAAGACCGGAGAATTGGTCATTACCGTGTAGGCCGCATCGTGATGGATGATAAGTTTGCCGTTGATATATTCGAAGATGGCGTTGTCGCCTGTTGCGTCGGAGAGGGAGAGGTGCAGCGTGGCCAGCCTGTCCTGCCCCGGCACCTTTTCCGTGATCACCACAAATTCCTCCTTTTCCATTGCTTTCACGGCTTCGTTCACCGTTGCAAAATTGTCCAGCACGTACTGCGCCCAGGCGGCGATGGTCAGGCCTGGCTTGCTTTGGTCCCATTCGGGGTAACCGGATTCCACCAGCCAGAGCACATTGGCCACCAGCCCTTTTTCATTCATGCCGTCCGTAGTGGAGATGTCGTAGCCCGAGGCGATAACGCTGCCGTACCTGGATGTCCATTTAAGGGAATGCGGCCCTACGGCGCCGTTGCGTGCCATGCCCCTGGGGAAGATCCAGAGATTGGTCAATACGTCTTCCTGCCAGTCCATAGACCTGGCGGTGAGAATGATATTGTTCAGTCCTTTGTACACTACACGGGTACAGCCGAATCCGTTTTGCACGATAGTGCCGGCAGAGAGGATGGCTGCCAGGAAAGCCGATTTGATGAAGGTGTTCATGGCGAAGTGTTTTTGGTTAGAAACAAACGGGGTATTGTTTTGGTTTGACGCCCAGGGTATTTTATCTTCTTTACTAATATACTGAAATATTCCCTGATGGGGTGCGATGGCTTTGCGGAAAATAATTCCCTATCTTGGATGACGTGAACATTTCCCTATCCCCCTTTTAAATCGCCAAGCATGAACTCCATCGAACTGGTCATTAGAGAAGTATTTGATTTTGTCTTTAACTATTTCAGGATTCTCTTCAGCATCATGCGGCAACCCCGGTTATTTATCGTGCCAAACCAGAAAACATTATCTAAATTGTAAATATGACCGATAAGAATAAGAAAATAATATCCTGGCTGCTTGAGGGAGACGTGTCTATTCAATATCAGACATACAGAGACTTATTGGATGATGACAGGCCAAGGCTCAGAAAGAAAATTGAATCCAAAGGCTGGGGATTGCAGTTCCTATCCTGCCGGCACCCAAACGGGCTTTGGGGGAAGGATTTCTATCAGCCGAAATGGACGTCAACTCACTACACTTTGTTGGATTTAAGAAATACCTGCATTTCTCCTGAGAACAAAATAATATGCGAAACCCTGAATGCTATTTTTAAAAACCTGAAAGGAGCCGATGGGGGAATATTACCTGTTGGAACCGTTAAGAAAAGTGATGTTTGCATCAATGGAATGGTTTTGAATTATTCGTCATACTTTCATGTAAATGAGGAGTTGTTGAAATCAGTTGTTGACTTCCTGCTATCTGAGAAAATGAAAGATGGAGGATTTAACTGTCAGTCAAACCGGAAGGGAGCAGTACACAGTTCATTGCACTCTACGCTCTCCGTTCTTGAAGGTATTCTTGAATACGAAAACAGCGGATACAAGTACAGATTGGACGAATTACGAAATGCAAAACGCTCATCTCAGGAATTTATCCTGACGCACAGGTTATTTCGCTCAGATAAAACGGGGGAAGTGATCAATCCAAACTTTTTGAAACTATGCTATCCACCACGCTGGCATTACGATATTCTTAAAGCAATGGACTACTTCCAGTTTGGCAAAGTGAAATATGATAGCAGGATGGAAGAGTCGATCGACATAATTAAAAGCAAAAGAAATAAAGAGGGACTATGGAAATTGCCTGCAAACTACCCTGGACAAACGCATTTTGACATGGAGAAACCCGGAAATCCCAGCCGCTGGAATACATTAAGGGCATTGAGAGTTTTGAGATTTTATAAAAAAGATGAATGAACAACAGGCACCAACTTTACCCTTGCGGTGTTACGGAGTCTGAAAGGAAGGCGCCCTACCAGGAAGTGCTATCTGCGTTTGGTTATTCCGCTAATCTCATCTATACTTGTTGTTTCTGGTTTGTCAGGATATTTTGGAGCGATCTGCGACCGCCGGAAAACCCGTTGTGCGGCACGCTGATCAAACAACATCCATCCCATGAACTATCAGACATTTAAACCGCATCCGGACCTGGAGGCGCTTGTGAAGTGCTACTGGACTTTGGAAGTTCCGGCGGAACCTGATGCGCCAAAACAACGAATAATTCCGGACGGCTGCATTGAAATGGCTTTTATCCTTGGAGATGATATAAAACGGTACACATCAGCAACAAGTTTCATCCTGCAACCCCGCGCAATGGTACTTGGGCAGATCATTGATCCTTTATATATTCAACCAACCGGCTACGTCAACACATTTGCCATCCGGTTTTATCCATATGGTTTTGCCAATTTTGTAACCACACCAATAAAAGAGCTGTCTGATAAAGAAATACCGGTAGCAATCCTTTTTGGAAACAGGGTTTCGAAGGCGTTGGAACGAAAAATCGTTCAGGCAAAAGACACAGGGGAACGAATAGAAATTATGGAAAAGTTCCTATTGACTGCAATCAACCGTAAAACAACTATTGACAAGATTGTAAAGACAACAATTGATGCCCTTGTGTCAACAAGTGGTAAAAGTCCCATTAATAACATACTTGAAAACGATCTGTCAAAAAGAAGGCAGCTGGAAAGAAATTTCTCCAAACAGATCGGCATCAGTCCAAAGCAATTAGGCAAAGTAATCAGGTTGCAGGCCGCTTTGAAAATGCTGCTTGGCGATAGATCTGGAAACCTTGCCAATATCGCCTACGAAAGCGAGTATTATGACCAGGCACATTTCATAAGGGATTTTAAGGAGTTTACCGGTACAACCCCGACAGCGTTTATGAAAGATGAGCATATGATGCTTTCCGCTGTAATGTGCAGGAAAGACTAGGTGTGTCGCATTTGTACAATACCGGCTTTAAAACGCGTTGTAATTTAGCTGCATCCAATCTGAGAAGGAAGTATGAAAAAGTTTTTTCCCTGTATGGCGTTGGTTGCAGCCGGCCTTATTGCCTGTGCCGACCGCAACAAATTGAATGAACAACCGCAAAATAAAATTAAAACAGAGAACAGTATGAGTAATTTGGTTTCCATAATCGAGATACCCGCTGCTGACCTCGGCAGGGCAATAAAATTCTACAGCGCCATTTTAGGGGTCAGTATTGAAGAAGCTGAAATGGGAGATGTAAAAATGGGCGTTTTCCCAGCTGAAGAAGGAACTGTGAATGTGGTTTTAGCCAATGGAAGTGATTATACACCTACGGCCAGCGGGAGTGTGCTCTACCTGAATGGAGGAGATGATTTACAGATCATTTTAGACAAGATCGCGGCCAATGGCGGAGAAATAATTATGCCCAAAACAGCGATAAGTCCTGAAATGGGTTTCTATGCCCTGTTTACTGATACTGAAGGGAATAAACTGGGATTGCATTCAGCCAACTAGGAAGAAAAGTATGGTCGCATAACAGCGGTTTGGGCGTCAGGGGGGCGAATGCTTCATTTGACGCTTGTGTTATTTTACAAGTTGTCAATCGGCTTGTGATCAATTGCGTTATTGTCTTTGTCAAGTGTTACAAAGGAATTTTGGGCGATTTCAATTATGTTCCCTTCAATATCCGAAAAATAGAAGAAGATACCACCAAATGGGGCTTCTGTCGGGGCCTTCAAAATTTTTACTTTGTCTTTCAGTTGGTCGTAAAGCGCTAACACGCTTTCTTTACTGTCAACATTGTAGCCAATAGTCACTGAACGAAAACCTTGCCCTTTGTGGTCAACGCCTATAAAGTCGGCAAGTATTTTTTTGTTGCAAATACTCAATAAAAATCCATTGAATTTATAAAAGGCTACGTCTTTATTTTCCGCAACTGTTGTCCAGCCTAAAACTTGTCCATAAAAATGTTTCATTTCGTTCAAGTCGTCCGCTCCAATTGTTAATACGCTAATTCGTTGTTCCATACTATTTTTTTCGCTTGTAATGCAATTGTGTTAATCCTGTATCAAATGATTTTGCGCTAACAAGTTCAAGTTGCTGTTCTGGCCTGCTGTCTTTGAATAATCTTGTACCGTTGCCAACTAGAATCGGTATTATGGAAATTATAATTTCGTCTATCAGGTCGTGTTGTAATAGCTCATTTATAATTTCTGCTCCACCATCACAGTAAATATTTTTTTCCCCTTTCTCGGATTTTAACCGGTACACCAGATCTGTTAAGTTTCCTGCATAAAATGTAGTTCTGCCAATACCTGGCCTTTCAGTTCTTGTTATTACATACACGTCTTGTTGTCCGTTGTCGTAATGTGAAGGGCCAATTTCTTTAAGCACATAATCATAGGTCTTTCTCCCAATAATTATGGTGTCTATGTTTTTCGTAAATTCTTTATAACCGTAGTCTTCTCCCTCCTTTTCAACTAATCTCAAAAAGCTAAGGTCGTCATTTGGTTTTGCAATGTAGCCGTCTAAACTTGTCGCTATAAAAAGTGATAATTTTCGCATTTAGTTATTATTTTATCGCCTGTTTCATGTTGTGGCGTGCATTGATAGCGGTTCGTGTTTTTCTATTCAGATATTCGATTTTTTTCCTGAATACAGTACGATGTTATAGTCTGTAGTTTGTTGTTGCCGTTGAATTCATAGACATCACATGCAGAAACAAAATTTGCTTTTTTATCATCACGAATGAATTCCGCTGTTCCGCATACAGCAACCAGGTTGTTATCTGCTATCATATTTGTCATTTTGAAATTTGTTGTTACCGATTTAAAATAGCTGGAAACTTGTTCGCAGTTGTTCATTACCGCTTTCTTGCAGTCGAAATAATTCTCGCCTACAACGGTCCATAGTACATTGTCCGCAAGATACTGAAAGGTCAATTCAAATTCTCCATTTGAAAATGCTTTTGCTATTTCTGTCTTGGTCATATTGTCGATATTAATTATAACGTGTTGTGCTCCTATGTTTGCAACAAACATTCTATAAAGTTAAGACACCGGTAGTTTAGTAAAAAGTGAAAAAGGGTGAACCTCTCTGTTATTCTATCTATTTGATTTTGAACAGAATGTAAGGAATTGCCCCATGTAGTTGATATCCAGAGTATCCAATCAGGAGACAAAACGAAGAGGAATATTTAACTTTTGTAAATATCTATAGGCTATGTATAAAATGAGCACCGGTTTGCATCGCACCGACTGTCAGGCTAAATCATTCTGCGGGTTAGCAGGAAAAGCCGGTTTTCTGCTGGCCTGGTTACATTTCATTCCCCTCAACAATGAAAAAATATCTTTTGGTAAGTGTTCGCTTATTTGTGTAAGCGAACACTTACTTGTTATACTTGGCCATCTCATCCAGGAGAGATATATTCCAGGCAATTGCTGATCCAACCAGGAGAAAGATTATAGATCTTATCTCGAAACACCCCATGAATCTTAAAACGCTGGCAGAGTATTTCGACATCAGCCGACCTGCTATTTCCCAGCAAGTCAAAATTCTGGATGAATGCGGATTGGTGGAAATAAAAAGAGCGGGTAGAGAAACATTCTGCTCGCTCAGGCCCAGGCAACTGAAGAAAATTGCAGATTGGGCTGATCAATATTCAAGACTTTGGGAAGAAAGAATTGACTCGTTTGAGATATACGTTAACAAATTGCACACTTAAAAAGGCAAACACAATGGAAAGTCTGAATGAAATCAGTAAAAGGGTGCTTACATTGAAAAAGACATTCAATGTGCCCAGGCAAACAGTATGGGAGGCGTGGACCAGCGCTGAACATATTGTTCAATGGTGGGCACTTGCCGGAATGCATGTGACAGTAGTTTGCCACGAATTCAAGGTGGGTGGCAAATGGAAGTACGTTATGCCGATGCCGGATGGCAGTGAATTTATTTCCGAAGGCATTTATTCCGAGATTGTTCCTCCGGAGAAGATTGTGACTTCCGCGGACTTCAGGCCGATGACAGCAGGTGTGACCATATATGTATTATTTGAAGAAAGGGGAGATAAAACCGACTTTACCTTCAGTGTTATTCATCCTACAGAAGAATATTGCCGGCAACAGGAAGAAATGGGGTTTTATAATGGCTGGGGAGCTGCATTTGACAGATTGGGAAACTATATAACAGGGTTGGTGAGGTGAAACTGCTGTGACCGCTACCGCCGGAAAATATCCTCTATAATACGCACGGCTGGATTGCCAGGGATACCAAAAGGAAAGGGCCATCTTTACCGAAAGACAGCCCATCTTAATTTGATTGTGCGGATGAAGGGACTCGAACCCCCATGCCTCGCGGCACCAGATCCTAAGTCTGGCGTGTCTACCAATTTCACCACATCCGCCTGCGCTCCATTTTAAGGATTGCAAAGGTATCGTTTTTCGGTAATTATAAAAATATTCCCCGCATCTACCCCGCATTACCATGCATAATTAAATGATTATCAATTTAAACAGCCGTTTTCTTTCCTGCTGCCGATTTCGTAATTTTGTTATTGCATGGAAACGATGACCGTTCAAAAATATAATCTCGACGAAGAACAGGAAAAGAAAGAGATCGTCCGGCATTACCGGGCCCTGTTGAGGGCGCTCAAACCCCGTTTGAAGAAAGGCGACCGTGAGTTGGTACGTACTGCCTTTGAAATGGCAGCGGACGCCCATAAAGATATGCGCCGCAAATCCGGTGAACCATATATCCTCCACCCCCTGGCCGTAGCCCAGATCACCGTGGAAGAAATAGGGTTGGGGGTGCGCTCCGCCATCTGCGCCCTGCTGCACGATACCGTGGAAGACACCGAGGTTACGCTCGAAGACGTGGAAAGGGAGTTTGGTATAGAGATCGCCAACATCGTCAACGGCCTCACCAAGATCTCCAATGTCATCGATTCCAATACCAGCACCACCCAGGCGGAAAACTTCAAGAAAATACTGCTCACCCTGGCGGATGACCCCCGCGTCATCCTCATCAAACTGGCGGACCGCCTGCACAACATGCGCACGCTGGACAGCATGAGCCGGGAGAAACAGCTCAAAATAGCCTCCGAAACCGTATTTATCTACGCTCCCCTGGCCCACCGCCTCGGCCTGTACATCATCAAAAGCGAGCTGGAAGACCTCGCCATGAAGTACACGGAACAGGATAAATACCGGGAGATCGCCAAAAGGCTCAAGGAGACCAAACGCGAACGCACCCGCTATATCAACGAATTCATCAAACCTATCAAGGAAGTGCTCCAGGAAGAAGGTTATACCTTCGAGATACACGGCCGCCCCAAAAGCATCCACTCCATCTGGAACAAGATCAAGACAAAGGGTGTGGAGTTCGAACAGGTGTACGATCTTTTTGCCATCCGCATCATCCTGGATTCACCGATAGACAAGGAAAAAGCGGATTGCTGGAAAGTATATTCCATCATCACCGATTTTTACCACCCCAGCCCCGAACGCACCCGTGACTGGCTCAGCAACCCCAAAAGCAACGGCTACGAAGCCCTGCACGTGACCGTAATGGGCCCCAACGGCAAATGGGTGGAAGTGCAGATACGGAGCAAAAGGATGAACGACTATGCGGAAAAAGGCGTAGCCGCCCACTGGCGCTATAAAGAAGGGAACCAGTCCGTGCAGGAATCGAAGTTCGACCAGTGGTTCAACCAGATCCGCGAAATACTCAGCAGTCCCGATTCCAATACGCTGGACTTCCTGGCAGACTTCAAAAGCAACCTCTTCACTGAAGAAATATACGTCTACACCCCCAAAGGGGACCTCAAGATACTGCCGGTGAACTCCACCGCCCTGGATTTTGCCTACTCCATCCACAGCGCCGTGGGCAACAAGTGCATCGGCGCCAAGGTCAACTACAAACTCGTGCCGCTCAGCCACAAGCTGCGGAGCGGGGACCAGGTGGAGATCATCACCTCCAACAAGCAGAAACCTTCAGAGGACTGGCTCAACTTTGTGCTCACCGCCAAAGCCAAAAGCAAGATCAAGGACGCGCTCAAGGAAGAAAAGCGCAAAGTGGCCATGGACGGCAAGGAACTGCTGGAGCGCAAGCTGGACCATATCAAGGCCTCCGCCAGCCAATACAACATTAACGAACTGGTGCAGTTCTATAAACAACCGTCGCCGCTGGACCTTTACTACCAGATAGCGGTGAAGAATATAGACCTGAAGGAACTGAAGCAGTTCCATGTGCTGGGAGACAAGCTGGAACCGCCCAAACCGGTGAAAGTGCACGAGCCGCAGCCGGAAGAGCATCATAAACAGGTATCCAAAAAGGATGCGGAACTGATCATCTTCGGGGAAAGCTCGGACAAGATCGCTTACAAACTGGCCAACTGCTGCCGCCCCATCCCCGGAGACGATGTATTCGGCTTCGTGACCGCCAGCGAAGGCCTGAAGATCCACCGCACCAACTGTCCGAATGCCGCACAGCTGCTGGCCCACTACGGCCACCGCGTGGTGAAGACGAAATGGGTCAAAAACCGCGAAATATCCTTCCTCACCGGTCTCCGGATCATCGGGATGGACGATGTGGGCGTGATCCACAAGATCACCAATATCATCTCCGGCGAGCTGAAGATCAATATAGCCGGGCTCACCATCGAATCCAAAGAAGGGCTGTTCGAGGGCCTGATCAAGGTTTTTGTGCATGACAAGGACGAGCTGGATGAGCTGGTGGACCGCCTGAAAGGACTGGACGGCATCCAGAGCATCAGCAGGCTGGAAGACTAGGATTATTTATTTCTCCCTTAATTCATTCAATCGCCTTATTTTTGCTCCTCTTTTAAACCATAAATCAAAGATCAAAAATGGTAGATGTACTGCTGGGGCTGCAATGGGGCGATGAAGGCAAAGGCAAGATCGTAGATTACTTTGCGGGCAAATATGACATAATAGCCCGATTCCAGGGCGGCCCCAACGCGGGTCATACCCTGTATGTCGATGGTCAGAAAGTGGTGCTGCACACCATTCCTTCCGGCGTTTTCCACTCCAATACCCTCAACCTCATCGGCAATGGCGTGGTGCTGGACCCGGTTACCTTTAAAAAGGAATGCGAAAAAGTGGCCGCACTGGGCATTGACCTCAAAAAGAATCTTTTCATTGCAGAGAAGACCCACATCATCGTACCTACCCACCGCGCGCTGGACAAGGCTTCCGAGCTGAGCAAAGGCCTGGAGAAGATCGGCTCCACCCTCAAAGGGATAGGGCCTGCGTATATGGACAAGACCGGCCGCAACGGCCTCCGTGTGGGCGATGTGATGCATCCTGATTTTGAAGCGGCCTACGGCAAGCTCAAGACCAAGCACCTGCAACTGCTGGCCAACTACGATTTTACCGAAGATATCACCGAATGGGAAAAGGAATTCTTTGAAGCCGTGGCTTTCCTGAAAGAAATGAACATCGTGAGCGGCGAATACTGGCTCAACGGATACCTCAAAGCCGGCAAAAAAGTGCTGGCGGAAGGCGCCCAGGGAAGCATGCTGGATGTGGATTTCGGCACATACCCCTTTGTAACCTCCTCTAATACCATCTCCGCCGGCGTTTGCACCGGCCTGGGCATTGCCCCGAAATGGATCGAGGAAGTGATCGGCGTGACAAAAGCCTACTGCACCCGCGTGGGCAGCGGCCCCTTTCCCACTGAACTGGAAGATGAGACCGGGGAAACCCTTCGCAAGGCCGGTAACGAGTTCGGCGCCACCACAGGCCGCCCCCGCCGCTGCGGCTGGATAGACCTCGTTGCCCTGGATTATACCTGCATGCTAAGCGGTGTCACCCAACTGGTCATGACAAAAAGCGACGTACTGGACGCATTTGACCAGGTAGATGCCTGTGTTGCATACGAGATTGACGGTAAGCAGACAAAAGAAATGCCTTTCCAGCTGAACGGCCTGAGTATCAAACCCGTACTGGAACACTTTGAGGGATGGACGGAAGCAACAGCAGACAGCGCGGCATATGACACATTGCCAGCCGAAATGAAGAAATTCCTGTCTTTTGTGGAAAGCTATCTGAACGTACCCGTACAATACGTGTCAAACGGCCCTGGAAGGGACCAGATCCTCGAAAAGTAAAGTCAAAAAAATACAAAAAAAACAGTCAAAAAAAAATTTGGCTAATCAAAAAAACTGTTAAAACTTTACGCCAGAATCTAATAGCAACGTACCATTATGAAATCAAAATCTGATAAAGAAAAAGAGACTAAAAAACCTGCTTCTCCGAAGACTGATAAAGCGGCTGAAAAGAAAGCTGTTGCAAAGCCCGAGAAAGATGCAGACGAAGATGAGGAGGAGGGCGAGGAGGAAACTCCCCGTAAGTCTGCTTCTAAAAAATCAGATAAGCTCGCCACTAAATCCGGTGCAGATGATGATGACGAGGATGACGAAGACGAGGATGATGCGCCTAAAAAAGGAGCAAAGAAAGGTGCCAAAGCCGGAGCGAAAAAGAAGAAGGATGATGACGATGATGATGATTTAGATGATGATGACGATCTGGATGATGATGACGATGCCTGGGAAAAAGGTGAAGATGAAGATTATGATCCCGATTTTGAAGAGTTTGATATTCCCAAAGCCAAAAGCAAACGTGGCCGCCCCAGCAAAAAAGGTGATGACGATGATGATCTGGGCTTTGACGATGACTTCAAGGACATGGATATGTTCAACGACCGCTTTGATGATGACGACGATGATTTCTAATCCGCAATAGTGCTATCATACAGTTTTCCTGTAAATAATATAAGCGCATTTAAACAACAGATGTTGAGCTGGGGTAACCGGTTCAACATCTGTTGTTTTTTGGACAATAATGAATACCGGCTGACTGGCCATCACGCAGAAGCACTGCTGGCCGCGGATGCGCTGGAAGTGCTGGAATGCCCCGCCGGTAACGCCTTTGAGCAGCTTCGCGCTTTTCATGACACCGCCCCCGGCTGGCTGTTCGGTCACCTCGCTTACGATCTCAAAAATGAAACGGAACGCCTGCATTCCGCACATCCTGACGGTATCGGCTTCCCTGATATGTTTTTCTTCCGTCCCCGCTATCTCCTTCATCTCCGCCAACAGGAACTGACCATCAGCGGAGAGGGGCTGACGGAAACCGCCGCAAAACAGATCCTCGCCGAATGCCTCCGCGAACCGGCAAACCCGCCTGCGGACGTCACCTGGACGCCCGTTCCGCTGCAAAGTCCCATTGACCACGCCGGTTACCTGTATGCCGTAAAAGCCCTGCAGGAGCATATCCGCAAAGGAGATTGCTACGAAGTGAATTTCTGCCGGGAACAATTTGCGCGAATGGCCATTCCAGATCCCCTGCTGCTGTTCCGCCGCCTGAACGCCCTGTCCCCGGCCCCTTTCGCGGCCTGGTACAAAACCGGTCACAAACACCTGGCCTGCTCCAGCCCGGAACGCTTCCTGAAAAAACAGGGCAACCGCCTGCTGTCCCAACCGATCAAAGGAACGGCCAGGCGCTCCGCTGATCCTGCGCAGGACGCCCTCCTGCGGGAAGCGCTCCTGCAAAGCGCAAAAGAACAGTCCGAAAACGTCATGATCGTTGACCTCGTACGCAATGACCTGTCCAGGACCGCCGTGCAGGGCAGCGTGAAGGTGGACGAACTGTTCGGTATCTATGCCTTCCCCCAGGTGCATCACATGATATCCACGGTAACGGCTACACTGGATGAACGCTTCCATTTCACGGACGCCATCCGCCACGCCTTTCCCATGGGCTCCATGACCGGGGCGCCAAAAGTAAGGGTCATGCAACTGATAGAGCAATACGAACGGTCGCGCAGGGGATTGTTTTCCGGCGCTATCGGCTACATCACACCGGAAGGTGATTTCGATTTCAATGTGGTGATCAGGAGCATACTGTACAATGCGGAGCAGGAATATGTGTCGTTCCAGACCGGTTCGGCCATTACGTTTTACAGCGATCCGCAAAAAGAGTGGGAGGAATGCCTGCTGAAAGCAAAGGCAATGGAAACAGCGTTGGGGATTGTATAAGATGAGGGACGGTATAACACGTGATCATTTACAGCAGGTGCGTCCGTCACGCATTACGTCCCGCCAGCCGTTTACTTCTTTTTCGTCAGCAGCAATTGCTCCATAGCCCCTGCCACTTCAGGATAGGAAAAAAGAAAGCCCGTTTCCCTGATCTTGTCCGCCGACACTTTAACGCTCTTCAGCACTTCGACGCTCATTTCACCCAATGCGAGCTTCAGCGCAAACGCCGGTATATGAACGGATACGAAACTGTTCCCTTTTGCGGCGCGGGCCAGTGCCAGCACCAGTTCTTCATTGGTAACGGGGCTCGGCGAAACGGCATTGTACACCCCCTGCAGCCGGTCGTTCACGATGGCATTGAAATATAGCCGCACCAGGTCGTGCAGGTGTATCCAGCTCACCCATTGTTCTCCATCCCCCATTACGGTAGCGAAGCCCAGCTTCAGGGGTTTGCTGAATTCTTTCAGCGCGCCGCCTTCCAGGCTCAGCACGAGCCCGGTACGGAGAATGATCACCTTCTTGCCCAGATCTTCCATCTTCCGCACACTGTTCTCCCAGGCCTCGCAGGTGACCCCGAGAAAATCATCCGCCGGAGGCGCGTCTTCCCGGAAGATGTCGCCTTTGAATGGCCCGTAATACCCGGTAGCCGATGCGCTGATCACTTTTTTTATATTGTTGGAGGTATCGGCCAGCCGCTCATATAAAAGCCGGGCGCTCTGCACACGGCTGTCCAGTATCTCCTGCTTGCGTTGCGCTGTCCACCGCTTGTCCGCAACATTGGCGCCGGCAAGATGGACGATGTGGTCCGCCTCCTGCAAAGCGGTGGGATCCAGCGTTTTGCGGTCCAGGTCCCATTGGGCAAAACGGAGCTGAGGATGGCTGGAAGCCCGGGGCCGCCTCGTAAGAATGATCACGTTATACCCCCGTTCCAGCAGCAATGTTGTCAGTGCCCGCCCTACAAGGCCGGTTCCGCCTGTGATTAATACCGTATCCATAAAATAAAAGTACATAATAAAATATCAACCGTACATCCCCCATCCCTTTGCAAAAAGATAATTTTCGTGTAGGTTTGATGCAGCAGCATGCATAAAACAGCAGCGCGAAACGTTTATCCTGTATCAAACCTTAAATAATTGTCATGCGCATTCGCTATATCTTACGGTTTTTTGCCCTGATACTACTTACCACGGCCGCTTCCGCACAGAAAGTCACTTACTCGGAGCCGGAACGCGATGACTATAAGACCACCGAATTCGAGATCATCGGCAGAATATCCGGGAACATCCTGGTGTATAAAGCGGACCGCGGAGATTATAACATCTCCGTATATGATAATGGTATGCAGCTGAAAGATCGTGTGAAGCTGGATTTTCTCCCCAAAAAACTGATCAGCGTGGATTTTGTGGGGTATCAGGACAAGGCCTACATGATCTACCAGTTCCAGCGCAGGGACGCCGTGTACAGCTTCGTGGGCAAACTGAACGGCAACGGCGTTTTTGAAACAGCGCCCGTCATGGTGGATTCCACCCGCATTGGCAACTACTCCAAAGAGAACAAGGTCTATTCCGTAGAAGTATCGGAAGATAAGGAACGCATCCTGCTGTACAAGATCAATCAGGACAAGGAGGACAATCACGTATTCTATACCTTTCTGTACGACAGCAATTTCAACCTGGTCAACAACAGCCGCGTATCGCTCCCCATGGAGGCCAAGCGGCAGTTCCTGAGCAATTTTAACCTGAATAATGAAGGGGACCTGGTGTTTACAAAGCTGGAAAGAGGCAATTCCCGGGATTATATCGTCAGCGGCAACCTGGTGGTGAAACGCGCCGTTGTGGACAGTTTTGAAGTGCAGCCATTTGAGGTCAAAGGGATATTGCTGGACGAGATTAAAGTGAAGCTGGATAACAACAGCAAACAGGCGCTTGTTACCGCCTTCTACTACGAACGCCGCCGGGGGAACGTGGAAGGCATATATATGCTGCGGCTGGACCTCGCTACAAAGCAAAAAATATTCGAAAAGGCCACCGCCTTCAGTCCCGAACTGAAACAGAATGCACGCGGCGAATCGTCGGCTCCTTCCGCATTCAACGACTACTTTATCCGCAAGATCGTCTTCACAAAAGACGGCGGTTTCCTCATGACCGCGGAAGCCTATTATACCACCTCGCGCACCCAGCCCTGGAACCGCTGGAACTATATGTACGGCGGTATGGGAGGCATGGGTGGCTACTATCCGTATTATTATTCCCCCTACTCGCCATATTACTACAACCCCTATGGCTGGAACGACATGCACGGCACCCGTTATCATTACGATAACATCGCCATCCTGTCCTTCGACGAAAAGGGAGAAATGCAATACAGCAACTTTGTGCATAAGAGCCAGTTCGATGACGGGGCAGACCTGTACCTGAGCTATATGCTGGTGAATGTAGGCAGTGAACTGCATTTCCTGTTCAATGAGCTGGACCGCCGCCAGTATGTGCTGTCAGAGAATACCATCGGACCGGACGGCAAGGTGAGCCGCAAGCCCACGCTCCGCAATCTGGACAAAGGGTTTACCTGGATGCCGCGTTATGGCAAGCAGATCGCCGCCCGCACCGTGATCATTCCCTGTATTTACCGGAATTATATTTGCTTTGCTAAAATTGACTTTTAATTACACCTTTGCACCGTGATACGTTTCTTTAGATCCGGCAACCCGCTAACGGTGCTGCTGCTGTTTATCTACACGTTGCTCATCAAATTTTACTACCTTTTGCATCCGTCTTCCTTTCAGGCAGATGGTTCCGAGGGCCTGGTATATAACCTGCTGACAACCTGGCTGGAAGGGCTGGTGGGCAAAAGCCCCCTGTTCTTTACCACCATTGCACTGCTGATGCAGTTCCTGCAGGCGTTGCTGCTTACCCGTATCATCAACAATCACCGGCTGTTCCCGAAGGATAATTACCTGCCGGCCATGAGTTTCCTGCTGTTTACCTCTCTCCTGGAAGCCTGGAACGTTTTTTCACCCGCCCTTATCCTGAATACCATCATGTTATGGATATTTTCCAGTATTGCAGACCTGTATATGCGCCCTTCCGCCCGTGATGTGGCTTTCAATATGGGATTTGCACTGGGGATTGGCGGATTGTTCTATTTTCCGGCCATCATATTTGCGGCGCTGCTGCTCATCAGCCTGCTCATCATGCGCTCCTTCCGGCTGGCGGAATGGATCATCGGGTTGTTGGGGCTGATCTGCCCCTTTTACCTGCTGGGCACCTGGCTATTCCTGACGGACCGCTGGGAAATGGTGCCGCAACTGCCCGTCATCGGGTTCAATCTGCCCGTTATCACGGATTACAAGGTCTGGGGCGCCCTTATTGTGAGCCTGCTGTTCTTTGTCATCGGATGGCTGCTGCTGCAGCGGAATTACTCAAAAATGCTGATCCAGGGGAGAAAGATATGGGCCACCGTGGTCGTGCATGCCGTAGTAGCCGTGCTCGTGCCTTTCTTCAGCGTGCATTTTTCCGCAGGGTACTGGGTACTGGCGGTATTACCGGTATCCCTGTTCGCCGGGAACGTGTTCTGGAGCATCTCCAATAATACCTTTGCCAATGCTATACATGTGATTGTTTTGGCATATGTCATTGTAATGCAGTATTTTTCGCATTAAACAGGTTGTTAGGGGAATCATAATTCTGATGAGCGGTGATTGTAAATTCCCCAATGCGCAGTAATTTTGTTGTTTTCCAGCGATAAATTAACAAATATTGACAGGTGAAACAGAATGTTCCATCTGACTACGGATAAAACAAATATTGACAGGTGAAACGGATGTTCCATCTGACCATTAATAAAAACAAATACTTAACAGGTGAAACAGAATGTTCCATCTGACCATTGATAAAAACAAATACGAACAGGTGAAACGCAAGTTCCATCTGACCGTTGAAAAACAAATATTGACAGATGAAACGGATGTTCCATCTGACCACTAATAAAACAAATACGAACAGATGAAATTTGGTGTTGTTACATTTCCCGGCTCAAACTGCGATCAGGATATGGTGGATGCCCTGCGTTACGACCTGAATCAGGAAGTAATTGCCCTGTGGCATAAAGACAAGGATCTGAGCATGTTCAGTACAGAGGATTGCATCCTGCTGCCGGGCGGTTTTTCTTATGGCGATTACCTGCGTTGCGGCGCCATTGCAAAATTCAGCCCCATGATGCAAAGCGTAGTGGAGTTTGCCAACAAAGGCGGACGTGTGATAGGGGTTTGTAACGGATTCCAGATACTTTGCGAAGCAGGCCTGCTGCCGGGCGCTTTGCTGAAGAACCAGAACCAGCAATTCATTTGCAAGAATATTTTCATGAAGAGCGAGAATACCCACACTTCCATCACCAAAGAAGTGACCGGCCGCCCCCTCATGATCCCGATCGCCCATGGCGAGGGAAGATATTATGCCGATGATGCCACGCTCGATGGCCTTTTCGCAAATAATCAGGTCATCTTCCGGTATTGCGATGAGTTTGGCAACATTATTGAATCTGCTAACCCGAACGGCGCTGTTCGCAATATTGCAGGTATCTGTAATAAGGAAAGAAATGTCTTTGGCATGATGCCGCATCCGGAAAGGGCCTCCAGCGAACTGCTGGGCAACCGCGATGGACAGCTCATCTTCCAGAGCCTTATCAATAACAACTAGCATCAAACACCAAACAAATCAACCAACCAGAAAAAAAAGGAACTATGAAGAAATTACTCGTTGCATTGTGCATGTTTGCTTTACCGGTACTGGCTTTCGCTCAGGACGACAATCCGGTAAAATGGGAATTCACCACCAAGAAAGTAAGTAACCAGGTGTACGAAGTGATCGCCAAGGCTACCATCGAAAAAGGATGGCATGTGTATGCCCAGGAAGCCGGTGAAGGCCCGATCCCTACCACCTTCTCCTTCACCAAAAATCCCCTCGTGGCGATGAACGGTAAAGTAACAGAAGTAGGTAAAATGCACAAAGCGTTTGACAAGAACTTTAATTCCGAGCTGAAGTATTACGAAAACACCGTTTCCTTCGTTCAGAAAGTGACCGTTAAAGGCAAAGCTGCCACAAAACTTAAAGGCTCCGTGGAATTCATGGTGTGCGACGACCATCAGTGTCTGCCCCCCGCTGAAGTACCCTTTACCTTTAGCCTTGGTGGTAAATAGGCAGTGACCCTCACATCACCGGAAATATTATTCAGCCATAAACAGGAACGAGTTCTTTAACAAGGACTCGTTTTTTGCATATGATTCTTTACAATCTTTTAAGTCTATCATACATATGAAGTATCTTTTATTACTGATAACGGGCCTTCAGCTCCTGTTCCTGCCGCGTGCGCAAGCGCAGGACGAAGCGGCGGTTCCGTTGGTGAAATGGGAATATACTGCCGAAAAAAAGGGTGACGGCACTTTCGTGCTGCATTTCAAGGCAAAGGTTTCCGAAGGCTGGAAATTGTTCTCCTATACCATGAGCGACGATGATCCCAATACCCGCATCATGCTGGACAGCCTCAGTGATACCCGCGCGGCTATCACCGGTGTGGAGGAAGCTGGGGACCTGAAAACCGCGAAAGAACCTATACTCGATAACCTTGAGATCAGGTATTTTGAGAACGAAGTAGACCTTCAGGCCACTACCAGCTTCAAAGCCGAAGTAAAAGACGTAAAAGGCGTCATTACCTACATGGTCATCAAAGGAGAAGAAGTAGTGCCGGAAGAAGTGGAATTCCGCTTCAATGCAGATCCTGCCGCCGGCCTGGTGGCCGCCAAAGCAGGATTGCAGATCAACGAAGAACAGGCCGGCAAGCTCAAACGCACGAATATCGACCTGAAGAACCCTGTCAGCAAGGTAGGCGGTATCCTCGAAGAAGGAAAGGGAGTATGGGTCGTATTTCTGCTCGGGTTCCTGGGCGGATTGATCGCCCTGGTAACACCCTGCGTATTCCCCATGATCCCGCTGACCGTATCGTTCTTTACCAAAAGCTCGCAGAACAGGAAAAAAGGCATTTTTAACGCTACCATGTACGGTTTCTTCATATTCCTCACCTACGTGCTGTTCAGCGTGCCCTTCCATATTGCCGGGGCCGCAGAGCCGGAGATATTCAACAACATCTCCACCAACGTCTGGCTGAATCTCTTTTTCTTTGCCGTTTTTGTGGTGTTTGCCATTTCCTTCTTCGGCGTGTTCGAGATCACACTGCCGAGCGGACTGGCCAGCAAGGCGGATTCCAAAGCGGATAAAGGCACCCTGATCGGGATATTTTTTATGGCCCTTACGCTGGTGATCGTATCGTTCTCCTGTACCGGCCCTATTCTGGGTTCCCTGCTGGCAGGCTCCCTGAACTCCGATGGCGGCGCCTGGCTGCTGACCGCGGGTATGGCGGGCTTCGGGCTTTCCCTCGCATTGCCCTTCGCCCTCTTCGCCATGTTCCCCAGCTGGCTGAACTCGCTGCCCAAATCCGGCGGCTGGCTCACCTCCGTAAAAGTAGTACTGGGTTTCGTGGAACTGGCGCTGGCCGTGAAGTTCCTGTCCAATGCCGACCTCGTGACGCATTGGGGTATCCTCCACCGCGAAACCTTCTTCCTCATCTGGATCATCATCGGTATCCTCACCACCCTCTATCTGCTGGGCTGGATCCGCTTCCCGCATGACAGTCCCGTTAAAAAGCTCACCCCCATCAGGATCGTTTTTGCCGTGTTGTTCGGTGCATTCACCCTGTACCTCATCCCCGGCATCACCAATACCAAATACGCCAAACTGAAGCTGATGAGCGGTTTTGCGCCGCCGATGTCCTACAGCTGGTACGGCAACAGCGCCGAAGAAAAAGGCGCCGTGGAACCTGATGTGATCAATGACTACGAAAAAGCGCTGGAAGTCGCCAAAGCGGCGAACAAGCCCATCCTGATAGACTTCACCGGCTGGGCCTGCGTGAACTGCCGCAACATGGAAGAAAATGTGTGGACCGATCCTGAAGTGCATGCCCTCATCAAAGACAACTACATACTCGTATCGTTATATGTGGATGACAAGCAGAAACTGCCGGAAGGAGAAGAGTTCCTGCATCAGTTCGATGACGGCCGCACCAAAGAGATCAAGACCATCGGCAACAAATACGCCACCATGCAAAGCGAGAACTTCATCAACAGCTCACAGCCGCTGTACGTGCTGATCAGTCCTGATGAACAATTGCTGACGCTCCCCGTGGCTTATACGCCCGATATCCGTGAATACGCCAACTGGCTGAAAGCCGGGATCGAAGCGTTCGAGAAAGTGAAGCAATAATTTCTTGTGATAACAAAAGAGGGTGTGTCGGATTTTGCTGACACACCCTCTTTTTATTTGCGGCTCAGGGCCATCTGGTTTCTTTGCGGGGGATGAAGAAGCCTTCGTTTATCAACTTCAATACAACGAAAGCCCGCATCCCTGATAAGTCTTCCCGTCGAACGTCACCGTTACCGTCATCGGATGCATGATATCCGCATCATCCGTACAGCGCCTGTTCTCGAATTTTGCCAGCAGGGTATGCTCATCGGACCGGGTATTGAATTCTGTTGCTTCGCGGTCTCCTTTCTGCGCATCATTGCAGGGAAATTCGTATTTGTTCTCTCCGTAGTTAAAATTGAAAAAGATCTTTTTATTCGGGATCACGGCAATGCTCCAGCCCGGCTCGTTGCCGGTGCCCCAATAAGCAGCGCCCTGTTTGCGCATCAGGTTCGCTTCTTTGCTCAGGTCTTTCCGGTCTGCCTCCACCACCTGCAGCACTTCTTTTACCAGTGAATCTACCGCCGATGGCCGCAACCGGTAATTATCCTGCCCGGTCGCTGATTGAAAAGGTGTAAAACCGGCAGCTTCCAGGGAAGGCAGGTCTTTGGCCGCGCGGGTCTCCGCCTGCAACAAGGTATTATTGCCGAAATAAAAGGAATTCTCGGTCACGCTGTCCTTCGTGGTCACGATCTCGCGGAGCAGCACTGGCTTGCCGGACAGGGAATCCAGGTACAGCCAGGTCTCCCGCTGCTCATCCACCTGCTTGCCTTCGGGGTAGATATATACCCGCAAGGGCTGATTATTGTCGTTGAATACCGCCACGATACCCGCCGCATTGCCCCCATGCATATAATTATGGACCGCCAGCGTACGGTATTGTGCGCCGATCTTTTCATCCACATCGCCTACATAGCTGGCGATATCCGCAGCCGAGGCCGCAACCGCTTCCGGAACGGTTACCGTACTGTCCCCTTCCGCCTGTTTCTCCGAAGACGGCCCCGCACAGGCGCTCAGCACTACTGCGGCTGTCAGAATGAATGCATATGGTCTCATCTGTGTTGTATTTTTTCGATGTTTAGTGTGGCTGGCCGGAAATTCCGGAAAACACATACATAGGTATTTCATACGATAGGTTTTACGGTTCCGATATCAGCCAATCCTGTGCCAAAAAAGAAAGTAATTGATAATCAGTTTATTGAACCAGCCTCGAAAGTATAAGATAGGACTTTTTTAGCACATCGGCAGGCTCTCCGCTTCAAAATTGCTTCAAATTTGTGCGTAATTTGCAGGATATTATGAAAGTATTGCTGATTGAGGATAATCTGGAGCTGGCCAGCAGTATCAGCGAGTTCCTGGGCAGGGAGGGGTATATCTGCGAAGTGAGTGATAACGTCCGGGATGCGCAGGACAAGCTCATTTCCTTTCAGTATGACTGCGTACTGCTCGATATCATGCTGCCGGACGGCAACGGGCTGCAGATACTTTCTTTCATGCGGCTGGAAAAGATACAGAGCAGCATCCTTATCCTGTCCGCGAAGAACTCGCTGGATGACAAGATCATCGGGCTGGAAGAAGGAGCGGACGACTATCTCACCAAACCCTTCCATCTGCCCGAGCTGCACGCCCGCCTGCGCGCCATTTACCGCCGCAAAAAACTCAACGGCAGCAATATCATCGCGTTCAACGAGATCAGCCTGAATATCGACACCCTGGAAGCTACCGTCAACGGCCAGCTGCTGGATACGACCCGGAAGGAGTTCGACCTGCTGCTGTATTTCCTCGTCAACAAAAACAGGGTGCTCTCCCGCCAATCCATTGCCGCACACCTCTGGGGCGATTACACCGATAATTTTGCGAACTTTGACTTTGTGTACCAGCATGTAAAAAATATCCGGAAGAAGATCAGCGCAGCCAATGGCACAGATTATATCGGCACCGTGTACGGACTGGGATACAAGTTTAATACCTCCAAACAATGAAGCTGGTTGATAAATTCACGCTATGGTACCTGAGCTCCACGCTCATCATCCTGCCGCTTAATGCCTATATTTCCTACCAGTCCATCCGGAAGGAAATAGACCAGGCCACCGTGGAGCGGCTGAAACATGTAAATGAACGGGTGGCGGAACAGGTGAAAGCGGGTGAACCGATCAGCGATCATACCCAGGGCTGCAAGATACTGGTGGCCGCTTCTATGGAAACCATCCCGGCAGGCCATGTGGAAATAACGGAAAAGGATGTGAAAGACATACCGGAACTGCGGGACAATGACCGCAAGGTGATCGTCAGTTCCTGGCATACGATCAACAACCAGCTGTACAAGATCACCTCCGCCGATTATGTTACCCGCTCGGAACAGATACTGGCGGGACTGCGGACCTCCATTATCTGGAAGATCGCCATTCTGCTGGGTTTTGTGACGCTGACGGCCAGGCTGGTATCCCGGTACGTACTGGCGCCGTTTTACAATACCCTGAAAAAAGTGCAGCGCTTCAACCTGAAAACCAAGCAAAAGCTGACGCTCCCCCGTACCCGCACCAAAGAGTTCAATGAGCTGAACTGTTTCCTGGAAAAGATGACGGACAAGGCGGTACATGATTACAATTCCCTGAAAGAATTTGCGGAGAACGCCTCGCATGAGCTGCAAACGCCGCTGGCCATTATCCGCAGCAAGCTGGAGCTGCTTTCCGAATCCGATATCCAGGGCGGGCAGGCCCAACTCATCGGCGACATGCAAAATGCCGTGGAAAAGCTGACCCGTATCAATCGCTCCCTGGTACTGCTTTCCAGGCTGGAGAACAATGAATATGAAGCCACGGAGGAAATGCCCTTCAGCCAATATACCCGCGATGCCCTCGGCGCTTTCTGCGACCTGATGGCGCTGAAGTCCCTGCAGGTAAAAAGCAATATTGAAGAGGAAGTATGCCTCCATCTGCACCCCTCCCTGGCGGACATCCTGCTGAACAACCTCATCAGCAACGCCATCCGCCACAACCTCCCGGAAGGTACCATTGAAGTGGTGCTGAACAGGGAACACCTGATGATCAAAAACACCGGGCATCCGCCTTCCGTCCCCACCTCCGAGATGTTCCAGCGCTTCCGAAAAGGCAGCCAGTGCGATAATTCCATCGGCATAGGACTGTCTATCGTGAAGCAGATATGTGATATGAATAACTTCGAGATCAGCTACCGTTATGCTTCCGGGTATCATATTGTGGAAGTGAACTTTCCTTCCGGCACCTCCGCTTCAAAATTCCTTCAAAATGATGAGCGCTATTTGCATGAGAGAATCCAGCAGTAAGCTGCCATGCTTTAATCGCTCATTTGCACATGATAACTAATCGATATCCGGCCCGTCTGGTACTGTTTGCCATCTTTTGTTGTTATACCTGTACTGCACAGGCGCAGGTGCTGACCATGAAAGACGCCGTACAAACGGCACTGAACAATTACGGGACCATCAAGGCCAAAGCCAACTATCTCCAGGCTTCCAGAGCTTCCGTGCTCCAGTCCAGGCGGGACTATCTCCCGAACCTGAACGTTTCCGCCCAGCAGGATTATGGTACCATCAACGGTCAGAACGGTCCGCTGTATGGTTTTGGCGGCCTGGGAGTGGCATCTTCCGGCCTTCCGCTGCCGGAACAGAACTGGAACGCCGCCTTCGGCGCATTGTATCTCGCCAATATCAACTGGGAATTTTTTGCCTTCGGCAGGATGAAAGAAAGGGTGAGAACGGCGGAATCCGTTGCCAGTCGTGATGAACGGGACTGGCAGCAGGAACAGTTCCGCCACGAGGTAAAAGTGGCCGGAGCATACCTTAACCTGCTTGCCGCGCAGCGCCTCAGCCGGTCCTGGGAACGCAACCTGGAACGGGCAGACACTTTCCGTTCCGTGGTAAAACGCCGGGTAGACAATGGGCTGATTGCCGGCGTGGATTCATCACTCGCCAGCGCGGAGGCCTCCAATGCCCGCATCACGCTTACCAAGGCACGGGACCTGGAAAAAGAACAGGCTAACCTGCTGGCACAACTGATGGGCGTAGCGCCGGAAGATTTTGTGCTGGACAGTTCCATCATCACCCGCATTCCTTCCGTGATAACAGATACGGTTTCCCTGGATGGTGACAGCCATCCCTATCTGCAGTTTTACCGCAGCCGCATTCAACTCAGCCGGGAACAGGAGAAATATATCAAAACGCTCAACTATCCGGCGTTTTCCTTTTTCAGCGTGCTGCAAACGCGCGCCTCCGGCTTTCAGGCGGCCTATACGCAAGACCAGACGGCCTTTTCCCATAATTACTGGGATGGCATCAAACCCACGCGCAGCAACTATCTGCTGGGAGTGGGCGTCACCTGGAACCTGACCAGCCCGCTGCGCATCCGCCAGCAGTCCGCCGTACAACGATTTACATCCGCTGCGCTGCAAAACGAAATGGAAGTGGTGGACCAGCAGATCAAAGCACAGCTGGCTCTCGCCGATGTGAAGATCAAGAACGCGCTGGACAACTACCGGGAATCGGCCATCCAGATCAAAGCCGCATCGGACGCTTACCTGCAGAAGACCGTGCTGTACAGGAACGGCCTCAGCACGCTGGTAGACGTCACCCAGGCCATGTACACCCTCAGCCGCGCGGAAACAGACCGGGAGATCGCCTATAGCAACGTGTGGCAGGCGCTGTTGCTGAAAGCCGCCGCCGCAGGGAACTTTGGCTTATTTATCAACGAATTCTAACAGATATACAATGGGACTCATCAGAAGCGCACTGGAAAAACCGATCTCCATCCTCGTGATCGTAGCGGGGTTGTTCTTCTTCGGTATCAAATCCGTGCGGGACATCAAGGTAGATATCTTTCCGGCACTGGATATGCCGGTGCTGTACATCGCCCATCCTTTCGGCGGGTACACGCCTAACCAGATGGAAGCCTTCTTCGCCAAGAACTACGTGAACATCCTCCTGTTCGTGAACGGCCTGAAATCCATCGAAACGAAGAATATACAGGGCCTCACCCTGATGAAGCTGAGCTTTTATGAAGGTACCGATATGGCGCAGGCCGCCGCCGAAGTGTCCGCATTCGCCAACAGGATACAGGCTATTTTCCCGCCCGGGTCGCAGCCGCCTTTCGTTATCCGCTTCGATGCCTCCACGCTGCCGGTAGGCGAACTGGTGCTGAGCAGCGAGAAACGCACGAATAACGAGCTGATGGACCTGGCGAATGTATATGTACGCTCCTCCTTTACCTCCATCCCCGGTCTCGTTGCCCCTCCGCCTTTCGGCGGCAACATCCGCACCGTGGTGATCAAGGCGGACCCGGAACAGCTGCGGATACACAATCTCACGCCGGACCAGCTGGTGGAAGCGCTGCGCGTCAATAACCAGACGGCCCCCTCCGGCAACGTCCGCATCGGCGACAAAAACTACCTCACACCCACGAATACGACTATACGGAATATCAAGGACTTCGAGAACATCCCGCTCTTCAAAGGCGGCGTACAAAATCTCTATCTCCGCGATGTAGCCACCGTTGAAGACGGAGCGGATATCGCCGCCGGTTATGCCCTCGTGAACGGCAGGCGTTCCGTGTACATCAACGTTGCCAAATCAGCGGATGCCTCCACCTGGGAAGTGGTGCAGACACTGAAGAAAGCCCTCCCCAGACTGCAAAGCCAGCTGCCGGAAGACGTAACGCTGACCTACGAATTCGACCAGTCCACCTACGTGATGAACGCCGTGAAAAGCCTCGTCACCGAAGGGATCATCGGAGCGGTGCTGACGGGCCTGATGGTGGTGCTTTTCCTCGGGGACCTCCGCGGCGCGCTGATCGTGATCCTCACCATCCCTGTATCCATCATCTCCGGTGTGCTGTTCCTGAACCTCTTCGGACAAACCATCAATATCATGACATTGAGCGGTCTCGCCCTGGCCATCGGCATTCTCGTAGATGAAAGCACAGTGACGATAGAGAATATCCACCAGCACCTGGATATGGGCAAACCCAAGGCCCTCGCCATCTGGGACGCCTGTAAGGAGATCGCATTCCCGAAACTGCTGATCCTCTTCTGTATCCTCGCCGTGTTTGCCCCGGCCTTCACCATGAGCGGCATCCCGGGCTCGCTGTTCCTGCCGCTGGCGCTCGCGATCGGCTTTTCCATGATCACTTCCTATTTCCTTTCCCAGACCTTTGTGCCGGTAATGGCCAACTGGTTGATGAAAGGCCATAAAAAACATGCCGTGCCTTCCATCGGTGAAGCAGATACCTGGGACCAGAAGAAGATACTGGTAGAGCGGGCAGACAGCAATAATGACGGAAAGATCAGCCGCTTCGAACGTTTCAGGGCGCGCTTCATGCGCTTCATCACCCGCATGCTCCCGTACCGCAAACCGGCAGTGATCGCATACCTCGTGATCTTCAGCGCACTCGCGGCGCTGCTGCTGCACAACGTTGGCCGGGACGTGCTGCCAAAGACCAATGGCGGTCAGTTCCAGGTAAGGTTGCGCGCACCGGAAGGCACCCGGATGGAACGCACGGAGGAAAAAACGCTGACGGCTATACGCAGTATGGAAGAACTGGTAGGAAAGGAGAATATATCCATTACCTCTTCCTACGTAGGGCAACACCCTTCCCTGTTCTCCGTAAGCCCGATCTATCTTTTCATGCCCGGTCCCCATGAATCCGTGGTACAGGTAAGCCTGAGCCGGGATTATCATACGGACCTGGATGAACTGAAGGAACGCATCCGTGCAAAGCTGAAACAAACCGTGCCGGACCTCCAGCCATCTTTCGAGCCGATAGAACTGACCGATAAAATACTCAGCCAGGGATCACCCACACCGGTGGAAGTACGCATCACGGGCCGGAACAAAAAACAGAATGAAGCATATGCGCAGAAGATCATCGCGAAGCTGAAGGAGATCGATTACATGCGGGATGTGCAATTGATGCAATCCACCAAATACCCTGCCATCAATATTGAAGTGGACCGTACCCGTGCGGCACAGCTCGGTGTGGATATGACGGACGTATCCCGCTCCCTGATCGCATCCACCTCCTCTTCCCGGCTGACGGAAAAGAACGTGTGGGTGGATGAACGCGCCGGCCTCAGTTACAGTGTACAGGTACAGGTGCCGGAGAACAAGATGAGCAGCATACACGATATCAGCGAGATCCCCGTGCTGCGCAATTCATCGCGCCCCGTGCTGGGAGATATCGCCACCATCAATGCAGATACGACCTATGGTGAGAATGATAACCTCGGCGCCATGCCCATGATATCCGTGACGGCCAATCTGAATGATGTGGACCTGGGTACGGCCAGCGAAGCGGTGAAAGCGGCGATCGCCTCGCTCGGTGAGCTGCCGCGTGGCCTGGGCATGGAAATAGTAGGCATGTCCAACACCCTGGATGAAACGTTGTCCAGCCTCGAATCCGGCCTTATTGTGGCCATTGTGGTGATCTTCCTGATGCTGGCCGCCAACTTCCAGTCGTTCAGCGTATCGCTGGTAGTGCTGACCACCGTTCCGGCGGTGATCTTCGGTGCGCTGCTGATGCTGATACTTACCGGTTCAACGCTGAACCTGCAATCCTACATGGGTATCATCATGTCCGTAGGCGTGTCCATCTCCAATGCAGTACTGCTGATCACGAATGCGGAGCATCTGCGGCGGCATAACGGGGACTCGCTGGCCTCCGCAAAAGAAGCGGCGGGGCTGCGCCTCCGGCCGATCCTGATGACCAGCCTGGCGATGGTGGCGGGTATGATACCTATGGCCATCGGGCACGGAGAAGGCGGGGACCAGGTGTCACCTCTCGGCAGAGCGGTGATCGGCGGGCTGGTAGCCTCTACCTTTTCCACGCTGCTGATATTGCCGCTCGTGTTCGCCTGGGTGCAGAAAAAAGCATCCATCGCCTCTGTATCCCTCAACCCGGAAAATAAAGACAGTAAACACTATATACCTTCCTTGTATGATCAGAACAAACAATAACATACCGGTCTTGTTTGCCGCAATTCTGCTGGCCGGTTGCGGCGTTTCGCAAAGCAAGCCGGACAACAGGCCTGCTGAAGAAACCGTTGCCGCCAACGCCGTAAGCACCTTTGCCCTGAAAAAAGATGTGCTTTCCGCCACCCTGCGCATGCCAGGGGAACTGATCGCCTTCCAGCAGGTGGATCTCTATGCGAAGGTGAACAGCTTTGTAAAGAAATTATATGTGGATGTAGGCTCCACCGTGAAGGCCGGCCAGCTGCTGGCCACGATGGAAGCGCCGGAGCTGAACGCCCAGCTGGCGGGAGCGGAATCAAGACTGCACTCGCAGGAAGCGGTGTACCTGGCCAGCAAAGCCAATTACGACCGTTTGTATCAGACCAGCCAGACGCCGGGAACGGTTTCCCGCAACGATCTGGACCTGGCATATGCCAAACAGCAGTCTGATTTCGCCCAGCAGGAATCCGCCAAAGCCGCCTACCGCGAGATCGCCGATACCCGCAACTACCTGGAGATACGTGCACCCTTCGAAGGGGTGATCAGCAGCAGGAACGTAAGCGCCGGGGCATATGTAGGCCCATCCGGCAAAGGCTCCGAATTCCCGCTCTTTTCCCTGCAGCAGCAAAAGAAACTCCGCCTCGTTGTGTCCATACCGGAAGCATATACCGCATACCTCGCGGAAAAGAAAGCAGTGAGCTTTACCATCCGCTCCATGGGCGGAAAGGAGTTCACCGCTGTGATCGACCGCCTCTCCGGCGCGCTGGACAGCCGCCTGCGCTCGCAACGCGTGGAAATGGATGTGGATAACAGCAATAAAGCCCTGCTCCCGGGTATGGTAGCGGAAGTGAGCATTCCGCTGAATAACCGTGACAGCGTATTTGTGGTGCCCTCAACGGCTGTGGTGAGCTCCACGGAGAAAGTATTTGTGGTGCGTGTGAACAATGGCGCAGCGGAATGGGTGGAGGTGCGCAAAGGCCGCGAAGCGGAAGGTAAAGCCGAAATATTCGGCGATCTCTACGCCGGAGATATCCTCGTTGAAAAAGCAAATGATGAAATAAGGAACGGATCAAAGATCGCACAGAAGAAGTAACGGATCAATAGTTAGAATGGCACGGGAGTGGTACGGTGATAGGTACCGCTCCCTTTTTTATGGCGGTACCATAAATTATGCCAATAGAAAAATTCTTGCAACAAATTGAAAATGAGATAGATATGTGTAGAGTTAAATCTACAGTGCAGTCGCATAAAATTTGAATAAATTGCCGCACATTTTGGCAGTATTATGATCCTTATAGTTGATGATCGTCCCGATAATATCTATTCACTCCAGAAGTTGCTTGAGATAAACCAGTTTAAGGTAGATACGGCGACTTCCGGGGAAGAGGCGCTGCGCAAGATTCTGAAGAACACCTATTTTGTCATTATTCTGGATGTACAGATGCCTGGCATGGATGGTTTTGAAGTGGCGGAGGCGATCACGGGGTACAGCAAGTCGAGAGACATTCCCATTATTTTTCTTTCTGCGGTGAACGTGGAAAAACGGTTCATCACAAAAGGATATACTTCCGGCGCTATCGATTATATCACCAAACCTTTTGATCCGGACATCCTGCTGCTGAAGGTCGGCACCTTTTACCGGCTGCACCAGCAGACCCGCGCACTGAATGAAACACAGGAGTCCCTGCGGGAGGAGATAACCGTGAGAAAGAATGCACAGGCGGCTCTCTGGCAAAGCCTGGAAGAACTGCGCTCCATCCTGGAGTCCATACAGCAGATCGCTTTCACCCTCAACGGAGCGGGAGAAATAGAATTCGTTAACCAGTACTGGTACCAGTATTCCACGGATAAGGAAGTGCTGCCGCAATCGCAGGAAGGTGAACCGGACATTGCTGAATGTATCCGGCAGGCGCTGGCTTCCGGCGTACAGGCCGTGTTCGAGGTCAGTATCAGGCATATCGGCAAAAATGAGTACCGTTATCACCTGCTGAGCATAACACCCGTGCGGAAAGACGACCGTATCGCCAAATGGGTGGGCATCTTTACGGATATCCATGAGCAGAAAATGATCAACCAGCTGCTGGAGAACCGTGTTCATGAAAGGACCCAGGCCCTGCAGCAGGCCAACAGGGAGCTGGAGATCAGTAACCATGAACTGCAGCAGTTTGCCTATGTAGCTTCTCACGATCTGAAGGAGCCGCTGCGGAAAATACAGGTATTCAGCAACCTCATCAGCGGAAAGATCGGCGAAGAACAGCCGGAAGCATTGCATTACCTCAACCGGGTTGTACATTCGGCCGAGCGCATGAACAGGCTCATCACAGATGTGCTGGACTTTTCCAAGCTGTCCATCTCCTCCGTTTTTGAATGGACGGACATCAATGCCATTATCCGGGAGATCATGGACGATATGGAACTGCTGATCGCGGAAAAGCAGGCTGTCCTGCATGTGACGGAGCTGCCCAGGCTGGAAGTGATCCCCTCGCAGATCAGGCAGGTTTTCCAGAATATCATCAGTAATGCCATCAAATTCTCGGAAGCAGGAGTGCAGCCGGTCATTCATATACAGGGAGAACGCGTTGAGGAGCTTGCGGCAAACAGCGCAGCTTCGCCTGAAGGCCCTTATTGCCGCATCACGGTATCGGATAACGGTATCGGTTTCGATGAGATGTACCTCAGCAAGATCTTCGTGATCTTCCAGCGTCTGCACGGCCGTAATGAATATGAAGGCACGGGTATCGGCCTCGCGATCGTAAAAAAGATCATCGATACCCACAACGGGTTGATCACCGCCAGGAGCGAACCGGGCAAAGGCAGCACATTTATCATGATTTTACCAGTCAATCAATCATAACAGCGAATGAAGTCAACTTTTCAGCGAAATCTTGTTATCGGGTTCGGGTTTTCACTGTTGCTGCTGATATTCAGTGCCGTGGCATCCTATATCAGCATCCGCAACCTTGTGAACAGTGCGGAATTGGTGGATCATACCAATGACGTTCTGCATGAACTCGATGCAGTGATCCTTGGTGTGAAGAGCGCCGAAACAGGACAGCGCGGATATATCATCACCGGGAATGAAGGATACATCATTCCTTATAATACGGCAGTAGACAGTACCCGTGCAAATATCGGAAGGGTAAAAGAGCTGGTGAAAGACAATCCGCTTCAGGCTTCCGGTGCAGATCAGCTGATGGAGGCAGCCATGATGCGCATCGATGTACTGGAATCCAATATCGAAAGGAAGAAGAGCAAAGGCCTGCTCACGGTGGCGGATATTGAAAAAGGCAGGGGGTATATGGAGCAGCTGGACCAGCTTGTAAAGCTGATGAAAGCCCGGGAAACCAAATTGCTTAAAGAGCGGACCAGCGAGCTCGACAAGTTTGCCAATGCCACGCCTGCTTTTCTGGTTATAGCCACTATACTGGCGTTGCTTATCACCATTACTTCCTTCATCAGGGTAAACAGTGATTTTAAAAGACAACAGCAATTGCGGCGCGAGCTGGAGCAGAAAGACCAGGATATCAACCGGCGCATCAATATTATCCGCGACATTGCAGACCGGATCTCCGGCGGGGATTATTCCACCCGGGCGCAGGAGGAAGGGGAGGATGGCCTCGGCTATCTTTCCGTGTCGCTGAACAAAATGGCCGCGTCCCTGCAATATTCCTTTGGTTTGCTGGAAGCCAGGGAATGGCTGCAGACGGGTGTGACCACGCTGCATGACAAAATGCTGGGGGAATACGACCTGCCCATACTCTCCCGCAGCATCCTGGATTTTGTGATCACTTATACCCATGCTCACGCAGGCGTATTCTATGCGACAGAAAACAGCTCTTCCCTGCGTTTCCTGCAGGGTTATGCGATCGATGAACAGTACGCAAAACCCGTGATCCCCTTCGGGGACGGATTGGTGGGGCAATGCGCGGATAGCTGCAAGATCATTCACCTGGAGGATGTACCGGAAGACCTGATGCTGTTCAGTCATGCTACCGGTGTCCTCAAACCCCGCAACATCATTGCCATTCCGCTTGACTATGAGCGCAGAACAGAAGGCGTGATCGAACTGGTATCGCTGAAGCCTTTTTCAGAGAACGATATCGCCTTCCTGAAAGCGATCTGTCCGAATATAGGCACCGTACTGCATAGCGTGAAGAACCGCAAGCGCCTCCAGGAGCTCCTGGAAGAAACACAGTCGCAATCAGAAGAATTGCAGGCGCAGCATAACGAGCTGGAAAATATCAACAGTGAGCTGGAAGCCCAGACGGAGAAACTGCAGGCATCCGAAGAAGAGCTGAAAGTACAGCAGGAAGAGCTGCTGGGAGCCAACGAGGAACTGGAGGAAAAAACAAGGTTGCTGGAAGAACGCAACCGCCTGGTGATTGACAGGAACCTGGAAATACAACGCAAGGCAGAGGAACTGGAGCAAAGCACGCGCTATAAATCAGAATTCCTGGCCAATATGTCCCACGAACTGCGTACGCCGCTCAATTCCATTCTGCTGCTCTCCCGCCTCATGGGAGAGAACAGCGGGCAGAACCTTACGCCGGACCAGGTAGAGTATGCCAGCGTGATACAGAACTCGGGGAAGGGGCTGCTGTCGCTGATAGACGAGATACTCGACCTCTCCAAGATAGAAGCCGGTAAAATGGACCTCATGTACAGCGACGTGCGCATAGACGAGATCGTTCGGGATATGAGAGCGCTCTTTGAGCCGGTGGCCAGGGAAAAAGGGATCGGCTTCCGGGTGGAAACGGATGAGAACGTTTACGGCATTATTGAAACGGACCGGCTGCGGCTGGATCAGATCATCCGCAACCTGATCTCGAATGCGCTGAAATTTACGGCAGAGGGATATGTGGAGCTGCGGGTGTCCATGCCGGAAGAGAACCGCAATACCGTGATGTTCACCGTTAGCGATACCGGGATCGGTATTCCGGAAGACAAACAGCAGAACATTTTTGAAGCATTTCAGCAGGCTGATGGCTCTACCCGCCGCAAGTACGGTGGTACGGGCCTTGGACTGTCCATCAGCCGGGAGCTGACAAAGCTGCTGGGCGGGGAGATACGCCTGAAAAGCCAGCCGGACAAAGGCAGCGAATTTACCGTGATCATACCGGCTACCCGCTCCGCAGCCGGTTTTGCCCTGCCGAAAGATGAAGGGCCGAAAGTGTTGTTGCAGGAAGTCGTGCCGGAGCGCTTCGTTACACCGGTGATCCCCGAAAGCATTGCAGACGACCGCCATTCCATCACCGGGAAAGACCGCGTGATACTCATTGTGGAAGATGATACAGGTTTTGCGCGCTCCTTGCTGGAATTCACCCGGCAGAAAGGATACAAAGGCGTGGTGACCGTACGCGGCGATGATGCTGCGGGCCTGGCACAGCAATATCGCCCACAGGGCATCCTGCTGGATATCCAGCTGCCGGTCAAGGATGGATGGGAAGTGATGGAAGAGCTGAAGAACGATCCGCTCACCCGGCATATCCCCGTGCACGTCATGTCCTCTTTCCAGGCGAAATTCAAAAGCCTTTCCAAAGGCGCGGTGGACTTTATCGACAAACCCGCGGCATACGACAAGATGGAAGACATCTTCAGCAAGATAGAGTTCATGCTCAATAACAATCCCCGCAAGGTGCTGATCGTGGAAGAAGATATGAAACACGCCAAAGCGCTGGCCTATTACCTTGGCAATTACCGGGTGAACACGGAGATCAGGGGCAACATCGGGGAAAGCGTTGAGGCCTTGCGGAAAAAGGAAGTAAATTGTGTGATCCTGGATATGGGCGTTTCCGGCGAAAGGTCCTACGATACCCTCGATGAAGTGAAACAGTCACCCGGCCTGGAAAATGTGCCCATCATCATCTTTACAGGCAAGCAGCTCAGCAAGGCGGAGGAATTGCGCATCAGGCAATATGCGGATTCCATCGTGATCAAAGTGGCCAACTCCTACCAGCGCATACTCGATGAGGTGTCCCTCTTCCTGCACCTGGTGGAAGAAAAGAAGGAAACCGTGAAACCCAAGGCCGCGCGGGAGGATGTGCTGAAAGGGAAAACGGTGCTGCTGGCGGATGATGATGTGCGGAACATCTTCTCCCTATCCAAGGCGCTGGAGGCCTGCGGGGTGCGCGTGATCTCCGCGGTGGACGGCCGGGAAGCGCTGGACCGCCTCCGGGAACATCCGGAAACGGATATTGTGCTGATGGATATGATGATGCCGGAAATGGATGGCTATGAATCCACCCGCATGATCAAATCGGATAAGAGGTTTGCCAGATTGCCGGTCATTGCCGTTACAGCCAAGGCGATGAACGGGGACCGGGAGAAATGCATTGCCGCGGGTGCTTCCGATTATATCAGCAAACCGGTGGATATCGACCAGTTATTGTCCCTGCTGCGGGTATGGCTGTACGATACAGGCAAATGATCCAAATATCAAAGGTGGAATACGAGCTTAAAGACGAAGAGATAGCCCTGCTGCTGCAGGATGTGCATGATATCTACGGATACAACTTTAATGATTATGCCCGTCCGTCACTGAAGCGGCGTATCAACCGGCTGTTTTCGCTGAACAGGTTTGCCGGTTTCCTGGACTTCAGGCTGCGCGTCCGGGAAGACCCCAATTACTTCCGTTATTTCGTGGAGGAGATCACGGTGAATGTGACCGAAATGTTCCGTGATCCGCATTTCTACCGCTGCCTGCGCGAGGAGGTGCTGCCGGTGCTGGCTACCTATCCTTTCATCCGCATCTGGCATGCGGGATGCTCCTCCGGCGAAGAGGTTTATTCCATGGCCATCCTTCTGAAGGAAGCCGGGCTGCTGGAACGCTCCCTCCTCTATGCCACGGATATTAACCCGGCCGTACTGGAAAAGCTCCGCAAAGGCATCTTCCCCCTGCGGTATATGAAACAGTATTCGGAAAACTATATCCAATCCGGCGGTCTCCATGATTTTTCGCGGTACTACACGGCAAAATACGATTGGGCAAAATTCGATGAACAGCTGTCCGGCCGGATGGTCATATCCACGCATAACCTGGTGTCTGACCGGTCATTCAACGAATTTCAGCTGATCCTCTGCAGGAATGTGCTGATCTATTTCGATAAGGAACTGCAGAACCGTGTGCTGCAATTATTCGAAGACAGCCTGGAGCCGCTCGGGTTCCTGGCATTGGGTGCAAAAGAAAGCCTGAAATATTCGGTGATAGCGCCTAAATACAAACAACTGCCGAACCGCCAGAAAATATGGCGGAAAGTGAAATAATGCTTAAGCTATTTCCTTTTTCTTGCTGAAATACGGTTCCAGTATCGATTTCAGCGAACTGATGCTGAACTGTTTAACGATATAGTCACTCGCTCCCAGCGACCGGGAATCATTGATATCACCAGGGTCTGAAGAGGTGGAGTAGATCACTACGGGAATATCCGAAAGCCTTTCATCTTTCTTGATCTCGCAGAGACAGTCCTTCCCCGTCATGCGGGGCATGTTCAGATCCAGAAAAATATAAGCCGGGGAAAAGTCTTTCTCAGACCGCAGGAGTTTGAGGCCTTCAACTCCGTCATCCGCTGTTAAACACATCACATCCGGGTTAACATCCTGCAGCGCGAGCTTGAATATTTCCTGATCATCCTTATCATCGTCAATTAGCAAACAGGTAATTTTTTGTCTCATTGGGTTTCATGAATATGTGACGAAAGATACAAAAAAACATCTGAATGTTAATGCTGTTGCCGAATCATCCGCAACAGGGCAAAGAAAAACGGGAAACCGTGTTACCGATTTCCCGTTCCGGGTGGAGGATATCGGACTCGAACCGATCACCTCAAACATGCCATGCTTGCGCTCTACCAGATGAGCTAATCCCCCCTGTGCGTGAATGGAGTGCAAATTTAGGCGCTTTTTCGAAAAAACAAAAAAATTCTTCACAGTGCCGGCGGATGCTTATAAGCGCCAATCAACATGGGCGTTCGCCGCTGCCGGGCGTGAAACCGCCTTTTGCAAGGGCGCTGCATGCCAGTTTTCTGCCGCCTGCCGCAAGCGCGCGGGATACTCTCCGGCAATCCCCGGCCTTCGTGTCGCGCCGGAATATTTTTTTCTGTAAATTAATGCCGGCATGAAGATTCTTATTATTGAAGACGAACAGGCACTCAGCAAAAGCATCGCTACCTACCTGGAAGCGGAGAATTATACCTGCGAGGTAGCGCCGGACTGCAAAACGGCGCTGGACAGGATAGAATCATTCGAATACGACTGCATCCTGCTGGATATATCGCTGCCGGACGGTAATGGCCTGCAGGTGCTCAAGGCACTGAAAGACGATCATAAAACCGAAGGGGTGATCATTATCTCCGCCCGTGACGGTATTGACGACCGTATTCAGGGACTGCAGCTGGGGGCGGACGATTACCTCACGAAGCCCTTCCACCTTTCCGAACTGGGCGCCCGCATTGCCGCTGTGATCCGCCGCCGGCGCTTTTCCGGCAATACCGCCCTGGAAGCCGGCCCCCTCAGCCTGGATACGCAGGCCCGCTCCGTCCGCGTGAACGGGCAGGCGGTAGACGTCACCCGTAAAGAATACGACCTGCTGCTGTACCTGCTCACGAACAGGAACAGGGTGGTATCCAAACATGCCATCGCAGAACACCTGTCCGGCGACGGGGAAGGGCTGTTCGATAATTACGACTTCATCTACGCCCATATGAAAAACCTGAAAAAGAAACTGATACAGGCCGGATGGAAAGACCAGATCAAGGCAGTGTATGGCATGGGATATAAAATGGAAGTGCCATGAAGCTGCTGAACAAAACCGTACAGTATTATTTCCTGTTATCCGTCATCCTGCTGCTGGTGGCGGTACCGGTATTCTATTTTGTGCTGAAGCGCATTGTGATCGCCAATGTGGATGCCCGCCTGATTGCCACTAAAACGCAGCTGGTGCCGCGTTTGCAGGTAATGGATGAATACCCGGAAGACGATAATCCCCTGCTCAACAACGATATCACCCTGGAACGCGCGGCCCCGCATACCGGCCGGGACTCGCTCTATACCTCCGATGTGGTGGACAGCACCTCCCGCCGGCGGGTCACCTACCGCCTGCTGACTTCCCACCTGGTCATCAACCAGGAAACTTACCGCCTGCAGATCAAATCTTCCCTCGCCAATCATGAGGCGCTCATCACCAGCATCATCATTTTGCAGGTGCTGCTGCTTTCCCTGTTGCTGGCCGGATTGCTGCTGATCAACCGTAGCCTGGCCCGCCAGGTCTGGAAGCCTTTTTACAACACGCTCCGCAAACTTCGCGCCTATAAAGTGGATGACGCCGCGCCGCTGCTGCTGGGCAAACCCGGCGTCAGCGAATTTGAGGAGCTGAATACGGCAGTGGAGCAACTGGCAGAGCGCAGCAGGAAGGCCTATGTTTCCCAGAAAGAATTTGCGGAGAATGCCTCCCATGAAATGAGGACCCCGCTGGCCATCTTCCAGGGAAAGCTGGAGTTGCTGATGCAAACCACTCCCCTCACGGAGGAACAGGCCGCGCTCATCACAGACATGGCCACCGCCAGCCAGCGCATGGGCCGGCTGAACAAAGGGCTCATCCTGCTCACGCGCATCCAGAACGGGCAATTCCCCGAAACGGAGGATATTTCCGTACAGAAAATGGCCATTCACCTGCTGGAACAATACCGCGCCCAGGCGGAACAGAAACAGCTGGGTATGGAGACCGACTGGCAGGAAGACCTCGTGGTGAATGCCAATCCCGTCCTTATAGAAGTGTTGCTCAGCAATCTGCTGGCCAATGCCATCCGCCATAACCTCAACGGCGGCAACATCCTGGTGAAGATCGCCAATGGTACGTTCACGGTGCAGAACACCGGCCAGCTTTACGCCCTCAACACGGCCCGCCTTTTCCAGCGCTTCGCCAAAAGCAGTGCGGATGCGGAAAGCATGGGGCTGGGCCTGGAGATCGTAAAAAAGGTCTGCGACCTGTACAAATATGAGATCACCTATGTTTACGAGCATCCCATGCACGTTTTCAGCGTGAAAATGAAGGGATAGCGGCTGCCCGGCCCCTCCTAAGAAAAAGTTAAATCCATCCCGCTACACCTGTTTATTCAGAATGTATTCAGAATGCCTGTTCAATTTTACGGTATCAAAAAAGGAGATACTATGACAAAAAAACTGACTTTCGCCGCCATTGCCTTACTGGCGGCAGGCATCGGCGGGGGATATGCGCTGAGCAGCACCTCTTCCGGCAAGCCCTACAACAGTATCTTGCAGGATGATCCCAAACCCCTGGTACAAACTTCTTATTCCGGCGGCGCAGCAGCCCAGCCGGTTGACTTTGAAAGAGCAGCGGGCACAGCGGTTCCTTCTGTGGTACATATCAGAACAGTGGTAAAATTCAAGCAAACCCAGTCCCGGGGCGGCATGAACCCCTTCGGGATGGACGACCAGCTGTTCGAACGTTTCTTTGGCGGCGGCCGCTCTTTCCAGCGGCCTGACCAGAAGGCTTCCGGCTCAGGGGTGATCATCAGTGAAGACGGGTACATCGTCACCAACAATCACGTTGTGGACGGTGCCAACGAGATCACCGTAACGCTGAACGACCGCAAGGACTACAAGGCAAAGGTGGTGGGCAACGATCCGAATACGGACCTGGCCCTGATCAAGATCGATGGCAAGGGATTACCGGTGATGCCGCTGGGCAACTCTGACGAGGTGCGCCTGGGCCAATGGGTGCTGGCAGTAGGTTACCCGCTGAACCTGGATGTGACCGTTACCCAGGGTATTATCAGCGCCAAATCGCGCAATATCGGCATCAACAGACAGGGCAGCGCTCCGGTGGAAGCTTTCCTGCAGACGGATGCGGCCGTGAACCCCGGCAGCAGCGGCGGGGCCCTCGTGAATACCAACGGTGAACTGATCGGCATCAATGCCGCTATCGCTTCACCCACGGGCTCCTATGCGGGGTATGCCTATTCCATCCCCTCCAACCTCATGAAAAAAGTGGTGGGCGACATCATGAAATACGGTTCCGTTCAGCGCGGATACCTCGGTATCAGCATGGCCCCGGAGAACCTGGATGAAGCAACGCGCAGGGAACTGGGTGTTACGGACGACGGCAACGGCGTGTGGGTAGCAGATACCGATCCCAATGGCGCAGCAGCGGCAGCGGGCATACGGAAAGGCGATGCCATCACGAAAGTGAATGACGTAGCGGTAACTTCCAGCTCCAAGTTATCCGAGCTGATCGCCATGCAGAAACCGGGTGACAAGGTAGATCTGGTGGTGCTGCGCGATGGAAAAGAAAGAAAGGTTAGCGTGACACTAAAAGGAAAACTCGGCGCCATGTCCGGCCAGCAGGCTGCGGCAGTGGAGGCCCTGGGCGCTGATTTTGAGCCGCTGTCCAAATCAGATGCAGCAAAACTGCGCCTGCCGGGCGGCCTCCAGGTCACCAATATCCGCGATGGCGTGATCAGCGGCCAGACGAATATGCGCCCGGGATTCATTATTACAAAGATCGGAGGGATAACCGTAAGAAATATCGAAGAACTGAAATCGGCATTGGCAAAACAGGACGGCAATTTCCAGATAGAAGGGACCTATCCCGGCAGCGGAAATACTTATTACTACGGTATCAATGATTTGAATTAAAAGGATGGATGGTCTGACAGACAAAGCGTATCGCTCCGGCGGTACGCTTTTTTTATTGCTGGAAGATGCTTTCTATCACCTCTTTCAGCTCTTTGGGCTGCAGGGGTTTCTTCAGCAGCCGGATCACCAGCGGATTGGCATTGGTGCGGGAGATATCGCCGAAATCAAGCGAAGAGGATACCATGATGATGGAACACTGGTTCTTGATCTTGGAGGGGTAGGAATCGAAGGAGCGAAGGAACTCGAAGCCGTCCATTTCAGGCATCTGTATATCCAGCAGAATGACCGTGGGAGGGATGTGCGGAAGGGTAATGTTGCTGGAAAGGAATTCCAGCGCCTTGTTCGCATTGCTGAAAGCCAGAACGGTCCTGCTGATACCCTGAAGGGTGATCAGCCGCTCGTGAAGGAGCAGATCGATGTCGTTATCATCAATCAGTATGACGCGAAGATCAGGTATCGAATTCATTTCGGTTCGGAATAGAGATTTCAAATTGGGTGCCTTCACCGTAACGGGAATCTACGCCAATGGTACCGCCGATCTTGCTCAGTGCTTCTTTCACAATGTACAGACCAATGCCGCTACCCGGCTTGTTGTTGTTCTTGGAGCGGAAGAACATTTTAAAGATGTTGCTCAGATGTTCGCTCAGAATGCCGATACCATTATCTTCAATACGGATGGTTGCCTTATGAGGCTCCACTTTTACAGACAGGTTCACCTGCGGATACTCCTCATCCGGTTTCTGATATTTAACGGCATTGGATATCAGATTGTTCAAAATAACACTTATTCTGAAAAAATCACCCTTGAACGGAACAGGCTGGTCGATCTTTACATTGAAATTGATGATCGTATTCTGATGCCGGAACGTATCGATACAGTCATCTATCAGCGCTACAAAATCGATCTTCTCATATTCCAGTTCCAGCCGGGAGTTGCGGTAGTATTCGATGATCTTCTGGATAAAGCTGTCCAGCCGCGTGATGCAGACCTCCACCATGTTCATATAGCCCTGCGGGTCCGTCATGCTGTTATCCAGCCGGCTCAGGTTGATGATGCCCTGTACGCTCATCAGGGGTGCCCGGAGGTCATGTGAAGTGGAGTAAATGAAACGGTTCAGCTCATCATTCGTTTTTTCCAGCTCCAGCACCTTTTCTTTCAGCTGTTTGCGCGCAGAATAGATCTCGTAGGCGTTATTGATGGTTTTGAACAGCTCATGCTCATCCCATGGTTTCTTGATATAGGAGAAGATGTGGCCTTTGTTGATGGCGTCAATGATATCTTCCACATCCGTATAACCGGTGAGCAGGATGCGGATGGGGTCTGGCAGTATGTCCTTGATCTCGTGAAAAAACTCTACTCCCGTAGTACCGGGCATCTTCTGGTCGGCAATAATGATATGGACTTCTATGCCGCGGAGCACCTGCATACCTTCGGCTGCGGAATTGGCGGTATATATCTCATAGCTCCGCCTGAAATTGGCACGGAATGCATTGAGGTTATGTACTTCATCATCGATGTACAGTATCCTGATACGGTTGCTTTTCATGAGGGTTTATTGTTAGGACGAATGACTCTGAACACCAGGAACATTGAGCGGTAAATATATAATAAATTCCGCTCCTTTACCCGGGGCCGACTCAACGACTACTTTTCCATGATGCTTTTCTATAATACTGAAAACGATGGAGAGCCCCAATCCCGTACCTTCTCCCACGTCCTTGGTGGTGAAGAACGGTTCGAATATCTTCTCTTTCACCTTCTCCGTCATACCGATACCGCTGTCTTTAATGCTGATGCTCACCGTTTTGTTATCCACCTGGCGGGTGGTGATGGTAATGGACTCATCCCCTTGTTCGGGTTTCATTTTGATGGCATTCAGGGCGTTGTTCAGGATATTGAGGAATACCTGGTTGAGCTTGCCGGCATAACACTCGATCTTGGGCAGTTCACCGTAATCACGGATGATCTTTACATGTTGCGGGGTGGTATTGCGCAATAGTACCATGGTGGAATTCAGCCCTTCGTGGATGTCCACGATCTTGAGATCGCTCTCATCCAGCCGGCTGAAGGTACGCAGCCCCTTTACGATCTCTGCCGTACGGTTGGCGCCATCCTCAATGCCCTTGATGAGCGTATCTATTTCGCTGTGAACGTAATCTATATCGATTTCCTGTTTATATCGTTCTATATCCGCCAGCTGTTCCTGCACATTCCCGCCCTGGCCGAGGGTGTCATAGCGGCGGAGCAGGTTGCGGATGTCTTCAAAATCCAGTTTAAGCGGTTTGATATTGGACGTTACAAAGTTGATGGGGTTGTTGATCTCGTGGGCGATACCTGCGGTCAGCTGGCCGAGGGAAGCCATTTTTTCCGCCTCCACCAATTGGGTCTGGGCTTCTTTCAGCCCGCTGAGCGCTTTGTTCAACTCCTTGTTGCTGCTTTGCAGGGCCTCTGTACGTTCCTGCACTTTGGCTTCCAGGATGGCGTTCTGCTCGCGCACCAGCTGTTCGTTCTCCTGCGACACCCGGAGGGCATGCGCCTGGGATTCCTCCTTTTCCTTCCGGTAGATATTGATCTTGTTGGCCAGGGCAAAGGACAGCAGGGTGACCTCGGCCGCGGAGCCTACCTGCAGGGCGTAATAGGTGAAGTCGTTATACGGCAGCACATTGAAATTGCGCAACACGAAAATACAGACGCTGGACAGGAAGATACCCCATGCTACGAGGAAAAAGCGGGCCGGTAGAAAGCCTTTGTTGCTCACCTTCACACCCACAAAGATGGCGATAACAGACCCGCTGAGCGCCACCAGCTGCACCCAGATCTGCGCAACGAAGTACCGGTCCATGAACATCGGAATGAGGTTCAGCAGATACAGTACGATCACGGCGTTGAGCATATGGTACCCCAGCTTGTATTTTTCCCGGGCATGCAGGAACGACGATATGAACAGCGCCGCCGTGATGCCGTTCAGTATCGGTATCAGCACGGTATCGTGCATGGCCAGCCAGGTATTTTCCGGCCAGAGGAAGCGGAAGGTGTAGCCCTGCTGCGAGGCCTGTGTGAGCCCTACGCAAATGATATAGCTGACGTAGATCAGGTAACTCCAGTCCCGTATCGTAATAAAAATGAACAGGTTGTACAGCGCCATCACGAGAATGATGCCGATATACAGGCCCATGATGAAATTACGTTCGGTATTCTTTGCGTTCAGCCTGTTTTCCGATCCCAGATAAACGGGCAGCTGCAACTGCTCCCCGGCCCTTATCTTCAGGTAGAAGGAGCGGGTTTCTCCTTTGGGGATGGCCAGCGGAAAGATATAGTTCTGATGGTCGTAAGGTCTTTTGTAGTAGGACTGGAATTCGCCGAGCCTCGTGGCCTTATGTCCGCCGCCGGGCAGGATCTCGAATAAGGTGATATCATCGATGATCGGGTATTCCACTTCCAGCAGCAGCTTCGTCACATCCGAGGTATTGGTGATGGAGAAGCGGGCCCAGTGGGTATTGGGGGATATCTGCAGGTTCGGTACTTTCTGGGTGGAGGGGGAGAACGCCAGGCCGGCCACCTGTTCCAAGGTAAGGCTGTTGGTCTTGTCCGTGTACAGCTCCATATATTCCCCGATCTGCATCAGCCGGTCCCTGTCTGCAAATACGACAGGTTCCGACGCGCTGGCTGCGCTGCGCCAGAAGAGTGAAATGAGCAATAACAGGATGAAACGTACCGGCATTTTTAATCTTCGGTGTAATTTAGCGTTTTTTATTTTTCCCATCCCGGCAAGCTCAACTGGTAATATACTTCAAAATTTCCTTTCGGCCCCGTTTCCGTCCGGAGCTGATTGAAATTTTTCCGGAGCTCGAACATCAGCTCCCTTTCCCGGGCCTCTGCACTGCTAAGCACATCTACATCTTTAATGATCATGGCCGTGGCAATGAAGTCGTCTTTCGGATAGTAAAAGATGCCTTCATTTCCCAGCGAGGTATCTATCACAGCGCCTACGCGTTTGCCCATCCGGGTGGTGATGGGAGCGCAAAGTACGTGTACCTGGTCTATCGGCAGCTGGCTCATCAGCGCTACGGCTACCCGGCACAGGATCAGGCTGCCGATGCCCATGCCGGCCACCTCCTTTGAGTTCCACATCCCGCAGATCTCGGCGCTTCCCGGGCGCACATCGGTATAGATCTTCGGATCATATTTGCCGATCGCCGTTTCTATAGGCAGGGGAATCACGCCGTCTGCCAGCTGTACCCGGGCGCCGCCGTAGGTCTTGGTACCTGTCTCATCTTCCACGATGATCACGATCGTGTTCTTGTGGTTGATCCAGTCCACATTCCCCGAAGTGATCTTGGCAATACCGAAATGTATCTCCAACAGTTTGCTGTGGCCCTCATAGAACCGCATGCAAGCCTCCGGGTCTTCCGGAGCAATAAAGGCCCTTACCTTGATCAAATCACTCATTGGTTTGCTCTTTTAGTTTACTGGGCGCTATTTGATGAGTTGCTCAAAATCTACATAGAACCTGCCGGAGACCTTCAGTTCATCCAGCAGTATGCGGCGGCAGGTATCCGCCACCATTCCGCCGCCCAGCATCACGGAGGATGCCAGTTGAGGCCATGCGGTAATGGTTTTCCCGATCTGCGTCAGGGAGTATTTCATCCTTTCGCTCATCGCCTCGCCGCCCACCATCGGCCCGAGGATGGGCACTTTCTGCTCGGTAGTGAGGTTGCTGAGCGTTTCCATATCCATATCGGGAATGAGGCCATGCATCATGGGGTAATCCGGTTCGAGGTCATAACGTTCGATGTCCAGCATACCCCGGTCGTTCATTTCCATGACCACGGGCATACGCAGGGCTTTTGCCTTGATGCGGCTTAATATTTTTACATTGAGGCTGTCGCATTCCTCCACCAGCAGGTCCAGCTGACCGCCTCCGGTAAGGAAATCCATGATATTGTCTTCCGTTGCGCCATCCGTATAACACTTCACTTTAATAAAGGGGTCCAGTTCCGCGATCTCCCGCGCGGCAGAGATCACTTTGGGGGTACCGAGGTTATGGACGCTGGTACGGATGCGGTTCATATTGGAGAGTTCCAGGTCGTCGAAATCCGCGAGGCGCAGTTCCCCGCCGATACGCTCCATGGCAAGGGTGAGCGCAATGGTCTGCCCCACGGACAGGCCTATTACCCCGATCTTTTTCCGGATCAGCAGATCCCTTTCCTCCGTCCTGATCTTATAAATATTGCGGGAAGTGCGCATCGCAACAAATTCCTCTTCATCCAGCAGGTGAACGATCTTTTCTGACCATGGGTAGTACACCCATACGCCATAATCTTCCAGTGAGTTTCCCGCGAGATGGGCGGTAATGGCGGCTTCGGATTCTGCCACAGAAAGCATGCGCGCCGGGTGCTGGCTCCTGATGAGCTCTTTCAGCTGCCCATACAGCTCATCATAAACTTTGATCTGTGGGTTCTCCTGCAGCAATTGCAGCAGGGCTGCTTTCTCTCCGGACCCGGACGCACGGAAAAAAACGGGCGAATAGGTCAACGGCTCTTGTCTTGTCTTTTGTACGCGTTCCTGAATCATCATGCTGCTTCCGGACTTGATTTATTGGGTGAATAAATTTATGCCTGCCTGGTGTCTGATCAATGTATTGATGGTTATTGCCAAATTGGAGCAAAGTATAGGTCACTTCTGCCCAAAACCCATTTGTCCAGTGCATCAAAATTAAATCATAATCAAAAGCGATGAAGCTATCTTAAAACCTGTGTCTGTCAGTTCGCAGCATATAGTAAAAGCCAAACCTCTCCGGATGCATCGGAAAGGCAGGGGCGTACAGACAGCTCTGTTATTATCTATAGTGTGATATTCTCAATTCCTGCTTCTCCTCTATCAGGCGAAGCGGGCAAAACAGCAGTTTGCAGGTAAGACAAATTCAGCATGTATATACCGGGGATGGACGGGTACCGGCGGATGCCGGTGAAGATGGTACAGGGCACCATCCGGAGCCATGCTGACCGGAGCAGGGCCAGGCCTGCAGCCAGGGATAAATAACTTCATCTTTCAAAAATGATTAAATACGACAACAACACATGAATATAAAGGTAAAATACCAATTAATTTCAAATTAAACGATAATATTCGGCTTTATTTTGATCAAAATTCAAAAACCAGGTAACGGTCGGGAATTGTTGGTGTAAAATTTGCTTAAACGTATAGCTTTGTACAGAATAAAAAATAGCTGACATATGCATAAAAGAGAATTCCTCAAGGTAGCCGGCCTTGCCGGCGTGGCTGCCCTGGCAAACCCGAAAGGGTTGTTTGCTGCAGAGGGTCCGGAAACCCTGGCTGATGCCAAAGCACCGTTTACGCTGCCCGAATTGCCATACGCAACCGGTGCGCTGGAGCCTCATATCGACAAGATGACGATGGAGATCCACCACGACAAGCACCATGCAGGCTATGTAAAGAACCTGAACGCCGCGCTTAACGGCACCGTTCTCGCTTCCCTGGGCCTCGAAGACATTCTGGCGAAAGTAAGCGCCAAAGAAACCGCCATCCGCAATAACGGTGGGGGGCACTACAATCACAGCCTGTTCTGGACCATTCTTTCGCCGGAAAAAACAACACCTTCGGCAAAGCTGTCCGCTGCCATCAATGGCGCCTTTGGCTCCATGGATGCCTTCCGGACAAAGTTCAGCGATGCCGCCAAAGGCGTATTCGGCTCAGGCTGGGCATGGCTCATCGTTGGAAAAGATAAAAAGCTGGCGGTGACCTCCACCCCCAACCAGGATAATCCCCTCATGAAAGGCCTGGTGAAGGAAACCGGCACACCCATCCTCGGACTGGATGTATGGGAACATGCCTATTACCTGAAGCACCAGAATAAACGCCCCGATTATATCGCAGCTTTCTGGGATGTTGTGAACTGGAAAGAAGTGGAGAAGCGGTACGACGCGGCGATGAAGAAATAACGAATTGCAGGAAATAAGCAAAGGGCCTGGGGGCGGGTGGTTTAAGCCTGCTTCCGGGTCACGTATCGGTGCAGGAGCAATAGATAGAAGGCTAATAGAGGAATCCGAAGAGCCACAAAGGAATCTTATTCCATGCTCCTGTTTCTATTTCATCTGCAGCTATCCATGAATCAGGAATATCCTTAATCTGATTCCCTCCTTTCCCTTTCCCTCCGATCTCAAACGTATATTTCCCGTCAACCATAAAGTCTCCGCTTAAGGGAAGGGCTGCTTCATGACCAGCGTTGCAGAGCTGATTCAAAAAGAATGATTCTCTCAGTGCGCCTTTATCCGCCTTTTCCTGTGAGAACATATGATGGAGGTTGGTATTTTCCAGGAAGATCTTGTCCGGCTTTTGCAACGTGCTTATACTTTTGCCTGCTGCCGTCAATGTATTGATGAGCCTGGCTTTATCCAGATAGTGCATATACTGCAAAAGGGTAGTCCTGTGCATTCCCGTTTTTTCACTCAGTTTGGAGACATTGGGTTTGAATGGAACGTTGGTGGCAAGGATATATAGTAATTGATATATCTTCCTGGTGTTATGAGAGTCGAAGCCATCGATAAACTGCAGGTCGTTTTCTATGATCAGCTTTACGACCTGCTCCAGGCGAATGAAATAAGTACGTTTGTTTTCCAGGAAAAATGGATAGTACCCGTATTGCAGATAGTCATTGAAGTATTGGAGTGGTTTGAACTTTGTGCTTAGGTCATTCGCGATATGAACATGCTGGTCAATGATGTCCTGCAATGAAAGGGGGGGAATACTGACCACTCCCGAGACCTCCAGGAACTCCCGGTAGGACAACCCCGTAAGTTCATACTGCACAACTCTCCGGCTCAGGTCGGCATTCTGGCGGAGGAGGTCTGTGACGGAAGAACCGGTAAAAACGATCCGTAAATCCGAATAAAAATCGTACAGATTCTTGATTTCTGTTGCCCAGTTGGGGTATTTGTGCACTTCATCGAGAAACAGTATTTCGCCACCCTGCAGACGGAATTGTTCAGCAAAGTCCACCAGTTTGTGCTCCGTAAAGTAAATATCATCAAGCGTCAGGTATATGGCTTTCCCGCCTATTCCGTAATGCTGTTTTATATGTTGCAGCAACAAGGTCGTCTTACCTGTTCCCCGTGCGCCCAAAATGCCTATCAGTCGATCCTTCCAGTCGATCTTCGCAGCCAGTGAACGGATAAATCCAAGGTTTTGACCTTGTATGAGGAGGTTCGATTTGGATGCTATATTTTCCATATATGATAGTCTGATAGGCAAAAATACTAAAAATTGTACATTCAGAACAGCAAAAATCAATAAAATTGCCTATCATACTGTACAATTTTACAGAAAATTGCTCACCGGGCTGTACAATTTTACAAAAAAGCCCAATCATTACTCCTGCCGGCAGGCCCTAATCTTTCCGCTTCAGAAACACAAACCCGTTCTTTTCCCCGATCACCTCCAGGTTGGGGTGCGCCCTCCAGGGATCGCTGTCCGTAATCCGGCAGATGAAGTAGGTGGGTTTGTCTACCGGCCCTTCCAGCAGCCATTTATCATCGTAGTAATTTTTATTGGCAGGCGGCAGCTTCCGCGTGTAGTACATATAGGCATAGCTCTTGTAGCTGAGCGGCCGCACATACACATCCTTTCCCACAAAGGATTTGAAATAATCGATGGCGGCGCCCTGGGAGAAGCGCTCTACTTTCGGTACAAAGTGCAGTACCGTCACCTGTATCATGATGATGGTGCTGATGAACAGGCAGAGCAGCCCCTGTTTCACTTTCCGGTTAAACAGCAATACGCAGGACACGATCACCAGGATGGTATAGATGAGGCCGTAGGCCATTTCGCCAAAACCGAACGGCACATCGGCCTCCAGGTTGGCTTTGGCAAAACGGTCCCCGATGTGCGGGATCAGTTCGGCTTTGTAGATGCCAACAAGGGGCAGCAGGCTGATGGCGACACCCAGCACCAGGCCGATCACCAGGATGATGGTGATATTCCATCCTTTCAGGGTGAACCTTCCTTCCAGCAGGCGGTGCACCTGCAGCGCGGCGAGGAAGCTCAGGGGGAAATAACAGAGGGACGAATAGTGCACGATCTTCGTTTTCACAATAGAAAACAGCAGCAATACTACCCAGAACAGCACCCACATCCATATCTTGAAATCCTTGGCTTCCGTGCTCTGCTGGGTGTAAATGGATTTGCCCCTGGCCGTCTGGATATAACTCAGGAGAAAGATGCTTGCCGGGAAGCATCCCACCAGCAGCACGATCCAGTGGTAGAAGAACGGCCCGCCATGCCCCGCATCCGGTGTGCTGAACAGGCGCCACTGGTACACCACGAACTCATTCATGAACCACCATCCGTTCGCAATGATCTCGTAGCCGAACCAAAGCCCGGTGGTCAGCAGGCAGAAGAGAGCGATCCAAACGAGATGCATGATCCTGATATAGATCCTGAACTTGTTGTACACCCAGTACACCACCAGCGCCAGTACGGCAATGAGAATGGCAGCGGGACCTTTGGTCAGCACCGCCAGCCCGAGTGATACCCCGCTGCATATGGCCATACGCGTTGGTTTGGGAGCATAGCCGATACGGTAGGCAAAGTAAAGCGAGAGGAAAATAAAATAGTTGAAGGTGGGGTCGATGATGCCGGATTTGAAATAGAAATGCGGCAGCCAGGACCCCGCATATACGAGCGCCCACCAGAGGCCGAGTTTTTCGTCCCCGATCTTTTTGCCGATATGAAAGAAGGTGAGCAGGGTAATGATGCCGATGACGGCGTTGGGGAACCTTGCTGCAAAATCGTTGATGCCAAAGAGGTGCATGCTCAGCGCCTGCATCCAGATAAAGAGCGGGGGTTTCTCCCAGAACGGCGCAAAATCTATCTGCACCTGGGAATAATTGCCGCTTACGATCATTTCTCTCGCGGCCTCCGCAAAATTGATCTCATCCCAGTCGAACAGGTGCACGGCTCCCAGGAAGGGAATAAATAAAAGGGCTGCTACGATGGCTATCAACAGATATTTCATTCGCGAATATTGACTAATGGGCCGAATGGAATTTGCATTTCATTCGTGATCTTTCATTAATGGGCCGAATGGAACTTACGTTTCGTTCGTATGAAGCGCTAAGTTCGTAAAGAAAGCGTAATAATCCCAGGGATAATCTATGCCGGTTGCGGCGCAATGATGGTGTCATGCGCATTGGTCTGCCCGGTCGTCTGGCTTCTGCGGTATTCGAAGAGCCAGAATATGAGAGAACTGACCAATGTGCCGATGATGCTGCCCACATATACATCCGCAAAGAAATGCTGGCTGAGGTACAAGCGGGAATGTGCGGTAATGAGCCCGAGGATGAACATGAGCGCCCCCATTTTTTTATTACGCCATATCAGCGCCAGGAAGCAGAACATGCCGAAAGCGGTGGAGGTATGGCCTGAGGGGAAGCTCAACCCCCCGTGTACCTTCACCCATTGCACCATATGGCAGATCTCCGTGTCGCCGAAATACACGATAGGGCGGGGTTCATTCACCGCATGTTTGATACCCTGTACGATCAATGTTACGATCAGCAGGGTGCCTGCGCCCATGAAAAAAAGCTTCCATTTGCGCAGCAGCAGCAGTACCAGCAGCATAACGCCGAAAGTAATGCCGTCACCCAGGTATGTAGTGCCGGTCACCAGCACATCCAGTACCGGGTGATGCGCGCCATTCACGGTGAGAAAAAGTTCATCTTTCGTAAAAAGGGATAAAAGTGCTCCGCCGATGATCAGCCATAACAGGAACGGGACATAGAAATAGCGGTTTTGTTGCACCAGTGCTACCAGTGTTTTCAAAGTAAACAGTTTTAAGTTGTAGGTCCGTATGTATTCTATCTCAGCAACAGCAGCTATCAGACTGCATGTTTGTTCCGCCGTTGCTGAATGAATTTTTTAAATTGCTGGTATCCCCTGAACCAGGCTTCTTTGTTGAACAGTTGCGAATCATTCATGGCCTTGTACACAAGGAAGGCCGCAATAGGCATAAGAACGGTATTGGCCAGCCACATTCCTCCCCAGGAGGTCATCACATCTTTCCGGGCCATTTTCTCGCCTAACATAAAGAATATATTGAAGATCACAAAGAATATAACGGCAAAAACGAGCGGAGTCCCTAGTCCGCCTTTACGAATTATGGACCCGAGCGGCGCCCCGATGAGGAAAAGCACGATGCAGGCCGCTGCCAGCGAGAACTTCCGCTGCCACTCCACTTTGAATAAAGCGATCCTGGACTGGTTTTCGGCGAATTCCGCCGCCGGGCCCGTAAGGCTGGACTCCTGTTCCCTTAAGGTCTGCTCCACCCGTTCCAGCACGTAGCGCATGGATTTTTCCGGGATGCTGTCTATAAATGTCTCCCCGTGAGCTATCGGTGCGGAAGTCGCCCAGCCGGTGTCTTTCCATTTGTAAAAAGGATAACGGCTGGTCACGTAGGCATTGGTGGTACGGATGAAGGAGGAGTCGCGCTGCCGGAGGGAATCCAGCCCCTTGTCCAGCTGCCTGATATTGAGCATCTGCTGGTTGGAGGCAAATAGGTCCATATCCAGCCTGCTGAAGGCAAAATCCCGGAGATCGAAAGGTTTTTTATATTTTTTGAAGCCCAGGCGGATCAGTTCGTTCTTTTCCGGGTTGCGGGGATCGCCGCGCTCTTCATAGCTCCATCCGTTCTCCAGCGTAAAATTGAGGAAACGTTTGTCCGGAGAAAGCTCCATGGTGCCTTTATCGGCGAGTATCAGGCGCCCGTCCCGCGATCCGGGGGGGCGTTCATAGATCATCACCTGGTGGATGGTCTTGTTATCCGGGTCCTTTTTGGCCACTTTGATCACATAATGCGGAATATCCCCGTAAAATACGCCCTGTTTGATATTGAAGGCCGGTTTGGAATTGGTGATATCGTAGAGGAGCGACTTTGCCCGGAGGTTCGCCACCGGGATCACATAGTTGGAGAAAAGGAAAGCGCCCAGCGCGATCAGGGCGGAAAATATGAACAGCGGACGGATAAAGCGGAGCAGGGAGATGCCGGCGGACTTGATGGCCACCAGTTCGAAACTCTCGCCCAGGTTCCCGAAGGTCATGATGGAAGACAACAGTACAGCCAGCGGCATGGCCAGCGGCACCAGGCTGGCGCTGGTATAGACCAGCAGTTCGATGATCACCGGTGTATCCAGCCCCTTGCCCACCAGGTCATCAATATATTTCCACACGAATTGCATGACCAATACGAACAAGGTCACAAAAAATGTGGCTATAAACGGACCGATGAATGTTTTTACAATGAGTTTATCGAGCTTCTTCACAACCAGGCGATGAAAAAAATAATTTAATAAATGTAAAACTGACTGATTTTCAGCCTACTTTAGCCAGCAGGCAGCACAAAGTTAATACGATTCGGGAAAGTGCGTAACAGCGGGCGGGCTAAAAAACAGTTAATTTATTTTTGAAGATCATATTGTGCCGGCGCCGGGCGGCCGTAATAGCCGTGCAGCAGTGCCATTCAGGCGAAGGAATCCGCCATGGTGCCGCGACCAGTATGAAAAAGGGAAAGGCCATGGAAGCATACCAACTGAGTCAGGAAGAGCGGCAAATCATTACCGATGCGGAGTGGTTGCTGCGCAAGAATGAAGTTATACAAAAAGTGTATCACCTTTTCGGGGCGATGCATGAGGCGCTGGCGGCAGACCCGGTGATATCCCGGTTCCCTGGGGACGGCGCGCAGCCGGCGAAGATCTCCCGGGGGGAGCAGTACCTTGGCCTGCCCTGGGTAGTGCTGGATTACCCACGCGTGTTCGGTAAAGACAACATCTTTGCCTGCCGCACCTTCTTCTGGTGGGGGCGGTTCTTCAGCACCACACTGCATATGGCGGGAGCGGGCCTGGAACCTTACCGGGCTGTGCTGACCGGCAAGCAACACCAGCTGGCGGCAGATGGCTGGTACATTTGCGTGCAGGAAGACCCCTGGCAGCATCATTTCGAGCCTGTTAATTATCAGCCAGTTGCTGACATATCATCGGAGCAGTGGGAGGAACTGGTTCAGAATAGATCCTTTGTGAAGCTGGCAAAGCGATTTGACGTACTTACATGGGGAAAAATGATCTCCAATGCCGTTGCCGTCTATGCGGCACTGCTGGATATGTTGTCTGCCGGAGACGGGGACTAGTTGCCGATCCGGTGGAAAAGGTCCTTGATCTGGTAATCCCATAACTGGCTCTGATCGGCGATCTCCTTCTTTTCCGCGAAATCCTTTACGATCAGTATAGTCATGTTCGTTACTTCAGATATCTGGATGCTGAATTCGAAGAATTCATTTTTGGGAGCGTGTAACCAACGTAAACGAATGCGTTCATCTTCCTCTTGTTCGAGCACCTCCGCCTCTTCAGCAGAGCCATTCCAGGAAAAAGAAAAAACATTATCTCTGAAATCCACTTTATCTGCAAACCATTCCTGCAGGCCTGCGGGGGTAGATAGGAATTCATATAGGATACTTGGAGAGCACCGAACCGGATATTCTAACTCATATTGCACTTTCTTTGACATCGCACTGTATTATTATAAAATCAAAATCATCTGCATGCAATTATAGAAAAATATTCATTACATCAAAATAAATTTTAGATTTTTTTCTATACGTTAACGTATTCATTCTCATGTGTGATCATATTTTGAAATATGATCTTTCTTCTCTATATACAAAGCGGAAAATTATCCACTTGGCAAGTATAAGCCTTATCAAACGATATTATTCAGGGTAAAACACCATCAGAATCAGGTAAATAAGGCCAATATAATATGGATAATCAGACACAATCGATTTAGCTTAAAAAGGTTTCAACGGTTTGAGATTTTTTTTGGGTGGTATCTAAAAAAAGTTATTTTTGTCTAGCATTCTTCTAATAATAACTTTTTTTTAACCTGTAACTGTTCCCGTGCTATGTCAATGCGCCAGCTTAAAATCACGAAGTCGATCACCAATCGAGAGTCTCAGTCGTTAGAAAAGTATTTGCAGGAGATCGGCAAAGTTGATCTTATAACGCCGGAGGAGGAAGTGAACCTTGCGATCCGCATAAAACAGGGTGACCAGCGTGCGTTAGAGAAGCTGACGAAAGCAAACCTCCGTTTCGTTGTATCCGTTGCCAAACAATACCAGAACCAGGGCCTGTCCCTCAGTGACCTGATCAATGAAGGCAATCTTGGCCTTATTAAAGCCGCACAGCGTTTTGATGAGACCAGGGGCTTCAAATTCATATCTTATGCCGTTTGGTGGATCCGTCAGTCGATCCTCCAGGCTTTGGCAGAACAATCCCGTATCGTACGTCTTCCGCTGAACAAGGTTGGTCTTTCCAACAAGATCAGCAAAGCCTATTCCCAGCTGGAACAGGAGTTTGAACGTGAGCCGTCCCCGGACGAGCTGGCCACTATCCTGGAAATCAATACTGAGGAAGTGGAAGCCACCCTGGGCGTTGCCGCCCGTCACGTATCCATGGATGCGCCGTTCATCGACGGGGAAGACAATTCCCTGCTGGATGTGCTGGAGAATCCCAACGCCGTGAGCGCGGACGAGGAGCTGGACCATCACGATTCCCTCCGCCGCGAGATCGAACGCTCCCTCTCCACCCTTACAGACCGTCAGAAAGATGTGATCATGCTGTACTTCGGCATTGCCGTGGAACATCCCATGTCACTCGAAGATATTGGTGAAAAATTTGGCCTCACCCGCGAAAGGGTACGCCAGATCAAGGACAAAGCCATTACCAAACTGCGCACTACCTCCCGCAGCAAACTGCTCCGGAACTATCTCGGCGGCTGATAACAGCCAACGGGCGCGATAAATTATTGAATGGTGAATGCCTGCGGGTGTTCACCTTTTTTAGTAGTAGCATTTTACCCCTGTTCTCCGGTGTTTTCCTTGCCTTCTCCTTGTGTTCTCCTTGTCTTCTCCTTGTCTTCTCTTTGTGCCGGGGGAGGCCTGAAGCGGACTGGTAAAATAATATCAGTGGAGGTTGCGGGGCCGGTTTTTTGCGCCGTACGCGCATTTTTAACTTTTACCTTTTAATTCTTTACTTTTGTACGCCATGGTCAATATCAGCCCATATTTTCCATGTTATTTTTTACTTTTTTTAATTTTTGACTGTGTTTGAATCATTATCGGAACGGCTGGACTCGGCCTTTAAACAGCTTAAAGGTGAAGGCCGTATCTCGGAAATAAACGTAGCCACAACGGTGAAGGAGATCCGCAGAGCGCTGGTGGACGCGGATGTGAACTTTAAAATAGCCAAGGATTTTACCGACAGGGTAAGGGAAAAGGCCATGGGAGAAAAGGTGATCACTGCCATTTCCCCCGGTCAGCTCATGGTGAAGATCGTAAAGGACGAGCTGACGGAGCTGATGGGCAATACCGAAGTGGAGCTGGACCTGAAAGCCAATCCCACTGTGATCCTTGTCGCAGGCCTGCAGGGTTCGGGCAAGACCACCTTTTCCGGCAAGCTGGCGAATTTCCTTAAAACCAAAAAGAACAAGAAGCCCTTGCTGGTGGCGGCGGACATCTATCGCCCCGCGGCGATCGACCAGTTGAAAGTGCTGGGCGGCCAGATCGGGGTAGAGGTATATAGCGAGCCGGAGAACAAGAATGCGGTGCAGATCGTTGAAAATGCGGTAAAAGAGGCGAAAGCCAATGGTTACAATGTGGTGATCATCGATACCGCCGGCCGTTTGGCCGTAGATGAGGTAATGATGACCGAAGTGGCCAATGTGAAAGCAGCGGCATCTCCGCAGGAGATCCTGTTCGTGGTGGACTCCATGACTGGTCAGGATGCCGTGAACACCGCAAAGGCGTTCAATGAGCGGCTGGATTTCTCCGGTATCGTGCTGACGAAGCTCGACGGTGATACCCGCGGTGGTGCGGCCCTTACGATCAAATACACCGTGCAGAAGCCCATCAAGTTCGTAAGCATGGGCGAAAAGCTGGATACGCTGGATGTGTTCTATCCCGAGCGTATGGCGCAGCGGATACTGGGCATGGGGGATATCACCACCCTGGTGGAAAGAGCGCAGGCGCAATTTGATGAAGAACAGGCCAAAAAACTTGAGAAGAAGATCCGCGCCAACAAATTCGATTTCGATGACTTCAAGGAACAACTGCAGCAGATCAAGAAAATGGGGAGCATCAAGGACCTGCTGGGCATGATCCCCGGTGTGGGCAAGGCGGTGAAAGACATGGATATCAGCGATGACGCCTTCAAAGGCATTGAAGCGATGATCAATTCCATGACCCCGGACGAAAGGGCCAATCCGGACCTGATCGACGGCAGCCGCCGCAGGCGCATCGCCAAAGGGGCAGGGAAGGAGATACAAGACCTGAACCAGTTCATGAAGCAGTTTGAGCAGATGCGCCAGATGATGAAAATGATGAATAAAATACCCGGCGGCGCTAAAGGCCTGAAAATGAAGTAGTCATTTTCCGTTTCCAGCTTTTTTTCAAGGCCGGGAGTGGATTTTATTTGGCAGGTTTCATTTTAAAGCCTACATTTGCTGCCCCAATAGAAACAATATTTTTTAACAACTCGCAAGAAATAATTCGACTTATTTATGCCAGTAAAGATCAGATTACAGAGACACGGCGCGAAAAAGAGACCTTTTTACTTTATTGTTGTGGCTGATGCCCGCGCGCCCAGGGATGGTAAATTCATCCAGAAAATCGGTACCTACAATCCTTTGACCGTACCGGCCTCCATCAATATCGATACGCAGAAAGCGCTCCGCTGGCTGCAGAAAGGTGCACAACCTACCGATACTGTTAGAAGGATCCTTTCTTTCAAAGGCGTATTGTACCTGAAACACCTCCTGAGAGGGGTGAAACTCGGCCTGTTCGATGAGCCTACGGCTTACACCAAATTCGAACAATGGCAGGCAGATCACGAACAGAAAGTATCTGCCCGTCGTGAAAGCCAGAGAAGAGCTTCCCGTCCGGTTGCTCCCATCGTAAGAAAAGTGGAAGACGCTCCGGCTGCTCCCGCTGCTTCTTCTGAAGACGAAGGATCTGCTGAAGCTTAATCATCAGCATACCATATTGCAAAAAGGGAAGATTTGTTCGCAAAGATTCCCTTTTTGCTTTTAAAACCGGCACCATCGAATGGCTAATTATTTTAATATCGGGAAGCTTTCCGCCGTGTATGGCACGGAAGGGGAATTCATCCTCAGGCACAGTCTCGGTAAGAAAACTTCCCTGAAAGATATTGCAGCTGTTTTCATTGAAGACCGGAAAGACAGCTTTTTGCCGTATTTCATCGAGAAAACCAGGGCAAAGGATACGGAGCATCTGTACATCAAGCTGGAAGGCATAGATACCCGGGAAGCCGCCAGGAAGCTGCTGCAAAAGGGCATTTACCTGGAAGAGGTGGATTTCAAGGGTCTGGCATCGGCCTCCGCGCCCCTGTCACTCCTCGGATTCAATGTAACGGACAAACAGCATGGTCCCCTCGGCGAAATATCCGAGATCATCGAAATGCCCCTGCAGGTATTGGCCAAGGTAATGTTCAGGGAAAAGGAGATGTTGCTCCCGCTCAATGAACAGACCCTCCTGAAGATCGATAAAAAACAGCAGACCGTTCATCTGGACCTGCCGGACGGGCTGCTGGACATCTACTTAGGTTAAGAAAACAAGCACATGCGGATAGATATCATCACCGTACTGCCGGAACTGCTGGAAAGCCCGTTTGCGCATTCCATCATGAAGCGTGCGAAGAATAAGGGACTGCTGGAAGTGAACGTGCATAACCTGCGCGGTTATTCCAATTTCCGGCAGCAGCAGGTGGACGATTACCAGTTCGGCGGCGGCGCCGGCATGGTGATGATGATAGAGCCGCTGGTGAACGCCATCGAGAGCCTGCAAAAAGAAGTGACCTACGACGAGGTCATCTACCTGACCCCGGATGGGCAGACCTTTAACCAGAAAATGGCCAACGGCCTGTCCCTCAAAGGGAATCTGCTGCTGATCTGCGGCCATTACAAGGGGATAGACGAGCGGGTAAGGGAACATTTCGTGACTATGGAGATATCCATCGGGGATTTTGTGCTGTCCGGCGGGGAGCTGGCCGCTGCTATTGTGGTAGATGCCATCGGCCGCCTGCTGCCGGGGGTGCTGAATGACGAGACCTCCGCCCTGTTCGATTCCTTTCAGGATAACCTGCTGGCGCCGCCGGTGTACACGCGGCCGGAGGACTTCCGGGGCTGGAAGGTGCCGCCCATACTGCTCAGCGGCGATCATCGGAAGATCGATGAATGGCGCCATGAAGAGGCGCTCCGGCGGACAAAGGAGCGCAGGCCGGACATCCAGTCCCGCGACTGAGTTATTTTTTCTAAAAACAAGGGAAAGCTTTTGGTAATTGGAAAAAGCTTCCATACCTTTGCCGTCCTATAAATTATTGAATGATGAACGCAATTTCTTTTGTTCACGAGCAGTTGACTGCCGGCAAGCAATACCCGAAATTCAAAGCCGGTGACAATGTTACCGTTAACTATAAGATCGTGGAAGGTAACAAGGAACGTATCCAGTCCTTCAAAGGCGATGTGGTAAAGGTTCAGGGAACCGGATTTACGGCTTCTTTCACCGTACGCAAGATCTCTGACGGCGTGGGCGTGGAAAGGTTGTTCCCGTATTTTTCTCCCAATATCGACTCTATCGTACTGAACAAGGCCGGTAAAGTAAGAAGGGCGAAACTGTACTACCTGCGCGAGCGTCAGGGTAAAGCTGCCCGTATCAAGGAAAAAAGGGTTAAGTAATATTATATACAGGGAAATTAGTATAGGCGGGAGTCCAACAGGGCTCCCGTTTTTTTTATGAACAATCCGGAACCTGGCAAAGATCCCTGTTCCCGAAAACCGCCCTCCCTCATAGCCCGTATCTATACCAAACCAAAGGCCGGAATGCCTTTCTTAAAACTTAATTAAAGTCTCGTCCGTTGATTGAAAAACCCCGAATTAAACCATATCTTTGTTAGCTGAACATTATAAAAACTGAGAAAATGACTGCTATTTTCGCCAAATCACCGCTCTTACTCTTTCAAGAACTAGGCATGACAGAACTGATCCTTATCGCCCTCGTAGTATTGCTGCTGTTTGGCGGTAAAAAGATTCCCGAGTTAATGCGTGGCCTTGGCAAGGGTATTCGCGAATTTAAAGATGCCAAGGATAACGTGCGCCGCGAAATGGAAGAAGGCATGAAGGAAGCTGACGTTAAGAAAAACGCATAGTCCCGCCGCTTTCCACTGCGGATACACCGTATCTACACGATTTTAGAGATCTCCATCACAAGATTTAAACTGGTTTAGGTTTGACTGAATTCAGCAGTATATCGTCTTTTCATGAGGCGTTGTATGCCGGAAAAACGACCTGCGAGTCCATCGTACGCTTATACCTTGACAGGATCGGGCAGTCCCGGCACCTCAACGCATATCTGGAAGTATTTACCGAAGAAGCTTTGGCGCAGGCCATGGACCTTGATGCCCGTATCCGTAAAGGAGAAAGGCCGGGGAGCCTGGCCGGCGTTGTTGTGGGCATCAAGGATGTGATCTGTTACAAAGGGCATCAGGTGACCGCCGCATCAAAGATACTGGAAGGCTTCACCTCCCTCTACTCCGCCACTGCCGTGGAACGGCTTGTTGCTGAAGGCGCCATTATCATCGGGCGCCTTAATTGTGACGAGTTTGCCATGGGGTCCACCAATGAGAATTCCGCTTACGGCAAAGTGCTCAACGCATTGGATAACAGCCGGGTACCCGGCGGTTCCTCCGGTGGTTCCGCTGTGGCCGTGCAGGCCGGACTTTGCCAGGTGAGCCTGGGCAGCGATACCGGTGGATCTGTGCGCCAGCCGGCGGATTTCTGCGGTATTGTGGGACTGAAGCCCAGTTACGGGCGGATCTCCCGCCACGGGCTGATCGCCTACGCCTCTTCATTCGATCAGATAGGCATTTTTGGCTCGAATATTGCAGACGTGGCCATAGTTCTACAAGTCATCGCCGGGCCGGATGCGTACGACAGTACCGCCGCCCAGCGGGAAGTTCCTGATTATCAGGCAGGTCTCCGGCACAATAAAACCCGGAGATTTGCGTATTTAAAAGATGCCCTCCACCACGAAGGCCTCGATAAAGAAATGCGGACGGGATATGAGAACTTCTTTGAAACGCTGAAATCAGCAGGACACACCGTTGAAGGTGTGAATTTCGATTACCTGGATTATGTTGTGGCGGCCTATTATGTGCTGACCACCGCAGAAGCCTCCAGCAACCTTAGCCGGTTCGACGGGGTAAAGTACGGCTACCGTACGCCAGGGGAAAATCTCGACCTGTCTGACTTCTACCGGAAAAGCCGGTCGGAAGGATTCGGTAAAGAGGTGAAACCCCGCATCCTGCTGGGAACTTTTGTGCTGAGCGCCGGTTATTACGACGCTTACTACACCAAAGCACAGCAGGTCAGAAGGCTGGTCGTGGAGAAGATGCGCAGCATCCTGGGGGAATACGATGCCATCCTCTTACCTACCGTACCATCAACAGCATTCAGGATCGGGGAAAAAATGGACGACCCGATTGCCATGTACCTGGCGGATATTTATACCGTATTGGCAAACCTGACCGGGGTTCCGGCGATTTCCGTACCTTTGCAACGGCATTCCAACGGAATGCCCTATGGGGTGCAAATCATCACAAAGGAGTTTGATGAAGAGAACTTATTGCAGATAGCAAACAACATGTTGCAAGAGCAGCAAGTAGATATATCATAAAATTCAAAAGTGTATGACGAAAGTCTTTTTATTACTCTTCTCGCTGGTTGGGACCCTGTGTTCCTTCGCCGCCAGTGGCAAGAGCCCTAAGGAGATGGCTGTTTCCGTAGAGGAAGCACCCGCCGATACCAATACCGTCAAGCTCAAAAAGTCAGCACACCTGCCTAAGGACACTGCGGTACATGGATCTCCTGCTTCGGCAGCTGTTAAAAAAGCTGCCCAGACAATGCCTCCCCTCGTTCGAAACCCCAAGGTTTACGAGCAAATGAACGATAACCGTTACGTTACAGGGTATATCAATGATTACGCCAACCGCTACAGCCGTCACCTCACCGTGATGATCGGTCGCGCTGCGCCTTACTTTTCCCAGATAGAAAAGATCTTTTCAGATCATGGTATCCCCGAGGAAATGAAGTACCTGGCCGTGATTGAATCAGGGATGTCCTACAATGCCCGCTCCCGTGTGGGCGCGGTAGGCATGTGGCAGTTCATGAGCAGCACAGCCCGTATTTTCGGCCTCAACGTGGGAAAGAAAGTGGATGAACGGAAGGATTTCTACAAATCCACTGTAGCCGCGGCCAAATATCTCAACGAGCTGTACACCCAGTTCGATGACTGGTTGCTGGTAGTGGCCGCTTACAATTGCGGCGCAGGCGGTGTGCAAAGGGCGCAACGCATCAGCGGACGGACAGATTTCTGGGGTATCCAGTATTTCCTGCCCTCAGAGTCCCGCAACCATGTGTACAAGTTCATAGCCACCGGGTACATCCTGGACCGTTTCAATACCTTCTTCGGGCTGGGCGAAAATGTAGCCGCTACTCCGGCCTCCAGGCTGAAAGCAGCCCCGGAGTTCCGCAAACCGGCGGAACTGACGGAAGAAGACCTGTTCAACACCGTAGAGTTCAACATCACCGGCAAATACAGGATGGAAGCCATCGCAAAGAAACTGGGCATGGAACAGGCTGAACTGGAAAGACTTAACCCGGATTTTGCCAGGTCACTGGCCGGAGAAGACAACAGCTACGACCTGCGCATTCCGAAAGAAAAAATGAAGGCATTCCTCGCAGAGAAAGAAGAGATACTGAAAGCATCCCTGCAGCTCACCCTTGACGACAAGGCGGCAACAGTGGACAAATCCCGTTTCCCTGCCCCGGTGAAAATGCCGGAAGCCAAGAAAGGCGCAAACACAGCAAAACCGGTCGTTAAAAAGACCGCAGCTAAATAAACAGACAGTTTACAACACATAATTTTGGAAAGGGTTGTACCGGAAACAGGTGCAACCCTTTTCCTTTTCAGGCTGCATGGGCGGTGTTTTCCCGGGATGAGCATTTGCTTCAGGCACAGCTGCCGGTCCGCTGACGAATCCCGCTCGTCATCCCGTTCCGCATACAATCCCGCTTATTCGTAATTTTGCGGCATGAGCGCAGAAAAACTCCGCCTGGACAAATATCTCTGGGCGATCCGTATATTCAAAACCCGCACCCAGGCGGCTGCGGCATGTGATACCGGCAAAGTGAAGATGAACGGCACATCCGTGAAAGCATCCCGCAACGTGAACATCGGGGACCAGTATGAAATAAAGACGGAGGCTAAACGCTGGAAGATAGAGGTGACGGGCCTTCTGCCGAACCGCCTGCAATACGCGGAAGCCATTAAATACTACCTGGATATCACGCCGGAAGCAGATCAGCAGTTCAACCAGCACGTTGCTTCCAGCTTCCATACCGGTAAACGCCCGAGCAAGATCGGGCGCCCCACCAAGAAAGAACGCCGGGACCTGGATGATTTTATGCAGGAAGATTAATATTCTTGTTATTTTCGCACATTCAATTTACAACCATACAATGCCTAAGCAAAGCGATGTTCTCAGCGCCGACTTCCTGGTGAAAACGGCGGAAGAGTTTGGTACACCGGTGTACGTGTATCATGCAGAAAAGATCAAGACACAATACGAGAAGCTGCAAAAGGCCTTCAGCAAGGCCGATGCGCGGTTCTTCTATGCCTGCAAGGCGTTGACCAATATCAACGTGCTGCGGTATATCAATTCCATCGGCTGCGGTCTGGATACCGTGTCCATTCAGGAGGTGCAGCTTGGGCTGAAAGCAGGTTTCGATCCCAAGAACATCATCTTCACCCCTAACTGCGTTGATCTCCAGGAGATCATCGCGGCAAAGGACCTGGGTGTGAACATCAATATCGACAATATCTCCATCCTCGAACAGTTCGGCAACAAGTTCGGCAGCAGTTATCCCATCTGCATCCGGCTGAACCCGCACATCATGGCAGGAGGGAACTTCAAGATATCTACCGGGCATGTGGACAGCAAATTCGGTATCTCCATTCACCAGATGCGCCACATCGAACGGATCGTGAAATCCACCAAACTGCGGGTAACCGGGCTGCATATGCATACCGGTTCAGAGATCAAGGATGTGGATGTATTCCTGCGCGGTGTAGAGATCATGTTCGAGATGACCGAGCATTTCCCTGACCTGGAGTTCATCGACCTCGGCAGCGGCTTCAAAGTGGCCTATCAGCAGGGAGATCCGGAAACGGATATCGACCTGCTGGGCAAAAAGCTCACGGATGCCTTCAATCAGTTCGCCAGATCTTACAAACGCCCGCTGCAGCTCTGGTTTGAGCCGGGAAAATTCCTGGTGAGCCAGTGCGGCTATTTTGTCGTGAAGGCCAATGTGATCAAGCAGACCACCGCTACCGTATTCGTGGGGGTGAACTCCGGTTTCAACCACCTGATCCGCCCGATGTTCTACGATTCCTTCCACCTGATCCGCAATATCTCCAATCCGAAAGGCACCGAACGCATTTACACCGTGGTCGGCAATATCTGCGAAACGGATACTTTCGGCTGGGACCGCAAGATCAGCGATGTACGGGAAGGGGATTACCTTGTATTCTACAATGCCGGGGCCTACGGCTTCGAGATGTCCAGCAACTTCAATTCCCGCCTTAAACCGGCGGAAGTGCTGGTGAAAGACGGCAAAGCCCATCTGATCCGCCGCCGCGATACGCTGGAGGACCTGCTGAAGAACCAGGTGGAGCTACCGCTGTAAACCGGGTTATCCCGTTTAATCATGGATCATATCATTCAAAAACTGGAAGCAAAGGGCTACGTTTTCCTCTCCAGATACAGTTTCCGCGAACTGGTCATTCCCCTGCAGGAGGGCCTGCGGGCATCGAATGCCTTTACCCTGATGATGTGGTATTTCCTCATTTTCGGCGGGATCTGGGCTGGGGTCAGCTATGCGTACCTGCACAGTACCGGGCAGCTCGGGCTTCCCGCTTTCCTGGGCTGGATGGTTGCAGGCATTCCGGCTACCCTGCTGCTGGTGCCGCTGCATGAACTGGTGCATGGATGGATGTTCCGCTGGTATGGCGCAAAAGACGTACGCTATGGCGTGATCTGGCGGTACCTGATGTTCTATGCAGTAGCACATCAATTCCCGGTCAGCTACCCGCAGTTCAAATACATTGCGCTGGCGCCTTTTGTGGTAATATCGCTGCTTTGTGCCGGTGTGTACTGTTTTGTGCCGGCGGAAGGGAAGGCCCTCATCCCCGGGCTGTATATTTTTCATACGGTCTGCTGCGCCGGTGATTTCGGGCTTTGCGCCTACTTTTACAAATACCGCGAACGGCAACCGGTAAGTTTTGATGATGCTGACAACCATGTTTCCTGGTTTTATGCCCTGCCGGACACAAATACCCGGACAGATGACGGTTCGGATGCGGAAAAATCGTAACTTTGTCAGACTGATCCCCTTACCATTCTGTTATCCTGCACTGTCAACTGTCTGCAATCGTTGATGTTTTTTTTATGAAAATACTAACTGCACACCCTGGCTTGTTCAAGGACGATCACCTCGTTGATAGTCATATATCTTTTGTACCCTTTATCCGGTTCATGAAGGAAAAGGCCGCTTCGGCGCAAGGCGCCAGGGCCAGCTATTTTTCCGAGATCGTCAGGCATTTTGAAAGCAATCCCGCACTTCAGCAACCGCTGAAAGAGGATATCGATATCACGCAGTACCAGGAGTACCTGGACTTGCTGACGGCCACCGTTTTCCCGGTGACGATGGATGATTCGAAAGACATCTTCGGCATCGGCGTGCCATACCGTTTCGCCATTTTTTATTATTCAGAACGTTTCGCGAAGATATTTTCCGATAACGGCGCTGAACTGATGGCGGTACCGAAAGGCATTTCGGAGGAAAAGGTGAAGCGTGACAAACTGAGCTGGCTCTACAAACTGATCCTGGAACGATGGTATGGCGTCAGCGTCAATTACGATTCGGCACTGGTGCACAGCATTGATAATGCTGATACCGGCCTGCGCAAATACATCAAGGTAAATATCGATGCCCGTTTTGTAGATGTGAAGCTGAAAGGCAGCCTTCCGCCGCTGAACTGCGACAATCTCTGCATCAGCAATTTTCGTGAGCAGAACCTGGGAGACCTGGAGGCCATCCTGCCGCTGGCCAATTTTGAACTGGAAGGTTTCGTGATCTGGACGATAGAAGACGTTACGCAGGAACATGTGGTGACCGGTATGAAGAACCTGGTGCTGAATGTCCGCAAACACAATGAGCAGATCAGCTACACGATGGCGCGGGAGTACCTCCGCACGCTGTCCGGCCGCCCGGATGTGAATATCCACCTGATGCCCTTCCTCAAGGTGAACAACAAGCATGTGATGGAAAGCGCCTACACCTCCCAGAGCATTGTTTTCGCCAATGCCCGCAACGATGCGGAGCGTGCTACGCTGAATGAACAATTGCTGCAATACCTGCATGCTCATCCGGAACCGCTGGTGATCGAAGAAGTGACGAGGGAATCGGTGGAATTGTACCCCTTCCTGAAATACCTGCCGCTGCATGGTGTCAACAGCTTCATTTTGCTGGCCATCAAGCATGAGGATAATATTCTCGGCATCCTGGAAATGGCGGCTACCTCCGGGGACCGCCTCGGCTGGGAAATGCTGGCCGTGCTGCAACCCGCTTATGCCGTTGGCTCACTGCTGCTGCGCCGCAGCATAGAGCTGCACAAGGAAAGGATCAGCGAAGTGATCAAGGACCAGTTTACCGCCCTGCAGCCTGCGGTGGAATGGAAGTTCATGGAAGCCGCCTGGGAATATCTGCACACGCCGAAGGCGCAGCAGAAAGATATCGGCAACATTCTGTTTGAAGATGTATATCCTTTATACGGTGCGGTAGATATCCGCAATTCTTCCATCGAGCGCGGTTCCGCCATCCGGGATGACCTGAAGGAACAACTGGAGCTGATCCGCTACACCTTTCAGCAATTGAACGGAGATATGCACCTTCCTTTGCTGGAAGAATTGCAGTTCAAGAATAACCGCCTGCTGGAAGGGCTGCAGGATACGCTTTTCGCGGAAGATGAAGTGCGTATCAATGAGTTCCTGGACTACGAGGTTGCGCCGACCTTCCGGCATATCTACGAAAGCCGGCCGGAGCTGAAACCCTTGCTGAACGGGTATTTTGAGAAGATAGACCAGACCTCGGGGCATGTGTACCATCATCGCCGCGAATATGAAGAAAGCCTGCAGCAGATCAACTCCGCCATCAATGCTTACCTGGAAAGGGAAAAGGAAGAGTTGCAAAAATCCTATCCCTGCTATTTCGAAAAATATCGTACTGACGGTGTGGAATACAATATCTACATCGGCCAATCGATAGCGCCGGAACGCAAGTTTGATGTGTTGTACCTGCGTAATCTCCGCCTGTGGCAGCTTTCATCAATGGCCAATATTGCGCGCATCACGCATCAGCTGGTGCCGCATCTGAATATTCCCCTGCAGACCACACAGCTGTTGCTGGCACACAGCAATCCCATTGCCATCAGTTTCCGTAAAGTTGAAAGGCGTTTTGATGTGGAAGGTGCATACAACATCCGTTATGAGATCATGAAAAAACGGATCGATAAAGTGCGTATCCGCAATACAAATGAAAGGCTTACACAGCCGGGGAAGATCGCCATTGTATATTCCTATGTGCGGGAAGCGGAAGAATACAGCAAATACATAGAATTCCTGCAGAACAAAAAGATCATTCTGCCGGATGTGGAAATGCTGGACCTGGAAGAGGTGCAGGGCATCAGCGGGCTGAAAGCCCTGCGCATGAGCGTGAACCTGGAAGAGCAGCCGCAGTCGCCGGTGATCATTTAAAACCTGAACCCAAACGTCACATAAGGCAATGTTTCTTCCGGGGAATGCCCCACCACGGCCGTGATCACCAGCATGTTCACCGGTGATACATACAAGCCACCACCAAACCCGTTATGCCATTGGCGGGAGCTTTCGCCGTCCATCCATACCCGGCCTACATCGTTGAATGCGATCAGCCCTACAGAGCCGGGCAGCAGGTAAGATGTGAACTCAAACAACCGGGCGCGTATCTCGATATTGTTGTACACCATGCTGTTCCCGGCAAAGCGATGATTGCGGTATCCACGCAGGTTGGCCGTTCCGCCGAGCGTCAGTGCCTGGAAGAACTCGTGCCTGCCCCAGGTAACACCGCCGCCGAAACGGGTGACCAGTACGGCCTTCGCGGGCAACCCGAAAGAGGCGTAAATGCTCAGGTCGGTGCGCAGCTGCGTATAGTCGTGAGAGAAACCTGTGAGGCCTTTGTTACCCTGGATGGAAGTGTTCCATAACAGCCCGCGTGTGGGAATGATCGTATTATCCCTTGTATCTATATTCAAACCGGCGCGCAGCCCCACATGCAGCTTGTTGCGAAAGATGGAAGCAGAATCGATATGGTTGATATCGTAATCGGTGAGATAACGGCCTTCATTCTCTTCTTCCGTGAGGCTGACAATGGTAACAGACGGGCCGAAAGTAGTTGTGATATTTTGCGCCAGTGTACTGCGGAGCGCTGTTTCAAGACTGAATACATTGAAGCGGCTGCGGTAGTAGCGTATGGGCGGATCGGATATCTGTTTGCTGAACGATGTTTCGTTACCGAAGCCGAAGAAGTTCATGGTATTGTGCGGCGCTCTTGCGAGGGCATTCACCAGCAGGTCAGACCGGCCGAAAACATCCGTGAACTCCCCGGCATATTTGAAACTGAAGGCTTTGGTGGCCAGGGCATGTATGCCGGTGAATGTGTGCTTTTCCGCAAAAGGCTCCTTTCTGAAGCTGTTGCCGGTATATTGCAGGCCCAGGCCCAGCAGCAGGCCGTCATCCAGGTTGAAGCCGCCAGCGGCCATAGGCATCAGTTTGTTGTACTTGAATTCCTGCCGGTTGTAGGCAATGTTCTCCGGGCGGGAGGACAGCCGGAGTTTTGTCCGCCGGTCCACCGCAAAGCTGTCTTTCCCGTTCTTCAGGTCGTAGATGAGCAAACGTTTACCGCTGGGGCCGGAGCTTTGGTCCACATACGTATCCTGCTCCCTGCCGCCGATCAGCCGGAGGCGGATGGGGCTGGCGCCGCTGCCCTGCACGCGGAATTCATCATCCCCGCCGAGACCGAACACGCGCACTTCCTTCGTTACAGCCGGGTCGAAAGTTCTGCTGTATAACGTTTGTTCCAGTTTACCCTTTTTGCTGATCTTCTGCGCCGTTACCTGTATGCGGCCTTCCGGCATATGGGTGATGGTGAACAGCTCATTTTTTTCCGAGCCGGTAACGGTCACTGCTTTGGAGATGAAGCGGTAGTATTCCAGGGCATCTTCTTCCAGGTAGTTGCGGCGTGATTTGAGGGTATGCAGCATGCGGGGGCCAACCTGGCTGCGGATGGTATCGGGCAGCTGGTGAATGGCATGTTCGATCACACTGTCTGTTACCGCCTTGGAAAAATCGCTTGCGCCTGCGCGCCAGGCCGGTTCATCCAGTTCGTTCAGGAAACTGCGGTCCTGGAACCTGGCACTGAATGCCCAGGTGTTGATATTGGGCGTGCGGGGGCGGAAGCCCTGTATCTTGGGCATTATCCAGGAGCGCGCGGCAATTCGCGGCAGCAGGCCTTCATTGATGAAGAATGCCTGATCCCGGTCCCGGGGAATGGGAAAGAAAACCTTTGTTTTATCCTTGCCTTTTTCCGCATACCAGCGCCACTGGTCCTCATGCCGGTCCCAGTCCGCTATGAGTATATCCAGCAGCCTTGCCCGCAGAAAAGAAGGCTGGTCCACCGAGTTATCATTATCCGCTTCCAGTTCTTCCAGTACTTTGAAGGTGTTGTAAGTCTTATTGGCGGTCACGGGCTCCCGTTCTTCCAGCAGGTACACGTCATTGGCAAAGTCTTTCCGGTAAATGCCCAGGGATGTATCATCCGGGAGGTACACGAAAGCGGGATTGGTGTGCGGCACGCCTGTAGCTTCCGCGAGGGCGGACACTGCAACGGGAGCGTAGGGGTTGGCCGCGGAGATCTGGTCCTGCACCACTTCTTTGGCGATGGTTTCCCGCAGGGCCTGGGGAATGGCGGTGGCCGGCCATTTGCGCAAGGTGCGCAATACCCATTCATTGCCTTTGCTGTCTTCCAGCCGGAGGGAGCGTGTTTGCATGCCGCCGCCCCGTTTGATGATCTTCAGCCCGCCCTTGGCCGTATCCAGGTCTATCACCGGGAAGGTCAGTGGTGTGGCCCACACTTCGCGGTAGTTATTGCCGAGTATCTTCCGGTGCAGCTTTCCTGCTTTTGTGTATTGGGTATCTGCGGGCATGGTAACGTATTCCGGCCGCGGCATGGCCGCCAGTTGCCGTTCCAGCTTTGCGGTGTACTGCTGCATGTTCAGCAGCGTTTGCGTGTACATTGGCGTAGCATCCGCATCGTTATAGAAACTCACATTCACTGCGCCGTTGCGGAGGATATCTATCGTGGTGAAGCCGTTGCGGCGGCTGGTGAAGAGCGCCTTGCTGCCTTTCTTTACCCTGCTGTCTTTTACGCCTGCGCCGCTGACGATGTAGTGGCGGTCTTTATCTTTAATGAGTTGCAGCGTATGGTCGTGCCCCGCGGTGAAGACCACCGGTGTTCCCTGTGGTATGGCTTCTTCCAGACCTTTTACCAGCCTGCGGTACAGCGGGTGGGGAAGGTCTTCCCGGGTGCCGAATACGCCGCGTACCAGCGGATAAACGGAACCGATAACAGGCATCGGTACGTAAAGGGAAGGATGTACCTCGGTCAGCGGGAAAATATGTTGCTTGAGGGTGTAATAGCCGCCATGTATGCTGTAGCTGCGCAGCGGATGGTGCATGGCCATGACCACCAGTTTGCCGGGGTTCAGGGCTACGATATCGCTCACGGCGGACAGCACATCGTCTTCTGTTTTACATTCGCAGCCGGATTCGAGACCGGGCTTTTCGCCGGGGTACAGCCACCATTCACTGTCCATCACAATGAGGATGGCATTGTCACCGATGGGGATGACGGTGGGATCAGGACAACCGTCTTTCGGCAGGAACCGCAGGTTCGGTAGCTTCAGGGAATCGATGTAGCGCTGCTGGTTGCGGACCACCTGCCATCCGTCCGGGCGGTGTTTGGACCAGTCGTGGTTCCCCGGGATGAAAATGCCTTCTGCCGTTGTGCCCCGGAGGAGACCGGCCTGGTAATCCAGTATTTCCTTCGCCAGCGGATACCGCGGCGATGCCCTGTCCGGCAACCCCAACGGATACACGTTATCACCCAGGAAAAGTATGGTATTGCTGCCCTGGTGAACGTTCATGAATTTTCTCACGGCGTCCACCGTAGGGTTAACACCCTGATGCACTTCCCCCGCATCCCCGATAAGGATAATGCGTTGTTTCACACTGTCCGTCTGGGCCAGCGCAGCGGATGTGATAAACAGGGTGACAAGAAGCAGGCAGGTCTTTCGTTGCATGAATTATGGTTGATAGCTGAATTTGAGAATATCGGCGGTGTATTCCTCATCGCCCTCGTTGGAAATATACATATCACCGTTCGGTGCGAAAGTGATGCCTTCCGGTTGATTGAAATGCCTCGGGTCCAGGAAGTGGGATTCCTGCACATTTCCCTGCAGATCTGCTATGACCAGCAGCCTGTTGACGGAAGCCATGATGTAAAGCCGTTTTTCAACGGGGTGGATGGCTGCGGCGGAAGGGCGGAAATGTTTGGAATGGGACGCTTCCAGCTTGTCGATATTCTCAGCCCTGAACTGGTATGCCGGTTCGGGAGCATACCGCATGCTGTCCATCGCAAACGCATATACGCTCGTTGTACCCTGCCCTTTATCATCTTCACAGTTCTTGCATATAATGAAAGTCTTGTTTTGCCCGGGATCATAGTAAGCCGCTTCAAATTCGTTCTTTTTGCCTTTCGGAAAATGATAATCGACAGATTCCGTAGTATCTGTAAAGAGATGTAAAACATGATAAATGACGCCATTACTTTTGAGCACCAGCCAGTCTTTGCCGGTGAACACCAGTTCCTCATAGTCCCCGCCCTTGCCGAATTTCCAGGAGGGATAGGCGGATCTGGCCCGCAGGTTGATGCGAAAGAGTTTTCCCTGTTCATCATTCATCGCCATAAAATGCGTCTCATCGCGGTAGTACACCAGTCCTGATATTTCCTGCATGGATTCCCGTACCCTGAACCTTTTGGGGTTTTCCAGCTGGTAGCCTTTGGGAGAAGAGAGCGGCCTCTCCTGGTCCCGGTCGCCAAGGGCCTGGCAGGAAAGCAGCAGCGTGAGCAGGCAGTAGCATTGGATACCTTTCATTGCTGATTCTTTAGTTCGTAAAATTAAAGCAAAAAATGCCGTAATTTGGAATTGAATTCTTTCTCAGTAAATCAACATGATGTCATGGAAATAAGTTCAGTGATCGCTGCTGCGCAGTCCTATGTAACCCAGTTATTCAATCAGCACCCTGACCCGGTATTGGTCTATCACAACCTGGCGCATACCAGGCAGGTGGTGCAGGCGGCGGAGCAGATATCTTCCTATTACCGGCTGACGGACAATGATCAGCTGGTGGTGATGCTGGCGGTGTGGTTCCATGATGTAGGATATGTGCTCGGCAAGCGGAAGGAGCATGAGCAGGCCGGTGCAGATGCTGCCCGCAACTTCATTGGCATGCAGCAATTGCCTGATAATGTGGCGGATGCTGTGGCCGGCTGCATCCTTGCCACCCGCATTCCGCAGGAGCCTGCCAATCTGCTGGAGCAGATCGTTTGCGATTCGGACCTGTTCCATCTTGGCAGCAAGGATTACCGGAAGCGGGACAAGCTGTTGCACGCGGAAACGGAGCTGGCTACAGGAAGGAATATTTCCGGGATAGAATGGACGCGTACCAGCATTATGTTCCTGGAAGTGCATAAATACCATACCGCATATTGCCAGACCTTGCTGAAACAGCAGAAAGAGGAGAACCTGGAACGCCTGCGCTCGAAACTTGAAAAGAAGCAAAGCGAGAGCTTGCAGGAAGCTGCGGAGAAGGAAGCCAGGCCGGAGAAAAAAGAGAAAAAGAAAGCGGAGAAAGGGCCGAAGGAGGAGAAGGAAGAAAAGGAGGAAAAGGTCCGCCGCCCGGACAGAGGCGTGGAAACCATGTTCCGCACCACTTCCGTCAATCATATCCGCCTCAGCTCCATGGCTGATTCCAAAGCCAATATCATGATATCGGTGAACGCGATCATCATTTCCGTGCTGCTATCCGTGCTGCTGCGCAAACTGGAAGATTATCCGCATTATATCATCCCGGCTATCATCTTCCTGGTCACCGGAGTGACCACCATTGTGTTTTCTGTGCTGGCCACCCGCCCGAATGTGACCAGCGGCCGCTTTACGGACCTGGATATACGAAGCAAAAAAGCCAACCTGCTGTTTTTCGGCAACTTCCACCAGATGAGCTACCAGGAATATGAAGAAGGCATGGAAACGATCATGGCGAACGGGGAATACCTGTACAGCAACATGATCCACGATATTTACAATCTCGGCGTGGTGCTGGGCCGGAAATACCGGCTGCTCCGCTTCGCTTACAATACTTTTATGTTCGGCATCATAGCGTCTGTACTGGCGTTTGTGATCGCTGCCGTATTTTTCCCGGTAAAAGGATAACCATTGCAAACTGTATTATTTGACCGGGACCTGAGCTGGCTGTCATTCAACTACCGCGTGTTGCAGATGGCGGCAGACGAGAAGGTGCCCCTGTATGAGCGTGTCCGTTTTTTGTCGATCTTCTCTTCCAACCTGGATGAGTTCTTCCGTGTGCGCATGCCCGCCCTGCTGGCCCTTCGTCAGTTGAAAGAGGAAGCGCAGCCAGGCATATTGCCGGCGGTGCAGCAGGAAATATCACGGCAGCTGAATGTATTCGGACAAACCTTTTCGCAGCAGGTTTTGCCTGCGCTTCGCCATGAAGGCATATATCTTTACCACAATGAACCGGTTCGGGAAGAGCATCATGCTGCTATCCGCGATCATTTCCGTTTTACGGTTTCCGGTTTCCTGCAGCCGGTGCCGCTGCGGCTGGAGAAACCGGTAGAGATGTTCCTGGAAAACAATGCGCTTTACCTCGTTGTCAGTTTTGCGGACGGGCAGCATGCCATCGTGAATGTGCCGTCCCAGGCACTGCCGCGCTTTCTCAGCCTGCCGGACCAGCATATTGTTTTCCTGGATGATGTGATCCGCCATTTTCTGCCCCTGTTATTCCCCGGAAGACAGGTCACCGGTTGTTATGCCATCAAGATCACCCGTGACGCGGAGATAGACGTGGATGAATTCAGCGGCCATCTCCTGCAGAAAGTGGAGAATATGCTCGTGAAAAGGGAGTTGGGCCTGCCCACCCGCTTTTTATACGATGCGGCCATGCCGGAGGCGCTGCGGGACAGTCTGGCCGCCTATTTCCGGATCGCGCCGAACGAAATGGTGGCCGGCGGCCGGTATCATCATCTGAGGGACCTGGCGGACCTGCCGATGCCGGTACGCAATCCCGCCTGCGTATATCCGAAGCAGCAACCCGCGCGCGTAAACGCACTTGAAGGAGAAACCTCCCTGCTGGACACCATTCTCGAGCAGGATGTGCTGCTGCATGTGCCCTATCAGCAATACGATTATATCCTGCAATACTTCAATGAAGCCGCTGTTGATCCTGACGTGCAGGAGATCTACGTGACGCTGTACCGCGTGGCTTCCGGCTCCCGTATCGTCAATGCCCTGATCAGCGCCGCGAGGAACGGCAAACAGGTAACGGTAATGGTGGAGTTGAAGGCCCGTTTCGATGAAGCCAATAATGTGCGCTGGGCCAAACGGATGAAAGAGGCCGGTGTGAAAATACTGTACAGCATACCCGGCCTGAAGGTGCATGCCAAAGTAGCGCTGGTGAAGCGCCGCAGAGGATACCGCTACGATCACATCGGCCTGATGGCCACCGGTAATTTCAATGAAAGCACCGCGCGTTTCTATACTGATCATGTGCTGCTCACTGCCCATACCGGCATGACGCAGGAACTGGAATTATTGTTCATCTATATGCAGACCGGCCTGCCGCCCACGCGTTACCAGTTCATGCACTTTGAGCATTTGCTGGTAGCACAGTTCAACCTGGTGGACCGGTTCACTGCACTTATCCGCCGCGAAGCGGAGAACGCACGCGCAGGACTGCCTGCCCGCATCATCGTGAAACTCAATAATCTCCAGGAAAAAACGATGATCACGGAACTGTATGCCGCTGCTGAAGCAGGTGTGGAAATAGACCTGATCGCAAGGAGCATCTGTTGCCTGGCGCCGCAGAAAGGTATCCGCATCCGCAGGATCGTAGACCGCTACCTGGAGCATGCAAGGGTGTTCATCTTTCACAATAATGGTGAAGAAGAAGTGTACATGGGCTCTGCGGACTGGATGAACCGTAATCTCCATCGCCGGATAGAGGTCTGTTTCCCGATATACGATGCACAGTACAGCAAACAGGTAAAAGATATTATCGGCTTGCAGCTTGCAGATAACACAAATGCCGTAATATTGGATAGTGAAATCCGCAACATACCGGTAGAAAAGCAGGCCGGAGAAGCGGAGGTGAATGCGCAGCAGGCGATACAGGCATATGTACACACCATCTAACAACCCGGTAATTTGAGCACAACACCCGAACAGACGGACCGTTTTATCCGGCTGGTGAACAGCCGCCTGAAGTTCTCTTTGTACCTGCTCTGGAAGCTGCCTTCCGCGTGGCTGGCGGGTGTACGGGTGCAGGAGATGGACGCACAGCGTTGCGTTATCCGGGTGCCTTATCGCTGGCTTTCCCAGAACCCTTTCCGCTCTACTTATTTCGCCTGCCTGGCGATGGCTGCTGAAATGAGCACCGGCCTGTTGTCGATGGCATATGCCGGTCCGCGTGTATCCATGCTGGTTACAGGCATGGAAGGCATTTTCCTGAAGAAGGCCGTCAGCATCACATGGTTTACCTGTGATGAAGGCGAGCGGATAAAAGCAGCGATACAGACGGCGCTGGATACCGGCGGCTCATCCGCGGTTACCATAGCGGTAACGGGCAAATCGGCAGAAGGAACGGAGATCGCCACGTTCAGGATAACCTGGAGCTATAAAGCGAAAAACTGATTGAATATGAAGATTGCATTTCATGGGGCTGCGAGGACCGTTACAGGGTCCAAGCATCTGATCACATTGAAGAATGGTAAAAAGATCCTGCTGGATTGCGGGATGTTTCAGGGCATGGGCAAGGAAACGCTGACCCTGAACAAGGAATTCGGTTTTGATGCAACGGAGATAGATATCATGATCCTGTCCCATGCGCATATCGATCATTCCGGCCTGGTGCCGCGCCTGGTAAAGCTGGGCTACGACGGAACGATCTATTGCACGCCGGCCTCCCGGGACCTTACGGAGATATTGCTGCTCGATTCCGCCGAGATACAGGAAGATGATGTGCGCTACGTGAACAAAAAAAATGCCCGTGAAGGGAAACCATATGTAGAGCCGTTGTACAAGGTGGATGATGCCAAACGCGCCATCGACCGCTTGCATCCTGTGCCATACAACAAATGGCACCGGATCGATGATGATGTGGAAGTGCTGTTCACGGATGCCGGGCATATCATTGGCAGCGCCTGTGTGCATCTGCGCATCCGGGAGAGCGGGAAAACGCAGCAGATCACTTTCAGCGGCGATATCGGCCGTTACGGCGATCCTATCCTCAAGTCACCCGAAGTATTCCCGCAGGCGGATTACATCATCATGGAATCTACCTACGGCAGCACCCTGCATACTGATCTGGCGCCAACAGATGGCGCTATCCTGCAATACATACACAACACCTGCATCGTAAAAAAAGGCAAACTGATCATTCCTGCATTCAGCGTAGGCCGTACACAGGAGATCCTGTATGCGCTCAACCGCGCGCAACTGGAAGGGAAACTGCCCCAGGTGGATATTTTCATTGACAGCCCGCTTTCCCTGGAAGCTACGCAGGTCACCCGCATGCATCCGGAATGTTTCAACCGCAAAGTGGCGAAGATGTTGGAAGTAGACGATGATCCGTTCGAATTTCCGGGCCTGCGGTACATCAAGACGGTGGAGCAATCCAAAATGCTCAACTTCCGCAAGGAGCCCTGCGTGATCATCTCCGCATCGGGCATGGCGGAAGCCGGGCGTGTGAAACATCATATACGGAACAACATCGGTGGCTGGGAGAACACGATCCTGATCGTGGGGTATTGCGAACCGCAGTCCCTCGGCGGCCGGCTGATGCGCGGCGCCAAGGAAGTATCCATCTACGGCGAACGTTTTGAAGTAAAGGCGGAGGTAGGCATGATCCGTTCCATGAGCGCACACGGTGATTATGAGGATATGAGCCAGTGGCTTGCCTGCCAGGACCCTAAAGCCATAAAGAAACTCTTCCTCGTGCATGGGGAATATGAGGTGCAGACCGTGTTTAAGGACTGGCTGCTGAAGAAGGGTTTTGCGGATATAGAGATTCCGGAACGCCATGCGGAGATCGGACTGGGCTAATCCTCTTCCAGCGGGAACCACAGGTTGACGCGGGTACCGCGCGCCTGCCCTGCCTCATCGTACAGGTCTTCAATATCAAATGACGCATCCATATTGAACCGGCTGTTGTAGAGCTGCAGCCGGTCTTTCGTGATCTGCAGCCCCCTCGAAACATGGCTGGGGTGGCTTTGCATTTTCAGGGCTGTTGCAGCTGTCCGGCCAATACCATTGTCTTCCACGATGCAATGTATCCTGTTCTCTTTCCGGATAAACTCTATGGTCAGCAAGCCACGGTCTGTTTTGTGCAGCAGGCCGTGCCAGATGGCATTTTCTATGAAGGGTTGTATCACCATGGCGGGGACCTCCACAAAATCGCTGTCCAGCGCCGGATCGATAATGATCCGGTAATCGAACTGATCTGCCAGCCGCAGTTTTTCCAGCTCCATATAATTTTCCAGCATACCGGTTTCCCGGGTGATGGAGATGTTGTTGAGCTGTGAGTTGTCCAGCACATTACGGATCAGGCGGGCGAAGCGGCTGAGGTAGGACAAAGCCTGTTCCGTTTCATTCTTCATCATGAAGGTCTGGATGGAATTGAGCGAATTGAAGATGAAGTGCGGGTTCATCTGTGCGCGCAGCGCTTTCATTTCCAGCTGGGCCAGCTCTTCCCGGATGGCGGCCCGGCCTTTTTCTTCTTTTTTGACGAGATATACGCGGAAGCGGAAGTATCCATAAACGAGTGCAAGCACGGCGAGAATGCATAAGGCCTTGAACCACCAGGTCTGCCAGAACGAAGGCCGGATAAGGATATGCAGGGTCGTAGTGTGACGGGAGAACACGCCGGCCATGTTCATGCTTTTCACGCGGAATGTATATTCTCCCGGCGGCAGGTTGGTATAACGCGCCATCCGCAGATCTTCCGTGGGCAGCCAGTCTGCATCAACGCCCACGAGCCGGTAATAGTAGCGTGTTTTGATATCGTGGTATTGCAGCGATTTGAATGCTATGCTGATGAAATTCTGTTCGTGAGACAGGACGAGCGGTTGCCCGGTGTCCACCACCGAGTCTACGATAATGGATTGTTCCAGTACCTTGAAGTCGGTGATCGTTACATTGGGAGGCGGGGGTTTAGGCTGCAGCCGGTCGATGGAGAATGCCGTTACATGGTCCGATGCGCCTACGAGCATCCATCCGTCCGGCATGGTGGCGATGTTCCTTCTTACCCTGCGGTGATTGTCTATAATATCATCATTCTGAATGAAAGCGATCAGGCGGCGTTTGGTGCCGGACAGGCGGTAGAAGCCGTAGGGCGTGGTGATCCATACATCCTGTCCCCCTGCCGGATGCATGCTCAGTACCCAGTCATCGAAAGGGCTTTCATTGATCAGCTGTGCCTGCCAGGTGTTTTGCAGCAGGTTGTAGAAATAGAGCCCCTTGCTTGTACCGGCCAGCAGGGTACTGTCGTTGTAGCGCAGCAGGCTGGTAATGTTGTTGACAGGTTCTTCCCCGCAACGGAATATGATCTGTCTGTCAACCTGCCCGTTCGATTTGCGGAACCGCAGCAATCCGCCGTTGCTGGCCGCCAGCCATAATACCGAATCTCCCTGCGGCACAATGCCCATAATGGACGTGCTGTTCCGGATGAACTGGAAGAGTTGCGGGAAAGTGCGCACCTGGTCGTTCTCCGGGTTCCAGTTAACGAGCCCGTTGTTATACAGGCCTGCCCAGACGGAGGTATCCGTTTCGGGTAACATGGCCAGCACGGCCTCGTCTTCGAATGCCGGTGGATGGTGATGGGAGAAGCTGTTTTTTTGCGGATCATAGCGGGAGATGTACCCGTTTTCCTGCCCGATGAGCACATGGCCGCTGCGTTGCTCTGCAAAGCTCCATGCCTGCGCGCGTTCGTCAGGCAGGCGGGGGTAGTAGGCCCGGAGGTGCAGGCGCGGATCGAGCCGGGCAATGCCCGCGCCCCAGTATCCGATATATACGTCACCGTTAGCTGTACTGAAAACGCCGGTAACCTCCGCCTGCGGCAGCCGTTGTGCCGTACCGGGAAATCGGGCCCGATGGTCCAGCCGCGTAAATGACTGATTATGCAGGCTGGTGATATTGACGCCGAGGTCCGTGCCTACCCACATATGGCCGTCACGGTCGTTGAGCAGGCAATTGGTTTCATAGTTGAAATGCAGGCCCAGGGCGTCTTCCCTGTTGCCCGGAATATGCAGGCTAAAGCTGTCCGAGGCATTGCTGTGACGATACAGCCCCTCATGTTCCATGGCCACCCAGATGTTCCCGTGCTGGTCCGCGGCGATATCATACACCTGGTCGTTGCCGTTGTTTCCCTGAGTGGGAAAGCGATAGGTGCGCAGGCGGTTGGTGGCGGGATGCCAGGCGCAGAGGTCATTTTCCCCGCGTGTGGCAATCCACATCCTGTTTTCCCGGTCTTTGAAGATCTTCTTGGCGCTGGCGCGGATGTTCAGTGCGGAAATGCCGGTGGGATTGTTAGCGTAACCGGATATTGTTTTACGGTCTTTACCGAGGATATACAGGCCATATTTCCCGCTGATCCACAACCGGCCGGCGCCGTCCTCCGCAATGCCGCTGTTCATTTCGGTGCGGATGCTGTCCGGTATGCCTGGCGGTTTCCGGAACACCTGCCGGGCTTCGTCCAGTTGAATAAGGCCGTTCCGCGTGGTGGCCCATACGGTTCCCTGGCCGTCCTGCACGATAGTGTGGCAATTGATGTTCCCGGCGGTCCGCAGCCCGGCTTCCAGCGGCACGTCCTTTACATGCGCAGTCAGTGGGTCGAAGTACCGGATATCCTCCGGTGTGCCCATCCAGATGCGGCCCTGCCGATCTTCATGCAGCGCGATATCATTGTAATAAATGGAACCCGGCAGCCGGTCGAACTGCGCTATGGTAACGAGCTGTTTGCCGTCGTAGCGTTGGAGCGCCGTGCTGGCGATCCAGATAAACCCTTTCCTGTCCTGCAGAATAGCCGATACATGGTTGCCGGAGAGGCCCTCCCCGATGGTAAGATGATGGAACGTAGGCGTATTATGCTCCTGCGCAACGGCAGGCAGGCAAAATACCAATGCTGTAAGGAAACCGTAAATCTTCAACAAGCTCATTCCAGGTGTAAGGGCAGCCGTTTTATTTTGCCACCTTCAGTTGATAGGCAGTAACCGTGTTCCCGAAGAAGGTCGGCACATATACGATCCGTTTTTTTGGATCATACCCGATGTCTGCCGTCTGCAGCTTTTGTGCCTGCGTATCCAGCAATTTGACAGCAGTGCCGGCCTTGGCATCTACATAGAACATTTCGCCCTGCCAGCACGAAACTACGAATTCATCTCCTTTAACATGCTCGATGCCATCCGGAGATTTGGCGATCTTCGCCAGTTCTGTCAGTTTTTTATTTTTTCCGACGCGGTGCAAACCACCGTTCGTGAGCACCAGCAAGCCGCGGGGGCGATAAAGCAGTCCGTTAGGGCTACCCAGGTTTTCCAGCATCAGCGAGATGGCGCCCTTGTTGTAGGTGTACACTCTTTTCAATTTTGAATCGGAAACGTACACTATGCCTTTAGGGTCTACGGTAACATCGTTCAGGTTTTCCGCGCCTTCGAATTTTTCCCGTTTGATGATGCTGCCGCTGCTGACATCGATCAGGATCAGTTCATCCATATCGGCCACATACAATGTTTCCCCATAAATGCCCATGCCTTTCGGGGAATTGAGGCCGTCCACCCATTTCAGCATGGTGATCTTTCCGTCCGGCGTCATCTTTGAAATAAACCCGTTGCCGTCTTTTGCCCAGGGCGTACCGTCTATATTGGCGACAAATAAAATGTTCTCTTTGGCGTAAAAGTACACGGATTCCGGTACCCGGAGCGTAGTGTCCGAGGTCCATATCTTTTCGAGGGTGGCCTGCTGGGCGGTGCTGCGCATGAATGGCCATGCCGCGCACACCAGGCAAAGGATGAGGGTTTTTGCTTTCATAACTGGTAGTGATTAGGTAATAAAAGTGACAAAAAGTTATGCATTTGACTGAAAGACAGTTGTTTTGAAGCAACAACAGTAACAGTGCGCATGCACCACCTAAGCAGCAATTTCGTTAAATTCTGCCGGATATGCAAAGGTCTGTACGGCAAAGATGGTGTTGAGGGGCTGACGGAAGAGGATTAATTGAAGATTGAATATATTTGGGCTTATTCTACATGCTGCAAATGAGAACCTTACTTATCCTTCACTTATTGGTCATTCTGACAATTAATAGTTCCCTGGCTCAGAATGATCAACTTGAGATTCAGTTGAAAAACCAGGATTCTCTTGAGATTCGAACGAAAGACCAATTGTTGAAACTGATATCATCCTATGATATTAAAAGGTGGATTTTTACAAGAAAGATAATAATAGAAAGCGGGTATCGCGTAATTCCGCATAGTCACCCTGTTCTTACGCTCAACACGCGCCATTTGAGAGACGACGACCTGTTATTGTCGACATTTATTCATGAACAGCTCCATTGGTTCGTAAGTGATCATCAATCGAAAGAGGACGTGCTTGGCCAATTAAAATCAATGTACCCGCACCCTAAGATCAATTTTCCTGATGGTAGCGGAGGCGAAACGGATACCTATTTTCATATTCTTATTTGTTACCTGGAGCATAAAGCGCTGAAGGAACTTCTTGGAGAATTGAGGGCATACCAGATAATTAGTTTCTGGCAACAGGATCATTATCGGTGGATATACACGATTGTACTTGATGATCAACGCGGACTAGAGGGGTTGGTAAGGAAGTATGATCTATCACCCTGAAAATATTTCCATAGAACATCCTGTGCGGCCGGCTAAATAGACACCGTCACCCGGTAGTGGGTGGCGCCGGAGAAGCCGCAAGCTGTGACGCGCCATTGAGGTATTTTTCCAGCACATGCTGCAGGGCCCCGAACTCAACAGGTTTGATAACATATTCATCGGCGCCTTCCCGCAGGAAGCCGCTGGCTGTTTCGGTGAAGGCATCCCCTGATGCCACGATCACCGGAATATGCTGCAGCTGAGGGTCCTGCCGGATATGAAAGAGCGTTTCCTTCCCGTTCATCCGCGGCATGTAGGAATCGAGAATAATGAGGTCCGGCGGCTGCGAACGCGCCGCCGCCAGCCCTTCTACCCCATTGTCCGCCGTTCGCACGGCAATGCCCAGGCTATTAAGGAAGTTGCGCAGGATCACCTGGCTCATCTTGTCGTCTTCGATCAGTAATACCGCTTTGCCGGAGAAATGCACCGGCGCCTCACTCTTGTGCGGCGGTTGCGCCCTGATGCCGCTGGTGTCTGACATGGGGAGCCATACGGTGAACGTAGTGCCTTTACCCTCCGTTGATTCCACCGTGATGTTGCCGTTCATCAGTTCCGCAAAGTGTTTGGAGATATACAATCCAAGCCCCGTGCCCTCCGAAAAGGTGCTGCGTTCCCGCACAAAAGGCTGAAAGATGTTCTGCAGCTTTTCTTTTTCTATGCCGCTTCCCTCGTCCGTTACGCTGATGTACCAATAGTCGTTCTTTACGCCACTGTGCACACGGATCAGGCTGTGAGGCCGTGTAAAATGAATGGCGTTCGTCAGCAGGTTGCTGATGATCTGTGAAAGCTTGATCTCGTCCGTATAAGCAAAATCCGGCAGGGATTCATCGAAGCTCAGCGCTATATGCGCGGACTTTGCATTGGCCACATATTCATAGATGCCTGTAAAATTGTGCACGCGCTGCCGGATCGCCATTTCCTTGCGATGCAGCTCATCGGTTTGCCCGGCTTCTATGCGGGAAAGTTCCAGCACATTATTGATGATGCCTTTTACATTAAAGCTGGCTACATACAGGTTATCGATCAAGGGTTTCAGGGATGCGGGTATTTCCCCGTCATCTTCCTCCATTTTCATCAGTTGCACGATGCCGAAAATGGCGTTCAGCGGATTGCGGATCTCATGGCTGGTCTCCTGCAGGAAGTTGCGCCTGGAGAGATTGGCTTTTTCCAGTTTTTCCGATTGCTCTTTCAATGCATTGACGAGTGAACGGCTTTTCCTTTTGTTCAGCAATATCGCCATCGTATTCATGATCAGGATAAAGAGAATGCAGTTCCAGCGGATAATGGAAAGGATGTGATGTTCCAGTGCCAGGGGGGTGAACCATGCGTTGTAATAACTGACCTCGATGAATATGAGCGCGGCCGATGTGGTGATGGCGCAGATGAGAATGGATGATCGTTTTTTATACAGGAGGAAGGCCGCGCAGATCATGAAGATCAGGGCGGATACGATCTCGGATCCCGGCCCCAGCAATATGGCATAGTAGCTGGCCCATATCGCCTGGTACACGAGCATGAACACACTGGCGGATTCATGTTTCCCTTTTTTGTTCAGCCAGATAATGAGCAGGAAACACGCGGCGCCAACGGTGGCGGGAATGAGTATCTGCAGTTTGGCGGTGAGGGCATAGAACAACAGTCCCATGATCATGGCAAGGGAGGCGATCGTCAGGCCGAGGGAATTGATGATGATGATCCGCAACTGCTGGTCGTCATCTTTTCCCGCAGTGCCTGCATGTACGAGACGGGCAATTGGGGACGGTAGTTTCATGTTAACAGTCTTTCACAAACGTTTTTTTCGGGGCTTCGTGACGGTGTAAATGTAAGGCATTCGCATATGCGCACAAAAACATTAACAGAGCAAACTAGTTTGCAGCGAGGAGCGTGTCAGCGGATCAGTGTTGCGGTACCGGTGCTGAAGAAATCCAGCCCGAGATAATCCACTGCTTTTACCTGCCAGACGTACACGCCGCTGGACTGCGGCACGCCGTTGATGCGGCCATCCCAGCCCACGCCGTTCTGCCGGCTGGTGAACACCAGCTGCCCCCAGCGGTTGTATATCATGAAGTACTGTATTTCCTGCATGCCTGCTGCGATGGGCCTGAGCTGGTCGTTGATGCCGTCTCCGTTAGGCGTCCATGCTGTTGGCACAAATACGGTGGGAAGTGTGCTGTAGACCTTTACGTTGAGGAATGCGGAATCCGCGCATCCTGCTGTGTTTTGCACCAGCACTTTGTAGCGGATGCCGCGGTTGGGGGACGAGTATGTTGCTATGGGGTCCGGGATAGTCAAGGCCGACAGGCCGAGCGGGGGCGACCAGGTGTATTGTGTGCCTCCGCTGGCGTTCAGTTGCAGCGGCTGCCCGATGACCACGGCGGTATCTCGTCCGGCAAAGGCTGCTATTTCCGGGAGCACGGTCACCACGGCAGTGTCTCTGGTGGGTTTGGGGCATCCGCGGTTATCGTATGCAGAAAAGATGTAAGTGGTGGTTTCCGTTGGATATACCACGGTGTTCAGTCCCGCATCGATAATATCCCAGGAATAGGCATTGCCGTTGGTAGTGGCGTGCAGTTGTGCCGGAGTGCCAAAACAGATGGTGGTATCCGGCCCGGCTGCAGCCAGCGGATAGGGTACCGTGCGTACCGTAACCTGGTCCGTTGCCGAGCAGTTGCTGATGGTGGCGGTAACGGTGTACACGGTGGTATTGACGGTGGTGGCCAGCGGTTCGCGGGAGGAAGGATCATCCAGGCTGGCAGCCGGCCCCCAGGTGTACAGCAGCCCGTCCGAAACCGGCCGCAGCCGGATAGGGTCGCCCTGGCAGATAGTCGTGTCCGCCGGGGCAGACAGGGTAACGTGACCGACTGTACGGATCATGACGGAATCGCGGTTCAGGCATCCGTCCTGATCCAGGTCCACATAATATTTTGTATCGCTGACAGGTGAAACGAGGGGGCTGGCACTATTGCCGCCGGTGATGTTCACGGCAGGGGACCAGGTGAATGTGCCGGTGCCGGTGGCTTGCAGCTGCAACTGGTCCGGCGGGCAGATGAGCGTATCCCGGAAGGCCAGGCCAATCGGCGGTTTATCCAGGATATCCAGCGGGTTGACGATGGTATCTCTGCAGCCCACGCTGTTGCCGGTGATAAGGCGCACCTGTTTGCGGCCCATGGTGGGGTAGCTGAATGCGGGGTTTCGGTCGGAAGAGCGGTCCGTTTGCAGAGAAGGCTCTCCGAAGTCCCAGTCCCAATAGTTGACCGTGCCATGCGCCGTGGTGGTCTGGTCCGTAAAAATGACCGGTCTGTTGATGCAGGCCCCCACTACGGAGAAGCCCGGTTCAAAACCCGGGAATACGATGGCTTTGGCAGTGGTGGAATCCGGGCATTGCAACCCGCGGTTGGTCGTAAGCTTGATATCGTACACGCCCGGCACTGCGAAGGTATGGTCGGCCACCGGGTTGCCGGAATTGAATACTACGGCTCCTGCGCTGTTGGTGAACTCCCAGTTCCAGGTGGAGATCAGGGGGCTGTTGGATTGATTGGCCACCACCAGCTGCTGCGAATTTCCGCAAAGCATGTATTCCGGCTGCAGGGATGCGGCGGCGATGGTGCAGCCGGTGATATTGATCTGCAGGTCTTTGCGCTGGGTAGCTATCGCCACGCCGTCCCTGATCTCCTGCACGCAAACCGTCACTACGTAAATGCCTACACCGGGCGCAATACCGGAAATGAGGCCTGTTGCGGGATCGATGTTCACCCGTCCCCCCAATGGCCTGTCTCCCGAGAATCCGCTGCCGTAAGGCACACCATAATACGGTGGCGCCGCCGGTGGCGCGCTGTTATTGCCACCACCACCTCCTCCGCCACCGCCTCCGGGGTTGTTGGCCACATACCCGATGGTCTGGTAGGCATCACAGAAATAGTAACGCAGCTCATCCCCGTTATTATCCTGGGCCGCAAAGCTGTAAGTAAAGCTGTTCTCCGCGCAGATGGTCACCAGGTCCGTACCTACGAACCTGGCGCTGTTATTGTCCACAGCCGGCGTACCGGGGATCTCCGCCGTATAGGTCGCCCCGATCCGGTCGTAATTATTTGCGAGGTTATTGATCGCGTCCACGCGGAAAGTTACCTGGGAGGTGAGGATATATCCATCCGGCGAATCCGGCAACGAGATATCGAAATCCCAGTAACCCACGTAGTAGCATACAAAAGGCGCGCGCGTAATGCAGGGGTCGTTGCTGGTGGTGCTGATCTGCTCTTCATAGCGCAGCGGTACCTGTATGTCGCGGATGCGTTCTCCCGTAACACGATTGAATATGCCGATGTACGTAGGGTTGCTGAACTGGCGGTTAGCTGTAGCACAGCTGCGGAATTGCTTCAGGGTTACACGATAGTTGTGCATGCCGCCGGAAGAGCCCGTATAAGTATAATACATCTCCCCGCCGGTAATGTGATCGGCTTTTGCCGCCAGGGCAGCGCCCAGCAATATGAGCAGCAGGAAGTGCTTCATACAGATGATTAAATCCTTTGTCTGATATACGAATACGACAGTCGGTTAGTTGCTCCGGGGCATGCAGTCAGGTTGATGATCTTGTGTAAATGTAATGATCCTTCACATACGCCGGTAACATGTCAGGAAGAAAATTCAGATACCGTTTATGTATAATATAATGTAAGTTGATTATAACACTGATTGTGTTTCCGGCAGCAATACGTGGAAAGTGGCGCCCTGCCCTGCGCCGGAGTAAGCGAAGATGTTTCCCTGGTGGTTCAGCGCGATCTTTTTGCAGAGGGCCAGCCCGATGCCTGTTCCGGAGTATTCGTTTTTGGTGTGCAGGCGCTGGAAGATGGTGAAGATCTGTTCCGCATAACGCTGATCGAAGCCTATGCCATTATCGGAAAATTCCAGCCGCTGGTAAGAGAGTTGATGGTTAAGCCCTTCGAAGTTCGCCACCTGTGCCGCCGACAGGGGACGTACAGTTATCATGATCTCGGGTCTCGGGCTGTTATTGAATTTCAGGGAGTTGCTGAGCAAATTGGTAAAGAGCTGCGTGATCTGCAGGGGATTGGCCTGAATATCCGGCAGGGTTTCACAGCGTACTACGGCATTTTTTTCCTGTATCAGCAGCTCAAAATCGTTCATGACGTTTTGCATCAGCGTGTTGAGATCTATTGTTTTGAAAGTGTTGCCGGCAGCGGAGAGCCGGGAGTAGTAGAGCATGTCGTTGATCAGCTTCCGCATTCTGCCCGCGGCATCACCGATCTTATGGAGGTATTTGCGGGAGTCTTCGTCAACAAGGTTATTATCCAGCTTGTTCTCCAGCAAAGCGGTGAATGTGCGGATCTTCCGCAGAGGTTCCTGCATATCATGGCTGGCGATGAAGGCAAATTGTTCCAGGTCGCTGTTGGAACGTTTGAGGTTATAGTTCGCATGCCGCAGGTCAGACGTTCTTTCTTCCACATGTTTCTCCAGTTGCAGTTCCGTTTCACGAAGATTTTTTTCAACCGCTTTCAGTTCCGCATATTTCTTTTCCGCTTCCGCGCTTTTCCTGCGCGCTTTTACTTCTTCCGTTACTTCACTGGATACCATGATCACGCCTTCAATCTGCCCTTCCGCATCACGCAGCGGTTCATATAAAAAATTGAAAGTACCTTCTTTCGTCTCAAACTCCCGGCCGTAGCATAGCTTACCCGTTTTGAGTACCGTGGTGAGTAATGGTTCCACAGCAGTTTTGATCTCCGGCAGTATCTCAAACAGCGGTTCTTTCCTGATCTGTTGTTCCGTTACCTGCATCAGTTTCAGGTATTTATCGTTGACCGTTTCCACAATAAAATCCGGACCTTTCAGGATAGCAATACCTACAGGGGCCTGCTTTACGATATTGCGGAATTTCTTTTCCGCGGTTTCTATTTTTTGCCGCGCCTTTACTTTTTCCGTGGTTTCGTGGCAGATGACGAGCACCCCTCCGATTTCCCCGTTATCATCCCTGACGGGGGAATAGCTGAAGGTCCAGTACACATCTTCGAGTCTTCCGTCCCGGTAAATGGGGATCAGCTGATCCTCCCTCCAGATGGAGCCGCCCTCCCATACTTCTTTGATGAGCGGTTTGATTACCGGCCATGTTTCCGGCCAGCAGTCTTCTCCCCGCTGACCGACAGCCACAGGGTGTTTGCCGTTCATGCCCAGGCTGGGACGGTACGCATCGTTATAAAACTGGATCATTTCTTTTCCCCACCAGAGGAACATGGGAAAGCGGGAGTTCAATATGATGCTCACTGTTGTACGCAGGCTCTGGGGCCATTGCTCAGGAGGGCCTGCAGGGGTTGAGGCCCAGTCGAATGACCGGATCATCGCTCCTAGTTCACCTCCGCCTTCGAGGAATTTATGGGTAACGGTATGGACAGTATGGCCGATGTTTTCTAACAAAGTTGGTAGGGCAGCTATTTTGTTGCCGGATATAGAAGCTCATGCAATAATCCTACCAGTTCGGAGAATTTTTCAGGTTTGGTGATGAACTGATGTGCTCCCGCCTGTTTGGCTTCTTCTATCGTCCGGATATCGGATGCAGTAGAGTAGATGATCACCGGTACATCTTTTACGCCGCTGATGCCTTTGGCTTCTTTCAGGAACTGAATGCCATTCATGAGCGGCATATTGAGATCAAGGAAAACCAGGTCCGGCATCGATACGGCATTCTTCAACAGCCGGATGCCTTCCATGCCGTTTGGAACAATAGAGCAAATGATTGATGGATCGATAAAGGCGAGCGCGGAGGTGAAAATTTCCTGGTCGTCGATATCATCATCAACTAAAAGTATGGAGGGTGCGGGAAGCATTAGACGGTTATTGCTGTTAATATAATGATTTATTATGGAACAAAGTACCAGTGAATAAAAAAAGGGGTGTTTTCCGCAGAAAACACCCCCGGATAATATTCCGGTTGCATGATCTCAATAGGCGGAAGCGCTGTTCAGGATATCCAGGTCGCCTTTGTCCAGTTTCAGGGAAACCGAGGCCATCATATCTTTCAGTTGCTCAGGATTGGTGGCGCTGGCGATCGGTGCTGCGATACCCGGCCGGGTAAGGAGCCAGGCGAGGGCAACCACAGCGGGTTTGCTGTCATATTGCGCGGCCACGTTCTCCAGTGCATTGAGTATTTTGAAGCCGCGTTCGGTAAAGTATTTATCCAGATATTTCTCCCGGCTGCTTCCGGCGATATCGGCCTTTGCGCGGTATTTTCCTGTGAGGAAGCCGCTGGCCAGCGAAAAATAAGGGATCACGGCAATTTTGTTGATCAGCGCGAACTGCTCAAATTCCTGCTCATATCGTTCCCGGTCAAAGAGATTGTATTCCGGTTGCAGCGTCTGGTAAGTGGCAAAATCATTATCCTCGCTGGTGATGATGGAATCCGCCAGCCGGTCTACCGTAATGTTCGATGCACCGATGGCCCGCACCTTCCCGGATTTTACCAGTATGGTAAAGGCTTCCAGCGTTTCTTCTATCGGCGTTTCCGGGTCATCGTAGTGGGACTGGTACAGATCGATATAATCGGTTTGCAGTCGTTGCAGGGAGTCCTCCACCTGACTGAGGATATATTCTTTTTTCAATCCCTTTTTTTCTTCGCTGAATTTGCCGCCCACTTTGGTGGCGATCACCACCTGGTCCCGCTTGCCGGTGCGCTGCAGCCATTTCCCGATCAGCCTTTCGGAGTCGCCTCCGGTATTGCCGGGTACCCAGGCCGTATAAGTATCCGCGGTATCAATAGCATTGAATCCCGCATCCGTAAATTCGTCCAGCAGCCGGTAGCTCATTTCCTCATCCGCAGTCCATCCGAACACATTGCCGCCAAACATCAGCGGAGCGATCTCGAGCCCTGTATTTCCCAATGATCTTTTTTCCATGTCTTTCTGTTTTGCGGAAAGATAGTCGGTTACCTGCAAACACTCAAATTAAATAGCGTTAAAAAGTTTTTATACTTTTATCCTCATCTAATAACAAGCTACCAAGTATGATAAGATTATCCTTTCTCCTGCTGACATGCATGGGCATTGGGTTGCAGTCCTTTGCGCAACAGTCCTGCCCCGTGATCCCGCTGCCGGACCAATATGAAAAGGCCGGCGGGCATTTTTTGCTGAATGACGGAACGGCCATTGTGGCTGCAGAACCCTCCCTTGAGGCAACGGCGCATATGCTTCAGCAACAGCTGTTGCGGTATGCGGGCATCCGTGTTTCCATACAACCCGCCGCCAGCGGAAACGCCATCATCCTGAAAAGAGAAAAGAACAATAACCCCGAAGCCTACACGCTGCATATGAACAGCCGTACGGTAACCATCAGCGCCGGCGGTGATGCCGGCATTTTCTACGGTGCCGTTTCGCTGCTGCAATTGGTAAGGGCGAAACAGGAAGCCGCGGGCATTCCCTGCTGGAATATCCGGGACACACCGCTGTACAGGTGGCGTGGCTTCATGCTGGATGAATCCCGGCAGTTCTTCGGAAAGCAGGAGGTGAAAAAGATCCTTGATGAAATGGCTTTCTACAAGCTCAACCGTTTTCACTGGCATCTGACGGACGATCCGGGCTGGCGCATAGAGATCCGGCAATACCCCCGCCTGGCGCTGGTGGGCGGTATCGGCAGTTTCCATGATTCCACCGCTCCGGCGCAATATTATACGCAGCAGGATGTTGAAGAGATCGTGGCGTATGCGGCAGCGCGCCATATCACCGTGATACCCGAGATTGATATGCCCGGTCATGCCAGGGCCGCCAACCGGGCCTATCCGGAGTTCAGCGGCGGCGGTTCTCCCCGTTACCCTGATTTCACCTTCAACCCCGGCAAGGAAGAAACCTATCAGTACCTGACCAATATCCTGAAAGAAGTGGATGCGCTGTTCCCTTCGCAGATGATCCACATCGGCGGAGATGAAGTGAGCTTCGGCAGCCAGGCCTGGAATAGCGATGCCGCTGTACAACGCCTTATGCAAAAGGAGCAGCTGAACTCGCTGGTGCAGGTGGAGCATTATTTCCTGAAACGTATGGCCGATACGCTCCTGAAGCTGAACAATGATGTGCTGGGATGGGATGAGGTGACCGAATCCGCTCTGCCTTCGAAGAAGACCATCGTTTTCTGGTGGCGCCACGATAAGCCGGAGCAACTGACCTCCGCCGTTGAAAAAGGTTACCGGGTAGTGCTTTGCCCGCGCCTGCCGTTCTATTTCGATTTCGTGCAGGACAGCACGAACCTGAAAGGCCGCCGCTGGAGAGGCGGAGCCTACAATCCTCTGAAAGATGTGTATGACTTTACGCTGAAGGGTTTGCCCGCTTCCGTGCAGCAAAGCAAACTGGTGGAAGGTGTACAGGCCAACCTCTGGTCTGAAACGATCGTGAGCGATCAGCGGATGTATTACCTGACCTTCCCGCGCTTGCTGGCGTTTGCGGAAGCGGCATGGACGAAGCCGGTGAAGCGGGACTATGCGCAGTTTGAAAAACGGCTGGAAGCTTTTTTGCCGCTGCTGCGAAAAGAAGGCATTTACTATTACAATGTGCTGGACCCGAAGCTGACGCCGGAGGCGGCGGAATAAGGGGATGAAACAAAAAGGAGGGCTGACCAAAAAGTAATGGTCAGCCCTGATTAATTCGGGCCCTGATGGAGACCTGTCATCGTTCATTCAATCCTCAACCTCTTTTTATTCAGGTCGCTGATGGAGATAATTTCGTTTACGCGATTCCCGGCGCCTTCACTTTTTTTTTGGTTCATCTCCTCCTTTTATTGCCTGATGGCCATCCGTCTTTACAACTTCGCAAAATCCTCCATACTCAGCATCCTGTTGCAGACCGCTGCAGCTGTGTGCCCGCCGGCCGCGGCTATGGATACCTGGTGAAGGCCGGGTTGGGACAGGTCTCCAGCCGCGAACACGCCCGGCACGGTGGTCTTGAACATGTTATCTACTTTTACCGCCCCGCCTTCCTGCAGTTCGCAGCCCAGCTGCTGAGCGAGGGCATTGCGGAAGTCCACGCGGGCCACTTTCAGATAAGCCGCGCCTTTGTAAATGGAACTGCCGTCGGAGAAGGTGATCTTCATCCGATCATTATCTTCCTCCATTTTTTGGATGGTCTTTTCTATCACCGGCACCGGCATTTTTTCTTCGATCGTGCTTTTTCCATTGGTGAGGATAACCACGTCTCTGTTCAGATTGCGCACCAGTGCCGCCAGGTGAGCAGCATCTTCCCCGTTGGCGATAATGGCTACAGGCTGGTCCTTCATTTCCCAGCCGTGGCAGTACGGGCAGTGAATGACCCGGTTGCCCCAGAGCGCTGCTACGCCTTCAATATCCGGCAGGATATCTTTCACGCCTGTTGCCAGGATGATGCTGCGGGCGCTGAACTGTTTGCCGGATGCGGTTTTCAGTTGAAAATGAGCACCATTCTTTTCGGCGGAGATGACTTCCTCCTGCATCAGCTGCACGGAGGGGTAGGGTTTTAGTTGTTCCCTGCCGATAGCCAGAATCTCCGATGGCGGAGCACCGTCCCGCGTAAAGAAGTTATGGGCATGCGCGGCCGGCCTGTTACGGGGAGCGCCGGTATCGAATACAACGGTTTTCCGGGCGGAGCGGCCTAGTGTGAGCGCGGCGGCGAGGCCTGCGGAGGCGCCGCCGATAATGGCAGTATCAAACATAGCAGTTTCTTTATGAATTTTTCCGAACAGCGGTATCGGCAGCATGAGCGTACCCGCCGCGCGGATAAATGTTTTCCTGTTCATCCGCAAATTTAGGCATGCCCCTCCGGCCGATCATGGACCAAACCATGGTATTCGGGGTACTGATCACGGATACTGCTCAATATTCCGCAAAGTCACTGTCTACATAACACCACATCCACCGCTCGCCCGGTTCCGCTGATATTATTACCGGATGGCCGGTTTCATGGAAGTGCTGCGTCATGTGCTTTTTGGGTGAATCATCACAGCAGAGCGTGGCGCCGCAGGTCTGGCAGGTACGGAGGTGCAGCCAGTGCCCGCCGTGTTTCCGGCATTCTTCGCAGGCGCGTTCCTTCGCTGTTTTCAGGGTGTCGATATCCTGTATGTGCTGGCAAGGCATAGTATCGTTATTTTACTTCAGCAAGATATTTATGTACAAAACTGATAGCCATGGAACCCTCCCCAACGGCGGCGGCTACGCGGTTCATGGAACGGGCGCGGACATCACCGGCTGCAAAGATGCCGGGACAGCTGGTTTCCAGCAGGTATGGGTCACGGGTCTGTTTCCATATTTTATTGAAGGCATCATAGTTCCGCAGTTCACGGCCTGTTTCAATGAAACCTTTGTCATCCTTGATGATATTCAGCGCAATCCAGTCCGTATAAGGTTTTGCACCGATGAATACATACAGCGCATCAGCGGTTTCTTCGGATGTTGCTTTGGTATCGATGTTGCTGATGACAAGGCGTTCCAGCTTTTCGTGCCCGTAAGCGGCGGTGATCTCCGTGCGGGGGCGTACATGAATGTTGGGAGCGCCTTTGATCTGCTCTATCAGGTAGGCGGACATGGTGCTGGTGAGATCATCCTTGCGGATGAGGATGTACACGTTCTTGGCGAATTTGGAGAGATACATGGCCGCCTGGCCGGCTGAATTGCCGCCGCCGACGATATATACCTCTTTATCCCTGCAGGCTGCGGCCTCGGTCATCGCTGCGCCGTAGTACACGCCGGCGCCGGTGAAATCCGCAATGCCCTGTGTGTCCAGCTTCCGGTAGTCCACCCCGGTAGTGATGATCACGCTACGGGTATTGACTTCGGTACCATCTTCGAGGATGATCTTGTTGTAGCCGTCTTTCTGGCGGATATCTTTCACAGATTGCGGGGTGATGAATTCCGTTCCCAGGCGGGTAGCCTGGGTGATGGCGCGGCGGGTGAGCTCAGCGCCGCTGAGGCCGGTGGGGAAGCCCAGGTAGTTCTCGATACGGGAACTGGTGCCGGCCTGTCCACCCGGCGCACGCCGTTCTATCAGTAAAGTTTTCAATCCCTCGGAAGCGCCGTACACCCCGGCGGCAAGTCCCGCCGGCCCTGCGCCGATGATCACCACATCGTACACATCATGTTTGATCTGCGGGTTCAGGCCTACTTTCCGGGCGATCTCCAGGATTGTTGGTGTTGCCAGGTATCCGCCGTCTTCCAGGAACACTACGGGGAGGTCCTGCATGGACAGGTTGTTCAGCGAGAGCAGGCGTTTGCTTTCTTCGGTGGACTGGATATCGAGCCATTGGTAGGGAATGAGGTTACCGGCGAGGAAATCCTTGATGGCGTGGGACTTCTGGGAGAACTGGTAGCCCACCACTTTGATGCCTTTGAAATCCGGATGATAGGTGTTTTGCCAGTCGTCCAGCAGTTCGTTGATGATCGGGTAGAGTTTCTCTTCCGGCGGGTCCCATGGCTTCACGAGGTAGTAATCCAGCTGCACGGTGTTGATGGCGCGGATGGCGGCGTCCGTATCCGAATATGCGGTGAGCAGTACCCGGCGCGCCTCCGGATAGAATTGCCGGGCTTTTTCGAGAAAGGCAACGCCCTCCATGTCCGGCATACGCTGGTCTGAAATGAACATGGCGATAGTCTCGCCTTTGTTCTTCATTTCCAGCAGGCTGTCCAGCGCTTCTTTGACAACAGTGGTGCTGATGATCCGGTACTCGTTCCGGTACCGGCTTTTCAGGTCGCGGACGATGGCACGCAGCACCTGTGCGTCATCGTCGATACATAATATGATCGGTAGGTTCATGCTGATTAACCATTAATGGGGAGTGATACAAAAAACTGCGTACGTCCCGGTTGTGATTGTACTTTAACGTTGCCGTGATGCTGCCGGATGATCTGGTTGACGATATCCAGCCCCAGTCCTGTTCCTTTCCCGATCTCCTTGGTGGTGAAGAAAGGCTCGAATACCCGGTTGATGTTCTCGGGGGGAATGCCCGGGCCATTGTCCGTGATCGTCACTTTTACACAGGTATTATCCGGTTCCGTGCGGATCTCCAGCTCACCCTGCGGCATGCCTTCCATGGCATCCACAGCGTTATCTATCAGGTTGGTCCACACCTGGTTCAATTCGCCTACCAGCGCTTTGATCTGCGGCAGGCTGTGATCCGCATGCAGGGTAACGGTGATATTGCCTTTGCGGAGTTTGTGCTGCAGCATGGCCAGCGTGTTCTCTATGCCGGTGTGAATGTCGGTCAGCTGTTTGGCATGCCCCTGGTCCATATGCGTGAATGTTTTCACGGATTTGACGAGGGTAGCGATGCGGTTGGAGGCTTCTTCGATGTCCGTCACCATTTTTTCGGTGACGAGGTTGGCATTGATCCAGTTGAAAATGGGAGAGATGTAGGGAGCGGGAATATGCGCTTTGAACGCATCGAGGTCGCCGGTGTTGAACCCGAATTCCACGAAATTCTCGGCCAGTTCCATAGCATTTTCCACGGCATGTTCATCCAGCCACTCCACCAGTTCGTCTTCTTTCGCGGAGCGTTCCATCAGGGAGAGTTTCGGTTTTTCCGGCTGGCGCAGCACTTCGAACATCCTGTTACTGACGATATCCACGTCCGCTTCATTCATCCGGATGGAAACGATCTTTTTGAACGTTTCCGGTTCCATCTGGAGGTGTTTTTTCAGGGTCACAGCGCCGCGCACAACAGCGGCGGCGGGGTTGTTCAGCTCATGGGCGAGGCCGGCGGACAGTTTGCCCAGGGCCAGCATTTTCTCGTTCTGCAGCTGCAGGGAGGTAAATTCCCGCACGCGGGTGGTCATGAAATGCACCAGCGCCTGGGTCAGCTCATAATGTGTGCTGATCAGTTCCCGCGCCTTTTCTATGGGGAATGTCATGATCTGGCATGCTTCCATGGCTTCGCCGAATACCGGCGCCACTTTCCCCCTGGAGAAAGGCAGGTACCCGCTGATGGTCTTTGCCTCAAACCGGATGATCTCCTCCTGCCGCTGGTGTATCCGGAGTTTTCCGGAAATAACGATATGCGTGCCGGTGATCGGTTCTCCGGCCCTGAACAGGAAATCTCCGGGTTGAAGGAGGTAATGGCGGCTCTGGCTGATCATCCATTGCAGCTGATCAGCCGGAACATCTTTCAGGGCTTCTATGGATTGCAGCCAGGCGGTGGTAACTTCTTGCATGAGCGGACACTTGTTCCGCTAAAGTTACTGTAAGCGCGGCGATCCAACAAACCGCCCGCTAACAGACCTTTTCCACGTCCATCCCAAGCAGCAATCCCAGTTTTTCGATCTTCGCGGCAATATGCCCGATGCCTACGGCGCAATGGTGCGCGGGACCGTGACTGTTCCAGCTGTTGATGAAATGCCTTACCCCTCCCGCAAAGCGGTAGCGGCTGTTGGTATTCCCGATCTGCAGGATGGGGCCGGGAACGGATTCCCCTTCGGCCGTGAGCAATATCAGCCTGCCATCCTTCTTTTCCACCACGGAAAGCAGGGTTACCGGGCCGTTCTTTACGGACATTTCTACGGACAGGCCACTGCCCACCTTGCCGTGGTACACGTACAGCGGCCGCACTTTGGTTTTGCCTTCCGCAATGGCGATATGCCCCGGCCCGTCATGCCCCATCAACACCACATCGTCTTTGAAATCAACGGCGTAATATTCCGAAAAAGAGCCGCCGGCCCCGAATGCATCCATGATCTTCATGGCCTGTGCGTTCTTCACTTCGTATTCACCGGCCACCGGTACGCCGTTGGCGGTAAGCAGGGAATTGCCGAGGATGATGGAGGCAATGGCCTGCTCATTGTCCGGATTCCCGCTGCCTTTATAATAATAGGCCATGGACCCGAGTTGATGCTGCGCCACCAGCTTGTCGAGCGCCACGGAGGTGACAGCGGCCTTTTCCAGTTCTGCTGCGGAACAATCCGCCTGAATGTCGAATACCTGCCGGAATAACTGCAGGCGTTCCTTTGTGGCCGCGGCACTCACCTCCCTGCGGAAACTCACCAGTTCCTCCACTTCCAGCAGTTCAATATGTCCACCGAAATAGGCATACTGCTGCGTGAGATCTGTATAGATATCGAGCATGCCGCTGTAGTAATGGCCCATGCAGCCCAGGCGGTTGTTGGCCATGGTATGGGCTACACGCGCGGCTTCGACCCATTCCTGTATCTCCTGCCAGCAATCGGGGTCATCGTTCAGCATGCCGGTGACCTGGTGAAAGCGGATGCCGGTGCGGCTGAATACATTGGCGATCTCGGGAACGGGGCAGGCGGAACAGTAAGCCAGCCATTCGCCAGTCATTTTTGTTCTGTCCGTCATCGCATTGAAGGCGGTATAATCGATCGCTGCTTCAGGAGATAGGTTGAGGATGATCACCGGCACTTTTGCATTTTGCACGACGGGCAGCACGGTGGAGGAGAGCGCATAGGTGGTGACGTATAGGAAAATAACATCTGCTTCCTCGCGGCGGAAGCGCTTTCCGGCGGCAAAAGCCTTGTCCGTCGAATCCACCAGCCCGGCATTGATAATGTGCGGATGAATGGCGGAGAGTTTCGCCTCCACTTTTTGCAGATAGCCTTCGAGCCGCTCCTTCAGCCCTTCAAACTGCGGCCAGTAGGTATCCAGACCGATACCGAACAGACCGATCCTGAGTTGTCCGTTGTTCATTTTTAGTTATTTTTAATCGTGATCAATTATTACAAATACCTGCCCGTGAGCGTGGAAGACCAGCGCTGGGGAATGTATGTGCTGAATGCCGGCTGCAACAGCATCGGCAGGGCGGAAGCCTATCCCCGTCCCGGGCATCCCGCGCATCACCATTTCCGCTGGGAGCAGGGGCGGGTGCTGCAGGAATTCCAGCTGATCTACATCTCCCGCGGGGCCGGCAGCTTTGAATCCGCACATTGCCCGCTTACGGATGTGGCCGCAGGAACGGTCATGCTCCTTTTCCCCGGTGAATGGCACCGTTTCCGTCCCAACCCGGATACGGGCTGGGACGAGTGGTGGGTGGGTTTCAAAGGGGATGCCGCCACGGGCCTTCTGCAAAACGGGTTCATCAGTCCGGATAAACCCCTGCTCCGGACGGGCCTCCAGGAAACCATCCTGCAACTGCTGCCGGGCATTATTGACTGTACACGAACGGAGAAACCCGGTTACCAGCCCTTCGTTTCCGGCGCTGTACAGCATCTGCTGGGTTACCTGCATGCCTGGGGCAGGCAGGCGGCGCTGCGGCAGGAAGATGTGCCGGAGAATATTGTGGATAAGGCTATGGCCATCATTCGGGCGAAGGCGGACCAGCGTCTTTCGATAGCGCATGTGGCGGAGGAGTTGTGCGTCAGTTATTCCTGGCTGCGCAAGGCATTCCGGCAATATACCGGCATTGCGCCCGGGCAGTACCTGCTGCAGTTAAAGATCGAAAAGGCGAAGATGCTGCTGGCGGACCCTTCGATATCCGTGAAGGTCATTGCCGCCGAAACGGGATTTGAATCCGCTTTTTATTTCTCAAAGATCTTCAAGGTGAAGACGGGCGTTTCGCCGGACCTTTACCGGAAGACGATTCATAACGCGCTTTCATAACGTCTGCCCAAAAGTATCCGCCGGAGTCCGGAAAACCAATATCCATTTTGATATTCCGGATGCAGTTTTTGGCCGGGAAAAAAATTGTGGGAACGGTTGCAATGCAAAACAAAACCGCCCGGGGCATAAAAACCGCCCGCGAAGAAAATTATTTCCTATTTTTACCAGGACGTTATGAAATAGCATTCCACGATTCTTCTATTCCGCTGCCATGGAGTCCGCGAACAATGAAAAAAATCTTTTAAGGCTTGCTGCAGAAGGCGATTCAGCCGCATTTGCCGGCCTTTTCCGGATATATCAACACAAGTTGTACGGTTTCCTGTTGCGCGCAACCGGTTCACCGGAGATGACGGAGGATATCATCCAGGATATTTTCCTGAAGCTGTGGAAAGACCGGTCCAACCTCTCGCAGATAGAACAGTTTGGCGGATATGTTTACCGGATGGCGCAGCACCAGGTGATCAATTCGCTGAAACGGATGGCAAAGGAAACCCTTATTCTGAATGAACTGGGTAAAACCCAGCCGCAGACCGGAATGGACGCAGAAGCGCGGCTCAGCCTGCAGGAAGTTACCCAAAGCCTGCACCAGGCACTGAACAAACTCACGCCCAAACAGAAAGAAGTATATACCCTCAGCCGGGAAAGGGGCCTGAAACACGACGAGATCGCCCGTTACCTGAATATCTCCCCTTCCACCGTCAATAATCATCTGATAGAAGCGTTGCGCCTCATCCGGCAGCAATTGCGCGCCTCCCCGGAAGCATTTACTTTGTTAATGATCCTGCTGACATTCCAGCCCTGACCGGGTTGCTGTACGCAACCCGCTGCACGCTGGCGATAGCCGGTGAGCAGCATATTTTCATGAACGGGATCGCCATGCTGCAGGCAAGTCAAAAAAGCGGCCGGTCAGCATATTTCCCCATTGCACGGTGGCTGGCTATCCGCCTGATTTCCCGTCTTTCAAAAAAAATCCATGCGCAACTAGGTATGTTTTCTCTCCCGATTGTCTAATTAAAGAGTAAACCACTCAGCATGTTGAGAGAACGTATGCAATACCTCATGGAAAGGTATTTTAATGGCACCTGTACTGCTGCAGAAAAACACGAACTGGCAGAATGGATCAGCGAAGTACAGGACGATCAGGACCTGAAGGAGGTCGTTGCGCAAACCTGGGAACGGTTCCGGCCGGAGGACAGGATGCCCGGCGAAGTTTCCGCACGGATCCAGGCTTCCCTTTTTGAAGAAGAGAAGCCGCGTGTGCGTTCCCTCCCGGTCCGCCGGTGGCTGGCTGCCGCAGGTATATTGCTGCTGGTGGCTGCTGCCGCGTTGCTATGGCCGCGCAAATCCCCGCAGAAGCTTGCGGAGGCGCCCCGGATCGAACGATACAGGAACGAAGTGCCCGCAGGCGGCAATAAAGCATTGCTGACGCTCGGCGATGGTACGGTGATAGCGCTGGATAGCGCCGCCAATGGCGTGGTGACGCAGCAGGGGAAAGTCCGGGTGATAAAGCAGGCCAACGGGCAGCTGTCCTACGAAATTGAAGGCGCTGCAGAAGATATGGTCATGTATAATACCATGCGTACGCCAAGGGGCGGAGAATACCGCCTCACCCTGCCGGACGGCACCAACGTCTGGCTCAACGCCGCTTCTTCCATTACCTATCCCACCGCATTTACCGGAGATGTACGAAGCGTGCAGATCTCAGGCGAGGCATATTTTGAAGTAGCGAAAGACGCCGGTAAACCCTTTGTGGTAGACGCCGGGAAAATGAAAGTGGAAGTGCTCGGCACCCATTTCAATATCAATGCCTATGCGGCGGAGCCGGTAGTGAAAGCCACGCTGCTGGAAGGTGCGGTAAAAGTGTCCGGCGGCGGCCGCGGAGATGTGTTGCAGCCAGGTCAACAGGCTCGCCTGCAACGCAATAACGGCGGTATGCAGGTGGTGAATGACGTAGATCTTGATGAAGTAATGGCCTGGAAGAACGGGTACTTCCTGTTCGTGGATGCAGATATGCCCGCCGTGATGCGGCAGCTGGAGAACTGGTACGATGTGACCGTAGGCTATGAAGAAGGCTTTGTGCCACGGAGAAGCTTCGGCGGCGGTATCCAGCGGTCACTGCCCCTGTCCAAAGTATTGACCATCCTTGAAGAAAATAATGTAAAATTCCGCGTAGAAGGGAAAAATATTACTGTATTGAAGTAATAACAAAAAAATATCCACGATGATGAAATGACAAACAAAAACTGATCACCAGATAACGTGGGCTAAAAAAATGCCAGAAATGGTTGGAACATCTCTGGCGGGCGTTTAGTCTGCGTTGAACAGAACAATCGGCTGAGACTGCCTATTCATTCAACCAAACAATGCAAATGTATGCAATTTAAATTTATCGCTTTCCGCAAGCGGACGGCTGTTGCTACACCAATTTCTGCATCTCCGGGAGTCAGCGGTGCAGATCTTATGCACCGTCTGCCAAACCTTACCAAAATTCTGTTAGCTATGAAGTTAACATGCCTGTTCCTGACGGTTTTATTCCTGAACGTAAGCGCTACCGGTGTTTCGCAAACCGTAAGTTTTTCAGGTAAGAATATCAAGCTGAAAACTATTTTCGCCGCCATTCACAAACAGACAGGTTATGTGGTCTTTTATGATAACAACCTGATCAAAAGCGCGCAACCGGTGACGGTATCATTGCTCAATGCTCCCCTGGAAACCTTTCTCTCCGCTTCTCTTCAGGGGCAGGGGCTGAGTTATACCATCATTGATAAAACGATCACCATCAAGAAAACGCCGCCGCTGAAAGTGCTTTCCCCCTTCATCCTGCCGCCGGTGACCATCACCGGAAAGGTAACGGATGATGCCGGGGAACCGCTGCCCGGTGTTACCGTTATGGTGAAAGGCACAAGAACCGGTACCACGACAGACGAGAATGGAGAGTTCAAACTTTCCGGGGTGGATGATAAAGCGGTGCTGGTATTATCCTACATCGGTTTCGCAACAACGGAGCTGGAGCTGAACGGAAGGAAGAAACTGGATATCAAAATGGGCAAAGCGGATAACACCACACTGGAAAGTGTGGTAGTAGTAGGTTATGGCGCTATCAAGAAAAGCGACCTTACCGGCTCCGTATCCGCTGTGGAAGGTGAAGCCATCGCGGCGAGGAAGACCACCCAGATCTCCACCGCCCTGCAGGGCTCCATGCCCGGCGTTACCGTGACCCGCAACAATAACGCACCCGGCGCCACGGCCACCATACGCGTACGCGGTATCACCACCCTCACGGAAGGAGGCGCTGATCCGCTCATTATCCTGGATGGCGTACCGATCGACGATATCAATTCCATCAACCCGAATGATGTGGACAATATTTCCGTGCTGAAGGATGCGGCTTCCGCATCCATCTACGGCTCCAGGGCTGCCGCGGGAGTTATCCTCATCACCACCAAACGCGCCAGGAACGGCCAGCTGAGCCTGGATTATACCTATGAATACGGTATTGAAAAACCCACCATCCTGCCGGATTACGTGGATGTGACCCGGTTCATGGAATTGACCAATGAACTGAGATGGAACGACAACGGCAATAACGCCAATGAACATCCAACCTATCCTAAGGCGACCATTGATGATTATTACAACCTCAACGCCCAGAACCCGGATGAGTATCCGAATACGGACTGGCGGGGCATGATCCTGAACAATTCCTCACCGCGGCAAAGCCATATCATGAGCATTTCCGGTGGCGGCAAAAGCATCCGCTCCCGGGTATCGCTGGGATATGACAAATCCGATGCCCTGTATGACGGCCGCACCTACGAACGCCTGACCGCGCGGGTCAACAATGATATCACCATCAATAAATATCTTTCCGCGAGTGTGGACCTGAACTTCCGCCGCACCATCATCAAGCAGCCGGTAACCAATCCCATGTACAAAATGGGTATCGTGCCGCCCCTGTATGCCGCCATGTGGTCAGACGGCAGGATCGGTGCGGGAAAGGATGGCGCCAATATCTATGCGCTGGTGAAGCACGGTGGTTTCGATCACGACTGGTACAACCAGATCGGCGGCAAGATAGGCCTGGATTTCACACCCATCGAAGGATTGAAATTCTCCGGCGTGATATCGCCATTCGCCAGCTTCGACAAGCTGAAAACATTCAATAAACAGATACCTTACACCTCCTGGAGCAATCCTAATTCCGTATCCGGCTACATTGAAGGAGGCACGGAGACCAAGCTCACAGAGAACCGCAACGATAACCATCGTTACACCATGCAGTTCCTGGCGAACTACACCAAACAGCTGGGCGACCATAACCTCAACCTGTTAGGCGGATATGAATATTATTATGCGTTTAATGAGGACCTGATGGCATACCGCGGGCAGTATGTGCTGACCAATTACCCTTATCTGAACCTGGGCCCGCTGGAGTTCAGGGACAATAGCGGCAACGCTACGGAAAATGCCTACCGTTCCTGGTTCGGGCGCGTGATGTACAACTACAAGGAAAAATACCTGCTGCAGGCGAATATCCGTTACGATGCTTCTTCCCGTTTTGCACCCGGTTACCGCTGGGGCTCCTTCCCTTCCGTTTCCGCGGGATGGATCATTTCCCAGGAACCGTTCATGAGCGGCACTTCCAACTGGTTGTCGTTCCTGAAAGTACGCGCCTCATGGGGAACACTTGGCAATGAGCGGATCGGGGGAAATTATCCTTATCAGGCGCTCCTCCGCTTCGAGAACAATTCATTGTTCTACAGGGGCAATGCCGCCGTTTCCGCTCAATCCGCCGCACAATGGCAATATGTTATCCGCGACATCTCCTGGGAAACGACAGCGTCCTACGACATCGGGCTGGATATGAATTTCCTCGGCAACAGGCTGCGTTTCACCGGGGACTATTACAAGAAGACCACGCGGGATATTTTGCTGGACCTGGAGATTCCCGACTTCATCGGTTTCGATAATCCCACCCAGAACACCGGCAAGATGTACACCACCGGCTGGGAATTCCAGATCGGTTGGAACGACAAAGTGGGTGATTTCTCCTACGGCGTTTCCGCCAACATGTCCGACTTCATTTCAAAAATGGGTGACCTCGGCGGAACAGAGTTCATCGGCGATCAGATCAAGATATACGGCAGCGAGTTCAATGAATGGTACGGATACCAGTCTGACGGCCTTTTTCAGACACAGGATGATGTGGATAAATCGCCTGTGCTGAATGCCAATGTAAAACCCGGTGATGTCAAATACAAAGACATCAGCGGTCCGAATGGCGTGCCGGACGGAAAGATATCTCCGGAATACGACCGTGTGCTGTTAGGCGGTTCGCTTCCGCGTTACATGTACGGCGCCACTTTGCAGGCCGGGTACAAGAACTGGAACCTGGGCGTGGTGCTGCAGGGCGTTGGCAAACAGAACGCCCGTCTCACCACCGATATCGTGCGGCCGCTGCTGGAGAACTACGGCAACTTCCCGGCCATACTCGATGGCAACAGCTGGAGCAAATACAATACACCGGAACAGAACCTCAACGTAAGATACCCGCGTTATACCAATACCTCCGCAGGCAATAACTACGCACTGTCCGACTACTGGCTGATCAACGGCGGTTACTTCCGGCTCAAGAACATCAACCTGAGCTATACCGTTCCGAGAAGCCTGGTGCAGAAGGCTAAAGTGCAGGACGTACGGGTATATGGTACTGTTACCGACGTATTCTCGATCCATAAATTCCCGAAAGGCTGGGACCCCGAGATGAACTACCTCGGTTATCCCATCACCGTGTCATTTGTTTTCGGCGTATCCGTCAAGTTTTAAAACTGAAAGAACATGAAATTCAAATTATATATCACCTGCGCCGGCCTCTTCCTGGTGGCCGCCTGTGCAAAACTGGACCTGAACCCGCTGTCCGACGGCTCCAGCGAAACCTGGAACTCTACCGCAGAGGAAATTGAAATGTCCCTCAACGGTTTGTATAAAGATGCGTTCTGGCCAACCGATAATGATGACTGGACGGATGATTTCCTTTACCGCGATGCCACAACGCCCATCACCGGCGCTACCATCAATGGGGAAACCGATTTTGTACGCACATGGTGGGTGAATGCCTACAAGGCCATCGCCCGTGCCAATACCGTTATACACAGTGTGGGCCGTGCGGCGAATGTGCTGTCCCCCGCCCAGATCAGCCGTTATTCCTCCGAAGCGCGTTTTGTGCGCGCCGCACAATATTCGCGGCTGCTTTCCCATTACGGTAATATTGTGTACACGGATTCCGCGCTGGATATAGATCAGGCCCTGCAATTGAAGCAGATGGACAAAGCGATGGTGCTGGCGAAGATCTATGCGGACTTTGATTCCGCAGCCAATAATCTGCCTGCGACCTATACGGCCAATGAACTGAAACGTGCCACCTCCGGCGCTGCACTGGCCCTGAAAGCCCGCATCGCGCTGCAGATGGAAGACTGGGCTACGGCTGCCGCCGCTGCCAAAGCCTGCATGGACCAGGAGGTGTACAGACTCCATCCTGATTTCAGCAACCTCTTCCTGTCCAAAACCAAGAACTCCGTGGAAACGGTGTTCGGCCTTCCGCGCTCCGTTGCGCTGAAGGTAACACTGGGCGATCTTCAGAATTACGTGACCCGCAATGCAGGGGGATGGGGCGCTAAAAATCCTTCCTGGGACCTGTTCTGCGCTTTTCTGTGCACAGACGGAATGCCGGTGGATGAATCGCCTTTATTCGACCCGCATAATCCCTTTGAAAATCGCGATCCCCGCTGTGCGGCTACCATCGTGCCTTTCAGCAGCTCATTCCTCGGATATACCTACCAACCGCATCCGGATACACTTACCGTATGGAAGGAAGCGGATATGAAACATGTGGAGAATAAAGACACCCGCGCCATCGCCATCTTCGCATCCTACAACGGGCTGATCTGGAAGAAAGGCGTGGACCGCGACTGGCTGCTGAATTCCTGGACGGCCGAGCCGGACAAGATCATTATCCGTTATGCGGATGTGCTGCTCATGTATGCAGAAGCCAAAGTGGAGCTGAACCAGATCGATCAGACGGTGCTGGATGCCATCAATATGGTAAGGGCAAGGGCTTATGGCGTGGAATATACCGCCACTGCGGATTATCCGGCGGTGACCACCACTGATCAGGCCGAACTGAGGAAGATCGTGCGCGTGGAAAGAAGAATGGAATTTGCGAAAGAGGGCATCCGTTATATGGATATCATCCGCTGGAAACTGGCGGGTAAAGTGCTGAACAAGATCAATTACGGCATGCTGGACCCGGCCGATCTCCGTACAAAAGTGGTGCAGCCGGGCCTGTGGTTCTTCCCGCAGACACCGGAGATAGATGAGGACGGTGTAGCCGATTTCACGGCCATGGCCACCGCCGGGCTGATCAAAACAGTTGCCGTGCGCAAGTTCGATGTCACCCGCCAGTATCTCTGGCCTATTCCTTCCGCCGAGGTGTTGACCAGCGGTCTTGATCAAAACGATAACTATTGATGATGACGATAAGAAGCAGCATGATGGTGCTGGCGGCGGGAGCATTGCTGCATGCAGCCGCCTGCAGGCAGACAGCAGACACAACGAAGCAACGTTCCTTCAGCGGCGTGTACCCGCATCTGGCGATGTACAACAACGAAGGAGAATGCGGCACCGGGGCGGTAGTGCCCTGGGCCGGCAAACTCTGGGTGATCACCTATGGTCCCCATTTGCCGAAAGGCTCGTCAGACAAACTGTATGAGATATCACCGGACCTGCAACAGACCGTGCGCAGCGAAAGCATCGGCGGAACGCCGGCCAACAGGATGATCCATCCGGAAAGCCACCAGCTTTTCATCGGGCCGTATGCAATAGACAGCAGCGGCAAAGTAAGGGTGATCCCCTACACCGCCATGCAAGGTCGCCATACCGGCAACGCCCGCCATCTCACAGACCCCGCAGGCAAAATATATTACGGCACCATGGAAGAAGGGTTCTATGAAGTGGATGTGAACACCCTGCAACCGGTGATGCTGTATCCTGATGGCAACCCGAGGGATTCCGTACCCAATCTCCTGCCCGGCGCACATGGCAAAGGATTGTATTCCGGACAGGGCGTGATGGTCTATTCCAACAACGGTGAGCCGGGCCCGAAGTCCCTGACCGATTTCGATATCGAATCCGGCTCCCTGTCAGAATGGGACGGGAAAAACTGGAAGACCGTCCGCCGCAATCAGTTTGTGGAAGTGACCGGTCCGGGTGGCATTTACGGCAATAAAAATCCGGATACCGATCCCATTTGGGCTACGGGCTGGGACCATAAATCCGTTTTGCTGGCCGTGCGCGATCAGGGGCAATGGCATTTTTACCGTCTGCCGAAAGCCAGCCACAGCTACGATGGCGCGCATGGCTGGAATACAGAGTGGCCGCGCATCCGCGATATCGGCACTTCACAGCAGCCGGATTACCTGATGACCATGCACGGCATGTTCTGGCGTTTCCCCGGCGGGTTCAGCAGCAGGCAAACCGCCGGTATCCGCCCGCGCTCCGCTTACCTCAAAGTGATCGGGGATTTTGCCCGCTGGAACGATCAGCTGGTTTTCGGATGCGATGATTCCGCACAAAAGGAGTTCTTAAACAAGCGAAAAGCCAAAGGCAATATAGAAGGGCCGGGACAGTCCAATTCCAACCTCTGGTTCACTTCATTGGAGCAGCCGGACCAACTGGGGCCGAATACGGCCGAAGGCGCTGTGTGGCTGAATGAAAGCATACAGGCCAATGAGGTCTCCGAGCCTTTCCTTTTTGCCGGATGGCCCCTGCGCTCCGCCTGGATCAAAAACAACGGCCGCCAGTCCGTTCAGTTCACCTTTGAAACCGACCAGGCCGGGGACGGCAACTGGGCCACTGCGCAAACTGTTTCGGTTCCGGCCGGAGGAAGCGTACCGGTGGCATTCCCAGCGGATATGCCGGGGGAATGGATACGGGCAAAAGCGAATGTAAACACCAACGCCACGCTGCATTTTTCTTATGCGGATAAAGACCGGCGGAATAACACAACGGATGGTATCTTTAAAGGGCTGAGCGAAACTGGTGCGGATAAAACAAGCGGCGGACTGATCTATGGCCTGGGGAAAGACCGGCGTACGCTGGGAATGCTGGCGCTGGAATACAGCGGCGCAACAGCCACCGAAGCCGGATATTATGAGTTGAATGCGCAAATGCAGCTGGAAAAGAAAGAAGATACCGCGGCCAGCGCGTTCATCCGTAAAAAGTTCGCCATCCCGGAACAGGCCGTGACCATAGACGCCGCTTCCGTATTGGTCGTGGACGATAAAGGCCGCCGCTGGCGCCTGCCGCTGGGAGATGAGGCATTTACCGGGCTGACGCAACATAGTGCCCTCCGCATCTGCCGTGAGGTAGCTACAGAGCGGGACCTGTTCAACTGTCACGGTACATTTTACGAACTCCCCGCCGAGAATGCGGACGGCTATGCAAAGATCCGGCCGGTAGCATCGCATCATTTCCGGATCAACGACTACGCTTCTTATCGCGGATTGCTGATACTGACAGGTATCGATGCCGGAAGCGAAAGTGAGCATATCATCCGTTCGGCCGATGGCAAAGCCGCGGTATGGGCCGGTGTGATCGATGATCTGTGGAAGCTGGGGAAACCTGCAGGGCAGGGCGGTCCCTGGAAACAATCACCCGTGACAGCGAATGCGCCATCCGATCCCTACCTGTTCGGTTTTTATGACAGCCGCAGCCTGCAGCTCTCTCATGAAGCCCAACAGCCCGTAACCTTCACCATCGAAATGGACCCTGTTGGCACCGGCGTATGGATGAAATACAAGGAAGTGACGGTGGCGCCCGGCGAGCAGTTCGCCTTCCGCTTCCCGGATGATGTACAGGCCCGGTGGATCAGATTTGTGAGCAACAAGGATTGTAATGCTACAGCGAGACTGGAATATAAGTAAACTGATTTTTTTAATGGTCATCCTGTGCGCATCGGCAATGCCGGTGCGCGCAGATGACAGCATCCGGAGGTATGAAGTCAGGGAGAACGACAGCATCAGCTATACCCTGAACCTTGTACTGGACAAGGCAGGGCAGCCGTTGTACTTCTTCCGGAACATCTATACGCCTGTATGCAATACCGGCGAATGCAAACCGGTGTACATCAATTTTTACTGGGACCTGAGGGGCAATTACACCCGCTTTGATATGCCGGATAATGAAGTGCTCACGAAAACAGATCACCGGGAATTTCAGGAGAAGGATTACGCGAAGCTGCAGGACATCCTCTCCCGGGAAACCTCCATACTCGCCGAGCTGAAGATGGAAGACCTGGTGGTGAAAGGTACGGAGGATATCTCCGATTCGGCCAATATCAAAACAGGCGCTACGCTCAAGACCATCAAAAATGATGTGATAGAAGGCGCGGTATTCACCTGCTACACCCTCTGGCATCTGGCGCATGGCCCGGTGAAAGAAGAGATCAGGAAGATCACGGAAACGTACCTGTCACCCGGGTTGCTGCACCGCTTCCTGAACAGTGACAACTACCATTACCAGTACTTCGCGATGGAGAAAGTGATATCTGCAGAGGGGCATGTGCAGGCGTCTTATGAAGGAGACATTGAAAAGATCATTGCCGGGAAGAATATTTTCACCGCGCGGCATGCGCTGCAAACGGTGAACAGGGATTTTTTTGATACGCCATCAAGACAATTGTGGCTGTGGGAGGTGTATAACTCGGCCGTGTACCCTTTCCAGATGGCCATCCTGAAAAAATTGAAAGACATCCCGCTTGGCGAAGTACTGGCTGTTCGTATAGCAAAGGCCGTTAGAGCCGGGAATCATGAACAATTTAAAATAAAACTGGCGCTGCTGGCCGCGCAGCAAAAGCTTTCGGACAAAGCGCAACTGGAGTTGGCGGAACAGCTGACAGATCCGGACGCAGGAGAGGCGATCTATGAGGCGTTATCGTCCCTGAAACCGACACATAAAACAGTGCGGAAAAAACTGTCAGGTTATGAAAAGGCTGCGTCGTCATCGGCATCGGAATAATAAAACTCGAAAAAAGATGAAATAGCATTCCATCTGACCCGTAAAAAATATATGAACAGATGAAATAACAATTCATTTGCCCCGTAAAAACATAAAATATGTACAGATGAAAATATTAACACACCGCCGAAGCATCATGAAAGCCCTGTCGTTCCTGAAGGACAGCTGTCTTCCCATCACCGGCATTTTCCGGATATTGTTACCCGCAAAGAGCTCCCTGGTGACCGGCTTTGCCCTGTTGCTGCTGCACACGGGCCTGTTCGCCCAAAAGCAGGTGTACGTGGAAGCGGAATCTTTTGAAGACAAAGGCGGCTGGGTAATTGATCAGCAGTCGTTTGTTGTAATAGGTTCTTCCTACCTGATGGCGCATGGCATGGGCCGGCCGGTAAAAGAAGCATCCACCACCGTACAGTTTCCCGCGAAGGGCAAATACCGGATGTGGGTGCGCACGAAAGACTGGGCGCCGTTCCCTACAGGCCCGGGAAAGTTCACCCTGTCCATCGACGGACAGCAGGCAGGCCCGGTATTCGGCGCCAGCGGCAACGATGCATGGAAATGGTATGATGGCGGAACAGTAGATATCAAAAACGAAAAGGTGCGGCTGACCATGAATGACCTGACCGGCTTCAATGGCCGCTGCGATGCCATCCTGTTCACAGACGCATCGAAGTTCACCCCGCCAAATACATTGAAAGAACTGAACGCTTTCCGTAACAAGCTGCTGCATACACATGCCGAACCGGATAACGGCGGGCATTACGATCTCGTAGTGATCGGCGGCGGCATTGCCGGTACCTGTGCGGCCATTTCCGCTGCGCGCCAGGGCCTGAAAACGGCATTGGTGCAGGACAGGCCGGTGCTTGGCGGCAACAACAGCTCGGAGATCAGGGTACACCTGATGGGGGATGTGGACAAGAATCACTATCCCAAACTGGGCAGGATCGTCCGGGAAATGGATAACGGAGATCCCGGCAACGGCAATCCTGATGCGAAAGAGTATGGCGACAAACGCAAGATCGATATCGTGAAAGCGGAAAAGAACCTGACCTTGTTCCTCAATACGCATGCCTACAAAGTAGAAATGGATAAGGATAAGATCAAAGCCGTGACCGGCAGGAACATCTCCACGAACCAGGATGTACGTTTCACTGCTACCTATTTTGCCGATTGCACCGGCGATGGCACAATTGGTTTCCTGTCCGGCGCGGACTTCCGTATGGGCCGGGAAAGCAGGGCCGAAACGGGTGAGCCGCTGGCGCCCGAAAAACCGGATGATTTCACCCTCGGCACCTCCAACCTCTGGGCATCCCTGGAGCGGGATACCGTGTCTTCCTTCCCCGAAACACCCTGGGCTTTGCAGTTCTCCGATGAATATCATATCGATCAGGTGCAATCAGACTGGGAATGGGAAACGGGTTTCGGGAATTTCAATACCATCACGGAAGCGGAGCAGATCCGCGATCATAACCTTCGTGCGATATACGGCAACTGGTCTTACCTGAAGAAGAACAAACCGGAGAAATATGCGAAACGCGAGCTGGCCTGGGTGGCTTACATCGGCGGCAAGCGGGAATCGCGCCGCATTATCGGGGATCATGTGCTCACGCAGATGGATATCCAGGAAGGCAAGTTCTATCCTGATGGCGCAGTAACCGCTACCTGGACGATAGACCTGCATTTCCCGCAGGAAAAGAACAGCAAATATTTTGAAGGGCAGGAATTTTTCGCCAGCACCAAACACATCCGCGTAGCGCCGTACACCATTCCCTACCGGTGCCTCTATTCCCGCAACATCTCCAACCTGTTCATGGCCGGCCGGAACATCAGCACCACGCACGTTGCCTTCGGCAGCACCCGCGTTATGCGTACCTGCGGCATGATGGGAGAGGTAGTAGGCTTTGCAGCCGGCATCGCGAAGAAACATAATACCACACCGAGAGGCGTGTACCAGCATCATTTGTCTGAACTGGTGGCTATCCTGAAAGACGAAACTGTGCCTTCACAACAGGTAACAAATAAAATAGACTGATGTGGATCGCCGCTGCCTTTTTATGTTTCCTGCTGCCGGAAGTCAGCTTTGACGGTACGGCCCAGGGCACTACTTATCACATCCGTTATGCGGATGCCGGGCAGCGTAATTTTAAAATATCCGTGGATTCCATCCTGTCGGATATCGACAAGGCATTGTCCACTTACCGGACTGATTCCGAAGTATCGACCTTTAACCAGTTCGATGATTTCCGGTATCAGTCCGGTTATTTTTATCCCGTTCTGCAGCGTTCATACGAGATTTACCAGGCCACGGGCGGCGCATTCGACCCTACGGTGGCGCCCCTCACCGAAGCTTACCGCAATGGCAAAAGAAGCGGCATACCCTGGCCGGGCCGGGTGGATTCACTATTGCAATATGTTGGCTTTCAATACATCGTTTTCGATTCCGTTGCGGTGCATAAAACGAAGAGCGGTGTGCGGCTTGATTTTGACGCCATTGCCCAGGGATATACGGTGGATGTGATCGCCGGCTTCCTGGAAAAGCAGGGCATTACGGACTATCTCGTGGAAGTTGGCGGCGAGCTGCGTTGCCGCGGGAAAAAGAGATCCATACCCATTGAGGACCCATTCCATCCGGGGAAAACCCTTCGCACCCTAACCCTTACCAACCGCGCCACAGCCACTTCCGGCAATTATTATAATGCTTACCGTCAGGATGGGCAACTGCTCCATCACATCATGCATCCCCAAACCGGCATTTCTCCCCCCGATGCCCTGCTGAGCGCTACGGTGCTCTCCGCTGACGCGGCTTCAGCGGATGCCTATGCCACTGCCCTGCTCGCGCTGGGGCTGGAAGGCGCAAAACTTTTGCTGCAAAAGGAACCGCAGCTGGAGGCATTCCTCGTATATGAGGAAGAAGGCCGGCCAAAGTTCTTTATGACGGCTGGTATGCAGGCCATTATTGCGGAATAGCTTTTTTTACGTTTTTCATCTTCGCTTCATCTTCGGGAAATAATTTTGTGGTGTAATCATTGAAAAACCATAAAATCTGGAGTTATGAAAGCACAAGTCATGATGATCGCCGCACTCTTCTTGTCCGGCGCAGTATTTGCTCAGGAAACCAAAGTAAAAGGAAATGCTGACGTGAAAATTGCGGCAGAGGCCGGCAAGTCCGGCGCAAAAGCCAATACGGATGTATCCGCAACCTCCGGTGTTGCCGTTAACACCGCCGATTTGCAAAAAGTGAGGGCCGGCGCCGTGGATCGTTCGGAACTGGTCAAAGGGAAGGTGGAAAATGGCATTTCGGTGGCGGCGGATCATGCCGTTAGTGTCAAAGGGGATATCGCGAACCGGGTTTCGACCGCGACAGACCATGCGGTCAGCGTAATCGGGAAGACGGGGCATAACGTTACGGCTACGGCAGACCAGTTTGCTACCGGGCAGATCAAAAGCTCCGGCATCAAGAGTATGGTGAACCATTCCGCCGCGGCGCAGATGAAAGCCGTACCGGTAAAAATAAACACCGGTCTCAGCAGTGCAGTCGGCTTGCGAATCAGGTAACCATTGTGAGTAACAGGATTTTGCCGCGGCAGATGGCAAAATCCTGTTAATTTTATAGTACATGGGAAAGTTGTTGATATACCAGGCAGGGATATTCTTCCTGCTGCTGATGGCCAGACCGGCGCAAAGTATGGCCGGGAATATCGGAATGGAAGCGGTGACCGATACGGTGCCGGATACCCGGAAACCGCCGCAGAAAAAAGAGAAAGGAAAGGAAACGGCGAAGAAAAAACCTGACATCATCAAGGAAGTGCCAAAAACACGGCGGCAGATGAAACCGATCCCTGTTCCGGCGCCCATCCCTGTCAAACCGATCAAGGTCATCAAACCAAAAGTCATTAAAAAGGTTACCGGTATCATCCGGTAACGGCATCACATCTGTATGAAACATATCATTGCTTTATCCGTTCTGTGGTTATCGGGCCTGGGCGCCTATGCCCAGGAAGACAGCACCGGCGGGAAGAAGGTCACCTTCACCGCAGGAGCCATGTACACCAGCGATGCCAGTTATTATGGACAACGTGCGGAAGAAAGCCTGCCATACGTTGCAGCCATCGCCTCCATACGCCTGCCGTCAGGTATTTATTTTTCCGGGGTAGGATTAAGGCTGCTGAATGATTCCGCCAACATCGTATCCGCTTCCGCTGCGAGCGCAGGCATATCCTTCAACATCAGTAAAAAACTTGTGGCGGACCTGAGTTACACCCATACTTTCTTTCCCTCGAACTCGCCTTTCCTGCATGCCGCAAATACAGATATGGCCAGCGCTTCGCTGAATTACGAATACTGGATGACCACCGGCGTGAATGTGGACTATGCTTTCGGAAAAGAGCAGGACGTATTTGTAACGCTTGGCACCGAAAAGTTCATCAATCTCGGTCACCTCTTCAGTCAGAAAGACTTTGTTTCACTGACGCCCCTGCTGGAAGTGGTGGGCGGTACACAACATTTCTATGAAACTTATGTGACGGAAAAGCGGCTGCGGGACAGCCTGCTGGGCATTTTACCGATACCGCCGGTATTGGGCGGGCAGGACGATGCAGAAGAAACAACGACCACTACGTCCACAAATTTCAGCCTGCTGTCCTGGAACCTGAAGCTGCCGCTGGCCTACAATCGCGCGAACTACCTGGTGGAAGCCGCCTGTCAGTTTTCCGTGCCGGGAAAGAAGGCGGAGACCGGAGCGGGGAAGTTGAACACCTTTCTTAGTTTGAGCTTTTACTACCAGTTCTGAAAACCGCCAGTGAAGCCGATCATTTAAGGTCCCATCTGACAATTGAAAGTTAAATATGAACAGATGAAACCGGCATGATTAAAATTATCATTAGACATACGGGGAATGATCATTTTAATCATTTAAGGTCCCGTCTGGCAATTGAAAGTTAAACATGGACAGATGAAAGTATTGATCGTAGAAGATGAAAGGTCGATGGCTGCAGAAATGTCCGCATTTCTGAAAAAGGCCTTTTATGTATGCGACCTGGCCTACACGGCAAAACAGGGCCTCGAAAAGATGGAAGAGAACCAGTATGATTTCATTCTGCTGGACCTTGGCCTGCCGGATAAAGACGGGCTGCATGTGCTGGCAGAAGCCAAGAAGAATTGTCCGGATGCGGCTTACATCGTGATCACGGCCCGCGGGCAGCTGGAAGACAGGATCAGGGGACTGGATCTTGGGGCAGATGACTATCTGCCCAAGCCGTTTTCGTTGCTGGAACTGCAGTCCCGCATGCAGGCCATTGCACGAAGAAAGTTCGCTATCAACGATACGCAGATCGCGTTGGGTGATTTTACGGTAGATCTGCAAAAAAGAACAGTGTTTTTAGGGAAAGATGAAATACCGCTCTCCCGCAAAGAGTTCGATCTGCTCAGTTACATGCTGTTGCACAAGAACCGGCCGCTTACGCGTTTGCAGCTGAGTGAGCATATCTGGGGCAATTTTTCGGATGATGATTATGATTCGAATTACATCGATGTGCATATCAAGAACATCCGCAAGAAACTTGGCGCCTTTTCGTCTGTGGAATGGCTGCAGACTATCCGCAGCGTTGGCTATAAAATAAAGATCTGAGCGTGAAACTATTTACCAAACTGACGCTTTTCATTACGCTCTCCAAAGCGGCGATCGTGGTATTGTTCGTGCTGCTGCTGCCGTTGCTGGTAGATAATGTGGCATCTGCATATAACGATTACTATCTCGGCGAACAGAAAAAGAAAGTGCTCAGCATCATTCAGCAGAATGGTATTGATTTTTATCTGCAGGGAGAAGACAACTACGGGAGCTATACCATGCTGAAAGAAGAGTACATTTCCCTGGAACCGGTAGGCAGGATACAGCCTTCGGACACGATCGCCACGCAGCGGCGTATCGTGGAGAATGATACATTGACCTACCGGGTGCTGACGCATGTTTTTGCGTATGATGATAACCGGTATATCCTGGAAGTCGGTAAAACAACGGCCACGATCGGCCAGTATAACCGCCCCCTGCAGGCCGTGGCGTTGTATGTGCTTGTGGGGCTCACGGTGTTGACCGTGTTGATAGACCTGGTGTTCACCCGTTTGCTCCTGCGGCCGCTGGGCCAGATCATCAAAACGCAACTGGTGAACAGGAAATTTCCGTTCAAGGAACATATTCCTCCCGTTAAAACATCCACGGTGGATTTTCAGTATCTGGACAGCTCACTGACGGAATTGATGGACCGGATCAAAACGGCATTTGACAAGGAACGGGAGTTCACCTCCAATGCATCGCACGAGTTGATGACGCCGATCAGCATCCTGCAGCACAAGATGGAAAATCTTATGGTGGACAATGCGTTGAGCGAGGAAATGGAGAACCGGATCATCGGTATGATGAAAACGCTGAACCGCCTGAAGAAGATCGTACAATCATTGTTATTGATCTCCAGGATCGAGAACGACCAGTTTGAAAGGCGCGATACGTTTGCTATCCATACACTGCTCACGGAGGTGATGGAAGAGCTTGGGCACCGGCTGGAAGACAGGGCGCTTCATTTTTCCATGTTTATTTCCCGCGGCCTGGTTGTGCAGGGTTTGAATCATGATCTGATCTTCCAGCTTTTTTACAACCTCGTCAATAATGCTGTACGGTATAACAAACCCGGCGGAAAGATCGTTATCAGTGAAGAAAAGAGCGGCGAAGGGATATATACCGTGCATGTAACCGATACAGGCATCGGTATTCCGGCGCATGAGCAGGCAACGGTGTTCAATCGTTTCAAGAAAGTGGTGAGAACGGAACAGGAAGGTTATGGACTAGGGCTTTCTATTGTACAGGCTATCGCAAATTATCATGGTATCCGGCTGGAAGTATCTTCTGTTCCGGATGAAGGCACTACTTTTTCGGTCATATTTCCGGCAGGTGTATGGCGGGAAAGTTGATGCAACCGGTTGAATCGGAAAATATGGAAAATTCAGGGCCTTTTTAACATTTCTACAACACCGTTACAGCAGTTTGGATTAAACTTTGTTTATACACAATCGTCTTATATAAAACAACAGCGTATGAAAACATTATATTCATTGCCAGCTGTTTTGATCAGTATATTACTGACAACCGGTGTACAGGCACAGGAAGCGGAGGCAACAGGTTTGCCGGGAGATAACTTCAGTCTCGAAGGGGCGCTGGAGATGTTCAAAAAGGCCGGTTCTCCACAGGAGTTCGAGAAACTCCTGAATACGAAGGAGAACGGGGTGAACAACCTTGATCTTAACGGAGACGGGGATATCGACTATATCCGCATTGTAAATAAAAAGGACAAGAATGTGCAGCTCTTCGTGCTGCAGGCATTGGTTTCTCCCAATGAGAGCCAGGACGTTGCCGTGATTGAACTGGAGCGGACGGGGAATGCCGAGGCGATGATACAGATCGTTGGGGATGAGGACATCTACGGCGTATCGCGTATCGTGGAGCCGTTGGAGGAGGATGTGACCGCATTTAACGATGCTCCGGTGACGGACAGGCCGCATGGGCCTAACGCAGCCTTCGGGCCTTCGGGGATCATTGTGAACGTATGGTACTGGCCTTCCGTGCGGTTTGTATTTGCCCCGCATTACACTATCTGGGTTTCTCCCTGGAGATGGTATCACTATCCCGTATGGTGGAACCCCTGGAGGCCGCTGGCATGGCATGTGTACCAGCCCATCTGCTATCATTACCGCCCGAGGTATGTAGTGGTGCATACGCACCGGGTAGTGAGGGCGCATCATATTTACCGTCCGATGCGCGTGAGTTCTGTTTCCGTACGCAACAGGCATTATACCGCCGTCAATAACTACCGGAGAACGGTAGCGGTGAATACGCCCAGCCGGGAATTTAACCGCACTTCCGTAACCCGCGGCAACTCCGGAAGGGAGATCAACCGCAGTTCTTCCACTGTGAACGGCCCACGCAGGGACATTAACCGGAGTTCCACAACGGTCAACGGCCCACGCAGGGATATTAACCGTAGCAACACTACCGTGAACGGTCCCCGCAGACAGATCAACCGGGGAAACACTACGGTAACCGGTCCCCGGGGAGGTCAGATCAACCGCAGCAACACTACCGTAAATGGTCCCCGCAGGGAGATCAATCGTGGGAACACCACGGTCACCGGCCCGCAAGGCCGCCAGATCAACCGGAGTTCCACTACCGTGAACGGTCCGCGCCGGGATATTAACCATCGGAATACCACGGTAACCGGCCCGCAACGCCAGGTGAACCGGAGTGCTACGAATATCAATAGCCGGCAGCGTCAGGTCAATAGCAGGTCAACCACTGTGAATGCGCCGCAACGCCAGGTAAACCGCAGTTCCACCAGGGTGAGCGCCCCGCAGGGAAGAAGCGCGGCGCCAACAAGAGCAACACGCGACAGAAGACAATAAACACCTACGTTGATTGTTAATATACGCAACGGGAACACATCATCTGGTGTTGTTCCCTTTTTTTATGCAATTTGCATACATGCAACTACTACTGGATGCCATCCGTAATGTACAGGGCGTAAACGCCGGAGATGTACAGTTCCTTTCCTCGAAAGCGGCCCGGCTGGAGCTGGCCGCCGGTGAAGTGTACATCCGGGAAGGCTCCACATCCAGGAAACTCGCATTCATCGAGAAAGGCATTATCCGCACCAGCACGGTCAAGGACAATGGCGATGAGGTGACCATGCTGCTGCGCTGGGAAGGGCAATTCGTCGCCTCGCATGATGCCATTATCCGGCAGCGGCCTTCCCGCTTTACCTACAGCACGCTGGAACCTGTTTCCATACTGGAAATGGATTACGGGGACCTTGAAAAGATCATGGCGGAGGAGCCCCGTTTTGAGCCATTAAGAACGTTCTTCCTGATGAAGATGCTGGCGGAGTCCCTGGAACTGGTGGAAACATTTGTGCTGTATTCCCCTGAAGAGCGCTATCGCCGGCTGGTCAGGGAGAAACCGGACATCATCAGCCGTGTGCCGGGAAAATTCATTGCCTCCATGCTGGGCATCACTCCTGTTTCCCTGAGCCGCATCCGCAAACGCATCGTCTCCCGCGCCAGGCATTAATTATCTTTTGTTAAGCAGTCCCGGTAACGGCAGTTTTTACATTTGCCTTATGGAAAAAGCTGCTGACATCATCGCCCATCTCTTTGGCGTATCCGCCATACGGTATTTTCTGCTGGCGGGTATTCCCTTCCTGCTGTGCTATCTCCTTTTTTTCCGGAAACTCACGCGTTTCAAGATACAGGAACGGCTGGCGGGGAAGAAGGATTATATCCGGGAGATATGGCATTCCATGCAAACCACGCTTGTGCTCAGCCTGATCGGTTTTGCCGTGCTGTTCACGCCATTGCGGTCCTATACGCAGGTGTATCGTGATATAAACGCATTCCCGCTGTGGTACATCCCGGTAAGCGTTGTGCTGGCGCTGGTGATCCACGATACTTATTTCTACTGGATGCACCGTACGCTGCATCATCCCGCGCTTTTCAAACGGACACACCTGCTGCACCATCGCTCCACCAATCCCTCACCCTGGGCATCGTATTCGTTCCACCTGCTGGAGGCTGTGGCGGAAGGATTTGTACTGGTGATCATCGCCATGGTGATACCCATACACGGTATTGCGGTGATGTGGTTTACGACGGTGGCCTTCCTGATCAATGTATATGGTCATCTGGGGTACGAGATCGCACCGAAGTGGCTGCGGCATACGGTATTGTTCCAGATCATCAATACATCGGTGCATCACAATCTCCATCACAGCCGGTTCAGGGGGAATTACGGGCTTTATTTCAGGGTTTGGGACAGGGTAATGGGTACGGAACACCCGGATTATGTGAAGGAGTACGACAGGCTGCAGGAGCAGCGGTTCGGGAGGAAGGCAACCGGGCTGAAAAAACAGATCCCCCCTTCCCCGGCAGGTGAGGGCGGTTAAAACGCCCTGCCGCATTCTTTTTAGTAATTACCGATTAATCTGCGTACCTTCAATAGCACGCTAGCAACGGCTATTTCTCCGGTTTTGGTTTTGTTTGCCCTCATCCCCCGTTAATTACCAATATAAATCTGAATCCAATGACTGCAGTACAAGAACAGGTGTTATACCTGAGCAAAGACAAAAAATACTTGGTTGATGACGAGGATAATGTTATCTCTGTTCTCGTGAAAACGGCAGATGTGGTCTATTACAGTACGATTGGTATTGAGTCCGAAGCATACGAGAAAGTATGTACGGAAACGCGGACACGCAAGGTATGTGCGATATGGAATGATCTGCATGAATGTCTGCTGACAGAGGATGTGACCGTTTGTTCCGGATTTGAACTGATCCCCAGGGGATATAGCAATATCAGTTGAAGTACTATTCAGTGACCAATAATAGCATTGACTCCAAAGCACGAAATTTTAGCGATAAGATTGTTTTGTTCCCAATTTGGATAACCTTTACGGCATGTACGGTTTGGGGCCGCACATTAATTTCTATATGTTATGGATACTCAGTTTTTAGTTGCCATCGGGGCCTCCGCCGGAGGTATTGAGGAGTTGCACACTTTTTTCGACAATACGCCGCCTGCCAGGGTATCTTATGTCATCATACAACATCTTTCGCCGGATTATAAAAGCCGGATGGTCGAGATTTTATCCCGGTACAGCCAGTTAAAGGTTTGCGAGGCTGCGGATAATATGCAGGTGGAGCCTGACAGGGTATATATGATACCCAGCCAGCAGTACATGATCATCCGGAACAGGCGCCTGCATCTCATGGACAAGGAGAAAACCGGCATGCCTCACAAGACCATCAATACTTTTTTTAATTCCCTCGCCAGGGAAACCGGTTACAACAGGGTTGCCGTTGTGCTATCCGGCACGGGTGATGACGGTAGTGAGGGTATCGTTAATATCAGCCGGGCAGGAGGACTGGTGATCGTACAGGACCCTGCCACCACGCAATATGACAGTATGCCTGCCAATGCCGTGGCTACCGGTGTGGCGGATTACATCGTTGCTCCCGCCACTATGCCCAGGATCATCGCGCAATACGTCAATAAATCCTTGAACAACAATAACCTGCCTGCACATAGCCCTGATGAGGAAACAACGGCAGCAGCGATTGTAGAACTGATCAGGGAGCGTTTGCCGCTGGACTTTTCAGATTACAAACCTACTACCATTCTCCGCCGCATCAAGCGCCGGATGACCTATCATAATTTCAGGGAGGCCGGAGAATATCATCATTTCCTGCTGCAGCATCCGGAGGAAGTAGAAACACTGGCAAAGAGTTTTATGATCAGCGTATCCTCATTCTTCAGAAATACAGAAGCATTCGATATCATTGCCAATGATGTTTTACCGGAGATCGTCAAACAGAAATCCGATCATGACGAAATCAAGGTATGGGTGGTTGGTTGTGCTACCGGAGAAGAGGCCTATACCCTGGCTATCCTGCTGCATGAGCAACTGGAGAAGGCCGGTCGGGAGATCAATGTGAAGGTGTTCGCTACCGATATAGACAAGGCTGCACTGCAGTTTGCAGGCAAAGGCGTGTACCCGGAAAGCATCCAGGCGGAGATTTCACCCGAAAGACTGGCACAGTTCTTTACCCGGGAAGACGAGAGTTACCGGGTCAAGCCGCACATCCGCAAGACGTTGATCTTTGCGCAGCATAACGTCGTAAAGGACCCGCCATATTGCAATATGGACCTCATCAGCTGCCGGAACCTGCTGATTTACATGAACCCTCCGCTGCAGAAAAAAGCGCTTTCCATGCTGCATTTCGGCCTGGCGCGGGATGGTTTCCTGTTCCTGGGGTCCAGTGAGAACGGCGGGATGGTATTGCCCTACCTGACTGAAATAGACAGGAAATGGAAGATCTACCGGAATCTGAATACACCTAAATCCGTGCGCTTCGACATTTTTACGCCTTCCCTGCTGCCTGAACTGCAGGCGGAAGTGCTGGCACAGGCTAAAAAGCCAGGAGCCGCTGTCAACAAATCCGGTTTAATGGAAGAAGTGAACCTTATCCTGCTGGAAGAAGGCAGGTACGCAGGCGTCTGTATCGATAAGGAAAATTATGTTGTCAAATCTTTCGGCAAGGCAGAGGAGTTCCTGCTGCAAAAGATCTTCAACTTCGATCTGATGGAACTGCTGCCCCAGCCGCTGGGGCTGGCTTTTGCGTCCGCTTCGCGGGAAGCCCGGAAAAATAATGAACGGGTGATCGTTTCCGGTATCCCTGTTTCCGTTTCCGGGCATCCGAAGGCTGTTACTATGATCGTACGCCCCTTGGGTGACAGTGATACGGACAACAGGTTGTTGCTGGTACTCTTCCGGGAGGATGCTGCTTTATCGGAAAACCCGGTATTTGACCAGGAAAAGTACCTCAGCGCGGGCATGCTGAACCTGGAAGAAGAATTGAAGGAAACCCGCGGCCGCCTGCAGGAATCCATGGAAAAACTGGCCGCATCCAATGAAAATATGCTGTCATTCAACGAGGAGCTGCTGTCCGCCAATGAAGAGATGCAGAGCGCCAACGAAGAAATGCAATCTGTCAATGAAGAGCTTCAGACCATTAATACGGACTACCAGCTGAAGATCAGGGAGCTGGTGGTGCTGAACGATGATATGGACAATTACTTCCGGAGTGATCTGAACGGACAGCTGTTCGTAGATAATGAATTGTTGCTGAAAAAGTTCTCACCTGCCGCTATCAAGCTGATCAATCTCCGGGAGTCCGATGTTGGCCGGCCCATTTCGCATATTACCATCAATATCCGGAACAATGATCTGGAGCGCGATATCCGTAACGTGATCGCCAGCGGTAACCCGCTGTCCCGCGAAGTGGAGGCGATGAACGGCAATTGGTACCAGATGATGATCATGCCCTATATCCGCCAGGCCAATAACCAGCAGGATGGCGCAATTGTTTCCTTTAATGACATCACTGCACTGAAGAAGGCACAGTACGATCTGGGTCGCACCAATCAAAGCCTGAAGCGGATCAATGATGATCTGGACAATTTTGTGCATTCGGCCTCACATGATCTGCTTGGCCCGTTGACCAGCATTGAGGGCCTGATGAACCTGCTGACCGAAAAACTGGATATGGCAAATCCGGAGATCAACATGTATTCCGGTATGATCCGGGCTTCGATCACCAAATTCAAGGAGAATCTCAGGGAACTGGCGGAGATCGGCAAGATAGAAAGTGAAATGCTGAAAGAGCCGCAACTGGTAGATATGGAAGAAATGCTGGATGAAGTGCTTTTCAGCATCCAGAGTAAAATAGCTGCCGCCAATGCCTCGGTTATTAAAAACATGAACGGCACCAAACTGTACTTCTCGCGGAAGAACCTGCGCAGCATCCTGTATAATCTCATCAGCAATGCCGTCAAATTCAGATCTCCGGAACGGCCGCTGGAAATTCATATCAATACCCGGAAAGAGGATGGGTTCCTGCTGCTTGATGTGCGGGACAACGGCATCGGGCTGGAAAGCGGGAAAGTCCACAGCATATTCAATATGTACAAACGGCTCCATCCCGAAGTAGAAGGGCTTGGAATCGGTTTATACCTGGTAAAAAAGATCGTGGACGCTTCCGGTGGTAAAACCAAAGTGGAAAGCGAAGATGGCAAGGGGAGCACCTTCAGCATTTTTTTTAAAGAGAAACAGGAGAACGATTAGCATTCCCGTCTGTCGATCTGTTTATTTCGTACGGATCACGATCTTCCCGCCATTCCTGAAAAGGTCATGCGGAACAAAATAGCCTTTGTTTTTCCTCCCGTTCACTTTGATCTTTTTCAACGACCTGCTTTCGCCTGTTTTTAGCAATGTAAGCGTTTTACCGTTGCTGGTCCGCCATGTAACTTCATCAAAAAGCGGTACGGTCACCAGGTATTCCGGGTCCGTAGCGGAGAAGGTGTACAGGCCCAGTGCGCTGAGCACGTACCAGGCAGACATTTCCCCCGCGTCATCCATCCCGCAGAGCGCCAGCCCTTCGTCACCGATGCCATACAGGCTGTTCAGGATGGTATCGATCATTTGCTGCGACTTCTCCGGCTTGCCGATGAAATAGTATGCGAACGGCGCCTCATGGTCCGGCTGGTTGCCATGGCAATACTGGCCGATCATGCTTTCCACGTTCCGCGCAATATGTTTCGGGTTCCAGGGAACGGTGAACAGGGAATCGAGTTTTGATTCAAATCCCTTCGCCCCGCCATACAGTTCGATCAGCCCCGGCATATCATGCGGCGCAAAGAAAGAAACCTGCCAGGCATTGGCTTCCCGGTACATGTATTCGTAGTAAGGGTACTGGGGATCGAAGGGATCTATCCAGTCGCCATTCTCCAGCCTGCCGCGCATGAACCTTGTGGAGGGATCGAACACATTTTTGTAATGCTTTGACCGTTCCATCAGGATGCGGTAATTGGCCGTATCCCCCAGTTTTTTCGCCATCTGCGCGAGGGAATAGTCGTCATAAGCGTATTCCAGCGTTTTGGACACCCCTGCTTTGGCTTTGGTTTCCACGTGCGGGTTGGGAATATCCGGATCGGAGATATATCCTTTTTCGATGTATTCCCTGATATGCGGGCGGGCGCCGCCTTCTACATTCGCGTTTTTCAGCAGGATCTCATAGGTGCCTTTTACATCAAAATCATCAATCCCCCGCAAATAGGCGCCGGCAATGGACGAAGCGCCATGGTCGCCATGAAAGAATGTAGGAATGAACCCTTTCTTGTCTCCCACATCTTTCATTGACCTGATCACGTCCCGCGTCACCTCCGGGGATATCAGGCTGAGCAGCACGTCTTTGTTCCGGTAGGTATCCCAGAGGGAAGGCTCGGTATAATAATTAAAATCCGCTTTGGCCACTTTACGGTCCGCCCCGGTAAACTCGCCATTCACATCACTGCGTAATGCCGGCCAGAGGAATGAGCGGTAGAGGCAGGAGTAGAACATCTCCCTTTGTTTGTGCGTTCCGCCGCGTACCTGAATGGATGACAGCAGTGTTTCCCATTTTTCGTTCGCTTCCTGGCGGACAGCGTTGAAGGACCGCTGACCGATCTCCTGCAGGAGGTTTTCTTTTGCGTTTGCTATGCTGACGAAGGACAGGCCTATTTTGAGCTCGACAGGCCCGGTTTGTGCGTCTGCCAGGTGAATAATGGCGAAGCCGTTGCGCTGGCCTTCCGCCTTTTGCTCCAGCCGTTCGATCTCCGTATTCAGCATCGCGTAAAAGTAAATGCGTTCGCCGGTCTGCTGGAATCCCTCCACCGCAGAGCGGCCGTCCTGTTTTATGTTCCAGTTGGATACGCGGTTGTTGGCCCTTGCGAGGTCGAACAGTATCTGCCTGCCGGTATTGCGCTGGTATTCGTATTGATGATATCCGCAGCGAAGGGTGGAGGTGAGCTTTACGTTTACCCCGTAATCATCCAGGTACACCTGGTAGAAGCCCGGGGAGGCGCTTTCCCTTTGATGTGAGAACCGTGAGCCGAATTTTTCCCCCGGGTTGGAGAGCGGCAGCACCGGGATGTTGCAGAGGTTCCAGTGTCCTTTGTTGGTATGCGTGAACCCGTAGATCACGGTATCTTCATACTCGTATCCTGCTCCTGATCCGTATTCCGTCATGGGGCTGAGCTGTACCATGGCATTGGGAAGGGAGCTGCCGGGGAAAGTGAGCCCCGCCCAGGACCGCCAGCCCCGGGGCAGTTCGTAACCCAGTATTTTCGGGTCGGTAAGCGGCGCCGTACCAATGAAGGTATTGACATGCCGGGTATAGATCGTGGAAGACTGGCTTTTCGCTGATACCACTGCAAGCAGCAGTAAACAGGCAAGGCCGGATATCTGTTTAGCGTGGTTCATTTAACAGGAGGCTAAATCGATTAACTAATAATGAAGGCGGTAAAGTAGCGCTTTTGGGTGTAAAATCCACGTGTTTTTGGATCAGTGGTCAGTCCCACCAGGTGCCATCCAGCCCCAGAACAGTGCCCAGCCACAGCCCGATGATATATACGATGAGGCTTAGCAGAATAGCCAAAACCTTTCTCCAGCCGCCCTGGTAACGGAGATGATCCATGAAATAATAAAATCCCCCGCCGGCAGCACCGGCTAAAGGCACGATAATGAGCGGCCGGAGCATCCAGAATGTTGGCCAGGCGGGGTCGCCTTCGCCTGCTCCAACCAGAAAAACAGTGATCGCAATTAAAGCGATGCCCGCTCCCTGCAGCATCCGCGTACTTAGCGGCGCCGGATGAAGCGGCGGCTGGGTGGAGGTATTGTTTTTGTGTGCCATGGGGATATGTTTTTAGTTTTGCAGATTGTTTGTAATGATAATCATCTATATGAAGGTAAGAAAAAGTACTTTGTATTTCAAAGTAAATTAACAAAAAAGTGGCTGTGCGCTGATTGTTTTCCTGCGATGTATGGGAAATGGCAATGTTGGAGGGGGTAAGCGGGCGGAAGCGCCGCCGGCCGGCGTCCAATTACTAAAAATCCCAATGTTTGTGAATTTTAAAAATGAAGTAGTAAAATTGTATGTTTATTCGCTTATAACCGGGGATCAACCAACTAGTTTATTTGTCTATTAACAATTCATGTGAGGAAACAGCGTTAATGCAGCTGCTGTCGCGTGGCGACAAGGAAGCATTCTCATGCATATTCAGGGAATATCATGCTGCTTTATGTGCATTCGCGGAAAAACTGACAGGTGCTTCCGGGGATCAGTAAAGTGCAGTTGGTGGTTATAATTTTTGTATGCGGAAGTCATTAGATTAGTTTCCATGGTAAAAACCTTGTATGACAACGCTTTTACCATGGAAATTGTTGATAGGATCAACAATTCGTCAACCTAGTCTGCTCTAATTAAAGTAATAGATGCGGCCCCACTCTGGCATCTAAAAGTCACTTCCCAGGTTACGTGGGAGCTAGGAGGACCAAAAGTTACTTGTTGTACGGCTCCATAAACATTATGTTCACCCGCGGTATAACTTATAACGTTAAGTTGCATGTAGTATAGGGTACCGTCAGGTATTGAATATAGCTGATATTCAAATTCTGAATCTGTTACTGTTTCAGTTCCACCACCATTATTATAGTTACTCACTTTAATAGTAAAGTAGCATGGTAAGGATTGATATGCAAGAGCCTCAAAAAAAAATACGCGTTCACCATTCGTAGTCCCATGGTATTCCATTGAACTTATCTGGACTCCAGTTGCTGTTACTGTATCACTTGTTGTGATTGTTTGTGTTTGATGTGGTTTAATTAAGTCGGCGCTTTTAAGTCTGTTGAATTGATTTTCTGCGTTCGGTTCTTTTTTGGAGAAATACCCGATGTTAAGAGTGCTGAATTCATTTTGAGGAATAAGGGTTTCATGATATTTTTTCGCATCCCTATTGGATTGTATTTGATCTGTTTTAAATGAACAGCAGATAACTGCAATAAGCGGGATCAGGTAAGTAGTGAATGTAATTTTGTTCATAATGTAAATTTTATAGTGTAGAGTAGATTTTATTCTCTTTACGCGCTATTTAATCAATTAAGGAGTTAAGGTATTCAGGAGTAACCTCTTGAATCATAACTTTTTTACCTTTCTCTCTCAACTTATCAATATCCTTATTCATTTGATCCATGTTTTCTTTAAGAAGATTATACAGATCGTTGGACAAGTTTATTTCATTTGCTCCTTTTAACGAAGTCACGTACTTTGAATCTTGTACTGACACATGTTTGTAAAAGCGGTAAACGGCAGCCTTCAATTTAGCAACATCGGTATCCTGCATAGCTGAAATTACCTTGTCTTGTGTGTCAACGCTTAAAAAAGTATTGCTGTCGATATAGTTTCTCGGGGAGATATGAGTGCTTGCAGAGGCAATTGAATCTATACTGAGAGCTATTTTTGTCTCATTTTTGTTGCAGCTTACAAAAGCGAATATTACGACTATGATTGCAGATACTATTGTTATATTTTTCATCTAATTAGATTTTAAACGTTATACATTTAATTTTAATAAGCAGCAACGAAGGGATCCCATTCAAGTCTGATACCTACATTTGCCACATCTGAATATGTGCTGATCAAAAAATGCCATTGAACCGGAACCGTGGCAAACACGCAGTAAGATCTTTGGGCACTTCCAAAAGGCAAAAGTATAACGTCCCAATTTTCTTGGAAAGGCTTTGGCTCCGGCACCGACATTATTGCACCTAGAAAATTTTGATTTTTGAGAGAGAGATCCATGCACTGATTCCCATATATCAGAAGTTCTACAGTGCTGGTTGGTGGGTTTACCATAACCGTCATATAGGATTCCTTCATCACATTAGCGGCAAGAGGGTATAAGCCTGCGGCCATAGGCAAGAATAATAATAGGTATTTCATACAGCAGATTTAAATATTGGAAAAATGGATTAATGTCATTTTCAGCAGAATAAGGTTCGAAAGAAGCTACAACCGTTGTTCGAAAAGAGTTACGAGTCAAAATTTGACTGTTCAAAATCAATGATAATTTCGTCAGGGACTCTTATCGACAAAAAAAACAAACGTCATATTATGGGTCTTTAAATACTTTGTATGTGCAGAATATTGGGACTTCTTCAATGGTTCACATCACTAGGGCAAAACAAACACATTTTCATCCAATCTTAGATTTAAGATACTACTTTTTTTATTATTTCCAAATTTCGCAGTTTTTTCAATTGATTCCCAGGAACAGTTAACTCCCATTTGATGGGTACTGTCGACGCTCTTGGTCAGCACCTGCAGCGTAAAGGAGGAGCTCTGCCTATCAAAGGAACAACGTTTGATACCGCCGCCCCCTATTCTTTTAAATGACTAGTCGCTTAGTTAAACCATGTCATGATCGCGGCTAACAGGTGTTCAAATGGCACTTTTCATATATCTCCGGTTGAGGTGGTGGCAAAATTCATTCAGGTAATTTTGCAGGTACTCTCTATTGATTCTGTGGTAGGTAGAAAGCAGCGTTCTTTTGGAATTGCTGAGGGCTACATGCACCCAGGGCAAGGTCCTGGAAGCGGGTACTTTTGTACATTGACAGGCCTGTGCTTGCTCACTTGCTCATGCAGTCTTTTGAAATTGGTGTAAGCGTCTGTAGTTACCTTACTGGCTGTATCCACCTGCCGGGTGGTCACTTCATTGATAGTTTCACTTTTCAGATTCTCTATTACTTCCATCTTAAAATATTTACATTTCATGGATTTCCCTTTCCACTGGTCGGCTGACACTCGTTCTGGCTCTGACATTGCTAATACCTTGGTCTGTAATTGTGACCCCGCCGGATATATCGAACGTTTAGGAACAGGTACTTCAGATATGGTGACACGGGCAAAGGAGGCCGGGTTAAGAGAACCCGACTTTGTGCAGGAGGAAGATTTCAAAGCTATCATTTACCGGGTAAATACTGACAAAGTTCAAAAGGGAGGCCAGGGAGTTATCGACCATGTTACCGACCATGTCAGCAAATCGGTATTGATACTTGAAAAAGAACTTTCCAGGGACGAAATGATGACCACCCTGAGGTTGAGGCATGCCCCTACTTTCCGGGAAAATTATCCGCACCCGGCTCTGAACGCCGGAATCATTGAGATGACCATACCGGATAAGCCGAAAAGTGTAAAGCAAAAATACCGTCTTACTGCAAAAGGTAAAACTATTCAACAGCAATTGAGGAGCAACAGATAATCCTATTTTCCAAATAATACCCGCCCCACCGCTCCATTTTACAAAAAAAGCGTACTTTAATTTTTAAATAAATCATCAGGTTAGCTAACCTGACCATTACACCGTTCCGGTTTCGGGGAGGGTACGACTTTACGGCTATCAACATAAATTAAAACAATCGATTGCATGAGGAGCAATGCATATCATATAAGCGAGGAGCCGCCTGTGGAGCTTCAGCACATCGCTGATGGTGATGAACGGGCGTTCCGCCGGTTGTTTCAATATTATAGCCCCCGCCTCAACCAGTTTGCCTGGTCCATCGTTAAAATAAAAGAAGCGGCCGCTGAAATCGTGGACGATGTATTCATCAGGTTATGGAAACAAAGGGAAAAGGTATCCTCCATCTCCAATATCCGCGTGTACCTCTATGTGGCCGTAAAGAACAGCGCGCTTAATTACCTTTCTTCCAGGGCCAACCGGCAGATCACGGAACCTTTCAACCATGTGGACATAGCGCTGAGCCACGACATGGCGCCGGACCAGAAAATGATCAGCGCCGAACTGCAGCAAAGGATCGCCTCCGCAGTGGAATCCTTGCCGCCCAGGTGCAAGATGATCTTCAAGCTGGTGCGGGAAGACGGCCTCCGGTACAAGGATGTGGCCGAGATACTCAACCTCACCGTAAATACCGTAGACGCCCAGATGGTGATTGCTGTTAAACGCATCTCTGAAAAGGTGCAGGCGCATTTTACCGCTTTCCCCAAAAAAGCGGTCAGAAAATAATTTGCCGGTGTTTTAAGGTCATCGCCCCATTTTCCTGTCTTTATCATTAACGAAGGTTCAATGCATAAAGAAAGGATTCCACAATTAATTGCCCGAAAATTATCCGGAGAAGCATCTCCCGAAGAAATACAGGAACTGGACAGCCTTTTACAGGAGCATCCGGATGAGGCTTATTTTTTTTCCGTCCTGGCGGACTACTGGCCTCCGGCCGTTTCCCCCATGGCGGATGAGGACGAAGATCCCGAAGCGCGTTTCCGCCATATCCTGGATGCCGCCGCGGGCGAAGCGCAGGAGCCGGAGCCTGTTTTTGAATCCGCTCCTGAACCGGCACATCGCATCCGTTCGCATTACGTACGCCACATCCTCGTTGCGGCCGCCGTGGTGGCCGGGCTGATCTTTTTTTCCTGGCTGTACGTCAACCATTTCCGGGGGCAGGCCGGCGAAGCGCAATTGTCCCGCATAGAAACCATCGCCAAACCAGGGGCCAAGTCCAGATTATTGCTCCCGGATGGCAGCGTGGTATGGCTTAATTCAGGCAGCCGCATCAGCTATCCTGCCAGTTTTACGGATTCCCTGCGGGAAGTGGAACTGGAAGGAGAAGCCTACTTCGATGTGGCTAAAGATGCCGAACGTCCGTTTATCGTGCATACCCGCGACATTCATGTAAAAGTACTGGGCACCGTTTTCAATGTGAAATGTTATCCGGAGGACAACAGAACGGAGGCCACCCTGATCAGCGGATTGGTGCAGGTATCCAAAACCGGCGCCAGGCCGGAGGAAGCATTGTTGCTGCGCCCGCATGAAAAATTGGTGGTAAACAGGGGGCCTGAACCCGCTTCCGTAGATGCAGACATCTCCGTTCCGGATAACATGACCGTCAAACATATCAAAGAAAGCATTACGGATACCGCTATGGTAGAAACCGCCTGGGTGTACAACAAGCTGGTCTTTGACGGGGAAGATTTCCGGGAGATCGCCACCGAAATGGAAAGATGGTACAATGTAAAAATATCCATTCATGATCCGGCGGTCGCCGGCTACAGGTTTCACGCAAGATTCGAGAACGAAAGCATCACGGAAGTACTGTCTGCCCTGCGGGTATCATTGCCTTTCACATTTAAAATCAGTAATAATGAAGTAAACATCTACAGGTAACAGCAAAAAAATCGGGAAATGCGGAAACATTCCCCGAAAAGTCTAATGGTCCGGAAACCTCCGATCGGCAAAATCAACGGGTTTCCATCTTCTTAAACCGTAAATCCAAAGTTATGAAAAAAAACGCACCTCCCGTCCGGGGAGTGATGACGCCACGTCTGCTTAAATTCCTTCTATGTATGAAGCTTTCCATCTTGATTATTTTACTTACCGCTTCCCAGATACACGCAGCGAAAGTATTCAGCCAGACCATTACAGCCAGCTTTGAAAAGGTTGAGCTGCGTACTATTCTGATCGCCATCGAGAAAAAAGCGAAGGTCAGGTTCATCTATAATTACGACCTCAGCCTGCTGACCAAAAAAGTGGATTTCTCCGTGAAGAATGCAAAGGTCTCCGATGCGCTCGATAAACTGCTGGAGCACTCGGGACTGCGGTACCGGGATATGGGGAATAACCTGATCGTTATTTCATCGGGGAAAAGTGATGAGGCGGCCAGTCAGGCCCGGATCACGGTTAGCGGGATGGTAACGGATGACAGGAACGAGCCGCTGCCGGGTGTCAGCATCAACGTTAAAGGCACCTCCCTTGGCACCGCTACCAATGTGAGCGGGCGTTTTTCACTGAATGTACCCTCGCCTGATGATACTTTGGTGTTTACTTATATCGGCTTTGCCCCACAGGAGCAGGCGCTGGCAGGCAGAACAACGCTCAATGTAACGCTGGTAGCCGCTTCCAGCAACCTTAATGAACTGGTGGTGGTAGGATACGGTACGCAAAAAAGACAGGATGTTACCGGCGCCATTGCTTCTGTGCCCATGAAAGAGATCGGCGATATGCCGGTATCGAATGTAGCCTCCGCCCTGCAGGGTAAAATTGCCGGTGTGGTGGTGCAGCAGAATTCCGGAAGCCCCGGCAGAACACCGGCCATCAAGGTAAGGGGTTTTGGCTCCATCTCGGCAGGCACAGGCCCGCTGATCGTCGTGGACGGCAACATCGTTTCGGCGGATGTCTTCGGCTTGTTCGATCCGGAAGAGATTGAAAAGATCGACGTGCTGAAAGATGCTTCTTCCGCCGCGATCTATGGCTCCCGTGGCGCCAATGGCGTGATTCTCGTTACCACCAAACGGGGCCGCTCGGGCAAAGCGCGGATGAACCTGAATGTATATACCGGGTTTCAACAGGTGACCAAAAAGCTGGATCTTCTGAGTTCACAGGAATATGCGGAGTTTGCCAAAGAGGCGTCCAACAATGCGTATCTGGATAATGTGCCCGGCGCCCAGATATCAGATCCCAACAGCGTAAGGCCTTCAAATTACCTGCGTTACCGCTACGCCCGCGGGGATCTGTTTGAATGGCTGGATTATGATGATCCGGCAAAAGTGGCTGCACTACCGGATCATAATTACCAGGACCTCATCTTCCGTACAGCACCGATCAGCAATTACCAGTTCTCCGCCGCAGGGGGCTCTGAAAAGGTGCAGTACGCCATCAGCGCAGGTTATCTGACGCAGGACGGCATCATCAAAAAATCAGCAATGGACCGCTATACCCTGCGCGCAAATGTGGACATCAAAGCCACAGAGAAATTCACCGTAGGGGTCAACATCAACCCCTCTTTCCGGACAACACAGGAAGTAAGGTCGGACGGGCACTGGGCCAGCAACGGCATCATCAATGCTGCGCTCAATACCATGCCCATGGCCCCCATCTACAAAGAGGACGGCAGCTATTCCTCGATGACGGCGCTGGCCGCTCCGTACAACCTGCCGGGCATCACCAATCCGGTTGCCAATATCACCGAATACAACAGCAAGTTCGATCAGACCAACCTGCTGTCCAATGCCTACGCGGAATACCGGTTCCTTCCCAATCTGAGATACCGGGTTTCCGGTAATGCCAATATTTACCAGAACAGGAGGAATGCATACACCACTTCCAGGATGCCGCTTAACCAGCAACTGCCGCCTACGGCCGCAACAGGCAGCGCATTCTCGGAACAGGGGATCAGCTGGCTGGTTAACCAGGTACTGTCCTATAATGTATCCTTCCAGGACGTGCACAACCTGGAAATACTGGCCGGTACTGAATCCGCCAAGCTGCAATATCAATCCTCCGACGCAGCGGGCAACACCTTTGCCAATGATATTGTGCAAACGCTGAATGCGGCGGGACAACCCGCATCCGTAAGCTCCCAGATAACTGAAAATGCTACGGTATCCTACTTTGCCAGGGTGGATTATAACTACAAGTCCAAATACCTGGTGAAAGTATCGGTCCGCCGCGATGGCTCATCTATTTTTGGTCCCGATAACCGCTTTGGTACCTTCCCGGCGGCATCTGTGGGATGGAGGGTGACGGAAGAACCCTTCATGAAAAACCTGCCGGTGATATCGGAACTGAAGCTGCGAGCGAGTTACGGCCTCTCCGGGAATAATGCGTTCAATAGCTACTATCCCTACGTGGGAAGCATCGGCACCACCAACTACAGCTTTAACAACAACATCGTCACTGGTCTTGCGCTCAGTTCGCTCGGCAACCCCGGCCTGAGCTGGGAACGCAACCAGCAGCTGGACCTGGGTGTAGATATCGGCCTGTTAAAAAACAGGATAGCTGTCACCGTTGATTATTATGACCGTATCACCAAAGATCTGCTGCTTTCTGTAAATGTGCCCACGCTGACCGGGTTTGGCTCAGCCGTCAAGAATATCGGCAGGATGAGCAACAAAGGCTTCGAATTTGGCGTGAACAGCTATAACCTTACCGGGGACTTTACCTGGAATACCAGCGCCAATCTTTCGCTGAACAGGAATAAAGTGCTGGCGCTCGGCCCCACCGGTGACCCGATCCGGAGCGGCAGCGGCGTAGGCGAAACAAATATTACGATGATAGGCCAGCCTATCGGCAGCTTTTACGGGTATAACCAGATAGGGATATTCAGGGACGACGCCGACCTGCACACCAATCCGCATGACAATACCACAAGGCCGGGAGATGTGAAGTATGAAGATGTAAATAAAGATGGAAAACTTGATGCGAACGACAGGACCATCATTGGCAACAACCAGCCTGATTTCATTTACGGCATGAACAACAGTTTCTCTTATAAGAACATCGACCTGAGCATTTCCGTTCAGGGCATGCAGGGTGGACAGATACTCAACCTGAGCCGCCGCTTTTTTGATAACCTGGAAGGCGGAGGCAACAATCTGGCCATAGCGCTGGACCGCTGGCGTTCCCCGGAAAACCCGGGTAATGGCAAGGTGCCAAGAGCGAATGCGCGCACTACCGGCAACAATAACGCTGTTTCTTCACGCTGGGTTGAGGACGGCTCATACCTGCGCATACAAAATGTAAGCCTGGGCTACAAGCTGCCGCAGGCTGTTATACATCGCCTTAAACTGCAACAGGTACGGATATACGCCTCCGCGCAGAACCTTTATACCTGGACCAAATACACGAATTTCAATCCGGAAGTAAGTAACTATGAAGGACCACTTACAGGCGGCGTTGACTACGGCAGCTATCCGCTGGCAAGAACGGTGACTTTTGGTATCAACGTTGGTTTCTAATGTTCCCGTTAAACTTCAAAATTGACATCTCATGAAATTCACTCATCACATTATATACAAGACAGCTTTAGTCGCCTTTCTGCTGGCTTCCTGCGGCAAGGGTTTTGTAGACCTGAAACCGGTATCTTCCATCACAAGCAGTAATTTTTACCAGACGGAAGAGGATTTCAGGAACGCGATCAGCGGCGCTTATAACGCGCTCCGGACAGGCGGCACTTACGGCGTTGACAGTTACATTTTCGGAGAGATACGGTCTGATAACTCCATGGCGGTAGCATCCGGTTCTGTAACGGACCAGGACGAATTCGACCGCTTTTATATCCGCACCACCAATCCATATATCAATAACCGCTGGAGCAACAGCTATACGGCCATCGCCCGGTGCAACGCCATTCTCGGCCGCATCGATCCTATTGCCATGAACAGTGCGCTGAAAGACCGGATCATCGGAGAAGCGAAGTTCCTCCGCGCCCTCTTTTATTTCAACCTGGTACGCACATTCGGGGACGTGCCGCTGGTACTAAAGGAGATCACCAATGCGGATGAAGGGTATGAATATGGCCGTAACCCTATCGCGGAGGTGTACGCGCAAATAGAAAAAGACCTGACGGAAGCCGCAGATGCGCTGCCTCCCTTCTATACCGGCGCCGATATCGGAAGGGCCACGGAAGGCGCAGCCAGGGCTATCCTTGGCCGTGTATTGCTGACGCAAAAGAAACATGGGCCGGCTGCCGTGCAGCTGAAAGCGGTCATCGACCTGAATCAATACGACCTCGTACCGGTGTATGCGGATTTCTTCAAAGTGAGCAACAAGAACAATATAGAAACTGTCTTTGATGTGCAATACAAATCCGGCGGGGTTGGACAGGGGAATCCCTGGCCGAACTCATTTGCGCCGCAAAATTCGGGGAACGCTGTGATCATGTTTGGCGGCGGCGGGAACAATGTGCCGATGGACGACCTGATCGATGAATATGAGGCGGGTGATGAAAGAAAAGATGCCACCGTTGCCACATCCTATGTGAATGCCGGCGGCGTCACCATTCCGGGCAACTTCGTAAAAAAATACCATGATGTTCCGGCCATCAACAATGATAACGGGAATAATATCCCCATCATCCGTTATGCAGATGTGATACTGATGTACGCAGAATGTTTGAATGAAGCAGGATATGTTGCCGGCGGAGATGCTTTTATGTATCTTAACAAGGTGCGGAAACGTGCGGGAGTGGATACGCTTACCGCTGTGGAAGTGCCGGGCCAGGAAGCATTCCGGCTGGCCATGGAGCATGAAAGGAGAGTGGAATTTGCTTTTGAGAACCTGCGCTGGTATGATCTTGTAAGGACGGACCGGGCCATCACCGTGCTCAACGGAAAGTCTGCCCAGATCAACCTGGTCAATCCGGTTACGCCGCAGAACCTCGTTTTCCCGATCCCGCAAAGCCAGATAGATATCAATAAAACAAAGATCACCCAGAACGAAGGGTCCAACTGATAAATAAATGCCTGTCAATCCTTTTCGGGAACTGACAGGCATTTTCACAAACTTCCGCCATGAAATTAACAGCAGGGATTGCTTTCTGCCTGGTGTGCCTGTTCGCCGCCGCTGGTGTTGCACAGGATATTGATACCGCAAAACTGAACGGGAACCATGACCTGCGGTTGCCCGCCTGGGGCCCTTATTCCAAACGTTATGCAGGCATTTCCCATATCCCGGATGTGAAGTCCGGCATGCGGTTCGATTTTTCCGTGCTGCCCGGTTATTACCGCAACAAGCTCCTGGTGCCCAACGTGCGGTTTGAATCGCAGTATTTTCCCTGGAATGTGAAGAACGACGGGAGCGCCATTACCTACCGGTATGAACTGGAATGGAAAGACCAGGTGTACACGGATGTTACCTATACATTGATCGATACCGCTTCCGTATTGGTATCCATGCACTGCGTTAACAATACCCCGCTTCCGCAGAACCTTTCCCTGAACCTGGTGGCATCTATAGCCTACCCTGAGCATTACGGAACGCGCACCCTGGAATATGGCGCGGGCACAACATGGTATAATGCCATGGACTATCGTTCCATGTCATATGCCGTCAAAAAGCCTGCTGCCGATCTGGTGTATGACGGATGGATGCGGGGAGAAGTGCGCGATTCCCGGCTGATAAACGGCCGCGGTATCGGGAGGGAATTTGGCCGGCACGCGGGGGACAGGATCGTGTACGATATAGATGTGCCTCCGGCCACAAAAAAGGCCAGGATACTTTTTATTTATAGCATGAAAGGCGGGCGGGAATCCGCCGTGCAGCTCTCGGGGCTAATCAACCGGAAGGTGGTTTTCAAACCGGCAGATACGCTTGCCGTACTGGATGTTCCGTTTGATATGCCGGCCGGCAACAGCAGGGAATTGACCCTTACTTCACTTGGCGGCGGCGATATACTGTTAAACGGCTTTGTCATCACCATATCGCCGTCCCGCGAACCTTTTACGATCGTACCGGCGCCGATGCATACAACACCCGTAACGGAGGAAGACCTTCCGGCCCGCAGCCTGCTGCTGAAATACCGGGATGTACCCATGTATTACGGCATCACCTGGGACAAGGAGCCATTCAAGATCCGCAGCATCCGGAATGATGAGCTGGATATTTTCTTCCGGAATGAAACGCATAACCATGTGGCTAAAGTGCTCAATGGGAACCGGCAGGGGGATTACGCCAACGTTTTTATCAGGCCTGTGGAACTGCAACCTTTTTCCACGCAATCCTGTACGGCGCTGCTGAGTTGCGGTACGCATGACGGCGTGCTGGCGGTGTTGAAAAAAGGCACCCCGTTGTTTGCCGCGCAGCTGCAGGACACGATGCCGGAAGAAAACGACATCTTGCCGGCAGGAGAAAAATACCGGTTCAGCTACAAGATGCTGAAGAGCACTTTGCTGTCCAACGTCGTATATCCCGTTTATACGCAAAATCAGTACGTCCGGCATTTTACCCCCGGCAAATGGTGGAACAGCCTGTACACCTGGGACCTTGGCTTTATTGCACTCGGTCTTTCCACGATAAACCCGGCGCTTGCGGTGGATTGCATCAATGCCTACGTAACGCCGCCGGGAAGCCAGTCGGCTTTCATTCATCACGGAACGCCGCTGCCCGTTCAGATCTACGCATTCCTTGAAGTATGGAACAAAACGCAATCCAGGGAATTGCTCCATTATTTTTATCCCCGGCTGAAACAATATTATGAATTTCTGGCAGGCCGCTATGGGAGTTCTTCCACCAATGTATTGTCTTCCCACTTGCTGAAGACCTGGGACTACTTCTACAATTCCGGCGGCTGGGATGACTATCCGCCGCAGGCAGGCGTGCACAGGCAGCGTTTGGAAAAACAGGTGACGCCGGTAGTTACCACCGCGCATGTGATCCGTGTGGCGAAGATACTGAGAATGGCCGCCAGGGCGCTCGGCCATCGTTCCGATATCAAAATGTATGACAAGGACATCAGCCTGTTCTCCGCCGCCCTGCAGCAACATGCCTGGGACGCAGCGAGCGGCTATTATTCCTATGTGATGCATGACAGCGCAGGCCATGCCACAGGCTTTTATAAAGACCCTGCATCCGGTGTCAATTTCAATATGGGGCTCGATGGCGCTTATCCGCTTATCTCCGGCATGTGCACGGTCAGCCAGCAGGAGATACTGACGGAGAAGATATTCTCCCCCAAACATATGTGGAGCCCTGCCGGCATTACGGTGGTGGACCAGTCCGCCCCCTACTACCGTCATGATGGCTACTGGAACGGAGCGGTATGGATGCCCCATCAGTGGTTTGTCTGGAAAACCATGCTGGATATGAACAGAAGTGACCTTGCGGGTAAAGTGGCTTTGAAAGGCCTGGATGTGTACAAAAGAGAAACGGATGCCTCGTATTATACCTTTGAACACTTTCTGGCGTCGTCCGGCAGGGGAGCGGGTTGGCACCAGTTCTCGGGGTTATCTACACCGGTACTGTCGTGGTTTGCTGCGTATTATAAAACAGGTATGATAACGCCGGGGTTTGAGATATGGATCAATGCGCAGTCGTTCAACGACGATCATACCGCGTATAAAGCGGATATTTCTTTTGATGAGGCCACCCTTCCGCATCAACGTGCTATGCTGGCAGGCATGAACCCCGCGTTTGATTACGAGGCACGGTTTTCCGGAAAGCCGGTTGCAATTGAACGTTTACCGCAGGGCGTGTTCCGGCTTAGTCTTCCGGCGACTAATAAAAGCGGGGAGTTGATCATTTCGCGGGTGGGATCGTGATGCTTCAGGGAAACCGTGACAAGCAGGGAGGTGCGTGTAATTGCCTGCCGGAGGGGCAGATATCACCGATACCCGGAACTTTCCGTATATTGACAGCGAACTCCAGGGCTGCAACAGGCATCACCGCGCGGTAGGGCTTTTTGCTACCCGTATTGCTACAGAAAACTTCGTTGCTTATGAATCTTGAAAAAGCTTATGGCCTGATCGTTGAAAAACTGACTTCGTGGTTAAATGACCTGGTAAGCCTGCTTCCCAATCTGGCAGTTGCGGCCATTGTTGTGATACTGGGTTTCTTTTTATCCGGAATACTGAAAAGATACGCGCTGAAGATGGTCCGGAGGTTCTCAAAATTAGAGACCGTTAACCGGCTTTTTGCCTCATTCGTGTATATTGTTGGTGCAGGTATTGCTGTCTTCACAGCCCTGGATATTCTGGACCTGGATAAGGCGGTGACCTCGGCCCTGGCGGGTGCCGGTATTATTGGATTGGCGCTGGCTTTCGCCTTCCAGGATATTGCGACCAATTTTATCTCCGGCGTATTCATGTCATTTCGCCGTCCTTTTAATGTGGACGACCTCGTGAAAATCAATGATAGCCTGGGCCGTATAGAAGCGATCAATCTCCGGGATACGACCATAATTACCCTGCAGGGCCAGCGGCTGATCATTCCCAATAAAATGATCTTCCAGAATGCTATCGAGAACTTTACCTCCACCGGAAGACGGCGGCTTGATCTGGCAGTAGGGGTTTCTTACGGGGATGACCTGCAGAAAGTAAAGGATATAACCCTTGATGCCGTGTCATCGTTGCAGGCCAGGGATAATACGATGGAGACGGAACTTTTTTATGAAGAGTTTGGTGACAGTTCTATCAATTTCATTATTCATATCTGGGTAAACGCAACTGATCAGCGGACTTACATAGCGGCCCGGAGTGAGGCCATCATGAAGATCAAGCGTGCTTATGATGCTGCAGATATCACTATTCCGTTCCCGATCAGAACGCTGGATTTTGGCATCAAAGGCGGTAAAACACTTACGGATATGCAGCTGAATATGGCAGAACGGGGTAATGCCTGATGCAGGGCTGCAATCTCGCCCGGCGGATGGCAGGGCCTGAACAATTACAGTTTGACAAACTCTACCCTTCTGTTTTTTGCTTTGCCTTCCGGTGTGTTATTGCCCGTTACCGGATTGTTTTCACCTTTGCCGTCAGTTTGTATCCTGGAACCTGCCACAGCAAAGTTCTCCGTGAGGTACATTTTTACGGCCGCCGCCCGGTGTTGCGATAATGTAAGGTTGTCGGCATTGTTGCCATCGCTGTCTGTATGCCCTATGATCTTTATTTTTAGCGAAGGGTTGGCTACCAGTGCATCGCCAATCTGTTTAAGCGTATTGAACGACGACGATCTAATGACATCACTGTTTACATCAAACAGAATATCGTTGGTAACCGCCTTGCCTTCTTCCATCAGTTGCTTTACAAGAAGGCTCCGGGCATCCACATCGCCTGAAGCGATACGGATATTTCCAATATACATGCCCACCTGGGAAGCAGGAACCAGTTCCCCGTTCTGGAAGTAAATATTATTGCGCATTTTGGGCGTTACTATTCGTGGGAGGTCCACGATCTTGGTTTGGTCGAGATATACGCGCATCCTGGTTTTATTGACCGCCATACTGACCCTTAACACACGATTGCTATATTTGGTAAGCGGGAAATCATTTTTATTTCCCAATGGAGGGAAATTTATGCCGTACTCAACCGCTTTGTTGTTAACGGCATTATACCCGTCTATTTTGGTGTAGAATTTTTCTTTGTAATAAATATCCTCTCTTACAATATCCCGCACTGCTGTAAGCCCGAAGAATATCATGGGAGTGCGCTGGTCGCCCTCAGTATTTAGAAACAGGTCAAATTCAATGGTGCAATTTTCAGGAAGTGTTTTGTCCAACACAGGGTTTACATAGGTGTTATGCGCCATTTCCAGCCACCGGCCGGGCAGGCCGTCCAGCTCCACCACCCGTCCGCTTCCGGTACTGTTCCATTTTGCCGGAAAGTCCATCAAGGCATCCTGTTCAAAGTTGTCGGCAAAGATCACGCCGCTGCCGGGCATAAAATCAGAAAAAGCTTTGCTTTGTCCAACAGCACCTGTGCCTCCGGCCGATTTGGCATTGCTGACGCCTCCCTTTTCTTCGTCACTTCCGTTTTTTTTCTTTTTATTTTTCTTTTTGAACAGCCCGCCAATACCTTCTTCAATTTTGTCCAATCCTTTATCAATTCCCTGATCCACCCGGTTGTTCGCGCGGTTTTCAGTAGCTTGTTTAGCTTTCTTTTTAGGATCGATGATCTGGGCTGCTGCTTGCAGCTGATAGAAAAGAAAGATGGGGACGGCAAATAATATCTTATTCATGATTTGATGTTTTTAGGGTTGTGTGGGTGTATCATTGAGATGATGTATGGCTAATTGCATTTTAATGCAGTACTCACTTTCCCAACCACTTTAAGCTGTTCTGTAACCAATAAAGCTGCGTCTTTCGGGTTGGAATAGCGCTCTTTTAAAGCCTGCAGCTCCAGCATCGCTGCATCCAGTTTCTGCTTGTCTTCCATCAGGCAGTTTCTTTTTTCCGCGTCGCTCTCTGTCGGCATTCGTTTGCTGTCCAGCTTGCACAGTTTAAGGTCAATCTCCAGCGAAGCCTGTTGTAATTGTTTTGCAGGGTTGCCGTACAACCCCATCATTGCATCCCGCACCGAGGCATCTGTTACGGGATTTCCTCTTCCCATCTGCGTTATATTTTCCCGTTCTTTTCTTTGCTGTTCCAGTTTTATTTCTTTTATCCGGTTGGCGATATCAGCACAATTGCCGGTGTAGCTTTTTTGCTGTATTTTCTCTGTTTTCGCCTCATTTCGGGCAAGCATATCGGTGTACATTTCGGCTTCAATGTGTTGGAAATCCGAGAGGTTCAGCTTATAGTTTTCACTTTTCCATTTTGTGGCGGTAAAACCTCCTCTCGCCGATTTTATTTTTACGACCATGTAAATGCCCTGGTCTGTTTTCATATACCCGATACCGCTATATCCGATAAACCGTTTCAGCAGCAGGCGCCCGGGTTTGGGGTCGCCGCATACGATCAATGTGGGGGCATTGCTGCCGGACGCTTTATAGGTCATCGCATCAAACCTTTGCGGCAAAGGATTGGCAGTGTTCCCGGTTTTATATACCGTTGTTCTTTGAAATGGGATGCCGTTGGAAAAGGGAACTATTTCTGTATTGAGTGAGCTCATATACCGTACGATGTTGCCATTTTTCTTCCGGGTGTAAAAGTTGTAGGTCCGTCCGCGCGGGTTATAATAGGTAAGCCTGAACGCAGGGTCATCAATATTGAAACTGCCATCATCAGCATTGCCGGCTTTGCCTGTACAGGTTGCGATATCTCCGGTAGTAGTATTGATATATAGATATATTTGTGTCTCAAGCCCCGATTCGCTACTGCCGGTAATCAGCACCAATTTGTCGAAACGCAGTGTTTCGCCGGCAGCGTGGCCGTCCACCGGAGGGTCATGTTCGGGGGCAAGCGCAGGCACATCTATAAGTGATGCCAGTTCTCCTGGAATAGCGGTCGATGGCGCCTGTGATTGTGCATAAATGGGGAAAACCAATAGTATTAGCGCGACAAATCGTTTCATGACATGTGTTCGGTTGGACGAAAGCTAAAATTAGCGACGTTGCGTTTTTCAGCATATACCCATTTATGGTTATGCCCCGGGGGGGATGAGTTTTGGAACCTATCGTACTTCCGGACAATTACCTTAATTTTAGATGAGAGAATTGGGGGCTTCGCTGTTCTGTATGTTGTTATATTTGTTTAATAACCGATGCTATGGAATTGCATTCCTTTAAAAGTGAGATGGCCTTTCTGTTGAGGAAGTTTGATAACTCTTCCCGGCCGGATACACTTTCATTTGAGGCCGATACATACAAAAAGCTGACCGATTTTTTCCTTGCGGGGGAATCTTTTTACTTTACCATGAACCATCATAAGATGGATTTTGAATTTGTCAGCAAGGAAATAAAAACGGTACTTGGCTATGAACCGGATGAGTTCACGATTCCGTTTGCGATACAAATTATTCATCCGGAAGACCGGCCTTATTTTCTGATGATCGGAGAGACCCTGTTTAATTTCATCTCGAAAATGACCCTGGAGAAGTATTTGAATTTCAAGATGAGATACGATATCCGGTATCGGAAAAAGGATGGAAGTTATTGCCGGATCTTGTATCAGTCCATTATTATTGACCACGATGGCCGGGGCGGTATTTTAAGGACTTTCGGCACTTATACGGATATCAGCTATTTAAAAGAAGACGGTCATCCCGCGCTTTCTTTTATCGGGATGAACGGGATGCCTTCCTATATTAATGTACCGCTGGAAAATAGAAACCTGGTAACCGACAAGGACAATATTACTTACAGGGAACGCCAGGTATTGAAACTGCTGGCAGAAGGCAGGCTGAGTAAAGAAATAGCTGTTATACTGAACATCAGCAAAGAAACGGTTGACCGGCACCGGAAGAATATGTTGCATAAAAAAGGGCTGGCGAATACCAGCGAGCTGGTAAGTAAGGCCATCCGGCAGGGGTGGATATAGGGGGATAGTTTGAATACCCGGGGCCATACGGTATTAAAGCAGCAGGTTACCTCATATTGATCAGCCATAAGTCTTTGCGGGTTCTCTCCTTGTCGCATTTTACCACTGTGATAGTCGCATATACACCGCCAAAACGTGCTTTTTTTGGGTGAGATTCGTATGGTGAAAGGCAGGCAGCATAAATCAGATAATCGCTTGACGCAAAAAACATGTTTAATATGAGTAAGGTTAAAGTATCAACATTCTCTATTTCCCTGGATGGATTTGGTGCCGGCATCAAACAAGACATGACTGATCCTTTGGGTGTAAAAGGAGAGGAACTCCACAGCTGGATTTTACCCACGAAAAGGTTTCAGATGATGGGACGTAAAGATGGGGGAACTGAAGGCACCGATAACGACTTCGTGGAGCAGGGTTTGGATAATATTGGCGCCTGGATCATGGGGCGAAATATGTTTGGGCCCGTTCGCGGGGCATGGCCGGATGACGAATGGAAGGGCTGGTGGGGCGAAGATCCTCCTTATCATGTTCCGGTATTCGTTTTAACGCATCATGCAAGAAAACCGGTGACGATGAAGGGAGGAACTACGTTTTATTTTGTTACCGATGGCATCGAAGCAGCATTGGAAGCAGCCCGGAAGGCGGCGAACGGAAAGGATATCCGTATCGGCGGCGGGGCTTCAACTGTAAGGCAGTATTTACAGGCGGGGTATATAGATGAATTGCATCTGGCAGTAGCCCCTGTTTTCTTAGACGCAGGAGAGCACTTGTTTTCAGGAATGGATATGGCAGCGCTTGGCTATAACGATGTTCAGGTAGTGGCTGGAGAAAATGCAACACACCTGGTCATCAGGAAGGGAGGGAAGGGTTGAATATAAAGCAGAACAGAATATTGACTGAAAAGCGAAGGAAAGCCGAGGGATCACACCTGGGCACGTGGAGTTGATGTGGAAATGGTCTGAAGTTAGTGCGGGTTGATAAATCCTGGTGAAGGGAATATGTCGGCATTAGCAAGCCCTCCACAAAGACTGGCGCTTGCGGAATTTTGATTGGAAGTATAGTGTGGGAGGGGCTTGACGTTCAATGGATGGGTTACTTAACAAAATGTATCCTCAGGCGGGGAATGGCCTATTCCCGCTGGATGACTGGCGGGGTTGGGGAGGTGTATGCGGGTTGCTGATGCGCAGCGCCCGCCAGTGATGGCCACCGCTGCGGCAATATCCCTTCTTGCTGGTATCCGGGTTTGTGGAAGGCCTGTTTTGTCTGCGGTTCCTGCACAGCAATAATATCAGCGGCGAGGTATTTCCGGTTAAAAGATGCCCTGCTGCTGCACATGCCTCTTACCTGCAGGGTTACGATCAGCGTTCCCTTGCCGGGCACATCCACGTTCAGCGCTGCGCCTGCAAATGCTTCGCGGGTATCCAGCTCGATCATCGCGGTTTCCGTGCCCGTTACCCGGCGTTCCCCGAAATGAATGCGGGAGGCGATCACTTTTACTTCCAGTGTGGAGATGCCCCTGAACTGCGGCAGTGCCTGCGGAGGAATATGCAAAATGCCCTCCTCAGAGAGTGTTGGCGCTACGGTAAAGAAGCGGTCTGTTCCCGTGTGCTGGTTGAAGCGGAAGCCTGCAATGGCCCCGGTGTTGCCGATACCGCCTTTGATGATCGTTTTGTTGAGGCGGTTGATATGCGCCCCGGCGCAACGAACATCGAGGTGGTTAGCGAATGCGCTGCGGATAAGACGGCCTTTGCTGCTGGCGGCGCCGAAGCGCTGCGCGGCACGGCGGGTGGCAGCCGTCTGCCGGACGGTTTCCGGCATGCTGCGGAAGTAGTGTTTACCGTCTCGGTAATAGCCGATCATATTGCCGGCCTTCCCCGTGAAGGTAAAGAAGGAAGTTTGTTTTGCCATTGGATACGGTATTTGTTAATATATGAATATAACACTTCTTCCGGAGAAAACCAGGGCGGGAAGTTGATGATTGTCAATGGTGTATAAAGAGGACGCCGCGGTATTGGACAATTCCCCAAACTTTTAGGCTTGATCCGGCCATGGGGCTATGATAAATTATAAGTGGCCAAAAGTTGTTTTATTTTGTAGATTTGGCCACTTATAGAATCGGTATGCAAAAATTAGTAGGACGGTCACAACTCGTTGAAATTTATTTAATATTGTAGCAGTTTTAATCTCACAAAAGTAAGTCTGGCGTTTAGTCGACGTGAATGTCAAAATACAGCGAACATACTGACCATGAGCTGCTGGGTTTACTTAAACGCGGCGATGACAACGCTTTTAAGCAAATTTACGACCGGTATAGTGGTCCATTATTCCTCTTTGCAGTCCGCAAGCTGAAAAACGAACAGGACGCCAGAGATGTAGTGCAGGAGATTTTTGTTGTTTTATGGAACAAACGTAGGGAATTGGACCTTTATTCATCCCTCTCCTCATACTTGTATAAATCTGTTCACAACAGAGCGCTTAATATATTTGTACATCGGAAATATCAGACATCTTACATCAGGTCTTTTGAAGATTATCTGGAGAAATATGCACAGGACGCGGATGAGCTATTGATGCAAAAAGAGCTTACAGATATTATTGATCATGAGATCCGGTTGCTCCCGGAGAAAATGCGCGAGGTTTTCGTATTGAGCCGGAAAGAACAAATGAGCCACAGGGAAATAGCCGAGCGCCTGGGTATATCTGAACAAACGGTTAAGACCCAGGTTAAGCGGGCGCTAAAGATTTTACGTTTACGGCTGGGGCTAATGATCTACCTTGCTTATCTCCTGCGTTAAGCCCCCTGTTTTCAAAATTTAATTTTATGATTATCAAAGGATAAGATATTTTTTCTCTCCTGTCGTACCCCCAACCCCTTATTCATCTGTCATAATACAAAGCCGTGATACGCAAATGCAAGAAAGATGAATAGTCCTGCTATCCAAATCATTGAAAGATACAAGCTGGGAACCTGCACACCGGGTGAAAAGTTACTGGTTGAAGCCTGGTTCATGAAATATGGGAGCGAAGAAGCCGTAGATAGTAATCTGGATATCGAACGGATAAAGGCTGAAATGTGGCAAACGATCCAGACGCGGAGGGAATTCCGTGTAAAACGTATGTGGCTTCCTGTAGCAGTTGCCGGCGTTGTGGCATGTATTATTTCTGGAGCAGCATTCTATTATTTCCAGCTTGGTCCGGGAAAAGGAAACTATCCGCAAACTATTACAAAAGCAGATGTATCGCCTGGTAGATCCGGGGCTACGCTCACCCTGGCCAGCGGCAAACAAATCCGGCTGCACGATGCTGCAAATGGTGAACTCGCCAGCGAGGCAGGCGTTACCATTTCAAAATCCGCGAATGGTCAGTTGGTGTATTCCATCGCGCAACCGGGCGGGGAAGATGGCGCTTTTAACACACTGACAACGGCAAAGGGTGAAACCTATCAGGTACGCCTGCCGGATGGCTCACTGGTGCATCTTAACGCGGCATCCAGTTTAAAATATACGCCTTCCCTGATGGAGAACGGTAAAAGAACGGTACAATTAAACGGAGAGGGCTATTTCGAGATTTCGAAAGATATCGGGCATCCTTTTGTTGTCAAGTCCGATGCACAGGAAGTGGAAGTTTTGGGAACGCATTTCAATATCAATGCTTACGATGACGAGCAGGCGAGCCGGACGACCTTATTGGAGGGCGCTGTAAAAGTATCGGTGAAAGGAGGTGGATCGGCGATCATCAAGCCTGGTGAGCAGGCAGCCACAAATGGAGCTGGATTGAAAGTTGCCCGGGTGGATGTCGGCGATGAAGTGGCCTGGATAAACGGAGATATTCAGTTTGATAATAAAAGCATCGAGGATATAATGCGGCTTATCGCCAGGTGGTACGACGTGGAGGTGATATACGAGGGCGAGCGCCCGGATGCAAAGTGGTATGGTTCAGTATCAAGAACGCGGAACCTGAGCCAGGTATTAAGGATGATGGAAAAGAGCAGGGAAGTGTATTTCAGGATTGCAGGAAGAACAGTATATGTCACCAAATATCAACCGGAGGAATAAACCAGGATCAATATGAGAAAAACATAAGCAGTCCGAAGGGTAAAAAAGGCCGGGAATGAAGTCACTCCCGGTCAGGTTCGGCCCGGCCAATCATAATAACTAACCGTTAAAACGCAATATGCCCTCGCCTGGAAAACTAAGGCCTGTTGCTTCAACCAAATCAAACACGAATGTATAGAATTTGTACCAGACAAACTGGTATGCCAACCCGGCTATACCGTAAAATCCTGCTTATAATGCGAATTACCAGCCTGATATTAATAGCATCCCTGTTACAGGTTAGTGCAGCTGGCTATGCTCAAAAAATTACGTTGTCCGTAAAAAATGCATCGGTGTCGGACGTATTTAAAAAGATCAAGGCACAGGCCGGCGTAGATTTCTTTATTTCCGATGAACTGATGAAAGCAAGTGATCGTGTAACAATCGATGTTAAGCATGTTGAATTGACAACGGTTCTTGATCAGATATTCAAAAACCAGCGCCTGACATATTCCATCGAAGATAAATTTGTGGTGATATCCAGGAGGGTCGGTGGTTCGCCGGCAAGCCCGATTGCACCTATGCCACCGATGGAAGTAACCGGCAGGATCGTGGACGCGAAAGGTAATGCCATCATTGGCGCTACGATTACGGTAAAAGGAACAAATTTGTCTGCCGTTTCATCTGCGAACGGTGATTTTTTGATTAAAGCGGCCGGGGAGAAACCGATCATTATCATTTCCTGTATCGGGTTCAAAACAAAAGAGCTTCCGGCTGGTGAGAAGATGGGTGATATTTTACTGGATGCCGTTGTTTCAGTACTCGATGAAGTACGGGTTGTTGCATATGGTACTGAAAGCCGCCGGCTGGGAATAGGGGCTGTGGGTACCGTAAAAGCCGAGGATATTGAAAAGCAACCGGTGCTAAATCCCCTGGCGGCCCTGCAGGGCCTGGTGCCGGGATTGAATGTAACCCAGGCGTCAGGGGCTCCGGGCGCTGCGATCAGGATCCAGATCAGGGGACAGAATTCACTGACCCAGAACGCCGGCAGTGCAGTTAAACCCTACAGCCAGCCATTATTTATCGTGGACGGTGTTCCTGTTGCAGCACAGAATGTAAACCTCAGCGCACTGTATTCGCTTGGCGGCCATACCGGGCTCGCGGATGACTTTGGTGGCTCCAGCCCGTTCAATGGCATCAATCCGGCTGATATTGAAAGTATAAGCGTATTGAGAGATGTTTCTGCAACGGCGATCTATGGTACACAAGGCGCTAATGGCGTGATATTGATAACGACAAAAAATGGGAAAGCGGGCAAATTAAAAATTCAGGCCACTTATAATACCGCTTTTAATACGGCAACGAGAAAGATCGACCTGCTGAACCGTGAACAATACCTGGCTTACCGGCGGGAAGCCCTGGAAAATGATGGTATCGACCTGGCAACTGCTCCTCCTGCATCATTCCCGGATCTGCTGCTTTTTGATCAGGACAGGTATACGGACTGGTTCAGGTATTATCTCGGTAAAACATCGAATAATAGCGATGCGCACGTAAGTTTATCCGGAGGTTCCGGTAAAACTACCTTTTTCGTTTCAACAGGCTATACCAAAGCTGAATATAACTTTCCCGGCGACTTTGCAGACAAGCGGTTTACCCTTCATTCAAAAGTGAATTATGCAAGTGCCAACGAACGCTTTACGATCGGATTTGGTTCCGATTATTCGTACCAGAAAAATAACACTTCAGCATCAGCTGGCCTTGTGTCGGCCATACTAACGCCTCCCAATTTCCCTGACCCTTTGGATGAGGCTGGAAAGCCTGCCTGGAACTACAAGGGCTTTAATACCGGCATTTATGTTCAACATATAGCTAGTTTAAAGCAGCCCAGCCTGATGCAGGTTTATAATATGACAAACACGCTCGTGCTGGGGTATAGTATTGGGAATGGCCTCAAAATTAATATTAATGCAGGCTACAGCCGGATAGTCAGTGATGAAACACAGCGAACTCCGGCCAGCACAATTGATCCGTCAGAAAATCCCGTGTCTAAATCAGTTTTTTCAAATACCGTCTTTGAAACCATTAATATTGAGCCGCAACTTGAATATCAACGGAATTTCGGCGCCGGATCATTAACCGCGCTTTTAGGGGGGACATACAAAAGCAATACTACTTCCAACGTTCAGTTGCAAGGCACCAACTATAGTGATGAGGCGTTAATGGGTTCCATTGCTTCCGCCGGAAATATACAGGCGGTGGATTCATATAACCCATACAAATATGCCGGGGCTTTCGCGAGATTAAGCTATACGCATGATCAGAAATATATCTTCCAGGTTTCAGGAAGAAGGGATGCATCCAGTAATTTTGGCCCGGGAAGACAGTTTGGCAATTTTGGATCAATAGGAATTGGCTGGATATTTTCGGACGAACCGTTTTTCGAGCGCGCTACCCGCTTTATTACCTATGGCAAATTATCAGGGAGTTACGGCACCGTAGGCTCAGACGCCACCACTCCATACCGATACCAGCAGTTATTCAGTCCCGATAATTTTACGCCTGATTTCCAGGGGGTAAGACCGCTGTTTGTACAGAACCTGTTCAATCCTGATTATGGCTGGGATAGCAAACGGTCGTTCAATGCAACACTGGACCTTGGATTTTTTGAAGATCGTGTGTTGCTTAACCTTAATTATTATCGCGACCGGATCGGGAATCAGCTTATAGATTATACTTTGCCTTCTCAGACCGGCTTCGGTTCCGTATTATCGAACTTCAATGCGGTCATTCAAAACCAGGGCCTGGAATTTAGCCTGACGTCCAGGAATATTTCGGGCAAAAATTTCTCCTGGAGTACAAACTTGAATATCTCCGGTAACCGTAACAAACTGATTTCCTTTCCAGGACTGGAGGAATCTCCCTATGCGGTACTTTACACGATCGGCGAGTCGGTCAATGTAGTAAAGGGTTATCGCCTGAAAGGAGTGAACCCGGAAACCGGCATTTTCGAGTTTTATACCAGCAAAGGTGATGTTACTACATCTCCCACTTACGGCGTTCCCTCACAGGGCGGTGATTACCAAAACATTTCCAATCTGGACCCCCGGTTTATAGGAGGGCTTGGAAACACCTTGTCGTATAAAAAATTAAGTATTTATTTTCTATTCAACTTTCAGCGCCAGCAGCAGGCAAACTATCTAAGAGGTTTGTATGCAGGTATAAAGCCTGGAGGGCTGGTCAATCAACCGGTTGCCATTTTAGACCGCTGGACCACGCCAGGCCAGATCTCTTCCATCCAGAAACTGACATCTTCATACGGAGAAGCGTACAGTACAGCAATTTATTTCAGGGAATCGTCCGGCGCATATAGCGATGGCTCGTATATAAGACTGCGAACGGCGTCTGTTTCATATTCGCTGCCGGCGGCTTTATGCAGCAAAATAGGCGTTGCTGATGCGAGGATTTTTGCAAACGGGCAAAATCTGTTTTTATTGACCGGCTTTAAGGTCGGGGATCCTGAACTGAACAACTTATTCAACTTCCCTATGCAGAGAACGGTAGCTTTTGGTCTAAATATCAACTTATGAGCATGCATTACAATCGTCTTCAACTCAATATATATTTTCTGGTAATCCTTTCAATTGGATGTTTCACCACTTCCTGCAGGAAGCTGATCGAGATACCCGCAGACCCGTCCAATCAACTGTCCAATGAACGGGTATTCGCTGATAGCGCAAATATCATTGCCGCCGTTTCCGCGGTGTACAGCAACTATGGCGCATCCTTGAACGTTCCGGAGTTCGGCAGCGGTGTAATGACCGTTTTTACCGGGCTGACAAGCGACGAACTGGTGCCTGGAAGTGATATGTATGTTGCTCCTTCATTTTTCAATAACAATATATTGCAGGATAATCAGACCGTAGCCTCCATTTGGTCCAATGCCTATAAAAATATTTTCCAGATCAACATCTGTCTGAAGGGTATCGAAGGTACAAAGGCAATCAGTGACGGACTTAAAAGCCTTTTGATAGCAGAATTGAAAGTCAGCCGTGCATTTTATTATTACCATATGGTCAATCTATGGGGAGGTGTTCCGATTATTACATCTGTTGACTACGCTGCAACCCGGAATGTTCCGAGGGCGTCTATAACTGAAGTGTTCAATTTTATTTTAACCGATCTAAACGATGCCGCCCGGATATTAACTCCCGATTATCCATCGGAAGGCCACACGCGTCCAAACCTCCATGTTGTGCAGGCATTACTGGCAAAGGTCTATTTATATCTCGGGCAATATGAGGATGCGGTCAACGCCGCAAGCGAGGTGATAGCATCCCCTGATTACAATTTGGAGGACCATCTTGATGATGTTTTTTTGGGCGGCAGCACAGAGGCCATATGGCAGCTGCCGGCTAATGGTAGCTATCAGCAAACGCCGGAGGCCGCAACATTCATTCCCTATACTTCCAACTACTTGCCTAATTACACTTTGTCGCCGCAACTCCTGGCTGCGTTTGAGGCTGATGATCAGCGAATGGTCCATTGGACGGGCGTTAGTGAGGTAGACGAAGGAGGGACAATTTTTACCTATTACTATCCATATAAGTACAAAAACACAAGTGAGGCGCAGACCCCCAGGGAAGATTATATGATTTTGAGGCTGGCGGATATTTACCTGGTGCGTGCCGAGGCATTGGCGAGACTGGACAGGATATCAGCATCGCTGGAAGATTTGAATAAGGTACGGTATCGTGCAGGCCTTGGGGATGTTGAGACTAACTCAGGAGAAATAGCGTTGGATGCAATCTTGCATGAACGTCAGGTTGAAATGTTTTGTGAATGGGGGAACCGCTGGATCGATTTAAAGCGTACCGGAAAGATAGATGAGGTTTTAGGAGCCGTTAAGCCAGGCTGGAAAGCAAATGCAGCACTATTTCCCATACCGGTGGCTGAATTGCAGGCGAACCCATTTTTAGAACCCAATCCATAATATTGATTTATGAAACATATTAAATTTTCGATTATTCTTTTTGTATGCTTATTGCCCTTGACGCTAATTGCCCAGCAACAGAAATATACCGTCCGTGCAAAAGTTGGCCGGTTGCAACCACCGGCAATCGCCTATTTATTCGTTGACGATAAGATAGATTCAATGGTTATTAGAAACGGCGAATTCCGTTTCAGCGGTTCAGTGAGCGAAGTTCAACCTGCCACGATTTTAATCAGCTATGATGGCGTCGGTCAGTACGATGATGAACCGGAGGCCATGCCTTCCATACTCAATTTCTACCTGGAACCAGGGGAAATATCTGTTATAAGCGCTGATTCGCTGGAGAATGCCAAAGTTACAGGAGGTACTGTGCAGGCAGACTATTCCAGGCTGCTACATCAACTGAAGTCTAACTATGAAGTCTTGAACCGCTTCAATAACGAATTCAATTCAGCATCGGAAGAACAGAAAGCCTCCAGCGAGTACATACAAAACAGCGATAAGCAGCTGGCAGCAATTGGCAGTGAGCAAATGGATATCTACAGAAAATTTATCAAGGATAATCCAGGTTCTTTAATGAGTCTTTTTGTACTGGAGTGCTACGCGAAATATGGATCCGTTACCCTGCTCAATGCCAGTTTCATATCTCCCGAGCTAAGCGAAATCGAAGCGCTTTATAATTCGCTTGATGCAAAGGTGCGTTCCAGTAAGCAGGGGATCGAATTCTATAAGTTGATGAAGAAAGGCGTAAAGGTCGAAATTGGCAATGTTGCTCCTGATTTTGAACAGCCGGATACCGCTGGTAACCTGGTGTCGCTGAGAGATTTTAGAGGAAAATATGTGCTGATTGATTTTTGGGCAAGCTGGTGCGGGCCGTGCCGGGAAGAGAACCCGTTTGTAGTTGAAGCGTATAACGAATACCAATCAAAAGGCTTTACCGTGCTCGGCGTTTCTCTGGATGCGGGGGATAAGGAGCTATGGCTAGAAGCCATCTACGAGGACGGATTGGCCTGGAACCATGTTTCCGACCTGAAAGGCTGGAAGAATGAGGTAGCGCTTTTATATTCCGTAAAAAGCGTTCCTCAGAACTACTTGTTGGATCCCGAAGGCGTTGTTGTTGCCATCAATCTTCGCGGAGAAGATCTGAAAAGAAAACTAGCTGAACTGATTAAATAACGATTCATGCGCCGGCCTGGAAGGCAGGCGGAAATTAAAATAATTTGGAAATGGCAAGGATTGCTTTTTTTATATTCTTTCTGCAGATTTTTTCACCCGCTGTTTTAGAAGCGCAGTCTTTCAAATTTACCGTTAAAGGTAAGATAGGCGACCTTTCGGCTCCGGCTAAAGCTTATATCCTATATGAGGAAGCCGCAGGAATGGAAACTGACTCTGTAGTGCTGGATCATGGGGCGTTTGCATTTAATGGTATTGCCAAAGGGCCAAACCTTGTGGCATACTTGAAAATAAGCAGGTCAGGAGGCATTTCAGAGGATGTGGAATATTTGCGATTTTTTATGGATGCGGAAAGTATTTCGATAGTAAGTGATGATTCTCTGGATAATGCCGAGGTAACCGGTGGGTCGCTCAACAGGGATGCGTCGATACTGAAAGCGGCTTTAGCGGTTGATGAGCCAGGAACGGCTTATACGAATTTTATTAAATCCCATCCCGATTCTTACATCAGCTTCGAAGCGCTCGATATTTTAGGCGGAGAGGACCCGGACCCCGCTTTGGTAGAGCCACTTTTCAATATCCTTTCAGGCAGCATCCGCTCATCTAAGGAAGGTGTTGAATATGCCCAAAAAATTGCCAGGTTGAAAGTGGTGAGCATAGGCAGGGTTGCGCCTGATTTTGCGATGCCCGATACAACCGGTAGATCAATTGCCCTGCATGATTTTAGAGGGAAGTTTGTGCTGCTGGATTTCTGGGCAAGCTGGTGCCCGCCATGCAGAGCCGAAAGTCCCTATCTGGTCGGCGCTTATGAAACATATAGAAAGAAAAACTTTACGATCTTAAGCGTATCGCTTGATCAGTTAAGTGGCAAAAAGGAATGGATAAAAGCCATTCGGGAAGATGGCCTGTCCTGGACGCATGTTTCAGATTTGCAGCAGGAAAATCGGGCAGCAATGTTATATTCCGTGCAAGCCATCCCGCGGAACTTCCTGATCGGCCCTGATGGTAAGATCCTTGCAAAGGACCTGCGTGGCAAAGCGTTGTCAGAAATGCTTGAAAAGGTTTTGGGTCAATGAGCTTGCTGATTGTGGTATATGCTGTTGGTAGCCGGGCTTTTGTCCGTCAGTTAAACGACTGCCTGAATTCCAAAGGTGTCTGACTTGTTTTTTGTTTGAATATTTTGCTGAACGATTGCGGATATTCAAAGCCTAATTGATAGGCAATTTCGCTGACAGAAAGTTCTGTGGTTGTAAGGATGTCTTTGGCCTTGTCTATCAGCTTTTCGTGAATGATTTGTTGGGAAGTTTGTCCTGTGAGTTGCTTCAAGCAATCGCTCAGATACTTGCTCGATATATTTAATTGGGAAGCCAAATATGCAGGAGTTGGCAACTTTTGCTCCCTGGCGTCGCTGAAATGGGCGTTTAATATGTTTTCTACCTGGTTCAACAGTTCACTACTGTGGTTTTTTCTGGTAATAAACTGTCTGTTATAATAACGATTAAAATACGTTAACAATAGATCCAATGTCGAAATAATGACATCCTGACTAAACTGGTCTATGGGCAACAAATATTCCTTTTCAATTTGCTCAAAAATAGTTTCTATAGATTTTTGCTCATCTTCGGATAGGATCAAGGCTTCATTTACATCATAATGAAAAAAGCCAAAGCTTTTCATTTTCGGGCTTAACGGATATCCTCTCAAAAAGTCAGGATGGATACTTATGACCCAACCCGCTTTTGCAAATGCAAAATCTTTATCAACAATGTTCACTTGCTTGGGGGCAAAACAAGAAATAATGCCTTCATCAAAATCAAAAGTTGTTTGCCCATATTGCATTTTACAAGGACATTCTTTTTTTAACGCGATTTGATAAAAATCACTGATCAATTTTGTGCGCTGGGTGAGTTCCGGTTTTGGGAAATTTTCAAAACGAAGAATGCTGAACATAGGATGCTTCGGCTTGGAAATACCCACCACCTTGTGCATATCAGTAATAGATTTGAGATGAATAGTTGATGTATTTAAATTCACTTTATACAGGTATAATTATTGACTATTTTTTCCTATATGATCTGGCAAAACTTCTGGCTGCAAAAGCGTTTGGAAATAAAGCCGATAAGCGGCTAGCCATTCGGTTCATTTTCCCAGATACAATATAATGCTTTTTTTTATCCAATGCGGTCAACATTTCGTCTGCTACTTGTTCAGGGGTTTGTTGAGGGGTAGAACTGTTATATTCCGCATTGAGTCTTTGCCCCACTTTACCATCTAGTCCGGCAGCACTGTTAAAATTGGTTTTGGTCAACCCAGGGCAGAGCAACATCACGTGTACATTGTATGGTTTACATTCCTGGGTTAGTGCCTGGGTAAAGTGACGGACAAAAACCTTGCTGGCTGAGTAGGTGGTCATATAGGGTATCGGTAAAAATGATGCCATAGAAGCAACGTTGATTATCGTTCCGCCTTTTTGTGCTTTCATTTTCTGCAGAAACAAATGTGTGAGTGCAACCAAAGACGATATGTTAAGTTGCAGCATATCCAACTCTGATTGCAGGGACAACTCTGCAAACTCACCACCGGAGCCAATTCCGGCATTATTAATGAGTGTTTCAATTTGTAATTGACGTTTTTGTGTTTCGTCAAAAACCTGCTGTGCCGCACCTGCTGTAGATAGATCAGCCGAAATATATTCCACCGAGATTTGATGGCGCTTGGTTAGCTGTTCAGCCAATTCCTTTAGTTTGGCTTCGCTTCGTGCCACCAACACCAGATTTTGTTTTCTTGATGCCAGTTTTAAGGCAATGGCTTCTCCAATTCCACCTGATGCCCCTGTTATTAATGTTGCTTTCATTTCTTTGTACTTTTAATTTGATGGTACAAAATTGATCATCTCCCTCAACTAAAAAGTATCCAAAAGTCGATTGTTTGTGTTCAATTGGCCGATTGCATGAATGGAAGAATAGCGCTAAAAGACAGGCGGAAGACCTCCAGACATAGGACGACCTAAAGAAGCACAACGCATAGAAAATTATTGAGCCAAGCTTACCCAATGTCCTGAAGGATAAGACTGATTTCAATAACCCATCATTTTAGGCTAAACCAAAAGTCGTTTGGGCAAATCTGTTTTTTGAACCCGTTACAACTTTACAGCAACAAAAACAGAAAAATGGAATTAGAAAAACTTCACCATCTTTAACCGCTTATACAATTCTTTATTTAGCAGGCGTAGCAAATATGACAAAGCACCCCCCTAAAGTTTTCGGCTCGCTTATATCATTTTAATACCATCGAGTCGTTTTTGCAAACCTGTAATCAGATTTTTTGTGGCTACTGAACCAATGGGCAAACGTAAGGGAGGATTTTTTAATGTAGTACATTCAATAATCGCCTTTGCAACATCTGCTGCATCATCCAGTTCACCAAAGCCCGCGTCGATGAATTTTCGAATTTCATTAACAGGGGTACTTTGATAAGCTTCCATAGGTTCAGCGATACTCAGGCTGTTCCCAAAATTAGTACGGGTAGGCCCGGGTTCTGCAATGGTAAACCTAATATTGAATGATGAGACATCCTGGGCAGTAGCTTCCACAAAACCTTCGATTCCCCACTTAGAGGCATGATAAAGGCTGAACCCCGGATAGGCAATCTGTCCGCCTTCTGATGATACCTGAATGATACGCCCACCTTCAGGTTGCTTTCTTAAAAAGGGGATTAAGGCTTTTATCAGCATGATGGGACCCAGTAAATTTACCTCCAGTTGTTTTATGATCGTCGAACTATCCAGTTCTTCTACCGCTCCAAAAACACCTATTCCTGCATTGCTGACTGCAACATCAATTTGTCCTAATTTTTTATAGGCATTAGTGACCGCTTTTTCGATACTTGCCAAATCCGTTAATTCCAAATAATCCACATAAAGTCTTCCAGGATACTTTTCAGCTAATTCCTTTAACAGCTCCGGCTTTCTTAGCGTGGCAAAAACTGTATATCCTGCCTCTAAAAGCTGCTCTGTTAAATTACGTCCTATACCGCTTGATGCGCCCGTAATAAACCATTTTTTATGCATAGTAGTTCGTGTTTATAGGGCAAATTTCGAACTAATGGTGTATTGGTAGCTAACGAAATTGAAACCAATGGTTATAAAAATCAAACTTTTCTATACATGGATGGAGATATGCCTTCGCACTTTTTGAAAAAGCCGGAAAAGTGGGTAAGCGAACGAAAACCCGGAAGATGGGAAATTTCCAAAATATCAAGATCGGCATGTTTTAAGCGTAGCCTCGCTTCCTGCTTATGGAATGATCGAAACCAAACAATATACTGTGTATGGATATGGTAGAAATCTCAAACATATAATTTCTTATTACCATTTATTATTACTGCTTTGAGCTTCAGAACAACCAAAAATTGGACTTTTTAACAAGCTATGCTGAAGATTTTATGCGGAACTTTGCAGTATGAAATTTATAGTTAATGGAAAATAGAGAAACAGTTTTGGTAACAGGTGGAACCGGATTTGTAGGAATGCAAATCATCTTGCAACTTTTACAAAAAGGGCACAAGGTTCGAACAACAGTTCGTAATATTAAGAGCAAAGACAGGCTTATTAAAACACTGAAATCCAATGGCGTTACGCAATTTGACAGTCTTTCATTTGTGGAAACGGAATTGACCAGAGATGATAATTGGGATGAAGCGATGAAAGGCTGTAAATATGTATTAAGTGTGGCATCTCCTGTGTTTTTTGACGTTCCAAAAGATGAAGAAGCAGCTGTCCGTCCTGCTGTTGAAGGCATACTTCGCATTTTGAAATTCGCAAAAAAGTCAGGTGCAAAACGAGTAGTAATGACTTCCAATTTTGGTGCAGTCGGTTTCAGTCAAACAGACAAGACACGGATGACTACGGAAGCCGACTGGACGGACATCAACTTAAAAGGATTATCGGTTTATGAAAAATCAAAAACACTGGCTGAAAAAGCTGCCTGAGATTTTATCGGGACTATGGGTGAGGACTTAGAATTTGTTACCATAAACCCTGTGGCTATTTATGGGCCTTCTTTAGATGAACATATCTCGGGAAGTTTTCGTTTGCTTGAAAATTTATTGAGCGGCTCAATGAAAGCTGTTCCAAATATTCCGTTGAATGTTGTTGATGTCAGAGATGTAGCCGATATACATATTCTTGCAATGACAAATCCTGCAGCCAAGGGACAACGTTTTATCGCCTCGGCGGACGGACAGATTACGCTGCCGGAAATTGCCGAACTCTTAAAACGTAAGTTGCCTGAAGTTGCCAAAAAGGTTACGACAAAAAAACTTCCTGATTTTTTTATTAATATAGCTTCATTATTCAATTCCCAGGCAAAAGAAGGAGCGATGCTTTTAAAGATAAACCGTAATGTAAGCAATGCAAAAGCCAAAAATTTATTGGGATGGCAGCCTATTGCTACACAGGAACAAACCATATTGGAAGCAGTAAAGAGTATGGCTAAATACAACCTGATAAAATGAGAGGAATAACAGAAAATCAACAATCCAGTTTTCTAAAAGAACAGTTCATACCCGATCACGTTTTTTTATATGTTGTAAAAGGTAGTATTAGTTTCTTCGACGGAAATAAAACATATACACTTAAAACAGGTGGTTGTGGTATTGCCCGCAAAAATAGTTTGATAAAATTTATGTTGCCGGACAATGAAGAGACATTCAATCCAATTATATTCTGCTTTGATGAAGAATTTCTTCAGCAATTTCAGACAAAACATAAGATCCAGCCAACTGCATCTAACATGATTGAAAGCTTTTTGGAAATCAGAAAAACAGATTGGATTGATAACTTCATCACCTCCTTGAAACCTTATTATAAAGGGGGCATGCAATTAGATGAAGCGGTAGAAGATCTGAAATATGAAGAGCTTTTAATTATTCTGCTCAAACAGCAACCCGAACTTGCCGGAGTCCTTTTTAACTACGCCAGGCCTGAAAAGCTCAACCTGGAAGCATTTATGAACAGCAACTACAAATTCAATGTGAGCATAGAACGTTTCGCTTATTTAACCGGACGAAGTTTGTCTGCCTTCAAAAGGGATTTCAAGGAAATTTTTGGCTGCACACCTAATCGTTGGTTAGTAAAGAAACGGCTAAATGAAGCGCATTTCCTTATTGAGAAGAAAAAACAGAAGCCGCCTGAAATATATCTTGATTTAGGTTTTCTGGACTTATCTCATTTCTATTACGTCTTCAAGAAACAATTCGGTTACCCACCAAGTATGTTACAAAACGAAAAACCGAAGAAATGACAAAGTCAATATAGCGGTGTAAGAAAAAATTGAAAGTGCCATTTAAGGTAATGGCACCACCATCGGATATTGACAGCCGGACATAGATGTATCCGGGTTGTGACACGATGCGGAAAAGTTTGGTGAACATCATCGAAACCATGGGAAACACAGGCAAGGAGTTTTTACCCATCATCGAAACGTACTTGCCATATTTAACAAAGCTGCGTGAACTGTTTGAAGTAATGAATGTTTTTTAAAAGAAGGGCTTTATTTCGCTGGTGTTCGAACAGAATCCTGCTTATTCCGAAGGTGCATTTCGAACACCCCGACTGCACCCTGTGTTCGCCGGTAACTATTTGGGATCAACGAAAAAGGGTTCCTCAAAATTGAAGAACCCTTGTGTGATTTTAGCGAAATCTCGCCCAGTACCGCGTACGGGAGTCGAACCCGTCATTCCTCCGTGAAAGGGAGGCGTCTTAGCCGATTGACCAACGCGGCATTATGGTCATTTTTGGGATGGCAAAGGTAACGCAAATCCACACAATTCCAAATTTTTCAGACAAATTATTGATCCGGGCGATGCATATTTCCCCAGTCGGACATGCTCTCGATCACCTGCTCGGCCGATCTCCCCACCGCTGTCAGCCCGTATTCCACCCGGGGCGGCACCTCCGCATGCACCGTCCGTTTTACCAGACCGTCTTTCTCCAGCTCCCGTAACTGCGCCACCAGCATACGCTCGGAAACGCCTTCCATCGACCGCAGCAATTCGCTGTACCGCATCGGTCCGCGCAGCAGACGGAACAGGATAGCCGGCTTCCAGCGGCCGCCGAGTACGGACAAAGTATAGGCCATCCCGCAATTCCGGAGGATGTGATCTTCATTCATGGCATTTGTAGAGCTCTCTTTACGCATTTCTTACTGTTTTGTTAGTACTTAACAATTTATGCAGTACCTGCAAAAGTAAAACTCCCGGTCTACATTTGCTACATGAAAAATCTCACCAACAGAACAGCCCTCGTCACAGGAGGGAGCCGCGGCATCGGAGCGGCTATTGCCAAAAGACTGGCAAAGGAAGGCGCCAACGTCGCCATTACCTATAATGCATCGCAGCAGAAAGCGGAGGAGGTCATCCGCGCTATTGAAGCGCAGGGTGTAAAGGGACTGGCCATCAAGGCGGACAGTGCGGACGCGAAGGCCGTTCAGGCGGCGGTAGACCTGGCGGCAAAAGAGCTGGGCGGACTGCACATTCTCGTCAACAATGCGGGCGTTGCGGAATACAAGCTCATGGAAGAATTTACCATCGAGGAATACGACTTCAACATGAACGTGAACGTGAAAGCGGTGTTCTTCGCTTCCCAGGCGGCGTTGCGCTATCTCGGGCGGGGCGGCCGCATCATCAACATCGGCACCTGTATGGTGGACAAAGTGGCTTTCCCCGGCGCAACGGTCTATTCCATGAGCAAAACCGCGCTCACCGGTCTTACCAAAGGCCTTGCCCGGGAGCTGGGCAAAAGGGGCATTACGGTGAACCTCGTACACCCCGGTCCCATTGACACGGATATGAACCCTGTCAATGGCGAATCCGCGGATTTTCAGCGGACCCTGCTGGCTGTGGACAACTTTGGAACGGGGGATGATATTGCGGGGCTGGTGGCTTACCTGGCGGGTGATGAAAGCAAAAACATCACCGGTACCGGCATCACAATCGATGGAGGCACAAATATTTAACAAAATATATAGTAACTCAAACCACTATATATTTCATTATCCGGAATATTTTGGGTATCATTATGTAAAATGCCAACCGGTAAGAGGGAATGAGACGGACTCATACTTTTAAATTACCTGCAGCGTTATACGTTCAATTATGCCTAAAGTTTCCTTCAACAACAAGAATGCACTTTTCTTTCCCTCGCTGAAAGCCTCGGTAGAAGAGTATTTCAGGGAGAATAACCTGAAAAAGACGGGTAATACCCACTTACATGTCAAAACAATTGTCCTGATCCCTGCGGCCATCCTGCTGTATATCAGCCTGCTCGCATTTCCCATGCACGTGTTATCGCTGATACTGGTGAGCGCCCTGCTGGGGTTCACGCTGGCCTGCATCGGGTTTAACGTGATGCACGATGCCTGTCATGGCAGTTATTCTACCAAAGGCTGGGTGAATGATGCCCTGGGTCTTACTTTGAATGCACTTGGCGGCAACGCCTTCATCTGGAAACAGAAACATAACATCATCCACCATACTTATACGAATGTGGACGGCCTGGATGACGATATCGCGAAAAGTCCGCTGATGCGCCAGTGCAGCACCCAGCAGTGGGTGCCGATGCACCGGCTGCAGCATTTTTATGTGGTGCTGGTGTACGGAATATCTTCCTTTGCCTGGGTCTTCATCATGGATTTTGTGAAATACCTGAGCAGCAAAGTGTACAGAACCCCGCTGCAAAAAATGACGTTCTCCGATCATTTTGTGTTCTGGATGAGCAAAGTGTTGTATGTGGCTTTTTACATCGTACTGCCGATATATGTGGTGGGCGCACAGACCTGGGTGATATGGTTCGTTTCCATGCACCTGGTCATGGGTTTCACGCTCGCCATTGTGTTCCAGCTGGCGCATGTGGTAGAGGAAACCGAATTTGAAGCAGTGGGGGATGACGATATGATCATTGAAAATGAATGGGCGATCCATCAGATCAAGACCACGGCGAATTTTTCTCCGGGCGACAAGGTCGTATCATGGTTCGTGGGAGGATTGAATTACCAGGTGGAGCATCACCTTTTCCCGAGGGTCAGCCATGTGCATTATCCGGCATTAAGCAAGATCGTGGAAGAGAAGTGCCGGGAATTCAACCTGCCTTACAACAGTCTGCCTACTATGGGCGCCGCGGTTCGTTCGCACTTCCGTTTTATGCGGATGCTGGGAATGAAGCCACAGGTGGTGCCTGCATAATACAAGAAATGCTTGCCTTTTGAAAAGCGCTGTTCCGGGAGGAGCGGCGCTTTTTTTGTAAAAAAATCTTCCACACCTGTGCCTGCCCCGTACCATCAGGCAAAATAAAACGCTCATTTTAGCAGGATCAACATGATAATAACAAACTCATTCACAAATTATTAACACTAATGAGTGGGCGAATGAAGTATCTAACACTTTCTTTAAACCTCCCATTTATGCAGAAACTACACCAATTGGTCATTCAGCAAATGAGTCCCGGTTCCCTGCCGGACGATGAGGCCTCGCTTACTGCCTGCTTTGAACAGGTGCAGGAGGAAAGAGAATTGATGACCCGAAGGTTGCTTGATGCAACGCACCTGAATAACAACAGGGAAGACAGGCAGGCACTGGTCCGGCAACACCAGGCATCGCTGACCCGCCTGCTGGACAGTCTTTATTACTACATCAGCGTGCATCGGTCCACTACCGGCAGGAGCACGCAGGATGGCCCTGATCACAAAATGGCGTGTTACCGGAAAGTAGAGGAAAGTTTGCAGGATGTGATGATCGGGCTGGAGCAGCACTTTTCTGAATATATGGAGCTGGATGCCCATCTGCCGTTCAGCTACACCACCCTCGCCAGGAAGCAGTTGGGTATGCGCCTCCGCGAAGTGGACTGGCTGGCGGACGCTCCGGGGCTGGAGCCGGCTTTGGCGGAACTGATCTTCCGGCCTGTGCGGGCATTGATCGATAACAGGGGAGCGCGCGTCACATTCCGCATGCTTTTTTACTGCCGCAACCTGCTCAGCCAGCTGGTGCAGCTCACCACGCTGGATGTGGGGCCTGCGGGGCTGTTCGACCTGCAGATGCATGGCATCCTGCTGAAGATGAACTTTAATTCACCGGCATATTATTGCTATTGCACCGAACGCATCCGCATCAGGCTGAAACAGTACCCGAAACTGCCGGAACGCATCGCCTGCCTGTCCCGCTTCATCCGCGAGGTCAACCGCATTCCGCGGGAAAACCCGGAGTTGGCGCTGGATACAACGCAGCCGCACATCTGCATGCAATTGCTCAATTGGCTGGAAGAAGAAAAACAATACCTGCAGGAACTCCATGCAGCCAGCAGGGAAGCCCGCATTCTCACCAATGTTACCCTGCCGCAGCTGACCCTGCTGGTGCGCCTGTTCATAGACGAAGGGATCATAGCGAACACTTCCACCGAGCAGGTACTGCGTTCAGTAGCCAGCGTGATGGCCGTAAATCAGCCCGATGCTGCGGCCGGCGATAACTTCGAGGCCCGGTACCATCACCCGGCGCTGGCTACCATCCAGTCCTGCAAAGCTACCGTGGCCCGGCTGGCTGCCCGGTTGCGGGAATATGAAACGAGCCGGCATGCGTATGCTGATTAACAAGTTATTTACAAAATTCCAATGTAAAACCTCAACCGATGAAACAAGATTTTATCGCCATTCAGGAGAAATTGTTTGAAGAGCTCGCCCTGCATGAAACCCGAACCCCTAACCTGCTGGAACGCACGAGAAGGGGCGCCCAGATGGTCAGGAAAGTATTGGCACAGCTGAAAATGCATGTGCTGGAAAATGATTTCTCGGACAAAGCGGAAGAGCTCGCTTTTTACAAGAACATCTTCCCGCGCATTCACAGCCAGAATGTGTATTACAGCCGCCTCTTCCGTATAGAAGCCGATAGTCCGCGCAAAGTACCGGCGGAATACAAACGTTTCCTGGAACAGGAGAATGAACGCATCAATCTCTTCTTTGAAGAGCATGGCGCACTGTTCATTTACCATCGCAGTAAAGCCAGCGATATGGATGAAGTATATTTCCTGCGGAACAGCATTTACAATAACAACTATCCGGATGATCTGGATGGCATGCTGGATACCCGTTTCTGCAATCCCAACTCCATCCGGCTGGGCGAACTGATCGGCCTGGAAAGGGTAAAGGAATACCTGGAAAAGGCCCTGGAAGAAGCTGAAGTGGCGCTGGAGGAAAGCAAAAAAGTGATCCGGACGCCGCTGCTCTGGACCGCCCGGAAGGCAGATCTGGCGGAACTTGGCTACGCCATCTACGCTTCAAAAGCCCTGAACCACGGACGTGCCGAGCTGAAGCAGATATTCGCCTGGCTGGAAGCTTCCTTCAATATCTCGCTCGGCAACCCTTACAGCATTTTCCGCGATCTGCGTGTACGCAAAGGCGAAAGAGCCAGGTTCGCCGAAGTGATGAAAACAGCGCTGGAGAAGCTGATGGAAGAAATGGATGAAGATACTTCCCGTGCGGTCAACGGCGGCAAAGCGCCGCGCCACTCCTGACCGGCTTTTGCAGGAGAGGATTTTTAGCGATATCTTCGGTTTTCGCTAAAACCCGCTTCATGAGATATGTCATATATGCCGGCATCTTCCTGATGACCGTTGCCTGTAATCAGAGAAAATCCTCACAGTACACCGAAACTGCGCATCCCGGGGCGAAAGACCTGCATACCCAGTCCAATGCAGACAGTGTTTCCATGGAACATCTTCACCTCGATATCCGCGTGGACTTTTCTTCACAGACCATCAGCGGTCTGGCTGCATGGACGATCAGCAACAATACCGGCGCCGCTGAATTGCGCCTGGATACCCGGGAACTGAGCATTGACAGCATAACCGTTGACGGCAAAAAAGTTACCCATCGCTTTGATGTGGCGGACAGCATCCTTGGCAGCCGCCTGAACATTCCGCTGGAAGCAGGTTCCAGGACCGTCAATATCTGGTACCGGACCGGCAGCAGGGCTACGGCGCTGCAATGGCTGGAACCTTCGCAGACACTGGGCAAAAAGGCCCCCTTCCTTTATACACAATCAGAATCCATCTATGCCCGTACCTGGATCCCCTGCGCGGACGGCCCCGGCATCCGCTTTACCTACGATGCCCGTGTGACCGTTCCCGAAGGGCTGATGGCGCTGATGAGCGCAGTAAATGTGCAGCAGCGTAATGACAGCGGTATTTACCATTTCAATATGGAACAACCTGTGCCGGCCTACCTTATGGCGCTGGCCGTGGGCGATATTGCTTTCAAGGCGATCGATCCGCGCACCGGCGTATATGCGGAACCGGCCATGCTGGACAAAGCGCATCATGAATTTGCGGAAGTAGGCGGGATGGTGAACGCGGCTGAAGCGCTGTACGGCCCATACCGATGGGGAAGATACGATGTGCTCGTGTTGCCGCCGGGATTCCCGCTGGGCGGCATGGAAAACCCGCGCCTTACTTTTGCTACGCCTACCATCATTGCGGGAGACCGTTCCCTCGTCAGCCTCATTGCACACGAACTGGCCCATAGCTGGAGCGGCAACCTGGTAACCAATGCCACATGGGACGACTTCTGGCTGAATGAAGGCTTCACCGTGTACTTCGAGCGCCGTATCATGGAGGCCATGATGGGCAAAGACTATGCGGATATGTTATGGGAACTGGGGTACCAGGACCTGGACGCGACGGTGACTGAAATGGGGGCGGGCAACCGGGATACCTGGCTGAAGCTGGATCTCCGCGGCCGCGATCCGGATGAAGGGCTGACAGATATTGCCTATGAAAAAGGCGCTCATTTTCTCCGCAGAATAGAGGAAACCGCCGGCCGCGCGAAGCTGGATACTTTCCTGCGCCGCTATTTTGATGAACATGCCTTTCAAACTATGAGTACCGGGCAGTTCCTGCAATACCTCGATGCAAAACTGCTGAACGGGGATACCACCAAAGTGGATGTGAATGCGTGGGTGTATGGACCGGGCATCCCGGAAGACTGTCCGCGTGCTTCACAGCAATTGTTCGGGAAGGTGGATGAGGCCAGGGAGCGCTTCCTGAAAGGAGCGGAGCCTGCTACGCTTGAGGTGGATAAATGGACCTCCCACGAATGGCTGCACTTCCTGCGCAAAATGCCGGTGCCGCTTGCCATCGATCAGATGGCGAGCCTGGATAAAGCGTTCCGCCTTACACAGACGGGCAACAGCGAAGTGGCGGACCGTTGGTTCATTATGGCCGTTGCCGTGAAATACCAGCCGGCCTATCCGGCGATAGAAAAATTTCTCAGCCAGGTAGGGCGCCGTAAATTCCTGACCCCGCTGTACAGCGAGATGATGAAAACCCCGGAAGGAAGGGAAATGGCGAAGCGCATCTATGAAAAATACAAACAGAACTATCATCCGCTGGCACAGGAATCGCTGGGTAAGCTGATCAACTAAACGGAAACGAATGAGCACCAGGAAAGCATCGTACCTGTTATTATTTCTGCAATCGTTGAAAGCCGCCTTCAAAGCGCTGTCGGCTTCCGACCCTTTGCGGCTGGCCGGTGCTACAGCATTTTTCACCACGTTCGCCCTGCCCGCTATCCTGATCATTATTCTGCAGGCATTGCGTGCGGTGTTCATTCCGCGGAATATCAGCCGGCAGCTGTTTACCCAGCTGGAAGGATTGGTGGGCCGGGAAACAACGGAGGATGTGATCAATACCCTCAGGGCTTTCCGCAGCATTGCCGAGAACTGGCTGATCGCCATCGGCGGGTTTATTTTTTTGCTTTTTGTTGCCACTACATTGTTCAAAGTGATCAAGGACAGTCTGAACCAGGTTTGGGCCATCCGTTCCGTCCGCCGCCGCAGCTTCAAAAGCATCATGCGGTCCCGCCTGCGGGGTGTGCTGGTGATCCTGTTCACCGGTTTCCTGTTTATCGTAGGATTGTTCTTTGAAGCCGCCATGGCCTTCCTTGGAAAGTATATCCAGGAACTGGCGCCGGACCTTGTCAACTATTACCGGAGCGCATTCAGCTACCTTGCTACGGTTGTTACCGCCACTTTATGGTTTGCCCTGGTATTTTACCTGCTGCCGGACGGCAGGCCCCGCTGGAAGATATTGTTCACCGGTGCTTTGGTGACCAGCATCCTTTTCAATATCGGCAAGCTGGTGCTGCGCTGGCTGCTGACTTACAGCAATATCAACAGTATCTACGGCGCTTCCGCATCAATCGTACTGTTGTTGCTGTTCGTGTTCTACTGTTCCCTGATCTTTTATTTCGGGGCGTCTTTCACGAATGTCTGGGCCGATGCGAATGGAGTGCCGGTGCAGCCCTTGCCGCATGCGAAGAAGTACAGGATCGCGGATGTGAAGGAAGAAGACTGAAAACTTCAAGGGGCAGGCCGTGAATGTAATAACAGCGGGGATTTTGGTATTTAATAAAAGATTTTTTCATACATTTATTCCAACTGTTGCAATTGGCTGTCTACGGAAACTTAAGATTAAAAAACAATGAGCGCTACGATCACCTGTGTGTTGATTGATGATGATATGGATGATCAGGAGATTTTTTTGTATGTTATGCGAGAGATAAACCCGGATATTTTCTGCCGATTTTTTAATGACGGAGATGAAGCCGTCCGGGCGCTGCAAAAAGAAAAGGATTTCCTCCCCGATTATCTGTTTATTGATCTGAATATGCCCCGCATGAGCGGGATGACCTGTTTGCGCGAGATCAAAAAGATAGAAAGGCTGAAAAAAGTGCCTGCCGCTATTTACACCACATCTTCCGATCCGGGGGACAAAAACAATGCGCTACAGGCCGGTGCAGATGCCTTTATTGTCAAGGAAGCGAGCATGGACGATCTTAAGCCCGGTCTTGAGGCTTTTTTAACCAATGCTCCGGGTAAACACCATGCCTGAAATTTCTCCACATATCAATATTTACCGGCAGTTCATAGAAGACCTGCCGATGGCAGCCTACGTCTTTGATGAGGGAGGCTATGTGCAATATTATAACCGGAAAGCAACGGAGCTTTTCGGACTGGCCCCGGTACCGGGCCGGGAGAAATGGAGCGCATTCTGGAAAGTGCGGTCCGGGCAGGGTTTATTGCCGGATGAAAAAGCTTTGTCCGCGGAACAGTCGGCAGCCCTGGACATCCCGCTGGACCGGCCTGATGGCAGCAGGCGCTATGTGCGTATTTATCAGCGTTCCATAAATGTGGGGGAAGGGCAACGCTCTTACCGCGTTCACCTGGTTACAGACGTTACCGAAGGCAGGAGCAATGAAGAAAAAACGATGCTGCTTGCCGCCATCGTACAATCCTCCGAAGACGCCATCATCAGTAAAACGCTCGAAGGCATTATTACCAGCTGGAACGAGGCGGCCACACGCATCTTTGGATACACGGCGGAGGAAATGATCGGGCAACCGGTGACAAAGCTGATCCCCCAGGACCGGCTGGATGAAGAACCGGTGATTATAGAGCGGCTGAAAAGAGGAGAGCGCGTAGAACATTTCGAGACCCAGCGGATGACCAAGTGCAAACGGCTTATAGATATCTCCCTCACCATCTCTCCGGTAAAAGACAGTGCCGGTAATGTTGTGGGCGCATCCAAGATAGCGCGGGACATCTGTGAGCAAAAGAATACCGCGCGCCTGATCCGTGAACGGGAAGAGCTCTTCCGCATGACCGTTGAATCCACGAACATCGGAAGCTGGGAGTTTTTCCCGGACACCGGTCGTATCACCTGGTCAGACGAAAGCCGTAAAATATGGGGTATAGATTATAACATCCCGCTGACGGTAACATTCCTGCAGTCGTTAGTGTTCAAGGGAGATGGGGAACTGCTGAAAAGAAAGGCCCTGCAAACGGCGGAGGAGAAAGAAGGCCGGTTCGATGCGCAGTTCCGCATTCGTCGTGCGGACACCGGCGATCTGCGGTGGGTCAAAGTACAGGGGAAAGCGCTTTTTTCGGAAAAGCAGGAGCCAAAACGGTTCATTGGTACCATGCTGGATATTACGGCAGATAAAACCTTTACCGAACGGCTGGAACAGATCGTGAACGAGCGTACCCGGGAATTGATCGAATTGAACCAGCAACTGAAGCGGTCCAACGACGAGCTGGGGCAGTTTGCCTACATTGCCAGCCACGATCTGCAGGAACCCGTTCGCAAGGTACAGACCTTTGCGGGTCTCATAGAAAGGCATCTTCACGAACCGCGTCTGCTGGAACACTACACCAGGCGGATCAAGGCTGCGTCCGGCCGGATATCGAAATTGCTCAGGGGAGTGCTGGACTACTCCCGCCTTTCCCATCTTACCGGGCGTGTCCAGGATGTCGATCTTAACCTTGTGCTGAAAGAAGTATTGAACGCGCTGCGGCCGGAAACGGAAAGGCTGCAGGCCGTTGTGCAGTCCGATGAACTGCCCGTTATACAAGGCAATCCGGACCAACTGTATCACCTGTTCTACAATCTGATCAGTAATTCGTTGAAATTCTGTACAAAACCGCCCATGATCACTATTGCTGTTTCCCGTTTGCATCACCGCCAGACGGAGATCGTTTTCAGGGATAATGGCATCGGCTTCGAACAACAGTATGCAGAAAAGATCTTTCATATTTTCTCTCACCTTAATCCTGTTGACCAGTATGACGGTACAGGCATCGGGCTGGCGCTCTGCCGGAAGATCGTGGAGAACCACGGCGGCATGATCAGTGCCACCGGCGTTCCCGGAGAAGGCGCCGCCTTTTATATCACGCTCCCCGCCCGATAGTTTACTGCTGTTGTAGTTGGCATTATTTTTAGACGTTCATTTTCAAATGGATACCATTGCTAAAACCGTTTGATTATGGATGAGATTTCTCCATGGATTGCGCCTGCTCACCAGTTTTTTGCCGGTAGAGACATTCAACATGATTATTGCAGAAAAACGCCTGATTTCACTTTTGAGGCCTTCAATACAAAGGATGCCTTATGGGTTGTCATTTCCTGGAAGAAAGGCCGCAGGCTGGCTTTTCGTGCGGCATATGCTCCGGGAGCCGATCTGCGGACGGAGCAACTGGAGGAGGGGGAGAACGGCGTCGTATTCCGGCTGAAGGCGAATTTTGGCAGCTATGAGGTGCGGCTGAATTTCCCTTTACCGGAGCCATCGCTTTTGCATTGCCGGACCACGCTCACACCATCTATGCCTTTGCACATCCCGTTCTGGCCGCGCGACTGTGTGCCGTTGCCGGCAGCGGCTGGCAAAAGGCCGCAGGCTATGGCAACGGGAAAGATCCATCTTCGTCAGACCGGCCTGCGTTCGGGCCTGGTGTTCCTGGATTTTACCCGGCCGGTTCACGGCAGCATGCTTTATTTCCAGAACCTCTCCGCTTTAAATGATTATTGCAATGCCACGGAAACTTCATTAAGCGATACCGTTGGCGGAAGGTGGGGCGAATTCGGCTTTTCCCTTCCGCCTACAAAAGAGAAGCCACTGCCGGCCGGAAAGCCGTTCATCATATCGGACGCATGGCTGTTGCCCGATACCGCCAGGCCTGCCGGGGAATTTGCGCTGGCACGGCAGTTCCTGGACATGCTTTCCCGCGTTTATTCCTCTCTGCCGCCCATACAGACCACCTACCGCAACTGGCCGGATATCCTGAAAAAATCCCTGCACGACCTGGAGCAAAAATCAGGATGCTGGGCACAGGTCAACGGGAAGTCTTATCTCAACGCTTATGTCAGCGACTATGCCACACCGCCTGAAAGCATGGTGCAGCTGGCAGTGCTGTTGCCGTTGACGGATTATGAAGAATGGAGCGGGGAAAAACAGAAAGTCGCTGCTGTCATCCGGGAAGGACTGCCGCAATTCTATGATGAAAAGATCGGGTCCGTCACCCGCTGGCTCGTCAGCGCTGAAGAAAAGCTGGATGGCAGCGAAGAGCACAAGAAACCCCGTGTGATGGACTCCTGGTACCTCCATCATCCCCTGCTTAATCTCTCGCGTTTGGCGTTGAAAGGTGAGCGGATGGCACGTACACTATTGTTGTCTTCCCTGGATTACATCATCAAAGTAGCCCGTCATTTTAACTATGACTGGCCGGTTTTTTATCATCTGGACACGCTGGAGGTGATCAAGGCCGAAGCAGCCGAGGGCAAAGGCGGGGAGCGGGATGTGCCGGGAATATACGCACATGTTATGCTCCAGGCATATGAGCTGACAAAAGAGAGAAAATACCTGCTGGAAGCCAAACGGGCTGCAAATGCGCTGAAAGGACGAGGGTTCAATATATTCTACCAGGCCAACAATACCGCTTTTGCCTCAGGGGCTATGCTGCGGCTCTGGAAGGAAACCGGGGACAAGGTGTACCTGGACCTGAGCTACCTCTGCCTCGCCAATATTTTCAAGAACGTCTGGCTATGGGATTGCGACTACGGCTATGCCAGATACTACCAGACCTACTTTGCCCTGTTCCCGCTCAACGACGCCCCGTACACGGCGGTATATGAGGAACTGGAAGGTTTTTCCGCATTCCATGATTACCTGAACCATGCAAAGGGTCTGGAAATCATGCCCGCCGTCCGCCTGCTGCTGGCGGAGTTCATCAAACATATGATGCACCGCTCGCTGTTTTACTACCCGCCGCAGCTGCCGCCCTCCGTATTGAGCAGCGATGTCAAGTCCGGAGAGCTGGACAACAAACTCTGGATACCGGTGGAAGACCTGCAGGATGGATGGAAAACCTCGGGAACGGTGGGGCAGGAGGTGTATGGGGCGGGGTTGCCTTTTGCGTTGGTGCCCAGGCATTATTATAAAATACCGGAAGCATCCATGATGGTGTACATCGATTATCCAACCTGTAGTTTCATCAAGCGGAAAGATCATACGCTATCCTTTGTTGTGCAGGGAGATGAGCGGCTGCATTGCCGCATGATGCTGATCCCGCTGGATGACAAGCCCCTGCCCCTTTGCCAGGTAACCTTCTCCCGGCAGAAACCGGAAGGGAAACGAACGCCGGAAGGATATTTGGAATTCATTCTGCTGGGAAACCAGCGTGTGCGGATCAAATGGGAAGCACCGAAGAAAAAGAGCATCAAAAGATCGACAAAACAATTGATCAAGTCATTATAAAACTATCGTTATGCAAACAAATACAGATACCTGGAGAGAAAACCTTGGTACGGAAAGCGTCAGCGGGAAAGCGGTGCTGATCACCCGGGGGGACGACCGGGATTGGTCGTACAACCGCACTGCTACTCGCTTCCATGGGTGCCAGGGTAATGATCTTCGGACGGAATGCGGATGCATTGGAGGATACATTGAAGGATTTCCGGGATGCGCAGCTGGAAGACCGGGTACATGGCATCACGGCGGACGTTTCGCGGAAGGAGGATATCGAAAAGGTGTTCCGGGAAGTGGACAGTCAGCTGGACGGTCTGGATATCCTGGTGAACAATGCCTCCATTGGCCACAACGGTGTAATGGACGGTAATTACGAGGAATGGGCGTATGCCGTGAACATCAACATTCTCGGGTATATCGCCTGTACCCATGAGGCGGTGAAGCGTATGCGGAAAAAAGGCGGCGGCCACATCGTTAATATCGGTTCCATGAGCGCCCATACAAAAGATGAGGGCAGCTCCGTGTACGTGGCCACAAAATCCGGTATCCGCGGGTTTTCCGAGGCGCTGCGGAAAGAGATCAATAAAGACGGCATTAAAGTGACATTGATAGAGCCGGGGGCCGTAGGGACTGATATGCAGCCCTCCACGCCGGACGAGCAGCGGGACAAGGAAGAGGATATGAAAATGCTGAAAGCGGAAGACGTCGCCTCCAGCGTGTTTTATGCATTGACCCAGCCCAGGCGCTGTGATGTGGTGATGATCCAGCTCAGGCCGCATTTGCAGATCATATGAGAATGCGCCGCATAGTGAAACGGGAAAATAATTTACTTAAAACAGTCACATGAGCCTGAAGATATTTGATGATGAAATAATAGAATCGGTACGGGGTAAACTGATACGGAACCGGCAGACGCTGGCCGTTGCGGAAAGCGTTACTTCCGGTATGCTGCAACTGGCCTTTTCACAGGCAGATGAGGCCAGCGGGTTTTTCCAGGGCGGCATTACCGCCTACAACCTGGGGCAGAAAGCCCGTCATTTATATATTGACCCCATACAGGCACAGGCGGTGAACTGTGTGTCCGAACAGATTGCGGCGGAGCTGGCGCTGCAGGTGACCCGCATGTTCTCCAGCCACTGGGGGCTGGGTATCACCGGTTATGCCACGCCGGTACCCGAGTCCGGAAACGAGCTGTTCGCGCACTACGCCATTGTTTTCAATAAAAATGTGGTACTGACGGGAGAGATGCGGCCAACAGCAGGGAAAGCGCTGGAGGTACAGTTGTTTTATGTGAACTACCTCTTGTCCGCCTTCAATAATGTAGTGGATTTTGCCAGGTGACGCCTATCTGACCTTTTTGAATGCATAGTGCCCTTTGATGTAGCGGTTCAGGAAAGTACCTTTGGACGAAGCGGCTTTCATGGCCTGGTACACGGCGGGCGGCACCGCTTCGTAATCGTACACCATTCCCGATACGAAAATGATCCGCAGGGTGGCCGAAGCCTCGTTGTACCGTATGGCTGCAACAACGGATGATGGCATGTTTTCAGTCCATCAAACTTCATACCCCTGTTTTTTGTATTTTTAGCATTCAATTCAACCAATCGGGAGGGGCTGTTAAATCGGGGAATGTCAGATACTGCAAATAAAGAACATACAATAACGCTGGGGGACAAACAGGTTTTTCAGGCTGTATTCCGTCAGCATTACCAGGCTTTGTGCTACTTTGCCGTTTCCATCGTGGGAGATCGCCAGGAAGCGGAAGACCTGGTGCAGGAAACATTCTCCAAATTATGGAACAAACGTGGCGATTTCCGGACCGACGCCAATATCAAGGCTTTCCTCTATATCGCCACAAAAAATGCCTGCCTCAATTTCCTCAAGTCCAGGCAACGCAAGACCTCCCGGGAGGAAGCGTTCACCTATCTGCACGAAGAGCCCTTTTCTGAAAACGCATTCGATCCGCTGCTGGCGGAAACCGAGATCATCAGCGCGCTGTACCAGGAGATCAGCAACCTGCCCCCGCAGTGCGGCCGCATCTTCCGGATGAGCTACCTGGAAGGCCGCAGGAATGAAGATATCGCTTCCATACTGGGGATCTCCTATAATACCGTACGCACCCAAAAGCTGAGGGCCCTCAAGCTGATCCGGGCTTCCCTCCTCAAAAAGAACCTTCTTCCGGCGTTTTATGCCTACATCGCTTTCCTGAAAATACATTCGTGGTAATGTTATTTTAACGATGCTGCCTGCGGATCGGTGCGGCTGCCGCTTTTCAGGAACAATGGCAGAGGAAAGCAGGGAACCAGGTAAAGAATTTTCAGAAAATCCCTCATTTCCTTTCATCGAAATGACGATTCCGTTGTTTCTATAATAAAATAACTAAATGCAAAGGATGTCTTACCTGATCCTCCGGCATCTCAGACAGGAGCTTAGCGCGCCGGAGCGGGAAGAACTGCAGCACTGGATCGATGTATCGGAAGAGAATCGCGCCTTTTTTGTACAATGTACGGATGAAGGCCGGCTGCGGACACAACTGCAAATATTCGGCAAAACCAATACAGACGAGGGCTGGAAACGTTTTTCGGCCACGCACGAGTTGCCTGAGGCAAGGGTATTGCGAATGGATAACCGTAAATGGATGGCGGCGGCTGTTGTGCTGGTGCTGGCTATTGCGGGCGTCCATCTGTTGTTGCGCCGCTCTCCTGTGCCGCAGCCTGTAGCTGTTCAGCAGCAGGATGTATTGCCCGGCAGCAGCAGGGCCATGCTCACGCTGGCGGATGGCACCGAAGTGCCGCTGGACAGTGCGGGCAGCCAGGTGATCGCTCCGGGTATCATCCGGCAGGGAGGGCAGTTGCAATATGGCACGACAAATACCGTCACCAGTTATAATACGCTCACTACACCCAGAGGCGGGCAATTCCGCCTTACCCTGCCGGACGGCACGAAAGTTTGGCTCAACGCTGCTTCCTCCCTTCGCTATCCCACCGCGTTCAGCGGCAGGGAACGGAAAGTGGAGGTGACAGGTGAAGCCTATTTTGAAGTAACACGGAATGCTTCCAGTCCTTTCAGGGTAACCGCAGGCGCCGGAACGACGGTGGAGGTGCTGGGGACAAAGTTCAATATCAATGCCTATACCAACGAGAACAGTCTCAATACCACACTGCTGGAAGGGGCGGTAAGGGTCAGCGCCGGAGGACGTTCCGCTACGCTGAAGCCAGGAGAGCAGGCACAGGTGCTGCCTTCAGGAGAGATCGGCGTGGTAGCGGACATCAACCTGGATGCCACTGTGGCCTGGAAGAATGAGCTGTTCAATTTCCGGGATGCGGATATTCATACCGTTATGCGTCAGCTGGAGCGCTGGTACGATGTAGAAGTGGAATTTGCGGCCGGTATTCCCGAACGCAGGTTCCAGGGGGAGATACAAAGGAACCTTCCGCTCTCCGATGTGCTGGAAGGGCTTAAGAATACCGGCATCCGCTTTTCCATCGAAGGCCGGAAGATCGTCGTAAGACCGTAGTACTGTAAAACATCAACTGAATATATGAGATAGACAACAGCCATTAAACCGCTTGTCATGATCAAAAAAACGGAGGCGCCTGGACCGCGCCCCCGGAAAATGAATGGATCAAAAGCGTATCAACCATTTGTTCTGACTAAATATTGATTTCTCTCATCCAAACAATGCAAATCTATGCAATTGAAATGTTATGGTAAGGCCCATTCTATGCCTGGGCCTTTTTATCAAAAACTAGCGCTTACTATGAGATTGACTGTTTTTCTCATGATCGTTGCCACACTGAAAGTTTCCGCCGGAGGCTACGCACAGTCGGTTTCCGTATCCCTGAAGAACGCCCCGCTGGAAGAGGTGTTCTCCGCCGTGAAAAAACAAACCGGTTACGTGTTCTTTTACGAAAGGGAAGTGCTGCGGTCTACGAAGCGCGTGACCATTGAGGCGGATAACCTGTCGCTCAATACCTTCCTCACGGAAGTGTTTGCCTTGCAGCCGCTGGAGTATTCGATCAAAGACAAGACCATCTTCATTAAACGCAAACCCCTCGTAGCCGAGATACTCCAGGCCATCCAGGAGATCACCGGCACGGTGCGCGGGGAAGACGGAGAAGCGCTGATAGGCGTGACGGTAAAGATCAAAGGCACCAATACCGGCGCGGTAACGGATGCCAACGGCCAGTTCCGCATCAACGCAGAACAGGGCCAGGTACTGGTGATTTCCTATATCGGGCATGAAACACAGGAGGTAACCGTTAGCGGCAGCACCCTGTCCGTTGTCCTGAAACCCACGGTCAGCGCGCTGGATGAAACCGTGATCATCGGTTATGGCACTACCATCCGCCGGAACAGCACCAGCAGCATTTCTTCCGTAACCAGCAAGGATATGGAATCCCAACCGGTAATGGACCCGCTGGCCGCCCTGCAGGGCAGGGTGCCGGGCCTGGTGGTGACCTCCACCAGCGGTATGCCGGGCGCCAGCTTCCAGGTGCGCCTGAGAGGCCAGAACTCCCTGCGGCCGGAAGCCAACGACCCGCTGTATGTGATCGATGGTGTTCCCTTTTTCTCGGAACCGCTGAACCAGTTCAACTCGGCCAACGGCACGCAAAGCCCCCTTGCTTCCATCAACCCTTCCGATATTGAAAGGATAGATATATTGAAAGATGCCGACGCCACCGCCATCTACGGCTCAAGGGCGGCCAACGGCGTTATCCTCATCACCACCAAAAAAGGCAACCCCGGAAAAACACAGTTCAATTTCGGCGTCAATTCCGGCGGCAGCAAAGTGGCTAACATGGTGGATATGCTGAATACGCAGGAATATCTGAAGATGCGGGAGGAAGCATTTGAGCATGACAATATCGTTCCGGATCCGGAAAACGCGGCGGACCTTGTGACATGGGACCGCAATGCTCATACGGACTGGCAGAAGTATATGATCGGCAATACCGGCAAACAGTCCCTGGTAACAGGTTCCGTTAGCGGCGGAAATGCCCAGACGCGCTTCCTGCTCAGCGGTACTTTCAATACGCAGACCTCCGTACTGCCGGATGCCGATCCGTTCAGCCGCGGCGCGGGACATTTGAATGTGGACCATTCCAGCCTGGATGGCCGCTTCAATATCTCCACTTCCATCAACTACAGCGGCACTAAAGACCGCTCTATCGCCAGCGATCTTACCGCTTTTTATGACATGGCGCCGAATTACCCGCTGTATGATGCAGACGGCAAATACTACTGGCACAGTACGGAACAAAACCCTGCGGCCTACCTGCTGAGGCGTTCCACCACCCGCACCAACAACCTCGTGGCCAACAGTGCCGTGCGGTACACCGTGTTGCCTGACCTGAATGTGAAGGTCAACCTCGGGTATAACACTACAACGATGGACCAGGTGCAGGTGTACCCTGATGCTACTTTCAATCCCATCAGTTCTGTCGGCAACATGTCCTATTTCGGGAACAGCTCGGTGCAATCCTACATCATTGAGCCGCAGGCCGATTATACCCGCACGATCGGGAAAGGATCGCTGCAGTTGCTGGCCGGGGCCACATGGCAGGAGAACGTCCGCAAAGGCAGCGGTTTCACGGCCTATGATTTCTCCAGCGATGAGCTGCTGGAAGATATTTCCGCGGCTGCCACGCTGCAGGTACGGCCAACCACTAACATCCTCTACCGTTATACCTCCGTTTTCGGCAGGGCTACCTATAACTGGGACAGCAAATACATCCTGAACGCCTCTTTCCGCCGGGACGGCTCTACCCGCTTCGGGCCGGGCAAACGCTTCGGCAACTTCGGGGCAGTGGGCGCAGCGTGGGTATTCAGTGAAGAATCCTTCCTGTCCACACCATCCTTTCTCAGTTTTGGTAAACTGCGCGGCAGCTACGGGTTAACGGGTAACGACCAGATCGGCGACTATGCGTACCTGGACAGCTGGTCATCCAACTCCTATCCCTACGATGGCTCAGCCGGCCTTTCTCCCTCCCGCATTCCCAATGGCGACTACCGCTGGGAAGAGAACAGGAAAATGGAACTGGCGATAGAACTGGGTTTCCTGAAAGACAGGATATTGTTCAACACCAATTTCTACCGCAACATCTCCGGAAACCAGCTGGTGAACTTTGCGCTGTCTCCCCAAACCGGCTTCGGCGGCGTAGTAGCCAACTTCCCCGCGGAAGTGCTGAACACCGGCTGGGAGTTTGATGTGACCTCGGTGAATATCGATAAAAAGGATTTCCGCTGGAATACCTCCTTCAACATCTCGTTTGCTAAAAATGAACTGAAGCAATATCCTGATTTCGAGAATTCTTCCTACAAGGAAACCTACCAGGTAGGCCAGTCGCTCTCCATCGTCCGCGGATACCAGTTCGCCGGCATAGACCCGGCCACCGGCGAAGCCACGTTCGCGGACCTTGATGAAAGCGGCACCATCGATGAGTTTGTGGACTATGTTGTGCTTGGCAAAACCATGCCTGATTTTTATGGCGGTTTGTCCAACACCTTCACTTATAAGAACATCTTCCTGGATTTCCTGTTCCAGTTCACGAAGCAGGAAGGCCCGCAGCTGAACTATGGATATTCCTCCGTTTACTATGGCGCATTGGCGAACAAAGACATCAGCGCACTGGACCGCTGGCAGGCCGCGGGGGATGTGACGCACATACCCAGGGCGTCCCGCAGTGCGGCGGCAACGAAGTACGATCTCTACCGCCTTTCTTCCGGCGTATGGGGAGACGCTTCTTTTATCCGCCTGAAGAACATTTCACTGGGATACGATCTGTCCGGATTCACGAAAGGCTGGAAGTTGAGCAGGGCGAGGATATATGCCTCCGCTCAGAACCTGTTCACCATCACCAGCTACGATGGATTTGATCCCGAAACGCAGGGCCTCCGCATGCCGCCGATGAAAACCATCACCGCAGGCTTGCAGATTGGATTCTGATCTTAACGAAAACAATATTCATCAACATATAGTATTACCGATGAAAAGAACTTATGTATTGATCGTCACCGTATCCGTCATGTTGCTCGCATCCTGCAGCAAGTATGTGGATACGCCATTGCCGAAGAACGAACTGGTGTCCGACCTTGTGTTCACAAGTGATAAAACCGCTACCGCAGCGGTAACCGGATTGTATTCCAGGATGAACGCATTCAATTATTTTTATGCGAATGTGCTCATGAATTACCTCACTGCCATGCAGGCCGATGACCTTTATTATTTCTCTCCTTTCGCCAATTACGATGTGTTCCGCAACACCAGTCTGCTGCCCAATAGTCAATATGTGGAAAGCATGTGGCGGGACCAGTATGCTTACATCTACCACACCAATGCCTGCATAGAAGGCCTGAACGCAGCAACCGGCCTGACGCCGGCCGTAAAGGACCAGTTGCTGGGCGAGGCGTATTTCATGCGGGCGTTCCTGCATTTCTACCTCGTGAATATGTATGGAGATGTGCCCCTGATCGTTTCCACCGATTATGAGGAGAACAATGTGAAGCCAAGGGAACAAACATCGCTGGTGTACGCGCGCATCATTGAGGACCTGAAGGAAGCAAAGACAAAAATGGGCGCGGATTATCCCACAGGTACCCGTGTACGCCCGAACAAAGGCGCTGCCACCGCATTGCTGGCCAGGGTGTACCTCTACACGAAGCAATACGGTCTGGCAGAGCAGGAAGCCACCGCAGTGCTGCAGGACGGCCGCTATGAATTGCTGGACGACCTGAACACCGTGTTCCTCGCCAACAGCCGCGAAGCCCTGTTCCAGCTGCAGCCGGTGAATGTTGCCGGAGGCCGCAACACCTGGGAAGGGTTTACTTCTACACCGGTTACGCCCACCAGTACCCCGCTGTTCCGGCTGGATACCACGCACCTGATCCCGAAATTCGAAACCGGCGACAAACGGAGAGCGAACTGGACGGGCCATGTAGTGACCGCAGCAGGCGCTAACCTGTATTATCCTTACAAATACAAGATCCGCACCACCACCTCCGGTACGGTTTCCGAATATTCCATGGTGATGCGCGTGGCCGAACAGTATCTCATCCGCGCGGAAGCCCGCATCCAGCAGGACAAGCTGGACCTGGGGCGGCAGGACCTCGATTCCATCCGTCACCGTGCAGGCCTGTTGCCGCTGAATGCAACGCTCGGCAAACCGGCCCTTCTCCTGGCCGTTGAGCAGGAGCGGAAAGTGGAGCTGTTCTGTGAATGGGGGCACCGCTGGTTCGACCTGAAACGTACCAACCGTTCTACCGCCGTGCTCGGTCCGATCAAAGGCGCCAACTGGCAGCCGGAAGATACCCTGTATCCCATCTCCAGCGAAGCGCGCAGGACCAATATATTCCTTACCCAGAATGACGGGTATAACTGATAAATGATGAAGCCGCCATGTTTGAATGATCGTTAAACGCAGAGGGGAATGATCGTTTTGAACAGCCGGCCCGAAAAATAAAAACAGACGGATGAAAAGAATCTTGTTTTTGATGTTGTTACCCTTTACTGTCGCACAAGCACAGGTGACCATTGCTCCGGCCTTCCCGGAGCGTGGTCAGACTGTGACGGTGACCTATAATCCCGATGGTAAAGGCATTCCTGCGGACGCGGCGGAAGTGACGCTGGTGTTCCCCTATTCTACTTTCTATGATGTGCCTTACCGCATCAAAATGAAAGCGCAGAACGGCGTCTGGACTACTTCGTTCAAGCTTGCCCGTTACGCCACCTTTGCTTCTTTCTATCTGCAGAGCGGCGAAGCGGTGAACAGGCCAGCGCCGGATGAGCTCTACGAAGTATGTGTGTATAAGGATAAAGTGCCGGTATGCAATGCGGAGCTGCACCGGGCTTACAGTCTTGGTTCCGCCATGGGCAAATCCCCTCAATTGGGCGCCCGCCAGGAGGAACAGTACCGGAAGGAGCTGAAACGTTATCCGGACAACTATGAGGCGAAAGTACGGTTGCTGGCTTACCAGATGAACAAGGCCAAAACCCCGAAGGAAAAAGCGAAATTCCGGGCGGAGGCGCACCGCGTGATAGCAGACAAGTTCAAAACGGCCGCCACTGTACCGGGAGATATGAACAAGGTGACCATGGGGTATCTGATCATCGGGGAGAACAGCCGTCTGGATTCCATCCGTGCGGTAGCCCTGGAGCGGTATCCGCATACCGGTCTCGGCCGCGACCTGCTGACTTCCGCCATTGCCAGGGAAAAAGACACAGCAAAACAGATCGCCAGGTACGAAGCAGCTTTAAAGGAAGAGAACAGGGAGAATGCGGCGGATTTCGACGGGATGCATGAAAGGCTTTTTGCGCTCTACGCCGCCCGGAAAGACAGTGCCAAAGCGCTGTACCATGCAAGATTCTTTTCCTTCCCCAAAGATGATAGTCCATATTACCCGGAAAAGCTGAAGGATATTGCGCAGGCCCTGCTGGATAACGGCATTGCGCTGGATACCGCAAGGATGTTCGCTTCCCGGTCGCTGGCTATGGCGGAGCGCTTTCCGGTGGGAATCATCCGTTACTTCCCGGAAACGGGGTATATCTACCCCTATGCAACGGACAGCGCCCGGCAGGTGGTGTACAATACGGCCAAAGGTAACCTGCACTCCATGCTGGCGCTGATAGATATGAAGCAGGGCAAAGATGCTGCGGCGGCAAAACGCATGGAACAGGCCATAAAATCGTCTATAGATAAGGAAACAGTGGATAACGCCACCCTGTTCTACTCTGCTACGGGGCGTACCCGGGAATTACAGGAGCTGGAAGCTTTGCGGGAGCGGGATATGCAGGCCAGGATAGCGAAACAGGAGATCCGCAAACCGGCGCCGCCGCTGAACACTTTTGTGGATATGAACGGCCGGCCGCTGGACCCTGCTTCGCTCAAAGGAAAGATCGTGGTGATCGATTTCTGGGCCACCTGGTGCATTCCCTGCATGCAGGAGATGCCCTACCTGCAAAAACTGTACGATCAATACCGGAACGACCCGGATGTGGCGTTCATGATCGTCAACAGCGGCGCCCGCAATACGCTGGCGGATGCCCAGGGATGGAGCGGGAATAAAAAATATACTTTCCCCGTGTATTATAATACAGACCCGGCGATCGGAGACAAGTTCAAATTCACCGTGATCCCCGCTACTTATGTGATCGACAAAAGCGGTCATATCCGGTTCGGGAATATCGGATTTGAAGGGCCGGACGTGGAAATGAAGCTGAGGCTGCAGATAGAGATGGCGCGCAACAAAGAATAATGGGAACCCCTGGTATATGCAGACGTGGGAATACCGCTGCGGCAACAGCCGTGGCGGTTTTTTTACTGCCTTTTCCAGACCCGGCCGCCAATGCCGGAATCCCCTCTTTTGAGGGCGTTCGCAATGGTTTTATGACTGATCCCCGTTTTCTTCGCGGCGTCTGAAATGGCGGAAAAGAACGCGATGACATTCCCCGCGGCATCGCATTGCATCACCTTTATCCCTTTCTTTTCCCGGTAAAGCACCTGCCGCTTCCGGATGATCTCCTGCACCTGTTTCAGATTGATCTTGTTGGCATCGCCTTTCCGCCAGAAAAAGCCGCCCGCTTTCCGTGCGGGCTGCCGCGCGGCATAAGCGATGGAAGCATAACAGATGCCCGTGCTCCGCGCAGCCTCCGTAATGCTGGGAAAAGTAGCGATATAACGCCCGCCGGCATCGTATTGGGATACCATGATGTTCGTCTTTTTCTTTGAAGCTTCAATAGCGGCAATGAGCCTGAACTTGTCGGTGGACAAATGGCTGCTTTGCCGGCCGGTATGATACGGGCGCCGGCATTTTTCGGACTGGGTCAGCAGCACGAGATTTTCCGGCCGGAGGTCCAGCCCGTCAAGATTCAAAGTGGATACGACCAGTGAAGCATCTTTCAGGTGGAATGGCTGCACAAAGCAATGGTAAAGCAGTCTCGCTACCTGGAAAGAATATTTCCGGTTCCGGTATTGCAGTACGATCTGCAGGCGATAGGTCCAGTCCAGCGTATGGAAGTTCCGGTCTTTATTGACCACGGCCTTACGGATCATAGCGGGCAGGGTGTACGCGCCGCCCTGTGTGTCCAGTATCTTCCGGGCCATGCGTTTTATTCTGCCGTGGCTGGAGATCTGAAAACGGTTTTTGAATCCCGGAATATCTTTCCAGTGTTCACCGGGCCGGTCTTCCATGGTCATATCCAGGTATGCTGGCAGGATTATATCTGTGCGCAGGTTTACAGTGTGCGCTGTTTGGGTGCTGGGCATGGGTTTTTGTAACTATGGGAAGATAAGGCAGCTCACTGCATCCGGAATGCAGGGAACGGTTTTGGGAACAAACGGATCAATCTTCTATGGGCATTTTCCGGCCGGGCATTTCTCTACCGTTCTGGTACAGGATCATGCCGTTCACATGATGGCTGCTGTCTCTCGTGAAACGGACCTGCGCATCCACGGCTTTCAGGAAAAAATGATCTTCCCGCTCCGCGTAGAGCGTGGCTGGGGACTGGTTGGTGGGTTGCCCGGTCAGCTTGCCATCCTTTACGGTAAAAGTGATCCGGAACGCAGGCGACAGTTCGTAAACGCCGGTGTATTGTTCCAGGCTGCCGGCAGGCAATGCAATGGCAATCCGCTGTTTCGGCAGTTGATAGGGGAGGTTGTACAATATGGCAAAGATGTCTTTGGATATCTTGTCCAGATGGGGATTGGAAAAATTGTTCAGCATTACCACGCATATATCATCTTCCAATATGGAAGCCATGAATGAGTTAAACCCGTGAATGCCGCCGCCATGCAGCACCACTTCTTTCCCTGCAATGGAATCGATGATCCAGCCAAAACCATACTTGTCTTTGTACCGGGTAAGCGCCTGCTTTAAGGATGCCGCAGAGATGATACTGTGCTGCAGCAGGGATTGGTGCCATTTGTACAGATCGCCCGTAGTGGAATAGATGGCCCCGGCGGCGTAGGAAACTGAAGAATCCACAATAGGGGCGGGCATTGCGCCGCTTTCGGTAAGGTTGAAATAACCCGTTGCTTTTTCGGGATTGGACAAATGCGTGAAATCGAAACCGCTATGCGTCATCTGCAAGGGCCCGAAAATATACCGGCGCACCACCTGTTCATATGGCATACCGGTGGCATCGGCAATGATATACCCCAGCAGACTGTAGCCGGAATTGGAGTAACTGTATTGTGTACCTGGAGAAAACTGCAGTGGCTTGTCCCGGAACAGCGCTATCATTTTTTCCCTGCTGGCGGGCTTGCTTACTTCGTTGGCCATGAAGGCCGGATCATTCGTATAATTATAGATGCCGGAGGTATGGGAGAGCAGGTTGGTGATGGTAATGCTGTCGCCTTTCGGATACCCGGGGAAATATTTGCTGATCTTGTCTTGTATGCCAAGCTTGCGTTCTTCCTGCAATTTCAGCACAATGGAAGCCGTAAACTGTTTGGTAACGGAGCCAAGCTGGAATACGGAATGCTGATCATGAAGAATGCTGTCTTTCACATTCCGGTATCCATATCCTTTATGGAGCAGTATTTCACCTTTGCGGGCCACGAGCACGGTGCCGTTGAATTTATACTGGTCAGCCCAGGCGGTGATGAGTGTATCCAGCCGGGCGGGTATTTGCTGGCTGTGGGCAGAAGCGGCAAGGAGTAACAGGGTGAACAGGGCGGAGCTTGTTTTTTTCATATTGATGCGAGTTATCATCAATATAGGAAAAAAATTCCGGCAACTATCGCCGCTTGTCATTTCCATTATGACAAGCACGAAATATTATATAGATTTATTGTATGTGGAAATCTATTACCCTCGCCGCCCCTTTATGCATTTGCGCCGGCCTGTTGTATGCACAGGACGGGCAACGCATGGATTTTGAACAATATGATCCCCCGTCTACGCTGGTCGTGCCGGAACATAAGCTCTCCAAAGCGAAATTCCCTTTTATTGATGTGCATAACCATCAGCGGAGCCTCGGTTCGGGGAACCTCAATGGCGTGCTGAAGGATATGGATGCCCTGAACATGAAAGTGATGGTGAACCTGAGCGGTGGTAACGGCGAGGGGTTGAAAAGGCAAACCGATAATATCCGGGCGCATGCGCCGAAGCGATTCATCGTTTTCGCCAATATCAGTTTTAATGGCATCGGAGAACCCGGCTGGACGGAAAAAGCGGTGCAGCAGCTGGAAACTGATGTGAAGAACGGCGCAAACGGGCTGAAGGTGTTCAAGAACCTTGGCCTCAGTGTAAGGGACAACACGGGGAAACGGGTAGCGATAGACGATCCCCGCCTGGATGCCATCTGGGAGAAATGCGGAGCGCTGAAAATACCGGTACTGATCCATGCGGCTGATCCCAAGCCATTCTGGTACCCAGCGGATGATCAGAACGAACGCTGGCTGGAGCTGAAAACGCATCCCGGCCGGAGAAGAGGGCCGGACAATCCCGCACCCTGGGAGCAGATCATTGCGGAGCAGCACCGGATGTTCAAAAAACATCCGCGCACTACTTTCATCAATGCCCATTTCGGCTGGTATGCAAATGATCTGGCACATCTCGCGGAGCTGATGGAGGAAATACCGCATATGTATGTGGAGTTCGGCGCCGTGATCGCAGAACTGGGGCGGCAGCCCATTGCGGCGCGGAAGTTTTTCGAAAAGTACCAGGACAGGATACTGTTCGGCAAGGATTCCTGGCAGCCCGCGGAATATTCCACCTATTTCCGGGTGCTGGAAACGGCGGACGAATATTTTCCTTATCATAAAAAATACCATGCTTTCTGGCGCATGTACGGCATGAACCTGCCGGATAACATACTGAAGAAAGTGTATTTCCGGAATGCGTTGAAGATCATTCCGAATATTGATAAAAGCCTTTTTGAATAAAGAAGAACACTCCCGCCTTTCCCGGTTTTATCTTCTTCCCAAATCGCCGTAACTTCAGGTGATGAGGTATATATCCTATTTTCTTTATTACTGGTGGCACTGGGGTTTCGGCCTGGCCTGCTTTGTGATCCGGCATGAGATCGCAGGGGAGCGGAAGTATGGTATCCGCACAACAGGTACCAGTAGCCTGGCCGGTGTTGTCAGTGAAGAGGACCGGGATTTTATTACGATATATGAGCCTGTCAACTATTATTCTGCGAGCAGGCTGTTTGACCAGTTGAGACCGGAAGATAAAAAGACCGGTTTCCTGGATGTGGGCTCCGGCCTGGGCCGCGTGCTGGCTATTGCCGCCGGGAACGGTTTTTCCGATATACATGGTGTGGAATTTGCGCCTGAGCTATGCAGCGCTTCTTTTGCCGTGAAGGGCATCCTGGAAAAGCGGCATCCGGGTGTTACTGTAACGATTAATTGTACAGATGCCCGTTATTATTCCATCCCGGAATCTATCGGCGTTATCTTCCTCTTCAATCCTTTTAACGACCGGATCATGGAGGCGTTCATTCAGCAGGTGCTGGACAGTCTGCAGCGGAAGGAGCGGCCCTTGAAAATATTGTACGCCAATCCTGTATCCAAGGAGTTGTGGCTGAATGCAGGGTTTAAAGAAACGGCATCGTTCGAGAAGATGACGTTTTTACAGGGGAGTGTGATGGAGCGGGGGGCATGATTTCCCGTCATACCGCAGCTTGAGACCGGTATCTGTGTCGTCCGCTTGCGCTGACGGTCGCTGCGATCCTTTTGGAATATAACCATGCTGCAGGGGAGCATGACGGAGCAGGTTGCGCAATTCCCCCTGAATGCTATTTTGGGGTGGTTATATTTCGTAAATTTACTTCATAAAGTAGCTGTTTATTTGTCAAATTCACCTTATACTGACCAACTATTGCTCCACGAGATGGCTGCGGGAAGTGAGGACGCTTTCTGCAAGTTATTTGATCATTACTGGAATAAGGTGTACGCCTCGGCCCTGGTGCTGACAAAATCCCCGCAGCTGGCGCAGGACATTTCCCAGGAAGTGTTTCTCCAGCTCTGGCAATACCGCGAAAAAGCGGCGGGTATCCAAAGCCTGGACGGTTTTCTGTTCGTCTGCGCCCGGAACCTCATCTTCAAGAAAATGAGCCGGATGAAGCTGGAAGACGCTTACCAGCATTACCTCAGTTCCCGTATGGCCGTTGCGGCCGAAGATGCCGGGATACGGACTGAACTGAAGGAACTGCAATCCGTGGTGGAAGCCGGTATCCGCAGGCTGCCGCCACAGCAGCAGAAAGCCTTCCGCTTAAGCCGGGAAAAGGGCCTCAGCCACGAGGAGATCAGCCGTCAGATGGGCGTGAGCCGCGCGGCTGTGAAAGACTACATCGTTCGTTCCATCGCTTTTCTCAGAAAGTATATGCAGGAACATGCCATTTTGCTCACAAGTCTTTACAGCTGCCTCTTCCGGCAGGATTGAGCCGGGTGGCCGTTTACGGAACATGATGCGGCCGTAAAGGAGTTGAGCGGGGATACCGACTGCTCCCCGGAGTCGTTTGTGGACCATATTTCACTTGTAACTTGTTCTGTAATAACAACTTATCATTCTTCTGAATTTTTTTTCTTTCCGGCACTTCCTTTTTCGCTGCTTAACGGTCTTTATACCGTAAAGCGTTTCTTTATGCAGGATGATTTGAGGCAATTATTGGAAAAATACCTGGCGGAAGAACTTTCTGCCGGGGAATTCGAGCGCCTTTGGCAAGCCTTGCAGGAGCCTGCGAACAAAAAGGCATGGCAGCGCTTTATGCAGGATGTATGGAATAACCCGCAATACCAAAGCCTGGCGGACGATACCGCCAAACGCAGGGTGCTTGAAAATGTCCGCCCTCTTCTCCATACTATGCCGGCTGATGCAGCTGATCGCAAAACTTTATTAAAAGAGATGCCTGTATCCGGAGAAGGAGAGGCCGCGCCGCGCAGGAGGCGTTACCTGTGGTGGGCGGCTGCCGCCTGCCTGGTGTTTGCCGCAACAGCCCTGTTCTGGTTAAAGGGCAGGCAGTCAACACCGGAAACTTTGGCCCTCCGTACTGTGCCGGTGCAACAGGAGGTGTTGCCGGGAGGGAATAAAGCCATTCTGACCCTTGGGGATGGCTCCAGTATCACGCTGGACAGTGCTGCCAACGGGCTGTTAAGCCAACAGGGGAATGTCAGGGTAATGAAACTTGCCAATGGCCAGCTGGCGTACGATGCGGGTAACGGAAAGGCTTTAGAGGTCATGTACAATACCGTGCGTACACCGCGCGGAGGCGCATATCGCATCGTTTTGCCGGACGGCACTGCGGTCTGGTTGAACGCGGCATCCTCCATTACCTATCCTACCGCATTTACCGGTAAGGAAAGAAAGGTAAAGGTCAGCGGGGAAGTATATTTTGAAGTGGCTGCACTGAAGGAAGCCAACACCAGAGTGCCTTTCATCGTAGACATTATATCCGCTTCCGGGGAGCAGAAAGGGGCTGTAGAAGTGCTCGGCACACATTTCAATATCAATGCGTATGATGATGAAGCCGCCGTAAAAACAACACTGCTGGAAGGCGCGGTAAAAATACGGAAAGCAGGAGAAGCGGCCGTGACCCTCAGTCCGGGTCAGCAGGCCATATTCAATACACCTGTAAAAATAACCGATGATGTAGATATCAGCCAGGTCATTGCCTGGAAAGACGGATATTTCAAGTTCACGCAAGCCGATGTAAGCGCCATGATGCGCCAGGCGGAAAGGTGGTACGATATAAAAGTGGAGTACCCGAACGGTGTACCGCGGGACCTCTTCAGCGGAACACTACCCAGGAATGTGAACCTGTCGCAGTTCCTCGAGATATTAATGTATAGCGATGTAAATGTCAGAATCGACCAAAGAGTCGTAACGATCAATCCATAACAACGGTGCCGCAACCGCGCCGGGAAGTGAACTGAAAAACAAGCAGTAGCAAAACCTAACGACTAAACCAGAGATCCATCCACCTGCCAGGCTGAGCAGATAGCAGGCAGGTCCGCAAAATGTTTATAAGGACAGACCAGGAAAAAGAAAGCCGGAAGTATGAGGGTACTCCCGGCCGGATGCCTGGGCCTGTGTGATATAATACAATTGGCTAAAACTGATTATTCCGCAAACCCAAACAACTCTAAGTTATGAAATTAAAGCTATCGAATTCCACGGGTGCTTTGGGGCCTGACCACGCTCAAAAAAACAGCCGGCGGCCCTTCAGAAAAACATTCCTTATTATGAAACTAACGGCAATTATTCTTCTTGCGGCCTGCCTCCAGGTCAGTGCAGAGGGCTTCAGCCAGCAGATCACCATTCATGTGAAGAATAGCCCATTGGAAAAGGTGTTTACCGAGATCGGCAAGCAAAGCGGCTATCATTTCTTTTTTAATGAGCGCTTGCTGAAAAACGCTAAAAAAGTATCCCTTGACCTGCAGGAAGTTACGCTGAAAGAAGCGCTGGACGCCTGTTTTTCCGGCCAGCCCTTTAATTATGCGATTGTAAAACAGATCATAGTGGTGAAGAAAAAAGAGGAAACGGCTGAGCCTATTGTGCTGAGGGCCTTGCCGGTGGTGATCACTATAAAAGGCCGGGTAACGAGCGAAAAAGGAGAACCGTTGCCGGGCGCCAGCATCAAACTGAAGAACAGCACCACAGGCACAACCACCAATGCTAACGGAGAATTTACATTGTCCGTTCCCGATGGAACGGAAGTGGAGTTGGAAATATCTATGCTGGGGTACACTACCATTACTATCAAACCGGAGAACCTGGCGAATGTAACGGTAGCGCTGAAAGAAGAATCCACGACACTGGAAAATTTTGTGGTGATTGGTTATGGTACGGCGCGGCGGCAAGACTTCACCGGATCAGTAAGCTCCGTGAAGCTGGAAGGTTCACCGCTGGCCCAGATGCCGAATATGAGTGCGCTGGAGGCGATCAAAGGCAATGTTTCCGGTTTGAGCGTTGGTGCAAGCAACTCCGCAGGCGGAGAGCCTTCAATTGTGGTGCGTGGACAGAATTCCATCGGGGATAACGATACGAGAGCTGCGCTGAACCGACCACTTATCGTCCTTGATGGCACGATTTATATGGGTAGCCTGGCCGACATCAACCCAAACGATATCGCCAGCTTCGACATTCTGAAAGATGCCACTTCTGCGGCAGCCTACGGCTCCCGTTCCGCTAATGGCGTAATTGCCATTACCACAAAGAAAGGTCGCCAGGGCAAGCCTTCGATCTCTTTTAACACTTCCACTGGCTGGCAGAGCTGGCAAAATAAACCGGTGATGATGAAAGGAGAGGAATGGCTGGAAGTAGTGAATGCGCGTAACCGCTATACCCCTGGCTCCACCAACTGGCTCAAACCCGGCGAAATCGCTAACAGGGACGCCGGTAAGGAAACCGTATGGCTGGACGAAGTAACCCGTACCGGTGTGATTCAAAGCTATCAGGCGTCTGTTTCCGGCGCTACGCAGAATGTGAACTACTATCTTTCCACGTCCTACGATGATAATAAAGGGATCATTTATGGAGATGACTTCAACCGTATTTCCGTACTCGCTAAATTGAAAACCAACATCACTTCCTGGCTGGAAGTAGGGATAGACGGAAGCTTCAACAAGAGGGACTATTCCGGGGTAGCCGCCAATGTTGGGTCGGCGCAGACGATGTCTCCCTACGGCGTAATGTTCCGCGACGATCAGGGCAACCTTGAAAAGTATCCCTATACGCAGTCATCTGTAAACCCTCTCTGGGATGCCATCAGCGGTACCCGGGACAATGATGACGTTCGTCATAACTATCGTATGAATGCATACGCAGTGGTGAACGTTCCCTGGGTGAAAGGGCTCAGCTATCGCGCTACCTACCTGATCAACCAGGAGAAATGGCGTTCCGGTAATTTCTACTATGAGGGATATTACGTGCAGGAAGGCGAAGGGCTCGACAGGTATTCCCCTGCCACCGTACAAGGCTTCCTCGCCCGCGCGAACGGGTACATGCAAAACGATAATACCTACAGCTATGTATTCGATAACATCATCAATTACAAGAACAATTTCGGTAGCCACAATGTTGATGTAACGCTGGTTGCTACCCGCGATTACACGAGATGGGACCGCATCAATACTACCGGGAGTGATTTTGCCGCCAATGGCAATACGGCGCTGGGCCTGTGGGGATTGCACAAGGCAACCGTGCAAAGGGTTACGCTTGACGCCACAGAGCGCGCCAATATCGGCTACCTCGGCCGTGTGAGTTATTCCTTCAACAGCAAATATTTCTTCACAGGCTCCTTCCGCCGTGATGGCGCTTCTGTTTTCGGCGCAAACAACAAATGGGCGCACTTCGGTGCCGCAGGCCTCGCCTGGCGTATCACAGAAGAGAATTTCATGAAGAATGTCAAATCGCTGGATAATCTTAAACTCAAAGTTTCCTGGGGCCAGAATGGTAACCAGAGTATCGGGCCATACGGTACCTTGTCTACTATCGCCAATGCGGCCTCGGGAGGCGTTCGCTATGAGTTTTCCAATACCCCCGGCGTTATTAATTACGGCCTCTTTCAGAACGCCCTCGGCAATTCGGACCTCGGTTGGGAAACTACGTCCGCCTGGAACGCCGGCTTCGAATCTGCCTGGCTCGGGGAAAGATTGTTTGTGGATGTAGACCTGTATTCTTCCCAGACAACAGATCAGATATTTACCCGCAATATTCCGGTGATGACCGGCTTCAAAACCATCAAAACATCATTGGGGCAGGTCAACAATAAAGGGATGGAAGTAAGCGTACGTTCGGTGAATATGCGGCAGCGCGACTTCACCTGGAGCACCGGTCTGAATTTCTGGCTCAACCGGAACAAGCTCGTGAAGCTCTATGGCGAAGACCTGGATGGCGATGGCAAGGAAGATGATGACATCGCCAGCAGCCTGTTCATCGGTGAATCACTAGGTGCTATCTATGGATATGAGCAGATTGGTATCGTCCAGGAAGATGACGCGGATTATATCGCGCTAACCGGCGCAGCGCCTGGTGCCCCCAAGTACAGGGATATCGACAAAAATCCCGGTATTTCTGCGGATGACCGCAAAATACTGGGAAATGGAAAAGAAAATTTCCGCCTGAGCATCAACAATACTTTCACCTACAAAGACTTTGACCTGTACATCATGTTTGCCGGCGTATTCGGCGGCAACGGATGGTATATGGCCAGCAACGATGAAGCTTACCTTACCTCCGGAACCGGCCGCTTTAACGACAACATGACTTCCAAGCCATACTGGACCCCAGAGAACAGAAGCAACGAATATCCCTCCGCCTACTTCGCCGGAGATGGTCGCTTCCTGGGCCTGCAGTCCCGCAGCTTCGTAAGGTTGCAGGATGCGACCCTTACCTGGCGGGTAAAGCAGGACTGGCTCAAAGCAATACGCGTAAACAGCGCAAGGGTATTCCTCAGCGGAAGAAACCTGGCTACGATCACCAACTGGTTCGGCGGAGACCCGGAAACAGGCACGCCTGTAAGAGTGAACACCCTGCCGGTACCCACCACTTTTTCCATCGGCGCCAATTTCAGTTTCTAACCACTAATCCACGCAAACATGAAGAAGTCAATATTCAAACATACATCCACCTGGGCGCTGCTGCTTTTGATGAGTGCTGCCGGCTGCAAATCAGATATGGATTTCCTAATGGAAAAGCCTGAAACCTTTTACACGGTAGACAATGCATTCGCCACCTCTTCACAGGTAGACCAGGTACTCGTTTCCATCTACTCCCAAATGCGCGACCTCTGGGCCAATCCCTCGGAAGAGCAGTGGATCTTTATGTTCCGCGGCAACGGTACAGACATGTTCGATGTGCCAAGCATCCGCAGGGGAAATTCGTTCAACAACTACGGTAACATCAATGCCGACCACGGCCATTTTTATAACAACTACAGCACCTGGTACCAGATGATCTCCAAGGCGAACCTGGCACTCTACGCCGCAGAGTTACCGCAGATCGCCTGGTCCTCCGCAGAAGAAAAAGCATATGTAGTAGCGCAGGCCCGCTTCTTCCGCGCATTCGCCTACCGCAATCTCGGTGAGCTGTTCGGTGGCGTGCCCATCGTGACAGAGATCACCACAACACCCCGGTACGATTTCAAAAGGGCCACCCGCGTGGAAACCTACCAGTTCGCCATCGATGAGCTGCTGGCTATCGAAAACGATCTCCCCGAAATCACCACCAAAGGTGGACGCCTGGTAAGAGGCGCCGCGCAGCATAACCTCGCGGAACTCTATCTTGCCCTCGGCATACAGCTGGCGGCGGACGGAATGGCCGCCGATGCACAGACCGCTTACGGTGAATCCGTAAAATTTGCCAACAAGGTAATAGACGGCGGAACCTATTCCCTGATGAAGACCCGCTTCGGCTCCCGCCAGAACGAAGCGCAGGGGAATGTGTATTGGGATCTCTTCCAGGAGAGAAATGTGAACTATCAGGACGGTAATAGCGAATGCATCTGGGCCATCCAGATCGATTATGCAGCGTACCGCGCGGAAGACGGTAGATCCAAACTCCCCTATTCCCGCACTTACGGCCCCGTATTCCGCGACGGTGCAAAAGACCACCTCACCGGTACCGGCGTAGACGTTGGCGGCCGGGGCATCTCGCAGATGATACCTACCATGTACACCCGCGATGATATCTATGCAGACAAATGGGAAGATGACATGCGGAACTCCGATATCGTTTTCCGAAGGATATTCAATGGCAACGTTTCCACTTCACCATACTACGGTGTGCCCGTACCCTGGTCCGTAATGTACGAAGGCAGCGCAGACGCTACCACCAACAAGAATAACAGAAGTCTCTGCTACCCCGTCTCCTGCAAGATCGCGACGGATAAATACACCGGCCTTGCTGATGGGGAGAATATGAGCAACCTTTTCCGCGATGATTATTTCATCCGCCTCCCCGAAACCATTCTGCTCCGCGCGGAAGCAAAACAGCGTATGGGCAACAAACCGGGTGCGGCGGCGGACATCAATCTCCTGCGCGATCGTGCGCAATGCACCTACATGGTGACCGCTGCAGATATGGACGATAATTTCAACATGATCCTGGACGAGCGTGCACGCGAACTGGTGTACGAGGAATGCCGCTGGAACACCTTGCTGCGCATGGGTGGAACTATCGCAACAAGCCGCATCAAACAATATGCATATTGGCCGGAAGCGCAAGCTACACTGACCTTTAACTACAACCTGTGGCCTATTCCGCAGGGGGTTATCGATACGAATAAAGACGAACCTTTGGCACAGAACGAAGGTTGGATCAGATAAACTGGCTGAAAGTGAACATGAGGCGGACTAAAAAACTGGTCGGCCTCATGTTCTTTTTTTAAGCAGCCGCGAATATCTTTACCATTATGCTCAGAAAACTCGCTTTTTTCATCGCAGTCATTTTCGTACTCCCGGCCTACGCACAGGTGCCCGCACCGGACGGCCTGCTGTGCGATCTGCTGGCTTACACAGATATGCATGTGCTGCACGGATATCCCGTTCAGCCATCTCAGGCCACACCTTCCGTACGGATCGCCAGTCGCCAGCCGGCCTTCAGCTGGGCTATTCCGGGTTATACGGCGGACCTGCAACAAAGTGCCTACCGCATTTTACTGGCCGATCATCCGGATACATTGTTGAGAGACCGTGGTAATTTCTGGGATTCCGATAAAGTGATGGCAGCCACCTCCACCGGTATTATGTACAACGGCAAGCCATTGCAGCCCGGCAAGCATTACTACTGGAAAGTGAAAATATGGGACGGCAGCGGCTTAGAAAGCCATTATTCCGCCCCGCGCATTTTTGTCACCGATACTGTGTTGACGGATTATGCATCCGCCGGATACCCGTTGCAGAAAACGGACCAGTTGCCCGCCGCATTGTATAAACGCACAAATGTATATCACGCAGATTTCGGAAAGGCGGCTTTCGGGCAGATAAAACTGCGCCTGCAAGCTGCCGGAGATCATGATACGGTGCGGGTACACCTCGGCGAGGCGGTCCATCCGGACGGCTCCATCAACCGGCAACCCGGCGGCACCATCCGCTACCAGGTGTACACCCTGCCGCTGAGGCCGGGCCTCCATACCTACCAGGTACAGATCCGTCCGGATAGACGGAACACCGGCCCGCAGGCCATCAAAATGCCGGATTATATCGGAGAGGTGCTGCCATTCCGCTACTGCGAGATCGAAGGTTATAAAGGCGCCTTGCAACAAACAGATGTAACCAGGGTAGCGGTAAACTATCCCTTCAATGATTCAGCCGCGCATTTTCTCAGTGCGGACACTGTACTGAATGCCGTTTGGGAACTATGCAAATACAGCATGAAAGCGACCTCTTTCACGGGTATTTATGTGGATGGCGACCGGGAGCGCATTCCATATGAGGCAGATGCCTACATCAACCAGCTGGGGCATTATGCCGCAGACAGGGAGTTCAGCATGGCGAGGCGTTCACACGAATATCTCCTTCATCATGCCACCTGGCCCACGGAATGGATACTGCAATCCGTGCTGATGGCCTGGAACGACTACCTGTACACCGGTGATATCCGTTCTGCCCGCTATCACTATAACGACCTGAAGGCCAAATTGCTCATTCCCCTCGAAGGAGAGAACGGCCTCATCAGTACCCGCACCGGCAAACAATCCCCCGAACTGCTGAAAGCCATTCATTACAATGGCAAAGCGCTGCGGGATATTGTGGACTGGCCGCATTCCGGCATCCTGGGGCTGGGCAAATCCGAAGGCGGGGAAACGGACGGATTCGTATTTATGGACTATAACACCGTCATTAACGCTTATTACTACAAGGCGCTCCGCGATATGCAACAGCTGGCCGGAGCGCTCGGCAACAACGAAGACGCTGTTTCATTCGCCGCCCGCGCTGATCGCATGAAAAAGAGCTTTCAGCGCCTGCTCTGGAATAACAGGCAGAAAGTTTTTCGCGATGGCATCGGCACCGATCACGCATCCCTGCATGCCAATATGTTCGCCATGGCATTCGGCCTGGTGGAAGAGCGGCACAAAGCATCAGTAGCATCGTTCATCCGTTCCCGTGGTATGGCCTGCAGCGTGTACGGCAGCCAGTTCCTGATGGATGCGGTGTATGATGCGGGTGATGCGGCATACGGCCTGTCGCTCCTCAGCTCGCAGCAGGAACGCAGCTGGTATAACATGATCCGCGCCGGCAGTACTATTGCCATGGAGGCCTGGGATAATAAATACAAGCCCAACCAGGATTGGAACCATGCCTGGGGCGCTGTGCCTGCTAACATCATTCCCCGCAAGCTGATGGGTATAGAACCGCTTCAGCCCGGCTGGTCCCGCTTCCGCATCAAACCGCAGCCCGGCAGCCTCCCCTGGGCTTCCCTGCAGCTGCCAACGATCAAAGGATATATCCGGATGGCGTTCCGGCAAAGTCCGGGTGAATTCCGGATGAAGGTGGCCATACCGGCCAATACTATCGCGGAAGTAATACTGCCGGTACAAAATGGTGCAGCAATAACCGTCAATGGCGAAACCGTTAAAATGCTGACCACATTGGGTGGTGGGGAATATGATATCCTTGTGAAAGAGAAATGAAGAAGTAGCTCACCAATCCGCTATGCCGGCGCTTTTCGGGAATACCGGGATGCGTAAGCGGATAAGGCATTTTATGCGGGAAAATTTGCCCGTCACATAAACGATAACGGAATCCGCTATTCCCCGGATAACGAGGCGTACCGGACGTTGATACGTCCTCTTCATCTGCATTTAATCATCTTTTTAAATCCGACGCATGAAACATCTGCTTTATAAATTCCTTTTTCTCTCGTTATGTTATGTACTGAACAGTTGTGTGAACAGCAAAATGACCGGAGACGAGGGTCCCGGCCTGGCCGAAGGTTTCGCCAATCCACCTGATGAGGCAAAGCCCCGCGTGTTCTGGTGGTGGCTGGAGGGTAACATCAGCCGGGAAGGTATTCTGACAGACCTCACAGAAATGAAGAACGCTGGTATCAAAGGCGCCATTCTTTTCGATGCGGGTTCATCCTCCTATAACAAAATGGCCAGAACAACGGCAGGCCCCGTGTTCATGAGCCCGGAATGGATAGACCTTTTTCACTACACCTGTCATGTGGCCGACAGTCTTGACCTGGAGATCAGCCTGAACATCGGCAGCGGCTGGAATGATGGCGGCCCCTGGGTAACGCCGGAACTGGCTTCGAAAAAACTGGTCTGGAGCGAATTGCATATTGAAGGCCCCCGCAAACTGACGGATACCCTGCCCATGCCTGCGAAGCTGTTCACGCCTGAAGGCAGCAGCGAACCATACTACAAACCCGTTGCAGTACTGGCTGTGAAGCTCAACGGCGACAGTGTGCAGCCGCTGGAAAATATGAACATCAAAGCGGTGCACAGCATTTATAATATCCCCTTTACAAAGAACGGCCTGGGTTATGACTGGGGCATTTTCATGAAAGAAGATTCACTGCCGGCCAATGATTCCAATGCCGGTCTGAACGATGTGACCGATATCAGTTCCTTTGTGGATGAGCAGGGCCGGATCAGCTGGGAAGTCCCGGAAGGCAGGTATCTCATCATGCGCTTCGGGTACACCGGTACGGGCATCCAAGTCTCCACCCATAGTCCGGGTGGTGGCGGGCTTGCCATAGATTATATGAGTACGGCCGCGATGGATGTGCAATACGACAGTGTGGTGAGCGTGCTGACAAAAGGCAAGCCTGCCAAAAGCCTGAAGTACCTGCATGACGACAGCTGGGAGCTTGGCGCCTCCAACTGGACGTCCGCCTTTCCTGCGGAATTCAGCGCAGCCAATGGTTATGAGATCACGAAATTCCTGCCCGTGCTCACCGGCAGGATCATCGGCAGCCGCGATGTATCCAACCGTTTCCTGTATGATTTCCGGAGAACGATAGCCGATCTTATTTACAAGAATCACTATCAGCGGTTCAGCGAACTGGCGGAAAAAGAAGGGCTGGCCATTCATTCTGAAAGCGGTGGTCCTCATCCCGCGCCCATTGATGCATTGAAGAACCTCAGCCTGAATGCTGTTCCCATGGGAGAATTCTGGATCAGGGCTACTACGCATCGCGTAGAACCGCATCGCCGGCTTTATGTAAAGCAGGCGGCGTCCGCAGCGCATATCTACGGCAAAAGGTTCGTGCAGGCCGAAGGCCCCACCAGCATTGGTCCGCATTGGGAAGAGGATTTCGCGTACATGAAGCCCACGCTGGACCGGGTGTATTGCGAAGGCCTGAACCGCCTGGTGATACATACTTTCACGCATTCTCCGAAGGATGCAGGCATTCCGGGAAATGAATATTTCGCCGGTACGCACTTCAACCAGAATGTTACCTGGTGGAAGCAGGCCCCGGCTTTCCTGCAATGGAATGCCCGTAATGCTTTCATGCTTTCGCGGGGCCTGTTCGTAGCGGATGTCTGTTATTATTACGGCGATAATGTGCCTAACCAGGTGCCGTTGAAACATATTGATCCGGACCTGGGAGAAGGGTATGATTACGATGTCTGCAATACGGACGTGATCCTCACCCGCATGGACGTGAAGGACGGACGGATCGTACTGCCGGACGGCATGGGCTATGAAGTGCTGGTACTGCCGGACTGGAAGGTGATCCCGCCCGCTGTGCTGGAAAAAATAGCGCAGCTGGTAAAGAAAGGCGCTACGGTCATCGGGCCCCGGCCGGTTTCTTCCACAGGCTTGAAAGACCGGCAGGCCGCGGAGCAAAAAGTGCAGGAGTTATCGCAATTGCTCTGGGGTGACATCGACGGGAAAACGGTTGTTGAGCATGTTTATGGCGAGGGAAAAGTGGTATTCGGCAAAACGATCCGGGAAGTGCTTTCAGATAAGGGCCGTCAACCTGATTTTTCTTACAGCAGCCGTAAATCAGGTGCACTTATCGACTTCATACACAGAACGACACCTGAAGCGGAGATATACTACATCGTCAACCGGAACGAGCGCCCGGAGTACATTCAGACAAGCTTCCGTGTGAATGGCAAAGCGCCGGAGCTGTGGAATCCTGATAAAGGAACGATCACGCCGCAGCATATTTTTTCGACAACCGGAGGCCGTGTGCAGCTGCCGCTGTTCCTCGATCCGTTCGGCTCCGTGTTCGTTGTATTCAGAAAGCAGCCGGAGGGCACGTATTATACATCCATCAGCCGGAACGGCCAGCAGCTTTTCCCCGAACTGCCGGCGGACACCTTTGATATCAGTCCTTTCGCTTCCCTGCCGGATGGCAATATACGGTATGCCCTGGATGGTGATTACCAGCTGACGAAGCATGACAACACGGTAAGCAATATAAAGGCGGATATCCCGGCTGCACAAACCATCACCACACCATGGCAGGTAAGCTTCTCCAGGGAATGGGGAGGCCCGGAGAAAACAACATTTGACACGCTGATCTCATGGACGGAACACAGCGATCCTGGCATCAAATACTACTCCGGTACTGCCATCTATGAAAATACCTTTACGCTTGCTCCGGAGCAATTGAAAGGGAAAAGTGTGCACCTGGACCTCGGCGAAATGTATAACCTCGCGGAAGTGACCGTGAACGGGAAGCACACCGGCGTATGGTGGACGCATCCCTTCCGGGGCGATATCTCCGCATTCGTGAAAGAAGGAACGAACACCTTGCAGATAAAAGTGGTGAACCTCTGGCCAAACCGCATCATTGGCGATCAATATCTGCCGGAAGAACAAAGGCTCACGAAAACGAACGTACGAAAATTTGACCGGGACTATCCGTTGCGGAAATCCGGGCTGCTGGGGCCGGTGCGTTTACAGTCGTACCCCGTGCGGCCATAGCGGTTTAGCGGAATGCGTAATAAGCGCCAATGCCGATGTTGGCAGCCTTCAATTTGGAATTGTCGCCCAGGCCTGATATGCCTGCATTGTAACGGAAATTAAATCCGATGCCGGCTTTGAGCTGCCATCCAAATCCGAATCCGAGGGAGGTCTCCAGCGGAGCGCGCATTTCTTTTGCATCAACGTCCGGGTCGCCATTCTTCATTTTTGCCCAGGTGCTGATCAGCCATCCGATCTGTGGCCCTGCTTCTGCATGAAAGCCGCTGGAATGCCGGTATTGGAACAGGAAGGGCAGCCGGAGGTACTTGTCCGTATATTTTGTAACGTTATGGTCCGTGCCTTCCAGTGAATACATTAACTCGGGTTGCAGGGAAAAGCTTTTGCTGACGGGAACGGAAACAAATCCTCCCGCATAATACCCTGTCCGGAATGCCGCTCCCTGCGACCCTTCGCCGGTCCATACCGAGAAGTTGACGCCTGCTTTGGGGCCGAAACTTATTTTCGTTTGCGCGTTTACGATGGATGCCTGTGTGACCAGCGCCATCAGTATCATGACTTTTTTCATGGGGTTATGCTTTTTTGTTGCGCACAAAGATGGGAGGACGGGGCTTTGGTTGCATTGCTCATTTAACGGATAGCGCAATTGGATTAACCTGCAGGCTGCCGGTTTATTCTTCCGGGAGTTTCAGCACATAGTCCCTTCCCGGCCTGACGGTTAGCGTGCGGCCTTTGATCCAGGGATTCATCAGCTTCAGTATTTTATACGTTGTACCATGTTCAATGGCGAACGTAGCCAGGTTGGGAATCGTGCGGGTTACCTCAATCTCCCTGAAAGGCACGGGCTCGTACAGGTCCGTGCTGTCCAGCACGAAGCCCATTGCCGCGGCATTGTTCAGCAGATGTTTGAAAGTGAGTATCCGGTAGATATAGCGGTTCGTTTCTTCGGGCAGATGCAGGTCGTAATAATGAGTGGTCTTTTGAAAAGTAGCCTGGTTGTTATAGCCGCCCATCCCGCAGTTGTAGGATGCCGCCGCGGCTGTCCAGCTGCCGAAACGGTCATATGCCTGCTTCAGGTATTTACAGGCGGCGTCAGTGGACTTTTCCAGGTCATACCGCTGGTCCACTTCGTTGTTGATCAATAGTTGATATTGCGGCGCTGTGCTGTTCATGAACTGCCAGAAGCTCACCGCTCCGACCCTTGAAATGGCTGTGGCCATCAGGTTGCTTTCCGCTACGCAGAGGTATTTGAAATCATCCGGTACGCCGTTGGCCTTCAGCCGTTCGGATATGGCCGGGAAGTAACGGTTGGCCAGCTTTATGGTGAAAAGGACGTTGGGTTTATAGTAATAATTGTACAGCAGTTCCCTGTCCAGCCGCTCCTGCACATCCCGGCGGTCCAGCGGTACGGCCTCTCCGGCAAAATCCATCTGCGCAGGCAGTTCAGGCACCATGGATACGGTAGTTTGCTCTTCCGCAACAGTTTCCGTATCTTCTTTGAACGATAACTGGCTGATGATCAAAAAGGCCGTAACTCCTCCTGCCAGAAACACCAGTAAACCGAATGTAAATTTGTTGTTCATAGGAAAAAATTAACCCGCTTATTTCAATCTCATATCTATCAGCAGCTTTTCAAAGCCTACTTTCTCGTATGCTTTGATGGCAGCGATGTTATCCGCATATACCTGCAGTCTTATTTCGTCAAGGCCCTTTTTCTCCGTCCATTTCTTCAATTCCCCGATAATACGCTGGATAATATCTTTGCCGCGATGCTCCGGCACCACATACATAAAACCCAGGAAAGCCTGCCTGTCGAAATTGTTGTAAGGCTTGCCGGGGCGTATCGAGGCATGTCCACAGCCCGCAAAGAGCCCATCCCATGTGGCGATCAATACTTCCGCGTCTTCACTTTCTATCATCTCCTCAAGATCGTAGTAGTAAAATTCTCCCGGCACGAGGGTGGGGTCGAATGGCCGTTCTGCATTGATCAGTTCTTGTTCTGCCAGCAATAATACCGGCAGGTCTTCCGGCATGGCTTTTCTGATGATGATTTCCTCCATGATGTCTGCGATTTTGATGCATGCTAATGTGCCGTAAATATAGCTAAAAAGCGCAAGGGGGGAATGGCTGTTGCCGCCGATACTGTTGTTGCCCGGGACAACGACTGAAATAATCATCGCCATATTTGATATATTGTGTAGCACAACGCAAGACCATAGCAATATTTTTTATGAAGAACGCCTTGAGAAATTCCATCCTGCCCGCTTTGATGATCTGCGCCGGGTCGTTCCTTTTCTTTGTTCCGCGTGAACAGTCGTGGGAAAGCCGCTTTATCAAGGTTAAAGGCCCCCGCACCCTGGAATACATTCCCGATGAAAAGGGAAACACCATCCCGGATTTCAGCCGGGTGGGATATCGTTCCGGTGACGAGCCTTTGCCCGTAGTGCCGGTGGTGAAGGAGATATCGCCAACCGGCACGGGTAACGATCAGGATCATATACAGGCGGCTATTGATGAGGTGGCCATGCGTACGCCCGATCAGCACGGTTTCCGTGGCACATTGCTGCTGAAGAAAGGTACTTATATGATCCCAGGAAGCATCCGGATAGGGACCAACGGCATTGTGCTGCGTGGCGAAGGCGATGATAGCTCCGGTACAAGGCTGCTGTCCACCGCAGATACGCAGGTTTCACTGATACAGGTGGCAGGGCAGGGGCAGATCGCGGAAGAGCGGGGGACCCGCGTAAAGATCACCGATGAATATGTTCCTGTTGGCGCTACTTCCTTTCTTGTGGAAGATGCCCGTCACTTCAGGGTGGGAGACCCCGTGATCGTTTTGAGGCCCGGTACCGTGGAATGGATCTCCGCGCTGCAGATGGACCGGATAGCGGAACGCCCCGGTACAAAGCAGTGGCAGCCGGAGCAGTATGATCTGCGTTATGAAAGGACCATCACCCGCATTGAAGGCAAGAGAGTGTATATCGACAATCCGGTAGTTATAGCAATGGATGCGAAGTACGGCGGCGGGGAACTGTACCGGTACACTTTCGAAGGCCGTATCGGTCACGTAGGCGTAGAGCATCTTTATTGTGAATCGGCTTATGACAGGAATACTTCCGAGAATCATGCCTGGACGGCTGTTTCCTTTGGAAAGATAGCCCATGGCTGGGTGCAGCATGTAACGGCACGCTATTTCGGTTTTGCCTGTGTCAACCTGCAACGTACCGCCAGGAACATCTCCGTGCTGAACAGTAATTGCTTTGAGCATAAGTCTATCATCACCGGCAGTCGCCGTTATTCTTTTAATAACGACGGGCAGCTGAATCTTTTTATGAATTGCCATGCCACGGACGGGCGGCATGATTTTGTGACCGGCGCAGTTACCTGCGGTCCCAATGTATTTGTGCATTGTAGCGCCAGGCGTACGCATGCCGACATTGGCCCGCACCACCGCTGGGCCAGTGGTACGTTGTATGATAATATTATTACAGACGGAGAGATCAATGTGCAGGACCGTGGTAATTGGGGCAGCGGGCACGGTTGGGCCGGCGTTACCCAGGTCATCTGGAATTGCACCGTAAAGCGCGCCGCTATCCAGAATCCCTGGGCCTCCGGCAGCAATTATTGCATCGGACTCAAAGGCGAAAAATATGAAGGTCGCCTGAAAGACCGGCCCGATGGGGAATGGGAGGGGCAGAATACGCCCGGTTTAACGCCTGCATCGCTCTACCTGGCCCAACTGCAGGCACGCAGGAACCGTTAAAGCATGTTGGTCATGCTACAAGATCCGGTGCTGAAAGGGCCGGACGAATTTTTTTTACCCAACTTTTGATTTCTTTCATTATATTACATTTAATATTGAGGATATGCCATTTGAAACAAGCGCTACATTCCTTTGAAATAGCCTGTGGACGGTCGTTGCAAACTTCCTCCCAACTCCTCTCCGGCACAAAAATGCGGAAGTTTCATATAGTTTCATATTTATTGAAAAAAGTTAATTATAATTAAATTTTGTTAAATTTAGTTTTTTCTCTACTTTAGCATTGTCCCTTTTTTGATGAGCCAATGATAATAAGTTCCACGATTCTCCGGCGCACAAACCGGTTGCATCATTAGTCAGGATTTTTCGGACAGGCTATCGGTGGCATCACCGGCATCCTTTTATTACAGTATTCAATATTCCAGGTTGGTCGTTGTGCCGGTCCGGCTGCGTTATCCCTGTAACGCCGATGGTAAGGCTTTTTAGAAGAAATAACCAAAATCGTCAATGACATGAAAAATTAGTGTTGCATCGCCGCCGAACGAGTGTTTGAAAATTCGTATTGCCGTGAATGTTAGTTGCGCTTTATGCAGATGCCTCCCGGGTATGGTGCTGATTTGCTGTCTCCATGCAGCGAAAGGAGAAATCCTTTCCCGTACTGAACGGTTTTTAAACAAAAATCAAATTATCTGAAACATAATAATCGCTTAACATAAAGTTCATATTGCGCATCTACATTTGCGCCTTCTATCAGTATAGTACATTAATTGGGGGGAATTCATATATAATAAACTTATCACTGAAATCTGTTTAAATCTGTTATCGCAGATCGTTATTACATTAACAACTCTTGTTGCATGAAACATTTTTTCCTACTTATCACCGGCCTGCAGTTGTGTGCTTACAGCATGACCGCTGCAAAAACGGTATGGAAGCACCCGGATGCTTCAACACCTGAAAACAAAAGAACAGGGAACCTGGTAATACCCTCCCGCCATTATGAAGATATTGTGGTAAGGGGCAAGGTGACCGATGAAAACGGCGATCCGCTGATCGGTGTGAACATCAAAGCGAAGAACAGCAACAAGGGCGCCGTCACTGATAAAGACGGGAATTATATGCTCACGCTCCCTTCCTCCGGCGCCGTACTGATATTTTCTTTCCTGGGTTATATTCCCCGTGAAATAACGATTGACAAAACGCAGGTTTTTGACCTGCAGCTCACTCCCGACCCGAAAGCGCTGGACGAAGTGGTGGTAACGGCACTTGGTATCAAACGCGAGGAAAAAGCATTGGGATACGCGACTACCGTAGTAAAAGGCGAACAGCTGACTGACGCTCTTTCCAGCAACTGGACGGATGCCCTCTCGGGAAAAGTGGCCGGCCTCAATATGCTGCGGTCAAATGCAGGCCCCACCGGCTCCAACAAGATCATCCTGCGTGGGGAGAACAACCTCACGGGTGACAATGAAGCGCTGATCGTGGTGGATGGAATCGTTATTAATCAGGGTAGCGCCCGCCGCACAGGCAACGGGGGCGAAGCCACTTACGGTACCGGCAGTGATAACATGCCGGCTGACTACGGCAGTGGTATGAATGATATCAACCCGGAAGATATTGAAACCATAACGGTGCTGAAAGGCCCTGGGGCCGCCGCATTATATGGCCAACGTGGTGCGAACGGCGCGATCATCATTACCACAAAATCCGGCAGTTCCAAAAGGAAAGGCCTTGGCGTGACCATCAATTCCAATGCTTCAATAGAAGAAGTGAACCGCTGGCCTGACCTTCAGTTCGAATACGGTCAGGGGCTGGATGGCGCAGCCTATTATTCCTATGGTGCTGGTCCGGATGGCAGCAGCACCAGCGGTACCAGCTCCGCTTATGGCCCCAGGTTTGATGGCCAGATGTTCTATCAGTACGATCCTAAGTTACAGGCAGTAGGTACGGAAAGAACGCCCTGGGTACCCTACAAAAACAAGGTCAATAATTATTTTGAAACGGGGGAAACCTTTACCAATACCATCAGCGTTGATGGCGGTACAGACAAGACCACTGCACGTTTTTCCCTGACCAATGTGCAGAATAACTGGATCATGCCCAATACAGGGTATAAACGCAACACCGTTTCCATGTCCGTCAATTCAAAAGTGAATGACAAACTTCGGATCACTTCCAAAGTGAACTATACCAATAAATCGAGCGATAACCTGCCGGGTTCCGGTTATGGCAACCAGTCTATCATGTACTGGTATATTTTCTGGCAGCCCAATGCGGATCTCGACTGGCTGAGGAACTATTGGGTAAACGGGCAGGAAGGCCGCAAGATCAAATATCCCTACAGCACCTTCCCGGAAAACCCTTACGCCATCGCCTACGAATTCCTCAATGAATCTAACCGTCACGGCATAACAGGCAATATTCAGGCAACCTACGATCTTACAAAGGAATTAAGCCTGATGGTGAGGACTTCCGTCGATATGACCTATGAGCAGCGTGCCCAGAAGCGTCCCTACGATGCAGGCTCCAAGCTGCAGAAAGGAAGCTTCCGTACACAGAACATTTTTAGTATGGAAGCCAGCAGCGACTTCCTGCTGAAATACGCGAAAAAGATCAACAGCGATTTCGATATTTCGATTACCGGTGGTGGTAGCATATTGCGGAATACCTACAACAGGGATGAGAACCGTGCGGACTCGCTGACCTATCCCGGTCTGTACATCATGACCAACGCCGCCGGGCCGCTGGAGACCAGACCTTACAGAAGCAGGTATGCCATCAATAGCTTCTACGGGCTGATTTCCGCAGGGTATAAAGACTTCCTGTTTATGGATCTTACCGCCCGCCAGGACTGGAACAGTGCATTGGCGACACCTGCCCGTACTGACAATGCAGGGTTCTTCTATCCCTCTGCCAATCTGAGTTTCATTGCATCAGAAGTGCTGAGCCTCCCCAAGTCCATAAACTTTGCCAAACTCAGGTTATCTCTGTCAAGCGTGGGCAGCGGTGGTGTTATACCCTATCGTACCGCCTATAACTACGCTACTGCTGGGAGCCTGTATGATGGTGGGTTACAGACCCCATCCCTACTGGCAAACCCGAATCTTCGCCCGCTCCGGACCTTCACTTTTGAAACAGGCCTGGCGATGAAAATGCTCAAAAACCGCCTGGGCTTTGACCTGGCTGTATATAGTGGCAAAACAAGGGATCAGCACCTGGATCGTGTACTTGATCGTGCTTCAGGGTTTACCCGGATTCTGATCAACGCCGGTGAAGTGAGCAACCAGGGGCTTGAACTGGCGCTGAACGGTACACCGGTAAAGAGCAAGAACTTCACCTGGAATATGAACGCCGTGTTCTCTGTGAATCGTAACAGGATAGAAGACCTGACAGACAGTACGCTTGTGCTGCAAACAGGCCCCGTTGGCGGCGGCCAGATCGTGGCGAAAGTAGGCGGAAGCATGGGCGACCTCTACGGCAGAGGGTATGTAAGAGCCCCGGACGGACAAGTGGTATATGATGCCAACACCGGTGTTGCCCTTATCTCACAGGATGTTACCTATTTGGGTAATACCATTCCCAAAGGACGGGTTGGCTTTACCAATGAATTCCGCTACAAGCAATTCCGCCTGAGCCTGCAGTTCGATGCCCAGTATGGTGCAGTAGGACATTCGCTGACGCACTATAAAATGGCGGAACAGGGCAAGCTTACCAAAACACTGCCCGGGCGATACAACGGCATCATAGGTAATGGCGTGATCCAGGACGCAGACGGGAAATATGTACAGAATAATGTGATCGCCACCGATATTGACGAATATTACCGTTCTCATTTTGGTGTAGATAATGCGGAAGGCAGCACCTTCAGCACTGATTTCATCAAGTTCAGAGAAGCGCGTATTGATTATTCCCTCAATTCTGCTGTTGTTAAAAGACTGGGTTTACAGCGTTTCACAGTTGGTGTATATGGCCGTAATCTCCACATCTGGTCGGAATGGCCCATGTTCGATCCCGAATTCGGAACGCTCAGCGGTTCGGATATCGTGAAAGGCTTCGAAATCGCGCAGTTCCCATCCACCCGTACGCTCGGAGTAAACCTGGTTGTTGGATTCTAATTTGAATAAACATGAAGAAGATACTATATAAAATAACAGGTGCCGCAACGATGATCAGTTTATTGCTCTCATCCTGCACCAAAGATTTCACCGAGATCAATACAGACCTGAACAATACGCCCAATGCCCTGCCGCAGCAGTTGCTGGCCCCGGCGCTGGTGAGCACGCTCCATTACAACATGATACGGAACCGCAACTTCAACAATGAGCTGATGCAGGTGACCGTGGATCAGAGTGATGCGGAAGGCAGGGTATTCCGTTACGATTTCCGCGCCAACTGGGCGGATTACCTCTATAACGGCATGTATTCCGAACTGACCAATTTCAAGGACCTGTACAGGATCGCCAGTGAAGACCTGACCATGAACCAGTCGTACATGGGCATCTCCCTGGTCTGCCAGTCATGGATCTATTCCATACTCACGGATACTTATGGAGATCTTCCCTACTCGCAATCGAACCAGGCGAGAGACAGCATGATCTATGAACCGGCATTCGACAGGCAGAAAGATATCTACATGGGCATCTTCAGCAACCTGGAGCAGGCGAATACGCTGCTGAGCCGGAATGAAGGTATTGTAGCGGCAAGCGATCCGGTGTACAACGGTAACATCAGCCGCTGGCGCAAGTTCAGCAACTCTCTTTATCTGAGGTTGCTGCTCAGGCTGTCCGGCAAAGCCGAAGTAGCGGATACCTGCATCGCAAAGATCAAAGAGATACTGGAAACAAGAACATCTACTTATCCCATCATCGCCAATAACGATGAATCCGCCATCCTGAGGTGGACCGGTGTAGGGCCATTTGTTTCGCCTTATATCAGTGTAAGGGAACAGGACTTCCGCTCACCCGGCCTCGCCAGTTTCTTCATCGATAACCTGGTGAACTGGAATGATCCCCGTATCGATATCCCTGTGTACGGAACAAGCAGCATCAACAGATGGGGCATTGCACCGTCAAGAGGCGCTTATGTAGGCCTCCCCAGCGGCTACGCCCCCGGCCAGAACCCGGAAAAAAGATCATACTTCTATTCCAATACCTCCGCCGTATCGCTGCAGACAGATCCCATGACGGGAATGATGATGAACTATGCGGAAGTGAAATTCATCATGGCGGAAGCCGCGCTGAAAGGATGGATCGGCAGCGCTGCCGGAACGCATTACACGGAAGGCGCTTTAGCCAGCATCAGGCTGTGGCTGCCCGCATGGCCGGATGTAACCACCGGCATCACCAATATCGATGAATTCCTGGCCGCAGCTGACATACAGTGGCAGGAAGAACTGACATTGGAGGAAAAAATGGAACGCATCCACCTGCAGAAATATTACGCGCTTTTCCTGACGGACCTGCAGCAATGGTTTGAATACCGCCGCACCGGTCACCCTACGCTGCCTAAAGGCCCCGGCCTCCGGAATAATGGCGTAATGCCGGCAAGGATGACCTATCCCGTATATGTGCAATCCACCAACCCTACCAACTATAAAGCCGTTGTGGCCGCACAGGGTCCGGATGCGATCTCTACGGAGGTATGGTGGCAGAGACCTTAAACCATACAACAGTTTCCGAGAAAATTGTCAGTTTTAAAAAAATGGTATCATGAAAAAGTTAACAATATATTCCTTCCTTTTACTATCGCTCGCTGTACTGTGGGGATGTGAAAAAGGCGCCTACCCGGGCGCAAGGATCAGTCCCTATATCGCCATGTTCGACGTCCGTAACCTTTATAAAGGTTCAGACATTACCCTTACCACGGAGAACATGTTCGGCTCTAACAAGATCACCGGGGTAGTGGTCTCTGACCATTCCGGCGGCAATATGCCCGAAGGCTTGCTGGTAATCCAGGACAGCCGCCGTTTATCCCAGCTTCGCGGGATATCCATTCCCATTGGTGCAGCTGCCGCCAGCTATGTGCCGGGCGATTCCGTGATCGTGGATGTTGAAGGCACTGTGCTCAAAAGAATAGACGGCATCCTTCAACTGACCGGCGTTGCCCCTGCTGCCATAACCAAAGTTGCATCCGGTATTACCGTACCGCTGAACAGGGTTCCGGCGAACCTTATCCTCGCTGATCCGGAACGTTATGAAAGCACTTTGTCCGTTATCGTGAAAGGTGGCTTTAATCCGCTCCCGGCACCTACCGATGTGCTGGCGGGCGAAAAAGTGCTGAACGATGGTTTCGGTGAGCTTGTGCTCCATACGGAAACTTCCGCTTCATTCGCCAATACCCCCGCGCCCTTCAACGCCAACTATTATGGCATCGTTTTCAATACCATTGGTGCGGACGATCAGCTGGTTCCGCAGTTCCGGCTGCGTACCGGCGATGATGTGGTGGTGCTCAGCTCCGAAATAGAAGTAACACCGGTGATCATCACCGGCTTCATGAGCGATGTAAAAGGTGGTGACGGCAACTATGAATACATACAGATGATGGCCACAGAAGATATCGACTTCGCCGCCACGCCCTATTCCGTTGTGGTGACCAACAATGCCAATGCCTCCAAACCCACAGGTTTCCCTGTCAACGGCTGGGGCACAGGCGACAGACGTACTTTCAAGTTTGATCTCACATCCGGCTTCGCCGCCAAAGGCTCTTTCTTTTACGTAGGCGGCACCGGTAAAATGATCAACGGATCAGGATCTACCAGCATGGCCAGCTCCAACTGGATCAGAAGCTTTAACTATGTTAACCAGGACGGCGATGGTTTTGGCACCAAAACCGGCGGCCTTTTCGCCAACAGCGGCAACGCCTCCGGCGTAGCGGTGTTCAAGGGCACCACCGTAAACCTGGAAACAAGACCGGTAGATGTGATCTTCGTTGGCTCCGGCGGCAGCCTTTATACCCTCAGCACCAATCCTCCGCGGGGATACCGCATCACCAATACCGACTGGTATGATGTGAAAAATCCCATCACACTGGAAGACCAGCCGTTCTACAGAATGGGTTCCAATACCCTCTTCCTCTCGTACAACACGGCAGACCAGGGGTATTTCAATTTCCTGGGAGGCGAATACAGCCCCTCTCTCGGAAGATGGCTGAAAGCGCGTACCCAGACCGCTCTGCTGTTGACCAAACAATCAGAGATCATTGAGATCGAAGGCGAAGGCGCCACCATCCTCAGATAAAATTTCCTGACCATATCGGTTCCGGGGCTGCTCCATCTTGGGCAGCCCCGTTTTGTTGACAGTATGTCATATATTTGAAATTATAATACTTATTGCTGCCGATAAACGTTTAACAGGTCTTTAAACCTTATTTCCAGCCGGAAGTAATAGCTTTACCGGTGAAGGATAAACGTGAAACTATCGTCATGCGCAAAAAGTGGATATTCAGGATTTCGCTGTCACTGATCATTTTCGTGCTGTTGCTTGTCGGAACCGCTGTTATCGTGCTGATTACGCAGCAGCAACGCCTGGTCAACCTCGCTGTAACTGAACTGAATAAACAGTTCAAAGGGGAATTGACCATAGGAAAGAGCAATATCTCCCCGTTCAGGCATTTTCCATATATCTCCATCGCCCTGCATGATGTCCGTTTTTACCCGGACAAGCAGCGGAAAGGGAAACCGGTGTATGAAGTAGGGCGCCTCTATGCGGGTTTCAGCCTGCCGGATATTTTCCGGCAGCAGTATAATGTGAAACGCCTCTTCCTGCGGGATGGCTACCTGCACCTGGTGAAGGAAAAGAACGGAAAGCTGAACCTGATGGAAGCCAAAAATATCAGGGAAGATACCACTGCCGCCGGAAACGAAGCATCGGGCGAACTGGCGATAGACCTGCGGAAAATGGTGTTGAAGGATATTCACGTTTCTTTTTTGGACAAGCGCACCGGACAGTTGTACAGCACTGATATCAGCAGGCTTTCCACTGCTTTTAAAACGGACAGCAACCATTTGTCCGTTGATCTGAAAAGCGATATGCTCGTTGATATCACCAGTCCCTCCGATACCACATTCTTCCGGCACAAACAATTGCAGCTGGATGTCAGTGCGGACTATGATAAAAAGCTGCAGCGTGTGCTCCTGTCCTCCGGCGGTATTAAATTGCAGGAAGCTTCGTTCATGATCGATGGTACGGCGGACCTTGCCGGGAAAACGCGCGTTGATCTGCGGATCAAGGGAGACAAGCCCGATATCAGCCTGTTCACCGCCTTCATCCCCGGTGATGCCGCGGCAGCGCTGAAGCCTTTCCGGTACGATGGCCGCATCTACTTCGATGGCACCATCAAAGGCGAAGTTTCCAAAGAACAGCTGCCGCTCATATCCGTTTCTTTCGGTTGTGAAGATGCCTGGTTCCTGAATGCGGAAGCAGACAGGAAAGTGGACCAGCTGGGCTTCAGCGGCTTCTATACCAATGGCAGCGAACACTCGCTGCGCACCTCGGAGCTGCATCTCACCAATATGAATGCCCGGCCGGGGAAAGGGATATTCAAAGGCAATTTTGTAATGCACGATTTCACCGATCCCCGGATGCTCATGCAGATCAAATCCGAGCTGGAACTTAAATTCGTCGGGGAATTCCTGGGCATCCCCGATCTCCGGCATATGACCGGAAAGATCAAGCTTGATATGGATTTCAAGGAACTGGTGGACCCCGATCTGCCCGAACAGTTCCTGGGCAGATTGAAAGATGGCGTACAAAGCGAACTGACAGTGGAAGACCTTTCTTTCCGCATCCCCGGGCACCCGCATCCGGTACGGGATATGAACCTTCATGCGGAAATGAGGAACGGCAGGATTGTGCTGGACTCGCTGAGCCTGCGGCTGGGCAAGTCAGACCTGCGGGTGGATGGATCGCTTAGTGACCTGGTTGCCTTTTTGCACGACCATGAAAAACCGGTGGCGCTTGCGCTCCATGCGAGCAGTTCAACCCTTGCGCTGAAGGAATTGTTTGCCTATGATACCGCCATCGCTGCCCGGACAACAGAAGAGATACGGGGCTTTAATATCGGGCTTTCCCTGAAAACCAGCGTGCAGCAGCTGCGGCATCCCGCCCCTCTGCCCAAAGGTGTATTTGAGCTGAAAAAACTGAATGCTGCTTTTAAAACCTACCCGCATGCCTTTCACGACCTGGGAGCAACGGTCACTATCAACGACACTGCCCTGCTGCTCCGGAATTTTGCAGGCATGATAGACCAGTCGGATATCCGTTTCAGCGGACGGGTCAATAACTACCAGCTCTGGTTCCAATCTTTCAAAAAGGGGAGAACACAGATCGCCTTCGACCTGAAATCCGGCCGCCTGGCGATGCAGGACCTGCTTGGTCCCGTCAGCCGCAAATACGTCCCGGAAGAATATCAGCAGGAAGAAGCCCGCAATGTATGGCTGCGCGCCAAGGCAGATCTGCGGTATGATACTGCTTTCAAGTTTGCCAGGATACAGATCGCCAATATCTCCGGCGAGGTAAAACGGCATGATCTGCAACTGAAGAACATCAGCGGGAAAATGATCTATGGCGCCAACCGGATATTGAAAGTGGATACATTGAAGGGAAGCGTTGGCCGCAGTGATTTTGATCTCAGCCTGCGCCTGTTTGCCGGCAAAGATAAAAGGATGAAGAAAAGAACGAATTACCTGCATCTCAGTTCCCGCTTCCTGGATATCGACCAGTTGAGCAGTTACAGTTTTGCCCCTGCTGCCGCGCCGCCATCTTCATCTTCCGCTAAGAAAGCGCCCGCAGATTCCTCAGTGCATGCCAAAGCATTCAACATCTTCATGATCCCGTTCTCTGATTTTGATGTGCGGCTGGATATCGGCAGGCTCAAATACCACCGGCTCCGGCTCAAAGAACTCACCGCGCGCCTGCGCATGCAGGAAGACCATCACATCTTCATAGATACCTTCGGTGTGAAGGTAGCGGACGGCGCCATGGGTATCAAAGGCTACCTGAACGGGAGCGATCCGGAAAAAATATATTTCAACAGCGCCATTCATGTAGATGATATTGACCTGGAAAAAATGATGATCCGGCTGGACCATTTCGGGCAGGACCTGGTGATCAATAAAAACATCAAAGGCCGCCTGAGCGGCAATATCAAAAGCCATGTACAGGTGCATCCGGACCTGGTGCCGCTGATGAATGACTCCAAAGCGGAACTGGATGTAGCGATATACAACGGCAGTCTCGTGGATTTTGCACCCATGCAGGCCATGTCCGGCTACTTCAAAGACAAAAACCTCCGCCTCGTCCGGTTCGATACCCTGCGCAATGTGCTCACGTTCACCAACGGCGTGCTCAATATCCCCGCCATGAATATCAATTCCTCGCTTGGATTCATAGAAATATCCGGTAAACAGGCGCTCGATCTGAGCATGGAGTATTATATGCGCATACCCATGAAAATGGTCACACAGGTGGGTTTTCGGGCATTATTCGGCAAAAAGCAGGCGGATGTGGATATGGACCAGGTGGATGAGATCGAGTACCGCGATGCGGATAAAAAGCTGCGTTTCATGAACCTGAAGGTCACCGGTACACCGGATAATTTCAAGGTAGGGCTGGGTAAGGCGAAGGGCCGGTCCTGATTTTCTGTCAGTGGCCCCTCTCCGGGATAAATGGTATGCCGGCTTTCCATAATTTTTGTATTTTGCTATCGATTGCAAAAAAAGAAGCACGCTATGAATAACGATTACTCAAGGAGACTATTTTTAAAGCAGGCCATGCTCGCTTCTGCAGCCATGGCCACTCCCGGCATATTGATGGCAAAAGGGCGCGCCCTGCCGCGCAGGCTGGGGCCCAATGAGCGGGTAAACCTTGCCTGCATCGGTATTGGCAACCGTGGAGGTGAAATTATCAGGGACCTGTATAAAACAGGCCTGTGCAACATTGTAGCGCTTTGCGATGTGGACATGGGGGCGCCGCACACGGAAAAGATACTGAAGCAATTCCCGGACGTACCGCGTTTCCAGGACTTCAGGCAGATGTTCGACAAGATGGGTAACCAGATCGATGCCGTATCCGTTGGTGTTCCTGACTTTTCCCACTTTCCCATCACCATGATGGCTATCGGCCTCGGCAAACATGTGTACGTGGAAAAACCGATGGCCCGTACCTTCAATGAAGTGGAACTGATGATGAAAGCCGCCGCCAAACACCCTGAAGTGGTGACCCAGATGGGTAATCAGGGCCACTCGGATGCCAACTATTTCCAGTTCAAGGCCTGGGTGGATGCAGGTATCATCAAAGACGTGACCGCCATTACCGCACATATGAACTCTCCCCGCCGCTGGCACGGATGGGATCCCAATATCAAGGCATTTCCCCCCGCGGAACAGATACCTTCCACGCTGGACTGGGATATCTGGCAAATGGCCACCAAAGGGCATAGTTATAATAAAGATTTCGTGAACGGCCAGTGGCGCTGCTGGTATGACTTCGGGATGGGCGCGCTGGGAGACTGGGGCGCACATATCTTGGACACCGCGCATCAGTTCCTGGATCTTGGTCTGCCTGCCGAGGTTAACCCGGTAAAACTTTCCGGGCATAACAACTTCTTCTACCCGATGTCGTCCACCCTCTCCTTCAAATTCCCGAAACGTGGCAATATGCCGCCGGTTGAAGTGATGTGGTATGATGGGGTGGACAATTTGCCGCCCATACCCAAAGGATATGGCGTATCCGGCCTCGATCCCAATATTCCGCCACCGAGCACCGGCGCCATAGAACCGGCAAAGCTCAACCCGGGCAAGATCATCTACGGCAAGGACCTCACCTTCAAAGGAGGTTCGCATGGCAGCACACTCTCCATCATCCCGGAAGAAAAAGCAAAGGAAATGGCCTCCAGGTTGCCGGAAGTGCCGAAAAGCCCGTCCAATCACTTTGCCAACTTCCTGAAGGCATGCAAAGGAGAAGAGCAGACCCGCTCACCCTTCGCCATCGCCGGACCGTTGAGCCAGGTATTCTGCCTGGGCGTATTGGCACAGTGGACAAATACGAGGCTTGTGTTCGACCGTGATAAAAAGATCATCACCAACAATAAAAAGGCAAATGAGTTGCTGGTAGGGCCTCCGCCGCGCAAAGGCTGGGAGCAGTACTATAAAGTGTAGGCAGGATCTGCGATAAGATATAAAGGGCTGACCAGAAAGTAATGGTCAGCCCTGATTTATTCGGGTAACCGCCCGCTTGCCAACGGTGCGCGCATCATTTTTACTTTTTAAAGACACCCTTTTCCTTACTTTCATACAAAAAAAAAGATGGCAAGAGCATTTTTGGGCATGGGCCTGCTGGGCACGAACTTCGTAAAAGCACTGCTGGAAAAAGGAGAACAGGTGCAGGTCTGGAGCAGGAACCCTGAAAAAGCCCTTTTACTGGAAGCATCGGGCGCCGGTGTATTTGCATCGGCTGCGGAGGCGGTTAAAGGAGCCGACCATATCCACCTGACCCTGAAAGACGATGCCAGTGTAGATGAAGTACTGGTTTCCGCCGCCGCCGGCCTTAAATCCGGTGCGGTGATCATTGACCACACCACTACATCGGCCGAAGGCGCCATTCAGCGCACAAAGGAATGGAAAGAACGCGGCTTCCGTTATTTGCATGCACCGGTATTCATGGGCCCGGCGAATGCCAGGGAAAGCAGTGGGTATATGCTGGTATCCGGTGACCAGGAAGTGATCGGCCGGGTAACGCCCTTGCTGGAAAAGATGACAGGCAGGTTGATCAATCTCGGGCTGGAAGAAGGGAAGGCCGCCGCGATGAAACTTATCGGGAATTGCTTCCTCATTACTTTTACAGCCGGCCTGTCGGACACTTTATCCCTCGGTAAGGCATTGAACGTCTCCGCACAGGACATCGGCGCTCTTCTTGACATCTGGAACCCCGCGCAAACCTTGCCCAACCGGCTCCTCCGCCTCAGCAGCGGTGATTATAGCAAGCCCTCCTGGGAGCTGAATATGGCGCGAAAAGACACGCAGCTGTTCATCAGTTCCGTTGAGCAGGGTAGCGGAGCACTCGCGGTTATACCCGCCATCGCCGCGGAAATGGACCGCTGGATAGCTAAGGGGTTCGGGACCAGCGACTGGACGGTCATTGCCAAAGATGCAGCATTGTAGGAGAAGGGGGATGCTGCCGGTCAATGATCATCCACATCCAGCCCTTCCTGGTCGCCCACTACCAACACTCTTAGCGGTTTGCCTGCTACCGGTATGCTGCTGGTTTCCTGCAGGGTTTCCAGGCTGAACATTTTCACTGCGCCGGCAGCCTGATCGGTCACATACACATTTTTCCGGGATACCGCGAAATACGGTTTCTCTGTCGCGGCGGCGCCTGCGGGAATCGCCGCGCTGATCTTGCCTTCTTTTTTCAGTTGTGCAGTAATCGCATCGTAAATTTTCAGTTGGCCATCCGTCATCATCACATACAGGTTTTTCCCTTCAGTATCCAGCATGTATTGATGAATATTGCTTTCATTCTTTTGCACGAGCGTGATCTGTTTTGCAACAGGGTCAATCTTGTACAGACCCATAGCCGCCGTATATCCGAAGAAATGCGGCAGCGCTTTGTTGCCAAGGATCGTACCCAGCCAGGCGGTGCCGAAGTCCGCCGGATAGTCTACAAGATATTGCGTACCGTTCTGCTGGATGATCAGCACGCCCTCCGGTGCGCCGAAAGCAGCAAGTTCGCCATTGCCGGCATCACCATGTATGCCGGTGGTCGTGATCGTGCTTTCATGAAGCGTAGCGCCGAAACGGTCAATTATCCTGACCTTTTCCGGTAATGTTCCGCTCACCGAGCCGTCCTTTTCTGTCACAGCGATCGTTTGGTCATCAAATATGACCATTGCGCCGTGATGCGGTGCAGCTACCGGGAGAACGCGCCCTGTACCGCTTTCCAGCTCGCTGTCCTTGAACAGGCTGAGGCTGCCGGTACCATCGTTGAAGATAGCGCTGAGGCCCGCGTGTGAAAAGAAGTGCGTAGGACCGGCTTCGGTAAATGTCTGCGCCGCCATCTCCGGCTCATGCACATGCAAATGCCCGCCATGCACTTCAATACCGGTGTTGAAGAATTCCACCGTATTATCGGCGCGACTGATGATAGTGGCGAACTGACCGCTGGAGGTGGCGTATAATGAAGGCTGGGCGGCCTTTACCGGGTAGATCGTTGTTTTCTTTGTCAGCGGTTCGAGTTCAGTGATCTGGGCTTTGTCCACATCCGTGATTACCAGCCTGAGATATGGAGCCTCCGGTTGAACGGGCTTTTCCGGCGGGGCGTCGTTCTTTTTACAACCGGCGATAAACAGCCCGAGCATAACAATGGGCATCAGTGATTTTTTCATATTTGATAGCGTTTAATGTGTGCAACAAGGTTGCAAATATAATTAAATGCAACTTTGATGCAAATAATATCAGGCTTTATTTTTTGCGGCCCCCGCGTTTTTTCGGATGGCCGGCTTTGCCTTGCAAACTGAGAACGCTCCTCGAAAAATGTCATTAAACTATCCCCCGGATAAGGTATATTTGTTGGTTGTAGTTAGTTGCAATAAGATAACAAACAGCCGTTTTAAACATATTGAAATGAACTAAAGATGATCTGACAACTGTTCAGATTTTGGATGAAAAGCAAAAGGGCCGTTTTCACGGCCCTTACTGACGAAGGAAGAACTTTAGGTAATTTTAATGTGAATGCCCTGCCGGGTGCGGATGGGAGTGTTCACCTTGCTTATGAACCGCATCCGGCAGGTGCGCCGTATCTTCATCATAATACACGAAGAAATACAGGTAGATGGCCCGGGAAATACGCATCAGCCAGGGTTGTACCAGTATCAGTATAGCCCCGTTCACTGCCAGCCAGTACAACAGGCTGTCATCTTTCCACGAAATACCGATGAGCAGCCAGTACCAGATCAGGTTGAATACGGAGAGCGCTACACCGAGAGCGTAACTGACGTAACCGGTACCAAACCAGAAACCCGTTTCCAGTTCATAATGCTGTCCGCATACGGGGCAATCGGCATGCATGTCGAATATCCTGGACAGCCGCCAGTGGAAAGGATTTTTTGTACGGAACATATCGCCTCGCCTGCATCTGGGGCATTTCATCGCCAACAGGCTGAGGAAGAAATTCGGTTTTTTCTTCATGATCGGCAAATTTACAGAAAGCATCCGGGCTAAACGTTGATTTATATCAATCGTGTTGCGGGCTTTCGTCAGGAGCCGCCAATGCCGGGGAGACGCTGCGGCGCATAGCGTTTTTTGCAAGCGTATGTCATGCCGGGGAGCCGCTTCAACGCACAGCGCTTTTTTGCAGGAGCATACCGCTTATCCGGCCGGTACCGGCTCCATGGTTTTCCTTTCACCGATCTGTTGCCGCCACATGGCGTAATACAGCCCCTTTTCTTCCAGCAGACCCCGGTGTGTGCCGGTTTCCACGATGCGCCCTTTTTCCAGCACATAGATGCGGTCTGCATGCATAATAGTAGACAGGCGGTGTGCGATCATGACGGTAATATGTTCTTTGGTAGACGTTACATCACGAACGGTTTGGGTGATGGCCTCTTCCGTGATGGAGTCCAGTGCGGAGGTCGCTTCATCGAATACGAGCAACCTGGGCTGGCGGAGCAATGCACGGGCGATGGACAGCCGTTGTTTTTCCCCGCCGGATATTTTGATGCCGCCTTCTCCGATCACGGTATCGATCCCGTTTTCCGCGCGGGCCAGGAGGTTGTAGCAGGCCGCCCGGTTCAGGGCGCTCATCAGCTCTTCATCCGTGGCGCGTGGATTGACGAACAGCAGATTTTCCCGGATGGTGCCGGAGAACAACTGTGTATCCTGCGTTACAAAACCGATCTGCATGCGCAGTTCCTCAATGTCGATATCGGTAGCATTCAGCCCGTTGTACAGGATGCGGCCCTCACCGGCGTTGTATAGTCCTACCAACAACTTCACCAATGTGGTCTTTCCGCTGCCGGAGGGTCCCACGAAGGCTACGGTCTCTCCCGTTCTTACACTGAAGCTGATATCGTCCAGTGCATTGTTCAGCGCTGTGAGATGCCGGAAGCCCACGGATTCGAAGGTCAGCTCCCGAACGGCGGATAGCTTCGGCGGGTTCAGCGGTGTTGGTTCCACCGGGGTATCCAGTATCTTTTTGAAATTCGTCAGCGATACCTGTGCTTCCCGGTAAGCCAGGATGATATTGCCCAGCTCCTGCAGGGGGCCGAACAGGAAGAATGAGTATAGCTGGAGGGTGAATATCTGCCCGAGCGTGGCCGTATCCTTGTACACAAGATACAGGAGCACAAACAGGATGCTGGAGCGCAGGAGGTTCACAAAAGTGCCCTGCACAAAGGCGATGGTCCGCACGCTGCGCACTTTCTTCAGTTCCAGCAGCAGGATCTTCATCGTATTGGCATTGAGGCGGCGCACTTCCTGGTTGGTGAGGCCGAGGCTTTTCACCAGCTCGATGTTACGCAGCGATTCTGTCGTGGCGCCGGCCAGCATCGTGGTTTCCTTGACGATATTCTTCTGGATGGATTTGATCTTCCTGCTCAGCACATTCATCAGCCATCCGAGCAGGATGCATCCACCGAAATATACGAATACGAGCGACCAGTGCACGCTGTACGCGAAGATCATCACGAATACCACACCGATCAGGGTGGTGAACAGGATGTTGACGAACAGGGAAATGAACTTTTCGCTGTCTATCCGCACCTTCTGCAATATCGCGAGGGTTTCGCCCGAGCGCTGGTCCTCAAACTCCTGGAAAGGCAGGCGCATGGAGTGCCGAAGCCCATCCGTGTACACCTGTGCGCCGAATTTCTGGATCACCACGTTCACAAAATAATCCTGGAACGCCTTGGCAATGCGGGAAATCATTGCCACGCCTATGGAAGCCAGCAGCAGCAGCAAAACGCCATACAGGTACTGGTTTTGCGTACGGGGAATGACAGCTTCCCCTTCCTTGTTGAATGATTGCGGATGTGAAGCGAACTGGTCTACGATCTTGCCGAAGATCCAGGGGTCCATCAGCGAGAATACCTGGTTAATGGTGGCCAGCAGTAAAGCCAGTGCTATCAGCCACTTATAGTTCCGGAGGTACGAAAGCAACAATTTCATGTAGCAAAGGTAGGGGAATAAAAGATGTTCAAACATCGGTTTCTGCTGTACTTATCACGGTATTTTTCCGTAATTTGAAGGGTAGCCGGAGGTCATCCGTCCGCTTGTTGGATAGCCTGAAAAACTGACATTATTCCACGCTAGGCTTTTACGTTTTACCCGGCATATCATCATCACCCAGGTCTTCCCGAATGAACGCCCCGCAGCAGCCCTATGTTCAGGGGCCCGGCGTTCCGTCCGGTCGCTGACATCAAAAAAGTTGACAAATGAAAATGTATGATGAAAAACACATCAAGAATGTGGTGCTCATTGGCGCTGCCAAGAGCGGTAAAACGACGCTGGCCGAGGACATGCTGTTCGAGGCCGGCATCATCAGTAAACGCGGGACCGTAGAGGAGCGCAATACGGTTTCAGACTATCACGAAGTGGAGCATGAACGGGGAAACTCGGTATATGCCACCACCATGCATACGGAGTGGCGTGACTACAAGATCAATATCATGGATACCCCCGGGCTGGAGGACTTCTCGGGGGAGGTCGCCTCTTCCATCCGCGTTTGCGATACGGCTGTCATGCTGCTGCATGCGTACAACGGGGTGGAAGTAGGAACAGAGCTGATCTGGGATTATGTGGACCGCTATAACAAACCTACCATTCTGGCGATCAATCACCTGGACCATGAAAATGCCAATTATGCCCAAACCCTCGAGCAGGCCCGGCAGTTCTTCGGGCCCGCCGTCACCGTCATGCAATACCCTGTAAATCAGGGCCAGGGGTTCAATGCTATAATAGATCTGTTGAAAATGACCATGTACCGTTTCCCTCCGGGCGGCGGCAAACCTGAAAAATTGCCCATTCCGCCGGAGGAGCAGGAGGAAGCGGACCGGCTGCATAATGAACTGGTGGAGAAAGCGGCCGAAAATGATGATGCCCTGATGGAACTGTTCTTCGAAAAGGGCAGTCTGGATGAAGATGAAATGCGTAAGGGGTTAAAGATCGGGATGATGAAGCACCAGGTGTTCCCGCTATTTTGCCTGTCTGCCCGCAATAATATGGGCAGTGGCCGGATGATGGGGTTTATTGACAATGTAGCGCCATCCGCCGTGGAGATGCCGCCGGAACAAACGGAAGACGGCAGGGAAGTGCCTTGCGATCCCGGCGGACCTGTCTGCCTGTTCATCTTCAAGACCCTGCTGGAACCGCATATCGGCAAACTGTCCTTTTTCAAGGTCATGAGCGGAGAAGTAAAAGCAGGGCAGGAGCTGTTCAATGAAAAAGGCAATACCACAGAACGGCTTAACCAGTTGTTCATCGCTGACGGGAGAAACCGGCAGCCGGTGGAAAAACTGCGCTCCGGCGATATCGGCTGCACCCTCAAGCTGAAAAATACATTCACCAATCATACGCTGAACGAGAAAGGGTTTACGGCCCAGATAGCGCCGATCCACTTTCCGCCGCCGAAAGTACGGGTGGCCATTGAAGCAAAGAACAAAGGCGATGATGAAAAGCTGGGGGAAGTGCTGAGCGAGATCCATATGGAAGACCCTACCCTGGAAATTGAGTACAACCGTGAACTGAAACAGGTGATCCTGCACGGCCAGGGCGATCTGCACCTCGCTGTTACCCGCTGGCGGCTGGAACATATTTACAACATGGAGGTGGGATACCGGCCCGCGCGCATCCCTTACCGGGAAACCATCCAGAAGCCCGCGCTGGCATCGTACCGCCACAAGAAACAATCCGGTGGCGCCGGGCAGTTCGGGGAAGTATATATGAAAATTGAACCTTATTATGAAGGAATGCCGCCTTTCGGGGAATATACCGTGCGGGAGACGGAAGAGATAGCGCTGAACTGGGGAGGCAAGCTGGTGTTCAATAACTGTATCGTTGGTGGTGCAATTGACACGCGTTTCCTGCCTTCCATTCTGAAAGGCGTGATGGAAAAAATGCAGGAAGGCCCGCTAACGGGGTCGTACGTACGGGATGTGCGGGTGAGCGTGTACGATGGGAAAATGCATCCGGTGGACAGCAATGATATCTCTTTCAAGATAGCGGGGATGATGGCCTTCCGTGATGCCTTCCACCAGGCCGCGCCGCAATTGCTGGAGCCGGTGTTCGAGCTGGAAGCCTCCGCTCCGGATGTGATGATGGGGGATATCATGAGCGAATTGCAAAGCCACCGCAGCGTGATCACGGGGATGGATACCCATGTGATCAAGGCCAGGACGCCGCAGGCGGAGCTGGACAGGCTGTATGCCTCTCTGCGCAACGTGACGCAGGGAAAAGCCAAGGTGAAAGCGGTGTTCGCCGAATATGCTCCCGTGCCGGGCGATGTGCAGAAGAAGCTGAGCGAGGAATACCGGAAGATGGAGCATGAGAACGGTCAGCATTGATAAGCGCCCCATTGTTCCCTGTCGAGTGTTCTGAACCGGATAGCTTCGGCTATGTGCGTTGTGTTGATGTGTTCGCTGTCCGCCAGATCTGCAATGGTACGGCTCACCCTGAGTATCCTGTCGTACGCGCGGGCGGAGAGCTGGAGACGTTTCATGGCGGATTCAAGCAGCTCCAGGGCTGCGGGTTCAGCATGACATAAGCTGACGTTCATCTCTGCATTGTAATGGCCGTTCCTGGCCCATTGGAGGTTTCGGGCTGCGATCACCCTTTCCCTGATGGCAGCGCTTCGTTCTCCGTTTGCTGCTGTTCCGGGGGCAACCGGCGTTACTTCCACATGCAGGTCTATTCTGTCCAGCAGCGGCCCGGAAATTCTGTTGATGTATTTCTGCACAGCGCCCGGCGCACAGGTGCAGGTTTTCTCGGGGTGATTGAAATAGCCGCAGGGGCAGGGATTCATGGACGCTACCAGCATGAAGCCGGTTGGGAAATCCAGACTGATCCTGGCGCGGGATACAGTCACTTTCCTGTCCTCTACAGGTTGCCGTAGCACCTCCAGGGCAGTCCGTTTATATTCCGGCAGTTCATCGAGGAACAATACACCATTATGCGCGAGGGAGAGTTCTCCCGGCAGTGGTGGATTGCCGCCGCCAACGAGCGCAATATCGCTGATGGTATGATGCGGCGAACGGAAGGGCCTGCCGCGAAAAATGCCGGTATGCTCAGGAAGTTTGCCCGCCGCCGAATATACCTTTGTGGTTTCAAGCGCTTCCTGCAAGGTCAACGGTGGCATGATCGTTGGCAGCCGTTTGGCCAGCATGGTTTTTCCTGCTCCCGGAGGCCCGATGAGGATGATGTTATGTCCACCTGCCGCCGCAATCTCCATGGCGCGCTTGCTTACATTTTGTCCCTTCACTTCTGCAAAATCCACATCGAAACACGCTTGCTCCGTATATGGTTCGGCCGGAAAGCTTTCCAGCTTCACCTCCCCACCCAAAAATCCCAGCACCTCGGTCAAATGCTTCACACCATAGACATCCAATCCTTCCACCATGGCTGCTTCACGGGCGTTCTGCAAGGGGAGGATCATGCCGTGGAAACCCTCCTTTTTCGCCTGCAGCGCCATGGGCAATGCACCGCGAACGGGACGTAAAGTGCCGTCCAGCGACAGCTCGCCCATGATCACGAAACGTTCGGGGGGAAGGGCAAAAGATAATTGTTTCGATGCGGCCAGGATGCCAACCGTAATGGGAAGATCATATGCAGTACCGGCTTTGCGGATATCCGCGGGCGCCATATTCACGATCGTGCGGAGGCGCGGCATTTTGTATCCCGCATTCTTGATGACCGTTTCTATGCGATAACCGCTTTCTTTCACGGCATTGTCAGGCAGGCCCACAATATAGAATTTGGTGCCCTGGCCTACATTCACTTCTATCGTAATGGTGATGGCTTCCACGCCCTGCACGGCGCTGCCGAAGATTTTAACCAGCATGGGACAAACAATGGTTTATTTCATGTCGAAGATAAGGGAAAAATCATTTCATCTTCTCCAGCAACTCAATTACTTTTTCTTTTTTCAGGATGAGAAAGCCGATCTTTTCTTTAGCGATTCCGTCCTTCAGTTCATAGGTGAACTGCAGATTGTCATCGATCACTTCAGACTGGAAATATTTGAAAATGATCTGGTCTTCTCCCTGCAATTCATCGGCGATCTCATAAAGGTGCGTGGACAGGATGTAGAGGCAGTTGTGGTTATGCAGCAGGCCGTTGATCACCGCCAGGGAACAGTTCTTGGCATCTTCCACATTGGTACCTTTGAACATTTCATCGATGAGGATCAGCCAGTTTTTTCCGTCACTGATCTTGATGATGGTATTCTTGATGCGTTGCACTTCACTGTAGAAATAACTTTCGCCTTTGAAGATATTATCCTTTACATCGATGTTGCTGAGAATGCCATGGAAAAAAGTCAGTTGCATGCTTTTCGCCGGTACGCCCATCCCCAGGTGCGCAAGGAATACGGCGATGCCCACGGCTTTGATGAAGGTGGTCTTGCCGGCCATATTGGCGCCGGTAAGGAAGAGGAAATGTTTATGCGGGTCCATCGCAATATCATAGGCTACCGGTTGCGGCAGGATCATGTGATACAGTTGCTGGATGGCAATGTGCGGTTTGTTATCGTCTGTGAACGCCGGGAATTGCAGGGAAAAGTGGCGTATGGCCATAGCCATGCTGTGATAGGCGTCCAGCCGGGTGTACAGTTCCGTCAGTTCCCATAATACTTTCCGGTGCTTCCGGCGGATGAGCCGGTCGTACCGCAGTATCTCCACGAAACTGAAGCGGCCGTTTTCCTGCAGTTCCACGATGTCGTCGAACTCTTTCTGCGCCAGCAGTACCCGTGCCCTGTCCAGCAGCAGCTTAAGGGTAACGGGAGCGTCATCGGAATTGAAATGTGTTTCCAGGTATTTGAAACCTTTGATAAGGTTGAGCAGCTGATCGAAGGAGAATTTGATAAAACCGTAGTCCGGCGCGTAGATGGTTTTGGTGACAACAGCGTTCAGGTACAGTGAAATGCCCCCGGAGCTGGATATCGGCTCTATTTCCGCATTCAGGTAATTCTCCACTACCACAATGGAGCCGTTGGAGATCATGGGCGGCCATTGCGTTTCTTTTTCCAGCAGGTAGCGGAGCATTTGCTGGCGGTTGTGGATCGCCTGAATATCCTGAAGCGGTGTGCTGAACAATTTGCGCAGGTACTCCCGGCCGCCGGAGGTGGTGGTGAAATCCAGTTTATGAAACAGGGAATATTCGTCATCCCGGTTAAAAATAGAGAGATCCAGGTAGGTTGTTTTATCCAGCTCCATTCGCAGACTTTTACGTGAATTTAGGGTGTAATGTTAAGGATGTAGATGCCGGACACGGAAATTTCCATAAAAACGGTTTTATACATTGAACATCAGCCGTTGCCCCGGCTGATTCTCGTTGAAAGTTCCGTTCTCGTATGCGAGGTGCCCGTTGACGAAGGTATGGGTGATGGCCGCGGGGAAGGTATATCCCTGGAAGGGGCTCCATCCGCAGTGATAGTGGATATTCTGCTCCGTTACAGTGGTGGACTGCTGCAGGTCCACGATCACGGCATCGGCGTAATACCCTTCGCGCAGGTAACCTCTTTCCCTGATCCGGAAACATTTTGCGGGGGCATGGCTCATTTTTTCCACCATCTTTTCCAGCGACAAGCGGCCGGCTTTCACGGATTCCAGCATCATCAGCAGGCTGTGCTGTACCAGCGGTACGCCGGATGGCGCCTGCAGATAGGGTTGCTGTTTTTCTTCCCAGGTATGCGGAGCATGGTCCGTGGCGATAATGTCCAGCCGGTCATCCAGCATGCCTTTCCACAGTGCTTCGCGGTGATGGGGGGCTTTGATGGCGGGATTGCATTTGATCAGGTTGCCGTATTGCGTATAGTCGTCAGCGGTAAACCAGAGGTGATGTACGCAAACTTCGGCGGTGATCCTTTTTTCTTCCAGCGGCAGGAGGTTCCCGAACAGCTGCAACTCCTTTTCTGTGGAAATGTGCAGGATATGCAGGCGGGAGTTGTGTTTTTTGGCGAACTGGATGGCCACCAGCGAGGACTCAAAGCAGGCTTCCTCGTTGCGGATCAGCGGGTGATCGGCAGCGGTGAGGCTTTCCCCTCTTTCCTGTTTGTATTTCTCCATATTGGCGCGGATGATCTTCTCATCTTCGCAATGTGTGGCAATCAGCAATTCGGTTTCGGAAAATATCCTTTCCAGGGTGAGGTAGTTGTCTACCAGCATATTACCGGTGGATGAGCCCATGAATATCTTCACGCCGCATACCCGGTCTTTTTTGGCATTGGTTTTCAGCACTTCATCCGCATTGTCGTTAGATACGCCCATGAAAAAGGAGTAGTTGGCGAGGGACCCTTGTGCGGCAATATTGTATTTATCCTCCAGCCTTTCCTGTGTAACGGCTTCCGGCTTCGTGTTGGGCATTTCCATGAAGCTGGTGGTGCCGCCGGCCACGGCTGCGCGCGCTTCTGAATGAATATTGGCTTTGTGGGAGAGGCCGGGCTCGCGGAAATGCACCTGGTCGTCGATCACGCCGGGCAGCAGGTATTTGCCTTCCCCGTTGATCTCCGTACCGGTCTCCCCGATCTGCGCCGCGATCTTTTCAATGCGGCCGTCCCGGAAAAGCACGTCCTGCACTTTTGTAGTGCCTTCGTTTACAACGGATATATTTTTGATGATGGTCTTTTGCATGCCCCAAAGTTACATTTTCCGCGTTAATGCAGGAACGGAATGCGACTGTTGTGCGGCTACGCCGGTTGAGCGCTTGTCGATACCGTTTGGCGGCGCAGGCTTTAACCTTGCAGGTGAATGGAAAACACGATGGTGCGGGATTTCAGCTGGTCGATCACATTGGAGTAACGCAGGTTCGGATCTTTTACATGTACATTGCCGATGCCATTGCTGATCTTGAATTCAGGTGTGAAGATGAAGCTGGGCATATAAAATTCAAAGCCGGCGCCGATCTCGTAACCATAATCCATCTTGCCGATCTTTACCAGGTCTTCCGCACGGCGGGTACGGGCGTTGGAAGACAGGTCATAGTCGAATTTCAGCCCTGCGATGGTGTAAACGCGCATATTATTGATGCGGTCTGACTTGAATTTGAACTGGAATGGAAAGGTGAGCAGTATGGATTCGATCTTTTTTTCCGTTTCGCGCTGGGGGTAGTTTTCCTGGTAATAGAGGTTTTTATTGGCAAATACCAGCTGCGGATTTATTCTGAGGTCGAACCGGTGGTTAAGCCGCAGATTGGCCAGCAGTCCAAGGTTGAACCCGATGGTTTTCAGCGGTTCGGCCACCATGATGGAATCTCCTTTCAGGAAGAGATCGGAATGGGACAATTTGAAATTGGACTGGTTGACGGCAAGGGTGATGCCGAAATAATAAGGTTTGCGGTCGTGCTCTTCCATATTCAGCTGTGCGCTGGCGGAGGAGCTGCCCAGCAACAGAAGGGCGGCCGCTATCAGCGGGTAGCGGAGTAAATAGAGCATATGCCGAAGCTTAATGTTTTGCATGTAACTGCCTGGAACCCGGTTTTGTGTAAAATATCGCACATCGCCTGACCCTGGGGAAAGGCTTTCACAGAATCCGGCAGATAGGAATAGGCTGCTTTGTTCCTGGCGATCCACTTTCCGATGGAGGGGGTAATGTAGCGAAAATAAAAGTTATATAGTTGTTTTACAGGCGTTTTCGTGGGATTGGAAAACTCCAGGATCACCGCTTTACCGCCAGGTTTAAGCACCCGCCTCATTTCGGCCAGCCCTTTTTCCAGGTGCTCAAAGTTCCGGACGCCAAAGGCGACCGTTATGGCATCAAACGTCCCGTCAGGGAAACTTATTGTTTCGCTATCCCCTTCCTGGAGGGTAATTTTGCCGCTTAAACCGGCCTTTTCCACTTTCTCCCGGCCAAATGCCAGCATACCTTCGGAGATATCAATACCGATGATCTTTTCCGGTTGCAACATACGGGCGGCCATAATGGCCACATCGCCGGTGCCGGTAGCTACATCCAGTACCACTTTCGGCTGCATCGGCTGCAGTATCCTGAGGGCCTTTTTGCGCCATCCCACGTCGATGCCCAGGCTCATGAACCGGTTCAGGAAATCGTACCTTCCGGCAATATCATTGAACATGTGGGCTATCTGCTCCTTCTTGCTTAATTTTGACCCTTCAAAAGGAACCACTTTCTGTACATTCTCTTTGCTCGCCATAGTGGCGCAAAGTTAATAGAATTACCTGAGGGACCGCAAATCGAAAATATATGGTGATCAAATCTGCTGAATACCTGATCAGTAATGTGGACTGGCAAAAATGCCCGGCGGCCGACAAGCCGGAATACGCTTTTATCGGCCGTTCCAACGTGGGCAAATCGTCCCTGATCAATATGCTCACCAGCCGGGAGAAGCTCGCGAAAACCTCCGGTACACCGGGGAAAACCCAGCTGATCAACCATTTTCTCATCAATAATGAATGGTATATCGTGGATCTGCCGGGGTATGGCTTTGCCAAGGTGTCGCAGAGCCAGCGTCGCAGCTGGGAGCAGATGATAGAGAACTACCTCCGCAAGCGCCCCAACCTGGTGAATGTTTTTGTGCTGATAGACAGCCGCCTGACACCGCAGAAGATCGATATCGAGTTCATCAATCAGCTGGGGGAGTGGCAAGTGCCCTTCCAGCTGGTATTTACGAAAGCGGACAAGAATACGCAACTGGATACAAGCCGCAATGTAAAAGCCTTTCTGAACAAACTGCGCGAGAGCTGGGAATTTCTGCCCGCCAGCTATATAACGTCTACGGTTAAAAAAACGGGGCGGGACAAGATACTGGAATTTATAGATGAGATGAACGTGCGCTTCCGCGGGATCGCGTAAGGGGGGAGATCGTAAGCCGGGCCTGTAGGGGATGACAACGGCATCATGCCGGGGGAACGGCATGCGGCAGAACAGGTGGGGCAACGTGCGGCAGGCAGCGGAAGTGTAGCGGCGGCACCAGGTGTTTAACGCCAACGCCCGGGGCCTGCGAACGGTCAGTTCACGATCTTGTTCGCGCAGCTGCTGCTGGCAAAGGCCTCTGGTTTGGCCTTGAAGGCAAAGCCCATACCCAGGATGTAGCCCATGGCTTCCCGCAGGGCCAGGTTGCTTTTGAATTGCGGATTGGTGTTAATGTCCGCATGCACCTCCATATCCACATCATATTCTGTGAACAGGTCGCAAAGTTCATAAGCGATCTCGATGCTTTTGGCCACTTCCACCAGCATCCTTTCCTTGATCGAATAAACGTCCTTCGTTCTTTCGTTGTGAATGAACATGAACCCGCCGTGGCCTTCCCTGAGGAATACGATGACGGTGGCAAATTCCGTGTCAGCGCCTTTCACCTGCGAGTCGGTACCGATGCACACCTTTAAATGGTGGCCCGTCGCGGTTTCCCGGACGATAGCCTGACGTACCTCCTCTTTGATGGGCAGATTGATGGGATCGCCATTAAATCTTCTCCATTTCATGGGTCAGTAATTTTTCAAGTTGAATACTAACGGTCGCGTCTATATGCCGGTCTGATGGATCTTTGGCTGGGCAGGGGCAACAAAATGCATGATATATTATCTCAATATACGAAAAATAACTGCTGTAGGACCTGCCGGGAGGATGAAGTTTTTGAAAAGGATCTAATATTGCCCGGTGCTGAGCATCACCAGGGTACAGGCTTCTTTTGCCTCAACGCCTCTTTCGGCGGCCATACGGATCAGTTCGGTGTTCTCGGTGCCGGGGTTGAAAATGATGCGTTTGGGCTGCAGGCTGAAGATATAGTCGTAATACTCCTGCTGGCGGGTGGGGTTGAGGTATAACGTGATGGTATCTACGTTTTCGAGGGGAGGATGCGCTTTGATCACCGGGGTTTCCCCGATCACACCTTCCCGGTTGCCGATGGCGGTCACCGGGTGCCCGTTGGCGCGAAGCCTGTTCACCGCCAGAAAGCTGTATCGTTCCGGATTGGGAGATGCGCCGATGACGACCGTGTGTTTTGGTGTGCTCATAATGTAAAAATAAGGATATTTTTATGGTATGGACCTGATCACATTTTTGCTGCTGCTTTCTTCCGTATTGCCGGTGAAAGACAGCACGCCGCTTTTGCTGGCTGACCCGACCATCTTCACCTGGGAAGGCAAACACTATGCTTACGGCACAAATGGTGCCAATGCCAACCTCGGTATTCCCGTTTACACGTCTACCGACCTTGTACACTGGACAGATAAAGGCTTTGCGCTGAAGAAAGGAGAGGCTTTCGGGGAACGCGGGTTCTGGGCACCGCAGGTATTCCGCCACGGGAAGAAATTCTACATGGCGTACACGGCCAATGAATCCATTGCCATTGCCGTCAGTGATCATCCTGAAGGGCCTTTCCGGCAGCAGCTTCACCGGCGCCTGCCCGGCTCATCCCGGCAGATCGACCCTTTCGTGTTTTTCGAGGAGGGGAAGGCCTGGCTCTATCATGTGCGGGTAGACAGCGGTAACCGTATTTTTACCGGGCAGCTGAATGATGACCTGACAGATTTTGTGCCCGGTACCCTGCAGGAGTGTATCCGTGCGGGAACGGGCTGGGAAAATACCAACGGAGCGTCCTGGCCGGTGGCCGAAGGGCCTACGGTCATCAAAAAAGATGGCCGGTACTATCTTTTCTATTCCTGCAACGATTTCCGCAATATCGATTATGCCGTAGGCATTGCGGAGGCGGATTCACCACAGGGGCCGTTCCGGCGCATCCCGCAGAACCCGGTGATCAGCCGGCATAACACGGGGGCCAATGGCTCAGGGCATGGGGATGTATTGTTCAGCGAAGGGAAATGGTATTATGTCTTTCATATTCATTTTGATGAAAAGAAGGTTGGTCCGCGCAGAACGGTGCTGATGGAGATGAAATGGAACGATGCCCTGCCCGAAGTGCTGCCCGCAACATTCCGGCGGCTCCGGGCGGTGCGGGAGTGATCCGGGCCATAGCAACAGGGTAAGCACGGGACGCGCTAAAGGTGTGCTGCTGTTTCCACGGGAGTTTCCTGCTGCTTAGCGGATCGCTTTCAGCAGGGTGCTGTAAAACCAGTTCTCTTCTGATTTGATGAAGGTATTGAGCGCGGCATCCGCCTGCTGTGCGAATTTCTGGATGTTCTGCATGGTGTCGCGGAATGCTTTGATGTCTTTATCCTTCTGGTCCCCCTCGATCTTGTTGAGCTGCAGCAGCACTTTGAGCACGGGGTCCAGTTCCCGTTTTTTCTTTCCCTGGCGATGGCGGTGCCTACTTTCCAGATGTCTTTCTCCGCCACAAAGAACTCTTTGCGTTCTCCCGGCACCAGTATTTTCTCCACAATGCCCCAGTTCATCAACTCCCGTACATTCATGTTGGCATTGCCGCGGGAAATATCCAGCGCTTCCATGATCTCTTCGGCGCTCATCGGCTCCGGCGCAATAAGCAGGAGAGCGTGGATCTGCGCCATCGTGCGGTTGATGCCCCATTGCGCGCCAAGCAAGCCCCAGGCCTGGATGAATTGTGCTTTTGCATCAGAGAATTTCATACTTCAAATGTATGGAAAGTTTTTGAACTTTCAAAATACATTGAAATATAGTGTTGTTAGGGGGAATATAGTTATTGTGGGGAATGGAGGCCGATGCGATTGCCTTCCGTATCAATAAAAATGGCGTGGAAGCCCATATCCAGTTCATAGGATACCGGTGTTTTATCCCGTTCTATCCGTCCGCCTGCTCCGATCACCCTGCCGAGCACATCGTTCAGATCTTCTCCGCAGTACAGGTAGATCAGGCAGCCGCGCTGGCTGGCCACATAGTCCAGCCCCTCCACAATGGCGCCGCCAACTCCGCCGCTTTCAGCATCATACGCCAGCAGTCCGAGCCGGTCTCCGCCCAGCTGCATTTCGGTAATAGTGATATCCAGGATCGTACTGTAGAATGCCTTTGCCCTGTCAAATTGAGAAACAGGGATCTCAAACCAGTTGATCGCATGGGTAGGATTACGCATTTGAATTTGTTTGGGGATGTAATGATAAATTTAACAAAAAGATCAATGCGATCATACGGCATATTGAATGTTGGGTTAAAATCCATCATCTGCATATGACAGGGGGACTGAGTTATGCGTTGGTCCTTGGGATGGTTTGGGCGATGTATGAACAGAAACAGGGGATGTTTTAACAGAAAGGGTGTACCAGATTGCCTGATACACCCTTCCGGAGCTATTTTCAGTTATGTTATGCCTATACGAGCATGTTCACCGGGTTCTCCATGAGTTGTTTGAACGTTACGAGGAACCTGGCGCCCACGGCACCGTCTACGGTACGGTGATCGCAGCTCATGGTCACTTTCATGACGCTGGTGGTTTTGAACTGGCCTTTCTCTCCGGCTACCACCACTTCTTTGATAGCGCCTACGGCGAGAATGGCGGAGGCGGGAGGATTGATGATGGCGGTAAATTCTTCAATACCCATCATGCCGAGGTTGGACACGGTAAAGGTGTTGCCGGTCATTTCCTGCGGTTGCAGTTTCTTGTTCTTGGCCTTGTCGTTCAGTTCTTTTGTTTCCGCAGCGATCTGGGAGAAGCTTTTCTGATCGGCGAAGGTGATCACCGGTACCAGCAGACCTTCGTCTACTGCTACGGCGGAACCGATATGAATGTGCTGGTTGTGGCGGATGAAATCGCCCATCCAGCTGCTGTTTACATCGGGATGCTGGCGGAGCGCCATGGCAGCGGCTTTGATCACCATATCGTTGAAGGAGACCTTCACCGGGGATATTTTGTTGATGGCTTCGCGGGCTTCTTTCGCAATATCCATGTTGATCTCCATGGTGAGATAGAAGTGCGGGGCGCCGAATTTGCTTTCACCGAGGCGGCGCGCGATGGTTTTGCGCATATTGGTGAGCGGCGTGTCTGTATATGCTTCCTGGCCTGCGGGTGCAAATGCGGCCACTTTCGCGGCCGGCGCAGCCTGACCTGCGGCTGCAGCAGGGGCAGATTTTGCAGGAACATAGCTGTCCACATCCTTTTTCACGATGCGGCCGCCATCACCGGAACCGGGTACCTGGCTGATATCGATGCCTTTTTCTTCGGCGAGTTTTTTGGCGAGGGGGGAGGCTTTCACGCGGCCGTCCCCATTGCTGCTTTGTGCGGCCGGAGCAGCGGCGGGTGCCGGAGTTGCGGATTCCTTGGCGGCGGGTGCTTCACCGGCAGCTTTGGGAGCGGCGCCACCGGATTTCTCCGCGGCGAGGATCGCTTCGATATTCGCTTCTTTCTTGCCAACTATGGCAATAATGCCATTTACCTTGGCGGCTTCCCCTTCGGGAACGCCGATATAGAGAAGGGTGCCGTCCGCGTAACCGATCACTTCCATGGTCGCCTTATCGGTTTCCACTTCCGCCAGTACGTCATCGCTTTTAACGGTATCGCCTACTTTTTTGTTCCAGGCTACGATCTTGCCTTCCGTCATGGTATCGCTGAGCAGCGGCATGCGGATCACCGTAGCGTCTTTGAGGGCTTTTTCCAGTTCTCCGTTATCAACTGCTGCGGGAGCGTCCTCTTTCTCTTTTTCCGGCGCCGGTTTGGCAGCTTCCGGAGCATCGGTTTTCGCCGCAGGGGCTGCTGCTGCGCCACCTTCCAGCAGGGGCTTGTAGTCTTCACCGGGTTTCCCCACAATGGCAATGACATCATTTACCTTTGCCGCTTTGCCTTTCTCTACACCGATATATAACAAAGTACCGTCCGCATACGCCATTACTTCCATTGTGGCCTTATCGGTCTCCACTTCAGCAATAACATCGTCGGACTTAACGGTATCTCCTACTTTCTTATGCCATTCCGCAATCACCCCTTCGGTCATGGTATCACTTAAAAGGGGCATTCTGATAACTTCTGCCATAGTGTTTCTTCGAAATTTTGCCCAAACCTACAAGTTTTTGCGCAAAAACGCAAAGCATCGGGAGGCGGGGCGTTTAAAATTAATTATTATTCAATGCGGCGCGGGCCTAAAAGTCCAGTTCCATATTCAGTCTGTCTTTCAACTCTTTCACCAGCGGGTATTTTTCCATCATACGGGCAAACTGTTCCCGGCTGGTCAGCGGGGCTGGACCGGTGTCTGTTACCTGTTGCTGATTCTCGTCCAGTTGCAGGGTCAGCACGAGGGCATTGTTCCGGAATTTCTTTTTGAAGAACTCGGATATCTCCAGTTTCTCTTCTTCCATGAAGCGGAACTGGACGATGTTCCGGCTGATGATGCCGATCTCTTCAGGGCCCAGCAATACGGTCTGTGCCAGCTGGAGATTGCTCACCACGGTCATTTTATTGGCCTGGCGGAATTTATCGATGAATTCGTCCCAATATACGGCCAAAGCCCCTGCGGTCATGGGAATGGCGTTGCTCTGGACGGTTTCGGTCTGTTGTTTGGCTGCCAGTGCCTCTTTCATGGCAGCGAGGCCGGTAAGTTTAGTGGCGGGTGTTGTTGTTGCGGGACGTGGCGTTGCCGGTTGGGTGTTGCCGGCTGATGTTGTTCCGGCAGTTTGCTGCGGAGCGGTGCTGCCTGTTCCGGAGACGGGCGTATATTGCTGTTGACCGGATGGGTTTGTTCCGGCAGTTTGCCTGGCTTCCGCGTTGGCGGGTGTTGCGGCATGTTGCTGTTGACCGGATGAGCCAGTTCCTGCAGTTTGCCCGGTGCCTGCACCGTGCCGCTGTTGCCCTGGCAGGCCGGCGTTATCCTGCGCAACTGCATTTCCCGGTGGCATGGCGCCTGATTCTATCGTCAGCCGCGGGGCTTCCGGAGTGATAGTTTTGGTGGTGGCGGGTTTACCGTATATCGGTTGCGGCAGCGGCGCCCGGAGGCGCTGCGGGGTACCTTCAGGGATCAGGTTTTTTTTTACCACTTCGCCGGACTGGTCGTTGCTGACGAGCGTGACGGCCTGTTGCAGATAGCAAAGGCGGATGAGGGCCATTTCCACATGGAGGCGTTTATTGCGTGCCATACGGTAGCCGATCTCGGTCTCGTTCAGCAGGTGAAGGGCCGTCACCAGGTAAGCAGCGCTGACGCGGCCGCTCATCTGGCGGTAGCGGTCTTTCAGGTTGGCGCTTACTTCCATCAGGTGCAGCACTTTATCATCTTTGCAAACCAGCAGGTTACGCAGGAACTCCGCCCATCCGCCCAGGAAATTATCGCCTTCAAAGCCCTTTTGCAGGATCTCGTCGAAAATAAGGAGGGCGCCGGCCACATCCTGGGTCGCTACGGCTTCCATCACCCGGAAATAATAGTCGTAGTCCAGGATATTGAGGTGTTCCAGCGTATTCTGGTAGGTCAGTTTGCCGCCGGTGAAGCTCACGATCTTGTCCAGCGTACTGAGCGAATCGCGCATACAGCCGTCCGTCTTCTGAGCGATCAGGTGAAGGGCGTCGCCTTCGGCGGTCATATTTTCCTTGGTAACGATCTCCTGAAGGTGATCTACCGTATCCTGTATGGTTATGCGCTTGAAATCAAATATCTGGCACCGGCTGAGGATGGTGGGCAATATCTTGTGCTTTTCCGTGGTAGCCAGAATGAAAATGGCGTAGGAGGGCGGTTCCTCCAGCGTTTTCAGAAAAGCATTGAATGCCGAGGAGCTGAGCATGTGCACCTCATCGATGATATAGATCTTGTATTTGCCTGCCTGCGGAGCGAAGCGCACCTGGTCTACCAGGGTGCGGATATCGTCAACCGAGTTGTTGGAAGCGGCATCCAGCTCATGAATATTGAAAGAGCTGCCTTCATTGAAGGTCCGGCAGGAGTTGCAGGAGTTGCAGGCTTCTCCGTCTGCCTGCAGGTTCTCGCAGTTGATGGTCTTTGCCAGGATGCGGGCGCAGGTGGTTTTACCGACGCCGCGGGGACCGCAGAACAGGAAGGCATGTGCCAGCTGATTGTTGCGGATGGCATTCTTTAATGTTGTTGTTATATGGGCTTGCCCTACTACCGTGGAGAAGTTCTGCGGACGGTATTTCCGGGCGGATACTATAAAATTTTCCATGATGGGATTCGCTCCTTTCCAGGTGCCGAAAGTAACGCAAAAAGGGAGAACTAAAAAGTAAAAAGTCTCGGATCCGCTGTGGCGGCGGAAAGGGCGGTCCGGCGGATCAGTGCCCGGGAGCGCGCGCTCCGGGTATTTCCGTATCCTGCAGGTACCGGCTCATGAGGCCGGCGGCATATTCCAGGTAGGCCTTTTTGCCCAGTTCCGTCACATCCAGCTGATTGCTGACGGCGCGGTGGGTGAGCTGGTAAAGGGCGAGTATCTCCTCTTCGCGCACGGCATCGTCCCGCAGGTAGGTGCAGTTGGATTCGAGGAACAGGCGGGCATCGGCGGTGAAGGTGGCGTCTATGGCCTCGGGGACCTCGGCGTGCTGCAGCATTTTCTGCAGGAGGGGCTTGAACAGGTTCTCTTCTTTTTTGAGGGCTTTGAGGCCGGCCAGCAGGTCCGTCATGGTCACCTGTGGCCTGCTGTAGATGGCTTGCACCTCGTTGATGATCCGGGTGGCCTGGGCTTCCATTTCAGCAGCCAGCTCCTGCTGCAGGATAACGTGGTGGTACATCTGCCTGAGCTGATGAAAGGAGGTGCTGCTTTGCTGCGTTGCCAGTTGCAGGTGAAAACGGTAGCGCCCGATGTCCGCCTGCTGCAGCCATGCCGTTTGCACTTTTATCTCCGCTTCCAGCTGTTGTGCCAGCACATGGGCATCCTGCCGGTTATGTTTTTTATGATCGAACTCAAAATGGCTGGTCTCGATCAGCCCGTTGCCGATCGCCAGCAGGATATTCAGATCATACCGGTTCTGTTCAAGACGGCGGATCTTCCGGGTGACGGTGGGGTGATACAGTTCCGTGATGGCCGGGTTGCCCGCCGCCTGCTCCTGGAACACTACGCCCGTCATGTCCGCAAAGGGCCTGTTCTTGTAGTAATCCGCGAATATCCCGGGGAAAAGATAACGGTTATGCTGCTGGGCAATGGTATCGATGAAGGCCGCTGCCGGTTCGTAATGCCGTATCGTGTTCCTTTCCGGGAAGGATTGGTGATACAATGCCCGGGTAAACTGCTCCTGGAAGGCTTCTGCGTCCCCGAACAATACCCAGGCAGGGGTGTTGTCCACCACTGCTTCCACCGCTGCGGCCCTGTACCGGGCTTCGCGTTCTTCATCCGAAGGATGGGAGGCCCATTGGTCCTTATACTGAATGCGGCTGCTCGTCTGGGTCTGCAGGTAAGCATCAGAGATTTCGGGAATACCGTTTACCAGTTCCAGCCTGTTCAGCCCGGCGATATACTGCATCAGCGCCGTTTGCGCCGCATAAACGTTTTTCAGGCAGCTGTCCTTTGCTGCCAGCGCCGCCAGATGCTCGCAGCAATGCCTGAAGCAATGTGTGCTCAGATTGAACCTGCGCATGGCGGAGATGGCCGGCTGGCTGCCGGCTACTGCAATGGCAACGGCATCGGCATGAAATTCCATTTCGCGGGACAGCTCCATATATTGACGGTTCACCATCCGGTAGAGCAAACGCAGGCTGACCTGTACGCCTTTCATCATCCATATGGTCACCTGCGGAATGATGTTGAGGATATTGATCACTCCGGAGATACTCGCCCATTTCCTGACCATGCGGCTCCCCCAGTTCTGCCGCTGGTACAGTATCTTGTAAATGGCGCGGTTCACCGTGTACACATAGCTGCCCAGCTTCATGCTGCTTTGCGAAAAATGCCCGAACTCATGGGCCAGTACCATTTTGAATTCACTGAGATTGACCGTGTTCACCAGCCCCAGTCCTATCATGAGATGCTTGCGTACCGGCCAGAACATGCTCCAGAAGCTGGAATCGTATGATACTGCGGCATTGACCTCCGGAATGGCAAATACTTTATCCGGCATATTGGTCTGCGTATCGATGGTGAGCTGGCGGATGAATGCAAATAAACGGGGATGGTCTTTTTCGTATAGCTGTACACGGTAGGGGGGATGATCCGCTGCCGGTGTGAAGATGTGTTTGACAAGAAAGAACAAGGCTACAGCGCCATAGGTAATGATCATTGCACCGGTGATGTACAGGAGAACAGAGGGCAGTACATCCATGGAAAACCTGATCACGGCAAAGCCTGCCCATATGCATGCGCCTGCAAGGCCCACGGCGGTCACCAGCAATATCACGTACACCACGAAGAAGAGGGTCAGGCCTGCAATCACTTTCCGCACCTGCTTTTTATAGCTGGATGCGGGCTGTATAAGCGCAGGGTCTACCTTCACCGGGTTAGGAGGGTAGTGTACGAATTTGCTCATAGGTAGGTTCATTCTGAATTGGAGCGCCCAATATACACTATCCGCCTGTAAACGGCATCCCCCGTACATGCTATGTATCAGGACAACAGCGGATGTCTTTTGAAGGGCTTCGTGCGGTCGAACAAATAACGGTAGGTGGTGAGCTGCCGGCTGCGGTAGGTGCCGAGGCTTTCCGCGATGTTGATCATTTTGGGATTGAAATCCCCGATCCACTGCATTTCATAGTCGTCATATATCATTTTCCGCTGAATGATCTTTGCGCCTTCCATGATCATGAATGCATCCACGCCCTTGGCCTGGAACTCAGGGACCACACCGAATGCAATGCCGGTGAACTTGCGGCAGGAGCCCATCATTTTAAGCCAGAGGAACTGCAGCTTCTGCAGCGGACCCAGCTTCCCCTTCATATGCTTGAAATACTGGTTCAGGTCCGGCAGGTTCAGCCAGCAGGCGATCGGCTCATCTTTATAGTAGGTGAACCAGATGATCCTTTCATCCATGACCGGCTTCATTTTTTTGAAGAGCAGATAAGCCTGTTCCGCAGACATCTCTTTCCCGGCACCGTGTGTAGCCCAGGCTTTGTTATATACGATAGAAAAATCGGTGGCGAACTTCCGGAGCTGTTTCTTGTCGATATGAATGGCCTTATAATTCGGATCGGCTTCCAGCGCGGCATGACGGGCATAGAACTTCTCCTGCACCTGGTCTTTTACTTTCAGCGCAAAACAGTATTGTTGGAAGAACGGTTGAAAACCGTAAGTCTCGAACAGCTCCTGGTAATAGGGCGGATTATAGTTCATGCCATAAGGCGGATTGACGAATCCCTTCACCTGCAAGCCCCACCAGCGGTCCCGCTCCCCGAAATTCACCGGCCCGTCCATCGCTCCCATGCCCTTCTCTGCCAGCCAGGCTTTCGCGGTATCGAACAAAAGGTTGGCAGCCTGCTGATCATGTATGCAGTCGAAGAAGCCGATGCCGCCGGTAGGCTGTTCATCGCCTTTGGTCTTGTATTTTTTGTTCACGAATGCCGCGATACGGCCGGCCAGGCGGCCCTTGTCGTCTTTCATGATCCACCGCACCACTTCACCGAAACGGAATGCCTTGTTCTTTTCAGGATCGAACACATCGTTGATATCCTTATCCAGTGGCCGTATCCATCCCTCATGATGTTTATTGAGCTGCACATGCACATCCAGGAACTGACGGGCCGTCTGTTCATTATTGACAATAATTAATTCCATCCTGATAATTTGCTGCAAAAATAAAAGTTAATATTCATCCGTTTATAACCCGATTGAAAATCAAATGATCTGTCGTTCATGTATGAATTCCCTGCATCTGTAACAATTAACATTTTGTTTAAGTATCCCCGTATATTTTTATGGAAAATGCGGAAGTGTGCATCCCGGTAGTTAATTCATAGGACATTCAGCAAAAATATAACTATTTCACCCTTGTTTATACACACACATTTAACCTATGTTAAAGAAAAAATGGTGGCTTGTTGCCGCGTTATGCATCATCGGCACAGGCGTGCTGTATTATGTTTTTGCCAATAAACCCGTTGACAGCAGTACCACCGTACTGGTAAAGAAAGGAAACTTTCGCGACATTGTTGTCAGCCCCGGTGAACTGATGGCCGAGAATACGGAGTATATCAATGCGCCAACCGGCCTTCAATCCAACCAGATTTACGAAGAGATCAAGATACAGGATATGGCTCCGGAGGGCATCTCCGTGAAACAGGGCGATTATATCGCTTCGCTGGACCCTGCCGTGGTGAACAAAAAGATCGGGGATGTGCAGATGGAGCTGGACAGGGCCAATTCCACCCTTTCGCAGACAGCGCTGGATACCGCGCTGCAAATGCGGGAGGTAAGGGATAATATTACCAATCTCCGCTTCCAGATGGAGCAGAAGTCCCTGGCCCTGCAACTCAGCAAGTATGAGCCGCCCGCTACCGTAAGGCAGGCGGAGCTGGACGTGGAGAAAGCGAACCGGGACCTGGCGCAGCTGCTGGAGAACTACAAGATCAAGCAGCAACAGGCAGCCACCAAGATGGAGCAGGCTTACCGCGAGCTGCAGCGCCGCCAGCAACAGATGCAGAGCCTGGAAGAACTGCGCAGCCAGTTCAGGATCACCGCCCCGAAGAACGGCCTGCTGGTATATATTACCGACTATAATTCCGGCGGCAAAAAGAAAGCCGGCTCCACCATCCGCACCTGGGACCCCAGGCTGGCCATGCTGCCGGACCTTTCCAGCATGTTGTCCAAAACCTATATCAATGAAGTGGACATCAGCAAGATCAAAAAAGGGCAGAAAGTGGATATGGGCCTGGATGCCTTTCCCGAAGTGAAGCTGAAAGGCGCCGTTTCCTCCGTGGCCAATATCGGGGAGAACAGGCCCGGCTCCAATGCTAAAGTATTTGAAGTGCTCATCAAACTGGAAAAGGTGGATTCCATCCTCAAGCCCGGTATGACCACCTCCAACAATATCCTCATCAACCAGGTGGGAGACCAGCTCATCATTCCCCTCGAATCTGTTTTTTCCGAGAAGAATACCAGTTATGTGTACCTGCGCAAAGGCACCGGCGTCAGCAAACAGGAAGTGAAGCTGGGCAAAAGCAACGATGAGGAAGTGATCGTGACCAAAGGTCTCCAGGAAGGAGATGTGGTGTATCTCGCAGAACCGGCATCAGCAAAAGACGATAAGATCATCCCCGTAAAATAATCCCTTAAAACAGCCAGCATGCGAAAATTATGGGGAGCCCGTAATATGAACAATCTCAACATTGCACTGGATTCGCTTGTGGCCAACAGGCTGCGCTCGTTCCTTACCGCGCTGGGCATCATTTTCGGCGTGGGCGCAGTGATCGCCATGCTCGCCATCGGGCGCGGCGCAAAGGAAGAGATCATGAACCAGATGAAACTGGTGGGCGTCAACAATATTGTGATCAGGCCGGTTACGGAAGAACAGAAAAATGAAGAGGAGAGCGGAGATCAGGAAAACAAAGCGGCGCGTATGGAAGAAAAGAAAAAGTTCTCCAAAGGCCTCAGCCTGCAGGATGCTTATAGTATCCTGAAAATGATCCCGACCGTGGAAGCCGTCAGCCCGGAAATGATCCTGGACCAGGACGTTATTTACAGCGGCAAAAGCCGGAAACTCAAAATGGTGGGCATTGAGCCGGCATTCTTTGAACTGAACAACATCGGCCTGTCCTCCGGCAAAATGTTCAACAGTACCCAGCTCACCGGAGGAGAAGGCGTTTGCATCATCGGTGCGGGCGTGAAGCGGAAGTTCTTTATTTCGGAAGATCCGCTGGGCAAGGTTATCAAATGCGGCCAGCAATGGCTCAAAGTGATCGGGGTGACAGATGAGAAGATGATCAGCAGCGCTACAAAGGAAAACCTGGGCATCCGCGATTATAACATGGATATCTACGTACCGATACAGACCGCCCTCGTGCGGTACAAGAATCCAGCTATCCGCATCGAGCGGCTGGCATGGTTCCAGGAGAGCAATACCCCGCAGTCGGCTTCCCCGCATCAGCTGGACCAGTTGATCGTGAAAGTGCGGCAGCCGGAGCAACTGACGGAAACCGCCGGCATCATCAGCCGTATGCTGAAGCGCAGGCACAGCGATGTGATGGATTTTGAAGTGAGCATCCCCGAGCAATTGCTGCAACAGCAGCAAAAAACGAAGGATGTGTTCAATATTGTGCTCAGCGCCATCGCAGGCATATCGCTGCTGGTAGGCGGCATCGGTATCATGAATATTATGCTGGCCTCCGTGCTGGAGCGGACCAAAGAGATCGGCATCCGCATGGCTTTGGGTGCGCAGAAGAACGATATTGTGATGCAGTTCCTCTTTGAAGCAGTGCTGATCAGCCTTTGCGGCGGCATTATCGGCATCATTCTCGGTGTGCTGGGCGCTTATATTGTAGACAAGGTGGCCGATATCAAGACCATCGTTTCCGCTGTTTCCATTTTTTTATCCTTTGTACTGGCCTCTTCCGTGGGACTGATATTCGGTATCTCTCCTGCGCGAAAGGCTGCTGACCAGAACCCGATAGAATGTTTACGCCATGCTTAGATTAAAATTCCTGTTTTCCTGTATGCTGGCTGCATCAACCTGCCTGGCCCAGCAAGTGCTGGTGCTGGACGATGTGGTGGGCCTGGCGCAGAAAAGCTCGCCTTCCTATTACCGTGCGCAAAGCAGAGCCCTCAACAACCTGTATGCTTACCGGTATTTCCGTTCCGGCCAGCTGCCGCAGCTGGTACTGGACCTGAACAATTCCAGCAGCCCTCTCGGGGAGACCGTGGGGGTGCCGCAACCGGATGGCAAGATCGAATACCGCCGCCGTTCTACTTCTAATACATCACTGGGTCTGGGGTTACGACAAATCGTACCCTGGACCGGTGGTCAATTTGCCGTGCGTACAGACCTTTCCCGGTTCGACCAGTTTTCGCCCGAAACGCGGAAAGCCTATCTGGCCACCCCTTTTTCCATCAACTACTACCAGCCTTCGGTGATGTATAATCCCTACCGCTGGGAGCGCCTGATATCACCGCTGCTGTATGAAGAAAGCAAACGACAGTATATCGAAGACCTGGAAGTGGTGGCGCTGGACGCATCGGACTACTTTTTCCGCGCCCTCTCCGCGCAGACGCAGGAAAGGATACTGTTGCTGAATGTGGAGAATACGGATACGCTGTACAAAATATCAAAAGGACGGTTTGAGTTGGGCAAGATCGCGGAAAATGAACTTTTGCAGATAGAACTGAACCTGCTCAACGCCCGGAATAGCCTGGAACAGGCCACGCTGGCCAAGGAAGTGGCTTACCAGGAGCTGAAACGTTTCCTGAACATGCCCAAGGATACGGAAATAGAACTTAACCTGCCAAGCGCCACGCCGTTGTTCACCGTGCCGCTGGACAAAGCGGTGGCTGAAGCCGGCAGCAACCGCCAGGCTGTGCTGGAATTCAGGCGCAGGCGTTTGCAGGCGGAACAGGATGTAGCCTCCGCCAGGGGCAGCAACGGCTACGAGTTCAACCTGCGGGCACAGCTTGGGCAGTCCAATAACGACTCCACAATGCGCGGCGCCTATGGGGGCGGGGATGTGCAGCAGAATCTCTCCATTGGAGTGGCCATCCCGATCATGGACTGGGGCCGCGCCCGCAACCGCGTACGCCAGGCAAAGGCGAACCGGGACCTGATAGAGATCGATATACAGCAGGCCGAACGCAGCTTTGAACAGGAAATATACCTGCAAACACAGCAATTCAATATCCAGCAGAGGCTGCTGGCCAGCGCTTCCAAAGCGGATACCATCGCGCAACTGCGTTACGAGATCACCAAACAGCGTTATCTTATCGGCAAAATATCCATTACAGACCTCAACCTTGCCCAGCAGGAGAAGGACCAGGCCAGCCAGAATTACATCAATGCCCTGCGCTCCTACTGGAATGCCTATTATACCGTACGGAGGCTTACGCTGTACGATTTTGAGCGGAATGAAAAGATACGGTACGAATTTACGGAAGGATGATAACAGCTATTGGCATCATTTTTTCTGTGAATGACCTATGCGAAGGTTCCTTCTCCCCGCCATACTGGGATTTTTATTGATAGTGGTCAGTCTGAGCGCGTACCGCGACAGAAAGCGCGCCCGTACCATCCTGCATGAGAACGAACGCCTCATCGGCGAGAACCGTGACCTGCGGAACAGTCTCACGCTCAGCCACCGTACCGCGCAGCAGATCGCGGACCGGAAAGACATGCAGCAGATGACACAGGCGCAGTTTGTGGACCGCAGGGAGTATTTCCGGCGTAACTGGAAACAATATATTTCTGTGAATAACGGGGATTACAAGACCGGCTTCCTGGGCGGTATCAAAAACCTGCAGGTGCAGGTGCGCAATCAAACGGAATACACGCTGGATAACGCCGTAGTATCCGTTCAATATCTCCGTAATAACGGCGATGTGTTCAAAACGGAGCAATACACGGTGCACAACATCCCCGCCAAGGGTGTTCAGTCGGTAACGGCATCGAACAGCCGCAAAGGCAGCAAGGTGAATATACGGCTGGTGAGCATCACCAGCCAGCCGATGAATTTCTGCTGGTCGGCAGACAAAAAGGCAGCCCCGGGGGACCCTGACCCTTTTGCCTGTGTGCCCGCGGCGAGGTAAATAATGACCTCATATTAGATAATATAACTTATTCAAGAAACTTAATATATTTGTAGCCAGCCTTTAAACCTGACGAAAATCACCCCAAATCATCCCGGCATTATTTTGGGTTTTAGGCTTCAATCGTTACCTTTGCGCGAAATTTTGCATCAGCACTTATTACTTGCATTCCATAAACTTCTAAGAAATATGCCTAACACAGGTAAGATCAAACAAATCATCGGTCCCGTTGTGGACGTGCATTTTGAAGGAAAATTGCCCGAAATTTATAACGCCCTGGAACTGACGCGCGACAATGGCCAGAAAGTAGTGCTGGAAGTGCAGCAGCACCTGGGTGAGGACAGCGTTCGTACTGTAGCCATGGACTCCACGGATGGCCTGGTGCGCGGAATGGCTGTTGTGGACAAGGGATTCCCTATTAAAATGCCGATTGGTGATGCCATCAAAGGCCGTTTGTTCAATGTGGTAGGTGAAGCGATCGACGGTCTGGGCCAGCTGGATACGACCAATGGCGCTCCCATTCACCGTCAGCCTCCCCGTTTTGAAGACCTGGCGACCGACACCGAGGTGTTGTTCACCGGTATTAAAGTGATCGACCTGATCGAGCCTTATGCAAAAGGTGGCAAGATCGGCCTGTTCGGTGGTGCGGGTGTAGGCAAGACCGTATTGATCCAGGAGCTGATCAACAACATCGCAAAAGGCCACGCCGGCCTCTCCGTATTTGCGGGTGTGGGTGAGCGTACCCGTGAAGGGAATGACCTGATGCGTGAAATGATCGAAGCGAATATTGTGCGGTATGGTGATAAATTCAAGGAATCCATGGAACATGGCGGTTGGGACCTGGCATCTGTAGATCGTAAAGAACTGCAGGAATCACAGGCCACCTTCATCTTCGGACAGATGAACGAGCCTCCCGGTGCCCGTGCCCGTGTAGCCCTGTCTGGTCTGACCATGGCAGAATATTTCCGTGATGGCGATGGTACCGCAGGTGGTGGCCGCGACATCCTCTTTTTCGTAGACAACATCTTCCGTTTCACCCAGGCAGGTTCCGAAGTATCCGCCCTGTTAGGCCGTATGCCTTCCGCGGTAGGTTACCAGCCCACCCTGGCCACTGAAATGGGCCTGATGCAGGAACGTATCACATCCACCAAGAACGGTTCCATTACCTCCGTACAGGCGGTATATGTACCGGCGGATGACTTGACCGACCCCGCTCCGGCAACAACCTTCTCCCACCTGGATGCCACAACTGTACTGTCCCGCAAGATCTCCGATAAAGGTATCTACCCCGCGGTAGACCCCCTGGATTCTACCAGCCGTATCCTCACCGTTGCGGTAGTAGGCGAGGCGCACTACAATTGTGCACAGCGTGTGAAAATGATCCTTCAGCGTTATAAGGAGCTGCAGGACATCATCGCCATCCTGGGTATGGACGAGCTGAGCGATGAAGATAAGCTGACCGTATCACGCGCCCGCCGTGTGGAACGTTTCCTCAGCCAGCCCTTCCACGTAGCAGAGCAGTTCACCGGCCTGAAAGGAGTGCTGGTGCCGATCGAAGAAACGATCCGTGGCTTCAATATGATCATGGATGGTGAAGTGGATGAATATCCTGAAGCAGCATTCAACCTCGTAGGTTCCATCGACGACGCCATCGAGAAAGGCAAGAAGCTGCTGGCAGCCGCTGCTAAATAAGGGATGATCACTCACAAAACCGATTAACATGTTATTGGAAATATTAACACCGGAAAGAAAGCTTTACACAGGCGAAGTTTACGGCATCCAGCTACCGGGTGTGGATGGTTCTTTCGAGATACTGGACCGGCACGCCCCGCTGATCGCAGCGCTGGGAAAGGGCAGGATGAAGGTGCTGAAAAACAAGGCCAGTGCAGAGCATTTCACTATAGACGGTGGTTTCGTGGAGGTGCTGAACAACAAGGCTACCGTTCTGGTAGAAGGCGCCGTAGCGATGTAAAGAAGAATTAAGGCGATTTTTGAAATAGAGAAGGGCCGGGCGTAAAAGCCTGGCCTTTTTGCTGCTGTCAGTTAAGGGTAGGGTCTATCGGGAAATTGGCCATCATGGCAAAGCTGTGCCCCAGGTTCCGCAGGGATTGCTTCCATATTTCCTGCCCGTCCGCAGCAAACAACAATACCGGGTCGATGGCGGACAATATCCAGCTTTTCTCGTCCAGCTCCCCTTGCAGCTGCCCCTGGCTCCAGCCGGAATAACCGATGAAGAACCGTATTTTCCCGCTTTCTTCAGGATTACTGTTCACCAGCTGAATGGCGGCGGCAAAGTCCCCGCCCCAGTAGAGCCCCGGAATAATCTCCGCTCCCCCGGTGATCAGCTCCGGCACCTGGTGGATAAAATGTACCGTGTCCATCTGCACAGGCCCTCCCTGGTAAACGGGGATATTGGGCACCAGTACATCCGGGATCAGCTCATCCAGCTTTTGTTCAAAAGGCCGGTTGATGATAAAACCGAAACTTCCCTGTTCTTCCTGGTGTTCGCAAAGCAGTACGACCGTGCGGGCGAAATTCGGATCTTTCAGAAAAGGATCCGCTATCAGCATTATTCCTGGCGAGAGCTTGTCCATTGCTTATTCCTTTGGGCTTTTCAAATTTAACCAAGAAAGGGTAAAATGGTTCATTATTTTTTGAATGAGGATAGCAGGGGCTGAAGTCGCAAAATAGATTTTTGCGGGTGCATATCCCATCCGCGAATTCCCTAAATTTGTAACGCTATGCGCACAAAAAAGACCAAGGAAGCAATTGCTGAACGCGAACCGGAAAGCACACAGGACCATATTTTTATTAAAGGCGCCAGGGTGCATAATCTCAAGAATGTTACCGTGTCAATCCCCCGAAACAAAATGGTGGTGGTCACCGGCGTCAGCGGCTCCGGCAAATCCAGCCTTACGATGGACACGCTTTACGCCGAAGGCCAGCGCCGCTACGCGGAAAGCCTCAGCGCCTATGCCCGCCAGTTCCTCATGCGGATGAACAAACCGGATGTTGATTATATCAAGGGCATTTGTCCCGCTATTGCCATTGAACAGAAGGTCGTTACCCGCACGCCCCGTTCCACCGTTGGCTCCATGACGGAATTGTATGATTACCTGCGCCTGCTCTATGCCCGCGCGGGTAAAACCTATTCTCCCGTATCGGGGGAAGAAGTGAAGAAACATGAGGTGAGCGATGTGGTGGATTACCTTTCCCGGTTAAAGCAAGGCAGCAAAGTGCAGATACTGGTGCCTTTCCGGCAGCATGCGAACCGCAAGCCTGCGGAGGAACTGAATATCCTCATGCAGAAGGGCTTTTCGAGATTGTATGCGGATGGCAGCCTGGTGCGTATAGAAGAGCTGCTGGAACAGAAGACCCTGAAGATCGCCAAATCTGCTTACGTACTGATAGACCGTATAGTGGCGAAGGATTTTGATGAAGATGACAAACACCGGATCGCGGATAGTGTGCAGACGGCCTTTTATGAAGGAGAGGGTGATTGTTACCTGGAAGTGGATGGCGATATCAAACAGCGGTTCTCCAACCGTTTTGAACTGGATGGCATTCAGTTCGAGGAACCGGTGCCCAATCTCTTCTCTTTCAACAATCCCTACGGGGCATGCCCCGTCTGTGAAGGCTTTGGACAGGTGCTGGGCATCGATCCGGACCTGGTGATGCCGGACAAGCGCCTCAGCATTTATGAAGGCGCCATCGCGCCCTGGCGGGGGGAGAAGATGGGCGAATACAAGGAGGCCCTGATCAAGGCTGCCCGGAAGTTCAATTTCCCCATTCATAAGCCGGTATCGGAATTGACGGATGAACAGATACAGCTGTTGTGGAACGGCAATGAGCATTTCTACGGGCTGAACGAGTTCTTCAAAATGGTGGAGCAGAACCTCTACAAGGTGCAATACCGCGTCATGCAGGCCCGCTACCGTGGCCGTACCACCTGCCCCGCCTGCAAGGGCGCCCGGCTGCGGCAGGAAGCCCTGTACGTGAAAGTAGGCGGGGAGAGCATTGCGGCGTTGGTGGACATGCCGGTAGAAAAACTGAAAATATGGTTCGACAAGCTCGAACTGAACGAATACCAGCAGCAGGTATCCAAACGCATCATGATTGAAGTGAACCACCGGATAAAAACCTTGCTGGACGTTGGATTGGGTTACCTGACACTGAACCGGCTGGCCAATTCGCTCAGCGGCGGGGAAAGCCAGCGCATTCAGCTGACGCGCACACTCGGCAGCAATCTCACCAATTCCCTCTACATCCTGGATGAGCCAAGCATCGGCCTGCATGCCCGGGATACCCACCGGCTGATCAAGGTACTGCATGAATTGCGGGACCTTGGCAATACCGTGGTGATCGTGGAGCATGACGAGCAGATCATGGAGAAGGCGGACTACATCATTGACATGGGGCCGCTGGCCAGCCATCTGGGCGGGGAAGTGATCTTCGCCGGTACTTATCCTGAAATACTGAAAGACGGTCAGAGCCTTACCGGCAAATACCTCAGCGGGCATCTCCGCATAGAACCGCCGGCACATCTCCGCAAATGGAAACGCTCTATTGTGCTGGAAGGCTGCCGGCAGAACAATCTCAAGAACATCGATGTGGAATTTCCGCTGGGCATCCTCACCGTAGTCAGCGGTGTGAGCGGTTCGGGGAAGACCACGCTCGTTAAACAGATATTATACCCAGCCCTGATGAAACTGAAGGGAGAATTTACGGACCGTGTGGGGCAGCATCGCATCATGAAAGGGGATGTAGATTATGTTACGCAGATAGAGATGATCGATCAGAACCCTATCGGCAAATCCTCCCGTTCCAACCCCGTAACCTATATCAAGGCGTATGACGAGATACGCGATCTTTTTTCCAAACAGCCGCTGAGCAAGATGCGCGGATTTCAGCCGAAACATTTTTCTTTTAATGTGGATGGCGGCCGCTGCGATGCCTGCAAGGGCGAAGGGGAAGTGATCGTGGAAATGCAGTTCCTTGCAGATGTACATCTTACCTGCGAAAGCTGCGGCGGCAAACGCTTCAAGGATGAAGTGCTGGAAGTGATGTATAAGGGCAAGAACATTTACGATATACTGGAACTGGGTGTGGATGAAGCGATAGAATTTTTCAGGGATGAAAAAGATGTGATCGGAAGGATCCGTCCCTTGAGCGATGTGGGGTTGGGTTATGTAAAGCTGGGCCAGTCGTCGGACACATTGAGCGGCGGTGAAGCGCAAAGGGTAAAACTGGCGTCTTTCCTGGGCAAAGGCAAGGCGCAGGGGCATATTCTTTTCATCTTCGATGAACCAACGACGGGCCTGCACTTCCATGATATCAAAAAACTGCTCAGCTCATTCAATGCGCTGATCGATCAGGGGCATTCCGTACTGGTGATCGAGCATAACCTGGATGTGATCCGCTCGGCCGACTGGGCGATAGATCTGGGGCCGGAAGGCGGTGAAGGCGGCGGCAACCTGTTATATACCGGTGTGCCGGAAGGGCTGAAGAAAGTGAAGGAAAGTTATACAGGGAAGTTCTTGTAAGTGGCAGACGGCCTGCATGGCAAATACAGCGCCATAGCACAGGAACCGGAAAAGTAATTTTCGCCAACGCAGCGCTCATAAAAACAGGGGTGTATCGCATAATGGATACACCCCTGTTTTCATATATAGCTGCCTGCAGGTTATCTCAACCTGTCCAGCGACTTGATCAGTTTTTCATCTTTATAAATACCTCTCGCTGCCAGGAACAGGCAAACCACCATAACTACCGGGAGGAAGGCCGGCAGCAGGAACGAAGCCTGCACAATGGTGCCGCCGCTGTTGACAATGGAATTGGCATTGTCCTGCACTTTAAAATAGATGAGCACCAGCACGCCGATGGCCAGCAGTATATTCAATACCGTGAGCCTGAACTGCAGTTTCCGGTTCTTGTAAAGAAAGACGCAAACGAGAGACAGCAGCGTGGTGACCATTAAAGCGGTAAATATCAGGTAGCTGGATGTAGCATTAAAATACTCTTCGCTGATAACGGTGCCTTTGGAGATCTTTGCTTTCCACAGGTTGAAATATCCCATGGCGCCGCCAGCTATCGCGGCGACCAATAGAAAGAGGGTCTGGATGCGTTGTATCATGGTATTTGTCAATGTTTAACCCCGTAAAAGTAGATAATTATTGCGAACCTGCACGAACGTTATCAGACCCGTTCCTCGGATACTTCGTATATTGCACGCCCAATACGATCTTTATGGCGAAAAAACTCAACAAACAGGATGCGCTCGATTACCATTCGATGGGCAGGCCCGGAAAGATAGAAGTCATACCCACAAAAGATACCAAAACCCAGTGGGACCTCTCCCTTGCCTATTCGCCCGGTGTGGCGGAGCCTTGCAAGGAGATCGCCCGCGACGTGGAGAACGTCTATAAATACACTGCTAAAGGAAACCTCGTGGCCGTGATCAGCAATGGTACAGCTGTACTTGGCCTGGGGGACATCGGGCCGGAAGCCGGGAAGCCCGTGATGGAAGGGAAAGGCGTATTATTCAAGATATTTGCGGACATCGATGTATTTGATATTGAATTGAATACAAAGGATGTAGATGAGTTTGTACGGGTGGTGAAAGCGATGGAACCTACATTCGGCGGCATTAACCTGGAAGATATCAAGAGCCCGGAGTGCTTCGCTATTGAAGACCGGCTGCGGAAAGAGCTGAAGATACCCATCATGCACGACGATCAGCATGGGACCGCCATCATCTCCAGTGCCGCATTGCTGAATGCGCTGGAGCTGGTGAAGAAGAAGATCGGGAAAGTGAAGTTCGTGGTGAACGGAGCCGGAGCTGCGGCGATGGCTTGCGTGAGATTGTATGTTTCCCTCGGGGCCAACCCGGAGAACTTCATTATGTTCGACAAGGATGGTGTGCTGAACAAACAGCGGACAGACCTGGATGAGATGAAAAAACAGTTCGCCACATCGTCCAAAGCAACCACCCTGACGGAAGCGCTGAAAGGGGCGGATGTATTCGTAGGATTGTCCGTAGGCAATGTGGTGACCGGAGAGATGGTCAAAAGCATGGCGAAGAACCCGGTGGTGTTCGCTATGGCCAATCCGGACCCCGAGATCTCCTGGGACACGGCCACGCAGGCCCGCCCCGATGTGATCATGGCCACCGGCCGCTCCGATTATCCCAACCAGGTGAACAATGTGCTGGGTTTCCCCTATATCTTCCGCGGCGCGCTGGATGTAAGGGCCACGCAGATCAATGAAGCCATGAAGCTCGCGGCGGTACAGGCCCTGGCCGAGCTGGCAAAATCTCCCGTTCCGGATATCGTGAACCTCGCCTATAACGAACGCAACCTTGTGTTCGGTGCCAATTATATCATTCCAAAACCCCTTGACCCCCGCCTGTTAAGCACGGTTGCGCCCGCAGTAGCGAAAGCGGCCATTGAAAGCGGTGTGGCACAGGGAAATATCACCGACTGGGAAGCCTACGGTGTGGAACTGAACAACCGTCTGGGGCTGGATAACCAGCTGTTCCGCGTGATCGGTTCCAAAGCCCGGAAAGACCCCCGCCGCGTTGTATTTGCGGAAGCAGACAATATCAAGATACTGAAAGCCGCGCAGGTGGTGAATGATGAAGATATCGCCATTCCCATTCTGCTGGGCAATGAAAAGCGCATCCGTCAACTGATGGAGGAAAACGGCATCGAGATAGAGAATGTGGCGATCGTTGATCCCAAAAGTGACGAGATGGCCGCCAAACGTCATCACTTCGGGGAGCTGTTCTTTAAAAAACGCCAGCGTAAAGGCTTTAATCTTTATGAAGCCAAGAAGATCATGCGGGAGCGCAACTATTTTGGCTGCATGATGGTGGAAACCGGCGAAGCGGATGCGCTGATCTCCGGCCTCACCCGCAAATACCCCGATACGATCCGTCCCGCCCTGCAGGTGATCGGTATGGAAGAAGGCGCGAAACGTGTAGCCGGGATGTATATCATCAATACAAAACGCGGGCCGCTGTTCCTGGCGGACACTACCGTCAATTTCAATCCCACCGCCGAGGAGCTGGCGGACATTACCCTGCTGGTAGCCAAGGAAGTGCGGCAGTTCAATATCACCCCCAGGATCGCGATGGTATCCTATTCCAACTATGGTTCCAGCCAGACGCCGGAAGCGCAGCTGGTCAGCCAGGCCCGCCGGATCGTGAAGCAGAAAGATCCCACACTCACAGTGGATGGCGAGATACAGGCGGCTATGGCCTTCAACAAGGAAATCCTGAAAGACAACTACCCTTTCTCCGAACTGATAGAAGGGGATGTGAATACGATGATCTTCCCGAACCTGGCGGCAGGGAACGTGGCCTACAACCTGCTGCAGGAAGTGGCCGGCTTCGATTCCATCGGCCCCATCCTGCTCGGCATGAAAAAACCGGTGCATATCCTGCAGCTCGGTTCCACCGTAAGGCAGATCGTGAACGTAGTGCTGATTGCCGTAGTGGATGCACAAACAAAATGCTGTAAAGAGACGGACGGGACCGAGGGGAAAAAACGCAAATGATCCCGCGTCATTGATAATTTGTAATTTTCAGGATGCAATCCATCTCCCGCAAGAAAATATTCTTCCCGCTCAACCCGGCATTCAGGAAATACCTGAAGCTGTATGAGCGGGAAGTATCTTTGCCGGTATCTTATGAAGAGCTGAAGTACTACGATTCCGGCATCCCGGTATATGACAAAACGGGCAAGGATACACTATGGGAATCGGTGCTATATCCCCAGAGCATGACCGCCCAGCTGCATGCCGGCCTGAAACGCATCTATTCCCTGCTGAAAGCCGGTGGGGACCAGGGCGCGGAGGAGCACCTGCACATCGAGCGGATCGATTACTGCACTTTCGGGAACTCTCATCCCTTCCGCATCAAGATCGTCAATAACTACAATGAGGTGTACGATTATTTCTATATCAAGATCGCCGATGCATCGCGCATCTACGGCCTTGAGCTGGAACATATCGTTTCCCCGTACTGGATGAACTTTCTGGTAGACGGGAATACGCTGGTGGAAGAGCATATCGCCGGTGTGCCGGGAGACCAGTTCGCAAAGGATTACCTGGACAGGCCGGAGTTCAACAAAAAACGCATCGCCAAGGAGTTCGTGAAGTTCAATGAGCGCTGTTTTGTGCGCCTGCTGGGGGATATGCGTTCCTATAATTTTATCTTCGATATCACACCGGATTTTGATGATGTGCAGTTCCGCATCCGGGCTATCGACTTTGACCAGCAGTTCTATGAAGGCAAGAAAACCCTTTATATGCCGCAGTTCTTCAAGGAGAACCGGGTATTCGTGGAACTGGCGATGCAGCATCTTAACGCGGAAGTGGTCAAGCAATACCAGCAGGAAGAACGGTCGCTCATAGCCCGGCGCATCAAAGTGCAGCGGCACCGCATCAAAGACCTGCGCGATGTGATCATGACGGACCGTGTATCCTTTCCCGAGAAGATCAGTCAACTCGGAGAAGAGCTGGCGCAACATTATCATGATGCGGTTTTTTCCCGGTGCAAGACGATGGGGGAGATCATCGAACGCAGCCTGAAACGCCTGCTGGTGAACAGCCTGCGTTAAATACCGGCCGATCTTGCCCATCAAACCGATTTTCAATTATCTTTGACCAGTTATGGAATTCAAGCTTTTTTATCATTTCGGCAGGTTTATACTGATGATACGCGGCATGTTCTCCCGTCCGGAAAACATGCGGATGTACTGGAAGGAGTTCATGCATCAGTGCAATGATATCGGCGTAGGGTCATTAGGGATAGTATTCATTATTTCCCTGTTCCTGGGTGCGGTTACTACCGTGCAAACGGCTTATCAGCTGGTAGCGGGTTTCATTCCGAAATCCACTATCGCCCAGATCGTGAGGGATACCCTCATCCTGGAGCTGGCGCCCACCATGGTATGCATCGTGCTGGGCGGAGTGGTAGGTTCCAAGATCGCCTCTGAACTGGGCAATATGCGCATTTCGGAGCAGATCGATGCACAGGAGATCATGGGCATCAATACAAAAGCCTACCTGATAGGGCCGAAGATACTGGCATCCATGCTCACGATCCCCTGCCTGGTGGTGATCGCCGCGTTCCTGGGGATCTGGGGAGGCCTTCAGGCCGGCATGCTCAGCGGCATTATCTCCTCAGAGGAGTATATGGAAGGGCTGAGAGGATCGTTTGACGGGTATAACGTATTTGTAATGCTGAGCAAATCCTATACTTATTCCTTCATCATTTCCAGCATCCCGGCCTATTACGGCTACAATGTGTCCGGCGGCGCACTGGAGATCGGCCGGGCCAGTACCAAATCGGTAGTGGTCAGCTGTATCCTGATCCTGTTCACGGACTATCTCCTGGCGGCCATGCTGCTCTAACATTCAAACGAGACGAACTGATTTATGATAGAATTGATCAATATTCGCAAAAGCTTCGGGGAAAAGGTGATCCTGCAGGATGTATCCGCCACTATGGAAGCCGGCAAGATCAACCTGATCATCGGCGCCAGCGGCAGTGGAAAGACCGTGTTGATGAAATGTATGGTAGGCCTGATCAAACCGGACAGCGGACAGATACTGTACAATGGAGAAGATTTTACGGCGATGGACGATGTGGAGAAAAAGCCCATCCGGCAGGAAATAGGCATGCTGTTCCAGGGCTCCGCGCTGTTCGACAGCATGACCGTGGAACAGAATATCATGTTCCCGCTTGATATGTTCGCCAGAGGCAGTTACAAGGAAAAGCGGAAACGGATGCAGGAGTGCCTGGACCGTGTGAACCTGAAAGACGCCAATAAAAAGTATCCCGCCGAGATCAGCGGCGGGATGAAAAAGCGGGTGGGCATAGCCCGGGCTATTGTGCTGAACCCGAAATACCTGTTCGTGGATGAGCCAAATTCCGGTCTGGACCCGCAAACCTCCCTGGTGATCGACCGCCTGATCAAGGAACTGACCGTAGAATACAACATTACCACCGTGGTCAATACCCACGATATGAATACCGTAATGGAAAGCGGCGATCATATCATTTATATGCACCAGGGCCTCAAACAGTGGGAAGGCAGCAATAAAGACATCATTTTCGCGAAAGACAAGAAGCTGAACGACTTCATATTCGCCTCCGAATTCTTCCAGGATATCAAGGAAATGCGCCAGAGCGAGTATTTCCAGGATAATAAATGGCGGGGCGGCGGAAAGGAAGGAGGGGAGAAGGGAAATAGTTAATATCCCCGATCCTTTACTTTTTAGCCATTATCCGTTATTTTTGTCCCGCCTAAACAGGAAGAATCAATAATATCATAAATAAATCAGTCGCGATGAGTGTTTTAGTAAATAAGCATAGTAAAGTGATCGTGCAGGGGTTTACCGGAACTGAAGGTACTTTCCATGCCACACAAATGATTGAGTACGGCACCAACGTGGTAGGTGGCGTAACCCCGGGTAAAGGCGGCAGCAGCCATCTGGACCGTCCGGTATTCAATACCGTGGCGGATGCGGTAAAAGCCACCGGAGCGGATGTTTCCATCATTTTCGTGCCCCCGGCATTTGCTGCTGATGCGATCATGGAAGCTGCCGATGCAGGCATCGCACTGGTCGTTTGTATCACAGAAGGCATTCCCGTGCAGGATATGGTAAAAGCCAAAAGTTACCTGCAATCCCATAACACCCGCCTGATCGGCCCGAACTGTCCGGGTGTGATTACTGCGGAAGAGGCCAAAGTAGGCATCATGCCCGGTTTCATCTTCAAGAAAGGCCGTGTGGGCATTGTGTCCAAATCCGGTACCCTGACGTATGAAGCGGCAGACCAGGTGGTAAAAGCCGGTCTGGGTGTGTCTACCGCCATCGGTATTGGTGGAGACCCGATCATCGGCACCCCCACTAAAGATGCCGTGGAACTGCTGATGAACGATCCCGAAACGGATGCCATCATCATGATCGGTGAGATCGGCGGCAGCATGGAAGCCGAAGCAGCCGAATGGATCAAGGCAAATCCCCGCAAGCCTGTTGTAGGCTTCATTGCCGGACAGACAGCGCCTCCGGGCCGCCGTATGGGCCATGCCGGTGCCATCATCGGCGGAGCGGACGATACCGCCGCCGCTAAAATGAAGATCATGCGCGCCTGCGGTGTTCACGTAGTGGACAGTCCCGCTGACATCGGCAAGAAAATGGCCGAAGTACTGAGCGGTAAAGCTGTACCAGCCTGAGCCACCGGCGTTGTATAGCGAACATATTGAATTGGAATTTGCAGAAGTCCCCCGGAGGTTTATAGCTTCGGGGGATTTTTGTGTTTGGGGGGGAAGTTTCTTTAACATTTCTTATGGAAACCCATACGTATTTTCATCCATAGATAAATTTTTCTTCTCATGCGTTATGTCCGTTACCAGTTGTCCCTTCTTTTCTTTTTAGTCAGTGCAACGGCATTTGCGCAATATGACTATGAAAGCGAATGGTCGCGCATAAACCCCCGGGCTTCGGGAGAAAAGGCCCGTTTATCCCTTCTGCTGGCCGGAAGGATCTATCAGCAGGCAGTAACTGACAGGAATATGGGTCAGCAGGCTAAAGCGGCTTTGCAGTATTGTGCCTATTCAGGTGTACTGGCGGGGAATGACCCTGACCGGATGCGGGAGGTTATTGACAGTTTTGCTTCACAGCAGCAGGGCGCCGTGAAGGCGGTGCTACTCAATGCGAAAGGTGAATATCTACGTGTTTACCAGCTATTTAACCGGTATGCAATCCAGGAAAGAAAGCCAATAATCGGGGATACAGCCGTCAGCATAACAGAATGGGACAATCAGCGTTTGCTTGATACGATCAATGCATTGTACAAAGCATCCCTGGCTGAAGAAAATATCCTGCAAAATACCCCGGCGGATCAGTTTAGCCCCATGCTGGCAGGGCCGGACCGGAACCATCGTCTTCGGCCGACACTATACGATTTGTTGGCCTGGCGTTTTGTTGATGCGCTCACAGCACAGCCCTATATTTACAACGACCCATCACTTTTTGCTTCAGCCGCCACATTTGCGGTACAGGAAGCCGCTCCTGAACTGGAGGTCTACCGCAAGCTTATTCATTTGCACATCCAGCGCAACAACCGGGAGGCATTGCTGCATGTTGATATTGGACGGCTACAGCACGTTTTTCAATGGACAAGGCTCGCCGAGAGAGACAGCTTATATAAACGTGCCCTGTTGGGACTGACGGAACAGTATGCCGGCGTGTATGGTATTTCAACAGTATATTTCCTGTTGGCGGAACTGCATAGCGGTGCGGAGGCAGTTGCATTCTCCGGCCAGGGTATGCAGTTTTTTCCCGGAAGCCCGGGACATCGTCAGTGTAGTACCTTGCATGCCAAACTGACCAATAGCGTATTGGGCCTCACAACGGAAAAAGTGAATATCCCCGGAGAGCCAATGCTGGTTCTGGTCAACTACAAAAATCTGAAAGGTATTCATCTGCGGATAATTCCCTTGCACCAATATCAGGCGCAGATGCTGGATACGATGAAACAGGCAGCTGTTTTTCAACGCGTAACAGGCATGCCTTATTTGCGTACATGGTATCAGCCGGTGCCTGATCCGGCAGATTATTCACCACACAAGGTTGAAATAAAAGTGGATGCCCTGGAAACAGGGCGGTATATGTTGCTGGCATCTGCTGATGAACGGTTTGATCCGGAGAAGAGCTTACTGGCTGCGGGTGAGATATATATTTCCAACATCTCCTACGTCACCACAGATAATATTCATCTATATGCACTGCACCGTAAGACGGGGCAACCGCTGTCCGGCATCCAACTGGTTGTCAATAATGAAGATGATAGCAGAATAACGCATCTGCGTACCGACCGGAACGGGAGAGTCAGCTTAAAGATAGATGCAGACAAAGAGCCGGACCTTACTTTAAAATGGATAGACGGAAAGGACACGCTATTCAATAACGATTATGACTATGCCAGTACAGATAATTGGGGAAGTTATTTTGACATGCTGGACGAAAGAGAGGAGATGCGGGAAAACGATGAGCAGATCAGGGTTCATTATTATACGGACAGGGAAATTTACCGGCCCGGACAGAAATTGTATTTCAAGGGGATCGCGCTGACAACCGGAAAACGGGAGGGAGGCCCCGCGCGACCGAAGAAAGGTCTCCGGCTAAAAGTGTACCTGAAAGATACCGATCGCCGGAAAGTTGACTCACTTGAGCTTAGCAGTAATGCCTGGGGCTCTTTCCATGGGGAATTTCAGCTACCTGCCTCTCTGTCCGGCGGATGCAGTATCAGCAACCTTGAATATGAAGGGTATGTGTATTTTTCCGTGGAAGAGTATAAACGCCCTCGTTTTAAAGTGGTATTGGATTCTGTCAAGACGGTCTGCCGGACAGGAGATACCATTACGATCAAAGGCGCTGCGGAATCTTTAGCCGGAAGTCCTTTGAGCAATGCCCGTGTTACATACCGGGTAACACGGGAGTCGTTTATGCAGAGCTATGAAAGGGACGATATTGTGGAAAAGGATACGGTAACAGACGGCCACGGAATTTTTTCATTCCGCTTTGTAGCAACAGGTAAAGCGCAGCCCGGAACCTACCGGTACCGGATCACCGCCGATGTAACGGATGTAAATGGAGAAACCCGTTCCGGCAGTTACTCCATGACTATCGGCGATGCTACTGTAATGATCGTAACGAATATCGGGGAAGAACTGCAGCGTTCGGACCTTGACAAGGTGATGATATCAACCAGCACTACCCAGGGCGTCGCTACTTCAATGCCGCTGAAAATCGAGCTGTTCCCGTTGCAGCACCCCGGGCACCTGATGCGCCCGCGTTATTGGGAGCCGGATCAGTATTGTATGACAAAGGAGGAGTTTCACCGGTATTTCCCTAATGATGTTTATAAAGATGAAGATGACAAGGCAACCTGGCCCAAAGGAAACCCGGTTACCCTGCAATACGTGACAGGAGGGCTTTTATCACCTCTGGCATCTTTGTCGCTGAATGCCGGTTGGTATGAGATCGTGATATCAGGGAAAGATCCGTATGGCAAATCTGTTGAAGAACGGAGATATTTTCGGTTGTGGGACGGTACAGCAGCTTTTCCGGAGTACGCTGGTCTGCATTACAGTTACCAACAGGTGGTTTTGCCTGGTGACAAGTTATCATTAGCGGTGGTAACAGCGGGTCCGGCTTTCCTGCTGCAAAGCATACAGGAAAAATCGGGACGTTCACTGCAAACTGCCACACACCGGTCAGAAGGGCCGGTGACAGCATTCATCTTCCCGATGAAAAGAAGGTATGTTGGTTATCCCAACCGCTTTTCCTTTGCGTATGTGCAGGATAACCGGCTGTTCACCCGTTTTGTGGATGTGTATGTGACCGATCGGCGGGAACCGCTTGATATTAAAGTGGCTACGCACCGGAACAAGCTTTTGCCCGGGGAGGAAGAAAGCTGGCAATTGCAGATTTCCGGTGCCGGCAGAGCTGAATTACTGGCTTCCATGTATGACGCGTCATTGGACGAAATTAAAAAAAGCGACTGGCAGGTACCTTCGCGGAGAGAATTGCGGTGGGAATTCAGGAAATGGGATGGAGAAGACAATTTTGAAAAGTGGAGCGGTATCAATAATATGGTCAAACAGTCCGATCCCGGTTGGGACGATGACCTTGCTGACTACAATTACCTTATGGATGGTATCGCAGCAGCGCATACGATGCGGGAGGCCATGGTTTGGGAAAAAAGGAGCATGAGTACCGCTGCCCTGCAATATACTGCTATATATGGCAGCAGCGCAGGTCTTCTTGATATGAACATGTTCCCGGAACAGAAAATACCCGTAAATATTGAGATGTTGCCACCGCCACGGAGAAACTTTAATGAAACGGTTTTTTTCTTTCCTCATCTTGTACCGGATAAAAAAGGGCTTGTAAACCTCAGGTTTACGATGCCTGATGCTTTAACGCAGTGGAACTTCCGCGCATTGGCCCATACCCGGGATGCTTCTTTCGGATTGGCCAAAAGTACGGTCATCACCCAGAAACCGCTGATGGTGGTTCCCAATTTACCGCGTTTCCTGCGTGAAGGGGATGAACTGGAACTTGGCGCAAAAATTAGTAACGTAACAGACAAGCAGCTGACCGGGATCGTAAAATTGGCGTTCATTGATGACGCTACTGGTCAGTCCTTGGACGCCTTTTCTCCGCAGGTATTTGTTACTGAGGCGGGCCAGTCGTCCGTTGTACGGTTTAAGGTTAAAATCCCCCAACAGTTTGCCCGCCCGCTTACATACCGGATTACAGCAGTAAGTGGCTCCTTCAGCGATGGAGAGGAGGCTGTTGTTCCCGTGTTGTCTGACCGGTTAACAGTCACGGAACATTTACCGCTCGTGATGTCAGGTGACGGTTCAAGGAATTTCGTCTTTGATCGTTTGCTGCATGCGGATACGTCCACAACATTACAGGATGGGAAACTGCTGTTTACGTATAATAGCAGTCCGGTATGGTCAGCTATCCAGTCTCTGCCCTCTCTTATGGAGTTTCCGCATGCCTGTGCAGAACAGACATTCGCGCGTTTGTATGCAAATGCAATAGCATCGCAGATTTTAGATACAAAACCCGGGGTTGCGGCAATGCTAAAAGAGAAGAAGGATGCGGCGCTATTCGATCCTTATCGTCTGGAGAAGGAGGGGAAAACAGCGCTGAACAGCCTGAGAGCTATGCAATTGACGGATGGGGCTTTTCCCTGGTTCAGTGGCATGCGAAGCAATCTGGATGTTACGCTCCATATTTTGCAGGGATTTGCTCACCTCAAAACACTGAAGGGCCACATCCCCGGAACGGATTCCCTGATTAAATATGCACTTAATTACATAGACAACGCCGCTATGCGTGGCGAAAGGCATTTTCCTGCTTTACCTTATTTATATGCCCGAACGGCTTTCCCGCAATTTACTCCTTCTCCGGCCACACAGGCAGTAATGGATAGCCTGCTGGAACATGCACAAAACGAAGAGTTGCCGCTTTATGATAAAGGATTGCTGGCGATTGTACTCTACCGGAATGGCGATAAGTCATCCGCATTGAAAATCATGCAATCGCTGAAAGAAAATGCCTTTTTATCAGAAGAAGGAGGAATGTACTGGCGCGATAACCGGCAGGGATATGGCTGGAACGAAGCTCCGGTTGAAACCCAATCCATGCTGATAGCAGCCTTTGCAATGATAACCCGCGATACTGCTGCCGTGGATGCATTGAAAACCTGGTTGCTTCGAAAGAGGCAGACACAGGGGTGGGGCACCACAAAGGCAACTACTGAGGCCTGTTATGCATTGCTTGCAACAGGTACCGACTGGCTGGGGAGTTCTCCGCAGGTAGAGATCAAGGCAGGCGGACAGATTGTAGGGACTGAAGCCCTTATTGCCGGGCCTGCAGTAAAACCAGCACATGGTAATATTACACTGACAGTTTCGGGCAATGGTAATCAGCTGTCGTGGGGCGCGGCACATTGGCAGTATTTCGAGCAGGCAGACAAGATCAGCGCCTCTTCCGGCGCATTGCAGATACAGCGGGAACTGCTCCGGCAGGATGGAAATGCTTTGGTCCGGATAGATGACCAGCATCCCCTGCAGGTAGGCGACAGGGTGGTCATGCGTATCGTTGTGAAGAGCAACCGTGAAATGGAATTTGTACATCTGGAAGATATGCGCCCCGCCTGCCTGGAACCGATAAATGTACTCAGCGGGTACAAATGGGAGAACGGAATAGGGTATTATGAAAGTACGAAAGACCTGGCGACCCATTTCTTTTTCGACAGGTTGACGGTAGGAACCCATGTGCTGGAATATCCCTTGTTCGTGTCACACGCCGGACGTTTTACAGGCGGAATCAGCACATTGCAATGCATGTATGCACCGGAATTTAGCGCACATAGCGAAGGGATGGTTGTGAAAATACCAGAATAACTACCTTTGCCCCGTCTTATGCAGCAGTACGATTACATCCTCGTCGGACAAGGCATCTCCGGCACCATGCTCAGCTGGTTCCTGCAAAAAGCGGGGCAGCGGGTGCTGGTGTACGATGATGCCCGCCCCGCCACCGCCTCCCGCATTGCATCCGGCATCATCAACCCGGTTTCCGGGAGGAAGTTCGAACTGGCATGGCTATACGAAACGATATATCCAATTGCCGCGCAAACTTACCGGGAGATGGAAACAGCGTTGGGCATCACCTGCTTCCAGGAACGGGATATCTGGAATGTATGGCCCTCCGCGCAGATGAGGGATGCGTTTACCGTTGCTGTGAAAAAATCCCCGGTGCTGGAAGCTACGCCGCTGATGATGCAGCAGGAGGCGCCGCGCCATACAGATACTTTGTTTCAGCCATTCGGCGCAGGCATCGTAAAAGGCGCTAACGTACGGCTCAATGCACTGCTGCCTGCCTGGCGGGAGCGGCTGCATCTCCGCGAAGAAAGATTTAATGCGGATGAAATGGTTTTTACAGGTGAGGGCGTGCGTTATCGTGATGTAAACGCCAAAGCGGTCATCTTTTGCGAAGGCGTGGAAAGTCCTGCCAATCCGTACTTCGGCAAGCTGAAATTCCTGCCCAATAAAGGTGAGGCGCTTATTATCCGCGCAGCGCTCCATACGGACAATATCATCAAAAAGGGCATCACGCTTGTTCCGCTGGATAGCGATCTTTACTGGGCCGGGGCCACATTTTCCTGGGATTATGCGGATGCTGCCCCCACTGCGGAAAAACGCGCTGTTATCGAAGAAGATCTGCGGCAGTTGCTGAAGATCTCCTACACCACGGAAGCCCACCTTTCCGCTATCCGCCCCTCCGGCCCGGACCGCCGCCCGCTGGTGGGCATGCACCCCCGTTTCCCGCAGGCGGGCATCTTCAACGGAATGGGCTCCAAAGGCTGCTCCCTGGCTCCCTGGGCAGCTCAGCAGTTTGTCCGCTACCTCCTGGAAGGCGCTACACTGCCAGCTGAAATAGATATTAAACGGTATTTTAATGCTTTGAGGTAGATTTTCAGACCGCCTTATCTTATCTTTGACCTCCCTTATCAAAAGAAAAGCTTAGAATAATGTACAGAACGCACACATGTGGTGAATTGCGCATGGAACATGCAGGGCAGCCGGTGACACTGGCAGGATGGGTGCAAACCGTCCGCAAGTTTGGAAGCATTACGTTTGTAGACCTGCGCGACCGCTATGGTATAACGCAACTGTTACTCGGCGAAAGCCTGAACGATCAGCTGGACGCCCAGCCCCTTGGCCGGGAATTCGTATTACAGGTGGAAGGCACCGTAACGGAAAGGACCAGCAAGAACAAGAATATTCCTACCGGCGATATCGAGATCACCGTTTCCGGTTTCACTGTGCTTAATGGCTCAAAAACACCGCCCTTCACTATTCAGGACGATACGGACGGCGGCGATGAACTGCGCATGAAATACCGGTATCTGGACCTGCGGCGTAATCTCGTTAAACAGAACCTAACCCTCCGCTACCGGGTGAACCGTGCTGTGCGCAACTTCCTGGACAGCAGGGGATTCATGGATATAGAAACGCCTTATCTCATCAAGTCAACGCCCGAAGGCGCGCGTGACTTTGTGGTGCCGAGCCGCATGAACCCTAACCAGTTCTACGCCCTGCCCCAGTCCCCGCAGACCTTCAAGCAGCTGCTCATGGTCAGCGGGTACGACCGGTACTACCAGATCGTGAAGTGCTTCCGGGATGAAGACCTCCGCGCAGACCGGCAGCCGGAGTTCACGCAGATCGACTGTGAAATGAGCTTTGTGGAACAGGAAGACATCCTGCAGCATTTCGAGGAAATGACCAAACATGTGTTCCGCGAGATCAAAGGCATCGAATTTCCCGATCCCTTCCCGCGCATGACCTGGGAAGACGCCATGAAATATTACGGGAACGATAAACCGGACATCCGCTTTGAAATGAAGCTCGTTGATCTCGGTGAACCGGCCCGCGGTAACGGATTCAAGATATTCGACGAAGCGGAGCTCATCACAGGCATCAACGTCAAAGGCTGCAGTGAATATACCCGCAAGCAGCTCGATGAACTGACCGAATGGGTGAAACGCCCCCAGATCGGCATGACCGGTCTGATCTATATCAAATACAATACGGACGGATCGCTGAAAAGCTCTGTTGATAAATTCTTTAACGAGGAAGGCCTGCAACTGTTCGCAGACCAGTGCCAGGCGCAACCCGGTGACCTGATCCTGATCCTCGCCGGCAGGGAAGAACGCACCCGCAAAGCCATGAGCGAACTGCGCCTGGAAATGGGCGAACGCCTCGGCCTGCGTAACAAGGATGAATACAAGCCGCTCTGGGTAATTGACTTCCCGCTGTTTGAATACGCAGAGGAAGAGAACCGCTGGGTAGCGCGCCACCATCCTTTCACCGCTCCGAAGCCTGAACATACTCACCTGATGGACGATCCGGCGCAGTACGGGAAGATCAAAGCCAATGCATACGACATCGTGCTGAACGGCACCGAAATAGGCGGCGGCTCTATCCGTATCTTCCAGAAAGACCTGCAGGAAAAGATGTTTTCAGCACTGGGCATGAGCAAGGAAGAAGCGAACCATAAATTCGGCTTCCTGCTGGGCGCATTTGAATACGGCGCTCCCCCGCACGGCGGTATCGCCTTTGGTTTCGACCGGTTCTGCTCCCTCCTTGGCGGCAGCGAAACCATTCGTGATTTCATCGCTTTCCCGAAAAACAATTCCGGCCGCGATGTAATGCTGGACGCACCAAGCGAGATAGACCAGGTGCAGCTGGATGAATTGAAGCTTTCTTTACTGAAATAGGATAAGTCAGGGGCTGATCAGAAAGTGACGTGAAGGTGCCGGATATCGCGTAAAGCGGCTTTGTCTCTCGCACCTGTTGGACGTTATTGCTGATCAGCCCACCCCCGAACCCCATCAAAATAAAATTAAATTATAACAGATTAACATATTAATTACATTTTATGTATCTTGATTAACCTAATTTTGCGCTTGTGAAACAGTCATACCGTGCAGATCGGCTCATTTAAAACAAGCGCATGCTTTCCGTAAAAAAACAACTGCTGCTCAGCGGCATCCTGGTTACCACCATGGCCGCTTCATCGCAGCAAACCCAAACCCTGAAAAAGTATCGTCAGAAATTTGAACCCGTTGCTGTTAACCTGATGAAAGAAACCGGTGTTCCGGCCAGCATAATACTTGGCGTAGCCATGCTGGAATCCGGCCTGGGCACCAGCAAAAATGCCCGGTTGCTGAGGAATCATTTCGGGATCGTGGGAAAGAACAACCTGGCCAAACGCGGGGAAACTTACCGCTCCGTGTACCGTGAATTTGAATCGGATACCGCTTCCTACCGGTATTTCGCAAGACTGGTGACCCGGAAAAGATGGTTCACCGCCATGAAAGGGAATGATGATTATGGGGAATGGCTGAAAAAACTGATCCAGTCCAACTACTCCACAGCGGGGCAGGTTTGGATAGACAGGGTAACGGCCGTGATCAAACATAACAAATTATATGAACTGGATGGTGATTTAAAGCTCGCAAAACAATAGCTTTGCAGCCGTGAAAAAATACGGAGACGGATATACGTCGCGCAGTTCCAATTCATCCGAATATGCCCACCGGAAATAAACATCCCTATCCACTCGTCATTGTGATGGGTACTTTGCTCTGCCTGGCAGGGCTTTCCTTCGTCCCGAACGACTTTTCCATAGGTAGCCATACATTACGCCCGCTGGATATACTGGCGGAGCTCCGCTCATCTCCACCGGAAGATACCGTGGCTGTGATTCCGGAGCCTGCGGCCACACCGGAAACGGATACCGTCATGGCGGCCGTTATCAAAAGAGATTACCTCACCTACTCCGGCATTCTGGATTACGGGCATTCCGACAGTGTTCAGGGGCCGGGCATGCAGTATTTCGTGGAGGCGCTCAAAGCGCTGCGGGCCGGACAGCGCAAGAAAGTGCGGATCGCCTATTTCGGGGATTCCATGATCGAGGGGGACCTGATCACGCAGGACCTGCGGGACAGTCTCCAGGCTTACTTCGGCGGCTACGGCGTAGGCTATGTGCCGGCCACCTCCGTAGTATCAGGCTTCCGCACCTCCATCGGGCATACCTATTCCGGGAACTGGACGGATTATCATTTCATGAATACGCCGCCACAGGGCACGGAACTGGGCATATCCGGCCACGTTTTCCTGCCTTCGGCCGATAGCTGGGTGCGTTATACGCCAGTAAAACATAAGAAGCGATTGAACCGGTTCGAAGAAGTGAGCCTGCTCTATGGCTCCGGCAACCGGGATGTATTTGTGAACAATAAACCGCTCCGCCTCGATGGTAACAGGAAGGTCAATGCCTGCTCTTTTACAACAGACAGCACCGCCCGCGCACTGACCCTCCGTTTTTCGGATGACAAACCGGTGCCTTTTTACGGCGTCTGTTTCGAAAGCAGGAAGGGCATTTTCCTGGACAACTATTCTTTCCGGGGCATCAGCGGCATCGAACTGGGCAGGCTCAGCACCTCCATGTGGCGGCAGATGCAATCCGTCCGCCCATACGACCTGATCGTACTGCATTACGGTGCAAACGTTTTGTACAAACCGGAAAACACAAAATATGACTGGTACGGGAGAACGATGGTGAAAGTGGTGGATTCCCTCCGCCGCATTTTTCCGCGGACTTCCCTGCTGATCGTTGGCACGGCGGATAAATCGTACCGTAAACAGGGGAAATATGTAACGGCGCCGGGCGTGAAAGCATTGCTGAAAGTGCAGCATACCGTAGCGGAATCCCATGGCCTTGCTTACTGGAACCTGTATTCCGCCATGGGCGGCGACGGCGCCATGGCTAAATGGGTGGAAGGGGATACAACACTGGCAAACAGGGATTATACACACTTCAACTTCCGGGGAGCCTCCAAAGTAGGCGCCCTGTTGTACAAAGCCATCATGGATGAATATCAGGAGGAGACATTTTAGCAGGGTCATTATCATCCTGATGTTTACAGCATATAGTAATGTTGCCGCGCAGGCGCAGTTGTATAACGACAGTACTTTGTACCCGTTCTTTGAGCAACTGCGGCAGGCGGATAGTCAGGTAGTGAATATTTTGCACCTCGGGGACTCCCACATACAGGCAGGCTTTTTGCCCGAGGCTGCCGCCAGGGGGTTCAGGGAAAAGTTCGGTGACGCCGGTGCGGGATGGGTATTCCCTTACAACCTGGGCGGCACTAATGGTCCTGACAGCTACCGCTGGAGCAGCCCCATCCGCTGGTCGGCAGACCGTGTGGTGGACAGGAACCAGGCATACTGGCCCGGCCCCGGGGGGATCGTGATCTCCACGATGCAGCCGCGCCCCGTGTTGTCGTTCTCCGCAAAGCAGGGGAGCGTCAGCCGCATAAAGGTCTTTTACGATGCTGGCCCTGGCAAAGCGCCGGTGTTCATGTCCCATGCCGACATCATACAGGAAGATGCCGGTTTCCCGGAAAACGGGCAGCAAGCCACGATCGTGCCTGACAGCAACCTGAACGCTTTTCAGTTGCGCTGGCCGGAACACACCGGTGGCAGTTTCCGTTTTTATGGCGCGCTGCTGCAGAATGGGGCCTGCGGAGTGCTGTATCACGCCATCGGTATCAACGGCGCTCAGTGGATGCATTACAACCAGCATGCGGCTACTTTGCCGGCGCAGCTGCACATCCTGCAGCCGCAGCTGCTGATCTTCTCCCTTGGCACCAACGAGGCTTTCGGCGGGGGCACCGCAGCACAGCTCCGGCAGGAAATGGAGAGAACGATGCAGACGGTCCGGGAATATGCGCCGGAAGCGGCAGTGCTTTTTACCACGCCGCCGTATGGCATGATGAAAAAGCGCCAGATCCCCTACCGCAAGAAGGTCGGCACCAAAACACGCACCTATTACCGCGTGTCGTACGCCGCCAACCCCCAGGTAGCCGTATTGCGCAAGGAAATACTGGAATACTGCCGGAACAACGGCTACGCCTGCTGGGATTTTTATGAAGCCATGCGCAATGATAAAAGATTCGCCCGCGCATGGAGCAACGACAGGGTACATTTTAACGCATATGGATATACGCTGCAGGGAAAACTGTTGTACGATGCCGTGGCAGCAGCTTATGATGAATGGATAAAAAACAATGAACTGACCGATGTCTTTACCGGAAAACCTGTGGAACGTTCTGAGGTACAATGAAGCGGACCCGATCCTCTTCAACAGTGCGTTCTTCCTTTATTTCTTCGCCGCCTTCCTGCTCTGCTACCAGCTGGTACGCAGGTACGAACGGGGGAGGGTATGGGTGTTCACCCTGTTCTCATTATACTTTTTCTATAAAGCCTGTAATGAATATGTGGGCCTGGTGGTGCTTTCCGCTATTGTGGACTTTTATCTCAGCAACCGCATCCACCGGGAACAGCGCGAAAAGGTCAGGAAAGGATTGCTCTGGTTCAGCATACTGATCAATATCGGCATGCTGATGTATTTCAAATACACGAACTTCTTTATCGGCATTATCAACGACCTTGGTGCGGGGCGCATCACACCGCTGCACATCCTGCTGCCCATCGGCATTTCCTTTTATACTTTCGAGAATCTCAGCTATACGATTGATGTGTACCGGCGTGATATCAAGCCGGTGGACAGGTTCATGGACTACCTGTTCTTCCTCTCCTTCTTCCCGAAACTCATGATGGGCCCCATCGTGCGGGCGGCGGACTTCATCCCGCAGATCCGGCAGCCTTATGTGCTGGATCGGGAAGACGTGGGCAAGGGGATGTTCCTCATTCTCGGGGGGCTTTTCAAGAAGGTGGTCATCTCCGATTTTGTGTACCAGAACTTCGTGCAGTATATTTTTGACGATCCCTCCCGGCATACCGGCATTGAATGCCTGCTCGGCGTGTATGCTTACGCGCTGGTGATCTACTGTGATTTTTCCGGGTATTCTGATATGGCCATCGGCATTGCCCGCTGGATGGGTTTTAAAATACCGGCGAATTTCGATAAACCTTACAAAAGCAGCTCCATCACGGAATTCTGGCGGCGGTGGCATGTCTCTTTATCCACCTGGCTGCGGGATTACGTGTACATTCCGCTCGGTGGTAACCGCAAAGGCAAGCTGCGGCAGTATATCAATCTGATGCTCACGATGCTCATCGGCGGGTTCTGGCACGGCGCCAGCTGGAATTTTATTGTATGGGGCGGTATCCACGGCGGAGCGCTGGCGGTGGACAAGGTTTGGCGGCAAAGGACCGGTGCAGCCCGGATGCCCGCGCGCCTCTGGAAACTGGGTGGCATCCTTTTTACCTTTCACCTGGTTTGTTTCTGCTGGATATTTTTCCATGCCGCTTCCTTCCGGGATGCCTGGGCGCTGTTGCACCAGGTGGTATATGACTTCCAGGGAGGCCTGCTCTTCCAGGTGCTGTACGCTTACCCCCAGGTATTCATTTTGATGGGGACCGGTTACCTCCTGCACTTTTTGCCCGCCGTTGCGGAGCAGAAGCTGGAAACCGGCCTGGCCCGTCTGCCGGTAGCGGGAAGCGTGGCCGTGATGGCACTGTTCATCTGGTTCCTGTCCCAGGTGAAGACCACTGAGCCGATGATCCCCATTTATTTTCAATTTTAGGCCGTATATTATTTTTTCTTTATGCGTATGCATTTTCCTGATAAGAAGTAACTACCTTTGCGTCCTTAACTTTTGTTATTAAAGCAAAAATCTATGCGTACTGTTACACTGAGGAGGGTTGTGGTCACCGGAATGGGAGCTATCACGCCGATCGGTAATGATGTAAACACGTTCTGGGAAAACCTGAAAGCCGGCAAAAGTGGCGCAGGACCTATTACCAAATTCGATACTACGGAATTCAAGACAAAATTCGCCCACGAGCTGAAAGGCCTGGATATCGATGCTTTTATCGAAAAGAAGGAAGCCCGTAAAATGGACACCTTTACACAGTACGCCATGGTGGTTGCACATGAGGCCATCCACAACTGCGGGGTAGACCTGGAGAAGACCGATCGCAGCAAGTTCGGCGTGATATGGGCTTCCGGCAACGGTGGTATGCAAACTTTCGAGGAGCAGATACTGGACTTCGCCGCCGCTAATTTCGTTCCCAAATTCAGTCCTTTTTTCATACCCCGGCTGATATCCGATATCGCGGCGGGCCAGATCGCCATTAAATATGGCCTGATGGGCATCAACTACTGCACCGTTTCCGCCTGCGCTTCTTCCAACAGCGCATTGGTGGATGCCTTCAACTATATTCGTCTCGGCAAGGCCAATATGATCATTGCCGGAGGCTCTGAAGGGCCTATCACCCGCGCCAGCATTGCGGGCTTCAATGCGCTGAAAGCATTGTCCACCCGTAACGGGGACGCGCTGCATGCCTCCCGTCCGTTTGATAAAGACCGTGATGGTTTTGTAATGGGCGAGGGAGCGGGCGCTATCGTACTGGAAGACTACGATCATGCGATTGCGCGCGGCGCTACCATCTACGGAGAAATGGTCGGCGGCGCCATGAGCTGCGATGCCTACCACCTCACCGCTACCCATCCGGAAGGGCTGGGAGCACAGCTGGGCATGAAAGAAGCACTGGAAGATGCCGGTCTGAGCATCACGGACGTGGATTATATCAATGCGCACGCCACTTCCACCCCGCTGGGCGACGTGAGTGAGCTGAAAGCGATCCAGGCTGTTTTCGGGGACCATGCCGGCAAGCTGAATATCAGCGCCACCAAGTCCATGACCGGGCACCTGCTCGGCGCGGCCGGCGCTATCGAAGCCATTGCCTGCATCAAAGCGATACAGGACGATGTGGTTCCACCCACCATTAATACAACGGATCTGGGAGAAGACATTCCCGCAGGCCTGAACCTGACCCTGGGCAAAGCACAATCCCGCACGATTAACGTGGCGTTGAGCAATACTTTTGGCTTTGGCGGGCATAACGCCATTGCTGCCTTCGCGAAATTCAAAGGATAAAGTTTCCTGTAAATATTGGCCGGGATGGGGGAAACTTCATCCCGGTTTTTTATACCCCGAATTCGAACTTCCCCAACCCCCATTCCCCGTAAAAACCGTACTTTAGTACCCTGAATTTCGTGTACGGAGAACTATATGGCAAAGCAAAAGCAACAAACTACAGGAAAACCCGCTCCGGTGGCTTTGAACGATGAGATGATCGAAGTGTACGGCGCCCGGGAACATAATCTCAAGAACCTGGACATCCAGATACCCAAGAACAGCCTGGTGGTGATAACAGGAATCAGCGGCAGCGGCAAATCGTCACTGGCGTTCGATACCATTTATGCCGAAGGGCAACGGCGGTATATGGAGAGCTTCTCCGCCTACGCCCGCCAGTTCATCGGCGATATGGAGCGGCCGGATGTGGATAAGGTCATGGGTCTTTCCCCCGTCATTTCCATCGAACAGAAAACAACGAACAAGAACCCCCGCTCCACGGTGGGTACCATCACGGAAATATACGACTTCCTCCGCCTGCTGTTCGCCCGCGTTGGCTTAGCCTATTCCTTCAATACCGGCAAACGGATGACGCGTTTCTCGGAAGAAGAGATACTGGCGCATATTTATACCCGCTTCCCGAAAAAGAAGATGGTCATCCTCGCTCCCCTCGTCCGCGGCCGCAAAGGCCATTACCGCGAACTGTTCGAGCAGGTGCGCAAACAGGGATATCTCAAAGTGCGGGTAGACGGGGAAGTGATGGACCTGAAAGAACGCATGCAGGTGGACCGCTACAAGATCCACGACATCGAGCTGGTGATCGACCGCATTCAGGTGCAGGAAGACGCCCGCACCAGGATCAGCCAGAGCGTGCAGAAAGCCCTGCTGATGGGCAAAGGGCTGATGTTCGTCATGGACCATGATACGAATAAGGTATCGCAATACAGCCGCCAGCTGATGTGCGAGGATACCGGCATTTCCTACGAAGAGCCGTCTCCCAATACCTTCTCCTTCAACTCGCCCTACGGCGCATGCCCAAGATGCAAAGGTCTCGGTACCATTTACCAGATCAATATGGATGAAGTGATCCCGGATCACAGCAAATCCATCAACGATGGCGGGCTGGTGCCGCTGGGCGAAGCGCGGGACACGTTTTCCTTCAAACAGATACAGCAACTCGCTAAAAAATATAAATTCTCTTTATCCGCTCCCCTCGAAAAGATCCCGGAGAAAGCCATGAATGTGCTGCTCTACGGTGATGAGAACGGCAAGCTGGAAGTGGATATGGGCTTCGAAGAGAACGGAACGCAGATGTACGAGACCGAATACGAGGGTGTGGTGAACATGGTCCGCCGTTATTTCAATGATACGTCTTCCGATGCTGTGCGCAACTGGGCGGAAAGTTTCATGCAGCTCTCTACCTGCCCGGAATGTAACGGCAGCCGTTTGAAAAAGGAAAGCCTGATGTTCAAGGTAGATGAAAAGAACATCTCCGAGCTGGGTGAAATGGACCTGGGCAGGCTGGCGGAATGGTTTGGCGGCATAGAAAAGCGGCTGGACAATAAACAGAATGTGATCGCGAAAGATGTGCTGAAGGAGATCCGCGAACGGCTGGGCTTCCTGCTGGATGTCGGTTTGACCTACCTTACCCTTAACCGCGCTACCCGTTCGCTCAGCGGCGGCGAATCACAACGCATCCGCCTGGCTACACAGATCGGTTCGCAGCTGATGGGGATCACTTACATCCTGGATGAGCCGAGCATCGGTCTTCATCAGCGGGACAATATGCGGCTGATCGATGCCTTGCGGAATCTGAAAACAATGGGTAACACGGTGATCGTGGTGGAGCACGATAAAGATATCATGCTGCATGCGGATCACCTGATCGATATTGGTCCGGGTGCGGGCATTCACGGCGGACAGGTAGTGGCACAAGGCACGCCAAAAGAAATGCTCCGGCTGGATACCGCCACTGCAGGCTACCTGAACGGTATCCGCGAGATCGCCATCCCGGAAAAAAGAAGAAAAGGCAACGGGAAGTTCCTGGAGCTGAAAGGTGCTACAGGCAACAATCTCAAAAATGTCAGTCTCAAACTGCCATTAGGTGCTTTCATTTGCGTAACCGGCGTGTCCGGCAGCGGAAAATCCACCCTGATCAATGAAACGTTGTATCCCATCCTCTCCAGGCATGCTTATGATTCCAAGCTGGTGCCGATGCCCTACAAAAGCGTAAAGGGCCTGGAAGAGATCGATAAGGTCATCGAGATAGACCAGTCACCGATAGGCCGTACGCCACGCAGCAACCCGGCCACTTACTGCGGGTTCTTCACGGAGATCCGCCAGCTGTTTGCCGCTGTGCCGGAAGCGAAGATCAGGGGATACAATGCCGGCAGGTTCTCCTTTAACGTAAAAGGCGGCCGCTGTGACGTTTGCGAAGGCGCGGGCGTACGCGTGATAGAAATGAATTTCCTGCCGGATGTGTACGTGCATTGTGAAAAATGCAACGGACGCCGGTATAACCGTGAAACACTGGAGATCCGCTATAAAGGCAAATCCATTTCAGATGTACTGGATATGACCGTGGAAGAGGCAGTGGAATTCTTTCAGGCTGTGCCATATCTTTACCGCAAGATCAAGACCCTGCAGGATGTTGGCCTGGGATACATTACCCTCGGCCAGTCCGCCGTAACGCTCTCGGGCGGCGAGGCGCAGCGGGTGAAAATCGCTACGGAACTGTCTAAAAAAGATACGGGAAAAACCATCTACATCCTGGATGAGCCCACCACCGGCCTGCATTTCCAGGACATCCAGCTGTTGCTCAATGTGTTGAACAAACTGGTGGAAAGAGGGAATACCGTACTCGTCATAGAACATAACCTCGATGTAGTGAAAGTTGCGGATTGGGTAGTAGATTTGGGCCCTGAAGGCGGTGAAGGCGGAGGGCAGATACTCTGCACCGGTACTCCTGAAGATGTAGCCAAATGCAAAGACAGCCATACCGCCATATTTCTGAAAAAAGAACTGAAGCAATGAGATATATCCTGCTGATGATCGGGGTGATGATCACCGGCCTTACCGCCTGTGATGACGATACAAAAGTCTGTGATGTGGACGTTCGCACGGAGTTGCGCGCCAACTTCCGCTATGTGCTGAATAATGTGGAGAAGGATACGACCATGCCAGGCGTCACGCTGTATGCTTTTGGCAAGGAAGATGACAGCATCTATGCCCGGGACCCGACGAAGGGTCTGCAGTTTTCGCTGGACAGATCGGCGGACAGCAGCCGGTTCTATTTCCAGACGGATTCCGGACGGGTAGCGGATACCCTCATTTTCCGCTACAGCCGCCAGCCGAGTTTCGTGTCCGCCGGATGCGGTTTCGCCACCTATTTTACACTGGATACGGTGTTGCACACCAGCAATGTGGTCCAGTCCATCCAGATCAGAAACAACAACGTAACAACCGGCAATGAAACGCATATTACCTTACATTTTTAGCGCCTTGCTGTTGTTGCAGGCCCTTGCCGCCGCAGCGCAATCCCCCAAAAAGGATTCGCTGCCGGAAATAAAGATATCCGTGCCCGCCGGGGTAAGGGTGGGGCTGGACCTCACCCGGTTTGCCGTCAGGGCCTTTCAGCCTTACCGTACGGATGTGACCGTTAATCTCGATGCAAGGTATAATGACCGCTTGTTCATAGCCTCGGACCTCAGTTACAACAATACTTCGCATTCGGACAGCAATTACACCTACAAAGGCAGCGGCATGTCCATCACCATAGGCGCCAACTACAACCTGCTGCAGAAACAGATACCGAAAGAGAACTTTATGATCTACGGCGGCATGCGTTATGGCCTGGCCCTCTTCAGCTATGAAATACCCGAGTACACCATTTACAACGATTATTGGGGCGATACGAAAGGGAGTTATCCGAAAACCAGCAAGATGGCGCATTGGGTGGAATTGACGGTAGGCATCAAAGTAGAAGTGCTCAAGAATTTTTACCTCGGCTGGAGCCTGCATGAACGTATCCTGATCAATAGCAAATTGTCAAAGCAGGATTTTCCGCCGCTGGTGATCCCCGGCTTCGGGAAAGGATATAAAGGCAGCGCTTTCGATATGCAATACAGTGTGTCTTACCTGTTCCCGATGTGGAAAGTGAAGCAGGCGGTCAAGCTATAGCATTTGGCATTCCTCCGGAGAAAGACATAAAAAAAGCGCCCGGAGGCGCTTTTTCACTTATCTGAACGATCGTTGCCGGTTGTTGAACGGCGGTCTCCGCTGTTGCGGCGGTTTCCGCTCAATGCCCCAAAGCAGGGCATCCCTGTCCCGGATCGCATTACGCATATTGGTGCCGAACTTTCCCCAGGCAAAACCGGAGCGCACGGATTTTTCGCGCAGATCGGCGATCATGTAATTCCAGGGGAGTTGCTGTGCAAATGCTTCCAGCTGCGGGTCATTGGAATGACGGGCATCATCACGGGTGATAAAGCCATTGTTCCGCTCCCAGATATCTTCCATGGTGGAGTTATGGATCACGTCCAGGGAGGAAGTGCCGGTCCTTTTACCGAAAGCATGGATATCCTGGAGGAACTCGGTAACATTTTCCGAATGTTTGATGATCACCTGGGGATCATTGAGTACATAGAGCACAGGGCCCCATTTGCCGCTTCTGTCCACATCCACTACAAAATAATTGCCATAACCATCGCCCGCAAGGCGCACTGGAAAAGGGATAAGATTGAGCATATCAAATTCCCTGACGCCATCAAAAGTAATGGCATCAAGGCCGAAAAATAAAAATCCGCTGGTGAATTGCAACAGTTCCCGGATGTCCGCAGGTACCTGCCTGCCAGGGAGCTGGCGTGCTACTGTGTCTATCTCTTCATCTGATAGTCCGGGCATTAACTCAATACCGTATTCTTCGTTTTTGTAGGTGTGATACCTTTCATGCAGCATCGTTTTCAGCTGTTCGAGTGGTGTCATGTTGCTGTTTTAAATGAATATTACGCTTTTACCATTTCGATATGGGGTATGTTATCTTCAAGGTACATTTCGCTTTTTTTTACAAAACCCAGTGATTCATAGAATTGCTGCAGGTAGAGTTGTGCGCTGATCCTGATCGGAACGGGTCCCCAATGTGCGGCTACTGCTGCAATGGAGCGTTCCATCAGCTGCCGTCCCAGCCCGGTTCCCCGTGCGGAGGGCGAGGTAACCACCCTGCCGATCGAAGCCAGGTCCGACCGGACACCCGGAGCAAACAGGCGGGTATAGGCCGCCAGCCCTTCCGGTGAATGCCCCAGCACATGCAGCGCCAGCTGATCGGCATTGTCCAGGTCCAGGTACGGGCAATGCTGCTCCACCACAAACACTTCGTTTCTTAGCCGCAGCAGCTGATAAAGCTCTTCAAGGCTCAGTTCGCCGAATGTCTTCACTTGCCATTGGATCATACCGTTGCATAGGTACGATATTTTTGGAAACCTTTTTACCACTTTTTGCCGTACCGGCACCAGTCTGCAAAATAAATAGCGCCTGGAATATGATTTCTGCGGCAGTATGCCGAAATTAGGCCCCCGGAAACCATCAGATCAAACTTTTTAAACGATGCAGCCTTTTCTGACCCTTGAGCATATTACGGTACGGTATCTGGACAAGACCCTGTTTACGGACCTCAGCTGGGAGATCCGCTCCGGGGAGCACTGGGCCATTGTAGGCCCCGGTGGTTCCGGCAAAACCAGCCTTCTCCATACCATACTTGGTAAGAACAACGTCATCAATGGCAGGATGGCCCATCATTATTACGACCGTTACCGGGAAACGTTTCCCGTGACCGATCCGTATTTCAATTATCGCCGCCTTCTGGCCATGGTGGGGCATCATCATGATTTCAGGAACCTGTCCCATACCACAGATTTCTACTACCAGCAACGTTTCAACAGTATGGATTCCTCCGACGCTCCGTTGGTGGAGGCTTACCTGGACGGGCAGTGGGAAGACCCGCTGCTGGCTCCGCTGAACCTCCGGCCACTGCTGAAAAAGGAACTCATCAAGCTTTCCAATGGCGAAACCCGCCGCGTGATGATCGCCAGGGCCCTCCTGCAAAAGCCCTCCCTGCTCCTGCTGGATAACCCTTTCATAGGGCTGGACGTACAGTCAAGGCAGGGCTTCCACGGGATTGTGGACCATGTGGCGGCCACCGGCACCACCGTGGTGCTGGTCACCACGCCCAAAGAGCTCCCGGAAAGCATCACCCACGTGCTGCAGCTGGAAAACGGCCGTGTAACCGGAACATTCACCCGGCAGGCCTTCCTGGCGCAATACCGGGAAGAGGAAGCCGTGCATGCCGGGCCGGAGCCGGATGCCGCCCTCATCAAAAAACTGACAGCGGATGCCATACCCGCCAGTTTTGAGGTGATCGCGCAAATGGATGATATTCATGTGAAATATGGGGACAATGCCATTCTGGATGGCATCAGCTGGACCATACGGCCCGGCGAAAAGTGGGCGCTGCTGGGGCCTAACGGCTCCGGAAAGTCCACGCTATTGAGCCTGATCAACGCAGATAACCCGCAGTCATACGCCAACAGGATCATTTTGTTCGACCGCAGGCGGGGTAGCGGGGAGAGCATCTGGGATATCAAGCGGAAAATAGGCTTCGTATCCCCGGAACTGCACCAGTATTTCTCCTCCCAGGCCACCTGCCTGCAGGTGACCGGTTCCGGCTTCTATGATACCATCGGCTACATCCGTCCCTGCACACCGGCGCAGCTCGAAAAAGCAGCAGGCTGGATGCAGGTACTGGAAATTGCGCAGTATGCGAACGTTCCGTTCAGGCAGGTTCCGGCCAGCGTACAACGCCTGGTACTGCTGGCACGCGCACTGGTGAAAAGCCCGCCGCTCCTCATCTTCGATGAGCCCTGTCAGGGCCTGGACGCCCATCAAAAGAATAATTTCAAACAACTCATTGAAACATTGTGCCGGCACATCTCCGTGACGCTCATCTACGTCACTCACTACACGGAGGAATTGCCCGCATGCGTGAACAATTTTTTGCGCATCAGCAATGGTAAAATAATATAACTTTAGCCAGTCCTAAACCAAACCTCATGATGCACCTTAACAAGCGGTATTTAATCCTGTCCTGTTTGTTGTTAAGCCTCGGCCTGTCCGCACTGATAACAGCCTGCGGCAGCAGCGCCAAAGAAATTGACCCGGCTTTCGCAAAGTACATCGAAGCCTATACAACGGGCATCATTTCCAAACAAAGCGCCATCCGTGTACAACTGGCGGGGGAAGTGAACATCACGCATACGCAGAATGAAGCCCTGAAAGAAGAAGTGTTCTCCTTCTCTCCGTCCATCAAGGGAAAGGCTTACTGGCTGGATGCCACGACCGTGGAGTTCCGGCCGGACCAGAACCTGGAGCCCGGGAAAAAATACGAAGCCGTTTTCCATCTCGGCAAGATCATGGAGGTCCCGGCAAAACTGGAGAAATTCAAGTTTGATTTCCAGGTGATCCCGCCATCTTTCGATGTGGTGCTCAATGGCCTCCGGTCCGCCGGCACCAGCACAGAGCGCATGACCTTTTCCGGTACCGTGTCCACTGCGGATGCGGAAGATGTGCAGGCTGTGGAAAAACTCATCACCACAAAATATTCCGGCGATAAAACAAATATCACCTGGCAGCATGATGTGGCCAACCGCAGTTATACCTTCACCATCGGCAATATCGTGCGGCAGCAGACACCCCAGCAGTTGACGATATCCTGGAACGGTCAGCCGATAGGCGCGGAAGAAAAAAATTCGGCAACCATCGAAGTACCGGCCATCGGGGATTTCAAGGTATTGGATATCAAAGCCGTTTATGATCCGGAAGAATGCGTGCTGGTACAATTCTCCTGTCCCATCAACATGAGCCAGAACCTGGAAGGGCTGATCGGGATCGGTGGCGTCAGCGAATTGCGCTATACCATTGATGGCAGTGAAGTAAGGGTATATGCACCGGACCGGCTGGAAGGCAACTACTCCGTAGTGGTGAACGAAGGTATCCTAAATGCATTTGAAGACCGGCTGGACAAAACTTTCACCGCCAGCGTAACGTTCGAGAACCGCCTTCCCTCCGTCAGCATTCCGGGCAAAGGAGTGATCATGCCGCAAAGCGGCAAGCTGGCCATGCCTTTCGAGGCCGTGGGGCTGAAGGCGGTAGATGTTATGGTGATGAAGATCTACGAGAGCAATGTACCGCAATACCTGCAACGGAATAACCTCAACGGGGATGAAGAACTGAGGCGTGTAGCCAAACCCGTAGTACAGAAGACCATCCGGCTGGATACAGACAAGTCGCTGGACCTGCATAAACGGACGAGATTCAGTTTAGACCTGGAAAACCTTGTAAAAACCGAGCCCGGCGCCATTTACCGGGTAACGATCGGTTTCCGCAGGGACTATGCGCTCTATTCCTGCAAGGGCACAACCGCGGCCGGGCAGCAGGAAAGCAGCTATGAAGATGATGAATACTATTACGGGGAGAAAATTGATGAAGACGATGCATTCTGGCGGCGGTACGACAGTTATTACCCGTATGGTTACAGCTGGTCCGAGCGCGATGATCCCTGCACCAACTCTTACTATAATAAACAGCGCTGGGCTTCCCGCAATATCATTTCCTCCAATATCGGCCTTATTGCGAAGCGGGGGAATGACAACAGCATGATGGTAGCGGTAACGGATATACGGGATGCCAAACCGCTCTCCGGTGTAGACCTCCTGTTGCTCGACTATCAGCAGCAGGTGATCTTCAGCACCAAAAGCGATGGTGACGGGTTCGCGCAGTTTGAGCTGAAACGCAAACCGTATATGCTCATCGCCAAAAGGGACAATGAAAGGGGATATTTAAAGCTGGATGACGGCAGTTCCCTGCCGCTCAGCCGCTTTGATGTGAAAGGGGAAGAGGTGCAGCAGGGCATGAAAGGGTTCCTGTATGGCGAACGCGGCGTATGGCGGCCCGGCGACTCCCTGTTCCTCACCTTCCTGCTGGAAGACAAGGACAATAAGCTGCCGCCCAAACATCCTGTGGTACTGGAACTGTACAACCCGAAAGGGCAGCTGTATAAAAGGATCAATCAGCATGAATCCCTGAACGGGTTCTATAATTTCCAGACGCTGACGGAGCCGGAAGCGCCTACCGGCAGCTGGCTGGCAAAGGTTAAAGTAGGCGGCGCGGTATTCTCCCGGAACCTGCGCATAGAAACCGTGAAGCCCAATCGCCTGAAAGTAAAGCTGGATTTTGGCAATCAGCCCGCGCTGATCAGAAAGGAAGCGCCAAAAGGCACACTCACCGCCGCATGGCTCTTCGGCGCCACGGCACAGCATCTCAAAGCCAAGGTGGATGTATCCCTCCGCTCGCAGACCACTGTGTTCCCGAAATTCGACAGCTATCATTTCGATGATCCGACGACCAGTTTCAATACAGAGAACAAAACGATCTTTGAAGGAGCGCTGAACGAAAGCGGCGCTGCCCCTGTACCGGTCAATATTCCGGTGGGAGAACGCGCACCGGGCGTATTGCGGGCGAATTTTGAAGTGAAGGTATTTGAGCCGGGCGGCGATTTCAGTATCGATAACTTTTCCATGCCCTATCATGTGTTCGATTCCTACGCAGGCGTCAGCATTCCGGAAGGGGACCGGCTTACCGGCATGCTGGTAACGGACAAAGTACACCAGGTAAGCATCGTGAATGTGGATGCCAATGGCAAACTGCTCAGCGGCAACCGCAAAGTGCAGGTAGAGCTGTATAAAGTGCGCTGGCGCTGGTGGTGGGATGAGAATGAGAACGACCTGAGCAATTTCACGAACGATAATTACAATCAGCTGCTGGATAAAAAGACCATCCCGCTGCAGAACGGCAAAGGGATGTACCCGCTGCTGATCCGCCAGCCGGAGTGGGGGCGTTACCTCGTTCGGGTGAAAGACCTGGAAAGCGGCCATATCACCGGCCAATCTGTGTATATCGACTGGCCCAGCTATGCCGAACGGCTGCAGAAAGAAAATCCTGCGGAAGCCGCCATGCTCGTTTTTACGTCGGACAAAACAAAGTATAACGCAGGGGACGAGATCACGCTGACCATTCCCAGTGCCGAAGGCGGCAGGGGCCTCATCAGTATAGAATCCGGCAGCAGGGTGTTGAAAACGGACTGGATCAATACAACAGCCGGGCAGACGGTGTACCGCTTCAAAGCAGATAAAAGCATGGCGCCCAACATCTATGTGAACGTCAGCCTGCTGCAGCCGCATGCGCAGACAGCCAATGATCTGCCCATCCGCATGTACGGTACCATTCCCATCCTGGTAGAAGACCCGAATACCATCCTGAAACCCGCTATCAGCCTGCCTGCCACGCTGCGGCCCGAGACGGAGGCCGCCATCACCGTTTCCGAAACCGGCGGCAAGGCCATGACCTATACGATTGCTGTGGTGGATGAAGGGTTGCTGGACCTTACCCGCTTTAAAACACCGGATGCTCACAGCGTTTTCTATGCGCGTGAGGCGCTGGGTGTAAAGACCTGGGACCTGTTCGATTATGTGTTAGGTGCCTGGGGTGCGGACCTGGAACGTATCCTGAGCATTGGCGGGGACGAAGGGCTGAATAAAAATGCCAGCGCGGCAAAAGCCAACCGCTTTAAACCGGTGGTGGTGTTCATGGGGCCGTTCGCGTTGAAAAAAGGAGAGAAAAGAACGCATCAGTTCAAGCTGCCGCCATACATCGGGTCCGTCAAAGCAATGGTTGTAGCCGGCCAGGATGGCGCGTATGGCTCCGCGGATAAGACCGCGGCCGTTAAAAAACCGCTGATGCTGCTGGCAACAGTGCCACGGGTGCTGGGGCCCGGCGAAACCATACAGCTGCCGGTAACCGTATTCGGCCTGGAACCGCAGGTACGCAAAGCCAGTGTTACCCTGGCCTCCAATGCCTTCTTTGAAGTGGTGGGAGAAAGTACGAAAGAAGTGAACTTCCCGCAGCCCGGGGAGCAAATGGTATATTTTGATGTGAAGATCCGTTCGAAGACAGGTATCGGCAAGTTCAGGGTCACCGCTACCAGCGGAAAGGAAAAGGCGGAAGAAGAGATAGAGCTGGATGTGCGGAACCCGAACCCTTATCTCACCAATGTCATAGAAAAAACACTGGAGCCCGGCACTTCCTGGAATACGGACTTCAAAGCCGTGGGTATGGCCGGCACAAACAGCGGCGTACTGGAAGTATCTACCATTCCCGCCATGAACCTGGATAAACGGCTGCAATACCTCATCCGCTATCCGCATGGTTGTGTGGAACAGACCACTTCCGCTGTATTCCCGCAGCTGGCATTGTCCCAGTTGATGGACCTGAGTGAAAAACGGACGGCAGAGATAGAACGGAATGTGAAAGCCGGGCTGAACCGCCTGAAAGGCTTCCAGCTGACGAACGGCGGCCTCGGTTACTGGCCGGGCGCCACAACAGCGGATGAATGGAGCACCAACTACGTTGGGCATTTCATGCTGGAAGCGCAGGCAAGAGGATATGCGTTACCCGCCGGTTTCCTGGACCTCTGGAAGAAATTCCAGCGCAACAAGGCCGTAAGCTGGAGCCCGAGCAGCTATAACTACATCGCGTGGAGATCTCGTACAGGCATACCGGTTATATCTCCTGGCCATGGCAAAAACACCGGAGCTGGGCGCCATGAACCGCCTGAAAGCATTCCAGTACCTGTCCGTTGCCGCCAAATGGCGGCTGGCCGGGGCATACAAGCTGGCCGGACAAACGGAAGCGGCCAACAGTCTCATTAAAGGACTAAACACTAACGTAGAACCTTATACGCAGATGGGCGGCACCTTCGGGTCCGACCTGCGGGATAAAGCTATGATCCTTGAAATCCTGACGATCATGGGCCAGCGCAATACCGCCAATGAGCTGCTCCGGCAGGTGGCCGCCCGTCTCGGTCAGGATACCTGGTACAGTACGCAGACCACCGCCTTCTCGCTCATCGCCATCGCCAATTATTGCGGGGTGAACAAAGCCGGCGGCAAAATGACCTACACATACAAACTGAATGGAACAGGCGGCGATGTGAACAGCGCTTCCTATGTATCGCAAACGCCGGTGGCATTCAAAAACACAGATGGCCAGCTGCAACTGCAGAACAAGGGACAGAACGTACTGTATGCCCGTCTCATTTTGAGAGGCCAGCCTGAAGCGGGAACAAATCCATATGCGGAGAATAACCCTGACGTGTTGGGCATGCAGGTGCAATACACCAGCAGGAACGGCCAGCAGCTGGATCCCGGGCAACTGAAACAGGGCACTGACTTCGTAGCCACGGTTACCCTGAGGAACCCCGGAAAGCGCGGTTATTACGAGCAAATGGCCCTTTCACAGGTATTCCCCTCCGGATGGGAGATCATCAATACAAGGCTGATGGGCAATGACAGCGTTATGCGTTCATCCCCATACACCTACCAGGATATCCGGGACGACAGGGTGTACACCTATTTCAACCTGGAAGAGAACCGCAGCGTCACCTACCGGGTACTGCTGAACGCTGCGTACCTCGGCAGGTATTATCTTCCCGCCACCTCCTGCGAAGCGATGTATGACAATACGATACATGCCTTTGCTCCCGGCAAGTGGGTGGAAGTCGTGAAGTAAACAGAACTTATGCATTGGAAGCGCTTCAGGCAATGGGTGATCAAAAGGAAGTGGCGGCTGGGCATACTGGCGGCATTGCTGATCGCGTATGGTTTCATGCTGCCACGCAAGCTCTTCCGTTCCCCCACTTCCTTTGTGCTGGAAGACAGCAAAGGGCAGCTGCTTGGCGCTACCATTGCCGCTGATGGTCAGTGGCGTTTCCCGGCAGGCAAAGCGGTGCCGGAGAAGTTTGAAAAATGTATCCTGGCTTATGAGGACAAGCGCTTTTATTACCATTGGGGCATAGATCCGCTGTCGCTCGGCAGGGCCATCAAACAGAATATCGCCGGGGGCAGGGTGGTCAGCGGCGCCAGTACCATCACCATGCAGGTGATCCGCCTGCACCGCAACAAGCCCCGCAACCTGTGGCAGAAAATGATTGAAATGGTGATGGCCACCCGGCTGGAATGCTCGTATTCCAAAAAAAGCATCCTGGCCCTATACGCAGGCAACGCCCCCTTCGGCGGTAATGTGGTAGGGCTGGAAGCCGCGGCCTGGCGGTATTATGGCCGCAGCGCCCATCAGCTTTCCTGGGCGGAAACCGCCACCCTGGCCGTACTGCCCAACAGTCCGGCATTGATCCATCCCGGCAGGAACAGGGGAACGCTTTTCCATAAACGAAACGAACTGCTGGAGAAATTGCGGCAAAACGGTACGATAGACAGCACCACCTTTGCTTTGTCATGCGCCGAGCCGCTGCCGGACAAACCGCATCCCCTTCCGCAACTGGCCCCGCATCTGCTCGACCATTTCAGGGCCGGTTTCCGCAAGCGGCCAACGGATGCGCCTACACGCCTGCGCTCCTCGCTGGACGGCGAGCTGCAGGAAAATGTAAATGACATCCTGCTGCGTCATCATCACCAGCTCAAGGCCAACGGCATCAATAATGCCGCCGCTCTCGTACTGGATGTGGAAACCGGACTGGCACTCGCTTACGTCGGGAATGTGTACGATCCGGGAGATCCTGAACTGGAAAGTTATGTGGACGTGATACAGGCGCCGAGAAGTCCGGGCAGCACCCTGAAACCGCTGCTCTACGCCGCCATGCTGAGCGACGGCCTGCTGTTGCCGCATGCCCTGGTGCCTGACGTGCCTACACAAATGGGCGGGTACGTGCCGCAGAACTTCGACCTGGAGTACGACGGCGCCGTGCCTGCATCGCAGGCGCTGGCCCGTTCACTGAATATCCCGGCTGTGCGTTTGCTGCAGCAATACCGTCCAGAGCGCTTCCTGTTGCTGTTGCGGAAACTGGGGATGACCACTATGAGCAAACCAGCATCCCACTATGGCCTGTCGATGATATTGGGCGGCGGTGAAACCTCGCTGTGGGAGCTGGCCGGCATTTATGCCAGCCTGGCCCGCACCATGCTGCACCTGGAGCAATACAACGGCAAATATGATGCAGACGATTTTCATCCGCCCGGATACCAGCCAGATCTTACCCTGCCTTCCCGGCAGGCTCCCGCTTTACACGGACTGCTGGACGCGGGCGCCATATGGTATGCCTTCCAGGCGATGGAAGAAGTGATGCGCCCTGGTGAGGAATTCCTGTGGCAGCAATTCTCCTCATCCAGGAGGATCGCCTGGAAAACCGGTACCAGCTTCGGTTTCAGGGATGGATGGGCGATCGGGGTAACGCCACAGCACGTTGTGGGCGTATGGATAGGTAATGCGGACGGAGAGGGGAGGCCGGGACTGACCGGTGTTTCCACCGCCGCGCCGGTGATGTTCGACATATTCCGTTTGTTGCATACTGCCGGTACCTTCGAAGCGCCCGCCGGCAAATTGCGGAAAATCGCCGTCTGCCGCCAAAGCGGATACCGCGCGGGGGAACATTGTGAAGACAGGGATACACTGGCCGTACCCGCGGCCGGTCTTCGCTCCGCCGCATGCCCCTACCACCAGCTGGTACATCTGGACGCCACAGGGCGTTACCGGGTAACGGCAGACTGTGAACCGCCGCATCTGATGCAACATAAATCCTGGTTCGTATTGCCACCGGCGATGGAGCATTATTACCGGTCCCGCCACAGTTACCAGCCCTTACCGCCTTACAAGCCCGGCTGCCAGGGAGAAGCGGCGCAGGGCCGGTCCATGGAGCTGATCTACCCGCGGCCGAATGCGAAGATATATGTGCCGGTAGAGCTGGATGGTACAAGAGGCCAGACGGTGTTCAGGGCCACGCACCGCCATTCCGGCACGAGGATATTCTGGCACCTCGATAATGTGTTCGCAGGTGTTACCACCGATTTTCACCAGATGCCCATGCGCCCCGCCGCAGGCAGGCATACCCTGACCATCGTTGATGACGAAGGCGAACAGGTGCAATTGACTTTTGAGATACTGGACAAGGAGAAGTAACCGCTTGCGCCCCGCCTGCATCAGCTTCAATACCCGTATTTCTCTTTCCAGAGTTGTTTCAGGTATTTCCGCAATTCATCCTCCCGCGCATTTTTTCCCGGATCGTAGAGTTTGGTGCCTTTGATGGCATCCGGCAGGTATTCCTGCTGAGAGAAATTGTTTTCGTAGCTGTGAGAATATTCATATCCTTTTCCATAGCCCTGCTGTTTCATCAGCTTCGTAGGGGCGTTGCGGATATGCAATGGCACGGGAAGATCGCCCGTTTGGGACACAAGGCCCTGGGCCGCGCCGATTGCCATGTAGGAAGCATTGCTTTTGGGCGAGGAGGCCAGGTAGGTAGCGCATTGCGACAGAATGATGCGCGCTTCCGGATGACCGATCATCGTCACCGCCTGGAAGCAGCTGGTAGCCAGCAAAAGGGCATTGGGATTGGCATTGCCGATATCTTCAGATGCCAGGATGACCAGCCGCCGTGCAATGAATTTTACATCCTCTCCGCCCGCGATCATTCTGGCCAGCCAGTACACAGCGGCATTAGGATCGCTGCCGCGGATGGATTTGATGAAAGCGGAAACGATATCATAATGCTGTTCGCCGGTCTTATCATAAATAGCTACCCGCTGCTGCGCGATCTGCATCACTTTTTCATTGGTGACCAGGATCAGTTCTTCATCCTGCAGCGTATCCACGACCAGCTCAAAAAGGTTGAGCAGCTTGCGGGCATCGCCGCCGGCGATATTGAACAGCGCTTCGGTTTCTTTCAGTTCGATCTTTTTCGTGGCCAGCCATTCGTCTTTCTGCATGGCCTGCTGCAGCAGTTGCAGGAGTTGTTCTTCACCGAGGGCCTTCAGCACATATACCTGGCAGCGGGAAAGCAGGGCCGCGTTCACTTCAAAGGAAGGATTTTCCGTGGTGGCGCCGATCAGGGTGATAATGCCTTTTTCCACGGCGCCCAGGAGCGCATCCTGCTGGGATTTGTTGAACCGGTGTATCTCGTCGATGAACAGGACGGCATGACGTTGTTTGGCCAGATCTATCACTTCCCGGATATCTTTCACGCCGGAAGAAATAGCGCTGAGGGTATAGAAAGGCACCTGCAGGGAATTGGCGATGATATTGGCGATGGTGGTTTTGCCCACCCCCGGCGGCCCCCAGAGGATCATGGAAGGCACTTTACCCTGTAGTATCGCTTTTTGCAGGATGCTGCCCTGGCCGGTCAGGTGCTCCTGTCCCACCAGGTCATGCAGTGACGCCGGTCTCAATCTTTCCGCCAGAGGTGCTCGCATGGGCTGATTCGGGTTTATATATCAAGGAATGAATCTTTTTCTTCTTCCTGTGCGTTCTTCCATTTGTTGAGGAAGAAGCTGGACAGAACGCAGTTGGCCGCGACGGCCAGGCCATGAATGCCGAACAGCGTCAGCACGATCCGGCGGATCGCATCCAGCATCTCCGGCGTTACCTGCTCCTGCGGCACGTTGCCGGTCACCACCATTTTACGGAAATCCGCCATGGGCACCCTTGCCATATCTACGACCATGCTGAATACGAAACTGCTGTAAATAAAGCTCAGCACACTCATAACGATCAGGATAGTGGGAAAATTATTGCCCAGGGGAAGCGTGGCGTCCCGCAGGCTCCGCTGCAGCCGGAGACAAAGGATATTATGGTAAAGCACAACGCCTGATATGGTCAGGGAGATCACTACGGAGGTCATGGAAGGCGCCATCAGCATAGCCATTAACATCAGTAACATAAAAAGCCCGACCACGAAAATATTGCCATACGTAAGGAAACGGAACAGCCCGAAAGAAAAAGACATAAGTTTATTCGTTTAACCCTGCAAACCTACGAATTATCTGCGCTCACAAGACAGTTTCTTTGCCCGGCAATGGCCGGAACGCTGCGCTGCACAGGTTTCCCTCCCCGGAAGAAAAGCGGAAGCCCGGTCAGCATAGCAGCCGCAGAAGGGAGTGACACAACGGCGGCCCGGCCAGCCATACTGCCGTTTATCCAACAGTATGTTCATAAATGCCGAATCTTCGATAAATTTAACTGACTAAACCTGATAAATATGCATCAAAACAACCCTGCCGGCAGGAGAATGCTGGCCGTGTTCGCGCTCGCTGCATGTGCAGCCTGTAATACCGCGGGCCCTGAAACAGCCAAAATCCCGGCTTTCGACACCACTTCCATTGACAAGAGCATTGCTCCCTGTGAGGACTTTGATGGTTTTGCCAATGCCAACTGGAAGAAAGCCAACCCTATCCCCGGAACAGACAGCCGCTGGGGCGCTTTTAACATCCTGGACAAGGAGAACAAGGAAGTGCGCATCAAAGGCATCATCCAGGATATCGCCCAACGCAGCGGTCTCGCTAAAGGTTCCGAAGAACAGCAGATAGCGGATTATTATACCGCTTTCCTGGATACCGTGACGATTGAAAAACGCGGACTGGAGCCGCTGAAACCTTATCTTGACAAGATCAACGGCATCAGCTCCCTGGCAGATTGGGCCAAGGTCTGCGGCGAATTGCAGAAGATCGGTGTCAGTACCTGGGCCGGTTTCGGTGTGGAGGCGGATGCACGCAACAGCAAGATGAATGCCGTGTATGGTGGGCAGGACGGGCTGAGCCTCGGTGAACGCAGCTACTACGAAAGAATGGATTCCAGCACCATGAACGTGCGCCAGGAATTTGTAGGGCATGTGGATAAAATGTTCTCCATGGCCGGATTTACGGACGCCAATCCCGGTGCTGCCATCCTCGCTTTCGAAACAGCATTGGCGAAACTGCAGTTGACCAATGTGGAGCTGCGCGACCCTGTAAAGACTTATAACAAGATCGCCTTCGGGGAACTGTCCACCCTCGCGCCGGACTTCGACTGGCAGAGCTTTGCCGGCCAGCAGGACGTCAAGACGGATACCCTGATCCTGCAGAATACGGACTATATCGCCAAAGGGAATCAGCTGCTGAAATCCACACCGGTGGAAACGCTGAAGACCTATACCCGCTTTCAGCTGCTCAGCCGCTTTGCCGGGTATCTGCCGAAGCAGTTCGATGATGAGGATTTCCGCTTTTTCGGCACCGTGATGACCGGCCGCACTACGCAGCGTCCGCGTATGGAAAGGGCTATCCGCTCCACGGACGGTATGCTCGGCATGCCATTGGGCAAACTGTTCGCCAAGCAATATTTCCCGGAATCCAGCAAGCAGAAAGTATCTGAAATGATCGAAAATGTGCGCGCCGTGTACGGTGAGCGGATCGACAAGCTCACCTGGATGAGCGATTCCACGAAACAGATGGCGCATAAGAAATTGCAGGCATTTACTTACAAGATCGGTTATCCGGATAAGTGGAAGGACTATTCAAAGATCGATGTGGAGAAAGACAAGCTGTTTGAAAGCGTGGTGAGCGCCGCGGCATTCAACCACAATGAACAGGTGAAAAAGATCGGCAAGGAAGTAGATAAATCCGACTGGTATATGACGCCGCAGACCGTGAACGCCTATTACAATCCGCTGAACAATGAGATCGTGTTCCCTGCAGGTATCCTGCAGCCGCCGTTCTTCAATCCCGATGCGGATGATGCGATCAACTACGGCGGTATCATCGCGGTGATCGGCCATGAGTTCACGCACGGGTTCGACGACCAGGGGTCCCAGTTCGATGCTGAAGGGAACCTTCAGAACTGGTGGACGGACCAGGACCGTCAGAACTTCGATCAGCTGTCACAAAAATATATTACGTATTTCGGCGGGCTGGAGCCGCTGCCCGGTTTCAAGATCAACGGGGCGCTGACCATCGGGGAGAATATTGCGGACCTGGGCGGCCTTACACTGGCCTACTACGCCCTGAAGAAATCTTTGGAAGGCAAGCCCGAGCCTGAACTGATCGACGGCTATAACTGGAAGCAACGTTTCTTCCTGGGCTGGGCGCAGGTATGGCACGCCAATATTACCGATGCCGGACTGCGCAACCAGATACAGACGGACCCGCATTCCCCCGCACGCTTCCGCATCAACGGCCCGCTGCCGCATATGGCGGAATTTTCCGAAGCCTGGAGCTGCGGAGAAGGGGCGAAGATGGTATTGCCCGCAGAGAACAGGGTAGTGATCTGGTAAGCTGTTTTTTGGAACGATATGTAAAAAGGCTGCTCTCCCGGGCAGCCTTTTTGCGTATTTCTACCCCTTGAAAATCAGTACAAATACGCTTTACAATGGTTCTCCGGCGCCGGATCTTTGTGACAGATACATTTCCCGGCCTGTACATCCTCCTGACCCCGAATACGCCTTGCCGGTGCAGCACGTTTGTGGCTGCACCGGTTTATTGTTTGCGGGTGCCGAGGTTGCCGTATATCGGATATTGATAATATAAATGACGACGGAGGAAAGGGACTTTAAAATGTTCGTGACACTTTTGGAAAGTTGCAAATAATTCATATTTTTGCAGCCCTGCAAGCGTAGGTGAGGTGCCTGAGTGGCCGAAAGGAACGGTTTGCTAAACCGTCGTACGGGTCAAACTGTACCGCGGGTTCGAATCCCGCCCTCACCGCAAGCCAGAAAGGACAAATTATCGAAAGATGGTTTGTCCTTTTTCGTTTTAATCCAAAGCTACTTTGCAGTCATATCTTTAATAACTTTATCCCGGTGCTGTTTACCCCATACAGCCATTTCATCTGTCAGCGGTTTAAGGGACCGGGCATATTCAGTAAGTTCATATTCAACTGTAACAGGCTTGGTTTCCAGCGCTGACCTTGTAATCAGACCGTTTAATTCCAGCTTGTTCAATTCCTTCGAAAGCATTTTGGGGCCTATACCTTCAACTATACGCTGCAGTTCCAGATAGCGCTTTTTACCTGATGCCAGACAAGCTATGATCATCACTCTCCATTTACCATTTAAAATGTACAAGGTATCATTTATCGCTTTAAAGTGGCGTTTACAATCGTCGGATATTTTCCCATTTTCCAGTTTGTCAACCATGCTCTAAAGTTAAAAACTTTCTTTCATGGAAGTACTTCCCTGCGGGGAAGACACTGGCATTAAGAGACTGTGACCATTAGCTTTGCAAAAACAAAATTAATTCAATGAACAACAATAAGCCAAGTGGTATTGTCCTTATCGAACAACCGGGAGCACCGGACGTACTGAAATATCAAAGCATAACACTTGAACAACCCGGCCCTGATGAGGTGCTGATTGCCCAGAAAGCTATAGGAGTAAACTTCTTGGATATATTTTTCAGGAACGGAACTTTTCCGATGAGCCAATACCCTGCACCCATTGGCTTCGAAGCCTCAGGCATCATTGAAGCAATTGGAACAAATGTCAGCGGATTTACGGTAGGTGACCGCGTAGCCTATTACGCATCAATCGGCGCCTATGCCGAAAGAAGAATCATCAACACCAATGAAATATTTAAACTACCGGAGGATATATCCTTTGAACAAGCTGCTGCTGTGATGATAAAGGGTCTTACAGCTCACATGCTGATCAAACAGAGCCATAAGGTCGAATCAGGAGAAGTGGTTTTGATTCATGCCATGACAGGCGGGGTGGGCACACTATTGAGCCAATGGGTAAAGGCATTGGGAGCTACTGTTATTGGAACTGTTGGAAGTGCCGCAAAAAAAGATTTAGCGTTAAAACGCGGCTTCAATCAGGTCATAGATATGGGGGCTGAGGATTTTGTTGCTGCCGTTAACCAATATACCGGGGCCAAAGGTGTTGATGTTGTGTATGATGGTACAGGCAAGGCTACTTTTGAGAAGTCGTTGACTGTAGTTAAAGATGGCGGAAGTGCTGTATTATACGGATGGCCTTCCGGTATGCCTGATATAGACAACGAAATGATGCTGCATAGAAAAATAAAATTTGCGCACGATGCACTTAATGACTACCCGCTTTATCAGGACAAAAGCGGAAAGGGAATGTCTGAAATATTCTGTTTGTTAAGGAATGGTGTATTTGAACCGGGACAGTCATCCATCTATTTATTAACAGAGGCGGCTACAGCTCATGCAGATATGGAATCACGCAAAACAACAGGCAGTATTATTCTTAAACCCGAATTCCCGGTTTAAACAATTGCGTGGGCGCCTGTTGATTTTTGTCGGGTTTATACAAACCTCCCGAAAATGTTAGCCCTAATTTTATGGATCAATAGCAGAACACGCCCGGACCTGTGCCGGGTTGCAGGCCACCAATAGATATGATACCCCAAAAGCGTTTTCGGAATTGCGGTGGCTGCATGAGCATGAATGGACGATTGATCATAAAATGAATAATATGAAAAGAACAACCCCACTACTGGCCATCGCTTTGCTTGGCATGCTGGCAGCCTGTGACCGCGAAGAAGCTGATCCTGTGCCGGATATTGACCTGGAAGCAAGCAGCTTGCCCGCTTATATTCTGAACCGCACACCCGGAACACCGCAGTTGAGATATGTGCTGATACCGGCGGGTATTCAGGTAGCTGCCCGGAAAAGCGGGGATGGCGCAAACCAGGTGAACTGGCAGGAATTGAGCTATGAAGCGATGAAAAATATCTTCAACCTGCGGGATTGATCTCCGGCAGTCTAACGACGATCTCCGAATACATCCACTGCGAAGCATTATACCCGCACTGCTGTATTATTTCAGCAGGACCAATTGCCAGATCGTGAAACCAGCAGGGGAGCGGCCTGGCAAACTTCGTACCGGGCTGTATTGCGGTCCCGCCGCGAATGCGCCCGTCTGTGCCCCAAAATATTATTACGCCCAACCCCGAACTTCCGTTGCTTTATTGATTTTCTTTTTGTACTTTTGCAGCCCACAAGGATTCCGGTGAATGTATTTTCATCGCCTGAGGCTCGGGATGTAGCGTAGTCCGGTCATCGCGCCTGGTTTGGGACCAGGAGGTCGCAAGTTCGAATCTTGCCATCCCGACAAATAATCCTGTCTTCCCGACATTTTGGATTAAAAAAAAGCTCAAAAGCCAGTAAAATGTACGTTTTACTGGCTTTTTTGTTTCCAACCCGGTATATTTCAACACATATTTTATCAAGTTGTACGTGACCTAGAAGGCGACCTAAAAGTCGACTTAACTTGCAGGTCGACTAACCTATTGTAACTGTTTGACAGGCAATAAGTTGTAACGTACGAATTGACCCGTTTTACATAAAAATGCAGGTCGTTTTTCGTGATCGTGAAAAAGAAACAGTGTAAACAGATTTAATCACGTTTAAAATGATTTGTTATGAGAACAACAAACACGTTTGGTGTCCATTTCTGGCTTCGTAAGAACCAGATACAGGACGGTAAGCATCCCTTGTATGTAAGGATTACCGTGAACAAAAAACGCCTCGAACTTGCGTTGAAGCAGTACCTCTCTCCGAAGGACTGGAACGCCTCAAAAGGGGAGGCAAAAAACAAATCTCCGGAACTTAAAGAAGTCAATAGTTATCTGATGAACGTCCGGGCGAAATTAACGGCGCATTACCAGGATCTACAGCTTGATAAGGAAGTGGTAACAGCGGAGATGGTAAAGCAGCGGTTTTTAGGTATTGATCCGGATACCCAAAGCAGTAATATGACCCTGATCGACCTGATCGACAGGCATATTAAAGAGAAACCGGAGGGATTGACCGAAGGGACAATCAAAAACTACCGGGCAACAAAAAAATATCTGGAACGCTATTTAAAACAGGTGCTTAGAAGAAATGATATAACGCTGCGGGAGTTGAACTATGATTTTATTGTACGCTTAGAGCCGTTTATAAAATCTACTCCATTGAAAGCAAACGATCCATGTACCATAAACGGAACCATGAAACATTTGGAGCGTTTGAAAAAACTCACCGCCTGGGCAAAAAAACAGAAATGGCTGAGGGAAGATCCTTTCAAGAGTTTCCAGTTAAGATTCAAAGAAACGGATATACCCCATTTAAAACGCCATGAACTTCAGCGTATAGAGGAGCAACCGGATTTCCCTAACAAGATGCTGAATATGGTTCGGGATTTGTTTCTCTTTAGTTGTTATACCGGTTTGGGTCCTAAAGACCTGACAAGCCTGAAGCCAGCAAATATTCTACTGGAAGATGATGGGAACTTATGGATCAAAACCCGCAGAAGCAAGACCAATATATCCGTTGATGTACCGTTGCTCCCGCAGGCGCTCCGGATTATAAAAAAATATGAACTTAAAGAGGGTGACATTCCGCGCCAATCGCTGTTTCCGGTTGTCACAAACAAGGATCTTAATGATTCACTCAAAGTCATAGCCGCTATTTGCGGAGTACAGCAGGAAGTGACTTTTTACACGGCCAGGCATACGTTTGCCACAACTGTTACCTTGAAGAACAAAGTGCCTTTGGAAACAGTTAGCAAATTAATGGGACATACCAAACTCGCTACTACTTTAAAATACGCGAAAATAGAAAAAGACAACATAGGCCAGGCAATGGAAATGGTGAAAGAACGGCTTTAAAAAGAGCGCAGCTCCCTTTAAGAAATCAGGATCATTCTACACATAGGATGATCCTTTTTTTGTTCCCCTACGTGAAAAAAAGTGATACACCCCTTTTCTGCTGACAGAAATTCGCCATAACTAAATCACTGTGCGTAATGGGAGGTGTGAAGAAGGTGGTGACCGCTATTGATGTATCCAGACATCAGATTGTAACTATCGAAGATTTAGAAAAATTTCAGCGGGAGATAGTATCGGAATTTCGTGAAATTGTCCAGCAGATTTTTGAGCAGAACAAGACGAAGAAATATCTAAAGTCATACGAAGTAAAAGAACTGCTCAATATATCTACCGGAACCTTGAACCATTTACGAGCAAATGGAACTCTGCCGTACACTAAAATTGGGGGAATGCTCTTATATGATTATGATGACATCAATAAGTTGATTGAACAAAATAAATCATCTCTAAAAGGTGGTTCTTTGCTTCGTTCAACAGGCTTGGGAATGAGAAAATAAAAACTCAATTTGGAGGTTAAAAAATACCAACATTGCTGTTCAGATAACTACATTTATTTCCTGCATTTTCTTATTTAATTCTACAATCATTCCAGTTCACTATTTCAATTCTTTTAGATATTATTTTCCCTCTGTGAAAAACAGTGAAATGCGCCTGTTCCTGCATTGCATTTTTGCGTTGGTAAGTCATTGGAGAGGCGGCAAAGATTGCCAGAAAAACAACTGAATAAATAGGCTTTCAGGCTCATGCTTCCCTCCTCCATTTGAATTTGATCTTTATCATTTCTAACCACATAACAATTGCAACATGGATAAAAGAGATAAGGCTTTACGTGAACTTGCAAAAGACTTTACCAACGACTTAACGGCTAACGGAATGGGCGATGTCATTCAGCCGGAAAACCCGCAACACAAGCGCTCTACGGAGGATTTTCTTTTTGAATACTTTAATGTGATTTTTAATGAAGTACCAAACACAAACAAGCTCCGGTATAATGAAAATAAACGGCAAAACTTGATTGAATTTCAGGTAGCGACCAGGAATGATTTCAGCAATATAGATGCTACATACACCCATACATTCCAATGCCGTCTGGATGATAATTTTGCTGGCGTTCGCCATTCAAAAACAGTGGCAAGCCTGAAGGGACGGCCAGCGGAAGAAATACAGTTGGACATGTATCCTATTCCCGCTCCCTGGAGGTCATTAGACCCTGACAAAACAGATCTGGCCATAAAGGAAATGGCGGAGAATATTATCCGGCCATTGGAAACCGCAGGATATACGGCTGACAGTCTCAATGGCCTCAACGACAACGGACAATCCCTTACCGACCAGCTGACAGAATACCTCAAGGTGATTGACCTGGGCATGCCCAACGACAAACATTTACCCATCAACCATTTCCCCGGGGATACATTCGGGCATTTTACGCTCAAGTCGAACGGCCGATTCAATGAAAAACCCGTCAATTTCATTTATTTATTTGAATTCGACAACGAATCCTCAACCACATCATATAGGTTAATAAACATTGCTGTCCGGCTTCCCCAACAAGCGCCTAAAGTAGAGAAGATCAACGAAAGAATTCCACCTCCATTGGAGCTGATCGACAGTGTTATGTTAGACCTGAACCGGCAAAGAAAAATGAGGAAGCACAACATCCCACCAGGAAAGTATAAAAGGCGGAAGCGGTAATCTATCCCTGCATCCAGACCTCGCAAAACTCAGGTTTAATTTCCTTTACCACATCATCCAATAAGTAAGCTATGAACATTAATGACCTTGATTCATTCGACAGCGAAATCCGACGCCAGCTAAAACCGTTGGAGGAAAAGGGTTATCTCGACCCTTCCCTGAATGTAAACAACAATAAGGGCAGTCTTGAAAAGCAAATGCGTTCCAACATCATCTCATTTGAAGAAGATTCCAGACTGGAAAGCGTTGGGCTTAGCGATATGCTTATCCCGGATCGGCTGAACGATACACCAGCAGCCTTTCGCATTTATAGCAGCGGGCTTACTGATAAGCATCCCGTTTCCTTTGAATTTGCATTCACTTATTACCAGGGGCAGGCTGATCTTAAAAGCATTAATGCCAGCATCCCGGGAAAGGGAAGTTTTCATTATCATATTGACCGACCACCGCAAGTGCCTTCACCCAAAGAATTGGTCAAAAATATTCTTGATCCCACGCTAAGCCTGCGCAGAAACAGGTCGTGGAAAACAAGTATCCACCCAGGGCAGAAAAGAGGGTTTCATCCTTAATAAAGAGTTATACATGACACTTGCAAATATTCCATATGATGCATGTCTTACGATGGCGGGGCAGTTTTTGGAGCCGCTTAAAAAGGCAGGATATTTTGAGGCTCATTTGAATCTTAACAATCCAGGGGGCAATTCGCTGGTGGAGCAGCTTAGTGAGTATATAAAAGTTGTGGAGTATGATCAACCAAACTATTTGCAGTTAGAATATGAAAGATTGGAAAATCTGGAGTGGACAATATTTTCACTACACTCATCCGGACAACAAAATGGCCAACAAATAGATTTCGAATTTATTATGCTCTACGATCCCCACATGCATATGCCATATTTCGAAATAAATGGTCTGCGTTATACAGGACCCGGTGGCATAAGCCTACATCAATATTTAGATAATGAGATTCCTTCTCCGTTGGAGTTTGTTGTTGCGGCAAGACACCCATATGTTTCCACCAGGCGACATCGGATGAATGAAAATGATTTGAATCACGGAAAAAAATTGTAAAAACCTAAGATATATATTATGGCAACATTCAGAAACAAAACAATGGTATTTGCTTCCGGTAAACAAACCAGGGTGGAAGATGGCAGTTTATCCATTACACCATCTATGGAAGTTTCCGAAGGGCGAAGCAGGAACATTCTGGCTCCGTCTCACCCATCCGGCTCCGATGCGGGCGAAAAAGTGATCAACCTATATCAACTCTCAGATGATGAGGCTTTGGAAATGGCGGAATCAAATATAAAGCTATGGCGTGAGTTTAAGGAGCGGGTTAAAAAATACGGGGTTAAATCTGCCGACCTGTTTTATTAATCCTGGGTAGCATTGTCTAAAAAAGGAAAGCAAGCCTGTGGTTTACGGAGACAATTTTTTGCTGCGGTAGCCCAAAGGTTACCTTGCTGACCAGCCTGCCTTGCCGTGGTCAGCAAGATATACGGGCGTGTCACGCCGCGATCTTGCCCATCCGCAACAAGCGTCCGGGAAACACACCCTCCGAAGTCGGGCTGTGTAAATGGTAAATGTGAAAGAGTATGCCAGAAGAGGTAAAATCCGCCTACCGAGATAGGTGGCTGACGGTACGGTTAACACAGGAAGAGCTGGAGCGCCTCCGCAGGCAACAGGCTCAAACGGCTTACGCACGGATGGCGGATTATATCCGTGTGTTGATCTTTCAGAAACCTGTAAAGGTTTTTTCCCGGGATAAATCGGTGGATGAGCTGATGGAGGAACTGATTCTGCTGCGCACCGAACTAAATGCCCTGGGTAATAATTTTAACCAGGTGGTACGGCGCATCAATTCATTGCCATTCCCTCCGGAAATCCTGTTGCAGGTTGCCAATAGTTTGCAGGTGCAACTGCTGGAGAAATTGGCAGGCATTCAGGCACGAATCGATCAAGTTGCAGAACGATGGTAGTGCGGTTTAAAAGTGGCAAGAGCCTCCGGGGTGCGCTGATCTATAATGAACGGAAACTGGATCGTGGCGAAGCGGTATTACTGACGGCTGTGGGCTTTCATAAAGATGCAGACCGTTTGAACTTTTTGGATAAGCTCAAACGGTTGGAACGCCTCGCAGAAAAGCGAAGTACTGTCCGTCATAAATGCGTGCATGTTTCCCTGAATTTTTCGCCTCGGGAAACCCTCTCTCCGGATCGTTTAAAAGTCATTGCTGCGGACTACCTTGAAAGGATCGGATTTCGGGGACAGCCCTATCTACTCTATGAGCATCGGGATGCCGGGCATCAACATGTGCATTTGGTTACTACGCCTATTCAGGCAAACGGCGAACGGATCGACCTGCACCATCTGGTGGAGCGGGAATCCGAACCCGCCAGGAAAGCGATTGAGCGGACGTATAACCTGGTTCGTGCAGAGGATCAGAAGGCAGAGGAGCTGGCTGTTTTGCGGCCTGCGGATCTAAAGAAAGCTTTGTATGGAAAAGCGGAAACAAAGGGGGAAATTTCCCGGATTGTAAGAACCGTGGCGAACTATTACAAGTATAAGACTTTTGAGCAATACAATGCGGTACTCCGGCAGTTTAACGTTGAGGCCGATCCGGGGGAACCCGGCACCCGGATGCACCGGCACGGAGGTCTGCTTTACCGTATGCTGGATCAGGGGGGCAATCGTATCGGAAACGCCATCAAGGCAAGTAGTATTTATGATGAACCTACGCTCACCTTCCTGCAGGAAAAATATCTGGTCAATAAACGGTTCTACACGGATTATAGCAGGGTTAGGTGCGCTTTAGAAGATGCCCTTTCGGTGGGAGAAATAACCCCGGAGCGGTTTCGGGAAAAACTGTCCAAACTGCACATAGACACTTTATATTATACGACCAAAGAAGGTGGGATTTTCGGCATCACCTTTATAGATCACCAAACGCAATCTGTGTTCAAAGCTTCGGCTATGGGGCCTCAATACACAGCGGAAAAATTGCTTGATCGCATGCAGGTTACTCCGGTCTCAAAAGAACTTGCCTGGAACCGGCTCTTTGTTCAGGAAGTGTTGCGACAAACGGATTATTCCAAGGGATTTAAACAGGTGCTGGCGGCATGGTCACAATTGGGTCTGGTGGTCACTACCCAGTCCGATACCAACGGGAGAATGCAGTTTCGTTTGGGACATATTAACTCCCCGCCGGATCAGGTTGTTTCTGCGCCCGACCGCATGCACGCTTACCTCCGGCAGCATATTGTTTCAGCTTCCATGATCAACCAATTTTCCGATCATTTGCGGTGCAGTGGTCATGTTCCGCTGGTGGCTCCTATGCAAACGGCTCTTTCCACTTTAGACAGGTTAGTGACCAACATGGATGTTGAGGTAACGGAAAAAATTTTCTCCCTTTTCGATCAGGCGGATGGCTACGCCCGTACAAATAGTTTTGTTGATCCGGAACTGCTGAAAGAAGCCAAAAAGAAAAGACGTAAACGGCGGCTCTGATGCCCCAGTTGTGAACAGGAAAATTGTGTGGTATGGATACTGGCGAAAACGCGCAGGCGCTGCGCGGCATTACAGATTTTTTGCGAAAAGGCAGCCTGGTTTTACTGGCGTTGCATTTTTACATTTTTTGTTACGAGGCCTTTGCAGCTGTAGGGTTACGTTCGGGTATTTCAGATAAAATTTTATTACGTATTGCCAGCACGGAAATGCTGGGCAATATTCATATCTCCAAAGCACTGGTACTCCTGTTGTTGCTTGTGAGCGTAACGGGAACGAAGGGAAAGAAAGACGAGAAGACCAGCCGGGCTATGGTAGCCCTGCTGTGTACCGGCGGGATTGTGTTGTTCTGGGGCGGCATTCTCTTTTTCTACCTGTCGCTTTCCACACAACTAACAGCAGGTTTATATATTTCGCTGACCACTTTTGGGTACTTCCTCTTGCTCGCTGGTGGCAGTAAGGTCAGCCGCCTGATCAACATACAACTGAAGGGGGACATATTTAATGAGGAAAACGAATCTTTCCCCCAGGAGGAGCAATTAATAACCAACGAACATTCCCTGAATTTCCCTGCCATTTATCACTGGCGGGGTCGAGTGCGGCGAATGTATGTGAATATTGTAAATCCCTACAGGGCCACCTTACTGGTTTCTGGTCCGGGGGGAGGTAAATCCAGGTACTTTGTTATTCCAGCCTTGAAGCAAATGGTGCAAAAAGGCTATGTGCTTTTTTGCTACGACTGGAAGTACGATGATCTTACCAAAGTTGTTTACAATACCTATCTCCAATTTAAGGATACCTACAAAAAGCCGCCCGGTTTCTACGTCATCAATTTCGACGATCTCTCCCGGTCGCACCGTTGCAACCCGCTCGACCCGGACATGATGGAAGATATGAGTGATGCGATGGAGGCGAGCAGAAGCATCCTTATCGGCCTAAACCGTGACTGGGCACGTAAGACCGGCGAATTTTTTGTGGCTTCGCCAATAAATTTTGTGGCAGCCTGTATATGGTATTTGAAGCGGTATAAAGATGGTAGATACTGCACGTTGCCCCATGTTATAGAGTTATTAATGTTGCCCTACGAGGAACTGTTTCCTATGCTGGGGTCTGTACCGGAACTGGAAAGTATTGTGAACCCCTTCGTGAGCGCCTTTCTCAACCGGGCGCTGGAACAATTGGAAGGCCAGGTCGCCTCTGCAAAGATCGGCATGGCTCAGCTTTCTTCACCACATCTGTATTATATATTAAGTGGATCGGACTTTACACTGGACATTAACAACCCCGATGATCCCAAAATCGTGTGCTGTGGCAACAACCCGATGAAGCTACAGACCTACGGTGCCGTAATTTCCCTTTATGGAAACCGGATGCTGAAACTCGTTAACCGCAAAGGGAAAATCAAATGCGGCCTGGTATTCGATGAATATCCTACGATCTACCTACCGCTTGACCATACGGTGGCCAGCGGCAGATCCAATTTACTGGCCCCTATTATTTCTGTCCAGTCGATTGAGCAGATCAGGAAAGACTATTCCAAAGAACAAGCGGATGTGCTGATCAGTATCTGCGGCAATATTGTAGCCGGACAATGTTCCGGAGACAGTGCCAAATTTGTTTCTGAACGCATTGGGAAGATTGTGCAGGTGCGGGAGAACATCTCTATTAACCGGACAGATACCAGCGTCAGCAAAAATACCCAGCTCGATTATGCTGTACCCGTATCAAAAATCGCCAACCTGTCCGCCGGTGTTATGGTAGGCACTGTTGCAGATAACCCCCATGAGAAAATCCGGTTAAAAGCTTTCAGCGCAGAGTTTACGCTTGACGATGCTGCGCTGAAAGAGGAAGAGGATAATTACAAGCCACTTCCTGTTGTACGCAATGTTACGCCACTGATGGTGCAGAACAATTTCATCACCATAAAAAACGACATAGACGACATTGCCGAAACGGAAATGGAACGAATAAAGAACGACCCCGACCTCTGCCATCTCATCATCCAAAAACCGGAGCAAAAACCAGAAAAATAATTCCGTATTCCTCCCCAATTATTCACATTATAGAACAAAAAAAATGAAATCAGTCCATTGTTTATTTACCCCATCGTTGAAAGTACTCTTATTGTTTTCAATCCTGTTATTTGGATGCCGCAAGAATGATCGTATTCATTCCCCCCAAGCAGATGCGCCTGTATCCATCAAGCCCGTGTGGCAGATTATGGAAAAGCTCGACCCCGATATTCAGGAAATTATTAAGCGTATGGAGGAAACGCCGGATCTAAAAGCCGCCTGCCTATCGCATCTTCGCCCCCTGGGTATGTCGTATTGGGGCAAAGCCCTTACGGGAAACCATGGACAAACGGATGTATTTATCGTTCCTATCAAACGAGGTGAGGATTCCTTGTTTCATGCGTTTATGGCCGTTGAGAGTGATACGAGTGTTCGGATCCAGTTTTATTCCTGGTCGCAGTTGAATGACTGGACGCCCCCATCTGTCAGCTCCCTGCCTGGTGCTACTGATATCAATCACCTGTTCAATGCCCTTAACCATTTTGGCTTTGGCAAAAGACCTTATCAGGCAAACCGCTTGTCTGCAGGCCAGCAGGCAGCAATAATGGAAAATGCTTTCCCGCTGCACTCTATGCGTGAGCAAATACAACCGCAGGGCGTTATCATCGTACCCCGTTGCTACTCCTGGTCGGCATGTATAGGAGATGGTAACGGTAATTGTATAACACCGGAATATTTCTTTACGGAATGTATTGACGAAATCATATGGATTACTGATGCCATTCCCGTGTATCCCGGTGGGTCGGATGGCTCCAATCCACGTGGGGGCGGTACTACCGGTTCTGGCGGTGGCGGCGGCAGTGGTGATGGTATTATAAAACCGGTGAACCGACCCACGGAAACCTTGCTTGCGCCCAAGAAGCCGATTGATGATATAGAAGCATACCTGAAGTGTTTTGTTACTCAGGTAAATGCTACTGTCACCGTTCAGGTGGATCAACCTACGGCTGGCACAACCGATCCGGTTTCCATATTTGGTGGCATTGGTCACGTTTTTCTGACCATCGAGCAGACAGTAAACGGACACACAACCCGAAGAACGATTGGCTTTTACCCCCATACAAAGATAGACCCGCTTCGTCGCAAAACCGCGCCAGGTGTGCTGGGTGATGATGGCGGCAGGGGTTTCAATATAAAGTGGTCTGCGGAAATTAGTGGATCGCAACTTCAAAACATGTTAAACTTCGCTGTACAAGCCCCCGGCGATTATCATATTGATGCGTACAATTGCGCCAACTATGTACTGGATATGCTGGATGCTGCAGGAGTTCACTTACCCCGCACTAAAGGATGGTGGCTCTCCGGTAGCGGCCTCAATCCGGGAAACCTGGGGGAAGATCTGCGGCAGCTTCCCGGTTCCGTTTCGGGAAGGGGATTCGGGGAAGCAAATGCTGGCGAATGTAATTAGAGTTTGACAAGAGATGTTATTTGTAAATATTTCAATGGTCCCGCGCATAGTGTGCAGGATCATTTGTGGTTACCAGTAACTGCGGTATTATCGCAGTGGGATGACTTACCTTAAATCTAAGTTATCAATCTGTTTGACCATGAATAATTCCCTTAAAAAGCCCCCGGTTAAGAAAGCCGACCTCGGCCGTATATTGGCTATTGACAATTTGCACTTGGACATTCGTTATGCATATCCTGACGACTTGATACCAATACTGGATGACATACCTGAAGTGCATAGAGCAAAAAATGGCGGGGATGGGCTAATCTGGGTCAACGGGAAGAAGCTCCAACGAAGACGCGCTATGGCTCTCCGACCTTTCTTCGCAGATCCTTTTGGGTGGGGCTGTGATGGAGAGAATGCCAAGGTCACCGCTTTGGAGTTGTGCCTCAAAATATTCTATAACCAGAAAACCGCGCTAAAACTATACACTCCTTTTCTGCACTCCTTTGTAAAGGACTGGTACGGCTACGCAGGGAATGTAAAAATAGACATAACAGATTTCCTGCTGGATAACTATTACAGATGCAGCGAAGAATTACTCAACTACTATTATATTGATACGAAGCGTAATATACATGAAGTTGATATTTGGCAACACCACAATGGCTCTACTTCCTGCATCGTAGAAGGTGAGGAAATGGAAGGGGAAAGCCTTAAGGCTATAAAAGAAAAAATATCTCTGAAACTAGCAAGGCACATTCTCCACACTTAATTTCCCTGAAAAACAAAAGGGCTACCAAGTGTACTTGGTAGCTTAGCTCAAAATCACGGAAAATCCAAATTTTTCCTCGGTAAGTGTTTAAGCGTAGCGGCACGAAATATTATAGCATACGGGACGGCTTACTGATGGACGGGACATTGGAAACGTAAACCGTCTTGCCAAGGATATTTTTATAAAATGATGATTTACCACCTAAGACATCAGCCCGGCTTTTCAGTAAACTGATATTAGGCACAGTTATTAACGTTCAGCTTTTGTTTACATAGCTATTTACTGGTTCTTGAGTTTTGTCAATTACAGGATAGACTATTTCTGTAGGGAAAACATTTAATTCCTCAAACACAAAGTTTTCTCTTGCTTTTAATGCTTCAATGTCTTCCAAAAAGTCTTCAGAGATATGTTTTAGGAATTCGCTGGAAAAACCAAGTCTTGTAAGTAATTCAATTTTGGAGTCCATTGTGTTAATTTTTGGGATTATTCTGGTTAGCAGCACGCATGATACAATAGTTTTCCGAAATAAATGCTTTGGATATTGGAGTATTTTCAAATACCCAATAAAAAAGGGCCCACATTCTTCTCATTGCCCTGTCTAAGCCCTCAACACTTTCAGAATGAGTTATTCTAAGTTTGCAAACCTCCCATGCAGCTTCTCTTGTAATTGCATGCCCATGGTTTTTCCACTTACTATGATCACAAAGAAGTTTGGCTATTTCATTTGCTCTCGCTTTTTTTTCCTCCGCAGTAACTGGTGTTACTCCGTCCGAATGCAAATTCCAATCCTTAAATTTAAAATTATGCAAATATTCCTCAACTAATTGGATTGAATAATTGCTTGCATTCAACGCATTGCCTATTTCTTTTGGGTCTATCCCATTTAATATTTGAATATCTGTCCAGGAAGGCTTGCCTCCCTTTTTTATAGCTTCATCACCTCTTAATCTGATGTCCTCTATCAAAGTAAGTATAGACTGAGCAGGAACAAATTCACCTGTCTTTGTTCGCACTTGTGGATCAACTGGACCAATTTGTGATTGGTTCGACATTATAATCTCATCACCTGACATAATAAAGATTGTACCAGCGCTCATAGTCTTATTTAGAAGTACAAAAGTTATCCTATCAAAACGCGGTCTAAGCTTATTTACAAATTTTGCAACTTGATGCGCATAACCGCCGGGCGTTACTAATACGATATCAATTTCTTTACAATCTGCAGGTAATGATGAAACCATTTCGTAAAAAGGCAAATCATCAGCATCTTCGATGGAAATAGCTGCGCTTGGCTTAACAACGTTTGCTACATAGCAAATTATCTCCCTCCCTCGAATTGCTTTTATCTCATTGATACTTTTACGCAACTCACTAAGAAAATTCAACTCTTGGTATTGATATTTTAATAAACTCTCAAATTCTCTTCCGTCCTCCATTTTGTCAAGCAATGTTGAAGTGATTGGTCTTTGAGATTGCGTCATTTTTGTCTGAGGTGTTGGAATGAATATACTTTTCTTGCTCATAGCGTATGTTTAATTATGCTTAATACAAATATATGCGAACTTTCTGTTAAATGATTCCATCTGTTAAATGATTCCATGCCTTGTCTTCTGAGCGACCTGCCTTACTCTTTGCGGCCTCGACAGGTGTTTCGCTGGTCTGTTCTTCTCATTTTCTGTTGGAGTTACATTCCAGGTCGTGTCTTCTGACCGACCTGCAGTATCCCATTCCTGACAGCACATCCTCATTTTAATGACCCAAAATTTCACCCTCAGGGTGAAGGAAATCATGTCAAAACTCTAATAATATTTTCAGCATCGTTCCGAAATAAAGGTACAGGTTGGTCCGAAGACACAACCTAGAATCTCTTGACGAAACGGAGAAGGTTCTCAGTATGCGATTATAGCAGAAAAGGGCCGCCGAGTGAGTAATCGACAGCCCTTTCCCAAAAGCGTGAAAAATCCAAATTTTGCTTAGCATTTACTATTACTATTCTAATTTATGCCATTCTACTGCATATAGGCTGCAGTGGTTTTGGGTAAATTGATGGTAGAAATAAACTAGGTCCACCCAATCTGTTACCCATGACCCTAAGTACCAATTTAGCAGACTTGCCGTACAAGGACACAAGCCTGGACGACCGCCCCGGAGAATGTTGGGATGACATTCCTGGGCTCGATGGCTTGTACCAGGTGTCCAATTTTGGCAGAATAAAGCGCCTGGAACGATTGATGTATGATGTGTTGGGACGGCCGCACACTTTTCCCTGTATAATTAAAGCTCCCCAGGTTAACAGGGACAGAAACATGTTGATGAAAGACTGGACCCTCAGGTTACAGACAACCATTCAAGTGGAAAACCGAACCTATCATTTTCAAGTCGCACGGTTAGTTTACTATTGCTTTATTGATAAGTTTAATATGGATGATGCGAACCTGATAATTACCACTAAGAATGGTAACGGATTGGATATACGCCAAGAAAATCTGGCATTGCTCACCTACACGCAGAAAAATCACCGATCATACGATATAGGCCGACAGAAGAGCCATTTTCAGACTAACAAACAGAAGTTAATGGAGATACTTCAGGTATCCCTGATGAAATCAAGAAAAGTTGTTTCCCAATATGACAAAGATGGAAAATTCATTGCTACGTTTAAAAGTATTATGGAAGCTGCGCGGATAACTGCTATCAATCATTCTAGTATTTCCTATGCAGTCCGGCATTACATGTGCACCGCGGGAGGTTACTACTGGCGGGAGGGTGATGCAGATAAAATAAACAAGAAAGAAATTCAAGATCACCAGGTAAAAAGATGGAGCTCTTATAGACAAAAGAAGGGGAAACCTATTACGCAACTCGATCTACAGGGAAATGTCCTTGCTAGTTATGTCGCCAAATCACTTGCCTCAAAGATAACTGGAATACCACACCGAGCAATTTCGCAAAATATTCAAGGGTTGGTTGGCAACGCCGGAGGCTATATTTGGAGAGCAGGAAATCTACTTGAAATAGGAAATATAGGTGTACAAACCTATCAGTTAAATGATATCGAAATAAATGGCCGGAAAATAGAACTTTCGGATTGCCGCAAACGCGATATAGCTGATCGCGGTGACTATTCAAGAGCCGTTAAGGTCACCAAATTCACACCCAATGGTACGCCCGTGGCCTGCTATAATACCCTCAAGTCCGCAGCGGATTCTGTACAACGATGCTATCAGATTATAGCTTCCGCAATTCAGGGAAAACCTAGAGTAATTGCAGGCTACATTTGGCGAAGGGGTGATCAAATGAATATTAATATTGATGTTTCAACTATAGCTGGTTCTCCTAAAAAGGGGCGCCCCAGTTCAAAGAGTAGAAAATCTCTGGTATAATATTGAAAAAGAAAAACTCACTGCGGTCATATTACATCCGGGCATTCTTAGCTTCGTATAACCAATTTAGCAGAAAGCATAGGATCGTCAACAATAGCTTAAGACAGGATTTGTAACCATATAGCCAATTATTCTATTCCACATCATATTATACCTGATTACAAGATGGTATTTCTAACATAATTGTAAAGCTATATTGCTTGTATTGTGCCTCCAAATATTAAAGTCATGAAAATCTTTCGCATAAACCACCTCATACTTATATCCATACTAGCCACTGGATTCGCATTCGCTACAAAAGCAGGCGACATTGGGAAGAAGCAAATAACTGATTGCTTTGCCACTATGACTGTTACTAATGGTATGGGATCTTCTGTACCACTTAATGGACTAGGCTGTACTGCGGCAACGATCCAGGCATCGGTTAATCAATTTGTGCAAAGTGCATCTAATGTAATAGATCCAATTGACGAATGTGTTGGAAATCCTGAAATTTTCTGCTGTGCCACAGTAATGGAAACTGCTGATATGAGAGCACCACTGATTGACTTGGGTGACGGGTTAAAAAGATATGCTGTTGATGAAGTATTCTGCAAGATTTTTTTATTACATAGTTGAATATATACGATAATTAATTGTTATACCCTTAATTCATAAATACGTGTATCTTATGAAGCAAAAATCCTTGTCAATTCCGCAATCTCCTGTGAGGACAGTAAAAATCTATCGACTCGCCGTAGAGGTAATCTGCGCTATCCTCCTAATAGTATGGCTTTACACAGGTACCAGCAAGCTTATAGAATACTATGACTTTCGGTTTCAGTTGCGAAAGTTGCCTTACTTTAGCCAATATGCGCCATTTCTCACCTTTTTCATTCCGCTACTAGAAATTGCCATAGCACTATTGCTTATTGTTAAAAAGACCAAGCTACTTGGGCTAATAGCGTCCCTAGGGTTGATGCTAATCTTTACAGCGCATGTGTATTATGTTCTAAACTATATGCGTAACATTCCCTGTAGCTGCGGGGGCGTCATTTCCTCACTTGATTGGCACCAACATTTGACGCTCAACATAGTGTTAACTCTACTGGCTTTAATTGCGTTAATCATTCAATTAAGACTAAACAAGTGGACAAAGGGGAAGTAAATCTCCTCACCACTTCTAAATATTTATTGCGCAATAAACAAGTTTGTCAATCTGTCTTGTAAAAACAGCTTCTTGTTCACCCTTTATTATTTAACAAATTTAAAACATTTTATCATGAAAAAGTTCAAATTAAGTTTCATGGCAGTTATCGCCATTCTCGCTATTAGCGCGGCTCTTGTGTCACAAGCTAATACTTTCGGTAAAAGACAAATTACAGCCTGTTTTGAAGTCTTAACCCTTACCGATGGAAGCACTACCGATGTATTGACCAATGCTTCAAACACGCCTGCTGCAACTGCTGATGCCAAAGTTGCTGCCCGCCCTTACATCGCTAACGCTTCAACTCCTGCTGAAGCTGAGGAATGCGAAAGCTTTGTAGATTTCTGCTGCCTCACAATAGAAGAAACTGAAAACCTTAGTGCTCCTTTGATTGATCTTGGCGATGGTTTCAAGAGATATCAGGTAAAAGAAGTTTTCTACAAGCCTTAATGCATACTTAAGTGATTCAGTGCTTTTTGAGCGAAATCAAAGTTGATATTAGGGGCTGCCTCTTTTGGAGGCTGCCTCTTTTTTTTTAATCCCTTAAGCGGGCAATTGCAACTTTCTTTACTTCATACTTTGGGATTAGCATCAGGTTGTGTACTGCTAGTGCTTTGTTGATAGAACATATGGATGCATCTGGTATTGAAATTTCCATGTCAATATTTCCTGAATATCCCGTGTTGTTATTTACTGCTATTTTATCTGTCCGTCTATTTTTGTTGATGATGGAAGATAAGCCATTGGTTAATGCCAATATAGGAGCATTTTTGAAAATGAGATTAATGAGGATGGGGTGGAATTCAGATATAGCTTGTGTATTACTGTTTTTGGAAACTATTCTGTGAATGCTCCCAGTTGAAATTAAGTTGTAAGTAAGTAGTTTTTTGTTTTCCAATTTTATTTTGAGGTTAAAATATCTGCATATGTCTTCCTGCAAATACTTTTGAATAGTTGAAATTGAGTCATACCACCTTTCTGGCAATTTTACCTCATAAGAATACTGATATTTTTCTACAAACTGATTCATAGAATCTTCAGATATTGGACTGAAATACTTTTCCCCTTCGGGAAAATCGAGGATAATGTCCGAAGTATTATAGGCAAACGATATTAGCGATGGCAAATTCGCATTCAGCTTTCGAAAGCCTATTATTTTCTTTGAAATAGAATCATGTAAATATGAAGATGAAGAAAAACGATAGTTTTTTAAACTTCCAAAAAGCGTTGAATAGGCTACGAGCTTATCTAACTGTCTGCCATTTCCTTCTGCAAATAATGGTTTTTTCTTTTCAAAATCTATTATATCGTTATCTCTTCTGTTCATAGAAGGCAAATTGCCATTAAGATAGTTTCTTATTGTTCCTTCTGTAGTATTGTATCCACTTGTTATGGCGATGGCAGTTCCCGTGGTATCAATCCAGATATGCATGGGAACTCCTTTGTGAGGAAATAATTTATTGATTAATGTGTCCTCGATAGAAAATGGTAAGCGGGTGTTTTTAACTATAGATGATTTTTCTCTTAGTTTATTGAATTCTTCAATCGGATCATCGGTAAGCAGAATTATAGCTATTTTATCTTCAAATATTTTTTGTAGCCTTTCCATTTTTGGAAATGCGTTTATGCAACTTGAGCACCATCTATTCCATACATCAATAATTAGCAATTTACTTCTAAACTCGCTTAGATTAGCCTTGTCTTTATAATAGTTCTTCATGTTCCCAAAAACTAACTCAGGAACCTTGTCTCCAACTTTTATTTGCTGGATTCTGGATTGCCCCTTTCCGTATGAGAAGAATAAGACTATAAGGAAGAATGAAGGGAGAAGCCTTGCCATATACTTATGTTGATTTTATTAAAATAACTTAGGTTGTATATCTCATTACCTGCCGGTGGTTCTCAGCCTCGGCTGTTGTTATCGTAGCGCACCTCCGAAATGTGCGATTAGCCTTTTTCTCATTCCGGTCTTTCGTAGTGGTCGTGTCTTCCGCTTGACGAGAAAAGTATAATTGATCCAACTTCCTTTGCTGGTCGGTCAGAAGACACGACAAGGAATGGTGAATCAAGGAAGCAGTTCTTTCAACTTCCCTTTCAGCTTTTCTCCATGTATATTCCTGGCGATAATCTTTCCATTTTTGTCAATCAGAACGGACCGAGGGATATAGGACAATGCGTAAAGGATGCTTACCTCCGATTTGCTTCCCTTCAAGTCCGATACATTTATCCAAACCAACCCCTCCTCCTTTACGGCTTTTTTCCAAGCGGCCTTATCCTTATCAATAGATACACCTAGCACGTTGAATCCCTTGTTTCTATATTCCTTATATATCTCTTTTAACTCTGGAAACTGCGCCCTGCACGGTTTACACCAGGAAGCCCAAAAATCAACATACGTGTACTTATTACTAGAGGCAAACTCCCTTAAAGAAACCAACTCGCCCGTTTGTAATGCCGGTAGAGAAAAATCAGGAGCGGAATTGGTTACTCCCGCTACTTCAGACTTTACTAGAATTTGGGTTTCCTGCAACAATTCCCTTCCGTATTTGCTTTGCTGAACAATGGAGGATAGTTTTTTAAAAAATTTCAGTTTCTCTGACGCGTTTGTTTTTAGCTGTTTATGGATTAGAAAAGCTGAATAAACATTATTAGGGTATTTTGTTATAACGGTAGGAAGTAAAACTTCATAATAGTGATTCAATACTGAGTCCCTTTCCTTGTAAAGTTTTCGCAATCGTGCAGTGTCGGATAAATTCATGGAATATTTGGCAATCTCATCCTTCAGCTCCTTAGCTTTATCCAAATCCACATTAAGAACAGCTTTCATTTCCTGATACTCTTTGTTATGAGCAGGACCATCTACTTTTATCTTAGGCCATTCTGTAAAAGCTCCTCGTATGCTGAACTTGTCATTCTCCAGGAGTAAGGGGAAATACTCTTTTTGATCTTTCAGGAATAGAAAGTGAAGCTCAGGCTCCCTAACAGCTCCGGTAATATGTAGCCTGTTGCTCACTACGGCACCTCTGGCTACCGTATCAGTCCCTCCGCCTTCTTTATTTTTACGGAGGAAATACTCGGTGCCATCAGGCACCCCTTCGATGTGTGCGGTAATAGTGTATGAATTGGCCTCCTGAGCATGGATAGGAAGGCTAAGTACTATAAACGGAAGGAAAAAAAAGGCTTTTTGTGTTATAATCATTACTTAATTATATTTTTACTTTATAGTATATTGATAGTCAGCTGAATGAGCCTTCACTACATCCTTGCTGCTTAAATTAAGAGAATTCAGCCGGGTAAAAGGGTGAATGAAATTCGTGCAAAATGAGAGTTTCTATGACGAGCGGCAAAAATAACTGGTCAATTGGGTGTTCAACCTGGATGCCCCGGTCGTGTCTTCTGACCGAACGGAAAGAACACAACTGATCCTTCTTCTGGAGCCGGTCGGTCAGAAGACAATTCCAGGAAGGAAATCATACTTATATTGTATTTTGTCCCAGAGGGTTCTCACTTGTTGAACCCGCGGCGCATAGTTATGGACTTCCTGCGCCGATGCCGTTTTTGTGGTTACTGGCCGAAGCCAGTGAGATCGCTTCGCTAAGTTCTGACCAACAACTGAAGTCGGGGTGAAACTAACGGAGCAAAGCAGCGTAAATTAGGGAGGTGAATTGCCGATTTAATTATATACCTCCTGGCGTGAGATTGCTGGTCAGAACCTATTGACACATCGTGACACTCATCATTGACGATATCCAAAGCTACCTGTGCACTTGTTAGCTTTATTCTGGCGCGCAGGTTATTGCTCAAAAGACACAACAACGGCTTCCTAAATTGTAAGACTAACAACGGCTGAGAATATTTTACATTTAAACTGCTGGCTAATAGCAGTAAAGGGTCGTAACTTGATATAAAATGGTTACTCGTCAATTATAATCTATGCCCCAGGACCCGAAATATCGCATACCAGTATTATTTCTGACTGCCTTCACCATAGTTGTGTTTACAGTCGCGAGCAAAGTCAGTTCGCTAGGCACAAACGTTGTTACTAGTTGCTATTCCAACATCACACTTACAAATGGAACAGATTCAGTAGCCTTAACAAATTCTTCATGTTCTTCGGCTCTGTCGGCAGTTGGAAAGTGTCGATTTATAATAAATGCATCAGCAGAAATTAATCCTGACTCTTCTTTAGGTGGTACTCAACTTTTCCTTTGTGCCACATTGATTGAAGTGAAGGATTCACAAGCACCGGTTATAGACATTGGCGATGGGTAAAAAAATACGCTATTGAAACGTTTTTTGTTCATATATGACAGAAAATACGCACTAATTTTTTTAATTATGAAAAAATACAATATACTGCTCTTCCTCATTGCTTTGGGGATCTCCGTAGTAACCGTTGCTAGCAATGGACAAAAACTAGGGAAACGCACTATTACAGACTGCTTCAAGAACGTCCTTCTTACCAATGGTTGGAGCACCTATAATATTTCCACTACTGATTGCTATTTAATTCCCTACATCCAGAGCTATTATCCTTTTGTGCAATACGCGTCTATTCGTGTTAACGTCATAGATACGGTACTTGAAGCCGGTGATGACTTCTTTTGCGCTACTGTAATGGAAACTACAAATTCATCGGCTCCTATAATAGATTTGGGGGAAGGATTGAGGAGGTATGAGCTACAAGATATTTATTGTGTGTTGGAAGACACAGAGTGATTGATATATTGTATCGCTTATAATCATGCAACCGGTAATTTTTACATTACAGGAAAGTATTGGAACACCTTGTGTGAGCTTGATCTTCGTGCGGGTCAGTTGAGCGTACCTATAAGGGAATAATAGGCATATTACCTTTTTACTATAAAGGGGAGTTGCTTTACCCCACTGGTCAGTTTGATACTACATATATAGTACCCGTTCGGAATATCTTCTATGCCAAAGCTATACGGGCTGCTGCCATTTGCGTGCATGCGTTTTACACTAACGCCAGCTATGTTTATAATCTCTACTTCACGGATCGGGTTTTTGCAGGAAATAGTAAGGCGAGTGCTGGCAGGGTTGGGGAACAACTTTATACTTGCCAATTCACCAATTGCCTTCACCTTGTCAGTTTTCTGACCGGACACGTCCGCCGGGGTATCATGTAGTGTAACCCGGCATATGCCGCATCCTATATAGTTCACCTCTACAATATTTGACCACCTTTCGCAGCTATAAGGGGAGTAGTACCTATAGTAGTCGGTCACATTGCTGCTGGTGGAATAGGTCACTATTAAGGAGTCATTACAGCAGCCTTGAACTAACACATCATTTTTATACCATCCTCCGTATGGAGCGTTGGACTTTAGCACCAGCAGGCTTGTGTCCATATAAGTATAAGTAACAGGTCCTGCGGGGGTAATGGCTGGTGTAGCAGGCATCACCTCTACTCTGCTGGTGCCCCCCACAAAAGTACCGCATCCCGGTGCAGTAACGGTAAGTGTATAGGTCGTTGTTGTCATCGGATTTGCCATTGGATGCAGGATATTGGGATTATCCAAGCCCGTTGTTGGTAACCATGAGTAGGACCAGCCCGGCTCTTCGATAGCCCACGGAGCAAGCTCTGTTGCATACATACCCCACCAGGTGTAGCATATGGGCTGAAATTCATCCTCGTCCATATCTACATTACACTGAGCGAATGCTTGTCCATACAAGAAAAGGGATACAACCATCAGGGATACAAAGCGGATCATAAATAAATATATTGACTGGCAGTAGTAAGTGGAGGAAAAGTGTACAACGCCAAGCTCGTAAAAGCAGTCCTTCGTCTATCCTTACCGGAGATTACTACCCGGGTAATGGAGCTCTAATCCATCACCTCCAATTACCTACAATTTAATGATTTCTACTGCGGACATATTGCAGCGGGTCATATTGATCTGCAATGCAAGATGCCATCCCGATAGTATATGGTGACTGTGTTCCCACCCAGTTAATGTCTTCTTCCCAACCGGAGCACCTGCATTGTTTGTAGAACCTCCGGTCCTCCTTCCTTTCTGGTCAGTCAGAAGACTCGACCAGGAATAACTATTTGCTATAGAAATGTTAATGATGATAATAAAACTGATTGGTATTAACTCATTTTGATTGAAAATGCATCTTTAGTAGAAGTAGTATGACAGTTTATTAAACCAACCGTTTTATGAAAGTAAATTCCAAATGGAGCTTTTTGCTCTTGCTGTACAATGATTTAGGATTAAACCACGTTTTGAACGGGCTTAGGCTGTTTACTATTCCTTTTCAATTGCTATCAAGAATGGAAAGGAAGATGCGCCAGCGGTTAGACTGGGATCACTGTAGTTTTTTTAGGCATTCTGCATCGCCTTGCCAGCTTGCTTATTCGGAAACAATAACTATTGGGGTAACGTTCAGGGTGACAATATTTACGGTTGTTTCCATGCCTATAAAACTGGTGCCTATGATCCATAAATAGCGGTAGTAATAATTCCAGGTTGTGTTCTTCTGACCAACCTGCCATCGTCTTGATTAACGAGCATCACATCGGAGGTACTGCCACTGTTCAAACACGACCATGGCTGAACATAAGTTCCTTAAACGGACCTGCAGTGCAAGATGCCATCCTTATAATACAGCACAACGGTGCGCGTGCTGTTGATCTGGTTGATAAACTCTTTTAGGGGTTGATGGCGGTAGATTTTGATGCGGAAAGTGGCTTCGCCTGCCTTGGAATCGTCAATTACAATCCTTTCATTAAACCACCGTGGAATCATTTCAGCAATTTCCCGCATTGGAGCGTTCTCAAAATAGTGAACCCCCTGCTTCCATCCCAGCGTGATCTGGGTATCGAAGTTCTGCACCTTGCTTTCTGCCCCATTTTGGATAATGGCTTCCTTGCCAGGGGACAGGGCTATCCTTTCCTGCCCGGTTTCCAAAGCAACTTTTCCCGTAACGAGGGAAGTGGTCACGCGGTTAGGAAAATAGGCGTTAACGTTGAACGATGTGCCAAGTACCTGGATGTTGGTGTTGTTAGCATGTACTATAAAGGGGCGTTGAGAATCGGCCATCACTTCAAAATATGCCTCACCCTCAATATAAACCTCTCGCTTTTCTTGCTCAAAGGCAAAAGGGAAGCGCATCTTTGAGGTGCTATTGAGCCACACAACAGATCCGTCTGAAAGTTCCACCCGATAATCTAATCGTGGTGGAACGGTGAGTGTGTTCCAGCCCTTTGTCATGCCTGTTTCAGGTCGAAACGTTAGCGCCCTGTTGGTATTGGTTAGCTGTACCTGGCCCGCAGTAACGATTTGCTGCCCGGAATCTTTCAGTACAATCGTTTGTCCATTGGCCAGCTGGAGCGTTATAGCGGAATGGTCAGCGGCGTACAGGTGGTCCCCCTCGGTAACTTTCGGCGTATATAGAAAGTAGCCCGTTGCCAAAATGCCTGCAATTACAGCGGCAGCAGCCAACCAACGCCGACGATTGCTTCTTTTATAAACTTTTCTAGCATGGAGATCGAAAATCTGCGCATGCGCCTTTTCTGTGTCTACTCTTTCCATAAATTCCAACGCCTGCTGTTGGGGAACAGCGGCTTCAATTTCCGCCCGTAGGGCGCGCGCTTCCTCATTGGAAGCCAAAATGGCCTCCAGTCGCGCCTTATCTTCAGGGGAAATGATGCCATAATGTGCCATCACAATCAAATCCCGAATCTCGAAATCCTCCATATATGGGGCTTGTTTCTCCAAATTAGAGCGTCTGTTAATAAATAAGGGTGAAATTAGGCATTAGAAAAGGGGCTTTTTAACAAAAGTCGCAAAGAAGAAATCCCTTTTCGCAAATGGGTTTTTATACTATTTTTTGATATCCCCATGATGTCTGCCGCTTCATTGTATTTCCTCCGTTCAATATAAACCAGTCGCATGGCTTCCTTGCACTGGCGGGGAAGCTGCTCCAACGCCGTTTCCAACTGCCTTACTTTCGAAAAATCTTGTCCTGCCAGCAAATCCTGGTCGGGGTACACTGATTCCTTATTAGCTAATGCATCATCCAAGTAGGTGCTTGATTGTCTTTTTCGCAACTCAATCATTTTCAGACAATTATGGTACACCGCCTTATGTAAATAGGAGGCTATGGAGTGAATGTCTGCATGCCGCTGCATACAGAGCATAAACGCCTGCTGCACGGCATCCTTTGCTGCCTGCTCGTCCTGGAGCAAGGTGTAGGCGTGGGCGCAGAGTAGCTTATAGTGCGTCCTGAATACGGTGCTAAATGCCTCCTTAGCTTCCTCCGTAAGGTCAGGACGGGAATGATTGTCCATCCTATCACATTTAATAATTAAAATAGAGCGTAGCCGTTATGCACGGCAAGTTACGGAATTATTATATTATGCCTTAGCAGGATGCTCCAGGCTACAGTGGGTCAGTATTATCCCCACCAGCTCTATGGCAACGGACCTTATTTTTTCCCTTTCCGCATTGCTTAGTGCCCCCTTGTTGACAATCTTCATACGGCGGTAATATGTGGCTTCGCTCCAGCCGCACTCCCGGCACACCCGGGCGCGAAATAGCCCGGCCAGATCGACCAACTGGCTATGTGTAATGAATAGGAGGTTGAGCTCTCTTTTGCTTTTTATGAACATGTGTAAAGGTTTTACCAATGGGGAAGCGCTCCCTGCCAGTTAATAAAAATAGCTGATCTATAAGAAGATGAAAAACGGGAGTGCATTGGGTGAAGGAAGGGGGAACATTTTGCGATATTTTTTTTCAAAAGTAGGTACGCTACTCGCAAAATGCCTGTACCAGTAAGGGTTTTGCAAGAAATGGATGCTTATTTGTTGCGGCAGGAAGGAATAACCAGAATTTTTCTCATTAACCCGCTTTTAACAAATAATTAATAATTTTTTTACAAGATTTATGGTCAAATTGCTGGCAGAACTATCATTTTGATGATACTGCTCTTCTTCACAGGTTTTTCGTTTTTTTTCTCCAACGTAGTTAAGCCAACCACATCAGCACCAAACAATCAGGCAAAATGTCAAGGAATACTGTGTAACAACTGTAACTAAACTTGTGATATAACCAAGGGGTCTCTATGGAAGATGCTATTATTGTTCGAGAATTAGCGAAGCACAATGCCGATGCTTTCGAATGGCTGTTTGAAAAACATTACACACGCATGCTGACCCACGCACATGCCATACTGCACGATGATTTGGAGGCGGAGGATGTGGTGCAGGAGCTCTTCGTTAAGCTATTAGAGTTTAAGGGGTGGAGCAAGGTGCTCGACCTGCGCTCCTATATAGCTCGGTCAGCGCACAACCTGGCACTACATAGATTGAAAGCGATAAGAGCAAAGGCGGCGCAAAAAATCAACTATAGCCGAACAGCCAACGACCTGTGGCTGGATGTCAATCCCCTTCAGCTCCTAAAGGATGAAATGACGCTGCAGCACAAAGTCCAACACCTACTCGCGGCATTAAGCCCGCAACGCCAGCAGGCTTTTATGCTGGTGTACCTGCAGGGCTGTAGCTACATAGAAGCCGCGGACATCATGGGGATATCCAAAAATAGTATTAAAACACACCTGAAGCTTGGGATGAGGACTTTGCGCCGGACATTGCTAGTGTTAATTGGCGTGAGCATGGTCTTGAAAAGTTTTATCTGTATATGACGAATAAGGCGTTTTTTGCGTAGAACTACTCAAACGGATACACGCAATAGCATATTTGTGTCATTTTTCCACCAAACAGCCTAGTGTGGCTATTTTCCGAGGCGGCCAGTTGAAAAATAAATTCTCAAAATGGGCGCAAAATGTTCACCCCTTCTCCCTCCAATTTGATCTTATACTTGATAGTGAACCTGTAATTTTTTGTATTTCAACCAAACGACTGCAACTCATGAGACAATGTTACCGCACCACCATTTTTTCTTGGTATTCGCGCCTTACCGTTCTGCTACTACTGCCTTTTACCTCCACTTCCGCTAGGGCAGTACAAGATAGCGCCAGTATTACCATCAATGTAAAAAATGCAAGCATAGAGGAAGTTTTCCGCTCCATCGAGCGGCAGACAAATTTTTCCTTTGTGTACAATACGCAACTTCTCCCTCCCTCGGAGAAAATAAGCATACACGTACAGAAGGCATCCTTAGGGCAGGCCATGGATATGATACTTGAAGGCAGAAAACTGAAGTGGTCGATGGAGGGGAAAGCGATTGTAATATCCGTGTTGCCGAAGGATAATGGCTCAAGGCCGATGCCAAAGGAAATACCTGCAGCTCGGCTTGCGGATACTATCCCCAAAATCACTGTTTCTGGCATAGTAGTGGATGCCAAGGGTAAACCATTGCCAGGTACTACCGTGCTTGAGAAAGGAGCTAACCAGGGCACGAGTACCAATGCCGAAGGACGTTTTATCCTTACAAATGTTGCTTCCAATGCAACGCTGTCAATCAGTTCCATAGGATACGAAGGAAAGCAAATAAAGTTAAATGGCCGGTCGGTGATTGATATCACACTCAATGAAGTGGTTACGGAGCTCGAAAATGTGGAGGTTGTCTCCACGGGTTACCAGGATATCCCCAAAGAACGTGCAACGGGTTCCTTTGTGCAATTGGATAATGAATTGGTGAATCGCACTGTTTCTACCAATATCCTGGATCGCATCTACAATGTGACCAGTAGTTTGAAGTTTGAACCGCGACCAGGAAGCCCCAATGCTAATGGGAGTAATATCAGTATTCGGGGGTTTAGTACCATTAATGCCAACATGAAGCCGCTAATTGTGATTGATGGTTTTCCATATGAAGAGGATGGCAATAGTACAAATATCCTCCTTAATAACCTTAACCCCAATGATGTGCAAAGCATAACTATCCTTCGTGATGCGGCTGCGGCTTCCATTTGGGGGGCTCGATCTGGGAATGGCGTAATAGTGATTACAACCAAGAAAGGGCGCTTTAATAAAAAGGCAAAGGTTCAGCTCAATGCTAATGTAAATATAACTGAAAAGCCCAATCTTGGGTACCTCCCCATTATTTCCTCTAGAGATGCCATTGAGTTTGAACGAGCCAGGTTTGCCACCGGGGTATTTAATGACTATGATGATTTGTATCCCAGCCTCAACTATTTTCCTGTAGTGTCGCCTGCCGTTGAAATTATGCTGGCTGAGCGACGGGGAGAATTGACCAAAACGGAAGCAGATGCGCAGTTGAATGCGCTATCGAATCGTGATGTTCGGGACGATATTGATAAATATTTGCTGCGTACATCAGTCAACCAGCAATTCAATGTCAACATCAATGGTGGAACCGGGAATTATAACTACTATGGCTCTATTGGATATGATAAAAACCTATCCAATGAGCTAGGCAATGGCAATTCGCGCTTTACCTTCCGGCTGGACAACACGTTTAAACCTATAAAAAACCTGGAAGTGAATGGGTACATCGTATATACACAAAGCGAGCGCCAAAGCAGCAATGTAACCTATCAGAATTTTTTAGCAACAGGCACTTTGCCCGCCGCGCCTTATACTAAGTTTACTGATAATAATGGAAGTCCAATACCTATCCCCTATTCTTTTGGCGGCTTAAGGCAAAAATACCTAGATACAGTTAATACCCCTGGATTACTCGATTGGTCGTATAATCCTATCGATGAACTCAATAGCAGTGATAATAAAGTAAAACTATTTAATGCAAGGTTAGGCGGGTCAGTGAAATACACTATAATACCAGGATTAACTGCGGAGTTCAGGGGCCAGTATGAAAAAGGGCTGACTAATTCCCGAAGCAACTACAACACAGCAACATATACTACCCGGAATCTCATCAACCGGTTCATGCAAATAGACGGTACAGGAAAACCCGTTTATCCCATTCCATTGGGTGATATACTGGATGAGGGAAATGCTAACCAGACTTCTTGGAATGCTCGTGGACAACTAAATTTAAATAGGAGATGGAATGACCACCAGATCGACGCTATTGCCGGAGTGGAAGGTAGAGAAACATCTTATGAATTTAACAGAAGCAGAAAGTACGGATACAATCCCAACACCTATCTCTATGCAACAACTATCAATTACAGTTCCACCTACCCTAACCGCCCAAACGGAAACTATGGAAATAATAATAGGATTTCAAGTGGAGATGCTCTAAGCGGAAGATTAAATCGCTTCATCAGCTATTATGCCAACGCGGGTTATACTTATCAAGGTAAATACGCAATAACAGCCAGTGCACGTGTGGATGGGAGTAATTTTTTTGGCATTAAGGCCAATCAAAAGCTGGTTCCTTTATGGTCATCAGGCATTGGGTGGGATATCTCAAAAGAGGAGTTTTACAGTGTTGGATGGCTGCCCTATCTTAAACTGAGAGCTACCTACGGCTTTAACGGAAACATGAATAATAGTGCGACTGCCTTACCTACAGCCTTTTATAATCTTCCATCAGGATCATATCATACTGAACCTACATTAAGTTTAAGGACACCACCCAATCCTGGGCTAAGTTGGGAGAGGATTCGTATGATAAACGTGGGTATTGACTTCGGCACCTTAAAAAACAGAATAACTGGAAGTGTTGAATATTACAATAAAAGAGGAATAGACCTTATAGGCTCTCTCGTGATCGAATCCACCGTAGGTGTTCAAAACTATGTTGCAAACTATGCCAGTATGAAAGGCAAAGGAGTTGATTTGATCCTAAATACCACTAATATAGACCGATCAGTTAAATGGCAGACCAATTTTATATTGAGTTACAATACTGACGAAATAACGGATTATAGGCAAACTGCCTCGTCAGCAACCCTATATCTAATTGATAATTTTGCAGTCATAGGCAAACCTCTAATTCGAGCCTATGCCTATCCATCTGCTGGATTAGACCCGACAAATGGTAATCCCAGAGGATATGTGGATGGAAATGTAGAGGACTTTACTAAAGTCTTAACTGACGCACAACCGGAAGATATAAAATATTTTGGAACACTGACTCCGCAATATTTTGGAGCTGTTAGGAATAATTTGTTATTTAAAAGCATTTCAGTATCCGCTAACATAACCTACCGATTCAAATACTTCTTTAGAAGAAATACCATTAACTACAACAGCCTTGTTGCAAACTGGGGTGGTCATCTCGACTACGAGAAAAGATGGCAGGAATCCGGGGATGAACAAAACACAACAGTCCCTTCGCTGCCTCCTTCCTTAGACAATAGATTCAACTTTTACAGTAACAGTGAAGATTTAGTAGAAAAAGGAGACCATATTCGATTGCAAGACGTTCGACTTTCCTATGATTTTAATAGAGCCACTTTTTCACGATTACCTTTTTCAAACGCTCAGATTTATGTGTATGCCAATAATCTGGGAATATTATGGCGAGCAAATAAAAGTGGACTGGATCCCGATTTCCCGGGCTTGTCAAGCATTCCAACACCCAAAAGCTGGGCTATAGGGGTGAATGTGAGTTTTTAAATTATTGTCCGACCAGCATATCCAGACTAAGCAGAACGGAAAGTAGTTGGTCAGAAGACACAACCACGGCAGATAGGAAGTGAATATTTGTTCCGGTTCGGTCAGAAGACACGACCGGGGCATCCGCGAGGCGAGAACACCGACAGGAAATGAAAGATGAGGAAAAAACGAGCAATAACATATCTATTATGAACTTAACCTTAACATCGTAATATGGAAATTTATGAAAAAACAACATACATACTACCTATTGGCATGCTTAATCACAATACTAACATCTTGTTCCAAAGATTGGTTGGAAGCCAAAACAGACAAATCTCTTACTGTGCCCACTACGCTAGCAGACTTTCAGGGCATGCTTGATAATGTAGCTATGATGACAAACACGTCAACCTCAAATGGTGAAATAGGTAGTGATGGTCATTTTATAACAGACATTAGTTACCAAAATAGAGCGAAGAGTGTTTTTACAGATAGCTATATCTGGTCGAAAACAGTACGTTATATAGGCTCCTCCACAGGGTGGGGACGAATCTATGAAAGAATATTATATTGCAATATAATATTGGATGGGCTACAGTCAACGCAGTTTTCAGATCGGACTCAAAATATAGAATACAAAAATATAAAGGGCCAAGCTCTTTTTCAAAGAGCCATTAGTTTTTATGAAGTATCGAGAATATTTGCACCTCCCTATAACCTAAATGGGGATAATAGTATGCCAGGCGTTATTTTAAGGCTCACTTCAGATATTACAATAGCGTCTAAAAGAGCAACTACTCAGCAAACTTATGATCGAATTTTGGGCGACTTATTAGAAGCTAAAGATTTGCTACCTGACAGACCGGATCTATTGACCCGGGCTTCAAAATCCGCAGTACTGGCATTGTTAGCCAGAATTTATCTGAGTATGGAGGATTACGACAATGCACTCAAGTATTCAACAGAAGCCCTTTCTATCTATTCAACCTTGTATGATTATAATAATCTACCTGCCACCAACAGCAATATTGGAAGATACAATGCAGAGGTGATATTTCATGCATACTTTAGTGATCCATTTTTGACATCAAATTGCTTAATAGAAAAGAGTTTATACGACCAATATGATGCTGATGATCTTAGAAAAACACGATTTTTTAGAGTAAACGCGAGTACCGGCAATATTACGTTCAAGGGAAATTACGAAGGCACTACAGCAAACCTTTTCTGCGGATTGGCGACGGACGAATTGTACTTAATTAGAGCCGAGTGTTACGCTCGTGACAGAAATGTTAGCAATGCTATGGAAGATCTCAATGCACTCATGAGGAAAAGGTGGGATATGAATGTTCCTTATCCCGAGATTACTGCTACTGATCCAGAAGATGCACTTCGAAAAGTATTGACAGAGCGAAAAAAGGAACTCATTCTCCGCAACGTGCGTTGGAGCGACTTACGGCGTCTGAATCGTGATCCGCGTTTTGCCGTTACGCTTACCCGTACAGTTGACGGAACTACTTATACGCTGGAGCCTAATAGCTACAAATACACCTTTCCTATTCCGGACGATATAATTGAGCAAACGGGTATTGCGCAAAATCCGGGCTGGGAAAAATAGTTGCGTATTCTCACCGCATTCCATGTCGTGTCTGCTGACCGACATGTACAAACGAGAATGGGATATGGAAGTCACAGAATATCCAGAATTATAAGCAAGATGACCGATTTGATTGGGTAATATGTCACGCTCGCTCTGTACTGGTTGGTCAGAAGACACAACCAGGAATTTAGATTGCTGGTCAGAAGACACAGCAACGGCTTCAAGCAGCAAGCATGACAACGGCATCTGACAGTGGACACGACCACATTGTCATACAAAAAGATTCCCGGAAAGTAAAGGATAATGGACCATGATGGTGAGGAGACTAAAAATATGGATATTAATTGTAAGCTCATTTGTCATTGCAGCGCTATCGGCGTTTCAGGATTCTTTGTCTTTGAAAATCGATAGCATTTTCCTGATCGCAGTCGGTGCGGGGTTACTTACGATGCTTAGTGGTTCAGTTATCGCAGGAATTAAGTACGGAGATTTTAAGTTGGACTTAGGCAGTCCAGACACTGTTTTAAAAAAAAGGTAAGTCCGTTAATGAAATGTGAAGAAAATTATTTATTCATTTTTTCTTGATTTTTTTTGTTAGCAGTCGGAATTCCATGTCGTGTCTTCTGACCGACATGTAGAACGTATCGATTCCATGTACAAGGTAGGAGCAATAGCAGGAAGATAAAAGAAAGATGACCGATTTGAGTGAGTAATATGTTACGCTCGCTTTGTACTGGTTGGTCAGAAGACATGACAATGGCACGAAATGAGATTACAAGCATTCAAATTTTTTCAACAGATATGATTGATCTTCAGTGTGGGCCATTCCTGACCCACTTTTCTATGCGCTTATGGAAATTGCCGCGATTTAATATAACCCCATCCTAAGGCGCATTATTTCTTGTGCTACAGCCTCCCTGCCAACGATGCTTTTGCATAGTTCCATGGCTGATTTGTCACCAAATGCCTTTGACTTTAACCTCATCCACCTGTCAGCCTTCTTTTTATTTAAGAAAGCATTATATACGATGCTATATATCTGTGCAATGGAAAAGGCATGATCAGCCAGAGTTTCCGAAAGCACGTCTTCGTTATTCTTTAGGTAGAGTGTGCGGTCAGTCACATGGAGTAACCCGGCCAATTCTGAAAACGTAATGTCAAGAACATCCTTGAACTGAACCAACTGTTTTTTAGTAATTCCCCGGTGGATCTGGTCCGTAATGATAGAATAGCAAACGGATTGAAGTGAGAGAATGGCTTCATAGCTGCTTAAAAGGCTTATAGTTGACATAATTTAATGTTTTTGTGTGTAAGGGCAAATTGGTAAAAGAAGCTGAAAATAAACCTGTCAATGTGCAATGAAGCCAGTCACTTTCGGCAAGGCAATAAATAGATTGTTTACTTTTGCAGTATGAACACCCACCGGCAACATACTTTACATCGCGTTACAATGACACCTGGGCTAATGGGAGGCAGGCCTACCATCAGGGGGCTGCGTTTCCCTGTCGGAGATATTTTAGAGTTATTGGCAGATGGCATGAGTAGTGAGGAGATACTTAATCAGCATCCGATATTGGAGAAAGAAGATATTACCGCTGCGTTGTATTACGCTTCTGTAAGAATGAAGAATACCGCTATCCTGCATACCTGCACATAGTGTTTGGAAAAAATCGTCCTCCGAACACGAGGTTATAATCAGAGTTCTCAGTCTGTCATAATACCCTATGGAATGACCCTATATTTTGATAAGTAATTATTATTTAATATATTACGTCCTCAAAGTGAAAGGTGGAAATTGCAGCGTACAAAAGTCCCATCCGAATTACTCCGAGTACCCTACATTTTCGCCGGCACTTAGTTCCGGCAATGAGTTAACCGTAGAAATAAATGGCAGCACCTTGCAGATCAGTTTACTGATATGTGTAGGGGGCGGGTTAGTTTGTTAAACCTTAAAATGAGCACTATGTTGACTTTGGAAATCCATGAGCTTGAAAATTTCATGGAAAATCTGAGACCTCAGATAAAAAATGTTCTTACTCCCCCTTCTGAGGCCGACTGGCAAAGTTGGCACGAATACCTGCATGCAGAAACATCCCGGATTCAGAAAAAATTTCAATCTAATTTCCATTTGCTAAAGCCCAAAGTTGCTGAAAGATATATTCAGTTGAATTTCCTCGACCTCCTTCGACTAATTGATTCCATTGAAGACGAAAGCCAAAATACTGTTGGCAGAGACCCCTCTTCTACCAATGAATTTTATCAAATGTTACTCACCTATCTGGAAAGAGTTTTGGTACATCTTCTAAAATACTACAACGCATTTATTGATCAGGATTTACCGCTTCCGCAATTCTTCCTGCAAAAAGAAAAAGCAAGCATCGCTGGAAATTTGCTAGAATTAAAACGGCTCTATCAGCGTCCGGAAATTGATGCGCATTTACTGGATATTGCTTTTCGCCCCATAAACGAATTTCTGAAACGTAACCATAGCCAATATACATACAGGGAACTGCTGTACTTTCAAACATTCATTAAAGAATGGTTGCCATTGCTGGATATGAAACCGGAAGAGGATATGAACTGGCAGGTGCATTATAAATTATACTACTTAAATTTTAACAATGTGGAGTACCGTATTTATTGTACGGGAAGGCTGCACGATAAACTGGAGGAACTGCCCACCCTTTCGGAGAAAATCGAAAAAGTAAATTGGTATGTAAGCACGCTGCGCCGTTTGCATCAGATGCCCCATGTGGCATTGCTTCCCGGCCAGCCTTCTATCATTAACCAGGCTCTTGCTGTAATAGAAGAAGAATACCAGTATTTAATCGACAGCGAAAACCTTAAGGAGCTGGCCACTACCCAGGTTGACAGATCTTCGCAAACCATCTTAAAAGTGCCTTTATCCTCCCTGCAACTGGCACAACTCGCCAGCACACTGGAATCGGTGGGTTTCTTCCCGGATGCCAAACCTGGAGAGATCATTCGTTTCTTTGCCAATAACTTTTCGTCCGTCAGCGATAAGACCATACTCGAAAGTTCTTTTCATACGCAGTATTACAGCAGAGCTACCAATGTAAGAACGGCAAAAACCGGTATTGTGGAATGGGTCGATAAAGTAAAAAAAGCGTTGGAGGATGAAACGGTCCGCACCAACTGATCTCACCTGAGAACAGGTAATTTATTCTACAAATGGTAATGATTGGTAATGGACGGTAACATTCTGGTAATCAATATATAAGGATGTTTTGGTGGTAATTTTAACGTACACCAAAACAATCCAGCCATGTCTCAGTCTCCCAGTGCATTGATAGCCGAGCTGATCAAAGAGATTGAAAAGCTCACACTAAAAGAACTCCATTCGTTCAAAAGAATTGCCGGTTGCCTGGAGGAAGTCCAGAGGGCCATTTCTCTGTTAAAAGCCTACCAGGATGCGCATCCTTTTAGCACCGACAAGGAAGCCATCTATTTTTACAAAACGGTTAAGCCGGAACTGGATTACCGGCTGATTTATTACCACCGGCTCCTGCGCATAGAGCAGGCATGCCCGGTGACGGGCAGGGAGCATATCCGCGCCTATTACCGGCAGGAACAACAGAAGATACATGCTTTTTACGTATCCCACGCCGAGTTCGTCCGCTACTACCGGCTGGAAGCAACCCACCTGGATGCTTATTATTTTATGCCCGTTGCAGGCCCGCTACCCGGCGCTGCAGCCGATGAGTTTCTGTTATACGGTGACGCCTACAACGCGCCCATGAGCCATACCCTTGCCTGCATCAAAGCCTATGACCAGTTGCAACAGGATTTAGAACATAAAATCTGGTGGCTGGATCATGAAATGGAGGCCAATCCTCAGCAAACACTACCTGAAACCAACCTCCGGTTTACCGGTAAAAAAGTGGACTTCGCTGAACAAATACTAGCCTGGTATGCCAGTGGCGTCATCAACAACGGCAGCATTTCCTTGCGGGAACTGGCAGATCATTGCTGTGCCTTCTTCGGTGTGCGTTATTCCAATATTCATAAAGTATTTGAAGAGATCGGCCAGCGAAAAAAGGCCCGGTCCGCATTCTGTCAAACGATGCAGCTCAACCTGGAGCGCTATCTTGATATGAAAGACTGATTCCTTTTTTTCTTCCCGCCGTGATTTTTAGTGAAATATCGCTTCTCGCCAACACCATCTTTGCCCTGTGATTATTGCAAAACGATAAAATACCAGTTATGCTAAAAGCAATTTCATGGGAAACGATATTAACGATTTTGGGGGGTGCCCTGTTGCTGTATTACCTGTGGTGGTTTTGGAACTATGGGCGCAAGAACAGGCACAGCCAGGGTAAGCCCCCCGCCAATATTCCAAAAAGAAGATGGCGCGTGGAGGAGCCGCAGGAGCAGCCCGACAGGCATGCAACCGCCGCAGCAAACGAGTCAGGGCTGGATGAAGTAGGTGACGGAGAGGGCAGGGAAAGCCCGGACACAGAGCAGGAGTACGAACGACTTCAGGGGCTTGCAGCCGATGTAACCATTGTACTGCAGCAATCTGGACAAGGGAGTACTCGCAAGCAATTGCTGAATGGTCTTCGTCAGGAGATTCGGCGATATCCTACACTGCAACATAAGCCGGCCTTCCGCCGCGCCATCAATCGCGTTATGGCCGAGGGGGCAAAAACCTGGTGCAGTATGGAGCTTACCGATGAAGAATTGAACGGTCTTTGGGACGATGCGCCGACCTCCTGATCTGCCAATAAATTATTGATTTTTAAATAGTATGTGTGTATGAAAAAATGTGAAAAAGAAAAAAAAGTCAGGCCCGGCAGGTTATTGATCCGCCCGCTGACAAGTAAACACCGTATCCAACGCGCCTGGATGCTGATACTAACTGTGCTGATCTGTTCCTCTGCCATTCAGGTGATGGCACAAAGCGGTGAAGAGGGTTTACTACAGGCTTACACCGAAGTTTCCGGCTACTTTGATACGGGAACCGATCTCATGTATGCGGTGGGGGCGTTACTGGGGCTTGTGGGAGCGGTAAAAGTATTTCAGAAATGGAATAGTGGCGATCAGGATACGAGTAAAGTGGCGAGTGCGTGGTTTGGCTCCTGCATCTTTCTGATCGTAGTGGCAACGGTGTTAAAGGCATTTTTTCTCGGTTAAATCGCAGGCAAACATGAGTACCGTGTACAACGTCAATAAGGGTATAAACAAACCGCTGGAGTTCAAAGGGCTGAAAGCACAGTATATACTGTACCTCGGGGCGGGACTGGTGGCGCTCCTGCTGGTTTTTGCGGTGCTGTATATGACGGGGGTATCACCTTACCTGTGCATTGCAATTGTGTGCGGTTGTGGAGGCGTATTGATAACCCGCATGTATGCATTAAGTCATAAGTATGGTGAGTACGGGTTGATGAAAAAGTTGGCGGAAAAACAACTACCCGATGCCGTTTGTGGGCGCTCCCGGAAATGCTTCCGGGCATTGCGCCACCATAAGTAATAACATGTGATATTAAAATTGTGAAGTATGGTAGTGATGCTGATGATAGGGATGGTGGTGGTGGCGGCGCTTATCCTGCAGGAGAAAGCGCCCCGGCAAAAGACCAGGCAGATGGAGGCTCATTTTCCGCTCTATAAAGTAGAGGACGATGCTGTACTCTCCAAACAGGGCGATGTAACCGTGGGCTTCCGCCTGGCACTGCCGGAGATATTCACCCTATCCAACGAAGAGTACGAAGCCCTGCATCATGTATGGCTACGGGCAATTAAAATACTTCCCGCCGGTTGCATTGTACACAAACAGGATTGGTTTGTGGAAGACACGTACCAGCCCGATACCGCAGAAGAAAAGTCCTTCCTCTCGGCAGCAAGCGATCGCTTTTTTAACGAGCGTCCGTTTTTAGCGCATCAAACCTATGTTTTTGTGACCCGCAAAGACATTCATCGAAGGCCAGCCAGTTCTGTCCTATCCAATTTGCTGCGGCCAGCACTCATCGCCACGGGCAAAATGGAACAGCGCCAGTACGATGAGTTCAAGGAGAAGACCGCGCAATTTGAAAAGCTGCTGGCAGAGGGTGGATTCATTACCCCTGTACGTCTTTCTACCGATGAATGGTGCGGCACCGATAGGCATACCGGCATATTGGAACGCTATTGTGGCTTGCTGGAAGAAAAGGAACTGCCGGGCGTGACCGATATTGAGTTCAAACCCGAATTCCGTATCGGCTCAAAGTATTGTCAGCTATACACGCTCAGTGATGTGGACAATCTGCCCTCCATTTGCGGTCCCCGGGTGAATTACGATGCGTATTCAACAGATAAAACGCGGTTCAGCGTGAGTTTTGCTGCCCCAATTGGCCAGCTTCTGCATTGCAACCATGTGTACAACCAGGTGCTGGTAATTGAGGACACTAGCAAGACCCTCAAAAAAATGGAGGCCCGCAGAAGGCGGTTGCAATCCCTATCCCGCTACAGCCGCGAAAACGCGATCAATCTAGATGCCACCAATGCCTACCTCAACGAATCCATTGCGCACCAGCGCACGCCGGTACGGGCGCATTTTTCGCTGCTGGCCTGGACGGAAGACAGGAACCAGCTCACCGAACTCCGCAACCGGGTATCGGCTGCCCTCGCACAGATGGACGCGCTGCCTTACCAGGAGACAGCTTCCGCTGCGCAATTGTATTGGGCCTGCCTACCCGGCAATATCGCCGACCTGCCGCTGAACGAAACTTTTGAATCCTTCATGGAGCAGGCCACCTGCTTTCTGTCGCAGGAAACAGGGTATGAAAGTTCGGTCAGTTCCTTCGGCATCCGCCTCGGAGATCGCCAGACAGGCAAACCCGTACTGACGGACCTGAGCGACCTTCCGATGAAGCTGGGATGGACATCGGCACGGAACCGCTTCATTCTGGGACCCAGTGGATCAGGTAAGAGCTTTTTCACCAATCACATGGTACGCTCTTACTATGAACAGGGCACGCACATCGTGTTGATCGATGTAGGACACAGCTACAAGGGACTTTGTGATCTGGTAGGAGGTTATTATTTTACCTATTCAGAGGATAATCCTATAAAGTTTAATCCATTTTATATTGAGCCGGGAGATACGCTGGATACAGAAAAGAAGGAAAGCATTAAAACCCTACTGTTGTCTTTATGGAAAAAAGACACCGAAGGTTTTACGCGCAGCGAATACATCGCGCTGTCTAACTTACTGGGAGGCTATTACGAACACTTAGACAATCATCCGGAAATCTTTCCCTGCTTTAATAGTTTCTATGAATTCCTTCGGGATCATTATTTAGAAGTATTCCGGCGCGACAACCTGAAAGAGAGGGATTTTAATGCGAGCAATTTTATGTATGTCATGCGCTCTTTCTATCAGGGTGGAGAATTTGATTATTTGCTCAACGCGACGGAAAACCTGAACCTGCTGCATCAGCCACTGGTGATCTTTGAACTGGACGCAATTAAGGAGAACGCTATCCTCCTGCCAGCCGTGACTTTGATCATAATGCAGGTCTTCATTTCAAAGATGCGAAAGCTGAAAGGCGTACGTAAGATGATTCTCATAGAAGAGGCCTGGAAAGCCATTGCGCGGGAAGGTATGGCGGAGTATATTAAATATTTGTTTAAGACAGTACGTAAATTTTTTGGAGAAGCGATAGTAGTGACGCAAGAAGTAGAGGATATCATCTCGTCTCCCGTTGTTAAACAGGCAATTATCAATAACAGTGACTGTAAGATACTGCTGGACCAAACCAAGTACCAGAATAAATTTGGACTTATTCAGGAACTGTTGGGTATTACGGATAAACAGAAAGCTGAGATCTTTTCACTCAATAAGAACAAAGAACCCGGCAGGGTGTACAAGGAAGTGTGGATCGACCTGGGCGGTCACTCAAAGGTATATCGCATCGAAGTAAGTCCGGAAGAATATTACATCTATACTACGGAACAGAAGGAAAAAGTATTGGTAGAAAAATATACGGAAAAGTATGGATCAATACGGGCGGGGGTGAAGGCGCTGGTGGCAGATTTAAAGAACAAAGCAGCCTGATTTTTTTGTAAATTTCCATAAGCACAAATTATACATCATCAAAAAATCGATCTGCCATGAAAAGTACACCAATACTTCTATTACTAACAGCTTTAGCTGCCTGTTCTGCCGGAAACAACAAGCAACAAAAATTTGCTGGCACCTATATACGGGTGATGGAAACGGAGTTCAATACCTTGTACGATACCATCCGCATTGAACAGGCTGATGCTTCCACACCACTGGTATATACCCTATCGAACCGGGGGCGTGTGGTACCAAAGGGAACGGATGACCAGGCCGCTGCGGATCGCAAAACCAGCAAACAACGCACCGGCACTTACGATGAAGCCACGAACACATTAACGGTGGAGGGTGTTCCCTTCATTCTAAACGCCAAAGACGAGCTGACCAACGGTCAGATCACCTATACACGCTGCACCGACTGCCGGTAATCGGGCGGTGTGGCAATAAATAATTATTACCGGGACCTGAAATGTGTGAAGTATGAAAATGAGGAGATGGATCTTAGGGTCTATGGTCATGGGTATGATGCTGTGTATGCTGCCTGCTTCTCCGGCTGCAGCACAGCTTCCCATATTGGAAATTATCAAAGCTGCGGTGGTGAAAGCCATCAAGGCCGCTGATCTGGCTATTCAGCGCATCCAGAACCAGACCATCAAACTGCAGAACGCGCAAAAAGCGCTGGAAAACACCCTTTCAAAATTAAAACTCAATGAAATAGGTGATTGGGTGGACAAACAGCGGGAGCAGTACGCCGTGTATTACGAAGAACTGATGCGTGTACGCACCGCCATTGCCTACGGACAAAAAGTGCGGGAGGCCATTCAATTGCAACTCTCAATGGTAGAGGAATACCGCCGTGCCATTCAGGCGGTAAGCAAAGACACCAACTTCACGCCAGATCAGGTAATTCAAATGATCGGCTATTACACGGCGCTGATCGAGGAAAGTGCCCGAAGCATTGGCCAGCTCGAATCTGTGGTAACCTCATTCTCTTTACAAATGCCGGACGCTGCCCGCGTGGAAAGGATCGCCGCCGTTACAGAAGAAATCCGAAACCAACTCACTCGCCTGCGCCGATACACTTATGGTAATGCCCTGTACAGTATGCAGAAGACCCGCGACTACGGTGAACTGCTGCGTATAAAGGCATTGTATGGCATCGAATAGACAAAACCTAAAAATGTGAAGTATGAAAAAGTGGATGGTGATGATAGGAATATGTTTATGCGCGGACGGAGCGCAGGCACAACTTTTCAACGAGCTGTTCCGCCAAAAAGCCACGCAGCGGAAATACCTGGCCGAGCAGATCGCCTTTCTGCAACTGCACCTCACAACCCTGAAAAAAGGATACGACATCGCCAAGGAAGGCATTGGTCTTGTGGACCAGCTGAAGAAAGGAGAATTTAACCTGCACGATGTATTTTTTACCTCGCTTAAAACCGTAACGCCTGCTATTCGGGGAAGTACGACGGTAACGGCTATCGTACAAAGCCTGGCAGTTTCTTCTTCCTGCTTAACCAGCCACCGCAAGTTGCTGCGTTCCCCCAGCTTCGCCGTTTTTCAACCGCCGGACAACCTACAAGAGACCATCCGAAAGCGGTTCCTGCAAGTGGAACAGCTTACGCTGGAATTGCTCTCCCTCATTACCTCCGGCAGTCTGGAGCTTACAGACGACCAGCGCACCCAACGGCTGGAAACCCTGCTGCAACAATGCCGAACGCTGGAGAACAACACCCGTAAGGACGAGCAATCCAGTAAGCTGTTGCTGATACAATACGCGCGTGAGGCAGCGGAACTCGAACAACTGCGCCGCTTGTATAACCTGTAAATCGTGAGGTATGAAAAAGTTGATAGCGGCAGGGTATTTCCTGCTGATGGGAATCTTATGGCCCGGAAAATCCCGGGCGCAGGAACAGGAAATTGCCCAACTTCTATTGAACGTAGAGAAGCTGGCGCAGTTCAAATCCATCTTGCAGAACATGTACGATGGTTATAAGACGCTCAGCGATGGCTACAATAAGGTGCGGGATGTGGCATCCGGCAACTTTAAGCTGCATCAGGTATTTCTGGATGGTCTGTATGCCGTCAGCCCCGATGTACGAAAATACTGGCGGGTAGCCGATATCATCGAAATGCAGATTAAGGTATTGGACGAGAAAAAAAAGGCGCTTTCGATGTTTCGGTCTGCCGACGTTTTTTCCGCGGGAAACATGGAGGTTTTGGAGAAAACATTATCGAAACTCTCCTCCGGCAGCTTTTTGGAATTGGAGGAATTGCTACTTCTGCTTACCGCCGGAGAAATGCGTATGAACGATGCAGAGCGACTGGAAGGCATTGACCGGCTGCACAACAATATGCAGGGGCGGCTGATCGCTTTGCGGAAGTTCACAACAGAGGCACGACTGCTGGCCGTGCAACTCACCCGCGAAAAAGCGGAAATCAGTACGCTGCGGCAGCAACACGGCATACAATAGCGGTATGCAGAAACCAATGTTATAAACAGTTTAAATGTGCGGAATGAAAAACGTGTGGAATGGAACTGTACTGCTCTTGGTGGGCGTACTGCTGCCCGGTCTGTGCCTGGCACAGTCCACCGGTGAGGATATTGCCGGAGGCATCCGCAGCATGCATGAAGTATTGGCCAATCTCAAAGATGAAATGCTGCCCCTGTGTGCCGACCTGATCAATGCGGGCCGGGCTATTGGGGGATTTGGGGCCACGTTTTATATCGGTTACCGGGTATGGCGGCACATCGCGAACGCGGAGCCTGTTGATGTATTCCCCTTGCTCCGGCCTTTTGTGCTCTGTGGGGTCCTTTTATTCTTTCCCAACGTGATCCGGCTGATGGACACCATACTCTACCCCACCGTTGCAGGAACACAGAAAATGGTGGATGCTTCCAATGAAACGGTGAAGAAGCTGTTCGAGGCAAAAGAGAAAGCCATGCGCGAAACGCCCAAATGGCGGATGCTGGTTGGAGAAACGGGTTTGGGTGATCGGAATCTCTGGCTAGAAGAATATGCCCCGGAAGATGTAGGGGACGAAAACTGGTTCGAGAAGCTCGGCAACAATTTTATGTTCACGGTGGACAAGATGTATTACAATTTTAAGAACGAGGTGAAGGAATTTATAGCCATCGTTCTGCAGATCCTTTACGAAGCCGTTGCCCTTTGTATCAATACCCTGCGCACCTTCAATCTGATCATCCTCGCTATTCTGGGTCCCATCGTTTTTGGACTTTCCTGTTTTGACGGGTTCACCCATACGCTGAATGTATATCTGGGCCGCTACATCAATTGTTACCTGTGGCTTCCGGTGGCGAATATTTTTGGTGCATTACTGGGGAAGATTCAGGAGAATATGATACGAATGGATACCTCTCAGATCATCCAAACCGGCGATTCCTTTTTTAATCCCTCCGATCTCGGTTACATCATATTTATGATCATCGGAATTGTCGGTTATACCACCGTACCCAGTATCAGCGAATACATTGTACATGTGGGGTCAGGAGGCGCACTGCGGGAGAAAGTGACCGGTATGGCGGGCAATGCAATGGGACAAATTCCCGGTGTGCAGTCCATGGGTGGCGGGTTTGGCAGCAGTGGTGAACGCTCAGCAGGTATGTCGGGAGATATGTACGGAGACGCGCAAGGCCGCATGTCTGGTGGTATGGCGGGTTCAGGAACAAGTGGAGGATACTTCCAGGATAAGGTAGGCCGCTAAGGTCAGCCAATTGTGAAAATGAAAATGTGAGGATGAATGTTTCAACAACTTAAAAATATAGATCGGGCCTTTACGCATGTACGTTTGTTTAGTCTGGCACTCATCATCGCCTGTACCTGCATCACCTGTTACCTGACTTTTACCGCTTTTCAGGCGGTGGAGCGGGAACGCAGCCGCATATATGTATTGAGCGGAGGTAAGATCATGGAAGCGCTGGCTTCCACGAGGGGGGAAAATATACCGGCGGAAGCGAAAGACCATGTAACCGAATTTCACCGGTTGTTCTTTTCCTTTTCGCCCGACTACAAATCCATAGAACGCAATATAGGAAAAGCTCTGTACCTGGCCGACCGGAGCGCGAAGGACCAGTACGACAACCTGAAGGAAGCCGGTTATTATGCCGGGGCCATCAACGCCAATATATCACAAGAGATCACAGCCGACAGCATCCAACTAGATATGAGCAGCCATCCCTATCGTTTCCGGTACTATGGCCATCAGAAAATTGATCGTCCAACAGTAACCATCATACGCAGGTTAATTACAGAAGGGACTTTGAGAAATATAGAACGCACGGAAAACAATTCCCACGGGTTGCTCATTGAGCGCTGGACCATTATCAACAATGCCGATGAAAGCAGTAAACCAAGATAACCATGATATTCACTTTAAAACGAAAAAAAATTACGCCGTTCGATGACCGACCCCGTAAGCCGGGATTATTGCAACGCGCTACCCTTCATACAGCCAACCGTCTGCAACGACTGGAAGCCAGGTTATCTATCGGGCAGAAGAAACTGCTGCTGGCGCTGTTCCTGCTGCTCTTTGGTGGATACAGCGCAGCCATTCTGCTTCATACCCTCAACGGCAAGTCCGCCACGGTACAGGTACTGCACCCGCAGCGGATGGTGGCCCCGGTACTTCAACCTGACCTGCGCACGGAAAGAAACACGCCGGTAGATTCCGTCTCCATTCAGCGTTTTGCTGCGGTGATCGATAGCCTGATGCAAACAGAAACCGGACGCCTGCAAGTTGAGCGCTTCTTTGCCCGCAGGCCGGGTATGCGGGATACCTTGTTTCAATTGCAACAACAATTTCATCATTCAAAAAATTAATCATGCAACAAACAACCGAACAAAAGGAAAGAACCGGGAAAGCGCTGTTGTTTGCACCTTTGGTACTGGTACCGCTGATCCTGCTGATGGCCTGGGGTCTCGGCGTTGGTAAAGGAACCGAACAGCCTAAAGCGCAAAAACAAGGACTCAACACATCTGTGCCGGAACCCCAACTGCCGGAAAACCCGTTGGACAAATTGGCGCTGTACCGCAAAGCGGATAAGGATTCTGCGCAGCGGGAAAAACTTATGCGGGCAAACCCCCTCTTTAATCCGCAACAAGGAGATGAAGAAGGGGAACAGATTCCGGAATGGATGGAACAATATGGATCAAAGCGCCCCATACGAACTAACCCTGGTGGAACCGATGAAACAGAACGGCGCGTGCGTGACCAGCTGGCGCGGCTGGAACAACAACTGGCGCAGAGCGCTGAATCGGACATGCCGCGCACCCCAGCGATTCAACCACCCACGACAACCGCAGAAGAGGCGGAGCTGTCTGCCCTGCAGGAGCAGATCCGGCAGGCATCCGCCACCTCCACCGATAGCGAAATCACCGCCATCAACCAAATGCTCAAAAACGTACTGGACGTGCAACACCCGGATCTTGTGCGGGAACGTTTGCGATCCGAAGTCCCGCAGCATACCATTTATCCCGTATTTACGTCCAGCCGAAAACAATGGAGTTCTTCGCTGGGTGTCCGTTCCGGAGCCGGGGATACCATTCCGGCAATAAGCGCCTTCAACGATCTTCAATCTGCCGATAGCCAGGCTATAGCTTTTCCCAATGCCATCAGAGCGGAAATTTTTGGCACACAGCAAGTCCTCAGCGGTGCATCTGTTACGCTGCAGCTCTCGCAGGACATCTACGTTCGCGGCCAGCGCATCGTCAAAGGTGTATTGCTCAGCGGTACGGGCCGTTTAACCGGCGATCGGTACCATGTGGAGATAACCTCCATCACCGCCGGACAGACAGTTATTCCCATAAAACTAACGGTGTACGATCTACGCGGAATGCCAGGCATCCATATTTCCCATGCCATCAGCCGTGATGTAGCAACCAGAGAGGCGACCAGTACCATGCAAGGCATGCAATTCATGAGCCTTGACCCCTCCCTACAGTCGCAGGCTATTGGCGCTGGTATCGAAACCGCTAAAGGGTTGTTTGCCCGGAAAGCCAGGCTTATAAAAAGCACCCTGAAAAACGGCCATCCTGTACTTCTGATAGATGACAGTGTTCGATAATCCTCACATAAAATTTAATGACATGAAACAACGCATCATTTTTTATACCCTGTTCTTTTTTCCGGTTCTGAGTTTCTTTAACGGGAATGCACAGTCCCAACCTTCTTTCGACAGCTTTATACCCGTATCAGAACAAGCTACCACGATACTTATCTTCCCCGCCAGCATTGAGGATGCAGACCTGGGCACCGCCGCCGTTCAGATGGAACCCTTCCTGCGGGGAGAAAATGTGTTGCGGCTCAAAGCGCTTCAGCGGGACTTTCAACCGAGCAACCTATGTGTAATAACCGCTGACGGGAGACTGTACGAATTCCATATTGTGTACGACGACTATCCATCCACTACAAAACATGATTTTACCACTACTGATCCACAAACACTGCCTTCAGCAGTCGTTCGTTTTCCAGGAAACGAACCTCCCCGCACGAGTATCGACCAAACCGCAAGGATGATCGCTGAACTTCCCGCTTTGTACCATCGACCAAGAGACAAGGCGGGCGAGGTGAACCTTGCTTTAACGGGCATCTATGTACAGCAGGGAATGTTGTATTTCCGGTTTGGAATGTACAACCAATCCGGCATCCCGTACTGCCCGGATGGACTGCGCATATTCATCCGCGACAGGCGCAAACAGAAACGCAGTTCCGAACGCATTCAGGAACTCTCCCCCCATGCGCTGTACATGCCTACGGAGGTGGAAGCGCATCAAAAGAGTGTGTGGGTAGCTGTATTTCCTTTGTTCACAATAACAGACAGCAAAATCCTGCACTTGCAGGTAGGTGAAAAAAACGGGGATCGCGGCCTGACGCTCCGGATTCGCGGCCACAAGCTCCTGCGAAGCCGGCCCCTTGTACATTAAACTTTTACCATAAAACGGTGCCTGATGAACAATTCAAATCAATTGCAAGAGAACCGGGTGGACAAAATGGAGGATGTCTGGCTGGAGCGACAAAGAAAGCTGGTAGAAGGCAACGGAGCAAGCATATTCCGCGACCGTGATTTTCTGCAGGCTAAAACTGATGTGTACAAGGACATGCTCCAGAGTTTTAAGGGTGAACGGCTAAATCGGCAAGAAAAGATCGCATTGCGGCTGATGAAAGCCACCTACAACAATACCCGAAGGAAACTGTATCCGGGTTTGTACAAATTAGGCTTTCCGCGGTTAGCAGCAATCCTGATGGCTCCTTTCCGCGCTATCGGGAGCGTCATCCGGTTCCTCTCAAGGTTGACGGAAAAATCACCGCCTCCACCAACGTTGAATTATGCCGCCCCCGGCGAAAAAAAAGATCCGTCTGGCCAACCACAGCAGCAACAGGAACCGCAGGCAACGCAACAATTGGAGCAAAACAAACAAGAGAAAAGTCAGCAGCAACAAAAGAAACAAGGGGAGGTTCAGCAGCAACAAGTCCAGCGCCATCGGACAAAGCGGTTCTATCAACAGGTACCCGCGAACCAACAACAGCAGGGGCGTAAACCCCGATAGTGCATTGCAAAAAAATAGCTTTCTATTCTTTAACAGATAGTGTGGTGGTATGAATATGCAGCGAAATGTTGACAACTTAATGGCCGAACTAAAGGAAATTGAATTTTCCTTTGATGGGCTAAGAGTAGAACTGATCTTCCACATGGTATTGCAGGCAGCGGAGAAGTTCTCCGTACGTTTAGAGTCCATTCACCAGCAGGAGGACAATTCCACGTCAATACTGTTTCATCATCTGGACTTCAGCCGTAACCCCAAAACTGACAGCTATTCCTATGATGGGCGGAACGTTATACGGGCGATCCCCAAGAAACTATCTCCGGAGGATACCCTTATTTCCCAGGAGTTTAAAGACAAACTTTCCAATGCGCCTCAAATACTTCCCAACGAGCGCTTGGAGGCATTTAGTCGCCGGCGGGATATTTTCCGCAAAGAGGTAGTACGGGAACTGGAAAAGTTCCGGAAAGAAGACCCCGAAATGTTTCACTATCTACTTGGGATGGTGGTGCCTATTACAGACTTCCAGCTTCCGGGAAAGCTATTTGCGCTGCAGCAACAAATAGGCAAAGAATACATCAATGCCTGTTATATCCCCAGTGACGATAAAATAACCATTGGGCAAAGCGATGCCGTCCTTACCGGGAACTGGGTGTATGTAAAAGACCAGAACGCCTGGATGAGCGTTGACATGAAAGCTGATCCAGACGACAAACTGAACCAGCCCCTTATACGCGTTGATACACCGTATGCCCCGTTGGCCATCATTAACCGGCACGCCCTCTTTGAGATTCCACCCAAAGAACAGAAGGAGATCGATGAGCAACTGCAAATGGGCAGACCCGCCGTATTACCTGCACGCCATTTTGCTCGATCAGCCGTAGTGGCACGGACCGATCCCGTAGAAGGAAGCATTCACCTGGCGTATCAAAACGGAAAGCAGTACGCGCATTTGTATCCCGACAAATGGCTGTACCACCATACGTACCAAAAGCAGAAACAAGCAGAGCAGCGCCAGGACCCGGGACACCGCAATCAGGTAACCCAAAGGCGGGGGAATAAACGGCATGTGGAACTCCGCCAACTGCGTCACCAACCCTTTGCCACCGAAGGAAAAAATAAACGTGCAATAACACACCCCCTTGGGTGTATTTCTTTAACAACTAATACGTGTTGTATGGACCTGAAGCAGATTGAAAATTACGAGTATCATGCCACTGAACTAAAATACAGTGGATTTGGTGAGCGTCTCAATGAAGCGCTGAAAGAAAAGCTGGCTACCCGTGAAAATTTCCAGCTTACCGAAAAACAAAATTTTGAAAAGGCTAACGGAGAGTTGACCACCATTCAAATGTTTCCGGATTATACTTTTAATGAGGAGAAAGACAAACACTACTTCAACGGCGTGTATGCCGCAATAGACAGGGGTATCGTTCTTCCGAAAAAATCAAAGCATGTGGATGTTAAGGGCATTGTCAACCTTATCACCAACCCTCCGGTCAACAGCCAGGGAAGTCCGGATGCGATAGCGCTGGCACAGGAGGAAGCAGCACACAGCCAGAAAGTTAATGCTGCCATGAAGGAGGTGGCGCAAAAAGATCCCGCCCTTTTCCATCAATTGATGGTGAAGTTTAACCCGAAGATTGATTTTCCCCTGACGGAGGCAGATAAAGCCGTCCAGGATAAGATCCGGGAAGACATGATCCTTGCGCAATTTTTTCCCAGAAAAGAGCGGTTGTCCACTACCAAAATGGGCTTCCTCTTGCTGGGCAACTTCGTGCATCAAGTGAAGTATAAGGACAACGTGGAAATGAAAGCATGGATTTCCCTGAATTTTCAGCCAGATAAAAACGGCATAGTCCCCAAAACGGAAAACGGCAACCACCTCTATAACCGGTTTGATGCGAATTACGGCTATGATCCGGCTGCAGTTTTTGGCAAGTACAATTTTGTGGAGTCAGAACGCCAGGAAATGGTTGATACCATGGTAAGGGAACTGGAAAAGGGGAAGTTTGTTACCGTAACGCCGAAAGAGAACGATAAACACAAAACGCTAAAGGTAGCGGCTGATCCCACCTACAAGGATTTTGCCCTCTACGATGCCAAAGGCAAACCAATGGCATTCACCGACAGCTTTAAGCACGAGACGTTTCGCAGGGCCAGCCAAAAAGCTCCGGTTGATGGTCAGCCCATTACACACCGGAGCTTTTCAAGTGGTAATACAAGTACGCAACCATCCGGTAGTATTATTGACACCCACCATACCCAAAAGGAGAGTCCGCCGGAAAGTAAAAAAAAAGTGAAGGATGAGACTGAACCTGTAAAGCGTAAACCTCGTAAGCAACCTGCGATAAAGCCCGAAAAAGGCCCGCAAAAGAGCATGGGTAAGAGGTAAGCAGCTCTATCGGTAAATCAATTTTCACATTCCCCATTCATCCTTCGGATATGCAAAAAGAATACAGTGTAACATCCCGCTACGAGATTATGGACAAAAACAAAAAGGAGGACGTGCAGCGCATTGTTCACAGCACTTCGCATTTCAGGACGTTCCCCGAGGCTTATGCACATTTAATGGAATTGGACAACCGGCTGTTTGTGAAGGAAACAGCGGAAAAGATGCAGGCAGATCGACACATCACCTATGCAGTACTCTCCAATAGAAAAGGAAGCTTCATAGCAGGCAAACGCTTGTTGCAGGGCGTACCGGATGTATTGCCGGATGGTATTTACCTAACAGTTAACCTGCATCAACCCGAATGGAAAAAACATGCAGGAGAAATGGAGCTTTCGTGGACTGCAGCAAAACCTTATAGCTGGTCTCAGGATAAATACCTGTTGGAAACGGTAAAAAATCTAAAAGAGCGTACAACGATGCCTGTTCAACGAAACGCGAAGAGAACCAATGTTGGGCAAGCCCCGGAAAAGGGTCGCAGAAGGAAAAAATAAAGGGATGTAAGATAAACCCGAAGCGGACGCCGGCAATGCGGGAGCGCAACCGGCCAGGAACAGGGTTATGTGGGGATAGTGGTGCGCATAGGCGCACTAACTACAGGCCTCGCTCGAAAGAGCGGGGCTTTTTTGTGCCCCATCAATGATCCGGGATACGATTAAAAATATAGTTTTTTCGGCCTCGCCGCTGCACGGCGAAGATCTGGCTCTTAGGCTCCGAACAACGCTTAAAAAAAATCTCCACACTCTGCGGTCGTTGGTGTCCTCCGGACGAGGCGCTTGAGGTAGTATTTTTTTTCGCACGTCGTTCTCCACCGGCCCGCGCTTCCAGGAATACGCCTATCGGCAAGGCCGGAAAAACACTGTGGGTGGGACACTAAAAAAAAGATAAGGGAAATAAAGCTAAGCCTGATCGAAGCAAGTCCCCCACCGTATTACGCCGGTCGCCTTTAGTTCATCACTAAAAAACAGACCAATGAAAAAGCAGACAAGCAGCAGCGTTACCAATGACATCTACCAGCGCATCACCGATTTTGTGATCGAGCAATTGAATAATGGAAATATTGTTTGGCGCAGAGGATGGACGAACGGCGTATTGCCGATGAACATCATCACCCGGCAAACCTACCACGGCTGGAATGTGTTTTGGCTGAATTTTCATGCAGCCGCTTACGGCTATCCGCATCCCTATTATCTCACTTTCCGGCAGGCGCAGGCAGCAGGGGGAAGCATTCGGAAAGGCGAAAAAGGAACGCCAATTGTATTCTGGTCAAAACTCACCGCCAAACAGGACAATAACGATCAGCCAGAAGAAGAAACAAAGCCACGCCCCCGCATGGTATTGCGCCAATACACCGTGTTTAACATCGCACAAACGGAAGGCATTGAATTTAAGCTGCCGGAGCAACCCGCCAGCACCGTGCCGGAAATTGACCGCTGCGAACAGGTGGTTAACGATATGCCCCATGCGCCCGGGGTTTACTGGAATGGAGATCGTGCATACTACCGGTGTGCCACCGATACCGTAGGCATGCCCAACCGCGAACTGTTCCACAGCGCAGAAGAATGTTACGCCACCCTGTTTCATGAACTGGCACACAGCACCGGCCACCCCTCCCGGCTCAACCGTAAAGAGTTGATAGAACACGATGGATTCGGCGGAGCAAATTACAGCCGGGAAGAACTCACCGCCGAACTAGCCGCCGCCTACCTGTGCGGGGTATGTGGCATTGAACAGAAAGTAATAACCAATACCGTGGCCTATCTGCAAAGCTGGCTCCGCGCCCTCAAAAACGATAAAACACTTTTGATGAAAGCCGCCGGACACGCTCAAAAGGCCGTGAACTACATTCTTAACATCCATGCCGTTCCGGAGGATGACACTATAGAAACCACACAAGTAGTATCGCTTGCATAGACAACAATATTCCTGAGCTGTGCGCACGGCGCAGGAATATTCATTTCATCATTTAAAAAATTCGATATGGAAAAGTTAGACGAAAAAGCAACCCGCATATTCGCGCAATTGCTTGAAAAACTGAAAGAGTCAGATCGGTTACGGATCACTAACGAAGGATTTATGCCGCTGGTCATGGAGTTGGTGGACACCAATATTACCACCCCAAAAGGCAGTGCCGACCTGTACAGTCTCGCACATTATTACAGCCAGAATGGCGATGCCATGCGCGACCCGGAAATGTGTTTTCTGGTGATCGACAGCCGTACTACACCTGAGGATTATTCCGGCTTGCAAATCTATCCTACCTATTTCCTTATGGACGGAATGGGCGTGGAACAGAACAGTATCGTTATTCATGAAAAAAGGATTATCGGCTGCATCATACAAGTTCAGCGCGACCACGCCATTTTTTCAAACCAGTGGCTGTCCAATATCGCCGAACAGGGCTTTTTACAACAGCCCGGCCACTCAGATGATGCCGGAAACAAGAAGCAGTAAACCGCATACCATTTCATCAACATTCACTAACAATCATAAAATTAGAAAACATGGAACTCATAGGAAACATCGTAAGCAATGCACGGGTGCATGAATTTAAATCAGGGGCTAAAGTGGTGAATTTCACCATCGCCATTAACCGAGGCTATACGAACAAACAGAAAGAGTGGAAGCAGGAAACAGTCTATTTCGATTGCAGTTATTGGAACCGTACCGCCGTAGCACCGCACATTACCACCGGCAAATTGGTGCAGGTAGAAGGCCACATAACCGGTGCCAATGTGTGGGTAAACAGAAAAGGAGAACCGCAGGGCAATGTTTCTTTCCGTGCGGCCTCCATCCAACTGCATGGCAGCAAAGGCGCGGCCACATCAGCCAAACCAGCAGAGGCAAATCAACCCGCAGAGAACACAGTAGATGATCTTCCCTTCTAAGCCCTCTGCGCCATCACGCGCATGAATGACCCTTCCGGCAAAGCGGCAGCCACCGCATTGGTTAACGCTTTGCCGGTTCATTCCATCATTTAAAACAAAGATCATGAATACTAATTTTTTCTCACTGTTAGCAAATACAATTGAGGAACGCATTATGAACATCACGGTTAGAAAAGACGATGCAGGTTGCATTGTAGTGATCGTAAGCATGAAATCCAGTCTGGACAAAAAGAAAGCAGAGACCCTTCCTACATTGAATTTCAAAGCTACTGCCGCCGAACTGGATGAAAAGTTCTTTGGTGCCATCGTTACACCGATCCGCAGCACACAGGCATTCTTTACCAATGCGGGACAGTATGAGCAAGCCGTTAAACAGGCCACAAAAGTGAACCGTCCTGCTCCCACTAAAACAGAAACGGCTCCGGTTGATCCGGCTATCAGGAAATACGAAGCCCAACTAAAAAAGGTGGATGAACTGGTTTCGCTAAAAAAATATGGTGAAGCACTCGCACAGCTTCCAAAGCTGGCGGAGTACCCACAGTTTAAAGAGGCCATCGAACAGCGCGGAGAAGAAATCCGCGCGATGGATGACCGACTTTCCTTGTTTTAATTAATTTAAAATCTATACATCATGTTAACAGTAACTACCATGGAACGGGCGTTTCATTTTGAACAGCAGGGAGAAAAACCAATCATCCTGAATGACCCGGACAGCACACTTTCACCGGAAGAAGTAATGGATTTGTACGCCATGACTTACCCGATTTTGACCACCGCCAATGTGGAAGGCCCGTTTATAGAGGGGGATTGCTCCGTGTATAAATTCCGCTCCACCCTTGGCACCAAAGGATAGTACCATGAACAACAAGACCACACGCCGCAGACGGCGTTCCCGCTCACCCAAAAAAACAACGCTATGGAACATGTATCAACAGCTTGGACAATTCGCAACCGCAATCAACAAGCTTCCGGACGCAGCAGCACTTCGGGAGCGTCCACAGTACAGCGCACCACTGCCGTTTCTGAACGTGGTTTTTTAAATTACCGTTTCCCATCCCTTTGGGTGGGAAGCGGTTCACTTTTTAACATCCAAACAACACAAAAAACCTTCGTGCGTTCATTGGACTATTTCTGCGAAGCATGGGGCATTAATAGGATTCACCTTTCAGCACTTCCCTATCCGCGTAATATCGCAGAAACCTTTAGATGTGCAGAGACAGAAGCCAATGCGCGGGGGATTGAACTTCGGTTGGTAAAACAGCGGGGTAAACCCCTTACGCTGGTTTCCCGGAAATATTTTGACCCTTATTGTAACCACTTGTTTTTTATCCCGCTACAACCCATCCAGCAACTCATGGAATCAGGACGAAAGGCAGCGGCAAACCTCCTTCTTTCTATAGCCAGACACCTATACCACGCTGGTGTACCCCACTATGAAGGAGGAACCATTATTGGTGAAATGCATGATTATATGGAAAATTCCCTCCGGGAAATGGACGATCCGGAAGAAATAGACCAGGTGATAGGAGAATTGAAACAGATTGAAACCCAAGGCAAACAATTATTAACCCGACTGCGTTCCAAAATCAACCGGACAGATTTTGCCTTCCGCATCGAACAAGGGCTACCGGGCGATCCCGCAGAAGCTGCCATAATGGAAGTTGCACAACAGGCATTTACGATGCATCAGCAATATCCCGGGAAGCGGATAAAAGTGGCCAGCAGCAAAGCAGACATTCGCAGCTACCTTGAGTATGGAGATACAGACGAACTGGAATCAAACATGGTCTATTGGGAACGGTATGTGTCGTTTTGCTGGAGCCTTTCGGGAAAGCTGTTCGACTATGGCAAGGGTTATATAGAAGCCGTACTGCAAGAGTATTCCGTGCAGGAATATCCTTATGCGGAATGCATGCACAATAAACCCACACCAGAACTGTCCATCAACTTGGAGTTCGAAAAGCAATTTTTTGAACTTGCCGATGATTTTGCTTATCTCTTAAATAGTGTATTATGAATTGTATAGCCGACACCTTTAATGAAGATTTTACACCAGTCAAATTTCTGGCCATCTACTGCCACCAGCAAAAAGACCAATACCATGTTGAAAGCTATGATCCGTCACCGAGCGGACGCCCCATCAATGCCCATCCATTGGGTGCTGCCGAGGCGAGTTCGCTTGGCCGCATCCTGTCCAATACTGACAACCCTTCGCATTTCCTGCTCCCGAAAGGGATAATGCCCGATCAGGTATTGCACCTCTCCGCGAAAGATGAAGGCAGCGCAATCTGGCACACTCCGGCAATACAACGACAGCTCTACTTTTCTGAAAACCTGAAAATTCCCTCCGGCAAAGCATGGACACCACCTTTGTTGTGGGTAGCCAGCCGGAAGAGTCTCCGCATTTTTGCCCTGCGTACCGAAACAAAGCCGGATACTATGACGGTTTTATACCACGCACCTTTTTTCAACACCAACGCCAAAGGAGACGTTTGTATGGGAACCGTGAAAATTGATATTCCCGAAACCGTATCGCTGGAAACGTTTATGTACAAATGGGAGAAATATTTCTTCAGCAGCTATTTTTCCCACAGCAATATGGGGCGTTCGCCACTCACTGGTAATATAGTTAGCTGTTGGAAAAAACTCATAGATACGGATGCCCGGTTTCCAGTGGAAGCCTTGCGCAAACAGTCAGTCACTTTAAAGAAACTATTATGAAAAAAACGATAACACTACCCAAAATGCATTTTGCACACGAAGCCCTGATCCGGCCTACGAATCCAATCAGTGTCAATGTAATAGGAGCGGGGGCTACCGGTTCCTTTCTGGTCAGTGGACTTTCCCGCCTGCACCGTGCGCTGCAAGCCTCCGGGCATCCGGGCTTTCAGGTCAGGCTGATAGACAGGGATACGATCAGTGCCGCTAACGTAGCCCGTCAGCTTTTCTTTGATGCTGAAATAGGGCTGGATAAAGCCCCTACTTTAATCAGCCGCATTAACCGGGCAATGGGATTAAACTGGAAAGGAATCCCCTGTCGCTACGAGAAAGCTACCGCCGATTATTTGAACGAAGTAGAAGCCGCAACCGCCACCATTACCATCAGTTGTGTAGATACCATTAAAGCACGTTTTGAGATAGGAGAAATGCTCTCCCATTTTCATGAGAAATTCCGCTGGCACCGTGACCAGCCAATCTACTGGATGGATTTGGGCAACGCCGAAACCACCGGGCAGGTCATCCTTTCAACGGTTTATGATGTTAAACAGCCGAAATCCAATCTTTACAAACCCGTTCCCCGCCTGCCCACGGTCATTAAAGAGTTTGGAAAAGTGCTGAAAGCGCAACGCCCTTCGGAACAAAACACGCCGAGCTGCTCACTCGTAGAAGCCCTTGAAAAACAAGACCTGTTCATCAATCCCGCTATAGCGGCAGATGGGTGCCAGTTGCTGCGCGATTTGATCCGCAGGGCAATGACTGATGTTCGGGGCGTGTTTATTAATCTGGAAAGGTTTAGGCATACGGCGTTAAGGGTGGAGTAGGTTGCCATCAAACAAGAATTATGGAACAGCGTTATCAATATCCACAGATAATACAAGATATGTTTCCCTTGATTTTTATTTCCTATAAACCGAAGCGATCCCGGCAACGTAGGAGAAGGAACGGTGTGGAGGTCGTTCAGGGAAAACAGTTTGTACGAGGTTGGGGCTTTCGCGCAACCTATGGTAAGTTCAGAAAAACATCAACTAACAACCAGAACGACTTTTCGTTCGTTACCTGCCTTGTCTTATCACCTGACGGCTACGGTACCGTTAGGAGATCATTAAAACATAAAGGATATAGTAAACTCGTGGCGGCAATTTATCCCACTGACGAGGAAATAGAGAGGGAGAAGGGCTACTTCCGATACATCTTTCGGAAGTACAAAACGGCTGGCGAAATCTACAACTACCGCCAGTTCGATCACCCGGAATGGAAATCCATCTGTGAGAGATTGGATGCGGATTATCCATCACACAGCAGCGGTCAGCTACGCCTATTTTAACCAGCTTACAGTTTTACCATGGCAATAGGAAATTTTAAGTTTTATGGTGCTTCACAGGTTGCTTTATCCCGGCATGGCAGGCGTGGGGACTATTATTTAGGAAGCATCACCGGAGATCATTTCGCCGATCCGGAATTTGCGCAACGGCTTGCACGGATAGAGCATCGCCTGTGCGCACGTCTGGGCTTAGAAAACCTCACGGTATATTGGTCACAGGCAGAGACAAGAATACCCAAAACCCGGTCTCCGGAACAGCGTTTCGCCACAGCCGTAAAGAAGGCTACCAACAAGGCGGAAAAGCGGAAGGCTTTCATTATAGCCTCTAATTTGATATTTGCTGATGAATTTTTACAACAGGAGGAAGACGCGCTGGAAATCAGGGTCGGGCAGCTCCGGCAACGATATGGGGTGAAATGAAAAAATCGCGCGGCTTCGCCGCGTGGGTTTTGTATGCTCATACAAAGTTGGTGAACAGCCATTAGATATTCGCTATGGGGTACTACACCAGGTATATTACAGTTGTACTTGGCGGACTATTAACTATACAATCTAGCGGTATCATGCTTTTTAGTAACAAATATCTGCCGGATTGTTTATTTTTATGTATGGCCGTGATCTATATAATAATAGTCAATTCAGGAATCATATCCGGGGTGTATATTTCCTGATTCACGAATTCCAGCGATATGTTCATGAGTGAAATTTTCAATATTTATGCAGCAAGTAATTTCCTCTGTGCTTGTTTATTCTCAGTTCTATCCCGACCCCACCCCGCAAAAGGATGTTTCCAGACTGCTAAAGTGGGACAGGGATATGGTTCTTCGTATGCTTATCTCCATAAAACTGGTATGCCAGCATATGTCACGCAACCACCAACATTCGTTCGCAGAAAAACTAATTCAATTTCTGCCCCCGCAGCGTGACACGCGACTGGATGATGGATCTGCGATTCGAATTACGAATAAAACTGTGGTTCTAAAGATTATGGCGGATCTGTTAAACCAGCCATGTACAGCTGCAGCAAGCGATGTTTTTGGAGCTGCTTTTTATAGAGATATCCTGAACACCATTCTCATCTACAACGAACATCAGTTCCCCTACGCAGGTCTCGGCAATCAAAAACTCAGACATATTGACGCGTGGACTGTGGAAATGATGCAAGAACTCAACGCAGAAAATGTGCATGCATACGCGCGGATTGGGGGCATCAAGCAACTAATCTACATCCAATTCTTGAAGGAGAAGTTTGGAAATGACTATCCCGCTTTCGAGCAGGAAGTTGTTTCGTTTACTGGTCTTTCATCAATGTATGAAATCGCACTATTGTTCATGAATCTGGAAATTGCCTATCAGAAAGCGATAAAAAACGATGTACCCATTGTTGTTATTGGCAACAAAGATGTCAAATACCCGCTTCTATGCAGGCTTGACCTCGTAACAGATGCAACTGTTCATTGTCCTGGCATTACCTACGAGCGTCTCTTTACCGCTCCGTTTTTAAAGCTGAATGACGATCACCTATATCTCATTGGCACTACCGACTTTGATCTGATAACGACCAAGAGTTGGGATTACTATTTAGTCAAGAACAGGCTTTTTGAGAAGTATCTATCCAAAGTAAATTCCGTTCATGTTCTGAAGGGAATATGGGGTAAAGAATATATTGAATCATTTCTTAGCTATAGACTGCTGAAGTCGCTTGAGACAAAAGGGATTAGGGTGCTTCCATCTGACGATAGAACAAAGCCGGATGTCACCTTAATAGTCAACGAGAAGGATGTATTCATGATTGAGGTAAAATCCGCAGCCTTGAATAATCGGATCACTTCTGCCAAAGACATAGACGGATTCAAAGATTTTATAGATAAAAATGTTTCCGGTAGCTCGAAGGGCGTAGCACAGTTGAATCGAAACATTGAATTTTTAGCAGAATACGCAACCTCTGCATATAATTTGAAAACACCGATAAGCAAGCTGCGCATCTATCCCATAATCGTTTACACCGATCACCACCTCAGCAAACAAGCTGTTAACGATTATGTAATCGCCAATTGTCCGAATCTTCCGCAAAGCACGGTCAACAAATTTCAATCTATTGAAAATGTAACACTGATACATCTCGACTTCTTTCTGGAAAACATCCTGCTTTTAAAAAAGGATCGTTCATTATTACGAAACCTGATATGTGACTATCATCGTTACGTCAGAAGAACTAAAAAGAACTACGACAATAAGGAACGGCATAAAGACTTTTTCTCCGCTATGGTCAGCTTTGAAACATGGAGTGTAGGCTACAACAGTGTTTATCAAGACAACACAACTGAAATCTTCAGTGGCTTAGCTAAAATCTACAATCTTACCTGAAATTTCTACCCGACAATTCAGTGAGCAACCATGTTAGCCGTTGTTCTTTAGAATTCAAATGCAGTAATATTTCCATTTTTGTCTCTATGAACCTTGCCGGGAAATTTAAACCTCGAAAGTTCTTCTGATTGCGAATAATATTCAAGTCCTGCATAGATGTTATAATTACTTCCATCTGTCCAAAAATAATTCGCATCATTTTCTAGTAGCTTCAACGCGCTTTTATTTTCCGGAAAGAAACTATGCGTCATTTTTTTATATTTGTCGTACTTTTTTAAGACAGGGCAATTAAAGTAAAGTCCATATAGCTTATCAGAATCGTTTATGCCAGCAAAGATTTTTAAGATACTTGACGAGTAATGATCAACTGTAAATTTGTAAAGAGATTCATCAAGCTGCTGAAATAGGTCGTCATAGCAAAATAAGTATGTCTTTTGCAATCCAATTATACTGTTTCTGTCGTAAGCTTTGTGCGACTCTTTAATAACCGTTGACGGATACCTCATTTGAAAAAGGCTATTCGAGAAGTCAATGAAATCGTCGGGGACATTAACGTCGTTGAACACTCCTTTCTCTTTACAAGAATTAAAAAGCAACTTTAAATCATGTGAATGCTGAAGTTTATGTTTTTTATTTCCGAGTTCTAAAAGCGTTTGTTTTAAAATTGATTCAATTGCGTAACCAAAAAGCATTGATCCAGTCCATAATTGATCTTGCAAATAGAGCATTCTGGCACTCTTGTAAAAATCTGTCCTAAGACCATTGAATGAAATTCTTTCTTGAATTGTGAGCATTTGACTTTGCAGTTATCGGATTACTTTGCAGTTTTTGCAAACATCCTCGATCTTAAAAATTGCATTCTTCCAAATCACCGCACTAAAGTCGCTTGCTTTTAAGCTGTCAACGTAATTACCCAAAGCTTTGTCTAATGCTTCCACAAACTTTGTGGAATTAATAGTTCTATTCTCTTTATCAAGCAAATCGCCTTTTCTTAAGACCCTCCATGCATTTGTTGTTTCTGCTTGATGCATAATGCCACAACGAATACTTGAATAAAAATCTGGCGCAATATCTTTAAACCCAGGAAACAACTTCTCTTCGGTTGTAAAAAAATCTTTGAACATCTTTTGACCTACACCTTTACCTTTTGTATCCTTCTTTCCTTGTCGAAATGACTCTAAAGTTTCTATCATTAAGCAGGAAACCGCCATTTTAAGAAAGCCACTGTCAATGTGATGAAGGTGTTTAACATACCGATTGCTAAACCTATGGTATATAAGTTTAATTAAGTCACTTTTGGCAGCCTCGTCTTTTACTTTGATCCACTTTCGTGCTTGTCCGACAGTGACTGTTCCTGTCAATAAAAAGTCCTCAATGTTTTTTGTTTTCATCATATTATTGTTTAGGCCAAACAGTAACAAAACATTATGCGAAAGTTTGCACGTGGCGCAAATGAACCTTCCAGTACCCTATGTAGCAAGCGGCTAAATGAAACAACGTCATTATCACGACTTGAATAGTATATCCTATAATGAACATCTAAAGTACTACTCTCAAGCGTTTAGCACGCTCTTTAAAAGCTACCTCCCCTCCTTCAAGAATTCCGCAGACATGCTGTCGTATCTTCCGATCTTCCAGTCCTCCACTCACATAACTTAGAATTGGAAGTTGACCTGATCGGTGGGCACCACGACTAGCTACTATTACTTGGTCTGCATCGGTATTTACTACTAAATTTGCATTGTGGGTGACAATAATTATTTGACGTCGTAATTTTGCTTTTCGAAATAATGGAACTAACTCTTCGAAGATTGACTTCGGATCAAGATTTTCTTCAGGCTGATCAATTATTAATGGGCGTACATCTTCCTGATCAATAGCCAAGTATAACAATAATAGTACTATGCCTCTTGTGCCAGGTGACAACTGTTGTATGTCAACACCTTCATATTGTACACCATAGCTAATAGAAATATGACCAGTGCTATACAGCCATTCGGAAATAGCTTTAGCCCAACGCCTTCGTTCGTCTTTCTGAGCGGAATCTATAGGGCAATGTTCAATAAAGCTTTCTCTATACTTGTCCAGAAATTTTGCATGCGCTTCTGCAACTTCCATAGCACTTCCATTCTCCCAAACATGTTTCAATAAAGACGCTGCAATCCTTAATAGCTCTCCCTTCCCTCTAAACGAACCATTTTTCCGCAGGTCTAAAAGGCTTTCTCCTTCTTCAGCCCAGACATTGATATCAGCTGTTCTTTGAACTACAAAAGATAACTTTCCTAATGATCCTGTCTGTTTACTCAAGTTCGCTTGTAAAGGTCGATATAATTCTTCCAAAATTTGCTGCTCCTCAATAAGAGCCTCAAAGACTTCTTTGTATGCATCTTTTCTTCTGTTATTAATCTGAACTATTCTCTGGTCGGCTCCCTCGGCATCGAGAATCGCAGCTTGCAATCCTGCTAAATCAGTCTCTGCTTTCTGAATTTTGTCCGTTAAGAGGGTGTATTTTTTTCCATTTTCCGTGTCAACTCCGATAAAATGCTTTAAACGTAAAAGCTCATTATTCAGTAAGCTATAGCTTTGTGCAGTCAATTGAGAACCCGATGGGATAAATGAAGCCGTTGAAAATGGTGGTTGGGCGGGAGGTACATTTCCTCGAATTCGCAATATATCCGATTTCACTTTCTGTAGTTTTTGTTGCAGTAGAGTATCAACATCACCAGTAAAATCCACGCTAAATAATAGCCATTCTGCATCGGACAATTTAACACCGAAATGCTCTAACTTCAATTTATTGGTGTAGTTGGGGAACACTGATGTTCTGGCACTTGTGATTTGTTGTAGCAAAAGCTTTATGGACTGTTCCTGCTTTTGTGCTAATTCTAAACTCTTTTCGACCGTCGCGAACGCTAATGCTACATCTGAATATTCCTGCATTGTTGCAGTCTGTCTTTGATTGACCAAATTCAGCCGACTGGTTTTATCGTTTCCGATCATCACCTGCTTTTTCTGAGCATCTGCTTTTAGTTGTGGAAGATTGGACCTTTTAGTGTTTTCAACCTGGTAGGCTAAAGATGCATCCTGAATTAGAAGCTGTGCATCGGCTTTCTTTCTGCATGGCAGCTCTGCCCTAGCCTTCAACAGTGCGGCGAAATCTGTGTGTCCCAGCTTTTCTTCAGCTGCATGTGCGGAAAAGATAACTCTTTCTATCTCTTTCATTAATTCGTCTGTAATCCCTTCCGATGAACATAGTCGTTCTACAAACTGTTGTGAGAGATACTGCACTCTCTCCGGATTCATAATGTCGTCGTAATGATAATCTGCAACCCGCTTTTTTTCACTTTCCCCAACTCTCCAATCCAAGTTAACCACTGTTTCATTAAGATAATCTTTAGCGCGATTTATAAATGATGCGCCGGAAACTTGGTGCTGGATAGCATGACCTCCTAATGCGATAAGATCAGCTAATGCTGTCTTGCCTGATCCACGAGCGCCAATGATAGCAATTAAGCCTGCATTTAAAGGAATAGCTGAAGGTTGAAACCAAGGAGCATTGTCTGCGCGGAAGCTAGTGATGACATGTGAATCTATACCGTGGATTGGAGCCTCCTTTTGGACAATTACCCGATGCTCCGGCTCAAGGCAGATTTGACGTAATGATTCAAAGGAGAGCCCCCCCTTAATCCAGGTATATCGATCCTCGACAACCGCTCCCACCATTTCTAGACGGTGTGCATCTGATCCATGAATACAGGGTTTTCTGCCGTTGTATTCTGTTTCAAGTACCTGATCGCTGGCGGGTCCTTGCCCTAACCAGAATTTCCTTTGACTCGGTTGGCTGGAAAAAATAATATGGCAATTCTTCTCAATGGATTTCCGTGTGGCTCCAAAGGAACTGTCTTTGTCCTGTAAGCTTGAAGTCCCATCCTTTGAACTTCCTGAAACGGCTAAAAGAATATTCTCTTTTGCCCACGTGTCTTCTTTTATTAAGGTGATCAAGTTTTGGAAGTCAACTTTAAACTGGTTAGTGCCGATTTCAAGAGCAGATTTTTCACTTAGTTGCGGTCCGCCATGATACCGACCAAGTCGGATAAGATCATTTTTCTCACATCTAAAGATAGCGTCTCCTGTTTTGAAGGTTATATTGCCTAAAAAACGTCTAATCTCGGCGAGGTGATGGGGATTGTCTGGCGATACTAAAAGATGAAGATTGATTGCAGATTTTCCTGGCACTCCATTTGTAAGCCGCAACTCCACATTTGGAAAGATAAACTCCACATTTTTAATACGTCCAGCATTCTTTCGTTTGAGAACGTCCTCATAGCAATTAACTGAATAATAATCCGTTATTCCAATAGCACGAATAGAAGGGTTGCTTTGTTCAATTTTGGTTAGAAAGTCTTCCCACGGATCGGCGCCAGTATATTGGTCGTTTAGAACCGTACCGGGTGCGTGAATATGTGGGTCCCATCGATGCCAGATGGAACCTGCATCAACTTGATTGTTAGCGTTAGGGATTACACTCATTGATGAAATTTGAAAATACTGTTTATACTGCTATTGTTTAAAAAACTTAAGGATTTGATGCATGGTCACTTTTCTACTTTATTGCGTGGTAGAATCTTTTTTGCTCCAGCTTTCTTAGCAACTGTCCTTTTCTTCGTTTCTTTAGATCTCCTTGGCTTAACAGAATGTTTTTCTAGCACTTCAATGTAGTTATCCAACCGAGTAATCAACTCATCATAGGTAATAAAAATGAGATTCCTTGAAGCTAAAGTCAACAGTCTGAAATCGTCTTTTTGCTTTTGAGTGCTAAAGTTCCCTGCCCTCCCGGCCAGTATAATACCCCTTGGTCGCAGCACCTTTAGTTCAATTCCATAGTTGTCTTTTATATGGCCTCTAATTGTATCGGCATGTTTTGATACATTTTCAATGTAGTTCTCTACCTGAATTATAGCTTTAGAAATTTCGGTTTCCCAGTAAAAGTTATTTCGGCTGGAATCTTCTTTTATTAACCCGGTATCTGGTTTCTTTATTTCTAGTATGTCCAAGAAGCTATCATGTGTTATCAAAGAAAAATCTGGAAATTTCGTACTACCGATAGCAATATTCATTTTATCGATGGCCTGTATATACCCCTGCTGGATGATTAGGATATTTTTATGAATATATTGCTGCCACCAGTTCTCGCTGTGAGATTTAGTAATTTCTGTTCTAAGTTCCGTTGCCAGTTCCTTTAAAGTCACAATCTGTGTCGTTGCATTTAGAACACTTGCGACCGATACTGACTCTTTTGCAACATAACCGGGTATAAACCTATTCAGTGCATCCTTATCATCGGCAGACAAGCTGTTTAGGATATCTTCTTTGAGAATATCTGATAACATACCTGCCTTATAGTTAATCGCCCTTCCAAAATTGAAAGCATCAGGATAAAGTTGGGAAAATGATCTTTCTATTATATCTAATTTAAGGTCTTTTCCACGTAAGAATGACTCATTGTACATCTTACTTATGGTCCGAACAGATGTTCTTACTTCTGCTATTCCATATCTTTTATGAATACTATTAGTGTCCTCTGTCAGAATCCACCGGAATCTATCAAAGTGTTTTGTTAGCAACTCTAAAATATTTTTACCAAAGCTAATGCTACCATCTTTTTTTAAAGAACTGGGCTTCCTGCCTTCAAAATACACCTTAAGACCTTGCAAGTTTTTACCATAAGATCTGTTATTAATCACAACAAAACCTTTTGAAGCCTTTTTTTTTGGAGCAGTCCTTGTAGCCCTTTTCTTAGTGGCAGATTTGACATTTTTTACCATTGGAATGGAATTAAGGTATAGTTATTTACTGTAATATACACCTTAATTGATTAATTATCAAGGTAAAGCATAGAAGATACTATAATTGTAATACTTCGAAAAAGGTCCTGTTTTTTATTTAGATAAAATATGCAAATATTATATCTATATGGTGCGCCAAGTAAAATTTTTAAAATAAATACCGATCTTATAGAGCAATTCTTTACATTCTGTAGCATTTTGAAGTTACGTACGGGGTTACGTGAGATGGATCATAATGTACAACACACGCCAGGCGAGGGTTTAAGAATATCTATGCGGTCCCGTCCGGCCTAACCCCTTACGATTTCAACGCCTACACTATTACTTTCAAAACTTCTTTACACAGAGAAAAAAGCAAGGGAAATGAACCGCATGGGATTAGGCATTCTTAGCTTTAAGTGAAGTCATTTACCATAATGCATTTTCAGAAAGAAGTACTCATTAAATTCAGTACCTTTAAGTCAGTTTCTTTGATGCGACCTATAAGGCGACTTGAGTTTAATGTTTAAACACTAAGTTGTTGATATATAACTGGTTTTGAGAGGTTTGGTAGAATCTTGCCATCCCGACATAAAACTGAAGCCTGTTACTATAGCGGGCTTCAGTTTTTTTGCTAATACTCGCAGCTCTTCTAATTTGTTCAAGTACAAGGCGATAGCAGTTCGAATCCAGCCAGTTTATTTACAGTTCCAATCCCTTACCGCAGCTTGCTGTTATTTACATTTTCCCTAAGTGTGCAGACTTTGTCTTCGATTTACGAAGTTGGGGTAAGCGTTCCGGAATGACCTGGATTTATGTGAAATAGCGGGGATTAAAGTAAGTATCACCTTTTCTAAAGTTTCGTACTGAGTTAAACTATATTCTATAACCACAGGTATTATTTACAGCCTGTGCTGTTTTATGCGATTTGATAAATCATTGTTATAAAGTGGCATTGGGTTCGAATCCAGAAAAGAATTGTCAATAAGCTTTTAGACGTTTCTACCCCGTAAAGACCTCACTCATGCCTTGCATTAATGTAATTTCCGCATTGATATCCTGAGTCGGATGCCTTAAATCATTAATAACGATTTCGGCTAAACCAAAAGCAGATTTGGATAAATCGGTTTGACGAGTGTAAGTGATCTTTGTATCAACAAGAATAAGATCAATTATGCGTGTATTTATCACAGGAGCCACGGGCTTCATTGGTACTGCCATTGTGCAGGAATTAATTAGTGCTGGCCATCAGGTATTAGGACTGGCGCGCTCGAATGCATCAGCCAAAAAGCTCGTCGAAGCTGGTGCCGAAGTCCATCGCGGTGACCTGGAAGACCTGGAAAGCCTTCGGAGCGGTGCCGCTCAGTCCGATGGCGTGATTCATGCCGGATTTATCCATGACTTTACCCGATTCAAGGAAGTATGCGAGGTGGATAAAATAGCCATCGAAACCATCGGCGAAGTGCTGGCCGGTTCCGGCCGGCCTTTGATCGTTACTTCCGGCACAGCGCTGGTCAGCCCAGGCAGACTGGCTACCGAAGATATTATCCCACCGTTCAGCCCTGCCTGGCCGCGTGCTTCCGAGCAAACAGCAGATGCCGTAGCAGCGCTGGGTGTCCGTGCAGCAGTCATCCGTTTATCGCCATCAGTGCATGGCGATGATGATAAGCATGGCTTCATACCGATATTGATCAATATTGCCCGTGAAAAAGGTGTTTCTGCCTATATAGGGGGAGGACTCAACCGATGGAACGCAGTGCACCGGCTGGATGCCGCCAATTTATACCGGCTGGCTTTAGAAAACGCTGCACCATGTGCTCGTTATCATGGTTCTGCAGAAGAAGCTATTACAGTCAAAACAATTGCCGAAGCCATAGGCAAACAACTGAATCTCCCGGTAAAATCAATAGCTCCCGAAGCTGCGGGGGAACATTTTGGCTGGTTCTCACATATGGCTGCGATCGACTGCACGGCGTCGAGTAAATTGACACAGGAAGGTTTGAACTGGCATCCAACACACTCAACCTTGCTTGCTGATATCGAGAACGGCATTTATACCAAATAGTGGGCTATGAAAATCATTGTAACCGGTTCCTTAGGTAACATCAGCAAACCGCTGACAGAAATATTAGCTTGCTGACGGGGGAGACTGGCCTGCTGATGGGGAATTATGGCGGTGATCGATTTTGCAAGAGAATTTGCTGAGGTCTATTATAAAAAATAACTACATTTAATTTGTCTATGAACAGCCACCAGCTTTTTCGCTTCAGTACGATCAGTGAATATCACCGGGCAGCAGGTCTGCCTAAGCCGGCGCACCCGCTGATCAGCGTTGTTCACATGGACGACATTACACTGCCCATCGCCGAAATTCCGTTCAGCCTGATCTATGATTTTTATTCCATTTCTCTTAAAAAGGCGCAGCACACTAAGTTCAAATACGGGCAGCAGGCTGGTGATTTTGACGAAGGTGTTTTATTCTTTATGTCACCGGGACAATTATTCGGTATCGATAGCGTAGTCGATATGGCTGAGGTAAAACGCCCCGAAGGCTGGATGATCCTGATCCACCCCGATTTTTTATGGAACACACCGCTCGCTAAAGCCATCAAACAGTATGAGTTTTTCAGCTATTCGGTCTATGAAGCGCTGTACCTTTCCAATAGGGAAGAAACGCTGATCACCAACATTGCGAACCAGATCCAACAGGAGTACAACGCCAATATCGACCAGTTTAGTCAAAACGTGATCATCGCACAGCTGGAACTCTTACTGACCTATTCGGAAAGGTTTTACCAGCGACAGTTCATCACCCGGAAAATCGCCAGCCACGAGTTGCTGACGAGGCTGGAAGATTATCTCTCAAACTATTTTAATAACGGCAGTCTGGCCAAACAAGGCCTGCCCAGTGTAGTTCACATTGCCGAAGCGTTAAATATCTCCCCGGGTTACCTGAGTAGTCTGCTCAAATCTTTAACCGGCCAAAGCACACAGCAACATCTGCACAACAAGCTGATCGATCTAGCTAAAGAAAAGCTGTCAACCACCAATCTTTCGGTCAGCGAAATTGCCTATGAGCTAGGATTTGAACACTTGCAGTCGTTCAGCAAACTCTTTAAAACCAAGACCAGTCTTTCGCCGCTGGAGTTTCGCCATTCGTTTAATTAGTTATCGGCTGATCTTCACCAGTAATATTAAAAACTGCTATTTAAGGACTTTTGTGCAATACGGAAATAAGTAGCGAACAGAATGGATTCCACAGGGAGAAGTTTGCACAAGAGTTGATTAATGCATAGAGAATGATGAGTTTGAGATCAAGATATGCAAGCTGCTGATTTCAGGAAGTTCTATCTGATCGCTCCTACATAAGCATTCGCAACCTCGTCTTTGACATTAAACGAAATAATTAAGCTTCCTCAGACAGTAAGCCATTAATTTCTTTCAATAAATCCGGCAACCGGTGTTGGATAATATCCCATACGATCAGATTATTTATCCCAAAATATTCATGAATAATAAAATTTCGAAAATCCTTGATGATTCTCCATTCAATTCCAGGATGTATATTCTTAAAGCTATCGGGAATCCTTGACGAAGCCTCTCCTATGATTTCAAAATTTCTTTCTACTGCATCTTTTGTTTTTGAATCGGCCTCATAAGCATCAAAGGTCATGGCTTGTCCTTTTTATTCTCACCTAAATCACTGTTTATCATGTAGATAAATAGACAGCTTCATTTACCCATCAGTTCGAAGTGAAACTATTTTCAGAATACAATTTTTCGGGGAACACCGAGCTAATGTCCAGCCCTGCGTTACAAATATTTTGTTAGCTGTTCCTTGCTATTATTTTTCCACAGTATAATTCAGCTCTGTTACCCCGCAAGCAAACTGCCGGGTAGCCAATAGCTTCAGTTTTATTTTGTCTTTGATGTCTGTAAACAATGGAATGCCTTGTCCAAGAATAATAGGATTGACAAATAGCCAGTAGCCGTCGATTAAGTTCAGTTGCATAAGGGAATGTGTTGCCGTCGGGCTGCCAAAAAGCAAGATGTCATTACCTGCCTGTTGTTTTACTTCATTTATGCTGTCCGAAAGGTTGCCGCTGATAAATTTTGTGTTAGCCAAATCTGCATCTTTCATTGTTTTTGATAAAACAACTTTTTGAATTTTGTTATACCACTTTGAATGTTCGATCTCGTGCCTGGTCGCTGTTGGCTTGTCCCCCGCGGTAGGCCAGTAATTTTCCATCATCTGATAAGTTACCCGTCCATATATTGCAGTGTCGCCTGCGCTTGTCTGTTTACCGACGTAATCAAAAATTTCGTCATCAACTTTAGCCCAGTCCAGTTCTCCGTTCGGCCCTGCTACAAACCCGTCAAGCGATATGTGCATAAATGAAATTATTTTTCTCATGTTTTTCTTTTTAATGTTGTCTATATTTTTACTGTCTTTTATATTGATCGCTAATTTGTAACCTTCATTACCGGCTAACTTTTTTCGTCACACTTTATCATTATTGACTAATGCAGCAAGATAGTTTCCAAGTCTGTTTAAAGTTTGCTTGCCACCTTCAATGGCATTTACCTTTCTGTTTAATTCTTCAATAATTGCTTTTGACTTGAATACCGACTTCATTGTCAATAATGTTTTTCCTTCAACTTCTTCAAAGAAAACAGAAACTGTGAAATTGTAGTCTTCGTTTTCTGCACCGGAATGTTTATAAGACAAAAGGGAAGGCTTTTTCACTTCTACATACTCAATTTTGTTATCCCAATCCCGTCCCATACCGTGCATAATAAAGTCCCAGATTTTGCCTGGTTCTACATTCATTGATTTTGTAGTTAACGAAAAGCCATTTGGCCCCCACCATTCTTTTATATGTTCCGGGTTCGTCCATACTTCCCAAACCAGATCCCTTGGAGCATCAAGCATTCTGGTATGTATGAGGGTGTTCTCTTCTTGTTTGAATGTGTTGTATTTTTCCATCTTTCTATTTTTTCTTTTTTTGAATTTTAGCCAGATAACCTTCCAGTGAATCAAGTTTATTGTCCCAATATTTCCGGTATTGATCTACCCAGTCCGTCACTTCATTTAATCTTTCAAGCCTGGCTTCGCAATACCTTTCTCTACCTTGTTGTTTGATGACAATAAGCCCGCAATCGTTAAGGAATTGTATATGCAATGAAACTGCTTGCCGGGTCATATCAAACTCCTGGGCAATAGCGTTGACGTTTAGTGACTTCCCGGCCAGCATACCTATAATTTGCCTGCGGGTTGGATCTGCTATTGCCTGAAAAACGTCTCTTGTTGGTGCCATAATGCGCAAGTGATTTCTTGCAAATATATGTGCAAGTATTTACTTGCGCAAGTAAATGCTCAAATATTTTTTGCCGGAGTGGGGGGAGTCGATAGAATATTCCGAAGATGGGAGTGCTGTTTGTCAAATGGCCGGCTCCTTCCGGTAAAGGAAGAAGCCGGCCATTTTGCGGTGATCCGTGTTCAGATACACCGCCGACCGTTTAATGGCGGGATATTACAGGTGGAAAAGCACATTTGCCGCTATCTCATAAAAATCTTCTCCCTTCCTGATAAAGACCGGCGTTTCTCCCCAGGCTTTTATGGAGTTCAGGTACACGGAAAAGATATGCTTTTCAGGCGCAGGGGAAAGATATACCGGCATGAACCCGTAGTTGGAGTAGGACGTGCCGCCATGGTTGAGCAGCGGTGCGCCGGTTTCACTGTCCATAAATTCGAATACGTACGCGTAATCGCTGATCCCGTCAGGAACGCCATTCGGGAGAATGTGGTAATCTCCCTCATCTACGGAATTTCCGATATCACGTATCATACCCACTTCGTGCCTGATCTCATTAAAGTCCTGATCGTAATACACAACAGACATTTTTACATCTACCTTGCTGAAAGGGATCAGGTCCTGCGCATAATTGGAGATTTTCAGCTTTATATGCCCCGGCGGCGGAGCGGTTTCGTTATCCAGGGCCCTGGGGTCGATAAAGCTGACGGGCGATGCAAGCGTAGGTTGAAACAGGATGTATTCATCAGCTGTTCCGGATTTTACGTCAATCGTCTTCTCGGCCACGGTTTCCCCCGTCCGGATATCATAAAACTCAAACTTTCCTTCTCCTTCCACTACCCTGATCTTTTTCTGACTGAGGTCCCACTTGATAGGATGCCCGTTATATTTTGCGGCGATAAAGATGCCTTGTCCATTATTGGCCAGCGCTACCCGGCTTGCATCAAAGGATACATCTACAAAATCTGTCCAGGTTTCCACCGGTTCCGCTTTCTGGCATGCGCCCAATGCAGCTGCCAGCAGCAGGGAACGGAAAGTATTTTTTATGTTGTTGTACATAGATCGGAATTTTAACAATGACTAAAACTTGTAAGTAGCAGAGATGCTGAAGCGGAGGCCTTCCTGCCTGCGATACATGATCAGGTCGCCATCTTCTTTTTTGTAACCGTTATTGCCTTTTATCAGGTTGTATTTGAGTTCACCGCTGCTGTTGTTCACATACTCGTATGCTTTTGCGTTCACATAGTAGCGGGTCCATTCATTCAACAGGTTGGCCGCATTGATCTTGACTTCCAGCTTTTTCTTCAGGAACCTTCCATACAACTGGAGATCCAGCAGCCTGGGAGCCAGTTCAAATTCAATGGCGTTCGGGTCTTTCATGATCAGATTGGAGCGGTATCCCCGGTGATTGTAACTGGCGGTTGCGCCGAAATACTCTCCCCAATAGCCGATGCCAAGGTTCAGGAGCCAGGGCGACTGTCCGATCAGCGGGCGGTCCATTCCCGGAACCCGTTCCTTGTATCTTTCAATTTTGCCATCCACTGTTCTGAACTCCCAGGGCCCTTCATAGTCGACCTGCGACTTCAGCAGCGTTCCGTTCGCATAGATGAACAGGTCCGCCAGCCATGACCTGTCGGCAATGAAGGAAAGGTTCTTGCGCAGTTCCATTTCGAGGCCGTAGTTCCTGGCGGCAGCCATGTTGGCATAAACGTAATAGTTGCCATCCTGAAAGGAAGGATGATTGACCAGTTCGATCGGTTTATCGAGATACTTATAGTACCCGGTCAGTGAAATGATCTCGCCGGGACTGGGGTACCATTCCAGGCGGAGGTCCACGTTATCTACCATGGTAGACACTACATCCTGCCCGGATACGCTGGCATCCAGTTCGTAATCATAAAAACCGAAGAAGGAGGTTTCCCGGAAATCCGGCCGTATAGCGGTTTTGGAATAGCTGGCCCGGAGATTCAATGTATTGGTGAGGCTGTAGGTCGCGTTGATGGACGGCAGTAATTGCCAGTCCTGCTCTCTGGTCTCTTCCTGGAAATCCAGGTAATCAGGGATGTCGTTGCCATACCGGCGTTTCAACAATTCAGCCTGCCGGTTGCTCAGGTCGTAGTATTCCAGTCTTGCGCCATACACCAGCCTCAGTTTATCAAACAGTTTCTGATCGGCCATCAGGTACATGGAGTGATTGTTCATGTCGCCGCTGAAGACCCTTCCACCGATATTCTCTGCATAGTAGTAAGCCTGGTTGGTACCTGCTCCTACATTGGCGGGGTCCATCAGCACTTCATAGGGCATCTGGATATTTTCCAGGATCTCGCCGGGTTTTGCGGATCTTGTCATCGGCAGCATCCGGAATACATCGAGCACGCGCTTTTTCGTCCAGCCCTGATAACCGAGTTTGACAACCGTTGTCAGTGCAGTTCCTATGCCGAATGGCCTCGAAAAATTGGCCGCCCAGTTATAGTCCTGTTCATTGATGCCGGTCCACATCCTGGAGTCCAGCGCCACGGTATTGTTGGACCATCCGGAATGGGTCAGCAAACTGGGGCTTTGGAAATAGTATTCATTGCCAATCTGGGCGGTAAGCCGGTATTGCAACTTCCTTTCGTCCAGTATCTCCTGCCTGATCTTGTTGTAGGCCAAAAGGCCGTCGAACCGGATGCCTCCGGGCAGCTGGTATTCGCCGGTGAGCTGGTGTTGCTGGAGAGACATGGCTTCCGGCAACTGGTACAATTCTTTCCGCATCGGGTTCGTTTCGTCCCTGTAGTCCAGGCGTACGGACTCATTGTAGTTGTCGCTATAGGTACGGGCGTACATATTTTTTAGCGCCACTTTGAAGTTTTTTCCCTGAAGCCCCAGGTTGCCCACTAATCCGCTGCTGCTGTTGAAGCGGTAAGAAGTCCCTGCTCCGTTCTGTCCGTATTTTGTACTATCTATATAGCTTTTGGTAAATTCCTGTCCACGGACATTATTGAAATGAACGATGTTCTGCTCATTGCGGAGATTGGCACTGGCGGTAAAGCCGAACTGCATATCATTCTTCAGTTTGTAGAGACGGCCCAGCGCCACCCGGTAATTCTGATTGGGCGCCCCGGTGTACTTCACCGTTTTCAGGGCGGCGTTACTCAACTTCCTGGATTGCTCTATCGCATCGAGGTCGTTGTATTTCAGGTCCGGGCGCTCGTGGTTCAGGCTCCAGTCGTTCAGCCGCGGATCATCGCTGGTGCCGGGAGGAGCATCCAGTTGTGCAGCTTCGTTATTCCAGTACCAGGGCAGCAAACCTTCAGGTTTCCTGGCAGACTTGTCGAAGAAACCGAAATATTCGCTGTTATGCCGTTCTCCGAGCCGGTAGAAATCCTTGCCGGTGGTCTGGCTGTTGCCGCCTGTGCCGATGGTGATGATGGTAAAGTTCTGTGCCGGAATGTCCAGGGTATTGATGGAAACCTGGCCGCCGGAGAATTCCGAGCTGATATCCGGTGTAGCGGTTTTATTCACCACTACATTGCTCACCATCTCCACCGGAATGATGTCGAAAGAGAAATTCCTTTTGTTCATGGATGTGCTGGGAATCACCACGCCGTCCAGCATGGCCTGGTTGTAGCGGTCAGACATGCCGCGTACGATAACGGTCTTATTGTCAACCGTTGTCAAGCCTGACACTCTTCTGAGGGCCTGCCCCATATCATTGTCCGGTGTGCGGGCAATCTGTTCGGCGCTGATGCCGTCCGTTACAGTGGCGGCGTTCTTCTGCCGGGTATAGTGCCCCTCAACAGATGCCCTGTTGTAGGTAGACGATATCACTACCGTGCCCAGCGTTTTGGTGGATTGCGGCAATACGATATCCAAAGTGGTTGCCTTGCCGGATTGCACGGCTATGCCTGTAATGCGTTTTGACTGGTAACCGGTGTAGCTGGCCTCAATGGTATAGGTACCCGGCGGCAGGCTGAACTTGTAAAGGCCATCCGCGGTACTTAATACCGCTTTCCCGGTTTGTATGATCCTGATAGTGGCGAACGGCAGTATCGTGCCTTTGCCATCGATTATTTTGCCGGCTATGATACCGGGGTCAACCGGAACGGCGGAAGCGGAGGCGGCAACTGGTTGCGCGGTCACTACCACGGACGCCCCGGCCAGTTTCCAGCTGAAGGGAGTGTTGGCCAGTGTTTGCTGCATGACTTCTTTCAGTCCGGCGTTGCTGAATTTTGCGGCCGGCAACCGGGTGCTGCCGATTTCCTTTTCATCAAATGCGATGGTAACGCCGGTTTTTTGTTGCAGCGTTTTCAGCCGTTGAATCAAAGAGCCAGCCGGAAAATCCGCTGATATCTTTTTGTTTGACCCGCCTTGTGCGTAGCTTCCGATACAGGAAAGCAGTAACCCCATTGCCAGCAGCAGGGACTTGCTGCCGGCGCACCGTTTCCCGGTACAACGCTGTACAGTTTTTTTCATACTTTTATACTGTTTAAATAGAACAATTGCCATCTCCAAATGGCGATCCTGCTGTCCCGCTCCAACGGGACAGTTTTTTTAGTGAATAATAAGCGTATCTTTTTTGATGGTATAGCGGGTATTGTATAGTGTGCATAAAGTTTCCAGCACACTTTGTAGTGAGGCATCCGGCTGGAAGCCGGCAGAAAAGGCCGTGTGCCTGATGCGTTCATTTTCGCTGATCAGCAAAAGACCGTATCTCAACCTGAGCCGCAGGGCAAGTTCGCTGAAATCTGCCCTGTCCAGCACAAAACGCCCATCCCGCCAGCTGCTTTTTCCCGGCATTTCTTTATGTACAACGGAAAATTCCCCGGAAGCCGGATGGTAGTCCAGTTGCATGTTTCGCGTAAGCGTGTCCAGCACGTTCTGATGATATCCAACCTGTACCTGTCCTGCTGTTACGCTTACCTGTAACTTTGAAAGTTCCCGGTATGCCTGGATGTTGAATGCAGTGCCCAGCACCCGGGTTGTCAAAGCATCCACATGTACGATAAACGGTCTGTTCCGGTCCTTTGCTACCTGGAAATAGGCTTCGCCTTCCGTGAGCCATACTTCACGGGAGGTATCGGGGGTGGAGGGGCTTTTTACCCGCAGGGAAGAGCCGTTATTCAGCCATATCTCTGTTCCGTCCGGCAATGTTATATGCTTTTGCGTGCCAGGCTTGGCCGTATATGTTGTGAATACGGAGTGTTGCGTGTGCTGACGGGATGTTTGGGAGAAGTATTGCATTATCCCCCATATTCCCAGACCGGTGATCGCCGCCGCTGCCGCGTATTTGACTATGGGAGGTATCCGGCGCATTCCCCTGGCCCGGGTGGTGGTAGTTTCCAGTCCGAGGTTGGCCGTTATCCGCTGCCAGGTACTTTCCTTTAGCTGCCGGGTATGTTCCGCGCTCATCCAGTCAGGGCGCGGAGTATTACCGGTAGCATCATACCAGCGGTCTACCAGCTCCTTTTCCTGCTGGCCCGAATTATGCTGCTGATAACGCCTGAATATTTGCTGAAAGAAATTCATAATAGTACGTGTTCAGTACTATTACTTTAAAAAAGAGGGTTTTATACCGCTGAAGTATGTTACCAAATTGTAAACAATCATTACAGGCCGAGGAAGACGATCGCGGCGGCCATGAAAGCGGGCGGGGCTTGTGAGGGCTGGTCGCTGTAAAACTGTTCCACGCAGATCCTCAGCCTTTTAACGGCCTGCGATAGCAGGTTGCGGACGGTTTGCTCGGATAAGGATAACAAGCGTGCTATTTCGGCCACTGAGTTCCCTTCTTCGCGGCTGAGCCGTATCACTTTCTGCATGTTATCGGCCATTGCCGATATCTCATGATCGATATGCGCCTGTAATTCTTTGGAGATAAGCCCTTCCAGTATGCGCTGTTCCTGCAAAGCCAGCAACTGGCCGAAAGCGTGGTAACAGACTTCCTGTTTGCGAGTATGCGCCAGCGTATCTATGATGCGATATTTCAATATGGTAAACAGGTAGGGGGCCAGTGACCCGTTTTGGGTAGTCAGGGTTTGCCGCTTTATCCAGATACTTTCCATGATATCCTGCACAATATCCTGTGTTGCCATGATATTCCCCAGCCGCTTTCCGGCATCTGCGTAGAGCCGCTCCCAATAGCGGTCATATATTGCTGCAAATGCTTTTTCATGGCCTGATTGCATCAGGCTGACCAGCTCCGCATCAGTAAAAGATGAAAAAGTATCAGTTGGATACATGTTTGATGATGAAAGAATGATGATGCGAAGATAGCCCGGACAGGTTAACTTAAAGTTAAGCGGTCAGCTATCAGCCCCGAAGGATCTTTTCCATCTTCCTGCCCTTCGCCAGTTCATCCACTAATTTGTCCAGATACCTGGCTTGTTGGGTTAACGGGTTTTCGATCTCCTCTACCCGGTAGCCGCAAATTAATCCTGTGATGAGGTGTGCATTGGGGTTTAGTGTTGCACGCTGGAAGAATGTTTCAAACGTTACTCTTTCTGCTATCAGTTGTTGCAGCTGTTTGTTATCGAAACCGGTTAACCATTGTATGACCTGGTGCAGTTCTTCTTTTGTTCTGCCTTTCTTCTCCACCTTTTCGATATACAACGGATAGACTGATGCGAAGATCATTTTTGCGATGCGCTGATCGTGCGCCGGGGTCGTTTTCATATTTCGCGGTTTGATGGTATGTGCTAAATTACTACGCCTTTTTGCATAATTTGCCTTTCCTGCCGGTTTTTTATTAACTACCCGTTACAAGAATTTTCAGCCGGATAAGGAAGCGGCGACTCCGGAAATGGTAAAGCAAAGGTTTTTGGGTATTATTGTACCCGAACGCAACCAAAGTTATGTGAATGGCCTTTAAGGGAACATACGAGCCATGGGAAGAAAGGGGGCTTTTTGACCGGATGGCAGAGGGGGAAGAAGATGCTTTCAATACGATTTACCAGCACTTTATGCACCTGTTGAGCGGGGCGATCCTTCGGCTCGTTAAATCGGAAGCTGATGCGGCAGAGGTGCTGCAGGAGGCTTTTATGCGTATCTGGCTCAACCGTGACAGCATACCGGGCATAGAAAACCCGGGCGGCTGGGTAAGGCGCATTATCATTAATGAATGCTATCGTTTAATAAAAAAGAATCATCTCCGCAGCCGGTTGCATGACGGCTGGCAATCCGCTGGTCCCGCTGAAGCCACCTCCGGCCTGCATGCGGAACAACGCCTCGTGCTGGGAGAAACCGCGCGTATCATACAGGAAGCCCTGGGGGACCTGTCGCCCCGGCAGTATGCCATTTATCGCCTCAGCCGTGAGCAGGGCCGGCGCATAGCCGAAATAGCGCAAATACTGGGACTTTCTCCCGATTATGTAAAGAAAACACTGGCCATCGCCCTGCAAAAGATCCGTAAGAAACTCCGGGATGCAGGCAAACTCCTGCCGGCCATTTTATTATTTTAAATTTTTTTTCCTGCCAATACCCCCCTTTTTCATTTTCAAAGGTTAATGATAGTACAAACAGCTATGGAACAGCAACGACTTGCCTATTTATTGGACCGCCATGCGGATAATTTGATCACTGACGAAGAGGCCGCCGAGTTGATGGCGTATCTCCATGCGCATTCCGGAGATGCAATGGCCGGGGAAGCGGGAGAAGCGTTTCTGGCGGCCAACGAAAACCTGCCGGCTGATCCTGCGCCTTACCGGGATATCGCTCATAACATCCTGTCGCTGGACCGTCGTGCAGCCTCACGGCCGCGTGGTCTGCTTGCGGTGCTAGGCCGCTATAAAGTGGCTGCCGCGGCAATATTGCTGGTGCTTGCGGCCAGCGCCTTCCTGTTGCTGCGGAAACCGGCGGCCGGTCCCCAACTGGCGCATGTTACGCCTGCCATAGACGTACAGCCTGGCAGGGAGGGGGCTATCCTGACCCGTGCGGACGGCAGCACGGTGTTGCTCGACAGCCTGCCATCCGGCGAAATTGACGGGGATAACGGGGCTAATCTGAAACTGGGCAAGGGACGGATTTCCTACACCGGCGCCACAGCAACCGGAAATGAGATCTTTTATAATACGATCGCCACGCCCAATGGAAGGACCTACCATTTGTTATTGCAGGATGGCAGCAAAATATGGCTGAACGCCGGCAGCTCAGTTACCTATCCCGTGGTATTTACCGGTAAGGAAAGAAAAGTAAGGATACGGGGCGAAGCATATTTCGAAGTGGCGAAAGCTGCCGGAAAGCCATTTTTCGTAGATGTCGACGGCCGGGCTGAAGTAGAAGTGCTGGGCACGCATTTTAATGTGAATGCTTACAACGAAGACGGCATGATCAGAACGGCGTTGCTCGAAGGTGCGGTACGGGTGCGCTCCGGCAGCAACAGGCCGGGTACAGTACTGGAACCGGGACAACAGGTGACGGTCAGCAATCAGGGGGGCATGACCGTAACGGAAGCTGATTTCGATGAAGTGAATGCCTGGCGGAACGGTCTGTTCCATTTCCGGAAAGCCAGCTTGCAGGAGGTGATGCGGGAAGTGGCGCGCTGGTACGATGTGGAAGTGCGCTTTGAGGGCAAGATGCCGGAACGCACTTTCTCCGGCGACATAGAACGCACGCTCAGCCTGCAACAGGTATTGGCTTTATTACGCGTTACGCGGATCAATTATACTATCGACAACCAAAAACAAATCACCATCAGGTATTAACTAGCCAGGAGGGTACAAAAAACGACTTTAGAGATGTTCCGTTAACCGGAGCAAAAGAGCGCAGATCAAAAAAAACCGGGGATCAGTTTGCATCCGGCCCCGGTCTGTTCAAGATCGATCTCTTACAGGGATAATTCTGCTTAAATATCAACCTAAACACTGCAAAAGTATGCAAATTCAGGCGTTTTGCGGCAAGTTTCCCGTTCATGGGATGCGATGGCCGTCGTTATCAACCAAAATTATGTTAGTTATGAAGCTAACAACGATCTTTTTAATCGGGGCATTCATGCAGCTTAGCGCTGCTACGAAGGCCCAGATGATCAACTACAGCGGGCAATCCGTCAAGCTCGAACAGGTTTTCGATGCCATTAAAAAACAAACCGGTTATGTATTTTTTTATGACGATGCGGATATCAGTTCCGCCCGTCCCGTAAACGTACGGCTGAAAAGTGTGAACCTGCGCGAAGCGCTGTCCGCCTTGCTCCGGGACCAGCCCTTTACTTACGAGATACAGGGGAATACAGTCGTCGTAACCGCCCGGCCCAAGGTACTGTTCCCGCTCGTGCCACAGGATAAAGGTCCTGTCAAAGGCGTGGTCATGAACAATATTGGTTCACCGCTTGCTGATGCCAGGGTGTCAGTGAAAGGCAAAAACCGTATCGTATTTACGGACACGCACGGCCGCTTTATTATTGATGCGGCGGACGATGATGTGCTTGTTTTCAGTTATGTAGGATACTCCGGACTGGAAATGCACGTTGGTAAAGCAGCAGGCATGAGCGTCGGCGAATCCCGGACCATTACCGGCAGCCAGCTTACCAAAACCGCATCAGGCGAATTGACCATCATGCTGCAATTAAATGTAACCTCCCTGGGAGAGACCGTGGTAACAGGTTACCAGACGTTGAAAAAATCCAGCGTTGCCGGTGCGGTCAGTTCTATTAAAGCAGACGAATTGTATCTGAACGGTATCAACACGATTGAACAGGCGTTGCAGGGAAAACTCGCCGGCGTTGTGATCACCAATAACTCCGGTCTCACCGGCACCCGCCAGAAAACCAGGGTGCGCGGCACGTCCACATTACTCGGCACACAGGAGCCGGTGTGGGTGGTGGACGGTGTGATCCAGGAAGATCCGCTGCCATTCAAAGCTTCCACTTTAAATGCGTTGGGAGAAATTACGACCGATAACTTCGACTATATCCGCGATTTCGTAGGCACTTCCATCGGCTGGCTGAACCCCAACGATATCGAAGACATTACCGTTTTAAAGGATGCTTCCGCTACAGCAATTTACGGTGTAAGGGCCGCCAACGGGGTGATCGTTATCAACACCAAAAAAGGAAAGGTTGGCCCGGCAACGGTCAGCTATAGTATGAACACCAGCATTACTGAAAAAGTTACTTACGACCGTTTGGAAATGATGAACTCCAAAGAACGGGTAGCCGTATCCAAAGAGATTTACGAACGCGGTTTGATCTCCAATAACATGAATAACAATGCCGGATATGCCGGCGCTTTGTCCGACTACCTGAACAGGCGCATTACCGCCGATGAATTCGAGCGCAGGGTAGCCCGGCTGGAAACGGTGAACAGCGATTGGTTCGATCTGTTGTTCCGCATGCCTTTCAGTATTAATCATAATCTGAGTATCTCCGGTGGCAATGCCAACACCCGCTACTATGCTTCTATCGGCTACAATTCCACCAAAGGAACGGCAATCGGAAATGACAGTAAAGGATATACCGGCAATGTGAGCATTACTTCGCGGCTCACGAACAAATTGAATGTATCTGTGCGGCTGTCCGGTTCCCAGAAAAAAGTGAGCGGTTTTTACCTGGTGAACCCGTATAGCTATGCTGCCAGGATCAACCGCGCGCTTGAAGCGTATGATGAATCCGGCAATCTGTCGTACTACACCAACGCCGCGGGTTTTAAATACAATTTTATCAACGAGAGAGACAATAACGGTCTTCATAACAACACCCTGTCGGCCAATACCAGCATAGATGTGAACTACGACATATTACCGGGCCTGCGTTTTCAGACGATGTTCGGATATAATACCAGCGTGATGGAAGGTTCGTCCTATGCCACGGAGCGAAGTGCCCATATAGCCGGTAAACGCAACTATGATTATGGCACCGCGAAGCCTACAGATGTGCTTTATATCAACAGCCGCCTGCCGGTTGGAGGAGAGCTGAATTCGGATCGCAATACGGTAAGCTCCTGGAACTGGCGGAACAGCCTTTCCTATTCAAAAGTATTTGCAGGCAAACATGCGCTGACCGTCATGGGAGGGCAGGAAGCGAGCAGTAGCCGTACCACGGGCGCTTCCGGTACCCTGTACGGATACATGCATACCCGGGGCAAATCGTTTGCTACGGTGCCGCTGACCTATACTGCACAAAAAACGGCCAATACTTTATATACCGAGATGCAGGCGTCGCAGCGAAATGCCGATCGCCTGACCAACAACATGGGGCTGTATGCCACCGTGAACTATGCTTATGACAACCGCTATGTACTGAATGCCAGCGTACGTTCCGATGCATCCAACCGTTTCGGGCAATATACCGGCGAAAAATTCAACCCGGTCTGGGCCGGCGGCCTGCGCTGGAATGCAGCCCGGGAGAAATGGTTCGACAGGAGCAACTGGCTGGCAGATCTGAGCCTGCGCGCCAGCTTTGGCTACCAGCGTAACATCGTGGCCAATGTAAGCCCCGATCTGATCGTGCGCATTCCTACCGGCGCGCAGAGCAATATCGTGGACCAGTTCACGGGAGAAGATATGCTCACCCTGAGCAAACTGCCGTATGCAGACCTGCGCTGGGAAAGGAACACCTCCGTGAACCTGGGGATTGACCTGAGCCTGTTTCACGGCAGAGTGCAAACTACGGTGGACTACTACATGAAAAAAGGCCGGGATCTGATCAGCAACCTGAACGTGCCGGTGGAATATGGCGTGGAAACCATGCCCGTAAACGGGGGCGACATGCTGAACCGCGGCATCGAGATCACCGCCAGCTTTACCCCCGTCCGTACCAAAGACTTCACCTGGAACGTTGGCGTGAATACTTCGAAGAACTTCAACGAAATACAAAGGACCGGTACCCAGATGATCAACTGGAGGACCGCTACCAGCGGTACTTACTATAAATCCGGATACCCGGTATCCGGTTTCTGGGCCTTCGATTTTACCGGCATTGATCCCGAGAATGGTTATCCCATGTTCAATACCACGGTGAAAGAAGCCGGCGATTCGCTGAACGATCCGACTTCCTATATGCAATACATGGGAAAACTGGACCCCGACTTTACTGCGGGATTAAGCATGACCTTCCGCTATAAACGCTTTAGCCTTATAACCGGCCTGAACCTCCAGGTAGGCGGCAAACGCTTCCTGCTGCCGGTTTACAATACCACCACCGGCAAATTGCCAACAGAGTACGAAAACCTGCCGGCGGAACTGGTAAACAGGTGGACACCTTCCAACAAGACCGCCAGCTTGCCCGGCCTGCCGGACTACACGCTGCAAAGCGTTCAGCTGCCGAACAACCGTACTTACACGCAGTATTACGAAATGTACAATAACAGCAGCGCCCGTGTAGTGGATGCATCTTCACTGCAATGCAACAATCTGTCCGTGAACTATAGCATGCCCGAACACCTGGCCACGAGGCTGAAATGCCGCAACATCAGCGTTGGCGGCGGCGTGTCCCAGCTCTTCTCTATCGTGAGCAGGGATTATAAGGGCAGGGACCCGGAAGTGGCTACCGGTCAGCAGCCGCGTACGAGAACATACACCCTGTCTTTGTCAGCCAGTTTTTAACCGTTTAAAGAGGATCAAAAAATGAACAAGATATTAATATACCTGTTGTCGGTTTGCCTGCTGGCGACTTCCTGTAAAAAATTCCTGGAGGAAACCAGTCCCGATGAGATCAGGCCATCCTCCACCGAAGACCTTTATTCCCTGATGATCAGCGATGCTTATCCATACAGCCTGAAGCCTGACTGGTTTTCGGATATGCTTACCGATGATATCCGGAGCTATGGAATGCCCAGGAATACGAATGGGACCATCAATACCGCCTACGGTACTTATTATGAGAACGGCAAGGGCATTTTCGCCTTTGATCCTTTGGAGCTGGAAGGTGCTACCGGTACTGCGGCGACGGCATTGGACAGCTGGAAGGCCTGCTATGGAAAGATCAAAGGATGCAACATTGTGATCGATTACGCCGCGAATGTGAGCGGTACAGCGGAGGCAAGGAATGCTTTGGTGGCACAAGCCTTATTCCTGCGGGGATATTACTACCTGCGGCTGGCGCAATTATATTGCCTGCCTTATACCGGTGCAGGCGTAAATCCTGAAACGGCGATGGGTTTGCCGCTGATCCTGACGATGCAGGTGAGCGATGAGCATATTGGCCGCAGTTCGTTACGCCAGACTTTTAACCAGGTGGAAAAAGACCTGCTGGATGGTGCTGCGCTGTTAAAAGATAACTACACGGCAACAACGCCTTACCGGGTTGGCCACATCGCGGCTTATGCCATGTTGTCCCGCTTCTACCTCTACCGTGGGCTGGATGAAGATATCGATAAAGCCATTGCATATGCTGACCTTGTTATTGCCGACCGTCCGCAGCTGACGCAGTTGAGGAATTATGTGATTTCCAATACCAGCATTAACCCTGCGGGGATCTATGATCAGACCACCAGCAGCGAAGTATTGTGGCAATTTGGGTTCAATTCCAAGGGTATTACGACTTATCTGCCAGGTCCCGGCAGTTATACCGGGTTTCATGCACCTTACGCCGTGTCCGATGAGTTAAGGAACATGTTTGAAAAAGGGGATGGGCTGGCTGATAAAGGCGACCTGCGGTATGTGCTTAATTTTTCAAAGTACACGATCAGCGGGGCGGAGTTTCCCGGCCGCAGCCTGAAGATCGGCGTTAACGCCGCCGCGGGAGATAACGGCATACGCACCGGTGAAGTGTACATCACGCGTGCGGAAGCCCTCGCCCGGAGATTTAGGCGCTCCGGTCAGGATGCAGACAGGGTAAAAGCGCTGAATGATCTGAACACGCTGCGTTCCAGCCGTTATGATACCCGTAATACGGCTTACGTGCCAGTCGCCTTTACGGACGCGGATGAGCTGCTGCAATTTTGCCTGGACGAACGCCGGCGGGAAATGAGCCTGGAAGAGTCTTCCCGCTGGGCGGACATCAAGCGCCTCGGATTATCCGTTACGCATACGTTCATTGACGCGGACGGCGGAAGCATGGTTTTTACATTGCCGGCCAATAGCCCGTTGTATGCGCTGCCTATCCCTGTAACGGCCATCAACAGGAATAATAATCTGGTACCTAATCCCCGCTAATATTGTATTTCATGAAACAGACATTATATATCCTCACTGTATTTTCGCTGCTGGCTATCGCCTGCAACAAAGAAGAAGCGCTTGCACCTTCCGGCGACAGCAAAGCTTATACCCTGCCTCAGGGCAATAACGCTTTTGACGGGACGATTAAAAGTTATTACGATAAATACGGCTGTTACCTGCTGTACAAATTCAATGACCGCGATGCCTACTGGACGCCCGGCGGATGGACGAACGCCCGGTATGATTCGGCATTTAAACGCTGGGTGACCGGCTTTCTCGTTGAACCGGCTGAAGAACAATACATCGCAAAACAGCTGGAAGTGATAGATCGTCTCTGGTTCCGTTTCTATTCCGATAAATTCCTGGAGGAATTTCTGCCGGCCAAGGTACTGCTTTGTTCCGCTGTGGATTCCACTTCCCTCGGCTACGATTTTTCTACTACGCCTATCACCTTTTATCTGCGTGAGAAGGCTGTGGCGGCATGGTACAGTTATGACAACATTAGCGTGAGCTTTGGGAATGCTGCGGTGGAAACAATGACACCGCAGGATTCAGGTGCTTTTGTATGGAAAGTGAATACGATTTTCATGCAGCAGATCTTTAACCGCACACCTATTCCCGCTACCGGCGATTTTACGAAGATCACCAACTACGCTACTTCCTTTACCAGCCAGGCCGCTGCCTATGCCGCCGGTTCGCTGACCGATTACTGGGCAGCCACCGCACAGGCGGACTGGCAGCAATATATCCTGGCCATGACAGGTTATCCGGAATCGGTGCTCAATGCCACTCCGCCCGGTACTGCAAAATCGTTCGTGGGGATATTGCATCCTGCTAAAGATACCAGTGGCAAGATCAGGCAGCGCTACAACCTGGTGCGCAATTATTTTATTACGAATTATAATGTAGACCTGCAGGAGATCGGCAACGCCGCTATCGCGCGATAACAGTTTTTTTCAGGATAGATATGCAACCGGGAGACGGGTTGCATCCAGGCCATGCTTTGCATTTACAGAAATTGAAACCATGAATATACTACGTGTTTTTTTGCTTTCCGCCATGCTAATCCCTGTGTCCGCCGTTGTGCGGGCGCAGGGAAATAGCGGGAAAGAGGAGTTGCCGTCACTGACATCATATCTTAAGCCGGACGCGCAGCGATATGAAGGGATGTGCAACATCTATGTACAGGATAACCGTTACCTGATGGAAGTTCCGGATTCACTGGAAGGCCGTGATGTACTGGCCGCCATTACCATCGTACAAGGTTCCGCTCAAAGAGAACGCTCGGCGGGCAAACGTTTTGGCTACTCCGGAGACGCGGTGTACGAGTCGGTATTCCGTTTTCAGAAAGCTTCCGGCAACCGCCTGACGCTTGTACAGCCGATGTTCCTGAACGCCAGCGATACCACTACTGCTTTCTACAGGCCCGCTACGGCATCGCTGTTGCCCGTATTATTATCTTTTGACGTAAAGGCGAAGTCTGAATACTCGGTGCTGATAGATTTTACGGATGCTTTCAAAGGTGATGCGGACCTCTTTTCACTGCGCGGTGCGAAGGACGAGCTGGGCATCGGGGAGCTGCAGGCGGACAAATCGTTTGTGAAAAGCGTGACCTGTTTCCCCGGCAATATCAATTTCCGGTCAGTGAAAAGCTATGGCCCCGGCGCAGTACCGCCTGCAAAAAATGGGCCTGGGTTGCCGGTCGCGGAAAAAGGCCTGAAGCAACCCGGCGAGGCAACGGCCTGGGAAGTAGGCGCTTCCTGGATATTGTTGCCGGAAACACCCATGAAGCAACGTTTTATGGACGAAAGAGTAGGTTACTTCACAACGAGCGTGCGGGACCTGGACAACTACCCGGACCATCCGCGCCATGTGCAGCTGGCTACCCGCTGGGATCTGCAGCCCAGGCCGGAGGACGTGCAGCGGTATCTTGCCGGTGAACTGGTGGAGCCCGCCAAGCCCATTATCTTTTTTATAGACAGGGACACTCCGGACTATCTCGTACCGTATTTTATCGATGGGGTCAATGAATGGAGAAGGGCTTTTGAGAAAGCCGGCTTTAAAAACGCCATTACGGCAAAACCCGAACCTGCGGCGGATGACAGCACCTATTCGCTGGAAGATGTCCGTTATTCCTATATCTCCTATAAAGCTTCACCTATCCCGAACGCTTACGGGCCATCCGTATGCGACCCGCGTTCCGGCGAGATCATCAGTTCCCGTGTTGCGGTATTTCATAATATCATGGACCTGATACAGCGCTGGTATTTTGCGATGTGCGCCACCATCGACCCGGAGGCCCGGCAGTTCCCGCTCAGCCGCGAGGTCATGGGGCGCCTCGTTAAAAATGTGGTTACCCATGAAGTGGGCCATGCCTTGGGCCTGCGGCACAATTTCGCCGGCAGCGCTACGTATGATGTAGATAGCATCCGAAATCCCGCTTTCGTAAAAAAGAACGGGTTCGGGGCGTCCGTGATGGATTACATGCGCTTTAACTACGTGGTGCAGCCGGAGGATAAAATGCCCCCTGAGCTTTTGTTGCCGGATATCGGTGTGTATGACATTTTCGCCATCGAATGGGGGTACCGCTGGATGCCGCAGTTTGGCTCCCCCAAACAGGAGGCCGATTCGCTGAAGGTTTGGGTGAGCGACAAACGGAAAGACCCGCGCCTGCTGTTCGGCAAGGAAACAGACCGGCTCGATCCCCGCTGTCAGTCAGAGGATGTTGGTAACAATGCCGTAAAGGCCGGCCGGCTGGGGATGAAAAATCTGCGCAAGACCATGTTGCATTTCGATGAGTGGATGACTTTGATGGGAGCGGATGAAGACTTCTACGGGCGGCAATACCGCAGCATACTTGGGCGCTATCATAACTATCTTGATCATGCCTGGCGTATTGTGGGTGGCCGCTATAACAATGGGGATGCATTACCGGCCGAAAACATGCCGCTTGTTGTTCCGGTAAGCCGCGAACAGGAGCTGGAGGCCATCAGCTTCCTGAAAGAGCACCTGTTTTATTATCCTGAATGGCTGTTCCCGCCAAAGATCATGAAGAAGGCCGGGTTTGAATTCGGACGGGATGGAGCGGAACCCTTCGCGGTGGGTTTTTCAAAATTGTTCCTGTCGTACAACCGGATGTTGCAGAACGAAGTCATTGCCGGTAAGGACAGCTATCCTGTATCCCGTTTCTTTGAAGAATTATATGAGGATGTATATGGAAAACTGCCGTCCGGCAAACCTGTGGATGCTTTCCACCGCATGCTGCAGCGGACCTTCCTGGCCGGTATGATCTCCAGTGCGGAATCGAAAGCCGGGTTTTCCAAAGATGTGTCGCTCCAACTGGCGATGTTGATCAGAAAAGTACAGGCCCGCTGTAACGTAGCGTTGCCTCTTGCTCCGGATGTGCTTACGAAAGCGCACCTGCAGTCGCTTTCAGATATAGTCAGCATTTGGGAAACAGGAACGGCTATGGAGTTAATAGCCATTAAATAAATATAACACAAGGAAAAGATGTATAGCAGAATATTGATGATAGCGGCTTGTGTCGCCATGTTTAATGCTTCGGCGCAGGATATGCCGAAAGGCCCGGCACAGAATATGCCGAAAGGCCCGGCGCCCTTCGACAAGTTTCATACGAAGGAAATGAAAACGATCAGCGGCGATTTCCCCGTCTATCAGCGCGGAAAGAGCTACTTCCTGGAAATTCCCGCCCAAAGCCTGAATAAAGATATCCTGGTAATGGGGTATGTGCGCAGGGGGGCCTCTGCTATTGCCAAATCGTCCGGTATCATCCGGTTCAGCAAGGGTATTAATGACCATCTGGACGTTACCCGCCCGATTTTCAGTGAAGGGGCTTCCGGGAACGTGAACGGTGATATGGAACCAGTCATTAAAAAGTCCACGAAGGAGCCGGTGAATTACGGTTACCGGATCGAAGCGCTGGGCAGTAAGAAAAACACTTATATCATAGACATAACGCGGCAGATCACCGAAGCGGGAGACTGGTTCAGTTTTGAAGGGCTTTCGTACCTCAGTCACCCCGATCCGCAGCGGTCATTCGTGCAGCGGATCTCACCGGAAGACAATGGTGTCCGGTTTATCGTGGAGCGTTCGCAAACGGACTATATGGGAAGTACCAACGGCCCGAAAAAGGCACATAACGCCAGCTACGAAGTTGAACTGCTGTTCACCGAATTGTCCGGTGACAAAATGCCCCGTAAAATAGCAGAAGGAGAAACCGGTTTTGAAACGTTCAGCTTTACCGACTATGGCAGGGTGGCCTATGCGGCCCGCAAAACCGAATTCATCCGGAAGTGGAACATCCACCCGGCCGGCAAAAGAGCAAAAGCGCACCGCCTGAAAGTGGTGATAGACCCCCTTACCCCGGCATTTTACCGGAGTTATATTAAAGAAGGCATCCTGGCGTGGAACGAAGCTTTCCATGCAGCCGGCTACCGGGATATACTGGAAGTAAGCATCAGTAATGACCTGGAGCTGGCGCCGGGCAAAGTGGTCGTGTATTGGGGCAATGCTTATACAAATATATTGACCGCAACGGTTGATAACCCGGAAACGGGAGAGATCATTACCGCCCGCATGAATCTCACCGAAGGCATCAAAGACGATCTGATGCTCAAATACCTGGTACAGTGCGGCGCAGTGGACGGCCGTATTGTAAAGAATATCAAAGACCGGCATATTGCCGGCGCCATCATGCGCTGGAAAGTAATGCGCGGTATGGGGGAAGTGCTGGGGCTGCGGGAGAACCTGGGCGGAAGTACCCGCTATACCCCGGAGCAGTTGCGAAATGCCGCCGCGTTGAAAACGAACGGCATGAGCGCTTCCATTATGGACGACCTGGAATTTAATTACCTGGCGCAACCCGGTGATCAGGTGCCTGTGGAAGCCCTGATACCCAGGATAGGCGTGGATGATATCGCGGCAATTCAATGGGCCTACGGACCGGAAAATACGAAGAAGATGTACGAATGGCTGCCGGAGAGCAAGGATGACCCGTTTGCCCGCCATGCAGACCTTTCCGCGGACCTGACGGAAGCTGCCATCCTTGGCATCAAAAACCTGGAAAGCATTTATCCGAAGCTGGCCGAAATTTCCGCACAGCTGGACGGTACGGAAAACCTGTTCAATGCGGGCGGTTCGCTTTACGGGGCCGCCCAGCGTGAGTACAGCAAGTATGTCAATGATGTGCTTTCGCAGATCGGCGGAGTATCCGAACGCAGGAGCGGGCCGGTTTTTGTACCTGCCGCGCAACAACGGAAGGCCATGGCTTTCCTTTCCACTTACGTATTCAGTGGTGTGCCGGCCTGGATGAACGTACGCCTGACACCCGATGGTCACATATTCGATGCGGATGAATGGATCGTGCGCCTCCGGGAAAACGTTCTGAACCGCCTGATGAGCATGGAAGTATTGGGCGCATTGGCGCAGCAGGAGACAATAACGGGTAAAGAGGCATTGAATCCTGAAGCACTGTTTGCATTCATCGACAAAGCGGTGTTCAAATCCTTCGATAAAAACCTGGCGCTTACGCCTGCGGAAAGGTCCACGCAGCTGAATTTTGTTTACAACCTTTCACAAACAGCGTTTAAAAGCAATATCAGTAGCGGCTTAAGTGACGCCAATACGTTGCTGCACTATTACCTGACCAGCATCGTGAAAAAGATAGCAGCGCTTGGCCGGGAACATACGGATTTGCTGACACGCGAGAATTACCGCCTGATGCAAATGAAAGCGGAGAAAGAATTTTTCAGTAAGATAAAAGTGTAATAATGAAAAGGATAGTTGGACTTTTAGCGCTGCTCAGTGCTTACGCCGCCTCGGCCCAGCACAGGGAGATCGCTTTTGCGCACGATAACCTGCCTGCTTTAATGGACAAAGCAAAGGCAACAGGAAAAATGATCTTTGTAGACTGTTACACAACCTGGTGCGGCCCCTGCAAATACATGTCAAAAGAAGTGTTCACGCAGGACAGCGTAGCCGATTTTTTCAACAGTCATTTCATCAACCTGAAAATGGATATGGAAAAAGGTGAGGGGCCTGCCATAAAAACACGCTACGACGTAGGGGCCTATCCCACTTACCTGCTGCTGGATGGTGATGGCAACCAGGTCTACAAATTCGTTGGCGGCATGGAAGCGGCTCCATTCATGGAGAAGATACGGGAAGGCATGGACCCTGCTAACCGTATTGCGGAGATGCTGCGCCGATATCAGGAAGGAGACCGGTCCCACCAGCTGATGCGCGATTATATCCGGGAAGCGCTGAAGATGAAAGAGATTGCCCGCGGGAAGGAGTTGGCGCACGAGTATTTTTCGATGCTTGACAGGAAGGAACGGGCCGGTAAAGAGAACTGGTTCATGTTCGGGGAGAATAACTATTCCCGTGAGCTGTCAGACATGCACAGTGAGCACTTCAACTACCTGCTGGAGCATTGGAAGGATTTTGCGGCCGTGCAGGGAAAGGATGTGGTGGATAAAAAGATATCCGGCGTGTTTCTCAAGCTGGCGGGGTATTGCCTGAGGGGATACTACCAGAAGAGCTTTACCTGGAATAAAGCAGCATTTGACCGGTATCGTCAACTGATCAATGGTACACAAACGCCGGATAAAAAGGACTTGCTGGTAATGATGGACATTGCTCAGGCTGCCTGTGAAAAAGATTCCATTAAAGTGCTGGACCTGATGGCGGACAATATCGCAGGTTTCGATAGCAGGAATATGGATATCACATTCGATTTCCTGTCAATGTTCCCCGCTTACAAGCGGAACGCCGCCCCGCGCTGGATGGAGATCATGCAGGCCGTGGCCGCTCATTCGAAAAACCCACATCTGGTTTCACATGTTAAAACATATCTGTAAATATTGCCTGCCGGCCCTCCTGTTGCCTGGCTGGCTTTTTGCCCAGACTGAAGATCCGGCGCGGTATTTCGATGCACCCAATCTTGGCAGGCAGTTTGGCTCCCTGGGGATCGTGCCATTCTTTATCGATGGTCAGGATAAGTTCTGGTTCGTGGCATCAGACAGTTCGGAGCGTAACTACTATTTTATTGATCCGGCTACGAAAACAAAGCGAAATATGTCTGATCTGCCGGTGATCGCAGAAAAGCTCGCCTTGCTTAGGAAAGAGGTCATCGATACAGCGGCGGTCAGGATCAGCGGGCCGGGCATCGGAAATGACAAGGGTATTATGGTGACCTATAGCGGTGACCGCTATCTTTATGCATTTTCATCGGGGGAACTGGAGCCTGTAGTAGCCGGTGCGCCGAAATATAACGACTGGCGCAACGGGTTGTCACCTGACCGGAAATGGCAGCTCTTCGCCCGTTCGCATAACCTGTTTTTGCGCAGATGTGCGGATAGCTCCGAATTTCAATTGAGCCATGATGCATCGTTATATTACTCTTTCGGTATTAATGATGACGACACCTCGTCCGTACGCGACGCTCCTTCGGAAGCGGTGTGGATCAAGGGAACACCGCGTTTTTATGTATTGCGTAAGGACCGCCGCCGTGTGGGTACGATGTCTGTGGTGCATACCTTGTTCAATCCCCGTCCGCGGCTGGAGACCTATAAGTATGAGCTTCCGGGCGACAAGGAAGTGACGCAATACGAATTGTTCATTGGGGATACCTCCTCGAAAAGTCTCGTTCGCATCCATACGGAAAAATGGAAAGACCAGGAGATAACCGTATTGCATGCCGGCCGGAAAATATTCTTTCTTCGTAAAAAACGTACCTGCGATGAAATGGAATTGTGTTCCGTTGATCCGGCCACTGCGGAGGTAAAAAACCTGATCCATGAAACAAGCAGGCCGTTCATCAACGAAGACCTTTTTAAAGCATCCATCCTGCAGGATGGGAACAGGATACTCTGGTGGTCTGACCGTACAGGGTGGGGCCATTATTACCTGTACGATGGAACGGGCAAGCTGAAGGGAGCTGTGACCAGCGGGGAGTGGACAGCCGGCAGGATAGTAAAGATTGATACCACCGCGGAGAAACTTTTTTTCTATGGTTATGGTCGCCAGCCGGGGATCAATCCCTACTATGCATTCGTTTACAGCGTTCAGTTTTCGGGGAAGAAGCTCACTTTGCTGACACCGGAAAATGCCACCCATCACGTATTCATGGCCCCCGGGGGAACATGTTTTGTGGATACCTATTCCCGCATTGACATGCCTCCCCGTACTATTGTGCGCCGGGCGGACGGCCGGGAGGTGATGGAGGCCTGGAAGCCGGATATGAGCAGGTTATACGCTTACGGCTGGAAGGCGCCGGAGATGTTCCGGGTCAAAGCCGCGGACGGTGTAACAGATATTTACGGGTTGATGTGGAAGCCTTTCGATTTTGATAGTACCAGAAAGTATCCCGTTATTTCGCAGGTATATCCCGGCCCGCAGACGGAAACGGTCTGGTCGGAGTTTACCGTATTGGACCGGTATAATAATACCTCGCTCGCGCAATGCGGCTTTGTGGTGGTATGCATGGGCCACAGGGGAGGGTCGCCTTACCGGTCCAAAGCGTATTATACTTACGGTTATGGCAACCTGAGGGATTATGCGCTGGAGGACGACCAGGCAGGCCTGCGGCAGCTGGCAGCCAGGTATGCGTTCATGGATACCACCCGCATCGGCGTCTTCGGGCATTCCGGCGGAGGAATGATGGCCGTGGCCGCTCTTTGCAAGTACCCCGATTTTTATAAAGTGGCGGTAGCATCCTCCGGTAATCACGATAACCGCATATACAACCGCACATGGGGAGAGACCTATCAGGGAATTGACACGGCGTTCCGCTTTAACGTGCAACTCAATCAGGACCTGGCTGCGGGGTTAAGGGGACATTTGCTGCTGGTCACAGGCGAGGTGGATGCGAACGTGCATCCGGGGAATACCTACCGGCTGGTCAATGCGTTGATCCATGAAGGAAAGGAGTTTGACATGCTCGTATTGCCGGGGCAAAGCCACACTTATGAGGGGGATTTCAAAAGCTACTTCCAGCAACGGTTGCGGAATTATTTTAAGGAGCATCTGTAGGGGAAAGCAGCATTCTTTGCAAATACGCCCACTAATCCGGCGGTATCTGGAAAGCAGCGTTCTTTTGGAATTGCCGATGACTACATGTACGCAGGGGCGTGCTTCGGAAGCAGCCACCAGCTCTATATCGACCGGCTTGTGCTTTTTCGCCTGCTCTCCCTGTCTTCGCTTTCCAGACCGGTTCTTCTGAATAATGTTCAATGAACTTTTATAGTCATAGCTTTTATTTCAACGCTAACAGCACGCTACGCGCCTGATCTGCATGGTCTGTCTTTGGGAGATTCATGTAACTTTATGGCAAGATGGAGGTAAAAACGCATTATCCGAAGCATCCTCTGCTAAGGAAATACATTGAGTATTACTATTTTCTGAAGACGGGTTCTGCTGACTTCAGAAGTTCGTACTATGCGTTCCCCCATATGCTTCATTCCCTGAATATTCACCGGGATGTCACTTGCGAAATTGACGTGGATTCCATTATTGTGCGAGGGGGCTCTGCGAATAAGCACCTGATGGTCCTCCAGGGACGGTATGACCGCCCGTTGCGTATTGAATTGTCCGGCATTCTGGATAAGATTACGATCGCGTTTAAGCCCCTGGGACTTAATCCGTTTATCTCGCGCCCCTTCTCTGAAGTCGCCCGGGATACCTCGCAGGTCTTTACAGACTGGTCTGACGATATTGGTTGTAAAGCCTTCCTGGATGCATTCTATAGTACAGGTGCTGAAGATGAACGGATCGACATCCTGGAAACCTACCTGCTGTCCCGCTACCGGCCATTGGAGGGGGAAGACTTGCTGTTACGGGCATTGGCGATGCTGACGGATTTTGACAGCGAACATTCAATTCCTTTCATCGCGGAGCATATCTCCATGACTCCCCGGTCGTTTCACCGGTTCTTCCATAAAAATCTGGGCCTCCCACCCGCCAACTTCCGGAAAATTGCAAGGTTCCGTCACGCCATGCAAAACAGGATGTTCTCCAGCCGGTTCCGCTCTCTCACGGAAATTGGGTATAAAAGCAACTTTTCCGACCAATCCTATTTTATCAGAATTTACAAAGAGATGACCGGAGACAATCCCCGAAAGCTCTTCAGCTCCATCGACAAGCTGGCGGATGATCATGTAATATTCAAGTTCATCAAAGATCTACAGTGAACTGTCCGAAAAGTACAATTTCCGGATAGGCAGATTCTGTCTCTTTGCAGAGAATTTTATGTCATCCGATTTTTAAACTATCAGGTTATGGTCCGCCAGTTTATATTCATCACCGCGTTGTTCTCTGTTGTATCAGCTACGGCGCAGGTTCCAATCACCGAAAAATTGTATTCCGCTTTTCTTGAGGATTCAATAAATTATCAGGTGACGCTCCCTGAAAATTGGGATGCCGATACACACCTGCCGGTATTATATGCCCTTAAATATGGTATGATCGATGGCCCATATATTGCGTCGCAGCTCCGCTATTTCAAAACCGCCCGGTATGCAATACCCAATATGATCGTGGTGACGATCATGGCCGATATGGACAGGATCGGGTTTATATATCGAACAGGGCAGCTTACTGAAACAGGCAGGCGATTCCTCCGTTGCCTGAAAGAGGAGATCATCACTACGGTAACCCGCAAATACCACACGTCCGGATTTAATGCGTACATAGGACATTCCTATGCGGCGAGTTATGCAAATTATCTGGTTCAGCATGAGCCTGGAATATTCAATGGGTATATATTGCTGGCGCCGGAAATGGCTGGCCTGGACTTCACAAAGTCTCTGGAGGGGCAGTCTCCTGTCCCTACCTTTACGCTTGATGAACACAGTATCCGGTACTACAGCCGTGCCCATACCTTTTATTATGTCGCTGTCGGTGAGCAGGATATGGCCCGCCGTCACTTATATGCCCGCAACATATTGGATCAACTCAAAGGGTTGGACAGCCTTCATTTTTTCTCAAAATATGACAGTATTCCGCGGGGAAACCATACCAATATGCTAACGTTGGCCATTCAGCCCGGCCTGGAGTTCATTTCACAATTTTTTAATCCAGGTATGGATGTTGATCCGGAGAGGAATGCATGGGAGGCTTTCAAAGGTGTTGCGTCCCGGGTGAAGGACATTTACGGGATGGAGGTAGAGAGGAATCATTCCTGGTACGGGAAATTCGCGCAGCTTGCTGTCAGCCGGAAGGATACTGCAAGTCTGCTGAAAATCCTGAACTATTTCGATACTGGCAAGCTGAAGGGATATGATACGCGGAGTTTTGGAACATATTGCGCCCAGATTGGCCTTGTTGAACGTGCGGAACAATATTACCGTTCGACGATCGGGAATATTCTGTCCAAAACGGAAATGGAGGGATGGGAATATTTTGTGCTGTCTGAATGCTACTGGAGAATCGCGTCCGAGATAGCGCAGGACAATCATGCAAGGGCATGGGAGAACCTTCAGCAGGCTGTTCAATTTGCCGAAGTTCCAAATAGTCAGGGCGGGAGAAATATGGATATATACTTTCTCGCAGGAAGGTATCTTATTGATAAAGGATATAATGTGAAGGAGGGCATCGGCTACCTGATACGGTATATGGAAATGCGAAAATATACGATTGATGAAATTCACTGGAGCCATGAGAAGATCTACGCATGTTTGGGAAAGGGTTATTATCTCCTGAAAGACATGGCTAATGCCCGCCTGTACCTTCGAAAAGCACTGGCGCTAAATGAAACAAATACAGTAGCAAACGAATATTTGAAGCTGGTAGACGGGCTTGACTGAATTCAATTCACGGCTACATAGTATTCCGGTGCGGCTGTCCGGGTTGATAGCTCCACCAGTAGAAAAACAGGTTTGCCTGACCTGGGGCGTATTTCCCCTGGTCAGGCGATTGTTCATTCGCCCGGGAGCGGTGGTCTTCCCCCATGCATATACGGAACAAGCATGATCTCAATAAAAGAACTGCTCCGATATGATCTGCCCGTCTTTCACTTCATAGAGCATGATCTCATCCATTTGTATCCTTCCGAAGCCTTCCACCGTAATGTCCACATTCCTCCCTACCGCAAAATGATTGCCGGCTACCACCGGACGGGTTGTGGAAGCGCCGTGAAATTCCCGCACCTTTTTTACCCAGTCCTCACCCTTTTTGCGAACAGCAGCTCTGCCCTCTGCGTAGCCGAAATAAGGAGACTCCTGAGGGTCTATGCTCTTTACATCGGCCGCAAAAAGTTCGTCCTGTATCTCGAACCATTTTTCCTGTTGGGCAAGCGCGTTGAATCTTGCTGCGATCTCCTGTGTCGTCATACCTTTACATTTAATTGGACAGATGAAGGGTGCTGTTGGTGACCATCTCCCCTTCAGGCAGATTGGGATGCCCCTTGCCGGTAGTGATCAGGCTGAACAGGCTGTATTGCAGAAAGTGCAGCCATCCGTTGGTACAGGCGTCATAACATTCCACCTCGGGCGTTAACCCGATGTGGGTAAAGTGAAGCTGCGTCTTGCCGCCCTGCCGGGTGATGTCAAAAATGATCGTTGTTCCGGTCCATTCATCCTTGTCGTCTAAAAAACTCAGATGGCTCTCGGTAACCAGCCAAACGATCTTCTGGTCGGGGATCACTTCCGTCAGCTTTTGCCGGGAGATATGCAGGTCCCTGAAGCGGACTTCAAATTCATCGTTCAGCTGTTGTGAAGCACCTTTGAAGTCATCCGACCACCAGGCCGGAACATTATTGATGGCATCGAATACCTCTTTTGGAGACTGGTCCAAGACCCAGGTGAAATTGAGATTGTTGTTCATAATATGCTGGATTAAGTGTTTGTTTTTCACAATGAATATTTTGTTCACCAAAACTATTGTCTTGAACGGAATTATACGGGGTGCTAAATGGACTTTATAATGGGTTGATCCGGACAAGGCTAATGCGCTATATTTGTTATAACGGTTTGCCGCACCGGAAAACTGCCTGTTCAGCCGAAACAGTATTTAAAATAATATGCCATGAAACATCTTTCCATCATCGTCCCGGACGGACAAAGCAACCTGAGCAGCGTAGCCTCCATCGTAGGCGCTTATGAGATATTTACGCAGGCCAACGGATACCGGGAGAAGAGTGGTGAAGGAGGCTTGTTTAAGATTCAGCTGGCCGGTATTTCGGAGAAAGCGGATTTCTATGATGGCCTGTTTTCCGTAAAACCGCAGGTCCATGTTTCCGCTATCGCCAAAACCGATCTCATTATTATCCCTTCGCTGAACCGCGGGTTCCGGGAAGCCGTCAGCGGCAATAAAATGCTGATAGCATGGGTGGAGGAACAATATAAGGGCGGCGCGGAAATAGCCAGTATATGCACCGGCGCATTTATGCTGGCCTCAACAGGTTTGCTGGACGGTAAAATGTGTTCCACGCACTGGTCCGCCGAGGAGACTTTCAGGCAGCTGTTCCCGAAGGTCAATCTGCAGGCAGACCAGCTGATCACGGATGAGAACGGGATTTACACCAATGGCGGCGCCTATTCTTTCCTGAACCTGATGATCTATCTGGTGGAAAAGTATTACGACCGGCAGACCGCTATTTTTTGTGCGAAAATATTCCAGATAGAAATGGACCGCCAGAGCCAGTCTGCCTTTTCCATATTCACCGGCCAGAAGCAGCATGGCGATGAAATGGTAAAGGAAGCACAGGCCTATATTGAAAGCCGGCTGCATGAAAAAATATCGGTGGACCATTTGTCCTCCCGGTTTTCCGTAGGCAGAAGGAACTTCGACAGAAGATTCGTTAAAGCCACGGGGAATACCCCGGTTGAATATTCACAGCGGGTAAAGATCGAGGTGGCGAAACGGGCGTTTGAAACCAGCCGCAAAACCGTTAACGAGGTCATGTATGAAGTGGGGTATTCCGATGTGAAGGCATTCCGGGAGGTGTTCAGAAAGATCACGGGAATGTCTCCGCTGGAATACAGAGGCCGGTACAATAAAATGAACGCTATGCACTAACGCTGCGTAACCCCGCAGTATCAGGCATTGAACTGCCTCAAATGATGATCTGTATGTTTGTAGGCCAGCAAGCCGATCTCTTCCTTTGTCATCTTCCCGAAAAAATCATGCACAAAACCGTGGTTGGAGAAATTTTCATAGCCCTCCAGCAGCTCTGCCCAGATCTTTTTCTGCAGCGTGAGGTCACCGCTTTTTTCTTTTACCGTGAATTGCGAGCCCGCCGGCATGTTTTTCTTCATGGGGCGCTCATCTCCAATAAGGCTTTTCAGGGCCTTCTTGCCAAAGATATATCCCAGGAAGCCCTGTTTGCTGCCCATATCAATTTTGCCTAATATCCATGCATTCCAGATGCAGTTGTGTTTGACCATTTGGTAGATGTTCATTTTTCCCCACTGCGCGGTATTGTGCTCAGGGAGGTTGTTGATCCTTTTTATCAGGTCTTCCCGCGTCTCTTTGTCAAATATCGTTTTCATAACTGCTATTGCTCTTTTGGTTGTAATGAAAAATAGTTTCCTGAATCATCTTTGAACAGTGCTTCCGTAGCATAGAACTCTTTTGTAGGCGGCTTGATGAATTCAACGCCTTTGGCCTTCAGTTCTTCATAGGTCGCAAAGATGTCGTTGCATTGAAGAACGCCGCAGCCGAAAGTGCCTTTTTTTATCAGGTCGATCAATGTTTCAGCGGTTTCTTTGGGAAACATCTTGCTGACGGTAATGGGGAACAATACAATTTGAAGATCAGGTTGCTCCGGCGGCGAAACCGTTAGCCAGCGGGTGCCCGGCCCCATGGGAATATCATCAACGAGTTTGAAACCCAGTTTATTGACGTAGAAGTCGTACGCACTGTCCTGGTTAATGACGTGGATATTGGCGATACTCATTTTTGTGATCATATTTTTTCAGTTTAGTTGTTTGACAGGCAAATTTCGGCAATGGATCAGCCGTTCGTTTCTCCAAAGTTGCTATTCTCCATCCACCCGTGCATATACGCATAGCAACCGGGAACGAATGCAAGGGGAGTTTCCGAGATGGCTGATCTTATTTGTTGTTGCCGGAACAGGTAGGTTGACGGGGAAATGCCGACGGTCCGCTTGAATAGCCCGCTGAAGGAGGTCAGGCTTTCGAATCCTACCAGGAAGCAGGCGTCGGAAACGGGTTTGCCTGACCGCAGCAGTTGAAGGGCCTTTTCCATTCTTACAGCGATCAGGTACTGGTGCGGCGTTTTTCCGTAGATGCTTTTGAACAGCCGTATAAAATGAAATTTTGAGAAGCATGCTTCTCCGGATATGTTGTGCAGATCGATCTTGTCCGCATAGTTGGCATCGATGAAAAGCTTTGCCTGAACAATTCTCCTGTATAAATAGACTTTCGGGTATTGCGCTGTTGTCATACTTTCCGTTTTGATGCTTTGGGGAAGCATTCGCTCCGGCTCCTTCGCAACCAGGTCAAATTTCTTCGGAAAACGCGACAAACAAGCGGGGGTAATACGTCAAATTGAGGGGGGACTTTGTACGGTGATCGTCACATTCCCTTTTTTGTGCCCCTGGTCAACATACCGGTGTGCCGCAACGATCTGGTCCAATGGATAGTTCCTGTCAATGACGGGTTTCAATACACCAGCCTCCACCAGCTCTTTCAGTGTTACCAGGTCTTCCGCGGAATCGGAAGGGCCTCCGCCTGTGATGAACTTCTTTTTGCCGGTGATGGAGGCCCGGAGCATTTGCGGGGTTTTAAGCGGGGAGGTAATATTCACATACACACCATTATCCGCCAGGGCTTTGTTGCAGACAGCAAAGGGGCATTTGTCCACCGCCAGAAAGATCATGTCATATGTCTCCAGTTTGTCTGCGAGATCCCCTGTTGTGTAATCTATCACCTTGTCTGCTCCGAGGGACGCTACCAGGTCAATATTTGCGCTGCTGCACACGCCGGTAACATGTGCGCCAAAGTATTTGGCCAGTTGTACGGCGTAGGTGCCAACACTTCCGGAAGCGCCATAGATCAGCACTCTTTGCCCTTTGCCGATGTTCCCTTTTTTGAGGAAGTACAGCGCTGTTCTGGCACCAATGGGAATGGCAGCAGCTTCTTCGAAGGTGGCATTCACCGGTTTTAGGGCAATGGGCCCATCTTCAGGCATGCATTTGTAGTCAGCATAACCGCCGGCGCTTTTCAGCGTGGCGGCAAAGACCTGGTCACCTTTTTTGAATCGCGTCACATTTTTCCCGGTGGATTCAATTTCTCCCGCGAGTTCTACACCTAAAACGGGGTTTCTGGGTTTGATAATGCCCAGTGCCAGTCTTGCCGGGAGCCAGAATGCCGGCGGAACGGTGAAGCTGCGTATCCTGAAGTCCGCTGCCGTTACCGTGGTGGCATATATTTTAATGCATATTTCGTTGTCTTTCGGTACAGGCTTGTCTATTGTTGTAAGCCGGAGCATTTCGGGAGATCCGTATCCGGTACAAATTACGGCTTTCATTTGCTTTAGCGTTTAGGTGAGCGGCGACCTTTCTTCACTTATCAGGCTGCCCGTCTAAATGTAAAGAAATCTTTGGCAGGAAGGCCGGAAAAGCCCCCATTCCGGGAAGATTTAATATCCGGTAATGAGGGCTGCTGCATGAGGTGTTACGGATCAGTTATTTACCGAAATAGTTTCTCAGCTCCCCGGTGTACTCGCCATAATTCCAGCGGATCTTGTCCGCTTTGCCATCGCCGCTGATGTCTGAGTAATAGTAGATCGTATTGGCGCTCTGGGAAGTACCTCTCAGTGAATAGATGGGACCTTTAAAGGCATTCGTTGTTTCGGAATAGTAGATCTTGGGCTCTCCCAGATAATTGCCGGGGTTCCAGTAGATCTTGTCCGCCCGGCCATCGCCGTTCACGTCCGCGAAATAGAATTTTGTGCTGCTCAGGCCGCTGGTGGCGCCGGAATTGCTGAAAGCGGAAGAGGCCGTAAACGTACCATCGCCGTCGGACAGGTACACCATGGTTTTGCCGGAGTTCAGCGAGGGATGCCAGAGTATTTTATCGGCCCTGCCGTCTCCGTTCACGTCGGCATAATAGAATGTGGTGCCGGCCGTGGTGCTGGCTCCCTCTGCGCCTGACACAACGGACCCGCTGAAGCTGCCGCCGGAAGTAGCCAGGTACACGCGGGTATGGCCATTGTCGAAGGTGGAGTTCCAGTAGATCTTGTCCGCCTTGCCATCGCCGTTCACATCCGCGAAATGGAATATGGTGGTGGAACCCTGGCTGGTGCCTTCCGGATTGCTGACGGCGGTGGCGCTGAAATTGCCGTTCGTTGTGGCGAGGTACACCTGTGTGCGGCCGGAGTTTTGTGTGGGGTCCCAGCGGATCTGGTCTGCTTTGCCGTCGCCGTCTACATCCGCGAAATAGTACCGGGTAGTGGATACAGTGGAGGCCCCTGCCGCATGGGTCACTGCGCCGGAGGCAAAGGTGCCGTTGCCATTGGAGAGGAACACCCTTGTTTTCCCATCGTCAAACGTACGGTTCCAGTAGATCTTGTCGTTTTTCCCGTCACCGTTGATATCAGCGAAATAGAAATTCGTGTTGGCGCTGGCGCTTTTGCCGTTCGCGTCGGTATGCGGCCCGCCGAATATAGCGGGAACGTAGGAGGCTACAATGGCCCAGTGGTCGGATGGCCAGAGGGTTTGCCCGCCAACGCTGAAGCTGGTGGTGATCACATCGGAGCTGGTGAAGGCCAGGTCCCGGGTGCTCATGATGTAATCCAGCTTGCTGTTGCCGATGCCGTCCCAGCCATGGAAAGTTGGCTCGCCGGAACCCTCGAACAGCGCATCTACCATACTGAAGGCGCCTTTCAATTTGTTGATCTCGGAAGTGCCGGGAACGGCATTAAAATCACCAAGACAAATAACCGGGAGGTTCTGGGTGTTGTTGGTGGAGATCGCATCGATCACACTGTCCGCATTCATATTCCTTTGCGCGGAGCTTTCGGTGGTCCAGTGGCTGTTGCAGACGAAATAGCTGTTGGAAGGCACCAGCTTGTCCTGCAGCACCACCCATTTGCCGCTGCGGTAGTCCGGCGTTTTCATGGTGAACCAGCCGGCATTGGTACGGGTGAAGCGGGAGTTCTTGTACCAGATGGATTTGGGGGAGCCGTTAGCCGGACCAGAGTTGTACACGCCATACCCGGCCGCTGCCAGTTCTGCATTGAACCAGGCTTCCATATCATTTTCCGCCAGTTCCTGGATGCCGAAGATGTCCACATCCTCATCGAGAATGATCTGCATGATGTAGCTTTTGCGCTGGTCCAGCGTAAAAGGATCACCGGCAATGGTCTTCCTGACGTTGTAGGACATTACCTTGATCTCGTTCAGCGGTGGTAATGCCTGTGCGGATACGGAGGAGAGGAGGGCGTCCGGCCGCAGGGGCTTTTCCAGGTCATTCAGCTCTTTTACCCGGCATCCCGCAAGGGTCAGCGCTGCCGCCAGGATTACAACGAATGGGTGCCGGCATGACATCAGCATGCTGCCGCGCTTTGAGTTTGTGTTTTTCATTTTTGATCAGTTTTAAAATTGAAGGTTACATGAAGGATCGGGGACGTGATGGTCAGGGTATTTCAGATTTGCATGTTCGGGGCGGCACATCCTGGCTATCGGCCGTAAAAACGTGAAATTTAAGTGTTATAAAGTATTAAAATAAGGTTATTTAACTAAATTAAACATAAGGTAACAAAAAATTAAATATTATTTAATGATCTGGGCATGGATTTCCGGGTTATTGATTTGATTATCAATTAATAACGCGCCAACGGGTCTTTTGCATGTCGGAGGATAAAGCACAGCTATTGATGAATGCGGCAGGATAATGCAGGTTTACCCGCCTTTTTGGGCTTTGCGAAGCCGCTCCATTTCTTTCTGCAGGGTTTTCTTTTCAGCGGGAGATCTTGTCAGGCTGATGGCTTTGGCATAATGGGAGAGCGCTTTTCCGGTATCATCACCGGTATACAGGTAGCCTAAAAGAGAATGATAATAGCTGAGGTCTTCGAGCTGCAGTTGCAGCGCTTCTCTGAGCGCAGCTGCCTTTCCGTACACTTTGGCATAGGCAAAGGTCCGGTTCAATGCGGTGACGGGAGAGTATTCCAACACCAGCAGCTGATTGTACAACGTGAGGATATGTTCCCATTTTTTGCCGGCGTCAGGGGTGGTGTGCCAATAGGCAATGCCGGCTTCCAGGTGGTATTTTGAGGCTTCGTTCCCGGTGCAGGCATTGACCAGGTAGTGATTGCCTTTATCGATCAGTTCCCGGCTCCAGCGGTCCTTGTCCTGCTGCTCAAATAACACCGCCGCCCCGGTTTCATCTTCCCGGGCATCCAGCCTGGAGCTTTGGTAGCACATCAACGCCAGCAGGGCATTGGTTTCGGGCAGGCTGGTCAGCGGATTCTCGGCCAGCAGCAGGGCAAGCCGGATGGCCTCGGAACACAGATCTTTCCGGATCAGGTGATCGCCGGAGCGGGAAGCATACCCTTCATTGAACAAAAGGTATAAGGTCCGCAGCACTACTTCCAGCCTGGACCGGATGGCCGCCCCGGGCAGTTCCCTGATCTGGAAATTGTCGTTGCGCAGATTCGCTCTCGCCCGCAGCAGTCTTTTTTTGATCGTCTCCGGTTTACTGAGAAATGCACCGGCAATCTCTGTGATGCTGAAACCGCAAAGGATCTGCAGTGCAAGACAGATCTGGGCTTCTTTTGAATTGCCGGGGTTGCAGACGGCAAAGATCATCGCCAGCTGGCTGTCTGTAATGGTCTGCTGTGAAAAATCGGGTTCAGGCTCCGTTTCATCCTGCCGGATGGCCGGCCGCACCTTTGTGTCGAAAAGTTTCTGCCGTTTGAAATGGTCTTTCGCCTTGTTTTTGGCAACGGTATAGAGCCAGGCGGCGGGGTTTTCCGGTATGCCGCTGATGGCCCAGGTTTCCGTGGCTTTCAGAAAAGTTTCACTGGCAATATCTTCAGCGATCCCGATATGCTGCAAGCCAAAATGACGGCATAACACTGCCGTCATTTTGGAATATTCCAGCCGGAACAGGTGAGGCAAAAGCTCCTGGTATGCTGTTTTTGCTGTCAAGGTGTTATGATTTCTCTTCCGGCGTCAATACTGCCCTCACTTCCACATTGCCGCCGCCTTTGAGGATCGGGTTGTTTTGCGCCAGCTCCACGGCTTCTTCGATCGTAGCGGCTTTTACGATCATATAGCCGCTGATAAATTCCTTGATCTCGGTGTACGGGCCATCCGTTACCACGCCGCCGGGTTTTACCGTTTTTGCCGCGGTGGCGGAGAGCCTGTTGCCCTTGTCCGCCAGCTTGTTCTGCGCCGCAACACCGGCCAGCCAGTTCATTCTCTCCTGCATTTGCTCAGGGGAAGGGCTGGCATGCGGATTACTGCTGTTCCTGAAAATCAATACAAACTCTTTCATTGTGTTAAATTTTATGGTTCATGCTCACAACGATTGAAGGTACCGTACGGGGACAAAAATGCGTTTTATTTTATCGGAGAAAAGCGCAGCCCGCGCCCTGACGCCCAGCCGTGCGCGTTACATCGCCAGCAAAACCGCCACATAATGACAGATGGCAGCCACCAGCACAAATGTATGCCATATGGCATGGCTGTACGTTCCCTTGTCCCGCATATAAAATATCACCCCAACCGAGTACAATACGCCGCCCGTGGCGATCAGTATCAATATGGAAAGCGGCAGCTCGTCGTAGAACCGCCGGCCGCCAACGATCATGATCCATCCCATTAACAGGTAAATGATCGTGCTGATGATATCGAACCGGCCCGTGAACCAGATCTTGAAGAAAACACCCACAATGGTCAGGCCCCATAAAACGGACAATAGCGAAATGCCGAAAGCATCATTCATATACACCAGCAGAAAAGGCGTATAAGTACCGGCGATCAGGAAATAAATGCTGATATGATCGAAGATCAGGAATATCTTTTTAACAGCAGGTTCCAGCGAAAGATGATAGATCGTGGAACTGGAAAAAAGCAGGATGAAACAGAAACTGTAGATACCGGCGCCAACAACACCGGCGGTATTGCCATGCGCGGCTGCCAGCCCTATCAGCACCGGAAGCCCGCTAACGCCGAATGCTACCCCAAGGCCGTGGATCAACCCGTTTATAATTTCCTGCTTACGGCTGTAGATGGACATAAAGGATATTTTGGGTTAAAATTAGGGAATTTATGAGGGGCAGGGCTGAGATAAAAAAGGGGAACGGATGATTGATATCATGACTGGTGAAAATTTTTCCGCATGATGTATCATCCGGCCTGCTGCGTGATCTCCACCAGCGATTTGCCAAAATCCTGCCCGTAGCTCTCGCGGTATTCCTTGGCGAATTTCCCGTAGGTTTCTTTTGCCATGCTGTGCCTTCCCAGGTGGATGAGCGCTTTGCTTTTCCAGGCCAGCGCTTCTTCGTTCAGGTTGTCGAACTGGAAAATAGCATTGGCTATCCTGACAATAAACTCCGCTTCCGCATGCAGGTCCGCCCGGGATGCGTATTTCAGCAGCAGGTCGATCACCTGTACGGATGTATCGAACTTCAACGGGTCCAGCCACTCATAATGGACTGTGCGCAGCAGCGCGCCGCGGTGCACGATCTCCAGCAATCCATGTACAAAGGCATGATCGATACCATGCGGATGATCGTGCAGCAGGCGGATGAAATGCTGGTAGTCCACATAAATATGCTCTTCCAGTACATCCAGCTTCCACTTCCCGGATTCCCTGCCGATATGGAACCCGCCGATCTTTTCCAGGATGGCTTTCAGTTTGACGATGTTCACCGAAAAGTTGTTGCGCGCATCCTTCGGGGACTTGTCGTTCCACAGGATGTCATACAGCTCTTCGGAGGCGATGCCTTTGCCGTCTTTCATGGAATGCACCACCAGCAGCAGGAAAAGCTCTTTCAGCAGTGGGGTGAACAGTTTGGTGATATCCTGCCCTTCCTTGTCGAACACCTCGAACTGGCCGAACAGGTAAATGGCGGAAGTCTCCGGATGTTTTTCCGTCTCTTCCTCCGGGAAAGCTGCATTGTCCGGCACGGTCTCCGCGGGCCTGCGCTTTTTCCGCCATAACAAAATGCCTGCTAACAGCACGATGCCGGCGAGCAGGTACATCCAGTAGCCCCGGCCGCCGGCTGCGGCCGCTGTTGCCGGCTCCGCGGGATTGGGCGGGAAGTCCAGCGTATACACCTTCACGCTGGCAATATTTTCTTTGGAATGGTATAACGTAACGGCCACCAGTTTCTGACTGACCGGGGAATAAAAAAGATCGGCAAAGGAGCGGACATCATAAAAAGCGTAAGGAATGGTATCGCCGATCAGCTGGTAACCCGGCTGATGCAATGATCCGCGGATCAGCTGCAGGGAGGAATTGAACTGATCGTTCGGGTAGATCAGCGTGTAATAGTCCTGCCCCGCAGGGTCTATCACCAGGCTGTTCGCGAAGCAGAACTGGCGTGGCGGCTCCGGCTGGTGATAGCGCAGATGGAAAGTGCTGTCACCGATGCTGTAGGCCATCAGGTCGTAATTATATTTCGGATTAACGGCCTGATCGCCTGTGTTGCTGCCATAGCCACCCATGATAAAAGCCGTATCGTTCGTTTCATTGAGGCCCAGTGCGGCCAGGTAACGCGGCATGAGCGTATCGCCTTTTACCGGCACCAGCGTCCACTGCCGGGTGGGGAAATGATAGCGCTGTACCAGGTTCTTGTATTGCAGCTGGCCGTAGCCGCACATGATATATAAAGCGGAATCCTGCGGCGAGAGGAACTTGTTGGCCTGCCAGTACTCGGTCAGCTCCATGGAACTGAAAGCGGAATCCCAGGAGCGGCTGGCGGTGTCATAGGTGCTGACCTGCTTTTCATCGATATAAAAATTGTACAGCCTGTTTTGCGTGTTGCTGTACACGGACTGGTTCCCGGCGGGCAGTATGTCCCTGCTGCGGGCCGCAGGCTCGCCGGTCAGGGTCATGTTCTTCAGTGACAGGCGGTACAGCGAATCCACCGTAACAATATAGAGGACTTCCTGTTTTTTGTCGAACGCCGTGCTCGGTGCCCCTTTTGTCTGAAAGGCCGCTACCTGTTCCCAATGCTGGTGCCGCGGCTTGATCCATACCGGGTTCTTTACCCGGGCGGCCTGCCGGGTGACCTCATCCTGCGCCGTTGTGCCACTGCTTTCCGAAAGCGGATAGTAATGGATCAGCTTGCCGTCTGCCTTTATGCGGATATCCTTTATCCGCATAGGGGGAACATCCAGCGTCTGAAAACCTTCAAAACTGTTGGCGCCGAAGAATATCCGGGCGCAGGGCTGCTTGTCCAGCCCGATGTGGCCTTTGGCGATCAGTTCATTATTATAATAAAAGGATGCTTCCTGCCGCTTGCCGTCGAAAAGCAGCCTGAACCGGCTCCATTTCCCGAATATCTGCGCCGTATCGATCACAAAACTGCCGGTAATGACCTCCCTGATCACAAAATTGAAGGTAGCCAGCCGCTGGTTATATACCAGGTCGATATTCCGGTGGTCGCTGGTCAGCAACCGCATAACGTACCCGAAATAGGTTTCCAGGTTAGGCCGCAGCATCAGGTCAAAGGAAATTTCTGTAACGTCTCCCAGGCATACCGGGTCCGTCGGCGTCAGGTCCAGCGAAGTCCTTTTTTCCGGAACAACCTCGTGACTGGAAAATGCCAACCCGTGAGATTGGCCGTTTGCGAACTGAACAGTTAATATAATATACAGTAAACAGTAAAAATATCTCCCCATGAGAGGCTTATTATCCAATGAGCTACAAAGTACTTAATTTCTGATGTAAAACTAACCGCCGGGCGCATTCCACCCCGCCAAAGCCTGTTCCGGCTTCAGTTATACGTAAGGCTTACACTTAAAATCCCTGCTTTTTCCTTATTCAAATTAGAAAATTAATTCCTTTCTACTATTTTGATAATCATGACATTGAAAAAATTAATAAAATTAATTTCCCGGTTAGTGTTTTCATTAATGCTTTTGTTAGCGGCATCCGGGTTTATTGCATCCATATTCCAATACGTTATTGTCCGGTTATGAAGAAACAATCGCTTTTATTTTTTTTATCTGTCTGGATGTTGGGCATCGCCTGTAATGCGGCAAGATCTGTAGAAAGGTCTAATCTGAATGATGTGGACCCCACGATCGGGTCGGTCGGCCACCTGCTGGAGCCTACCCGCCCCACGGTACAGCTGCCGAACCAGATGGTCCGTTTTACACCGCAGCGGAAAGATTTCCTGGACGACCAGATCTCCAGTTTCCCCCTGAATGTGGTATCCCATCGCCTGGGCCAGGTTTTTTCCATCAAACCGTCTATCCTGCCGGTCAGCGTGGAAAGCTGGCGCTCCCGGATGACCTGGGACCATGACCTGGAGGTCAACCGCCCCTGGTATTATTCCACCCTGCTGATCGATGAAGGCGTGACGGTGGATTTTACCGTGGGAAAGAAAACCGGGATCTTCCGTTTCCGTTTCCCGGAAGATGCGGGGGACAAGTCCATATTGCTGGGCGTGTACAATCCCGGTGAGGCCGGTTGGGAATTTCTGCCGGGCAATGCGCTGCGGGGCATGGAAACGTACCAGGGCGAAGTAAAGGTATATATGTATGGCGTTTTCAGCCAGGCCGGGAAGCCGGGTGTGCTGGAAGGCGGCAATATCAGACCGCAGCAGGCGGTTTCGGGGCAGGGGGCCAGGGCTTTCATCACCTTCCCGGCAGCGGTGAAGGATGTGGAGCTGAGGTATGCCATCAGTTATGTCAGTCCGGAGCAGGCGCGGAAGAATTTCGAGGCGGAAGTGATGGGCCGTTCCTTTGAGGAAGTTTCGGAGAACGGCAGGAAAGCCTGGGAGAAAGTGATGTCCCGGATCAATGTGGAAGGCGGCACGGCCGCGCAGCGCCGCTCGTTCTACACGGCCCTGTACCGGTGTTATGAGCGCATGGTGGACATTACGGAAGACGGACAGTATTACAGCGGATATAATAAAAAGGTCAACCGGGATAATCGTCCGTTCTATGTGGATGACTGGTCGTGGGATACTTACCTCGCCCATCATCCGCTGCGGATGATCCTCGACCCCGCCGCCGAGGAAGACATGCTGCAATCCTACGTGCGCATGTACGAACAAAGCGGCTGGATGCCCACCTTCCCGGTGCTGTTCGGCGACCATGCCTGCATGAACGGTTTCCATTCTTCCATCGTTTTCCTCGACGCTTACCGGAAGGGGCTGCGCAACTTCGATGTGCAGAAAGCCTACGAAGGCATGTTCAAAAACGCCACCGAAGCTACCATGCTACCCTGGCGGAATGGAGAGAAAACAGTGCTGGATGAATATTATTACCAGCATGGCTATTTCCCCGCACTGCATCCCGGTGAAAAAGAAACCATAGACCGGGTGCATGGTTTTGAAAAAAGACAATCTGTTGCCGTAACGCTTGGCAATAGTTATGACGACTGGGCCCTGGGAGAAATGGCGAAAGACCTGGGCAAAACGGCGGATACGGCATTGTTCGCCGCCAGGGGCCGCAATTACCGCCACCTCTGGCATCCGGAGAAACAGCTCTTCATGCCGAAAGACGACAAGGGCAACTGGGTGATGATAGACCCGAAATTCGATGGCGGCATGGGCGGCCGCGATTATTACGACGAGAATAACGGTTACACCTATATGTGGCAGGTGCAGCAGGATATACCCGGACTGATCGCCCTGATGGGCGGCCGCAAGGCTTTTGAAAAGAAGCTGGACCAGTTGTTCCGCGAGGGGCTGGACCGTTCCAGGTATGAATTCTGGAGCAAATTCCCCGATGCAACCGGCCTCGTCGGCCAGTTCTCCATGGGCAATGAACCGAGCTTTCACATTCCCTATCTCTACAATTTCACCGATGCTCCCTGGAAAACGCAGAAGCGCACCCGCTTTCTGCTGGATACCTGGTTTGCGGACAATGTTTTCGGTATTCCCGGGGATGAGGACGGCGGCGGTATGACGGCTTTCGTGGTGTTCACCGCCATGGGCTTCTATCCCGTTACGCCCGGCCTGCCCGTGTACACCATCACCAGCCCTGTGTTCAGCAAGGTGAGTTTGCAGCTCCCCAACGGCAAGGTGTTCCGCATTACCGCCAACAACTGTTCATCCGTCAACAAGTATATACAACAGGCAAAGTTCAATGGCGAAACGCTCCATACGCCCTGGTTCACACACGAGCAACTGATAGCCGGCGGGCACCTGGAGCTGGAAATGGGGCCTTTGCCGGACAAGGCCTGGGGCCGTCCGGATGCTGAATGATCTCATCACCAATACCTTATTCCACCAACATGCAACACGTTATCTTCTATCCACCTTAGATCCCTGGACAACCAGCACAGTTTTATCACCATTATTTAATCGACTGAACGAAAAAAAAACGTTATGAAGAAAGTTTATTTCCTCGTGATCCTGCTATGCACTGTCCCGCTCTGCCTGCTGGCACAGCAAAAAGTCATCAGCGGGAAAGTTACGGACGCAAAAGACGGCACGGCGCTCCCCGGCGTCAGCGTCTTTACCCTGGATGCGGCCGGTAAAAGGACCGGCGTTACCACCAATACACGCGGTGAATATTCCATCACCGTTCCGCAACAGGCCACCCGGCTTACCTTCGCCTTCCTGGGCATGACCACGCTTACGGAAGATATCAATGGCCGCAGCACTATCGATATAGCGCTCACTTCCTCGGAAGAGCAGCTGAGCGCCGTAGTGGTGGTGGGGTACGGCACCCGCAGAAAAGAAACGCTCACCGGCGCGGTAAGCAATATCACCGCAAAGGATATTCAGACCACTACCAATATCAGCATGGCGCAAAAGCTCCAGGGTAAGGTGGCGGGCCTGCAGATCCGCCAGCTGGGCGGCGAACCGGGCACTTTCGACAACATGATCAATATCCGGGGTTTCGGCACACCGCTGTTCGTGATCGACGGCATTGCCAGGGACGGCGCTTCGGAATTCCAGCGCCTCAACCCGGATGATATTGAAAGCATCTCGTTCCTGAAAGATGCTTCCGCGGCGATTTATGGTCTGCGTGCTTCCAACGGCGTAGTGATCGTGACCACCAAAAAAGGCCAGGCCGGCCAGGTGGATTTCAACTACACCGGCGTTGTGGGCATCATGAAACCTACAGATGTGCCGCGCATGGCCAATGCATCGGAGTGGATGCAGATGCGCAATGACGCGGATATCTTCGGCAGGGGAACACCTTTCCTCCCCAAAGATGAGCTGCAGAAGTATATCGATGGCGCTCCGGGTTATGAGAGCACGGACTGGTACGCCGCTGCCATGAAGAACTCCACCATGCAGCAACAGCACAATATCTCCGCTTCCGGCGGCACGGACAAAACGCAGTACTTCTTCAGCTTCGGCTACGCGGATGAGCTGGGCCTGCTGAAAAGCAACGATATGTATTACAAGCGCTTCAACCTGCGCTCCAATATCACCACCATGCTGCATCAGAACCTGAAGGCTGAAGTGTTCATCGCCGGAAGGTATGATGTGAGAATGGTGCCGGGCGAAAATTTCTTCAACATCTTCAAAGGCACCCGTGTAACGCTGCCAACGGATAAAGTGTATGCGAATAATAATCCTTCCTATCCGGCGGTGGTGGCCCCGTCCAACCAGAACCCCGTAACGCTTTCGCAGGCGGGTGTGACCGGTTACAACGAAAGCATCAACCGCAATGTGCAGTCTTCCGTGGCATTGACCTATACCTTTCCTTTCGTGGAGGGGCTGACCCTGCGCGGCATGGCGGCTTACGACATGAACAACTATTCCAATAAAGACCTGCAGAAAGGCTACAAGCTGTACACCTATGTGGGGGATGAATACATTGCCCAGCCGCAAAGGGTGGGCACCGCCAGCATCGGCAACAACTATTCCAACAATAACCGCGTGACCCTGCAGGCGCAATTGAACTATAGCCATACGTTCGCAAAAGCCCACAATGTAGGCGCTACGATGGTCGTGGAGCAGCAGCAGTTCTGGGTGCGGGACGGGTACCTCCGGCGCTTCTACGATTTTTATACGAACGACCAGGTGAACTCCGCCGGTACGGCGAAGATGGAGAACAGCGGTATTGAAACACAGACCGCCAACCTGTCTTACGTAGGCCGCCTGAGCTACGACTACAAAAGCAAATACCTGATAGATTTTGCCTTCCGGCAGGATGGCTCCTACCGGTATCATCCTGACAAAAGATGGTCGTTCTACCCCGTGATATCCGGCGGATGGCGGCTTTCGGAGGAGAATTTCATCAGGGAGAACCTTCCCGTGATCAGCAACCTGAAGATCCGGGCTTCGTATGGCCTTGTGGGTGAGGATGCCGGCAATCCCTTCCAGTATATTGCAGGCTTCTCCACCGGCGGTGGCGGGACCTACGAATTTGATAACGGCTCACTCACCAATGGCGCGGCTTCCCCGGCTATCGTGAACCAGCAGCTGAGCTGGGTAAAATCAAAGGTGACGGACATCGGCATAGACATCGGTCTGTGGAAGAACAAATTCACTTTCGAGTTTGATGTGTATAAACGCGACCGTGAAGGCACGCTGGCCTTCCGCAACGTTTCCCTGCCCAATACTTTTGGCGGCACGCTTCCGCAGGAAAACCTCAACAGCGACCGGGTGAAGGGTTTCGATTTCACCATCGGGCATCAGAACAGGATCGGGGAGTTCAGCTACAACGTATCCGCCAACTTCAACTTCTCCCGTATGATGAACCTCTACGTGGAAAGCACCCCGTTTACGAACAGCTGGGAGAAATGGCGCAACGGCGCGGCCAACCGGTATAATGATATCGTTTGGGCGTACACGTACCTGGGCCAGTTCCAGTCCCTCGAAGAGATATCGAAATATCCCATACAGAACGGTGCGCAGGCCAATATCCGCGAGCTGCCCGGTGACTTCAAATATGCGGACGTGAATAATGACGGCGTTGTGGACGACCGGGATATGCTGCCGATGTTCCTCGGCGCGAACGGCACGAATAACAACCAGAACCCCGCGGGCAAAAATCCAAAGATGAACTACGGCCTTAACCTGAACATGTCTTACAAAGGATTTGACCTCAACATGCTCTGGCAGGGCGCAGCCATGTACACCGTGCGTTTCAGCGAAGTGTATGCGGAGGTGCTGGCTTTCCGCGGCAATACGCCCGCCTATTTCTTCGACCGCTGGCATAAGGCGGACCCTTATGATCCCAACAGCGAATGGGTGGCGGGGAAATGGCCTGCTTCCCGTTTCAATGGCGATGTGGGCAAGATGTATGCGGAAAGTTCCGTATGGCGCAAGGATGCTTCGTATGCCCGGCTGAAGAGCCTGGAGCTGGGATATACCGTAGCGCCGGAACTCTACAGCATTACCGGCATCAAAAGGATACGTGTGTTTGCCAGCGGCTTCAACCTGCTCACTTTCGCTGATCCTTTTGTAAAGGCATTTGACCCGGAAAGGCTGGAAGGCTTGTTCAATGCGGGATTTAACTATCCCCTCATGAAGACCTTCAACTTTGGCCTCAACGTAAACTTCTAAAGACTCTGGTTATGTATTACTATAAGAAATTAATGATGTTGTTTGCCGGGATGCTGCTGTTTAGCTGCAACTCCGTGCTGGAGCTGCAGCCGACGGACAAGATACGCGCGGAAGATCTCTTCAGCGATCCCGAAGGCGTGAAGCTGTACATGGCAAACCTGTATTTTCAGCTGCCCACGGAAGATTTCGCATATTTCAGGGGTGGCTTCAATCAGAACGGCGGCGATCCCAACAATGGCGGATTCGTTCCGGCCATGATCACGGATGAAGCGGCCCATACCGAGTTTGGCGACTTCCTGGGCGATGGGGATTTTCACTGGTGGGACCAGGGATATAAACTGGTCCGGGACGTGAACCTCCTGGCCGATGCGATCCCCAACCTCAATATCCTCGAAGAGGAACGCCGCGCCCTCACCGGCGAAAGCGCCTTCATCAAAGCCTTCGCCTATTTCGGGCTGGCCAAAAGGTATGGCGGCGTATCCCTCATTAAAGCCACGCAGCAGTACACCGGCGATGTGGAAAGTCTGAAAGTGCCGCGCAGTACGGAAAAAGAAACCTGGGACTATGTAATGGAACTGTGCGATCAGGCCATCGATAATCTGGGTGAAGGCACCGGCCGCCGCGCCAACAAATGGATGGCCTATGCGCTGAAATCCAGGGCCGCCCTGCATGCCGCATCCATCGCCAAATTCTGGAACCGCGCGCCGCTTTCCGGCAATGCCGCTACCCAGGGCCTTGTGGGCCTGGATGCATCCGCCGCCGCAGGATATTATAACCAGTGCATCCTGGCAAACGAAGCGATCATCTCCTCCGGCAAGTTTGGCCTGTATATGCCCAGCCCCGCCAGCCCGGAAGAAGCGGCGGAGAACTACCGCCTGCTGTTCCAGAACCCCAACACCGCGGGTAACGAGGCCATCATGATCAAAGGCTACACCCTGCCCGGCAACAATCTTGGCCACAACTACGATATCTGGTTCCAGCCGGCGCAAACGGCCAATGGCTGGCCGCATCCCGGCCGCATGAACCCCACGCTGGACCTCGTGGATACCTACGAGCGGTATGACAATCCCGGCGTGAGCGCGCCGGTGGTGACCACCGTGGAAGGGAACATAAACGACTACAACGGCTATAATCCTTCCCTCAATTACATCCGCTTCGATTCACCGAACGAGATATTCGAGGGAAAAGATGCCCGCCTGTGGGGCACCGCCATCCTCCCGCAAACCAACTGGAAGGGAACACCCATCATCATTCAGGCCGGTTATGTAAGGCCTGACGGCAGCGCCGTGATCCGCACGAATGACAACATCACCATCAACGGCACCACCTACTATACTTACGGCGCCGCCAGCACCACACAATACTCCGGCTTCGATACCTACGGCGGCAACAACACCCGCACGGGCTTTTCCTTCAAGAAGTTCATGAACCAGCTCAATCCCATCACGCCCGGATGGAACCAGAGCACTACGGATTTCATGGAATTCCGCTATGCCGAAATATTGCTCAACTACGCGGAAGCAGTGATAGAAAGCGGAACGGGTGATGCTGCCGCGGCCGCAAAAGCATTGAATGATATCCGCAAACGCGCGGGCCATACTGTGGACATCCCGCTGACCGTGGGGAATGTACAGCGGGAAAGAAGGGTAGAGCTGGCATTCGAGAACAAAAGGTTCTGGGACCTCATCCGCAGAAGGGAATACCATACCGAGTTCAACAACCGCATGGTGCATGCCATACTGCCGCTGCAGGATCTCCGGGCATTGCCTGAAACGAAATACATCTTCGTGCGGGTGAACCTGCCCAATTCCAATCCCAGAACATTCACCGAAAGGTCCTACTACCGCTTCATTCCAGGTATAGGTTCCAATGGCCTTGTGCAGAATCCGCAGTACTAACTGAAAAACTGTTTTTATGAAAATGTTAAGATCGATTTTTTTAATAGCGGCTGTGGCGCTGGCTTCCTGTGAAAAGGATAACTACGACGGCCCCACCGCAGGCCTTTCCGGCCGGTTCATCGATGCCGATACCAAACAGCTGGTAGAGCAGGATATCATTTCCGGCACACAGATAGAGTTGCTGGAACATGGATATGATCCGGTATCGCCGTTCTTCCTCATCGTGAAAAACGATGGCACGTATGAGAACAGCCTGTTGTTCGAAAACACGTACACGGTTACGCCCATGAACGGCAATTTTATCAGTGTGGAGCCGCAGGAGATAAGGATAGCGGGCAAAACCACGCTGGACTTTTCGGTGACGCCCTACATCCGCGTGCTGGAACCCAGCATCACCAGATCCGGGAACATTGTAACGGCCACGTTCAAACTGCAGCAGACTGTCGGTACCAACATCCGGAAAATAGGGTTGTATGTGCATTCCGATTCGCGGGTGGGTGAACCGATGCGCCTCGTAGCAGCGGAGCAGAACATCAATGCCGTAGCTGATCCGAACCAGGTGTACACGCTCACGCTGGATGTGGCGGCGCATTCCTCGCAGCTGCCTGCCGGCAGGAAGTATTACTTCAGGGCAGGGGCCGTAGTGGATATTTCGCAGGCCAAGCTGAACTACGCACCTGTTGTTGAAATAGATCTTTAAAACCCTGCAGGCGCCGGCCGCCGGTTACAGTTGGCCGGCGCCTGCTATAAAAAAAGCTGATGATGAAAGGATTAATAGCCACCGGAATAGTATTGCTGCTGGCCTGCTCCAGGAACAGCGGCGGAGCGGAACCCGGTCCCAACCCGCCGGAACCCCCGGTACAGGAAAAAGTGTATGATGAGACCGGTTGCCTTTATACGGCGTATGACAAGCTGGTGATGGCCGGTTACCAGGGCTGGTTTGCCGCCGAAGGCGATGCTTCCGAACGCGGATGGTACCACCTGACCAACGGCAGCTGCGGCGGTTTTTTTCCGGGCTGCTCTACGGTGGACTTCTGGCCGGATATGACGGAATACACCAAAACCTATAAAACACCATTCACCTACCCGGACGGCTCGGATGTGACGATGTACAGTCCATATGACGAAGAAACGATAGACCTGCATTTCAAATGGATGAAGGACTATGGTATCGACGGGGTGTTCATGCAACGCTTTGTGGTGGAAATAAAGGAATCCAACCCCAAAGGCAAACGGCATTTCAATAAAGTGCTGGAAAACGCGCTCAGGGCGGCTAAGAAATACGACCGCGCCATCTGCGTGATGTATGATCTCAGCGGCTGCACCGCCGCGGATGTGGCATACCTGGAGCAGGATTGGGCAGAACTGCAAAATCTCTTTTCCCTGTTCGACAATAAAACGCATCCCACCTATCTCCGGCATAATAAAAAGCCGCTGGTGACCATATGGGGCGTGGGCTTCAATGATAACCGGAAATACACCATCGCGGATGTGGACAAGCTGGTGGACCGTTTGAAAGGCCCGGAGAAAAAAGTCTCCGTTATGCTGGGTGTGCCGTATTACTGGCGCAGCATGCGTAATGACACCGAGAATTCTCCGCTCCTGCATACGCTCATCAAAAAAAGCGATATCATCATGCCCTGGGCCGTTGGCCGGTACAACAGCGATAACTACAACAATGTAGCCGCGGCGGAACTGGCGGGGGATGTGCAATGGTGCAGGAACAACAACATTACTTACGTGCCGCTGGCCTTCCCCGGCTTCAGCTGGGGCAACCTGAAGAACGACCCCGCACAGTACAATTCCATTCCGCGCCTGAAGGGCGATTTCCTCTGGAAACAGGTGGCGGGAGCGAAGATATCCGGGGCGAAGTCGCTTTACGTAGCCATGTTCGATGAAATAGATGAAGGCACGGCTATTTACAAATGCGCGAAAGAAGGCGAGCTGCCCTTGCATGGGGATAAAAGGTTCGTCGGCATTGAAGCGGACCTGGATTCCGATTACTACCTCTGGCTGACGGGCCAGGCAGGCCGCTGGTTCCGTGGGGAAAGCGGGTTCTCCGCCACGAAGCCGGTGCGTTGATGCCGCAGTTCAGGATCATCGCCCGCAGGAACATTCACGGAGCATTATTAAAATACGCAGCATGAATATAAGGAACAGCATCGCTGTGCTCGGCCTGCTATTATGCACGGCCGCAGCGCATGCGCAACTGAAGCACAGCAAACAAACCGCATACCCGGCTTACAAGGGACTGATAATGGCCGGCTACCAGGGCTGGTTCCGGGCGGAAGGGGATGGCACCTCCGCCCGCCGTTTCGCATACGGCAACGAACAGCGCAGCGGCATTGATATGTGGCCGGATGTAAGCGAGTACAAAAAAACGTACCCCACTCCCTGGAAGCTGAAGAACGGAGATCAGGCGCGCTTCTTCAGCTCGCATGATGAAAGCACAACGGACCTGCATTTCAAATGGATGCAGCAGTACAACATCGATGGCGTATTCATGCAGCGGTTCTTCGGCAATGCAAAGCGCCGGGACCCGCAGTCCTCCGCCATCCTGCGGAATGCCTTCTCCGCCGCATCGAAGTACAATCGCGCCATTGCCGTGATGTACGACCTCTCGGGACTGAAGGGCAGTGGAGAGGATTGCTCCGCATTGATAGCGGACTGGAAGTACCTGGTAGATGAGCTGAAAGTGACCAGCCAGGCTGGTCAGCAAACGTACCTGCATCATAATGGCCGGCCGCTGGTAGCTATCTGGGGCGTTGGCTTTCCGGACCGGCCGTACAATATCCGGAACATCGGCCTGGAGCGGTTCATCGATTTTCTGAAGCATGATCCGGTATATGGTCATTGCGCCGTTATGCTGGGCGTGCCAACGGCATTCCGGGAATTGCGGGCGGATTGTGTGAATGATCCTTACCTGCATGAGCTGATCCGCCGTTGCGATATTGTGCTGCCCTGGACGGTGCAACGCTATTCACCGCTGCTGCATAACGATATGGACCGCCTGCGGGACAATACCCTGGCCGATATGCAATGGTGCCGGGAGAACAAGGTGGACTATGTTCCCTGTGTGTATCCCGGTTTCAGCTGGCATAACCTGAGCCGGTACGAATTCCCTGACGATGTGAAGCCCGTTGGCTCCATCCCGCGGCAGGGCGGCCGTTTCTACTGGCAGCAGATCTCCACCGTGCTGAATGCCGGTGCGGAAATGCTCTACGTGGCCATGTTCGATGAAGTGAACGAGGCTACAGCCATCTTCAAGATCACGGATAACCCGCCGGTCAGCACCGTCACCTCATTCGTGGGCAATGACGGAAAGCCTTCGGACCATTATCTCTGGCTGACGGGAGAAGCGGCGCGGATGCTGCGGAATGAAAAACAGCTGACGCTGACAATGCCGGTCAGGGACTGATGTTGCGCAGATAATGCGGCAATTTGTCCCGGTTGCCCCCATGTTTTGGCACTTTCAGCCACCCGCCGGAATCCTTGCCAATGCTATTTTTATCAACAAAAAAGATACGCATATGGCAATCCAGGCAACACCTTACCTGACATTCAACGGGAACTGCAGGGAAGCGATGAATTTTTATAAAGCATGTTTCGGCGGGGAGCTGATGTTGCAAACAGTAGCGGAAACCCCGCTGGCCGCGCAATGCCCCGCCGGCATGCAGCAGCATATCATGCATGCCGTACTGGCGAATGACAGCCTGCTGCTGATGGCTACGGATATGACCGGCCCGGCGGGGTACGTCCAGGGCAGTGATATGGCCATTTCGCTGAGTTTTGATAACGAAGCGGAAATAAAAAAATGCTTCGAAAAACTGAGCGGGGGCGGAGTTGTGGCCCACCCGCTGGAGCAAGCCCCCTGGGGCGCGTGGTTCGCCACGGCGCAGGACAAATTCGGCAAAGTGTGGATGTTCAATTGCGAAAAGGCAAAAGCGTAACAGTTGCAGGGGACAGGTGGCGCGAATGGGCAAATAATCCGTCTCTGCACTAACGCTTGAACGAGAAGCCCACGCCCAGCGTATAATAGATATCCTTGAAATCTATGATCTTGCCGCCTGCCCGTATATTAAAACCGCTCAGGTCAACGATCAGGCCCGCCTCCGCAACGGGTTTAACGAATTTCTCATCGGTGTTCTTCACCCATTCCGTTTCGTAGTAAGTGCCATTGTCGTTGTAGGTGGACATTTCCTCCCAGTGCTGATGGATGGTAACGCCGCCCCCTGCATATATCCAGAGCGGGTAGGTGATCTTTTTGGTCAGGCCCAGCATGATATCGGCATCGCCCTTGCGGCTTTCTCCGGTGGCACGGATATCCTGGTAAACATTCCCGTCCAGTTCACCGCTGTTGTTTACGGTGTAGTAGGCGGAGCTGGTGAGGAAGTTCTCATTCATCCGGAAGGTCAGGTACATGCCCACGGAACGGTTGTTCACGGAGCCGATGGAGAGGCCGATCGGCGTGATGCTGTCGTACATATAACTGATAAAAAACCGGTCGGGGCGCCCGTAACGGAGTTGCTTTCGTTTTGTGTCCCTGACCAGCTCTTTCAGGTCGTAGGCATTTGGGCAGAATTTGTTGATCTGCCCGTAATACGTGAGCGCCTGTTCCTGTGAGGATGCGTATTTTTCCTGCCGGGAGTGTTCCGCTGCGCGGAGATAAGCGGCGCACATCATTTCTTTCGCTTTGGCCGCATCGCTTCCGTTGGGGTATTCTTTCAGGTACTTGTTCAGATAATACTCCATCCGCGGAATATCGTTCTTGTCCGCATACTGCCCGCCGAACCGCATCAATGCCCGTTTGACGATATTTTCCGCTTCGGTGCGGTGTTTCCTGATGGTATTGCCGGCAATGTAGGCGTCGAATGATTCTATCGTGTTCTTGCTTCTGGCGTTCTGCCAGGCCAGTTCATCCTGTGCCGTCCTTTTTTGCTGCAGGGCTTCGGTATCATTGGGCCTGAAGCGGAGGGCGTCGTCGAAATTGCTGATGGCGGTTTTGTGGTTGCCTTTGGCGATATTGTTTTTGCCCAGTTGAAGGGCATCGTTATAGCCATTGATCTTGTGCATCTCCGGCGTCTGGTTGATCCTGGCGTGGAGGGCCCTGGCGCCCTGGTCTTTGGCCAGTGCGGGATCATTGAGTATTTCCAGCGCCTGCGGGTAGTTCTTTTGCTCCACGTACAGCTCCACGGCGTTGAGGGCGTAGCTGATGCGGGATTTGTCCATTTCCCAAAGCCGGTGCCATTCGTCCGCCGCTTTTTTGTTGCCGCTTTGTTCTTCCTTCTGCGCACTTTCCAATACTGCATGCGCCGTTCTGTACTGGCTGATCTCGTCTTTCAGGGCCTGGATGCTTTTTTGCAATTCCCCATCCGCCGGCGGTTCCGCTTTCGCCAGGTATTCCTCCGCTTTGTCCGGCTGGTTGAGCTTCAGGAAGGCGAGGGCGGTATAGTAATAACCTTCTCCCCTGGTGGGGTCTTCTATCAGCAGGTCCGGTGCGAGTATCAGTACTTCATCCCATTGCCCGCCGGCAACACGGTCTTTTATTTTCTTTTCCATACCGGCAAAAGTATTCGATTGTCCGTAGGCGATACCGCAGCAGAGCAGCATCAGCCATGTAAACAGTAGTTTCATGTGCAGGGCATTAATTGGTTATTTTTCTGAAGATCATATCGTAGCGTGTTTTGGAGGATGCGCGTTGCAGTGCTTCCAGGTCGGCATCCGAAAGACCGTTGACCATGGAATGATAATGCTGCTGGTAGATGGCACCTTCCTCCACGCATCCGTACACCGGATCGCCGCTGGCGTGCGCGCCTTCCATTTCGCCTACGCATCCCAGGGTGCGGTTCCAGTTGCCGTTCACCTCACCATGCGTATCCACGCCGTAGCAGGAGCAACCTGCTTTCTGGCAGGCCCGCAGCAGGCGTATGCGCTCAGCGTCCACCTTGGCGGCGTATTGCAGGTGTTTTTGCCGGTAAGCGTCTTTTTTGGTCTGCAGTAGCCTGCCCAGCGATTCCAGGGATGCTTTGCGCGCTACCACGGCATCCTGCAGTATCTTTCGCTTGGCCGTAAAGGCATCGCGCAATCCTTCCAGCGCGGCTTCCTGTATTTTGGGGAGATTGACCGTCAGGTCCCATTTTTTGTCGCTCAGCATTTTATTTTCATCCAGTATGGTCTGGCGCTCACGGTTGTAAGCCGTTTCATATTCGCTGAGCTGCTCTCTTGCGGTGGATATTTTTGTTTCGAGATCACTTTTTTCCGATTGCAGCGTTTGCAGGTCATCGGCGGCGAGCGAAGCAGTATTGATCAGATCGGCATTCACGGCTATCAGCCTTGTCTGCCATTGCGCCAGCTGACCTTCCAGCCGGGATGCCCGTTCCCGGTAAGCCTGTTCAAGAGCGGGCAGGCGGTAGTTATTGGCCGCGATCTTTTCGTCCAGCTGTTTTTTGTCCGCTTCATTTTTCTTCGCCACTTTGTCTTTCAGCGCTGCGGTAGCCTTGCTTTCTTCCGCCTGCAGATCATTCTGTTTTACCTGCAGGATATTGATGCGGTCTTCCACGAAATGTTTTTCCGCCGCGGTGCGCATGAGGTCGCCCGCCCAGAAGAGATGCATGGCCTTCGCTTCGGCCATTACCTTTTCCTTGTATGTTTTGCTCAGCTCCACGATCTCTTCGCGCAGCCTGTCGCTGTTCGCTTTCAGTTCGTTCATTTGCCGGTCGAAATCCGCGCGTTTCCGGGAGAACTCGTTTTCTTCCAGCTCGAACTTTTTTACCGCCGCTTCTTTGGCGGCAATGCGCCGGTCATATTCCTCCATTTTGGATTTGATGACCGAAGGATCTGCCGGTACGGCGCGTCCGCTCACGGAAGCCAGGTGCCGCTCGAAGCTCTCGCCCCGGGCCTCGAATTCAGATTTGGGCGTATTGCATTTGCTGCAATAGTAGCCGTTCTGCAGTTCGTACCGGGCCCTTGACTTTTCCGCCCGCAGATCGGCCAGTTGCTTTTTCAGCTCCAGCAGTTTATCGTTTTCCGCGGCATAGGAATCCATTCTTTTCCGGTTCAGTTCCGCTACCTTTTCATCATTACGGGAGATGGCATCCGCTTTGGACTCGATGCTGGAAAGGGCCCCGGAACCGGCGGTCTGCCCGTTCACGGCAAGGTACAGGGGAATCATTGCACAGGTAAGGATGCACGTCAGCAGGTGTTTCTTCATTACAGGTGTTTTACGGACCGGTAAATGTAGAAGCAGCAAAAAGGATGGGCAATACTTAAAAATGAGTATTTTTTTACCTGACGCCGGTCCACCACTCGCGGAATACCTGCGCACTGTCTTTCAGGTTGACCTGTTCCCCGATCATGGGGGTGACGAGGGAGAGGCCCCGGCTTTTGTTGAGCGCGGTGATCTTTATCAGCGGCTCGTCCCAGGCATGATTGCCCAGGGGGAACTTGCCGGAATGGACGGGGAACAACCGCCTGGCGTGCAGGTCTGCCGTTGCCTGCAGTACTTCTTCGGGCATCATGTGAATATATTTCCAGGCTTTGTCATACTGCCCGTTTTCCAGGATCGCCAGGTCGAAGCCGCCGAATTTTTCACCTGCTTCGGCAAAATGGGTATCATAACCGCTGTCTCCCCCGATGAATATCCTGAAAGTGGGCGTTTGCAGCACGAATGCCGTCCAGAGCGACTGGTTGGCGGTAAATCCGCGGCCGGAAAAGTGGCGCGCCGGAACGGTATGGGCCGTAAATCCGCTGTCCAGCGCTGCGGATTCATACCAGTCCTTTTCAATGATCCGCTCCGCATCAAAGCCCCAGTACTCGAAATGTTCTCCCGTACCCAGCCCGCAGATGATCTTTTTGATGCGGGGCCGCAGCTTCATCAGCGTTTCATAATCCACATGGTCCCAATGATCATGCGAAATGAACAGGTAATCGATATCCGGAATGTCATCCACGGTATAGGGGTTGGTGCCTTCAAAAGCTTTGGTGCCAAAAGGGGCAGGCGTTGCCGCATCGCTGAGCACGGGGTCTACCAGTATTTTTTTACCATCCAGCTGAATGAAATAGGACGAATGCCCGAACCAGACCAGCACATCCTTTTCCGGCGGCAGCGCCAGGAGATCGGTTTTCATGGTGGGGACCGGCCCTTCGGGCGACAGCCTGGGTTGTTTGCCGAACAGGAAATTGTACATCACGCCCCGGTAGGTATAACCTTCGGTGAGCATCGGCGTATGATGCTGGTTCCGGAATTGGCCGTCACGGTAGTTGGGCGACCGTTTCACCCGTTCCAGGCGTTCGCCGGAAGGCGTTTGCCCGAACTTCTCCTGCCGGGTATAGGCATAGGTCACAACGGCCAGCAATACGATCAGTGAAAGGATCGTTATCGATACCTGCTTTAAAATGATGATTCCCCTTTTCCGCACCTGTTTTATGTTTTATGATGTTCACCGGCAATATTATGCTATACGAAGCAAAGCCGCTTATCATGTTGACGTATTATCCCTGAAAAAATTGCCAAAACTGATTTATCTTAGGGTAGAAAGGTATGATAGCACACCGTTTAAATTAAGGCGAACGGGATACAGCGCGGCGTTAGCGCCGGTTTCAGGATCAATCAAATCAACACTGCCACGATACAGTTTTTTAGATACCAACACGTTATGCTCATTTTATGATGAAAAGGCTACCGATAATCATGCTTTTTTGCCTGATAGGGGCGGTTGCCATTTACACGGCATGGCATTTCTTCGGGCCATCCCGGAAAGATGCCGGTGACGGCCTGATCAGCTATAATTTCCAGGTACGCCCTATCCTGTCAGACAAATGTTTTAACTGCCACGGTCCCGATGCTGCCAAACGGGAGGCCGGCCTGCGGCTGGATGTTGAGGCGGAGGCTTACAAAGCGCTGCAGGAGCATCCCGGCGCCCATGCCATTGTGCCCGGCAAACCGGGGCTGTCCGAACTCTACCTGCGTGTCAGTACCAGCGACACCTCCCAACTGATGCCTCCGCCCGCCAGTAACCTTCCTCCCCTTACCGTAGCGGAAGTGGCCATCATCAAAAAATGGATCGAACAGGGCGCGAAATATGAAAAACACTGGGCCTTTGTACCTCCCGCGAAAGCGGCGGCCCCGGAAGTGAAAAATGAAGACTGGCCCCGCAATGAAATAGACCGTTTTGTACTGCAAAAAATGGAGCAGCATGGCCTGGCTCCCAATGAGGAAGCGGACAAGGAAAGGCTGTTGCGGCGCATATCGCTGGATATCACCGGGTTGCCGCCAACACCGGAAGAAATAGACCGTTTCGTTAAAAGCACCGATCCGGATATTTATGAAAAGAAGATCGATGAACTGCTGAGCCGCCCGGCCTACGGTGAAAGAATGGCCATTCCCTGGCTGGATGTGGCACGGTATGCGGACTCCCACGGTTACCAGGACGACAACTACCGTACCCAATGGCCCTGGCGGGACTGGGTCATCCATGCCTTTAACCGGAACATGCCATACGACACCTTCGTCACCTGGCAGCTGGCCGGCGATCTGATGCCCGATGCCACGAAGGAGCAACTGCTGGCCACCGGCTTCAACCGCAATCACAAGATCACCGAAGAAGGCGGGGTAATAGATGAAGAGTACCGGGTGGAATATGTGGTGGACAGGACCAACACCCTCGGCACCGCCCTCCTGGGCATGACCATCGAATGCGCAAAATGCCACGACCATAAATACGATCCCGTTTCGCAGAAAGACTTTTTCCAGCTTTCCGCTTTCTTCAACAGCGTGAATGAAGTAGGACTGGAATCCACCGTAGGCGGGCAGGAAACCTTCGCCAAGAATCCCCGGATGGACATCACCCGGGAAGACCTGGAAGGTGTGCTCAGCTTCATGCAAAAAGCAGATACCCACCGGCTGCAGGTATCCGTGATGAAAGACCTGGACTCGGCCAGGAAAACGTATGTGCTTAGCCGTGGGAACTACGATCAGCATGCGGAAGAAGTGTACGCTGGTACACCGGCATCCATCATGGCATACCCCGATAGTCTCCCGCCCAACCGGCTGGGGCTTTCGCGCTGGCTCTTCCATAAGGACAATCCCCTGACGGCCAGGGTTTTTGTGAACAGGATGTGGCAGGAGATCTTCGGGCGGGGCATCGTGAAATCCGTCGGGGACTTCGGCATGCAGGGAGAGCTGCCCGTTAATCCCCAGCTGCTGGACTGGCTGGCTGTGGATTTCAGGGAAAACGGCTGGGACATCAAGCGGCTGGTAAAACAGATCTGCATGTCCGCCACCTACCGCCAGTCCTCCGTGATCACGCCGGAGAAATTGAAAGCGGACCCGGAGAACATTTATCTTTCCTACGCCCCGCGCATACGCATGAACGCGGAGATGATCCGCGACCTGGTATTGTCCAGCAGCGGATTGCTGCGGCCCATTATCGGCGGCCCCAGCGTAAAACCTTACCAGCCCCCCGGCCTGTGGGAAATGGCCACATCCGGAAGGGGACTGCTGGCTACTTACAAGCAGGACCATGGGGACAAGCTGTACCGCAGAGGAATGTACACCTTCATCAAACGTACCGTGCCACCGCCGTCCATGATGATATTCGACGCCAGCAACCGGGACCAGTGCGAAGTGAAACGTTCCCGCACCAATACGCCGCTGCAGGCATTGATCATGATGAACGACCCCACGGTGCTGGAATCTTCCGTAGCGTTGGCGGACCGGCTGGTATCCGGCAAAACGAATACCGCCACGGCGCTTACCGATGCTTTCATGCGGATCGTTAACCGGCGGCCTGACAAACAGGAACTGGAAATTTTACTGGAATATCAAAAGGACCAGGATGCATATTTCAAAGCCCATCCGGAAACGGTAGAGAAAGCGATCAGTGTGGGCGAGTACAAGCTGAAGAACGGTCCTTCACCGGATATCGCTGCCATGGCCAGGACCATACAGGTCATCTATAACCTGGAGGAAGCGATCACAAAAACTTAAGTCATGGAAAACGAATTATTTCAACACGGGCTCAATATCAGCAGGAGAAAATTCCTGTCAAGATTAAGCATAGGCCTCGGAAGCGTAGCCCTTGGCTCGCTGCTGGTGCCGGACCTTTTCAGCGGTGCGGCAGGAGAGGAAGCGGGTTTTATGCCCGGCATCCCGCATTTCGCGCCAAAGGCCAAACGGGTGATCTATCTTTTCCAGAACGGCGCACCCTCGCAGCTGGAAACATTCGATTATAAACCGGTGCTCAATACCATGATGGGGCAGGACCTGCCGGAATCCATCCGTGGCGGTCAGCGCCTGACAGGCATGACCTCCGGGCAAAAATCCTTCCCGCTGGTAGGCTCTTACTACAAGTTCAACCAGCATGGAGAATCCGGCGCCTGGGTCAGCGAGATATTCCCGCATATGGCGAAGATCGTGGACGACCTCTGCATTATCCGTTCCATGCATACGGAAGCCATCAACCATGATCCCGCGCTCACGTTCTTTCAGACAGGGGCGCAGCAAGGCAACCGCCCCAGCATGGGCTCATGGGTAAGCTACGGTTTGGGAACGGAGAACAAGAACCTCCCCGCCTTCTGCGTGCTGCTGTCCCGCGGCAAAGGCAACGGGCAGGGCGTATATTCCAAATTATGGTCCAACGGTTTCCTGGACTCCATTCACCAGGGCGTGCAGTTCAGCAGCGGGGAAAACCCCATCCTCTACCTGCAGGACCCCGAGGGAATGGACAGGGCCACCCGCCGCAAGATGCTGGACAAGGTAGCCGAGCTGAACGACATCCAGCTGAAACATTTCGGTGATCCGGAAATAGCCGCCAAGATCCAGCAATATGAAATGGCCTACCGCATGCAAACCGCTGTTCCCGAGATCATGGACGTTTCCACGGAAAGCGATGATATCGTGAAACTGTACGGCTCCGAATGCCTGGTGCCGGGTACTTACGCCGCCAACTGCCTGCTGGCGCGCAAGCTGTCCGAGAACGGCGTGCGTTTCGTGCAGTTGTACCACCAGGGTTGGGACCAGCACGGCAACCTGCCCAATGAAATGAGAGGCCAGGCGAAAGATGTGGACCAGCCTTCCGCAGCGCTGATCACAGACCTGAAGCAAAGAGGCCTGCTGGATGAGACCCTCGTGATCTGGGGCGGTGAATTTGGCCGCACCAACTACTGCCAGGGAAATTTCAGTGCGGATAATTACGGACGGGACCATCATCCCCGCTGCTTCACCGTCTGGATGGCCGGCGGCGGCATCAAGCCCGGCATGGTGTATGGCGAAACGGATGAATTCGGGTATAACATCGTGAAAAACCCGGTGCATGTAAATGATTTCCACGCCACCATCCTCAACCAGCTGGGCTTTGACCATGAGCGCCTGACCTACCGCTTCCAGGGCCGCCGTTACCGGCTGACCGATGTAGCCGGGCATGTGGTAAGAGATATCATTTCCTGATACGTATGCATAAACCGAACGAATGAAAAGAAGAAGTTTTCTGAAGCAGGCCGGGCTTGCCGTTGCCGCTTTCAGCATCACCAGAGACCTGTTTGCCGGGAAAAATGAAATGGTGTACGGGCACAACAATATGCGTTACAGGATGAACGCTAAATGGGGCGCTTTGAACCCTGCGTTATACCCCGTTAACGATTGCCATGAAATGGTGCAGGACAGCAAAGGCAGGATCATCCTGCTGACGAACGAGACCCGCAACAATGTGCTGGTGTACGACAAGTCCGGGAAGCTCCTGCACAGCTGGGGGCACGACTTCCCCGGCGCGCACGGCCTGAGCCTGCACAGCGCCGGAGGGGAAGAATACCTGTTCATTACAGACACCAGCAAACACCAGGTATATAAGACCAGTCTTGATGGAAAGATATTGCTCACCATCGATTACCCGCAGGAAACCGGCCTGTATAAAAACCGGGACGCCTTTGTGCCCACCGAAACCACCGTGCTGGACAACGGGGAGTTTTACATCGCGGACGGGTACGGTGCGCAGCACATCATTCATTATGATGAGAAAGGAAAGATCAAAAATGTCTTTGGCGGAAGAGGGGAAACCACCGCACATCTTGATAATGCGCATGGCATCACCACAGACAGCAGGGGCGGGAAGCTCACGCTGCTGGTAACCGACCGCACCCGTCACTGTTTCAAACGTTTTTCGCCGGAAGGGAAGCTGCTGGAAGTGATCGCGTTGCCGGGCGCATGCGTATGCCGGCCCGTGATCAAAGGCGATCACCTGTATGCCGCCGTACTGCGGTCACCCGGACTGGATGCCGCGGACAGCGGTTTTGTAACGATACTGGATAAGGACAACAAGGTGGTATCCAACATCGGCGGTTCCGCGCCGGAGTATAAAGACGGCAAGCTGCAGCCCATGCGGCAGTCGGACAAGATATTTGCCAATCCGCATGATGTATGTGTTGATGACGAAGAGAATATTTATGTGGCGCAATGGGCATCCGGCAAAGTGTATCCCTATAAATTCACCAGAGTATAACCGCACTCCGCAACATCGCTTCATGCAAAAGGTAAAAACAACAGGCAACGGCATCTTGTTCGGCGGCATGGTTTTCCTGCTTTTTCTGGCAGTTTTTGAAAGTTTCCTGCGGATACCTTCATGGCTGGCCGTGGCAGGCAGAATGCATCCCATGTTCCTTCATTTTCCCATCGTATTGCTGCTGGTATCATTCTTTACATTATGGATACCCGCAAGCCGGCAAGGCGATAATGAGTGGCTCGATCTGTTAAGGCTCGCCGCTGCATTATCCGCCGTAGTTGCCGCTATTATGGGAATGCTGTTATCCCTGGAAGGCGACCGCGCCGGGCAGACGCTCACGCTGCACAAATGGGGCGGCGTGCTGGTAGCCCTTGCCGGATTCATATTTTACACCGGTTATCCGTTCCTCGCCCGGAAAGCATCCCTGGCAAAACCTTTTACCGTGATCGCGGCCATCGCCATCCTGTTGACGGGGCATTGGGGCGCGGGGCTTACGCATGGGGAAGACTATGTGCTGGCCCCCATCCGGAGCAACGAGCAGCGGCTTGTTCCCCCGGAAGAAGCCGTGATCTTTGCTGATGTGGTGCGCCCCATCCTGGAGAAAAAATGTATCAGCTGCCACGGCGCTTCCAGCGTAAAAGGAGGGCTGACGCTGAAAGATATAAAAGGATTGATGGCCGGCGGCAAAACCGGCCCGCTGTTCATTCCCGGCCAGCCGGACGCCAGCCTGCTGATCAAACGCCTGCACCTTCCGCTGGGAGATAAAAAGAGAATGCCGCCCGCATCCAAACCGCAGCTTACCGAAGAGGAGGCCGCATTGCTGTATGCCTGGGTGAAGTCCGGCGCCGCTACGGATGAAATGCTCTTCAGTCTTCCTGAAAAAGATACCTTCCGGGTACTGGCCACCGCTTACCTGGCCCCTGCCGCCGGAGAAGCCCCAACACCGGTATATGACTTTGCGGCGGCAGATGAAGAAAAGGTCGCATCGCTCAATAATAACTATCGCAGCATTGTTCCGCTTGGTAAAAATTCACCGGCACTGACGGTAAATTTTTACGGCAGGAATGTGTACAGCACCGCATCGCTGGAAGAAATACTTCCGTTAAAGCAACAGATCGTGGAGCTGAACCTCTCGCGGCTGCCGGTGAAAGACGGCGATATGAAGGTCATCCGGCAGCTGGAGCAGCTCCGGAAGCTGAACCTGAACTACACCGGCGTTACCTCCGCCGGTGTGGAGGAGCTGGCCGGCCTGCAGCACCTGGAAGAACTGGCCCTGTCCGGCACCGGCATCACCTCCGCCGCGCTGGATAAGCTGCTGTCCGCCCGCCCCGTGCCATCCGTGTACATCTGGGACACGAAGATCGACAGCAACCAGGTGAGCGCACTGAAAAAGAAATTCGCGAAAGTATATATCGAATCAGGTTTTGCGGATAAGGACGGGCAGGTGATCGCCTTGAGCCCGCCGGTGATCAGCACGCCCGCCGGGGTTTTCGACAAAAGCATACAGCTGGAAATGAAACACCCCTTCAAGGATGCCGAGATCCGCTATACGCTGGACGGCACGCCGCCGGACAGTTTGCATAGCCCCGTGTACACCGCGCCGTTGCCCATCGACAAGAACGTTACAGTCACCGCAAAGGCCTTCAAGCCCGGGTGGTACGGCAGCAAAACCGTACAGTCATCTTTCATCAAACGGGGCGTAACACCCGATTCCATCATTCTGGCCACGAGCGCAGACCCCCGTTATGCGCCCACCAGCGCCGCCCTGCTTGCCGATGGCCAGCTGGGTGATTTTGCCAATTACGGCAATGGGGAATGGTTTGGCTATCAGCGCAATGAAGCCGCTTACTACCTGCTTTTCAATAAACCGGTGACCGTACAAAGCGTGATGCTCAGCATGATGCAGAACCTGGGCGGGCATATCTTTCCACCGGTGAAGATGGAGGTTTGGGGCGGTATGCAGAAAGATCAGCTGAAACCCCTGGGCAAAGTCAGTCCCCCTGCGCCCGATAAAGGAGAGCCGGCCCGGCTGATCCAGGGCGAAGTAACTTTTGCGCCCGCAGAAGTGCAATGCATCCGCCTGGTGGTGCATCCGCTGGCCTCACTGCCCGCCTGGCATGGCGCGAAAGGCAAGCCAGGATGGGTTTTCATCAGCGAGATCATCGTAAACTGACAGTGTGACCGTTAACGTTAGGTTTTTGTTAAGTCGAAGTTAACACCCTCGTATTCTACGCGGTTACCATCTAAAAACAGCCATTTACCAATTTCCACTTGGAGGAGAGCGCTTCCCGGCGCATCTTTGTCTTGGTTTTTCATAGGATATGGTTAAAAAATAACTGAGGACGGTATTCTTGCCGTCCTTTTTTCTTTTTGTAGAGGCGAACAGCTCCGCCGTTTTTTCGTTAGATTTCAGATATGGCTATCATCACGCTGAAAACCCTGGTCCGCATTTTCTGTTATCATGATATGGAAGAATTCCGTTCATTTGCGGAAGTATGACCGGCGTACCTCTCTGAACAAAAAAAACTAATTCATGACCTTACCCGTTTCCGTTTCCCGGCTTGGTAAAAACGACCTGCACAGATTCATGGAACTGATCCGGTTGTTTGAAGTGGTTTTCGAGATGAAGGGCTTTCAAATGCCCGGTGCAGCTCATTTGCAGCGGCTATTAGGCCGGGAAGATCTTTTCGTTTTCATCGCACTTTTTGAAGGCAAAGTGGTGGGAGGCCTTACCGCCTATACCCTGGAACAATATTATGCGGAAAGGCCGCTGGCATACCTGTTCGATCTTGCGGTAGATACGCAGTACCAGCGGCAGGGCATAGGCGGGAAGCTGATCGCCGCATTGAATGCATATTGCGCGCAGCAAGGTTTTGAAGAAGTATTCGTGCAGGCCGATGTGGTGGATGACTATGCCATTGACTTTTACCGGTCCACCCGGCCAACCGCAGAGGAAGCGGTCATTCACTTTTACTATACCCTGAATCAACAGGCGTTGCCGTTGGGGCCGTAGTGCTCATCATTCGCTCCCGGTGCTGCATGCCCCATTTGTTTAAAGCCTCCAGCACCTCTTTCAATGTTTCGCTGTAGGGTGTAAGGGAATATTCCACCGTAACCGGCTTGGTTTCGCAGACCCTTCGGTGCACCAGTCCGTTCAGTTCCATTTCCTGCAATTCTTTGGACAGGATGCGGGGAGATATCTCCGCTTCCCTGGATAGTTCCCTGAACCGCCGTTTGCCCGTGGTCAGGATGGTAAGCAGTACCAGCTTCCATTTGCCGCCTACAACGTCTAACGTGTCCCTGATGGCCAGTCGCGATTTTTTACAGGATTCTGCTGTATGCATGGTATTCTTTTTGTAACCGCTATTCTTTTTGTAACAAGTAACAAAGGTATAGCATTCTTTTGGACATTTGTGTCATCAAAAATCGAAAACGATGTCACAAAAGAAAATCAGGATCATTGGGTGGATCATCTCTGTTGTATTGGGCCTTTTGTTTGCCTTCAGTGCATTTATGAAATTGTCACCAGACGAGGCCGCCCTGGCGCAGGCAGCATTGGTGGGTTTTGATGAAGGCACTTACCGCCTTATAGGCGTGATAGAGCTGCTGTCGCTCATCCTGTTCCTTATCCCGCGTACCGGCCTGCTTGGGGCGCTGTTGCTGATCGCATATCTGGGTGGTGCTATCGCCACGCATCTGCAGCACCAGGATCCCGCTACCATGGCGGTGGCGGCACAGGTACTGCTTTGGATAGCTATGGCCCTGCGGTATCCGGTGCTGTTGCACCAGCTGTTCCCGGCCACACAGCGATTGATCAAACACGATTAAACGGATGAAAATGATAGCGCGGAAAATTGTGCGGGTACATACTCCCCACGCTCACCAGGGCTTCCTGGGGGAAGGGCATGTGGCCAAAGCCATTATAGACGGCAATGATTTCAGGCGTACCGACCCGTTTATGCTGCTGATGGACGACAGGTTGCAGCTCCCCGGCGGCACGCCTGCGGGCAGGCCGCATCCCCATGCGGGATTCGAGACCGTGACCCTGGTGATCAAAGGCGATGAAAAGGATTGGCATACCGGCAGCCTGGAGCTGATGACCGCCGGTAAAGGCATTATCCATTCGGAAGAGATCATATCCCGGACGGACCTGCATATTTTGCAGTTGTGGCTGGTATTGCCGCCGGAGAAGCGCTGGGCGGAACCCTTCTGGCAACAGATCCGGCAGGAAGACGCACCCACCCTCGCCACCGGCGGAAGCCAAATACGGGTGTACAGCGGCAGCAGCAATGGCCTGACCGCGCCGCTCCGGAATCATACGCCCTTTACGCTGGTGGATTTCACGCTGGCAGGAAATGCCGTAGCAGGGCAGGACATCCCCGCCCGCTATAACGGGTTCCTGTATGTGCTGGAAGGGGAAGTTTGGGCAGGCGCCACCAAAGTGCAGGCGGGGCAGTCCGCCTGGCTGGATGAGGCAGATGCCAACGGGGAAAGCGAGATCACATTCAAGGCAGGGGAGCAGGGTACGCGGTTCATTTTTTACGCCGCTGCGCCGCATGGGGCGCCGGTGGTAAGCCACGGGCCGTTTGTTGCGGATACCCGGGAGGATATTGTGCGATTGTACCGGGAGTACAACAGCGGGAAAATGCCGCATTTGAACAGTCTGCCGGAGGAGAATAGGGTGATGTATGGAGGCTGAGGTGCTTTTGGATGGCTGTCTTTCGACCGGCTTCCTGTTTTAATTCGGTGTGTGTTGTGATCCTTCCTCGGTGGCTGTAGCTGTCTTTCTCCCCCGGCTTCCTGTTTCAATTCAGTGGGTGTTATGATCCTTCTGTAGTGGCTGTATAGGTCTGAGGAATACCGGGCGGATGGCGGATGGAACATGGGAGGCAACCGGGAGAAACGTGGACTTGTAGCGGTGGTGATCCGGTGGCGAGGTGGGAATGAGTATTTGCAGGATACCGGATGAGGCGGTGTTATGCTCAAAAACAGGAATGCCCGCAGCGAAGGCCTGCAGGGGAATTTGCGGGTTATTGTATGTGTTTTTCAAGATCGGTTTTCAGGATAGTTTGCTCACCAAATACAGTACTCAAGGCGGGGATAACCTATTCTCTTTGTATGATGTGTCGGGTGGATGGCCCGTTTGGAGAGCGGAATGAGGTTTTGATATGCCTGAGCATAGTGGTGGGTGGTGGCGGTGGTTGATGGAAGATCTTTCCGGTTTGTGGTTCCTGCACCGCTACGATATCCGCTGCTACGTATTTCCGGTTACCGGAAGGATATCCGTCCTTCATGGCCCTGACCTGTAAGATCACAATCAATGTCCCCTTCCCCGGTACGTCAACAGATAATGCCGCCCCGGCGAAAGGCTCCCGCGTGTTGAGGATGAGGGTAGCCGTTTCTGTGTCTACCACTTTACGCTCTGCAAAGCTGATCCGCGCGGCGATCACTTTTACCTCCAGGGCGGTGAAGCCCTTGAGGTCTTTCAACGTTTGTGCGGGGATGTGCAGGATACCATCAGCAGACAGTACCGGGTCTACACAAAAGAACTTGTCTATTCCCGTATAACGGTTAAACCGGAAGCCCGCAATGGCCCCGGGGTTGTTCCTCCCACCTTTGATAATGGTCTTATTCAACCGGTTAACCCGACTGCCGTCGGAACGGATATCCAGTTCCTGCGCAAAAGCGCTTCGGATAAGACGCCCTTTCCTGCTGGCAACGCCGAAGCGTTGTGCGGCCTGGCGGGTAGCGGAGGTTTGTCTGACCGTTTCAGGCATGCAGCGCATGAAATGTTTGCCGTTGCGGTTGTAACCGATCAGGTTGCCTACTCTCCCCGTAAAGGTGAGCAAAGATGTTTGTCTGCCCATGAGCAATTGTTTTGGTGCTATCTGAAAATAACGCATCCGGGGAAGGAAGGTTCACCGGGGAGAGTTGTTTACCTGCTTTTAGCCTAAGGCATTGATAATCATTCAATAGTAAAATTCATACTTTAGTACCAAATACAACAAACCAGCCTTTTTAGTACCAAAGTATAGCGGCTGCTTCATTTGCGTATGTTAGTTTTGAAGGAAGGTGCTGCAAATGAGCCATCTTATTACATCACTAAAAACAAAGCTGATATGAAAACGCAGATAACCACATTTTTGACCTTCCAGGAAAACAATGCTGAACAAGCGATGAACTTTTATACCGGTTTATTCGACAACTCACGAATTATTGATATCCAGCGTTACGGAAAAGATGGGCCGGGGAAAGAAGGCTCCGTTATGAAAGCTGTATTTGAGCTGAACGGAAAGGAATTCATTTGCAGCGATAGTTTCATCAAACACGACTGGACGTTCACGCCGGCCATTTCAAATTGGGTGGAATGCAAAGATGAAGATGAACTGGATATGCTTTTTTCCAGGCTCGGGGAAAACGGGCGGGTGATGATGCCGTTGGATAATTATGGTTTTGGTAAAAAGTTTGGATGGGTGGCGGATAAATTCGGGGTTTCCTGGCAGTTGATCTTGTTTTAGGGAGGTGAGGGGAGGTGGAAAAGCCAAGTTTCTCTTTTTATAGAATTTTTTCGTTAAATTTTGTAGAAAATCTACAAAAACGAATGTAATAATGATCTTTTGCTTTAAAATGTTTTCCTAAACAAGTCTATTTTCTTATAATCGGTAACCATCTGGATTCAAATATTGCAGGTGTATTGCTCCCGGCCAGGTAAATAAAAAGTACAATCCCCATTCGACACCGGCCAAATATAAGCAAAATGTCAAATGGGAGATTGTCAGCAGGCTGCCGCAGTACTACGCACCGGCTCATTTACCCGACCGTGTAGGCTATAACGATACCAAGTATTTCAGCCATGAGTTTAAAAAACAATTCAGTGTTTCCCCCCGCGGTTACAAACAGGGAGGGCCGGCAACGCCCGGACCAGATCGGCAGTTCAGGATACAGATCTGCAGTTATTGAAGTAATTAAAAAAAGCCAGCTACAAAAGCATCCCGGAGAGAAACAGCAATTATTGCAGTGGCAGCCTGGTATGACAACACAGGCTGTATCGAAATACAGCACTGTGTCTTAGTCATTGATGCATACTACTCCCAATACGGATTCTGCTTCAACTGCGGATTCAGCGCCAGCTCGTTCACCGGCAAAGGCCATAAATAATCCTTTTCCGGGTCAAACATCCTGTTGGCAGCGGCTTGCAATAAAATATAATTGTCGGGCGTGAGCTTCGGGCTTGCAGTTGAAAAACCCGGTTCGTCCGCAAAGAAATAGCTACCCAGAATAGCTTTGGGGAGTTCTGTTTCCGCTGTCTTCCAGCGAATCAGATCCCAATACCGGAAACCCTCCATCGCCAGCTCTACCCTTCGTTCCCGGCGAAGCTCGTTGCGCATGTCCAGGCCATTATCCTGCACAAAAGCATTGGTGAGATCGGGCAAATTGGCGCGATCACGTAAAAGATTGATACTTGCATTAAGGTCCGCATCGGAAATAGATCCGTTCAGTTCATAAAGCGCCTCGGCATATGCCAGAAGCACTTCTGCATACCGGATGATCGGGTAATCTATAAATGTGACCCCGGTTCCTACTGTATGGGCATCCACAAATTTCCGCGGACAATATGCCGTGGTGTGATACACCAGGGCGGGCGCCACAAAAGGTACGCTGTAGAAATACGGATCTCCGGGTTTCATGATCGTTGCATTCAAACGCTCATCCCGGTCAATAAATGTTTCGGCAAAAGTGGCGGGCGGGGTATACAGGGGTGATATTTCGATGGGCAGTCCGTCTTTCATCAGGTAAGCGTCTACCAGCGCCTTGGTGGCGTTTGTGGCGCCGTTTATCAGCGTTCCGCAATTATAGCCGGAAATATTATCAGCAATATTTCTGCCGTATTGCCGCACCAGCATGTTCTCTCTATTCTGCCGGCCCTCGCCTTCATACTGAAAAAGTCCGAAATAATTATCAAACAGCTGATGTTCTCCGCTCTCCATCACTTCTTTTGCAGCCGCTACTGCCAGTGAGAGATGTTTGTTCGGATCTCCGTACTGATGAAACTTTGAACGGGTGCCCTCAAATAAAGCAACCCTTGCTTTAAACGCCAGCGCCGCCGTATTGGTGATACGTCCATATCCGGCCGTACCTCTTGCGGTAGGCGTGGGAAGCTTTGCAATGGCATCATCCAGGTCCGCATAAATCGCTTCGTACACCTGTTCTTTGGGCGTCCGGGGCGCAGTCAACTCTGGTGAATCTTCTTTTAACAATCCTAAAATAAGCGGAACGTCGCCAAATTTCTGCACCAGCTGAAAATAAGCCCATGCACGAAAGAAACGGGCTTCCGCTACATATATATCCACAATCTGCGCGGGCACCCCTGCATTTTCCGCTAATGACGACTTCTCCATAATGTTGGATGCCGCCCGTATGATCCTGTAAGGCGTGCTGTAGTCACCGGATGTTGCAGGCGCAAGCCTGGTGCCGTCGCTTGTGGTATGTGGCGCAGTACCAAACCCGTCGTCTGACCAGTTATCAGAAGTTACCAGCAGGCTGGGCAGAAAAGTGTACAGGTAATTGGTGGCAGCCTTCAGATCACGCTCGCTCTTCCAGAAGGACCCGTCGCTGAGATTGGTTTCCGAGATTCTGTCAACATCACAGGCGCTTAACAGACACAGCGGGATGGCAAGGTATAATAGATGCTTCATGTTCGATTTGTTTTAAGGTGCGTATCAAAATGAAATGTTCAGTCCAATAGAAGCAGTAGCCGCAAATGGATATTCAAACTCAACGTTATTGTTATATTCCGGATTGAAGATCTGATCAAAAATGCCGAGGCCTGAAAATGTTAAAAGATCCTGGCCGCTAAAATAGACCCTCGCTCTTGCTATATGGACCTTCTGCAACAGACTGGCCGGCAGGGAATATCCCAGCTGGATATTTTTCAAACGGATATATTTTCCGTCCAGCATCCATTTATCTGAAAACACGTAATTATGCTGCCCTCCGCTATACGGGCGGGGAAAAGCCGCGTCCCGGTTATCTTCCGTCCAGTAGTCCCTATGAATGGCCAATGGCTGACGCGGTGCTGTCACCTGTGGGTTCACCGTATTTACGGTTGCATAAAAAGTCCGTGATCCTACGCCCTGGAAAAAGACGAAAAAATCGAATCCTTTCCATTCAAATCCACCGTTGATCCCGAAATTATAACGTGGCTGATCCGTTCCGAGATAGATAAGGTCGCCATGATCGTCAAACAGCCCGCCGCCAATATTAATGCGGTCATCTCCGTTCTGATCTACATACTTGACATCCCCTACGCCTGTCCGGGCATTGTAAAATGGCGCTTTGTCCACTTCATCCTGCGATTGATAATATCCATCCGTCTGAAATCCCCAGATGGAACCCAATGGATAACCTTCCAGTATATTCACGATCCCGGCATTCACCACTTTTCTTCCGGCATAGTTCATGACTTTGTTCTGGTTGTCTGACAGGTTGAACCCGATCGAATAGCTGAAATCTTTTCCGATCCTGTCCCGGAAACTGGCCTCTACCTCCCATCCCCAGGATTTCAGTTCCCCGTTGTTGGTACGCGGTGTAGCCACCCCAAAGGTTACCGGCAATTGCAGGGGTGTGAGCATGTTCCTGTTGAATTTCACGTAGTAGTCCGCGCTAACAGATAATTTGCTGTCAAACATGGCGAAATCAAATCCGCCGTTAGTGGTTTCCACCGTTTCCCATGTCAGGCTTGAGGAAGGAACTACGCTTTGATAGAAGTACATGGTACGGTCTTCCGCGGCACCCAATACCAGGTTATTGTTCCGGGAAAGCATGTTCATGAAATCATAGTTGCCGATGATGTTCCCGAGGGCGCTTCCTAACTGCCCCCATGAAGCCCGGAGCCTCAATGAAGAAACAAAGGAGCCTGCGGGAAACCAGTTTTCCTTATGAATGTTCCACCCGGCGGATACGGAAGGAAATGTTTTTACCCGTAAGCCCGGCGCCAGCCTGGAGCTTTCATCGGTGCGGATCGTTGCTTCGAAGAGATACCTGTTTTGATAATTATAATTAAGGCGGCCGAAATACGACTTATATGCATAGGTATTGATCGTCTGGCTATTCGTTTTGGTAGCATCTTCACCAAGACCAAGTGTCGGGAGGTCATTACTGGCCAGGTTCTGCGCTGAAGTGTAAACTGATGAGCTTCTGCTATCCTCAAACTGGTAACCGGCCAGCACATGGAAGTTATGTTTCCCTCCCAGGCGTAAAGAATAGTCGGCCAGCAATTGCAGGTTGTTTGTGTTGTACACGCCACGGGTGACTTCAAACATATTCGTCTGGTTGATATAAGCCACCGGGAAATAGCGTTGCCACAACTCCACTGTGCGGGAGAAATGATCGCGGTCTGACCGGTTATATGTTCCGCCATAGATGCCGCGCAGCTGCAAGCCTTTTACAACATCGGCTATTTTAAGTGTAAAAACGCCATCGAAGTTATTATCGTTACGGTTATTATATCCTCCCTCTTTAAGGTAAGCATAAGATTGGTTGGCGGAGAACGAGCCCTCGCCGCTCAGTCTGCCTTCCGGGGTAAATATGGGCCATTTTTGCCGGAGGCGAAGCGCCTGGTAAAGCAATGCGGAAACATCCCGCGACGGCATTTCAGTTCTTTTGCGCGTATAGGAGATCCTTGATTCAATGGATACATGTTTGCTGAGCCTGGCACCCAGGTTCACCCTTCCGTTGTAGCGGTTGTGCATGTCCGGGCCCACTTTAAAGGCGCCATCTTTGGAGTAGGTTCCCAGGGAAACCAGGAAGTTCAATTTGTCCGTTCCACCGCTGACGGCTATGTTATGCGTTTGCATAGTGGTAACATCGCGTATGGTCTGGCTGACAAAGTCCTTTTGATTCAGGTAAACATATTTGTTCGTATCAACGGGGTCTACGTAATATTCCACGCCATCAATGATCCGCTGAATATCCGCCGCGGGGTACGGCGGTGCCAGGCCTGCATTTTCCGCGGACAAATTGCTGAATCTGGCTTCCTCCAGCAAGGTCATCCGCCGGGGAACATTCAACATTTTGTCGGCGCCGAACAGGTTGGAGTATTCAATTTTCGTTTTTCCCGCAACGCCCTTTTTCGTCGTAACAAGGATCACGCCTCCCGCGGCCTGCGCGCCATAGATGGCCGCCGCGGCCGCATCCTTCAAAAAGGTCACATTATCAACATCATTCGGATTTAACGATTGCAAGGTGCTGATGGGCGCGGAAACACCATCTACAATTAAAAGAGGGTTCACATTTCCGTTTGCGGACGTTGCCCCTCTCAGTTGTATCCCGATATTTTCGTTGCCCGGTTGCCCGGAAGTACGGGTAACAATAAGTCCGGGTGATGTTCCCTGCAGTGCGGTAGCAAGATTGCTGACCGGTCTGTTTTCGATACTTTTCGAATCAACCGTGGATACCGCACCTGTCAGGTTAATTTTCTGCTGTGTTCCATATCCCACTACTATGACTTCATTCAACGCTTCAGTATTTTCGACCAATACAATATGTATGGCGCTTCGGCCGTCAACGGCAACTTCCTGCGTAACAAAACCTACGAATGAAACGGCAAGCACTGCTCCCGGTGCAATATTTTTCAGGATAAATTCGCCATTGGCATCGGTGTTGGTGGCCTGGTTGGTCCCCTTCACCTTAATGGAAGCGCCGGGCAGCGGTGCTCCTTTTTCATCGGTCACTTTCCCTTTTATATCTGCGGGAATGATTGTTTTATCAGCGCGGCCTCGTTTGATGACAATAAAATTGTCTGAAATAGTGTACGTTACCGGTTGATGGCCAAAACAAATAGCGAGCACCGTTTCGATACTTGCGTTCCGGACATCAATGGTAACGGGATGGGTGGCTTTTAACACCTTGTTGTTGTACAGAAAGTCGTAGCCGCTTTGGGTCCTGATCTCATCAATTATTTCGCTCAGCGGGGCATTGACCTTGTTCATGGTAATTCGCTGTGCGGAGGAACTTGCGCTGACCTGCATAAATGCGGTAGTTAGCAGAATTACTAGCAGTTTCATGACGAGTACGAATTGATCCAGAGCATGGCGGCGGCCACGGCTCCTGAAATGTAATTTTAAATGCATAATTTTGGTTTGTTGGGTTTAGACCTTAAATGTTTGATTCCAGTCAAAAATTTTAATCCTTATAGGAGAGGTACGCTCAACGTCTGCCAAGTCCCGATGCCAGTCGGGATTTGGTTTTTGAGCGCCCTGGCTGCCTGTTTATTTAGTAACGATCACTTTTCTTCCCTCCAGTTTAAAGTGAACATCCCCTGTATATTCCAACATCTTTAAAATTCCGGATATATCTCTCGACCTTGAGATCTTTCCCGAGAAGGTAAGGTCTGAAGCGGGCTTATCCCGGTATTCCACATCTACATCGTACCATCTTGCGATCTTTGCCATGATGCTTTCGAGGCTTTCATTGAATTTAAAGTACCCGTTTTTCCAGGCCACCACTTCCTCCATATCCACGTCACGGGCAACTTTCAGGTTATTTCCCGCCAATTGCGCCTGCTCGCCCGGTTCCAGCATTTTTGATTCCGAATCCGTAACGATCCTCACAGATCCTTCCAGGAGCGTAGTCCTGATCATCTTTTCATCGGCATAGGCCATTATATTAAAATGTGTTCCCAATACTTCAACTGTCTGCCCGCGGCTTTCCACCCGGAATGGCATTTTCTTATCGGGTATTATTTCAAAATATGCTTCCCCTGTCATTTGTACTTTTCTTTCGTTACCAACGAAGCGTGTTGGATAGGTAATGCCTGATGAAGCGTTCAGGAATATCACCGAACCGTCCGGCAGCTTTACCTGCCACTGCCCGCCGGCGGGGGCTTCTATGGAGTTGTATTCCAGCGGCGAGCTGTCATCGGTGGCATTAGCGGCATCATATATGAGTTGTCCGTCGGCGGTTTTTGTAATCTTCACGCCGGAGCGGCTCGCCACTTCTCCGTTTGCCGCATCGGTAAGAACAATTTTTTCCCCGTTGCCCAACGTCAGTATCGCCTGGTTTCTTCCGGGTTTGACTTCCTTATTCATTACAGCCACCTGCCCGGGGGGATCTGATCTTAAAACATATAAGTAAGCGCCTATTCCCAACGCGATCAATACAATTGCGGCGGCGGGGATTTGCCACCTTCTTCCGGAGGAATATGAGGGATTTTTCCGCGTATTGATATTATTGCGTAAACGTGCAGCCAGTTGCTCTTCAGACTCGTCATCCCAGGTAAGGGGCTCCGCTGCGTCCAGGTCATACCATTTGTCCAGCAACTCCTTTTCCGATGGCGTAATAGTGCCCTTCAACCACTTATCGGCCAGTTCGTTCAGCTGCGCCCGTGTCGGTCGTGTCATAGGTAAATCGTTTCTTATATAGTGTATGAGAAACGGGGACTACCCTACATTGAACAAAAAATAAATGAAAATTCCTACGCTTTCGTTATGATCGTAGTGATAAATGCAAGAATGGAAAGGGATTTATTGATATAAACACGCAGGAATTTAAGCGCCCTGGAGATATGGGCCTCCACCGTTTTCGGGGAAATATTCAGGTCCCGCGCTATTTCTTTATCGCTCATACCTCTTTCCCGGCTCATCCGAAATACCAGCTGGCACTTCTCCGGCAGGGCTTTCACCGATCTTTCGATTTCGTTCCGCAGCGCATTAAAGCTGAGCCATTGCTCGGTGGCGTTGTCTTCCACATGCAACGCATGCACAGCTTCCGTGATTCCCCGTTTATTGGAGGCCATCTTTGCCATCACCTTGTAACGTATGACGGCAGCAATATAGGTATGAAAACTATTTTGTATTTGTGTGCGATGCCTGCTTTTCCAGATGTCTGTAAAGGCGTCCTGAACAACCTCTTCCGCATCAGCATTGGATTGTAACTTTATAGCGGCTTTGTATAACATGCGCTTCCAATACCGATGGTATAAAATGGTAAATGCCTCTTCGTTGTCCTGAACTAACAGAAGATACAATTCATTATCGGTGAAAGTGTTATACGCCTTCATGTACTGAACTAAGGTAATAAAAAAAGATTGATGTTTCGGCATGGTTGGAGAAAGGAGCGTTTTCGGCCTCAGGCTGTTGTAAGAGAAGGCGTTTGAGAACGAATACACCGGTGGTCTGTTCCTAAACATCGCTTCGCATTTCCTGGAAAAAGGTTGCGTGAATTTGGGGGATTGCCTACGTAACCTCGTACGTAACCGAACCGGATGGATCGAAGTGGATCAGAATGGACTGCTTTTTTTCGGAGGCAAAAAGGGGTGGAAAAATTTCCGGATGGGTTTCGGACTACTTTGGACTTTATCCGAACGCCGAAAGCATTATCTGCACTGTGTTTCAGCCAAAATTAAGTGCTGCGTAATCCTCTCCGTACCCCCCCCACTTTTGCCCATAAAAAAAGCCACGCGTTTTGCGTAGCTTTTAAGACTTGCGGACTGGACGGGATTGTCCAGATATCTTTAAAACCACGCCTGTATTGGCTTTCATCACATGCCCCTTATTACGTAACCTTGAACGTAACCTTCAAAAAGGTGCAGAATGACAAAAGCCACACAAAAGTGTGGCTTTAAGACCTATGGACCGGACGGGATTGCACGTGGCAAATCGAAGTTTATTCGGGCTTACATAACCCATCATTAGAACGCTGATTTTCAGCATTCTATAACAACATCCCTTTTTTTTAAAGTACCTTTATTGAAGTTGATAACATTGAACTCGACTAAAAAATCGACAAACTATGTTGTTACCAATCAAACCGATCTGCCCGAAAAGCAAGGTGCGCCGGGAGGGCACGGCCTTATCTTTATCCAGTATTGCGGCACAGACAATAAAAAGGTGCTGCTTAATACGGAAATCGCTATTCCCCCGAAGTTCTGGAACCGAAAATTCCTGCGCGTTATGCCCGACCTTCTGACAAGGTACGGAAGAGCCGCTGACCTGGGAGCAGACTGGCCTCCCTGCCGCTCCATCCAAGATATCTCATCACGTTCATATTCGCTAACCACAGCTTCCAATATTGGCAAAAAACTACCTGTATAAACCGGTTTATAAATAAAAAGCGTAATAGAAAATACAAAGCGATTGCTACTACTGCCCGGACTGAAAAATAGTCTCTGTCAAAAGAATCCCAAAATGGCATAATAAGCATACTGGCGAGTAGCACAATTGTCCCATAGTGAATAAAGGAATGGAGCCAATAATCGTTTATCAAGTGGCGGCGTGTTGCTGAAGTGGGCCAGGTGGGATATTGATTTCCCTTATGCTTTTTTACGAAATGTGCCATTAAATACTGAAAATCAATTAGTACTTTAAAAGTTATAAATGATTTCAAACGTTGAACTCCTAATATTTTCATCGCCATAATCATTCAAATTTTAGCTAAAAAAGTTAATATATGACCAATTTTGAACAACAATTTTACGATATATTGCATCCAGTAACCAAAATTAATTCCGTTAATTTCAACATTTCACCCAATGAAAATAATTAGAAATACTATCCCGATATCTGATATCTATAATATGATGAAATCAGGTGAACTTGTTGTAAACAAAAGTTATCAAAGGGGTACAGGGCTTTGGCCTGAAAATGCTAGATCATATTTCATTGATACAATATTAAATGATTTTCCATTCCCAAAGGCCGTAATTCAACAGGGTGTTGATTTAAAAACGAAAAAGTCGAAAAGAGAAATTATTGACGGTCAACAGAGATTAACAACAATTCGAGATTACATCGACAACAAATTTAAGTTAACAGCCGTCAGCAAGAAGTTTCAGGGATTAACGTTTGATGAATTAGATGAAGATATTCGAGCCAGCTTTCTGGCTTACGAAGTTTCAATTGACAATATCGTTACGGCCACGAGAGAAGAGATTCTTGAAATTTTCAGGAGAATAAACTCCTATACTTTACCATTAAATACTGCGGAACTACGACATGCTACTTATCAAGGTCAATTTAAATGGTTTATAAGTGATCTAACAGAAGTTTTCAGTCCGTTTCTCGAAAATTACGACATCGTAAGCATTAGAGATATTTCAAGAATGATGGATGCGGATTTATTAACTGAGTGTAGCCAAATTTGCTTAGAGGGCATACAAGCGAGATCAACGAGTAAGTTAGAAGCTTTATATAAAAAGTATGATGAAACTTTTACGGAAGAAGAGCAGGTGAGAACAATGCTTGAGGGCGCATTCAACTTCATAAAGGATAATTTTAACGACGTATTTGAGGCCTGCAACGTAAAATCTTACAATTTTTATTCCCTAATGGGTGCCTTAATATTCAACAAGTTCAATATTCCGGATGAAAAAGACGACCTGGTTGAATTAACTTCTATAGGTCATTACTGTGTTAATGCCAATAGAAGTTCTGAACTTCTTAGACGAATATTCGGTGAAGTGGATGACAGAAACGAGATGGGAACATATTCGGAATTTGTAAAAGCATCGATCTCAACAACTCAAAGCTACAAGCATCGATTGGTTCGAATAAAGGTTTTAATTTCCGCATTACAGGAACAATGAGAACTCTTTCAAAAAGGAGGAAAAGATTTTTGGGAATCACCCAAGATTACCTCGCCCTATACTCATATACCAATAGTAAAGAGCAATTGGTGGTTTCAGCTGGGGTGCTTAACTTCATTTGGAACAGTTGGAACAATTTCTGGCGAGACTATTGGCTTGCGCACGTAACTGGTGGTATGAACTTAGATGGAACACCTTTGATTCCAACTCATCCAACTTATATAGATAAGCAAGGATGTCACTATCTCCTATTTTTGCTACGAAAGAGAAAAAGTCATAATCTGGGAGATGCCATTTCAAGTTGTCATCAGGAGGCCACCTGGGGAGACCCTAAAATTATTTCAGATTTATCTACTGCGTTACTTTCGTCACATGCTCACCTTGCGACAACGTTGGGGGTATTGTCCCATTATTATACCGATATTGTACATATTCAAAAGATACGAAACTCATTCATACATTTAAACAATGAGAATGTTTTTAATCTCAACCCCCTGACGGCATATTATTCTTTTTCCGCACCTCAAAAGAAACCAATCGACATCTTAGAAGCTAAAAATATCCGTAGTTCACAACGTTGTATCGATCACTTGGTTGATAACGTGAGAGGAATGATATATAACTTATAGTTATTTGTTAATATTAGGATATTCACTACTGTATCTTTCGACCCGGTTGGGTTTAACCAGAATATTTAACTCTACCTGATCCCTTTGGGCCTGTTCTTCTAATTCTCTATTCCAACAACTACAGTCAAAGCAAATTAAGTCTTCAGAGCTATTGGAGTTATTAAGGCCTGATTCCATAGCAATGCCAATGACAAACTTGGCATCTGGCTTAATAAGTCGCGTCACCATACAAACAGCTTCGAGATAACTCATCCGCACCTTACGATATTCATCATAATCTATTCGAGGCTTAAAATTGGGATATGGGAACAAGAGGTACACATAGTAAATATTATCGTGATGCATCGGAATGACACGGAGCATTCTTCTATCTGAGGGAGTAGTCAATACGATTTCAGATAAAGCTGAAGCCATTACTCTACGAGTAAACCTATTCTCTCTCGCAAGAAACCGTAAGGCCTTTTCCACGTCTAAAAAACCGCCCTCAGAAACATAGTATTGTGTTCCATTAATTGCGTGTTTGCTAAATTCTTCAATTAATTTGTCCCACAAATAACTAATTTCATCTTCCTTAATCTGCGCAATTCTTTGGGGATGCTTTTGAAAATCCCTCCAAATCCCTCTCTCAAAATACACATCAGTTATATTTTCCGGTATCACAAAGTCTCTTTCCCCATCAGTGTTTAGCAACTTTAAATATTGTGCAAGTAGTTCCTCTTCGCCATCGCTTTTAATATTCAACTTTGATCGTAAGAATTTCCCCCTTTTTATTAGATAGGAAGTGAAATCAGAAATCGTATCTCTATTTTTTAAAACAATGTCGAGTGACGTTTCATCGAGAACATGAATGAATGATTTACTAGAATCCAAATCACCAATTACGAAAGGCGTAGTATGGCTGCTTACTCCTTGTATTTCATTATTTATTTCCAAACTTCCGCTTCCTCCGTTAACTTTTTTACAAGCTTCGGAAGCTCCATTGGCAACTAATACTAAATGAAATCTAGTTTGCGAATTTATTTCAATTGGAGTGGGAAATTTGTTTTGGCACTTATTATCGGTATAAACCTCGTCTGGATATCTCCTTATCCACTTTTCCGCGCCCCATAGTTGTTTTGCAGATTCATGTACCGCTCGGCGAAACCATCTAGCCCAACCTATTTCTAGATTGTCTGTTGATGGGAACTGGCATTGTTTGTCGGAAAAAATAATAATATCATCCCCAACAATTACTAATAAATCACATAATTCATTACCAGGTTGTCTAAAAATGTTTGTATAGCTCCAAAGTGACAAGAAGGAATGTTCACAAAGAGCTTTTAAATATCTTTCAGAGGCAGTTAGCCCTTCCCCTTTTGAAATCATAATAGGCAAGTTTAATCGCTCTTTGAAATTACAAAATTGGCCGATTAAAAATTTTAGGCTAACTTTTAAGTAGGAGATTCTTCTTCAATAGATGGATGTTAACCTCCGTAAAGATCATTGAAAATAAAAGGAAACTCGACTAAAAACGAAAAACCCGCGCCAAGCGCGGATCTCTGAGATGTTTTGCGGACCGGACGGGACTCGAACCCGCGACCTCCGCCGTGACAGGGCGGCATTCTAACCGACTGAACTACCGATCCTTCATTGTCGGGCTGCAAAAATATGAACAAATATCCCAATTATCCAAATCCTCCGGCAAAAATGTATTTTGCAACCCGATGAACTCCCCGCAGCAAATATGGAAAACCAGACTGGCGCCCACTCCCAGCGGCTATTTACATCTCGGCAACGCCCTGTCTTTCGCACTTACAGCAGGCATCGCGGAACATATGGGAGCAAAAACACTCCTTCGCATCGATGATCTCGACAGGCAACGGGTGGAGGAAAAGTATGTAATGGATATCTTCGATACGCTGGAGTTCCTCGGTATCCCTCACCACGAGGGCCCCGACAACTACCCGGAATACCTGTCCCGGTACTCCCAGATCCACCGCACAGGACTTTACAACAGTGCCTTAAAGGACCTCCGGGAAAAGGGGACCATCTTTGCCTGCACCTGCTCCCGCACCCAGGTCCCCAACGGCATCTATCCCGGCACCTGCCGCAATAAACACATCCCCCTGGATCACCCGGACGTGAACTGGCGGTTACGCACCAACGAAACTGCCCTCACCGTCCACACCCTCCGCGGAGAAAAGATCACCGCAACATTGCCACCGGAAATGCAGGATTTCGTGATCCGGAAAAAAGACGGGTTTCCGGCCTATCAGCTGGCGTCCCTAGTAGACGATCATTTCTTCGGCATCAACCTGATCATCAGGGGAGAAGACCTCTGGCCCTCCACCCTGGCGCAGCTTTATCTCGCGGAGGTGCTGGACTACCAGCCGTTCCGGAATGCCGTCTTCCATCATCATCCTTTGCTGCTCACAGGGAACAGGAAGCTCTCCAAGTCCGCGGGAGACACATCCATCGGCTTCCTCTGCAAAGCGGGAAAAACACCGGAAGAAGTGTACGGAATGATTGCGCAGATGCTCGGCATTGCAACGCCGGTAAGTGGATGCAGTTCCCTGACCCGCGCTGTTATCCCCTGGCTGTCGTAACGGCCCCTGCCCAGCACTAGTCCTCTGGCTACCGCAATGGCTCCTGGATTCGCGCCACCATCCCTGGCTGCCGCAATACATCCCGCCCCGTCCTACTTACCATAAATATTGTAATAATTATAATCGGTCATCGGCGCATCCTCATACCCCAGCTGCCGCCCGATGGTAATGATCTGCCCGCGATGGTATGTGCTGTGATTCATCACCTGCACCAGGTACTCAAAATGCTGGAAATCGCACTGGAACCAGGGGCTGACGATCATCGTGGTATCTTCCAGCGCACTTTTCGTCATCCGGCCCACAAAATCGGCCAGCTCTTCGGACTGTTCCACGATCAGGTCCAGCACATCTTTCGAACTGCCGGAGTCATCACGGTAAGTCTCCGCCTGGTCCCGCCGGATAATGGAAAGCCAGTAACGCTGCGTTTGCCAGATATGGTTCAGGGTCAGTTTAATGCTGGGGAAGCTGGAGGACATTTCCCGCTCCAGCTCGGCTTCGGGTTTCGTACGGAGCCAGTTGACCAGGGTGGTATTTGCCCAGAGATTGTAGTTGGCAAAATTCTGCATCAGGTACACAATGGAGGCCTGATCGGTTGCGGGTGCTTTTTTTTCCTGTATCATCATGGTAGCGTTTTTTAAAGTACAATACAAAGAGAATGCATGAAAGTGACAGCAGTATGTCAGTAGCTTTTTTGCGTTCGAAAAATATTTTTTTACGAGGCTGCCGGGTTATAGAAAACCTGCAAAAAGGGACGTGTTTTCAGCTATATAATATTACCGTCAATCCAACCCTCATCACAGGTACAGTCTCAGGTACGGCCTGCCTGCCAATGGCGAGAACGGCCAGGGTATGGCGATGAAAATAATGAACAGCGCCACCGCATACCATACCGCCATCGTACGGAATTTGGCCTGATCGGTTTCCCGGCGCTTGGCGGAGGCGGAACCGATAGTGATCAGCACAACGGACAAGGTCATCAGCCCGATATGCACCAGCCCGAAAAACAGCATCTGGGGCTGCCGGATCGCCTCTCCGAAGTTGGACCGGAAATAACTGATCAGCGGACTGTTAAAATATAATATGAACCCGATCAGCAATTGTATATGCGCGAACGTGGCCGTAACATGCCGCGCCGTATCATCTCTCCGGGTAAAGGAACGCCTGCCGGACCAGCCGCTGATGCCCCTGATGATCGTGTACAGGAGGCCCAGCAATACCAGCCACCTCATGATGGAATGAATGAGTAAAAGTGATGCATACATCGTACCGCCGTTTTTTTGATTCGTAAGCCCGGAACAAAGTGATCGTTCCGCTGACAGCATTTAAGTAAGTAGACGAACGACCGCTTTTTTTATTGTAAGAAAAATGCTGCTGACATAGGGCTGTCATTTCCCGCGGTGTTCTTTGTGATCAACTTAAAAACTATCAGTCATGGAAAACACCGTTATCACTGCTTCACAACTCCTGGAACACTGGCAGGGACACCGCAGATTGACACGCCGTACGATCGAAGCATTCCCCGAAAAAGAACTTTTTTCCTATTCCGTTGGCGGCATGCGTCCCTTTGCGGACCTGGCCATGGAAATGATCGGCATGGCGGCACCGGGGGCAAAAGGACTGGCCACCGGCGAATGGAAAAAGCTCGATGAGCTGTTCCATCATGAACAGAAAGCCGTACCCAGGACCAAAGCCGCCCTGCTGCAGCGCTGGGACGAGGTAACCGCCGAGATCGATGCATGGTGGGCCAGGGTAACGCCGCAGCGCTTCCAGGAAGTGGATGTGGCCTTCGGGGAATATGAAGGGCCGCTGTACAGCATCACCCTGTACTGGATCGATAATGAAGTGCATCACCGCGGACAGGGATATGTGTACCTCCGTTCCCTTGGCATTCAACCGCCTCATTTCTGGGAAAGATAAATAACGCCCGCAGGCGGGGCCTCCTCCTGATTTCTTGATATCTTGCGCTATATTTATCGAATGTCTGTTATGCATCATGATCAATCACCGGTCAGAACGGTAAACGTAACGCGGTATGTTACACCGCTGCGCGAAGGTGGCTCTCTGCCGGCCATCGCGGAGGCGGATGACGGGTTCCTGTATGTGCTCAAATTCAGGGGAGCAGGCCAGGGCATCAAAGCCCTGATAGCCGACCTGATCGGCGGTGAACTGGCCCGCAGCCTGGGACTGAAAGTGCCGGAGATCGTATTTGCGGAGCTGGATACCGCTTTCGGCCGAACCGAACCGGATGAAGAGATACAGGACCTGCTCAAAGCCAGCGTAGGGAAGAACCTGGGACTGCATTACCTGTCCGGCGCCATCACCTACGACCCCGCGGTAACACGCATCGACCCTGAACTGGCTTCGCAGATCGTGTGGCTGGATTGCCTGCTCACGAATGTGGACAGAACGGCGCGTAACACCAATATGCTTATCTGGAACAAAGAGCTCTGGCTGATCGATCACGGTGCATCACTGTACTTCCATCATTCCTGGGATAACTGGGAAGAACAGTCCCGCCGCCCCTTTGTGAATGTAAAAGACCATGTGCTGCTGCCGCAGGCGGCTGAACTGGAAACGGCGGACGCCCGGTTCCGCGCCATGCTCACGGAGGAACGCATTCAGGCCATCGTATCGCTGATCCCGGACGAGTGGCTCACCGTATCCGCCCCGGATGCCGTGGCGGCCGAACGGAGGGAGGTATATGCCCGGTTCCTGGCTAACAGGGTGGCATCATCGGAAATTTTTGTAAAAGAAGCGCAACATGCAAGGACATCACTTATTTGAGTACGCCGTTATCCGGGTAGTGCCGAGAGTGGAGCGTGAGGAATTCCTCAACGTGGGCGTGGTGTTGTATTGCAGGCAGCAAAACTTTCTGCGGATGATGTATGCGCTGGATGAACAACGCCTGCATGCCTTCAGTCCAGGCCTGGATATCGCGGAACTGAAAACCTACCTCATGGCATTTGAACATATCTGCAACGGCGATAAAGAAGGAGGCCCTATCGCGCGGCTGGACGTGGCGTCCCGCTTCCGCTGGCTCACGGCCATGCGCAGCACCGTGGTACAAACATCCCGGGTGCATCCCGGCCTTTGCGGCAACCCGCAGCAGGCGCTCGCCCGGCTGTTTGAACAACTGGTGCTTTGAGGACTTGCCTGGCAAAAACATAACGGGCTGGCTATACATTTAGCCAGCCCGTATTTTTAATAACAGTCGGCGTTTTTTACGCCAGTTTCTTTTCAGCAAATACGCCTTTATAGATCGTCCCTGCCAGCAGGGCGCCAACGATCGGGGCCACCCAGAAAAGCCATAGCTGTCCGAGGGCGGCGCCTCCCGCAAAGATGGCCTGGCTGGTACTCCTGGCCGGGTTCACCGAAGTATTCGTTACCGGGATGCTGATCAGGTGGATCAGGGTGAGGGCAAGGCCGATAGCTATGCCGGCAAATCCTTTCGGTGCGCGGTCGTCCGTGGCGCCGAGTATGATCAGCAGGAACATGGCCGTCATCACGATCTCCGTGACCAGTGCGGCAGTGAGACTGTACCCGCCCGGTGAATGTTCCCCATACCCGTTAGCGGCAAAGCTGCCTACTTCACTTCCGTTACCGGTAGCAATGATGTAGAGAACACCTGCGGCGGCGATCCCGCCCAAGACCTGCGCTACAATATAAGGTAGCAGATCTTTGCCATCGAACCGGCCACCGGCCCATAACCCGATAGATACCGCCGGGTTAAGGTGCGCACCGGAGATATGCCCCAGCGAGTAGGCGATCGTGAGCACTGTCAGGCCAAATGCCAGTGATACGCCTGCCAGGCCTATCCCTACTTCCGGAAATGCAGCAGCCAGTACGGCACTGCCGCAGCCGCCAAGCACAAGCCAGAATGTTCCGATGAATTCAGCGATCATTTTTTTCATTTGCGTTGTTTTAGTGATAAGAATGTAGTTATGCTCAACGGTTAACGGGGTACTATTCAGGGGCAAATGTATTTATTTTATCTGAATTAGAAGCCGTATGGAAAAGGCGGTCGAATAAATACTACAAATTGCCGTTCCGGCGGCAACGCTACCACCATCGGTTACAAGGAGGCCAGGGACGTAAAAACGGTGTACGAGCACCTCGTCAATACCGGAGAGCGAAACATCCTGCTATTTGGTACATCGATGGGTGCGGTGGCCGTGCTGAAGGCGGTGCATGATGACCATATCCGGCCCCGGGCGCTGGTGCTGGAATGCCCGTTCGGTTCACTGTACAAAGCTGCCTGCGCGCGTTTCAACGCAGTTGGCGTTCCGGGTTTTCCGCTGGCGGGGTTCCTGATCTTCTGGGGCGGCGTACAGCACGGCTTTCCAGCCTTCTCGCACCGCCCTGTGGAATACGCAAAAGCGGTGGATATCCCCACATTGCTTTTCTACGGAGAACAGGACGACAGGGTAACAAGAGCGGAAATTGACGGGATATATGGCAACCTGAAAGGAAAAAAGCAACTGGTGACCTTTCCGCAAGCCGGCCATGTGAATTACCTGGTGGCTTACAGAAAGGCTTGGAGAGGATCAGTTGCCCGCTTTTTACAGCGGTATTGAGCTAAGTTGGAGAAACAAACAGTTTGTGTGTCTTAAGCTAAAAATGGAAAAAAACTACTAGTTAATCTGAAAGCATAAAGCCGGGTTAGACAGAAGCATAACCTTGGTATGTTACCGGCTCGTGCTGAAACAAAGTAATAGAGAAATTATCAGAATGATTTGTACGGTTGCCTGCAAAAAATTGTATGGTTTTTTGCCGGGTGTATAACGCTCTTCCGGGAACTTACTGCTGTTTTGCCCGGAAAGCCTTGGGCGTCATTTTATGTTTTTCCAGGAAAGTCCGTGCCAGATGCGCACTGTCGGTAAACCCGGTTTTGACCGCAATCTCCCCGATCTTCAGGGTAGTGGTCAGCAACAGCTGCTCTGCTTTTTCTGTCCGGAATTTTTTGAGATACCGGTCCGGCGCCAGGCCGGTAACGGCTTTGAATTGCTTTTTGAAGGTATCTTCATCACCGGTCAGTCCGGCTTGCTCCGCCAGTTCCGCAATGGAAACCGGCGTATCGAAGTATTCGGCAATGAAGTTCAGCGCTGCCTGGATATTGGCGGGTACGTGCTGTGCCGCTCTGAGCAGTTCAAAATACTGCAGCAGCAATTCATTCACTTTAATGTCCTGAAATATGAGAAAGTGAGGATCGTCTGCCGGGCGGAGCTTCATTTTTTTGATGATGGAATGCGCATCTGAATTCAGGGCGATAATGTTCACCTCTTCACCTTCCATGACCCGTTTTACCTGTTTCTCGATCACCGATGTGAATTCCGGATTGCTGGCCCCGAACTTTTGCAGGAACCTGCTGGTGAAGGAAATGTACACGGCGGTATAATGGAAAGGCATGAAATCCGCTTTGTTCATCGCGTATTCCGGTACATAATAGAACCCGAACTTGTCTTCCTGCAGGGTAAGGATCTCTTCGCGCCCGTGCAGCTCGCATGGGATATTGCCCCGCAGACCGCAATAGAGGCCCACAAAAGGCGCTGAGGTTACAGGATAAAGATATACGCTTTCCCTGATGTCGAAATTCAGCCAGCCGATGACCCAGTCTTTCTGCCGGATCTCCTGCGTGAAATAACAACCGAAAGGGCCGCTGATAAATTCAACATCAGCTCCGGGAACGCGGTATCGCTCATAGTCTTTAGGGAGTGTACTGGTTTTTTGTGTTAGCACCTCCATCTCCGGAGGTACTTTAAATTTCATCACCGGGGGGTGTTCGTCGGCATGCTTACTGGTTTGTCCGGACATCGAAATACATTATAATAGATACAGGAGAGATTTTGGGACACACACTTTTCTCTTAACTAGCATTCAAATGTACTGAAAAATATCCGTATCGGAGACTGAAACGAAGATTCAGGATACGGCGTCCCGCCTTCCTCACAATTCCCGGATTTACAGCAGGTATTGTCCCCCGGTAGGCTCAATGGGGGATGGGAGGGGCTGATGGCCAAGCATTTCAAGCAGGTTGATCTCCACCGTCCGGGAAATGCTGTCCAGCGGAATGGACATGGGGTTTTGCTCGAAGGGGTTCATCAGGCTTATGCCGTTCATATGGGTAACATGGAAAACAAAACCTATCGCCCAGCCAAAGATAACGGACCAGAAGCCGATGGCCTCCGCCAGCATGAGCGTATTCAAGATGACATAGAACCAGATGAATATCCTTGTAAAGAAGAGGTAACTGGGCGGGAATACAGTATTGCGGATGCGTTCGGACTTCCCCATATTATCGCAGTGGTTGACCAGCATGGTATTCAGTTCGCGAAACAGGAACCCGTCTATCGCCTGTTGCTCTCGTAAAAGCTGCAGGTCAGCTGCCTGCAGGTTGAGGATGGCATTGGGAATATTCTGGCTGTTCCTGACGGCATCGTCTTCCGTACCGCCAAGATAGCCTTCGTAATACCGGTCATTCGTTTGCCGGAGACTGGCTTTGAGGGCATAGAGGAAGCCGATGTGGCGGAAGATCATCCGCCGGGCGATATGCTTTGTTTCCCCCGCGGCATTGTTGTCACAGAAAGAGAGGAGGTTCCTGGCCCAGGAACGGGAATCATTCACCAGGGCGCCCCAGATCTTTCGCGCTTCCCACCACCGGTCATAGGCCTGGTTGTTGTTGAAACCGATGAAGAACGCCAGCGCGGTACCCAGTACTGCGGTGATGCTGGCAGGGATGGATATATGTTCTTTCAGCCAGTAGGTGTCTACCAGGTAGGCAAGTGTACAGACCAGGACAATGAAAATATCCAGCTTCCAGGTGATACGGAATACCTGTACCAGCGAAAGCCTGTCACGCAACAGCATATACGAACATTTGATGGTGTATTGGGATGACAATATCAAGTTAAGTATTCTTTCCCGAATCACCATGTGCGTTGTACCGGAGGCGGAAATAATGGGAGCGATCATCGTGACATGAGGGGAAAATTGCTTAATTTACTGTAAATAGTTTCCTATGGACCAGCGCATCATCAATCTATTCGACGAGTACACCCATAAGCCCCTGAAGCGGGAAGATTTCATCAGGCAATTGATCAGGCTGACCGGTGGCATGGCCGCTGCGATGGCCGTATTGCCGATGCTGGAATCCAACTACGCCCGCGCGGCTACCATACAGCCTTTGCAGGAAGGCCTGCGGGAAGAGGATATTACCTATCCCGGCGAAGGCACCACCATGAAGGGCTATCTTGTTCGTCCGGATGAAGCCGGCAAACGCGGCGCTGTTGTGGTGATACATGAGAACCGTGGCCTGACGCCGCATATCAAGGACGTTACCCGCAGGGTAGCCAAGGCCGGTTACCTGGCATTGGCGCCGGATGCATTGTCCCCTTTCGGCGGAACGCCCGCCAATGAAGATGAAGCGCGGGGGATGTTCGGCAAGCTGGAAGCTCCGAAGAACCTGCATAATTTTCTTAATGCTTTCGATTACCTGGAGAGCAGGCCCGAATACAATGGCAAGGCCGGATGTGTGGGGTTTTGCTGGGGCGGCGCACTGACCAATCAGATGGCTGTGCATCATCCGGCGTTAAAAGCAGCGGTGCCTTTCTATGGCACGCAACCCGCCGCATCCGATGTGCCGAAGATCAAGGCGGCGATGCAGATGCATTACGGAGAAAAAGATGATCGCGTAAACGCCGGCATACCTGCTTTTGAAGCAGCGCTGAAGGCCGCCGGGATCAAGTATGAGCTGTACATCTATGAAGGTACGCAGCATGCTTTCCATAACGATACTTCCGCCGCAAGGTATAATGAAGCCGCAGCCAAACTCGCCTGGGAGCGCACTTTGCGGCTCTTTGGGGAAACGCTGGGTTAAACGGGACGATTGCTCAACCGCCGCGTCATGATCACGATGGGCAATCCTACCAGGAACATATGGATCAGTATGCCCGTAACCGCACCCCAGGGATCGAGAGGCAGCCGTAATAATCCCGCTGCCTGCAGCACAATGAACGTCATCACCAGCCATACAAATATCCCGTACCCAAAGCCTGTCAGCCATTTGTTCCCCTGCAGCCACCGCATGCGCGAATAGGCCGCGAAGAATAGCGCGCTCCAGATCAGCGCCACCAGAAAATGCAGTCCCAGCCCCAGCAGCGCAGTACCTCCGCCACCACTATAGGCAGCTTTACCCAGCAACGCACTGGCAATGAAATGGAATACCTGTTCTGGTTTTACGCCGGAGCGGACGAAGGAATTGATAATAGCGGCAAGCCCATCCAGAATGCCCACCGCAAAGGCGATGGTGATAACGGCAAGTATAGGGTTTTCCCGCCGTTGTGCCTCCTGCGTGGAAGATGTTGCCATAAAAAAGGGTTTAGATTTTGGTTGATGTCCTGTGACTCTATCAATTTAGTGAATTAATGCTGATCCCCGATAGCTCCTTCAATACCGATCATAACAATTTAATTTCCACTATATGTATATCAATAATCTGTAGCTGATTTTACCGATTAATATTTTTTCCTTGAAAAATTAATTTTTCGGTGTAATTTTGAGATATGGTCAGATGAAGTATTATTCCATCTGACCCGTAAAGAATAAATAGGAACAGATGAAATACCATTCCATCTGACCCGTAAAGAATAATTATTGACAGATGAAAGCACAATTTATCAGGGACAAACAGGTAGCCGCTTCCATGATGCATCCTTTGCGGATGAGTATCCTCGAAAATCTCCGGGAACCCAATTCCGCAGCAGGGCTCTCGCGCATCCTGGATATGCCGCGGCAGCAGCTCAATTATCATCTGAGGGAACTGGAAAAAAATGAACTGATAGAACTGGTGGAAGAAAGACGGAAGGGAAACTGCACCGAAAGGATCATGCGAGCCAGCGCCAAATCTTACCTCGTGGTATTGAATACAGCACAGGTGGACCCGGAAGAAGTACAGGACAAATATTCGTCCCATTACCTGGTGTCCGCAGCATCCCGGTTGATACAGGAAGTAGCGGAATTGCAGACCGGCGCCCATAAGGCAAAGAAAAAGCTGGCCACTTTTTCTTTGCAGACGGAAGTACGGTTTACCGACCCTGAAAAACTGCATGCCTTCACGGAAGAACTGTCAAGGACCATCGCGAAACTGGCAGCCCGGTATCATACGGATGATCCGCATGCAAGGCCGTACCAGTTTCACGTATTCTCTCACCCCACACTTAAAAAACAACAACATGAAAAACGATCCAATCACTAAAGCACCCGGCAGGGTAGTAGATATTACCCGTGAGATCCACGCTCCGGTGGAAGCGGTATGGAAAGCGCTTACGGATGCCCGGGAAATGGAACGCTGGTTCCCGCTGCACGCCAATATTCAGCCCGGCGAAGCTGTTGAGCTTTCCTGGGGCGACAAGGTGGACTGGCGCATGGAAATCGAAGAGGAAAAAGAGCTGGATTATCTCCGCCTCGGATATGGGCAGGAGCATCATTCCATTGTATCGCCCGAGCCACGCCGACTGGCGGTGGAGTTTTTCCTGGAGGCCCGGGGCGGCAGCACCATGCTGCGGATCGTGCATGCCGGCTTCGGCGGTGGCAGCAACTGGGACGAGATGTATGATGGTGTGCGCCGCGGATGGGATACAGAATCCCTGGGCCTGAAACATTACCTGGAGTTTCATGCGGGGAAAGACAGGCTGGTGGCCTTTGCCAAACGCAAGTCTGCCAGGTCGCACGAAGAGATATGGAATATACTGGTGGAAAACGGATTGACTGTGAATGGGGATAGCTACGCCTACACCACACCGTTTGGGGACAGGTACGAAGGCGCCGTTGCCTATTTCAATCCTCCGCAGGATTTTTGCGGCACTATTCCCGGGATGAACGATGCCTTGTTCCGGCTGATACTGGACAGGTACAGTCCGGATGCCGATATTGTTGTATGGGCATGGATCAGTACATATGGCATACCGGAAGCGGAGGTCAAAGCCATGGAGCGGCAATGGCAGACGAAGCTGGATGCGCTGCTTTAATGCGTGTCCGGCACAACGGCGATGCGGTATGTGACCCGGAGCAGGGTTTATGCCCGCGCCGGCCCGCGTTGTTACCCGTGATCCTGAGCCGGTTTGCACCCGCACTTTCCGCGCTGCCGGTGGTACTGAACAGGGTGTACACGCACATAATTCCTGCCGGCACTACAGTTTTGCATATAAAAAAGATACCGGGCGCCTGGCCCGGTATCAAATATTTTTGCAAGGATAGTTGCGATAGGGTTACATGGATTGTTACATTGCGGCGAGTTGCACTTTTTGTTGCAGCTCTATAACGCTGTCACGGAAACTGTTGTCCGTATCCATCAGATCTTTCACCGTCTGGCAGGAGTGGATCACGGTGGTGTGGTCCCGTCCGCCGAAGTGTTCGCCGATGGTCTTTAATGAATTCTTGGTAAAGCTCTTGGCCAGGTACATGGTGATCTGGCGGGCCTGAACGATCTCGCGCTTGCGGGTTTTCTGCAGCAGCTTGTCATACGGCACATCGAAATATTCGCAGACCATTTTCTGGATGCTTTCGATCGTGATCTCCTTGGAGGATGTTTTCACGAAGGATTTCAGCACGCGCTTGGCCAGTTCCAGGTCTATCTCTTTGCGGTTGAGGGAAGACTGGGCTAGCAGCGAGATCAGTGCACCTTCCAGTTCTCTTACATTGCTCTGGATATTGTAAGCTACGTACTTCACAACTTCCTTCGGCATTTCGAGGCCGTCGTTCCGCATCTTCATTTCCAGTATTTCCATGCGGGTCTCAAAGTCGGGTATCTGCATATCCGCGCTGAGGCCCCAGCGGAACCGGCTGAGCAGGCGTTCCTGGAGGCCGTCCAGATCCTTCGGCGGTTTGTCCGATGTAAGGATCAGCTGTTTGCCGCTCTGATGGATGTGGTTGAAGATGGCAAAGAACGCATCCTGCGATTTCTCCGCACGGGCAAAGAACTGTATATCATCAACGATCAGTACATCTATTAACTGGTAGAAGTGTATGAAATCGTTAATAATATTATTCTTGGAGTGATCGATGAACTGATTGATGAATTTTTCGGCGCTGACGTAAAGCACGGCCTTGTTGGGGTTCTGCCTTTTCACTTCATTGCCGATGGCCTGTGCCAGGTGGGTTTTGCCAAGGCCCACACCACCGTAGATCACGAGCGGGTTGAAGGATGTGCCGCCCGGTTTGTCGGACACCGTTTTGCCGGCCCTGCGGGCCACACGGTTGCAATCTCCTTCAATAAAGGATTCAAAGGTGTAGTTGTGGTTCAGCTGGGAATCTATCTGCACGCGTTTGATACCCGGAATGACGAAAGGGTTCTTCACCGGATTTTGTATCGTTAACGGAAAATCTACTTCACTATCCTTCTGAGGCTTGGTAAACTGCGTAGGCATATTCACCGTTTTAGGATGTTGATGGGGGGTGCCATTCTCTACTACTATCCGATATTCCAGTCTTGCTTCTTTTCCTAATTCGCGCTTGATCGTTTTTCCTAACAGTCCGACATAGTGTTCTTCCAGGTACTCGTAAAAAAACTGGCTGGGGACCTGGATCGTTAAAACATTGTTTTCTAGCTTTACTGGTTTTATTGGTTCAAACCATGTTTTGAATGGTTGCCATTCCACAATATCCCTGATTATATTCAGACACTTCTCCCAAACTTGTTCGCAAGTTTTATTCATTTAATCAAAAAAAATTAATCGTGTTTATAATTTGGGTGTTCTCGAATACAAATTCTTCAATATGGGCAGTTGAAGAATTTTTTGACAGGACGACGAATATCTGATTAAAATGTTGAAAAAAAAAATAAATCTGCCCTTGTTTTATTTGGAACAATTACAGAATGTCGGCTCCTGTTTATTCAAGTATTTGTCGGCTAAAACACCCGCTTAGCCTGCAATTCACTACAATGAAAAGTGTTAAACCGTACGGGCATGATTAACAGGTCATTTGT